>NZ_JAAAMJ010000095.1 GCF_010500835.1 Aurantimonas aggregata | reverse complement strand
TGCCTTATGGGCAGATCCAGTAATGGGGAGATGGCGTGGCGGTGTGGGCATTTTTTCTGTGAATTGCGGCTCTTCTTGTCTCCATAACAGTGCGCTCCCGCGGTTCCGTCGGCTTGGCCACCGATGGCCGGTCACAAACGGGGACGAACATGTTGGACACCTACTTCTCAGCGGCGAATATGCTGGGACATCTGCGGAGCGGGCCAAGCGGCCCATACCTCGACGGCTTCGCAGCAGCGCTCGAAAGTGAGGGCTATAGCCCTGGCACGGCCGTGCGCTATTTGCGGGCGGCAGCTCATCTCGGCCATGTCATGGCCAAGCAAGGCGCAAGGTCGGGCGACATTGATTTGGCGGCTTTCGACCAGCACTTGCGAACCTGTCGATGTCCGCGCTCCGTTGGGGGACGTCGCAACCACCACACCGCTTTCGGCGCCAAGCTCTTTCGCCGACACCTCGTCGAGATCGGCGTTTGCCGACCCACCGCCGCGGCGACGGAGCCTGCCGAGCCACAGTTGGTTGCCCGCTTCAAAGTGTGGCTGCGCAAGCATCGCGGGGCATCCGAT
>NZ_JAAAMJ010000094.1 GCF_010500835.1 Aurantimonas aggregata | reverse complement strand
CCTGCCTTATGGGCAGATCCAGTAATGGGGAGTCGGCGGCGATTTGATTGCCCTCTCGCGTCAGTCGCCGCCAATCCAACTCACCATTACGACGCGCGCTTGAGGAGCGCGATCAGCTTGTCTGAAGGCTGGAACGCGCCGCGTCGCAGATGCGGCGGAACGATCGCCTCCATGGCATCGAGCTTTTCCGTCGGATCGCCACGCGTGTAGACCTCGGTGGTCGTCAGGGTGGCATGGCCCAACCACAGCGACACCTTCCGGATATCCTGTGTTGCCTGCAGGATGATCATCGCGCAGGTGTGCCTGAGCACATGCGGCGAGATGCGCTTCTTGCTCAGGCCGGGGTGCTGTCGAGCGGCAGCGGCGGCATGCTGCTTGAGCAGATAGGCGAAGCCCCATCGGCTCAGCGGCTCTCCCCGGGCGTTGACGAACACCTCGGGCGCTGCGACCTGTCCGCGAACGGCGAGCCAGGCGCGCAGTGCTGCGGCTGTCGTCTTCCACAAGGGGAGCGTCCGTTCCCGCCGTCCCTTGCCAAGAACACGAATGCTCATCGACGGCAGGTCAATATCCTCG
>NZ_JAAAMJ010000093.1 GCF_010500835.1 Aurantimonas aggregata | reverse complement strand
TAGTCCTTCCAGCGGAAGGAAACGCGACCGTCATCGCTCATATCGACGAGCCGTGCGTTCGAGATGGCAACCCGATGGGTGTAGCGGCCGAGATAGGCCAGCACCTGCTCCGGCCCGCCGAAGGGCGGCTTGGCATAGACGACCCATTCGACCTGGCGAAGCTCGCGCAGCCTGCGGGCGAAGGCCGCGGACTGGGCAAGGCCGGCGAGATTGCCGAAGAATGCGAGTTCACCTGCAGCGAAGGCGGCTTGCAGTTCTTCCAGGAACCGGCGGCGGAAAAGGCGCGAGAGGACGCGGACCGGGAGGAAGAAACCCGGTTTGCAGGCAACCCATCGCGAGCCGTCAAGCGAGGGGCCGCCGCCCGGCACGATGCAATGGAGGTGGGGATGATAGGTGAGGGTCTGGCCCCAGCTATGGAGGACGGCGACAAGGCCGATCTCGGCGCCGAGATGCTTCTCGTCGGCGCCGATGGTGCGCAGCGTCTCGGCCGCGGTCCTGAACAGGATCGCGTAGACCCTGGCCTTGTTCTGGAACGCGATCTCGGCGACAGGCGTGGGCAGCGTGAAGACGACGTGGAAGTACGGCACCGGCAAGAGGTCCGCCTGGCGAGCCGCGAGCCA
>NZ_JAAAMJ010000092.1 GCF_010500835.1 Aurantimonas aggregata | reverse complement strand
CTTCAACGGCCGGATGCGCGACGAACTCCTGAATGAGAGCCTGTTCTTCGGCCTCGATCACGCCCGCAGCGCCATCGCCGAATGGCGGCAGGACTTCAACACTGCGAGACCGCATTCCTCGCTCGGACACCAGACCCCGGCGGCCTTCGCCGGAACCCTCACCGCAACCGGCTCCGACGCTTCGCTCGATGAAGGCTCCGCGCCTCCGCCGGTTGCTCACCCCGCCCCCTACGGCGTAACAGAAATCGCCGAGGCTCTAATTGCCGCTGGATGACAGCTCAGTGGCAGGTCACCTCCGCTGCCGACTTCCGCCGAAGCAACTTCGCCGACCGGGTTCTTCAATTGATCTCGTCATTGGATCTCCCGGCGTCCCTGTTCGAGCTTGAGGTCACCGAGTCAGTGTTCATCGGACTCAGCACGGAAAAGGTTGTCCGAACTCTTGAGGCGCTTCGTAGCGAAGGCATGACGATCGCCCTGGACGATTTCGGGACCGGCTATGCCTCCCTGACCCACCTGGCCACCCGCAAGAACCTCGCCTGGCGGGTGATTTCGTGATTCACTTGGCCTGTCATGATTTGGAGGCAGGTCGATGGAGCAACGGTCGCTTTTCGGTCTCTCGGAGCATCTGGAGCGCCTGAGT
>NZ_JAAAMJ010000091.1 GCF_010500835.1 Aurantimonas aggregata | reverse complement strand
CTCAATAACTCCATGTCGATCACTCCGATGTCCCCCGCACCGATGGCGTGGGAACGAGTTCAAACATGGGTCAGTTCTCGATGGAAAAACCGCTGCTGCCTGGGTCAGCTCTCAGTGGAAATCAACATGATATCCTACAAATTCGCCCCTCGACCATCTCGAAGACGGTGGACCACCTTGTGGCCCGAGGTTTGGTGGAACGCACCCGGGATCCAGACGATGCTCGCCTTACCGTCATCTGCATCACTCCTTCCGGCACCGAGATGCAGAGACGGATCAAGGAGGTGTGGCAAGCGGTAGAAGGTGACTTCCAACAGATGCATGACTGGAACCGCGTGGAAGGGGACCTCAGGCTGGTCGAGGAAATCCTGCGCAAATGGCGAAGCAGCTCCTGAACTAAACCGCCGCGTCCCCCTCCTTCCGCTCCCCTCGCGCCACGATCTGCAGCGCCTCGTCCGGCGGTGGCGGCCGCACGCATACGCCCCGCCCGCCACAGCCCGCCATACAATCAAGCGGAACGCATCGAGTGGTCAGGCACCGGTTTGCCCCGCACGTACAGCGGAGTCTCAGATATATGAGGCACAGGATCGGGCGGTTAAGCCTCGACGTGTGATACCGGACAGGGACGCTATCGAATGCCACGCC
>NZ_JAAAMJ010000090.1 GCF_010500835.1 Aurantimonas aggregata | reverse complement strand
TGGAGTGCACCCCATTTCGCCGGACAAGCGGCGGTTGGGTTTAGGCACTGAGCCTGATGAACTCGCGCGGCGAGCGGAACTTTAATCCTGAGTGCGGGTGGACCTCGCAATAATCCTCGATCCAGTCGGGGAGCAAGGCGAGAATGGTGTCGGCATCGGGCAGAATGCTGATGCCGGCGTAGTCGCGTTTTAGCGTTTTGACGAAGGCCTCGGACATACCGTTGGACTCTGGGCTGCGGACCGGCGTGAAGAGGAGCGTCAGGCCGAGGGCCCTTGCGGTGTCCGCGGTATCTTTGGCGATGTAGGCGCTGCCGTTGTCCGACAGCCATTCGACGGCATGCGGAACCTTGGTCGTGCCGAAGCGGCGTTCGACCGCGGCGATCATGAGATCGCGCACCATCTCGCCGGAGATGCCGGCCTGCGCCACGGCCGACCAGGCGATGATCTCGCGGTCGCAGGCATCTAGGACGAAGAGAATGCGCACGACTTCGCGGTTGCGGGCGTGGATCTCCAGATGGTCCGAGCACCAGCGCACGTTCGAGCGCAGCGCGATGACCACGCCGTCATGCGTTCGGCCAGGACGACGCGCCGTGTGGCGCTCCAGCGTCAGGCCGTGATGCTGCATGATGCGTAGCACCCGTTTGGCATTGACTGTCGGGCGCCCCTCA
>NZ_JAAAMJ010000089.1 GCF_010500835.1 Aurantimonas aggregata | reverse complement strand
ATCGGTGGCCAAGCCGACGGAACCGCGGGAGCGCACTGTTATGGAGACAAGAAGAGCCGCAATTCACAGAAAAAATGCCCACACCGCCACGCCATCTCCCCATTACTGGATCTGCCCATAAGGCAGGTAATGGGCAGCGCCCATTACCTGTCGCAACCGCCACTGCCCGCGGTGCCAGGGCGCGGCGGCGCGAGACTGGCTGGCCGAGCGCGAGGCGGATCTGCTGCCCGTCGGCTACTTCCACGTCGTCTTCACGCTGCCCGCCGAGATCGGTGTCATCGCCTTCCAGAACAAGCAGGCCGTCTACGACCTCCTGTTCCGCGCCTCTACGGAGACGATGACGCGCATCGCTGCCGATCCCATGCACCTCGGCGCCCGCGTCGGCCTCACCGCCGTGCTTCACACCTGGGGATCGGCGATGACCCACCACCCGCACGTCCACATGATCGTACCGGGCGGCGGTCTCTCGCCGGACGGAACGCGTTGGGTCTCGTGCTGTTGTTGCTCGCTGCGATCGCGATACTCGGTTTTGCGAGTCAAGCATGGGCTATCTTACGAGCCTACGATGCATGGAAACGTTCCTGAGCGCCCTAGCCCGCATTATGCGTCATGGCTGGCGGGCCTAGCCCAAGCCTCTGATCCGGCGTAGTTTTTGGGTGCTGACGCCAAAAACTCCAGATCGGAGGGACCATGCCCGCCAAGGACGAGACTACGCCG
>NZ_JAAAMJ010000088.1 GCF_010500835.1 Aurantimonas aggregata | reverse complement strand
GTCCGTTGAAATCGGAACGAAGCGGGATCGCTGAAGCCATGGCAAACCTCCGTTTGCCTCCATCGATTCAGACTTCGCCCGCCTTGGGAACCCCTACAGAGTCAGCTATCGCGCACGTTGGTATTAGTCACAAGCTGCCGGTCAGCTGCCGGTCCGCTGCCGGCCCGTATAGGGTGTCGGAACTAAATTTCGCGCCGCGCCATCTTAGCTGCTCACGGACAAACTTGTACCGCCCGAGAGTAGCGGTAGGCTAACACTGGTCACTGAGCCTATTCCAACGGCTGACACTGAGCTTAACCGTCGATGGCCTTCTTTGAACGAGATTTGCGCAAGCCACACCCGCCATCGAGGTCGCTATGAGATTTACCGTCATTTCCTACACGGACAGCGCGAGGCGTTACCGAAGTCTGAGCGGCGAATCCGAAGCCTATCTCGTGCGCGACAACTGGGATGACTACGGGTTCAGGACCAGCTTCGCCCTCGTTTATTTCGACGAAGGCGGCGAACGACACGAAATCGGCCAAGTGAAGATCATGCTCGCTGGTATGACCACCGGCTATGTCGTGCTGGAGGATGAATTCGAGGCGCTCAATCACGGCTATGGCTCGCTGGGACAGGATCAGAGCTATTACGAAACTCTGCTGGAACTGCCCGAAGCGTCACGAGTGGCAATCCTTAATGCACTGCGCGACATCGTCTGGGACGATGCGATCCGCGCCGAACTGCGCGGAGCTATGGCCGATTTTGGGTGACGCGGCTTGATCAAGCGGCGCGGTTGTCGGCGCTCTGCGTGGCAACGCCGTCGGTGAATGTGACGCCCTCGATGACCATTGGCAACTGGTTTGCGCCCTTCAGA
>NZ_JAAAMJ010000009.1 GCF_010500835.1 Aurantimonas aggregata | reverse complement strand
GCTTGAAGTCGACGAGCTTTTCACCACCGCCTCTGAGGCTCGTATCGCCTGGCCGGTAGTCGAAACACCGAATGCCGTCCGTGTTCCCGAGGTAGAACCGGTCGCCGACCAGCGCCATGCCGAAGGGCTGGTTCTGGTTTTCCACGAAAACCTCGCGGCGCTCGGCGACACCGTCCCCATCCGCGTCACGCCAGAGGGTGATACGATTGGCGCTGGGGCCGATCGCCTTGACGCGGCGCATCGTGGCCTGCTGAGCGTGGTCCATGAGGGTGCGCGGCCTCTCCGGCTGCTCCTTCGACTCCGCCACGAGGACGTCGCCGTTCGGAAGGACCTCGATCCAGCGGGGATGATCGAGGTTCGACGCAAAGGCATTGACCTGAAGCCCCGGCGCGCAGGTCGGCAGGCGCCCTTCCTTCCAGCCCTCTGCGGCGGGAAGTTTCAGGGTCATGATTCCCTGTTTTCGCGCTGCCGGAATCCGGGGTGTCAGCCCGACGGCTTGATGCGACGGAGAACCAAAGCGCCTGACGAGCGCGACAGCGCCACCCACGATTTCAGTCGCCTTCGCGACAATTCCCATAGTCGACCGCCTTGTCCTCAGGAGGATGTATGGAGAGCTCCAACACCTGTAGGGCATTGGCATCGATATGCGGTTTTCATCATGACATGAGGCTACGTCAAGGCGTCTCAGGCTGCCGCATCGGCTCCAGCCATCCCAACATCGGGCGGCCGGGTCGAAGCTCTTTTAGCAGGACGGTCCATAGACCGTCTCCGAATGCGCGAGCCGCGAACATGACCGCGCTCAACAATATGTGGTTGGAAGGGAAAGACTGTAATGGCTCGTGAGGAGAACCGCAGCTATCCGCAAATGAGCTCCAGGAGTTGCCTCCGCTATCGGCACGAATGCACTCCGTCGGCTTCCTGCTAGGCGGGCAGCAGAAGCTGCCCGCCCGTTGTCGACTGACTGCTTGCCGGATGAGGCGGTTCACGCGATGTGCGCGCCTTGGGCAGCAGTATAGATCGTGTAGATCGACTGGCTGGCAGTCAGCAAAAGCCGATTTCGGTGTTCGCCGACGAAGGCCAGATTGGCGCAGCCTTCTGGCGTCTTGATCTGCCCGATCTTGGTACCGTCGGGCGCGTACACGTGGACGCCGTCCAGACCCTCGCCAGCAAATCCGGTCGCTGCCCAGACGTTCCCGTCGACATCGGCCCGCAGCCCGTCGTGAAACCCGTTCTCCAGGGTCGCAAATTCGCGTCTGCCGGTCAGCCGTCGGCCGTTGTCCTCCACCGTCCAGGCGATGATCCGGGACGGCTCGGGATGATGCGTCGCGGCTGAATCTGCGACGTACAGAGTTCGGTAGTCGGGCGAGAAGCAAAGCCCGTTCGGCTTGAAGATCTCGTCGGTCAGCCGGGTCACCGCCCCGCCCGAGGCGTCGATGTGATAGATGCTCGTCGGCAGTTCCAGTTCGCGGACATTGCCTTCATAGTACCAGTGGCTGCCGTAGCCGGGATCGGTGAAGATGATGCCGCCATCATCGGGATGAACGACCGCATCGTTGGGCGCGTTCAGTTGTTTCCCTTCGAAGGTCTCGGCCAGCACCTCGGGCGGGCCCTGACGGCCATAGCGGACGACTCGCGCCGTGGAGTGCTCGCAACTGATCTGCCGTCCTTCGAAATCGAACGTGTTGCCGTTTGAGTAGTTCGAGGCGTGCCTGAGCGGTGTCACCGTCCCCGTCACCTCGTCCCATCGCATCTGACGGTTGTTGGGAATGTCGCTGAAGACGGCGTAGCGACCGACGCCGTTCCAGGCCGGCCCTTCAGCCCACAAGGCCCCGCTCCACTGGCGCTGGAGGGGCGTGTTGCCGATCATGTACTTGGAGAAACGCGGATCGAGAACTTCCCAGGCGCCGTCGGGATAGCGGGACGGCTGCGTGCCAAGCGGCTCGGCCTGGGCATTGGCAATCTTGGGAACGGCGAGCGCGGCGCCTAATGCCGCACTGCCAGCGAGAAGTGCACGTCGATCAATGTCCATGTATTCCTCCCATATTCGGCCTGCCGATCTTGCGGCCGACTTTCTTTCTCCCTTTGATCGGCACACGAAGACTAAGTATTATGGAATGGCTTGGCCAGCCGATCGATCGACGTGCAGGCACCGGCGGCGCGTGTTTGCGTCAGCCGCGTACTTCGTCATGACGGTTGGGTGCTAACAGGAACGACGCCGCTTCAGTGGCTGCTCACCGTATATGCGCCGTGCCCAGGCGCTGCGCCGCTCCCCAACTAATTAAGGCATAGTTCACGAATTGAGACCTCTGCTGGCTCGCATCTACACGCTCTCGGCGGAGCAACGCTACATCTGCGATAGAGACTATGGGTCGAGAGGCCGAATGCCCTGAAAGGTCGTTTGGGGAGTGGCAGCTTTCGGTCTTAATCATCCAGAAGCGGACAGTCCGGTTTCGGCCCGGTCTCGCCATGCGAATTGTTTCTCAATCGTCCTTTGAGAGCAGACGGCCGCTTGCTCTTTTCCGTACTCACCTGGACGCTAGCCCGTCCCGAAGACGTTTCACGCAGGCGGAAGGAAATTATTGCCGAAGCCGCTTTTCGGGGCTCTTGCCCGCCCAAGTGGCAGTTGCTTCGTTTCGACCAAGGGCATCCAAGGACGATTGTCGACGTAGTTGTTGACAATCAATCCTCGAACCCGTTGATTGCCGCCATCGCGTGATCGGGAGACGCGACGGGAGGGAATATGACGTGCCGAGCTGCTGCATTCCTGGAGTCTCCACTCCAGGGGCAACCTCAACTTGACCAGCGTACCGAATTGCATTCTCACCGCGCGCCGGACACCGTGCCCGCGCCGAGGAGTGCCTGGGGACCGGCATGGGCCCGCATCTATTGGTCGCTGATCCGTCGGCGCTCGGCGACTCCAATACTGCAAAACTCCCTGCGAAGTGTTTCTGCCGATCGTCCGTGGCGTGCCGGCTATCGGGGGACGCAATGATCGCCGCCTGCGCCGGCCCCGACCCGGCACCTCGCCGCCCGAAGATCATCCCGCCATCCGGTGCCTGCGACTGCCATGCGCATGTCTTCGGACCGATCGATCGTTATCCGTTCGTGGCGGATCGCTCCTATACGCCGCCCGAGGCCTCCTACGAATCCTATCGGGAAATGCTTCGCGTACTGGGCCTCGACAGGGCGGTGATCGTCCAGCCGAGCGTCCACGGCACCGACAACCGCGTGACCATGGATGCCGTCGCCCGGGCCAACGGCGACTTCCGCGCGGTCGTCGTCGTCGACGACACGGTCATGGACAGCGAACTGGAGGAAATGGCGGCTGGTGGAGCGAGGGGCGTCCGCCTCAATCTTCTCTATCGCAGTGGCAGCGAGGTCTCCGACGTGCGCCGTCTCGCCGAACGCATCGCGCCGCTGGGCTGGCATCTTCAGGTGCTGATTGACGTCTCGACCTTCGGAGATCTGCGCCGCCGTCTCGGCGAGCTTCCGGTCGATGTCGTGTTCGACCACATGGGCCATCTACCCACCGCGAAGGGAACGTCGGATCCCGGCTTCACGGACATGCTCGCCCTGATCCGCGAGGGTCGCGCCTGGGCCAAGCTGTCCGGAGCCTATCGCTTCACGGGCGAGACGCAGCCCCCTTATTCGGATGTGTTGCCTTTCGCCCGCGCCATCGTCGAGGCCGACCCGGAGCGGTGCGTGTGGGCAACCGACTGGCCGCACCCTTCCGTCACCATACCGATGCCCAACGACGGGGCCCTTCTCGACATACTTGCCGACTGGGTGCCCGACGAAGCGACGCGGAACAACATTCTCGTCGCCAACCCGGCGAAGCTCTACGGCTTCGCCTGACATCCGAACAGGCTCCAAGGGAGGACCTCATAGTGCTCGCAATCACAAGACGCGCTTTTGCCGCCACCACGCTGGCGGCGGTTTCGCTCGGCATGCTCGGGGCGCCAGCCCTCGCGCAGCAGCTTCCGATGAAGCTGACCTGGAACACGTCGGATGGACCAAAGGACCCCTACGCGATCGTCGCGCATGCCTTCGCCGACGGTATCGCCGAGCGCATCCCCGACGCCATCAACGTCCAGTTCTATCCGAACAACCAGCTCGGCGACGAGAAGCTGATGATGGAAGGCCTGCGGTTCGGAACGATCGAGGCCGCCATCGTCACCAACGCCCTGATCGCCACCGTCGAACCTGGCTTCCAGGTGGTAGACATGCCGTTCCTCTTCGAGGATGCCGGGAAGGCACATGAGGTTCTGGACGGACCGATCGGTCAGGAACTCATGCGAAGCCTGGAGGATAGCGGAATCATCGGGCTCGGCTTTGCCGAGGGTGGCTTCCGTCACATGATCAACAACGTCCGTCCGGTCACCGCACCCTCGGATGTCGAGGGCGTCAAGTTCCGCGTCATGCAGAACCCGGTCTTCATCGACATGTTCCGGTCGCTGGGCGGCAATGCCGTTCCCATCGGCTGGGGAGAAACGTTCACTGCTGCCCAGCAGGGCACGGTCGACGGGCTGGAGATCCCGCTCGCGGTCATCGCCTCCAACAAGTATTCGGAAGTCGTGGAGTATCTGTCACTGACCAAACACACCTACTCGGCGTTGGGTGTCCTCGTCTCCAAGCGGTTCTTCGACAAGCTGACGCCCGAACAGCAGGAAGCCCTTCGCGAGGCGGCAGCGGCTGCGATCGACACGCAGCGCGATCAGGTGGCTGCCAATGAAAGCGAGATGGTCACGACGCTCGAGGAGCAGGGCATGACCGTCAACGACGTCAGTGACGTTGCCGCCTTCCGCGAGAAGGTCGTGCCGGTCTACGAGGCATTCCGTTCCTCGATCGGTGAGGATCTGTTCGACAAGACTCTCGCGGCGGTAGGCGCCGACAGTCCAGCCGCAAACTAAGCCCTCCTGTGCTGCGCGGCTCGCTCGTGCAGCACAGCCCCTCATGTTCCAGTCCCGGGAGAAGCTCGTGCTGTCACGTCTCGACAGAATCTCGGCGCGCGTCGCTGCGATCACGGAGGTGCTGGTCATCGCGGCCGCGACCGCGATGATTCTCGCCTTGGTTCTCCAGGTCTTCTCGCGCTACGTTCTCGGCTCCGCCTTCTCCTGGACTGAAGAAGCAGCACTCGGCCTGTTCACCTGGACGATCCTGCTGGCGGCCACGACCGCCATCCGCGACGTCGCCCACGTCAAGCTCGACATGATCGTGAGCTGGTTGCCGCCCAGGGCGCGCCTCGTCTGGTCGAGCTTCGTTGCCTTTCTCGTCCTGGCGTTCTGCCTAGTCTTCGCCTGGACCGGCACGTTGTACGTCGAGGAATCGCTGGGACAGGTGACGGCCGCGCTCCGGCTCCCCGTATCGTATGTCTATCTCGCCGCCCCGGTCACCGGCCTTCTCGGGGCTTTCCACGCACTGGTCAGGCTGCTGGTGCCGCTCGACCTCACCAAGACGGACAGCTTCGCATGACGGCGACGGCATGGGCGCTTCTGCTGGTCTTCGCAGGCGGACTGTTCACAGGTGTCCCGATTGCCATCGCGATCGGCCTGGCAGCGGTCGCCGGAATCTACATGGCCGACTTTCCCTGGGTGATCCTCTCGCAGAGGATCATCGCGGGGACGCAGGTGTTCTCTCTGCTAGCCATCCCGGGTTTCGTCCTTACCGGCGATCTGATGATGCACGGCGGCCTGTCCCGCCGGCTCGTCGCGGTCGGCCAGGCGCTCGTCCGGCACATCACCGGCGGGCTCGGCATGGTGACGGTAATCTCCGCCACCTTCTTCGCCGCGATCTCGGGCTCGGCGCCGGCCACGACGGCGGCGATCGGCGGCATCATGATCCCCGAAATGGAGAAGCGCGGCTGGCGACGCGATTTCTCGGCATCGCTGGCGACTGCCTCGGGGCCGATCGGTCAGATGATCCCGCCGTCGATCCCCATGATCATCTGGGGCGTCGTTGCCGAGCAATCGATCGGAAAACTCTTCCTCGCCGGCATCATCCCGGGAATTCTGATCGCCTGCGGTCTCATGGGCGTCTGCTATGTGACGGCACGCCGCAGCAACATCATGAGCAACGAACCGCGCGCCACGTGGAAGGAACTCCGTTCGGCGCTCAACCAGGGCAAGTGGTCCCTCGCGGCCCCCGTCGTCATTCTCGGCGGCATCTATGGGGGCGTGTTCACGCCCACGGAAGCGGCAGCGATCGGCGTCGTCTACGCGCTGCTCGTCGGTCTTTTCATCCACCGCGAACTCAACTACCGGGATCTGCCGTCGATCGTGAAACGGTCCATGCGGACCACGACCATCGTCTGTTTCATCATCGCCACCGCCGCAGCATTCGGCTGGCTGATCACCGTCGAGCAGCTTCCGAACACGATCGCCCAGATCGTCCTCGGCGTGTCTGACAACCCGATCATCATCCTTCTGATGATGAATCTGTGCCTGCTCTTTATCGGCGCCGTTATGGACAACATCGCGGCCATGATCATCCTCGGCGGGATCCTGACCGCCATGGGCGCAAGCCTCGGCCTCGATCCGACGCATCTGGGCGCGATCGTCGTCATCAACCTCGCCATCGGAATGGCGACGCCACCCTTCGGCTATTCGCTGTTCGTCGGGTCGGCGATCTCAGGTGTCCCGATCGAGACCATGACCAAGACGCTGTGGCCGATGCTGCTCG
Source organism: Aurantimonas aggregata (assembly GCF_010500835.1). GTDB lineage: Bacteria > Pseudomonadota > Alphaproteobacteria > Rhizobiales > Rhizobiaceae > Aurantimonas > Aurantimonas aggregata. The sequence continues at coordinate 148,162 of NZ_JAAAMJ010000009.1, read as the reverse complement.
TCATGTTCTTCGTGCTCGGGCTCGTCACCTACATTCCGTGGATCACGTTGGCGATTCCCAGAGCGTTCGGCTGATGCTTGCTGCGGCTAGACAGCCTGAGGTGGGCGCGCTCCTCGAATGTCTTCGGCGAGACGGCTTCAGGGGCGACGTGGTCGCCGATGGCGGCCGCCTGCCGGTCTGGAGCACCGACGGCAGTGTCTACCGGCTGTCGCCGGCGGCGGTGCTGTTTCCGCGTGATGCTACCGATGTCGCGGTTGCATGCCGCGCCGCCTCCGAACTGTCCTTGCCGCTGGTGGGGCGTGGCGGCGGAACCGGCACCAATGGCCAGTCGCTGACCGACGGTGTCGTCCTGGATTTCAAGCGCCACATGGCGGAAATCGGTCCGTTCGACCCGGAGGCAATGACCATCAGCGTGGGCCCCGGCGTGGTGCTCGACCGGCTGAACGCGCATCTCGCCCCGGACGGATGCTTCTTCGCCCCGACCGTCTCGACGGCCTCGCGCGCCGCCGTCGGCGGGATGTTCGGGACCGACGCATCGGGAAAGGGCTCGCGGCGCTACGGGCGAACCTCGGATCATGTCGTCGGCGCCGAAATCGTCACGGCGGATGGCGAAATCCATCAGATCGGTCGGCACCTTTCCGCGTCGGACGTCCAGGCACTCGCGGACGGAAACGGCCGGATGGCATCCGTGATGCGCGCACTGCTCCGGGACGTGCTGCCGAGACGCGAGGAGATCACCCGGGTCTTCCCGGACATGAATCGGGGCTTGACGGGCTACAATCTGAAGGAAGCGATAGCCCCGGACGGGTCGGTGGACCTCGTCAAGCTGCTCGCCGGCTCGGAAGGCACGCTGGCGTTGACGACGCGCCTCGTCCTCAAGGTCACGAGGCGGCCGCAGATCTCGTCGGTCGTCGTGCTCGGATACGAGCACTTTCGCGACGCGCTCGGGGATGTCGGCCGGATTCTCGAGGCCGATCCGCTCGCGATCGAGATCGTTGACGACAAGATCCTCCGGCTGGCGCGGAACGACCCGGTCTGGGGCGGCCTCGGCGAGTCGCTGGGCGACCTCGGTAGTGCGGCGTCGCTGCTTTTCGTGGAGTTTGCAGGAGAGGAGAGGGGCGAGGTGGCAGCCGCCGTCGCCGCGCTGACGTCGATGCTGAAGGTTGATCCGGGGGCCGTCTCGTCGATCAACGTTCTCGACGAGCCATCGTCCGTCGCGAGTGTCTGGGACCTTCGGCGCCAGAGCGTCGGCCTGCTGGGGGCACTGGAGGGACGACGCCGGGCGAGCCCTTTCGTCGAGGATTGTGCCGTCCCGCCCGCGAACCTGCCGGCCTTCGTGGATGGTTTTCGCGAGATCCTCGACCGGCATGGCCTCGATTATGGGATGTTCGGTCATGCCGATGTCGGCTGTCTTCACGTGCGCCCGACGCTTGACCTCATCGAGCCGGCGGATCGCTTGATCTTTCGTACGGTGTCGGACGAGGTTGCCGCTCTTGCCAAGCGCCATGGTGGGCTGCTCTGGGGCGAGCACGGCCATGGTGTAAGGGGCGAATACGGGCCCCTGTTCTTCGGCGACGAACTCTACGGCGTCCTGCGTCGCATCAAGAGCGCCTTCGACCCCGGCAATGTCCTCAATCCCGGGAAGCTCGCCGTGCCGGACGGTGTCCAGGGCGCCCTGATGACGATCGACGGCACGCCGTTTCGCGGCGAGGCCGATGCCGATATTCCGGCGGCCGAGCGGGAGTTCCTCGCAAAGGCGATCTCTTGCAACGGCAACGGCGCCTGTCACGACTGGGACTCGTCCAACGCGATGTGTCCCTCTTTCAAGGCAACGGGAGATCCTGTTCAATCGCCCAAGGGGCGGGCGACGCTGCTCCGCGAATGTGCGCGCCTGTCCGCCATCCGGCCGCTTGACGATGACGATCGCGCGGCGGCGGAAGAAGCGCTTCTTGTCTCGCTCGAGACCTGTCTTTCGTGCCGCGCCTGCACGAACCGATGCCCGGTGCGTGTCGATATCCCGACGATGAAGTCGACCGTGCTGGAGCGGGTCCATCAACGCAGGCCACGCAGCCTGCGCGACCGGATCATCCGCCGATCCGAACGCGTCACCTTGTTCGCCCGGCGATTTCCGCGACTGGCCAACCTGGCGCTCGCCATGGGAGCGAAGCCGCTGGAGCGGATCGCCGCGCTGTCGGATCTGCCGCGCTTCCCCGGGCAGACGTTCGAGCACCGCATGCGCCTGCTCGGCATCCCGCGCTTCGATCGCCAGCAGGGGGCTACCCACGTGCTGCTCGCCGACAGCTTCGTCGGCGTCTTTGACGTAGACGTTCTGGCCGCGGCGGCCGAACTGCTCCATCGGTCCGGTATCGCGCTCGCATGGCACCCGCCCATGGCCAACGGCAAGGCGCTGGACGTTCGTGGATTCGGCGCGGAGCACAGGGCGGTGCGCGCGGCTATGCGGAAACGGCTCGACGATCTCGTTGATGCCGGCATGTGTCTTGTGTCGGTGGAACCTGTCGCGACCACGGCGCTCCGGGAAGCTTGCAGCGCCCCCGGGTCCGTGTGGAGCCTGGAAGACCTCCTGCGCAATCTGGCAGACCGGGGAAACCTGGTCGCCGGTCGAGAAGGCAGGACGTTCCGGCTGCTCAGCCATTGTACGGAAAGCACGGCCGGCCGGACCTCCGCCGAAAGCTGGTCGCGCGTATTCGCGGCATGCGGCCACCGGCTCGTCGTCGAACGGACGGGTTGCTGTGGGATGGCGGGACTGTTCGGTCACGAAAGCGAGCATGGCGCGATGTCGCGTCGCCTGTTCGATCTGTCATGGCGCGACAAGGTCGACGGGGAGGGCGAGGCCCTGGCTACTGGCTTTTCCTGTCGAGAGCAGTCGGCGCGACTGGCCTACCGGTTGCGTCACCCGGTCGAGGCACTGGTCTGAGGGGGCGGAAGAAACGCCCGTTGGACCAGAGCACATCCGGCTTGATCCGGTTCACAGCCCAATGAGGCTTGACCCGGCGGCTGTGGGCTTTTGTTTAGTTCGACCGCAGACACGGGAACAGTAAATGGACGACGCCGCGAAGGATCTTGCCGACAAAATTGCCCTCGCCGAACGAGAGCGGGCGGTGTGGGCAGAGGGTCGGAAAGCGTTTCGCGCCAGCGGCATATTGGCTCTCAATCCGCATTCACCCCACTCTCCCGATCATGCCCTTTGGGCCGAAGGGTTCAATGCTGAGCGGCACGGTAGAAGGTCGTGATGATACGGAAAAGCCCGACTTGGATGCTGGGAACTCGCTATCGCGGCAAAGTGCCCGCCTTCGTCATTTCACGGCTCGCTGCAGGCCCTTCTTTTGTCCGGAACATCTACGCTCCTGCGGCTTTTCGCTGATAACCAGAGGAGGGACAGGGATGTCGAATATGAAGAGCGAAGCTTCCAGAGAGAACAGCGTCTTCGAGGATCCGGAATCGCCCGACGTCAACACCGGCAAGAAGCTTCCGCCCAAGGACGTCGACGAGTCCCTTGGTGACGCCATCGACGAGACGATGGACGAGGAGACCGAGATTCCCGAAAATGACCCGGCCCGGGAGCGCTCGCGCTGATCCGCGCAGGCGTGATCCGACTGGGCATCATCGGCCGCAGCGCCAGTGGAACATGACGAGACGTTGCTCCGCGCGGGTGATGATCAGGGCCAGAGCCGTCTGAAAACCTCGTCGATTGCTCCTTGCGTGACGACGCTGTTGCCGCCGACGAAGAAGATCTCGGTCCGTTCCGCGCCAGCCTGCTTCAGGTGGGTGATCATCTGGATGACGACGACGATCTTCTGATTGTTGGTGTCGAGGAAATGCAGTCGCCCGGGGGAAGCGGCCATGTTGAGTCCTTCTCATGCTGAGCGGCCCTTAGAACCCAACGCGCTGCCGCGGTAAAGCTCGATGGAGCTGCTGCTCTCGGGGAGCTATTTCACCGCCCGTGAAAGAGGGTCGGCGTGAAGCGGAATCGCAGGATTCCGCGGTGGCCGCAGCGCTTTTGGGCGGACCGGTGACGGTCTGGACTTAATCCCTGCGATCCGTGCGCATCGCCCTGCCGCGGGCTCTTTCAGCCGCATCGTCGCCGCGTGAGACGGCGAATAACGGGTTCTCCGACGATGAAACGCTGCCGCTTGCAGGTGGCTGAGCGTCACTGTCCGTAAGAAATAATTTCTGCTTCGACAGCGGCGGGTCGGGCAGATGGGGCTGCGCCCGGTGTATCGGCTCGTGTATCTAGCGGGGTATCGACGGTCGGCGCGCTGAGAAATCAGATCGCCGGAAGAATAGGGTTTTGGCGTTATTTGGCGGAGTGCCCCCCGCCATAAACGTCATTCCATTCAAGGGCTCAAGCCGACAAGTTCGTGAAGCTGCCGCACGCGGACTGAGATGCCGCTGCCGGGGCCACGATCGCGGCACGTCGGCAGCGGTTCGGTGGGCTGCTGACACGCGCCACACGGTCCTCTAGCAGAGCGAACAACACTCAGCTATCGATCAATTTCGGTGCCGGACCTGTAAGCGCTTCCGCGGCATCGAGCCTCACAAGCTTTTCTTTCCAGATGTCGGGCAAGTCGTGGTCCGCTAAAATCCCCCCGCGTTGCGCCGATAATCGACGGGCGTCGGGCTCTCGACCAATTTCAAGAGTAGGTGGCTCCAGCGGCGTATGAGGAATATTCCCGAAGTGTTATCCGGTTACTTATACTCTTCAGCTTGTTGAATATATTATTCGCATTTGGTTCCGAGTGATCCCCATGACGAACCGCTACCAGACGTGAGGGTCCGGGGCCGCTGGAGCATAGCCGGGCGGCAAGGAGCGTCGACTTTTGATGTCGGAACCGTAGGGACGGCAGCTGCAGCGCGTCGTTAGCCGACAAAGCGCTCGACGGGACGTGCGAAACAGCACTGTCTCTTGACGTTAATTATAATACTCAAATCCATCCGGTACCTTTTGTTGAAATTCGATTTCAACACCATCAATCTGAAAAGTCATAGATGTGTTCGAAGTTGCACAATACATGTCGATCATCTGAAAATCTTCAGTTGGAAATTCGGAACCTAGAAGCAAATTAGACAATTATGCATCTGCAAGACTAACCGTTGTTTCAGCATATCTGTATTGTATTTCGTTCTATTTATCAAATGCAATGGCGTGATTTATAAGTCGTGCAAGTTTATCGGTGTCGAGCCGGTCCTTTTTATCTTCCCTATAGATGAAGTCCGAAGGTGCATCCTTCATTTTCTTTCTATTCCTCCGGACTTCGGACCATAGATTTTCCTTGGTTATGCCAATGCGATAACACGCACTCGATATGAACTCCTGTATCATAAATATATTTCCAAGCCGTTACTCCATCAACAATGGCGATTTTGCTACTGCTACAGAGTTACTGGCCATTAACAATTGTATTCCTACTAATATCAAAGAAATCAATGAATCGCTAAAAGAAATATGCTGTAATAGATGCTTATCTTGGATATATATCGATGATATTTATCACTCTTAACGCTTATTACTGTCCGCAACTCGCTTTTCTGGCGGATTCCGCGTAATTTCCGTGCTCTATTCGTCTAGCTTTTGACCATTTGTTTTTTAGGATCCGCTGTATATTTGGCAATGAATATTAAATCGTCGCTGACGCATTCTTCGGTTGCAGTGCTGCGTTGACAGCCAACTGATCCAAGACCTCGAGTGCTTGAAGATTATTTTCTATCTCGCCGCCTTCACGTTGTTATTCTCCCCATGCGCCACGATTTGCAACTTGTCATCGGTCAGCAAGCGCTGCAAGGCCGACGCCTCCGACCACTCCGCGCGCATCCAGACGTAAATCTCCGCCGGCTCCGTCAGGATCACCGGCATCGTATTTGGGTAGATCGACGCTGCGACCGCCTTCGGCTCGCAGGTGAGGAGAGAGCGAATAGGTCAGCATTAGTCTCGCCGTCCCCGGCCTTCCAGATCCCGATCCAGTTCGTCCAGATTCCGGCGAACACCATCAGGGGGCGGCTCTTATTGCGCGCGAACCAGACCGGCACCTTCTTGTTCTGAGCGGTCTTCTCATACTGCGAGAAGCTGGTGAACGGCACGACGCAGCGGTTCGCAGGGCCAAGCCAGCGCGCCCGATGCGGCGATGTCACATCGTCGACTTTGGTTACGCGGCAGTCAACGATCTTACTTTGTGGTTCGGACTGCGCCGATGGCATGCCCCCCAACGCATCATCGTCAGTTCGCGCTCCCCATCGGCGTTCCGCACGACCGGGGCCGAGTAATCAGGGAAGACACCCGGCAGCGGCGGCAGGTTGCCTGTTCGATCCCGCAGGGCGCGGGTGAACTCGAGGATTGCTGCCTGGCCCTTGGTGATCGAGTAGAGATTGCACATCACCGCAGGAGAGCACAGGCCGCTACGGCCGTCGAGGAACTGCCCGAGGGCATCGAATAGTCGTCCCGGCCGCTCAGTGGCAGGTCAACACACTCTCGCTCATTCCAGGCAGGCATCGCGCTGCGGCCCTGCCTATCGAGCACTGCTAGCGGGCTGCGTGGCCCTGTCGTGGTCGAGACGCTGAAATGTGGCGACTTCCGGCGCGAAACGCGAGTAGCAGCGCTTGTCCAGATGCTGGAAGAGCAGCCATTCCGCGAAGCTTCAAGGCTTTGTTGTCCCCGCGATCGCTCCGGGCAATGCGAGTTGAGGACATGATCCTCTGTCTCTTACCTCTGAGCCATGGCGACCGGCACCGGCGGGTCCAGAGACAAGAGAGACAAGATGCAGCCACCCGCGCCTCCAACCGCAACCATCGTTGCGCTCAGCGTCGCACGGCCCAGCGTGGTGAACATGAACGGGCGTGAGGTGACGACCTCGATCGTCCGTTCGCCTTCCAATCTGCCGCTGGCCGTGATCGAGGGGGGTATCTCCGAAAATGAGCCTGCCGTGCACACAGAGCACGTCCTCGCCTTTCCCTCCGAGCACTACGACTACTGGAGCGATCGACTGGGGACGCCCCGCGAGAGCTGGGACTGGTGTTGGTTCGGCGAGAACCTGACGGTCGCCGGGATCTCCGAGGAAGACCTGCATGTCGGCGATGTCGTCGACATCGGTACGGCCCGCTTCCGGGTTACGTCGCCACGCATTCCCTGCTTCAAGGTGGCCTGGCGGATCGGGCAGCCCGACAGCATCCTGCCGAAGCTGTTGGAGACCGGGCGCGTTGGGTTCCACCTCGAAGTGTTGAGGCCCGGCACGGTTCGGATGACGGACGTGCTCACGGTGAGCGCCCGGGAGACGCAGGCGATAACGGTCGCGGAACTTGCGCGGCTGCTGCTGTCTCAATCGCCGGATGCGCTGCCACGGCTGAAGGATGTGCTTGCCCTTCCGGCGCTGGGCTACAAGGCGCGCAACGCCGTTCGGCAACGGATCAACCTGATCGAGGACAAGCAGCGGCTGGGAACCGGCCGCTGGCGCGGCTGGCGCCCGTTCACCGTCGGCGCTGTCCGCAGGGAAGCCGAGGGCATTTCCTCCTTCGATCTGCGGCCCGAGGACGGAAAGCCGATCGCGCCGCCGGCTCCCGGACAGTTCCTGACCGTCCGGCTGGATCTTCCCGGCAAGGGCGACGTCGTCCGCCCCTGGACTATCAGCGGCTTCGACCTCGAGCGGAACGAGTACCGGATCACCGTTCGACGGATGGAGGGCGGGCACGCCTCGCAGATCATGCACGAACGCATCGTGCCGAAGAGCCGGCTCTTCCTCCGCCCGCCCGCCGGGCAGTTCACGCTGGACCGCGGCGGGTTCCGGCGTATCGCCATGATCAGCGGCGGGATCGGCGTGACGCCACTCCTCGCGATGTTGAAGGACTACGTCGCACTGGGTGAGCAGGCCCCGCCGCTGCTCTGGTTGCAGGTCGTCCGGAACAGCCGCCTCCATCCCTTCGCCTTGGAGGTGCAGGCGCTGCTGTCAAAGGCGCCGCTGGTGCAGCGTGTCATCTGGTACACCCATCCGGAGGCGGATGACGTCCCGGGCCTCGACTACGATCGAGCCGGACGACCGACCGCGGCCCAGATCGAGGAAATCGTTCGGCCACAATACGTTGTCCGGCCCTTTGGCAAGGATGTCCCTCTTCCCGGCACCGAGACCGAATTCTACGTCTGCGGACCAACGGGACTGGAAGCGATGATCCGATCGGCCCTGCTCGGGCTTGCGGTTCGGCCCGGCCTCGTCCGCTCCGAGACGTTTGCGGCGGTTGGAAGAGCGGCTCCTGCCGCGGTCGACAGGGCGAGGGTGCACTTCACGAAATCCGGCGTCTGGATGGACTGGCATGCCGACGACGGACTGACATTGCTGGACCTGGCCGAGGCGGGCGGTCTCGAACCACCCTACGCATGCCGGACGGGCGGGTGCCAAAGCTGCGCTCAGCGCCTTGTCGAGGGCTCGGTCGACTACAACCCGACGCCTGCGAACCCGCAGGAGCCAGGCTCCGTGTTGCTTTGCTGCGCCCGGCCGGCCTCGACGACGCTGCGGATCGATCTGTGACCCAGACCCGGCTGAAATCGGAACGAGGAGCATAGGATGCGTCTGCTGTTACTCCTGGCGGGATTGGTCGGTCTCTCGGCGATCCCATTCATGGCCTTCGGCGAACGCTTCGAGGCGGGAGAGTTCCTGGCGTTCATACAATCCGACAGCCCCTGGGCTGCCGTTCTCGGGGTCGCAGCGATGGCCGCGGATCTGGTGATCCCGTTTCCCGCCCAAGCCATCATGACCAATTTCGGCATGAGCCGGGGGTGGTTCATGGGCGGCCTGCTGGGTTCGGCCGGGACCTTTACCGCCGGATTTCTCGCCTACTGGCTCTGCCGTCTGTTGGGGCAGAGGGCGGTGAACTTCATTGCCGGCGAAGAGGATGCGGCGCGACTGAAGTCCTTCTTCGAACGCCATGGATTCTGGTCGATCGCGGTGTCGCGCTGGATTCCGCTGGTGCCGGAGGTCATCTCGTCACTGGCCGGAGCGGCCCGAATGGCGCAGTGGCGATTCATGGCGGGCAACCTTATCGGAAGCCTCTCCGTCGGTTTCGCCTACAGCACGTTGGGCTCGATGGACAGCGTGCCGGGCTACGTCCTCTTTGCCATCTCCATCGCGATCCCCGTCCTCATGCTGGGAATATTCACGTTGGTTCTCGCCCGCTCCTACTGAGCGCAAAGTCGGCGCCTGGCTTCGTGCTGAACGAGATCCGGTGATCGGCAGAACAGTCCGGGCGAATCCGGAAAGGCTGCCCGCGGCACCCGCGGTAACCCTTGCTATAAGAGGCACTTCTTATGATCGGTGTCGTTTGCCTGAATAAGCGCGCGGTTTTCCACGCAAACCACCTCAGCGTGGTTTGGCGCGCCGTCACCCGAACGATTATCGAAAGCGTTCGGTTTCACCGTCTTATCGATGCTGACGCAGGTGCAGGCCAGGAGTTCGCCGTTCGTCTCCAGTCGTCGGCAGCGTCCGGTGGCACGCCAAAACCTCCGGGAGCGGAAGTCACGCATCGGCGCCTTGCCGACGCTGACTCATGGGTCCGTCCGGGGCACGCGCGGCGGCGGCTCCGTCGACGTGGCCGCCGTCCGGCCGCGATGGTTTCTCCCCGCCGGTTCGCGCCTCGCACGATCCGGGGACAGATGCTTGTCGTCATCATCGTCGCGATCATCGCTGCGATGCTCCTTGGGCACGTCGTCGAGGAAGAGTTCAGTTCCGACAGCTACCTCACCTTCTCGGACACGGAAAGGACCGTCGAGAGAGCATTGGCGGTCGCATCGATGCTCGAGGTCTCGACGCCGCCCGAGCGCGCGTTGATCGTGGCGAGGGCCAGACAGAGAGACATCGACGTCACTCTTGTCAGCGCCTCTGCGGCAGCGCGCATGACAGCAGCCTCTCCGACGCTCAGCCGTTCCGAACGTGTCGCCGCGTATATCTTCTCGCCGGAATACGTCCTGCCTTCAGGCGGAAGGCGGATCGCGCTGGAAGGTCGTCCCGCCCTATCCCTCCCGATCGACGGGAACTCGGTGCTGCTCGTCAGGGACTTGCCTTACATCCTCTACAGCGACGGCTTCCTCGGACCGGTCGTCTACTTCGCGTTGTGCTTCGTCACCATGTTCGCATTCCTGTCGATATTCGCCATGCGCAGGGTCGCCAGCCCGCTTGCCACGATATCCCGGGAATTGGATCGATCCGACGGTGTGAGCGAGGACATGATGCTTGCCGAAAGCGGCACGGCCGAGTTGGACAGCCTGGTAAGAGCCCTGAATGGAATGAGGTCCCGCATCCGGGAGATGATCGATAATCGGACGCGGATGCTCCGGAGCGTGAGCCACGATCTTCGTACCCCGCTCACCCGTTTGCGGCTGCGTTCGGAACGTCTGGAGGACCTTGAACTGCGCAAGGGGATGATGTCGGACATCGACCAGATCAACGCGCTGGTCGAGGAGACACTGGATTATCTGAGGGCAGACGCCACGGGAGAAAAGGCCGAGCGGACGGACATCGCCAGCCTCCTGCAGACGGTTCAGGCGGACTTCGCCGATGTCGGCTTTGCCGTGACCTACCTCGGGCCCGACAAGCTTGCGGCAGACTGCAAGCCGAAAGCACTGGTGCGGGCCGTAACCAATCTCTGCGAGAACTCGCTCAAGTTCGGCACCCGTGCCGAGATCTCGCTGACGCGGGTCGACGAGACGATCAGGATCGATGTCGCCGACGACGGTCCCGGCATTCCGGCGCACCAGCGCAAACTGGTTCTTGAGCCGTTCTCCAAGCTGGACGCGTCCCGCGAATCGAGCAAAAGTCCCGGATTCGGACTGGGCCTATCGATCGTCTCCGATGTCGTGCGGGCGCATTGCGGCCGGATCGAGCTTGACGACAATCGACCCAGGGGACTGATCGTCAGGCTCCATCTGCCCGAGCGCCTCAGCGACTGAGTCACGCCATCGAACAGCATGCCGCAAATCTGCTGCGTAGCCAGTTGGGCATGATCTCGAGCGTCGTCGCCTCGACGGCGTCTGCAGATTGGCAGGCTCTAAGCTGTGAAAGCAGAACATGCTGAAACACGCCGGTCACCCGCGGCGAATAGTGGATCGCCGCCGGTCTGGAAAAAGCTCCAAGGTCGCCCGGTCCAACTGCGCCGTCGGCCTCATGCCGAGGCAAGGGCATCTGTTTCTGTGGCGCTTCAGGGAGAGGCGGTCTCGGCGAAGAAGAATGAAGCAAGCTGGCTTCGGCCTGACAGGAGCGAGGTAAACCGATGGCAGACGAGATGTTCTGGAGACTGGCAGAAGCGGATGACGCCCTTGCAATCAACGCGTTGGCAGCCCGGTCTATTCGCGCCCTTCATACTGGAAGCTATGACGATGCGGTCATCACCGTCGCGATCGAGCACGCTTACGGCGTGGACTGGCAGTTGGTGCATGACCGGACCTATTTCGTCGTCGAACTGGACGGGGCCCTCGCGGGCGCTGGCGGCTGGAGTTATCGAGAAACAATTGCCGGTGCGCATGGGCCGGAGGATCCCCCGGGCAATCCCCTGCACCCCTCCTCCCACGCGGCGAGGGTGCGCGCGTTCTACGTCGAGCCAGGCCTTACCCGCCGCGGCGTCGGCGCCCTCCTGCTCCGGCTCAGCGAGGACGCCGCGCGGGAGGCAGGGTTTACCCGGGCGGAGCTCACGGCCACGCTGCCTGCCGTGCGTTTCTATGCGAGATACGGGTACCTTCCGACGGGCGCCTATGTCGTGCCGCTGCCCAACGGCCTGTCCTTGACGCTGGAGTCGATGACGAAACGATTGGCTCAACCCCTGGCGATGGATGCTGTATAGGAACGGGCATATAGCGGGAGGCCGTCCTCCCGCCGCAGCGGTCTGGAACGGCACCGATGAATTCGCTCATCTCGCTCCGTAAGAAACCTACCCAGAAGCGTTCATCTGCGACGGTTGCTGCGATCCTTGAGGCGGCGGCTCTCATCCTCGAGACCTCCGGTCTGGAAAACTACAACACCAACGAGATCGCCGCACGAGCGGGAGTCAGTATCGGCTCGCTCTATCAGTATTTCCCCGGGAAGGATGCCATCACCCGGAAGCTGATCGCCCGCGAGATGGAACAGTTGCGCGACACCCTGGCGGACGTCGCATTCCTTCACAGCGGCCATTCCGGCCTTCATCATCTGCTTGCGGCGGCGATAAACTGCCAACTCAGACGGCCGGTGCTGGCGCGCGTGCTGGATCTGGAGGAAGCCCGGTTGCCGCCTGATGAGGATGTCGAGCGGCTGGCAAGTCAGATCGACAAGATCGTTCATCGCTGTCTTGCCGCTCCCGATCTTCCCGAATCCGCTCGCGCTCCGGAAGCCGTGGGTGACATTGTCGCCATCATCAAGGGAATGGTCGATGCGGCGGAACGGCGAGGCGAAACGGATATTTCGTCCCTCACGTCGCGTGTCAGCAAGAGTGTGTTCGGCTATTTGGGTTGTGCTCCCTGACATGGTGAGGCGCCTGCCGCTCCTTCGGCTTCCTCCCCTGCAAGCCGAATGCCCAGATCGGTCCACAACTCCGCTATTCACCGTCAGGAACGGCGTCTGCTGATCGACGATCTTACCGGATGATTCGACCCCAAGACGGCAGGATGGCTTCTGTGTCGAGATCAGGACGCGCGTTGCCGCCGATCCGGCTCGCGCTTGATGGTGCTGGCGAATTGCCCGAACGTCAGCGGTAATAGACGGTCGAGTCTGGCGGCATTCCAGCAAGACCCGTCCGTGAAGTTCGTTGCACGCGCCAAGATCGGGGGCGACATGGTGTTGATGTCCCCCCCATGCGCTGAAAGGGCTGGTCGAGCCGATACACGTTCGAACCAGGCCCTTCGGTCATGATCCCCCCGGCGTCCCGGCACAGCTTGACCGCAGAGCTGCGGCACGGCGGATACAGGAGACGGTCGCACAAACCGAGGCCGGGCGGTATATTCACTCGTCCGCCGCTGGCGCGAGTATCGTCGCGATGGTTTCGACGACGTGGCGTATGCCTGGATCGTTCGCGTGCCGCGCATGCCACCCGAGGTGCAATGGGAAGCCTTCAGTTGGGATCGGTGGCTCGAAAGCCACGAGGCCGCCTTCCGCATGCAGGTGAAAGCTCCGGCGGGGCATGGTGGCGATCAGGTCCGTCGCGAGAAGAATGCGCGGGACCACCTGAAAGGAAGGTACGACGATCCCGACGCGACGCGATCGTCCGAGGGATTTCAGTCGCGGATCGAGTGGTGACCGCAGATCGCCGCGGCCCGATACGAGCACGTGCGCCCACTCGAGCCAGCTGTCGAGGCCGAAATTGGATGCGGCCGGATGGCCTCGTCGCATCGCCACCACATAATCTTCCTCGAAAAGTGCCCGGCGTTCGACGTTCTCCTCCTCCCAATCGAAGACCGAAATCGCAAGATCGGCCTCTCCGTCCAGCAAGTCCCGTATGGCCGCATCCGCCCCCTGCCATGACCGGAAGACGATCGTGATCCCGGGTGCCGTCTCCTGCAAGGTCGATATCAGGGCTGAAGCAACGAAGGACATCGGATCGTCTGCGCTGATCACCCTGATCACCTGGCGGATGTCCTTCAGCGCCGGCTCCGGCGGATCGATCAGATCCGCCACGTTCGCGAGAAGCGACCTGAGAGGCGTGCGCAGGCTCTCGGCCTTCGGCGTCCGGCGCATCGTGCCACCGCCGCGTTCGAGAAGCGGATCGCCGAACAGGTCGCGGCAGCGCTGGAGTGCATTGGACACGGCAGGCTGCGAGAGGTTCAGCCGGCGGGCCGCGCGGCTGACATGCGCCTCGTCAAGCAGGGCGTCGAGTATCACCAGCAGGTTCAGGTCAAGCGCTCTCAAATTCATGCGGTGTATATTGCGCTATAAGATTTATCAGTTGGAGTGATTTCTTCCGCCTCCCTACCTTGGCGTCATGACCAAAGCCAAGGAGGCCGACATGGCCAAGGCACTTGTACTTGTCTTCCACCGCGACCTGTCGAAGTCGAAGGCGAATGCCGCACTCGCCATTGCGGCAGATGGAATCGATGGAGTCGAGGTCGTCGACGTGCAGGCACGCTATCGCGATGGTGTGATCGACATGACGAAGGCGGCCGGCAGCGAGGCCGAAAAGCTCCTGGGCGCGGAACGGATCGTCCTGCAGTTCCCGATCCAGTGGTACTCGACCCCGGCGCTGCTCAAGGCGTGGCAAGATGCGGTTCTGACCCGCATGTACTACGTGTACCCGCGGGAAGAGGGCGGCCGGCTGGCCGGCACGCCCCTGATGGTCGCCGCGACGGCGGGCAACGCGCCGGAGGCATATGGGAGGGACGGCGGGAACCATTTCTCCATCGACGAGATACTGACGCCACTGAAGGCGACGGCCCATCGTTGCAGTCTGCCGTGGCAGGAGCCTCACATTGTCTTCACCGCCGACAAGCTCCAGCCAGAGGCGCTGGAGCAGGCGGCGCGCGGCTACGAGAGGGCACTCAGGAACTTCATTTCCAGGACGCCGGGGCGGGCCGTGCAGTGGGCGGCGTGATCCGATGCCGACTGTGACGCACGATACGTTTCGCCACCTCGATCTCGGCACGCCCGTATTCTTCACCCTCACCGCCAGAATCCTGCCTGGGCTCCTTGCCATCCGGTTCCTGCTGGTCGCTCAGCCGTTGTCTGGCGGCCTCTTGGGAGACATCCACGCCCTGATCGGCGACTTGGTCGGCTTTCAGGTGCTTGTCATCGCAGGATATGCGTTCTTCATGTCCCGATTGCGTGGCTTCGGATGGTGGGCATGCGTGATCGTTCTGACCTACCTTGCTCAATTCGCGCTTGCCGCGTCCGGGCCGGTGGCGCTCGTCTTCCACACCTTCAACGCCGCGTTGCTCCTGTCCGCTTCCCTCGTGCTTCTGTTCAAGGTCGAGCGGCGGCGCGCGCGAGAAGTGGGCCACGGGAGAGACATTGATCCATGACTCCTTCCAGACGCGAATTCCCTGCCCATGCGACCGAATAATCATGCGCGGGCGCAGCGGAGACGCTCGTCAGCAAAATCACGTCGCCAGCAGCTTCCGGAAACGCATAGCTTTGATGACCTGACGGCCAGGTCGAGTTTAAAATAACGCGTACATGACACCTGACCAACCAGCCC
Source organism: Aurantimonas aggregata (assembly GCF_010500835.1). GTDB lineage: Bacteria > Pseudomonadota > Alphaproteobacteria > Rhizobiales > Rhizobiaceae > Aurantimonas > Aurantimonas aggregata. Next base: position 133,015 of record NZ_JAAAMJ010000009.1, on the reverse strand, counting down.
CGCAACGTTTCATCATCTAATGCAATGGTGAAGGTGCGAGAAATCCGTACGGATCATTGTCGGTAATTCATTTCCCAATGTGGAAGGAACTCGACATGATCGGCGTCGGCCACCCGTCAATGGCAGTATCTTCAACCCCTGAAAATGGCGCAGGATCCCTATGGTCATGGAGGGTGAGCGTGATCACCTCTTTCGTACCCACGATCGTCGCGCCGGGCTTCTACCGCTACGTACTCGATCTCCTCCTGTCCCGGATAACATCGGCGCAAACGCGTTCCGTGATCCCCGGCTGGTTCTCCACGCGGGATTCGCCTCGACGGCCCCATGCCGGGGGCCGTGCAGTTCGCCGCCATACCGTGGCGGGGAACATCGTCAGTCCACCGCCTCGTGGGCCGTGCTTCCGTTGTCTACTGCCTTGTCGGGGCTGCGAGTGGTCTCTTATGGGAGTTTGGATCGACTGCGGACCAATCACGTCCGCCGGCTTCGGCATGCTCGCCGTCGCCTGGAGCGTGGTCTACCTGCTCGGCTGACAACGCGCTGCGAACGGGCGTTTTGCCTCGGATCGACGCTGGATGGTTCGATCCTGGGCCCTGACGCCGGCGTCAGTCACGCTGCGATTGCTGAGGCCGTTGGCGGAAGTGGCGGACCTGCCACCGCTTCCCGCCTGTGGAGCGATCTCGGTCCGTTGCTGGGTGCCTAACCTGCTTATCGCCGAAATCTTTTTGCGCACCGAGGTGCGCGACATTGCGATGCCGTTCCGAAAACAGATCTCGTGACCCATTATGGGTCGAGACTCCGGAAGAAGGCGGCGCCTGCGGAGTATCCATGCTTCACTTCAAAGCTACGTTTTGGTTGATCATCGTACTTGCCGGGGCTGCGGCCGGCGCCTTGTACGAATCCTTTTTGGAGGGCGGCGGTTCGCCCGCGCGGGGAGCGGTGTTCGGCATTTGCATCGCCACCCTTACGACGATGCACGAACGTGGACTGTTTCTCGGGCAGATACGGGACTCGCTCCGGGGACTACCCGCCCCGGTCTCCTTCCTCGCCGCCGAGGCAGTCCTTCTTGTCATTGTGCTGATCGCGATGATCGCTGCCGGTTCGATATGCTGGATTTTTGGACTTGGGTGGGAGACGCTCTCGCAGGCGATCACCCCTTCCGGATCGGCGGTGGCTTATTCGCTTCTCGTCTGTGCAGCCTTCATTTTCGTCATTCGCATGCGTGATCTTTTGGGGGCGGGAACATTTTCCAAACTGATGCTGGGCCGTTACCACCGCCCCGTCAGCGAGGAACGGGCGTTCCTGTTTCTCGACGTCGTCGGCTCGACGGCTTATGCCGAAATGCATGGCGACTTTGCCGCTCAGGAGCTGCTCAAGGCCGTTTTCGCTGCAATCGCGGAACCGGTGCGGCGTCATAGAGGGCAAGTCGACGACTATATCGGTGACCAGATCATCGTGTCGTGGCCGCTCGAGCGCGGAACGGAGAACGCACGTTGCGTCGCCTGCGCCTTCACGATCAGGGCCGTATTGCAAAGGGATCGCCATCTATGGATCCAACGCTTCGGCCACGTACCGGAGCTACGGGCAGCCCTTCATGGCGGAAGCGTCGTCACTGCGGAAGTCGGCGTTGATCGGCACAAGATCGCTTATTTCGGTGATGTGATGAACGCGACAGCGCGCCTGGAAGGGCTCTGTCGTGAGACCGGAAGGGCCGTTTTGATTTCCGGCGATCTGCTGGGCCGACTTTCGTTTCTGCCTCGGTACATTTCAGTCGAAGATATCGGTGGACACCATTTCCGGGGCCGCAACGAAGTTATGAAAGTCCATTCGCTTAGTGAGGGGAATTATTTCCGGCGGCTTACCACAGGGGTTCGTTATGAACGTATGCGCCTTCTGAAGTACAAGTGGGATTACGTAAGAGCGTTAAATTTGATACGTACGATGTTATCCGTCCGTTTATGCGACAATGTATAAAATCTGTCCGGCTTTACATGCTCTCTCCACCGAGATTAATTCAAATCGGTCGGTGTCTTCCCCATGGGATGCGATCATGACATCTCGGATGGTACGTTCATGGGCGGACTAGGCCGGGGGTCCACGGAGCGACCATCAATAGGGTCGGCCGAGCTGTAACATAAGTCACCGTTCGACGGCGTCGGTATGATTTTGTCATATTATCTGCCGCCGGTTCAGAGCCATGATCCTGATCCGGTTGCTGAAATATCCGACGGAACCTCACGCTCGACTTCTGCCGCCTCGCAAACATGCCGTTGCGCCAGCGTCGCCGTCCAGCAAGGCCTATTGGGCTCGCGTGTAGTAATCCCGGATCCGGCTCTGGAGAGCCGCGACCGTTTCGGCGGTCTCCGCTACGGATCTTGCTCGGGCCGACCGAGTGGCGAGCGACTGCCAGCGAGCGAGGCGCTGCCGGTCTGCCTCGCCGGCACGATAGCGGATCAGGCCATCGGTCATGGTAAGGACCACGTCGCCGCCGTGACCGCGTCCAAGGATGAGGTCGAGAAGCTCGATCGGCGGGGTGGTCTCCGCGCCGGCGATGCGATCGAGGGCGAGGGCGATGAGGTCTGCCGGCGCACCGACATCAAGCACGCCGCTGTTCTCAGGCAGGAATGCCGCCCGACCGCCGTTGCGGGTGGCGAGCGCCAGCGCCTGATGCGCCGAGGGTCCCGCGCCCTCGATGCCGGGCACCCGCGCAGCGACGGTGGCGAGCCGCAACTCGCGCAGATAATCCTCGTCGTCGGATAGCGCGCAGTTGTCCGTCCCGACGGCGAGCGTGCAACCGGCCGCCAGGATCGAGGCCAGCGGCGGCATGCCGTTGAACAGGCGCAAATTCGAGCCTGGATTGGCGACGATCACCAGATCGTTGTCGCGGGCGACCCGCAGGTCCGGCTCCCCGAGGTAGACGCCATGGGCGCAGCTCGTGCGGGCATGGAAGACGCCCAGCGAGCTGAGCCGGGCAAGCGTGCCTTCCGGGTAGAGGTCGCGACAGGCCTGCGCCTGCGCCGGCGACTCCAAGAGATGGAAGTGCAGCCCGACCTGCCGCTCCACCGCATCCGCCGCGAGCGCTCGCCACGCTTCGTCGCTCACCCATTGCGGCCCGGCCGGGCCGTAGGCGAAGGAGAGCGTCGGCGTACCCGCCCACTGCGCCTGCAGCCGGTCCATCAGCGCGAATGTCGCCTTCAGGTTGGAGGCATAAGGCGCATTGAGAGGGACATCGTCGCTCCGCGTCCCATCGTTTCCAGGATAGAACCGATGGCCGCGATCCTGGTAGCCGACGCAGATCGTCGCCCGGAGCCCGCTATTGGCATAGGCGCGGATCGTCGCGTCAAGTTCCTGCTCGTAGTCGCCGGAACCGTAGGCATAGTTGGCGTGCAGCGTCGCCGTGACGCCATTCGCCAGCATCGCCTCGGCGGCAAGGCGGGTCACGGCATAGATGTCGGGCGGGCCGTGGCGGCGACGCCCCGCGATCCAAGGCTCTAGCGCATCGTCCGCATAGCCGAGCAGCATCTGGCTGAGGCCGCGGCCGTGCTGGTGGGCGTTGACGAAGCCGGGCAGGATCGCCGCATGCCCGAGATCGATTACCGATACCTGCGGCCAGCGCGCCACGATTTCGGCGCGACTGCCGCTGTCCTTGATGCGTCCGTCGGCGATAAGGAGGCCGCCGTCTTCGATCCAGGCGGAACCGGCGGCCGGCAGGATGTGGTCGGCCGCAAGGATCATCATCCGGCGGCTCCCGGTTCGGCCAGCGTCTCGCCGAGCTGGCGCAGGATCGCTTCGCCGGTCAGGCGGTTGTGCTCTTCGAGGCGATGCGCGAGGTCCTGGGCCGCGCCGGCGCGCAGCATGACCATGATGCCGTCATGCTCCGCCATCGATTGCCCGATCCGTGCCGGCTGCTCGTTGATGGCGAAGCGCGCCCGCAGGATTTTCTGCTGCAGTCCCGAATAGACCTGCACGAGCGCATCGTTCCGGGTCGCGGCGGCGAGGGCTGCGTGGAACTCGTGGTTGAGCCGCGTATAGGCGGCGACGCCGCCGTCCTGGTAGTGCGAGCGAAGCTGTTCGTGAAGCTGCTCCAGATGCGCCAGTTGCGGCCGCCCGATGCGCTCCGGCAGCAGCAACCCGATCAGGCGTTCCAGTCCGCCCTTGACCTCGAACACCGCTGCGACCGCCGCGCGGTCGATCGGCACCACGACGGCGCCGCGATTGGGTCTGAGCGCGATGAAACCTTCTGCGGCAAGCACCTTCAGCGCCTCGCGCAACGGCGTGCGGGAGATGGCGAGGCGCTGGCAGAGCGCTGCCTCCGGCACGCGCTTGCCTTCCACCAGTTCGCCCCTCGTCACCAGGTCGCGCAACTCGGCGATGACCTGATCGTGGAGGTTGGTCGGGCCCGGCCTCGTCGGCGCCTCGTTCAGGCGATCGTCCTCCAGATCCTGCATCAGCTTTCCAAAGCCAACGTCGATACCTTCCCTGACGGCTGGACGCGCGGCGCGAAGATCGACCCGAAGCCGGCCAGCTTCTCCGTCGGAACGCCGATGGCGTCGAGGCAGCCCCACAGGGTAAAGGCGACCGAGTCGAGAACCGGGATACCCAGACGCCGCTCCAGCGCTGCAGCAACCAGCGGCCCACGCATGTTGGTGCAGACGATGGCGATCGCCTCCGGCCGGGCCTCCTGATCGCCTTCCTGCGATCGCCGCAGCAGATCCTGAGCCGCGAGCAGCTCATCGCCGCCACGCGCATGCACGACGAGGAGGTGTTCGACCGCAGCATAGACGTGCTGATCCTGCGGTTGCGGCGCAAGCTGGAGGCCGACCCGAGTAATCCTCGGCTCATCAGAACGGAGCGGGGGGTCGGATACATGCTGACCGCCGATGTGGAGACCGTCCGGTAGCGCGCGACAGGAAGGCGCGGGACCTTCGCTGGCCAAGGCCTCAGGATTTCAGATGTAGCGGAACGCGCGCAAACTGAAATGTCCGGCAAACTTGCGGCACCGATTGTCTGGACAATCCTCTTGAGGAGCCTGCGGCGATCTTCCCGCAGGTTTTCTGTCCATCGAAACGGGAAGGCCATCTGGCCGATCAACCGTCTCGTGCCGGTCATCTCGCATCGGCGAGATCTTTTTTTCCGCGGAACACAAGGTCTGCAATCGTGAAGATACTCATCGTGGGCGCCGGTATCGGCGGCCTCTCGCTGGCGCGCGCGCTGCTGAACCGCGGCATCAGCGCCGACATCATCGACTGGCGCTCGGATTGGCGCACGCCGGGCTTCGGGCTGTTCCTTCCCGGCAATGCCTCGCGAGCCTTCGGCCAACTCGGGCTGATGCCGCTCATTATGCAGTCGGCCGTGCCGATCGTCCGGCAGGATTTTCTCGATTTCCGCGGCAGGCTGCTCAGCCGCATCGACGCGGCGGCCTTCTGGGCCGGCTGCGGGCCCTGCCTGTCGCTGCCCCGCGCCGAAATGCACGCGATCCTGCGTGAATCGATCGAGACGCTGCCGATCCGCACCGGCGTCACCTTTTCGGACCTCCGGCAGACCTCCGGCGGCTGCGTCGTGACGTTCGATGACCAGAGCACCGCGACCTACGATCTCGTCGTCGGTGCCGATGGCCTGAACTCGACGGTCCGCCGTCTTGCCGTCGATCCGGCGCCGCCGTCCTACACCGGCGATGCTTGCTGGCGCTTCTTCGTTCCGAACATGATCGGGATTTCCTCCTGGACGGTGATGCTGGCCAAAGGTCGGTCCCTGCTGGTCATCCCGGTGGATCGCTCGACGCTCTACGTCAATGCCGGGATCGCCCATCCTTCCGGCGACTTCAGCGATTTTGGCGCGGCCGCGGACCTGCAGAAAATCTTTGCCGATTTTGGCGTGCCGTTGAGGCCTCTGCTGGACCGGTTGCCTCCCGCGACCGAAATGCATTTCAGCCGGATCGAGTCCGTGCAGCCGCAAACCACCGTCAGCGGCCGGGTCGTTCTGATCGGCGATGCGGCGCACGCGATGTCTCCCAGCATGGCAGAGGGGGCAGGCCTGGCCTGCGAGGACGCGGTTCTGCTGGCCGACGCGGTCACCGGAACGCACGATCTCGACGCCGCGCTGGAGGCCTACGCGCCGCGGCGTCAATCGCGCGTGGCCTGGGTCCAGAAGCAATCCCAAACCCGCGACAGAATTCGCTGGCTGCCACTGGCCCTCAGCGGCGGGCTTCTCCGGTTTGCCGGCGGCTCTCTCTACCGAAGAAGCTACGAGCCTTTGCTGATCGAGGCCTGACGTCCGTCGGAGCCTCCGACGACCGCCTCGACACGCTGTGAATGCGCCCGCGTGCCGGGGCGACGATCGCGCGTTCCGCCGCCGGGCGCCTCAGCCGCCTTGCGGTCGTGGCTGGATCGGCGGCTTCACCTCGGCGGGAATGGGCGAGGCGTAGGGCTTGCGGGCAAGCCGCGCCTGATGATCCGCCTTGGCCCGCGCCAGGAGCGCCGGATCGCCGAGCAGGTCGACCGCCGTGCCCGCCATCGCCTTGGCGGCGTAGACGAGGCCCTTCTTGGCGGCAGGCGCCTTGCCCTGCGCGGTGATCTGCCAGGAGTGACCGGGCGAGCCGATGGCGTGGGTCGCGACGCGCGCCTGCACCGTCGGCACCGCCCAGGAAACGTCGCCGACATCGGTCGATCCGATCATCGGCTCGCCGACCGAGCCGAACGGCACGATGAAGTCGCAGAGCGGGGTGTCGGAGCGCTCGTCGACGCCGTTGCTGAGATAGTCGTTGGCGATGTCCTCCTGGCTCAGCGTCGCCTGGATCCTGGCGGCGAAGGCCCGGTCGTCGGCGTCGAAGGGGACCGGCCCCAGCCGCTCCAGATTGGCCTGCATCGTCTCCTCCATCGGCGTGTTGGCCAGAAGGTTGGACACGGCGCTGAGGATGGTGACCTCGACCTCGGTGCCGGTCATCATCGCCGCGCCGCGGGCGACGTCGATCACCCGGGCATTCAGGGCCTTCATGCCGTGGATGTCGCGCGATCGCACGGCGTAGCGTACCTTGGCGCGCGCCTGCACGACGTTCGGCGCGATGCCGCCGCCGTCGATCATGGCGTAGTGGATGCGCGAATCCGCCGGCACGTGCTCGCGCAGATAGTTGACGCCGACATTCATCAGCTCGACCGCGTCGAGCGCGGAGCGCCCGAGATGCGGCGCCGCTGCCGCGTGCGAGGCGCGGCCCTTGAAGGTGAAGTCGATGCGGGTGTTGGCGAGCGACTTGGCGTCGTCGACCCGGGTCAGCGACGCCGGATGCCAGGTGATGGCGGCGTCGACGTCGTCGAAGAGGCCGTCGCGGACCATGAAGGCTTTGGCTGCGCCGCCTTCCTCGGCCGGGCAGCCGTAATAGCGGACCGTCCCCGGCAGCTTGTTCTCGGCGAGATAGTTCTTGAAGGCCGTGGCGGCGAGGAGCGCCGCCGAGCCCAGCATGTTGTGGCCGCAGCCATGGCCGTGGCCATTGCCGTCGAGCGGCTTCGGCTCGGCGATGTCGGCCTCCTGGCTGAGGCCGGGCAGGGCGTCGTATTCGCCGAGAAAGGCGATCACCGGGCCGCCGGAGCCGGCCTCGCCGATGACCGCGGTGGGAATGCCGGCCGGCCCCTCCGTCACCTTGTATCCCTCGTCGCGCAGCATCTTCGCGTGCTCGGCGCTCGACCGGTATTCGGTGTAGGCGATCTCCGGCATGCCCCAGATGCGATCGCTCAGCGCCTCGTAGTCGGCGCGCCTGGCGTCGACGAGGTTCCAGATGCGCTCGGCGTTGGATTGGGTCATGGTCTTTCTCTTGGCTTGTGCGGTGCGTCCCGACGCGCTTGGCGGCGAGAGACATGGCCGGTCAGCTCATGTCGTTGAGATGGCAGGCCGAATAGCGGTTCGCGGCGATTTCCTTCAGCGCCGGGCGCTCGACGCGGCAGCGCTCGAACGCGTGCGGGCAGCGCGGATGGAAATGGCAGCCGGGGGGCGGATCGATCGGCGAGGGGATCTCGCCCTTGATCGCCGAATAGGTCTTCTTGGTGGTGGCGAAGGTCGGGATCTCGGCGAGCAGCGCCTGGGTGTAGGGATGGTTCGGCGCGGTGAAGATCTCCTCGCTGGCGCCCTGCTCGACCATCCGCCCGAGATACATGATCGCGATGCGGTCGGAAATGTGCTCGACGACGCCGAGATCGTGGCTGATGAATAGGTAGGTGAGGTCGAGCTCCTCGCGCAGGTCCATGAACAGGTTGAGGATCTGCGCCTGGATCGAGACGTCGAGGGCGGCGACGGATTCGTCGCAGACGATGAAATCCGGCTGCACCGCGAGCGCGCGGGCGATGCCGATGCGGGCCCGCTGGCCGCCGGAGAACTGGTGCGGATAGCGCTTGCGCATCGCCGGATCGAGGCCGACACGCTGCAGCGCCGCCTCGACATAGGCGTCGATCTCGCCGCTGCCGGCAAGGCCATGGACGCGCGGCGCCTCGCCGACGATCTGGTCGACCCGCATTCGCGGGTTGAGCGACGACATCGGATCCTGGAAGACCATCTGCACCTTCAGTGCGGCTTCCCGAGCATCGGCGCCCTTCAGGCTTGCCACGTCGCGGCCCCGAAAGCGGATCTGCCCGGCGCTGGGTGGGTGCAGGCCGGCAACCATGCGCCCGAGGGTGGACTTGCCACAGCCGGATTCGCCGACGAGGCCCATGACCTCGCCCTTGCGGATCGACAGGTCGACGCCGTCGACGGCGTGTACGGTCAATTCGCGCACCGTGGCGCCGAGCATGCGCGCGGCTCTCTCGGCAAGATCGAGAGTCTTGACGAAGCGCTTCGAGACGCCGTCGATCTCGAGGATTGCCTCGCTCATGCCCGTGTCCCCGTCCGGGCGGCGGCCCCGCTCCGTTGGTCGGCCGTTTCCGTCACGGTGGGCATGTGCGCATCCGCCGCCGCGTCGAGCGTCCAGGGATGGAAGCAGCGGACCTTGCGGTCGGGAAGCTTTTCCTCGAGCGCCGGCTCTTCGAGGCAGGCCGCGTCGGCGCGCGCGCAGCGCGGCCGGAAGGCGCAGCCCTGCGGCAGGGCGAGCAGCGACGGCGTCATGCCGCTGATCTGCTGCAGCCGGGCGCCGCGCGTCTTGCCCTGCGGCACGGAGTCGATCAGCCCCTTGGTGTAGGGATGCAGCGGCCGCTCGATGACGCGGGCGGTCTCGCCCTCCTCGACGACGCGGCCGGCATACATCACCGCCAGCCGGTCGGCGAGGCCGGAGACGACGGCGAGATCGTGGGTGATCCAGATCAGCGCCGTGCCGGTCTCGGCACACAGCTTTTGCACCTCGGCGAGGATCTGCGCCTGGATGGTGACGTCGAGCGCCGTCGTTGGCTCGTCGGCGATGATCAGGTCCGGCTTGTGCAGGAGCGCGATGGCGATGGCGACGCGCTGGCGCATGCCGCCGGAGAACTGGTGCGGATAGCTTTGCAGGCGTTCGTCGGGAGACGAGATCCCCACCATCACCAGCGCCTCGCGGCAACGCTTCAGCGCTTCGGCGTGGGACATTCTCTCGTGCGCCAGCACCGTCTCGACCATCTGCGTGTCGATGCGCAGCACCGGGTTCAGCGTCATCATCGGATCCTGGAAGATCATCGCGATGCGCTTGCCGCGCAGCGTGCGCAGCATCGGCTCGCCGCCCTTCACAAGGTCCTCGCCGTCGAAGGTGATGGTACCGCCGACGACCCGGCCGGGCGGGTCGACGAGCCCGAGAAGCGAGAAGCCGGTGACCGACTTGCCGGAGCCGGATTCGCCGACAAGGCCGAGGATCTGGCCGCGCTCGAGGCTGAAGCTGACGCCGTCGACCGCCTTGGCGACACCGTCGCGCGTGAAGAAATGCGTCTGCAGCCCGTCGACGCTGAGCAGCGGGGTCATTTCTGCAGCCTTGGATTGAAGACGTCGCGCAGGCGGTCGCCGACGATGTTGATCGCCAGGGTGGTGACGACCAGCGCTATGCCGGGGAACAGGCTGACCCAGTAGCGGCCCGAGAGCAAATAGTCGTAGCCGTTGGCGATCAGCAGCCCGAGCGAGGGCTCGGTGATCGGCACGCCGACACCGAGGAAGGACAGGGTCGCCTCGAGCGCGATGGCCTGGGCGATCTGCACCGTGGCGACGACGATCAGCGGCGGCAGGCAGTTCGGAAGGAGATGGTGGAACATGATCCGGCCATGCGACAGCGCCAGGCATCGTGCCGCTTCGACGTAGTCCTTGCGGGCCTCGACAATCGCCGAGGAGCGGACGGTGCGAGCGTAATAGGCCCATTGCACGATGACCAGCGCGATGATCACCTTGTCGACGCCGCGGCCCCAGAGCGCCAGCAGGATGAGGGCAATCAGGATTGCCGGGAAGGACAGCTGCAGGTCGACGACCCGCATGATCAGCGCGTCGATCCGGCCGCCGAAATAGGCGGCGGCGATGCCGGCGGTGACGCCGATGGCGATGGCGAAGGCGAGCGACACCGTCGCGACGACGAGGCTGATGCGCAGCCCGTAGAGGATCGCCGAGAGCATGTCGCGGCCCTGCTCGTCGGTGCCGAGGTAATAGGTGCCGCCGGTGGCGAAGCTCGCCGCGCCCGGCGGCTGGCCGCCGTCCATGATGTCGAGCTGGGCGAGGTCGTAGGGGTTCTGCGGCGCGATCAGCGGCGCGAAGACCGCCAGCAGCAGGATGGCGAGGAAAAGCACGAGGCCGGCGACGGCGAGCCGGTCCTCGAAGAAGGCGCGCGCGATGCGCTTCAGCGGGCTGTCGACCGCGACAGGCGATGTCGCGGCGGGCGCGAGGCCGGAGACGAAGGCGTCGTCGCTCATGATTTTACCTGCGACAGCCGGATCCGGGGATCGAGCGCCGAGTAGAGCAGGTCGACGACGAGGTTGATCGAGACGATGATCACCACCGTCAGCATCAGGTAGGCGACGATCACCGGGCGATCGAGCAGGTTGATCGAGTCGATCAGCAGCTTGCCCATGCCGGGCCAGGCGAAAACCGTCTCGGTGACGATGGCGAAGGCGATCATCGATCCGAGCTCGAGGCCGAGGATGGTCACCACCGGGATCATGATGTTCTTCAGGATATGGACGAGGACGATGCGGCGCGAGGAGAGCCCCTTGGCCCGCGCGAACTTGATGTATTCCTGCAGGCAGACCTCCCTGGTGTTGGCCCGCGTCAGCCGGATCACCAGCGACATCTTGAAGAGAGCCAGGTTCAGCGCCGGCAGCAGCATGTGCTGCAGTCCGTCCCAGGTGAGAAAGCTCAGCCGGACGCCGAGCACCGTCACCGTCTCGCCGCGCCCGCCGGCCGGCAGCCAGCCGAGCAGCACGGAGAAGACCAGGATCAGCAGCATGCCCTGCCAGAAATTCGGCAGGGAGAAGCCGAAGATCGAGCCGGCCATGACCGAGCGGCCGCCGATGCTGTCCGGTTTAAGCCCGGCATAGACGCCGAGCGGCACGCCGATCAGCACGGAGATCAGCAGTGCCGTCACCGCCAGCTCCATCGTCGCCGGCAGCCGCTCCAGGATGATCTCCGCCGCCGGCCGGCCGTAGACGAAGGAGGTGCCGAGGTCGCCCTGGAAGAGATTGCCGACGAAGCGCGCGAACTGCTCCCATAGCGGCTTGTCGAGACCGAGCCGCGCCGTGGTTGCGGCGATCTCGGCCTGGCTCGCCTCCGGGTTGATCAGGATGTCGACCGGGTTGCCGATGGCAAAGACCCCGACGAACACCATGATCGCCATCGCCGCGAGGGCGATGAGGCTCTGACCAAGACGGCGCAGGAGATAGACGGTCATCGTCGGCGTCCGGGTTGGATCGGGCCATCCAGCGACCGGCGCGCATCAGGGCGCCCGGGGCTGGCGGTCGACGGCTCGCCGGGGGTGGCGAAGTCGTCGGGCGAGGACGGCGCCTAACACCTGTCGGGGCCGCCTCTGCCTGGTTCGGCGGTGCGGATCGGGGCTGGCCTATTCCGCGGCGTGGACTTGCGAGGCGATCGTGTACTGGTCGACGCGCGGCTCGTAGGTCAGCCCCTCCTTGAGGGCCCAGACCGTCTGCTCGTAATGCAGCGGGATGATGCCGAAATCGTCGAGCACCATCTGCTCGGCCTCCTGCAGCATCTTCTCGCGCTCCGCATCGTCGATCGTCGTCATCGCCGTCTTCAGGAGTTCGTCCATCGCCGGATTGGAATAGCGCCCGGCGTTGGTCGGGCCGGTCCCCGCTTCCTTGTTGTAGGTGGCGACCAGCGACTTCAGCGGCGAGGACATCTCGCCCGATGAGGCGCTCCAGCCGGCGAGATATATCGGGAAGTCGAGCGCGTTGCGGCGGGAGAAGAACTGGCTCGCCGTCTGCGCGTCGACATTGGTCCGGATGCCGATCCGCGCCAGCATCTGGGCGACCGCCTGGGCGACCTGCGCATCGTTGATGTAGCGGTCGTTCGGCGTGCCGAGCGTGATCTCGAAACCGTCGGGATAGCCGGCCTCTGTGAGGAGCTGCTTGGCCTTTTCCGGATCGTAGGCATCGACGGCACGGCCGTTGGTGCCGAACATCGGCGGCGGCAGCAATTCGCCGGCGGCCTGGGCATAGCCGCCCATGATGCGCTCGACGATGGCGTCTCGGTTGATCGCCAGCGAGATCGCCTCGCGGACCTTCTTGTCGAGCAGCGGGTTCTTGCCGTCCGTACCGCCGATACTCGGGGCCTCGCCGTCCTGGTCCATCGCAAGATAGATGATGCGGTTCGACAGCGCGTCGACGACGCTGTAGCCGGCCTGTTCGATACGCGGCAGATCCTGGATCGGCGGCGACTCGATCATGTCGACGTCGCCCGACAGGAGCGCGGCCACCCGCGGCCCGTCGCTGGTCAGCGGCCGCAGCGTCACCTTGTCCCAGTCGGGCTGCTCGCCCCAGTAGTCGTCGTAGCGCGTCAGCACCATCTGGCTGCCGCGCACGAAGCTTTCCAGCCGGTAGGGCCCGGTCCCGACGGTGATCTCGGGCGAATTGAAGTCGGCCGATTGCGGCACGGTCCCCATGCCTTCGCATTCGCCGCCCGGCTTGTAGGTGACGGTGTCTTCGGCGCCGGCGGCGTCGGCCGAGAGGAGCGGCAGGTTGGCGACGTCGGTCGGCAGCAGCGGGTTCGGGCCGTCGGTGCTGATCAGCACGGCATTGTCGCCGTCGGGTTTCACGTCGGTGATGGTCGCCGTGTAGATGGTGAAGGACGAGGGCGAGTTCTCCACCAGCGGCACGCGGCAATAGGTGTAGATCACGTCGCGGGCCGAGAACGTGCTGCCGTTCTGGAACTTGACGCCGTCGCGCAGGGTGAAGCGCCAGGTGGTGTCGTCGACCGCCTCCCATTCGGTCGCCAGCGCTGGGGTCACCTTCTGCAACGCGTCCTGGTTGGTCAGCCCCTCGAAGATGTTGAGCAGCACCTGGGTGTTGGTCGACAGCTGGTGAAACTGCGGGTCCATCGACGTCGCTTCCGACTTGAGACCGACGACGAGGTCAGCCGCCTGGGCCGCGCCGGAAAGGACAGTGCCGGCGACGAGGCAGGTAAAGAGGGCACCTGTTTTCATCTTGTCTCTCCACGAACATACGAGGATTCCGGCGCGCCGGACCTCTGTCCGAGCGCCGCACCGCCGGGTCAATCCGACTGTTGGCAGTGAGGCTATTATGCTGTAGTTGAATTTGAAAGAGCAAAAGATATACATTTACCGCATAGATATGCCTGAAAAATCATCGCCCGTCCGACAGGAGCCGCGCCGCGCGGGGTTCACGCTTCGTGAGCTCGAGGTGCTGCGCGCGCTGGTCGAGACCGGCAAGACGACGCTTGCGGCGCAGCGGCTCGGCCTGTCGCAATCGGCGGTCAGCCGGGCGCTCGCCGAGCTGGAGGCGACGCTCGGCCGGCAGCTTTTCGATCGATCGGGGGGCCGGCTGGTCCCCAATCCCGACGCGCTGGCGGTCAACGACGAGTTGGGCCCGATCTTCGCGGCCCTCGGCCGGATCGTCGATCGCTCGAGCGCCGCCAGCTCGCATGGCGGGACGCTGCGCATCGCCGCGCCGCCGACGATCGCGCACCGGTTCCTGCCGCCGATCGTCGCCCGGTTCACCAAGACCAATCCGGCACTCGAAATCGTCTTCGAGGTCCTTTCGAGCGATGTGCTGGTGACCGGCATCGCCGAGGACCGTCACGATATCGGCCTGACCGACACTGCCGTCGTGCACGACGGCGTGCGCAGCGATCTGCTGGTCGCGACGGAGGCGATCTGTGCGCTGCCGAGCCGGCACAGACTGGCCGACCACGAGATCATCCGGCCGCAGGATCTGGAAGGCCAGCCGTTCGTCGCGCTGACCCGTCGCCATTCCGGCCGCAGCCAGATCGACCGGTTCTTCGACAAGGTCGGGGTGCGCCGCCACATGGTCATCGAAACCGCCACGGCGGTCTCGGCGGCGGAGTTTGTTCGCGAAGGGCTGGGGGTGGCGCTGCTCAATCCCTTCCCGATCGTCCACCAGCTCGGCAGCGGCATCGTCGTGCGGCCGTTCGCGCCGGCCATTCCCTATCGCGCCTGCTTCCTGTCGCCCGCCAGCCGGCCCTTGTCGCTGGCCGCCGCGGACTTCATGGCGCTGGTGCGCAAGGCCCTCATCTGATCGTCGTCCCCGCGCCGTCTCCCGAACGGCGCCCGTCGGAGTTTCTTCCATGCATCTCCAGTCGAGCCCCGAATTCCTGCGCCATCTCGTCGGCTTCGATACGACCAGCAGCGGCTCCAACCTCGCGCTCATCGATTTCGTAGAGGCCTATCTCGCGGGTTTCGGGGTGGCGAGCGAGCGCGTCTATGACGCCAGCGGCCAGAAGGCCAATCTCTGGGCGACGATCGGCCCGGCAGACGTGCCGGGCATCGTCCTGTCGGGCCATACCGACGTCGTGCCGGTGGCGGGGCAGGAATGGCGGAGCGACCCCTTCACCCTAACGAAGCGGGACGGAAGGCTCCATGGCCGCGGCGCCTGCGACATGAAGGGTTTCATCGCCTGCGTCCTTGCCGCGGTGCCGAACATGCTTGCCACCGATCTCGCGCGTCCGATTCATCTCGCATTCTCCTATGACGAGGAGGTTGGATGCGTCGGCGTCGTCGGGCTGCTGGAAGCCCTGAAGGGCCGCGCCACCCTGCCGCAATACTGCGTCGTCGGCGAGCCGACCTCGATGGCAGTCGTGGTCGCGCACAAGGCAAAGCGCTCGGCGAGGGTCACGGTGACCGGCCGCGCCTGCCACTCCTCGCTGGCGCCACAGGGTGTCAACGCGATCGAATATGCGGCCCTGTTCATCGCCCGATTACGGGAAATCGGCGCGCGCCTCGCCCGCGAAGGCAAGCGCGACGAGGCCTACGACGTACCCTTCACCACGGCGCATACCGGCAAGATCCACGGCGGGACCGCGCTGAACATCGTGCCCGATGCCTGCCAATTCGAGTTCGAGTTCCGCGTCATGCCGGGGGAGGACCCGGACGCGCTGGTTGCGGAGATCGCGGCTTACGCCCGGGACGTGCTGGAGACGGAGATGCGGGCCATCGCCCCCGAGGCGGGGATCGCGATCGAGGTCTTCGCCGCCGTGCCGGGAATCGAGACCGCGCCCGAGAGCGGACTCGTCAAGCTCGCCCAGCGCTTTGCCGGCAGCAATGGCCACGCCAAGGTCGCCTACGGCACCGAGGCCGGCCGTTTCAAGGAGATCCTCGGCATCGAGACCGTCATCTGCGGCCCCGGCCGCATCGCCGAGGCGCACCGCCCGGACGAATATGTCGAGATCGCCCAGCTTGAACGCTGCGACGCCTTCCTCGCCGGCCTGATCAACTGGGCGGCGGACGCAGCGCAGGGAGGCCGGCAGGAGCCCCGTCGCCTTCGCGCCTGAGCGCCAGGCCGAGCGTGCAACCCCTGCATCCGGTCGAGCGTGGCCGTCGCCCGCTCAGAGAACCTGCGAAAGGAACTTCCGGGTTCGCTCGTCCCTGGGGGCGGCGAAGAATTCCTGCGGGGGCCCGTGCTCGACGATGGTGCCCTTGTCGGTGAAATAGACGTGGTCGCCGACCTCGCGGGCAAAGCCCATCTCGTGGGTGACGAGGACGCAGGTCATTCCTTCCTCCGCGAGCTCGCGGATCGTCGACAGGACTTCCTGGACGGTCTCGGGGTCGAGCGCGGCCGTCACCTCGTCGAACAGCATCACGTCGGGCTGCATCGCCAGGCTTCGGGCGATCGCGACCCGCTGCTGCTGTCCGCCGGAAAGTTCGCCCGGATAGACGTTCTCCTTTCCTTCCAGCTTCACCTTCGCCATCAGCTTGCGGGCACGCACCTCCACCTCGGCCTTGTCCTGCTTGAGGACGTGGCAGGGCGCCATCATGATGTTCTGCAGCGCCGTCTTGTGGGGAAAGAGATTGTACTGCTGGAAGACCATGCCGACGCGCCGGCGCAGCGTCAGCTTGTCGACCTTCGGATCGCTCACCTCGATGTCGTCGACGCGGATCGTTCCCGACGTCACCGGGATCAAGGCGTTGATGCACCGGATCAGGGTCGACTTGCCGGACCCGGACGGGCCGATCACGCAGGCAACCTCGCCCTTCTGGATGCTGAGGTCGATCCCCTTCAGCACCTCCAGTTCGCCGAATGATTTGTGGACGTCGATCAACTGGACGAGGGGGCGGGGCGACGGCCGATCCGCGGCGGCGTTCTCAGACATGAAGGCGTCTCTCAAGGTAAACGGTCAGCCGCCCGATCGGGTAGCAATAGAGGAAGAAGCAGACCAGTGCGAAGCCGTAGAGCGGCGCGAACAGCGACGGGCGGCCGCCTTCGGCGGCATGGACGTCGGAGGTCAGGGTCAGCATTTCCGAGACCCCCACGACCGAGGCGAGCACGGTCGCCATGGTGATGAGCGAATAGAGGTTCATCCAGGGCGGCAGCATGCGCCGGAAGCATTGCGGCAGGATGATCATCCACATCGTCTGCCGGCGGGTGAAGGCAAGCGACTCCGCCGCTTCCCACTGGGTCGCCGGCAGCGACTTCACCGCGCCGCGCACGATCTCCGCGACATTGGCCATGACCGGCAGCGAAAACCCGACGCAGGCCTTGATCCATCCGGGCAGCGGGATGACGGTGTCGCCGATCCTGATCTGGAAGGGCACCAGGAACATGGCGAAGAACAAGAGGACGAGCCAGGGCGAGTTGCGGAAGAACTGCATCACGCACCAGGAGACCCTCTGGATGAACGCGTTCTCGCTGAGCAGGCCGATGCCGAGACCGGCGCCCAGAACGGTGCCGATCGTCATGGCGATCAGCGAGATCGCGATGTTGAAGGCGAACCCGCCGAGCAGCAGCGGGCTCCACCGCATCAGCACCGTCACCCATGAATCCGGCCCGGTCTCGACGCCCTGCGAGCGTGCGACGCCGGCAATGGCGACGAGGGCGATGACCAGGGCGGCGCAGCCGAAGATCGCGCCCGAGCGGACCGCGGCGGTTCTCTGGCGGGGCGGGAGAAGGACGGCCAGGCGGCCGGAACGCAAATCCTCGGTCATCGGCCATATCCGGGTATTTCGAGCGAGCGCTGCCAGATGTGCATGATCCAGACGAGGATCCCGACCAGGACGATGTAGACGATCAGGAGCAGCGACATCATTTCCGGCACGTTCTGGGCCTCGGTCCAGATCTGCCTGACGGCGTAGAGCGTCTCGGGCACGGCGATCGTGTAGGCGAGCGTGGTCGTCTTGAGCAGGTTGACGAGATTGTTGGTCAGCGCCGGCAGGCAGATGCGCAGGGCCAGCGGCAGGACGACATGGCGGTACCGGCCGAAGCTGGTGTAGCCCAGCGCCTCGGCGGCCTCGGCGGTCGTGCGCGGAACAGCCTCGATGCCGGAGCGAAAGATCTCGATGTTGAAGGCGCCGGCGAACAGCGACAAAGCGAGCACCGCCCACTGGAAGCTGGTGAGCCATGGCTCGATGAGGCCGATGTCGTTGTAGGAGGCCGGAAGCAGGCTGCCGATGCCGAAGTAGAAAAAGAACATCTGGACGAGCGGCGGCGTGTTCCGGAACACCGAGACGAAACCGTCGATCAGCGCGCGGGCCCAGAACGGGCCGGCCGTCTGCACGAACGCTCCGACGACGCCGATGACGATACTGATCAGCACGGAAGCGATCGTCAGCTGGATCGTGACCCAGATGCCTTCAAAGAAATTGCGGGCGTCGTAGGCGTCGTAGAACACCGTGAAGTTGAGACCGGTGGTCTCGTTCAGCTCACGGAACCAGTCCGCAATGGTCAAAAGCATGGAGGAATCCCGGGCGAGGAAGACGGGAGCCGGCCGCGTTGCCCGGCCGGCTCCGATCGAGGCTTACTTGCTTTCGTATTCCTGGTGCATGCGCTGGGAATAGGCGGAAGGCTGGATGCCGTATTTTTCCTCGAGCTCGACGATGGTGCCGTCCTTCAGCCACTTCACCGTCTCTTCCTCCATGGCCTTCTGCAGGCTGTCGTTGCCGTTGGCGACGGCCATCATCCATGGCGTTTCGAGGATGCCCTCGAGCGGCATCGAGTAGTTGCCTTCCCAGGACGGGTCGAGAAGCTGGCCCTGGATGTAGCTCTGGTCGTAGACGTAGCCGACGCACTTGCCCTGCTGGAGGGCGAGCAGCGGCTTGTCGGACCCGTCGAAGGCGACGATCTCGGCGCCGTACTCCTGCTCGACGTTCTTGTTGTACCAGGCGCCGCTGGTGGCGCAGACCGGCTTGCCGCTGAGATCTTCCCAGGACGTGATGTTGGCGCGGTCGTTGACGAGGACGTTGACGGAGTCGGAATAGTAGAGCGGCTCGATCGCCTGGACGCTCTTGCGGCGCTCCGGCTTGTCGGACATCGTCGCGATCAGGGCGTCGACCCGGCCCTGCTGCAGGAATTCGATGCGGTTGGCGGAAATGACCGGCACGAGTTCCAGCTCGACGCCGAGCGTTTCGGCCAGCGCTGCGGCGAGATCGGGCTCGATGCCGACGATGGCGCCCGAAGGATCGCGGAAGCCGAACGGCTTGTAGTCGGCCTTCACGCCGATGACGATCTTGCCGCGTTCCTTGATTTCATCGAGGCTCGCAGCGTTTGCGATCGATCCGCTGGCAAGAGCCGTCGCGGCCATCGCAAGGACGAATGACGTGGTGTTTCGCATGACTTTCTCCGTGGGTTGTTGAACGTTCCGGTGGTGTATCATCCCCATCACCCGAAACGGGCGATCGAGAATGCGGACAGGTCGAAATCGGCGGAGCGTCCGGCGACGGCGCCGGCGACCGCAAGGCCGATCCCCGCCGAATGCTTGAAGCCGTGGCCGGAGCAGGCCGACACGACGAACGTGCCCGGCGCCGTCGGCAGGTGATCGAGAACGAAGCCGCGGTCGGGCGTCGTCGAATAGACGCAGCTGGCCGCCTTCGCGACGCGCGGCGACACGCCGGCGAGGCGTCCCTTGACGTGGGTATCGAACATGACCGCCGACTCGCCGGCGGTGACCTCTCGGCTCATGGTCTCGATGTCTGTCGTCACCGAATACTGCTCCGTCGCGACCTTGAGCGTATGTTCCCCCTCCTGGGAGGGAAAGCTGTAGAGATAATCCTCCTCCCCCGCGCCGTGCATCCATATCGTCACCGGCCAGTCGGTAGCCGGCGGTGCCGTGTCTTCCATCTCGAACCAGTGCAGGACCTGCCGCGAGACGGACAGGATGGGAGGGAAGCCGTCGCCGAGCAGGCCGGGTATCCAGGCGCCGGCCGCGACGACGACCTTTTCGGCCGTCATCGTCCCGCGATCGGTTTCGATCTCGCTGCCGCCGAAGACCGGCCGGATCGAGCGCACGATCGTCTCGGTTCTCACCTCGGCGCCGTTCCGACGCGCCATGGTGATCTGGGCGGCGATGCAGGCTTCGGGGCGCACATAGCCGCCACCCGGCTCGAAATAGCCGATCTCGTCGCCGCGGAGCCCGATCAGGTGTGGATAGCGCGCGTGGAGGACGCTGGCGTCGAGCATCTCGTGCGGGATGGCGAAGCGCTCGGCGGCGAGCCGCGTCCGCTCGACGAAGGCGGGCTTGCCATGGTGCCAGGTCTCACCGCCGGCGGTCGCGACGATCAGCGTGCCGCATTCGGTCAGCAGCGGCTCGCCGGTTTCACGCTCGAGTTCCCGCCAGATCGCGTGGGAGGCCTTGACGAAGGGGACGTAGTCCTCGCCCTCGCCGACCGCCTGCCGGGTGATTCTCGTATCGCCATGGCTGGATCCCATCGCATGAGGCGGATCGTGACGGTCGATGCCGACGCAGCGGACGCCGAGTTTCGACAGCTGGTAGAGGATGGCGCTTCCCATCGCGCCAAGGCCGATCACCGCTACGTCGAAATCCATCACTACCCTCTCTGACCATTTCCTGGTCAGGTCACTTACCTCCCTGACCAATTCCTGGTCAGGTCACTTAATTGAGCACGAGCCTAGACTAAGGCGCGCCAAAACGGCAATAGATGAAGCGATACTAATTTTCGGATGAAGCCGGATTGCAGGGAGCGGCACGTGGACTTGACGGCGCTTCGCATGGCAGCCAGCGCGATCGAGGCCGGCAGCATGCGCGACGCCGCGGGGCGGTTCGCCGTCAGCCCCTCGGCGATCTCGCAGGCCGTGCGCAAGGCAGAGGAGCATTTCGGCGCGAAACTGCTGCACCGCGACGTGCGACCGCTCATGCCGACGGCCGCCGGCCAGGCGCTGTTGTCGGAAATGCAGAGTCTCGACGTCATCCTGGACGGCATCGCCGGCAAGGTCCGGGCGGCGGCCGCGGCGTCTGGCGCCGTCGACCTGCGGATCGGTCTCGTCGACACGGTGGCGGGCACGATCGCGGCGAGGATTTTCCGGCACATGGGCGCGGCCCGCCCCGCGCTCCGGCTCACCGGCGTGTCCGGCCTGTCGAGCGAACTCGGCGAAGCGCTGTCGCGACGGCGGATCGACGTCGCGATCACCTGCGATCCGGCCGAGCGCGCCGGCTTCGAAGTCAGGCCGATCCTGATCGAGCACTATGTCCTTCTGGTCCAGGGTTCTGCCGTCGCTGCGATCGAGGGGCGGGGCCTGCGGGAGATCCTCGACGCGCATGTCCTCGTGCGCCACAGCCAACGCTCCTATGTCGGGGCGCAGGTCGATCAGCACCTGCGAAAGGCCGACATCGCGGCCCGGCGGGTCTTCGAGTTCGACATGTCGGATGCCATCGTGGCGATGGTCGCGAACGGAGCAGGCGTCGCCATCACCACGCCGCTCTGCATCCTGCAGGGCCTGGCGCATATCGAGGGCGTTTCCGTCCTTCCTCTTCCCGGGCCGGGACTGGCAAGGCAGCTGCTCGTTGCCTCCCGCCGCGGAGAGTTCGAAGTTTATGCCAACGAGTTGGCTGCCGTTGCCCAGAACATCCTGCTGGCCGAGCTGTCCCGCCGCTTCGCGGGACTTGCGCCGGGCATCTTCGGCAAGGCTTGAGGGCGTCCCACTTGGTCGCGACCTGCCGTCCATCCCGGCGGAACTGATGGGGCGCATATGACCGGGCGGGCTGCCAGCAGCTGCGCAAGGATCGTCGCGGTGCTGCCGCGGGCAGGATCCGGCACGGCGATGGCCTGCCATCGAGCGGCGATGAGGAGGAGGCTTCGCGCCGGCCTTCTCGGCACCAGATCTCGGGCGCACCTTCCACGTCCTCGGAGATCGCCTGCCGGCGGGATCAGTCTTCCCGCGCGTCCAGCCATTCGCGGGCCTGATCTTCGCTGGCGAATGTCGGATGCGCCGGCGCCTCGATGTCCCGGCCGTCGGGCATGCGGATCCGATCCTGGCCCCGATACATCGTCAGCCAGATCCCATCCGGCTTCTTCGATTCGAACCGGTAGATCGCGCGTTCGCCACGTTCGGCGATGAGCGTCTCGTTGCGCTCCTCGGCAGCGGCTTCGTCATCGGTCATGAAAAACTCCGAACGGGTTGAAGCCCTGCCATATGGGGCGCATGCGCGATCGGGCGAGACCGGTGCCGGCTTGAGGGATGCCCGCATGATCCCCGTCCGCCCCTGACCCGGCCGGCGATTGACCGGGCCGATCCGTCCCATCGCTCGATCGCCGACCTCAGGCCGGCGTCGTCGGCGTTCAGCTTTTGCCGGGATGCTGGCGTTTCAGCGTGATGATGTCGCGCTGGCGGGCATAGAGGTCCGCAAAGAGGCGCCCGAGCGGCCGGTAGCGCTCGATGTCGACATGCAGCGTCCCGGCATCGAGCAGCCCCTCGCGGGCGTGGACCTGCAGTACCTCGCCAACGAGGAGATCGCGCTCCGGTCCGAAGGACAGCATCGTGTGGCGCCGGCACTCCAGCGCGAAGGGCGCCTCGGTGATCCGTGCCGGAGCGACCTTGGCGGATGGCGAAAGGTTGAGCCCCGCCGGGCCGATCTCGCTGGTGTCGGACGGAAAGTCGCCGGCACAGACGTTCATCGATTCCGCCATCGCCTCATCGACGAGATTGACCACGAACTCCCCGGTCCGGCGGATGTTGCGCGTCGTATCCTTGGGCGTGTCGTCAGGCTTGGCCTGCAGGCCGAGGATCACCAGCGGCGGCGTCTCCGAGAAGACGTTGAAGAAGGAGAACGGTGCCGCGTTGGTTACGCCGTCGCGCCCGAGCGTCGTCACCAGCGCGATCGGCCGCGGAATGACGATGGCGCAGAGCAGCTTGTAGCGCTGCTGCGCCGACAGCGTGTCCATCGCGATGTCGATTCCTTGGGTCATCCGGCAGGTCCGTTCATGGTGGGCTCGGCCGGCATCGCGGCGGCCTCGGCGGTGAAATCCTTCAGCGCCGCGCGCACATAGGTGACGAAGGCCTGGACGAGGCGCGAGCGCGGCACGCCGCGGCGAAAGAACAGCGCCACCGGGACGCTGCAGGCCGGTGCGAACGGGCGTTCGACCAGCGTCGGCGCGCGCAGGGCGGCGCTGAACGGGTCGACGATGGTCGCCGCCGGAACCGTCGCCGCGAGCACGGCGGCGGTCGAGCAATAGCGGACCTCGACGCGCGGGGCGTAATGCGCGCCGTCGCGTTCGAAGGCGAGGCGGACCGCCTGGCCGAGGCGCGATTCCGCCTCGAGGCCGATCAGGCCGTCGCCGAAGAGGTCGCCGGCCCGGATGTGGTCCTGGCCGGCAAGCGGGCTCGCCGCCGGCAACAGGCACACCATGTCGACGCGTGCCACGACCTCGACGTTGAGCGCGGGATGCGATTCCAGCCCGAGCCCGAGGCCGAGGTCGACGGCGCCGTTCTGAACCGCCTCCAGCACGTGCTCCAGCCGCCGCACGTCGTAGGAGACGTTGACCTCCGGGCGGGCTTCGAGCAACGCGCCGAGCGCTTGGGCGCCGACGCTGTGGCCGAGCGGCGGCGTCGACAGGACGCGCAGGCGACCCGACAGGCCCGAGCGCATCGCCCGCGCCCGCGCCTCGAACCCGCGCAGGATGGGAAAGATCGGCCGGATCTCCTCGAACAGCAGGAAGGCTTCCTCGGTGGGCTGCAGGCGCCGGTGCAGCCGCTCGAACAACGTGACGCCGAGCGCCGTCTCCAGTTGCCGGATGCCGTTCGAGACGGCCGGCTGCGACATCTTCAGGCGCTCGGCGGCCTCCTGGGTCGTGGCGCCGCCCATCATTGCCGCGAAGATCGACAGGAGGCGCAGCGAGACCGCGCCTTCGCCCGTCTCGCTCATGCCTGGCCCGGCAGGATCGCCGCCAGCGCCAGGGCGACGGCGGCCTGCGTCGGGTCGATGACGACGATGCCGAGTTCCGCCTCCAGCCGCGCCCGGTGGCCCGACATGCCGGCGCAGCCAAG
Source organism: Aurantimonas aggregata (assembly GCF_010500835.1). Classification (GTDB taxonomy): domain Bacteria; phylum Pseudomonadota; class Alphaproteobacteria; order Rhizobiales; family Rhizobiaceae; genus Aurantimonas; species Aurantimonas aggregata. The sequence goes on along the minus strand of NZ_JAAAMJ010000009.1, from coordinate 109,178 downwards.
CACGACGGCGCCCGCGCCCATGGCCGCGAGCCGGCTGCCGGCCTCCATCAGCAACCCGAAGCTGCGCTCGCCGCGTCCGCTTTCCGCGACGCTCACCGGCTCCGACAGTGCCACCTCGCCGGCAAGCCGCCTGTCGGCGCCGAGGCGGCGCAAATGGCGCAGATGCCGGGGGATCGATCCCGGCGCCACGGCGATGACACCGAACAGGTCGGCCCGCGCCAGGGCGGAGAGGACGCCGGCGTCCTGGATGCCGATGACCGGCACGCGCGTCAGCGAACGAGCCAGGTCGACGCCCGGCTGCGAGTAGCAGGCGCTGATCAGCGCGCCCGCGTCCGGTCTGGTTTGTGCATACTGGCCGAAGCGCAGCGCCGCCTCCTGGACGTGCAGTTCGGTCATGATGCCGATCGGCCCGTCGTCGAAGGTGACGCATTCGATCGCCGGGCCGCCGCCGAGTCGGAACCCCTCCAGCGCCGCCGACATCGCTTGCGTGACAGCTTCGTCGCTGTTCGGGTTGACCACTACGATGGGGGGTGAGGCGTCGCTCATGGCGCGATCTCGTGTCCTTCGGCGCGCAGCGCCTCGAATTCCGGTGCGCGATGACCGCGCATCCGCCCGGTGCCGGAAGGCTGGCGGGCGACGAAACGGCCCTGGCCGCGAGCTGCCTCGAGACGGCCTTCGTGAACCACGACGGCGCCGCGGCTGAGCACGGTGACCGGCCAGCCGGTGAGCGTCATCCCGTCGAAGGGCGTGTAGTCCATCGCGTCGTGCTGGTCCTCCAGGGTGACGACGCGCCGTTCCTCCGGATCCCAGATGGCGATGTCGGCGTCGTGGCCCGGCATCAGCGAGCCTTTGGATGAGAGGCCGAAGATCCGCGCCGCGTTGCCCGCCGACAGGGCGGCGAACTGCTGCAGGTCGATGCGGCCGGCGACGACGCCTTCGGAGAACAGATACGGCAGGCGCGCGGCGATCCCCGGCATGCCGTTGGCGATCTTGGGGTAGGGCGCGTCGGCGCCGTTGAGGAACTTGCCGCCGGCATCGAACCGGTAGGGCGCATGGTCGGACGAGACGCTGTCGAAGGTGCCGCGCGCGACATGGCCCCACAAGGCGGCCTGCGTCTCGCCGTCGCGCAGCGGCGGCGAGCAGATGTACTTGGCGCCTTCCATGCCCGGCCGGTCGAGATCGGCGCGCGTGAAGGCGAGATATTGCGGGCAGGTCTCGGCGAAGAGCCGTGTCCCGGCATCGCGCTCGCGCGCGACGATGGCTGCCCCGCCGCGCGTTGAGACGTGGACGACGAAGAGCGGGGCGTCGACGAGCTTGGCCAGCGACACGGCGCGATGGATCGCCTCCTCCTCGGCGAGTTCGGGTCGGCTGACGGCATGGTATTTCGGCGCGGTCAGGCCGGCATCGGCGAGTCGGCGGTTCATCCATTTGACCATGTCGTTGTTCTCGGCATGGACCATGGTCAGCGCGCCGTGCGCCTTGGCGACGGTCAGGATGTCGAGCAGCCCGGCATCGCCGACATTCATCAGGTCGTAGGTCATGAAGACCTTGAACGAGGTGATGCCGCGGGCAAAGGCGCGCGGCAGTTCCTCGTGGAGCACCGTCGGCGTCGGGTCCGAGACGATCAGATGGTAGGAATAGTCGAGCACCGAGTTCGGCGCGGCCCGGCCATCATAGGTGGCGAGGACGTCGGCGATCGACTGGCCGCGATGCTGGGCGGCGAAGGGGACGAAGCAGGAATTGCCGCCGAACGCGGCGGAGACCGAGCCGGTATAGTAATCGTCGGCGCTCATCACGCCGGACGAGCTCTCCTGCGCAATGTGGCAATGCGCCTCGATGCCGCCCGGCATGACCAGGCGGCCGCCCGCGTCGATGCGGCGTTCGCCGCCGGCGATGCTCTCCGCGATGGCGGCGATGCGGCCGTCCTTCAGGGCGATGTCGCCGCGAAAGCTCTCGGCGGCGGTCACGATCGTGCCGCCATGGATCACCGTGTCGAACGGGGCGTTCATCGGCTCAACCTCCCTTGCTTGCGTCGATCAGACCTCGACGATGACGCCGGCCTGTTCGGTGATCCGCTGATAATGCTCGATCCGGCGATGCCGGGCGAAATCGAAGATGGTCGACTTGCCGAAGGCGCATTTGGCGAAGTCGCAGGAAGCGACGATCAGCTCGTCCTCCTCGCTCTCGGCCCGCGCCACGACGAAGCCGTCGGGGTCGACGATGATTGAGCCGCCCATCAGCGGATGGCCGTCCTCGACGCCCGCCTTGGCGATGCCGACGACGTAGGTCGAATTCTGGTAGGCGCCGGCCTGCATCGACAGTTCGGAGTGGAACAGCCGCTCCTTCAGGCCTTCGGCGCTCATCTGGCTGTTCACCGACGGCGTGTTGTAGCCGAGCATCACGAGTTCGACGCCCTGCAGGCCGAGGCAGCGATAGGTCTCCGGCCACCGGCGGTCGTTGCAGATCGCCATGCCCATGATGACGCCCTCGTTGCGCCAGACCGGAAAGCCGAGGTCGCCCGGCTCGAAATAGCGCTTCTCCAGATGCTGGAAGGCGCGTTCGGTGTCGTATTCCGAATGGCCGGGCAGATGGATCTTGCGGTACTTGCCGACGATGTTGCCGGCCCGGTCGGTCAGGATCGAGGTGTTGAAGTGCCGGCCTTCGGGGGTCTTCTCGGCATAGCCGAAGCTGATGGCCATGCGCAGCTCGCGGGCGCGCTCGAACAGCGGCGCGGTCTCGGGGCCCGGCATCTCGGTCTCGAAGAAGGCGTCGACCTCCGCCTCGTTCTCCATGTACCAGCGCGGGAAGAACGTCGTCAGCGCCAGCTCCGGATAGACCACCAGCTCGACGCCCCTGCCGGCGGCTTCTTCCATGAGTGCCAGCATCCGCGCGACGATCATTTTGCGGCTGTCGGCCTTCTGGTTGGGGCCCATCTGGGCGCCTCCGACGACGAATTCTGCCATGTTTTGCTTCTTTCCTTGACGGCGCGATCAGATCGCAAGCGGCCGCTGATAGCGGCTGACCAGCCGCACGAGCGGCCAGAGAAAAACCAGGTAGATGAGGGCCGCCGCCACCAGCGGCGAGGCGTTGTAGGTGATCGAGCGGGCCATGTTGGCCGCGTAGAGCAGCTCGGCGAGCGACACGACGGAAGCGAGCGACGTCAGCTTCACCACCTCGATCGTGTTCGACAGGAGATCCGGCAGGACGTTGCGGATGGCCTGGGGCAGGACGACCGAGCCGAGCGTCTGCACGCCGCTGAGGCCGGTGGCCCGCGCCGCCTCCCATTGCCCGGCCGGCACGGACTGGATGCCGGCGCGGTAGACTTCGCCGTAATAGGACGAGTTGTTGAGCAGGAACGCCAGCATGACCGCCGTGAACGGCGCGACGTCGAGCCCGGCGAAGGGCAGGCCGGAATAGATGAAGACGAGCAGCACCAGCGGCGGCATGGCGCGGAATATGTCGACATAGACGATGGCGGGAAGCCGCAGCCAGCGCCGCGGACTGAGGCTCGCGAGCGCGATCAGGAGGCCGCCGACGAGGCCGAGTCCGATCACCGCCAGGCACAGCTTGGCCGTCATCCACAGGCCCTGCAGGAGGAGAGGCGCTGCCTGAAGCATCACGTCGACATTGAAGAATTGCTGGATCACCGCGTCCATCGCCGCCTCCCTAGCTCGACCACGCGAAGCGGCTCTCGAGGAACCGCGCCAGGATCGCGACGGGAAGGAAGACGGCGAGATAGGCGATCGCCGCCATGGTCAGCGGCGTGGCGCTGCCCGACAGGCTCTGGGCGGCCGTCGCGGCGCCGAGGATTTCCTGCACGCCGACGACCGAGCCGAGCGCCGTCATCTTGGAGATGGCGAGGATGCGGTTGACCAGCGGCGGCACCGCCAGCCGCACGGCCTGCGGCAGGGCGACATAGAGGAGCGTCGCGGTGAAGCTCAGCCCGGTCGCGATGCCGGCTTCCCACTGGCCCTTGGCGACGGTGGTGAAGCCCGCCCAGAAGGCCTCCTCGGCGAAAGCCGCAAGCGTCAGGGCGAGGACGATGAAGACCACCATCGGCCCTGACAGGCGGATCCCGACGCCTGGCAGGCCAAAATAGAAGAGGAGAATGATGACCAGCGGCGGCAGCGCCCGGCCGATGTCGGCGAAACCGACGATCAAAAGGTTGAGTGGGCGGACCCGGTAGGTCCGCAGCGCCGCCAGGCCAAGGCCGAGCAGCGTTCCGGCGACGGTCACGGCGAGTGCCAGGAGGATCGTCACCTTGACGCCCTCCAGCACCGCCGGCGTGTAGGCGGCGATGGTGACGGGGTTGAAGAAGGTGGCGAGGAACCGGTCGAAGCCGCTCATGCCGCGCGTCTGTCGATCCGCTGCAGGAAGTCCTGCGTCCGCTTCATCTTCGGCGCGCCGAAGACGGCGTCGGGCGTTCCTTCCTCGACGATGACGCCGGCATCCATGAAGACGACGCGATCGGCGGCCTCGCGGGCGAAGCCCATCTCGTGCGTGACGACCAGCATCGTCATGCCCTGCGCCTTCAGATCGGCCATGACCGCCAGCACGGAGCCGACGAGTTCGGGATCGAGCGCCGAAGTCGGCTCGTCGAAGAGCATGATGTCGGGATCGAGGGCGAGGGCGCGGGCTATTGCCACGCGCTGCTGCTGACCCCCGGAAAGTTCGGACGGGTAGGCCGCCGCCTTTTCGGACAGCCCGACCTTCTCCAGCATCAGCCGGGCCTTCGCCTCGGCCTCGCTGCGGGAGCGCCCGAGCGCCTTGCGCTGGGCGAGGGTCAGATTACCCATGACGCTCAGATGCGGATAGAGGTGGAAGCCTTGGAACACCATGCCGGTGCGGACCCGCATGCGCCGCAGGTCCCGGGCGGTGCCGTGGTGGATGTTGCGGCCGCCGATCAGGATGTCGCCCGAGCTCGGCTCCTCCAGGCGGTTGCAGCAGCGCAGAAGCGTGCTCTTGCCCGATCCCGACGGCCCTATCAGGCAGACGAGTTCGCTGGCCGCGACCTTCAGGCTGATGTCGCAGAGGACCTCGGTCTTGCCGAAGGACTTCGACAACGAGACGATCTCGAGGGCGGTGCGGGTCATGATTTGCGCCTCGTCTGGGTTCCGCACGAAAGCCGATGCGAACCCCTTGCCCAGAATGCCGGGAGCTTGAAGGCTACGATGCGAGCCCGTCGCAGGACGGCTGGTGATCGTCCTCGGCATAGCCCGGAAAGTCGGGCACACCAAAACCGGGGGTCGGCGTGACGATGGTGGCCCCCGTCGTCGGCTCGACGCCGAACCATTTCTGCGAGAGCTCGGCCATCGAGCCGTCGATCTTCAGGCACTCGATCGCCCGGTCGACGAGGTCGCGCATCTCGGTCGAGTCCTGCCGGAACGAAAGCGCCCAGACGAGGCCGGTCTCGATCTCGTAGGAGAGCGCCAGCTGCGGGTTCTTCTGTGCCGCCCAGGCCGCGACGGTGGCGCCGGCCAGGTTGGCGTCGGCCCGGCCGGACAGGACGGCAGCGACGGCGTCGCTGTTGGTGCCGTAGGACTCGACCGTCCAGCCGTATTCGTCGGCGCGCTCGGCGAGGTAGCTGTCATAGGCCGAGCCGCGATTGACGGCGATGGTCTTGCCGCGGAAGGCGTCGAGATCGGCGTATTCCGGGGCGTCCGTCGGCACGACGAAGGCGAAGTTCGTGTCCATGAAGCCTTCGGTGAAGAGGAGGTTGGCAGCCCGCTCCTCGTTCACCGTGACGGGGGCGGCGAGAAAGTCGAACGTGCCGGCCTGAAGCGCCGGGATGAGCCCGGAGAACTGCGCCGACGTCAGCTCGACCTCGCGGCCGAGGCGCTCCCCGATCAGGTTGACGAGATCGACGTTGAAGCCTTCCACGCCGCCGCTCATGGTCGGCATGGCATGCGGCGCGAAGGTCCCGTCGAGCGCGGTACGCAGCGGTGCTTCCTGGGCAGAGACCGTCGCCGGCAGGCCCATCAGGAGAAGCGCGGCGAACGTGGTGGCGGGGCGTAAGCGCATGGGGAGATTCTCCATTCGTGGTGATGCCGCAAAATTCATCAGGTGCAATCGATGAGCAGTTAGCCACGCCGGGGTGCCGAGCGCAATATTTGCAGGGCGGCGAAATCAAGTTGAATGATTAGAAAATCGTATACGAGGATCCCGGATGGGGGCGCGGTAGCCGCAAATATTCCAGACGCCATGAGGATCAGGACTTTGCGCCCGACCACAGGCTGCCCCGCCAACCGCCGATGGCGGGAGACTGCCCTGGCGCCGGGTTGCCTGGCCTCGGTCGCCTCGGCTACGCCTCGATGCAAGGTCACGGCGCGGCGAACGGCTTGGTAGCGCAGGACCTCCCCGATAGGCGAACCCGCCGATGCACAGGAACGAAGCCACATGGCCGCTCAGCTGATCAACGAATCCACCAAGGGCGTCTTCGTCATCTGCCCGACGCCGTTCCTCGATGACGGCGGGCTCGATCTCGACAGTGTCGACCGGCTCGTCGACTTCTATCTCGAGAAGGGCGTCAGCGGCTTCACCATCCTCGGCCTCCTCGGCGAGGCGACCAAGCTGACGCCGGACGAGTCTAGGAGCGTCATGGCGCGCTATCTCGCCCGGATCGACGGGGCCCGGCCGGTGATCGTCGGCGCCAGCAATCCCGGCACCGACAATCTCGTGCGGTTCGCGAATGACGCCATGGATGCCGGTGCAGCCGGCGTGATGGTGGCGCCGCTGCCTGGCCTGAAGACCGACGACCAGGTCTATGCCTATTGGGAGACGGTGCTGTCGCGGCTCGGCCCGGACATTCCGGTCTGCTACCAGGACTATCCGCAGACGACGACGGTGGTGACGTCCGTCGCCGTGCTGCACCGGCTGATCGACGCCTTCCCCAACCTCGTCATGCTCAAGCACGAGGAAAGCCCGGGCCTGACCAAGATCACCAGGCTCCGCGAGCGCTCGGATACCGGCGAGGGACGACGCATCAGCATTCTCGTCGGCAATGGTGGCCTGCATCTGCCGCAGGAGCTGCGCCGCGGCGTCGACGGCGCGATGACCGGTTTTGCCTATCCCGAGATGCTGGTCGCGGTCTGCGACCGCTTCTTCGCCGGCGACGCGGAGGGGGCCGAGGACGTCTTCGACGCCTATCTGCCGATCCTGCGGCACGAGCAGCAGCTCGGCTTCGGCTTTGCGGTGCGCAAGGAGATCCTGCGGCGGCGCGGCGCCATCGCCACCGCGCATGTGCGCCATCCGGGCCCGAAGCTCAGCCCCCGCGACCTGCAGGAACTCGACGAGCTGCTGGCCCGCCTCGACCGCGCCCTCGCAGGCTGAAGCACCCGGCCGGGCCGTGCGGCCGGCCTCAGCCGGCGAGGCCGACCTCGACCGCGTCGAGCGCGCGGATCTCGCGTTCGGCCCGCTGCAGGATCTCGTAGGCGCGGCGCTTGCGGGCGTGGAAGGCGGCAAGGTCCGGATTGGGCGCGATCTCGTCGCCGACCCGGCACATCTGCGCGGCGGCATGGGCAATGTCGGGAAACGCGCCGGCGGCCACCGCGCCGATGATGGCGCCGCCGAGCAGGACCGGTTCGGCTGTCTGCGGCAGGGCGACCTTCAGCCCGGTCGCGTCGGCGAGGATACGGCGCAAGAGCGGCGATCTTGCCGCCCCGCCGGAAACCACGATCGTGCCGAGGCCGACGCCCTTGTCGCGCATCGCCTCGACGATCTGACCGGTGCCGTAGGACAGGCCGCAGAGCCCGGCAACGAACAGCCGGACGAGGCTCGCCTCGCTGGTCTCGAGGCCGAGGCCGGCGATGACGGCGGTGGCGTTCGGGTCGGCCTCCGGCGAACGGTTGCCGAGGAATTCCGGGACGATGTTCAGCGTGCCGGCGAGCCGGGCCGACGCCTCGATCGACCCGGCGGTCTCGATCGCCCGGCGCTCCAGATGGTCGAGCACCGAACGGCCTTCGGACGCTGCGGTCGCCTTGGCCGCCGCGAAGGCCGGATGCAGCGCGACGAGATAGTCGAGCGCCGCGCCATAGGCCGACTGGCCGCCTTCGAGCAGCCAGTAGCCGGGCAGGAGCGAGTCCTTGTACGGTCCCCAGACGCCGTCGACATAGGCGATGTCGCGCGTCACCGCCATGGCGCAGGACGAGGTGCCCATGATCAGCGCCAGCTCGGCCGAGGGCTCGGCGGCGCTGCCGTCCGGCCGGCGACCGCCGAGCGTGCCGATGCCGCCGGAATGCGCGTCGATGACCGGCGCGCCCACGGGTGTGCCGACCGGCAGGCCGAAATCGGCGGCCGCCGCTGGCGAGAGTCCGTCGCCGAGCGGCGTCGCGATGTCCACGACCTCGGCGCCGATGCGGACGAAGTCCTCCTCGGCGAGTTCCTCGAGCCCGACGGTGCGGAAATAGTCGGGGTCCCAGCGTCCCTCGTGGGCGAGATAGGTCCATTTGCAGGCGAGGGTGCAGACCGAGCGGGCAAGGCTGCCCGTGGCGCGCCAGGAGAGATAGTCGGCAAGATCGAAGAAATGCGCCGCCCTGGCGAAGATCGTGGGCCGGTTCTCCTTCAGCCACAGGAGCTTCGGCGTTTCCATCTCGGGCGAAATGACGCCGCCGACATAGCGCAGCACCGGATGCCTGGTTTCGTTGATGCGCCGGGTCTGGTCGAGCGCGCGATGGTCCATCCAGACGATGATGTCGCGCTCGGGATCCTCCGTCGGGCCGACCGGCAGGCCCTTTCCGTCCGCGCCGACGACGACCAGCGAGCAGGTGGCGTCGAAGCCGAGACCCCTGACCGAGGCCGGGTCGATGTCGGCCTTTTCCATCGCCTCGCGCACCGAGGCGACGACCGCTGTCCAGATGTCGGCGGAGGACTGCTCGACGAGGCCGTGATCGTCGCGCCAGAGGCGGATATCGCGTTTGGCCGTACCGAGCAGTTGCCCCTTGCGGTCGAAGACGCCGGCACGCGCGCTGCCGGTGCCGACGTCCACGCCGATGAATGCCTCGCCCATGCCCAGTCTCCCGACGCAAGAATCCCCCGCGCCTTTTCGGGCGCGAGGGACGGGGTAGCACAGTCGGAGAGGGCCGGCGAAGGGCCGGCGATCAAATCACCAGCAGGTGTAGCCGCCGTCGGCGAGGACGATCGAGCCGGTCATCAGGCTGGACGCGTCGCTGGCCAGGAAGTGGACGACCGAGGCGATCTCGTCGGGTTGGCCGACGCGGCCCATCGGCGTCATCTCCAGCCAGACCTTGTACATGTCGGGATCTTCCTCGATCCCGAACTTGGTCAGTGGCGTCTCGATATAGGTCGGCGCCACGGCATTGACGCGAACGCCGCGCTGGCCCCATTCGGCGGCGAGCGACTTGGTCAGATGGTGCACCGCCGCCTTGGAGGCGTTGTAGAAGCTCTGCGGCTGCGGCTTGTTGACGATGAAGCCCGACATCGAGCCGATATTGACGATCGAGCCGGAGCCGGCCTCGAGCATCTTCCGACCGAACTCGCGGCAGCACCAGAACAGCCCGTCGAGATTGACGTCCATGTGGAAGCGCCAGTGCTCGTCGCTGGTGTCCTCGGCGCGCACGTCGGACTTGGCGACGCCGGCATTGTTGACGAGGATGTCGACGCGGCCGTGATCGGCGACCACCTTGTCGGCCAGTGCCGCAACCTCGGCCGAGCGGGTCACGTCCATCGTCGCGCCGTGGGCCGCGTAGCCCTTTTCCTTGAGGCGCGCGACGCAAGCCTCGACGCGCGCGGCGTCCATGTCGGCGACGACCACCGTCGCGCCGGCCTCGGCCAGCGCCGTGGCGCAGGCCTCGCCGATGCCCTGTCCGGCGCCGGTGACGACCGCGACCCGGCCGGTCAGATCAAGTTTTTCCAGATACATTTCCTGCGATCCTGTTGCAGTTCAACTCATCCAGTTGCCGCCGTCGACATTGTAGGTCTGCGACACGACATACCGGCTCTCATCGGAGGCGAGGAAGATCGCCATGCCGGTCAGATCCTCGGCGGTCCCCATGCGGCCGAACGGCACTTCGGCGGCGACCTGCCGCTTCTTCTCGCCCGGCTGCAGGTGCTCGTATTTCGCGAACAGCGCATCGACGCCGTCCCAGTGCTCGCCGTCCACCACCCCGGGGGCGATGGCGTTGACGTTGATGCCGTGCCTGATCAGCGCGAGGCCCGCCGACTGGGTTAGCGAGATCACCGCGGCCTTGGTGGCGCAGTAGACCGTCACCAGCGCCTCGCCGCGCCGGCCCGCCTGGCTCGCCATGTTGATGATCCTGCCGCCGCGCCCGGCCGCGATCATCGCGCGCGAGACGGCGCGCATCATGAACAGCGGGCCCTTCACGTTCACGGCAAATAGAAGGTCGTAGGACGCCTCGGTGACCTCGTTGACCGGCGCCATGTCGAACAAGGCGGCATTGTTGATCAGGATGTCGATCGGCGCCTCGGCCGCCAGGCTCTCGACGACCGCGTCGACGGCGTCGACGTCCGTCACGTCGAGCTGGCGCCACTCAGTGCCCTCGCCGATCTCGGCTGCGGCACGGGCTGCGGCGTCGCCGTCGATGTCGAGCAGCACGACGGTGGCGCCCTCGCGCACATAGGCCTCGGCGAAGGCCTTGCCGATGCCGCGCCCGGCGCCGGTGATCAGCGCGCGCTTGCCCTCGAGGCGCCTCATCGGATGCCCAGCCCCTGGTCATCGAAGCGGTGGATGTGGGCTTCCTCCGGCGTCAGCCAGACGGGATCGCCGTGGCGCACCCGGTAGTCGCCGGGCGAGCGGGCGGTCACCTGCTCGCCGCTGTCGAGCTTGACGTGGACGAAGGTGTCGGAGCCGAGATGTTCCGAGACGCCCGCCGTGCCCTTCAGCAGCCCGTCGGTGCTGGAGATCGCCAGGTGCTCCGGCCGGATGCCCACCGTCGGCGCGCCGAACTGGCCGGCATAGGCGCCGGTCAGGAAGTTCATCCGCGGTGAGCCGATGAAGCCGGCGACGAAGCGGTTGGCGGGATTGGCGTAGAGCTCCAGCGGCGAGCCGACCTGCTCAACCCGGCCGCGGTTGAGGACGACGATCTTGTCGGCCATGGTCATCGCCTCGACCTGGTCATGGGTGACGTAGACCATCGTCGTCTTCAGCTGCTGGTGCAGTTCGGAGAGCTCCAGCCGCATGTTGACGCGCAGCGCTGCATCGAGGTTCGACAGCGGCTCGTCGAACAGGAATCCCTTCGGCTGGCGGACGATGGCGCGGCCGATGGCGACGCGCTGGCGCTGGCCGCCGGAAAGGTCGCGCGGACGGCGCTCAAGATAGTCGGTGAGGTTGAGCGTCGCCGCCGCTTCCTCGACTCGCTTGGCGATCTCGGCCTTCGACTGGCCGGCCATCTTCAGCGGGAAGCCGATATTGGCGCGCACGCTCATGTGCGGATAGAGCGCGTAGGACTGGAATACCATCGCCAGCTGGCGCTTGGCCGGCGAGACCGACGTGACGTCCTGGTCGTCGATGCGGATCTCGCCGCCCGAGACGTCCTCGAGCCCGGCGATCAGGCGCAGCAGCGTCGACTTTCCGCAGCCGGACGGGCCGACGAAGACGACGAACTCGCCCTCGGCGATATCGAGGTCGAGGCCCGGGATGATGACGACGTCGCCGAAGCTCTTGCTGACGTTGCGAAGGGTGATGGCGCTCATGGCGAGGCTCCTACTTGACGGCGCCGAAGGTCAGGCCGCGCACGAGCTGGCGCTGCGAGAACCATCCGATGATGAGGATCGGCGCGATGGCCATGGTCGAGGCCGCCGAGAGCTTGGCGTAGAAATTGCCCTGCGGGCTGGAGAACGAGGCGATGAAGGCGGTCAGCGGCGCGGCGTTGGACGTCGTCAGGTTCAGCGTCCAGAACGCCTCGTTCCAGGCAAGGATCACCGACAGGAGGACGGTCGAGGCGATGCCCGGGACGGCCATCGGCGCCAGCACCTGGGTGATCTCCTTCATCAGCGTCGCGCCGTCCATGCGCGCCGCCTCGAGGATCTCGACCGGGATCTCGCGGAAATAGGTGTAGAGCATCCAGACCATGATCGGCAGGTTGATCAGGAACAGCACGACGATCAGGCCGGTGCGGGTGTCCAAGAGGCCGAGGTCGCGGAAGATCAGGTAGATCGGCACCAGCACGCCGACGGCCGGCAGCATCTTGGTCGAGAGCATCCACAACAGGATGTTCTTGGTCGACTTGGTCGGCGAGAAGGCCATCGCCCAGGCGGCAGGGACGGCGAAGATCAGCCCGAGCAGCGTCGAGCCGAGCGCCAGATAGACCGAGTTCATCATGAAACGAAAATAGTTCGAGCGCTCCTGCACCTCGATGTAGTTCTCCAGCGTCCAGTCGAAGAAGACCCATTGCGGCGGGATCGAGATCGCCGCGAGCTCGGTCTTGAACGAGGTGAGCACGGTCCAGAGGACGGGAAAGAAGATCAGCAGGCCGACCGTCCATCCGAGGACGGTGAAGCCAATCTTGCGGCGGGTGGAGACTGCGCGGGCCATGGTCCTGTCTCCTTAAGCGTCGAGGTTCTTGCCGATGAGGCGGACGAGGAAGAAGGCGACGATGTTGGCCAGTACCACGGCGACGATACCGCCCGCCGATGCGCCGCCGACGTCGAACTGCAGCAAGGCCTGGCTGTAGACGAGATACGGGATGTTGGTGGTCTGCAGGCCCGGTCCGCCACTCGTCGTCACGTAGATCTCGGCGAAGATCGACAGGAGGAAGATCGTCTGGATCAGGATCACCACCGTGATGGCGCGGGCCATGTGCGGCAGGGTGATGTGCCAGAAGATCGACAGCGCCTTGGCGCCGTCCATCTCGGCGGCTTCCTTCTGGTCCTCCGACAGCGACTGCAGGGCGGTCAGGAGGATCAGCGTCGAGAACGGCAGCCACTGCCAGGCGACGATGATGATCACGGCGGTGAGCGGCGCGTTGGAAAACCAGTCGATCGCGCCGATACCGACGGTTTCCAGCGCCTGGCCGATCACCCCGTAGACGGGGTTCATCATCATGTTCTTCCAGACCAGGGCGGCGACGGTCGGCATGACGAAGAACGGCGCGATGACCAGCAGGCGGACGATCGAGACGCCGTAGAAGGCCTGGTCGAGGAGGAGGGCGAGCAGGATGCCGCCGCCGACGGTGATGATCAGCACGCCAATGACCAGCGTCAGCGTGTTCTGCAGGGCGGTGAAGAAGGCGGGGTCGGAGAGGAAGAAGCGATAGTTCATCAGGCCGATGAACGGCGTCTCGGCGGGATTGAACAGATTGTAGTTCAGCGTCGAGAAATACAGCGTCAGCGACAGCGGCACGATCATCCAGATCAGCAGCGCGATCACCGAGGGCGCCATCATCAGGCGCGCGGCCGACTTCGTCTGGAGTGTCGCCATCGGCGTATTCCCTGCCTGGGAGCGGCGTTCGAGAAGCACCCCCTGCGACCGCCCGCGTAAGCAGGGCGGATGGAAGGGGCGCGGCTGTCTAGGTGGTCGAAAGCATCGGTTCGGAACGTCGAGGCGAGGCGCCCCCTAAAAGGGGACGCCTCTCGGTAATTGCTCGGGAGGCAATTACTTGATGTAGCCGGCGCGGGTCATCTCGCGGGTGGCCGCCTGCTGGGCGGCGGAGAGCGCCTGCTCGACGGCCATGTTGCCCGAGACGGCGGCCGCCATCTGCTGGCCGACCGAGGTGCCGAGACCCTGGAACTCCGGGATCGCGGCGAACTGCAGGCCGACATAGGGCTTGTCGTCCTGGATCGAGGGATCGGCGTTGTCGATGGCGTTCAGCGTGGCTTCGGCGAAGGGCGCCTCGCTCGTGTAGGCCTCGTTCTCATAGAGCGAGGTGCGGGTGCCGGGGGGCACGTTGGCCCAGCCTTCCTTCTCGGCGACGAGCTCGAGATAGGCCTTCGACGTCGCCCAGCCGATGAAGGTCTCGGCGGCTTCGGCCTTCTGCGAACCCGCCGGGATCGCCAGCGACCATGCCCACAGCCAGTTGGCGCCGTTGTTCGGACAGTTCTCGATGCCGCAGGGGAAGGGGGCGAAGCCGACATTTTCGGCGACCTGGCTCTCGTCGGGGTCGGTCACGAAGGAGGCCGCGACGGTGGCGTCCATCCACATGGCGCAGCGGCCCTGGTTGAAGAGCGAGAGGTTCTCGTTGAAGCCGTTGGAGGCCGCGCCCGGAGGCCCGTATTCGGTCAGCATCCGGACATACTGGTCGACGGCGGTCTTCCAGCCTTCGCTCTCGAACTGCGGCTGCCAGTCGGCGTCGAAATAGTTGGCGCCATAGGAGCGGGCCATCGAGCCGAGGAAGGCCATGTTCTCGCCCCAGCCCGGCTTGCCGCGCAGGCAGATGCCGTAGACGTCGTCATTGGCGTCCGAGATCGTCTTGGCGGCCTGTTCGATGAATTCCCAGGTCGGGGACTCCGGCATTTCCAAGCCCGCCGCCTCGAACAGATCGGTGCGGTAGAGCGTCATCGCGCTCTCGGCGTAGAACGGCGCGGCGAAGAGCTTGCCATCGGCCGACAGCGCCTCGCGGATCGGCGGCAGGATGTCGTCGACGTCATAGTCGTCGCCGAGATTTTCCAGCGGCACCAGCCAGTCGTTGCCGGCCCAGATCGGGACCTCGTAGGTGCCAATCGTCATCACGTCGAACTGGCCGCCCGAAGTGGCGATGTCGGTGGTGACGCGCTGGCGAAGGACGTTCTCCTCGAGCGTCACCCAGTTCAGCGCGATGTCGGGATGCTTGTCGGTGAAATCCTGCGTCAGACCCTGCATGCGGATCATGTCGCCATTGTTGACCGTGGCGATGGTCAGCGTCGTCTGCGCCCCGGCCGCGCCGACGAACGCGAAAAGGGAAATGGCACCTGTGGCTAAAGCACGGCGGAACATCATAAAGCCTCCCAGCTCCACGTGAGCAAATCTTCATTACCGGGGCAAATTCTCACCGAGGGCATGCGCTGTCAAACGAATTGCATGCCGCAGCGCAGCATACGCACCGGCCGGCGCGCGTTTCGGGAATGCGAAACGAGGAAGAAAAGCCGGAAGGTCAGCCGTCGAGAAGCGCCATCGCCGTGGCCTGGTCGGTAATGACGCCGTTGACCAGGCGGCCCTTCAGCGCGGCGCGCATCGGCGGCGTCTTCACCGGCCCCATGCCGAACATGATCACCTCACCCTTCGACGTCGGCGGCAGCGGCGCGCTGGCGACGCGTTCGTTGAACGAGCAGTCGAGCAGGTGCCCGTCGCGGTCGAACACCCAGCCGACGATCTCGCCGATCCCGCCATCCTGAAGCAGGACCCGGCATTCTTCCGGCGTCACGTAGCCGTCCTTCACCAGCGGCGCATCCGGCCCCACGTCGCCGATGCCGACAAAGGTGACGTCGGCCTGCGCGGCCAGCGCCAGGGTGGATTTCACCACCTTCTGCTCGTGCAGCAGCAGGCGCTCCGCCGGCGACGATGCCACGGCCGGCAGCGGCATCGGATAGTGGGCGGCGCGAATCCGGTCAGCCATCGAGAAGATGACGTTGTACACCGACGCCGAGCCGTCGAGCGTGATGTTGGCCGTCAGGGAGACGATCCGGTGCTGCGGGCAGTCCATGCGCGGCAGGTGCTCGACGGCTGATTTCAGCGTGCGTCCCGTGCCCATGGCGATGACCAGCGGGTCCGCCTGGCGCAGCCGCCGCTCCATCTCGTCGGCGCCGGCGAGCGCGATCCCGAGCGTCGTCGAGGACGAGGCGGGATCGGACGGCACGACCTCGGCGAAGTCGATGCCGAAGCGCTCGCGCAGCCGGGCCGCGAGATCGAGGCAGGCGGCGATCGGATGGTCGATCCGCACCTTGACGAGGCCAGCGGTCACCGAGAGCGAGACCAGCCGCTGCGCGCTCTGGCGCGAGATGCTCAGCGTCCGGGCGATCTCGTCCTGCGTCTTGCCGGCGACGTAATACAGCCAGCCCGCGCGGGCCGCGTCGTCGAGCCGGCTGTCGTCATCGGCTCGTCGCGCCATCGTCAGACTGTTCCCTGCCATGCCATGGGCCGGGAACATAAGTCGTTCCCGGCGCCAGCGCTACGGACTGCCGTCGGCCCGCCGACCCGGGCGCGTCCGCGCCCGGGGGTGCCGGTCAGCCCTGCGCGGCCCAGACATAGGCGCCATAGCCCGCCAGCATCGCCACGCCGACGCCGCGTCCAATCACCTTTTGTGTAAGCAGCAGGCCGGTCAGCACCAGCGACAGCACGATCATGATCGGCAGGTCGAAGGTGAGGAAGCGCGATGCCACCGGGATCGGCGAGATCATCGCGGTGACGCCCAGGATGCCGAGAATGTTGAAGATGTTGGAGCCGACGATGTTGCCGATGGCGATCTCCGACTGGCGCCGGAAGGCGGCGATCAGCGAGGTCGCGAGTTCCGGCAGCGAGGTGCCGATGGCGACGATGGTCAGGCCGATGAAGGCTTCCGAGATGCCGTACTCGCGCGCGATGGAAACCGCGCCATCCACGAGGAAGCGGGCGCCGGCCATCAGCGCGACCAGTCCGCCGATCACCCAGAGCACCGAGATCAGGGTCGGGGCCGGCGGCTTCAGGCCCTCTTCCTCCACCACCACTTCGCCCGGCTGGACATAGGCCCAGACGAGATAGCCGACGAGGCCGGCAAACAGGATGAAGCCCGACAGGCGGCCCATCTCGCCCAGCGCGAAGATCGGCACCAGCGCCAGCGCCGCCAGCGTCATGACGGCGGTGTCGCGCTTCAGCGTCGCGCCCAGGACCTTGATCGGCCAGACCAGCGCCGACATGCCGATGATCAGGAGGATGTTGGCAATATTCGAGCCGACGATATTGCCGAGGGCGATGTCGGGCGAACCTCGCCATGCGGCGTCCACCGACACCAGGAGTTCCGGCGTCGAGGTGCCGAAGCCGACGACCGTCAGGCCGATGAGCAACGGCGGAATCGCCAGGCGCCGGGCGATGCCGACGCTGCCGCGCACCAGCGCTTCGCCGCCAAGAAACAGGCCGACCAGTCCGGCCAGCAGAAGAAGATAATCCACGTCGTTGCCCCCGGGCGGTTGATCCGGCCCGCGCGCCCAGATGTGCATTGGCCACAGGGGCTGCAAGAAGGCCGCGAAGGAAACTCGACGTGATGTCCCGCTGGTCGCGACCGTGCTCCGGAATATTCCCCACCCCCGGCATCAGCGGGGCCGGGGGGTTTCTCGGGGGCCAGCGGCGATCGGGCTTTCGCTCGGCGGGGCAGGGCGGAAAGCACGGCCATCGCTCCGGAGACAATCTGTGGCAGTTTCAACACAGTCCGTCGAGCCGGCGCCATCTTCGCAAGACGAGTGCTTTCGCGCTCCGGATAACTGGACTATTGCACTCATATTATCTCCCTTGTACGCGGATTTCCCATGTCGCTCGGCACCCGGATCAACGGTCATCTCGTTCGCCGCCTCGGCGGGGTGATGCTTTCCTCCACCGTCCTCTTCGGCGTTCCTGCGCTGCAACCGGCGATGGCCCAAGAGGTCATCGAACTGGACACGGTGACCGTCACCCTGGACGAGAACGGCAATCCGATCGGGCAGGGCACCGGCCCCGGCGAGGCGAACGAGCAGCAGGGTTTCGTCGCGACGCGCAGTGCCGGCGCGACCAAGACCAACACGCCGCTGATCGAGACGCCGCAGTCGATTTCCGTCGTCACCAGCGGGCAGATCGAGCGCCAGGACGCCCGCAGCATTCGCGCCGCCACCCGCTACACGGCCGGCGTCACGCCCGAGATCACCGGCGGCGCCGACACGCGCTGCGGCGGCTTCAACATCCGCGGCTTCGATTCCACCGCCAACGCGACCTTCTTCGACGGGCTGCGGCTGCCGTCGTCGTCGATCATCAACTTCCTCTGCCTCGACCCTTATGGCGCCGAGCGCATCGAGATCCTAAAGGGCCCGTCGTCGGTCCTCTACGGCCAGAACGGCCCGGGCGGCCTGATCAACTATGTCAGCAAGAAGCCGACCGACGCACCGCTGCGCGAGGTCCAGATTTCCGGCGGCAGCTTCGGCCTGCTTGAAGGGCGCTTCGACCTGGGAGGCCCTGCAGCCGAGAACAGCCCCTTCGGCTTCCGCCTCACCGGCGTCGCCCGCAACGCCGACAACCAGGTTGACACGGTCGACGACGACCGCTTCTTCATCGCGCCGGTGCTGTCGTGGGAGCCGGATGCCCAGACCAACCTGACGGTGTCGGCGAACTACCAGCAGGACCGCGCCGGCTGGGGTCTGCAGTTCATGCCGGCCTCGGGCACGCTCTACGACAATGACGGGCGGCGGATCCCGAACAGCCGCTTCCTCGGCGAGCCGGACTTCGACTACTACGACACCGATATGGGCTCGATCGGCTACCAGTTCAGCCACGAATTCAACGAGACCTTCACCTTCCGCCAGAATGCGCGCTATGCCGGCCTCAGCCACGACGAGGCGAGCATCTACGGCGGCGGCTACATCGACGAGGCGGCCGGCCTGCTCGCCCGCTCCGGCGGCACCGGCGATGTCGATCTCGACACGTTCTCGATCGACAACCAGGTCCAGGCCGAGTTCGACACCGGCATCCTCGGCCATACCGTGCTTGGCGGCCTCGACTACCGCAAGACCCGCTATACGGACACGATCGACCTCTATGGCACCGACCCGATCAACGTCTTCGATCCGGTCTATGGCAGTCCGGTCACCCGCTTCGGCAATTACTACGACAACACGGTCAACCAGACCCAGACGGGCCTTTATCTGCAGGACCAGATCAAGCTCGATCGGCTCTCGCTGGTCCTCAGCGGTCGCTACGACTGGGCGACGACCGGACTGGAGCGGCCCGACAGCGACTTCTCGAGCGCCGTCGATGCGGAGAAGGACGCCGACGCCTTCACCGGCCGGGTCGGGCTGATCTACAATTTCGACAACGGCATCGCGCCCTACGTCACCTATTCGCAATCGTTCCTGCCGCCGCTCGACGTCAGCGCCTCGGGCACGCTGTTCGAGCCGGAAGAATCGCACCAGTACGAGATCGGCGTGAAATACGAGCCGGCCGGCTGGAATACCCTTCTGACCGCCTCGCTCTTCGACATCGTCCGCGACAACGCCATCCGCTTCGATGCGGTGGGCGGCACGTTCCAGGCCCGGCAGACCGGCCAGATCACCTCGCGCGGCTTCGAGCTCGAGGGCGTCACCAGCCTCACCGACAGCCTCAATCTGCGGCTTGCCTACACCTATCTCGATGCCGAGATCACCGAGGATCCGGATGGCGGCCTTGAAGGCATGACGCCGACGACGATCCCCCGCCACACGGTCGCCGGCTGGGCCGACTACACGATCCGCAACGGCTCGATGTTCGACGGGCTCGGCGCCGGCCTCGGCGTGCGCTACGTCGGCTCGAGCTACGGCGACGATGCCAACACGTTCAAGGTGCCGAGCGCCACGGTGGTCGACGCCGTGCTCAGCTACGAGCGCGACAACTACGAAGTGTCGGTCAACGCCAGCAACCTGTTCGACAAGGAATATGTCGCGTCCTGCGGCAATGCCGACTTCTACTGCTTCTACGGCGAGGGACGCCGCATCACCGGCAAGGCGACGATCCGCTGGTAAGAGACGGCGCACCGAACGGCCGGCGCGGGATGCTGCCGGCCGCATCGAGGCCAGCTTTCGCACCCATCGCCCTGCCGGAAACGCATGACGGGTATCCGCTTGTGTCCGACCATCCGGCCCTTCCCGGCGCATATCGAGTAGGTCCCGGCGCGCTGGGGACACCCACGCGGCGCCGGGTGCTCGGCGGGCTCCTCGCCGCGCCTTTCGTGCTGCGCTCGGGAGTAGCCTTCGCCAGCCCGCTGCGGGTCGCGTCGCTGGATTTCGCCCTCGCCGAGCAGATGATCGTGCTCGGCGCGCCGCCGATCGCGCTCGCCGACGCCGGGGACTGGCAGAAATGGGTCGCCGAGCCGCCGCTGCCGGCCGCGACGGTCGACATCGGCACCGGCCTCGCCCCCAATGTCGAACTCCTCGCCGCACTCAAGCCGGACCTGATCGTCACCAGCGAATTCACCGCGATGACCGAGCCGCAGGTGAGCCGCGTCGCCCCGGTCGAGCGCTTCGCGATCTATTCGCAAGGCGGTTCGCCGCTGCCGAAGGCGATGGACGCCATGCGCCGCCTCGGGACGCTGCTCGGGCGCGAGGCGGAGGCCGAGGCGTATCTGGCCGACACCGACCGCTTCTTCGCGGCCTGCGCCGAGCGGGCCAAGCGGTTCCGGGACAAGCCGATCCTGATGCTGTCCTTCATGGATCCGCGGCACGTGCGCGTCTATGCGCGGCCGGGCATGCAGCAGGACGTGATGGACCGGCTGGGGCTGCGCAATGCCTGGCAGGGCGAAGGCATCTACTGGGGTTTTGCGACGATCGGCGTCGAGCGGCTGGCCGAGATCGGCGAGGCGACGGCCGTCGCCGACTACATGCCGGACGACGTCCGGCGGGTTCTCGAAACCAGCCCGCTTTGGCGCTCGCTGCCGCTCCGGCGTGACGGCGGCCCGGTGCCGATCCTGCCGACGGTGGCCGCCTTCGGCGGCGTTGCGACGGCCCGGCGGCTCGCCACGCTGCTGCTCGACGTTCTGGAAAGGCAGGCGGCGTGACGGCGGTCGCCACTCCGTCGCGCATCGGCGGGATGGGCGGCGCCGCGCGCCTCGTCCTGATCATGGCGGTGCTGGCGCTGGGGCTCGGTACCGTCTTCCTCGGCCCCAGTCTGCCGGTGCTCTGGCGCGGGAAGATGGCCGGCTACGACGCCGAATGGATGGTCCTCGTCTATGCGACGCTGCCGCGGCTGGCGATGGCGCTGCTCTGCGGCGCGGCGCTCGGCGCCTCCGGCGCGCTGCTGCAGCAGGCGCTGCGCAACCCGCTCGCGTCGCCGACGACTCTCGGCATCGATGCCGGCGCGCGGCTGGCGCTGGTGATCGTGACGCTGTTCTTTCCGGCAATGTTCGGCTGGGGTCGCGACGTCGTCGCGCTGGCGGGGTCCGGCCTTGCCGCCGCCCTGGTCTTCGCGCTCAGCCGGCGGCAGGATTTCTCGCCGGTCTCGCTGATCCTCTCCGGCCTGCTGGTCAGCCTCTATTGCGGCGCCCTGGCGGCCAGCCTGACGCTCGTCGAAAGCCGCTATCTCGCCAGCCTCTTTGTCTGGGGCGCCGGCTCGCTCAGCCAGCAGAGCTGGAATCCGGCGACCGACCTTGCCCTTCGCCTTGCCATCGTTGCGCCCTTCGCGCTGCTGCTGGTGCGGCCCTTGGCGCTGCTCGATCTCGGTGAGGCGGCGGCGCGCGGGCTCGGGCTCAACGTCTCGACGCTGCGGCTTGGCGCCGTCGCGCTCGCGGTGCTGCTCGCGGCGTTCGTCACCAGCGCCGTCGGGTCGCTCGGCTTCATCGGCCTCGTCGCGCCGATTCTCGTGCGGCTCGCCGGGGCGCGCAGCTTCGCCAGCCGCTTTGCCGGCGCCACCGCCGTCGGCGCGCTGCTGCTGCTGATCACCGACCTCGCCGTGCAGCTTTTGGCCGGCGCCGCTGCGGACTTCCTGCCGACCGGCGCCGTGACGGCGCTGCTCGGCTCGCCGATCCTTCTCTGGCTGCTGCCGCGGGTCACCGCGCGGATGCGGCGCGTCGAGGCGATGGCTTCGCCGCGGGCCCCCCAACCGATTCTGGGCCAGACCTGGACGGCGCCGCTCGTCCTCGCGTCGGCCCTCCTGGCGCTGGTGGCGATCGCCCTGTTCGTCGGGCGCACGCCGAGCGGCGGCTGGGAAGTGCTCTCGCCCGCCGGCTTGGTCGATATCCTGCCGTTCCGGTGGCCGCGGGTCCTCGCCATGGCGACGGCGGGGCTGCTCCTCGGCACCGCCGGGTTCCTGCTGCAGCGGCTCTCCGGCAACGAAATGGCGAGCCCCGAGATCCTCGGCGTCAGCGCCGGCGCGACCTTCGCGATGGCCGTCGCGCTGTTTGCCGGCCTGGCGCAGACGGCACTGGGCGTCACCGTCGCGGCGACGATCGGGGCGGGGCTCGTGCTGGTGCTGATCCTGCTCCTGGCGCGCCGCAGCGGCTTCCAGCCGGAGCGCATGCTGCTCGCCGGCATCGCGCTGGCGGCGCTCCTCGATGCGGTCGTCGGGGTCCTGTCCGCCGCGGGCGATCCGCGCGCCTTCCAGCTGCTGTCCTGGATGACCGGGGCAGCACAGACCATAGCCCCTGCCTCGGCGATCATTTCCTTCACGCTGGCCGGGCTCGGGCTTATCGCCGGCCTGTTGTTCATGCGCTGGCTGGCCATCCTGCCGCTCGGCCCGGCCGCGGCGCTGGGGCTCGGCGTGCCGCTGGCGACGGCGCGGGCGCTGCTGCTGGTGCTGGCGGCTGTGACCACCGCGATCGCGACGCCTCTCGTCGGCCCGCTGACCTTCGTCGGCCTGATCGCGCCGCATCTGATCCGGTTTCTCGGCGTGCGGCAGGCGGGTAGTGCGCTGGTCCTCTCGGGGCTCGCCGGTGCCGCGATCCTCGTTACCGCCGATTGGCTGGCGCGCAGCATCGCCTTTCCGTTCCAGCTGCCGACCGGGCTCGTCGCCTCCCTTGTCGGCGCCCCCATCCTTCTTTGGCTTCTGCAGAGACGCAACGCATGACAATCGACCATCGCGCGGAGAGCGTCACGCCGGAAGACAGCGGTTTCTCCCTGACCGACGTCCGCTTCGACATCGGCGAGACGACCATCCTGCATCCGCTCTCGGCGCGCATCGCCGGCGGCCAGGTTCTCGGCCTCGTGGGGCCGAACGGCTCCGGCAAGTCGACCCTCCTCAAGCTCCTCGCCCGCCAGAGCGCGGCCAGCGGGGGGAGCCTGACGTTCGACGGTCGGCCCCTGGCCGACTGGCCGGCGCGCGAGTTCGCTCGGCGCATCGCCTATCTGCCGCAATATCCGCAGGCCGGCACCGGGCTGACCAGCCGGGAGGTCGTGGCGCTCGGCCGCTATCCCTGGCACGGGCCGTTCGGCCGCTTCACCGCGGCGGACGCGGCGGCGACCGAGGAGGCGATGGCGCTGACCGGCACGCGCGACCTCGCCGACCGCGACCTCGACACGCTGTCCGGCGGCGAGCGCCAGCGCGTCTGGCTGGCGATGCTGGTCGCGCAGGACGCCAGCTGCTTGCTGCTCGACGAGCCGACTTCGGCGCTCGACGTCAGCCACCAGATCGAGGTCCTGTCGCTGATCCGCCGGCTGGCGCATGAAGGCCGGCGCTGCGTCGTCGTCGTGCTGCACGACGTCAACATGGCCTCGCGCTTCTGCGACCACGTGCTGGCGCTGCGAGACGGCCATCTCGTCGCCAGCGAGACCGTCCACCGCTTCATGACGCCGGAATGCCTGCACCGGGTCTACCGGCTCGACATGCAGATCCTGGCGCATCCGCAGCATCCCGCGGGGGTGGCCATTGCCAATTGACCGGCGGACGCGCCCGCCCGAACCGATGAGGCCAGCATGCTGACCGCCACCTGCGACCTTGCCGCCCCGGAGCCGGAAAAGCTGCTGGGCCTCTTCTGCGACCATTACGTCGAGCACGGCGCCGTGCAGCGCCGCGGCGCGGCCGGGCGGATCGTCATCCCCTATGGCCGCTTCGCGATCCTTGCCTCGCCGACGGGGCTTTCGGTGCGCGCCCGCGCCGACGACGAGACCAACCTGACCTACGTAAAATGGGGCATCGTCAGCCATCTGCAGGAATTCCTCGGCGAGGCGGCGCCTTCGGTACGCTGGACCGGCGACGGCGCGTCCGAAGGCACGCCGGCCTTCTGGCGCGAACTGCGCGTCGTCTCCGCGGGCGACGTGACCCCGTGCATGCGCCGCGTCGTGCTGGCGGGCAACGATCTCGAACGTTTCGATGCGGGCGGGCTGCATGTACGGCTGTTCTTCCCGCCGGTGGGTCGGCCGCTGCGCGGGCCGGTGCTGGCGGAGGACGGCTGTCCGATCTGGCCGCAGGGCGAGGACATGCTGACGCCGCGGGTCTACACGATCCGGGCGATCGACCCGGCGAGCGGGCAGCTCTCGATCGACATATTGCGCCACGACGGCGACGCGACGCCGGGCTCGTCCTTTGCGGTCAACGCCGCGCCCGGCGACGTCGTCGGAATGGCCGGCCCCCTCGGCGACGCCGGCGTGCCACCGGGCGAGCGGCTGTTCTTCTTCGGCGACGAGACGGCTATCCCTGCCATCGACCGGCTCCTGCGGCGCCTGCCGGCGACGGTGACGGCGCGGGTGGTGATCGAGGTCGGCGGGCCGGCCGAGGAGCAGACGCTGAACAGCGCGGCCGCCTTCGACGTGACGTGGCTGCACCGCGGCGCCGGCCGACGCCTCGCGGATGCCGCGATGGAGCTGACCGCCGATACGCTTGGGGCCGACGGCTTCGTCTGGGCCGGCTGCGAACATGCCGATTATGTCGCCATCCGCCGCCATTGCCGGGCTGTCCTGGGCCTGCCGCGGGAGCGCTATCGCGTCGCCGCCTACTGGCGCAAGGGCGTGAAGGGCGAGTAGACGCGTCTCGCCGAGCCAGAATAAGCCGGATTCTCCTAATCTGATATGCCGGCAAAGTAATTGGCTGGTTCAGCCGCGATACGTCCACGGCTTGAGGCCGAGCGCCTTGATCCGCGAAGCGAGCGTCGTCGGCTTCAGATCGAGCAGTTCCGCCGCACCGCCGGGGCCGGACACCTTGCCTCCGGCGCGGCGCAGCGCTGCCTCGATGTCGGCCCGCTCCTGCGCCCGTCGCGCGGCTTCGCCGCGGATATCGTGGTTCGTCCCATCGCCGTCGCGAACGTCCTCCCTGGTCGCCGGGCGCGCATTGGGAAGATCGATGGTCAGCATGCCGTCTCTCGAAAGGATGACCGCGCGTTCCAGCACGTTCTGCAGTTCGCGGACATTGCCCGGCCAGTCATAGGCCTGCAACCGGGCCATGTCGCCGGCCCGGATCGCTAGCTGCTGGCGGCCACCCTTGCGGGCGGGATTGTCGAGGAAATGGGCGACGAGCAGCGGGATGTCCTCGACCCGGTCGCGTAGCGGCGCGGCGTGGATGGGAAAGACATTGAGGCGAAAGAACAGATCGGCGCGGAAGCGCCCGGCCGCGACGTCCTTCTCGAGGTCGCGATTGGTGGCCGCGACGATGCGGACGTCGACATGGCGGGTGCGCTCCTCGCCGATCCGCTCGAACTGGCCCTCCTGCAGGATGCGTAGCAGCTTGGACTGCAGCTCCAGCGGGATCTCGCCGACCTCGTCGAGAAACAGCGTGCCGCCATCGGCCAGCTCGAAGCGGCCGACGCGATCGCGCAGCGCGCCGGTGAAGGCGCCCCGCGCATGGCCGAAGAACTCGGATTCGAAGAGCTCTCGCGGCACGGCGGCGCAATTGGTGCGGATCAGCGGCCGCTCGCCGCGCCCGCTCGCCTCGTGGATGGCCCGGGCAATGAGCTCCTTGCCGGTGCCGGACTGGCCGGTCACCAGCACCGCCGCGTCCGAGGGCGCCACCAGCTCGATGCGCTGGCGGATCGCCTCCACCGCCGGGCTCTTGCCGACAATGCCGTGGTCGCGGAACTCGAGGCGGATTTCCTCCTGGAGATAGGCGTTCTCCCGCTCCAGCCGCTGGCGCAGCATGTCGTTCTCGGCCAGCGCCTGGCGCAGTTCCTCCTCGGCCCGACGCCGCCGCGTCACGTCGCGGAACACCGTGACGGCGCCGACCACGACGCCCTGTTCGCGGATCGGCGTCGAGGTGTATTCGACGAGGAAGGACGAGCCGTCCTTGCGCCAGAACACCTCGTCGCTGACGGTGTGCACGGCCCCGTCACGGAAGGCGGCGTAGATCGGACAATCCTCGTCCCGGTAGGGCGTGCCGTCGGCATGATGGTGGTGCACGCACTGGTGCATGCTGCGGCCGACCAGCTCCTCGGCTCGCCAGCCGAGCAGCGTCTCGGCGGCCGGGTTGAGGAAGGTGGTCTTGCCCTCGGCGTTGACGCCGTAGATGCCTTCGCCGGCCGCCCGCAGGATCAGCTGGTTCTCGCGCTCGATGTCGCGGAAGATCCGGTCGACGCGCTGCCACTCGGCGATGCCGGCATTCTGGAAGCGGTTCGCGGCGGCGTCGACGGCGTGGCGCGTCTGCTCCTTCAGGTCGATCAGCGTGAAGAGCAGGAGGGCTTCCCTGTCCGTCCGCTCGAGGATCTCGCCGCGAACCTCGATCTCGAGGTCGGCACCCTCGCCATGGCGCGGCAGCAGCGAACGCGTCCAGTAGCTGCCGAGCGTGATCACCGCGTCGCAGAAGACGATCAGCGCGGCGAGCTGGCCGGGGTGGAGGTTCGACAGGCGTGCCCCTGCCAGCTGCGCTTCGTCGGTCCCCAGCAGCCGGGCCGCTGCCGCATTGGCGCTGACGACGCGATCGGAGGACGGATCGACGATCAGATGCGCCAGCGAGCGGGGACGGAGGGGAACGACGATATCCATCACTCCTGATAACGAAATTTCGTGAATTTACGACACGACTTTTCGTCACATCGTCAAAGTGGCTCGCGTCGCTCCGAAGTGCCGCCTGCGACGCCGGGCTTGCGGCGCTCAGCTCCGTTTGGCACGCGAGTTGCTCTTCGTCTGGCAGTGCAACAGCGAAGCCGAGGGACTGCCTGATGGGATTATTCGACAATCCGTTCCACCCCGATGCGCTCGGGTGTTCCTGCGGCGCTCCCCGGAGCCAGCGCGAGCACGAGAAGGCGCTGCAGTTCGAGGCCCGCGCCGTGACGGCGAGCGAGGAGTCCCGCACGAGGCGGGTCGTCGAAGGCGCCATGATGCGCGCGCTGTTCCCGCATGACGCCTCGCGCCGCGCCTTCCTCAGGGCGGTCGGCACCACCACGGCGGCCGCCGCCATCGCGCAGTTCCTGCCGGTCGGCATGATCTCGGAAGTGCTGGCGCAGGGCACCGGACCGCTGGAAAAGACCGACCTCAGGGTCGGCTTCATCCCGATCACCTGCGCGACGCCGATCATCATGGCCCACCCGATGGGCTTCTACGAGCGACAGGGGCTGAACGTGAGCGTCGTCAAGACCGCCGGCTGGGCCGTCGTCCGCGACCTGACGATGAACGGCGAATACGACGCGGCCCACATGCTGGCGCCGATGCCGATCGCCATCACCATGGGCGCGGGCGCCAATCCGGTGCCGTACACGATGCCCGCAGTCGAGAACATCAACGGCCAGGCCATCACGCTGGCGATGAAGCACCGCGACCGGCGCGACCCGAAGGACTGGAAGGGCTTCCGCTTCGCCGTGCCGTTCGACTATTCGATGCACAACTACCTGCTGCGCTATTATCTCGCCGAAGCCGGCATCGACCCGGATGCCGACGTGTCGATCCGCTCGGTCCCGCCGCCGGAGATGGTCGCCAACCTGCGCGCCGACAATATCGACGGCTTCCTGGCGCCGGATCCGGTCAACCAGCGCGCGGTCTATGACGGCGTCGGCTTCATCCATCTCCTGTCGAAGGAGATCTGGGACGGGCATCCCTGCTGCGGCTTTGCCGCCTCGCGCGCCTTCGTCGAGAACTCGCCCAATACCTATGCCGCGCTGCTGCGCGCCATCATGGAGGCGACGGCCTATGCGACCGATCCCGAGCATCGGGCCGAGATCGCGACCGCCATCGCGCCGCAGGAATATCTGAACCAGCCCGAGACGGTGGTGAACCAGGTGCTCACCGGCACCTACGCCGACGGCCTCGGCAACGTAAAGGTCGATCCCGACCGCATCGGCTTCGAGCCGTTCCCCTGGGAGAGCTTCGCCGTCTGGATCATGACCCAGATGAAGCGCTGGGGTCAGGTCTCGGGCGACATCGACTATGCCGGCATCGCCAGCCAGGTCTATCTCGCCACCGACGCTCGGCGGCTGATGGAGGAGGTCGGGCTGACGCCGCCCGAGGAGACGACCAAGACCTTCTCGGTCATGGGCAAGGCGTTCGATCCCGCCGATCCGGAAGGCTACCTTTCCTCCTTCGCCATCAAGCGGAGCGGATGATGGTGGCTTCCCAGAACCTTCGTGCCGGCCTTCTGTCGGTGACGATCCTTCTGGCCTTCCTCGCCGTCTGGCACATCAGCACGGGCGGCGGGGAGGGCGCCGAAGGGCTCGACCCGGCATATGCCGCCCTGATGGGGGCGCAGGTGACGGAAGGGGCCTCGGCGATGCCGCGGCCCCTCGACCTCGCCGAGACGATCTGGGGTCACCTGTCCGACCCGTTCTACGATCGCGGACCGAATGCCAAGGGCATCGGCATCCAGCTGGCCTATTCGCTCGGCCGGGTGCTGCTCGGCTTCGGCCTCGCCTTCATCGTCGCGGTGCCGCTCGGCTTCCTGATCGGCATGTCGCCGCTGGTCTCCAAGGCGCTGAACCCGTTCATCCAGATCATGAAGCCGGTGTCGCCGCTCGCCTGGATGCCGCTGGCGCTCTACACGATCCAGGACTCGTCCGCCTCGGCGATCTTCGTCATCTTCATCTGCTCGATCTGGCCGATGCTGGTGAACACCGCCTTCGGCGTCGCCAATGTCCGCACCGAGTGGCTGAACGTCGCCCGAACGCTGGAGATCTCGCCGCTCAAGCGCGCCTTCACGATCATCCTGCCGGCGGCGGCACCCACGATCGTCACCGGCATGCGGATCTCCGTCGGCATCGCCTGGCTGGTGATCGTCGCCGCCGAGATGCTCGTCGGCGGCACCGGCATCGGCTATTTCGTGTGGAACGAGTGGAACAACCTTTCGATCGTCAACGTGATCGTCGCGATCCTCGCCATCGGGGTGATCGGCATGATCCTCGACCAGCTGCTCGCCGGCGCGGCGCGGCTCGTCACCTTCCCCGAATGAGCGCGACCATGGGCACGATCCTATCCCTGGCGCGCCCCGACCGCGTTTCCCCGACCCCATCCCGGACAGGAGACTCCATGCCCGGCAAGCGTCTGATCTCGATCGAGGGGATCGCCAAGCGCTATCCCCGAAAAGGCGAGGGAGAGCTGACGATCTTCGAGGATCTGTGGCTGTCGATCGACCGCGGCGAGTTCGTCTGCATCATCGGCCATTCCGGCTGCGGCAAGACCACCGTCCTCAACATCCTCGCCGGCCTCGACACGCCGAGCGAGGGCGTCGTCATCGTCGACGGCAAGGAGATCTCCGGCCCCTCGCTCGACCGGGCGGTGATCTTCCAGGGTCATGCGCTGCTGCCGTGGATGAGCGTCCTCGGCAACGTCGCCTACGCCGTGGCGGCGCGGCATCGCGACTGGCCGAAGGCGAAGGTGCGCGAACACGCGATGCGCTTCATCGATCTCGTCGGCCTGGGCCCGGCGGCGAACCGCAAGCCGTCCGAACTGTCCGGCGGCATGAAGCAGCGTGTCGGCATCGCCCGTGCGCTCAGCCTGGAGCCGAAGACGCTGCTGATGGACGAGCCGTTCTCCGCGCTCGACGCGCTGACGCGCGGCACGCTGCAGGACGAGGTGCGCCGGATCTGTGTTTCCTCCGACCAGACCGTGCTGATGATCACCCACGACGTCGACGAGGCGATCTACCTCGCCGACAAGATCGTGCTGATGACCAACGGCCCCGACGCGCATGTCGCCGAGATCGTGAAGAACACGCTGCCGCGCGACCGGGTGCGCAACGATCTGCACCGGATGCCCGGCTACTACGACCTGCGCAACCACCTGATGGATTTCCTCGTCACCCGCTCGGCCACCTTCAAGGACGAGCTGGCCGCGGGCCTCCCCTACGACTTCCGCAGTCCGCCCGTCGTCGTGCCGATCGTCACCAAAGAGGGCGCCGAGCCTGCGCCCGTCGACGCCAAGGGCGACCGCGTCGCTTCCTGATCTCACCGCCAGCCGCGTCACGGCCGGCCGCAAATCTTTCGCATCAAGAGGACTTCAGACCCATGAAACGCATCGAGCTCGTCGAGAAGATCTTCGACATCAAGCGCGAGAAGAATCTCAGCTGGAAAGCCATCGCCGAGGAAATCGGCGGCTATTCGCAGATCTACATCATGACCGCTTTGCTGGGTCAGATGCGCCTGCCGAAGCCCCAGGCCGCCAAGGCCGCGGCGCTCTTCGGCCTCACGCCGAACGAGGAGAAGATGCTGAGCGAGGTGCCTTACCGCGGCGAGCAGAGCCTGGTGCCGCCGACCGACCCGACGCTCTATCGCTTCCACGAGGCGATGATGGTCTTCGGCCCGACCATGAAGGAATACCTCCACGAGGAGTTCGGCGACGGCATCATGTCGGCGATCGACTTCGACCTGCAGATGGAGCGCGAGCCGAACGACGCCGGCGACCGGGTGCGCATCACCATGTCGGGCAAGTTCCTGCCCTATCGCTACCATCAGCCGGAGGGCAATTTCCCGGCGCTCGGCTACAAGGAAGACTGATCGGAAAGGGGGCGGGCGTCTCGCGCTCGCCCCCTCGCTTCCTGCTGCGACACGGCCGGTCGGATGGGCGCACCGTGGGCGGTCTGCCTGCCGAGTAGGCAAAGAGAGCCTCCGCCATCCGCCAACAGCACGGCCTGCGTGTGTGGCACAGGCTTTGCCTGTTCAGGGATCAGGCACGCGTGCGGAGCATGACGGGCCATCCGAACCGCAAGGAGACCCGTCTTGATCCATCGTCGCCTCTTCCTCGGTGCCGTCGCCGCCCTCGGATTCGCCGCCGTCCTGTCCGGCAGCCCCGCCCACGCCGATGCGCTCGACGACATTCGCGCCGCCGGCACGGTGCGCATTGCCGTTCCGCAGGATTTCCCGCCCTTCGGATCGATCGGCACCGACATGGCTCCGCAGGGCTATGACATCGACATGGCGCGGCTGATCGCCGAAGGCCTCGGCGTCGATCTGGAACTGGTCGCCGTCACCTCCGCCAATCGCATCCCCTATTTGCAGACGGGCCGCGTCGACCTCGTCATCTCCTCGCTCGGCAAGAATCCCGAGCGCGAGGGGCAGATCGACTTCTCCACCGCCTATGCGCCGTTCTTCAACGGCGTCTTCGCCCCCGCGGATGTCGAACTCGCCGCGATCGAGGATCTGGCGGGCGTGACGGTCGGCGTGACGCGCGGATCGGTCGAGGATCTGGCGCTTACCGATCTTGCGCCCGAGGGCACCGAGATCCAGCGCTACGAGGACAATAACGGCACCATCTCCGCCTTCCTCTCCGGCCAGGTCGAGACGGTCGCGACCGGCAACGTCGTCGCCGCCGCGATCCTCGAGCGCAACCCGCCGCGCCGGCCGGAGCTGAAGTTCCTGATCAAGAACTCGCCCTGCTATGTCGGCCTGGAGAAGGACGAGCCGGCGCTGCTCGAGGCGGTCAACGGCATCATTGCTGAGGCCAAGGAAAGCGGGGCGCTGAACGAGGTCTCGCAGAAATGGCTCGGGATGGACCTGCCGCAGGACCTCTGATCGCGCGCCGCGTACCGTCGCCGCCCGGCCGGGCGGCGGCGATCCGTCCCGCCTGCGGAGATCGCCCGTGGACTACGAGTTCGACTACGGCTGGATCGCGCAATACTGGCCGCTGATCCTCAGCGGCATCGCTGTTACGCTCCAGTTGATCCTGATCGGCGCGTTGCTCGGCATCGCGCTCGGCATCGCTTGCGCCTGGGTGCGGGCGCTGGGACCCCGATGGGCACGGCCGATCGTGGCCGGCTATGTCGAGCTGATCCGCAACACGCCGTTCCTGATCCAGCTGTTCTTCATCTTCTTCGGCCTGCCGGCCATCGGGCTGCAGATGTCGGCGATCGAGGCGGCCAATCTCGCGATGATCATCAATCTCGGCGCCTATGGCTGCGAGATCGTCCGCGCCGGCATCCAGGCGACGCCGCGCGGCCAATTCGAGGCGGGGGCGAGCCTTGCGATGACGCCGTTCGAGACCTTCCACCATGTCGTGCTGGTGCCGGCGCTGCAGCGGATCTGGCCGGCCCTGTCTTCGCAGGTGGTGATCGTCATGCTGGGTTCCGCCGTCGTCTCGCAGATCGGCGCCGAAGACCTGACCTATGCCGCGAGCTTCATCCAGTCGCGCAATTTCCGCGCGTTCGAGACGTATTTCGCCTCGACGCTGATCTATCTCGCTCTGGCGATCCTGCTGCGGCAGGCGATGGCGCTCCTCGGCACGACGATCTTCCCGCGGCGGGCCGCGCGATGATGGTCGAATTCACCCTCTGGGACATGCTGCGCAACCTGCTGCTGGCGACGCGCTGGACGATCGTTCTGTCGCTCTGCGCCTTCATCGGCGGCGGGCTGGTCGGCATGGTGATCCTGTTCCTGCGCATCTCCAAGGCGCGCGGGCTGCGGCTGTTCGCCAAGGGCTATATCGAGCTGTTCCAGGGCACGCCGCTGTTGATGCAGCTGTTCCTGGCGTTCTTCGGCCTGTCCCTGTTCGGGGTGAACCTGCCGGCCTGGCTCGCCGCCGGCCTCGCGCTGATCCTCTGGACGGCGGCGTTCCTCGCAGAGATCTGGCGCGGCTGCGTCGAGGCGATCCACAAGGGGCAGTGGGAGGCCTCGTCGAGCCTCGGCATGGGCCGGGTGCAGCAGATGCGCCATGTCATCCTGCCGCAGGCGCTGCGCATCGCCGTGCCACCGACGGTGGGCTTCTCGGTGCAGGTGATCAAGGGCACGGCGCTGACCTCGATCATCGGCTTCGTCGAGCTGACGCGGGCCGGCACCATCGTCACCAACGCCACCTACCAGCCCTTCATCGTCTACGGGCTCGTCGCGCTGATCTATTTCGCGCTGTGCTGGCCGCTGTCCAAGTCGAGCCAGCTGTTGGAAAGGAAGCTGAATGTCGCTCATCGCGGTCACTGAGGTTCGCAAGCGCTTCGGCGACAACGAGGTGCTGAAGGGCATCGACCTCGACATCGCCGCGGGGGAAGTCGTCGCGATCATCGGCAAGAGCGGCTCGGGCAAGTCGACGCTGCTGCGCTGTATCAACGGGCTGGAGCTGATCGACGGCGGGTCGATCTCGGTCGCCGGCGCGCAACTCCTGCCGCAGGAGACGCAGCTGAAGGCGCTGCGGCTGAAGGTCGGAATGATCTTCCAGCAGTTCAACCTGTTCCCGCATTTGACCGCCGGGCGGAACGTCATGCTGTCGCAGACGGTGGTGAAGAAGAAGTCGAAGCAAGAGGCCGAGGCGATGGCCCGCCGGCAGCTGGAGCGCGTCGGCCTCGCGCACAAATTCGATGCCTATCCGGACGAGCTGTCGGGCGGCCAGCAGCAGCGCGTCGCGATCGCGCGGGCGCTGGCGATGGAGCCGATGGCGCTGCTCTGCGACGAGGTCACCTCGGCGCTCGATCCCGAGCTGGTGGCGGAAGTGCTGGCGGTGGTGCGCGAACTCGCCGCCGAAGGCATGACGCTGGTCATGGTGACGCACGAGATGAGTTTCGCCCGCGACGTCTGCAACCGCGTCGTATTCATGCACGAGGGACG
The DNA here is from genome assembly GCF_010500835.1 of Aurantimonas aggregata. GTDB lineage: Bacteria > Pseudomonadota > Alphaproteobacteria > Rhizobiales > Rhizobiaceae > Aurantimonas > Aurantimonas aggregata. The sequence goes on along the minus strand of NZ_JAAAMJ010000009.1, from coordinate 75,738 downwards.
GGTGCACGAGATCGGACCGCCCAGGGAAGTCTTCGCGGCGCCGAAGACGGCGGAGCTGCGGCAATTCCTGGGATTGAACTGAGGCCTGTCGGCTGCGCCTTTTCCGCTGATGGTGCGGCGGGGCTGAGCCCTCGCGCTTCTACTCGCCCTTGAAGCCCTTGTTCCAGGCGCGGTGGTCGGCGGTTCCCGAGGCGTAGGGGTTGTCTTTCTTGGTCAGGCGCTTGCGGGCGGCTTCGCGGCCTTCGCGCCATACGGTCTGATCGCGCGTGAGCAAAGACGGCTTCGTGCTGGACATGATGATCTCGATGTTGGGAGGATTGTGCCGTGCAATAGCGCACAAATGCCCGCGAAAGAAGGCAGGACGTTCGACGAGCCGGTCTATCTTCCGCAAAAGCCGCGTTTTGCGCGATTTTTACGGTCGCTAGACTGGAGCGGGGGCAGTGATGGGTTGGCGGATCTTGCGCGCCACCAGCCACATCGCCAGTGCCGCGACGAGGCTGTATCCGCCCATCGCCGCAAACTGCACGGGCAGGTCGATCCCGCCATCGATCAGCATCCCGGTGATCCCCGGGCCCATCGCCGTGGCGAGCACCATGGCGGCGACGACCATCGAGCGGATCGCGCCGAGATGCTTCGTGCCGTAGAGCTCCGGCCACATGGCGCCTTCGATCGTGCCGGAAAAGCCGAAACTGACGCCCAGCAAGCCCATGAACACGAAGATCGACCATTCCGGTGTCAGCCACGCAATGGCAAAGCACGAGAGGGCCAGCGGCAGGAGGAATGCCGGCAGCAGCCTCACGGCCGAGTATCGGTCGACCAGCCAGCCGGCCGCCAGCGTGAAGGCGATCGTCGTGACCGACATGACGGCGAAACCGCTGGCGAAGAGATGCAGCGGCCAACCCTTGAGCTCGGTCAGGTAGATCTGGTGGAAGAAGATCGTCGTGCCGATGAAGGGCGGCGCGAACACGCCGAGGCTGATCACGTAGAAGCGCCAGTCGCGCAGCACCTCGCCGCGCGTCCAGTTGCGCATTTCCGCCTGCGCGCGCGAGATCGGCTCGCTCTGCGGGTCGCGTTCGACCCATACCAGCGCGACGATCAGCGGCAGGGCGACGAGGACCGCCACGGCGGCCGCGAACCACGCCCCGCGCCAGCCGAAATAGCCGGCGACCAGAACGAACAGGAAGGGAAAGCAGCCTTCGCCGACCCGGAAGCCGATCGTGGTGATCGAGATCGCCCGTCCGCGATTGGCGGCGAACCAGCGCCCGGTGGCAGTGAGCGCGGTCTGGGACATCATGCCCTGGCCGAACAGCCGCAGCATGTAGATGGCGAAGACCAGCGTGGGCAGCGACCAGACCAGCCCGAACATGACGATCGCCACGGCCAGCATCAGCATCGTGCCGGTGGCCACGGCGGCGACCGAATAGCGGTCGAGCAGGCGCCCGAGAAACGGCAGCGTCATCGCGCTGAGCAGCGTCGACAGCATGTAGATGCCGCCGAAATCGCCGTGGCTCAGGCCGAATTCATGGCGGATCTCACCATTCGACAGGGCGATGAAAAAGGTCTGCCCGAACGCCGAGAAGAAGGTCAGCAGGAAGCCGCCGGCGAGCCAGCGTGTGTTGCTCGCCAGGAAACGTCCGTAACTGTTCATCGTCAGAGGCTCGGCTGTCTGGCGCGCGGATCGGGTGAGCGAGGAGCACTCGTCCGAAGCACGGCGTCCTTGCGGAAACCGGTGATGCTGGGTCGCGCGAAGCAGCGATCGGTTCCGGCAGAAATCGTTCGATCACCTGATCAATTGTGCGGAACGTGTCAATGCCCGACGGTGACGCTCGGGTTCATTCCGGGGCGCAGGGCCAGCTTGCCGGAGCAACCAGCCCCTGGGGAAGGACCGTCGCGTCGTCGCCGCAGGCCAGGTCGATCTGCATCTGGTCGAGGCCCTTGGCGGCCGAGAGGTCGGAGCCCTCGATCCGGGTCAGGAACATGTAGGCCCCGGTGAAGTCCGGCTCGCCGGCGATCCTTGCGCCGCTGAAGATGGCGCGCGCCAGATTGGCGAAGCCGAACATGTTGTCGGCGAGTTCGGCCCCGGCGAAATTCGCTCGACCCAGCTCGGCCTTCTCGAAATTGCTGCCGGTGAGGACGGCGCCGGTGAAATTCGCCCGCTGAAGCTCGGCGCTCCGAAACGACGCGTCGACTGCCGAGATTGCCGAAAAATCCGTGCGATAGGCCTCGACCTTGGTGAAGTTCGCGCCGTCGGCACTGGCGCCGGCCAGCGAGCTGCGCACGAGCTCGGCCTCCTCCAGATTGGCCGATGTCAGCCGCGCCTTGGTGAGATCGGTGAGGCCGAAATCGGTGTCCTTCAGCGCAGCACGTTCGAGGTTGGCGCCCGCCAGGCTGAGGTTCTTCCGGTTGCAGCCACTCCAGTCGATGCCCGGCCGCGCTGCGGCCGTGCAGTCGGCGGCCGATGCCGTGGATACGGCACCCGGCACCAGGAGGGCGAATGCCAACGCCGGTATCGCCCAACAGCGGGCGGCGTCACGGATTGCAGAGGCAGGGCGTCTGGCGAAAACTCCCCGGTGGGAAGACGCAGGATGCGGCTGTTTCGCAGGAGAATTCGTCGCCATCGGCCGCCTCGTTCGTTCGTCGTCAGCATTCACAACGCATGAGATAGTGATCGGTCCTGCCTGTGCGCCATGGCGTCGCGGCACGAAGATTCATTTCCTTGCGCCGTAGTGGCCCGGGTCTCGCGCAGGCCCGCGAAAACACGGCCGGGTGCCGCTGCGGCCGGCGAGCAACACCCGTCAGCCTGACGCAAGGGTTGCCCAGATTTCGCACAATTTCTTGCCCAAGCTGTTATGGCGATGTCGGAGGGGGAGCTTTTTCATGGCTCGACGACACATGATCGTTCTTGCGAGCTGCGGCGCGCTCGCAGGGTGCAGCTTCGGCTCGCCGATGTCGAACTTCGCGTTCCCGCAGATGCCGCGCGTCTCGATCCCGGACATTCACCTGATGGGCGTGCCGCTCTATGGCGAGAAGCCGGGCGTGAAGCTGACGCCGACGACCCCGTACCAGCTCTCGGCGACCGAGAGCGACGTGGTGCGGCTCGCGGTCACCCGTAGCTTTCCCGCTGCGGCCGGGATCAGCTTCTATCCGCTGCGATCGGGCCTCACCGCAGAAGGCACGGTCGCGGTCTGCGGCATGGTGGCCGAAAGAAACCGCGACGGTGCGACCGACGACAGGTTGTTTCGCGGCGAACTGGCCCGGCAGCCGGGCCCGGGCGACCCGACCTTCGTCGTCAGGCAGATATCCGGGGCGAACGCCGCGACGATCGCGGTCTATGGCGACTGCCAAAAGCAGGGATTGGCCTGAGCCTTTGCCGTCGCTCTTCGAGCGGCGCCGGCTTTGCCCGGCTCTTGTCCTCTATACCGGCATGTCCCGTCCTCCGGCGCTTGGCCGCGTGACGCCGAGCAGTAAGTTATTCTTACGTTGCATCGCAGCATTTCTCAGTTTCACTGAGGGCGCGAGAGGTGCATAGAACGCTCTCCCGGCAAGGCCGGCTTGTCGCGTGAACGAGCACGCGGACAGCACCCCAATGGAGAAGACAATGAACAGGCTCCTCGGAGCCGTGGCGATCATCATCGCCACGACTGCAGCCGCTACGGCAGACGATTTCAAGCCCTTGCAGGGACGCAGCATCGAACTGGGCGGCCTCAACGGCGTCGCCTATTACACCGTCGCCGACGAAGGTTACGACGTCGTCGCGACCCTGGTCGGCAGCGCCGGTTCCCCCGTGCGCGTCTCGACCCGCCTTTCCGACGGCCAGTCGCTGACGCTGATGGTGCCCGAATCCCTCGGCAACGCGCCGCAGGCCGTCGATATCAGCCGGGACGGCACGACCATCCGGATCGCGCCCAGCACGGTTGCGATGAACTGATCGTCCGTCGGGGGCCGGCGTCTCGCCGCGCCCCGGCAATGTCTGCGATCCGGATGCTTCGGCGCCGGGTCGAGCGGCAGGCCCTGACGGCCCTGCCTGATCCCCTGCCGCGAGCAAGGCTCGCGGCCTGCCGCCTCACCAGGTCATGTGCGCCTTGAGCAGCACGTCGCGGCCTTCGCCGTAGCCGCAGGACGCGCTGGTCTGGCAGCCCGCGACGTATTTCTTGTCGAAGACATTGTTGACGTTGAGCGAGACGCCCCAGTCGTCGCGGTCGTAGCGGAGTGCCGCGTCGAAGACGGTCGCGTCCGGCACCTTCAGCGTGTTCTCGTTGTCGGCGTAGCTGTCGCCGATGTAGCGGATGCCGCCGCCGAGGCCGAGGCCCTTCAGCGTGCCGTGCTGGACGGTGTAGTCGAGCCACGCCGAGGCCAGCACTTCCGGCACGAGATAGGGACGGTTGCCGACGATGTCGGGGTTGGCGTCCTTCTCGATCGTCAGGTCGTAGGCGGTGAAGGCGCCGGTGATGCGCCAGCTTTCGTCCAGATTGACCTTGGCTTCCAGCTCGACGCCGCGCGAATTGATCTCGCCGATGGTCTGCGGAATGTAGGCCGGCGCGATCGACTGCAGCGTGTTGCGGCGGGTCAGGTCGAAGAGCGAGGCGGTGAAGACGCCGTCGAGGAAGCTCGGCTCGTACTTCACGCCGATCTCGTACTGCTCGCCTTCCTCCGGCACGACGCCCTCGCCGTTGGCATCCGTGCCGATCTGCGGATTGAAGAAGCGCGACACGCTGACATAGGGCACGAGCCCGTTGGCGAACTCGTAGCCGAGGCCGGCGCGGCCGCTGAACGAGCCTTCCCGGCTGTCGTAGTCGGCGTCGAAGGTGCTGCGGTCGTCACGGTCGATCCAGACCTCGTCGTAGCGGCCGTTGAGCGTCAGGATGAAGCCGTCGCCGAACTTCGCCTGGTCCTGGATGTAGACGCCGACCTGATTGAGGTCGATCGTCTCGTCGAGATAGGGCGCGTAGAGAGCCGGCAAGTCGTTGGTGTAGTTCGGGTTGGTCGGGTTCAGCGGATCGGCGCCGCCGGATGCCTGCACCTGGTCGATACCGAAATACTTGTAGTCGATGCCGGTCATCAGCGCGTGTCCGATCGCGCCGGTGGCGAACTCGAACGTCGCGCGATTATCGGTGGTGAAGGTGTCGACCGTGGTGTCGTGAGAGAAGTTGATCCGGTTCAAGAGATAGTCGGGCCCGACTGGGTCCTCGAGACCGCCAAATCCGGTGGCCGGGTCGTAATAGCCGTAGAAATACGGGCCGTATTCCTCGCGCTCGGCGCGGCCGTAGCGGGTGTTGGACGTCAGCGTGATGCCGTCCGCCACTTCCGTGTCGAACTCGTAGCCGACGGTGACCTGCCTGTTCTCGAACTTGTCGAGATCGGGTTCCGAATAGAACAGGTCGCGGTCGATCCTGCCGAACGGTGCGTCTACGACGCTGCCGACATAGGGCAGGAAGCCGTTGACGTGGCGCTGGTCGTCATACTGGTAGGTCGCATAGAGGTTGAGCCGCGTGTCGGCGTCCGGCGACCAGGTCAGGTTCGGGGCGATGAAGCCGCGGAAATTGTCGGCATAGTCGGTGTCGGTCTCGCCGCCCTGCAGCTTGCCGAGGAGGCGATAGCTCCAGACGCCGTCCGCTGTCAGCCGGTCGCCGATATCGAAGGCGCCATAGCCGTTCGGATCGTCGTTGATGCCGCCCTCGATATAGCGGATGCGCTCGCCATTGGCGCGCTTGGAGATCGAGTTGACCAATCCGCCGGCATTCGAGCCGCCGTAGAGCACCGAGGCCGGGCCGCGCATCACCTCGATCCGCTCGAGCTGGAACGGGTCGATGATGAAGCCGCCGAATGCGTAGGAATAGAGGTTCAGAGAGTCGAGATAGACGCCGGTCTGCGTGGCGTTGAAGCCGCGGATGTAAAACCAGTCGGTATCGGTGTCGGATCCGTAGGGCTGGGTGAACACGCCGGGCGTGTAGCGCAGCGCCTCGTCGACCTTCTGGACGCCGCGATCGTCGAGTTCCTCGCGGCCGAGCACCGAGACCGACTGCGGCACCTCGATCAGCGGCGTGTCGGTCTTCGAGCCGGTGGTTGTGTCCCGGGCCACATAGCCGTCGACCGGACCCGTTCCGGTTCCGCCGCTGGCGCCGTCCGTTGCGCCGTCGGTTTCCACCACGATCGTGTCCAGCACGATCTGGCCGTTGGTCTGCGCCGATGCCTGCGACAGGGCCGCAAGACCGATGGCGGATACGGAAACGAGCAGGCGGGCGCGCAGATACATGGGCTTGATCCGGTTGGAGACTCTGTCAACGAGCCCTCGCACGAACAAAACTTGACTCCAAGTATCAAGTTTTACGCGGGTGCGTCCTTCGGCGCCTGTGTTGCGGCTGTGTCACAATTTGGCCGCATCCTGGCCCGGTCGCCGTCTCAGGCGACGAACTGCGCGTCGTGCAGGCGTCGATAGGCGCCCCGGCGCCCCAGCAGGTCGGCATGCGGCCCTTCCTCGACAACGCCCGACTGGTCGACCACGACGATCCGGTCGGCCTGGCGGATGGTCGAGAGGCGATGCGCGACGACGAGCGTCGTGCGGCCCACCGACAGTTCGGCGAGCGCAAGCTGGATCGCCTGTTCGGTCTCCATGTCGAGGGCCGAGGTCGCCTCATCGAGGATCAGGATCGGCGGGTTCTTCAGGAACATCCGGGCGATCGACAGGCGCTGCTTCTGCCCGCCCGAAAGCTTGACGCCGCGTTCGCCGATGATCGTGTCGAGCCCTTCCGGCAGGCGCGCGATCGTGTCTTCCAGATGCGCCCGGCGCACCGCCTGGCTAATGTCGGCGTCGGAGGCGTCGAGGCGGCCATAGGCGATGTTGTCGCGGATGCTGCCGCCGAACAGGAAGACGTCCTGCTGCACCACGCCGATATGGCGGCGCAGCGAGCGCAGCGTCATCTGCCTGATGTCGATCCCGTCGATGCTGATCGACCCGCCCTGAATCTCGTAGAAGCGGGGCAGCAGGGAGCAGAGCGTTGTCTTGCCGGCCCCCGAGGGGCCGACGAACGCGATCGTCTCGCCGGCGCGGATCGACAGGTTCAGCTCGGTCAGAACCGGCTTGCCCGGCTGGTAGCCGAAGGTCACCCGATCATAGCGGATGTCGCCCTGCAGCAGTTCGACGTCCACCGCGTCGGGGGCATCGCTGATGTCCGGCTCGGTATCCAGCAGCTCGGTATAGCGGCGGAACCCGGCGATGCCCTTGGGATAGGATTCGATCACCGCCGCGATCTTCTCGACCGGCCGGAAGAACACCCCGACGAGCAGCAGGAAGGCGACGAAGCCGCCATTGGTCAGGTTGCCGTTCAGGACGTAATAGGTTCCGGCGACCATCACGATCACCTGCATCAGTCGCAGCGACAGGTAGTTCAGCGACAGGGTCGCCGACATGATGCGGTAGGCGTCGAGCTTGCGGCTGCGGTAGAGGTCGTTGTTGCGGGAAAACAGCGTCCGCTCGTGATCCTCGTTGGCGAAAGCCTTGACCACGCGGATGCCGCCGACATTCTCCTCGATCCGAGCGTTGAACTCGCCGATGCTGCCATAGATCCCGTGCCAGGTCTTGGTCATCGCCCCGCCGTAGCGGGCGGTGAGATAGGTGCCGACGGGCACGATCGCGGCGGTGATCAGGGCGAGAGGGACGTTGATCGACAGCATCAGCAGGAAGGCGCCGACGAAGGTCATCAGGGCGATGAAAAGGTCTTCCGGGCCGTGATGGGCGACCTCGCCGATCTCCTCGAGATCCTTGGTCAGCCGCCCGACGATATGGCCGGTCTTGCGGTTGTCGAAGAAGCTGAAGGACAGCGTCTGGAGATGGTCGAACGCCTTGCGGCGCATGTCCGTCTCGATGTTGATCCCCAGCATGTGGCCCCAGTAGTTGACGATCGCCAGGAGCCCGGTGTTGAGGATGTAGATGGCCAGGAGCCCCGCCGAGGCGAGGAGGATCAGGTTCCAGTTGCCGCTCGGCAGCAGCCGGTCGATGAAGACGGCGACCGCCATCGGAAAGCCGAGCTCGAGCAGCCCGGCGAGGACGGCGCAGCCGAAATCGAGCGCGAAGAGGCCCTTGTACGGTCGATAATAGGCAAAGAAGCGGGCCAGCACGGCAATACTCACGAAGATGACGGAAAAAGCCGGGCGATCGGCAGCGGCGCGGCCGCGCTTGTCGATGCCCGGGGGCGGAAGGCAAGGTGGTTGGCGCCGGCATTTCGAAGCGGTCGTCGCATCCGGGCCGGGCGGCGCGCCTACTCCATGACGGCGGCGATATAGGCGATGACGTCGTCGATCTGGTCCTGCGACGCCTCGAAGACCGGCATGCCCGGATGGCCGGTGTCGATCGTGCCGATGAAGGTCTCCTCCAGCGCATCGATCGGGAACCGCTCCGACAGGGTGCGGAAGGGCGGTGCCTGCGGGTTCGGGCTGTCGCCGTCGAGGCCCACCTCGTGGCAGCCCGAGCAGTTCGCGACGACGAGGACCCGGCCGCGCTCCACCGGATCGGCTTCGATGGTCGCCTGCGCGTGGGCCGTGCCGGCGGTGAAGGCGAGGGCAAGCAGGACGATACGCATGACAACCTCGCAATGTCGTTTTCGAAGGGCGACGAAGATCAGCTAGCGCCGCAATCGGGCGCGCCGCAAGTCACCATGTGAAGCAGCACGGACGGATGACGCCGGAACCGGCGCCCGAACGGATCGCGGCAGCGCCACGGCACTGCGACCCGCCTCGCAAACTTGACTTCGCTTATCATGTTTCGCTACCGGTGCCATAGCATTCGGCCATCGAAAAGGGACAGGCGATGGATACTCCCCATGCCTTGCGGCGCACTGGCGCGGTCCCGGAACGGGCCACGCGATGGTAGCGCTTGCCGGCGCCGACAGCGAGGCCACTCAGGCCCGCTTCGTCGCATTCCTTTCGATGACCATGGACGAAGCGGCGAAGTTCGTCGACAGCGTCGCCGCGCAGTTGCCGGACGAGGTGTCCCGTCCGGTGGAGCCGGGGGCAGAGCTGCGCATGGCCTATTACGGCGGCGTGGCGCGCCTTGCCTATCGCGAGAGCCTGGTGACGGCGACGGCAACGGCCGACGATCTCGGCGCGCTGGCGAGCCTCAAGCATCTTGTCGCCTACAATATCCGCGCGTTTCTCGGCGATTCCGCCGACATCATCTGGCAGGGCGATGGCTGCGAGACCGGCGAGCTGCCGCAGTTCCGCGAGATGCGCGTGGTGTCGGCGGTCGATCTGACGCCGCGCATACGTCGTGTCCGGCTGACCGGGTCCGATCTCGCGCGCTTCGAGGCGGGCGGCCTGCATGTGCGGCTGCTGTTCCCGCCTGCGGGGCGGCTGCCGGTCTGGCCATGCGCCGACCGCTCCGGCATTCCGGCATGGCCGGAGGGCGAGGACCGGCTCACCGCCCGCACCTATACGATCCGCCGCATCGACGTCGCGGCGGCAACGGTCGACATCGACGTCGTCATGCACGAGGGCTCGTGCCCCGGCTCCGATTGGGCGCGGACGGCCGAGCCCGGCAGCATCGTCGGCATGATGGGACCGGGCGGCGGCGAACTAGTGCCGGCCGAGCGCTATCTGCTTGCCGGAGACGAGACGGCACTGCCGGCCATCGCCCGCATGCTCGAAAGCCTGCCGGCGCAGGCACGCGGCACGGCGATGATCGAGGTGCAGGACGAAGGCGAGATCCAGGCGCTCGCCCATCCTGCCGGCTTCGAGATCGTCTGGCTCGACCGGGGCGGCCGCGCCGCCGGGATGACGGACCTTCTGCGGGCCGCCGTCACCGCGCTCCACTGGCCGGCCGATCCGGGCTGCTTCGTCTATGTCGCGGGCGAGTTCGCCGCCTTCAAGGCAATCCGCGAGCATTGCCGCAAGACCTGGCGGCTGAAGCGCAGCGCCCATCTCGTCAGCGCCTACTGGCGCCGCGGCCGGCGGGACGACGATGCTGCCGGATCCGAAGATGCCGGCTGATCGCCGCTGGACGGGCCGCGCTTTTCTTGAGGCGAGGTCGGGGCGCCGGTAGCGTCCGCTAGCGGAACGCCACCGGCACGGTGAGCGACACCTGCCGGCCGCTCGGCGGCGCCGGGAAGGGGCTGGCGCGCTGCACCAGCGCGACCGCCGCCTGGTCGAGCGCGGCGACGCCGCTCGAACCCGCTATCCGCACCGAGACGACCCGGCCGTTGCCGTCCATCGCGAAGGCCACCCGCACGGTGCCGGAGCCGCTGCCACGCGGGGTCCGCTTGTTGCGGTTGAGCTTGGCCTGGACACGGCTCTGCCACGAGGCGAGGGCGGCGCGTGACACGTTTGCGCCCTGCGAGGCCTGTTGCTGGCGCTGCCCCTGCGACGCCGTGGACGGCGCCGGCGACCGGCGCTGCGGGGCAGCCGCCTCGCGCTTGCGGGGCGCGGGCTCTGCCTTCTTCTGGCGCGGGGTCTCCCGGGTCCGTTCCTGGCGCGCTGCCTCGCGGACGGGGCGCGGCGGGGTCGGGCGGGCCGTCGGCAACGGCACGTTGGCGACGGTGGCGGGCTCCGGCTCCGGTTCTTCCGGTACGGGCTCGACAATCTCCGGCTCGGGTGGCTCCGGCGTCTCGGTCACCTCGGGCTCCGGCTCGGGAATGGCCGCCTCCGGCTGCTCCGGTTCGGGCTCCGGCACTTCCGGCTCGGGCACGACCGGTTCCGGGATGACCGGCTCGGGCGGGGTCACCGGCTCCGGCGGCACCTCGGCCGGCGTCGGTTCTGTCGGGGGCTCGACCGGTTCCGGCGGCGCGGGTTCCTCGGACGGCGTGTCGACCGGCTCGGCCGCTGGTTCGGCGGCTTCGAGCGCTGCGACTTCCGGCGCGGCGGCCGGCGGGGCCAGCTCGATCAGCACCGCTGCCTGCGGCGTGCCTTGCGGCTCGGCCGGCGGGGCCTGGGTGACCAGCGCCCAGGCGCCGACGGCATGGACGGCGACCACGACGGTGGCGGCCAGCGTCCAGCGCGCGACCACGGCGCGACCGCCGCCGGTCTCGGCACTCGTGAGCGGTTCCCCGGCCATGGTCAGCGCGCGGGCGGCGGGGCCGCCGCCGTCTCTTCGACGCCAACCAGGCCGATGCGGACATAGCCGGCGCTGCGCAGCTTGTTCATCACATCCATCAGCGAGGCATAGGAGACCGCGCCGTCGGCACGCAGGAAGATCCGTTCCTCGCGATTGCCGCCGGTCCGCTCGTCCAGCGCCGCCGCCAGCGCCTCAGAGGTGATCGGCGCCTCGCCGAGAACGAGTGACAGGTCTTCCTGCACGGTCAGGTAGACCGGCTCGTCGGGTCGCTCCTGCGGCTCGGCATTGGAGGTCGGCAGGTCCACCGGCACGTCGACCGTCGAGAGCGGCGCCGCCACCATGAAGATGATCAGGAGGACGAGCACCACGTCGATGAACGGCGTGACGTTGATCTCCGAGACCTCGCCGACGCCGTCGTCTTCCTGTTCGAGCTTGAAGGCCATGGGACTACTCCGCGGCTTCGGCGAGGCGAGCGGCGCGGCGGGCGCCGGCGCGGTCCTGGTCGAGCTCGCGCGACAGGTGCTGCAGGACGACGGCCGAGCCGTCCGACAGGATGGCGCGGTAGCCGGCGATCGAGCGGGCGAAGACGTTGTAGATGATCACCGCGGGGATCGCCGCGACGAGGCCGATGGCGGTTGCCAGCAGCGCCTCGGCGATGCCGGGGGCCACAACGGCGAGATTGGTGGTGTTCGCCTCGCTGATGCCGATGAACGAGTTCATGATGCCCCAGACCGTGCCGAACAGGCCGACGAAGGGCGCCGTCGAGCCGATCGTCGCCAGGACGCCGGTGCCGCGATTGATGCTGCGGGCGCCGCGCGACTCGATGCGCGACAGCGCCACCTGGGCGCGCTCCTTGACGCCGTCGTCGGAAAGGCCGGCGGAGCGGGCACGTTCGGCTTCCGCCGACTTGGCGAGCAATCCCACCGGGCTGCGCCAGCGACGGGCCGAGCGCTCGTCGCCGATTGCACCCACCAGATCTGGCGCGCGCTCCAGGCGGCGGACGTCGGCGCTTGCGCGGCGCTTGGCGAAGGCGATCTCGATGCCCTTGGCGACGAAGATCGTCCAGGTGACGAGCGAGGCGAAGGCGAGGCCGATCATCACCGCCTTCACCACCCAGTCGGCGGCCAGGAACATGCCGAGCGGCGAGAGGTCGTGCGGCAGCGTCTCGCTGCGCGCCGGGGCCGCCAGTTCCGTGACGCCCGGCTGCGTCGCCCCAGCGGGCGCATCGGCGTCAACGGGGGAAACCGTTGGCTCGGCGGTGTCGGCCGGCACGGCATCGGGAGACGCGGCCTCAGCGGCCGGCGGCGCGGCGGTCTCGGGCGCCGGGGCCGTCGCGCCATCGCCTGTCGCCGCCGGAACGTCCGCCGGCGACGGTTCCGCGACGGAGGGCGCCGCGGTCGCAGCGGGATCGGACACCGCCGGCGCCGGGCTGGTCGCAGGCGCGTTCTCGGGCGCGGTTACGGCGGACGAGGCATCCGGAGCGGCCGGCGCGGTGTCCTGCGCAAGGGCCGGATGCGCGATCAAGGGGAGCAGGACGAGTGCGGCGATCAAGGCAGCACGCTGCCGGACGTTGCGGATCGTGGTCATGAGGCCGATCGTGATGGTCTGTTGCACAGGGAGCGGGCGGACCTGGAAAGAGTGGACGCCGGCACCGTTTCGGCGGAACCCTTATGTTAATATGATTATAGCAGTCAACTTAAAGCCTGTCGCGGATGGCGGTGGCTGGCGCAGGTTTCCACAATCGCGTCTGGCCGGCTGTTGGCATCGCCCGACGGACGGTCGCCGCGCCGACGACGATGGCGGCACCGGTTTCCGGGGTGACTCACGGCCGTGCCGCGGCCCCTGCACTTGCGGGCCCCGCAGGCGTATCGGCGGGCTTCGCGAGGCCCGCCCGCAGCCTGTCCTTCAAAAAGACTTGGAATTCTTCTAAAAAGGCTCCACATTCCGCTGGCTGGCGCGGAGAAGGACCTGACACCATGCGGCTGACACGCCAGACCAACTACGCCATCCGGATCCTGATGTACTGCGCCACCAATCGCGGTCGCCTCAGCCGGATCAAGGACATCGCCGCCGCCAACCAGGCGTCGGAACTGTTCATGTTCAAGATCCTGCAGCCTTTGGTCGAGGCGGGCATGATCGAGACCGTGCGCGGCCGCAATGGCGGCATCCGCCTGGGCCGGCCGGCTGCGGCGATCAGCCTGCGCCGCGTCGTCGAGCTGACGGAAGACAATTTCATCCTTGCGGAATGCTTCGAAAGCGGCTCCGTCGATTGCCCGCTGATCGACAATTGCCGGCTCAACTCCGCCTTGCGGAAAGCGCTGGAAGCCTTCCTGTCGGTGCTCGACGAGTACACGATCGGCGATCTCATCGGCGACAACTCCTTCATGCGCCGCCGCCTCGGCCTCGCCGATTTCGACGAGCCGATCGCCGCCGCGAGCTGAAGGCAGGGCCTCGGCCGATCCGTCCGGATCGACGACGCGCTGATGCGCACCATAACGGCTTTCTGACACGCCGGGCCGCATGGGCGATCCCGGTCGAGCGAGGGAGAGCCCCCATGAAGCCCATCGCCAACCTCGATGAGGTGACCTTCGACGATGTCGAGGAAAACGGCCGCTACACGTCGAGCCGCGCGCTGTTCAGCGACGCCATCGGCGCGCGCCAACTCGGCTACAATCTCACCGTCCTGCCGCCCGGCAAGGCGCAGTGCCCCTTCCATCCCCATCACGGCGAGGAGGAGATGTTCCTGATCCTCGAAGTGGAGGGCGAGCTGCGTTTCGGGGATCAGCGTTATCCCATCCGCCGGTACGACGTGATCGCCTGCCCCACCGGCGGTGCGGCCGTTGCCCACCAGATCGTCAACACCGGAACGACGACGATGCGTTATCTCGCCGTGTCGACGCGCGCCGAGATCGACGTCTGCGAGTATCCGGACTCCGGCAAGATCAGCGTGTCGACAAGCCGCCACGGCGAGCCCGGCCTGCACAAGATCTTCCGCGCCGAATCGGACGTCGACTATTACGACCGCGAACCCACCTGACGACAGGCGTCCGAAAGGACGTGACGGGAACCGCGTCCTTTCCGGGGGCATTTCGAAGCGGATCAGACGGCGAGGTATTGCAGGCGCATTTCCTTGTCGTCGATGATCTGCTGGGCGGTGCCGTCGAAGACGATCTCGCCCATTTCCAGGATGATCGCGCGGTCGGCCAGGTGCAGGGCGGCGATGGCGTTCTGCTCGACCAGGATCGTGGTGATGCCGAGCTGCTTGATCTCTTCGAGGATCCGCTCGATCTCCTGCACGATGACCGGGGCGAGGCCCTCGTAGGGCTCGTCCAGGAGCAGCAGCTTGACCTCGCGGGCGAGCGCCCGCGCGACCGCCAGCATCTGCTGCTCGCCGCCGGACATGGTGATGCCGTCCTGGTTGCGTCGCTCCGCCAGCCGCGGGAAATGCTCGTAGATCCGCTCGAGGCTCCAGCCGATCGGTGGTTCAATCTGGGCGAGCTTCAGGTTCTCCTCGACGGTCAGGCCGGCGATGATGCGCCGGTCCTCGGGCACCAGCTGGACGCCGAGCCGGGCGGCCTCGAAGCTCTGCATGGTGTGCAGCGGCTGGCCGTCGAGCCAGATCTCTCCGTGCTTGAGCAGCGGCGTTCCGGCCCGCGCGATGGTGCGCAGGGTCGAGGTCTTGCCGGCGCCGTTGCGGCCGAGAAGCGCGACGATCTCGCCCTCGTTGACCTCGAAGGAGACGCCCTGCACGATGTAGCTCTCGCCGTAATAGGCGTGCAGGTCGCGGGCCGCGAAGAAGGGCTGGCCGGCGGTCCGAACCGTCTCGGCAGGCGCGCTCCGGCCGTGCGGGCGGGTGGTGTCCAGCGTCTCGCTCATAGGTGGGCTCCCCCGAGATAGGCTTCCTGGACGCGCGGATCGGCCTTGATCGCCTCGGGCGTGCCTTCCGCGATGACCGTGCCCTGCGCCATCACGCTGACGGTCGAGGCCAGCGAGAACACGACGTGCATGTCGTGCTCGATGATCACCTTGGTGATGCCGCGCTTGGCGATCTTCTTCAGAAGATCGACGGTGTTGTTGGTGTCGGCCCGCGACATGCCGGCGGTCGGCTCGTCGAGCAGCAGCAGCTTCGGCCGCTGAACGAGGCACATGGCCAGTTCCAGCCGCCGCTTGTCGCCGCGCGACATGGAATCGACGCGCTGGTGGCGCTGGGCGGTCAGGTTGAGGTCCTCGAGGATTTCCTCGGCCTCCTCCAGCACGACGCGCCGGTCGTTGGCGCGGCCCCAGAGATTGATCCGGAACGCTCCGTCCTTGCGGGCGAAGGCCGGGATCATGACGTTTTCCATCACCGTCAGTTCGGCGAAGGTCTCCGGCGTCTGGAACACCCGGGCAATGCCGGCCTGGTTGATCTGGTGCGGCTTGTGCCCGAGCAGCGGCGCGCCGTCGAACTCGACGGTACCCTCGTCCGGCACGAGCCGGCCGACGAGCGTGTTGAGCAGGGTCGACTTGCCAGCGCCGTTCGGCCCGATGATCGCGTGGACCGTGCCTTCCTTGACCTTGAGATTGACGTTGTCGAGGGCCTTGAGGCCGCCGAAGCGCTTGCTGACGCCGTTGATGGTGAGAATGTCCATGTCGGCTTTCCTACTCGTGCTTCATGCGGGCATGGTCGGTCTCGTCCGCCGTCTTCGACTTGCGGAACAGGCCGGTGATGCGGCGCATGCCCTCCATGATGCCGCCCGGCAGGAAGATGACGATGACCATGAACAGGAGGCCGAGCGTCAGGTGCCAGCCCTCGCCGACGAAGGGACTGGTGATCTCGACCGCGACGGTCTGGGCCCAGTCCGGCAGGAAGTCGAAGGTCCGGTAGAGGAAGTTGTCGTTGAAGGAGGAGAAGATCTGCTCGAGATACTTCATCACCGCCGCACCGATCACCGGGCCGAGCAGCGTCCCGACGCCGCCGAGGATGGTCATCAGCACCACCTCGCCCGAAGCCGTCCACTGCATCCGGTCGGCACCGGCCAGCGGGTCGGTCACCGCCAGGAGACCGCCGGCCAGGCCGGCATACATGCCGGAGATGACGAAGGCGGTGAGCAGATAGGGCCGCGAGGCAAAACCGGTGTAGCCCATGCGGTTCTGGTTCGACTTGATGGCGAAGAGCATCAGGCCGAAGGTCGAGTTGCGGATCCGCAGCGCCAGGAAGAAGCCGAGGATCAACAGGATCGCGCAGAAATAGAAGCCCGGATAGCCCTGCAGCTCGATGCCGAAGAAGTTCGGCGACGGCAGGCTCGCGCCGGCCTCGCCGAGGGCCCGGTCGATCAGGCGCGGATCGGACCGCGAGATCTGCAGGCCTGTCTCGCCGTTGGTGATCGGCGTCAGCACCGAATAGGCGAGATTGTAGGACATCTGCGCGAAGGCGAGGGTCAGGATCGAGAAATAGATGCCGGACCGGCGCAGGCAGATATAGCCGATGGCCAGCGCGAAGATGCCGGCCACGATGATCGCGAAGGGAATCGCGAAGATCGCGTTCATCGACAGGAGCTTGAACATCCACACGGCGGCGTAGGACCCGGTGCCCAGGAACGCCGCGTGGCCGAAGGACAGGTATCCGGAGAAGCCGAACAGGATGTTGAAGCCGATCGCGAAGATCCCGAAGATCGCGAATTTCTGCAGGATGTCCGGGTAGCCGGCGCCGATCGGCGCGAGCCAGATCGGCATGGTCAGCACCGCCGCCGCGAACAGCGCGGTGAAGGTGAAGTCGCCGATCGTCGTCGTGAAGAAGGGCCGGCTGTCCCGGCTTTTGCGGGTCGTCTCGTGCGGCGTGTCGCCGAGTTCGTTCGAGGTGATGGCGCTGTTCATCGATCAGGCCTCCATGACGCCCTTGCGGCCCATCAGTCCCCGCGGGCGAACCAGCAGGACGACGACGGCGACAAGGTAGATGATGATCTGGTCGATGCCCGGCACGATGGCCTTGATTTCGGTCATCGAGGAGAAGGACTGCAGGATCCCGAGCAGGAAGCCGGCGACCACCGCGCCGCCCAGCGAGCCCATGCCGCCGACAACGACGACGACGAAGGACAGGACCAGGAAGTCCATGCCCAGATGGTAGCTGGGCGACAGGATCGGCGTGTACATGACGCCGGCGAGCCCCGCGACGACGGCCGCCAGGCCGAAGACGATCGAGAACTTGCGGCCGATATTGATGCCGAGCAGGCCGACCGTCTCGCGGTCAGCCATGCCGGCGCGCACCACCATGCCGAACGTCGTCAGCTGCAGGAAGGCGAAGACCGCGCCGATGACGGCGAGCGAGAACAGGAAGTAGATGATCCGCCACATCGGATAGCTGAGGCCGGAGACACCGAACCACTGGCCGATGTCGGCGCTGCCGGCGAAGGCCGGTGGTGCCGTCAACGGGATCGGGTTGGCGCCGAAATAATGCTTGACGAGCTCCTGCAGCACGATGGCGAGACCGAAGGTCACGAGGATCTGCTCGGCGTGGCTGCGCTTGTAGAAATAGCGGATCAGGCCCCGCTCCATCGCCAGCCCGACCAGCAGCATGAAGGGGATCGCCAGGAGCATCGACAGGGGCACCGACCAGTCGAGGATCGTGCGGCCGGTTTCGCCGAACCAGATCTCGAGATAGGGCACTTCCTTGTAGGCCTCGAAGAAGGTGACGCTCTCGTCGCGGACGCGTTCGGAGGTCGACAGCACCATCGAGAAGGTCACGGCGCAGAAGGCGCCGAGCATGAAGAGGGCGCCGTGGGCGAAATTGACCACGCCGAGCGTGCCGAAGATGAGGGTCAGGCCGAGGGCGATGAGCGCATAGGCCCCACCCTTGTCGAGGCCGTTGAGGATCTGGAGAATGATGGCGTCCATGTGCCCTTGGGTCGCTCCGTGGGTTGCCGCTTCATGGCGTCGGGGGCTGCGAACGCGGCCCTTGGCGAGCGGCATTGCGGTTGCCGTGCGGTGCCGTCGCCTTTGAGGCCGGCACGAAATCGTCTTGTTCTCGGACGTGAACGGCCGCCGGAATTTCTGCCGGCGACCGGATGATATCAGCGACTGGTCAGCATTCCTTGGCGTCGTATGGACCGAGCTCGCCACCGAATATCGAGGCGTCGTAGGTGACGTCGTCGCGCGGCACGACCTTGACGATCTCCATCAGGTCGAACTGGTTGGTCGGCGCCTCCTTGCCGCGAACGACGAGCACGTCCTTGAAGCACTGGTGATCCTCGGCGCGGTAGAGCGTCGGACCGTTGCCCATGCCGTCGAACTCGAAGCCTTCCAGCGCCTTGATCAGCTCCGGCGGGTAGAACGTGCCGGCCGTCTCCGCCGCGTTGGCGTAGAGCAGCGTCTGGACGTAGCAGGTGTGGGCGGCCTGCGACGGCGGGCTGCCGAATTCCTCGCCGAACGACTTGGAGAAGGCCTGGGTGGAGGCGTTGTCGAGCTTCCAGTCCCAGTTCGCGGTGCCCAGAATGCCCTTCACCGCTTCGCCGGCGCCCTGCGCCATGAGCTCCGAGAACAGCGGCACGACGATCTGGAAGTCCTTGCCGTTGGCCTGCTTGGAGCGCATGTCGAACTGGGTGACGGCCTGGCGCAGCGAGTTGACCATGTCGCCGCCGTAATGGTTCAGGATCAGCACGTCGGCGCCCGAGTTCAGGACCGGCGTCAGATACTGCGAGAAGTCGCCGGCGCCGAGCGGGGTGCGTACGGCCTGCACGGTTTCCCAGCCGAGCGTCTCGGTGGCGTTCTTGATCGACTCTTCCTGCGTCCAGCCCCAGGTGTAGTCGGCGGTCAGGTGGTAGGCGCGGCGATCCGTGCCGTATTCCTCGGCGAGGATCGGGCCGAGCGCCTCGCCCGACATGTAGGCATTGAAGAAGTGGCGGAAGCCATAGCGCCGCTTGTCCTTGCCGGTGGTGTCGTTGGAATGGGTCAGGCCGGCCATGAACACCACGCCCATGTCCTGGCACAGCGACTGCACCGCCACGGCGACGCCCGAGGACGAGCCGCCGGAGATCATGATCGCCTTGTCGGCCTCGATCATCCGCTTGGCCGAGGCGCGCGCCGCGTCGGACTTGGTCTGGGTGTCGCCGGTCACGAAGGCGACCTTCTTGCCCAGGATGCCGTTGCCCTTGAGGTTGGACGGCTGCATCGTCGACAGCATGCCGCCGTCGCCTTCGCCGTTCAGGTGCTTGACCGCCAGCTGGAAGGCGCGCAGCTCGTCCGCACCCTCGTCCGCGTACGGGCCGGATTGCGGAACGTTGAAGCCGAGCGTCACGGTGCTACCGGACGGGTTGTTGCAGAATGCCTGATCCTGCGCCCAGGCCCCGCGCGTGAAGACATGCGGCATGGCGAGGCCGGCCGTGAGGCCGGCGCCGGTGGTCAGCAGTCGACGACGGGTCCATCCGTCCTTGTAAAAAGCCATTAGTCACCTCCCGATTATCCCATTCCGACCTTATGAGCGGAGGCACGACGCATCGACCGCCTGCCGCCAACCTGACCGGATGACGCGTATCGTCCACGAGTAAAGCCGCTTCGCCTATAGTACTTTCGGATGAAGCCACTCCGACTGCTGCATTATATTGCCCTGCAACATGGAGAGTGGTCATGTTTGCTGCAGCGCAACAAATACAAGTACGATAGAGCTGTCCGCTTCCGCTGGAGCAGCACGGTGGCTGCTCGCCCGGTTTAGCGGTCGCAGGTTGCCGCACGAGCGAACAGACGCTCACCGACAGCGACCGGTGCCAAGGCAATCCGATCAGCGTCCCTGCCGGCCACCCGGAGGGCGCGACGCCCTCCTGCTGGCGCTGTTTTCCGAAAACCGACGCCGAAACAGCCCTTGCGACAGCTTTCCCGGTCGGAACCCTTGGCTTTTGCGGCATCTCCGCCACTTCGCAGAAGGGGGCGCAGCGGGCGCCGGCCACCAACGGGGACGTGAAGCATGGCGACCAAGGTAAAGACCGGGCGGCTCGGGCCGTTTCCGAACGTCAGTCGACCCGTCTTCACCATCTCCGCTATTCTCATCCTCGGCTTCATCGTGTTCGGCGCCTTGTTCAACGATCTGGCGTCGACGATCTTCACGGGCGCGCAGGCCGGTATCGCCGACTATTTCGGCTGGTTCCTGATCCTGACGACGAACCTTGCGCTTGGTCTCTGCATCTATCTGGCCTTCAGCCGCTTCGGCGACGTGCGTCTCGGCGCCCAGACGGAGTCGCCGGAATATGGCCTCATGTCCTGGACGGCGATGCTGTTCAGTGCCGGCATCGGCATCGGGCTGCTCTATTGGGCGGTTTCCGAGCCGCTGTTCCACTTCTTCGCGCCGCCGATGGGCGAGCCCGAGACGATCGAGGCCGCCAAGCAGGCGATGGTCCTGTCGTTCCTGCACTGGGGCCTGCATGGCTGGGCGATATACGGCATCGTCGGCCTGTCGCTCGCCTATTTCCACTACCGCAACGGCCTGCCGCTGTCGGTGCGCTCGGCGCTCTACCCGCTGATCGGCGAACGCATCTACGGGCCGATCGGCCATACGGTCGATATCCTCGCGGTGTTCGGCACGATGTTCGGCATCGTCACCTCGCTCGGGCTCGGCGTCATGCAGATCAATGCCGGGCTCGGCATCGTGTTCGGGGTGGGGGACAGCCTGATCGTGCAGATCGCGCTGATCGCCGGCATCACCGGGCTGGCGACGATCTCGGTGATGCTCGGCCTCGACGGCGGCATCAAGCGGATCTCCAACCTCAACATCTCGCTCAGCTTCGCGCTGCTCGCCTTCATCGTCGTCACCGGGCCGACCCTCTACATCTTCGACAGCTTCGTCGAGAATGTCGGCAATTACGTCGCCGGGCTGATCACCTTCGGCACGTGGAGCGAAGCCTATTCGGGCACCAACTGGCAGGTCGACTGGACGATCTTCTACTGGGCCTGGTGGATCTCCTGGTCGCCCTTCGTCGGCATCTTCATCGCCCGCATCTCGCGGGGCCGCACCGTCCGCGAGTTCATCCTGGGCGTGCTGCTGGTGCCCACGTCGATCCTGTTCTTCTGGTTCACCGCCTTCGGCGGCACGGCGCTCAATCTCGAACTCGCCGGCGATCCGGGGCTGATCGAGGCGACGAAGGAAAGCTACGGCAACGCCATCTTCGCGCTGCTCGACTTCTTCCCGTTCTCCGGCGTGATCTCCTGCGTGATCATGGTGATGATCGTGATGTGGTTCGTCACCTCCTCCGACAGCGGCAGCTTCGTCATCGACATGCTGACCGCCGGCGGCGACGCCAACCCGCCGAAGATCCAGCGGATGTTCTGGGCGATCACCGAAGGCTGCATCGCCGCGGTGCTGCTGGCGGCAGGCGGCCTCAACGCGCTGCAGGCGGCCGCCGTGGTGGCGGGTTTCCCCTTCGCCTTCGTCATCATCCTGATGATGTACGGCCTGTTGCGCGGGCTCGGCCGGGATAAGCTGGTGATATACCGCTACAACCAGTGGTACCGGACCGAGCAGGAGGCCGAGGCCAATCTGCCGGATGCCTATGCCGGCGAGGAGGCGCTGAAGGGGCCGCCGAAGCTTGCCACCGAGAGCTGAGGATACCGCTCCGAGCAGCCCGTAACCGACGTATACATTATTTGCCGGAGGCAGTTGCGCGACCGCAGCTTAGCGGACAGTATGCCGCCCAACGACAAGAATACGTCCGCTTTGGGTGAGGAAGCGCATGGCATCGGTGACGTTCCGGGACGTCCGCAAGGCGTTCGGCACGGTGGAAGTGCTGCACGGCGTGTCGGTGGATATCGACGAGGGCCAGTTCGTCGTGCTCGTGGGGCCATCGGGCTGCGGGAAGTCGACCCTGCTGCGGATGCTCGCCGGCCTCGAGCACATCAGTGCCGGCGAGATCCTCATCGGCGACCGGGTGGTCAACGACCTGCCGCCGAAGGATCGCGACATCGCGATGGTCTTCCAGAACTACGCGCTCTATCCGCACATCACCGTCGCCCAGAACATGGCGTTCTCGCTGATGCTGAAGCGGGCCTCGAAAGAGGAGATTGAGGCCAGGGTCAAGCCGGCGGCCGAGATTCTCGGCCTCACCCAGCTGCTCGACCGCTATCCGCGCCAGCTCTCCGGCGGCCAGCGGCAGCGCGTCGCCATGGGGCGGGCGATCGTGCGCGACCCGCAGGTGTTCCTGTTCGACGAGCCGCTGTCCAATCTCGACGCCAAGCTGCGCGTGTCGATGCGCACCGAGATCAAGAACCTCCACCAGCGCCTGAAGACCACCACGGTCTACGTCACCCACGACCAGATCGAGGCGATGACCATGGCCGACAAGATCGTCGTCATGCATGACGGCCGCGTCGCCCAGGTCGGCACGCCGCTGGAGCTCTACGACCGGCCGGACAATCTCTTCGTCGCCGGGTTCATCGGCTCGCCGGCCATGAACATGCTGACGGGCGCGGCCGATCCCGACGACCGGACGAGCTTCGTCACCGGCGACGGGTTCAGGCTGCCGATCGCCCGGCCGGGCCAGGCCGCGCCCGGCCGCGAGACGATCTACGGGGTGCGACCGGAATCCTTCCGCATCGGCGGCGACGTGCCGTTGCGCATCGAGGTGGTCGAGCCGACCGGTTCGGAGACGCACGTGGTCGCCCGCCTCG
The DNA here is from genome assembly GCF_010500835.1 of Aurantimonas aggregata. GTDB lineage: Bacteria > Pseudomonadota > Alphaproteobacteria > Rhizobiales > Rhizobiaceae > Aurantimonas > Aurantimonas aggregata. The sequence continues at coordinate 53,072 of NZ_JAAAMJ010000009.1, read as the reverse complement.
GGGCGACCGAGGTGATCTGCGTCTTCCGCGAGCGTCTCACCGAAGGCCCGGGCGACGAGCTGATGGTCTCGATCGACGCAGATGCCGTGCATCTGTTCGACGCCAAGACGGGGGCGCGTGTGTCGGACTGATGCGTAACGGCCGTCGTGCGCCCTTGGAGGAGGGGGAGCGTCGGTCGCAGCAGGAAAAGCCGCGGCGGCAGCGGGAGCCCGCCGGCGGCACAAGCCGGAACGCTTCCGCGCAAGAGGAGGAAACAGCATGACGATCAATCGCAGAACGCTGCTGGCAGGCACTGCCGGCATCGCCGCCGGTGTCGCTCTGGGCGACCGGTTCGGCATCACGAGGGCTCTGGCGCAGGACGCCGCCGCGCGCTTCACGCCCGAGGAGGGCGCCACGCTGCGCCTCTTGCGCTGGGTACCGTTCGTCGCCGGCGAGGAAGCCGCCTGGAACGCCAACACCCAGGCCTTTACCGACGCGACGGGCGTCCAGGTGCAGATCGACCAGGAAAGCTGGGAGGACGTGCGTCCGAAGGCCGCCGTCGCGGCGAATGTCGGCTCCGGCCCGGACATGGTGATGAGCTGGTTCGACGATCCGTTCCAGTATCCCGACAAGCTGGTCGACGTGACCGACCTCGCCACCGCGCTCGGCGAGCAGCATGGCGGCTGGTACGAGGGTCTCGAAGGCTACGCCAAGCAGGGCGACAAGTTCATCGCCGTGCCGCTTTGCGCCATCGGCAACGCCATCTGCTACCGCGACAGCCACATGAAGGCGGCCGGGTTCGAGGAGTTTCCGACCGATACCGACGGCTTCCTGGCGCTCTGCACGGCGCTCAAGGAAAAGGGCACGCCGGCCGGATTCCCGCACGGCAAGGCGGTCGGCGACGGCAACAACTATGCCCATTGGCTGCTGTGGAGCCACGGCGGCAAGATGGTCGACGAAGAGGGCAACGTCACGATCAACAGCCCCGAGACCAAGGCCGCGATCGAATATGCCCAGAAGCTCTACGCGACGTTCATTCCCGGCACCGAGAGCTGGCTCGACATCAACAACAACCGCGCCTTCCTGGCCGGCCAGGTGTCGCTGACGGCCAACGGCGTCTCGCTCTATTACGCCGCGACCAAGGACCCGGCCATGGCCGAGATCGCCGAGGACATCCGCACGGTGAACTTCCCGGTCGGCCCGCTCGGCGAGCCGGTCGAGCTGCACCAGACGTCGACCCTGTCGATCTTCAGCCACACCGCGTACCCGCAGGCGGCCAAGGCCTATATCGACTTCATGTACCAGGCCGAGCAGATGAACGCCTGGATCGAGGGCGCCAGCGCCTATTGCTGCCAGCCGCTGAAGGCCTTTGCCGACAATCCGATCTGGACCTCGAACCCGATCCACGCGCCCTACGCACGGGCGTCGGAGACCCTGCGGCCGAACGGCTATGCGGGTCCGCTCGGGGCGGCCTCGGCCGGCACGATGGCGGACTACGTCCTGGTCGACATGTTTGCCGAAGCGGTCACCGGCCAGCGGACGGCCGATGAAGCCATGGCCAACGCCGAGCGGCGGGCACAGCGCTACTACCGCTGACGGACGTAGGCCTGGCCGTCCGGTCGGGCTTTCCGCTTATCCGGCGGCGGCGCTCATTGCGTCGCCGCCGTGCCGGCCAGGCCGGCGAGTGCCTGCAGCAGCGATGGGAGGCCCGTCCATGTCCAGCACAACAGCGACCGCCCGGCCGTCGCGCCTTGCGCGGCTGTCGCAGAGCCGCAACGGCCTCGGCCTCCTGTTCATGCTGCCGGCGGCGGCCTTCCTCTTGTGCTTCCTGACCTATCCGCTGTTTCTCGGCGTCTGGCTTGGCTTCACCGACACGACGATCGGCCGCACCGGCGTCTTCATCGGGCTGGAAAACTACGCCTGGCTTTTCGACGACCCGGTGTTCTGGCTGTCGGTCTACAACACGGTCCTCTACACGACCGTCGCCTCGGTGCTGAAGTTCGGCCTCGGGCTATGGCTGGCGCTGATCCTCAACGAGCATCTGCCGTTCAAGACATTCTTCCGGGCGATCATCCTCCTGCCCTGGGTGGTGCCGACGGTGCTGTCGGCGCTGGCCTTCTGGTGGATCTACGATTCGCAGTTCTCGATCATCTCCTGGGTGCTGATGCAGTGGGGCTGGATCGACACGCCGATCAACTTCCTCGGCGATCCGAACAACGCCCGCGCCGCGGTGATCGCCGCCAATGTCTGGCGCGGCATCCCGTTCGTCGCCATCTCGCTGCTCGCCGGGCTGCAGACCATCCCGCAATCGCTGAACGAGGCGGCGGCGCTCGACGGCGCCACCTCGTGGCAGCGCTTCACCAAGATCACCTTGCCGCTGCTGACGCCGATCATCGCGGTGGTGATGACCTTCTCGGTGCTGTTCACCTTCACCGATTTCCAGCTGATCTACGTCCTGACCCGGGGCGGGCCGGTCAACGCCACGCATCTGATGGCGACGCTGTCGTTCCAGCGCGCGATCCCCGGTGGCCAGCTGGGCGAGGGCGCGGCGATCGCGGTGGCCATGATCCCGTTCCTGCTGGCCGCCATCCTGTTCTCGTTCTTCGGGCTGCAGCGCCGCAAATGGCAGCAGGGCGGGGCAGACTGAGGAGATGATCCGATGAGCCAGCAAGACACCGCCGGCGTGCGCGCCCCGATCAGCGACGATTCGGAGGGCATGCGCCAGTTCAACACGCTGCCGCGACGGATTTTCGTCGTCTATCTGCCGCTGGCCGTATTCGTCTTCGTGCTGCTGTTCCCGTTCTACTGGATGGCGATCACCGCGGTGAAGCCGGACAACCAGCTGACCAATTACGAGCAATACAGCCCGTTCTGGGTGGTGCAGCCCACCCTCGAGCACATCAAGTATCTCCTGTTCGAGACCTCCTATCCGGGCTGGCTGTGGAACACGATGCTGGTCTCGGTCGCCTCGACCGTCATCGCGCTCGCCGCCTCGGTCTTCGCCGCCTACGCCATCGAGCGCGTCCGCTTCTCCGGCGCGCGCGTGACCGGGCTCCTGATCTTCCTCGCCTATCTCGTGCCGCCGTCGATCCTGTTCATCCCGCTTGCCTTCATCGTCTTCCAGGTCGGCATCTTCGATTCGCGGCTGGCGCTGATCCTCACCTATCCGACCTTCCTGATTCCGTTCTGCACCTGGCTGCTGATGGGCTATTTCCGCACCATCCCGTTCGAGCTCGAGGAGAGCGCCCTGGTCGACGGGGCGACGCGCTGGCAGATCCTGACCAAGGTCGTGCTGCCGCTGGCGGTGCCGGGGCTGATCTCGGCCGGCATCTTCGCCTTCACCCTGTCCTGGAACGAGTTCATCTACGCGCTGACCTTCATCTCGTCCTCGGAGAACAAGACCGTGCCAGTCGGCGTTTTGACCGAGCTGGTGCGCGGCGACATATACGAATGGGGAGCGCTGATGGCCGGCGCGCTGCTCGGTTCGCTGCCGGTGGTGATCCTCTATTCGTTCTTCGTCGACTACTACGTCTCGTCGATGACGGGCGCCGTGAAGGAATAGCGGCATGGCAGGGCAGGCGGCGATGCGTGTCGCGGTGATCGGCCTCGGCTCGATGGGCATGGGCGCGGCCAAGTCGTGCCTCGCTGCGGGGCTTGCCACCTACGGCGTCGACCCGCGCAACAGTGCCTGCGACGAACTGATGGCGGCCGGCGCGGTCGCGGCCGGGGCGGGCGGTCGTGCCTTCGCCGACGACCTCGACGCGGTGGTCGTGCTGACGGTCAACGCCGCGCAGTGCCGCGACGCGCTGTTCGGCGAGCGCGGGATTGCCCCGCACCTGAAGCCCGGAACGCCCGTCATGGTCTCCGCGACGATCTCCGTCGCCGACGCGAAAGCCATCGCCGCCGACCTCGCCGAGGCAGGGCTGACGATGCTCGACGCGCCGGTCTCGGGCGGGCCGGTGAAGGCCGCCGCCGGCGACATGACGGTGATGGCAGCGGGGCCCGCTTCGGTGTTTGACGCGCTGCAGCCGGTGCTCGATGCGGTCGCCGGCAAGGTCTACCGCATCTCAGAGACGATCGGCGACGGCGCGACGGTCAAGATCATCCACCAGTTGCTCGCGGGCGTCCACATCGCCGCCGGTGCCGAGGCGATGGCGCTCGCCGCCAAGGCGGGCATTCCGCTGGAGACGATGTACGACGTCGTCACCCACGCGGCCGGCAACTCCTGGATGTTCGAGAACCGCATGCGCCACGTCGTCGACGGCGACTACACGCCGCATTCGATGGTCGACATCTTCGTCAAGGATCTCGGCCTCGTCACCGAGACCGGCCTGTCGATGCAATTCCCGTTGCCGCTGGCGACCACCGCCTACGCGATGTTCGCCACCGCCAGCCAGGCCGGCTACGGCCAGCTCGACGACAGCGCGGTGATCAAGGTGTTTCCGGGGATCACCCTGCCGGGCGACGAGCCGCAGACATAGTTCCAGGCCGTCCCGGCGGCGCTAAGCCGGCTATCCGGCCAGCGGCGGTTCCCGGTCCGGACCCGAGCCCAACCGCTTGCCGGGATTGATCGCCTCCAGCCAGCGCAGATAGGCGGCGTGGTCGTGGCGCCCCATGTCCATCTCGTGTGTCAGGGCGTGGAACGCGTCGCGCGCGACCTCCGTCAGCGGCAGCCTAAGGCCCGCGGCGCGGGCGACTTCCAGCGCGTTGTCGATATCCTTCAGCTGCAGCGCCAGCGGCCCGCCCGGCACCCAGTTGCGCTCGGCCATGCGCTCGCCGTGGAGATCGAGGATGCGCGAGGTTGCAAAGCCGCCCATCAGCGCCGTGCGCAATGCCGCCGGGTCGCAGCCGCCTTCCTGTGCCAGCAGCATGGCTTCCGAGACGGCGCCGATCGTCACCGCGACGATCACCTGGTTGGCGAGCTTGGCGACCTGGCCGGCGCCGTGCACGCCGACGAGGGTCGGCCGGCCCATCGCCGCCAGCAGGGGCTCTGCGTCGTCGTAATCGTCCTGGCGCCCGCCGGCCATGATCGCCAGCGTCCCCTCGATCGCGCCCTTCTCGCCGCCGGAGACCGGCGCGTCGAGATGGCGGCGCCCGGCGCCCTCGATGGCGGCGGCGTGGTCGCGGGCGACGGCAGGCTGGATCGACGACATGTCGATGAACAGCGTGCCCTCGGGTGCGGCCTCCACCACCCCCTCGCTGCCGAAATAGATCTCCGTCACCACCGGCGAATTGTCGACCATGGTGATCACCGCGTCGGCGTTGGCGACCGCCGCGCGGGGATCGCTGGCGACCGTCGCGACGTCGGCCAGCGCCTCGGCCTTGGCGAGCGTCCGGTTCCAGACCGTGACGGCGAAGCCGGCCTTGGCGATGTTGCGGGCCATGGGCGCGCCCATCAGGCCGGTGCCGATCAGCGTCACATGCGCGATGGCCATGGCGGTTCTCCTCGTGGCGGCGACGGGCGCCCGGATCAGTAGACGGCGCGGCCGCCGGAAATGTCGAACACGGCGCCGGTCGAGAAGGAACAATCCTCCGACGCCAGCCAGACGATCATCGCGGCGACTTCCGCCGGCTCGACGAAGCGGGCGAGCGGGATCTTCGACAGCATGTAGTTGATGTGCTCCTGGCTCATCTGGTCGAAGATCGCCGTGCGCGCCGCCGCCGGGGTGATGCAGTTGACCAGGATGCCGGTGCCGGCGAGCTCCTTGCCGAGCGACTTGGTCAGGCCGATCAGCCCGGCCTTCGACGCCGAATAGTGCGAGGCATTGGGATTGCCCTCCTTGCCGGCGATCGAGGCGACGTTGACGATGCGCCCGTAGCCGTTCGCCAGCATCAGCGGCACGACCGCGCGGCTGGTCAGGAACGGCGCGACGAGATTGACCTCGACGGTCTTGCGCCAGATCTCCGGGCTCAGTTCCCAGGTCTTGCCGTTGCCGCCGGTGATGCCGGCATTGTTGACGAGGATGTCGATGCGCCCGGCCGCGCGGGCTGCTTCCTCCACCGCAGCGGCGTCGGTGAGTTCCACCGGCCGGCCGGTCGCCCTGTCGCCGAGCTCCGCCACCGCAGCCTCGATCGCGGCGCCGTCGACGTCCCAGATCACCACCGAGCCGCCGCTGGCAATCACGCGTTCGGCGGTTGCAAGGCCGATGCCGCGCGCGCCGCCCGTGATGACCGCCGTCCGCCCTTCGAGATCGATCCTGTTCATCTTCTTCCCTCCCTCAAGTCCAGCCTGGCTCATCCCACAGCGAGCCTTCAGGCACAATGTATACATTGCGCCTGCCGGGCGTCCGTCTATTCTTCCGCCACATCCTGCGCGGCCGGTCCCGCCTGCAACCGCAGCAGCGCCAGCGCCTGCTGGTCGGTGCGGTCGCGGTGCAGCTGGTGCAGCCGTCCGGCCTCGTCGCTGTCCTGCGCGGCGATCGCCGCGACGATCGCCCGGTGCTCGTCGTCCGACTGCGACGGGCGCGGGCGCAGCGGCACGATCGCCATACGGGCGCGATATTGCTGGTCCCAGTATTGCCGGAGCGTCGTCTGCAGCCGGCTGTTGCCGCACAGGGCGACGATCTCGGCATGGAAATTGTCGTCGAGCTGCGACCATTGCGCGATGTCGTCGCGCTTGGTCGCGCGCTCCATCTGCGCCATCAGCCCGTGCAGCCGCTCGATCTCCGCTTCCGACAGGCCGCGCCGGGCCAGAAGCCGCGCGGCGACCACTTCGAGCGCCGAAAACACCTCGTAGATCTCGGCGAGGTCGTCGAGCGACTGCGACCGCACGGTCACCCCGTGGCGCGGCCGCACCCGGACCAGGCCTTCCTCGTCGAGCTTGATCAGTGCCTCGCGGATCGGCGTCCGGCTCATCGACAAAAGGGCGGCGACCTCGGTCTCCAGCAGCGTCGTGCCCGGCGGCAGGCGGCCCTCGAGGATCCGGAACTTCAGCTCGCGATACGCCCGCTCGCGCGCCGGCATGGAGGCAACGCCCTGCAGGCTCGGCCGTGGGCGCGAACCGCCGTTGCCGCGAACGCGCGCGCGGCCGTCGTCACCGGGAGCATCGGGTTTCGTCAGTGTCGTCTTCCTCTGCCCATCGCCTCGCAAGCCTTTCAACGGTCCGTGCGCCTGATGCCGTTCAGTTCCGCGACCACGTCCGACAGCATCGGCAGGAAGTCGTCGCCGCGCCCGAGCGATTCCGCCGTCGCGAGGCCGTTCTTGACGGTCGAGGAGACATGCGAGGCGATGCCGCTCTCGTTGGCCAGCGAAACCACGTAGCGCATGTCCTTGTGGGCGTTGCGCAGCGTGAACTTGTGCGCGTCGCGATCCCGGCCGACGACGTATTGCATGAAGGTCTGGTAGAAGCCGCAATCCATCCTTCCGCCGCCGATGACGCCGTGGAAGGTCGCCGCATCGATTCCGTTCTTGGCGCCGATCGCCAGGGCTTCGGAATAGATCGAGGCGTAGCCCAGCGAGACGAAGTTGTTGAGAAGCTTCATCGTGTGCCCGGCGCCGATCTCGCCGACGCGGACCACCTTGCCCGCCCAGGTCTCGAGCAGCGGGCGCACCCGCTCGAAATCGGCTTCGCTGGCGCCGACCATGGTGTCGAGCGTGCCTTCCCAGGCTTCCTTCGGCGTCCGCGACAAGGGTGCGTCGATCAGCGTGACGCCGGCCGCGGCGCAGCGCTCGGCGAGGGCACGGGTAGAGACCGGGTTGCTGGTCGAAGTGTCGATGATCGTCTTGCCGGCTGGTTCTCCCGAAAGGATCGCGGCGACCGTCGCCTCTACCTGCGGGCTGCCCGGCAGGCAGAGAAAGATCACGTCCGACGCTGCGGCCAGCTCCTCGACGCCGCCCGCTTCCGCCGCGCCGCGCTTCTTGAGGTCCTCGACCGGCTCGCGGTTCCTGTGGGCGAGCACCGTCAGGGGATAGCCGGCCTCGACGATGTTCTTGGCCATGCCATGGCCCATCAGGCCGACGCCGACGAAGCCGATGCGGGGACGATCTGTCATCAATTCTGCCTTATTCGGGTCTGCGTCTGGTCGCCGGCCATCGTCACGCGCCCCGCGCCGCTTCGTCGGCGATATGGGCGCGGATGATGCTGGCGAAGTCGGTATCAGCGGTAAAGCCCGCCTCGGTGGCGCGCCTGGCATCGAAGTCGCGCGGCCAGCCGGCGACGATCTTCTCGATCGTGGCGTCCGGTTCGCGGCGGATCCGGGCAACGACCTCCTCGCCGGCGACCTCGCGCAGCGCCTCGATCATCTCGGCGATCGTCACCGACAGGCCCGGCATGCTCAGCGCCCGGCGGTGCCCCAGCATGTCGGTGTCCATGGTGGCCGCGTGCAGCAGGAAGCCGACGGCGGCGGCGGGGCTCGCCACCCAGTGGCGCACCTCGTCGTCGACGGGGAGAACGGCCTCGTGCCCGGCCAGCGGCTCGCGGATGATGCCGGAGAAGAAGCTGGACGCCGCCTTGTTGGGCTTGCCGGGCCGCACGACGATGGTCGGCAGGCGGATCGCCACCCCGTCGACGAAGCCCTTGCGGGTATAGTCCGACAGCAGCAGCTCGCAGATCGCCTTCTGGGTGCCGTAGCTGGTCAGCGGGGCGCAGAGGAAGGTGTCGGTGATCTGCGCCTCGAAGGGCGAACCGAACACCGCGATCGACGAGGTGAACACCAGCCGCGGCCGGTACGCCCCGCCGGTCTGGCGGATCGCCTCGAGCAGATGGTGCATGCCGTCGAGATTGATCCGGTAGCCCTTCTCGAAATCCGCCTCGGCCTCGCCGGAGACGATGGCGGCAAGGTGGAAGATCACTTCCGGCCGTTCGGCGACGAGCGCCTCCACGGTGGCCCGGTCGGCGATGTCGCCGGCGGTCGAGTTGATGGTGACCCCGTCGCAGGGCGGCAGGTCGGCGGCGACCACGTCGAAGGCGTCGATCGCCGTGATCGCCTGGCCCTCCATGCTGCCCTCGGCGCAGAGCGCCGCGATGAGCCGGCGTCCCACCATGCCGGCGGCGCCCAGTATCAAAATGCGCATCGTGTTCCTCCCTGCCTGCAAGCGGTGCCCTAGAGCGACCAGCCGCCGTCGATCAGCTGCGTCGTGCCGGTGGTGAAGCGGCTTTCGTCGGAGGCGAGATAGACGGCAAGATGCGCGATCTCCTCCGGCGTGCCGAGGCGGCCCATCGGCTGGCGCTCGATGAACATCGTGCGGGCCTTGTCGGTGCCGCCGACGGTTCTCCCGAGTTCCTCGATGCGTCCCTCCAGCGACGGCGATTCGATCGTGCCGGGGCAGATGGCGTTGCAGCGGATGCCGCTGCGGATGAAGTCGATGGCGACCGAGCGGGTCAGGCCGATGACCGCCGCCTTGGTCGCCATGTAGACGTAGCGGTTGGGCGCCGCCTTGATGGAGGATGCCGCCGAAGACATGTTGATAATCGAGCCGCCGCCCTTCTCGACCATGCGCGGCAGCACCGCCGACATCGTCCGGTGCATCGATTTCAAGTTGAGGTCGAAGGAGAAGTCCCAGGCCTTCTCGTCGCAGTCGAGCACCGTGCCGTGATGGACGTAGCCGGCGCAGTTGAACAGGATGTCCGGCGTCTCCACCCCGGCGAGATAGGCCGCGACGGCCTCGCTGTTGGTCACGTCCAGCGCCATAGTGCGCACGTCGCCGAAGCCGTCGAGGCCATCGAGCTTGCTCTCGTCGAGATCGGAGGCAAAGACCGTCGCGCCCTCGCTCAGGAAGGTCTCGGCGACCTTGCGGCCGATGCCCTGGCCGGCGGCGGTGCAGACGGCGATCTTGCCCTCGAGGCGCTTGCTCATGTCTTGCTTCCTGTTCGTGCTGGCGTCACGGGTTCAGTGGTTGTCGCGCGGAACAAGCGGGTTCTTGCCGTCGACGCCGCCCTGGGCGATCTGCCGGTAGGCGACGGCGTTTTCCAGCACCGCGCCGGTCTCGAACTGCGAGACGAAGCTGCGCTGGATCTCCTGCCATGGCGTCTGGTGGGCCGGATACGAATAGCCGCCGGCTGCCTCCAGATCGCGGCGACGCTCCGCGATCTCTTCCTCGGGAACCAGCATGTCGGCCGTGCCACGCTCGAGATCGAGCCGCACCCGGTCGCCGGTCCGCAGGATCGCGAGGCCGCCGCCCGCCGCCGCCTCGGGCGAGGCATTGAGGATCGACGGCGAGCCGGACGTGCCGGACTGGCGTCCGTCGCCGACGCAGGGCAGCGAGTGGATGCCACGCTTCAGGAGGTAATCGGGCGCGCGCATGTTCACCACTTCGGCGCCGCCCGGATAGCCGATCGGGCCGGCGCCGCGCATGAACAGGACGGAATGCTCGTCGATGGCGAGCGCCGGGTCGTCGATCCGGGCGTGGTAGTCCTCGGGCCCGTCGAACACGACGGCGACGCCCTCGATGGCCATCGGGTCGCCCGGATTGCAGAGATAGCGCTCACGGAACTCCGGCGAGATCACCGACAGCTTCATGATGGCGGAATCGAACAGATTGCCGCGCAGCACGCGGAAGCCCGCATGTTGCACGATCGGCTGGTCGAACGGCCGGATCACCTTCTCGTCCTCGATCCGCGCGCCGCGGCAATTGTCGCCGATCGAATGTCCGTTGACGGTCGGCGCGTCCTCATGGATCAGCCCCTGCGTCATCAGCTGGTTGACCACCGCCGGCACGCCGCCGGCGTGGTAGTAGTCCTCGCCGAGATATTCGCCCGCCGGCTGCAGGTTGACCAGCAGCGGGATCTCCTCGCCATAGGTCTGCCAGTCGTCGATCGACAGCTCCACGCCGACATGGCGGGCAAGCGCGTTGAGGTGGATCGGCGCGTTGGTCGAGCCGCCGATCGCCGAATTGACGCGGATGGCGTTGATGAAGTTCTCGCGCGTCAGGATGTCCGAGGGCTTCAGGTCCTCGTGCACCATGTCGACGATGCGCTTGCCGGTGAGATAGCTGATCTCCTGGCGGTCGCGGTAGGGCGCCGGGATCGCCGCCGAGCCCGGCAGCTGCATGCCGAGCGCCTCGGCCAGCGAGTTCATCGTCGTCGCCGTGCCCATCGTGTTGCAGTAGCCGGTGGACGGCGCCGAGGAGGCGACGAGCTTGATGAAGCCCTGGTAGTCGATCTCGCCCGTCGCCATCAGCTCGCGGGCCTTCCAGACGATCGTGCCCGAGCCGGTGCGCTCGCCGCGGAACCAGCCGTTCAGCATCGGCCCGACCGACAGCGCGATGGCCGGGATGTTGACGGTCGCCGCCGCCATCAGGCAGGCCGGCGTGGTCTTGTCGCAGCCGATCGTCAGCACCACGCCGTCGAGCGGATAGCCGTAGAGAATCTCGACCAGGCCGAGATAGGCGAGGTTGCGGTCGAGCCCGGCGGTGGGGCGCTTTCCCGTCTCCTGGATCGGGTGAACCGGAAACTCGATGGCGATGCCGCCGGCCTCGCGGATCCCTTCGCGGACCCGCTTGGCAAGTTCCAGGTGGTGACGGTTGCAGGGCGAGAGGTCGGAGCCGGTCTGGGCAATGCCGATGATCGGCCGGCCCGACTGCAGCTCTTCCAGGCTGAGGCCGAAGTTCAGGTAGCGTTCCAGATAGAGCGCGGTCATGTCCGGATTGGACGGATTGTCGAACCAGGCGCGGGATCGAAGGCGGTTCGCCGTCTTGTCTTGGGTCATCGTATCTCCGGAACGTCCCGTCGCACCGCCCGAGCGGACCTGCGACATTTGCATGACGTATACATTAAATGCCGCATCGTTCAACGTCTTGCCGACGCGCGTCCGGGCATAAGCAACGTGAAAACCGGTGATCGTACGATCTTCGGCGGCGCGATGCCGCAGCACCCCCTTGTCAGCCGGCAGATCTTCCCGCATTGATACGATCATTGTGGAGGGCGGGAGGCCACTTTTAAGATGCAGGCGGAAGCGGCGATCGGCCCGAAGCGGTCGAACCGGACGGTGGCACTGGCGGCGGAATTCGGCCGCAAGATCACCTCGGGCGTGCTCGCCTGCGGCGAAGTGCTTCCGACCGAAAAGGAACTCCAGACCCAGTACGGCGTGTCGCGGACCGTGGTGCGCGAGGCGATCCGCCATCTCGTCGCCAAGGGCCTGATCAGCGTCGGTCCCAAGGTCGGAACGAAGGTGCGCGAGCGGATCGAGTGGAACATGCTCGACCCCGACGTGATGGGCTGGCACGTCACCACGGCCTTCGGGCGGCCCTTCATCGACGGGCTCTACGAGATGCGGCTGATCAACGAGCCGGCCGCCGCGCGCCTCGCCTCGCAGCGTATCACGCCCGACCAGGCGCGGCGGCTGGGGGAGGCGCTGGACGGCATGCGCGACAACCCGCGCGGCTCGCCCGCCCTGATCGCCGCCGATCTCGCCTTTCACCGCGTCGTCCTGGAGGCCACCGGCAATCCGATGCTGGTCTCGCTCGGCGCGATGATCGAACGCAGCCTGTCGATCTCGTTTTCGCTGTCCTGGCGGCAGAACCCGCAGGACGAGACGGTGCGCCAGCACGGCCGGGTGCGCGACGCGATCGTCGCCGGCGACGGCGAGGCGTCGGAACTCTTCATGCGGCGACTGATCGAGAGCGCCTTCGACGACGTCGTAATGGCCCTCTACGCGCCCGGTGGGGAGGCCGGCAGCGAGATCGCCGATTCAGCAAGACATCCGGACGGGGAGCGCGACGCGGTCGTTGCGGGATGAACCACATCGAGGCCGGCGCGCCCCAGCGCCGGCAGACGGTCAGGGAGGAAATTGACCATGAGAATGACGCAGACCTTGATGGCAGGACTGGCAGCCGCCGCGATGGCGTTCGCGCTGCCGACCGGCGCGCTCGCCCAGGACAAGGGCACGATCGGCATCGCCATGCCGACCAAATCCTCGGCCCGCTGGATCGCCGACGGCAATTCGATGGTCGAGCAGTTCGAGGCGGCCGGCTACGCGACCGACCTGCAATATGCCGAGGACGACATCCCGAACCAGCTGGCGCAGATCGAGAACATGGTGACCAAGGGCGTCTCGGCGCTGGTCATCGCCTCGATCGACGGCACCACGCTGTCGAACGTGCTCGCCAATGCGGCCGCGTCCGATATCCCGGTGGTTGCCTATGACCGGCTGATCCGCGACTCCGAGAACGTCGACTATTACGCGACCTTCGACAATTTCCAGGTCGGCGTGCTGCAGGCCCAGTCGATCGTCGACGCGCTCGATCTCAAGAACGAGGAAGGCCCGTTCAACATCGAGCTGTTCGGCGGCTCGCCCGACGACAACAACGCCTATTTCTTCTATGATGGCGCGATGAGCGTGCTGCAGCCGCACATCGATTCCGGCAAGCTCGTGGTCAAGAGCGGCCAGATGGGCATGGACACGGTCGGCACGCTGCGCTGGGACGGCTCGGTCGCCCAGGCCCGCATGGATAACCTCCTCTCCGCCCACTACACCGACGATCAGGTCGATGCCGTGCTGTCGCCCTATGACGGCCTGTCGATCGGGATCCTCTCGTCGCTGAAGGGCGTCGGCTACGGCTCGGGCGATCTCGAAATGCCGGTGGTCAGCGGCCAGGACGCCGAGATCCCCTCGGTGAAGTCGATCCTCGCCGGCGAGCAGTCCTCGACGATCTTCAAGGATACGCGCGAACTCGCCAAGGTGACCGTCGCGATGGTCGACGCGCTGCTCAGCGACGAGGAGCCCGAGGTCAACGACACCGAGACCTACGACAACGGCGTCAAGGTGGTGCCGTCCTACCTCCTGAAGCCGGTGCTGGTGACCGAGGACAACATCACCGAGGCGCTCGTCGACAGCGGCTACTACACCACCGAGCAGATCCAGTAGCGCCGCAAGGCGCCACGCTTTTCGGTGCCGTGGCTCCAGCCGCGGCACCGGCCTGTCCGCACCGCACCCTCCGGACCGAACCACCATGACGACCATCCTCGAGATGCACGGCATCAGCAAGACCTTTCCCGGCGTCGTCGCGCTCGACGACGTCAGCCTGAAGGTGGCCGAGGGCGAGATCCACGCGCTGGTCGGGGAGAACGGCGCCGGCAAGTCGACGCTGATGAAGGTATTGTCCGGCGTCTATCCGCACGGCTCCTACGAGGGCTCGATCAGCTTCCAGGGCGAGGAGTGCCGTTTCTCCGGCATCGCCGATTCCGAGCGCCTCGGTATCATCATCATCCATCAGGAGCTGGCGCTGGTGCCGCTGCTGTCGATCGCCGAGAACATCTTCCTCGGCAACGAGCAGGCAAGCCGCGGCGTCATCGATTGGTCGGCCACCTTCGCGCGCACCCGCGACCTGCTCAAGCGCGTCGGCCTCAAGGAAACGCCGCAGACGCGGGTGACCGATCTCGGCCTCGGCAAGCAGCAGCTGGTCGAGATCGCCAAGGCGCTGTCGAAGGAGGTCAAGCTCCTGATCCTCGACGAGCCGACCTCCAGCCTCAACGAGACCGATTCCGAGGCGCTGCTGAAGCTCCTCCTGGAGTTCAAGGCGCGCGGCATCGCCTCGATCCTGATCTCCCACAAGCTGAACGAGATCGCCAGGGTCGCCGACACGATCACCGTGTTGCGCGACGGCGCAGCCGTCTCGACCCTCGATGGCAAGGACGTCAGCGAGGCGGCGATCATCCGCGACATGGTCGGCCGCAGCCTCACCGACCGCTACCCGCCGCGCCATCCGGCGATCGGCGAGACAGTGTTCGAGGTGGCGGACTGGACGGTCCACCACCCGCTGCACAGCGACCGCAAGGTCGTCGACGGCGTCAGCTTCCACGTCAGGCGCGGCGAGGTCGTCGGCATCGCCGGGCTGATGGGCGCCGGGCGCACCGAACTGGCGATGAGCCTCTTCGGCCGTTCCTACGGGGTCGGCATTTCCGGCGCGGCGAAGATCCACGGGAAGCCGGTGGACCTCTCCACCGTCTCGAAGGCGATCGCCGCCGGCCTCTGCTACGCCACCGAGGATCGCAAGACCTACGGGCTCGTCCTCGACGAGACGATCCGGCGCAACATCCCGCTCGCCCGTCTGGCCGGCATCTCGAATGGCATCGTCGTCGACGAGGGGCGGGAGCTTGCCGTGGCGCGCGACTATCGCGACCGGATCCGCATCAAGAGCTCGAGCGTCGGCCAGGAAGTCGTCAATCTCTCCGGCGGCAACCAGCAGAAGGTCGTCCTGGCCAAATGGCTGTTCGCCGGGCCGGAAGTGCTGATCCTCGACGAGCCGACGCGCGGCATCGACGTCGGCGCGAAATACGAGATCTACGCGATCATCGCGGAGCTTGCCGCCAGCGGCAAGGCGATCGTCGTGATCTCCTCCGAGATGCCCGAGCTGCTCGGCATCACCGACCGGCTCTACGTCATGAACGAGGGCCGCTTCGCCGGCGAGATGGCGACAGCCGATGCCTCGCAGGAAAAGATCATGGCGACGATCATCCGCGCCGGCCACAGGAACTGAGGATCAGCCATGTCCCAGGAAGCGACCCACAGCCCGGTGCCGCTCGAAAAGCCCGAACGGCGTGCCGCCGTCTCGGCCGGCTTCATCCGCCGGCACATGCGCGAATACGGCATCCTGATCGCGCTGATCGTCATCATGGCGTTCTTCCAGGTGATGACCGACGGCATCTTGTTGAAGCCGGTGAACCTCACCAACCTGGTGCTGCAGAACAGCTACATCATCATCATGGCACTTGGCATGCTGCTGGTCATCGTCGCCGGCCATATCGACCTGTCGGTCGGCTCGGTCATGGGCTTCGTCGGCGCGCTCGCGGCGGTGATGATCGTGCAGTGGGACATGAACTATCTCATCGCCGGCTTCATCTGCCTTGCCGTCGGCGCGGCGATCGGCGCGATGCAGGGCTACTGGATCGCCTATTGGCGCATTCCGTCCTTCATCGTGACGCTGGCCGGCATGCTGGTCTTCAAGGGGCTGACACTCTGGCTGCTGGCCGGCCAGTCGGTCGGCCCGTTCCCCCGCGGCTTCCAGCTGATCTCCTCGGGCTTCCTGCCGGACATCTTCGGCGGCGACGGCATCAACCTCCTGTCGCTGTTCCTCGGCATCCTCCTTGCCGGCACGATGCTGACCCTCGCGCTCCGCTCCCGCCTGCGCAACCGATCGGACGACCACGACGACGAACCGCTCGGCTTCTTCCTCGCCAAGAACGTCATCTTGGCCGGCGCGATCCTCTATCTTTGCTGGCTGCTCGCGACCTTCCGCGGCTTTCCCAACGTGCTCATCGTCATGGCGCTCCTGATCGGGGTCTATTCCTTCGTCACCTCGAAGACGACGATCGGCCGGCGCGTCTATGCGCTGGGCGGCAACGAGAAGGCTGCAAGGCTCTCGGGCATCAAGACCGAGCGGCTGACCTTCCTCACCTTCGCTAACATGGGCATGCTCGCGGCGCTGGCCGGCCTGGTCTTCGCCGCCCGGCTGAACACCGCGACGCCGAAGGCCGGGCTCGGCTTCGAGCTCGACGTCATCGCCGCGGTCTTCATCGGCGGCGCGTCGATGTCGGGCGGCGTCGGCACCATCGTCGGCGCGGTGATCGGCGCCTTCATCATGGGCGTGATGAACAACGGCATGTCGATCCTCGGCATCGGCATCGACTACCAGCAGGTGATCAAGGGTCTCGTCCTGCTGCTCGCCGTCATCTTCGACGTCTACAACAAGAACCGCGCCTGACAATGGCGGGGCGAGCAGGGGAAGGCACTGAATGACGGCTCCGACAGCGCTCGCCATCGTCGGCGTCGGCAAGATCGCGCGCGACCAGCACCTGCCGTCGATCGCCCGCAACCCGGCTTTCCGGCTGGTCGCGGCGGCCAGCCGCAACGCGCGTCTCGACGGCGTCGAAAACTTCGCGACGGCGGCCGAGATGTTCGACGCGATGCCGAAGATCGAGGCAGTGGCGCTGTGCATGCCGCCGCAGGCCCGGCACGCCATCGCCGCGGAGGCGCTGGGGCGCGGCAAGCATGTTCTGCTCGAGAAGCCGCCGGGCGCGACGTTGTCGGAGATCGAGAACCTGACGCGGATCGCCGACGCGAGCGGCGTCACCCTCTTCGCCACCTGGCATTCGCGCTTTGCGCCCGGTGTCGAGCCGGCGCGCGACTGGCTGGCGGGCAAGACGATCCGCTCGGTCCGCATCGACTGGATGGAGGACGTGCGCCACTGGCATCCCGGCCAGGACTGGATCTGGGAGCCGGGCGGGCTCGGCGTCTTCGACCCCGGCATCAACGCGCTGTCGATCCTCACGCGAATCCTGCCGGTGCCGATCTGGCTCACCGGAGCCGAACTGTCCTTCCCAGAGAACCGCGCGGCGCCGATCGCGGCGCGGCTCAGTTTCCAGGGTCCTTCCGACGTGACTGCCGAGGCGCTCTTCGACTGGCGGCAGACCGGGCCGCAGACCTGGGATATCGCGGTCGAGACCGATGCGGGGAAGCTCATCCTGTCCTCCGGCGGCGCATCCCTTGCCATCGATAATGGGGTGGTGAGCGAGGCGCCCGAGGCCGAATATGACGGAATCTACGCCCGCTTCGCCGAGCTCATTGCGGCGCGGGAATCGGATGTCGACGTGTCACCGCTCCGGCACGTGGCGGACGCCTTCATGCTGGGCCGCCGGCACATCGTCGAGCCGTTACACGACCGTGCCGGGGATAGGCATTGAGCCCCTTCTGCGCCCTCGTCGACTGGGGCACGTCGAGCTTCCGCCTGTGGCTGGTGGACGAGGCTGGGACCGTGCTTTCCGAGCGGCGGAGCGAGGAGGGGATGCTGGCTGCCGGTCCGGACAGCTTCGCCGCGATCCTCGAAGCGCATCTCGCGGCGCTGAAAGCGCCCGCCGATTTGCCGGTCGTCGCCTGCGGCATGGTCGGCGCCCGCCAGGGCTGGGTCGAGGCGCCGTATGCAGATACGCCGGCGAGTGTGGCGGCCATCGCCGCCAAAGCGTGCCATGTGCCGGGTCATCCCCGACCGGTCTACATCCTCCCCGGCGTGGCGCAGCGGCTCGGCGAAGCGCCGGACGTCATGCGCGGCGAGGAGACTCAACTGCTCGGCCTGCCCGAGCGGTCGCAAACGCAGATCGTCTGCCTGCCGGGCACCCACTCGAAATGGGTGGTTCTCGGCGATGGCCACATCGAGCGCTTCGCCACCTTCGTCACCGGTGACCTCTTCGCCGCCGCCAGCGGCCACACGATCCTCAAGCACTCGGTGGCCGATCCCGCCGCGCCCTTCGACCCCGATCGGTTCCGCGCGGCTTTTCTCGCCGGGCTGGAACGGCCGGCCGAGTTCACCAACCGGCTGTTCGCCATCCGCGCCGGCGGGTTGCTCGGCGTGGGGGACAGCGGCGACGGCGGTGCAGCGCTCTCGGGTCTCCTCGTAGGGCTGGAATTTGCCGGGGCGCGAAGCCGGTTCGGCGGGATCGACCGCATGACCCTGGTGGCCTCCGGTCCGCTGCTGGAGGTTTATCGGCTTGCGGCAGAGGCGGCGGAAATGGCAGTGGAGCCCGAGGATGCCGAGCACGCCGTGAAGGCGGGGCTGCTTGCCTGCTCCCGGGAGATATTGTCTTGACCAAACCTGTCGCCTGGCCGGCGCTGCGGCGCGATCTCGTGGCGATCCTGCGCGGCCTGCCGCCGGCCGATTGCGAGAGCATCGTCGCGACCCTCATCGAGGCGGGGTTCGAGGCGATCGAGATCCCCTTGAACTCGCCGGAGCCGTTCCGCTCCATCGCGGCCGCCGCGCGGATTGCGCCGCCCGGCCTCCTGATTGGCGCCGGCACGGTGCTCGATACGGTATCGGTGGACCGGCTGGCGGAAGCCGGCGGGCGGCTGCTGGTCAGCCCGAATGTCGACAGGGAAGTGCTTGCCCGCGCCGCTCACCACGGCATGGTGACGATGCCCGGCGTGTTCACGCCGACCGAAGCGCTGGCGGCAGCCGCCGCGGGCGCTTCGGCGCTTAAATTCTTCCCGGCGAGCGTCCTCGGCCCCGCCGGCATCGCGGCGATCCGCGCCGTACTGCCGGCCGATCTGCCGGTCGGCGCCGTCGGCGGCGTGTCGGAAGCCGACTTTCCCGCCTATGCGCGGATCGGGGTCCGGCATTTCGGCCTCGGCTCCTCGCTCTACCGGCCGGGCGACGACGCGCGCACGGTCCGGACCCGGGCCGACCGGGCCATCGCCGCCTACGACGCGGTGCATGGCGGCCAGTCGAGCTGATGGCGGAGGCCGCCCGGACGCGGGATCGCTCGTTCCGGATCAGCCGCCGTTGAGCAGGATCAGGTCCTCTACCGACATCGGCTCGAGCTGATTTGATGGCGTGCTTGGGGCAGGGGCCTGCTGCCGCACCGCGACCGGGCGCGGCGCCGGTGCCCGCGTTTCGCTATAGCTGACGCTGCGCGGCGCCTCGCGGGCGGCGGCCCGCTCTTGCGGGTTGCGGAACGGCGGGTCGGACACGCGCCGGGCGTTCTTGCGCTTCTCGTAGAAGGCATTGCCGCCGGCGACGATCTGGTAGTGCATGTTGGTGTAGGGGAAGGTCATGCCGGCGGTGTGGAAGAACATCGCCTTGCGCACCCCCGGATGGCGTTCGCCGCGCAGCACGCGCGTCGCCATCTTGGAGGCGAGGTCCTTGCCCTTCGCCATGGGCTTGGAGAGAACGCCGGGCGCGAACTGCTTCTTCTGGCCGACGACGCCGCAGACGGTCTTCGGGTAGAGGCCGCTCTCCATCCGGTTCATCACCACCGTGCCGACCGCCAGCATCCCGTCCTGGCTCGAGCGGTTCGATTCGAAATACATCACCCGCGTCATGCATTCATGCGCCGTCATCGGCCGCAGGCGCGGCCCCGAAGCGCAAGCGCCAAGGCCCATCAGGACGAGCATCAGCAGCGCGTTGCGGCGAAGAACCGTCGGAGTTGGCAGAGCCATCGCACAGTCTCAGGCGTCGAGACGTCCGGGGACGTCGGAAGCCACCGACCCTGGGCAGCAAAGCTTAAATTGTGGTGCTTCCCGGCCGCAGCCCGGGCGCAATTGCTGGGGATGGTTAAGACTTGACGAAAATACCGTGCATCGGCGCCGGCGTCAGGCAGTGCCGGTCTCGCCCGTCACGGTCCGCAGCGCGCTGCTGCCGGAAGCGCTTGAGCCGGTCAGCACGCTGAACGAGCCGTCGGTCTCCAGCACCACGGCCAGGACCTTGTCGAGATCGACATGGCCCTGGCTGCGCACGGCAGCGAGGATTTCCTCCTCCGTCACCCGTTCTTCCCGCAGCATCGGACCGATGAAACGACCATTATGGAAAAGCAGCGACGGCTTTGCCTTGATGATCGACTGGAAACGGTCCGACCGCACTGAGGCGGTCGCCACCGCATATTGCAGGCCGCAGAGCAGCACGAAGGCGAGGAGACCCTCCGCCAGCGACACGTCGCTGCTCAGCAGCACCGTCGCCAGCGTCGAACCGAGCGCCACCGTCACCACCAGGTCGAAGGCATTCATCTTCGACAGCGTGCGCTTGCCGGTGACCCGGAGCAGGAACACCAGCCCCACATAGGCGAGGATGCCGACGACGATGATGCGCCAGAGGTCGTACCAGCTGTCGAAGAACATCGGTCAGCCGGCGTTTTCGATGAGGCTGTCGCACTGGACCCACCACTGGTCCGGCGACGCCGCATCGCGCAGGTTCTGCAAGACGCCCTGGCTCTCGCCGGAGAAGTCGATGACGCACAGCGTGCCGTTCTCGCTGCGCACCGGTGTGATCGACAGGCTGCGGCAGCCGTCCGGCATCAGCTGACCGTCGCTGTTGAGGATCTGCTCGAGATCCTGCTGGGTCGTGCAGGCCGCGAAGTTCTGGCGGGCGGGCGCATCCTGGGCCATTGCGGGCGCGGAGGCGGCTGCTGCAAGCGAGGCGGAGGCAAGGGCGAGGGCGGCGAAGCGAACCATATCGGTCTCCGGAAATGTCGTTGTTTCGGATGTTCCGTCACGATCCGGCTGCAAAAGCCTCGCGAATGCGCTAGGAACGGTCTCGAAGCCAACCGCCTGGGGAGAGCGAAGTTCCCTCGGCGCCGTCGCGGCTGCCCCGTCGATGCCGACGGCCTGCCGCTTTGCCGGCTGAAGGTGGCGCGAGGCGCCCTTCCAAACTTGACCTTCGCCGGCCCCGTTGCTATGGACGCGCGAAGATTGTGGGCGTGGTTCGACTGCGCCCCGTTTGTGTTCGCCCTATCCGCAACGACTGACAAGAAGACGGTCCGGACCGTGCGTCCGAGAGCCGATCTAACGAACGGAGATAAAATGTTCGCAGTCATCAAAACCGGCGGCAAGCAATATCGCGTTGCTGCCAACGACCAGTTCACCATCGAGCGCCTGCCCGGCGAGGCCGGTGATCTCGTGACGTTCAAGGAAGTCCTGATGGTCGGCTCGACCATCGGCGCGCCGTTCATCGAAGGCGCTTCCGTGACCGGCGAGATCGTCGAGCAGACCCGCGGCAAGAAGGTCATCTCCTTCAAGAAGCGCCGTCGCCAGAACTCCAAGCGCACCCGCGGCCATCGCCAGGACCTGACGATGATCCGCATTGCCGAGATCCTGACCGACGGCCAGGCGCCGACCAAGACCAAGGCCGATCGGCCGACCCGTGCTGCCAAGCCGGCTGCCGCCGCCGAGGCGACCGCCACCGACGAGCAGGCCGCTTCGGCTGCGCCGCTGTTCACGGCGGCGAGCGGCGACAGTGACAAGCTGACGAAGCTGAAGGGCGTTGGCCCGGCGGCCGAGAAGCAGCTCAACGAGCAGGGCATCACCACCTTTGCCCAGATCGCGGCGCTGACCGACGAAGACGTCGCCCGCATCGACGCGAACATGCCGTTCAGCACGGCGCAGATCGAAGACTGGCGCGGCCAGGCCCAGGAACTGGCGAAGAACTAAGCCCCGGGGCCTATTCCCCGCGAGCCGTGACAGGCAAGGAGAACAACGATGGCACATAAGAAAGCAGGCGGCTCGTCGCGCAACGGTCGCGATTCTGAGTCCAAGCGCCTTGGCGTGAAGAAGTTCGGCGGCGAAGCCGTAATTCCGGGCAACATCCTGATTCGTCAGCGCGGCACGCGCTGGCATCCAGGCGCCAATGTCGGCATTGGCAAGGATCACACCCTCTTCGCCAAGGCCGAGGGTAATGTCGCATTCCAGCACAAGGCGAATGGCCGCACCTTCGTGGCCGTCCTGCCGAAAGCCGAAGCAGCCGAGTGACCGGAGCCTACAAGCGCCGGCGTTCCAACGACCCGGCGCTCTGAAGCCTCCGACCAAATCGGATCTCAGGGCTGAAAAAGGGGAGATGGATCGCCATCTCCCCTTTTCGCATGCCGGAGGGCCGATGCGATGACGTCCGAAGAACTGGCGCCCAGCGCCTTCGTCAACGATGACAGACGGTTGCGCACGACGCGCCTGTCGATGCGCCGGCTGCGGCCGGACGATGCCGAGGCGATCGCCCGCCAGGCCAACGACCGCGGCGTCGCGACGATGACCGCGCGCATCCCGCACCCCTACCGCCTGGCCGATGCCCGCGCCTTCGTCGCCGATCCGGGCGAGGAGTTCATCCGCGCCATCGTTGCGGCCGCCGACGACCGGCTGATCGGCGTCGCCGGGCTGAAGCCGCGTCCGGACGGGACCGCGGTGGTGCTCGGCTACTGGTTCGGCCGCGAGCACTGGGGCAAGGGCTACGCCACCGAGGCGGCGCAGTCGCTGGTCGATTTCGCCTTCGTCGCCTCCGACATTGACTGTGTCTGCGCGAGTTGCCGGGTGATCAATGCGGCGTCGCGGCGGGTGCTGGAGAAATGCGGCTTCCAGCTGCGTCGGACCGGGATTCTCGACACGGTGTCGGCGGGCCGCGTCTCGGTCGAGGAATATCACCTCGACCGCGGCACCTGGACGGCGCTGAAGGCATGGGGCAAGTGACCGGGCGGCTATCTCGTCACTTCCCGTCGAAGCGGCGATCGCATGTCGCAGCGGCGCTCGTGCTGGCATTACCGCTCGCCGGCTGCGGCGATGCGCCGGCGCCGGTTGCCGACGGGTTCTCGCTGGCGGATTTCTTCGACGGCCGGTCCGTCTCGGAAGGCACGGTCCGGACCGCCTTGCTGTTCGAGGAACCGTTCACCGCGAGCTTCGAAGGCCGGCGCGCGGCGGAGCGGCTCCGGCTCGACGAGCGGTTCGTCTTCGAGGACGGCGCGCGCCTGCAGCGCTGGGACCTGTCGCGCAGCCCGGCCGGTGTCTACACCGGCACGGTCGCGACCGAGGACGGCGACGGCAAACTGTCGTCGCCCGTTCCGGTGACCGGCTGGGCAACGGAGGATGGCGCCGTGCTCGCCTATGACGGACACGCCCCCGGCGGCGGAGACACGCTCCTGCGTTTCCGGCACGTGATGAGCGACAACGGCGACGGCACGCTCGCCAACCATGTCACGATCTCGAAGTTCGGGATCCCGGTCGCCACCTCGGCGGTGACCTTCGCCAAGAGCGAAGCCGCCCTCGTGCAGCGCTGAGACCCGGCGTTTCCAATCGAACCCCTTGCGGTTATGAAGGCGTCACGCCGCTCACGACCGCCGCGCAGCGAAAGAGCCACCCGATGAAGTTCCTCGACCAGGCCAAGGTCTACATCCGCTCCGGCGACGGCGGGGCCGGCTCGGTCTCCTTCCGGCGCGAGAAGTTCATCGAGTTCGGCGGCCCGGACGGCGGCGACGGCGGCCGCGGCGGCGACATCTACATCGAGGCGGTCGCCGGGCTGAACACGCTGATCGACTACCGCTACCAGCAGCATTTCAAGGCCAAGACCGGCGGCCACGGCATGGGCCGCAACCGCCACGGCGCCGGCGGTGCCGACGTGACGCTGAAGGTGCCCGCGGGCACCCAGGTCTTCGCCGACGACAACGAGACGCTGATCTGCGACCTCTCGACGGTCGGCGAGCGCCATCGCCTTGCGGCCGGTGGCAATGGCGGCTTCGGCAACGCCTATTTCAAGACCTCGGTGAACCAGGCGCCGCGCCGCGCCAATCCCGGCCTCGAAGGCGAGGAACTGACGATCTGGCTGCGGCTGAAGCTGATCGCCGATGCCGGCCTTGTCGGCCTTCCCAATGCCGGCAAGTCGACCTTCCTCGCCACCGTCACGCGGGCCCGGCCGAAGATCGCCGACTATCCGTTCACCACGCTGCATCCGGGCCTCGGCGTCGCCAAGATCGACGATACCGAGTTCGTCATCGCCGACATTCCCGGCCTGATCGAGGGCGCCCATGAAGGCGTCGGGATCGGCGACCGCTTCCTCGGCCATGTCGAGCGCACCAGCGTGCTCCTGCATCTCGTCTCGGCGACGGAAGAGGACGTCGCCGGCTCCTATGTCACGGTGCGGCGCGAACTGGCGGCCTACGAGCACGGCCTGGCCGAAAAGCCCGAGATCGTCGCTTTGTCCAAGGTCGACACGCTGACCGACGAGGCGCGCGAGGAAAAGATGGCGGCGCTCCAGGCCGTTGCCGAAGGGCCCGTCCTGGCCCTGTCGGCGGTCACCCGCGAGGGCATGACCGAGGCGCTCCGGTCGCTCCGCCGCGAGATTTCGGGGCTCACCTCGGACGGCTCGCTTCCCGAGCCCGACCGTTTCGCCGTCGGTCATCGGGGAGGCGAGGAAGAATGAGCGATCTTCTCGCCGGGTATCGCCGGGTCGTCGTCAAGATCGGCTCCTCGCTGCTCGTCGATCCGGCCCGCGGGCTGAAGCGCACTTGGCTGGAATCGCTCGGCGAGGACATTGCGCGGCTTGCCGCCGACGGGCGGCAGATCCTCGTCGTCTCCTCGGGCGCGATCGCGCTCGGGCGCCAGATCCTGTCGATGCCGAAAGGCCCGCTGAAGCTCGAGGAGAGCCAGGCCGCGGCGGCGGTCGGCCAGATCGCGCTGTCGCGGACCTATTCGGAAATCCTCGGGCGGCACGGCATCGAGACCGGCCAGATCCTGCTGACGCTGGGCGATACCGAGCAGCGCCGCCGCTATCTCAATGCCCGCGAGACAATCAACACGCTGGTCGGCTTCGGTGCCGTGCCGGTGATCAACGAGAACGATACCGTCGCGACCTCGGAAATCCGCTACGGCGACAACGACCGGCTGGCGGCGCGGGTCGCGGTGATGATCGACGCCGATCTCCTGGTGCTGCTCTCCGACGTCGACGGGCTCTACACCGCGCCGCCGGCGCAGAATCCGGACGCTACGCACATTCCGCTGGTCGAGGCGATCACCCCGGAGATCGAGGCGATGGCGGGGTCGGCCGGCTCGGAACTGTCGCGCGGCGGCATGAAGACCAAGATCGACGCGGCGCGTATCGCCACCGGCGCCGGCGCCGCGATGATCATCACCGCCGGCAACCGGCTCTATCCGCTCGGCGCCATCGAGCGCGGCGAACGCGCGACCCTGTTCCGGCCGCTGATCAACCCGGTCACCGCGCGCAAGCGCTGGATTGCCGGGCACCTGAACGCCACCGGACGTCTCGTCGTCGATGCCGGCGCCGTCCGCGCGCTGCAGTCCGGCAAGAGCCTGCTGCCCGCCGGCGTGACGTCGGTCGAGGGCGCGTTCCGGCGCGGCGACACGATCACCGTGCTCGATGCCGGCGGCCACGAAGTGGCGCGCGGGCTGGTCGCCTACGACGCGGAAGACGCTAAACGTATCGCCGGGCTTCGCTCGGCCGAGGTGGCGACGGTGCTCGGCTATGAAGGGCGCAGCGCGATGATCCATCGCGACGATCTGGTGATGGAGCCGACGGCCGAGCAGCCGGCGGTGCTGGCCGCCCCGTGAGTGCAAGCCAGGCAGGAGACGTGACCATGCTGGACCAGGCCGACACGACGACGAGTGTTGTGGATCTGATGCAGGACATCGGCGTGCGGGCGCGGGCGGCTGCGCGCCAGCTGGCGCTGGCGCCGACTGCCACGAAGAATGCCGCGCTGGAGGCGATGGCCGACGCCATCCTCGGAGCGCAGCCGGCGATCCTGGCGGCGAATGCGGCTGATCTCGAACAGGCGAACGCCGCGCAGATGGCGCCGGCCCTGATCGACCGGCTGACGCTCGATGCCGGCCGCATCGCGGCGATGGCCGAGGGCCTGCGCGTCGTCGCGGCGCTGCCCGATCCGGTCGGCGCGCGCATCGATGCCTGGACGCGTCCGAACGGCATCGAGATCGAACGGGTCCGCACGCCGCTCGGCGTCATCGGCGTGATCTACGAGAGCCGGCCGAACGTCACCGCCGACGCCGGGGCGCTCTGCCTCAAGTCCGGCAACGCGGTGATCCTGCGCGGCGGCTCGGATTCGTCGCGATCCTCGGCGGCTATCCACGCTGCCCTGGTAGCCGGGCTCGTCAAGTCCGGGCTGCCGGAGGATGCGATCCAGATCGTTCCCTCCACCGACCGCGCCGCGGTCGGCGAGATGCTGAAGGGGCTCGGCGGCAATCTCGACGTCATCGTGCCGCGCGGTGGCCGCTCGCTGGTGGCGCGGGTCCAGGACGAGGCGCGGGTGCCGGTCTTTGCGCATCTGGAAGGCCTCTGCCACGTCTATGTCGACCGCGCCGCCGACCTCGCCATGGCCGTCGACCTCGTCGTCAATTCGAAGATGCGCCGGACCGGCATCTGCGGCGCGGCCGAGACCCTGCTGGTCGATCGCAAGGTGGCCGCCACGCATCTCTTGCCCATCCTCGAGGCACTGCGCTTCGCCGGCTGCGAGATCCGCGCCACAGAAGAGGTGCGCGAGCGCTATCCCACTGCCGAGCCCGCGAGCGCGGCCGATTTCGATACCGAGTATCTCGACGCGATCATCTCGGTGGCGCTGGTCGACGGGGTGGAAGGGGCGATCGCCCATATCGAGGCGCATTCCTCACACCATACCGAGGCGATCGTCACCGAGGACATCCGCGTGGCTGACGCCTTCTTTGCCGGCATCGACTCGGCCATCCTGCTGCACAACGCCTCGACCCAGTTCGCCGATGGCGGCGAGTTCGGCATGGGCGCCGAGATCGGCATCGCCACCGGCAAGATGCATGCGCGCGGGCCGGTCGGCGTCGAGCAGTTGACCAGCTTCAACTACCGCGTCCGCGGATCCGGCCAGATGCGCCCGTGAACCATCGCGGGAAGGGGGTCGTCGAGGCGGACGCGGTCGACCCTGCAGCCCTGGCGATTCCCCATGCCGAGCGCGGCATGCGGATCGGCCTGTTCGGTGGCTCCTTCAACCCGCCCCATGCAGGGCATCGCCTGGTGGCGGAGATCGCCCGTCGCCGGCTCGGCCTCGACCGGGTCTGGTGGATCGTCACGCCGGGCAACCCGCTGAAGGACCACGGCCATCTGCGCCCGCTTGCCGAGCGGCTGGCCGCGGTGCGGGCAGTCGCCGAGGGGCCGCACATGGCGGTGACCGCCTTCGAGGCCGCACATCGCATCCGCTACAGCGCCGACACCGTCGATCTCCTGCTTCTCCGCCGTCCGGCTGTTCGCTTCGTCTGGATCATGGGCGCCGACAGCCTCGCCTCGTTCCACCGCTGGCAGGACTGGCGCCGGATCGCCGCGAGCCTGCCGATCGCCGTGGTCGATCGGCCGGGCGCCAGCCTTGCCGCCCTCTCGGCGCCGATGGCGCGTTTCCTCGACCGCTCGCGCGTCGCCGAACGGGACGCCGCGTCGCTGCCGTTCCGGGATCCGCCGGCCTGGGTGTTCCTGCACGGGCCGCGTTCACCCGCCTCTTCGACGTCGATCCGCACGGGATCTGCCCTGACGTCTTGAAACAGACACGGAACACTGCCTACATTAAGAATTGCGGTGCGGCCTCTGCCGCGCCCCCGTCCGAGGAAAGGGACAACGACACTGCGACCTGCGGCTGAAGCGAAGGACGTCTTCACGACCACTCCTTCCGACGCGCCCGCCACCGACATATCGGTCGGTCGGAACGCTCTCGATCTCGTCATGACGAGCCTTGAAGACTCGAAAGGCGAGCAAATCGTCTCCATCGACATGCGGGGCAAATCGGCCCTTGCCGACCACATGGTCATCGTCTCCGGACGATCGCACCGCCATGTGACGGCTGTCGCCGATCACCTTTTGCGCGACCTGAAGGAACAAGGCTTCGGGATGGCAAAGGTGGAAGGCCTCGCAAACGGCGACTGGGTGCTCATCGATACGGGCGACATCATCGTCCATGTCTTCCGCCCGGAAGTCCGCAGCTTCTACAATATCGAGAAGATGTGGTCCGTCGGCGACAGCGGAGACGCGACGGTCCACTGACCGTCGCTTCATTGCCTGTGTCAGGGCTTCGGCCGGAAAGGCGCGGCCGATGCGGTTGACCATTGCGGCCGTCGGTCGAATGAAGGCCGGCCCGGAGCGCGAGCTCGCGGACCGGTATTTCGACCGGCTGAAGAAGGCTGGCCCGCCCCTTGGGCTCGACTACCAGGGCCTTTCCGAGCACCCGGAATCGCGGCTCGGCACGTCACCCGAGCGAAAGCGCGACGAGGCCCAGCGTCTCGCCGCCTCCCTGCCGGAAGGCGCCGCGCGGATCGTCCTCGACGAAACCGGCCGCCTGATGAGTTCGCAGGAATTCGCCGATGCGATCGCCGGCTTTCGCGACGGCGGCCAGCGCGACCTCGGCCTTCTCATTGGCGGTCCGGACGGACACGACGAATCGCTGCGGAGCGGTGCCGGCCTCGTCCTGTCGCTCGGGCGCATGACATTTCCGCACCAGATCGTCCGCATTCTCCTCGCCGAGCAATTATACCGCGCGGTCACCATTCTCGCCGGTCATCCGTATCATCGGTCTTGATCGTGCCAGATACGAAGCGTCTCATACTGATGGATCGGGCGCGCCTCGCGGAAATCGCGCCGCATTTGGTTGATCGGATGTTAACGGCCTGATTCTATCGTCGCCGTTCGCGTCCGACAGCGTTCGAATTGGATTGGTCTTGATGGCACGGCAACCGGCGGCAGGCAGGCGGAAGGGGTGGAGGCGCAACAGCCTTGCCGTTCTCGCCCTTGCCGGCACGCTGCTGACGCCACTGCCCGGCCAGGCCCTGCCGGAAGCCGATGATGCCGCCAGCCGGCAGACCGCGGCGGTGGACCCGATCCGCGTCGGCGCGGTCGAGCGCTCGCGCTCCGCGACGCTGGCGCAGGAGCGTCAGAAGACCGCCGCGGATCTTGCCGCCGTGTCGCAGCGCATCGAATTGTCGGAAGAGACGATCCGCTCGCTCGATTCGGAAATCGCCGCGCTTTCCGAGGATCGCGAAAAGATCCGCACCGCGATGATCGAGGCGGCCGAAGCCCAGAAACGGGCGAGCCGGCAGCTCGACGCGACCGAAGGCCGGATCGACGCCCTGGCGGTCCAGGAAGTGACGATCAAGGCCTCGCTCCGCGAGCGCCGTGGCGTGCTGGCGGAAGTGCTCGGAGCGCTGGAGCGCATGGGCCGCAAGCCGCCGCCGGCGCTGCTGGTGAAGCCGCAGGACGCGCTCGGCTCGGTCCGCAGCGCCATCCTGCTCGGCGCCGTCGTTCCCGCCATCCGCAGCGAGACTGAAATCCTGCTGGCCGATCTGCGGGAACTTGCCGAGGTTCGGGCGTCGATCGCGGCGGAGACGACGCGCTTCGCCAGCGAACTGACCCGCTACCGGGAAGAGGAAGCCCGGCTCGCCAAGCTGTCGGCGGAGAAGCAGCGGCTGGAAGCGCGAAGCCGCGACCGCCGCGCGGCGGAGGCCTCGCGCGTTGCCGAATTGGCATCCAAGGCCACCGACCTCGAAGGGCTGATCAGCTCGCTCGAAGGCGACCTCGAGCGCGTCCGTGCGGAAGAGGAAGCCGCCCGGGTGGCGGAGATCGAACGCCGCGAGGCCGAGCGCGTGGCCGAACTGGCCCGCCGCGACGCCGAGCGTCTCGAAGCCCAGCGCCTGGCCGAGGAGGCGGAAGCCACGCGCCTCGCGGCGATCGAAGCCGAACGGCGCGCCGCGGAGGCCGAAACCACTCGCCTGGCGGCAATGCGGGATGCGGCGCAGCAGCGCGCGGCAGCGGAGACCGAAAACGCCGAGGAGACGATCGTGGCGGACTCGCTCGTGGCCGAGGCGCCCGTCGAGCCGCCCGCCGCCGCGCCGGCCCCGCCACGGGCGTTGGCCGAAGCGCCGGCGCCGGCCGTCGCCGATGCCGAGGAGGAGTTGCAGGTCGCGGCGCTCGAACCTTCGGCCGCGCCGTCCGCCGCCAGCGCGCCGGGCTACGATATCGCGTCACTTCGCCGTGACCTTGCGCGGCTCGAACCGGCCGCCGCATTTTCGACAATGAAAGGCCGATTGTCTCTGCCCGTGGCAGGCAAGCTGCTGATTGGATTTGGTGATCGCGATGATATCGGCCGGCAGACGACCGGCGCCTCGTTCGGGGCGCGCCCCGGCGACGTGGTCACGTCACCCGCCGATGCGAGCGTTCTCTACTCGGGGCCCTTCCGGTCCTATGGACAACTCTTGATCCTCGACGCCGGCGACGGCTATCATGTGGTGCTGGCCGGCATGGAGCGTATCGACGTCGAGAGCGGGCAGTTCGTTTCGGCCGGTGAACCGGTCGCCTCGATGGGCGCAAAGCGTATCGCCAGCGTGGCGGTCGCGGAGTTCGGAGCAAGCGAGCCCGCACTCTATGTCGAGTTTCGCAAAGACGGGAAACCGGTCGATCCGTCACCTTGGTGGATGGACGAACCCTCTGGAAGGACGAAGAATGATTCGTAAGCTTTCGATACTCTTCGCCGGCGCATTGATGGGGGCGACGGCGATGACCGTGGTCACCCAGAACGCTGGCGTGGCCAATGCCGCGGGGTCTGACACCTACCGCCAGCTTGCGATCTTCGGAGACGTCTTCGAGCGCGTTCGTGCCCAGTATGTCGAGGAACCGGACGACCAGAAGCTGGTCGAGACCGCCATCAACGGCATGCTCACCTCGCTCGACCCGCACTCGAGCTACATGAACGCCAAGGAAGCGGCAGACATGCGGACCGAGACGCGGGGCCAGTTCGGCGGCCTCGGCATCGAGGTCACGATGGAAGAGGAACTGGTCAAGGTCGTCTCGCCCTTCGAGGGCACCCCGGCCGACAAGGCCGGCGTCCTCGCCGGCGACCTGATCGCCGAGATCGACGGCGAGCAGGTGCGTGGCCTGTCGCTCGGCGAGGCGGTCGAGAAGATGAAGGGCGACATCGGCACCAGCGTGTCGCTGACCATCATCCGGGAAGGCGCCACCAAGCCGGTCCGCCTGACGGTGACGCGCGACGAGATCAAGGTGCCGTCGGTCCGCCACACGGTCGAGAACGACGTCGGCTACATCAAGCTCTTGAAGTTCAACGAGCAGACGACGATCGGCCTCGAAGAGGCGATCGCCGACATCGAGGAAAAGGTCGGCGAGGACAAGCTGAAGGGCTTCGTGCTCGACATGCGCCGCAACCCGGGCGGCCTGCTCGACGAGGCCGTGTCCGTCACGGACGCCTTCCTCGACAATGGCGAGATCGTCTCGACCCGCGGCCGCAACTCCGACGAGACGCGGCGCTACAACGCCCGCTCCGGGGACGAGATCAACGGCAAGCCGCTCGTCGTCCTCGTCAATGGCGGTTCGGCCTCGGCTTCCGAGATCGTCGCCGGCGCGTTGCAGGACCAGCGCCGGGCGACCGTCGTCGGCTCGCGTTCCTTCGGCAAGGGATCGGTCCAGACGATCATCCCGCTGGGCGCCAACGGCGCGCTGCGCCTGACCACGGCGCTCTACTACACGCCGTCGGGCCGCTCGATCCAGGGCCGCGGCATCGATCCGGACATCACGGTCGAGCAGCCGCTGCCGCAGGAAATCCGCGAGCAGATGGGCCTCGACGCCGAGGACGAGCTGTCGCGCGGTGAATCGTCCCTGCGCGGTCACATCACCGGCAATCTGGAGACCGACGAAGGCTCCGGCTCGCTGGACTACGTGCCGCCGGAGACCGCCGACGACCTGCAGCTCCAGTACGCTCTCGACCTGCTGCGCGGCGTGAAGACCAACGCCATGTTCCCGCCGAAGCAGGAAGCCAGCGCCGCCAACTGATCGGCAACGACCGGATGATCAAAGACGAAGGCCCGGGTATCGCAAGATGCCCGGGCCTTCGTGCGTTCGGAGCTGCCTGTCGCGTCGTGCCGTCGCGTCCGGTTGCCCGGTACCGGATCCCGGCGAGCCCCGTTCCAGCTTGAAACGCTAGACGAGAGCATGCGTGGCGAACTCCACCGGCCGCTCGGCCTCGACATCGGCAGCGAAAAGCCCCGGCGGTCACCGTCGGCTTTCGTCGCACTGGTCGTGGCCGCCCTGCTGGTCGGCAGTTCGCTGGCCACGGCCTTCTTCGGCCAGCCGGAGCGTCGGGTCGTCGACATGCTGGCCGAGCCGCCAGCGACAGAGCCCGTGGCGGTCGTCGCCGCACCCCAGCCGGTAACGACGAAGCCGCTTCCGACGATCATCCGGCCACCGGCCGAGCCGGCAGCGGGTGGCGTCGGCTTTCGTGTCGAGGAGCCGGTCGCCCTGCGGCAACCGGCCGGGACGGCGCATCTGCCCGACGCCGCCCTGATCGAGGACAGCGACTTCGGGCCGTTGCCGATCCGCGGCCCGGACGGGCGGCGCCCCTTCGACGTCTATGCCGGCGCCTCGCGCGGCGTGCCGGGGACGCGGATCGCCATCGTCGTCGGCGGGCTCGGTATCAGCCAGACCGGCACGATGAACGCTATCCGCGCACTGCCGGCACCCGTCACCTTCGGCTTCTCGCCCGCCGGCAACAGTCTCGACCGCTGGATGCAGGAGGCGCGCCGCGCCGGGCACGAGCTGGTGCTGCAGGTGCCGCTCGAGCCGGTGGGCTATCCCGAGATCGATCCCGGGCCGAACACGCTGACGGTCGCCGATGCCGCCGCGGGCAATTTCGACGCGCTGCATGCGACGCTCGCGTCCCTGACCAACTATGTCGGGGTGATGAGCTACATGGGCGGGCGCCTGACCGGGGAGACGACGGCGATCGAGCCGCTGGTCGCCGAACTCGGGCGGCGCGGCCTGATGTTCCTCGACGATGCCTCGTCGCTGCGCTCGCTGGCTTCCGACACCGCGGCGCTGCAAAGGGTGCCGTTCGCCGCCGCCGACCTGACGATCGACCAGACCCAGGATGCGGCGACCATTCGCCGCCAGCTCGACACGCTGGAACAGATCGCCCGGGCGGAAGGATCCGCCGTCGGCGTCGCCTCGGCCTTCGACGTCTCGATCGCCACCATCGCCGACTGGATCGTCCAGGCGCAGTCGCGCGGCATCGAGATCGTGCCGGTCTCGGCTCTCGCCAACGACCCCGAGGGTCGATAGCCGCGCATCCTGTGCTCGGCCGCGTTGCCCTTGCCGCGGTCTCCGATCGCCCGATAACAGGCGAGGACGCTCGTCAGCGAGCGTACCTGACTTGTTTGCAAGGCCGCCGCCGCCGGGCGGCGAACGGGACGATCCAGCATGAAACCGATCGAATACGAGAACCTGCCCTATCGCCGCTGCGTCGGCATCATGGTGCTGAACCAGCGTGGCGAGGTCTGGGTCGGCCGCCGGATGGTCGAGGACCAGGGCGAGATGACCGGCGCGGTGCAGCTCTGGCAGATGCCGCAGGGCGGCATCGACGAGGATGAGGATCCGCTCGCCGCGGCGCGCCGCGAGCTCTACGAGGAAACCGGCATGCGCTCGGTGACGCTGCTCCATGAGGCCCCGGACTGGATCGACTACGACCTGCCGCCGGAACTGGTCGGGATCGCGCTGAAGGGCCGCTATTGCGGCCAGACGCAGCGTTGGTTCGCCTTCCGCTTCGAAGGGGAGGAGAGCGAGATCGCCATCGCCCCGCCGCCCGGCGGACATGCCGCCGAGTTCGACGACTGGGCCTGGAAGCCGATGGACGAGCTGGTCGGGCTGATCGTGCCGTTCAAGCGCCAAGTCTACGAGCAGGTCGTCGCGACGTTCCGGCATCTGGCCGCGTAGCAGCCCGGACTTCCGGATCGACCAGTCGCCATCGGCGTGTCCGCCTATCGGCATCCAGGCAAAAGCCGCAGGCCGGCAACGACAGGCACAAAAAAGCCGGCGCGATGCCGGCTTTTTACGGACGGCTGATGGGGTTTGTCAGACGCCGACGGCGGCGCGGGCCTCGCGGAGTTGGGCGAGGGCCAGCTGCGCCTTCGAGCGGGCAACGTCGTCCGAGGCGTCGGCGACGTCTTCCTCGGCATCCTTGATCTGCTGGTCGAGCGCGGCCGGGTCGAGATCCTCGACCAGCGTCGCCCGTTCGGCCAGGAGCGTGAAGCCGCCTTCGCTGACGTCGGCGAAGCCGCCGATGACGAAG
The DNA here is from genome assembly GCF_010500835.1 of Aurantimonas aggregata. Taxonomy (GTDB): domain Bacteria; phylum Pseudomonadota; class Alphaproteobacteria; order Rhizobiales; family Rhizobiaceae; genus Aurantimonas; species Aurantimonas aggregata. The sequence goes on along the minus strand of NZ_JAAAMJ010000009.1, from coordinate 18,820 downwards.
ATCCTGGTCTCGGTGCCGGCATCCGTCGTCGCCACCACGACGCCCGGCTTCAGCGTCGTCATGAACGGCGCGTGCTTCGCCATGACGGTGAAATAGCCCTCGGTGCCGGGCACGTTGACCGCCGTGACCGCTTCGGAAAGCAGCAGGCGCTCGGGGGAGACGAGGTCGAACTGGAAGCTGTCAGCCATCGGTCGCTTGCCTGTTGAGGGCGGCCTCGAAATCGAGGATCGCCTTTTCGAACTGGTCGCGGCAGCCGGGATTGCAGAACCCCACCACCGCGCCCTTGTAGAGGGTCAGGGACCCGTCCGTGATCGGCTTTCCCGACCACGGGCAGGTCTCGTTGATCGCATCCGCCAGACGAAGGATGCGTTCCGCCATGCTTACGCGGCTTCGGCGGCCAGGCGCTGGGCCTTCTCGACGGCCATGTCGATCGAGCCGACCATGTAGAAGGCCGCTTCCGGAAGATGGTCGTACTCGCCGTTGACCAGGCCCTTGAAGGACCGGATCGTGTCTTCCAGCGGCACGAGCTGCCCCGGCGCGCCGGTGAAGATCTCGGCGACGAAGAACGGCTGCGACAGGAAGCGCTCGATCTTGCGGGCCCGGGCGACGGTGAGCTTGTCCTCTTCCGACAGCTCGTCCATGCCCAGGATGGCGATGATGTCCTGCAGCGACTTGTACTTCTGCAGCACGACCTGGACCTGGCGGGCCACTTCGTAATGCTCTTCACCGATCAGCATCGGCGACAGCATGCGCGAGGTGGAGTCGAGCGGATCGACGGCCGGGTAGATGCCCTTTTCCGAGATCGCGCGGTTGAGCACGGTCGTCGCGTCGAGATGGGCGAAGGAGGTCGCCGGCGCCGGGTCGGTCAGATCGTCGGCAGGCACGTAGATGGCCTGCACCGAGGTGATCGAACCCTTGTGCGTGGTGGTGATGCGCTCCTGCATCTGGCCCATGTCGGTCGCCAGCGTCGGCTGGTAGCCCACCGCCGACGGGATGCGGCCGAGCAGCGCCGACACTTCCGAGCCGGCCTGGGTGAAGCGGAAGATGTTGTCGACGAAGAACAGCACGTCCTGGCCCTGGTCGCGGAAATGCTCCGCGATGGTCAGGCCGGTCAGCGCGACGCGGGCGCGGGCGCCGGGGGGCTCGTTCATCTGGCCGTAGACCAGCGCGGCCTTGGAGCCTTCGGTCGAGCCGTTGTTCTCGCGCGGGTCCTTGTTCACGCCGGACTCGATCATCTCGTGGTAGAGATCGTTGCCCTCGCGGGTGCGCTCGCCGACGCCGGCGAACACCGAGTAACCACCATGCGCCTTGGCGACGTTGTTGATCAGTTCCTGGATCAGCACCGTCTTGCCGACGCCGGCACCGCCGAACAGGCCGATCTTGCCGCCGCGGGCATAGGGCGCCAGGAGGTCGATGACCTTGATGCCGGTAACCAGGATCTGGCTCTCCGGCGACTGGTCGATATAGGCGGGCGCCGGCTGGTGGATGCCGCGCTTCATCGAGTACTCGATCGGGCCGACCTCGTCGATCGGCTCGCCGATGACGTTCATGATGCGGCCGAGCGTGCCGTCGCCGACCGGCACCTGGATCGGGCTGCCGGTGTCGCGAACCGGAAGGCCGCGGACGAGGCCCTCGGTCAGGTCCATGGCGATGGTGCGGACGGTGTTCTCGCCGAGGTGCTGGGCAACCTCGAGCACCAGGCGCATGCCGTTGTTGTCGCACTCGAGCGCGTTCAGGATCGCCGGCAGCGGCCCGTCGAAATGGACGTCGACGACGGCGCCGATGACCTGAGCGACGCGGCCGGTCGCACCGGCAGTGTTTTCGTTGTCAGCCATGATGGCCTCCTCTCAGATGCTCTAGAGCGCTTCCGCGCCCGAAATGATTTCGACCAGTTCCGTCGTGATCTGCGCCTGCCGCTGGCGGTTGTACGAGATCGACAGTCGTTCGATCATGTCGCCGGCATTGCGGGTCGCGTTGTCCATCGCGCTCATCCGCGCGCCCTGTTCGGACGCGGCGTTTTCCAGGAGCGCGTGCAGGACCTGGACCTTCAGGTTGCGCGGGATCAGATCCTCGAGGATCGCCTCCGGCTCCGGCTCGTATTCGTAGACCGTCCCGTCCTGGCCCGTCTCGGCCTCGCCATCGCCGAGCGACGTCGGGATGATCTGCTGGCGCGTCGGGATCTGGGTCACGACGTTCTGGAACTCGGAATAGAAGATCGAGCAGACGTCGAACTCGCCCTTGTCGAACAGGTCCATGATCGTCTGGCCGATCAGCTCGGCATGCGCGAAGCCGACGCGCTTGGCTTCGCGCAGATCGGTGCGCTCGATGACCTGCTTGGCCGAGTCGCGACGCATGATGTCCCAGCCCTTCTTGCCGACGATCATGTATTTGACCGTCTTGCCTTCGGACTCCAGCTTGCGGCCGTGGGTACGGGCAAGCTTGACGATCGACGCATTGAAGGCGCCCGCCAGGCCGCGCTCGGCGGTGAAGACGACGAGCAGATGCACGTCGTCCTTGCCGGTGCCGACCATCAGCGGCGGGCCGTCGCCTTCCATGGCGCCGGAAATATTGGCCAGAACCGCCGCCATCCGCCCCGCATAGGGGCGGGCCGCCTGCGCGGCTTCTTCCGCACGGCGCAGCTTGGCTGCCGCGACCATCTGCATGGCCTTGGTGATCTTCTGCGTGGATTTAACCGACGCGATGCGGTTCCGCAGATCCTTCAGTGATGCCATGGCTTGGCGCTGTCTCCCGCTTTATCGGTCCTGCCCCGAAGGGCAGGACTCACGCGCGTTCCGGTTGGCTCAGGCGAAGTTCTTGGCGAAGGCATCGATCGCCGCGCGCAGCTTCTCGCGGGTATCGTCCGAGAGCGCCTTGTCGCGCGCGATCGTGTCGAGCACGTCCTTGTGCTCGCTGCGCATCGAGTTGAGGAGGCCCTCCTCGAAGTCGCCGACCTGGTCGACGCGCAGCTTGTCGAGATAGCCTTGGGTGCCGGCGAAGATGACGACGACCTGCTCCTCGGTCTTCAGCGGCGAGAACTGCGGCTGCTTCAGGAGCTCCGTCAGGCGGGCGCCGCGGTTGAGCAGGCGCTGCGTGGCGGCGTCGAGATCCGAGCCGAACTGCGCGAAGGCAGCCATCTCGCGATACTGCGCGAGCTCGCCCTTGATCGAGCCGGCAACCTGCTTCATCGCCTTGGTCTGGGCCGACGAGCCGACGCGGCTGACCGAGAGGCCGACGTTCACGGCAGGACGGATGCCCTGGTAGAACAGCGTCGTCTCGAGGAAGATCTGGCCGTCGGTGATCGAGATCACGTTGGTCGGGATGTAGGCCGACACGTCGCCGGCCTGGGTCTCGATGACCGGCAGGGCCGTCAGCGAGCCGGCGCCGTGCGCGTCGCCCATCTTCGCGGCGCGCTCGAGCAGGCGCGAGTGCAGGTAGAAGACGTCGCCCGGATAGGCTTCGCGGCCGGGCGGGCGGCGCAGCAGCAGCGACATCTGGCGGTAGGAGACGGCCTGCTTGGACAGGTCGTCGTAGCCGATCACGGCATGCATGCCGTTGTCGCGGAAATACTCGCCCATGGCGCAGCCGGTGAACGGCGCGATGTACTGCATCGGCGCCGGGTCCGAGGCGGTGGCGGCGATGACGATGGAATATTCCATCGCGCCGCGCTCCTCGAGGGTGCGCACGAACTGGGCGACGGTGGAGCGCTTCTGCCCGACCGCGACGTAGATGCAGTAGAGCTTCTCGTTCTCGCGGTTCTCGTCGTGCGCCGGCTTCTGGTTAAGGAAGGTGTCCAGGAGAATGGCGGTCTTGCCGGTCTGACGATCGCCGATGACCAGCTCGCGCTGGCCGCGGCCGATCGGGATCAGCGCGTCGATGGCCTTGAGGCCGGTCGACATCGGCTCGTGCACCGACTTGCGCGGGATGATGCCCGGTGCCTTGACGTCGACGCGGCGGCGCTCGGTCGAATCGATCGGGCCCTTGCCGTCGATCGGATTGCCGAGACCGTCGACGACGCGGCCGAGCAGGCCCATGCCGACCGGCACTTCCACGATGGCGCCGGTGCGCTTGACCGTGTCGCCTTCCTTGATCGCCTGGTCGGACCCGAAGATCACGACGCCGACATTGTCGGCCTCGAGGTTCAGGGCCATGCCCTGGACGCCGCCGGGGAACTCGACCATCTCGCCGGCCTGGCAATTGTCGAGCCCGTAGACGCGCGCAATACCGTCACCGACCGACAGAACCTGGCCGACTTCGGAGACTTCTGCCTCCGAGCCGAAATTCTGGATCTGGTTCTTGAGGATTGCGGAAATTTCCGCGGCGCGGATGTCCATCAGCCGACCTCTTTCAGTGCAAGCTTAAGCGAATTGAGTTTGGTGCGAAGCGACGTGTCGATCTGGCGGGAACCGATCTTGACGATCAGCCCGCCGAGGATCGAGGCATCGACGCTTTCGCGCATGGTAACGGTCTTGCCGGCATAGGAGCCGATGGCCTCGGCCAGCTCCTTGCGCTGCCCATCGTCGAGCGGGTGCGCGCTGGTGATCTCGGCCTCGATCTCGCCCCGGTGGGCGGAAGCCATCTTGGCAAAGGCGCGGACGATGCCGGGCAGTACGAAAAGCCGCCGGTTGGTGGCGATGACGCGCAGGAAATTGCCCGTCAGGACGCTCGGACCGGTTTCGCGCACGACGGCGTCGATGGCGCGCAGCTGCTCGTCCGAGGAAAACGCCGGGCTCTCGACCAGCCGCCGGAAATCGACGCTCTCGTCGATCAGGCCCTGGAAGGCGAACAGCTCGGATTCTACGGTGTCGATCGCGCCGTCATCGCGGGCGAGCTCGAAGAGGGACTGGGCGTAGCGGTCTGCGACTCCCGAAACGGGAGAGGATGATTGTGCCACGGACGACCGTTCTCTTTCGCGTTCGTTCAAGTCTTGCGTAGGGCCTGCGAAGCGAGGGCGCCCCAAATCCTTGAAACCGTTTGAAGAATGCCGGAAGATGGGCAGCAGGGCCGCCAAGGTCCTTCCGAAGACAGGGACCGTCTAGCATAGGGGTTTGCCGGCGACAACACGCTTTGCCGCCGGTTTGGCCGCCGATGTGCGACGTTCTGTCCAGATTGTGCCTTTGGCGCGGAGGCCGCCAGTCTCAGCTGCCGACCAGTCCGAAGACCGGCCCCAGCGCCATCAGCGCCAGCAGCAGATTCAGCGCGAGGAACAGCCAGTTGTAGACCGTTGCGCCGCGGTCGGAGAGGATCGACACGAGGCGGCCGAATCCGGTGAAGAGCCAGCCGGCGCCGAGCGCCATCTGGACGAAGGGCTGGTCGTAGAACGCCGCCGACACCAGTCCGACGCCGAGCCAGAACCCGGCGATCGTCGCCCGCGATTCGCCGACCGCTTCGGGATGCCGTTCCGCCGTCGTCAGGCGGAGCGCGCGCAGCGTCAGTCGCGGCGCAAACAGCGCGACCAGCCCGAACAGCATGGTCACCAGCGCCGCCACGAAGGGCAGCATGTCGGCAGTCGTCTGCGGCAGGGGCATGTTCGTCGCTCTGTCGTTCGAAGGGCTAGGCGGGATCCGGCACCGCCGGCAAAGGCGGCGCTGCGTCGTTCAAACCGGGAAGGCACCGCCTTCCCGCGCGGTTCAGGCGCGCTGGGCGTTGACCCAGAGCCAGGCGGGGGCGAGGACGCCGCCGACGATCGGGATCAGCAATCCGCCGGCGATCAGGCCGACGACGCCCGATCCGGCCGCCGTGACGATCCAGTGGACGATGGCTGCCGCTGCCGGCACGGCATGGGCGGCGGCCTCCGCGGCGACCTCGATCCCGCGCGCCAGGAAATCGATGCCGTAATGCTCCAGCCCGTGGACGATGATGCCGCCGCCGACCCAGACCATGGCGGCGGTGCCGACGACGGTCAGCACCTTGAGAAACACCGGCATGCCGACGACGAGCCCGCGACCGACGCCGCGCACGAGACTGCCGAAGACGTTCGTCGTACCGTTCCTGGACATGGCGAGGCCGGCATCGTCGGCCTTCACGATCAGCGCGACGGCACCATAGACGGCGACGGTGACGCCGATGCCGACAACGGCGAGGACGATCGCCTGCATCCAGATGCTGCTGCCTTCCGGCAGGCCCGCCAGGGTGATCGCCATGATCTCGGCGGACAGGATGAAGTCGGTCTTGATCGCGCTCGCCACGCGTCGATCCTCCGCCACGGTCAGGCTGACGGCTGCCGCCGCGTCGACCTTTTCCTCGTGGGCGTGCGCCTGGTGCGGGAACAGCCTCTCGTAGATTTTCTCCGCCCCCTCATAGGCGAGGTAGAGACCGCCGAGCATCAGCAGCGGCGTGATCGCCCACGGCGCGAAGAAGCTGAGGACCAGGGCGCCGGGCAGCAGGAAGATCAGCTTGTTGCGCAGCGAGCCGAGGGCGATCTTGGCGACGATCGGCACTTCCCGCGAGGCGGCGAAGCCGACGACGTAGCCGGGCGTGACCGCGGCGTCGTCGATGACGACGCCGGCCGCCTTGGCGCCCGCCTTGGTGGCCTGGGCGGCAACGTCGTCCAGCTGCGTCGCGGCCATGCGGGCAAGGGCCGCGACGTCGTCGAGCAGCGCGAGCAGGCCGACGCTCATCGCACCGCCTCGCATCCGCGGCGGTTCAGGTTCAGGCATACGTTCATGGGCTCAGGACCTACCAGGCGCCGAAGCGCGAAACGTTAGTTCTTGCATTCACCGGCGATGGCGACGGTTTCCCGCTTGTCGCCCCAGAACACCGTCATCGATCCGAAATAGCGGGCATCGTCGCCGACGCCACGGGCCTCGCGAAGATTGACGTTGACGTTGATGCGCGGCTCGCCCGCCGAGCGCCAGACGGTGACGACACTGCCGTCCCTGTCCGCGGCGGTCTTGCCCTTTTCCAGTTCGCGGACAAGGCCGTTGGCCATGACGTAGCCGCGCTCGAGGCCGGTATTGCCGGAGCCGCCGGTCTCCATCATGGTGACGAAGACGAGCGGCCAGGGATCATCGACGCCGCTGGTGTCCTTGTCGGCGCCGGCATCGACGAAATTGCAGCGGCTGGCGATCGGATGCCAATGCAACAGGCCGAGGATCAGGCCACGCGGCGTCTGCGGTGCCACGTTGCCCTGGTCCTGCCCCGGCGGCGGCAGGACGAAGGGCGAGTTTTCCACCGGCATGTTGGCGCTCGGCTGCTGTGCCAGCGCCTCGGCCCAAAGGCCGAAAGCCAGCACCGTCGCCAGCATCAGCGGCAAACCTCTCACGAGCCTGGCCATTCCCGTCTCCTCGAGCGGTCTCCTGGCTCGGCATTTGTCACAGAAAGCTTTGCGGGTCCACGTCGATCTGCATCTGCACCGATCCGCGCGGCCGCGGCGCCGCGGCAATCGTCGCGCGCAGGAATCCCTGCACCGGCGCGCGGCTCGGCGAATGCACCAGCAGCCGGAAGCGATGCCGGCCGCGCAGCACCGCCAGCGGCGCCTCGGCCGGGCCGAGCACCTCGATGGACGGGTCTTCGGGCGCGGCGCGGCGCAGCAGTCGGGCATATTCCTCGGCCTCGCGGCGCGAATTGGCCGAGACGATGACGCTGGCGAGACGCCCGAAGGGCGGCAGGCCGGCCCGCCCGCGCTCGGTGATCTCGCGCTCGTAGAAGCGCGCCGCGTCGCCCGAGGCGATGGCCCGCATCACGGCGTGTTCGGGCTGCCAGGTCTGGATCATGCCGCGGCTCTTGCGCCCGCCGCTGCGGCCCGCCCGGCCGGTCACCTGATGCAGCAGCTGGAAGGTCCGCTCTGCGGCGCGCGGATCGCCATTGGCGAGGCCGAGATCGGCGTCGATCGCGCCGACCAGCGTCATCAGCGGGAAATGATGTCCCTTGGCGACGAGCTGGGTGCCGATGACGATGTCGGCCTCGCCCTCGGCGATGGCGTCGAGTTCGCGTCGCAGGCGGCGCGCGCCGCCCGGCAGATCGGAGGACAACAGGATCGTCCGCGCCTCGGGAAAGGTCGCCAGCATCTCCTCGGCGATCCGCTCGACGCCGGGACCGCAGGCGACGAGATGATCGAGCGTGCCGCATTCGGGGCAGGCTTCCGGGCGCGGCACGGCAAAGCCGCAATGATGGCACTGCAGCTGGCCGCGCAGCCGATGGTCGACCAGCCAGGTCGAACAGTCCGGGCACTGGAAGCGATGGCCGCAGACCCGGCAGAGCGTCAGCGGCGCGTAGCCGCGACGGTTGAGGAACAGCAGCGCCTGTTCGCCGCGCGCCACGGTCTCGCCGATCGCCGCCGACAGCACCGGCGAGACGAAGCGGCCGCGCGCCGGCGGGGCCAGTCGCATGTCGACCAGCGACAGGTCGGGCAGCGCCGCCTCGGCGAAGCGCCCGGCGAGCTTCACATGGCCGTAGCGGCCGTCGGCGGCGTTGACGCGGCTTTCGACCGAGGGCGTCGCCGAGGCGAGGATCACCGGGAAGCCGCCGAGCGAGCCGCGCACCACCGCCATGTCGCGCGCATGGTAGAAGATGCGGTCTTCCTGCTTGTAGGCAGGGTCGTGCTCCTCGTCGACGACGACGAGGCCAAGATCCTGGAACGGCAGGAACAGCGCCGAACGCGCGCCGGCGACGACGCGGATCCGGCCCTCCGCCAGCTGGCGCCAGATCTGCTCGCGCCGGCGCGGCGGCACGTCGGAGTGCCATTCGGCGGGCGGCGCGCCGAAGCGGGCATGGAAGCGGTCGATGAAACTCTGCGTCAGGGCGATTTCCGGCAGCAGGATCAGTACCTGCTTGCCCTTGTCGAGTGCCGCGGCGACCGCCTCGAAATACACCTCGGTCTTGCCCGAGCCGGTGACGCCTTCGAGCAGCGTCGTCGAGAAGCCGTCGCCCTTGGCGACCAGCGCCTCGGCCGCTGCCGCCTGGTCGGGGCTCAGCTCCGCCCGCCCATAGGCCGTGTCTGGCAGCGCGACGGCAGGTGGCGGCGAAAGCCGCAGGGTTTGGAACACGCCCTGTTTCAGCAATCCGTCGACCACCGAGGGCGTGACGCCGGCCGCATGGGCAAGGCCCGATCGCGTCCAGGTCGGCGTCTCGGCGGCCGCTTCCATCACGCGTCGGCGGGCATCGGTGAGCCGCTCCGGGGCGACGCCGGTCGCTTCGATGCCCTCGATCAGTGCCTCCGGATCGAAGGCTGCGGGCGCCCGCAGCGCCATCCGCACCACCAGGCCGGGCGGCGAGAGCGTGTAGTCGGCCACCCAGTCGATGAAGCGACGCATCGCCCTGTCGAGCGGCGGGCAGTCGAACACCTTGGTGATCAGGCGCAGCTTCTTCGGATCGACAGCGTCAGTCTCGCCGTCCCAGACCACGCCGGCAACCTGACGGGGGCCGAGCGGCACCTGCACGATCGACCCCGGCACCACCGCCATGCCTTCCGGCACGGCATAGGAATAGGGCCGTTCCGCCGGTAGCGGCACGAGCACCGGCACAGTCCGGATGGCAAAGAGCTGGTCGACAGGATGCAAGACGGCCCCAGGGCTGGCGTGCCGGCACGGACGCGGCGAATCGGTGCGAGCGGATTGTCCCCTAAGTGTAGGGATTGGCAGCCGTCTCGGAAACATCGACGGTGCGCCGACCGGTTCGCATATGGCGTCGGACCGGCAAAGACTGGTAAGGACGCGTCACATCCGCCATTCGAACTTCCGCGAGGCAAGCCATGAAATTCTTCGTCGACACCGCCGACATCGCCGAGATCCGTGAACTGCAGGACGCAGGCCTGATCGACGGCGTCACCACCAATCCGTCGCTGATCACCAAGGCGGGGCGCCCGATGCGCGACATCGTCGCCGAGATCTGCGAAGTCACCGAAGGCCCGGTTTCCGCCGAGGTGACCGCGCTCGAGGCCGACGAGATGATCCGCGAAGGCAAGATCCTTGCCGAGATCGCCGACAATGTCTGCATCAAGGTGCCGCTGACGCTGGCCGGCCTGAAGGCCTGCAAGGAGCTCTCCGGCGAGGGCCACATGGTCAACGTCACGCTGTGCTTCTCGGCTGTCCAGGCACTGCTCGCCGCCAAGGCCGGCGCGACCTTCATCTCGCCCTTCATCGGCCGGCTGGACGACATCAATCTCGACGGCATGGCGCTGATCGCCGACATCCGGCGCATCTACGACAATTACGAATTCGACACCGAGATCCTCGCCGCGTCGATCCGGACGCTGAACCATGTCCGCGAAGCGGCCCTGATCGGCGCCGACGTCGCGACGGTACCGCCGGCGACGCTCAAGGCGCTGGTCAAGCACCCGCTCACCGACAAGGGCCTGGAAACCTTCCTGGCCGACTGGAAGAAGAGCGGCCAGACGATCGGCTGAACCGGACGCCGGAAACCAGACATGGAAAAGGCGGCCGAAGCCGCCTTTTCCGCCCAATTCCGGAGCCTCGATCAGCCCTGGAAATGGCTCTCCATGAAGTAGATCGACTTGTCGAGGCCGCGACCGATCCCGGTCAAAAGGTCTTCCGTCAGCGGGTCGCCGGCTTCCGAGGCTTCCTCGATGCCCTTCTCGACCGCTGCGCTCCACTTGGCGTAGCTCTCGGTCAGCCGACGCAGATGATCCTCGGACTTGACGAGGTCCAGCGGGTAAGCCTCGAGCAGCGAGTTCTGGACCGATGCCTGGACGGTGCCGTGGGCCTGGCCGCCAATCGCCGTCAGGCGCTCGGCGATGTCGTCGACATAGCCCTCGGTCAGATCGTGCAAATCGTCGAACAGCTCGTGCACGGCGATGAAGTTCATGCCCTTGACGTTCCAGTGGGCCTGCTTGGTCTGGTAGGTGATGTCGATCGCCGTGCCGAGATGGGCCTGCAGCAGGTCGACCATGGCCCCGCGGATATTCTCCGAGATCGGGTTCATCGTCTTGTGCATCTGGGTCTTGGCGGCGTTCTTGGGGGTCTTGTCCTTGGCCACAAGCGTCTCCTTCGGGAGTCTGGGAAGGGCGCGACGCCGCAACGGCAGCGCGCCGGGAATTCGTCTTCCGGTAATCCCGGCGGCAGGAAACGGTTCCATCTGCGACCAATGTGACAGTCGGCCCCGTCAGGGCCCGCCGACCTCAGCCGTGCGAGGCCTCACGACCGCATACGCGGCTAGCCGACGGCGCCCTTGATTCCCTGATAGGCCTTGTCGCCCCAGACTTCTTTGACCCGGGCGTTGCGGCCGCACGAAAAGCGGTAATACTTATACCGCAGCGGGTTCTTCTTGTAATAATCCTGGTGGTAGTCCTCAGCCGGCCAGAAGGTCGGAGCCGTGGCGATCGGCGTCACCACCTTGGGCAGATCCTTCGCGATCGCGGCCTTCGATGCCTTGGCCGCCTCGAGCTGCGCCGCGTCGGTGGCGAAGATCGCGGTGGTGTAGGCATGGCCGCGGTCGCAGAACTGGCCGCCGGCGTCGGTCGGGTCGACCGAGTGCCAGAACACGTCGAGCAGCTGGTCGTAGCTGACGCGGGCCGGGTCATAGGTGACCCGCACGGCCTCGACGTGGCCCGGATGGTTCTCGTAGGTCGGGTTGGCGTTCTCGCCGCCGATATAGCCCGACACCGTCGCAGTGACGCCGGCGAGACGGTCGAAGTCGCTCTCGACGCACCAGAAGCAGCCGCCGGCGAAGATCGCCGTCGCCGTGCCCTGCGCCGCGACACCGGCAGGGGCCATACCGCCGGCCATCGCAAGGCTCGCCGCGCCGAACAGTCCTGCCCAGCGCCAACCTGTCCGTTCCGTCATGTCCGTGCTCCTTGCCTGTCCATCGGTGGACCCGTCCGCCGATATAACTGTGGCGGCCGGGACAGCCGCTCAAGACAAGCTTCGGTGAGGGCGCCCGAAAGGTTTCAGGCGCGCGCTCAAAGCCCCGTGATCAGCCGCCGTCGGCGGTGAAGCCGGCGGCCTCGATGCCGGCGACGGCGCAGATCTCGTCATTGTCGGAGGTGTCGCCGGTGATGCCGACGGCGCCGAGAATGGCATTGCCCGGACCGCGAACCAAGACGCCGCCCGGCACCGGCACGAGCACGCCCTTGGCCAGAGCGTTCATCGACTGGATGAAATAGGGCTGCTCCTCGGCGCGCTTCCAGATCGCCCGCGAGCCCATGCCGAGCGCGATCGCGCCATTGGCCTTGCCCATGGCGATGTCCGGGCGCATGCGCGACGAGCCGTCCGAGCGCTCCAGCGCGAGGAGGGCGCCGCCGGCATCGAGCACGGCCACGGTGAGCGGCTTGCAGCCGTTGGTCGCGCCGGTCTTCAGCGCCTCGGCGATGATGATGCGGGCCTTGTCGAGTGTCAGCATGGGGTCTTCCTCCGTCAGTGTTCGGCCGGTGATAGCATGCCCGGTGGCCAAGTCATCCCGGCCGGGGCTTTGTCGTCAGGCAAAGCGGCGGGCCGCGTCGATCGAAAGGCCGAGACCGACCGAGCCGAACGCATCGGAGCGGGCGACGCGCGCATCCGGAAAGCGCCCGGTGGCGGCCGCCGCGACGGCAGGCACCTGCGCGCCGCCGCCGGTCAGGATGACGGTCTCGATCGCCGCTGCAGCAACGCCCGCCTCGGCCAACGCCGCGTCGATGGCCCCCTCGATGCGGCCGACGAGCTCCCCCGTCGCTTCGTCGAAGCGCTGACGCGACGCCGGCGCAGCGAGGCTCAGCCCCGTCTCCTCCAGCCTGATCAGCGTCTCGTCCTCCGCGCTCAGCGCGATCTTGGCGGATTCCACGGCGCCGGCGAGGCGGTGGCCGGAGCGGTGAGACAAAAGATGCTCGAAGCGGGCGAGCTTCTCCGGCTCGGCGGCTTCCTTCTTCATCTGCCCGATGTCGCGCAGGATCTTCGGCGTGTAGAGCGTGTTGATGCGGTGCCAGGTGGCCATGTCGTTGAAGTACCAGACCGGCAGGCGGCGCTTGCCGTCGGCGGTCTCTGACCCCAGGCCGAAATGCGGCATCATCTCGGCGATCGACAAGAGCCGGTCGAAATCCGTGCCGCCGACATGGACGCCGGTCGAGGCGAGAATGTCGCTGCGCCGGTCGCTGGCCTTGGCCCGTTCCGGCGACAGCCGCACCACCGAGAAATCCGAGGTGCCGCCGCCGATGTCGACGACCAGCGCCAGCTGCTCGGCATTGACCTGGCTCTCGAAATAGAGCGCCGCGGCGACCGGCTCGAACTGGAATTGGATATGGCGGAAGCCCTCGGCCCGGGCGGCGGCTTCCAGCTGATCCTGCGCCTGCCGGTCGGCGACCGCGTCCTCGTCGACGAAATGCACCGGCCGGCCGAGCACGATTTGATCGGCGACGATGCCGGCGTCATTGGCGGCCTCGGCCTCCAGCCGGACGCGCAGATGCCGCAGGAAATGGCCGATCAGCTCCTGGAAGCTCAGGCGCTGGCGGCCGACGGCGGTCTTTTCCTGCATCAGCGAGGTGCCGAGGATTGACTTCAGCGCCCGCATGAAGCGGCCCTCGGCGCCGTCGACATATTCGAACACGGCGGCCCGGCCGAAATAGGTCTGGCCGTCCTCGAGGCTGTAGAACAAAGCCGAGGGGATGGTCACGTGCTCGCCCTCCAGCGCCACGAGGCGGGGCGCGGCGCCCCTTCCGGCGAGCGCCAGGGTCGAATTGGTCGTGCCGAAATCGAGCCCGGGATAGAGCTTCATGGAAACCTCGCGAGGCGGTGGGGGCAACGGCGTTGCCGCGCCTTCGCTAAAGGCGGGCAGGGACCGGGCGGTGGGTGAGCGGCGGCCCGTATAGCCGAGCCGGCGGCGGATGAAAAGCCGCACCATCCCCCTCGAACGCTGCTGCGAAACATGCGACAGGCGCGGGCAGGCACAAGACTTCAAGAGGGATCATCCATGACCGACATCATCTTCCGCACCGGCGAGGCGACGGTGCTGGCCGCCGAGGGCCAGGCGACGGACGCCATGCCCGAGGTGCTGATCGGCACCGTCACCGGGCCGGTCGGGCACGCCTTTGCCTCGATGCTCGGCCAGACCGTCGGCCATACCCGCATGTTCGTGGTGCGCGACCTCAACCAGCTGGTGCGGCCGGCGACGATGATGACCACCAAGGCGACGATCCACACCGAGGCCTATGTCGAGCTGCTCGGCGGCGTGGTGCAGGGCGCGACGGGCGACGCCATCGTCGACTGCGTCATCGAGGGGGTGATTCCGAAGGCGATCGTCGACGAGATCTGCCTGATCATCACCATCTGGCTCGACCCGCGCTGCGCCGAGGACCCGAACCTCGACAAGGCCGATCTCTACCGCACCAATTACGAGGCGACCAAGCTCGCGATCCGCCGCGCCATGACCGGCGAGCCGACGATCGACGAGCTGATCGCCAACCGCAAGACCATCAAGCACTACGCGCTGGACGGCGTCATCGAGTACTAGACCGGACTTTTGGCCAGGCTTTTGGCCCGGCCCCCACCGTAGCTTCTGAGGCTCCTGTGCCTTCGCCCTCGCGCCCGATCGGGCCGAGGGTGTCGCGTCATTCGTGCCGCCTCCTGGCGGCCCGCCCGTGACGGGCGGCGGAATGCCGGAGGCAGACCCTCCGTATTGTTTTGTTGCGGTCCGCCTCCGGCATTCCGCGCGGCGTTTATGCAGCTTCGTTGCCTCGCCTGTCCCGCCGCTTTCGCGGCAGGGCCGGCGATGGCGGCCGGCTCTTCCCGGGTTGCCCCGGTCAAGCGGACCCATCCGCAGCCCCCTCGTAGTGGGGGACGGTCCGGCGGCGGTCGAAGCCGTCCGGGGCGGTGCCTCTCCGGAAGAGACCCCGACGCGGACGCCGCCCGCCACCCCCCGAACGATCCCGGCGATCACTCGTACCCGTCAGCGGGCGGCGGTGCGGGGATTATGCGGGCGGGGGGGTGAGGGTGGGGAAAACATTTTTAGCGCCGGTCGCGAAACCACGGTCGTCCTCGCGCCGGGCCCGTGAAGCGGGAGAAAGGGTGGGAATCTTGTCGGGACCATGTATCGCTACGAATTGGCGCGGCGTGAAGCAAACTGATGCCGCGCGATGCGGATTGTCGACGTCAACGGGAGTATCAAAGTGGAGGGTGCGTTGATGATTTGCCCGAAGGTCCGCAAACTCAATGTTTGACGACAGCCGCAGCTTCGTCAGCCGGGCGTTTCTTCGCGCCGAACTTGAGCTCGAATTTCGGGCATATTGCGATGACGGCAGCGATGACGCACTGCTGCAGCGGCTGCAGGATTGGGATGGCCGGTTGCGTCTGAGTGAGGTGCAGGCAGAAGGCGCCTTCATCCAGACCTTCTTCGTCGACACCTGGGGATACGGCGAGGCAGGCAGGGTCGGGCCGGATGAGCAGACGCTGATCCCGAAGCTTCGGATCGCAGGAGAGGGTGCAGGCGGCGGCATGGGCGAAGCCGACATCGCTCTCGGCTGGTTCCGGGGGGACCTCGACGCGACGCCGCAAGTGCTCGGCGAGTTCAAGGACATCCGCTCGCGGCTCGACGCGAAGCAGAACCGCAAAGGCAGCACCCGAAGCCCGGTCGAGCAGGCGTTGAACTACGTGCGAGGAGCGCGGCGCGGCCTGTTCGGCAACGAGCCCGTCCAGCCCTGGTGGGCGTTCGTTTCCGACATGAACGAGTTCCGGCTTTATTGGTGGGATCGAGCGCCTGCGGAGTATCTCCGGTTCACCATCCGGCGCCAGGACATGCTGGCTGGTCCCTACGACCTTCTCAGTGCCTCAGATGAGGCGCGGTTTGACCGTTTCCTCTTTCGCAAGCTGTTCTCCCGCGACGTTCTCCTGTCGCCGGCAGGAAAACCGCCGCTGCTTCGTCTGATTGAACGTCAATGGGTGCGCGAGCGCAAGCTGGAGGGGGCATTCTACGATCGCTACAAGGGGGTCCGGGAGCGCCTGTTCGCAGTGATGCGCGTCAACAACCCGGACTTTCCGGGGACGCCGACCGAACTTCTTCGCCTGTCCCAGGTCCTGCTCGATCGTTTCATCTTTGCCTTCTACTGCGAAGACATGGGCGAGCGGATGCTGTTCCCGCCGCAGTTCATCCGGGATTTCCTGAGAGTCCGCAGCGCGGAGCGATTCTACGATCCGAACGGCTCCGAGATATGGACCTTCTTCAAGCGGCTCTTCGCGGCGATGAATGCCGGAGGGGCGATCGGTGGCATGAATGTGCCGCACATCAACGGCGGCCTCTTTGCTCCAAACGCAGCGATCGAGAATCTGGAACTGCCCAACCATGTCTTTGCCGCGGCCGGTCAGGGTGCGGGTAAGGGTCAGCTTGAGAGTGATCCCGATACGCTGTTCTACCTCAGCGCCAGCTACAACTACGCCGCCCGCGGCGAAGCCAAAGAATCGCTCAGCCTCTACACTCTCGGTCGCATCTTCGAGCAGTCGATCACCGAGTTGGAGTATCGCGCTGGCGAGCTTGAAGGCCGTGAATCGGTCGCGAAGCTTTCAAAGCGCAAACGCGATGGTGTCTACTACACGCCGGAATGGGCCGTTAATCTGCTGGTCGAGGAGACACTCGGACCGTGGTTCGTGGCGGCGCGGACTGCCTGCGGCTACCCCGCGGAGTCTGGGGGCATGCCGTCGAAGGCCGCTGCAGACGCCTATGTCGAACGTCTCAGGTCCATCCGTATCGTCGACCCCGCCTGTGGCTCGGGCGCTTTTCTCATCTCGGCATTCCGCAGGCTTCTCGACGAGAGGAAGGCAGCGGCCCGGGAGGCAGATCGTGTCGCGGGCGGCGCCGTCGGGGCCGGCGCGAGCGATGCCTTGCTCGTGGCAGAGATTCTGGCCAACAACATCTACGGCGTCGACATCAACCCCGCGTCGGTCGAGATCACCAAGCTGGCACTCTGGTTGCACTCGGCGCGGTCGGATCACCCTCTCTCGTCGCTCGACCACACGATCCGCTGCGGCAACAGCCTGATCGGGCACGACTTCTGGGTGGGGCGCGCCGCAGACGAGACGATGCGAGAAAGCATCAACAGCTTCGATTGGCGCGAAGCGTTTCCCGGGGTCTGGCCCGAGGGCGCGGAAGGCGGTTTCGACGTGGTGCTCGGCAACCCGCCCTATGTGAAGCTTCAGAACCTCATGAAGGTCGACCCTGCAGTCGTCGCATATCTGCGGGCTGAGCGTGGCGAAGACACCTATCGCAGCGCGCAGACCGGCAATCCGGACCTCTATCTGCCCTTCATCGAGAAGGGATTGCGTCTGCTCGCTGCCGGCGGGCGCATGGCCTATATCGCGCCCAGCCTCTGGACCGTGAACGATTACGGGGAAGGACTTCGGCGGATCATCCGCCGGCGCCGGCAGCTCGACCGCTGGATCGATTTCAAGGCGTATCAGGTCTTCGACGAAGCGATCACCTATACGGCGCTGCAGTTCTTCACCAAGGAGGGCGGAACGCATGTGCGGATCGCGCTGGCGCCGGACGGGGAGGCAGAGGCGCGCGATGCAGACTGGAACGATCCGGCGCTTGCCGTGCCCTGGGGTGCCATGGCCGAAGATGGCGAATGGCTTATGGCGACCGGCGCCGAGCGGGCGCTGATCGATCGACTGACGCAAACGTGCCTGCGGCTCGACGATCCGGCGCTGACGGCAGGGATTACTGTCGGCATCCAGACGAGCGCGGACGACGTCTACCACCTCGATCGGATCGGGCCCGGACGCTATCTGTGTGCACCCAAAAGGCTGCCGTCCTACGAAGTACTCGTCGAAGATGCACTGATGAAACCGCTGGTCTCGGGCGCCGAGGCAAAGCGCTACGAAGAGCCGGCGACGGATACGTATCTCCTCTTTCCCTACGAGCGGGATGCTGGCGGCACAATGAAGTTGATCACGGCAGAGACGATGGCGGCACGCTATCCGCTCGGCTGGGTCTATCTGCGATCCTGGGAGGCCAAGCTCAGGGCGCGGGAGAGCGCAGGGTTTGATGACGACCAATGGTATCGGTTTGGTCGCAACCAAAATCTTGACAGGCAGGATCGTCAGAAGCTGGTCGTCGCGCAGACCGTGCCGTCGATGCGTGTTTGCGCAGACACGAGTGCCCAAATGCACCTCAACAATGTCCGGGTAAACGGCATTCTCGCTTCTGAGGCAACGGATGACTTCTATCTTCTTGGCGTCCTGAATGGAGCGGTGGCTGATTTTGTCTTTCGGCGGATCGCGAAACCCAAGCAGGGCGGCTGGTTCGAAGCCAACAAACAATTCATCGCCCCGCTCCCGATCCCACGCGCCAGCGCTGCGAAGCAGGCGGAAATAGCAGCCCGCGCCCGCGATCTGCAGACGCGCTGGACCGACCGCCGCGGCCTGACCGAAGCGGCGGCGGCGCGCCTCGCCGTGCTTCCGCGCTTACGTCGGGACGCGCGCTGGCTCTGGCCAGACCTGCCGGACATTGCCACGCTCACCGAGCAGGCGCCGCGCGGCCTGAGGGCCAGGGGTGACCGCCTGGACTGGGCGAAGAAGCAGTTCGAGGAACTCGTTGCGGCGCGCGTTGCCTCGCTGCAGGCCGCGCTCGACGGCGGGCTCGCGATGACCGCCGAATTCCGGCGTGGCGAGCTACGGCTTTTTGCCGGCGGCGCCCCCGTGCTCAGCAGCGTCTTTCTCGACGATGACGCGGGCGCGGTCGCACAGGCCTACTGGCAGTGGTTGTTGCTGTCTCGCGAGCGTCGGGACGCGGCAGCCTTCGCTGCCGAGCTCAGGCGCCCGCCATCGGAAACATCGACGCCTGCTGGAGTGCACCCCATTTCGCCGGACAAGCGGCGGTTGGGTTTAGGCACTGAGCCTGATGAACTCGCGCGGCGAGCGGAACTTTAATCCTGAGTGCGGGTGGACCTCGCAATAATCCTCGATCCAGT
>NZ_JAAAMJ010000087.1 GCF_010500835.1 Aurantimonas aggregata | reverse complement strand
ATCATCACCAGGATGATCAGGCCGTTGCCGATGCCCGGCCCGAAGACCGTGGCGAAGACGGCGAGCGCCATGCCCACGATGCCGTACCAGACGGCGCGCTTGGCGCTTTCCTGGCCGGAGAGCCCGCCGAGCGAGAGGATGAAGAGGACGGCCGCGGCGATGTAGGCGGCGGAAACGATACCGAACGTCATGATTGATCCCCTGCCCTCAGGACTTCTGGAACATGGCGAGCATGCGCCGTGTGACGAGGAAGCCGCCGACGATGTTGATTGACGCGATCAGCACCGAGATGGCGGCCAGGGTGACAACCAGCCAGCTGCCCGAGCCGATCTGGAGAAGCGCGCCGAGAATGACGATGCCGGAGATGGCGTTGGTCACAGCCATCAGCGGCGTGTGCAGCGAGTGGCTGACGTTCCAGATGACCTGGAAGCCGACGAAGCAGGCGAGCACGAAGACGATCAGATGGCTCATGAACTCGGCCGGCGCGAAGGCGCCGACGAGGGCCATGAGCAGGCCGCCGACGACCAGCAGGCCGAGCTGGCTGCGGGTCTGCGCCTTGAAGGCGGCGACCTCGCCGGCCCGCTTCTCGGCCGGCGTCGGCTCCTTGACCTTCTCCTTCGGCTTGCCGGCGGCGATCGCCTTGATCTTCGGCGGCGGCGGCGGCCAGGTGATCGCGCCGTCCTTGACGACGGTGGCGCCGCGGATGACGTCGTCGTCCATGTTGATGACGGCGACGCCGTCCTTGGCCGGCGTCAAATCGTCCAGCATGTGGCGCAGATTGGTGGCGTAGAGGGTCGAGGCCTGCGCTGCCATCCGGCTCGGATAGTCGGTGTAGCCGACGACGGTGACGCCGTTCGGGCTGGTGACGATCTCGTCGGCGACGGTGAGGTCGCAATTGCC
>NZ_JAAAMJ010000086.1 GCF_010500835.1 Aurantimonas aggregata | reverse complement strand
CTTTGCGCGCTTGAAGCGCTCAGAGCTAACCTGGTTTTCCCAATCCCGTCCTTCTCGACTGTTCGCCCATAAACCTCCGCTCAAAACCGCCGCATTCCCGACATCTCCAGCCTATCGCCTTCAGGCGGCGGCCGGAGCCCGGTACGCCCCACCGCGGGCCATCAGAGCCCAAGCGATACGAGCGATCTTGTTCGCCAGCGCGACTGCGACCAGCATCTTCGGCTTTCGCGCCAGCATACGCGCGAGCCACGAACCTTCAGGCGCTCCCCGCCGCGCCGCCAGTTGAACCACGGACATGGCGCCCATTATCAGGAGGCGCCGCAAATCTCGCTGACCCATCTTCGATGTTTTGCCCAGCCGCGTTTTGCCGCCAGTAGAGTTCTGCCTAGGCGTAAGCCCCAGCCAAGCGGCAAAATCGCGGCCTTTCGTAAAGGTTGAAGCCGGCGGAGCGAGCGCGGTGATTGCGACCGCACAGATTGGGCCGATGCCGGGAATCGTCATCAATTGACGTGAGGCCTCGTCCGAGCGCGCGATGACCTTGATATGCGCGCTCAACGCATCGATCCGGTCCTCCAGCATTGCGAGATGATCCAGAAGCTCTCTGCTCAGATCGTTGACCAGCTGCGGAAGGGCCCTCTCCGGGTCGTCCAGAGCCAGCGCGAGCTGGCCGATATGCGAAGTTCCTTGCGGCGCGATCACGCCGTATTCCGCGAGATGACCGCGCAGCGCATTGATCGTCTGGGTTCTCTGAGTGAGTAAAAGATCACGAGTTTTGATCAGCATCGCCTGGCTCTGCTTTTCCGCGCTCTTGACGGCGACGAAACGCATCGTCGGCCGAGAGGCCGCCTCGGCGATTGCCTCCGCATCAACCGCATCGTTTTTCTGCCGTTTTACGAACGGTTTCACATAT
>NZ_JAAAMJ010000085.1 GCF_010500835.1 Aurantimonas aggregata | reverse complement strand
AGAGCCCGATTCGAAAGTTGGTCAATGATATGAGGGTCTTGCGATCCTCCGGGTTAGCATGCGGATGGAAGCGATATTGGCCCATGCGGTTGTGCTTTCGATGGATTTCTCCCAGTCCTTAGCCAGTCTGCGGCAGCGTCCGAGCCACGCGAAGGTTCGTTCGACGACCCATCTTCGCGGCAGGACAACGAAGCCTTTGGCGGCGTCGGAGCGCTTCACGATTTCGATGGTCCAGACTCCATGACCGACGAGCGCATCGGTCAGTTTTGCGCCGGCATAGCCGCCATCGGCGAAGATGTGCCGCAGCCATGGGAAGCGGAAGCGAATGGCCTTGATCAGTTCGGGCGCGCCGTCCCGGTCCTGGATGTCGGCGGCATGAACGAGCACGAAGAGTAGGAAGCCGAGCGTGTCGGTGACAATGTGACGCTTGCGGCCTTTCACCTTTTTGCCCGCGTCATACCCGCAAATCCCGCCGCTTTCGGTGGTTTTGACCGATTGGCTATCGATAATGCCGGCTGTCGGGCTGGCCTGCTTGCCCGCCTGCTCGCGCGCCGCCATCACCAGCAGATGGTTGATCGAGGCAAACAGCCCCCGGTCGCGCCAGTCGTAGAAATAGCCGCGCACGGTCGATACCGGCGGGAAGCATTTGGGCAGTGCGCGCCACTGGCAACCGCTCGATCCGAGATACAAGATCGCGTCCATCACCGCCCGAAGACAGGTCGTCCGAGGACGACCGCCACGCTTCGCCGCCGGCAAAAGAGGCGCAACCAAAGCCCATTCCAGATCCGTCAAATCGCTTGGATAGCGCGCCCGATCCCGATTATGCTCGCGCCGGGCGGTATCAGTCCAGGTCATGATCATCCTCCATCGTCTCGACAACGACGAGGAATCACAACTCACTGATATCGCTCAACCTCTTTCAAATCGGGCTCT
>NZ_JAAAMJ010000084.1 GCF_010500835.1 Aurantimonas aggregata | reverse complement strand
TCCGAGCGAGGAATGCGGTCTCGCAGTGTTGAAGTCCTGCCGCCATTCGGCGATGGCGCTGCGGGCGTGATCGAGGCCGAAGAACAGGCTCTCATTCAGGAGTTCGTCGCGCATCCGGCCGTTGAAGCTCTCGACATAGCCATTCTGCATCGGCTTGCCCGGCGCGATGTAGTGCCACTTGACGAGATGATCCTTCGACCAGGCGAGGATCGCGTTCGAGGTGAACTCCGTGCCGTGGTCGGAAACGATCATGTCCGGCTTGCCGCGACGCCTGATCAGATCGGTCAGTTCACGTGCCACCCGCCGACCGGAGATCGACGTGTCGGGGATCGCGGCCAGGCATTCGCGCGTGACGTCATCGACGATGTTGAGCACACGAAAGCGCCGCCCGCAGGCGAACTGGTCGTGCACGAAGTCGATGGACCAGCGCGCGTTCGGTCTTGGCTCGACCAGGATCGGCGCCCGCGTCCCCACCGCGCGTCGCCGGGCCCGGCGCTTGCGCACCGTCAGCCCTTCCTCCCGGTAGAGCCGATAGATGCGGTTGATCCCTGACGGCTCACCCTCCCGCCGCAGCAGGACGAACAGGCGTCGATAGCCGAAGCGCCGTCGCTCATTGGCAAGGTCACGTAGCCGGCCGCGCAGTTCGATCTCCGGCGGACGGCACGACTGGTAGCGGATCATCTTGCGATCGGCGCCGACGAAGGAACAGGCCCGTCGCTCCGACAGGCCCATGACGGCCTTCAGATGCGCGACGGCTTCGCGCTTGGCGGCGGGCCCTACCATTTTTTTGACAGAAGCTCTCGAAGCGCCGAGGCTTCCAGCATCTGGTCGGCGAGCAGCTTCTTCAGCTTCGCGTTCTCGTCTTCCAGTGCCTTCAGGCGCTTGGCGTCGGACACGTCCATGCCGCCATACTTCGCCTTCCAGTTATACAGCGTTGCCTCGCTGACCCCGTGCTTACGGGC
>NZ_JAAAMJ010000083.1 GCF_010500835.1 Aurantimonas aggregata | reverse complement strand
AACCCGAACATCCCGAACCGCGCCGCCACCGCGAGCGCGCCCGAAAAGCATGGGCGACACCGACCCGACAGTGCCGCCAACGTCCAACGGGACTGTCAGGCGCGCCCTGATGCATGATCCGGGCTAGCTCAACCCGTGCTGAAGCAAAAGGACCTTGCAGCCGCCAAACGTTCGCCTTCGGGAAGGCCGCTGAGGTTTTTCCTCAGCGGAACTTTCGATCTTCCGATGTCGGCTTTCGGAACTTCCCATCCCCTACCAGATGGCTCGAATGGTTCGAAACCGGCCGGATCGACAAACGATCGAACGCCTCGACACAAAATTCGGCAGATTGCCGACGGTCGGCTTACCGGCGACAATTGCAGAGAAAGAGGGCGATGAGGCTACCGAAAAAACCAGCTTGGTTGGGTATTCTCACGGCGTTTTGGCTGCTGACGATGCCGATCGCTGTTGGTATATACACGTATGTTTCTGATTTGCATGGCGGCCTCAGCTATTATGGCTGGCAGAACACAACATTGCTCATGGCCATTCTAGCCTTGTTTTTGTCAGTGCCGATTGGCCTCATTCAGGTCGTATGCGTTCGCCATTACAATTCAGCTCCAAGCTTGCTGGCGTGGCGTAGCGATCGTCACATCGCGAGCATTCTCGCGACTGTGGCCTGCACTGCATTCGTTCTGGGATGCCTGCGGCTCTCCATGGAAGGCAGCGGGTTCGCGGATTTCCTAGCGGTAGTCTGGTTTGCAGGCTGGGCGGCTTGGGCGATTGTCATGCGCGCCTTATTCATCGATCGGGCCGCTTAACAGCGGCTTCCGTGACCGGAATGCAGTCCGGCAAGTCCGTATGTCCGTTTGGCCGGGCGGCTTGCCCTACACTGTCTGTTCGAGGGTTGCTCGGATAGGCCGAGCCGATCCTCCTGGCAGGAGGGCAAGCCATGGAGCATTCTACAGAAGTTTTCGTCGGCAT
>NZ_JAAAMJ010000082.1 GCF_010500835.1 Aurantimonas aggregata | reverse complement strand
CGTCGATTATGCGGAGAGTGGGATTATGCGAAGCGCTGTGCTGTGAGGTCTGGCTTTCTGTGGGTTTTGGCGGGGATTGCTGCGCATAACGCCGGGGGTTTCGGGCGCCCCGCATGGAGCGGAGCGCCCTTTGTCGGCTACCTCGACCAGATGAGCTTGTGCTCGCCCTTTTCGCCCTGGACGAGGGAGGCGTAGACGGGGGCGGTGAAGGAGGGATCGTCGAGCTTGAGCGAGAGGTATTCGGCTCCGGTCTCGCGGGCGGTTCGGCTCCACCCTGCACCGAACTCGATCCCGTTTACGGTGACGCGGTAGTCGGGCGCCTTGTCGCTGTCGCGCTCGCAAGGTCGGATGGTGGCCTTGACGCTGAGGGTGAGGGTCTTGATCGTGCCGGCGAAGGTGCCGTTGTCGTCGCGTGTGAAGGTGCCGATCTGGGCCATTGTCGTCTCTCCTGTTGTGTTCGAAGCCGCCCGATGCGGCCTCGATGGGGGTCGAGGGGCGACGGGGCGGACGGCGGCACCCGACAGGGCCGTAGCGCAGCGCAGGACAGCGGTAGCCGAGCTTGTTGTCCCGCGAGGAATGACCGCTTGCGGTCAGGGGAAGAAGGTCGGCGGAGCCGTTGCCGACCAGGGCCGGACCGGCGCCAGACCCACCCGAGGAGAGGCCGTGTCGGAGGCTTTGCGGGCATGTCGGGAGAGAGCATGTCCCACAGGGAAGGCTCCGACCCGCCACGACCTGCGCCGTCGGCTGCATCATGGCGCACGCGCTTGCTTGGCGACCCACGCTCTGCACGCGCACCGCAGACAGGACGAGGCGCCCGCCATCGTCACGACAGGATGAACCGGGCGATGGGTACGGCGTTGAACAGGTTCGCCCCGGTTGGCCGGGACGAGGCTCTCAGCGCCGCCGCCTCTCCGACCCGGCAGCCCATTCCGTGCCCCCGAGCAACGAGGCAATCAACGCGTCCGG
>NZ_JAAAMJ010000081.1 GCF_010500835.1 Aurantimonas aggregata | reverse complement strand
CCCTTCGGCATGGCGCTGGTCGGCGACCGGTTCTACCTCGGGAACACGGACGGCATTCGGTGTTTCGACTACCGGCCAGGCGATACGAGCCTCAGAGGCGGTGGTGAAAAGCTCGTCGACTTCAAGCCGCACGGGCACTGGACCCGCAGCCTGATCGTCTCGCCGGATCGGGCGAAGATCTACGCTGGCGTCGGATCGCTTTCCAACATCGGCGACAAGGGGATGGCGGCGGAAGAGGGTCGCGCGGCGATCTGGGAACTGGACGTTTCCACCGGAAAGGCGCGGATTTTTGCCTCCGGGCTGCGAAACCCGGTCGGCATGGCCTTCGAGCCGGTCACGGGAAAGCTCTGGACCGTCGTCAACGAGCGCGACGGGCTTGGGGACGAAACGCCGCCCGACTACCTTACGTCCGTCGAAGAGGGTGGGTTTTACGGCTGGCCCTATTGCTACTGGGGCAGGACCGTGGACGATCGTGTCACGCAGGCTCCGGACCTCGTCGCCCGTGCCATCCAGCCGGATTATGCTCTCGGTGGCCACACGGCATCGCTCGGCCTCTGCTGGATGCCGGGCGGCACCTTGCCGGGGTTCGGCGAGGGCATGGTGATCGGCCAGCACGGATCGTGGAATCGCTCGACGCTGAGCGGCTACAAGCTGATCTTCGTCCCCTTCGACAATGGCGCGCCGAACGGACCGGCTCGCGATTTCCTGTCCGGTTTCCTGTCCGAGGACGAGAAACTTGCCTATGGGCGTCCCGTCGGCGTGGCGATCGGCCCGGACGGCAGATCGCTGCTGATGGCCGACGATGTGGGAGACGTCATCTGGCGCGTGACCGCCGTGTGATGCAATCGGTCGCACCGTAGCGGTGATGGCGGAGGCTGAAAGAAAGCCGTGAACCTGGAATGGGCGCATGAAGGCGATCTTGATCATGCGGGGTTCTTGACCGTGAGCCGCCAACCCAATGGTCGAGCGAT
>NZ_JAAAMJ010000080.1 GCF_010500835.1 Aurantimonas aggregata | reverse complement strand
CCGTATGTCCGTTTGGCCGGGCGGCTTGCCCTACACTGTCTGTTCGAGGGTTGCTCGGATAGGCCGAGCCGATCCTCCTGGCAGGAGGGCAAGCCATGGAGCATTCTACAGAAGTTTTCGTCGGCATCGACGTGTCCAAGCTGCGCAATGCCATTGCCGTGGCGGACGGGGAGCGTGGCGGTGAGGTTCGTTATTTCGGCGAGATCGATGCGTCCGAAGAGAGCATGCGGCGTTTCGTCAAGCGGCTGGCAGCGCGGCATGGGCATCTGCATTTTTGCTACGAGGCGGGGCCGACGGGCTACGGTCTTTACCGCCTGATCACCGAACTTGGCCATTCCTGCATGGTGGTCGCGCCGTCGCTGATTCCCAGAAAGCCCGGCGACCGCGTCAAGACGAACCGGCGCGATGCGCTGGCGCTAGCCAAGCTTCTTCGGGCCGATGAGTTGACCGCGGTCTGGGTGCCGGACGAAGGGCACGAGGCCATGCGAGATTTAGTCAGGACTCGTTCGGCATCGGTGGAAAGCCTGCGGGTGCATCGTCAACAGGTGAGCGCCTTCATGCTGAAGCATGGTCGCGTCTATCCTCGCAAGACCGGCTGGACGATGCGCTACTTGCGCTGGCTCCAGGAGCAGCGCTTCGAGCATCCTGCCCATCAGATTGCGTTGCAGGAGATGGTCGAGGCGGTGCGCATCGCCAAGGAGCGCGTGACGCGCCTGGAGAGCGCCATCGTCGAGTTCGTTCCAACCTGGTCCCTCGGTCCTGTCGTGATCGCCCTGCAATCGCTACGCGGCGTCGATCTGATCGTCGCAGTGACCTTCGTCGCCGAAGTCGGCGACGTCTCTCGCTTCGAAAGCCCCCGTCAGCTCATGGGCTATCTCGGCCTGGTACCGAGCGAACGCTCGACGGGCGACACAATCCGACGCGGCGGGATCACCAAGGCCGGGAATGGGCGGGTCCGTCATATGCTCGTCGAGAGCGCCTGGACGTATCGCCATCCACCTAAG
>NZ_JAAAMJ010000008.1 GCF_010500835.1 Aurantimonas aggregata | reverse complement strand
CGGGTCCGTTGAAATCGGAACGAAGCGGGATCGCTGAAGCCATGGCAAACCTCCGTTTGCCTCCATCGATTCAGACTTCGCCCGCCTTGGGAACCCCTACAGAGTCAGCTATCGCGCACGTTGGTATCAGACCATCATTACGATCGCGTGCAACGTCAATGGTCGGAGTACGGCGGTCGGCCAGACGCTGGCGGAACGATGCGATGTTGAGCTTCTCGTCGAAGCGCTCGGCCTCGACGACGAGGGCTGCGAGCTTGTCGGTGTCCGGCGCGTCCATATCGAGGATCTCGTTGCTTGCTTCGCGGAGCAGGCGATCGCAATCGACGACGACCCGGACGTCGGCACGGTGCCGCGTCATGGCAACATAGGTCTCGCGTGCGTCGGTGCGCGATCCGACATGAAACACCGCCGCTGCGGCCGTCCTACCCTGCACCGAATAGACCGTGCCTGCATAGGCGTGGGTGATCCGCGGCAGCGGCCGAACGGAGGTGCCGCGCTGTGGCGGCGCGTAATCGCTCCAGCGTAGGGCGACGGTCCTGCCGTCCTCGAGCTCTACATGGACGATGGGATCGGCAGCATCGCCTTCGCTGTCGATGGCGACCACGGTCCCCCGCGTGCCGTTGCGGATGCCGAGCGCCTTCAAATTGGCACCAAAGCGGATGCGGTCTCCCGTTGCGAGAGCCAAAGCCACGGCATTGTTGCGGCGATCGATCGCCCGAACATGAATGTCGGAAGCTGCAAGCGTCCCGGCTTGCCGAAGCGTCTGGCGAGCAAGGTGGTTGAGGAGAGCAGCGTCGCGGTTGGACCGGGTGACGATGACAACGTCGTCCTGATGCGCTTCGCGAAGATCGGTCCAGTGGCGGATCGTCTCGGACAGCGCCGTCACCTGATCCTTAGCGAACTGAATGGCGCCATGATCATGGTAAGCGCTGAACGCCTCGTCAAACCGGCCTTCGCTCATCGCGATGGAGGCGGAACGCTGCCAAGCGTGGTGCTGGCGCCGAATGACCGTCAGCGTCTCGACATGCCGCAACTCCTCGGCGATGAGAGCCAGGGGGTTGCCTTGCGAAACCGCCTCAAGCTGCCGGCGATCGCCGAAGGCGATGACCTTCGCGCCTGCGGCCGCCGCCGCGGTGAGAACCGCGGCCATGTCGAGCGTGCCCAGCATGCCCGCCTCGTCGAGGAGAATGACCGTACGGGAGTCGAGCGGAGGAAGCTCCTGCATGCCCCTCATCGTCGCGCCACCCTGAGCCTGCCGATCATACCGCCATTTGGCTACGGCCTGAGCCGGCACGCCAATCGACCTGGACAGCTCGTCGGCGGCAAGCCAGGTCGGCGCGAGCCCGACCACCTTGAGGCCGGAACGATCGGCAGCGGCTTTGATCGCGCTGGCAAGCGTTGTCTTGCCGGTTCCGGCGCCTGCTTCGATCAGCGACACACCGTGCCGGCTTGCGGCGCCCAAGACCGCCGCTCGCTGCTCCTCGGAAAGATGGCTGGCCTCCTCGATAGCATCGTGGATGGCATCGGCCTTGAAGAACTCGCGCTCGTCGGCCCGATTGCAGGCCTTCAGCATTGCGGCCTCGCGCTCCATCAGGTGCTCGGTCGTCCACGCGGCACTGCGGCCGTCCTGAAGCATCAACAGCGAACCGTCCGCCTGCAAGGCCTTGAGCTCCGCCTCGACGGCTGCGATCCCTATGCCTTCGCGGCTGGCTTCGATGAGTGACTGGCGCAGCACTTCGCGCCGATCGATGACGCTCTGGTGCGACAGGAGGGAGGAGGCGCCGCGCGCTGTCGGGCCTGAGCCCTCCACGGGGATTGGGTCGAGCTGCGGACCGTCGCCTCTGGCCGGGTCTACGCCATCTCGGCCGTTTCTATCGCCGCGGTGATCCGTCGGAGTTCGCTGCCGGGCGAGGTCCCGCCCTCGAGCTGCCTCCAGCGCCTGCTCCCACAACTGTTCCCGCGCCTGCCCGAACTCCTCATGCCAGCGTGCCTCGAGCTCGGCATCGGTTGGAAGCATCTCCTTTAACTGCCTCGTGCTGAGCGCAGCCAGCTGCTTCCGGACTCCCGACGCGGTCTCTCGGTCGCCGACGATGGCTTCGATCTCGCGGGAGCGTTTGGAGAAGGTCTCAATCAGGTCCTCACCGACGCCGACGATCTCGATCTGATCGCGACCGGCGGGCCTCAAGACGAATCCCCTCTCGACAAGCATTCGGGACAGCTCGGCGCGGTAGGCAGCGCCAATCGTCTTCGTCCATTTGAACATCGCGTCCGGCTCGAGCGTCCGCCAACGGCCATCGGCGGATCCAGCGACATTCATCAGGACACAATGAGTGTGGATGTTCGGATCGCCGGCGCGCGATGTCGTATGGGCAAAGCGGCCGACGATGATGTCGGTGGGTGCCTCGCGTATCGTCCCGCCGGCGCCGAGCCGCACTTCGAGAAGTGCCTGGCGTTCGACAAAGGAAAGGGCCGCTTCGACGGCTTTGCCTTGCAGCTCTTCGATCGCAGCACGCTGGACGTCGCTTCCGGCGGCCCAGAGCAGGGAGACTGACTTGGGCGCAGAGAACGTCACGTCCCAGCCGGCGCGATGGCGCTCGCCGGAGCCGCGAACAATTCCTTTGCCTGAACGCGGGTGTACGCCGGCGCAGAGATCGCGAAAGCTCTCCTTGTCGATGGGGGCCGCGTGCGTCACGACGCTGCTACCTGTCGACCACCACACGCCGCCGCCATCGGCGAGGTAGTACTCATCACGGTTGCGCGGACGAGCCTCACGATTGGGATCGCTGACGTAGTAAAGGCCTGCGTCGCGACCGGCGCCAAGCGCATGAAACGTAGCAGTCATCAGGATTGCCCGGCGTTCTGGAGCTTCGGTGCGAGCGACGTCTCGGCCCAAGCCGGGATGAGGTCGATCGCCGTCTTCAACACCGGGACAGGAAACTCGCCGTAGAGCTCGCCTTCGGTGCGGGGCGCATGTCCCTGGATGAAATCGCGGATCTCGGGACTCATGCCGACGCGCCGTGCCACCGTCTTGAAACGGTGGCGGAAGCCATGGTTCGGCGCGACGGTCGGATCGGCGACACCCAGCTCGCGGATCCAGGCCGCAAGGTTCTCGCCCATCTTCTTGTAGGGCGTCAGGGCAGCTCCGGTTGATTTGCCACGGGCGGTGAAGAACAGCGTCGAGCGCTGGCAGCCTTGCGCGAACTCGACGAAGCCCTGTTCGACGAGATGATCATGCAAAGGAACAACCCGGACCTTGTAGTTCTTCACACTACCGGCTTCCGGCGTGATGGTCAGGCTCCATACGCCGTCGATCATCGACACGTCTTCCTTCCGCAATTGCGTCAGCTCGTTGACACGTGCCCCGGTGTAGAGCGCCAACCAGGGAACCCAGCGTCTCGCGTCGATGTGGCAGGGCGCGAGCTTCTGCGGCGGCGTCTGGAAGGTTCCGTTGAGGACGAGCTGGACTTCCTGGTCGGTCAACCCGGGCCCACGGAGGGTCCGACGCTTCGGCACCCGGACGTTGAAGGCTTCGATCGGGTTGGCCGCCAGCTTCCGCTCGCCGACATAGTAGCGGAAGAGCGCCTTGGCCGAGGCGAGATATACGTCCTTGATCGTGCGCTGCGCCTTGCCCTCGGAGCGAAGCCATTCGATCCAGTCGGCGATATGAGTCTCGGTGATCCGCGCAAGGTCGTTGATGCCGCTGTGCGCGGTCAGCGTCCGGAGGGCCGGCAACCAGCGCTTTTTGGTGGCAGCCGATAAGCCCACAATCTGCGCATACGCTTCGAAGGCGGCCTCCAAAATTAGGGCCGGCTTCGCGGCAGAGGAATTGCGGTATTTTGCTTCTGCAGAACCCGCGGCGTAGTCGTTGTCGAGAACCCGTGCGGCACGGATGGGCAGTGCTTCACCAATCGCCTTCGCGATCCGGAGATCGACCGCGCCCCGCATCTCTGGGTCGATCCTGATCCCTCGCATACCAAAATAATCGGTGATCTCTTGACCACAGAGACGATTGAACTCCCTGCCAGCGCCAGGATCATCAGGACTCTCGATGAACTGGCTGACGACTGGGCCTAGGGCATCATCCCAGAACGGCGACCAACGGCCGCCTTCGATCTCCTTGCAGTAGGTGTCGAAGAAGTCTGCACTGTAGGCGTTCATTTGCTCGTAGGTCGGGCGGACGAGCCCCTGCCGCAGGTTCGTCCACCGCTCGACAAGGTCGGCCATCGCTCTCGAGAAGCGAACTCGTGCTTCGCCGACATCCTTCGTCCGCAGCGACTGCTTCTCGACAGCATGCCCAAGGAGGCTGACAAGGTCGTTCGGCACACGAACCCGCAGATAGTAGACGCCGCTCTTCGGATGCTTCCAGGGACGAGCCATTCGCAACACCATGTGTACCACCATTGTGTACCACGCGGCGATTGCGAAACCCTTACACTTTAGGGCGTAACTTGAATTCAATGACTTAGAGGATAACTGGCGGAGAGGGGGGGATTCGAACCCCCGATACGGTTGCCCGTATGCCGCATTTCGAGTGCGGTGCATTCGACCACTCTGCCACCTCTCCGGCCGTCCGCCCGCGTCGTCCGGGCGGCATCGTGTCTTCGGAAGCGGGACCGGTGCGGCCAGGGCCGCCCGCATCCGCCGCCGAACTGCCAAGGCATGGTCGGCGCTGTCAGCGCGCCGGTCTCTTAGCAAAGGCGCGCGGTTCGGCACAAGCGAAAAGGCGCGATCGTTCGTCTCCGCGCCGGCATGGCGGGCGCTGGGAGCAAGAAAACCCCTGAGACCCGAAGGAATCGACCGGATCGCTGCCTCGACCACGCGCCCGTATCGTCGTGCCGGTATCCCGCCTTCAGATCCGTGGTCGCGGTCGCGGTCATGGTCCCTCCCGTCCCGAGCGTCGAACGGCCTGGCTGAGGCCTGACCGGACGATGGCATTCGGCCCCGCGGACGGATCGGCGGGCCGTTACAGGCGGGGCTTGGCCACCCTGAGATGATCGGGCAGCAGCCCGCTTGCCTCCGCCGACCGGCGCAACGAGTTCAGGAGGCGCCGCAGGGAGCACCGCAAGCAGCGCGGCGCAACCGCCGGGCGAGCTGACGGCGAGCACCGGTGGCGATTGACGCGTGCCGCGCGGCGCCGGCCTATGGCGCTGACGGCGCCAGAAGCGACGGCAGTTCCGGCCAGCAGACGGCGGGTTCGCTGGGTGCCAGCAGATCAAGCAGCGCGGCGAGCAGCATCCAGGCCGCCGCGTCGTGCTGGAGGTGGTGGGTGAGAAAGCCGATCGGCTCTCTCGCCGGGCCGGCGGCGATGCGCAACGCGATCTCCCGGGCGAGGCCCGAATCGGCCTCTTCCGCCGTCAGCCCCCGCTTTGCCCGCCAGTCGATGATGTCGAGATGGGTGTTCACCTGGCGCGGGGCGCCGCCGCCGGCGGGGCCGAACACCGACAGGACCGGCAGGCCGAGCCCCGGCAGCGCGGCGCGACATGCGGCGCCGATCCGGTTCCAGGGTGGCACGAAGACCGGCAGGAAGCGCTCGGGGAACAGGTCGGCGAGCGCCAGGCGGCCACGGGCGATCTCCGACCGCATCACCGCGGTCGGCCGATGGTCGCCGAATTCGGCGCGTTTCTCGCCGGATGGCGCATGGTTCGCGTGGCAAAACCCGTGCTGCAGGAGGACGATGTCCGCCTCGCCGGCGAGCCTGTCGGTGAGCGCGCGCCCGCTGCCGGCCGGGATCGCCGCCAGCGCCAGCGGCACTTGCGCGGCGCGGCGCAGCGCCAGCAGCCGGTCCAGCGCGGCGCCAGGCGCCTGGACGTCGTCGTCCCGCCACCAGAGATCGAGCCGGCAGCCGGCGTCCCGCGCGGCATCGAGCCCGGCGGCGGCCAGCGGAAACAGCGCCCGGCTCACGCGGCCTGGCGCTCGGCGGCGCGCCGCAACAGCGCCGCGACGTGGTCGATTCCGGGCTCCGGCGAAAACGCGGCGCGCACCCGCGCCTCACCGGCTTCGGCGAGCGCCGCGGCCAGAGCCGGCTCGTCCATCAGCCGGGCGATGGCGGCCGAGAGCGCGGCGGGATCGCGGGACTCGACGAGCAGCCCGGTGACGCCGTCCTCGACCAGTTCGGGGATCGCCGAGATGCGTGTCGAGACGACCGGCAGGCGGTGCGCCTGCGCTTCCATCAGCACGTTGGGCATGCCGTCGCGGTCGCCGGAGCGGGCGATGCGCGAGGGCAGGACGAAAAGATCGGCGCCGGCCAGCAGCTTGAAGACATATTGCCGTTCGCGCGAGCCATGCCAGCTGATGCGCTCCCCGATCCCGGCGCGCGCCGCCTGCGCCTTCAGCCTGTCGGTCAGCGGCCCGCCCCCGACATGGTCGAGGCGCCAATCGCGATCCTTCAGCTGGCCGAGCGCCCGTACGAGGTCGGAAAACCCCTTCTTCTCGACGGTCCGCCCGATCGTCACGATGCGGAACGGCCCCTGCCGCTCGTACGGCGACGGCGGCCGGACTTCGGAGAGGTCGAGGCCGTGATAGACGAGTTCGACGCGTTCGGGGTCCGCGGCCAGCCCTTGCAGATGGTCGAGATTGACCTTCGTGCAGGTGACGCCGAAAGCGGCGGAGGCCAGCTTCTCGCGCAGTTCCCAATCCGGGCTCGTCCAGATGTCCTTGGCATGCGCCGAGAACGACCAGCCGACGCCGAGGATCGCCGCGACATAGCGGGCGACGGAAGCCGGCGTGTGGAGATAATGCGTGTGGATCCAGCCAACGTCGTCCGGCAGTTCGCGGGCAAGGACGCAGGCTTGGCCAAAGCGGCGATAGCGGTTCGCCGTCCTGTCGCGGGCGAGATCCGCCTCGAAGGCCTGCCGCGCGGCGGCGTAGCCCGGCTGGCGCGCGGCGAAGTCGCGGCCGGCGCGCACCCGCTGCGGATCGTCCTTCAGATATTCCGGCAGATACAGGATCTCGGCCCGGATCCGGCGATGCACCGGATGCAGCTGCCCTTCCGCCGGCTGCCGCAGCGAGACGATCAGCTGCTCGATGCCGCGGGCCTCGAGCCCGGCGATCTCCTGCGCGATGAAGGTCTCCGACAGGCGCGGGTAACCTTTCACGAGGGTCGCGATGCGCCCTTTGACGGGAAGCGCCCGATCATCCAATGCCTGCGTCTCCGGTTCGGTCCACGCGTCCCTTGAGCGACGCGGGAACACGCCGGGAGGCGCCGGCATCTAGGCGAATTGCCGCGCGCGCCGCAAGTCGCGGCCTCTCCTGGGAAATATGACAGTTTTGCCTGCGTCGGCGTGGCCTGCGGTCGATTGACAATCGCATCGGGCTCGCCGCTAACTGCTGCAATGGCCATGCGACAGGGACGATGCCATGCGGAAGACGACAGACGCGGGATCGCGGCGGCAGGGTAGCCGTTCCGCTGCCTTGGCGCTGTCGATCTGTCTGGCTTTTGCCGATCTGGCCGGCGCAAAAACCGCCCCGGTCGAAACCGCCGGCCTCGCCGCCGCGGTCGCCGACGGCAGCCTGCCGCCGATCGCCGAGCGCCTGCCGGAGCTGCCGCGGGTCATGCCGATCCACAGCGCCTGCCCGGCCGACCAGCTCGGCGGCACGCTGCGGATGCTGGGCGGCAGCGCCAAGGACACCCGCACCCTGCCGGTCTTCGGCTATTCCCGCCTGGTCGGCTACGACACCGATTTCACCATCGCTCCGGATATCGCCGCCGGGGTCGATGTCGAGGATGGGCGGGTCTTCAGTTTTCACCTCCGCCCCGGCATGCGCTGGTCCGACGGCGCGCCGTTCACCTCGGAGGATTTCCGCTATTTCTGGGAGGACATGGCGAAGAACCCGGCGATCGCCAAATTCGGCGTGCCGGTCGAACTGCTGGTCGACGGCGAGGAACCAGAGGTCAGCTTCCCCGGCCCCTACGAAGTCCGCTATGAATGGAGCCGGCCGAACCCGAACTTCCTCGCCGCGTTGGCGGCGGCGACCCCCTTCGAGATCTTCCGCCCGGCCCATTACCTGAAACAGTTTCACGAGCGCTATCAGGACCCGGAAACGCTCGAGGCAAAGGTCGAGGCGGAAGGCCAGCGCAACTGGGTCGCGCTGCATTTCAACAAGGATCGCGGCCAGCGCAACGACAATCCGGACATGCCGACCATCCAGCCGTGGAAGCTCGCCAACGAGCCGCCGGCGGAACGGCTGATCTTCGAGCGCAACCCGTACTTCCACCGCGTCGACCAGGAGGGACGGCAGCTCCCCTATATCGACCAGGTGTCGCTGACCATCGCCAATCCGGACCTGATCCCGGCCAAGGTGGCGAACGGCGAGGCCGACCTTCAGGCCGCCTATCTGGCCTTTCCGAACTACCCGTTCCTGAAGCGCGGCGAGAGCCGCAGCGACTACACGGTGCGGCGCTGGCGCTCGGGGCGCGGCTCGCATGTCACGCTGTTTCCCAATCTGAACGCCACCGACCCGGTGTGGCGGACGATGCTGGAAACCGCCGATTTCCGCCGCGCGCTGTCGCTGGCGATCAACCGCGACGATATCGACAAGGCGATCTTCTATGGGCTTGCCGAACCCGCCGCCAACACCGTCCTGCCGGGCTCGCCGCTTTTCGATCCGGCGTTGCGCACCAGCTGGGCCAATTACGACCCGCAGGCCGCCAACGCGCTGCTCGACGGGCTCGGCCTGATGCGCGGACCGAACGGCCTGCGCCGCCTGCCCGACGGGCGCGAGATGCGGATCGTCGTCGAAACGGCCGGCGAAAGCAGCGAGCAGAGCGACGTCCTGGAGCTTGTCCGCGAGGACTGGCGAAAGATCGGCATCGACCTTCTGACCCGCGAGGCCCAGCGGGAGATCTTCCGCAACCGGGTCAAGGCGGGGTCGACCCTGATGTCGGTGTGGAGCGGGCTCGACAACGGCCTGCCGACGCCGGCGACCGATCCGCGCGAACTGGCGCCGGCGACCGCCGAGCAGCTGCAATGGCCGGGCTACGGCATGTGGGTGGAAACCGGCGGCAGCGGCGGCGAAGCGCCCGGCGAGATCGCGGCGCTCGCCGGTGTCCGCGAACTCATCGCGCTGCGGCGCGCGTGGCGGGACACGCTCGACGAGGCCGAGCGAACGGCAATCTGGAAGAAGATGCTGGCGATCAATGCCGACGAGGTCTTCACCATCGGCATCGTCACCGAGGTCGACCAGGTCGTCGTCGTCTCCAACCGGCTGAACAACGTCCCGGTGCGCGGCACGTATAATTACGACCCGGGCGCCTATTTCGGCATCTACAATCCGGACGGCTTCTATTTCGACTGTGCGGCCGTGGCAGTGGCGGGCAATCCCTCGTGATCCGATATCTCGGCGGGCGTCTCGTCACCATGGCCTGGACGCTCGTCGCCATCAGCGTCATCGTCTTCGTCATCATCCAGCTGCCGCCGGGCGACTATTTGACCAGCTACATCGCCGAGCTGCAGGCCCAGGGCGAGAGCGTCAGCGGCGACAGGATCGCCTTCCTGCGTGAGGAGTACGGCCTCGACCGGCCGCTCTGGGAGCAATATCTCGTCTGGGCCAGCGGCCTCGTCCAGGGCGATCTCGGCTATTCGTTCGAGTACAACCAGCCGGTTGCCGACATCGTCGGCGAGCGCATGCCGATGACCATCCTGCTCAATGCGGCGACCATCCTGTTCGTCTACCTGGTGTCGTTCCCGATCGGCATCTACTCGGCGACGCATCAATATAGCTGGGCCGACCACGGGCTGAGCTTCGTCGGCTTCCTGGGCCTGGCGACGCCGAACTTCCTGCTGGCGCTGATCCTGCTCTATCTCGCCAATGTCTGGTTCGGCACCTCGATCGGCGGCCTGATGGCGCCGGAATTCATCGACGAGCCCTGGTCGCTGGCCAAGGCCGGCTCGGTCCTGTCGCATCTCTGGGTGCCGGTGCTGGTCATCGGCACGGCGGGAACCGCCGGCATGATCCGGCGGCTGCGGGCAAACCTCCTCGACGAGCTGAACCGGCAATATGTCGTCACCGCGCGGGCCAAGGGCCTGACCGAAAGCCGGCTGCTGCTGAAATATCCGCTGCGCATGGCGCTCAACCCGTTCGTCGCCGATCTCGGGACGCTGCTGCCGCAGATCGTCTCCGGGTCGGTGATCATCTCGGCGGTGATGTCGCTGCCGACCACCGGGCCGATGCTGCTCGCCTCGCTGCGCAGCCAGGACATGTATCTCGCCGGTTCGTTCCTGATGTTCCTCGCCGTGCTCACCGTCGTCGGCATGTTCGTCTCCGACGTGCTGCTCGCTCTGCTCGATCCCCGCATCCGACTGGGCAAGAGCACGCCGCGATGAGCAGCCTGCCGCATTTCGTCTCGCAGGAACCCTTCGACCCGGAGGCGACGATTGCCGAGGGCTCGATCGTCTCCGGCGCCTATGCGCGGGCCTCGCAGGCGAAGCTGATCTGGTGGCGCTTCCTGCGCCACCGCGTCGCCGTCGTCTCGCTCGCCTTTCTCGTCGTCAGCTATGTCTCGATCGTCTTCATCGAGTTCCTGGCGCCCTACGAGCTGCAGTCACGCCATACCGACTACATCTTCGCCCCGCCGCAATCGGTGCATCTGTTCCACGACGGCAGTCTCGTCGGGCCGTTCGTCTATCCGCTGCAATACGAGCTCGACCTCGACACGCTGCGGCGCGTCTATACGCCCGACACCAGCCGCCCGATGCCGCTCCGCTTCTTCTGCCAGGGCGAGCCCTACCGTTTCTGGGGCCTCGTCGAGGCTCGCACCCACCTCGTCTGCCCGCCCGAGGACGGCACGCTGTTCCTGCTCGGCACCGACCGGCTCGGGCGGGACATGTGGTCGCGCATCCTCTATGGCGCGCGGATCTCGCTGACCGTCGGCCTGGTCGGCGTGACGCTGAGCTTCCTGCTCGGCATCACCATCGGCGGGGCGGCCGGCTATTTCGGCGGCTGGGTGGACTCAGCCGTCCAGCGCGTCACCGAGATACTGCGCTCGATCCCGGAACTGCCGCTCTGGCTGGCCCTCTCGGCGGCGCTCCCGGTGACCTGGAGCCCGCTGCTGATCTATTTCGGCATCACGCTGA
Source organism: Aurantimonas aggregata (assembly GCF_010500835.1). Taxonomy (GTDB): domain Bacteria; phylum Pseudomonadota; class Alphaproteobacteria; order Rhizobiales; family Rhizobiaceae; genus Aurantimonas; species Aurantimonas aggregata. Next base: position 147,366 of record NZ_JAAAMJ010000008.1, on the reverse strand, counting down.
TCCTGGCGCTGCTCGACTGGCCCGGGCTTGCCCGCGCCGTCCGCTCCAAGCTCTTCGCGCTGCGCGAGGAAGATTTCGTCGTGGCGGCGGAAATGCTCGGGGCGCGGCCGCGCCGGATCATCTTCCGGCATCTCCTGCCGAACTTCATGAGCCACCTGATCGCCTCGGCCTCGCTGTCGATCCCGACCATGATCCTTGCCGAGACGGCGCTGTCCTTCCTCGGCCTCGGCCTGCGGCCGCCGATCACCAGCTGGGGCGTGCTGCTGTCGGAGGCGCAGAACATCGAGGCGGTGGCGCTGTATCCATGGCTGCTGCTGCCGATGCTGCCGGTGGTGCTGACGGTGCTCGCCTTCAGCTTCGTCGGCGACGGGCTGCGCGACGCGGTCGACCCGCACCACTGACGGCGATGATCACTCGGCTGCGGCGGCAAGGCCGAGCGCGACCTGTGTCTCGGGGCAGAGGGTGAACAGTTCCATCTCCCGCTCGACGCCGTTCAGCATGTGCAGGCCCGTGGAACACCAGCGACCCGGCACCAGCGCGGCGACGTTGGCGCTGGCGAGCACGTTGGTGTCGAGCGACTTGGTCAGCTTCTCGATGCGCTCGACCTCGGTGACGGTGGCGCCGATGACGGTGAAGGCGAGACGCTCGGGCACGCCGATATTGCCGAAGACGACATCGCCGATATTGAGGCCGATGCCGAACTCGATCAGGTCGAGGCCGGCTTCCCGGCGAACGTCGTTGGCCGTATCGCGCATCTTGAACGACTCGCCCACGGCATCCAGCACCCGGGCGGTCAGCGCCTCCGGGTCGGTCACCTCGTCGATCGGAAAGATCACCAGCACGGCGTCGCCGATGAAGGCGAGCACCTCGCCGCCGGCGCGGATCGCCGGGCGGGCGGCGCATTCGAAATAGTCGTTGAGCAGCTGCAGGAACGCCTCGCTCGGCAGGCTGCCGGTCAGCCGCGTCGAGTTCCGAAGGTCCGAATACCAGACCAGCGCCCGCGTGGTGGCGCCGCCGCCGAGACGGATATTGCCGTTGAGGACGCTGCGGCCGGCCTTCTGGCCGAGATAGGTCTCGACGATGTTGCTGGTGATCTGCGACTGGATGATCGACTTGCAGGCCAGCGCGAAGGTTTGCTGGATGTCCTGCAGGACCCGCAGATCCTCGTCGGTGAAGCCGGTTTCCCGGTCGCTCGCCCAGATCACGATGATGCCGCCGGCCCGCCCTTCCATGAACATGCCCGGCTCGGCGAACTCGGTCCGCAGGGCGAGATAGTCGGTGTAGCCTTCCGCGGCGAGTTCCTCGAACAGCGGAAAGTCGAGGGTGCGGCCTGGCCCGACCAGCCGGCGCCGCAGTACCGGCAGGTTGGCATCCAGCATGTAGCGCAGCGGGCTGCGCTGCCACGCGTCGGTGTTGGCGTCCTGGTGATGGAAATGGTCGAGGATGGCGGAAGGCTGGTTGCGGTGCCAGCTGATCATCTCGGCGCGGAACAGCGGATGCAGCGTCGGCCAGTTGAGCCGCGCCCGCGCGATCGGCACGCCGATGCAGTTGAGCCGCAGGCAAAGCTGCTCGAAGATGGTTTCCAGCCGCGGCCTGCCGAGGGCTTCCTTCAGAAGCCAGTCGTCGACCTGTTGCGTCAGGCTCATCTCAGCTCGCCTCCACGATCCTTACCCGTTCAGCGATATCGAGTGTCAGCCCAGTCTCCGCAACCAGCGTGCCCGGAAAAACCGCCTGTGCCCGCCCGACGAGATCGGCGAGCCAGGTATCGGTGCGCGAGATGTCGTGGTGGAAGGCGACGAGACGGGGCACCCCCGCGGCACGGCAGAGCCGCACGCCCTCCTCCCAGGTCGAGTGGCCGAAGCCGCGATACTTGGGATATTCCTCATCCGTGTACATGCTGTCGTAGATCATGATGTCGGCACCGGCGACGAGGTCGATGATACCCTGGTCGAGGCCGCCGGGCCGGTGCTCGGTGTCGGTGATGTAGCAGACCGCCCGTCCGCCATACTCGACCCGGTAGCCGACCGCGCCATTGGGATGGTTCAGCCGAACGGTGCGCACGCGCAGGTCCGGGAAGAGGTCGAGCACGTCGGGCGGCCGGAAGTCGCAATATTTGATGTCGGCCGCGAACTGCTTCGGCGTGACCGGGAAATAGGGCGGGCACATGAAGCGCTCGACCATCTCCCGGCAGGTCGTGTCGTCCTCGAAATGCCCGGCATGGATACGGACCTGCGTACCGGCATGATAGAGCGGCATGAAGAACGGCAGGCCGATGATATGGTCGAAATGGCAATGGGTGAGCAGCACGTCGATGTCGCGCGCCTCGCCATTGTAGAGCTTGCGGCCGCAGCCGACGACGCCGGTGCCGGCGTCGAGCACGATCACGTGGTCGCCGCAGCGCAGCTCGACGCAGCTCGTGTCGCTGCCGAAGCGGGTATTGGCGGCGGCGGGCGCCGGAATGCTGCCGCGGGCGCCCCAGATGGTCAGCTCGAAGCGGCTCAAGCCTCGCCGCCTCTCGACGCCGCCAGATTGCGGGCGCGCACGAGCTCCTCGTTGGTGTGGGTCAGGCGTTCGGCGAGACCGCGCATCACCTCGGCGGCGATCTCCGGGAACTGCTTCAAAAGCTGCAGGAAGGACTCCTTGCGCACCCTGAGCGCAGTCAGGCTGGTGCGAGCGGTCACCGTGGCGGTGCGGGGGGTGTCGCAGAGGATCGAGATCTCGCCGACGACGTCGCCGGACCGGAGCGTCGCCACCAGGTAGTCCCCGGCTTCCGTCGCCACCGAGACGTCGGCCTCGCCATCCACCAGCACATAGGCCGCGTCACCGGGCTGGCCCTGGCGGCAGATGACCTGCCCGGCGCGATAGGCGATCGAATCCGAGGTGAAGGCGATCAGCTTGAGCCGCGCCGGCTCGATGCCGGCAAAGATCGGCACGGATCGCAGAAGGTCGATTTCAGACTTCAAAAGCGTCAATTCGGGCCTCTCCGATCTACCGTTGGGGTCGCCATCGCGTCACGCCGGCTCGTCGACCGGCTGCGGGACAGGGGCATCGATCATGGTCATTCGGCCAGCGCGAAATTCCAGGGTCCGGTCGAAGAAGCGCGCGTGATCTGCATGACTCAGGACCCAGAAAACTGTCTGCCGCGGGACACCAAGGGCCTCGCGCGAAGCAAGGACGCGCGCAATTGTCGCCTGCTGGCTGTCCCCGTCAAGGGCCGAGAGCGGTCGATTGAGGACCAGCAGGTCGGGCCGCTTCAACAGGGCCCGGCCCAGCGCGAGCTTCTGCTGCTGGCCGGCCGAGAGGCGCTTGGCGCCGCTGCCAATGTCGAAATCGAGACCGATCTCGAATACCACCTCGGCAAGGCCGGTATCGTATAGCGTCGCGACCAGCACCTCGTTGATCCTGGCCGCCGCCTCGGCGTAGCGGTCGACGACGCGGCCGAACAGGACATTGTCCTGGAAGCTGGCAGCACGATTGAGCGCCGTCGGCGAATGCACCGAAACCGCCTGGGCCATGTCCGGCTCGAGTTTCTCGCGGAAGCGGGCACGGGCCGCCAGCACCGCCGACTTGATCCGGTCGTCGAGCAGGCCGAGCCGGTGCCGCGGCTCGATATAGCCGAAGGCGAGTTCCTGGAAGGCACGCCGGTATTTGCCCGAGTGCGGCCCTTCGCCGGCGGTGCGGCGCAGCGCCGTGCGATAGTCGTCCACCTCGTCCGGCGACATCAGGTCGACGCTGTCCATCAGCGGGTTGTCCGGCGACAGATCGCCGAAGATCTCGATCAGGGTCTCGGCGATCTGCCGCCCCATGTCGAAAAGCATCACGTCGAGGCCGGTCTGCTTCAGCACTTCGCGCATCTGCGGGCGCTCGGCCAAAGGATTGCCCATCAGCGCCTCCGGCAGCGGGATGCCGAAGACGAGGTTCTCGACCAGCGTGGCGTAGTCGGAATAGCGCTCCGGATCGAAGGTCTCGAAATAATCCTCGTAGCCGCCTTCCGAAAGCCGCTCGCGGAACCGCCCCCGGGCCGCCAGAACCCGTGGCGCGATGTCTTCGGGGAGATCAGCCGGAAGCCGGTTGCGCAGACCGAACCGGGCGATGTCGATCCGCAGGTCGACGATGTCGAGCACCTCCGCCAGCCGGCCGGACATCTGCTGCTGCCCCTCGACGCCCGCCGCTTCGTAGTCGATCCAGTCTTCGGGGGAGGCGCCACTGGCGTCGCCCGACCGCCATGCCTCGGCCAGCCGCTCCGCCGCCTTCGGGTCGAAACCCTCCTGGCGGGTCATCGGCGCGTGGCGCAGGCCATAGAGAAGGGCGTCACGCACCGACATCTGCGCGAAATAGAGCCCCGAACTGCTGTAGCCGACGCGCCGCCCCACGAAGGAGTCGGGCAGATGGTCGAGCGAATGCCCGTCGATGCTGATCCGCCCGCTGGCGGGATCGACGAGCCGTACCAGCGCGTCGGCCAGATACTCGCCGCCGCCGCCGACGGGACCGGTTGCCGCCACCGCCTCGCCGGGCGCCAGCCGCAGGCTGGTGGGCTCGAGGAGATCGTTGCCGCCCTCGTCGGCGATCCTGAGGCCGACGATGGCGATGTCGCCCTCGATATGGGCGGGGGTGTCCTGCGACACCTTCTGTCGCGCCGGGTCGATCAGGTCCGGCATGGTAAACTGCTCGGTGATCTGGGCGTATTTCGACTGCACGTCGACGCGGAACTGGTCCCAGGCGATGAGCTCCTTGAGCGGCGCGGGAAGATCCTTGTAGGCGGCGATGACGGCGACGAGCTGGCCGATGTCCAGCCGCCCGACAATGACGAAATAGCCGCCGACAAGATAGAAGATGAAGGGCGTGGTCTGGGCCAGAAGATTGTTGATGAAGTTCACCAGGAACTTCCAGCGGAAGAAGTCGGTGCGGATGCGCAGGATGCGCCCGAGCCGGCCGCCGATCTCCGCCCGCTCCCAGCTCGACGTGTCGTTGACGCGGATCGAGGGGATGCTGTCGACGATCTCGCCGATCCGGCCGGACAGGAGCCGGGCGGTCAGCTGCCTTGCCCGCGCCAGCACGACGAGGCGGCGGCGCATGCGCGGGATGATGATCAGCTGCACGAGCACCACAGCGCCGGCGACGCCGCCGAGCCAGACATTCTGCAGGAAGATGAACAGGAGTGCCGTCGCCGCCTGGCTCAGCAGCAGCGCCGGATCGGCGAAGGCGCTGCCGCCGAAGCCGCCGACCGGCTCGGTCTCGTCCTTGATCATCGAGGCGATCTCGGGCCCGCGCACCTGCTTGAAGCGCCCGGTGGGGAACCGCAGCACGCGGTCGACGAGGTCGTAGCGCAGCCGCCGCAGCAGCTGCTCGCCGAGCCGGCCCTTGTAGTTCGACAGATAGAACTTGAAGAGCCCGTTGACGACGACGAAGAACAGGAACGTCAGGCTCAACGCCAGCAGCATGCCGAACCGATCGAGTTCGAGGCCCCCGAACAGCTGCAGCGTGCCGCCGCCGAGGAAATCCGGCAGGGTCGGCGTCCAGCGGAACAGCGATTGCGTTTCGCCCGCCGCCCACTCGCCCTGGATCGGACCGTTGACGATCCGCTTCGGCAGGTCGAGCGTCAGGTAGTAGAGCGGCAGCGACAGCGCGAGGACGAAGAACAGCCACAGCTGCTGGCGCTTGGTGTGGCGCCAGACATAGCCGAAGATGCTCTCGTCGAGCTGGTCCCCCCGCGTTGCCATCTCACCCTCCGGTAAGGGCGAGGGCGGGCGACGCGGCGAGGAAATCGAGATTGGTCGCCCGGACGAAATGGCCGGGCGAAGCTTCCAGCAAAGGCCTGTCGCGGCCCTCGACGACGGCGAACGGCTCCGGCCAGTCCCGCTGCCCGATCTTGCCTACCGCCGGCAGATGGTCGAAATCCAGCTTCCTCGCCGGGTCGGCGTGCGGCACCGCCTGCATCAGCAGGCGCGTGTAGGGATGCAGCGGGGCGCGGAACAGCTCCTCGCGCGGCGCGAGTTCGACGAGCTCGCCGTCGCACATCACCGCGATCCGGTCGGCGACGTAGTTCACCACCGCCAGATTATGCGAGATGAACAGGTAGGTCAGGCCGCAAAGCCGCTGCAGGTCCTTCAGGAGGTTGAGGATCTGCGCCTGGACCGAGACGTCGAGCGCCGCCACCGGCTCGTCGCAGATCAAGAGTTCCGGCTCCAGCGCCAAAGCGCGGGCGATGCCGATCCGCTGGCGCTGGCCGCCGGAGAAACTGTGCGGGTAGCGGCCGGCATATTGCGGCTCGAGCCCGACCGCCGCGAGCAGCCGCTCGACGCGCTGCCGCCGGTCGCCGGCCGTGCCGATGCCGTGAATCTCCAGCGGCTCGGCGAGGATCGCGCCGACGCTCATGCGCGGATCGAGCGAGGAGAACGGATCCTGGAAGACGTACTGCATCCGCCGCCGCGCCTCGAAGAGCTGCGGGCGCGAGGCGGTCGCGAGATCCATGCTTCCGTCGCGTCCGCCATGCAGCACGACCGAGCCGGTCGTCTGCGGCACGGATCCCATGATCGCCCGGGCGAGCGTCGTCTTGCCGGATCCGGATTCGCCGACGAGACCCAGGCATTCACCCCGCTTGACCGTGATCGAGACGTCGCGAAGCGCATGAATGGTCTGTGCCGGCGCCCGCGACAGGAGCCGCCGGTCCCGGCGCAGCGAGAAGCTCTTGCCGAGTCCGGTGACCGTCAGGAGCGGCGCCCCGGGCGGTACACTGTCCGCGTCGTCGCCGCGCTGCATCAGCGCCTCGGCGTCGACCTTGATCTCGCGAATAGGCTTCAGCCGCCGCGCCTCGCCGGGCTCGAGATCGGGGACCGCCTTCATCAGCGAGATCAGATAGGGGTGCTGCGGCGCGTCGAAGATCGCCGCTGCCGTTCCCGCCTCGACGACCCGGCCGTGATGCATCACCACCACTTCCTCGGCGAGATTGGCGACGACGCCGAGATCGTGGGTGATCAAGAGCACCGCCATCTTCAGCTCGGCCTGCATGTCGCGCAGGAGCTTGAGGATCTGCGCCTGCAGCGTCACGTCGAGCGCGGTGGTGGGCTCGTCGGCAATCAGCAGCGCCGGCTGGGCGATCACCGCCATGGCGATCATCGCCCGCTGGCGCAGCCCGCCCGAAAGCTCGAACGGATAGGACCGCATGGCGCGGGCGGGATCGGGGAAGCGCACCAGCCGCAGCGTCTCCAGCGTCAGCTCGCGCAGTTCGGCGCCACTGGCGCGGCCGTGCACTTCCAGCACCTCGCCGATTTGGTCGCCGAGCGTGTGCAGCGGCGAGAACGACGTCATCGGCTCTTGGAAGACGATCGAGATCGCCCGGCCGCGGATCGCCCGGAAACACGCGCTGCGCGGCGACAGGGCGGCGAGGTCGACGACGCCCTGTTCCGGATCGCGGAAGAGGATGCGCCCCGATGTGATCGCGGCGCTCTTCGGCAGGAGGCCGAGGACCGCCTGCGACGTGACGGACTTGCCGGAGCCGGATTCGCCGACCAGCGCGACGGTGCGCCCCGCCCCGACCCGCATCGACAGGCCGGACACCGCCTTGACCATCCCGGCCATGGAGCGGAACTCGACCGACAGATCCTCGATCGAGAGGAGCGTCTCGGCCGCGGGGCCGCTGCTCGTCGCCCGCTTCTTGCGTTCCAGAACCGGTGCGTCGCTGGCCAAGACGGCCCCCTCCCCGACCATGAACGAAGGCTGCCGCGGGTCGTGCGGGTGGTTCATGCGACGGCCACCGCCCGGCTGGCCCGGGACCGGAAACGCACCGTTCGCGCGCCACCGGCAGGAGCGCTGCAACCCTTGCCGGCATAGCACTGGGGCCACGGCCAAGTCATGCGGATTTTAGTCCCTTGAGAGACCCCTCGTCGGCGACAGGTGCCGTGCCCAGCGCCCCCTGCGCCAGCGCCTCGAGCATCCGGGCGGCATGCGCCGCGCCGTCGAGGTCGATGGCCGGCCGCGGGCCGGCGGATCCGGCCAGTGCGGTCCGGATCGCGGCCGCGAGCGTTTCCGGCGACAGCGCCGTCTCGGGAACGACCGCAAGCAGTCCGAGCGCTTCCATCCGCTTCGCCCGATGCTCCTGCTCGGTCTCGTCCCCTTCGGCATAGGGCACCACCACCGCGGGCGCCTCGGCCCGCAAGAGGTTCATCACCGTGTTGTAGCCAGCCTGCGATATCGACAGCGCGCAGCCGTCGAGCCGCGCCTGGAACTGCGGGTCGAAACGTTCGACGATCGTCCGCTCGTCGGCTTGGCTGCGCAGCGCCTGAAATACGTCCTCCGGGCAGCGCGGCCCGGTGAAGAAGCGCCAGACGCGGTCGGCGAGCGCGGTCTGCGGGCGCGCGGCCATCGCCGTCGCCATCAGCGCTCCCGCCGCGGCGCCGCCGCCGGCAGAGACGATCACGTCGCCGGTCTGCGCCCCCCTTTGCCGATCGCCGGCCTCGGTGACGTAGCCGGTATAGTGGATCCGGTCGGCAAGGCTGGCGGCATGCGGATAGGTCTCGTCGAAGGTGAACAGTGCCGGGTCGGAATGGACCAGCACCGCATCGAGATGGTCGCGGGCGATCTCGGCGCCTCGCGCCGCCCGTTCTGGGTGCTTTGTCTCGACCAGGATGTCGCGGACCGAGGCGACGCATTTCACCCGTGGCCTGTCGCGGGCCGCACGCGCCAGCAGCGGCTCGAGCTCGAAGCGGAACCGCCAGCGGCCGAACGGAAACATCTCCATGAGGACGATGTCGGGCTGCAGCCGCTCGTAGAGATCGAGCAGCGCGTCGCGTCGCGCATCCCGCCAGGCGTCGGTGATCGGGTTGCCGTCGCCATCGTAGAGGACCTTGAAGTTCGCCCCGTCGAGCCGCGTCGGCGGCAGCTGCGCGATCTCGGCGCCGGCGAACGGCATTTCGGCGACCGGCATGCCGCCGAGCGCGACGGTCACCGCGATGCCGCGCGCGGCCATGGCCGCGACGAGCAGTTCGGCGCGGCGAAGATGGCCGACGCCGAGCAGATGCTGGACGTGAAACAGGACGCGCATCAGACCGCCACCGCTTGCCGGGGTGCGTTACCGGCTGCCACGACGGTACGAAGCGCTTCGTCGAGGCGTGCGGCCGCACGATCGATATCGTGATGCGCCAGGGCCCGCTTGGCTGCCGCCCGCCCCATCGCCGACCGCGTCGCCGGATCGAGCAGGCGCCTCACGCCCGCCGCAAACCCGTCCGCGTCGCCTGCCGCCGCCAGGAAGCCGGTGACGCCGTCTTCGACGACGCCCGCGACACCGCCGCTCCGCCCGGCAACGACGGGCAGCCCTGCCGCCTGGGCCTCGATGAATGCCATGCTCCAGGATTCCTTGATGGCCGGCCAGACATAGAGGTCGGCGGCGGCATAGAGTTCGGGAACCGCGTCAGGGTCGGCCGCACCGTGAAAGGCGACCCGAGCCCCGAGCGGTGCGAAGGCGGCACGGACAGCGGCTTCCGCAGGACCGGCGCCGATCAACAGAAGCTGGAAGCGTGGCGTGTCGATCATGGCCAGGGCTGCGGCGAGCACACGGTAGGAGGCAAGCTTCTGATCGTCGCGCATCATCGCGACGGTCACCAGCCAGGGCAGTGCGGGGTCCAGCCCGTGGCGCGCCGCGAGCTTGGCGCGGGTCGCGCCGCGAGTGCCGGTCGCCGCCGCGAAGGGTCGCGTATCGACGAAAGGCGGTAGATCGAGATAGCGCGTCTGCGGCTGCAGATGCGCCCTGACGCCCGGTCGGTCGGCCGGATTGAACCCGATCACCAGCTCGGCACGCGCGAGCGCCGCAAGGCTAGCCTCGTAGCCCGGCTGCCAAAGCCCGCCGCGCTGCTTGCCGGCCACCGAGGCCTCGGCGACGACGTAGGGAATGCCGAGACTCCCCGCGACGTGCGGGCCGATCCAGTCGGGCGCCTTGTGATAGAGGTGATAGGTGAACCACAGGTCGAACGGCCGGCCCTGCCCGGCATGCCGCGCGACGAGCCTGTCCGCGACCCGTCGGCCGAGATCGCGCAGCCGGCGCTGGCGCGCCGGGTCGCCGCGATCGTAGCTGCGCAGGCGCGAGGGAACGACGACGTCGTGGCCGGCCTTCCGCAGGGCCGCGACCAGCAGGCGGCCCACGGTGCGATCGCCGGAAGGGGTCGGATCGTCCAGCGCCTTCATCGGCGCATAGAACGCGACTTTCATCCCGTCCCGGTCCTCGGCAGCAACGGCCGCGCCTTGCCTGCCCAGGATTCGCCCCGCGAGCCGGAGCCCCGGCCGGCGGCGATATAGCTGTCGGTGAGGGCGCAGATCGTCTCCAGCCCGCCCAGGATGCCGTCGATCGCGGCAGACTTCGGCCGCGCCTGGGTCGGCAGCGCCCGGATCGCCTCGGCCATGGCCGAGGCATCGTCGAAACGATCGTCCGGCAGCATGCGCAGGAGCCCCAGCGCCTCGGCCTGCGACGCGCGAATCTGCTGTTCGAGCCGCGGCTGGCTGCGCGGCACGACGACCGCCGGCTTGTCGAAGGAAAGGATCTCGCAGAACGTGTTGTAGCCGCCCATCGCGACGACGCCCTCGGCGTTCTCGAACAGCGGCTCGATGCTCGCGGCGAAGGTGATCGCGTCGACCTCGTCGAGTCCGGCCGCGCGGCGCTTGAAATCGGCCTGCAGGGCGGCGTCCATGAACGGGCCGAGCACGATCTTGGCGCGCACGCCGATCGCCTTGTCGCTCTCGTAGGCGCGCAGCACCCAGTCGACCAGCATCGCCCCGTCGCCGCCGCCGCCCGTGGTCACCAGCACGTAGGGCTTCTCGCCGAGGCGGATGCGCTCCGGCAGGGCCCCGGACGGCTCGTCGGCGCGATGCAGATAGCCGGTGAACACTGCCTTGCGGCGGACCGCGTCCGACACGCCGATGCCGGCGAGCGGATCGCAGATCTGCGGCAGGCCGTAGATCCAGATGTCGTCATAGAGGTCTTCGATGGCGGCGAAGGAGCCCTTGCGCGTCCATTCCTCCACCAGCCGCGACGGCTCGTCCATGATGTCGCGGAGCCCGAGCACCAGCCGCGCGCCGTTGCGGCGCAGGAGCTTCAGCGAGTCCTCGACCTCGCCGCGCATGCCGAGCGGCTCCTTGTCGACGATGAAGATGTCCGGGTTGAAGATCTCGGCGGTCTTCTTGATCACCGCGCTGCGGATCTCGGTGAGGTCTTCGAGGGAGAGGCCCGGATTGGACGGCGCATAGGTGTCGGCGCCCAACTTGACCACGCCGGGGACCCGGATGAAGTCGACCTGCGGCGGAAAGCTGAAGGAGCCGACGACCGGCGAACCGGCGACGATGAGAATGGTGATGTCCGGGCGGTGGGCGACCAGCGCCTGCGCGATCACGCGGCAGCGCCGCAGATGACCGAGACCGAACGTGTCATGACTGTAGATCAGGACGCGGGGGGGCCGAGCTTGCATCAAAAACTCCTGGCACCGCCGCCCTGCTTCCTGCACCTTACACTGGCGTCTTTTCTGCTGCGACGCAAGATCGCATGGTCCTACGTCGACTGCTTCGGCGGATGCCGCACCCAGATGGTGCCGTCATCGCCGCGTACAAGGTGACGGACCTTACAGGACCAGCGAGCCAGGGCGCGGACATGGCGAAACGATCCGACCTCCTGGCGCCGTTCAAGGGCTCGCCCCGGGGACGAACGATCCCCGACCGCGTCAGGGACGTCGTCGAGCAATTCGATCGACGCAGCGAGCAGCTGATCGGCTGGGTGCAGCTGACGCTCGGCTGCTTCCTGGCGATCCTCTATCTGGTCGCGCCGCGGCCGACCGATGCGCTGATGCAGCAGCCGGTGCCGGTGAGTCTTGCCATCTATCTCGCCTTCACCGGACTGCGCCTGTTCCTGTCCTATCGGATGCGGCTGCCAGGCTGGTTCCTGGCCCTCTCCATCGTCGTCGACATCGCCCTCCTGTTCGGGCTGATCTGGTATTTCCACATCCAGTACGGTCAGACGGCGAGCTTCTATCTGCGGGCGCCGACGGTGATGTACGTCTTCGTGTTCATCGCCATCCGCGCCTTCCGCTTCGAGCCCGCCTGGGTGCTGGGAGCCGGGGTGACGGCGGCGGTCGGCTGGCTGCTCATGGCGCTCTACGCGATCTGGGCCTCCGGGCCGGAAAGCATCACCCGCAGCTACGTCACCTATCTGCAGGGCAACGGCATCCTGATCGGCGCCGAGGTCGACAAGATCGTCGCGATCCTGCTCCTGACGACGGTGCTGGCACTGGCGCTGGCACGGGCAAAACGCCTGCTGGCGGTGGCGACGCGCGAGCAGATCGAGCGCGAGGAACTGCGCCGTTTCCTGCCGACCGACGTCGAACGGGCGATCACCGAGGCGCCGTCGGGCATCGTCGCCGGCGCCGCCGAGGAGCGCGACGCGGCGATCATCGTCCTCGACATCAGGGGCTTTTCGGCCTTCGTCAACCGCAGCGAACCGAAGGACGCGGTGCAGACCCTCGTCGGCCTGCACCGGCTGATCGTCCCGGTCGTCCAGCGCCATGGCGGCGTCGTCGACAAGTATCTCGGCGATGGCGTGCTCGCGACCTTCGGCGCCACACGGCCCTCGCCGACGGCGGCAGCGGACGCGCTCCATGCCCTCGTGGAGATCATGGCGATCGCGCGGGAATGGTCGACGGCGACCGAACTCGCCGGGCTGGCCCTGCGCATGAACGGCGCGGCGACGGCCGGAAAGGTCGTCTTCGCCGCGCTCGGCGACGAATTCCGCCTCGAATACACGGTGATCGGCGACGCCGTGAACCTCGCCGCCAAGCTCGAGAAGCACAACAAGGCGGCATGCACCGCCGCGCTGACGACGCGCGAGACCTATGCGCTGGCCTTGTCGCAAGGCTTCAGCGCGCAGGTGCCGGCGGAACTGCGCAGCGCCTGCCTTGTGCAGGGCGTGGCCGGCCCGATCGATATCGTCGTGCTCGACCCGTAAGCGCTCATGGCAGTTTCTGGTCGAGCAGGATCACCTCGGAGAACAGATGGTCCACAGCTGCCGGCGCCAAGTCCGGCGAGCGGAACCAGCGCGGCAGGACGATGGGCTCGACCGTGCCCTGGTCGTCGCCGGACGCCATCCAACGCGAATCCACCGCCAGCACGCCGTTCTCGCCGGTGACCAGCGTGTCGGCGATAGCCTGTGCCTCGGCCGAAAGCCGGGCCGGATCGCTGGCGTGGAGGATCTCGTGATAGGCGACGGCGTCGCCCTTCAGCTTGCGCTGGAACACCAGCCACAACCCCGGATCGCCGACCAGCGCGTGATGGATGTCGAAGCCCTGATGGGCGTCGAGAACCCTCTGCTGCACTGCCGTCAGGCGTTCGCGAATGGCGGCGGGATCGCGCAGGCAGGGCAGCTTTGCCCGCCCTCTCCCCTCGCGCGGGCGAAACAAGCTGCGCGTCGCGTCGAGAACGTCGAAGCCGAGGGCGCGGATCTTGCGGCCGGTCGCCCGGCGCGCGGTCATCGTCGCATAGGTCACGTCCGGCTGCGCCATGCCGGCCCGCAGCAGTTCGTCGCCGGTGCCGTCGCCCCGATAGTCGGCGAGAAGATACCAGGACGACAGGTCGCAGAAGCGCCGGACGTCACGGCCGACCGGCCGGTCGCTGTAGATCGTTCCCATGAAGCCGACTATACGGCCGCGATCCTCCACCAGCCACCCGCGCTCCACGCCCGGCGGCCGCCACGGATAGTCGAGCAGGCGCCGCCACCGCTCGGCCGGGATGCGGGCATTCATCCGCTCGTGCAGCAGACGGGCGACGGGGTCGATGTCCGCGTCCCCCGCGGGCCGGACGATGGCGCTCATCGCGGCGCGACGCCGGTATCGGGCGCGAACAGCGCCGCGGCACTGCGGAACCGGACCGCTTCATGCGCCGCCAACGTGTCGAGCAGCTCGCCGAGAAAGGCCCAGGTCTCCGGATCATGATCGAGGTGATGGGTCAGGATGCCCAACGGCTCCCGTGGATCGGTGCGGCCGAGGCGCCGATCCGCGAGACGCTCGGCGGCCAGCCGGATCAGCTTCTCGCGTCCCGCAAAACGGGCCCCGCCCTTCCAGGTCAGGAGATCGAGATGCGCGTTGATCTCGGTGAAGCCCGGTGCCGCCTGCGGCGCAGCGCGCGGACCGAACACCGAGACGCCGCGAAAGACGAGGCCGGGCAGCGCAGCGGTGACCTGCGGCTCGATGCGATTCCAGGGCGGCACCAGCACGGGAACGAAGCGGCCGCCGAAGCTTGCCGCGAGCCGGTCGCGACCCGCTGCCAGCTCGTCCAGCAAGGGTTCGAGGTCCCGCGCGCCGCCGCATTCAACCGCACGGGCGCCTTCCGCGGCATGGTTGCGATGGGCAAAGCCGTGCTGCAGCACCGTCAGATGGGGGTCGTCGAGGGCCGCGGGCAGTGCGTTCGTCATCGCGTCCGGGATCACCGCCAGCGACAGCGGAATCGCCCGGCTCACAGCCGCCACCTTCAGCCGGTCCAGCGCCGGTGACGGCCGGGCGGCATCGTCGTCCCGCCACCATACATCGAGCGTGCGGCCCGCGCCCGCCCATCTGTCCAACTCGTCGACCAGCTCGTCCTGCATCGTCGATGCCTAGACCGGAATCCCCGCGGACGGCAACGCCGGCCCGGGTTCCGCCGCTTTCCGTCTTGACCCCCGCGGCGTTCACCCGCAAACCAGCGTCATGGAGACGCCCGCCCCGGACATCGACATCAGACGGCTGCGCCTCAGCGACGCCCGCGAACTCGCGCCGCTGATCTCGGCCTACAACCAGTCGCTGTTTCGCGGCCCGCCCGGATCGCCCGACGCGTTCTACGCCGAGCAGCTGCTGCAGGACCGCACAGCCGAAGTGCTCGGCGCGCGGCTCGACGGCGAGCTCGTCGGCTTCGTGGTCTATTACGACATTCCCGATCTTTGGACCGGCATGCGCTCGGGGCTCGCCGACCACATCTTCGTCGCCCACCGCCACCGCCGCAAAGGCATCGCCAAGGCGATGGTCGACCTTCTGGCGGAAGAGGCCGACAGCCGCGGCTGGTCGAAGCTGGTGCTGCACGCGCCGCGCAATCCGGGCGCCGGGCGCGGCCTCTACGAGCGCGTCGCCGAGCCGGCGGACTGGTCGAGCTTCGTCATCCGCTTCAACGATCGCGCGCTCGACATGCGCTGATTCGGGCGGGTCGGCTTTGCGACGGGTCGATACCCACGGGAATTGCCCGCGCGCTGTTGACGCAACTAATCGATTAAGCCGGCGATGGCATTGCGGCAGCACCTGCCCGGCCTTGCGTTCGCAGCTGCGATAGTCCTTTTAGGCGACGTCTCATCGCTGTGCAGCATCGCGCAATCCGCCTATACCGCGCGGCGAAGAAACCGAATGCGAGGACGAGAAGGCACCCATGTCCGACCTCAGATCAGCGCGGCCTTTGTCGCCGCATCTTTCGATCTACAAATTTCGCCCGACCATGGCGATGTCGATCCTGCACCGCATCACCGGTGCGGCGCTCTACGGCGGCACGCTGCTGCTCGTCTGGTGGCTCGTCGCCGCGGCGAGCGGCCCCGAGGCCTTCGAGACCGCGTCGGACTTCTTCGGCTCGATATTCGGCCGGCTCATCCTCTTCGGCTACAGCTGGGCGCTGCTCCACCACATGTTCGGCGGCATCCGGCACCTGATCTGGGACACCGGCCACGGCCTGTCGAAGGAGACCTCGACGAAGCTGGCCATCGCGACGCTGGTCGCGTCCCTTTCGATGACGCTGATCCTCTGGATCGCCGTCCTGGCGTTCGGTTGAGGAGGCGACGATGCAGAATTTCAAGACCCCGCTCGGCCGTGTCCGCGGCCTCGGTTCGGCCCGAGAGGGCACCGGTCACTTCTGGCAGCAGCGCCTGACGGCGATCGCCAACATCGTCCTGATCACCTTCTTCGTCATCCTCCTCGTCTCCCTGCACGATGCCAGCTTCGTCGAGCTGCGGCTGGCCTTCGCTAATCCGCTGGTCGGGATCGCGATGGCCCTGGTGACGGTGTCGGCGACCATCCATATGCGGCTCGGCATGCAGGTGATCATCGAGGACTATGTCCACGGCGCCGCCAAGCTGCCGCTTCTCATTCTCAACACCTTCTTCGCGGTCGTCGTCGCCGGTGCCAGCCTGTTCGCGATCGTCAAGATGAGCTTCGGAGCCTGACCATGGCCAGCAACGGCAAAGTCAACGGCGCCGGCCAGCCGCATCGTTCGGCCCCGGCACAGAACGGCAAGGCCTACAGCTTCGTCGACCACACGTTCGACGTCGTCGTCGTGGGCGCCGGCGGCGCCGGCCTCCGCGCGACGCTCGGGGCGGCGCAGGCCGGCCTGAAGACCGCCTGCATCTCGAAGGTCTTCCCCACCCGCTCGCACACCGTCGCGGCGCAGGGCGGCGTCGCCGCCTCGCTCGGCAACATGGGCGCGGACGACTGGCGCTGGCACATGTACGACACCGTCAAGGGATCGGACTGGCTGGGCGACCAGGACGCCATCGAATACCTCGTCCGCGAGGCGCCCAAGGCGGTCTACGAGCTCGAGCATTTCGGCGTGCCGTTCTCGCGCACCGAGGACGGGCGCATCTACCAGCGCCCCTTCGGCGGCATGACCACCGACTACGGCAATGGCCCGCCGGCACAGCGCACCTGCGCCGCCGCCGACCGGACCGGCCATGCCATCCTGCACACGCTCTACGGCCAGTCGCTGCGCTATTCCTCGGAATTCTTCATCGAGTATTTCGCCATCGACCTGATCATGGACGAGGAAGGCGTCTGCCGCGGCGTCGTCGCCATCAACATGGATGACGGCACGATCCACCGCTTCCGCGGCAAGAAGACCATCCTTGCCACCGGCGGCTACGGCCGCGCGTATTTCTCGGCGACCTCGGCCCATACCTGCACCGGCGACGGCGGCGGCATGGTGCTGCGCGCCGGCCTGCCGCTGCAGGACATGGAATTCGTGCAGTTCCACCCGACCGGCATCTACGGCGCCGGCTGCCTGATCACCGAGGGCGCCCGCGGCGAAGGCGGCTACCTGACCAATTCCGACGGCGAACGCTTCATGGAGCGCTACGCCCCCTCGGCCAAGGACCTCGCCTCGCGCGACGTCGTTTCGCGCTCGATGACCATGGAAATCCGCGACGGCCGCGGCGTCGGCAAGAACAAGGACCACATCTTCCTGCATCTCGACCATCTGGATCCGGCCGTGCTGCACGAGCGGCTGCCGGGCATCTCGGAATCGGCGCGAATCTTCGCCGGCGTCGACGTCACCCGCGAGCCGATCCCGGTGCTGCCGACGGTCCACTACAACATGGGCGGCATCCCGACGAACTATCACGGCGAGGTGCTGACCAAGAAGAACGGCGACCCGGATTCGGTGGTGCCCGGCCTGATGGCCGTCGGCGAGGCCGGCTGCGTCTCCGTCCACGGCGCCAACCGGCTCGGCTCGAACTCGCTGATCGATCTCGTCGTCTTCGGCCGCGCCGCGGCGCTGCGCTGCGCCGACACGGTGACGCCCGGCGAGGACCAGCCGGACCTGCCGGTCGGCGCCGGCGACAACTCGCTCGCCCGTCTCGACCGCTTCCGCTACGCCAATGGCGGCACGCCGACGGCGGTGCTGCGCGACCAGATGCAGCAGACCATGCAGTCGAACTGCGCGGTGTTCCGCACCGGCGAGATCCTCGAGGAAGGCCACGAGAAGATCCACCAGGTCTGGGCCGGCTCAGAGGACGTCAAGGTGACCGACCGGTCGCTGATCTGGAACACCGACCTGATCGAGACGCTGGAATACGACAATCTCATCGCCCAGGCGGTGGTGACGATGGATTCGGCCCGCAACCGCACCGAGTCCCGCGGCGCCCACGCCCGCGAGGATTTCCCCGATCGCGACGACGCCAACTGGATGAAGCATACGCTGTCCTTCTGCGACACGGTGGGCAAGACCGTGACGCTGGAAGACCGGCCGGTGCACACCTACACCCTGTCCAACCAGATCGAATATATCGAGCCGAAGAAGCGGGTGTACTGAGGCACGGCGGCGAGGAGCCGCGAGATCGGCCGGCCGTGCGCCGGCTGGTCAGGGACATCGTTGCCGCGACGCGTGACCCGCCTGGGCTGCCACATCGCGGCTGCGACCCTAAGTCTGGCTGGGGACACCTTTTCACCGGCCCGAGCAAGCGGCCGGATCAAGCAATTCGGAGGAATCATGGACAAGTTAACGCGCGCCGGCCTTGCCGGCCTGACGATCCTCGCGCTCGGCGCCCTGCCGCTCGGCGCGCATGCTCAGAGCGATCCGGCCCCCGCCGCCTCGGAAGCACCAACTGAATCGACCGGCAGCGACGCCGCGCCCGACCCGGCCGCGACGGAAACGCCGCAGGACCCCGCAGCCTCGGGCGGCGATGCCAGCGATATCACCCCCTCGGGCGGACCCGGTGGCGGGACGACGACGACCGATGACGCGTCAGACGATGCGGAAACCGATGCAGAGGACGAGACGAGCGAACAGCAGTCGGGCCAGCCCCGCAATGCCGTGGGCGACAAGTTCGAGCTGCCGCGCGTCTCGAAAGGCAACCAGGTCGAGCTGATCGCCGGTCTCTGCGGCGTGCAGATGAAGCAGATGACGCCGCTGGCCTGCACCTGCCTTGCCGAACAGGCGCTGGAGAAGCTGTCCGATCCGCAGCGCGACTATCTGATCGCCAGCGCCGTCGCGCCGCCGGTGGCCGAGCGGATGCTGGGCGACGGGCGCGTCGGCCAGCCTGACCAGGCGATCATCTTCGCGTTCCTCAACGCCACGTCGGAGGCCTGCGTCACCGGCCGCTTCGTCGAGCCGGCGGAAGGCACGGCCCCGCAGGCGACGCCGCCCGCGACTGCCCCTTCACCGGACGGCGCCGCGCCGGCCGACGGCGCCGCGCCCGCCAACTGATCAAGACCGGGGAGCCGGCGACAGCCGGTTCCCCGTCCGTTCACACCGCTAAAAACCCGCCACCCGGATCAACGCTCGACTCCCTGGTCCTGCAAGCCGAATGACGCCGGGCGCGTTTGCGACACGGCGTGAAGCGCCGCGCGCCGTCGCCGAGGCAGGGGGCAGGCGCGATGCCGGTATCCGTGAAACCCCGCTCGGCCAGATCGAGGATCGCTGCCGAAACCGGCGAAACCACCCGATAATTCAACCGATTCAATGGCCCGCTGCGCGGTTTCGTCTCTGGCGTTTTGCACCGCAACCTTTATGTTGCGAACGATTCCAATCGCACTGATCCCCACCTGAAACTGGACTGATCATGGTCGAGCTTGCGCTTCCGAAAAACTCCACCCTCACCAAAGGCAAGGTGTGGGACCGGCCGCAGGGCGCGACCAATGTCCGCGAGTTCAAGATCTACCGCTGGTCGCCGGACGACGACGCCAATCCCCGCACCGACACGTTCTATGTCGATGTCGACGATTGCGGGCCGATGGTCCTCGACGCGCTGCTGTGGATCAAGAACAAGGTCGATTCGACGCTGGCGCTGCGTCGTTCCTGCCGCGAGGGCATCTGCGGCTCCTGCGCCATGAACATCGACGGCGCCAACACGCTGGCCTGCACCAAGGGCATGGACGAGGTCAGCGGCGCCATCGCCGTCTACCCGCTGCCGCACATGCCGGTGATCAAGGACCTCGTCCCCGACCTCACCGTCCCCTATGCGCAGCTGCGCTCGATCGAGCCGTGGCTCAAGACCGAGACCCCGGAGCCCGAGCGCGAATGGCGCCAGAGCCATGGCGACCGCGAGAAGCTCGACGGGCTCTACGAGTGCATCCTGTGCTTCTGCTGCCAGACTGCCTGCCCGTCCTACTGGTGGAACGGCGAGCGCTATCTCGGGCCCGCCGTACTGCTGCAGGCCTATCGCTGGCTGATCGATTCCCGCGACGAGGCGACCGGCGAGCGTCTCGACGACCTCGAGGATCCGTTCAAGCTCTATCGCTGCCACACCATCATGAACTGCACCCAAACCTGCCCGAAGGGGCTCAATCCGGCGAAAGCCATCGCCGAGATCCGCACGATGATGGTCGAGCGGCGGGTCTGACAGGCACGGCGACTGACGCAGCACGGCCACACCTGGCCGTGAAACGGCCCTCCGGGTCCGCCCCGTCGCCGACCTGCCCGCTTGCGGTCATCTTTCTGCGGTCACGGATACGTCATGAAGACGATCCGATCCTCACGCCGCCTTTCGCTCTCCGCCATCGTGTTGTTGCCACCGCTCGCCCTTGCCGGCTGCGTCGGCACCGGCACCGAACTGGAGGAAGCGATCACGCCGCTCAGCTACGGCCCCAGCCAGGAATGCCTCGCCCGGGCGATGTATTTCGAGTCCAACCGCTCGAGCGAGAGCGGCATGCTGGCGGTCGGGACCGTGGTCATGAACCGCGTCAATTCGGGCGAGTATCCGAAGGATGTCTGCGCCGTGGTCGCGCAGCCCAAGCAGTTCGCGCCCGGCGTCATGACCCGCACCATGGGTGCCGGCAAGGACCTCGCCATGAAGACCGCCCACCGGGTGCTATCCGGCGAACGCCACGAGCCGGTCCGCGATGCGCGGTTCTTCCATACGGCCGGCCTGTCGTTTCCCTATGGCAACATGCACTACACGGCGATCGCCGGCGGCAATGCGTTCTACGAAAAGGTCTCGCGCCGTCATCGCCCGGACTTCAAGCACGCCTCGCAGGCCGAAGTCGCAGCCGCTGGTGCATCGGGAGCGATCGACGGGATGCGGCAGGGCGTGACCGCCGCTGCGCCCGCGCCGACGGCGGCAGCCATCAAGCCGGTGCGCAAGCCGGCCGAGCAGAGCCCCTTCATGGCGATGTGGAACGGCCTTGCCCGCAAGGATGCGCCGAAACCAGCAAGCCCTCCGGTCGAGCTTGCAGCACCGGCGGCCGATGTGAGCGTGGCACAGGCAACGACCGCAAAGGATGCCGCTTCGATCACGCCGGTCGCGGACGCCACGCTGCCCGGGGTGACGACCGCGACGGCCGTTCCCGCCGCGGAGACGCAGATAGCCGCATCGCCTTCGACCGGGAATGGCCTGGCCGAACGCGGCGGTCGCGTTGCCAGCCCGACACCGCGACCCTAACCTTCGGCGCTTTCCGGAAGCTGCCAAGGGTCGCCCAATGATCATCGACCGTCCCGCCGCCGCGACGACCGCCGCCGCCGTCGGGCCGATCCTCTACGCCCGCGGCGGCGATGACGAGCAGCATTCCCTTGCGGCGCTGCTTGTTCTGCCGGAGGGCGCCCTCCCCCCGGAACTGCTACCGGAGGACGGCGCGGCAGCCGTGCCGATCGTGCTGGCAAGCTGCTTCGGGCGGACCGTCTGGCGCTACGATTTCGCGTTGCCGGCCGACCGCACTGCCACCTATCGGCTGGGCGACCAGCAGTTCACCGTCGCCTCGCCGGCCGCCAGCGACCGGCGCATCGTCTATGTCTCCTGCAACGGCCAGGAGACCGGCGATCTCGACCGCGAGGATGGCGAGCGCGACGCGATGTGGACGCGCCTTGCCGCCGAGCACCGGCGGACGCCCTTCGCGCTGATGCTGCAGGGCGGCGACCAGCTCTATGCCGACGACGTCCTCCATGCCCATCCGAGCGTCGAGCGCTGGGCGACCGCACCGCGCGACGCGCGCGGCGACATCGCCTTCGAGCCGGCGGCGGACGACGCCGTCCGGCGCTTCTATTTCGAGCGCTATATCGGCAATTTCGGCCGCGCGGCGATGCGGACCGTTGCTGCCGAGATCCCGTCGGTGATGATGTGGGACGACCACGACATCATCGACGGCTGGGGCAGCCATCCGGCAACGCTGCTCGACAGCCCCATCGGCCGCGGCCTCTTCGCCGCAGCCCGCGACATGTTCCTGCTCTTCCAGGTCGCCGCGACCGATGCGGCCCTGCCGTCGACCGTCATGGACCAGAGCGGCGAGACGCTCGGCCTTGTGCTGCGCTATCCGGACCTGGCGCTCCTCGCGCCGGATCTTCGCAGCGAACGGCGCCCGGATCGTGTAATGGGCCCGGCGGGCTGGGCTCATTTCGAAGCGGCATTGGCGGCAACGCCCCCTTGGGACCGCGTCCTCCTGATGTCCAGCGTGCCGGCGCTTGGCCCACGGCTCAGCTGGCTGGAGGCACTGGCCGACATGCTGCCGGTGCGCAACAAGTACGAAGACGACATGCGCGACCAGTGGCAGAGCCGCGTCCATCGCGACGAATGGGTCCGCTTCCTCTCCTCCTGGCCGAGCGACAGGAAAACGCCGACCAGCCGCTCACCCTCGTCTCCGGCGAGATCCATCTGGCGACACGGGGCGAGATGCTCCTCGCCGACGAGTCGCTGCTGCACCAGCTGGTCGCCTCCGGCATCTCCCATCCGGCGCCGTCGCGGGCCTATCCGGCAATGCTCGGCCTCCTGGCGCAGTGGGGCGAGTCGCCGGTGCCGGGCTATCCGATC
Source organism: Aurantimonas aggregata (assembly GCF_010500835.1). Lineage (GTDB taxonomy): Bacteria > Pseudomonadota > Alphaproteobacteria > Rhizobiales > Rhizobiaceae > Aurantimonas > Aurantimonas aggregata. The sequence goes on along the minus strand of NZ_JAAAMJ010000008.1, from coordinate 124,883 downwards.
CAGCTGCGGCCGCTGCCGGGACAGCGCAGGACTTACGCGGCGGAGCGAAATTACCTCGTGCTGTCGTTCGACGAGGAAGCCGTGGCGGCCGAGTGGGAACTCGAGCGCAGCGGCCGGACGCCACCGCTGGCGATCTGATCCGGCATGCCGCCGAGGTTAACTTATCGGCCCGGCGAGCCGATGAACCATGGCATGAATGCGACGATTTTGACGCAATTGCGCCAGTCTCAGGACGAAAATTCTCCGTGTCGCCCATGTCTTGCGGCAAACCGGCGAAAAGTTCCACGATCTTAGAATGACCCTATTCCCTTCAAGTTTTCGTCACAGGAGTTGCCGAGAGAGGCCCTGTCGAATTCATCGCAGGAAAAATTGAATGAAGCTTCTTCTGAGAACCGCCCTGACCGCGGCCCTCTTTGCCGGCACGCTTGCCGGTGGCTACGCTGTCGGGACGGACGAGGTCGTCGCACAATCACGCCACGCGGCATCAGGCGCCGCATCCTATTACGGCAAGCGTTTCCACGGCCGCACCACCGCCAATGGCGAACGCTTCAACATGAACTCGATGACCGCTGCCCACCGCACGCTGCCTTTCGGCACCAAGGTGAAGGTCACCAACCGCAACAACGGCAAGTCTGTCGTCGTGCGCATCAACGATCGCGGGCCGTTCCACGGCAACCGGATCATCGACCTGTCGCAGGGCGCCGCGTCGCAGATCGGCATGATCAGCTCCGGTGTCGCGAACGTCAGCCTGAACGTCCTCTGAGCCTTCGGCTCGCGACCTGGGGGACCGCCATCGGCGGTCGGGGAGACGGCGCCTTTACGGCGATCCGTCGATACTGAGGGGGGCGAGGACACGCTGCGGCTGTCCTGCCTGTCATGCCGCCCGAGGCGGCCTTCAGCCTTTTCTTCCTGCCCTGCCCATCGCCTGCGACGATACCCTCGCGGCGCAAGAACCCCGTTCTATCCGCTACGCTGGCATCTCCGACGCTTGACAGCCGGCACGCCGCTGCTACCGTCGCGCCCATCCAAGGGGAGTTCCGGCAAGGAACTGAGAGGCTGACGGCCGCCGAAAGGCGCAGCGCGCGGCGACCCTGTGAACCTGATCCAGTTCATACTGGCGTAGGGATGGGAAAGCCGCGAACGATGGACAAAATCGTCATCTGATGAGATGCCGGCATGCCGCCCGCAAGGGAGGCGCGTCGGCACGCGGCCGTTTCGATCACCCACGGCGGGACTGGATCTCCAAGGCGCACAGCGCACGGAGAGACCATGACCATGCCCAAAAAGCCGCAGCCGGCCGTCACCACCGGCTCCCTGCCCGCCTCGACCAAGATCAAGATTCCGGGAACCCTCTTCCCGGAAATGTCCGTGCCGATGCGCGCCATCGCCGTGCATCCGAGCGCCGGCGAGCCGGACCTCATCGTCTACGATGCCTCGGGCCCCTTCACCGACGAGACGATCGAGACCGACATCGCCCGCGGCCTGCCGCGGCTCCGCGAGTCCTGGATCGCGGCGCGCGGCGACAGCGAATTCTGCGCCGCGCGGCCGGTTCGTCCGGAGGACAACGGCAATTTGCCGGCGGAGAAGGTCACGCCCGCCTTTCCGGTTCCGACCGCCCCGCGCCGGGCGATCGATGGCCGCCCCTTGACGCAATACGAATACGCCCGCGCCGGGATCGTCACCGCCGAGATGGAGTATGTCGCGATCCGCGAGAATCTCGGCCGCGCCGGAAAGCCGGCCCCGGTGCGCGACGGCGAGCCGTTCCAGGCGGCGATCCCCGATCTCATCACGCCGGAATGGGTGCGCGACGAGGTGGCTTCCGGACGGGCGATCATCCCGGCCAACATCAACCATCCCGAGCTCGAGCCGATGGCGATCGGGCGCAACTTCCTCACCAAGATCAATGCCAATATCGGCAACTCCGCCGTCACCTCGTCGATGGAGGAGGAGGTCGACAAGCTGGTCTGGGCGATCCGTTGGGGCGCCGACACGGTGATGGACCTCTCCACGGGCCGCAACATCCACAACATCCGCGACTGGATCATCCGCAACGCCCCGGTACCGATCGGCACGGTGCCGATCTACCAGGCGCTGGAAAAGGTCGACGGCATCGCCGAGGCGCTGACCTGGGAGGTCTATCGCGACACGTTGATCGAACAGGCCGAGCAGGGCGTCGACTATTTCACCGTCCATGCCGGCGTCCGCCTCGCGCATATCCCGCTCACCGCCGAGCGGGTGACCGGCATCGTTTCGCGCGGCGGCTCGATCATGGCGAAGTGGTGCCTCCACCATCACCGCGAGAGCTTCCTCTACGAGCATTTCGCCGAGATCTGCGACATCTGCCGCGCCTATGACGTATCGTTCTCGCTCGGCGACGGCCTGCGGCCGGGCTCCATCGCCGACGCCAACGACGCGGCCCAGTTCGCCGAACTGGAGACGCTCGGCGAACTCACCGCCATCGCCCGCGCCAAGGGCTGCCAGGTGATGATCGAGGGTCCCGGCCACGTGCCGATGCACAAGATCAAGGAGAATGTCGAGCTGCAGGTGAAGCTCTGCGGCGACGCCCCGTTCTACACGCTCGGACCCTTGGTCACCGACATCGCCCCCGGCTACGACCACATCACCTCGGCGATCGGCGCGGCGATGATCGGATGGTTCGGCACGGCGATGCTCTGCTACGTGACGCCGAAGGAGCATCTGGGGCTTCCCGACCGCGACGACGTCAAGATCGGCGTGATCACCTACAAGATCGCGGCCCACGCCGCCGATCTCGCCAAGGGCCACCCGGCGGCCAGGTTGCGCGACGACGCGCTGTCGCGGGCCCGTTTCGAGTTTCGCTGGGAGGACCAGTTCAACCTGTCGCTCGACCCCGACACGGCGCGATCGTTCCACGACGCGACGCTGCCAAAGGAGGCGCACAAGGTGGCGCATTTCTGCTCGATGTGCGGGCCGAAATTCTGCTCGATGAAGATCAGCCACGACATCCGTGATGCCGCCCGGCTGGACGCCGAGAAGCAGGACGGCATGGCTGCCATGGCGGAGCGCTACCGGCAGGGCGGCGACCTTTACATGCCTCTCGAACCGGTGGCGGGCGAATAGAGGGAACAGCCGGGCGCGAGGCGGGTTCTTCTGCGAACGAAGAAGGGAGATCCACATGCCAGACCCCGATCCGAAGCCCGAGGGCAAGCCGCCACCACGGGACGCAGAGACCGAAGACGACGGCCTGCTCGACAACGCCATCGAGCGCACCGACAACGCCTTCCATGGCCGCAAGGATGACGAGAGCCTGATCGGCCGCGACATTCCGCTCGACGTGCAGGAAGCGGAAGAAGAGGAAGCCAGGGACGAGGACTGGCGCAACTACTGAGGGACGCCGGTCCCATTCGACGAAAAACCCGCGTCGGTCCTGCCGGCGCGGGGTTTTGCTTGCGGAAGCCCGAAAGCCTCAGCGCCAGTGGCGCACGTCGACGAAGCGGCCGGCGATCGCGGCCGCGGCGGCCATCGCCGGCGAGACAAGGTGCGTCCGCCCGCGATGGCCCTGACGGCCCTCGAAATTGCGGTTCGAGGTGGAGGCGCAGCGCTCGTAGGGCGCCAGGCGATCCTCGTTCATCCCGAGGCACATGGAACAGCCGGGCTCGCGCCAGTCGAAGCCGGCGGCCTTGAAGATCGCGTCGAGGCCTTCGGCTTCGGCCTGCGCCTTCACCAGGCCCGAGCCCGGCACGATCATCGCCGAGACGGTATCGGCGACCCTGCGGCCCTCGACGATGCCGGCAACGGCGCGCAAATCCTCGATGCGGCCGTTGGTGCAGGAGCCGATGAACACCCGGTCGATGGTGATGTCGGTCATCGGCGTACCCGGCGTCAGCCCCATGTATTCCAGCGCCCGCTGCTTGGAGCGGCGCTTGCCCTCGTCGTCGATCGCGGCCGGATCCGGCACGACGCCGTCGACGGCGACGACGTCCTCGGGCGAGGAACCCCAGGAGACGATCGGCGGCAGGCTCGCCGCGTCGAGCCGCACGATCTTGTCGTAATGCGCCCCCGGATCGGAAACGAGCGTGCGCCAGTATTCGACCGCCTGGTCGAACGCCTCGCCCTTCGGCGCACGGGGCCGGCCGGCGATATAGGCGAAGGTCTTTTCGTCCGGCGCGATCAGCCCGGCGCGCGCGCCGCCCTCGATCGACATGTTGCAGACGGTCATCCGGCCTTCCATCGACAGCGCGCGGATCGCTTCGCCGGCATATTCGATGACGTAGCCGGTGCCGCCCGCCGTGCCGATCTCGCCGATGATCGCCAGGATGATGTCCTTGGAGGTGACGCCGTCAGGAATCTGGCCGTTCACCTCGACCAGCATGTTCTTGGCCTTGGCCTGGATCAGCGTCTGGGTGGCGAGCACGTGCTCGACCTCAGACGTGCCGATGCCGTGCGCCAGCGCGCCGAAGGCGCCATGCGTCGAGGTGTGGCTGTCGCCGCAGACGATCGTCGTGCCCGGCAGGGTGAAGCCCTGCTCCGGCCCGATGATGTGGACGATGCCCTGCCGGCGGTCCGCCGCGTCATAGTACTCGATACCGAAATCCGCGGCGTTCTGCGCCAGCGCCTCGACCTGGATGCGGCTTTCCTCGTTCTTGATGCCGAGCACGCGGTCCGGCGAGGTCGGCACGTTATGATCGACGACGGCCAGCGTCTTCTCCGGCTGGCGCACCTTGCGGTCGGTCAGGCGCAGCCCCTCGAAGGCCTGCGGGCTGGTGACCTCGTGGACGAGATGGCGATCGATGTAGATCAGGCAGGTGCCGCCCTCCTGCTCGGCGACCAGATGGTCGTCCCAGATCTTGTCGTAGAGGGTACGCGGTGTGGTCTGGCTCATGTTGGTCGTCCTTGTCGGCGGGAAGGTCCCGGCCGAGCGCGAAGGGTCGGATGGCAATCGGCGAAAGCATCGGTGTCGCGTCGCGGCGAGGCGACGGCACGGGTCCGGCTACTGGCCGCCGGCGACGACCAGACGGTAGAAGAACCGGCCGGGCAGGCGCGCGCGATCGGAGAGCTTGGCGAAGCCCTCGCTCGTCGGCAGCAGCGGCCGCGCCCGCGGTTTTGCGATCCGGAACATGGCCTCAATATAGCAACAGGTGTGACGCCGGACAATCGCACGTCGATGCCGGCATGAAATACGCATGAAACACCGATGCTGCATTCCGCCCGCCCGGGCCGGAAACAGCCGGCTCATCTGTACTTCACAGGGATTCACCATGCGACACAGCTTCATTGTCACGCTCGCGGCAGCATGCGCCGCCCTTACCGCGCTGCCGGCCTTCGGCGACGACGCCGTCCCATCGGCCGAGCGCGGCCACGTCGTCGCCGTCGTCAGCGGCTGCCACGACTGCCATAGTGCCGGCTATCCCGAGTCCGGCGGCATTCTCGACCCGGCAACGGCCCTCGCCGGATCGGGTGTCGGATTTCGCGGCCCGTGGGGCACGACCTACCCCAGCAATCTTCGCCTCGTCGCGGCCGAGCGGGACGAGGCCGGCTTCGTCAAGCATCTCAGTACGCTGAAGACGCTGCCGCCGATGCCGTATTTCAACCTGCATGCCATGCCGGAGACCGACATAAGGTCGCTCTTTCTCTACATCCGGTCGCTGGGCGAGCCGGGTGAGCCGGCACCGGCGTATGTCCCGCCCGGCGAGGAACCGACGACGCCGTACATCGTGTTCGCGCCGCCGACGATGCCGGCTGGCTGAGGATCAGTCCGGCACCGCGAGGCCCTCGATGAAGCGGGGCGTGTGCTTGGCCTCGAAATCGGCCTCGCGCACCAGCCCGTCGAAATGCCGGGTCAGTTCCTGCACCTGGCGCCGCTCGCGGAACGCCATGTAGAAACGGCCGACATAGACCGCGGCCTGCAGCGGACCAAAGATCGTCACCGGCGCCGAGAAGACCTTCTTGCGGTCGAACAGATAGAGCCTGAGCGAGGGGTAGAGCTCCTCGCTCAGGCGCCGCATCCGCTCCAGCTGCGCCCGGCGTTCGGCTGCCGGCAGCCCCCGCCAGTAACCTTCCCCGGCAGCAAAAGCCTCCAGCGAGTCGATCGGCATGGCGATCTCGTAGTCGGTGTCGGGCGCCTGCAGATAGGCGAGGCGCTGGCGCATGTCGGCGATGGCCTGGTCAGAGGTGCGGCCGAGAAAGTCGCCATACTCGAAGCGGAGCACGTCTTCCGATTTCAGCATGTCCGGCAGCGTCGCCGGCACGTGCCTGATCTTGTAGCCGCGCGCCTCCTCATGCCAGCGATACATCGATTCGTCCGACGGCGCCCGCGCCGCTTCCTCTATGCGCATCGCCGCTTCCAGCATGTCGGCGCCGCGCTCGCGCCGGTCGGTCAGGCCGAGCAGCCAGTCGCAGGAAACGCCAAGGGCGAATGCCGCTTCCGCCGCGAACTGCGCATTGGGCAACCTGCCGTCATCGGAGGAGAGAATCAGCGAGACCGTCGAGCGGTCGGCCTGCGTCGCGCGGGCCAGCGCGCTCTTGGAGATGCCGCGGGATGCCATGGCTGCAGTCAGCCGCTCGCGGAACAGCCTCGATCGATCTCTCTTGTCCATTGATGATGATTATCACGATTCCAGAATAATATCTGCAAACGTGACTCTCGGCATGAATATTCGCGGGATTCCGCATGACGCGGTCCTGGCCTAAAAGATCAGTGTCACTCGCGAGCGACGAGCCCTACGCGGCCTTCGTCCCGCACTTCGAACATCACCATCGATTTCGCCGCCGGCCGCGTGCCGCGCGGGCGGTTTCGGCTTGCCAGGAGTCAGCACAATGGAGACACGCAGCCGGAGCCTCGCCAAGGCCGCATCCTGGCAAGCGCTCGGCCTCGTGACCATGTCGCTGCTCGGCTTCCTCTTCACCGGCTCGCTCACCACCGGCGGCGGCCTCGCGCTCGCCTCCTGCCTGCTCGGCTTCTTCACCTACCTGGCGCATGAGCGGCTCTGGGCCGGCATCGGCTGGGGCTGGTCCTCGGCAGTCCGCGCCACGGCAGCGCAAGGCGATCGCGGCGGTTGATTGGCGGCGCGTCAGGAGCGACACGGTCCACCCCCCGCCTGACCCCCAACTGAATTCCTCTTCCCCGAACGCAAAAAGCGGCCACAAGGGCCGCTTTCGCGTCATCTCGAACAGTTCGAGACTTATTCGGCGGCGGCAGGCGCCGTCTTCGCGGCTTCCTTGTCCGCCTTCGCCTTGTCGCGCGCCTCGGTGGCGATCTGGCGGGCGTCGTCGTTCAGCTTGCGCGCGCGGGCATTGGTCGCCTCGACGATACGGGCCGACTTGCCGCGGCGATCGCGCAGGTAATAGAGCTTGGCGCGCCGCACCTTGCCGCGCCGCACGACTTCGACCGAATCGAGCATCGGCGAATACACCGGGAAGACGCGCTCGACGCCCTCGCCGTAGGAAATCTTGCGGACGGTGAAGCTTTCCTGGAAGCCGGCACCGGCGCGGGCGATGCAGACGCCCTCATAGGCCTGGACGCGCGTGCGCGTGCCCTCGGTCACGCGGACGTTCACCCGCAGCGTGTCGCCAGCCGAGAATTCGGGGATCTGGCGGATGGCATTGATGCGAGCAGCTTCGGCCGCATCGAGTTCGGAAATAATGTTCATGGCATAGCCTCAATTCGTTTCATGCCGGAAAGGCGTCTTAACCCCGACATGGCCGCCGTGACGGTCAAGTTATTCTGAGGAAATCGGACTGGCCCTTACACGGCTTCGGGCCGATTGTCACTAGGAAGAGCGCGCAAAAACCGTTGGCAATGTCCTGCTTGGCGGCCCGGGCGCTTGCACTTTTGCTGCCGATCATGCGATGGCGCAGTGCTTCCCGCCTCAACCGCCGCGGAATCTGCCTGCTCGCGCCGGTCTTCGCATATCTCCCGAAAGCCTGCCATGTCGCTTCTGATGATCGCCCTTCTTTTCGTGGCCGGCTTCCTGTCGGGAGCGATCAACGCCGTGGCCGGCGGCGGCACCTTCATCACCTTCGGCACGCTCAGCCTGATCGGGGTTCCGCCGATCGTGGCCAACGCCACCGCCTCCATCGCGCAGCTTCCAGGCTATTTCACGTCGTCGCTCGCCTATCTGAAGGATATCAAGAAGTTCTGGCGCGGCGCGCTGGTGCTGGCGGCGGTGTCCATCGTCGGTTCGCTCGGCGGCGCGCTGTTCCTGCTCTATCTCGACAACGAGGAGTTCGCGGCGCTGGTCCCCTGGCTGCTGCTCGCCGCCACCGCCCTTTTCGCGGCGGGTCCCTGGATCGCGCCGTCGCGCGACCGCGACGAGACGGCGCCCCGCAGCCGCATCGCCGGCCCGATCGTGCAGTTCCTCACCGCGATCTATGGCGGCTTCTTCGGCGCCGGCATGGGCATCATGATGCTGGCGACGCTCGGTCTCACCGAAAGCGGCGACTACCATCGGCTCAACGCGCTGAAGAACGTCCTGGCCAACGTCATCGCGATCGTCGCCATCGTCGTCTTCGTCTCAGGCGGGGTCGTCTACTGGGTCGGCGCGCTGGCGATGATTCCCGGCGTCGCGCTGGGCGGCTATGCCGGTGTCTGGATCGCCCGGCGCGTGCCGCAGATCGCGGTGCGCTGCTTCGTCGTCGCCGTCGGCCTTTTCCTCGCCGGCTATTACTTCGTCACCGGCTGAAACCGTGGACAGTGCCGCGTCCTGGCTGCGGCGCGCGGCGGCTGGTGCTAGGCTTCCCGGATGGAGACCGGAGATGACCCATGGCGCGGCACTGGCCTGACATTCCCTATCTCGCCTGGCGGGAGACCTGCCAGGCGCTGCAGCTCTATCTGCAGATCGTCGGCAAGTACCGGCTGGCCCACACGCCGTGGCTCAACCATTCCTGGACCGCCACCTTCTACGTCACGGCCCGCGGCCTGACGACGTCGCCGGTTCCGGACGGGCCGGGCATCGAGATCGTCTTCGACCTCATCGACCACCGCGTCATCGCCACGAGCAGCGACGGTGGCATCGTCAGCTTCGCGCTGGAGCCGATGACGGTCGCCGGGTTCCACGCCCGATTCGTCGCGCTGATCGACGAGCTCGGCGGCACGCCGCGTTTCCACGGCCGACCCAACGAGGTCGCCGATCCGCTCGCCTTCGTCGACGACCACCGCGACCGACCCTATGACGCCGACGCCGTCACCCGCTTCTTCCGGGCGACCGCCGCCGCCGACCGGGTGTTCAAGGCTTTCCGCACGTCGTTTCTCGGCAAGCAGAGCCCCTCGCATCTCTTCTGGGGCAGCTTCGACCTGGCGGTGACCCGCTTCTCGGGCCAGAGGGCCCCGCTGCATCCCGGCGGCATCCCCGCCCTGCCCGACAGCGTCACCCGCGAGGCCTATGACCACGAGGTCGCCTCGGCCGGCTTCTGGCCGGGCGGTGGCGGCATCGATTATCCCGCCTTCTACGCCTATGCCTATCCGACACCCGGCGGCTACGCGGCTGCCACGGTCGAGCCGGAAGCGGCGTTCTGGGCGAGCGGGCTCGGCGAGTTCATCCTGCCCTACGACGCCGTGCAGGGTGCCGACGACCCGGACGCGACGCTGCTGGCCTTCCTGGAATCAACCTATCTCGCGGCGGCCAGCCTTGGCCGCTGGGACCGCGATGCGCTGGAATGCGCGCCGGGCATTGCCGGCCAGCCGCGCGAAATCGCGGCTAGCCCCGCCCCGGCTGCCGAGGACGCGCCGGAGCCGACGCCGATCGACCCGGCCGGCATCCAGCGCGAGGAAGGTCCGGCCAAGGGCCGCTATCTGCTGCGGGGCGACGGGCTGGAGGCGGAGATGAGCTACAGCCGCGCCGGCGCGCGCCTGCTGATCATCGACCACACCAGCGTTCCGGACGCCTGGCGCGGCCGCAAGGTCGGCGAACATCTGGTGCGGCGGGCGGTGGAGGACGCGCGGGCCGCCGGGCGCCTGATCCTGCCGCTCTGCCCATTCGCCAAGGCGCAGTTCGACCGCCATGCCGAGTGGCACGACGTGCTCGACAAGCGTTAAGCCGAGGCGGCGTCCCGCCTTGTCGTCAGCGCTTCAGCAGGTCCGGCCGGCGCGCCGCGGTGATCCGCTCCGCCTCGGCCCGTCGCCAGCGTTCCACCGCGCCGTGGTCGCCGGAGGTCAGCACCGCCGGGATCGTCTGGCCTTCCCATTCGGCGGGGCGGGTATAATGCGGGTGCTCCAGGAGGCCCGCCTCGAAGCTCTCGGCCTCGCCGGACAGGGCGTTGCCCATGACGCCCGGCAGGAGCCGCACAACAGCGTCGAGCAGCACCAGGGCGGCGATCTCGCCGCCCGAGAGGATGTAGTCGCCAATCGACACTTCCTCGAGCCCGCGGCCCGCGATGACCCGCTCGTCCACGCCCTCGAAGCGGCCGCAGACGATCACCGCGCCCTCGCCGACGGCAAGTTCACGGACGCGGCGCTGGTCGAGCGGCCGGCCGCGCGGGCTCATCAGAAGGCGCGGCCTTGTATCGCCCGCCGGCGCCGCATGGTCGATCGCCGCGGCCAGCACGTCGGCCCGCATCACCATGCCGGCACCGCCGCCGGACGGCGTGTCGTCGACCATGCGATGGCGGCCGACGCCGAAATCGCGGATCTGGACGGTCTCCAATGCGACGTCGCCGCGCTCCAGCGCGCGGCCGGCCAGCGAGACGCCGAGCGGGCCCGGAAACATCTCCGGATAGAGCGTCAGGATGCTCGCGCGAAAGCTCATGGTCGTCTCAGGCCAGCGGCTCGCTGCTGGCCACCTCGATGATCTTCAGATCGCGAGCAAGCACCGTCACGCGCTTCAGCGCGGCGTGCCAGGCGGCGATGTGCTCGGCCTTGCCGTGGCGCGCGAGATCCTCGCGGCTTTCCCACTCCTCGTAGATCCGCACCAGGCCCGGCTCGAGCAGATCCTCGGCGAAGGCGTAGACGAGGCAGCCCTGTTCCGCGCGCGTCGCCGAGACGACCGCGACCGCGTCGGCGCGCACCGATTCGAGGTCCTGCTGCGACAGGCGAAGGGTTCCGGCGACGATGATCATGATGGCTCCCGATGATTGCGCGGGCTGGCCCGCTTCCCGTCACGGGATAGGTCGGCGCGGTCGCGAAGGCAAACCCGCCGGGGGATTCGGCTCAGCTGCCGCCGGAGGGCTCGGCTTCTTCCGGACCCGGCGCGTCGTCGTCTTCGGTCTCCACCAGCCCGGCAGCCACAGGATCGACGATCATCACGCCGGCCTCGACGTCGAGCTCCGGCACCGCGGCGGCCGAGAACGGGATCATCACCGTCGGCCCGCCCGGCGGCTGGATCTCGACGATGTCGCCGGCCCCGAAGTCATGGAAGGCGACGACCTTGCCCACCGGCTCGCCGGCGATCGTCTGCACCGCGAGACCCACCAGGTCGCCGAGATAGAACTCGTCGTCGTCCTCGGGCTCGGGCAGCACCGAGCGGTCGACGAAGAGCTCGCGGCCGTTGATGCGCTCGGCGTGGTTGCGATCCTGGACCTCCGCGAAGCGCACCACGACGACGTTCTTCTGCGGCCGCGCCGACTCGACGGTGTAGCGGTTGCCCGAAGCGTCGAAGAGCGGCCCGTAGGCCCCGAGCGCCGTCGGATCCTCGGTGAGCGAGCGGACGCGGCATTCGCCCTTGATGCCGTGTGCCCCGCCGACGACGGCAAGCAGCACGGGATTGACGGGGGCGGACGGTTGGTTCGGCATCGGGCTCGGCTATCCTGGTGGCAGGCGCCGATCCATGCCGGGATCGCGCGGTTTCGGCAAGTCCGGCATGGCGGGCTTATCCCGACGCCGCCGCGGGAAGCTCTCCCGACCCGTCCTGACGCCGGTTGCGGTCGGCGTTGGCATAATGCTCCCGCTTGGCAGCATACATCTGCTGGTCGGCGCGGCGGACCGCGTCCTCGAGCCGCTCGCCGGGCTCGGCGGTCGCCATGCCGAGCGAGAAGGACAGCGGCGTGCCGGGGTAGAACTGGTTGTTCACCTCCACCAGCTCGTGGATCGACTCGATCATCCTGGCGCCTTCCTCGGCGCCGCTGGCCGGCATCATCACCACGAACTCGTCGCCGCCGATCCGGGCGGCGTGGCTCGGCTTGGCCACCGCCTCGTTCAGCACTTCGCCGGCCCGCCGCAGCAGCGCGTCGCCCGCGGCATGGCCCAGCGTGTCGTTGACGTCCTTCAGGCCGTTGAGGTCGGCCACGACCAGCGTGATCGGCTCCGGACCCTTGCGCTCCAGACGATTGAGTTCGTCGACGAAGAACGAGCGGTTGTAGAGCCGCGTCAGGATGTCGTGCTTGCCGAGATATTCGAGATAGGCCTCGGCCTTCTTGCGGGCGGTGATGTCGGCGAGCGCCACCTGCACCAGCGACCAGTCGGACTCGTAGCCCGGAAACACGGAGAACTGCATGTGGACATGCAGTTCCTCGTTCTCCAGCGAGTAGTTCACCACCTCGCGCTGCTGGAACAATTTGCCCTGCCACAGATCCACCAGCTGTTCGCGGAAATGCTGCTCCATCGCGTCGCGGAACACGTCGGCAAGACGGGCGAGCAGCGTCGCCTTGTCCGGCGCCTTGAACAGTTCGAGCGTGTGCCGGTTGACGTCGATGACCCTGATCTCGCTCATGCAGCGGGTCACGAAATCCGGATGCACGTCGAGAAAGGTGCGGAAATCGACGACGCCGCGCTCGCGCACCTCGTCGATCAGCCGCTTGACGACGCTGAAATCCTCGACCCAGAGGGAGATCGGCGAATGCTCGAACAGGCCGCGGGCGAAAGCCGCGCTTTCGGCGACCCGCCGGCGGCCGGACTCGCGCTCGGTAACGTCCTCGGTGGCAATCAGGACACGGCCCCAGTCGGCCTCGTGACCCGGCAGGATGCGCGCCTTCAGCTGCACGTCGAGGCGGCGGCCGGAGAGCGTGTAGTTGACGGCCAGGCTGGTGAAGGCGTCGCGCCCCTCCCAGAGCTGCGCAAGCTCGTCGACATGGGTCGACAGCATGTCGCCGGAAAACACCTGGTCGAGATTATCCGACAGTTCAGCGAAACTCTTGGCCTCGAAGAGCTCGAGGGTTCGCTGATTGACGGCGATGACGCGGATGCGGCGGGCGGCCTCCCGGACCCGCTCGGGATCGGCGGCGAGATGCTCCCGAAGGTCGGTGACGCCGCTTGCCCGCCAGTCGTCGAGCAGCGCCTTGACGCCGCTGAAATCCTCCAGCCAGAGCGGCACGGGAGCCAGCTCGAAGGCATCGGTTCCGGGAAGATGCCCCGAAGGGGTCTCGGCAGGCGGCATGTTCGCACCCTCACGCCAGGCCCGCATGACGCAGGCCCACTTACGGGAACGGCGCCCTGGGGCGCCGTCCACTCACATCCGTCAACTTGCAGCCGAAACTGGTCCGACGCTTACTCGGCGGAAGCGGTCTCTTCCTCGGCGGCAGGCGCCTCTTCCTCGACCGGCGCATTCTTGGCGGCTTCGGCCTCGGCAGCGGCGGTCGCGGCGTCTTCCTCGCGCTGCTTGCGCTCGGCCTCGCGCTCCTGCGCCTTCTTGCCCGGCAGGCCCTTGGTCAGGTTCTTGCGCTCGGGACGGTTGGCGATGCCCGCCTGGTCGAGGAAGCGCAGCACCCGGTCGGTCGGCTGCGCGCCTTCGCCGAGCCAATGCTTGATGCGGTCTTCCTTGAGCGTGACGCGCTGCGCGTCCTTCGGCAGCAGCGGGTTCCACGAACCCAGCTGCTCGACGAAGCGGCCGTCGCGCGGGCTGCGTGCGTCGGCGACGACGATGTGATAGTAGGGGCGCTTCTTCGAGCCGGCCCGGGCAAGACGCATTTTCAGTGGCATTTCATTCTCCTGTCGATGATGGCATGCCGCGCGCGGCGGCGATGGCTTCGTGGTGGCGGATGACTTCCTTCACGATGAAGTTCAGGAATTTCTCCGCGAATTCCGGATCGAGTTCGGCCTCGAGGGCGAGCCGGCGCAGCCGTTCGATCTGTTCTCGCTCCCGGGCCGGATCGGCCGGGGGCAAATCGTTCTCGGCCTTCAGCGCGCCCACCACCTTCGTGCAGCGGAAGCGCTCGGCCAGGATGTGAATCAGCGCGGCGTCGATATTATCGATCGAGCGGCGCAGCGTGGCGAGCCGGGCCTTCGGGTCGGCCTCGTCCCAGCCGGATGTCGGCAGGACGGTCATTTCTTCTTCCCCGGCAGGCCGGGAAGCCGCGGCGCGCCGCTAGGCAGTCCCGGCAGGCCGCCGCCCATGCCACCGAAGCCGGGCGGCATGCCGCGGGGCATTCCGGGCATCCCGCCACCGCCCTGCGCCGCGCGGGCCATCGCCTCGAGTTCCTTGGGGTCCATCTTCGACAGGTCCGGCATCCCGCCGCCCATGCCGCCCGGCATGCCGCCAAGACCCATCTTGCCGGCGAGGCCGCCCATCATCTTCTGCATCATGCCGCCCTTGCCCTTGCCCATAGACTTCATGACGTCGGCCATCTGGCGGTGCATCTTCAGGAGCTTGTTGATCTCGGCGGACGAGGTGCCGGAACCGGCGGCGATGCGCTTCTTGCGCGAGTGCTTGAGGATATCGGGATTGGCCCGCTCCTTCGGCGTCATCGAGCCGATCACCGCGAGCTGGCGCTTCAGCATCTTGTCGTCGAGCCCGGCCGCCGACATCTGGTCCTTCATCTTCCCCATGCCGGGCATCATGCCCATCATGCCGCCCATGCCGCCCATCTTCTGCATCTGGCGGATCTGGTCGGCGAGATCGTTGAGGTCGAACTTGCCGGACTGCATCCGCTTGGCCATCGCCGCGGCCTGTTCCGCGTCGATGTTCTCGGCAGCCTTCTCGACCAGCGAGACGATGTCGCCCATGCCGAGAATCCGGTCGGCGATGCGGGCCGGATGGAAATCCTCCAGCGCGTCCATCTTCTCGCCGGTACCGATCAGCTTGATCGGCTTGCCGGTGACGGCGCGCATGGACAGCGCCGCGCCGCCGCGCCCGTCGCCATCGACGCGGGTCAAGACGATGCCGGTGATGCCGACGCGCTCGTCGAAGGAGCGGGCGAGGTTCACCGCGTCCTGGCCGGTCAGGCTGTCGGCGACGAGCAGGATCTCGTGCGGCTTGGCGCGCGCCTTGATCTCGGCCATCTCGGCCATCAGCGGCTCGTCGATATGCGTGCGGCCGGCGGTATCGAGGATGACGACGTCGTAGCCGCCGAGACGGGCCGCCTGCTCGGCCCGGATGGCGATCTCGACCGGGCCCTGGCCGGCGATGATCGGCAGCGTCGCAACGCCGGTCTGCTCGCCGAGCACCTTCAGCTGCTCCTGGGCGGCCGGCCGGCGCGTATCCAGCGAGGCCATCAGGACCTTCTTGCGCTGCTTCTCGGTGAGCCGCTTGGCGATCTTACCGGACGTCGTCGTCTTGCCCGAGCCCTGCAGGCCGACCATCATGACGACGACCGGCGACGGCGCGTTCAGATCGATCGGGACCTGCGTCTCGCCGAGCGTCGCGATCAGCTCGTCATGGACGATCTTGACGACCATCTGGCCGGGCTTGATCGACTTCAGGATCTCGGCGCCGACGGCCTTGGCACGCACCCGGTCGGTGAAGTCCCGGACGACTTCCAGCGCGACGTCGGCCTCGAGCAATGCCCGACGGACCTCGCGCAGCGCGGCGGCGACATCCTTGTCGGACAGCGCGCCGCGGCCGGTGAGGCCGTTCAGGATGGACCCGAGGCGGTCCTGGAGTGAATCGAACATCGAGGCTTCCTTCCGTCCTTCCGGTGTCTCACCGGAAGGTGGTGCGGCTCGCCCTCCCCGACACGGACCATGCACAAAGCAAGGCGTCATCCGCGGGCGAATATCGCTGGCGGATGGTGACCTCCGGGCGGCTCTCGTAAAGAGGGACCCGGTCGGCGTGTCGCGGACGGCTAGTCGCGGATATGGGTCGGCAGAAACACCAACGGGTGGCAATTGTCAAATTTCGTCGGCATTGCGCGCGCCGGCTGCGACCGCAATGGAACCGTCACGCGTCTACGCTACTTCGGCTGCTGGTGGGACTGCAGCCCTTCGCCGACACCCGGCCGATCGCAAGAGCGTCCGTCTCGCACCGTAGCGGGCCGGCCGGGCGGCATCCCGGAGCATCGCAGGCGACGGTTCAGCCGGTCCAGCAGCCATCCCCATCGGCGGGCCGTCCCCCCCGCCCCGCGCAAGGAACTGAACGTGACCGCCCACCTGGTTCTTGCCGTCCTCACGGTTCTCTTCCTCGCCGCGACCGGCATTTCCTTCGTTCGGATCGCGCACGGCTTTGTGCGCTCCTTCTCCTTCCCGCGATTGCAGATCCTCGCCCTGACTGTCGTCCTCGCGGGCTTCACGATCTGGCTGGTCGACGACCCGCAATGGCTGTGGACCCTGCTGGCCGGCCAGGCGATCGTCGCCATCGTCCAGGCCGCCTGCATCCTGCAGTTCACCCCGCTCCGGCCGCGCCAGTCGGAACGCTTCGATGGCCCGGACGACGCCCCCAACGTCGTCTCGATCCTCTCCTCCAACGTTAAAATGTCGAACCGCGACTATGGCCGGACCGTCCAGATCGCGCGGGACGCAAATCCCGACATCGCGCTTTTCATGGAAGTCGACCAGGCCTGGACCGATGCGCTCGCCCCGATCGGCGAAGGGCGGCCGCACCAGGTCGTGCAACCCCTGGATAACGCTTACGGGATGGCGCTCTATTCGCGCCTCGAACTGGCGGACGTGCAGGTGCAGGACCTGATCATGGACGAGGTGCCCTCGATCATCGCCACGGTGACGCTTCGCGACGGCCGGAGCTTCCGACTCTACTGCGTCCACCCCGAACCGCCGGTCCCCCACATCGATTCCGCCGGCCGCGATGGTGAACTCATGCAGGTCGCGCATCTCGTCGATAAGGACGAGATGCCGGCGGTGGTCTGCGGCGACCTCAACGACGTCGCCTGGTCGCACACGACACGCCTCTTCCAGCGGCTCTCCGGGCTGCTCGACCCGCGCATCGGGCGTGGCTTCTACAGCTCCTTCGACGCGCGCTTCTGGTTCCTGCGCTGGCCGCTCGATCACCTGTTCCACGATGCCCGCTTCCGTCTCGTGTCGATGCGTCGGCTGCCTTATACCGGCTCGGATCATTTCCCGATGTATTTCAGCCTGGCGCTGACCCAGTCGACCGGCGACTCGGCGCCGCCGCCGGAAAAGGACGAGACCGATCTGGAAGAAAGCCGCGAGATTCGCGAGGAAGCCAGGGAGCTCGATCGCGACGCGATCGGCGTCGACTGGGAGAAGTGATCGTGGCCGCTGACAATCGTTGCAGAATGCAAAGGTCGCTGGCGGAACGATAGCCCGGCTACGGCATTCTGTCGCCGAAGGAACGCCGCGGCAACGGGCGCGTCCGGGTTGCGTTACCATCGCCCCTTGCCGTGACCTCTGTGGATCACGCCAGCGGGTCTCGGCCGCATCCGGGCTCGCCGGTCCGCTTCTCGCAAGGACCATTTCCATGACCGACCCCCACGACACGCGCCCCGAGCGCGACCGCACCGTCATCGTCAACAACGACCGCGGCGGCGGTGGTGGCGGCGGCTCCGGCTGGCTGATCGCCGGTCTGCTCATCGTTGTCATCGTCGTCGGCGGCTACTTCCTCTTCGGTGACCGTCTCACCGGCGGCGCTGGCGGCGGCGACACCAACGTCACGATCGACGCGCCGGACGTCAACGTGCCGGACGTCGACATGCCCGACGTCGACGTCACTCCCGAAGGTGGCAATGCAGCGCCCGCTCCGGCACCGGCCAACTGATCGATACTCCAAGGATCGGGACCCTGCGTCCCGATCCTTTCAATTCCGGGGTTGATCGGCCATATAGCCGTGATGACCGAGAGTGCCGAAACCACTGACGGGCGTTTCGTCCCGTTCGCCCGGATGAACGGGCTCGGAAACGAGATCATCGTCGCCGATCTGCGCGGCAGCAAGGCGCGCATTGCTGCCGATGCCGCGCGCACTCTGGCCGCCGTCGATGCGACGCGTTTCGACCAGATCATGGCGATCCACGATCCGCTGACGCCAGGCACCGACGCCTATATCCGGATCATCAATCGCGACGGGTCCGAGGCCCAGGCCTGCGGCAACGGAACGCGCTGCGTCGTCCAGGCGCTGTCCGCCGAGACCGGCCGGCACGACTTCACCTTCGAGACCCGCGCCGGAATCCTCTCCGCCAGCGAACGCCCGGACGGGCTGATCGCCGTCGACATGGGTATTCCCCACTTCGCCTGGAACGAGATCCCGCTGGCCGAGGAATTCCGCGACACGCGGGCGATCGAGCTGCAGATCGGGCCGATCGACGCGCCGGTGCTGCATTCGCCCTCCGTCGCCTCGATGGGCAATCCGCACGCGATCTTCTGGGTCGACCGCGACGTCTGGGATTACGAGCTCGACCGGTTCGGGCCGATCCTCGAGAACCACCCGATCTTTCCCGAGCGCGCCAACATTTCCATCGCCCGGGTCACCGGCCGCGACGCGCTGACGCTGCGCACCTGGGAACGCGGCGTCGGCCTCACCCGCGCCTGCGGCTCGGCGGCTTGCGCCGCAGCCATCTCGGCCGCGCGCACCCGCCGGACCGACCGGACCGTCACCGTCACCGTCCCCGGCGGCGACCTCTTGATCGAGTGGCGCGACGACGACCACGTGATGATGACCGGTCCGGCCGAATGGGAATGGTCAGGCAGGCTCGACCCGGCGACCGGTGTCTTCGAACGCGACGGCGAGCCGGTGCCGGCCTGATGGGGGTCGAGATCGTCTCCTTCGGCTGCCGCCTCAACACCTACGAGGCGGAGGTGATGCGGCGCGAGGCCGAGGCCGCCGGCCTTGGCGGCGACGCGCGCCCGGCCATCCTCTTCAACACCTGCGCCGTCACCGAGGAAGCCGTCCGCCAGGCGCGCCAGCAGATCCGCCGCGCCCGCCGCGACAACCCTGAGGCCCGGATCGTCGTTACCGGCTGCGCCGCGCAGACCGAGCCCGGCCGCTTCGCGGCGATGGCCGAAGTGGACGCAGTGATCGGCAACGCCGACAAGCTTTCGGCGGACGCCTATCGCGCGCTGCCGGATTTCGGCGTCGGCACCGAGGAAAAGATCCGCGTCAACGACATCATGAGCATCACCGAGACCGCCGGCCATATGGTCGACGCGATCGAGGGTCGCGCCCGCGCCATCGTCCAGATCCAGAACGGCTGCGACCATCGCTGCACCTTCTGCATCATCCCGTTCGGGCGCGGCAATTCCCGCTCCGTGCCGATGGGCGCGGCGGTCGACCAGATCCGGCGCCTTGTCGACAGCGGCTACAACGAGATCGTCCTCTCCGGCGTCGACATGACCAGCTGGGGCGCCGACCTGCCGGGCCGGCCACGGCTCGGTGATCTGGTGCAGGCGATCCTCGTTCACGTGCCGGCGCTGCGCCGCCTGCGGCTTTCCTCGATCGATTCCGTCGAGGCCGACGACGCGCTGGTCGAGGCGATCGGCTCGGACCGGCGGGTCATGCCGCATCTGCACCTGTCGCTGCAGGCCGGCGACGACATGATCCTGAAGCGCATGAAGCGCCGCCACACGCGCCAGGACGCGATCGATTTCTGCGCCACAATGCGGGGGCGCCGCCCGGAGATCATCTACGGCGCCGACCTGATCACCGGCTTCCCGACCGAGACCGAGGCGATGTTTCAGAACACGCTTGCGCTGGTCCAGGATTGCGGCCTGACGCATCTTCACGTCTTCCCCTTCTCGCCGCGCGAGGGAACGCCGGCGGCGCGCATGCCGCAACTACCGCGACCGGTGATCAAGGAACGCGCCGCGCGGCTGCGCGCGACGGGCGACGCGGCGCTGAAGGCTCATCAGGGGCGCCTGGTCGGCACCCGCCAATCGGTGCTCGTCGAGCGCGGCGGCGGCGGCCGCTGCGAGGACTTTACCCACTGCCGCATCGACGCAGGCCTCCCCGGCGACGTCGTCGACGCTATCATTGCGGCACAAGAGAACGGAAAACTGCAGGCGCGACCGTGGAACGGCGATGTTCCCCGCGCCACA
The DNA here is from genome assembly GCF_010500835.1 of Aurantimonas aggregata. GTDB lineage: Bacteria > Pseudomonadota > Alphaproteobacteria > Rhizobiales > Rhizobiaceae > Aurantimonas > Aurantimonas aggregata. The sequence continues at coordinate 104,821 of NZ_JAAAMJ010000008.1, read as the reverse complement.
CTGGCTGCACAAGCCGAGAACGGGATCCATGGCTGACAAAAAGAGCTTCTTTCGGCGCGTCTTCTCCTTCGGCTCCGATACGGAGGCAGAGCGCACGCCCGAGCATGGCACGACGCCGCGCGCTTCGGACAGCGAATATGGCCGGCCGGGATCGCCCGATCCGGAAGTACGCCCGGTCGCGGCCGCCAGTTCCGTCGCCGACGACGAGGCCGGCGCCGCCAACGACGGGGGTGCCGGCGACGATGGCGGCGGCATCACGCCGCTGGCCGAGATGGCGGCGGCGGCAGACGCGAAATCCGACGATCACTCGGGCCCGGCTCAAAAAAAAACTCCGATTGGCTGACTGAACTTCCCGAAGACGAGAAGGACGGCGCGGATTTCTCCTTCCTCGAGTCGCCCGAGCCGGAGCCGGCCGAGGTCGACTTCTCCTTCCTTGAGCCGGGCGTGCCCCCGGTCGAAGGCGAGACGCGGGAGCCCTCGGATGAGGCTGAGGCCGTCGCGCCGCCCGTTGCGCCGGCATCCGACGCGGATCATCTCGACGGTCACGAACCGGAGGAGGACGCGGAAGAGGCGGACTTTTCCTGGCTCGACGAAGACCTGCCGCCCGAGGACGACGAGACCGTCCCGACCGACGTCGAGCGGATTGAGCCGAGCTTCGACGAGCCGGCAGCCGCCACGCCGCTCGCGCCGCCCGCTGCCCGTCCGACCATCGATCCCGACGCGGGCTTCCGGCTGCGGCAGGCACCCGCGCCGGCGGCACCCGCCGAGCCGGTGCGGGCACCCTGGCTGCTGCGCCTGCGCGAAGGCCTGTCGCGCTCGTCCAACCAGCTGTCCGGGTCGATCGGTTCGATCTTCACCGCCCGCAAGCTCGACGAGGAGACGCTGCAGGATTTCGAGGACGTGCTGATCCGCGCCGATCTCGGCCTCGAGACGGCGCTGCGCATCACCGACCGGCTGTCGGAAGGCCGCTTCGGCCGGACGGTCTCGGGGGCCGAAGTCCGCGGCATCCTCGCCCAGGAGGTCGAGAAGACGCTCACGGCTGTGGCGGTGCCGCTGGAACTCGACCTCGAGAAGAAGCCGCACGTGATCCTCGTCGTCGGCGTCAACGGCACCGGCAAGACGACAACGATCGGCAAGCTCGCCGCCAAGCTGACGCGCGCCGGGCTCAAGGTGACGCTCTGCGCCGGCGACACGTTCCGGGCCGCCGCCGTCGAGCAGCTGAACATCTGGGGCGAGCGCACCGGATCGGAGGTCGTTGCCAAGGCGATCGGCGCCGATGCGGCTGGCCTTGCCTACGAGGCCTATGACCGGGCCATCGAGAACGATTCCGACGTGTTGATCATCGACACGGCCGGCCGGCTGCAGAACAAGACCGAGCTGATGGCCGAGCTCGAGAAGATCGTCCGCGTCCTGCAGAAGCGCGAGCCGGACGCACCGCACACCGTCCTGCAGACGCTCGACGCCACTACCGGCCAGAACGCCCTGCAGCAGGTGGAGATCTTCCGCAACGTCGCGGGGGTGAACGGCCTGGTGATGACCAAGCTGGATGGCACGGCCCGCGGCGGCATCCTCGTGGCCATTGCCGCCAAGCACAAGTTGCCGGTGTATTTCATCGGCGTTGGCGAAGGGATCGACGATCTGGAGCCGTTCAGGGCGAAGGATTTTGCCGACGCCATTGCCGGCACGACGGCCGACGCGTAGCGCCGGCGACGACGCACGCAGGATTGTTCCGGCGATGCCTCGCATTTGCCGGCTTCCGCGCCGATAGCCACGCCGAACACGGAGTTTCCATGCGCGACCACATCCTCGAAGAAGACCCGAACAGTCCTGCCCGCAAGGAGATGAACCCGCTCCTGAAATTCGCGCTGGAGCTCGGGCCGCTGCTGGTCTTCTTCTTCGCCAATTCGCGCGGCGACCAGCTGGCCGAAGCGTTTCCCGTCCTGCATGAACTCGGCGGACCGCTGTTCATCGCGACCGGCCTGTTCATGGCCGCGATGGCGATCTCGCTGTCGGTCTCGTGGGCGATTACCCGCAGCCTGCCGATCATGCCGCTGGTGTCCGGCGCCGTGGTGCTGGTGTTCGGGACGCTGACCCTGTGGCTGCAGGACGAGACCTTCATCAAGATGAAGCCGACCATCGTCAACGCCTTGTTCGGGGCGGTCCTGCTCGGCGGCCTTGCCTTCGGCAAGTCGCTGCTCGGCTACGTCTTCGACCAGGCCTTCAAGCTCGATGCCGAAGGCTGGCGCAAGATGACGCTGCGCTGGGGCCTGTTCTTCCTGTTCCTCGCGGTGCTGAACGAGGTCGTCTGGCGGAATTTCTCGACCGATGCGTGGGTGGCATTCAAGGTGTGGGGGACGATGCCGATCACCATCGTCTTCATGCTGACGCAGATCCCGCTGCTGAAGCGGCATGCGCTGGAGCCGAAGGTCGCGGACGCGGGCAAGAGCTAAGGCACCCGCGCCGCCGGTCTGTGCCGGCCGGGGTCGCCCCCGCCGGCAGTTGTTCCTACCAGCGGTAGCTGACCCGTCCGATGCCGGAGAGCGTGGTGGAGTCGCTGGAGAGTTCGCTGTCGAAGGTGGCACCCACCGCCAGCCCATTGGACCAGGCCACTTCCGCTCCCGCCGAGGCGAGCAGGTAATCGCCGGACTCGTCGGCACCCTTGATCTGGAAGTCCGACCCCGGCAGCGCCCGGAAACTCGCGTCGAGGGTCTGTCCCGACACTTCGTCGTGGGCCCAGGCAAGACGGCTGCGCAGCTTGAGCGTGGCATCGTCGGAGAGCGGGATGATCTGGCCGAACCGGGCGCCGAGTTCGGTCCGCACGCCGGTCGAGTCGCTCGAGTCGACGTCGAGGACGAAGACCGAATTGCTGTCCGACGTCTCGCTGTAGTCCGGCGTATAATACTGCTGGACCTGCAGACTGGCATAAGGCGTGAACCACCCGCGGCCCGGTATCACAGCGATCTCGGGGACATCGAAGCGATAGCCGGTTTCCACCCGGCCGGCGAGATTCCAGGCGGAAAAGTCGGCATCGAAGCGCTCGGTTATGCCGATCGTCAGGTCGCGTTCCGTCGACACGTCGCTGTAGCCGACCGCGATCGAGGCCGCGACATAGGCGGCATCGAAATTGGTCCGACCGTAGATCGCCGCATGCACCATGTCGCTTTCGCCGGAACCGCTGGCGCCGTCGAGCCCGAAAGTGCTCCGGCCGAGACCGACGGCAAAGCCGGCAATCGTGTCGGGGGTCAGCGCGTAATCGATGCCGACGGCGACGCCCACCGTGTCGATTTCGCGGTCATGCGATCCCCAATAGCTGTCGCCGTCGGTCCGGGTCTCCTGGCCGTAGCCGGCAATCCAGCCATTCCAGGGTTTCGTCTGAGGCGGCGGGGCTGCGACCGGCGCGCCGTACATGGCGACGCCGCCCAGCATCTGCAGGGTCGTGCCGGCCTCCGGGCCATAGCCGAGAACCCGGACCGTGGCCGGCGGCGCCGGCTGTTCAGGGACGGTCTCGGGGGCGTAGGGTCCCTCGTTCATGCGGTCGAAGACCTCGTTCATGAACGAGTTCATCGCCTGCCGGCCGGCCGGCGCTACCGACGTGGCGACCTCGCCGGTCAACTGCTCGAGGACCAGGACGGTCTGCGCGGGCGTCAACAGGCGGAAGACCAGCGGCAACTCGCCGCCGCCGGCAACGAACGAATCGATGCCGTCAGCGACGGAGACGGCCGCGGGAGTCGGCAGGACCACGGGAGCCACGATCGCAATACTGCCGTCGGGCAGGATGAACACCGGCGTGCCGTCTGGGAGGGTGATTATGGGGGTGCCATCCGGGGGCGTCGCCACCGGCGTGCCGGGCGGAACCACGACGACGGGCGTGCCATCGGGCAGGGTCACGACCGGCGGCGTCACCACCGGAACCACCGGCACGGTCACTGCCGGGCACACCGTGATCCTGTTGGTGTCCAGTGTTACCGCGCCGTTGCGGGCCAAAGCGGCACCGCAGAGGATGTCGGCGCCGGTGTTGAGCGTGATGCTCGTCAGGGCGAGGATTTGCCCGGCCAGCGTCGTCTCGGTGCCGAGCGTCGCCGAGCTTCCGACCACGAAGAATACATTAGCACCCTGCGCACCGTTGATCAGCGATACCGTCGAGGTGCTCGCCGTCGTCAGCGTGCTGCCGATATTGATGATGAAGACGGCGTTCGGATTGAACTGCGCGTCGAGGGTCAGCGTCCCAGAGAGCTGCGCCGAGGTATCGTACTTGAACACGCCGGGTGACAGGGTCAGCCCGGCTAGATCCCGCCCGGAGAGATTGATCGTTGCCGGCCGATTGAATAGGTCGACATACCGGTTCGTCAGGTCGATCTGCGCCTGAACCGCGACACCATCATTGAGGAACGTCGCGTAGGGTGCGTTCACAATGCCTGGCGGAAAACCGACGACCGCGGTGCCTGGGCTGACGCCGACATTGCCGTTGATAACGGTGGACCCGGTATTGGTGACCGTGGATCCCGCCAGCACACCGAAGCTGTCGAGACTCTGTGCCAGCGACCGCGTTTCCCCTGCGCCAATGACCGCCAAAGCGGCCATGGTCAGTTTTACCCCAGCGAGTACCTTCATCATGCGAACCCCTGAATTTCCCCTATCACAAAGCGTTTAATCGCTTTCCCGACGGGAATCTGAGCTATATTGAACAACGTGTAATTGTGTCGCTTGCCGTTGCTGATCGGATACGCAAATGACAGGCTGCGTCGTCTCGTCATCGCTATCCCCGGGTCATCTGTTGGCCCCGGAGGGAGGGACCCTCTGCGATTATGCCAAGGGAGAGCGGATCTTCGTCCAGGGCGATGAAGGCGACGCGGTTTTCTTCATCCGGCGTGGACTCGTCAAGATTTCCGCCCTCTCCCCCAATGGCAAGGGAGCCGTCATCGCGGTTCTGCCGGATGGCGTATTCTGCGGCGAGACGTGCCTCGCCGAGCCGCAGCCAGTGCGCAACGCTACCGCGACAGCCTTGGTCGACAGCAGGATCACCCGATGGGACAGGACGGCCTTCCTGCAATTGCTGCAGCATGACCCGGAATTTGCCGCGACCGTCGTTTCCCGCCTTGCGGCCCGTGCTGGCCGCATGGAGGAAGATCTGATCGATCACATCCTCAACTCCAGCGAGAAACGGCTTGCGCGCCTGCTGTTGCTTCTCGCCGAAGTTGACCAGGATGGAGCGGCGGTGAAAGTCAGCCAGGAAGTGCTGGCGGAAATGGTCGGCACGACCCGCTCGCGCGTCTGTTATTTCATGAACAAGTTCCGCCGTCTGGGCTTCATCAGCTACAGTGATCAGTTGATCGTGCATCCTTCGCTGCGTAGCGTCGTGGATGCCGACGTCCCGCATGACGGGACGCATCCCTGATGTGGGGCGACACGAAACCTCTCTGACGAACGTGCCGCACACGGCCTCGGTGGTCATACTGCTGCAGCTCAGCGCATGACCGTGACCGGCGTGCCGACGGCGACGCGGGCGTAGAGGTCCAATATGTCGGCGTTGTGCATGCGGATGCAGCCATAGGACACGAAGCCGCCTATGGATCCCGGCCGGTTGGTCCCGTGAATGGCGTATTCTCCGCCGGACAGCGTCATCGCCGCCTCGCCCATCGGATTGTTCGGCGCACCGCTCGGGATCATCGCGGGAAGATCGGGCCGGTCCTTGAGCACCGCGAGCGGCGGGGCCCAGTTCGGGCGAATGTATTTTCCGGTGATCGCCGCAGTACCCGTCCACTGCCGGTCTGCGCGTCCGACGCCGACGTCGTAGCCGATGGCCTTGCCCGGTCCGACCACCAGATAAAGCCGGCGCTCGGAAGTCCTGACCATGATCGCCCCGGCCTCCAGGCCCGCGGTGTCGACACGAACCCGCTCGGCGCCGCTGGCTGTATTGGTTAGGCTGCCGAGCGACAGGGCCGCAACAGCGACCACCAGCTGAAGCAAGCGACGGCGCGGAATGATGGCAGAGGGCACGAAGGCTACTTCTCGCAAGGGGATCTCGATCCCGGTAAAAGGTCAATAGCCGACTATCATACGTCACGCGAGAGCGACGATGTCACACCGGCCCTCGCCTCGGTGCGATCCGCCCGGATGATGAAGCGCGGGTTAACAATCGCCACCGATTTCGGGAACGGTCCCGGCAACCACGGCTTTTCAAAACAATCGCGCCATTGCGATCGGCCGGTTCGGTGCCGATATCGCAAGCAGCAACGCAACCAGGGACCTCGTATTGATGGACATTCAGAAGCTACTCGGCCAATTCCTCGGCACCAACGGACAGGGAACGACAGGCTCGCAGCCCGGCCAGAACCGCCCCGGACAGGGCGGTGGGTCGCTGGTCGATCAGCTGGGCGGCATGCTGCAGGGCGGTGGTTCCGGCTCCGGCCTCGGCGGCATGCTCCAGGGCGGCGCCGGATCGGCGCTTGGTGGCGCACTGGCCGGCGGTCTCGCCACCAGCCTGTTCCGCGGCAAGGGCGTCGGCAAGCTGGGCGGCACGGCGCTGAAGCTCGGTGGCGCGGCGCTCGTCGCCGGCCTCGCCTACAAGGCCTATCAGTCCTACCAGGCGCAGCAGGGTCAGACCGCCCTGCCCGGCGCCGAGCCGCTCCGCCAGCTTCCCGCGGCCACCACGGCCGGCGAGATTCCCGAGCCCAAGGGCACGGCCTTCCTGCCGGCGGGCGAGGAGGAGGTCCGCTCGCGCCTGATGCTGTCGGCGATGATCGCCGCCGCCAAGGCCGACGGCTACATCGACGCCAACGAGGAGCAGGCGATCTTCGGCCGGATCGACGAACTCGATCTCGACGCCGAGGAGAAGGGTTTCCTGGTCGACGAGATGCGCCGGCCGATGACCCCCGAGCAGCTGGCCTCCCGCACCTCCACGCCAGAGATCGCCATGGAGGTCTACACGGCCTCGGTGCTGGCGATCGACGCCGACCACCCGGCCGAGCGCGCCTATCTCGACCGGCTGGCGGCGCAGCTCAAGCTACCGCCCGAACTCGCCGCAGAAATCCGGCGGACGACGAGCGAAGTCCAGGCCTGACGCTCCTCGCAGCGCTTCAGAACTCACCCGGCTTCAGGGAACGGCCGTCCGGCATGGCATCGCCGGACGCGCCGGCCGGGTTTCCGAAGGGCACGGTCGTGGCGCCCGTCTCGGCCTCCCGGTCATGGGCAAGCGCCCAATGCACCGTCGGAAACGCCAGATCGTCCCATGGAATGTCATCCCAGTCGAACAGCGCAACCTCGAGGCTTTCGGGCCCCGCCGAAAATTCCGGCACGGCCAGCCGCGCGCGGTAGATCAGCTGCACCTGGCTGATACGCGGCACAGAATAGACCGCCAGCAGCCGCTCGATGGCAAGCGTGGCGGTCGCCTCCTCCCGCGCCTCGCGCCGCGCCCCCTCCTCCGGGGTCTCGTTCAGCTCCAGATAGCCGGCCGGGATGGTCCAGAAGCCGCTTCGCGGCTCGATCGCCCGGCGGCAGAGAAGGATCCGCCCCTCGTGCCGGACCACCGAGCCGACGACGATCTTGGGGTTCTCGTAGGCGACGAAGCCGCAATTGTCGCAGACCTTGCGCGGCAGGTCGTCGCCCTCGGGGAGGCGCAGGGAGAAGGATGGCTGGTTCATGCTGGCAAACATGGTCCGCGATCGCCGTCCGGAAATGGCGACATCGGGTAGCGGAGGGCAGCTTTCGCGTCAGCTCGTCGGCGGCTTGCCGCGGGCATCTGGCGAAAGCGCCCGTTCCAGCGCCGGCAGCAGCCCACCGGCCACGGACTCGAGGGTGAACGGCCCGGTCTGCTTGAACAGGATCTCGCCGTCGGCGGCGACGAGGAAGCTCTCCGGTACGCCATAGACGCCCCAGTCGATCGTCGTCGTCCCGGTCTGGTCGACGCCGATCGCCGCATAGGGATTGCCGAGCGTGGCGAGGAAGCGCCGGGCATTCTCCGGCTTGTCCTTGTAGTTGATGGCGACGATGGCGAGGCGCGGATCCCGGGCAAGTTCCATCAGCAGCGGGTGCTCCTCGCGGCAGGGGCCACACCAGGAGGCGAAGACGTTGACCAGCACCGGCCTTCCGTCGCCGAATCCGGAAAGATCGAGACCGGGCATCGCCCGCCCGTCCGGGCCAGAGACGCCCTCGAGCGGCGGCAGCGTCGTCTGCGGCGCGGTCTTGCCGACCAGCACCGAGGGGATCTGCTGCGGGTCGTGGCCGGAAACCAGCTGGTAGAGGAACACCGACGCGAGCCCGCCGAACAGCAGCAGCGGCAGGAGCACGAAGACATTGCGCCGCGGCCGCGGCGTCGGGACGGTCGGCTCGGTCATGACGAGGTCTCCGGGCGTGCCGATGAGCGGCGGCGCACGCCCTTTTCCTCCAGCCCCGCGAGTGCCCGGCGCTGCGCCCGCGCGTCGAGCACGATCCACAGCGCCAGGCCTGCCAGGAGCAGCGCGGAGATCCCGTAGGCCGCGGCGATGAAGCCGAAATAGTCGTTCTGCATGCGAGCCTCAGGCCTCCGCGCGGCGGGCGGCGAGCCGCGACAGGGCGGCGACGCGCCGGCGCAGGATCTCGCTGCGCATCGCCGTCAGATGCAAGGCAAAGAACAAGAGCGTGAAGCCGAGCGCCGAGACGAGCAGCGGCGTCAGGAACACCGCCGGCATCGCCGGCCCGTCGGCGCGGATGACGCTGGCCGACTGGTGCAGCGTGTTCCACCAGTCCACCGAGAACTTAATGATCGGGATGTTGACGAAGCCGACGAGGACGAGGATCGCAGCGGCCCTGGCGCTCTTGCCGGGATCGTCGAGCGCCCGGGTCAGCGCGATCAGCCCGAGATACATCAGGAACAAGACGAAGACCGAGGTCAGCCGCGCGTCCCAGACCCACCAGGTGCCCCACATCGGCCGGCCCCAGATCGAGCCGGTGATCAGCGCCAGCGCGGTGAACACCGCGCCGATCGGCGCCGCCGCCTTGACCGCGACGTCGGCGAGCGGATGACGCCAGACCAGCGTGCCGAGCGCCGACAGGCTCATCACCGTCCAGACCATCATCGACAGCCACGCGAACGGCACGTGGATGAACATGATCTGCACCGTGGCGCCCTGCTGGTAGTCCGGCGGCGCCATGAAGCCGAGCGTCAGGCCGACGACCAGCGCGACCAGCGCCGCCGCATAGAGCCACGGCTGCAGCCGGCCCGACAGTTCGAGGAACCGGGTCGGGTTGGCGAGGATCGTGAAGCGCGACGGCTTGGTGGCGGAGAGGTCGGTCATGGTCCCGAGTTTAGGATGGTTCGAACCAAGCCGTAAACACCACGATTCCGGCCAAAGGAAGAACCGGCCGATCGTCGCGCTCAATCCCCGCCCGCCTTGAGCGCCGCGGCCGCCGCGATCGGGCCGAGCGCCCCGAAGAACAGCGTCAGGGCGACGAGGATCAGGAAGGGCGACAGGAACGGGTCCGGATCGTTTACCGCGCCATAGGTGGCCGAGACGCCGAAGATCAGCACCGGGATCGCCAGCGGCAGCACCAGCACGGACACCAGCAGCCCGCCGCGCGGCAGCGCCACGGCGACCGCCGCGCCGACGGCGCCGATGAAGGTGATGGCCGGCGTGCCGGCCAGCAGCGTCAGCGTGACGGCGCCGATGGCCGTCGGCTCCAGCGCCAGGAACAGGCCGAGCGCCGGCGCCGCCAGCACCAGCGGCAGGCCGGAGGCCGCCCACAGCGCCAGGCATTTGCCCAGCACCACCAGCGGCATCGGCGTCGGGCCGGTGAGCATCAGGTCGAGCGTGCCGTCCTCGCGGTCGGCTTGGAACAGCCGGTCGAGGGTCAGGAGGGTCGACAGCAGCGCCCCGATCCAGAGGATCGCCGGCCCGATCCGCGACAACAGGTTGAGGTCGGGGCCGACGCCGAACGGCACCGTCGCGACGACGGCGAGAAAGAAGATCACCGCCGTCATCGCGCCGCCACCGCCGGAGACCGCGAGCTTCAGGTCGCGCCAGAATACCGCCGTCACAGCCAGCCCTCGGCTGCGGCAAGGTCCGCATCGGCGATCGCCTGCCCCTTGTCCGTGAGATGTTCCGCCGGCGCCGGCACCATGCTCAGCTCGCGCGCCCCACCCAGCCCAAGCGGCTGGTGCGTCGCTGCGATGACGCTGCCGCCCGCATCGAGATGGCCCGCCATCAGTCCCGCGAAGCGCGCCTGCGAGGCGGTGTCGAGCGCCGCGGTCGGCTCGTCGAGGATCCACACCGGCCGGTGGGCGACGAGAAGCCGCGCCAGCGAGACGCGGCGCTGCTGGCCGGCCGAGAGATAGGCGAAGGGCAGATGCGCGAGGCCGGGCAGCCCCACTGATTCCAGCGCGGCGTCGGCCGAAAGCCCCGCCCCGCCGAGGAAGCGCGCCCAGAAGCCGAGATTGTCGGCGACGCTGACCGACGGCTTCATGGCGTTGCGATGGCCGACATAATGGGCGATCTCGGCGAGGCTCCGTGCCGGCTCGCCGTCCGGTGCCATCGCGCCGGCGACGGTGATTCGCCCGGCGAGCGGCCGCAGCAGCCCGGCCAGCGTGCGCAGCAGCGTCGACTTGCCGGCGCCGTTCGGGCCGGTGACGATCAGCGCCTCGCCGCCGCCAAGCGACAGATCCAGCGGGCCGGCGACCGCCGTGCTGCCGCGCCCGATGGTCAGGCCGGATACGGTGACGGCAAGGCCGCTCACGCGGCGCCGCCCGTCGTTTTAGCCCTTGCCGCCGGCTGCGGCCTCGTCGTGCCGCGCGTCCCCGCCCTGATCATCCGCCCTCGCATCCCCTCGCCGCGGCGGTCACGGCACAAATTCACCATCACCGTCCGACACGCCTTTATAGGCGTTACAAACTTCGTTATGAGGACGGCAACCACGCCAGCGACCGGAGTGGAATTTTTCAGCGCCGATCTCAAGGTTCCCGCCTGGCACCAGCGGAACCGGGGCGGACTAGCGGAAATGGTCGCACCCGCATCTTCGAGCGCTTTTCCGCTGCGCTCAAGGCCGTTCGCCCTTCGGACTCCATCCTGGTTCGAGAAGGAACGAAGCCACATGTCCAACGCATCCGACAGCTTCCATAGCCGCAAGACGCTCTCCGTCGAGGGCAAGGACTATGTCTACTACGATCTGCAGGAGGCCGAACGGAATGGCCTCGCCGGTGCCTCGCGGCTTCCCTTCTCGATGAAGGTGCTGCTCGAGAACCTGCTGCGCAACGAGGACGGCCGCACCGTGACGGCCGACGACATCCGCGCCGTCGCCAACTGGATCCACGACAAGGGCACCGCCGGCCACGAGATCGCCTACCGCCCGGCCCGCGTCCTGATGCAGGACTTCACCGGCGTTCCCGCCGTCGTCGACCTCGCCGCGATGCGCGACGCGACCACGCAGCTCGGCTCCGACCCCAAGAAGATCAATCCGCTGGTGCCGGTCGATCTCGTCATCGACCACTCGGTGATGGTCGACTTCTTCGGCCAGAAGGATTCCTTCGAGCGCAACGTCGACGCCGAATACGGCCGTAACGGCGAGCGCTACACCTTCCTGCGCTGGGGCTCGGAAGCCTTCGAGAATTTCCGCGTCGTGCCGCCCGGCACCGGCATCTGCCACCAGGTGAACCTGGAATATCTGGCGCAGACGGTCTGGACCAAGGAAGAGAACGGCGAGACCATCGCCTATCCGGACACGCTCGTCGGCACCGATTCGCACACCACCATGGTCAACGGCCTGTCGGTGCTCGGCTGGGGCGTCGGCGGCATCGAGGCCGAGGCGGCCATGCTCGGCCAGCCGATCTCCATGCTGATCCCCGAGGTCATCGGCTTCCGCCTCGGCGGCAAGCTGCCCGAGGGCACCACCGCGACCGACCTCGTGCTCACCGTCACCGAGATGCTGCGCAAGAAGAAGGTCGTCGGCAAGTTCGTCGAGTTCTTCGGCCCGGGCCTGTCGAACCTCACCCTTGAGGACCAGGCGACGATCGGCAACATGGCGCCGGAATACGGCGCCACCTGCGGCTTCTTCCCGATCGACAAGGACACGCTCGCCTATCTCGACGCGACCGGCCGCGACAAGCACCGCATCGCGCTGGTCGAGGCCTACGCCAAGGCGCAGGGCATGTTCCGCGAGGATGGCGTTGCCGATCCGGTCTTCACCGACACGCTGGAGCTCGACCTGTCGACGGTCGTGCCGTCGCTGGCCGGACCCAAGCGCCCGCAGGACCGCGTCGCGCTGACCGACGCCGCTTCGGCCTTCCGCACCGCCCTCGTCGAGCTGCAGGGCGGCCGCAAGAAGGCCTCCGACACGCAGAGCACCGCCGAGGCCCGCTACGTCGCCGAAGGCGCGACGGGGGCGTTCGACGCGCCGCCGGCCCGCCATCCGGTTTCAGGTGCCGACCACGGCATCTCCGACGGCGACGTCGTGATCGCGGCGATCACCTCCTGCACCAACACCTCGAACCCCAACGTCCTGGTCGCGGCCGGCCTCGTCGCCCGCAAGGCCCACGCCAAGGGCCTGACCGTAAAGCCCTGGGTGAAGACCTCGCTGGCACCCGGCAGCCAGGTGGTGACGGAATATCTCGAGAAGGCCGGCCTGCAGGCCGATCTCGACGCGATGGGCTTCAACCTCGTCGGCTATGGCTGCACCACCTGCATCGGCAATTCCGGCCCGCTGCCGGAGCCGATCTCCGAGGCCATCACCGAGAACGACCTCGTCGCCTGCTCGGTCCTGTCCGGCAACCGCAACTTCGAGGGCCGGGTGAACCCGGACGTGCGGGCGAACTATCTCGCCTCGCCGCCTCTGGTCGTCGCCTACGCCATCGCCGGCTCGATGTTCGTCGACATCACCAAGGAATCGCTCGGCAAGGACCACGACGGCAACGACGTGTTCCTCAAGGATATCTGGCCGACCACCCAGGAGATTGCCGAGATCGTCCGCGAGACGGTCACCCGGCAGATGTTCGAGGAGCGCTATGCCGACGTCTTCAAGGGCGACGCGCACTGGCAGAAGATCGCCGTGTCCGGCGGCCTGACCTATGACTGGGACGACCGCTCGACCTACGTGCAGAACCCGCCCTATTTCGAGGGCATGACCATGGATCCGGTGCCGGTCACCGACGTCCACGGCGCCCGCATCCTCAGCCTGTTCCTCGATTCGATCACCACCGACCACATCTCGCCGGCAGGTTCGATCAAGGCCAACGGGCCGGCCGGCGACTATCTCGTCAGCCACCAGGTCCGCCCGGTCGACTTCAACTCCTACGGCGCCCGCCGCGGCAACCATCAGGTGATGATGCGCGGCACCTTCGCCAATATCCGCATCAAGAACCAGATGCTGGACGGCATCGAGGGCGGCATGACCAGGCACTATCCCGACGGGGAGGTGATGCCGATCTACGATGCGGCGATGAAGTACCAGGAAGAAGGCGTGCCGCTGGTCGTCTTCGCCGGCAAGGAATACGGCACCGGCTCGTCGCGCGACTGGGCGGCCAAGGGCACCAACCTCCTCGGCGTGCGGGCGGTGATCGCCGAGAGCTTCGAGCGCATCCACCGCTCGAACCTCGTCGGCATGGGCGTCGTGCCCTTCGTCTTCGCCGAGGAAGGCACGTCCTGGAAGACGATCGGCATCAAGGGAGACGAGAAGGTGACGATCGAGGGCCTCGCCACCCTCAAGCCGCGCGAAGTGCTCGAAGCCAAGATCGAGCGCGCCGACGGCACGGTCGACAGCGTCCGGATCCAGGCCCGGATCGATACGCTGGACGAGCTCGAATACTACCGCAACGGCGGCATCCTGCATTACGTGCTCCGGCGCCTCGCCGCCTGAACGTCGATGGCGGCGCTCCCCGCGCCGCCCTGTGGCCGCCGGTCCCGAGCGACCGGCGGCGCGCTGCTTTCTCACCCGCAATTGACTGGAGGGTGTTCGCCTCCGTCGGTAGGTTCGCGTCCATGATGACAGCCGACGAGACAGCTCTGCGCCCGGACACCACGCGGGCGAGCGGCAAACTGCCGTGGCTCGCGTGAGCAGGATCGCCCCCGGGCGTTGTGCCCTCGCGTTCCTGGCGATGCTGCTCGCCGGCGGGGCGGCTCGCCCGGCCGTCGCCGGCGAGCCCATCGCCAAGCAGATCACCCACGTCATCGAGATGTTCACCAGCCAGGGCTGCTCGTCCTGCCCGCCGGCCGACGCGCTGCTGGCGAAACTCGCCGACGAGCCGGGCATCCTCGCCCTCGCCTATCATGTCGACTACTGGGACTATATCGGCTGGCGCGACACGTTCGGCTCGGCGGCCAACACCGATCGCCAGCGTGCCTATGCCAAGTCCTTCGACACGACGACGATCTACACGCCGCAGGCGGTGGTGAACGGCAAGGCCGCCGTCGTCGGCTCGCACGAGGCCAAGTTGCGCCGCCTGATCGACGGCGACGCGCTGTCCTCGCGGGCCTCGGCGGCGAAGATCGATCTGTCGGTCGTCGCCGACCGGCTGCACATCACCGCCAAGGGCGCGGCGGCAAGCCCCGGCGGCCAGACGCCGGTGCTGATGCTCGTTACCTTCGTCGACGAAGCGCCGGTCGCCATCGAGCGGGGCGAGAACAGCGGCCACACGCTGGCCAACACCCATGCGGTCAAGGACTGGCGGGTGCTGGGCATGTGGACCGGCGAGACGATGGAGATCGACCTGCCGCTGGTGACGCTGTTCGGTCCGGACACGCGGAAGGCCGGCTGCGCCGCCATCCTGCAGTCGGTGACGGCCGACGGCGCGCCCGGCCCGATTCTTGCCGCCGCCCAGCTGGAATTTCCCGCCGAATAGCCTTCTGCGGTGCTGCGAGGGCGGCGCCGGCTTGCCGCCGTCTTGCCGTGACGGGTGGACGCTTCCGGTTGCATCGCGTCGCCCGGCGCTTATCTTGGGAGAACCATGCGCGCCTTTCGGACGGCGCCGACAGATCGGACGAGGGGTCTCATCTTGCAGGATTTCAGGACGAACGGCGACGCGGCGGCGAATCTCCTAGCCTTCCCCGACAACCGTTCGCGAAGTCCCGTGGTCAGCTTCGATCGCGCCGAGCTGTCGCAGATCCTGCGCATCTACGGGCGCATGGTCTCCGCCGGCGAATGGCGCGACTACGCGATCGACATGCTGAAGGACCGGGCCGTCTTCTCGGTGTTCCGCCGCACCAGCGAGATGCCGCTCTACCGGATCGAGAAGAACCCCAAGCTCGCCCGCAAGCAGGGCGCCTACCAGGTCGTCGCGGCCGGCGGGCTGATCATGAAGCGCGGCCAGGATCTCGCCAATGTGCTGCAGGTCTTCGACAAGGCGCTGGCGCTCGCCGACAAGGCCTGAGCGCCGGTTCCGGTCTCACCCGCCGTACAGCGTTCCCGGGAACACCGTCTCGTCCGGCAGCGACGCGTTGCCGTCGCCGAGCTGCATCTGCATCTGTACGGTATCGATCCAGCGACCGAACTTGAAGCCCGAACCCTCGAACGTTCCGATCATGCGGAAGCCGGCGCGCCGGTGCACCCGGATCGAGGCTTCGTTGTCGGCCCCGCCGATCACCGCGACCATCTGGCGAAAGCCGCTTTCGCTGCAGAGCTCGACGAGCCGTGTCAGGAGATCCCGGCCGATGCCGCGTCCCCTGGCTTCGGGCGCGAGATAGATCGAGTCCTCCACCGACCAGCGATAGGCGGGCCTGTGCCGGAAGGCACTGGCATAGGCGTAGCCGAGCACAGTGCCGTGATGATCCTCGGCGACGATGAACGGGTAGCCGACGCCGGTGATCGCGGCGAAGCGGGCGCGCATCTCGTCGACATCCGGGGGCACCAGCTCGTAGGTGGCGGTGCCGTTGAGGACGGCTTCCTCGTAGATGTCGCGCAAGGCGGGGACATCGTCGGCGTGGGCGGGGCGGATCGTGTGGGCGCTCATCTGCAACTGCATCGAAAGAGGGGTCTGCCGCCGCGCGAAAGCGAGGCCACGGCAGACGATAAATTCGCCCGCCGGCTGCCGATGTTGCAGAAGCAGCGGCCAAAGAAAAGGGCGACCCGAGGGCCGCCCTTTCCGTCCGTCTCTGGCGTGAAGCCTATTCGCGGTTGCCGAACAGCTGCAGCATGAAGAGGAACATGTTCAGGAAGTCGAGATAGAGGCGCAGGGCACCCATCACGGCCTTGCGGCCCATGACGGCCGAGCCGTCACCCTCGTAGTACATTTCCTTGATCTGCTGGGTGTCGTAGGCGGTGAGGCCGGCGAACACCAGGACGCCGATCGCCGAGATGGCGAAGGTCAGCGCCGGCGAGGCGAGGAAGATGTTCACGACCATGGCGATGACCAGGCCGATCACGCCCATGAACAGGAACGAGCCCCAGGCCGAGATGTCCCGCTTGGTGGTGTAGCCCCAGAGCGACAGCGCGCCGAACGAGGCGGCCGTGATGAAGAACACCCGGGTGATCGACTCCTGCGTGTAGACGAGGAAGATCGTCGCGAGCGACAGGCCGACCATCGTGGCGTAGACCCAGAAGGTCGTCTGGGCTGCCGCGACGCTCATCTTGTGAACGCGGAACGACAGGAAGAACACCATCGCCAGCGGCGCCAGCATCAGCACCCACTTCAGCGGCGACACGAACACCGTATAGCCGAGATCCGTCAGATAGAGGTCCGGACGCACCTGGTAGGCGGTCGGCTCGACCGTGACGGACAGCGCATAGAGAGCATAGGCAGCAACGCCCGTGAGGGCGAGGCCGGCTGCCATCAGGTTGTACACCTTCAGCATGTAGGTGCGGAGACCCTGGTCGATGTCCGCCCTAGCACCGGCCGCGGGTACGGTCCGTACCCCGGGATTCCGATAGTCAGCCATTGAGTAGCAATCCTTTTCTGCGTGTCCCGTCCGGTGTCCACCGCTCTGGCCCGAAGGCTTCGCACGGTGAGGCGCCGCTGGCGGGACGCCCAGCGATCCTGAGGATAATATGCGGATCGACGTGCTTTTGCACAAGTCGCCGACGCCGCACTGCCGCAAAATAGAGCCCGATCGGGATTAATTCTGCGTTATCCGTCGCGGACATTGGCCGGCCCGCCGGACATTACCAATCAAGACTTACCATCAACCGGCCCGACGGCGCTCCGCATCACAGATTGCGAAGCACCGGCGCGGCCTTCTGGCCGAGGATGCGCCATGTGCCGGCGAGGCCGAAGCCGACGGTCAGCACCAGCGACACGACCAGGGTCGTGAGCGCGACGGTCCAGTCGAACACGTAAGGCAACTGCATGATCTGCGCGACCACGAACCAGGCGGCCAGCGCCCCGGCCGCGATGGCGAAGACGCCGGTGGCAAGGCCGAGCAGCAGGTATTCCGTCGCGAAGGCGCGGATCAGCGTCATGCGCGTCGCCCCCAGCGTCTTCAGCACCACCGCATCGTGGACGCGCCCGCGGTTGCCGGCGGCCAGCGCACCGGACAGCACCAGCACCGAGGCGACGAGCGCCACGGCGGCGGCGACGCGGATCGCCAGCGCCAGCTGCGCGATCAGGCCGTTAACCGCGTCCAGCGCCTCCTTGACCCGGACGCTGGTCACCGCCGGAAAGGCGTTGGTGACGCCGTTGAGCACCGACTTCTCGGCGGCCTCGCCGCCTTCGGGCATCGTCAGCGTGGCGAGCCAGGCATGCGGCGCCCCGGCAAAGGCGTTGGGCGAGAACACCATGACGAAATTGATCGACAGCGATTCCCATTCGACGCTGCGGAAGTTGGCAATGCGGGCGGTGATGTTGCGGCCGAGCACGTTGACCGTCAGCGTGTCGCCGACCGACAGGCCGAGTTCGCCGCCCTCTTCCGCCGAGAACGACACCAGCGGCTCGCCGTCGTAGTCCTCGGGCCACCATTCGCCAGCCGAGATCGTCGAGTTCTCCGGCAATGTCGCGGAATAGGTGATGCCGCGGTCGCCGCGCAGCACCCAGCCGCCTTCCGGCGGGATCTCCATCGTGGCGACATCCTGCTCGTTGAGGCGGGTGATCCGGCCGCGCAGCATCGGCGCGGCGTTCAGCGTCGAGCCCGGGGCGAGGGTCTCGATGGTATCGCGGAAGGCATCGACCTCGCCGTTCTGGATGTCGACGAAGAAGAAGTCCGGCGCCCGCGATGCGATGCCGGTACCGATCTCCTGGCGCAGATTATAGTCGATCGTCGCGAGCGTCACGAGCAGCGTCAGCCCGAGCCCCAGCGACAGGACGACCGAGCCGGTCAGCGAGCCCGGCCGGTGAATGTTGCCGAGGGCGAGCCGCAGCGGCGTCGAGCGCACGCGCGGCGCCCGCGCCGCCAGCCATTCGATGCCGGTCGCGACGAAGCGCAGGATCAGGAAGGCCGCGGCCGTGCCGATCAGGAAGACCAGTGCCACCCGCTTGTCGCCGGCCATGACAAGCGCCAGCACGCCGATCAGCGCGGCGAGGCCGAGCGCTGCCGCGAGATAGGTCCAGCGCATGCGGGTGAAGCCGGCGGTGCCGGCCTCGCGGAACAGCGCGGCCGCCGCGACGTCGCGGGTGCGCCCCAGCGGCAGCAGCGCGAAAGCCAGCGCCGTCAGCGCCCCGAACAGGGCCGCCAGCGCCAGATCGAGCGGATACACCGAGGCGCTCGCCGCGACCGGGACGACGGCTTCGAGGAACTGCGCCGTGACGAAGGGCGCGATGGCGCCCAGCAGCAGCCCGATCACGATACCGAGCGCTGCCAGCGTCATGATCTGGATGAGATAGACGGCGACGACGAAATTGCCGCCCGCCCCGAGGCTCTTGAAGGTGGCGATCACCGGCCGCTTGGAATCGAGATAGGCGTTCACGGCATTCGCCACCCCCACCCCGCCGACGATCAGCGCGGTCAGCCCGACCAGCGTCAGGAACTGCGAGAAGCGCTCGATATTGCGCTGGAGAGAAGGCGCCGCCTCGGCCGAGGTGCGGATGCTGAAGCCGGCATCGGGATACCGCTCGTTGGCAGCTTCCATTACCGCCTCGGCGTCGCCGGCGCGGTCCGGATTCAGCCGGACCTTGTACTGGTACTCGACCAGGCTGCCGGGCTGCACCAGCCCGCTCGCCGCAAGTCCGTCCAGCGACAGCATCAGCCGCGGCGCGAAGTTGAAACCGTCAGATAGGACATCCGGCTCCCGATCGAGGACGCCGCGCAGCACGATATCGGCATCGCCGAGCCGCACGATGGCGCCGGGCTCGATACCGAGGCGGTCGAACAGTTCCGGCGCGGCGATGGCGCCGAAGCGCCCGTCCTCTTCGCCGAGCAGCGTCGCCAGCGGCGCGTCGGGCGTCGTGTCGAGCGAGCCGTAGAGCGGATAGGCGCCGTCGACGGCCTTCACTTGGGTGAGCGACTGGTCGCTGCCGTCGGTCAGCCGCACCATCGACCGCAGGTCCGCCGACCGGGCTACCGTGCCCAGCCCCTCGAGATACTGCGCCTCTTCCGGCGTCACCTCCCGCTGTGTCAGCTCGAAGCGCAGGTCGCCGCCGAGAATGGTGCGGCCCTGCTCGGCGATGCCGGTGGTCATCATCGTCGCCACGGAATTGACCGCCGCGATCGCCGCGACGCCGAGCGTGATGCAGGCAAGGAAGATGTAGAAACCCGACAGGCCGCCGCGCATCTCGCGCAGGGCGAAGCGGAAGGCGAGCGCCAGCCGGCCGCGCCGGCCGACCGGCTCCGGCCGCACCCGGGCAGCGGCCGTGGCCGTATCCACCACGGTCATGCCGGCCGGCTTTCCAGCGTCTCTCCGAGGTGTGCCGACGCCATGCCCGAGCGCATGCGGTCATCGTGGATCTCGCCGGAGCGGACCGCGATCTCGCGTTCGCAGCGATGCGCGAGGTTCGGATCGTGGGTGACCAGCACCAGCGTCATGCCGCGCTTCTCGCGCTCGGCGAACAACAGGTCCGCCACCTGCCGGCCGGTCTCCTGATCGAGATTGCCCGTGGGCTCGTCGGCGATCAGGATCGCCGGCTCCGGCGCCAGCGCCCGCGCCATGGCGACGCGCTGCTGCTCGCCACCGGAAAGTTCGCCCGGATAATGCGCGATACGGTCGGCAAGGCCGACCTGGCCGAGCTCGCGTTCGGCCCGCTCGAACGCGTCGGGGTGGCCGGCCAGCTCCAGCGGCACCGCGACGTTTTCCAGCGCCGTCATGTTGGGTATGAGATGGAAGGACTGGAAGACGATGCCGACATTGCGGCCACGAAACGCAGCCAACTGGTCTTCGCTCAGCCCGACCAGCGACTGGCCGGCAATCTCGACCTCGCCCGCATCGGCCCGTTCCAGCCCGGCAAGCACCATCAGCAGCGTCGACTTGCCGGAGCCGGACGGCCCGACGATGCCGACCGACTCGCCACGCTCGACGAACAGATCGACGCCTTTCAGCACATGTACCGCGCTGCGCCCGGCCCCCAGGGTCAGATGAACGTTTCGTAATCGTACTGCCGGTTCCGTCAAGATCGCTCGTTCCTAGATCCGCCCCTCAAAGGGCCGCTTCCGGGGCTCGCGCTATATGGGGTGTGCAATGCAGCGCTTCCAACCGATCCTTGCCACCCTCACGCTGTTGTCATGGCTGGCGGTGCCGCTCGCCGCTTCCGCGCAACAGCCGGAATCGCCCGCTGGCCAGGAGACGATCGAGGTCGTGGCCTTCGGCGACAGCCTCGTCGCGGGCTACGGAGTCGGGCCCGACGAAGCTTTCCCGGCGCAGCTTGAGGCAGCGCTTCGCTCGGCAGGCTACGATGTTGCGGTGACGAATGCGGGGGTTTCGGGCGACACCACGACGGGCGGGCTCGCCCGGCTCGACTGGTCGGTGCCGGAAAGCGCCGATCTCGTCATCGTCGAATTCGGCGCCAACGACGCGCTGCGCGGCGTGTCGCCGCAGATCGCTGCGGACAATCTCGACCAGATCGTCGCGACGCTGAAGAAACGTGGCCAGAAGATGATCCTCGCCGGGATGATGGCGCCGCCGAACATGGGCCGCGACTATCAGGCCACGTTCGATACGATCTACCCGCGGCTTGCCGAGAAATACGACGTCGCGCTCTATCCGTTCTTTCTCGACGGCGTCGCGGCCGAAACCGCCCTGAACCAGGACGATGCGATGCATCCCAATCCGGCGGGCGTCGCGATCATCGTCGAGCGCATGCTGCCGACGGTCACCGCGAGCCTCGATGCAATCATCGCCCGGCGAGAGACGACGGATTGAGGCTTTCGGCCAGCCGCTGCAGCGGCCAGGTCACGAAATCAAACCCGTTGCGCCGCCAGTCGATCATCGCGAAGACGAAGGCTTCGCTTTCGTCGGCCCATTCCTCGGTGATGCTGGCGGCATCGGCGTAGGGGCGGCGAATTTCCGCCGTCACGTCGCCGGCGACGAAGCTGAGGTCGGCGCCGTGCTTGGCGGCGATCGCCTGCATCCGGCGGTTCTCGCGCAGGCAGGTCAGGAACAGCCGCCGCACGCCGCGATTGCGCGCCGACGCGATCAGCCGGCCGAAGAGACGGTCGCCGAAACCAAGGCCCTGAAACGCCTTCTCGATCGAAAAGGCGCCTTCGGCCTCGTTGCGGGAACCGATAAGATAGCGCAACTCCGCAACGCCGCGCAGCACGCCGTCGGCGAACAGGCCCATGATCAGCGCATCGGCGCCGAGTGCCAGCGCGGCGTAGCGCTCCAGGAAGTGATCGTTGACGGGATTGCCGAAGCGCAGCCGCCGCGCCTCGGCATCGAGGCGCATCAGATGCGCCAGCAGGAGATCACGCTCCTGGGGATGCAGGCGGCGGATCGACAGAGTGGGTGCGTCGTTGGCAGCTTTCGTCGCTGCGACGGCATCGCCGGGGATAGCCAGATACGACATGGGGTCGGCGCCTTCGTTTCGTCCTCCCCGGAGTGGGCCTCCCCATTCGCCACCGAAGATAATTGTGCATTGCGCAACGGACAACCGTGAATGCGCCGCTGCAGGGCTGCCCTGTCCTTGAAACATGGCTCCCGGGATGAGAGTCTTCCGGGGTGAAGGCAATGACGCACGGAAGGACCATCCGATGCCGAGACTGTTCACCGCCCTCGAAATCCCCCAGGCTCTCGCCTTCCCCTTGTCCCTGCTCCGCGGCGGCCTGCCGTCGGCGCGCTGGACCGACCCAGAGAACTATCACCTCACATTGCGCTTCATCGGCGACGTCGAGCCCCGCCTCGCCGACGAGATCGTCGCGGCGCTGGACCGGATCGAACGGCCGGGTTTTTCGATCGCGCTGCGCGGCCTTGCCGCTTTCGGCAGCAAGAAGCCCCGCTCGATCCACGCCGAAATCGAGGCTTCGCCGGCGCTGGCCGACCTGCAGCTCGAGATCGACCGGATCTGCCGCCGGCTCGGTCTGCCCGCCGACCAGCGCAAGTTTTCGCCGCATGTCACCCTGGCGCGGCTGCGCCAGCCCAAGCCCGAGGACGTCGCGCGCTATCTGGCAAGGAATGCCGGTTTCCGCACCCCGGCGATCAAGGTCGCCCGTTTCGGCCTGTTCTCGGCGCGCGATTCGGTCGGTGGCGGCCCCTATCTGCTCGAGGAAGCGTTTCCGCTCGGATCGACGCCCCGCGCCGACGAGGGATACAGTTCCTTCGCTTCGGGCGCGTTCGCCGGCCAGTATGGCTGACCTCGCCACTTGAGCCGGCGGCCGTCGCGATCCATCTAGCTGTCGACAGATGGCGGAGGAACTGATGGCGCGCGACATTCTCGATATCGACGCGGTACTGCAGCCGGGCACCGAAGAGGAGCAGGCGCGGCAGGAACAGCGGGTCCGCGCGTCGTTCTTCGACACCGCCCGCCGGGCGCTGCGTTACGTCCCCTTCATGGAGGACGTGATCGCCGCCTATTACTGCGCCATCGACCCAAAGACGCCCAGCGCCAGCCGCGGCGTGCTGCTGGCGGCGCTCGCCTATTTCGTGCTGCCGTTCGACATCATACCGGACTTCCTGTTCGGGATCGGGTTCACCGACGACATCGCGGTGATGTGGGCGGCGTTCCGAGCCGTGCGCGGCAACATCAAGCCGGAGCATTATGTGAAGGCACGTGAGACACTCGGGGAAATGTAGCCCTGACGGCTTCGGCGGCTGCCCTGCTTTTTTGCCCGCGAAAGGCGACCTTACGAGACCGTAACCTCCGTTGCCGTCCTGCCGCCAAACTGTCGCCCGATTTTGTCCCTCATTCAGCGATGGGTATCTTCCGGCTGTCCCGGCCGCATGTTTGCGACAGCGAACCCTTCCCGCAAAACGTCTTGCGGGCATTCGGCTTTCGTTAACCAAGGATAAACGGGCTTCGGTCTAGTTTGCCGGGACATTCGCCACCGGGACCGGCGCCGATATCGGCGCCGGCCGCGACCAATCGCCAATGACGCACGCACAAACGAGCGGGGAACCATGCAACTCAAGAACGTCCTGACGGCTACGGCGGCCATTCTGATCTTCTCGAGCGCCGCGGGCGCCGCACAGACCCCGACACGGATCAGCCAATTCAACGCCTGGGGCACCTATTCCTACGACGATTCCGCCGGGAAGGTCTGTTACATTTTGTCGACACCGACCGCGATGACCCCGGCCAGCGTCAACCACGGCGACATCTTCTTCCTGGTGTCGCAGAAGCCAGGCCAGGGCGTTTCCTACGAGCCGCAGGTGGTGATGGGCTATCCGCTGCGCGAAGGCTCGAAGGTCGTCGTCGACATCGACGGCAAGGACTATTCGATGTTCGTCAAGGGCGAGTCCGCCTGGATGGAGAACGCCGCCGAGGAGCCGCAGCTCGTAGCCGCCCTCAAGGCCGGCCGCAGCATGAAGGTCGACGCGACCTCGCAGCGCGGCACGGCAACCAGCTACACCTATTCGCTCGCCGGCGTGACCGCCGCGCTGAACTCGATCAACGAGTGCCGCTAGTCGACGCTTCTGCAGCGAAGAAGTGACGGCAACGCCGGGCCCGGGCCCGGCGTTTTGCTGCTCGAAGTGGCCTAAACCTTGCGAAACCGGCCGGAAAGCGTCATGTGACGGGATCATTCCCCTTGTGACGAGACTGGCCGGCAACCCGGCCGAGGAACCTATGGCCTTTTCGCTCGACCTCGCTTCGCCTGATACGCGGCCCCGCGTGCCTGCCGCGACGATCCCGGCAACGTCCGGCGAGAAGCCGTCGCTGATCGGCTTGGATCGCGAGAGCCTTGCCACGGCGCTGCGCTCGCTGGGCGTCCCTGAGCGGCAGATCCGGATGCGCGTCGCGCAGCTCTGGCACTGGCTCTATGTGCGCGGCGTCGCCGACTTCGGCCAGATGGCCAACATCGCCGGCACGCTCCGGCAGGCGCTGGATGCCGCGTACACGATCGCCCGGCCGGAAATCGTCGAGGAGCAGATTTCCGTCGACGGCACCCGCAAATGGCTGTTCCGCTTCCCCGCCCGCGGCGCCGGCCGGCCGGTCGAGATCGAGACCGTCTACATTCCCGAGGAAGGCCGCGGCACGCTCTGCGTCTCCAGCCAGGTCGGCTGCACCCTCACCTGCACCTTCTGCCACACCGGCACGCAGCGCCTGGTGCGCAACCTGACGCCGGACGAGATCGTCGGCCAGGTCATGGTCGCGCGCGACCGGCTCGGCGATTTTCCCGACGCCGCGACGCCGGAAGGCGGCATCCTGCCGTCGGAGGGGCGCCTCGTCTCCAATGTGGTGATGATGGGCATGGGCGAGCCGCTCTACAATTTCGACAATGTCCGCGCCGCATTGGCCGTCGTTTCCGACGGCGAGGGCCTCGCTTTGTCGAAGCGGCGCATCACGCTCTCGACGTCCGGCGTCGTGCCGATGATCGCGCCGACCGGCGAGGACATGGGCGTCGGCCTCGCCATCTCGCTGCATGCGGTCCGCGACGAATTGCGCGACGTGCTGGTGCCGATCAACAAGAAATACCCGCTGGCCCAGCTGCTGGAGGCCTGCCGCACCTATCCGGGCGTCTCCAATGCCCGCCGCATCACCTTCGAATACGTGATGCTGAAGGACGTCAACGACAGCCTCGTCGACGCGCGGGAGCTCGTCCGCCTGCTCCACGGCATTCCGGCCAAGATCAACCTCATCCCGTTCAACCCCTGGCCCGGCAGCGCCTACGAATGCTCCGACTGGGACCAGATCGAGCGCTTTGCCGAGGTGGTGAACCAGGCCGGCTACGCCTCGCCGATCCGCACCCCCCGCGGCCGCGACATCTTCGCCGCCTGTGGCCAGCTGAAGTCGGAATCGGAACGCATGAAGAAGGGCGACCGTATCGCCATGGAATCCGCCCCCGCGAGCGAACTCGCCGCCGGCTGACGATCGCCCGGCGCGCGGGAGCGTCATCTATTCTCGTCCGTCATGGCTCGCGCGGCGCCGCCGCTGAAGGTATTCGTCGTCGATGAGCACCGTCCTGCGCTTTCTCTTCGTGATTCCGTTCGGCTTCATCGCGGCCTGCCTGGTCGCGGCCTTCGCCATGCTCTGGCCGTTTCTCGAGCTTCCCTCGGGCCGCATCGGTGATCCGGTCTTCCTGTTCCACGCCACCGTTGCCTTCGGTGCCCAGTCCGCCCAGATCGGCTCGGTCGTCCTCCTGCCCTTCGCGCTGTTCGTGCTGGCAACGGAAATCTTCGCGCTCTCCTCGATCTTGCTTCATCTCGCCGCCGGGCTGCTCGGCGGCGTCGCGGTGCTGTTCGGCACCTACGGGCGCGACGTGCCGCATATGAGCGTCCAGACCGCGATCCTCGTCGCCTCGCTCTGTTTCGCCCTCGTCTACTGGATCATCGCCGGCCACCGCGCCGGGCGATGGCGCAGCAGTGAGACGCGGCCACTCCCCGCCCCCACCTCAGAAGGATAGGTCACTTGGCCAGACGCCCGCTCGACCCTCGCGAAGCCGCAGAGGCGATGTTCAAGCCGACAAAGCCGGTCGCCACCGGCCGCGTACGCGAAACGCCCGGCGCGATCCCGGCTGGCCGGGAGATGGTCTCGCTGCGGATCGACCGCGACGTGCTGGCGCATTTCCAGGACGACGGGCCGGGCTGGCAGGACCGGATGAATGCGGCGCTGCGCCAGGCCGCCGGGCTCTGAGCCTCCTGCGGACCGGACCTCGCAGTTCCTCCTGCTTCCCTTGCTGAAATCGTTCCTTGCGGCAGATTGGCGCCGATGATCACCGTTCACCACCTCAACAATTCCCGCTCCCAGCGCATCCTCTGGATGCTCGAAGAGCTTGGCGTGCCTTACGAAGTGAAGCGCTACGAGCGGGGCAAGGACATGCAGGCGCCGAAGGCGATGCGGCAGATCCATCCGCTCGGCAAGTCGCCGATCCTCACCGACGGCGAGCGCACCATCGCGGAGACCGGCGCCATCGTCGAATATATCCTTGAGCGCCACGGCGACGGCCGGCTGATGCCGCCGCCGGGCACCGAGGCTTACTGGCAGGCCCGGCATTTCCTGCATTATGCCGAGGGATCGGCGATGCCACCTCTGTTCCTGATGCTGGTGCTGCAGATGATCCCGGCCCGCGCGCCGATGCTCGTGCGCCCGATCCTCAGATCCGCGATGCAGAAGGTCGACACGCTGCTGGTTCTGCCGCAGCTCAAGCTGCATCTCGATCACTGGGAGCAGTCGCTGGGTGCCACCGGCTGGTTCGCCGGCCCGCAGATGTCCGTCGCCGACATCATGATGAGCTTTCCGGTCGAGGCCGCGGCCCAGCGTTTCGGCTACGAGGACCGGCCGCGCCTGCGCGAGTTCCTGCTGCGCATCCATGCGCGCCCTGCCTACCGCCAGGGGCTGAAGCGCGGCGGGCCCTACGCCTACGCCTGAGGCCGTAGCAGGCTCTGCCGCTTCAGCGGCCTTGGGTCAGCAGGATCTTGATGGCGAAAGCCGAGAAGACGCTGGCGAACAGCCAGTCGATGCCGCGCATCACCGCCGGCCGACGCTTCAGCGCCGCGGCGAAACGGTCGGCGGCCAGGATCACCGCGACCGCGATCGGGATCGCCAGGGCGATGAAGTAGACGCCCAGGAAGAACAGCTTGGCCGCAGCGTCCGGATCGCCCACCGAGACGAATTGCGGCAGGAACGTCACGAAGAACAGGATGATCTTCGGATTGAGAAGGTTGATGCCGAGCCCCGTCAACCAGTTCGCCGCGATGCTGTGGCGCCGGCCCCCGGCCCGCGCATCGAGCTGCAGGCGGGACCCCGAGCGGATCGCCTGGATCGCGAGATAGACCAGATAGGCCGCGCCGGCGAGCTTCAGCGCCAGGAACGCGTCCGGCGATGCGGCGATCAGCGCGGAAATGCCGAGAGCTGCAAGGCTGGTATGGATGAGGATGCCGGTCGTTGCGCCGAGCATGGCGGCAAGACCGGCCGCCCGCCCCTCCGATAGCGTTCGGCCGAGAAACAGCGTCATGTCCGGCCCCGGCGTGATGGTCAGGACGAGCCCAGCAAGCGTGAAGGCGAGGATCGTCGGAAGGTCGGGGATGAAATCCATGGTGTCGCTTCCTGCCAGCAGAACTGGCGATTCCTTATCTGCCCGCAAGACTTCCCACCAGAGGCGAACCGCCAGCCCGCCTGATGCCCGGCCGGGTCGGCTGGCTCGGCGCGATTGTCATCCGAACGATACCTGCCGATCATCTGCAGGTCATCGAGAGGCCCCAGACCTGCGACACAGCAGGCGGGGGAGTGGTTACATGATGGAGACGGGGCCGGGGCTTCGGGGCGGACGCGCTGGCAAGGCAAGCGGGCCGAATGGCACTCAGGGGCCTGGAGAATGCGGCAGACGGGTTCCGCGCCGGCGCGGCCGATCTGGTCAGGATGGCGGAGACGACCCCGGTCGGATTGCTGGCGCGGGTCCTGTTGGTCTTCAGCTTCCTGTTCATGGCGCTGCCCGGCATCGATCTCGCCGTCTCCAGCTGGTTCGCCGGCCCCCAGGGCGGCTTTCCCCTGGAAGCCGACCCGGCGCTAAACCTCCTGCGTTCGCTGAACGACGCCTTGATCCTGGCGCTGCTTGCCACCGCGACGATCAGCCTGGTGTCGGCCGCTGCCGACCGGCCCTCGCGCTGGCTGATGCGCCCGTACAAGGCGCTGTTCCTGTTCGCCGTCTTTGCCGTCGGCCCGGGCCTTGTCGTCAATCTCATCATGAAGGAGCTGTTCGGGCGGGCACGGCCGCGCGAGATCCTCGAATTTGGCGGCGACCTGCCGTTCTCCGCCCCCTGGCAGGTCGTTGGCGGTTGTGCCGGAAACTGCTCCTTCACCTCCGGCGAAGCCGCCTCCGCCGCGGCGATGCTGGCCGTCGGCCTCCTTGTCGCCAGGCCTTGGCGTCCGGTCGTGTTGGCCGCGATCGCCCTGCCGGCCGCGGCGATCTCGCTGAACCGCATCGCCTTCGGCGGGCATTTTCTCTCGGACGTCGTATTGTCGTGGCTGATCGTCGCGATCGTCATGCTGCTGATCTGGCCGGTCTTCGCCGCTGCCGCGCCAGTGATCGACAAAAGGGTGACCGGATCTGGCTTGGAGGCATGGCGGATCGCCAAAGCGCGCTTCGGAGCCGTCCGGCGACCGGTATCTGCAGCGAGCGACGTAAGCCCGGCCTGAGCCTTCTGGCTGCCGACTAGGCGAACGACCTGTCCCGCCCGGCTGTGTTCCCGGCCATCTCTTGCTATAGAGCCCGCAACGCACTCTCGTGGGACAACAGCATGGTACAGCATCGCGACGTCAAGAAGGTCGTGCTCGCCTATTCGGGCGGCCTCGACACCTCGATCATCCTGAAATGGCTGCAGACCGAATACGGCGCCGAGGTGGTCACCTTCACCGCCGATCTCGGCCAGGGCGAGGAACTGGAGCCGGCCCGCAAGAAGGCCGAGATGATGGGGGTCAAGGAGATCTACATCGACGACGTCCGCGAGGAGTTCTGCCGCGACTTCGTGTTCCCGATGTTCCGCGCCAACGCCGTCTACGAAGGCACCTACCTGCTCGGCACCTCGATCGCCCGGCCGCTGATCTCCAAGCGCCTCGTCGAGATTGCTCACGAGACCGGCGCCGACGCCATCGCCCACGGCGCCACCGGCAAGGGCAACGACCAGGTGCGGTTCGAGTTGTCGGCCTACGCGCTCGACCCCGACATCAAGGTGATCGCGCCCTGGCGCGAATGGGAGTTCAAGTCCCGCACCGACCTCGTCGACTTCGCCGAGAAGAACCAGATCCTCGTCTCCAAGGACAAGCGCGGCGAGGCGCCGTTCTCGGTCGACGCGAACCTCCTGCACTCGTCCTCCGAGGGCAAGGTGCTCGAGGACCCGAACGTTGCGCCGCCGCCTTACGTCTTCCAGCGATCCGTCAGCCCCGAGGACGCGCCGGACAAGGCGACGACGATCACCATCGGCTTTGCCAAGGGCGACCCGGTCTCGATCGACGGCAAGTCGATGAAGCCGCATGAGCTGCTGGCCGCGCTGAACGATCTCGGGCGCGACAACGGCATCGGCCGGCTGGATCTCGTCGAGAACCGCTTCGTCGGCATGAAGTCGCGCGGCATCTACGAGACGCCGGGCGGCACCATCCTGCTGGTCGCCCACCGCGCCATCGAGTCGATCACGCTCGACCGCGGCGCCGGCCACCTCAAGGACGAGCTGATGCCGCGCTATGCGGAGCTGATCTACAACGGCTTCTGGTTCTCGCCCGAGCGCGAGATGCTGCAGGCGGCGATCGACCACAGCCAGCAGCATGTCGAGGGCACGGTGACGCTGAAGCTCTACAAGGGCAATGTCATCGTCGAGGGCCGGGCTTCGCCGAAATCGCTCTATTCCGACGAACTGGTCACCTTCGAGGACGACCACGGCGCCTATGATCAGAAGGACGCCGCCGGCTTCATCCGCCTGAACGCCCTGCGCCTGCGGACGCTGGCCAAGCGCGACGTGCGGTAGTCACCAACCGCGTCCACAGTCGCGGTATCACTCAAACGAAAAGGCCCGGCCGATCGCTCCGCCGGGCCTTTTTCATGTCGGTTGCTGAGGCCGCAGCCTATTCCGCTGGCACGGCCGAGCCGGTCGCGACCTTCTGGCGGCCCTTGTTGAAGGCCATCGCGGCGATCACCGCGACCAGCCACACCACCGCCAGGATCGCCCAGAACCCGCCATAGATCAGGGCCATGCCGATCAGGCCTGCCTGAACGACGTAATAGGTCATCGGGATCAGCGTCATGCGGATCACCTCGCCCTCGCGGTCGGTCAGCCCGACCACCGCCGAAGCCGCGACAACGTTGTGGACGCAGATCATGTTGCCGGCGGCACCGCCCACGGCCTGCAGCGTCACGACGATCATCGCGCCCGCAGCCCCGAGGCCGATCTGCTCGGCGGCGGAGAACTGGAACAGTGAGAACATCATGTTCGACACGGTGTTCGAGCCGGCGATGAAGGCGCCGAGCGCGCCGAGCAGCGGCGAGAACAGCGGCCAGGCCGAGCCCGCGACGCTGGAGACGCCCTCGGCCAGCACCAGCGGCATCGACTCCATCGGCCCGCGGCCGGTGTTGAGGAACACCTGCACCATCGGCACCGCAAGCAGCAGCGCCGGGGCCGCGGCGACCATGGTCTTCGCCGAACCTGCCCAGGCCCGTGCATAGGCCTTGCCGCTCATCCTGAAGATCAGCACCGACAGCAGCGATGCGATGATCAGCACCGTTCCCGGCGAATAGAGCAGCTGCGCCGTGGCGTTGATCCCCGAGCCGAACATGTCGTTGAAGGCGAGCGTCGCCTCCGGCGAGGTCAGCGCCGCCTTCAGCGGGGCGATCACGCGGGTGAGCACCAGGAGGATCGCGATGATCAGATACGGCGACCAGGCCCGTAGCAGCGAGATCTGTGCGCTGCCGTCCCGCGCCGCGATGACCTCCTCGGCCTCTGCCGCCTTCAGCGTGCCGAACCAGTGGCTGTTCCAGCCGGCGCGCTCGGGAAACTCGAAGCGGTCCGTTGGCAGCAGGAAGCCGCGGCGGGCGGCGGGCACGACGATCAACAGGCCGATCAGGCCGCCGAGCAGCGACGGGAATTCCGGGCCGAGCAGCCAGGCCACGAGATAATACGGGACCGTGAAGGCCAGGCCGGCGAACAGGGCGAACTTCCAGACCCGGAAGCCCTCCATGAACGAGCGGTTGGCGCCGAAGAAGCGGGTCAGCATGCCGACCATGATCAGCGGGATGACGAAGCCGACAAGGGCATGCACCATCGCGACATTGGCGGCGACGGCATAGACATAGTCGATGAGCGACATCGGGGCGATCGACGCCAGCACGCCCTCGTTGCCGCCGAGGCCGGTGTTGACGCCGACGAGCATCGGCGTGCCGACGGCACCGAACGACACCGGCGTCGACTGGATGATCAGCGTCACCAGAACGGCGGCCATCGCCGGGAAGCCGATCGCCACCAGCAGCGGCGCCGCGACGGCGGCAGGCGTTCCGAAGCCGGACGCGCCCTCGATCATCGAGCCGAACAGCCAGGCGATGATGATCGCCTGGATGCGCCGGTCCGGCGAGAGTTCGGTGAAGCCGCGGCGGATGGCACGGATCGCGCCGCTCTCGTGCACGGTCTGCAGGACGAGGATGGCGCCAAAGATGATGAAGAGGAGCGTGAGGGCGGTGACGAGGCCGTTGATCGTGGCGCCGGCGACGGTGCCGACGGCCTGGTCCCAGACGGTCAGGGCGAGCGCCGCGGTTGCCAGATAGGCGACCAGCATCGCCAGTTTCGCCGATCGCCGCATGACCACGAGCAGCAGAAAGACGATCGCGATCGGCAGCAGCGCCATCGCGAACAGGAAACCAGAGCCCATCACAAACCTCCCAGAATGTTCCTCACCTGGTTTCCTAGTTTCCGGTCGGCGGTTTCAATGCAAGCCTGATTGTTCACATTACGGATCAATCTGCGTTCATACCCTTTGTGAAACGCGGGTTTCGACGCCACGTAAGACCAAAGTTCAACCATCGAAGGCCGTCGCCATGGTTCCCTATAGCGTTCTCGACCTCTCCCCGATTCCGGAAGGCGGCACCGCCGCGGAGGCGCTGCGCAACTCCGCCGCCCTCGCCCGCCACGCCGAAGGGCTTGGCTACGACCGCTTCTGGATGGCCGAGCATCACAACATGACCGGCATCGCCAGCGCCGCGACGGCGGTGGCGTTGGGCTACGTCGCCAGCCAGACCACCTCGATCCGCGTCGGCGCCGGCGGCGTGATGCTGCCGAACCACGCGCCGCTGGTGATCGCCGAGCAATTCGGCACGCTGGCGACGCTCTATCCCGACCGCGTCGATCTCGGCCTAGGCCGGGCGCCGGGCACCGACATGCTGACGGCGCGGGCGCTGCGACGCAGCCTCGACAATTCCGACAACTTCCCGCAGGACGTCTTCGAGCTGATCAGCTATTTCGAGCCCGCCGGGCCAGGCCAGAAGGTTCGCGCGATCCCCGGCGCCGGCACCAGGGTACCGGTCTGGATCCTCGGCTCCAGCCTCTACGGCGCGCAGCTCGCCGCTCATCTCGGCCTGCCCTACGCCTTCGCCTCGCATTTCGCGCCGGCCGCCCTGGAACAGGCGATCGAGGTCTATCGCGACACATACCGTCCGTCCGAGCGCTCGCCGGAGCCGCATTTCATGCTGGCGATCAACGTCTTCGCCGCCGACACCGACGAGGCGGGCCGGGTCCTGAAATCCTCGATGCAGCAGGCCTTCGTCAATCTGCGCACCGGCCAGGCCGGCCCCCTGCCGCGCCCGGTCACGGATTTCGAGGAACGGGTCGATCCGATGGCCAAGGCGATGGTCGACGACGCGCTCTCGGTCTCCGCCACCGGCTCGCCGGCCACGGTCAGGGCGGAACTCGCCCGCCTGATCGACACTCATCAGCCCGACGAGGTGATCCTCACCGGCCAGATCCACGATCACGCGGCGCGGCTGCGCTCCTTCACGATCGCCGCCGAGGCGATGCGGCAGATCGGCGCCGCGCAAGAGGCCGCCGCGTAGCGGTACCGCAGTGCCTGGCAGCCCGGCGCTGCCGGCCTGCGGTCTGGCAAACACGCCTCACCTGCCAATAATTCGCGCCTTGAGCCTTGAAAGTTTAAGCGGTTACCTTCTCAGGCCGGGTAGGCTGGGCTAGGCAGCCGATGCGCGGATACCGCTGGAGCGGATCGCCGAGTGGAAATCGGCCCGCGTGCCGCTGTGGCAGGATGGGTATAGAGTATGATTGAGAAGCGGCTCGTATTCCTGTTTCCGGGTTTCGAGCCCTTGCGAGCCGAGGCCCAGGTAGAGCGGTTCCATCGGGCGGCGAAACGCTCGGCTGCCGTATGGGATGCCGAGGTCGCGCTGGACGCCGCTGAAATCCGCGGCGGTCACGCCGCCCCTTTCGCCGCCTTTCACGCCTCGCTTACACGTCCGGGCTTCAGCACCGAGACCGAGATCGTCGTCTGCGACTGGAGCGACCTGATCCGCGCCTACGCTGGACGCCCCGTCGTTACTCGCCTCGTCACAGGCCTCGTCGCTCTCGGCGATTTCTTCCTGACCGGCACGGTGTTCCGGTATCTGCGGACCAGCTGGCGCTACGGCTTCTTCTATGCTTTTCCGCTGGCCATGGTGCTGTTTGCGCTGGTGCCGGCGCTGCTCGTGTTCAGCTCGCTGGCCGCGCTGATGCCCGGCGCCTTGGGCGTCCTGGCGGGTCTGGCTGCAGGCGGCTGCGTCGCCCTTGCCCTGCTGTGGTGGGTCAACCGCCAACTGCATCTATTGACCGCCCTGGACGACTGGGCGATGGCCCGCGATTTCTGCCGCGGCCGCAATCCCCTGATCCTCGCTCGGATCGAGTGCCAGGCGGCGGAAATCCGCCGGCTGAGCGAAGCGAGCGACGCCCAGGAGATCGTCCTGGCGGCTCACAGCCTCGGGGCGAGTTTGGCGATCCTTGCCATCGACCGCGCGATCCGCGACGGGCTCGCGGTCGACCGGCTGCACATTCTCACCGTCGGCTCCAGCCTGCTCAAGACCGCCCTGCACCCTGCCGCAAGCGATCAGCGCGAAAGCGTCCGGCGCCTGGTCGTCGATCACCGGCTGCCATGGACCGACTGCCAGGGCCTCTCCGATCCCATCAATTTCTACAAGTCGAACCCCGCCACTTCGCTGGGTATCACCGACGGGCGGACCCCGGTCGTCGTGCGGATCCGCTTCAAGCACCTGGTGAAGGCCGAGACCTACCAGCGGATCAAGCGCGATTTCTTCCGGCTGCATCGCCAGTTCGTGCTCGCCGTCGAGCAGCGCTGCGCCTATTCCTTCCACATGCTGCTCCTCGGTCCCCGCCCGCTCGCCGATTTCGCAAAAGCCGGAACCGTCGCCCTGCCGCCGCTCGCCGCCGAAGCACCCTGCGCCCGGCATCCGGCGACGCCGCTCGCGGCGTCCGGCGGTGTCCAATGACTCCGGCGCTCGCCGGCAGCATCCTCTGGGTGCTGATGGTCGTCGGCTGGTACGTCATCCGCTACCCGTTCGAGCGGCGCGCCAAGCGCCGCCGCGTCGAGCGGACCCGCCGCGGCACGGCCGAGACCGTCCGCATGGCGATCTCGTTTACCGGCCTCGGTATTCTGCCGGGCGTGTCGGTAGCGACCGGCTGGCCGGAATTCGCCGGATTCGATCCATACTGGTGGCAGATCGGCCTCGGCGCCATCGCGATGGTCCTGGCGCTCGTCCTGTTCCGCAAGACCCACAAGGCGCTCGGGCGCATGTGGTCGGTGTCGCTCGACATCCGCGAGAAGCACGAGCTGGTGACCTCGGGCATCTACCGGCGGCTTCGTCATCCGATGTACACGGCGTTCTGGACGATGGCGCTGGCGCAGGCGCTGCTGGTGCCCAACTGGATCGCCGGGCTCGCCGGGCTGGTTGGTTTCGGCACCCTGTTCTTCTTCCGCATCGGCCCGGAGGAGCGGATGATGGAAGAGACCTTCGGCGAGGCCTATCGCGACTACCGGCAGAAAACGGCACGGATCATTCCCGGCGTGTTCTGACCCTCCCGCCGATGCAAGACGTGGCGGGCGACGCCATATCCGGCCTGGGACACCCTGTCCGACCCGTCCCGCCGGGAGTTGCCTATGCCTTGGTCCCTCACCATCGGCCGCGTGTTCGGATCGGAGATCCGGATACACCTCACCTTCCTGCTGCTGCTGCTCTGGATCGGCGTATCCGCCTATCAGAGCGGCGGCCAGGCGGCGGCGATCGAGGGCATCGCCTTCATCGTCGCGATCTTCGCCTGCGTCGTCGCCCACGAACTCGGGCACGCACTGGCCGCCCGGCGCTATGGCATCGCGACGCCCGACATCACCCTCCTGCCGATCGGCGGCGTCGCCCGGCTGGAGCGCATGCCGGAGCGGCCGCGCGAGGAGATCGTCGTCGCGCTGGCCGGCCCGGCGGTCAACGTCGTCATCGCGGCGGTGCTGTTTCTCGCGCTCGGTGCGCGGTTCGACGCCGCCTCGATCGAGGCCCTGGACAATCCCGCCGCCGGCTTCCTCGCGCGGATCGCCACCGTCAACGTCTTCCTCGTCCTGTTCAACCTGATTCCGGCCTTTCCCATGGACGGCGGGCGGGTGCTGCGGGCCCTCCTGGCCATGCATTACGACCGGGCGACCGCCACCCGCTACGCGGCGCGTGCCGGTCAGGTGCTTGCCTTCGGGTTCGGCTTCTGGGGTCTGACGACCGGCAACGTCTTCCTCGTCTTCATCGCGGTGTTCGTCTATCTCGCCGCCGCCGGCGAGAGCTACCAGGTCGGCGTCGAGGATGCCGGGCGGACGGTATCGGCCAGCGAGGCGATGATCACGCGCTTCGAAACGCTCGGGCCGCAGGCGACGCTGGCGAATGCCGCCGAGGCCCTGATCCGCACGACGCAGCACGAATTTCCCGTGGTCGACGGCGCTGGTCAGTTGCGCGGCATCCTCACCCAGAAGGCGTTGATCCAGGCGCTGGCGCGTACCGGCCGCGAGACGCCGGTGGTCGAGGTCATGGTGCGCGACGTGCCGACCATCCGCGAGAATGCCGCGCTCTCCTTCGCGATGAAAAAGATGCGTGAGCACGACGCCCCTGCCCTCGGGGTCGTCGACCGCGACGGACGGCTCGTCGCCTACATCACCCCGGAGAATATTGCCGAGTACATGATGCTGGCGAAAGCCGGCGGCCTCGGGCGGCTGCGGCCGACGCCGCAAGCCGGGCCGTTCGACCCGCCGCGGCGGGGCTAGTCGCGATCGCTGCGCGGCATTTCCGGCGCCGGCACCAGGGGCCGCGGCTCCGGCAACAGCGCCGAGGCGCTGCTGCGATGCACGAGATAGGCGGAGATCGCCAGCAATCCGAGGCACGGAATGATGATCTGCGTCGCCAGCACAGGCTCGCCGATGAGCGCCGCGAGCGTACTGCCGGCCAGCCCCGCCCCGGTCTGGATGAAGCCCATCATCGCCGCCGCGGCACCCGCCATGTCCGGAAATGGCGCCAGCGAGGCGGTCGTCATGGCAGGCATGACGAAGGCGATGCCGAAGGCGTAGAGCCCGACCGGCATCATGATCGACGGATAGGAGATCGGCAGGAGCGCGATCGACAACGCCAGTCCCGCGCTGCCCGCCGCGATGAAGCCGAGGCCGACCGGCACCAGCCGGTAGGCGCTGGTCCGCGTCATGGCGTAGCGCACCGCCAGGGAGCCGCCGAGGAACATGCCGGACTGGGCGAGCATTCCGACGCCGAACTGCGTCGGCGAGAGCCCGGCACGGTCGATCAGCACGAAGGGCAGCACCGTCGCCAGCGTGTAGAGCGCGCCGACGGCACCGGCGACGGTCAGGCTGGTCGCCAGGAACTGCCGGTGTGTGGCGAGCCGCCCATAGGCCCACAGGATCGCCTTGGGCCGGATGCGGGAGCGGTCCGGCGTTCCGGTCTCGCGCATGAAGCCGAGCGTCACGCCGACGACGATGAGGCCGCAGAGCATCATCAGCACGAAGATCGCGTTCCAGCCTGCCAGAGCCAGGGTGAGGCCGCCCAGGGTCGGCGAGACCGCCGGGCCGATGGCCAGGATGATGCCGATGGCATTCATGATCTGCGACGAAGTCTCGCCGGAGAACTGGTCGCGGACGATGGCTCTCGCCGTGGTGACGCCGACGGAGGCGCCGATCCCCTGCAGGAGCCGCGCGGCGATCAGCGTCTCGACGTTCGGCGCCGCCACCGCCAGCGCCGAGCCGGCGACATAGATGACCATGAAGGCGAGCGTCGTGAACCGTCGCCCGAATGCGTCGGAGACCGGGCCGCAGACCAGCTGGGTCAGCGCGAAGCCGGCGAAATACACCGACAGCGTCAGCTTGATCATCGA
Organism: Aurantimonas aggregata; assembly: GCF_010500835.1. GTDB lineage: Bacteria > Pseudomonadota > Alphaproteobacteria > Rhizobiales > Rhizobiaceae > Aurantimonas > Aurantimonas aggregata. Next base: position 67,540 of record NZ_JAAAMJ010000008.1, on the reverse strand, counting down.
TTCGGTGGTGCCGAATTCGTCGACCAGGATCGGCATCGCCGGCGTGTAGAGGGCCAGCGAGATCGGCCCGATCGCCACCAGGCAGCCGCCGATCAAGGCGGTCCGGCGCTGCGACATGGTCGCCGGCGGGGCGGAAGGTGAGAGCAAGACGAGGCTCCGGGTGTTTGCTGCGACGAACGACCCGGCACCCCGCGATGCGGGGGCCGGCCGGACTCACAGGAACGGATGGGTCTTAAGCGGAGCGCGGAAGCGGGAGCGCCTGATCAGGGGCCGTCGGACCGACGATCTGCGGATCGTTCGTCAGATTGGCGCGGATCTTCTGCAGCAGCGTGTCGACCAAGACCCGCTCGTCCTCGCTGAAGCCGTCCACTGTCTGCTCGTAGAGCGCCATGGCCACCGGCCGGACCTCGGTGAACACCTTGTCCGCCGCCTCGGTCGGGCGCACCACCTTGGCGCGGCGATCCGACGGGTCGACCGTGCGGCTGATCAGCCCGCGCGCCTCCAGCCTGTCGAGATAGGCCGACAGCGTCATCGGCTCGACACCCATGCGTTCGGCCAGCACGGCCTGGCGGGTTCCCTCGAACCGGGCGACATAGGCCAGCGCACGGATCTCGCCCGGGGTCAGCTCGAGGCCCGCCTCCACGACCGCCTTCTCGAAAGACTGGCGAAACAGCCGCGCCGCGTCCACCAGCAGGAAGCCCAGGGAGTTGCTCGGGAGGAGTTGGGTCATTGTCGTCAGCACTCGCATTGACCACGTGAAGCGGCAGAACGGTCGCCGCGCCATCGGTGGACGGCTATCAATAGTCGATCGTACCGCTGTCCGTAAGTACACGCTCGTTTAGAACCAACCTAACCGAAATGCGCCTCGGCGAAAACGAAAGCTTGCTCCATGAACGTTTCCCTCGCCGCCGCCGCTTCTGCCATCGCCTTCCGCGATGATGGCGCCCTGCCCGATTTCGTGGCGATCCGGCCGGAGGCCTTCCTGCCCGCCTTCGAGGCGGCCATGGCCAGTCATCGCGCGGAGATCGCCGCCATCGCCGGTGATCGGGCCGCCCCGACCTTCGACAACACCCTGGGGGCGCTGGAGCACGCCGGCGAGCGCTTGGGCGAAGTGGCGCGGATCTTCTTCGCCCTGGCCGGCGCCCATACCGACGCCGCCCTGCAGACGGTGGAGCGTGACGTCTCCCCTGCGCTCGCCCGCCACAGCTCGGCGATCGCGCTCGATGCCGAACTGTTCGCGCGCGTCGACGATCTCTACCAACGCCGCGACGTGCTTGAAGGGCTCTCTGGCGAGGACAGGCGGCTGCTCGAGCGGACCCATGCCGGCTTCGTGCGCGCCGGCGCCCGGCTGGTCGGCGACGACCGCCAGCGCCTTGCCGAGATCGATGCGGTGCTTTCGACGCTCGGCACGCAGTTCTCGCAGAACGTCCTCGCCGACGAGCGGGACTGGGTGATGCCGCTCGGCGCGGACGATCTGGCGGGCCTGCCGGACTACCTCGTCGCGGGCATGTCGGCGATCGCAGCCGAGAAGGGCATCGACGGCTATGCCCTCACCCTGTCGCGCTCGGTCGTGGTGCCGTTCCTCGGCTTTTCGACGCGACGCGACCTGCGCGAGATCGCCTTCCGCGCCTGGACCAGCCGCGGCGAGAACGACGGCCCGTCGGACAATCGCGGGATCATGGCCGAGATGCTGGCACTCAGGGCCGAGAAGGCCCGGCTGCTCGGCTTTGCCTCCTACGCCGCCTACAAGCTCGACGACCAGATGGCGAAGACGCCCGCAGCGGTTCGCGGGCTCCTGGAAACGGTCTGGACCCATGCCCGCGAACGGGCGCTGCAGGACGCACAGGCGCTTGCGGCGCTCGCCGTCGCCGAGGGCGACAACAGCCCGATCGAGCCCTGGGACTGGCGCTTCTACGCCGAGCGGCGCCGGCAGGCGGAGTTCGATCTCGACGAGACCGAACTCAAGCCGTATTTCCAGCTGGACCGGATGATCGACGCTGCCTTCGACGTCGCCGGGCGGCTGTTCGGCCTGATCTTCGAGCCGATGCCGGAGGCCAGGGCCTGGCATCCCGATACGCGCGTCTGGCGCGTCCGGGAGCGGGACGGGCGGGAGCGCGGCCGCTTCATCGGCGACTATTTCGCCCGCTCTTCGAAGCGCTCCGGCGCCTGGATGAGCGCGCTGCGCGGCCAGCACAAGCTCGAGGGCGGGCAGCTGCCGGTCATCTACAATGTCTGCAATTTCGCCCGACCCGCCGATGGCGAGCCGGCACTGCTGTCGCTCGACGATGCCCGTACGCTGTTCCACGAGTTCGGCCACGCGCTGCACGGCCTCCTCTCCGACGTCACCTGGCCCTCGCTTGCCGGTACCGCCGTCTCGCGCGACTTTGTCGAGCTGCCCTCGCAGCTCTTCGAGCACTGGCTGACCGTGCCGGAAATCCTCGAGAAGCACGCGGTCCACGCCACGACCGGCGCGGTCCTGCCGCGGGCCCTGCTCGACAAGTTGCTGGCGGCACGGACCTTCGATGCCGGCTTCGACACCGTGGAGTACACGTCCTCGGCGCTGGTCGATCTCGGCCTGCACGAGACCGCGAGCCCGCCGCAGGATCCGCTGGCGGCCGAGCGGGCGATGCTGGAGGCCCTCGGCATGCCGCGCGAGATCGCCATGCGCCACCGCTCGCCGCACTTCGCCCATGTCTTCGCCGGCGACGGCTATTCGGCCGGCTACTATTCCTACATGTGGTCGGAAGTGCTCGACGCCGACGCCTTCGAGGCCTTCCGGGAAACAGGCGATCCGTTCGACCCCGAAACCGCCGGCCGGCTGCTCGAGCATGTCTATTCGGCCGGCAACAGCCGCGACGCCGCCGTGCTCTACACCGCCTTCCGGGGCCGGATGCCGAGCCCCGAGGCGCTTCTGCGCAAGCGCGGCTTCGTCGCCGGCTCAGCCGGGAGGGGCCGGCAAGGGCGTTAGGACAGGCTGCAGCGCAGTTTGGAACGACTCGAAAACTTCGCATGGCTGCAATCGCACTGCCATGCGAGCCGCCGATGGTAAGGGCCTCGATCCAACGGAGCCTGCGTCGATGTCATCTGCCCGCTTCCCCCTGTCGCGCCGCCACTTCCTCGCCTCGTCCGGCGCCGCTGCCCTCGTCGCCGGCTCCGGTCTTGCCATGCCGGCGATCAGCCGCGCGGCCAGCCGTCCGAGCTTCACCCACGGCGTCCAGACCGGCGACGTCGACGCCACGTCCGGCATGATCTGGACCCGCGTCGACCGCCCGTCGCGCATCGACGTCGAATGGGCGACCACCGAGAGCTTTGCCAACAGCCGCAAGCTCTCCGGCCTGACGACGCTGCCGGAATCCGACTTCACCATGAAGCGCCTGATCGACGGCCTGCCGTCGGACCAGGAGATCTTCTGGCGCGCCGTCGCCACCGAGCTCAGTGACGTCAACGCCACGGCCGAGCCGATCGTCGGCCGCTTCCGCACCGCGCCGGCAGGACGCCGCTCGGTGAAGTTCACCTGGTCGGGCGACACGGTCGGCCAGGGCTGGGGCATCGACGAGAGCCGCGGCGGCATGAAGGCCTACGCCACCATGGCGCGCCACGAGCCGGACTTCTTCCTGCATTCCGGCGACACGATCTATGCCGACGGGCCGCTGAAGGAGAGCGTCGAGCTCCCCGACGGCAGCACGTGGAAGAACATCCTGATCCCCGAGAAGGAGAAGGTCGCCGAGACGTTGGCTGAGTATCGCGGCCAGTGGAAGTACAACCTCATGGACGCCAACGTGCAGGCGATGAATGCCGCCCTGCCGACCTTCTTCCAGTGGGACGACCACGAGGTCGTCAACAACTGGTCCTCGGGCAAGGACCTCTCCGCCGACGACCGCTACAGCGTCAAGGACATCGGCCTGCTCACCGCCCGTGCCGCGCGCGCCTTCCACGAGATGACGCCGATCGGCTACGTGCCGGCGGAGCCCGGCCGGGTCTATCGCAAGATCGCCTATGGCCCGCTGCTGGACGTGTTCTTCCTGGATCTGCGGTCCTACCGCGATGCCAACAACGAGGGAATGCAGACCGAGACCGGCGACGGCACCACGATGATGGGGCGCGAGCAGATCGCCTGGCTGAAGCGCGAACTCGCCAGTTCGCAGGCCACCTGGAAGGTCATCGCCTCCGACATGCCGATCGGCCTCGTCGTCTGGGACAAGGTCGGCGACAAGAGCTTCATCGAGGCGATCGCCCAGTCGGACGGCGGCGCGCCGAAGGGCCGCGAGCTGGAATTCGCCGACCTTTTGCGCTTCATCAAGTCGGCCGGCGTCACCAACACGGTGTGGCTCACCGCCGACGTCCACTACACCGCCGCGCATCACTACAGCCCCGACCGGGCGGCTTTCCAGGATTTCGAGCCGTTCTGGGAATTCGTCTCCGGCCCGATCCACGCCGGCAGCTTCGGCCCCAACGACCTCGACATGACCTTCGGCCCGGAACTGCGCTACGTGAAGGCGCCGAGCGAGGAACAGGGGCAGAACGTCAGCCCGGCTTCGGGCCTGCAGTTCTTCGGCATCGTCGACATCGATGGCGACAGCGAGCAGATGACCGTCCGGCTGATGGACGCCGAGGACCAGGAACTGTGGAAGACCACGCTCGATCCGATCCGCCAAGGCTGATCCGGAGTTCCAGAAAGGCCGGCGGCATTTCATCGCCGGCCTTTCCTTGCACTTCCGGTCGCGGGCGATAACCCTTTCGCAACTGCACAAAATGTTGTAAGAGACCCGCATCAGTGCCGGGCGGAGCGTTTTCGACGTTCTACCGCGGCCTTACTTTGTTTCCGGTGACCCTTATGAAACTCCGCAACATCGCGATCATCGCGCATGTCGATCATGGCAAGACGACCCTCGTCGACAATCTGCTCGCCCAGTCCGGCACGTTTCGAGACAACGAGCGGCACGACGAACGTGCCATGGATTCCAACGACCTCGAAAAGGAACGTGGCATCACGATCCTGGCCAAGGCGACGTCGGTGGAGTGGAACAACACCCGCATCAACATCGTCGACACGCCGGGCCACGCCGATTTCGGCGGCGAGGTCGAGCGCATCCTCAACATGGTGGACGGCGCGGTCATCCTCGTCGATGCCTCCGAAGGCCCGATGCCGCAGACCAAGTTCGTCCTCGGCAAGGCGCTGAAGGTCGGGCTTCGGCCGATCGTCGCGATCAACAAGATCGACCGCACCGACGAGCGCCACCAGGAAGTCCTGAACGAGATCTTCGACCTGTTCGTCTCGCTCGACGCCACCGAAGAGCAGCTCGACTTCCCGGTGCTCTACGGCTCCGGCCGCTCCGGCTGGATGGCCACCGAGCCGGAAGGCCCGCAGGACCAGGGCCTGACGCCGCTGTTCGACATGATCCTCAAGCACGTGCCGGAGCCGGACACCGCCGGCAAGGACGAGCCGTTCAAGATGATCGGCACGATCCTCGAGGCCAACCCGTTCCTCGGGCGTCTGATCACCGGCCGCATCCAGGCCGGCTCGATCAAGCCGAACCAGCCCGTGAAGGTTCTCGACGGCCAGGGCAAGCTGCTGGAATCCGGCCGCATCTCCAAGATCCTCGCCTTCCGCGGTCTCGACCGCGTGCCGCTGGACTATGCAGAGGCCGGCGACATCGTCGCCATTGCCGGGCTGTCGAAGGGCACCGTCGCCGACACGTTCTGCGACCCGGCCGTCACCGAACCGCTGCACGCCCAGCCGATCGATCCGCCGACCGTCACCATGTCCTTCCTCGTCAACGACTCGCCGCTGGCCGGCACCGAGGGCGACAAGGTCACCAGCCGCGTCATCCGCGACCGTCTCCTCAAGGAGGCCGAGGGCAACGTCGCGCTGAAGATCGAGGAAGCCTCCGACCGCGACTCCTTCTACGTCTCCGGCCGCGGCGAGCTGCAGCTGGCGGTGCTGATCGAGACGATGCGCCGCGAGGGCTTCGAGCTCGGCATCTCGCGTCCGCGCGTGGTGATGCAGAAGGGCGAGAACGGCGAGATCCTGGAGCCGATCGAGGAAGTCGTCATCGACGTCGACGAGGAGCATTCCGGTGTCGTCGTGCAGAAGATGAGCGAGCGCAAGGCCGAGATGGTCGCGCTGCGCCCCTCCGGCGGCGATCGCCAGCGCCTGGTCTTCCATGCCCCGACCCGCGGCCTCATCGGCTACCAGTCGGAGCTTCTGACCGACACGCGCGGCACGGCGATCATGAACCGCCTGTTCCACTCCTACGCGCCGTTCAAGGGTGAGCTCGCCGGTCGTAATACCGGCGTCCTGATTTCCACCGATGCCGGCGAGAGCGTCGCCTTCGCGATGTTCCATCTGGAAGATCGCGGCCCGATGGTGATCGAGGCCGGCGTCAAGGTCTATGCCGGCATGATCATCGGCATCCATACTCGCGAGAACGATCTCGAGGTCAACGTGTTGAAGGGCAAGAAGCTCACCAACATGCGCGCCTCCGGCAAGGACGAGGCGATCAAGCTGACCCCGCCGATCCGCATGACGCTGGACCGGGCGCTATCCTGGATCCAGGACGACGAGCTGGTCGAGGTGACGCCGAAGACCATCCGGCTGCGCAAGTTGTATCTGGATTCCAACGAGCGCAAGCGCTTCGAGAAGAGCCGCAAGGCCGCCTGATCAGACTGGGGCTGACGAAACAGGGCCGCCGGGGGAATCCTCCGGCGGCCCTTTTGCGTTCTGCCGCCGCAAGGCGGCCCTCTTCGACCTTCTGCCGCCGAAAGCTTCGACCTTCTGCCGCCGAAAGGCGGCCCCGCCTCCGCACCGGATCATTCCCGGCCGGCAAGGCTCCGCGCCTGCCTGAGGCCCGGGAACATCCAGGCCCAGAGACCCGCGACGCCCATCGTCGCCGCGCCGCCGATTACTACCGCCGGCACCGCCCCCAGCCAGAACGCCATGACGCCGGCGCGGAACTCGCCGAGTTCGTTCGACGCGCCGATGAACACCATGTTGACGGCGTTGACCCGGCCGCGCACCTCGTCCGGCGTCCACAACTGCATCAGCGTCTCGCGGACATAGACGCTGATCATGTCCGATGCCCCCATCAGCACCAGCGCGACGACCGCCAGCCACGGCACCGTGGCGAGGCCGAACACCGTCGTGCAGGCGCCGAACAGGAAGACGAAGCCGAACATCAGCGCGCCGGCATGGTCCTTGATCGGATGGGCGGCGAGCCATACGGCCATCGTCACCGCCCCGATACCGGGCGCCGCGCGCAGCAGCCCGAGGCCCCACGGGCCGACGTCGAGCACGTCGCGGGCATAGACCGGCATCAGCGCGACCGCACCACCGAGCAGCACGGCGAAGAGATCCAGCGAGATGGCGCCGAGCACGATCTTCTCCGACCAGATGAAGCGGAAGCCGGCAACGATCGTCTCGATGCTCGCCGGCTCGTTGCTGCGCCGCTGCGCCGGCGCCGAGATCGACATCACCAGCACGGCGGCGGCAAGGAACAGCACCGTGCCCGTTGCATAGGCGGCGATGGGCGAGAGACCGTAGAGCAGGCCGCCGGCTACCGGCCCGACGATCGCGGCGATCTGCCAGGAGGACGAGTTCCAGGCGATGGCGTTGGCAAGTTCCTCGCGGGTCACGAGATTGACCACCAGCGACTGCGAGGCCGGGCCGAAGAACGCCCGCGCGATGCCGAAGCCGACAAGGACGGCGAATACGGGCAGCGGCGAAGCCAGCCCGTGCCAGGTCAAGAGCAGCAGCGCCGACGCGCCGACCGCCTCCACCAGGATCGAGAAGCCCATGATCCGCCGCCGCGAGTAGCGGTCGGCGACCGACCCGGTGACCAGGACCAGCAGCAGTGCCGGCAGGAACTGGCAGAGCCCGACGAGCCCCAGATCCAGCGGATTGCGCGTCAGGTCGTAGATCTGCCAGCCGACCGAGACGACGACGATCTGGATGGCGAAAGTGGAGAAGAAGCGCGCCAGCCAGTAGCGCACGAACTGCGGATTGCGGAAGGCGGCGAAACGATCGTCGTCGGGGACGGCCACCGGCGCGCCATCAGGCTTCGCCGCGGATGCCGGGTCGTTGGTCTCGCTCACGCACGCACCTGCCATGGTCCGGGTCGTGCCGCCAGAGGCGGCCCGTCCAGGCCTGCGGGACATCCGGGAAGAGAGGAACACTGGCGAATGGTGGAGCTGAGCGGGATCGAACCGCTGACCTCGTCATTGCGAACGACGCGCTCTCCCAACTGAGCTACAGCCCCGTCCACCAGTGCGCGGCATTTAGTGCGTCGGACTCCGCCCTGTCAACGACCAATCGCCGGGGCTGCCCGAACCGCGCGATCCGGCCTTGCTTGCGATTCAGCCGGGCGATGGCTACATCGGGAAGGCCATCGCAAAGGTTTCGGATTTCATGCTCGCAGTCACCTACGTGCTCTACCAGGCGCTCAACCTCTATTGGTGGGTCGTCGTCGCCTCGGCCGTGCTCTCGTGGCTGTACGCCTTCAACATCGTCAATCCGGGCAATCCGTTCGTCGACTCGATCGGGCGCTTCCTGTGGCAGCTGACCGAGCCGGTCTATCGCCGGATCCGGCGGGTGCTGCCGGATCTCGGCGGCATCGACCTGTCGCCGCTGGTCGTGCTCTTCGGCATCATGTTCCTGCAGTATCTCATCGTCTACTACATCAACCCGGCGATCATGCAGGCCGGCGTCTGATCTCTTCCCGATGACGGCCGGCTTCTGGCGGCCAGTCGAGGGTTGCGTGCTGGTCGAAGTCCGGCTGACGCCGAAATCTGCCGCTGATCGGATCGAGGGAGTCGTCGCCGCTTCCGATGGATCGCTTCGGCTGAAGGCGCGGGTCCGGGCAGTCCCGGAAGACGGCAAGGCCAACAAGGCGGTCGAGCAACTGCTGGCCAAGGCGCTCGGCGTCCCGAAGAGCGCCGTCAGCATCGTCGCCGGCCATGCCGCGCGATCGAAGACGCTCCGGGTGGACGGCGATCCGGCATCGATCGGCGCGGCTCTCGAGCGCCTGGCCGAATAGCTCTCGAAGCCCGATCGACCATCCGACATTTCATGCTGCGCCGAAACGGTCGCGAGTTTCCCGGTCCGCGGCACGAAAAAGCCGCCCGACCCGTAAGGTCGCGCGGCTGATGTCTGGCGTATCGATGCGAACCGCGGGTGCGGGTCGCGTGGCGCCTTAGCGGCGGCCGAAACGAACGACGGAGGCGATGTCGCCGCGGTCGATGCCGATGTCCGCGAGTTCGCGGTCGTTCATCTGCTCGAGCTGGCGGATGTCGGCGCGATGGCTGCGGAAGGATTTGAAGCGGGTGGCGAACTGGCGAAGCATGGGAGTTGGTCCGGTTAAGTGAATCTGATGATCGTGAGATAAGATACCCAGCTGCCTATTAGCAGTGCATTTTACTGCACTCCTGTTGTGCAATCTGCGCATGGCACGATCATATTTCCTTTACCCTTCGTTAGGCATTGGCGTCCGTCACACCCGATTCAGCGCCGCCGAAACGAAAAAGGGCGCGACGATCGCTCGCCGCGCCCCTTCCATCGATAGGTATTCTTGAAGGCTATCAGGCCTTCTGGGCGTCGAAACGCTCAACGGCCTCGCCGATGAGGCGCTTGGCCATGGCGGAATCGCCCCAGTCGCCGATCTTCACCCACTTGCCGGGCTCCAGATCCTTGTAGTGCTCGAAGAAGTGGGCGACCTGCAGCAGCGTGATCTCCGGCAGGTCGCGATATTCGGAAACGTTCTCGAAGCGCCGCGTGATGTGCGGCGACGGCACGGCGATGATCTTCTCGTCCTGGCCGCTGTTGTCCTCCATGACGAGGACGCCGATCGGCTTGCAGTTGATGACGCAGCCGGGAAACAGCGGTCGCGTGTTGCAGATCAGGACGTCGATCGGGTCGCCATCATCCGACAGCGTGTGTGGCACGAAGCCGTAATTTCCAGGATAGGTCATCGGCGTATAGAGGAACCGGTCGACGACGAGGCAGCCGGCTTCCTTGTCCATCTCGTACTTGATCGGATGGCCGCCCAGCGGCACCTCGATGATGACGTTGATGTCCTCGGGCGGATTGTCGCCGCGGGCGATCGCGTCGATGCGCATGATCTGTTCTTCTTTCGGTGTGAGGATGAGCCGTGCGGCTGCTTACCGGCTGGCGCTTTGCGGCGCAATATGCGCGGCTGGCCGCGCCGAGGCGCGCACCGTCAGTTCCAGGAGAAGGCGATCTTGGCGAGATGGCGTCCGTCGAAGCTTTCGCCGCCTTCGGCAATGTCCGAGCCGCCGAGACTGCGGTAGAAACTCACCGCCGTGTCGTTCTCCGCCAGCGCCCAGACGACGAGACCGCTGAAGCCACGATCGGCAAGCAGGCTACGGGCGGAAGCAAACAGCCGGCTGCCGAAACCCAGGCCCTGATATTCCGGTTTCAGGTAGATCTCGTAGATCTCGCCCTCGGCCCTGAGCGCACTGGTACGGTTTCGGCCGATCGTTGCGTAGCCGACCGTCTCGCCGCCGAAATCGACGACCAGGATCCCGGCGCCGTTGCGCACGGCACGGGACCACCAGCAGGCATGCCGGCGACCGATCATCTGGTTCAGGCAGCGATGCGGGATGATGCCGCGATAGGCGCCGCTCCAGGCAGCCTCGTGCACTGCGGCGAGAGCTGCAGCGTCACGACTTTCGGCGAACCGGATCTCGGCAACAACGGTGGTCATCGATCGTTAACCATATTCCGCCTGTTCCGCTCCACTCTCTGCGAGAAAAACTGAACGGGCTATCGCCCGGACAATCAAGATCGCGTGACGGACGGGAGACTCGGAGGCGGAGTTCTCCCCGGATTTCGCTCTGGTGGGTGCCATCCGGGACAATAGCGACAATAAGAAAAATTTATTGCCGTCGCAGAAATTACGATTTTACCTAAGGCGCCGCGCCGGTTACAAAACCCGGAAAACGGTCAGTGCGGGCACCTCTGACTCAAAGGCCGATGGGCCATAACGGGGAGGTTTTCCATGCCGCACGGAACACGACATCTGTTCATTCCAGGTCCGACCAACGTTCCCGACCGGGTGCGCCGGGCAATGAACGTGCCGATGGAGGACCAGCGCGCGCCGGACTTCCCGTCGCTGACGCTGCCGCTGTTCAGGGACCTCAAGACCGCCTTTCGCAACGAGAAGGGCCGCGTCTTCATGTACCCATCCTCGGGCACGGGCGCCTGGGAAGCCGCCATCCAGAACACGCTGGCGCGCGGCGACAAGGTGCTGATGTCGCGCTTCGGCCAGTTCTCGCATCTGTGGTGCGACATGGCCGTGCGCCTGGGGCTGGACGCGACGATCATCGACGTCGAATGGGGCGCCGGCGTGCCGCTCGATGATTACGAGAAGGCCATCGCCGCCGACCGCGACCACGAGATCCGCGCCGTCTTCGTCACCCACAACGAGACCGCCACCGGCGTCACCTCGGACGTCGCAGGCGTGCGCAAGCTGCTCGACGCGCATTCGCATCCGGCGATGATCTTCGTCGACGGCGTCTCCTCCATCGCCTCGATCGATTTCCGCCAGGACGAATGGGGCGTCGATCTGGCCGTTGCCGGCTCGCAGAAGGGCTTCATGCTGCCGGCCGGCCTGTCGTTCCTGTCGGTCTCCGAGAAGGCGCTGGCGGCCAGCCGCGACAACCGGCCGAAGATGGACCGCTGCTATTTCTCCTTCGCCGACATGATCACCAACAACGACAACGGCTATTTTCCCTACACGCCGCCGACGCAGTTCTTCCACGGCCTGCGCACGGCGCTCGACATGCTCTTCGAGGAGGGGCTGGAGAACGTCTTCGCCCGCCACCACCGGCTGGCCGAAGGCGTGCGCCGCGGCGTCGCGGGCATGGGCCTCAAGCTGCAGGCCGTCGCGCCGCAATGGCACTCCGATACGGTCACGGCGATCCGCGTGCCGGAGGGCGTCGATGCCAACGCGGTGCTGAAGATCGCCTATGAGCGCTACAACACCTCCTTCGGTTCGGGTCTTGCCCGGCTCTCCGGCAAGGTGTTCCGTATCGGCCATCTGGGCGATCTCAACGAGGTGATGTGCCTTGCCGCCCTCGCCTCGGCCGAGATGGCGCTGGCCGATGCCGGTGCCCGCATCGAACTCGGCTCGGGCGTCGCGGCGGCGCAGGCCTATTACCGCGAACGCCACGCTGCTGGCGCCGAGAGCCGCGAGGCCGCCGAATAGCGGCGTCCGTCCCGCTCTAGGCTCGGGCGCGATCAGTCGAACTCGGCGAGCAGCGACGGGATGGCGCCCAGCCGCTCGACCTGCCGGAACAGCGTCTCGCCGACCGGCGCCTCGGCGTGCTCGACCACCCAGGTCAGCGTGTGCGGAACATGCACACCGACGCTGCCGGCGGCGATCGCCGGCAGCACGTCCGACTTCAGCGAATTGCCGATCATCATCGCCCGGTCCGGCCCGTCGCCATGCCGGTCGAAGACCCGCTGGTAGGTCGCGGCATTCTTGTCGCTGACGATCTCCACCGCGTCGAAATACCCGCCGAGCCCGGAGGCCGCGAGCTTGCGCTCTTGGTCGAAGAGGTCGCCCTTGGTGATGAGGACGACCCGGTAGCGTCCGACGAGCCCCGCCAGCGTCGCTTCGGCGTCCGGCAGGGTCTCCACCGGATGCGCCATCATCTCCCGTCCGGCATCGAGGATCTGCCGTATGGTCTCCGGTCCGGCTCTGTCGGCGGTGATGTCGAGCGCCGTCTCGATCATCGACAGGACGAAGCCCTTGATGCCGAATCCGTAATGGGCAAGGTTGCGCCGTTCCGCGGCCAGCAGCCGCTCCGACACATGCGCGCCATCGGCATGCGGCGAAAGGATCTCCCGGAACCGCGCTTCGGTCAGCTGGAAGAACTGCTCGTTCTCCCAGAGCGTGTCGTCGGCATCGAAGCCGATCGTGGTCAGCCGGCGCATCGTATGGCTCCTGCCTGCCGATATTCGGGCAGAAGCCGATACACGCTCGACGGGCAGCAGTTCAAGAGAGCTGGTGGATCGACTATTCGCGACGGCGGCGTCTACGAGTTCTTCGGCTGACCGAAGACCCGCGCCAGGAACTCTTCCAGCCAGCGGCGCACAGGCGCGTCGTAAACCGCTCGGCCGTCGAAATGCTGGCGCCGGCCCTGTGCCCCGGCGAGGTTGAGCCGCTCGTGGCCGCGCGTCGTCCAGCGATGCATCATCGCCAGCGTCAGCTCGGCGTGGAACTGCACGCCGTAGGCGGCCTTGCCGTAGCTGAAGGCCTGGTTCGGATACCAGTCGCCTTCGGCAAGCCGATGCGCGCCACGCGGCAGCTCGAACCCCTCGCGGTGCCATTGATAGACCATGTCCGGCCAGTGCGGCATCAAGAGCCGGCCCTCCGTGGTCGGGCGCAGCGGATAGTAGCCGACTTCGGCCAGGCCCTCCGGGTGCGGCCCGACATTCGCCCCAAGATGCTTGGCGAGCATCTGGGCCCCGAGGCAGATACCGAGAAACGGGGTCTCCTCGCGCAGCGGCACGTCCATCCACTCGACTTCGCGGACCAGATGCGCATCGGTGTCGTTGGCGCTGGGCGGGCCGCCGAAGACGATAGCGCCGCGATGCGCCTCGAGCGTGTCGGGCAGCGTGTCGCCCATCACCGGCCGCCTGATGTCCAGCCGGACGCCATGCTGCTCGAGCACCTGGCCGACGCGGCCGGGGGTCGACGTCTCTTGGTGCAGCACGACGAGGATCGGTCGCGGGTCCGCGCCGTCGAGGCGGTAATTGTGTTTGGCCGTGCTCGTCTCGACGGCATTGGGCGCGCTGTTGTCCGTATCCTGAAAGGCCATGGCGTCAGTCGGGATTCCCGCTCCGGTTCGCTGCCTCCCGTTTCATCAACATCCGGTCCCTGGTGGAGACGCCAAGAAGCTCGGCGATCCGCCAGATCACGTTGTCCTCCAACTCGTGAACCGACCCGTCGACATACGTCACTTCCCACAGAAGCTCGATGAACCGCACGCGCCGGTCCTCGTCGAGCTCTGCCTTCAGCACCGAGGTGAATCGGTAGAGATCCACGGCCTCGGCATCGGCCGCCTCGCCGGCCGCGACGATCCGCTTCGTCTCGCCCGACGACAGGCCGAATTCCTCGGCCAGCACGGCATGCAGGCGCTCCCGCTCGCCATCCGTCACGATCCCGTCGGCATCGATGACATGATAGAGCAGCGCCGCCGCGGAGACCCGCACGTCATCGGCGCCGCGATCGTCGCTTGACGTGTCGTCGGTCCCGATCGACCGGATGAATTCCCGAAAGCTGTCGAACATCATTCCTCGCTGGCCCGCCGGCCGTGGGCGCCGCATGTGAGCATGACGGGCGCTGCCCGCAAGCCGGCTGCCGCGCGGAGCGGCGACGGACAATCCGGCGTGGTCGGGCGGACAGCACGCTGCGCCGTCATGCGAAGCGGGCTTCCTTGCGTTCTTCTTCGGTGAGGGCGTCTGGCTTCTTCTGCCCGCTGGCGGGCTCGACCGTTCCCGTATTGGCGGCAGGCATGTGCTTGCCGGAACCGTTCGACGACGGCTCGGTCGAAGCACCGGCTTCCGGCTTCGCCGGCGCCGGCTCGGATGCGGGGTTTTCGGCCGCCACGGTGCTGGCGGGGACGGGCATCACCGGCGGCGTCACCGGGGTAACGGGCGGCTCGTGCCCCGCCTCGATCGTCTTCGCACGATCGCCGGCCTGCGCCTCGATCATCGGACCGTCGTCAGCGGCGATACGCTCGACCGGCACCTTCCACTGGAAGGCGTCGAGCCGGCCGGTCACCGGCGAGATCGGCGCCCAATGCTCGGCAACGAGGCCGTCGGCGGTCCATGCCGGATCGCGCGGCGCGCGGATCGCGCGGGCGAGCCATTCCCGCACCCGGCCGATTTCGCCGGTGTCTTCCTCCTCGATATCCGCCAGGAGCAGGTAGACGCTCTCGCGCGGCTCCGCTTCAACCGCGGCCAGCGCGGATGAACGCGCCAGCCTGAGGTCGCCGGCATCGAGCGCTGCCCGCGCCAGGCAGGTCTCTGCCTCGACATGACCCGCGCGAAGCCCGTGCAGCTTCTGCGCGCGCTTCAGCCTGTCGGCGGGCGAGTCGCCCGGGCGGGCGTGCACATACGCCTCGGCGATTTCCGGATGCGGATTGCTGGTCCAGCTGGTCTCGAGAATCTTCGAGCCGCGGCGAAGGTCGCCCAGCCTGAACAGCGCCTGCGCGGCGACGAGGCCGGCCGGCACCAGATCCGGCGCCAGCTTGTGCGCCTCGACGCCGGCCGTGCGGGCGGTTTCCGGATCACCTTCGGCCGCGCCCATCGCCTTGGCGGTCAGCAGCACGGCGCGCAGCCGCTTGGACTCGTCGCGGTCGATCAGCCGTGTATTCTTCTGCGCCTCGAGGATTTCCAGCGCGCCGTTCCAGTCGCCGGCCAGCGACTTCGATTCCAGCACGGCGCCGCCGGCCCAGGGCACATGCGGCGCGATGCGCACCGCCCGCTCGGCATAATGGCGCGCCGCACCCTCGTCGCCGACGCGTTCGGCTTCGAGGAACAGGCCGCGCAGCGCCAGCAGGCGCGTTTCCGGGTCTCGCTCCATGTGCTCGAAGGTCGAGCGGGCGCGCGCGTGATCGCCCTCGATCATCGCCGTCTGGGCGTCGAGGAAGCGGATCAGCGGCTCCTTCTGGACGTCGAGCAACTTGTTGCTGCGCTTGGTCATCCGCCGCGCCAGCACCGCATCGCCGGCGCCGGCCGCGATGATGCCGGTCGACAGCGCCTCGTAGCCGCGGTCGCGGCGCCGGGTGTTCCACCAGTGGCCAATCGCACCGGGCGTCTTGAAGAACGCGCTGACCAGCCAGACGAGCAGAAGCACCGCGGCAAGCAGCAGCCCGAGCGCGATGATGAAGACCATCAGGCTCATGTCGGCCTGCTGGCCCTGCCAAACGAAGCTGACCTGGCCGGGATTGTCGGCCAGCCAGGCAAACCCCATGCCGGCGGCGAGAACGACGAGAAGGAAGGCGAGGATTCGCAGCATGTCCGTTCCTTAGCCCTGATTTTCCGTGGCGGCGGGCTCTTCCGCCGCCGGCGTGGCCTCGCCCTCGCCTTCGCCGGCCGCAGCGGCAGGCGCCGCAGCCAGCGTTTCCGACACGATGCGGTCGGCGGCAACCCGGGCCGCGACATCTTCGGCGAAATCCGCGCTGGCGTCCTTCGCCGGCTGCGGCAATGCCTCCCACTCCGTCTGCCAGGCAGCGAGATCGCCGTTGGTGATCGCCGCGTCGAGCCGCGACAGCGCCGCCGCCGGTCCCGGCTCGCTGGCGGGCGCGGGCCCGGCAGGGCGCACCTGGACCAGCGAGCGCAGGCCGGTCAGCAGCTGCTCGCCGACCGGCGCATCCGGCTCGGCGGGACGCAGCGCGTCCGCGATCCGACCCTCGACGGTGGGCCACGCGGCCGTCAGCGCCGCGACCGAAGGGACACCGTCGGCGGCGAATTCGCGCAGCGCATCCGTCGAGCCGCCGGCTTCCGTCGACTGCGCATAGGTTTCGAGCTCGCCCATGAACGGGCCGCCACGATCGATGGCGGATTTCAGATTCGCCGCGGCCAGTGCGGAGTCGGCCCGGCGGTTGCGTTGTTCCATGGCCGCCAGCCGATCGTCGAAGCCGGCGAGCGCGCCGTCGATGCGGGCACCGGCCTGCTCGGCGGCTTCCTGCGCGGCCGCGGCGGTGTCGCGGGCCTGGGTCGCCGTTTCCTGGGCGGCAGTGGACGCCGAATTGGCCGTGTTGGCAGTTTCCTGCGCGGCCGTCGCGGTCTCTTGTGCGGCGTCGGCTGCCTGCTGTGCGCTGCTGGCGGCTTCCTGCGCCGCGGTGGCCGTTTCCTGCGCCGCGGTGGCAGTCTCGCCGGCGCCGTCCGCAGCCTGCTGCGCGGCGGCGGCAGCCTCGCTGGCCTGCTGCGAACCAGCTGTGGTGGACTGCTCGAGCCCGTCGAGCCGCTGGCCCAGCGCGGTGAACTGTTCGGTCGTGGCCAGGCCCTCGACGGCGGGCGCCGCGTCGGCGCCGTCCATCTGCTGGCGCAGCGTCGTCACTTCGCCGTTCAGCGCCTCGAACTGTTCTGGCGTGACGGAAGCGACCTGCTCACCCTGTTCGGCCTCGCCGAGGGACGGCAGCACGCCCGCTGCCTGCAGCGCCGCGCCGCCGCCAAGGGCGATGAGCGCGCCGACAATGCCTGCCGCGAGCGCCGTGCCGAAGCCGCCGCCGGTCTTGGCCGGATCGGCGGCACGGGCCGGAGTGGGCGTCGCCGCCGGGCGAGAGGCACCGGACGATGCCGAGCCGCCGGAGGCCGAGCCGACGGTGGCGGGCGCCCCTGCGCCTGCGTCCGTCGTCGCTGATTTTGGAGACGTCGTGCTGGTCGGAGCCGCGCCAGAGGTTCCCGCATCCCTCGCAGCACCGACCGGGGAAGACGAACCCGACGGCCGCGCCGAGCCGGCGCTGCCAGATGCGCTGGCCGACGATCCCGAAGCGCTGGCGGACGGCGTCGCCGAGGATGCGCCGGACTTGGCGGCGCTAGCGGGCGAAGCTGCGCTGGACGAAGCAGGCGTGGAAGGGCCCGAAGCCGGCGCGCCAGCTGACTTGGCACTGCTCGTACCGGCGGTCGCCGATGCGCCGCTCGTGCTCGATGCCGGCAGGTTGGCGGACTTGGCACCGCTCGTGGCGGCACCGGAAGCCGCTGCACTGGCAGGCTTGGCACCGCCGGTGCCGGAGCCGGCGGAAGCGGCTCCGCCACTCGTGCTCGATCCGGCAGAGGCCGCGGCATGGCCCGGCGTGGTGCCCGCCACGGCCGGCGCGCCTGTCGGGGTGGCCGGCTGTTTGGGTACCGAGGATCCGGCAGACGACGTCGCACTCACTGCCGAGGTCCCGCCGATGCTGGGCGCGACGCCGCGAACGGTGGCGGGGACGGTGCCCGATGCGCCGACCGTCGTTGCAGGCTTGGCGTCGTCGCCCTCGGCTGGCTTTGTATCAGCGGCGCCGGCGGCCGGCTTCTTGTCCGCCTCGGCGGATTTCGGCGGATGCGGTGCGTCGGGGGCGAGGCCCTCCTCGGCGGCGAACGCCGCCACGGTCCCGCTGCCCTTGCTGTCGTTGGCCTTGCTGTCGCTGGCCTTGCTGTCGCTGGCCTTCGTCGAGGTGTACTTGACGGCGGACGACGAGCCGCTCTTGCCGCTGGCCGAACTCAACCCGGCGGCAGCGGAAGCTGCGGCGGGTTTGGTGCTGGACGATGCCGAAGGGGACGGCGCCGCGCCCGGCTTGGCCTGGGCAGCCGGCGCAGCCGTCGCGCTCTTGGCTTCGTCTGCCGTTCCGCTGGCAGGCTTGTTCTTGTCGCCGTCTGTCACTGGTTCAGCCTTCAGGTCGATCGTCTGGCCGCGCGTCTTGCTCGGCTTCGAGCGCCGGGGACGGTTGGTCATCGATTTAGCTCCATTCTCGCCGGACGGGCGGCTGCGCGGGTCCGAACCACCCCGGCGCACCGCGCCCTCATTGGTCCTTCATTCGCACCGGTCGCGCAAGCAGCGGTCTCTTCAGGGCAGAAACTAGGTTAGCCGAGCCATTCGAAAAGCGACGTAAGGCTCCTGTCGGACGAAATACGCGCGCGGCGGCGAAGTTCCGCCGGCAGCGCCGCCGCGATCCGCTCCGACAGCACGAGTACCAAAGGCAATGGCGAGAAGGCATCCGGCAGGGCGCGGCAGAGCCTGGCAAGCGCCGTCGCCTGCCCCACCGACAGCACCAGAACGCCGTCGGGCGCGCGCCCCGCGATCACCCGGCGGACCGTCGTCGCGTCCGGCCGCACCGGATGGATGGCATAGACTTCCCAGACCGCGCAGCCGACCCCCGCCTCGGCCAGCCCTGACTCAAGGGTTGCCGTGCGGGTCCGTCCCGCCGCATAGAGAATCGTCGATTCGTGCGGCAGCGTCGCTGCCGCGAGGGCCCCGATGCCATCAGCCGCGCCGCCCGCCACCCGAACGTCCGGAAAGCCGGCGTTGCGGGCGGCCGAGGCGGTCGCCTCGCCGACGGCAAAGAGCGGCCGCCCGTCATTCGGAAAAGCCCGCGCAAGCGGTGCCACCGCATGGGCGCTGGTGACCGCGAAGGCGGCAAAGGCGCCGTCGGGCGGCGGCGCATCCAGGGTCTCGACGGTTTCCAGCGGCAGCACCAGCGGTTCATGGCCGCGTGCCGTCAGTTCCGCCGCCGTTCGCGCGGCAGCGTCGGGCTCGCGCAGGATCAGGACACGCATGTGCCGGGCGCACCGGCGGCTCCGCTCATTTCGCCCAACCGGCGAAGAAGCCTGGCCCCGCCGCTTCCAATACGTCGCGCCCGGCCATCCGGCCGATCGTCTCGGCATCCTCGGCAAGCCCCGTCCGCCGCGTCTCGTGCATCTGGGCGCCGTCCGGCGTCAGGATCATGCCGTGCAGGGTCATCGAGCCGTCCTCGTGCATCTCCGCATGGGCGGCGATCGGCGTCCGGCAGGACCCGTCGAGTTCGGCAAGGAAGGCCCGTTCCGCCGTCAGCGCGACCGTGGTCCTATGGTCGGCGATCGCGGCGACAAGGTCGGCGGTCTCCTGGTCGCCCGCCCGGCTCTCGATGCAGATCGCGCCCTGCCCAGGCGCCGGCGGAAAGCTCACGACGTCGAGGACGTCCGTCGCGACATGGCTCATCTCCAGCCGGTTCAGCCCGGCGAGCGCCAGCAGCGTCGCGTCGACCTGGCCCTCTTCGAGCTTGCGCAGCCGGCTCTGCACGTTGCCGCGGAAGGTGATGACGTTGAGGTCCGGCCGCAGCCGCATCAGCAGCGACTGCCGCCGCAGCGACGCCGAACCGACCGTCGCGCCGTGTGGCAGTTCGTCGATGGTCCGGACCTCGCGCCCGATGAAGGCGTCGCGCACGTCCTCGCGGGGCAGGAAGGCGGTGATCGCCAGCCCTTCGGGGATCGCCGTCGACATGTCCTTCGACGAATGCACCGCAAGGTCGATCTCGCCGCCGAGCAACGCCAGCTCGATCTCCTTGGTGAACAGGCCCTTGCCGCCAACCTCGGACAGCGGCCGGTCGAGGATCCGGTCGCCGGAAGTGGAGATCACCGTCACCTCGAACCGCTCCGACGGCAGCCCGTGCGCGACCATCAAGAGGGCCCGCACCTCGCTGGCCTGTGCCAGCGCCAGCTGGCTGCCGCGTGTTCCGATGCGGATGATGCCGTCCGTCGCCAAGCGAGCCTCCCGGTCCATTGTTTTCGGCGGCTTCTGCCGCCTGCCGGCCTCGCGGCCTTGTCCCCATGCATAGGGGATCGGGGCGGCGAAGATCAATCACGACAGGCGGCCAGCGCGCCCACGGCCTTCCATCTGGCGCCGGAAGCGGTAGAACGGCGGCGCGAAGGGAATGCCATGACCGCCACACCCATCCTCGGCATCGAGACGAGCTGCGACGAGACCGCCGCGGCGGTGGTTGGCCGCGACCGTTCCGGTGCGCCGGTGATCCTCGCCAATGTCGTCCTCAGCCAGGTCGCGGAACACGCAGCCTTCGGCGGCGTCGTGCCGGAGATCGCCGCGCGGGCCCATGTCGAGGCGCTGGATGGCATCGTCCGGGCGGCGATGGCGGACGCCGGGCTGAGCTTCGGCGATCTCGCTGCGGTCGCCGCCACAACTGGTCCCGGCCTCGTCGGCGGCCTGATCGTCGGCGCGATGACCGGCAAAGCGATCGCGGCGGCCCGCGGCCTGCCCTTCATCGCGGTGAACCATCTCGAGGGCCACGCCCTGACCCCGCGGCTCACCGACCGGCTCGACTACCCTTATCTCCTGCTGCTGGTCTCCGGCGGCCACACCCAAATCCTCCTGGTGCGTGGCCTCGGCGCCTACGAGCGCTGGGGCACGACGATCGACGACGCGCTGGGCGAGGCCTTCGACAAGACCGCCAAGCTCCTGCAATTGCCGCAGCCGGGCGGGCCGAATGTCGAGCGCAGGGCGGCCGCCGGGGACGCCACGCGCTTTGCCCTGCCGCGGCCGCTGCGCGGCGAGGCGCGGCTCGATTTCTCGTTCTCCGGGCTGAAGACAGCACTCCGCCAGGCTGCGGAAGCCGCGGCGCCCCTGTCCGACGGCGACGTCGCCGATCTCTGCGCCAGCTTCCAGGCGGCCGCCGCCGACAGCCTCGCCGACCGCACCCGCCGGGCATTGGAGCGCTTCCGTACCGAATTCCCCGACCTCGCCGACCCGGTCCTCGCGGTCGCCGGCGGCGTCGCCGCCAATCGCGCCATCCGCGCTGCGCTGGAAGCCGAAGCCGCGAAAGCCGGTGTCAGGCTGGTGGCGCCGCCGGCCGCCCTGTGCACCGACAATGCCGCGATGATCGCCTATGCCGGGCTCGAGCGCTTCGAAGCAGGGCTCGTCGACGGGCTGGAGGCGCCGGTGCGCTCGCGCTGGCCGCTCGACGCTGGGGCCGTGCCACTGGTCGGCTTCGGCCGCCGCGGAGCCAAGGCATGAGCCGCTTCGCCATCGTCGGCGCCGGCGCCTGGGGCACCGCGCTCGCCAGCCTCTACGCCCGGGCCGGCCATGACGTGACCCTCCTCGGCCGCGATGCGGAGACCGTCCGGGCCATCGAAGAGGACCACGGCAATCCGCGCTATCTGCCGGACCTGACGCTGCCGGACGGCCTCAATGCGACGCTGGACCCGGAAGCGGCGCTCGGCGATGCCGGGATCGTCCTGCTGGTGGTCCCGACCCAGAGCCTGCGCACCGCCACGACGGCGCTTAAGCCGCATCTGCGCCGCGACCAGCTGATCGTGCTCTGCTCCAAGGGCATCGAGCAGGATACCGGACGCTTCGCCTCCGACATCCTGGCCGAGGAGCTGCCGGGCCATCGCCTCGCCGTCCTCTCCGGCCCGAGCTTTGCGGCCGACGTCGCGCGCGGCCTGCCGACCGCGGTCACCATCGCCGCCGACGAGGCCGAGGCAGCCGACGAAGCCGCGCGGCTGCTCTCGACCGACACGTTCCGCGGCTATGCCGCGACCGACATGCGCGGCGTCGAGGCCGGCGGCGCGCTGAAAAACGTCCTGGCGCTCGCCGCCGGCGCGGTTGCCGGGCGCGGCCTCGGCGCCTCGGCGCAGGCGGCGGTGATCACCAGAGGCTTCGTCGAATTGCGCCGGCTCGGCGCCGCGCTCGGCGGCCGGCCGGAAACGCTGATGGGCCTGTCGGGGCTCGGCGACCTCGTCCTCACCTGTTCGAGCCCACAATCGCGCAATTTCGCCTACGGCATCGCGCTCGGCCGCGGCGACGACCGCACCGGGCTGAAGCTCGCCGAGGGCGTCCACACGGCCGGCATCGCCGCCCGGCTCGCCGAAGAGCGCGGCATCGATGCGCCGATCATCGCGACTGTCGCGCGGATTCTCGCCGGTGGCATGGATGTCGGCGAGGCGGTACAGGCGCTCCTAGCGCGTCCGCTGAAGCGCGAATTCGATTGAAGCCGGCTCCAGGGTCGCTAACTTGCCGCCGCGGCTATGCGGCCGCCTTTATCCAGAACTGACCGAGGAAAATTCGATGCTCTACGCCCTGCTCTGCGACGACAAGCCGAATTCGCTGCAACTGCGCATGGATACGCGGGCGGAGCACCTGGCCCATCTGAACGACCTCGGCGACGCGCTGAAATTCGCCGGCCCGTTCCTCGACGACAACGACAAGCCCTGCGGCAGCCTGGTGGTGATCGAGGCGGACAGCCGCGAGGCCGCGAAGGAAATTGCCGATAGCGACCCCTACGCCGTCGCCGGCCTGTTCGCGACCGTCACCGTCCGGCCCTGGAACTGGGCGATCAAGAACCCGGCTTCGAGCTGAGCGGGAGCACGATCATGCGCTACTGGCTGTTCAAGTCCGAGCCCGAGAAATGGTCCTTCGACCAGCAGAAGAAGGCCGGCGCCAAGGGCCAGGAATGGGACGGGGTCCGCAACTATCAGGCGCGCAATTTCATGCGCGAGATGAAGGTCGGCGACCGCGGCTTCTTCTACCACTCCAACGAGGGCAAGGCGGTGGTCGGCATCGTCGAGGTGATCGCCGAGGCGCATCCGGATTCCACTGCCCCGGACGGCAAATGGGAGTGCGTGGACCTGAAGGCGGTGATGGACGTGCCGAACCCGGTCACGCTCGATGCGGCCAAGGCCGAGCCGGCGCTGAAGGACATGGTGCTGGTCAACAATTCGCGACTCTCGGTGCAGCCGGTGACCGAAGAGGAGTTCGCGAAGGTCTGCGCGATGGGTGGGCTCGATCCGGCAAAGGCCGGCAAGGGCTGAGCCGCGTTGCTCGGTCGCAGGGCGGAACCAGCACCGACGCAGAACATTTCCGGAACAACATCATCTCCGGAGAACGATCATGGCAACGCCCGACCCGAAGAACGACAATGCCTCGAACACCGAGAAGGACCCGGCGGAATGGACCACCGGCGGCGAGCCGATGACCGGCGCACAGGGCTCCTACCTGAAGACCCTCTGCGAGGAGACCGGCCACGAACTCGACGCCGGCCTCTCCAAGGCGGACGCGTCGGTCCTGATCGACAAGCTGCGCGGCGAGAGCGACCGGGTGAAGGCGGAAGGCTGAGCCGCCTCACCGTCACCTACAAGGGACCACGGCACGGATGAAGCGCGACGACTTCATCCGTGCCAACACGGCCATCCTCCGCCCGCCGCACGTCCCGGAGATCCGCCTCCATCTCGCCGACGAGGCCCACGGCCTCTGGCAGAAGACCGAGAGCGAGTTGGACTCCATCGGCCTGCCGCCGCCGTTCTGGGCCTTTGCCTGGGCCGGCGGCCAAGGCTTGGCGCGCCATGTGCTCGACCATCCGGAGATCGTCGCAGGGCGCGTCGTGATCGACTTCGCCGCCGGCTCCGGTCTCGTCGCCATCGCCGCCGCACTGGCGGGTGCGAGGTCCGTCACCGCCGTCGACACCGACCCGTTCTGCGCGGATGCGGTCCTGCTCAACGCCGCCCTGAACGGCGTCGATATCGGCTTTGACGGCAGCGACAGGATCGGCGGCAAGGTCGCGGCGGACGTGCTCCTGGCCGGCGACGTGTTCTTCGACCGCGAACTCGCCGAGCGGCTGACGCCGTGGCTCGACGATCTGGTCCGCAGTGGCGTCACGGTCCTCGTCGGCGATCCCGGCCGAGCCTATCTTCCCCGCGATCGCCTCGAAGGCCTCGCGGCCTACACGGTGCCGGTGACGCGGGCCCTGGAAGACGCCGAAATCAAACAAGTTTCGGTCTGGCGGTGGCGGTCGGCCTGACGTCTGGCCGCCCGCCTCGCGATCAGGCGGCGGGCCGCTTGATCAGCCGCACCGGGATCGACTTCGCGGCCGGCACGTGTGCCCGGCGCGAATGGTGCCAGAGCGGCATCAGCGCATTCAGCTCCGGATAATAGCCGGCGACGTTGCCCTTCGGCACAGAGAAGGCGTGGACGCGGTAATCCTCGACGCGCCGTGACACGCCGTCATCGGCATGCGTCTCGACGTCGACGCGGTCATCGTCGCGCAAGCCCAGCCGGCGCATGTCCGCCTCGTTCATCAGGATCACCATCCGCGTGCCGCTGACGCCGCGCAGCCGGTCGTCATAGCCGTAGATGGTGGTGTTGAACTGATCGTTGGAGCGGACCGTCATCAGCTGCAGGACATCCTGCGGCCGCGTGTCGATGTCGGGATTGACGTCGAAGCCTTCCGGCGTCTTGAAGTTCGCCTTGCCGGTGTCCGTGCGCCATTCCCGCTTGGAGGCGCCGATGTCACGATGGAACCCGCCGGGCTGGCGGAAGCGCTGGTTGAAGTACTTGAAGTCGCTCGGATAGGCGCGTTCGATCGCGTCGCGCACCTTGGCGTAGTCCGCCGCCCATTCGTCCCACGGAACGGTCGAGCGTCCCGGCACCGTCGCCTTGGCGAGTTCCGCAACGATCTTCGGCTCGGACAGGAGTTCCTTCGACGCCGGCTCCCGCATCCCGTTGGAGGCATGGATGCAGGCCGTCGAATCCTCGATCGACACGGTCTGCTCGACGCCCGCCTGCACGTCGCGCTCGATACGGCCGAGGCAGGGCAGGATGTAGGTGACCTCCGAGGTCAGCAGATGATTGCGGTTCAGCTTGGTGGCGATCTGGACGTTGAGGCGCATCTTCGGCCAGGCTTCCTCGACCAGCCGCGTTTCCGGCACGGCCCGCGAGAAATTGCCGCCGAGCGCAACGAACCCTTTCACCGACCCGTCGATGATGCCCTGGCAGGCCTCGACCGTATCGAGCCCCTTCTCCTTCGGCACGGTGAACCCGTAGAATTCCTCGAACTTGTCGACGGGAATCAGTTCCGTCTTCTCGGTGATGCCGACCGTGCGCTGGCCCTGGACGTTGGAGTGGCCACGGATCGGCGAGATGCCGGCGCCGGGCTTGCCGATATTGCCGCGCATCAGCAGGAGATTGACCAGCATCTGCACGTTCTCGATGCCATGCCGGTGCTGGGTGAGGCCCATGCCGTAATTGGCGATGACCTTCTCGGCCTTGGAATACACCCGGGCGACATGCTCGAGGTCGTCACGTGTCATGCCGGAGCAGCGCTCGATCTCGCCCCAGTCGGCGGCGCGCAGGAAGGCCTCGAAGCTTGCAAAATCGTGGCAGTGCTCCTCGATGAAGGCCGTGTCGAGGACGCGCTTCTTGCCGGCGGCCTTCGCCGTATCGTCGAGGTCGAGCAGCGCCTTGCCGATGCCGGTCATCGCGGCGATGTCGCCGCCGCCATTCAGCTGGAAATAGTCGCTCGACATCTTCACCCCCTCGTCGGGGCTCAGCATCTCGATCGGCGATTGCGGGTTCTTGAAGCGCATCAGCCCGCGCTCGGGCAGCGGGTTGAAGGTGATCACCGGCACGCCGCGCTTGCGGGCGTCATGCACCCAGTGCAGCAGCCGCGGTGCGTTCGTCCCGGTGTTGTGGCCGAAGAAGAACATCATGTCGCACTGATCGAAATCCTCGATCGTCACCGTGCCCACCGGCGAGCCGATCGATTCCGGCAGGCCGACCGAGGTCGATTCGTGACACATGTTCGAGGAGTCGGGCAGGTTGTTGGACCCGTAGATCCGGCTGAACAGCTGCCACATGTGCGAGGCCTCGAGCGAGGCGCGGCCGGAGACGTAGAAGACCACCGATGTCGGATCGAGCTGGTTCAGCTCGGCGCCGATCTCACGGAACGCATCGGCCCACGTCACCGGCACGTATTGGTCGAGGCTCTTGTCGTAGCGCATCGGCGTGGTGAGCCGGCCCTGCTTCTCCAGCTCGTGGTCGGTCCAGTTCAGGAGGTCGCTGACCCGGTGCCTGGCGAAGAACTCGCGGTCGCAGCGCTTCGGCGTGATCTCCCAGATCGTCGCCTTGGCGCCATTTTCGCAATATTCGAAGGCGCGCGGCTTGGCGGGCTTGGCCCAGGAGCAGGAGACGCAGGCATAGCCATCCGCCTTGTTCTGCTTCTGCAGCGTCGACCACAGCGTCGAGGCGAGCAGGCCCTCGCCCGCGGCATGGGACACCAGCGACTTCACCGAGCCCCAACCGCCGGTCGGCTCGTCGTAAGGCTCGATCGTCGGCTTGTCGGTGATCTCGCTGCGGTCCATGGCGGGGTCCCTTTCGATGGCGATGCGCGTCGTACCGGCCCAACTGGCGTCGAGGCTTCCTTCCGCAACTCGGCAACCGCGCCCCGGTTGCACGTGTAACCCCCGGCTTCGCGATGGTCGTTTTGCTCGACTGCAAGCGATCGCCGCCTCAGGCTGCCTCGTGCGGTACGATCACGATCGCCTGACGGGAACGTGATCTAGCGCTCCACCCGCAGCCGCGTCCCGGGCGAAAGGAATGGCGACAACCGCTGCATGTCGGCCGGCGAAACCGCGACGCAGCCGGCGGTTGGCGGGTAGCCGGGTCGGGCAATGTGGAGGAAGATCGCGCTGCCACGACCGCGCCCCCGGCGCCGCATGTTCCAGTCGAGCACCACGACGAAATCATAGAGCCTATCCGCCCGCGCCATGCTTTCGGCGCTGGCCGGAAAGGGCAGCCGGACCGGGCGGTTGTAGGCGGCATGCGTCGGTGCGTCGCACCATCCGTCGACGCCGCTGCGGATACGGCGAACCGGCAGACGCGTCGCCGGCAAGCGCATCCGGCCGGGCCGGTGCCAGGCCGAGATGAGGTCTATGGTCGCAACCGGCGTCGAACCGTCGCCCTCCCGCTTGAAGATCGTCGTGCCGGCTCGCCCGAGCGCGCAAGCCAGCCGCAGATTGCCGGCCGAGAGAATCCCTCGCTGCGGTGCACCGGGTGCCCGACGCACCACGATCAGACGATTTTTTGGCCGCATTTGTCCCCGTCCCCCTGACGAATGAAGAAAAACGCCTATCTGCACTCACGAAATATTACAGGCAACCGGGCTCGCAGAGGGCACGGCTCACCAGGACCGGACGACGACTCCGCATGAGCGCACGCAGCATTCTCATTGTCGATGACGACGACGATCTCCGGCAGACTCTGGCCGAACAGCTGGCGTTGCACGAAGAGTTCACGGTTCTCAACGAGCCTAATGCCACCAGGGCGATCAATACGGCACGCGCCGGCCTGATCGATCTGGTCGTCATGGATGTCGGCCTTCCCGACATGGACGGGCGCGAAGCGGTGAAGGTGCTGCGCAAGAGCGGCTTCAAGTCGCCGATCATCATCCTCACCGCCCAGGACACCGATTCCGACACCATTCTCGGACTGGAAGCCGGGGCCAACGACTACGTCACCAAGCCCTTCCGCTTCGCCGTGCTGCTTGCCCGCATCCGGGCGCAACTGCGCCAGCACGAGCAGAGCGAGGATGCGACCTTCCAGGTCGGCCCCTACGTCTTCAAGCCGAGCCAGAAGCTCCTGGTCGACGACAAGGGCGGCAAGATCCGGCTGACGGAAAAGGAGACGGCGATCATCCGCTATCTCTACCGCGCCGATCGCCGGGTGATCACCCGCGACATCCTTCTGGAAGAGGTATGGGGCTACAATTCCGGCGTCACCACCCACACGCTGGAGACCCATGTCTACCGGCTGCGCCAGAAGATCGAGCCGGATCCGTCCAACGCCCGGATCCTCGTTACCGAGTCCGGCGGCTACAAGCTCGTCCCCTGACCCAGGTGGCTGCCCTGCCCGCATGAGCATCGGCGCGTGAGCGCGATGCCGCCGCCCGCGGCCTCGTTGCACTTATCTTCATTTTTAACGATCACTGTGATTCCAGGCATCGTGCGCCATCGACGCTTGTCGGTGACCATGCGCTGTTGCCGCTACGCTTGACCCGAGACTTTGTCCGGGACGGATGGCAGCCGCACGGGCGAGGAACGAGGGACGGGTCGCAGACGAGATGAGCCTGGAAAGCGACATCGCCGTACTGCGGAAGGTCCGCCTTTTCGATGATCTGGAAACCGAGCAGCTGCGCCTTCTCGCCTTCGGCGCGGAGCACCGCCGGCTGCGCGCCGGCGAATTCGTCTATCGCGAGGCAGCCCGCGCCGACGCCGGCTTCGTCATCGCGACGGGCAGCGTCGTCCTGACCCGCGGGCGTCCCGAGCGCGAAAAGCACATCGGCGTCTTCGGACCTGGCGACCTTCTCGGCGAACTCGCTTTGCTCACCGAAACCGTCCGGCCGGCCAGCGCCAAGGCCGAGACCGATTGCGACCTGATCCGCATCGGCCGGCCGCTGTTTCGCCGCATGCTCGAGGAATTTCCCGAGTTTGCCCACGGCCTGCAGGCCCGGCTGCGCGAGGACCTGGCCGACATGACCCGCCGCATCGGCGACCTGGAAGGCCGCTTCCGCGACTAGACCGTCTTCTTGAGCGCCGCAGCGAGATTTTTCGGCGCGTAGGAAATGATCTCGATGTCTCCGTCGTCGTCGAGCACGACCGCCACCTTCTTGCCGAAACGCTTGACCGCGCACGGGTGGACCGTCTCGTTGATCGGCGTCAGCGGTTTTCCCTTTTCGTCGCTCGGCACATAGGCGCGCTCGAGGAAACTCGTCTTGAAGGCCGCACCCTGGATCTGTCGGATCGTCGGCGTCAGGCGATCCTTGCGGGAGAAGTTGAAGCGCGATTCGTGCTGCGGGGCGCGCGGATCGAGGGTCGCGTCGTCCGGCAAGAGCGGCTCGGCCGGCCGATCCTCGTCCTGCCATTGCAGCGCCAGTCCGCACTGCTCCGCCTTGCGGGCCATCCAGACCAGCGGGATATCGGCAAGCGTTCGGTCGGCATAGCCGCCGCCGACATCCGAGTGCGCACCGGCGAACCAGCATTGTTCGACGGTGGCGCCCTTCGGCACCTTGCCGGTCCAGAGGGTCGGGACGTACTCGTCGCGATATTCGTCGATCGCCAGCGCATGAAAGGCGTTGGCGACGATCTTCGAGGGCGTCGTATCGTGGAACTCGTGCGAGGAATCGAGCTGCAGCCCAACGATGCTCCTGGGAATGCCAAGCGCGCCGACCGTGTCCCAGACCCCGACGAAGGTGATCTCCGGGTCGTGGTGGCAGTCGCTCTTGTGGACTTCGCAGAAATCTTTCGACGATCGCTTTCCCTCCGTCCGATAATAGGTCCAGGCGCGGCGCAGATCCCCGAGCCGCTGCCGCTTCAGCAGGCCGGCACTCGAGATGAAGCCGGCGAGGCTCCGCACCGAGAAGGCGCCGCGCGAAAAGCCGAACAGGAAAATCTCGTCCGCCGGAACATCATGGCCGTCTTCCTTGCGGGCCGGGCGATAGTTCTGCGCCAGGAACATGTAGGCGGAGCGGATATTGTCTTCGACCCCTGCGCCGGTCGCGCCAGCCACCAACCGATCGATCTGCGTTCCGGTCGAGCCGACGCCGCGCAGATAGAGGACGATCTGCTGGATGTCGCCGCTGTTGCCGCGCACCGCGCGGGCGATCCGCTGGACGTTGGTCGCCCTTTTCCCGCTCTCGTCGGTTTCGTCGATATCGTCGGCGTTGTTCCAGGTGCCGTCGAAACACACGATCAGGCGCTTGCGCATACGGGGCCTCCCGCGCCGCCATCCCTCGGCGACCTGAAAATGACGCTACGTCATGTCGATCATAGCCGCAACAAGCGGCGGGTCACGCCGGCGTGTCGGCGAAGCGGGCGATCACCGGCACGTGGTCGGACGGCCTGTCCCAGCTGCGCGCCTCGCTGAGAATCTCGACGGTTTCCAGCTGCGGCGCGAGATCGTGCGAGCCCCAGACATGGTCCAGCCGGCGGCCACGATTGGAGATCGTCCAGTCGCGGTTGCGATAGCTCCACCAGGTGAAGAGTTCGCCCTCCGGAACATGCCGGCGCATCATGTCGGTCCAGTTCCCCTCGCCTTGCGCGCGCAACAGGCCCTCGGTTTCGATCGGCGTGTGCGAGACCACCTTGAGCAGCTGCTTGTGCGACCAGACATCGGCCTCGAGCGGCGCGATGTTGAGGTCGCCGACGAGCAGCGCCGAGACGCCGGGCTCGGCCTCGGCGTTCATCAGCCGCAGCTCCTCGACGAAATCGAGCTTGTGGCGAAACTTCGGGTTGATCGCCGGATCCGGCTCGTCGCCGCCCGCCGGGACGTAGAGATTGTGGATGCGGATGCGGCGATCGCCGGCCACCAGCCGCGTCGACAGATGCCGTGCGTCCCCGACGGCACAGAAATCCTGGCGTACGATGTCCTCGAACGGCACCCGCGAGATCGTCGCGACGCCGTGATAGCCCTTCTGCCCGTGCAGGGCGATGTGCTCATAGCCGAGCGCCCGGAACGCCTTTTCCGGAAACTGGTCGTTAGGGCACTTGGTCTCCTGCAGGCAGAGGACATCCGGCGCGTGGTCGCGCAGCAGGCGCTCGACCAGCGGCAGGCGCAGCCGCACGGAGTTGATGTTCCAGGTGGCGATGGAAAAGGGCATTGGCGGGGTCCGGCTGATGTTCTGCCCGGCTTATGGCCGCACCGGCGATACCGCAACCCTTGCCGACGCCGGCAAGGGGCCGATGTCATCGCTCGCAGGCGTTGGCAAGGTGACCGGGATGTTCGAAGGTTTCGAGACGAAGACGATCAGCGGCGACGGCGCCGACATCTTCGTGCGCGTCGCCGGGGACGGCCCGCCGCTCCTCCTGCTGCATGGCTACCCGCAGACCGGCGCCATGTGGGCCCGCATCGCGCCACGGCTTGCCGAACGGTTCACCGTCGTCATCCCGGATCTGCGCGGCTATGGCCGCTCGTCCGCTCCGCCGACCACGCCGGACAACCTGGTTTACTCCAAGCGCGCGATGGGGCGCGACTGCGCCGCGGTAATGCAGGCGCTTGGCCACAAGCGCTTCTCCGTCGCCGGGCACGACCGCGGTGCCCGCGTCGCCTATCGGATGGCGCTGGACATGCCGGAGCGGGTGGAGAGACTGGCGGTGTTGGACATCGTGCCGGTGGCGGAGGTCTGGGAGCGGATGGACGCGACGTCAGCGATGAAGGTCTATCACTGGCTGTTCCTCGCACAGCCCGCGCCTTTCCCGGAGACTCTGATCGGCGCCGCTCCCGTGATGTTCCTCGATCACACGATTGCCAGCTGGACCAAGACCAATACGCTCGACGCGTTCGACCCCGCCGCGCTGGACGAATACCGGCACGCCTTCGCAAGGCCCACGACCATCGCCGCTACCTGCAACGACTACCGGGCCGGCGCGACGATCGACTGGCAGCTCGACCGGGAGGACCGGGATCGCGGTCGCCGGATCACGGCGCCGACACTGGTGCTGTGGGGTTCGGCCGGCATCGCCGGCGAGGGTCACGACCCGCTGGAGGTCTGGGAGCCCTGGTGCGGCCGGCTCGAAGGTCATGCCATCGACGCCGGCCACTTCATCGTCGAGGAAGCGCCCGATGAGACGCTCCGCTCGCTCGAGGCCTTCTTCGCGGCCTGACCGTCAGTTGCCGGTCTGGCCCTGGCTGATCGCGGTGTAGGGGATCTGGAACGCCGAAGCCTCGATCCTGCCACCCTGCTGGACGTCGTAGATCATCACCGAGGTGTCCTTGCCCTGCTGGTCGCGGATCGTCCACTGCTTGAGTTCGTAGGTCTTGGGGTCGAACATCATGGTGATGCGCGACGTACCGAAGACCGACTTGTCGCCCATGACGATCGTCGTCAGGTCAGGCTCTTCCCTGACGCTCTGGATGTTCGCCGCCGACAGGTCGATCCGCTGGTCGAGCAGCAGCTTCAGCGGCGTCTTCGACAGCGGATAGAGATCCCAGGTGTTGAGCTTGCTGTTGTTGATCGCGACGTTCGATCCGTCGGCGATCACCCGCAGCGGGGTCGACGAATAATCGAACCGCACCTTGCCCGGCCGCTCGATGAAGAACTTGCCCTCGGTCTGCCGTCCGTTCGGATCGAACTGGATGAACGAGCCGTGCATCGACTGGACGCTGGAGAAATGGTCGGCGATCCGCTGCGCGGCGGCGCTGGACTGTGCTGCGACGGGAGTAGCGCCCAGCGGCAGCAGCGTCGCGACGGCGACGAAGGCGGCGGAAAGGACTGCGACGAGACGGCGCCCGTTGCGGGGAAAAATGCTGTTGATGGCCATGATGGTCGAGGCTTCCCTTTCGAAGTCGCCCTTGCGTCGCCACGACCCGAAAGGTCGTGGCTTTCCGTTATGTCGGGAGGCCACCATGGCGGCGCAATGGGGCGCGCGAATGGCGACGGCCCGGCCTACATCCGGTCGTCTTCGGTCGGCACCAGGATCTCGCGCTTGCCGGCATGGTTGGCCGGCCCGACGATGCCTTCCTTCTCCATCCGTTCGATGATCGAGGCGGCGCGGTTGTAGCCGATCGACAGCCGCCGCTGGACGTAGGAGGTCGAGGCCTTGCCGTCGCGCAGTACCACCGCCACGGCCTGGTCGTAGAGGTCGGCGCCCTCGTCGACGTCGCCGCCGCCGGCCCCGCTGCCGGAAGCGCCGCCTGCAGCCCCGCCGTCTTCGTCGTCATCCTCGAGGATCGCGTCGAGATAGTCCGGCACGCCCTGCGACTTCAGATGCCGGACGATGTCCTCGACCTCGGCATCGTCGACGAACGGGCCGTGCACGCGCTGGATGCGCCCGCCGCCAGCCATGAACAGCATGTCGCCCATGCCCAACAGCTGCTCGGCCCCCTGCTCCTGCAGGATGGTGCGGGAGTCGATCTTCGAGGTCACCTGGAAGGAGATGCGGGTCGGGAAGTTCGCCTTGATCGTGCCGGTGATGACGTCGACCGAGGGGCGCTGCGTCGCCATGATGACGTGGATGCCGGCGGCACGCGCCATCTGGGCGAGGCGCTGCACCGTGCCCTCGATGTCCTTGCCGGCGACCATCATCAGGTCCGCCATCTCGTCGATGATAACGACGATGAACGGCAGCGGCTCGAGGTCGAACTCCTCGGTCTCGAAGATCGGCTCGCCGCTCTCGCGGTCGAAGCCGGTCTGAACCGTCCGGGAGATCGTCTCGCCCTTCTCCAGCGCCTGGCGCACCCGCGTGTTGAAGCCGTCGATGTTGCGCACGCCGACCTTCGACATCTTGCGGTAGCGGTCTTCCATCTCCTTGACCGTCCATTTCAGCGCGACGACCGCCTTCTTCGGATCCGTGACGACCGGGGCGAGCAGATGCGGGATGCCGTCATAGACGGAGAGTTCGAGCATCTTCGGGTCGATCATGATCATCCGGCACTCGGCCGGCGTCAGCCGGTAGAGCAGCGACAGGATCATCGTGTTGATCGACACCGACTTGCCGGAGCCGGTGGTGCCGGCGACGAGGAGATGCGGCATCTTGGCGAGGTCGGCGATCACCGGTTCGCCGCCGATCGTCTTGCCGAGCGCCAGCGCCAGCCGGCTCTTGTTCTGGATGAAGCTCTCCGAGGCGATCATCTCGCGGAAATACACCGTCTCGCGCCGCTGGTTCGGCAGCTCGATGCCGATGGCATTCTTGCCGGGAATGACCGCGACGCGCGCCGCGATGGCGCTCATCGAGCGAGCAATGTCGTCGGCGAGGCCGATGACGCGGCTCGACTTGATGCCGGGCGCCGGCTCCAGCTCGTAGAGGGTGACGACCGGACCCGGCCGAACCTCGATGATCTCGCCCTTGACGCCGAAATCCTCCAGTACGCCCTCGAGCAGCCGGGCGTTCTCCTGCAGCACCTCCGGCGACAGCGAGGAGTCGCGGCTGCGCGGCTTGGGCGGGGTCAGGAAATCCACCGACGGCAGGATGAACGGCACCGCCTGGGCACGGCCCGCGGCGGGCTGCAGGGCGACGGCCCGACCGGAGCCGCTGCGCAGCTTGCGCTGTTCGGCGGTGATGGTGGCCTGCGGCACGACCCGAGCGGCAGGCTCGGCGGGCCGGGAAGCCGGCTCGCGCGCCGGCGCTGCTGTGCGCGCAGCACCGGCCGCGGCACCGTTGCCGGCCGGCGTCTCGGCCTTGCGGCGGCCTGGGAAGGCGACGATGTTGCCGGCGAGGAGACCGCGCCAGCCCCCCTGCTCCTCGGCGATCGGCGCCGCATTTGGCGACACGCGGTCGCCCGGTCCGATGACAAAGGCGTCGTCGTCGAAGTCGGGGGTCGCATCCGCATCCCCGTCCGCCGCGTCCCAGGGCATGTCCGATCGGGGGTCGGAAGCGGTTTCGGCATAGTCCGGCACGGCGTCGTCGCCGTCCATCGGGTCGTAATATTCGTTGTCCGTCGGCTCGGGTACGGACACGCGGATTTCGCGCTGCGCGGCGCGCGGCTGTGCCGCGGGCACCGGGGCGTCGAGATCGTCCTCGTCCTGCCAGTCGTCGAAGCGGTCGCCGAACTCGCGCGGGGCCTTGGCGGCGCGACGCGCCTCGAGCCGGCGGCCGATCGCCGAGCGGGCCGAGTAGGCGGTGTGGGCGAGCGCGCCGAACAGCAGCGCGAAGCGGCTTTCGCCGGGATCCTCGTCATCGACGTCGTCCTGCGGCGCCGCGCGGCGTCCGGCCGGCGCCGCCACGGCCTCGCGGCGATCGATCAGGCCGGCACCGTTGAGGAACAGCCAGGCGGCCGGCGCGGCCATCATCAGCGCCAGCACGACCGCCAGGAAGCCTTCCGGGAACGCGCCGGTGGCGAGCGCCGGGAATTTCAGCACGATGTCGCCGGCGACGCCGCCGAGGCCGATCGGCAGCGGCCAGCCTTCCGGCGCCGGCAGGCAACCGAGCGCCGCGGCGGCCAGCACGATTCCGGCGACGCCGTACCAGGCGCGGCGCCAGATATGGTCGATGCTGCGTCCGGACAGAAGGATCAGCCCCCAGATCGCCGGCAATGCGACGAGGAGCGCGGCGGCGAGCCCGAACACCTGCATGGCGAGGTCGGCGACGATGGCGCCGGAGGAGCCCGCCCAGTTCTCCACCATGTTCTGGTTCGACTGGCTGAGCGAGGGATCGGTCACCGTCCAGGTCGCGCAGGCGACGCCCAGATAGGCGGCGAGGCCCAGCAGGCCCGCCGCGCCCGCGATCTCGCCCTGCCGCCGGATGAAGGAGGTTTCCCCGTCGCGCGCCGCCGTCTGTGCCATTGCCATCGCCCTGTCTCGACTCCTCGAACCCTGCCGCGCCGGGCGGGTCCGCTGCTTGCCGCGAGACTAGGAGGGCGAGGTTAAGACCCGCTTAAGCTTAAGAGGGCCTTACGGACTTCAGCGCGGCGGGCGGGCCAAGCACCTGTCCTTCGGGGGGCAGGTTGACCACGCCAAACGCGAAGGGACGGGCGATCGCTCGCCCGTCCCTTTACGTTGTCCGCGTAGCTCCGCTCAGGCGTGGTAGGCGGCCTCGCCGTGATAGCTGAGGTCGAGGCCTTCGCGTTCCTGCTCCGGGGTGGGGCGCAGGCCGACGACCAGGTCGACGAGCTTGAACAGGATCGCCGAGACGATGCCGCACCACACGACGGTGACGAGCACGGCCCAGAACTGGATCGTCGTCTGGCCGAGGATCGAGAAATCCTCCGCGCCGGTGCCGCCGAGCCACGGCGCGGTGAAGATGCCCGTCCCGATCGCCCCGACGATGCCGCCGACGCCATGAATGCCGAACACGTCGAGGCTGTCGTCGTAGCCGAGCCTGTTCTTCACCACCGAGACGAAGAAGTAGCAGCAGCCGCTGGCCAGCGCGCCGAGGACGATCGCCCCGACCGGACCGATCGTGCCGCAGGCCGGCGTCACCGCGACAAGGCCGGCGACGATGCCGGAAGCGGCGCCCAGCATCGAGGCCTTGCCGCGCATCGTCGATTCGATGAGGCACCACGCGACCAGCGCGCCGGCGGTCGCGGTGAAGGTGTTCAGCATCGCCAGCACAGCACCCGACGTCGATTCGAGGTTCGAGCCGGCGTTGAAGCCGAACCAGCCGACCCAGAGGATCGAGGCGCCGACCATGGTCAGCGTCATCGAGTGCGGCGCCATGTTGTCACGGCCGAGCCCGGTGCGCTTGCCGACGAACAGGCAGCCGACCAGCGCGGCAACGCCGGCATTGATGTGGACGACGGTGCCGCCGGCGAAATCGAGCGCGCCCCAGTTGAAGATCAGGCCCGAGCCGTCCCACACCATGTGCGCGATGGGGAAGTAGACGAAGGTGACCCAGAGGATGGTGAACAGCACCACGGCCGAGAAACGGATCCGCTCCGCGAACGCCCCGACGATCAGCGCCGGGGTGATCACCGCGAAGGTCATCTGGAAGGCGATGAAGAGATATTCCGGGATGGCGACGCCGTCGCTGAAGGTCGCGGAGGTGGAATCGACCGTCACGCCGGCGAGGAACAGCTTGCCGAGCCCGCCCCAATACGGGCTGGTCCCGCCGCCGAAGGCGAAGGAATAGCCCCAGAGCACCCAGACGATCATCACCACGCCGGTGATGATCGTGCACTGCATCAGCACCGACAGCATGTTCTTGGCGCGGACCAGGCCGCCGTAGAACAGCGCCAGGCCCGGCATGGTCATGAACAGGACGAGGAGCGTCGCGGTCATCATCCAGGCGACGTCGCCCTTGTCGACGACGGGAGCGACTTCGGCGGCCGGCGCGGCAGCGGTGGCCGCGGCGTCCTGAGCGAAGGCCGGCCCGGCGGCCGAAGCCAGGGTCGCGACGGCACCGAGGCAGGCGCCGGCGGCGGCCAGCTGCCGAAACAATCGAAGTGATCCCGACATGAGCTTTGACTTTCCAACAGAGCCCGAATGGCGGGCTTGCCCGGGCGCATCCGCTGCGTCCCGTGGATCGTTAAACAAGAGCCGTGCCAGATCAATCCGGCTTCAATGCTACGACGAAAAGGCCTGCGGTAAGGGGAACTGAGCATCTTTGGCGACCGGCAGTTGCCGCTTGCGGCGGCAGCTTGCCTGTTTTCGCAGCACTCGATCACGAAACCGGGATCCTCCGGACCCACGAAAAAGGGGGCCCGTGGGCCCCCTCCTCTTCGTTTCGTCGTTCGATGGTCGCTGGCGCGTCAGCCGCGGGCGCCCGTGAACTCCGGATAGGCTTCGACGCCGATCTCTGTCCGGTCGAGGCCCAGGGCCTCTTCCTCTTCGCTCACCCTGATGCCGATCACCGCCTTGATGATCCCCCAGACGATGAGGCTCCCGAAGAAGGCGAAGACACCATAGGAAACGACGCCGATCAGCTGGGTGACGAAGCTCGCATCCGCGTTGGTCAGCGGCACCGCGAGGGTCCCCCAGATACCGGCGAAGAGATGGACCGGGATTGCCCCGACCACGTCGTCGATCTTCAGCTTGTCGAGCAGCGGCACGGCCACCACGACGATGACGCCGCCGACAGCGCCGATCAGGATCGCCGCCAGCGGCGAAGGCGCCAATGGCTCTGCGGTGATCGAGACGAGACCCGCGAGGGCGCCGTTGAGCACCATCGTGACGTCGACCCGCTTGTAGATGACCTGCAGAAGGATCATCGACGCAACCACGCCGCCTGCGGCCGCGAAGTTGGTGTTGGCGAAGATCCTCGACACGTCGGTGACGTCGGTGATCGTTCCCATGGCGAGCTGCGAGGCGCCGTTGAAGCCGAACCAGCCGAGCCAAAGGATGAACGTGCCGAGCGTGGCGAGCGGGATCGAGGATCCCGGCATCGCGATGCCGCGGCCGTCAGCCCCGAAACGACCCTTGCGTGCACCGAGAAGGATGGCACCCGCGAGTGCTGCCCAGCCGCCGACCGAGTGAACGATCGTCGAGCCCGCGAAGTCGGAGAAGCCCATTTCCGAGAGCCAGCCGGCACCCCACTGCCACGAACCGGAGATCGGGTAGATGATGCCGGTGAGGATGGCGGTGAACAGCAGGAACGGCCACAGCCGGATGCGCTCGGCGAGCGTACCGGAGACGATCGACGCGGTCGCCGCGACGAACACCATCTGGAAGAACCAGTCCGAGGCGGTCGAATAGCCTGTGGCGAGATTGTCGCCGCCGACCGGATCAAAGGCGTAGGGGCCGAAGGAACCGATGTAGCCGCCATCGACGCCCGTATACATCAGGTTGTAGCCGACAACCCAGTACATGATACCGGCGATCGCGTAGAGCGCGACATTCTTCAGGCACTGCATCGAGACGTTCTTGGAACGCACGAGGCCGGCTTCCAGCATGGCGAAGCCGGCTGCCATGAACATCACCAGGAAGCCGCCGATGAGGAACAGCAGCGTGTTGAAGATGTAGGTGACATCCGGCTGCACGGCTGGCGCGGGCGCGGCGGCTTCGGCAGCGACCACGGCGACGTCGGGCGCCGCGTCCTGGGCGAAGGCCGCGGTGGCGGCCAGGCCGACGAAGACGCCGGCAAGTGTGAGTGTTTTTCTGAAGGTCATGTGATGATGCGTCCCCGCTCTCAAAGTGCGTTCACATCGATCTCGCCGGTGCGGATGCGCACGGCGGAGTCGATGCTGAAGACAAAGATCTTGCCGTCGCCGATCTGGCCGGTCTTGGCGGCAACCTGGATCGCCTCGACGGCCCGTTCGACCATGTCGACCGGCACCGCCACCTCGATCTTCAGCTTCGGCAGGAAGCTGACGGCATATTCGGTGCCGCGGTAGATCTCGGTGTGCCCCTTCTGCCGGCCATATCCCTTTACTTCAGTCACGGTGAGGCCCTGGATGCCGACGCTCGTCAGCGCCTCGCGGACCTCGTCAAGCTTGAATGGCTTGATGATCGCCATCACAATTTTCATGTTCACCTCGCAGCTTTGACGGCCGCCGTGGCACGGCCGCCGAGTTGAGCCAACCGCCGGATGGGGCGGAGCGCCCGCACGGTGACTGACTCAAGGGTAATCAAGGCGCGTGCCAAACGGGCTGCGCGGCGAAAATGGGCGCGCCGGAAGCGAAAACATGGCCGAAACACGCCCTGCCTTTGAATGAGGCAGGGCGTCGATGCACAATAAACCGTCGGACTCGGGATTTATGCCTGCAGATTATGCAGGTTGCGTACGACGTGGTCGGATGAGCCCTTCCTGTGCCACCGAGGCGACCAGCGTGCCGTCGAGGGCAAAGAGCGAGCCACGGGTCAGTCCCCGTGCACCGGAGGAGGACGGGCTGTCCTGCGAATAGAGCAGCCATTCCGAGGCGAGCGCCGGCCGGTGGAACCACATCGCGTGGTCGAGGCTCGCCGCCTGCACCTTGTCGTTGAACACCGACAGGCCGTGCGCGAACAGCGCCGTGTCGAGCAGCGTCATGTCCGAGATATAGGCGAGCACCGCGGTGTTAAGGTCGCGGTCCGTGCCGATGTCGCCTGAGCAGCGTACCCAGACCTGCTGGAACGGCTCGAGCTTGTCGGTAGTGACATAATGGTCGAACGACACCGGCCGGAACTCGATCGGCCGCGGCCGCTGCCAGTAGCGGCGCACCGGCTCGGGCGCGTGCTTGAGGATCGTCTCGGTGATCGCCTGGCCGTGCGGCAGATCGTCCGGAAGCGGCACGTCCGGCATCGGCGCCTGATGGTCGAAGCCCGGCTCGTCCTTCTGGAAGGAGGCCGAGAGCGAGAAGATCGCGTGGCCGTGCTGGATCGCCACGACGCGGCGCGTGGTGAACGAACCGCCGTC
This sequence comes from Aurantimonas aggregata, assembly GCF_010500835.1. Classification (GTDB taxonomy): domain Bacteria; phylum Pseudomonadota; class Alphaproteobacteria; order Rhizobiales; family Rhizobiaceae; genus Aurantimonas; species Aurantimonas aggregata. Next base: position 27,513 of record NZ_JAAAMJ010000008.1, on the reverse strand, counting down.
ACGGATCCGGTCGACGTCGTAGATGATCGGCGCCGCCGGGTCGCCGGGCCGCATGAAATAGGAGTGCAGCGAGTGGCAGTGGCGCTCCGCCGGTACGGTGCGCTGCGCCGCGACCAACGCCTGCGCGATCACCTGGCCGCCGAACACCCGCTGCCAGCTCTGGTCCGGACTGGTGCCGCGGAAGAGGTTTTCCTCGAGCCGTTCGAGGTCGAGCGTCGTCAGGAGCTTTTCAACGGCCGTCGTCATACTAGTCTTACTCCGCGGTTGCGGGCGCCGCCCCGCCCGCTTACCTGCGGCGTTGCACCAGGGGCGCGGGATCGTCAAGCCGTCGCACCGGGGCCGCATCGGCCCGCGAGGAGGAGAATGGCATGAGCGACACGACCGATCGACCGGCGCACGAGCGGGCCGACATCGTCATAGCAGGCGCCGGCTATGTCGGGCTGACGACGGCGGTGGCGATCGCCGACGCCGCGCCACATCTGTCGATCGTCGTCGTCGACGCCGCGCCCGACGGCGTCTGGCGCAAGGACGAGCGCGCCTCCGCCGTCGCCGCCGCGGCGATCCGCATGCTCGAGCGCCTGCAGATATGGGACACGGTGCGCGACGAAGCGCAGCCGATCACCGAGATGATCGTCACCGATTCCCGCACGTCCGACCCGGTGCGGCCGGTCTTCCTGACCTTTGGCGGCGAGGCCAAGCCCGGCGAGCCCTTCGCCCACATGCTGCCCAACGCCGACCTGAACGAGGCCCTGCGCAAGCGCGCCGATGCCCTCGGCGTGACGATCCGCCAGTCGGTCGCCGTCTCGGGCATCGAATCCGGCCTGGCCTCGATCGCCGTCCGCCTCGCCGATGGCGGCACGATCGATGCCCGTCTGCTCGTCGCCTGCGACGGCGTTCGCTCGAAGATCCGCGACATGGCCGGCATCCGGACCGTCCACTGGGACTACGGCCAGTCCGGCATCGTCGCGACGGTCAGGCACGAGCGCCCGCACGAGGGGCGCGCCGAGGAGCATTTCCTGCCCTCCGGCCCCTTCGCCATCCTGCCGCTCAAGGGCAACCGCTCGTCGCTGGTCTGGACCGAGCCGACCAGAGAGGCCGAGCGGCTCGTCGCTTCCGACGATTTGCTGTTCGAGATGGAACTCGAGCGGCGCTTCGGCCACAAGCTCGGCGCGCTGACCGTCGAAGGCGGACGCCGCGCCTTCCCGCTCGGGCTGACGCTCGCCCGCGACTTCGTCCGGCCGCGCATCGCGCTGGCCGGGGACGCGGCCCACGGCATCCACCCGATCGCCGGCCAGGGCCTCAATCTCGGATTCAAGGATGCCGCAGCCCTTGCCCAGACCGTCGTCGAGGCCGAGCGCCTGGGGCTCGATATCGGCGCGCTCGACGTGCTGGAGACCTACCAGCGCTGGCGGCGCTTCGACACCGTGCAGATGGGCATCACCACCGACATCCTGAACCGACTATTCTCCAACGACAGCCGCTTGCTGCGCGCCGCCCGCTCCTTCGGCCTGTCGCTGGTCGACCGCGCCCCGCCGCTGAAGGAATTCTTCATCGGCCAGGCCGCCGGCCTGACCAAGGGCCCCTCGCCGCGCCTGCTGCAGGGCGAGGCGATCTGAGGCGTTTTGCCAGTCGGGAACGGAATCGGTCGCCGCTTGGGCGTCCGGCAGCAAATTCTTTCCCTTGGCTGGCCCACAAGGCAATCCTCGCCGCCGCGACGAAACGACATTCGGCCTATCAAAGGGCTGGCGTCCCGCATCGCGGCGGCGCGATCGTTTTGACTGCAAGCGGGAGACGCCGATGGCCGCCGAACACCGGGCCGGATCCAAGGTCAGGGGTGACACCCTGCCAGCGATCCTGATGGCGAACCACCTTCTCGACGGCGACGTCGTGTTTCTCGCCGAATCCGGCTGGACGCTCGACCCGTCCGCCGCGCGCATCGCCTTCGACGCCGAGAGCGCCGCGACCATGGAAGCCGAGGGCAAGGCGGCCTTCGCCGCCAATCTGGTGGTCGATCCGTATCTGGTGCCCGTCGACCTGGCGAGCACCGGCCTGCCGCGCGCCCGGCACTTTCGCGACGCCATGCGGCAGAAGGGCCCGTCCATTCATCCGGACATGGGCAAGCAGGCCGAGTTCACCACGCCGGTCTGATCGACTTTCCGATCCGCCGATCGCGCGTCGCCAGAACGAATTGCGGAAGGCGGCGAAGCTTTCCCACACGAGACGACAGGAGTGCCCATGTACCGCTACGACGAATTCGACGAGCGTTTCGTGCGCGAGCGGGTCGCCGAGTTCCGCAGCCAGGTGGAACGCCGGCTCGACGGTTCGCTGTCCGACGACGAGTTCAAGCCGCTGCGGCTGAAGAACGGCCTCTATCTCCAGCTCCACGCCTACATGCTGCGCATCGCGGTGCCGTACGGCACGCTGAGCTCGCGCCAGCTGCGCCAGCTGGCGGTCATTGCCGAGACCTACGACAAGGGCTACGGCCACTTCACGACGCGCCAGAACCTGCAGTTCAACTGGCCGAAGCTGCGCGACGTGCCGGCAATCCTTGATCTCCTCGCCGATGTCGAGATGCACTGCATCCAGACCTCCGGCAACTGCATCCGCAACGTCACCGCCGACCAGTTCGCCGGCGTCGCGGCCGACGAGGTCGAGGATCCGCGCCCCACGGCCGAGCTGATCCGCCAGTGGTCGAGCCTGCATCCGGAATTCGTCTGGCTGCCGCGCAAGTTCAAGATCGCCGTCACCGGCGCCGAGCACGACCGCGCGGCGATCATGGTCCACGACATCGGCCTGAAGGTGAAGCGCCATCCGGAGACCGGCGAGACCGGCTACGAGATCGTCGTCGGCGGCGGGCTCGGGCGCACGCCGATGATCGGCAAGATCGTCCGCGACTTCCTGCCCAAGCACGAGCTGCTCGCCTATCTCGAGGCGGTGATGCGCGTCTACAATTCGGAAGGACGGCGCGACAACAAGTACAAGGCGCGGGTGAAGATCCTCGTCCACGAGACCGGCGAGGACGAGTTCCGCCGCCGCGTCGAGGAGGAATACGCCAGGCTCGACGGCCCGACGATCAACGCGCCGCAGGAAGAGCTGGAGCGGATCGCCGCCTATTTCGCCCCGCCCGCCTATGACGAACTGCCCGAGACCTCGCCGGTTCTCGACGCCGCGCGACGCACCGATCCCGCCCTCGACCGTTTCGTCGAGCAGAACGGCTTTGCCCACAAGCAGCCGGGCTACATCGCGCTGACCGTCTCGCTGAAGGCCGTCGGCGAGGTGCCCGGCGACATGAGCGCCGAGCAGATGAGTATCTTCGCCGATATCGCCGAGCACTGGTCGTTCGGCGAGCTGCGGGTGACGCACGCCCAGAATCTCGTCCTGCCGCATGTCCGCAAGGACGATGTCCGGGAAGTCTTCGCGGCGCTGCAGGCTGCAGGCCTCGCCACCGCCAATGCCGGTCTCGTCACCGACATCATCGCCTGCCCGGGGCTCGACTACTGCGCGCTGGCCACCGCCAAGTCGATCCCGATCGCCCAGGCGATCGCCACGACCTTTGCCGACGAGGCACGCCAGAAGGACATCGGCCCGCTGCCGATCAAGATTTCCGGCTGCATCAATGCCTGCGGCCATCACCATGTCGGCGCCATCGGCATTCTCGGGCTCGAGAAGGCCGGCAAGGAGAACTACCAGATCACCGTCGGCGGCGACGCCACCGAGCGCGCGGCCCTCGGCGAGCGGCTCGGACCCGGCATCGACGCCGAGGACGTGCCCGGCGCGATCGAGACCATCGTCGACATCTATCTCGGTGAGCGCCAGGCCGGCGAGGCATTCAACGACACCGTCCGCCGCGCCGGGATCGAACCCTTCAAGGCCGGCTTCGCGGACTACATCGCCGCGCGGCAGGCAGTCCGGGAGCCCGCCGAATGACCCTGATCACCGCATCCGGCGAAAAGTCCGACGATTATGTGCGGATCGATTCCGCCGAGGCGGCCGCTGCCGTGGAGTCGCCCGCCCTCGTGCCGCTGGCGCTCGCCGGCGCCGTCCTTGCCGCGAGCACCAATCGCCGCTTCGGCCTGTCGGTGCCCAACAGCACACCGGTCGAAGACATCGTGCCGTATTTCGCAAGCGCCGACCTCATCGCCGTCGAGTTCCCGTCCTTCTCCGACGGGCGCGGCCTGTCGCTGGCCAAGCGGCTGCGGCGGGAAGGCTTTGCCGGAACCCTGCGTGCTTCCGGCCCGCTGATCGCCGACCAGTTCGCCGATGCGCTGGCCTGCGGCTTCGACGAGGTCGAGCTGCCGCAGACCATGGCCAACCGCCAGCCGGTGCAGCAGTGGATGGCGGCCAAGGACGTGATCAGCGCCCGCTACCAGAGCGGTTACGAAACCCGGGAGGCCAGCATCCTCCAGCAACGCCTCGCGGCCCGGAAAGGCTGACGCGATGTCCGAGCGATTGAGGGAACTCGCCGCCGCATTCAACGGCAGCTTCGCTGCCATGACGCCGCTCGAGCGCCTCGCGGCGATGGCCGAGCACGTGCCCGGCCCCGTCGTGTTCACGACCAGCCTCGGCATCGAGGACCAGATGATCACCCATCTGATCTTCTCCAACGATCTGCCGATCACGGTGAAGACGCTCGATACCGGCCGGCTGTTTCCCGAGACCTACGCGCTCTGGCGCGAGACCGAGGAGAAATACGGCCGTCGCATCCGCGCCATGTATCCGCGCGGCGAGGCGCTGGAGGAACTGGTCAACGACCAGGGCATCGACGGCTTCTATTACGCGCCGGAGTTCCGCAAGAATTGCTGCGGCGTCCGCAAGGTCGAGCCGCTCGGCCGGGCGCTGGCCGGGGCTGCAGGCTGGATAACCGGGCTGCGCCGCGACCAGTCGGCCAACCGCGCCGACATGGACTTCGTCGGCTTCGACGGCGCTCGCGGCCTCGTCAAGGCCAACCCGATCTTCGACTGGTCGCGCGACGCGATCGCCCACTTCACGAAGGCCAACGGCGTTCCGGTCAACGCGCTGCACGCGAAGAATTTCCTGTCGATCGGCTGCGCGCCCTGCACGCGGGCCCTGCGGCCCGGCGAGCCGGAGCGGGCCGGCCGCTGGTGGTGGGAAGAAGAAACCAAGCGCGAATGCGGCCTGCACGTCGACGATGCCGGCCGGCCGGTGCGCGCCGACAACCATCGCCCCGCCGAGGGCGATGCCGCTTTTGAAAGACTGCCGCAATGAAGCCCATGACCCATCTGCAGCGGCTCGAGGCCGAATCGATCTTCATCCTGCGCGAGGTGGCGGCGACCGCCGACAATCCGGTGATGCTCTATTCGATCGGCAAGGACTCCGCCGTGATGTTGCATCTGGCGATGAAGGCCTTTGCCCCCGGCAAGCCGCCCTTCCCGCTGCTGCATGTCGACACGACGTGGAAGTTCCGCGAGATGATCGCCTTTCGCGACCAGCACGTGAAGGATCTGGGCGTCGAGCTCATCGTCCACACCAACGAGGAGGGCGTGCGCGCCGGCATCAATCCGTTCGATTCCGGCAGCCGCGTCCATACCGACGTGATGAAGACCGAGGCGCTGAAGCAGGCGCTCGACAAGTACCGGTTCGACGCCGCCTTCGGCGGCGCGCGGCGCGACGAGGAAAAGAGCCGCGCCAAGGAGCGGATCTTCTCGCTGCGCACGCCCGAGCATCGCTGGGACGCCAAGAACCAGCGGCCCGAGCCCTGGCGCCTGTTCAACACCCGCAAGAAGAAGGGCGAGAGCTTCCGCGTCTTCCCGCTGTCCAACTGGACCGAGCAGGACGTGTGGGACTACATCGCTATCGAGAACATCCCCGTCGTGCCGCTGTATTTCGCCGCGCCGCGCCCGATCGTGCGGCGGGACGGCGCACTGATCATGCGCGACGACGAGCGCATGGCCCTCAAGCCCGGCGAGAGCATCGAGACCATGATGGTGCGGTTCCGTACGCTCGGCTGCTACCCGCTGACCGGCGCCGTGCCGTCGCAGGCGGCGTCGCTGCCCGAGGTCATTGCCGAAATGCGCGGCTCGCGCACCTCCGAGCGCCAGGGACGGGTCATCGACCAGGATTCCGGCGCCTCGATGGAAGAGAAGAAGCAGGAAGGCTATTTCTGATGACAGGCGCCCTGCCCAGGAAGCGCGACCTCCAGAAGCTGGAGACGGTCGACGCCTCGCTTGCCCCGGTGGCCAACCCGGCCATCATTGCCGAGGACGAGCGCTTCGCCGGTCCCGCACCGGACGAGGATCTTTCGGACGATCCCCTTGCGGGGCCGCTCGCCCCCGCGGCGTCGCTGCTGCGCTTCATCACCTGCGGCTCGGTGGACGACGGCAAGTCGACGCTGATCGGCCGCCTGCTCTACGAGACCAACGCCGTCTTCGACGACCAGCTGGAGACCCTGAAGCGCGATTCGAAGAAGTTCGGTACCACCGGCACCGACCTCGATTTCGCCTTGCTGGTCGACGGCCTGTCGGCCGAGCGCGAGCAGGGCATCACGATCGACGTCGCCTATCGCTATTTCTCGACCGGAAACCGCGCCTTCATCATCGCCGACACGCCGGGCCACGAGCAGTACACCCGCAACATGGCGACCGGCGCGAGCCAGGCCGAACTGGCGGTGATCCTCGTCGACGCGCGCAAGGGCATCCTGCCGCAGACCCGGCGGCACTCCTTCATCACCTCGCTGGTGGGCATCAAGAGCGTCGTCGTCGCGATCAACAAGATGGACCTCGTCGACTTCTCCGAAGATCGCTTCGAGGCGATCAAGCGCGACTACGAAGAGATCCTGCCCTCCTTCGGCTTCACCGATATCGCCTTCATCCCGGTCTCGGCGAAGAACGGCGACAACATCGCGGTGCCCTCGCCGAACATGACCTGGTACCGGGGGCGGACGCTGCTCGCGCATCTCGAAACCGTCGAGCCGCCGACCTTCGCGCCATCCGACGCGGCGTTCCGTTTGCCGGTGCAGTGGGTCAACCGGCCGCATCTCGACTTCCGCGGCTTTGCCGGCACGATCGTCGGCGGCGAGGTCAAGCCCGGCGACGCGGTGATGGTCATGCCGGGCGGGCGGGAAAGCCGGGTCAAGGAAATCCACGGGCCGGACGGCGTCGTCGAGACGGCCGGGACCGGCGAGGCGGTGACGCTGACGCTGGCCGACGAGGTCGACGTCTCGCGCGGCGACGTCATCGTGTCGGCCGCCGACACGGTCGCCGTCGCGCAAAAGCTGCAGGCCGAGATTCTGTGGATGGCGGAACGGCCGCTGATCGCCGGTGGGCGCTTCGTCGCCAGGCTCGGCGCGGCGACGACGCCGGCCATCGTGCGCGGCCTCGATGCGGCGATCGACATCCACTCCTTCGAGGCGCGGCCAGCCAGCGCGCTGATCATGAACGAGATCGGCCGGGTCACCATCGCCTTCGACCGGCCGCCGGTGGCGACCACCTACGAGGCGAACCGAGAGCTCGGCTCCTTCATCCTCATCGACCAGCTGACCAACGAGACGGTGGCGCTCGGCGTCGTCACCGCGATCGAGACCAGTGAAACCCGTCCGGCCGCGACCGCGGCGCCGCAAGGTGCGCTGGCAAGGCTGCAGGCCCTGTGGCTCGGGCAGGCCGCCACGGCCGGCCCGGCACACCGGCGGCGCGTCCTTCGCTACCGGGTCGCGGCGTCGCTGCTGGTCGGCTTCCTCGCCTTCCTGTTCGGCATCGGCCTCTTGCCGGCAATTGGCCTGGCGGCGCTCGACCTCGCGCTCCGGCCGTTCGTGGCCGCCGCCTTCGGCGCCGACCGGATTCCCGCGGAAGGCGCGCGCGCCGATCCGAGCACGGTCGGGGATGGTGCCGGCATTTGACCGGCAGACTGTCGGGTGACGCGGACGTCGGCGCACCGAGGGCCCAACTGCGCCACCGGCGCGGGGCGCGAGTCCGGCTTTCGGTCGCAGAGGGCCTGCTTTTGACCGCCTCGCTGGGCGCCTGCCTGGCGCTCACCGCCGGGTTGCTGGGCTAGGACGCGCGCCGACCGCCTCCGTCCGAAAAGCGCAAAATGTGGCACGGGGACGCGGCCGGTCCCCCGGCCTGCAGCAATATTGCCGCGGAATGAGCAAGACCCGACCCCATTCGGGCCGTGATGCCGGGCGAGCCTCGTACCATTCGCACGGTCGCCGGTCGGCGGCCATAGAATGCCATTCGGAGACTGAACCATGAAGATCCCACTTTTCGCCGCCGGGCTGCTGGCCCTGGGCACCGTCGCCGCAGCGGCGCAGAGCGCACCGCCCGAGATGGGGGCCCCGCAGCCGACGCCGACCTGCGCCGAGGCGCTGCCGCAGATCCAGTCGCTGATCGACCAGGCCAGCCAGGCCGGTCTCGACACCAGCGGCGCCGCCGCCCATGTCGCGGAGGCCGAGACGGCGCGCGGCGCCGATGACGAGAATGGCTGCATCCGCAGCCTCGTCCTTGCCCAGAACGACGTGCTGGAAAAGGCCCAGGCCGCGGCCCCCGCGGCCGGGGAGGCCCCCGCCGCCCCGCCGTCAGCACAGTAAGCCCGGCATCGACGCAAGATAAAAAGGCCGGGCAAGCGCGTCCGGCCTTTCATCATGAACGAGCGGCCTGACGGTCAGGCTCAGCCGAGTTCGCGGGCCTCGGAGACCAGCATGATCGGGATGCCGTGGCGGATCGGAAAAGCCAGCTTGGCGGCCCGCGAGACGAGTTCGTTGGCCTCGCGATCATAGACTAGCGGCGTCTTGGTCAGGGGACAGACCAGAAGCTCCAGGAGCTTCGGGTCGGGCCGCAGCAGCGTCTCGGGACGGTCCGGGGTCGTCGCTTCGTTCATGGACGGCTCCTGCTCGCTCACTGCAACGTATGCGACGTGCCGTCGCCCTCCTCGCCGTCGCGCGCCAGCGAGATCTCGGTGATGGCGATCAGCGTGTCGGCGCGGGTCTTCAGGTCAGGCGCCTCGAGCAGCGCCTGCTTTTCCGCCGCGCCATACGGCGACATCATGCACAGCGCATTGACCAGCGTCTCGTTGGAGGCGCGGGTGACGCTCTCCCAGTCGGCTTCCAGCTGGTTGGCGTCGAGATACTGCCGGAACGCCTTGAGCAGCGCGTCGCGATTGACCTCCTCTGCACCCTCGCCAAGGTTGAGGTCGCCGACGAAGGCGGCAATCCGGCACATCCGGTAGGGTGTGCGCGATGCCAGCTCCTCGACCACCCGGAAGCGCGCGATGCCATGCAAATTGACGATGCAGCGTCCGTCGCCGGTCTCGCTGAGCGAGGTGATACGGCCGAGACAGCCGACCTGGCAGAGCGCCGGCTCGCCGTCTTCGCGCTTGGCACCGTCGAGGCTGGGCTGGATCATCGCGATGATCCGCCGCCCGGCCATGGCGTCGTCAAGCATCTGCAGATAGCGCGGCTCGAAGATGTTCAGCGGCAGTTGCCCGCCGGGCAGCAGCAGTGCGCCCCCGAGCGGGAAGACCGGCACCACGTTGGGCAGGTCTGATTCGTCGGTGTAATTGTAATTGCCGGCCTGGACCAAAGGCGTTCTCCGTTACCGATCCGGCATGTGGAGCCTTGGCGGGCGATCTCAAGGGGATGCGGCGACAGGGCGCTGCCTCGCCGCCCGCAAGGGAAGCGACGAGGCAGCGGATCGCTCAGGCGAAGAGCAGCGTCGACAGCTTGCGGCGGGCTTCCTTGGTGGCAGTATCCGCCGGACCCCACGCCTCGAAGAACTCCAGCAGCTTGCGCCGCGCGCCGTCGTCCATGAACGTCCGGTCGCGGCGGATGATCTCGAGAAGGTGACCGGCGGCGGTCTGCCGGTCGCCCTGTGCCTGGGCGATCAGTGCGAGGTCGAAGCGCGCCTGGTGGTCGTCGGCATCGCCTTCGATACGCGCCTGAAGCTGCACCGGGTCGCCGAGCTCGGCGATCTCCTCGGCAAGCTTCAGCTTGGTGCGCACGGCCGCCAGCGCCACGTCGTCGGGCGCATCGGCCGGCACCTGGTCGACGATCGCCCGCGCTTGGGCGTGCTCGCCCATGGCAAGGTAGCATTCCGCCAGGCCAGCCGTCGCGCCGACATGGCCCGGCTCGTGCTGCAGGATCACCGCGAAGAGCTGCGCGGCGTTCGCCGCATCGCCGGCCGCCAGGAGTTCGTTCGCCTGGGCCAGGGCGTCCGCCAGCGGATCGCCGCCGGTGCCCTTGGTCAGGCGGTCGATGAACGCCGTCACCTCGCTCTCCGGCAAAGCGCCCATGAAGCCGTCCACCGGCTGGCCGTCGACGAACGCGAACACCGCCGGGATCGACTGGACGCCGAGCTGGCCGGCAATCGCCGGGTGCTCGTCGATGTTCATCTTGACCAGCTTGACCCGGCCGCCGGCCGCCTGGACGGCCCGCTCGAGGATCGGCGTCAGCTGCTTGCAGGGGCCGCACCAGGGCGCCCAGAAATCCACCAGCACCGGCTGGTTGCGTGATTCCTGGACGACGTCGGCGGCAAATTTCGCCGTGGTCGTGTCCTTGACCAGATCGCCCACAGGCGCACCGGCCGGCGCGGTGCCCGGCGCCGCGCCGAAGCCTTGCAGGCCGGCGGAGGGCGCTGTCGAAGCCGGCGCGGCCGGCCGGCTGGTCTGGGCGCCGTAGCCGCCGCCGAAGGAATTGCCGTAGGGATTGTCGCTCATTCTCGCCGTTCCTCGCCGTCATCGACCCCGCCGTCCAGCCCGATGATGAGCGGCTCGTGCGCGGTGGCCCGGAAAAACGCCATCAGGTCGCTGGTGGCAATGGTTGTCGTCGCCGCGTTGGTCAGCGGATGGCAGTTCACCATATCGTGCAGGAGCAGGCCTTCATCAAGCACGAGCTGCACCCGGCCCTCGCTGTCGTTGACGACGCCGAAGGCCGTCACCGAGCCCGGCGTCACGCCCAGCAGGGCCTGCATCTCGCTCGCCCCGGCAAAGGACAGGCGCCCGCTGGCGCCGATTCGCCGGTGCAGGGATTTCAGGTCCACCGCCCGATCCTCCTCCGCCACCACCAGGAACAGCCGGCCCTTCTTGTCCTTCAGGAACAGGTTCTTGGTATGCCCGCCGGGGATCGTCCCGCGCAGGCTCCGGCTTTCCTCGACGGTGAACAGCGGCGGATGCGCGGTCGTCCGGCTGGCGATGCCGAGACCCTCGAGAAAGGCGATCATCTGTTCCGGCGTCTCGACCATGGCCTCGCTCGCTTCGGGCGCGTTGGCCATGCCTCTAGCGAAACATGCCGCCGATGCGAAGGGGGCATCTGCTGCCGCCCGACTCTGCGGGGATGGCGCCGTCGCCTCGGTGATGCGCAGCCTCGACGCGAACCATTGCGCCGCCGCGGCATTCTTCTTGGCGCCATCCGGCCCACGAAAGCCGCCTTGCGCGCCGACCCTTCGCCGGGACCGGAGGCGATCCGACCGACCGTGTCATTTCGCTGTTGCAATCACCCCGGCTTTCGGCCATACACCGCCCGTCGCAGCGCCTCGGTGCTGCGCGGAGCGGGCGGGCGTAGCTCAGGGGTAGAGCACAACCTTGCCAAGGTTGGGGTCGAGGGTTCGAATCCCTTCGCCCGCTCCAAATTTCCTTATGAAAATCAAACACTTCAAACTAGCCTTTAGGGGCCGTTTTTGCTTACAGAGCTACTCGCCAGCAGCGATGTAACCTCCTTGTAAGCGTCTGAGGGAGGGCCGCGGGAGACCGTAGCGTGCTTGCGACAAGGTGTGCGGGGCTTATCGACAGGGTATGGCAACGCTATAGCGTATGCGTCCGAAATCGCCAGTCGCCTTCCAAAACGAGATGCGGTGACAGTGGTGGACATACGACGCGTCCAAATCCAGTTCCGAAAGGAGTGCCGGTTCGTCCCTGGCCATCCACTACCTTCTCTTAAACCGCTGCGCTCCGAAGCCGAAGGTCACAGGTTCGAATCGTGTCGGGTGCGCCACTTCGGTATAAAACTGCGAACGCCAGCAGCCGCCGATTCTACGCTTGCAGCGGCGGCAAGTGTCCGTAGCAGTTCGGTTTTCGAGCCCAAGATGCGAATCTCAGTCGGGTCGACGACCTCGACGCGTTGCGCGAGCGCACGCAAATGGTCCCGCCGATAGGTTCCATCTTCGTTCCGCAGCTTGCGTCGAGCCGCGAGCACGAACCGCCGCAAACTGTCCGACGTGATCGCGGGCCCGAGGCGCTCCACCGCGGAAGTTGCGCGTTCCGCATCAGCCTGCGCCTGGGCGCGTACCGCGGTGAGTTCTGCGATGCGACCTTTCAGCGACGAGTCGGCCATGTCGACCACGCCGTTCTCGATCGCTTCGTAAAGGCGCTTCAACTTCGCTTCCGCTTCGCTGGCGCGCTTTCGCAGTTCCGCGATGTGCCCGCGACGGCGTTCATTCCATTCCTCACGTCGCTCAAGCAATTGATCCATCATCGTCGTCAAACGCACCGGATCGAGCAGCCGCCATTCCAGGTGATCGACGACGGCGCGGTCGAGCTTGTCCATCGGCACCGTCAGGCCGCGACAACCCCGCTCGCCCTGCCGCGCCTTCGTCGAGCAGGTATAGTAGCGATACATGCCGCCTGCGCTGCCCTTGCCGGTTCGCAGCGTCATCGCACCGCCGCAGGATGCGCAGAAGCAAATTCCAGTCAGCAGGGTCGGACCGCTCACCGCGCGTGGCGGCATCCATTGAGGGCTGCGCGCCTTCAGCGCCGCCCGGACGGCCTCGAACTCCGCTTCGGTGATGATCGGTGGAACGTCCATAACCGCGTGCTCGGCTTCGGGCTTGGCCGTGCGCGTCTTGTGGTCGCGCGTATTGAATCGGTGCTGGCCGATATAGGTCGTGCGTGTGAGGATCTGATGCACCGAGGCGATGCCCCAGCGGCCGCCGTCGCGAGTGCGGATGTCGCGGTCGTTGAGATAGGTAGTGATCGACTTGATCCCCAACGGGCCTCTGTCGCCGTCACCATTGAGCGCCAGCCTGTAGATCAGGCGCACCGTGTCGGCGTGGATGGGATCGATCTCAATTTTCTTTTTGATCTTCGCGCCACGCTGCTCGGCGGCGACAATGCGGTAGCCGATCGGCGGCAACGCGCCATTCCAATAGCCCTGGCGTGCGTTCTCCTTCATGGCGCGCAGCGTATGCTTGGCGTTTTCCTTCGACTGATATTCGTCGAACAACGTCATGATCTGACGCATCATCACGCTCATCGGATCGTCGCCGAGGTCCTGCGTGATGGAGATCAGCCGAACGCCGTTCTTGGCGAGCTTGCGGACATAGAATTCGAACTGGAATTGATCGCGGAAGAAGCGCGAGAATGAGTGGACGATGATGACGGTGAAGGTCGGCGGCTTCACCAGCGCCGCGTCGATCATCGCTTGGAATGCCGGCCGGCGGTCGTCGGTGGCGGTGTTGCCCGGCTCGACGAATTCAACCGCGATGTCCCAGCCCTTGGCGACGCAATAGGCCGTGATCTGGCGGCGCTGATCGGGGATCGAAAGATCACTCTCCGCCTGTCGGCCAGTCGAGACCCGCAAATAGAGCGCCGCCTTCACAATCGCAGGCGCAGCCGTCACGTCAGGCGATGCAGGTGCTACGTCGGTCATGGTTCCACCAATCGCTGGATCGCGTGCATCGGCAGCAACAATCGGAGCGAGTCCGGTAGGCGCACGAAGCCGTTTCCTTCGTAAAAAGCGGCGGCGCGCTCATTGATCGCGTCGACCACCAGCATCGAGGAGCCGACCGTGGCCGCGCTCGCATATGCGCGCCGCACGGCGTCGGCGAGAAGCACCGCGCCCAAGCGTTCGCCCTGCCGCGCTTCGGAGACCGCCAGCCGTCCGACCAGCGTGGCGCTGACCAGCGGATAGCGCGGGACGTGCTTGCGGGCGACGGCCGGCACGTCGCCTTGCGCCAGGCCGGTCGCGCATAGCGTATAATAGCCCAGCACGACATCCGGCTTGTCCGGCTCGAGCAGAATGAAGACACCGTTCGCCTTACGGCGAACATCCTGGCTCGCCTGCGTCCGGAGATAACGGTCGAGGCTGTCGACGCCGCAGGAAAAGCCGTCGCGGTCGTGATGCGACGCGAGCGCCTCGATCTTCAAATCTGGCCGAGGCGTCGCCATGCTCAGGAAGCGACCCGGCGCTTGTGCTCGGCCAGAGCACGGACCAGCCGTTCGCTCGGCTCAGGCGGATTGACCAGCGCGTCGAAGAACGCGGTGCGGTCACGGTCGGACAGCACCAGCGCCTCATGCTCCGCGATTGTCCGGCGCGCGGTATCGGTCAGCGCGGTCACGCAGAAGTCGCTGACCTTGCGCCGTGACAGATGCGCGGCCCTCTCGATAAGGTCCTTCGTCTCTTCGTCGAGACGGAATCCAAGACGTTCGACGCGATTCGGCGTCTCCCGTTCGATCTTAGTCTGCTTGCCCGGCATTGGGGGCGCTCCTCGCATGGGCTATATTTCCCCAACAATGTACGTCATATCGACTAACAATTCAAGCCCTTTCCATTCGTGCTTTAGGCGCGCGGCCCGAAGATCGCGTCAAGCACCTCGGCGAGGTGGCCTTCCATCACTCGCAACTCGGTCTCGGTGATCGGCACCACCTCGGGCCAGTCGTCTGTCACCGTGATCGCCTCCTCCGAACACACGCGCGACCTGCCCGCGCGGGGTGCGGTCGGCTGCGCATAATCGAAAAGGTCTTCAGGAGCGCCAGACCAGACAGGCCGGACCCGGCGCGCACGTCGCCGCTTCTGAGTCATGCCGCAAAGGAGCCGCGCGATGGTGCGTCGTGCAACCAAAACCGCACGTCATCGTGCTGTGGCGAAGAGAGACAGGTAATCGGCGGTCTGGGTATCCGGCGACCACCTAGAGGAAGAGGGCTGCGGCTGTCGCCGTGACGGGTTGAGGGTCGAGAGAGAGGCTCCCGGCCGGCCCGTCATGGAGATTCAGCCATGACCCAGATAACCACCATCGCCGAGCGAGACGCCTTCGGCCCATCGACAGCTTCTGCCGGATATAAAGTCGACATTTCGCGAGGCGAGCGAATCGGACGGGTGTCGTCCGAATGGTTCTCGCGGCCCGACGACGAGCGCTACCTGTCGCTTAGCGATCTCTACGCCGCCGTTCGCGCACGCGCTGATCAAGCCACCGCCCGCACCGTCGAATCCCGCGCCATCCGCGTCGAAGCAAGTCGCGACAACGCCGAACGCCTGGCGCTTATCGTCCCGGGCCGCGACGAGTCCGTTGCTCCGACGCACTGGTCGTTCGGCCAGATGTGCAGCCTGGTCGGCGCGCCGGCCGGCTACATGCGGCAGCTCCCCGCGCCGCTTGCCGGAATCAACATGCAGCATGGACTGCTCTCGCACCGTGCCGAACTGGTGAAGACGTTGGAGGCGGATGACGGACGGATCGAACTGCGCGCCGTCACCGGCCCGGACTATGGCCGCATCTGGGACCACGAGCTGGTCGCCGCGGTCATGAAGATCGCCGGCGAGGGGACGGGCGACACCCGATGGAAGGTGCCGGGCCTGCTCGACTGGTCGACCATGACGCACAACCCGTTCGTCGAAGTGACCAACGATACCACCACGCTCTATGCGTCCGATCGCGACGTCTTCCTTTTCCTGGTCGACGACGCCCATCCGATCGAGGCCGGCCGCCTCCCCAACGGCGATCCCGACCTCTACTTTCGGGGCTTCTATTGCTGGAACAGCGAGGTGGGGTCGAAGACCCTCGGCATGGCGTCCTTCTACCTCCGCGCGGTTTGCATGAACCGCAACATCTGGGGCGCCGAGGGCTTCGAGGAGATCTCGATCCGCCACAGCAAGTTCGCCAGCCACCGCTTCGCGCATCAGGCGGCGCCCGCGCTGGAACGCTTCGCCACGTCGTCGCCCGCGCCGTTTCTGGCCGGGATCAGGGCCGCTCGCGAACAGATAGTCGCCCGCAAGGATGACGATCGCGAGAGCTTCTTGCGCAAGCGCGGCTTCTCGCGCCCCGAGACCGAGAAGATCATCGCCACCGTACTGGAGGAAGAAGGGCGCCCGCCGGAATCGATCTTCGACTTCGTCCAGGGGATCACGGCGCTTGCCCGCACCAAGCCGCATCAGGATTCGCGGCTGGAGCTGGAGAGCAAGGCCGCGAAGCTTCTGTCCAGCGTCCGGTAATATCGGGAGGCGTGGAGCCGACTTTGCGGCTCCGCGCCTTTCCGCTTCTGCGCAGCCCCCGCCTCCTAGAGGAAGAGGGCTGCGCTCGCTTCGTGACGGGTTGGAGGCCGAGAGAGAGTCTTTCGGCCGCCCGTCGCGGAGTACATCCCGATGACTACTTCTGTTAAGAAGATCACCCTGTCCTCATCGCGGGACATCCCCTTCAACAAGCTGGTGCTGAGCCAGTCCAATGTCCGCCGGATCAAGGCCGGCGTGTCGATCGAGGAACTGGCCGAGGACATCGCCCGGCGCACACTCCTACAAAGCATCACCGTGCGCCCGGTCCGCGACGCCGACGGCGTCGAGACCGGCATGTTCGAGATTCCGGCTGGCGGCCGCCGCTTCCGTGCGCTCGAACGTTTGGTCAAGCAGAAGCGTTTGGCCAAGACCGCGCCGGTGCCCTGCGTCGTGCGCGAGGACGGCATTCCGGAGGAGGACAGTCTCGCCGAGAATGTCCAGCGCGCGCCGCTGCATCCGCTCGACCAGTTCCGGGCCTTCCTCACGCTGCGCGAGAAGGGGCAATCCGAGGAGGAGATCGCCGCGGCCTTCTTCGTCGCCGTGTCGGTGGTCAAACAGCGCCTGCGCCTCGCGTCGGTCTCCCCCAAGCTCCTCGACATCTATGCCGACGACGGCATGACCCTCGACCAGCTCATGGCGTTCACCGTCAACGGCGACCACGAGCGGCAGGAGCAGGTGTTCGAGCGCCTGAGCCAGTCCCACTCCAAGGAGCCGCACGTCATTCGCCGGATGCTGACCGAGGGCGCGGTGCGGGCCTCCGACAAGCGCGCGCAGTTCATCGGCCTCGACGCCTACACCGAGGCTGGCGGCGTGATCCTGCGCGATCTGTTCCAGGGCGATGACGGCGGCTGGCTGCAGGATGTCGGCCTCCTCGACATGCTGGTGGCCGAGAAGCTCCGCGCGCGGTATGAAGCAATCCGTGCCGAGGGTTGGAAGTGGATCGAAGTCGCGCCCGACTTTGCTTACGGCCACACCTATGGCCTGCGGCAACTGCGCGGCGAGCAGCTTCCGCTCACCGACGAAGAGCAGGCGACCCGTGATGCGCTGCAGGCCGAGATGGACGCTCTGGAGGAGACCTACGCCGAAGCCGGCGAGCTGCCCGACGAGGTCGATCAGCGGCTCGGCGAGATCGAGACAGCGCTTTCCGCTTTCGATGATCGCCCACAGGTCTTCGATCCCGAAGAGGTCGCGCGCGCTGGCGCCTTCATCAGCATCGACGGCTCGGGCACGCTCCGCATCGAGCGCGGCTATGTCCGCCCCGAGGACGAACTTCCGATCGCCCCCGAGGCCGACGGCGAGACCGATCCGACCGACGAGGCTGCGATCGCGACGCAAGCCAAGGATGACGAAGCGAGCGCGGCGGCAGGCGGGGAGCCTCCCGCAGACGAGCCCGAGGAAGACGATGGTATCAAGCCGATCCCCGACCGGCTGATGACCGAGCTGACCGCCCACCGTACTCTGGCCCTTCGCCACGCCTTGGGCGAGAATCCCGACATCGCCTTCGTCGCCGCGCTTCACGCCCTGTGCCTCCAGGTGTTCTACCGCTACGCGCAGGACACCTGTCTGGAACTCGACGTGAAGAGTGCGGGATTTGGCGCTCAGGCGCCGGGCCTCGCGGACAGCGCGCTTGCCGTCGCTTTCGACGCCCGGCATCAGGCTTGGCTCTCCTCCCTGCCCAAGGAGCCGGCCTATCTCTGGGACGGGCTGATGTCGTTCGACACCGACAGCCGCCAGGCGCTGTTCGCGCACTGCGTATCGTTGTCGGTCAACGCCATCTATGAGGCTCACAACCGCAAGCCTCGCGCCCTGGCCCATGCCGACCGCTTGGCCCAGGCCGTCGATCTCGACATCGTCGCCGCCGGTTGGACGCCGACGATCGGCAACTATCTCGGCCGCGTGACCAAGGCCCGCATCCTCGCAGCGGTGCGGGATGCGAAGGGTGCGCGTGCGGGCGACCGCATCGAGCACCTGAAGAAGGTCGAGATGGCGGAACAGGCGGAGACGCTGTTGGCCGGGTGCGGATGGCTTCCGGAGCCGCTGCGCACGCCTGGCCGTACCGCGCCGAAGGCCGTTGAGTCCGACACCGTCGATCCCGCCGAGCCGGGCGCCGATGCGGCCGGCGAAGAAACGGCGGCGGACGGCGGCGAAACGGCCGTGGTGGAAGACGAGGAAGTGACCGAGGATAAGTCGGTCGCGCTCGAACCCCACGCGACCGCGGCCGAATAGGAGGAGCAACGCAACCGTCCCCCTGGGCCCGCCGGCAACGGCGGGCCTTTTTCGTTTCGGAGCACGCGATGCCGGACAACGCTTCACACCTGGCGCATCGTCTCGCGCGCGACGCCGAGGCGGTGTGCCGTCACTATCTCTCCAACGGTCGCCGTGAGGGCCGCTACTGGCTGGTCGGCGACGTCAACAACACGCTCGGTCGCTCGATGTTCGTACGACTGAAAGGCAGCGACTCGGGCAAGGGCGCTGCGGGCAAATGGACCGAATATGTTGCGCCGAGGGTTATGTTGCGCTCCCGCGATTGGGCGCTGTTCTGCAGACGATCGACGGCTTCTACGCAACATAATGTCAGCGCGCGGGAGGTCTCGTGATGCCCCGCGACGCTTCTGAACTGGCTCGCCGCCTGGCTTGCCGTGCCGAGGCGGTATGCCGGCACTACCTGTCCAATGGTCGACGCCAGGGTCGCTACTGGACTGTGGGCGACGTTCGCAACACGCCCGGCCGGTCAATGTTCGTCCGGCTCAGCGGACCGGAATCCGGTCCTGGTGCGGCCGGGCATTGGACCGATGCCGCCTCAGCCGAATATGGCGATCTGCTCGACGTGATCCGCGAGAGCTGCGGGCTCGTCGACTTCAAGGACGTCGTCGACGAGGCGCGGCGCTTTCTGAGCCTGCCGCGCGCGGAACCGCGCCGAACCCCAAAGCTCGTTCGCACACCCGTCCCCGCCGGATCGCCGGAAGCGGCGCGACGGCTCTTCGCCATGTCGCAGCCGATCCGCCGGACGCTCGTCGAGACCTACCTGCGCAACCGCGGCATCAAGGCTATCCATGATGCGGGAGCGCTGCGGTTCCATCCGCGCTGCTACTATCGGCCGGACGAGCATTCGCCGACCGAGACCTGGCCGGCGATGGTCGCAGCCGTCACCGATCTCGACGGTCGCATCACCGGGTCGCATCGGACCTGGCTTGCCCGTGATGGCTCCGGCAAGGCGCCGGTCGACACACCGCGCCGGGCCATGGGCGGTCTCCTCGGCCATGGCGTCCGCTTTGGTGCGGTCGACGACGTACTCGCTGTCGGCGAAGGCATCGAGACGATGCTGTCTCTGCGCTGTGCGCTGCCTGCCATGCCGATGGCTGCCGCGCTCTCGGCCAACCACCTTGCCGCCCTTCTGCTCCCGCCGGCGCTGCGTCGGCTCTACATCGCCCGCGACGCCGACGCCGCGGGCGACACGGCGTTCGCGGCATTGACCGAACGCGCCGAAGCAGCGGGCATTGAGGCGCTTGCCCTGTCTCCGCGGACGGGCGACTTCAACGACGACCTGCGTGCATTCGGCCTCCGCGCGCTGCGAGCGGCACTGCGCATCCAACTCGCACCGCAGGATTGCGTTTGCTTCATCCGCCTGCGTACGGCCAGGACGGAGTGACTGAGGGCGGGTCTGCGCCGTCCTGTCCGATCCGGCGATGGGCCATCATAGCTGCCTCGGCTTGGCGGTGGAAACTTTCCTTGGGCAAGGGTGGTAATCGATCAGGCACACGAGGGCACCGAGAAGGTCCGGCGCCAGCCAGGGCGAGTAGCGTCGCGATTTCTTTCATCAGGTCGTCCGGGTTGCCGCCGCCCCCTGCCGACGCGCGGCGCGCATCACGGCGCCGATGAGCACGACGAGACATCCGACAAGCAGCACGCCGCCGCCGATCAGAGGCGGGACATCGCCGAGATCGATCAGCGCAGCGGCGATGGCCACGACCAAAAGCACAGCAGCCGTCAGCCGCGCATCGCCTACGAACATGCCGAAGAGTTCCGCGAGGACGTCCCTGAGAATCGTCAATGCGCGCCCCCCCTGACCGAGGCGCGGGCCATACCTGCGGCAAGAAGTCCGGTCGCAAGGAAGAGCACCGCGAAGACGAAGAGAGCAAGATCGGCGCCCGGCCACTCGACTCCCAGACCCTCGCCGGTCCAGAACACTCCGAAGGCTGACAGCATCACTCCGACCCCGAACTTGAGGGTGTTCTCCGGTACGCGGGACAGCGGCCGGTGCATGATCGCGCCGACCAGAAGGACGAGCGCGCAGCCCGCGAGCGCGCCGAGGCTCGCGGGCCACAGAAGCCCGCGCCCGGCGCCGACTGCGATGACGATGAACACGACTTCCAGCCCCTCGAGCAGAACCGCCTTGAAGGCGGTGATGCCGGCGATCCAATCGAGCGATGTCTCGCGGCGTCGGGTCTCCTCGTCGAGATGCGCCGTTTCGGCGGCGAAGATCGCCTCCTCGTCATGAAGCGGGATCACGCTGGCCATGCGCAGCGCGGCCTTGCGTAGCCAGCCGATGCCGAAGAGGAGCAGGAGAACTCCGATTACCAGTTGCAAGGCATGAAGCGGCACACGGTCGAGCAGAGGGCCGAGTGCCAGCACGATCGCCGCCAGCAGGGCGAGCGCCGCCGCGGTTCCAACAACCGCAGGCCGCCAGCCGCGCAGTGTCGCCACCGCGAGAATGATGGTGAATGCCTCGACGATCTCAACCACCGAGGCGAGAAAGGCAGAGCCAATGGCCGGGGCTGCCGTGGACCATTCAATCATGGGTGCCGATCCCCTTGCATTGCGACCTCGTCAGTTCCATCGCCGGGCCTCCGCCTCGGCAGCCGCACGGCTCACGCCGATATCGGACAGCAGCCGGTCGTCAAGTTCCGCCAGCGCGGCGCGCTGGCGCTGGCGGTCAAACCAGCGCAGCGCCCGGGACGGCGCGCGCCGCATCGCCTCGGGCGGAAAGCGCGGAAAGAAGGCCGTGGAGAGGCTAGTATCTGTCTGAACGCCCATGCTCTCACCCGTTCTCATCGTGGGCGTCGAAGACGCGCCGGGCGTAGTCGTCCAAGACGACCTCGCACCCCTTCAGCCTTTCCTCCGCCTCGGCCGTACGGGCGCCGCCGTAGAAGTCGATCTTGCGGATCTTGCCGAGCCAGCCCTGAAGCTTCTTTAGGTCGACGTCGTTCTCCTCGAGCTCGGCGTAGGTGAAGTGACTTGCCGTGACTTCCTTGGCGACCTCGCGCTCGAAGTCGTCGCACTTATCGATGAACTCCTCGTAGGCCTCGTCTCGGTCGGCCTTGAACCGGGCGATCACCTTCTCCTCCTGACCGCGGTCGAGCGCTACGGTCTCGAGGATCACGCATTCCCCCTTCGCCTCGCCGATGTCGTTCTCGAGCATCTTCAGCCGGCGAACATGGTCGTCGGTCTTCGGCAGAAGGCAGACGCCGCTCTGGAGGTAGACCGCTCCCATCCCCTTGAGCCGCCGCCATACGGCGATCCGCTTCGCCGCCGGCTCGGGCGGAACCTTGTAGGTGAGGAGGAGCCATGCCATCTCGGTCATGGACTCATGAATAACGTTACGGCAGTAACATGTCAATTGCTCGAGCAGCACACATTCTGCGTTGCTGGTCGGCAAGAGGGTGATTGCTGCGCCGCGTCGACCGCTCCGAGCAGGAGTGCTCGGCGGAGGACGCGGCAACAGTCCACCCGACTCACAAGGATTTCAGGAAGACCATCAGCTGCGGCCTGGTCGACTTCCGCGACGTTGCCGATGAGGCGCGGCAGTTCCTCAGCCTGCCCAGACCGGAACCAGGTGCCGACCCCAGATCACGACCGGCGTCCGCACCTGTCGGCTCGCCCGAATCCGCCCGCCGTCTGTTCGCCATATCGCACCCGATTGCGGGCACAGTCGTAGAAGCGTATTTGCGCAAACGCGGCATTACGGCTCTGTACGAAACCGGAAGCCTCCGTTTCCACCCCCGCTGCTACTATCGACCCGACCGCTACTCGCCGACCGAGACCTGGCCAGCGATGATCGCCGCCGTTACCGATCTCGACGGCCGGATCACCGGCGCGCATCGTACCTGGCTCGCGCCAGACGGTGGGGACAAGGCGCCGATCGACACGCCGAGGCGCGCGATGGGTCATCTTCTTGGACACGGCGTCCGCTTCGGTGTGGCGCACGATGTGATGGCGGCGGGCGAAGGAATCGAAACCATCCTGTCGCTCCGCGGCATCATGCCCGTCATGCCGATGGTGGCAGCGCTCTCGGCCGCGCATCTCGCCGCTATCCTGTTCCCGACGACGCTGCGCCGTCTCTACATCGCCCGCGACGACGATCAGGCCGGCGACAATGCGATGCGGACTCTGGTCGACCGGGCGCAAGAGGCCGGGATCGAGGCGATCACGCTGTCGCCACAGCTCGGGGACTTCAACGAGGATATCCGCACGCTCGGCAAAGATGCGCTTCGGTCCATGGTTCGTGTGCAGGTCGCGCCGGAGGATGTCGCTCGCTACATGACGGCGTAGGCAGCAGGGCCGGAACGAGGTTGAGAGGCAGCCCCGCTCGGGGAGCCGTCTTTGTCTTCGGTGATCGTGCTCCTGCCTGCGTCGGAGAGGCCGCGCCCACGGCCTTCTGAGAGGGCGATCGGAGCGGCAAACGGCCCGGACCGGCAATGGCTGCGCTCGGTTCTTTTCCGCCGGCGGACGAGCCGCCTTTGCATCGCGAAGCAAAACAACCGGGCTTCGCCATCCTACGCATGCGCTTCGGCCCTCCCGCTTCGCTCCGGGTGCAGGTCCGGGCCGTCCGCCGCCTTTCATCGCCACGAAGGCCGCGACGGGCGCGGTCGCCGACGAAGGGAAGCACATCATGATGACCGAAGACCAGGACGACGGCTACGAGCCGCCGCACACCTCATCCCCGACCGATCACGTCCTCGCCGAACTCCAGCTCTATGGCTACCGTCCTTTCGAGGACGAACCCGATCCGAGGCCACTCCCCGAGGCACAGACCGTCGCCAATGCGGTCGCCGACATCTTCGACGCCCTCGTCGTGAGCCTGAGCGACACGCGCCTCGAACCCGACCTCGGCGAACTGCTGTGGTCAGCCGTCAACCTGTTCCACCGCGCCGTCAGCCGGATCGAACGCGAGCTGGACGACAATGAGAGGGAACAGCGCCGCGGCCAGCTTGAACAGGATGGGTCGGAAGTGAAGTCGGTCGAACTGGAGCGCCTCACCGCCGAAGGTCAGACGCTGATCGAACGCCGCGACACCATGGAATTCTTCCGCGACCAGGCCGCCGAGCAATTCAGCCGTCACAACCTCTCGCCCTGGCGCCCACGCTCGGGATCGATGGTGAACCATCGCAACCTCACCTCGGCACTGATCGACAGCCGCGACTTCCTCGCCGCCAAGCGCCGGGCCGACAAGGAAGTGCTGCTGCCCGCCGGACCCAAGGTCGCCTTCACCGGCGGGTTCGATTTCAACGATCACAAGCTGATCTGGGATCGGCTCGACAAGGTTCACGCCAAGCATCCCGACATGGTTCTGTTGCACGGCGGTTCGCCCAAAGGCGCCGAACTGATCGCATCCAAGTGGGCCGATCATCGCAAGGTCCCGCAGGTCGCCTTCAAGCCCGACTGGACGAAGCACGCCAAGGCCGCACCGTTTAAGCGCAACGATCAGATGCTCGACGTTCTGCCGATTGGCGTCATCGTCTTCCCCGGCACCGGCATCCAGGACAATTTCGCCGACAAGGCGAAGAAGCTCGGCATTCCGCTGTTCGACTTTCGGAAAGGAGGCGGCGCGTAAGCGCCGCTTTCGGACGCAAAATGGAGTAATACCAACTCCCACCGACACTCACCCATGTGCCCACTGGCGCAGTCCGATGGACATGATGCGCCACGGCTGATCCATGAGGCGGCTCCAAGCAAAGCAGCAATGGTCCAGGATGTCGTCGTAGGATTTGAAGATGCGGTTCGACAGCCAGTTGTCTCGCATGAACTGCCAGACGTTTTCGACCGGGTTAAGCTCGGGGCATTTGGCCGGTAGCGGCAGCAGGGTGATGTTGGCGGGGATGATCAGCCCCGCGGAGAGATGCCAGCCCGCCTGGTCGAGTATGAGCACGGCATGGGCGCCGGGTGCCACGGCGGCGGATATCTCGGCGAGATGCAACGTCATCCCTTCGGTATTGCAGCGGGGAAGGACAAGCGCTGCGCCCTTGCCCTCGGCCGGACAGATGGCGCCATAGATGTAGGCCGAGGTTGTGCGCTGATCCTTGGGCGCTGACGGCCTTGTCCCGCGTTTGGCCCAGCGCCGGGTGATACCATTCTTCTGGCCGACCCGCGCCTCGTCCTGCCACCACAGTTCTATGGTGCCGCGGGGGAGCGCCGCCCGGATCGCCGCCACCTGGGCGGGGAAGTTTTTTTAAACGTCGGGATGGCATCGGCGTCCTGCGCATGATGGCGCGGGCGCGCCGAGAGCTTGCGGTAGCCCATTGCGCGCAACTCGCGGCTCAACGTCTGGGTGCTGATCGACACCGCGAACTCGTCACGGATCCACTGCACCAGGTCGACCAGTCGCCAGCGCACAACGCCGTGCGCGGCCGGGATCGGCCCACTCTCGACGGCTGCGGCCAGCGCTGCCCGCTGGTTCGCGTCAAGGCGCGGGCGACCTCCGGGGGCTTTGCCATCAATCAGGCCATCAGGTCCCTCGCGGTTGAACCGCAGCACCCAGTCCCGCACCGTTTGCAAACCAACGCCACCGGTGCGGGCGGCTTCGCTCCGGCTGCCACCGTCATAAATCACCGCCAGCGTCAGAAGCCGACGAACTTGCCCGGCATCACGCCGCGACTGCGCAAGCCGCCGCAAATCCGTCGCCGTTAAGTCATCCCGCAATCCAACCGCCGCAGCCATCGCAACCTCCCTCGAAAGGGAATGTTGAATCACATCAGTGGCCTCTTGGGAATCGCCCGCGTGAGTCAGGCTTCATGGTTGCTGGTATAAGCTGCGAAGCGATGACTATGCTGAAGCAGCTGAAAACCTGGGCGAAAGCGATCAAGAGAGACGTTCACGCGCTCTGGCTCGCGGCGCATGATCCCAGAACTCCTTGGTACGCGAAGGCCCTCGCGCTCGGGATCGCGGCTTACGCGCTTTCCCCCATCGACTTGATCCCTGATTTCATACCGGTCCTGGGTTATGTTGACGACGCCATCTTGTTGCCGCTGGCGATCATGCTGGCCGTGCGGTTGGTCCCTGCGGAAGTCATGGCCGAACACCGAGCGACCGCGTCGCTGGCCGTGGCTCGACCCGTCAGTCGCACGGCGGCCGTCTTCATCGTGGTGGTCTGGGTCGCCGCCTCCGCAACGCTGGCATGGTGGTTTTGGCCGAGACGCCCGTAATTTGGTCCAACCGAATAACTGAGCCCACCGTCTGCTTAACTCTTGCTTGTTTGTGACTGATCTCCGGCTCCACCGGCCGTCACCACCCCGCTCTCATTGGCGCTATCCTTGGTCCGGCCCAGGGCCTGACGCCATCAACCCATAAAGGGTCCGCTACGCGCGCGTGCGGCCTTGAGGCTTCGCCTCGGCGGTGATTGCGGCCCTGTGCCGAACACATCGGGCGCCTGTCGAGCGGGGATGGTCCCCGCCTCCACACAGGAGCCGGAAGATGTCTCTCACCGACGCACACGCCTTCGCCTTCAGCCTCGCCACCACCCTCATGGTCGTAATCGTCATCTTCAAGGCGGGCGATGGCACGCATTCGGTTACTCCCGCCAACGAGTTCGACGGCGACGCGGAGGTCGTCGCGGAAGTCGATCCGTTCGCCCTCTGACGGGCGACGCCTGCGGTGATGCGGAGATCCTCGCCGGATTTCCACTCCCACCGCCGCTCTTCTTCGGCTATACTCGGAACGCGCCGCGGTGGTGGTGGATGGCGCGACCGTCAGACCTTTATCTCACGGAGACCACCACCATGATCTTCATCGGCATTCTCCTCAGTATCGCGGCGATCGGGTTCTTCTGCTGGCTGTTGTTCACGCTCGCCGTCTTCGCGTTGCCGTTCTTCGCGTTGCCGTTCTTCGCGGGTGTCACGGCGGGCATGTGGGCCTATGACACCGGCGCTGGCTGGCTCGGCGCGATCGTCGTCGGCGCTGTCGCGGCTTCACTCACGTTCGGCATCGGCCAACTCCTGCTGGTTTTCGTCCGGCCGCTCTGGGCACGCATCGTCATCGCGCTCGCGTTCGTCGCGCCGGCAACGATTGCCGGTTATCATGCCACGCACGGCATCGTGAAACACACCATGCCGTCGGAAGGCTGGCAGATCGCCTTTTCCATCATTGGCGCGGTCGCCATCGGCGCAACGGCGCTGATGCGACTGGTGACGATGGCCACGCCCGGTCCGACCGGCCAGAACCTTGCGCGGGGCTGAACGCACCGACATCAAAGGCTGAACCGGAAGCTGGACCCGATCATGCACCTCAACCCTCAAGGGTCTGGGGGACGGAGCATTGGCACGGCGCGCAGTTCGGACCGGTCACGGCATGCCGCCTCGGTGGCGCTTGGATCAGGTCGGGTGACTCAATGCGAGGTCGACAATGAACGGTGGGGAGTTCGCGGCCTGAGCGCGTGGCTGAACGCTAGCTTTCATACTTGTGCTGGTTCTGGAGAAGGTATTGTCGCCGGTGGCGGTCATGGCCGGTGTCTCGGGCTGCGACAGTGTCGCCATGTTCTCCGTTGATCCGTCTCTGTCTGGTCGACCGCTCCAAACGGCCTCTTCAATGGGCTGATCTGGCCGAAGGACGGCTCCGCCTCGACCGCCTATGGCTCAACGCCCCCGGTCAACTTTCTTCCCCTGCCGGCTGCGCCGTCATTCCTCGCGAAGAAAGAAAGTCTCCCGGCAACGTCCGGCGCTGCGCTGGGCCCGTGAACGGGTGAGCCGTCGATCGCCTCCGGCCTGTCGATCGCCATCGAGGCCGCAATGGTGCGGGCTCGAGGCAGAGAACAACGGAGAACCACCATGGCGACCATCGGCACCTTCAAGAAGTCCGGCAACGACTACACCGGCGAAATCGTCACCCTCTCGGTCCAGGCCAAGAACGTCCGCATCGTCCCCGACGCCACCCGCTCCGGCGACAATGCTCCCTCCCACCGGGTCATGGTCGGCCGCGTCGATTATGCGGAGAGTGGGATTATGCGAAGCGCTGTGCTGTGAGGTCTGGCTTTCTGTGGGTTTTGGCGGGGATTGCTGCGCATAACGCCGGGGGTTTCGGGCGCCCCGCATGGAGCGGAGCGC
>NZ_JAAAMJ010000079.1 GCF_010500835.1 Aurantimonas aggregata | reverse complement strand
ATGCCGACGAAAACTTCTGTAGAATGCTCCATGGCTTGCCCTCCTGCCAGGAGGATCGGCTCGGCCTATCCGAGCAACCCTCGAACAGACAGTGTAGGGCAAGCCGCCCGGCCAAACGGACATACGGTCTTACGCTGGAAACCATCCTCGCCGCCGTCCTCGACCGGCGGCAGGAGCGCAGCGGGCGTCAGCGCGAACATATCGCAGAGCTCAACAAGCGCGCCGCCGAATCCGAGCTGCGTCTCAAGCGGCTCTATGACGCCATCGAGGCGTGCGTCGCCGATCTGGACGACCCGGCGCTCAAGGACCGCATCGATGGTCTCAAAGCCGGTCGCGATCAGACCCGGGTCGATGCCGAGCGCGCCCAGGCCATGCTCATGCATTCAGGTCAGAAGGCAGTAACGTCCGCCATTGCGAGCGCGATGGCCGGCTTGGTCGCAAAACGGGTCGCTTCGGGAACATGCACCGCCGCCATGCGCTCAGGATCTTCCGTCCAAGCCTTCGGCAGATAGAGCGCCCGGTCGATGAAGGCGTGGCCGTGGCGTGAGACGTAGGACGCGAAAACGCCGATCTGGCAATTGGTGATCTTGCCCGCCGAGCCGGTGTACTGTCGCCCAACGCCGCACGACGCCTTGCCCTGCTTGAGAAAGCCGGTCTCGTCGATCACCAGAACTGCAGCCTCGTCGGCCAGTGTCTCAAGCGCATAATCGCGCACAATGTCGCGCAGCGCAGCGCATCCGCATCCCAGCGCCCGCGCCCCAGAATGGCCTGCTGACGCCAGGGTCAGGGTCCCGGATCCCCGGCAGCCTCCGCCCGCATCCAGCCCGTCTTGCGACGCTCCTCCCCAAGCAGACCGTCCAGGAACAAGCCAGCCGAAGCCGCCAGTTTTGAACCGCACCGGGTTTCCCGGAGGCCATTTGGTTTGAGTCCTACGCGGCGATGGGCATGGCCTCAAGCTGCGCGTAGTAGGCGGCTTCCGCTTCTGCGGGCGGGATGTTTCCGATCGGCTCGAGAA
>NZ_JAAAMJ010000078.1 GCF_010500835.1 Aurantimonas aggregata | reverse complement strand
TCTGAAGGGCGCAAACCAGTTGCCAATGGTCATCGAGGGCGTCACATTCACCGACGGCGTTGCCACGCAGAGCGCCGACAACCGCGCCGCTTGATCAAGCCGCGTCACCCAAAATCGGCCATAGCTCTCCTTCCGGCCCAGGGGGGCTCGTCCAGCACGGACTGCATCATCCGCGTGTTCACGTAGACAAGCGACGTCTGGAGCAGATGGAGCGCCAGCACGGAGATTTCCTGGTCTTCGAGCCGGTTGGTGGCGATCTCGCCATCCTGGCCGAAGTACACGAAGGAGTTGGCGCTGTTCCAGTTCTCGACGACGTTCAGCCCTTCGTGGATCTCGCGCCGGAAGGCTTCGGAACGCAGGTACCGGCACAGAAAGATCGTCTTGATCGCGCGGCCGAGTTCGGCGAGC
This sequence comes from Aurantimonas aggregata, assembly GCF_010500835.1. Classification (GTDB taxonomy): domain Bacteria; phylum Pseudomonadota; class Alphaproteobacteria; order Rhizobiales; family Rhizobiaceae; genus Aurantimonas; species Aurantimonas aggregata. The sequence continues at coordinate 671 of NZ_JAAAMJ010000078.1, read as the reverse complement.
GCCTTGTAGGTGGGGTGCATCACCTCGGCCCGGGCAAAGCGCCGAAGGATCGCTTCCGGATCGGCCGTCCGGCTCTGCATGGCCGCGGTATATTTGACCATCTCGTCATATTGCCGCTCGATCTCATCCCAGTCGACGACGCCGGACAGGATCGGCGAGAGATTGGGCAGCTCGGAACGCATGCCGACGGCGGGCAAGGCCAGTTTTTGGCGGGCGATCGCCTTCAGGCGCAGGGCGAGTTCGAATCCCAGGAGCCGGCAGAAAGCGAAGCCAACAGCGCTCTGACCATGGCTGTCGACGTACTGTCGCTGGATTTCCCTGTCGGTGCAGTGGCGCAGCACGCCCTCGATCATCACGCCGCGGCCGCCGTAACGGGCGTGCCATTCGGTCATCAGGTTCCGGTCCCAGGCGCCGAACTTCCTGGAATCGGAGGCGCAGGCCGTACCGGCCTCGCCCCAGACGGCGGTATTGCGCACCGAAAGAGTGGCGTTGGCGACCTGCGCGCAGGCCTGTCGCATCGCTCCGGCATGAATGAAGCGGCGGCGTGTTGATTTCCACTGAGAGCTGACCCAGGATTTCCATCAAGAACTGACCCGGCTTAGATGATGTTGGACTGGTCAGGTGGTGGTCAAGTTCCGTGTTTTCTCTTTCGTCGGTTTCTCGCATTTGGC
>NZ_JAAAMJ010000077.1 GCF_010500835.1 Aurantimonas aggregata | reverse complement strand
ATACCAACGTGCGCTGATCAGAACTCATGCGCCCAGTCCCGCATTCCGATTGAGATGATTTTCCAGGGCTGATCGACGAGCTTGTTCCAAGCGTCACAGCAGTGGGCGACGATGTCGTCGTAGTCGGCGAAGATGCGGTTCGACAGCCAGTTGTCCCTTATGAACTGCCAGACATTTTCGACCGGGTTGAGCTCGGGCGACCTCGGCGGCAGGAACAGGAGGGTGATGTTGTCGGGCACGACGAGCTTGGGCGTGGAGTGCCAGCCGGCCTGATCGAGGATCAGAACGGCATGGGCGCCGGGATCGACAGCTTCAGCGATTTCGTGGAGGTGCTGGTTCATCGATCCGGTGTCGCAATAGGGAAGGACGAGGCCAGCACCCTTGCCCTTCTTGGGACAGATGGCGCCGAAGATGTAAGCCCACATGGTGCGTTGATCGTGCGGGGCCGAGGGACGTTTGCCGCGCCGGGCCCAGCGACGCGTGACCTTGTTCTTCTGGCCTATGCGGGCTTCGTCCTGCCACCAGAGTTCGATCTCGGTGCCCTTCGGGAGGCCGGCCCGGATGGCTGCCAACGCGGCTGGGAAGTCTTTTTAAAAGCGTCCACCTCGAACTCGTTCTGCGCGTAGTGCCGCGGCCGGGCCGAGAGCTTGGCAAAGCCGAGCGCCTTGAGCGCGCGGCCGAGCGTCGTCTCGTCCAGCGAGATGCGGAACTGCTCGAAGATCCAGCGGACCAGATCCTTGCGCCGCCAGCGGACCACGCCATGGATCGCCGGGATCGGGCCGCTCTCCACGATCTTCGCCAGCGCCTGCCGCTGCACGTTGTTCAGCTTGTGCCGATTGCCTGGCGCCTTGCCGGTGATCAAGCCGGCCGCCCCACGGGCATTGAACCGCAGGACCCAGTCCCGCACGATCTGAAGAGTGACGCCGCCGATCCTCGCCGCGTCCGAGCGCGAGCCGCCATCATAAATCTCGGCCAGTGCCAGAAGCCGACGCGCCTGCGCCGCATGCTTTGTCGTCTTGGCCAGCTCTCGAAGAGCGGGTCCGTTGAAATCGGAACGAAGCGGGATCGCTGAAGCCATGGCAAACCTCCGTTTGCC
>NZ_JAAAMJ010000076.1 GCF_010500835.1 Aurantimonas aggregata | reverse complement strand
GCTCAGAGGAGCTTCAGCAGGGCCTCCAGCGAGGTCTTGGCGTCGCCGTAGAACATCCGCGTGTTGTCCTTGTAGAACAGCGGGTTCTCGATGCCGGAATAGCCCGTGCCCTGGCCGCGCTTGGACACGAAGACCTGCTTGGCCTTCCACACTTCCAACACCGGCATGCCGGCGATCGGGGAGTTCGGGTCTTCCTGCGCGGCCGGATTGACGATGTCGTTGGAGCCGATGACGATGACAACGTCCGTCGAGGGGAAGTCCGCGTTGATCTCGTCCATCTCCATGACGATGTCGTAGGGCACCTTGGCCTCGGCCAGGAGCACGTTCATGTGGCCGGGCAGACGGCCCGCCACCGGGTGGATGGCGAAGCGGACGGTCTTGCCGTCGGCCCGCAGCTTGCGGGTCAGTTCCGACACCGCCTGCTGGGCCTGCGCCACCGCCATGCCGTAGCCCGGCACGATGATGACGCTGTCGGCGTCCGAAAGGGCCGCCGCGACGCCGTCTGCCTCGATCGCCAGCTGCTCGCCGTCGATCGCCATCGCCGGGCCGCTCGTGCCGCCGAAGCCGCCCAGGATGACCGAGATGAAGGATCGGTTCATCGCCTTGCACATGATGTAGGACAGGATCGCGCCCGACGAGCCGACCAAAGCGCCGGTGACGATCAGGAGGTCGTTGCCGAGCGTGAAGCCGATCGCTGCCGCCGCCCAGCCGGAATAGCTGTTCAGCATCGACACGACCACCGGCATGTCGGCGCCGCCGATGCCCATGATCAGATGGTAGCCGATAAAGAAGGCAAAGAGCGTCATCAGGACGAGGGTCCAGATGCCGGCGCCGTTGAAATAGAGGATCAGCAGGAGCAGCGAGGCGATGGCCGCGCCGGCGTTCAGCATGTGGCCGCCCGGCAGCTTCTTGGCCTTGCCGTCGACCTTGCCGGCGAGCTTGCCGAAGGCGACGACCGAGCCGGTGAAGGTCACCGCGCCGATGAACACGCCGAGGAAGACCTCGACCTTGAGGATGGCGATCAGCGCGCCGCTCGGATCGGCGAGCTTGTGCGCCAGGACGCCGGCAAAGCCGGTGAGCGCCTCACGGGTAACGAGATCCATGGCGGCGACGCGGCCGAGCTCGATCTCGGCGTTATAGCCGATGAAGACGGCCGC
>NZ_JAAAMJ010000075.1 GCF_010500835.1 Aurantimonas aggregata | reverse complement strand
ATACCAACGAGCGAGGGTTTTGACTCGTAGGGGATTCCCAATCCCGTTCTGATCTGAATCATGGTGGCAAACGGAGGTTTGCCATGGCGATGCCCATTCCACTTCGCGCCGATTTCGACATTTTCTGCCTGCGCCGCCTTGCGCGGGAGACCAAAGACGCCAACCAGGCCCGCCGCCTTCTGGCACTGGCGACGATCTACGAAGGCGGCTCACGCACTGATGCGGCGCGGATCGGCAGCGTGACGCTTCAGATCGTGCGCGACTGGGTCCTGCGGTTCAACGACCGTGGTCCGGCAGGGCTCATCAACGTCAAGGCGCCCGGCAGTCCGTCCAAGTTGAACGAGGCGCAGCGTCGGGCCTTGGCGAGGATCGTCGAGAGCGGCCCGATCCCGGCGATCCACGGCGTCGTGCGCTGGCGGCGCAAGGATCTCGTGCAGTGGATCTACGAGGAATTCGCCATCTCTTTGGACGAGACCACGGTCGGGCGCGAACTGAAGGCGCTCGGCTTTGCCAAGCTCTCAGCGCGTCCGCGCCACTATGCGCAGAACGAGTTCGAGGTGGAGGCTTTCAAAAAAACTTCCCCGCCGAACTGGCAAGCATCGAGGCCAAGCTCCCGAAGGACACCGAGATCGAGCTCTGGTGGGCCGACGAGGCTCGTATAGGCCAGAAGAACAAGATCACCCGCCGCTGGGCCAGGCGCGGCACCCGGCCCTCCGCCCCGCAGGACCAGCGCACCATGTGGGCGTACATCTTCGGCGCCGTCTGCCCGCAGAAGGGCAAAGCTGCCGGCCTCGTCCTGCCCTACTGCGACACCGGCTCCATGAGCCAGCACCTGGCGGAGATATCACGCGCCGTCGATCCCGGCGCCCATGCCGTGCTGATCCTCGACCGCGCCGGCTGGCACATGACGCCCAAGCTCGTCGTGCCCGCCAACATCACGCTGCTCTTCTTGCCGCCGCGCGCCCCCGAATTGAACCCGGTCGAGAACGTCTGGCAGTTCATGCGCGACAACTGGCTCTCAAACCGCATCTTCATCGACTACGACGACATCGTCGTCCACTGTTGCGCCGCTTGGAACAAGCTCGTCGATCAACCATGGAAAATCATCTCCATCGGCATGCGAGATTGGGCGCATAGGTTCTGATCAGCGCTCGTTGGTAT
>NZ_JAAAMJ010000074.1 GCF_010500835.1 Aurantimonas aggregata | reverse complement strand
CCGTTGAAATCGGAACGAAGCGGGATCGCTGAAGCCATGGCAAACCTCCGTTTGCCTCCATCGATTCAGACTTCGCCCGCCTTGGGAACCCCTACAGAGTCAGCTATCGCGCACGTTGGTATGAGAACGTATTTACCGCATCGCCACAGACGGCAGGATCTGGCTTACACAAAACGCCTCCAAGCGAGCAATCCGCGGCTTCAGGCTCTCCCGAGAATCCCAGTTGTTGCCGCTCCGATCGCTGCGCCTTGACGCCCACGCTCATCGCCACCGCCTAACTGAGCGGCACCGCAGGCTCGGCTTGCGGATCTCCTCCCGCGCATCGCTGCAATATGGCACGCATCGTCTGAGTTCTTTGTGTCAGGATTACCACCCATTCGACGCGCGAAAATCGCCTCTCACAAATCTCTCAACAGTCGCACGGCGTGTGACGAAAAAATGCCGGACCGACCAGGTCTCGTGTAGTGAGGAGGCCACCTAGGTAAGCCTGAGCATCCAGGGCACTCCGCCCGACGATCCTTCGGAAAGACTTGGCGACACCGCTCTCCCGGCAGCTATTAAAGGCTGGTTGTCATGCAGGCGTGCATCTCGAACGCATCTGATTTATTTGGCGCCTCGCGCAATCATGGCGTCTTTCGTGCAATCTGGAGACTGGTTCTGGAAGAAGAAGATGAGACCTTCGAGACGATCACGCTGGCGCATTTGGATGCGATGAAAGCATCAGAACGGGACTCGCTCGCCTTCGGCGTCGTAGGGTTGGCGCCGGACTTGCGGGTCGAGATCTACGATGCCACAGAAGCTCGTTTGTCCGGGCTCGATCCGCAAAGCGTTCTCGGCGTTCCATTTTTCGAAGCGGTCGGCCAATGCATGAACAATTTCATGGTAGCCCAGCGCTTCGAGGACGAGGCCGAGCTGGACGCCATCGTTCCCTATGTCCTGACGCTGCGCATGCGACCAACACGGGTCCGCCTTCGCCTCCTCGCGTCGCCTCAGGGCCTCCACCGTTACATCCTGATCGAGCGCTGAGACGACATCCATGAGCGAGGACTCCGGCGACGAGAAACTGCTCGAGTTTCTATATGCCTGCCCTGTCGGTCTGATCGAGTGCTATGCGTACGGTGACATCAGCATGATCAACCCGCACGCAATGCAGCACCTAATACCAACGTGCGCTGATCAGAACTCATGCGCCCAGTCCCGCATTCCGATTGAGATGATTTTCCAGGGCTGATCGACGAGCTTGTTCCAAGCGTCACAGCAGTGGGCGACGATGTCGTCGTAGTC
>NZ_JAAAMJ010000073.1 GCF_010500835.1 Aurantimonas aggregata | reverse complement strand
TGGACACCCGCAAGAACCCTCCGCTTTCGGTGGTTTTTGCCGCGGGGATCATCCGGAGACGCGAGTCTGGCGCCGTCCTTGGAGCGATCCAAGGGTTCGCATGACGTTTCTGCCCGTTTCTGAGCGGACTCATGCCGTGGTTGCGCGACGTTCGTGGAAGATCAGGCGGTCCATGTTGTAGGCGATGTTGGCGAGCGTCAGTTTCGCCTCGGCGCGGGCAAGGCCGATGGTGCGGATGAAGAGACCGAAGCGGATCTTTTGATGCGCGAAGACATGCTCGACGGCAGCGCGAACGGACGACTTTTTCGCATTGGCCTGCGCCACCGCTCTCGGCATCGATTTGCCCGCTGGCTTGCGTCGGTGGATGCGGCTGGTCAGCATCCGTTCCGCCAGCCACTTCTCGTTCTCCCCTGAGCGATAGGCGCTGTCGGCCCAGACCTGCGAACCGGTGTTCTCTCGGCTCACGAGGTGCCGAAGTTGCCGGCCATCCGGGGCAGCCGCCGAGGTCACCGCGCTCTCACGGATGAAGCCGAAGCGCTGGTCGATGCTGATGTGAGACTTGTAGCCAAAGACCGGCGTCGCGATCATCGGCAGCGGCGTGCCGTCCGGGCGATAGCGGACCTTGCCGCCGATCTTCAACGTCCAGCGGGCGTCGACATCCTTCTGAGCCGCCTTGGCCGGCTCGTTGGGCCAGATTTCGCGGGCGGACTTTCCGGCCTTGATCGCCGCCTTCTCACCCTCGGTGTTGCGTTGCTTCGGCGCCGGAACCAGCGAGGCGTCCACGATCTGGCCAGCCATCGGGATGTAGCCCTTCTTCTGCAGTTGCCAGTCGAAAGCCTTCATCACCCGTTTCAATGTTCCCGTCTCGGTCAGCCTGTTGCGAAAGTGCCGGATCGTGTTCTCGTCGGGTGTCGGAGCGCCGAGATCGAACCCAAGGAACCGCATCCAGGAAAGCCGGTCACGGATCATGAACTCCATGCGTGCGTCGGAGAGGTTGTGTTGCGCCTGCAGGATCAACGCCTTGAACATCGCTACGGGGTCGAACGGCGGCCGCCCGCCTTTGGCGCCGTCGCCGTAGCCTAGCCCCTCGACCAACCAGCCGCGGAAATGCTCGAAATCCACCGTCGTCTCGAGCGTCTCAAGCGGATCGCCGTTCTTACTCAGGCGCTCCAGATGCTCCGAGAGACCGAAAAGCGACCGTTGCTCCATCGACCTGCCTCCAAATCATGACAGGCCAAGTGAATCACGAAATCACCCGCCAGGCGAGGTTCTTGCGGGTGGCCAG
>NZ_JAAAMJ010000072.1 GCF_010500835.1 Aurantimonas aggregata | reverse complement strand
TGAACCGCACCGGGTTTCCCGGAGGCCATTTGGTTTGAGTCCTACGCGGCGATGGGCATGGCCTCAAGCTGCGCGTAGTAGGCGGCTTCCGCTTCTGCGGGCGGGATGTTTCCGATCGGCTCGAGAAGGCGTCGGTTGTTGAACCAATCGACCCATTCGAGGGTGGCGAACTCGACGGCTTCGAAGGACCGCCAGGGTCCGCGGCGATGGATAACTTCGGTCTTGAAGAGGCCAATCACCGTTTCGGCGAGGGCATTGTCGTAGGAATCTCCGACGCTGCCGACAGACGGTTCGATGCCGGCATCAGCGAGACGCTCGGTGTAGCGGATGCTCACATATTGGCTTCCCCTGTCGGAATGGCAGACGAGCCCGCTGCCTGCGAAGGGCCGTCGCTGATGAAGAGCCTGCTCCAAAGCGTCGAGGACGAACTCCGCTCGTGCCGAGCGCGACACGCGCCAGCCGACAATACGTCGGGCGAAGACATCGATGACGAAGGCGACGTAGACGAAGCCGTTCCAGGTCGCGACATAGGTAAAGTCGGAGACCCAGAGCATGTTCGGCCGCGGCGCCTTGAAGACCCGGTTCACGCGATCGAGCGGGCATGGCGCCGAGGAATCGCTGATCGTGGTGCGGATGGTCTTGCCTCGCACGACGCCCTTCAGACCCATCTGCCGCATCAAGCGCGACACGGTGCAGCGGGCGATATCGAAGCCTTCGCGCTTCATCTGCCGCCAGACTTTCCGCACACCATAGACGCCGAAGTTCTCGGCGAAGACGCGCCCGATCTGCTGGCAAAGTTCGATGTCACGACGCTCGCGGGCCGGCACTCGACTGGGATCGGCCTGCCTGGCGGCGTGCTCGTGATACGTTGACGGGGCGATCGGCAGAACTCGGCAGATCGGCTCGACCCCGTAATCGTCACGGTTCTCGTCGATGAACGCCTTCATCGTCTGAACGGGCGGTCGAGCTCCGCCTGGGCAAAATATGCGCTGGCCTTGCGAAGGATCTCATTGGCCTGGCGAAGTTCACGGACCTCGCGCTCCAGCGACTTGATCCGTTCGCGTTCTTCGCTCGTCGGACCGGCTCGCGAACCCTGATCGCGCTCGGCCTGTCGCAACCAGTTGCGAAGCGTCTCGCCCGAGCAGCCGATCTTCGCAGCGATCGACTGGATCGCGGCCCATTGCGAGCCGTGTTCCTCCCTGTGATCCAAAACCATCCGAACCGCGCGGGCGCGCACCTCGGGACTAAACGGCGGAGTTCTCTTCGTCATGGCTCCAGTCTCTCAAGAGTTGGAGCCTCCGACAAACTCGGGGCGGTTCA
>NZ_JAAAMJ010000071.1 GCF_010500835.1 Aurantimonas aggregata | reverse complement strand
TGAGCTATGGCTGAAAATGGGTGATGGGGCCTGAGAAGGCGGCGTATCGTGGCGGGTGCTGAAGCCTGCCAGAACCTCCCGAAGGAGCGATACGCCATGAGAGACGATACCACGATCACCCCGCTTCACCAGCCCGGATCGATCCTTGACCCGCTCACCGAGATCGCCCGCGAGGGCGCGCGCCAGATGCTGGCCGCCACGCTCAGGGCGGAGGCGGCAAGCTTCGTTGCACAGTTCGAGGACGAACGCTTGCCCGATGGACGCCATCGCATCGTGCGGCATGGCACCGGGCCGGAACGGATGATCCAGACCGGGATCGGCCCGATACCGGTGCAGCGCCAGAAGGTGCGCGACCGCGCCGTCGGCGTGCCGACCGAGAGAAGGATCCGCTTCACCTCGAACATCCTGCCCCGCTGGGCGCGGCGGTCGAAGAGCCTCGATGCCTTGCTGCCGGTTCTTTACCTGCGTGGTATTTCCACCGGGGACTTCCAGGAAGCGCTGACGGCGCTGCTCGGGTCTGACGCGCCGAACCTGTCGCCTGGCGTGATCTCGCGCCTCACGGCCGGCTGGCAGGAGGATTACGACCGCTGGCAGCGCCGCGACCTCTCCGCGCGCCGCTATGTCTACATTTGGGCCGATGGGGTCTACCTGCAGGCCCGCATGGAGCCGGTCGCCGAATGCATGCTGGTGATCATCGGCGCGACACCTGAGGGGCGCAAGGAACTGCTTGGCTTCCGGGTCGGGGTGCGAGAGAGCGCGCAGAGCTGGCGCGAACTGCTGGTCGATATCAAGGCCCGCGGCCTCTCGGTCCCGCCGGAGATCGCCGTGGGCGATGGTGCCATGGGGTTCTGGAACGCGCTCGATGAAGCCTTCCCGGGCACGCGTCATCAGAGGTGTTGGGTTCACAAGACCGCCAACGTCTTGAACAAGTTCCCGAAATCGATGCAGCCGGCGGTGAAGGCCGACCTGTGCGAGATCTGGCAGGCCGAGACCCGCGCCGCCGCCGAGGCCGCCATGGACACCTTCACCGAGAAATACGGGGCCAAGTACGAGAAGGCAGTGACTTGCCTGATCAAGGACCGCGACGCCTTGCTGGCTTTCTACGACTTCCCGGCCGACCATTGGGATCACCTGCGCACGGGCAACCCGATCGAGAGCGTATTCGCCACCGTCCGGCACCGGACCGTGCGGACCAAGGGCGCGCTGTCGCAGAAGACGGCCAAGCTGATGGTGTTCAAGCTCGTTCAGGCCGCAGCGAAAACATGGCGCCGTCTGAAGGGCGCAAACCAGTTGCCAATGGTCATCGAGGGCGTCACATTCACCGACGGCGTTGCCACGCAGAGCGCCGACAACCGCGCCGCTTGATCAAGCCGCGTCACCCAAAATCGGCCATAGCTC
>NZ_JAAAMJ010000070.1 GCF_010500835.1 Aurantimonas aggregata | reverse complement strand
GGGTCGGTGTCGCCCATGCTTTTCGGGCGCGCTCGCGGTGGCGGCGCGGTTCGGGATGTTCGGGTTTTGAGGTTGCGGTTTCGGGGCGAGCGGGGGCGACGGCCGGGGCGGTCGTCAGATTGGCGCCATGCGCGGCAGTCGCTCGAGAAGCAGGCGCATCAGGTGCGCGGCGGGACAGGCGCTCGGCAGGTGCAGCGTGATGCGGGTCTTCATGTCGTCGACGCGTGCGGCGATCTTCACGATGCGCAGGCGCAGCGTGTCGAACTGGGCGCGCCGCCACGGCGAGCGCTTCGGCAGGGCGGCGCGCAGGGTCCACATCAGCCAGTAGGCGCCGGCATGCAGGAACAGCCTGAGCTGGTTGGCGGCGGCGCTGCTGCACGAAGTGCGATCGGCGGCGAGATGGGCTTTCCACGCCTTGATGTGGTTCTCGGTCTGGCCGCGGGCACAGTAGACGCCTTCGTACAGCGTCTTGCCGGTCCCACTGGCCAGGCTGGTGACGATGAAGCGGGTGTCGCAGCCGCGGGGGCCGGCCTCGACGCGGGCGATAATACGCTCGACCCGGCTCCAGGAGGCGGCGCCATCGTGGAATTCCTTGAAGCGACGGACCGTGGCGCCGTCAACCGTCTCGGCCCGTGCTATCGTGGAGGCTTCCAGCGTTGCCACATGGCGGCGCAGCACGGCGGTGGTCGGCAGGCCGAGGATGAAGTCCACGCCGCGTGCCCGGCACAGGTCGAGCACCTCGGGCGCGCAGTAGTGGCCGTCGCCGCGCAGCAGGATCTCCACCCGCGGCCAGTGGCTGCGGATCTCGCGGAACAGCCGGCGCAGATGCGCGGCGATCTCGCGACCCTTCGGCCGCTTCGCCGGGCGCAACACTGCGGCCACGAAGCGTCCCGCGCCGTCGAACACCACGATCGGCTGGAAGCCGTAGTCGTCGTAGTGGGCGTTGAATAGCCGAAGCTGCTGGCCGCCATGAACCGCGTCGAAGGTGTCGTCGATGTCGAGGATGATGCGCTTCGGAACCTGCGCGAACGAGGCGCAGTAGAGCCCGACCATGGCGCGGCCCATCTTCAGCAGCATGCGTCGATCGGGCAGGTTCTCGAGCCGGCTGACGGTGGACTGCGAGCAGAGGTCGCGCTCGCCCGGCAGCCGCTCCAACGCTATCTTGAACACCGGGTCGGCGCGCAGGGCGTTGGCGTCGATGCCGTCCTCGTAGCCCGCCGCGATCATCAGCATGCGGAAGCGCAGGATGTCGGCGGCGCTGTGCAGGGTGCGGGCGGGATCGCGGGGATCGTCGATGCAGGCCGCGAGCTTGCCGGCGACGTCGAGCCGCCGCTCGACCTCGCGCAGCGCCAGCAACCCGGCGTCCGAGGACAGCGAGCCGCCGTCGAAACGGGCGGTCACCACCTTGCCGTTCACCGGTGACAGGCCCGGCAGCGGCGGCGTAGTCTCGTCCTTGGCGGGCATGGTCCCTCCGATCTGGAGTTTTTGGCGTCAGCACCCAAAAACTACGCCGGATCAGAGGCTTGGGCTAGGCCCGCCAGCCATGACGCATAATGCGGGCTA
>NZ_JAAAMJ010000007.1 GCF_010500835.1 Aurantimonas aggregata | reverse complement strand
GCGCCCGATCCCGATTATGCTCGCGCCGGGCGGTATCAGTCCAGGTCATGATCATCCTCCATCGTCTCGACAACGACGAGGAATCACAACTCACTGATATCGCTCAACCTCTTTCAAATCGGGCTCTAAGGCTGACAAACGACAGCGATCAGAACGTTATCAAAAGGTTGATGCCGGACTCCCTCGTGGGCCTGACAGCAATGCTCCCTCTGCTCGATACGGGTGAGGCACTCCTATTGGGCGACGCGGTGTTGCTGCCGACGCGGATTAAACTAGATCAGCCCCAAGTGAAACCCAACAGTGCTACGCGAGACTTTTGGAAAGAATGGGGTTCGCTGATGCCCGACGAGAAGTTGCTTGAAGCTGCGGTCGAGAGTTTGCGCAGCCAGTCACGAAATAACTGATTCAGTCACACTCGCGGGGTAAAAATTGGCTGTCCTAGTTCAGGTCATCCTAAGTCTTCAACGCCGCTCTCGTCCCCTTAACGTAAACTTATCCCCACCCCCTGCACCCCCCGCATACTCCCCTCACCGCCGGCCCGCGAAACGGGCGCGAATGATCACCGGGATCGTTCGGGGGCCGACGGGCGGCGTCCGCGACGGGGCTTCTTCCGGAGAAGTCCCGGCCCGGACCGCCCTTCGAGCCGCCGGACCGTCCTCCACTATGAGAGGGCTGCGGATCGGTCCGCTTGAGCGCCCCTGGGCGCGAAGAGCCGGCCACACGCGAACCGCCTCCGGGCGGGGCACGTGGCGAGGGGAGGGTCAAACGCCGCGCGGGATGCCGGAGGCGAACCGCATGACGTAAAATACGTCGCAGGGTTGGCCTGCGGCATCCCGCCGTTCGTTTCGTGAACGAAACGGTCTTCTGCCCCGCCCTTAAGCTCCTCGCTGCGCTCGTCGCTGGCGGGGACCCCGGTGCTGCCCCGCCCTTAAGCGCCTCGCTGCGCTCGTCGCTGGCGGGGACCCCGAGGCATGCGCGGATTCTAGCGAGCCAGGAGGAGCACGCCGACGATGAGGATCACCGCGACGCCCTGCAGCATGACGCGGGCGCGCATCAGCTTCTGCGAGCGGTTGCCGTCGCCGGCCCGCATCATGTTGAATAGCCCGGCAATGAGCACGCCGGCCGTGGCGATCATCACGAGGAGCGCGAGATAGGTGAGGAATTCGGACATGCCGGCCTTTCGGCGGTTTCGATGCTGAGGACTTCATATAGGCAGCCCGCGCCGCAGCGCGAGCGGCAGGACGGACAGGAGGCGATCGGCCGCGCTCAGGAGGGCGGCGGCAGCACCTTCGGCCCCCGCTGGTGCGTCGCCGCCGCGACGCCGATCCCGGCCAGAGCGAGCCCGGCGAGTTGCACCGGCTGCAGCGTCTCGCCGAACAGCAGATACGCCATCACCGCCGTGACGCCCGGCACCAGGTACATCAGCGACGCCACCCGCGACACCGCTCCCTCGCGGATCAGGTACAGCATCAGGAAGATCGCACCGATCGACAGCACCAGCACCAGCCAGACCAGTGCGAAGACCAGCTCGCCCGTCCAGTCGACCACCATCGTCTCGGTGGCGAGCGCGAGGATCAGCGTCGGGATCAGCGCGCCGAGATATTGCAGGGCCGTGCCGGTTCGCAGATCCACCCCGCCGACGAAGCGTTTCTGCCAGACCGAGCCGACCGAGATGCCGATCGCCGACAGGAACACCGGCGCCAGCGTCTGGAATCCGTACGCCCCGGCGCCGCCGAGCTTCGGCAGGATCACCAGCGCGACGCCCACGAGCCCGAGCGCCAGGCCCACATAATGGCGCGGCCGGACCTTCTCGCCGAGGAAGCTGGCGGCGAGGATCGTCGTCAGGATCGGCTGCAGCCCGACGATCAGCGCCGCGATCCCGGCATTGAGCCCGTGCCGCACCGCATAGAACACCCCGCCGAGATAGACGCCGTGGATCAGGCTGCCGGCGATCATCGCATGGCTCGCCGGCCGCCATCTGGGCCACGGCGCCGAGGTCATCACCGCCAGCGCCCCGAGCAGCGCCAGCGCCAGCGCGTAGCGCATGACGAGGAAGGTGAACGGCTCGGCATGCGGCATCGCATAGCGCGCGCCGATGAAGCCGGTCGACCAGAGCAGCACGAACAAAGCGGGGAAGAAGACCAGAAGCCGTTTCAATCGAGGGGCTTTCGCGGGCAGCGCCTGAGGGCGCCGTGACTTGGGTCGGCCAGGGGCAGACGACGACGCCCCGATAGCAGGCCGGGCGCTCCGCTGGAACCCTCCCCCGTCGCCCGCCATGCCGACGTCACGGCCGACGGGTCGACGGCCCCGGCATTTGCTTTTCGCCCCGCCGGGGGTCTATCGACCCCGGAACCCCTCGCCGGCGGGCCCCGCATGCAGACCATCCTCAACGTCATCGTCCCGATCTTCAGCCTGATCGCCATCGGCTTCCTGGTGGCGCGTGCGAAGCTCCTCCCCGCCGCCACCGGCGACGCCCTCGCCCGCTTCGTCTTCGTCGTCGCGGTGCCGCTCCTGTTGTTCCGGACGCTCGCCACCGCCGAATTCGGCGCCGCCAATCCGCTCCTCCTCTGGCTCGCCTATTTCGGCGCCGTCACCCTCACCTGGACGGCGTCGACGCTGCTGGTGCGGGCCGTCACCGCCTCCGACCACCGCCGCGGCGTCATCGCCGGCATCTCGGCGAGCTTCGCCAACACCGTCTTCGTCGCGATTCCCGCCCTCCAGCGCGCCTATGGCGACGCCGGCCTCGAACCGCTTCTCCTGATCATGTCGATCCATCTGCCGGTGATGATGATCGCCTCGACGCTTCTGATCGAGCGCGCCGCCCATCTCGACGCACGCGAGACCGGCACCGCGCCGCCGGCGGCCTCGCTCGTCCGCACCCTCGCCCGCGTCGGGAAGAACCTCGCCACCAACGCCCTCGTCATCGGCATCGTTGCCGGCATGCTCTGGCGGCTGACCGGCCTCGAACTCCAATCCCATCTCGACGAGGTCACCCGCCTGCTCGCCGGCACCGCCGGCCCGCTCGCTCTGTTCTCGCTCGGCATGTCGCTGACCCGCTACGGCCTGCGCGGCGACATCCTCTCGTCCGCCATCGTCTCGACCTTGTCCCTTCTGGTCATGCCGGCCCTCGTCTTCGCCGCCGGCACCGCCCTCGCCCTGCCCCCGCTCTGGCTGAAGGGCGCGGTCATCACCGCCGCCTCGCCGGTCGGCGTCAACGCCTATCTCCTGGCGGTGCATTTCCGCTCCGGCGAGCGCCTCGCCGCGACGACCATCCTCGTCTCGACGGTGCTGTCGGTCCTGACCCTCAGCCTCTGGCTGATCGTGCTCGGCTGAAGCTCTCCGGCGCCGAACGGCCGGCGAGCCCGACCATCCGCCTGATGTCCTCGGCGGCCAACCCCGCCTCGCGCAGCGAGCGGATCGAGGTGTCGCGCAGGCTCTTCGACAGCTTGCGCCCGTCCGGCCCGAGGATCAGCCCATGGTGATGATACCGCGGCGCCGGCAGCCCGAGCAGCGCCTGCAGCAGCCGGTGGACGCTGGTCGCATGGAACAGGTCCCGCCCGCGCACCACGTCCGTCACGCCCTGCAGCGCGTCGTCGACGACGACGGCGAGATGATAGCTCGTCGGCGTGTCGAGACGGGCGAGCACGACGTCGCCCCATTCCAGCGGCCGGGCGACGATCTCGCCGCTGTCGCCGGCCGGCGACTGCCCGCTTTCCTGCCAGGCAAGTGCCGGAACCCGTTCGATCGCCTTTTCCATGTCGAGCCGCCAGGCGAAGCGCTCCCCGTTGCTCATCTTGCGCTCTCGCTCTTTGGTCGACAGCTGCCGGTCGAGGCCGGGATAGACCGGCGCGCCGTCCGGATCGACGGGCCAAGGCGTGCCCTCCTCCGACTCATGCCGATCGGCGAAGCCCCGGATGTCGCCGCGCGACATGAACCCGGGATAGATCAGCTCCTCGTCCGCCAGCGCCTCCAGCGCCGCGGCATAGTCGGCGAAATGCTCCGACTGCCGGCGCGGCGCGTCGTCCCAGTCGACGCCGAGGAAGAACAGATCCTGCTCGATCTGCCGCTCGAAGGCCGGCGTGCAGCGGGCCCGGTCGATATCCTCGATTCGCAGCAGGAACGTCGCCCCCGCCTCGCGGGCCAGCCGGTGATTGACCAGCGCCGAAAAGGCATGGCCGAGATGCAGCTCGCCGTTCGGGCTGGGGGCAAATCGGAAGACGTCCGGCATGTCGTTCATTCGGGTCGGTTCCCTCGTTCCGGCCCGGCATCTAGAGTCCGATTGCGAGATGAAAGTGACGGAAGGGGCGCGACATGACCATTTCGACCGACGCCGACGTCGCGGCCGGCCTTGCGGCGCTTCGTGGCGCCGACCCGCGGCTGGACGCGGTGATCGAGCGCGCCGGCAATGTCCCGCTGCGGCGCAGGGAAGGCGGGCTTTCTGGTCTCGTCGCCATCATCGTCGGCCAGCAGGTGTCGCGGGCCAGTGCCGACGCGATCCTCGCGCGGCTCGCCGTCGAAATAGCCGTCCATAGCGCGCCGGCGATTCTTGCGGCATCCGACGAGGCGTTCCGCCGCGCCGGCATGTCCCGGCCGAAACAGCAGACGCTGCTGGCCGTGGCGCGGGCGATCGAGGACGGAAGCCTCGACTTCGCCCGCCTTGAGGCCGCGCCCGCAGAGGCGGCGATCGCCGAGCTGGTGGCGGTGCGCGGCATCGGGCCATGGACGGCGGAATGCTACCTGCTGTTCTGCAGCGGCCATCCCGACGTGTTCCCCGCCGGCGATCTTGCCCTTCAGGTCGCGATCGGCCAGGCATACGGCCTCGCGAGCCGTCCTTCGGCGCGCGACGTTGCGGCCCTCGCGGCGGCGTGGTCGCCGCACCGCTCCGTCGCCGCGCGGCTTTTCTGGTCGTATTATGCGGCCGTGACACGGCGCGATGCCGTCCCGATCGCTGACGCCGCGGCATAGCTCCTGGAAAGTTATCCACAGGCTCGTTCTGCCGGGGATTTGCCGGCCCTGCCAACACGGGACGCAACCCCCTGCCCCGCTTCGGCTCGAGGCTTCACAAAGGCGACACGATAGAGCACGATAGTCCCCGTGTTCCGGCTATCGGGACATTCAGAGGCAAGGAGAATGGCTGGTGACGATTGCTGTCACTCAAGAGTTATCCCCAGCGCTCGTCCTGAACGCCGACTTCCGGCCGCTCAGCTACTATCCGCTTTCGCTATGGTCCTGGCAGGATTCGATCAAGGCGGTGTTTCTCGACCGCGTGACCATCCTGGCGGAATACGATCGGGCCGTGCGCAGCCCCACCTACTCGATGCGGCTGCCCTCGGTGGTCTGCCTCAAGACCTACGTGAAGCCGGCGCGGCATCCGGCTTTCACCCGCTTCAACGTCTTCCTGCGTGACCGTTTCCAGTGCCAGTATTGCGGCTCGCCGCACGAACTGACCTTCGATCACGTCGTGCCGCGCTCCCGCGGCGGCCTGACCACCTGGGACAACGTCGTCGCCGCCTGTTCCCCCTGCAATCTGCGCAAGGGCGGGCTGATGCCCAAGGCCGCCGGGATGATTCCGCAGCAGAAGCCGTTCCAGCCGACGGTGCACGACCTGCACAACAATGGTCGGTTGTTCCCGCCCAACCATCTCCATGAAAGCTGGGTTGACTATCTCTACTGGGATTCCGAACTGGATCCGGAGTGACGGGTTCTGACGATATCTGCATTACATGCCGATAGCTGCAATCCGCGCAACACCGGGAAGGAACGGTTAATCCTGTAACGCTGAAGTACAGTGGACATCTCATCCGGTGCACAACCTTCAGTCGTGAAGTGGTAATGTCTCCTCGAGAACTGGGGGACACCATGCGCAAACGGCTGAAACGGTGGATACGCGGCGACGATGTTGCCCTTCCGGTATTCGGCGAGATGATCGAGCTGATGTATGGCTCGCTCGTCCCGCTCATTGCCTCGGTCTTCGGCCTGCACCTCATCGCCGTCTTTGCCGGGTTCCGGACCGGCGACCCGTTGCTGATCTTCCTCGCCGTCATCGGCTGCTGCATCGGCTACGCCCGCATCGGGCTTGGCCTTGCGTACCAGCATCGCAAGCGCCGCTGGCTCGACCGGCTGGCCGCGCGGCGGTGGCAGAACCTCTACGCGCTGGGCGGCGTGCCTTACTGCATCAACAATGGTCTCCTGATCATCGTCGCCATGTATTCGGGCGACCCCTACGTCTTCGCCTGGTGCGGCGGCTTCATGATTGCCAACGCCTACGGGCTGGTGATGTACGTCGCGGTCCGGCCCGCCGTCGCGATGACGCAGGTCAGCCTGACGCTGTTGCCCGTGACGCTGGTCTGCCTGGCCTCGGGACGTTTCGATCTGACGGTACTGGGCCTCAACATGGTGCTCGCCATCATCGCGCTGATGATCAATCTGCGGCGGCAATATCTGACCATTCGCGAGATGCTGGAGAGCCGGCGATCGCTGGAGCGGTTCGCCACCACCGATCCGCTGACGGGCCTCATGAACCGCAACTCGCTGCTGCGCCAGATCGACGATCCCGATCGTCGCGTGGCCGGCTCCCGGGCGTTGCTGTTCATCGATCTCGACCGGTTCAAGCCGGTCAACGACGAGCACGGCCACCAGGCCGGCGACGAGCTCCTTGCCCAGCTGGCCGTCCGGTTGCGCCGCTGCATCGGAGAGCGTGACCTGCTCGCCCGGTTCGGCGGCGACGAGTTCGTCATCATCTGTGAGAGCCGGACTGCCGAAGCGCTCACTGGGGCCGAGGCTCTGGCCAACAGCATTCGCGAAAGCCTCGCGGAACCTTTTCATCTCGCCAATGCCAGCGTGATGATCGGCGCCAGCATCGGCATCGCCCGTATTCCGGCCGGCCGGGTGGATATCGACGGCCTGATCGGCGAGGCCGACGACGCGATGTACGCGGCCAAGCGCGCGCGGCGCGAGGCCGACATTCCCGCCACGCGCGACAGGCAGGAACTGGCGGCCTAGCGGCGCCGGCCACGGGATGGTCGTCGCCGATACCGGTTCCGCGTGGTAGGGCTGAACCAGATCGGCCTCTACCGGAGCCCCTGCCAGCGTGACGGCCTCAAAGACCAGCGACAAAGCAACGGATCTCGCGTTCTACGACGCACTGCCGCGGCTGCAGGATTTCAGCCGTCTGGCCGATCCCGCGGTCTATGCCCCTTTGCCAGCTGACTGGGTGGTCGGCGTCGCCGATATCGTTCGCTCGACGGAAGCTGTCGGGAAAGGCGGCTACAAGGCGGTCAATACCGTCGCCGCCGCAGTGATCGCGGCGCTCGCCAATGCGCTCGACGGCGGCGACTTTCCGTTCGTCTTCGGCGGTGATGGTGCGGGCTTCGCCTTGCCCTCCGCGCAGGCCGAGATCGGACGCCGGACCCTTGCTGCGGTCGCCGGCTGGGCCAGCGAGGCCTTTGGCTTCGAGCTACGCACCGCCATGGTCAGCGTCGCCGAGATCCGCTCGTCCGGACGCGATGTGCGGGTTGCCCGGTTTGCCCCCTCCGGCGGCGTTGCCTACGCCATGTTCGACGGCGGCGGCCTCGCCTTCGCCGAGCGTTGCATGAAGCAGGGGCGATACCGCATTTCGCCCGCCGAAGGCGACGCGGCCCGGCCCAATCTCGACGGGCTGTCCTGCCGGTTCTCGGCCATGCCGGCGAAGCGCGGGCTGGTGCTCTCGGTCATCGCCGTTCCCGCTGCCGAACCGGGCGCTGCCTTCGCGGCGTTGGTACATGATCTTCTGGCGCTGGCCGCCGAGGGGGGCGACGGCGCCAATCCGGTTCCTGCCGGCGGGCCGCCCTTGCACTGGCCGACCGCCGGCATGGCGATCGAGGCGCGTACGGCCGCGGCCGCGACAGGACGCCCGCTCTGGCTGTCACGGCTTTCCGTCGGCCTGCGCAGCCTGCTCGCGCATCTGACGTTTCGCAGTGGCGTGCGGATCGGCGTCTTCGAGCCGGACCGCTATCGCACCGAACTCGCCGGCAACAGCGATTTCCGAAAGTTCGACGACGGGCTGCGCATGACGCTGGATTGCACGCTGGACCTGGCCGACCGCATATCGGTACGGCTCGCCACGGCCGAAGCGGAGGGCGTCGCCTTCGCCGGCACGCATCGCCAGGAAGCCGCGCTGATGACCTGCTTCGTCCCGGTGGCGAGCCGCAGCGACCACCTGCATTTCGTCGATGGCGCGATGGGCGGCTATGCGGCTGCCGCCGCGATGGCATTCCGCCGCGAGGCGCGGCAGGCCTGAGCGCTTGTCAGGCGAAGCGATCGGCCCGCGCGAACGCCGCCCGCAGCGCCACGGCCGCAAACAGGGCCGATGCCAGCACGTTCCAGCCGGCGAAGGACAGGCCGAGGAAGCGACCCGCCGCCTCGTCGCAGGAAGGCGGCCGGATCGCGTCGATCGTGGCGAGCAGGTCGCCGCCCAGCAGCTCGCCGCCGCCAACCTGGGCACAGTCGGCCGGTCCCGCCCAGAAGCCCCATTCGACCCCCGCGTGTTTGACGGCGAGATAGAGCGAGACGAGCATGATCGCGCCGATGGCGAGCAACAAAAGGCGGGTGAAGCGCGCCGGCGCCCGGCCGGCGGCAGCGACGAAGGCGATTAGCGCCACCGGGATCGCCACGTAGTAGGGGATGCGCTGCTGCAGGCAGAGGGCGCAGGGAATATAGCCGCCGACATGCTCGAAGATCAGCGCCGTGCCGACGGTCGCGGCGAGGCCGACGAGCAGGAAGCCCGACGACAGCGTCTGGCGGAAGCCGGTGGGGCGCTGGAACTGGGCGAACAGGGACATCGGGGAACCGTCAGAAAAGATAGCGCACGGCCAGGAAGCCGCCGATCAGCAGCAACATGAACAGGGTGAAGAGCAGGCCGAGATTCTTCTCGATGAAGCCCTGGATCGGCGCACCGTAGCGCTTAAGCAGCCAGGCCACCAGGAAGAAGCGGGCGCCGCGCCCGATGATCGAGACGATGGTGAAGGTCACGAGATTGAGGTGCGTGGCGCCGGAGAAGATCGTCAGCACCTTGAACGGAAACGGCGTCAGCGCCCCGAACAGCACGGCCCAGCCGCCCCATTCATTGTAGCGCGCCGCCATTTCGTCGAATTTTCCGGCCTTGCCGTAGAATTCCAGCACCGGCCGCCCGATCAGGTCGAAGGCGAGCGCCCCGATCGCATAGCCGAGAAACGCACCCAGCACCGACGCGACGGTGCAGATCATGGCGATGCGGAACCACTTCCTCCGGTCGGCGATGACCATCGGGATCAGCAGCACATCCGGCGGAATCGGGAACACCGAACTCTCGATGAACGACACGCCGGCGAGCGCGCGTTCGGCATGGCGTGTCGCGGCGAGCGACATGACCCAGTCGTAGAGGCGGCGGAGCATGAGGCGGTTCCTGGAGGGATCGGCGACAGGGCGAAGCGCTTAAGCCGAACCCGGCCCGAACGCAAATGACTTCGGATGGCGCAGGTCGACGTGCCGGGACCCGTCGCGCACCGGCCACGCCTGGCCTTCGGCTTTCGCTGGAAATCCCCCGGCGGATATTGTACGGGGATTGCAGCAGACGGGCGGCGCAATCCGCTCGGCCCTGCAGCGTGCGGGTGTGGTGGAACTGGTAGACGCGCCGGACTCAAAATCCGGTTCCGCAAGGAGTGTCGGTTCGATTCCGACCACCCGCACCATCTCATTTTCCTTCGATACGCTACTCCTCCGGCTCGGTCGTGAAGGTCAGCGGGTGGCCCTTGGCGCGGCCGGCGTCGGTGGCACGGGCGGCCTTGGTCTCGGCGATGTCGCGCGGATAGACCGAGACGACGCAGGCGCCCTTCTGGTGCGCGGTGATCATCACCCGGCGCGCCTGATCGGCGCCGAGCCTGAATTCGGCCTTCAGCACCATCACGACGAAATCGCGGGGCGTGAAGTCGTCGTTGAGCAGGATCACCTTGTGGAGGCGCGGCCGCGCCAGCTTGGGGACGACCCGGGGTCGGAGACGTGTGCCGGTGTCGCTCATCGCCGGGCCATCCGCTGGTGTCTGACGCCGGCGAGGATATGCGCGATACCGCAAAGCGTCAGTGCGCCATCGTTCACGTTTGACGGAACCTGCCCCCTTTCTTGCGTCGCGGCCTTGCAGACCTTCGTCGGTCATGACGCGGCTCGTGGAAGTGCTAAAAGGCAGGCGGTCGCCGTATCGCCTTGGCGGATCGTCGGCCGGACAACGACCCATGGCAATCATGACGCAGCATCTCGCGAGCCAGGCCTTCGCCGCCCGGCCCTGGAACGACGCGGCGCTGACCGCCGCGTCCGACGAGGCGCTGCGGACGGGGTTCGCCTGGCGCCTGCCGGCGCGCTTCAACATCGCCGCTTCCTGCGCCGATGACTGGGCCGTCCGCGCGCCGGCCCGGATCTGCCTGGTCGAGGACCGCGGCGACGCCGCGGCGCGGACGCTGACCTATGGCGAACTGGCGCGCCGCTGCCGCGGTCTTGCCGCCGGCCTTGGCCGCATTGGCGTCCGGCGCGGCGACCGCGTGGCAATCGTCCTGCCGCAGGGTTTCGAAGCGGCCGTGGCGCATCTGGCGGTCTATCGGATGGGCGCGATCGCCGTGCCGCTGTCGCAGCGCTTCGGCCCGGATGCGCTGGGCTTTCGCCTGAAGGCCGCGGGTGCGCGCGTTGCCATCGTCGACGCCGCCAGCCTCGCCACGCTGCGCGCCGTCACGACGGCACTGCCGGCGCTCGACCATGTCGTCGCGGTCGAGGCGGACGAACTCGGGCTCGTCGACTTCGCCCGGCTCGAGAATGAAGGCGGCGGGACCGAACCGGTGGCGACACGTCCCGACGATCCGGCGATGATCATCTTCACCTCCGGCACGACCGGCCCGCCCAAGGGCGCGCTGCACGGCCACCGCGTGCTGCTCGGCCATCTGCCGGGAATGCGCTTCCATCACGAGGGCTTTCCGCTGGCCGGCGACCGTCTCTGGACGCCGTCTGACTGGGCCTGGGCCGGCGGGCTCCTGAACGCGCTGCTGCCGTCGCTGTATTTCGGCGTGCCGGTGGTGTTCTCCGCCGGGCGGTTCGACGCCGGCGCGGCATTCGCGCTGATGACGCGCCAGCGGGTGCGCAACGCCTTCCTGCCGGCGACCGCGCTGCGCATGCTGAAGGCCGCGGCGACCTTGGAGGCCATCGCCGGGCTTGGCCTGCGCACCATCGGCTCGGCCGGCGAGACGCTGCCGCGCGACACGTTCCACTGGGCCGCGGCGGAACTCGGCATCACCGTCAACGAATTCTACGGCCAGACCGAGTGCAACATGGTGCTCGGGTCCTCCGCCCGCTACGGCGTCTCGCGCGCCGGGAGGATCGGCAAGGCCGTTCCCGGACACCGGGTCGCGATCCTCGGCGAGGACGGGCGGGAGCTTTCCGCCGGCGAGACCGGGACGATCGCCGTGGCGGCGCCCGATCCGGTGATGTTCCTCGGCTACTGGCAGGATCGGGAAGCGACGCGGCGCAAGGTTCCGGAGGGCTGGCTGCTGACCGGCGACCAGGGGGTGATGGACGAAGAGGGCTATGTCCGCTTCGTCGGGCGCGACGACGACGTCATCACCTCGGCGGGCTACCGCATCGGCCCCGGCGAGGTGGAGGACTGCCTGCTCGCGCATCCGGCGGTGAAGCTGGCGGCGGTGGTCGGGAAACCCGACAGGCTGCGCACCGAGATCGTCAAGGCTTACGTGGTGCCGGCCGACGGCGTCGTGGCGGATAAGGCTCTCGCCGCCGCGATCCAGTCTTTCGTGCGCCAGCGCCTGTCGGCGCACGAATATCCGCGCGAGGTGGCCTTCGTTACGGAGATGCCGCTGACCACCAGCGGCAAGATCATCCGCCGGGAGTTTCGTGAACGCGCCGTGGCGGAGGCGGAAGCGGCGGCGCTCGACTGAGCCGGGACGAAGCCGACCTCAGCGCGACGGCAGCAGCGACGCCAGCCTCTCGCGCATCAGCCGCACGACGTTGCGGGAACGGCGCGCCGCGACCAGGCCCTTCGCCGCCTTCGCCACCGCCTTGTGGCTGTCGGGGTCGAGACCAACCACCAGCGTCGCGATGGAAACCCGGTCCTTCCAGAACCGGTTCATCACGAAATGGTCCGGCATGGCGCAGGAATCGGCGCGCTTGACGGCCGGGTCCGCGACGAGCGAGCGCGTCGCCTCGGCGACCAGCTGCTGGCCGGGGGATGCGTTCGAGAAGGCCTCGTCATAGGCGCTCTTCCAGGCATAGGCCTCGCCCCGGTCGATGAAGACGACGAGGCTGGCGACCGCCTGACCGTCGAGGCGCAGCGTGAACACCCGCGCCCTGCCGTCCTCGGCGAGCGCGTTGACGGATTCGCGGGCGAAGGCCGAGCGGTAGCGGTCCATGGTCAAGGCGCTGCGCTCGCGGCCCTTCCAGCCGCTGGCCTCGAGCGCCAGGAAGTCCTCGAAGGCAAGGCGCACGCCGTCCGGGTCCCGGGCCACCTCGAAGCGCACGGTTCCCTGGCGTTCCAGCAGCCGGCGCTGGCGGGCCAGCTCGCGGCGCCGCCGCTTGGAGAGCGACGTCTGGCGGAGGTAGCTGGCGGGCCCGACCTTGGTCAGCGAGGCGCGCGTGAAGGCGTTGACCTCGGTGACCGGCAGGCCGAGTTGCTCGGCCGCCGCGACCAGCGTCCGGGCCATCGGCCCGTCGATGCGCAGATCCGGCAGGACCAGGATGCGCGGCAGCTTCAGTTCGCGCCGCGCCAAGGTTTCGAGCAGGCTCGTCAGCGTGCCGGCCGGGTCGTCGCCGTCGAGCGGCAACGTACCGAGCGGCCCGAACGGATGTGTCCAGGCGCGGATGGTCTGCGGCCCGCCGACCATCCCCGCCCGCTCGACCGAGAACGGCATCAGCAGACGCAGCCGGCTGCGGGCCTCGTCCTCGTCGCGGATCACCATCAGGCGGACCCGGCGCTCGTCGAGGCGCGGCATCGCCGGGACGAGAAAGCGCGGGTCGAAGAAGACGTTGCCCTCGATCGCCCGGTTCGACAGGTGCCGCAACTCGGTGATCAGGTCGAAGGCCGCCATTGGCGCATAGACCGA
This sequence comes from Aurantimonas aggregata, assembly GCF_010500835.1. Classification (GTDB taxonomy): domain Bacteria; phylum Pseudomonadota; class Alphaproteobacteria; order Rhizobiales; family Rhizobiaceae; genus Aurantimonas; species Aurantimonas aggregata. Next base: position 173,392 of record NZ_JAAAMJ010000007.1, on the reverse strand, counting down.
AAAGCGCCGCGCCGCGCCCTGGTGGGGGACCGCGAGATCCAGTTCAGGGCGCTTCTCGTCCGGTCGATGCAGCGTCGCCAGGACTGCGCTCGGCGGAAGGGGCGCCGTCTCGGTAAGCGGCCGGGCTGCCATGACTCAACTCTTTCCAGGAGAGATGCGATCTCGGCACCGCAGAGGGAACGTTCGGTGGAAGCGTGGCGCAGCCTAACGCCCGAGACTTAAGAAAGTGCCGCCGCCTTGAATTGCATCGTCGCTATCGGACTCAACCCGCGAAGCCGCCCTCGTTCAGGAAGGCCTGTTCCTCGGGCGTCGTCTCCCGGTCGAGGACCGGATTGCGGTGAGGGAAACGGCCGAAGCGGGCGATAATATCGCGGTGATCCTTGGCGAAGGCAACGTTCTTCTCGTCACCGATCTCGTTCATCCATTCGATGCACTCTTCCTGGGCGGCCAGATCCTCAGCGTGCATCAGCGGCACGGCGAGGAACTGGTTGATGTCGTCGCCGACCGTATGGGCATCGCCGCGCGCCAGCGCCTCCCGAGCGATCGCCAGTGCCTTCTCGTCCGTGGCAAAGGCCCGCGGCGTGCCGCGGAACATGTTGCGCGGGAACTGGTCGAGCAGGATCACCAGCGCCAGCGAGCCGGTGGCATCGTCCCGCCAGGATTCGAGTTCGCCGCGCGCGGCCTGCTCGTAGATGTCGCCGAAACGGTTGCGGATCTCCGCGTCGAAGGCGTCGTCCTTGCTGAACCAGCGGTCCGGGCCGGCCTCGCGCCAGAAGTCGACGATGGTCTGGGGATCGATCGCGTAGAGAGACATGGATTTTCCGTCGGCTGGGTCGGGCGCGTTTCGCGCGCGGCAGCTACATAGTGTCGCCTCGCCTCGCCTTGTAGGGAGCCGCCGCCATCACCCGAACGAGTGGCCGGGCACAGCGAGCGGGTTGGCTTCGACCGCCGCCCGATCCGGCGCGTCGCTGCGCAGGCCACCGGTGAAGGCCGCGAAGAGATCGCGCACATAGATCTCGTCGAGATGGTCGCCGATCAGCACGATGCGGGTTTCGGGCGACATGCCGGCGGGCCAGGCGGCCAGTTGCGCCGGCGGGTGCTGGTAGCTGCGGACGCCGTGCAGCACTATTGGCCGAGCCGGGCTCTCGCGCACATGCACGATCGCCTTCATCCGCAGGATGCGCTCGCCCTGCGTCGCGGCCATGAGATCAAGGAAAGCCACGACGGCTTCCCAGGCCACCGGTTCGGCCTGGACGATGGCGAAGGATCGGATGGCGCCGTGCGCGCCGTGGTCGTGACCGGCATGATCGTGACCGGCATGCCCTGCATGGCCCGGCGCCCCGAGCCACCGGGCGGGATCGGCCTTGCCGGTGACGGGATCGACCACGCCGCATCCGAAGAGCCGCTGCGCCAGCCCCTCTCCGTCTCGCGCGTCGACGAGGCCGACGCCCGGATTGAGCGCCGCGATCGCATCGAGCAACGGCTCCTGCTCCGCGACGAGATCGCCCTTGGTCAGGACGATGCGGTCGGCGACCGCCACCTGGCGCCGCGCCTCGGGGCGCTCGGCGAGATTGGCGGCACCGGCCAGGTGGTCGACCACCGTCACCACCCCGTCGAGCGCGTAGGCGTCGGCGAGCAGTTCGTGCGTCATCAGCGAGGCGAGGATCGGCGTCGGATCGGCAAGGCCGGTGGTCTCGACGATGACCCGCTCGAGCGGCGGGGTCTCGGCCGGTCGCGACCGCGTCGCGAGCATCACCAGCGTGTCGACGAGCGCGCCGCGCACCGTGCAGCAGACGCAGCCTTCCGACAGTTCGATGACCCCGTCGCTGGACGCCGTCTCGATCAGCAGCTGGTCGAGGCCGACGGCGCCGAACTCGTTGACCACGACGGCGAGATTGGCGACCGGGGTCTCGCTCAGCAGGCGGTTGAGCAGGCTGGTCTTGCCCGCGCCGAGAAAGCCGGTGAGGACCGTCAGGCGGATGGGCGCGCCGGCAGCGCGGCGGTCGCCGCTCATCGGGACGCGGTCAATTGGTCGCCCGCTCAGCGGGGATCGGAACATCGGCACCGGGGCGCAGCGGCGCATCGTCGAAGCTGCTGCCGAGCCGCGGGGACTTGCCGTCCGTCCCGGCGAGGTCGCTGGATCCGGGCGATTCCTCGGAGCCTTCGTCCGCCGAATCCGGCAGCGATCCCAGGACATTCGCCCGCACGGCGGCGCTGGTCTCGACCGGATCCTCTCCTTCCGTCAGCACACCGGCGCCCTGCGACACGCCGACATCTTCGGGGGTCAGGGCGAGCACACCGGTCGGCTGTTCCGGGCGCCAGGTCGGAATCGGGATGCCATAGGCATCGATCACCGACACGCCCGCCTCCACGATGTCGTTGCCGGCCGCACCACCGAGGCTGACCGGCACGACGATCTCGGGCCGGTTCAACTCATGCAGATAGGGAGAGCCGAAGACCTCGTCGCGGTCGGCATCGGCCTGCCGCTCGTTGGCCCGATCGGTGCGGCCCTTAGCCGAGCAGATGTAGTCGCTGATGTCGACGGGCTCGCCGGCCGAGACCGGCAACTCGTCGAGCGTCGTGTCGATCGCGGCGAGATCCGCCTTGAACCCGGCCTCGAGGATCTCGGCCGACCGGCGCTCGCGCGGGATCGTGCCGTTGGCGCCGATGACCACCGCGACGAGGGTTCGCCCGTCACGCGTCGCCGAGGAGACGAGGTTGAACCCCGACGCGCATATATAGCCGGTCTTCATGCCCTCGGCGCCGTCGAAGCGGCCAAGCAGCTTGTTGCCGTTCTTCATGATGGCGTTGCCGGCGGCGATCGCCTCGGTGCCGAAATAGTCGCTGAAGGCCGGGAAGTCCCGCCGGATCGCTACGCCGAGCATCGCCAGGTCCTTGGCGCTGGAATACTGTCCTTCTCCCGGCAGGCCGTTGGCGTTGATGAAGCGCGTATCCTTCATGCCGAGGCGCAACGCTTCGGCGTTCATCATCGCGACGAAGTCCTCCAGCGAGCCGCCGGCAAGCGCCTGGCCGATCGCGTGGGCGACGTCGTTCGCCGACTTCACCAGCAGCATCCGCAGGGCCATGTCCAGTCGCATCACCGATCCGGGCTGGAAGCCCATCTTGCTGGGCGCCTCCGCCGCCGCCTCCCGCGTCATGATGACCGGACTGTCGAGGCCGAACTCGCCGGCCTCGACAGCCTTCAGCGCCAGGTAGGCGGTCATCAGCTTGGTGGTGGAGGCCGGGTAGCGCCGCTCGGTCGCGTGCTCCTGCGACAGGACCTTGCCGGAAGCGACGTCGACGACGATCGAAGCCATCCCCGCTTCGCGCGGGGCGTCCGTTTCGGTTGGCTTGGCCGGGGCCGGCTGTCCGGAAACCGGTGCGGCAACGAAGATGGACGCTGCGACGCAAAACCCGGTTAGGACACGAAATCGACGGGAGGGAAGCGTCGTCACGCTGGATTCCTTCACTGATTGCAGTCAGGCTGCGCGCCTTGCCACGCTTGCATGTGGCGGGCGCCTAGCCGAAGGCTGTGACGCGAGCATGGCGAAGTCAGGCGGCGCGCGAATGTCACGCCCTTGTGTGCCACGAACAGGAAGACCGGAAAGCATCGATGCCTGTCAATAACCGAATTGCCGAAAGCCAGCCGGAGATCGCCGCCTGGCGCCAGCATCTGCATACCAATCCGGAGATCCTCTACGACGTCGTCGACACGGCCGAATTCGTCGCCGGCAAGCTGCGGGAATTCGGCTGCGACGAGGTTGTGACGGGGATCGGCCGCACCGGCGTCGTCGGGCTGATCCACGGACGGGGCGGACCGGGAGGCCCGGCGATCGGCCTTCGCGCCGACATGGACGCGCTGCCGGTCGTCGAGGAGACCGGACTTGCCTATGCCTCCGGACGCCCCGGCGCCATGCACGCCTGTGGCCACGACGGTCACACGGCGATGCTGCTGGGCGCGGCCCGCAGCCTCGCCGAATCCCGCGCCTTCGACGGCACCGTGGCGCTGATCTTCCAGCCCGCCGAAGAGGGCGGTGCCGGCGCCAAGGCGATGATGGACGACGGGCTGTTTGCCCGCTGGCCGATCGGCCGGGTCTTCGGCATGCACAACCTTCCCGGCATGGCGGTCGGGAAGTTCGGCGTCCGGGCGGGGCCGATCATGGCCTCCACCGACGAGTTCATCATCACCGTGCAGGGACGCGGCGGTCATGCGGCCCTGCCCCACCGCACCGTCGACCCGATCCCCGTGGCCGCCGCGCTGGTGCAGGCGCTTCAGGCCATCGCCGGGCGCAATGCCGATCCGCTGAAGTCGCTGGTCGTCTCGGTGACGCAGGTGCATGCGGGCTTTGCCCACAACATCATCCCCGACACCGCGATCGTCTCCGGCACGGTGCGGTCGCTCGATCCGGCGATGCGCGACCTCGCCGAGGAGCGGCTGCGCGGCATCGCCGCCGGCATCTGTGCCGCGCACGGGGCCGGCGTCGACATCGATTTCGACCGGAACTATCCGATCACCATCAATGACGCTGCGGAGGCGGCGTTCTGCGCGGCGGTGGCCGGCGAGATCGTCGGGACCGCCAATGTCGATCCCGACGCCGCGCCGATGATGGCGGGCGAGGACTTCTCCTACATGCTGGAAGAAAAGCCCGGCGCCTACATCTTCATCGGCAATGGCGACAGCGCCACGCTGCACAGTCCGACCTACGACTTCTCCGACGATGCCATCGCTTTCGGTGCCAGCTTCTGGGTGCGCCTCGCAGAGCGGGCACTGAACCGCAACTGACGCGCCGAGGCCGCAAGGTGGGAGATTGCCCCCGTCATGCCCGGGCCTTGCCCCGGCGTGCGGCGGATGCGACGACGGCTATACAGAATGGCAGAACGAAATTCGCATCGGTCTACCTGGAAGCGACAAGAGGTGAAGACCGATGCATGACGGAGGGGAATTTCATGGCGGATGACGCTCGCAGGGCGCTGGTCCGCCGTCTCGATCTCGTCGCGGATCTTGATGATGCAGATCGCGCTGCGATCACGAAACTGCCGATCACGACGAAGGAAGTCGAGGCGGACGTAGACATCGTCCGCGAGGGCGACGACGTGAACCAGTGCTGCGTGCTGGTCGACGGCTTCACCTGCCGGTATCGCGACATCCGCGACGGCAAGCGGCAGATCATCGCGTTCCACGTTCCCGGCGATATCCCCGACCTGCACAGCCTGCACATCCATCGGATGGATCACAACTTCGCCTCCACCACCCGATCGCGCATCGGCTTCATCCCGCACGACGCGATCTGGGAGCTTTGCATATCGCGCCCGAACGTCGCGGCCGCGCTGTGGCTGGAGACCCTGATCGACGGCGCCATATTCCGCGAGTGGATGGTCGGCCTCGGCCGGCGCACCGGCAAGAGCCGGACGGCGCATCTCCTTTGCGAACTCGCCGTGCGGCTGCGTGCCGTCGGCCTGGCGCCGAGCGACGTCTTCCATCTCCCGCTGACCCAGCACGAGCTAGCCGACGCGCTGGGGCTTACGGTGGTGACCGTCAACCGGGTGTTGCAGGAGTTCAAGCAGGAAGGGCTGCTCGATCGCGAGCGTGCCAGGCTGACGATCAAGAACTGGCCTGCGCTGGCGCGGGCAGGTGACTTCGACCCGAATTATCTGCACATGCGCGTGCCGATCACCATGGGTGCCCAGTCGATGTCGGTCGACTAACTGCAGACCGCTAAAGGTAAAATCACGATCCGGCCGTGAGACGCGTAAGCCGAGAGGCTGCGCGCGACGCCGAAACGGCGGCGACGCCCCCGGCACCGGGGCACGTTTAATGCCGCACTGCACCGGCGCACCGGAAACACCCAATAAACTTGAATTTTTCGTCAGGAGCGTGTACTATCCGAAGGACAGTCGGGCGCTGTGGTCTGTCAGCCACACAGAATTGCGCCCGTGGTAATTTCCGAAAGGACGCTCCCTCACCATCGGAGACAGAACGGTCCAGCAGGACCGGACGCTTCCGGCGGCTTAATCGAGGGTGCCTGCACGGAATTCGACCGTCGGCTGCAGCGCGCCCTGCGGCGGGCCCCTTCAATTGGCGACCTTGCGTCGTCCACCCGTGTCTAGCGGCTGTCGCGGCCGGGCACAACAGGGAGTTAGAAAAAGCGTATGAGCAGTCAGAAGAAGGCATCCAGCCGTCACGGCTTCCGGACCGGCGAGAGCATCGTCTACCCCGCCCATGGCGTTGGCCAGATCGTCGCGATCGAGGACCAGGAAGTGGCGGGCATGACGCTCGAGCTCTTCGTCATCGACTTCGAGAAGGACAAGATGCGCCTGAAGGTGCCGGTCGCGAAGGCCGAGGCGGTCGGCATGCGCAAGCTTTCCGAGACCGATTTCGTCGAACGCGCCCTCAAGGTCGTGCAGGGCCGTGCCCGCGTGAAGAAGACGATGTGGAGCCGTCGCGCCCAGGAATACGATGCGAAGATCAATTCCGGCGACCTGATCCAGATCGCCGAGGTGGTCCGCGACCTGTACCGGGCCGAGAGCCAGCCGGAGCAGTCCTATTCCGAGCGCCAGCTCTATGAAGCCGCCCTCGGGCGGATGGCGCGCGAGCTCGCCGCAGTCAACGAAGTGTCCGATACCGAGGCAGTGCAGCTGATCGAGCTCAACCTCAACAAGGGCCCGAAGCGCTTGCCCAAGAACGCCGAAGCCGAGGGCGAGGCCGAAACCGTAGGCGAGGCGGACGAGCCGGTCGAGGCCGAGGCGGGCGAACCCGCCGCTGCCGAGACCGAGCAGGAAAAGGCGGCCTGACGCCAGCCCCTCATCGCCCGCGCGCGGCCTGACGGCCGACGCATCAAGACCGGCCATCCGAAGGGATCGGCCGGTCTTTTCGTTTCAACTGTCTTCCGGATCGGCCAAGCCGGTGCTACGATCGTCGTATCGTTGCGGCTCGGCACCATGCCGCTTGCCATCCGGCGGTGCTCCCCTACATTTCGCCAAAAAGTTTTCCCCTCCGGGAACGTTAGCGTGCGCGGCGCATTACTCCTGTACCGGCTGCGCGGCCATGCGGCTTCGCACGATCGGCCGTTAGCCTGAGACGTTAGACCGGAGGGTAGTCTATGAAGTCCCAGTCCGCTCGCCGCACCATGATCCGCGCGGCCATGGCAGCTCCCTATCTCCAGCGCGAGGAGGAATACGAACTCGCCGTTCGCTGGAAGGAGAACCGCGACCAGGAAGCGCTTCACAAGATCACCCAGGCGCATATGCGCCTCGTCATCTCGATGGCCTCGAAGTTCCGCCATTTCGGCCTCGCGATGAACGACCTCATCCAGGAAGGTCACGTCGGCCTGCTGGAGGCCGCGGCCCGCTTCGAGCCGGAACGCGAAGTCCGCTTCTCCACCTACGCGACCTGGTGGATACGCGCCTCGATCCAGGACTACATCCTGCGCAACTGGTCGATCGTCCGCGGCGGTACGTCCTCGGCGCAGAAGGCCCTCTTCTTCAATCTCCGCCGTCTGCGCGCCCGGCTCAGCCAGGGCGCCGATAGCCTCTCCGGTACTGCGATGTACCGGGAAATCGCCACTGCGCTGAAGGTTTCGGAAGGCGACGTCGCGCTGATGGACTCGCGGCTCTCCGGCCCCGATTCCTCGCTCAACGCCCCGCTCATCGACGACGAGTCCGGCAGCGCCGATCGCCAGGATTTCCTGGTCGCCAAGGATCCGTTGCCCGACGAGATGGTCTCCACCTCGATCGACGAGCAGCGCCGCGTGACGTGGCTGACCAGCGCCCTCGACGTGCTGTCGGAGCGCGAGCTGAAGATCATCCGCGAGCGCCGGCTGCAGGATGACGGCGCGACGTTGGAGGCCCTCGGCACCAAGCTCGGCATCTCCAAGGAACGCGTCCGCCAGATCGAGACGCGGGCGCTGGAGAAGCTGAAGGCGGCCCTGCTCGAGACCAATGCCGACCAGGCCGCCTACGTCAGCTGACGTCTTCACCCGCTATTCGACAAACAAAAGGCCGCGCGTAGCGGCCTTTTGTTTGTCCGGGTGATGTCGCGCAGCCGAACGGGCTGCCAATGGCGGACCGCCTACTCCGCGACGATCTTGTAGCGCGCACCAGGCCGGACCGCGTCGTTGCGGTCGAGGTCGTTGAGCAGGCGGAACATGTCCGTCTTGCGGTCGACGCCGACCATGCGGCTGGCCATCGAGGTGGCGGTATCGCCGACGCCGGCGGTGACGATGCGCACCCGAAGCGGCTTCAGCGACGCCTTCTCCGCCGGGCTCAGCACCCGGAAGGAATTGGCGACCCGCTCGGCGATCGAGCCGACCGATCCGGCCTCCCGCGACGGCACCGCCGTCAGGAAGCGGTAGACCTGCCCGCCGACCCGCACCACCGTCACGTCGAATGCATACTCCCCGCCCTTGGCCCGGGCCGAGACGGCGTCCAGCGTGCCGATCCGGCGCTGGCGGATGCTGTCGCGCTCGAGACCGCCGATCCAGCCGCTGTTGACGTAGTCGACGAGGCTGGTCGAGGTCGGCAGGGCGACGCCGTCGAAACGCAGCGCCATGTCGTTCGGCCCGGTGGCGAGCACCGCCTCGGCGGTGTTGTCGATGACGAAGCCTTCCGGCGCGGCGAAGGTGATGCTCAGTCCCGGATGATAGAAGCGGTTTTCGCGCACGTAGCCTTCGGCGGCGGAATCACCGAACAGCATGCCGTCGATGCCGTTCAGATAGCGTTCCCGGTCCGTCGCGCCCTGGCCTTGCGCGACCTGTGCTTCGCGCGCGTGGCGCTCGGCAAGCTCGATGCGCTGCGGCGCCGACGGGTGCGAGGCGAGGAAGTCGAGATCGGCACTGCCCGCCTGGAAGGCGTTGCGGAACTGCGAAAACGAATCCATCGCCTTGAGGAAGCGCGCCGCGGCGAACGGGTCGTAGCCGGCCCTTGCGATGTGCTTGATCCCGATGACGTCGGCCTGCAGCTCCTGCTGGCGGGAGAACTGCGCCAGGCTCAGCTTGCCGCGCGCCAAAGCGATCTGGCCGGCCGGCTCGCTGGCGAGGACTTCGCTGACCACGCGGCTGGCGATCTCGGCCGCCTGCTCGCGTTGCTGGCGCTCGATGCCGTGATTGGCCGTCACATGGCCCATCTCATGGCCGATCACCGCCGCCACCTCGGCCGAATCGTTGGCCAGCGCGAGCAGGCCGCGGGTGATGTAGACGTAGCCGCCCGGCAACGCGAAGGCGTTGATGTTGGGCGAATTCAGGATGGTGATCCGGTAGGCCCGGTTGGGATCGGCGGTCTCGGCCTGCAACCGGCCGATGATCGTCGCCAGCATCCGCTCGAGCTTCGGGTCGGAATAGGCGCCGCCATAGGCCGCCAGGATCTTCGGGTGCTGCGAACGGCCGATCGACGATTGGGGATCACTGGCCTGGACGTTTTCGAAGGTGATCGGCTGGCGCGTCGCGACGTAGCCGGAGCGCACGCTGCCGTCGACCGGGCTCGCGAGGTCGAGACCGTCTTCCAGCGTGGTGCACGCACCGGCAGTCAGAAGCGCGACGAGGGCCGTGCTGGCGAGCGCCGCACGTGCCCACCGTGTCATGGCGCAGGCCTTGGACGTCATTTCCATCGCTGCGATATGCCGCCCCCGCCGAATGGCCGCGGAAGATCATCTTCCGTCGCCCGGTTACCAGCTCTATCCGAATCGCTTCGCGGTGCGGAAGAGACGATCCGCAACACGCACCGTAAAATGATTCGACGAAGCCCCTCGTGGATCACATTGGCGTAGAAGAGAATTTCGCCCGAATTGCGTCACGTCCCGGGTTTTGCAGTGCCGAGATAGGCCGCGATGCGCGGCTCGCCCTGCCCCGTCAGAACGTCTCGCGTCGGCCCCACCGCGACGATCTCGCCCGCTTCGAGAAAGGCGACCCGATCGGCATGCTCGGCGGCATCCTCGGGGTGATGCGTGACCATCACCACGGCCGCCGGCCCGCCCTGCCGCTCGGCGCGCAGGCGCTGAAGCAGTTCGAGCATTTCCTGCCGCAGCGCCGGGCCGAGCGCCGCGAACGGCTCGTCGAGCAGGAGCAGCGGCCGGTCGCGCAGGAACGCCCGTGCCAGCGCCACGCGCTGGCGTTCGCCGCCGGACATCTCGGCCGGACGCCGCTTCTCGAAACCGGCGAGGCCGACAGCGTCAAGCGCGGCGGCGACCCTCGTCCGGTCGGCTGGAGACACACGCAGGCCCGGGGCGATGCCGAGCGCGACGTTGCGAAAGACGTCGAGATGCGGAAACAGATTGTTGTCCTGGAAGAGGATGCTGAGCGGGCGTTCCGCCGGCGGTCGGCTTGTGACGTCGACGCCGGCGACCAGCACGCGGCCGGCATCCGGCTCGGCAAAGCCGGCGGCCAGGTCGAGCAGGGTCGACTTGCCGGCCCCGCTCGGCCCGATCAGCGCCAGCCACTCGCCCGGCTCGACCACGAGATCGAACCGCATCCGCATCGCCTCGTAGGCGAAGCGGACACCGTCGAGGCGAAGCGCCGGGGCCGCGCTCATCGGGAGCTGACCCGCGACGAACCGGCCAGCCCGCGCTCGGCCAGCAGCATCAGCCCCAGGCAGAGCACGCCGAGGATCAGCGCCAGGCCCGCCGCGTCGGTGGTCCGGTAGCTGCCCATGCGCTGCAGGAGGAGATACGGCAGGGTGACGAAATCCTGGTTGCCGAACAGAGCGACCGCGCCGAGGTCGCCGAGCGAGATCGCCAGCGCGAAGGCGAAGGCGAGGCCGAGCGGGGCCCGCATCGCCGGCCCGTCGACGTATCGAAGCCGCGCCAGGCCGGCAAGGCCGAGACTGTCGGCGAGCCGCCCGCTTTCGGCGTTGGCCGACGCCAGCGCCGGCCCGAGGATGCGCACCGCGAACGGCACCGCCATCGCCGCATTGGTCGCGACAACGACATAGGGCGCGGCGGCAAACACGTCCGTCACCTGACGCAGCGCCAGGAACCAGCCGGCCCCGACGACGACCGGCGAGACGACGAGGACGAGGCTCGCCGCCAGTTCCAGCCCCCGCGCCCGGCGCGACCGCATGCCCAGCGCCTCGATCGCCAGCACCACCAGGGCCGACAGGATCAGCGACAGGCTTGCCGCAGCAACGGCGATGACGAGGCTGGTCGCGGCGGCGCTCTGGACGGCGGGGTCGGCAAGCAGCGCGCCGAGATCGGCGGCGAGGCCGCGCACGAGGATCGCGGCGAAGGGCGACAGCACGAAGGCGATTCCGACGACGAGGATGGCGCCGATGCCGAGCCTCGCCGTCAGGCCGCCCCGATCGTAGCGCCGCGCCCGCCCGCCGAGGCCGAAGCCCGCCGCGACGTCGCCGCCGAGCCGCGTCGCCAGCATCAGGATCGCCGCGGTCAGGCCGATCTGCAGCAGCGACAGGGCGATGGCGCGGCCGGGATCGAAATCGTAGCGCAGCGCCTGGTAGATCGCGACTTCCAGCGTCGTCGCGCCCGGCCCGCCGCCGAGCACCAGGACCAGCGTGAAGCTGGTCACGCAGAGCATGAAGATCAGGCTCGCGGCCGCCGGCAGCACGGTGCGGATCGCCGGCCATTCGATCAGCCGGAAGACCGCGACGGGCGTCAGCGCCAGTTGCCCGGCGAGCTTCCAGCTCTCCGCCGGCACGCGATCGAGCGCGGCGACCATCAGCCGGGCCGCCAGCGGCAGGTTGAAGAACACGTGGGCGATCAGGATGCCCGGCAGGCCGTAGAGATCGAGCCGCGGCAGGCCGAGCGAAACAAGCGTGCCGGAAAGCACCCCGTTGCGGCCCCATATAGTGATGATCGCCAGGGCGCCGACCAGTACCGGCAGCGCCTGCGGCAAAAGGAACAGCCGCAGCACCAGGGCCCGGCCCGGAAACCGTGCCCGGTGCAGCGCCACCGCCAGCGGCACGGCGCCGGCGACCGCCAGCAGCGTCGACAGCAGCGCCTGTTCCAGCGTGAACAGCACCACGCCGACGAGATAGGCATCGCCGATCAGCGCACCGGCATCCGGCACGGCGTCCGTCGCGACGAACAAGACGACGAATCCCCCGACGAGATAGACGGCAAGGAGTGCGGCCGCACCGAGCCCGAGGCCGACGCGCAACCGGCGATCGGTGGCGCCCGTCACGCGGCGTCTCGTCTGGCCTGGCCCACGGCGCGGCGCCTCAGCGGCCGAGCGCTTCCAGCCATTCCTGCGTCCAGGCGCGCCGGTTGGCAGCCACCGTCTCCGGATCGACGAAGATCGGCGTCGTCACGTCGACGAGGCGGCCGAATTCCGCCGGCAGGTCGATCCCGTCGATCACCGGCAGCGACCAGTTGGTGGTCGGGATGATCGACTGGAACTCCGGCGTCAGCATGAAGGCGAGGAAGCGCCGCGCCAGCTCCGGCTGATCGGCGTTCGCCAACATTGCCGCGACCTCGATCTGCAGATAGTGCCCGTCGGAGAAGGCGGCGGCCTGGTAGCGCTCTGAGCCCTCCTCGATCATGTGATAGGCGGGCGAGGTCGTGTAGCTGAGGACGATCGGCACCTCGCCGTTGGTGAACAGGCCATAGGCCTCGCTCCAGCCGGGCGTCACCGTCAGGATGCGCTTCGACAGCCGCGACCATTTTGCCGGCGCCTGGTCGCCATAGACCGATTTCATCCACAGGAGCAGGCCGAGCCCGGGCGTCGAGGTCCGCGCATCTTCGATGACGATCTTCTGCTCCGGGTCGCCATTGACCAGCTCCTCGAGGCTGGTCGGCGGATCGGCAATCGTCTCGGTGTCGTAGATGAACGCGAGATAGGAATAGTCGAAGGGCACGAAGACCGGATCGGCGAAGCCGGTCGGCACCGACAGCGCAGCAAGATCGACGCCGCTTTCGGCGAACAGCCCGGTCGCCTTGGCTTCCGGGATCAGGTCCGAGGTGAGGCCGAGGGCGATGTCGGCATCGCTCGAGCCGCCCTCGAGCTTCAGCCGGTTGAGGATCGCCACGCCGTCGTCGAGCCCGACGAATTGCAGGTCGCAGCCGCAGACCGCCTCGAACGCCGCCTCGATCTTCGGCCCCGGACCCCATTCCGGCGTGAAGCTCTCATAGGTGTAGATCGTCAGCACCGGCTTGTCGGCCTGCGCGACGGCGGTGCCGGCGGGCGCAAGGCTGGCGAGACCGGCGGCAAGGAGCGGCGCAGCCAGGATACGCGAGCGGCGAAGGACAGTGTGCATGCGGTGCCTCCCAAGGCGGGACGGTCGCGCAGCTGCGGCGGGATCCGCCGACGCCCGCAATCCCTCCGCCGGCATAATCCGGATCAGGTTCGACGGGTTGGCTGAACGCCTCTCAGCCCGAAGGCACCCCGTGTGAGCTCATCCGCCTTACGCTTTCGGCGTCTGCCCGGCAAGGGGCGAGCGCCCGGCTAGAGGCGGCCATGGTCAAGAGAGACCTTCGCTGCAGCTCTGAAAAAGGGAGGCGTCGGTCAGGAAACAGCGCCTCACGGTCTTGCCACGCTGATGGTCGCAGAAGCGACTAGTGGTTAGCCGCCTTTCGCGAAATGATGCCTGCCAGGTCGTTCTGCCGGCCAAGCCACGCGGATCCACCAATCGACAAATGGCCGGCATCACGGTAGACGCTGCCGCGCCCTGCGGACGCCCGGCAGGTATCATCGTCGCAGATCACATCCTCCAGGCGCACGACCGGAATGACTCCGGCCAGCTCAGCCAGCAGGGCTTTCGCGGACAGGTTGTTGGCAGCAGCCGTAGCCACAGTGAAGTCGCAGGCACGATCGTCCAGTCCCATGGCGCGGCGCCGCAGATAGCAGACACCGAGATTGGCGCCAGACGCCGGAGGCGGGCCGATGACGACCAAGTTCTTGCCCGCTTCAGCCAGCTGACCGGACAGTCCCACCAAACTTTTCATGATGGCGGCCCGGCCCGCCGCTTCGCCCCGGATGACCGACCCGTCGCGGCGATAGATCGTCCGGGCCGCCTGATCGAAGGGGGAACTGATGATCACCGTCGTCACGGCCTCGCTCGACAGGATCCACGATAACGCCGCATCGTTGAACGCCAGGCACGATTGCCAGGACGTGACGGACCCCATTACGGCCAACCCCGGTATCGGGCCGCACTGGCTCAAAGTTCGCTGGGCGAACGGCATTGGTGTCGGGCTTTCGACGATGGCTTGCGCCAGATGCATGGCGAAACTGTCGCCCCATAACGCTGTCGCCGGATTGGGCGTTGTCCGGCACGACGGCGCGATTTCCGGCTCGGTACTCCTGCACGACCTGTCCAACCCGTAATTCGGCGCCATGGTTTGCTCGAGAAGCGCGAGATCGGCAAAAGGCTCGCCTGCCGGGGTCGTTCGCCAATAGACGCCGTTCCCCGAAGTCAGCAGGGCACCCATCGCAGCCACGCCGGCGATCGAGGCGGCCGACAATGCCAGCATCCGCCCCGGCCCGCGGAGCGGCCCACCACGATGGCGGAAGGGGCGCTCGACAAACGCCCAGCTCGCGACGCCAGCCAGGAAGATCAGGACGAAGAGTCCCGCCAGAAGTGCGCCGTCAGGCGATTCAGCAAGACGGCAAGGCCCACGGCGCCTGCGGCACCGGAACGCATCTCGCCAAAGCGATGGACAAAAAAGGCGGCCAGGGACCCCAGGAGCAACTCGAACGCGCGGCTGGGCGCCAGGAAGAAAGCTGCGGCCGGCGCATTCCGCCCGCCCCATTCCGCGACGGCCACGCTTGCAACGGCGCCCAAGACCAGCAGGGGCACCACCCACCGCCTCGATCGGCTCCACATCAGCATGAGGATCAGCGGGAATAAAATGTAGAACTGCTCTTCGACCGACAGACTCCAGGTGTGGAGCAAGGGGTTGAGTTCAGCATCGGGCGAGAAATAGTTTGTTTGTCGCCAGTACAGGACGTTGGACAGGAACACGGCGGTGGCGGCCAGACTCCGACCGAACCGAACGAGTTCGCTCGGGAGCATCCACATCCATGCGAAGGGCAGGCAGACGAGCATCATGACCGTGAGCGCCGGGAGAATCCGGCGGGCGCGTCGCTCATAGAAGCGCGCGAGGGAGAAGCGTCCCGTCTCGAGTTCCGCCATGATGATCGCGGTGATCAGAAACCCGCTGATGACGAAAAATACGTCGACGCCGAGAAAGCCTCCGTCGAAGCCCGAGATCCCGGCATGGAACAAGATGACCGGAACGACCGCGACGGCTCGCAGCCCGTCGATTTCGGGGCGATATTTCATTGAGGATACTTCAAGAAGGCCAGGTTCCCGACTGAGTATCAATTCAGCCGTGTCTTAGCCACCGTATTCAACCTGGAGTCGCTACGGGTACAGCGCCGCGCTGGTGCCGCATATGAAGGTCGGCCATGGTTCGGCCTGAGATCAGCGGAACCTGACGATACTCCAGAAAACGGATTCCGGCACCAGGCGCCATGCTGTAGGGCTCTGCGGATGTCGTGCTTTGCCATCCTCCTCGCCGGGCGGGTCGATGCGACCCCGGCGCTCCGCGCCGCCCTTTCCGGCTCCCGCATCATCGCCGCCGATGACGGGCTGCGCCATGCCGCCTCGCTCGGCGTGACGCCGGAGCTATGGGTCGGCGATTTCGATTCCAGCCCGCCCACACCGCCCGCCGGCTTCGCCGACCTGCCGCGCGAGACGTTTCCCGCCGACAAGGACCGCACCGACGGCGAACTTGCCATCGACGCGGCGCTCGCCCGCGGCGCGACCAGCCTCATCCTCGTCGGCGCCCTTGGCGGCCCGCGCAGCGACCATGCCTTCGCGCATCTGGTGCTGGCGCTCCGGCTGGCCGCCGCCGGCCTCGCGGTCGAGTGCTTCGACGGGATCGAGCACGCCTGGCCGCTGTCGCCAACGCCGCGCCGCTTCGACCTCGCCCTTGGCACGCAGTTCTCGATCCTCAAATTCTCCGACCTCGCCGGCCTGACCATCGCCGGGGCGAAATGGCCGCTGGCGGACGTCGCGGTGCCGTTCCACTCGATCCTCACCCAGTCCAACGAGGCGGCGGGACCGATCACAGTCACCGTTCGCGAGGGCGCGGCGATTCTCCTCGCCCAGGTCGACCCGGCGGTGCGCTGAGCCGCAGCGCGGAAGGCCGGCGACCGGCGTAGAGTTCCGGAGCCAGCAGCGGGCGTTGGCCGTCCCGCGCCCCAGATCAACCGGCCCGCCGGCCTGGCCGACCGACGCGCTACGCTTTCCCCGACGTCCAATCCCGACAAGGCTTGGCGGCGGCGGCCGCTTTCGCTTATGGTGCGCCCGCGTGGTCCCGTAGCTCAGCAGGATAGAGCATCAGATTCCTAATCTGAGGGTCACTGGTTCAAATCCAGTCGGGATCACCAATTTGAATGCGGCGCAGAGAAAGCCGCATCCCCGATGTTCCGATCATCCGGCCCGGCACCGACAGGGCTGCTCCGGCCGGCCAGCGCGGTTCTCCCTGCTCGCTCGTCGGCAGACCAGGCAGCCAAGCGAACCACGTGCTCGGCCAGACGACCATCGGAGGCATCGACCACGCGGGCTCTACAGCGCCTCACGGCTCCGAGCACTGCCGGTGCGCCGGATCAGCCGCGCCTCTTCGAGCCGAATTCCCTCAGGCGCGGGGCTTCTTCGGCCGCGGGCGGCGCGGCTTGTCGCGGGAAGGCCCGCCCGTGCCGTGAACCGGCTTGCCCTTGAAGGGCCGGCGCTCGCCGTCCTGGCCGGCCGCACCGGCGGAGCCGTCGGCATAGGAAATGGTGATGTCGTCGCCCTCGCTGTGCGCGGCGGCCTCGGCGAAGCGCTTGGCGACGCTCTCAGTGATCTCGAACTTGGTCTCGCGATCGAAGATCTTGATCGCGCCAATCTCCTGGCGGGTGATCTTGCCGCGCCGGCACAGCAGCGGCAGCAGCCATTTCGGATCGGCGTTGTTGCGCCGGCCGACATCCATGCGGAACCAGACCGAGGGGCCCGAGCGCTCGTGCTTGGCGGGGCCGCGCTCGTCGCGGTCGCGACCGCCGGGCTTGCCGCCCTTCGGGTCGGGACCGAAGCTCGGCTCGAACACGTCCTCCGGCGAGGGCAGGCTGGCGCGCCACTTCCGCACCAGGGCGGCGGCGAGAACCTCCGGCGAATGGGCGGCGATCAGCCTTGCGGCGGTCGCCGTATCCTCTTCGCTGGCTTCCTCGGTGAAGATCGGGTCCGCGAGCAGCCGCGCCTCGTCGGCGGCGCGGATTTCCTCGGCCG
The DNA here is from genome assembly GCF_010500835.1 of Aurantimonas aggregata. GTDB lineage: Bacteria > Pseudomonadota > Alphaproteobacteria > Rhizobiales > Rhizobiaceae > Aurantimonas > Aurantimonas aggregata. The sequence goes on along the minus strand of NZ_JAAAMJ010000007.1, from coordinate 156,181 downwards.
AGGGAGCGGCGCCCCAGGTGGCATTGATGCGGGCCTGGACGAGCAGGGCTTCGGCCTTGCGGCGGCGCGAGATCGGCACGAGCAGCACCGAAACGCCCTTGCGGCCCGCCCGGCCGGTACGGCCCGAGCGGTGCTGCAGCGTCTCGGCGTCGCTCGGCAGGTCGGCATGGATGACGAGGCCGAGGCTCGGCAGGTCGAGGCCGCGCGCCGCGACGTCGGTGGCGACGCATACGCGCGCCCGACCGTCCCGCAGCGCCTGGATCGCCTGGTTGCGCTCGGCCTGGCCAAGCTCGCCCGACAGCGTCACGGCGGCAAAGCCCCGTTCGATCAGCGCCGACGAAAGATGACGGACGGTCTCGCGGGTGTTGCAGAAGACGATCGCGCTCGGCGCCTCGGCCTGGCGCAGGATGTTGGTGACGGCGTGCTCGACCTCGTTCGGCGCGATGCGGATGGCGCGGTATTCGATGTCGGCATGGCCCGCCTGGCCGCGCGCCACCTCGATGCGCAGGGCGCCCTGCTGGTAGCGCTTGGTCATCTGAATGATGGTCTTCGGCAGCGTCGCCGAGAACAGCAGCGTGCGGCGCGAGGCGGGCGTCGCCTCGAGCAGGAATTCCAGATCCTCGCGGAAGCCGAGATTGAGCATCTCGTCAGCCTCGTCGATGACGAGGGCCTTCAAATTGCCGATCTGCAACGCGCCGCGGGTCAGGTGATCGCGCAGCCGGCCCGGCGTGCCGACGACGATGTGGACGCCCTGTCCGAGCTGGCGGCGCTCGGCGCGCGGGTCCATGCCGCCGACCAAGGTCACCAGCTTGGCGCCGGTATTGGCGTAGAGCCACGTGAGTTCGTTGGTGACCTGGATGGCGAGTTCGCGCGTCGGGGCGACGATCAGCGCCATCGGCTCGCCCGCCTCGGGCAGCGTCCCGGCGTCGCCGAGCAGGTCGGGCGCCAGCGCGAGGCCGTAGGCGACGGTCTTGCCGGAGCCGGTCTGGGCCGAGACCAGCAGATCCCGTCCGGCGGCCTCCGGCTTCAGGACGGCGGACTGGACCTCGGTGAGATCGGTGTAGCCACGGCTGGCAAGGGCGGCGGCGAGCGGAGCGCTCGTCGTGGGAAGCGGCATGGAAATGTCCTAGACGGGCGGGACCGGGCGAATGCGCGCGACGGTTCCCTGAAATGCGGGCGACATGTCGCCTTGACTGTTGCCCGCTGCATATCAAGCTTTTGCCGGGAAGCCAATCATGGCGACGCACGCGAAACACCGGCGACAGGCTTTGTGCGCCCCGCTCGCGCCGGCCGGCGGTTCTGGCAGCGGGTTGAGTGAAACCGGCCGCTCGCTTAGCGTGCTGCGCTACTCGCATCAAAAGGCGTCGGATGTCATTGCGTTACGTTGCCGGGGTCAGCTTGCCGAGAAGCGGCCACCATCTTATCGCGCGCCTGCTCGGCAGGTATTTCGGGACGGATTTTCTGTATTGCAGTTTCTACGACAACCCCGACTGCTGCCGGACGTTTCCCTGTTCCAGGCCCGAGGTGAACTACTCGAAAAGTCACGACTTCGACGATGAAGCAAGGCTCGACGTCGGCGTCCCCTTGCTCGTGCAGTATCGAGACGTCGTGCCCGCGACGATTTCCGATTTCGAGCTATACCTTCGCAGCGGCAAAGAGGACACGAAGGCGGTCTTCGAGCAGTTCGCCATGACCAAGGCGCGCATGTGGGGCGAGTTCGTTGCCAAGTGGGTGGACGGCGACGCCGCCGGGGAGCGGCTTATCATCGCCTATGAAGACCTCACCGGCGATCCGGACAACGCCTTGCGAAGCGCCATCACGTTCTGTGGCGGCGATGTCGATGAGGACCGTCTTTGCAGCTTCGCCGCCTCGGAACGGCGCAATATCGTCACGAAGTCTGGCGCGCATTGGGTGGAGGGCGCCGGGGTCGCCAATCACCGAAGGATCGAAGAATTCCGCTTCTACGACGATGAGCTTTTCCAGCGGATGAGAGAGCGGGCGGCGCAGGTGAGAGCGTCCCGAGTCAGCAAAGCTGGCCCGATCGATCCGTGAGGGGCGTAGAGGCCGATCGACCGCGTCTGCGGCCGCGATAATCGCCAGTTCCCGTCAGGATCGCCGTCACCCGCTTCCCTCCACCTAGCCCGGGATGACGAACTCGGCTTCCACCCGCCGGCAGTCCATCTCGAAATCGAGCCCGATGACGGGCGGCCGGTTGTAGTGCCAGGTGAGCCCGTTGCGGGCCGCGCCGGTCGGGCCGATCAGGTCGGCATAGACGGCGCCGAGGTCGTGCACCGTGTAGACCTGCACCGCTGTGGTGTCGGCCCAGCCGGCGTCGAACAGGGAAAGCCGCCGCTCCATCTCGGCCAGCACGAAGCGCGCCTTGTCGCGGAGGCCCTCGGTGCTGGTATCGCCGTGGCGGACGATCCGGTCGGCATAGGCGCTCTCGCCGAGCTCCGCGACCTCGCAGGAGCCGGCGACGACGAAGGACGGCGCTGCCGCGTCATCCGGCACCGTGTAGCTGAAGGCATGGAAGGACGGCGTCGCGGGCGGGTCGATCGCCGGGCAGACATGCGAGCGGGCAACCGGGTTGGCGTCGCCCTCCATCACGCCCCATTCGCGCAGCGTGCCGGCATAGACGCGGTTGAAGGCGAGGAAGGTTTCCTCTGTGAAGGGCGCCGGGGAACGCAGCTCGCAGGCGCAGAAGGCGGTCAGCGGCCGGTCCACAGCCGCCAGATGCGCCGCGATCTTCTCGAAGCCCTCAGCGACCGGCACCGGCTGCGAAAACCGCAGGCGCTGCATCTTGTAGCCCGGCCGCGCCACGACGCCGGCGGAGAACTGCATGACCAGCGGGATGTAGGCGTAGCCGCCCTCCCGCATCTCGACGAGGCTCATCGGCTCACTCCCGTATTGGCCAGCCCTCGTGGGGCGGCTTTTTTGAACATGATTGATCGGTCGCGGCGGCCCGCCGATTCAGGCCGGCACCGCGTGCTCGCCGGCCGGGATGATGCAGCGCGCCATCCGGCGGGGCCCGAGCTCCGCGATTGGCGGCGGCGCGGCGACGCAGCGATCGATGGCAAAGTCGCAGCGCGGCGCGAAGGAGCAGGCGACCGGCGCGACGTCGAGCGGCGGCGGCGCGCCCTGGATGGTCTGCAACGGCTCGCCGCCCGGATTGCCGTGTACCGTCGAGGCGAGCAGGCCCTGCGCGTAAGGATGGCGCGGGTCGCGCACGACCTCGCGCAGCGCGCCGTTCTCGACCACTTCGCCGGCATACATCACCGCGATCCGGTCGCAGATCTCGACCGCGACGCCGATGTCGTGGGTGACGAAGATCACCGACATGCCGAATTCCTGCTGCAGCTCGCGTAGCAGCAGGAGGATCTGGATCTGCACCGTCGCATCGAGGGCCGTCGTCGGCTCGTCGGCGAGCAGCACCTTCGGACGGCAGGCAAGCGCCAGCGCGATCATCGCGCGCTGGCGCATGCCGCCGGACATTTCGTGCGGATAGGAATCGAGCCGGCTCTTCGCCGAGGGAATGCGCACCCGCTCCAGCATCCCCAGCGCCCGGGCCCGGGCCTCGCTGTTGGAAACACCCTCGTGGCGCACTACCGACTCGGCGATCTGCGCGCCGATCGTGTAGACCGGGTCGAGCGCCAGCATCGGCTCCTGGAAGATCATCGACACGGTCCGGCCGCGAAACGCCGACAACTGCTTGTCGTTCATCGCGACGACGTCCTCTCCGGCGACTCGGATCTTGCCGGAGATCGTCGTCCGGCGCTTCGGCAACAGCCGCATCAGCGCCTTCAGCGTGACGCTCTTGCCCGAGCCGCTCTCGCCGAGCAGGCCCAGCACCTCGCCCTCGCGCACCGCGAAGCTGACGTCGTTGACGGCATGCACCGTCCGGTTGCCGGAGAAGCGGACCTTGAGGTTCTCGACCTCGATGGCGTTGACCGACGCGTCACTCATCGGGTGCTCCCGGCAGCGACGGTATCTGGCGATGGAAGTCGCTGGCCCGCTGGAACCCGGCGCCGAGGCGCAGGACCACGTCTTCGGAGAAGGGCCGGCCGACGATCTGCAGGCCGACCGGCAGGCCGGCTTGCGTGAAGCCGGACGGGACCGACAGCGCCGGCAGGCCGAGATAGTTAATCGGGCGCATGAAGCGGGTGATCTGCTGGATTACCGCCTCGGCGCCCGACGCGCCGCCGACATCGCTTTCTTCCAGCGTCGGCGAGGCCTTGGCGCTGACCGGCGCGAGGAACGCGTCGATGCTCGCCACCGCTTCCAGATGCTGGGCCAGCGCGATGCCGCGATAGCGCAGCGATTCCAGATAGGTGACCGCGGGAATGGCGAAGCCGTTCTCCAGCCGCGCCCGCACCTGGTCGCCGTAGTCCTGCGGCCGCTCCCGCAGCCACTGGCGATGGAATGCCGCGCCCTCGGCGGCGAGCAGGACCTGCGACGCGGCCGACAGCACCGCCTGGTCCGGCAGGTCGATCGCGACGATCTCCACGCCTTCCTGCCGGAACAGGTCCAGCGCCGCCTGGTAGACCGCTTCCGTCTCCGGATCGAGATCCTCGGTATAGAAGCGCGAGGGCACGCCGAGCCGCATGCCGCGGACATCCTGGTCGCAGGCAGCGGCATAGTCGGGCACGGCCACGTCCGACGCCGTCGGGTCGCGCGGATCGGCGCCGGCCATCAGCCCGAGGATCAGGCCGCAATCCCGGGCCGACTTGGCGAGCGGGCCGACCGTGTCCAGCGACTGCGACAGCGGCATCGCGCCGAACCGGCTGACCCGGCCGACGGTGGTCTTCAGCCCGGTGACGCCGCAGAAATTCGCCGGCATGCGCACCGAGCCGCCGGTGTCGGAGCCGAGCGCCGCCGGCGTCAGCCGCGCAGCGACCGCTGCGCCCGAACCGGAGGAGGAGCCGCCGGTGACATGGGCCGGCTGCCACGGATTGCGGGCGTCGCCGAAATGCACGTTGTGGCCGGTCGGCCCGTAGGCGAACTCGGCCATGTTCAGCGTGCCGAGCCGGACCGCGCCGGTCTCGGTCAGCCGCAGGAGCGCAGTCGAATCCTCGTCGGCCACCCAGTCGCGGCGGATCTTCGAGCCGCAGGTCGAGATCTTGCCCTTGGCGTAGAACATGTCCTTGTGCGCGAAGGGCACGCCGTCGAGGAGCCCTTTCGCCGCGCCGTCGGACAGGCGCGCATCCGCCTCGCGCGCGGCGGTCAGCGCCTCGTCCGGCTCGATGGCGATGAAGGCGTTGATCACCGGCTGCCATGCCGCGATCCGGTCAAGGCAGGCCTGCGTCAGTTCGACCGACGAGACCTTCTTCGCGGCGAGGGCCTCGATCATGCCGGCGAGGTCGAGCAGCGCCGGGTCGGCGACGGTCGGGGTCATGGCGGTCATGACGGCACCGCGCGCTGGGCGACGACGAAACCCGACGGCTCGGCGGCGAACGGCAGGGTCCCCTCGGTCGGCGCAAAGCCCGCCAGTGCCGGTCCAATCGCCAGCGCGATGCGCTCGGCGCTGCTCGGCTGCAGTTCCTGCCCGGCCAGGGCGGCCATCGCCGCCACGGTGTCGCCTGTCAGTTTCTCGCTCATGCGGCCATTGCCTCTTTTGGTGCCTTGGAATGTCCCGAGCCCGGTATCGCCATGTGACAGGCGGCCTGGTGCGCCGGGCCGACCGCGTAAAGGGCCGGGGTGGTGGCCGAGCAGACGGCCTCCGCAAACGGGCAGCGCGTGTGGAAGCGGCAGCCGGACGGCGGGTTGATCGGATTGGGCGGATCGCCGGCGATCGGCGCCTCTGTGGTGCGGCGATCCGGGTCGAGCGTCGGCATCGCCGCGAAAAGCGCCGTCGTGTAGGGGTGGCGCGGGCTGTTCCACAGTTCCTCGACGGGGCCGATCTCGACCACCTCGCCCAGATACATCACCAGCACCCGGTCGGAGATGTAGCGCACGACGTTGAGATCGTGGCTGATGAACAGATAGGTCAGCCCGAACTCGCGCTTCAGATCGTTGAGGAGGTTGAGCACCTGCGCCTCGACGGACTTGTCGAGCGCCGAGACCGCCTCGTCGAGGATGACCAGGCGCGGCGACAGGGCCAGCGCCCTGGCGATGTTGACGCGCTGGCGCTGCCCGCCGGAGAGCTCGTGCGGATAGCGATTGGCGAAGCGGTTGGCGTCGAGCCCGACCTTGACGAGGAGATCGCGGGCGAGCAGCCGCGCGGCGCCGTCGTCGACGCCGTGGACCTTTGGCCCGAAGGCGATGGAGTCCTCGATGGTCAGGCGCGGGTTGAGCGAGGCGTAGCTGTCCTGGAAGACCATCTGCATCCGCCGGCGCAGTTCGCGCAGCGACAGGTCGGGGCCGACCTTGTTGCCGTCATAGATCATCTCGCCGGCGTCGAGCGGCATCAGGTGCATCAGCAGCCGCGCCGTCGTCGACTTGCCGCAGCCGGATTCGCCGACCACGCCGAGGGTCTCGCCCTTGGCGATGTCGAAGGACACCCCGTCGACCGCCCGCACCACGCGCTTCTTGCCGAACAGCGATTCCCGCCCGCCGGAGAAATGCTTCGTGAGGTTGCGGATGCTGAGCAGCGGTTGGCGGGCGCCGCCGACGTCGTCCGTCGCGGCGAGCGTATTGATCTTCCGGCGCATCGTCAGCTCCTGATGTCCATCGCCGAGCGCAGCCCGTCGCTCAGCATGTTGAAGCAGATGGAGACGGCGAAGATCATCACCCCCGGCAGCGCGGCGTTCAGCGGCTGGGCGTAGATCGCCGTGCGCAGCGTGTTGAGCATCAGGCCCCATTCGGCTTCCGGCGGCCGCGTGCCGAGGCCGAGGAACGAGAGGCCCGCGGCGAGGATCATCGACACCGAGACGAGGCTGGTGGCGTAGATGAAGATCGGTCCGAGCACGTTGCCGAGGACGTGAACCCGCATGATCGTCAGCGCGTTCGCCCCCGAGGCGCGCGCCGCATCGATGAAGTCGAGGCTGCGCACGCTGGTCGTCACGCTTTCCGCCACCCGCGCGATCGGCGGGATGAAGACGATGGTCAGCGAGACGATCGAGTTGAGGATGCCGGCGCCGAGCGCGCCGGAGATGGCGATGGCCAGCAGCACCGAGGGAAAGGCGTAGAACACGTCGATCGTGCGCATGATCGCCGAATTGGTCAGGCCGCCGGCATAGCCGGCGATGACGCCGAGCACCGTGCCGATGACGAAGGCGTTGAACACCGGCAGGAGGCCGATCAGCAGCGACAGCCGGCCGCCATAGATGAGCCGCGAGAGCATGTCCCGGCCGAGCTCGTCGGTGCCGAGAATGTGGCCCTCGGTGCCGATCGGCTTGAGCCGGCGGATCATCGAGCCCTGATAGGGGTCGTCGAGGCCGAGCCACGGCGCGAACAGCGCGGCCAGCAGGATCAGCGCCAGCACCGCGGCGCAGGTCATCGAAAGCTTGTCGCGGACGAGGCTCGCCCCGACGGTGCGCCAGTAGCCGCGCGGCTTCTCGACCTCGGTCAGCGGGGTGAAGGCTTCGGTGGCGACCGCCATCGGCTCAGCTCCGCTGGATGCGCGGATCAATGGCGGCCTGCGCCACATCGACCACGAGATTGAGGAACACGAAGAACAGCGCCAGGACGAGGATGGTGCCCTGCAGCAGCGGCAGGTCGCGCTGGAAGATCGCCGAGTTGAGCAGGAAGCCGGTGCCCGGCCAGGAGAACACCGTCTCGATCAGGATCGAACCGCCGAGGAGGTAGCCGAGCTGCAGGCCCATCACGGCGATCGCCGTCGGGGCCGCGTTGCGGATGACGTGGCCGAACACCCGTCCCTCGCCCAGCCCCTTGGCGCGCAGCGCCTCGACGAAGTCCTGGCTGAGAATGTCGCCGACGAGGGCGCGCACCGTGCGGGTGACGATGCCCATCGGAATCACCGCCATGGTGAGGGCCGGGAGCACGAGAAACTTGATCGCGTCCCAGGTGAAGGTGAAATCGCCGTTCCACGCGCCCACCGCCGGCAGCCAGCGCAGCTGCACGGAAAAGATGATGACCAGCACCATGCCGAGCCAGTAATGCGGCACCGAGACGCCGGCGATGGCGATGCCGGTGGCGAGCTTGTCGACGAAGGTGTCGCGGAAATAGCCGGCAAGGAGGCCGAGCACCACGCCGGCGACGAAGCCGACGAACGCCGCGACGCCGGCAAGCAGCAGCGTGTTGCCGACCGCCCGCATGACTTCCGTCAGCACCGGCCGTCCGGAGGCGATGGAGGTGCCGAGATCGCCCTGCAGGGCCTTCATGATCCAGATGCCGAACTGCACCGGCAAGGGTCGGTCGAAGCCGTAGGCCGTGCGCAGCTGTGCGGCGAGCTCGACCGAGGCATCGGGGGGAAGGATGGAGACCAGAGGGTCGCCCGGCGCGATGTGCACGAGCAGGAAACAGACGAGGGCGACGAAGAAGACGATCGGCACGACGTAGAGGACGCGCTTCAGGACATAGGCAAGCAAGGGCCGGCCTCCATGGGAGCAATGCGGTCGAAAAGGCAGGGCCGGCCGCTATGGCCGGCCCTGCCCGGGATCCTATTCCTCGATGGTGATCGGCGAGAAATCGACGAACCAGCTCTTCGGCTGGACGAAGCCCTGGATCTTCGGGCTGAGCGCCCGCGGACCGACATCGTGGGCCACCCAGAGGAAGGCCGCCTCGTCCACCGACGCCTCATGCAGCTCGGCCAGAGCCGCGTCCCGCGCCTCGGCGTCGAAGGTGGTGCGCGCCTTGGCGACCAGCTCGTCGAATTTCGGCTCGTTGATGTGGCCCCAGTTGTTGGAAACCGGCGGCGCCATCTTGGAGTCGAGGAAGCGCACCATGGCGAAGAACGGGTCCATCGCCGCGTAGGTGACGTTGGTGGCGTGCGCGCCGTTGGCCGTCGGATCCATCGCGCCGCGCCGCCAGTTGGTGAAGAGCGTGTTCCACTCCACCACGTCGAGCTGGACGTCGAAATAGCACTCGGCCAGCGCCTGCTGCATGTACTCGTTCATCGGCAGCGGCTGCATCTGGCCGGAGCCCGATGCCGAGGTCTGCGTCTTCACCGTCAGCCGGTTGCTGTCGGAAAAGCCGCTCTCCTCCATCAGGCGCCGCGCCTCCTCGGGATCGTACTTGATCTCGAAGGTCGGGTTGCCGCGCCAGGGATGGCCTTCCTCGACGGTGCCCGTCGCCGGGACCATCAGCCCGCCCAGCAGACCGTCGCGCAGGCCCTCGCGGTCGATGCACAGATTGGCCGCCTTGCGGACGTTGATGTCGTTCCAGGGCGAGCCCTCGACGCGCGAGAACTGCCACGGCCAGACATGCGGCTGCTCGTTGGCCTCGATGACGAAGCCGCGTCCCTCGATCTCGGGGATGGCATCGGGCGACGGCGCCTCGGCCCAGTCGATCTGGCCGGACAGGAGCGCCGCGGTCCGCGCATTGGCTTCCGGCATGGGGAAGAGCACCATCCGGTCGACGCCGGGGACGCGCGCTTCGTCCCAGTATTCCTCGTTCTTCACGAGTTCCAGCCGCTCGCGCGGGACGAAATTGTCCAGCTTCCACGGCCCGGTGCCGGAGGGGTCGGCGGCGAAGCGCTCCCATGCGGCAGCCGACCGCTCTGCCTCGGGCACGTCGGTCAGCCCGTCATAGATCGCCTGCCAGTGGGTCGGGCTCGCCATGAACAGGTTCGACAGATTGATCGGCAGGAAGGAGTCCGGCTCCGACGTGGTCAACTCGACGGTCATGTCGTCGACAACGCGCGCCGAGCGCAGCGTCGGCATGCGTGAAGCGGTCACGCCGACCTGGCTCGCGTCGAACTGCAGGGCGTCTTCCTTCAGCACCTTCTCGACGTTCCAGACCACGGCAGCGGCGTCGAACGTGGAACCGTCATGGAAGGTGACGCCGTCGCGCAGCGTGAAGGTCCATTTGGTGGTGTCTGCCTCGTCGACGGCCCACTCGGTGGCGAGGGCCGGAATGATGACGGAGGCGTCCTCTTCCGACGACAGGTCCCACATGGTCAGACCGTCGTACATCGTGAGGCCGGTGAAGCGGTTGCCTTCGAAGCCCTGGTCCGGCTGGCCCAGCGTGCGCGGGATGTCGGCCGCGGTCATGCCGATGCGCAGCACCGTCTCCGACTGCGCAAGCGCCGGCAGCGGGGCCGACAGAAGGAGAACTGCAAGGGCGGTACCGCCCAGGAAGGTGGAGCTGGTTTTCGGCATGCGTGATTTCCTCTCGTCAGGCTTCGACGAGACAGGCAATGCAATGACCGTGCCATACCCGCACCGCAGGGCGCCCACCGTCCCGGCGCGGCGGCTGGAACGCGTCGGCAGAGCGTATCGGCAGCAAGTTGCCTATTTGCTGCGCATGCGCAGGACGTAGACAGAGTGGTAGATTTGGTTCATCCGGACGGCTCGCGCGCGTTTGCGCGTGGTGACGAAATGATGATTGTTTCGGCGCTGCCGCCGCGTTGCGGCCGAGCGAACAAGGGGCGGATGATGGCGGACGCAATGCGTGATCTGGAAGCGGTGAAGGCCTATCTCGCGGCGTCGATGGCGCCCGATCCGGTGCGAGCGGCGAGTTTCGTCGCGCCCGGCTTCGTCGCCCGCTTCACCGGCGGACGCGTCTTCGACAGCCCGAGCGGCCCGACCTCGTTCAATGCGGCGCGCTATCGCTGGGTGAAGAAGCGCATCGAGCGCTACGACGTCGTCCCCGGCGGTCCCGAAGGTACGATCGTCTACAGTCTCGGCTATCTCTACGGCGAATGGCCGGACGGCACGCCCTTCGACCACAACCGCTATGTCGACCGCTTCGTGGTCAAGGACGGGCTGATCATCGAGACGGACGTGTGGAACGACAGCGCGGAATGGATCCTCGATCCGTCCTGCGCGCGCACGGCCTGACCAGCGGAACGTTGTCAGCCGTTCCAGAACCCGAACAGCGCGGCGACGAACGCCGCCTTGAACGCCAACAGTTCGAGTGCCCAGTCATAGGCGTAGATCAGGTTGAGGCCGGGCGTCAGCGCCCATAGCAGTTCGCCGAGGCCGACCAGCGAGATGCTGTTCTGGATGGCGAACCACTTGGCGATGGCGACAACATAGCCCTGGGCGAGCAGCCACGCAGGCGCCAGCGTGGCAAAGGCGCGAAGCCCCCGGCCGAGGCGCCCGGTTCGCCGGGGCGACGAAAAGATTTCGATCGCCAGCGCCCATAGGACGATCAGCGATATCCACGACGAAATCAGCGCCGTGACGATCTGCAAGACCAGGCTGAGATCGGAAAATTGCAACCGGACGTCCCCCTGACGATCCTGTTCAGTCTGCACGGCGACGCGGGCGATTCTTGGCCGGCGCAATTATTCACCGAGCGTTTGCTAACACGGTTCGGTGAACGTCATTCCCGCCTCGGGGAAGAACGACGAAGACCGCGACTTTGTCTCGCGCAAAGGCGGATTTCACCGTCGCCGTCGTGACGCACCTGTGTGTCGCCAAGACGGCAGCCCGGCTCGGCAACCGCCATGAGGCGGATGGCATGCCGCGACCAGCGTCCTGCGCCGGGGAATTCCTTTCGCCGCCAACGGCCTTGCGCGACATGCTTTGCCCTTGTCAGCCTATCTGCGAGCGTCTACCTCCGGGCGAACGTGCGGGTACCGGCCTTTTTCGCCGATGCTGCCGGCACGGCTAACGACCGGCCCGGTGCTTTCCCGGGCCATGCCGAGGGACCGTCGATGACCTATGTCGTGACCGACAACTGCATCCGCTGCAAATACATGGATTGCGTGGAGGTGTGCCCGGTCGACTGCTTTTACGAAGGCGACAATATGCTCGTCATCCATCCGGACGAGTGCATCGACTGCGGCGTCTGCGAGCCGGAATGCCCGGCCGAGGCGATCAAGCCGGACACCGAGCCGGGCCTCGACAAATGGCTGAAGATCAACACCGAATATGCCGAGAAGTGGCCGAACATCACGATCAAGCGTGAGGGCCCGGCCGACGGCAAGGAACATGACGGCGAAGAGGGCAAGTTCGAGAAGTACTTCTCGCCGGATCCCGGCCAGGGCGACTGACGTCGAGGGCCTGTCGCCACTCGCGACGCCTAACAGCCGCGTGCGACTTCCCGCGTCTCAGCCGTCGCCGCGCAGCCGGTCGAGCTGTCGGCGCTCTCGCTTGGTCGGCGGACGGTCGGAGGGCTGGTAGCCGGTCTCCGGCTCCGCCGGCACGTCCTCCGGCTTGGGCGCTGGTGGGGTAATGTCCTCGAACAGGCCGGCCGCCTCGCTCGCAGGTCCGCGCCGGACGCCCGGATCGCGAATGGTGAGGATGCGGATGCCGCTCTTCAGGCTGAGCGTCAGCGTGTCGCCCGGCCGCACGACCCGCGCCGCACTATTGATCTTGTCGCGATTGACCCGCACCGCGCCCGACTGAACCAGCTTCTGGGCGAGGCTGCGGGACTTCGCCACGCGGGCGAAGAACAGCCATTTGTCGACGCGCTGCCCGGATTCAGCCATCGCGCCGTCGTGCCATTACTTGCCGAGCTTGTCCCGCAGCGCCGCCAGCTTGGCGAAGGGCGAATCGGGATCGGCGACGCGCTGGGGCTTGGCCTGCTGCGGCTGCTCGAAGCGGCGCGACTGGCGCTCCTCGCCGCCGGCCCGATCCTTCTTCCATTCCTTGTCCGGACGCTGCTTGTCCGGCCGGCCGCGGCCCTTGCCGGCGGCGAACTTGCCGCCGCCCTCACGCCCGCCGCTTTCATTGTCGCCGGTGCGCGGCGCGTCGCGACGCTCGCGGGCCGGGCGCTCACCCTCGGGCGCCGCCGTGCGTTCGCCGCCACGCTCGTTGCCGGCGCCGCGGCCCCTGCCACGATTCTGGCCGGGACGCTGACCCGGACGGCCACCGGCGCGCTGCGGCCGCCAGACCTGGATGATCTTCGCCGGCTCGGGCGCCGCTTCCACCGTCTCGGACGCGTCGTGTACGGGCGCAGCAGTTTCTTCTGCTGGCACAGCGGTTTCTTCTGCCGGCGCAGTTTCTTCTGCCGGCGCAACGTTTTCCTCGAGCGCGCTGACGGCTTCCTCGACCAGGGCGGCCACTTCGGGGGTCGCTGCAGCCGGGGCATCGTTCGCGACGGCCGGGGTCTCATCGTTCGAAGGCGGCGTCGATTCGGCCGGGCTCTCCGCCACGTCAGCCGATGCAGCCGCGGGTTCGTCGGCTGGCAGCGCAGTGCCGGCGTCCTCGTCGGCGACAATACCGACCGACGCTTCCGGCTCCACCGCTGGCGCAGCTGGCTCGGGCGCATCCCCGGCCACGGCGACCGTGTCGCTCGCCGCTTCCGTTGGATTCTCGTCGGCAGACGTCGTTTCGGCCGGCTCGGGCTGCGGGGCGTCTGCCGTGGCAGCTGCCTCCGCGGCCTTGCGGGTCGCTTCCGCCTTCGCTGCAGCTTCCGCCGCGACGGCCTCGGCATCGAGCCGCTGCAGTTCGGCCTCGATAGCCGGCGCCTCCATGCCTTCCGGCCGGTAGCCGAGACCCTTGAGGATCTCTTCCATGTCCTCGGCGGTGGCGCCGAGAATCGACATCATGGCTGGCGTCACCAAAAACTGCGCGCCGTTATAGGCGCCTTCCGGCCGCTTGCCGGTGCCGGGCTTCCAGGCGAGGGCCGGGCGGATCAGGTCGGCGAGGCGCTCCAGGATGTCGACCCGCACCGCGCGCCGTCCGAGCAGACGATAGCCCGCAAGGCCGTAGAAAACCGGATCGAAGGTCGCGTCGGCAACGGCCGAGGTGCGGCCCGTCGCCAGGAGATGCGTGGCTTCGCCATAGCCGGGGCGTTCGCGCCCGTCGTTCTTGATCGCCCAGAGCAGGGTGATCAGCGCCGCCGGGGCCGGCTTGATCAGTGCCGGCACGAAGATGTGGTAGGCCCCGAAGCGCACGCCGCAGCGCCGCAGCGCGGCCCGCGCGTCCTGTTCGAGGGCGCGGACTTCCTCGGCGACCTCGCGTCGCTGCAGCGTGCCCAGGTTTTCGTAGAGTCGGTAGGCGATGCCCTTTGCCGTGCCCTGCAACGCCTCGGCGGACTTCAGGTCCGCCAGCGGCTTCAGCACGGTCGAGACCTGGTAGGTGACGAAGCGTTCTGCCCGCGAGGCGACCTTGTCGCGCGCCGGACCGGTCAGCTGCTCGTCGGCGAGCAGGACGACCTTCGGCGCGAGCACGTCGTCGCTGGACGTCAGCGACGCGATCGGCGCACCCAGCCAGCGCACCAGCCCGTCCGAGGCCAGCGCCAGGTCGCCATTCGGCGCATTGGCGAAGCGCTCGGCGCGCTTTTCGAACTCGCCGGCCAGCGCCTTCTGCGACGCAGCGCGCACCGCCTTGCCGTCCGTACCCTCGGTCCGGCCGTCCAGGGTGAACCTGAATCCCTGCAGCTCCCCGACAGGGTGGCCCTCGACCACCACCGTACCGTCGCTGCCGATTTCAGCTTCCATCACCGCATTCTCTCTCAGCCGTCTCATCAAGACGCTTGTCCTGCGGTCTACGAAGCGTTTCGTCAACCTGTCGTGAAGGGCGTCGGAAAGCCGGTCTTCGACCTCCCGCGTCTTTTCCTGCCAGTGTGTCGGATCGGCCAGCCATCCCGGCCGGTGCGAAATATAGGTCCAGGTCCGGATCTCCGCGATACGCTGCGAGAGCGTGTCGATGTCGCCTTCGGCCCGGTCGGCGCGCAGAACCTGCGCCGCCATGTAGTCTTCCGCGACGTGGCCCCGGCTGGTCAGGTCGGCATAGATCGTGGCGATGATCTCGGCGTGCTGGGCCGGCGCGATGCGGCGGTAGTCAGGCAGCTTGCAGGCTTCCCACAGCAACTCGACCCGCGCCGGGGTCGTCGCCCGGTCGGCGACCGCCGAATCCTTCGACAGGAATTCCAGCGCCCGCTGGTCGACGGCCGGCAGCGATCGCGACAGCGACGGCGACGGCGGCAGGACCTCGAGGCTGCGCCGCAGCGCGTCGATCGAGGCGAAGTCGATGTCGCGGCTGCGCCACTGCAGCACCCGGACCGGCTGGAAGGCGTGCGCCTCGAGCGCCTCGACCAGTTCCTGCGGCAGCGGATCGACCTTGCCGGTGACGCCGAACGTGCCGTCGCGCAAATGCCGGCCGGCGCGGCCGGCGATCTGGGCGAATTCGGCCGGTGTCAGCTGGCGGTACTGGAACCCGTCGAACTTCCAGTCCTGGGCGAAGGCGACATGGTCGACGTCGAGATTGAGTCCCATGCCGATCGCGTCGGTGGCGACGAGGAAGTCGACCTCGCCCGACTGGTAGAGCTCGACCTGGGCGTTGCGGGTGCGCGGCGACAACGCGCCCATCATCACCACCGCCGCCCCGCCGCGCTGGCGCCGGATCAGCTCGGCGATCGCGTAGACCTCCTCGGCCGAGAAGGCGACGATGGCGGTGCGTCGCGGCAGGCGGGTGATCTTCTTGGAGCCGGCATAGACAAGATTGGACAGGCGCGGCCGGGTCACCGTGTTCATGCCCTTGAGCAGCCGCTGCAGCACGCCCTGCATAGTCGACGAGCCAAGCAGCAGCGTTTCCTCGCGCCCCCTGGCGTGCAGGATGCGGTCGGTGAAGACGTGGCCGCGCTCGAGATCGCTCGCCAGTTGCACCTCGTCGATGGCGACGAAGGCGGTGCCCGGATCGCGCGGCATCGCCTCGACGGTGCAGACCGAGTAGCGCGCGTTCGGCGGCTTGATCTTCTCCTCGCCGGTGATCAGCGCGACGGCGCCGACGCCGACCCGGTCACAGACCTTCTGGTAGACCTCGCGGGCGAGCAGGCGAAGCGGCAGGCCGATCGTCCCGGAGGAATGGGCGACCATCCGCTCGATGGCGAGGAAGGTCTTGCCCGTATTGGTGGGACCCAGCACCGCGGTGACGTTTGTCCCATCAAAGCGGACGGTCTCGTGGACGGGGCGAAGCTCGGTCATCTGTCCCGCCTATGTGGGATTGCCGGGCCGTTGGAAAAGGCTTGGCGCCCGATTCGCAAGTTCGAGCCGGTGGTTGCGACCGGACTGACACCGAGATGCCGCAGCCGGGCCTTGCTATGGCGCCTCGTCGGTCGACGCTTCGCCGCCTTCGAGCATGTCGAAGGCAAAGCTCGTCGAGGTCTGGTCGCCCCGCCGCCGCAGCGTGCCGGAGCCTGGCACGAAGCGCGTGTTGCAGGCCTCGACCAACGCTCCACCGAGGCCAAGCTCCTCGTCGAACAAAGCGATCAGGAGCCGGTTCGGACTGGGCGGCTGGCTGCAGCCGGCGCGGGCCGCCGCCACCGCCTCGTTCGGCGGCAGCAGCGCGGCCAAAAGGCCGATGGCCATGGCCGGCGCGCGGCCGACGCCCTGCAGCCCGTGAATCAGCAGCCGCGAATCGGCCGGCAACCCGTCGGCGAAGGCGCGCGCCGCCGCCACGTGTTCGCGGTTCGGCGCAGCGATGGCGGCCGGATCGTCGACGTCGTCGAGTTTAAGGATGAGATGACGGTCCGGCGCGAGGTCGCGGGGCCCGAGATAGCTGAGGCCCGGTGCCTTGAGGGAGAGCACATGCGTCGGGTCGATCGCGGCGAAGAGCCGGCGTGCTTCCGACTGCCCCCGCACGATCAGCCGTGCAGGCCAGCCCGACGCGTAGTGCCGCCCTGATCGGGCTTCGATGAAACCTGCCATCACCCACCCCTCCCGCAGCGCATTCACCGACGCCGGCCCGGCAGACCGGCTCACAGAACAGTTGCACCATGCACCGATCGAAGCGTCCCTGTCACCCTTAGGAAGCAGGGAAAGCCTTTCACAATGGACCGGCGTCTGGAACACGCCCGATGCCTCTCGGAATACGAGATAACGACCCTGCGAAAAATATTTCGATGCCGTCGATTTTTTCGGGAACCCTTCTTTTCGACGTGTGTTCTTAAGACACCCCCAAGCGATCATCCCCCCTCGATCGCAATGCAGACGGAAAAAGGCAGCTCCCCCCTCGCTGCCTTTTTTCGCGTCTGGGGTTCGTTTTTCTGACCCGACCATCCCGAATCGTACAGCTGGATCGCTGGCGACCGACGATTTCGGTTGCGCAGTCGCCGCCGGCCGTCCTAGGCGACGGACTCCCGCCGCCACGAGCGAACTCCCATGCAAGCCGGCATCCTCCTGGCCTTCGCCTCCTACTTCGCCTTCGCGTGCGGCGATGCCGCCCTGAAGGGCGTCGGCGATCGCCTGCCGATCTTCGAGATCGGCTTCTACGTCTCGCTGTTTGCGCTTCTGCCGGCGCTGTTCACCAAGCGACCCGAGGACAACTGGCGCAACGTCTTCGTGCCGAACCGGCCGGGCCTCCTGGCCATCCGCATGGCCAGCGGCACGCTGGGCGGCATCCTTGGCGTCGTCGCCTTCACCACCCTGCCCCTGGCCGAAGCCTACGCGCTGATCTTCCTGCTGCCGGTGTTCGTCACGGTGTTCTCCTGGCTCGTGCTCAAGGAGCGGATCGGCTGGCGGCGCTGGCTGGCGGTCCTCGGCGGCCTCGTCGGGGTGCTGCTCGTGGTGCGCCCTGGCTTTCGGGAAGTGCTGCCCGGCCATTTCGCCGCGCTGGGCGTCGCCATCTGCGGCGCGGTTACCGTCATCGTCTTGCGCGTCCTCGGCCCGTCGGAGCGGCGCATCACCCTGATCGGCGCGGTGCTGGTCGCCGCGATCCTCGTCAACGGCGTCCTGATGATCCCCGACTACGAAACACCGCATCACGGGCTCTGGCCAATCCTGATCCTCGGCGGGGTCTGCGCCGGGATGGGCCACCTGCTCATCGTCTTCGCCACGCGCCTCGCCCCGGCCGCGCGGGTGGCGCCGACCCAGTACAGCCAGATCGTCTGGGCGACGATCATCGGCGCCAGCTTCTTCGGCGAGTATCCCGATGCCCTGTCGCTGGCCGGCATGACCCTCGTCGCGGTCTCGGGCCTGTTCACCTTCGTGCGTGAAAAGGAAGTCGGCGACTGGCCGGACCGCGTCCCGCTGATCCGCAACCGCTGAAGCAGCACGCCCCCTACTGTTCGCACTTGCGAAACGCCACTTCTGGCGCGATCTTGAGCGGCTGTGGAAAGCTTCTATAAGCGGGCCCAAGCGCAAAGGGGGAATGTTGCTTGACCATCCGTAAGATACTCGTCGCCAACCGGTCCGAAATCGCCATCCGGGTGTTCCGTGCCGCCAACGAGCTCGGGCTCAAGACCGTTGCGATCTGGGCGGAGGAAGACAAGCTCGCGCTGCACCGCTTCAAGGCCGACGAGAGCTACCAGGTCGGCCGCGGACCGCATCTGACCAAGGATCTCGGGCCGATCGAGAGCTATCTCTCGATCGAGGAGATCATCCGGGTGGCCAGGCTCTCCGGCGCCGATGCCATCCATCCGGGCTACGGGCTCCTGTCGGAAAGCCCGGAATTCGTCGATGCCTGCACCGAGGCCGGCATCGTCTTCATCGGCCCGACCGCCGACACGATGCGCCGGCTCGGCAACAAGGTTGCCGCGCGCAATCTCGCCGTCGAGCTGGGCGTGCCGGTCGTGCCCGCCACCGCACCGCTGCCGGACGACATGGCCGAAGTGCGCCGCATGGCCGCCGAGATCGGCTTCCCGGTCATGCTCAAGGCTTCATGGGGCGGCGGCGGCCGCGGCATGCGGGTGATCCGCGCCGAGAAGGACCTCGAGCGCGAGGTGACCGAGGGCAAGCGCGAGGCGATGGCCGCCTTCGGCAAGGATGAGGTCTATCTGGAGCGGCTGGTCGAGCGCGCCCGGCATGTCGAGGTGCAGATCCTCGGCGACACGCACGGCAACGTGGTCGACCTGTTCGAGCGCGACTGCTCGATCCAGCGCCGCAACCAGAAGGTCGTCGAGCGCGCGCCCGCGCCGTATCTCAACGACGCGCAGCGCCGCGAGATCGCCGGCTACGGCCGCAAGCTTGCCGATGCCACCAGCTATGTCGGAGCCGGCACGATCGAGTTCCTGATGGATGCCGACACCGGCTCCTTCTACTTCATCGAGGTCAATCCGCGCATCCAGGTCGAGCACACCGTGACCGAGGAGGTCACCGGCATCGACATCGTCAAGGCGCAGATCCACATCCTCGACGGCGCCGCGATCGGCACGCCGGAGAGCGGTGTTCCGCGCCAGGAGGACATCAAGCTCAACGGCCATGCCCTGCAGTGCCGGATCACCACCGAGGATCCCGAGCATAATTTCATCCCCGACTACGGCCGCATCACCGCCTATCGCGGCGCCACCGGCTTCGGCATAAGGCTCGACGGCGGCACGGCCTATTCCGGCGCGGTGATCACGCGTTTCTATGATCCGCTGCTGGAGAAGGTCACCGCTTGGGCGCCCTCGCCCGAGGAGGCGATCGCCCGCATGGACAGGGCGCTCAGGGAATTCCGCATCCGCGGCGTTGCCACCAACCTCACCTTCCTCGAGGCGATCATCGGCCACGAGAAGTTTCGCGACAATTCCTACACGACGAAGTTCATCGACGAGACGCCGGCGCTGTTCGAGCAGGTCAAGCGCCGCGACCGCGCCACCAAGCTCTTGACCTATCTCGCCGACGTCACCGTCAATGGCCATCCCGAGACCAAGAACCGCGCCCGCCCCTCGCCGGACCAGGCGCTGCCGGTGGCGCCTCTGTTCGAGGCGCCGATCGTGCCCGGCACGCGGCAGAAGCTCGACGAGCTCGGCCCTGAGGGCTTTGCCGCCTGGATGCGCGCGCGGCCCGAGGTGCTGGTCACCGACACGACGATGCGCGACGGCCACCAGTCGCTGCTGGCGACGCGCATGCGCACCCACGACATCGTCGCCATCGCCGATTCCTATGCGCGGGCGCTGCCGCAGCTGCTCAGCCTCGAATGCTGGGGCGGTGCGACCTTCGACGTCGCCATGCGCTTCCTCACCGAGGATCCGTGGGAGCGGCTGGCGCTGATCCGCGAGAAGGCGCCGAACATCCTCCTGCAGATGCTGCTGCGCGGCTCCAACGGCGTCGGCTACACCAACTATCCGGACAATGTCGTCCGCCATTTCGTGGCGGAAGCCGCCAAGGGCGGGGTCGACCTCTTCCGGGTGTTCGACTGCCTGAACTGGGTCGAGAACATGCGCGTCTCGATGGATGCGGTGCGCGAGGCGGACAAGCTCTGCGAGGGGGCGATCTGCTACACCGGCGACCTGTTCGACCCGGAACGCTCGAAATACGACCTCAAATACTACGTCGCCCTCGCCAAGGAGATGGAGGCGGCGGGCGCCCACATTCTCGGCGTCAAGGACATGGCCGGGCTCTTGAAGCCGGCGGCGGCGCGCGTCCTGTTCAAGGCCCTGCGCGAGGAAGTCGGCCTGCCGATCCACTTCCACACCCACGACACGTCCGGCATCGCCGCCGCCACCGTGCTCGCCGCGATCGATTCCGGCGTCGACGCGGTGGATGCGGCGATGGACGCGGTGTCCGGCAACACCTCGCAGCCCTGTCTCGGCTCGATCGTCGAGGCGCTGAAGGGCACCGAGCGCGACCCGGGCCTGTCGTCCGAGGCGATCCGGCGGATCTCCTTCTACTGGGAAGCGACGCGCAACCAGTATGCCGCCTTCGAGAGCGACCTGAAGGGTCCCGCCTCGGAGGTCTATCTGCACGAGATGCCCGGCGGCCAGTTCACCAACCTCAAGGAACAGGCCCGCTCGCTCGGCCTCGAGACGCGCTGGCATCAGGTGGCGCAGACCTATGCCGACGTGAACAAGATGTTCGGCGACATCGTCAAGGTGACGCCGTCCTCGAAGGTCGTCGGCGACATGGCGCTGATGATGGTCAGCCAGGATCTGACCGTCGCGGACGTGCTCGACCCGAAGAAGGACCTCGCCTTCCCCGACTCCGTCGTCTCGATGCTGCGCGGCGACCTCGGCCAGCCGCCTTCCGGCTGGCCCGCCGACATCCAGGCCAAGGTGCTGAAGGGCGAGACGCCGATCACCGTGCGGCCCGGCTCGCTGCTCGAGGACGCCGATCTCGACGCCGAGCGCGCCGCGATAGAGGCGAAGCTCGAGCGCAAGCTCAGCGACCAGGAATTCGCCTCCTACCTGATGTATCCCAAGGTGTTCACCGACTTCGCCGCGGTCCAGGAGCTCTACGGCCCGGTCTCGCGCCTGCCGACGCCGTCCTATTTCTACGGCATCGAGCAGGAGGGCGAGGTGCTGGTCGATCTCGAGCGCGGCAAGACGCTGGTCGTGCGCTGCCTCGGCATCGGCGAGACCGACGAGAAGGGCATGCGCACCGTGTTCTTCGAGCTCAACGGCCAGCCGCGCCGGGTGAAGGTGCCCGACCGTGCCCATGGCGCCGCCGGCGGCTCCGTCCGCCCGAAAGCCGAGACGGCCAACCCGAACCATGTCGGCGCGCCGATGCCGGGGGTCGTGTCGACGCTGGCCGTCTCAGTGGGTCAGACCGTCAAGGCCGGCGACGTGCTCCTCTCGATCGAGGCGATGAAGATGGAGACGGCGCTGCACGCCGAACGCGACGGCACGATCGAGGCGGTGCATGTCACCGCCGGTGCCCAGATCGACGCGAAGGATCTGCTGGTGGTGTTCGCGGGATAGACGCGCCGGGCGCGCATAACGGACCCGCGGCTTGCCAACCGAGGTTGAATTGAAATGTACGCCTTAGTGGCGTACATTTCTCAGATGCGGGAAAGGCAGGGACCGTCGATGGAAGCATTTCATGACGAGACCCGTACGGTGGACGAGCGCAACACCGAGCGGATGAACTTCCGCGCCAAGCCGCGCATCAAGGAAACGATCCAGCGCGCGGCGGCCTTGTCCGGCGTCGACGACTCGACCTTCACCATGAGTGCCGCCTACCGCGCCGCCATGGAGACGATCGCCGCGCATGAGCGCACGACGCTCGATCCAATCGACCATGCTGCCTTCTTCGCAGCGCTCGACAGCCCGCCGGAGCCGACGGAGAAGCTGCGTCTGGCTGTCGCGCGCCATCAGCGGAGCGTGCTGTCGCGGTGAGCTTCACCGTCGAGCCGCTCGATCCGGCGCGGCACGATCGCTCGGCTTTCTCGAGCGGCGTCGAGCGAGTGGACAATTTCTTCCGCCGGACCGCGCAGAAGCTGACCCGGTCGGACAATCTGCGGACCTGGGTGATGATTGGCCCGGCCGGCGAATTGATCGGCTTTCATGCCATCAACGCCCACGCGGTGACCTACAGCGATCTGCCGACCGCCTTCGCGCGCAACCGACCCGGCCATGGCAGCATCCCCGCTGCCTTCATCGCCATGATCGGGGTCGACGCCCGCTACCAGGGCAAGGGCTACGGCGGCGATCTTCTGGTCGACGCCCTGTCCCGTATAGCCGCGGCGTCCGAACAGCTCGGCCTCGCCGTCGCCCTGCTCGACGTGCTGGACTGTGGCGATCCGGAGAAAGTCGCTCGACGCAGCCGCATCTATCGGGGCTTCGGCTTCATGCCGTTGCCGTCGAACCCGTCGCGACTGTTCCTGCCGATCGGGACGGTCAGGAAGCTGCTGACCGGCGACACCGAGTGATGACAGCTTAACAAGAGAGCAGCCCTCGCCTATTCGACCGCCCGCCCCATCGACGCCGTACTGCCAACACGATATCGGCTAGGCAACTCCGCTATTGCACGGGCGCTGCCCCGACGCGTTAACCCAAGAGTCCGTCCATGACCCGCACACCTGGATCGCTGCAGTGACGGCGGGCGAGCAGCCGGCCACCCGGCGCAGGGCCGGCATCTCCGCGCCCGGCCCGCGTCTCGCCGTGTCGATCGCCTTTCTCGTCAACGGCTTCGTGCTCGGCAGCTGGGCGCCGCAGGTGCCGGTGCTGGCGGCGCGGCTCGGCTACAGCGAATCTGCCCTTGGCCTCCTGATCCTCGTGTTCGGCCTCGGTGCGCTGACCGCGATGCCGCTGATCGGCGTCGTCATCAGCAAGAGCGGGTCGAAGCGTCCGACCCTCGCGACGCAATTGCTGCTGGCTGCGGCGCTGGCTTTCCTCGCCTTTGCACCCTCGACCGCTTTCGCCGTGCCGGCGGCCTTCTTCTTCGGCATGACGCTGGGCGGCATGGATGTCGCGATGAACGCCAACGCGATCTCGGTGGAGAAGACCCGCGCCAAGGCGATCATGTCGTCGTGCCACGGCTTCTGGTCGCTGGGCGGCTTTGCCGGGGCGGCCGCTGGCGGGCCGCTGATCGCCGCGCTCGGGGCGCAGGGCCACGGGCTGTTCGTCGGCGCCGTGACGCTGGCGCTGCTGTGGCCGGTCGACCGCTTCGGCCTCGACGACCGAGCTTTGCCCATCGCCAGCACCGGGGTGCCGACCAGCGGGTTCGCAGGCTTCGCCGAGGCTGCCCGGCGCGACCGGACGGCCCTGCTGAAGGCCTTGGCGATCGGCGTCTTCACGCTGTTCGCGTTCTTTCCGGAGGGCGTCGCGATCGACTGGAGCGCGCTGTTCCTGCGCCAGGATCTCGGCGTCGACGTCGCGGCCTCTGGCCTCGCCTTCGCGGCGTTCTCGGCGGCGATGGCGCTCTTCCGCTTCGTCGGCGATCCGCTGCGCGACCGCTTCGGCTCGGTGCGGACGCTGGTCGTCTCGCTGTTCACCGCTTCGAGCGGCCTCTGCCTGATCGCGCTGTCCGGAGAGCTGGTCTGGGTACTGGCGGGCTTTGCGGTCATGGGGATGGGATTGGCGAACGTCGTGCCCGTCGCCTTCTCGGCGGCCGGCAACCTGCCGGGGCTGAAGCCCGGCGTCGGCATCTCGATCGCGACGACGCTGGGCTATTCGGGCGCGTTGTTCGCACCGTCGGCAGTGGGGTTCGCTGCCGAGCGCTTCGGCTTTTCGACGGTGTTCCTGACGCTGGCCGCCCTGCTCGGCGTCCTCCTGGTCATGACGCCACTGGTGCGCAACGCCGACCGGGTCCGGCCGGAGCAGCCCGCAGGCCACGCCGACCATCTTGCCCTCTAGGGCCGGCTAAATGCGGCCGAGCAGCAGCAGGACCAGGATGATCACCAGGATCACGCCGAGGATGCCCGACGGGCCGTAGCCCCAGCCGCCGGAATAGCCCCAGGTCGGAAGCGCGCCGACGAGGAGCAGGATGATGATGATGAGAAGGATGGTACCGAGACTCATGGGTCGCTGTCCGTTCCGTGACCTGACGATAATGTCGATCACAAACCGTTGAACGGCACCCGCGGTTCCGTCCTCTATCCCGCGGCGGCCGAAATTCGGTTAAGAAGGCGCGAAGCCGCTAGGGAGGTCCAAACCCGCCGATCGCCACGAAGACCGCGATCAGGGTGAACGTGATGCCGAGGACGATGCTCGGCCGGTATCCCCACTGCCGCGAGAACGGCCAGACCGGCATGACCGCGATCAGCGCAAGGAAGACCAGGACGACGATGATCGGTCCGTATCCGACGGCCATGAACAGCTCCTTGAACGTGTCCCTGCTGCCATAGGGCAGCATTTACCGCGCGTGCAAGGGCACCCGACGGCGGGGTCATCGTCCTGACATCGCCCGGCAGTGAATTGACAAGGCGGCGCGCAGGCGCCAACTCGCATCGTGAAATCGTAACCCTCGGGGTTCGCCATGACCATCCAGACACCGATCGACTTCGTCGACGCCGATCCCTCGCCCCGCCGCCAGACGGTGGGCGTCGACGTCGGCGGCGTCATTGTCGGCGGCGGCGCGCCCGTGGTGGTGCAGTCGATGACCAACACCGACACGGCGGATGTCGACGCGACGGTCGCGCAGGTCGCCGCACTCGCCAAGGCGGGCTCGGAGATCGTCCGCATCACCGTCGATCGCGACGAGGCGGCGGCGGCCGTGCCCCGCGTCCGCGAGCGGCTCGACCGGCTGGGCGTCCACGTGCCGCTGGTCGGCGATTTCCACTATATCGGCCACAAGCTGCTTGCCGATCATCCGGCCTGCGCCGAGGCGCTGGCGAAATACCGCATCAATCCCGGCAATGTCGGCTTCCGCGAGAAGCGCGACCGGCAGTTCACCGACATCGTCGAGATGGCGATCCGCTGGAACAAGCCGGTCCGTATCGGGGTGAACTGGGGCTCGCTCGACCAGGAATTGCTGACCCGGCTGATGGACGCCAACAGCGCGCTGCCCGTGCCGCGGACGGCCCGCGCCGTCACCCGCGAGGCGATCATCCAGTCGGCGCTCCTGTCGGCGGAGCTCGCCGAGGAGATCGGCCTCGGCCGCGACCGCATCATCCTTTCCGCAAAGGTCAGCCAGGTGCAGGACCTGATCGCGGTCTATCGCGACCTGTCGCGGCGCACCGACCGCGCACTGCATCTCGGCCTCACCGAGGCGGGCATGGGCTCGAAGGGCATCGTCGCCTCCTCCGCCGCCATGGGCATCCTCTTGCAGGAAGGCATCGGCGACACGATCCGCGTCTCGCTGACGCCCAAGCCCGGCGGCGACCGCACCCAGGAGGTGCAGGTCGCGCAGGAACTGCTGCAGACCATGGGCTTTCGCCAGTTCGTCCCGATCGTCGCCGCCTGCCCTGGCTGCGGTCGCACGACGTCGACGGTGTTCCAGGAACTTGCCGAGACGATCCAGGCCGATCTCCGCCGCAACATGCCGATGTGGCGCGAGCGCTATCCGGGCGTCGAGACGCTGAACGTCGCGGTGATGGGCTGCATCGTCAACGGACCGGGCGAGTCCAAGCACGCCGATATCGGCATCTCGCTCCCCGGCACCGGCGAGACCCCTGCCGCGCCGGTCTTCGTCGACGGCAAGAAGACCGTGACCTTGCGCGGCCCGGCCATCGCGGCGGATTTCCAGGTGATGGTCGCCGACTATATCGAGCGCCGCTTCGGGAGCGGCTCGGCCGGGATGTGACAAGCGGCGGGCGCCCTTTTTCCAGCCTGCGACGCGGCGGCGCCCCGGTGCCGCCGGAGGATCGATACGCCCCGAGCCGCAACCCGGACCCGCGAATGACGGCCCGCCATCAGCGCCTTCTTCGGCCGATGGCGCTGCTATGCGCGCTGGCCTTCGGCGTTACGGCACTGGCGCCAGGCAGTGCCGTCGCGGAGACACCACCGGCCGGATCGCTCGTCCTGCCCGCTTTGCCCTTCCCGCCGAGCCCACCTTCCTTCGCGGTCGATCCCGCCGCAGGCATCGTCGAGGCGTCCGCCGCGCCGACGGCCGAGACGATCTGCCAGGTCATCGCCGCCAACGCGCTGGCCGTGGGCATGCCCGAAGCCTTCTTTGCGCGGCTGATTTGGAAGGAAAGCCGCTTCGATGCCGCCGCCGTCTCGCCGGTCGGGGCGCAGGGCATCGCCCAGTTCATGCCCTACACGGCCGAGGAGCGCGGCCTCGCCGATCCCTACGACATGCGCTCGGCGATCCGCCATTCGGCGCTCTATCTGTCTGACCTTCGCGCCGAGCTCGGCAATTGGGGGCTGGCGGCCGCCGCCTATAATGGCGGCATCAACCGGGTGAAGCGCTGGATCGCCAATGGCGGCGGCCCGCTGCCCTACGAGACCGAGGCCTATGTGGCCGACATCACGGCCCGGCCGGCCGACTGGTTCCGCGAGGCGGGACGCGAGATCGAGTTGCGCCCGCTCGATCCCGAGCGCAATTTCCAGGAGAGCTGCGCCCGCCTGCCGATCATGAAGACGCGGGCGATCTTCGCCTCACTCGACGGCGAGGAGAGCGCGCCGATGCGCCCCTGGGGCGTGCAGGTTGCCGGCCACGAGCAGCGAGCCGTCGCCATGCGGATGTTCGAACGCGTGCGCGCCAGCCATCCTGGCCTCGTCAAGGAAGCGCCGATCGTCCTGCGCAAGCGCACCGGGCCACGCCGGACGATCTACGCCGTCCGGCTGGGCGCCGACAGCCGCGGCGAGGCCAACACCCTCTGCCAGCAACTGCGTGGCGCCGGCGGCGCCTGCATCGTGATGAAGAACTGAGCCGGCTTATAAAATTGCCTCGCCCGCCGATAGATCTGTCCTCAGCGCAGACGATGGGCCACGAATCGCGCCGCCGCGAGCAATGTCTCGCCGCGCTCGCCATAGACCGACAGTTCATCCTCAGCCGCGGCAACCAGGTCGCCGAGACGCTGGCGCGTCCAGTCGTGCCCCTTGAGCGCCGGCAGGGTCTTCTTGCCGCGTTCGCGGTCCTTGCCGGCGGCCTTGCCCAGGGTCGTGGCATCGGCGGTCTCGTCGAGGAGATCGTCGGCGAGCTGGAAGGCAAGCCCTACCAACTCCCCGAATCGGCGCAGCCGCTGCCGGTCCGCCGCATCGGCGTCCGCGACCACCGGCCCGGCCTCGCAGGCGAAGGCGATCAGCGCGCCGGTCTTCATTGCCTGCATCGTCGCGATCTCGGCTTCGGTGAGGTCGCGGCTTTCCGCCGCCAGGTCCAGCGCCTGGCCCCCGACCATGCCGCCGGCCCCGGCATCGCGCGCCAGCATCAGGACGAGGGTCGAGCGGGCGGCAAGCGACAGGCTGGCCGAATCGGCGATGAGGCCGAAGGCGAGCGTCAAAAGCGCGTCGCCGGCGAGGATCGCCGTCGCCTCGTCATAGGCCTTGTGGACGGTCGGCTTGCCGCGCCGCATGGCGTCGTCGTCCATCGCCGGCAGGTCGTCGTGGACGAGCGAGTAGCAATGAACGCATTCCAGCGCGACCGCGGCATCGAGCGCATCCTCCGCCGACGCGCCGAACAGGGCGGCTGCCTCGATCACCAGGAACGGCCGCAGCCGCTTGCCGCCGCCGAGCGCGCCGTGGGCCATCGCCGCGCGGACCCGCTCCGGGGCGCCGGCAAGCGGCCCCTCGCCGCCGAGAATCGCGGCCAGCCGCACCTCGACGCGCGCGGCCGTGGACGCCAGAAGTGCCTCGAAGCCGTCGCCGTCCATCGCTCGATTCCCCGCCCGTTCCGCTGCCGCGGCTTTGCGCGAGCCACGGGCCGGGGTCAAGCCTCGGCGCCGTTGCGAGCCACGTTGCGCCCGGCTAAGGCTGGAGCCATGAAGCCTCGCCGTCTCCCTATCCCTCCAGCAGCCGCCCTTGGCGGCATGGGTGCGCCATGATTCGCCGGGTGCTCGCGGCCATCGCGATCGTCGTCGTGCTGCTGGTCGCGATCCCGCTGGTGCTGACGCCGCTCTACGCCATCCGGGCGATCCATCCGGTCTCGACGCTGATGCTGGCCGACCATCTCACCTTCCGTCCGGCGCTGCGCGAGTGGGTCCCGCTGGAGGCAATCGCGCCGGTGATGGTGCATTCGGTGCTGATGTCCGAGGATGGTCAGTTCTGCCGCCATGACGGCATCGACTGGGGCGAGATGCGCGCCGTCGTCGACGCGGCGCTCGCCGGCGAGGAGACCCGCGGCGCCTCGACCATCCCGATGCAGACCGTGAAGAACCTGTTTCTCTGGAACGACCGCTCGTATCTGCGGAAAGTCCTGGAGGCGCCGCTGGCGATCTATTTCGACCTGCTCGTGTCGAAGCGGCGGATCATGGAAATCTATCTCAACGTCGTCGAATGGGACACCGGCGTCTACGGAATCGGCGCCGCCAGCCAGCATTATTTCGGCAAGCCGGCGAGCGAGTTGTCGGCCCGCCAGGCGGCGTTGCTGGCGGTGACGCTGCCGGCGCCCGGCACGCGCAATCCGGCCAACCCCGGGCCGGGCCTCGACCGCCTGGCGCGCCGCGTCGAGCGGCTGGCGGAAGCCTCGGGCGACTATGTCGGATGCGTCAGGCCGGCCGAAACCGGCTGAGGATTTTGCCGTACCCCTTCCCAAGGGCACCATGCTTTGCTATGGGCTGCCTCGAATTCCCGTCACGGCGAAGCCTTGCGGCGATCATGGATCGCTCGTCGGCGCGTCCGACGTGAGAGGGCGAACCGACGGGCCTGAGGCTCGGCGAGGCGCTGCGGGACCGGAACCAGAGATGATTTTGCCGGCGCGCCATCGTGCAGCGGGCGACAGACCGAACGGAGCACGACATGGCCGTACCTAAACGCAAGACCAGCCCGTCGAAGCGCGGCATGCGCCGCTCGGCGGACGCCCTCAAGGCGCCGACCTACATCGAAGACAAGAACTCCGGCGAACTGCGTCGCCCGCATCACATCGACCTGAAGACCGGCATGTATCGCGGCCGGCAGATCCTGACGGTCAAGGAAAAGGCGTAAGCCTTTTCCGATAGCGGCGCTGCAGCTTCGGCTGCATGACATTCGGAAGGCCGGTCCCCGCGGACCGGCTTTTTGCGTCCGCGCGGGCGTGACCGCGACATGACGTAAGGCCGGCGGCGCTGCCCAGCCGGGTTCGCGAGGTCCGGCTGCGCCTGCCCTTCGAGGGCAGAATTCGTCCGGCTACTTGTCGCTCTTCGTTTCCGCTGCCTTGGCGTCCAGCGCCTCGAGCCGCTTCTGCATCTGCGCCAGTTGCTGGCGCATCGCCTTGATGTCCTCGGGACCCGCCTTGTCGCCCTCGTCCGCGGCGCCGGTGCCGTTCTTGGCCTCGCCGGCCTCGCCGATGGCGCCGGCCATGAACGGGTTGAACATCGCCATCGCCTGGCGGAACATCTCGGTGTTGCGGCGGACCTGGGCTTCCATCATCTTCATGGGCGTCTGCGCCATCGTGCCGGGCACCTGGTCGCGGAAGCCTTCCTGCTCGCGCGAGAACGCGCTCATCGTCTGTTCCAGATAACCCGGAATCACCATCTGCATCTGGTCGCCGTAGAAGCGGATCAGCTGCCGCAGGAAGGTGATCGGCATCAGGTTCTGGCCGCCCTTGTTCTCCTGCTCGAAGATGATCTGGGTGAGCACCGCGTGGGTGATGTCTTCACCGGTCTTGGCGTCCTGGACGACGAACTCCTCGTTGCCCTTGACCATTCCCGCGAGGTTCTCGAGCGTGACGTAGGTGCTGGTGCCGGTATTGTAGAGACGGCGGTTGGCATATTTCTTGATGACCGTCACATCCGAATTCTTGGCCATTCCTCACCCCCTGTTGCCGCTCCCGGACGCCGCGATTCCGCTTTGTGTGCAGTTGCGTCGCTGCGCCGCATAAATGATAGGCACAAAACTCACTGCAATCCAAACCTTTCGCCACAAGCTGCCGCAGCGGCCCGGTTTTCCGGGGCGTATGACTCTTCCAAGACGGTGTCCGGCAAGTCTGCCGGGCCCGACCAACGCCGCGTGCGGCGCGATATCGATGCAGTCGGCGCTGGGTCGCGCCTGACGACAGATGCAACCGCCCTCCGCAGGAAGGCCCACCGACGCGTTTGCCAACGCGACCTGCGATGCCTTATCTTTCGGCAAGGAAACGTCGAAGACGAACAAGAAAGTATTTCCCATGAGCAACGGACAATCCGTCGTCATCGTCGGTGCGGCGCGCACCCCGGTCGGCGCCTTCAACGGCGCCTTCGCCGACGTGCCGGCGCATGAACTGGGCGCGGCGGCCATCCGCGCGGCGCTGCAGCGCGCCGGCGTGGACGCGGCCGAGGTCGACGAGGTGATCATGGGCCAGATCCTCACCGCCGGCGAGGGCCAGAACCCCGCCCGCCAGGCGGCGATGGAAGCCGGCATCCCGCAGGAGGCGACGGCGTGGGGGCTCAACCAGCTCTGCGGCTCCGGCCTGCGCACGGTGGCGATCGGCATGCAGCAGATCGCCATGGGCGACGCGAAGATCATCGTCGCCGGCGGCCAGGAATCGATGTCGATGGCCCCGCACGCCGCGCATCTGCGCTCCGGCCAGAAGATGGGCGACCTGAAGCTCGTCGACACGATGCTGAAGGACGGCCTGATCGACGCCTTCAACGGCTATCACATGGGGACCACCGCCGAGAACGTCTCGCGCCAGTGGCAGATCACCCGCGACATGCAGGACGAGTTCGCGGTGAAGTCGCAGAACAAGGCCGAGGAAGCCCAGAAGGCGGGCCGCTTCAAGGACGAGATCGCGCCGTTCACCGTCAAGGGCCGCAAGGGCGACACGGTGGTCGAGGACGACGAATACATCAAGCACGGCACGACGCTGGAAAAAGTCCAGAAGCTGCGCCCGGCCTTCGACAAGGAAGGCTCCGTCACCGCCGCCAACGCCTCCGGCATCAATGACGGCGCCGCCGTCACCGTGCTGATGAGCGAGGCCGAGGCCGAGCGGCGCGGGCTGACGCCGCTGGTGCGCATCGTCTCCTGGGCGACCGCCGGCGTCGATCCGGCGATCATGGGCACCGGCCCGATCCCCGCCTCGCGCCGGGCGCTGGAAAAGGCCGGCTGGTCGGTCGACGATCTCGACCTCGTCGAGGCCAACGAAGCCTTCGCCGCGCAGGCCTGCGCGGTGAACAAGGACCTTGGCTGGAACACCGACATCGTCAACGTCAATGGCGGCGCCATCGCCATCGGTCATCCGATCGGCGCGTCGGGCAACCGCATCCTCAATACGCTCATCCACGAGATGATCCGCCGCGACGCGAAGAAGGGCCTCGCAACGCTCTGCATCGGCGGTGGCATGGGCGTCGCCATGTGCTTCGAGCGCGGCTGAGACAGGCAAAGAAGGTGGAGCCAAGCGGGGCGGGCTCGGGAGGCGGCCCCGCAGCGGCGGCAAATAAACGGAAATCGGGGGAGGACGACATGGGCAGAGTGGCCATCGTGACCGGGGGAACCCGCGGCATCGGCGCGGCAATCTCGACGGCGCTGAGGGATGCCGGGCACGAGGTGGCCGCGACCTATGCCGGCAATGCGGAGCGGGCGAACGCCTTCAGCGCGGAAACCGGCATCGCGGTCTACCAGTGGGACGTATCGTCCTTTGACGCCTGCGCCGCGGGCATTGCCCGGGTCGAGGCGGAGATAGGGCCGGTCGAGATCCTGGTCAACAATGCCGGCATCACCCAGGATGCGATGTTCCACAAGATGACCCCGGAGCAATGGCAGGCGGTCATCGGCACCAATCTCAGCGGCCTCTTCAACATGACGCGGCAGGTCTGGGAGGGCATGCGCGACCGCGGCTTCGGCCGCATCGTCAACATCTCCTCGATCAACGGCCAGAAGGGCCAGGCCGGACAGGTCAACTATGCGGCCGCCAAGTCGGGCGACATCGGCTTCACCAAGGCCCTGGCGCAGGAGGGGGCGAAGAAGGGCATCACCGTCAATGCCGTCTGCCCCGGCTACATCAACACCGACATGATGGCGACGATCACCGACGACATCATGCAGAAGCACATCCTGCCGCAGATCCCGGTGGGCCGGCTGGGCGAGGCGCAAGAGATCGCCCGCTGCGTGGTGTTCCTGGCATCGGACGATTCCGGCTTCATCACCGGCTCGACCCTCTCGGCCAATGGCGGCCAGTACATGCACTGACCCCGAACGGGCGAAACGCGCGCAAAGACTTACATTCCCTGGTCTATCTCCGGGCAGTCGAATGCTGCACCGCCCAAGTCGTTAGCCCTTCAAGCAAAACGTTTTTCCAGCCGTCCGCCAAGGGAACCAAAGACAAGCAAGGTTGTTCTGCGGTCAAGCTCGTGCGTTCGCCTTCGGCGGGGCGCAGTCTTTTCAAGGAGAACGACCAATGACGATGAGGGCATGGACCTACGGGGCCTTGGCTGCGGCGACGCTCGCGCTGGCGACCCCGGCAATGTCCCAGGGCATCCAGATCGGACCCGACGGTATCCGCGTGGTGCCGCAGGAGCAGGTG
Organism: Aurantimonas aggregata; assembly: GCF_010500835.1. Taxonomy (GTDB): domain Bacteria; phylum Pseudomonadota; class Alphaproteobacteria; order Rhizobiales; family Rhizobiaceae; genus Aurantimonas; species Aurantimonas aggregata. Next base: position 123,573 of record NZ_JAAAMJ010000007.1, on the reverse strand, counting down.
CGCGAGCGCGACGGCCGTCCGGAGCGGCGCGAAGAGCGGCGTGAGGACCGGCGCGAGCTGAGCGAGAGGGAAGCCGTTCGCATCGCGCGGCAGGAAGGCGTCCGCGAGGTCGATTCCGTGCGACGCACCCGCGGCGCCTATCGCATCGTCGGCATCGATCGCCGCGGCGACGACATCCAGGTCGACATCGACCGTCGCAACGGCGCGGTCCTGTCCGTCCGCTAATCGACGGCAGAAACGGGTGTCAGGCAGGCCGCATTCCTTCGGGGATGCGGCCTTCTTTCGTTCAGAGCATGGCGCCGCCGAGGATCGTCAGGGCCGGCGAACTGACGCTCGATGCACTCTGCGCATCGTACAGCGCGATGAAGCGACTGATAAAGCGCTCGAGCTGCTGGGGATCCTTGAAGGATTCGAGGTTGAGCTTCTTCTCAAGCGTGCGCTTCTGGACGTCGATGTTGCTTTGGCCCGACTCCGCCGGCAGCCCGACCGCAATCTGGACGACGTTGAGCAGGGCCGGATCGGCGAGGACGTCATAGAACGACGTGAGGTCCGGTCCCATGCGCCGGAAATACAACGCCAGCCGAACCGCCTCGTTGTCCGCCCCGGCCTCTTCCTCCATCGCCTGCCGGAGGAAGAAGTCCTGCGTCGACAGGAAGTTCTTCGCCGTCTGCACGTTCGCGCGGTCGCGGTCGATGCCGCCCTCGGGCGTGAAGGCATAGGCGGCGGCGAACTCGATCATCCGCTTGTCGCCGGAGGCGTTGACGAAGCTTTCGGGATCGGAAAGGTCGCTGGTCAGGATGGCGACGAGGTCCTTCTGCGACAGTCTGTCGGCCTCGAGCCCGTAGGCCTTGAGCGCATAGTCGGTGAGGGTCTTGCTGGCGACGAAATCCTTGACGGAGACGACCGACGCCAGCGCCGAACGATAGGCCTCGGTCTCCGCCTTGGCCTTTTCGATCGCGGCATCGGTCGGGTCCGCACCGAGGCGTTCGGCGTAACGCTCGGCAGTGTCCGTCTGGTTGGCCGCGGTCTGGGCAAGGCGCGGTGCCGCGACCTTGCCGCTGTCGTCGAAGTTGAAGGCGGCGGCCAACCGGACGTAGCGCTCGTCGCCGATCGAATTGGCGAAGGACTTCGGGTCCGAGAGGTCGCTGCGCAGCACCCGCATGATCGTCGAACGGCTTTCTTCCGACGGATCGAGATCGAAGGCCGTCAGCGCGTAATCGTAAAGCGCGCCGACGGAGACGAACTGCGCCGCCGTCTTGACGGAAGCGATCGCCGCCTTGAACAGGCTCGTCGCCACGCGGTCGCTGCTGGCGTTCTGGTTCTGGTAATTGGTGAAATAGGCCTCGACCGTCGCCTTCTTCGACGCGTCCGTCTGAGCGCTTTCGCCGGCCGGCACGTTGCCCTGGGCGTCAAAATTGAAGCGTTCGACCAGCGCCTGATACTGCTGCTTGCGCAGCAGCTGTTCCGGCGTGTCCTCGGCCATCCGGTTGAGCGCGCTCTGCGGGTCGGCGGGATCGCTGGTCAGGATCGTCCAGGCGAAGGCCGGCGTTTCGATCCCCGCGTTCAGGCCGACGGAACTCAGCGTGACGCCGAACAGCCGGATGTTCTCGACCAGATCGTCGGCGGTGCGCACGCCGCCGATCTCCGCCTCGTAGTAGCTCACCTGGTAGGCGGCGGCCTGCGGACTGGTGCCGAGGCCCTTCCGGTCGAGCCAGGCGAAGACCGTCGTATTGGCGTGGCTGGGGCTCTGCAGGCCCTCCGCCGGCGCCGAGCCATCCGGCTCGAAGGGCAGCATGGCGGCGAGCACGGTGTAGCGCAGGTCGCCCTTCGCAGCCGGGCCATCGGCAGCATTGCCGGTCAGGACGTCCCGGATGAAGGCGCGCGAGGCGATCGAGGCATCGATGCCCGCCGCCTCCAGCGCGACGGTGAACAGCGTCCGGTTGTCGAGGAAGGCGTCGACGTCTGTGATCGACCCGATCCCGTCGAGATAGGCCTTGGTGGTCGCCGCATGTGCCTGCCCGCCCCGGATCCGATGTTCGGAATAGGCGTCGACCAGCAGGTCCGTCTGCGCCGTCGTCTGGCCGGTCGGCGCCACCGGCTCGGTCGCCTTGGCGAAATTGAAGGCCGCGGCGAAGGCCCGGTAGCGTTCGTCCGACAGCTTGTTGGCGATGCTGGTCTTGTCGCCGAGATCGCTCTCCAGCACCTTCTTGATCAGCGCCCGGGAGGGGATCTGCTCCTCCAGCCCATAGGCCTTCATCGCATAGGAGTAGAGCCGGTAGTCATCCATGAACTCATCGACGGTGGAGACGCTGTGGATGTTGGCGCGGTAGTATTCGGCATCCCGATTGATCACCGGATCCGACGCGATCCGGTCGAGCGTCTTCGGCATGTCGCGCGTGTAGAGCTGGTAGCTGAGATAGGTCGACAGCATGCCGGGCGCATCCTCGGTCGTCCGCGGCGGCGGACAGCAGCCGCGGACCGCGGCGACTTTGCCGCAAAACTCCGACCAAAGCCTTAAGCGGGGCTGGAGCGCCGGGGTCCTGCCCAGCAGATCGCCCCCGCTTTCGTCAGGCGACCTTCAGCATCCGCCCTTCGGCATCGGAGACGATACAGAGATCGAGCAGGCGCTGGACGTTGGCTGCATGGCGGAAATCCGGCTGGCCGTTGACGCCCGACAGCAGCGCGAGGACGAACCGGTCGGCATTGCGCGGCGTCGGCGGGCACTCCAGCCGCTTCCAGGTCTGGGTCTCGATGTCCGCGCCGAGACAGACGTCGAGCGAGGAATCGTCGGTGGTCGCCCAGATCTTCAGCGCCCCCTTCTCGCCGTGGATGGTGAGGTCGAGGTCGTTCGACTTGCCGGTGGCAGCCCGGCTCATGTGCACGACGCCGAGCGCGCCATTCGAGAACTCCACCGTCATCGCGCAGGAATCATTGGCGTCCAGCCGGTATTCGCCGATGGCCCCGCCGTCGGCCTTGTCGAAGGTCTTGAGCCGCGCCGACAGGGCGGCGATGTCTAGGCCTGTGCCGAAGGTGACGAAGTCGAGGATGTGGATGCCGATGTCGCCGACGACGCCGCCGGAGCCATGCGCCGTCGACAGCCGCCACAGCCAGCGCTCGTCGACGCGCCAGTCGCCCCAATGCCGCGCGGTGAGCCAGCTCTGCAGATAGCTCGCGTCGACATGGCGAATGGCGCCGATCTCGCCTGCCTCGATCATCCGCCGCGCCATCTGGATGGCGTGGGCGTTGCGATAGGTGAGGTTCACCATGTTGACGACGCCCGCCCGCTCGGCCGCCTCGACCATCGCGAAGGCGTCGTCGCCGTTGATCGCCAGCGGCTTTTCGCAGAACACCGCCTTGCCCTTCGCGACAATCGCCAGCGTCGTGGCCTTGTGGACCTGATCTGGCGTCGAGTTCACCACAGCGTCGAACTCGCCCCACGCGAGCGCTGCATCGAGGTTGTCGAAGCAGTGGGGAATCTGATGCATCTCGGCGAAGGCCCGGGCCCGCTCGGCATTGGTGTCGCAAGCGGCGACGACCTGGCAGCCGGGGATCGAGGTGAAATGCTCGGCGTGGCGGTGCGACATCGCACCGGTGCCCAGGATCATGATGCGCTTCTCGCCGGCCGGTGCTGTGGCGCTCATCGGTAGCCCTCCTCGCCGGCGTGGTGCAGCGCCGCGCCCTTCGCCTCGATCTTCTCCGGCGCCTCTGCGACCGGCACGTTCGGCGCCTCGGCGACATCCGGCCAGGCGACCGGGTTGTAGGCCCAGCGCACGGCGTTGCGCAGCACCGTCTGGATCTCGGGATTGTGGTAGATCGGATAGGTCTCGTGGCCGGGGCGGAAGTAGAAGATCCGCCCTGCCCCGCGCTGGTAGGTCAGGCCCGAGCGGAACACCTCGCCGCCCTCGAACCAGGAGATGAAGACTGTCTCCAGCGGCTCCGGCACCAGGAACGGCTCGCCGTACATCTCGGCGTTCGGCAGTTCGATCGACGGCCCGACGCCCTGGACGATCGGATGCGTGCGGTTGACCGCCCACAGCCGCTCGCGCTCGCCGGCTTCGCGCCAGCGCAGCGAACAGGGCGTTCCCATCAGCCGCTTGAAGATCTTGGCGAAATGCCCCGAATGGAGGACGATCAGTCCCATGCCCTGGTGCACCCGGCCAGCGACCCGCTCGACCACCGCATCGGATACTGCGCCATGGGACTTGTGGCCCCACCAGAGCAGCACGTCGGTCGCGTCGAGCCGTGTCTGCGACAGGCCGTGCTCGGGCTCGTCCAGCGTTGCCGTCGAGACCTCGAAGTCGGTCTCGCGGCCAAGCGCCGCGGCGATCACGGCGTGGATCCCGTCGGGATAGATGTCCCTCACCACCGGGTTCTCGCGCTCATGCGCGAACTCGTTCCAGACGACTGTCCTGATGGTCATCACAGGTCTCCTCATGCGCAGCCGATCGCGACCGTCCGCCGGGGACGGCCGCCGATCGACCTTTCGTCAGTTCGCCTCGATCAGCGCGAAGGGCAGCGTGGCGAGAACGTCGGCAAGCGCAAGTGCGGACGCCGGTGCCACTGTCTCCTCCGTCAGGACGTTGCGCCAGTCACGCCCGGCGAGGGTGTCCGGCAGGTGGATCACCGTCCCCTCCCACCGCGAAGCCGCCACCACCGGCTCCGTCGCACCGTCCAGCAGGCCGAGGCAAAGCCGCGGCGCGATGGCAATCGCGGCGGCCCCGTCCTCGTTGGTGCGGGCAAAGGCGACGATGTGCTCCGCCATCGGCCCTTCCACCGTCAACGGCACGTAGGCGCCGCGAGTAAACAGCGCTGGCGTGCGGCTGCGCATGGCGAGCGCCGCGCGGGTGAGCTTCGCCTTGATCCTGCCGCTGCGCCAGTCGGTCAGCGCGTCCGCCCAGGGCTGGTCGGATTCGATCGTCGCCGCGCGGGCATCGAAATCGATGGCGCGGCGATTGTCAGGGTCGACCAGGGAGAAATCGTAGAACTCGGTTCCCTGGTAGATGTCCGGCACGCCGGGCGCGGCAAATTTCAGCGTCGCCTGCGACAGCGACGTGAGGGCGCCGGCCGCGACAAAGGGCTGCACGTCCTGCCAGAACCGGGCGAGCAGGTCGCCGGTCTCGGCCTGATCGAGAATGGCGGCGACGAATTCGCGCAGCGCGGTCTCGTAGGCTTCCGCCGGCGAGGTCCAGCTCGTCCAGCGCTTGGCCTCGCGGACCGCCTTCTCGGCATATTGTTGCAGGCGCTCGGTGAGCACCGCGCGGGCTTCGCTGTCCTCCGGGTCGAAGTCGGGCGGCAGGACGCCGAGCAGCGACTGGTAGAGCCCCCATTCCGTCGCCGGATCCGGCGAGATCACCAGGGTTTCGACCGTCTTGCGCCACGGCGCCATCTCGGTCGCGAGACCGGCGACAATGTCGCGCCACTGCTCCGGCGCCTCCGACAGCGTGTAGAGCCGCGCCCGCGCATCCTCGGCCCGCTTGGTGTCGTGCGTCGAGGTGGCGAGCAAACCGTCCGGCTGATCCTCGAGCCGGATCTGCATGACATCGTGGAAGGCCGTCGTCTCGGCGCCGTAATGGTCCGGCTCGCCGCCCACTTCATTCAGGGCGATCAGCCGGTTGTAGCGGTAGAAGGCGGTGTCCTCGACGGCCTTGGCCATCACCGCGCCTGTGGTCTGCTGGAAGCGCCGGGTGAAATCGAGCGCGCCGGCGACGTCCGCGCCGTCGACGAAGTCGAGCTTCAAAAGCCGGCCGATGAACTGGATCGGCTCGTCGGCCTCGACCTCGCGGCCGCTCATCGCAAGATCGACCGCATCGTCGATGATCGCAATGTCGCGGCGCGGCACGCCGTCCACCGAGACATAGGTGCGATAGACCGGCAAAGCCGCCGCCACCTCGACGATGGCGCGGGCGATCGTGTCCTGCCCGAGGTCGCGCGTCGCGAGCCCGCGGCCGGCGACGGCGAGCGCGACGCCGGTCAGATGCGTCAGTTCGCCGGCAAGGTTGCGCTGGAAGATCGAGCGCTTCTGCCGGACGATCATCGCCCGCAGATCCTCCTCCTCGCCGAGGAAGCCGTTGTAGGCTTCGGTCATCACGGCTTCCTTCGTGCCGTCGACATAAAGGCCGGCCAGCGCGGTGATGAACTCGTAGCCGGTGGTGCCCTCAATCTCCCAGGAGGTCCGCAGCCGCTCGTCGCCGGTGAGGATCTTCTCGACGTGGACGATCGGCGTGCGCCGCACCGACTGGAAGGCCTGGCGCAGCTGCTCGAGATAGCCCTTCGGGTCGGCGAGGCCGTCGACATGGTCGATGCGGATGCCGTCGAGCCGGCGCTCGCGCGCCAGGCGGATCACCAGCTGGTGGGATTCACGGAACACCCGCCGCAGCTCCTGGCGGACGCCGATCAGGTCGGCGATCTCGAAGAACCGGCGATAGGTCAGCCGCTCGCGCGCCGTGCGCCACCAGGCGAGCCGCCAGGCCTGCGCCTCGTGCAGATCGTGCAGTGCCGTCTGGTCGGCGCTCAGCGCCGCGACCGCCTTGTCGAGCGCCGCGCGGAAGTCCGGCTCCGCCAGATGCTCGGCGAGCCGCTCGACCAGCTCGTCCGCTTCGGCCGGCGTCGAGACGGAGAAGCGGCGCACCAGCCGGTCCTTCTCCGGATGGTCCATCAGGCCGAAGACATGGCCATAGGTGCGCGGGTCGATCGGCAGGCCGTAACCCGCCGCATCGAAGCGCATGCGGGCATTGTCGGCATCGAGCTCGACCGCAAGGTCCCCGTCGGCCAGCGCGTCGCCATAGGGCTTGGACAGGACCGGCACGAGGATCTTCTCGGCTTCCCAGGAGATGTCGAAGGTCTGCGCGTAGCGGCTTTCCGAGCCCCATCGCAGCACGTCCTCCCACCAGAGGTTCTTCGGGGAGACGCCCATGTGGTTCGGCACGAAGTCGAGGATCAGCCCGAGATCGGCCGAGGACAGCGCGTCGCTCATCGCGGTGAAGCCGGCGACGCCGCCGAGGTCTTCCTCGAAGGCATTGTAGTCGGTGACGTCGTAGCCGTGGGTGGAGCCGGGCGAGGCCGCGAAGATCGGGGCGGCATAGAGGTGGCTCACCCCCAGCCGCCCCAGATAGGGCGCGAGGTCCTTCGCGGTCTCGAACGTGGTGCCTTCGCGGAACTGCAGGCGGTAGGTGGCAACGAGAGAGCGGCTCATGTGGCGCTGGGTCTTTCTTCACGCATGGCGGCGGCGAGGCGACGGAAGCGCTCGTCGGCGGCGAGGTCGTCGAGCGAGGTCGGGGAGCGGATGCGCCAGTTGGGATATTGATCGGTGGTGCCGGGTAGGTTGGACTGGCGCTCCGACCCCAGCATGTCGTCGAGCTGGACGGTGACGAGCAGCGCCGGCGTCCGGGCGATGAAGCGATGCAGGGCGATCGCCAGCGAGTCCGGCAGCGTGTCGGGAAGCGCGGCCTCGCCGCTGGCGAGGTCGTCCATGCCGTCCGGCAGCAGCCGCGCCTCGACGAGGGCAAGGATCAGCGCCAGCCGGTCGCGTTCGCGCTGGCCGAGATCGCGCTTCGTCGCCGCCGCGTCCTGGGTGCCGACTTCCTCGCGCAGCTTGACGTCGAGCCCGCGCCACCAGCCCGCGAGCGTCGCCAGATCGTGCGTCGAGATGCAGGCGAGCCCGAGATGCGGATAGGCTTCAGGCGGCAGGAACTGCGTCTCGCCGTGCCGCTCGAAATACAGGACGCGATAGGAGAGGACCTGCGCCTCCTCCATCACCGAGCGGAAACCGGCCGGCACCGTGCCGAGGTCCTCGCCGACGACGAGGCAGTCGTTCGCCTGCGACGCCGCCGCGACGCTGTCGATCATCGCGCCCAGCGGATAGCGCACATAGCCGCCACCCGCTGACGACACGCCGTCCGGGATCCACCACAGGCGGGCAAGGCCCATCGCATGGTCGATGCGCACCGCGCCGGCATGGCGGGTGAGCGCCTCGAAGGCCTCGCGCATCGGCTTGTAGTCGCGATCGGCGAGCGCCTTGGGCGAGAGCGGCGCAAGACCCCAGTCCTGCCCCTGGCTGTTGAACATGTCGGGCGGCGAGCCGACCCTGGCATTGCCGACGGTGAGCGAGGGATCCATCCAGGTCTCCGCCCCGTCCGGCGCGACGCCGACCGCGAGGTCGAGATAGAGCCCGATCGTCATGCCGGCACCGCGGGCGCGCGCCTGCGCCTCGGCCAGCTGTTCCTCGGCCTCGAACTGCAGCCAGGTATGGAACAGGACGAGATCGGCATTCTCCTCGCCGAAGCGCACGACGTCCGCACTGGCGCGGTCCTTCAGAGCCTCGGGCCAGGAATGCCAGCCGGCATAGGAGCCCGTCTCGACCTGCCGTTCCGAAATCGCCTCAAACAGCGCAAAACCGGCGAGCGACTCGCCGCCCGCCTCGCGGAACCGCTCGAACGCCTGCTCGTCGCGGATCTCATCGGCCCGCGCCGTGAAGACGGCCTTCAGCAGCCGCCGCTTGAGCCGGCCGGCCGCGTCGTAGTCGACCAGGTCGCCGTCCAGCCCCGCGAACAGATCGGGTTCCTCCGCACTCAGGGCATCCACCGCCGCCGCGCCGCCGTCGAGCCGGTCGATGGCGATGTAGAACGGGTTGAGGAAGCGCCGGCTGGAGGGCGAATAGGGGCTGTAGCGTCCCGCATCCGACAGGAACAGCGCATGGATCGGGTTGACCCCGATGAAGGATGCGCCCGCGCCGGCCGCGATCGTGGCAAGCCGCGCCAGATCCTCGAAATCGCCGATGCCCCGATTGCGCTCCGAGCGCAGCCCGTAGAGCTGGCAGGCAACGCCCCAGCGCCGGCCGTCGGCAACGGCCTGGGGCAAGGCGCAGGTGAGGCTGGGCTTGTGCTGCGCCGACTCGAAGGAACCCTCCTCGCCGGTTTCCGGATCGACCCCCAGTGCTGCAAGGAGACCGCGGATCGCATCGTCGTCAATGCGCTGGCGCTCGCCCAGCTCGGAGATGTAGGCGATCTCGATACCGTGGCTTTCGGCCAGCCGTGCCAGGCGCGCGCTCACGCCGATGGCCCCGCGATCATCCGTTGCGCATCGAGCCGGAACACCACCGAGGGCCCCGGCAGAATCGCACCCTGCAGCTCGACATCGGCCCCCTTGGGATAGGCGTGCACGAGGTCACCGCAGGTGAGATCGGCCTTGGCGACGCCCTCCGGGATCGCCCAGGGCTCGTCGTCGAGATTGGCGAAGAGATGCAGGACCTGGCCGGCCTTCAGCTTCCACGACACGACGAAGGCGCGCGAACCGTCCGACGCCGTCCAGCTGCCGGAATTCGGCGCGACGTCGTGCAGCAGCGGCACGATCACCCGCTGGCGGATCTCGAGCAGCCGGCGGGTCAACTCCAGCCGACGGCGATACGTCGGACGATCAGGGATCGACCAGTCGAGACGAGAGTCCCGGAAGGTCGTCTCGGCGTTGGGATCCGGTATCAGCTTGCGGGCTTCCTCGTCGTGGAAAGCGCTGAACTTGCCGAACTCGGCGCGCCGTCCGTCGCGGACCAGGTCGCCGAGCTCGCCGTGGAAGTCGGTGAAGAAGCAGAACGGGTCCGGATCGCCGAACTCCTCGCCCATGAACATCAGCGGGATCTGCGGCGACAGCAACAGGATCGCCTGCAGGCATTCGACCGTCCGGCGCGAGCCGAGATCGGTCAAGCGGTCGCCGAACGCCCGGTTGCCGATCTGGTCGTGGTTCTGGATGAAGTTGACGAAGGCCGTCGGCGGAAGATGGCCCGATTTTTCGCCGACATTGCGTTCGCGATGTTCGGACAGCTCGCCCTGGTAGACGAAGCCGGTCGCGAGGCACTTGGCCATCTGCTCGACGCTGTGGCGGCTGTAGTCGGCGTAGTAGCCTTCCGCCTCGTGGGTCGCGAGAACGTGGGCGCAATGGTGGAAATCGTCGTTCCACTCGCCGGAAATCAGCTGTGGCTCGCCCTTCTCGCCGCGCTCGACATGCCAGGTGATGTTGCGGTCGTCCTCGGTGGTGAGGTGGACGTGGCGATCGGGAAAACGCTCGCGAACGGTCGCGGCCAGTTCCTTCACCAGCGGCGTGTCGGTGGTGTCCTTGATCGAATCGATCGCGTCGAGGCGCAGCCCGTCGATCTGGTATTCTTCCAGCCAGAACAGCGCGTTCTCGATCATGAACTGGCGGACCGGCGTCTCGTCATAGGCGATCGCCGCGCCCCAGGGCGTGTGGATCTCCTCGTGGAAGAACTCCGGCGCATAGGCGCCGATGTAGTTCCCGTCCGGCCCGAAATGATTGTAGACGACGTCGAGGAAGACCATCAGCCCGCGCTGGTGCGCCGCGTCGACCAGCCGCTTCAGCCCCTCCGCGCCGCCATAGACCTCGTGCGGGCAATAGAGCAGCACGCCATCATAGCCCCAGCCTCTTCGCCCGGCGAATTGCGCCACCGGCATCAGCTCGATGGCGGTGATCCCGAGTTCCTTCAGGTAATCGAGCTTCGTGATGACCCCGTCGAACGTGCCTTCCGGCGTGAACGTGCCGGTGTGCAGTTCGTAGAAAACTGCTTCTTCCCAGGCCCGGCCGCGCCAATCGGTCGACGACCACTGGTAGGCGGTCGGTTCGACGAGTTCCGACAGCGCATGCACGTCTCCGGTCTGCGCCCGTGCCGCGGGGTCCGGAACCACGAGGTCGCCATTGACGCGGAAGCCGTAGCCGCCGCCCAGCGGAACGCGGTCGGTGATCACTTCCCACCAGCCGCCCTCGACCTTGTCCATCGCCATGAAGTCGAGACTGGCCTTGGCCTGGATCGCGAGCTCGATCCGGCTGGCGCTGGGCGCCCACAGCCGGAACCGCGTTTCACCGCCGAGCCGCGTCGCGCCCCAGGATGTCTCAAACGAATATCTGTTGGTGCTGGCCATATCCACGTGCTTGCTGCTCGGTTGCGCCGTCCGGCCGCGGCCCTGTGGGGCAGTCGGACAGAGAAGACTTGATCTTTACGGCAAGCAGTCACGCTCGCGCACCAGCCGATAGCCGGAGCGCCCGCGTCGATCACCGTCCCTCAGCAGCTAAGTGGAGCAGACGGTGATCGTTCCACCCTCCGGGAGCGCGATTTCACCATCCAGCCATTATTTGGTTGGCGCCGGATCGCCCGTCAGGCGGCGGAGCTGCTGTTGCGGGCGTTGCCGATGCGCCCGTGGACGAGGTCATGGATGAAGCCGAGCTTGCCGATCACGACATCCGACAGGACGAACGGGTAGAGATCGTGGTGTCCCATCGCCCGGTTGAACGAGTTCAACGCTGCCGACAGAGCCAGCCAGGTGTCGGTGACCTGCCGGATCGGCACGTGATCGGCAAAGACGTCGAAGTCGATGCTGGTGGTCAGGAGATCGCTGGCGGGCACCCGCGGAGCGACCCCGACGCCCCAGCTGTTGCCGACCTCCAGCGTGTCGACGATGTGGAAATAATGCGCCCAGGTCTCGGCGAAATCCTCCCAGGCGTGCGAGCCGGCATAGGAGGAGACGTAACTCATCTGCCAGTCGGGTTTCGGCCCGTTGGCGTAATGCGCCTGCAGGGCCTCGCCGTAATCGGCCTCGTCGTCGCCGAAGATCGCGCGGCATTCGTCGAGCGCGCCACCGTCGCGGACCAGCCGGTCCCAGTACCAGTGCCCGACCTCGTGGCGGAAATGCCCGAGCAGCGTGCGGTAGGGCTCGCCCATCGACGTTCGGCGGGTCTCCCGCTGGGCATCGTCCGCCTCGACCAGCGCGATGGTGATCAGCCCTTCGTCATGCCCGGTCATCACCTTGCCGCTCGGCTCCGCGTCGTCGGAGAGAAAGGCGAAGCCGAGGCCTTCCGGATCCTCGGCGCGGGTGACCAGCGGCAGATGCAGGCGCATCGCGGTGTAGATCATCCGCCGCTTCGCCACTTCCATGCGGCGCCAGAGTTCCACGCGGGTGGCGTCGGAATAGTCCGGCACGGTGATGTTGTGGCGGCAGGCGGCGCAGAGCTCGTCCGGATTATCTCCGGCGATTAGCCAGTTGCAGACGCCCTGGACGTAGTTGCCACAATATTTCCACTGCCCACCGCCGGCATGGCTGCCGGCCGCCCGCCAGATTCCGTCGTCGGGATCGAGGGCAAGGATGCGGTTGGAAAAGGGCTCGTAGCCGAGCGCGTGGTTGCAACGCTCGCAGACGACATTCTCGAAATACAGCACGTTCGAGCAGAAGGAACAGGTAAAGAGCTTCATGGGTCCCCTCGGCGACGTCGTCCGCGTCGAATCTGGCCGTTGCGCGCAACAATGCGCTGGCGACGGGTCGGTTCCGCCCCATGTGCACTGCAACAAGCGCGGCGACGCAGGTCGCGACGACTTGCCGCCCGCATCCTGACGGTTATGGTTCCCTGCCTGTCCCGCCGGATCTGCCGATCAGAAAGCGCCGATGTCGATTCTTGCTGCCCTGCACCACGTCACCCATTACCGCTACGACCGGCCCGTCCGGCTCGGCCCGCAGGTCATCCGGCTGAGGCCTGCGCCGCATTCGCGCACCAAGGTGCCGTCCTACTCGCTGAAGGTCCTGCCCGAGGGGCACTTCGTCAACTGGCAGCAGGACCCGTTCGGCAACTACCTCGCCCGCTTCGTCTTCCCAGAACCGGCGACAGAGTTCCGGATCGAGGTCGACATGGTCGCCGACATGACGGTCTACAATCCCTTCGACTTCTTCGTCGAGGAAGCCGCGGAGGCCTGGCCCTTCACCTACGATGAGCCGCTGCGCACCGATTTGACGGCCTATCTCGGCGCCGAGCCGGCCGGACCTGAGCTGCAGCGTTTCCTGGACGAGCTCGACCGCAGCGAAACCCACACGGTGGACTTCCTCGTCGGGCTGAACCGCGTGATCGAGCAGCGGGTCAACTATCTGGTGCGCATGGAGCCCGGCGTGCAGACGCCGGACGAGACGCTGGCCATCGGCTCCGGCTCCTGCCGCGACTCCTCCTGGCTGCTGGTCCAGGTCATGCGGCATCTCGGCTTCGCCGCTCGTTTCGTCTCCGGCTATCTGATCCAGCTGAAGCCCGACCGCGTGTCGCTGGAAGGCCCGGCCGGCACGACCGTCGACTTCACCGACCTGCACGCCTGGGCCGAGGTCTATCTGCCCGGCGCCGGCTGGATCGGGCTCGACCCGACCTCCGGCCTCCTGACCGGCGAAAGCCACGTGCCGCTGGCCGCGACGCCGCATTATCGCTCCGCCGCGCCGATCACCGGCGCCGTCGATCCCGCCGGGGTCGAGTTCGAGTTCGAGATGACGGTCCAGCGCATCGCCGAGCGGCCGCGCGTCTCCTATCCCTTTTCGGACGAGAGCTGGGAGGCGCTCGACGCGCTCGGCGAGACGGTCGACGCCGAACTGCGGGCCGGCGATGTGCGGCTGACCATGGGCGGCGAGCCGACCTTCGTGTCGATCGACGAGTTCGAGTCGCCCGAGTGGAACGCCGATGCCACCGGGCCGATGAAGCGCGGCCTCGCCGACGATCTGATCCGCCGGCTGCGCGAGCGCTTCGCGCCCGGCGGCTTCCTGCATCACGGCCAGGGCAAGTGGTATCCCGGCGAGACCCTGCCGCGATGGACCTTCTCGCTGTACTGGCGAAAGGACGGCGTGCCGATCTGGCGCAATGCCGATCTCGTGGCGCGCGAGACGGCGGCCGAGCCCGTCGGTATCGCCGAGGCCGAGAAGATGGCCGTCAAGGTGGCCGAAACGCTCGGCGTCGATCCCGAGAATGCCCAGCCGGCCTTCGAGGATTCCGCCTACTGGCTCGCCCGCGAGGCGCAGCTGCCGGAGAACGTCGATCCGACCGATTCCAAGCTCGAGGACCGCGAGGAACGTGCCCGCCTCGCCACGGTGTTCAGCCGCGGCCTGTCGCAGCCGGCCGGCTACGTCCTGCCGGTGCAGGCCTGGCAGGCGCGCGCCGGCAAGGTCCGCTGGCTGTCGGAGCGCTGGAAGTCGCGCCGCGGCCATCTCTTCCTGATGCCCGGCGATTCGGCCCTTGGCTACCGGCTGCCGCTGGCCTCGCTGCCGCATCTCGAACCCGGCGACTACCCGTATCATCACCCCGCCGACCCGACGCAGCCCTTCCCGCCGCTGCCGCCGGAGCAGCGCACCCAGTATGGCCGCACCGAGATGCAGTCGGCGGCGCGTGGGCAGCAGGAACTGGACGGCATGAGCCAGTCGCTCGGCGACGGCGTGGCCCAGCAGGCTTCGACAAGTGGATCTCCCTCGGCCGCCGGCACGGGCGCGACCGGCCCGGCCGAGATCGCCGGTTTCGTGCGCACCGCCATCGCCATCGAACCGCGCGACGGCAAGCTCTGCGTGTTCATGCCGCCGCTGGAATCGGCCGAGGCCTATCTGGAGCTGCTGGCCGCGGTCGAGGACGTCGCCGAGGCCGAAGGCCTGCCGGTGCAGATCGAGGGCTACGCCCCTCCCCCGGATCCGCGGCTCAACGTCATCCGCGTCGCGCCGGATCCGGGCGTCATCGAGGTCAACGTCCATCCCTCGTCGTCCTGGCGCGAGAGCGTCGCGATCACCACCGGCGTCTACGAGGATGCGCGCCAGTCGCGTCTCGGCACCGACAAGTTCATGATCGACGGCAAGCATGCCGGCACCGGCGGCGGCAACCATGTCGTGGTCGGCGGCGCGACGCCGCTGGATTCGCCGTTCCTGCGCCGGCCGGACCTTTTGAAGTCGCTGGTGCTCTACTGGCAGCGCCACCCGTCGCTGTCCTATCTTTTCTCGGGCCTGTTCATCGGACCGACCAGCCAGGCACCGCGCGTCGACGAGGGCCGGCACGACCAGCTCTACGAGCTGGAGATCGCCATGGCGCAGATTCCGGCCGACTCCTCGACCGTGCCGCCGTGGCTGACCGACCGGCTGTTCCGCAACCTCCTGATCGACGTCACCGGCAACACTCACCGGGCCGAGATCTGCATCGACAAGCTGTATTCGCCGGACGGTCCGACCGGCCGACTCGGCCTCATCGAGTTCCGCGCCTTCGAGATGCCGCCGGATGCGCGGATGAGCCTTGCCCAGCAGCTCATGGTACGGGCGCTGATCGCGAAGTTCTGGAAACAGCCCGAGGACGGCAAGTTCGCCCGCTGGGGCACGACGCTGCACGACCGCTTCATGCTGCCGGAATTCATCTGGCAGGATTTCCTCGACATCCTCGGCGACCTGGAACGCTCCGGCTATCCGATGCGGCCGGAATGGTTCGAGGCGCAGGCCGAGTTCCGCTTCCCGTTCTGCGGCAGGATCGAGCGCGAAGGCGTGACGCTGGAGCTGCGCCAGGCGCTGGAGCCCTGGCACGTGATGGGCGAGACCGGTGCGATCGGCGGCACGGTGCGCTTCGTCGACTCCTCGGTCGAACGGCTGCAGGTCAAGCTCGGCGATTACGATCCGGCCCGCCACGTCGTCACCTGCAACGGCCGGCAGGTGCCGCTGACGGCCACCGGCAACGGCAAGTCGGCGGTCGCGGGCGTGCGCTTCAAGGCCTGGCAGCCGGCCTCGGGCCTGCACCCGACGATCCCGGTGCACGCGCCGCTGACCTTCGACATCTACGATCGCTGGTCAAAGCGCTCGCTCGGCGGCTGCATCTACCATGTCGCCCATCCGGGCGGGCGCAACTACGACGTCTTCCCGGTCAATGCCTACGAGGCCGAGGCACGCCGCCTCGCCCGCTTCGAGGAAATCGGCCATACGCCGGGGAGCTACGAGCCGGTGCGCGAGGTGCCGGACCCGGCCTTTCCGACGACGCTGGATTTGCGCCGGCCGGCCTTCCTGGCCGGCTGACGGCTCCGCACGTCGCGCCCCCAATCAGGGGTGCGACGTCTCGGCGCCACCATCCCCGAGACGCGCCTTCAGCTCGGCCATCTCGCGCCGCAGCGCCTTCATCTCCGCGAGGATCATGCGGTTGTCGTCGTGCGCCTGCTCGCGGCCGGCATCGTCCACCGCCTGGTGCTCCTCCTGCATCGCCGAGACGATGACACCGATGAAGAGGTTCAGCACCGCGTAGGTGGTCGACAGGATGAACGGCACGAAGAACAGCCAGGCGAGCGGATAGGCTTCCATCACCGGCCGCACGATACCCATCGACCAGCTCTCCAGCGTCATGACCTGGAACAGCGTGTAGACCGACGCGCCGACGCTGCCGAACCAGTCGGGGAAGGCCGCACCATAGAGCTTGGTCGCCATCACCGCGAAGACGTAGAAGACCAGCAGCAGCAGGACGATGATCGAGCCCATGCCGGGCAGCGCCGCAATCAGCCCGCCGATGACCCGCCGCAGCGACGGGATCATCGAGATCAGCCGCAGCACCCTGAGGATCCGCAGGGCGCGCAGCACCGTCAGCGGCCCGGTCGCCGGCAGCAGCGAGATCGCCACGACGGTGAAGTCGAACAGGCTCCATGGATCGCGGAAGAACCGCCAGCCGAAGGCATAGATCCGCAGCGTGATCTCGACGACGAAGATCGCCAGCGTCAGCCAGTCCAGGAAGGTCAGCACCGGCCCGATGACGCTCATCACCCACGGGTCGGTTTCGAGCCCGAGCGTGACGGCGTTGATCAGGATGACGGCGACGATGAAGAATTCCCACCGGCGCGAGCTGAGCAGGGTCCGAAGCTGGGGGCGCATAGTGTCCGATCTCTGGCGATGTTCGGCGGAGCGAAGGCTGCTATAGCAGTCGATATCGAAAGGTCGATTCCCCCTCATGCAAGAAACCGTGTCTAGGTCTCCGCTCTCGCGTTACGCCTCGCTCGTCGGCACCGGCCGCGACGAGATGCTGGCGGCGGACGGCACCGTCCGACCGCACTACGGGCCGCTGGTGGATGCGCTGATCGCCATGCCGGAGGCCGAGCGCGAGTCGCGGTTTCGCAGCGCCAGCCAGTATCTGAGCGAGGCCGGCGTCCATCATCGGATCTACCGGCCGGGCGATGCCGACGAGGAGGAGCGCGAGTGGCCGCTGTCGCAGCCGCCGCTGGTCGTCGATCCGGCCGAATGGGCGGGCCTCGAAAAAGGGCTCGTGCAGCGCGCCGCGTTTCTCGAACGCCTGCTCGCCGACATCTATGGCGAGCGGAAGCTTGTCCGCGACGGCGTGTTGCCGGGCGCGATCCTCGGCAGCAACCCGGAGTTCCTGCGCCCGCTCGCCGGCCAGGGTCTGTCGGGCCAGCCGCTGATCCGCTTCATCGCCGTCGATCTCGGACGAGGCCCGGACGGGCGCTGGTGGGTGCTTGGCGATCGCACCCAGGCGCCGTCGGGCGCCGGCTTCGCGCTGGAGAACCGGGTGGCGACGTCGAAGGCGTTTCCGGACCTCGCCCGGCAGATGAACGTCGAGCGGCTGGCCGCCTTCTTCCAGCGCTTCCGCGAGATGCTGCACGGCCTTGCCGGCGGCGACATGTCGAGCATCGGCCTGCTGACCCCTGGCCCACACAACGAGACCTATTTCGAGCATGCCTATCTGGCGCGCTATCTCGGCCTGCTGCTGCTCGAGGGCGGCGACCTCGTCGTGCATCGCGACCGCGCAGACGTGCGGACCGTCGACGGCTTCCAGCCGATCAAGGTGCTCTGGCGGCGCCTCGACGCCGAGTTCTGCGATCCGCTCGAATTGTTCGGCGGCTCGCGCATCGGCACGCCCGGCCTGTTGCGCGCCATCCGCTCCGGTGCGCTGGCCGTTATCAACGCGCCCGGGTCGGGGATCCTCGAAAGCCGCGCGCTGATGGCGTTCCAGAAGCCGCTCGCCCGAGCGCTGATCGGCACGGAGCTGGCGCTGCCGACGATTGCCACCTGGTGGTGCGGACAGAAGGCCGAGCGCCGCTTCGTCGAGGCGAACCGTCATCGCTTGCAGCTGGCGCCGGCCTTCCCCCCGGCCGCCGCGACGCAGGCGGCGATGGAGGCCGCCGCCCTCGACTGGGCCGACACGCTGGCCTCCGGCGGCATCGGCCTCGTCGCCGAGGAGCACGCCGCCCTGTCCACCGCCCCGGTGTTCGTCGACGGTCAGCTGGAGCCGCGCCCGGTGACCTGGCGGGTGTTCCTGTCGCGCGACGACGACGGCTGGCACGTCATGCCGGGCGGCTTTGCCCGGATCGCCGATTCGCGCGACGCGCGGGCGGTGTCGATGCAGGCCGGCGGGCGGTCCGCCGACGTCTGGGTCCGCTCCTGCGAAACGCCGCGACCGGTCACGCTGCTGCCGCGCGACAGAAGCTTCGTCCGCCGGGTGCCGGGCGCCCTGCCGGCCCGCGCCGCCGACAATCTGTTCTGGCTCGGCCGCTACGCCGAGCGCTGCGAGGTGGCCACCCGCCTCGTCCGCATCTATGCCGCTAGGGTCGGCGAGGCCCTGCCTTCGGGCGAAGTCGACGCCCGGCTGGAAACGCTGCTCGGCGAGTTCGGCGTCACGCCCGACGCCATGGCCAAGGGGCTGCTCGCTTTGGCGCGGCGCGCCGCCGACACCGCCTCGCGCATCCGCGACCGCTTCTCGCCCGACGGCTGGCGCACGCTGGACGAGCTCGTCGAGCTGATCCAGGACGCCCAGGAGGGTAGCGACACGGTCGCGCTCGCCAACCAGATCCTGACAAGGCTCTCCGGCTTCACCGGCCTGGTGCGCGAGAACATGTACCAGTTCGCCGGCTGGCGCTTCATGCAATGCGGGCGCCGCATCGAGCGCGGCCGCATGACGGCGCATGTCGCCACGGTGCTGCTCGCCGGCGACGCGCCGGAAGGCGCGCTCGAGGGTCTGCTGGAATTCACCGACAGCCGCGTCACCTATCGCCGCCGCTACTCCGTCGACCTGTCGCGCGAGACGGTCGTCGACCTCGCCGTGCTCGACCCGCTCAACCCGCGCTCTGTGGCCTTCCAGGTCAACAGCCTCGGCGACCGACTGGCGGAACTGCCGGGCATGCATGCTGCCGAGACGCCGGACACCTTATCCCGCCGCATCGCGCGGCTGAAGGTCCGGCTGCAGACCGCCGATGCCACGGAAGTCGACACCGTCTTTCTCGACCGGGTGGAAGCCGATCTCGGCCTGGTCTCCGACCTTTTGACAGAGCGCTATCTGTTGTCGAGCCCCGGTGCGCGGCCGGATCGGGCGGCGCCGGAATGATCTATGACCTGACCCTGAAGATCGCCTACGACTATCGTTCCGCGGTCACCGATGCCCGCCACAGCCTGCGCGTGCGTCCCCGCAGCGACCGCCAGCAGACCGTCACCGACATGACGCTGACGCTGGCGCCACTGCCCGACGAGGCCGTCGAGGAGCGCGACTTCTTCGGCAATGCCGTCGACGCGGTGGTGTTTCACCGCCCGCACCGCAGCCTGTCGGTGGAGATGCGGGCAAGGGTCCGCGTCGATCGCCCCGCGGTGGACCTGGACCGGGCGCCGCCGCTCGCCGAACTCGCCGAAACCGCGTTCCTCCACCGCGACAGCGGCGGCGAAGCGCCGATGCATTTCCTCGGCACCAGCCGGATCGTCGCGCCGCTGCGCGCCGTGACGGACTACGCCGAACCGACGCTGGCCGGACCGGGCTCGGCGGGGCCGGCGATCCTCGCGCTCACCCGGCAGATCAAGGCGGACTTCGCCTACCTGCCCGGCTCGACCGACGTCCGCACCAGCGTCGCGGCGGCGTTCGCGCAGCGCAGCGGCGTCTGCCAGGACTTCGCCCATGTCATGATCGCCGCCCTGCGGGCGCATCGCATCCCGGCCGCCTATGTCAGCGGCTTCCTGCGCACCGACCCGCCGCCCGGGCGGCCACGGCTGGAAGGCGCCGACGCCATGCATGCCTGGGTCGAGGCGTGGCTCGGCGACGCGCTCGGCTGGGTCGGCTTCGATCCGACCAACGGCATCGTCGCCGGCGACGACCACGTCGTCGTCGCGGTGGGACGCGACTATGCCGACGTCGCGCCGGTCGCCGGGACGTTCGTCACCACCGGTCGCCAGCGCACCCGACACTCCGTCGACATGGTGCCGATCACCGAGGCATGATCGCGCCTCGCCCTGGCGACGTCAGGATCGTCCTCAGCTCACCAATGCGCATGAAAATGATGCGTCGGCCCGTGGCCGGCGCCGACGTCGAGCCGGCCTGACGCGGCGATCGCTGCCGCGACATAGGCCTTTGCCCGCCGCACCGCTTCGACCGGATCGCTCGTCAGCGCCAGTTGCGCCGCGATCGCCGAGGACAGCGTGCAGCCGGTGCCGTGGGTGTTGGTTGTCTCGACGCGCCCGCCTTCGAACCAGGTGGCTCGGCCCTCGGAAAACAGCACGTCCGGGCTGTCATTCGCCGCCAGATGCCCGCCCTTGACCAGCGTCGCACCGCAGCCGAGCGCGGTCAGGCGCTGCGCGGCGTGTTCCATCTCCCCCCGGTCGCCAGCTTCCGGTGCGCCCAGCAGCACCGCGGCTTCGGGAATGTTGGGGGTGATCATCGTCGCCAGCGGCAGCAGCTCGGAGCGCATGGCCGTAACGGCATCCTCGGCGAGCAGCCGGTCGCCGCCCTTGGCGATCATCACCGGGTCGAGCACCACATGAGCCGGCCGGTGGCGCCGCAGCGCCTCCGCGATCGCGGTGGCGATACCGGCCGTCGCGACCATGCCGATCTTCACCGCGTCGACGCGGATGTCGGTAAAGATCGCGTCTATCTGCTTCGTCACGAAATCCGGCGCCACCAGCTCTACGCCGCTGACGCCGCGCGTGTTTTGGGCCGTCAGGGCGGTGACCACCGCCATGCCGTAGACGCCGTTGGCCGAGAAGGCCTTGAGGTCGGCCTGGATGCCGGCCCCGCCGGACGGGTCCGAGCCGGCGATCGACAGGACGTTGCGGATAGCGGCCATGCGGGCTTCCCTGTTCAGGGGCACAAGCCCATCACGAAGACAGGTATTATCGCCGGTCGGCTGGCCTGTCAGCCCGACCGACCGGCGATAAGCATCAGTCTTCCTGCACCATCACGATGGTGGCGAGCGGCGGCAGCGTCAGCGCGATCGAGTACGGCCGGCCGTTGACCGAATGCTCGGACGCCTGCTTGCCGCCCATGTTGCCGACGTTCGAGCCGCCATAGACCTCTGCGTCGGTGTTCAGCCGCTCGATCCAGCGACCGCCCTGCGGCACGCCGACGGCGTAGTCATGCCGCGGCACGGGCGTGAAGTTCGACACGATCAGGACGTTGCGGCCTTTCTTGTCCTTGCGAAGGAACGAGATGACGCTCTGCTCGACATTGGCGGTGTCGATCCACTCGAAACCCGCCGGATCGCAATCCAGCTCGTGCAGTGCCGGGATCTCGCGATACATCGTGTTGAGATCGCGGATCAGACGCTGGACGCCCCTGTGCTCCGGCTGGTCGAGAAGGTGCCAGTCGAGCGAACGGTCGTGGTTCCACTCGCCGGCCTGGCCGAACTCGCCGCCCATGAAGATCAGCTTCTTGCCCGGATGGGCCCACATGAAACCGTAGTAGGCGCGCAGATTGGCGAATTTCTGCCACTGGTCGCCCGGCATCTTGCCGAGCAGCGAGCCCTTTCCGTAGACTACCTCGTCATGGCTCAGCGGCAGGACGAAGTTCTCCGAATAGGCGTAGACCATCCCGAACGTCATGTGGTGCTGGTGATAGCGCCGGTTGATCGGGTCTTCCTGCATGTAATGCAGCGTATCGTGCATCCAGCCCATGTTCCACTTGAAGTGGAAGCCGAGGCCGCCCGCCGACGTCGGTCGCGAGACGTCGGGGAACGCCGTCGACTCTTCGGCATGGGTCGTCGCCTTGGGATAATATTCGCCGACGCGCTCGTTGGTGTCCTTCAGGAACGCCATGGCCTCGAGGTTTTCGCGGCCACCGTAGATGTTGGGCTCCCACTCGCCGTGCTCGCGCGAATAGTCGAGATAGAGCATCGAGGCGACGGCATCGACGCGCAGGCCATCGATGTGGAACTGGTCGAGCCAGTAGAGACCGTTGGCGACCAGGAAGTTCTCCACTTCGCGGCGCCCGTAGTCGTAGATCAGCGTGTTCCAGTCCTTGTGGAAGCCGCGCTTCGGGTCGGCATGCTCGTAGAGCGGCGTCCCGTCGAACAGGCCCAGGCCATGCACGTCGGTCGGGAAGTGGCCCGGCACCCAGTCGAGCAGCACGCCGATGCCGGCCTGGTGGAACGCATCGACGAGACGGGCGAAGCCTTCCGGCGTGCCGTGACGCGCGGTCGGCGCGAACAGGCCGATCGGCTGGTAGCCCCAGGACCCATAGAAAGGATGCTCGGACACCGGCAGCAACTCGACATGGGTGAACCCCATGTCCTTCACGTAGGGCACCAGCTGGTCCGCCAGTTCGTCGTAGTCAAGGAAGGCGTCGCCGTCGCCGCGCATCCAGGAGCCCAGATGCACCTCGTAGATCGCGATCGCCTTCTCGCGGTCCTGCCAGTCGGTAGAATGGCTCTGGAACGCGCCATCCTGCCATTCGTGCTCGACCAGCCCGTCAACGATCGACGCGGTGGACGGCGCCATCTCCTGGCGGAAGCCGACCGGATCGGCCTTCAGCGGTAGGACGTTGCCGTCGCGGCCGATCAGCTCGTATTTGTAGACCTCGCCGCGCCCGATACCGGGAACGAACAGCTCCCACATGCCGGTCTCGTGGCGCTGGCGCATCACATGCCGACGACCGTCCCAGCTGTTGAAATTGCCGACCACCGAGACCCGGCGGGCGTTCGGCGCCCAGACCGCGAAGGCGGTGCCTTCGACGCCGTCCATGGTCGTCGGATGCGCGCCCAGCCGCTCGTAGAGCCGGTAGTGATTGCCCTCGGCGAGGAAGTAGACGTCCTGCTCGCCCAACACCGTCCCGAAGCGATAGGTGTCCTCCTCCTCCCAGCTGTCGGTGCCGTGGGTATAGCGCAGCCGGTAGGGCTGCCCCCCGGCTCGGCCGGGCAGGAAGCCGGAGAACAGACCGTCCAGATCGGTAGCCTCGAGTTCGGCCAGGACCTTGCCGGATGGGTCGATCACCGCGGCGCTCTCGGCGCCCGGCCGGAAGACACGCACGATCACGCCGCCGTCGACGGCGTGCGATCCGAGCACGGCGAAGGGATCACCATGCTGGCCGTTGGCGATCGCCGTTGCGGCTTCCGCCACCATGCGATGGTCGATCGGGGCGGCGCCCGTTCCGGCGCCGAGATTGGTCATGGTCATCAAAGTACCTGTCGTTTTTCGAGGAGCGCGATGATCCCGCGCAGCGGGATCGACAGCCATGCAGGCCGCATGGCTGCCTCGTAGCGAAGCTCGTAGAACGCCTTTTGCAGAAGGAAGAGGTCGAGCAACTGGGCCGTCGCGTCATCGTCGAGCGAGATGCCCGACGCGGCGCTCCAGTTGGTGAGGAACGAGGCCGACACTTCGTCGCGCCAGGTCTCGGCCATGTCGCGCAGCCGCTCGATCGTCGCCTCGTCGGCCGGACCGGTGCGGTCGCGGGCGGCGAAGGCGGCGTAGTCGAAGGAGCGCAGCATGCCGGCGACGTCGCGCAGCGGCGACGACTTTTGCCGCCGCTCCGCCAGCTCGCGGCCGGGTTCGCCCTCGAAGTCGAGGATCACCACGTCGTTCTTGGCGACCAGCACCTGGCCGAGATGGTAGTCGCCGTGGATGCGGGTGCGGTGGGTCGTGACGTCGAGATTCGCGAAGCCGTCGAACCAGGCGAGGATCGCCGGCTCGGCGGCGATCAGCCGGTCGATGTCCTCGGCGCCGACGCCCCCGCTCGCCTCGCGCTGGCCGCGCAGCAGCACCAGCGACGCGCTGGCCTCGTGCCGGGCTTCCGCCACCATCTGCGCGAGCGCATCCGCGTCGATCGGCTCCGGGTCGAAGTCCGGGTTGCCCGTCACCGTCGCCAGCGCCGCGTGCATCTGGCCCGTCCGCGTGCCGAGCACCGTGCCGGCATCGATCTGGATCGCCAGCTTCTCGCCGGCGACGCCTGCCTCGGGGATCTCTTCCGGCGTGTCCTGATGGCCGTAGGCGTTGTCGCGCAGATAGCGATTGAGCGCGTCGGTCACCACGGTCCACGCGTCGCCCTGGTTCTGCACCTGCTCGAACAGGGCGGCGATGGCCGCGCGCGTGCCGTCCGGCCGAACCAGCTCGATCGAGCCGAGCAGTGCGGGCGCCGCCTCGAAGTCGGTCTCTTCCGTCAGGAAGCGGGTCATCTCCAGCTCGGGCTGGATGCCGTCGCGCAGGCGCCGATAGTATTTCAGGATGGCTTCCGTCCCGACGGCGAGCGAGGTGTTGGACTGCTCCCCGCCGATCGCCTGGATCGCATCCGCCTCGATCAGGAGAGCCCGCGCCAGATCTTCGCGCCGCGAGGTAGTCGCGGAAATCTCCAGCCGGCCATCGCCGAGATCCACCTCGACGCCGGCGGCGATCATGGTGATCACCAGCTTGGCAAGTTCCGGATCGCGCGCGCCGTCGACCACCGCGCCGATGCGCGGACCCTGGCGGATCTTGGCGATCGTGTAGGGCAGCGTCGGCGACTGCGGGTGCAAATAGTCCTCACCCCATTTGGCGCTCAGCGGCAGCAGGTAATGATGCTCGCCGGCGCTGGTCTCGACGCGCAGCTCGGTGAAGAGGTGGCGGCGCGATTCCGGCACGGGCGGTCCGAGGACGTCGAGCGACAGACGGCGCGGGCGCTCCGACTTGCCGGCGAACCAGCGCTGGCCGGCGATGAATTCCGGCAGCACCATCTCCAGCTCGCGCTGGTTGCGCGGGTTGATCGTCGCCTTGAGGTCGCTGCCCGCCACGATGGTCGAGAAGGCCGGCAGCGGCGTCGGCTCGCTCCGGTCGCGCCCCGCCGCGCCGGCGGAAAGGTCGAACCAGAAGAAGCCATAAGCCGGCAAAGTCAGGACATACGAACCGAGGCCGACCGCCGGGAAGACCGACAGGCCGAGCATCTCGACAGGGACGGAACCCGCATAGGCCGAGAGGTCGAGTTCCACCGCCTGCGCCGAGCCTGAGAGATTGGCGACGCAGAGGATCTGCTCGTCGCCGTATTCGCGCAGATAGGCGAGGATCTTGCGGTTCGACGGGTAGAGGAAGTTGATCGTGCCGCGGCCGAAGGCTTCCTTGGTGCGGCGGACCTGGATCATCCGGCGCGCCCAGTTGAGCGGCGAGGCCGGATTGCTCGACTGCGCCTCGACGTTGACCGCCTGGAAGCCGTAGATCGGATCCTGGATGACGGGCAGATACAGCCGCTGCGGATCGGCGCGCGAGAAGCCGCCATTGCGATCGGCCGACCACTGCATCGGCGTGCGAACGCCGTCCCGGTCGCCGAGATAGATGTTGTCGCCCATGCCGATCTCGTCGCCGTAGTAGAGCGTCGGCGTGCCCGGCATCGACATCAGCAGGGCGTTGAGCAGCTCGATCTTGCGCCGGTCGTTGCCCATCAGCGGCGCCAGGCGCCGGCGGATGCCGAGATTGATCCGGGCGCGGGTATCGGCGGCGTAGGTCGACCAGAGATAGTCGCGCTCTTCCTCGGTCACCATCTCGAGCGTCAGCTCGTCATGGTTGCGCAGGAAGATCGCCCACTGGCAGTTCTCGGGGATCGACGGCGTCTGCCGCATGATGTCGGTGATCGGGTGCCGGTCTTCCTGCGCCAGCGCCATGTACATGCGCGGCATCAGCGGGAAGTGGAACGCCATGTGGCATTCGTCGCCTTCGCCGAAATAGGGACGGGTGTCTTCCGGCCACTGGTTGGCCTCGGCCAGCAGCATGCGGTCCGGATAATGCTCGTCGAGATCGGCCCGGATCGCCTTCAGGACATCGTGGGTCTCGGAGAGGTTCTCGTTGTTGGTGCCCTCGCGCTCGACCAGATAGGGGATCGCGTCGAGCCGCAGCCCGTCGACGCCCTTGTCGAGCCAGAAGTGCATGACCGACAGCACTTCCTCCAGAACCTTCGGATTGTCGAAGTTGAGGTCCGGCTGGTGCGAGAAGAAGCGATGCCAGAAATACTGCTTGGCCACCGGGTCCCAGGTCCAGTTGGACGTCTCGGTATCGGTGAAGATGATGCGGGTGAGGTCGTAGCCCTTGTCGTCGTCGGCCCAGACGTAGAAGTCGCGTTCGGGCGAGTCCTTCGGCGCGTTGCGGGCGGCCTGGAACCACGGATGCTGGTCGGAGGTGTGGTTGATCACCAGCTCGGTGATCAGCCGCATGCCGCGCTTGTGGGTCTCCTCGATCAGCCGCTCGACGTCCTCGATCGTGCCGTAGGACGGATTGACGGCGCGGTAGTCGGCGATGTCGTAGCCGTCGTCGCGCAGCGGCGACGGGTAGAACGGCAGGATCCAGATCGCCGTGACGCCGAGTTCCTGGATATAGTCGAGACGCTCCAGCAGGCCGGCGAAATCGCCGATGCCGTCGCCGTTCGAATCGGCGAACGTCTTGACGTGCAGCTGGTAGATGATCGCGTCCTTGTACCAGTCGTAGGCATCCGGATTCGGGCCGGATGTGGCGTCGGTCACGACGATGGGGAGCTGTTCGTTCATCGAAGAAGGTGGCTTTCGCTTGTGAGTGTCAGCGTGTGATCTTGAAGACGGCGTAGGGCCGGTCGTGGGGATTCATCCACCAATGCTGGATCTTGCCGCGCCAGACGAAGCTCTGGCCGGTGACCATGTCCTCGACCGTCACCGTACCGTCGTCCGGCAGGCCGAATTCCCACAATGGCACTTCGAAGTGGCCACCTTGTGGTGCATGCGGGTCGAGCGTCACGGCAAACAGCAGGAACGATGAAAGATCGGCCGTGCGCTTGCCGTAATAGAGCACGTTGTCGTTCCAGAAGCTGTAGAAGGCGAGATTGCGGAAGTCGCGCATCGCCGGCTCGGTGCGGCGCAGCCGGTTGAAGAAGGCGATGTCGTCGCGGATGTTGCCGGGCGCCTTCCAGTCGAAGGCACGGATCTCGTATTTCTCGGAGTTGAGATACTCCTCCTTGCCCGGCACGGGCAGGAATTCGCAGAGCTCGAAGCCGGAATAGACGCCGTAATTGCCGGCCATCGTCGCCGCCAGCGCCAGGCGCGTGCGGAACCCCGGCCGGCCGCTCACCTGCAGATAGAGCGGGTTGATGTCCGGCGTGTTGACGAAGAAATTCGGCCGCATGTACTCGGCGCAGTCGTCCTGCGTCAGCTCGGTCAGATATTCCTGCAGCTCGTACTTGGTGTTGCGCCAGGTGAAGTAGGAATAGGACTGGTTGTAGCCGACCTTGGCGAGGCGCTTCATCACCTTCGGCCGGGTGAAGGCCTCGGCGAGGAAGACGACGCCTGGATCGACCTTGCGCACTTCGGCGATCATCCACTCCCAGAACGGGAACGGCTTGGTGTGCGGGTTGTCGACGCGGAAGATCCGCACGCCCTTGTCCAGCCAGAACAGCACGATGTCGCGCAGCTGGTACCAGATCGACGGCAACGCACCGCGGTAGAAATGGACGTTGACGATGTCCTCGTATTTCTTCGGCGGGTTCTCCGCGTACTGGATGGTGCCGTCCGGCCGCCAGTCGAACCATTCGGGATGTTCGCGGATCCACGGATGGTCGGGCGAGCACTGGATCGCGAAATCGAGCGCGATCTCCAGCCCGTGCCCCCTGGCCGCCTCGATCAGTCGGGCGAAATCCTCGAACGTGCCGAGCTCGGGATGGATCGCGTCGTGGCCACCCTCCGGCGAGCCGATGGCGTAGGGGCTGCCCGGATCGTCGGGACCGGGCGTCAGCGTGTTGTTCTTGCCCTTGCGGTTGACCTTGCCGATCGGGTGGATCGGCGGGAAATACAGGACGTCGAAGCCCATTTCCTCGATGTCCGGCAGCCGCTCGATGACGTCGTCGAACGTGCCGTGGCGGTCGACGTCACCGGACTGCGAGCGCGGCATCAGCTCGTACCAGGCCGAGAAGGCCGCCGCCGTCCGGTCGACCCAGACCGGCACCTTGCCAGGATAGCGCGAGAGATTGGTGCGATGGCCGGCCGCTTCCAGCAGCGCCGCGGTCTCCGTCGCCTGCATCAGGGCGTACTGGCCGTCGAAATCCGCGGCTGCGCCGAGTTTTTCGAGCTTCTCTTCGAGTTGCCGCAATGACTGCTGGTCTGCCGGGGAGCCTCGCCCCGAGCCCTGCGCCGCCTTCACCAGGTCGCGGGCCTCGATCAGCTCGAGTTCGATCTTCTGGCCGGCATCGCGCTTCTTCTTCGCCTCGTCCCGCCACGTCGCGTAGAGATCGCGCCAGGCGATGATCGAGTAGCGATAGGGCCCGGCCCTGTCGAAAACGATCTCCGTCGACCAGCGGTCGTTGGCGATGAAGGCCAGCGGCGCTTCCGCCCAGCTATCCTCGGCATCGGCCGGCCCGTAGATGACGGCCGCAGCGATCTTGTCGTGCCCATCGCTGAACACGTCGGCGGAGATGACCAGCGGCTCGCCCTCGGCGCGCTTGACGGCGAACCGGCCGCCATCGACCTCCGGGGTGACGCCTTCGATCACGACCCGATTGGTTGCAAGTGCCAGCAATGCCTCCTCCCCGTTCCCCGAACGGGGAAGGAGATCGGACCCGGCGGCGGCTGGCTGACGGGGCTTGGCCCGCTTGCGTGGCGTCTGGATAGCGTCGTCCATGAGAACTTCCCCGAATTGATCGCACGGCCATTCTCGTATCGCCCGCAGGCGACACGAGAGTGGCGGGCAAGTTGGCGGCCGCCTGACGACAGCTGCCGGATTCACCCGCTCAAGGTTTAAGGCCGGCCGCGCGGGCTGGTTCCCTTCGCAGTGCAAAAGACTGCTGCGACGGCTACGCCTCGTAGGCCTTGACCGTCTGGCGCTGCTCGCCCAGGCCCTTGCCGCCAAGGGTGATGATGTCGCCGGGCTTGAGATACCGCTCCGGCTTCATGCCCATGCCGACGCCGGGCGGCGTGCCGGTGGTGATGACGTCGCCGGGCATCAGGCGCATGAACTGCGAGATGTAGGAGACCAGCGTCTTAACGCCGAAGATCATCGTCGCGGTCGAGCCGGTCTGCATGCGCTCGCCATTGACGTCGAGCCAGAGATCCACCGCCTGCGGGTCGCCAAGCTCGTCGGGCGTCACCAGCCAGGGGCCGAGCGGCCCGAAGGTCGGGGCGCTCTTGCCCTTCATCCACTGGCCGCCGCGCTGCGCCTGGAAGGTGCGCTCGGAGACGTCGTTGCAGAGGCAGAAGCCCGCGACATGGTCCAGCGCCTGGTCTTCGGAGACGTAGAGCGCCTCCTCGCCGATGACGATGGCGATCTCGACTTCCCAGTCGAGCCGGTCGGAGCCCTTCGGCACGATGACGTCGTCATGCGGCCCGACGATCGAGGACGGCGCCTTGTTGAAGAGGATCGGCTCACTCGGGATCTCCATCCCGGATTCCTTCGCGTGGTCGGCATAGTTGAGGCCGACCGCGATGAAATTCCCGACACGGCCGACGCAGGGCCCGATGCGATGCGACGGATCGGCCTTGGCGAGCGCCTTGGGATTGATCGCCCGGAGCTTGTCGAGCGTTGCCCGCGACAGCGCCTCGCCGGCGAGATCGTCGATCTCCTCCGACAGATCCCGCAGGATGTTCTCGTCGTCGATCAGTCCCGGCTTCTCCGAACCGCTTTCCCCGTATCGCACCAGTCGCATGCCATTCCTCCATCGCAGATTTCGCGCCGCGACCGCACTGGCGACCGGGCTCGGCAAGGGAGATAGCCGCCTCCGGCGATTTGTCGCGGTCCGGCAGCGAATTCTGCGTCCCGATGATCCCGATTTTGAGGCCGGAGGCGCCGGCCGGCTTCCCGCCGACGCTACTGTGCCGGTTCCCCGGCATCCGGCGCACCGTCCGGCGGCGCATGGTCCTGCCGCGCCGGCAGCGGTCGCCGCGTGGTGCCGCGTTCGTAAGCTCGCTCCCCGAACACGTAAGTCGCCACCGTGGCCCGCTCGTCGCCGAGCGTCATCAGTGCGAACAGCTCCTCCTCCAGCGTCTCGACGCGCTCCATCCGCCGCCGCATCGTCGCCGTGGCGGAACTGTCGAGCACAACGAAATCGGCCTCGTGACCGGGCACGAGACGGCCGATCCGGCTGTCGAGACCCATCGCCTCGGCATTGCCGGCGGTCATCATGTGGAAGGCCTCGAGCGCCGGCAGCTTCTGGCCGCGCAGCGCCAGCACCTTGTAGGCCTCCGCGGCGGTCCGCAGCATCGAGTAGCTGGTCCCGCCGCCGATGTCGGTGGCAAGGCCGATCCTGATGCCGCCCTCGCGCATTGCCTCGCGGTCGAACAGGCCGGAGCCGAGGAAGAGGTTCGAGGTCGGACAGAACACCGCCGTCGCGCCGCCGGCGGAAAGCGCCGCCCGCTCGCGCACCGAGAGATGGATGCAGTGGCCGAACATCGCCTTCTCGCGCACCAGCCCGTAGCGCTCGTAGACTTCGGTGTAGTCCTTCGACCACGGAAACGCCTCGCGCACGAAGGCGATCTCGGCCTCGTTCTCCGACAGATGCGTCTGGATGTGCATGTCGGGAAATTCCGACGCCAACGCCTCGGCCGCCTCCAGCTGCATCTCGCTCGATGTCGGCGCAAAGCGCGGCGAGATGGCGTAGGAAAGCCGGCCCTTGCCGTGCCAGCGGCGGATCAGGTCGCGCGATTGCTGGTAGCCGGTCTCGGGCGTGTCGAGCAGCGCCGGCGGTCCGTTGCGGTCCATCATCACCTTGCCGGCGACCATGCGCATCCCGCGCCCGGCGGCCTCCGTGAAGAACGCGTCGACGCTCTCCGGATGGCTGGTGCAGAAAACCCCGGCCGTCGTCGTGCCGCTGGCGAGAAGTTCGTCCAGCAGGAAGCGCGAGGCGGACGCGGCGACGGCCGGATCGCCGTAGCGACTCTCCTCGGGAAAGGTGTATTTCGCCAGCCATTCCATCAGCTCGGCGCCGTAGGAAGCGATGACCTGGGTCTGCGGCATGTGCAGATGCGGGTCGATGAAGCCGGGCAGCACCAGATGCGGCCGGTGGTCGACGACGGTCATGTCGGGGCGTAGCCGCTGCAGGAGGTCCGAGGCCTCGCCGACCTCGCGGATCAGCCCCTTCTCGACGACGACCAGCCCGTCCTCGATGTAGCGGACGGCGCGGCCGAGCGCCTCGTCGCGCGGATCGGCGTCGAACGAGAGAAGCCGGCCACGGATCGCGAGGCTGCCGCCCTGGACGGTCATGGCGCCCGAGCCTCCGCCACGAAGCGGCCGGAGCCGGCGGCGATCCAGCGGGCCAACAGCTCCCGCTCGGCGGGCTCGAGCCCGGTGACGTTGCCGGGCGGCATCGCGACGCTGCGCACCGCCTGGCGGTCGATCAGCGCGGCGTAGTGGACGATGTCGTCGCGGCTTTCGAGCCTGATGTCCTTCGGCGCATGGCCGAGTCCCGGCCAGAGCGGCTCGGTGGCATGGCACATCGAGCAGCGCGACAGGACGATCGACTCGACCTCTTCCATCAGCGGCGATGCCATCAGCGCCACCGCCGGATCCCCCTGCAACGAGCGCGCCGCTTCGGCCTCCTGCCCGCCGCGCCAGCCCGGCGCGCCCGAGAGCGTGATGACGAACGCGAACAGCACACCGGCGACGACCCAGCACCACCAGAGCTGCTTTCCGGTGGCGTGCATTGTGTTGAAGAAGTGCCGAATCACCGCCCCGATCAGCAGCACCAGCCCGGCGATCGCCCAGTTCCACTCGGTCGCGAAGGCGAGCGGATAGTGGTTGGAGAGCATCAGGAAGATGACCGGCAGCGTCAGGTAGTTGTTGTGCAGCGAGCGCTGCTTGGCCTCCTTGCCGAGCCGCGCTTCCGGCGTGCGACCGGCCTTGAGGTCGGCGACGACGATGGTCTGGTTCGGAATGATGGTGAGGAAGACGTTGGCGGTCATGATCGTCGCGATCATCGCGCCGGTATGCAGCATCGCGCCGCGGCCGGAGAAGACCTGAGAGAACAGGAAGCTTGCCATGACCACGTAGACGAACAGCGCCGCGAGCAGGGCCGTGTCGCTGTTCTTCAGCGGCGACTTGCAGAGCCCGTCATAGACGATCCAGCCGAGCGCCAGGCCGCCGATGCCGATGGCGGTCGCGCCCCAGACCGGCAGGTCGGCCTTGGCGGGGTCGATCAGATAGAGCTCCGCGCCGAGGTAGTAGACCAGCAACAGGAGCGCTGCGCCCGAGAGCCAGGTGGAATAGCTCTCCCATTTGAACCAGGTGAGATCTTCCGGCATGTGCGGCGGCGCCAGCATGTATTTCTGCACGTGGTAGAAGCCGCCGCCATGCACCTGCCAGGCCTCGCCGCCGACGCCTTCCGGCAGCTGCCGCGGCCGGCGCAGGCCGAGATCCAGCGCGATGAAATAGAAAGACGAGCCGACCCAGGCGATGGCGGTGATGACGTGCACCCAGCGCACACCAAAGCTCAGCCATTCGGCGAAATAGGTCCACATCGACGGCGACGCTCCTTACGAACGAACGGCGGCGAACGGCCCCGGACCGCCTCGCCGCCGACACAAGCGAGGGAGCGGGCCCGACCCCGCTCCCGATGTGCAGCCTGATCAGCTCTGCACGCCTTCCACATACCAGTCCATCTTCAGCAGATCCTCGTCCGGCACAACCTGGCCGGCCGGGACCTTCTCCTCGCCCGCATCGTCGTTGATCGGGCCGGTGAACACTTCGTAGGTGCCGGCCTTGGTGTCGTCGACGATCTTCTGGGCGGCGGCCTTCACGTCCTCGGGCATCTTGTCGTTGAACGGCGCCATGACGACCTCGCCCTCGGCCATGCCCAGCCAGACATTGTCCGCCTCCCAGGTGCCGTCGAGCAGCGCCTGGACGCGCTGGACGTAATACGGGCCCCACAGATCGACGATCGCCGTCATGTGGGCGTTGGGCGCGAAGCTGGCCATGTCCCAGGCCTGGCCGAAGGCGATGGCGCCGGCCTGCTCGGCGGCCTGCAGCGGCGCCGGCGAGTCGGTGTGCTGGGTGATGACGTCGGCGCCCTGGCTGAGCAGCGCCTTGGTCGCATCGGCTTCCTTGGCCGGATCGTACCAGGAATTGACCCAGACGACCTGGGTGGTGAATTCCGGGTTCACCTTGCGCGCCGCCAGCGTGAAGGCGTTGATGCCCATCACCACCTCCGGGATCGGGAAGGAGGCGACGTAGCCCGCCTTGCCGGTCTCAGACATCATGCCGGCGATCGTGCCGAGCACGGCGCGGCCCTGATAGAAGCGCGAATTATACAGGCCCATGTTGTCCGAGCCGGTCTGGTAACCGGTGGCGTGCTCGAACTTCACGTCCGGGAACTGCTTGGCCACCTTGATCGTCGGATTCATGAAGCCGAACGAGGTAGTGAAGACGATGTCGTTGCCGTCCTGGGCAAGCTGGCGGATGACGCGCTCGGCATCCGGCCCTTCGGCGACGTTCTCGACGAAGGTGGTCTCGACCTTGTCGCCGAGCTGCTCCTCCAGATACTTGCGCCCCTGGTCATGCGCGAAGGTCCAGCCGAAATCGCCGACCGGGCCGACATAGACGAAGGCCGCCTTGACCGATTCCTTGGTCTCCTGGGCGATGGCCGGCAGGCCGAGCGAGACGGCGGCCATCGCGGTGATGGCACCGGCCATCAGGCGGCGGCGGGTGGTGTGGATCATGAGACGGCTCCTTTGACTTGTTGCGGGAAGGGTTGGATCAGGCGCTCGCCCGGAACGGCCGGCCGAGACAGGCCGGCGCGACGGTCCTGGCGCTCCGGCGTCCGGCGGATATCAGGGCGAGGACGAGGATGGTGGCGAGGTAGGGAAGCGCCGACAGGAACTCGGGCGCGAGGAAGTTGAAGCCGGCGGCCTTCGCCTGCAGCTCCATCGTGAGGACGAGGCCGAACAGATAGGCGCCGACCAAGAGGCGGCCCGGCCGCCAGGAGGCGAAGACCACCAGCGCGATGGCGATCCAGCCGCGCCCGGCGGTCAGCCGCTCGGCCCACATTGGCGTCAACACGAGTGAATAATACGACCCGCCGAGCCCCGCCATGGCGCCGCCGAACAGCACTGCCAGCGTGCGGACCGTCAGCACCGGATAGCCGATGGAATGCGCGGCGCTGTCGCTTTCGCCGACGGCGCGCAGGATCAGGCCGGCGCGCGTTTGCTTGAGGAACCACCAGACCGCGAAGGTCAGGATCAGGCCGAGATAGACCAGCGGCGAATGGCCGAACACCACCCGCCAGACCGGGTCGCTCGCGAGCGAGGCGGGAAAGATCGGCCCCAGCGTCGTCGTGGTGATGCCGACGAAGGGCACACCGATCAGCGCCGAGACGCCGGTGCCGAAGATCGTCAGGGCGAGGCCCGTCGCCACCTGGTTGGCCATCAGGCCGAGGGTGAGGACGGCGAAGATAGACGCCGCCACCGCCCCTGCGGCCATCGCCGCGACCGCGCCGAGTGCCGGGATGCCGGTGGTGACGGCGACGGCGAAGCCGGTGACCGCGCCGATCAGCATCATGCCCTCGACGCCGAGATTGAGGACGCCCGACTTTTCGGCCACGAGTTCGCCGAGCGCGGCGATCAGCAGCGGCGTCGCGGCCGCGGCGACGGTCATCAGGATGGCGACGAGAAGCGCGGTACTCATGCGGTTTCCGCCTCCGTCGCGGCCCTGCCCTGTTCCCGCGATCCGCCCGGCGCGGCGCTGGCCGCTGCCGGCGCGTGACCCTTCTTTCGCGAGACCAGCCGATAGCGCACCAGGATGTCGGCTGCGAGCAGGAAGAACAGCATCATCGCCTGGAAGACGCCGGTGGCCGCCGACGGCAGGCCGATCACCGTCTGGGCGCTCTCCCCGCCGACATAGGTCAGCGCCAGGACGAGCGCTGCCGCCAGGATGCCGAGCGGATGCAGCCGGCCGAGAAACGCCACGATGATCGCCGTGTAGCCGTAGCCGGTCGGAAACTGCGGCACCATCTGGCCGTACGGGCCGGCGGCTTCGAGTATGCCCGCAAGCCCTGCCATGCCGCCGCCCACCAGCATCGCCAGCCACACCGTCGAGGCCTGGCTGAAGCCGCCATAGCGCGCCGCATTGGGGGCGAGCCCCATGACGCGGATCTGGAAGCCGGTGACCGAGCGGGCCATCAGGAACCAGGCGGTCAGCGCCAGTGCCGCGGCGATCGGCACGCCGAGATGGATCAGCGTTCCCGGCACGATCGTCGGCAGCGTCTGGGCAGCGGAGAACATCGCGGTCTGCGGGAAGTTGAACCCCATCGGGTCCTTCCATGGCCCGCGCATCAGGTAATACAGCAGCTGGATCGCCACGTAGTTGAGCATCAGGCTCGACAGGATCTCGTTAACGTTGAACTTGGTCCTGAGGAGCGCAGGAACGCCCGCCCAGACCATGCCGCCGAAAACGCCCGCCGCGATCATCACCGGCAGGATCCAGAATCCGTCGAGATCCAGCGTCATCAGCGCGACGCCGGTGCCGGCGAGGCCGCCGAGAATGTACTGACCCTCGCCGCCGATGTTCCAGATATTGGCACGAAAGCCGATCGAGAGACCGATCGCGATGATCGCCAGCGGCGCCGCCTTCACGAAGAGGTCCTGCCAGCGATTGGGGTTGAACAGCGGCACGACGAAGATCTGGTAGACCGCCCGCGGCCCGTCATGGCCGAGCAGCGTGAACAGGATCGCGCCGGCGAGCAGCGTCGCCAGCACCGCGATCATCGGCGCGGCGACCGTCATGGCCCGGCTGGGCTCGCGTCGCGGCTCGAGCGCCAGTGCCATCAGGCCGCCCTCTCCGCCGGTGCCTCGGTGGGCTCGTGGGCGCCGTGGATGCCGCCCATCAGCAGACCGACGCGCTCCACCGATATGCCCTTGACTGCCATCGGCGCCGACAGCCGCCCCTCGTTGATCACCGCGATCCGGTCGCAGAGCTCGAGCAGCTCGTCGAGGTCCTGGCTGACCACGACGACCACCGCGCCCCTCGCGACGAGGTCGATCATCGCCTGACGGATGAAGCCGCCGGCGCCCGCGTCCACGCCCCAGGTCGGCTGCGACACGACAAGGACGGACGGGTCCTGGCCGATCTCCCGGCCCATGATGAATTTCTGCAGGTTTCCGCCCGACAGGCTGCCGGCGAGGGCCCTGGCGCCTGTCGCCTTGACCGAGAAGGCCTTGATGACGCCGTCGGCGAAGTCGCGCGCAGCGCCGAGGTCAAGCAATCCGCCCTTGGCGAGGCCCTTGCGGACCCGCGCCGAGAGGATCGCATTATCGGCCAGCGTCATGCCGGGCACGGCGGCGTGGCCGTTGCGCTCCTCCGGTACGGCGGCGAGCCCCAGCCGGCGCCGGGCCGAGACGCCGAGCGCGTCGATCCGCTGGTCGTCGATGGCGATCGTGCCGGTGACGCCCGCCACCCGCTCGCCCGAGAGCACTTCCAGGAGTTCGTTCTGGCCGTTGCCGGCGACCCCGGCGATGCCGAAGATTTCGCCGTTGCGCACCGAGAAAGAGATGTCCTTGAGGCTCGTGCCGAAGGGCGGCGCGCCCGGCGCCGAGAGGCCGGAAACGGTGAAACGCTCCACGCCCACGTTCCCGTCCGTCTTGCCGGAAAGATCCTTGAGGCTGCCGCCGATCATCAGCTCTGCCATCGAACGCGCCGATTCCGCCCGTGGGTCGCAGGTCGCGACGACCTTGCCGCCGCGCAGGATCGTCGCCGTGTCGCAGAGCGCCTTGATCTCGTGCAGCTTGTGGGAAATGTAGAGGATCGAGCAACCCTCGTCGGCAAGGCGGCGCAGCGTCGCAAACAGCTGCTCCACCTCCTGCGGGGTGAGCACCGAGGTCGGCTCGTCCATGATCAGCAGTTTCGGGCGCTGCAGCAGCGCCCGCACGATCTCGATGCGCTGCCGCTCGCCCACCGACAGCGTGTGGACGTGTCGGTGCGGATCGAGCGCCAGGCCGTAGGTGTCGAGGACGCTCCGCACCTTGGCTTCCAACTCGCGGCGCGGCGGCGGCTCGTCCATCCCGAGGGCGATGTTTTCCAGCACCGTCATTGCCTCGAACAGCGAGAAATGCTGGAACACCATGCCGATGCCGAGCGCCCGCGCCTCGCGCGGCGAGTGGATCGCGACCGGCTTGCCATCGAAGGCGATCTCGCCCTCGTCGGCCTTCTGAACGCCGTAGATGATCTTGACGAGGGTCGACTTGCCGGCACCGTTCTCGCCGAGCAGCGCGTGGATCTCTCCCGGCTGGACGGTGAACGATACGCAATCGTTGGCCACGACGCCCGGAAAGCGTTTGGTGATGCCGGTAAGCTGAAGACGCGGCGCCATGTCGGAGCGGCTCATCCCGTTGATCTCGTGGGACGACTATTGCACCGCGGTGCCGTCGCTGCAAAGCGATCGGTCAGCTTTTCCTGTTGATCGGAAAGCAGGCACGTGAGGATTTCCGCCGCCGTCAGCGCCGCGATCACTTCCGGCCGCTTGTCGCGCAGCGCCGCCCCGCCGATCGGCAGGGTAAGGCGGGCGATATCCGCGCCTTGTCCCGCAGCTTCGAGATGGCGGCGGAAGCGCTCGCGCTTGGTCGCCGAGCCGATCAAACCGACATAGGCGGCATCGCCTCGGGCCAGCGCCGCGGCCGCAAGCAGGAAGTCCAGCGAATGCGCGTGGGTCATCACCACAAAGGCGGCATTCGGCGGCGCATCGACGATCTCCGTCTCCGGCAAGGCGGCGGCGATCGCCGTGACGCCTGCCGGCAGGCCGTCCAGCGTCTCCGGCCGGCTGTCGATCAGCCGCACGTTGAGCGGCAGCAGCGCCAGCGCCGCGGCCAGCGCCCGGCCGGTATGGCCGGCGCCGAATACCAGCACGGTCGGACGCGCAAACCGCCTGGCCGCCTCATCGGCCAGCATCTTTGCCATCAGCGCCGCCTCGACGCGACGGATCGTCAGCAGGACCCGGCCGCCGCAGCACTGGCCGATCTCCGGCCCGAGCGGTACGTCCATATCCGCGCTGTCCTCGCCTGCCGCCAGCAGCGCGCGGGCCCGTTCGATCGCGTCGTATTCCAGCCGGCCGCCGCCGATCGTGCCGGCGATCGCCGTCGCCGTCACAGCCATCGTCACGCCCGCCTCGCGCGGCGTCGAGCCGCGCGCGTCGACTACCGTCACCAGCGCCGCCGGCGTGCCCGCCTCCAGCGCCGCACGAAGGGTTTCGGCGACGCTCATCGCGCCGCTCGGACCTGCTCAACGGCGGCCAGCACCCGTTCGGGTGTCGCCGGTGCGTCGAGATCGGGAAAGGCTCGGCCGTCGCCGGCGGCGATCACCGCGTCGGTCAGCGCCGAGAAGACCGAGATCGCCAGCATCAACGGCGGCTCGCCGACCGCCTTCGACCGGTAGATCGTCGCGGCCCGGTTCTCGCCCTTGTCCCAGAGGGCGACGCGCAGATCGTCGGGCCGGTCGTTGGCGGTCGGGATCTTGTAGGTCGAGGGCGCGTGGGTCTTCAGTCGGCCGGTCGCGTCCCACCAGAGTTCCTCCGTGGTCAGCCAGCCCATGCCCTGGATGAAGCCGCCCTCGATCTGGCCGAGATCGATCGCCGGATTCAGCGACCTTCCGGCATCGTGCAGGATATCGGCCCGCAGCAGCCGGTATTCGCCGGTGAGCGTGTCGATGACCACTTCCGAACAGGCCGCGCCATAGGCGAAATAATAGAACGGCCTGCCGCGGGCCCTGTCGCGGTCGTAGCTGATCCCGGGCGTCGCGTAGAAGCCGGTCGAGGACAGCGAGACACGGGCGAGATAGGCCTCACCGACGAGGTCGCGGAAGCGCCTTTCGTGCGTGCCGATGCGTACCCGGTTCGGCCCGAACACCACCTGGTCGCGTGGCACCTTGTAGCGCTCGATCGCGAAATCGATCAGCCGGTCCTTGATCGTGCGAGCTGCTGCCTGCGCCGCTATGCCGTTGAGGTCCGAGCCGGACGAGGCGGCCGTCGCCGAGGTGTTGGGCACCTTGGCCGTCGTCGTGGCGGTGATTCTCACACTATCCACGTCGATCTGGAATTCCTCGGCGACCACCTGCGCCACCTTGGTGAACAGGCCCTGCCCCATCTCGGTCCCGCCGTGGTTGAGATGCACCGAGCCGTCCTTGTAGACGTGGACGAGCGCGCCGGCCTGGTTGAGATGGCTGGTGGTGAAGGAGATGCCGAACTTGACCGGCGTCAAGGCGAGGCCCTTCTTCACCACCGTGTTGGCGTCGTTGAACGCCCGGATCTTCTCGCGGCGCGCCCGGTAGTGGGATGTCGCCTCCAGCGCCTCGACGATCTCGCCGATCACCGAATCCGTCACCTGCATGTGGTAGGGCGTCACGCCGCTGCCGTCGGCGGGGTAGAAATTGCGCTGGCGCACGTCCAGCGGGTCGAGCCCGGTGGCGAAGGCGATGCGGTCCATGGCGCGTTCGATGCCGACCATGCCCTGCGGCCCCCCGAAGCCGCGGAAGGCCGTGTTCGAGAC
The DNA here is from genome assembly GCF_010500835.1 of Aurantimonas aggregata. GTDB lineage: Bacteria > Pseudomonadota > Alphaproteobacteria > Rhizobiales > Rhizobiaceae > Aurantimonas > Aurantimonas aggregata. The sequence goes on along the minus strand of NZ_JAAAMJ010000007.1, from coordinate 84,149 downwards.
GGTATGGGTCTTCAGCCGGCGCGAGTGGATGCGCGCGGCCGGCAGGCGGTAGGCGTTGTCGGCATGGAACATCGCCCGGTCGGCGATGGCGCCGGAGAGATCCTTCGAGTAGCCGCAGCGCACCAGATGCCGCATGTCGGCGGCGACGACCGCGCCATCGGCCTCGAAGCCGACATCGTAGTCGATCCGCACCTCGTGGCGCTTGCCGGTCATCACCATGTCGTCGTCGCGGTCGAGACGGCACTTGGCCGGCCGCTTGGTCTTCACCGCAGCGAGCGCTGCCACGGCGGCGAACAGCGCCGGCTGGCTCTCCTTGCCGCCGAAGCCGCCGCCCATGCGCCGCACCTCGACGGTGACGGCATGATCGGCCACGCCGAGCATCTTCGCAACATTGTGCTGAACCTCGGACGGGTGCTGCGTCGACGAGCGCACCAGAACGTCGCCGTCCTCGAGCGGAACCGCGACGGCGATCTGGCCCTCGAGATAGAAATGGTCCTGGCCGCCGAGCTCGATCTGGCCGGAAAGGCGTCGCGGGGCGGCATCCAGCGCCGCTGCGGGATCGCCGATGCGCATCTCGTGGGCCGGTAGCAGGTCCTCCCCCGCCGCATCGGCCCGGGCGAGGCCTTCGTCGATCGAGATCGCCGCCGGCAGGTCCTCGTAGGTGACGATCGCGAGCTTCGCCGCCGCCCGCGCGGCATCAGCCGTCTGGGCCGCCACGGCGAAGAGCGGCTGGCCAACATACTCAACGGTATCGACGGCGAAGATCGGATCGTCGCCGAACACCGGAGAATAGTCGTTCTCGCCCGGAATGTCGGCGGCGGTCAGCACCGCCACGACGCCGGGCGCGGCACGGACCGCGGCAAGGTCGATGCCGAGGAGGCGGGCATGCGCCCGCTCCGACATGGCGATGTGGATTTGCAGCGTGCCCGGCAGTTCGGGCTCGTCGTCGATGTAGCGTGCCGTGCCGGCGACATGTTTGGCAGCGCTGTCATGGGCGAGCGGGGTCGCCACGCCGCCCTCGATCGCCACCTCGTGGGTCGGCGGCCGCTCGTCCAGCGCCACCGGGCCGGGTTCGCCGGCCATGCCGCGGTCCTGGATCCGGGTTTCGTCCATCACGCCGCCGCTCCCGCCGGCAGATCGTCGGCTTCCGGGTCGATCGCGGCGAGGCGTGGCCCGAGACTGCCCGCCTCCCGCAGGGCGAAGCGCCGCAAAAGGTTCTGCGCCGTCTTGAGGCGATAGGCCGCCGAGGCGCGCATGTCGGTCAGCGGGGTGAAGTCCTCGGCCAATGCGGCCACCGCCGCCTCTACAGCAGCCATGTCGAATTTCCGCCCGACCAGCGCCGCCTCAGCCATTGCCGCCCGCTTCGGAATGCCCGCCATGCCGCCGAAGGCAAGGCGCGCCTCGCTGATCGTTTCGCCGTCGAACGACAGGCGGAACGCCGCCATCACCGCCGAGATGTCGGAATCGGAACGCTTGGCGATCTTGTTGGCGAAGAAACGCTGGTTGCTCGCCAGCCGCAGCACCTCGATGGCGACGACGAACTCGCCCGGCGCCCGGTCCTGCCTGCCGTATTCGATAAAGAAATCGGCCAGCGGCAGCCGGCGCATCTCCTCGCCGCGGCGGAGGTAAAGATGCGCGTCGAGCGCGATCAGGCAGGGCGCGAGGTCGCCGATCGGCGAGCCGTTGGCGATGTTGCCGCCGATCGTCCCGGCATTGCGAATCTGGGCGCCGGCGAAGCGGCGCAGCATCTCGCCGAGGTCCGGGTGGATGCTCGCGAGCGTCGCGGTCGCGGCGCGATGCGTCACGCCGGCGCCGAAATAGATCCGCCCGGCGGCCTCCTCGATCACCTGCAGGTCGCGGACATGGCTGATGTCGATGATCAGCGGCAGGTCGCGGTGCTGCTTGGTGACCCACAGGCCGACATCGGTCGCGCCGGCGACCAGCAGCGCCTCCGGATGCGCGGCGTAGAGATCGGCCAGATCGTCGACATGGCGCGGCGCGAACCAGCGGTCCTCGCCGACGCGGTAGGAGAACACGTCCGTTCCCGCCATCGCCGTCAGCCGCCGCGCCAGCGCGGCGTCGCCCGCAGCGTTCTTCGGCGGCGGCAGCTGCGCCAGGCTGAGCCCTGCCTCGACGATCGGGCCATAGCCGGTGCAGCGGCAGAGATTGCCGGCGATCAGGTCCTTGACCGACTGGCGATCCGCGATCGCGCCATTCAGCCAGCCGGCATGCAGCTGCATCACGAAGCCCGGCGTGCAGAACCCGCACTGGCTGGCATGCTTCTCCACCATCGCCGTCTGGATCGGAGCGGGGCCGCCCTGGCCGAGATGTTCCACCGTCTCGACCGCCCGGCCGTTCATCGCCGGCAAGAACTGGATGCAGGCATTGACGGTGCGGCGCCGCAGGCCGCCTTTCTCGTCCGGTTCGGAAACGATCACCGTGCAGGCACCGCAGTCGCCCTCGGCGCAGCCTTCCTTAGTGCCGGTCAGCCGCTCGCTCTGGCGCAGATAGTCGAGCAGCGTCGTCGTCGGCTTGAGCCCGGCAACGCTGCGGTCCTCGCCATTAAGGACGAAGCGGATCGGATCGGAGGGCGATTGCGGCTCGGCCATCAGCTGCCCCGATAGGTGGAATAGCCGAAGGGCGAGAGCAGCAGCGGCACGTGGTAGTGGCGGCGCTCGGAGATGCCGAAGCGCAGCACCACGTCGTCGAGGAATTTCGGCTCGGCGAGCGCGATCCCAAGAGCGTTGAAATAGTCGCCGGCGGCGAACATCAGCTCGTAGGTCCCGGTCTCGAATGCTTCTCCGGCCATCAGCGGCGCGTCGCAGCGGCCGTCCGCGTTGGTCACAGCCTCGGCGACGACGCTCCGCTCGCCCGCCGCGCCGATACGCGACAGCGTCACGGCGATGCCGGCGGCAGGCCTGCCAAGGCTCGTGTCGAGCACGTGCGTCGTCAGCCGGGCCTGTTCTGCTTCACCCATTCAGGCTCCGTTCGCGAGGTTTTTGACCATCCGGTGAGCATCCTGCACCAGCCGGTGCGAATCCGTAAAGCGCTGTCGCGGCACCGCGGCCTCTCGCCATCGGACAAGGCAGCCACAGATCAGTTCCGGACGCCCGCCCGCCGGCGATGCGCGTTCCGGCACGGAGGATCACGATGCGCAGCGAACCGGCCTTTCTCTTCGACCTCGACGGCACGCTTGTCGACAGCGTCTACCAGCATGTCATGGCCTGGCAGGAGGCGCTGAATGCCGAGGGCATCGAGCTCTCGGTCTGGCGCATCCACCGCAAGATCGGCATGAGCGGCGGGCTGTTCACCAACCAGCTACTGCGCGAGACCGGCACCGCCATCACCGAGGAGACCAGCGAGCGGCTCCGCCTTCGCCATGCCGAGGCCTATGGGCGCCTCTCGGCCTCGGTGCGCCCGCTGCCGGGCGCCATCGATCTGCTGGCGGCGCTGAGCGACGCCGGCATCAAATGGGCGATCGCCACCAGCGGCCGGATGGAGACGGCGCAGTACAATCTTGAGCGACTCGGCGTCGACCCGGACAAGGTGCCGGTGATCACGAGAGACCTCGTCAAATACGCCAAGCCCGACCCGGACCTCTTCATCGCCGCCGCCGAGCGGCTGGGTGTCCCGATCGAGGGATCGATCGTCATCGGCGATTCGATCTGGGACATGCTGGCCGCGCAGCGCTGTCGGGCGCTGGGCGTCGGCCTCCTCTGCGGCGGCTACGGCACCGACGAGCTGGAGCGGGCGGGGGCCTGTCGGGTGTACGAGGATCCGGCGGACATGCTGGTCCACCTCGACGAGGTCGGCGGACGGCGGTGAGGGCGGGCGACCGGATACGGCTTGCGAGCGGTAACGAAATCTCCTTAGCTTGAGCCAAGGAGACCGCGATGAAACCCGGAAGGCCCCGCTCGAAATCTCGGAAAGCTTCCCCCGCCCGGAGGAAAGCGCCGAAGCGCACAGACGGCGACGGTCTCCCCGGTATGGAAGGAAATAACCATCCTTCTCCGATTGAGGCGGCGGCGGACTTGACCCGAAACCCGTTTGCGCTGTTCACCGAATGGGATAGCGAGGCCGACCACAAGGCCTACGACCAGCTTTAGGCGAAGCGATGGGAAGCGCCTCGCCGGCAGCATGAAAGACTCACCCCGATGACCCGCCCCGCATGACCCGCTATCCCCGCGACCTCGTCGGCCATGGCCGGACCCCGCCCGATCCGCGATGGCCCAATCCCGGCGGCAACGGCCCGGCGCGGATCTGCGTGCAGTTCGTGATCAACTACGAGGAGGGCAGCGAGAATTCGGTCCTCCACGGCGATGCCGCCTCCGAAGCGTTTCTGTCGGAGATCGTCGGGGCGCAGCCCTGGGTCGGGCAGCGGCACATGAACATGGAGTCGATCTACGAATACGGCGCGCGGGCCGGCTTCTGGCGGCTCTGGCGGCTATTCACCGAGCGCGCGATGCCGGTCACCGTCTACGGCGTCGCCACCGCCCTGCAGCGGAACCCGGAAGCCGTGGAAGCGATGCTGGAGGCGGACTGGGAGATCGCCTCGCACGGGCTGAAGTGGATCGACTATCGCGACTACACGCGCGACGACGAACGCCGGCACATGCAGGAGGCCATCGCCATCCACACCGCCGTCACCGGCGAGCGGCCGCTCGGCTGGTACACCGGCCGGTCCTCGGAACACAGCCTCGAGCTGGCAGCGGAGGAAGGCGGCTTCCTCTATGCCTCGGACGCCTATGCCGACGATCTGCCCTACTGGCAGGAGACCGATTCCGGGCCGCTGCTGATCCTGCCCTACACGCTCGACAGCAACGACATGCGCTTCGCCTCGCCGCAGGGCTTCAACTCGGGCGACCAGTTCTTCGCCTATCTGAAGGATTCCTTCGATGTGCTCTACGCCGAGGGGGAAGCCGGCCAGGCGAAGATGCTGAACATCGGCCTGCATTGCCGCCTCGTCGGGCGGCCCGGCCGGGCCGCGGCGCTCGCCCGCTTCCTCGACTATATCGCCGCGAAGGAGGGCGTCTGGGTCGCCCGCCGCATCGACATCGCCCGCCACTGGTGCGAGCATTTCCCCTACACCGAGCGCTTCCGGCCGACACAGCTTTCTCAAACCGCGTTCGTCGAGACCTTCGGCGCCGTCTTCGAGCACTCGCCCTTCATCGCCGAGCGCACCGTCGCCGGCGAACTCGGCCCGGCCCATGACCGGCCGGTGGGCCTTGCCGGCGCGATGATCCAGACATTCCGCGAGGCGAGCGACACCGAGCGGCTGGGAATCCTGAAGGCGCATCCCGATCTGGCCGGGCGCCTGGCGCTGGCCGGCGAACTGACCGAGCAGTCGGCGCGCGAGCAGGCGGGCGCCGGGCTCGACCGGCTGACGGAAGACGAACTCGCCCGCTTCACCGAACTGAACGACCGCTATGTCGCCCGGTTCGGATTCCCCTTCATCATCGCCGTCAGGGGTCTCGGCAAGGGCGACATCCTCGCCGCCTTCGAGGCCCGCGTCGACAACGATCCCGACACCGAATTCGCCACCGCCTGCCGCCAGGTGGAGCGGATCGCGCAGCTGCGCATCGCGCAGATCTTCAAGGACAGAGCATGACCGCAGAGCGTTCCGTCACCGCCCCCGCCTCGCCCGAAACCGCCGAATACCTGGCGCGCTACGTCGATCTCGCCCATCCCCGGCTCGGCACGGAGGTGGTTTTCGCGACTGATGACTTCTTCGCCGACAAGAGTCGGATGATCGCGCCCGAGGCGCCGGTGTTCTATCCCGACCGCTTCGACGACCACGGCAAGTGGATGGACGGCTGGGAGTCGCGCCGCAAGCGCACGCCGGGCCACGACCACGCGGTGCTGCGGCTTGGCCAGCGCGGCACCATCGCGGCGGTGGATATCGACACGTCGTTCTTCACCGGTAATTTCCCCCCCGAAGCGATGATCGAGGCGGCCGATACGGTGGGCGAGCCGGGCGAGAGCGACTGGCAGGTCCTGGTGCCGCGCCGGGCGCTTTCCGGCGACAGCCACAACATCACCGAAGCCGCCTCCGCCGGCCCGGTCCGCTGGCTGCGCCTGCACATCTACCCCGATGGCGGCATCGCGCGGCTGCGGGTCTACGGCACGGTGGCGAAGGACTGGGCAGCGGTGCCCGCCGACGCAGTGGTCGACCTCGCCGCGGTCGAGAACGGCGGTACGGCCCTCGCCTGGAACGACGCGCATTACGGCCACCCGGCCAACATGCTGGCACCGGGCCGCGCGCCGGTGATGTCCGACGGCTGGGAAACGGCGCGCCGCCGTGTGCCCGGCAACGACTGGTGCGTGCTCAAGCTCGGCACCGCCGGCACGATCGAGCGCCTGCTGGTCGACACCCGCCACTACAAGGGCAATTTCCCCGATCGCTTCACCCTGCGCGCCGCGCGCCTGAGTGCCGATCCCGATCCACGGGCGATCGAGGCGGAGAGCGCCGCCTGGCCGCTGCTGCTGGCGGAAACGAAGCTCTCGGCCGACGCGGAAAAGACTATCGACGCCGTCGAAACGCTCGGCCCCGTCACCCATGTCCGGCTCGACATCTTCCCCGACGGCGGCATCTCGCGGCTGCGGCTCTACGGCCGGAAGGCGTCGTGAGCGACGTCTCGCCTCTGCCGATCCGCGTCCAGGCACTGACCCGCGCGGCCTTCGCCCCCTTCGGCGACGTCATCGAGACCGAGGGCGCCGAAGAGCGGCTGATCAATGGCGGAACGACGACGCGCTATCACGACCTCGCCCGCGTCGACGTCACCGCCGAGGCCGGCCGGCCGCTGATCTCGATCTTTCGCGGCCAGCCCTTTGCCCTGCCGGTGGCAATCGCCATGATGGAGCGGCATCCGCTCGGCAGCCAGGCCTTCGTGCCGCTGCAGAAGACGCCGTTTCTCGTCGTCGTCGCGGAGGACGAGGACGGACGCCCCGGTGCGCCGCTCGCCTTCCTCGTCGAGGACGGCCGGGGCGTGAACTACGCCCGCAACGTCTGGCATCATCCGCTCCTCGCGCTGGACACGGTCAGCGACTTCCTCGTCGTCGATCGTGGGGGCGTGCAGGCCAATCTCGAAGAGGCGGGCTACCCGCGTCCCTACGCCGTTACCGGCGCCTGACGCAGGTTCGTCCAAGACCCGCTTCCTGCCCATGCAGTTATCGGCAAGCTTTCTGCTGGACATGGGTCGAGCGAGCCCCAGATGCCGGAAAGAATGCTGCACGGGCGAAGGAACCATACATGCGCTCATCCATCGGATCCATCGTTGCCCTCATCGCAGTATGCCTGCTCGCCCTGATCGGACTGGCGCTGACCGGCGGCGGCATCTGGCTGCTGACGCTCGGGGGCTCCTGGTACTATCTGGTCTGCGGCATCGCGTTCCTCGCGACGGCCGCGCTGGTGTTCCTCCGGCGGCCAGAAGCCCTCATCGTCTTTGCCCTCGTGGTCATCGGGACGCTGGTCTGGGCGCTCTATGAAGTCGGCTTCGACTGGTGGCCCCTCGCCGCGCGTGGCGGCCTGGTCTTCCTGCTCGGCCTGCTGCTGCTGACGCCGTGGGTCACGCGGCACCTCGGCACGCGCAACGTCGCCGATGCGCTCGACGGACGCGACCGCCGCCCCACCGCGACCCATGGCGCCGGTGCCGCCCTCAGCGCGGCGCTGGGCGTTGCCCTCGTCGTCGCCGTCTCGTCGTGGTTCTCCGACCAGCACAACATCGTCGGCTCGCTGCCGGGGCCAAGGGCGGAAGCGCCCACCTACGACATCCCGGACGGCGAATGGCATGCCTATGGCCGCACGCAGGCCGGCCAGCGCTACTCGCCGCTGGCCCAGATCACCCCGGCCAATGTCGGCGAGCTCGAGGAAGCCTGGCACTATCATACCGGCGACGAGTCGCAGCCTGGCGACCCGACCGAGACCACCTTCCAGGTCACGCCGCTCAAGATCGGCGACCGGCTCTTCCTCTGCACGCCGCACCAGAACGTCATTGCCGTCAATGCCACGACGGGCGAGGAGATCTGGCGCTACGACCCGCAGATCCAGGGCGAACTGGCGCTGCAGCACCTGACCTGCCGCGGCCTCTCCTACCAGCCGCCGGGTGATGCCACGGCTGCTGCCGCGCCGGCTGCCGTTCCCGACGCTACCGCAAGCGAGGTGCCCGATGCAGCGGCCCCGGCCGGCGCGACGCCGCCAGCCGCAGCCGCCGACACCGAGCAGGCCGGCACCGACGAAGCGCCGGCAGCCACGGCAACCGAGCTGTCGCAGGGAGGCAACCTCACCGCTCCGCAGACCGGTGGCGCAGCGGCAAACGACCAGCCCGACCCGTCGGAGGCTTCCGCCGGCCAGCCGATCGCCGCCACGACGTCCTCCCGCGACACCGCGACATGCGACGCCAAGCTGTTCATGCCGACGGCGGATGCCCGCGTGATCGCGCTGGATCCCGAAACCGGCGCCGTCTGCGCCAATTTCGGCGGCGGCACCGGCCAGATCGACCTCTGGCAGCGCATGCCCAACGTCAATCCCGGCTCGTACTACTCGACCTCGCCGGTCATCGTCACCGAGGACCTGATCATCGTCGGCGGCACCGTCCTCGACAACGTCTCGACCAACGAGGCGTCCGGCGTCATCCGCGGCTTCGACATCGACAGCGGCGAACTGGTCTGGGCCTGGGATTCGGGCAATCCCGACCAGACGGCGCCGCTGCCGGAGGGGCAGTCCTATACGCCGAACTCGCCCAATTCCTGGTCGATCTCCGCCGCGGACGAGGAACTTGGGCTGGTCTACGTGCCGCTCGGCAACCAGCCGCCGGACCAGTGGGGCGCCGACCGCAGCGAGGCCGTGGAGCGGTTCTCCTCGTCCGTCGTGGCGCTCGACATTGCCACAGGACAGGTGCGCTGGGTCTACCAGACCGTTCATCACGATCTCTGGGACTTCGATGTGCCGTCGCAACCCTCGCTGCTCGACATCACCGTCGACGGCGAGAGCGTGCCGGTGCTGGTGCAGCCGACCAAGCAGGGCGAGGTCTACGTTCTCGACCGGCGCACCGGCGAGCCGGTCCTGCCGGTAATCGAGAAGCCGGCGCCGAGCGGCGCCGTCGAACCGGACTTCACCGCGCCGACCCAGCCCGTCTCGGCGCTGTCCTTCGATCCCCCGGCGCTGCGCGAATCCGACATGTGGGGCGCGACGATGCTCGACCAGCTCGCCTGCCGGATCACCTTCCTGCAGTATGAGTACGAGGGGCGGTACACGCCGCCATCGCTTGAAGGCACGCTCGTCTATCCGGGCAATTTCGGCGTGTTCAACTGGGGCAGCGTCGCTGTCGATCCGGTTCGGCAGGTGATGTTCTCGACGCCGGCCTATCTCGCCTTCGTCTCGAAGCTCGTGCCGCGCGACAACGACACCGATCTCGTCATCAACGAGTCCCAGCCGGAAGGCGCGCTGCCGGCGCTGAACGAGAATTTCGGCGCACCTTACGGCGTCGAACTCTCGCCTTTCACCTCCTGGCTCGGCCTGCCCTGCCAGGCTCCGCCCTGGGGCTACGTCGCCGGCGCCGACCTCACCACCGGCGAGATCGTCTGGATGCACAAGAACGGCACGGTCCGCGACCAGTCGCCGATCCCGGTGCCCTTCAAGATGGGCGTGCCGGATCTCGGCGGACCGGTGATGACCGCCGGCGGCGTCGCGTTCATCTCGGGCACGCTCGACTATTATGTGCGCGGCTATGACGTGACCACGGGCGAGGAACTCTGGAAGGCCCGCCTGCCAGCGGGCGGCCAGGCGACGCCGATGACCTACGAGGGCGAAGACGGCCGGCAGTATATCCTGGTCGCGGCCGGCGGCCACGGCTCGCTCGGCACCAAGCGCGGCGACAGCGTCATCGCATACGCCCTGCCGGACGGCACCGACGAGGCAGAAGCCGAGTAGCCGATCAAAAACGTGATCGGGGGCCGGAAACGGTCCCCGATTATATCAGGCAAAGCGCCGTGCAGCGGCGCCATGCTCGGCGCGCAGCCGGGCGACGTCGATGCCGACCGGCATGCCGTCCTCCACCCGCCACGACCCCTTCACCATCACCCGGTCGGCGCGGGTCGCGCCGCAAAGCACCAGCGCCGCGATCGGGTCGTGCGCGCCCGAAAAGCGCAGCTCGTCGAGGGTAAACAGCGCCAGATCCGCCTGCCGCCCCACCGCGATGCGGCCGATGTCGCCGCGGCCGAGACAGGCGGCGGATCCCTCCGTCGCCATGGCGAGGACGTCGCGCGCGGTCATCGCCTCCGCTAAGCGATAGTTCAGCCGCCCGACCATCAGCGCGTGCCGTGCCGCCTCGATCAGGTTGGACGCATCGTTCGAGGCCGATCCGTCGACGCCGAGCCCGACGGGCGAGCCCGCCGCCTTGAGCTCGTTCACCGGGCAGAAGCCCGAGGCCAGCACCGCGTTGGATGCCGGGCAGTGGCAGACGCCGACCTTGTGGGCGCCGAGCCGTCGGCATTCCTCGGTCGTGAAATGGATGCCGTGGGCGAGCCAGGTCCGCGGCCCGAGCCAGCCGACCTCTTCCAGATAATCCACCGGGCGGCAGCCGAAGGTAGCCTCGCAGAAACGGTTCTCGTCTTCGGTCTCGCCGAGATGCGTGTGCAGCCGGCAATCGTGCCTGTCGGCCAGCGCCGCGCTGGCGATCATCAGGCTCTTGGTCACCGAGAACGGCGAGCAGGGCGCCAGCGCCATCTGCGTCATCGCCCCGTCGGTACGGTCGTGCCAGCGCCCGATCAGCCGCTCGCTGTCGGCGAGGATCGCGTCCTCGTCCTGCACCACGGTGTCCGGCGGCAGGCCGCCATCCTTCTGACTCAGATTCATCGAGCCGCGGGTCAGCGTCATGCGGATGCCGAGCGCCGCGGCTTCCTCCGCCTCGATGTCGATGGCGTTCTCGAGCCCCTTCGGGAAGAGGTAATGATGGTCCGCCGCGGTGGTGCAGCCGGACATCAGCAGTTCGGTCAGGGCGAGCCGCACCGACAGGCGGAAACTGTCCGGATCGAGCCGCGCCCAGATCGGGTAGAGGCTCGTGAGCCAGGGAAACAGTTCCTTGTCGATCGCCGCCGGATGCGCCCGCGTCAGGGTCTGGTAGAAATGGTGGTGGGTGTTGACGAGGCCCGGCAGGACCACGTGCCGGGAAGCGTCGAAGACCGCGTCCACCGGCTGCGCCGGCGCCGCACCGGCCGGCACAAGCTCGGCGATGCGCCCGTCTTCGACGACGATACCGCCCTCGGCGCCATCGGCGAGGATCGCCAGCGGGTCCTTCAGGAACAGCCGCGTCACGCGGCGTGCTCGACTGCCGGCAAGCCGCCCGTAGCGACGAGGAACGCCAAGATGTCGCCGATCCCCCTCGCCCGCGACAGATCGGCGAAGATCGTCGCGCCGTCGCCGCGCCCCTTGGCGGCATCGGACCGCATGCGCTCCAGGTCGGCGCCGACATAGGGGGCGAGGTCGGTCTTGTTGATCACCAGCAAGTCGGAGCGGGTGATCGCCGGCCCGCCCTTGCGGGGGATGTCCTCGCCCTGGCAGACCGAGATGACGTAGATCGACAGGTCCACGAGATCCGGCGAGAAGGTCGCGGCCAGGTTGTCGCCGCCCGATTCGACCAGCACCAGGTCGAGATCCGGATGGCGGGCGTTGAGGTCGCGGATCGCCGCGATGTTGATCGAGGCGTCCTCGCGGATGGCGGTATGCGGGCAGCCGCCGGTCTCGACGCCGATGATCCGGTCCGAACTGAGTGCCTGCAGGCGAACCAGCGCCTCGGCGTCCTCGCGCGTGTAGATGTCGTTGGTGACGACGCCGATCGACCAGGTGTCGCGCGCCGCCTTGCAGAGCTTTTCGACCAGCGTCGTCTTGCCCGAGCCGACGGGGCCGCCAATGCCGACCCGCAGCGGGCCGTGTTTCGAGATCATGAGCGGAACAGCCTCGTGTGCAGGGTTTCGTGCCGCATCGCGGCAATGTCGGACCCTAGCGCCGAGGAGCCGAGATCGTCCAGCGTCGCGCTTGCCGCACGGTTCGCCGCGTCGCCGATCGCCGGCTCCAGCCCGTGCAGCACGCGGACCGCGATGCTTTGCGGCAGCGGTACCAGCCGGACCGCGGCCGAGACCAGCGGGGCGGCAAAGCCATGAGCGTAGGCGACCAAAGTGTCATCCAGCGGCAGCCCCGCCATGGCCGCGAGCCGACCGGCGGCGACCGGGTACGGCAGTCCGCCGCAGGGTGCCGTGACCGCGGCAAGGCCGCTGGCCGACGCTTCGATGCCTGGTCCGCTGCCCTCACCGGCCCAATGCGCGGACGCTTCGGTAAAGGCCGCGCCCAGCGCCAGCGTCTCGGCCCGTCGCTCGGCGCTGCCTGCCAGCGCGACGCCGAGTTCCGCCACCGAGACGAAACGCTCCCGGTCCCCTGCCGCCGCCGCATGGAACGCCTCGGCCATCAGCACCAGGTCGTTCCAGCCGCTGCCCCGGTCGAGCAGCAGCCCGACCCACGCGGCGACCCCGTCCCCATCCGTGACGATGCCCTCGGCGACGGCCGATTCCAGCCCGTGCGACCAGGCGAAACCGCCGATCGGGAAGGCCGGCGAGAACAGCGTCAGCAGCTGCGGCAGCGACGGGCGGGCTATTCCGCTGCTCGGTTGGTCGGGGGCGAGGCCGGGCGGAGCTGCGCTCACCGGTCGATGAAGTCCGGCACGGGCTCGTGCCCATGCGCTTCGTGCGCGCCGCCATAGGCGCCGCCTTCCGGATCGAACCCTGCCTCGGTTTCCGTCACGTTTGCGCCGAGCCCTTCCAGCATTTCGCGGATCACCGTGTCGCGCCGGATCAGGATGCGGTCGTCGAGGATTTGCGCCGGCAGATGCCGGTTGCCGATCTGCCAGGCGATGGCGAGAAGATGCCGGGTGTCGCGGCCGTTGACCGCGTAGAGCTCTTCCGGCCGCGCCTTCACCGCCACCAGCCGCCCGTCGTCGAGCTCGATCGCGTCGCCGTCCCGCAGCAGCGTCGCCTCGGCGAGGTCGAGCAGGAAGGCTATGCCGCCATCGGTGACCATCGCCATGCGCCGGCGATGCCGCGCACTTTCGTCCAGCGTGATGGTGTCGGCTTCCGCCGTCCACTCGCCCGCTCGCCTGACCGAAGCACCCACGATCATTCCGTGATTCCCTTTGCGATTTGCGCTTAAGATACTTCGCCGGCCGGCCGCCGCCAGTGCGATCACCAGCACCGGACGAAAAGGGGTGCCGCGATGACGCTGCAGAACCGCGTGACGCCGCTCGGCGAGATCGTCGCCGATCCCGCCCGCGGCACGCTGATGGGCAATCGCGGCATCCTTCACGACGACAAGCGCCGGCTCGGAACGAGCCGCTGGAAGCACAAGGCCTGGATCGCCTGCACGCTGCAGTTCAAGGAGCGTCGCCGCAAGCTGATGGCGCCTGGCCGTTATACCGAATTGTTCTTCCTCGATGAGGCGACATCGCTGGCGGCGGGTCACCGGCCCTGCGCCGAATGCCGCCGCGCCGACTTCAACGCGTTTCGTGCCGCGTGGGTGACGGCGAACGGGAGCGACGATCGACCGACCGCCGTCGCGATGGACGCCGCCCTGCACACGGCCCGGGTCGACCGCCGGAGCCGGGCGCAGATCCGGCACGAGCGGCCCGCCGCCGACCTGCCGGACGGCATCTTCGTCCTGGTCGAGGCGGAGCCATGGCTCGTCTGGCGGGGCCGCCTGCGACGCTGGACGTTCGGCGGCTATGACGCGACCGCGCCCATTCCGCCCGGCGTGGTCACGGTGATCACGCCGGCGCCGACCGTCGCGTCCCTGGCGGCGGGATACCTGCCAGCCGTCCACGCCAGCGTCGCGGGCGCGCACTGACGTTCGCGCAGCAGTCGATCCCGGCAAGCCAGACGCCCTAGCGCTGCACCTGGCAGACCGTCCGGTCGGCTGCATCGGGCGTCCGCTCGCTGTAGAGGTCGCCGCGCGGCCCCTTCGTCCACCACACCATGTCCTTGGCGACATATTTGGCGCCCGATCCGGCCAGCACCCCGACGAACAGCGTCGGCTCGCCGTCGATCGGCAGCAGCGCGAAATTGTTGCCCGGCAGGTTGATGTACTCGACCGACAGCGGCGTCGCCTCCGCGTCGGCACCCGCCTTGCAGGCATAGGCGACGGTGGTCCGCTCGGCCGTCCCTGGCAGTTCCAGCGTCAACGGCGTCAACGTCTGCGCGTTCGTGGCAGGCGCCACCAACGCCAGCGCGGCTGCGATCGCCATGGCGAACCGTCTCATCATGATCTCCCTCCCATGCTTTGTCTTGCAGCGCGTCACGCTTGGATGCCCTGGTCGATCGTCCCGACGCCCCCGCTAGGCCTCGGGATAGAACGCTTCGTCGAGAACCTGCTCGATAGTGAACGGGCAGCCAGCCGGGAATGTCTCCTCGGGCAGTTCCGTCTCGCCGGCCGCCTTCAGCCGCGCGATGTCGTACTGGTCCGCCAGGCATTCCTGCGGATAGCGGGCGAGGCTCGGGCTCTCGCGAAGTTCCTGCGCGATCTCCCTGCGCTGCTCGCGGATCGTCGCCCGCCAGCTGGGCGAGCGACGGGCAGGCTGGAACTGCCACTTCAGCAGATGCTGCAGCAGAACGATCAGGCGCGATCGTATCTCCCGCCGGACCGACTTGCCCAAGCCTTCCACCTCTTCCACCAGATTGGCGATGTCGAGTGCCTGCCACCGGCCGTCTCGCAGCGCCTTTGCCTGCATCACCGTCCACCGATGGAAATCGACGTCGTAGCCGGCCGGCGGTTCGGCCTGCCGTTCGTCGTCCTTTGGCGCCTGGGTACGGAGCGTCGACATGGCCTGCTCCCGTGCGGTCGGTTTCGCGGATCGAAGCTAGAACAGAAAATAGCGCTGCGCCATCGCCAGCTCCGTGGCCGGTTCGCAGGTGAGCAATTCGCCGTCGGCGCGCACCTCGTAGGTCTCGGGGTTCACCTCGATCGACGGGACCGCGTCGTTGAGGATCATCGAGGCCTTGGAGATGCCGCCGCGGGTGTTTTCCACGGCGAGGAACTGCTTGTCGCAGCCGAGCGTCTCGCGCAGCCCCGTGCCCATCGCGGCTGCCGAGACGAAGGTGACGCCGATCGCCCCCACCGCCTTGCCGAAGGCGCCGAACATCGGCCGGTAATGCACCGGCTGCGGCGTCGGGATCGAGGCATTGGGATCGCCCATCGGCGCGGCGACGATCATGCCGCCGAGCAGCACCAGGCCCGGCTTGACCCCGAAGAAGGCCGGGTCCCAGACGACGAGATCGGCGCGCTTGCCGACCTCGATCGAGCCGATCTCCTTCGACATGCCCTGCGCGATCGCCGGGTTGATCGTGTATTTGGCGATGTAGCGGCGGGCGCGCAGATTGTCGTTGTCGCCGGTCTCGCCGGGCAGTCGCCCGCGCTGGCGCTTCATCTTGTCGGCGGTCTGCCAGGTGCGGATGATCACCTCACCGACGCGCCCCATGGCCTGGCTGTCCGAGGCGATGATCGAGAAGGCGCCGAGATCGTGCAAAATGTCCTCGGCCGCGATGGTCTCCTTGCGGATGCGGCTTTCGGCGAAGGCGATGTCCTCGGGAATCGACGCGTCGAGATGGTGGCAGACCATCAGCATGTCGAGATGTTCCTCGAGCGTGTTCACCGTGTAGGGCCGGGTCGGGTTGGTCGAGGACGGTAGCACGTTCGGCAGGCCGCAGACCTTGATGATGTCCGGCGCATGGCCGCCGCCGGCGCCCTCGGTGTGAAAGGCGTGGATCGTGCGCCCCTTGAAGGCCGCGACCGTGTCCTCGACGAAGCCGCTCTCGTTCAGCGTGTCGGTGTGGATCATCACCTGCACGTCGTAGTCGTCTGCAACTGACAGGCAACAGTCGATCGCCGCCGGCGTCGTGCCCCAGTCCTCGTGCAGCTTCAGCGCGCAGGCGCCGCCCAGCACCATCTCCTCCAGCGCCGCCGGCAACGAGGCATTGCCCTTGCCGGAAAAGCCGATGTTCATCGGCATCGCGTCCACCGCCTGCAGCATGCGCGCCATGTGCCAGGGCCCCGGCGTGCAGGTGGTCGCCAGCGTGCCGTGCGCCGGGCCGGTGCCGCCGCCGAGCATGGTGGTGACGCCGGAGAACAGCGCCTCCTCGATCTGCTGCGGGCAGATGAAGTGGATGTGGCTGTCGAAGCCGCCGGCGGTGACGATCTTGCCCTCGGCGGCGATCGCCTCGGTGCCGGGGCCGACGATGATGGTGACGCCCGGCTGGGTGTCGGGATTGCCGGCCTTTCCGATGCCGCAGATGCGCCCGTCCCTGAGGCCGATATCGGCCTTGTAGACGCCGGTATGGTCGAGGATCAGCGCGTTGGTGATGACCGTGTCGACGGCGCCCTCCGCCCGCGTGTGCTGCGACTGGCCCATGCCGTCGCGGATGACCTTGCCGCCGCCGAACTTCACTTCCTCGCCATAGATGGTGAAGTCCTTCTCCACCTCGATGAACAGTTCGGTGTCGGCGAGCCGGACCTTGTCGCCGGTCGTCGGGCCGAACATCGCGGCATAGGAGGAGCGGGCAATCCTGGCGGGCATGGGCAATCACTCCGGACAGCTGGGGAGACGGCACGAACGCGCCATTGCGGCGCAGCATCGCCAACCTTAGATCGGTCGCGAAAGCTTGTCTTCCCGCTATCGCCATTTGCGGCGAAACTGCCAGAGGCGGGACATCCGCACGTCAGGCCCCCCCAGGGAACCATCATGATCCGCATGGCGCTTCTTGCCGCATTGCTCGCACCCTCCCCGGCGCTCGCCCAGGCCTTCGATCCCGGGCCGATGGGCAGCGTGCCTGGCTCGTCGGTGTCCGGCATGCGCATCGACGGCGCCCCGCGGCGCGGCGCCGGGCCGCGCGTTCCCGGCGCCGACGTCTTCGGCGACACGGTCGAGGAGCGCGTCTACGGCAAGGATTTCGACGACAGCTATCTGCAGCCCGTCGTGCCGCGGGGCAGCAGCGAAGCGAACCGCAGCTCGATCCAGCGCCGGGCCACGGAAGGCCGCTCCGACCTCAACGACATCAATGCCGGCGACTTCGCCCGCAGCGGGCCGAACGCCATCGGCGGCAGCGCGGTGACGCGCGGCCGGTCCAACGGCCGGGCGATCATCCGGCGATAGGGCTGGCTCGGGACGCGACGGAACTGCAGCGGATGGTTGGAGTTGCCCTTAGGCAGATTTAGTCTCGGCTCTCGCCAGCAACCGAAAGGCGCTCCCCATGCGTGCATCCCCCGCCATCACGATGGGCGTCGCAGCCGCCCTCTTCGCCTTTCCGGCCCTCGCCCAGGTTGGAAGCACCGGCAGCAGCGCCGCAGGCGGCGTCGGTTCATCCAGCAGCGTCGGTGGTTCCAGCAGCGGCATTGGCAGCAGCAGCATAGGTGGCAGCGGCATCAGCGGCGGTGGCAGCAGTGGCATCGGCAGCAGTGGCAGTAGCATCGGCTCGTCGGCGAGCGGCGTCGGGTCAACCGTCACCGATCCGATCATACCGGATACCGGCCTCGGCTCACGGGGCGGCGCCGACGCCAATGCGGCCCGCGCGACCGAAGGCGATTCGTCGATCAACTCGCTGAATGTCGACGGCCTCGCCCGCTCGGGCATCGGCGGCAGTGCCGCGACGACCACGCTGGGCGACGACGACGGATTCCAGTCGACGGCGGGTGCCGGCTCGCCACAGGCCTACCGGATCCCCACCCCGACCGTCGATGTCGATCTCGGCGCCATTCGCCGCGGAATGGCCGCCGGCCCCAGCGCGACGCCCAAGCCGAACGGCGACTGACGGCACGCGAACGGCTTAGCGCAGAAACGCCTCGTCCACCGGCACCTGCAGCGCCTCCGCAAGGCGATTGGTCTTGGCGGCAAGGCCGACGACGGCCAGCAGCTCGCCATACTGCGCGTCGGTCATGCCCTTGGCGCGTGCCGCAGCCGTGTGGGAATGGACGCAATAGCTGCAGCCGCTGGTCGCCGAGACGGCGACGTAGAGCAGCTCGCGCGTCAGCGGATCGAGAGCGACCTCCGCGCCCATCACCGCCTTCACCTCCTGCCAGGTCCGCTCCAGCGTCGCCGGATCGGCGGCCAGCGCCCGCCAGAAATTGTTCACATAGTCGGTTCCGCGCGTTTCCCTGATGTCGTCGAACACCGCTTTGACGCGGGGGCCGGCGTCCTCATCTGTCACCAGCGGGCTGGTCGCCATGGTGGCGTCTCAAGTCAGCGCGAAGACGCGCGCCGGACCGCCCGTCCCGCCACGATGCTTCGGCGCCCCGACGATCAGCGTCGCGCCGGTGGCCGGCATCGCGTCCAGATTGGCGATGCATTCGAGGCCCCAGCGCCCTTCCGGCAGCCAGCCGTAATGAACGGCGAAGTCCGGCGACATGCCGAAATCGAGCGACAGCGTATCGACGGCGATGCCGACGGCCGAGCCTTCCAGCAACATCTGCACGGCTTCCAGATGGAAGCCGGGAAAGTGCATCGTGCCGTCCTGGTCGGCATTGCGGTACATGTCGGTGCCCAGATGCTGCTGCCAGCCGGAATTCATGGCGACGCAGCAATTTGCCGGCAGGTCGCCATTCGCGTCGATCCAGGCCTGCAGATCATCGGGCGTCACCTGCGCGTCCGGGTTCTCCGAGGCCTTCGCCTTGATGTCGACGACGACCAGCGGCGCCATCAGCTTCTCGACCGGGATCTCGGCAACGGACTGGCCGTCTTCGGAGAAGTGCAGCGGCGCGTCGACATGCGTGCCGGTGTGCTCGTTCACCCGCAGCTCGAAGAGATTGAACTTGTCTTCGGCAAAGGAGAACTTCTGTTCCATGAAGAACTGCTGCTCGCCGAAATAGGTCGGAAATTCCGGGTACAGCTCATGGGTCATGTCGGCGATGGTCAGCGCCCGGCCGGCCTGCGCGGCACCCGCCGGCGGTGTCGCATCCTGGGCGAAGGCCGGGGCGGCGACGCTCGCGGCCGCGGCTGCCAGGCTGCCGCCCAGGACGCTGCGGCGGCTCAGCATCTGCCGCTTGACGCTTTCGATCACGCAGTGGTCACACATCGCCTCACCCCTCCGTCAGGAACACCCTTGCCCACCGGACGAGGGTCCGGCGATCTGAGAGCGAAGTGATGGGGCAGCCGCGTCTACAGCTGCCCCATCACCTTGCCATTGAACCCGAAGACCGTCCGCGACCCGCGATAGGGCACGAGCGTGACCTCGCGGGTCTGGCCCGGCTCGAAGCGGACCGCGGTGCCTGCCGCGATGTCGAGGCGCATGCCGCGGGCCGCGTTTCGGTCGAAGGCGAGCGCCGGATTGGTCTCGGCGAAATGATAGTGGCTGCCGACCTGCACCGGCCGGTCGCCGGTATTGCCGACTTCCAGCGTCACCACGGCGGCGCCCTCGTTGAGGGTGATCTCGCCGTCGCGGGTGATGATTTCGCCGGGGATCATGCGCTCGCTCCGGACCGGTGGCTCAGGCGGCTATCAGATAGAGGCCGGCGACCGCAGAGGCGGCGCCAAGGCCGCGCACCAGCAGCGGGCTGCCGACGCGCGAAAGGCCGACGCCGAGGCCGATACCGACCAGGTGCAGGCCGGCCGTCGCCAGCACGAAGCCGAGGCCGAAGGACAGCGCGCCGGCGCTGCCGAGCTCGCCGCCATGGGCCGAGCCGTGGAACAGCGCGAAGGCGCCGACGACGGCGGCAGCGGCCGGGACCGGCAGCCGCACGGCAGCGGCGATCAGCACGCCCACCGCAACCACCGAGGCGAGGATCACCGGCTCGACGAAGGGCAGCGGGAAGCCGGCCACCGCCATGGCGAAACCGACGCCCATCATCGCGACAAAAGCCGTCGGCACGACCCAAAGCGCCCGCCCGCCGATCATCGCCGCCCAGAGGCCGACGGCCACCATCACCAGGATGTGGTCCCAGCCGAACAGCGGGTGCGACACGCCGGCCATGAACGAGCCATGCTCAGCCGGATTGAGATGGGCGAAAGCGGGAGCCGTCGCGGCAGCGAGCGTGGCGATGGTGAGCGAAAGGCGCTTGAACATGTTTGTCTCTCTTTGATCGACAGGCGCCCCGGTTTGGGTCGCGTCCTTGCCCCCTTGATGAATCGGGGGTGGGGCGATCATGTAAGCCCGCCTTCTGGCTGTCAAAGCCTTTCTCGCAGCGCACGCGAGGCAGCCCCGCCAGCGTCGAAACAATTGCGAAACGATATCGCCAGATCGTCACCGCACCGCAAACTTCCGGAAACCAGCGGCCCGCTAGAAGGCTCTCGAACCGGCCCGCCTCGACAGATAAGGGCCGCTCGAGACGCATAGGCAGGCTGGAGCACCGGCGATCAACGACCGGTGCCTGCTGCCGACAACAGGTTGGAGTCGACAGATGCTGAGATCATCCGTGATCGCGGCGACGCTTTTCGCTGCGTGCCTGCCGGCCGGCCATGCCGAGCCGCTGCTGGTGCGCACGGTGACGCTCGGCGGCGTCACCGGCGCCGGCTATTATTCGCGGGTCGAGCAGGGCTACCGCTTCGTCGGCGGCAGGCCGTTGGAGGTCGCTGCAGAGGGCGATCCCATCGCCGTGTCGGCGCTCGAGGGCGGCGACACGGCTATGGACGCGGACGCCGGCGGCGCCCGCTGAACCGTCACGTCGGCGTCAGCGGATCGGCTCGTGCACCGTCACCAGCTTGGTCCCGTCGGGAAACGTCGCCTCGATCTGCACGTCGTGGATCATCTCGGCGATGCCCTCCATCACCTGATCGCGGGTGATGACGTGGGCGCCGGCTTCCATCAGCTCGGCGACGGGACGGCCGTCGCGCGCGCCCTCGACCACGAAGTCGGTGATCAGCGCGATCGCTTCCGGATGGTTGAGCTTCACGCCCCGTTCGAGGCGGCGGCGGGCGACCTGCGCGGCCATGGAGACGAGGAGCTTGTCCTTCTCGCGGGGGGTCAGCTGCATTCCTGATTCCTCATCGTGTCGTTACAGCGACCATACGCGCGGCACCGGCGCGTTTGCCAGTGCCGCGAGCACCGGAATCAGCCGCTTGCGCAGCGCAAAGCCGGTCGGTGCCAGCAGGCGGACTACCATGAGCCCGCCGACGAGGCTGGCGCCGCCGCTGGCGCCCACCAGCGCCCGGACGGCGGCGAGCTTCGTCTCGATGGCCGGAGCATGGGCGACGACGGTGGCCAGCGCGCGGTTTGCGGAAAGGCTGGCGGGTCCCGCCGTACCCGCCGCGATGGCGCCGGACAAATGCAGGTCGTCGGCGAAGGCCAGCCTGCCGTCGACGCGGACCCGCCAGCGCTCGTGCAGCAGGCCGCTCTCGACGGTCTCGCCCATCCGTTCGCGGCCGAGAATGATGCTCTCGCACAGCACGAAGCGGGACGACGCCTCGGCCTCGACCGTCAGGGAACGGCGAACCGCGCCGGCCTCGAACAGGATCGTCTCCTGCGGCAGCCAGGCAAACCCGGCGTCCTCGCCGATCTGGACGCGCGTCGTCACCCCTGCATGTCCCGACGAGGCGCGGTAGACCCGCTCGCAGGCCTGGGTGGTGACGGTGAAATGCGCGCCTGTTGCCACGCCGAACTGCTGGTCGAGCCGATCGCCGCCGGTCAGCCCGCCTGCGGTGTTGATCAGCACCGCTTCGGCCTCGGCGGCCGGCAGCCGCGGAAAACGCAGCTTCAGGCAGCCGGCCTGGTGCAGGCGTTGCAATCGCGAGCGGCCGGCGACGAGGCGGAAGTCGGCTGCGACGGCGCCTGCCGCGCGCTGCATCGAAGGAAACGCATCCGACGGCGTGCTTTCGGCAACAACGGCAGACGTCATTGCCGCACCATCGACGGCCGCGGCGCCGCGGCCTCCGGCCCGACCGGCGCTGCCGCGGTTAGAGTTCCAGCACGTCCGACTTGAACTTCTCCAGCGAGATCCGCCACCAGTCGATCGTGTCCTCGAGATTGGCGCGGGCAACGCCGTGGCGCATGTTGACGTCCATCTCCAGCACCGGATCGTCCTCGTTGTCCATGTAGGCCTTGGCGAAGCGCTTGTCCCGGTTCCAGGCGCTGATCGCGTCGGGCTTCACCACCGCATCGTCCCACGACGCATAGAACTGGATGCTCTTGCAGTCGGCGCCTTCCGCGTCGCAGTCGTAGAAGAAGATCGCGTAGACCGTGCCGTCGATCCGGCCCTTGATGTAGGTCGTGTCGCCCTTCTCGATCGTGGCGGATCCGAAGCCCCTGGCGAGATCGACGATCGTGTCGGTATCGCTGGCCTTGACCAGCTCCTCTGCGCGCGCAGAGGAACCGAATGCCGCAAGGGCAAGCAACAGGAACACGAAGCGCAACGGCCGACCCTCCCGGGACCGCGGCACAGCCTGTGGCGGCCGGGGTCATCCCGGGTGCGGGCGGTCGGCGATTGCTAGCATGCCGCTGCGTCGCTTCCAAGACGATCGTCAGACCGTCAGGTGACGGCGCACCGCCGGGTCGTCGAGGCCCTCCGCAGGGCCCTCGAAGACGATTTCGCCGCGATCCATGATGTAGACCTTGTCGGCGAGCTCGCGGCAGAAATCGAGATACTGCTCGACCAGGAGGATCGCGAGGCCCGAGTGCTCCTTCAGGTAGCGGATCGCCCGGCCGATATCCTTGATGATCGACGGCTGGATGCCTTCGGTCGGCTCGTCGAGCACCAGAAGCTGCGGCCGCGTCACCAGCGCCCGGCCGATGGCGAGCTGCTGCTGCTGGCCGCCGGAAAGATCGCCGCCGCGCCGCCCGAGCATGTCCTTCAGCACCGGGAACAGCTCGAAGACATGGTCGGGGATCGTCCGGTCGGCGGATTTCAGCGGCGCGAAGCCGGTCTGCAGGTTCTCGCGCACCGTCAGGAGCGGGAAGATCTCGCGGCCCTGCGGCACGAAGCCGATGCCCTTGCGCGCCCGGTTGTACGGCGCCTGCCGGCCGAGGCTCTGGCCGTCCAGTGCGATCTCGCCCGCCCTGATCGGCTGCTGGCCGACGATGGCCCGCAAGAGCGAGGTTTTGCCGACGCCGTTGCGCCCGAGGACGCAGGTGATCTCGCCCTTTTTCGCGCCCAGCGACACGCCCCGCAGCGCCTGCGCGGCGCCGTAGTAAAGGTCGACATTGGAGACGGTCAGCATGGCTGGTTCCTGGCTGCGACGGCGTTGTCGCGGGGTTGAGGCGGCGTCGATGTCGGACGTTGCCGGCCCTTCGTGCCCCACGGGCCTTGCTCTTTCCTCATCCTCGGGCCCCTGCAGTTCGTCATCCTCGGGCCCCGTCCCGAGGATCCAGGGCAACGTCGCCACCGGTCGCGCGCCGCCGAATGGCTCCGCGACATGGGACGGACGACAGTCCGCCCAAGGCTCGCCACCTCCCCCGTCCTGGATCCTCGGGACGGGGCCCGAGGATGACGACGCGGAGGAGGCGGCATCCCGACGGAGACCTCGGTGCCGACGCCGACCACGCCGCCCGCACCGTCCTCAGCGGCCGCGCCACCCAAGTCGCCGCCACCGCCCTTACCGCCCAAGATACACCTCGATCACCCGCGGGTCCTTCGAGACGTGGTCGAGCGTGCCTTCCGACAGCACCGAGCCCTCGTGCAGGCAGGTGACCTTCACCGCCAGCTCGCGGACGAAATGCATGTCGTGCTCGACCACCACGACCGAGCGGGTCTCGGCAATCTCGCGCAGCAGCCGCGCGGTTTCCTCGGTCTCGGCGTCGGTCATGCCGGCGACCGGCTCGTCGACCAGCAGGAGTTCCGGATCCTGGGCAAGCAGCATGCCGATCTCCAGCCACTGCTTCTGGCCATGCGAGAGGTCCGCTGCCAGCGTCCGGCGCTTGGCCGACAGGCGCGTCGTGTCGAGGATCCTCGCGATCGCCGCCCGCTCGCCGTCGTCCTTGCGATGGACGAGCGCGGCGAAGATCGAGCGCGAGCCGGCCAGCGACAGGCGGAGATTGTCCTCCACCGTGTGGCCCTCGAACACGGTCGGCTTCTGGAACTTTCGGCCGATCCCCATGCCGGCGATCGCCGCCTCGTCGTGGCGGGTGAGATCGACGTCGCCGTTGAAATAGACCTCGCCGGAATCCGGCTTCGTCTTGCCGGTGATGATGTCCATCATCGTCGTCTTGCCGGCGCCGTTGGGGCCGATGATCGCGCGCATCTCGCCGCGCACCAGCACCAGCGACAAATTGTTGATCGCCTTGAAGCCGTCGAAGCTCTTGTTGACGCCGTCGAGATAGAGAAGCGTTTCCCGCCGCGCCGCGCCCGGCGGATTGCGCAGGGCCTCGTCGCGGCGCGCGCTCGCGTAAGGGTGCGGCGAGACGACGGCCGGCGTGGCTTGTGGCGTGGGTTCGATCATGTTCATCGCCTACTCCGCCGGGCTCGTCGCGGCGATGCGACCGTCCGCGGCCTCGCCCTTTTCCGCCTCGCGCGCCGCACGGCGGGCGCGCCAGCCGCCCCAGCCATGATCGAACGTGCCGACGATGCCCCGCGGCATGAACAGCGTGACGAAGACGAACAGGCCGCCGAGGACGAACAGCCAGTATTCCGGCGCGATGGCGGTGAAGGTGCTCTTGGCGAAATTGACGAGGAGCGCACCGAGGATCGGCCCGATCAGCGTCGCGCGGCCGCCGACCGCCGCCCAGACCACGACCTCGATCGAGTTCACCGGCGCGAACTCGCCGGGATTGATGATGCCGACCTGCGGCACGTAGAGCGCGCCGGCGATCCCCGCCATCACCGCCGAGACGGTGAAGGCGAACAGCTTCACGTGCTCCGGCCGCCAGCCGATGAAGCGGGTGCGGCTTTCGGCGTCGCGCACCGCCACCATCAGCTTGCCGAGCTTGGAGCGGGTGATCCAGCCGACGAACAGGACGGCGACGGCAAGCGCGATGCAACTCGCAGAAAACAGCGCCGCCCGCGTCGTCGCCGCCTGGATCGGGTAGCCGAGAATGTCCTTGAAGTCGGTCAGGCCGTTATTGCCGCCGAACCCCATGTCGTTGCGAAAGAACGCCAGCAACAGCGCATAGGTCATCGCCTGGGTGATGATCGAGAGATACACGCCGGTGACGCGGCTGCGGAAGGCGAAATAGCCGAAGACGAAGGCGAGGACGCCCGGCACCAGCACCACCATGATCGCCGCGAACCAGAACTGGTCGAAGCCGGTCCAGTACCAGGGCAGTTCCTGCCAGTTGAGGAACACCATGAAGTCGGGCAGCACCGGGTTGCCATAGACGCCGCGCGGGCCGATCTGGCGCATCAGGTACATGCCCATGGCGTAGCCGCCGAGCGCGAAGAACGCGCCGTGGCCGAGCGACAAGATGCCGACATAGCCCCAGACGAGATCGAGCGAGAGCGCCAGCAGCGCAAAGCAGATGTATTTGCCGATCAGCGGCACGAGATAGGGCGGCACGTGCAGCGGATGGTCCGCCGGGAGCCACAGGCTTGCCGCCGGCACCAGCACCGCCGCAGCCACCAGCGCGACGACCAGGAACCAGACCCTTGGGCCGAGGAATCGCGCGAGGATCATGCGTCGACGAACCTCCCCTTCTGGGCGAACAGGCCGCGGGGCCGTTTCTGGATGAACAGGATGATCAGCACCAGCACGACGATCTTGCCGAGCACCGCGCCCGCATAGGGCTCGAGGAACTTGTTGAGGATGCCGAGGCTCATCGCCCCGACCAGCGTGCCCCAGAGATTGCCGACGCCGCCGAACACCACGACCATGAAGGAATCGATGATGTAGCCCTGGCCGAGATCCGGCGAGACATTGTCGATCTGGCTGAGCGCCACCCCGGCGATGCCGGCGATGCCGGAGCCGAGCGCGAAAGTCAGCGCGTCGACCCAGGGCGTGCGGATGCCCATGGCCGAGGCCATCTTGCGGTTCTGGGTGACGGCGCGCATCTGCAGGCCGAGCGAGGTGCGGTTGAGCACGACCAGGAGGCCGGCGAACACCACCAGCGAGAAGACTATGATCCACAGCCGGTTCCAGGTGATCGCCATCATCCCGACCTCGAAGGCGCCGGACATCCATTCGGGATTGCCGACCTCGCGGTTGGTCGGGCCGAAGATGGTGCGGACCGCCTGCTGCAGGATCAGCGAGACGCCGAAGGTCGCCAGCAGCGTCTCCAGCGGCCGGCCGTAGAGGAAGCGAATGAGAAAGCGCTCCATCACCAGACCGACCGTGCCGGAGACGAGAAACGCCAGCGGCAGGGCGATCGCCAGCGACCAGGCGAAGAGCTCTGGCGCGCTGGTGCGGATCGCCTCCTGGACGACGAAGGTTGTGTAGGCGCCGAGCATCACCATTTCGCCATGCGCCATGTTGATGACGCCCATCACGCCGAAGGTGATGGCCAGGCCGATCGCGGCCAGCAGCAGCACCGAGCCGAGCGACAGGCCGTACCAGATGTTCTGCATCTGGTACCAGAAGGCGATGTTGCCCTCGATCGCGGCGATCGCCCGCTCCGCGGCCGCCTTGGCTTCCAGGTCGTCGGTGGCGCCGGCAAAGCGGATGAGCATCGTCAGCGCCTCGCGGTCGCCGCGCCCTTCCATCACCGCGGCGGCCTCGGCCTTTTCCGCGGCCGGCCGGTCGGAAGCGAGCACGGCGGCGGCCAGCGCCTCCTCCATGCGCGCCTGGACGGCCGCGTCCTCTTCCTTGGCGATCGCCGCCTCGAGCGGCGCTATCATCGCCGGATCGCCGTCGGAAAACAGCGTCGAGGCGGCCCGCATGCGCTGCGCCCGATCGGGAGATCCAAGCGTCAGCGATCCGAGCGCCGTGGTGATGTCGTTGCGGATGGAATTCTTGATGCGGACCTTGGTGAGATCGCCGGCCGGCGCCGTGCCCGCCTCCTCGCCAGTCAGCGGATCGAGCAGCGTGACGGGATCGCTGCCCTGGCCGATGAACACCGCCTCGTCGCTCTCGCGCCAATAGAGGCTGCCGTCGCCGAGCGCGCGCAGCGCCCGCGCCACGTCGGCATTGCCGGTGGCGGCGAGCTCGGCGATCACCGCCTCGGTGTCCGAAAAGCTCTGCTTGCCGCCGAATTTCTGGATGATCGCCGCGGCATCTCCGCCCTGCGCGTTCGCGGCCGCCGACATCACGATCGTGCCCGGCACCAGCAGGAGGAAAGCGAGGCACCAGCGCGCAAGAAGGGCCATGAATAGTCCTGTACCGGTTGAGACAGTGGCGGGGACGGCCGCATGGCCGCCCCCGCTGGAAGCCCGCTCTTGGGAGAAGCGGGCCTCGTCAGACCTTGGCGTGCTTACTGAGCCGCAGCCGCCGCGCCGCCGCAGGTCTTCGTCTCAGTGTTGTAGTTGCCGCAGTTGATCGGGTCGGTCCAGTCAGCCTCGAGGGGCTTGGATTCCGGCAGGAAGTCCGACCAGGCGTCGCCGGGAACCAGTTCCTCGGTCTCGCTGACGATGTCGAACTGGCCTTCGTCGTTGATCTCGCCGATCAGCACGGGCTTGGTGATGTGGTGGTTCGGCAGCATCGTCGAGACGCCGCCGGTGAGGTTCGCCTGCTCGATGCCCGGCAGGGCGGCGATCACCGCGTCGGCCTCGGTCGTGCCGGCTTTCTCGACCGCCTTCACCCACATGTTGAAGCCGATGTAATGCGCTTCCATCGGGTCGTTGGTGACGCGCTCATCGTTGCCGATGAAGGCTTTCCACTTCTCGATGAACTCGGCGTTTTCCGGCGTATCGACCGACATGAAGTAGTTCCAGGCGGCGAGATGCCCGACCAGCGGGCCGGTGTCGATGCCGGCCAGTTCTTCCTCGCCGACCGAGAACGCCACCACCGGGATATCGGTCGCGGCGATGCCCTGGTTGGCGAGTTCCTTGTAGAATGGCACGTTGGCGTCACCGTTGACCGTCGAGACGACCGCAGTCTTCTTGCCGGCCGAGCCGAATTCCTTGATCGCGGCGACCTCGGTCTGCCAGTCGGAGAAGCCGAACGGCGTGTAGTTGATCTTGATGTCCTCGGCGGCGACGCCCTTGTCCATCAGATACTGCTCGAGGATCTTGTTGGTGGTGCGCGGATAGACGTAGTCGGTGCCCTCGAGCACCCAGCGCTCGACGCCTTCCTCCATCAGATAGTCGACGGCCGGGATCGCCTGCTGGTTGGGGGCGGCGCCGGTGTAGAAGATGTTGCGCGACGATTCCTCGCCCTCGTACTGGACCGGGTAGAACACCACGGTGTTCAGCTCCTCGGCGACCGGCAGGATCGACTTGCGCGACACCGACGTCCAGCAGCAGAACACCGCCGCGACGTCCTGCGCCGACACGAGGTCGCGCATCCGCTCGGCGAACAGCGGCCAGTCGGAGGCCGGATCGACGACGACCGCCTCGAGCGGCCGGCCGAGCAGGCCGCCCTTCTTGTTCTGCTCGTCGATGAGCATCAGCATGACGTCCTTGAGGGTCGTCTCGGAGATGGCCATCGTGCCGGAAAGCGAATGCAGCACGCCGACCTTGATCGGCTCGCCGCTGGGGGCGTCCTGGGCGGCAGCTCCGCTGAGCGCCACGCCAGTCATTGCCGCCGCGGCAGCAAGGCCCCGGATCCATTTGAAGGGTGAGTTCATGCGCCATCTCCACTCGTTTCGGCCCCGACGGGGTCGGGTTACGAATGAAACGGAGCAAACCCTGTGCCATTCTCGGCAGATGCACGGGCCGGCACCGCCGCACGGTGCCCAGTATGGAGTCACGCGGCCTGCCTCGCGCTCAATAATTCGGCAGGCATGTCATCCCGCCCGAAGCTGCGCCCACGAAACAGGCAGCTGCGCAATCTTTCAGCGCACCCGACGCGTCACGATCAGATCGGCTGCTTGCGCTCTTCCGGCCAGCCGCACTCCCACCGCTTGACCGTCCATTGCGGGTGGTCTCCCACCCAGGCGGCGACGTATGGCGTCGACAGCATCATGCATTGCGCCAGCGAGCCGCGGCTTTCATAGGCGAGCCGCTCCTCGCGGCAGGACGAGGGGTCTGAGACCATGCAGACGGTCAGGATCAGGTCGATCATCGTGTCACTCCCGGATGCGGTGCCCTGCCGGCGTCATGCCGCGTGCCTCAGCTACGGAGAAGACGTCGTCCGGATGCCATTCTAGGGCCGGAAGAAGCGCGCGGCAGCAGGCTGCGACAGGATGTGGCAGGCGCCAACTGAGAGATGGCCCATGCGATCAGCGTCCGGACGCGACGCCAGGACGCTCGCCCGCTACACCGGCAGGAAGATCTCGCCCTTGCCGAGCACCGCCGTGTCGCCGCCGATCCGGCGCATCGGTGCGCCGTCGAAGGGCAGTGGCGCCAGCGCGCCGGCGTCGAGCTCCCGCGCCATCACAAGCAGGATCAGGAGATCGGCCGGGCCGTTATCGAGAAAGGTCGGCCCGAGGCGCTCGGCCCCGCCGCAGAGGATCAGCGTGCCGCGCTTCATCAGCCGGCCGGGCGTGCCGCGGGCGATGCCGCCGGCGATCAGCGTCCCGGCGATCATCCGGCTGCCGGCATCTTCGCCGAGCTCGCCGGCGACGAGGATCGTCCCCCGGCGCATCCGGTCGGCGGCGCGGCTGCCGGCGCTGCCCCCGACGCGGATCGCGCCGCCGCGCATGCCGGCCATCTCGCCGGGCATGGGTCCGCCCAGACGCTGGCCGGCATTGCCGCCGATCGACAGGAAGCCGCCGCCCATGCCGGAGCCGGCAAGGCCGCCGACCGTTCCGGACACCGTCAGCCGCCCGCTCTGCATCAGCCGGCCGACGCGCCATCCGGCGTCGCCCTCGACGTGGATCTCGCCGCCGTCCAGTGCCTCGCCGACCCGGTCGAACCGGTCCGATCCGCCCTCGAAGCGGATCGACGCGGCGTCGCTGCCGTCGACGGCGAACACGTCGCCGACCGTTACGAGCAGCCGCGTCGTGCCCACCGGCAGCGCCGCTATTTCGGCTGTCGACAGGCCCGAGAGCCGGGCCGGCGTCAACACCGAGAGGTCGAGCCGCTGCTCGGGCTCGGCCTTCTTGCGGAAGGTCAGGCCGCTCATGGCACGATATCCTTGAGGTGGAAGTGATGCGGCCCGAGATTGCCGCCGTAATTGCCGGCGCCGATCCGCAGCGCGCCGTCCTCCGGCCCGAGATCGACGGCCGCCTTCAAGCCCGCGCGCATCGCCGCGGCGACGGCATCGGCGCTGAGCCCATCGATGACGATCTCCAGCACCGAGCCGATCTCCGGGCCAAGCGCCGACGGCGTGACGCCCTTCAGCGTCGGGCAGTAGGCGTCGTTGGTCGAGGCCATCATGCCCTTGTACTTGCCGCCGACCTTGGAGCCAGAGCGCACGATTCCGCCGGGAAACGGCATGATCACGTCCGGCACGTCGCGCATCGCCGCGACCGCGACCTCGGCCGCCGCCAGCGCCTGGCGGGCCGTGCGGGCGAGGAACAGGAGATTGCCGCCGCCGACGCCATCCGAGGTCATTCCGGTCTTCGCCTCGCAGAGGAACTCGCCCTCCATCACCGGCATGCGCCAGAAATGCTTGTCGCCGAACTTCTTGGAGATCTGCCAGCCATCGGCGAAATAGCGGATCGCCGAGCCGAGATCGATCTTCGTCTCGCCCGCGTGGTCCGCATAGCAGGCCGAAGACGGGCTGGTCAGGATGCACTGGCCGAGCCGCGTGCCGAGCTGCTTGGCAAGCCCGGCTCTGTCCATGGCGAACAAGAGGATGCGCACGCCCGGCCGGCCGTCGCGGGTCTCCGCCGGCGGCACGATCCGGTCGATCCCCGCCTCGCAGCCGCAGGCGATGACCGAAGTCGCAAAGCCGGTGAAGGAGCGCGCGGCTTCCAGCGCCCATTTCTCGCTGTCGGCCGTCACCTGGATCGCCGTCCCGCTCATCGGGAAGGCTTCGGCGAAGGTGTCGTCGATGACGACGCCGTTGATCGTCGCGGCGGTCTTCATGTCCGGCATGCCACCACCTTGAACGGTTCATCGCGCCCGATGGCGTGCTCCGGCACCTCGAACCACTTGGCCGGCAGGCCATAGCGGTCGTCGAAATAGGTCTCCAGCCGCCGCGCCATTGCCTTGTCGGACTCCGGCCGCACCGTCAGCGTCCGCCCCGTCGTGCGGTTCACCACCGTCCCGTCCTTCACCACCAGCGTCCCGTCCTTGAAGACGTAGGCGGCTCTGCCGAACATCGCCGCCTTGTCGGCGCCCGGCCGATAGACCGCGATGTCGCCGACGGCCCCCGTGCCGAGATGGCCGCGATCCGGCGTGCCGAGCAGCCGCGCCGGCGCCGCGCGAGTCATCGTGGCGATCTCGGCCAGCGTGTATTCGCGGGTGATCTCGGCGAGCGTCGTCATCGCCAGCACGGATTTCGGCAGCGCCTCCAGCCAGCGTTGGCGCACGTTCCGGTCCATCAGCAGCGCGAAGATCTCCGGATAGGCGGTGAACGGCGCGCCGTTCGGATGGTCGGTGGTGAAGAACACCCGCGACGGGTCGTCGATCAGCAGGAACAGCTCCAGC
This sequence comes from Aurantimonas aggregata, assembly GCF_010500835.1. Taxonomy (GTDB): domain Bacteria; phylum Pseudomonadota; class Alphaproteobacteria; order Rhizobiales; family Rhizobiaceae; genus Aurantimonas; species Aurantimonas aggregata. The sequence goes on along the minus strand of NZ_JAAAMJ010000007.1, from coordinate 52,636 downwards.
CCGATCGCCCATTGCAGCGCGTTGAAATAGTTCGAGCGCTTGTAGTCCATCGGCACGATGCCGCCGCCATTCGCCTCGTGGTCGTAGATCACCGCCTTGCCGGGGCTCGCCTGCGCCCGGCCGACGAACTGCCGCAGCTCGTCGGAGGAGATCGTCACCGTCTGGCCGAACATCACCTGGCCGATGTCGACCGTCACTTCCTTGGTGCGGTTCACCAGTTCCGCGAGCCGCTGGCCCTCGGAGGAGAAGCGGCGCTCGCCACCGGTGCCGTAGCCGTAGAACTGCAGATGCGCCAGATGCAACGGTTGGCCCTCGGCCGCCTCGATGGTGGCCACGGCCGAGGCCGCGGAATCGCCCGGAACGCCGAGATTGTTGCAGTGGACGTGCAGCGGATGCGGGATGCCGAGCCCGGTCACCGCCGCCTGCAGCGTCTTGACGATCCGCCGCGAGGTGACGCCGTAATCCGGCACCTCGTCGTCGAAATCATACTTGCGGACATTTTCCTTGAACGCCGCCGAGCCGCCGGCATTGATGCATTTGACTCCCAGCGCCCGCGATGCCGAGACGGTCCAGGCGACATAGTCCTCGATGGCGTTCTCGCTCTCGCCGTCGCGGATCATCGCCATCAGGAAATCGTCGTTGCCGAGCACGACCAGCGTCGCCTTGTCGATGATCGGGATATCGGCGAGTTCGAGATGCGCGTGCAGCGCCGCCGACGGCGCCATCGCCGGCTCGACGACAGTGGTGAAGCCCATCTCGGCGTAGCGCAGGCCCGTCTCCTCGGTCGTCCACCCGACGCGCGACAGCGCCGTCGCGTCCGGCCGCGCCTGGAACGCCCGATGAAATTCCGGCAGCAGCAGCCGCGCCGTGTTCACGTGGCCGCCGGCGATGTGGGAATGGATGTCGATCGCGCCGGCCATGACGATCAGGCCCTTGCAGTCGATCGTCTCGCCCGCTTCCCGTCCGTCGTCCGGCGCATCCACCACGACGCCGTCCTCGACATAGAGGTCGACGACCGCGTCGACGCCATTGGCGGGATCGACGACGTGCCCGTCCTTCAGACGCGTCAGCATGAGCAGGCCTCGTTGGTCGTCGTGTTCATGCGGCCGCTCCCGTCGTCACGTCACCGAGGGCGGCAGCGATGGCCGCAAGCAGATCGGCGGCACGCGGCAGCGTTCCGGTTTGTGTCGCCGCGAACGGCACGAAGCTGCCGAAGCGCTCGTTGTGGAGGACGCCGTCATGATCGCGCCCCGCCATTGCCGCGTCGAAACGGATCTTTGGCGGATTGGCCCAGCTCGCCGCGCCCCCACCGATGGCGATAACCGGCAGCCGGCCCGACCATTCCGGCTCCGGCGAGGCCGCGCCGGCAAGACCCGAAACGTGGATGGCGAGATCGGCTTCGCCCGAGGCGATCAGCTGCCCGGCCTCGTGGAGGTCGGGGTCATGGTCGGCAAAGCCGCGCCCGAAGCCGACCCGCAGCGGAAAGCCGGTCGTCCAGGTCGCCGCCAATGCGGCGCCGAAGGCCTGGCCCGGCCCGAACAGCGGCAGGCTGGTGAAGCGGGTTTCGGCGTTGAGGTCGAAGACGAGGCCGGCCAGCATCTCGATGGCCAGCTCGTCCATGCCGGCGACGGCGAAGATCGCGCAGCCGAAGCCGGCCTCCTTCATCCATGCGGCGACAGCCTCGGCCTGCTCACCGGCGATCGGCCCCTCGCCGAAGCGATGACCGGCGGCGGCGGCGCGGATCATCGCCAGCGCGTCGGCGATGCCGTCCGCCGGGCAGACGACGGGCTCGATGGCGCCCGGAATGTCGGCACTGCTCTCGGGTCCGCCGAGCCAGCGGATCTCGCGCTTGCCGCGCGTCGCCTTGCCGAGGTCGGGCTCATGCCTGAACAGGAAGTCCGGCAGGTCGGGCGACGTCGCGAAGGCGTCGCCGACGATCAGCACGCGGTCGGCGCGCCGACGGATCTCGGCGGGGGCGCCGATCATCATGCCGCTGTCGCGGATCGCGGTGACCGCCGGATAGATCGCGGCGGATGCCTGATGGTCGATCACCGCCCCGGCGATCCTGGCAAGGCCGAGGGCGGCCCGGATTCCGGCGATGTCGGTCGCAAGGCCCGTCACCACCGGCAACCGGCTGCCACCGATGAGCGCTGCCGCAGCAGCGACGGCTTCCGGCTCCGATCCCGGCCGGCCGTCGATCCATGCATGGTTCAAAACGAATCGCTTCCTGTGCCCTGGCGCCAAGATACCGCCCCGACCGGTGAGGTCAAAGGTCCCCGCCGTCCGGCCTAGTGCTTGTCGTACTTGATATAGGCAAAGCGCGGGTCGTCCGGCGTGCCGGAAAGCGGCCCGTCTTCCTTGCCCGGCTGCCAGCTGACGACTTCCTCGATCTTTTTGGCCAGCGCGAAATCGGCGTCCGTGATGCCCTTGGCGGCGTGGTTCATCAGCCGCACCTCGACCCAGGCGTAGGACGCGGTGATGTCGGGATGGTGGAACGCCGCCTCGGCGAGATGGCCGACCGTGTTGATCACCATCAGCGTGCCCTTCCAGCCATGCGTCTTGTAGGTCCGCCGGATCCAGCCGTCCTCGAGCCGCCATGTCGGCAGCTCCTTCGCCAGCCGTTCGGTGACCTCCTGGTCGGTGTAGGTCTTCGCTGCCATGGCCATCTCCCCTTGCCGCATCCGTGCTTGCCCCGATAATAGGGTGCGGGCACCCGGAAGGCAGGGGACAAATTGACAGAGGACGTCGTCAGCGTCTCGGCGCCCGCGCGCCTGCATCTCGGCTTCCTCGATCCGGGCGGCCGATCGGGCCGGCGATTCGGCGGAATCGGGCTGGCGCTGGCCGAGCCGGCGACCCGCCTGTCGATCCGCCATGCGCCCGAGGATCGGGCCGACGGGCCGGAGGCCGAGCGCGCCCTCGGCCATCTCCAGGCCATGCGCCGGCATCTCGGCCTCGGCGACCGGCGCTATGAACTCACGTTTCTGGAAACCATCCCGCCGCATGCCGGGCTCGGTTCCGGCACCCAGCTCGCTCTGGCCGTCGCGACCGCCTTGCGGGCGATCGAGGGCCTGGCGCCGGACCCCGCCGGCGATGCCGCGCGGCTCGGGCGGGGCAATCGCTCCGGCCTCGGCGCCGCTTTCCTCAGCGCCGGCGGCGTGGCGGTCGACGGCGGCAAGGGGCCGACCGACGCGCCGCCGCCGATCATCGCCCGGCTGCCGTTTCCCGACGCCTGGCGGGTGCTGCTGGTCCTCGACCCCCGCACCGAAGGGTTTCACGGCGAGGACGAGCTCAAGGCCTTCGCCAGCCTGCCGGCCTTCGCCGAGATCGACACGGCCCTGATCTGCCGCCTCGTGCTGCTCGAGGCGCTGCCCGCGCTGGCGGAGGCCGACATCGCCGGTTTCGGCGCTGCCATCGCGACGATCCAGCAGATGGTCGGCAGCCATTTTGCTCCGGCCCAGGGCGGTGTCTTCACCAGCCCGGCGGTGGCGCGGATATGCGCCATGCTCGCCGCCGAAGGTGCCCACGGGATCGGGCAGAGTTCCTGGGGCCCGACCGGCTTTGCCTTCGCGGCCTCGCCGGAAGAAGCCGATCGGCTGTCGCGCACCGTCTCTGACGCGGTGGCGGAGGCGGGGCTGACGCTGCGCGTCGTCGCCGGCCGCAATGGCGGCGCGCGCATCGAGCGCTCGCCGCTCCGGCGCGTCGCCGGCACCGGCTGAAGTCCGCCGCCCCACATCGACAATTCCGACGCCCGTATCGCGGGTAACCGATAGCGAACTGGAGGAAAACCATGGCCGACAAGAACATCCTGCACATGCTGACGCCGCACAAGCACGTCAGCCCGTTCGACGTGAACATGGCGCTCGACGCCGGCTATGACGCGGTATTGCCCTATGAGAAGGTCGAATTGGGCGACATCGGCGATCTCGTCCAGGACATCATCTTCTCGCGCCCGCCCAATGTCGGCGTGCGGAGCGCCGTGTTTTTCGGCGGCGACGACGCGGTGCTGGCGCTCGACATGATCGATGCGGCCAGGAAGGCACTGGTGCCGCCCTTCGGCTGCAACATCATGGCCGACCCGGCCGGTTCGTTCACCACGGCCGCGGCGATGGTCGCCTGCGTCGAACGGACCCTGAAGAACAAGAAGCAGAAGGCGCTCAAGGACGTCACCATCGCCGTCTTCGGCGCCACCGGCGTCGTCGGCTACTGCGCCGCCGTGATCGCCGCGCTGGAAGGCGCGAAGGTCAAGATCGTCGGCTATAGCGGACTGGAGCGGGTCGAGGCGCGCGCCCGGGAGATGAAGGAACGCTTCGGCGCCGACGTCGAGGCGGTGGACGGGTCGAGCGACGAGAAGAACACGGCGATCGTCAAGGAGGTCGAGGTGATCCTCTCGGCCGCCAAGGCAGGCGTCCAGGTGCTCGGCGCCGACCAGTTGAAGGCCGCGACGCGGCTGCTCGTGGCGGCCGACGTCAATGCCGTGCCGCCACTGGGGCTCGATGGCATCGACGTGATGGCCGACGAGGAGCCGATCCCGGGCACTGACGCACTCGGCATCGGCGCGCTGGCCGTCGGGCCGATGAAGTCCAAGACCGAATATGGGCTGCTGAAGCGCATGATCGAGGCGAAGGAACCGCAGGTTCTCGACTTCCGCGACGCCTTCCAGCTTGCGCGAACGCTCGTGTCGTGAGCGACCGGCCTTCCGTCCTCGTCGCTGCCTTCTCGGCGCGGCAGATCGCCGAGAGCGCCCGGCTCGCAGGGATCGACGCGCTGGCGCTCGACTTCTTCGGCGACAGCGACCTGGCGGCCGCCGCCCTTCGCAGCGAGGTGCTGCACGGCCACTACCCGGACGGGTTCGACGCCGACGCGCTGATCGTGGCGCTCGAACGCCTGGCGGACGGCATGGCGCCGGTGGGCTTCGTCTACGGTGCGGGCTTCGAGGACCGGCCGGAACTGCTGGCGGCGATCGGTGCGCGCTGGCCGATCCTCGGGACGGATGCCAGCACGCAGCGACGGCTGAAATACCCGGAAGCCTTCGCCGCATTGTGTGCGGAGGCCGGTGTTCCGCATCCGCCGATCAGCCGTGATCCGCCCGCCGATCCCGCCAACTGGCTGTCGAAGAAGATCGGCGGCGCTGGCGGCAGCCATGTCGTGGCGGGTGATCATCCGCCGGCGCCGGACCGGTATTACCAGCGCTTCGTCGCCGGCGATCACGTCTCGCTCGCCTTCGTGGCGGCCGGCGAACGCTGCGCCTTCCTCGGCTTCACGCGGCAGTGGACCGCCCCGTCCACCGCCGAGCCCTACCGCTATGGCGGCGCGGTGGGGCCGCTCGCGGATCCGGGACCGCGAGGGCCCGCAATGCAGGCCGCGGTCGCGGCGATCCACGCGCGGTTGCCGCTCGTCGGCCTCGCCAGCGCCGATTTCGTCCTCTCAGCGGACGGGCCGGAGCTGCTGGAGATCAACGCAAGGGCCGGCGCGACGCTCGACGTCTTCGAGAGCGCGGCCCAACCGCTGCTGGCGCTGCATCTGGCGGCCTGTCGCGGCGAACTGCCGGAGCGTGTATCAGGCCCCGGGGCGATCCGCGCCGCGGGCCTTGCCTGGGCGGACAGCGACATCAATCTGCCGGCGGGCTTTGCCTGGCCGGATTTCAGCCGCGACCGCACGACGCCGCCGGCAAGCTTTGCCGCCGGCCAGCCGCTGTGCACGGTGGTCGCCGAGGCGGAAACGGAAGAGGCCGCAACGGCGCTGTTCGAACGGCGCGTGGCGGAATTGAGAGAACGATTCGAGAGGAAAGCGGCATGAGCCGGACGGAAACCTTGTCGGTCAATGCGGGGGCGCTCCCGCTGATCGAGACGATGCGGGCGCGGGCCGCCGAACTGCGCGTCGCGTTCGCCACCGGCGCTGCCGGCGAAACGCTGATCGATGCCGGCGCCAGCGTCCAGGGCAGCCTCGAGGCCGGGCGGCTGATGACCGAGATCTGCCTCGGCGGCCTCGGCGAGGTGGCGATCGGCACGTCGCCCGGTCTGGCGCGCTGGCCGTTCACGCTGACGGCGCGCACCGCGAGCCCCGTCATCGCCTGCCTCGGCAGCCAGTATGCCGGCTGGCAGCTCGTCAGCGAGGAAGGCGAGGAGAGCTATTTCTCCATGGGCTCCGGCCCCGCCCGGGCGCTGGCCGGCCGCGAGGCGCTGTTCAAGGACATCGCCTATGCCGACCGCAGCGAATTCGCCGTGCTGGTGCTGGAGGCCGGCGGCCCGCCGCCGGAGCCGCTGGTCCGCCGCATCGCCGCCGATTGCGACGTCGCGCCGGAAAACCTCACCATCGTCTACGCCCCGACCCAGAGCCTTGCCGGCTCGGTGCAGATCGTCGGGCGCGTCGTCGAGGTGGCGCTGCACAAGGCGCACGAGCTGAAATTCGACCTGACGCAGATCGTCGAGGGCATGGGCACGGCGCCGCTGCCGCCGCCGCATCCGGACTTCATCACCGCCATGGGCCGCACCAACGACGCCGTCATCTATGGCGGGCGGATCCTGCTGCACGTCAACGGCCCGGCGTCGGAGGCCCGGCGTCTCGCCGAGAATCTGCCGAGTTCCACCGCCAGCGACCACGGCACGCCCTTCGCCGAAATCTTTCGCCAGTATGACGGCGATTTCTACAAGATCGACCCGATGCTGTTCTCGCCGGCGGAAGTCGCCGTGGTGGCGCTCGAGACCGGCGAGACGTTCCGGGGCGGGGAAATCCACGCCGCCCTCGTCGACGCCTCCTTCGGCTGAGCCGACCATGCAGATCCCGGCGCCGCAGGCCAAAAAAGTCCCGCGAATCCTCCTCGTCACCGCGGGGATCGACCGGCATGCACGCGAACTGATCCGCGCCTTCGGCGATCGCGGCGCCGAGATCCGCGTCGTCGAGCTTGCGGCGATCGGCTTCGACACCGGCGCGCCGCACGGGCTGGCGATACCGGGCTTCCCGGACGCCCTGCCGGACGCGGTGTGCCTGCGGACGATGGACGCCGGCAGCTTCGAGCAGGTGACGCGGCGGCTCGGCGTGCTGCATGCGCTGTCGCGCGTCGGCGTCATCGTGTCCAACGATGCAAAAGCCGTCGAGAACTGTGTCGACAAGTCGACGACCAGCTTCCTGCTGGCGCGCGCCGGCGTTCCCAGCCCCCGCAGCTACGCTGTCGAGACAAGAGCGGAGGCGGCCCGGCTCATCGCCCGCGAGGCCCGGCCGATGGTGCTGAAGCCGCTGTTCGGGGCGCAGGGCAAAGGGCTGAAGCTGATCGCCGCCGAGGCCGACCTGCCGGCGGAGTCCGAGACCGCCGGCGGCGTCTACTATCTGCAGCATTTCGCCGGCGTGGCCACGAACGGCCGCTTCGCCGACATCCGCATCCTCGTCTCCGACGGGCGAGTCGTCGCCGCCATGCGGCGCGAATCCGCCGGCTGGATCACCAACATCAAGCAGGGCGCCGAGGCGCTGCCGATGCCGCCGGACCCCGAATTCGAGGCCCTGGCGATCGCCGCGACCCAAGCCGTCGGCGGCGATTTCTGCGGCGTCGACCTGCTGCGCGACGAGGCCGGGCGCGCGCAGGTCATCGAGGTGAATTCGATGCCGGCCTGGACCGGGCTGAAACGCGCCAGCGGCAAGGACATCGCCGGCATCCGCGCAACCGATCTTCTGGCGCGGATCGCGGCGACCGGCCGGAGTGCGGCGGCGGCGGCCGAGCCCCTCGCGGCGTCATGAGCCTCGAGCCAGGCGCCATCGAGGCCGCCTTCCTCGCCGCCTGCCGCGCCGAACTGGACGCGGTCAAGCCCGGCAACGTCCATCGCTTCGCCCCCGGCCACGGCATGGAAGCCGCCACCTTCGAGGCAGCGGCCGCGGCAGCGGCGCCGTTCGTTGCGCAACCGGGCGCCGGGGTCGGCGCGCGCATTCTCGGGGCGACGCAAGCCAGTTGGACATCGGTCGGCGTCAACGCCAATCTCGGCATCCTGCTGCTCGCCGCGCCGCTCGCCGCCGCCGCCGAGACCGCGAGCGGACGTGGCGTGGAGGCCTTGCGCGCGGCGCTGGCGCAGGTGCTCGCGAAACTCACGGCGAAGGATGCGGCGGACGCCTTCGCGGCCATCGCCCTCGCCTCCCCCGGCGGCCTTGGGGAAGCCGCCGAGCACGACGTCCGCCAACCGCCGTCGATCGGCCTCGTCGCGGCGATGCGGCTCGCCAGCGGCCGCGATCTCGTCGCGCGCCAATATGCCGACGGGTTCGCGGACATCTTCGACATCGGCCTCCCGGCGCTGAGGGCCTCGGAAGGGGCGCCCGCCGCCCCCGGGCTCGGCCCCGCGCTGGACGCCTATCTCGCCTTCGCCAGCTGCTTTCCCGACAGCCACGTCGCGCGCAAATATGGCGAGCCGTGCGCCGAGGCATTGCGCCTGCGCATGGCCGATTTCACCCATGGCCTGGGGCTGATCACCGAGCCCGCCGACGCGCTGTCGGCAGCCCTCGCCTTCGACGCTCAACTGAAGCGCGAGAAGCTCAATCCCGGGACCTCCGCCGACCTGACGGTTGCCAGTCTTTTTGCGAGATTCCTTGCGGAAGCATGGTGGGAATGATTGACTGTCGGCCATCGGGGTCCATCTTGACTCCGGCGCTATCTGGCTAACCGGTCCCCTGGGGGACGCCGCCAACAAGGGTAGCCGTTGCCGGACCGAAGGGTCTGGCGAAAGGGAGGACGGCACCGTTACGACCCCACAGGTCGTGGCGAATGGTTGGCCTTTCTGGATTCGGAAGTTCTTAGCCGGCCGGCAACAACGCCGGGCAGGTTAGCGCAACGTATTTTTGGAGGAACTGCTCATGGCAACCATCAACAAAGTGATGGTCGGCGAATCGCTCGTCGGCGAAGGCAACGAAGTTGCCCACATCGACCTGATCATCGGACCCCGGGGTTCGGCCGCGGAATCGGCATTCTGTAACTCGCTGACCAACAACAAGGACGGCTTCACCACCCTCCTCGCCGTGGTCGCGCCGAACCTTCCCTGCAAGCCGAACACCGTGATGTTCAACAAGGTCACCATCAAGGGCGCCAAGCAGGCCGTCCAGATGTTCGGCCCAGCCCAGACCGCCGTCGCGCGCGCCGTCGCCGATTCCGTCGAGAAGGGCATCATCCCGGCTGCCGAAGCCGACGACCTGTTCATCTGCGTCGGCGTCTTCATCCACTGGGAAGCCGAGGACGACGCCAAGATCCGCGACTACAACTACCAGGCGACGATGGAATCCATCGAGCGCGCCATCAAGGGCACGCCGACCGCCGCCGAAGTCGTAGCCAAGAAGGGTACCGCATCCCATCCGTTCGCCGGGGCTTAGACAAGAGACCATCCCGGGGAAGACACCAAGCCGGCGATGCCCGCCGGCCTTCTCCGGCGATTGGCCGCCAAATTCGGGTTCCAGTAGAACCCGGTCTTCCATCCGAGGACGACGACAGGAAGGGGCCCCGTGGCCCCTTTTTCGTGGCCGAAGCGTTGCGGCACATGGCGGCGTGTCAGCGGATGGACTAGGCGCCCTGCTTGAGGCTGGCGACGTCGAGCCGCCCGTCATGCAGCGCCGTGGACACCAGCGCGCCGGCGATGCCGGCAGCCCAGAGCGCCGCGACGTCACCGGAATGACGGACGCCACCCGCGGCGAAAACGCTGCGTCCTCCCGCCCGCCCGGCGATATCCGCCAGCCGTGCGAGGTCCGGCCCGGCGCCGCTGCCGACCTTCGCCAGCGTCATGACGACGACGCGCTGCGGCCAGCATGCGGCGTCTTCCAGAAGATCGGCCGGGCCCAGAAATTCATCGCCCCGGAAGTCGAGCGACAGCACCGCCCGGCCCTCGCCGGCAAAGCCCGCCGCGACGGACGCATCGTCGATCGATTCCGATCCGATCACCGCGACCTGGCGCGGCACCTGGAGGATCCCTTCCACATCCGACCGCGTCCGAACCCCGGCATCGATCCAGAACTGCGTCTGCGGAAACGCCTGCAGGAGGTCCGCCAGCGCCGCCGCGTTCGGGGCCCTGCCCTCGATGCCGTCGAGATCGGCGATGTAGATCGCGGGAAAATCCGCCAGCGTCATCAGCCCCTTCGCCACCGCCACCGGTTCGGCGCCGGCGGCGAGCGGGGTGACGATCGGCCGGTAATTGGCCCGGTCGCCGCCGGCGCCGCGAACCACGACGCCGTCCTTGATGTCGAGTACCGGAATGATCTGCATGTTGCCTTCGGCTCGCGCCGCCGTCGTTCGATGCTATAGGAAGGGCCGTAGCAGAAACGGACGGGCAAGGCATGACGAGAGTGCTGGGGTGGGACGTGGGCGGCGCGCATCTGAAGGCGGCGCTCGCCGACGGGGACCGTATCGTGAAGGTCTGGCAGGAACCGAGCCCGATCTGGCAGGGCCTCGACCGGCTCGACGACGCGCTGGCGACGATCCTCGCCGAGGTCGAGGCGGTCGACCGCCACGCCGTCACCATGACCGGCGAACTCTCCGATGTCTTTTCCTCGCGCAGCGAGGGCGTCGCGGCGCTGACGCGGCTGTTCGCGGATAAGCTGTCGGGCGACGTCGCGGTCTATGCCGGCGATGCGGGGTTCGTCAGCCCCGAGGCGGCCGGCGAACACGTCGCCCGGATCGCCTCGGCGAACTGGCATGCGAGCGCCACGCTCGCCGCCGGCGCCATCGAGGAGGCGCTGTTCCTCGACATGGGCTCGACCACCACCGACATCATCCCGGTCGCCGGCGGGACGGTGCGGGCCACCGCCGCCACCGACGCCGAACGGCTGGCGGCGGGCGAGCTGGTCTATCAGGGTTTCACCCGCACCGCGCTCATGGCCGTCGCCAGCGAGGTGCCGTTTTCCGGCCGCCTCGTGCCGGTGATGAACGAGTTCTTCGCCAGCATGGCCGACGTGCAGCGCGTCGTCGGCACGCTCGACGAGGCCGACGACCTCTATCCCGCCGCCGACGGCCAGGCGAAGACGCTGGAGGGCTCGCGCCGGCGCCTCGCCCGCATGATCGGCATGGATGCCTCGGACGGCACCGACGGCGCCTGGGAATGGCTGGGACACGCCTTCGCCGAGGCGCAGGTCCGCCGCATCCACGACGCGGCGCTGCGGGTCCTGTCGCGGGAGGATCTGACCGACGACGCGCCGGTGGTCATCGCCGGTGCGGGCCGGCCTGTGCTGCGCCGGCTGGCGGCGCGGCTCGATCGCGGCGTCGTCGACTTCTCCGACCTTCTGGACTGCCCGGCTGAAAGCCGGGAAGCCGTCTGTCGGGCAGCCCCGGCGGCGGCGCTGGCGCTGCTCGCCGCCCGGCGCGGCTGAGCGGACGATCGCCAGCGGCGGCGCCGCGCAGAAACCGGTACCGAGGAGGAAAGACCATGTCGCTCTATACGCTTGTTGTCCCGACCTTCACCCAGATGCTGGGATCGCTCTCCGGCTTCCTCGAGAAGGCGGAGACCCATCTGGGCGACGCCGCGCCGGACATGCTCGACGCGCGGCTCGCGCCCGACATGTTGCCGCTCGCCGACCAGGTCCGCTTCAGCTGCATCCAGGTGGTGGAGGCGCTCGCCCGGCTGCAGGACAAGGACGTGCCCCCGCCCCTGGCACGCCAGGATACGATAGCGGCGATGCAGTCCCAGATCGCCGAGACCCGCTCAGCGCTTCGCGCGGCGTCGGCGCAGGATATCGATGCCGGTGCGGAGCGCGTCGTCGACCTCCGTCTGCCGAACGGCATGGCGTTCCGGATGAGCGGAGCGGAGTTCGTCCGCGACTGGGCGCTGCCGCAGTTCTATTTTCACGTGGTCACCGCCTACGCGATCCTGCGGCATCTTGGCGTCGATCTCGGCAAGGCCGACTACGTCCGGCACATGGCGGCCTATCATGTGCCGGGCGTCGTAGGCTCCGCCGAGTCCTGAGCGACACGGCGAGTGGCCGCCCCCTGACCAGCCGAGCACTTGCGTGGCCGGCTAACGACGCGTTAACCCTGTCGCCGATAGATTGGGCTCGGTTACGAGAACGGACGCGAGGATCGATGGCAGAACATCCGACGAGACCTGCAGCCTGCGGCAACGGATTCGGCCGCGCTGCACGCTCTTGCCATCTGTCATTTGCATTGCAGTCAGGCGTTGCACCATGATGAACCGGTTCTGCCGTCCGCCATGGCCAGGTCTGTCGTGAGATCGAGCGCTGCCGTTCGAACTGCGGAGCCGGAGGCGCTGGCTGCCCTGCATCGCAGGGTCGCGGCGCAGGAGGCGTTGATCCGTCGACAGGCGGCGGCTCTCGCCCGCAGCCGGGAAGTCTTCGAGCGCGCCTCTGCCGCTGCCCGGATTGGGGTCTGGGAATGCAACCTGGCCGACCATGCGCTCACCTGGACCGACGTGGTCTACGACATCTTCGACCTGCCGCGCGGCGTGCCGCCGGTCCGCGAACTGACCCTCGAATGCTATCCGCCGGACTCCCGCCAGGCGCTCGAGACGCTCCGCAGCCGTGCGATCGAGGAAAGCAGCGGGTTCACGCTCGAAACCGAGATCGTCAGCGCCGCCGGCAAGCGCCGCTGGATCCGGATCACCGCCACGGTCGAGTCCGAGGATGGCAAACCGGTCCGGATCTTCGGAATGAAGCAGGACATCACCGAGGAAAAGCTCCTCCTCGAACAGACCCGCTATCTGGCCGAATTCGATGTCATGACCGGCCTTGCCAACCGCAGTCGCTTCCAGGCCGGACTTGCGACGCTCGCTGAAGGCGCAACGGGCGCTCTCCTGCTGGTCGATCTCGATGGCTTCAAGGCGATCAACGACAGTTTCGGGCATGCCATCGGCGACGACTGCCTGAAGGTCATCGCGACGCGGTTGAAGGAGCTAGGGGGTGACGCCGAACTCGTCGCCCGCATCGGCGGCGACGAGTTCGCGCTTCTCGTCGGTCCGACGACGTCCGACGACGCCGTCACGACTCTCGCCGAAACCATCGTCAGCGCGCTGGGGCGGCCGATCGGATGCGGCGGCATACAGTCCACCATCGGTGCCTCGATCGGCATCGCACGAGTTGGCGACTGCAGCGCGGCCGACCTGTTCGTCCGTGCCGACATGGCCCTCTATGCGGCCAAGGAAAGCGGCCGCAACACCCACCGGATGTTCGAGCCGACCATGATGTTGGAGCGGCGCAGCAACCGCGCCGCCTGACGAGTTGCCTAAAACCGCCTGTCAGCGGGAACGGGCGACGTGATGTCGCCCGTTCCCGGCCCGGTCATGCAGCGTCGGCAATCTCGTCGGGCATGCCGGCGAGTACCTTGTCGAGCGTCATCGGGTAGCTCCGCACCCGTGCGCCGCACGCATTGTAGATCGCGTTGGTCACGGCGGCGCCGACGCCGGCCAGCGCCAGTTCGCCGATGCCCTTGCCGGCCAGCGGGCTTGCATGCGGGTCGCGCTCTTCCAGCAGCACCACCTCGAGCTGGGGAATGTCGAGATTGACCGGCACGTGGTACTCGGCGAGGTCGTGATTGACCAGGAGACCGGTGCGCTTGTCCGTCACCAGCTCCTCGGTCAGCGCCGAGCCGATGCCCCAGATCTGGCCGCCATAGCACTGCGACTTGGCGGTCTTCTCGTTGAGGATCCGACCCGCCGCCGCGACCGTCAGGAGCCGCCGAACGCGCGTTTCGCCGGTGACGGAATTGACCGCCACTTCGCAGAAATGCGCGCCATAGCTCGCCTGGTGGTGCGACTTGGAGGTCTTGCCCGGCTCGATCGTGCCGGTTGCCGACAGGCTTTCGCCGGCGAGAATCTCCGCATACGGGATCTGCCGGTTGCCGGCGATGGCGAAGCCGTCCTTCAGCGTCAGCCCGTCCGCGTCGACGCCGAGCCGCTTGGCCAGCGTGCCGATCAGCTCTTCGCAGGCGACATAGACCGAGGAGCCGGCGCTGTTGGCACCCCATGAGCCGCCCGAGCCGGACGAAGCCGGCAGCGACGTGTCGCCGAGCACGACGTCGACCCGATCGAGCGGCAGGCCGAGCATCTCGCCGGCGATCTGCTGCAGGATCGTGTAGGTGCCGGTGCCGATGTCGGTCATGGCGGTGCGCACCGTGGCGCGACCGTCCGGCGACAGCTCGACTTCCGCCGACGATTTCATCAGCGAGTTCGCCCGCGACGCCGACGCCATGCCGTAGCCGATCAGCCATTCGCCATCGCGAACGGTGCCGGGCTTGGCGGGCCGCTTGTCCCAGCCGAACAGCCTGGCGCCCTCGGCGTAGCACTCGACGAGCATGCGCGAGGAGAACGGCAGATCGTCCTGCGGCATGACATCCGGCTCGTTCATTCGCCGGAAAGCCACCGGGTCGAGACCCAGTTTTTCCGCCATCTCGTCCATGGCATTCTCCAGCGCCAGCATGCCGACAGCCTCGCCCGGCGCGCGAACCGCCGACGTCATCAGCACGTCCGTCTCGCACAGCCGGTGGGTGATCTTGCGATCCTTGCCGGCATAAAGGAACACGCTGGAAACGCCGGCCGGCTCGAAGAAGCCGTTGCCGGGGGAATTGGCCGCCCAGGTCTCGTGGGCGAAGGCGGTGATCTGTCCCGCCTTGGTGGTACCGATGCGGATCCGCTGGATGGTCTCCGAACGGCGCGACGTCGCCTGGAACACCGTCTGCCGCGTCAGCGCCAGCTTGACCGGCCGGCCGGCCGCCTTGGCGCCGAGCGCCGCCAGCACGCCGTCGGGTCCGATGCCGAGCTTGTTGCCGAAGCCGCCGCCAATATAGGGGCTGAGCAGCCGGACATTCTTGACCGGCACGCCGACACCGCTCGCGATCTGCTGGACGTTGGTCTCCAGCAGCTGGCAGGACGACCACACCGTCAGCTGGTCACCGTCCCACTTGGCGACCGTGGCCTGCGGCTCCATCGCCGCCGAATGCTGGCTGGGCGTCGTGTAGGTCTGGTCGAACTTCACCTCAGCCGCTTCGAACGCTTTCTCGAAATCGCCGCGCCCGGTGTCCGAGGGCATGACGCCCCGCTGTGACGGCACGCCGGTATGCTGCACCTTGGCGAGGTCGTAACGTCCCTCGGTCGGCTCGTATTCGATGGTCACCAGCTTGGCGGCATGGCGGGCGGCCTCGAAGCTCTTCGCGACGACCAGTGCCACCGGCTGGCCGTAATGGAAGACCTCGCCGTTGATCGTCTGCGCCGCCGGGCTCATCGGCTGCGCCGATGCACGCAGGATCTTGTCGCCGTCGACCACCGCCAGCACGCCCGGCGCCGAAAGTGCCGCCAGCGTATCCACCGAGACGATCTTGCCCTTGCCGATGCCGGCCGTGACGACGAAGCCGTAACCGACCTCCTCGCCCTTCAGGTGCTCGTAGGCGTAAGGCGCCGTGCCCGTCACCTTCAACGGCCCCTCATAGCGGTCGGCGGGCTTGCCGATGACGCCCTGCGTGTCGCGGTCGAGACGGGTCTCGCCGATCGCCTTGTCCATCACATGGGTGTTCATGCGGTCGCTCCCTCGGTGGTCGCTTCGCGCAGCACGGCAGCGAGCGTGCGCCGCGTCAGCGGAATCTTGAAATCGTTCTCGCCCTGGCCCGTGGCATCCTTCAGGAGGATGTCGGCAGCCTTGGCGAAAAGCGCCTTCGATGGCGTCTGGCCGACCAGTGCAGCTTCCACCGCCGCATCGCGCCATGGCTTGTGGGCGAGCCCCCCGAACGCCAAGCTTGCTTCGGCGATCTTGCCGCCGTCCATGCGGATGACCGCCGCCACCGAGACGAGCGCGAAGGCGTAGGACGCCCGGTCGCGCACCTTGCGGTAGAGCTGCACGCCGCCGACAGGCTTCGGCAGCAGGACCGCGGTGATCAGCTCGCCCGGCTCGAGATTGGTCTCGATCTCCGGCGTCTCGTCCGGCAGCCGGTGGAAATCCTCGATCGGGACTTCCGCGGTCGAGCCGTCGGTCTTGCGCGTCTCGACCGTCGCGCCGAGCGCGCGCATCGCCACCGCCATGTCGGACGGATGCGTGGCGATGCACTTGTCGCTGGCGCCGAGGATCGCGTGGATGCGATTGAAGCCGCCGATGGCGCCACAGCCGGAGCCCGGCTCGCGCTTGTTGCAGGGCGCCGTCGTGTCATAGAAATAATAGCAGCGAGTGCGCTGCAGCAAATTGCCGCCGGTCGTCGCCTTGTTGCGCAGTTGCCCGGAGGCGCCGGCGAGAAGCGCCCGCGACAGCACCGGATAGTCGCGGCGCACGCGCTCGTCGGCGGCGAGATCGGAATTGGCGACCATCGCCCCGATCCGCAATCGGCCGTCGTCTTCGACCGTGATGTCCTTCAGCGGCAGGCGGCTGATGTCGATCAGCCCGTCTGGCGTCTCGACTTCCAGCTTCATCAGGTCGAGGAGATTGGTGCCCCCGGCGATGAACCGTCCCATCGTGGTGCCGGAGAGGCGGACGGCGTCGGAGACGTCGGCGGCGCGGTTGTACTCGAAGGATTTCATGCCGATTCCCCCGTCTTGGCGGCCTTGCCGCTGGCCGTCCGGATGGCGTCGACGATGTTCGGATAGGCCGAGCAGCGGCAGAGATTGCCGCTCATCCGCTCGGAGATCTCTTCGTCGGAGAGTTCGGCGCCGCCGTCGAGGCTGGCGCTGACATTGCTCGGCCAGCCCTTGCCGACCTCGTCCAGCATGCCGGTCGCCGAGACGATCTGGCCGGGCGTGCAGTAGCCGCACTGGAAGCCGTCATGATGCAGGAAGGCCTCCTGCATCGGGTTGAGGTTGCCCGGCGTGCCGAGCCCCTCGATCGTGGTGATCGCGTCGCCCTCGTGCATCACCGCCAGCGTCAGGCAGGAATTGATCCGCCGCCCGTCGACCAGCACCGTGCAGGCGCCGCACTGGCCGTGGTCGCAGCCCTTCTTCGTCCCGGTCAGCGCCAGATGGTCGCGCAGCGCATCGAGCAGCGTCGTCCTGACGTCCACGTCGAGCTGGTGCTCGGTGCCGTTGATGGTGAGATTGATCACTGTGAAGTCCCCTGTCCCATCGTCCCGGTGACCGGCCCGCGCGGCGCCAGTCTGGAACGGTTCGAAATCAGGGGATCAACGAGCAGGAGCGGGATTGGTTCGACGCTGCGACGCTGTGTTCACTGCTGAGGCGTGCGATCTGGCAAGCTCGCGGCGTCGGGGGCTGGAAGCTCAGCCCTCCCCCTCCACCCTCGCCAGATGGTCGATCACCTTCTCCAGCAGCCAGTACCAGGCCTGTTCCTCGTCGGGGCCGGCGGTCTTGTCGATGGCGATCTTGAGATACGCGATCTCGTCCTCGATCTTCTCGGCCGGCAGCATATGCAGCCGACTGACCAGGATCGCCGCCTCCAGCACCGCCGCCTTGGCGCGGTTCATGCCCTGGAACGGCCGGTGCTGGCCGGAGGCCGCCACCCGGCAGGAAAAGCGCGGCCGCGTCGCGTCCTCCTTCACCGAGACCACTTCGAGCACGTCGTGCGACAGCGCCGCCTCCAGCCGCGGCACGCGGCAATCCGGCACCGCCGCGAGCGGCCAGTCGCGGCGCCCGGTCAGGCAGCCGGCGAAGATCTTCGCCTCGTCGGTGTAGTTGACCACGGCGATCCCCGTCGCCTCGATATTGGCGAGCGTCGTCGACGGGCGGAACGGCGCGATGATCCAGTGGTCGCCGTCCTCTATGATGCCGAGCGGCGCGATGTGGACCGCGCCGTCGTCCGAGATCGTGGTGAGGATGGTCTCGCGGATAAGGGGCATCGCGGGCTCTCTGCTGTCTGAGTTGTCCTGGACGACCGGCCGCTCAGGCGGGCGGCTTCTTCGCCTTCAGCGTATGGCCGGCGGCTTCCAGCCGGGTGCGGTCGTCCTCGCGCGGCGGCGCCGCGGCGCCGAAGTCGAGCGCCGTGTCCTGCGCGTAGCGCTTGCCGAGGCGCCAGGCGATCTCGGCCTTCTGCAACTCCGCCCCGAGATAGAAGGCATGACCGGTATCGTTCTCCACCTCCAGGTGCGGGAAGAACTCGAAGGCGTCGGTCTCGATGAAGTGGCCGTCGCGATTGTAGAGATGAATCCCGTCCTCGGCCGTCTCGATCCGGTAGTTGCGGTCCTTGATGGTCGCGGCCTGCTCGACGAGTTCGGCCGGAGTCACCGCAAACGGCTTCAGGTCGTGGACCTGCAGCAGCGCCGCCGAATAGCCGCGCGGCAGCGCGCCATCCTCGCGCGCGGCGAACATCATCCGGCGCGCCGCGTCGTGCTCCTCCACCGTCGCCCGCGTGTGCGGGCTGACATGCACGACGAGGAGGTTGCGGATCGACAGTTCCGAGCAGATGCCGAGCAGGGTCGCGGTGATCCCCGACGTGTCGGCGTCGGTGAGCTCGGTGAGGTTGCCCGTCCCCATCAGGATTTCGACATCCGGGAAGGATTCGCGCAGCCGGTGATAGCGCACCAGCGAGGCGGCAAAGCCGAAATGGATCGGGTCGAGGATCGGGTCGGCGATGAAGTCGATGCCCATGTCGCGAGCCTTGCCGATCGCCCGTTCCAGCGAGGCAAAGTCGTGCGGCCTCGCCGGCACCAGGATCGGCACGGCGTTGCCGTCGCGGGCAATCGACAGCGTCTCCTCGGTGAGGCTCAGCAGGAAGTCCGCCCCGGCGCGGTTGCCGCGCGACAGCTCGTCCGGATTGGCGGAATCGACACTGACGCGGTGCCCCGCCGCCTTAAGCGCCTGCACGGACGCCTCCAGATGCGCGAACGGCGTGTCGGGCAGGCAGCCGAGATCGATCACGTCGGCACCGGCGGCCCGCATGGGTTCGGCCCGGCGGACGATCTCGTCGACCGACAGCGCGGACGCGTCGACGATCTCCGCGAAGATCCGCATGTCGTGGCGCGACAGGTCCGGCGGCGTGCCCTTGCGGCCGAGAAAGGCCGGCAGGTCGGCGAGCTCGTCCGGCCCGCGCACGAACGGCACGCCGAAGCTCGCCGCCAGCTGGTCGAGATCGGCGCGGCAGCGGCCGGGCAGGATGACGCGGTCCGCCTCGACCGGCCGCTTCAGGCGCCGCTCGATGATCTCGCCGGTGGCGAGCGCCGCGACCTTCACGCCGATATCGGCGATCGCCCAGGCGAACGCGGTTTCGCCGAGGCCGGTCAGCACCCGTTCGAGCCGGGGCCGGGCCAGATGCCCGGTGACAAAGAGCAGTCGTTCCGTCGCCATGCCGGCTATGTCGACCATCCGGGCGCCGATGGAAAGCCGGGTGCGCGGATCGGCGCGCCGCGTCGCGCGAATATGGCTTTCGGCCTCCCTCCGTGACGCCTCATCCGGCCAGAGCCGGAACCGCCGCAGGCTGGCCTGCCACGCATTGGCCGGGCACCTCGCCCTCTTCCAGCCGCAGCCCGGCCGAGGCCAGATCGGCCGGGCCGGCGAAATACACCGGCGTAACCGGTTCCAGCAGCCTGGCGAAACACTCGTCGACGAGATGCGCGCCGACCAGCGCGTCCACCGTGGCGCTGTCCGGCACGTCGATCTGCTTGACGAGGCAGAGGCGCGCGCCTTCCAGCCGGCCGGCCAGCCAGGCCGCAAGGCTGTCGGAGGTGACGCACCAGTCCTTCGGGATCGCCGGATCGGCGAGCACCATGTCGCGCGGCATCCAGACCGGGATCTTGCCGTCCGAAAGGGCCGCGAAGATGGCCTCGGTCGTGCCCGCCCTCACCATGCGGGTGCCGATACTGGCCAAGGCGCAGCCGAATTGCTCCATGGCAAGGATCGCCATTTCGTGCGCCGCTTCGTCGTCGTAGCCGATGCGCTGCTGGTAGCGGCGGACGGTGTTGGCGAAAGGCCCGCCGCCGGGAACGATCACGACGGGAATGCGCGCCTTCTCCACCGCCCTGACCCAGCGCGCGAGATCGGGAGAGGCGACGCAGCTGCCGCCGAATTTCACGACCACGATATCCTTCATGCCCTCGCCCTTCCCTGTCGCGTTTCCCTGGCACGCCGGTCGGCATGCATCCACGGCGACCTGTCCCGGCCGCTTCCTGGCTTCAGGAAACAAATCGATCCCGTTGCGGAAACGTAAAGGCCCGGGCGCCGCAACCTGCCGGAGAATCAGGCTCGAGGCGCGTCGCCCGCCTCGCGCCGTCGGGTGATCTCGACGCCGACGGACCGTGGCCCGAGTTCCAGCTTCTCGACCCGGACGGTCACCTCGCGTACGCGGGCGTCGGCGAGGATCGTCCGCGCGAGTTCGAGCGCCAGCGTCTCGACGAGATCGGTATGGCCGCTTTCCGCCAAAGCGCGGATCGCGTCGATGATGACGTCGTAGGAATAGACCCCGCCGATCGACCGGGCATCGGGCGCGATCGGGTCGATCTCCGCCTCGACCGAGAACCGCACAAGCTGCTTCCGCCCGCGCTCGTGGCCATAGGCGCCGATCTCCAGCGCCAGGTCGAAATCGCGCACGAAGATGCTGTCGCCCGCGCCCACCGCGGTTGGTTCGCCACCGGCGCTCCCCTCCACCGGGATCAACGCGCGGATCGCCTGCACCGCCGCCAGCGTCACCGGCCCGTCGCGCGGCCCCTCCGTCAGCGCACCGCGAAAGCCGAGATAATCGGGCTTGAGGACGGCAAGCCGCGCCACGTCCGGCGGCTCGAGCGAGCCGGCGAGCCCGCTCATCAGCCCCAGTTCGCGCGTCCGCCGCACGAACTCCCCGAGCTTGGCCGGCGAGAGCGAGGCGGTCAGCCGGCCGCTCGACTTGCCCAGCGTGTCGATCATAGCCCCGGCGAAACCGGCCTCGGCCAGCAGCGGGAGGAGCGCGAAATCCGGGTCACCATCGGCGAAGAACACGGCGATCAGGCGGGTGCGCTTGGCCAGCGGCCGCAGCGCCTCGATGACGGCACTCCGCGCCTCCCGGCTTGCCGGAAACAGCCCGATCTTCACGTAGTCCGCCGCCAGCCGCGCGGTCACCTCGCGCACGACGATGTCCGGCTCCATCGGCAGGTCGCCCGCCACCGCCGAGACCGGACGCCGCCCGGCGACGGCGCGCAGCGTCGCGTCCAGCACCGCCGGCGTCGCCGCACCCAATGCGCCGAGGCGCGGGTCCTTGAGGTCGACGAAATCGGCCCCCCCTTCGATGACGATAGCCGCTTCCTCCGGCCCGGTGACGCTGGCCAGCAGCCGGATCAACGCGCGTCCTCGAGCTGCCCGGCGAGAACGTTCTCCCAGAGATAGGCGAGCCCGCGCCGCCAGCTCTCGTCGCTGTTGGAGCGGATGTCGGCGCTGCCGCGGGCGAGCGGCCGGCCGGTCTCGACGTCGAAGGCATAGGCGTTGATGTTGAGGATCAGGTTCGAGACCTTCTGCACCGATCCGGTGACGGCGATCTCGGCGCCGACTTCCCTGGCGAAGCTCAGCGCGCAGTTGCCGCAGCTCTCCAGATGGTGCGACAGCGCCTTGTCGCGCACCGGCGCGATGTCGACGATCGTGTAGCCGTCGAGCCCGCCGATGTCGTCGCGCAGCCGCGGCGCCATGGTCGCGAGCCGCGCCTGCTCCGCCGGATTCTCGCCCATCATCGAGCCTTCGAGACTGGAATCGATCAGCTCGAAATCGAACACCGCCACCGTCCTGTCGGCGGCGAAAGCCGGACCGGCGAAGAGAACGGCGAGAACAACAACGGGAAAAAGTCGTGCTTGTCTTCCGCGGTGGGCTCCGCGACACAATAGGAATTCGATCATCCCGGTCCTCCTCTACGCACGGCCCACCGTTCGACCGGGCAGACTTAGCGTGAAGGATGACGGGGAGCAAAGACGATTTTGTAAGAAGGGCTTACGCTGGGAGGCGTCGCCCCGGGAGGAAGTGCCTTGCACGCGATGCTCAGAAACACGTTCGGATCCCTGCTTCTCGGTGCCGCGATGCTGGCGCCGATGCCGGGTCTCGCCCAGGATACCGCGCCGGCGGCAGGTGCTACCGCGACCACGCCCGGCCAGAACCAGATGCAGTCGGTGCGGATCGGGTTCCTGCGCACCTACGAGCGCACCTTGGCCCTGTCGGTGCTCGACATCCCGCCGGAGGACATCGGCCTTGCCGGCGCCAATCTCGCTATCGCCGACAACAACACCACCGGCTCGTTCATGGGCCAGCAATTCGAGCTCGAGGTCGTCACGCTGGCACCGGGCGACGACGCCGCGGCCGCGGCGCGCCAGATGCTGGCGGACGGTCTACAGTACATCGTCACCGACCTGTCCGCCGACGACACGCTGGCCGTCGCCGAGCTGGCGGGCGAGACCGACACGCTGGTGTTCAACGCCGGGTCGCTCGACGACCGGCTGCGCGGCGAGGCCTGCCGGGCCAACTTGCTGCACACCGCACCGTCCCGCGCCATGCTGACCGACGGCATCGCCCAGTATCTGATGTGGAAGCAGTGGCGGAACTGGGCGCTCGTCGCAGGCGAGCACGAGGGCGACCAGCTCTTCGCCGAAGCGATGAAGAAATCGGCGACAAAGTTCGGCGGGACGATCGTCGGCGAGAAGATCTTCGAGGACGCGGGCGGTGCGCGCGCCACCGATTCCGGCCAGGCGCTGGTGCAGCGCCAGATCCCGGTGTTCCTGCAGGATCTGCCGGATCACGACGTGCTGCTCGTCGCCGACGAGAGCGAGGTGTTCGGCACCTACGTCCCCTGGCGCAACTGGGTGCCGCGGCCGGTCGCCGGCACCGCGGGCCTCACCGCCGGCTCGTGGCATCCGGCCAGCGAGCAGTGGGGCGGCGCGCAGATCCAGAACCGCTTCGAGGACATGGCCGAGCGGCGCATGCAGTCGAAGGACATGCAGGTCTGGACGGCGATCCGGGTGATCGGCGAGGCCGCGTCGCGGACGCAGTCGACCGACCCCGCGGCGCTCGCCGAATTCATCAAGGGCGAGGATTTCGCCATCGCCGCCTTCAAGGGCCAGCGCCTGACCTTCCGCAACTGGGACTGGCAGCTGCGCCAGCCCATCCTGCTCGGCACCGAGGATTCGGTGGTCTCGGCCTCGCCGCAGGAGGGCTTCCTGCACCAGGTCTCCGAACTCGACACGCTCGGCGTCGACGAGCCCGAGACCGAGTGCAGCTTCGACGACTAGCCGAAGCCTCGGGCCGCCCGGCCAGGGACTTGACGGGAGCGGGTCGCACGGCGCTTTTCGGCGTGCGAGAATGGGTCGCGGCGCGCCGAGCCCCGCCCCCGCAACTCGTCGCAACAGGATTGGCCGCCGCGCTCCCGTGTCCCTCAAAGCCCGCCTCGCCGTCACGCTGACCATCGCCTTCCTCGTCATCCTGGCGATCGGCAGCGTGCTGACCTTCCGGCTGGCGACGGAGAACATCGCCGCCGAACTGACCGCGGCGCGCAGCGTCGCCTCCAACCGCGTCGCGCAGCTGATCGCCGAGCTGCCGGCCTCGCGCGACGTGCCGGGCAAGCTGGCGAGCTTCGTGCGCGCCTTCAACGGCGATCGCCACGTCCAGATCATGCTGATCGACGCGACCGGCGCCGTCCGCAGTTTCTCGCTGCCGGCGCAGGACGGCGGCGCCCTGCCTTCCTGGTTCGTGCAGCTCCTTGCCCCGGATCCCTCCGTGACCGTCATGCCCCTGTCGGGCAGCGCCCTGCCGATGACCGGGGCGGTCGTCTCGATCGACCCGCGCAACGAACTGGCCGATACCTGGACCGAATTGTCGGTCGGCTTTGCCATCCTCAGCCTGTTCGTGCTGATCGCCTTCGTCGCCGTCTGGGTCGTCGCCGATCGGTCGCTTCGCCCGCTGGATTCGATCCAGGCCGGGTTCGGCCGCATCGGCAAGGGCGACTACGGCACCGCGGTGGAGGCCTTCGGGCCGCCGGAAATGCGCGCTTTGGCCGCCGGCTTCAACAAGATGTCGAACCAGCTCGACGAGGTATCCGCCCGCAACCGCCGCCTTTCGGAACAATTGCTGCGGCTGCAGGATGAGGAGCGCGCTGACCTCGCCCGCGACCTGCACGACGAGGTCGGGCCGCTGCTCTTCGCCATCGACGTTGATGCATCGGCGATTGCACGGCTGGCCAGGCGCGACGGGACGCAAGCGCCGCTCGCCGAGCGCGCCGAGGCGATCAAGCAGGCGGCGCACCGTGCGAGGCGCGAGGTCCGGCGGATTCTCGGCGACCTGCGCCCCGGCCTCCTGCCCGGTCTCGGCCTGAAGGTCGCGGTGGAGACCATGCTGGAGGAGCTCGCCCGCCGGCATCCCGAGGTCGCCTTCGTCGCCGACATCGCCGACGGCGACTGGGGCGGGGCGACGGAGACCCTGCTGCAGCGGGTGATCCGCGAGGCGGTCAACAATGCCCTGCGGCACGGCCACCCGACGCGCATCGCGGTGCGGGTCGCGCCGAAGGACGGGCGTCTGTGCTTCGAGATCGTCGACGACGGCGGCGGCCTGCCCGCGGGCGGCCCGGTGGGCGGCTTCGGCCTGATCGGCATGCGCGAGCGCCTCGAGGCGGCCGGCGGCGAACTCGCCGTCTCGCAGGTGGCGTTGCCGCCGGGGGTCCGGCTGACGGGGAACGTGCCGCTGGGCGATCGCGCCGCCGCGGACGACGCGGCAGATGAAGGGGAAAGAGCGGCATGAAGATCCTGATCGTCGATGATCACACCGTGGTGCGCGATGGGGTGCGCCGGCTCGTCGAGGTGCTGCCAGCCATCGAGATCGCCGAGGCCGAGAGCCCCTCGGAGGCGCTGGCGGCATTCCGGCGCTTCCGCCCGGACGTCGTCGTGCTCGACATCAATTTGAAGAATGGCAGCGGCCTCGACGCGCTGCGGCGGCTGCGCGCCGACGATCCGAAGGCCCGCGTCGTCGTCTTCTCGATGTATTCCGACATCGTCTACGCCGTGTCCGCCCAGCGCGACGGGGCGCTTGGCTACGTGTCGAAGAGCGCGCCGTCGGACGAATTGCTGGTGGCGATCGAGAAGGCGTACGAGGGCATCGCCTATGTCGACACCGAAACCGCCGCGATGATGGCCGAGCACGAGGCACATGGCGGCGGGGCGCGCGACCTGTCGCGGCGCGAGCTGCAGATCCTGCACATGCTGGGCGAGGGCAAGAGCCTCGCCGACATCGCCGACGGGCTCGGCGTCGCCTACAAGACCATCGCCAACACCTCCACCCGCATGAAGGAGAAGCTCGGCGTCGAGCGCACCTCCGATCTCGTCCGCTTTGCGCTGGAGACAAAAGGCGGGCGGATGCTCGGCCGCGAAACGCCGTAAGCGCCGGCCAGCAAGGAAGAAGGGAACTTATCCCGTTGTCCGCGCTGATTTATCCGGGCTAGCTTCGCGCAACGGTCGTTTCCCGGCCTCCTGCCCCTCCCAAAGGCAGCGGGGTCGGGGGCGGCCGGGTCGCTTCGCCGGATCGTCAGGATCGCGGCGGGCCCGACACGGTGGGCACCGGATGTCGGGCGGGAGGGCGGCAGAGCCGATCAGCCGACGCCGGCTTGTCGATGGCTCGCAACGCGCCTTCACTCTGCGAGGCGATGCGGGCATATCGAACGGGGCCGACGGCGGCTCGTTCGTTGCAAGGTCTGGCTTGTCGGCATCCTGCCGGGAGGTTTTCAGGAGACGGGATCACCGATCCCGCCGGGAGGATGAATTGAGACGACTGACGATTGCGGCCCTTGCCGCGACCCTTGCCTTATCGGCGAGTCCCGCTTTCGCCTACAAGATCTTCGTATCCAACGAGAAGGGCAACGACATCACCGTGCTCGACTCGGAGAATTTCGAGGTCATCGAGACCTTCGCCGTCGGCCAGCGGCCCCGCGGCATCGCGGTCAGCCCGGACGGCAAGCACCTCTATATCTGCGCCAGCGACAACGACACGATCCAGGTCTACGACACCGAGACCTACGAGTTCATCCGCACCCTGCCTTCCGGCCCCGATCCCGAGCTGCTGGTGGTCTCGCCGGACGGCACCCGCCTCTATGCCGCGAACGAGGACGACAATCTCGTCACCGCGATCGATCTGGAGACCGGCACCCGCCTCGCCGAGATCCCGGTCGGCGTCGAGCCCGAGGGCATGGGCATCTCGCCCGACGGCCAGACCATCGTGAACACGTCGGAAACGACGAACATGGCCCACTTCATCGACCGCGACAGCCAGCAGATCACCGCCAACGTGCTGGTCGATTCGCGGCCTCGCTTCGCCCAGTACAAGGCGGACGGTTCCGAGATCTGGGTCAGCGCCGAGATCGGCGGCACGGTCAGCGTCATCGACGCCGAGACCAAGGAGATCAAGCACAAGGTCACGTTCGAGATCCAGGGCATCCGGCCCGAGGCGATCCAGCCGGTCGGCGTGCGCATCACCGACGACGGCACCAAGGCGTACGTGGCGCTCGGACCTGCCAACCGCGTCGCCGTCGTGGACGCGAACACCTACGAGGTGCTCGACTATCTCCTCGTCGGCCAGCGCGTCTGGCAGCTCGCCTTCTCGCCCGACCAGAAGCACCTGTTCACCACCAACGGCATCTCCAACGACATCTCGATCGTCGACGTGGATGCCGGCGAGGTGATCAAGTCGGTGCAGGTCGGCCAGGAGCCCTGGGGCGTCGCCGTCACGCCGGACAGCTGAGATTGCGGCAGTCCCGGGAGGCGGGGCTGCCCTCGACATTTTACCCAATGGAAGGGAGGACTTCACCCATGAAACCACTCTGGCTCTCGCTGATGGCGGCGACGCTCGCCTTTGCGCCGATCACCGTCGCGTCCGCGCAGGATGCCGCCGGCGGCACCCCCGCCGCGGCCGCGGCCGCGGACGAAGACGATGATGACGACGACGATGATGATGACGATGCCGGCAGCGACCGCGCCGCGATGGTGCCGACGGCCGACCAACTGAACATTCCCGCCGGTTCGGAGATGATGCCGGCGAGCGCCCTCAACGGCGACCAGATCGGCCTGCCGGCCGCGACGCTCTCCTCGCAGATCGTCACGCCGCTGGTCCTCGGCCAGGGCGGCGAGCCTTTCGCGGTCAGCCACAACGACATCTACCTGCGCTCCAATCAGGCCTATCGCTGGGACATCTCGTCCGAAGGCGACGTCGAGTACAAGTTCAACGCGCCCGGCTTCTTCCGCAACGTCTGGATGAACCAGATCGTCATCGAAGACCTCGAGATCCACATGGCCGGCGCGCCGGCCTGGCTCGAATACGACGCCCATGGCACGATCAGCGTGTCGTTCCAGACCATTCGCCCGGGCCGCTACGAGTGGTACGTCGAAGGACTGGAAGGCGACCAGGACATGAAGGGGACGATCACCGTCGTCCCGTGATCCGCGCCTGACGGCCGATCCATGCAACAAGAGCCTGCGTCCGGCCCGCATCCCTCCACGGTGTGCGGGCCTTCGCTTTCCGGCAACGACCCCGGTTCTGTCTTCGCGCCGCGAGGCAGGCTAGGGTACGCCGGACCGATCAATCGCAACGGACAGTGATGGCCAGCATCGCCCCTGCTTTCGAAACCGCCGTCGCCCCGCCCGCCCTTGATGTCGCCGGCGTCAGCCATGCCTATGGCGCCCGCAAGGCGCTGGACGACGTCTCCTTCACGGTACCGCAGGGCTCGTTCACCGCGCTGCTCGGACCCAATGGCGCCGGCAAGTCGACGCTGTTCTCGCTGGTCACCCGGCTGTTCAACGTCCGCGAGGGCACCATCCGCATTCTCGGCCACGATCTCGGCGAGCGCCCCGGCGAGGCGCTGCGCCGGCTCGGCGTGGTGTTCCAGGCGCGCACGCTCGACCTCGAGCTCTCGATCCGCCAGAACCTGAAATATCACGCCGCCCTGCACGGCATCTCCGGCGCTGCCGCCAACCGGCGCATCGAGGAAATTCTCGCCGGCTCGGAACTCCTCGACCGGCTGGGCGACAAGGCCCGCAATCTCTCCGGCGGCCAGCTTCGGCGGGTCGAGATCGTCCGCGCCTTCATGCACCGGCCGCGCCTGATCCTGCTCGACGAGCCGACCGTCGGCCTCGACATCCGCTCGCGCGCCGAGATCGTCGCCGAGGTCCGGCGACTGGTGAAGGACGAGAACGTCAGCGTCCTCTGGGCGACGCATCTGATCGACGAGATCGACGAAACCGACCGCGTCGTGGTGCTGCATCACGGCAAGGTATTGGCCGAGGGGCTGGTGCCGGACGTGGTGGAGGCCGAAAGCGCCGGCTCGATCCGCGACGCCTTCTCCCGCCTGACCGGTCTTGCCAGCCGCCAGCCCGATCTGGAGTTGGCCTCGTGAGCAGCATCGCCCCTGCCCGGCCCGACGACGCCACGCCGCGCGGCTTTCCGCTGTCGGCCTACGTCGTCTGCTGCCGTGGCATCGTCTGGCGCGAGGCGTTGCGCTTCCTGCATCAGCGCGGCCGCTTCGTCTCGGCGCTGGTGCGCCCGCTGCTCTGGCTGTTCATCTTCGCCGCTGGCTTCCGCCAGGTGCTCGGCGTCTCGATCGTGCCGCCCTACGTCACCTACATCCTCTACGAGGTGTACATCACCCCCGGCCTCGTCGGCATGATCCTGCTGTTCAACGGCATGCAGTCCTCGCTCTCGATGGTCTACGACCGCGAGACCGGGACGATGAAGACGCTCCTGGTCTCGCCGCTGCCGCGCTGGTTCCTGCTGGTCTCCAAGCTCGTCGCCGGCGTCGCGGTCGGCATCCTCCAGGTCTACGTGTTCTTCGTCATCGCCTGGTTCTGGGACGTGAAGCCGCCCTGGGAGGGCTATCTCTACGTCCTGCCGGCACTGATCCTCGCCGGGCTGATGCTCGGCGCGCTCGGCATGCTGCTCTCCTCGCTGGTGCAGCAGCTGGAGAATTTCGCCGGCATCATGAACTTCGTGATCTTCCCAATGTATTTCGCCTCTTCGGCCCTCTACCCGCTGTGGCGGGTGCAGGAATCGAGCCCGCTGCTCTACACGATCTGCCTGTTCAATCCCTTCACCCACGCGGTGGAACTCGTGCGCTTCGCGCTCTATCGTCAGTTCAATCTCGAGGCCTTCGCGATCGTCCTCGGCTGCACCATCGCGTTTCTCGGCGCCGCGATTCTTGCCTACGACCCGTCGCGCGGGCTGATCAGCCGGAAGCGGCAGGCCGCCTGAGACTTTCGGGAGCGAACGCCGGGAACGGTCGCTCCGATGACCACAAGGGAGGAGAGCCCATGTCCGCTCGATCCACACGCATCGCCCTCTGGGCCACCGTTTTCGCGACCGGTCTGGCCCTGATGCCGGCCGGCGCCCAGGACGGCGCACAGCCTCGCGACGTTCCGGAGGGCTTCGTCGTCCCTGGGCCCGCACCCACCAACGCCCCGGAAAGCCCGGCGCTGGCGCCCGGCGCGCAGCCGCAGGAAATCCCCGAAGGCTTCGTCGTTCCAGGTCCTGCGCCGACCAATGCGCCGGAAGCAGGAACCGCGGACCAGGGTGCGCCGGCGTCCGACCCGATGAGCTTTGCCATCGCCCCGCAGCAAGGCACCACAGACTGGCCCTGCGTCCAGCGCCGGGTCGAAACGCTGACCCCCGCCCAGCTCTGGGCTGGGCCGGACCTCGCTTTGGCCGACGACGTGCAGCGCACGCCAGCGATGCGCACGCTGGTCGGTACCGTCATCGCCCGCCGCCTGCCGCTCGCCGAGGCCGAAGCGATGGTCGCCGATTTCGTTACCTCGCTTCCCGAGGAGGAGCGCGATGCCGCCGCGGCGGCGCTGTTCGAGGATCTGCTGGCCGCGCTGAATGCCGAGCGCAGCCAGGTCATGGAAGGGATCGAGCGCTACGGCGCCAAGCAGAAGGAGCTGGCGACGCGGCTTCGGCAGGAGAATGCCAGCTTCTTCGCTCTGCAGCGCGAGCAAGGCGCCGATGCCGCCGCCGTCGAGGACGCACGCCAGTCGATGGTCTGGGACACGCGGATCTTCAACGAGCGGCGGGCTTCGCTGACCTATGTCTGCGAGGTCCCGACGATGATCGAGCAGCGGGCCTTCGCGCTCGGCCGGGCGATCAGCCGCGCGCTTTGAGGCGCCGCCCATGCATCCCTTAGCCGCCTCGCGGGTTGTAGAAGGCGGCGCAACCGCCCGCAAGGAGAAGACGATGCACGACGATATCAAGCCGCACATGGAAGTCATCGGCGCCGACGGAACGCATGTCGGCACTGTCGACCGCGTCGAGGCCGACCGAATCAAGCTGACCAAGGCGGATGCCGGCGAAGGTTCGCATCGCGGCCATCACCATTTCATCCCGATGGCGCTGGTCGCCGAGGTCGAGGGCGACAAGGTGCGCCTGTCGGCCAATGCCGACGTCGCCGTCAGCTTCGAGGAAGAAGGCGACGCCTCGCCCGCCGGCTGATCGTTCGACCAATCCGTCCGGGCGTTACTCGTCCGGACGGGGCTCCGGCTCGGCCGCGACGAGCGGCAGGCCCGCCTCGGCCCAGCCCTCCGTGCCGTCGGGGTACCAGTGGACTGCCGTATAGCCGGCAGCGATCGCCCGTCGGGCGGCGTTCCAGCTCATCCAGCAGTCGCGCTGGCAATAGATCACCACCGGCGCAGCCCTGTCGCCCACGGTCGCCGCGGCCAGCCCATCGAAGAAGTAGCGTTCCATCACCGGGGCCAAGGCGCCGTAGCCCGTATCCACGAGCCACAGCGAGCCGGGGATGTTTTCCCGCGGATTCGGACGCCAGATCGTGTCTTCTGGCAGGTTCTGCGGACGCGGCGGGCGGGGCAGCACGTCGATGAAGGGCACGCCCCGGTCGTGCAGCGCCTTCGCCGCGGCGGTATCGACGACCGTGCCGCCGGCAAGCGTCGACGGGACCGGGGCGCGATAATCGTCCATCCGGTAGTCGTCCGGCTCGGTCACCGGGGGCGTCGCAGTCGTTGCTGCCTCTGCGGCGCGAGCCGTCGATGCGTATCCAGACATGAAGAGCGCGATCAGGACGACCGCGAAGCCTGCCGCGGCCCGGCGCATCTGCGCTGGCCGCGGCCGGTTCATTGCGCGTCGCCGGCAGGAGCTCCGCCCGCCTCCCCGGGTCCCGGAGTCGCCTGCGGATCCGTCCCGGCCTTCGACAGGATCGGCCGATCCTCTTCGTCGAGCAGCGGCACGCCGTAGGACAGGAGGATCTCGTTGATCTCGTCCTGGTACTGCGCGATCGCCCGGTTCAGCGTCCGCTTCCATTCCTGGTCCGCCGGGCGCACGCCCATGGTAATCCGGAAGGCCATGGCGGCCCCGCCCTCCTCCTTGTGCAGCGGCACGACGGTATAGTCACGCTCGGCCTGCTTGGCGTAGTAGCCGGCCATCGGGCCCCAGAGCACCGCGGCATCGATCTCGCCCGCGGCCAGGTCGTCGATCATCGCCTTGGCGGAATTGTCGATCCGCGTGTCGATCATCAGCTGGTAGGCCTTGGCCCGGCCCATCAGCCCCGCCCGCGCCAGATAGCTGCCCGGCGGCGTGCCGGCGATGATGCCGACGCGCTTGTCCTTCAGCTTCGGGTCCGACAGCGATTCGACGCCATCGAGATCGCCGTCCGCCGGATAGACCAGCGCATAGGCCGTCCGGTAGTAGGCGTTGGTGTTCTGGACGAGCTCGTCACCCTGCGGATAGCTGATGATGAGGTCGCAGGCATTGGCGCCGAGCGTCATCCGCACGAAGCCGGTGGCCTGCGGGAAATAGGCGTAGGACACCGATTGCCGGCCGAGCTTCTCGGCCAGGAAGCGGGCGACGGCCTGCTCGAAGCCTTCTTCCGCCTGGTTGGAGAAGGGCATGTTGTTCGGGTCGGCGCAGACCCGCAACACGTCGGGGTCGACGAGCTCGATCTCGCCGCCGAACTCGCGATCCTGCGCCTGTGCCGCATGCGGCATCGCGAGCAAGATGCTCGCAATGCCGGCGACGACTGGAATAAGTCGTTTCATCACATCAGAACCCCAGGCAGTCGTACTCCGCCTTCTGGCCTTCGTCGTTCTTCGGCGGGCGCGGTGGCTCGCCGCGGCCGATCACGCCATCGGCGCGTCCGCGCAGATAGATGTAGATCGCGTCGAGCGAGCACATGACGTTCGGATCCTCGCCCCAGGCCGGCATGATCGAGTTGGGCGACGTCCACTGGTTCTGCTGGCCGCTGACCACGATCCCGACGAAGTCGAAATAGCTCAGATTCTGCAGCGACTCGGTGAGGTTCGGGGCAAAGGACGAGCCCATGCCGTCGGGACCATGGCACTGCAGGCAGTTGGCGCCGTATTTCTTCGAACCGCGCCAGGCGTACCAGTCGACTGTCCCGTCCTCGTTGAAATTGTAGGTGGGATTGCCGGCCGGATCGACCCACTTGCCCATGTCGCCTTCGGTGGGCTCGTTGCCTTCCGTCGCCGTGTCCTTGGACGGATGTGCGTCGGGCTGCATGCCCTCGGCACTCGCCATGGCCACGGCGCCATCCGCGGCAGGCGCTGCGGCCGGCGCTTCGGCGGCGGCAGGCGCTTCTTCCGCGGCCGGCGCTTCAGCGGCAGCGGGTGCTGCGGTCGCAGCAGCGGCCGGCGTCTCGGCAGCAGCCGGCGCCGTGCTGGTTGCGGCAGCCCCGCCCCCGGCCTGCGCCGTCGCGCCCGCAGCCGGTGCTTCCTGTCCCGCCGGAACGACGGTCGTGCCGGTGCCCTGGGCGCCGGCCAGACTGGTCGTCGAGAGGAACACGGTACTGGCAAGGGCGATCAGTCTATACGTCATGCAAACCTCACGAATTGACAAACGGGCCGCTCTAGCGGTCCGAGCTTCGGTCGATACGCCCCGCAGGATCGCGTACCACCCCTTTTCCCAAAGGCGAGGGCCCGGCGTCGAGGTCGGTGCCTGACGACGGGCCCTCAAGTCGTGAAAAGGGCCCCGCTCCCGGTGGAGCGAGGCCCTTTATCGCAGGCTTAGTTGTTGGCCGCAGGCGCGGCTGCGTCAGCCGGGGCCGCCGAGGCGGTCTGGTCAGGGACGGTGAAGACCGTCAGCTGACCGCCGAGCGCCGTATACTTCGACAGGGCAGCATAGCCGCCGACCGCGCCGAGACCGGCGTTGGGATCGGTGAGGCCGGCCGCGAGGCCGATGCCGGCCCAGCCGCCGATGCCGGACAGGATGCCGACATACTGCTGGCCTTCATGCTCGTAGGTCATCACGTTGCCGATGATGCCCGACGGGGTCTTGAACTTATAGAGTTCGTCGCCCGTCTCGGCATCGACCGCCTTCAGGAAGCCTTCGAGCGTGCCGTAGAACACGATCCCGCCGGCCGTCGCCAGGGCGCCGGACCACACCGAGAACTGCTCGGGCAGCGACCACTTGATCTCGCCCGTGCCGGCGTCCCAGGCAATGAAGTTGCCCATGCCGCCGTGGCTGTCCGGTGCCGGATACATCGACAGGGTGGCACCCACATAGGGCTGGCCCGCCGTGTAGGCGACGCGGAACGGCTCGTAGTCCATGCAGACGTGGTTGGTCGGCACGTAGAACAGGTTGGTCTCCGGCGAGAACGCCGCAGGCTGCTGGTCCTTGGTGCCGAGCGCCGCCGGGCAGATGCCGGTGGAGTTCACGTCTTCGCCGTTCTGCTCGGTCGAGTACTCGGCGACCACCTGCGGCCGGCCGTACTGGTCCGAATCCTTGTCCATGACGACTTCGGTCGCCCAGTTGACAGCCGGATCGTACTTCTTGGCGACCAGCAGCTCGCCGGTCTCGCGATCCATCGTGTAGGCGAAGCCGTTGCGGTCGAAGTGGACGAGCGCCTTGCGTTCGGTGCCGCCGACGTCGATGTCCGCGAGGATCATCTCGTTGACGCCGTCGAAGTCCCACTCGTCATGCGGGGTCATCTGGTAGACCCACTTGGCCATGCCGGTGTCGGCGTCGCGGGCCATGATGGTCATCGACCATTTGTTGTCGCCCGGCCGCTGGGACGGGTTCCAGGTCGAGGGGTTGCCGGTGCCGTAATAGATCAGGTTCAGCTCCGGATCGAAGGCGAACCAGCCCCAGGTCGTGCCACCGCCGATCTGCCACTGGTCGCCTTCCCAGCTGTTCAGCGAGGAATCGGCGCCGACCGGCTCGCCGAGCGACATCGTCTGCTCGGGATCGAACAGCATCTCGTCGTCCGGGCCGGTCGAATAGGCGCGCCAGGCCTGGCTGCCGTCCGAGAGGTTGTAGGCGGTCAGCGAACCGCGTACGCCGAACTCGCCGCCGGAAATGCCGATATAGACCTTGTCCTTGACGACCATCGGGGCCGCCGTGCCGGTCTCGCCCTTCGACGCGTCGCCGTTCTGGACGGACCAGACCTGCTCGCCGGTCTCGGCGTCGAGCGCCACGACGGTGGTGTCGGCCTGGTGGAGGATGACCAGGGCGCGACTGTCCGCTCCCTCTGCCGGGGCATAGGCGACGCCGCGGTTGACGGTGTCGCAGCACATCACCGGGATGACGCTCGGATCCTGCTTGGGCTCATAGCGCCACTTGATCGAACCCTCGTCGTTCAGGTCGAGCGCGTAGACGATGTTGGGGAATGGGGTGTGGACGAACATCGTGTCGCCGATCACCAGCGGGTTGCCTTCATGACCGCGCAGCACGCCGGTCGAGAAGGTCCAGGCCGGGACCATGTCGCCGACATTGTCCTTGTTGATGGCTTCCAGCGTCGAATAGCGCTGGTTGGCGTAGTTGCCGGTGGGCATGACCCACTGCTTGGCGTCGCCCTGAAGATCGATCAGCGCATCGTTCGCCGAGGCGACCGCCCCGAACGAAACGAGCAGGCTCGAGGCGAGCGCCGCCTTCGTAATGGTTTTCAACATCAACTGTCCTCCCAAAGACATATCCCGATGGCGTCCAAAGGCAGGATTGCCGATGACGACATTTAGCGAACTGGGGGAAGGTTTCCGGCAGCGTGTCACGACCGCCAATAGGGGTCTTGGTGGGCACCGTTGATCGAACGCCCTACCGTGGCCTTCGAGATTCGAGGTGCTCCCAACACCCCGACCTTGAAGCCGGAAACCATGGAGGATGCTAGATCGGGAAATATTCCTGCGCAAGCGCTAAAACGGAAACTTGTAGGTGCACTGCAGCAATCTTATCCTGCATTGCGATAAAACTCATGCGGCCGGACGACCTCGTCACGTCCCGACATGATGAACTGTCGGCCGCTTCTGTCTCAGCCATGACATGGCGGACGGCACTCGGCGTCTTTTTGTAGCCGGCTGAAGCTTTTATGGATTTTCGCCCCAATTCGTCGCGGGCGCATCTGCAATCGTTATTAAGATTATATGCTCAACATCTTTGGCAGCGGCCTTCTGTGGCGATTCGCAGCCATGCGCACGGGTCGATCATCACGGCACCATTCGACCATGGAAAGAACGCCGGCATCGCGGACAGCTTGACGCAGGAGCCCCCGGGCCGTTCACCGTCCCCGACTTGCCTAGCCGGGTCGAAGCGGATCACATGACGGCATGATCCCGATCCGTCCGCGCCTTTTCGCCGCCTGTTTCGCAGGCCTCCTCGCTGCCACCGCCGGGGCGGCTGCGGCCGAGCCGCTCTCGATGGCCGAGGTCGCCCCCGGCGTCTTCGTCCATGAAGGGGCGGTGGCGGAGACCACCCCCGGCAATCGCGGCGACGTCGCCAATATCGGCTTCGTGGTCGGCGACGCGGCGGTGGCGATGATCGACAGCGGCGGCAGCGTCGCGGTGGCCGAATCGGCACTCGCCGCCATCCGGCGCGTCACCGACCTGCCCGTGCGCTATCTGATCAACACGCACATGCACCCGGACCATGTCTTCGGCAACCAGGTCTTCGCCGGCCTCGGCGCGACGATCATCGGGCATCGTCGCCTGCCGGCCGCCCTGTCGGCCCGGGCCGAGTTCTATCGTCAGTCGATGCGCGAGCAGCTGGGTCCCGAACTCGCGGACGCCGTCACGGTCACCCTGCCGGACGAGACGGTCGAGGGCGAGCGGCGAATCGATCTCGGCGGCCGGACCCTTCTGCTGACGGCCTGGGACACCGCCCACACCGACAACGACCTCACCGTGCTCGACGAGGCGACCGCCACACTGTTCGCCGGCGATCTGGTCTTCATGGAGCACGTCCCGGTGATCGACGGCTCGATCAAGGGCTGGCTCGCCCAGACCCCGGCCCTTGCCGCGATCGACGCGCAACGCGTCGTGCCGGGACACGGGCCTCCCAGCGCGCCATGGCCGCAGGCGCTCGAAGCCCAGACCGAATATCTGGAGACGCTGGCCGCCGACCTGCGCGCCGCCATCGCCGCGGGCGTACCGATCGCCGAAGCGGTGACCACGGCCGCCGCAAGCCTGGCGGGCCAATGGCAGCTTTTCGACGCCTACAATCCGCGCAACGCCACCGCGTCCTTCGCCGAGCTCGAGTGGGAATAGCGGGCGACCCGCAGTACCCCGGCGACACCGGCGATCGCCATGCCGCTTGCCCGATGCCCCCGGCAGGCTCACATTAGGGGGCAAGAAGACCGGCGAACGGGCACGCGCCACGGAAACGGGAGGTTTCGATGTCGAATGCTGACGAAAAGCGCCATGGCCTGGCGTGGGGCGCGAGCCTGTCGCTCGCCTGTCTCGCCCTGGTCCTCGCCGCGCCGGCCGCCAGGGCCGAGGCGCCGCTCACGCCGGAAGCCGCCGCCGCGGCGAGCCCGTCCACTTGGACCAGCCTCAGGGCCGACCTGTTCGGCGAGCGCCCGCTGGTCGAGGGCAGCGAGGCGATCAGCCTCGACGCGCCGGCTCGCGCCACCGATCCGGCGATCGTGCCGATCACCCTCACCCTCGATCCGGGCCACGACATCCGCAAGGTGACGCTGGTGATCGACGAGAACCCGGCGCCCGTCGCCGCGACCTTCGACATCGCCGAAAATGCTGGCGTGACGCAGCTGTCGACGCGCGTCCGGGTCAACGAATACACCGACATCCACGCCGTCGCCGAAGCCGCCGACGGCACGCTCTACGTGACCAGCCGGTTCGTGAAGGCAGCCGGCGGCTGCGCCGCGCCGGCGGCGAAGGATCCGGAAGTCGCCGCCAGCGAGATGGGCCAGATGAAGCTGCGCTTCTTCGAGGCGGCGGCGGACGCGGACCGGCACGAGGCGCAGCTGATGATCCGCCACCCGAACAATTCCGGGCTGCAGAAGGACCAGGTGACGCTGCTCTACATCCCGGCGCACTTCATCAGCGAACTGGCGATCACCCGGAACGGCGAGCCCCTGTTCTCGATGACCGGCGGCATCTCGATTTCGGAGGATCCCAGCTTCCGCTTCGATTACGCCGGCGAAGCGGCGGCCTTCCATGCCCGCGCGGTGGATACCGACGGCAACGTCTTCGAGAAGAGCTTCACCCCCGGCCAGTCCTGAGGCCAAGGCTTGATGGCAGGCCCGCTGCCGCTCAGCCGCGTCAGTCGAAGCAGCGGATCTCGGCTTCGGCCTGCGCACGGCGCAGATCGTCGATCGTGGCCTTCTGCTCGACGCCGCCGCGGAACAGCGCGCCCTTCTCGCCGCTGACCTGCTGCATCGACAGGAAGGTCGAGGCCTCGACATAGCGGTCGTACGGCAGCAGCGATGCCACCACGTCGAACGAGCAGGAACATTGCTCCAGCGCGGTGCGGGTATTGCCGTTGCTCGACATGCAGCCGAACACGTAGTCGGCGATCACGGCCGTCGGATAGTCGGCGGCGGCTGCCGAGGGCGTGCTGCCCATGCCCGGCACCCGCGTGGCGCCGCCCGGGCCGACGACGGTGCTCGGCGGCACCACCATCTGGGCCGTCGCGGTCGCGATCCCGGCGAGCGTCGCGATCGCCGCAATGGCGGCCAGTCGCAATGGGTTCGGCATGATGAATTCCTCCCTGGCTATGGGGTCGCGGGGTCGGCCCCGACGAACGCGCCGAAGGCGCGCGGGCCTTCCCCAACCGTGACGTGGCCGACGATCTCCAGCGTCTCGGCGTCGATCTTGGCGAGCGTATCGTCGAACCAGTTGGCGACATAGACAAAACGCCCGTCGCTGCCGACGTCGATCCCTTCCGGATATTCGCCGGTCTCCAGCACCGTCAAGCGTTCGCGCGTCGCCGCGTCGAACACCGTGACGGTGCTGCCGTACTGGTCGGTGACGAACACCTTGCCGCGCGTCTCGGCGGCGGCATAGGGGTGCGAGCCGACATCGACGGTGTCGAGCACCGCGTGGCTCTCGGCATCGACGATGGTGACGCTGTCGCCGCCGACATTGGTCGCATAGACCCGCGTCCCGTCCGGCGAGAACGCCACGCCGAACGGCCGCGCGCCCACCGCAACGCGGGCGATGGCATCCCCCGTCGCGCTGTCGATGAAGGAGACCTGGTCGGAATCGCGGTCGGCGGTGACGATCACCGCGCCGTCCCCGGAGACCGCGACGCCGGAGGGCGATTCGCCGGTCTCGAAGGAGCCGACGACCTTGCCGGCTTGCGGGTCGACGACCAGCAGCGAATGCGAGAACCAGTCGGCGACATAGACCGGCGCGCCGGACGGATGCACCGCGATGCCGAGCGGGCCGCCGCCGGTATCGATCTCGCGGACCACCGTGCCCGACGCCGTGTCGACGACGCTGATCGCCTTGGCCTCGGGGCGCGAGACATAGGCGCGCATGCCGTCAGCCGAGAGGGCGATGCCGGCCGGCTTGCCGGGGATCGCGATGGTCGAGCGAACGGTCATCGTGTCGAGATCGACGATCGACAGTTCCTCGGCTTCCTGGCTGGTCACATAGGCGAGATCGCCGGCCGCGGCCGTGCTGGCGTCCGCCAGCAGCAGGCCGGCGACGAGCAGGCCGGCACGCGCCGCGATGCCGCGACGCCGGCTCACGAGCCGGCTTCGACGACCGTCTTCAGATTGTCGAGACCCTCGCGCAGGAACGTCGAGACGCCGGTCACCGCCGCCTCGTCGTTGAGCTCGGCCGGCGGGTCGTTGTTCGGATAGCCGCGGTAGAAGGCGGCGCGCCAGGTGACCTCGGAGCGCGCGCCGCCGTCGAGCGGCTTGACGGTGATGGTCGAGGAATAATTGGTCGCCGGCAGCACGTCGACATTCACGTGGCCGATGAAGGTCGAGAGCGTCATCTTGGCCGGGTCGAGCTTGGAAAGTTCCTCTTCCATCGTCCCGCCGGTCGTGTAGCCGAGCGTGCGGATGGCGCCGACTTCCGCGCCCTTGGGCGAATCGGTCATCGCCACGCGCGGATGCCAGGCCATGTCGCCGA
Organism: Aurantimonas aggregata; assembly: GCF_010500835.1. GTDB lineage: Bacteria > Pseudomonadota > Alphaproteobacteria > Rhizobiales > Rhizobiaceae > Aurantimonas > Aurantimonas aggregata. The sequence goes on along the minus strand of NZ_JAAAMJ010000007.1, from coordinate 13,515 downwards.
AGGCGCCGACGACCGCCCACACCTGCTCCGGCGCCGCGTCGATCTCGACGGTCTCGCTGGCCTTCTGGCGGGTCGGGCCATGCGCGAGGGCGAGCCCCGGCATCACGAACAAGGCGATGATGAAGGAAATGATGCGTATGGCCACGATCGAGCCTCCTGCTGATCACTGTCGGTCCGGCTCCCGCGGCCCGATTCGGGGCGGACCCTATTGCCAAGTTCGCCCGGCGAAAAGGGGATTTGCTCCTGCCCCACGTCGTTTCGCGAAACCTTGATGGGCAATCGCGCACCTTCCCTATCGGCAGATTTGGCCGGCTTTCGGTCCCCGTCCGACTGACATAGGCTGACGGTGAAGCTGCCTGAGGAGACGCCCGATGCCCCGCCGGAAACTCGCCACATGGCTATTGGTATGCGGCCTCGGCCTTGCCCCGTCGGCCTTCGCGCAGGAACAGCCGAGCGACGCCTTTGAGCCGGAGGCGGCGACGCCGTCCGTCGAAGCCGGTCTCGTCCGTGCCGAGCGGCAGATGGTGGCGGCGGCGCACCCGCTGGCGGCGGCGGCAGGCCTTGCAATCCTTCGCCAGGGCGGCAACGCCATCGATGCGATGGTGACGACGCAGCTGGTGCTCGGCCTCGTCGAGCCGCAATCCTCCGGCCTCGGTGGCGGTGCTTTCCTGGTCTATTTCGATGCCGGGGACGACCGCCTGACCACCTTCGACGGCCGCGAGACGGCGCCCGCCGGCGCCACGCCGACGCTCTTCCTCGACGATTCCGGCGAGCCTCTCGCCTTCATGGATGCCGTGGTCGGCGGGCGCTCGGTCGGCACGCCGGGCACGGTCCGGCTGCTCTTCGACACCCACGAGCGCCATGGCGCACTTGCCTGGCGCGACGTGGTCCAGCCGGCGATCGACCTTGCCGAAAAGGGCTTCGACGTCTCGCCCCGCCTCAACGCGCTGATCGCCGAGGACGCCGCGAACATTTCCCGCCATGCCGCCACGCGCGACTATTTCCTCGGGCCCGACGGCGCCGCCCTGCCGGTCGGCCACCGCCTGGTGAACCCGGCCTATGCCGAGACGCTGCGCGCCGTCGCCGCAGAGGGCCCGGCCGGCTTCTACGAGGGCCCGGTTGCCGAAGGGATCGTCGACACGGTGCGGAACGCCGAGGGCAATCCCGGCACGCTCGCCCTATCCGACCTCGCAACCTACGAGGTTGTCGAGCGCGAACCGGTCTGCGTCGATTATCGTGACATGGACGTCTGCGGCATGGGTCCGCCCTCCTCCGGCGCGCTGACCATCGGCCAGATCCTCGGCCTGATCGAACCGCACGACATCGCCGTGCTCGGGCCGGAAAGCCCCGAGGCCTGGCGGCTGATCGGCGACGCCTCCCGCCTCGCCTTCGCCGATCGCGGCCGCTACATGGCCGACATCGACTTCGTGCCGATGCCGCTGAAGGGCCTTCTCGACCCGGCCTATCTGGCGACCCGAGCCCGTCTCCTCGACGGCGACGCGGCGCTCGCCGAAGCCGCCGTTGTGCCCGGCTCCCCGCCCTGGGACCACGCGATGCTGCTCGGCGACGACACTGCCATCGAGCTCCCCTCGACCAGCCATTTCTCCATCGTCGACGCAGACGGCAACGTCGTCTCGATGACCACCACCATCGAGAGCGGCTTCGGCTCACGGCTGATGACCGGCGGTTTCCTGCTCAACAACGAGCTGACCGACTTCTCATTCGAGACCCGCGACGACGACGGCCGGCTGATCGCCAATGCCGTCGCGCCCGGCAAGCGGCCGCGCTCATCGATGGCGCCGACCATCGTCATGCAGGACGGCAAGCCGGTGATCGCCATCGGCTCGCCCGGCGGCAGCCGCATCATCGGCTATGTTGCGCAGGCGCTTGTCGCGCTGATCGACTGGGAGATGGACGCGCAGGAAGCCGTCGCCATGCCGCATCTGGTCAACCGCTTCGGCACCTTCGACGTCGAAGCGGGAACGTCCGCGACCGCGCTCTCCGGCTCGCTCCGCGCACTCGGATTCGAGGTCAACGAGGCCCCCCTCGATTCCGGTCTCCACGCCATCGTCATCCGCCCGGACGGCCTCGAAGCCGGCGCCGACCCCCGCCGCGAAGGCATCGCGCTCGGCGACTGAGACGAAAAAGCCCGCCGGGCGGTCCCGACGGGCTGGTTCGAACGGCAGGGCGGAATGCCGCGATGGCGCCCGGTGTCTGGCGCTAGAGGAAGGTCAGCAGCTTGCGAGCGGCTTCCTCGGACGAGGCCGGGTTCTGGCCGGTCACCAGCTTGCCGTCGGTGACGACGAAGGACGCCCAGTCGGCGCCCTTCTGGTAGTTGCCGCCATTGGCGACCAGCATGTCCTCGACGAGGAACGGCACGATGTCGGTCAGGCCGACGCCTTCTTCCTCGGTGTTGGTGAAGCCGGTGACGGTCCGGCCCGCGACCAGCGACTTTCCGTCCGCCGCCGTCGTGTGGCGGAAGATCGCCGGTGCGTGGCAGACCGCACCGACCGGCCGGTCGCTCTGCGCGAACGTCTCGATCAGCTTCCGACTGTCGGCATCCTCGGCGAGGTCCCAGAGCGGCCCGTGGCCACCGGGATAGAAGATCGCGTCGAAGCCGTCGGCGCCGACGGTGGACAGGACCTTGGTATTCGCCAGATCCTGCTGCGCCGCCGGATCGGCCTTGAACCGCTTGGTCGCTTCGGTCTGCGCGTCCTCGGCGTCGCTCTTGGGATCGAGCGGCGGCTGGCCGCCCTTCGGCGAGGCCAGCGTGATGTCGGCGCCGGCGTCCTTGAAGACGTAATAGGGCGCGGCGAATTCCTCGAGCCAGAAGCCGGTCTTGTTGCCGGTATCGCCGAGCTGGTCGTGCGACGTCAGAACCATCAGGATCTTCATGGTGGGTATCCTTCGAATTGTCGTCGTGAACTGGGGAAATGGCGCAGCCCGTACCGGACCCGGCATCCTCGCAAGGCCAATGACGGCAGAGGGCCCCTGTTCCGGACCGGCGATCATTTCCTCGCGACGGACCGTCAACGGTCGGCCCGTTCCTTCGGCCCTGCCCCGGCGGCTGTGCGGAGAGTCCCTACTCCATCGCCGGGGCATGCCCGCCGGCATCGGCGTTTCTGCCGGGCGGCTTCATGAAGGCCAGCAGCGGCACGGCGCAGAGCGTGATGATCATCATCAGCTTGAAGTCGTCGACATAGGCGATCATCGCCGCCTGCGCCTGCACCTGCTGGTTGAGAACGCCGAGCGTCGTTGTCTGGTCCATCCCCATCGTCGCGACGGCATTGGTGAAGTTCGGGTTGAACGGATTCAACCCGGCGACGAGATCGGCTCGGCTGATGATGATGTTGTGGGCAAGCTCCACCGACACGATCGAGATGCCGACCGACGAGCCGATATTGCGCAAAAGGCTGAACAGCGAGGCAGCGTCCGGCCGGAACTTCGGCGCCAGCGTCGCGAAGGCGAGCGTCGACAGCGGCACGAAGACCAGTCCCAGCCCCAGTCCCTGCACGACGCCCGACACGATGATCGGCGTCGAATCCATCAGGATCGAGAAGCCGCTCATCTGGTAGAGCGACAGCGCCGTCAGCATCAGCCCGGTGAAGATCAGGAGCCGCGTGTCGACCTTGCCGATCAGCCGGCCGACGACGATCATCGAGATCATCGTGCCGACGCCGCGCGGCGCCAGCACCATTCCGGTCGTCACCACCGGATAGCCGAGGATGTTCTGCAGCATCGGCGGCAGCAGCGCGAGGCCGGCGAGCAGGATCATGCCGACGACGAAGATCATCACCAGCGCCATCACGAGGTTGCGGTCGGTGAAGATTTTCGGGTCGATGAAGGCGCCCTCCCGCCCGGTAATGTGCAGCACGAAGGCCCACAGGCCGGAGACGGCGAGGCCGAGCTCGATCCAGCACTCGGGGGACGAGAACCAGTCCACCTGCTCGCCGCGGTCGAGGAACAGCTGCAAGGCGCCGATGAACAGCGACAGCATGGCGAAGCCGAAGAAGTCGAAGCCGCGCTGGCGCTTCGGCGTCCGGGGCAGGAACAGGATCATCCCGGCCAGCGCCAGGAGGCCGATCGGCAAATTGACGAAGAACACCCAGCGCCAGTTGAACGTCTCGGTCAGCCAGCCGCCCAGCGTCGGGCCGACGATCGGGCCGACCATGATGCCGGCGCCCCAGATCGCCATCGCCGAGCCGTGCTGTTCCCTGGTGTTGATGTTGAGCAGCACGGTCTGCGACAGCGGCACGAGCGCCGCCCCGCACAGGCCCTGCAGCAGCCGGAAGAAGATCATCTCGTTGAGGCTGGTGGCAAAGCCGCAGGCCATCGACGCGACGACGAAGCCGGCGGCCGAGGCGATGAACAGCTCGCGCAGGCCGATCCGGTCGGAGAGCCAGCCGGTCACCGGCGTCATGATCGCCGCGGCGACGATGTAGGAGGTCAGCACCCAGGTGATCTGGTCCTGCGCCGCCCCGAGCGAGCCCTGCATGTTCGGCAGCGCGACGTTGGCGATCGTGGTGTCGAGCACCTGCATGATCGTCGCCAGCATGATCGAGACGGTGATCAGGCCCTTGTGGGCGACGACGCCGTCCGGGCCGGCGGCGGCCGGCGCGGCCGCGGCGCTCATCGTGCCGGGGTCGTCGCCGAACCGGCGGTGGCCCCTTCCCGTGCGGTGGCGTCGATGGCGGCAACGTCCGGTGCCTCGGCGTCGGTGGTGGCGGCGACGGCCCGTCCGGCCGGCAGATACGGGTCGAGGCCGAGCGCCGCGACGACGGGCTCGAGGAACGCCGGCACGCCTCGCGCGTGACCGGTATCGACGGTGACGCTGGCGCTCATGCCGGCGCGCAGGGCGGGCATGTCGTCGTCGGCCTCGACCCGGATGCGCACGGGAATGCGCTGCACCACCTTCACCCAGTTGCCGGTGGCGTTTTGCGCCGGCAGCAGCGCGAATTCCGAGCCGGTGCCGGCGCCGATCGAGCCGACCGTCGCGTGCAGGACGTGGTCCGGATAGGTGTCGAGCTCGACATCCACCGGCTGGCCGACGCGCATGTCGGTCAGCTCGGTTTCCTTGTAGTTCGCCTCGACCCAGCTGTCCTGCGTCTCCATCAGGCTCATCACCGCCGAGGCCGGGGTCACGTACTGGCCTTCCTGCATCCGGTCGGTCTGGCTGATCACCCCGGCCGCCGGCGCCGTCACCTCGGTATGGGCGAGGTCCAGCTCGGCGGCGTGCAGCTGCGCGAAGGCCTCCAGCACCAGCGGATGCTGGTCCGTGGCGATGTCGGGGTCGCCCGCCAGCGCCGCCCGCGCGGCGAGGACCTGGCTTTCGGCAGAAGACAGCGCGCCGCGCGCCTGGCGCAGCGCCAGGTCGGCGTCGTCGAGGGTGGACTGGCTGACGATGCCCTTCTGCACCAGCGTCTGCTGGCGCTGGTTCCGGGTTTCGGCATTGGTCAGCGCATCGCGCGCCGTCCCGGCCTCCGACACCGCCTGCGCATAGGCAGCCTTCAGCTTCTCGACGTCGAGCCGGGCCGATTCCAGATTGGCCTGATCCTGCTCGACGGCGTTGCGATACACGCTGTCGTCGATGGTGAAGAGCAGCGCGCCGGCTTCGACGGTCTGGTTCTCCGCGACCGCGACCCTGGCGATCTGGCCGCTCACCTGCGGCATCACCGTGACACGGTCCTGATGGACATAAGCGTCCTCGGTGTTGATGTAGCGCCCACCGGTGACCCAGTAATAGGCGCCGCCCAGCGCCAGAGCGAGCGGCAGCGCGACGATCAGCAGCGTGCGGAGCGGGCGGCGCTTCTTCTTTGCCGGTTCCGGCGGGGGCGCGGCCTGCGTCGCCGGCGCCGCGGGCTCCGCCGCGCCGGCCTCGGCAGCCGGCGCCGGTTCGATCGCCAGCTCGGCCACCGGCTCGGCGCCGTTCGGCTCTTCGTTGTGTGGTTGCCCATTCATGAAGTCACCTCTGACGGTTCGCGAACCGCGCCGCGAACGCTCTCGCCGGCCTCAATCGTCGAAAGATTGCCGATCAGGGTTTCCAGCGCGAAAACGAGATTGCGACGCTCGGCCGCCGACAGCCCCTTCTGCGCGTCCTCGAAGACGGCAGCGGCGCGTTCGCGCATCGGCTTGATCAGCGCCCGGCACCGCTCGGTGGTGAACAGCTGGCGGGCCCGCCGGTCGTTCGGATCCTGCCGGCGATCCACCAGCCCGGCCGCGACCATGCGGTCGACATGCCGGGAGACGGTCATCGGCTCGAGTTCCAGCAGCGCCGCCAGCGCCGCCTGCCCGATCCCCTCGTTCTTGGCGAGGCGGGCGACGATCTGCAGCTGCGCCGAGGTCATGGAAAGATCACGGCTTTCCTGCTCGAAGCGGCGGCGAATGAGGCGCGCCGCATCGATCAGCAGGAATCCGAGGCTTGGTTGTTCGCTCATGGACGCGATCTAGTAACCCCGCTTATCATAAGCAAGGCTTATCGTATCCGATCACATGGGATTTACGGCGTTCGCAATGCCGGATGGCGGTCGCGTCGGCTCAGACGGCGAGCGCCCGCTCCGCATAGGCGGCTTCGCCGAACACCCGGCGGTAGCGCGCCACGGCCTGCGGGTCGCCGCTCGCCTTGGCGGGGTTGTCCGAGAGCTTCACCGCCGGCCGGCCGTTGACATCGGTCACCTTGCAGACCACCGAGATCGGGTCGAGCCCGCTGGTCGGCACCGGCGAGACGCCGCGGAAATCGTTGGTGAGGTTGGTGCCCCAGCCGAAGCTCATCCGCACCCGTCCCTCGAAATGCCGGTAGGTCCGCTCGATCGTGTCGGCGTCCATGCCGTCCGAGAAGACCAGGAGCTTCTCGCGCGGGTCCTCGCCCATGCGCTTCCACCAGGCGATGATCTCCTCGCCGCCCTCGATGGGGGGTGCCGAATCCGGCCGGAAACCCGTCCAGGAGGACAGCCATGGCGGCGCCTGCCGGAGGAAGGCCGACGTCCCGTAAGTGTCCGGCAGGACGATCAGCAGATTGCCGCCATAATAGCTCTGCCACTGCCGGAACACCTGGTAGGGCGCCTGGCGCAGTTCCTCGTCGCCCTCGGCCAGCGCCGACAGCACCATCGGCAGCTCGTGCGCGTTGGTGCCGATCGCCTCGAGATCGGTTTCCATCGCCAGGAGAACGTTGGACGAGCCGATCAGCCGGTCGCCGAGCCCCTCCTTCAGCGCCTCGACGCACCAGCGCTGCCACAGGAAGGAATGCCGCCGCCGCGTGCCGAAATCCGAGATGCGCAGGTCCGGCAGCGCCTGCAGGCGCTCGACCTTCTCCCACATCTTGGCCTTGGCGCGGGCATAGAGCACGTCGAGCTCGAAGCGCTTGAAGTCCTTCATCGCGGCGCGCGAGCGCAATTCGTTGATGATCGCCAGCGCCGGGATCTCCCACATCATCGTGTGGGTCCAGGGACCGTGGAAATCCAGCTCGAATTGCCCGTCGACCCGCCGCAGCTCGTATTCCGGCAGGCGGAAATGCTGCAGCCATTCGAGGAAGTCCGGCCGGAAGATCTGCCGCGTGCCGTAGAAGCTGTTACCCGCCAGCCAGATCATCTCGCGCTTGGTGAACGAGAGCGAGCGAGCGTGATCGAGATGGTCGCGCAGTTCCTGCTCGTCGATGATCTCGGCAAGCTTCACCTGCCGCGAGCGGTTGTGCAGCGAGAACGTCGCCTGAACGTCCGGATGCAGCCCGTGCACCATCTGCAGCATCAGGAGCTTGTAGAAATCCGTGTCGAGCAGGCTGCGCACGATCGTGTCGAGCTTGAACGTATGGTTCCAGACCCGTGTGGCGATGTCCGTCGCAACCATGCGGGGCTCCTCTTGTGCGGGCTTGAGGACGCGGCCGGTCGCATGCGCGAACCGATCCCCGCGGGCTGCGCTCGGCAGTGCGTCGTCGGTGGCGGGTCGGCTCAGCCCTCGACGTCGTCGCGGCGCTTGACCACGCGCTTGAGGCTGTTCATCGACTGGCTGACATTGGAGCAGTCGTGCACCGCATCGGCGAGCGCCGCCGCATCGACCGGCTGGCCCGGCTCCAGATCATGCAGGAATTCGCAGATATGGGTCACCCGTTCGCCGATCGAGTCGATCGCGGCGTCGAGATTCTTGGTCATGGCGCACCCCCGGAGCCGCAAATTATCGCGAAACTCCGTTACACCAGAAGCAACCGCGAATAAAGCACCGTCCGTGCCAGCGGGCATGGTCGCCCCGTCAGGCTTCGCCTACCGGGCGCCGCGCCCACGCTCCTGTCGCATCCGCACTTCAGCCCGATCGAGCCGCTCCAGCTTTTCGCTGAGCTGCGCCGGCAGGTCGTTGATGGGCTGGAAAACGCGGAGCCGCTCGAGATGGCGCGCAACTTCCGACCGTCGCCCCGGATGGGAGACAATGTTGGCAAGTTCGGACATCGATAGCACCTCTCTGGACACGCATTGTTCGGTACACAATGCGCGTATGAAGGTAACAATCCGTAAAGCGCGAATAGGTTCCTGTTTCAGCCACAATTGCGTGCAGCGCACACGGATGTTGGGCGTCTGCCCGTCGGCGGCGACAGCCGTTGCGGCAACATTGCCGCTATTCCGGCTACGCGCCGTGCGACGAAAGCCGGGCGGCCGGCGCAATTACCGAGCTGACAAAAGGCAGGATGAATTTCGACCGGGTCGCAGGATCCGGCGGGGACATCACGCAGGCTCACCGCCATCGCGGAGCGACATCGCGGGAGATGGTGCTGTGAGAGAGGATTGAACTCTCGACCTCTCCCTTACCAAGGGAGTGCTCTACCACTGAGCTACCACAGCATCCGCCTTCCAGGGAGCGACCCCGATCGCGACCGGGGCAGAGGGACCTGGAAAGCCCTGATCTTTCAACCGCCGGCGCCCTGAGTGCTTCCGAACCGGGAAACGCTCGCCGAAGAGGCTGCAACAGCGATGCGCGCTCTTTCCTTGATTTTCCCGCGAAGGTCAACAGCCGGCGACGGCCAGCTGGCGCTTTGTCGCCAGTTTGAGAGGGCGCAGGGAAAAATCGGCCCGGCGCGCCGTGTCTTTTTCCCGTCATCCGCCAATGAGACGCTGGACAGGGTCCGGCAGCTTTTCTATAAGGCCCCAGCCCTCGCCGGCCGGCTTCGCCACGAAGCAGCGCCCGGCGGCCGCGGCGCCCAGGTAGCTCAGTTGGTAGAGCATGCGACTGAAAATCGCAGTGTCGGCGGTTCGACTCCGTCCCTGGGCACCAATCCCCTTATTTACCTCAGCAGCAGTCTCGCATCTCACACCCCTTCAACCGGTGTCATGCCGGCTCAAAGTAGCTGCTTTTCTACTCTAGTGCGCTGAAAACGCTGCCTGATACTCGCGTCACCTCGCCGCCCGCGAGCGTCTCAGGCTGTGTCAGGCTGTCTCAGTCGCTTCCAACTCCGTTCACCCTATCTCATGCCCAAGGACGTAATGGCGACGTAACAGTTTGCCTCCTCCACGTCATTACGTCATGGTGGCTCCACCGTTACGTCAGCAGGAAGAGATTGTGAACACCCTGAATAAGATGAGCCTCCGCGCGATCAAGCCGGGGTCCAAGCTACAGAAGCACACCGATGGGGAGGGTTTGGCCCTGCTCGTCACGCCAAATGATGTTCGCACATGGCGGCTCGAGTACCGCTTCAATGGTCAACGGCGTGGTAAGTCGCTCGGGCGCTTCCCGCAAATGAGTCTTTCAGAGGCTCGGGCCGAGCGGGATCGGATCAAGGATCTGGTGCGGCGTGGCGCCGATCCGGAGCCGAAGGCGACACTCGACGAGACTTCGGCCGAGGCATCAGATGGCCCGACCTTCGGCGAACTCTGCGAAGAGTATCTGTCGGTCCTGCGGAAGACTGAACCTGCCGCGAAGACGGTGGCGAAGAATGACTGGCTTCTCAAAAGGCTGGCGGCGCCGCTTCATGACCTCGCCGTTGCCGAGATGAGGGCGGCGGACGTTCTTCCAATTCTCCAGCAGGTAGCTGCCTCCGGGCGACGCGAAAGCGCAGTGCGGCTGCGCGGTGTCATCGGGACGGTCTTCAACTATGCGATCCGCACCGAGCGCGCAGAGCGCAACCCGGCCGACGCTCTCAAGGGGACGCTGCCCAAGGTCGAGACCGAAGGTATGGCGGCGATCACCGTCGAGCGCGAGTTCGGCGTCTTGTTGCGGGCGATCGACAGCTACGACGATCCTGGCTTGCGCCATGCCCTGCAATTCTCGGCACTCACCTACGGCCGCCCGGTGGAAACCCGGTCTGCACGCTGGGCAGAGATCGATTTTGCAAACCGGCTGTGGACGATTCCCAAAGGGACAGCCAAGATGCGCAAGGAGCATCTCGTACCCTTGTCCGATCAAGCAATCGAGATCCTTAAGCGCCAGCATGAGATCAGCGGTACAGGCCCTCTCGTCTTCCCCCAACGCCGCAAGCCGGATCGGCCTCTCTCAGAGAATGCGTTCGGCGTCGCTTTGGATCGTCTTGGCTACGGCAAGGGGATCCATACGGCGCACGGTTTCCGCTCCTCAGCCTCAACGATTCTCAATGAGCGAGGATGGCGCTACGACGTGATCGAGGTCTCGCTTGCGCACGTCGACCCGAACAAGGTCCGACGCACCTACAACCGCGCCCTTTATCTCCCCGAGCGGATCGAGATGGCGCAGGCGTGGGCGGACCTCTGTGACGAGTTGCGCTTGCGGGCGCGGAGGAAGACTGAGATCGACGCATTCCTCTGATGAAACTAACTTAGGCCATAAAATGCCTGAGCAGGTGCCGCTTCCGTCAGAAGTTGATACACGCCGGCGGTAGACGCCTTGGGAGAGACTGATGGATGCACGAGTGCCGCCTTGCCATCCTGATTGGGCTCTTCCGCACTTTTGGTGAAGGTGCCGCCGACCTTTCATCGGACTCAATCGGCGGTTTCCTTTTGGCCTATGCGGCAGCGAGGACGCGCTGCTTCAGGAGCGGATAATGGGCTCGTCCGTACATTTGCCGCTTGATGACCTTTAACCGGTTGATCTGCCCCTCGACCGGGCTGGTGCTCCAGGGATGGGTCATCGAGGCTCGCACGGCGTCAAGATCACGACCGATGCCGACTGCGAAGGATCCAAGATCGCTGAACGCAGCGTCGGCAAGCCACGGATCGAGGTTGTCGTCCTGTCCGTTGCGGATCATTTCGGCGAACCTGTGCCCCAGAGCCGCAACTTCGGACAATTTCGGTTCGATGGCGAAGAGATGCGTCAGGAAGGCGCTTTCGTCCTTGTCGAGCGTTGCCGGGTCGCGCGACAACATCCAGGCGCATTGTCGTGTCGATGGAGGTTGCCACCGGGCCGCTTTGCGGGCCTCTGTTTCTCCTGGGGGCGCGGAAGCCTTGAGACGACGCGCCGTCGTCCATCGACCGACCGTCGCCAAACTCCCCGTGAAGCCTTGCTCGCCCAACTCTTTCAAAAGCTTCGGCGTCGTTCGACATCCCTCCCGCCAGCGCTGGTCGAGATAAGGTCGAAACGGATCGATGAGGTTGTTTCTCGGACGCCGGCGACGATACTCGGGCTCGCCGCCCGCAGCGAGCCACCTTTCGACCGTTCGTTTGTCCATGCCGACCAACGGAGCGATGAGGCGGGGAACAAGGCCTTGATCGTGCCAACGTCGGATTTCCTCATAACATTGCCGACGCTCGGATCGCCGCTCCTTTCCGAGTGCCTCCGGTTTCGTCTCGCGTGCCGGCGGCATTTCGGCGGCTTCGGGTTCGATTTTGTCCGACGCGACTTTAAGGCTTGCGGCCTTGACGGCTTTCCGGTGCCGTCCGGCCGCTGTGCGCAAGGCCTCGCCAAGATTATGCAAAAGGTGCCATCGGTCAGCAACCTGTACGGCTTGCGGCGCGCCGCGGCGGGCACCTTCGGCATAGAAACCGGCGCGGTCTCGGGCCACGACCTCAATGCCGAGATGGCCTTGCAGCCATTTTGCGACCGTGTTGGCGTTTCGATCCGGCAGAAGATCAATGACGCGATTGCGCTCCAGATCGCAGACGATCGTCCCGTAGCGCTGCCCGCGGCGCCAGGCCCAATCGTCGATGCCAACGACCCGCGGAGGCGGGAAAGGTTCGGCCTCGACCGCGTGGATCATCCGCAGCAAGGTGTCGCCGCTCACCGGCATCGCCAGCTTGCCGGCCAGTCGCGAACCCGGTTCACCGCCCGTGGCCAGACCGATCGCCAGCTGGCTCTGGCCGAGCCGCAACGTTCGCCGGGCGTGCACGCGAACTTCGGGCAGCCGCTCAACGAAGATGCGCTGCGAACAGGTCGAGTTATCGCAGCGAAAGCGCCGGGCATGAAGGTGGACGCATACGACCCGCCCATGCCACGGCAAATCCGCCAGTTGCCGGATGTAACGACTGTGCACACGGCCCGAGCGTCGATGACAGCGCGGACAGCACGCATCGGCCGCGACAGGTTCTGCCACAAGGACGATGCGATCCGAACCGGGCTGGATCTGGATGACCAACAGTGAGGGCGGGACGATCGAGCGAAGCGTCTCGTAGATCAAAACCGGTCTGCCAGATGGATTGCGATTCGAATCCTATGGACTCCTTCGCCTCACCTGTGAATCCCCGCGCTGCACCAAAAGTGCGGAAGAGCCCCTGATTGTCGCGCAGTTCTCATCCAGATTGTCGCGCTACAGCCTGGCCCGCTTCTAGGTCGTGGAGGCGGAGGCACATATTGTTCGTCTGATCTTCGCGTGGGTTGGCCTGGATCGCATGAGCCTGCGAGAGGTATGCCGGCGGCTCGAGCGGATCGACTGCCGGACGCGGGCAGGAACGACGCATTGGTACGCCTCCACGATCCGCGGCATGCTCGCCAATCCCGCCTATATCGGACGGGCCGCTTTCGGGCGAGCCCGCTACGTGCCGCCACGACCGCGGTTGCGGCCGATCCGCGGCCACTCACAACCCTCGCCGCACGCCACTTCGCGCGTTCCCGTTCCGCCTGAAGAGTGGATCGAAATTCCTGTTCCCCCGGTCGTCGATCCGACCGTATTCGAGGCGGTCCGTGCCCAGCTTGAGGAAAACCGGAAGCGCAAGCGCCAACGCACGCCGAGCTCGGACTGGCTGCTGCAGGGCCTCACGGTCTGCCGTCGTTGCGGCTACGCTTATTATGGCAAGCGCGCGCCTCACACCCGCAAGTACGATCCGACGGACACGCTGCGCTATTATCGCTGTATCGGTACCGACGGTTACCGCAAAGCGCACGAGGGGCACATGGGCCGCGTCGAGCGGCGCGTGATGAGCGCGATCGAGCTTTGCCGCACGGCGGAACTGGGCGGCCACACCGAGGCCTGCGCCTCGTGCGGCGTTATCCGCTGCGCCTATAATTCCTGCCTTATGGGCAGATCCAGTAATGGGGAGATGGCGTGGCGGTGTGGGCATTTTTTCTGTGAATTGCGGCTCTTCTTGTCTCCATAACAGTGCGCTCCCGCGGTTCCGTCGGCTTGGCCACCGATGG
>NZ_JAAAMJ010000069.1 GCF_010500835.1 Aurantimonas aggregata | reverse complement strand
CACGCCGGGTAGCACGCGGCGGCAGTGATGCGTTCAAAGAAGCTGCGAGGAATTTCGAGGGGGTCCCGGTGATCCCGGGACGTTTCAAAAGTCTCTGAGACCCACAACTGGCGACGCACGGTGGCGAGCGCGTCGCTGAACGTGATCTGCCGCTTGCGATACCAGGCGGCCTGCCGTGGCATGGGATCGTTGCCGAGCGCTTCACCGGCCCACAGCGTGACGAGTGAGAACAATCCGAGCAGAGCCGGCGTGGTTCGGGCAATGGCCTTGTCAGACCACTGGCGCTGGCTTTCCACACCGAGGTGACGGCGCACCTCGGCAAAGGTCACCTCGAGTGACCAGCGCCGCACGAACCAGCCCAGCACGGCGTGCGGATCGACATCGAGATCGGTGCACAGGAAGGCTTGCGGCTCGAACTCTCCCGCGGCATCGCGCACCAGAACCCAGCGGATTGGCACCGACTTTCCGGGGTGATACCAAAGCGCCGTGCCGGAGGCGATGTCGACGAGGCGGTCACCGCCGCCATACCATCCGGTGATCATGACCCGTCGCCATGCGGTGGCAGGGCTTTTCAGGCGCTCGGCCAGGTTCGGCTGGCGGGCGCCGGCCACTCGCGGTCGACCCATCTGACCTGGTTGGCGTGGCGGCGGCGGATCGAAGAGCCGCGCATCGAACCGCAATCGGGTGATCATGGTCACGTGGTGGCGCACGGCTTGGAGCAGATCGATGGCGGCATAGCTTGTGTCGGCGACGGCGATGACCCTTCGCTCCGGCAGCCAGCGGGCGACGAGGATGAGAAGTTGGCGCGCCCAATCCGTCAATGGCTTGTGCCGGCGGCCGCGCTCGCGGGCATAGCGCTCGGACGGCGCCAGCGCGGTCAGGAACGGCAGGGCCCAGACCCTTCCGGCGAAGGGGATTGGGGCAAGCAACATGACGCTGATCCAGCGCAGGCCGCTGGCTTTGACGAAATGGCCATGGCTGGAGCGGACCGGATCACGATAGATGCCGCGGGCCTTGATCCGAGGCCCCCAGCGGCGCTCGATGGTCTCGTCGATCCCGATCACGACGGGCCCGTCAGGCACGAACGCGGCAACCAGCAGAGTGAGCAAGCGCTGCGCAAGGGCGCGGGGTGGCCAGCGATTGCGGTTGAGGACGCGATGGAAGTTGGTGAAGCTCGCCGTTTCCCGCATGCCCATGATGCTGAGCGCCGCGGCGACAGTACGCCGACCGGGCGAGAGAATGGCGCCGGCGACGAGCGTGAGCACGTGCTGGAAGGTAGGCCGGGTGAAAAAGACGGAAAACGGCGCCATCCACTGCGCCAGGATGGCTGGATGAGCGGAGGTTGGCATGGTATCGGCTCCCGATGGTAAGTCCCATGGGGAATCCGGCTGCTGGCGAAAGGATTCACGATGCCTGCGGCCGATGTCATGCGGGCTCGCATCGAGGCGTTTCAATGGCCGCGCGGCGGTATCGCGGTCACGTGCGCCGGAAGCGGCTATTCGCTGCGAAGCGCTCGCACCGGCCAGCCGGTCGCGCGGCTCAAGCCCACCGGTGAAGAGGACAAAGTCCAGGTGCTGTGGTGGAACGGCGAGCGCTGGGGCGCGTCCGGCCCGTTCGGCATCGCCACGATGCCGCTCGACAAGGCTCTCGACTATATCGCCGCCGAGCCAAATTTCTGGATCCACGCTTGAGCGAAAACCCGCTCAA
>NZ_JAAAMJ010000068.1 GCF_010500835.1 Aurantimonas aggregata | reverse complement strand
CCACCATCAAGCTCTACGCTCGTGATGCCGTCCGCCTGATGACGGCGCTGGGGGCGGACCCGACTGGCTGGGGTCCGGTCGATGTTCGCAGCTATTTTTTGGTCCGTGCGAGCAGTTGCGGGAATGGAACCGTCGAGAAGCTGACGACCAGCCTGCGAGCATTCTTGCGGTACCTCGCTGTCGAAGGCCGCTGCCAGGCAGGTCTCGATAACGTCGTTCCTGCTTACGCCAATTGGCGGCTTGCCGACATGCCGAGGTATCTGACCGCGGAGCAGGTCAACCGATTGATCGCGGCATGTGATGGCGACGCCATGGCGCGCCGGCGTGATCGCGCGATCGTCCTGCTCTTGGCACGCCTCGGGCTGCGGGCAGGCGACGTGGCGCAACTCCGTCTCGTCGACATCGAGTGGCAGGCGGGCTCGCTGCGGGTCTCTGGCAAGTCGCGCTATGAGGTTCGCCTACCGCTTCCGCAAGACGTCGGGGATGCGATCGCCGCCTACCTCGAGTACCGACCTTCGGCCGGTCAGAGCGACCGCGTGTTCTTGCGCACGATCGCTCCATACCGGCCGTTCCGGAATGGCGACGGCATCTCGTCGGTGGTGAGCGCATCATGAAGCGCGCCGGCATCGTGACGCCTGTCAAAGGGGCGCACGTCCTGCGGCACACGGCGGCGACCGAAATGCTGCGCCATGGCGTTCCGCTCGAGAAAATTGGCCTAGTCCTCCGCCATCGCGGCATCGACACGACGGCCTATTACGCCAAGGCCGATGTCGCGCTCTTAAAGCAAGTCGCCCAACCCTGGCCGGAGGTGCACTGATGCTGAACGCCGTCGAGACCTATCTCACCCTGCGCCGTGCCACGGGCTTCGCGATGCTGAATGCGGAATGCCTGCTGAAGAGCTTTGCCGCCTTTGCGGCCGAGCGCGGGCAAAACCTTGTCCACACGCAAACGGCATCGATTGGGCAGCTCTCGGCCCATCCGTGCCGCAACGCGATGCCCGGTTGAAGGCTGTCTGCCGCTTTGCACGTTATGTCCGGGTTGACGACGCCCGGCATGAGCTGCCGCCGGCCAATCACTTCGGCGCCCGCAAGACGCGCCGCCCACCGCGCATCTACTCGGCAAAGGATATCGATCACCTGATCGAGGCCGCCCTCCAGCTTCGGCCCAAAGGCGGCTTGCGCTCCCTGACGTATGCGACCTTGATCGCGCTGCTCTCGGCCACCGGGTTGCGGATCTCCGAAGCCCTGAAGTTGACGATCGCCGACGTGAGCAACGACGGCCTGCTGATCCGCGAGACCAAGTTCCGCAAGACGCGCCTGGTGCCGCTGCATGACACCGCAGCAGCAGGCTTGAACCGCTATCTGGCGCGTCGCCGGCCTCGTTCAGACGATGATCCGGTCTTCATCGACGATCGTGGTCTGTCTCTGCGCTACCTTGCAGTCAGAGACACCTTCAACCGGCTGGTGAGCATGTCTGGCATCCAGTCGATGGCGACACGCCGCCCTCGTCTGCACGATCTGCGGCACACGTTTGCGGTGCGTGCGCTGCAAGGCAGCCCGGCAGGGCGAAGCCGCTGCGGGGCGCATATGGTGGCGCTCGCGACCTACATGGGCCACGTCAACATCTATGCGACCTATTGGTATCTGGAGGCCACCGCCGACCTCAAGCGCGATGTCGCCGCGGCCGGGGAAGGGTTCATGTACGAGGGGAGGCAACCATGACGCCGATCGCTCCCCTCATCGAAGCGTTCCTCTGCGAGACA
>NZ_JAAAMJ010000067.1 GCF_010500835.1 Aurantimonas aggregata | reverse complement strand
GACTACGACGACATCGTCGCCCACTGCTGTGACGCTTGGAACAAGCTCGTCGATCAGCCCTGGAAAATCATCTCAATCGGAATGCGGGACTGGGCGCATGAGTTCTGATCAGCGCACGTTGGTATAACAGCCAGTTTCGCTATTGGGACCCCTCCCGGCTTGGAGGACGAGGTTGTTCAGCGAGCGCACAATCACTTCGAAACACTGGCGCTCGATGGGCTCTACAGGCAACACGCCGCAGTTGAATTGGTTGAACGGAAGCCGATCTTCCGATCCACATTCGAGATCGATGGGGAAGCCGGTCTTCGAGAAGAACTCGCGTTCGAAGCGAGAAGCCGACGCCGGGTAAATATTAACAGCTGGCAGTCGGCGCTATACCGGGCGCTCTCGCGCAGCGATGATTTTTGCGCCGGGGGCTTTGAGCAGATCGATGAACCCTAAATATCTGCGAAAAATAGTACGCTTGGAACCAGCGTCAGCTTTTGCGGCAAGCGCGTCCGAAAGCCGCTGGACTGCTATCGGCCCCATTCAACTTCTCCGGAGCAGGCAGGTATCCGTAGAGGCGCCGCGTAAGCTCAGGTCGAGGAACACCAGCCATAGTCGCACCGGTCTCTGTTGGCTGTCATAGCTTACGAAGCCTTCTCCAAGGGTATGCAGGATACGCATCCAGCCGCCACGAACGTTCTCCCTTCCGTCAGGGCTTGGCGGACGTGAGACGTCAAGCGGTCGCACCTGCTTCTGCGTCGCTCGACCAAAAGTCCCGAATGAACGTGAGCGACTGATGCACTTCCCCAGCTTCGCATCTGCGTTGAAATTCTTCTGTTCCAATATCCGCGAAGCCAGGGTGGGCTGTGAGATCGCGGGCAACGACGCTCCTGAATGCCATCGACCAATCGGCAAAGTCTCGCTGGGGCTTAACGCCGGTTTCCAGCACCAGCTTGGTGTGGTGGCGTGGGTCCGCGAAGATGCGTTTGCGCAGAGCCTCGAGTTCGTCCGCGCTACCCTCGAGGAGCTGCATGAAGCTGCCGCGATTACCATCTCGGCCCTCAACGAACAGCAGCATTCCCGTCACATCCTTCTCGGCATTGTAGGCTCGGCTCGTCGCAAGGATTGAGTCCAGATCGGCCTGGGAGAGAGCTGGGCGCGCTTGGCTCACGTAGATCAAATAATTCGCAGGCAAAATATATCTCCAGATGATGTTCGCAGTTGCGAAGCTGCACTGCAGCGACTGCCTTGCTGACAGCGTTGCAAAACAACATAAAAGCGACAAGACGTCCGTCAAGTTTTCACATTATGAAAGAGTTTTCGACCTCGTCGATTTTGATTGATCCAAATTCAAAACAGCGCTTAGCTGTGGACGAAACTTGAGCTCGGGAGGGTCAAGTCATTACCACAAGATCTGAAGCAGAAAAGCCCATTTCAGCATCAACTCCTGCTGCAATTGACAAAATTCTTGAGGTAAGCCCGCCGGCTCGACTGATTCAGTCGGTCGATCGCGCCTTACAGCTTATTGAAGTGATGGCCTCGAAAGACCACCCGGTCCTGTTGAATGAACTGGCCAAGGCAACTGGTCTCAACTTGTCCACATGCCATCATCTTTTAGCGACACTGGTCGCACGCGGCTATGCCATCCACGCTGGTCGAAGCCGGGGATACACACTTAGCCCGCATTATGCGTCATGGCTGGCGGGCCTAGCCCAAGCCTCTGATCCGGCGTAGTTTTTGGGTGCTGACGCCAAAAACTCCAGATCGGAGGGACCATGCCCGCCAAGGACGAGACTACGCCGC
>NZ_JAAAMJ010000066.1 GCF_010500835.1 Aurantimonas aggregata | reverse complement strand
GTTGAAATCGGAACGAAGCGGGATCGCTGAAGCCATGGCAAACCTCCGTTTGCCTCCATCGATTCAGACTTCGCCCGCCTTGGGAACCCCTACAGAGTCAGCTATCGCGCACGTTGGTATTACGCGAGCGCCGACATCGATGGTTGCGCGAACCAATCGAAAGCCGCTCCAGTCGTCAAAGTAGGGATGGAATAGCTGCTCCCCGGCAAACTCGGCACGATAGTCCAGTTTCGCGTGATTACACTCGAAGCAGCATGGAACGAGATTTGCTGGAAAGACAGCCAGCTCGGGATAAGCATTCTTCGAAAGATAGTGATCCACCGTCTTCACGTCGCGTTGCCCGCAGGACGGACAGCGATTGTAGCGCGATGCTCCTCTGAGCTTGAGATAGCGAGCGCGCTCGCCGCCCTTGACCATAACGCGCCCGTACAATCCGCTCAGCTCGGCCGGGTCGATGTCAACTGCTTCCTCCGTTGCAAGATCGCACAACGCACCTAATTCGGCCTGCTGAAGGTAGAGAGCTGCACGGGCCTCGACGTGCGGACGTTGCGCCAACAGGTCGGTGCGGAGCTGCCAATCCCTGGTGCGATCGACACAGGCGGCAAAGACCACCCCTGCATCATCGTGCGGGCATTGCACCGCAAGCATCAGCGCGCGGACCGCAGCATGGCGCGGGCGAGGGCACGCCCTTCGGCGCCGACATGATCGTTGAACCTCCCGAGCACGTCATCAAGCGATTCTACCTCCTCCGCGACGCCGGCTATCAGGGCGTGATGACCGCTTTCAGTCACCTCGACTCGGAATATTTCTCGGGTCAGCGTGCCAAGATTTTCCGCGAAGGTTTCAATCTGCGGCCGTTCGACGCTCACCGCATTCCCAGCCCGAAACAGCAAACTGACGCAGCTGGCGGGCACCTCCTGGACAACGACCGGAGAATGGGTCGCGAGAATCGCGACTCCGTTGCGCATTGCGAGCAAGTCGGAGATTGCACGAACCAAGGCCATTACCAATGGCGGGTGTAGATGCGCTTCCGGCTCATCGATTAGAACCAAGGTACGCTCGCTAACCAGTTCGGCAAGGCGGGTCAGGGTGAGCAGAACAATCTTGTGCCCTGAGCTGGCAGTCCTAAAAATCTCGCCAGCGTGCTCTTCAATCGTATCCGCATCGAGCTCAGGTAGCTGCGACAGGCCTAGGCTGGCAAAGAGCGGGTCTGCTTCAAGGATGCGCATTGCTGCTTGCCATCGTGGCCGACTGGCGCTGCGGAGGCACTGAAGTGTGCTTTCGACAAAATCATTCTGGAGATCGGCTTCGCTCTTGTTGCCGGTCGCGCGTTCCTCACCAACGCGGACGCGCTTCTTCAGTCCGACATAGGTGTAGTCGATGCCGCTACGGGTGCCAGCCTTCCGGCTCCTAAGCCGCCCGCTCGTCGATCGCGCAGGCGGCTCGAAGCTGTCGAAGGCGCTGAAGGCAATTGTAATCAGATTGGCGAACTGATCCTTTGGGGCCGCATCCGGATTGTTGCCGAAGCGTAATCTGCCTAGGCGTCTGTCACGGCCGTTGCGCAACAGCGAGCTGAGCGAGGTCAGAAGAGTCGTCTTTCCAACACCATTTCGTCCAATTACCACATGAATATTGCTCGGCGGCAGGCGGGAGGGATCAACGCGAACTGCTATTTCCTGATCGCCTTGCGGAAATCGATACGTGAAGTTGAACGCTGTGAGGTCGGCTTCTTCAAGAAGGAGGGAGCGTTGTTTGGCAAACTTGGAGTCGCCGACCGATCGGGTCAATGAGGTTTCATAAGCATCGTCCGCGCGCAGTTGAGCTATGGCTGAAAATGGGTGATGGGGCCTGAGAAGGCGGCGTATCGTGGCGGGTGCTGAAGCCTGCCAGAACCTCCCGAAGGAGCGATACGCCATGAGAGACGATACCACGATCACCCCGCTTC
>NZ_JAAAMJ010000065.1 GCF_010500835.1 Aurantimonas aggregata | reverse complement strand
TGTTGATTTCCACTGAGAGCTGACCCAGGATTTCCATCAAGAACTGACCCGGCTTAGATGATGTTGGACTGGTCAGGTGGTGGTCAAGTTCCGTGTTTTCTCTTTCGTCGGTTTCTCGCATTTGGCCGAACTGTTCTTGAAGCGGAAGCTGTCGTTTCCGGTCTCCAGGATGTGGCAGTGGTGAGTAAGGCGATCGAGCAGCGCCGTGGTCATTTTCGGGTCTCCGAAGACCGTGGCCCACTCGCTGAAGCTGAGGTTGGTGGTGATGACGACGCTGGTGCGCTCGTAAAGCTTGCTAAGAAGATGGAACAGCAAGGCACCGCCTGAAGCACTGAACGGCAGGTAGCCCAGCTCGTCCAAGATGACGAGATCGGAGTGGACAAGCCGTCCGGCGATCTGACCGGTCTTCCCCTGGACCTTCTCCTGCTCGAGCAGATTGACGAGCTCGACGGTCGAGAAGAAGCGAACCCGCTTGTGGTGATGCTCGATGGCCTGAATGCCAAGGGCCGTGCCGATGTGGGTCTTGCCGGTCCCGGGCCCTCCGACCAGGACGACGTTGTGCGCATCTTCCAGGAACTCGCAGCGATGAAGCTGACGGACGAGCGCTTCATTGACCTCGCTGCTGGCGAAGTCGAAGCCATTGAGATCGCGATAGGCCGGGAAGCGAGCCGACTTCAGTTGGTAGGCGGTAGACCTGACCTCCCGCTCGGCTGTCTCGGCTTTAAGGAGCTGCGACAGGATCGGGATGGCTGCCTCGAAGGCTGGCGCTCCCTGTTCGGTCAACTCGCTGACAGCCTGCGCCATGCCGTGCATCTTCAGGCTGCGCAGCATGATCACGATGGCGCCGCTGGCCGGGTTATGACGCATGGCGCACCTCCGCAGTCCGGTGCAGGGCGTCATAGCGTTCGACATTGGCACGTGGCTCGGTGATGAGCGCCAGGGCCTGCGGAGTCTGCACGGTCGGCGGGACCATCGGCTTGCCGTCGATCAAACGGTGCAGAAGATTGAGGATGTGGGTCTTGGTCGGGACGCCGGCCTCAAGGGCCATGTCGACAGCGCACAGCACGACCTCTTCATCGTGCTGAAGGACCAGGGCCAGGATCTCCACCATCTCGCGATCACCGCCGGGTGTCTTGAGTAGATGCTGTTGCAAGGCCCTGAAGGATGCCGGCAGCTCTGCGAAGGGCGCACCGTTACGCAGGGCACCGGGTTTGCGCTGGACGACCGCAAGATAGTGCCGCCAGTCGTAGATCGTCTCGCTTCGGCGATCATGTGAGCGAGCAAAGACTCGGCGGTGTTCGCAGATGGTCTGCCCCTCGGCGACAATGACGATGCGATCGGGATAGACACGCAGGCTGACCGGGCGATTGGCGAAGGAGGCCGGCACGCTGTAGCGATTGCGCTCGAGATGGACGAGACATGTCGGAGAGACCCGCTTGGTGTGCTCGACGAAGCCGTCGAACGGCCGCGGTGTTGGCATCAGATGACGGACTTCCTCAGCCCAAGCTTCGGCAATGGTGCCGGGTTGGGTCGCATGGGGTGCCGCTGCCCACAACTCCCGGCATCGCTTCTCCAGCCAATCGTTCAGCGCGTCCAGCGAAGGCACGTTCGGCATCGGCTGCCAAAGGCGGTGACGGGCATCCTGGACGTTCTTCTCGATCTGCCCTTTCTCCCAGCCGGACGCCGGATTGCAGAACTCGGCCTCGAACAGGAAGTGGCTGACCATGGCCGAGAAGCGGATGTTGACCTGGCGCTGCTTGCCCCGTCCCACTTTGTCGACGGCGGTTCTCATATTGTCGTAGATGCCCCGCCGCGGAACGCCGCCGAGAACGCGGAAGGCATGATTGTGTGCGTCGAACAGCATCTCATGGGTCTGGAACAGATAGGCCCGCAGCGTGAAGGCGCGGCTGTAGGACAGCTTGACGTGGGCGACCTGCAATTTGGTTCGCTCGCCGGCGATGATCGCCCAGTCCTCGGACCAGTCGAACTGGAAGGCTTCGCCCGGTACGAAGGCCAGGGGCACGAAGGTGCCGCGGCCGGTGGTCTGCTGCTCACGTTGCCGGGCCGCTTTCCAATCCCGGGCAAAGGCGGCGACCCTGTTGTAAGAGCCCCGATAGCCGAGAACGGCCAAATCGTCGTGCAACTGCTTGATCGTGCGCTTTTGCTTGCGGGACTTGCCCGTCTCGACACGCAGCATCGCCGAGAGTTTGTCGGCGTAGGGATCCAGTTTGCTCGGTCGGTCCGGAGCCGTGAACTGCGGCTCGACGCTGTCGGCGCGCAGGTACTTACGGACCGTGTTCCGGGAAAGACCGCTGCGCCGGGAAATCTCCCGAATCGAGAAATCGTCTCGATGGCGCCAGCGTCGAATGACACTCAATAACTCCATGTCGATCACTCCGATGTCCCCCGCACCGATGGCGTGGGAACGAGTTCAAACATGGGTCAGTTCTCGATGGAAAAACCGCTGCTGCCTGGGTCAGCTCTCAGTGGAAATCAACA
>NZ_JAAAMJ010000064.1 GCF_010500835.1 Aurantimonas aggregata | reverse complement strand
TCCGTTGAAATCGGAACGAAGCGGGATCGCTGAAGCCATGGCAAACCTCCGTTTGCCTCCATCGATTCAGACTTCGCCCGCCTTGGGAACCCCTACAGAGTCAGCTATCGCGCACGTTGGTATAAGTCGGGGAGCCAATTGAAGCGCTACGGCTTGAAAGCAGCCATTTACACTATATTATATCTTCATTAGCTTTTCTCGTCGAGGCGCGTCTGCCCCGGTAAACAAAAATAATACTACTGAGGCTATGCGGCCTGACCTGCCACTGAAGTGTGATCCAGTGGCGATTAGTGCCTGGGCGGGTCTTGGTCCGCTCCCATTCCTTGGACGGTCGAAAGCTGGAGTTTTCCGGCTTTTGACGTGCCTCCGGGAAATAGCCAGCAGGGCGGTCCAAAGTCGGGGGGCACGTCAACAACCGCCGGAAACGTACTTCCTGCCGGATAAGACTTTGGGGGCAACGGTAGTTTCTCGCGTGTGTCGCCTCGGCGGCTTTCGCAGCAGCGATCTTCGCTTGGCGGGGCATTAACACAGGTCGGTGATCTCCATCTCGGCAAAAACTACCGTCCCAGACCATGCTTCTCGACAGGAAGAGAACCCCACTTGAGGGCATCATTCGAGGTCTATCGAAGAGTCCAAGCCGCCGATGCTACGACGCCGTATCCCATAGTATCCGAGACTACGCTCCCGTCACTCCCACTCGATTGTTTAAGCAGCATACAACCAATTGAAATTGCTGGCAAATTCCTCTTGTCGGCGCGAAAATTCCGACACTGAGGCCGTCAAAAAGTTACGCTTTTGATTTTAAAGGGAAAATTGCCAAAAAAATATTTTTTAGGTTTCGCCAACTATCGGCACCAGTCGGACGATCTTTGCACCTAGCGGCGCCCGGCGGCGTACTCGACTCGCGTCAAAAAGTACCGTCATTCAAACCATATCACGCATCGCGAGCGGATGCCATCCGGCCGCAGGCGAGCCGCGCGTGGTAATCGAACCTTGTTAAAACGCTACCTTCTGGTTATATTACTGGAAATAAGTCGGAGGTTACCGTGGGCAGCTCGCAAAAACGCGCCATTCAAAACTATCGATCTCGCCTAAGCGAGCGCGGCTTGGCGCGCTTCGAGGTGCTTGGTCGCGATGCCGATCGCGACCTCATCCGATCATTGGCCCGCCGCCTGGCCGAAGATGGCCCGGATGCCTCTCGTCTCCGCGCGGCTGTCAGCCAGACCATCGCCGGTGAGCCACCGAAGAAAGGCGGCATCCTTGCCGCGCTGCGCCGATCCCCGCTCGTTGGAGCCGATCTCGACCTTAGCCGTCCTCGCGAAGAAGGACGCAAGGTGGAGATCTGATGCGATATCTGCTCGATACGAACATCATCAGCAACATTACGAAGCCGACCCCGTCGGAGTCCCTCCTCGCGTGGATGGCTGACCAAAAGGACGATGACCTTTTCATCGCCTCGCTCACTGTCGCCGAAATTCGCCGCGGCGTGCTTGAGAAGCCGTCGGGCAAGCGGCGTGACGAACTCGAAAACTGGTTCGCGGGGCCTGACGGTCCGCAGATGCTTTTTGCAGGCCGGGTTCTGTCGTTCGACGAGAGAGCTGGCCTCATATGGGCACGGCTCATGGCCAACGGCCGAGCCAAGGGGCGCACTCGAAGCGCACTCGACACGATTATCGCCGCCGTTGCGGAGGCCAACGACTGCATCGTCGTGACCGACAACGAAAAGGACTTCTTCGACATAAAGATCGTCAACCCAATCAGGGACGGCGACGGGGGACGGAAATGACAGGGCCAGCCGCGACGCCATTGGAATACCAGCTTGTAGGGCTAACCGAGAGCGGCGACGTCGGCGACATCCTGTCCGGCCTCGATCAAAAGCAGGGTCGCGTCCGCCTCCAGGCGCTGATCGCAGAGTGGCTGCGGATGGAGAATCTTGTCGTCCTGACCGGGTCCGGGACATAAGTCAGTGCCGGCGGCAAGACGATGGCCAATCTCGAAATCGCGGTCTTTGAGACAATCGAGGAACTTGCGGACCTACCTGCCTCCATCAAGCCGATCATCGCTGCTCGCAAGACAGCTGTCAGTTACGCGAACATGTTGGACGAGCCAGTCATTGGCTTTGAGGGATGGCTATCCTTCATCGCCAACGCCCTCGTTGTCACGGAATCGGCCGACGCTCCGTTCAAAGGTATTATTTGGCCGGCCACTCCAGTACCGACCGTCGTGGATCTTCAATGGTTCGTCGATCGGCTTCGCATCGCGATCTTTGCCGAGTGTGTGCAGTGCCGTTTCTGATGTCGATCCGCGCGCCGGTGAACCTTCCTCCACATTCCGCGTTGATCCTCGATCCCCGAGATCAGCCCCTACATCAAAGGTCGTCATGGCTCGTTCCTCGATCATCGCCATAGGCGCTTCGGCGGGCGGCGTGGCTGCATTGCGCTCCTTGGCAGCCGCACTGCCAAGTACGCTTTCCGCCCCTATTCTCGTCGTTCTTCATATCGGCGCTGTTGATTTCCACTGAGAGCTGACCCAGGCAGCAGCGGTTTTTCCATCGAGAACTGACCCATGTTTGAACTCGTTCCCACGCCATCGGTGCGGGGGACATCGGAGTGATCGACATGGAGTTATTG
>NZ_JAAAMJ010000063.1 GCF_010500835.1 Aurantimonas aggregata | reverse complement strand
GTAAGCATACGGGGAGGACCGCGGTCCGACCGGTTTGAGAGAGTCGGTTCTAGAACTCAGCCGGGACGATCGATCTGGTCCTTGATGATTTCCCGAAGGGCCTCGATGCCGTCATCGGTGAAGGCGAGGATTTCGGCATCGTTGATGTCGTAGATCCAGAGCATGCCGCCCTCTGGCTCGAGCTGATCGGATAGGTCCCACAGCAGGCTTTCGTCGCGGCCCAGGATCTGAGCGGCGCGCCGAAGCGTGAAGACGTGGGAGATGGCCGCCACGGCTCAAGCGGCCGCCTGCAGGATCGGCATCTTCCACTCCCATGGGAGCAGTTCGGGAAGCCGGTTCTGCCGCGTGTCGGCGATGCGGGTGAGGACATCGGCGAGCCAAGCCAGTGGATCGATGTCGTTGAGCTTGGCCGTCATGATCAGCGTGGTCATGGCTGCGGCACGGGCGGCTCCGCGATCGGAGCCGGCGAAGAGCCATGACTTCCTACCGAGGGCAAAACCTCGAAGCGCGCGCTCGGCCGCATTGTTCGTGAGGCAGACCCTACCGTCATCAAGGAACCGAGCAAATCGGTCCCAGCGCCGGAGCATGTAATCGATCGGCTTGGCGACCGAGGCCGAGCGCGACAGACGGCATCGCTCGTCGCGCAGCCACGCTTCCAGTTCAGCCACAAGAGGCACGCTTTGTTCCTGTCGGGCGCGCAGACGTTCTTCAGCGCTCAGGCCATTGATGGCGCGCTCGATGTCGAACAGCGCGTCGATGCGCCTGACCGCCTGCAGCGCCACCGGCGAGATTGCCGGTGCTTGTCTGCCGCGCCGTGCATTGGCCGCGATGTCGGCCAGCTCGAAGAACTGGCGCCTTGCATGCGCCCAACACAGCGCCGACGTGATCGCGCCCTGAGCCCGCGACGGATCATAGAGCCCGTTGTAGCCGCTGTAGGCGTCGGCCTGCAGGATGCCGGTATAGCCTCGAAGATGGCGCTCGGGATGCTCCTGCCGCCGATCCCGAGAGGCGTAATAGAGCGCTGCCGGCGGTGCGGTCCCGCCAAAAGGGCGGTCGTCGCGAACATAGGTCCAGATGTGGCCCGTCACCGTTTTGCCCTTCGCCAGGATCGGCACCGTCGTGTCGTCGCCATGCAGACGCTCGGCGGCAAGGACGTGGGCTTCGATCAGCGCATGGAGCGGCTGCAGCACCGTTGTGCAGGCGCCCACCTGGTCGGCCAGCGTCGACACGCTCAGATCGATACCCTCGCGCCGGTAACGCTCGCTCTGCCGGTTGAGGGGCTGGTGCTGACCGAACTTCTCGAACAGGATCATCGCCAGGAGGTTCGGACCGGCGAAGCCGCGGGGCGTCACGTGGAACGGCGCCGGCGGCTGCGTGATCTTCTCGCATTCCCGGCAGGAGAACTTCTCGCGCACGGTCTGGACGACCTTCCATTGGCGCGGGATCACCTCCAGTGTCTCGGTGACGTCCTCACCGAGCTTCGACAGCCTGGCCGAGCCGCAGCAGGAACAGGAGGTCGGCGCCGCAATCACAATGCGCTCGCGCGGCAGATGCTCGGAAAAGGGTTTGCGCGAGGGCCGCTTGCGCTGGAATGATTGCACCGTCTGCGTCCGGGCCGTGGCTTGTTCGGCCGTCAGCTCGTCCTCGGTCGCGGCCGCTTCCAGATCTTCCAGCTGCAGTTCCATCTGCTCCAGGAGCCGCGCCTTGCGCTCCGAGCGGCTGCCGTAAAGCTCGCGACGCAGTTTCTCGATCTCAAGCTTCAGATGCGCGATCAGCGCTTCCGTGCTCGACAGATCCGCCTGGGCATTGGCCGCCTCGGCGCGAGCGTCAACGAGCCGGGTCTCGGCTGCCACGCGTGCGGCGCGCTCGGCGAGGATCATCGCGTGGGCGCTGGCAAGATCGAAAGAGAGCGATTCAGGAGCGGCTTTCACGAGGATGATGGAATCACATCCACCAGAACCTGCAACCCAAAATCGTCAGCCGACCGAGGTCGGACGCCAGGTTTTCTGCGGATTTCTCCAATCGATCCCGGACAGCAGATAGCCGAGCTGCGCCGAGGAGATCGTCACCACGCCATCGGCGGCCGAGGGCCACAGGAACCGGCCGCGCTCCAGCTTCTTGGTGAACAGGCACGCACCCTGACCATCGTGCCAAATGACCTTCAAAAGATCGCCTCAGCGCCCACGAAAGCAAAAAAGATGACCGCCCAGGGGATCGCGTCGCAGAACCTCCTGAACCTGCAACGACAGTCCCGGAAAGCCCTTCCTCATATCGGTGTGGCCAGTCGCCAGCCATACCCGGACCCCGCTCGAAACCGGGATCATCGCCGCTCCAGGACATCGAGAACGCGGGAAAGCGCATCGGCATCGACGTCGGCGCCGACCCGAACGCATCGCCCTCGACCCAGATCGATCTCGATCCGGTCGGACAGCTTGTCCGGCGCCGCGGCCGCACCATCCAGCCTGATCGGCTCCGTCGAAACTGCCTCCTCGGTCACTGCGACCGGCAGAAAGACACCGACCTTCCCGGCATGCCTGATGTCGAAGCCGCGGCGCCAGCGATAAACCAGCGATCGGTCAAGGTCATGCCGCCGCGCCACCTCGCTCACCGTCATACCCGGTGCCAGCGTCTCCGAAACGATCCGCGCCTTCATCGCCGGCGAGAAGGCGCGCCGTCGACCGGCTCCGCTCACAATCTCCATTCGGTGAATGGGCACGTGGTTATCCTCGCTGCTTGCACCGTGGCTAGCCCATGGCCGACGGAAAACAGCAGGTCCTACGCCTCGAAACTAGGCGGCCCACGGCGTAGGGTTACG
>NZ_JAAAMJ010000062.1 GCF_010500835.1 Aurantimonas aggregata | reverse complement strand
GTCCGTTGAAATCGGAACGAAGCGGGATCGCTGAAGCCATGGCAAACCTCCGTTTGCCTCCATCGATTCAGACTTCGCCCGCCTTGGGAACCCCTACAGAGTCAGCTATCGCGCACGTTGGTATAAGGAGCACGGTTAACGACCGGACGCTGCCGTAGACGGCGCCCTTCGATGGTGGCGGCGCAAGGCACCCCGGGAGTTCGGGGCCACCCGCGCCACCCCACCCTCGGGGCAGTCCGTTCCGCCACGCGCTGGCGTTGTCCGGCAGCGATGAGAATTCGCGGCTGCCCGGAACTTTTCACCGTCGCGGGAAGATCTTCAAGCCGCACACGAAAACCCCGGCGGGAAGTGTGATAGAAAGCGCGGTGGCCATTATCCCTCCATACGACGGACGCTGACCTTCGCCTTCGGTCTCAGCCTTGTCCGGCTGCTGAGATAATCCGGCCAGTTGCCGGAAGCTGGTGCAGTGAGGGAACGTCTTCGAACATCTCGACGTGGTAAGCCACCTCCATCGGCGGGACGGGAATTCGCGCTGCCAGTTTGCGCGCGAATTTAGCGGGACCACTCCGGCGCCTTCGTGGTCTCCCGCTCGGCATCAAATCCTTCGGCCCACAGAATGTGATCAGAAGATCGCGGAGAGTATGGATTGAGCGCCGCTATACCGCCGGCGCGGCAGCCCTTCCGGCCCTCCGCCCACACCGCCCGCTCTCGCTCGGCGGCGGCAATTTTAGCGGCTAGGTCGTTCGCGGCGTCCATCTTCAATTCCGGCCTCTGCATGATCGTACGTTCCACGAGAGTGCTTTCGGGCCGCCATCCAGCCTCGAGGGTCAGCGTCGCATGAAACAATCCTGTTCTGGAAATCATTATGAAAACAAGGGATAAAGCGATAGATCCTGGGTCAACGCCAGTGCCGCTGGTTCCATCAATCGTGGGAGTGCCAAATGACTCATCCTGCCGACCACAAATACCCTGCCGATGAAGAAGTCGTCTCCGAAGTCGAAACCTTGCGTGCCGCTCTTCCCACCTGGGTCATCAGCACTGTTGAACTCGTCGAGCTCGCAGAGAACGCCGAACGTGCCGGGGCGCACATCAATCCTACGACCGCGGATCGTTCCCGCAGCCTCATTATCGAAGTTGCCGAGTGGCAGCAGAAATTAAATGACTGGCAGCAGCTAGACCTGAGTCCTCGGCTACTGGCGGAGCTGCGCATCCTCAAAGCGACGTTGGACGCATCAATGGATGAGGCGAACGCCGCCGCAAGCGAACTGAAACTCTTCGATTGACCCTACAACGGCAGGGGGATTTCCTCCGCGCGGAATAATGCCGGCAGCTCCAGTATTACAGCCGTACCCTTTGCCATCATGCTGAGGCCGCCGTCCCTTCACCGGGGCGGCGGCTTTTGTCGTTCTGGGATCAGGTTAATGCAGCCACCCGGCCTCGAGCGTCAGCGACCCTTGGAATACCGGCTTGTCCGCCTGATCGCGCACGCTGATGCTGATCACGTGGTGATCTCCGTCCGGCAGTGCGTCGCAGGCCATTCGCGGAAGGGCATCAATCGCGGCTTCCCGCACCCCGTCCAGAGTCTCGCATTCGATGCCGTCCTCGTCGTGGAAACGGACGCCACTATCGTCGATGTCGAAATAATACCGGGCCATGCGAACCTCTGGGCGATATTGCCTGTTCGTCTGGTAGACGCTCCCGCTCCAGCATTTGATCCCGTCACTCCGTCAGAATGTCCTTGGCCGCCTAGTGTCGAGCCTCCGGATCGAGGTGCAGATAGAACGGGTCGAACTCCGCGATCTTTTGCAGGCGTTCCCGGTGCACAATCGTCAGGTGCCGCTTCTCGATCGTGATCAGCTCTTCGCTGCGCAGATCGCGGAGGGTGCGGTTGATCTGCACGACCGTAAGGCCCATCGCATCCCCGATGTCCTGCTGCGTCATCAGCCGGATCGGTTGATCCGCCAGCCCCACTGCGTCGAGCCGGACGTAGAGCTCGCACAGCATGTGGGCGACGCGCTGGCGCGCGTTCAGTCGGCCGAGGCAGCGGACCCATCGACGGGTGATAGATCCGTCGATCAGCGTCTCCCGCCAAAGGGCCGATGCGATCCGGGGATTGCGGTCGCTGAGGTCGGCGAGTGCCTTGTGCGGGATCATCGCGATCTTGGAGGGCGCGATGCTGCCGAGACTGTGGTCCATGGTTGGCAGATGCAGTGACTGCAGGTCCGGAATATCGCCAGGCACATAGAAGGACAAGATCTGGCGCTTGCCCTCGCGGGTGTCCAGGAACCGGGCAAGAAAGCCGTCGACGATCAGGACGCAGTGATGGACCCGGTCGCCCTCCCGGCTGATCGTCTCGTTCTTGCCGAGCTCACGGATAGTGGCCGGCAGTGTTCGCAGGTCTGCCAGCTCCGTCTCGTCCAGGCCCGTCGAGCGATGAAGTCGTCGTATTAGAATCTCGGCCGGAGCCGACCTCGTGAGCATGGAGTGTCCGATCGGAAGGTGTAGAGACCACCATAGCATCCAAGGGTGTTCAAATACCGACCGGATGTTGAGTGGACCGGGCCGCTAATGTGATCTGCCTCACCATCATCCGTTTCGTCGGACAGACTAATGGCCGTGGCCGGGCTCCTCTCGACGCCACCCCGCCGCCGTGGTCTCTTCCCGGAATGTTCAATCTCTACTCCATCACCAAGGGCCAGGCGGCCATCCTTGAGTTCACCCGCGCCATGCGGGACCGGACCGGCAACATGCCGGCACTGCCGGGTGTCTTTCCGACACGACGGCGCCGATCGTCCGGAACGGCCCAGACGGAGTGCGCGAGTTGACGATGGCGCGCTGGGGCATGGTGTCGCCGAAGTTCGCGCTCGAGGGCAAGAAGACGACCGCGGGTGACCCACAAACGACCGTCGGGCGGAGTTGCGTTTCGATCCGCCCCTGCGGAGCGGCGCCATTCAACCGGCGCGTGGCTCATCGCGCTGGCTTGGCCGCCGCCGGTGCAGCAGTAACCGTTTCGCCACGAGAATCGCCCCACCGCCGAACAGGACGCAGGCGACCTCGACCGCCCACCTAGCCGCGGCACCGCCGGCGAGCTCCATGTTGCCCATGGCG
>NZ_JAAAMJ010000061.1 GCF_010500835.1 Aurantimonas aggregata | reverse complement strand
TCGCCAGCGCACCCAGCTCATCAATGCCATTCGCGGTCACCTGACCGAGTATGGCTGGGTTGCGCCGAAGGGGCCTGCCTACGTCTCGATGCTGAGTGATCTGCTCGACGACGAGCTGGGGGCCTCCTTGCCGCCGGCAGCAGTCTCAATGTTCCGCGTTATGCTCGACCTCCTCGCCGATCTTGACGAGCGCATCACCGCTCTCGACAAGGAGATCGCCCAGCGCGCCCGCGAGCAGGAGACGGCGCGGCGGTTGATGACCATTCCCGGGATCGGGCGATCACCGCGACGGCGCTGCTGGCCCTGGCACCAGCAGCCGAGACGTTCGCCAAGGGGCGCGACTTCGCTGCCTGGCTCGGACTGACGCCGTCGCAGCACTCGACAGGCGGCAATCAGAAGCTCGGCGCGACCTCTAAGATGGGCGAGCGAACGCTGCGGCGCCTTCTGATCATCGGGGCTAGCGCCGTGATCATCCAGGCAACGCGGCGCGGGACCGCGAAGGGATCGTGGCTGGAACAGATGCTGGCGCGCAAGCCGCGGATGCTGGTGACGGTGGCGCTGGCCAACAAGATGGCGCGTATCGTCTGGGCCCTTCTGGCGAAGGGCGGAACTTATCGAGCTCCGATGGCGGTCGCGGCGTAAGCCGGGGTCGTCGTCAGAGGCCGTCGGGACGCGAGGTCGGTCGAAGGAGGGTATGGCACAACAGTCGGCGAGACGGGGCCGGAAGAACCAGTGCTTTCCACCGTGCCATCGAGCACGCTCTGGGTGTTTTGGTTCCGGTTCGCGAACTCCCATACGGGCCCGCAGCGACACGCTGCATCAGAGGCCGGACAGATGGCAGCATCCGACATCGTGCCAACCCAACAGAAACCACTTGCGCCCAAGGGGGCGTCCACAGATGGAAAGCGGTCGTAACAACAGACAGTCGTTAGAGGCAGCTAAGCGCCTATTTCGTTGAAAAACTCACCGGTTGAACGCGGGCCGTTTCGCTGGTTCACTCCTGTAAATGAACGGGAGGCGAAAGCGATGATGGGTTCTCGTCAAGTCGATCAGGCTTCGCTTTTCTAAGAGTTCTCGCTCGACCAGCATGTGCCGGCGAGCCATCTTCTTCGCTCGATTGACCGCTTCGTGGACCCTGTCCGACCTACGGCGGGAACTGGCACCGTTCTACAGTTCGACGGGCCGCCCTTCGATCGATCCGGAACTGCTCCTGCGCATGCTGATCGTCGGCTACTGCT
Organism: Aurantimonas aggregata; assembly: GCF_010500835.1. Classification (GTDB taxonomy): domain Bacteria; phylum Pseudomonadota; class Alphaproteobacteria; order Rhizobiales; family Rhizobiaceae; genus Aurantimonas; species Aurantimonas aggregata. The sequence goes on along the minus strand of NZ_JAAAMJ010000061.1, from coordinate 3,015 downwards.
TCGGTATCCGATCCGAGCGGCGGCTCTGCGACGAGGTGCACCTGAACCTGGCCTACCGCTGGTTCTGCGGTCTCGGGCTCGATGGCGATGTGCCCGATCATTCGACCTTTTCGAAGAACCGGCATGGCCGCTTTCGCGACAGCGATCTCCTGCGACGTCTGTTCGAGACGGTGCTGGCACGCTGCATCGAGGAAGGGCTGGTGGGCGGCGAAGGGTTCGCGGTCGACGGCAGTCTGATCAAGGCCGACGCCAGCCGGCAGAAGGGTGTCGAAGCGGCTGACTGGCCGACGGCGATCAAGCCGAGGCGCGCCGTGGAGGAGTATCTGGCCGTCCTGGACGATGCCGCCTTCGGCGCCGCGACGCCGGTGGAGCCGAAGTTCATCTCCCCGGTCGATCCGGCAGCCCGTTGGACCGGCGCCGATGGTGGGCTGGCCTACTTTGCCTACGAGACGAACGATCTGATCGACCTCGACAACGCGATCATCGTCGATGTCGAGCCGACAACGGCGATCCGCCAGGCCGAGGTCGCGGTAGCCAAGCGAATGATCGAGCGGACCCGGGAACGGTTCGGCCTTTATCCGGCACGCCTTGCAGCCGACACCGGCTACGGCTCCGCCGGCATGCTCGGCTGGCTGGTCTACGATCAGGGAATCGAGCCGCATGTCAGCGTCTTCGACAAGTCGGCGCGCCGAGACGGGACGTTCGAGCGCAGCGCCTTCACCTACGACCATGCCGGCGACGTCTACTTCTGCCCGACCGGCAAGATGCTCACCACCAAGGGAACGCTGGTCAATGACGGCGCCACGCTCCTCTATCGAGCGAGCCGGTTCGACTGCCAAGCCTGTGATCTGAAGGAGCGCTGTACGCCGCGTGAGCCGGCCCGCAAGGTCTCGCGCTCCATCTTCGAAGGGGCGCTGGATATGGCGCGGGACATCATGAACAGCGAGGAAGGCCGCGCCTCGAAACGGCAGAGGAAGAAAGTCGAGATGCTGTTCGCGCATCTCAAACGGATCCTGAAGCTGGACCGACTGCAATTGCGCGAACCGTGTGGCGCCCGCGACGAGTTCCACCTCGCAGCCACCGCCCAGAACCTCAGGAATATGGCCAAGCTGATCGCGATGCCGCGGCCCAAACCCGCATAGGCCGACAGCTACGTCGCATGGACGAGACCGAAGCCAGCATCCGACGATGCCGCCTTCGGCTTTGTCGGCGAGTTCTTCAACGGAATAGGTCGTGAGCAGACAGATGCCGAATGGCCTGGCACGGTGGCCAGCAACCTGCGCTTGCCATGCTCCTGTAGAAGATTATGACATTGGAGAGCTGGTGCTCGCGAGGCGTTCATGCCCCCTCATCATAAAGTCGTCCCGCTTGAGTTCGGGCATCTGCGAATGGCGGATGGAGACGAGATTTATTGGGAGAGCTCCGGCAATCCGAACGGGATGCCAGCTCTTCACCTCTATGGCGGTCCGGGCAGCGGACTTGGCTCCGGGGAATACCGAAGGCTCTACGATCCCGCGCGCTATCAAGTCGTTGGCATCGACCAACGTGACTGCGGACGCAGTCGACCTTTAGCCGTCGATGCGCTGAAACTGTCTCCGATACCCTAAGAAATACCCCCTTTGATGCGGGTATCCATGGAAAGGTGCGGGACTGGACGGGAGAAACCTACCCGCGCGACTGCCTATGCAGCAAGGGATTTGGGAGAAATAGGGACCGCTGAGAGTAGGGAAATGGCGGATGGGGTGTCAACCGAATGGGCTCGATAAGTGCATGATGTCGCTTGACATAAATCAGGAGTCAGAGGCCGCATACCCGCAGAAGTACCCCCAGTTTTCCCCAGGGATCTCTATGATCCCATCAGGACGAACGGCTCCAAGATTGCGGTCGTCTTTACGGGCGAGAGATTTCCCGGGTCGGCGGCAACGAGCACATAACTCGCAGTTGTAGAAAAAACTTTAGGACTCTTAGATGGTTGTCGCGCAGAGTGACATTTGTTGTGCACCATCATGAAGCGGCAGTCCATGCTCCGGTCCACGTTGACGATTCTCGGACGAACGCTGGACGGAGTAACCGGGCTCGACCAGCATCATGACGCAACGGCTGGGCGCTTCAGGGCTCGGCAGCTCACGTCTGTTGCTCAACTGACGCCGGCGATGATGCTGGCCTCTCTGGCAATTGCGGCCGTAGTCGCCTTCGGTCTGCGCCATACGGCCGGAGCTGCCATGATGGCCGCATGGGCGGCTGCCGTATGGGTGCCGTGTCTACTCGCGCTGCACGGCTGGTGGATCAGACGCGGCAGGGGGGAAAGAACTCACGCATCCCGGCGCGGGACAACGCGGCTTACCATTCACTCGGCTATCCTGGGGAGTGCGTGGGCAGTGATGCCGCTGATCTTGCTCGGGGAAGCTGATCCCTTCGTACGGGTAATCGTCAATACCGTCGCGATCGGCATGATCTGTGGCGCGGCTTTCGCACTAGCGCCACTCCCTCAGGCCGTTTTGGCTTTTGTCACCCCGCTGATTTTCAGCTCGACGGTCTTCATCCTTTACGACGCCACCGAGGCCAACGGTGTGTTGGCTCTGATGTTCGTGGTCTGCGTCGCCATCATCCTCGTTGGTTCCTCAACACATGCGAAAATGCTGGTTCAGCGTGTGGCCGCGGAGATCGAGGCGCGAGAAAAGAGTTCCGTCATCGAGATGCTCCTGAAAAGCTTCGTCGACAACTCGTCCGACTGGTTATGGCAATTTGACGCGGATCGTCGCTTTCGAGAAGTTTCAACGCGGTTCGCAGAAGCCGCCGGCGTCTCTCCCAAGAAACTTGAAGGTCGATCGGTTGATAGCTTGAGACGGCAACTCAAAAGGCTTCCAGACGCAGAGATGCAGAAGCTGTGAACCGCCCCGAGTTTGTCGGAGGCTCCAACTCTTGAGAGACTGGAGCCATGACGAAGAGAACTCCGCCGTTTAGTCCCGAGGTGCGCGCCCGCGCGGTTCGGATGGTTTTGGATCACAGGGAGGA
>NZ_JAAAMJ010000060.1 GCF_010500835.1 Aurantimonas aggregata | reverse complement strand
CTGGATCGAGGATTATTGCGAGGTCCACCCGCACTCAGGATTAAAGTTCCGCTCGCCGCGCGAGTTCATCAGGCTCAGTGCCTAAACCCAACCGCCGCTTGTCCGGCGAAATGGGGTGCACTCCAGCCAATTTACATCCATCCAGGCTACCCACCTGAAGTAGTTTTCGATATTTACTACCGCTTCATGCGCCCAGAATATAACAAAGAGTATCAGGATTACATTTTCAGTGGTTCGGGCTATGGATGGCACCAAGAGGTGCTTATACAGTGCATTCGAATGATCATGACCGGAGTCTTCGACAGATTCCCGAACCTGCAGATTATCATCGGCCACATGGGAGAGGGCCTTCCGTTCTTCTACGAGCGTATCGTCGGAGATATGGGCGAGGTGACCGAAGATTCACTGAATAAGCCGATCGGGCAATATTTCAGTGACAATTTCTGGTACACGACCAGCGCATTCTTCCAGGACGAACTGCTCCATCTTTTGCTGAGGTACATCAGCGTGGATCGGGTGATGTTCGCAACCGACTACCCGTTTGCAGACATGAAGGCAGGAACCGACTGGTTTCGGGCAGTCGATCTGCCGCGCGAGGCCAAGGAAAAAATCGCGTACCGTAATGCGGAAAAACTGTTCGGCATAAAGGTCTGACGCATCCGCGCTGGATCGAGGATGCAGCTTGTTCTCGTTCAGCAGCGGGCATCACACCTCGATGATGACGTTCGCCTCGGCGAGGCCGTAGAAGATCTCGCCATTGAGCAGTTCGTCGCGCAGCTTCGAGTTGAAGCTCTCACGGTAGCCCTTTCCCCAAGGGCTGCCTGGCTCGATGAAGGCGGTCCTGACCCCGACCCAACAATCCGCTCCCGCACGGCCTTGGCGAACTCCGGTTCGTTGTCCGATCGATTATGGCCCGGCACACCGCGCAGGATGAACAGGTCCGAGAGAACGTCGATGGCGTCGGTCGAATTGAGCTTGCGATCAATGCTCGCGAACGATGACAATCTCACATACAGGATTACCGCCAGTGATGATCAGGGATGTCTACTCAGCTGCTATTATTGCGTCAGTACTGCTCACTTGCGAAGTACCGGTCCGCGCCGAGTCGCACATCGGGATTCTGGGCTACTGGCTCAACGATTCCGGTACCCTCATTCATGTAGCTGAATGCAATGATCGGATCTGTGCGTCAATAAAATCAGGTAAAGACACCGGTACCCTAATCGCTAAAGTTTCCAAGGCAGGCCCGGAGCATAAGGGGATATTAATAGATCACATAAATGATGAGACGTATCAGGGTATAATTAAATCGAACGCCACAGTACTTGAGGTAAGAACGTGTCTATTTTCTATATATTGCCCATACATCAAGCGATGGCGGAGGTTTGATGAAAAATAATAGGGCAGATCGTGGCAGAAATATATTGATAAGTCACGCTTCAATATAATATTAGATAATTGATCATTGATCGTGCCTTAACGCTTGCCTTGTTGTTATGGTGCGCGAAAGTCTTGGGCGGCCCCGCCGGGTGGCCGGGCAAATCTTAGTGCACGACGGCCCTTTGCGCCAAGGCTGGCGTGGCCGGTGACGCCGGTCCGGTAGGCGGCCATTGCACGACCTTGGGTGCCGGCGGGCGATAGCCTGGCGACGAGTGCGGACGCACGGCGTTGTCATGGCGGCGCCAGCTTTCGATCGCGACCGTCGCCTCGGTGAGCCAGTAGAAGATCTCGCCATTCAGGAGCTCGTCCGGCAGCCGGGCGTCGAAGCTCTCGCAGTAGCCGTTCTCCCCGGGGCTGCCGGGCGCGATGAACGCCATCCTGGCGCCGACGGCGACGAGCCATTCCCGTACTGCCTTGGCGGTAAATTTCAGCCCATTGAACGCGACGATGGCGAGCGCGTCCACTAGATGAAGGTGCGGTGCATGCATGCCATATAATCTCGACCGACAAGACATATGTCTATTCGGTCAAAGTATCGCCTGACGCGCCCACCTTCCGGGCAGGATCACTTGGGAATAATCCGGTAAAGTATTGCAAATATCAGCCCGCAGAGCAGCCAGGCAAGGACAACATCCGAGAGGAAATGTCCGCCGAAGGCGATCCGGGTCAGCGATAACGATCCAGCATAGACAACAGTCGTTGCTATTGCAGCCAGCCTTACGGGTTTGGGCGTGATGAGGGCCGCAGCGACGAGCCAGGCTGACGAGGAAGCCTCTCCGCTCACAAACGAACAGTTTCGATCGCACCAATCGCTGATGACCCAGACTGTCTGGTGTATCGCGTCTCCTCCAAAGACGTCGACCTGGATGGGTCGGGGTCGGCCCCAGTGCGCCTTCAAGAGGCCGTTCACGAGCAGGCCAGGACCAAGAGCTAGTCCGGACAGCAGCCAGATCGGCTTCCGAACTCGAGACCAGGTCAGGGCGCCGTTGATCGTATCCCAGAGAATGCGGACCAAGATAACCAGGATAACACCGGTCAGAGCCCAGGGACCACTGTTGCGGAGCCATTGCAGGTTCGAATTGCTGGACAAGACGAAGCCGTCGCTGGGGCTGAAAAACCAGCGGCTCACAACCAGATCGATTTCTGGAAAGAACCAGAAGAACGTGCTGGTTGCCAAAATGCCAATTGAGAACGCGATAATCAGAAGGTCCGATTTCGCGTAAGATGAAATGGGGCTGGATAGGGATATGCTCATAGCCGCGCCGCATGCGCTGGCTAACTTGCAGAAAACTTGCAGGTTCGAACCCTGCATAGTGCTCGAGGAATCCGCTGGAGCTGGGCAGTACACGCGTTAGTCGTGCTGGCTTGCGTGCGGCGCCCACTCGCCGCCATCACTCCGGTGAATGAACCTTCGACGGCTCTGCGGCTTCCAGGTGATGTCGCCCGCGATCCCGAGATTTTTTCCCAACACTCCGGTTTGAAGCCTTCCGGGAGGGGACGTCGCTGCGGCCTGTTTGGGGTCCGCTGTTTCGCTTCTCGAAGAGCGATCAGGACGCAAATCGACCGTCGTCACCAGTCAGATCCGGCACGAGGTCATCGGATATGACTTACGCCGATGCCATACTCGAGCGCCTCTGCCATGACGCGCCGATCGCGTCGAACTATCCGGCGACAGCATGCCGCGAACGCGCCTTAAGCACGCGTTGAGAGATTGACCGAGCAAGCGCTGGGTGACAGGAAAATCAGAGGCCAGCGGGCGCTCGAAAGGGCGGGCGACATCATCTCGGAATCTCGGGCGACTTCGTCGGAATACGCACAGCCCGTCAGCAGAGGGAGAGCTTCATGTTGACCAGCCGACGTAAGGCTATGGAGAGTCGTGATGCGAATCCTGCTCGTCGAGAATGATCGCCTGCTTTCCGAGGCCTTGGGGAGACGGCTTACCGAGGCCGGGCACGCGGTCGATGTGTTCGCCACTGTCGCGGACGCCGAGGCGGCGTGGAAAATAGCGGCATACGACCTCTGCATCGTCGACGTCATGCTCGACGATGGCGATGGTCGGGCGCTCGTCAGGTCCGCCCGTGCCGCCGGTCTACGCACGCCGACGTTGATGCTCACCGCGCGAGACGAGATCGGGGACCGGGTAACGGGATTGGATGCGGGGGCCGATGACTATCTCGTCAAGCCGTTTGCAACCGAAGAGTTGCTGGCACGACTGAGGGCGCTGCGACGACGTTCGGCGGAAATCACGGCGCTCGAGCTGCGTATCGGAAATCTTCTCTACGATCCTCATAGCACGAGCCTGACAGTGGCTGATCGAGACGTGAGGCTGACGGCTCAGGAACATGCCGCTCTCGACAAGCTGATCCGTGCCGGCGACCGCGTGACTCCGAAGCGGATGCTGGGCGAGCATCTCTATGCGCTTCATCAGGACTGGACGGACAACGCGGTCGAGACGCTGGTTCATCGGCTTCGCAAGAAGCTTTCGGACGCGGGGGCGACGGTCGAGCTCAAGGCGCTGCGAGGCCTGGGCTACATCCTGTGCGAGACCCGATCATGAGACGGGCCTATCGCCTCGATGTAAGGTTAGCGGTCGTCGTGACCGGCATATCCGCGTTGACCCTGATTGGCGCCGGCATGATCCTGTCCATGGAGTTCACGCGCGGCCAATTCGCGATAGAAGAACGCGGGCTGTCCACTCAAGTCGAGGAATGAACCGCACCGGGTTTCCCGGAGGCCATTTGGTTTGAGTCCTACGCGGCGATGGGCATGGCCTCAAGCTGCGCGTAGTAGGCGGCTTCCGCTTCTGCGGGCGGGATGTTTCCGATCGGCTCGAGAA
>NZ_JAAAMJ010000006.1 GCF_010500835.1 Aurantimonas aggregata | reverse complement strand
CTCAATAACTCCATGTCGATCACTCCGATGTCCCCCGCACCGATGGCGTGGGAACGAGTTCAAACATGGGTCAGTTCTCGATGGAAAAACCGCTGCTGCCTGGGTCAGCTCTCAGTGGAAATCAACAGTTTGGTTGATGCTGGGCTTTGGTCTGCTCGGCTTCGCCATGGAACGCCTGTCGATACCGACGGCGCCTGCTGTCCTCGCTGTCATCCTCGGCCCCTTGGCCGAAGCATCGCTACGTCGGTCGCTTCTTATCAGCCGAGGGGAATTCGGGTACCTTTTCCAAAGCCCGATTTCCTTGGTTCTCATCGCTGTCATTTTGCTGATGATCGGGGTGCCGCTATGGCGGATCGCGACCGGTCGGCGAAAGAAGTCAGTGGTGCCGATCGATCCAGAGGCGACGTCTTGAGTATCAGCGACAATGTTCACCTGACCCTGCGCCGGAGGCTGATGTCCGGGCACTACGTTCCGGGAACGCAGTTGAAGGAGGAGGCGGTCGCCGCGGATCTCGATGTGAGCCGGACGCCGGTTCGCTCGGCGATCCAGCGGCTTATTACGGAAGGCTTGCTGGAGCCTGCCCCGAAGAGAGGCGCGATAGTCACGCAGTGGACCGCAAAAGATGCGGAGGATATCTTCAACCTGCGCATCATGCTGGAGGGATACGGGGCGTCGCTAGCTGCCAATCTGATTGATCCTGCGGGAATCATGGAGATGAAGCGGCTGAACAATGAGATGGATGCTGCTGCGCGGAGCAAGGCCGATGGACATCTCGACGAGATCCACCGGCTGAACCTGGAGTTCCACAAGGCGATCTATCAAGCCTGCGGCAGCGGGCATCTGCGGGCCTTCGGCTGCGGTCTCCTTGAATTCCCGCTCGTCATCGGCGGTTTCTACATCTACGACGACGAGGACATCATGCAGAGCATTCGGCAGCACGCCGAAATCATCGCCGCCCTGGAAGCCGGCAACCCCGACTGGGCGAAGGCGGCAGTCACCTGTCATCTCGCTGCAGCCATCGAGCGATTCAGGCGATCCGGCACGATCGGCTCGACGGATGCCGGGCAGCGGCGTGATCTTAGCTGACCTTTCGGCGCTCAGAGGGGACTGCCTTTGATGAGGGCGCCGTTGTCCAGTCCACGCCGGCAGATAGCGGAGCGCCTTCAGTCGCGCACCGAATTCGGACCGCAGACGTGCCACTCCATCTGGAAACCGGCTTCCCCCTCCCGTCCATAGCACCAGCCGCGCTTCGTCAGGATCGTGAAGTATTCCTCTCGCTCGCCACAGGCCCCCAGCGTACGCGGATCGTCTCCGGAACCGCCGCGGCAACGATCGTTCGCGTCGGCATAGAGTTCGATGATCTCGTCGGTATCCGCGTCCAGGCCATCCGCGTGCGTCTCTTGGGGCGTCGAGGCACAGCGCCTGAACACCGACCCAGAGACGGCGAATGCGTCCTCGTCGATGGCGACGTAGTGGCCGTTGATCCGCTTCGTTTCGCCCTCGGCGGCGCAGGTCGCGAGAAAGGTCACGTCCGATCCCGAGCGCCGGACCTTCGAGATGTCGCAGGACAGTTCGTAGCCGTCCTCGAGCGTGCGTCCCTGTATGATCCGAACGAACCTTCCCGTCGTGTCGGCATAGCGATCCACCATCTCGGCCGAGTCGAGCCCGCAGATTGACTGGTCCGTCACGTAGCGTCCGTCCGGAAAGGGCAGCGGACCGTCGGCGAGTGCGTGCAGTGCTGAAAGGCCTGTGACGAAAGCCGATAACAGCATGGTGGAGGCGAAGCGCATGGACAGATTCCTCATCGACCGGGCCCTCGAACTTCGAACAAGGGCTTTTCCTCGGCTGCCTTATTCCGCCCTGAAATTGGTACGGATCGACCGCAACCATGGCCGGAAGTCATCGCCCCACCGCATCCTCGGGATGTTACGCGTTAATGACGGAATCTGTCCTTAACGCGTAATATGGACGGGTCACGATCACCGGACCGACCGCAGCGTTGATCGTTACCGCTCCGGTTCTGCGTATTCAGATCTGAGAAGCGGCGCCTATACCTGTTCCGTCCCGCGACACTTGTGAAAGACCGCCTCGACCTCGCCTACGCCGGCTTCCAACGAAGTTGCGAAGAAGCTGGGCTCTGGGGATCGCGGATCGAATGCACACATGGAAAGCACCCCCGTCAGGTACGCCTCGGTGTCCATCGCTATACGCCTACCCGTCATCACAGGTCGGCAGCCTTCCACCGGCGTATGTCCGTGGACTATCGTGTGGGAAAGTGGCCCCTCATATTCTAGGAATGGCCCGCGGATGAGCAGGCAGGACCGCTCGTCTTGTTGGTGAACGGGTTTCGAGGGATCGACTCCCGCGTGAACGAACACGTACCCATCCTCGACATGGATGAACGGCGCCTGGCACAGGGTTTCGAGGTGTCTGGGATAATCGGATCTGATTCGCCTTTGCAGATCCAGGACGTTCTCGCCTTCGGTCGCGCCGTACGAGATCAGCGTCTGACTGCCACCTTGGGCAAGCCACTTCTGAAAGATCTGGCTCGGCCCCATCAGGAAATCGAGAAAATACCGATCGTGGTTCCCGAGCAGGAAAATCGAGCCCGGCCAGCGGTCGAGTGATTCGATTACTAGATCCAAGGCCCCCCTGCTGTCGGGGCCTCGATCGACGATATCGCCTAGGAAGACGACCCTCGGCTGGAGACCACGGTCTGCGGAATCCCGCCGGATGAAGTCTATCAACTCCGACAGGAGGTCAGATCGTCCGTGGACGTCTCCGATCGCGTAAGTGAGTCGCTGCATACCGATGCCCTCAAGACGGAAGAGTTGTTTACGGCATTGGGTCTGACCAGCGATTTAACGACTTCCACGGGTCACCGCGAATGCATGGCAACGTTGCAGGACCCCTGCAAACCCGTAATAAATGACGATCTTTGGGTGGAAATTCGCAAACTATGTGTCGCGAGACAACTGGTACGCCCAAGGGGAATCGAACCCCTGTTTGCGCCGTGAGAGGGCGCCGTCCTAACCGCTAGACGATGGGCGCGTGCCAGTGGCCGAGGATATAACCGGCGCTGCCGCCGGGTGCAAGGGGGGTTCTGGCATCGATTGCAGGTCCCGGCGAAGCCCGCGCCAACGGCCGGAAATTGCGCAAAACCGGGGGCGGCGCACCGCCTTCGGCCGTTCGGCAGGCCAGCCTGCGTGCCGTCAGCCGCCCGCGCCGAGCGTATAGGTGGCGAGAATCGCGCCGTCGGCCAGCGAGATCAGGTACAGGCGATTCCCCTCCCCGGTCGCGGCGTGGACCAGCGCGCGGTCGCCGTCGAGCGAGACGCTTCTGATGTCGGCACCGGCCGGCAGGGCGAGCGCGATCTCAGCGCCGTCCAGCGCCTGGCGGCCATCGGGGCTCATGGCTTTGTAGACAACGGCCGCCAGCACGGCCATAACCCCGATCATCATGACCCCGATCGAGACAGCCAGAAGCCGCACCATCTTGCGCCGCAGCCGCTCCACGGCCGGGTCAAGCGGCGCTTCCGCCTCTTCTTCGTCTCTGATGGTCATGATCGGTCCGGCTCGCTTCGTTGGCATGCTGCCCGGGTCCTACAGGGGTTGAACCGATGGATACAAGGCGGTTCCTCGTCGATGCCGACAGCGACGGCCAGCGTCTCGACATGTTCATCGCCCGCCAGAGCGGCGACAGCCTGTCGCGCAGCCGGGCGCAGGGGCTGATCGCCGATGGCGTCGTCAGCGTCGACGGCACCGTCGTCACCGCGGCCAAGCGGCGGCTGGTCGCCGGCGAAAACGTCGCCTTCGTCGAGCCACCGCCACTGGATGCCGACCCGCTACCCGAGGCCATTCCGCTCACCATCGCCTACGAGGACGACGACCTCGTCGTCATCGACAAGCCGGCCGGGCTTGTGGTGCATCCGGGCGCCGGCAACTGGACGGGGACGCTGGTCAACGCCCTCCTCCACCATTGCGGCGACAGTCTTTCGGGGGTCGGCGGCGTCAAGCGGCCGGGGATCGTCCACCGCCTCGACAAGGAGACGAGCGGGCTGCTCGTCGTGGCGAAGTCCGACATCGCCCATCGCGGGCTATCCGAGCAGTTCGCGGCGCACGGCAAGGACGGCAGGCTGGTGCGCGCCTATCTGGCACTGGTCTGGGGCATGCCGGTCCGCAAGGTCGGGACGATCGCGACGTCGCTCGGCCGCTCGACCACCGACCGCGTCAAGCGGGCGGTGGTGCCGGAAGGGCGCAGCGACGCCCGCCACGCCGTGACCCGCTACCGGGTCGTGGCGATCTCGGCGCTCGACGACGGCATCGCCACGCTGGTGGAATGCACGCTGGAGACCGGGCGGACGCATCAAATCCGCGTGCACATGGCGCATGTCGGCCATCCGCTCATCGGCGACAATGTCTACGGTGCCGGCTTCCGCACAAAGGCCGAGCGGCTCGAGGCACCGGCAGCCGCGGTGGTGAAGGCCTTCGAGCGCCAGGCGCTGCATGCGCACCGGCTCGGCTTCGTGCATCCGGTCACCGGAGAGGCGCTCGATTTCCACTCGCCGCTGCCCGCCGATATGCGGGAACTTTGCACCGCACTCGACGTTTCCTTTCCCGAATAGATGGGCATTCCGTTGCACCAGTCGCGGAACAAACGCGAACGCAGCGTTCATCGGCCCGATGCGTCAGTGGCCTGAAATCGGCCCCGGTTCATACCCATATTATTCATGTTGCGGGGGTTGGCGCGATGCGGCCTCCGTTCGGACCGGCTCGATGACGAGCGGTCCGGCACAGTGATGGAGGGGCACACATGGCCCAAGTGAATCTGCCGAGCATTGCCTCGGGCGAAGGCGGCCTCAGCCGTTATCTCGAAGAGATCCGCCGGTTCCCGATGCTGGAACCGCAGGAAGAATACATGCTGGCGAAACGCTACGCCGAGCATGACGATCGCGACGCTGCGCACCGGCTGGTGACCAGCCATCTGCGGCTCGTGGCGAAGATCGCCATGGGGTATCGCGGCTATGGCCTGCCGATCGGCGAGGTCGTCTCGGAAGGCAATGTCGGCCTGATGCAGGCGGTCAAGCGCTTCGACCCGGAACGCGGCTTCCGCCTCGCGACCTACGCGATGTGGTGGATCAAGGCGTCGATCCAGGAATACATCCTGCGCTCGTGGAGCCTGGTGAAGATGGGCACGACCGCCAATCAGAAGCGGCTGTTCTTCAACCTGCGCAAGATGAAGAGCCGGATCCAGGCGCTCGACGAGGGCGACCTGCGGCCGGAGCAGGTGCAGCAGATCGCGACCTCGCTCGGCGTGTCGACCGAGGAAGTCATCTCGATGAACCGGCGCCTGTCCGGCGACGCTTCGCTGAACGCGCCGATCCGGGCGACCGAAGGCGAGTCCGGCGAATGGCAGGACTGGCTGGTCGACGACAGCGAGACGCAGGAAGACCTGCTCGCCCGCGAGGACGAGCTGGACCAGCGGCGCGGCATGCTGCGCAGCGCGATGGGCGTGCTCAACGACCGCGAGCGCCGGATCTTCGAGGCACGACGCCTGTCGGAAGAGCCGCTGACGCTGGAAGCGCTCTCGGGCGAGTTCGACATCAGCCGCGAACGCGTGCGGCAGATCGAGGTCCGGGCGTTCGAGAAGGTGCAGAAGGCGGTCCGCGACACGGCGGACGCGACCAACCGGGCGCTGCGGCCGGTGCAGGAGCCGGCCTGACGCCGGACCCCGCCCGGAGGCCGCGAACTCTGCGCCTCACCTGATCCTGGAAACGAAAAGGCCGACCCCGCGAGGGGCCGGCCTTTTTAATATGCTCCGAACGAACGACGCGACTACCCGCGCCGACGTCCGGCGTCAGGTCTTGGCGGCCCAGGCGTCCATGGCTTCCTTGAACACCCGGTCGCCCGGCACGCCCTTTTCGATCGACATCAGCGCGCGCCGGCCGGTGGCGTAGGCAAGCGGGATGTCGATCCACTGCTGGCTCTCCAGCAGCGACAGATTGTTCTGCACCGCCTGGTCGAGATTGTTCAGGGCGATGATGAAGAAGCCGTCGGAGATCTTGCCGGCGACGCCGATCAGCGGCTCGCCGCGGGCTTCCTCGGTCGCCTTCAGCGCCAGCCGCTGGACGTTGGCGACGCCGCCGCCGGTGAAGTCATCCGGCGTGTCGAACATCAGCTCGACGACATGGCTTGCCGGCAACGTCGGATCGGCGTTGCGGCGGATGGTCATGGTCAGCTTGAGATTCTCGTCCGGCACGTCGGCGACGGCGCGGATCGCCGGCTCGGCCGGCTGACCCTCGGAGGGCGGCTCGTTGACGACAGACCAGACGACATTGCCGCTTTCCTGCGTGCCGGGCGTCGTCTCGGTGCGCTCCTGGTAGAAGACCGCCTTCTGGGCGACCGGCACACCGCCCTCGGCCGGGTCGGTGGCAGCCACCTCTTCACCGATCGCCGCCGGCGGCGTCGCTTCGGCGGGCGCCGCAGCGGCCGGCGGCTCGGCGCCCACGGTTGCCGGCGCCTCGCCGATCTCGCTGCTCACCGTCGGCGACGCCGAAGGCACCTCGCCCTCACCGGCCACCGGCGAGGCAGCGGCGATATCGGTGCCCTCGTCGAAGGCATTGGCGGCGCCGGGTGCCGGGCCCTCGTCCACTTCGCTGCCGTCGGGCAGCAGGCGCTGGGTGAACTGGCGATTCGACTGGCCGTTCGCCGATGCGGCGGCCGGTGGCTCGACCGCGGCGACTTCCGTCTCGTCCTCGGGTGCGACCTCGCCTTCGGCCGCAGCGGGAAGATCCGCCGTGTCAGTCGCGTCGGCCGGCGCCGTATCGGCGCCGGTGGCGATCGTCTCGATCCCCGGTCCGCTGTCGATCAGCAGGGCTTCGAGCTCGTCGCGATAGATCCAGCCGGCCGCCCCTGCCCCGGCCAGCAGCAGCACCACGGCCGCAGCCGCCAGCGGACGCTTGCTGCCGGAGCCGCGCTGGCGCTGGCCATAGCGCGGCGCCGACACGTCGGCGGCCGGAATGTCCATGCCGTCCTGACGGATGTCGGCGGGAATGACGTCGTCGTCGTCATCGTCGTCGTCGGGGCGAGCGGCGCCCTTGCCCGGCGACACGATGAACGGCGCACCGACGGCCGCGGGTCGTGCCGTCTCGTCCGGCTCCTCGGCTGCCATCGGGAAGAACGGCGCCGGCTCCTTGCGGGCCGGCTCGGACGATTTGCGGAAGCCCGGAAAGGCCGAGCCGGTGCCGCGATCGTCCGCGGCGCCTTGTGCCGAACCCTTGTTGCGCGCGTCATCCACGCCGGGCGCCGCTTCGGCGCGCGGCATGAAGGCCGGTCGCGGTTCAGCCGGCGGCGCGGCGGGCGCTTTCGGCTGCGCCGGGGTCGGCAGGCCTGCCGAGACGGGCGGGGTATCGCCCATGACGTCGGCGGGTGCGGCATCGCCGCCGCCCTCGATCCCGACATAGTGCGCTTCGGTCCGATCGATCGCGTCTTCCAGCGCGGCCAACCGGGCCGCCACGACGTCCTCCGCCAGCGGCGGATTGGCAGCCTGGATCTGCCGCTGGATCGCGGCACGGGCCTTCTCGTACACTTTCGCCCGCAACTGCGGCGTGGCGCGCGGCAGGCCGTCAATGGTCTTGCGTAATACGCCGCTCAAATCCGCCATGGATTGCAGTCACTCATCAGTCTTGATCTTCGGTAATCGCTGCCCCGACTCTAATCCTGAAACGGATCACGAACAAGTATTGTATCGTCGCGCTCGGGCGACGTTGACAGAAGCGTGACGGGCGCTTCCACCAGCTCCTCTATGTGCCTGACATATTTGACGGCCTGCGCCGGGAGGTCGTTCCAGCGGCGCGCCCCCGCCGTCGTGTCCTTCCAGCCTTCCAAGGTTTCGTAGATGGGTTCGATCCGCCGTTGCTCGGCAAGACTTGCGGGCAGATAGTCGATCACGGTGCCGTCCAGCCTATAACCGACGACGATCTTGATCTCGTCAAGTCCATCCAGCACGTCCAACTTGGTCAATGCCAGTCCATGGATGCCGTTGAGCGCGACCGCCTGGCGGACCAGGACGGCATCGAACCAGCCGCAGCGGCGCTTGCGGCCGGTGACGGTGCCGAATTCGCGGCCCTTCTCGCCGAGGAAGCGGCCGACCTCATTGTCCTGCTCACTGGGGAACGGGCCCTCCCCGACGCGGGTCGTATAGGCCTTGGTGATGCCGAGGACGAAGCCGAGACTGCTCGGCCCAAGCCCGGATCCGGCCGCGGCCTGTCCCGCCACCGTGTTGGACGAGGTGACGAAGGGATAGGTGCCGTGGTCGATGTCGAGAAGCGTGCCCTGCGCGCCCTCGAAGAGGATCCGGTCGCCGGCCTTGCGGCGCTGGTCGAGCAGGCGCCAGACCCGGTCGATGAACGGCGTGATCTCGTGCGCGACGGAGGTCAGCTCCTCGAGAATCGTCGCGGCGTCGATTTCCGGCTGCCCGAGACCGCGGCGCAGCGGGTTGTGATGGGCCAGCAGCCGCTCGATTCGTTCCGGAAGACTTTCGGGATGGGCGAGGTCCATGACGCGGATCGCCCGACGGCCGACCTTGTCCTCGTAGGCCGGGCCGATGCCGCGGCCGGTCGTGCCGATCTTGGTGCCGGTGCCGGCATTGTTCTCGCGGGTCGCGTCGAGTTCGCGGTGCAGGGAGAGAATCAGCGAAGCGTTGTCGGCGATGCGCAGCGATGCGGGGCTGATGCTGACGCCCTGCGCCTCGAGCCGCTTGCGCTCGGCAACGAAGGCATGCGGATCGAAGACGACGCCGTTGCCGATCACCGACAGCTTGCCGGACCGCACGACGCCGGACGGCAGCAGCGAGAGCTTGTAGGAGACGCCGTCGATGACCAGCGTATGGCCGGCATTGTGGCCGCCCTGGAAGCGCACCACGACGTCGGCGCGCTCGGAGAGCCAGTCGACGATCTTGCCCTTCCCCTCGTCTCCCCACTGCGACCCGACGACGACGACGTTGCCCATTCAAACTCCTTCGCGGGGGTGCCCGCTGATGCTGCCTGGAAAGCGGCCGGACTATAGAGAAGCCGTCCGGGTGATGCGAGGCCGGCTGGTACCGGCCGACGATGGTCGCGCGCCAATCTGGCGCAGTCTCGTGGTGCGTCGCCGAGGCACGCCGGCGCGCGGCACCGCGCTGCTCCTATCCGGGCCGGAGCCCGGCGGCAATGGCAAGCCGATGCCATTTGCCGAAAGGCCGGGGAACAACTAAAGCCACCTTATGACCCGCTTCGTCACCCATCCCTATGCCATCCTCACGATCGTCGCCCTGTTCTGGGGCGGCAACGCGATCGCCGGCAAGCTCGCCGTCGGCCATGTCTCGCCGATGCTGCTGACGCTGCTGCGCTGGACCTTCGCCTGCCTGATCATGACGCCGCTGGCGTTCCAGGATGTCCGGCGGGAATGGCCGACGATCAAGCGTCACCTGCCCTTCCTGTTCCTGCTCGGCGCCGTCGGCTTCACCTTCTTCAACGCCATCTTCTACCTGGCGATGAACTACACCTCGGCGATCAACGCCACGATCGAGCAGTCGGCGATGCCGCTGGTGGTGTTCGCGGCGAACTACGTACTGTTCCGCACCGGCGTGACGGTCTTCCAGCTGCTCGGCTTCACGCTGACGCTGATCGGCGTGCTGATCACCGCCGCCCATGGCGAGCTCGCGACGCTTTTGGCGCTCGACCTCAACCGCGGCGACGCGATGATCATCGTCGCGGTGCTGATCTATGGCGGCTACACGGTGGCGCTGCGGTTCAAGCCGGACATCAACTGGCGCTCGACGATCTACGTCCTGTCGCTGGCGGCGCTCGCCGCCTCGATCCCGCTCGCCGCCGCCGAATGGGCGATGGGCTACGGGCAGGCGCCGGACCTGCAGGGCCTGTCGGCGGCGCTCTACACGGCGATCTTCCCCGGCCTCGTCGCCCAGATCCTCTACATTCGCGGCGTCACGATGATCGGGCCCAACCGGGCGAACCTGTTCATCAACCTGGTGCCGATCTTCGGCGCCATGCTGGCGGTCGGCATCGTCGGCGAGGAACTCCACCCCTATCACCTGGCGGCACTCGCCTTCGTGCTCGCCGGCATCACGCTGGCCGAGCTCGGCGCCCCGCGCGGTACCCGTCCCGTGGAGCGCAAGCCAGCACCGCGCTGACGCGGTGCCGGCTCGTTTGTCGGAGAGACCGCCTCAGTCGACGCTGGCGACGTCGAACTGCAGGCGCTTGGCGCTGGCGATCTCCTTGTGGCCGCGCACCGCGTCCAGCACCGCGTCGGATACCGGCGAATCGACATAGAGCAGCGCGATCGCATCACCGCCCGGCCGGTTCCGGCCGAGCTGGAAGTTGGCGATGTTGACGCCGGCCTCGCCGAAGGTCGTGCCGAGAAGGCCGATGATGCCCGGCGCGTCGTTGTTGGTGGTGTAGACCATGTGGCGACCGACCTCGGCGTCGAGGTTGATCCCCTTGATCTGGATGAAGCGGGGCTTGCCGTCGGAGAACACCGTGCCGGCGACCGAGCGGGTCTGCTTCTCGGTGGTGATCGTCAGCTTGATGTAGCCGTCGAAGACGCCGGACTTGTCGCGGCGCGATTCGGTCAGCTGGATGCCGCGCTCCTTCACCATGATCGGTGCGGAAACCATGTTGACGTCGGAGACCTGAGACTTGATCAGCCCGGCGAGCGCCGCGCTGGTCAGCGCCCGCGTGTTCATCGCCGCGGTCGCGCCGTCATAGACGATCTCGACCGACTTGATCGGCTCGTCGGTCACCTGGCCGACGAAATCGCCCAGCACCTCGGCGAGCTTGACGAAGGGGGTGAGCGTCGGGGCTTCCTCGGCGGTGATCGACGGCATGTTGATGGCGTTGGTGACGGCGCCGCGCACCAGGTAGTCCGCCATCTGCTCGGCCACCTGCAGGGCGACGTTCTCCTGCGCCTCGGTGGTCGAGGCGCCGAGATGCGGCGTGCAGACGACGTTCTCCAGACCGAAGAGGACGCTCTCGGTCGCGGGCTCGACCTCGAACACGTCGACGCCGGCGCCGGCCACCTTCCCCGACTTGATACCCTCGGCCAGGTCCGCCTCGACGATCAGGCCGCCGCGGGCGCAGTTGATGATCCGGACACCGTCCTTCATCTGCGCGATGGCATTCTTGTCGATGATGCCCTTGGTCTTCTCGGTCATCGGCGTGTGCAGCGTGATGAAGTCCGAGCGCTTGAACAGTTCCTCGAGTTCGACCTTCTCGATGCCGAGCTGGCTGGCGCGTTCGGTCGACAGGAACGGGTCGAAGGCGACGACCCGCATCTTCAGGCCGACGCCGCGCGACGCGACGATCGAGCCGATATTGCCGCAGCCGATGACGCCCAGCGTCTTGCCGGTGATCTCGACGCCCATGAAGCGGTTCTTCTCCCACTTGCCGGCCTGGGTCGAGGCGTCGGCGGCGGGCAGCTGGCGTGCCACGGCGAACATCAGCGCGACGGCGTGCTCGGCGGTGGTGATCGAGTTGCCGAAGGGCGTATTCATCACGATGATGCCCTTCCGGCTGGCAGCCGGGATGTCGACATTGTCGACGCCGATGCCGGCCCGGCCGATGACCTTCAGCTTCGTGGCGGCTTCGATGAGCTTTTCGGTGACCTTGGTGGCGGAGCGGATGGCGAGGCCGTCATACTGGTCGATGACGGCCAGCAGCTGCTCCTTGTCCTTGCCGAGGTCGGGCAGGTAGTCGACCTCGACGCCGCGGTCCTTGAAGATCTGGACGGCGGTCGGGGAGAGCTTGTCGGATACGAGAACGCGGGGTGCCATTTGTTAGGTGTCCTGTCGATTGGTCGGCGGGCGGAGCGCCCGCTCATGACGAAGAGGATGGCTGGAAAGGCGGGCCGATTGGCCCGCTTCATGGATCTGAAATCAGCCGCCCAAAGACATTGGCTTCTGTCCCGGCCCTTCGAGACCGAAGCGGCGGCGGACGAATTCGAGCCAGAGCCCGTAGGGGCGGCCAAGGACGAGCATGAGGAGCGCGAAGCCGATCGTGCCGGTCAGGAGGGCGGTGCCGTCGGCACCGCCGACAGCGATGATCGCGGCGTAGATCGGCACCTGGAAGACCAGCAAGGCCGTGGTGTCAGCCAGGAACACACCCCATGAGGTCGACGGCGCGAGCCTAGCGAGCAGCCAGTTGCGCCACAGGCCGTAGGGCCGCGCCGTCAGGACCATCAATGGCGCGCCGATCGTCCGGGAGACGGCGACCTCGTCCCACGACATGCCGGCCACGAAGCGCTCGTTCAGCCCGCTGGTGAGGGTGAAGAACACGACGAGCGCCAGCGTATCGGCGACGAAGCTGCGTATCCCGACCGAAAGCGCCATGGCGTGCTCCTGCCCGCTCCGGGTTCAGGCCGCCTGCTTCAGCTCGCTCTTCTGCGCCTCGAAGGCCCATTCGAGCCACGGCATCAGCGCCTCGAGATCGGACGCCTCGACGGTGGCGCCGGCCCAGATGCGCAGGCCGGGAGGCGCGTCGCGATAGGCGCCGATGTCGAGGGCGACGCCCTCCTTCTCCAGCGTCGCCACGACGCCCTTAGCGAAGGCGGCCTGCGCCTCGTCCGAGAGGGCGACGATCGCCGGATCGGTGAACTGCAGGCAGACCGAGGTGTTGGACCGGGTCTCCGGCGTCTTCGCCAGGAAGCCGAGCCAGTCATGAGCTTCGACGAAGCGCTCGATCACGCCGAGATTGCCGTCGGCCCTCGCCTTCAGGCCCTTCAGCCCGCCGATCGATTTGGCCCATGCCAGCGCGTCGAGATAGTCCTCGACGCAGAGCATCGACGGGGTGTTGATCGTCTCGCCCTTGAAGATGCCCTCGATCAGCTTGCCGCCCGAGGTCAGGCGGAAGATCTTCGGCAGCGGCCAGGCCGGCTTGTAGCTTTTCAGCCGCTCGACAGCGCGGGGGCTGAGGATCAGCATGCCATGGGCGGCCTCGCCGCCGAGCACCTTCTGCCAGGAGAAGGTCACGACATCGAGCTTGTCGAAGGGCAGGTCCTGGGCGAAGGCGGCCGAGGTCGCATCGCAGATCGTCAGGCCCTGGCGGTCGGCGGGAATCGCGTCGCCGTCCGGCATGCGCACGCCGGAGGTCGTGCCGTTCCAGGTGAAGACCACGTCGCGATCGAAATCCACCTCGGCGAGGTCGACGATCTCGCCATAGGGCGCTTCAAGGACGCGGACGTCTTCAAGTTTCAATTGCTTGACGGCGTCGGTGACCCAGCCCGAGCCGAAGGATTCCCAGGCCACGACATCGGTGCCGCGGGCGCCGAGCAGCGACCACATGGCCATCTCGACGGCCCCGGTGTCGGACGCCGGCACGATGCCGATGCGATAGTCCGCCGGCACGCCGAGCACGCTGCGGGTATCGTCGATCGCCTGCTGGAGCTTGGATTTGCCGACCTTGGCGCGGTGCGAGCGGCCGAGGGCGGCGTCGCCGAGCGCGTCCAGCGTCCAGCCTGGACGCTTGGCACAAGGACCGGAAGAGAAACGGGGATTTGCCGGACGTAAGTCCGGCTTCGCGGTATTAGCCATCTGAGCTATCCTTTCAGATAGGTGCCTCTCGTTGGGGAGAGGTGTCCCACTGGCGTCGCTACGCTTCGGCCTCCCGGCGGTCAAGCGACAATTGTGAGACAGAAGGCCCTGCCCGGCCCATCCGGCAGATCAACGAAAAACGGCGGAGCCGAAGCCCCGCCGCTATTTCAAGGAGATGATCGCCGGGTCCTACCAAAGCGAATAGCGGATGCCGGCCTGGATCGTGTGGCGCTGGTAGCCGTCGTCCTCGAGGGTGAAGTCGAAGCCGTCGCCGCTCAGGCCGTAGAATGCGCCACCGTCGACATCGAGAAAGCGGTAGCCGACGTCGAGGGCGAGGTTCTCGGAGAAGTTGTAGGCGACACCCGCCATCAGGGCATAGGCGAAGCGCCATTCGGCGGTGTCGGATTCGGAAGCGTCGAAGAAGGTCGCGCAGTCGAAGCCGCCGAGGCTGCAATTGACGTTGAAATCGGTGCGAACGGCGCCGAGGCCGCCGCCGACATAGGGGGTCAGGCCGACGAACGTGCCGAGGTCGACATAGGCATTGGCCATCAGCTCCCAGCTCTTGGAGTCACCGTCGACCGAGAACGGCGAGAAGGCATCGCCGAAGTCGAGATCTGCCTTGGCATAGCGCGCCGTCAGGTCGCCGCGGAAGAAGTCCGTGAAGCGATAGCCGAAGCCCGCGCCGAAGCCGTAGCCGTCGTCGAGACCGATCTCGGCCGAACCGTCGCCACCGAGGTCAAGGTCACTGTCGAAGTCGTAGGACACGTCGCCGCGCAGATACCAGCCATTGCCGATCTCGACGGGCGCGATCTCCGGCACGCTCTCGTACATCGGTGCGTCGTAGATCGGCGGCAGGATGTCCGCGGCAGTGGCCAGCTGGGTGGTGCCGAGCAGCATGGCACCGATCATCGTCAGCGTTTTGGACTTCATCGCCCTCGTTCCCCGTCATCCCGTTTCGCGCCCGGGCCGCGCGCTCCGGCGGCGACCTCGTTGGCAGGGACTTTGGCAAGAAAAGCTTAACTGCTGATTAACCGTGTTTGTTAACCGTGTCGGATCTTGCCGGCGCCGATGGCGCACCAAAACGACAAAGCCGCCGCCCGGGGGGCGACGGCTTTGTCGGATGGCGATGCTGTCGATGGCTTACTTGTAGATCGGCTCTTCGTAGAACGGGGCCGGCTCTTCATAAATCGGGGCTGCTGCCGCATAGACCGGCTCCTTGCCCTTGCCGAAGCCGCCACTGCCGAACTCGTAGCGCAGACCGGCGCGCACCGCGTGCAGGTCGAAGCCATGGTCGCGACCCTGGACGCCGCTGGCGCCGAAGGCGGAGTCGACCTGGTCGTAGCCGAAGGCGTCACCCTCGAAGACACGGGTGTAGCGATAACCGACGTCGAGCTTGAGCTGCTTGGTGAGGTCGACGCTGGCGCCGGCCATCAGGGAGGAAGCGAACCGCCAGCTGTCCTTGCCTTCGTGGTAGCCGATGAAATTGCCGTCGGCGCCGCAGGTCGGATTGCAGATCTCGTTCGTCATCTTGCCGTAGCCGACATGGGCGAAGCCGAGGCCGGCGCCGAAATACGGGGCGATCGGGCCGAAATACGGCAGGTCGACATAAGCGTTCGCCATGGCCGTCCAGACATCGGCCGACGAACTGTCGTTGTAGTAGCAGCCGGCCCCGACATAGCTTGGGCAGTCGCTGCGACCGTCGATCTCGAGATCGTAATAGTCGAGCGAGAGGTCGGCGCGGAAGTGTTCGGCAACGCGGTAACCGACACCGGCGCCGACCGTGTAGGAGCCCTTCAGCTTGAGCTCGTCATAATGGTAACGCGAGCCTTCCTCGCCGAAGACGCGGTAGTCAGCGCTGCCCGAGCTGCTGAAGAGATAGCCGGCGTCGCCGCGGATATACCAGCCGGAGTAGTTCTCCTTGACCGGCTCTTCATAGACGGTCACCGGAGGCTCGACATAGATAGGCTCCTCGATAATGTCTGCCGCCTGCGCGGCAGCACCGAGATACGACAGGACGCCAATCGCGGCGACCGTCGTCAGAAGCATCAATTTCATTGCGATCATCTCCGATTGCACGTCTGGAGAGCAGCGTTCGAGCGCTCTCTTCACGAAACAAGGTAAATCGCAATGGTTAATCGTTAGTATAAATTGGCACCCAGAAGCTCACAGAGTTGTGCTGTTTTAAACACAGGCGGGAGCTCGCGACACTGCCTTCATGATAAAATGCCGCTACGGAAGCTTCTCTGGGTTGCATCGCTTATCTACGCTGCAGCCTGTCGTAGAGCCCCGACGATATCGTCGACGACCGAGCTGACCAGGCCGCGATCGTCTCCCTCCGCCATGACGCGGATCAGCGGCTCGGTGCCGGACGGGCGGATCACCACCCGGCCGTGATTGCCGAGGCGCTCGCGCCCGGCGGCGATAGCATGCTTGACCAGTTCGCGCTCGAGCGGCTCGCCGCCGGCGAAGCGGACGTTCTTCAGGATCTGCGGCACCGGCTCGAAGCGCCGGCAGACCTGCGAGACGGTGCCGCCCTTGCGCTTGACCACGGCCAGGATCTGCAGGGCGGAGACGAGACCGTCGCCGGTCGTGCCGTAATCCGACAGGACGATGTGGCCCGACTGCTCGCCGCCGACATTGTAGCCGTGCTCGCGCATGTGCTCGACGACGTAGCGGTCGCCGACCTTGGTGCGGGCCAGCGCCAGCTGCTTGCCCTCAAGGAAGCGCTCGAGGCCGAGATTGGACATGATGGTGGCGACGATGCCACCCGCCGCGAGCCGTCCGTCCTCCGCCCAGCTCTCGGCGATGACCGCCATCAGCTGGTCGCCGTCGACGACCGCGCCGGTCTCGTCGACGATGAGGACGCGGTCGGCGTCGCCGTCGAGGGCGATGCCGATATCGGCGCGCACTTCCCTCACCTTCTCGATCAGCGCGGCCGGATCGGTCGACCCGCAGCCCTTGTTGATATTGATGCCGTCGGGAGAGACGCCGAGCTTGACGATCTCGGCACCGAGTTCCCACAGCACTTCCGGGGCAACCCGGTAGGCGGCACCGTTGGCGCAGTCGATGGCGACCCTCAGGCCCTCGAAGGACATGTCCCGCGGCAGCGTGCGCTTGGCGAACTCGATGTAGCGGTCATGGACGCCGTCGACGCGCTTGGCGCGCCCGAGTCGATCGCCGGTCGGCAGCCTCTGCGTCAGGTCGTCGTCGAGCAGGCGCTCGATCTTCAGCTCGATCTCGTCCGACAGCTTGTAGCCGTCCGGGCCGAACAGCTTGATGCCGTTGTCCTCGAACGGGTTGTGGGAGGCCGAGATCATCACGCCGATATCGGCGCGCAGCGACCGCGTCAGCATCGCCACGGCCGGGGTCGGCATCGGGCCGAGCAGGAAGACGTCCATGCCGGCGGCGGTGAAGCCGGCGACCATGGCGTTCTCGATCATGTAGCTGGAGCGGCGGGTGTCCTTGCCGATCACCACGCGGTGGCGATAGCTGCCGCGCTGGAAGGCGATGCCGGCGGCCATGCCGACCTTCATGGCGAGCTCGGCGGTCATCGGGTGGCGATTGGCCGTGCCCCTGATGCCGTCGGTGCCGAAATATGTTCTGCCCATCGGTGTGCCTGTTCCTGCCGGCGGTGTCCTGGGGGCCGTTCCTATCGCAACGAGGCGGCACGCGGAAGCATAAGCCCGAAGCGTTGCGAACTCGTTCGCCCGTCGTGGCTACCCCAAACGAAGAGAGCGCCCGCTGGGGGCGCTCTCTGAAGATTGTCAAACGAGGACCGCTCAGACCGTCGGCGCGGGCTCCAGCCCGTCATCCGACTCGTCGCGCGGCGGCACCGGCCGGGCGGGACCCGCCTTCGGAACGGCAGATCCCCGCGACGGCGGCGTGTCGTCGCCCATGTCGCGGGCGAGCGGCTTGCCGGCCAACAGGTCGCGGACCTCGTCACCCGACAGCGTCTCGAACTCGAGCAGGCCCTTGGCGAGCAGATGCAGCTCGTCGATCCGCTCGTTGAGGATCTTGCGGGCCTTGTTCTCGGCGACCTCGATGATCTTGCGGACCTCGGAGTCGATCAGCCGCGACGTGTCCTCGGACATGTTCTGCTGCTGCGACACCGAATGGCCGAGGAAGATCTCCTCCTGGTTCTGCCGGTAGCGCAGCCGGCCGAGCTTGTCGCTCATGCCGTATTCCATGACCATGGCGCGGGCCATGTTGGTGGCCTGCTGGATGTCGTTCGAGGCGCCCGTCGTGACGTTGTCGAGGCCGTAAATGATCTCCTCGGCGGCACGGCCACCGAAGATCATCACCAGCCGCGCTTCCATCTCGTTCTTGCGCATCCCGTAGCGGTCGCGCTCCGGCAGGTTCATCGTCACGCCCAGCGCACGGCCGCGCGGGATGATGGTGACCTTGTGCAGCGGATCGTTGAACGGCTCGTGGATGCCGACGAGAGCGTGGCCCGCCTCGTGATAGGCGGTGAGCTTCTTCTCGTCCTCGGTCATCGCCATCGACCGGCGCTCGGCGCCCATCATGACCTTGTCCTTGGCGTCCTCGAACTCGAGCATGGTGACGAGACGCTTGTTGCGCCGCGCCGCCATCAGCGCCGCCTCGTTGACGAGGTTGGCGAGATCGGCACCGGAGAAGCCGGGCGTACCGCGGGCGATCGTGCGCAGGTCGACATTCGGGGCGAGCGGCACGTTGCGGACATGCACCTTGAGGATCTTCTCGCGGCCGCCGACGTCGGGGTTGGGCACCATGACCTGGCGGTCGAAACGGCCCGGCCGCAGCAGCGCCGGATCGAGCACGTCGGGACGGTTGGTCGCGGCGATCAGGATGATGCCCTCGTTCGCCTCGAAGCCGTCCATCTCGACCAGCAGCTGGTTCAGCGTCTGCTCGCGCTCGTCGTTGCCGCCGCCGAGGCCGGCACCACGGTGGCGGCCGACAGCGTCGATCTCGTCGATGAAGATGATGCAGGGGGCGTTCTTCTTGGCCTGCTCGAACATGTCGCGGACACGGGACGCGCCGACGCCGACGAACATCTCGACAAAGTCCGAACCGGAAATGGTGAAGAACGGGACGTTCGCCTCACCGGCGACGGAGCGGGCGAGCAGAGTTTTGCCGGTGCCGGGAGGTCCGACGAGCAGAACGCCGCGCGGGATCTTGCCGCCGAGGCGCTGGAACTTCTGCGGCTCGCGCAGGAACTCGACGATCTCCTCGAGGTCCTGCTTGGCCTCGTCGACACCGGCGACGTCGCCGAAGGTGACGCGGCCATGGGCCTCGGTGAGAAGCTTGGCCTTGGACTTGCCGAAGCCCATCGCCTTGCCGCCGGCGCCACCCTGCATCTGGCGCATCAGGAAGATCCAGACGCCGAGGATCAACAGGATCGGACCGAAGGAAAGGAGCATCGACCAGATCGGGTTGGAATTATCGCCCGGAGGGCTGGCGGTTATCTGGATGTCGCGGGCCTCGAGGCGGCTGACCAGCTGCGGATCTTCCGGCGCGTAGGTCTGGAACTGCGTCGTCGTCCCGTCGCTGTACTGGCCGGTGATGCGCTGGCCCTGGATCGTCACCGACTGGACCCGTCCGGTCTCGACCTCCGACAGGAACTGCGAATACGGAATTTCGCGCGCCCCCGCGGTCTGCGACCCGTTGGAAAACAGCTGGAAGAGAGCGATCAACAGCAACGCGATGATCGCCCAGAGGGCGAAATTCCGGAAATTCTGGTTCATCAGTCTTCCTGGGGTAACCGCCCGAGTCCGCTCAGACGCTTTCGAGGAAGATAGGGGCTGTCTCCAGCCTTGCCAACACGTCCCGGCGCATTTGCCGCGAATCCGGATGCGGCTTTCTCCCCCGTCGGCACCGCGGACCCCGATTCCTGCGGCAGATCGCGCAACAGCCGCCAGCGCACGAGCGACACGACGTCGAGCCGGGGAAGATCGTCCGGCGCCTTCGCGGCGAGCGCGGCGGGCACCGCCAGAAGCCCTGCATCGCCGATCAGAACGGGCATCGTGCGCTCCACAGGGTTGCCACGCCCGAGGCTGCCGAAAGCCACGAGGCGGGTATCTGCCGGAGAGAATCCTTCCGGCACGTCGACCAGGAAGCGCCCGTCGAACAGGGCTGCGTGCGCCTTGCCAGTTTGAACGGTAGCGATCCCGGAGCGACCGAACTCACGCAGGAACGTGATCGTGTCCGGATCGGCATCGACCATCGCGCCGCCAAGGGTCGACGCGACCCTTCCGGACGACGAAGCGAGCGCTGCCTGCAGCCGCTGCACCGAATCGCCGCCCGGCGCGTAGTCATCGCCCGAGACGGCCGTGAGTGCCCGCGCCAGGAAGGCGAAGGCCGTGCTCTCGTCCAGTTGCCGGAACGCCTGGCGATCGACGCGCAGCACGCCGGCGTCACCGAGACGCAGCGCACCGGATGCCTCTGCGGCGTAGATGAAGCCTGCCTGGGCGGCTTCGAGCACATCGCGCCGGCGCTGGCTTTGCGCGATGTCGCCGCGCAGCCACGCGTGGTCGTCGCCGGACGCTGCGCGTTGGATCCGCAGCCAGGTACGCTCGTAGCGGGGATCGTGGTTCGTCGGATCGTCGACCGCGTCGATGCCGCTCGCCGCGACCAGTGCCTTGAGGCGGGCGCCCGGGACGCCGAGGAAGGGCCGCAACAGCACGATGCCTGGCGCGAGATCGCGCACGGGCCGCATCGCGGCCAGCCCCACCGGCCCGGCTTTCCTGGCCAGCGCATGAAGATGCGTCTCGAACTGGTCGTCCTCGTGATGCGCCGTCACGATCATCGACGCGCCGGCGTCGCCAGCGGCTTCGAGCAAGAGGTCGTAGCGGCCACGCCGCGCCGCGGCAGGAACATTGCCTGGCGGAAGGGGCAACGCCAGGCGCATGGTCCGGTGCGGGAGACCATGCGCCGCGGCGATGGCGGCGACGAACGCCGCTTCGGCAGCCGCTTCCGGGCGCAGGCCGTGATCGACGGTGACGACGAGGAACTGCGGGGCGTCGGTGTGGCGGTGGTCTCGGAGGCTCGCCGCCGCGAGCAGCAGGGCGAGGGAATCGGGCCCGCCGGAGACGGCGAGGACGACAGGCGCGGCGGTGCCGACGCAATGCGCCGCCTGGTCGATGCCGGCAGAAAGGGCGGCCTGCGATTCGGCCAGCGTGCCGGCACAAGCCTCCGCTGCCGTCGGTCCAGCGCCGGGCCTCGGCCCGCCCGTCATCAGCAGTTGGCGGACTTCTGCTCGGTCTCGAGCTTGCGCTTCACATTGGCGCTCATCTGCGGATAACGGCGCGCCACCTCCGTATAGGTGATGCATGCGGTCTCGCGGTTGTCCAGCTCGGCCAGCGACATGCCGAGCTTCAGCATCATCTCCGGTGCCTTGCTGCTATCCGGATGCTCCTTCTGCGCCGTCAGGAAGACTTCGGCGGCGTCGGTGTATTTCTGCTGCTGAAAGAGGCTCTCGCCCAGCCAGTACTCGGCGTCCGGCGCGTCCGCGGCGTTCGGGTAGGTCTGGGCGTACTGCCGGAAGGCCTGCTCGGCGAGGCCGTAATCGCCGGCCAGCAGATAGTTGTAGGCGAGATCGTACATCCCGCCCGCCCCTTCCGGGGTCACCGCGGCGACCGTCGAACTCGGCGCCGGGCTGGCCGCGGGCGGCGGGGTGTTGCCGACCGCGCCGACCGAATTGGTGTCGAGACCCTGGTCGAGGATGCGGCCGATATCGTCGTCGCCGGAGCCGGTATCGGCCGGGCTCGCCGGCGTCGCGGCGGCCTGGCGTTGATCGGTCGACGGTGCCGGGGCCTCGGTGCGGCGTTCGCCGGCTGCGGCCGGGGTCGCGTCGCCGGAGCCGCCTTCCAGATCCTGGAAGCGGAACTCGGTGTCCTCGCGGTACTTGCGCATGTCTTCCTGCGCCTGCAGCAGCTGGAAGCTCAGCTCCTCGACCCGGCCATTGAGACGGCGCATCTCTTCTTCGAGCTGGTTGATGCGCAGCACCGGATCGGCGGCCTGCGCCATGCGCACCGGCGGCTCCGAAGATGCCGCCTCGCTGCGCCCGCCGCCAAAGCCGAACGGCAGGTCGAGGGCAGACGCGCCGGCCGTCGTCCCGAGCATCAGCGCCAGGCAGGACGCGGCGAAAATCGTCGATCGACGGTACATGAACGGCAAACCCCTCGGACGGAATGGAACCGGGCCGGCGGCGTTCATCGCCATCCGCAGCCCGGAGGTCCTAGCATGGAACGAGGGAGTTCGGCCAAAGTTGGGCGAGCGACCTCGCCGGGCGGGACGTTGCCCGCCTGTCGCATCCGGGCAACGGCCCCGCGGGCCGCCGCCTATCCGATGTCGATGCCGGGGATCAGCTGGCGCCGGCGCCGCTCAGCGCGGTGACTGCACGACGGTTCTGCGACCAGCAGGAGATGTCGTCGCAGACGGCGACCGGCCGCTCCTTGCCGTAGGACAAGGTGCGCATGCGGTTCGCCGATACGCCGAGACGCGAGAGATAGTCGCGCGTTGCCGCGGCGCGCCGGGCGCCGAGCGCGAGGTTGTACTCGCGGGTGCCGCGCTCGTCGGCATGACCTTCGACGACGATGGCGTACTGGGGATACTGGTTCAGCCACTGCGCCTGGCGCTGCAGCGTCTGCTGGGCGTCGGCCCGTATCGACGAGGAGTCGGTGTCGAAGAAGATGCGGTCGCCGACATTGACAGTGAAGTCCTGGGTCGAGCCGGGGCTTCCTGCGCCACCGGCGCCACCGGCGCCGCCCATGCCGCCCGGACCGCCGAGGCCAAGGCCGGCGGCATTGTCCGGCAAGCCATCCTTCTTGGCGCAACCCGCCACCAGCAAGGCGGCGGCAAGCGCCATCACGACACGGCTGTTAACCCCGAATACCGTCCGGCGCATGGCCAGCTCCTTCAAAAACGATCGAAACCTGTTACGCAACGTTTACGCTGAGCAGCCTTAACAGACTGTAAAAACGAGGGGATTCGGACCGATTCCTGTCCCCCGATCGATACTCATGCTGCAATGCAAATGAGTCCGATCGGCGGTCGCATAGCCGGCCGATGCGGCGGTCCGCAACAGTCGCCGCATAATGGGAAGACAGGCTTGCGCCAGGCTGGCCGGCGCCGGTTCGCCCTACTCGAGCGAGGGCGACCAGGCCGGGTCGGACGCGAAGCCGGGGGTCGGCACGCGCTGCTCGTTGTAGCCGGTGAGGTCGATCGAATAGAGCTGCGGGCCGCCGCCGCCCCTCTCGTCGCGGAAGAACATCAGCACCCGGCCGTTCGGCGCCCAGGTCGGGCCTTCGTTGTGGAAGCCGGAAGTCAGGATGCGCTCGCCCGAGCCGTCCGGCCGCATGACGCCGATCTGGAACTGGCCACCCGACTGCTTGGTGAAGGCGATCAGATCGCCGCGGGGCGACCAGACCGGGGTCGAGTAGGAGCCGTCGCCGAAGGAGATGCGCTGCTGGTTCGAGCCATCGCCGTTCATCACGTAAAGTTGCTGGCGGCCGCCGCGATCGGATTCGAAGACGACACGGGCGCCGTCCGGCGAAAAGGACGGCGACGTGTCGATCGCCGTCGTGCTGGTCAGACGCGTGGTCGCGCGGGACCTGAGATCCATCGCGTAGATGTTGGCGTTGCCGTCCTGCTGGAGGCTCATGATCACCTTCTGGCCGTCCGGCGAGAAGCGCGGCGAGAAGGTCATGCCGGGGAAGTTGCCGACGATCTCGCGCTGCCCGGTCTCGAGTTGCAGCAGATAGACGCGCGGCTCGCCCTCGCCGAAGGACATGTAGGTGATCTCCTGGCGGTTCGGCGAGAAGCGCGGGGTGAGCACCAGGTCGCTGCCGTCGGTCAGGAAGCGCACGTTGGCGCCGTCCTGGTCCATGATCGCCAGGCGCTTGACGCGCTGGTTCTTGGCGCCGCTCTCGGACACGAAGACGATGCGGGTATCGAAATAGCCCTGCTCGCCGGTCAGCCGCTCATAGATGGCGTCGGCGATGATGTGGGCGACGCGGCGCCAGTTTTCCGGGTTGGTGTAGAACTGCTGGCCGTCCAGCTGCTGGCCGGCGAAGGTGTCCCAGAGCCGGAACTCGACGCGCAGCCGGCCGTCGGCTTCGGGCGTCACTCGGCCGACGACCAGCGCCTGGGCGTTGATCACGGTCCAGTCGGTGAAGGTCGGGCTGATATCCGGGGTCAGGCCCTTCTGGATGAAGGCGGCCTTCTCGATCGGGGCGAACAGGCCGGAACGCTGCAGGTCCGCAGCGACGACGCCGGCGATCTGGGCCCCCAGCCCGTCCTGCGACTGGAAATCGGTGATGGCGATCGGCAGCGGCTGGACATTGCCTTGGGTGATGTCGATCTCGACCTGGGCGGTCGCGGGCGCCACCGCGAGCAGCGCGCCGGCCAGCGCAATGGCCGCGGCAAAAACGCTCCTGAAGATCGTGTTCATGTTCGGTCCTTCCGTTGCTGACGGATGGCGCGCTGCCGGTTTTCGGCCCGCCGCCTGTGGTGAATGGCCGCCACGACGGCCCGCCGCGACGTGGCGACGGGCCGCGGCGAGACCGCGTTCGCTAACCTGTTCCCGCAGTGCGGTGAAGCAGGCAAATCAAGGTTTTCCAAGGCACGGCGCGCGGCTTCCGGCAGCAGCGCGCCCGATGGCGCCGAAAATGCGTCCCGGCTGTGCATCAGAACATCTGACTGGGGTCGAAATTGACGGTCACGTCGGCCCAGTTCTCGTATTTCTCGGCCGGCAGGTTGTAAGGCGCGCAGCGGCGGACGGCGCGGAGCGCCGCTTCGCCGGCGATCCGCTCGACCATGGACGCGCCGCCGCCGCCGACGATCTGCGGCACCGTCTCCAGCGCCCCGCTCGGATCGAGGCGGAACTGGATCGAGATGCGCAGCGAGCCGGCTTCCGACACGCCGGCCGGCGGCGACCAGCATCGCTGGATCTGGCCGCGCAATGCGTCGAGCTCGCTCTGCGACAGCGTCGCGCCGGTGGTGCGCTGCGTGCCGAGTGCCGCCTGTTCCTCGGAGCGCCGGGCGCCACCACCTGCTGCCTGTTCCCGGTTGAGGAGCGCGGCGATCTGGTCGGCGTCGAAATCGCTCTCTTCCGGCGTCTCGATCTCGGCGCGCTCGGTCGTTTCGGCCGGCCGTGGCCGCTCGGGCTCACGCGTCTCGGCGACGGCCGGGCGTGGCGGGGTGGGCTTGGCCGCCGGAACGGGCACGTTTTGCGGCGCGGGCGGGACCTCCGGCGGTGCGTCGGCCTCGGCGATCGCCTGCTCGACGGGGTCGGCCTCCACAGGCTCCGGCGGCGGCGCCTCGGCGGGCACCTCTGCCGGCGGCGTCGGGGCCGGCGGCGGGGTCTCGGCGACCTCCGGCTCGGGCGCAGGCTCCGGCGGCGTCGGCTCAGGTGGCGCCGGCGCCGGCTGCGCGGCGGCCGCCTGCTCCACCGGACGCGGTCGCTGCACCGGAGTCGGCGGCGTCGCCAGGTCGACCTCGTTGTCGCCGACATTCTCGGCGGGCATCGGCAACGTCTCGGGCGTTTCCGTCGGCGTCGGCGTCGGCGTTTCGGCAATTGGCGCGTCGCGGGCGCCGGCGACCGACTCGGAAAACTCCTCGATCGACACGAGGTCGACCGGCATCGACTCCACGGACGCAACCTCCAGCGGTTCCGGCGCCGAGAGCGACCAGAGCCCCCAGGTCAGAACTGCCGTGTGCAGCGCAGTGGAGAAGATGAGACCGGATTTCATGGCGAACTGATCACGCCGGCGCGCTGGCTTCGGGATCGGTGACGAGCCCGATATTGCGGAAACCGGCGGCCGAGATGCGCGCCATGACCTGCATCACGGCACCGTAGTCGGTCGCCCGGTCGCCGCGCAGGAAGATGCGCTCGTCGTAGCCGGTGGTGGCGATCGCCTGCAGCTGGGCGACGACGTCCTCGATCGGCACTTCGGTCTCGTTGAGGAACACGGTGCCGTCCGAGCGCACGGAGATGGTGATCGGCTGCGTCTCGGCGTTGAGCGCGTTGGCCTGCGCTTCGGGCAGTTCCAGCGGCACGCCAACGGTCAGCATCGGCGCGGCGACCATGAAGATGATCAAGAGCACCAGCATCACGTCGACCATCGGCGTGACGTTGATCTCGCTCATCGGCGCCCGCCGGCGACGGCCGCGCCGCGAAGCCCTTCCACCGCCTGATCCGGTCGACATTCCCATGGTTCAGCCCTTTCCCGGTCGCCGCAGACCGCGCTTCGTCAGCGCGCGAGCTTTTCGTCGATCTGACGCGACAGGATCGACGAGAATTCGTCGGCGAAGGCTTCCAGTCGCATCCCCAGCTTGCCAGCGTCCGACGACAGCTTGTTGTAGGCGATGACCGCGGGAATCGCGGCGACGAGGCCGATCGCGGTGGCGAGCAGCGCCTCGGCGATACCGGGTGCGACGACCGCGAGACTGGTCTGCTGCGAGCCGGCGATCGCCTGGAAGGAGGTCATGATGCCGATCACCGTGCCGAACAGGCCGATGAACGGTGCCGCCGAGCCGATCGTCGCGAGGAAGCCGAGGCGCGACTCCAGGTCGTCCATCTCGCGCGCCAAAGTGACGTCCATCGCCTTCTCGATGCGGGCCTGCAGGCCGATCGGCGAGCGGGCACCCTTCTCGAAGGACTTCTTCCACTCGCGCATCGCCGCGACGAACAACGCGCCCATGCCGGAGGTCTTGCGCTCCGACAGGCTGTGATAGAGGTCCTCGAGCGACTGGCCGGACCAGAAATTGCTCTCGAACTTGTTGAGCTGGCGCCGGAAGGCGGCGTAGCGCATCGACTTGTCGATGATGATCGCCCACGTCCAGACCGACGCGACCAGGAGCCCGATCATGACCAGCTTGACGATGAAGCCCGCGTGCAAGAAGAGATCCCAGAGCGATACCGTACCAGCGGCCGCCAAAGTTCCCTGAACGACTTCCCCGTCCATCCCAGATACCCTCGAAATTCTGAACCGATGGTGCGCGCCCGAATGCGCGGCGACGTCCGGCGGACCGCCGCGATGTCGGACCGTCGCAAGCGCGCCTGCCCATCTGTCCGAACGCTAACCCCTTGATGCCTTTCACAAGCGAATCCGGTGAAAGAAAGGCGCAGTCCGTTCGAACTGCCCCCGGGACATTCATCCGCCGGTAAGGTTAAGACGAGGTTACAGCGCTGTCCTTCCCGGTTGCCGCAGGGGCCAATGCCGCCAGGACACGTGGCGGCATCCGCATCGGCTTTCCCTCGGGCGAGATCACCGCGATCTTCACCTTGGCGGCGACCAGGAGATCGCCGTCCCGCAGGATCCGCTGGGACAGCATGATGCGGGCGCCGCCCAGCTTTTCGGTCGTCGTCTCGACGGTGAGGATGTCGTCGATCCGGGCCGGCCGCAGGAAGTCGAGCTCCATGTGGCGGACGGCAAACGCCATCGCTTCGCCGAAGTCGCCAGCCAGCAGCGCACGGTGGCCGATCTCCTTGAGGCGCAGCAGGTCGGAGCGGCCGCGCTCGAGGAAATGCAGATAGCGGGCGTGATAGACGACGCCGGAAAAATCGGTGTCCTCGAAATAGACCCGGACCCTGAGGGCGTGGCCGAAATCGGTCAGTCGGCCCGCAAGTTCTTCGCTCATCATCCAGATTCCCGTTTGCGCGCCGCGATGTGCCGTTTGGGCCCTGCAGGATTCGCGTCGGAGCCGGCGGAGGGTGTCATGCGGCTGTCACAGGGCGTTGGCCATAGGAGCTTTCCGGTTTCAAGGAAAGGTTTTCGCCATGTCCCGTCTCGCCACCTCGCCCCTCGCCATCGCGCTGCTCGCCTCCAGCGTCCTCGCCGGTTCCGGCGCGGCGCTTGCCGACCCGGTGTTCAACCGCATCGCTTCCTTCCCGGTCGCCTCGAACCTGCCGGCCGACATGCCGGCCGAGACCGAGACCTCGTCGGAGATCATCACGGCGAGCCAGGACGGCAACATGCTGATCTACTCCGACAGCCCCGCCGGCGGCATCGGCATGATCGACATCACCGACCCGCGCGCACCCAAGCCCGCCGGCTTCATGGCGATGGAGGGCGAGCCGACCTCGGTCGCCGTCGCCGGTCCCGACGTGCTCGTCGGCGTCAACACGTCGGAGAACTTCACGGCGCCGTCCGGGCGCCTGGCGGTGGTCGACCTCGCCACCAAGACAGAGACGGCATCCTGCGATCTCGGCGGCCAGCCGGATTCGGTCGCCGTGGCCAAGGACGGCGCTTACGCCGCCGTCGCCATCGAGAACGAGCGTGACGAAGACCTCAACGACGGCGCAATCCCGCAGATGCCAGCCGGCAACGTGGTGATCTTCAAGCTGACCGACGGCGTGCCGGATTGCGCCTCGATGGTCACGGTCGACCTCACCGGTCTCGCCGAGATCGCGCCCACCGATCCCGAGCCGGAATATGTCGACTTCAACGATGCCGGCGAGATCGTCCTGTCGCTGCAGGAGAACAACCATTTCGTCATCATCGACGCGGCCACCGGCGAGGTGACGACGCATTTTTCCGCCGGGACGGTGACCCTGGAGGGGATCGACACCGAGGACGACGGCAAGCTCGAGTTCACCGGCAGCCAGGCCGACGTGAAGCGCGAGCCCGACACCGTCCAGTGGATCGACAACGACCGTTTCATCTCCGCCAACGAAGGTGACTACGAGGGCGGCTCGCGCTCCTTCACCGTCTGGAACAAGGACGGCACGGTCGCCTACGAATCCGGTGCGGCGCTCGAATACGAGCTGATCCGCGCCGGCCACTATCCGGACAAGCGCTCGGACGCCAAGGGCGGCGAGCCGGAAGGGCTGGAAGTCGCGACGTTCGACGACGTCAGCTACGCCTTCGTCCTGTCCGAGCGCGGCTCGGCCGTCGGCGTCTACCGGCTCGGCGAGGGCGATCCGGAATTCATGCAGTTGCTGCCGTCCGGCATCGCACCGGAGGGTGCCATCGCGATCCCGTCGCGCAATCTCCTCGTCACCTCCAACGAGGCCGACCTGGTCGAGGATGGCGGCGCGCGCTCGCATGTTATGATCTTCGAGCGGGCTGAGGGCGAGCAGGCCTATCCGACGATTGTGTCCGACGACCAGGACGGTGCCCCGGTCGGCTGGGGGGCGCTGTCGGGCCTCGCCGCCGATCCCGAGGACGCGAGCCGGCTCTACGCCGTCAGCGATTCCTTCTACGAGAACCAGCCGGCGATGTTCACGATCGATGCGTCGGCCAAGCCCGCCCGCATCACGGCCAAGACCGTCATCACCCGTGATGGCCAGCCGGCCGAGAAGCTCGACCTCGAAGGCATAGCCCCGGCGGCCGACGGCGGCTTCTGGCTCGCCAACGAGGGCGACGCCGAGAAGGAGATCCCGCATCAGCTGCTGCGCGTCGACGCCGACGGCACGATTGTCGAGGAGGTCCCCTTCCCCGAGGCGCTCGTCGATGGCGCGACGCGCTTCGGCGCGGAAGGCGTGACGATGGACGGCGACACGCTCTGGGTGGCGATCCAGCGCGAGTGGAAGGACGATCCGAAGGGCGCGGTGAAGCTCCTCGCCTACGACACCGCGTCGAAGCAATGGAGCGCCGTGCACTATCCGCTGGAGAGCGCCGAGGCCGGCTGGGTCGGGCTGTCGGAGATCACCGCCCATGGCGATCATCTCTACGTGCTGGAGCGCGACAACCAGATCGGCGCGGCGGCGAAGCTGAAGAAGCTCTACCGGGTCGCCAAGGCCGATCTCGCCCCGGCAGCGATCGGCGGCGATCTGCCGACGGTGACCAAGGAGGAAGTCCACGACTTCATCCCGGACCTTAAGGCCAATGGCGGCTACGTCGTCGACAAGATCGAGGGCTTCACGGTTTCGGCCGACGGCACCGGCTACGCCGTCACCGACAATGACGGCGTCGACGACTCCTCGGGCGAAACGCTGTTCTTCCCGATCGGCAAGATGTAACCGACTGCCAGAAACCAGAAAGGGTCGCCCCGAGGGCGGCCCTTTTTCGTTTAGGCGCTCCCTGGCGCGGCGCGTGTCGAAGGCGTCATTGCGCCGGCGCTGCGCCGGCCGCGTTGCCCGCCGTCGGCACCGGCGTCACTGGCGGCGCGAAGAGCGGCCCGGCATAGGACTGGCAATTGCCGGTCGTCCCCTCCGGGGCGATGCACGTCGCGTTGAGCATTCCCCAGACGAAGTCCATCGGCAGCGAGCGCATCATGTTGGTGCCTCCGGCGAAGTACCATTCGGGATCCGGCGCGCCGTTCACCGTCTGGTTCAGGCCGAACATGTTCAGGTCGCTGCGCGCCCCGATCCCTGGGATGCCCGGATTACCCAATGCGTCGGGGCCGGCCTGGGCGTGGCACGTGATGCACGACGCGGAATCGACGAAGCCGCCCTCGGTGATCGACTGGCCGTTATGGGTGGGCATGCCCGTCGCGGTGACGAAATCGGTCTGCGAGGCCTTGAGGCGATAGCTGCGCCACGCCGGATCGGCCGGCGACGGAATGTCGGCATTGGCGGCCGCGGCGCCCGTGCCGATGCCCATCGCCGTCATCAGCGCGTCGAGCTCGGGGGTGATCTCTTCGCCCGTCTCTTCCACGGTGTAGGCGGTGCCGGGATCGAAGACGATGTCGGCGGAGGAGTCCTCGGAGTTCTGGGTCTTGGGCGGGATGTAGTTCTGGCCGTAGCTGCGCCCGTCGACAGTCACGCCGGCGGCGCTCACCCCGAAAGAATCGTTGCACCCGATGAAGTCGCAGCGGCCGAGATTGCCGACATGCTCGATCGCGTACCAGTGCCAGTTGGGAACAGCCTTCGAAGCCGCCGTGACCGCCACGAGGTAATAGAGCTCGGGCTCCTCGTCGCCGGGGGCAAGGGTCTCCTCGATCAGCAGCGTGATGTAGGGCGCCGCCGGATTGTTGGGCGGATCGAGCTCCCGGCCGCTGCCGTCGGTCCGCTGGATCAGGCCGTTCTCCAGCATTTCGGTCTGGCTGAGATAGTCGACCTTGAACATGACGGCGTCGGCCGGATAGTCGACCGCCAGCCTGTCGTTCTGGTAGGGCGCGTTGGCCGAGATCCAGTCCTGCATCGCCGTGAACCGGGCGCCGAGACCTTCCTTGTTGTAGAGATTCTGCTCGAAGCTGTACCGGACGAACGGCCGGTTGCGGTAGACGATCTCCGCCTCCTCCTGCCGCATCACCCGCGACGGATCGAGCCGGTCGAGGAAGTCGTGGGAATGGCTCGAAGCCGGCCGCGCCACGGTCACCGGCGGCGGATTGGACCAGTCGGGCGGATAATACGGGCAGCCGGCCATCGGCGTCTCGCCCAGCGGCGGCGTCTCGGCCAACACCGCCGAGTCGCAGCAATCGGCCGGCGAGCCTTCGCGGCCACAGAGCGGCTTCGGATCATCCACCCAGATCGTCTGGTCGGTGCCCCAGGTCCAGAATCGCTGGTCGATCGCAGACAGGAACGATGTCCAGCCGAAAGCATCCGGGCAGCTGATGGCGGGATTGCCGATCGTGGCCGGCCAGGTAGGCGAACCGTCGGCCACGGCAGGGCGGCAATCCGCTCCGTCGCGTCGGTCGGCGAGGAAATACATCGCCTGCTGGATCTGGTTCGGCGTCGGCGCGGGGCTCTGCGCCCATGCGGGCGGCGCGAGCGCCAGCATGGCACAGGCCGCCAGCAATGACCGGACGGTCGAGGTCTCGAACATGGTTTCTCCCGCAGATTGTTGGGGTCCAGGCCACGCCGCTCGTGGCTGCGGCTCGGCTGTCCCGGAGCGCCGTGAACACGGCGTGCACGCTTGATGACGCTAGGTAAAGCTATCAGTGAGAGAGACCGTTGGCGATCCGTGACGTGATCGAAAAGATTGCCGCTTGTGCCGGCCGCTTCGGGCCATATCTGCCAACCTGACCACAAGGAGCTTCATGCGCGCGTTTGTTCAGCAGTATTACCAGCGCGTCATCGCGAGCTACTGGTTCATCCCGTCGATCATGGCGACCGCCGCCGCGGTTCTGGCCATCGTCCTCGTGGAGGTCGATGCCCGCGTCATCCAGATCGACTCGCTGGGCGACAGCGTCTTCCTCTTCGCCACACAGCCCGACGGGGCGCGCGCGATCCTGTCGGCGATCGGCGGCTCGATGATCGGGGTGGCCGGCACGGTTTTCTCGGTCACCATGGCCGCCGTGGTGTTCGCCTCGGGCAGCTTCGGCCCGCGGCTTCTGACCAACTTCATGAACGACCGCGGCAACCAGGTGACGCTCGGCGTCTTCGTCGCCACCTTCGTCTATTGCATGCTGGTGCTGCGCAGCGTTCAGGACGGGGCGGATTCCGGCCCCTTCGGCGCAATGTTCGTGCCGAACATCGCCGTGTTCGCGGCGATCATCCTCGCCATCGCCTCGATCGGCGTCCTGATCTTCTTCATCCACCACGTCCCCTCGAACATCCACATCTCCAACGTCATCGCCGGCATCGGCAGCACGCTGACGAAGCAGATCGAGGCGACGTTCCGCGATCCGCAGGAGGCGGCCGACGATCCGGGAACGCGCGAGGACCGGCTCTGGCAGATCCCGGCCTGCTTTCATGAGGGCGTCGACGAGATGGCGGCCAGCGTCCCCTATGCGGAGGTAGCGTGCGACCGCGCCGGGTATCTGCAGGTCGTCGACCGGCAGACGCTGGTCAATGCGGCCCGGGACGCCGACATCGTCGTCCGGCTGAACTGCCGGACCGGCGAATTCGTCCATCCCGGCCGCGTGCTGTTCCACGCCTGGCCGAGCGAGCGGGTGTCGGAGGAGACGCGCCAGAAGCTCTTGTCCTCGATCGCCACCGGCAACGAGCGCACGCCCAGCGACGACCTGATGTTCCTGTTCGACGAGCTGGTGGAGATCGCCGCAAGGGCGCTTTCGCCGGGCGTCAACGACCCGTTCACGGCGATCACCTGCCTCGACTGGCTGATGGCGGCGATGGCGACGCTCGCCGGCCACGACGGACCCGACCCGCTGCATGACGATGGCGAGGGCAGACTGCGGGTCATCGACCGCAGCCACAGCTTCGGCGACTATCTCGAGATGTCCTTCGGCCATGTCCGGCAATATGCGGCCAGCGACATGATCGCCGGGGAGCGGTTCCTGCTCTGCCTCGCCGAGCTAGTGCCCGCCTGCCGCACCGACGCGCAGCGGGAAGCCATACGCTTCCAGATGGAATCGTTCATGGCGCAGGCGCGGCCCGCCCATAGCGGCGCCGCGCTGGCGACGATCGACAGCGCCG
Organism: Aurantimonas aggregata; assembly: GCF_010500835.1. Lineage (GTDB taxonomy): Bacteria > Pseudomonadota > Alphaproteobacteria > Rhizobiales > Rhizobiaceae > Aurantimonas > Aurantimonas aggregata. The sequence continues at coordinate 165,734 of NZ_JAAAMJ010000006.1, read as the reverse complement.
GCGAATGGCTGGGTGCGAGCCTGCGCCATCCGCGCGGCCGCCTGCCGCCGCCGGGTCCCGCCGTCCAGCCGGTCGCGGAAACGCCTGCCGACCGCTGAGCGACGCAGCCGAGCTCAGGTCGCGTCGCCGGGATCCTCGAACAGGCTGGCCTGCGAGCCCTGGTAGGTTGCCGGCACAGCCAGCCCGATGTGCTGGAAGGCGCGCTGGGTCAAAAGCCGGCCGCGCGGCGTGCGCTGCAGGAATCCCTGCTGCAGGAGATACGGCTCGACGATGTCCTCGATCGCGTCGCGCGGTTCCGACAGGGCCGCGGCGATGGTCTCGATGCCGACCGGGCCGCCGCCGAAATTCAGCGCGATGAGGTCGAGATAGCGCCGGTCGAGCTGGTCGAGGCCGAGACTGTCGACCTCGAGCCGCGACAGCGCCTCGTCGGCGATGCGCCGGTCGACGATCGGCACGCCGGCGACGTCGGCGAAGTCGCGCACCCGGCGCAGCAGCCTTCCGGCGATGCGCGGCGTGCCACGAGCGCGGCGGGCGATCTCGCGCGCCCCCTCCTCGGCCATGGCAAGGCCCATCAGCCGGGCGCCGCGCTTGACGATGTGTTCGAGCTCCTCGACCGTGTAGAAGCTGAGCCGGACCGGGATGCCGAAGCGGTCGCGCAAGGGCGTCGTCAAAAGCCCGAGCCGCGTCGTCGCGGCGACGAGGGTGAATTTCGACAGATCGATCTTCACCGAGCGGGCCGCCGGCCCCTCGCCGATGATCAGATCGAGCTGGAAATCCTCCATCGCGGGATAGAGGATCTCCTCGACCGCCGGGCTGAGCCGATGGATCTCGTCGATGAACAGGACGTCGCGCTCTTCGAGGTTGGTCAGCAACGCCGCGAGGTCGCCGGCCTTGGCGATGACCGGGCCGGAGGTCGCGCGGAAATTGACGCCGAGTTCCTTGGCCATGATCTGGGCCAGCGTCGTCTTGCCGAGGCCGGGCGGGCCGACGAACAGCACGTGGTCCAGCGCCTCGCCGCGATTGCGCGCCGCCTCGATGAACACCTTGAGATTGGCGCGCGCAGAGGCCTGGCCGACGAACTCGTCGAGGCGCTGCGGGCGCAGCGTCGTGTCGAGGTCCTCGCCGCGCTTTTCCGGCGTGATGATGCGGGTCTCGCTCATGTCCCGAGCGCTTGGCGCCAAGCGCCGGCGAAGTCAATCCGGCGGGTCATCGGCTGAGCGCCTTCAGCGCGAGGCGGATCAGCACGGTCGAGGCGGCATCGTCGCCGGCCTCCTTCACCGCGACCGCCACGGCCGAGGCGGCTTGGTCGCGCGGATAGCCGAGATTGACCAGCGCCGAGACGGCGTCGGCGATCGGGCCGGGCGCGACACCGTCGCCGAGGCCGCGCTTCAGGGCGAAGGATTCGGCGTCGGCAGCACCCGACATCGCCGGCGCCTTGTCGCGCAGCTCGGCGACGATGCGCGCGGCGACCTTCGGCCCGACGCCGGGCGCCCGCGCCACCATCGCCTTGTCCTGCAGCGCCACGGCATTGGCGAGATCGCCGGTCGACAGCGTGCCGAGCACGGCGAGCGCCACCTTGGCGCCAACGCCCTGCACGTTCTGCAGCAGGCGGAACCAGCCGCGCTCGTTCTCGCTGGCAAAGCCGTAGAGCCGGATCATGTCCTCGCGCACATAGGTCTCGATGAACAGCACCACGGCCTCGCCCACGCCGCCGAGCGAGGCGAGCGTGCGGGCGCCGCAGAACGCCACGTAGCCGACGCCGTGCACGTCGACGACCACGTGGTCCTCGGCGATCTCGTCGAGAGTGCCCTTCAGCTTGCCGATCAAGGATGCGTCTCCGGGGCTGGTGCATGACGGTCCCGGCGGACCGGCATCGCGGCGCGCGACCCGTTCCGTATCGCGCAAAACGCCCGGCGGAACAAGGCGGGAACAGATGCGCCCGCAGCCGGGCGGCAGGGATCGCTTGGTCCTGCAGCGCGTTCGTCCTCCAGATCAACGCTCCCGAGAGGTACGACGATGAACGCCAAGCCGCAGATCCCCATCGACGGAAAGCACCCGACCGACTCAAAGGAACTCGAGCAGGACTCCGGCAAGGAAGCCCGCGAAGCCAACGAAGCAATGAACAAGGCGAGATCCGATGACACGGCCGGCAAGGACAGCCTGATCCCCGGCCTGCGCCAGTCCGACACCGGCGGCAGCGCGGACTGACGTCGGACTCGAGCGGATCCTCGCCGCTGCCTGACGCGACCGTCAGAGCCCGGCGAGGATCGCCCGCGACTGCGCCGACTGGCGGTGATGACCGTGGCAGATGGCGATGGCGATGGCGTCGGCGGCGTCGTCCGAGTCGAATGTCGCCTTCGGCATCAGCACCTTCACCATCATGTGGATCTGCTTCTTGTCGCCATGGCCGACGCCGATCACCGTCTTCTTGACGGCGTTCGGCGCATATTCGGCCACCGGCAGGCCGGCCAGCGCCGGCACCAGCATGGCGATGCCGCGGGCCTGGCCGAGCTTCAGCGTCGCCACCGCATCCTTGTTGACGAAGGTCTGCTCCACCGCCGCCTCGTGCGGCGCGTATTCCGCCATCACCGCCGTCAGCCCGTCATGCAGCGTCTTCAGGCGGGTGGCGAGGTCCGTCTTGGCGTCGGACTTCACCGTGCCGCTGGCAACGAATCGCAGCGAGTTGCCGACGATCTCGATGACCCCCCAGCCGGTATTCCTCAGCCCCGGATCGATGCCGATGATGCGAATGACCCGCTCCTGCAACATTCTCTTAACCTTTATGCCTACCCGAATCTCCGCGCATTGAGAAGACGAAGCATGAACAAACCAAAAACGAAGCGCGCTCTGGTTTGATCTGCCGCAAGAACCCGACCATAGCGCCCGCGAGGCAACCGGATCAGCTTTCGGTGAAGAGGGTGCAGCGCGGCAGAATCCGCCCCATGTGGCGCCGATGATCATATCCCGACGCAGCCTCCTCGCCTCCGCTCTCGCCTCGCTGATTCTCGTCCCCCCCGGCGCTTCCGCGCAGGACGCATCGATCCGCTCCTCCTTCCAGCCGGCGGTCGAGCGCGCCCGCAGCCTCGAGCCTGTCGAGACGCTGCTGGTCGCGCAAGGCGGCGAGATGCTGGTCGACGAAGGCTTCCGCGGCCATGAGACGAGCGAATCGACCAACATCAAGTCGGCGTCCAAGTCGATCATCTCGGCGCTGGTTGGCATCGCCATCGACAAGGGCGTGCTCGACGGCGTCGACCAGCCCATCGCGCCGCTTCTACGCGACAAGCTGCCGGCCGATCCCGACCCCCGCATGGCCGAGGTGACGATCGGCCATCTCTTGTCGATGCAGGCCGGTCTCGGGCGCACGTCCGGCGCCAATTACGGCAGCTGGGTCGCCAGCCGCGACTGGGTGCGCGCGGCTCTCGCGCGGCCATTCGAGAACGACCCGGGCAGTTCGATGCTGTATTCCACCGGCTCGACGCATCTGTTGTCGGCGATCCTGACCCGCGAAAGCGGCCGCTCGACGCTGGAGCTCGCCCGCGACTGGCTGGGCGACACGGGTGTTTCCATCACCGCCTGGGAGCGCGACCCGCAGGGCATCTATCTCGGCGGCAACCAGATGGCGATGACGCCGCGCTCGCTGCTGGCCTTCGGCGAACTCTACCGCAATGGCGGCAAGGCTCCGGACGGACGCGCCGTCATTCCCGCCGAGTGGATCGACGCGTCCTGGGAGCCGCGGACGCAGTCGCGCTTCCATGCCGGGCGCTACGGCTATGGCTGGTTCATCGAGCAGTTCGGCGGCTACGACGTGCGCTACGGCTGGGGCTATGGCGGCCAGATGGTCTATGTCCTGCCGGAGCTCGACCTGACCGTCGTGATCACCTCCGACGCAAACAGCCCGTCCGGACGGACGGGACACCGCGAGGCCCTGCACCGCCTCGTCACCGAAACGATCGTGCCGGCAGCGGCAGCCCGCCAGTCGGAGGGGTAGGCGCTTCGGCTCAGGCGGCCGACAGCTTGGCCATCACCGCGTCGTCGACCTCGAAATTGGCGTAGACGTTCTGCACGTCGTCGTCGTCGTCGAGATTGGCGATGAGCTTCATGACGCTGATCGCCTTGTCCTCGTCGACCGGCGTGCCGGTCTGCGGCCGCCAGATGGTGCGCACGCTCTCGGCCTCGCCAAGCAGCTTCTCCAGCGCGCCGGAGACGTCGTTCAAATCCTCGAAGGCGGTGATGATCGTGTGGCCGTTCTCGTCGGAGACGACGTCGTCCGCCCCGGCCTCGATGGCGGCTTCCATCACCTTGTCGACGCTGCCGGCGGCGGCCGGGTAGACGATCTCGCCGACCTTGTCGAACATGAAGGCGACCGAGCCGGTCTCGCCCATCGCGCCGCCCGACTTGGTGAAATAGGAGCGGACGTTGGAGGCAGTGCGGTTGCGGTTGTCGGTCAGCGCCTCGACGATCACCGCGACGCCGCCCGGCCCGTAGCCCTCGTAGCGGATTTCCTCGTAGGTCTCGGCGTCGCCGCCGGCGGCCTTCTTGACCGCCCGCTCGATGTTGTCCTTGGGCATCGACTGCGCCTTGGCGTTGTTGATGGCCAGGCGCAGGCGCGGGTTCATGTCGGGGTCGGGCAGGCCCGACTTCGCCGCCACGGTGATCTCGCGCGCGAGCTTGGAGAACAGCTTCGAACGGACCGCGTCCTGGCGGCCCTTGCGATGCATGATGTTCTTGAACTGTGAATGGCCGGCCATGGCGAACCCGTCTGTCTAAGCGTGAAGGTGCCCGTCATAGTAAAGGACACGACAAACGTCCAGAACGGCCAATGCATGAGCGACGCAATATGACCGACCCGATGACGAGCGACCCGATCGAACCGGTGACGATGCCAATGCTGCCGCTGACCGGCGGCTGCCAGTGCGGCGGCCTGCGCTACACGATCGATGCCGCGCCTTCCGTCTTCTATCTCTGCCACTGCACCGAGTGCCAGACCCAGACCTCGAGCGCCTTCGGCGAGTCGCTGCGCGTCGATCCCGGTTCGGTGACGATCACCGGCCGGATGGCGACGACCCGCCGCCTGTCGGACAGCGGCACGGTCCGGCTCGGGGATTTCTGTCCCGAATGCGGGGTGCGCATCCAGCACCGCTCGGAAGGCGATCCGAGCCGGGTGAACATCAAGGCGGGCACGCTCGACGATACGTCATGGCTGATCCCGGCCGGACATATCTGGACGGCGTCGAAACAGGGTTTCGTGCGGATCGGCGCCGACGAGCTCGCCTATCGCCACGCGCCGGAAGACCGCTTCGCGGCGCTGATCGCCCGCTGGCAGGCGATGGTCGCAGCGGGCGCGGCAACTTGAGCGACCGGCTGGCGTCGATCCGCCCGGCCCACGAAGCGCGATGACGCCACGGTGATTTTGCTTCTCCGTCCGGGACGGTAGCCTCTTGCGGTAAGCGGCCGGCACGCCCCGCGTCCGCGCCGATGGTCAGGAGAGGCGACCATGCGATATCGCGCTGCGCTGTTTCGATCCGCCCTTGGGGCCGGCGTCGTTCTCGCGGCGCTGCCCGCTTCGGCGGAGATGGTGGAGCCGGGCGCCGGGCTGCAGGCCCCTTTACCGAAGGACAACCACCCTGCCGACGCCCGTCTCTTCGCCGCGCTGAAGAACGCTTCCAGCGAGGCGGAGGGCCGCGCCGCCGAAGCTGCCATCTGGCGCCACTGGATGGCGACCGCCCCGAACCTTGCCACACGCCAGCTTCTCGAGCGCGCAATGGAACGGCGGGAGAGCTACGACTTCGCCGGCGCCCGCAGCCTTCTGGACAAGGCCATCGCTGCCGCGCCCGGCTACGCCGAGGCCTGGAACCAGCGGGGTTTCGTGCGCTTCCTGCAGGACGATTTCGACGGCGCGCTGGGCGATGTCGACCAGGCCATCGCGCTGGAGCCGAGGCATTTCGCCGCGATGTCCGGCCGCGCCATCATCCTGATGCGCCAGGGCCGCTTCGGCCTGGCGCAGAGCCAGTTGCGCGCCGCAGTCGCGATCCATCCTTTCCTCAAGGAGCGCGGAATGATCGTTCCCGTGGCGCCGGCCGCCCCGTCGGGCATCGATCTGTGACGCATCCGCCCCTCGCCGCCCCCGGAGTTTGCCGATGAGATATCTCGCCTGCGCCGCGCTGTTCGCCGGCTTCGCCTTCGCGCCGGCCCCAGCCACGGCCCAGATGGTGCCGAGTACCTGCCATGCGGTCGCCGAGGCAGTGCCGCGGGCGACCTTCGTGTCGATGGCCGGACCGACGCGGCTCGCCCAGATCAACGAGGAGGTGACGATCACCTACGTCACTCACGCCACCTACCGGATCGAGAGCCCCGGCGGCGTGGTGGTGGCGACGGACTTCGCCGGCTATGCGGGGGAGACAACCCCCGACATCGTGACGATGAACAAGGCGCATGGCTCGCACAACACGCCCTTCCCCGACCCGGCCATCGCGCACGTGCTGCGCGGCTGGAACCCCGAAGGGGGCGCGGCGCGCCATGCCCTCACCGTCGACGACATATATGTGCGCAACGTGCCGACCGACATCCGCAGCTACGACGGCATGGAGCCGGACGGCAATTCGATCTTCATCTTCGAGGTCGCGGGCCTGTGCATCGGCCATCTCGGCCATCTGCATCACCGGCTGACGGATTCCGACTTCGCCCAGATCGGCCGGCTCGACATCGTCATGGTGCCGGTCGACGGCGGCCTGACGATGAGCCAGGAAGGCATCGGCGAGATCACCGAACGGCTGCGCTCGTCCATCGTCCTGCCGATGCACCGCTTCAGCGGCCCGATCGAGCGCTTTCTGGCCAGGCTGCCGGACTTCGCGGTGGACATGCGAGACGAGCCGGGCTTCACCGTGTCGGTCAGGACGCTGCCGCGGACGCCGACGGTGATCGTGTTGAGAGGCGTGTGAACGCACTAGCCGCAGACAGCAAGTGACAGAGGGAGGCCCCAGTGGCCGCCCCTTTTTCCTTGAAGATATTACCGGAGCTCATATTATGACTACATGTGGTCATAAGGAGTTTCCCATGGCGAAAAAGGCCCCTCCTTCGAAGCCCGGCCAAGGTGTATTAATGCAATCGGCAGAAGGTCCCAAGTCAGACCAATCTCGCCTGGTTGGCCCCCGTAGTGGCAGCTTGATCGAGACTACCGGGCCCAAGGGCACCCCCATGCCCTCCACCCCACCCACACATCGGATGCAGACGGTTCAGGTGAGAAGCGCGAAAGCGAACTTCTCGGCGTTGGTCGAGGCGGCCGAAAGAGGCGAGCCAACGACAATCACCAAACACGGCCGACCCGCCGCGGTCATGGTCCCGGTGGATGCCGCGCGGCGCATTTACCCGGACAAAACCGACTTCGCGGAGTTCCTGATGGCCTTCCCCGGGGCAGACGAGTTCGATCGCGATCAGACGCCCATGCGGTCGATCGATCTGTGACCAGCGGCTTTCTTATCGACACCTCGACGCTCTCTCTTCTCTCGCCGGGGAGAAGGCCAGACCTGCCCGAAGGCGCAGGCGACAAACTCCGCGCCCACGCATCCCGGCTCTATCTCTCGACGATCACGCTCGCCGAGATCCGGCAAGGCATCTGCAAGTTGCGCCGCAATCACGCGACGGCGAAAGCCGATGCAATCGAGGAATGGACGCTCGGTTTCCGGGCCGCCTACGGAGATCGCGTGCTCCCGTTCGGGGTGGAGGCTGCAGAAGCCGCGGGAGAGATTTCCGACGCCGCAACCGCGATGGGTCGACACCCCGGTTTTCCCGACGTGGCCATCGCAGGCACGGCGCGGGCCCACGATCTGGCCGTCCTGACCGAGAATGTGCGGCACTTCGAACCCCTTGGTGTGCCAGTCTACAACCTCGCCGGGATGCCCTGAACCACGAAACGGTGCCTTCCGCTACCAGAAATCCGGCACGACACCCGCGAGCCGCGGTCCGATGCGGACCGGCGAGATCTTTTCCGCGAGCCCGGTCCGGTCCGAGATTTCCACCGCCAGGCCGCAGAGCGTCGCCGGCCCCTGCGCCGCCTCGTAGCGGCCGCGCGGCAGCTTGGTGACGAAGCGGTTGATCGGCTCCTCCTTCTCCATGCCGAGCGAGGAATCGTAGTCGCCGCACATGCCGGCATCCGACTGGTAGGCGGTGCCGCCGACGAGGATCTGGTGGTCGGCCGTCGGCACGTGGGTGTGGGTGCCGACGACGACGGAAACCCTCCCGTCGAGGAAATGCGCGAAGCACTGCTTCTCGCTGGTCGCCTCGGCGTGGAAGTCGAAGATGATGGCATCCGCCTGCTCGCCCAGCGGACAGGTCGAGACGAGATGCTCGGCGGCGGCAAAGGGATCGTCGAGATCGGGCGACATGAACACCCGGCCCATGATGTTGGCGACCAGCACCCGCGCACCGTTCTTCGCCTCGAACAGCCCCGACCCGGCGCCCGGCGCGCCCTTGGGATAGTTCACAGGGCGCAGGAAGCGCGGCTCGCGCGGCGCGAAGCTCAGCGCCTCGCGCTGGTCCCAGACGTGGTTGCCGGTGGTGACGACGTCGGCGCCCGCGGCGAGCGTGGCGTTGAAGATGTCCTCGGTGATGCCGAAGCCGCCGGCGGCGTTCTCGCCATTCACCACGACGAAATCGAGCCGCCAGTCGGCGACGAGGCCGGGCAGTTTGTCAAAGACGGCCGTGCGACCGGTGCGGCCGACCATGTCGCCGAGAAACAGGAAGCGCATCAGTCTGTCCCCCGCCGCACCTGCAGCCTTGGCGGTTGTCGGCTTATCACCGGGTTCTGGACACCGGCTCGCCGCGAAATCAGCATCAAGTCGCCCGAATGCGCGTTCACACGGAAGGTAAGTTCTGGTGACGCTACGCCAGGCTGACGAATATGCCGAGACATCCCGACGGTCATCGTCCGAAGGCTCGGGCGAGCATCCAGTTTACCGGCAATGTTGCGACCATGTTCGCAATCCGTTGAGACATTCCCGGACAAGATGTCAGTGAGCATGATGGGCCGTTCGCGCATGTCGGACTTTCGGTGAGCCTTCCGGCCGGGACGCAGCAACGGTCAACTCAAAACCCTGCCTTGCGGAAGCCGGGTATCGCACGAGGACACAGGCCATGAAAACCACCCCGTTCAACCGTCTCGGCCCGCTCCGCATGGCGGCGCTCGCCGCCGTGCTGTTCGCCACCGGCTGTACGGCGACACCCGGTTCGATCGACGTCGCCTCGACGCGCGAGATATCCGTGGACCGGAGCGCCGGCCTCGCCCGCGTCAACGCGTTCCGCTCGACGCACGGCCTGCCTGCGCTGCGCTACAGTTCAGTCCTCGACGAGGCGGCGACGCGGCAGGCGCGCGCCATGGCAGCCCGGGGCAAGCTCAGCCATTCGGTCGAGGGCGCCCTGCCGGCACGGGTCAAGGCTTACGGCTACAACTACGGCAGCGTCGCGGAGAATATCGGCTGGAACTATCCGTCGACCGCGGCGGTGATCCGCGGCTGGGAGAATTCGGCCGGACATCGCCGCAACCTCTTGAAGCCCGAAGTGACCGAGATCGGCTTCGCCGCCGCGACCGGCCGCAACGGCCAGCCCTACTGGGCGATGATCCTCGGCACGCAGGTCAAGCGCCGCGGCTAGGGCGCTGCGCGCCCCGAGGCGTCCGCTGCCTGGGCGGCGACGCCGGCCTCGGTGACGACGCTGTCCATGAAGATGTCGTGCGGCTCCATCGGCACCTCGCCGACTTCCTGGACGGCAAAGGCGATGCCGACGAGACGGGGGTCGACCCCCTTCTCGCGCAGGCTGGCGATCGCGCCGTCGTAATAGCCGCGGCCGTAGCCGACCCGGCCGCCGCTTCGGTCGAAAGCCGCCAGCGGCACCAGCATGAGCTCGGGGTCGAGGATCGCGGCATCAGGCCCCGGCGCATAAGTGCCGAAGCCCTGTGGCTCGAGCGGCGCGCCGCGCACCAGCTGGCGGAACACCAGTTTTCCCTCGACGATGGCCGGTACGCAGAGACGCGCGCCGCGGTCGGCGAGCATCATCATCAGCGGGCGGATGTCGATTTCGGAGCGGATGGGCAGGAAGCCGGACACCGCCATGCCGGGGGTGACGTCGACCGACGCGGCGACATGATCGGCGACGGCGAGCGAAGCCTCGATGCGCGCCTCGGTGGTCATGGCGTCGCGGCGGGCCAGAGCCGCACGGCGCAGCTCCGCCTTCTGGTTCCGGATCTCGTCACGCATCGGCATCGCCTCCTGGCGGAGACCTGTCCGATTTCAGCGCGAAAGGAAAGACGCGAAAGAGAAGAGAAGCGGCGAGCCACCCGGCCGATGGAGTAGTCGATCCCGGGAACCTACAGAGTAGGTGGGCGCCGTGTGCCCCGGCCCACGAGCCAAGGCAGGGACAGCTCCCTGGGGAAGACTAAGGCCCCGAGCAAATGTCACCCCTGTCGCACCGCGCAGCCCGCCGTGACAGAACATAGGCGACACACCCCTCCCGTTCCATAGGCAGGACGCGCGCCGCAGCGGTTTATTCGCACGGCTCAGACGAAGTGCTTCGACAGCTTCAGCCCCTGCGCCTGGTAGTTCGACTTCAGGTCGAGGCCGTACAGCCGGTCGGGCAAGGCTTTCATGTGCTCGTAGACCAGCCGGCCGACGATCTGGCCGTCTTCGAGAATGAACGGCACGTCGTGGCTGCGGACCTCGAGCACCGCCCGGCTGCCGGTGCCGCCGGCCGCCGAATGGCCGAAGCCCGGATCGAAGAAGCCGGCATAATGGACGCGGAATTCGCCGACCAGCGGATCGTAGGGGGTCATCTCGGCGGCGAAGGCGGGCGGTACATGCACCGATTCCTTCGAGGCGAGGATGTAGAACTCGTCCGGATCGAGGATCAGCTCGCCGCCCTGGCTGCGATGGATCGGCTCCCAGAAGTCCTGGAGGCGGTAGGCGCCGCGCTTGTCGACGTCGACGACGCCGGTGTGGCGCTTGCCGCGGTAGCCGACCAGCGCGTCGCTGCCGCCGGCGGGGTCGCCCGACAGGTCGATCGACAGCGCGATGCCACCGCCGGAGATGTTGGCGCCCGGCGCCGAGGTCAGCTGGTCGGTCGCATGCAGCGCCGCCAGATCGACTTCGGCCAGCAATGGCTCGCCGGTGCGGAAGCGGATCTGCGACAGGCGCGAGCCCTGGCGCACCAGGACCGGGAAGGTGCGCGGTGAGATCTCGACATAGAGCGGGCCCTCGTAGCCCGCCGGCAGCTTGTCGAACTCATGCGCCCCGTCGGTCAGGACGCGGGTGAAGATGTCGAGCCGGCCGGTGGAGGATTTGGGATTCGCCGTCGCCCGCACGTCGGCCGGCAGCTTCAAGGCTTCCAGGAGTTCCACGACATAGACGCAGCCGGTCTCCAGCACGGCGCCTTCGGTGAGACTGAATTCGTGCAGCGAGAAGCGCGCGAGCTTGCCGGCGACCGTCTGTCCGGCGCCCGGCAGGAAGCTTGCCCGCACCCGGTAGGCCTTCGCCCCGAGCCGCAGGTCGAGGCTCGCCGGCTGGATCTGGTCGCCGTCGCGGGGCAGCGGCGCGGCAATGGCCCCCGTCTCGAACAGCGCCGCGATCTCGCGGTCCGGCAGAATTCCGCCCTGCATCAATTGCATTCCCCTCGTCGTCCCGGCGCGACGCGCCGTCGATTGACGCGTAACGGCATCGGGTCTATTTGCAAGGCCCTAGAGTGGTGATTTGGCCGGCCGGCTTGCAGCCACGTAAAACAAGTCGCTAAAGGGCCGATTGACGATATGGCCCTTGCGCCTTCGACCAACCGGCTTCGCGGCGACGCGGCAGCCGGTTTATTTTTGTTCGGAGACGACGCGATGCTGAAGAAGTCGGATACGCCCCGCAAGTTGCGCCCCGCCACCGCCATGGTCCACGCGGGCACGGCCCGCTCGGGCTTCGGCGAGACCTCCGAGGCGCTCTTCCTCACCCAGGGCTTCGTCTACGACAGCGCCGAGGCCGCCGAGGCGCGGTTCAAGGGCGAGGAACCCGGCTTCATCTACAGCCGCTACGCCAACCCGACGACGCGCATGTTCGAGGAGCGGATGATGGCGCTGGAAGGCGCCGAGGATGCGCGCGCCACCGCCTCCGGCATGGCTGCCGTCGCCGCGGCGATCCAGTGCCAGGTGAAGGCCGGCGACCACATCGTCGCGGCGCGGGCGCTGTTCGGCTCCTGCCGCTATGTCGTCGAGACGGTGATGGCGCGCTGCGGCGTCGACTGCACGCTGGTCGACGGGCGCAATCTCGACGAATGGCGCGCCGCCGTGCGGCCGGAGACGCGTGTGTTCTTCATGGAGACGCCGACCAACCCGACGCTCGAGGTGATCGACATCCCGGCGGTGGCGGAGATCGCCCATGCCGCCGGTGCCCGGCTCGTCGTCGACAATGTCTTCGCGACGCCGATGCAGCAGCGCCCGCTGGAACTCGGCGCCGACGTCGTGGTGTATTCGGCGACGAAGCACATCGACGGCCAGGGCCGCTGCCTCGGCGGCGTGATCCTTTCCTCGAAGGGCTGGATCGACGAGAACCTCCACGACTATTTCCGCCACACCGGCCCGTCGCTCTCGCCGTTCAACGCCTGGACGCTGCTGAAGGGCCTGGAGACGCTGCCACTGCGTGTGGCGCAGCAGACCACGAGCGCGGGCAAGATCGCCGACTTCCTCGCAGAACGGCCGGAAGTCGCCAAGGTGCTCTATCCCGGCCGGGCCGACCATCCGGACGCGGCGATCATCGCCAAGCAGATGACCGGTGGCTCGACGCTGCTCGCCTTCGAGCTCACCGGCGGCAAGAAGGCGGCCTTCGCCTTCGCCAATGCGCTGCGGATCATCCTGATCTCCAACAATCTCGGCGACGCCAAGAGCCTGATCACCCACCCGGCGACGACGACGCACAAGAACCTGACGCCCGAGGCCCGGGCCGAACTCGGCATTTCCGACGGGCTGCTGCGGCTCTCGGTCGGCATCGAGGACGTCGAGGACCTGATCGAGGACATCGACGCGGCGCTTTCAGCGACCTGACGCCTCAGCGGAAGAGCTGCAGGCTGAGCCTGATCCGCGACACGCAGGTCCACGCCGTCATCGCCGCGAACACATAGGCGATGACGGCGAAATGGCCGGGGAACAGGCAGAACAGCACGAAGGTCGCGATGGTCTCCGTCGCCTCGGCGAGGCCGGTCGAGAAATACAGCGACTTCTTGCCGCGCTGCTCGGTGGAGAGCCCGCGCTTCTCGGCCATCACCGCGAAGGCGAGGAAGCTCGCACCGTTGGCGTAGAAGCTCGCGAGCAGCACCGCGGCGGCAAGCGCGTTGGCGGCCGGGTCGAGGATCGCGAAGGCGAGCGGGATCGCGCCGTAGAAGATGTAGTCGAAGACGATGTCGAGATAGCCGCCGCGGTCCGTCCGGCGGGTCAGCCGGGCGACCGCCCCGTCGAGACCGTCGGCAAGGCGCGAGACGAGGATGAGGGCAAGGCCGAGCCAGAGCTGGCCGACGGCGATGGCGAATGCCGCGGCAAGGCCGAGGACGAGGCCCGCCACCGTCACGGCGTCGGCGCCGACGCCCCGGCGGCAGAGGACCGCGGCCAGAAAGGCGATCGGCGGATCGATCCGCTTCTTCAGCACCCCGTCGAGCAAGAGGACCTCCCCGCGTGTTCACCGGCCCGTTGACCCGGCAAGCGTGCGCCGCGATAAGATAGGCCGAAGCGATGCAAGGCGGCCAAGGCATGTACACGGCGACGACCAGGGCGATCACCGTCAGCGTGACGCCGAGCTATCTCGACGACCAGTCGGCCCCCGACGACGGACGCTGGGTCTGGGCGTACACGGTCGAGATCGCCAATGGCAGCCCGGACGTCGTCCAGCTGCGGTCACGATACTGGCACATCACCGACGCCAACGGCCATGTCGAGGAGATCAGCGGCCCTGGCGTCGTCGGCGAGCAGCCGACGCTCTCGCCGGGCGACAGCTTCACCTACACCTCCGGCTGCCCGCTGCCGACGCCGTCCGGCTTCATGCGCGGCCACTACCGCATGCAGGCCCCGGACGGCTCGTTCTTCGAGGTGGAGATCCCGGCCTTCTCGCTGGACCTGCCGGCGCGTTCGCGAGTGTTGAACTAAGCACAGGCTGTCGGTCGAGGCGGGCTGAGCGGGTTCCTCTCTGGTCTGCGCCGCCGCCATCCGCCGCCAGTCGGGCATGACCGACGGCACCGCTCCCCGCCCCCATGACAATCTTCGGCAACCTGCTAGGAGTCGCGCCGAAACGGCGAGTGCAGCATGCAGGCAATTCTGGAATCGAGACGCGCATCCCTGGTGGGCATGGCGATGATGTGCGTCGGGGTCGCGTGCCTCAGCGTCAACGACGCCCTCGCCAAGGCGCTCGCCTCGACCTATTCGCCGCTGCAGATCCTGTTCCTGCGCAACCTGATCGCCCTGCCCTTCGCCGTGGTGATCGCCGCCGGCATGGGCGGGGCGGCGGCGCTGCGCTCGCATCGGCCGGTGACGCATCTCATGCGCGGGCTGCTCTGGATCTGCGCCGCCTTCCTGTTCTTCTCCAGCCTGAAATATTTGGCGCTGGCCGAGGCGACGGCGCTGGTCTTCGTGGCGCCGCTGTTCATCACGGCGATCTCGGCGCTGTTCCTGCGCGATCCCGTCGGCTGGCGGCGCTGGCTGGCGGTGCTGGTCGGCTTCGCCGGCGTGCTGATCGCGGTGCGTCCCGGCGCCGCCGCTTTCCAGCCCGCCTCGCTGCTGCCGGTCGCGACGGCCCTCTTCTATGCGTTCCTGATGATCAGCGCCCGCTGGGTCGACCGGCGCGAGAGCGTCTGGACGCTGCTGCTCTACCTGACCGGCGCGGGGGCGTTGCTGAGTTCCCTCGTCGTGCCCTTCGTCTGGGTGCCGGTGCGGCCAGCCGACTACGGACTGTTCGCGGCCATCGCCCTCTTCGGGACGGTGGGAATGACGCTGATGACCCAGGCCTTCCGCCTCGCCCCCGCCGTCGTCGTCGCGCCGCTCGACTACACGGCGCTGATCTGGGCGACGCTGATCGGCTGGCTGATCTGGAATGAGCTGCCGGATTCGCCGGTGTTCGTCGGCGCAGCGGTGATCGTCGCCAGCGGGGTGTTCACGATCTGGCGGGAGAACAGGGTCGGGCGGTGATGGAGGCGAGACTAGGCGTGGCCCGAACAGACGGCTGCAATGGGTGGAAAGCAATCGGTCCGGTTCATGGCGCACGGAGACAACAAGCTGCCGTCAGCCAGATCGGTATCGCCCCGTTCAAATATATAAAGTATGAGAAATGCAGACCGTTTAGGAGGATTGATGCACGTGAGTATCTCAGATGTGAAAGTTATTTCGATCTCACGGGTGCCCCTGATCCTGCTCCTGCTCGGTTGCGTCGCTATCGGAGTGGGCATTTTCTTCGGCGCGTTCATGCGGGGAAGCGGCGTATTTGGTCGAATGCTCTTCGACCCGACGACCGACGCGATGCTGTTGGGTATCGTCGGTCTCGGCATGATCGCGCTACCGGTTTTCCGGCTGCGTGAGCTAATCGTAGGCTACTCCGCGACTCTATCCGTCGGAGGCGTGCGCGCCGTCTATTCGTTCTCCGACCGTTTCATCGGATGGAAAGATATCGTCTCGGTGGAAGTGCCACCAACGGGCGACCGGGTCACGTTGCTTCAATGGCATCCGAGCCGCTCCCAACGACTTTGGACGACGCGCTCCTCGATTATTATATCGCTTCGGCATACGCAGTGGTCAGTTCGTGATCTGCTGCTGGCTATGATCGAGCTGCATCCGCCGCTGAAGGCCAAGATCGGACCGGACGTGCAGTCCCGGCATCTATGAAACAGTTCGAGTGGTAGGCGGGGCTGGGTGTCCGCTTCGAGCGTAGCTGCGCTTCGAAGTTGATGTCTCTGAAGGGTCGAAAGCGCACGCCGGAGCAACCTATGGTGATAGGCATCGGCCTGCACAGGAGGCGGCCTCCTAGCCGACATATGATCCTCTCAGACCCCCGCCTCACCCCTCGCGCGGCTCGTCCTCGCCCGGCGTCGTCTCCGCCTCCGCCGCGAACTCCTCCGGCTGGAACTCCTAAGTCCCGCCGCAGAACTCGCAGGTCACGGCGATGCGGCCGTCCTCGATGCTCTCGGCGATCCCGGTGGCGGAGAAGTTGGAGAGGACCTCCTTGAGGCGTTCGCGCGAGCAGGAGCATTCGCTGTCCAGCACAAATCCAACTCCAGCGGACTCGCCCTCAGAAGCGCTTCGGTCTGGCGTTGGCGATCATCGTCGCGGCGGCGAAGACGAGCGCGTCTTCGGCGAAGCCGGTCGGCGTCTGGCCCCAGCGGCGTGTCGCCCACTTCCGCGCGGCGAGACCGAGATAGGAGGAGCCGATCGCCGCGCCGACACCGAGTGTCGCGCCGGCCAGGCGACGGTCCGAAGGAGCGAGGGCGGCCCCTGCAAAGCCGCTGGTGATGACGCGGGCGAGCAGGCCGAGGAAGACGGTCCGGTCGGGAGCGGTCTTCATCTTGTCGCCCGCCATCTCCGCGGCGGCCATGGCGACGCCACCCGCGGCGATCACGGGCAGCGCCATCAGCCGTGCTTCGGAATTGTCGTGCGGAAGCGTGCCGCGCCGTGCGGCGCCGGCGAGCGCGGCAAGCGGCGTCATCGAGCGTTGGCCGGCGACGAGGCCCATCAGGATCGAGCGTAGCATGAGGTGTCCTATCGATATGTCATCCGACAACGGATGAACGGCGATAGGGTTCAGCGACGGTCATTCCCCGACGCGGCTTAACCCGGCAGAGTATCCGAGGTACGATTTCGAGGCGTGAACAGCTCGGCAAGGCGTCAGCCGCGAATGACCCCGGCTCAGAGCCGGCAGGCTCTCCCCGGGATGCCTCGCCTCACCCCTCGCGCGGCTCGTCGTCGCCCGGTGTCGTCTCCGCGTCCGCCGCGAACTCTTCCGGCTCGAACTCGTAGGCCTCGCCGCAGAACTCGCAGGTGACGGCGATGCGGCCGTCCTCGATGCTGTCGGTGATCTCGGTGGCGGAGAAGTTGGAGAGCACTTCCTTGATCCGCTCGCGCGAGCAGGAGCATTCGTCGTCGACGGGGTGCGGCTTGAAGACCCGCACGCCGCGCTCGTGGAAGAGGCGGAACAAGAGGCGCTCGACGCCGATCTCGGGATCGGCGAGTTCGGAGGCCTCGATCGTGTCGACCAGCGCGCGGACCTCGAGCCAGGCGTCGTCGGGCTCGAACGCGCCCTCGTCGTCGTCGGCGCCTTCCGGCGCGTCGCCGCCCGGCAGGTCGGGCATGCGCATGCGGTCGGTCGACTCGGGCAGGAACTGGGCGATCAGACCGCCGGCCCGCCAGCTCTCGACGAAGCCGCCGTTCTCGCCGCGCCGGGCGATGCGGGCGACGGCGAGCTTGATCGCCGTCGGGATCTGCTCGGACTGGCGGAAATAGCCTTCGGCCACTTCCTCGATCGTCGTGCCGTTGAGCTCGACGATGCCCTGGTAGCGCTGCATGTAGGCGCCCTGGTCGACGGTCATCGCCATGACGCCGATGCCGAGCAGCGCCTCCGACGAGGTCTCGCCGGCGTCGATGGCGGCCTGGAGCTTGGCTTCGTCGAAGCGGGCATAGGCCCTGACGCTCGACGGCGTGGTGAAATCGACAACGAGGAGATCGACCGGCCCGTCGGTCTGGGTCTGCGCGATGAACTTGCCGTCGAACTTCAGCGACGTGCCGAGCAGCACCGTCATCACCACCATCTCGGCGAGGAGGCGCGCGACGGGCTCGGGATAATCGTGGCGGTTCAGGATGTCGTCGAGCATCGGCCCGAGCTGGACCGCGCGGCCGCGGGCGTCGAGCGCCTCGACGGCAAACGGCACGACGGCGTCGTCGCCGGCAAAGCCGAACTCGCCGAGGTTCAGGTCGGGATCAGCCATGCGCGGCACCCGCAGCCGGCGCGACCTCGCCGAAGCACCACGCGAGGATGGATTTCTGGGCGTGCAGGCGGTTCTCGGCCTCGTCGAACACCACCGACTGCGGCCCGTCCATCACCGCATCGGTGACCTCCTCGCCGCGATGGGCGGGCAGGCAGTGCATGAACAAAGCCTCCGGGTCGGCATGCGCCATCAGCCGCTCGTTGACCTGATAGGGCATGAAGACGTTGTGGCCGCGCGCCTTGTCCTCGCGGCCCATCGACACCCAGGTGTCGGTGACGACGCAGTGGGCGCCGGTGACGGCCTCGACCGGATCGTTGGTGAGCAGCACGTCGGCGCCCTCGCCGCGGGCATTTTCGACGTAGCGCATGTCGGGCTCCGAGCCCGGGGGGGTCGCGATGCGCAGCGTGAACTCGAAGCGCGCCGCCGCTTCGACGAGCGAGGCGAGCACGTTGTTGCCGTCGCCCGACCAGGCGAAGATCTTGCCGCGCACCGGCCCGCGCTTTTCCTCGAAGGTCAGGAGGTCGGCCATGATCTGGCAGGGATGGGTGTCGTCGGTCAGGCCGTTGATCACCGGCACGGTGGCGTTCGCGGCGAGCTCGGTCAGGCGGTCATGGGCGGTGGTGCGGATCATGATCGCGTCGACATAGCGCGACAGAACCTTGGCGGTGTCGGCGATGGTCTCCTCGCGCCCGAGCTGCATCTCGGCGCCGGAGAGGATCAGAGTCTCGCCGCCGAGCTGGCGCATCGCCACGTCGAAGGAGACGCGGGTGCGGGTCGACGGCTTGTCGAAGATCATCGCCAGCGTCTTGCCCTCGAGCGGCCGCGAGGCGCCGGTGCCCAGCGTCTTGCGGGACGCCGCGTCGTCGACGATGGCGCGCAGCTCGCCGCGCGCGACGGTGGAGATGTCGAGGAAATGCCTCGGATTGCCGTTTCTCATGGCGGAATGCCTCATGCGCTCTTGCGCTGGCCAGCCAGCGACAGGCCGACGACGGCCGCTTCGATGCGGCCCATGGCCTCGTGTATCTCGTCCGCCGTGACGATCAGCGGCGGCAGCAGCCGCACGACATTGTCGCCGGCGGGCGCGGCAAGCAGACCCTCGTCGCGCAGCGCGGCGACGAGCTGGACGTTGGGCACCTTGGCCTTCAGGCCGATCAGGAGGCCCTGGCCGCGGATCTCGCCGACGACGTCGGGATAGCGGTCGGCCAGCGAGGCCAGCGATTGCTTCATCAGCAGCGCCATGTCCTGCACGTGGATCATGAAGCCCTCGTCGAGCACGACGTCCAGCACGGCATTGCCGACGGCCATGGCCAGCGGATTGCCGCCATAGGTGCTGCCGTGCGTGCCGGGGGTCATGCCGCGCGCGGCCGCCTCGGTGGCAAGGCACACGCCCATCGGGAAACCGCCGCCGATGCCCTTGGCGGAGGCCAGGATGTCGGGCGCGGCGCCGGAATGCTCGTAGGCATAGAAGCGCCCGGTGCGGCCGATGCCGGTCTGCACCTCGTCGTAGATCAGGAGGATGCCGTGCTCGTCGCAGAGATCGCGCAGGCCCTGCAGGCATTGCGGCGGCACCGAGCGGACACCGCCCTCGCCCTGGATCGGCTCGATCAGGATGGCGGCGACATCGGGTTCGGCCGCGGCCTGCTTCAGCGCCTCGTGGTCGCCGAAGGGCAGCTGGTCGAAGCCCGGCGCCTTGGGGCCGAAGCCCTCGAGATATTTCGCCTGGCCGCCAGCGGCGATCGTCGCCAGGGTGCGGCCGTGGAAGGCGCCCTCGAAGGTCAGGATGCGATACCGCTCCGGCGTGCCGTCGACATAATGATAGCGGCGCGCGGTCTTGATCGCGCATTCCAGCGCCTCGGCGCCGGAATTGGTGAAGAAGGCGCGGTCGGCGAAGCTCGCCGCCGTCAGCCGCTCGGCGAGGCGTCGCTGGCCCGGGATCTCGTAGAGATTGGAGAGATGCCAGAGCTTGCCGGCCTGCTCGGTCAGCGCCGCGACGAGATGCGGATGCGCATGGCCCAGCGAGTTCACCGCGATGCCGGCGGCGAAATCCATGTAGCGTCGGCCCTCGCCGGTGACCAGCCAGACGCCCTCGCCGCGCTCGAAGCTGAGCGGCGCCCGGGCGTATGTGTCGTAAAGCGGCGAATGCGCGTCCTTGGCCATGACCATCGACTTCGTTGCGGATCCTCGGCGGATCAGTTCCTGAAACATCAAAGCCTGCCGTTGGGGCAGGCTTCGAACGACGTTCCGAGCACTCGGAACCGTGGCTATACCATGCCCAGACCGACGGGTGTCAATCAACCGCTGCGGCAAGCCGTCTGCGCTGCGGCCATCATGCTGCCGCATCGAAGGGGGCAGAACTCTGGGGAAAAGCCACTGTCGCGATTCAATCCATCCCTGCGACTCTTGTCACGGAGTCAAGGCGTGCGTTAAATTGGCCTCAACACACCAGATTTCGTGCGGCGGACCTGGTTCCTGAATAGATGTAGTGAGTGCCTACGCGCACCCTCGTGATGCGCAGGCGTTGGGATTCCGGCCGCGGCAAACATACGATCAAGGAGCTTGTCATGGGCTGGACAGATGAACGCGTCGCGTTGTTGAAACAACTGTGGACCGAAGGCCTCAGCGCCAGCCAGATCGCCGACCGGCTGGGCGGCGTGACGCGCAATGCCGTCATCGGCAAGGTGCACCGGCTGAAGCTGGAGTCCCGGGCCAAGGCCCCGGCGACGTTGCAGACGCACGCCGCCGAGCCGCAGCCGGTCCGGCAGGTGGAAGTCGAGACGGTCGAGGTCATGATGGCCAGCCGCTTCGTCGCTTCCCAGGCTGCTTCCGCTCCCCGTGCCATGCCGCGCTCGATGGGCGCGACGGCGCTGAAGATCGATCACGAGGAAGAGCTGGAAGTCCTCGAAGAGCCGCGGCGCCAGAGCGGCGAAGTGGTGCCCATTGCCCGCAAGCTGACGCTGGTGCAGCTCAACGAGCGCACCTGCAAATGGCCGGTCGGCGATCCGCTGAAGCCGGACTTCCACTTCTGCGGCAACAATTCCAAGGACGCCTCGCCCTACTGCCAGTATCACGCCAAGATGGCGTTCCAGCCGGTCTCGGACCGCCGCCGCGCCCGTTAAGGCGCGGCTTCGAGCCTGCGATATCTAGAGGCGCGGTTCGGAACCCGCGCTGTCGCGGGATTTCACGGCGGCCGGCTTGGCGGCCGTGAACTGCTCGTCGAGCGCATAGCCGGCGCCGCGGACGGTGCGGATCGGGTCGCGCTGGCGGCCCCGGTTGATCGCCTTGCGCAGCCGGCCGACATGGACGTCGACCGTGCGTTCATCGACGTAGATGTCCCGGCCCCAGACGCCGTCGAGCAATTGCTCGCGCGAGAAGACCCGGCCCGGCGACTGCATGAAGAATTCGAGCAGCTTGAACTCCGTCGGTCCGAGCTTGACCTCGCGGCCGGCGCGACGGATCCGGTGGGTCTCGCGGTCGAGGTCGATGTCGCCGGCGCTGAGCTGGCTGGAGACCTTCTCCGGCTTGGCTCTTCGCAGCATGGCGCGGACGCGGGCGATCAGCTCCGGCGTCGAGAACGGCTTGACGACGTAGTCGTCGGCGCCGACCGACAGGCCACGCACCCGCTCGCTCTCCTCGCCGCGCGCCGTCAGCATGATGATCGGCAGGCGTTCGGTCTCGCCGCGCTGGCGCAACCGCCGGCACAGCTCGACGCCGGAAAGGCCCGGCAGCATCCAGTCGAGGATCAGGAGGTCCGGGACCTCCTCGCGCAGGCGGATGTCGGCCTCGTCGCCGCGGGCGATGACGTCGACCTCGTAGCCCTCGGCCTCGAGATTATAGCGAAGCAGGACACCGAGCGCTTCCTCGTCCTCGACGACGGCGATCCGCATGGCCATGGGCGTTATCCTTCAAGCCCGGCGGGCGGAAGGTTCGACCCCGGCTGCATCATCGACGTGGTGCGATCGCCCTTCGGACGCTCGGCCTCCATCTGCTCGCCGGTCTTGATGTAGTAGATCGTCTCGGCAATGTTCGTCGCGTGATCGCCGATGCGCTCGATGTTCTTGGCGGTGAACAGGAGGTGGGTGCAGGCGGTGATGTTGCGCGGATCCTCCATCATGTAGGTGAGGAGCTCGCGGAAGATCGACGTGTACATCGCGTCGATCTCCTCGTCGTTCTCGCGCACCGCCATGGCCCGCATCTCGTCGCGGGCGCCATAGGCGTCGAGCACCTCCTTCAGCTGCTCGAGGGCGAGATCCGACAGATGCTCGAGGCCGCGGACCAGTTGCACCGGCTGGCTGTGGTCGTGCACGGCGATGACGCGCTTGGCGATGTTCTTGGCGAGATCGCCGATGCGCTCGAGATCGTTGGAGATGCGGATCGCCCCGACGATCTCGCGCAGGTCGACCGCCATCGGCTGGCGCTTGGCGATCGTCAGGATCGCCCGCTCGTCGAGATCGCGCTGGGCGGCGTCGAGCAGCAGGTCGTCGGCGACCACCGATTGCGCCAGGGCCCAGTCGCTGCGGGTCAGCGCCAGCACCGACTGTTCGACCATGCGCTCGGCCTGGCCGCCCATCTCGGAGATGCGGCGGACGATGTTCTTCAGCTCGTCCTCGTAGGACGTCACGATGTGCTCGGACATGACCATGGCCGCTTACTCCTGTCGATCAGCCGAAGCGGCCGGTGATGTAGTCCTGGGTGCGCTTGTCGTCGGGATTGGAGAACATCTTCTCCGTCGGCCCGACTTCCACGAGATAGCCCAGATGGAACATCGCGGTCCGCTGGGACACGCGCGCGGCCTGCTGCATCGAATGGGTGACGATGACGATCGTGTAGTTCTGCTTGAGCTCGTCGATCAGCTCCTCGACCCGCGCGGTGGCGATCGGGTCGAGCGCCGAGCAGGGCTCGTCCATCAGGATCACCTCGGGCGAGACGGCGATGGCGCGGGCAATGCAGAGACGCTGCTGCTGGCCGCCGGAGAGGCCCGTGCCCGGCTCGTCGAGCCGGTCCTTGACCTCCTCGTACAAGCCGGCCTTGCGCAGGCTGCCCACGACGATCTCCTGCAGGTCCGACTTGTTGCGCGCCAGCCCGTGGATGCGCGGGCCGTAGGCGACGTTGTCGAAGATCGATTTCGGGAACGGGTTCGGCTTCTGGAAGACCATGCCGACCCGGGCGCGCAACTCGACCACGTCGAGGCCGGGCGAATAGATGTCGCCGCCGTCGAGGGTGATCTTGCCGGTCATCGAGGCGGACGCGATGGCATCGTTCATCCTGTTGAGGCAGCGCAGGAAGGTCGACTTGCCGCAGCCGGACGGGCCGATGAGCGCGGTCACCTCGCGATCCAGGATCTCCAGGTTGACATCGAACAGCGCCTGCTTGGTTCCGTAGTGAACGGAAACCTTCTCGGCCTGCATCTTGGTCGGACTGATCGGCTGCACGGCAGCACCCTTGGTTAGCGTCGGCTGGATGTGTTCCATCATGGCGGTGTCCCGTAGCATTCTACCAGCGCCGCTCGAAGCGGCGACGCAGGATGATTGCGGTGATGTTCATGAGCGAAAGGAAGATCAGGAGGACGCAGATCGCGGCACTGGTGCGCGCGACGAAGCCGCGCTCGGGACTGTCGAACCAGATGAAAATCTGGGTCGGAAGCGCCGTCGAGGCCTCGAGGATGCCGCCCGGCGCGGAGACGATGAAGGCATTCATGCCGATCAGCAGCAGCGGCGCCGTCTCGCCGAGCGCCTGGGCCAGGCCGATGATGACGCCGGTCATGATGCCGGGCGCCGCCAGCGGCAGCACATGGTGGCCGATCACCTGCATGTCCGATGCGCCGACGCCGCGGGCGGCCTCGCGGATCGACGGCGGCACCGCCTTCAGCGCGCTGCGCGTCGTGATGATGATCGTCGGCAGGGTCATCAGCGCCAGCACCAGGCCGCCGACCAGCGGCACCGATCGCGGCATGCCGAAGAAGCCGATGAATAGCGCCAGGCCGAGGAGGCCGAACACCACCGAGGGTACCGCCGCGAGATTGTTGACGTTGATCTCGATGAAGTCGGTGAATTTGTTCTTGCTGGCATATTCCTCGAGATAGACCGCCGCCCCGACGCCGAGCGGCACGCTGACGACGAGGCAGATCAGCAGCAGGTAGAACGAGCCGACGATGGCGCCGCGCAGGCCGGCGATCTCCGGAAAGCGGCTGTCCGACGAGGTGAACAGGTCCCAGGCGAAGGCCGAGCGGACGCGGCCATCGGCCTCCAGCGTCTCGAAACGCTCGATCGCGGCATCGTTGAGCGGGCGGCGGTTTTCCGGCTGATCGCGGGTGATCACTCCTTCGCGGAGCTGCTCGTAGGCATCGGTGACCGGCACCCAGATCGACAGCGTCTCGCCCGGTCGCAATGTCCCGGCCTCGAGCGTGTCGCGGATACTGTACTGCGCCCCGTTGCTGAGCATCGAGGTGACGGCGCGCTGCTCGGCGCGGCTCTCGGCGCCCGGAAACAGCGCCAGGATGGATTCGTCGGCCAGCGGCCCTGGCCGCACGTTGACTCCCTCGGCGGCCTCCGGCGGAACGGTGACGTCGATGCGCACCTGCGTCTGCGTCCAGGCCGGCAGCGAGGTGATGACCACCGAGCCGATCAGGACCGCCAGCATGGCGAGGGCGAAGAGGATCGCCGTCAGACCATAGAGCCGCAGGCGGGTCTGCTTGCGCCGGCGTGACTTCAGGCTGTTGCGGATCGCCGTCCGGACATCGGTCTCGGGCTGCGCGGATGCATCATCCAGGGTGGTATCAGTCATATTGTTCCCGATACTTTCTGACGATCCCGAGGGCGAGGAGATTGAGCCCCAGGGTCGCGACGAACAGGCTGAGGCCGAGGCCGAAAGCGGCCAGCGTCTTCGGATTGTCGAAGGCGGTGTCGCCGATCAGCAGGGTGACGATCTGGACGGTCACGGTGGTGACGCCCTCGAAGGGATTGGCGGTAAGGTTGGCCGTGAGACCGGCCGCCATGACCACGATCATCGTCTCGCCGATGGCGCGGCTGGTGGCGAGCAGGATGCCGCCGACAATGCCGGGGAGCGCCGCCGGCAGGATGACCTTGGTGACCGTCTCGTTGCGATCGGCACCGAGGCCCAGCGAGCCGTCGCGCAGCGACGTGGGCACCGCATTGATGGCGTCGTCGGCCAGCGAGGAGATGAACGGAATGAGCATGACGCCCATCACAAGGCCGGGCACGATAGCCGCCGTCGGCGAGATCGACAGGCCGATGGCGCCGCCCCACTCGCGGATCGCCGGGGAGACGACCAGTACGGCAAAGAAGCCGTAGACGATCGTCGGAATGCCGGCGAGCACCTCGATCAGCGGCTTGACCACGCCCCGCATCAGCGGCGAGGCGAACTCGGCCATGTAGATCGCGGCGAAGAGGCCGACCGGCGTGGCCACGGCCATGGCGATCAGCGCGATCATCAGCGTGCCGGCGAAGACCGGAATCGCACCGAAGGCACCAGAAGACGCGACCTGGTCGGGCCGGATGGCGATCTGCGTGTCCCAGCGGGTGCCGAACAGGAATTCGGTCAAAGGGACCAGCGAGAAGAAGCGGTAGCCCTCGAACACCAGCGAGGCGAGGATGCCGACGGTGGCGAGGATCGAGACGATCGCGCAGACGATGAGAATGCCGCGAATGACGCGCTCGGTCTTGTCTCTCGCCCGGAAGCGCAGGGAGATCCGGGGCAGGATGAGGAAAATCGCGAGCAGGCAGATCGACACGACCACGACGGGCAGCAGCCAGCGCGACCATTGCTGGGCGGCGACGAGCGTGCGGGCGCCTTCGACAATGTAGGGTTCCGGCGTGCCGAAGGTCGTGCCGGTGGCGGCCTGCTGGACCTGGCTGACGATCAGGCTCAACTGAGCCGACGAGCCGGCATCGCGGATCAGGTCCGGCAGATCCGCGACCACGATCCTCCATAGCACCAGCGGCTCGAGCATCAGCCAGGCGAGGATCAGGAGCAGGCTCGGGACGAGCACGCTCAGGGCGACGAGATAGCCGTGATATTTCGGCAGGGAATGCAGCTTGCCCTCTTCGCCGCGCGGGATGGCTGCGGCGCGGCGCGCGGCCATGCCGAATGCCAGGAAGGCAAAGGCGACGGGGATGAGGAAAACATAAGTAAGTGGCAAGGCGCTGATCCCCTCAAAATGTCTGCCGGCCGTAATGGCCGGCAGACGGTCTGTCCCTAAGAAGACTTCAGCTTCAGGAAGGGTTTTCCATCGCCGTACCGGCGGTGGCGGTTTCCTGAACCTTCTTCAGCTCTTCCTCCGACAGCGGGACGAGGCCACGCTCTTCGAGGTAACCACCGGTGGCGAGAGCTTCGTCGCTGACGTACTCGGCGACGAACTCCTCGAGGCCCGGGATGGCCTGGCGGTGGTCGTTCTTGATGTAGATGAAGAGCGGGCGCGACACGGCGTATTCGCCAGAAGCGACAGTCTCTTCCGACGGCTGGACGCCATCGATCGCGGCGCCCTTGAGCGTGTCCTGGTTCTCGAAGAGGAACGAGTAGCCGAAGATGCCGACGGCATTATCGTCAGACGTCAGACGCTGGACGATGAGGTTGTCGTTCTCGCCGGCTTCGACGAACGGGCCGTCGGTGCGCATGCGCTGGCAGACTTCTTCCTTGCGGTCGTCCTCGAGGGCTTCGATCGCCGGGAAAGCCTCGCAGCCCTCTTCCATGACGAGCTCGACCCACGCGTCACGGGTACCCGACGTCGGAGGCGGGCCGTAGACGAGGATTGGCTGGTCCGGCAGCGACGAGTCGATCTGGCTCCAGTTTTCGTAAGGATTCGGGACGATCTCGCCGTCGACCTCAACTTCGCCGGCCAGAGCCTGGAAGAGCTGTGCCTTCGTGACGCTCAGATCGGCACCCGAGCGGGCGCTCGCCAGCGACAGGG
This sequence comes from Aurantimonas aggregata, assembly GCF_010500835.1. Lineage (GTDB taxonomy): Bacteria > Pseudomonadota > Alphaproteobacteria > Rhizobiales > Rhizobiaceae > Aurantimonas > Aurantimonas aggregata. The sequence continues at coordinate 138,841 of NZ_JAAAMJ010000006.1, read as the reverse complement.
CGTCGTAGCCGAGCAGGATTTCGGTGACGTTGGTGACGCCGTTGGTCTTGCAGAGTTCCCACTCCGACTCGGTCATGGCGCGCGAGGCACCAGTGATGTCGGGCGTCTGGGCGCCGACGCCGCCGCAGAAGATCTGCATGCCGCCACCGGTACCGGTCGACTCGAGAACGGGAGCAGCCATGCCCGACTCGTTCGCGAACTGCTCAACGACTGCCTGCGTGTACGGGAAAACCGTCGACGAACCGACGATCTGGATCTGGTCGCGGCTCTGCGCGCCGGCATGGCCGACCAGCGCAAGTGCGGTGCCGAGCGCGAGGCCGGCGATGAGTGTGTTTTTCACGGATGAGTCTCCTTGAGGAGTTACGTTTCCGAACCGAGTGTTGCGAGGCCACCCTGTTTGGCGGCTACGGTTCGCGGTAACCTCTATCGGCGCGACACGAAGTCTCTATGACAGAAACGTCTCACTATTATGACACTTTAAGCTATTGATTTTGATGGCTTTCCAGCGGACATGTCGTCGAGGGTGCCCGGATCGGGGAAACGGGCGGTGAAAACCGAGCCCTCGTTGACCTTCGAGCTGATCAGGAGTCGGCTGCGGTGGCGCAGGAGGATGTTGCGCACGATCGACAGGCCGAGCCCGGTGCCCCGCTGCGAGCGGTCCTTGCCGAGATCGACGCGGTAGAAGCGCTCCGTCAGGCGCGGCACGTGCTCGGCGGCGATGCCCCGGCCGAAATCGCGGACCGAGGCGTCGATGACCGGCGCGCCGCGTTCGGCGGCACGCGCCAGCTGCATCTCGACGCGCCCGCCGCCATCACCGTATTTGCAGGCGTTCTCGACGAGATTGCCGAAGACCTGCATCAGCTCGTCCTCGTCGCCGATGACCAGCACCGGCTCCTCCGGCAGGATCAGCTCGATCGTCAGGCCGCGCTGCTCGGCGAGCGGGCGCATCTGCGCCTCGACCTGGCGGAACAGGGCTGCGAGGTCGGCCTTCGTCGCGATCGGGACGTGGCGCTTCATCTCGATCCGCGACAGCGACAGGAGATCGTCGATCAGCCGCGACATGCGGGTCGCCTGCTCGCGCATGATATCGAGGAAGCGGTCGCGGGCGGCGGCGTCGTTGCGGGCGGGGCCCTGCAGCGTCTCGATGAAGCCGGTCAGCGAGGCGAGCGGCGTGCGCAGTTCGTGGCTGGCATTGGCGACGAAATCGGTGCGCATGCGTTCCAGCCGCAGCTCGGCGGTGCGGTCGCGGAACAGCATTAGAAAGAAATGCGGGCTCTCGCCCTGGTAGGGCGGGATCGGCACCACCTCGACCTGCCAGGTCCGGTCGAGCGGGCGCCGGTCCTCGATCGTCGCCAGCCCCGGCTGATGATGCTCGATCACCCGCTCGACGGCCGACAGCAGCTCGGGCGAGCGGAAGCGCAACGAGACCGGATCGCCGAGCGCCATGTTGCCGAAGGCGATCAGCGAGGCCGGGTTGCGATAGCGCAGCAGCATGGCGCGGTCGACGATGAAGGCCGGCTCCTGGAAGGCCTCGACCACCGCCTTCATGCCGCGGCCCGGCCAGACCACGTCCCGCTCGGCGGCGCGGATCCGGCGCGGGCCGGTGTCGCGACTCGGCCAGTGGACGACGAGCATCAGGCCGACGAAGGCGGCAAAGCAGCCCGCCGCGGCATCCGGGAACCCCGCGCCGAGGAGCGCGAAGAGCGCGGCCGAGGCCACGGTGATCGTCTTGGCACGGCGTCGGGGACCGGCGCGCACCGGCGCTTCCTCCTCGTCCTGGATTTCGTTGGTCATCGTTCGTCAGAGCTTCCCCGGATGGCCGAATCGGCACAATCGGCTGATCATCGCACCGTCCTAGGGCGAAAACTTTAGAGCTTCATGACGGGACGACAGCGACCCGCCGTCGTTCACGCCGCCGGCCGCAGCCGGAGCGCGAAGACCATCAGGTCGCGCGAATCCTGGCCGATGCCGGGATCGATGGCGAGCTGGCCCTCGGTCGTCGATCCGGCGGGGATCTCCATGTCGAAGATGAAGGTCTCTTCCGCGACGCTGGTGGCAAAACGCTGCCGGCCGCAGGTCGTGTCGCCGGCGAAGACGCAGCGCACGCTGAATTCCCGTGGCGTGCCGTCGGGCGAGCCGACGGTCAGTTCGCCGCGCACCGTCTGCCCGGCCAGCGAGCGGACCACGCCGGGCCCGACGACCAGGCCGATCTCGGTACCGCCGCCGACGGTCGGCACCTCGATCCGCACGCCGGAGCGGCCGCCGGTGGTCTGTTCGGCCGTCACGCGGCCGCCGTCGGTCGCCCGCACCACCTCGATGTCGCTGCCGTCGAAAATGCCGATCCATTCGGCGGTGGACTCCTCGGTGTCACCCGATGCGGAGCGGATGGCCTGCTCGACGGTCATGCCGCCGGTCTCGACCTCCGGCGTCGCCATCACCGAGGCATAGAGCCACCAAGCCGCGACCGCGAGCAGCGCCAGAACGGCGATCGCGGCAATCACGCCGACGAGCCAGCGCGGCGCGCGCCGCGATCTCGAGGCCGACGGCTTGCGGTTGCCTGGCGACCAGTCGCCGGCGGGCGGCGGCTCAGCCGCCATGGGCACCGGCTGCGCCGGCGCGTCATGGTCTGGCCGGTCGCCGACGGGGTGCCGGTCTTCGGGAGGAAGCGCCGGCTCCGAAGTCTCGTCGTCCGGCAGCGGCGGTTGCGGTGCCGATGCATCATCGACGCCGGAGGTGGTCACCTCGAAAACGGCGGGTAGCGGCTCGGCAACCGGCTCGTCTGCATCGTGCGCCGCCGCTCCGCCCGGCGGATAGTCGGCTTCGATCCGCTCGATCGCCGCGATCAGCTGCTCGAGCTGGCGGTCCGCCGCAGCCTGGCCGACATGCTTTTCGGCAACGACCCGCTGGATGGCGCGTTCGGCGGCCTCGTAGACCTGGACCCGGAAGTCCGGATCGTCGGCATTTCCATCCTGCAGCGCGCGGCGGACACTCGTTTCAATCGTGCTGGCCAAATAACGCTGCCTTTTGTCAATCGAAGCAAAGCCCGGGGGACGAGCACTGAGCTTGCAGCATAGTACGCGCAGGCGCCTCGTCCAACTACGGCTAACAACCGGTTAGCCATGACGGGGCTCGCGATGACCGGCCGGGAGCATCGCGGCGCTCCTCAGCGCTTCTCGGACCAAGCGGCAACTTTCGTCGCAGCCAATTCCGGCACACCGCGTTGACCGGACGGCACAAGGCACTGCCGACCGCCCCAATCGCATCGACGGAGGATATTCATGACATCGACCAACCTGCTCGGCCTCGACGGCCAGATCGCCCTCGTCACCGGCTCCTCGTCGGGAATCGGCAAGGCGACGGCCATCGAACTGGCGCGTGCCGGGGCCGACGTCGTGATCAACTACCATGGCTCTGCCGAGAAGGGCGACGCGGCGGTCGCCGAGGTCGAGGCGCTGGGCCGGCGCGCCATCGCGATCGCCGCCGATGTCTCGTCCGAGAGCGATGTCGTCGCGATGTTCGACGAGGCCGAGAACGAGCTCGGGCCTCTCGACATCGTCGTCTCCAATGCCGGCATCCAGAAGGACGCCGCGATCGCCGAGATGAGCCTCGACGACTGGAACGCCGTCATCGCCGTCAATCTCACGGGCTCGTTCCTGGTCGGCCGCGAGGCCATCCGGCGCTTCCGCGCCAAGGGACTGCGGGAGACGGTCAGCCCGGCGCTCGGCAAGCTGGTGTTCGATTCCTCCGTCCACCAGGTGATCCCGTGGGCGTTCCGGGTCAACTATGCTGCGTCCAAGGGCGGGCTGGACCTCCTGATGCGCTCCATCGCGCAGGAAGTGTCGACGGAAAAGATCCGGGTCAATTCCGTAGCGCCGGGCGCCATCGCCACCGCGATCAACGCCGAGGAGCGCGAGGACGACAAGGAAGCGATGCTGAAGCTCATTCCGTACGGGCGGATCGGCGAACCCGCCGATGTCGGGCGGACCGTGGCGTGGCTGGTATCGGACGCTGCCGACTACATCACCGGGCAGACGTTGTTCGTCGACGGCGGCATGACGCTCCATCCGGGCTTCCGCGGCAACGGCTGAGGCGACCGCCCTCGCGTCGACGCTCGGCCTTCTGCTATGCAGGCGCTTTGCCAGCCCGAGCAAGAAGCAACGAAGGAGCAGCGCGATGGCACTCAAGGGACAGGTCGCGATCGTCACCGGCGGCGCCAAGGGGATTGGCTATGCCATCGCCCAGCGCTTCCTGCAGGACGGCGCCAAGGTGGTCATCGCCGACATCGACGAAAAGGCCGGCACGGCGGCGGAAAAGTCGCTGGCGGAATGGGGCGAGGTGCGCGCCGCGGTCTGCAACGTCGCCGACCGGCTGCATGTCCACAATCTTCTCGCCATGGCGCTCGGCGAATTCGGCGACGTCGACATCCTCGTCAACAATGCCGGCATCGTCCACAAGGCGGACTTCCTTGATCTGGAAGAAAGCGCCTTCGACCGGGTCATGAGCGTGAACCTCAAGGGCTCGTTCCTCTGCGGCCAGGCAGTCGCGCGACATCTGGTCGAGAAGGTGAAGGCCGGCGGCGAGCCCGGCTCGATCATCAACATGTCGTCGGTGAACGCCGTCTTCGCCCTGCCAGACCAGGTCGCCTATTCGATCTCGAAGGGCGGCATCAGCCAGTTGACGAAGGTCATGGCGCTGTCGCTGGCGCCCTACGGGATCAGGGTCAACGCGATCGGCCCCGGCTCGATCATGACCGACCTCCTGAAGGCGGTGGCCAGCGACAAGGCGGCGACCAAGAAGATCCTGTCGCGCACCCCGCTGGGGCGGATCGGCGAGCCGGAGGAGATCGCCGGAGTCGCGGCGTTCCTCGCCTCGAAGGACGCCAGCTACGTCACCGGCCAAACGATCTACGCCGATGGCGGACGGCTGGGGCTCAACTACACAATGCCCGTGCCGGACGAGGACTGAGCGGGTCGCAATCCGGAAGATCGCGCCGGGGCCACGGCCCCGGCATCGAAATTGCTGCGCGAGCCGGGATCAGCCGCGCTCGTCGCCGTCCTCGTCGGTCTCGGTGCGACGCATCGAGGTGAGCTTGGCGAACACCGCCGCTGCGTCGAGCTCGCCATCCTCGGCCGGAGCGGCCGGCTCATGGCGATGCCAGTTCTGGGTCTGCGACGCCGACAGCAGGCGCTCCTCCTCGGCGATCTCCTCGGGGCGAACGATGCCGCGCGAGGCCTTCTCGACCTCGAGATCGAGATCGATCTGCGAGCAGAGGCCGAGCGTCACCGGGTCCATCGGCTGGAGGCTGGCGGAGTTCCAGTGCGTGCGCTCGCGGATCTGCTGGATGGTGTTCTTGGTCGTGCCGACGAGACGCGAGATCTGCGCGTCCTTCAACTCGGGATGGTTGCGCACCAGCCAGAGAATGGCGTTCGGCCGGTCCTGGCGTTTCGACACCGGCGTATAGCGCGGCGCCTTGCGCTTGGCCTCGGGCACGCGGACCTTCGGTGCAGCGACCTTGATCCGGTGGTTGGAATCCTTCTCGCCCTTCTCGATCTCGTCGCGCGTCAGCTGGCCGTTCATCACCGGGTCGAGGCCCTTGATGCCGGTCGCCGACTCGCCGTCGGCGATCGCCTTCACCTCGAGCGGATGCAGCGTGCAGAAATCGGCGATCTGCTCGAAGGAAAGCGAGGTGTTGTCGACGAGCCAAACCGCCGTCGCCTTCGGCATCAATAGTTGCTGTGCCACGGATACAATCCTCCTTAGTGCCTGCCCCGGGGGGCAGGACGTGGAATCTCACCACATGTCCTGGAATTGGCGGCGGTTATAAAACGTCGGCCGCATGGGTGCAAGGATAGCGAGCAGGCACGCACATATTATACGGCGCCGTGCACGACTGCCGGCGAGGCAACCGTGTACATCAGGTCGTCAGCACGATCTTGCCGATATGGTCCTCGTCCATGTGCCGATGCGCCTCGGCGGCTTCGGCGAGCTTGTAGCGCGCCTCGATGAGCGGCCGGACGGTGCCGGCGGCGAGCAGCGGCCAGACCTTTTCCTCGAGCTCCCTGGCGATGCCGGCCTTGAAGTCCACGGACCGCGCCCGCAGCGTCGAGCCCGTCAGGGTCAGGCGCTTGCGCATGACGAGGTTGAGGTCGATCTCGACCTTCGGGCCGTTCAGGAAGGCGATCTGGACGATGCGCCCGTCCTCGGCGGCGAGCGTCAGGTTCTTGTTGGTGTAGTCGCCGCCGACCATGTCGAGGACGAGGTCGATGCCCCTGCGCCCGGTCGCTTCGGAAAGCGCCGCGACGAAGTCGCCGCTGCGGTAGTTGACGCAGAGCTCGGCGCCGAGCTTCTCGGCGGCCCGGCACTTGTCGTCGCTGCCCGCGGTCGCGAAGACCCGTGCCCCGAACGCCTGGGCGAACTGGATCGCGGTGGTGCCGATGCCGGAGGTGCCGCCATGGACGAGGATGCTTTCGCCCGCCTTCAGGGCGCCGCGCTGGAAGACGTTGTGCCAGACGGTGAAGAAGGTCTCCGGGATGCCGGCGGCCTCCTCGAGGGACAGCCCTTCCGGCACGGGCAGCGCATTGGTCTCGGCGACGGTGGCATATTCGGCGTAGCCGCCGCCGGCGACGAGCGCCATCACCTTGTCGCCGACCGCAAAGCGCGTTGCACCCTCGCCGAGCGCCGCGACGGTGCCGGCGAATTCCAGGCCCGGCCAGTCGGGCGCCCCCGCCGGCGGCGGATAGGCGCCGAGGCGCTGCAGCACGTCCGGCCGGTTCACCCCGGCCGCCGCGATCGCCACCAGGATCTCCCCGGGCGCCGGCTGCGGAACCGGACGCCGGCCCGGCTTCAGGACCTCCGGTCCGCCGAACCCGTCGAACTCTACGACCGTCATGTCATGCGTCATCATCATCTGCCTCCGGCCAAGGAAGGTAGAGAGAATCTTGCGATGGCGAGGCGGCGTTAATTCGCGGGTAAGGTTTCCGGTGTTTAACTGCGATCAGTCCAGATTGATTGGATAGGCGGAGCGCTGGTCGCCCCGTTTGACGCCTCCCTGTTGAAACTCCTGAGAGCCGCTCGCGCGGCTCTTTTTTTGCGTGCGATCGGCCGGACATCGGTTAACCATCGTTACCGGCACAAGCTTGCCATTCGGGGGGTGCCGCCGCACTTTCCCCGAACGCACGAATCTCCGTCTGCCGACACTGGCAAGACGCAGGCCGCCGGGAGGCTGTCGCAGCCAATGACGACGCAGAACACCGATACACCGACGGGAGACCGGACCATCCGGCTTGCCGAGCATCTGGCGTTCTCGCGCTCGTTCCAGCCGCTGTTCAACGAGGGCATGGCCCTGGTCGACGAGACGGCGGTCTATCTGGACGGGGACGGACGTCTCGAGGCGAAGGCGATGTCGAAGGCGGCGGCGACGCTCTATGCCGCCGAGTCGATGCGGCTGACGACGCGGCTGATGCAGGTCGCCTCCTGGCTGCTGCTGCAGCGCGCCGCCAACCAGGGCGACATGTCCCGGGCGCAGGTCGAGGCGGAGAAGGTGAAGGTGCGGCTGGAAGGGCTCGGCAGCGCCCGCGAATCCCCGCAGTACGCCGAACTGCCCGAGACGTTTTGCCACATCGTCGAGCGCGCGGTGAAGCTCGAGCGGCGGATCGCCATGCTCGACCGCGAGATCTACGGCGACGCCGCGCGCGGCGAGGACTGGCCGACCACCAACCCGGTGGGCGAGCAAATCAACCTCTTGAAGACCGCCTTCAACGGCTGATAGCGCCGGCGGCCTGACGGGCTGAACCGCTGGGGGCCCGCGGCTGCCCAGCGGGCTCTTCAAACGTCCGAACTCCCCAATCCGATCGACCTCTCGCCTGGCGCCTTCCGCGCCGGGCCGCATTGCTGCGCCCGCGTCGATCTTCGCAGCCGCACGCGAACGGCGCCGGTGCGCCAGTATCGGCAATCGACATTCCCTTCATTGACGCAAAGGACCTAATCGGCAATCTTCGCCGGGCTGGGAGGCACAAGACTAGATTTTCCGAATAACTGTAAGGGAGGAATACCATGGTGCGACGCACAAATAACGACGCAGGTTTGCCGGCAGCGGATGCCTCGGTAACTCGACGCAAGTTCCTGAGAGGCGGCGCGGTGGTGGCGGGCGCTGCGGCGACCAGCCTGGCGGCGCCCGCAGTCCTCGCGCAGTCGCCGCTCGTGGTGAAGATGCAGACGTCCTGGCCGGCGTCGGACATCTGGATGGACATGGCCCGGCAATATGTCGAGCGCGTCGAGCAGATGAGCGGCGGCCGCCTCAAGATCGATCTTCTGCCGGCGGGCGCCGTCGTCGGTGCCTTCCAGGTCATCGACGCCGTCAATGACGGTGTGCTGGACGCGGCGCACTCGGTCTCGGCCTACTGGTACGGCAAGAACAAGGCGTCTTCGCTGTTCGGCACCGGCCCGGTCTTCGGCGGCAATCCGACGACCATGCTCTCCTGGTTCTACCAGGGCGGCGGGCGCGAGCTCTATCGCGAGCTCACGCAGGACAACATGGGCCTGAACATCGTCGGCCTGCTCGGCTTTCCGATGCCGGCGCAGCCGCTCGGCTGGTTCAAGAACCCGGTGGAATCCGTCGCGGACATCGGCGGCCTGAAATACCGCACCGTCGGCCTTGCGGCCGATCTCATGCAGTCGATGGGCATGAGCGTAACCCAGCTGCCCGGCGGCGAAATCGTCCCGGCGATGGAGCGCGGCGTCATCGACGCCTTCGAGTTCAACAACCCGTCGTCCGACATGCGCTTCGGCGCGCAGGACGTCGCCAAGAACTATTATCTCGGATCGTACCATCAGGCGTCGGAAGCATTCGAATTCCTGTTCAACCGGGACTTCATGGAGGATCTCGACGACGATCTGCGGGCCATCATGGAATACGGCGTCGAGGCGGCCTCGACGGCCAACACCGCCTTCGCACTCGACAACTATTCCGCCGATCTGCAGAAACTGCAGAGCGAGAGCGGCGTGACCGTGCACCAGACGCCGAAGGAAATTCTCGAAGCGCAGCTGGAGGCGTGGTCCGAAATGATCACCGAACTCGAGGGCGACCCGTTCATCAAGAAGGTGCTCGATAGCCAGCGCGCGTGGGTCGAGCGGGTGACCTACTACGAAATCCTCAATGCGCCGGACTACCGCCTGGCCTACGAGCATTTCTTCCCCGGCAAGCTCGACAGCTGACCCGTACCCCGCAGAAGCCTTGAACCAGCCCGGTGGCCATGGCCACCGGGCCTTTCTGCAGACGGATCCGGGAACCCATGATCGCATTCATACGCTTCGCCGACTCGCTGTCGGCCGCCTTCGGCAAGACGTTCGGGTGGCTGATCCTCCTGATGACGTTCGGCACGAGCTACGAGGTGTTCGTCCGCTACGTCCTCAACCAGCCGACGGCGTGGGCCTTCGACGTCTCCTTCATCATGTATGGCACGCTGTTCATGATGGGCGGCGCCTACACGCTGTCGCGCGGCGGCCATGTCCGCGGCGACTTCCTCTACCGGCTCTGGAAACCGAGGACCCAGGCGACGGTCGACCTCGTCCTCTACCTCTTCTTCTTCTTTCCCGGCGTGACGGCGCTGATCGTCACCGGCTGGAAATACGCCGCGCGCTCCGTCGGCTACGGGGAGGTCAGCGTCAACAGCCCCGCCGGCATCCCGATCTACCAGTTCAAGGCCGTCATGGTCGCCGCCGGCATCCTGCTGTTCATCCAGGGAATCGCCGAGATCCTGCGCTGCATCCACTGCATCCGCACCGGCATCTGGCTGCGCGCCGAAGACGACGTGCAGGAGACCGAGGACATCATTCTCAACAAAGCCACTGCCGCTGAAAGCGACGCACATCCATGACCGAACCGCAGCTCGCCCTGTTCATGCTGGGGCTGTTCATCTTCCTCGTATTTCTCGGCTTTCCCATTGCGTTCACGCTGATGGCGATGGGCATCGGCTTTGGCTATTACGCTTATTTCGATGCCGACAGGATGTGGCGCTCCTTCAACCGGCTCGGTGAGGACGCAGGCACCTACGACACGGTCAGCCTCTGGATCGACGGCTTCTTCAACAGCCGGATCTTCGACCTGTTCATCAACCAGACCTACACGGTGATGAGCAACGAGGTGCTGACCGCAGTCCCGCTGTTCCTGTTCATGGGCTACGTCGTCGAGCGCGCCAACATCGTCGACCGGCTGTTCACGACGCTGAACATCGCCTCGAAGAACATTCCCGGCTCGCTGGGCGTCGCCGCGCTGATCACCTGCGCCCTCTTCGCCACGGCCACCGGCATCGTCGGCGCGGTGGTGACGCTGATGGGGCTGCTGGCCCTGCCGGCGATGCTGAAGGCGCGCTACGACCCCTCCTTCGCCTCGGGGATCATCTGCGCCGGCGGCACGCTCGGCATCCTGATCCCGCCCTCGATCATGCTGATCGTCTATGCGGCGGCATCCGGCACATCGATCGTCCGGCTCTATGCCGGCGCGCTGCTCCCGGGGCTCCTCCTGGTCGGGCTGTACCTGGTGTATGTCATCGGCCGATCGATCCTGCAGCCTTCGGTCGCCCCCAAGCCGGCACCCGGCGAGATCCCGGACGTGCCGGTCGGCAAGCTGATCCTCATGATCGCGACGTCGTTCCTGCCGCTCTTCGTGCTGATCATGGCGGTGCTCGGATCGATCCTGTTCGGCCTCGCGACGCCCACCGAAGCGGCGGCGATCGGTGCGCTCGGCGGCCTGCTGCTGGCGGTGATCTACCGGGCGATGACCTTCCAGCGGCTGCGCGAGTCGGTCTATCTGACGGTGCGCACCACCGCGATGGTCTGCTGGCTGTTCGTCGGCTCCTACACCTTCTCCTCGGTGTTCTCCTATCTCGGCGGCGAGGCGGTGATCTCGGAGTTCGTCCAGGGCCTCGACCTGACGCCGCTGCAGTTCCTGCTGCTTGCCCAGGTGATCATCTTCCTGCTCGGCTGGCCGCTGGAGTGGAGCGAGATCATCATCATCTTCGTGCCGATCTTCCTGCCGCTGCTGGCGATTTTCGACATCGACCCGCTGTTCTTCGGCATCCTCGTCGCGCTGAACCTGCAGACTTCGTTCCTGACGCCGCCCATGGCGATGAGCGCGTACTATCTGAAGGGAATCGCCCCGCCCGAGGTGCGCCTGACGCAGATCTTCAAGGGCATCATGCCGTTCCTCTTCATGGTGTTCCTGGCGATGGCGATCGTCTACATCTTCCCGCAGATCGTCTTCTACCTGCCCGGCGTCTTCTATGGGTGACCGGCGCATCCTCGACCTGCCGGCCGTCCTCCTGCGCGAGCGGCTGGCCTCCGGCGCGATGCGGGCGATCGAGCTGACCGAGGCGGTGGTCGCGCGGGTCGAGTGCCTGGGGGCGGCCACGACCGGGTTTGCCTGGTTCGACGCCAGCTTCGCGCGGCGGCAGGCGGCCTCGCTCGACCAGTTCCGCGGCCGCGGACGAGCGCTCGGCCCGCTGCACGGGCTTGCCGTCGCGGTCGACGACACGATCGATACCGCGTGGATCCCGACCGAGCGGGGCTTTGCCGCATTCGAGGGGCGCGTGCCGGAGAAGGAATCGGCCATCGTCGAGCGGCTGCGCAGCGCCGGGGCGATGGTGGCAGGCAAGACACGGGTCGGCGAACTCGGCGTCGGGGCCTGCCGGCGAGAGGATCAGAGCTGGGGCGGATCGACGCCCGACGGCGCAGCGATCGCGGTCGCAACGGGCGTCGTGCCGCTGGCGGTCGGCATGGACGGCCGCTCGGCGCTCGTCGGCTCGGCAGCGCAGGCCGGCGTCACCGGCTACCGGCCGAGCTTCGGCGCGATCTCGCGCCGCGGCACGCTGGATCTGGTGCCGAGCCTCAGCGCCCCGTGCGTCTTCGCGCCAAACGTCTCCGGGGTGGCGCTGCTGGCGGAAGCCTTGTTCGGCTTTGACTCAGCCGACACCGCGACGGCGCTGGCCCCGCATCCGCGGCTCGCCGACCATGCCGGCACGGCGCCGCCGGTGGTGCCGACTCTCGCCTTCGTGCGGACCCCCTGGTGGGACTGCGCCAGTCCGGAGATGCAGGAGGCCTTCGACGAGCTGGTCGCCGCCCTGGGCGATCGCTGCTTCGAGGCGCCGCTTCCGGCGATCTTCGCCGACAGCCGAATTCTCGCCGAGCGGGTGATGCTCGCCGAGATGGCGAAGAACCTCACCGGGATCCAGCAGCGGCATCAGGCGGCGCTGTCGCCAGCCCTGAAGGACGCGCTGGACAAGGGAGACTCGATGCTCGCCCGCGACTATCTGGCGGCGCTCGACTGGCGGACGGTGCTTTATGCCGGGCTCGACGCGATCCTCGAGCGCTGCGACGCCATCGTCACGCCGGCTGCCATCGGGCCGGCCCGCGACGGCGAGGGAACCGCGGATGCGACGGCGTTCAACGCGCTCTGGGCTTTTCTCGGCGTGCCGAGCCTCAGCCTGCCGCTGCTGGAGACGCCGGACGGCCTGCCGATGGGCGTGCAACTCGTCGGACGGCGCGGCGAGGACGCGCGGCTGCTGCGCACCGCCCAATGGCTGGAAACACTGTTTGAACGGGAGATGCAGGAATGACCCTGGAGCGCTTCTTGGCCGCCCTCGCCTTCGTGACCTTCTGCATCTTCCTGGGAGTGCTGGTCACCAAGGTCGCGACGCTCGACCTCACCATCGTGGTACTCGTCACCGTGCTCTTGTGCGGCTACGACCTGTTCTTCCACCGTGTCCCGCCGCATCGGTAGAGCCAGGCGCCACGAAAAAGCCCGGCACGAGGGCCGGGCTTTTCGAGCGACTTGTCGCTGGAACTTAGATCTTGAGACCTTCGTACCGCTTCTTGAAGCGCGACACGCGGCCACCGCGGTCGAGCAGATGCTGGTTGCCGCCGGTCCATGCCGGATGGCTGGTCGGGTCGATGTCGAGGTTCATCTTGTCGCCTTCCGAACCCCAGGTCGACCGGGTCTCGTACTCGGTGCCGTTGGTCATCACGATGGTGATGTTGTGGTAGTTCGGGTGGATGTCTTTCTTCATCGCCTTCGGTCCTTGGTCCTGCCGGCCCCCCCGGCACGCTTGAGCCACTGCGGCAAAGCCGCCCGACGGTCTCGATGTCGCGGGGATCACGGAGCGCGCTTCGCTTCCAAAATCAGGGTCGAGCCTATACATCAGGGCCGGTCGGGGCACAAGAGCCGCCCCGGCGCCCAATAGCCGGGAGACACGTGTGTCCGATATCATCATGGCGGAACAGAAGAGCGCTGCCAGCCGGCGCAATCTGAGGCCGCTGGCCCGGCTGGCGCCCTACATGTTCCGCTACAAGGGGCTGATGACAGGTGCGGTCGTCTGCCTGTCTCTCGCCGCCATCACCACGCTGTCGCTGCCGCTCGCCGTCCGGCGGGTGGTCGACCACGGCTTCGCGACGTCCGACACCGGCTTCATCGACCTTTATTTCGCGACGCTGATCCTGCTGGCGCTCGTCCTCGCCGTCGCCAGCGCGGGACGGTATTTCTTCGTCATCACGCTCGGCGAGCGGGTTGTGGCGGATCTGCGCAAGGACGTCTTCGCCCATGTCACGCGGCTATCGCCGGGATTCTTCGACCGGTCGATGTCGGGCGAGATCATCTCGCGGCTGAGCGCCGACACGACACAGGTGAAGTCCGCCGTCGGCGCCACCGCCTCGCTCGCCCTGCGCAATGCCATCCTCTTCCTCGGTGCGGTGACGATGATGGTGGTCACCAGCCCCGGCTTGTCGCTGATCGTCATCGGTGCGATCCCGATCATCGTCCTGCCGCTCGTCGCCTTCGGCCGCTCGGTGCGCCGTCGCTCGCGCCTGGCACAGGACACGCTGGCCGACGCCACCGCCTATGCCAGCGAGGCCATCGGCGCGATGCGCACGGTGCAGGCCTTCACCGGCGAAGCGGCGGCATCCGGACGGTTCTCCCGCGCGGTGGAGCTCGCCTTCGGCGCGGCACGCTCGTCGATCACCGCCCGGGCCTTTCTCACGGCCTTCGCGATCTTCCTGATCTTCGGCTCGATCATCGCCGTGCTGTGGATCGGGGCGCAGCAGGTGACGGCCGGCACGATGACCCCGGGCACGCTCGGCCAGTTCCTGCTTTACGCGGTGTTCGCAGCCGGTGCGCTCGGGCAGCTGTCCGAGGTCTGGGGCGAACTCGCCCAGGCCGCCGGCGCGACGGAGCGCCTCAGCGAGCTGCTCGGCGAGGAATCCGGCGTGCGGGAGGCGGCCCATCCGATGCCTATGCCGATGCCGGCGCAGGGCGCCGTGGTGTTCGAGGATGTCAGCTTCGCCTATCCGACGCGCCCGGACCTGCCGACGGTGCACCAGCTGTCCTTCGCGATCCGCCCCGGTGAGACCGTGGCGATCGTCGGGCCGTCCGGTGCCGGCAAGTCGACGATCTTCTCGCTGATCGAGCGCTTCTATGATCCGGATGCCGGCCGCATCCTCGTCGACGGCGTGGACATAAGGCAGGCCGACCTCCACGCGCTGCGCAGCCGCATCGCACTGGTGCCGCAGGACGTCTCGATCTTCGCCGCCAACGCGTCGGAGAATATCGGCTTCGGCGAGATCGACCCGGACGATTCGCGGATCCGCTCGGCCGCCCGCTCGGCGCTTGCCGACGGCTTCATCGAGGCGCTGGACAAGGGCTACGACACGATCATCGGCGAGCGTGGCATCACCCTGTCGGGCGGGCAGCGCCAGCGCATCGCGATCGCCCGAGCCATCCTGCGCGACGCGCCGATCCTGCTGCTCGACGAAGCGACGTCGGCGCTCGACGCCGAGAGCGAGAAGCTGGTGCAGATCGCGCTGGAGAAGCTGATGGAAGGCCGCACGACGCTGGTCATCGCGCATCGCCTGGCGACGGTGCTGAAGGCCGACCGCATTCTCGTGCTGGACCAGGGCCGGGTCGTCGAGGAAGGCACGCACCAGGCGCTGGTCGCCCGTGACGGCCTCTATGCAAGGCTCGCCCGGCTGCAGTTCAACGACGGCGCCGGCGAGCGCCAGGCGGCCGAATAGGGCGTCCTGCCCGACTGGTCAGTCCACCGCCGGCAAAGTAGCGGTCACCTCGATCGCGGCGAACCAGGCCGACAGATCGGCGATGTCCTCGTCGCTGAGGCCCTGCGCGATGATCGACATCTGCTGGTGCCGGCGGCGACCGTCGCGAAACGCCCGCAGCTGTTCGGCGAGATAGATGTCGCTGTCGCCGGCAAGGTTGGGCGCGTCCGGCGCCGTGGCGATGCCGTCGCGGCCATGGCAGGTCGCACACATCTGCGCCTTCTGCTTGCCGGCGGCGATATCGGCGGCAAGCCCCGGACCGGCGACGAAGGGCATGGCGAGAAGAGCTGCGGCGAGCAGCGAAAGACGGGTCATCTGGTCTGTTTCCTGGATGGGGATCAAACGGACGCCTGCCGGGCGGCTTGCGGCGGCGGCGGCCGGAAGCGCAGCTCCCGCGCCCGAAACGGGCGCAGGCGCCTCGACGAAGGCGGGATCAGTCGTCGTACGAGATCCGGTAGATCGCGCCGGCAAGGTCGTCGGAGACCAGCAGCGAGCCGTCCTTCATCACCGCGACATCGACCGGCCGGCCGATATATTCGCCGCTGTCGGTCAGCCAGCCTTCGGCAAAGGCCTCGGTCTCGCCGGCGGTGCCGTCCTCGTTCACCGGGGTGAACATCACCCGTGCGCCGACCGGCTGGGTGCGGTTCCAGGAACCGTGCTGGGCCGAGAAGATGCCGCCGCGATATTTCTGCGGGAAGCTGGTGCCGGTGTAGAAGTCCATGCCGAGATCGGCGGCGTGCGCCGCCATCTCGACCTCCGGCTGCACCACGTCGGCCGGCACCTCGGCATCCTTGTACTCGTTGGTGCGGACGGTGCCGCCGCCATACCAGGGGAAGCCGAAATTCTGGCCGGCTTCGGTGGCGCGGTTGAGTTCGCCCGGCGGGATGTCGTCGCCCATGCCGTCGACCTGGTTGTCGGTGAACCAGAGGTCGCCATTGGCCGGGTTGAACTGCATGCCGACGGAGTTGCGCACGCCGCGGGCGAAGACCTCGCGGCCGGAGCCGTCGCGGTTCATCCGGATGATGCCGCCGATGCCGGTCCGCTCGTAGAGACCGGCTTTTTCCGTTGGTGGCACGTTGAACGGCTGGCCCAGCGAGACATACAGCTTGTCGTCCGGCCCGATCCGGCAGACGCGGGCGGTGTGGTTGAAGGATTCCTCCGAGGTGGGGACCAGTTCGCCCTTCGGCACGATCTCGTCGACCGCGACATCGGGGCTCTCGTAGAAGAACTCCGCCGCCGGCAGGACCAGGACGCGGTTCTGCTCGGCGAGATAGAGAAACCCGTCATCGGAGAAGCAGACACCGTTCGGGATCGCGAAGTCGATTGACGGGGCGAACTGCTTGACCTCGTCGGCGACGCGGTTCTTGTCGCGGTCGGTGACCGCCCAGACGTCCTGCTTGCGGGTGCCGACGAAAGTCACCACGCCCTGCGGTCCGATCGCGATGTGCCTGGCGTCTGGCACCACGGCGTAGAGTTCGATCTTGAAACCGGATGGAAGTTTGACGTTCTCGAGATTGGACCGCAGCTGGTCGGCATAGTCGCCGGTCTGCTCGATCGTGCGGAAGTCCATCGACGTGCCGGTCGACTGCATCCCCCGCAGCTTCGTCATGTTGTCGTCGCCCTGGGCGAACGCGTTCGTCGCCGCCACGAGGCCGGCAAGGGCCACCGTGCTCATCAGCATTCTAATCATGTTTCCTCCCTGCCGTGCTTGCTACACGGTCTTTTACAGGGGCTTCGCCCCTACGGAAGGAATGCTGGCAGGGCTCCGGCGCGGCCGTCAATCATCCGCGCCGCGCAGCCAATCGCCGCATGGATGGTAGCGGTTGCAAGGGGGATCAGCGCTCGGTGAGCTTGAACTCGATCCGGCGGTTGCGATCGCGGGCCTCGGGGCTGTCGCCCGGCTCGATCGGCTGGAACTCGCCGAAGCCGGTCGCCGCCAGGCGCTCGGGCGGCACGCCCTGGCTGATCAGGTATTTGACGACGGCGCCCGCGCGCTCGGTCGAGAGTTCCCAATTGTCCTCGAACCGCCCGCCCGAGATCGGCACGTTGTCGGTATGGCCGTCGACGCGGATGATCCAGTTGATGTCCGAGGGGATCTCGCGGTTGAGCTCGACGATGGCGCTGGCGAGCTTGGCCATCTCCTCGGCGCCGGCTGGCTGCAAGACGTCCGATCCGGACGGGAACAGCACTTCCGACTGGAAGACGAAGCGATCGCCGACGATGCGGATGTTGTCGCGGTCCGACAGGATCTCGCGCAGCCGGCCAAAGAAGTCGGAGCGGTAGCGCGACAGCTCCTGCACGCGCTGTGCCAGGGCGACGTTGAGCCGGCGGCCGAGATCGGCGATGCGGGTGCGGCTTTCGGCATCGCGCACTTCGGAGACTTCGAGCGCGTTTTCGAGGGCGGCGATCTGCTGGCGGAGCGCCGAGAGCTGCTGGTTGAGCAGCTCGACCTGGCTGCGGGCGCGCTGCGACAGCGAGCGCTCCTCGTCCAGCGCGCTCTCCAGCTGGCCAACCTGCGCCCCGGCGATCGCGGCCGAACCGGAGCCGGAATCCAGCGCCTGCTGCAGGCGGCTGCGCTCGGCGTCGGCGGAGGCGAGCGAGGCCTCGAGCGAGGCGATCTGGTCCTCGAAATCCTGGCCGGACGAGCGTTCGAGCGCGAGAAGCTGGGTCAGTTCGTTGATCTGGCTGTTCAGCCGGTCCAGCGCCTCGTCCTGGCCGGAGATCTCGCGGGACAGGATGAACTGCGCCAGCACGAACACCGACAGGAGGAACATGATCGCCAGGAGCAGCGTCGACAGGGCGTCGACGAAGCCCGGCCAGTAATCGATGTTGCGTTCGCTCCGCCGGTTTCTCGAGATCGCCATCGATCAGCGCCCCTTGTCGCCGCTGCCGAGTTGGGTGGAGAGGCGTTCCAGCACCTTGCGGAGCTCGCGCTGCTCGCCGGCCTGCGCCTCGACGAAATCGCGCAGGATCTGCTGCTCGCCGCGCATGTGCTGGACCAGTCCCTGAATGCTTTCCGCGAGATTCGCCATGGCCGCGCTGGTGCGCGGATTGGCGCCCTGGTCCTGCACCAGCTTGCCGAGACGCTCGGAGAGCAGGCGCAGGTCGCCGCTCGCCTCGCCGGCCGCGCCGGGTGCCAGAACCATGTCGGAGCCGACATCGGTGACCGATGACAGCCAGTTTTCCAGCTCGGTGTAGAAGCGGTTCTGCGCACGGCCGATCTGCAGGTCCAGAAAGCCGAGGACGAGCGAGCCGGAGAGGCCGAACAGCGAGGACGAGAAGGCCGTGCCCATGCCCGACAGCGGTGCCGCAAGGCCCGCCTTGAGGGAATCGAGGATGGCGTTGGTGTCGCCGATCGAGGGGTCGAGGCCCTGGATGGTCGCGCCGATCGAGCCGATGGTGCGAAGCAAGCCCCAGAACGTGCCGAGCAGGCCGAGGAAAACCAGCAGGCCGATGAGATAGCGGGCGATGTCGCGGGTCTCGTCGAGGCGCGTCGCGATCGAGTCGAGGATCGAGCGCATCGACTGGGTCGACAGCGACAGCGAGCGGCGCCGGCCGATCATGGCGCGCATCGGCGCCAGCAGCACCGGATCCTTCATCTGGTCGAAATCGTCGGCGCCGTCGCGATAGGCGTTGACCCAGCGGACCTCGCGCTGCAGCCGCAAGACCTGCAGCATGGCCAGGAAGATGCCGACGCAGAGAACGCCGATGATCAGGCCGTTCAGCCCCGGATTGGTAACGAAGGCCGAGGCGACCTGGCGACCGAGGATCGCCGCGACGAAGCCGACGAGCGCCAGGAACACCAGCATCGACCAGAGGAACACGAGGGGGCTGGAAAGCCGGATCGGGTCGAAATCGTCCGGTCTCCCGGACTTGGCTGGCGTACTGAAGACCTGCATCGCGTTCCATCAACTCCCGTGGGGGATCCGGTGCCGCAGACGGCGACTATCCGCGCGAACGCACATCCGGCATGTCGTCTCCCACGCCGCTTGTACTCGAATTCCGAACCGAGGATAGGCAACAATGCGGCGCATTTAAACGTTCGTCGCTGCAACGCAGCAGCATTTGGCTTAAATTCGCGTTAAGTTTCCCGAATTCCGGCGCGGCAAGGCGCTCAGGGTTGCGCTTGCCGCCTTCCGCCGCAACGTCGCCTGCTGCAGTTGTTCGACCAGCGACTTGTGCATGAATTCATTGCCGCAGGCGACGTCGCCCTGCATGTGGTCGAACTTCTCGCCGTCCATGCCGGAAAGGAAGCCGCCGGCCTCGCGGATCAGCACCGCGCCGGCCGCGACGTCCCATGGCCGCAGCGCCCGCTCCCAGTAGCCGTCGAAGCGGCCGGCCGCGACATAGGCAAGGTCGAGCGCGGCGGCGCCCATGCGGCGGATGCCGGAGGTCTCGCCCATGATCTGGCGCATCTCGTAGAGCGCGGCGGCATGGTCGCCCTGCCCGAGGAACGGGATGCCGGTGGCAAACAGCGATTCCGGCAGGCTCTTGCGCGCAGCGACCCGCAGACGGCGATCGTTGAGGAAGGCGCCGCCGCCCTTTTCGGCCGTGAAGAGTTCGTCCATCGCGGGGTTCAGGATGACGCCGGCGACCAGCTGGCCGTCGCGTTCCAGCGCGATCGAGATCGCGAACATCGGCAGGCCGTGCAGGAAGTTGGTCGTGCCGTCGAGCGGGTCGACGATCCAGCGGTGCTGCGGATCGCGGCCCTCGACGGTGCCGCGCTCCTCCATCAGGAAGCCCCAGTCCGGCCGGGCGCGGGAGAGTTCCTGGAAGATCACCTCTTCGGCACGCCGGTCGGCGTTCGAGACGAAGTCGGCCGGCCCCTTCATCGAGACCTGCAGGTTCTCAACCTCGCCGAAGTCGCGGATCAGCCCGCGGCCGGCCTTCATGGCGGCCTGGACCATGACGTTGAGAAGGGCAGAACGAGCCATTGCATGCTTTCAGAAAGGAAGTTTGGGCCGGGGCCCGGGAAGAAGAAGCGAATGTCGGGCGGCGACCGATCAGTCGGCGCGCCGCAGATAGGTGATCTCGTTGGTATCGACGAGGATCTTCTCGCCCGCCTCGATGAAGGGCGGGACCATCACCCGGATGCCGTTGTCCATCACCGCCGGCTTGTAGGACGAGGCGGCGGTCTGCCCCTTCACCACCGGATCGGCCTCGACGATGGTCAGCACGACCTGGTCGGGCAGCTTGATGCCGATCGGCTTCTCCTCGTGGCTTTCCACGGTGACCATCATGCCGTCCTGCAGGAAGGCGGCGCGGTCGCCGACGAAATCCTTCTGGAGTTCCAGCTGCTCGTAGGTGCCGGTGTCCATGAACACCAGCATCTCGCCCTCGGCGTAGAGGAACTGGTAGTCGTTCTGCTCGAGGCGAACCCGCTCGACCGTCTCCGACGCCCGGAACCGCTCGTTGAGCTTGGTGCCGTCGATCAGGTTCTTCAGCTCGACTTGAGCGAAGGCGCCGCCCTTGCCCGGCTTGACGTGGGCGGTCTTGATGGCAGCCCACAGGCCGCCATTGTGCTCGATCACATTGCCGGGGCGGATTTCGTTTCCGTTGATCTTCATGAAAGCTCTCGAAGGGTTCGGCCGCGACCCTTGTCGCGGTCGCGCGGCATCATCGGTTGGGCGTAACGTCGGGCATCTTCAATCGGGCGCCGGGCACTGCTGCTGGCCTTGCGCGAGGCGCGCCGAGATCGCGCGCGAAGCTCACCGATCGCGGCTCAAGACCACAATCGCGCGTTTCTTTCAAGTCTTGGCAGCGTGGCTCAGCCCGAGCCGAGGCGGTTGGCAGCTTCAAGCGCGGACTTCTGCGCTTCGGCGTCGAGGCCGCGGAAGAAATCGTCGAGGACCGGATCGGTGTTGGCGAGGCGCTTGGCCAGCACCGCCCATTTCGCAGCCTCCACCGTGTCCGGCTCGGTGCCGATGCCGTCCTTGTAGAGATGCGCGACGCGGTTGATGGCGATCGGGTTGCCGAGGTCGGCGGCGCGTCTGAGGAAGCGGAACCCCTCCTCCGGCCGGGCCTCCCCGCCCTTGCCGTTGATCAGCCAGATCCCGTACTCGACCTGGGCGGTGTCCTGGCCGTTGATCGCCGCCGCCCGCAGCCATGTGCGGGCACGGGCCGCGTCGGCGGCAACGCCCCGGCCATAGGCATAGAGCTGCGACATCGCATATTGCGCGTCCGGAACGCCGGCATTGGCAGCTTTCTCGAACAGCGGCCGGGCCTCGTCGAACCCGGCGGTGGGCGCGGCCTCGATCAGCATCTGCGCATAATTGTACTGCGCCAGCGGCAGGCCCTGGTCGGCCGCCGCCTTCATCAGGTCGCGCGACTGGGCGAGGTCTTCCTTGCCGGCCGTGCCGTCGAGCAGCATCATCGCGTAGCGGAACTGCCCCTCGGCGCTGCCCGAATTTGCGGCGGCCTCATACCATTTGGCTGCCGCGGCAAGATCCTGGGGCACGCCGAGGCCGCGCGAATAGATTTCGCCGAGCAGCGTCTGCGCCGCCGGGTCGCCGAGATTGGCCAGCGGCTCGGCGATCTTCAGGGCGGAGAGGTAGAAGCCGCGCTGGAAGGCGCCGTAGGCGAGATCGGCTCTTGCCGGCGCTGCGGCAGCGGGCGCTGCCTGTTCCGGCACCGCGGACGGCGTCGGCAGATCCTCGCC
This sequence comes from Aurantimonas aggregata, assembly GCF_010500835.1. GTDB lineage: Bacteria > Pseudomonadota > Alphaproteobacteria > Rhizobiales > Rhizobiaceae > Aurantimonas > Aurantimonas aggregata. The sequence continues at coordinate 117,087 of NZ_JAAAMJ010000006.1, read as the reverse complement.
CTGCGAGCCGCGCAGCATCTCGTCGATCGTCACCTTGCCGTCGTCCTCCTGCGCCGCCGCCGGGACCGCGGCGAGCGCGGCCAACCCGCCCAGCAGCGGCGCGAGCACCCGAAGCAGGCGAAGACGCATCACGCCGCCTCGCTTTCCATATATTCGTCGAACAGGGCATTGGCGCGGGCGACCGCGGCTCCGGCGGCCTGCGGGTCGGCAAAGACCGCCGTCGACACCGCGACAAACTCCGCGCCCGTCAACGCCGCCTCGGCAACGCTCTCGATGCTGCGGCCGGCCATCACGATGCAGGGGAGCTCGACGATATCGGCCCACCATTCGGCCATCTCGAGGTTCTTCTCGTGCGCCTCGTCGGCCAGATCGGCGCCGAGGCGGCCGAAGAACAGATAGTCGGGGAGCTTCTCGCCGGCCTCCAGCGCCTCGTGGCGGGTCTCGAAGCCGGACCCGCCGACGATCAACTTCGGCGCGAAACGCTCGATCGTCTCGGCCAGGGCGGCGATGTCGCCGCCGGTCACGTGGATGCCGTCCGCGCCGACCCGGCCGGCGCAGCGGGTGTCGTCGACGATGATCGCCGCGGCGCCCGCCTCCTGGATCATCGGCACCAGCAGCTCGGCGAGGCGCTGGAACGCAGCGTCGTCGCGCCCGGCGGGGTCGATGATGACGGAGGCGACGTCGCCGCCGGCGAGCGCCGCGCGCATCGCAGTCTCCGCATCGGCGTCGGAAAGCGGCGTGGTGATGAGGACGAGCCTCGGACGGATCAGGTCTTCATTCATCGGCGGACGGCGTTCTCGCGGGAGTTCTGGCTGGTTCGTGGCGACACTTGGACGCCCGCGGGGGTTTTAGCAAATCCCGCGCGGCTTGCGAAACCGGCCGTGCACACAAGCGCGCGAACGGCGGCCACGCTGCCGGCCATGGTTGCGGGGGCCCGGCGCCGACCGTAAGGATGGCGACCGATCGTCACCGGACCGGCCAGCGCTTGATCACCGACCCGCTCTTCTACGTCTTCGCCGTTCCCGCGGTCATCCTCGTCGGCCTGTCGAAAGGCGGCTTCGGCGGTTCGATCACGCTGCTCGGCGTGCCGCTCATGGCCTTCGTCATCGACCCGGTCGCGGCCGCCGGCATCCTCCTGCCGATCCTCGTCGCGACCGACCTGATCGGCCTCGTCGCCTGGCGCCGCGAGTTCGACCGCAAGGTGCTCCTGTCGATGCTCCCGGCGGCGTTCGGCGGCATCGCGTTCGGCTATTTCGCCGCGGCGCTGATCCCGGCGGACGGTTTCCGCGTGCTGCTCGGGCTGTTGTCGCTGTGGTTCGCCCTCCAGTGGTTCCTGTCGTCGCGCCATCACGAGCACGCGCGGGCGCCGAACCGGCTGCGGGCCGGCTTCTGGGGCGCGATGTCGGGCTTTGCGAGCTTCGTCAGCCATGCCGGCGGGCCGCCCTACCAGGTCTACGTCCTGCCGCTGCGACTGACGCCGCCGGTCTATGCCAGCACCTCGGTGGTGTTCTTCGCCGCCGTCAACGCCGCCAAGCTGCCGGCCTATTTCCTGCTCGGGCAGTTTTCCGCCGAGAACCTTGCCACATCGGCGGTCCTGCTGCCCGTCGCCCTCGTGACCACGCTTGCCGGCGTCTGGATCGTGCGGCGTATCGATCCGGCGTCGTTCTACTGGGTCACCTATGGCGTCCTGATCCCGGTCGGGGCGAAGCTCGTCTATGACGGAGTGGTCGGCCTGGCGTCGTGATGACGGACGCTTCGCGGTCTTCTATGGTTTCCCGCAACGGCGGAACGCCGATCGGGGGGAACCATGGGCATTTACGACGACAATCTCGACCGCAACCCGGCGAACCACCAGCCGCTGACGCCGCTCACCTTCCTGTCGCGCGCGGCACAGGTGCACCCAGACCGGGTCGCGATCATCCACGGTTCGCTCCGCCGGACCTATGCGGACTTCTACCGCCGTTCGCGGCAGCTCGCCTCGGCGCTGGAGCGCCGCGGCGTCAAGCGCTGCGAGACGGTCGCGGTGATGCTCTCGAACACGCCGGCGATGCTCGAGGCCCATCACGGCGTGCCGATGGCGGGTGCCGTGCTTTTGTCGATCAACACGCGGATGGACGCCGCGATCGTCGCCTTCCAGCTCGACCATGCCGAGGCGACAGTAGTGATCGTCGACCGGGAGTTCTCCGCGGTGATGCGCGAGGCGCTGGCAATGGCCGCGTGCCGGCCGCTGGTGATCGACTACGACGATCCGGAGTTTCCCGCCGACGCCCCGGCTCAGAAGGGCGACCTCATCGGCAGTCTCGAATACGAGGCGCTGCTGGCGGAGGGCGACCCCGCCTACGACTGGCAGATGCCGGGCGACGAATGGGATGCGATCTCGCTCAACTACACGTCCGGGACGACCGGCAACCCGAAGGGCGTCGTCTACCACCACCGCGGCGCGGCGCTGATGGGCTATGCCAACGTCATCGCCGCCGGGCTCGGGCGATACCCCGTCTATCTGTGGACGCTGCCGATGTTCCACTGCAACGGCTGGTGCTTCCCCTGGACGCTGGCGGTGCAGGCCGGCACGCATGTCTGCCTGCGCTGGGTGCGGGCGAAGGCGATGTACGCGGCGATCGCCGAGCACGGCGTCACCCATCTCTGCGGCGCGCCGATCGTCATGTCGATGCTGATCAACGCCGACGACAGCGAGAAGCGGGCCTTTGCGCAGGGCGTCGCCTTCAACACCGCGGCCGCGCCGCCGCCGCAGGCGGTGCTGGCCGGGATGCGCGACGCCGGTTTCGAGGTGACGCATCTCTACGGGCTGACCGAGACCTACGGGCCGGCGGTGGTCAATGAATGGAAACCGGAATGGGACGGTCTCGAGGGACCGGCCCGCGCCGCGCAGACGGCGCGGCAGGGCGTGCGCTATCCGGCGCTCGAAGACCTTGCCGTGATGGATCCGGCGACGATGGCGCCGGTTGCCGCCGACGGCGAGACGATCGGCGAGGTGATGTTCCGCGGCAATATTGTCATGCGCGGCTACCTGAAGAACCCGGACGCCTCGGCGGAGGCGTTCCGCGGCGGCTGGTTCCACTCGGGCGATCTCGGCGTGATGCACGAGGACGGCTATGTCGAGCTCAAGGACCGGGCGAAGGACATCATCATCTCGGGCGGCGAAAACATCTCGTCGATCGAGGTGGAGAACGCGCTGTACCTCCATCCGGACGTGGCGACGGTGGCGGTGGTGGCAAGGCCCGACGAGAAATGGGGCGAGACGCCGCTGGCCTTCGTCGAACTGAAGCCCGGCCGCAGCGTGACCGCCGAGGCGCTCATGGAACACTGCCGGGCGCATCTGGCGCGGTTCAAGTGCCCGAAGGAAATCCGCTTCGCCGAGGTGCCACGAACATCCACCGGCAAGATCCAGAAATACGTGCTGCGAAAGATGCTCGAATAAAGGGTCGGCGACCGGGCGCGGGGCGTTCCCGCACCCGGCGAAAGGCTCAGTTCCTGGGCTGGCGGAGACGTTCGATCTCGTCCTTCAGCTTCAGCTTCCGCCGCTTCATCTCCGCAAGTTCCGCGTCGGTCATGGCCGGCTTCAAAACCAGGGCGCTCGAAATCTCGTCATCCAGCGCCGTGTGGCGTTGTTCGAGCGTCGCGAGATGGGTATCCAAGGACATGGCTTCTCCCTTCGTGAGTGAGGCCGCGGCCCCGACTGCGGGACCGCGACGTCGACCGTTCGAAGGTGTCATAATTCGGTAGCACTGTCGAACGGCTGACAGGTCCATTGCTATCGCCTCAATGCGGCATTTGTTAATCATCGCCGAGCCCGCACAATGGCAATGCCGGGGCACGATTCGACGGCGAGCAGACGTTCCGAAAGGATGATGATGGCGGATCAGGAACAGGCGGGCCTGAGGCTCCAGGTCGCGCGCCTGCGGCAGGAACATGCGGATTTCGACGCCGCCGTGAATGCGATGGAGGCAATGGGCTGCGACAGGCTTCAGGTGCAGCGCATGAAGAAGAAGAAGCTCGCGATCAAGGACCGCCTGCAGGACCTCGAGGACCAGATCATCCCGGACATCAGCGCATGAGCCAGGCCGCCACCCCCGTCGCCATCATCATGGGCAGCCAGTCGGACTGGAGCGTGATGAAGAACGCCGCCGACACGCTGGACGCGCTCGGCGTGGCGTTCGACGCGCGGATCGTCTCGGCGCACCGCACACCGGAACGGCTCTACGAATTCGCCCGCGGCGCACGCGACGCGGGCTTCAAGGTCATCATCGCCGGCGCCGGCGGCGCGGCGCATCTGCCGGGCATGACCGCCGCCCTCACCCCACTGCCGGTCTTCGGCGTGCCGGTCGAAAGCCGGGCGCTGTCCGGCAAGGACAGCCTGCTGTCGATCGTGCAGATGCCGGCCGGCATTCCGGTCGGGACGTTGGCGATCGGCCGGGCCGGCGCGGTCAACGCCGCCCTGCTCGCCGCCGCCGTGCTGGCGCTCTCCGACGATGCCCTCGCCGCCCGGCTCGATGCCTGGCGGCAGGCCCAGACGGACGCCGTCGCGTCCGAGCCGCGGGACGAGGCATGAACGGCGCGCCTTTGCCCGCCGGCAGCATGATCGGCATCATCGGCGGCGGCCAGCTCGGCCGCATGCTGGCCATGGCCGCGGCTCGCCTCGGCTATCGCCTCACCGTCCTCGACCCGGACGCCGGTTGTCCGGCGGCGCAGGTGGCAAGCGAGATCATTGTCGCTTCCTATGACGATGTCGGCGCACTCGGCCGGCTCGCCAAAAGCTGCGATGTCGTCACCTACGAATTCGAGAACGTCCCCGTCGAGCCGGTGCGCGCGGCGATCGGCGTGGCGCTGCTCTATCCGCCTGCCGAGGCGCTCGAAGTCGCGCAGGACCGCGTGGTGGAAAAGGCGTTTCTCAACGGCATCGACGTCGAGACCGCCGAATGGCGGGCCGTCGATTCGATCGAGGAACTTGGCCATGCGCTGCTCGATCTCGGCGGCGACTGCATCCTGAAGACCCGCCGCTTCGGCTATGACGGCAAGGGCCAGGCGATCATCCGGCCGAACGGCCCCTATGCCGACGCCTTCGAGAGCCTCGGCAGCGTGCCGTCGATCCTGGAAAAGAAGGTCCCCTTTGCCTACGAATGCTCGGTGATCGCGGCGCGCGGCACGGATGGCGCCGTCATCGCCTATGATCCGGCAGAGAACGTCCACAGTCTCGGCATCCTGCGGCGCTCGACCGTGCCGGGGCGGGTGAGCCCGGGCGTGGCCGAAGCCGCCAAGGCGATCGCCGCCCGCATTGCCGAGCGGCTCGGCTATGTCGGCGTCATCGGTGTCGAGTTCTTCGTGCTGGCCGACGACAGCCTGCGGGTCAACGAGATCGCGCCGCGCGTCCACAATTCCGGCCACTGGACTGAAGCCGCCTGCGCCGTGTCGCAGTTCGACCAGCATGTCCGGGCCATTGCCGGCCTGCCGCTCGGCGATCCCGTCCGGCACTCGGACTGCGTCATGGAAAATCTCATCGGCGACGAGATCGGCCGCGTCGCCGAACTGCTCGCCGAGCCGGAGACCGTGGTGCATCTCTACGGCAAGGCGGCGGCCCGGCCGGGCCGCAAGATGGGCCATTTCACCCGTCTGGCGCGCCGATAGATGGCGATGGTCGCGGCGGCCGACACAATCGCCCGGCTCGGCCACGACTCGTTGACAATGCCGGCGGGCAAAGCTATCTCCGCAGCACTTGCGTAGCAGGCCTCGGCCAGCGCGCCCCTTCCCTATGCGGCGGAACGGAAAGGATCCGATCGTCGCTTCAGACGATCCGGTGATGTCATGAAGATCAAGAATTCGCTCAAGGCACTGAAGACCCGCCACCGCGCCAACCGCTTGGTTCGCCGCAAGGGCCGCGTCTATATCATCAACAAGGAAGCCCCGCGCTTCAAGGCCCGCCAGGGCTGATCCCGAGCCGGCCGCCTTCGGGCAGGCCGCTCACCGATATTTCAGTTTGACGGCGCGCACGGGAGACGTAGGTTCTTCCCATGCGCGCCGTTCTGATTTCTACCGCCCTCAGCCTCATCCTCGCGTCTTCGGCAGTCTCCCCTGCCCTCGCGCAGGGCGTCGAGCCGCCGGCGGCCTTGCCCGAGGCGTCGCCGGATATGGCGCCGGGCCCCGAGGACCCGCCGATGGTCCTGCCGGCACCGGACGAGGACCTCGAAGAATCACCCGACGCCTTCGGCAGCGAGCCGCTTCCCGACGGGGACGCGCAGGAAGCCGCCGTGACCGACGACGACCCGGCGACGCCGGAGCGGACCATCGACGGGCTGTTCGCCGAACTGCGCAAGGAACCCGACGAGGGCAAGGCGCGCCTGATCGCCTCGCGGATCGAGCGGCAATGGCGACGCAGCGGCAGCGCCACGATCGATCTCCTGATGCTGCGTGCCGCCAAGGCGATGTCCGAGGAAGACAGTGCCGCGGCGCGCGACCTGCTCGACCAGGCGCTGGTGCTCGCGCCCGATTATGCCGAGGCATGGAATCGCCGCGCGACGCTGAGCTTCACCACCGATGACTGGGGCAAGTCGCTCGCCGACATCGAGCAGACGCTGCTCCGCGAGCCGCGCCACTGGGGCGCCCTCATGGGCCTTGCCACGATCCTCGAGCGGACCGGCCACAAGGACAAGGCGCTCGAGGCCTACATGCAGGTGCTCAGCGTCTATCCGTCGCTCAAATCGGCGCAGGACGCCGCCGGGCGGTTGTCCGATGAACTGGTCGGCCCGCTGCTCTGAGCTCGGCGGCAGGCGAGCGAGCACTTTATTTGCTGTAAATCACAGGGATAACGGCGTCATGACAGCATTGCTGGAACAAGCCCTGGAGCGAGTCCGGACCCTGCCTGCTGAACTGCAGGATGAGTACGCGCGCATCCTTCTGCGCCTGACTGGCGACGACGACGCCGTCTATCAACTGTCACCGGGGGAAGAAGCCGATCTCATCGAGGCCGAGGCCGAAGTCCGGCGCGGCGAGATAGCCACGGATGCGGCGGTAAGCGCTGTCTTCTCAAAATATCGCAATTGAAGCAGCGCTGAAGAGAGCCGCTCGCGCATAACAAATGTCGCGAGCGGATCTCATCGAGGCTTGCAGCAGCGTCAGACGGCGGAGAGGCCATCCGAACCGATATAGGCGATGCGCAGCATGTTGGTCGCGCCGGGGGTGCGCAGCGGCACGCCGGCCGTGACGATCAGCCGTTCGCCCGATCGGGCATAGCCCTGCTCGACCGAAATGCGGCAGGCGCGATCGACCATGTCGTCGAGATCCTGCGCGTCCTCGGTGACGACGCAATGCAGGCCCCAGACAAGCGACAGGCGGCGGGCCGTCTCGACCACCGGCGACAGCGCCAGGATCGGGATCTGCGGCCGCTCGCGGGCCGTGCGCAGGCCGGTGGTGCCGGTCGCCGTATAGGTCACGATCACCGCGACGCCGAGGGTCTCGGCCATCTGCCGTGCGGCGAGCGAGACGGCGTCGGCGCCGGTCGGCTCGGGCGCCGGACGCTGGGCGAAGATGATGCCGGGATAGAGCGGATCCTTTTCGACCTGCACGGCGATGCGGTCCATCGTCGCGACCGCCTCGACCGGATAGTCGCCGGCGGCCGATTCCGCCGACAGCATGACCGCGTCGGCGCCCTCGTAGACGGCGGTGGAAACGTCCGAGACCTCGGCGCGCGTCGGCACCGGCGCGGAAATCATCGATTCCAGCATCTGCGTCGCGACGACCACCGGCTTGCCGGCCTTGCGGGCGGCACGGGTGATGCGCTTCTGGATGCCGGGGACGGTCTCGAGCGGCAGCTCGACGCCGAGATCGCCGCGGGCGACCATGATCGCGTCCGACAGCTCGATGATCTCGTCGAGGCGCTCGACCGCCTGCGGCTTCTCGATCTTCGACAGGATGAAGGCGCGGCCGCGGGCGATCTTGCGGGCCTCGGCCAGATCGTCGGGGCGCTGGATGAATGACAAAGCCACCCAGTCGACATTCTCGGCCAGCACCGCGTCGAGATCGCGGCGGTCCTTGTCGGTCAGCGCGCCAGTGGCGAGCGTCGTGTCGGGAAGGCTGACGCCCTTGCGATCGGAGATCTTGTCGCCGGCGACGACGCGGCACTTGATGTGGTGCTGGTCGGTAGAGATGCAGACGAGCTGCAGCCGGCCGTCGTCGATCAGCAGCCTATGACCCTCCTGCACCGCCACGAGGATCTCGGGATGCGGCAGGTAGACCCGCGTCGGGTTGCCGGGCGTCGGGTCGTCGTCGAGGGTGAATTCCTGGCCGACGGCGAGGGTGACCTTGCCGTCCTCGAAGGGGCCGACCCGCAGCTTCGGTCCCTGGAGGTCGGCGAGGATGCCGATCGGCCGCCCGACCGCTTCCTCGACCCGGCGGATCCGCTTGACCAGCTCCCGCATCGTGTCGTGATCGGCATGGCTCATGTTGATCCGGAAGACGTCGGCACCTGCCTCGTGCAGCTTGCGGATCATCTCCTCCGACGACGAAGCGGGTCCGAGCGTGGCGAGAATCTTGACCCTGCGATTGCGTCTCATTGTGTATCCGTACCTTCGCGCGGCGCCTCGGTCAGCTGGACCATCCAGCTGGCCTGCTCGCCTGTGTCGTATTCGCGGAAGCCCATCTTCTGGTATCCGCGCTGGAAGCAGTCCTTGACGCCGGCGATCTTGAACTCGTTCTCGGCGATGCAGAGGCTGACGGAGCCAGCCCAGCGGCCGTTTCCGTCGGCATCCTCGGCGTAGAGGTAGTAATAGCGGGACGACAGCGGCCCCTCGATGATCGACTTGCAGGTCGTCGCCGGGATGCGCCACCAGCCTTCGGTGGTCCAGCCTGCCTCGGCGCGATAGCCGATGGCGACGCCGACCAGCGACTGCGTGCCGTTGCAGACGCGGAAATCGGCCTTTGCGGCGTCGGCCGTGAGCGGCGCCGACAGGATGGTGAGGCCGATGGCCGTCACGCAGGCTGCCGCGCCGTTCCAAAGCCAGCGCAGGGAGTCAGATTTCATCACGCTATCCTCGCTTGCGGATCGGGTCGCAGAATGCCTCTTCTTCGCATAGCGGCCAATGCTGTCAACGCGATGACTTGCGTGAGGCTGCCCTGGCGCAGCTTCCGGCCACCGGGGCGGCCCCGCGCTGAAGCTGCCGAGTGCCGCCGATCGCACCGGCGGCGAAGCATTGCCGGCCCCCAACGCGCACGACCTGCTCCGCACCTAGCCTATCGCGCCGCAATAGGCGAGCCCGGCCATCACCGCCCCCGGGCTTGATCCGTGTCGCGGCGGGGGCGATATGCGGGGCTTGGGACCAGCAGAGCCGCACAAGGAGCCGCAAGCATGGACGAGATCAGCGACAGGCAGCGCCTCGAATACGAAGCCGCCGCATTCCGGCGGCTGCGCGATCACCTGCGCGCCCGCACCGATGTGCAGAACATCGACATGATGAATCTCGCCGGCTTCTGCCGCAACTGCCTGTCCAACTGGTTTCGCGACGCGGCCGCTGCGGACGGGCAGGAAATCTCGAAGGACGAGGCGCGGGAAATCGTCTACGGGATGCCCTACGAGGTGTGGCGCGAGACCTACCAGACGGAAGCCGCCCCCGATTCCCAGGCGCGCTTCGAGACGTCGCGCCCGCACGACTGACGAGAGATACGCCCGGCCTTCGCGCCGGCCCATTCAACGAATCGCCCGCGTCTGCTAGGCCGCTGCGCGAATGCCGCATGACGGCGCCATACGGAGACCCGACATGTCCGACGTGCATGATGTCGCTCAGGATCAACTACGCTCCTTCGTCGAGCGGATCGAACGACTCGAGGAAGAGAAGAAGACCATCGCGGACGACATCAAGGACGTCTATGCGGAAGCCAAGGGCAACGGCTTCGACACCAAGGTGCTGCGGCGGGTGATTTCGCTGCGCAAGCAGGACCAGAACGAGCGCCAGGAGCAGGAGGCGATCCTCGACCTCTATCTGCAGGCACTCGGCATGGCTGCCGATCTCGCCAAGGACTGACTTCCCGATCGACAAGAAAAAGGCCCGCGGGCGAAAGCCGGCGGGCCTTTTTTCATGGCGACGGCAGCAGGCTGCCGCCGGATCAATTACCGGGCTGCGGCACGGCGCCGCTTGTGGCCGAGGCCCATCTGCTTGGCGAGACGCGAACGCGCCGCCGCGTAGTTCGGGGCGACCATCGGGTAGTCCGAAGGCAGATCCCACTTCTCGCGGTAGTCCTCGGGCGTCAGGCTGTAGTGGGTCATCAAATGGCGCTTCAGCGACTTGAACTTCTTGCCGTCCTCGAGACAGATGATGAAGTCATCGGTGACCGACTTCTTCACCGGCACGGCCGGCTTCGGCTTCTCGGCCAGAGGCGCCTGCGGCGCGATGGTGGTGCGTCCGAGGGCGCCATAGACGTCCGAGATAAGTCCCGGAAGCTCAGACACAGGCAGAGAATTGTTGCTGACATAGGCGGCGACCACTTCGGCCGTCAGTTCCATCAGCATCTCGTTGTTGTCGACGTTTTCGATCTGATCCATGTTTTTTCCAATCGTGTGCGAAGAGGGAGGCGGACTAGCTGGTCCGCAGTGGTGATCTCCGCGGCAGCGTACATGTTACGTGCGATTCGGCGGTACGATGCGTCATACAACGACCTTAGAGATCCGTATTCATAGTTCTATACTTAGTGTCAAGCGAAGGCTTTACAATCCCAAGGTTTTTCATTTCCGAGTGGTCATGGGATCATTCAATCGCGAGCATAGCCGGACTACGGCGACGTGATCATCACGCGCCGGCAAGAATTCACAGAGCCCATCATTTCCACGCTGACCTACGCTGTCACAATTCAATTCCTTCAGGCGAAGTTTTCCGCCCGCGGTTCAGCGACGATCCCAATATTTTCAGGCCGAATTGATTTCGCCAGTGAGTTGCAGGCGTACCGCATCCGCACGTTTTGCTCGCGCCGGAACACCTATTTCGGAACTACCGACGATTCCGGCGACAGCGGCGCGGCCTATAGCTCTGCGGTATTTTGAAAATGCGCGAGTTTGCCAAGGGTTCCGCCGCATATCACGGCGTGGAAGACCTTGGCGTTCGCTGTTGCGGCAAAGGCCGAGGGAAGCCGTTGGCCGCCAAAGCGCATGACGCCCACTCACCTGATGCCGAACGCATCGGGAGCAAGCAGCGGGCCGGTTGCCGCTGCTTGCCCCCGATGGATGCTTCCAGACGTGTTCTGCGGCGACCTGTCGCGCAAGAACAGTCGGCTGCGCTGCTACTGCAGCTTGACGAGCGGCAGGAAGGTCACCGCCGAACCCGAGAAGCGACCGGTCTTCTGCGCAGCGGTTGCGGGCGCGAAGCCTGCGGCGAACACCGATGACGGGATGTCGCTGACCAGACTCTTCCCGTCCGGCATCTGCTGCGGCTCGCGGGCGCGCTGGGCAGGATCGGCGACCAAAGCGGCGACGGCGATGCGCGAAGCGATGGCTTCCTGGGGGTCGACGGTGATGGCCTTGGCCGGCGGAAGGGTCGCTTCCTTCAGCACACGTCCGCCCTTGCCTTCGACCAGCGGCGCCCGCGCCGGCTGCACCAGCGGAGTTGGCCGGCTGGATGCGGCGGTGATCAGGGAGGCGACCTGGGTGGCTTCCGGCTTGACCAGCGGCCGCGGCGAGGCAGCCGGAACCGGGGCGGCCGCGACGACCGTCGGCGCGGCCGGAGCGCTAGCGGGCGCGGCGGCAGGGGCCGGTGCCGGCGCGGCGGCAACCACAGCCGGCTCGTTCAGTACGGCGTCGAATTGCGGCCGGTCACGCGGTGTCGGCACGGCATAGGCCATCTCACCCATGGCAACCGTCTCGGCGGCCTGGGTCTCGAGGGCTGCGACCAGGGATGAAACGGCGTCGGGCTCGGCTGCGGCGGGCACTTCCGCGATGGCTTCAGCCATGGCGCGCGATGGCGCCCAGGTCGGGACCGGGATCTTGGCAGACTCCAACGACGCGACCTCGGTCTCGGTGGCCGGGGCACTCGCACGGGCTGGCGAGCTCACGTCGAAGCGGTCGCCGACGGGCACGGCGACGGCATTCGGCTGGGTCTGGTTCGGGCGGGACTGCGGCGTCACGGCGGCGACGACGACTTCAGGCGCCGCCTGGCGCGGCGTACGGGCTGCCGGGGCGGCACGGGCTGGCGCCGCGACCTCCGCCTCGTCGTCGGCCTCGTCTGCTCCGCCGCCGAACAGCATGGCGAGAAGCGTCTTGCCCCCACCGCCCGACGAACTGGCGTTGGCAACCTGGATGTCCGAGGCGCCCTTGCGCTGCTTGTAGGAGGCGAGCGCCTGCTGGTAGCCGGGCAGCGGCTTGCCGTCTGACGGAACGTGCACGGTATTCCCCTTCGGGAAGACGGCAACGAGTTCCTTGCGGCTCATGCGCGGCCAGTGGCGGGCATTGCCGACGTCGAAGTGCACGAAGGGCGAGCCGGATTTCGGATAATAGCCGACGCCGCCGACCTGCATCTTCAGGCCGATGTCGCGCATCTTCTTGATCGGCACGCCCGGGATGAAGAAGTCCATCGCCTTGCCGGCCGTGTGCTGGCTGGTCTTGGCGACGCCGGAACTGCGCGAACGCAGCATGTTGTTGGTAGCGGAGGAGCGGTAGGAGCTGACGACGTTGATGGCGTTGCGCGAGCCTGTCTGGCGGTAGGCTTCCCAGACGAGATCGATGAGGCGGGGATCGATCGTGGTCGGCTCGTTGCGGCGCCAGTCGCGCAGGAACCAGTTGATCTTCTTCATCTCGGCCGCGACGTAGCGGCCATTGCGCTTGTAGGCGAAGGAGCCCTGCTCTTTGTTGTGAACGTTGTAGAGCTTGATGACCCTTGTCTCGGCCTTGGCCGCCGTCGTAGCCCCCAATCCGAACATGACGAGAGCGGCGAGCATCGCGATGCGCTTGGCCAAGCGGCCCGCGCGGGCGGTGTGTCCGAGCATTCGGTGTTTCCCCTCAAAAACCGCTGCAGGCCCCGCGCCTGTCCCCCGGGGCACTGCTGTCATAGGAACTGTCACCCCACACGTCCAGTTTTTCCAAAACTGCGGCATCAAGATGACAGTCGCCAAACTTCCTGCGGATTTTGCTCCGAAAGCGTTAAGCTCCAATTAAGGTTATTTGCCCGGGACTTGGCTACTGCTCGGCGCATCGCCGCGTTAGATTCGCCGGTCGGAACGTCAGGCGCCGATATTGTATTCGCGCATCTTGCGGTAGAGCGTCGATCGCCCGATGCCCAGCCGGCGGGCGATCTCGCTCATCTGCCCGCCATACTGGCAGAGCGCCACACGGATGACATCCGCCTCGATATCGTCGATGCGGCGGATCTGTCCCGCCTCGTCGCGCAGGGGAAATGCCGTCGGCGCAACGTCAGTCTCCAGGCTCGTCGGGCTCGGCACCGCATTCGGCTCGCTTGCGTCATCGGGCGCGCTGCCGGATACCACTGCCGCCGGCCGCGACGTCGCCGAGACCAGCGCGGCGACATGGGCGAAACCCGCCGCTTCGAGGATTTCCGACTCGCTGAGCACCAGGGCGCGGTAGACCGCATTCTCCAGCTGGCGGATATTGCCCGGCCAGTCGTATCGCTGCAGCAGGTCGAGCGCGCCGCGCGACAGGCGGCGCCCGGGTGCCTGCCGCTCGACCCGCCCGAAGCGCTCCAGACAGCCGCTTGCGAGGTGGGAAATTTCGTCCCGACGCTCGCGCAACGGCGGGACGTGGATCTCGAAGGCGTTCAGCCGGTAGTAGAGATCCTCGCGGAATCGGCCCGTCGCCACGGCGGCCGCAAGGCTGCGATTGGTTGCCGAGATGATCCGCACGTCGACGCGGCGCCTGGCCGAGCCCCCGACGAGATCGACTTCGCCCGTCTGCAACACGCGGAGCAGCTTGACCTGAGCGGCCATGGACAGTTCGCCCACCTCGTCGAGGAAGAGCGTGCCACCCTCGGCCTGCAGGAACTTGCCGTCATGGCGCCGTCCGGCGTCGGTGAAGGCACCTTTCTCGTGTCCGAAGAGGATGCTTTCGGCGAGGTCGGCGGGGATGGCGCCGCAGTTAAGCGTCACGAAAGGGCGCTCGGCGCGGTCGCCTTCAGCCTGGATCGCAGCGGCCAGCCATTCCTTGCCGGCACCGGTCTCGCCCTCGATCAGCACCGGGATGGCCGAGCGGGCCGCCTTCGCCGCCGCCAGCAGAACCGGGCGGAGCGCTGGGGACGCGTTGGTCTCTGCCAGCAGCTTTCGTGTCCTCGCCGCCGAAACCGGCCGACGTGGCGCGGCCTGCATGCGGGCGGCGCTGCCCAGCACGTCGCGCAGCTTCTCCGGGGAGAACGGCTTCACGAGAAAGTCGAACGCCCCCGCCCGCATCGCCTCGACGACCGTCTCGATCGAGCCCTTTGCAGTCTGGACGACGACGGGAATCTCTATTTCCTGGCGGCGCATCTCAGCCAGAACATCGAGGCCGCCGGAATCGGGCATCATCAGGTCCAGGACGACGGCCAGGATCGACCCGCGATGCTTGCCGTCGAGCGCGTCCAGCGCGGTGCGGCCGCCGGCGCAGCAAATCGGGGTGTAGCCCATGCGCGCGACTTGGGCGTCGAGCAATCGGCGTTGTATAGGATCGTCGTCGACAATGAGTACAGTTCGCGACACGTCAGCCTCCGACCTCGTCACGGCGCGAGGATGACCCAATTTGGCACGACCGACTGAAATTCGGCTGAACGGACGTGATCAACGACCGCGATCCGATTTGGCGACAATTCGAACGATTCGGCTGATGGCCGCCTGCCCTCCAGAACGAGCATGACGCGATGAACCTGCCCTTCCGTCCGATCTTCTCCGCCCTCGAGGCTGCCGGCGACGGCACCGCCGCGCTGCCGGAGTGGAACCTCGCCGACCTCTATCCGTCGATGGACAGCCAGGAGCTCGCCGACGATCTGGCCGAGGCGCGCCGCCTCGCCGAGGCCTTCCAGGCGCGCTGGCGCGGAACGCTGACCGAGGCGGCGACGACCGGGGAGCCGAGCCTTGCCGAAGCGGTCGTCGCCTTCGAGGCGCTTGAGGAACTGCTCGGTCGGATCATCTCCTATGCCGGCCTGATCTATTCCGGCGACACGTCCGATCCGACGCGCGCCAAGTTCTACGGCGACATCCAGTCGGCGGTAACCGACATCTCGTCGCGTCTCTTGTTCTTCCCGCTGGAGCTCAACCGGATCGACGATGCGGTGGTCGATGCGGCGATGGATCGGGACCCGGCGCTCGCCCACTACCGGCCGTGGCTGGTCGACCTTCGCCAGGACAAGCCGTTCCAGCTGGAGGACCGGGTCGAGGAGCTTTTCCACGAAAAGGCGATCACCGGCCGGGGCGCCTGGAATCGGCTGTTCGACGAGACGCTGACCTCGCTGCGCTTCACCGTCGACGGCGACGACCTGGCGCTGGAGGCGACCCTCAACCTCCTGCAGGACCCGGATGGCGAGAAGCGCCGCAAGGCGGCGAGCGCGCTGGCCAACGTCTTCAGCGACAATCTGCGAACTTTTACGCTGATCACCAACACGCTGTCGAAGGACAAGGAAATCTCCGATCGCTGGCGCGGTTTCGAGGACGTCGCCGATTCGCGCCACCTCGCCAACCGGGTCGAGCGGGAGGTGGTCGACGCGCTGGAGAAGGCGGTGTCGGATGCCTATCCGTCGATCTCGCACCGCTATTACGCCATGAAGGCGAAGTGGCTGGGGCTCGAGGTCCTCGACTTCTGGGATCGCAACGCGCCGCTGCCGGACGCCCGCCGCCGCGACATTTCCTGGGACGAGGCCCGCGAGACGGTGCTGTCGGCCTATTCCGGCTTCTCGCCGGAGATGGCCGCGATCGCCGAGCCGTTCTTCAGCAATGGCTGGATCGACGCGGCGATCCGGCCCGGCAAGTCGCCGGGTGCCTTCGCCCACCCGACGGTGCCGAGCGTCCATCCCTATGTGCTGCTCAACTATATGGGCAAGCCGCGCGACGTGATGACGCTAGCGCACGAACTCGGCCATGGCGTCCACCAGGTGCTGGCCGGGCGCCAGGGCGCGCTGATGGCGGCGACGCCGCTGACGCTGGCCGAAACTGCCTCGGTTTTCGGCGAGATGCTGACCTTCCGCTCGCTGCTGGACCAGACCAGGACCAAGGCTGAGCGCAAGACGCTGCTCGCCTCCAAGGTCGAGGACATGATCAATACGGTGGTGCGCCAGATCGCCTTCTACCAGTTCGAGCGGGCGCTGCACGAGGAGCGCCGGCAGGGCGAGCTGACGACGGAGCGGATCGGCGAGATCTGGATGGACGTCCAGGCCAGGAGCCTCGGCCCGTCGCTGCGGCTCGGCGACGGCTACGAGACCTACTGGACCTACGTGCCGCACTTCATCCATTCGCCGTTCTACGTCTACGCCTACGCCTTCGGCGACTGCCTGGTGAACTCGCTGTACGCGGTCTACGAGAACTCCGAATCCGGCTTCCAGGAGAAGTATTTCGCGATGCTGAAGGCCGGCGGCACCAAGCATCACTCCGAACTCCTGAAGCCCTTCGGCCTCGACGCCTCCGACCCGGCCTTCTGGTCGCGCGGCCTGGCGATGATCTCCGGCTTCATCGACGAGCTGGAAGCGATGGAGGATTGAACCTCCAGATCATCCCCATTCATCACCCCATTCCAGCCGCCGCGCCGAGCGGAAGGTCTCGCCTTCGCGCTTGGTCACCAGTCGCTCCTGCAGCGTGCCGCCGGCGGTGCAGAGCTTCAGCTGGACCTTGCCGCTGCCGCTGCGCGGCGGCGCCAGTACCCGCGCTGCAGGCGGGGCGGCGGGCTCGCGGGCGACGGCGAGATAGATGAACTTCTCGTCCTCGTAGGGCACGGTGCCGCCCTTGGTCAGGCGATGGGTGCGCGAGCGCTCGACCCGTTCGGCGAAATGGCACCAGTCGGGCGGCGTCAGCGGACAGGCGGCGGCATGCGGGCACGGCGCCAGGATCGCGCCGCCTTCGGCCAGCAGCTGGTCGCGTGCTGCGAGGATGCGGCGCCAGCCCGCCGTGGTGCCGGGCTCGACGATCACCAGCACGTGGCGCGTCAGGCGCCAGAGGTCGGCAACGAGGCGGGGGATGGCGGCCGGCGGCAGTTCGTCGAGGACATAGGCGAGCGAGACGAGGTCGGCCGGCTCGCGGGCCGAAAGGCCGGACAGGGCATCGCCCGCGACCCATTCGACATCGACGACAGAGTCCGACAGGCCCGCATCGCAGAGCGCCTGGCCGACTGCCATGGCCGGTGGGCTGGCCTCGACCAATGTCGCCGCGACAAGGCTGTCGAACGCGTCGAGGGCGGCCCAGAGCGCGGTGCCCGGCCCTGCCCCGACGTCGAGCAGCGTTCGCGGGGTAAAATCCGGCTGACGCCGGGCGACTGCGGCAAGGCTCGCCCTCACCGCGGCGAAGGTTGCCGGCATTCGGGCCGCCAGATAGGCCAGCACCGCCGCCTCGCCGTCCAGATGGCGTTTGCCGTCGCGCGTCTCGGCACGGTAGCGTTGCGACAGTCGTGCGCCTTCGGTGCGCAGACCGGCGAGGGGCCGGTCGTCTAGATGAGCGTCGAGGGCAAGCCGCAAGGCCGGGGGAAGCTGCATTCAGGTCTCGGTCGTTGCGGTCTCGGAGGGAGATGAGCGAGGGATATCTGACCGCCCTGAGACGCAGGGCGACACTGACGTCGGAGCGCCGGTCAGGGCCCTCGCCCTTTCATTTGTCACCTAACTGTCCTAGCCCGTGTCTTAAATCTGTACTAGCGCCTTCGCCGAAACCCCTCGGCACAATTCAACTACCAGGAGGGCTGTCCGTGAAACGTGACAAGCACCCGATACACGCAAAGATTTCAGGGCCCATCGTGATGATCGGCTTTGGTTCGATCGGCAAGGGAACCCTGCCACTGATCGAGCGGCATTTCGACTACGACAAGTCGCGCTTCACCGTCATCGATCCGAACGATGCCGACAAGGCGCTCCTCGACGAGCGCGGCATCCGCTTCGTCAACGAGGCGGTGACCAAGAAGAATTACGAGGAACTGCTGACGCCGCTGCTGACCGAAGGCAAGGGCCAGGGCTTCTGCGTCAACCTGTCGGTCGATACCGGCTCGCTCGACCTGATGAAGCTCTGCCGCAAGCTCGGCGTTCTCTACATCGACACGGTCGTCGAGCCGTGGCTCGGCTTCTACTTCAACGAGTCGCTGTCCAACGCCGATCGCACGAACTATGCGCTGCGCGAAACGGTGCGCAAGGAGAAGCGCAAGCATCCGGGCGGCACCACGGCCGTCTCCTGCTGCGGCGCCAATCCGGGCATGGTCTCATGGTTCGTCAAGCAGGCGCTGATCGACGTGTCGCGCGAGATCGGCCTCGAATCCACCGAGCCGACCGCGGACGATCGCGAGGGCTGGGCGAAGTTGATGAAGCGCGTCGGGGTCAAGGGCATCCACATCGCCGAGCGCGACACCCAGCGCGCCAAGGCGCCGAAGCCGCTCAACGTGTTCTGGAACACCTGGTCGGTGGAAGGCTTCCTGTCGGAAGGCATGCAGCCGGCGGAGCTAGGCTGGGGCACCCATGAGAAGTGGATGCCGAAGAACGCCCGCATGCACAAGAAGGGCCACCAGTCGGGGATCTTCCTCGAACAGCCCGGCGCCAACACGCGGGTCCGATCCTGGTGCCCGACGCCAGGGCCGCAATACGGCTTCCTCGTCACCCACAACGAGTCGATCTCGATCGCCGACTATTTCAGCCATCGCAACCGCGACGACGAGGTGACGTACCGGCCGACCTGCCACTACGCATATCACCCGTGCAACGACGCGGTGCTGTCGCTGGACGAACTGTTCGGCGCGGCCGGCAAGATCCAGCCCGAGCATCACGTGCTCGACGAGAGCGAACTTCTCGACGGCGTCGACGAGCTGGGCGTGCTGCTCTACGGCCACGAGAAGAACGCCTACTGGTATGGCTCGCAATTGTCGCTCGAAGAGGCGCGCAAGCTGGCGCCCTACCAGAGTGCCACCGGCCTGCAGGTGAGCTCTGCGGTGCTCGCCGGCATGGTGTGGGCGCTGGAGAACCCCGAAGCGGGGATCGTCGAGACCGACGAGATGGATTACCGGCGCTGCCTGGAAGTGCAGCAACCGTATCTCGGCCCGGTCAAGGGCTACTATACCGACTGGACGCCGTTGAAGGACCGCCCGGGATTGTTCCCGGAAGACCTCGACGACAAGGATCCGTGGCAGTTCAGGAACATCCTCGTCAGGTGATCGTTTTGCTCCGGCCCGATCATCTTGGTCGGGCTGGTAAAGCGTGCGCTTTACCATTAGGTGGCTACAAATGTACCACCGCAATGGAGCATGTGATGACCGACAACGATGCCCGGCGCCAGGTGGTCGAGGCTGTAATGGACGCGGTGATGTCGGGCACGCCCGGCAACATTGCGCGCCATTTCGCGCCCGGCGCGGTATTCTCCCAGCGCAGCAACGACGCGATGGCCGATGCCCCCTGGTTCGGGCGAATGGAAGGCGAGTTCCGCCTGCAGGGCGAGGAGGAGGCGACCGCCTTCCTCCAGGAATTGATGAAGCGGACCAACTACATCTCCTACGAGCCCCGCGGCATCGTCTGCGAGCTCGACGAAGCCGCCAGCCGCTGCGACTGGACGCGCCGGGACGAGCAGACCGGAACCCTGATCACCGGCACGACGATGTACTGGTTCGCCTTCACCACCGACGGCCGGATCCGCTCGATCGAGACGATCGGCTCGATCCATTCCGTCCTGGCCCTGCGGCGGCCCGAAACTGTCTGATCCGCACCGTCGCGGCGCGATGACAGTGTTGCGGGAATGGGTTAACCTTGGCATCAGCGACCCTGGAATCATGCCGCGTGCCTGATTGCCGCTCGTAATGTTGTGTTCCGCGCGAGCCGTTGGCAGCGCAGTCGAAGGACTTTTGCATGCGCCGTTCTGCCTTGTGCCTTGCCCTGCTGACCCTCACTCTTGCGGCCTGCCAGTCGGAACGCCAGGCTTCGCTCGCGCCATCCCTGCCGCCGCAGCAGCAGATGCCGCTCGGTGTCGAAGGCAGCTGGCGCAATGTCGGCGGGCCTGTTCCCTATAATGCCCGGTTCCAGAACGGCCGTTTCACCTCGGCCGAAAGCGCCACCAACGGCCTGCTCGCCGAAGGCACCTACACGACAACGGGCGCCGGCCAGATCCAGATCAACTACCGTTCGCTGCAGCGAAACCAGCAGCTGGCCGCCAACTGCAACCACGCCGCCGGGCAGATGACCTGCACCGCGGCCGACGGTTCGAGCTTCAGCCTGGCGCGCGGCTGAGCAATTCGTCGCACCGGCAAGACGGTCCGTCGCGTTTCGCCTGGCGGTAAACGCGCCTATATCGCCTGTCAGAGACGGCGCATGGGGGCACGGACACCAGTGGGCCGGTCGACATGGCCGTGCCGCGGGAAGCGGAGTGCCGAAACTGCTTGAGGATGCGACCATGAACGCCCTGACCAAGACCATCGCGGAGCGGGCGACGGGCCCGCTGCCTGCCGGTCATCCGACGGTGAAGCAGCCGAAGGTCGGCGTCCTGCTGGTCAATCTCGGGACCCCGGACGGGACCGACTTCAAGCCGATGCGCCGCTACCTGAAGGAGTTCCTCTCCGACAAGCGGGTCATCGAATGGCCCCGGGCCGCCTGGTACCCGATCCTCTACGGCATCGTGCTCAACACCCGGCCTAAGAAGTCGGGCGCTGCCTATGCCGAGATCTGGAACCACGAGCGCAACGAGTCGCCGCTTCGAACCTTCACCCGGGCGCAGGGCGAGAAGCTGGCGCTGCGGCTCGCGGGACGGGGCGAGATCGTCGTCGACTGGGCGATGCGCTACGGCAATCCGTCGATCGCGGCGCGGACCGACTACCTGCTCGAGCAGGGCTGCGACCGGATCCTCGTCTACCCGCTCTATCCGCAATATGCGGCGGCAACGACGGCGACGGTGAACGACAAGTTCTTCGAGCACATGATGAGCAAGCGCTGGATGCCGGCGGTCCGGACCGTGCCGCCCTATCACGACGAGCCCATCTACATCGACGCGCTCGCCCGCTCGATCGAGACGCATCTGGCGACGCTCGACTTCGAGCCGGAGCGGGTGATCGCCTCCTATCACGGCATTCCGCAGAGCTATTTCCGCAAGGGCGATCCGTATCACTGCCACTGCCAGAAGACCTCGCGGCTGCTGGAAGAGCGGCTCGGCTGGCCGAAGGGCCGGCTGATGACCTGCTTCCAGTCGCGCTTCGGCCCGGAAGAGTGGCTGCAGCCCTACACCGACAAGACCGTCGAGGCCCTGGCGAAAGAGGGCATCAAGCGGATTGCGGTGTTCAATCCGGGTTTCGTCTCCGATTGCCTGGAGACGCTCGAGGAAATCGCCGGCGAGGCGGGCGAGATCTTCCACGAGGCGGGCGGCGAGCACTTCGCCCACATCCCGTGCCTGAACGATTCCGAGCCCGGCATGGACGTCATCGAAGCGATGGTGCGGCGCGAGCTGCGCGGCTGGGTCGACTGACAAACGGACACGGCTTGCCGCGGCCCGGTCGGGCACCGATAGTCAATCCCGCTGCGGTGCCTCGAGACCGCAGCCAGTCGCGTTGAACGGAGACCACAACATGCTCACCGCTACCGGTATCCTGGTCCTGGTCGTCCTGTTCTTCGCGATCGTCGTCCTGTTCTCGACGATCAAGATCGTGCCGCAAGGCTATCACTACACGGTCGAGAATTTCGGCCGCTATACCCGCACCCTGACCCCCGGCCTCAACGTCATCATGCCCTTCATCGAGCGCGTCGGCCGCAAGCTCAACATGATGGAGCAGGTGCTGGACGTGCCGACCCAGGAGGTGATCACCCGCGACAACGCCTCCGTCGCGGCCGATGGCGTCGCCTTTTATCAGATTCTGGACGCGGCGGCGGCCGCCTACGAAGTCTCGGGTCTGGAGAACGCCATCCTCAACCTGGTGATGACCAATCTGCGCTCGGTCATGGGCTCGATGGATCTCGACGACCTCCTGTCCAATCGCGACGCAATCTCGGAGAAGATCCTGCGGGTCGTCGACCAGGCGGCCAGTGGCTGGGGAATCAAGATCACCCGCATCGAGATCAAGGACATCAATCCGCCGAAGAACCTCGTGGACTCGATGGCGCGGCAGATGATGGCCGAGCGCGAGAAGCGGGCGGAGATCCTCGAGGCGGAAGGCTCGCGCAACGCGTCGATCCTGCGGGCCGAGGGCGAGAAGCAGTCGCAGATCCTGCAGGCCGAGGGCCGGCGCGACGCCGCCTATCGCGAGGCCGAGGGCCGCGAGCGGCTGGCCGAGGCGGAAGCCACAGCGACCCGGCTGGTCTCCGAGGCGATCGCCGCCGGCGACGTCCAGGCGATCAACTACTTCGTGGCGCAGAAATACACCGAGGCACTCGGCAAGATTGCTTCCGCCCCGAACCAGCGCGTCATCCTGATGCCGCTCGAGGCATCGTCGCTCATCGGTTCGATCGCCGGCATCGCCGAGATCGCCCGCGCGACGTTCAACGATCCCGAGCCGAACGCCCCCGGCACGCCCACGACGCCGCGCAAGGGTGGCACCGGGCGGCGCAGCGCGGTACCGACCTTCCCGGGCGGCGGGAGCGACACGTGACGGACTGGACCGGCGCCCTGTCCGACTACGGCTGGTGGATTCTGGGCCTCCTGCTGCTGATGCTCGAAACGGTGCTGCCGGGGGTCTATCTGTTGTTCTTCGGGATTGCGGCGCTGGTCGTCGGCATGAACGTGCTCCTGATCGGCGGCGAGTGGTTCGGCTGGCAGCAGCAGGTCCTCGCTTATGTCGTCGTATCGGCCGTCGCGGTGTTTCTCGGCCGGAAATGGTACGGGGCGAAGAGCGAGACCCCGCAATCCGACACGCTCAACAAGCGCACGCAGCGGCTCATCGGCCGCGAGGCTGTGCTCAGCGACGACATCGTCAACGGACGCGGACGCGTCGGGCTGGAAGACAGCTGGTGGAGCGTCGAGGGACCCGACCTGCCGGCGGGCGCGCGGGTGCGGGTCGTCGGCGCCGACGGCAGCGTGCTCAGGGTCGAGCCTGCAACGTCTCCGGCGGGCTGATCCCTCGCCTCAGGCGGCGCCGATCCGCAGGAGGTCGTGGAGGTGGACGATGCCCACCGGACGACCCTGCCTGACCACCATCAGCGCCGTGATGTTGAGGCTGTTGACGATGTCGAGGGCCTTGGCCGCCATCGTCTCCGGCTCGATCGTCTTCGGGTTGCGGGTCATCACCGCATCGACCTGCTTGCTGAGCAGGTCCCCGGCCAGATGCCGCCGCAGATCGCCGTCGGTGACAAGGCCGCGCAGCAGCCCCTCGCCGTCGACGACGGCGACGCAGCCGAACCCCTTGCGCGACATGATCAGGATCGCTTCCGACATCAGCATGCCTTCCGGCACCAGCGGCAGCGACTCGCCGACATGCATGATGTCGCCGACATGGGTCAGGCTCGCGCCGAGCTGGCCGCCGGGGTGGAACACGCGGAAGTCGCT
The DNA here is from genome assembly GCF_010500835.1 of Aurantimonas aggregata. Taxonomy (GTDB): domain Bacteria; phylum Pseudomonadota; class Alphaproteobacteria; order Rhizobiales; family Rhizobiaceae; genus Aurantimonas; species Aurantimonas aggregata. The sequence goes on along the minus strand of NZ_JAAAMJ010000006.1, from coordinate 93,495 downwards.
CGGCGTGAAGCCGCGGCGCTCCAGCAGCGCCACGGCGAGCGCATCGCCCAGCGCCACCTGCAGCGTCGTCGACGTCGTGGGCGCCAGACCATGCGGGCAGGCTTCCGCCGCGCGGGGCAGGATCAGCGCCTCGTCGGCCTCGCGGCCCAGCGTCGATTCGCGCCGCGAGGTGAGCGCGACGAGCGGGATGCGGAATCGGCGCGAATAGGCGACGATACCCTTCAGCTCGGCGCTTTCGCCCGACCATGACATTGCAAGAATCGCGTCGTCGCGGCCGATCATGCCGAGATCGCCGTGATTGGCTTCCGACGGGTGGACGAAGAAGGCCGGCGTGCCGGTGGACGCGAAGGTCGCGGCGATCTTCGCGCCGATATGGCCGCTCTTGCCGACGCCGGTGACGATGATGCGCCCGGTGACCCGCGAGATCAGCTCCAGCACGCGCTCGAAGGGCGCCGCCATCTCGCCCCGCAGCAGGCCGGCGAGGACCCGCAGCCCTTCGGCCTCGGTCTCGATCGTGTGGACGGCCGATGCGGAGCCAAGGCTCTCGGGTGCGGCAAGCGTTTGGGGGATCACTGTCTGGCTTCTCCGGTACGGCCCTTCGGCCGGCATGGCGCGCAACTGATCAGGCGCGTCGGGCCAAATCATGACGCAGCGACAGGGCGTCGGCGACGCAGGATTCGGACAATCTCGTCAACCAATCCTTAACCAAGAAAATTTACGTTTCGGCAAGCCCGGCGGTCCGCGGACAATCGATCAAGGTGCCCGAATACACGCGATGACCCCGCTTTTCCCCCGTCTTTCGACCCTGCTCGTTGCAGCCGCCCTCGGCGCGCTGACGACCGCGTCGCCCGATCATGCCGCCGCCCAGACCCTGGTCATGCCGGAACTGCGCACCGGCTCGGACCTGATGGGCGGCGAGGCACTGGACGGGATACGGCGCCAGGCCGACAAGCCGAGGGTCGGGACAGGCGAGGCGCTCGACACAAATTCGCAGGATCTTCGGTCCGGGCGGTCGTCCGACCAGGCGCTACCACCGGACGAGAGATACGAGCCGCTGGCGGAGGAGATCGACGAGGAGGAGCCGCCCGTCGCGCCGAGCTTCGACCTGTTCGAGGCAGCCCCGCCCCGCCCTGCCGGACAGGCCGGCCTATCCGGCCGCTCCCGGCCGGTGCGGCCGATTCCCGGCGCGGCCTTGCGCTCCGATCAGGAGGACGATTTCGAGGATCCGGCATTCCGGCAGTCAGCGGCCACACCCGCCTTACCGACGGCCAGCAACCCGCCGCTGTCAGCCGGCGTCGCCGGCGAGACGCCCGGCTCGTTCGACCAGCTGCGCGGCAACCGCCCGGCGCTGGCGCTGCAGCGCATCGTCCGCCGGCCAGCCGACGACCCGTTCGCGCCGATCGGCATCCGCGCCGGCAGCTTCATCCTGTTTCCCGAGCTGATCCAGGATATCGGTGCCTCGACCAATCTCGACGAGGAACCGGGCGGCGAAGGCGGGGTCTTCAGCGAGACGACGGTCTCCGCCCGCCTCCTGTCGGACTGGTCGATGCACGAAGCGGAATTCAACACGCGGCTGACCTATCGTCGGAACTTCGCCGGCGAGGTGCCGGAGGATCCGCGCGCCGCCGTCGATGGCCGCCTGCGGCTCGACATCGATCGGGTGACCACCGCAACGTTTCGCGGCGCGCTGGAATATCGGCGCGAGGACCCCGTCGAGATCGACGTGGCGCTGGCCGGCGCCGAGCGCCCGGACGTGCTCAGCGGCTCCGCCTCGGCGCAGTTGCAGCGCGAGTTCGGCCGGCTGGTGCTGGGTGGGACCGGCACGGTGGCGCGGGAGGATTACTCGGGCCTACCCGAGGGCTTCTCCGATCAGAGCTACACCACGCTGACCGGCGCATTGCGGGCCGGCTACCGGCTGTCACCGGCCTTGCAGCCCTTCCTCGAAGGCAGTCTCGGCCAGCGCCTGTTCGACGAGACGGATACCGGCGACGTCGGGCGGGACTCGCTGATCCCCGCGTTGCGCGCCGGCGTCGGGATCGATCTTTCGGAGAAGCTGAGCGGCGAAATCGCGGCCGGCTATGCGTGGAACCAGCCCGAGGACGACCGGGCGGAGACGACCGCCGCGCCGACGCTGGACGCTTCCCTGCAATGGTCGCCGCGCCGCGGCACCGACGTCACGCTCGCCGCTCGCACGACGTTCGAGCCGGAGAGTTCCGGCCAGTCGACCACGGTTTCCTACGAGGGATCGCTCGGGGTGACGCACATCCTCACCGCTCGAACCGACCTGACCGCCGCGATCACCGCCACCCTCGCCGACTCATCGCTGCCCAGCAGCGACGAGATCGAGTGGATCGGCGAGGCGGGGTTCAATTACTGGCTGACAAGAAGCCTCGCGCTGACCGGCATCTACAGCCACCGCGAGCTCTATTCGGAGGTCGCCGGCGCCGACTACCGGGCAGACACCATCCGCCTCGGCGTCAAGCTGCAGCGCTGAGCCGCGCCGCGTCAAACCCTAGTCGAAATCGGCCGGTTCCACCGTCCGCAGCAGGCGGCCGATATTGCCGATGACCTTCTCGCGGATATCCGGGCGCCAGAGCGCGAAGGCGACGTTCGCCTCGATGAAGCCTTCCTTGGAGCCGCAGTCGAAGGTCCGCCCGGTGAAGTGGTAGGCGGAAAAATCCTGCTGGTCGGCGAGCTTGAGCATCGCGTCGGTCAGCTGGATCTCGTTGCCGGCACCGCGCTCCTGCGTCGACAGGATGTCGAAGATCTCCGGCTGGAGGATGTAGCGGCCGGAAATCGAATAGTTCGACGGGGCTTCCTCCGGCTTCGGCTTCTCGACCATGCCGGTGACCCGGAAGCCCGTGCCGACGTCGTCGCCCCTGCCGACGATGCCGTATTTGTGCGTTTCCTGCGGATCGCACTGCTCGACCGAGATGACGTTGCCGCCGGTGGCCTCGTAGAGTTCGACCATCTCCGACAGGCAGCCCTTCTCGGCCTGCATGATCATGTCCGGCAGGAGCAGGGCAAAAGGCTCGTTGCCGACCAGTTCGCGAGCGCACCAGACGGCGTGGCCGAGACCCAGCGGCGCCTGCTGGCGGGTGAAGCTGGAGGTGCCGGGTTTCGGCTGCAGATCGTCGAGAAGCTGCAGCTCCATCTTCTTGCCGCGCTCGGCGAGCGTCGCCGACAATTCGACCTGGATGTCGAAATAGTCCTCGATAACAGCCTTGTTACGACCCGTGACGAAGATCAGATGTTCGATGCCGGCTTCCCATGCCTCGTCGACCACGTACTGGATCACCGGACGGTCGACGACCGTCAGCATCTCCTTTGGAATCGCCTTGGTGGCCGGCAAAAACCGCGTGCCGAGCCCGGCTACCGGGAATACGGCCTTTCTGACTTTCTTCATCACCATCCTCGGATGTTTCCCCTCAAACGCAGGCGATAACACGCCGCGGCTGCGCCGAGACTTCCCGGCGCCGTGCTTTCGCCGTGAAATAGCGAAACATTGAAGGAATGCCAGCCCTCGTCCCCGCTCGGTGCACAGGGATTGGTAAACGGCTTCTTAACCACGCGACCTGTAGCGTTCCGGTCTTTCCATGGACTTATCGAGGAGAATGCCTGCCATGCAACGATCGACCGCATCCCGGATGACCCGTCTCGGCTCGGCTCTCGTCGCGATGATCATCGCGACCTCCTTCGCCCTGCCCGCCGCGGCCGACGCCGGCTTCCAGCGCTGGATCCAGCAGTTCGAGGGCGTGGCGGCGAGCAACGGCGTCAGCCGCAACGTCTACCGCGCAGCCTTTGCGGGCGTCACCAGCCCTGACCCCGAGGTCCTGCAGAAGGCCGCCTACCAGCCGGAGTTCAAGGCCAAGGTCTGGGACTATATCGACAACCGCGTCAACGACGAGTCCGTCGCCGAGGGGCGCGCCATGGCGGTGAAATACGCCAGCTGGCTCGACCGCATCGAGAAGCGCTTCGGCGTCGACCGCCACATCCTTCTGGCGATCTGGTCGATGGAGACCAATTACGGTGCAGCCCTCAGCCGCGAGGGCGTGATGAAGAGCCTGCCGCGGTCGCTGGCGACGCTTGCCTATCAGGACGGACGCCGGGCGAAGTTTGCCCGCCAGCAGCTGATCGCAGCCCTGAAGATCGCCCAGGCAGGCCATGTCGCGCCGAACAAGCTGACCAGCTCATGGGCCGGCGCGATGGGCCACACGCAGTTCATCCCGACCAGCTACCAGGCCTATGCCGCCGACATGGACGGCGACGGCCACGCCAATATCTGGGAATCGGTGCCGGACGCGCTGGCGACGGCCGCCAACCTCCTGCGCAAGAACGGATGGGAGAGCGGCAAGACCTGGGGCTACGAGGTCAATGTGCCGGCACAGTACCGTGGGAAGCTCGAGCGGGACAACCGCAGCCTGGCGCAGTGGCAGGGCCTCGGCTTCCAGCGGCCGAGCGGATCGGGCTTTGCCTATCCGTCGGACCGCGCCAACCTGGTCCGGCTTGCCGGCGACAACGGCCCGGCCTTCCTGATGACCAAGAACTTCTTCGTGCTGAAGAACTACAACAATGCCGACACGTACGCCCTGGGCGTCGGCCTGCTCGCCGACCGGATCGCCGGCTATGGCGGCCCACAGCGCGACTGGCCGCGCGGCTACACGCCGCTGTCGACGCAGGAGCGCTACGAGCTCCAGAAGCACCTCGCCTCGCGCGGGCTGTATGACGGCAAGATCGATGGTAAGATCGGCGATGGCTCGAAAACCGCCATCATGGCACTGCAGGGTAATGCCGGCCTCGCACAGGACGGCAACGCGTCGAAGGCGCTTCTCGACTTCCTGCGACGGAACTAAGCGGAACGGAGACATCATCGGATGGCGGCAGCAGAACGCAGCGCAAGTGCCCGGCCCATTCGGACGGCCCTCGTCGCTCTGCTGGCCGCCTTCGCCGTCCTTGTGACGGGCTTCACCGCCGAGGCGCAGCAGCGGCCCCGTACGGTGCTCGAGATGCTCTTCGGCGGCGGGCAGCAGGCCGCGCCGCAACGGCCTGCCGTCCGCAAGCCGGTGGTACGCAAGAAGAAGGTCCGGGCGACGAGGCCGGCCCGGCAGAAGAAGCAGCGCACCCAGGCGGCCCGGCCGAAGCCATCCGGCCAGCAGCAGAGCGCCGCCGCGGCCGCCGTGGCGCCGACGTCCAAGAACGAGGATGCCAAGACGGTCCTCGTCGCCGGCGATTTCCTCGCCGCATCACTGGCGGACGGGCTCTCCAATCTCTACGCCGACAACGAGATGATCGTGATCGAGGCCCGGACGGACGGCTCGTCCGGCCTCGTCCGCGAAGATCACTATGACTGGACGGAAAAGCTCGGCCCGATCCTCGACGAGGCCAAGCCTGCCGTCCTGGTGATGATGCTCGGCTCCAACGACCGCCAGCCGATGGCCGTCGGCTCGCAGTCCTTTCCCTCGCGCTCCGAGGAATGGGTGAAGAACTACGAGCAACGCATCGGCGAGATCACCGAGGCGACCAAGAGCCGCGGCATTCCGCTGGTCTGGGTGGGCATGCCGGCCTTCAAGTTCGACCGGATGAGCGAGGACATGGTCTTCCTCAACGACCTCTACCGCAAGGCCGCATCGAGCGTCTCCGGCGAGTATGTCGACATCTGGGACGGGTTCGTCGACGCCAATGGTGCGTTCGTCTATTCCGGTCCCGGCGTCAACGGCCAGACGACGCAGCTGCGCAACTCCGACGGCATCACGATGAGCAATGCCGGCGAGGACAAGCTCGCCTTCTTCGCCGAACGGGCGATCAACCGGCTGCTCGGGACGACGCTCGCGGCGACGGGTGCGTTCACGCTCGGCCCCGACCAGTTGCCGACGATCCAGCTGCCGCCGATCGGCAATGCCGCAAATGCCCTGCAGGCGGCGCCGGTCTCGATCGACGACCCCTCCCTCGACGGTCCCGACACGCTGCTCGGGACCGGATCAGCCAGCGGCTTCTCGCTGGAGCCGTCGCCGCGCGAGCGGCTGGTGATCAATGGCGGCGGCACCGGCGGCACCGAAGGCCGCGCCGACGATTTCGCCTGGAGCGAGAAGAGCGCGGCCGTGACGCCCAGCGGGCCGCCCATCGTCTCGCGCGGGTCGGTCAGCCTGCAGAGCGTGCGGGAATCGGAAGGCATAGTGCCGCCCGACGAAATGCCGACGATCCTCGATGCGATCATCGAGGACTGGAGCCGCCAGAACGACGCGGCCCGGCCGGAATAGGCCGACCGGGCGCGATCGTCAGCGCGGCAGTGTCGTGGTGCCCATCAGGTCGAGATCGATCGCCCGCGCCGCCTGGCGCCCTTCGCGGATCGCCCAGACCACCAGCGACTGGCCGCGGCGGACGTCGCCTGCCGTGTAGAGCTTCTCGACCGAGGTGAGATAGGTCTGGTCGTCGGCGGCAATCGAGACATTGCCGCGCCGATCGGTCTTCGTCGCGAGCGCTTCGCCGGCATCCTTGAGGAAACCGTCGGCGATCGGCCCGGCAAAGCCGATGGCGATGAAGGCGAGATCGGCCTTGATGATGAAGTCCGTGCCCGGGATCGGCTTGCGGGCCTCGTCGACCTCGGCGCAGCGAACGCCGGTCAGCACCCCGTCTTCACCGACGAACTCCAGCGTGGCGATCTGGAATTCCCGGATGGCGCCTTCGGCCTGGCTCGACGACGTTCGCATCTTGGTCGCCCAGTAGGGCCAGACTTCCAGCTTGTTCTCGGTCTTCGGCGGCTGCGGCCGGATGTCGAGCTGGGTGACCTTGACGGCGCCCTGCCGGAAGGCGGTGCCGACGCAGTCCGAAGCGGTGTCGCCGCCGCCCACGACCACGACATGCTTGCCGCCGGCCCATATCTCCTCAGACGGCCAGCCGACGCTGCCGATCGGCTCGCGGCCGACCCGGCGGTTCTGCTGCACGAGATAGGGCATGGCGTCGTAGATGCCGCCGAGGCCGTTGCGCGGGATACCCGCCTCGCGCGGCTGCTCGGAGCCGCCGCAATAGAGCACGGCGTCGTATTCGGCCGCGATGTCGGTGAGCTTGCGGTCGACGCCGACATTGACGCCGCAGAAGAACGTCACGCCCTCGCCCTGCATCTGCTCGACGCGCTTGTCGATCCAGTGCTTCTCCATCTTGAAGTCGGGAATGCCGTAGCGCATCAGGCCGCCCGGGCGCGACTCCCGCTCGAACAGATGGACGTCGTGGCCGGCGCGGCCGAGCTGCTGGGCCGCCGCCATGCCGGCGGGACCCGAGCCGATGACGGCGACGCGCTTGCCGGTCTTCTGCTTCGGCGGCTGCGGCTTGATCAGGCCGAGCTGGTAGGCCTTGTCGGCAATCGCCTGCTCGATCGTCTTGATCGCCACCGGCGCGTCCTCGAGATTCAGCGTGCAGGCTTCCTCGCACGGCGCCGGGCAGATGCGGCCGGTGAATTCGGGGAAGTTGTTGGTCGAGTGCAGGTTGCGTGCCGCGCCCTCCCAGTCGCCGGAATAGACGAGATCGTTCCAGTCCGGGATCTGGTTGTGGACCGGACAGCCGGTCGGCCCATGACAATAGGGAATGCCGCAATCCATGCACCGCGCCGACTGCTTGCCGACTTCCTCGTCGGACATCGGCAGCGTGAACTCGCGAAAATGCCGGATGCGGTCGGACGCCGGCTGGTACTTGTGCGTCTGCCGGTCGATCTCGAGAAATCCGGTTACCTTACCCATATTCTTCTCAATTTTTCGGGCGCCTAGGCGCGCAACCAATTTTCAACAGTCAGAGCCGAGATGTGCTCGAAGGCTCTGTCGTCGGTGACCAGGGTCGCGTCGAGGGCGACAGCGTGCGCGGCGATCCACAGATCGTTTGGCCCCACGCTCTTGCCCATACGTTCGCAGGCATTCCTGACTTCCCCGTAGATCGTCGCGACCGGCGGCTCCAGCGCCCATACCGAAATGGACCGCATGAACACTTCGAACCGCTGCAGGCCACGCATGTTCTGGTTCTTCTTCAGCCCGTACAGAATTTCTCCCACCACGATCAGGCTGGTCCCTATCCCCGCGTTCTGACGTTCCCGCAGCGCATTATCAACCCGGCCTCCTGGGTTGCGGAAGACATCGGAGATGATGTTCGTATCCAGCAGGAACCGCGTCAAAGCTTGACGTCATCCAGCGCCAGCATTCCCTCGTCGCCCGGATCGCCCGGAAAGTCCTCGAGCGGGCCCTGCTCTTTCATCCAGTCCAGCGCCTCGACGAGCGACATCCGACTGTGGGTGGGACGAAGCAGCAGCGATCCGTCAGCCTGCCGGGACACCATCACGCGATCAGAAGCGATCTCGAACTCCTCCGGTATCCGGACAGCCTGACGCCCTCCGTCCCGAAAGACGCTGACTTCCTTCTCCATCTCTTGCCTGGTCGCCATCGAGCCACCTCCCCGCCAATCAATGCAGTCTCCCGCCCCCGTCCCGGGCGAACGATCCTGGACCCGGGGGCAGAAGGCAAACGTCGGCCGCTATTCCGCCGCCACGCCCATGCGCATGCGTTCCATTTCCTGCAGCGCCCGGCGGTACTCGACGGGCATGACCTTCACGAATTTCGGCCGGAAGGTCTCCCAGTTCTCCAGCATCTCCTTCGCCCGGCCGGAGCCGGTGTAGTGGAGATGGTTGGAGATCAACTGGAACAGCCGTTCGTCGTCGTGGCCGGTCATGTCCGACGAGACGTCGACGCGGCCCTTGTGCTGCAGGTCGCCGCCATGGTGGTGCAGTTTCTCGAGGAGGTCGTCCTCCTCGGGAACCGGCTCCAGATCGACCATCGCCATGTTGCAGCGCTCGGCGAAGTCGCCGGCCTCGTCGTAGACATAGGCGACGCCGCCGGACATGCCGGCCGCGAAATTGCGCCCGGTCTGGCCGAGGATCACCACGACGCCGCCGGTCATGTACTCGCAGCCATGGTCGCCGGCGCCCTCGACGACGGCGATCGCGCCGGAGTTGCGGACCGCGAAGCGCTCGCCCGCGACGCCACGGAAGTAGCATTCGCCCGAGATCGCGCCGTAGAGCACGGTGTTGCCGACGATGATCGACTCCTCCGGCACGACGCGGCTGTTCGGCCGCGGCCGCACGACGATGCGCCCGCCCGACAGGCCCTTGCCGACATAGTCGTTGCCGTCGCCGGTGAGCTCGAAGGTGATGCCGCGGGCGAGGAACGCGCCGAAGCTCTGGCCGGCGGTGCCGGTCAGCTTGACGGTGATCGTGTCGTCGCGGAGTCCCTTCATGCCGAAGCGCTTGGCGACTTCGCCGGAAAGCATCGCGCCGGTCGAGCGATCGACGTTGGTGATCGCCGTCTCGATCGTCACCTTCTGGCGCGCCGTCAGCGCCGGCTCGGCCTCGGCGATCAGCCGGCGGTCGAGCACGTCGTCGATCGGATGCTGCTGGCGCTTGGTCCAGCGAAGCTCGTCCGGTTCCGCCGCCGGCTTGTGGAACACCTTGGTGAAGTCGAGCCCCTTGGCCTTCCAGTGGTCGATCATCTCGCGGCGGTCGAGCAGGTCGGACCGGCCGATCAGTTCGGAAAGATGGCGAACGCCCATCTCGGCCATCAGCAGGCGCACTTCCTCGGCGACGTAGAAGAAGAAGTTGATGACGTGCTCGGGCGTGCCCTTGAAGCGCTTGCGCAGCACGGGATCCTGCGTCGCGACGCCGACCGGGCAGGTATTGAGATGGCACTTGCGCATCATGATGCAGCCGGCGGCGATCAGCGGCGCAGTCGAGAAGCCGAACTCGTCGGCTCCGAGCAGCGCGCCAATGATGACGTCGCGGCCAGTCCGGAGGCCACCGTCGACCTGCAGGCAGACGCGGCTGCGCAGACCGTTCATCACCAGCGTCTGCTGGGTCTCCGCGAGCCCCATCTCCCAGGGCGAGCCGGCATGCTTGATCGAGGTCAGCGGCGAGGCGCCGGTGCCGCCGTCATAGCCGGCGACGATGATGTGGTCGGCGCGCGCCTTGGCGACACCGGCCGCGACGGTGCCGACCCCGACCTCCGAGACCAGCTTGACCGAGATGTCGGCCGCCGGGTTGACGTTCTTCAGGTCGTAGATGAGCTGCGCCAGATCCTCGATCGAATAGATGTCGTGGTGCGGCGGCGGCGAGATCAGGCCGACGCCGGGGGTGGAGTGCCGGGTCTTGGCGATGGTCGCGTCGACCTTGTGGCCGGGCAGCTGCCCGCCCTCGCCGGGCTTGGCGCCCTGGGCGACCTTGATCTGCAGCATGTCGGCATTGACGAGATATTCCGCCGTCACGCCGAAGCGGCCCGAGGCGATCTGCTTGATCGCCGAGCGCTCGGGATTGGCCGAGCCGTCGCGCAACGGCAGGAAGCGATCGGACTCCTCGCCGCCCTCGCCGGTGTTCGACTTGCCGCCGATCTGGTTCATCGCCCGCGCCAGCGTCGTGTGCGCCTCGCGCGAGATCGAACCGAAGCTCATCGCCCCGGTGGCAAAACGCTTGACGATGTCCTTGGCCGGCTCGACCTCGTGCAGCGGGATCGGCGTGCGCCCGGCCTCCTCGGCCTTGCGGATCCGGAACAGGCCGCGGATCGTCGAGTTCTCGACCGCCGCCTCGTTCATCATCGCGGCATAGTCCTGGTACTTGTCCCAGGAGTCGGTGCGCACCGCATGCTGCAGCGTCGCCACGGCGTCCGGCGACCAGATATGGCTCTCGCCGCGCATCCGGTAAACATAGTCGCCGCCGACTTCCAGCGAACGGGCAAGGATCGGATCGTCGGAGAACGCCCGGACGTGGCGCTCGGCGGTCTCGCGTGCCACCTCGTCGAGGCCGACGCCTTCGATCGTCGTCGCGGTGCCGGTGAAGTAGCGCTTCACGAAGTCCGACTGCATGCCGACGATGTCGAAGATCTGCGCGCCGCAATATGACTGGTAGGTCGAGATGCCCATCTTGGACATGACCTTCAGCAGGCCCTTGCCCACCGACTTGATGTAGCGGGTCACGACTTCGCTGACGTCCACCTCCGGCGGGAACTCCTTGCGGCGGTGCATCTCCAGCAGCGTGTCGAAGGCCAGATACGGGTTGATCGCCTCGGCGCCGTAGCCGGCGAGGCAGGCGAAGTGGTGCACCTCGCGCGGCTCGCCGGATTCGATGACCAGGCCGGCGGCCGTGCGGAGCCCCTTGCGGATCAAATGGTGGTGCACGGCGGCGCAGGCGAGCAGCGCCGGGATCGGGATGCGATCCGGTCCGATCTGCCGGTCCGACAGGATGATGATGTTGTAGCCGCCGACGACCGCCGCCTCGGCCCGCTCGCAGAGCCGGTCGAGCGCCCCCGCCATGCCGCCCGCGCCGCTGTCGGCGGCGTAGGTCATGTCGATGGTCTTGGTGTCAAAGCGATCCTCGGTGTGGCCGATGTTGCGGATCTTCTCGAGATCGCCATTGGTCAGGATCGGCTGGCGCACCTCCAGCCGCTTGCGGCGCGAGGAACCCTCGAGGTCGAAGATGTTCGGCCGCGGCCCGATGAAGGAGACGAGGCTCATCACGAGCTCCTCGCGGATCGGATCGATCGGCGGGTTGGTGACCTGGGCGAAGTTCTGCTTGAAATAGGTGTAGAGCAGCTTCGACTGGTCCGACATCGCCGAGATCGGCGTGTCGGTGCCCATCGAGCCGATGGCTTCCTGGCCGGTGGTCGCCATCGGCGCCATCAGCGTGCGGGTGTCCTCGATCGTGTAGCCGAAGGCCTGCTGGCGATCGAGCAGCGATACGTCGGACCGCGAGGCGCGCGGCGCCACCGGCTTCAGGTCTTCCAGGATGATCTGGGTGTTCTTCAGCCAGTCGCGATACGGGTTGGCACCGGCGATCTCGCGCTTGATCTCCTCGTCGGAGACGATGCGGCCCTTCTCGAGGTCGATGAGCAGCATGCGGCCCGGCTGCAACCGCCACTTCTTGACGATCCGCTCCTCCGGGATCTCGAGCGTGCCGGCTTCCGACGCCATGACCACCAGATCGTCGTCGGTGACGACGTAGCGCGCCGGCCGCAGGCCGTTGCGGTCGAGCGTCGCGCCGATCTGCCGACCGTCGGTGAAGGCGACGGCCGCCGGCCCGTCCCACGGCTCCATCAGCGCCGCGTGGTATTCGTAGAAGGCCTTGGTCTCCGGCGACATCTGCTTGTTGCCGGCCCAGGCTTCCGGGATCAGCATCATCATCGCGTGGGTCAGCGGATAGCCACCCTCGTGCAGGAACTCGAGCGCGTTGTCGAAACAGGCGGTGTCCGACTGGCCCTCGTAGGAGATCGGCCAGAGCTTGGAGATGTCGTTGCCGTAAAGCTCGGAATCGACCGATGCCTGGCGCGCCGCCATCCAGTTGACGTTGCCGCGCAGCGTGTTGATCTCGCCGTTATGGGCGACCATCCGGTACGGATGGGCGAGCTTCCAGGACGGGAAGGTATTGGTCGAGAAGCGCTGGTGCACGAGGGCGAGCGCGCTCTCGAAGCGCGGATCGGTGAGGTCCTTGTAGTAGGCGCCGAGCTGGTAGGCGAGGAACATGCCCTTGTAGACCAGCGTGCGGGACGACAGCGAGACGATGTAGAAGCCGATGTCGCGGCCATCGGTCTCGGCATAGACGCGGTTGGAGACGACCTTGCGCAGGATGAACAGCTTGCGCTCGAACTCGTCGTCCGAGGTGATCGCCTGGGCGCGGCCGATGAACACCTGCCGGTGGACAGGCTCGGTCGCGACGATTTCCGGTGCCTTCGACAGTTCCTCGTTGGAAACCGGCACGTCGCGCCAGCCGAGCACCGACTGGCCCTCGGCGCGCACCACTTCCTCGAACAAGGCCTCGATATGAGCGCGCTTGTCCGCATCCTGCGGCATGAAGACATGCGCGACGCCGTAATGGCCGGGCTCCGGCAACGTCACGCCCTGCGCCACCATCTCCTCGCCAAGGAAACGGTGCGGGATCTGCACGAGCATGCCTGCGCCGTCGCCCATCAGCGGGTCGGCGCCGACGGCGCCGCGATGCGTCAGGTTCTGCAGGATCTGCAGGCCCTTCTCGATGATCGAGTGGGACTTCTGGTTCTTCATGTGCGCGATGAAGCCGACGCCGCAGGCATCGTGTTCGTTGCGGGGATCATACAGGCCCACCGCGTCCGGCAACGTGCGCGGCGCAGCGCGGACAGCGGCTGTCTCGACCATCGGGGCGATTGCCTCGGATGGCGCGGCGTGTGCTGGCGTCAGCTTCGTCATCGCGTCGTCTCCCGTCGTCGCGCAGCCAGAACCGGCCGCGCGGTTGCGTCCGGCACCAGCGGCGGCTCGGGACGCATCGTCCCGGGGCCGCGCTCAGGCTGCCGAACATCGTTCGCCATATTATCGGCCTTTTCGCATGGCCGTCCGTGTCAAGGATAGAACCCGGCCGCGTCTTTTCGGCGATGCCCTGCGCCGATCCGCCTGTGCTGCCCATTTTATGGCAGTGCTACTGTCCTATCCTCGGCAATATGACAGAACTGCGGTCGCGGAACAAGACCGCGGGTAATGCGCTGGTTTCTGAGGCTTTGGCAGCCAGGCTTGGCCGCATCCGATAGCCGGGTCACGAAATTCGATCCATCGGCCCTGAACCTACACCGCTCGTGAGCCGTTCGGCCAGCAGGAGAACATACTCGCCCAGAGTATCGTGGAAGCCGCGTCTCAAGGACGGCGGCAGGCTCCTGATGAACAAAGGGACACCAGCTATGCTCTATCATGACAAGCGTCTGCAGTACCCCGTCAAGGTCACAACGCCAGACCCCGCCTTTGCCCGCATGCTCCAGCAGGCCATCGGCGGCGTCGAAGGCGAAATCCGCGTCGCCATGCAGTATTTCTTCCAGGCATGGGGCGCCCGCGGCCGGAACCCCAAATACCGCGACATGCTCCTGCATACCGCGACCGAGGAAATGGGGCATATCGAGATGCTGGCGACCGCCGTCGCGCTGAACCTCGAGAAAGCCCCTGCCAGCCTGCAGGAAGCCGGGGCGGCCGACAATATCGTCGGCGCCGTGATGGGCGGCGAGAATCCGCGCCACGTCATCGAGGGCATGCTGCAGCGGCACATCCTGTCGACCGGCATGTCGGCCTATCCGGCCAATGCCGACGGCGTGCCGTTCGACATGTCGCACATCTACGCCAGCGGCAACCTCGCGGCCGACATGTACTGCAACGTCGCGGCCGAGGCGACGGGCCGGGTGCTGGCGACCCGCATCTACAATGCGGCACATGACGACGGCATGAAGGACATGCTCCACTTCATGATTGCTCGCGACACCATGCATCAGCAGCAGTGGCTCGCGGTCATCGAGGAACTTGGCGGTCACGCCGGCGCCCTGCCTATTCCGAACAGCTTCCCGCAGGAGAAGGAAAACCAGGAGCACAATTACGACTTCTTCGCCACCGCGGCAGACGGTTCCCCGCCGCCGGCCGGACGCTGGACCGAAGGACCCTCGCTCGACGGCAAGGGCGAGTTCACCGTGTTCCAGAACCAGCCGCTCGGCGACGTCCCGGATCTCGGGCCGGCACGTCCGGACAGCAGCGCCCAGAAGGAGCAGATGTAACAATCTGTCGAGGGAAGGGTCCCGCCTGTCACGCGGGGCCCTTCAGGTTGTGCACGAGCAGGTGAAGAGCCCTTCACCTGCTCCGGCCTTTCCGGCTATTCCCTTGATCGGGAAGGCGTGAAGGAGCACGGACATCGAAAGTACGGTTGTAGACAGTCACATCGAGCTCAGGCGGAGCGACGAGGAAAAGAAGCCTCTCCTGCAGCGCCTGAACCGCATCGAAGGCCAGGTCCGCGGTCTGAAGGCGATGATCGCCGAGGACCGGTACTGCCTGGACGAGATCCAGCAGGTGAACGCCATCACCGCGGCCTTGCGCGAACTTTCGCTGATCGTCATCGGCCAGCACGTCACCGAGGGCATTCGTTTCGCATCCCACCGTGGCGAATCCGAAAAGACCGTGGAGATCGCCGTCGACGACGTGATGCGCGTGCTGCGGGCCGCGATGCGTGAGCGCGACTGACGGTGCGTCCGCCGGTCCGCCCGCGGGCGGCGCTTGCCCTTTACCGCGCTGCATTATAGGTCGGCGCCATGATATTTGCTTCCGACAACTGGTCCGGCGCCCACCCCGCTGTCAATGCCGCCATCGCCGCAGAAAGCGGGGGCATGGCCGCCGCCTACGGCGCCAGCACCCTCGACCGTGCGGTCGAACAGCGCTTCAACGAAATCTTCGAGCGTGAGGTGGCGGTGTTCTTCGTCGGCACCGGCACGGCGGCCAATTCGCTGGCCTTCGCCGCGGTGAACCGGCCGGGCGGCGTCGTTCTTTGTCATCGCGAGGCGCATGTCATCGAGGACGAGTGCGGCGCGCCCGAGTTCTTCACCCACGGCGCGCGCATGGCGCCGATCGACGGGGACGGCGGCCGCATCGATCCGGTCAACCTGCAGCGCGAACTCAGCCGCTTCAAGCCGGACTTCGTCCATGCCGGCCAGCCGATGGCGGTCTCGATCAGCCAGCCCGGCGAGGCCGGAACGCTCTATTCGGCCGAGGAAATCCAGGTCATCGCCGGGATCGCCCATGGCCGCGACCTGGCGCTGCACATGGACGGCGCGCGCTTTGCCAACGGGCTGATCGCATCGGGCCTGTCGCCGGCCGAGATGACCTGGAAGCGCGGCGTCGACATCCTGTCCTTCGGGGCGACGAAGAACGGCTGCTGGTGCGCCGAGGCGGTGGTGTTCTTCGAGCCCGAGCGCGCCCGGCAGTTCCCCTATATCCGCAAGCGCGGCGCCCAGCTGTTCTCCAAGACCCGCTTCGTCGCGGCCCAGTTCATGGCATATTTCGGGGACGGGCTGTGGCTGGAGATGGCCACCCATGCCAACGCCATGGCCGACCGGCTGCGCGCCGGCATCGACGCCAGCCCGCATGCCCGCCAGGCCTGGGAGACACACACCAACGAGAGCTTCGCCATCTTGGAGAAGCCCACGGCGGAGCGTCTGCGGGCGGAAGGCGCGGTGTTCTACGACTGGAACCCACCGCATGCCCTGCACACGCTGATCGGCGAGAACGAGACGCTGGTCCGTTTGGTCACCAGTTGGTCGACCGAGGAAGCCGAGGTCGATCGCTTCAGCCAGCTGCTGGCCTGAGGCGATCACGATCGCAACGTGACGGAACCAACGGCGCGGGGTAGAATTGCTTCCTAAACGCAAAGGAGGCTGTCATGTCCACAGATGCGTACGAGCAAGGCAAACTCGCCTTCCAGCACAATCACCCGATGTCTTCCTGCGACTACCCGAAAGGGTCGTCGCTTCGACAGGCTTGGATGGATGGTTGGACGGAAGCCCGCAACGCTACGCCGGCGGGCGGCGGTGACCGTCCCGGCATGATGGCGGACGCCAAGCGCGCCGCCCGCGTCGGGCAGCCGGACGTCCACGAGTCCTGACAAAAAGTCGCGCGGCATGCCGCGCGACTGCTTCGACCAAATGCAACGGCGCCCGAGAGGGCGCCGTTTTCGTTTCGACGGTCGTCGTGTCAGGCGGCGTTCGCCTCGATTTGCCGGGCGTTCTCGTTCCCGGCGGCGGTGGTGATGTCGATCTTGCGCGGCTTCATCGCCTCGGGGATGACTCGCACGAGATCGATGTGCAGCAGCCCGTTCTTCAGGCTGGCTCCCTTCACCTCGACATATTCGGCGAGCTGGAAGCGGCGCTCGAAGGCACGGCCGGCAATGCCGCGATAGAGCGTCTCGGCGGCCTCTTCCGTCTTCTCGGACTTCTCGCCCGTTACCGTCAGCACGTTCTCGCGCGACTCGATCGAGAGTTCGGTTTCGCCGAAGCCCGCGACCGCCATGGTGATGCGATAGGCGTTCTCGCCCGTCCGCTCAATATTGTAGGGCGGATAGGTCTGCCCGTTCTCCGGCTGGGAGACGCCGTCGAGCATCGAGAAGAGCCGGTCGAAGCCGACGGTGGAGCGATAGAGGGGGGCAAAGTCGATGTGACGCATGGTGTTCTCCTTAAGAGCAACGTTGGCGTTCGATTGACACGGCACGGCATCCCGCAATGGGCGACACCTCCGGCCAGCGGCCCCGTTCTGGCGACCGCAGGACAAAAATGGGGGGCCGCATTTTCGGGTTCAAGAGTTTTTTTCGTCACGCGATTACGCGGAGAAATGGCGCCTTTCCTCGGCGTCGTGCGCAGCGGGCAGCTTGCGTGAACCGCGGATGAACGCGCCCGTCCGACAGCGTTCACCTCGGCCCCGGCATATTGGCCGTCATGGTCAACCGGTTCACTTCCCCGCCTCGAGGGGAACAGACGAGCCAGGCGACCCACCGTTTGCCCGCCGCACGAAGGCGGGCCGTCAAACGGTCGCAACGTCCCGTCCCTTCCGTTGCGGCCGCTCCGGCCGGGAGCCTCCGAAAGAGGTTCCCGGCCTCCTTACCCTCCCCTCCTATCTGTCCGCTGGGCCTGCTCTCGAGGGTGGGCGAACGACAGAAGCTTTGACCGGTCGCGGCAGGCCGCCTAAAAGCCGGTCGTCGTGCACCCTTCCGGACCGGCCGGAGCGGGCGTTGCGCCGAGCCCGGATCGATGGACGCCACCAACCAAGCGAACGAACTGGTCATCGTGGAGGGCAATCCGCCCCCGGCGGGCATCGTCGTGCAGACCGTGCGGACGCTCGACGGGACGCGGCTGCGCTGCGCCGTCTCGCCCAGCCAGCTCGACGCAACCCGCGGCACCGTCATCCTGCTACAGGGCCGCAACGAGGCGATCGAGAAATATTTCGAGACGATCAGCGACCTCAACCGCCGCGGCTACATCGTGGTGACCTTCGACTGGCGCGGCCAGGGCGGGTCGGGCCGGCTGCTGCGCGGCAGCAATCTCGGCCATGTCCGGCATGTCGGCCAGTATGTCGGCGACCTCGAATGCGTCATCCAGGATATCGTGCTGCCGGACTGCCGCGGCCCCTATGCCATTCTCGCCCATTCGATGGGGGCGCTGGTGGCGTTGCGCGCCTCGGCGCGGCTGACCAACATCGTCGAGCGCATGGTGCTCTGCGCGCCGCTGATCGCCTTCAAGCGGCGCCGGATGGGCACACGGGCGATCCACCGCCTCGCCAAGGCGGCCCGGCTCGTCGGGCTCGGCCGCATGGCGGTGCCGATGCGGTTCGTCCCCGCCCGCGACATGACCGTCGCAAACAACGTCCTCACCAGCGATCCGCGCCGGTTCGCGCGTAACCGCGACCTCGTCGCCGCGGCACCGCAGCTGTTCCTCGGCAAGCCGACCGTGTCGTGGCTGGCGGCCGTCACCGGGGCCATGATCCGGCTGGACGATTCCGACGAGATCGCCCGGTTGGCGGTTCCGACGCTGATGATCTGTGCCGGCGGCGACGCGGTGGTCGGCACCGCCTCGGCGGAACGGCTGGCCTGGCGGATGCGCAGCGGCTCCAGCCTGACGATACCGCTTGCCCGCCACGAACTGCTCCAGGAAGCGGACCACTATCGCGAGCCGCTGCTGGAAGCCTTCGAGGCGTTCACGGCAACCGCTCTGCCGCTGCCGGAGAACGCCGGCACCAAGCCGGAGGCGCCCGATGATCTGTCGATCGATGCCGCAGATCTCGCGATCGTGGACGACGAATCAGCCGTTCAGGATATCGAGGGCCTGGCGGTGCAGGACGGGCGTGGCTGAGGCGACGATGTCGCCGCCGGCCTCCGGCCGATCACCGGCGAAATTGGTGATCACCCCGCCGGCCCGCTCGATGATCGGCACCAGCGCGACGATGTCGTAGGGCTTAAGGCCCGTTTCCACGACCAGGTCGGCATGGCCCGCGGCGAGCATGCAGAAGGCGTAGCAGTCGACGCCGAAGCGCGTCAGGCGTGCCTGGCTCTCCAGCGCCTCGAAGCGACGCAGCGCCTCGCCCGTGAACAGCCGCGGCGTGGTGGTGAAGAGCGTCGCTGCCGCGAGTTCCTCCGTCCGGCGCACGGCGAGGCGCTGTCGCCGGCCGCCATGCTCGAGCCAGGCGGCATCGGTGTCGGCGATGAAGCGTTCGCCGGTGAAGGGTTGCGACATCAGGCCGAGACGGGCGATGCCCGCCTCGCAATACCCGACCAGCGTGCCCCAGACCGGTACGCCTGCGATGAAGGCACGCGTCCCGTCGATCGGATCGATCACCCAGAGCCGGTCGCCCTCGCCGGTGAGGCCATATTCCTCGCCGAGGACGGCGTGCTCCGGGTACCGGCCCCTTATGGCAGACACGATCGCAAGTTCGGCCGCGCGGTCCGCTTCCGTGACCGGATCGAAGGCCGCGACCAGCTTGTTGTCGACGCCAGCACCATTCCGGAAGCGCGGCAGCGTCTCGGCGTCGGCGACGTCGGCGAGCGCCAGCAGGAAGTCGATATCCGGAGAGGGCATGGGAATCCGATCGGGCTCAGTCATTGCGCAGCATGTGCAAAAAGAAACGGCGGTTTCGAATCTGCACGGATATGGTGCAGAATCATCTTGACACCCTCTGGCGGGAGTCGTAGTTTTGCAGTGCGGCATTGGCGTGCCGTTGCCCTTACGGGCGTTTCCTCCCTAGACTAGACCGCACTGTCTCACCGCAGTGCGGTTCTTTTTGGCCTTGGGCTCCCCAGGTCCGATTCTACTCGGCCGCGGCGGCGGAAGGTTGCAGGTATTCGGCATCGACGTCCGCGGCAAAGCCCGCCACGAAGGCTGCCAGCCGGTCCCGCAGGACGGCGAATCCCTCATGCGGCAGATAGGTCCGCTCGTCGGCGTAGAGCGCGCGGTTGATCTCGATCTGGATGGCATGAAACCCCACCGGCGGGCGCCCGTAGCGTTCGGTGATGAAGCCGCCGGCATAGGGCTTATTGCGGGCGACGTCGTAGCCCTGGGCCGCGAGCCGTGACGTCGCGATGGTCACCAGGCGCCCCGCCGCACTGGTGCCGAATCGGTCGCCGATCACCATGTCCGGACGCCTGCCGCCCGGCAGCGCCCGAACGCTGGACGGCATCGAATGGCAGTCGACGAGGACCGCGATGCCGAAGCGGTCCCGCACCCGGCCGAGGGCTTCCTCCAGCGTGCGGTGAAACGGCTTGTAGACGGTCTCGATCCGCTGCAGCCCCTCGGACAGCGGCAAGGCCGTCCGGTAGATTTCCTCGTTTTCGGCGACGATCCGCGGGATCGTACCCAACCCCCCCGCGACCCGGACCGAAGCGACATTGGCGTAATCGGGCAGCTCCTCGGAGAACATCCCCGGATCGAGCTCGTAGGGCTCGCGGTTGACGTCGAGATAGGCGCGCGGAAAGCGGGCGGCGAGCAGCGGCGCGCCCATGCCCGGCACGAAGTCGAACAGGCGGTCGACGAAGAGGTCCTCCGAGCGGCGGACGGTCTGGTCGGTGAGTCGCGTGGCGGCGATCAGCTCCAGCGGATAATCGCTGCCGGAATGGGGGGAGCAGAAGACGAAGGGAATGCGTGCTTCGGCGGGCTCGATGAGTTCATAGGCCGGGACGTCGCCGCTGGCGGTCCTGACTGTTGGCACGTTCCCCAATCTCGCCCCTTTCGGTGACTGCCCTGCAAAATTTTACAAACCGGGCCCACGCCGGCCATTCCTTTTAGAAAATGTTCGGGCATTCTGCTATGGGATTGGCTTATGAACGAACCAGCCGCCGGGATCGTTGCCACGGCGCATGCGGATAACGTGAATGTCAAAGATCCTACTTGCCGAAGATGACAACGACATGCGCCGCTTCCTCGCCAAGGCGCTGGAACGCGCCGGCTACGAGGTGGTCACCTACGACAATGGCGGCAGCGCCTACGAGCGCTTGCGCGAGGAGCCGTTCTCGCTGCTCCTGACCGACATCGTCATGCCGGAGATGGACGGGATCGAGTTGGCGCGTCGCGCCACCGAACTCGATCCCGATTTGAAGGTCATGTTCATCACCGGCTTCGCCGCCGTCGCACTGCACCCCGATTCGAAGGCTCCCAAGGACGCCAAGATCCTGTCGAAGCCGTTCCACTTGCGCGAACTGGTGGACGAAGTGGCGAAGATGCTGGCCGACGCTGCCTGAAACCCGCCACACGGGGCGCGTTTTCGTCCCGTGGCGGAAGACTATTGACGGCGGCTTTGGTCCTGTGATCTATGCCGCTCCGTCGGATGGGCGTGTAGCTCAGCGGGAGAGCACTTCGTTGACATCGAAGGGGTCACAGGTTCAATCCCTGTCACGCCCACCATCCGACTTCTTCCCAAAAATCGAATACGGCGATCCACTGAAGGAGTGTCTTTCATTGGGGACGCGACCTCGGCGGTCTCGTAGACGGAGCTATCCAGCCGAACCGGCGTCGGCCAAGCGCGCGTCGCCTGATACCCTTCAACGGTGAACCCGACCATGCCTGCCTGTCGCGCCATAATGGTCGCCGCAGCAGAATCGACGGCGGATGGCGATAGCTTTCGCTCGCCTCCGCCCTATGTCTTTCATGATCGGATCTGCGCTGGACGCGGCGATCACGGTTCGACATCCCGGGACTAGCCGAGATCGACACGGCAAGTTTCCGAAAGTTGGCTTCCATGACCATTCAGAAGCACACGGCGCTCGCGACCCCGACGCACGGACATGCTCGTCCGCCCCTGGCCGTGCCGAATCCCGCCGTCATGGCCGAGGTCGAGCGGCTTTTGGCTGGACGCACGCGCAGTGTGCGCTTGACCGGCGAAATCCACCGGCTGTTTCGCGAGCGTTCCTGGCCGCAGACGGCGACGATCATCCGCTCATGGATGAAATGGGTCGCGATCCTCGCCATGCTGACCCTGGTGCTCAGCCTGCTGACGCTTCCCGAAGCCATCTCTGCGTCGATGATACTCCCGGCCACCATCCTCCCGCCGGTAGCCATCGCCGTCCTGCTCCTCTGGCGGCAGCCGCGTGCCCTCTGGCTGCAGCAACTCTCCCTCGTCGGCGGGATGGCACTCATCCTCCTTTCAATCGCCCTCGCCGGCGTCAGTGCGGGCGGCGAGTTCTACGAGCGCCATCTGAACATCATGCTGTTCGTGGCGATCACCGGCATCATCATCTTCAGCGTGCCCCTTGCCTGGACCGTGACGATCGCGGCGATCGCCATGGGGATCTATGTCTTCTTCCAGTTCCAGAATCCCGGCATCGCCCTTTCGAGTGCAGTGGACGGCGCGCTGTTCTTCGCCAGCGGCATCATTGCCACGGTCGTCGCTCGACGGACGATGACGCTCCTGGCTCAGAAGGCATTTCTGCTGGAGCTCCGCGACCGCAAGCGCGTCGAAGACCTTGCCGAAGCCAATGACCGGCTGGAGCAGCTGGCACGGACGGATCCGCTGACGGGGGCAGCGAACCGGCGCTGGATGAAGGAAATCCTCGACGACATCTGGGTCGGTCATGAGTCGGCCCCTGCAGCCGTCGCTTTGCTGATGTGCGACCTCGACGATTTCAAGAACCTCAACGACCACCTCGGCCATGCCGAAGGCGACCGCTGTCTCGTGGCGGTCTCGGCCATCATCCAGGGCTGCCTGCGCCGGGGAAACGATCATCTGGCGCGCTATGGCGGCGAAGAGTTCCTGGTGGTCCTTCCCGGAGCCGGTGAGCGGGGTGCCCTCGCGGCGGCCAAACGGATCCGCCTGGCCGTCGAAGCTGCGGCACTGCCCAATCCTACATCCCAGACGTCGCCCTTCGTGACAGTGAGCATCGGACTGGCGGTCAAGGTGCCTGGCGCCGATATCTCACCGGAAAAACTGCAGAACCAGGCGGACGCGGCCCTCTATCAGGCCAAGTTGGCCGGGAGAAATCGCGTCGTTCTGCATGGATCGGGGGACACCGACCTCATCCCGTCGAGAGATGGCGTTTCCGCGCCTCCCGCAGCAAGCCCACCGCATTCGCGGGCGCCATCATTAGCGCCCGCTAATCTGGCCTCGAGGACGCCCTAGAGAATTCGTCTGTCACCGCGAAGTATCGCGTGAGTGCCGAAACCGCTCCGGGCCCGATAGTCTCGAATGCCTCCTGACGCTCACTGCAGACATTCCAGCAACTGGACTGTGAAGCGGCGCCGTCCGAGTTCGGCACGGGTGCTCGATTGCCTATGGAACTCCAAAGGGCCGGCTGGATTAGCCTCACAACGATAATGTTTCAGGAGGCAAAACATGAACCGCAACGTAACCGCCATTTACCGCACCCACGCTGTCGCCGAACTGGTTCGCCAGGAACTCGAAGCGGAGGGCGTTTCGAGCGGCCACATCCACGTGATCCCGGATCACGACCGCCGCGTCGACGCCACCGACACTGACCACACGCGCTACAACGACGCGATCCATGACCTGCATCTGCCGGACGCGGACGCCCGGACGTACCAGGCGAGCATCCGGAACGGCGACTACGTCGTCTCGGTCAATGCCGGCGACGATCGGATCGAGCGCATCCAGGCCATCATGCGCCGCCCGGAAGCCGAAGCTCACAATCTCGACGCGCGCGACGAGGAATTCCGCGACTACGATTTCCTCGCACCCAGCGACACGACCCGGACCGTCGACCCGGCGCTGCGCGCCGAGCGGGACCCCGCCTACACCGGCTCCGACGTGCGGTCCTACCGTCGCGGCTCGTCGCTGAGCGACAACTGATCCCGTTCTGATCCAGAAATTCAATCAAGGAATTATCCCGTGAGCAATTACCGTGACCCGAAAGTAACCACGACCGAGAACAAGAGCAGCGTCGGCAAATGGATCGGCATCGCCATTGCCGTGATCCTCGCGCTGATCCTGCTGGCATGGGCCCTTGGCTCCTTCGACGAGGAAGAGGCAGAGGTCGTGCCGATGGTGACCGAAGAGGGCACAGCGCCCGTGGTCGTCCCGCCGGCTGAATAACGGCCCACAAAGCGTGCGCTACCTTCGTGGCGCACGCTTTCGCCGGTTACTCTGATGCCGTTTCGCAGCCGCTCAGGGAGAGACGATGCCGAAAGATCACGACTACGAGGACCGATCCGCTTCGGACCGATCGGCGGCGGGCTATGTCGTGCTGGCGATTGTCGGTCTCGGCGTCGCCGCGCTGATCCTTTACGACCTGCGCAGCAGCGCCCCCGCCGACAGCAGCGTGCAGCAGCAGGCAGCGCCCGGCGATCTGCCTGCCCAGCAGGCAGCGCCCGGCACCTCGCCTGCCCAGCAGCAGACGGCGCCCGCCCCACCGGCCCTGTAGCACCCTGATCCGGCCCGTCCTCTAGTTTCCGGTCGTTGGGTCGGACTTCTGTCCCGCGCCCATCCCCATTCCACCGTCGCCGCCCATTCCGCCGCCGCCTGCGCCGCCGCCGCCCTTGCCTGCGTCACCCCTTCCGCCGCCGCGACCCTGCCCGCCCTGCAGTCTCGTCGGGCCTTGCAGGGGTATCGCCACCGCCGCGGGGATCGGATCGAGGTCGAGCGCCTTGCGGACGTAGTTGCGCAGCGAAATGACCAGCTCCGCCGTATGGATCGGCCGGCCGGCCGCCATGTCGCTTGCCGCCTTTCCGGCGAGGCGCACGTGCTCTTCTGTCCCCAGCAGCAGGATATCCGACAAGGCCGCCTCGACGGCATCGCGAATGCGGCGCGGACGATCGGAGGGCGCAGCCGCCGGCAGGTCTGCCGGCTCGGTGGTTTGGCCCTCGGCGCCGCCGCGAAGGTCCCGCAGATGCCCCGGACTGACTGTCAGCTCGCCGGTAAACGAGCCGCCCAGCGTTCGATACGCCGCGATCAGCGTCTTGAGGCGCTCGTTGATCTGCCGGTTCATCCGCTGCTGGCGCTGCTGCAGCGTGAGCATCATCAAGACGCGAATGCCGACGCCGACCAGCGCGAATATGGCGATCCCGAGCATGGTCGTGAGCACGCTCTGCCACGAACTGAAATCGAAGAAACGCATCCTTTGCCTCCTGGCTGCTGCCACTCCCTTAGCCGATTTCCCGAGACGAGCATCGCGCATTCGGCACGCGACGGGTTGCCATCATCGGCCCACCGCTCGGCGCTGCGAGAGCCGCAGATGCTTTCCCGGCTGAGGAGATTTTCACCAATTTCGTGAACCGGAGGGCCCGCGCGGCGTATTGTCCCAGTCAATCGACGACGGGATTCCAGGCGGTGGAACAAGTTCTCTCATGTCAGTCCGCGCCGATCGCCTGCGGGGCCGAGCAACTGGATGGCCAGATCGTCTTCGTCGACGGGGTGCTGGTGGCCGTGCTCACCCAGCTAAGCGGCGAGCATTACGGCTCCCATGACGGGCACTGGTTCCTGGAGGCAGGGTTTGGCCGGTGTGATCCGACGGGAACCAAGCTGCCGCCCTTCGCCTCACTGAACGAGGCCGTCGCCTGGATCCGGTCCGCCATCGCGTGAGTTCGGCGGGCAGGCCCCGCGTCATGCAGGCGTCCGGGCGTCGAACGCCACGACGACCTTGACCGTGTCGTCCTGCGGGTCGCCCTCCTCCGTTTCGAAGCCCAGCTCGCGCGCCATGCGCAGCATAGTGGCGTTCTCGCGCAGGATCTCGCCATAGACGCGCTGCAGGCCGCGCCGACGGCCGTAGTCGAGGATCGCCGTCATCAGCCGGTAGCCGAGGCCGCGCCCCTTCATGTCGGAGCGCACGAGCACGGCGAATTCCGCCGCCTCGTTCTCGGGATCGGAGACCAGCCGCACGACACCAAGGATCGAGAGCCTACCGGCTTCGTCGGGCTCGCCCATCGCCACCAGCGCCATCTCGCGGTCGTAGTCGATCTGCGAAAAGCGCGCCGCCGTCTGGTGCGGGAATGCCCGCATCTGTCCCATGAAGCGCAGCCGGAGATCGCGCGGCGTACAGCGCTCGACCATTGCGGCCAGCGCCGCCTCGTCCTCCGGGCGGATCGGCCGCAGGAGCAGCGAGGTGCCGTCGCCGATCTCGATCATCTGCTCGAACTCGCGCGGATAGGGGCGGATTGCCGGGCCGACCAGGGCCGCGGAGGCGGGCCGGACGCTGACGCGCGCGTCGAGGGCGATCACCCCGCCGGCATTGGCCAGAAGCGGGTTGATGTCGAGTTCGGCGACTTCCGGCAGCAGCACCGCCAACTCGGAAAGGCGGAAGAGCACGTCGACGATGCGGTCGAGCGGCACCGGCGGCACGTCGCGGAAGCCGGCCAGCAGCTTGGAGATCCGCGTCGAGGCGATCATCTCGCGCGCCAGCACCGAGCTGAGCGGCGGCAGGCCGATCGCCCGGTCGCCGATCACCTCCGTCGCCTTGCCGCCGCGCCCGAACAGGATCACCGGCCCGAAGGTCGGATCGGACGCGATGCCGGCGATGAGTTCCTGCGCATCGGCGCGGACCACCATCGGCTGCACCGAGAAGCCTTCCAGCGGCGCATCCGGCAGGGATTGCCGGATCGTTTCCAGCATCGTCCGCGCCGCCGCCTCCATCTCCTCGGCCGAGCGGATGTTCAGGCGGACGCCGCCGACGTCGGATTTGTGGCTGATCGCCGGCGAGACGATCTTCAGCACCGCCGGTCCGCCGACTTCGCCGAAGCGTCGGCCGGCCTCCTCCGGGTCCGCCGCCAGCAGCGTCTGGACGATCGGGATGCCGAACAAGGACAGGAGCTGCTTGGACTCCGGCTCGGTGAGAACCGTGCGCCCCGTCGCCAGGACCTGCTGCACCATCGCGCGCGCCGCCTCGAGGTCGTCGGGGCCGATCACCACGCCCGCTGCCGGCGTCTCCATCAGCATCTCCTGGTTCCGTCGGTAGCGATGGAGATGCATGAAGGCGCGGATCGCCTTGTCCGGCCCGTCGAAGGTGGCAATCTTGCGGGCGGCGAAGAACGCCCGGGCCGGCGCCGCGGCGGTTCCGCCGAGCCAGGTGGTCAGGATCGGTCGCTGCGGCCGCTGCACCACCGCGTCGGCCACCGCCTGCGCGCCCTGCATCGGGCTGGCGACGGCAGTCGGGCAATTGATCACCAGGATGGCGTCGCTGTCCTGCTCCTCGCCGAGAATGTCGAGGGCCGCGGCGTAGCGCGCGCCGTCCGCATCGCCGATGATGTCCACCGGATTGCCGCGCGACCAGGTGGACGGCATCACCGCGTCGAGCCGGGCGATCGCCGCATCGCTGAGCGGTGCCAGCCGGCCGCCCTCGGCCTCCAGCGCATCCACGGCGAGGACCCCGGCGCCGCCGCCATTGGTCAGGATGGTCAGCCGGTCGTCGACGACGCGCAGCCGCGTCGCCAGCGTCGCGGCGGCCTCGAACATCTCGTCGAGCTGGCCGACCCGCAGGAGACCGGCGCGGCGGAAAGCTGCGTCGTAGACGGCGTCAGACCCCGCTAGCGCCCCGGTATGCGACTGCGCGGCGCGGGCGCCCTCGGCGCTGCGTCCGGCCTTGATCACCACGACGTGCTTGGCGCGCGCGGCGATGCGCGCCGCCGACATGAATTTCTTCGCGTGGGTGACGTTCTCGACATAGAGCAGGATCGACCGGGTCGCCCGGTCGCCGGCGAGGAAATCCAGCATGTCGCCGAAATCGACGTCGCCCATGTCGCCGAGCGACATCACGTGCGAGAAGCCGATGCCGCGCTCGTCGGCCCAGTCCAGCACCGACGTGACGATCGCCCCGGACTGGCTGACCAGCGCGATGTCGCCGGATCGCGGCGTCAGATGCGCGAAGCTGGCGTTGAGCCCCTTGGCCGGCGAGATCACGCCGATGCAGTTCGGCCCGACGATGCGCATCAGATGCGGCCGGGCGGCCTCCAGCATCTCGCGCTTGAGGTCGTGGCCATGCTCGTCGATCCCCAGCCCGGCGCTGATCACCACGGCCGCGCGGCAGCCGCGCCGCGCCAGCTCGCCGATGACGCCCGGCACCGAGGCTGCCGGCGTCGCCACCACGGCGAGGTCCGGGGTAATCGGCAAGGCATCGATCGAGCGGTAGTTCAGCGTCGACTGGATGGCGAATTCGTGCGGATTGACGGTCATCACCGGTCCGGCGAAGCCGCCGCGCAGCAGGTTCTCCGCCAGCACCCGGCCGACCGTCCCCGGCTCGTTGCTGGCGCCGACCAGCGCGATGGCGCGCGGCGCGAAGATCGCGTCGAAGTTGCGGATGCTCATCGGGTCTCCGTCGTGTGGGCGTCTGCGGATCGTGCGGCGAGGCGCGAGGCACGATGGGGCCAAGCTAGCGCCAGCCAGCGTCGCATGGCCCTGATCAGGGTCAAACCGGAATCGCTTCGGCCTCGCTCTTTGGCGCCGCGTCGCCTATGTCGGCGCGAGGGGGCTGGCCTCGCGAGGAGAACGATCGTGCTGACACCGGGTACTCTGGATAAGGCTTTCGCCGCCGGCGACACGGCGGCGGTAATCGCGGCGGGGCTCGCCGAGGAGAAGGCGCGCACGGTGCTCGACATCGGCGCCGGCAGCGGTGGTCTTGCCAGGGCGCTGAGCGATGGCGGCTTTGCCGT
The DNA here is from genome assembly GCF_010500835.1 of Aurantimonas aggregata. GTDB lineage: Bacteria > Pseudomonadota > Alphaproteobacteria > Rhizobiales > Rhizobiaceae > Aurantimonas > Aurantimonas aggregata. The sequence goes on along the minus strand of NZ_JAAAMJ010000006.1, from coordinate 65,086 downwards.
CACCGGCATCGACCCGAATGCCGAAGCGATCGAGCGCGCCAAGGCGGATTTTCGGGGCGCCCGGTTCGACATCGGCGGTGCCGAGGCCCTTCCGTTTGCGGACGCCGGCTTCGACGCGGCGGTATTCGTCAACTCGCTGCATCACGTGCCTGTCGAGCAGATGGCCAAGGCTCTCGGCGAAGCCGCCCGGGTCACCCGCCGCGGCGGGACGATCTTCGTCGTCGAGCCGCTGGCCGAGGGGCCGCAACACGAGGTGATGCGGCCGGTGGAAGACGAGACGGCCGTGCTGGACGCCGCGGCGCGGGCCGTCGCCGACGCGGTGCGGTCGCAATTGCTGGAACTGCGCGGCAACGTCGTCTACCGGCGCAACCAGCCCTATGCGGATGCCGAGGCCTTCATCCAGCGGCTGGAGGCGATCGCCCCGTCACGCGCCGCCATCATCGAGGAAAAGCGCGACGAGGTGGCCCGGCTGTTTGCCGCACGCGCGACGACCGACGCGTCCGGCCGCAAGGTTCTCACCCAGCCGCTGCGGATCTACTGGCTTCGCGTTCCCGTCTGACGAGCCGCGCAAGAATTGGCGTCGTGTCTTGCACCCGGGCGGGTTTTCCGTCCGAATGCCGCAGGGCAGTCGCGCCGGCCGCCAGCCCTGCCCGTTCGTCCTTCCACACATTCCGGAGCCGCTCCATGCCGATCCGTCCCGTCGCCGGCCTTCGGGTTCTCGCCGCCCTCGTGATGGCCCTCGCCGCGTTGCCCGATGCCGCCCTGGCGCAGGCGCGCGACACGGCGACCATCGGCATGGCGATCGAGCCCGCCGGCCTCGACCCGACCGCTGCGGCGCCCGTCGCCATCGGTCAGGTGACCTGGCAGAACATCTACGAGGGCCTGACCCGGATCGACCGCGACGGCGACGTGCAGCCGCAGCTGGCGCGCGCGTGGACGATCTCCGAGGACGGTTTAACCTACGTCTTCACGCTCGAGCCGGACGTCAGCTTCTCCAACGGCGCGGCCTTCACCGCCGAAACGGCGAAGTTCGCGCTAGACCGGGCGCGTGGCGAGAGCTCGACCAACCCGCAGAAGCAGTTCTTCGCGACGATCGAGACGGTCGAGGCGACGGATCCGCAGACGCTCACCGTGACGCTGTCGCAGCCGACCGGCAACCTGCTCTACTGGCTCGCCTGGCCGGCGGCGGTGATGGTCGAGCCCGGTTCCGCCGCAACCAACAATGTCCGGCCGGTCGGCACAGGGCCTTTCGCGCTGGCCGAGTGGCGGCAGGGCGATCGGATCGAGCTCAGACGCCGCGAGGACTACTGGAACGCCGATGACGTCCCGGCGCTGGCGGGCGCGACGTTCCGCTTCGTCGCCGACCCCCAGGCGCAGGCCGCGGCAATCCGCAGCGGCGACATCGACGCCTTCCCGGAATTCGGCGCACCGGAGCTTTACGCGACGCTGGAGGGCGAAGCCGATCTCGCCACGGTCGTCGGCAGCACAGAACTGAAGGTCGTCGCCGGGATGAACGGCCGCAAACCACCGTTCGACGATCCGCGGGTCCGCCGGGCGCTGATGATGGCCGTCGATCGCGAGACGCTGATCCAGGGAGTCTATGCCGGCTATGGCGAGCCGATCGGCAGTCATTACGCGCCGAACGATCCGGGCTATGTCGATCTTACCGGCACCTACGCCTACGATCCGGTGGCGGCGCGGCAACTGCTCGCCGAGGCGGGCTATCCGGACGGGTTCGCGCTGACGATCAAGGCGCCGCAAATGGCCTATGCGAGCCGTTCCGCCGAGGTACTGCAGGCCTTCTTCGCCGATATCGGCGTGACGCTTCAGATCGTCCCCACCGAGTTTCCGGCACGCTGGGTCGACGAGGTGTTCACCCGGCATGATTTCGACATGACCATCGTCGCCCATGCCGAGCCGCTCGACATCGGGATCTACGCGCGGCCGGACTATTATTTCGGCTATGCCAACCCGGCCTTCGACGCCGCCATCGTCGCGGCGGAGACCGCCACCGATCCGGCGGAGCGGATTGCCCGCTACGGCGAGGCACAGCGCATCCTCGCCGACGAGGTGCCGGCCCTCTACCTCTTCGTGATGCCGAAGCTCGGCGTCTGGAACGCCGCCCTCACCGGTCTCTGGGAGAACGAGCCGATCCCTTCCAACGACCTGACCGACGTCGCGTGGACCGACTGACCCGTCCATGCTGCGGATGATCGCCTGGCGGCTCGCCGGCCTCGTCGTCACGCTGCTGGCGGTATCGGTCGTAATATTCCTGGTCATGGACGTGCTGCCAGGCGATCCGGCAGCGATCATGCTCGGCACCTCTGCACGACCCGACACGCTGGCGGCGCTGCGCCTCGAGCTCGGGCTCGACCAGCCGCTGCCGCTGCGCTTTGCCGCCTGGATTGGCGGCGTGCTGACAGGCGATCTCGGCACCTCCACCACCTATGGCGGCCCGGTGGCAGGCCTGATCCTCGACCGGTTGGGGGTAACGCTGCCGCTGGCGCTGATGGCGATCGTCCTGTCGGTCGCGCTGGCGCTGCCGCTCGGCATTCTCGCGGCGTCGCGGCGCGGCAGTGCCTGGGATCTATTGGCCACCGGCGTCGCCCAGATCGGCGTCGCGATGCCGAATTTCTGGGTCGGCATCCTGCTCATCCTGGTCTTTGCCTCGACCCTCGGGATCATGCCGTCCGGTGGTTTTCCGGGCTGGGATGCCGGCATCCCGCCGGCCCTTGCCGCCCTGGCGCTGCCTGCCATCGCATTGGCGCTTCCGCAGGCCGGCGTGCTGACCCGCGTCACACGGTCGGCGGTCCTCGACGTGCTGCACGAGGATTTCGTGCGGACCGCGCGCGCCAAGGGCCTGACGAAGCGCGCGGCCCTCTGGCGTCACGCGGTGCCGAACGCGCTCTTGCCGGTGGTGACGGTCGTCGGCCTGCAATTCACCTTCCTGATCGCCGGCGCGGTGCTGGTCGAGAACGTCTTCGGCCTCCCCGGCCTCGGCCGCCTCGCCCTGCAGGCGCTGCAGCAGCGCGACCTGGTCGTCATGCAGGACGTCGTGCTGCTGTTGGCGGCGCTGGTCATCGTAGTGAACTTCCTGGTCGATCTCTCCTATCTCGTGCTCGATCCGCGGCTGAGGGCGTCGGCATGAGCGTCGTCGTCGGAGCGACGCGGATGCGCGGCACCGCACCCGGATGGCGCCTCGCCGTCGGCGGCGCGATCGTCGCCGGGATTGTCGCCGTCGCGCTGCTGTCGCTGGTATGGACGCCGGCCATTCCGACGAAGCTCGACATCGCCGCCCGGCTCCGCCCGCCCCTGACGGGTGGCCTTCTCGGCACCGACCAGCTGGGCCGGGACGTGCTGTCGCTGCTGATGGCGGGGGCGGTGAATTCGCTGGTGATCGCCGTTACCGCCGTCGCCATCGGCGCCAGTCTCGGCACGCTGCTCGGCCTGATCGCGGCGTCGCGCCGCGGCTGGATCGAGGCCGGGGTGATGCGGGCGATGGACGTCGTCTTCGCGTTTCCGCCGATCCTCTCCGCGATGATGCTGGCGGCCCTGCTCGGGACCGGCATGATCAACGCCATCGTCGCGATCGCCGTGTTCATGGTTCCGGTGTTCGCCCGCATCACCCGCGGCGCGGCGATGCGGATTCTCGCCCGCGACTACATCCTCGCCGCGCGGGGCGCCGGCAAGAGCGGTCCGCGCATCGCGGTCGAGCACGTGCTGCCGAACATCTCGGGCGACCTGATCGTCCAGGCGACGATCCAGCTGGGCCTCGCAACCCTGACCGAAGCAGGGCTCAGCTTCCTGGGCCTCGGCCTGGCGCCGCCGGCGCCCAGCTGGGGCCGGATGCTGGCCGATTCGCAGACCTATCTGACCACCGCGCCCTGGCTCGCCGTCGCGCCGGGGCTGGCGATCGCCATCGCCGTGCTTGGGCTGAACCTCCTGGGCGACGGCCTGCGCGACCGCCTCGATCCGCGCCGGGACCTCGGTCGATGAGCCCGCTGCTCTCCGTCGCGAATCTCGGCGTGTCGCTGGCCCAGCCGGACGGATCGCTCCTGCCGATCCTTCACGATGTCGGCTTCGATCTTGCGGCAGGCGAGACGCTCGGCATCGTCGGCGAATCCGGTTCCGGCAAGTCGCTGCTGGCGCTGGCGCTGATCGGACTCCTGCCCGGATCCGCGGTCCTCAGCGGCAGCATCCGTTTCGAGGGCAGCGACCTCGTCGGGGCGAGCGAGGCGGAACTCCGCGCGATCAGGGGCCGACGGATTGCGATGATCTTCCAAGAGCCGATGACGGCGCTCAACCCGGCGATGCGGATCGGCGACCAGATCGCCGAGGGGCTGCGGCTGGACGGGGCGCGCCCGGCGGCGGCCCGCGCCGGGGCGCTGGCGCTGCTCGACCGAGTGCGCATCGTGGATGCGGCGAACCGCATCGACGCCTTTCCGCACGAATTGTCCGGCGGCCAGCGCCAGCGTGTCATAATCGCCATCGCACTGGCGCGATCGCCCTCGCTGCTGGTCGCCGACGAGCCGACGACGGCGCTCGACGTGACGGTGCAGCGGGACGTGCTGGACATTCTCGGCGAGCTCGTCGCCGAGGCGAACATGGCGCTGATCCTCGTCAGCCATGATCTTGGGGTCATCGCCCGGACCGTCGCCCGGACGCTGGTGCTTTATGCCGGAACCCGCTTCGAGGAAGCGCCGACCAGTGCGCTGCTGGCCGAACCGGCCAATCCGTATACGCGCGGCCTGATCGGCGCGATGCCGCGCCGGCGAACAGACGCGGGCGCCGGCCGCCAGCGCCTGGCGGTCATCGCCGGCACCGTGCCGGCCTTCGGCGCGCTCCCGCCCGGCTGCCGATTTGCCAATCGCTGCCCCGAGCACATCCCGGCTTGCGACGACGGCGAGCCCGCCTGGCGGGCGATCGGACCAGAGCGGGCCGTGCGCTGCATCCGGGCGACGCGCGAAGGCGCCAGGCCATGAGCGCGTCGCTGCTCGCCGTCGATGCGGTCTCGAAGCTTTACGCCGGCGGCGGGCTGTTCAGCCGTCGACCGCCCTTGCCGGCGCTCGACCGCGTCAGCCTGGAGGTGAGCGCGGGGCAGATCCACGGCATCGTCGGTGAGAGCGGCAGCGGCAAGTCTACCCTGGCGCGCATCGTCACGGCGCTGGACCGGCCGAGCAGCGGGCGCGTGCTGCTCGAGGGGGACGATCTGCACGATCTGCCTGCTGCCGCGCTGCGGGCGAGGCGGCGGGAGATCCAGATGGTCTTCCAGGACCCCTACGGCTCGCTCGACCCGCGCCAACGTGTCGGCCGTATCGTCGCCGAGCCGCTGCATCTTGTCGTGCCGAAGCTGTCGCGGGCGGAGCGTATGGCACGGGTCGAGGTCGTGCTCGAAAGCGTCGGGCTCGCTGCTTCGGACGCGATGCGCCGGCCGCACGAATTCTCCGGCGGGCAACGCCAGCGCATCGCCATTGCCCGGGCACTGGTCACCCGCCCGAAGCTGCTGGTCGCGGACGAGGCGGTCTCGGCGCTCGATCTTTCCGTACAGGCGCAGATCCTGAACCTGTTCCTCGATCTCTCGGATCAGGAGGGGCTGGCGATCCTGTTCATCAGCCATAATCTCTCCGCTGTCGCCGCGATCGCCGATATCGTTTCCGTCATGTACCGGGGACGGATCGTCGAGACGGGGCCTGCCGAGGCGATCTTCGTCGATCCCAGACATCCTTACACGCGGGCGCTTGCCCTGGCCGAACCCGCGTTGGACAGGCCCGAATCGCTGAAGCCTCGACCGGCCGACGCGCGGGACGCTGGATTCGCCGCACCTGCGGCAAGCGGGTGCCTCTATCGCGGCTTCTGCCCCATTGCCGCCCCGATCTGCGCCGAGGAACCTCTACTGCGCCGGGTCGGACCATCTCGCAGGAGCGCCTGTCACTTCGCCGGAGCCCTGTCCCAGTGAGGTAACCCCAATGGTTCGAGTGATACCAGGCCATGCAACGTTAATATAACCGATCGAAATGACCTGCTCTTATTCGTCGAGTGAGCAAATGAAGCTCAACGGCTACAGGACAGTGCCAGAGCGGACCACCACTAAACCCGGTAATGCATAAATTGCCTTAAATACCTCGCGCCACATTTATGCTACCTTAGTAGCGTGTACCGTAGGTTGTTCGAAGCGAAGCGCTTGTCGCGCGATGCGAAACTAAATTGGCCTTACACTATTGGAAACTGAGGAAATCTCGACGGGTGTGCTGGCAGCCCTGCTGGAGCAGATGGCGCGACGACTGCATTCGCAGGGCTACGCGTCGCATCTGTTTCCCGCACAATGGGCCGCGCTTCGCTATGTGCAGCTGGCTGCTCCGGAGCGGCGCACCGCGATCGATCTAGCGCGGTTCCAGGGACTGGCTTCCGGTGCGGTAGCACGGACCGTCCGGACATTGATCACCAAAGGCTATCTAATCAAGCGCGGCACGATCGGGCGTGGCCGGGCCGAACAGCTGGAGCTGACGGATCGCGGTCTGACGCTGCTCAAGAAGGATCCGCTCCGCAAGGTCGCCGATGCCCTTGACGGCCTTGGCGCGGATGAGCGGCAGACATTGGTGAAGAGCCTGGAGAAGGCGATCCGGGCGACGACGTCCGGCGAAGTTCCCACCCTGCCCTGATCAGGCCTGCTGAAGCTCGACGACCAGCGGCAGATGGTCGGATGCCGCCGCCATCCACGCCGGCACCGGCAGGATTGTCACCTGCAGGGACGCCGACGCGTAAAGCCGATCCATGTGAACCAGCGGCCAGCGCGCCGGCCAGCTCGGCACCGAGGCGCGGACCGGGAGCGGCGCCGACAGCGCGGCGTCGACCGCGCCGTCCCGGCGCCACTCGTTGAAATCGCCGAGCGCGACGACCTGCCCCTCATCCGTCCCGATCGTCGAGGCAAGGAAGCCCGCCTGCACGCGACGGTTCCGCGGCCCCAGACCGAGATGCGTGGCGATCATCCGCACCGGTCCAAGCGCCGTCTCGCATACGACATCCACCGCCGCGCGGCGCTCGAAGCCGCCGCCGGGCAGATCATGGACGCGGCTGTCCCGGATCGCGCCGCGCGACCAGAGCAGATGGCCGTAGTCGCCCTGCTCCCGTCGCACGGTGCGCGCTTCGACCCTGTGCCCACCAAGGCGCTCGGCGAAGAACTCGAAGGCCCGTTTCCGGCGTCCGAGATGCGAGCGGCCGTCGACCTCCTGCAACGCGAGGATGTCGGGCTCGAGCGCGGCGATGACCGCAAGCGTGCGTTCCGGGTCGCAGCGACCGTCGCGACCGACCGAGCCGTGGCAGTTCCATGAAACGATGCGCAGGCGCCGTGGGGCGCGAGGATCAGGCGAGGTACGGCTCGTCGGCGGCATCAAGATCCGCGCGCATCCGGGTGACGAGCAGGCTGGTATCGGCGGTGCAGTTGTCGTGCGTGAGGAGATCGCCGGGCTCGACGATCGCCGTGACGCGGGACTTTTCCGCCAGGCCCAGCGGCAAAGCCCGCCTGGCGCGCCCGTCGGCCCAGGTCATGGCGTAGCCGCGATAGTCCGACTGGCCGATCCGTCCCAGCGTCTCGCCCGGCATCAGCCGACGCTTGGCGACGGCGCCGCATTCGGCGACCGGCCGGTCGATCGGCACCATGTCGGGGCGCTGGTACATGACGGCGCGGACGGCCGAGAGGGGCGTCTCGAGGCTGGTCAGGTGGAACGGCCGGACGAGGGCGAAGCAGGGACCGGGACCGACCTTGAGATCGGCCATCCGATCGATAGCCCGCGGATGGCGCGGCTTGACGATGCAGAACACGCCCGGCGCGACGCCCTTGCCGATTGTGTAGTCGACGCAGCCGGACCGCGACAGGATGCCGCCATCCTCTTCGGTGCAGAGAATCTGGCCGAGATTGTCCACCGTCGCTTCCGGCCCGTGCATGCCGGGCACGTCGGGCTTGAGGCCGGTGCAATTGGCGATGGCGGTCATCTCCACCATGGTCTTCGAGCCGTCGATGAACTCGACCAGCATCCGCGCATTCATGTCGCGGGCGCGCGCCTCTTCCTCGTACTCCTCCGGCACGGCGGAATGGCGCAGCGGGTTGTTCTTGCCCTTGCCGGCGGCGATGACCTCCATGCCGAGGCTCTGGGCAAAGCCGATCAGTTCCAGCGTCGCCGCCGGCTCGTCGCCGGCCGAGCCGGTATAGACGACACCGGCCTCCCGCGCCTTGCGCGCCAACAACCGGCCGACGGTGATGTCGGCCTCGACATTGAGCATGACGATATGCTTGCCATTGCAAATGGCTTCCAGCGCCAGGAACGTGCCGATCTCCGGGCTGCCGGTGGCATCGACGATCACGTCGATATGGCCGCTGGCGCAAAGCGCCCCGAGATCGTCGGTCACGGCGATGCGCCCCGCCTCGATCGCCCGGTCGATGGCCTCGGCGCCCGAGACGATCGCGCCGTGTCCGTCGTCGTGGCCGGCCATGGCGATCGCCGCCATCGGACGGGTCGGGCTTTTGGCCGCCACCGCACCGATCCTCACGCCCGCCATCAGGGCCACCTGGACGACGATGTCGGTGCCCATCTGTCCCGCGCCGGCAAGACCTATGGTGACCGGCCCATGCCGATCGGTATAGGCGGCAAGTTCGGCGGCGAAGCCGACGCGTTCGATCATGGGGCTGGCGTCCTCGATGCGGGCATGGCCAGGATGGCTCCGGCCAAGTGCGGGGTATCTAACGGTTTTCACCGCAGATGTAACCGCCGTTCGCATCACGTCGCCGGCGCGGCGATTTGACCTCGATCAAGGCCGCTCCCACACTCGCTTCCTAGAAACGGAACAATTACATGACCGACGACGAGAGACCACGCACGCCCAAACCGACCCGGGAGGAACGACTCCAGGAACAGCTCCGCGCCAATCTGAAGCGCCGCAAGGAACAGGCCCGGGCTCGCCGCGAGCCCCGCAAGGAAGGCGTGCTTCCCGGCGACAGCCTGCCGGCGACGGGCGGAGAAACAACCGACTGACCGACATCCGGCAAGGCCGGCGGGCGCCCGGTTCCGGGCGTTTACCTGGTTCATCGACCACCGGATCGCGCGTATCTCCCGGCTCATGTCCATCCGGCATGTGTCCAATTATTATTACGATTACTGTCAATTCAGATTGACATTTATGGGCAGGCAAGGCCCCCCTACGGCATGGACTTCGCCGGACGGCCGACTTAGAACGGTTCTGACAAGGAGCACTCATGATCGATTATCAGAGCCATTTCCAGTCCGCGATCGAAGCTCTCCACGCCGAGAAACGCTACCGGGTGTTTGCTGATCTCGAGCGGATTGCGGGCCGGTTCCCGACGGCGCTCTGGCGCCATGACGGCAAGGCGCGCGAGATCACCGTGTGGTGCTCCAACGACTATCTCGGCATGGGCCAGCATCCGGACGTCATCGCCGCGATGACGGCGGCCGTCACCGCCATGGGCTCCGGTGCCGGCGGCACGCGCAACATTTCCGGCACCAATCATCCGCTGGTCGAGCTGGAGCGCGAGCTCGCCGACCTGCACGGCAAGGAAGCGGCGCTGGTCTTCACCTCCGGCTTCGTCTCCAACGAGGCCTCAATCTCGACGATCGCCAAGCTGCTGCCCGACTGCCTGATCCTGTCCGACGAGTTGAACCACGCGTCGATGATCGAAGGCGTGCGCAAGTCCGGCGCCAAGAAGCAGATCTTCCGCCACAACGACGTCGCGCATCTGGAAGAGCTGCTGAAGGCCGCCGATCCGGCCCGGCCCAAGCTGATCGTCTTCGAAAGCGTCTACTCGATGGACGGCGACGTCGCGCCGATCGAGAAGATCGTCGAGCTGGCCGAATACTACAACGCCATGACCTATATCGACGAGGTCCATGCGGTCGGCATGTACGGCCCGCGCGGCGGCGGCATCTCCGAGCGCGACGGCATCGCCGAGCGCATCGACGTCATCGAGGGCACCCTCGCCAAGGCCTTCGGCGTTCTCGGCGGCTACATCACCGGCACCCGGGCGCTGATCGACTCGATCCGCTCCTATGCGCCCGGCTTCATCTTCACGACGGCGCTGCCGCCGGCGCTCGCCGCCGCGGCCACCGCATCGATCCGGCACCTGAAGACCTCGCAGAGCGAGCGCGACGCGCAGCAGCGCCAAGCAGCCCGCGCCAAGGCGGTGTTCAGCGACGCCAAGCTGCCGGTCATGCCCTCCGACACGCATATCGTGCCCCTGCTGGTAGGCGATGCCGACCTCTGCAAGAAGGCGAGCGACCACCTCCTGCAGCGCCACGGCATCTACATCCAGCCGATCAACTATCCGACCGTGCCCCGCGGCACCGAGCGGCTGCGCATCACGCCGACGCCGCTGCACGGCGACGGGCTGATCGAAACGCTCAAGGACGCGCTGGTCGAGACCTGGCAGACCGTCGGCATCCGGTTCTCGACGGAACAGCCGCAGCATGCCGAGCGTTCGTCCGCGGTTACCTCGCTCGTGGTCTCGCAGGCAGGCGGCTGATCGCTTCGCAAGACCCACGGGCGCCCTTTCGCACCATGGGTATTCGATGAAGCTGTCTCTCCCTGCCCTCGTCGGCAAGCTGCCCCGCCCCGCCACGGCCGAATGGCCCGACGGCGTCTTCGACATCGAGGCGCTGGCGCACGGCACGATGTCGCTGCAGGTGTTCGCGCCGCGCGGCGAGGATCGCCAGCAGCCGCACGACCAGGACGAGCTCTACATCGTCGCCGCCGGCACCAGTGACTTCATCCGCGACGGCGAAGAGGAGAGCGTGGCCGCTGGCGACGCGCTGTTCGTGCGGGCCGGCATCGAGCACCGCTTCTTCAACATGTCGGATGACTTCGTCACCTGGGTGATCTTCTGGGGACCGGCCGGCGGCGAGGCGCCGGCGCCCTCACCCTCTGTCTTTGCCACCATCGACGCCTGACCCGGCTTCCGGGTCAGGACCATCCGCAGCGGTCGCCGCGCGGGCGACACGGGTCGCCAGCAACGGCACCAGGAACGCGATCGCCAGGAAGCGCACGACGTGATGCGCGGCGACATAGGCGGGATCGACATCGAACTGGAAGGCCAGCACCGTCAGCGCCTCCAGCGCGCCGGGCGCATAGGCCAGCGCCACCTTGCCGGGCGCGAGTCCGAGGGAGAGGATCGCGACCACTGCGGCGATCGCCGACAGACCCAAGGCGATGACGAACGAGCCGACCGACGCCGGCAGGAGGCCGGCGAGTTCCCGCCGCCCGATGCCGCGCAACCGCGCGCCGATCACCGCGCCGAGCAGCACCAGGCAGAATGCCGCGAGCGCCGGCGGGATCGGCGCAGTGACGAAGCCGCCGCCATGAAGGATGGCGCTGGCGATCAGCGCGCCCAGCATCATGCCGCCGGGCACGCGGGAGAAATGCCCGGCCACCGCACCGATCCCGCACAAGGCGAACATCAGCGCATAGTCCGGCAGGGTCGCTGCGGGATGGCCCGCGGCAAGAATGCCGATATCGCTCTGCAGCCAGGCAAGCGTCGGCGTCAGCACCCCGATGAGCATCAAAAGCCGCACGCTCTGGACGACCGCGACGCGCGCCATGTCGGCCCGCGTCTGCGCCGCAGCCGCGATCACGAAGGACAGCGCCCCCGGCATGGAGGCGAACAGCGACGTCGGGTGATCCCAGCCGAGACCGCGTCGCAGGAAGGCGTAGCTCGCGGCGATCACGACGACGACGCCGACCATCTGGATGGCGAAGGAGGCCGGCCACAGCGCCAGTTGCTCGAGCACGGCCGGGGTGACGCCGGAACCGGCCTGGATCCCCAGCACGAAGAAGGCGAAGCTGCGCAGGGTCAGCGGCAGGCGCGTATCGAGGCCGGCAATGCTCGCCGCGGAGACCACGAGGACCGGGCCGAGCAGCCACGGCACCGGAAAGCCGAGGACGACGCCGGCCGCCCCCGCCAAGGCCGCGAGGACGAGCGTCGCGGCGAGCGCGACGATCCGCTGCCGGGGAACGGCCCTCACGCCGACCGGCCGATCCAATCCGCGATCCGGTCCGCCGCGATCTCGACCTCGTCGAGCCGGCGATGGAAGCACGCGCGCAGGAAATGCGTGCCGGCAGGGCCGAACGCGGTCCCGGGCGCAAGGCCCACGAGCGCCTCGTCGACCAGCCGGAAGGCCGCCGCCCGCGTGTCGCTGATGCCGTCCACCGCGAAGAACGCATAGAAGGCGCCATCCGGCCGCGTCATCGACACGCGGTTGGTCGCCAGCAGGCGGTCGGTGAAGATGTCGCGCGCCTTGGCGGCGCGCTCGACCTGGCTGGCGACGAAGCTTTCGCCGTCCTGCAGCGCCGCGACGGCGGCGCGTTGCATGAAAGTCGCGACACCCGAGGTCGAGTACTGGATGAGATTCTCCAGCACGTCGCCATAGGCGGGGCTGGTCTCGATCCAGCCGATCCGCCAGCCGGTCATCGCCCAGTTCTTCGAGAAGGAATTGACGAAGAAGATCGAGTCGGCCTCGTCCATGACGTCGTGGAAGGACGGCGCGCGGCCGCCCGCATAATGGAAGCGGTTGTAGATCTCGTCGGCGATCACCGAGATGCCGTTCGCCCGCGCCAGGTCGAGGATTGCCCTGAGCTCGCCCTCGTTCGCCGTCCAGCCCGTCGGATTGGACGGCGTGTTGATGAACAGAGCGCGGGTCCTCGGCCCCATGGCGTCCGCCAGCTTCTGCAGGTCGAGGCGCCAGCCGGCTTCGGTGAAGTCCAGCGACACCTCGCGCGCCACGGCACCCTTGACGTTCACCGCCGCGGCGAAATTCGGCCAGGCGGGGCCCAAATAGACCACCTCGTCGCCGGCGCTGGCGACACAGGCGATGGCGAGCTGGATCGCCTGCATGCCCGAGCCGGTGACGAAGAACCGTTCCGGCGCGGTGGGCCGGTCGTAAAGCCGTTCGGTATAGGTGGCGAGCGCCTGGCGCAGCTCCGGGATGCCGCGCTGCCAGGTGTAGAAGGTCTCCCCGGCGGCAAGGCTGGCGGCGGCCGCCTCGCTGATGAAGGCCGGCGTCGACAGGTCGCCCTCGCCGGCCCAGAGCGGGATCAGCCCCTCGCGGCCGCGGGCATAGGTCATCACGGCGACGATGCCGCTCTCCGGCGCCTCGACCGCCTCGCGGCTGAGGCGTGAAAGATCGCTCATGGCTTGGCCTTCCGGGAAGGGTCGGGGCGGGGCTAGTCGTCCCCGTTTTCGCCTTCGGCCTTCCGGCCGATTCAGTCAAGCCCCGAGACGGTTCGGATCGCGAGACCCGCGGTCAGACGCGGGGCGTGCGCTCCGTCGCGACCGCCATCAGGTCGCGGATTTCCTCGAGCAGCTTCTCGTTGCGGGGCACCTCTGAAATTTCCGGCGGCTTGGCCTCCTCCTGGCGCTTCAGCCGGTTCATCGCCTTGACGACGAGGAACAGGATGAACGCGACGATCAGGAAGTTGATCGTCAATGTGAGGAAGTTGCCGTAGGCGAGCACCGGCCCCTGTGTGCGTGCGTCGACGAGGTTGCTCGCCGTCACGCCGCTGCTCAACGCGATGAACTTGTTCGAGAAGTCGACGCCGCCGGTGATGACCGCCACGATGGGCATGAACAGGTCGGCGACGATGGCGTTGACCAGCCCGGAGAAGGCCGCGCCGATGATGATGCCGATGGCAAGGTCCACCATGTTGCCCCTGAGGGCGAATTCCTTGAACTCCTTGAGCATCGGCTTTTCCCTGACGCGACCCGAATCCGGCGGGACGCCCGATCATACTATCGCAGCGTCCTGTCACCAACGCCGGCGGGAAAGGCGGAACTGGACTTGCGGCGCTGCCGGTGTTTCTTTCGATCCGTCTGCGGCGCTTCTCGCCGCCGGTCGGGGAGGCCGGTTTGCATAGCGGAATCATCGTCGTCACGGCGATCGTCTATCTGCTGCTGCTCTTCGCGGTTGCCTGGTGGGGCGATCGGCGCGCTACGCGCCAGCCACCGGCACGCATCAGCCGTCCCGGCGTGTATGCGCTGAGCCTTGCGGTCTATTGCACGTCGTGGACGTTCTTCGGCTCGGTCGGCGTCGCCGCGCGCGAAGGGCTGTCGTTCCTGGCGATCTATCTCGGGCCGATTTTGGTCTTCGTCCTGGCGCCGCGCTTCATCGAGCGGCTGGTGCGCCACGCCAAGGCCGAGCGGATCACCACCGTCGCCGACTTCATCGGCTCGCGCTACGGCAAGAATCCCTCGGTGGCGGCGCTGGCGACGGTCATCGCCATCATCGGCACGGTTCCGTACATCTCGCTGCAGCTGAAGGCGATCTCGACCAGCGTCGCGACGCTGGTGACGCATTATTCCGCGACCCCGGAAATGCCGCCGATGTTCGCCGACCTGGCGCTGCTGGTGGCGACGGTGCTCGGCGTGTTCGCCATCCTCTTCGGCACCCGCCATGCCGACGCCACCGAGCACCAGGACGGGCTGGTGCTGGCCGTCGCGATGGAATCGCTGGTCAAGCTCGGGGCGTTTCTCGCCGTCGGCATCTGGGCGACCTTCGTCCTCTTCGAGCCGCGGGAACTCCTGTCCGCGGCGAAGGCGCACCCGGGCTTCGCAGCGACGTTCGACGGCCAGATCGGCGGGCATTTTCTCGCCTCCATGGGCCTCAGCGCGCTGGTCATCCTGCTGTTGCCGCGGCAGTTCCACATGACAGTGGTGGAGAACCGCACGCGCGAGGAGATCCGCCGCGCCCGCTGGCTGTTCCCGCTCTATCTGGTGCTGATCAACATCTTCGTCGCGCCGATCGCCGCGGCCGGCGTGCTCATGCTTGGTCCGAGCGTCGACGCCGATCTCTACGTGCTGTCTTTGCCGCTGTCGCAGGGCCAGGATGCGCTGGCGCTGTTTGCGTTTCTCGGCGGGCTTTCCGCGGCGACCGCCATGGTGATCGTCGCCAGCGTCGCCCTGTCGATCATGATCTCGAACGATCTCGTCCTGCCGTGGCTTCTCAAGCACCGCGGCCACGGCGCCGACAACAAGCGCGACGAGACAAGGCTGATCCTCAATGTCAGGCGATCGGCGATCCTCGTCGTCGTGTTCCTCGGCTATGGCTATTACCGCTTTGCCGGCATCGGCAGCGGCCTCGCCTCGATCGGCCTCCTGTCCTTCGCCGCCATCGCCCAGCTGGCGCCTGCGTTCCTGGCCGGACTCTACTGGAAGCGGGCCAATGCCCGCGGCGCCATGGCGGGGCTCATCGCCGGCATCGTCGGCTGGGCCTACACGCTGCTGCTGCCGGCGCTGTTCGGTCCGGCCGTCGTGGCGGACTCCCTCGACGGCCTCGCGGCTCCCGGCCCGGCAATGGACCCGCTGCTCTACGGCTGCCTCGTCAGCCTGTCGGCCAATGTCGTGTTTCTCGTCCTCGGTTCGCTCAGCCGGCAATCCAAGCCGCTGGAGCGAATCCAGGCGGCGATCTTCGCCTCCAGCGACGCCGGACCGGCGGCGGGGCTGCGCCGGACCCGCGCCGACGTCACCGTCGGCGAACTCCGCGCGACGATCGCCCGCTATCTCGGGCCCGAACGCACGGACCGCTCGCTGGCGCGGTTTGCCGAGGGCGAAGAGCGCGATCTCGACGAGGCAGCGCCCGCCGATAGCGCCACGATCCGCTTCTCGGAGCAGCTGCTGACCTCGGCGATCGGCTCGGCCTCCTCGCGGCTGGTGCTCTCCCTGCTGTTCCAGCGCCACGCCAAGTCGAGCCCGTCGGCCCTGCGGCTACTCGACGACGCCTCCGAGGCGCTGCAGTACAATCGCGATCTCCTGCGGATCGCGCTGGAGCAGGTCGACCAGGGCCTGGCGATCTTCGATGCCGACTACCGGCTGACCTTCTGGAACCGGCAGTTCCGCGACCTGGTCGGGCTGTCGCCGGAATTCGGCCAGATCGGCACGCCGCTCACCGTCGTCCTCGAGGAACTGCTCGGCGCCGGCGAGATCGACCGCGCCGAATACCGGGCGAGCTTCGAGGTGCTGACGCGCCCGCCGGCGCTGCGGCAGATCAGCCTCATCCAGTCCGGCCGGGTGCTCGAATTCCGCGCCAACCCGATGCCGGAGGGCGGGCTCGTCGCCACCGTCTCCGACATGACCGAGCGGGTGCGGCGCGCCGCGGCGCTGCGCGAGATGAACGAGACGCTGGAGGAACGGGTGCGCAACCGCACCGCCGAACTGCTGACCGCCAATGCCGAGCTCGGCAAGGCGCGCCACGCCGCCGACGCCGCCAATCTCGGCAAGACGCGTTTCCTGGCCGCCGCCGGGCACGACATCCTGCAGCCGCTGAACGCCGCCCGGCTCTATGTCTCGGCGCTGCAGGAGCGGCACCAGAACCTGCCGGGCACCGAGATCGCGGCAAATATCGGCTCGTCGCTGGAAGCGGTCGAGGCGATCATCGGCGCTGTGCTCGACATTTCGCGGCTGGATGCCGGCGGCATGCAGGCGAAGATCGAGGATTTCCCGCTCGGGCCGCTGCTGCGCCAGATAGAGACCGACATCAGGCCGCTGGCGGACGAAAGGGGGCTGTCGCTGCGCTTCGTCGCCACCAGCGTCGCAGTGCGCACGGATCGCAATCTGCTGCGGCGGCTGATCCAGAACCTCGTGTCCAACGCGGTGAAATACACGCCCGCCGGCAAGGTCGTCGTCGGCGTGCGCCACCGCGGCAACCGGCGCATCGAGATCGAGGTCGCCGACAGCGGCATCGGCATCCCGTCCGACAAGCTGCAGTCGATCTACCAGGAATTCGTGCGGCTCGACGAGGGAACCCGGACCGCGCGCGGCCTCGGGCTCGGCCTGTCGGTGGTCGACCGGATCGCCCGCGTGCTCGACCTGCCGATCACCGCGACCTCCGAGCATGGCCGCGGCACCCGCTTCCGCGTCGGCCTGCCGCTGGCGCGGACAAGGCCGGTCGAGATCGCAGCGGCGGAGGCGGTCCCGGCGCCCGGCGGGCTGTCGCTGCGCGGCACGCATGTGCTCTGCATCGACAACGAAGCCTCGATCCGGGACGGCATGAAGACGCTCCTCAGCGGCTGGGGCTGCCTTGTCGACACCTATGCGACCGGCGCCGAGGCGGCGGCGGACCTCGTCGCCCGCGGCGCCGTCCCCGACATCGCGCTGGTCGACTATCATCTCGACTTCGGCACCGGGCTGGAGGCGATCGTCCTGCTGCGCCGTGTGCTCGACCCCGCGCTTCCGGCCATCCTGGTGACGGCAGACCGATCGCCGCAATTGCGAGAGGAGGCGCTCAGCGTCGATGTCGACGTCCTGACCAAGCCGCTGCGGCCGGCCTCGCTCAGGGCCGCCATGGCGCGGCGCGGCGGCCGGCGGGAAGCGGCCGAATAGGCACGAGGGGGAGCCGTCGCTTCAGGCTAGAAAGCCGGTGTCGAGATCGATGCCGAGCTTGGAGAGCCGGATCACCGCCTGGGTGCGGCTGTCGACGCCGAGCTTGAGCAACACCGCCGAGACATGCGCCTTGATCGTCGCTTCCGAGATGCCGAGTTCGTAGGCGATCTGCTTGTTCAGCAGCCCCCGTCCGAGCATGGTCAGCACGCGGGTCTGCTGCGGGGTGAGCGTGCGGATGCGCTGGATCAGCTCGGTCACTTCCGGATCGCGCTCGGCATCGAGCGGCACGTCCGGCGGCAGCCAGACATCGCCGGCGAGCAGCGTCTGGATCGCGCGGCGGATCTCCTCGAAGCCGGTTGATTTGGGGATGAACCCGGACGCACCGAGATCCAGCGCTCTCGCGACGATCGGCGCATTCTCGATGCCGGAAACGATGGCGATGGGGATGGAGGGATACTCGGCGCGCAACAGCGCCAGGCCGGAAAGCCCGCTCGTGCCGGGCATGGCGAGATCCAGGAGCAGCAGGTCGGCCTCGGGATTGTCTGCCAGCGCGCGGGCGGTCTCGTCGAAATCGGCGGCCTCGACGATCGTGCCAGGCTCGGGCAGTGACGCGAGGATCTCGCGTAGCGCCCCCCGAAACAGCGGATGATCGTCCGCCACGATAAACACCTGGCCCATCAAGCGCCCCTCCCTGCCGTGGTCAGCCCCGTCGCCAGCATGTCATCGCCGTTCCCCCCGCGCGTCCCTTCAATACCCTATGCCGCCGCGGATCAAGCGCCGCCTTCCGTGGAGGCAGACAGGCTTCCGGCGAAGTGCAGGACGATCTCGCGCCTATGAGGTCGGGCCCGGTGCTCCACGAGATAGACGCCCTGCCAGGTGCCGAGCATCATCCGGCCGCCCATCACCGGAACGGCAAGGCTGGTCGCCGTCAGCGCCGCCTTGATATGGGCCGGCATGTCGTCCGGACCCTCGATCGTATGAACGTAGTCGCCATCTTCGGGGGCGAGCCCGTCGAGCGCCGCGAGGAGGTCGTGCTGGACGTCGGGATCGGCGTTTTCCTGGATCAGCAGCGATGCCGACGTGTGGCGGACGAACAGCGTGACGAGCCCGTCCGCGGCGCCGGCGGCACGGAGCCGCTCATCGACACAGCGGCTGACGTCGAGCATCGCGCGGCCGGGCGTTTCGATCGTGAGGATCTCGATATGCTGTTGCATCGCCGCTCCCTCCGGGGACCCGGCGCATGCCGACGGCACGCTTTTCGCCCTACTCCCGCGTGCCCACCGTCCTAGCTTGTCGTTTGCAAAAGAGGAAACGGCAATGGCCAAGGCGCATCTGACAATCGATCCGGCAGCGTTCGATCCGGCACTGACGGATCCGGAGCTCACTGCGCTCAACGAACGGATCATCGCCGAGCACAAGAAGCGTCCTGACCCCTGGTCGGTGCCGGTGGAAAAGACCCGCGAGTTGCGCAAGGCCGGCTTCGGCACCTTCGTCATGGCGCCGAAGGACAAGGCGGCCGAGACGCTGGTGCATTTCGGCTCGGCGGGGCGCCGGATCGAGATCCGCGTGCTCCGGCCCTCCGACGGCCAGACGCGCGGCACGTTCCTGCACTTCCACGCCGGCGGCTGGGTATTCGGCGGCGCCGAGGAATCCGATCCGCGGCTGCGCCAGCTCGCCGACACGACCGGGCTGACGGTCGCCTCGGTGGAATATCGGCTGGCGCCGGAGCATCCGTTCCCGGCCGCGCCGGACGACTGCACCGACGTCGCCGTGGCGCTCGCCAACGGCCATCTCGACCTGCCGCGCGGCTATCTGGCGATCGGTGGCGAGTCGGCCGGCGCGCATCTTGCCGTGCTGACGATGATCCGGCTGCGCGACGAGTATTCGATGATGCCCTACAAGGCCGCCAACCTCGTCGCCGGCTGCTACGATCTCTCGCTGACGCCGAGCGTGCGTCGCTTCGGCGATGAACGGCTGGTGCTGAACACCGAGGACGTCAAGGAATTCGTCCTGCGCTTCGTGCCGGACCACATCTCGCTGAAGGACCCGGCGGTGTCGCCGATCTATGCCGACCTCGCGGGCCTGCCGCCGGCGCTGTTCAGCTGCGGCACCGGCGATCTCCTGATCGACGACACGCTGTTCATGGCAGCGCGCTGGGTCGCCGCCGGCAACGAGGCGGAGCTGTCGCTGACCAATGGCGGCGCGCATGTCTTCGAGTCGTTTCCCACCGAGGCAGGACGCCAGTCGCTGGCGAAGATGGAAGAGTTCCTGCGACGGAAGATGGCGTCGCCGATCTGAGCCGCGATCAGGTGCGGTCAGGCGGCGTCGCGTCGTCCGGTTCCGGGCGGGACACGTCGCGCTCGAGATCCCGCACGATGTCGGCGAAGCCGCTGAACAGCTTCTTCATCTGCTCGACGGCGTAGTCGGCATCGTCCCGGTCGACCAGTGCCCGCCGGCTCGCCTCCAGCGCCTCGACGCGACTTTCGAGCGCATCCAGACGCGACATCTCTTGGTCACGACCGGGGCCGCGCGGCGTGTCATCGCAGGCAACCGTTCCCGCCTCGGACCGGCAGAAGACGATCGCACCGGTCTGGGTGTCGAGACGGGCAAGGCCTCCGTCGACCGGCTGCATCTGGTATCGGCCGGCAGCCACTTCGTCCTGGGCGGAGGCGGCAGTGCCGAGCAGGGCGATGCCGGCGACCATGAGAGACATCAGGCGGATCATCGAGCGCTTCCTTATCCCCGGCCCGCTGCGGGCAATTGGATCTTTCGAGTCCTAGACGCCTGGCGTGACCGTCTCATGGCGACGGCCGATTGACGTATCCGCCGGCCTCTGGCAACCCAGCGGCCATGGACGAGCCCATCTACAAGATCGCCCCGCTGCCGCTGTGGCAGGCGGCCAAGGCCAGTGGCCGCTTCGACGGCGCCCCGGTGGACGAGGCCGACGGCTTCATCCATTTCTCCACCGGCGCGCAGGTGCGCGAGACCGCCGCGCGGCACTTCGCGGGCCAGCGCGATCTTGTCCTCATAGCCGTCGATCCGCAGCGCCTTGGCGAGGCGCTCCGCTGGGAGCCGTCCCGCGGCGGGGCGCTGTTTCCGCATCTCTACGGGCCCCTGATGCTCGACGCCGTGCTGTGGCGCGAGGACCTGCCGCTGGCGCCGGACGGGCACCACCAGTTTCCCGGCACGGTGCGATGAAACGCCTGTACCAACTGGCGCGCCCGGCGATCTTCCGGCTCGATCCCGAGCGGGCGCACGGGCTGTCGCTGGCGGCGCTGAAGCGCGGCCTGGTGCCGAGAATGAACGTTCCCGTCGATGATCGGCTACGCGTCGAGGTGGCCGGCATCGCCTTTTCCAATCCGCTCGGCCTTGCCGCCGGTTACGACAAGAATGCCGAGGTGCCGGACGCGGCGTTGCGGCTCGGCTTCGGCTTCGTCGAAGTGGGCACGCTGACGCCGCAGCCGCAGGAGGGCAACCCCAAGCCGCGCATCTTCCGGCTGGAGAAGCAGCGCGCCGTCATCAACCGGCTCGGCTTCAACAACGAGGGGCACGCCGACGCGGCCGAGCGCCTGGAAGCGCGGGCACGCAAGTTCGGCATCGTCGGGGTCAATGTCGGGGCCAACAAGGATTCGGCCGACCGCGTCGCCGACTATGTCGAGGGGGTGAACCGCTTCGAGGCGTTGGCGAGCTACCTGACGATCAACATTTCCTCGCCCAACACGCCGGGGCTGCGCGCCTTCCAGAGCGGGTCGGAACTAGACCGGCTGCTGGTTGCGGTGATCGCCGCGCGGGACGGCTACGCGGCGCTGTCGGCGACGCCGCGCAAGCCGCTGTTCGTCAAGGTCGCGCCTGATCTTGCGCCGGGCCAGGTCGAGGAGATTGCCGAGGCGGTGATCAAGCGCAAGGTTGACGGGCTGATCGTCTCGAACACCACCCTATCCCGGCCCGATCTCGGCGCCGACCCCAGCCTGCACGAGGCCGGCGGCCTGTCCGGCCGACCGCTGATGGCGCTCTCGACTTATGTGCTGGCGCAATTCCGCAAGGCGCTCGGGCCGAATTTTCCGCTGATCGGCGTGGGCGGCGTCGACAGCGCTGCGACCGCCATTCGCAAGATCGAGGCGGGCGCCGATCTGGTGCAGCTCTACACGGGCCTCGTCTATGACGGGCCGGAACTGCCGACCCGTATCCTCACCGGCATGCTCAGGCATCTGGATCGGACAAGGACGGCCCACATCGCCGATATTCGCGATACGAAGGTGGACGAGGTGCTGGCGTCGCCGCCGCCGGGCATCGCCTGAGACGGATCGTCCCTAGCTGCTCCAGGAGTCCGCCAGTGCCGGTGCGGGCACGAAGCTGGCAGGTGGCTGCGACGATGGCGGCGGGTCGAACACACCCTCTTCCAGATACCGCATCACCCGCAACACGTCGCTGCGCACGAACGGCTTCGGCAGGATGCCGTGCCCACCTGCGAAGTCGTTCGGCACCTTGCGGGGATTGCCTGTCACGTAGATGACGTAGGCCTGCGGCCAGACCTCGCGGATGTAGGCGCAGGCATCGAGACCGCTCGAGCCTTCGGCGAGCTGGATATCGACGAATGCGACATCCATTTTCACCTCGACCGGCAGGCCCTGCAGAAGGCGCAGGCAACTCGCTTCGCCGATGACCTCGTGGCCGGCATCCTCGATCATGGCCTCGATGTCCATCGCGAGAAGCGCCTCGTCCTCGACGATCAGAAACTTGAGGGGCGACGTACGCATTACTGTCATCCTTGATTGTCGGTCACGACGCCACCGGGAAGCGGATCGAGACATGCGTGCCGGACGCCGCCCCGTTCCATTCTGTCTCCGCGCCGATCTGCCGCGACAGACGCGCGACCAGCGACCGGCCCACGGAACCATCAAAGGCAGCGTCCGGGTCGAAACCCGGCCCGTCGTCGCGCAGATCGATCAGCGCGTGCCCGTCCACCTGCCGCACGCCAAGGGAAATTTCGCCACCCCTGCCGTTGTCGTAAGCGTGCTTGACAGCATTGGTGATCAGCTCGTTGAGGATCAGGCCGACGGGTGCCGCCTGATCGGCGGCGATGTGGACCGTCTCGCATCGGCTGCTGAGCATAATGTCCGAGCGTCCGCTGGCGCCCAGCACATCCTCGGCCAGGCTTTCGGCAAAGGCGCCGATGTCGAAGCGCGTGATGTCGTCGTTCTGGTAAAGCCGGCGATGCACGGCTGCGAGTGCATCCACCCGCTCCAGCATGGTCTCGAGCGTCCGGCGGAACTGCGCATCAGGCAGCGAGCGGGATTGCAGGCGAAGCAGCGAGCCGATCATCGTCAGATTGTTCTTGACGCGGTGATCGACCTCGTGGAGCAGCAGCGTCTTGGCTTCCAGCGCCGCCTCGAGATCCTGCGTGCGAGCGAGAACCTCCGCCTCAACGATTTCCTTCTGGCGGGCCAGCGTCCTTTCCGTCTCCACCCGATGCGTCATGTCGAGTTGCGAGGCGAAGAAGAACTGGACGTCGCCATCGTCGCCCCTGACCGGGCTGACAAACAGCGCATTCCAGAAGGTCGTCCCGTCCTTGCGGTAGTTGAGGAGATCGACATTGACCGATCGCTCCTGGGCAATGGCCTGCCGCACCTGGTCAATCGCAGCGCCATCCGTCTCGGCGCCCTGGAGGAAGCGACAGTTGCGGCCGATGATCTCGTCGCGATCGTAGCCGGTCAGGTCCTGAAAGGCCTGATTGGCGAAGACGATCGGATTGTCCTCCCGCCGCGGGTCGGTGATGATCATCGACATGCGCGTACCGCGAATGGCGGCCGCGAAGGGATCCCCGCGTCCAAGTTCATGGCCGATGATCTCGGTCAGATGCCAGTCGTCGCGCTGTTTCATGCCTCGGGGACCGTTGGAGTGAGTCGGGATGATCCGGCCTAAATCTCTATGCCACGCTATGTTTATGGCGGTCGGCTAACGTGAGGGCGGCAGATTCTGTTCCCCCGCCACCTAGTAACGGGCCGGTAACACCGCGTTCATCACGGCGATCTGACGGTCAGCGACAGCGGCACATCACGGCGTTCCGCCAGGTGCCGGGAAGCTCTGGTCGCGCCGCCGCGGCAGCAGTGCCAGCAGGCTGAAGCCGCGCAACCCCAGGAAGAGCAGCATCGCCAGCCAGAGCCCGTGATTGCCGTAGAGCCCGGTCAAGCCGTAGGCAGCGACGGCAAAGAGGGCGACGGACACGAGCATCATGTCGCGCATCGTGCGCGACCACGTCGCGCCGATGAAGACACCGTCCATGATGAATGCCAGGGCGCCGGCAAAAGGGGTCATCGCCGCCCAGGCGAGATAGGTGCCGGCCGACTGGCGCACGGCCACGTCCGTGGTGAGGAAGGCGACGAGCGCTTCACCCGCGAGGAGGAAGAGCGCCGACAGCAGCAGCGACAGGCCGATGCCCCATCCAATCGTAAGGCGCACGGCCTGGTCGAAGGCCGGGCGAAAACGCGCGCCGATCGAGCGGCCGACGAGCTGTTCGGCCGCTGTCGCCATGCCGTCGAGGAAATAGCCGCCGACGAGGAAGAGGTTCATCAGGATGCCGTTGGCTGCCAGGACCACGGCGCCGAGCTGCGCCCCGAGCCGGGTGAACAGCACGAAGGCGCCGAGCAGGCAGAAGGAGCGGATCATGATGTCGCGATTGACTGAGACCATCCGCAGGAAGCCCTGCCGCTCCATGATCGCCTGCCGCGACGGCCTGTCCCGCCGGTCGAAGCCGCGAATGACGATCCACAGGCCGACGAGCGCCCCCACTGCCTCGCCGCACACCGTGCCGAAGGCGACGCCGGCAATGCCCCATTCGAGGACCAGGCCGAACAGGACAGAGAGGCCGATGTTGGTGCCATTGACGACGATCTGGAGGCCGAGCCCGAGGCCGCCTTGGCCCCGCCCCAGTACGTGACCGAGGATGGCGTAATTAAGCAGCGCGAAGGGCGCAGAAAACATCCGCACGAAGACATAGGTCCGCACGGTCTCGGCAACGCCCTCGCCGGGCGCGATGGCGAGCAGGCCGAGAGCGGTGACCAGTGGCTCGGCGAGTATCAGCACCAGGCCGATGACGAGGGCGAGCGCGATGGCGCGCCAGAACACCGCCTGCACCTCGCGGTGATCCTCGGCGCCGACCGCCTGGGCGGTGAGCCCGGTGGTGCCCGTCCGCAGGAAGTTGCAGGTCGAAAAAGCGAAGTCGAAGACCAGGGCGCCGACGGCGAGACCACCGAGCGCCTCGGCATCGCCGATCCGCCCGACCACGGCCGTGTCGGTGAGACCGAGCAGCGGCGTCGTCAGGAACGCCAGCGTCATTGGCAGGGTGATCCGCCAGACGTCGCGATGGCCGACCATGAACGGCCGAACGAACGGCGCAGCACCACCCGGCGCCGCCGCGATCGCCCTCGGTTCCGGATCGTCGTCGTCGCGCCGCATCATTCGTGGGTGCCATCGGCGCATCCGCCGCGCAAGCAAAAGCTGCATGGCTGGCGGCCGTGACCTATCTTGCGGCGGCATGAGCGTTCCGATCATCCACCACCCCGCCTTCGACGCGCAGTTCGACGCCAGCCATCGCTTTCCGATGTCGAAATTCAGCCGGCTGGCGGAGATCCTCGTCGAGGACGGGATCGTTTCCGCCGGCGGGTTCCACGTGCCGACACCCGCGTCGCCTGAGTGGCTGCGCCTTGCCCACGACCCGCTCTATGTCGACCAGGTGCTGAGCCGGACCGTACCGGCGGCGATCGAGAAGGCGATCGGTTTCGCGGTGGACGAGAAGGTCGCCCTGCGCTCGCGCTGCGCGACCGGTGGCACGGTGCTGACCGCGAAGCTGGCCCTCGCCGAGGGGCTCGCCTGCAACACCGCCGGCGGCAGCCACCATGCCGGGCGAAACGGCGGCGCCGGCTTCTCGGTGTTCAACGACGTCGCCGTCGCGGCCGCCGGGCTGCTCGCCGAGGGCGATGTCGGTCGCATCCTCGTCGTCGACTGCGACGTCCATCAGGGCGACGGCACGGCGCGGATCTTCGCGGGCGAGCCGCGCGTGTTCACGCTGTCGCTGCACGGGGCGAAGAACTACCCGGCGGTGAAGGCGCAGTCGGACTGGGACGTGGCGCTCCCCGACGGCACCGGCGACGCGGCCTATCTGGCGGCGCTCTGGGCGGCGCTGCACACGGCGTTCGACATCGCACGGCCGGAACTGGTCTTCTACAACGCCGGGGTCGACCCGCATGGCGACGACCGGCTCGGACGGCTGTCGTTGACCGACCAGGGCCTCGCCGAGCGCGACCGCACCGTTATCGGCTTCTTCCGCGACCGCGCCGTTCCCGTAGCCGCCGTCATCGGCGGCGGCTACTCGCGCGACATCGAAGCGCTGGCACGTCGGCATACGATCGTGCACCGCGTCGCGGGGGAATTTGCGTGACCGATGAGAGTCCCCGCGTTTAGCGCCATCGCCTCAGCGGCGGCCGCCCATGCTGAAAAGCCGCGAGATGATGAACAGCGGGATGACGATCGCCGCGCCGAGGAGGAAGAAGTCGAACGCCCGGTCGAGCGAGCCGAAGACGGTGATCCACAGCCAGTCGAACAGGTCGACGAACCAGTCGATGACGTCCCAGGGGCTGAAGGAAAACCATGAGAGGATCAGCCCGACCGCAATGGAAAGAAGGATCAGACGGATCGCGACGCTGAGCGGCGATCCTCCGAGAAAACTGTTGACCCGTTCCGACATGATCCGCCTCTCGTGCTGCGCGTCCCCTGTCGGGCAGGTAGGCGAGCGGGCGCTGCGGCGCAAGAAGTCGAGCTAATCCGGCAGCATCGCCTGCAGCGTTTCCAGGCGGTCGGCCTCGAAGGCCGGCTTGTCCCATCTGAGCCGCGAGACGCGCGGAAACCGCATCGCGACGCCGGATTTGTGGCGGGTCGAACGCGCCAGTCCTTCGAACGCCACCTCGATGACCAGCCCGTGGTCGGGCTCGGCCCGGACCGAGCGGACGGGGCCGAAGCGCTCCACCGTGTTGTCGCGGACATATTTGTCGAGCTGCTTCAGCTCCTCGTCGGTGAAGCCGAAATAGGCTTTGCCGACCGGCACCAGCTCCAGATCGTCCTCCGGCCCGGTCCAGACGCCGAACGTATAGTCGGAATAATAGCTCGAGCGCTTGCCATGGCCGCGCTGGGCATACATCAGCACGGCATCGACCAGGCGCGGGTCCTTCTTCCACTTGAACCACGGGCCCTTCGGCCGGCCGGGCACGTAGACCGAGTCCCAGCGTTTCAGCATCAGCCCCTCGATGACCGGATGCGGCGGCTCGGCGCGCAACGGCCCGAGGTCGTCGAACCGGTCGAACGGCACCAGCGGCGAGAGGTCGAAGCGCGAGGGCACGAGGCCGACGAGGAAAAGCTCCAGCCGCTTGCGCCGCTCGGCGAAGGGAAGGCCGCGCAGATCCTCGCCGCCCGCCTGCAGCAGGTCGTAGGCGCGCAGGAACACCGGATAGCGCTTCAGCACCGCGGCGGAGACCGCCTTGCGGTTCAGCCGCTGTTGCAGGTCGGAAAACGTGCCGACGACGATGTCGTCGCGCGGGGGCTCGGGGTGCGCCGCGACCTTCGGCTTGCCGGACTTTGCGTCCACCGGCCGGGCGACCAGCAGCTCGCCGTCGAGCGAGCCGTCATAGGTCATGAAGTCGACGAGGTCCGGAAAGGCGCCGGAAATGTCGTCGCCGGTGCGCGAATAGAGCCGGCGCACGCCGCGCTCGGCGGTCGCCTGGACGCGGATGCCGTCCCATTTCCATTCCGCCGCATAGACGCCGGGCTCAATCCTCCCGTAGTCCGGCGCTTCCAGCGCATGCGACAGCATGACCGGGCGGAACGGCGAGGCTGCCGCCGATTCTGGCTTCTCGGCACGGCCCTCCAGCCAGGCGAAAAGCGGCTCGTAAGGCGGCTCGAGCCCGTGCCAGAGCTCCTCGATGGCGGCGATGTCCTGGCCGCCGAAATCGGCCAGCGCCTGCTTGGCGAGCCGGGCCGAGACGCCGATGCGCATCGCGCCAGTAACCAGCTTCAGGAGGGCGTAGCGCCCCGAGGAGTCGAGGCGGTCCAGCCACGCTTCGATCAGCAGCGGTCCCTCTCGGCGCGTCGCCGCATCGAGCGCGCCGACCACTTCCGACAGGGTCGGCGGCTCGGCGATGGCGCGGACGCCGTCATGCGGCGCCGGCCAGACCAGCGCGATCGTCTCGGCGAGATCGCCGACATAGTCGTAGGAATAGCCGAACAGCACCTCGTCCATGCGCTCGGCGATCAGCCCGCGCAGCATCGCCGGCTTGACGCTCGATATGTCGAGCCCGCCGGTGATCGCCGCCAGCGCATAACCCCGCTCGGGATCCGGCACCGCGGCGAAGTGATCCCGCAGCAGCCGCAGCTTGCCGTTGCGCGCGGGCGTCAGCACCAGTCGGTCGAGAAGTTCGGCGAAACGCTGCATGTCCATCCGGCGGCATTGAGGTCGCCAGCGCAGATAGCGCGGCGCGGCCTGCGGTCACCGGCCGGCTCTACCCGGCCGCGGCGGCCGGCAGGACGCGGGTGCCGCGGATGCCGCGCTGGCGCAGATGGTGGCGCGCGGTGAAGAGCGTGTCGGCATCCACGCCCGGCTCGCGCAGCAGCCATTCCAGATAGGCGTCGGGAACCCGCGCCAGATCGACGCCCTTGTGGCGGCCAAAGCGGAACCGTGCGAGCAGCGCCGGCTCGAGCGAGACCCTTTCGGCCCGCTCGAGGAAATCGGCGAGATCGGCGCAGCGCGGCAGCAGCTTCGCCGTGATGGCGGCCAGCAACACGGCGGTGCAGGCGGCGTCGTAGAGCGCGCGATGCGGGTGCTCGCCCGCCAGCAGCGGCGCCACCGGCGAAAGCCCGAGCGGCACGTATTTGATCAGGCTCTGCAACCCGTGCGCCGGCAGCGTCGGAAACGCCCGCAGCGCCAGCTTGTGGGTGCACAACCAGCGGCCGGTCAGGCGCAGCCGGGAGCGGTCGAACTCGGCGCGCTGTGCGGCATAGATGGGCGCCCCGGCGAAGGATTTCAGCGCCTCGGCAAAAGGTGGCGCGCCGTCGAGCATGGCGTCGGTGATCCGGTGGACGCGGCGGGCATGCGGATTGATCACCGCGCCGCCCGGGTCGCAGAAGCTGCGCATCGGGTTGACGATCGCGCCGCTGGCGAGATCGATGTCCACCGAGCCGATCTCGATCACCGCATCCTCCGACAGCTTCTGGCCGGCTGTCTCGGTATCGATGACACGGACGACCGGCGGCGGCCGATCGTCGAACAGCGAGAGCGTGGTGGGAACGGGCGGGAACAGGTCGGACATCGGGGAGAAGATCGGGCTTGTGGCGACGCGGCGCAAGTCGCACGGCGGTCGCAGGGTCATAGCGGACTGGCTGGAATATTCGATGCCCTCTCCGGTTTGCCCGCCTCCCCTGCCGCCGGCTCACCACATTGGCCGGCCCGCGACCCCCATTGCCGCTTGAACCCGGCGCCGATTGCGGCTATCAGAGCCCGGTTCGCGGGCGAGAGCCATGCGCGGGCCGCTTTAGCTCAGGTGGTAGAGCACATCATTCGTAATGATGGGGTCGCAGGTTCGAGTCCTGCAAGCGGCACCAACAATTCCAATAAGTTAGAAGCGGCGACCGTGAACAAGCGGGGAACACGTGAGACGCCGTGAGACTTGAACCCGTCTCACGGGGTTCTCATGGCGTTCTCTTTCACTCGCTCTCGCCCTCGTCCGGCTCGTCGAACCAGGCGACCATCTTGCCGATCGCGGTGTCGGCCATGTCGGGGTGCTGCGCCAGGTAGTGCTTGAGGATGGTGTGGGCGGACTGCGCCGAGTGGCCGGTGACGGAACAGATCTGCGCGATCGTCGCGCCGGCGAAGCCCATCCAGGTGACGGCCGTGTCGCGCAGATCCTGATCGTGAAAGTCTGCGAGTGAGGGGCACGGCGCCAGGCGCCATTCGTCGGATCCCTCGCGCTTGATGCCGGCGGCCGCCTGATCGCGGATCTCGCCGAAGGTGTGGCGGTAGTGGTGCGCCTTGAACGGGCGCCACTGGCGCTCGTCGAGGACGATCTGCGGATCGACGATACCGGCGACCTCGCGGCGCTTGCGGCTGGCGACGAGGCGGCGCTTGAGCTCCGGCGCCTCGAAGATCTCGACGATCGCGCCGGTCTTCTTCTGTCGGAAGACGCGGCGGCCGCGGGCGAGCTCGGTCTTGTGCGCGACGAGGGCAAGGCGATCGTTCTGGCGCTGCCCGGTCCAGACCCCCAGCATCACCATGTCGCCGATCTCCGGGCGCCCCAGAGCGTCGGCCGTCGCGACCAGGGCGGCGATCTCCTCGCGCGTGCCGAAGCGCACACGCGGCTCCGGCGTGGTCAAGCCGAGGCCGATGCAGGGATTGCCGGCGAGCGTGACACGCCCGCGCCGGCGGCCCCAGGAGATCGCGGCCGAGAGCGTCGCCATGACGGCGCGCGCCGACGACAGGCCGCGCTGTTCCCAGAGATCCTCGAACAGGCCGAAGGCGAGCTGCGGCGTCAGCACGGCGACGGCCGCGTGATAGAACTCCGGATCGTGCTTCTCGAAGGTCTTCATCGCCTGGCGATAGTTGTTGCGGGTGTTGAGCGCATAGGCCTTGACGTCGCGCTTGCCGACGGCGGTCGCCTCGCCCCAACGCGGGCTGCGCTGCCAGTCCTCGAACAGGCGCGCGAAGGAATAGACCACCGGCGCCTGGCGCAGGGGCCTCGCGCCCTTCGGCCGCCGGCGGTTGGCGGCGGTGAGATCTGCCACGCGCCGGCGCTGGATCTCGGCCGCGCGTTCCAGCGACCAGTCGGTCGCCTCACCGACACTGTACCAGGTGCCGTCACCGTGCCGGAGATCCTCGCCCTTATAGCCGAGCGCGCGAAGGGCGGCGCCCGGCACGAAGCGCGGGCGCCCGTCGCGCCAGGCGACGAGCGGGATCTTCGGGGGCTTGCTCACCGGCTTGTCTCCTTCTTCGGCAGCGCCGCCTCGGCAGCTTCGATCAGCCGCTCGAGGACGGCAAGCCGCTCGGCCAGGAGCCGAGCGGCATAGTCGGCGACCGTCACGTGCGGCCACCATAGCGCGCCTCGAGCGAGGCGCGCTGTCCGTCGACGAGGCGCAGCATTGGAGCGGCGTTCGGCCGGAGGGCCGAGTTGTCTGCCCCGCCCGTAAGCTCTTCGCGCTGCTCGTCGCTGGCGGGAACCCCGGTCGCGTCGATCCAGACCTCGACCGCACGTCGCGACCAGCGCCAGCCGCAACCGGGCAGCCGCGGCGGGAAGCCCGCCTTGGCATGCATGCGCCAGGCCGACGCCTTCAACCGCTCGACCGAGATGCCGAGCGCTTCGGCCAGCTCGTCGACGCCGAGGAACTTTTCGGCGATCGACGGACGAGAAATGTCCGGGCATTTGTTAAGTGCAGGAATGTCCGGACATTTATTAAGTGCTGGCGCGCTCATCGCAGTTGCTCCCCGGCGGCGGTGCGGAAGCCCACGAAGTTCTCCTGGTTGCGCACGTTCTCGCGCTCGATGCTCGCCTCGGCGCGCTGCAGCGCCCAGGTGATCGGTGGCCCGAAGGTCGCCGTCATTCCAATCGCGAGGCCGCAGCCGAGCAGGAACTGCTGCAGCGGATCCCGCCGGTCACTCCGCATTGGAGCGCTCCCGCTGCTTCAGGCGGCGTTCGCCACGCTTGCGGCGGATCATCTGCCGGATCTCGAGGCCGAGCCCGGTCGCTTCAATCCGGTCGCGTCCGGAGCCGTGCCGAATGACGGCAAGGTTCTTCTGCTTCAGCAGCGCGGCGACGTCGAAACTGATGTCCTGGTCGCCAGGCGTTTCCCAGCGATTGCGGCCGCGCCGGTAGCGGTTACGGCAAAGCCGATCAAGGGCCTGCTTCTGGGTGTCGTTCAGCAGGATGTCCGGTGGCGGGTTGCCGCCGGTCGTGTAGGCAATGGACATGGAAGCCTCCGTTATTGAGAACGAAGGCAGAAAATCCAAAATGGTTTAATCTGTCAATACCGAAATGGATTATCGACGCTCAACCCAACGCACGAGCCACGCGGCGCTTATGATGGGATCGGCGATCAGAGGCGCGTTGAAGCTCTCCAGCGCAAGGCCATCACGGGTCCGACGAATGGTCTTGATCAACTTGCGGCCATCCGCCAGCTCGACGATGCACTCGCGATTGATCAGCTCCTCGACCGAACGGCTGATGCCTTCGAAAATGATCCGGTCGCCGTCGCGATAGACCGGGTACATCGAATCGCCGCGCACCACGACCACTTCGACCGGGCCCCGCGCGCTGGGCGGAACCTCGACCCGCTCGTTCTCGGGTGCCGCCCCCGAATAGACCGCCTGCCCCGCGCCGACGTAGCCGACGATCGGCGCATAGGTACGGTGAAGCTCCCCGAACAGCAGTTCTTGCGCGGTCGCGTTGATGTGGGGCGCCAGACGCTCGGCCCATTCGCGGGTCAGCTTGCGGTCCCCGATCTCCAGCTTGTTGATCTGAGGCTGGCTGGTCTTGGCGAGTTCGGCCAGGCGCGCCTGACTCATCCCAGCCTGTAGTCGGTAGTGGCGAAGGTTGCTCATCCCTTCGGCGTAGCTGGATAGTCCGTTTCGGTCTAACACCGAAATGGATTTTTCCTCTTGACTTGTGAAACCATTTTGGACTTTCTTCGAGCGCATGACGCTTGATGATTTTCTCTCCGAGACCAACGAAACCCAGAGCGCCTTCGCCCAGCGGATCGGCGTCCCCCAGGGCACGGTCGGTCGATATGTGCGCGGCGAACGCATTCCGCGGCCTCTCATCATGGGGCGGATCATTCATGCGACATGCGGACGGGTATCTGCTTCCGACTTCTACCCGTCCCCTGCTGTCGAACATCATAGCAGCGCCTCTCCTTCCATGTCCCAAACTGACAGGAGGGGTCGACCATGTCTGACCGAAGTGCGGCCGCATCCGGCCGAAAAACATCCGGAGATCATCCCGTGAGCCTGACCTTCGACGGGCTGGAACCCGCCGTCGCGGAGGCGCGCGCCTTTGCGGCGCGGTTGCACCGCGAGGAGTATCGCGGTCCCGGCGACACAGACGAGGCGGTGCGCAACCGCCTCAATCGCAAGACCGGCGTGCCGGCCAGCTACTTCCTACGGCTGCACAAGCGGGCACGCGAAATGACCGACGTGTCGGGGAAATACGCCCGGCTCCTGCGGCTCGCTGTCGAGGCGCTCGACGCCCACACGGCCCGCATCAACAGCCAAACGAGCGAGATCGAGAATGAGCTTGAGACGATCCGTCGGCGCCGCGCTGGCCGCCGAGGCGCGGCGGGCTCGCGCCCTGATCAAGCGTCTCTTTTTCAGGAGCCTTGAGGCGATCGAGCGGTCGCTCGAGCGCCGGCGCAACAGGAGGAACTGGCATGGCGATGACGATTGACGACATGGCGGCCGCGCGGGCGACGCGCGCTCACATGGCGGCGCAAGCAACGGCACAAGCCGAGCAGCAAGTGCGCGACGACGTGCGCTATCATGTCGGTTTCGAGATGACCGACATGGCGCTCGACGCGGCCAAGCTGCGGTTTCGCACCGAGCATCTTTATCGCTGCTCGGTGCTGCGCGGCGACGCCTCGCCGGTGGCGATCCTTGCGGGGTTGCGTCGATGATGCCGGGCGATGACGGCGGCGAGGTCTGCAGCACGGTGCTGCTGGCCTTCCTGGCAATGGCCGGCCTTGCCGGCCTGGTCGTGCTGCTTGGCAGCATCTTCGCGGCGCTGGTGGTGTCATGAAGATCGACCTTCACGGCATTCGCGCGGCCGCGGTCGTTCACCGCGCCAAGACGATCGATCAGGTCGCCAGCCTCCGCGCGGCCGAGGCGAGCGACGTATCCGGCTCCAAGACCATGGGCCTTCCGCTCGGCGACAAGCACTGGCATCCGCGCTACCGGGCCGAACTGCGGCTGCGCGCCAGCGAGGCGCTGATCTCGGCGCTCGACGAGGTGCTGACGTGACCGCAATCGAGGTCTGCCTCTGCGAAAAGCTGCCCTTGGATAAGGCCGAGCAGCCGGCGGCGGTCGACGCAATCGTGGCGGCGATCAACGCCGAATGGCCGACCGCCGGCGTGACGCTGATCGAGGTCGAGCTTTCCGACAACGTCCTGTTGCTGCGCGCCAAGCCGGGCCCGTCGCCGCTGACGCGTACCCGGATCCGCGCCGCCCTGATCGAGGAGAAGGCGGCGTGAACGCACAATCTCCCCTGTTCCAGATTGAGGCCAAGCGACTGGCCGCTGGCGTTTCGCGCGAGCAGCTCGCCGGGCTCGCCGGGGTCTCTGAAAAACACTACCGGCGCTTGGTCAACGCTGGCGTGACGCCCCGCCCAGCCATGCTGGCGAAGCTTCGCGCGGCGGCCGGGCGGCTTGGCCGAGCGGCGGCGCAGCCGGACGAACATTCGCGCCTGGTGCGTACCTGCTTTTTCGCGGCGCTCGCCCTGGTCTGCCACCGCGCCGGCGAGGATCCCGCCGAAGTGCGGCGGCACGATCCCTCGCGCCGCGCCACCAACGATCCGGCCTGGCTGAAGGCCGCCGATTTCCGCCGGCGGGCGATCGCCGTCGTCAACCAGGGGCTGAACGTGCGCGCCGCCGAGATCGCGCGGGCGCTCGAGCTGACGCCGGCGGCGATCTGCGTCGCCATGAAGGCGGTCGAGGACCAACGCGACGCCGATCCTGCGCTCGATGCCGAGCTCGAGCAGCTGGCGAGCCTGATGAGCGGGGGTGAGTGGTGATGCAGGTTCTCTGGTTCATCACGACACTGGCCGCGCTCGTCGCCGTGGGTGCGACGCTCGTCGTCGGCCTCTGGCTGGCCGCCACTGGCTGGGCGCTGTTCGCCGTCTTCGCCTTCATCAAGGGGCGTGCCCTATGACCGCGCGACCAATCCTTTTCTCCGGCCCGATGGTCCGCGCGCTGCTCGACGGCAGCAAGACGCAGACGCGGCGCGTGCTCAATCCGCAGCCGGACAGCTTTGAAACGAGCCCCGGCCTACTCTGCACGGCCTCGCTCCACTTCGACGAGGACGAGGCATGCGGCCGCATCGCGCTAGGCAACGACGGCTGCGGCGTCATCACCATGCAGCGCGCCGGCTACGCCGTCGGCGACCGCCTGTGGGTGCGCGAGGCGTGGCGTACCGGCGCAGCGTTCGACAGGTTCCCGCCGCGCGACATCCCGACCCACGCTCACATCGCCTGCGAGGCAGACGACGATCGCGCTCGCCTCACGGGAAAGCTTCGCCCAGGCATGTTCATGCCGCGCTGGGCTTCGCTCCTAACGCTGATCGTGACCGACGTGCGCGTGCAGCGGCTGCAGGAGATCAGCGAGGCGGACGCGATCGCCGAGGGCATCAAAAAGGATTACGCAGCGGGAATGCCGAGCGCGTGGGGCTGGCACGACTATCTGCGCGGTGACGACATCGCCAAGCGCCACTTCTCTGATCCTCGAGAAAGCTATCGGACGCTGTGGGATGGCCTGAACGCCAAGCGCGGCTACGGCTGGAACGCAAACCCGTGGGTCGTGGCCGTCACTTTCACCGTCCACCGCGCGAAAATCGACGCGCCCGAAAGATCCGCCCGATGATGCCCGCCCTGAAAGGCGCGCGCGCCATCGCCCGTCGCCGGGTCGAGCCGCCGGGCGGGCTGGACTATTTCCCGACGCCGCCCTGGGCGACGCGGGCTTTCCTGCGCCACGGGCTCGGCATGCGCGGCCGCAACCGCATGACGGTTCACGAACCGGCCTGCGGCGAAGGCCACATGGCGGCCGTGCTCGAGGAGACGTTCGGCGCCGTCGTGGCGACCGACGTCTTTCCTTATGGCTATGGCGGGTGCCGCGACTTCCTCGACGAGATGTTCGAGACGCCGATCGCGGCCGGCTGGATCATCACCAACCCGCCCTTCAACAAGGCGCTGGAATTCACGCGACTGTCGCTCGAGCGCGCCCGGCAGGGCGTCGCCATGCTGGTGCGGCCGACCTTCCTGCATGGCAAGGGGCGGTTCGCCGGGCTCTACCGCGACACGCCGCCGACGCAGATCGCCTATTATGTCGAGCGCGTGCCGATGCATCGCGGCCGCTGGGAGCCGGACGGCGACACGCTGACCGACTATTGCTGGCTGATCTGGCGCAAGGACGACGGCGGCGCCCTGGCGCGGCCGCGCGCGCCGCTCTGGATCCCGCCCAGCCGCAAGGCGATGACGCGCAAGGACGATGCCGAGCGTTTCGGTGCGCCGCGTCCGGTGCCCGCCTGTCCGCTCCTCGAGGTGGCGTGATGGGTGCGCCGCGTTTGTCAGACGAGATCAAGATGGCAATCGCCGCGGCCTATGAGGCCGGCGAGCGCGGCGCTGACATTGCCGAGCGCTTCAAGGTCGACCCGAGCTATCCGCGCCACGTCGCGCGCCGGCGCGGCGTGGCGCCGCAATTCCCGGTGCTGAGCGCGGCGATGACAATCGCCCGGCGGCCTGACCGTG
The DNA here is from genome assembly GCF_010500835.1 of Aurantimonas aggregata. Lineage (GTDB taxonomy): Bacteria > Pseudomonadota > Alphaproteobacteria > Rhizobiales > Rhizobiaceae > Aurantimonas > Aurantimonas aggregata. The sequence continues at coordinate 29,176 of NZ_JAAAMJ010000006.1, read as the reverse complement.
TCGGCCTGACCTATGAGCTGCCGAAAGGCGCGTGGTCGATCGAGGAAACCACGCGCCTCGTCGAGCTTGCCGGCGCCGGCAAGAATGCACGCGAGGCGGCCGAGATCCTGTTCGCCGAAGGTTTTCCCAAGCGCACCCGCAACGCCATGCTTGGCCGGGCCCGCGTCCTCGGCATCTGCTTCGTCGGGGGGCGTCGATGGTAGGCGATCGCCGCGAGGTCGAGGAGGTCAAGGCGGGGCTGAAGGATCGGATCCTCGATCTCTGCCAGGCGATGCTGCCGGCGGGACGCCGCGAGAACCGGTTCTGGGTGGCGCACAACCCCGCGACCAGCGACGAGGCCAAGGATCCGGCGCTGAAAATCGCGCTCGATCGCGACGTCGGCGCCTGGATCGACTGGCGATCGGGCGACAAGGGCGACGTCGTCGGCCTGGTCGCGCACTGCCTGGCGACGGATTTCAAGGGGGCGATGGACTGGTCGCGCGAGTGGCTGGGCCTGACGCGCATGTCGACCCGCGAGCGCGCCGACTTTTCCGCCCGCAATGAACAGCGCCGGGTCGACGCGCAGCGCGAGGCAGAGAACAAGGCGGCCGAGCGGCGCAAGGCGGTGCGGCGGCTGTGGGACAGCGCTGCGCCGATCGTCGAGGATTCGGCGGCCGCGCTTTTGGCGCATCGCTATTTCGCGCTCGGCCGCGGCGTGCCGCTCGCCGACGTCGCGCAATGGGATCGCGAGACGTTCCGCGTCGCCCCTGCCTTGGAATGGTGGAAGGGCGCGCGCTGGTCGAGCGAGGGCGGCCGCCGGCAGAAGGTCGCGCCCGGTCCCGAATTTCCGGCGATCGTCTCGGCCTTCCGCTCGGCGACCGGCCTGGTGACGGGGGTGCATTGTACCTTCCTCGATCCGGTGCAGCCGGCGAAGGCGCCGGTGAAGTCGCCCAAGCTGATGTTCGGCGAGGCGATGGGCTCGGTGATCCGGATCGCGCACGGGCCGGAAGGCCTGCCGCCGGAGACGGCGACGATTCCGGCGCCGCTGATCCTCTGCGAGGGGATCGAGGACGGTCTCAGCCTGGCGATCGCCGTGCCCGACGCGCGCGTGTGGGCCGGCGGCTCGCTGATCGGCATGGGCGCGGCGCCGGTGTGGCTGCCCTGCGTCTCGATGGTGTTCGTGGCGGCCGACAACGACTGGCAAAGCCGCACGGCGCTCGAGCAGTTCGACCAGGTGCTGGCGAAGCTCTCCGAACACGACAAGCCGGTCGAAGTCATGCGCTCGGCCGTCGGCAAGGATTTCAACGACGGCTACGTGCCGCAACAAGGGAAGTGACCATGGCGAGGCAGTCAAAGAAGCTGGTGAAGGAAGCCGGGGATCTCGGCATCGAGGTCGACGGCCGTTGGGGCGACGAGACGATCCAGGAGGCGATCGACGCCAAGCGCGCCGAGCTGGCCGCACTCGAGAAGAAGGAAGGGTTGAGCGATGGCGTGCTGCAAGATGCCGGGCCGGATGCGGGCGGGCAGCCGGAAGAAGGCGCCGCGGGAAGCGGCCAGGCTGAAAACGCCGGCGGAAAACCTGCCGCCGATGCTGCGGAGGTATCCGATGCTGCTGCCACTGCCGGAGCTGGAGCCGACCACGGCGAGGCTGGAAAACCTGCAGCGGAAAATGGATCGAGCGACGGGGATCCCACAGGCGCCGCTGCGCAAGACGTGACCGGTGAAGCTTCCGGTTCCGACGAACTCGACGACGTCGAGCCGACCGCCGTCAAGGGCCCGCCGCCGGTTGGGGTGAGCGCCGAGGAATGGGCCGAGCTGATCGCCGATCCGATGCAGACGCTGGTCGACGCGCTCGAGCTGGCGACGGGCGCGCCGTCGGCGGCCTATGACGCGGGAACGGCGGTGTACGAGGCGCTGACGCCGGCGATCGAGCCCGGCGGCGATCGCTGGTTCTGCGACGAGGACACGGCGGCGCTCGACGCGCATGTCGCGCTGATCCTCGTCGTCGTGCCGTTCGTGCGGACCTGGCCGGAGGCGCCGACGGAAGCGCTGTACGGCCACACGGCGAAGGGGGCGCCGGCGCTGGCGCTGGCGACGGCCTGGCCGGATCTCTCGCCGGCGGCGCGGGCGGCATGGGAGACGTTTCGCGACGTGCTGATCAAGGTCGATGCGATGCAGCGCCGCGAGGCTTCCGCCCTCGCCCGGCTGATCGAGGCGCCGCGCCGGCGCTTCAGCGTGGCGGCCGACGAGACGACGCTCGAGGCGGTCGACGGGCCGGAGGATCTGTCGGAGCTCGGCCGGATGATGGCGGCGCGGTCATGAGCGCCGGCGCCATGTCAGCTCGCCGCGAGAAGCTGCTCGCGGCGGCACACCAGGCGAGCGTCGCGACGGAAGTCCTGCTGCGCGTCGCCAGCGAGGGCGGCGAGGTCGACGAGGATACGCTCGAGAAGCTCGCCGACGCGGCGAAGATCCTGATCGAGGCCGATGTAATGGCGGAAGACGCCGCCGGCGAAACCGGGCAACTCCACGCGGCGCTGTCCAAGTTCCTCGAAGGCTGGGCGTCATGAGCGAGGGTTTCGTCGCCGCCGATCGGATCCGCAGCTTCGTCGAGCGCATCGAGCGGCTCGACGAGGAGAAGGCGACGATCGGCGAGGATCTCCGCGACGTCTATGCCGAGGCCAAAGGCGAGGGCTTCGACAAGAAGGCGCTGCGTCGGCTCGTCTCGATCCGCAAACAGGGCCTCGACCAGTACCGCGAGGACGAGGCGATCCTCGAGCTTTACCTGCAGGCGATCGGCATGGCGGCCGACCTGCCGGAAGACGAGGCGCCGGCGGCGGATCGCGTCCTCCGCGTCGTCTGACCGATCGGCCCGCACGTCCTCCCGCGGGCCGCACCTGGCGGCGCCTGCCTCAGCGCGGCGCCGCCTTTTTTATCCGACTTCAACTGATGCGGTGGCATGTCAAAGAAACCCGTTTCCCGGATCGGCGTCTCGAACGCCAAGGCTGCGTTTCTCGACGCGGCGCGGCGCCTGCAGGAACGGGCGATCGCCGAGGATCCGGACCCGAACCTGCCGCGCGCTGGCGTCAAGGCCGGTGAGTGGCCCGGCGCCCCGTGGGACCAGATGCCGCCCGAATGCCCGGTTCAGGTGCTCGGCCACACCGACGCGGTGACCTATTGCGTCTCGGTTTCCGGCCAGCTGATGGCGATCGAGCGATGGGACGCGGCCGTGCTGGCGAAGCTGTTCGCGCCGCAGCTCAACTATGCTTATTGGGCCTGGCCGGCGAAGGCGTCGCCCGGCAAGGATGCCGAGGGCGATCCGCTGCCGGCGGTGGTCAAGCGCCTCGAGCGCGACAAGGCGATGAACTGCCTGATCCAGGAGGGCGCCCGCAAGGGCCTGTTCGACCCGAAGGACCGCGTGCGAGGGCGCGGCGGCTGGAAGGATCGCGGCGACCGCTTCGTCTGGCATTCCGGGGAATATCTCTGGACGGCCGAGGCTGGCGGCAAGTTGATGGCGGCGCGGCCGGGCGAGCTCGACGGCTATCTCTACACAAGAGCGCCGGAAGTGCAGCGGCCGTGCGAGGTCGTCGTAACCGAGGAGACGACGCCGGCGCATCGGATCCTCAAATATCTCAAGACCTGGTCATGGGACCGGCCGGAGATCGACCCGATCCTGTTCCTCGGCTGGTTCGCCACGTCCTACATGGGCGGCGCGCTCGACGAGCGGCCGATCGTCTTCACCGTCGGCGGCCGCGGCGTCGGCAAGTCGACGCTGCACGGCGTGTTGACGCGGGTGCTCGGCCGCTCGCTGCATGCCACAGCCGACACGACGGCCGCCGGCATCTATCAGCGGGTTAAACAGGATTCGCTGGCCGTCACGGTCGACGAGCTCGAGAACAAGGCGCGGTCGACCAAGGCGCAGTCGGTGATCGAGCTCGCGCGCATCGCCTATTCCGGCTCGTCGATGTTCCGCGGCGGCGCCGATCACGAAGGCGTCGAGTTCCAGGCGCGCAACTCGTTCCTGTTTTCGGCGATCAACCCGCCGCCGCTGGGCGCGCAGGACCGCTCGCGCATGGCGATCCTCAACCTGTCGCGCCTCGACGAAAGCCGCAAGGCGCTGTCGATCGACCTGTCGGAGGCCGACGGGCCGATGATCGTTCGCCAGGTGATGGACGGCTGGACGGCGTTCCGATCGCGGCTGTTGCCGGAGTGGAAGCGCGCCTTGCATGACGGCGGCATGGACGCCCGCGCCCAGGCAACCTATGGCACCCTCCTCGCGGCGGCGCATCTGCTGCTCGGCGACGAGGCGATGTGCGAGGCCGGGCTCGACATCACCGAAATGGCCGCCACCGGCCACAAGATCGCCGAGGCGACGACATCGGACCGGCTCGAGGAAGTCGACAACTGGCAGAAGGTGCTCGACCAGCTGTTCGGCTCCTCGATCGAGGCATGGAAGGGCGGCGACCGGCTGACCGTCGGCGGCGTGATCGAGGATCTCGTCGACGGCAACGGCGGCGTCGACTACGAGGACGCACGGCTACGCCTGGCGGCCGCGGGGCTCGGCCTGCGCAAGCCTGGCGACCCGTGCGAGGGCTACGCGCTGGCGGTGCCTTCCAGCGGCCCACAGCTGGCAAGGATCTTCGGCGATACGGAGTTTCAGGGCGGCGGCTGGACCATCGCGCTCAAACAGGGACCGAAAGAGGTCGTGCGGCGCGGCGGCAAGGATGACAAGCGGCTGCACAATATCAAGATCAACGGCTCGACGAAATGGTGCCTGCTGGTGGACCTGGTCGAGTATGACAAGCTAACGTCCGGCGCATGAGCTCGAGGCCGGCTGTCCGCGTCGTCGACGTCTTCTCATGCGGCGCGGTGCGCGCGCTCGCGGCAGTGGTCGCTCTGATTTTGCTGGGCTTAAGTCATCCTGTCGAAGGCAGCTATCGGATTTTGGGTGAACTTAACAAATCCGCCATCCTTGTTCCATGCGGGGCGGATGGAGAAACCGGTCGCAGTCTTAAATGGGCGTTCGTCTGCCCCGATTCCGAACCTGTAGCAGACTACGCACGCAACATATGCGAGCTTACTGTCGAACCGCATAGCACTAGTGACAGCGGATTCGGCATGCTGTGCCAGCACTTCCTCAGGCACATGAGTTCGCGCGCGCTCGAAATGGGGGTAATTCAAGTTGGCAATAATGAAGCTCTCTTGACGACCGCCAAAAAGCAGCCTGTAAGGATTATCCATTCTATAAACTGGATCAGAGCAGAAAATCTCTTCAGACTTAATACCCGTTACAAAGTCATCGTCGCTGTAGTAACGAAAAGCTTTTATTTCTGTGACCCACGCGGGTGTCTTGCCTTGGTTTGTGATGGTGAACCCGACGAGGTGATGTATGTGATCGGCGGGGATCCCGGTGCTTGGGGGCTCAATGTAAACGCCATCAATCGTTATAATAGGCCGGTATTCGAGTTCGGCGGCAGTTCTCTCAACCCTAAGCGTCTCGTCGGCCACGGCGATCATCCGACGAGTTTCTATCAGCGTCCAAACGAGAGCGACGGTGCCAATGAATATGAAAACCGTCTGAACGAAAGACCAGACGGATTGCCACCAAGCGATTTCAGCCGATCTCGAACTGGCATCAGCCGCAAGTTTTTGGGCTATCAGATCGTCGCGCTCACGCTGCTCTCTCTCTGCTTCGCTGCGTTGGGCGGCCTCTCTTTCGCCAAGGCCTTCGATAATCGAAACAGGGATCGAAAATGGTACCTTGCTGCTGGTGGAAGCGTCCTCTTGTCCATTGGGTTGGCTTGTCTCGGATGGGTTGGTTTCCTGTTCCTGTGCGACACTGGCGTTGTCTGCACCTAGCAAGAGGACAAGTGCCGCTATTCTAGCCGCAACGATAATGTGCCGATGGCAGTAAGGCATTGTAACAAGAATCCTGCGGTGAATTTCCCCCGGCTCACCTTATTGCGCAGGTTCCGCTCTGTCTCCTCGAGTCCGATTGCCGCCAGCTTTCCGACGCGCCATCTCACCTCGCAGGATGCCCTTGTCCTTCTCTTCCCAGTCGGTCCGCTCGACCATCTGCCTTGCTAATTTCGTTGTCGTCCTCGCCTGGTTCGTGTGGGGCGTGATGGCGTACTCCCTACCTCTCTTGCGGATCGTCGGCGGCGCCGTGTGGCTTGCCGGCGTGCTTTGACTCCACCAACTGACGCCGGCGGCGCTGGCGATCGCCGGCTAGCGTCCCGTGCCCGGCCGTTGGGCCTCGACCACCCTTATCCCGTGCCTTAGCAGGATGACGCTGGTCGGCCGCTGCCTGCAGGCGGCGGTGAATGCAGCACGTGCCACGACAGCGTTCGACGCCTCTGCGAGCTTCTCCTCGATCGCCGCCTCGTCGGCCGTCCACTGCTCGATGGTGAAGACCAGGTCCTGCATCCTCCTGACGGCCACTCGCGATTCTCCTTCGGAACGAAAGAGGAACATATTCCGCCTTTCGTTCGCGCCGGCAACCCTCTCGATCCCGATCCCTCGCCCGTCCTGGCTGTGTCGGTCGGCGGCGTTTTCTCTTTCCGCCGCCCAAGAGATCTAAGCGGAACTCGCGGCGCGAAGCGCTTGCGCATGTCCCTGCGGCCCGCGCTTCGCGCCGCGAGCACTTAACTAGGGCGCGTGCGTCATACGGTTGCGCCTGTCCCGTTCGGGCATGGGGGTGGCGGCGCCATCCGGTTGAACGGTTGACCAGCGGTTGAACCCGGTTCAACCGCGAACCTTCAGCACAATCAACAGCTTAATCCATCGGTTGAACGGTTGACCGGTTATTGATGCTCTCGTGTGCGCGCGCGCGCATATGCGAGGGATCATTCAACCATACAACCGTCAACCGTAGGTATATAAGTCTATGGAAACGCTGGCCGAATGGCGGTTGAACGCCGGTTGAACCGGGCTTCTCGGCGGATTGCCAGTCAACCGGAATAAAAAACGGGTCCAATAGAGCGAGGCGCCCGAAAGGGCCGGAATATGGGGCTTTCAGTGGCACACACACCGCCAGATCAGGATCCGGAACGCGGCGCCGCGGCGCCGATCGAGGACGGAAATCCTGCCGGTATCCGCGCGACGGTCGACCAGGCGGCTGCGGATCTTGCGGCGCAGCTCGAGGGCGCCGACGATGGCGACGACGCGGACCTGTTCGGCGTCTCGCTGTTCGCCGGGCCTGTCAGCTATGTCGCGGATACTATCGAAGGCGCCAAAGGGCGAGGGAGGCCGAAGGGCGCCAGCAACAAGCGCACCACGGCGATGCGCAACTACCTGCTGGCGAAGGGCTACCGGCATCCGATGGAGAACCTGGCGGCGATCGCCAGCGCCAATCCGATGGACCTGGCGGCCGAGCTGTCGACGCCCTACCGCGCCAAGAGCGGGCCGCGCGAGGGCGAGCTCGTCGAGGAGAGTTGCACGCCGGCGGAAGCGCTGGCGATGATCCTCAAGGCCAACGCCGAGCTGCTGCCGTACTTCGAGAGCAAGCGGCCGGTCGAGATCGACGTCACCGAGCGGCGCCTCGGCGTGCTGCTGGTCGGCGACCTGGCCGCCGGCGGCGCCGCGGGCGACGCGTTCATGTCGGTGACCGGGCAGGTTCGGCAGGCTCAACGAAATCAAGGGGATAGCGACGGCGAGACGTGAGACGCTGGCGGGTGGTGTCTCACGGTTCGGCCAAGTCGTTACAATCGCTGGCGTTTCGAGCGTCGCGCCGATCATTGAAAATCATTGGCGGACGTGAGGCAGTTCGGCGACGGCCTCGCCTCGCCGGCGCCAGCCGGTGGCCGGTGCGGCGCCGGACCCCGCCCCCTCCCCTCGCGTGCGCGTGCGCCCGCCCGCGCGAGGCTTCAAAACCGCGAAGCGCACCCCTCCCCCGGGGGCTCGCCTCTCACACACACCAGAGATCCGGACTGGCTCACTCAACGGTGGCGGAAACTCAGTAGCCTTGAATCGGGTGGCGGGTTGCGCCGTCACGAGAGGGCCAAGGGTCATGGGCATCGACATTCAGCGATACGGGCCGCCGGGGCCGGTCGGGGCGAAGTTCCTCCAGGCGGTTGGGCCGATCGACATCATCATGGGCCCGGCCGGGTCTGGGAAGACGGTCTGCAGCGTCATGAAGGGGCCGCTGCTGGCGTCGAAGTTCATGCCGGTCTGCCGGGATGGCGTGATCCGCATGAAGGTCGCCTGTATCCGGACCACCTATCGAGACTTTGCGCGAACGGCGCTGGAATCGTGGCACGAAGCATTTCCGGAAGATCATCCTTGGACGAAGAGCTACGCCGGCGGCCAAGACCGGCCGGTGACGCACAAGCTCGAGTGGGAGACGATCCGCGACAACAGCCGCGTCAAGGTCGAGTTCACGCTGCAGACGGGCGCGATCGGCGACCAGACGATCGAGAGCTTCACCAAGGGCTACGAGATCTCGGCCGGGTGGATGAACGAATGCGATGCGTTCGACGAGCGCGTCGCCGGCATGTTCCTGCAGCGTACCGGGCGTTATCCGCCGGTCTCGATGATCGCCGACAGCGAGCTCGATCGCGTGTCAAAGGCCGCGGCCGAGGGCTTTCGGCTGATGGGGCTCGAGCCGAAGGAAGGCGAGGTCATCCTGCCGCGTATGGTCTGGGCCGACATGAACCCGCCGGACATCGGCAACTGGTCGCTGCGCTTCACCGGCTACGCCAAGAAGGCCGAGCAGAAGCCCGGCTATGTCCTGCACCCTCAGCCGTCGGGTTTGTCGCCGAATGCCGAGAACCGCGTGGGCAAGCCGCGATCGTCCTACGAGCTCGAGTCGCAGACGATGACGGAAAACGACGTGCGCCGGTTCGTGCACGGCCTGCCTGGCTATGCCACCGACGGCAAGGCCGTCTATCCGGAGTTTAATATCAACGTCCATCGGACCGATCAGAAGCTCTCGCCGGTGCGCGGGCTGCCGATCGGGCTCGGCCTTGACGCCGGGGGCTCGCCGGCCTGCGGCATCGGCCAATTCATGCCGAACGGCCAGCTGCGCATGCTGCGCGAGATCTGCACCGATCCCGGCACTGGCCCGACGCGCTTCGCGACGATGATCCTCGAGGTGCTGCTCGCCGACTTTGCCGGCTTCCCGATCTCCGAGGCATGGGCGGATCCCTCGGCCTATTACGGCGCCGATCGCCAGGCGGGCGAGCTGTCTCACATGGAGATCGTCGCGCGGGCGCTGAACGTATCGATCATGCCAGCGCCGTCTAACGAGCCGGGCCTGCGCCACGATTCGGTGCGCTGGTATCTATCGGGCATGATCGACGGCAACACGCCACGGCTGCTGGTCTCGTCCGATTGCGAGGTCACGATCGGCGGCTTCGCGGCCCATTACAAGCTGACCAAAATGGCCAGCGCCGGCGCCACCGATCGCCTCGCCGTCGCAAAGAACTCCTACTCGCATATTCAGGACGCTTGGCAGTATCTGACGCTCGGCCATCGCGGGCGGGCGGGCGCGATCACCGACGCCGCGCAGCAGGGGCGGCCGAGCAAGGTCGTGCCGATCTCGTCGCGCAAGGCGCGCGCCGACTTCGACGTCTTCAGTGTCTGACATCGAGATCCTCACGCCGGCGCCGATCCTCGACGTCCTGACGCTGGCGGCCCGATCGTCGCGCCGGCGCATCCTCGTCCTGCAGCATCGCAAGAGCCATTCCGTGTCGATCCGCCTGGCGGGTGATCCGATCGCCGTCGCCTGGTTGTTCCCGGAGGCACCGGACCGGGTGGAGCTCTGCACGCGGATCTCGCGCGCGGCGCGGCCGCACATGCGGCGATTGATCCGGCTGGCGCAGTTAATGCTCCGCCCGCTCGCCGATCATGGCGTCGTCATCCTTGCGCGTGTCGGTCCGGAAGATCGCACCCGCCGCCGGATGCACCGCCTGGCCGGATTTGTTCCGACCGGCGAGGACGAAACCGAATTGAGGTGGGTTGGCGATGGGTGATGTGGCGGCGAAACTTTTCGGGGGTGGCGGCGGTGACGAAGCCAAGAAGCAGGCGGCCGAGCAACGCCAGCTGCAGTCGATCGCCAATGATCGCCAGCTGGCGGCGCTGAACGAAGACAGCAAGGCCAGCGGCGCATCGCGGCGCGCGCCGCGCGGTCGACGCCTGCTCCTGTCCGATACGGCCGAAGGCGGTCTCGCCTCAACGCTGGGCGGCTGATTCATGGAAGATCGGCACGTCGTCAGGCGCCGGCAGATCTGGTCGAAGCGCGGCCCGTGGGACACGCTCTATCGCCAGGCCTACGATTACGCGATTCCGCATCGGCGGCCCGGCGGCGACGGTCAGGCGAAGAACCAGGTCGACCGGATCTTCGATATGACCGCAACGATGAGCTCGATGCACTTCGCGGGCTCGCTGCAGCAGGATCTGTTCCCGTCCGGCCAGGCGCCGTTTACGCTGCAGTCGGGCGCCCTGGCGCGGCTGAAGCTCGGCGCCGGCGCGGTGAAGCTCGACCGCGAGCTTGAGAAGGTCGGCAGCGCCATGCACCCGTTCTTCCAGACGGGCGATTGGGACACGAGCCTGCACGAAACCTGCATCGATCTCGGCGTCGGCACCGGCGCCCTTTTGCCCATCAAGGGCGACGCGCAAAATCCGGTGCTGTTCGTCTCGATTCCGTTCGACGAGATCGCGATCGGCATCGACATGAGCGGCCGCACGAACTTGGTGTCCTGGAAACAGGATCTCGAGCACCAACAGGTGATCGACGCCTTTCCGGACGGCAAGTTTCCCGACGGTTTCAAGGACGTCAGCAAGGCCGGCACCGTCGTAACGATCTATCAGGATTGGGTGAAGCTCACCGGCGGCAACCAGTTCGGTTGGACCTTCGCCGCCTACATCGCCGAGGGCGTCGAGCCAATCGCAAAGAGCTGGTCGCGGACGCAGCCGATCGCGATTCCGCGCTACTACCGCGTGCCCGGCGAGCCCTATGGCCGCGGGCCCGTGCTGCTCGCACTGCCGTCGATCAAGACGCTGAACAAGGCGCAGGAATTGGCGCTGAAGGCGGCTGCCATCCAGATGCTCGGGATCTGGGGCTACCGCGCCGGCGGCACGTTCAACCCCGACACGGTGCGCGTCGGCCCGGGCGAGTTCTGGCCGATGCAGTCGACCGGCGGCATTCTCGGTCCGGACGTATCCCGCATCGATCCGGCCAGCGGGCGCCTCGATGTCGCGTCGATGATCATCGGCAATCTGCGCGACGACATCAAAATGGCGCTGTTCGACAACCGCATCGCCGACAAGCGCGGCACGCCGCGCTCGGCATCGGAGATCGTCGGCCAGCTGCGCCAGAAGGCCGAGACGCATATCGGCGCTTTCGGGCGGCTCTCCAACGAGATCATGCCGGTGATCGTGCCGCGCGTGGCCGAGATCCTCTATGATGCCGGCTTCCTGTCGATGCCGCTCAACGTCGACCAGTTCCTGATCGCGACGAGCGTGCAGTCGCCGATGCAGGCGGCGATGAATGCCGGGCGCCTCGCCTCGATCGCCAATTACATCGAGATGGTCGGGGCGATTGCGGGCCCGGATAGCATCGGGCTCTACGCCCACATCAACAAGGTGCTCGAGAAGATCGGCGACGACCTGCAGATCGACAAGTCGTTGATCCCGACCGAGGAGGAACGGGCCGATATCGAAGCGAAACGGCAGGAGCAGCAGCTCCAGCTGATGGCCGCCGGCGCTATGCAAGAGGCGGCGCCCCAGATGATCGAACAGGCGATGGCAGAATGACACAGGTAGCATACGGACCGCGCCAGGCGCGCTCGATCGACCAGCTCGAGCAGGCAACCAGCGGCGGCTGGGAAGGTCTCGAGGCGATGTTTGCGCCGCGTCCGGAGCAGCCGGTCCACAACCAGCCATCCGACGATGTCGCGATGTACCTGGCGCAAGGGCTGAACTCGCAGAAGGGCCGCGAGGTCATCGAGTGGCTGATGGACATCACGCTTCGGCAGCCGTTCCGTGCCACCGGCAAGAGTTTCGAGGAAACCGCCATCCTGACCGCGAACCGGCAGGGCATCGAAGGGGTCGGCGAGGTGATCCTCGCGGCGATCCGGCGCGGGCAAGAGTTGATCGACAACCAGTGAGGCTGACATGAAGAACCTGCTCGACCGCATCCTGCGCAGTCCTGACGACGGCGTCGGCGCCGGTGGCGATCCTGCTGCTGTCGCGGCGGCTGCTGCCGCTGCAGCTGGCGCCGCCGGCACCGGCGAAGGCGCTGGCGCCGGCGCCGGCGAAGGTGATCCCGCCGCGGCGGCTGCAGCGGCAGCGGCTGCGGGCGCTGGCGCGGCAGCCGACGGGCCTTATCGCCCTGAGGGCCTAGCCGACAGCTACCACGGCAAGGATGATCGCGAGACGATCGACAAGCTGTTCAAGGCGGTCGACGGCTATCGCAAACGCGACAGCGACAACGGCGTGCCCGACGATATCGCCGCCTATCGCGAGTTCGGCGAGGTCGACGAGAAACTCAAGCCCTATTTCGACACGCTCGAGGGCGACGGGCTGTTCGATGACATCGCCAACAAGGCCAAGGAACTCGGGATCTCGAAAGGCAAGCTGCACGGCCTGCTCGGGGTCTACATGGAGAAGGCCTCCGAAATGGGCGTGCTCGAGGCGCCGATCGACGTCGCTGCCGAGCGCAAGGCGCTGCTGCCGGACAATGCCGCATCGATGCCGCAGCAGCAGCAGGATGCGGCGGTCGAGCGGCGCATCAACGACGCGCATGGCTGGGTCGAGAGCATGGTCGCCCGCGGCCTCGACAAGGAATCGGCCGACCACATGACGATGATGCTCGGCGACAGCGCCAAGGGCATCAAGGCGATCGAGTTCTTCAAGGGCCAGCTGGGCGGTGACGGCAATGCGCAGCCGACCAATGGCGGCAGCAATGGCGGCGGCGGTAACGACGCACGGACCGAGCTCGCGCGCCGCTCGGCGCTGCCGGAAAACGACCCGGCCAGCCCGAAATTCAACAAGGCGAGTTTCGACCAGCTCAACGCCGACTATCAGAAGACGCTGCCCGGCGACTGAGATCATTTAACAGGCTCCCGCCCGGTGCATCCTCTGGCTGCTACCGGACGGGAGCGACCTGGACAGAGCGACGGCTATCCTTCACCGGACCCGTCGCGGCTCCGGCTAATCGGCCCTCGGTGATTTCGTCCAATCATCAATCCCAGAGGGTTTTCCCCAATGACCGTTCAAGCTCCAAATTGGTACCGCGAAAAGATCCGGGACATGGTCCGCGCCCGCTATCAGTCGATGGGCGGCTATCTCGACGGCACGATGGCCCGCGGCGACGGCGGCGCCGGCGTCATCAAGTTCCCGGTCATCGGCCGGGTCGATGCCTACGAGCTCTCCGGCTCCATCCAGAAGATCCAGAACACCAACCCGGATCTCTCCATGGTCCAGGTGTCCATCCGCGATTTCGAGGCTTCGGCCTGGATGCGCGTCCAGGACGCCCGTAAGCAGGGCCCCAACGAGCAGGCGGCCGTCGGCAAGATGCTGTCGAACGCCATCCGTCGCCAGCGCGACAATCTCAAGCTGCAGGCGCTGAATACCTTCGCCACCGGCAACGCCGAAGTTAAGACGATCGGTGACGGCACGGCTGCGATCGATCTCCTCGACGCACTCGAGGCACATTCGCAGATCCGCGGCGCTGGCGCCGAGGAAGACGTCTGGTGGCCGGTGACGGAAGCGCTGTTCGACCAGTTCATGATGTACAAGGAATTTGCCAACGCCGATTATATCGGCTCGGCGGATCTGCCCTTCGCCAAGTCGGCGGCCATCCGCAAGCGGACCTGGCGCGGCATCCACATCATGACGCTGCCCGACGAGCACTTCGTCTTCGGCACCGGCGCCTACGGCACCGGGAGCGCTGGCAACGGCTTCAGCACAGCTGGCTACATCGACACGTTCATGTGGGCGACGGACGCCATGGGCAACGAGGCCGAGTGGGATCAGGAAACCCCCTCGATCACCACGCATGCCGACTACGAGGGCACGCCGATGCTCGCCAAGGTGGGCCTCTCCGGCAACTCGGTTGGCATCCTGCCCGAGGGCGTCAAGCGCATCCGCGTCAAGGCGCAGGTTCGCCCGACCCGCGTCGCCTGATCCATCCCGACATCAAGGCCGGCGGCTAGCCGCCGGTCCCGCCCCATCCCTTAGAGGAGAAGCCGACCATGGCACTCAACATCAAGGCACTGTCGCGCTACGCCACCAGCGATCGCGGTTCCCGCAACCAGGCCAACCACTACGCCTATTCGACGACGGAAGCGGCGGCGACGATCAACGCCGCTGGGTACTTCAACGACGGGCTTACCAAGTTCAACCTCAAGAAGGGCGACCGGATCTTCTGCTCTGTCGCCGTCGACGGTACGCCGGCGATGCTCGACCTGATCGTCACCAACGTGGCCGCCGGCGTCGTGACCGTCGCCACGGCCGCCTAAGCACTCGATCGAGGGGATGCCGCCATGGACGAGCAGGTGATCGACAAAGCGACGCTGGTTAATCGCGCGCTGATCAAGCTCGGCCAGGCGGCAACCTTCTCGATCGACGACGAGAACCATATTTCCGGCAAGGTCGACGCGGTCTGGCCGGATCTCGTCGCGCATTGCTTCGGCCTGCACGACTGGACCTTCTGCAGGGCCACCTATCGACTGACCCGCATCGAGCTCGAGCCGGAGAACGGCTGGTGCTACCGCTTCGGCCTGCCCGGCAACCGCATCGGCGAGCCGCTTAAAATCCTTTCCGACCCGCGGCGCGACGCGCCGCTGCGCGAATTTTCGATCGAGGGCGGCGAACTGTTTGCCGACGTTCTCGACGTCTGGGCCCGCTGCAAGGTCGAGGTCAATCCCGCCATCTGGGATCCCGCCTTCCGCGCCGCCTTCACCACAGCCCTCGCCGGCGCCCTGGCGGTGCCGATCCAGTCCGACCAGGATCTCGAGGCGACCTATTGGCAGCAGGCTTTCGGGACGTCCAGCCAAGGCGGCACCGGCGGCCTGTTCGGGCGGCTGATCAGCCAGAACGTCGCAAGTGATCCGCCGGATTCGGCCAATCGGTGGCGCGATCCCCTCACTGATGCCCGGTATTCCTGATGGTCGCTCGTCCGGGAACCGGCCAGCAGTCGATGAACGCCGGCGAGCTGGCGGAGGATCTCGCGGGCCGCGTCGACATCAAGCAATATTACTCGGCTGGGCTGCGCTATCTCAACGTCGAGCCGATCCCGCAGGCGGGGTTTCGCAACATCAACGGCACTCGTCGGATCGGGCTCTCAACGGCCAGCGCCGCACCGCGGTTCTTCAAGCTCAAGCGCTCGCGAACCGAGAGCTTCCATATCGGCATCGCGCCGGGACGGCTCGAGATCTTCAAGGATTTCGTCCTGGTCGCCATCGTATCGATTCCGGCCATCACGGCGCCGATCGCCGCGGAGGCCGGCATCTATGCCGAGGCCGACACGATCGGGATCTTTCACAAGGATCTGGAAAGCGTGCGCGTCCTGCGAGAGAGCGACGCTGTCTGGACGGTCGATTCCTGGCCCTATGAGCGGATCCCCGACGTCGATTATGGCGGGGTTTACGCGCAGACGTCTGACGTCTGGATCGTCTATATCCGCTGGGCGGAAGACAACGATGCGCGTGTCGTCACCCTGACAGTCGATGGGGAAACGACGGCGCCGGTCACAACGACGGGCGACGATGGACTCATCGACTACCCCGCCTTTGCCGCAGAGCTGCAGGCGGCCCTTGAGGATCTTCCGTCGCTGGGCGTCGGCGTCACCGTTACGGCTGCCAATTCTGCCGGCGGCAACTCGATGGAAGCGACGATCACCTTCGGCGGCGACTTCACCGGCGCCGAATATGATCTGTCGGCGCAGATCGTGAACACCAGCGAGGCGTCGGCCCTGGCTGCGCATTCCGTCATCGGCGACACCGAAGGCGAGCCGGCGATCTCCGCGTCGCGCGGCTGGCCGGGCTTCGCGACGATCATTCAAGACCGGCTGCTCTACGCCGCGCTTCGCGCCAAGCCGTCGGGCCTGCTGTTCAGCCAGGTCGGCGAGTATTTCAACGTCAACACCGAGGCGCAGCGCGCCGATGGCGCCAAGCTCGAGGCGATCCGGACCAACTCGACCGAAGAAATCCTGCATGTCGAAGATTCCAAGTATGTCCTGCTGTTCACCGACGAAAAAGAATACTTCATCACCGACCGGGTGATCGAGCGCGACAAGCCGCTCAACATTGTCAAGACAACCGAGAACGGTCTCGCACGCGGCACGGTGCCGGTGGAGATCGAAAACCGCATCTACTATGTCGGCCAGCGCGGCGGCGTGCTGTTCTCGACCGCATATGATGACATCTCGTCGGCCTTCACGGCGCGGATGGAATCGCTCCTTGCGTTCCACCTGGTCGAGAACATCGTCATGACGGCGCTGCAGCGCGGCTCGGAAAACACCGACGCCACCAAGCTCTGGATGCTGCGCGCCGACGGGCGGCTGATCAGCGCGACGGTCATCCGCGACCAGGAAATCACTGCCTTCTACGAGTATTCCGTCGGCGCGCCAGTCCTGTCCGTCAGCGTCGATGCGTCGAACCGGCTCTGGCTGGTCGTGCAGCGCGCCGACGGCCTCGCCTATGAGATCCTGTCGCCGGACACGTATTTGTTTTCGGCCGCCGTGAAGGTGTCGAACGGCGCCGGCGTCGTCACCGGCCTGCACCATGCCAACGGCGCGACGGTCTATGCCGAGACGGCGAGCGGCTACACGATCGGCCCCTTCACCATCTCCGGCGGCGCGATCGCCACCGGCTGGCCGGGCGAGACGATGACCGTCGGCGAATGGGTGGCGCCGGTCTGGCAGTCCATGCCGCGCGTCAAGGTCAACCGCGATGACACGATCACCCGCCGCCCCGGCCGCATCCACACGCTGAAGGTCAATGTCATCGCGACGACGTCGATCGCGATCGGCGCCAACGACACCCCGCCGATCGACGTCCCGCTGCTGACCACGGCCGACCCCGTCGACGCGCCGATGCCGGCAAAAACGCAACTGGTAACCGTAGCGGGGATCCCCGGGACGGTTCTCGATACCACGGCGGTGATCACTCAACGCCGGCCCGGCCCGCTTAGAGTGCGTGACGTGACGTTCGAGGAGAAACTTTGATGGTAGCGGTTGCGTCGGCCTTCATGTCCCTTATCGGCGGCGGCAGTGCCGCCACCGTTCCGGCCGCCGCCGGCACCACGGCGGCCGGAACGGCGGCGGCGACCGCGACCACGGGCTCGACCATCGCCTCGATCCTGCAGGGCACGGCGACGGCGCTATCGGTCTTTGCCGGCATCGGCGCGGCTAACACCGAAGCCGACGCGCTCGAAATGGCCGCCGGCGATGCCGAGCGCGAAAAGGCGCTCGAGACGCTGCAAGGCGTCGAGCGACGCACTTCGATCAAGCGCGCGATGATGGACGCGATCGGCGAGCAGAACGTCGCCACGGCCGCCTCGGGCGTCGACCTCTCCTTCGGCACGCCCAGCCAGGCGCGGCGCGAAGCTTTCCGCGAAGCCGATCTCGGCATCGAGACGGCGAACGGCACCGAACAGACGCGGGTTTCGCGGCTGACCGAGCGCGCCGCAAACTATCGCTCTCGCGCCAAGTCGACCCGCCGCGCCGGCCTGCTGACCGATCTCGGTCAGGGCGCCGAGGGCGCGTCGAATATCCTCCTGCGGGGCTGAGACCATGGCAAACCAGCGCACCGAGAGCGTCGGCTATCGCAAGTTCCAAGTCGATCCGCTGCTTGCCGACGGCCTGCTCGGCGTCGAGCGCGACGATGGCGGACTGCAGCGCCGCGTGGCGTCGGCGTTCGACCGGCTCGCTGGTCGCGCCGGTCAGGTCGGTGACTTTCTGGCCGAGCAGGAAGGCACCGCGGCAGGCCTTGCGGCCGGGCTCGCCGGCTCGCCCGCCGGTGCGACGATCGACGGCAGCCTGCCGGTGCCTGTGGCGGCGGATGGATCGCCCATGGCTTACGCGCCAGCCGCCTCGACTGCGGCTCCGGGCGATCTCACGGCGCGCGCGCGCTATGTCCGCGACGGGCTGATCGCGCGCGGGCTGTCGCCAGTCGCAGCAGCCGCCGCCGCCGGCCACGGTCGCCAGGAATCAGCCTTGCGGGCGGATGGTCCGAATGGCGATGCGGGCACGTCGTCCGGCATCTGGCAGTGGCGCAAGGAGCGGCGCACGGCGCTGCAGAATTTCGCCAGCAAGCGCGGCGCCAACTGGCGCGACACCGATCTGCAGATGGACTTCTTCGTCCACGAGCTGCAGACGCGGGAAAAGACCGCCTGGACGGGCCTGCAGCGCGCTGGCACGCTCGAGGCCGCCACCGAAGCGCTGATGCATTTCGAGCGCCCGCAGGGCTACTCGGCGCGC
Source organism: Aurantimonas aggregata (assembly GCF_010500835.1). GTDB lineage: Bacteria > Pseudomonadota > Alphaproteobacteria > Rhizobiales > Rhizobiaceae > Aurantimonas > Aurantimonas aggregata. Next base: position 10,776 of record NZ_JAAAMJ010000006.1, on the reverse strand, counting down.
AATCCTCGCGCCGGGCACGGCTGGTCGAACCGTCTCGCCTATGCGCAATGGGCAGCCACCCTCGGCGGCGGCTCACCGGCGCCGCAGAACGCGCCCGCGGGTGTAACGGCGCTTGATGCCGCGGCACCGGCGCCGCAGGGCGCTGCCGGCGCCGTGACGGCCCTCGCCACGGGCGGCGACGTGGCGCCGCCTGGCGCCGATGCGGCGGCGCCTGCGGAAGCTGTCGTCGAGATCTCCGGCTCCGGCGCTGGCGGGTTTCGCCCGACCGGCGGCTTCACGATCCGCGATCGCGCCTATGACGCCGCCGGCACGCGGACCTATCTCGAGCGGCTCGATTCGACGATGCGCGCCGATATCGATGCCGTGTTCAACAAGTTCGGCGCGGATCCCGCCGCCCTGGAAACCGGCCTGCAAGCGCTGCGGACCGTCCACCGCGAGGATCACGTCTTTCCCGAGATCGCCGCCGATTACGAGACGGCTTTCGAGCGCATGGCGCAGCCCTACCGGCGCCAGGCGCTGTCGGATCAAAAACAGCGCGAGCAGATCTCGACGCGGCTCGAGTTCCTCGAGCGCACGACTGAGTTCGAGGAGGGCAAGGCAAGGCTGATCGAGACCTTCGACGCCAGCAACGAGGACGCCGGCGCGGCGCTCGCCTCTGCGCAGCAGGCGGTCGACGCGCATTATGACAGCGCCGTCGCGCGCGGCGTGATGGACGCCGACGACGCCTTCAAGGCAAAGAATCGATCGCGGCGCGAGGCGGCCGTCGGCTTCTACGGCAAACAGGGCGCCGCGCTCTCGACGCCGGAGGAAGTCGCCGTGCTGCGCGAGACGATGCGCCAGGACTTCGTCGACGGCACGCTCGAGGGCGTCGACGCCGATGGCTGGTCGGTGATCGACGCGACGCTCGAGCGGCAGGAATCGGCCAAGCGTACCGCCGGGACGCAGGCCGCCAAGGCGCTCGCCGATCGCGGCGACCAGCTGGCCGAGTTCACCGCGCGCGGCATCGAGCCCGGTGCCGACGCGATCGGCCGCTTCATGCTGGACGGCAAGACGGCGCCGGGCGGTGCGGCGATCGTCGACGAGACCATGGAGAAGATCGGCGCCGCCCGGATCATCCGCGAAAAGAGCCTCGACGAGGCGGATCACTATGTCCGCAAGCTCGAGCAGGATCCGGCGGCGATCGCCAGCGGCGCGGCGGACTTCGCGCGACGGGAGCTGTCGCGCATGGAAACCGACGTGAAGCGCGATCCGATTGGCGCCGCTGTCGCCAAGGGCATCCTGCCCGAAGACGAGACGATCCTCGAGGCCGGCACCGATCCCTATGCCGTGGCTGACAGGGTGCGCGCACGGATCATCAAGGCCGACACGGCGGCCGAGCATTTCGGGGTGGAAGCCAAGTATCTGCGCCCCGGCGAGGCGACCGCGATCAAGGCGCTGGCAGCGCAGGATCCAGACGCGGCGGCGCAAGTCGCCGGCGGCCTGATCTCCGGCGCCGGACGCCGCGCCGGCGCATTGCTGGCCGAGCTGGGCGACGAGGCGCCGGCGATCCAGCAAGCCGGTGCCATCCTCGCCGGTGGCGGATCCGCGGCGGCTGCCCGCGACGTCATTGCCGGCCACGGCAAAGGTCCGGACGGCAAGGAATATCCGGCGGTGAAATTCGAGCTGCGCAACCAGGTCGCGGCCGAGACGCTGGGCGACGCCTTTGTCGGCGTGCCGATGGACGGCCACCGCACGCTCGAGGCCGCCCATGCGATCGCCAAGGCGCGCGCCGTGCAGCTCGGCGTCGACCCGAAATCGGACGACATCAAGCCGATCTTCGAGCGCGCGCTGCAGGAAGCTTCCGGCGCGGTCTTCGAGAAGGGCGTGCAGTATGGCGGCCTCGCCGATGTCAGTCGCTCGACCGGCTTCATTTCGTCGGAGACGTCGCGGACGATCGTCCCGCCGACGATCCGGGCCGATCGCTTCGGCGAGCTGATCGAGGCCATCCGCGACCAGGATCTCGCGCCGCAGGACATGGGACGGTCGCGGCCGGGCGCGCGACCGTATTTCTCGGCGCCGCCGGTGCGCGAGAACGGCAAGCCCTATTCGGCCGCCGACATCAAGGCGGCGCGCCCCGTGGCCGTCGCCGGCGGCTATCGCTTCGCTGCGGGCGATCCCGCCTCCGACGATCCGCAGTGGATCCGCGGCGCCGACGGGCGGCCCTTCGTCCTGGCGCTCGACGGCATGCGCCGCGTGCTCGAGCCGCGCGTGCCGGGAGCTTATCGATGACCCTGCTCCTGTCGGAAAGCCCCGACGGCGTCGGCGGCCGCGGCATGACGTTCGCGGGCGAGCGGCTGGGCCTCAGCGACGGCGCCGCCGGCTACCTGCCGTCGGTGTGGCTCGCCACGCAATACGGCAATCTCGCCAGCGACCTCCTCGACGACGAGACGCGCAGCCGGATGGGCGATCTTTACGCGGCCACCGACGAGGCGCAGACCTTCATCGACAACACCTATTCGCGCGAGGATGCCGCGCTCGAGGCGTATGACCGGCGCATCGCGCAGATCCACGAAGCGACCGGCGTCCAGCTGCAGAACCCGCTGCAGGCCGCCAAGGCGGCGGCGATCGCCGGCGGGCCGCTCGCGGTGCCGATCGACCCGTTCGGCACGCGCCGGCGCGCCCAGAGCGATGCGGCGACGGCGCTGGCCGACTTCAACCGCCAGCTGGGCGAGCTGTCCGGCAAGTTCCCCGACCAGGCGGCGCTGTTCAATCCGGACTTCGCCGACGAGACGAAAGCCGTCGTGACGGCTGCAGAGGCGCGCCTCACCACGGCAGGGCAAGGCGACATGACTGGCGTGTCGCGCGTCGCCGCGACGCTCGCCGGTTCGTTCCGCGGCGCGCTGCGCGATCCGCTGCAGATCGCGACCGTATTCCTGGGCGGCGGCGCCGGCACGGCGCGGACGGTGCTCGGCCGGATCGGCCAGACCATCGCCACGGAAGCGATCATCAACGCCGGCGTCGAGGGCGTCGTGCAGAGTTCCGCGCAGCAATGGCGCGCCGAGAACGGTCTCGAAAGCGGCATCGTGCCGGCGCTGAAGCAAGTCGGCCTCGCCGGCCTGTTCGGCGGCGCGCTGGGCGGCCTGGTGCGCGGCGCCGGCGAGGCCGCGCGGGCGCTGAAGGTGACGGACGCGCCCGGCCGCGAAGCGCTCGAGCGTGTGATCATCGGCGAGCCGCAGGCCGGCGACCTCGGCGTCGTCGCCGATCGGCTCGGCGTCGACATGGACGATTTCGAGACCCGCGTCTTCGACGTCGCCCGCGAGCAGCAGGCGCTCGACGAGGCGAGCTTCGGCCCGGTACCCGACGGCATCACGGCCGACGAGGCGTCGCGACTGATCCGCGAGGGCATCGAGCGCCTCGAGGCGGATGGTCCGGCGCCGGGCGGTGCGGTGCAGAAGCCGCCGCGGCCAGCAGAGGAAGTGCCTATCCTGTCCGAGGCGACGCCGGCGCCAGCGCGGTCGCTGTCGGTTCGCGACAAGCCGGTCGCCTTCGAGCGCTTCGATCCGGACGCGCTCGAGACGGACGCAGCGACCTATCAATACAAGGGCGGCGGCGACGAAGCCGGCGTGACCGACCGGCTGCGCGGCGTGAAGTCGTGGGATCCGACGGCGTCCGGCAAGGTGATCGTGCACGAACGCGCCGACGGCAAGCGCTATGTCGCCGACGGTCACCAGCGCATGGGCCTGGCGCGGCGCATCAAGGCGGAAGGCGACGAGACCGTGCGGCTCGACGGCTATCTGTTCCGCGAGGCCGATGGCTGGACGGCCGAGGATGTACGTGCGCTGGCCGCCAAGAAAAATTTGCAGGAAGGATCCGGCGAGGCGATCGACGCGGCCCGAATCATGCGCGATCGCCCGGAGATCCTCGACGACGCGCTGCCGACCACCGGCCCGATGATCCGCAAGGCGACGGGCCTGGCGCGCCTCTCCGACGACGCATGGGGCATGGCAGTCAACGGCGTCGTCGACGAGAACAAGGCGGCGCTGGTCGGCGAGTTGATCGCCGATCCGGCGCTGCATGCGGCGGCGATCGCCGATCTCGCCAAGTTCGATCCGGCGTCGGACCGCGCGGCACGGCTGCTGCTCGAGGAGATTGTCGCGTCGGGCGTGCGGCACGAAAGCCAGGTCGACATGTTCGGCAGCTTCGACCTGACGAAGACGCTGATCGGCGAGCGCGTCAAGGTGCTCGACCAGGCGATCCGGACGCTGAAGGCCGACAAGCGGCTGTTCGCCCTGCTCGCCGAGCGTGCCGACGTGATCGAGGCCGCCGGCAACGTCCTGGACAATACCGGCAATGCCAGCCGCGCGGTGACGGCCGAGACGGTCGGCGCGATCGTCGACAAGCTCGCCCGCACGCGCGGCCCGATCTCCGACGCGCTGAACGCGGCAGCGGTCCGCTTCGCGCAGGGGTCTCCCGCGGCCAGGGAAGCCCGTCAATTCGTTTCGGACGTCAGCACGCTGATAGAGCGCGACGGGCTGCGATCGCTTCTGTCGCCCCCCGAGCCGCAGCTCAGACCCGATGTCGCGCCGGAACCGGCATCGCCCGACGCGCTCGAGCTCGCCGGCGACATGCCGCCGACCATGGCCGAGCTCGAGGCCGAAGGTCAGGCCTCGATCTGGGACGTCATCCCCGACGGCAAGACGAGCGATGGCGAGACGGTCTATGCGACCGGCGAGGATCTGCTTGTCCGCGCCGATCGCGACGGCGACTATGCCGACCTTGTCGATTCCTGCCGGAGCTGATCCATGCCCTTCATCGACTGCATCAATTCGGCGATCGACCAGGGCGCGATCTCGCGCGACGAGGGCGAGGCGCTCAATCGCGATTTTGAGCAGAAATTCGCGCAGAAGCGGGCGCAACTGGGCGACGACCAGGCGGCGAAGGCGGCGCAGGACGAGCTGGCGGTCGAGCTGCGCGCGCAGGCGATCGAGAAGCGCCGCCGCGCCGTGCTGACGGAGAAGGCCCGCCAGCGGCTGAAAGGCCGGATCCTCGACTATCGCGACGAGAACGGCAAAGCCGACGTGTACGAGGCTGCGGTGCAGACGCTGTCGCATTATGGCTACGCCGGCGCCAGCTCGGTGCGCGGCCGCCAGGAAGCGATCCTGTCGATGGCGCACGGCAAGCTCACCGACCTGATGACGGCCGTGTCGCGTGACCTGGTGACGGGCCGGCGCAACGCCTCCGCCGGGCTGATCAAGGACGTGGTGCGCGAGCTGCACGGCCAGGCGTCGGGCGACGCCACGGCCAAGGGCCTCGCCGGCTCGCTGTCGTCGGTGTTCGAGGATCTGCGTCAGCGCTTCAACAACGCCGGCGGCGCGATCGCGAAGCTTGACGAGTTCGGGTTGCCGCACTCGCACAACGGCCTCGCTATCCGTCAGGCCGGGCGCGACCAGTGGAAGGCGTTCATCCGCCCGCTGGTCGACCCCGACAAGATGCGCCATCCGCTGACCGGCGAGCCCGTCGGCGCGCACGGCATCGACCAGGCGCTCGACCATGTCTTCGAGACGATCACGACCAACGGCTGGGCCCACCACACGCCGAAGATGGCCGGCGGTCGCGGCAAGGGCGCTCTTGCCTCGCAACGCCAGGATCATCGCTTCATCGCCTTCAAGTCGGCCGACGACTGGCTGACCTATAACGGCAAGTTCGGCGACGGCGATCCGGTGCAGGCGATGTTCCGGCACGTCAACGGCATGGCGCGCGACATCGCCATGCTCGAGGAGCTCGGCCCCAATCCGACGGCGATGGTCGACTGGATGATCCAGGGCGTGCGCTCCGAGATCGCCAAAGGCGACGTTGGCAAGGCGTCACTGGCGAAGGTGGCGCGGGACGCGGCAAGATGGGCGCGCGGCACCGAACCCGGCGCCTTCGCCGAGTGGCGGCTGAATGCGCTGTTTGCCGAATTGCGCGGCCGACCCTCTGCGGCGTCTGGCGTGGCTACCACGACGGCGAGCGTCAAGAATGTGATGAACTCGGCGCTGCTAGGCGCCGCCGGCGTCGTCGCGGCGACGACGGATCCGTTCATCGCACAGGCGTCGCGGCGCCTGGCCGGGCTGCCGATCATGAAGGATTTCGGGTCGATGCTGACGATGCTGAAGGCATCGAAGCGCGAGGAGATCGTGCGCGCCGGCGTCATATGGGACGACTACCTTCACACGATCGAAGCAGAGGCCCGGTTCGTCGGCCCGATGCTGGGGCACAACTGGTCGCAATATCTGGTCGACCGCTCGATGATGGTCTTTGGCCTGAAGCCGCTGACGACGGGCCGCAAGCTGGTCGAGGCGCGCGCCTGGCAGTCGACGCTCGCCGACGAGGCCGGCAAGGATTTTGCCGCGCTGCCAGGACGGCTGCGGGAGACAATGGAAGGCTTCGGCATCAATGCCGACGATTGGGAGATCATGCGGGCGAGCATCGATGCCGCCGGCTTCGTGACCCCGACCGAGATCGCCCGGCGGGGCGGCGAAGTCCGCTACATCGACACCAGCCAGGCCGTCGTCGATCCGGCGGCGCAGGCCGAGCTCCGGGCAATCCGGCATCGCGAGGTCGCCGAGAAACTGGCCGAGCTGACGTCCAGCTGGTCGGAACGCTCGGTGCCGTCCGGCACGCCGAACGCGCGGAGCTTCGTCACCGGCAATCTGCCGCGCGGCACGCCGGCGGGCGAGGCGATCGACTTCGCGCTGCAGTTCAAGAGCTTCGGCCTATCCTTCACGACGCTGCAGGTGGAAGCCCTGCAGCAGATCCTCGCCAGCCAGTCCGGCGGCCGCGGCTCGGCCGCGACCTATGCCAGCGCCATGGTGCTCAGCGTCACGCTGGGCGGCGCGATGGCAATCCAGATCAAGTCGCTCGCCGACGGCAAGGATCTCGAGGACATGAGCGCGCCGAGCTTCTGGTTCAAGGCGATGATCACCGGCGGCGGCTTCGGCCTGTTCGGCGACTTCGTCAACGGCTCGAGCAACCGCTTCGGCCAGGGCTTTGCCGGCACGCTGATCGGGCCTGGCGTCGCCATGCTCGACGATGCCGCGCAGCTCACCGTCGGCAACGCCATCCAATTCGCCACCGGCGAGGATCCCAAGCTCGGCCGCGAGGCGGTCAATTTCGCCGGGCGCTATACGCCGGTCGCCTCGTCCTGGTGGGCAACGCGCGGCGCCTATCGCCGGCTGATGCTCGACCAGCTGCAATGGCTGGTCGATCCCGACGCCGACAAGAGCTTCAAGGCGAAGGCTTCGCAGCTGAAATCGCAGACCGGGCAGGAATACTGGTGGCCGCCCGGACAGACCGAGCTCGCCCGCGCGCCGGCGATAACGAACCGTTAGGCGTCGGCAATTAAGCGACTGTCGCGCGAGTCATTCTAGCCGGACCATAAGCGAGGTCCGGCATGACAAATCCCTATCCTTTGCCCCGATCGTTCCGCGCCTCACCCCCCATTGCTGGCGATGGCAATGCCACCTATGGGCCGTTTGCGTTCAAGATCTGGGATCCCGCCGACATCATTGCGGAAGTCGATCGCGGTACGGGAAACTTCGCGCTCGAGCCGGTGACGGTCGCCAAGTTGGCCGGCCTACTTTTCGACGATTTCACCGTGCGATTTTCGCCGGCCCTGACCTTTGGTCAGCGTGCCGTTGTGATCTCCCGGCGGCTTCACGAACGCTCAACCGATGTGACGCGGGGCGGTTCGGTTTCCACCAACGGTCTCGAAGGAGAACTGTCGCGCCAAGGCACGGTGCTGCAGGAGCTGCGGCGCGACAGCAACCAGCTCGATGTCGATCTTTCGGGCGAACGCCTCGAGCGCATTTCCGCCGATTCCTTGGAGGCGACCCTTCGTGCATTGGGCGACAGTTTTCTTCGCGGATTGATCGGCGACTATTACGCCAAGGATACGCTCAACCCGGTTCCGATCTCATCGCGCGCGGCCGCCGAAATCGCGCTAATCGGCCCCGCGTTGACGCATCTTCTGACGGGCGGCTTTGCTGCGCCCGGCTTTGGCGGCGAGGGTCTCTATCGACGTGGTGACGGCGCCAAGCCGGGCGGGTTCTTTTCCGGCGACGGCGCCGGCTGGGAGCTCGTCCGTGGGGACGTCGTTGATATTCGGCAGTTCGGTGCGGTTGCCGATTGGAATGGCTTTCCTGAGCTGGCAACCGACAACTGGCAGGCGCTCGAGGACGCACGCGATTTTCTCGGGCTGCTGGGCGGGCGCATCCGCGTGGTGGGGCAGTATTACAAGTCGAAGACCACCGTCATAGAGACGAATGTCACCTTCTACGGTGATGGAGCGACCGGCTCGTCGGGTAACAATTCCGTTGTTGTAGTTCCCGCTGGGGTGACCGCATTCATCGGTCGCTCAAGTGCCGGGTTCACGTCCCGCGCTGCTGATTGGTGCATAGAGAATATTGATACTCGGGCGAGTGGGAAGAACACCAACACCGTAACAGGAACGATTGCTGCGGGCACCCGCATCCTAACGCTTTCTGCGCCGGGAGATTTTGAAAACGGCCAAATTATCTATATTAATGGCGCCGGCTACACCAATGATCTTGCAAATCCTAATGTTGCCAAAGCTGATTGTGAGGCCGGAAATCCAACGATCACTTGCCGTAGATTTGGCAACTCCGCCAGTGTGGGAATGTGCCCTGGCATGGTGGTGAATATCGTCGGCGCAGGACTTCCAGCTGGAACCTATGTTGTCAGTACGTCTAACAGCGGCTCCAATGGGACTGTCGTTCTTAGCAACGCGCCTACGATCTCTGTGCCCAATGCGTCCATAAAATATTCCGATGATCTCCGTACTCAGATAATTTCAGGCGGGGGCACAACCACGCTAACCTTGGGTGTCGGGGCCGCCACGGCGGCAACGGGCGCGATAGTCGGCCATTACGACTGTGGTGTGTTCTCGACCGGTCGGTTTCGTACTGACGGCGTGTGGGTGACCAGAGACTTCGCCGGGGCAGGAATTCTGCTTTGTGGCTCAGGAATCACCCCAACAGGCAGCGCGGCAAATGTGAACGGGTCTGTTCTGAACTACGGATATTCGTTCGGGAACAAGAACAACGTTGTAATTATGGGGGTAAACGGGAATATCGTTAAAATAAACGACGTTTATACACATTCTTCAAGTGCATACTGCTTCGTCGACGAATCATTTCTTGGATCACTCTTTAATGGGACTCACGCCCAAGGAGCAAACGGTTGTTACATGACCGTTTACCCCAATGCATACACAAAGTTTAACGGGTGTTACTCTGAACCTGGGCATCCGTGTTCGTTCTCCCGTCGGACTACCGTGGATGGAGGTACTTTGGGTGGCGCCCGAACTGGAAACGTCCATGGCGGTGCGGTGCGCGGAGCCGACATCGATTTCGGAATGATAATGTCGTCAAGCCGATTTGGTTTAGAGGGACTTGAATATTTAGTTACTGTTGGCGGCATAAACCAGCCGATTTCGATTGGTGCAAGTGCTGTTGGCGGCCCCGCCGTGATGCAATTCAAACCTTCTAGCAGCGGCCTCGGTCAGGCGGGATTGTGGGGCTGGTTCGTGGGCAGCCCCGCTAATAACGTCGGAGCATACTTCACAGATGAAAGTCATCCTTGGGGTGCTGGCTGGAACGTCACGCCGCGCGGGACCTACATAGGCCGGGGCCTGGCTAGCCTCGCGACCAGCAATTTCCGCAAGCGAACCGGAACGATAGGCGCACCCACAAGCGGCGAGGCCGTGCGCGGGGATGTGTGGGAGGAGTTCAACCTCTCCTCGGGCGGTAGCATGTACTACGTCTGCACGACATCAGGAACAATCGGATCAACCGCCGTCATCAAGACGGCTGGCGCAATCGCAGCTTAAAGGATCAAGTGAAATGGCTATCAAGGTTGTCACCAGAACAGACTCTGGTGAAGAGCGTGAACTCTACATCCGGCTGAATAATTTCGACACGCTGAGTAAGCACGCCCCGAGCGTTGTGATTTTCCGGGGCTTCATCTCTCAAGAAGCATTTGAGAGGAGATTTGAGAAGGTCTGGGAAAGAGTAATAGAATTCGAGGCGGATCTGTCGAAGGGTGCCGACCGGATCGGACTCCAGGCATATGAGGCGCTAACTCGTGAGTGCCCCGAATTTGCGGATGCGCTCGAGGTGTGACCCGGCCCCTCGCGGATCTGGCAGCCTGCTAGGAACATACACAGTCGTAGCCCTTGACGGGTGTCTCTCGTCGGAGTTTGGTGCCGCACCAATGGCGGCAGCGGACAGGGCGTATGAAGCAACACTCCAAAGGCTACGACGAGCGGCTATTCTCCGGAGGCTTCCGGAAAGCGGTGCATGAGGGCAGGTTCCACTGGCTCCGCAAACAAACAGAAGGCATGAGCGGCTCCGTCTTGGAGCTGGGCTGTTTCAATGCCCGATCACTGGAATACCTGTCCTTCGTCCCTTCCCGCTATCTCGGGCTAGATGCCGGCTGGGAAGGGGGCTTGACGCAGGCAAAGACCCTTTATCCGCAGTACGATTTTCTCGAATCCACAGATCCTTCGGACGTCAAAGGACAGTGGGATCTAGGGATCGCGCTTGAAACTCTAGCCCGGATCATGCATCAGGGCGCGCCTGACAGTCCCGTTGGACGTTGGCGGCACTGTCGGGTCGGTGTCGCCCATGCTTTTCGGGCGCGCTCGCGGTGGCGGCGCGGTTCGGGATGTTCGGGTTTTGAGGTTGCGGTTTCGGGGCGAGCGGGGGCGACGGCCGGGGCGGTCGTCAGATTGGCGCC
>NZ_JAAAMJ010000059.1 GCF_010500835.1 Aurantimonas aggregata | reverse complement strand
CGCCTTGAACCTGCCGCGTCGCAGTTCCGGCGGGACGACCGCCTCGACCGCTTCCAGCTTTTCCGACGGGTCCATGCGCAGATAGGTTTCCGTAGTGCGGATGTCGGCGTGACCGAGCCACAGGGCAACCTTGCGCACGTCGCGAGTGGCTTGCAGCATGATGATTGCGCAACTGTGCCGAAGCTGATGAGGCGAGACGCTTCGGCCACGCAGCGAGGAACAGGCATTGGCCGCCCGGTGCACGTGCTTGTCGAGCACGTACTCGAAGCCAGCCCGAGTCATGGGTTCACCCTGAGCGTTGACGAAGAGTTCCGGCACTCGCGCCGCACTCCTGACGCCCAGCCAAGCGCGAAGATCCCTTGCGGTCTCCTTCCAGAGCGGCAGACATCGTTCCTTGCGGCCCTTGCCTCGGATGGTCACGCTCGCCCCGTTTCGGAACGACAGGTCTTCAGCAAGGAGACCGACAAGTTCCGACACGCGAAGCCCTCCGGCGAAGCACAGATGCATCATCGCCCGGTCGCGGATGCCGGATTTGGTCGCAAGGTTGGGCGCGTCGAGAATTGCTCGGATCTCTTCCATCCCTAGGTGCCGGACGAGCTTTTGATCATGACGCTTGACCGGGATAGCATGGATGCGGCCGATCTGTTCCAGCGCTTCCGGGACGCGGTGCTCCACGTAGCGCATGAACGTCTTGATGGCAGCAAGCCGAAGGTTGCGCGTGGAAGCGCCGTTGCCGCGCTCCTTTTCGATATGGTGAAGGAACGCTGTGATCGTCGGCGCGTCGATATCCTCGACCGTCAGTGCGGACGGGCGGCGGCCGAGCCGTCCGGCGGCGAAGTCGAACAGCAGCCTGAAGCTGATCGCATAGGCCTCGCAGCTTCTCGGGCTGTAGCCCCGCTGGCGGGGCATGTAGTCGCGCAGGAAGCCGGTGACGAGGGGCGCGAGCGGCGTCATCGGGCGCTCTCCGCGACCAGCCCCTCGGCCGCCGTGGCGATGTCCGCCATCATCTCCGGCGTCGCCTGGAGATACCAGTAGGTGTTGCGGATTTCGGAATGGCCGAGATAGGTCGACAAGGCGACGAAGTGCCGGGCGACGGCACGGCTCTCGGCGGCGCACTGCTCCAGCGCCCGCGTCGCGAAGGTATGGCGCAGGTCGTGGATGCGGGGCCGCCGCCTTCGCTCAGGCGCGATCGCCGCTCGCCGCAGGAGGGACCGGAACGTCTGGTTCACCGTCGTCGAGCACAAGGCCCGCCGCCGGGTGGACGGGAACAGCCATCCGCAGCCACCGACACGCCGTCGGTGTAGATCGAGATAAAGCCGGAGCGCTTCGACGACCGTCGCATGCAAGGGGACGAGCCGGCTCTTTCGGAACTTGGTTTCCCGGATGCGGAGCACGCCCTCGGGTCCGACGTCGTCGAGCCGGAGCGTCAGAGCTTCGGACAGGCGCAGTCCCGTGGCTGCGATCAGCCCGAACAGCATGACGTAGAGCTGGCTGCGAAGCGGATTGGGCTTCTGGGGGCGCAACGCGCCCGCCGCATCGAGGATGCGGGCAATTTCCTCCCGGGTGTAGATGTAGGGTATCGGCCGCGTCTTCCGGCTCCGCTCGAAGCCGGCGCGCGGAACCTCGTGCCGGAGATCCTCTGCGCGAAGGAAGCGGGCGAACAGGACGAGATCCGTCAGGCGCCTTTCGCGCCCGCCCGGCGTGCGGGCAGCCACCGCCAGCCAGTCGAGCGCGCACCCCGTGCGGATATGGCTTTCGCCGCCGCTTTCCGCGAAGCAAGCGAAAGCGCGAAGATGCCGCTCGGCCTTGACCAGCTTGTAGCCGAGCGCGCGGCGCAGCGCGATGTAGCGTTCGACGTCGACGCTCAGCATGGCAGCCTCCCGCCCCAGGGCTGGGCGATCTCCGTGAGGAGACTCATGTCGACCTTCGCGTAGATGACCGTGATCGAGGGGGAGCGGTGCCGCAACACGGCACCGACGCCGGCAAGGCTAGCCCCGCCTCGCAGCATGGCCGTCGCGGCGGAATGCCGAAGAAGATGGGATCCGCGTTGCGCGCTCTCGATCCCGGCCCTGTCGAGGGCGCGTCGCACGATGCACTTCACGGCGATGCGGCCGATGGGCCGGATCGGCGCTGCCTGGGTTAGGAACACCCGCATCGTCGCGAGGCGTGGCCGCTCCCGCTCCATGTAGGCGAGGATCGCCTCGCCGATCTCCTGCGTGAGCGGCAGATGCTCTCGTCGGCGCATCTTTCCGGCAAGCGCGATGCGACCATCCTTCCAGTCGATGTCATCGAAAGTGAGGTCGGCGACTTCGCTTGCCCGCAGACCCAGGCGCGCCAGGAGAAGGATGACGGCCCGGTCGCGAAGACGCTCTTCGCCGTCGCAGGCTGCAAGCAGGCGATCGAGTTCGTCCTGGCCGAGGAAGCCCGGCGTCGGCGCCAGCTTCCATCGCGCAAAGCCCGGTACCGCCCGATCCCGTCCGACCGGACATTCTTCCGTCGCGATAAGATAGCGAAGATAAGCCCTCGTCGCGACCGCGATGCCCTGGGCTCGTCCACGTCCGTGCGGCCGGGCTCGTTCGAGCACGAAGCCGCGGATCGCGGCGGCCGTGTAGGCCGTCGGATCGGCGCCGAGCGAGGACACGAGATCGATAAGGACCCGCTGGTAGAGGTCGAGCGTGGAGTCCGCAATACCACGCTCTTCCCGCATCCAGCGCCGGAACGCCGCCAAGGTCGGCCAAGTCTCTTCCAGCGTTGGGCGCCGTTCGCACGGCAGCTCCGCGCTCTCGCGCAGATAGACGACGAACAGCTTCGCGGCACCCTGGGGCGCACGCGGTGTCCGCCCGCCCCGGAACACCGGAGCCGAGGCGGCAAGCCCAGCCGGAAGCATTTCCAGATCGAAGCCCCGCTCGCGCACCCAATCGCCCCACACGGCCAGCAGGCGCACCAGTTCCGTGATCGTGGCAGGGGAGTAGTGCTGCCGCTCAAGCCAATGCCGGAAGCCATCGACATGCGGTTGTAGCCAGACAAGGCGGGTTTCTACGCTGCGGCGATGCCAGCGTTTGGGTTTGGTCATCATGCTTCTCCTTCGGATGATCGCGCCGGAGACAATCCGGCGAACCGATCAGGCCGAAGGTTTCAGAAGCTTTCCATCGCCGCGCGACCATCAGAACAGTGATAACTCTCGCGGTTCGACCGTCATACCGGTCGTCGGCGAGAACGATTCCATCGCGTAGCCGAGCGTCCGGTACCCAGCCCGCCGCTTCGCCGCCATCCGCGCCAGGACCGGCACCGCGCCGTCCACGTAGTCCACGACGAGGACATCGCGCTTGCGCGCATGACGGCGATGGAGCCGACCGACATACTGTGCCAGCGTTCCTTTCCATGAGATCGGCATCGTCAGGAACAACGTGTCGAGCCGGGCATCGTCGAAGCCCTCCCCGATATAGCGGCCTGTGGCGAGAACCAGCCGCTCTTCCTCATCGGGAACCTTCAGAGCCGCTTCCGCGCCCGCGCGCTCCGAAGCCGACATTCCACCGCGCAGAACCGCGACATGCCTCACGAACGGACCGAAGCGCTCTTCCAGGCGAAGGAGGTGGTCCTTGCGCTCCGTCAGAACGATCGGAGAGCGCTTCGCTTCAAGAGCCTCCAGCACGTCGTTGAAGATGAGGTCGTCACGCGCGTCGTCACGCGCCAGGGCCGCATAAATCGCCGGCATGGCAGGGCGCTCGGCTTCGGCGATGGCGGCAGGGAGTTCAAACCGCGTCGTACGCTCACGAACCCGGTGCCGGATGCCGCGCTCGAAGGCTTGCGTGCGCGCGTCGACCCTGTGGCGGACCGGACCGCACTGCATGAAGATGATCGGATGGTGCCCGTCCTTGCGCGCCACCGTCGCGGACAGCCCGAGAACGAAGCGGGCCTTCGCCCGCCGCGCGACCTGTTCGAAGCTCGTCGCCGACAAATGATGGCATTCGTCCACGACCAGATGGCCGTAGTTCGCGACTAGGTCGTCGACCTCGCCGTTCCTAACGAGGCTCTGAATGAGGGCAATATCGACGACCCCCGTCGGCTTGCGCTTGCCCCCGCCCACCATGCCGACAAGCTTCGGATCGATATCCAGGAAGGATCGCAGCCGCTCTACCCACTGTCCGAGGAGTTCTCGGCGATGCACCAGGACAAGCGTGTTCCGCGCGCGATGGGCAATCAGCGCGGCGGACAGCACGGTCTTGCCGAAGGCCGTCGTGGCGGCGAGGACACCCGTGTCGTGCTCGGCGATGTCTGCGAAGGCCTTTTGTTGGGAGACCGACAACTCCCCAACGAAGGACAAGCCCGCCGGCAACGCTTCACCGGGCGTACGCCGGTCCTTCACTCGCAGACCGATGCCGTGGCTTCGTGCCAGCGCGGCCATTTCGTCCACGCAGCCGCGCGGAAGCGCGACATGGCGTGCATGAAGCTCGGCGCACGAGACGATCCGCGGCTTGCCGAAGGTCGGGAGCCGCATGGCCTGGGCCCGATGGAACTCCGGGTTCTGGAACGCCGCCACTCGGATGAACTGGGCGACCAGCTCCGGCGGCATGTCCGTCCGTTCCAGATAAAGCTGGTCGGCGCTCACGACCTTCAACTCCCTGGGAAGAGCTATGGTGCTCGTCACAGGACAGGCCTTTCGGGACGGCAGCATTCGCCAAGGCTCGTCAGCGAACTCGTCGTCCACCGGCATCCTCACACCGAGAATGCGTCCGGACGCTTCCGCCTCGCCTGCGATCCGGAAGACGCGATCGGCCCGGTTGCGGGCCAGCGTAGACAGGAAGGCCCACTGGTCGTCGAATGGCCGAAGATTGTCGTCGACGAAGACGCTGTTGCCCTCTTCGCGTGCTCGCCGCTGCAAAGGAAGCGCGATCAGATTGCCGAAGCCGCCGACCGGCATCGTGTCCTGGTTCGGGAAGAGCCGGTCATAGGAGGAGAACCCGATCTCCGGTCGCCTCTCCATCGTCTCCGTGATCAACGCCGCCCCCATCTGACGCGCCGTTCGCGCCGGCACCGGCTCCGCGAAGAATATCCAGACGTGGCCGCCATTGCCGGAGCGCGAACGCTCAAGGGCCGCGGCAATGCCCTTGTCGCGGCACGTACCCAACAGCGCGAAGGCATCTTGCGCCCATGCCTCCTTGTCGAAGTCGGCTGCCAGGAACCAGCACGTCTCGTCCGCGAGCAGCGGGTATACACCGGCGACGTATGCGCCCCCGCGCCCGTCGCTACCTCGTAGATGTCGCTCGACGACTTCGTCTGTTACGGGAACGAACGCCTGATGCGGACAATCCGTGCATTTGACCTTCGGCTTGCCGCACACACCTCGCACCCATTCATTGGAGCAGGCTGGCGAGTAGCCGGATCGGCCGTCCTTGCGGTTCTCCCAGCGCACCGGAAAGACGTCCGATCGCCCCGCGAACAGGCGGCGGAACAAAGTGACCTTCTCGGATGACGGCGAGCCATTGCCGAGCGGGGCGCCCTCGAAGGGGACAATGACCGGCTCCGCGACAGAAACGGAAGCCAAGTCCGTCTCCAGAGAGGAAAGCTCCGCCTTGATCTTCGACCGCTCGCCATCGAGGTCGGCCAGACGTCGTTGGAGACGGGTAATCTCTCGCTCGATCCCGACCTTGCTCACCTAATCCGTCTCCACGGGTTCAACCATCGCCGTGCGAAGCATCCTTGCCAACATCGCGATAAACTCAAGTCAAACGA
>NZ_JAAAMJ010000058.1 GCF_010500835.1 Aurantimonas aggregata | reverse complement strand
GAAGCGGGGTGATCGTGGTATCGTCTCTCATGGCGTATCGCTCCTTCGGGAGGTTCTGGCAGGCTTCAGCACCCGCCACGATACGCCGCCTTCTCAGGCCCCATCACCCATTTTCAGCCATAGCTCATTGGATTGGGTTGCGAACCGTAACATCCCTGACACCGGACGTTTTGGCGGGCGCCGCGCCAAGCGAGCCGCCGAGACCTCCTCGTGTATCGCCGCCAGGCTCTCTTGAGCAGGGGATTGCCTACCTCCACGCAACGGTAAGCTCCAGCATAAAGGCACTCAGCGGTACCCGATACCCATGACGTAGTCGCGCAGCAACGACTCCTCGTCCTCCGATTCATCCAGGAGGACCTGAAGCGCGACGCGCGCATTGAGCACCCCGATCGGCCGAGCCTCCTCGTCCGTGACCGGGACGTTCTTCAAACCGCGCTCCTTCATTTGCGACCAAACCTCGTGCAGGCCGTCGCCGGGACGGCATAGGAGAACGTCTCGCGTCATCACCATCGAGGCCGCCGTTGCGCAACTGGATCCCTGGCAATGGCTGATCTGGTTGACGACATCGGTTTTGGTGATGACACCTGCCAAGACACCGCCAGGAGCGCACACGACAACGAGATCGGTCCCGGTGCGAAGTAGCTTCGCCGCTTCGATTAGCGGCGCGTCATCCGCAACCGTGACCAGCGTCTCGCGCGCTGCCGACAATACCCTCTCGACGAACATCACTTCCTCCTCAACCGCTAAAAGCAATGCGCAGCGTGGCGATGATGCCGGTGGCGGCAAGTGCAAAGCAGCCAAGGCGCACCGCCAGGAGCCCTGCAACCTTCGTCCACGAGTGAAGGTAGTCCTCGATCACCACCTGGAGGCCAAGCGCCGTGTGGTAGAAGAGCGCGATCAACAGCAGCACCATGAGGGTCGTGGCGAGCGGCGTTCTCAGCCAAGCGACAAAGGCCGCATGATCGCTGCCGCTATGCGCGATGATCGAGGCGACAAACCACAGTGTGAGAGGCATGAGAGCGACGGCCGATACGCGCTCCATCCACCACCGCTCTGCGCCGTGTTTGGCCGAACCGAGCCCGATGGCGCGAGCCAGCGGCGAGCGTGTGCGTTGACGGTCCATCGGCTCTACCCCGCCACAAAGAAGCTGGCGACCCAAGCAGCCACGGTGAGCACCACGCTGGCAATCACCACCGCCCAACCCGAGATGTAGATCGACCGGAGCTCATACCCGTGAACGGTGTCCCAGACGAGATGCCGGATGCCGCCGCAGAGATGCAGAAAGAAGGCGAAGGTGCATCCGAACAGCACGACCTTCCCGACCCAGGACCCGATGGCGCCTTGCACGGCGGCGTAGGGCTGCGGCCCCGCGGCCGCCGCGACAAGCCAGATGACCAGCCCAACGGCGCCGGCGCTTAACACGACGCCGGTGATCCGGTTGGCGATAGACAGCACCGAGGTGAGCTGCGGCCGATAGATCTGGATGTTGGGCGAAAGCGGCCGGGTGCGCTTTGCCTTGCAATCGGGGGGCATCGGGTTTCCAGTTCTAGGACGATCAGATTTGCCGCTCGATGATCATCTTCTTGATCTCAGCGATCGCCTTGCCGGGGTTCAGCCCCTTGGGGCACGTCCGGGTGCAGTTGAGAATGGTGTGGCATCGATAGAGGCGGAAAGGATCTTCCAGGCCATCGAGCCGTTCTCCCGTCGCCTCGTCCCGGCTGTCGGCTAGCCAGCGGAAGGCCTGGAGCAGCACTGCCGGTCCGAGGAACCGATCGCCGTTCCACCAATGGCTCGGGCACCCCGACGTGCAGCAGAAGCACAGGATACATTCATAATAGCCGTCGACCTTGGTCCGTTCTTCAGGAGACTGAAGCCGCTCCCTCTCGGGATCCGGTGTCTTCACCTGGAGCCAGGGCTCGATCATCTCGTACTGCGCGAAGAGATGCGTGGTGTCGGGAACGAGATCCTTGATGATCCTCATATTGGCCAGGGGATAGATCGTTGCTGGTGTGCCCATGTCGGAAATGAACCTCGTGCAGGCCAGCCAGTTCGTGCCGTCCATGTTCATGGAGCAGGAACCGCAGACGCCCTCCCGGCACGAGCGGCGGAAGGCAAGCGTCGGGTCCACCTTTGTCTTGATCCAGATGAGCGCATCGAGAACCATCGGCCCGCAATCGTCGAGATTGACTTCAAACGTGTCGAGGCGCGGGTTGCCATCGGCATCGGGATCATACCGATAAACGTCGAACGCCTTCAGGCGCGTGGCGCCGACAGGGGCCGGCCATGTCCGTCCTCGCTCGATCCTGGATTCCGGCGCCACGTTGAAGTTCCTCGGCACCGGAAACCGCTTGAGCAGCGTGGTGCGAGGCACTTGATCCGACGATTCGATGATCATGCTGTGCTTTTCCTTGGATCGGTCAGCCCGGTCTGTGCGCGGATGCCGGTAGCGGACGATCGGAGAAGTTGACCGACGAGCGTCGCACGACATGGCCCGTGTCGTCGACGATCAGGCGAAAGCGCCGACTTGCCGAAAAGAACGTCAGGCGGTAGCGACCATCATCTTCATCTGCGCCTCGCTCGCAGAGGCTGGTGATTATCCCTTCGCGCATCTGAGCCTGGACGAGCGAAGGCTCGATCCCGAGACCCTCACCGACAATCGCCGCATCGACCTGGATGGCGCCGTCTTCGAACTCGATCCTTGGCATTTCCAGCTCCATTGATGCTTGTCGCTGACGTGGCCTGTGCACAGCCAGCTTGCTCAGGACGGTTACCGCTGCTGCGGAAGCGAGAAGCTCGCTCGAGAAGATCAACCATGTGTTCCGCCGCACGGCTAGTCAGTGGGTGAGCGGTGGAGCCTGGTCTCGGAGAAATCAGGGGCGCCATTTCGCGGGCCATTTCGAGCTGCTTGTCTGACGCTCCTGCGAGCAGGGCTATAATCAGGTTTTCCAGCACGATGACACGAACGTGGAGCAATACCAGCTCCGCTTCGCCCGTGTTTGGAATCCGGGTTGGATCGTTCGGTATTAAAGCCTCCTGCGGACCGTCTACGCCCGCACCCCCCTTGTTGTCCCATCTGGAAAGCGCTCGCTGACGCAGGGCGTCGTCGGGTAAATTGGAGTCCTGATCAGACATAGAGGCATTTCCTTCGAAGGTAATCGGTCAGGCTCTTGCTGTCCCGCGCCGAAATACGCGATGCAGGATTCGCATCGGCGCCTTCGCGAGACCGAGGCAGTTTGTAACATCTAGCGTGCCGATCAATGTTCGGAACTGTGTCCCGAACGTCCGAAGTCCCGCTCCGTGCCTCAATCGGTGTCACTGAGCGCAGAGGGTGCAGAAAGCCCCTCCTCGCGTTGTGGACCATGCGGATGTTCCGGGCTGAAGGAGTGCGTGGCCAACTCATCCGGCGTCACGTTGCCGTCCGCGCCGAAGAAGGTGGCATGCAGGCCCCAGTAGCTCGAAGCAATTACCACGAGCGCCATGGCGAGGCCCGTCGGCACGGCCGCGAGTCGTCGCTTCGGATGCGCCGCCGCCGGCGCGATCGCTTCCATCGCGTAGCCCTTTCGCACGGGATCGGCAGCGATCAGCACGAGGGCGGCCATGATCATCGCGTGGCCGACGAAATCGATCCGCCCGAATGGGTAGACGGCGGTCATGAAGATGACGAGAAGCGAGATCGCCGACAGACGCCGCACCAGCGGGCTCCAGATCAGTCCGAAGCCAAGGGTGAACTCGGCGACGCCGGCCATGGGTATGAACGCGTCCCGCGGCAGGCCGAAGGTCAGGAACGGCCTTTCCTCGACCAGCGGGTAGAACCAGTCCGGGTAGGCGAACTTCTCGAGGCTCGACCACATGAGGGCGATCGCGACGCCCCAGAAGAGGACGGTGAACCGCTTCTCGTGCCAGCGAGGATTGTCGATAGAGGCGAGGAGAAGATAGCCGGCCACGCCGATCCCGAGGGCCAAATAGTCGAGAAGATGGAAAAGCTCGTAGTCGCGTAGTGCGATCAGCCACAGCGCGATGACTCCTGCTGCGGAGAAGGGCATGGTCCTGCGCGAGAAGATACCGGCGGCGATCAACAGCTGCGCCCATGAGATCAGCTCCGACGGTGTCCTGAGATCTGGCGTCAGGTACACGCCGCCGACCGCGAAGACGGCGACGAAGAAGGCGGCCGTCGTGGCGCGCATGAAATCGTCTGCCCGCCGCGCCACCGGCCCTGTAAAGCGATCGAGGCCGGCGAGCGCGGCCTGCCCGACGGGCCGGCGTTCGATGACGATCGTCGTCAGCAGGAACAGCAGAACCAGAACGATGCCCGTCCAGAACCAGCTGTTCGTCAGCGTCTGGCCGATCGACTGTGGCGCTGCACCGACGATGTAAGGTGCGAACCATTTGACATGGGCCTCTGCCGCTCCGGACGAAACGACGAGCGTTCCGATTGACGAGAGGAGCACGAGAGAAGCGTGGAGCAGGGAGATACCATCGATCCGGTTCGGATTCACCCGGTCGGTTCGCGGAGCTTGGGGAGGCATAGCGAGTTCTCCGGAAAGAGACGGCGTCGATGCCGTGCGGCTTCGCCCGCTTTACCACGGACGGCAGGATTTGCGTCTCGAACAACGCTGCCGAGCGTGCCCTCAGGGGCATCGCCCTCGGGCGGCGCTCGTGGACCTTCGCCGGCTCCGAGCGCGGCGCAGATCGCTGCGCCTTCATGCCGACGATGATCGCCACCGCCAAGCTCAACGACATCGACCCGCAGGCCTGGCTCGCCGACGTCCTCGACCGAATCGCCGACATGCCATTGAGCCGGTTGCCCGAGCTCCTCGCCTGGAACTGGTCAACCACAGACATGCTGCACAAACTCGCCTTATTCCGGATCTGGTGCCGGTTCAGTAAGTCGATCGCCAAAACCTATCAGGAGTTGAAACCGGCCGTGGCAACATTGGCGGTGGCGCTTGTCGTCCCGACGTTCCTCTTCCACTATGTGGTTCTGAGTTAGGTCTTTGGCGGTATGGCGCACATCGCGATGACCGCTGGCGTGCGTACTCTGGTCATCGGTTTCGTGACGCTGATAGCCCACCTCGTCGAGGTCGCTATGTACGCGGGTGCCTATGCGCTCGGCGACGGCGCGCTGGGCCTCGGCCGCTTCGGCGGCCTTACCATCGCCGAGCCGCTCGACTACTTCTAATTCTCCATCGTAGGCTATACCTCGCTGGGCTTGGCGATGTCTTTCCCGGCGGTCCCCTTCGATTCATCACCGGTGTCGAGGCCTCGAACGGCCTGTTGATTGCCTGGTCGGGCTCGTTCATCTACATCGCCATGGGGCGCCTTTGGCCCTGGCAACCCTGCGCCGAGCCGGCCCACGCCACTGCGGAAGGAATCCGGCGGAACCGCGCCATAACGCCCACAGCCCCTTTCCGGACGACATCAGAACGGAGACAGCCGGACATATGATGAAGTCAGATTACCAGGCGAATAGCATCACCCTCGTCGGGGCCGTCTCGATGGGCACCGGCGTCATGATCGGGGCCGGAATCTTCGCGCTCACCGGGCAGATCGCGGAACTGGCGGGGCCATGGTTTCCGCTCTCCTTCATCGCGGGTGGCATCGTCACCGGGTTCAGCGCCTACACCTATGTAAAGATGTCGAACGCGTTTCCGTCCGCCGGCGGGATCGCGATGATCCTACAAAACGCCTATGGGCCGGGGGCGATTGCAGCAGCGGCGTCCCTGCTGATGGCGCTATCCATGGTGATCAACGAGAGCCTCGTCGCGCGGACGTTCGGCACCTACATCCTCAGGCTGTTCGATCTGGGTACGGAAAGTCTTCTCGTGCCCGTGCTCGGCGTCGGGCTGATCCTCTTCGCGTACCTCGTGAATGTTTCCGGCAACCGCTCTGTCGGCCTCTTCTCGGTCGTCATGGCGTTCCTGAAGATCGGCGGCATCGCCATCTTCGGCATTGCGGCGCTCGCGGCCAGCGGATTCAGCTTCGAGCCGGCATCCGGATCGTCGGACGCTATCCCCTCGCGGGCTTCACGGCATCAATCGCGCTCTCGATCCTCGCGTTCAAGGGCTTCACCACGATCACCAACAGCGGCGCTGAGATCGTCGATCCGCACCGAAATGTCGGCCGCACAATCATCTTAGCTCGTGTGTTGTGGACGCCCCCCGGAATGCAAGCGGTTTTTTCGGCTTTGGAATGAGCAATGCGGTCGAGTTCCGTCGTGTGTCCGGCCTCATGTTGCGGCTTTCATACGCCGCGGGCCCTT
>NZ_JAAAMJ010000057.1 GCF_010500835.1 Aurantimonas aggregata | reverse complement strand
GCAGATTGGTGGCGTAGAGGGTCGAGGCCTGCGCTGCCATCCGGCTCGGATAGTCGGTGTAGCCGACGACGGTGACGCCGTTCGGGCTGGTGACGATCTCGTCGGCGACGGTGAGGTCGCAATTGCCGCCGCGCTCGGCAGCGAGATCGACGACGACGGAGCCCGGCTTCATCGCCGCGACCATGTCGGCGGTCCAGAGCTTGGGGGCCGGTCGGCCGGGAATCAGCGCCGTGGTGATGACGATGTCCATTTCCGGCGCCAGCTCGCGGAACCGTGCCAGCTGCTTCTCGCGGAATTCCGGGCTCGACGGCGCGGCATAGCCGCCGGTGGCGGCGCCATCCTGGGCTTCCTCGAAGTCCAGGTAGACGAACTGCGCGCCCATCGATTCGATCTGCTCGGCGACTTCCGGTCGCACGTCGAAGGCGTAGGTGATGGCGCCGAGCGAGGTGGCGGTGCCGATCGCGGCGAGCCCGGCGACGCCGGCGCCGACCACCAGGACCTTCGCCGGCGGGACCTTGCCCGCCGCGGTGATCTGGCCGGTGAAGAAGCGGCCGAAATGATTGCCCGCCTCCATCACGGCGCGGTAGCCGGCGATGTTGGCCATCGACGACAGCGCGTCCATCTTCTGGGCGCGGCTGATGCGCGGCACCGCGTCCATCGCGATGACCGAGCCGCCCGTCGCCGCAAGGCGCTGCAGCAGCTCGGCGTCGCTGGCCGCGTTGACGAAGCCGATCAGCGTCTTGCCGGCGTGCAGCCGGGCGATCTCGCCGTCCTGGGGCGGGCGAACCTTGAGGACGATGTCCGAGGCCTGCCACAGGCTATCGGCGTCGGGGACGATCTCGACGCCGGCGGCACGGTAGTCGGCGTCGGCGAAGTTCGCGGCCTCGCCGGCACCCGCCTCGAGCAGGCACTGGTAGCCGAGCTTCTGCAGCCGGGCGGCGCTGTCGGGCGTCAGGGCGACCCGGCGCTCTCCCGGATAGCTCTCGCGCGGTGTTCCGATCTTCATTCGCGTGTCTCCTCGCGCGTCTGGTTGCGCCGCCGGGATGTCCCCGCCGCGAACCCGCTGATCATGGAAGCTTAAACTTTAGGCCCTCGGAGCGTCCGAGCGTTTTGTCCCCACCGGCTGAAGGATCGCAAAATCGCAACCTTCATCCGCCTGGAGCACCTCTTCGGCATAGATCCTGTCGTAGCCGCGGCGTTCTGAGGCCGGCTTAGACGACGGTTCGAAGCTCTCCCGTCGTCGGGCCAACTCAGCCTCGTCGACCAGCAGTTCGATCGACTTGTCGCGCACCGAGATGCGGATCCGATCGCCGCTCTGCACGAAGGCGAGGGGGCCCCCTATGGCCGCCTCGGGCGCTACATGCAGCACGATGGCGCCGAAGGCCGTTCCCGACATCCGTGCGTCCGAGATGCGGATCATGTCCTTGACGCCGCGGGCCGAAAGTTTGCGCGGAATCGGCAGATAACCCGCTTCCGGCATGCCGGAGTCGCTGCGCGGCCCGGCATTCTGCAGCACCAGTATGTCGTCGGCCTCGACGTCGAGATCGGGGTCGTCGATGCGCTGAGCGAGATCGGCGAGAGACGTGAAGACCACCGCACGACCCTCCTTCTCAAAGAGCGCCTTGTCGGCGGCCGAACGTTTGAGGATCGCGCCGGACGGTGCGAGGTTGCCGAAAAGTGCCACGAGGCCACCCGCCGGCTCGAGCGGCGCGTTGGCTCCAGCGATGACGTTGCGGTCGACCGGACCGATTTTCTCCTGAAGCCGTGCGCCGAGGGTCTCTCCGGTAACGGTCAGGCAGTCGAGATGCAGCAGCGGCTTCAACTCACGCAGGACGGCGCCGACGCCGCCGGCGAAGAAAAAGTCTTCCATGTAGTTCGCGCCCACCGGCTTCAAATTGACGAGGACCGGTGTCTCGTCCGACAGCTCGTTGAGGCGGCGGAGCGAAACCTTGATGCCAAGACGCCCCGCGATCGCCGTCAGGTGGATGATGGCGTTGGTCGAGCCGCCGAGCGCCAGCAGCATGCGCAGTGCGTTCTCCACCGAGTGCTCGGTGATGACTTGGCTTGGACGGATCGGGTTGTCGATCATCCGGGCCGCGGCCAGTCCCGTCGCCTCGGCGGCTCGGAGCCT
This sequence comes from Aurantimonas aggregata, assembly GCF_010500835.1. GTDB lineage: Bacteria > Pseudomonadota > Alphaproteobacteria > Rhizobiales > Rhizobiaceae > Aurantimonas > Aurantimonas aggregata. Next base: position 4,234 of record NZ_JAAAMJ010000057.1, on the reverse strand, counting down.
GTCTGCATGGACCGCCGGGATCGCTGCTGTACCCGGCAGCGACATGCCAAGGGTCTCCGCGATGCAGGCCATGGTCGAGGCCGTGCCCATGACCGCACAGGTGCCGGCGGTAGTGGCGAGGCGCCCCTCGATGTCGTTGATCGCCTCGGTGGATATCTCGCCGGCGCGATACTTGCCCCAGAAACGTCGGCAGTCGGTGCAGGCACCCAGACGCTCCTGGCCGTAGCGCGAGGTCATCATCGGGCCGGCGACGATCTGGATTGCGGGGAGGTCGGCAGACGCCGCCCCCATCAGCTGCGCCGGCACCGTCTTGTCGCAGCCGCCCATCAGGACGACCGCGTCCATCGGCTGGGCCCGGATCATCTCCTCGGTGTCCATGGACATGAGATTGCGGAACTTCAGGCTCGTCGGGTTGAGGAATACCTCGCCCAGCGAGATCGTCGGAAACTCGATCGGCAGCGCGCCGCCAAGCAGTACGCCTCGCTTCACGGCCTCCAGCATCTCCGGAAAATGCCGATGGCAGTTGTTGAAGCCGGAAAAGCTGTTGGCGATCCCGACAATCGGCTTCTTCAGCACCTCGCGCGAATAGCCCATCGAGGCCGCAAAGGAATTGCGGAGATACACGGAGAAGTCGGCGTCGCCATAATTGGTCAAACCGCGCGCGAGGCCGTGCGCATCGTCCTTGCTCATGCGCCGCGCACCCGCTCTTCCAGCTTCATCTTGACGTATTTCGTTTCGAGATAGTCGTGGATGCCAAAGGCCCCGCCCTCGCGGCCCATGCCGCTCTCCTTGACCCCGCCGAACGGCGCCTCGGCAGTGGCAAGCAGCATCTCGTTGACCCCCACCATGCCGACCTCGAGATCCTCATAGGCGCGGGTCGCCGTCCTCAGGTCGTTAGAGAAGACATAGCCGGCGAGCCCGAAGGGCAGCGAATTGGCGCGTTCTATGACCTCGTCGTAGCTGCGGAAGCTGGTCAGTGGCGCCACCGGCCCGAAAGGCTCCTCCTGCATGATCCGCGCATCGTCCGGCACCCGGCCGAGCACCGTCGGCTCGAAGAAATAGCCACGATTGGTATTGGCCGGGACGTTGCCGCCGGCAAGCACCTCGGCACCGCGCTGACGAGCGTCAGCCACCAGTTCCTGTATCGTTTCGAGGCCCCTGCGGTTGGCGAGAGGCCCCATCTGGACGCCTTCGTCCATGCCGCGCCCAACCCTGAGTGCCTTCGCCACTTCGGCGAAGCGGCCGGCAAAGGCCTCATATTTCGATTCGTGGACGTAGAATCGCGTCGGCGAGATGCAGACCTGGCCGCAATTGCGGAACTTGGTGGTCGCACAGATTTCCGCGACCTTCTCCGCGTCCACGTCGTCGAACACCACCACCGGACCGTGACCGCCCAGTTCCATCGATACCTTCTTCACGCCGTCCGCAGCCAGATGCAGAATCTGCTTGCCCACCGGCACCGAACCGGTGAGCGACACCTTACGCACGATCGGCGAGGCGATCAGCCGGCGGGCGATCCGGTCTGAATTACCGGTCAGAAAATTGACGGCGCCCTGGGGGATACCGGCGTCATGGCAGGCCGCGACCAAAGCCGCGCACGAACCGGGTGCTTCGCCAGCCGGCTTGATGATGATGCTGCAGCCTGCACCCAAGGCAGCGGAGATCTTGCGGGCCGGCAGCAGGGCCGGGAAATTCCAGGCCGAGAAGGCTGCGACGACGCCGACCGGCTGGTGGATGACCGCCATGCGGCTGTCCGGCGTCCGGCTCTCGATGATCTGGCCGTAGATGCGCTTGGTTTCCTCGGCATACCATTCGAACTGGTCGGCCGCCGCATTCACCTCGCCCTTAGCCTCGGCGAGGGGCTTGCCGGTCTCCAGCGACATCTGGACGGCGATCGCGTCGACGCGATCGCGCACAAGGTCGGCGACCCGGCGGATCAGCCGTGCGCGTTCCCACGTCCCGACCCTGCGCCAAATTGCAAAACCCGCCTTGGCGGCAGCGAGCGCCTCGTCGATGTCGGCGTCGGAGGCATCGGCGATGCTCCCCAGACGCTCCTCGGTCGCCGGATCGGTGACGTCGCGCGTCGCGCCGTTGGCGGCGCCGCGCCATGCGCCGTCGATGTAAAGTTCGAGATCGCGATACATGGTGAGTTCCCGTCAGATCTTCTGTTCGAGGTAGCGCGCCTGGACGTCGTCCACCCAGTTGCCGACGTTCCAGGAGCCGTATGCTCCCATCTCCGCAATCGCCTCCCGGCCAGCGTAAACGGGGATGTGAACGAGGGAGAGGCCGTCATGGGCATGCGCCTCCTCCAGCGCCGCCTCCAGGGAGGCCCGCGTGGTGCCGGCGAAGATGGATTTGACGCCGCTGACCGAGGCGGCCATCGCCACATAGTCGACCGCGACGCCGTCGTTGGTGCGGAACTCGTGCCCGTACTGGGCATATTGCAAGCTGGTGATCGCGGCCATCCGACGGTTGTCGAACAGCGCAATCATGCCCTTGATGTCATGCTCGACCCCGTCGATCAGCACCTGCGGATTCATCATGAAGGAGCCGTCGCCGGTGAAGGCGATGCCATAGCGCGGGTTATCGACACCGGCCGATCCAAGCAGCGCCGAGGTCGCGAAGCCCATGTAGGACGCGCCGGTCTCGGTGAAGGTGTCGCCGACCGCGTCATCCTCCACAAGCTGAAAACCATTGGCCTGTACGTCGCCGGCATCGAAGAACTTTGCCGCCCCTATGCGCTTGGCGAAGGATGCGACTGTATCGATCGCCGCCGGCTGGGTTAGCACCAACGTTTCCCACACCGCATCGTGGATCGGCGCCGCGTCCGTGCGCTCGCGCTTGAAACGGCTCCACGCACGCTTGCGTTCGGCGCATTCGCGAAGCCAGTCCTTGCGCGCCTCGCTCGCTTCCGGCCGGTCCTCGAGCGCCTCCAGGAGACGGTCGATCACGGCAGTGATGTCCCCCGGCAGATGCAGGGTGTTGGCATAGTGGCTGACATCGTCGATGTCGCCGTTGATGTTGATGACGCGCAGCGCGTTGGGATAGCCGACACCGGAGCAATCAGCTTGGCAGACTCCGCGCGAGCCGATGAAGACCGCGACCTCGGCTTCCTCCATCGCAAAGTTGCCGCTGATCGAGCCCTTCGAGCCACCAACATGCATGTTCTGCTCGTGGCAATCCGGCAGGACGCCGGTCGAGCCCGGCGACAGAACTACCGCAGCGCCGGTGGCCTCGGCGAGCCGGCGCACTGCATCGGCATGGCCGCGTGTACCGCCGCCCGCCTTGATGACGATCCGGTCCATCCCCATCATCAGCGATGCCGCCTCGCGATAGACTTCCCGCCCGGCCGGCGCGACAGGCGGCAGGGTCATACGCCCCGGCAAGGTCGCGACGTTGAGCTGCATCCGCTGCGGCTGCGTATTGATTGGCAGGAGGATGAAGAACGGGCCGGGCCGATACGGATGATGGACGCAGCTGGTGCCGCGGCGCATGCATTCGCGCAGGGATTCCGGCGTATGCAGCGTGTGGGACTGGCCGAGTAGTGCGGTAATCTTGCCGAACAGCCCCTGCTCGGGCTTCGGTACCTGCTGCATGTTGTAGCCTTCGCCGCGCGTCGTCTCGTCTCCATAGATGTGATAGACGCCGATGCCGTTGGACGCTGCCGCGAGCGAGCCCGCCATGGCCTGCAGGCCGCCCGGCCCGATCGACGTGACGACCGCCGGGGTACGGCCGTATTGCCAAGCATGGGCGGTGGCGGCGTGCGCCATTTCAACCTCGTTGCGGCAGTTGATCACCGTGACAAGCCCCACTTCGCTGTAGAGGCGCAGGACGTTGCCGAGATCCGTCGAGCCGTGGCCGAAGATCGCAAAGTAATGCGTTACGCCCTGCTTCAGGAGCCCGATGACCAGAGCCTCGGAAAGCGTTGTCTCGATCGGTGTGTCGGCCGCCGCGAAGGCAGCATCAACACCGTCGTGAGCGGAAAGAAGCGCAGCGCGCCGCCTGATGCCGGCTTCCTGGTCTTCGCGCGTGAAATCGCTTCTAAGCATTGCTCGACTCAGCCTCAGTTTTCTTTTGATTTTTACCGACCAGGCCGCTCGAGGCCTGAGAGCCCGATTTGAAAGAGGTTGAGCGATATCAGTGAGTTGTGATTCCTCGTCGTTGTCGAGACGATGGAGGATGATCATGACCTGGACTGATACCGCCCGGCGCGAGCATAATCGGGATCGGGCGC
>NZ_JAAAMJ010000056.1:2470-6443 GCF_010500835.1 Aurantimonas aggregata | reverse complement strand
TCCAGAATCCGGACGCACGAACGCCCCCGTTTTTAGGACGGGGGCGTTCGTTGATATGGCGATGTGTGCTGATTGTTTGTTGTGAAGTTATCACGCTTGCGATTTGCAGACCTGGCGGCGACCGACTTTCCCGCGTCTTGAGACGAAGTATCATGGGCGCTGGGGCGTTTCACGGCCGAGTTCGGAATGGGATCGGGTGCGGCCGCCCCGCTAGAACCACCAGGTCGGCAAATGGCAAGGGTGATCGAGAAGCTGGTCTGTGCTGATTGAAGAGCGAGGCGTTGCAGCCCCTTGTTCCGTATTCCCGGACCGCCTTGCGGGCAGTCGGGAAGCGGCTCGACGGGGGTTAGCCGTTGGAGCCGTTTTTCCTTGGAACGGGCCGTTGTCCGGTCCAGCCTTTGGGCTGGTGAACATTGGCGAATGAGAACGATCAAGCCGATCGAGCGATTAGTACCGGTAAGCTTCATGCGTTGCCGCACTTCCACACCCGGCCTATCAACGTGGTGGTCTACCACGGCTCTGATAGGGAGTACTCGTTTTCAGGTGGGTTTCCCGCTTAGATGCCTTCAGCGGTTATCCCGACCGTACATAGCTACCCTGCACTGCGGCTGGCGCCACAACAGGTCCACCAGAGGTACGTCCAACCCGGTCCTCTCGTACTAGGGTCAGATCCTGTCAATACTCCTACACCCACGGCAGATAGGGACCGAACTGTCTCACGACGTTCTGAACCCAACTCACGTACCGCTTTAAATGGCGAACAGCCATACCCTTGGGACCTGCTCCAGCCCCAGGATGCGATGAGTCGACATCGAGGTGCCAAACAACCCCGTCGATATGGACTCTTGGGGGTCATCAGCCTGTTATCCCCGGCGTACCTTTTATCCGTTGAGCGATGGCCCTTCCACGCGGGACCACCGGATCACTATGACCGACTTTCGTCTCTGCTCGACGTGTATGTCTCGCAGTCAGGCGGGCTTATGCCATTGCACTCGACGACCGATTTCCGACCGGTCTGAGCCCACCATCGCGCGCCTCCGTTACTCTTTGGGAGGCGACCGCCCCAGTCAAACTACCCACCATACACTGTCCCGGATCCGGATAACGGACCGCGGTTAGACATCCATATAGGTAAGGGTGGTATTTCAAGGATGGCTCCACACGAGCTGGCGCCCATGCTTCCAAGCCTACCACCTATCCTACACATGCCGACACGAATGCCAGTGTAAAGCTATAGTAAAGGTGCACGGGGTCTTTCCGTCTGACCGCAGGAACCCCGCATCTTCACGGGGAATTCAATTTCACTGAGTCTATGTTGGAGACAGCGGGGAAGTCGTTACGCCATTCGTGCAGGTCGGAACTTACCCGACAAGGAATTTCGCTACCTTAGGACCGTTATAGTTACGGCCGCCGTTTACTGGGGCTTCAGTTCAGAGCTTGCACCCCTCCCTTTAACCTTCCAGCACCGGGCAGGCGTCAGACCCTATACGTCGTCTTGCGACTTCGCAGAGCCCTGTGTTTTTGATAAACAGTCGCTACCCCCTGGGTTGTGCCACCCTCACCCACTTGCGTGAATGAGGGTCACGCTTCTTCCGAAGTTACGCGTGCAATTTGCCGAGTTCCTTCAACATAGTTCTCTCAAGCGCCTTGGTATACTCTACCAGTCCACCTGTGTCGGTTTCGGGTACGGTCTATACGGAGGAGCTATTTCCTGGGACCACTTCGCCGCACGATCAATCCAATAAGACCGTACGACACACGCAATCCGTCACTTCCTCCAGGCCCACGATTATTAACGTGGTTCCCATCGACTACGCCTTTCGGCCTCGCCTTAGGGGCCGGCTAACCCTGCTCAGATTAACTTTAAGCAGGAACCCTTGGACTTTCGGCGAGGGAGTCTCTCACTCCCTTTATCGTTACTCATGTCAGCATTCGCACTTCCGATACCTCCAGGACCCCTCACGGGTATCCCTTCACCGGCCTACGGAACGCTCCGCTACCGCACGTCTTGCGACGTACCCACAGCTTCGGTGTATGGCTTAAGCCCCGTTACATTTTCGGCGCAAAGACTCTTATTTAGACCAGTGAGCTGTTACGCTTTCTTTAAATGATGGCTGCTTCTAAGCCAACATCCTGGTTGTTTTGGAATCTTCACATCCTTTCCCACTTAGCCATAACTTGGGGACCTTAGCTGGTGGTCAGGGTTGTTGCCCTCTCCACGACGGACGTTAGCACCCGCCGTGTGTCTGCCGGATAGTACTTCCAGGTATTCGGAGTTTGGTTAGGTTTGGTAAATCGGTGAGATCCCCTAGCCCATCCAGTGCTCTACCCCCTGGAGTATTCATCCGACGCACTACCTAAATAGTTTTCGCGGAGAACCAGCTATTTCCGAGTTTGATTGGCCTTTCACCCCTAGCCACAAGTCATCCCGATCTATTGCAACAGATATGGGTTCGGCCCTTCAGTGCGTGTTACCGCACCTTCAGCCTGCTCATGGCTAGATCACTCGGTTTCGGGTCTAATCCGACGAACTGAACGCCCTGTTCAGACTCGCTTTCGCTGCGCCTCCACCTATCGGCTTAAGCTCGCTCGCCAGACTAAGTCGCTGACCCATTATACAAAAGGTACGCTGTCACCCAGGACGAACCTTGGGCTTCAACTGTTTGTAGGCATCCGGTTTCAGGTTCTATTTCACTCCCCTTGTCGGGGTGCTTTTCACCTTTCCCTCACGGTACTGGTTCACTATCGGTCATGCACGAGTACTTAGGCTTGGAGGGTGGTCCCCCCAATTTCAGACAGGATTTCACGTGTCCCGCCTTACTCGAGGACCTTGCGAAGCATTATGCCTACGGGGCTATCACCCAATATCGCCACGATTTCCAACGTGTTCGGCTTCTCTTCTGCAAGGCCACTGGCCTGGTCCGCGTTCGCTCGCCGCTACTGACGGAGTCTCGGTTGATGTCCTTTCCTTCGGGTACTTAGATGTTTCAGTTCCCCGAGTTCGCTTCTAACCCCTATGTATTCAGAGTTAGATACCTTTTCGACCCCTGTTAATCTGAACCGTTCGTTGCCGAACGGCTCAAACTTAACAGGAATCGTAGGTGGGTTGCCCCATTCGGAAATCCACGGATCAAAGCTTATTCGCAGCTCCCCATGGCTTATCGCAGCGTATCACGTCCTTCATCGCCTGTGCATGCCAAGGCATTCACCAGATGCCCTTCTTTCACTTGATCGTTCTCATCGCCAATGCTCACCATTTCCTGTCCCATGCGCCAGATCCAACGAAGGATCGGCTGCGCCGGCCAGCGCCGTTCCGGTGAAGGAACGATACGCCAACTGCCGAACCCGCCTGCCACGAGGGCAGACCGGACCGGCCGGGCAGAAAGAGAGAGGTGACCATCAACGCGTCACTCTTCGACACCGCTAACACCTGAACGAGTGTGCAACCCATTCAAGCGTCCTGCAGCGGTGTCTTCATGTCGACCGGGCGGACAAAGCCCGATCGACGAAAGACCAGCTTCTCGAGACGAACCCCGACGGCGTGCGGTCAGGCAACACCGATCATGGGACGCAAGGACATGTAATCCGCGCCGGGCGATGAACCCGGCAACGGGACCTTGCATCGACAGAACCGCCCGTCCCCTCGTAACGAGGGGGCCCCGGAGTAGAGGGGCAGACCCTTACGGGTCTTTGGTGACGATCCTTCGAGATCCGTCTTCTTCTTCACGATGATGATTGAGAACACGCACCCAAGGGCCGAAGCCACAGAGGTGCAAACTGTTGTCTTTCTCCTGGATTTTTTTACTACCGCCTGCCGGCCAGCCGCTGCCACAAGGGCGCGGACGAGACCGACGACTGGTGGAGCTTGCCCGTCCGCCCGCAGCCGCGAAGCGGCGAGGACGGACAACAAACAAGACCCAACACGCTCCGCATGAGCGAAGCGAATGGTGGAGCTTGTCGGGATCGAATCGAC
>NZ_JAAAMJ010000055.1 GCF_010500835.1 Aurantimonas aggregata | reverse complement strand
TCAATAACTCCATGTCGATCACTCCGATGTCCCCCGCACCGATGGCGTGGGAACGAGTTCAAACATGGGTCAGTTCTCGATGGAAAAACCGCTGCTGCCTGGGTCAGCTCTCAGTGGAAATCAACAGCCGGAAGCTGACACCATTGCCGAATCGTGCCTGTCAGATTCTGAAAAACGAAAGTCCGGCACCGCTTGACGTGCGACACGAATTTGGAATAGGAGTCGGACAGATCAAAAGGTTCAAAAACGCCTCGGCCACCGCCGGGGCGTTTTGCGTTCGGACAGTTCTTTCGGCTGCTTTCCGAACACCGATGCCTTGGTCTCCGAGGTCTCGCGTAGGCGCTACGAATTTAACCGCCCAGAACTTCGATATCGGGCCAAGCCACGCGCAGAATCGCAACGACAGCCCTTCGCTAGCAAATAGCGGACGGCGACTTCCAGCATGTCAGCCAAAAGACGCGCCGTCCCCGCGCAAGCGGTTCGGCGCGTCTTTTGGCATGCCGACCGCTGCCGGCTCCGCCGAGCTTTACCAGTCACCATCCGACCACAGAAACGGAGTTTTGCCGTGCCTAAAAGCTTTGAAACCAGAGCAGGCGCTGCTCCTGCTGCGCCGCCGCACCAGTCGCTGCAGCTCAGGATTTTGGACCAAGCAAGCCGAGTCACCGCGTCGCCTGTGTCACCGTCAGTCTCAACGACCGGAGAGTGTCATGAGCAATCGTAAGGGCGGGGTCTCGCTCCTGGCGCTGTGCGCTAGCGAGCCCGAAACTGATGTTGGCAACGGTCGCCGCTTTCTTCACCGCTTTGGACCTGTGGTGCTGCATGTCGCCAAGGTGGGCTGGCATAGCTACGACGACAGACGATGGCGCGAGGATGAGGACGGCGCGATGGTGCGACCGCTGGCGCATCAAACCGTTGAGGCCATTCCGTTCGAGTGCGAGGAGATCGTTCATAACGTTGCCGAGGGCGAGATCGTCGCGGCGGGCGAGACGGCTGAGCAGGAACTGCGGCGGCGCAGGAAGCCCGGCACGGATGCCACGAATGAGGAGCGGGACGCTTACGGAAGGCTAGTCGACGCGGTTGCTGCCATGGCCAGTGTGCTCAAGCAGATCGAGAAGCGTCATTCGGCAAGGGCTCGGCACGGCAAATCAAGCGCGGGGTCCAGCAAGATGGACAACATGCTGAAGGAGGCCGCACCTTACCGCTCAGCGAGCGTGGAAGCGCTTAATCCAGACCGTTTGGCGCTGAACTGCGCCAACGGCACGCTGCGCTTCGAGCAGGTCGACGTCGAAGCGCCGGAGCCAGGCGAGCCGCGGGTGCGCTGGCTGGCGCGACTCGACCCGCACCGACGTGAGGACATGATCTCGAAGCTGGTCACCACCACGGTGCCGGGCATGGCGCTTGGCCAGGAGATCGGCGACCCGGAAGTGTTCGACCGCATCGCCCGCCAGACCGCGCCGGAGTTCTTCCGCTTTCTGCACAAGGTGCAGCCAAATCCCGACATTCGCGGCTACCTGCAGCGCCTCTCGGGCTACATGCTCACCGGGCTCACGTCCGAGCAGATGATCGCTTTCTTCTTCGGCATCGGCGCCAACGGCAAGTCCACCTTTACCGATCTGATCGGCAACGTCCTCGCCGACTATGCGGTGACCCTGTCCATCGACTCCTTCGCCGGCGACACCCGCAAGGGCGGCGGCGATGCGACACCGGATCTGGCTCGGCTGCTGGGCGCGCGGGCCTGCTTTGCCTCAGAGGGCGACGAGGGCGTGAAAATCCGCGAGGGTCTGGTCAAGCTGCTGACCGGCGGCGACAAGCTTGCTGTGCGGCGCCTGCACCAGGACTTCGTCGAGATCGAGATTCAGGCAAAAGTCGTCATCACCGGCAACCATAAGCCGACCATCCGCGGCGATGACGACGGTATCTGGCGCCGCGTGCATTTGGTCGACTGGCCCGTGCAGATCCCGAAAGAGGAGCGTGATCGCCATCTGCCGGAGAAGCTTGCGGCCGAGCGGGACGGTGTCCTCGCCTGGATGATTGCCGGGGCGCTGCAGTTCCTGTCGCTTGGCGGGCTCAATCCGCCGAAAATGGTTGTGGACCTCACCGAGGAGCATCGTGAGGAATCCGACCCGATCGGCGCGTTCATCCGCGTCGCCTGCGATGTCACAGGCAACCGTGACGACGCGGCCTCGCCGGGCCAGCTGTTTCTGGCATACGAGATATTTTGTCGCTCTGAAGGACTGTTCGCCTTCGGCCAGGCGACGTTTACGCGCCGGCTGCCGGACCAGACCCGCAAGAGCTGGACGGCGCCAGACGGAAAGCAGGCGACCTTCGTTAAGGTGAAGCAGAGCGTCACGCTCTATCGCGGCCTGCGCATCCGTCCTCTCTACCAGCCTGTTGGCGGCGTCGCGCGGCACAGCGGCGACTAAAGATATGCCGGACTGTTGGAGGCGAGCGGCGACGCGATGAATTCTTCGCGCCGGCAAGGGCGGTCATCTTGATGCTCAATCTGCGACAAAGCGGTCCCCTCCCGGGAGGTGCTGATGCCGCTGGCATTGGGCGGCGCGTGTATCTGCCGTGTCGTTTGATCCAGCGGCGCAGGCATCAGGTGCGCCGCACACACGTGAGCGGAGAAAGGGAAGCGCCAATCCCGCAAAGCCGCCTGCTTCTTTGCTGTCTCGACAAACATAACAGTGGCTTGGCTGGCTGGGGGGCGTGGGGAGCGTAGTCGACCCCCGCGTGTGTGCGTACGTAATAAAGTGAGCGATCTCGGTTCGACGAGCAAAGCTCTTTCATATGATGCGTTGATCTCCCTCCCTGTAACCCCTTTCTCCTCGAGAAATGAAAAGTATCATTAACTTCAAAGGACTAGGTTTATGGAAGTCAGGGAAGAGAAACTCATTGCGACGAGGGCCACCTCTCTCGCTCCCCTGTTGCGGCGCAGACGGGATTGGGACGGACGTGTCCAAGATGTCTCTATCGATGATCTGCTGTCCTGGACCTTTCGAACTGAGCTGCCGAAGGCGAACAGGGCCGATGAGGGGTGGGGCGGACCGGCCGGCATTCAGTCCAGTTCCATAGCCACGCTCGGGCTGCTAGGCACGCGAGTGCAACTCTCGAGGAGGACCGGCAGCTTCAGCCCGGGTGAGGACGACACGCCGCCAGATCCCGATGCCTTGCTAATTGCAGAAGCCGTTGCAGGTCTCGACAGCTTGATCATCGATCTTGATGATGTCGATCTTCTGGACGATGCGCCGTTCGAGGAACTAACGGCCGAGGAAAAACTGGATGCGCATCTGGCGGCACGCTCCTTCGTTCTTGATAAAAGCGGTCGCCTTCGATCTTCGCTCTCTGCCACCGTAATCACCCTTGCTGTTCTTGAACGTGAGGCCCCAACCCGGGTCGTCGAGCCGGTAAAGCGGCCAATGGTCACCAAGAACGGTAGACCAGCGTGGTTTGTCATGAAGTGGTTCGAGGCGAGCGAGTGGCTTCCTGCTAGACAGGCAGAGGTCGACGGCTACGACATTCGTCGCCGGCGCCCATATCCAGGCGCTTATCGGAGGTTCCGGCTTGAACCAAACCCGGCGCCGATCGTCGCCGAGCGTATCGAATACCAGGCATGGCGATATGCCCTTGAATGGCTCTGCACCGAGCTGAGCGGCAATCTCGAGCGGTTCGAACCTCTGCCGAACCGGGCGCCGTGGTGGCCGTGGCAGCGTGGCGCTGGGTGAATCGGCGCCAGCGTGAGAGACACCCCACCCCCCCCCGTTAGGGACCGTGTCCCGGCTCGGTCGCTTGGCGGTGCGCCGAGCCCCCCAAACGTCGCCAGTTATGCGCGCAAATTGCAAGGTTGACCGGGTTGACCCGGTTGACCTGCGTCACCCCACGTTGACTGCCTGCTGAGAGGCAGCGCGGTGGCGACGGCTTCGCGAGTTCGTAAGGCCTCGGAGCGGCTACCCATCGCCCGGAACGCTTGCTCCCCGAGGAGCAGTGCCTTTCGAGGCGAGCATCATGATCTGCCGGGTCGCTTGGACCCGGTCCGTCAGCCCCAGCTCCCGCTGAGCGGCATGGCAATCGGCAATTTACGACATCACGCGATCTCAGGTCCTCGGTCACGCCGCGGCTGAGATCGCTTTCATGGGTGAGGCAACCGCCCGCACCTCGCGCTTCTGGGCACCAGAGCCGCGGGGCGCGCTGGTATGCGCCGCACAGCTAGCATCGGTGACCGAAATGAACGCTGGACCGAACGGATTGAGCCCGGCCGCGATGAGCGCGTCTGAGCGCCTGGCCGAGGTGACGCGGCTGCTTGCCGCCGGACTGGTGCGCCTCAATGCTAGACAAGCCGAGCGTGACGGCTGTGCGGCCGCCACGGATGAGGATTGACGGAGACAGTTCGCCTTTCCTTGCCGACCCTGGCCGGACCGATGTGGACATCGCTTTCGCACAGAGCGTCAGTCGAAACGTCCGATACGGAGATTCTCCAATGACCGCTGCTGCTTCTCGACCAGCCCCCGCGCCACAGGCAAGCGTGCTGGCTCAGGTCGCCGCGCTAAAGGGCGCCTCGGCTGCCGAACTGAAGCAGCGCTGGCGTGAGGTCTTCGAGACGGAGCCGCCGCCGTACAACCGCCGCTTCCTCGAAAGCCGGCTCGCCTATCGCCTCCAGGAGCTGGCCTACGGCGGTCTCTCTCGAGAGACACGCGAACGGCTGAACGCCCTGGGCGAGCAACTGGATGGCGGCAAGACTGCCGTGCGAGGCCGGCGCACCGATGATCGACCGATCGCCGGCACCCGGCTGGTGCGCGAGTGGCAGGGGGCGGAGCATCAGGTGACGGTGCTGGTCGACGGCTACGAATGGCAGGGGCGGCCCTACAAGAGCCTCTCCTCGGTGGCTCGCGCCATCGCCGGCACACGCTGGAACGGCTGGACATTCTTCGGCCTGAAGAACCACGGGAAACACGGGTAAGGCGATGGTGAAGTCGACAACCTCGAAGGCTGCATCGGCATCGCGTGCGGCGGCCGTGCTGAAGAAGCGCTGCGCGGTGTACACCCGCAAATCGAGCGAGGAAGGTCTCGAGATGGCCTTCAACAGCCTCGACGCGCAGCGCGAGGCTTGTGAAGCCTATATCGCCAGCCAGAAGGCCGAGGGCTGGGTGTTGGTCCCCGACCGCTATGACGATGGCGGCGTCTCCGGCGGTACGCTCAAGCGCCCGGCGCTAGAGCGGCTGCTGGCCGACATCGAAGCCGGGCTGATGGATGTGGTGGTGGTCTACAAGATCGACCGCCTGTCGCGCTCGCTGATGGATTTTGCCAGGCTCGTCGAAGTGTTCGACCGCACCGGCGTCACCTTTGTCGCTGTGACGCAGTCGTTCAACACCACCACCTCGATGGGCCGGCTGACGCTGAACGTGCTTTTGTCGTTCGCCCAGTTCGAGCGCGAGGTGATCGGCGAGCGCATCCGCGACAAGGTGGCGGCGTCGCGCAAGCGTGGGATGTGGATGGGCGGCCACCCGCCGCTCGGCTACGACGTGAAGGACCGCAAGCTCGTCATCAACGCGTCGGAAGCGGCGCTGGTACGAATGATCTTCGACCGCTTTATCGCGGTCGGATCGGCGACGATGCTGGCAAACCTGTTGCGCAGTGAGGGAGTACGGACCAAGCGCGGCCGATTGATCGACAAGGGCGACATCTACAAGCTGATCAACAATCGCGTCTATGTCGGTGAGGCGGTACACAAGGGCACGGCCTATCCGGGCGAGCACCAGGCAATCGTCAGCCGAACCCAGTTCGACAAGGTGCAGGCGATCCTTGCCGGCAACGCCCGCAGCCGTGCCACCCGCACCCGAGCGCAGACACCGGCGCTCCTCAAGGGCCTCATATTCGGTCCCACCGGGGCGGCGATGTCGCCGACGCATACGAGACGGCGGGGACGGCTCTACCGTTACTATGTCAGCCAGTCGGTCTTGAAGGAGGGCAGGGCGGCCGCCTGTCCGCTCCGCCGTATCCCTGCCGGCGAGATCGAGGCGGCGGTCATCGCACAGGTGCGGGGGCTGCTGGTGACCCCGGAGGTGGTGATTGGGGCGTGGCGTGCGGCGCGCAGCGAGATCGAAGACCTCACGGAGGAAGATGTCCGCCAGCCGCTGGCACGATTGGAACCGCTCTGGGATGAGCTCTTTCCGGCCGAGCAGGCGCGGATCATCCAGCTCTTGGTCGAGCGGGTGGATGTTGGCCTTGAAGGCGCCGACATCCGTCTGCGGGTGGAAGGGCTGGCGAGTATCGCGAAGGACCTTGCCGCGGTCGGCGATCCAGACAGGAGAGCTGCGGCATGAGCAGCGTCGAGCGCACGACCATTACCGTTCGCGTTCCTCTAGCTATCCGCAAGCGTGGCGGCCGCAAGCTCATCATCGCGCCGACCGGGGAGGTCGAGCTTCCGACAAGCCGCACCAGGATCGACAGCAGCATGATCAAGGCGATTGCCCGAGGTCACCGCTGGAAGAGCCTGCTGGAGGCCGGTGCGTTCGCCTCGATGGCCGAACTTGCCGCGGCCGAGAAGATCAATCCATCTTACCTCAGCCGCATCCTGCGGCTGACGCTGCTGTCGCCGTCACTGACCCAAGCCATTCTTGACGGGCGGCAGCCGTCTACCGTGACCCTCGACCGACTGATGCAGCCGTTTCCCTTGGAGTGGGACAGGCAGGAGAGAGTGTTCAGCTTCCCATAGAGGACGTTGGGGCAGCCTTCCGATTTCCTCTCCCCCTATGTCTCCACTCTGTTCTAGATGCCATAGACCGGCCCCATTGAAGCAGGAACAGCCGGCTCAGAGGAGCTTCAGCAGGGCCTCCAGCGAGGTCTTGGCGTCGCCGTAGAACATCCGCGTGTTGTCCTTGTAGAACAGCGGGTTCTCGATGCCGGAATAGCCCGTGCCCTGGCCGCGCTTGGACA
>NZ_JAAAMJ010000054.1 GCF_010500835.1 Aurantimonas aggregata | reverse complement strand
CTACGACGACATCGTCGCCCACTGCTGTGACGCTTGGAACAAGCTCGTCGATCAGCCCTGGAAAATCATCTCAATCGGAATGCGGGACTGGGCGCATGAGTTCTGATCAGCGCACGTTGGTATAAGTCCAGACCATCACAGGTCCGCCCAGAACGCTGCGGCCACCGCGGAGCCCTGCGATCCCGGTTCACGCCGACCCTCTTTCGGGGGCCGTAAATTGGTCCCCGAGAGCAGCAGGGCCATCGACCTTTACCGCGGCAACGCACTGGGTTCTAAAAGCCGCTCAGCATGAGAAGGACTGTAAGCCTGCGGTGAAGGCCGTCTTGTGGGAGGCGGGTATTCGGCTTGAGAACAGTGCGTATGGACAGTCATACGCACAGGGCCTTCGAGCGGCTTGAGATCATCGAGACGGGGCGCCGTCGTCGCTGGAGCGACGAGGCGAAGCTGAAGATCGTGCTGGAGAGCCTGGCCGGTCCGCGGTTGGTGTCGGCGACGGCGCGACGTCACGGGATCTCGCGCTCGCAATTGGTGACGTGGCGGCGCGCTTTTCGGGCCGAGCGTGCCGGATCGCAGGCAGGGCCGACCTTCGTTCCCGTGGTGCTCGCGCCGGTATCGGAGCCGCCGAAGCCGCAGATGACGACGGCGGTCTCGCGCATGGAGATTGTCCTGAACGGCGGACGGCGGATCGTCGTCGATGCGGATGTCGATGCCGAGGCTCTGGCCCGGATCGTGGCCGTTCTGGACCAGCCATGATCCCGGTTCCGAGCGGGGTGCGGGTCTGGCTGGCGGCGGGGCATGTCGACATGCGCAAGGGCTTTCCCGGTCTGTCCCTGATGGTCCAGGAGACGCTGAAGCATGATCCGAGCAGTGGCCAGCTCTTCGTCTTTCGTGGCCGCCGCGGCGACCTGATCAAGGTCATCTGGCACGACGGCCAGGGTGCCTGCCTGTTCGTGAAGCGGCTGGAGCGGGGCCGTTTTATCTGGCCCTCGCCAGCGGACGGCACGGTGACGATCTCGCCGGCGCAGCTCGGCTACCTGCTGGAAGGGATCGACTGGCGCCACCCCCAGAGAACCTGGCGCCCGAGCGCGGTCGGATAGCACAAACTCCTTATGTTGCAGGGGTTCTGTGGCAGAATCGGCTCTGTCACGAACTGCTTCGGGCCTTTCGCCATGGCCGCCGCGCCGGATGATATCGCCGCCTTGAAGGCCGCCCTCGCGGCGGCCGAACGGCGTGCCGATCGGGCGGAAGCCGAAGTGGCCAACAGAAAGGCGAAGGCCTCGCACGCCGACGCCCTGATCGCGCATCTGACGCTTGAGATCGAGAAGCTCAGGCGCGAACTCTATGGGACGCGGTCGGAGAAGAAGGCGCGTCTTCTCGACCAGCTCGAGATGCAGCTCGAGGATGCGCAATCTGCCGCCACCGAGGACGAGCTTGCCGCCGAGCAGGCCGCGGCGAAGACGACGAACGTTCAGGCTTTCACCCGCAAGCGCCCCTCGAAGAAGCCGTTTCCCGAGCATCTGCCGAGGGAGCGGGTGGTGATCGAGGCGCCGACTTCGTGTCCCTGCTGTGGCTCGGCCATGCTGTCGAAGCTCGGCGAGGACGTCACCGAGACGCTGGAGGTGATCCCGCGGCAGTGGAAGGTGATCCAGACCGTCCGCGAGAAGTTCACCTGCCGGGAGTGCGAGAAGATCAGCCAGCCGCCGGCGCCGTTCCACACGACGCCGCGGGGCTTCCTCGGACCAAATCTCCTGGCGATGATCCTGTTCGAGAAGTTCGGGCAGCATCAGCCACTGAACCGCCAGTCCGAGCGCTATGCCCGCGAGGGGATCGACCTCAGCCTGTCGACGCTCGCCGATCAGGTTGGCGCCTGCGTCGATGCCCTGCGCCCGCTTCACGACCTCATCGAGCGGCATGTCCTTGCTGCCGAGAGGCTGCACGGCGACGACACCACCGTGCCAATCCTGGCAAAGGGCAAGACAACGACCGGCCGGGTCTGGGTCTATGTCCGTGACGATCGGCCCTTCGGCGGACAGGCACCGCCAGCGGCCCTGTTCTACGCCTCCCGCGACCGCACGGCCGATCATCCCGAACGCCATCTCACCGGCTATGGCGGGATCCTCCAGGCCGACGCCTACTCGGGCTATGGTCGGCTTTACGCCACTGACCGAAGTCCGGGGCCCCTGACCCAGGCGCTGTGCTGGTCTCACGGACGGCGGAAGTTCTTCGAGCTCGCCGACATCGCCCGGAGTGCCCGGCGAGGAAAGAATGCTGCACCGATCTCGCCACTGGCGCTGGAGGCGGTGAAGCGCATTGACGTCTTGTTCGATATCGAGCGCGAGGCGAACGGCCGCTCAGCCGAAGAGCGTCTCGCCGTTCGGCAGGAGCGGAGCATCCCTGTTCTCGCCGACCTGGAGGACTGGATGCGCACCGAGCGGGCGCGCCTATCGCGCCATGCTCCGGTCGCCAAGGCCATGGACTACATGCTGACGCGCTGGGAGGGCTTCGTCCACTTCACCGCTGACGGCAGAATTTGCCTGACGAACAACGCGGCGGAACGCGCGATCCGCAGCCTGGCGCTCGGCCGCAAGTCCTGGCTCTTCGCCGGCTCGGATCGCGGCGCCGATCGCTGCGCCTTCATGCTGACGCTGATCGCCACGGCAAAGCTCAACGACATCGATCCGCAGGCCTGGCTCGCCGACGTCCTCGCGCGCATCGCCGACACACCACAGACCCGTCTCGGCGAACTCCTGCCATGGGACTGGTCGGGCGAAGATCACCGGGTCGAGCGCGCAGCCGCATAGCCAATGATCAGGAGATTCCGCACCGCGGTCCACGCCGAATGGTTACGAAGGACTCAGAACGGCGGCTTTGCCCGGGCGACTGCATTTTGTCGACACCAACAATCAGAAGATCGTCGTCGTCATCCAGATGATCACCCACCTGAAGCAGGCTGGCGCGGAACGGACCGAGATCATCTTCGTCGGCGGCAACAGCGTCGTCGCGCAAGGGGCAATCGACGAGGTTGTCAGACGTAGTTGATGGGTGACTGGTAACCGAGGGCGACCTGACGCATTGCGGGGTTGTACCAGCCTTCGATGCACTGGAATACGATCAGGCCATTGCTAGGGAATGATCCATCTGGTCAAGATCCTGGCCTGCGTCTTGGTAGCGAGTGGCGAGTGGCGAGCAAGGCGTCGCGGCAGACAACGCGATCATCGGAATCTGAGCCAATCTTCTGTCTATAATGATGCTCACCTACTTACGGCCTGCCGTCAGCGCTTATGGCAGGTTCCATAAATAATATTCCGATTTTCTCCGAAGAAGACGTTCGGCTCGTAGACGTTAGCGTCGATACTGGCATTGATGATATCCCACATGTCTTTTTCCGAGCGGAGCAGCAGCGGCCAATTCATGAAACTCTCCATGTATCCGTCGTCGCTGATGTCGTTATTGAAGTTCGCGAACAGAAAGAGGCCGCCCGGCTTCAGCATGTTAAGGCAGATCTGCGTTAGCCGCACGGCAGCGGCCTGGGGCAGATAGTCATACAGTCCGGCCGCGTAAATGAAGTCGAAGTGCCCCAGTCGGTAGGCTCCTCCGAGTAGCCCCTTGACTGATCCGTTGACGGCTTCGACAGCGGTTCCTGCATAGTCCCGAACCATCGAGCCAACGCTCAACGGGTCTTGATCCAGCGCCACCCAACGCCCGAGTCGACGCTCTTGCAGTGCTGCTGAGCGCTCCCCTTCCCTCAGGTGTCCGCCGGCGATCGCCAAGATCTCGGTGCCGCCTTCTCGTTTTGAAGCAACTCGGTCGACATACTGCGCCAGCAGATCGCGCCTTTCGCGGACAGCCACCGCTGCGGGCGCGTAGCTCGTATAGTCATATATTGCGCGACCCAGCGGCGTCGCAGCGGCCACGAGCGGCGCAACGCTGGGGTGGCCGTAAATGAAATCCAGGAGCTTCGCGTCCCCCGAATAGCCTCGCGGCTTTTCGAACGACCAATTGGTGAATGGGTCCTGCTGCAAGTACGCCGATACCGAATGGTTCTGAGCCAAGGGCACGAGCTGCTGCCATACCGACTGCGAGAATCGCGCGCGCATCTCGTGCAGCGTCCGAAACAGATAATCGACCGCCTGGTCGACATGGCCCTCGTTCTTCAGGCGATCTAAGGTGACACCCAACGCAAGCGCGAGCGCGGCTTCGGCGTCGACAAGGCTTTCGCGGTTGCCTGCAACGCCCGAAGCGTCTGCACTAGCCGCGATAAGTTCCGGCGTGATCAGAGTTTCCCCATCGATCGGGGCCCGCTGTTGGTTCATTTCGGGTTCCCCGGCATGGACCGCTGCGAGACAGGCGGCGGTCACAGATTCTGACCGGGGGACGATTGAAGTTTTGGGTTAATTTTCGATTAATTGTATACGGCGAAGAACCCGTCTGCGTATGCGGACGATCCTGTTATGCTCTAAATAGGCTAGCAGAGCGTAATATTTTAGCTGACTCGTTAACACAGATGTTCATCAATTTCGTTACGATCACCATATCTGTGTCAGTCGGCAGAGAACCTGATCGAGGACCGATGAAGCTTGGCACCCGCAAGAATCAAAGAAATTCGCTTCCCCGAAGGACTTTCGGCAGCGGGCAGGAAAGAGGTGACCGCCTGAGCCGGCACGGGGATCTGGTAAAGACGGAGCTCGCGAAGCCTTGGTACGCTTCCCGTTCAGAATCGCTGGTCAAGGTATATAATCGTAGACGGGAGCCGTATAGGCGGGCAGACGCACGCTATACAATGTGGGTTGCAGTTGTTATCTATATCTTGTTTGGGCTTCTTGACTTCGTACTCATTCCCGATGTAGCCGATGCGACAACTGGCGCGCGAATCTTGTTTGGAGCAGCCGCGTTTTGTATAGTAGAAGTGCTCACCAAAGTAGGCGCACGCGCAAATCAGCTTGAAACAACCTGCGCTGGAATCATCGTAGCTTGCTACGTTGCGTGGCTTTCCATCGCCGTCTACAGCGTTTACACATTAAGCGTTTCGTATTACATGGTCTTCGGGACCATCTTTATGATGGTCGCCAGCCTGTTGTTTAACTTCAAACCTATTTACGCGATTTTTACGTCAATATTGGTAACCATCGCTTTTTTCGTAGCTATGATATTTGTGATTCCGGTTTCGCTAAATTATGCACTTGCTTTTGGAACCTTTTATTTCTCCTGTTTTGCCTTCACAGCTTACGTAAATTGGAAACTAAACCTCGAGCGGTACAGAGTTTTCCTAAACGCTTTCCAGGCCGAGAGGCGTCAGGAGGAACTGGCAGAACGCCGTGATACTCTCCTCCGTTTGTCCAACACCGATCCACTAACCGGCTTGATGAATAGGCGGGCCATAGACGAGAAACTTCGGCAGTTCTGGAGCACATGGCTGACTACCAGCACTCCATTCGCAGTCGTCCTGGCTGACATCGATTTTTTCAAGAGCTTCAACGATTATCATGGCCACCAAGAGGGCGACCGCTGTCTGATTTATGTAGGGAAGGCCTTACAGCGGGCGATTGCGCCTTACAACGGTTCGATTGGACGGTACGGCGGGGAAGAGTTCATCATCCTCGCCCCATTGGCCGATGACTCGCAGCTTAAGGCCCTTGCTGAGACAGTGCGCTCGGCGGTGGCAGACATAACCGTCAACCACCAGCATCGGAAGGACGGCGAAAACATCGTCACAGCGAGCGTCGGCGCGAGTATTACCCGGAGGCAAAGCAGTTCGAAGGTCGAAACGCTCCTGAACGAAGCTGACCGAGCCCTTTACAGCGCCAAGGCGAGTGGGCGCAACTGCGTTCACCTGTTCGATCCGAGTGATCCGAAAAGCGGAGATGACAGCGAAGCGGTAGCCGCCTTGCTCCGCACAGCAATTGATCGGCATCTGGTTTCTCTGGTCTACCAGCCCATTCAAAGCCTACCCTCGGGTCGCGTCGATGCGGTTGAGTCGTTGATGCGCCTTCGAATGCTAGATGGAACCGACGTTCCGCCCAGCGTCTTCATTCCGATCGCAGAAAGAACAGGCGCGATCCTCGAGCTGGGGCGTTGGGCGATTGACACGGTCTGCCAAGAGCTCTTGAGCAACAGGCATATTGCGTTTGCCACCGTAAACATCTCGGTCGTCCAGCTAAGAGCACCCGGATTCTCGAAAACGGTTGAGGACATTCTTCATGAGCGGCGGGTTCCCGGTACCAGACTCGCTATTGAGGTGACTGAAGGTCTGGATCTTGAACTGAATTCCGAAGTGCTGCGCAGCATCGGCTCGCTAAGGCAGCTTGGAGTTAGGATATGGCTCGATGATTTCGGCACAGGATTTGCGGGTTTATCGTGGCTTCGACTGATCGATTTTGATGCAGTCAAGATCGACCGCTCTTTCATTAACAATCTTAGTAACAACCGCGATGTAACAATGTTAAGAGATATAATTGAATTAGTTCGAAATCGCGGGCCCCAGATACTGGTAGAAGGTGTGGAAACAAGCGAACAAATGGAAATACTGGGGAATTACCAAGTGGACTACTTGCAGGGGTATTTCATAGGGCACCCCCGCCCATCAGCCAATGTCGGAGCTATAATCGCTCCACAAGCCTTGCAGATGTCGAACCAACTCTGACGGTTACCTCTCGGTTGCAGCCATCTGCGTCGCACCAGGTTCAAATGGATTCCACGGTGTCCGCCAGCTTGGACGCTTGAGGGACAGTGTGAGTTCGGAACGCCGGGTACTCTGGCCCGCCTTCGGCAATAGCGCGGTAGGGTTCGTAGGCGCCAGCGCGAGCGCAGCGAACTGAGCTGGCCACCCGCAAGAACCTCGCCTGGCGGGTGATTTCGTGATTCACTTGGCCTGTCATGATTTGGAGGCAGGTCGATGGAGCAACGGTCGCTTTTCGGTCTCTCGGAGCATCTGGAGCGCCTGA
>NZ_JAAAMJ010000053.1 GCF_010500835.1 Aurantimonas aggregata | reverse complement strand
CTGGATCGAGGATTATTGCGAGGTCCACCCGCACTCAGGATTAAAGTTCCGCTCGCCGCGCGAGTTCATCAGGCTCAGTGCCTAAACCCAACCGCCGCTTGTCCGGCGAAATGGGGTGCACTCCAGGGTCGGCGCCGAACTCGCTACGAACGACGACAATCGTCTGATCCAGGTGATCCGCAATGGTGGGCAGGACACGATCAACGACGCCGGCCAGCAGATCGTCCGCCGCCAGCTCAACATCGCACCCACGCTGACTATCCGGCCGGGATTCCCGGTGCGCGTGATCGTCACACGGGACTTGGTGCTCGAACCCTACGGAGGCTAGGCGATGGGCAAGCTAAAGCTCGGACCGCTCGAAGACGACAAGCCAGTGAAGATTGCGGTGGAGCTACCCGCCGCGCTTCACCGCGATCTGCTCGCCTATGCGCAGATCCTGGGCCGCGAAAGCGGGCAAGCCGTCGAGCCCGCCAAGCTGGTCGCACCAATGATTCAGCGCTTTATGGCGACGGATCGAGGCTTCGCGAAGATGCGCCACGCGCCCCGTTCCCGTTCGCAACCGGCGGGCAACGCTCCTCCAAAAGGCGAATGAAATTACGGAGCGCCGGATTCTCGTTGCCGTCCCGCCAATAGGCGCGATATCCGATCCGCGTCGAGCCGTTGGCGTCGCGGGCCTCGCGATAGACGACGCCGGCATAGCTGGTTCCCATACACGCCTCGCACATCAGGCTGACGCCTCGGCCAGCGCCGACCAAGTTTCTGATGTTCTCCGGGCTGACATCGTGCCGAACGACGTCGGGCATCTCGCCGGGCGACGAGAGCTTGGCGACGAGGATGTCCTGGATCTCCGGACCGGGATCGCGCCCGCTCAGCAAAAAGCGTTCTCGTTTCAGGTCGGTCCAGTAGATGATCTCTTTCGCGGCGAGCGGATGATCCTCGGGCAGCGCGACGATGATCCCCTCGCTCCACAACATCATGGATCGATTGCAACCCGATACTGGCTCTCCGGTGACGATCGCGATGTCGAGCGTGTCGTTCTGAATCCCGTCGAGTAGCCGCATTCGCGACCCTTCGACCATGCTGATTTCGACCTCGGGAAAGCGATGGCCATACTCGACCAGATTTGCCCGGAGATTGCCTGACGACAGGGAGGTGTAAAAGCCGATCGTCAGATAGCCGGCGTCGCCGCGTCCCACCGCCTTCACTCCGTCAATGACAATCTGCAAGTCATCAAGAATTCGCCGAACCCCATTGACAAAGTCGCGACCGGCCGGAGTCGGTGTCACCCCGCCATTCGTCCTTTCAAACAACGCGATACCGAGTTGCTCCTCCAGATGCCTCACTCTCCGGCTGAGATTGGACTGCTTGACAGAAAGCGAGTCCGCCGCCTTGCGGAAGCTTTCCGATCGCTCGGCCGCTTCCGCGTAGCGCAGATGTTTAATTTCGATAGACACGAGCGGGATCGTTTCGTTGCCACAACGCAACACAGCTGGCAAACTCGGCGTGTGCCTCGTCCTTCGGCGACCTGAAGGGGTGATCGAAAATAACTATACTCATTGCGTACTTTCTCCTGTGCGACTGTACCATCGGCATTCAGGAAGGTGGACTTGGCGATTGGCGTAGCTGCTCATCTATTATGGCTTGAGACTTTCTTCTCAAAAGGAGACCCAAAATCTCCAAGTCGTTCAAGAGATGCACGGGATCGCGGTCCGCCGCAGACTTCAGCGCATCCTTCAGCCAATCGCTCATGCCGGGGTGAGCCAACACCCATGCGATCTGCCTTTCGTCTTCCGATACGGCGTCAGCTGGAGATGACGAGGCGATCATTTCACCCTCCGCCGGCTTTTGCGGTCACGGGTTGCACTCCTCGCACTGCCCGGGGTCCGCAGTCGTAGGCTTCACCGCATGCTCGACCCGGTATCCGCATCCCTCACACGCGTAGACTTCGGATTTCAGCGCGAGCGTCGGGCCCCCGCACCATGAACAGGGCAGCCCGAACAACCGTTGGGTGATCGCAAAACCAGGTCTCGCGCAGTCGGGACAGAAGCTGCGAAACCGACGGACAAGGTCCAGCGTCGCGCGTTTGATAGTCCGCATCCGGGTGGGATTGCGATGGGCGCGCATGTCGGTTTCGACGAACGCGGCGCCGCAGTTCGCGATCACGGTCTCAACCGCCCTTTGCAAGTCGGTCCAATCGCCAATGTCCTTGATCAGCGCGCGCCCGGGCGCCGGCTGCTGATCGGCGCAGCCGATGACAATCACCCCATGTCCGGGAAAGCCCACGCGCTCAGCGAACGCGTTCGCGCCGTTCAGGTCCGCAACGACGGCGTGGCTGAAATTCGTCTCCATGCCGGCATGGTGGCCGATCAGTTCGAGACCGCTGACGCAGTCCTTCAGCACGACGATTTCGCGGGCGAGTGGGACGAACGGAATCTGCGGATGCGGTCCGAAGCTGCCTTCGCTCGCGACCGCGACGCGGGCGCCTGGAGAGATCTCGAACGCCGCGACGATCTTGGCCCTGGCGGCATCGAGCTGCGAGCCGCTCCGGTCAATGTCACGGCTGAAGGTGCCGAACCGATCGGTATCGATTCCCGGCGTCACCTGGACCCGCAACCCGAGGGCGCGTTGCAACAACGGTGCTATGACCCGCTCCTTGCCGTGCATGGTCGCGAGCACCGCGTCATCATCATCGTATGGTCGCGAGACGCTCGCCATGGTCAGAAATAACCCTCGCGCTTCTTCTGCTCGAGCGACCCGCCGTCCTCGCCGTCGCTGATCCGGCCCTGGCGCTCAGAACCTGTTGCCGCGAGCGTCTCGCGGACGACCGCCACAAGATCGGTAGCGCCCGACTCGATAGCCCCCGTCACTGGCCAGCAGCCGAGGGTGCGGAAGCGCACTGTCCTGATCTCGGGTCGCTCGCCGGGCAGCAGGCGCATCCGCGTTTCATCGTCGACGACGATCAGGCCGCCGCCGCGCTCGACCACAGGCCGGGGCGCCGCCAAATAGAGCGGCGCGAGGGCGATGTCTTTGGTGAGCGCATAGGCCCAGATATCGGTTTCGGTCCAGTTCGATAGTGGAAACACGCGCGCCGACTGACCCTTGCTGAGCCGGGTATTGTAGAGGTGCCAGAGTTCGGGCCGTTGCTGTTTGGGATCCCAGACGTGGCCGGCGTTGCGAACTGAAAAGACCCGCTCTTTCGCGCGCGATTTCTCCTCGTCGCGCCTCGCGCCGCCGAAGATGATGTCGTAACCGCCGGCATCGAGTGCGGCCTTGAGCGGCTCGGTGCGCATTTCCCACGTGTAGCGATCACCATGGTCGAACGGATTCAGACCGGCCGCGCGTCCGTCCTCGTTGGCATGGACGATCAGCTCGAAGCCGTGCTCGCGGGCGAAGCCATCGCGGAACTCGAGCAGGGATTGAAACTCCCAGGTAGAGTCGATGTGGAGCAGCGGAAACGGCGGCTTGCCAGGGAAGAAGGCGCGCAACGCCAGATGCGCCAGCACCGTGGAGTCCTTTCCCGCCGAGAACAGCATCACCGGCTTGCTGGCCCCGGCGACCGCTTCGCGCAGGATATGAATCGACTCCGACTCGAGGCGCGCGAGGTGCGAGAGCCTGGCCGTCATGCGGCGTACTCCCAGGATAGATCGCCGCGATAGCGCCGGACCTTGCCATCGTCGTCGAGGCGGAACAGATGGACCCAGCCATTGTCGACGAGCTGGCGCACACCCGCTTGCGAGGCGATGGTGCTGTTCAAGGCCTCTTCGGGCGCTTCGATGAAGACATTGAGCCGCAGCGGTTCATGTACGAACCGCGCGCCGTCATGGACGGCCTGCCAGGGCAGCCCGACCTTGAGGTCGCCGGCATTGCCCTCGAGCACGCCGAGCTGGCCGACGACATTGTGCAGCACCTTGTTGCCGCTGCCGAAGGCGCGGTTGTTCACCGTCGAGCCGTAATATTGCAGGTTGATCCAGCTGGCGACGACCATGGGCGCGGTCATGATCAGCTCGAGCACGCCGAAGTCGGCATCCTTGCGCCAGTCATAGTCGTGCAGGAAGGCACGGCCGCCGAGGTGGAGGCCCCGGGTGCGCTCACGCGGCGCGGCGATGAAGGCGGCGTTGCCGGCAAGTCCCCATTCGGGGCGCACCTGCGCCCAGTCTCGGCTGCGAGCCTTCACCGCGCCATGAATGTTCTCGCCTTTGCCGATGCCGAGCAACAAGGCCCGTTCGGCACGTGCGAGCGAAGACGCCTTGGCCAGTTCTCCGCGGACACGAGCCAGATCGGGCGCGTGCGACGCCGGCAGCTGATCGGCGCCAAAGATGCGGACCTCGTCGGTCGTCGTGTCGTGCAGGCAACCGAGGAACCAGGTGTCGTCGGGAATGACGATGCCGAGGCCGGCCAACCCCACCCGAACGTGTCGGTCGTTGAGGATGGCCGCCGCGACACGGGCATTGGCCTCACCGGTGTGACCGCCACACGCTCCGCAATCCAGACCCGAGGCATGCGGATTGTTGACCGTAGTGCTGCCGTGACCGGTCAAGAGAACCAGCCGCGCGAAGTTCTCGGTCAGCGACATCGCCCGGAGCACCGCTTCCGCCATCGCGATCCGCTGCTGGGCGTCGAAACCCGTTTCACGGCCATCGACCGGACGCGGTTCGAGGCGCGGTCCGATCCGACCGATGACTTGGCGGTCGAGGCCGTCGGTGTTCGGGTCGCTGACGGTGCGGGTTAGCCCTGCGGTGTCGCCGATCAGTTTACCGGCGAACAGCAGGCCCGCCGTCTCGACATAGGTGAACGAGGAGACGGCGGAGAGCTTGAACGCCTTCCACGCCTTGGCGGCGCGCCGCCGCAAAAGCCGCAGGTCGAGAATCCGGTTCGCTTCAGCGTCCGAAGCTCCCGCCACTTCCTCGCAGACGATGAAGGCGGGCTTCAAAAGGACCGGGCATTGCGCCCCGCCTGTCGTACGGCCGATAGGGACATATTCGATGGGGAAGCCGAAGAAACCGGCAAAGCCGATCGTCTCGACATCGCGCGACACCGTCTCCAGAGCCCGCCGAAAAACCTCGGAGCGCACGTCGATGCAAAACGCTGCCTGCACCGCCCGGCGGCCGATTGAACCAACCTTGGGTCCGGTGAAGTGCCCGGTAAGCCGTTCGAGCAGCCCGCGGCGATAGGCAGCCTCATAGGCTTCTTGCAGGATCAGATCGACCACCAGTTCAGGGTCGTCGCCGAGACGCTCATCCTCCGGCAATGCTGCGGCATCCACCATCGCCTGGGCCCAGGCGGCGGTGAAGGCAGGATCCGTGCGCTCGAGGAACAGGGCATAACCCCACACCAGCCGGATCGCCAAAAGCTCGACCAGCGTGTCGTCCTCGCGCCCATGGAGCGCATTGTCCCAGACGCGGTAACGGACGTAGCCCGCCCAGCCACCGATGTCGCTCAGAGCGCGGTACAGATAGTCCTCGACGGCGCGATCGGGGATACCGAGCGCCTCAACGACAGCGGCGATCGCCAAGCGCGCATCGTCGGGCATCGCGGCGACGGCCGAACGAAACCCCCTGATCCCCATCGTCTCGGGATTGCGGTCATGGCGCATCGTAGCGCGCCAGGCGGCATAGGGCGGCAGCCGGCGCGACGGCAGTCGCCAGGCCGACTGACCCTGGTCGAAATAGGCGGCGCACCATTTGGATATTTCGTCGATCATGAAAGCGGTGCGCGACGCCTGCCGATCGCCTTGGGCGAGGCGATCGAGCACTTCGGCGATGGTGGCGACAACGGCGCGCGGCCGATGACCGGCGACCGGCTCGCGCAGGGCCGCCGCGCGCAGCTGCTCCATATCGATCGCGGATGAGGAATGATGCGATACCGCCGCCAACGCGGCGTCGAGATCACGATTCTCGATCACGCCGTCGATCAGGCCCTGACGGTAAAAGGTGCGCGGCATCAGCATGTTGATGCCGGCGACACGGCGCAACGTCGCGGTGGTGGCGGCAAAACTCTGGTCGCTGAACCCGAGAAAGGGATTGACCGCGACGAAGTGCTTGAGCGGCCAGAGCGGCGCGATCTTGCCGCAGGCCCCCGTGATCGCGGCCTCGATGGCGTGGAATGGAGCGCCGTTCACGGTGTGCTTCATTGCCAGATCGGCGTCTGGATCAGTTTCGAAGGCGACGGCGATGCTCATGGGTTGGCTCCGGTGACAGGGGCGATCGACGTGGTCGCCATGGGTCGGGCGGGCGGTGGGCTGGGCCACAGCCGCAGCACCAGTCGATTGGCGAGGGTGTTGACGTAGAGGCCGTTCGACAGGTGGACGTAGAGCGCCTGCCAGCGCGGCTCACTGGCCTTGCCCGGCAGCAGGCTCTGCAGGATGGTGACCGCGGCGAAGGTCAGCACCACCATCGCCGTGATAACGAGATCGAAGGGCCCGCGCAGCGCCTGCACCGGCGGCAAAGCGCCCGCGAGCAGATGCTCTGCGGCGAGTTGCAGCCCGAAATAGGCGCCTGCAACGATCACGGCGAGGGCGACGGTGCGGCCCACGACATAGAGGCTGAGCCGTTGGTCAAACGCCTGGGTGACCAGATGGGCGAGCCCCAGCATCACGATCGCGCCGAGCGCGAACACGCCGGGCTGCGCCGTGATCGTTGCGCCGAACAGCGTACCGATCACGAGGGCGACCGCCAGCACCAGGCCGACCACCATCGCCATCCGCGCCGGGTGAGGCGCCCCACCCGGGCTCGGCGACCACGAGGCGCGGGCGAGGTCGATGACACTGCCCGACGACAGGAAGGCGTGCGCCTTGTAAAGCGAATGGGCGACGATGTGCAGCAAGGCGGCCGAGAACGCGCCGAGCCCGCATTGCAGCATCATGAAGCCCATCTGGGCGATCGTTGAATAGGCCAGCGATACCTTGATGCTGGTCTGGGTGAGCATCACCACCGAGCCGAACAGCGCGGTTAGCCCACCGACGATCACCAGCACCTCCAGCGACGGCGTGGATAGCGAGATCACGCCGGCGAAGCGCAGCACCAGGAAGCCGCCGGCGTTGATGACGCCGGCATGGAGCAGCGCCGAGACCGGCGTCGGCGTCTCCATCACTTCGGTCAGCCAACCGTGCAGCGGGAACTGGGCCGACTTGAGCAGCGCGGCGGCGACCAGCAGCCCGGCGACCGCATGGATCGCGCCGGGTAGGACGCCCGTGGCGCGCATCGCCTCTGCGCCGCTGAATAGTGCGGCATAGTCGAGACTGCCGAAGGTCTGGTGGAGCAGCCCCATCGCTCCAAGGAGGCAGAGATCGCCGAGGCGGCTTGCCAGGAACTTCTTCCGCGCAGCGAGCACGGCCGATGGACGCTCAGGATAGAAGAGGAGGAGTTTGCTGAGCCCGACGCTCGTCGCGATCCACGCCAGCGCGAACTGGAACAGGTTTCCCGAGATGATCAGCAGCAGTACGGCGGCCAGCGTGAAGCAAAGCCATTTCATGAAACGACCCTGGCCGGGATCGCCGTCGAGATAGTTGCGGCTGTAGCGAATGACGATAACGCCGACAAAAGCGACCAGCACGAACATGATCGCCGTCAGCGCGTCGAAATAGAGGCCGAGACCTATGCCGCCCAGCCCGAAAGTGCCCGTGTGCACCGGCCCCAGCGCGAAGAAGCCGCCGGCGCCCGCTACCGCGAGACCAAGCGCCGCCGAGCCAGCCGCCAAGGCGCAAACGCTCACCAGGTGTGGCGCTCGATTGGCGACGGCGCTCGGCGTCAGGCCGACGCCCGCCAGCAGGAGCGGTCCGAGAGCGAGAAGCCAAAGCAAAGAACCAGACATGGTCGACTCCAGATGAAAGGACCATCTGGATATCCCATCGGATATGTTCGATAAAATACAAAGATTGAAACGAGTTGTTCGTTTTCATAAAAGTTCAGGAACTGACGACATTCGCTGCATGCTGCAAATGCCTTCTCCAATTGCCCTGACCTGCCACTGAGTTTTTCCTCCACCTGGAGTTAGAGTCCGGCCTCGATTGAAGGACGGACAGATGAAGCGGAAGCGGTTCACGGACGAGCAGATCATTGCGGTTCTGCGGGAGCACGAGACGGG
>NZ_JAAAMJ010000052.1 GCF_010500835.1 Aurantimonas aggregata | reverse complement strand
GGTCCGTTGAAATCGGAACGAAGCGGGATCGCTGAAGCCATGGCAAACCTCCGTTTGCCTCCATCGATTCAGACTTCGCCCGCCTTGGGAACCCCTACAGAGTCAGCTATCGCGCACGTTGGTATTAGATCCGCTTGACCCCGGTATATTCGACCATGCGGCCATCGACGAGGCGGATGGCAGCCCTCAGGCCGCGTTTGCCGGCAACGGTGAAGACCATCCTGTCTGCCGTCTGCTCCTTGAGCTTCAGCAGGTTGCCGTCGCGATCTGCGATAAAATCGGTCTCGAAGTCGCTGTCGTGGAGTCCCGCGTCGGCTAGAAACCGCGCGTTCTCAGCTGCGATTTCGATGGCAGCCTTTCGGTGCGACCTGCTTTGGATGCCCCAGACGTTACCGATGAGAACGCATATAAAGCCGAAGCCGATGACGGCGGCTACGAGAAGCGGATTCTGGCCATCGCTGTCCGCGATGAAAGCGGCAAATGCCAGCCCGAAGAGGCCGACGCTGATGAGGACAAGCGACCCGATGACATTGACGAAGAAGAAGTAGGCCGAGGATCGACCAATCCCGAGATACAGGTTCCGAAACCCGTACACGATGCAGAAGATTACTACGAGTATCAAGACCAGCGGGTTCTTCTTGGCAGCCTGGTACGCGTCTCGCCCAAAGCTACCGCCAAAGCCGTAGGTGGCAGAGCGTATCAGGTCATCAATCACGATTGTCGGCCCCACCACGCGAAACCCAGGCTGCCGCAGGTTTGGGCGGCTTGGCCGTGCAAATCCACAAGGTCGCCCCGACGATGAGAACGGGGAGAACAATGAGCTTGATCAAGTAAGCAACGGCTATGGCAACTGATGCCTCAAAGAGCTGTGTCGCTAATTGAAGCCCTTCGGTCACCATCCGGGCGTTGCCTTTTATTCTCTCAGGAATCGCTTGGGCCAAGCCGCCGACCGCCGATGCGGCGTTGCCTATTGCTTCAGTGGATCCTTCATATGCATCGCCAATTCCGCCTAGCGCTCTGCTGAAAATCCCGGGAGCGTCTTCGTCCGGTAATGATCCGGCTTGGTCGGTTTCGACGGCGGCTTCAGGCTCGATGACCACAGGCAGATCCAAGGGAAGATCATTGCCGAATGCTTCGTCCAGTTCGCCGAAGACAGCGCTCGCCTGGTTCCACGCCTGTGCGGTCAGTTGGTCCCCTGCCAAGAACGCAATTGAAAACGCCGCGGGCACTATGAGCGCAGCAATTAAAGCAACAGCGATGCCGCGGTTCAAAAAGCCCACGAGGACTGGCGCGCGATAGCGCTCTGGAAGGGTGCTCAACATGAGCAGGCTCCCGGCGAGTACGACAAGCAAGCCTGCGCCAACGGTCGCTGCGGGCATAATGATGATGCTCAGCACGCCTGAGACGAGGACGATCACAAAGAGGAGATCTGCCAGCCTCTCGATTGTGTCGGTTACCGGTTCCAATGCTCTTCCGGGGCTGGCTGTGACGCTGGCCACTACGCCCGATGCTTGAACGTCGACGTCCTTTGCAATGCTCATCACCGAGTTGGCTACCCTAAGGGTCCCGTACAGCGTGATGGCGCTCGCCGTTACCTGGGTATTATAGCGACTTGCATTCTCGGCGAACGGGTTGAAGAATAAGAGGAGTGCGCCGACAAGCAAAGCAACGATAACGGGTACCGATGATCTAAACTGTGTCTTGCGCAGGGAGGATGTCTGGTCGGGTTCAATTTCATGCACAAGAATATTCCATCGCCTTCACATCCTCCTGAGTTGAAGGCGGTGTCATTGAGTTTGGGCCGATCCGAGGAGTACGCAGAGGACCGGCCGCGAGAGGTGATCCTACTCGCCCGGTTTACTGCGCGCCTGAGCGGCGCGCAGTTTTATACCGTGTGAGATGACGGCCTTCTGTAGACCGCCTCCCGCTTCGTGTCCTCAGCTGCACCCGCTCGTCGAGCCGCACGTGTCGCACTTCAGGCAGGTGCCGTTCCGCACCATGGTGAAGTTGCCGCATTCCGAGCAGCTTTCGCCGGTGTAGCCCTTCATCATCGCGATGGTCCGGCGTTCGGCGCTGGAGACGTTGGGCGAGCTGCCCTGCGCGACGTTGGCGGTGTCCCGGTCGCTGGCCGGGAAGGCCAGCGGCTGGTCGAACAGGCCCTGCGCCGGGGTGGTGTCGGCGACGGGTGCCGGCTCGTCGATCGGCGCCTGCTCGTAGTCGCGCTTGAACGCCGTGGCGCCAGCGGACACGGCAGCCACCGGACCGCGGGGGGCGGTGGCTGCCGGGGTGCGGACGGTGCCGGCGGTGGTTGCCGGGCGGCCGGCCGTGTTGGCGGCGGTGACGACAGCCTTGACGCCTGCCACCGGTGCGGCGCCGCCGGCCGAGCCCTGCGGCTCGCTCGATGACACCAGCCGGAAGCGCGCGGTCTGGCCGCGCACCATGCCGTGCGACACCGGCATTGGCGCCGGCTTGTCGCCATCGACGCCGCGGCCGAGGCTGGAGGCGCCGAAATCCTCCGGCTGCACATGGGCGAGATCGTGCCGGTCGAGGTAGGAGACCGCCAGTTCGCGGAAGATGTAGTCGAGGATCGACGTGGCGTTCTTGATCGCCTCGTTGCCCTGGACCATGCCCGCCGGCTCGAAGCGCGTGAAGGTGAAGGCCTCGACATATTCGTCCAGCGGCACGCCGAACTGCAGGCCGAGCGAGATGGCGATGGCGAAATTGTTCATCATCGCGCGGAAGGCGGCGCCCTCCTTGTGCATGTCGATGAAGATCTCGCCGATCCGGCCGTCGTCGAACTCGCCGGTGCGCAGATACACCTTGTGGCCGCCGACGATGGCCTTTTGGGTGTAGCCCTTGCGCCGGTTCGGCAGCTTCTCGCGGTCGCGCACCACCTTCTCGACGATCCGCTCGACGATCCGCTCGGCAACCTCGGTGGCACGCGCCGCGGGCGGCGAGGCGATGAGGGCGGCCGTCGCCATCTCGACGACGTCCTCGTCCTCGTCATCCTCGTCGGCGATCAGCGAGGCGTTGAGCGGCTGCGACAGCTTCGAGCCGTCGCGGTAGAGCGCGTTGGCCTTCAGCGCCAGCTTCCACGACAGCATGTAGGCGGCGTTGCAGTCCTCGACCGTCGCGTCGTTCGGCATGTTGATCGTCTTGGAGATGGCACCCGAGATGAACGGCTGCGCCGCCGCCATCATGCGGATGTGGCTGTCCACCGAGAGGTAGCGCTTGCCGATCCGGCCGCACGGGTTCGCGCAGTCGAACACCGGCAGGTGTTCGTCCTTGAGGAAGGGCGCGCCTTCGAGCGTCATCGCGCCGCAGACATGGATGTTGGCGGCGTCGATGTCCTTGCGGCTGAAGCCGAGGGCCGGCAGCATCTCGAAGGAGAAGTCGTTCAGCTCGGCGTCGGTGAAGCCCAGCACGTCGCGGCAGAAATCCTCGCCGAGCGTGAACTTGTTGAAGACGAACTTGATATCGAAGGCCGCGCCAAGCGCCGCGTT
Source organism: Aurantimonas aggregata (assembly GCF_010500835.1). GTDB lineage: Bacteria > Pseudomonadota > Alphaproteobacteria > Rhizobiales > Rhizobiaceae > Aurantimonas > Aurantimonas aggregata. Next base: position 5,203 of record NZ_JAAAMJ010000052.1, on the reverse strand, counting down.
GAGGCTCTCGATCTGCGCGTCGCCGAAGCCCTTGGCCCGCAGCGAGGACGGATTGACCGCCGGCGCCTGGTTGAGATTGCCGTGGCCGACCGCATAGGCCTCGATCTCGGCAAGCTGGCTTTCAGAGTAGCCGAGCGAGCGCAGCGCGTCGGGCACCGCCCGGTTGATGATCTTGAAGTAGCCGCCGCCGGCGAGCTTCTTGAACTTCACCAGGGCGAAGTCGGGCTCGATGCCGGTGGTGTCGCAATCCATGACCAGGCCGATCGTGCCGGTGGGCGCGATGACCGAGACCTGGGCGTTGCGGAAGCCGTTCTTCGAGCCGAGCTCGACGGCTTCGGTCCAGGCGGCCTTGGCGCGGCCGGACAGGCGCTTGTCCTTCACCGAGGCGTGGTCGAGCGGCACCGGGTCGACCGCCAGGCCCTCGTAGCCGTTGGCGATGCCGTGGGCGGCGCGGGCATGGTTGCGCATGACGCGCAGCATCGGCTCGGCATTGCGCTCGTAGTCGGGGAAGGCGCCGAGCTCGCCGGCCATCTCCGCCGAGGTGCGGTAGGCAACGCCCGTCATCAGCGCCGAGATGGCGCCGCAGATGCCGCGGCCCTCGTCGGAATCATAGGGGATGCCGGCGGTCATCAGCAGGCCGCCGATATTGGCGAAGCCGAGGCCGAGCGTGCGGTAGTCGTAGGAGCGCTGGGCGATTTCCTTCGACGGGAACTGCGCCATCAACACCGAGATCTCGAGGACGATCGTCCACAGCCGGACGGCGTGCTCGAAGGCCGGCGCGTCGAAGCGGCGGAGGCCGTCGGCGGTCTTCTCCTCCTGGAACTGGATGAGGTTCAGCGAGGCGAGATTGCACGCCGTGTCGTCGAGGAACATGTATTCCGAGCACGGGTTCGACGCGCGGATGCGGCCGGCCGTCGGGCAGGTGTGCCAGTCGTTCATCGTCGTGTTGAAGTGCAGGCCGGGATCGGCCGAGGCCCAGGCGGCGTAGCCGATCTGCTCCCACAGCTCGCGAGCCTTCAGCGTCTTCGCCACCTTGCCGTCGGTCCGCCGGATCAGGTTCCAGTCCGCGTCCTGCTCGACCGCCCGCAGGAAGTCGTCGGTCAGGGACACAGAGTTGTTGGAGTTCTGGCCGGAGACGGTGAGATAGGCTTCGGAGTCCCAGTCGGTGTCGTAGACCGGGAATTCGAGGTCGGTGTAGCCCTGGCGCGCGAACTGGATGATGCGCTTGACGTAGTTCTCGGGCACCTGGGCGCGCTTGGCGTCCTTCACGGCGCGCTTCAGCGCCGGGTTCTTCATCGGGTCGTGGCAGTCGCCCTCGGGGCCTTCGCAATTAACGCAGGCCGACAGGATCGCCTTGAGGTGCTTGGAGACGGTCTTCGAGCCGGTGACGAGCGCGGCGACCTTCTCCTCCTCGCGGACCTTCCAGTTGATGTAGGTCTCGATGTCGGGGTGATCGATGTCGACGACGACCATCTTGGCGGCCCGGCGCGTCGTGCCGCCGGACTTGATGGCGCCGGCCGCGCGGTCGCCGATCTTCAGGAAGCTCATCAGGCCGGACGACTTGCCGCCGCCCGCCAGCTTCTCGCCTTCGCCGCGCAGATGCGAGAAGTTCGACCCGGTGCCCGATCCGTATTTGAACAGGCGCGCCTCGCGCACCCACAGATCCATGATGCCACCCTCGTTGACGAGGTCGTCGGCAACCGACTGGATGAAGCAGGCGTGCGGCTGCGGGTGCTCGTAGGACGTCGCCGAACGGGTCAGCTGGCCGGTCCGGTAATCGACATAGAAATGGCCCTGGCTCGGACCGTCGATGCCATAGGCCCAGTGCAGGCCGGTATTGAACCACTGCGGCGAGTTCGGCGCGACCTTCTGGGTCGCCAGCATGAAGGCGAGCTCGTCGCGGAAGGCGCGCGCATCGTCCTCGGAAACGAAATAGCCGCCCTTCCAGCCCCAGTAGGTCCAGGTGCCGGCAAGGCGATCGAACACCTGCCGAGCGTCCATCTCGGAGCCGTAGCGCTGGTCCTCGGGCAGGGCCTCAAGCGCCGCCTCGTCGGCGACCGAACGCCACAGGAAGGAGGGAACGTCGTTCTCCTCCACCTTCTTCAGCTTCGCCGGGACGCCTGCCTTGCGGAAGTATTTCTGCGCCAGGATGTCGGATGCCACTTGGCTGAACTGCGCCGGCACGTCGATGTCGGCAAGTCGGAATACCACCGAGCCGTCCGGGTTGCGGATCTCGCTGGTGGCCTTCCTGAAGGCGACCGACTCATAGGCGCCTTCGCCAGCCTTGGTGTAGCGGCGCTCGATCTTCATTCCCATGATGGTCCCATCCTCGTATCGCAAAATGTTGCCGCGAAGGGTCACGATGGTCGGCGAAAACCCCCGTCCGCCTGGCCCGGCCCCCGTAATCGTTAGAATCACGCATCTTGTATGACGGCGGCCCAACGACACTAGATATAGTGCATCGAGGGTGGTTACGCGAACCTTAATTCGGACCGGGGCGGGGTTTTCCCCGCTATCCCCGCAACGCTGCGATGCGTTGGCGGGGCCTATTCGGAACGCACGAGCCGGCCGGAAACACGCAGTTTTCCGAAGCTAGGGCGAGTCCGGTCGGGCGGTCAAATGACGATTGGGGAAGGGCGCTAAATAGCAGCGACACGGTCGGGCGACCTGAGGAAAGCGAGGATAAGCCTGCTTACGAGACGATGCCTGTCGCTGTTGCGGGCGTGCCGGCGGTCCGAGCGACAGGCTGAGTCGGAAGGTGCCGAATCGGCCGTGCGCCGGGCTTCAGCCGGCGGTGCTCTTGCTGATCGGTGCCTGGAAGGTCAGGCCGAGATCCCAGGGGAAGTAGATCCAGGTGTCCTGGCTGACCTCGGTGATGAACGTGTCGACCAGCGGCCGGCCCTTCGGCTTGGCATAGACCGTGGCGAAATGCGCCTTCGGCAGCATAGCCCTAACAAGGCCGGCGGTCTTGCCGGTGTCGGTCAGGTCGTCGATGATCAGGATGCCTTCGCCGTCGTCCTCGAGCAGCGACGGCGCGATCTCCTTCAGGACCTTGAGCTCTCCCTGCTCGGTGTACTCGTGATAGGAGGCGATGCAGACGGTCTCGATCAGCCGCGTGCCGATCTCGCGGGCAATGATCGCCGCCGGCACCAGGCCGCCGCGCGTGATGCAGACGATCGCCTTCCAGTCGCTGCGCAGGCCGGCCAGCCGCCAGGCGAGCGCGCGGGCATCGCGATGGAACTGGTCCCAGGAAACCGGGAAGGATTTTTCGACCGTGGACATGACGCGCTTCCGGACTGCGGGAAAGAGCGATTTCGATAGGCTGAATCTTCGTCGGGACGCAAGGTGAGACGGACCAGTCGGCCTGAGGGGCAGGGGACGATGCAGGGCGCGCCATCGAGCCGGAAACCGAAGCCCCGCCACTGGGGCCGCCGCATCGTGATTGCGATCCTCGTACTCGCGATTGTCTGGGGGCTCGCGGCCTATGTCCTGCTGCCGCTGGCCTGGGCGCGCCACGACCGCCAGCCGGGGCTGGCGGACAAGGAGATGGTCACCCGCACCGGTGACGGCATCGCTGGCGATCCGTTGAATGTCGGCCTGGTCGGCGCACAACGCGATGTCGTGCTGGCGATGCATGCCGCCGGCTGGTTTGCCGCCGACCCGATCACGCTGCGCAGCAGCATCGACATTGTCGGCAGCGTGGTTCTGGATCGTCCCTATCCGGAAGCGCCGGTGAGCCCGCTGTATCTGGACGCGCGCCGCGAGGATCTGGCTTTCGAACTACCGGTCGGCAGGAGCGCCGACCGGCGGCTGCATGTCCGGCTCTGGCAGGTGCTGGAGAAGGCCGAGGAAGGCCGGCCGCTGTGGCTTGGCGCGGTAACCTACGACGCCGGTGTCGGCATCAGTCACTATACCGGTCAGGTGACCCACCGGATCGGCCCCGACGTGGACAAGGCCCGCGACGAATTCGCCGCCGACCTGGCGGCGGCCGGCATGGTTGCGGTCACCTACGAACTGCCCGGCATCGGCCCGACCCTGTTCGGTCGCAACGGCGAGGGCGATCCGTACCACACCGACGGCGACATCCGGGTCTCGGTGCTTGTGCCGGACGGCGAGCGGCGTAGTGCACGGCCCGAGGAACTGGCGAACCCGCCGCTGATCGATCTGCGCAGCGCGATATGGCGCACCGTCAACGACGCCCTCGCGCCAGACCGATGAGCGCTGCGGCTCAGCCTGGCGTGGCGGCCGGGGCGCCGCTGGCCTTGTCGGCGAGCATGGTGGACACGGCCGAAGCGGCGGCGTCGAGGGCGGCCTTGTCCCGCGACCGGATCACGATCTCCGTGGAGAACCGCTCGCCGTCGAAGCGCGGGTAGGAGCCGATCGCGACGCCCGGGTGCAGCTTCGACAGCGCCCGCAGCGGGTCGCCGATGTCGCCCTCGCCGTAGGGGCACGCGACGGCGACGCTCTCGATCGCCTGGCCGGCGGGCAGGCTTTCGATGACCTTGCCGAGCATCGCCTGGAAGACGTTGGGCACGCCGGCCATGACGAAGACGTTGTCGACCCGGAAGCCCGGCGCGACGGAGACCGGATTGTCGATCAGGCTCGCGCCCTCGGGCGTCCGCGCCATGCGCCGCCTGGCCTCGGTGAATTCCAGTCCGCGGGCGACGTAATGCGCCGAAAGCCGGCTCATTGCTTCGGGATGCTCGCCGATGGGCAGGCTGAAGGCTGCCGCCACCGCGTCGGCGGTGATGTCGTCATGGGTCGGGCCGATGCCGCCGGAGGTGAAAACGTAGTCGTACTGCCGGCGCAGCGTGTTGAGCGTGTCGGCGATGAGATGCGGCTCGTCGCCGACGATGCGCACCTCCTTCAGGTCGATGCCGGCAACAGTCATCATCTCGGCGAGATAGCCGATGTTGCGATCCTTCGTCCTGCCGGAAAGAAGTTCATCGCCGATGGCGAGCATGGCGGCGGTGGCAGGGATCATTCTGAACTCCGGGGCGACTGATAAATCATAAGAAGGTCCAAGCCACGCAGAAGGCAAGGTGGCAGGAACGATGATCGTCGCCGCGCGACCTCAGAGCCCGATTTGAAAGAGGTTGAGCGATATCAGTGAGTTGTGATTCCTCGTCGTTGTCGAGACGATGGAGGATGATCATGACCTGGACTGATACCGCCCGGCGCGAGCATAATCGGGATCGGGCGC
>NZ_JAAAMJ010000051.1 GCF_010500835.1 Aurantimonas aggregata | reverse complement strand
TCAAAACCCGAACATCCCGAACCGCGCCGCCACCGCGAGCGCGCCCGAAAAGCATGGGCGACACCGACCCGACAGTGCCGCCAACGTCCAACGGGACTGTCAGGCGCGCCCTGATGCATGATCCGGGTTAGTTCCAAGCTTGGTGATCTAGCCGCCTTGTCTAGTCGTGAGTTCGACATTTGCCAGTTCGTGCACGGCGACCTGGAAGCATTAAACGCCAGCCTTCGCGAGAGCGTCCAGATGGCCGTGCTGCGTGACTCGCTGCTGATCACCCGCCTGCGCTTTGCCTCGCACATGCCGACCCATGTCGAGCCCGACGAGGTCAAGAAGATGCGGGCCGCCCACGCGACGGCAACGGGAAAGGCGATCCTTGCCTGGCTGCCGGAGACCGAACTGGCGCGCGTCGTGTCCGACAGCGGCCTCGCCTCCTTCACGCCGAACACGATCACCTCGCTCTCGGCGCTGATCGAGGAACTGCGAATGGTGCGTCGCTCTGGCTTTGCGGTCGACGACGAGGAGCTTGAGGCGGACGTCGTCTGCTTCGGCGCCGCCATCAGGGACGGGACGGGGGCGGTGCTCGGCTCGATAAGCGTTTCGCTGCCGAAGAGCCGGGCAAGCGAGGATTACCGCACGCACGTCACCAATGCGGTCGTGCAATGCGCCGGCAAGCTTTCGAACCGGCTGCGTGTCGGCCATTTCTGACAGTCGTAATCAAGAAGAATACAGCAATATCAAGGGAGAAAAGACCATGGCGATGCCCCAAGGCGTGAAGACCGATCCGGCCTACCCGATCCCCGAGACCATGAAGGCTTGGGTGCTGGGCGATCCCGGCCAGCTGACCTTCGTTGACAAGGCAGTGCCGACGCCGAAGAAGGCCGAGGTGCTGGTACGCATCGACGCGGTCGCCATATGCGCGACCGATCTCGAGATCATCCACCACGGTCCGCCGGCCCAGATCGAGGGCGGCAGCCCTTTCAACAAGAACTTCACCCCCGGCCATGAGTACATGGGCACCGTCGTTGCGCTCGGGAAAGGCGTCGACGAGTACCGCATCGGCGAGCGCGTCACCGTCGAGATTCATGCCGGCTGCGGCCAGTGCAAGCGTTGCCGCCAGGGCATGTACACGTCCTGCCACAATTACGGGAAGAACTACGGCGACGTCGACAAGGGCCACCGCGCCAACGGCTTCACCACCGATGGCGGCTTCTGCGAGTACCAGGTCAACAACATCAACACGCTCGTGCATGTCCATGACAGCATGAGCGACGAGGAGGCGACGCTCGTCGTCACCGCCGGCACCGCCATGTACGGGCTGACGGAACTCGGCGGCCTCGTTGCCGGCGAAAGTGTCGTGGTTAGCGGCCCGGGGCCGATCGGTCTGCTCGGCGCCGCGGTTGCCAAGGCGCTCGGCGCTCAGCCGGTGATCCTCACCGGTACCCGTGACAACCGGCTGGAGATCGGCCGCCGTCTTGGCGCCGACCACGTCATCAACGTGCGCAACGAAGATCCGGTGGAAGCGGTGCGCCGCCTGACCGACGGCAAGGGCGTCGACTACGTCGTCGAGTGCTCCGGTGCGCCGAACGCCGTGAACGAGGCGGCGAAGATGCTAAACCGTGGCGGCAAGATCTGCCTGGCGGCCTTCCCGAGTGACGCCGTGCCGGTCGATGTCGCCTATCTCGTGCGCAACAACATCTACCTTTACGGCATCCGCGGCGAGGGCAAAGGTGCGACGCATCGGGCGGAAGCCTTCATGCGCCAAAAGCGCTTCGACGCCACGTTGGTCCACACCCATACCTTCGAGATGGAGAACCTCCCCGAGGCGCTCCGCTACGCCAAGGACCGGGTGGAGGATGCCATCAAGGTTGTGGTCCGCAACAAGCAGGCCCAGCGCCAGGCCATCGCGGCCGAGTGAGCGACCAACTGACCGAGGCCGAAGGGCGATCAGATGCTTTCATTCGATGAATACGTCATGCCAAGGACCTTGCACGAAGCGCTGGAGGCGGTCGAACGGCTGCCTTCGGCCGGCAAGGTCATCGCCGGGGCGACCGATGTGGTTCCCTATGCCCGCGAAGGTCGCGGCGGCGACGTCCACTATCCGGTCGTTGTCGACCTCAGCCGGGTGGCGGAGTTCCAAGGCTACACGATCGCCGATGGCAGGGTGCGGCTCAATGCCAACGTCGTCTTCCAGGCTTTCCTGGAAGACGCCGCGCTCCGCGAGCATCTGCCCTGCATGCCCTCCTGCGCGATCTGGTTCGCGGACGACCAGGTCCGCGAACAGGCGACGCTGGCGGGCAATATCGCCAATGCGTCGCCAGCCGCCGACGGCATGCCGCCGCTCCTGGCGATGAATGCCGACGTCGAACTGGCTCGGCTCGACGGTGCGGAGGTTCGCTACCGAACCGTGCCAATTGCTGATTTCGTTCGCGGCCCCGGCGCTAACGCCATGGAGACCGGGGAGCTGATCAGTGCAGTCACCTGCGAGTCTATGAAGGGCTACGGCGGCTCTTTCCAGAAGGTTGGTCAGCGGCGATCGCTGGTGATTTCCAAGGTCTCGGCCGTGGCGCTGGTGAAAACCAGCCCGAGCGGCGGCCGCTTCGAGGACGTGCGGCTGGCGCTGGGCGGCATCGGGCCGGTGCCGGTGCGACTACACGACATCGAGGACATGCTGCGGGGCCAGCCGATCACCCGCCAGATCGTGGCGGAGGCGAGCATCATACCGGCCGACCGCGTCGCCTCGCGCTCGCGCGTCGAATACCGGCGGCGCGTGGTGCGCGGCTTTGTCGAGGCAGCGATCGAGGACGCGCTGGTCGCCTGCGGTGCCCCGATACCGAACGAAATTCAGAGGGAGGCAGTCCATGTCTGACCAGATCCTGACTATGACGGTCAACGGCCGCCGGGTGAACAAGCCTGTCAACGGGCAATACCGGCTGCTCGACTACCTGCGCGAGGAGGTCCACCTCACCGGCACGAAGGAGGGCTGCGGCGCCGGCGAATGCGGCACATGCTCAGTCTTCGTCGACGGCAAGCTGGTGAAGTCCTGCTTGATGCCCGCCAACAAGGCCGACGGAGCCACCATCCAGACGGTCGAGGGCCTGGCGCCACGCGGCGAGCTGACGATCTTGCAGAAGGCTTTCCACAAGACCGGCGCCAGCCAGTGCGGCTACTGCATCCCCGGCATGGTGATGGCCGCGACCTCCGCGTTGCGCGAGAACCCCTTTGCCGAGATAGAGGAAATCAAGGAGCGGCTCGGCGGCAATATCTGCCGCTGCACGGGCTATACTAAAATCTTCGAGGCGGTCGAGCTCGCACGCGACGTGTTAAACGGCCGGTTAGCCGCAAGTGCACTCGACGCCGAGGGCGCCGGCGACTCCTACATCGGCAACAACGTCCGGCGGCTCGACGCCCCGTCTAAGGTCTCCGGCGCTCTGAAATATGCCGGCGACACGACGATGCAGGACATGCTGCACATGCAGGTGCTGCGCAGCCCACATCCCCATGCCCGGATCCTCTCGATCGACACCTCGGCCGCCGAGGCGATGGAAGGCGTAGAATGCGTCATCACCCATCGCGACGTCCCCGGTGTCGATGGCTTCGGCGTCTTTGTCCATGATCAGCCGGTGATGGCCCGCGAAAAGGTCCGCTATGTCGGCGAGGCTGTCGCTGCGGTGTCCGCCGAGACCCAGGAGATCGCTCGCCGCGCGCTGTCGCTGATCAAGGTCGAGTACGAGGGACTGCCTGGCATCTTCGACCCAGAGGAGGCGATGCTGCCCGGTGCTGTGGTCGTGCATGACTATGCGCCGAACAATCTCGTCAAACACATTCCGATCCGCAAAGGCAATGTCGAACAAGGCTTTGCCGAAGCCGACATCATTGTCGAGAACACCTACTCGACCCAGCAGGTGGAGCACGCCTATCTCGAGCCCGAGGCAGGGCTCGCCTATGTCGATCACGACGGCGTCGTGACGGTGTTCTCGCCGAGTCAGAACATCACCCACCACCGCGACATGCTGGCGACCATCATCGACAAGCCGATCAATAAGGTCCGCTTCATCATGAGCCCGGTCGGCGGCGGCTTCGGCGGCAAGGAGGACATGATCTACCAGGGCATGCTGGCCCTGTCGGCGATGAAGACCGGCCGCCCGGTGCGGCTGATCTTCACAAGAGAGGAATCGATCATCGCCTCGGCCAAGCGCCACCCGTCCCGGGTGACGTACCGGATGGGACTGAAGAACGATGGCACAATCACCGCCGTCTCATTCAAGATGATCAGCGACGGTGGCGCCTACGGCATGTCGACGGAAGGCGTGATGCGCAAGGCGGCGATCCTCTCTCTCGGCCCCTACGACATTCCCAATGTCCAGATCGACACCTACGGCATCTACACCAACAACACGCCCTCCGGCGCCTTCAGGACCTTCGGAGCGATGCAATCGCAATTCGCCACCGAATCCCACCTCGACATCTGCGCCGAGCGCCTGGGCCTCGACCCGTTCGAGATCCGCCGCCGCAACATGATGAAGATCGGCTCGCTGACCCATACTGGCCAGCGCCTCGAGACCGTATCGATTGCCGAGGTGCTGGCTACGGCAGAGGCTTTCTGCCGCTGGGAAGCCGGCGCCCCGACGACCCGCGGTGCGACCCGCGGCGATCTCGGCGGCCCCGACACCCGTCGCTCGTGCACGCTCGGCGCGCGGTTCAGGCTCGAGACAACGGATTCCCGGCAGGAGGTGGCGTGATGCAGCGGCATGCAAGGGGACGCGGCATGGCCGCATCGTGGTACGGCATCGCCCGTACCGCCACGATCGATCGGGCGGGCGCCTGGGTGGAAATGGATGATGGCGGCACCGCGAAGGTGGTCACCGGCGTCACCGAGATCGGCGAGGGTATCCTGACGGTGCTGGCCCAAGTCGCGGCCGACGAGCTCGGCATCCGACCGGAGGACGTGACGATTGGCGACAACGACACGGCCCGGTCGCCTGAAGCGGCCCATGCCGGGGCGACGCGGCAGACGTACATGATTGGCAACAGCGTTGCGATCGCCTGCCGCGACGCACGCGCCAAACTCGACGCCGAGCTGGCGGCCTACTGGCAGGTCGATACAGCCGCGATCAAGGCATTCGACGGCGATATCTGGGCCGAGGGCACCAACAAGCGGATGACCGTCGACGAAGCGGTAGCCCTCTGCAAAAAGCGTGGCGTCGTCCCGGTCGGATCGGGATCTTTCACGGCCCACGGCACCGGCCTCGACCCTGTCGATGGGTCGGGCGCACCGTGGCAGGCCTATGTCTTTGGTTGTCAGGTTGCGGAAGTCGAGGTCGACACCTTGACCGGTGAAGTTCAGGTGCTCGGCATGTGGGCCGTCCACGATGTCGGTCGGGCGATCAATCCGCGCGGTGTCGAAGGCCAAATCGAGGGCGGCATCGTCCAGGGCCTCGGCCAGGCGCTGATGGAGGACTACCAGCTCGACAAGGGCCACACGACGACCCACGGCTTCTCGAAATACATCCTGCCAACCTCGCTCGACATTCCGCAGATCAACGTTGCCCTGGTGGAGGACCGAGACCCGCGCAGCCCGCTTGGGGCGAAGGGCATCGGCGAGCCGGCGCTGGTGCCGACCGCACCAGCCATCATGAACGCCATCTACGACGCAATTGGCGTGCGCATCACCGCGCTGCCGGCAACGCCGGAGGCGATCCTCGCGGCGCTCGAGGCCCGGCAGACGGGGGATCATGCGCTGGTGAACTGACGATCCCGAGCCTGCTCACGGGGGCAATGGACGGACCCGAACACGGGCCGTCCGGCGTCGATCAGCACGGACTGACAGTCGCGGCGGGAGGCTGCGACGCGTTTCAACAGGGAGGAAACAATATGTCGTTCTGGAAATCGCGCGGCCGCATTGCCGCCGCCGCCGTTCTAGCCGCCACTTTCGTAGGATCCGCCTCGGCAAAGGCCGAATATCCTGAGAAGCCGGTCGAGATGACCGTGCTCTTTGGCGGCACCGCAAACACCACGGCGCAGCTTTTGGCGGAACTTATGGGCCAGGAACTGGGCTCGCCGGTCGTACCGGTGGCGCGCACCGGCGGTGGCGGTGCCATCGGTTATGCCCATGTCCAGGCCACGCGTCCGGACGGCTATAATATCGTCTGGAATTCCAACTCGATCAACACGACGCATCATCTCGGCACACTGCCCTTCAACTATGAGGCATTCGAGCCGATTGCCCAGGTCTCCGTCGAGATTCCAGTGCTAGCCGTCAATTCCACCAAGGGCTGGACAAACCTCCAAGAGATGGCGGAGGCAGTGAAGGCTGGCGACGAGACGATCAATGTCGGTATTTCCGGCAAAGGTTCGTTCACTCACCTCGCCTCGGCGGCCCTGTTCGACGCAATGGGCATTGCCGACAAGGTCAACTACATTTCCTATGGCGACGGCAAGGCGCCGATCGAACTCCTCGCCGGCCGAATCGATGCCGCGATCCAGTGGCCCGGCCAGTTCCTCTCCTACATAAAGACCGGCGATCTCGCGGTGCTCGGCTCCACCGGCGCCGAGCCGGTGAGCGTGCTGCCCGACGTCAAGCCGGCAAAGGACCAGGGGTTCGACGTCGACATCTCGATGTGGCGCGGTCTCGCCGCCCCAGTGGGTACGCCCGAGGAGATCCTAGTCAAGCTCGAGGCCGCCGCTAAAGCCGCCGCGGAATCGGAAAAGTTCACTTCAGCCGCAGCTAACATTGGCTATGAGCCCGCCTTCAAGGGACGCGCAGAGTTTGGCGAGGTGATTGCCCGGGACGACGCCTTCTACGGCGAGCTTCTCGGCAAACTCGGCATGATGAACTGATCGCGACCGAGCCGGGAGGTGGCAATGACAGACAAGTCGCGCGACTTGCTAACGGGCACAGTGCTTTTAATCCTCGCCCTTGCGTGGATGCTGATGGTCTGGCGCACAATCCCGGCTGGTGCAGGGGGCGGGGATGTCGGTCCCCGCGCCTTCCCCTTCTTGCTCGGGGGCCTTTTGGCATTGTTCTCTGCCGTGATGGTGGCGACTGCCCTGCGAAGGTCTGACGAAGAGACTGCGACCGCCCACACGGCTAATTTGAGTGACGGCGAGATAGGGGACGGAGGCGGAACTTTCACGCCTGTGCCGCTGCTCCTAACCTTCGGGCATCTGATCGCCTACGGGTTCCTGATGCAGCTCATTGGCTTCGTGCTGGCGACGCTGGTGACAGTGGCTTCGATCATGATCGTCTGCGCCAACGATCGCTCGCCGCTTCGCATCTTCTTGATGAGCATCGGCGTCACCTTCGGTTGCTGGCTGATCTTCGGGAAGATCCTCGGGGTCTATCTCGCAACCGGCTCTTGGATCAATCTGGGTTGAACTGACATGGAAGCATTCCTGGCAGCAGCAGCCCTGACGCTGCAACCGGAAGCCCTCGGGGCGATTGCCCTTGGCTCCATCATCGGGTTGATCTTCGGGTCGATCCCTGGCCTCACCTTCACCGTCGCGTTGGCGCTGGCTCTACCGCTGACATTCGGAATGGGCACCGTGCCAGCGATCGGCCTCTTGCTCGGCACATATATCGGCGGCATGACTGGCGGCTCGGTCTCGGCCATCCTGCTCGGCATTCCTGGTACCCCGTCGGCCGCGGCGACCGTGATTGACGGCTACCCCATGGCAAAGCAGGGGCGTGCATCGATCGCGCTTGGTATGGCGGTCATCGTCTCCACCTTTGGCGGCATCTTCAGCCTTGTCGTGATGGTCGTTTCCGTGGACATCGTTTCGCGGATAGCAATCTCCTTCGGTCCGGCCGAGATCTTCGCTTTGGTGGTTTTCGGCCTGTCGACGATCTGTGGAATGGCCGGCAGGTCGATGATGCGCGGCCTGATCGCCGGCGTTCTTGGCCTGATGATCATGACCATCGGCCTCGACGCAGTCGAGGGTGTGCCACGCATGACTTTCGGCACGACCAGCATGCTGCAGGGCGTCAATCTGCTTGTCGCAATGATCGGTCTTTTCGCAGTGCCGTTCATCATTCAGGTCTTCGAGGAGCATCGACGCGGCATCAAGCCCCCGCCAGCGATGCGCGACGTGCGCGCAGAGCTCCCTTCCATGAGACTGATAATCAGCAATTTGTGGCTGATGGTTCGCAGTGCCCTGATTGGCACCGGGATAGGCGCGATCCCTGGGACGGGCGGACCGATTGCGTCCTTCCTGGCCTACGACCATGCCCGTCGCTTCTCTAAGGACCCGTCTAAATTCGGCAAGGGCGCGATCGAGGGAGTCGTCGCCCCTGAAACAGCCAACAACGCAGTAACGGGCGGCACAATGATCCCGCTCTTGGCCCTGGGCATCCCAGGCGATCCCGCCACCGCTATTGTCCTAGCGGGGATGATGATCCACGGTCTCGTGCCGGGCCCGGCACTGTTCCTGACAAACCAGGCCGACGTCTACGGCATCTATATCTCGATCGTCGTGGCCTATGTCGTAATTCTCGTGGTCCAGCTGTTTGGGATCCGGCTCTTCGTCCATGTCCTTCGAGTGCCACCGCGGCTGATGGCCGTCGTCATAATTGTGCTCTGCGGGATCGGCGCCTTCACCGTCCGAAACAGCGTCTTCGACATCTACACCATGGCGATAGTCGGCGTGCTCGCCTATGCGGCGATTAAAGCCGACATCCCGATCACGCCCATAATCCTGGGGCTGGTGCTCGGGCCGATCCTGGAAGGCGAGTTCCGCACGGCAATGAGCCTTTCCGGCGGCGACCTGGCGATCTTCTACACATCGCCCACCGCGCTGGTCTTCTTCGGGCTCGCTGCTCTGATCATAGGGCTTCAGAGCCCGATTCGAAAGTTGGTCAATGATATGAGGGTCTTGCGATCCTCCGGGTTAGCATGCGGATGGAAGCGATATTGGCCCATGCGGTTGTGCTTTCGATGGATTTCTCCCAGTCCTTAGCCAGT
>NZ_JAAAMJ010000050.1 GCF_010500835.1 Aurantimonas aggregata | reverse complement strand
GACTGGATCGAGGATTATTGCGAGGTCCACCCGCACTCAGGATTAAAGTTCCGCTCGCCGCGCGAGTTCATCAGGCTCAGTGCCTAAACCCAACCGCCGCTTGTCCGGCGAAATGGGGTGCACTCCACTTCCCATCGTCTGCATCACCATCGGCTTGGCCATCTTCTCGCTCCCGCAGGTCACCGACCGGCCACTGCCCCTGGCCTATCCGGAGATCACCGAACGCTTTACCGAGTTCGTCGTGATCATCGCGCTCATGGGCGCCGGCCTGAAGCTCGATCGTGAGTTCGGCTGGCGACAGTGGGCGGTGACGTGGCGCCTGCTCGCGGTGACGATGCCGCTTGGCATCGCGGCCATCACGCTGATCGGCGGATGGTGGATGGGGCTGCCGTGGATCGTTGCCCTGCTGCTCGGAGCAGCCCTCGCGCCGACCGACCCTGTCCTGGCCGCCGACGTCCAGGTCGGGCCGCCTCGGAGCGGCGAGGAAGACGAGGTCAGGTTCGGCCTCACCTCCGAGGCGGGCTTCAACGACGGGCTCGCGTTCCCGTTCGTGAACCTCGCCGTTGCGCTGGGGCTCGCGGCCACGACAGGCGAGCCATGGGCCCTGAAGTGGGTCACCCACAGCGTCCTGTGGGAGATCGGCGCTGGCGTCGTTGGCGGATGGCTTATCGGACGGGCCTTCGGCTGGCTGACGTTTCATATCCCGGCGGATACCAAGCTTGCCAAAACAGGCGACGGACTGATCGCGCTCGCGGCGACCTTCGTCTCCTACGGCCTCACCGAGATGATCCAGTGTTACGGGTTCCTCGCCGTATTCGTGACAGCGCTGACGCTCCGCCACGCCCATCGCGATCACGACTTCCACCGCGAGATGCACGACATGACCGAGCAGATCGAGCGGCTGGTCATGATGATGCTGCTGGTCCTGTTCGGCGGCGCTCTCGTCAACGGACTTTTGGCTCCGCTCACCTGGACCGACGCTCTCGCCGCCGTGGTGATCCTGCTTATCGTCCGGCCAGTGACCGGGCTCATTGGACTGCTTGGGCTGAATGCCTCGTGGGGCGAGAAGCTGACGATCGCCTTCTTTGGAATACGCGGAGTCGGCTCCTTTTACTACCTGGCCTACGGGCTCAACCATATGGAGGTCGAGGGAAGTGAGCGTCTGTGGGCGATCGTCGGCGTGGTCGTCCTGATGTCGGTCCTGCTTCACGGGCTGACGGTCACCCCGATCATGCGAACGCTGGATCGGCTACAAGGGCGAGATCCCGACGCCGATAACGCCATACCACCGCCGGGCCTGCAAGGGCCCGCTACCGAAGCGTCACGGCGTTCAACGCCGCCATCATAGGACCGAAGCCGGAGCGACGTCATGGGCAGGTAGCGGACCGGCGGCTTCAGGAGCGCCTTCTTGGATAGCAGTCGTTCGGCTCTCGACCCTTGTACGCCATTCCCAGTAATGCGAACGCCTAGTATAAGGGACGCCTGCTCACCGGACATAGAAGGTTGAAGAGTTAGGCCCTCGCGACACGGTGGCTTCCACTGGAGCGTCAACTGGAGAGCGGCCTCCATACCGCGGCGGCTGACCACGCTGCTTGCCGAGAGGCAATCGGGGCAGCCCCGGCTCCGATTGCCCGGATGCGATGGTCGCCGACCGTGCGTATCTCGAGCCGCTTGCGGCTGCTTTCGGGAGACTACGTCGGAAGTGTAAAGGCCCGCCGCGCCAGCATTGCGAACGCACTGAATCGTGCCGGAACTGGCCGCAGAAGAGCGGCAGGTTTTCGGCGCCTTCCTCGAAAAGCTGCCCTTGGGCTCCCAATCCGACATTCCGAATGGATCCCGATGCGCCCGCCTCGCGCGCCCATTCCCGCTGGAGCTTGTGGGGCGCCTGGCGCCGACGATCACCAGAGCCATTGGCTCAGCGCGATCGTGCCGCACAAGACGATCAGGAAGAAAGTCGCGTTCTCTCCCCGTTGCAGGCGCCGTTCAAGACCGTTCGCAACGCCGATAGCGGCGCGGAGATCGGCCCATGCGCGTTTAGCAGTCTTTTCCGGGCGTTCGCCTCGCACCTGTGCGGCCGTCGCCATGGATTGCACATCGTGGATGACAGCGTCCCGCCAGAGCTGCACGCGCGAGGCTGTTCGCCGGCCAGTCGAGGCCGGTTCCGTGTTGGGGCGGCGGCTCCAGACGAGGGCAGCCGCCAGACCTGCAGCGACCGGCCAGGCCGATGACCAGAGCGACGACCATCGCACCGCATAGCCCGGTTCGAGACCTGACCAGCCGGGTCCGAGCAGCCAGGGAACGATGAGCGCCGCGAGCCCGAGCGCGAGGGTCGGTATCGCCAGGAGGAGTGGCGGACGTCCTCTGCCGGGCTTGGCGTCGCCCAGCCGGATCAGGAACGATGCCAGGACCAGCGTCGTCGTGATGGCGGTGAGGGTCAGCAAGGTATCGGCCATGCCCGCAAGTTCCGACTTGGCCGCGAGCTTGGCGAGACTGCCGCCGGTTAGCGGCGCGCCCGCAACCGACAGGGCCACCAGTGCGACGGCCGCCAGCTTGGCGGCCCGCCAGCCGCCCGCACAGGCGGCAACGAGGCCGACCGACAGGAACAGCGCGCCCTTGGCCAGCCCGTGGTGGAGCGCGTAGAATGCGATCTGCTCGTATCCGGCGCCGTTCGCCGCGGCGCTGCCGATCAGCGCGGTGACGAGGCTCATCTGGCTGATCGTCGAATAAGCGAGAATCGCCTTCGGATCGCTCTGCGACAGGCCCAGAAGTGCGCCTGCAAACGCTCCGACGAACCCGAGCGCCACGAGCCAGCCGGCAAAACCGGTACCTGCGGGGAGAAACAGCATCATACCGATGATTCCCGCCTTCACGATCGCGCCCGACAGGACCGCGGAGGCCGGCGTCGGGGCGGCTGGATGGGCGAGCGGCAACCAGAAATGCAGCGGCATGAGGCCGGCTTTGATGCCGAAACCTGCAACCAGCAGCACGGCGGCCAGGGCTCCGAGCGGCGCACTCGCCAGGGCTGCGCGGATCTCGGCGATGTCGAGGCTGTTGGCCGCCGCGATGCCGATGACGAAGGCCGCGAGCAGGCAGACCTCGCCGAGGACGACCATCGCGACGTAGACACGCCCGGCGCGCAATGCGGCATCGGTGGCTTCATGGACGATCAGGACATAGGCGGCGAGCGAAACGGTCGCGAAGGCGACGTAGAAGGTGGCGACGTCGGCTGCGAGGAAGACGCCGAGATTTCCTGCCAGCGTCAGGCACCAGAACCCCGCGAAGACGGCGGGCTTGCGCGTGCCCGTCATGTAGCTCTGCGCATAGACCGCCGCCCCGAACCACAGGGCCGCCGTCATCACGAAAAGCAGCGCACCCGCCGGCGATGCTGCCAGCGTGACGCCTAGCAGCAAAGCGGGGAACGAAGCGCTGCCCTGGACTTCGGTCAGGCCCAGCCAGAGCGCCGGCAAAGGCGCGAACAGCAGCAACCGGATCGCGTGCGGCCGGACCGGCGGCAGCGACGCGAGGGCCGCCAGCGCCAGCGGCCATGCCAGCGCCAAGAGCGGCAGTAGCGTGCGGCTGGCCTCGATCATGGCAGATATTCCCGTTCGACGATAAGCGTCGCCCAGCCGAGCGGGCTGATCGCCGCGCCGGCCAGCACACCCACCGCGAGCGAGGCGAGCGCGGTGACGACGGCGGGGCCGATCAGCAACGCCGGCGCCTCGACCGGCCGTTCCTCGGGCGGCGCGTCGATGAACCACATTCGGTAGACCAGCGGCAGGAAATAGGCCGCGTTCAAAAGGGTCGAGGCGACGAGGACCCCCACCGCCCAGGGCGCGCCCGACTGCAGCGCCCCAACGCCGAGGTAGAACTTGGTGACGAACCCCGCCGTCGGCGGCAGCCCGACCATCCCCATCGCGCCGATCGTAAAGCAGGCCGCGGTCCAGGGCATCCGGACGCCGATCCCGTTGAGGGCGTCGATCCTTGACACGCCGGCCTGCTGGTCGAAGATCCCCGCGCAGAAGAACAGGGTGATCTTCATCAGCCCCTGGTGCACGAGATGCACGACCCCGCCGGTCACCGCATAGGGCCCGCCCAGCGCGACGCCTAGGACGATGTAGGAGACCTGGCTGACGGTGGAATAGGCCAGGCGCTTCTTGATCTCCGTCTGCCGCAACGCCTGGAGCGATCCCCACAGGATCGTAGCGGAGGCGAGAACCGCGAGTTGCGTGCCAAGCCCGAGCGCGGCGACGCGGTCGAGGCCGAAGACGTCGAACACGAGGCGCAGGATACCGAACGCGCCGGCCTTGACGACGGCGACCGCATGCAGCAGCGCGCTGACCGGTGCCGGCGCCACCATCGCCTTCGGCAGCCAGCCGTGCAGCGGGATCAGCGCCGCCTTGACACCGAAACCCACCACGAACATCGCGAAGATGATCCGTAGGCTGATGTCATCGAGACGGTCGAGATCGGGGGGAACGGTGAACTCCACCGGGCCCACAACGCTTTCCAGCCAAACGATTGCGGCCAGCAGGACGGCGCCCGCCGGCAGCGCGTAAGCGAGATAGGCGCGCCCGGCGGCCAGCGACTTGCCGTCGCGCTTGTGCACCAAGAGCGGCCATGTCGACAGCGTCAGAAGCTCGTAGAAGATGAAGAACGAGATTAGCGTACCCGACAGCGCAAGGCCCGTGGTCGCCGCGACGCACAGGCTGAAGAAGCCGAAGAACCGCGACAGTTCGGGCTTCTTGCCGAAATAGGCGATGGCGTAGATGGTGGTCAGGAACCAGAGCACCGCCGAAAGCGACACGAACAGCAGCGCCAGCGCGTCGACGCGCAGGAGCAGATAAAGGCCCGGCGCGAACTCAAGCCGGCTCTCGTAGACGGTGCCATCCGCCACCTCGAACAGCATGAAGGCGACGAGGCCCAGCTTGAGCACGGCGCCGCCGAGGCTGAGCGTGTTGCGCAGCACTCGTCGGTGGTCGGGCACGAAGAAGGTCAGTCCCGCAGGCACCAGCGACGCGAGCAGAATCAGGACCGGCAGGAGGGCGCTCATTCCAGCCCCCGCACGGCAGCCTGCGGATAGCCGATCTGGAGGAACTCAAACGGCGCGCTGGACGCGACCCCGAGGAGGATCGCCGCCGCCGCCAGCACGAGCGGCGCGATCTGCTGGTCCCACGGCGCAGAGGGCGGCGCCACGTCCGCCGTCGCGACGAGGGCCGCGAGCGGACGGTAAAGGTAGGCTGCCGTCAAAAGGCCGCCTGCCAGCAGGACCAGTGCCCAGAACCATTGGCCAGAGGCCAGCGCCGAGGTCAGCATCAGGTATTTGGCGATGAACCCGCCCGAAGGGGGCAGCCCCATCAGCGTGATTGCGGCGAGAGCGAAAGCGAAGGTGGCCATCGGCGTCGCCCGGGCCTGCCCGCAGAGCCCGTCCAGCCGATCGTGGCCGAGCGAGGCGATCCACACGCCAGCGCACAGGAACATCGCCGCCTTAGCGAGCCCGTGGCTCAGCGCGTGGAGCACGCCGCCGGTCCAGGCGCCTGCGGCCCAAGGCTGTGCTGCCGATTCGCCTCCCGCCAGCGGAAAGATCAGCAGCAGGTAGCCGACCTGCGCCACCGTCGAATAGGCGATGACGAGTTTCAGGCGGCTCTGCCTCAGCGACATCACCCCGCCGTGCAGGATCGCCGCCGCGCCGAGAGCGCCGAGGAGCATCAGGATCGCCGCCGAGGCGAGGTCGGGCACCGCCTCGAACCAGAACCGGATGAGGATCACGAAGGCAGCCTTCGGCACCATCGCCGAAAGCATCGCCGAAGCGGGCGCCGGCGCCCCGGAATGCGCCGGCGGCAGCCAGGCGTGGAAGGGAAACAGCGCCATCTTGGCGGCAAGTCCCGCGGTGACCAACGAAGCGGCGACGATGTCCGCAGGTCCGGCTGCGCCGCGCGCCGCGATCAGCCCGATGTCGAGGACGCCATGGGCGGAATAGAGCAGAACCACGCCGAGAAGATAGAGGAGCGAGCCGAAGACGGCGACGAGCATGTAGCGCAGCGCCGCCGCCAGCGTCTCGGCCTTGCCGTCGATGGCGACCAGCGCAACCGCGACGAGCGACATCAGCTCGAGCCCGACATAAAGGTTGAACAGGTCGCGGGACAGAAACACCACGTTAAGCGCCCCCCACAGCAGCAGGGCGAGCGGCCAGAACGCCCAGGCTGCCCGGGTCTCGCCTTTCGGGCTTGCGAACTGCACCCGTCCCTGCGCCGTGACGCCGGCCATCACCAGCGCCGTCATCGCGAGAAAGCCGCAGGCGAGCCCGTCGGCCTGCAGCACGACGCCAAGCGGTGCTGGCCAGCCCCCGGACTCGACTGTCACCGTGCCCTCCTGGGCCACGACGACGATCAGCGCCGTGATCGCCCCGCCCTGCACGGCGCAGGTCGCAGCCGCCAGCCCGGCCCCGTGCCGGCCGAAGATCACGGCCAGCATCGCCGCGGCAAGCGGCAGGGCAAGGATGGTGGCGACGAGCATCGTCACGCCGGATCGTCTTCGATATCTTCGATATCTTCCGGCAGCCGCGCACTGTCGCTTGCCCGGGCATAGGCGACCAACAGCGCGACGCCGAGCGCCGTCGCCGACAGCGCCACGACGATGCCGGTGATGATCAGCGCCTGCGGGACAGGATCGGGCGGCCCACCAGGCGCCCGGCCTGCCGCCGCGCCGAGCATCAGGAAGATGCCCGAGCCGATGACGTTGAAGGCCAGCAGCCGGCGCAGGATGTTGGCGTGGATCATGAAGCCGTAGATGCCGACGCCGATGACCGCCGCGCCGCAGAGGCCGTAGAGCGTGGGAGCGTCGATCATGTTCGCTCCTCCGGCTGTTCCGGCGGTCCGACGACGACAAGCGCCAGCGTGGTCGCGATCGACAGCGTCAATGCCGCCTCGATCCCGAGGATCAGCGGCTTGGCGATGTCCGGGCGCAGGCCGAGGAACGTGCCGGCCACCGCGCCGACCAGCCCTACCGCCAGAAAGACCGCGGGGCCTGCAACGAGCGCCAGGCGCAGCCGGCGCGAGACGACCGGCGGGGGCCGCATCAGCCCGCCCATCATCACCAGAAGCGCCACGGCCGCGAGCACCGTGCCTCCCTGGAACGCCCCTCCCGGCCGAGAGGAACCGACCCAGACGAGGTAGACCCCGATCATCAGTCCGACGGGTGGCAGAAGCCGGCCGAAGCTTACCAGCACCCCGCCCGGCAGTGCGTGCTGTGTCAGACCGGGCCGCCTGCCCCAGGCGTCGTTCGTCGCCACCGACCAGACGCCGATAAGCGCGGCCAGCAATACGACGCTCTCGAGGAGCGTGTCCCATCCGCGGAAATTCAGCAGCACCGCCGTCACCGGGTTCTCTGCACCCGACGCGTAGAGATTCGCGGCCACGGCCCCCTGCAAACCCGCGGGTTCGGGCAGCGTCAGGAACGCCCAGCCGAGCATCAGCGTGACGGCTGCGGCGACCCCGACCGGCACGATCCTCACGGCGGGCCCGGCGGCGATCCGCGCACTCGCCGGCAGACGCGCGTTCGCTCGCAGAAGCAGCACGCCGCTCAACCCGGCGCCCAGCGCGACCTCGGCCAGGGCAACGTCCACCGCGTCGAGCCGCAGCCAGCCGAGGGCGATGAAGACGCCGTAGACGATGAAGAAGACCACCGCACCGAACCGGTCGCGCATCCCGAGGGCAGAAGCCGCCGCCGCAAGGATCATGCCGCAGAGGACGAGATCGAAGCCGGTCTCGGCCAGCGCCGTCACGGCTTGCGCCGAAGCAGAGCGGAGCGCGCCACAAGCTGCGCCGTCGTGCCCGCCGCCAGCGCGGCAAGCCCCCAGATGAGCGCCAGGCGGGCAATGACGGTCCAGTCGTCGGCCTGGAAGGCCAGTCCCACGATCAGGCAGCCGAGCCCGACATTGTCCGCCTTGGTCAGCGCGTGCAGCCGACTGAACGTGTCGGGAAACCGGATCAGGCCAGCGGTCCCGGCGAGGAAGAACACCATCCCGAGAGCCGTCATCAGATAGGTGACGAGGTCAGCCACGGCGCGGCTCCTCCTCAGGCGCCGTCGTCTCTTCCTCCTCCGGGTCGCCGGCGCCGTCGGCGCTGTGCGCCTTGACGAAGGCGACGGCGGTGAACGCGGCGAGCAGCGCCAGCACCAGCGCGACGTCGATCATCCCCCAGTCGGTCGCCGCGCCGAGCAGCAGCACCGTGCCCACCCCGCCCGTGCCGACGAGCTGCGCCGCCATCATCCGGTCCGCGGGCTCTGGTCCATGCCAGACCCGCCAGAGGGCGCCGCCGAGGCTGAGGAGCAGCAGCGTCGCAAGAGTGATGAGCCAGGTAGTCATCCGGCCACTTTGCCCATCCGCATCGCCTCGTTCCGCACGGCGCTTACGGTGTCTTGCTGCCGGTCGAGGACATGGACCAGCAGCCGGCCGTTGGCGCTGCCGGCCACGAGCGTGCCCGGCATCAGCGACAGCTCGCCGCCCAGAGCGACCCTGCCGCCATCAGTCAGGTCCACCGGGATCTCGATCCAGCCCGGATCGAGCGGAAGGCGCGGATCGAGAGCCCGCCGCGCAACGTCGACACCACCGAGCAGCGAGCGCCAGACGAAGCCGGGGACGATCGCCAGCAGCGCCGACATCCTGAGTGGACGTGTTGTCGGAAGAAGGCGGAGGCTCAGCCAGCTTGCCGCCAAGACCACCACCGCGCCAAGGGCCGCGCCTTCGCCGTCGGTTAGGACGAACCAGAGGGCTGCAAACAGAACGAGCCGTCTTGCCGCTGCCACGGATCTTGTCACTGAGTTCCCCCCCACGCGCCGCTGAGGTTGCGCCTTGATGCGAGCAGAACCTAAGCTTCGCCGGTCGCGCCGCAAGGGAAAATCCGACGTCTACAGTAGTTGTAAAATTCAACTATTGACAACTAAAAATACCGAGATCCATGGCTGGAGCGGAGGACAGGGGCTTCATGGACGCGCAGACCCCGTCACTCACAATTCCGCTCGGACGAATAGGTCGGCTATTTGGGTGCCGCCGGTATGAACCGGGTAATTCCCTTAAGGCCGCAACGATTGACCTCGCGGGTCTTATTAAAGGCCCGAGCCAGGCTGCCGGAAGGGCCCAACAAGAGACCTGCCGGGGCAGTGCGCGGCAAGTCCGCGGATCGGGCGTGCTTGGACCCTGACGCCGGACAGTCCGGCAGCGATCGTCAACCACCGGCAACGAACGGATGCGAGCCAGTGGAGGTCTCAATTCGTGAACTCTGCCTTAATTAGTTGGGGAGCGGCGCAGCGCCTGGGCACGGCGCATATACGGTGAGCAGCCACTGAAGCGGCGTCGTTCCTGTTAGCACCCAACCGTCATGACGAAGTACGCGGCTGACGCAAACAC
>NZ_JAAAMJ010000005.1 GCF_010500835.1 Aurantimonas aggregata | reverse complement strand
CCGACTACGACGACATCGTCGCCCACTGCTGTGACGCTTGGAACAAGCTCGTCGATCAGCCCTGGAAAATCATCTCAATCGGAATGCGGGACTGGGCGCATGAGTTCTGATCAGCGCACGTTGGTATTACGGCGAAATCTCGCGGCTTGTCGCTGTATCTACAGAACGGTTCGCGGGAGATCCTCGGTCTCGACATGCGGCTCAATTTGAGCTGCCGCGCCGCCTGTCCTTCTGGTAGCGCTGTCTGCCGCAGCTATGCAATTTTCTGGTGAGTGCCAGCCAGCATCAAGCGTCAGCGACGCGTGGAATACCGGTTTGTCGGTCTGATCGCGCACGCTGATGCTGATCACGTGGTGATCTCCGTCCGGCAGTGCGTCGCAGGCCATCCGCGGAAGGGCATCAATCGCGGCTTCCCGCACCCCGTCCAGAGTCTCGCATTCGATGCCGTCCTCGTCGTGGAAACGGACGCCATTATCGTCGATGTCGAAATAATACCGGGCCATGCGAACCTCTGGGCGATATTGCCTGTTCGTCTGGTAGACGCTCCCGCTCCAGCATTTGATCCCGTCACTCCGTCAGAATGTCCTTGGGCGCCTAGTGTCGAGCCTCCGGATCGAGGTGCAGATAGAACGGGTCGAACTCCGCGATTTTTTGCAGGCGTTCCCTGTGCACGATCGTCAGGTGCCGCTTCTCGATCGTGATCAGCTCTTCGCTGCGCAGATCGCGGAGGGTGCGGTTGATCTGCACGACCGTGAGGCCCATCGCATCTCCGATGTCCTGCTGCGTCATCAGCCGGATCGGCCGGTCCGCCAGCCCCACTGCGTCAAGCCGGACGTAGAGCTCGCACAGCATGTGGGCGACGCGCTGGCGCGCGCTCAGTCGGCCGAGGCAGCGCACCCATCGACGTGTGACAGAGCCGTCAATCAGCGTCTCCCGCCAAAGGGCCGAAGCAATTCGAGGGTTGCGGTCGCTGATGTCGGAAAGCGCATTGTGGGGGATCATCGCGATCTTTGACGATGCGATGCTGCCGAGACTGTGATCCATGGTCGGCAGATGCAGTGACTGCAGGTCCGGAATGTCGCGGGAACATAGAAGGACAGGATCTGGCGCTTGCCCTCGCGCGTGTCCAGGAACCTCGCAAGGAAGCCGTCGACGATCAGGACGCAGTGATGGACGCGATCGCCCTCCCGGCTGATCGTCTCATTCTTGCCAATCTCACGGATGGTCGCCGGCAGTGTTCGCAGGTCCGCCAGTTCCGTCTCGTTCAGGCCCGTCGAGCGATGAAGTCGTCTTATAAGGATTTCAGCGGGAGCCGAACTGGAAGCCATGGAGTGTCCAATGGTGAGTGCTTGGGACACACCTGTAGCATCGGACGGTGTTCGAAGACCGACTGGATGATGAAAGGCACGGGCCGCCATTCGGTTCTGCTGCTCCAGCGTACGTCTCGCAGGGTCCGGCTGATGCCGGTAGACAAAGGCTCGTCTCGACAGCGCCATTGCTCCGTGCTCTCCTGCCGTGGTGTGCGATCTATACTCCATCACCAAGGGCCAGACGGCCATCCTCGAGTTCACCCGTGCTATGCGGGACCGGACCGGCAACATGCCGCCGCTGCCCGGCGTCTTTCCCGACACGACGGCGCCGATCGTCCGGAACGGCGAGGAAGGCGTGCGCGAGCTGACGGTGGCGCGATGGGGCATGCCGTCGCCGAGGTTCGCGCTCGAGGGCAGGAAGACCGATCCGGGTGACCCACAAACGACCGTCGGGCGGAGTTGCGTTTAGATCCGCCCCTGCGGAGCGGCGCCATTCACCCGGTGCGTGGCTCGTCGCGCTGACTTGGCCGCCGCCGGTGCAGCAGTAACCGTTTCGCCACGAGAATCGCCCCACCGCCGAACAGGACGCAGGCGACCTCGACCGCCCACCTGGCCGCGGCACCGCCGGCGAGCTCCATGTTGCCCATGGCGAGTCCCATCCCGATCAGCGCCATACTCGGTATGAGGGCCAGCGCCACCATCACGCCCGTGGCGAGGACCTTCATCCGCGACGACACGATCACGCCGCCGGCAACCCCCGCGAGGATCGAGGTGGCGACGCCGCTGCCCTGGATGCTGGACCAGTAGTTCGCCCAGTGGCCGTCGGCCAGGTCCGCCGCGGTCTTGCCGTTCAGCGGCAGCGCGACCAGCATGGCAAGGCCTGCGGCAACAGCAAGTACAAGGTATCCCGCCGCGACGGACTTGAACCCGGCGAGCACGCTCTGCCGGTCGCTGACAATTCCGAAGACGATGCGGAGTAGCGGCTCGAATCCTGGTGCAATTAGCATCGCGCCGACGACGACATGGATCGTGTCGGAAACGATGCCGAAAGCGGCGACCGCACCCGCCAGCGCCATCAGCGCCAGAAAGTTGAACGACGGGTTCGTGTCCTGCCGCATCATCGCGCCGATCTCTTCCCAGATCGCGTCGTTGCCTTCCTCATTGATCGAACGCGACGCTTCAGCACGGATCGTCGCGTTCGGCTCGCTGACAGTCACCGCGCCGGCGCGCAGCAGGTCGTGGTCACTGAGGATGTTGAAGATCTCGAGCGACGCCTGGTTGGCCGACTCGA
Organism: Aurantimonas aggregata; assembly: GCF_010500835.1. Taxonomy (GTDB): domain Bacteria; phylum Pseudomonadota; class Alphaproteobacteria; order Rhizobiales; family Rhizobiaceae; genus Aurantimonas; species Aurantimonas aggregata. The sequence goes on along the minus strand of NZ_JAAAMJ010000005.1, from coordinate 222,597 downwards.
TCGTCAGCACATCCCCTGGCGGGGAAACTGAGGCGCAGGGCTGGAGCGTGATCCGGGCGACGCCCGGATGCTCCTTTATGGCCTCGAGCAGAAGTCGGCATTCTTCGGCAGTGCCGGCAAACTCGATCTGGCGTGGCATTCGATAGCGTCCCTGTCCGGTATCACACGTCGAGGCTTAACCGCCCGATCCTGTGCCTCATATATCTGAGACTCCGCTGTACGTGCGGGGCAAACCGGTGCCTGACCACTCGATGCGCTCCGCTTCACTGTATGGCGGGCTGTGGCGGGCGGGGCGTATGCGTGCGGCCGCCACCGCCGGACGAGGCGCTGCAGATCGTGGCGCGAGGGGAGCGGAAGGAGGGGGACGCGGCGGTTTATTCAGGAGCTGCTTCGCCATTTGCGCAGGATTTCCTCGACCAGCCTGAGGTCCCCTTCCACGCGGTTCCAGTCATGCATCTGTTGGAAGTCGCCTTCTACCGCTTGCCACACCTCCTTGATCCGTCTCTGCATCTCGGTGCCGGAAGGAGTGATGCAGATGACGGTAAGGCGAGCATCGTCTGGATCCCGGGTGCGTTCCACCAAACCTCGTGCCACAAGGTGGTCCACCGTCTTCGAGATGGTCGAGGGGCGAATTTGTAGGATATCAGCCAGACTCGATACAGTGGTCCCCGTATTCGCGGAGAGGGCCACGAGTAGCTCATCGTGGCCCTGATAAAGGCCGATCTCTGCGAGTTTGAGGCCCATCAGGGCCCTCATAGATCTGTTGATGGAGAAGAGCTTCGGCAGAAGCTGCGTCGTCGAGGGTTTCTTGGTTTTGGGCATACCTGAGACGCCCTTTCCTCGAACGCGGAAAGTGGGGATCGCCCCCCTCAATAGCACAGCCGTCCCCCACTACCGCGCCAGAACCAGTGTCACCTAGTGCGATTAATGCCTCTTGCCGGTCTGGCGCTCAATCTCACGCATGACGCTGGTCCAGTATCGGCGGCGGCGCTGCAGCTCCGCGTCATCCACCCAGCGGGCGTCTTTCTGGGCATCCCGTCGGCAGTCTCGCGCATTGAGCCAGGCGCCTTGCGGACCGAGCGTAGCAATAAGCGCGGTAACTTGCCGCCGGATCTCGGCGGAGGGTCGGAGGAAGAGAGCGATCAGACGGCGGATCATGACGGGTCGAACGGGGTCCCGGTACCCTGCTTGATCGCGGCGTTCGCCAATACCCGCATGCTGACGTTTCGGCTGCCGCAGCCGGCGCATTTCACCGGCGCCCGCCACCCGACATATTTCTGATCACGGCCCCATAGCTCAATCGCGCGGGGCAGGGTGAGGTCGAACCCGCGATGGCAGTCGTCGCACGCCCAAGAGAGGCCCATGCCGGCGTCGGCCAAGTCGCTCAGCGTGGAGATGATGATCGGTCGGCGCGTCAGTAGATTTCCGCCTCTCTCGCCCTCAATCTGGCAATGAGGGATTGGAGCGCCGCGATTTTGCGGTCGCTGTCCTCTGCGGCCTGCTTCGCGTCTCTCCAGTCGCCGGACCAGTCCACCACGAGCAGCCAGTCCCTCTGTTTCTCTTCGGCCCTTATATATTGCTCCAGGCGATTTATCCGCTCCTGATCGGTCATGCCCACTCCCTATGAAGAGCATTCCATGCGTCGGCGACGTCAGCATAACCGATGGCCCGCAGGAAATCGTCTCTAACCCGGGCGCTGTCAGATCGCGCGATGGCAGGTCGGTCTCTTTTGCGATCAGACGCAACACCGCGATGGCGTTCTCGCATGAATCGGCGTTCGCGAGTTCGAGCCATGAGGCGAGGTCGTCGTTGCGGTTGGACGGCATTGCGGAACCAACGGCTGCGTGGCATCGAATAGCCTCGTGACCAGTGATCAGTCCACAGCCGCGGATTTCAGGGGACAGAGAACGCACCGGCAACGCTTTCCCCCAATCCTCCCCCCGATACACGCCGGGTTTCGCGGAATGTTCTCGGTTGAGGGGTTCTGAGGCGTACCTGTTGGGAGAGCGAAAGCGCGTGCTCTGGCGGAGAGGAAGTATGTGCGCCCCGCCTATTTGGTTAACGCTCAGAATTCGCTCGGGAGTTCGGCTAGTCCAGTTTTCGTCGTGTATCACGGAGTGTAGGTCAGCACCAGAGTCGCGTATGAGTTTTGGGCGACGCCTCATAACGCCGCTGAAAATCAAATACACTTGCTGCGAAGGAATGAGAAATATTGAAAAGAATTAGCAAACGCACTTAGTCTCCATGGAGTTAAGTTAAAGTGGATTAACTATAATAGTAAATTTTGGATATATACATATTCAACATAGCAATAAAACCTAGAATATTCAGGTGCAGCGGATTATATTCTTCCTGAGAAAGAGGGAGTGACGCCGTTGGGACAGCAGACTGATTTATTCGGGGATGATTTCGCAACGTGCAAGCCCCGCCGAAGCCGCGTCACGAACGACGTTGGGAAGCTTGAGGCCGAGTGCTTGCTCCGTTTGCTTACGGTATGCGAGGCGCACAAGAGGCTTCCTCGCGGTTTTTGCAAGGCTCGTCTGGGAGATCATGGCTGGAAAGCAGCCCGAAGCGAAGGCCGAGCTCGAGGAGGCGCTGCGCATCCGTTCCGGAGCGTCCGGTCCGATGCCCGCTGTGCCCACGCTGCCGGGAAGGAGCTACGGTTCGGCAGATCGTCAATCGAGCGGTCGGACCGCACGAGGGAGATGCCGGTGAGCGCTTCCGACTTGACGGCCCTTATGCGCTACTGACGCCGAAGGCTGCGTTGGCGATCGCGATGGCGCTCCATGAGCTGTGCACCAACGCCGTGAAGTATGGCTCACTGTCGGTCGAAGACGGGTACGTGTCGATCGACTGGTCGATCCGCGAATCCGAGCAGGGGCGTCGTCTGCACTTCGCATGGACCAAACGGGGGGCCCGGCCGTAACGCCGCCGACGCACACGGGCGTCGGGTCGCGCCTGATCGAACGCAGCCTGGCCGCGGAGCTGGATGGGACGGTCGGAATTGCTTTCGATCCGGACGGGGTCGTCTGTACGATCGACATTCCTTTGCCACCAGCTTGAAGGAACATCGCAAGGCGTCCATGGCGCCTTCGATGCCTCTCGGTCTGGAACTCGATGTTCCGAAAGATCCTTCCTGTCTTTCAGGCGAGCACGCCTGTCGTCACCTGTCAGGAGAGATGACAATGGCCGACAAGGAAGTCGAATCCCCCGGCGGCTGGGATGCCAAAATCAACGCCAAGCCCGGGAAGAAGGACAGTGCAGGCAAAGCGATGGGGTATGAGGACGCCGAAACGCAGAAGCGTGAGGATCAGCCTGCGACCGGGAAGGCGAAGGATCCGGCTTCCGATCCAGCCCTGTAGCCGCGGCCTCGACGGTCGCATAGACGTCCCCGCGCCGAGGCAAAGAACTGCCGCGGGGCGTGTTTCAGAGCTGGCCGAGGCAGAGCGCTTAGTTCGGGAGGATACTCCCGAACTTGATAACGCTAGCGCGAACGGCGGCGCTTGGCTTTGCCGGAAACTGCGGCGTATGGTGACGCCGCACCGTCATAATCTCGAGGTAGTTTGCATGACGCAAAATATGGAAACCGACCCCTTCAACGTCTCCATGCGCAAATTTCTGAAGCAGGTTGGCGTGACGTCGCAAGGAGCTATCGAGAAGGCCGTGCAAGAAGGCGGATTGGCGGGCCGTGGCCGTTTGACCGTGAAAGCGGTGATTACAGCGGACGGGACAGATTTGCACCATGTGGTGGAAGGCGAGATCGATCTCGGCTGAGAATCGCACAGCCATCCAGAGAGAGCTCGGGCGTTAGGAGCCCTAGCTCTCACCGGCCAGTCGCGCGACCGATTCCTTGACCAGATGGACAGTTACCAGACCGCAATCGCCACAGCGTCCACCGCGGGCGCGGTCTCGATCAGCCCTGACTCGGCCATGAAGGAACCGAAGCGCTCGTAGCGCCCCCGGTCTAGGGCAGCCGGGCGCTTGGCGAAGCGTGGCAGCGTGTCGATCCACGCCTGCCGGTTCAGTGGGTCGTCGAGGTCAGGATGGGCCTTGATGAACAGCTGCCAGGCTTCCTCCGGATGATTGGTCAGATAGATCGCGCCTTTTTCCGCGGCTGCCAAGAAGCGCGGCAGCCGGTCGTCGGCGACGAGGTCGTCATGCGTGATGTAGATGAGCTCATCGTAGATCGGGACGCCATGCTCCTCGGGAAAGAACGAGCGACCTTCCGCCCCTGCGAGTTTCATCTGCGTCAGCTCAAAATTGCGAAAGCCTCCGATTGTCGCGTCGACCTGACCCGAGATCAGTGATGTGGTCAGCGCAAAATTTACGTTGATGAGCTCGATGTCTTCGGCCGAGACGCCTTCGGAAGCGAGCATGCGGCCGAGCATCGCATCCTCAAAGCCAGAGACCGAAAAGCCGATCCGCTTGCCTTCCAGGTCCGCGAGATTCTGGATGCCCCCGTCCGCCAGCACGGTCACCGTGTTTAACGGCGTTTCGATCAGTGTGCCGAAGCGTTTCAGCGGCAACCCGGCCGCATGGTCGAGATAAAGGTTCGGCTGGTAGTGGATAGCGATCTCGGCCTGGCTTGCAGCGACTAGGCGCGGCGGCGCCGAGGGATCCGACGGCGCGATCAGTTCGACAACCAGACCCTCTTCCTCGAATAGGCCCAGCTCCTCGGCGATCACCAGCGGCGCATGATCGGGATTAATGAACCATTCCAAAAGCACCGTCAGCTTGTCGGGGCCAGCATCTTGCGCTTGTGCAGCGGAGACGTTGGCAAGACCTGCGAGAACAAGGCATGCGGCGAGAACGAGGCTTCGGATCATTGGAGTTCTCCTCTGGGCTTTCGTTTGAGTTTCATTCTGCTTCCTTCGCCCATGGCACCAGCAGCCCGGCGAGTTCGTCGACGAGGAAGCGCAGGACGAGGGTTATGACGGCCAGGATAAGCAGCCCGGCAAAGAGGATGTCGGCCTGCATTCGGGCGTTGGCCTGAAGCATGATGAAACCTAAGCCTCCGGAGGCGCCTACCCATTCTCCAATCACAGCCCCGAGCGGGGCGAGCGGTGCTGCCACCCGCAACCCGGTTACAAGCGCCGGCAGCGCCAGGGGAATCCGGACAAGGCGCAGAATCTGCCAGCGATCTGCGCCAGAGAGCTCCGCTTCCTCCAACAATGTCGGGTCGGTCCGGCGAAGACCGTCGGCGAATGCGGAAGCCACTGGAAAAAAGATGATAAGGCCCGCCATGACGACTTTGGAGGCGAGGCCGAAGCCGAACCAGAGGACGAGGAGCGGCGCGATAGCGAAGACCGGCAGCGCTTGCAGCACCAAGATCATCGGCCAGACGATCTGAGTCATGCCGGGGAGCGAGGTGACGGCCAGCGCGATGACAACACCCGCCAGGGTGCCAAAGAACATCCCGAGGGCGATCTCCAGTAGCGTGATACCGGAATGGTGGAGGAGGAAAGCGCGACGGTCAAACAGCGTCGCGAGCACGTCGAGCGGGGCCGGCATCATGTAGGCCGGGGGCGACAGGACGAGAATCGATATCTGCCAAAGAACGAATACCGCCAATGTTCCGCTGAGCAAGTTCGTCAGAACCCGACTCATTTGGCCGGCCCATTCCCGGGCAGGAACTTTCCCCGACCATGAGGACGATTGCGCCGACGCGACGGCGGATCCCTGCGATCACGGATAGAAGCCAGGGCCGAGAAATTCTCGGCATCATCGGGAGGACGAACGCCAGCTGCCGAGTTCCCTGCCGTGGCGCAGAGAGCCAAGCGAAACGCTTCCTTCTCGCCCAGAACTCGAGCAGCAGCCCTATAGGCCGACAAGTGGCTGGATAAAGCTGACGTGCCCAAGATCCCGTTCCTACGCCGGCATGACCCGGATCAGGTTCAAGGGTTCGGCCATACGGCCGTCTCAGCACTACCCAGTGCACCCCTCGGATGCCCTCTATTCGTACCGGGAGAGCGGGAAGTCAATTCGGCGGACAGCTGAGCGTTCAGGTTCGGCCGCTGAGGGTAGTGATGCCCTGCGGCTTGGGCGGCGGAGTCGTCGGTGCGACGCCCAGCGCCCGCTCGCGCCGTCCGTCTCCGCCGTGCTGTGATCGGATCATCATCACACCGGCGAGACATTAGTTCGGCTCCGGCAGCCTCGACAGCGCTTGCCAGTTTTTCGAAGCATAGCATCAAACCGGTAAGAAACATTTCTTCACCGCAGCCAATCAGCCCGCCACTTCAGCGACTTCGCCGTCGTTCACGGACGACGCATTTAGCCCACAAACATGCGCGAAGGAAGCCACAGCGTCAGGATCGGCAGGGCGACGATCACCGTGAGACGGACGAAATCCGCCAGGATGAACGGAAGGATTCCGGCTATGACGGTGCGCTGCGTTATGCCCGGGACCGTCGACTGCACGACGAAGAGGTTCATGCCGATCGGCGGTGTGATCAACCCGATCTCGGCGACAGTGACGACGATGATGCCGAACCAGACCATGTCATAGCCCATCTCCACCGCCACCGGGGCGAGGAAGGGGACGGTCAGGAGGATCATCGACATGGAATCCATAAAGCATCCCAGAACCACGTAGAAGGCGATGATCAGGAGAAGCACGGCCAGCGGGCCGAGGCCGGTGTCCTTGATCGCGGCGATCAGCGCCGCAGGGACGCCGGTGGTCTCGAGGAAATAGTTGAACAGCGAGGCGCCGATCAAGATGAAGAAGATCATGCCGGTGAGCGCCGCGGTTTCCGTAACCGAGCTCCACAGCGCCTGGCGGTCCATCTCGCCGGACAGGAGCGCCAGAGCGAAGGCTCCGACGGCGCCGACGGCAGCAGCCTCGGTCGGCGAGAACCAGCCGAGATAGATGCCGCCGATGACTAGCGAAAACAGCAGGACGACCCCCCAGACCCGGCGGATGGTCGACAGCCGGTGGCGCCAGGCCATGCGCGGCGTCTGCGGAGCAAGATCCGGTGTGATCGCAACCCGGACGACAATGGCGAGGCCGTAGAGGACCGCGCCGACGATGCCGGGGATGATCGCGCCGATAAAAAGTTGGCCGATCGAGGTGTTGGTGAGGATGCCGTAGATGACAAGAAGGATCGACGGCGGGATGAGGACGCCGAGGGTTCCTCCGGCTGCGATCGAGGCGGAGGAGAGCGAGTCGGCATAGCCGCGCGAGCGCATCTCGGGGATGGCGACGCGGCCCATGGTGGCAACGGTCGCCAGCGACGAGCCGCAGATCGCGCCGAAGATCGCGCAGGCCCCGACCGCCGTGACGGCGAGGCCGCCGCGCACATGGCCGAGAAAGCTCGTCACCATGTCGAACAGGGAGCGGGACAGGCCGGCCCGCGCCGCGAAGACGCCCATCATCACGAACAGCGGAATGACGCTGAGCGAATAGGGAAAGATCGCCTCGAAGGGCGAAGAGCCGAGAATAAAGGCTGCGCCGCTCCAGCCATTGAGCCACCAGAATCCGGCCGTGCCGACGACGCCCATTGCGACGGCAACCGGCAGGCCGAAGGCGATCATCACGAGGGCGCAGACGAAGCCTGCAAAGCCGAGGAGGGTGGCGCTCATGCCGGCGGGACACCTTGCGGGGGATCGAACAGCGTCAGGAACGACGCCATGATCGACAGGGCGGCCCCGACGAGAAGCGGGATCCAGTACCAGACGATCGGAATGCCGAGCTGCTGGGACCGGTCGCCGAAGAGGAGCTGCTGCTGGAAGGTCTGGTAGCAGTTCCACAGGATCAGACCGAGCAGCGCGATGGCGACAAGGCTCGCGACCGCGCGAAGACCCCGCCGCAGCGGACGGGGCATCGTCTCGACCAGGAGGTCGACGCCGACATGCGCTCCCACGAGGAAGGCGAACGGGATGACCAGCCAAGCGCCGGCGACGACGAAAAGCTGGACGAGATCCACGACGCCGGGGACCGGCAGGGAGAACCGCCGTCCGACGATGTCGGCGACGGTGAGAAGGGCCGCCGCCGCATAGGCGAGGAAGCCGCAGGCCGCGGCTCCCGTCACCACCATGCGCGGCACGCGCAGCGCCAAGGGATGCCGTCCGTGCCGCCCACCGCCGAGGATCGGCGGACGGTCTTCCGCGGCTTTCGCGGGATCACTGCTCATACTTGGCGATCGTGTCCTGCATCACCTTGTAGATGTCGTCGGCATTGTCGACGCCCGACGACTTCACCTTGGCAAGGTAGGCGCTGATCATCGGCTTCAGCGCCTCGCGCCAGCGGCCGCGCTCCTCGGGGCTGAGCTTGGAGATGACGTGGCCAGCGTCTTCCGCCTGCTTGCGGCCGACCGCGTCCCACTTGTCCCACCAGTCGCCGATCTTCGATACCAGGGCCTCGCCGGAATATTTGTCGATGCAGGCGCGCACATTTTCGGGCAGGGCGTCATATTTGCGCTGGTTCATCACGAAGAAGAAGGGCACCGTATAGGCCCCAGCATCGAGATGATACTTCAGCACCTCGTTGAGGCCGAAAGAGGCAACCGGATCCCACGGAAACACGGTGCCGTCGATCACACCCTTCTGCAGGCTCTCATAAACCTCGCCGGGCGGCAGGCCCTGGGGCGTCGCGCCGAGGTAGGTGAGCATGTCGGAGATTGCTGGGCTCGGCGTGCGGATGCGCAGGCCCTTGAGGCCGTCCATCGTCTCGACCTTCTTGTCGGTCGTGTGGATCAGACCGCCATTGTGGGCGAAGAGGGCCAGCACCTTCAGCCCCTTGTACTCGTCGGAGAGGTGCTCTGGATAAAGTTCCCAGAGGGTCTGGCTCGCGGCGCCCGCATCCCTGGTCAGGAACGGCATCTCGACGATCGAGGTCCTGGGAAAGCGCCCGCGCGGTATGCCGCTCAGACCGACCGCGAGATCGACAACGCCGGCCAGCACCTGCTCCTGCTGCTTTGCGACGTTGCCGAGCTGCGTGCCCCCGGGATAGACGTCGAAGGTCACCTCTCCGCCCGTGCATTTCGACACGTCCTCCGTCCACGGCTTGACGAAGTCAGTCTGGATGCCGTGAACCGGCGGCAGATAGTGGCTGAGCTTCAGCTTTGTCTCTGCCGACGCGGAACCCGCCGTCAGCGCGGCGGCCGAGACGAGCGAACAGAGCGCGGCGCGCCCGAAGGTCTTGAGCATGTTTCCTCCCGAGAAATCTGCCTGTTGTCGGCGGTGGGACCACCCCGCCATTTTTGGTCGCAGCTTTTGTAACTGTCTATCGTACCATCTGCGGCGTCAGCTCCGCCGGGATCGACTGGTAGCCGCGAAACCGGACCCGACCGCCTCTGACCGGGGGGCCGGCGAGACGATAGTCGGGGAACGCCGCGAGAAACATCTCCAGCGCGATCCGCCCTTCGAGCCGGGCGAGATTCATGCCGGCGCACTGATGTGGACCCATTCCGAAGGCCAGGTGGCGGTTCGGCTGCCGCCCGACGTCAAAGCGGTCCGGGTCGGCGAAGGCCTGCGGGTCGCGGTTTGCCGCGCCGATGCAGAGCGTTATGCTCGTTCCGGCCTGGATTGGGGTTTCGCCGATCTCGCAGTCTTCCGAGGCCGCGCGATTGCCCAGCTGGTTCGAGCTTTCGAAGCGCAGCACCTCCTCGACGGCGGTGCGCATCAGCGACGGATCGGCGATCAGCCGGGTGCGCTCCTGCGGCCATTCGCTGAGCAGCACTAGCGCGTTGCCGATCATGTTGGTGGTGGTCTCGTGCCCGGCATTAAGAATGAAGATGCAGTTCTGCAGGAGCTCTGACGCGCTCAGCGTCTCGCCGCCGGCCTCGCCCTCGATCAGCCGCGTCAGGACGTCCGTCGCCGGATCGCCCGGGTTCATCCGCCGCTCGGCGACAAGCCCCGTCAGATAGGCGATGAACTCAGTCACGGCGGCGTTGCCGCGCGCCAGCTGCGCGTCGGTCAGCACCGGCTCGAGCGCTCCGAGGATTGCCAGCGACCAGTCGCGCAAGGGACCCCGCTCGGCATGGGGAACGGCGAGGAGATTGCCGATGATCTCCACCGGGATGGCGGCAGCGAAATCCTCGATGAGATCCACCGTCTGGCCATCGGCGGCCTTTTCCCGCAGCCGGTCAACCAGTTCGCCGATTAGCGCGCGAAGTCCGTCTTCCATCGCGGCGATCGCGCGCGGCGTCAGCGCGCCGGCGATGATCTTGCGGACCCGCGTGTGCAGCGGCGCATCGTTGAAGACGAGGCTCGTCGTGTGATGCTCGTAGAGCGGCGTCGCGCCGAATTTCGGCCGGAACTCCTCGCTCTTGCTCGAGGTGAAGAGGCGCGTGTCCTTGTAGACCGCGAGGCAGTCCGCGTGCCGGGTCAGGAACACGCCCTGTCCGTCCGGCAACCGCTTGACCGGCTCCGTGTCCCGAAGAGCGCGATAGGTCCGGTAGGGATCGTCGTGGAAGACGGCGGGCAGGGCGCGGAGGTCGAAACTCTCCGTCGGTAGCGCGACGCCGTCACCGTCCGCCGGACCTTCGACCCGCGAAAGATCAGGCGCGAGTGCGCCGCCGAGCGATGCGGTCATGAACTTCCTCCCGATTACGCATCGGTGATATTAGGTTACGCAGATGTCAATGGAGAGGTGCATGCCGACGGATCGCGAGGAGCCGGATGGCGGGCCGTCAGAGGCTCGGCGCGGGGTGCAGTCGGTAGAGACGGCAGCTGCGGTCCTCTACGCGCTCTCCGGTCTCGGCCGGGCCTCGCAGCTGGGAGACGTCGCCCGGGCCGCTGGGATCGCTCCGGCCAAGGCGCATCGCTATCTCATCGGACTGATCGCCGCGGGGCTTGCCGAGCAGGAGCCGTCCGGCGTCTATCGGCTCGGCACCGGTGCGATGCGGATCGGACTCTCGGCGTTGCGGCAGATGGATGTCGTGGCTCTGTCCGGGGAATACCTTGAAAGCATCCGCGACCAGACCGGATTTTCGGCCTTCTGTGCGGTGTTCGGCGATGGCGGGGCGACCGTGGTGCGACAGTCGGAGGCACTCGACGCCGTCGTCGTCAACGTCCGGCCGGGCTCGATCTTGCCTCTCGCCACCTCCGCCACTGGCCGCGTCGTCTGCGCGTTCGGATCGCCCCTGCCGGTCGTGCGGCGGCTGGCCGCGGAGCACGGCATCGACGTGGCCGGAGCCGAGCAATTGCGGAGCACGATCGCGGTCGGCGTGGCCACTAAGGGCATGGTCCAGATCGAGGGGCTGCTCCTGCCGGGCATCTCTGCGGTCGCCGCGCCCGTCTTCGACGACCGGGGCAGTCTGGCGGGGGTGTTGACGACGCTCGGGCCGTCGGCGGCGTTCGACGCCGCGCTCGCCGGTCCGGTCGCGGGCGCCGTCCGCAAGGCGGCGAAAGGCCTATCCTTAAGGCTCGGCTATTCGTCCGATTCAGCGCAATGAGGGTGCGTCGAGCACCCGCTCGAAGGCCGTCAGGGCCTGCTCGACGGTGCGCCGTTCCTCCGGTGTCAGATCGGCGAGAACCGCGTCGGACAGCGCGACCATCTGCGGGAAGATCGTGTCGTGCGCCTTGCGGCCGACGGGCGTGATCTCGACCTGATTGAACCGCCGGTCTTCCTCGCTCCTCGACCGCTTGATCCAGCGCCGCGTCTCCAGATCCTGCAAGGCCCGGCTGACCTTCGTCTTGTGCATGGCGCTGGCGGTGCCGAGCTCCTTCGCCGTCGCGGTGCCGAGCCGGGCGAGATGGGCGAGCACCCGCCATTCCGGCCGCGTCATCCCCTCGCTGTCGCGATAGACCGGCATCACCCGCCGACTCATCAGCTCGGCGATGATGTTGAGGCGGTAGGGGACGAAGTCGTCGAGATGCATGCCGTGTGGGCTCGCCCTTGATGGTTACAATTTGGACCAATAGCCTTTCGGCCAACGAGTCCACAAGCAAGCGAACCGGGGAGGCGAGGATGGATCGCACCGCCCAATACATGCCGGGCTTCGGCAACGACTTCGAGACCGAGGCGTTGCCCGGCGCTCTCCCGCAGGGCCAGAACTCCCCGCAGAAATGCGCCTACGGCCTTTATGCCGAGCAGCTATCGGGCACCGCCTTCACCGCGCCGCGCGGCCAGAACGAGCGGACCTGGTGCTATCGCATCCGGCCCTCGGTGAGGCACATCGGGCGCTTCGAGAAGATCGCCGTGCCGCTGTGGAAGAGCGCGCCGAATATCGATCCAGACGTGATTTCGCTCGGCCAGTATCGCTGGGACCCGGTGCCGCATTCGACGGAGCCGTTCACCTGGATCACCGGCATGCGCACGGTGACGACCGCCGGCGACGTCAACACCCAGACGGGCATGGCGGCGCACGTCTATCTCGTCACCACTTCGATGGTCGACGAATACTTCTACTCCTCCGACGGCGAGCTTCTTGTCGTGCCGCAGGAGGGGCGGCTGCGTTTTACCACTGAGCTCGGCGTCATGGACGTCGAGCCGAAGGAGATCTGCGTCCTGCCGCGCGGCCTCGTCTATCGGGTGGAGGTGCTGGAGGGGCCGTGCCGCGGTTTCGTCTGCGAGAACTACGGCCAGAAGTTCGACCTGCCGAACCGCGGCCCGATCGGCGCGAACTGCATGGCCAATCCGCGCGACTTCAAGACGCCGTTTGCCGCCTTCGAGGACCGCGACACGCCGAGCACGGTGACGATCAAGTGGTGCGGGAGCTTCCACCGCTCGGCGATCGATCAATCACCCCTCGACGTCGTCGCCTGGCACGGCAACTACGCACCCTGGAAATACGATCTTCGAAACTATGCGCCGGTGGGCGCGATCCTCTTCGACCATCCCGATCCGTCGATCTTCACGGTGCTCACCGCGCCATCGGGCGTCGAGGGGACGGCCAACATCGACTTCGTTCTTTTTCGCGAACGGTGGATGGTGGCCGAACATTCCTTCCGCCCGCCGTGGTACCATAAGAACGTGATGAGCGAGCTGATGGGCAACATCTACGGTGTCTACGACGCCAAGCCGAAGGGCTTCGTGCCCGGTGGCATGAGCCTGCACAACTGCATGCTGCCCCACGGGCCGGACCGCAACGCCTTCGAGGGCGCCTCGAACGCCGAACTGAAGGCAGAGAAGCTCGACGAGACCATGAGCTTCATGTTCGAGACCCGCTTTCCCCAGCAGCTGACCGCCTGGGCCGCCAAAGAGGCGCCGCTGCAGGACGACTACGTCGATTGCTGGACCAGTCTCGACAAGAAATTCGACGGCACCCCCGGCGTGAAATGAGGACGGCATGAAACTCGGCACCTTGAAGGACACGACACGCGACGGCCGGTTGGTGATCGTTTCGAAGGATCTCACCCGCTGTTCGGAGGTGCCGCACATCGCCCGCACCCTGCAGGCGGCGCTGGACGACTGGGAGCACGTCGCGCCGCGTCTGCTGGCCGTCGCCGAAGGCATCGAGACGGGCGGCCAGCCGACCAAGCGCTTCCACGAGCGCGATGCCCACTCGCCGCTGCCGCGCGCCTATCAGTGGGCGGATGGTTCGGCCTATGTGAACCATGTCGAACTGGTACGGAGGGCGCGAGGCGCCGAGATGCCGGAAAGCTTCTGGACCGATCCCCTGATGTATCAGGGCGGCTCTGACAGCTTCCTGCCACCGCGCGACCCGATCCGCTTCCCCGCCGAGGCGGTGCCGGGCTGGGGCGTCGACTTCGAGGCCGAGATCGCAGTCGTCGTGGGCGACGTCCCGCTCGGCGCGGACGAGACCACCTGCCGTGACGCGATCCGTCTCGTCATGCTGGTCAATGACGTGTCCCTTCGCAGCCTGATCCCTGGCGAACTCGGCAAGGGCTTCGGCTTCTTTCAGGCCAAGCCGTCTTCCGCCTTTTCGCCGGTGGCCGTGACGCCGGACGAGCTGGGCTCGGCCTGGGACGGCGGCAGGCTGTCGCTGCCGCTTCTCGTCGCCTTGAATGGGGATCCCTTTGGAAAGGCAGATGCCGGCGCCGACATGACCTTCGATTTTCCCAAGCTCATTGCCCATGCTACGCGAACCCGGCCGCTTGCGGCCGGCACGATCATCGGCTCGGGAACGGTTTCCAACAAGGGCAGGGACGGCGGGCCGGGACAGCCGATCGCAGCCGGCGGCGTCGGCTATTCCTGCCTCGCCGAGATCCGCATGGTCGAGACGATCGAAAGCGGCGCGATGAAGACGCCCTTCATGGCCTTCGGCGACACCGTCCGCATCGAGATGGCCGACCAGTCCGGCCATTCGATCTTCGGCGCCATCGAGCAGACGCTCGAAGAGGCTGCCTGACGGGGCGATGAAGCTCTACCACTACTGGCGGTCCTCAGCGAGCTACCGCGTCCGGATCGCCCTCAACCTCAAGGGCCTCGCCGCTGAACTCGTGCCCGTCGACATCCTCGCGGGCGAGCATCGCGGCGCTGCCTTCACGGCGCTTAACCCGCAAGGCTTCCTGCCGGTGCTGGTGGACGGCGACCTCGCGCTCAGCCAGTCCTTCGCCATCCTCCACTGGCTTGAGGCGAAGGCGCCGGCGCCTTCGATCCATCCAACTGATCCTGCATGCCGGGCGCGGGCGATGCAGATCGCCACGATCATCGCCATGGACATCCATCCTCTCTGCAATCCGTCGGTGCTGTCGCGGGTCGAGGCGATGGGCGGGAAGGACGCGAGGGTCGACTGGAACCGGTTCGTCATGGCGAGGGGACTCGCCGCCGTGGAAGCCTGCATAGATCCGAGGGGACCCTATTGCGTCGGCAAGGCGCCAAGCATCGCCGATCTTTGCCTCATTCCGCAGTTCTACAATGCCCGACGCTGGGGCGTGGAAGTCGGCGCCTATCCGAAATGCGTGGCGGTGGAAGCGGCCTGTCTCGCCACAGAGGCATTCGACCGGGCGCGGCCGGAGAACCACCAGCCCATTACGGCGTGAGGCAGGCCGCACTCGTCGCGGATCCTCGAAGGCATCTGCGTTCAGACGACCGGCACGCTCTCTCCTACTGCATCGTCATCAGCACGATTTCCGAACGCACCTTTAACCGAGTTGGTGGCGAGCTAGTGAATGATCCGCGCCAGCATCGTCGCGACCTTCTCGCCGACGCCCATGCGCGGGTACCGTCGAGATGTGCCTGACCGTCGAGAATAAAACAAAAAAAATTCGAACGGCCAGATCGGTGGTCGGACCGTAAGAACAAGAAACCTAACCTCTTCGATAGGAATGGAGCTGCAATTTAGTGCGTATGGTGTGACGGGTTAGATTTATAGCGTTATTTTATGGCACTATGGTAATTTTATATGTTAATTATGGCAGCGGACTACCGATTGACGTGAGGCCGTTAGCTGCCGCGTCCGAAAGATGCGTCGGCGGGACGGTAACGGCAGCTCCGCGCCCACTTCAGCCACTGGCGCCATGATGATGCGCTCCTAGAAGCAGACATCCGCGTTTTCAAACGTCCGTCAAATTTGCACGCCGGATCAAACCACGTTGGCTTGACGGGCCTCCTACTTCGGATCGCACGCGGGGGTGTATTCCCTGACGTACTGCTCAGACCGGCACCTGCCTCTCAAGCCGATCATTAGAGATGATCGGTGACAACTGCTACCTTAGCGGCCATCTTAGGGTCCGGGGATAATCGGTAAACCCGCGTCGCCCACCGCCTGCAAAAAGCGGGCATCTCGACGCAGGCTGCGGAATGCCGGATCGATGCCATAATAGAAGGCCTAGCGAGTCTCTATGAGTCCGAGTTGTGCCGCGGCGCCCTCTCCATCGCCTGCCAAAGCAAGCAGATGCGCGAGGAAATACGGCTCGATGGTGCCTTCCGGCAGTTCCCTCGCGGCCGCTAGCATGGCTTCTGCGATTCCATCGGCACCCAAGCCTTCATACGCCAGTCTCCCCGCACGGATCACGGCGCGCCCGTTATCGTCGTCCCTAAGGGTGAAGCGCGTTTCCCACGCCTGGAGATAAGGCAAGTGATCACCTCGTGCGAGTTCGGCGAATGCCAGGAAGCGATAAGGCGATCGATAGCCGGGTTCGTTCGCGGCGAGCTGGCGCAGCGTGTCCCGCGCTTCTTCGTGATGACCGAGGCCGAGGAGGATCATCGCCCTCGTTACAATTATCGAGCGCGACATCGGCTCGCGTTCCCGCGCCACGGCGATCTCGGCGGCCGCCTTCTCGTATCGGCCCACGCCCATCAGCGCCGCAGCGTGCCAGTGTCTCGCCAGCGTATCGTCGGGGTCGATTGCCAGCGCCCTCTCAGACAAGCCCAGCCCGGTGTCGTAATTCCGGTCCCAGAACATCGTGATGTCACCGAGCACGGCCTGTGCCTGTGCAAGGTTGGGGTTCAGCATTATGGCTCTCTCGGCAGCAGACCGAGATGCCTCGTAGCCTTCCTGAGGTGAAAGGACCGAATACTCGACCATCAGATTGTAAAAACTGTCGCTAGATCGGCGGGCGCTCCACCGAAGCGGGGTGCGCGGCTGGCGACTTCGATCAGCATCTGCTCGGACCGCCGCAGTGCCTCCGGGGTGCGCTTCTGCCAGAGATAGAACGCATCCAGGTACAGTACGCCGACATCCGCAGGGAGCTCATTTACGGTTTGCGCCGCAACGGGGAGGCCGGACTCTCGCCACATCGCCAGGCATGCGACGACCGACAACGACAGTAAGAGTAGCAAAATCACCGCACGTGATCGGTGCTTCTCGCCTTCTCGTTGTCGTTCATGCGGCGCCGCCTCCATCTGATTGATGGTGGATGTAGCTCCTTCGGATCATGAGGGCACCCGCCCTCAAACACCCGGCCAGGGCTTCCCGAACCTTGCCAATCTCGCCGTAGTGATAGAACGATGCGCCACCGGGGCACGGGGTACAAAGAATTGGACGCACCTTCTGGACAGGCTGCTTTGCACATTCAATCCAGCTTCCTTGCTGGGGGCGGCGAGCTGGGTGCGCTCATGCGAGCCCATGATTGGTCTTCGACGGCTTTGGGGCCTCCGGAAACATGGTCCCAGCCGCTTCGAACGGTTGTCGGCATCATGCTGGGTTCACGTCAGCCGATGCTCGTCGTCTGGGGCCCGGAGCGCCTGACCCTCTACAACGACGGCTACGCCTTGATGTGCGGCGATCGGCATCCGGGTGCTCTCGGCAGACCCTTTTCCGAACTCTGGTTCGACATCTGGGATGTCGTGGAGCCAATCTTGGATCGCGCCTATGCGGGCGAGCCCACGCACATGGACGACATACAGTTTACCATGCGCCGGCATGGAGATCCCGAGGAGACGCACTTCGCCTTCTCCTACACGCCAGTTCGCGATGAAGCGGGGCAGGTGGCGGGGATGTTCTGCGCCTGCACCGAGACGACCGGCGAGATCCTGGCAGAGCGGCGTCTGGCTGCCGAGACGGATCGCCAACGCCGCCTATTCCAGAAGGCGCCCGGCTTCATCACCATATTGCGCGGACCGAACTTCGTGTTCGAGTTCGCCAACGAGGCGTACGTTCGCCTCTTCGGGGGACGGGATGTCGTCGGCAAGACCGTGCGAGAGGTCTTTCCGGACCTCGAGGGTCAGCCGTTCTTCGGTCTGCTCGAGAACGCCTATTCCACCGGTGAACGCTTCGTCGCC
This sequence comes from Aurantimonas aggregata, assembly GCF_010500835.1. Taxonomy (GTDB): domain Bacteria; phylum Pseudomonadota; class Alphaproteobacteria; order Rhizobiales; family Rhizobiaceae; genus Aurantimonas; species Aurantimonas aggregata. The sequence continues at coordinate 205,028 of NZ_JAAAMJ010000005.1, read as the reverse complement.
CAACAGACCCCGATCCGCCTCCGGTCGTCGCCAAATGCCGAGCCGAAGGAGCTCTTCCTCGACTTCATCTACGAGCCGGTGACCGACGAGGCTGGCGTCGTGACTGGCCTCTTCGTGGAGGGCTACGACGTCACGGAGCGCAAGAAGGGCGAGGAGCACCTGCGTCTGATGATCAACGAGCTGAACCACCGCGTGAAGAACTCGCTGGCGACGGTGCAGGCGATCGCGTCGCAGACGTTCCGCAACCCTGAGGCTTTCGAGGCATCCAAGCGCGACTTCAACGAGCGCTTGGTCTCTCTGGCCCGGGCTCACGACATCCTCACCGATGCGAACTGGGCGGGCGCGACGCTGAGGCAGGTCGTTGATCACACGGTCCGGCCGCACGGGGGAGAAGCCGGAGAGCGCTTTCGACTCGACGGCCCGCAGGTAGTCCTGACACCAAAGGTGGCCTTGACCCTCTCCATGACCCTTCACGAATTGTGCACGAATGCCGCTAAGTACGGCGCCCTCTCAGTGGAGTATGGGCAGGTGTCCATCGCCTGGTCGTGTCCCCTGACCGAGGACGGGCGTCGCCTGCACCTCACCTGGACAGAGCGGGGTGGTCCTGCGGTTTTGCCGCCGAAACAAAAAGGCTTCGGATCGCGCCTGATCGAACGAGGCTTGGCCGCGGAACTCGGCGGGATAGTCGACATCGCCTATGAACAGGCAGGTGTCGTGTGCACGGTCGACGTCCCGCTTCCGGCGGAGCCCCCGGATGCCTGATGGATGTGACCGCTCCGCGTGGACGGGTTCCGCGTAGGCGATGTGCGGCGCGCGAAGAACTTGCTGACAAAACGTCGCGTTCGCTATTTGTTCACGCATCCGCTCCTGACCCGAGACCCTCAGTCGAAGCGCCTTCAGCGCATGGCGGTCGTATGCGCCGCGTCCATCTTCATATCGATACACTGATTTCCGTAAGCATCCGGCCTGAACCGCCTCGCGAGATTGGCGGCCGGATAGATGACTGTCAGTATGGACATCCTACTGACACTCGTCACCCCCATCGCCTTGAGGTCGTGGACACAGGCCGCCGCCGTCGGAGGCTACCTGAGCCATGGCGGCCGTCACCCGCGTCTTCACGCCTCGCCGTGCCGCTCGCATGCTGGAACGGGACGAAAAATTGCTCTGGGACCTGGCGGACCGATTCGAGCCAGAGGACGGCGTCCTCTGGATCTACGAGATCGACAACGACGATGGCATCATGGCCTTCACAGACTTCGGTCTCGAAAATTTCAAAGAGATCATCGCGGATCAGATCGACCGTAAGGATTGATTACAAAGCCAGTAGCCGCGGCCTCACCGGATGCGTATTGCCCATCGTCGTCTCGCCGGGCAAAGAGCTTGAGGCGACGGTGAGAAACGGCCAATCCGGCCGCGCCCAGCGCCTCGTCCGCCGCGCCGGCGGCGCGATCCTCGTCGGCCTCGGCACACAGCTGGCGCTGCAGTGGGGCTGAGCCGGCAGGGGCCGGTCCGCGGCCGCGTCAGGGCTTGGCCGCGGCACCCGGTCGGTCCTGCTCGATCCGGGGCAGGAACCAGGCCAGCAGTCCGGCCAGCGGCAGGAACGAGCAGAAATGGTAGACGGCCTCGATGCCGTAGCGATCCGCCATGCCGCCGAGGATCGCCGCGGCGATACCGCCGAGACCGAAATTCAGCCCGTAGAACAGCCCGCCGATGAGGCCGATGCGGTTGGGCAGCAGCTCCATCGCGTAGATCAGGATCGAGGCGAAGGCGCTCGCCATCACGAGGTTGATCGACACCGTCAGGACGCCCGTCCAGAACAGGTCGGCATAGGGCAGCATCAGGGTCAGCGGCAGCGGCCCGAGCACCGAGATCCAGATGATCCTGTAGCGCCCGATCCGGTCGCCCACGATGCCGCCGATCAGCGCGCCGGCCGCCGAGGCCATCAGGAAGACGAACAGCATCATCTGCGAGGCGGGGATCGACAGGCCGAAGCGCTCGATCAGGTAGAAGGTGTAGAACGACCGGAAGCTCTCGCCATAGGCGTTCTTGGAGAACATCAGCAGCGTCAGGACGACGAGCCCGATGGCGATCGTCGACGTCGCGTGGCGCGGCAAATTCGCCTGGTGGCCGGCGAGCGATTCCCTCACCGCCGCGAAATGAAGGCTGATCGCCGCCTGCTGCCGGCCGATCCAGGTCAGCAGCAGCATCGCCGAAAGCGCCGCCGCGGTGAACCAGGCAAGGCTCGGCTGGCCCAGCGGCACGATGATCAGCGCCGCGCAGACCGGGCCGAGGGCGCCGCCCGCCTGGCCGCCGACCTGGAACATGCCCTGCGCAAGGCCCTGCCGCCCGCCCGCCGCATAGCGCGCCATGCGCGTCGCCTCCGGGTGGAAGATCGACGAGCCGATGCCGATCAGCGCCACCGCGACGAGGATCGCCGCGTAGCTCGCCGCGAAGGCGAGGGCGATAAGGCCTGAGAGCGTGAACACCATGCCGATGACCGGCGAATACGGCGCCGGGCGCCGGTCCGTGTAGACGCCGACCAGCGGCTGCAGCAGCGAGCCGGCGATCTGGAAGGTGAGGGTGATGAGTCCGATCTGCGCGAAGTCGAGATCGTAGCTGCGCTGGATGATCGGATAGATCGCCGGGATCAGCGACTGCATCAGGTCGTTGAGGAAATGCGCGACGCCGAGGACCGCGAGGACCCCCATATAGGTGCGGGGCTTCAGCGACAGGGCAGGGGCAGTGTTCATCTCGGGTCGTCCGTTCAGAAGACAGGGGATTCGGGCCGGCAGCGCCGGGATGCGGCATTGACGACGGAACAGCTACGGCAAACGGCACCGCAACGTAATGCTCCAGGCCCTGAAGCTGGAAACAGAGGAATCTGAACGAGCAGCCCGACCTCTCGGACCATACTGGAAAAATAAGAAAGGCAAAGACGTAGCGGGGACCGGCACGGGGGGCCCCGGCACCTGGTAGCAAAGACCGCCAACGCGCCCGACGCCTGGTGCGAAGCGGGAAGGGAATGGCTGGCCCGGGTCGAAAGCGGCTGGACCGCCTTCGATCGCCCGCCTTCTTCCCGCGCTCGGTCAAGTCGGGTCGACAGCGTCCGTCCGCTTCTGGCACCCGCTCCTTCGGTGCCAGCGACCGGACGGTTTGGGAAGGCGACTGCCCACTTCTGGCTTAGCCAGGCGTGAAGCGGCCATACCGCTTGCGATGCAGGCAACGGCCGACAGGTCAGGGGCAAAACGATCTCGCCTGCCGATGACGTGGTGAATGGGCGTTGCGCCGATAAGAGAGGTGGCTCGGCCAATCTGCACAGCGGGCTGAGTGGATTGTCTGCCTGAAGGCGGCCAGGATGGTCGTGATCAGGAGAGACGATGACAAAGAGACCCAGGCGGAACCACAGCCCGGCCTTCAAGGCGAAGGTGGCGCTGGCGGCGGTGCGCGGCGAGAAGACGCTGGCCGAGTTGCACAGCAGTTCGATGTGCATCCCAATCAGATTACGCAGTGGCGTTCCAAGCTACTGGAGGGTGCCGCCGGCGTGTTTGGGCCGGAAGCGGCTGCGATTGCCGCGGCGCCGACGGTCGACGTGAAGACGCTGCATGCCACGATCGGGGAGCTGAATGGTCCCGCCGGCGCCAAGCCGCACTTCGAGAAGCGCATGGCGTTCGCTAAAGGACAGGGCTGCCTCGACGGCGTTGCGATGCAGTTCCTCGATCGCAATACGCTGCACGTCGTTCCCGGCGGCCCAGAGCAGGGAAACTGACTTGGGCGCGGAAAACGTCACATCCCAGCCGGCGCGATGACGCTCGCCGGAACCGCGGACAATTCCTTGATCGGAACGAGGGTGCACGCCGGCGCAAAGATCGCGAAAGCTATCCTTGTCGATGGCCGCCCCATGCGTCACGACGCTGCTGCCGCTGGACCACCAAATGCCGCCCCCGTCGGCGGCATAATACTCGTCCCGATTTCGGGGGCGAGCCTCGCGATTGGGATCATTGACGTAATAGAGGCCGGCATCGCGCCCGGCGCCAAGCGCATGAAACGTCGCTGTCATCAGCTCGGTCCGGCGCTTTGCGGCTTCGGATCGAGCGACAAGTCTTTCCAGGCCGGGATGAGGTCGATCGCTGTCTTCAGCACCGGGACAGGAAACTCGCCATAGAGCTCGCCCTCGGTGCGGGGTGCATGGCCCTGGATGAAATCGCGGATCTCAGGGCTCATGCCGACGCGCCGCGCCACCGTCTTGAAACGATGCCGGAATCCGTGGTTCGGCGCGACGGTTGGGTCGGTAACACCGAGCTCGCGGATCCAGGCCGCGAGGTTCTCGCCCATTTTCTTGTGCGGCGTCAGGGCGGCCCCAGTTGATTTGCCACGGGCGGTAAAGAACAGCGTCGAGCGCTGGCAGCATTGCGCGAATTCGACGAAGCCCTGCTCGATGAGATGATCGTGCAGAGGGACCACCCGGACCTTATAGTTCTTCACGCTTCCCGCTTCCGGCGTGATGGTCAGGCTCCATATGCCGTCGATCAGCGACACGTCCTCCTTCCTCAACTGGGTCAGCTCGTTGACCCGCGCCCCGGTGTAGAGCGCAAGCCAGGGAACCCAGCGTCTTGCGTCGATGTGGCAGGGGGCGAGTTTCTGCGGCGGCGCCTGCAGGGTGCCCTTCAGGACGAGCTGGACCTCCTGGTCGGTCAATCCCGGTCCGCGGAGCGTCCGCCGCTTCGGCACCCGGACGTTGAAGGCCTCGATCGGGTTGGCTGTGAGCTTCCGTTCGCCGACATAGTAGCGGAACAGGGCCTTCGCGGAGGCCAGATACACGTCCTTGATCGTTCGCTGCGCCTTGCCCTCGGAGCGAAGCCATTCGATCCAGTCGGCGACATGAGTCTCGGTGATCCGCGAAAGGTCGTTGATGCCGCTGTGCGCGGTCAGCGTCCGGAGGGCTGGCAACCAGCGCTTTCTTGTGGCAGCCGATAATCCAACTGTCTGCGCGTACGCTTCGAATGCGGCCTCCAGATTGAGGGCCGGCTTCGCGGCAGAGGATTTGCGGTACTTCGCATCGGCAGAACCCGCGGCGTAGTCGTTCTCGAGAACCCGCGTGGCACGGATGGGCAGTGCTTCACCAATTGCCTTCGCGATTCGGAGGTCGACGGCGCCCTGCATGTCTGGGGCAATCCGGATGCCCCGCATGCCGAAATAGTCGCTGATCTGCGCACCGCAGAGGCGGCAGAAGTCACTGCCGGCAACAGGATCATCGGGCTTCTCGATGAAACGGCCTACGACTGCGCCGAGTGCATCATCCCAGAACGGCGACCAGCGTCCGCCTTCGATCTCCTTGCAATAGGAATCGAAGAAATCGGCACTGTAGGCGTTCATCTGCTCGTAGGTCGGGCGGACGAGGCCCTGCCGCAAGTTCGTCCAGCGCTCGGCAAGCTCGGCCATCGCTTTCGAGTAGCGAACTCGTGCCTCACCGACTTCCTTCGTCCGAAGCGATTGCTTCTCTACGGCATGCCTGACAAGACCTACGAGGTCGCTCGGCACGCGAACCCGCAGATAGTAGACACCGGTCTTTGGATGCTTCCAGGGACGAGCCATTCGCAACACCATGTGTACCACCATTGTGTACCACGCGGCGATTGCGAAACCCTTGCGCTATAGAGCGTTGAGGAAATTCAATGACTTGGACGCGGGATGGCGGAGAGGAAGGGATTCGAACCCTCGATACCATCGCTGGTATACTCCCTTAGCAGGGGAGCGCCTTCGACCACTCGGCCACCTCTCCGGGGACGGGCAATACGCGTGCCGGCCGTCGCTGGCAAGGGAGAAGGCGGCAAAAGCCGCGCGAAGTTGCGCTTCCGGCGGTGAGGTCATGCCCGCGAGCGATGATGTCTGGTCGACGTGGCCGAGGTCGAGTCCCGCGCCGGTGCTGGTCTGTCGCGACCCATGCCTGCCGCCGAGCCACACCGGCGTCGGCCCGCCGATCGGGATCATCGCTTAGGGAGCGAAGGCCGCGGCGCGCGCGGTGCGACGCGCGGTGATCGCGGGCGATGTCGCGAAAAGCCGGCCGACCGTGAACCCTCCGCGGGAAGGCCGACAGGCGGGCTTGCCGCCGCTTGCGCAGAGACGCTTCGCCGTGCCGCCGGCGCCGTTGTCATCCCGCGCCAGACCGGTTTGCTTGTAGGGCGGGCAGGGCTTCGTTAAAGGTCGGAAGAAAGCGTCTCGCGGTGTCTGAACGTGAGCTCGAGACGGCGGGGCATGGTGTCGTGATGCAGCGGAAAGTCGTCGGAATTCTCCTGGTCTGCGTGGTCCTGCTGGTGGCGATCGTCGCCGGCTACTGGGACATGCTGCAGAGCGAGCGGCTGCGCATCTCCGGCCCGCGGCAGGACGCTGCGGAAACGGACGTCGCCGCCCTGCCGCAGGAGGCGATCTCTGCCGAGGACGGTGTCCGTGACAGCCGGATTCGTTCAACCGAGCCAGTGGCCGGCGAACCGGCGTCGCCGAGCGGCGCGGTGCCGCAGGCGGTGGACCCCTCTGGCGGGACGACAGGCGGCGCGACAACCCCTGAGATGGCGGAAGCGTCGCCCTCCGATGCCGACGGCCCGCCGGCAGCGACGGCGATCACCGAGCCGGTGGCGCCCGAGACCGCGATGCCCGAGACCGCGATGCCCGAGCCGGTGGTGCCTGAACCGAGGGTGTCAGAGGCCGCGCCAACCGGCGACGGCGCCCGGCCGGACGCGCCCACGGGCGACGCGCTCGCGCCGACGGCTGCCGATCGAAGCGACGGTGCGGCGCCGGCCGGCGAACCCGCGCCTGCGGCGACGGCGCCCGAAGGGACGGATGCGCGGGTGACCGGCCGGGACGGCGAGGCGACCACGGCGGACGCCGCAACGTCGCCATCGGCGCGTCAGAGCCGGCCGGGGCCCGATGACGCCGCCGTGGCGGCGGGCGCCCCGTCTGAGCCGGCGGGTGGCGCGGTCGACGCAGCCGATGCGACGCCGCGCTTCGACCTGTTGCGGGTCGAGCCCGATGGCGCGACGGTGATCGCCGGCCGTGCGGCGCCGGGCGCCCGGATTGCGCTTCTTGACGGCGATACAACGATCGGGACCGATACGGCGAATGCCGCCGGCGAGTTCGCCATCGTGCTCGAGACGGCGCTGGCGCCGGGCGACCACGCCATCCGCATCACCGCCACCGGCGAGGACGGGACCGTCGCGACGTCGGAGGAGATCGCCATCGTGTCCGTGCCGCAGCCGGGTCGCGAGAGCGAATTGCTGGCGATGGTGGAAACGCCGAACGAGGCGTCGCGGCTGATCAGCATTCCGGCCGGCGCGCCGCGGGATGATGCGGCGGCCCCGCCGCGCTCGGCGTCCCTCCCGACCGAGGGCCCGGGGACGGCGACGCCGCCCGCCGGGACCGAGGCACGCCTCGCCGCGCCGACCACGGATACGGCGGCGCTCGATTCGGAGGCTGCACCCGAAGCCGGCACGGTGACGCTGCCGCGCGCCGAACCGCAGGCCGTTGCTAACCCGCAGCCGGCCGTGCCGATGCTGCGCGTCGAGGCAGTGGAGATCGAGGCCGGCAAGCTCTTCGTCGCCGGCGCGGCCGAGGCCGGTGCGCTGGTGCGGGTCTATATCGACAATTTGCGCATCGCCGAGGATCGCGCGAGTGCGGAAGGGCGCTTCCTCGTCAGTGCCGAGACGCCGGTCGCGCCGGGCGACCACATCGTGCGGGCCGACCAGATGGCGCGGGACGGCAGCGTCGAGATGCGCGCGGAAGTGCCGTTCCAGCGGCCTGAGGGAGCATCGGTGGCGATGGTGGCGCCGCCACGGGCCATGGCGCCAGGCACCGGCGTCGCGGGTGGCAGCGGCGAGGGCGCGGCAGGCACGGCACGTGGGAATGCGTTTGCGGGTTCCGCGGCACCGTCGACCTCCGTAGGGGAGGACGAAAGTCCGGCGGCCGCAACATCGCCGAATGAGCCGGCGGCCGCATCCGCCGGGTCCGACGAAGCGTCACTGGGTGACGCTCGACCGCCGGCATCGCAAGAGAGCACACCTGGCGAGCCGAGGGACGCGGTGGCCTCCCTTCCGGCCGGCGCCGCCGCCGAGCGTCCGGCTGGAACTCCCGCTCCGCCGGCCGCAAGCCAGGCGCGAGCCGAGACATCGACCCCCGTAGCCGGGACGTCGGCCCCGGCGCTCACGGAGGACGAGGCTCGCCCGATGGAGAATTCTGATGCCGCATCGGCGGAGGATCAGGTGCCGATAACGCGGCAGGAGGCACTGACCACGGCGCCCGGCCGGGTCATTATTCGACGCGGCGACTCGCTCTGGCGCATCTCGCGGGAGACCTACGGAATGGGCAGCCGCTACGTGGTAATCTATCTGGCCAATGGTCATCAGATCCGGAACCCGGATCTGATATATCCCGGCCAGGTCTTCAGCGTTCCCGACGAACTTGTCGAAACACCTGAGGCCGGCGGCAGCGGCTGACCGGCAACCACGCGTCGACGGTCACAAACGGCGCCGAGCCGGCACGGGTTCGGACAGCGGCTCGCGCGCGGGCCAAAACTAACGACAGGATGTGGACGCGCGGCGCGGTTGCCGCGCTGCCTGCGTCGGAAGGACAGTCTTGGCGAATCCAGGCAGCAAGCGCGTATCGGGCGACCGCGGGGCGACATTCTCGACGCTGGTGAATCTGTGGCCGTATATGTGGCCGGCGGATCGGCCGGACCTCAGGATGCGGGTGATCTACGCCTCGGTCTTCCTGATCCTCGCCAAGCTGCTCACCGTCGCCGTCCCGTATTTCTTCAAATGGGCGACCGACGCGCTGGACGGCGCCGACAGCGCCCGGGAATGGCTGCCGCTGATCCTCACCGGTGCGGTGACGCTCGTCGTCGCCTACAATGTCGCGCGGGTCATCGCCGTCGCCCTCAACCAGCTGCGGGACGCGCTGTTCGCCCGGGTCGGGCAGCATGCGGTGCGCCGGCTCGCCTACCAGACCTTCGTGCACATGCACCGTCTGTCGCTGCGCTTCCATCTCGAGCGGCGTACCGGCGGCCTGTCTCGGATCATCGAGCGCGGCACCAAGGGCATCGAGGCGATCGTCCGCTTCACCATCCTCAATACCGTGCCGACGATCCTGGAGTTCGCGCTCGTCGCGGTGATCTTCGGCGTCACCTACGGCCTGTCCTACGTCGTGGTGATCGCCGTGACGGTGTGGCTCTACAGCTGGTTCACCATCAAGGCGAGCGACTGGCGCATCGACATCCGCCGCGACATGAACGAGTCCGATACCGACGCCAACACCAAGGCGATCGACTCGCTCCTCAACTTCGAGACGGTGAAGTATTTCGGCAACGAGGCGATGGAGGCGCAGCGCTTCGACAACTCCATGGCGCGCTACGAGGTCGCGGCGACGCGGATCTGGACGTCGCTCGGCTGGCTGAATTTCGGCCAGGGCGTCATCTTCGGCGTCGGCATGGGGATCACCATGGTGATGTCGGCACTGGAGGTCCGGGCCGGCACGCAGACGCTGGGCGACTTCGTCTTCATCAACGCCATGCTGATGCAGCTTTCGGTGCCGCTGAACTTCATCGGCTTCGTCTATCGCGAGATCCGCCAGGGCCTCACCGACATCGAGCAGATGTTCGATCTGCTGGAGGTCGAGGCCGAGGTGAAGGATCCCGAGGGCGCCCCGGCGCTGGTGGTGCGCGAGGGGGCGATCCGCTTCGAGAACGTCCACTTCGGCTACGATCCGCAGCGCGAGATCCTGAAAGGCATTTCGTTCGAGGTGCCGCCCGGCAAGTCGGTGGCGATCGTCGGGCCGTCGGGGGCCGGCAAGTCGACGATCTCGCGGCTCTTGTTCCGCTTCTACGACGTCAGCTCGGGGCGCATCCTGATCGACGGCCAAGACATCGCGGCGGTCCGGCAGGATTCGGTGCGCGCCGCCATCGGCATCGTCCCGCAGGATACCGTGCTGTTCAACGACACCATCGCCTACAATGTCCGATATGGCCGGATCGACGCGAGCGAGGCAGACGTCGAGCGGGCCGCCGAGCTGGCGCAGATCGCCTCGTTCATCCGCGAACTGCCGGGCGGTTTCGACGCCATGGTCGGCGAGCGCGGGCTGAAGCTGTCGGGCGGCGAGAAGCAGCGCGTGGCGATCGCCCGCACCATCCTCAAGGCGCCGCCGATCCTCGTCCTCGACGAGGCGACCTCGGCGCTCGACACGCATACCGAACAGGACATCCAGACGGCGCTGGACATGGTGTCGAAGGAGCGCACGACGCTGACCATCGCGCACCGCCTGTCGACGATCATCAACGCCGACGAGATCATCGTGCTGAAGGCCGGCGAGATCGTCGAGCGCGGCTCGCATCGCAGCCTGCTGGCCGCCGGCGGGCTCTATGCCGAGATGTGGGCGATGCAGCGCGAGGCGACCGAGGCGGAGGAGACGCTGCGCCGCGCCCGCGAGGCGGATGCGCTGGGCGTGATAGAACGGCGCAAGCCGCCGTCGCCCTGAGGCGTGGAGGGACGACGTGCGATGTCGCCAGCGTGAACGGGCGGCTTTGCGCTGAAGCCGTCCATCGGCTAGACCCGGCGGAACGATCGGGCGGCCCGCGCCCTTCCGGCATGACCCCGTCGCGCCGACCTGCCTGAGGAAAAGACCGCCAGAGATGCACATTTTCGCTTCGATCCGTAACGTGATGGCTCCGGTCCACAAGGCCGGCTACCTGTTCATCGCGGCCTTCTTCGCCGTTGCCGTGGTGCTGGGCTTCTTCTGGGAGCCGCTGTTCTGGCTCGGCCTGATCCTGACGGCCTGGTGCGCCTACTTCTTCCGCGATCCCGAGCGTGTCACGCCAGTGGCCGATCATCTGGTGGTGAGCCCGGCCGACGGCCGCGTCTCGCTGGTCGGGCATGTCGTCCCGCCCGCCGAGCTCGATCTCGGGGTCGAGCCGATGCTGCGAATCTCGGTGTTCATGACCGTCCTCGACTGCCACGTGAACCGCGCGCCGATGCGCGGCCGGATCACCCGCATCGCGTATCGCGAGGGCGAGTTCCGCAACGCCGAGCTCGACAAGGCGAGCGAGGTCAACGAGCGCAACTCGCTGGTCATCGACGGGCCGCAGGGCGAGATCGGCGTCGTGCAGATAGCCGGGCTCCTGGCGCGGCGGATCATCTGCTGGTCGAGGACCGAGGACCGGCTCGAGGCCGGCGAGCGCTTCGGTCTGATCCGCTTCGGCTCGCGGCTCGACGTGTATCTGCCGGATGGCGCCCGTCCGCGTGTCGCCGAGGGCCAGACGGCGATAGCCGGCGAGACGATCATCGCCGAATTCGGCAACCAGCTGCCGACCTGGCCGTCGAGGCGCGACTGATGGCCATCGGTTCCCCGTTTCCGCCGTTCGAGCCCGGCAAGCCGGACGAGGCGGACATTCCCGCCCGGCGCCGCATCCCTTTCAGGCGCATCGCGCCCAATCTCATTACGCTGCTATCCATCTGCGCCGGGATGACCGGCATCCGGATGGCCTTCGAGGGTCGGTTCGAACTGGCGGTCAGCCTGGTGCTGGGCGCAGCGCTGCTCGACGGCATCGACGGCCGCGTGGCGCGTTATCTCAAGGGCCAGAGCCGCTTCGGCGCGGAGATGGATTCGCTCGCCGACATCGTCAATTTCGGCGTCGCGCCGGGCCTCGTCCTCTATGCCTACATGCTGCATGACGCCGGCTCGCTCGGCTGGATCGCCGCGCTGCTCTATTCCAGCGCCTGCGCGCTTCGGCTGGCGCGCTTCAACACGATGCTTGACGATCCCAACCGGCCGAAATGGCATTCGGCGTTCTTCGTCGGCGTCCCGGCGCCCGCCGGGGCGGCGCTGGCGATGTTCCCGGTCTATTTGAGCTTCTCGGGGCTGGATCTCGGCGTACCGGGGCTGACCGCTGGCGTCGCCAGCGTCTATCTCGTGGCGATCGGCCTGTTGATGGCGAGCCGCCTGCCCACATGGTCGGGCAAGGGCGCCGGGATCCGGGTGCCGCGTGACTACGCCATCCCGATCATTCTCGGCCTCGTCGCCTATGTCGCGGTGCTGCTGAGCTTCTTCTGGGAAACGCTGACGCTTACGGCGATCGCCTATTTCGTCTCGATCGCCTTCTCCGTCCGCGCCTTCAGCCAGCGGGCGGCCATCGAGGCCAGAGAGGATCAGGCGGGGTCGCGGTAGTCCAGGAACTGCCCGGCCCGCACGTCGAACAATTTGCCGGTCTCGGTGACGTCGGCGAAGGCCAGCGGCACGATCTTGGCCGCGACTTCGCGCGCCGTCGGCAGCGACTTCGGATCCTCGCCGGGCATCGCCTGGGCGCGCATCGCGGTGCGCGTCGCGCCGGGATTGACCGAGTTCACCCGCAGCGGCAGGTTCTGCGTCTCGTTCGCCCAGGACCGGACCAGCGCTTCGCTGGCGGCCTTGCTGGCGGCATAGAGCGACCAGAAGGCCTTCGCCGAATGCGCCGCGCCGGACGAGATGACGATGGCGCGGCCCGCCTGCGCCTTGCGCAGCAACGGGTCGACCGAGCGGATCAGCCGCCATGTGGCGGTGACGTTGACCGTCATGGTCTTCTCGAAGGTCTTCGCCTCGATATGGCCGATCGGCGCCAGCACGCCCAGGAGCCCGGCATTGGAGACCAGCACGTCGAGCCGGCCCCAGCGCTCGTTGATGGCGCCGCCCAGCCGGTCGATCCCGCCCATGTCGGTCAGGTCGAGCGGCACCAACGTAGTCGAGCCGCCGGCGGACTTGATCTCGTCGTCGAGTTCCTCGAGCCCGCCGACGGTGCGGGCGAGGGCGATGACATGGGCGCCTTCGGCGGCGAGCCCCTTGGCGATCTGGTAGCCGATGCCGCGGGAGGCGCCGGTAACCAGCGCGACCTTGTCCTTGAGCTGTCCGGTCATGCGTACTCTGTCGAAAGCGAGGCGTTGAGGAGGAGAGTCTAACCCGCGCCGCCGAGCAGCGACAACTGGCGGACGTTGTCCGTGCCGTCCTGGTCGGTGAGCGAGGTCGGGTAGTCGCCGGTGAAGCACGCGTCGCAGAATTGCGGCATCATCCGGTTGCGCTCCGGCTCGTCGACCGCCCGGTAGAGCCCGTCGATTGTCAGGAAGGCGAGGGAGTCGACCTTGATGTAGTCGGCCATTTCCTCGATCGTCATGCGCGAGGCGAGGAGCTTGCCCTTTTCCGGCGTGTCGACACCGTAGAAGCAGCTGGCCCGGGTCGGCGGCGAGGCGATGCGCATGTGCACCTCGGCGGCGCCGGCCTCGCGCACCATCTGCACGATCTTCTGGCTGGTCGTGCCGCGCACGATCGAATCGTCGACCAGCACCACGCGCTTGCCCTCGAGGATCCTGCGGTTGGCGTTGTGCTTCAGCTTGACGCCCATGTGGCGGATCGCGTCCGTCGGCTGGATGAAGGTCCGGCCGACATAGTGGTTGCGGATGATCCCCAGCTCGAACGGCAGATTGGCTTCCTGGGCGTAGCCGATGGCGGCGGGCACGCCCGAATCCGGCACCGGCACGACGATGTCGGCCTCGGCGTGGCTCTCGCGGGCAAGCTCGGCGCCGATCTTCTTGCGGATGTCGTAGACGTTGCGGCCTTCGACGTTGGAGTCCGGCCGGGCGAAATAGACATACTCGAAGATGCAAAAGCGCGGCCGGCGCGCCTGGAACGGGAAGATGCTCTCGATCCCGTCCTCGGTGATGATCACGAGTTCGCCCGGCGCGATGTCGCGGACGAAGGTCGCGCCCATGATGTCGAGCGCGCAGGTTTCCGAGGCGAGGATCAGCGACCCTTCGAACTCGCCGAGCACCAGCGGCCGGATACCGAGCGGGTCACGCACGCCGACCATCTTCTTCGACGACAGGCCGACCAGCGAGAAGGCGCCCTCGAGCCGCGACAGCGCATCGATGAGCTTGTCGACGAACAGCCGACCGGCACTGGTCGCGACGAGATGCAGGATCGTCTCGGTATCGGAGGTGGAGGAAAAGATCGAGCCGCGGCGCTGCAGCTCGCGCTGCACCGTCATCGCGTTGGTGATGTTGCCGTTGTGGGCGACGGCGAAGCCACCGGCGGAGAGCTCGGCGAAAAATGGCTGAACATTGCGCAGGCCGCCGCCGCCGCTGGTCGCATAGCGCGTGTGACCGATCGCCGAGCTGCCGGGCAGCCGCTCGAGCACCGACTGCTTGGTGAAGGTGTCGCCGATCAGGCCGGAATGGCGCTCCACGTGGAACTGCGAGCCGTCGAAGGAGACGATGCCGGCTGCCTCCTGGCCCCGGTGCTGCAGGGCATGCAGCCCCAGCGTGACGACCGCGGCCGCGTCGGTCCGTTGGAAAATGCCGAAAACGCCGCATTCTTCATGCAGCGAGTCATCGCCGAAAGGCGTCTCATCCATGGTATTGTCCGCCGTTTGCCGGTGCGCGCCGGCCTGCCGTCGTGGAGGCCATCATATAGGACCGCGCCTGCCGATGCGCGAGTCTTTCGCTGCACGGAGCGTTCAATCCCGTAAAAACCTCAATTGGCCGCGGGCGGCGGCGTATCGCCGGACTCGTCGATCAGCCCCTCGATCGAGCTCGGCTCGCCGGGTGCCTCCGTCGCGTCCGGCACGGGGACGACGACGGGCTCGCCATCCGTGCCTTCCGGCGCGATGACGGCATCGGGTTCGCCGTCGGTGCCCTGGATCTGGTCCATGATGACCTGCTCGGGGTTATCCGGAAGCGCCGCCACCAGCCGCTGGCCGAGATCGTCGAGGAACGGCTTGCTCCGCGCGTCGGCGACCCATTGCGGCTGATTCGCCGGCGCCAGCCAGTTGAAGAACAGCATGGCGACGACGACGAGCAGCAGTCCTCGCACCGCGCCGAAGACGAAGCCGAGCGCGCGGTCGATCGCGCCGACGCGGCTGTCGATGATGAAATCGGCGATGCGGAGCGTGATGAAAGACACGACGATCAGCGTCAGCAGGAAGATCAGCGCGGCCGAGACCGCCAGCGCCACCATGTCGGAGGCGATGTACTCGGACACGTAGGGGGTCAGCGGCCGGTAGAAGAAGAACGCGGCGGCGGCGGCGACGAGCCAGGCGACGACCGACAGGACCTCGCGGGAGAAACCACGCACCATCGCCAGAAGCGCCGAGACGAGCATGATCGCGAAGAGGATCGCGTCGAGAAGGGTTAGCGTCATGAACGGTCGATCCTCTGGCCTTTCGGAGCGAGCGGGAACGGAACTTGCCGGTCCCGTCCGCGCAGCGTCGCTGGGCATAACCCTTCGACGGAGATTTTACACTAGGGCCACGGCGGAAAATCAAGCATCTGTGGCGCCGCCGCCCACGGCGACCCGCGCCACGAGGTCCGGCAGCGCCTCCACCTCGAAGCCGCTCATGTCGCGCGAGCGCGGCATGTCGGCGGGCGCCGAGGGCAGCACGGCCTGGCGGAAGCCGAGCTTTTCGGCCTCCTTGAGGCGCTGGGCGGCATGGGCGACGGGCCGCACCGAGCCTGACAGGCTGATCTCGCCGAAATAGACACAGTCCGAGGGTAAGGGCGCCCCGCTGAGCGAGGAGACCAGCGCCGCGGCCACGGCAAGATCGGCGGCGGGCTCGGAGATGCGGAACCCGCCGGCGACGTTGAGATAGACGTCGTGCTGGCCGAGCCGGACGCCGCAATGGGCTTCCAGCACCGCCAGCACCATCGCGAGCCGCGGCTGGTCCCAGCCGAGCACAGCCCGTCGCGGCGTGCCGAGCGCGGAGGGCGCGACCAGCGCCTGGATCTCCACCAGCACTGGCCGCGTGCCTTCCATGCCGGCGAAGACCGCGGCGCCCGGCGCCTTCTCGTTGCGCTCCCCGAGGAACAACTCCGACGGGTTCTGCACTTCGCGCAGGCCCAGGTCGCCCATCTCGAACACGCCGATTTCGTCGGTCGGGCCGAAGCGGTTCTTCACAGTCCGCAGGATCCGGTAGTGATGGCCGCCTTCGCCCTCGAAATAGAGGACGGCGTCGACCATGTGCTCGACGACGCGCGGCCCTGCGATCTGGCCCTCCTTGGTGACGTGGCCGACGAGGATCACCGCCGCGCCGCTGGCCTTGGCGAAGCGCACCATCGCCTGGACGCCGGCCCGTACCTGGGTAACGGTGCCGGGCGCTGAATCGGCCATGTCCGACCAGAGGGTCTGGATCGAGTCGATGATGACGAGGTCCGGCCGCCGCGCCTCGGCCAGCGTCGCCAGAATGTCCTCGACATTGGTCTCGGCCATCAGCTGCACGTCGGTGTCGGCGGCCTTCAGCCGCTGCGCCCGAAGGCGAACCTGCGCCACCGCCTCCTCACCGGAGACGTAGACGACGCTGTGGCCGTTGCGGGAAAGGGCGGCCGCCGCCTGCATCAGCAGCGTCGACTTGCCGATGCCAGGGTCGCCGCCGATCAGGATCGCCGAGCCGCGGACGATGCCGCCGCCGAGCGCCCGGTCGAGCTCGTCGATCTTCGAGATGATCCGCGGCGCTTCCTCCATCTCGCCGGAAAGCGGCAGCAAGGCCGACGGGCGGCCGCGCCGCCGCGAGGCGCCCTGCGGGCCACCGCCGATGCCGCCGGCGGAGTTTTCCTCGACGATGGTGTTCCACTCGCCGCAGGATTCGCACTTGCCCTGCCAGCGGGCGGTCACCGAGCCGCAGTTCTGGCAGATGAAGGAGAGTTTGGGCTTGGCCATGCGGTCTTTCGTCGAACGGGAGTTTCGCCAATATGAAGGGAGAACAAATCAGAAACAAGGGCGGCTCTACCGCGGATGCCGCCATTGCGTTACTGCGGGCCGTATCCGTTCCGGTTCTGCCGAACGTCGCGCCTTCGGGCGCGGCGAAACGGCGAGGGCAGGGTGCGGCCCTGTCCGGAGCTCCCATGATCCCCGCCGTCCTCGTCTATCTGCTCGTTGTCAACGTCGCGGCCTATGCCGCCTTCGCCTACGACAAGGCGAGGGCGGTGCGTGGCCGGCGCCGCGTGCCGGAGCGCCGGCTGCTCGGGCTTGCGCTGATCGGCGGCAGCGTCGGTGCGGTCGTGGCGCAGCGCCGGCTGCGCCACAAGACGCAGAAGGAGCCGTTCCGTTCGCGGCTGCGGGCGATCCTCGTCCTGCACGGACTCCTGCTGCTCGGCGCGGCGGTCGTCGGGGCAGATGAACTGGCGATGCTCGGCGAGATGGCCGCTGGCGCAGCGTCGAAGCCATAGGGCCGCGGCCCGGACATTCGACGACCGTCAGGTCCA
Source organism: Aurantimonas aggregata (assembly GCF_010500835.1). GTDB lineage: Bacteria > Pseudomonadota > Alphaproteobacteria > Rhizobiales > Rhizobiaceae > Aurantimonas > Aurantimonas aggregata. The sequence continues at coordinate 187,773 of NZ_JAAAMJ010000005.1, read as the reverse complement.
GCGTCGTTCCACCCGCTTGCCCATGCCGGTCAAGAGTTCGTAGGCGATCGTCCCCGCCGCCGCGGCGACCTCGTCGATCGCGACGCCCGGTCCAAAGAACTCGACCCGATCGCCGGGCCTGACGGCGTCTTGCGGCAGCGCCGAGACGTCGAGCAGCGTCATGTCCATCGAGATGCGGCCGATGACCGGCACGCGCTGCCCGGCGAGCAGGGCGTCGGCGGCGGGGAACAGCGGGCGCAACGCGATGCCGGCGCCGGAGGCGGCGCGCGGCAGGCCGTCGGCATAGCCGATGCCGACGGTGGCGATCCGCGTGTCGCGGTCGAGCCGCGTCGCCGCGCCGTAGCCGACGGCCTCGCCGGCTTGGGCGGTGCGCAGCTGCAGGATCGCGGCGGTGAGGCGGGCGACCGGCTGCAACGCGCCGGCGAGCCCGGCGCGGCCGCCATAGAGGCCGATGCCGGGGCGGGTCAGGTCGAAGCCGTAATCGGACCCGAGAAAGGTGCCGGCTGAATTGGACAGCGAGCGCGGCACGCCGGGGAAAAGCGCGGACAGCGCCAGGAACCGCTGCAGCTGCTCGGCGCTTTGCGCCGTCGCCTCGTCGGCGGAGGCGAGGTGGCTCATCACCAGGCAGAGCGGCAGATCTCCGGAAACGGCCAGCGCAGCGGCTTTGTGCGTTTCGCCGTCGTCGAGCCCGAGGCGGTTCATCCCGGTCTCCACCTGCAGGGCCGCAGGGGCTCGCGCGCCGGCCGTGCTCAGCCCATCCTGCCAGACGGCGACGTCGTCCGGCGTCGAGAGCACCGGGACGAGGTCGTGCCGGAGATGCAGGGGGACGGTCGCCGGCTCCAGGCCCTGCAGAACGAAGATCTGCGTGGCGCCTGGGTCGGCCCCTGCCTGCGACAAAGCCTTCCGCACGGCCACGCCTTCCGACGCCCAGGCGACGAAGAAGTCGCGGCAGCCGGCTTCGTGCAGCGCTGTCGCGACGGGGGCAGCGCCGAGCCCGTAGCCGTCCGCCTTCACCGCCGCGCCGGTGCGCGCGCACGGCTGGCGAGCCGCCAGCGTCCGCCAGTTGGACTGAAGCGCCGCGCGGTCGATCTCCAGCACCGGCATTCGGGACGACACGGCGCGGTCCTTAGCAAGTTCGGACACGACGGTGCCTATTCGTAGCGCTCGGGCAGATAGGTGTCGTCCGCCAGGTCGGTGAAGCGCGTGTATTCGGCCTGGAAGGCGAGGGGCACGGTGCCGGTCGGTCCGTGGCGCTGCTTGGCGATGATCACCTCGGCCTTGCCACGCGCCTCATTCAGCGCCTGCTCCCATTTCAGATGCTCGTCGGTGCCGGGCTTCGGCTCGCGGTTCGAGAGGTAGTATTCGTCGCGATAGACGAACATCACCACGTCGGCGTCCTGCTCGATCGAGCCCGATTCGCGCAAGTCGGAGAGCTGCGGGCGCTTGTCCTCTCGGCTTTCCACCTGGCGCGACAGCTGCGACAGCGCGATGATCGGCACCGACAGTTCCTTCGCCAGAGCCTTCAGGCCGGTGGTGATCTCGGTGATTTCCTGGACGCGGTTCTGCGAGTTCTTCGACGAGCCCTGCATTAGCTGGACATAGTCGATGACCATGACGTCGAGGCCGCGCTGGCGCTTCAGGCGTCGGGCCCGGGCGGCGAGCTGGGCGATCGAGATACCACCCGTCTGATCGATGTAGAGCGGCAGCTTCTGCATCATCTCCGAACAGGCGATCAGCTTGGTCAGCTCCTGGTCGTTGATGTTGCCGCGCCGGATCTTCGAGGACGAGATCTCCGTCTGCTCGGAAATGATACGGGTGGCCAGCTGCTCGGCCGACATTTCGAGGCTGAAGAAGCCGACGACGCCGCCGTTCTTCGCCTTGAAGGAGCCGTCGGCCTGCTCGGCCGGCTCGTAGGCGGCGGCGATATTGAAGGCGATGTTGGTGGCGAGCGACGTCTTGCCCATCGCCGGTCGGCCGGCAAGGATGATCAGATCCGACGACTGCAGCCCGCCCATCCGCCGGTCGAGGCCAATGATGCCGGAGGAAACGCCGGACAGGCCGCCGTCGCGGTCCTTGGCCGCCGTCGCCATCTGCACCGCCAGCGTCACCGCCTCGGTGAAGGACTGGAAGCCGCCGTCGTAGCGGCCGGTCTCGGCAAGCTCGAACAGCCGCCGCTCGGCGTCCTCGATCTGGCCCTTCGGCTCCATGTCGAGCGGCGCGTCGAAGGCGATGTTGACCATGTCCTCGCCGATCCGGATCAGCGAGCGGCGCATCGCCAGGTCGTAGATCGCCCGGCCATAGTCGGTGGCGTTGATGATGGTCGTGGCTTCGGCCGCGAGCCGGGCGAGATACTGCGCCACCGTCAGCTCGCCGACCTTGTCGTTGGCGGCGAGGAAGGTCTTGATCGTCACCGGGTTGGCGATCTTGCCCATCCGGATCATCTCGGAGGTCTTGGAGAAGATCTCGCGGTGCAGCGGCTCGAAGAAATGGTCCGGCTTCAGGAAGTCGTGGACGACGTAATAGGCATCGTTGTTGACGAGCATCGCGCCGAGCAGGGCCTGCTCCGCCTCGATATTGTTCGGCGCCTCGCGGTAAAGTGCCGCCGCGTCCTCGTCCAATTTCCGCGCCGCATCCGCCATGCCGCGTCACCCCCGACCACGATTCTGTATGACACTCTGCCTACACGAGCCGGCGCCGTGGGCCTAGCAGTCTGCGTGCTTGACGGAACGCGGTGTGGGCGAGGCGCAGCCTGTGATGAACTATGGGGAGAACCGTCGCTGAATGGCCGCCGGCAGGCGTTCAAGGGGATCGGCAGCCTGTGGATAAAGGCGACTTGGCACCGACTCGCGCCGCGCTGCCGGAGGCGTGGCACCCACGGTCCGTGACCTTCGGTCACTCCGCTGCGCAGCGTTCCGGCCAGGCGCCTTCCCGAGATGCAGCTGCGGCGTCGGCATCGTCGCGCTCGCGCAGCCGGGCCTCGGCCTCGAACATGTAGTCGCGGGTCAATGGCAGGGCCTCGCGCGACTTCGTCAGCTGGATCTGGAAGACCACCAGGTCCTGCCAGCGGAACGAGGCTTCCGAGGCCGCGAGATAGAACTCCCACATCCGGCAGAACCGCTCGTCGTAGAGCGCCCTGGCCTCGTCGCGCCGGGCGGCGAACCGCTCGCGCCAGTGGCGCAGCGTCTCGGCATAATGCAGGCGCAGCACCTCGACATCGGTGACGATCAGCCCGGCGCGCTCGACGGCCGCGGTAACCTGCGACAGGGACGGGATGTAGCCGCCGGGGAAGATGTATTTGGCGATGAACGCATTGGTGTTCGCCGGCTCCTCGAACCGGCCGATCGTATGGAGGAGCATCACGCCGTCCGCTTTGAGCAGCTCGGCGCAGCGGCTGAAATAGTCGTCGTAGAAATCGACGCCGACATGCTCGAACATGCCGACCGACACGATCCGGTCGAACGGCCCCGTCACGTCGCGATAGTCCTCGATCCGGAACTGCGCGCGGTCGGCGAGGCCCGAATTCTCCGCGCGCTGCCGGGCGATCGCGAGCTGTTCGTCCGACAAGGTGATGCCGGTGACCTCGGCCCGCAGCTGCCGGGCGAGATAAAGCCCCATGCCGCCCCAGCCGCAGCCAATGTCGAGGGTACGCAGCCCGGGGCGATCGTAATACAGCTTGGCGGCGATATGCCGCTTCTTTGCGATCTGCGCGTCGTCCAGCGTCGCGTCCGGCGTTTCGAAATAGGCGCAGGAATACTGCCGGTCGGCGTCGAGGAAGAGGTCGTAGAGGGCGCCCGACAGGTCGTAATGATGCTGGACGTTGGCTCTCGCCCGCGTCGGCGTGTTGTTCTGGATATGGCGGCGGTAGAGGAGACGCATCCGCGCGATCGCCCGCATCCAGGGCTCGCGGGCGGCGTCGCCCCTGTCGGCATTCGCAAAGATCAAAGCCAGCACCTCGTAGATCGACCCGGAGACGATATCGAGGCCGCCGTCCATGTAGGTCTCGCCGAATTTCAAACCTGGATGGAGCCCGACGGCGCGTTCCGCCGCCTTCGTGTTGAAGCGGATGTGCAGCGGATCGCCGGTACCGTCGCCCCACTGCGTGACGTTGCCGGATGCGTCGGTGATGGTGAGGTTGCCGGATTTGAAGAGGTGAGAAAGGAAGACGGAAAGTATGCGGTTCATGGATGCCGATCTCCTGGCCGTAGCCTGAAGAACCTCGACGGCGTCAACGCCGCCGGGAGTTGCTTCGCCCATTGCATTGCGAACCGAAGTTAATACCCGCACTGAACATATGAAAAGGGGCCCCACCGTGTGGAGCCCCCATACTCGTGTTTACTCTGCGTCACCGGCTGGCGACCGCGACAGACGCGCCGGATCCGGCCTGCAAGGCGCTTAGCGCGCCTCGTCGGCCTCTTCCTCGGCGTCGGGCGCGGCCGTCTCGGTGCCCTCTTCCTCGGTGGCTTCGCCCTCGGCTTCCTCGTCCTCGTCGAACTCTTCCTCCTCGTCGATGCCGTAGATCGCATCGGCCGAGGTCAGATCCTCACCGCGCGACTGGCGCTCGGCTTCGTCCGGCGAACGGGCGACGTTGACGTTGATGAGGACCGAGACCTCCGGGTGCAGCGCGACGGAGATCGCATGGACGCCGATCGCCTTGATCGGCTGGCGCAGCTCGATCTCGTTGCGGCCGACCTTGAAGCCGTCGGCTGCCAAAAGATCGGCGATGTCGCGCGTCGAGACCGAACCGTAGAGCTGACCGGTCTCGCCGGCGGAGCGGACCGCGACGAAGCTGCGACCCTCGAGACCCTTGGCGATCTCCTGGGCTTCCGACTTGCGCTCTTCGTTGCGCTGAACGAGCTGGGTCTTCTGCGATTCGAACTTGGCGCGGTTCGCCTCGTTGGCGCGCAGGGCGCGACCGGTCGGCAGGAGGAAGTTGCGCGCGTAGCCGTCGCGCACCTTCACGGTGTCGCCCATCTGGCCGAGGCGAGCGATGCGTTCGAGAAGAATGACGTCCATGTTGAGTTCCTTTCTGGAGGGGTTGAATGCGTCGTTTACTGGCTGGCAGGCGAGGTCGTGCCGTCGCCGTGTCGCCAGGTCTGGAAAAGCCCGAGCCCCAGGAAGACGAGGAGCGGGAATGAGAGCAGCAGGATCGCCGCATAGCTGGTGAACAGCACCAGGCCGCGGCCGGGTCGCCCGCGGCTGCGGCGGTGAAGAGCGGCCAGGCCGATCAGCGTGTAAGCTGCGCCGAAGGCCCCGACGATGACCGCGCCGATGAGGCCGAGCGTGCCGCCGGCGAGGACCGCGCCAAGGCCGGCGGCAAAGACCAACAGCGTTGTCCGCGGCAGGCCGGCGATCGAAGGAATGTCGTCGCGCGGCCGCGGCAGGCGGTTGGAGATGCGGGTCACGGTGGCACCGAGATAGAGCCCGATGACCAGGATGATCGTCAGCATCGCCGGCTGGACGAACGGCACCAGCGACACGACGAGGCTGGCGAGTTCGCGCAACTGTTCCTGGTCTGGTGCATCGGGTCCGGCGACGCCGCCTTCGCCGAGCGCCTGGGCGACGGCCGGGACGAACAGCTGAGCGTCGTAGCCGAGCATCCAGCCGAGAAACAGGCAGGCCGCCGTCGCCATGGCGGTGATCGCCATCAGCACCCGCTCGAGCGGGTACCAGTCGAGTGGCGGCGTGGCGGGGACATTGCCGTTGGCGGCCCGCATCGGTGCCTCGGCCGGACGTGCCAGACCCGCCAGGTGCCCGGCAACGGCCGTCGGGATCGCCATGGAGATGAGCAGCGTCAGGGCACTGGGAACGGAGAGGGTGACCGCAAAGATCGTCGCGCCGGCGATCGCCGCTGCGATGAAACCGGCGACCGAGCCCCAGCCGAGGCTGGCGATGGCGATGGGGATCGGGGCGGCGAGAGCAAGACTCACCGCCGACGCCGATTGCAGCACGATGCCGGCAAACAGCAGCGCGCTGGCTAGGCCCGAGGCCACGGCAATGACGATTGTGGTTGGCTTCATCTTCGGTGCGCTGTCCTGCTCGCGGCAGTTAGAGGCGATCGCCCCAACTAGGCTTGGTCGTGTCCCGCGGCGGCCTGACGCGCGAGGGACGGGAGGCGGCGCGCATGCGCCGTCTCCCGGTATCGAAGTCCTACTTCAGGACGTAGGGCAGAAGGCCGAGGAAGCGGGCGCGCTTGATCGCACGGGCGAGGGCCCGCTGGTTCTTCTGCGATACGGCGGTGATCCGCGACGGGACGATCTTGCCGCGCTCGGAAATGTAGCGCTGCAGGAGACGAACGTCCTTGTAGTCGATCTTCGGCGAATCGGTGCCGGCGAACGGGTCGGACTTGCGGCGGCGATGAAACGGCCGGCGGGTGGGAAGCTGAGCGATATCGACCATGTTTTCTTACTCCGAATCGTCACGGCTGCGGCGCGGGCGGTCATCGTCGCGATCGCGACGCGGGCGGTCATCGTCACGGCGGGGACGGTCGCCCCGGTCACCGCGATCGTCGCGGCCGCCACGGCGGGGCCGGTCGTCGCGCTTCTGCATCATCACCGACTGGGCGTCTTCGTGCTCTTCGACGCGGATGGTGATGTAGCGAAGGATGTCTTCGTTGAAGCGCATCTGGCGCTCCATCTCCTGGACCGCCGCCGAAGGGGCGTCGATGTTCATCAGCGTGTAATAGGCCTTCCGGTTCTTGTTGATCCGGTAGGTGAGGGTCTTGAGGCCCCAGTTCTCGACCTTGCCGACCGAGCCGCCATTGGCCTCGAGAACGCCACGATACTGCTCGACGAGAGCCTCGACCTGTTGGTTCGAGATATCCTGGCGCGAAAGAAATACGTGCTCGTAAAGAGCCATGCGCTATCGCCTTTCCATTGTTTCGTTCGCATCTGCCCGGGTACAGCGGCTAAGCCTCGTCGACTTCCCTGCGAACCCGGTGACCCGGGACGATGTGGAAAGGCGCCTGTACGAGAACGGTCGAGAGCGGAGACACGGGAAGCCGATGCCTTCTATGGCACCCTGTTGCCGGCACAGCGGCAGCCTTCCGTTCAGCCCCCAGCTGAGGCCCGAGCAGTAACGGGGTGCAAGTACCGGGTTTCCGGTGGGGTTTCAACCCCTCGGACGTCTTGCCGGCGGACGGGAAGCGCCGCACTTCCGCCCCGCAGCCTTGACAGGAGACGGCGGCGGCAATCATTGCGGGCATTCGCCGACAAGAGATCACAGGAGATGGCGCATGGCCATGGCATTGGTTTTTCCGGGACAGGGCAGTCAGAGCGTCGGCATGGGCCGGACGCTCTATGACTCGTTCGCTGAAAGCCGTGCCATCTTCGAGGAAGTCGACGAGGCGCTGGGCGAGAAGCTCTCGACGCTGATCTTCGACGGACCGGAAGACCAGCTGACCCTGACGGCCAATGCCCAGCCGGCGCTGATGGCGGTGTCGATGGCGGCGCTGCGGGCGCTCGAGGCCAAAGGCTTCAGCCTGACCGAGGCGCGCTACGTCGCCGGCCACTCGCTCGGCGAATACTCGGCGCTGGCCGCCGCCGGCGCGATCACCGCCGCCGACACGGCCCGGCTGCTGCGCATCCGCGGCACTGCGATGCAGATGGCCGTCCCGCAGGGCGAAGGTGCGATGGCCGCCATTCTCGGCCTCGACGCAGATGCGGTCCTCGCCCTCTGCGAGGCTGCGGCCGAGGGGCAGGTCTGCGAGCCCGCGAACGACAATGGCGGCGGACAGATCGTCATTTCCGGCGACAAGGCGGCCATCGACCGCGCCGTGGCGTTGGCGCCGGAGCGCGGCGCCAAGCGTGCCATCCCGCTGTCCGTCTCCGCACCCTTTCACTGCCGGCTGATGCAGCCGGCGGCCGAACGCATGCAGGCAGCTCTGGCCGAGACCGTCATCGCCGCGCCTTCCATCCCGGTCATATCGAACGTCACGGCCAGCCCGACATCGGCGCCGGACGAGATTCGTGAGCGCCTGGTCCGCCAGGTGACCGGGCAGGTCCGCTGGCGCGAGAGCGTCGAGTTCCTCGCTCGTAACGGGGTGACGAGGCTGGTCGAGATCGGCAGCGGCAAGGTGCTGAGCGGGCTCGCCCGCCGTATCGACAAGAACCTCGTTACGTCTGCCATCGGGACGGTTGACGAGGTCCGGGCATTTTCCGGAGAACGGGGCTGAAGGCCTGGGGCCAGGAGCCACGGTAACGATCAGGGAAGGAAACCAGATGTTTGATCTGACCGGGCGCAAGGCGCTCGTCACCGGCGCCAGCGGCGGCATCGGCGAGGCGATCGCACGCGCGTTCCACGCCGCCGGCGCCACGGTGGGCCTGCACGGCACGCGGCGGGAGAAGCTCGACGCACTCGCCGCCGAACTCGGCGAGCGCACCATGGTGTTTCCCGCCGACCTTGCCGACCGCGACGCGCAGAAGGCGCTGGCCGAAACTGCCGAAGCGGAGATGCAGGGCGTCGACATCCTCGTCAACAATGCCGGCATCACCCGCGACGGGCTGTTCGTGCGGATGTCGGACGACGACTGGGACAGCGTCATCGAAGTCGATCTCACCGCCGCCTTCCGGCTGACGCGCGGCATCACCCATCCGATGATGCGTCGCCGGCACGGGCGAATCATCAACATCACCTCGATCGTCGGCGTCACCGGCAATCCCGGCCAGGCCAATTATTGCGCCGCCAAGGCAGGCATGATCGGCTTCTCGAAATCGCTGGCGCAGGAGATCGCCTCGCGCAATGTGACGGTCAACTGCATCGCCCCGGGCTTCATCACCAGCGCGATGACCGACAAGCTGAACGACAAGCAGAAGGACGGCATCATGGGGGCCATTCCCATGAAGCGGATGGGCGAGGGGGGCGACATCGCCGCCGCCGCGGTCTATCTGGCGTCCGATCAGGCCGGCTACGTCACCGGCCAGACGCTGCACGTCAACGGCGGCATGGTGATGATCTGATCCTTGGGCTTTCCCTTGGCCCCCGCGTCGCGGCGTGGTAAGCGCCGCGCCACCGAACCATTCGATCCAAAGCTGGCGCATGACCGAAATGCCGGCGCCGCTTGATAAAGCGCCGCCCCGCGTCTAACGAATGCGGCAGCACCATCGCAATAGAGGACTGACAATGAGCGATACCGCCGAGCGAGTGAAGAAGATCGTCGTCGAACATCTGGGCGTCGAGCAGGAGAAGGTCACCGAGAACGCCAGCTTCATCGACGATCTCGGTGCCGACAGCCTCGACACGGTCGAGCTCGTCATGGCCTTCGAGGAAGAGTTCGGCGTCGAGATCCCGGACGATGCCGCCGAGACGATCCTCACCGTCGGCGACGCGGTGAAGTTCATCGAGAAGAATCAGGCCTGACGCTTCGGGCGGAGCGTCCGCCTCAGCGATTGAGCAATTGATGAGACGAGTTGTAATTACTGGCGTCGGCATGGTCAGCCCCCTTGGGGCCGGTGCCGGCGTCACATGGAAACGCCTCCTGAACGGCGAGAGCGGTCTGAAGCGGATCGAGCATTTCGAGGTCGGTGACCTCGCTTGCCAGATTGCCGGACAGATTCCGCGTGGGGCCGGTGAAGACGGCACCTTCAATCCAGATCAATGGATGGAGCCGAAGGAGCAGCGCAAGGTCGATGATTTCATCGTCTTCGCGATGGCTGCCGCCTCCGAGGCGCTGGACGACGCCGACTGGCATCCCGAAACCTACGAGGACCAGATCGCCAGCGGCGTTCTGATCGGTTCGGGTATCGGCGGCCTGCAGGGCATCGAGCGCAGTGCGCTGATCCTTGCCGAAAAGGGCCCCCGCCGGGTCAGCCCGTTCTTCATCCCCGGCAGCCTGATCAACCTCGCGTCTGGCCACGTGTCGATTCGCAATGGTCTCAAAGGGCCGAATCATTCCGTGGTCACCGCCTGTTCGACGGGTGCCCACGCGATCGGCGACGCCGCGCGGATCATCGCGCTTGGCGATGCCGACGTGATGGTCGCCGGCGGCGCGGAATCGCCGGTGTCGCGACTCGCCGTTGCCGGCTTTGCCGCCTGCCGGGCGCTGTCGACGCATTTCAACGACGACCCGACCCGCGGCTCGCGTCCCTACGACCGTGACCGCGACGGCTTCGTGATGGGCGAGGGCGCCGGCATCGTCGTTCTCGAGGATTACGAGCACGCCAAGGCACGCGGCGCGCGCATCTATGCCGAAGTCATCGGCTACGGCATGTCTGGCGACGCCTACCACATCACCGCCCCGTCGGAAGACGGCGACGGCGCCTTCCGCTGCATGTCGGCAGCGATGAAGCGGGCCGGCATCACCCCTTCCGATATCGACTACGTCAACGCCCACGGCACCTCGACGCCGCTCGGCGACGAGATCGAGCTCCGGGCGATCGAACGTCTGCTCGGCGACGCGGCAGAGGGCATCTCGATGTCCTCGACCAAGTCGGCCATCGGCCACCTGCTCGGTGCCGCGGGTGCAGTGGAAGCGATCTTCTCGGCGCTGGCGATCCGCGACAATGTCGCGCCGCCGACGCTCAATCTCGACAATCCGTCGGTCGAGACGAAGATCGATCTCGTGCCGCACGTGAAGCGCGAGAAAGAGATCAACATCGCGCTGTCGAACTCCTTCGGATTCGGCGGAACCAACGCGTCGCTGATCCTGCGGCGCGTGGACGAATAGTCCCGCGAATTGACAGGCCGGGCGCGTTCAGGCGTCCGGGCTTTCGCCACATTCCAGTGATGCTTCGGCGGTCACGGCAACACATTCGGGGGACCATCCGGTGAGCCAGGACTCGGGAGCCGATTCAAGACGCGAGCGCCGCAGGGCGGCCCGCGAGTTGCGCCCGTCGCCGGCTCCCTTGCCGCCGCGGCGTTCGCGCCATGCCCGCAGCCAGATCGTCATCTTCCTCAACTTCTGCCTGTCGGCGGTGCTGTTCGTGATGCTGGCAGCCGGCGCCGTGATCTACTGGGGCGCGGGAGAGTTCGAGGGCGAGGGTCCGCTTCGCCAGGAAGCCACCTATGTGGTGCCCAGCGGTTCCGGCGCGCAGACCATCGCGGCCGGGCTGGAGCGCGAGGGGATCATCAGCGACGCGCAGGTCTTCGAGTACGGCGTTCGGTTTGCCGGCGCCGGCGGCGAGCTGAAGCCCGGCGAATACGCCTTCACGCCCGGCGTCTCGATGCGCGGCGTGATGGAACAACTGCGCAGCGGCAAGTCGATCGTCCACTCCGTGACGATCCCGGAAGGCTGGACCGTGCAGCGCATCTACGACCGGGTTGCCGCGTCGGAGGTTCTCACCGGCGAGATGCCCGAACTGCTGCCCGAGGGCACGCTGCGTCCGGACACCTATCTGGTCCAGCGCGGCGACAGCCGGAAGGCCCTCATCCAGCGCATGAAGGACGCCCAGGACCGGCTCGTGGCCGAGATATGGGAGACCCGCGACCCGGAGGTGCCGGTCGACGATATCGGCCAGTTCCTCACGCTTGCCTCCATCGTCGAGCGTGAGACTGGTGTGGACAGCGAGCGACCGCACGTGGCGTCGGTCTTCGTCAACCGGCTGCGCAAGGGCATGCGGCTGCAGTCGGATCCGACGTTCCTCTATGGCGTCTATGGCGGTGCCGGAAAGCCGAGCGACGCGCCGGTCACCCAGTCCGACATCGAGAGCGACACGCCCTACAACACCTATCGGATCAACGGCCTGCCGCCCGGCCCGATTGCCAATCCGGGGCGTGCGGCGCTGGAAGCCGTGGCCAATCCGCTCGAAACCGATGACGTCTACTTCGTCGCCGACGGGACCGGCGGGCACGTCTTCGCCGAGACGCTGGACGAGCACAACCGCAACGTCCAGCGATACCGCGAATACGAACGCCAGCAGCGGGCCGCGGCCGAAGCGGCCGAGTGACGGGGCGGCGCCCCGTCGGCGGCTGAACGCAAGAGGGGTCAGGCCATGCCCGTCCAGAGCATGACGGGCTTTGCCCGCCACGAAGACTTCGCCGAGGGCATCGAGTTCGTCTGGGAGCTTCGCTCCGTCAACGGCAAGAGCCTCGACATGCGGCTGCGCCTGCCGCCGGGTTTCGAGCCGATCGAGGCCGGGCTGCGACGCCTTGCCAGCTCCCGCCTGTCGCGCGGCAACATCCAGGCCAGCCTGCAGCTCAAGCGCGAAGCCAGCTTGCCCGAATTCATCGTCAACGACGCCATGCTGGCTCGCGTGCTGACGCTGTCGTCCCGGCTCGTTGCGGATGGCCATGCCGCCGCGCCGACGGCCGATGGCATCCTCGCGATCAAGGGCGTCGTCGACATCGCCGAAGCCCGGCCGGAGCCGGAGGTCGAGGCCCGGCGACATGCCGCCGTGACCGATGGCTTCGCCGCTGCCCTCGATGCGCTGGCCATCGCCCGTCAGTCGGAGGGCGACGCCCTGCGCGAGATCCTGCTGATGCGCGTGGACGAGATCGCGTCGCTCGTCGAACGCGCCGAAGCGGACCCGGCGCGCTCGCTAGAGGCCATCAGGCAAAGACTGGCGTCGCAGGTCGCCGATCTCCTGGGCGCGGATGCACGGCTCGACGAGGCCCGCCTGCATCAGGAGGCAGCGCTCCTGGCGACGAAGGCCGACATTCGCGAGGAACTCGACCGTCTCAGGGCGCATGTCGACGCAGCGCGCGCACTGCTCGACCACGGCGGACCGATCGGGCGGCGGCTCGACTTTTTATCGCAGGAATTCAACCGCGAATCGAATACGGTCTGCTCCAAGTCGAACGCGACCTCGCTCACCGCCATCGGGCTGGAGTTGAAGGTCGTGATCGATCAATTCCGTGAACAGGTGCAGAATCTAGAATGACGTCGATCTTCGACACTGAATCGCCCATCAAGATCGCCCGTCGCGGCCTCATGCTCGTCCTTTCCTCGCCGTCCGGCGCCGGCAAGTCGACGATCGCCCGGACCCTGCTCGATTCCGACCCGCTGTTCATGCTCTCGGTCAGCGTGACGACCCGCAAGCGCCGGGCGAGTGAGATCGATGGCGTGCACTACCACTTCATCGAGCGCGAGGCGTTTCACCAGATGCGTGAGGGCGGCGCCCTGCTCGAATGGGCGGAGGTGCACGGCAATCTCTACGGCACACCCCGCGTGGCCGCCGAGAAGGCGATGCAGGACGGGCGAGACATGCTGTTCGACATCGACTACCAGGGCGCGCTGCAGCTGCAGCGCCAGGCGAAGGCCGACATCGTCTCGATCTTCATCCTGCCGCCGTCCATGGCCGAGCTGAAGACGCGGCTGCTGCGCCGCGCGGAGGATTCCGGCGAGACCATCGCCGTGCGCCTCAAGAACGCCCGCGTGGAGATCGCCCGCTGGCGCGACTACGACTACGTGGTGATCAACGACGATCTCGACCGCGCCTTCTCGGCGGTCCGCTCGATCATCAACGCCGAGCGGTTGCGCCGCGACCGCCGGCCGGGACTCTACGACTTCACGGCGCAGCTGCTGTCCGAAGAAATCGCCTGAAGGCCCGGAATCGGATTATCGGCCGATCAGCCTAACAACCGGGCGATACTGACGAACTCGGCCACCGACAGGGTCTCCGCCCGCCGCTGCGGGTCGATGCCGGCGCGGCCGAGCAGGGCCTCGCCGCCGAGCGCCTTGAGGCTCTGGCGCAGCATCTTCCGCCGCTGTCCGAAGGCCGCGGCCGTTACCGTTTCCAGCGCAGCGAGGGCGACGGGCTCCGGTTCTGGCCGGGGTACGATCCGCACCACCGAGGAGGTCACCTTGGGTGGCGGCGTGAACGCCTCGCGCGAAACGTCGAAAGCGATGCGCGAGACGGTTCGCCAGCCGGCGAGAACGCCCAGCCGGCCGTAATGGTCGGAGCCGGGTGCCGCGACGATGCGCTCGGCCACCTCGCGCTGAAACATCAGCGTCAGGCTCTCCCAGGAAGGCGGCCATGTCGGCGTCGCGATCCAGTTGAGCAGCAGCTGCGTCCCGACATTGTAGGGCAGGTTGGCGACGACCTTCAGCGGGCCCTCATGGGCGATCGACGCGATATCCAGCTTCAGCGCGTCGGCTTCGATGATCTCCAGCCGTCCGGGGTAATGCGCGGCGATGGCGTGCAGCGCCGGCAGGCAGCGCGAATCCTTCTCGATCGCAATCACCCGTCCGGCACCCTCGGCGAGCAGCGCCCGCGTCAGGCCGCCGGGACCGGGCCCGATTTCGACGATCGTCGCGTCTTCGAGCGGCTGCGCCTGCCGCGCGATCCTGGCGGTCAGGTTGAGGTCCAGCAGGAAGTTCTGGCCGAGGCTGCGCCTTGGCTCCAGCCCGTACTCAAAAAGGACGGTCCGCAATGGCGGCAGCGGGTCGATCGGGCTCACCCGATGGCCGCCGGGTGGGTCGAAGCGGCTGCCATGCGCCCGGCGAGGCGAAGCGCGGCAAGGAAGCTGTCGGGCCGCGCCTTGCCGGTGCCGGCGATATCAGCCGCGGTCCCGTGATCGGGCGAGGTGCGGATGATCGGCAGGCCGAGCGTCACGTTGACCGTCTGGTCGAAGGCGAGCGTCTTGGCCGGGATCAGCGCCTGGTCGTGATACATGCACACCGCCACGTCATAGCTGCGGCGCGCCTCGGCGTGGAACATCGTGTCGCCCGGCATCGGCCCGAAGGCGTCGATGCCCGAGGCACGCAATCGCTCGATAGCCGGGCGTATCACCGTTTCCTCCTCGGTGCCGATCGCGCCCTTCTCGCCGGCGTGCGGATTGAGACCCGAGACCGCAAGGCGCGGCGAAGCAATGCCGAGCCGCGTGCGATAGTCCTCTGCGACGATGCGGCAGGTCGTTTCGATCAATTCGCTCGTCAACTGGCCTGGAACCTCGGCGAGGGGGATATGGATGGTGACGGGGACGCAGGATAGATCCGGCCCGGTCAGCAACATGACCGGCGTGAACGGTCGGCCGAGCCGCCTTTCGCAGAGATCGGCAAGATATTCGGTATGCCCCGGATGCCGGAAGCCGACATCGTAGAGCGCCTTCTTGTCGATCGGCCCGGTGACGAGCGCCGAGGCCTCGCCGGCAAGGACGAGCGCCGTCGCGCGGTCGATGGATTCGATCGTCCCGGCGGCATTGTCGGGGTCGATGTGGCCCGGGGTCTCGCCCTGGCGATTGACCAGCGGCAGGACGGCGAGCGCGCCACGCGGCGTATCGGCCGCTTCGTGCGGGGCACAGATCGGATGGATCGACAGGGGAATGCCCAGCCGCGCAGCGCGAGCCGCAAGCATGCGGGGATCGGCCAGGACGAAGAAGCCCGGCAGATCAGGATGGCAGGCGGCATGAATGGCGAGGACGATATCGGGCCCGACGCCGGACGGCTCGCCGAGCGTGACCGCGACCGGCGGCAGCCGATCGCGGCGATCACTGTCGCTCATCGGCGGCTGATCTGCGCCTCGTCGCGCAGTTTCTTCAGGAAGGCGCCGTCGGGACCGCCGCTTTGTTCGCCGAGCTTGGCGAGGTCGCTGGACTGGAACACCATCGCGGCGACCTTGTCGTCCGAGATGCTGCGGCTGCCGCAGATGGCGATGTATTCGACGCCGCGCTCGGTTTCCTTGGCGGGTGTCGTCTTGCCGTTGCCGGCCTTGATGACGTCGTCCTTCCAGAGCGCCGGGAGTTCCGGCTGGGCGACACGTCCAAGGTCGCGGACGGTGACGTCGCGCAGCCCCTTGGCGAAGGTGTAGGTCGCGTCGCAGGACTGGAAGCGCGCCCGCATGCCGTCGGCCTCGCGCTTGCGCTGGCCGAGCAGGGCGCCGCGCTGTCCTTCCGGGATGACGAAGATCACCTGCTGCAGCGTGTACTCGGTCGTCGACGGCTTCTGTCCGCCCTGCGCCAGCATGCGCTGCACGACGTCCTGTTCGCTCATCTTCTCGGCACTGCGCATATGCGCCTGGACGGCCTGGCCCCAGCCCATCTGCACCCGGATGTAGTCCTTGAACGCATCGGACGAGAACCCGGCGCGCGAGAGAACTTCGGCGAGCTGCTGCTCGTTCATGTTGTTCTCGCTGGCGAACCGACCATAGGCCTCGTTCACCGCCGTATCGGGAACGTTGATGCCGCGCCGACGGATTTCCTGCTTCTTCAGCTCCTCGTCGATCAGCTCTTCGGTGGCCTTCTGGGTGGCGTTGCCGCCGACCCGGCGCAACTGCAGGAAGGCCGCGCGCTGGCGGATCTGGAAGCTGGTGATCGGCTGGCGGTTGACGACGACGCTGACTTCGGACGCGGCCTGCACCGGCGTCGCAAGCAGGGGTGCGACCGCCGCGGTCGAGGTGGAAAGGACAATTGCGAGAGCCGCACGCTTGATGGCGTTATGGACGGTCATGGTTCCTGAAACTCCTCCTCCGGGGCGATGGCTACGGCAGGTTGCAGTGCCTTTAGAGGCCCGCTCTGGCGAAATGATGATCCGGACCACTCATTTCGGCGTGACTGCCATCCAGGACGCTGGCCGCCGTCAGGCGGACCGCAACGTCCTAGCTGTCGTTGTCCCCGATATCATAGGATTGCGAGAAGTCCGAGATGGTTCGCAGGCCGAGCGTGAACATCACCGTCGTCGAATTGGCCTCCTGCGTATAGCGGTTCGCAGTGTCCGAATAGGAGACGAGCAGGCTGAAGCACTCGTCGGCATAGCCGACGCCGAAGGTCCGCTCGACCACCGTCTCGTTTTCGATGTCGTAGCCGAGCGCCCCGAAGGCCGTCCAGTTGGGTGCGAAGGTCACGGAGCCGGAGGCGGTGACCTGGCTGCGATCCTCGATCGAGCCGTAGGTCGGCTGCGCGGCGATGTCGGTATAGGTCAGCCGGGCGTTGCCCCCCGCAAAGGCGTAGGAGCCGTAGATGTCCGTGCGCTGGAGGGCGTAATCCTCCTCGTCGAGGCGCATCTGGGTTCCCACCTCGAGGCCGATGGGCGTGCCGACGGCGAACGACGTCACGTAGTCGGACCTGTCGGTCTCGAGGCCCGAATCATAGCCGACCAGGGCGAGATCGGTCTGGGCGTACGAGTTGAGCCCGGCGAGGTGGTAGGACTGGCCGATCACCGCGTCGAGCGAATAGCCGCTATCGAGCGTCGCGGCATAGCGCAGGCCGTAGTTGGCGCGCGTGCCGCCCTCGATGCGGTCATAGCCGGAGAACTTGTCGAGTTCGAACAGGTTGGCGGTGTTGAACACCAGCGTCTGGGCGTCTTCGTTCGGCACCAGGCCGATGCGGTTCTCGTCCGGGCGGGTGATCAGCTGGGCGATCGGCTCGATCACGTGGGACGTGTGTGCGGTCTCGATCAGATAGGGATACCGCGCTTCGATCGCCGCCGTCGCCATGCCGCGGGCGCCGGAGTCGTCGAGGCTGAGCGTGCCCTGGTTGAAGACACTCGCGGGCCGATCGTAGAGGACGTTGTTGAACCCATCGGAGCTCATGTCAGCGGTGTAGAGATCGCCGCGAACCCCAGCCATCGGCTTCAGCACCAGGCCGGAATCGAGCGTGTAGCTGTCCTGCCACTTTGCCTCAGCGGTGGCCCGCGTGTAATCGCCCTCCAGCCCGAGATACCGGCTGAGGTCAGGTCGATAGAGATACCCTGCTGTCGGGACCTGGCAGGCGCCGTTATCGAGCCACGTGGCGCAAAGCGCGCTGACCTGATCTTCGTCGCGGTGAAGCGAGGCGACGTTCAGGTCGAGCTGGACCTCGCCGCCGAGGACGCCCTCCTGCTCGATGCGCTGATAGTCGAAGCTGGGCAGCACGAGCGGCTGCTGATCCTCGAGGCTCGGATTGATCGACTGGTAGTCGAATTTCTGCGTCCGAAGGTCGAAGAAGCTCTGGTCGCCGAGACCCGTCAGGTAGATTTCCGACGTGTGCAGCGTCCGGCCGAACCCGGGGATCTCGTAGGTGTTGGAAAAGTTCGCGTCCGACTGGGCAAGGACGTTCCAGCCGAAAGTCCAGCGGTCGCTGAGCGCGAACTTGCCGGTCGTGCCGATCATCCCGCGGTCGGTGTTGGCGAAGTCGGGGGATTCGCCGGTGGGGGAATAGATGTTGTCGTCGCTGAACGCGTCCGGGTCCTGCTGGACGATGCCGGCGGCCTGCAGGGTGAAATAGCCGTTCTCGACGGCCTGCCGGTACTCGATCTCGCCGAGGAATCCCTGCTTGGTGTAGTAGGTGCCCGCGACGGTGACGTCCTTGTCGTCGGCGATGGCGAAGAAATACGGCACCCGAAGGCCGTATCCGAGTTGGTCGGAGGAGCGGAACGCCGGCGGCAGGAAGCCGGACTTGCGCTTCACCGTCGGGTCCGGCGACTGGAAGTAAGGAAGGTAGGCGATCGGCGCGCCGAAAAACTCGAACTGCGCGCCGTAATAGCGGATTTCCTTCTCGGTCTGGTCCCAGACGATCTTGCGCGCCTTCACCTGCCACAACGGCGCCCGCTCGGGGTTCTCCTCGCACGCCTCGCACGCCGTGTAGACGCCCTGCTGGAACGTCGTGACGCTGCCGTCGCGACGAACCGCGCCAGCTGCTGCGAAACGGGTGTTCTCCGGGGTCTCGATGCGCAACGCCTGGACGAAGCCGTCACGGAAATCGTCGGTGATGTCGATCGAGTCGGCGTAGACGCGATTCCCGTCCGGCTGTTGCAGTTCCACATCGCCCGTGGCGATCAGACGGCGGGTGTTCTGGTCGTAGACGACTTTCTGGGCGACGAGCTTGTACGAACCGTAGTCGATCTGGACGCCGCCGCCGGCGGTAACGACGGAGGAGTCGCTGTCATAGGTGACGGTGTCGGCCTCGAGAAACAGCTGGGCGTTCTCGGGTGCCTGGAAATCGGTCGGCAGAGCCGGCTGCGCATAGGACATGCCGCTTGCGAAGCCAAGCGCGCAAAACGCCGTGCCAGCAAGGAGAAACCCCTTTACTCGCGGCACGGCGAGACCCCTTCGCCGGCCGTCGGTCCCCCTCGGAATCATACTAACCATCCTCTTGATGGAGCAGGATTGTTACCCCAAACAATCCTGCTGCCAACACTGGAAACCAAGCGGCTGCAACCGGTGGAACCACCGCATTGCTGCCGAGTGCCTTCGCCAGAAACGTCACGACGTACAACACGAAACCAGCCAACACGCCACTCCCCAAGGTCCTAGCAGACTGGCGGGTGCGCGAAAACCTCGTCGCGACCGTCGCGGCCAGCAGCGTCATGGCGACGAACAGCGCCGGCTGCGCAATGAGCGAGTTGTACTGCATCAAAAAAGCCATGGAATTGAAGCCAAGGCTTGCGGCGACGCCGATCTTGTCGCCGAGTTCCCAGATCGAGATGGCCTCGGGGTCGGCCAGTCGCTGTTCGACGAACTCAGGCCGCAGGCTCGTCGGCAGCCGGAACGTCGCCGGGTGCTCCGGCGGATTGCCGATACGCGTGACCCGCGGCTTGTCGAGCGTCCAGGCGCCATCGCCGAGCACCGCCTGGGGCGCGTCGACCCGCTCGCGCACGAGACCGTCCTCGCCGAAGACGAAGGCGGTCACCTCGCCGAGCAGCACGCCGTTCTGCGCCACGGTCTTCGCCCCGATGATCGACGTGACCCCTTCGGCATTCTGCCGCAGCCACGGCACCTGGTCCGAGCTCGGTGCCATGCCCGCACTGGCGGTCTCGGCTTCGAAGGCTGCCGCCTGGCCCTTGGCGTAGGCCGACAGCGGATTGTAGGCGAAGGTCGCGAGCAGGCCGAGAAACAGCGAGCCGACGACGAACGGCAGCAGGATTTGCCAGATCGATACGCCGGCGGCGCGGGCCACAACCAGTTCGAGGCGCCGGCTGAGCGACAGCAGCGTGAAGATCGACGAGAACAGGATGATGAACGGGAAGGCCTGTTCCATGAAGGACGGGACGCGCAGCGCGGAGAACAGCGCGATCGCGCCGAAGCCGAACTCCGTCATCCGCCCGCGACGGCTCACCTCGATCATGTCGATCAGGTAGACCAGGGCGAAGACGGCGACCAGCGTCGACAGGAAGCTGACGACGTAGAGCCGGAAGAAGTAACGGTTGAGGGTCCAGTTCCTCATCCGCCGGACCCGTTCTGAAACGCGGCCGGGCGCAGCCGGGCGAGCGTCGCCGACATGCGGTCGAACTGCACGGCCGTCCATTCCGCTATCGGCCAGCTGGCGGGGCCGAGGCCGCGCCATATCAGGAGGAGATTGATCGCAATGGCGCCGAGCGGCAGGAGACAGGTGACAAACACCCAGAGATAGCCTTCCTCGATCAGCGAAAGCGCGACGAAACCCAGCGCCTTGAGTACGAGACCGCCGGAAAGGCCGAGGAACATGGCCGGACCGGTTCCCTGCCGATTGGTGCGCGGATCGCCGGCGACGACGACTGCCCACAGGGCGAAGGCGATCGCATACAGCCAACTCGTCATGCGATCGGTGGCCTCCTCGACGAGGCTCAGCGGCTTCGACTGGTACAGCGCGTCGTTCGGGTCGGGAAACAGCAATTCGTAGGTGCTGCGTTCAGAGCTGCGGATCCAGTCGCCGCTCGACGAAGGCCGCAACTCGGCGAGATCGAAGGCGTAGGTCTGGAACTCGATCACCGACACGCCGCCGTCCGTCGTGTTCCGCCGATGCAACTGGCCATCGTAGAGCAGAAGGGTCGAGCGACCGTCATCCTCCATCACGCGCGCTTCGCGGGCGAAATAGGTGAGGTCGAAGGCGGGATCGCGGGTGTCAGCAATGAACAGGCTCTCGATCACCGAGCCGTTGGCGTCGCCGACACTGACCACCAGATCCGACTGGACGCGCTCGAATCGCCCGGGCTGGAGGAAGAGCGTCAGCGTGTCGGCGTTGATCGAACGCAGACCGTTCTGGAAGGCGCTCGACGAATAGGGTCCGACCACATGGCTGAGAACGAGAATCATCAGGCCGCCGATCGCCCCGAGCAGCAGGATCGGCCGGGTGACGACTTTCGGGGAGGCACCAGAGGCGGCGATCACCGCCCGCTCGGAGCCGGCATTCAGCGAATTCAGTGCCTGGATGGCGCCGATGAGCACCGCGAAGGGCAGGACGCCCGCCACCAGCCCTGGCAGCAGCATCAGCGCGATCCAGAAGATGTTGCCGGCAGCGGATGCGGTCGTCTTGATGATGTCGATGCGCGACAGGGCCTGCACGATCCAGACGATGAGCACCAACGACGCCAGCGATCCCGCGGCATACCCGAAGGCTGCCTTGAAGACGTAGCGTTCGAGGAGCGTCATTCGTATCGTCATCCCGGTTGCACGCCCCGACGCTGCCTTGCCGGGAAAGTCCGCAGGCCGGACCATCCCCTCGTACACTGCAACAGCTTGGCTAAAGAAGGGCGAAGCGACGTGGTTAACGCGGTGTAACCGGCGACCCGGACCTTGCAAAGCCCGTTCGCGCATCCATCATAGGCTCCGCCCGGCGCCGTCCGACTCATCGGTGGCTCCCGGCATCGACCGCACCGCGACAGGAGTATTCATGGCCACCCTCCCACAGATCGAATTCGTTTCCGCCGATGCCGAGCCCGAAGGCGTGCTCGTCGTCCTGGCGGGACAAGGCGGGGCGGTGGCCTCAGAGCTGGGCGAAGCCGTGACCGGACTGATCGAAAAGGCCGGCAAACCGGCGAAGTTCAAGGGCAAGGCGCTGTCCACGCTGGACCTCTTGGCGCCGCAGGGCGTGGCGGTCGATCGGCTGCTTGTCGTCGGCACCCATTCCGACAAGCCTGCGACGGAAGAAGACTGGCTGAAGCTCGGCGGCGTCATCGCGTCGAAGGTCAAAGGCGCGCGGAGCGTCACCGTCCGCTGCGCATTGCCGGAGGGCGGCGCTGTCGCTTCGACCGACATCGCCCGCATTGCAGCAGGTGCGGTGCTGCGTACCTATGATTTCGACAACTACAAGACCAAGGCCTCGAAGAAGAAGGACGAGGACGCCGACGAGGACAAGGAGCCGCTTCGGCTTCGCTTCGCCGTGGCCGACCTCGAGGCGGCAAAGGCTGCCTATGCGGTGGAGGAAGCCGTCGCGGCCGGGACGATGCTTGCGCGCGACCTGGTCAACGAACCGGCCAACACGCTCGGACCCGTGGAATTTGCCGAACGCATCGAGGCGCTGGCGGCGCAGGGCGTCGAGGTCGAGGTGCTCGGCGAAAGCCAGCTGCGCGACCTGAAGATGGATGCGCTGCTCGGCGTCGCGCAGGGCTCGCCCCGGCCGCCGCTGGTCGTGATCATGCGCTGGAACGGCGGCCCGGCCGACCAGGCGCCGGTGGCGTTCGTCGGCAAGGGTGTCGTCTTCGACACCGGTGGTCTGTCGATCAAGCCGGCGGCCTCGATGGACGAGATGAAGGGCGACATGGGCGGCGCCGCCGCCGTGACCGGGCTGATGCGGGCCTTGGCCGGCCGATCGGCGAAGGTCAACGCCATCGGCATCGTCGGCCTCGTCGAGAACAGCGTCGACGGCGACGCGCAGCGCCCAGGCGACATCGTCACCGCGATGTCAGGCACCACGATCGAGGTGCTCAACACGGACGCGGAAGGCCGGCTCGTCCTCGCCGACGTCCTCTGGTACTGCCAGCAGCGTTTCAAGCCGCAGTTCATGGTCAATCTGGCGACACTCACCGGCGCCATCATCGTGGCGCTCGGCAATCATCACGCCGGCCTGTTCTCAAACAATGACGAGCTTGCCGAGCGACTGGCCGATGCCGGCAAGGTGAGCGGCGAGAAGGTCTGGCGGATGCCGCTGGCACCGGAATACGACAAGATGATCGAAGGCAAGTTCGCCGACATCCGCAATATCGGTGGCGGTCGGGCGGCCGGCTCCATCACCGCCGCACAGTTCCTGCAGCGCTTCGTCAACGACGTGCCGTGGGCGCATCTCGACATTGCCGGTACGGCGATGGGATCGCCCACCAACGAGTACAACCAGTCCTGGGCCTCGGGATTCGGCGTGCGGCTGCTCGACCGGCTGGTCAAGGACCACTATCAGGCAGGCTGACCTCGGCGGGGCGGGCGATGGCGCCGGGGCGCTGCGCGCTCGCACTTGATGGAAGACGGTGATCGGAGGGGGAGCACGATGGCGGAAGTCCTGTTCTACCACATGACCGAGAGCCGGCTGGAGGACGCCCTTCCGGATCTGCTGGAGCGCAGCCTCGCCCGGGGCTGGCGCGTCGTCGTGCAGTTCGTCACCGAGGAACGCCGCGACGCGCTGGATCACCATTTGTGGGTCTACAAGGATGACGGCTTTCTGCCACATGGCAGCGACGCGGAAGGATCCGCGGCGCTGCAGCCGGTCGTCTTGACAATCGAGCCGACGCAGGAGTCCAACGAGCCGCACGTGCGATTCCTGGTGGAAGGCGCTACGCCGCTATCGCTCGAACGCTACGTGCGGGCCGTCTATCTGTTCGACGGCCACGACGGCGAGCAGATCGCCCGGGCGAGGGAACGGTGGGCGGCGGAGAAGGCCGCCGGCCACGCGGTCACCTACTGGCAGCAGACCGAGGATCGTCGCTGGGTGAAGAAAGCCTGATCCCAGCGTGGCCGCCATGCGCCGCGCGGCGCCGCTTCAGCACAGTCGCCGATTTCCAATAAGGTGCCCTGGCTAACTGGAACCAATTTGGCCGGATGTTCAGCGCGACGGAGAAGACCAGCAGGTTGAGATAGCTCCCAAGTTCCAGCGTCTCCTCGATCCACACGCGGTAGTAGGTCTCGCCGACGATTTCAGCGACGACCAGCAGGACGCCGCTTATCCCGCACGGGACGATCCAGAAGAAGTTCAACTCGCGCAGGTGCCGGGAGAACGCCTCGCGCCGCACCGCCAGCAAGGCTATGGCCGAGCCGACCAGGACCAGCGTGATCAGCAGCTTGCCGTTGTCGGTGATGCACGGCCCGGTATCGTAAAAGGAGCTGCCGCAACGCGGGAATTCGCGAACCGCTGCGAGCCCGCAGGCTACGGCAATCGCGACGCTGGCGTAAAAGATCTCGAAGCCGAAGCGGAGCGCGGCAAGAAAGAACAGGAGACCCGCTGCGATGACCATCGCCGCCTGCAGGATCTCGCTGGGGCCGTTCTCGCCAGGAAACTCGGTCGGACCCGACGTCGGCTCGACGATCAACGAGAAGACCCAGGCAGCTGCCACGGAGCAGAGAGCCAGGGCACCAAACCAGAACAGCTCCTTTGCCGTCCGGCGTGCGAGCGCCGCCTGCGGAATCGCCAGGGCCAGTCTTGCCGCGCGTATGAGGAATGTCGGCATGAAGATGATCGACCTGCGTTCGCGGCCCTGAGTGCGACGGCGCGTGTCCGGCCGGTACCGGAGGACTGAGGTCAATGCGCCGCGACGCATTCTCGCGTCGGCCTCTTGGGTTCAATGGTCAGTGGAGATGACAGTTTTGCGACGCTGGATCAAGCCGGATCAGCATTGGCGCGCGACGGTCCGCTTTGCGAACACCCCACGGCGAGAGGCCTGTCGGGCCGTGGGGCCAGGGCCGAAGCGCTATTCGGCCGCCATTGCCGCGTCGTGTTCGGCGGTCAGTGCCAGCCAGTTTTCCTCGCAGGAAGCGAGCGTCTTCGCCGCATCGGAACGCTGCTTGTTGAGCGCGGCCGCGCGAGCCGGATCGCAGGTATAGAGCGCGGCATCGCCGAGCGTCTCGTCGAGCCCCTCGATGGTCTTCTGCAGGCGCGAGATCTGGATATCCAGCTGGCTGATCTTCGCCTTCAACGGCTTGAGCTGTTCGCGGCGCTCGGCGGCGATGCGACGCTGGTCGATCTTCGAGACCTGCGGCGCCGGCGCCGAGGCAAGGTCTGCCGGATCGGCGCCGACGCTGTTGCCCTTGGTGCCGCCCGACAGGACCAGCTTCTTGTAGTCCTCGAGGTCGCCGTCGTAGCGCGAGACCGTGCCCTCGGCGACGATCCACAGCCGGTCCATCGTCGCCTCGACCATGTGGCGGTCATGGCTGATCAGGATGACGGCACCGGGGAAGTCGTTGAGCGCCCGCACCAGGCTTTCGCGGGCCTCGATGTCGAGATGGTTCGTCGGCTCGTCGAGGATCAGGAGGTTCGGCGCATCGAGGGTCGCCAGGCCCATCAGAAGCCGGGCCTTCTCGCCGCCGGAGAGCTTCTCGGCCGCGGTGTCCATCTTCTGGGTCGGCAGGCCCATCCGCGCGACCTTGGCGCGGACCTTGGCTTCCGCCGCATCGGGCATCAGCCGCCGCACGTGCTGCACGGCGCTTTCCGCCGGCCGCAGGTCGTCGATCTGGTGCTGGGCGAAGAAGGCGATCTTCAGCCCCGGTGCACGGGTGATGGTGCCGGACTGCTCCGCCAGCCGGCCGGCCAGCAGCTTGGCGAAGGTCGACTTGCCGTTGCCGTTCTGGCCGAGCAGCGCGATCCGGTCGTCGGTGTCGATGCGCAGGTCGAGGCGCGACAGGATCGGTCGGCCGGGCGTGTAGCCGACCGTCGCATGTTCCATGCGGATGATCGGCGAGGCGGCGGCCTTTTCCGGTCCCTCGAAGACGAACGGCGTCACGTGGTCCTCGACGATCGCCTGCAGCGGCTGCATCTTTTCGAGCGCCTTGAGGCGGGACTGGGCCTGCCGCGCCTTCGAGGCCTTGGCGCGGAAGCGCTCGACGAACGCCTCCATGTGCTTGCGATGGGCTTCCTGCTTGCCGATCGCCTTATGCAGCAGTTCCAGCTTTTCGGCCCGCTGGCGCTCGAACTGGTCGTAGTCGCCGCGATAGAAGTTCAGCTTCTGCTGGTCGAGATGGACGATCGCGTTGACGGCGTTGTTGAGGACGTCCCGATCATGGCTGATGACGAGCACGGTGTGCGGATAGCGCGAGACGAAGTTCTCCAGCCAGAGCGTGCCTTCGAGATCGAGATAGTTGGTCGGCTCGTCGAGCAGCAGCATGTCGGGCTGCGAGAACAGCACCGCCGCAAGCGCGACGCGCATCCGCCAGCCGCCGGAGAAGGACGAGGCCGGGCGGGCCTGCGCCGCGATGTCGAAGCCAAGCCCGGACAGGATGGAGGAAGCGCGCGATTCCGCCGAATGCGCCTCGATGTCGGCGAGACGGATGTGGATGTCGGCGATGCGGTTCGGATCGGTGGCGGTCTCCGCTTCGGCGAGCAGCGCGACGCGTTCGACATCGGCCTTCAGCACGATCTCGATCAGCGATTCCTCGGTGCCGGGCGCCTCCTGGGCGACCTGGCCGAGCCGTGTGTTTTTCGGGAACGACACCGACCCGGTCTCGGCGGCGAGGTCGCCGGTGATGACGCGGAACAGGGTCGACTTGCCGGCGCCGTTGCGCCCGACCAGCCCGGCCTTGGTGCCGGTCGGCAGCGTCAGGCTGGCATGGTCGATGAGCAGGCGGCCGGCAACGCGCGCGGAGAGGTCTGTGATCTGAAGCATGGCGCCCTTTTGCCACGCCATGCCGCAGTGCGGAAGGGGGCTGGCGCGAGAAGTCGGCGGCGACCGCCGAACAGGCGCGAAAGTGATCGGTCTCGGGCGGCAGTTCGTTCGAGAACTCGATCAGCCCTGTCCGGTCTCTCGCTGGAAGCGAACGAGATCGAGGCTCGGCGCCTCTCGCCCGAAGCCGGTCAGGATCGCATGCGCCTGTCCGCGGTGATGGGTCTGGTGGTTGAACATGTGCAGCAGCGCGGGGCCGAGCTTCTGGGTCATCACCTGCGGGGAAGAGATCGTCTCGTAGCTGAAGGCCGCGGCCAAATCCGGTTCAGAGAGGCCCGCGACCCATTCCACGATCCGGGTGTCCTCAGCGATGCGGGCGGAGCGCAGTGCCTCGCGATCGTCGTAAAGGATCGCGTCGAGCTGCGTCGGCGCATCGCCCGAGCCGGTGAAGCGCCGCATCCAGATGCGGTCGGCTGCCAGGATATGGTTCAGCGTGCCCAGCATCGACTTGAAGAAGACGCCGCGGTCGGCACGGAATTCGTCATCCGAAAGCGTGCCCGCGGATGCATGGAGCCGTTCGTTGCACCAGCGATTATAGCCGGCGAACATCACCGTCATGTCGTGATACATCGCGCCGTCCTGCCCACTGCGAAGGAAACACCCGTGGCGATCCTACTTCACGAACTCGTCGGCAGCGATCCGGCAAAGCCCTTCTCGCCGCATTGCTGGAAGGTCCGGCTGGCCCTCCGGCACAAGGGCCTCGACTTCCAGACCGTACCGGTGCCGTTCACCGGAGTTCCGACGATCGAGGGCGGGTCTGGCATCGTGCCGGTGCTTCGCGACGGCGCAACCGTCGTGGCGGACTCCTTCGCCATCGCCGAATATCTGGAAGCCACTTACCCGGACGCGCCGAGCCTGTTCGGCGGGGAGGGCGGCCGGCATCTGTCGCGCTTCGTCGAAAGCTGGTCGCAGCGGACCATCCATCCGGTGGTCGGGAGTCTGGCGCTGCTCGACATCCACGATGCGCTGGATCCGGTCGACCAGGCGTATTTTCGCCAGAGCCGCGAGACGCGCATGGGCAAGACGCTGGAAGCCCTGGTCCAAGGGCGGGAGCAGCGCGTCGCGCCGTTCCTGCAGCAACTCGAGCCGCTGCGGGCACTGCTTGGCGCACAGCCATTCCTCGGCGGGCCGGATCCGCTGTTTGCCGACTATATCGTCTTCGGCGCATTCCAGTGGCTGCGGGTGAGCTCGTCCCTGCCGGTGCTGCCGGCTGGCGACCCGATCGCCGACTGGTTCGAGCGCTGCCTCGACCTGCATGGCGGCGAGGGACGGCTCGTCCCGGCGGCGGCCTGACGCGCGGCCGGCTTGCCGGGCCGGGGGCCGACGGCTATAGGTCCGCCACCTTCCAAACCTCTTTCAAAGGATATCCCATGGCGGTCGAACGCACGTTCTCGATGATCAAGCCGGATGCCACGCGCCGCAACCTCACCGGCGCCATCACCAAGATGTTCGAGGAGGCCGGCTTCTCCGTCATCGCCTCCAAGCGCGTCTGGATGAGCCGCCGCGAGGCCGAGGGCTTCTACGCCGTCCACAAGGAGCGGCCGTTCTTCGGCGAGCTCGTCGAGTCGATGTGCTCGGGCCCGACCATCGTCCAGGTGCTGCAGGGCGAGAACGCCATCGCGCGCAACCGCGAGATCATGGGCGCGACCAACCCGTCGGATGCGGCCGAAGGCACGATCCGCAAGGCGTTCGCGCTGTCGATCGGCGAAAACTCGGTGCACGGCTCCGACGCGCCGGAGACGGCCAGCCAGGAGATCGCCTACTGGTTCTCCGAGACCGAAATCGTCGGCTGAACCATCTCGGCTCTAAAAGATGATGCGAAGGGAGGCCGTCGTGCCTCCCTTCGTCGTTTCAGGGCGCGTTCAGGCGGCGGAAGCGCTCGTTCGACATGATCCGCATCCATTCGATCAGGTCGTCGTCGGCCTTCGCGACGCGCACGCCCGCAGTCATGATCTCGTCGAGCCTTGTCGTCGTGGGATCGCGTTCGCGGGCGACGAGGCGGTTGAGGATGTCGCGCTCGGTCACCACGCCGAGCAGCTTTTGGTTGGCGTCGATCACCATGACCGAGCCGATATTGCGCTTTGCCATCTGCATGGCAGCGTCGATGACCAGCACGTCCGGGCCGAAGCTCAGCGGTTTGGGCTTGTCGCGAAACTCCGGCCGATCCCTGATCTTCATGATGGTGCCTCCTCCCAAGATCGGGAGAAGTGTAAATCAAACATGACAGGTGCGGAAGCTGGGAGTCCTAAGCGGCTGACAGTGCAGTGCAGGACGGCGTCAGAGCTTGTGCCAGCGATCGGCGGCGTGGTCGTCCGTATCGCGCGATTCCACCCAGCCCCCGGTCGAGCCGTCGATCAGGTGCTCGCGCTTCCAGAACGGCGCGCGCGTCTTGAGGAAGTCCATCAGGAAGGAGGCGCCGTCGAAGGCGGCCTGCCGGTGCGCCGAGGTGCAGCCGACGAAGACGATGTCCTCGCCCGGTTTCACCAGGCCGAAGCGGTGGATCGCCGTGCAGCCCAGGAGTGGCCAGCGCGACAGCGCCTCGCGCGCCATGCGCTCGATCTCGCGCTCGGCCATGCCGGGATAGTGCTCGAGTTCCAGCGCCTCCAGCCGCCCGCCTTCGTCGCGGCAATAGCCGGAGAAGGTCACCACCGCGCCGACCTGACCGGATCCCGACAGAGCCGCGATCTCGGCAGCCATGTCGATGCGACCCGCCTGGATCCGCACGACCGGGTCGATGATCTTGTCAGCCATGGTCAGCCGCCGGTCATCGGCGGGAAGAGTGCGATCTCGCGTGCGCCCGCGAGCGGCTGCGAATGGTCGACATGCTCCTGGTCGATGGCGACACGAATGATCTCCGGCGCCTGAAGCGCGGCGTCGTAGCCGGCACCGCGGCCCTTCAGCCAATGCAGCAGGTCACTGACCGTCTCGACGCCGGCCGGCAGTTCGACTTCTTCTTCCGACAGCCCTATGCGCTCGCGGACCCAGGCGAAATAAGCGAGCTTCATGAGTATCGTCTCCGCTGTCGTCGCCCCGGTCGCGTAATGATCGCCGCGGGAACCCTCAGTCGTCGATATGGCGCAGGCCGGCGCGGAAATAATCGTAACCCGTGTAGAGCGTCACGAGCGCCGAGACCCAGAGTAGGCCGATCCCGAGTTGGGTGACATAGGGAAAGATCTTGTCGCCGGCAGGACCGGCCAGCAGGAAACCGACCGCCACCATCTGGATCGTCGTCTTCCACTTGGCGAGCCGCGTGACCGGGACCGAAACCTTCAGTTCGGCCAGATACTCCCGCAGGCCCGAAACCAGGATTTCACGGCAGAGGATGACGATCGCTGCCCATATGCTCCAGCCGGCAATGGTGCCGTCCGCGGCCAGCAGCAGCAGCACCGCGGCGACGAGCAGCTTGTCGGCAATCGGATCGAGCATCCGGCCGATCGTCGACGTCTGCTGCCAGGCTCTCGCAAGGTAGCCGTCGAAGAAGTCGGTGACGCTTGCGACGATGAAGATCGCCAGCGCCGACCAGCGGGCGTAGTCCGGGCTGCGCAGCTGGCCTTCCATGAAGAAGCACAGGACCACCAGCGGAACGCAGACGATCCTCGCATAGGTCAGGAGATTGGGAAGGCTGAGAGCCCGAGATGCCATGATGGGGTCCACGTCGCAGATGCGCGCCCCCTAGAAGCGCGGGCAGGTGGGTCGCGTCAACCGCAGTGATCGTCTTATGCGGCGAAGATGCGTTCATCCCCGCTCGTGGAAATGGTCGTAGATCGACTTCGCCATCGCCGCCGAGATGCCGTCGACGGCGAGGAGATCGCTGAGCCCGGCGCGCGACACCGCCTTGGCGGTACCGAAATGATGCAGCAGCGCGCGCTTGCGCGACGGGCCGATCCCCTCCACCTCGTCGAGCGGATTCTTGACCAGCTCCTTCTTACGGCGGGCGCGGTGCGTGCCGATGGCGAATCGGTGCGCCTCGTCGCGCAGACGCTGCAGGAAGTAGAGCACCGGATCGCGCGGCGGCAGCGTGAACGGCTCGCGTCCCGCCGTGACGAAGCGTTCGCGGCCGGCGTCGCGGTCGACGCCCTTGGCGACGCCGATCATCGTCACCCGGTCGGCGATGCCGAGTTCCTCGAGGATGCTGCGCACCGCCGACACCTGGCCCTTGCCTCCATCGATCAGGATCAGGTCGGGCCAGGCCGGCAGGCCGGCTTCCGACAGGGCCTCCTCGTCGTCGCCGCTGTCGTCCGCCGCGCTCTCCGCCAGCGGGGCCTCGGCCTCCTCCTTCAGCAGGCGCGAGAACCGTCGCGTCAGCATTTCCTGCATCATCGCGAAGTCGTCGCCGGGAGTGATGTCGACGCCCTTGATGTTGAACTTGCGATACTGGTTCTTCACGAAGCCCTCAGGCCCCGCGACGATCATCGCGCCGACGGCGGCGGTGCCCATGATGTGCGAGTTGTCGTAGACCTCGATCCGCCGCGGCGTGCGCGCCAGCCCGAACGTCTCCTGCACGCCCTTGAGGAGGCGCGCCTGCGACGACGTCTCGGCCAGCCGCCGGCCGAGCGCCTCGCGGGCATTGCTGGAGGCGTGGTCGACCAGCTCCTTCTTCAGCCCGCGCGCCGGCACCTCGATCTTCACCCGCCGCTCGGCCCGAACGCTGAGCGCGTCGGCGAGCAGCGGCTCGTCCTCGACGGCGATCGGCAGCAGCACCAGCCGCGGCGCCGGCTTGTCGTCGTAGAATTGCGCGAGGAACGCGCCCAGCACGGCTTCCGGCTCGAGCGACGGGTCCGCCTTGGGAAAATAGGCGCGGTTGCCCCAGTTCTGGCCGGTGCGGAAGAAGAACACCTGGATACAGGTGAGCCCGCCCTCCTGATGGATGGCGAAGACGTCGGCCTCCTCGATGCCGGCCGGGTTGATGCCCTGGTGTGCCTGAACATGGGAGAGCGCCGCCAGGCGGTCGCGATAGATCGCCGCGCGCTCGAAATCGAGATCCTCCGAGGCCGACTGCATGGCCGTCGCCATGCCGCTCTTGATCTGGCTCGAGCGGCCCGACAGGAATGCCTTCGCCTCGCCGACCAGTTCGCGGTAGTCGTCGATCGAGATCTCGCCGGTGCAGGGGGCGGAGCAGCGCTTGATCTGGTGCAGCAGGCAGGGACGGGTCCGCGTCTCGTAGACCGAGTCCGTGCAGGTCCGCAGCAGGAAGGCACGCTGCAGCGAGTTGATGGTGCGGCCAACCGCGCCGGCCGAGGCGAACGGCCCGAAATAGCTGCCCTTCCGCGAGCGCGCGCCGCGATGCTTCATGATCGCCGGCGCCTCGTGGTCCTCGCTGACCAGGATGTACGGGAACGACTTGTCGTCCCGCATCAGAACGTTGAAGCGCGGGCGCAACCGCTTGATCAGATTGGCTTCGAGCAGCAGCGCCTCGGTCTCGGTGCGCGTCGTCACGAACTCCATCTGCCGCGTGTCGCGGATCATCCGGGCGATACGCTGCGTATGGCCGCCGAGGCGGGTGTAGCTGACGACGCGCTTCTTCAGCGAGCGCGCCTTGCCGACATAGAGGACCTCGCCGTCCTTGCCGAACATGCGGTAGACGCCCGGCCGGTTCGGCAGCCGCTTGGCCAGGGCGACGATGAGATCGACGCCGGTCAGGCCGCTTGCGGCGACACCGCCGGCATCGTCCCACTCGATCGACGCCAGAAGCTCCGCGCTGCTCGCGGTGACGGCAATATCCGCCGGCTCCGCCGCGTCGTCGTCTTCCAGGTCGTCGATGTCGTCGGGATCGGTCATGTCGTCCTGAAGGCGCTGCCTCGGCTGGCGCCGCATGAGTTGTCGTCGTCGCGTGCGATCTGCACCGCGCGTTTTCGTTATATGATTCGTCCGGCCGTCGAATGCACGGGGTCGGGAGCGGGCCGGTATCGGACGCGTCGCGAGCGGCCCGCGTGGCTGTGGCCAACCTGCAACGCTCTCATCCTATTTCAGATTATTTCACTCTGGCGGGAGCCTTCGCCCGACATTCGCACTTTTCCCGTTGGAGATCGTCCCCACCTCTTCGGTCAGGAACCGGAACGGGCATCTGAAAGGCCTGAGTATGGTGAAGCTTCGACATCTTGCCCTGGGTACCGCGCTGGCGCTGCTGAGCACGCCTGCGTTTGCGGCCGATGCCGTCTACAGCGAGGCCGTGCCTTCGCCGGTGGGCGTTGGTGCCGCTGCAACCCCCGTCTATGTCTGGTCCGGCCCCTATGCCGGTGCCTTCGTCGGCTACAACAGCGCCAATTTCGACCAGAGCGGCGGCGCGAGCTTCGACGGCGACGGCTTCGTCGGCGGCGTCTATGCCGGCTACAGCCTCCAGACCGACCGCTTCGTCTACGGGCTGGAAGCCGATCTCGGCGGCTCGGCCGTTGATGCCGACGGGTTCAATGTCGCGACCGGTTCGGCGATCTCGGCGGACGGCAACATCTTCGGATCGCTGCGAGCGCGCGCCGGCGTCGCGGTCGACCCGTTCCTGGTCTTCGCCACGGCGGGCGTCGCCGCCTCGCGCAACGAAGTGTCGCTGAACGGCTTGTCGGACGAGCAGACCAGCGTCGGCTACACGGTCGGCGGCGGCGTCGAGGCGCAGATCACCGACAGCATCACCTCGCGGCTCGAATATCGCTACTCCGACTACGGCAGCGAAACCTACGATCTCGGCAACACCTCGGTGTCGTCCGGCTTCGACGAGCACTCGATCCGGGCCGGCGTCGCGCTAAAATTCTGATCTGCGCCGAAACCGTTTCGCCTATGCGCGCGGCACGTACTCGGCCAGCGACGGGTTTGCCGCGACGAACGCATCGAGCCATGCGGCGAGCCGCGGGAATTCGCCGGCGGCCTTGCCCGGGAACCTTATATTCATCCAGCCAAGCAGGCCGGCCAGCGCGAAATGCGCGATGGTCAGCTCCTCGGTGAGTTCGTCGAGCCGCTGGTCGAGAACCACCAGCCCGCGTTCGCCCTTGCGGGTCTGCTTGTCGACCCAGCCGTCATAGCGTTTCTCTTCCGGCCGGTAGCGGACCTCGTAGACGGTCAGCAGCAGCGCATCGACGACGCCGTCCACCGTCGCTTCGAAGGTCTTCACCGCCCGCCAGGCATCGAGCGGCTGCGGCACCAGCTGGTTGCCGCCCATCCGGTCGAACAGGTCGCAGATCACGCTGCTGTCGAAGACCGGGCAGCCGTCGTCTGTCACCAGGCTCGGGATCTTGCCGAGCGGGTTGGCGGCGAGAAGGTCGGTCGGCTCGGCGGAGGTGTCGACGGCGACCTCATCCAGCACGAAGCCGCAATGGCTGGCCGCCATGCGGACCTTGGCGGCGAAGGGTGAGGCAGACGCATAATAAAGACGCATGAGAGACGCGGAACCTATTTGGTGACGTAGTCGGGATAGGCATAGGTGCGGCCTTCCGGCTGGAAGCGGCGCAGCGATTCGCAGTTGGCACCGTAGACGTGCCACGCATCGAGGCCGAGCACGCAGCCCTCGGCACGCCAGCCGCGCAGCGGCGAGAAGATGCCCAGATAGCCGTTCGAACCGGCAAACCCCATCGGGTATTCGACCACGTAATAGACCGTCCGCTGCTGGTGGTCGGAGATCAGCGCCTGGGCTTGGCAGTAGCGCCGTTCGATCGGATTCACTGCCGGCGCGCCGGCGGTGATCTGCGGGAAATACGCCTTCTCGAACATGCCGCTGAACTCGAGAATCGCCAGCGGCGCTTCGAGCACGCGCGGCGCGCCATATTCGAACTGGTCCTCGACCTCGGCGAGAACCTTCGCATCGTCGCAGGCGGGAAGCGTGCTGGTGGCCGATGACGGCGCATGACCGCGCATCGCATCCGCCGCCTTCGACGGTGCAGCGACGGAGAGGGCAGCCATGAGCACGGCGGCGAAGACGAAAGAAGGGCGCATGGCGGAGCCTTTCGCGGCAAAAGCGACGGATCGTTGCCCGAGCGTTATCATGAAAGCGACGGGCTGCCGCTAGGGTGTAGCGGCAACGGGCGCAAAAACCCGGGCTGTTGCCGTCGGGCCATGCCCGAGCAGCGGCACCAGTCGGGCCAGGATCGTCTCCGCCTCTTCGGCAAAGACGAAGGGCGGGTTGATCACGGCGAGGCCGGTACCGACGAAGCGCTCGTCCGGGCTGTAGGCCTCGCGCAGGAATTCCGCGACGATGACCTCGTCGGCGCCGAGGCCGGCAAGGGCCCGGTGCAGCGCCGCGACGGCCTCCGGCCGTTTCAGCGGGTACCAGACCGCATAGGTGCCGCCCGGCCAGCGGCGAAAGGCGCGAGCGAGGCCGGCGGCGATGTCGTCGATCTCGCTGGGCTTCTCGAAGGGCGGGTCGATCAGCACCAGGCCGCGCTTTTCCTTCGGCGGCAGATGCGAGCCGAGCGCCAGCCACGCATCGAGCTCGATCGCCTTCACCTGGACGTCGCCGGCAAACAAGGCCCGCAGGGCCGCGGCATCGGCAGGGTGCAGTTCATAGGCCGACAGCCGGTCCTGGCTGCGCAGCAGGCGGCGCGCGATCAGCGGCGAGCCGGGATAGCGATGAGCGTCGATGTCCGGCCGGATGGCCTCGAAATAGGCCGAGAACAGCGGGTCGGCCGACAGCTCGCCGGCAGCCGCCATGATCCGCTCGACGCCGTCGCGGAATTCACCCGTGCGCTGTGCCTCGTCGGCGGCAAGATCGTAGAGCCCGCGGCCGGCATGCGTGTCGAAGACGCGGAAGGGTTTGTCCTTGCGCTTGAGATACTCGACCAGCCGCGTCAGCAGGACATGCTTGACCACGTCGGCGAAGTTTCCCGCGTGATAGGCATGGCGGTAATTCACGGGGTCTCCTTTCGCCGGCGTCGTCGTTCCGTCCAAGACGGCTGTGGGGATTTGACGAACGCTGTGTTCATCGGACTTACCGCACTGCAGCAGATCCCCAGATGGTGCAGTGAAGGGGCATCGCGCCCTCATCGCATTCAGGAGAGAGCCCCGCAATGACCAAGGCCAAGCTGTTCGAACCCCTCGACCTCGGACCCGTCCGTCTCGCCAACCGCGTCGTCATGGCACCGCTGACCCGCAGCCGCGCCACCGACGAGGGCGATCTCAAGGACATGCATGTCGAGTATTATCGCCAGCGCGCCGGCGCCGGGCTGATCATCACCGAGGCGACGAACATCTCGCCGGAAGGCCGTGGCTACGCATGGACCCCGGGTATCTTCACCAATCGCCATGTCGCCGACTGGAAGCGCGTGACGGACGCCGTCCACGCCGAGGGCGGCAAGATCGTCATGCAGCTCTGGCATGTCGGCCGCGTCTCGCATCCGGACCTGCAGCCGGGCGGCGCGCTGCCGGTCGCCCCGTCGGCGGTGAAGCCGGAAATGACCGCCTTCACCAATGACGGCATGAAGGACATTCCGGTGCCGCGGGCGCTCGAAAAGAACGAGCTGCCGCGTGTCGTCGCCGACTACGTCAGGGCGGCGGAGAACGCCAAGGCCGCCGGCTTCGACGGCGTCGAGATCCATTCGGCCAATGGCTACCTGCTCGACCAGTTCCTGCGCGACGGCGCCAACCAGCGCACCGACGAATATGGCGGCTCCATCGAAAACCGCATGCGCTTCCCGCTCCAGGTCGTCGATGCCGTGGTCGCCGTCTGGGGTCCGGAACGCGTCGGCATCCGCATCTCGCCGGTGAGCCCCGCCAATGACCTGCGCGACAGCAATCCCGAGCCGCTGTTCACCTGCTATGTCGAGGAACTGTCGAAGCGCAAGCTGGTCTATCTCCACGTCATCGAGGGCGAGACCCGTGGCAATCGCGATCCGGACAAGTTCAAGGCCTGGACGCTCAAGGATCACTTCGACGGCGTCTACATGGGCAACAACCGCTACGATCGCGAGCTCGCCGTCGAGCGGGTCGAGAGCGGCGAGACCGATCTCGCCTGCATCGGCCGGCTCTTCATCTCCAATCCGGACCTGGTGACGCGTTTCGAGCTCGACGCGCCGCTCGCCGAGTGGAACGAGGAGACTTTCTATGGCGGTGACGAGAAGGGCCTGACCGACTATCCGTCGCTCAGCGAG
The DNA here is from genome assembly GCF_010500835.1 of Aurantimonas aggregata. Classification (GTDB taxonomy): domain Bacteria; phylum Pseudomonadota; class Alphaproteobacteria; order Rhizobiales; family Rhizobiaceae; genus Aurantimonas; species Aurantimonas aggregata. Next base: position 151,305 of record NZ_JAAAMJ010000005.1, on the reverse strand, counting down.
GAAGAGCGCGCGCGCTACGCCAACGCCGCCTGAACGATCCCTCGGGTGTCGTTTCGAAAGGGGTCGGACCGATGGTCCGGCCCCTTTTCGTGCCGGGGGACGACGTGATCAGTGCACCGGGACGAATGCCAGCGATCGGCATTTTGAGTTGGGGTCGCGGCGTCGGTTGCGCTATCAATCGGGAATGAACAAGCCGCTCGCCGTCACCATCGGGCATTCCGCCTGCCCGCATGATTGCCCGTCCACCTGCGCCCTGGATGTCGAGATCCTCGACAACCGCACGATCGGCCGGGTGCGCGGGGCGGCGGCCAACGACTACACGGCCGGGGTGATCTGCGCCAAGGTCGCCCGTTACGCCGAGCGCGTCCATTCGCCGGATCGGCTCTTGAAGCCGATGCAGCGGGTGGGCGGCAAGGGCGAGGGCGGCTGGCGCGAGATCGGCTGGGACGACGCGCTCGACCTCGTAGCCGAGAAATTCGTCCAGGCCGAGTCGCGGCACGGTTCGGAATCGGTTTGGCCCTATCAATATGCCGGCACGATGGGTCTCGTGCAGCGCGACGGCATCCATCGCCTGCGCCACGGCAAGCGCTATTCCGGCCAGTTCGATTCGATCTGCACCAACATGGCCTGGACCGGCTGGTTCGTCGGGGCGGGGGCCATGCGCGGCGCCGACCCGCGCGAGATGGCGCAGTCCGACTGCCTGGTCATCTGGGGCACCAACGCGGTGGCGACTCAGGTCAATGTGATGACCCACGCCGCAAGGGCCCGCAAGGAACGCGGCGCGAAGATCGTCGTCATCGACATTTACGACAACGCCACGATGAAGCAGGCCGATCTCGCCTTGAAGCTGCGGCCCGGCACCGACGCGGCGCTCGCCTGCGCGCTGATGCACGTGGCGTTCCGCGACGGCACCGCGGACCGCGACTACCTCGCCCGCTACACCGACGATCCGGTCGGGCTGGAGGCGCATCTGGCTAGCCGCACGCCCGAATGGGCTGCCGCCATCACCGGGCTTTCGGTCGAGGAGATCGAGGCCTTCGCCGCTTTGGTCGGGCGGACGCCGCGGACCTTCTTCCGGCTCGGCTATGGCTTTACCCGCCAGCGCAACGGCGCCGTCGCCATGCATGCGGCGATGTCGGTGCCGGCGGTATTCGGAAACTGGCGGCACGAGGGCGGCGGCGCCTTCCATTCCAACTCCGACATCTTCGGCCTCGACAAGTCCGAGATCATGGGCACGGCCGACCGCGATCCGAATATCCGCTACCTCGACCAGTCGCGGATCGGCGCGGTGCTGACCGGCGACGCCGCGGCACTGTCGAACGGCCCGCCGGTGACGGCGATGCTGATCCAGAACACCAACCCAGCGAATGTCTGCCCCGAGCAGCGGCTGGTCCGGCAGGGTCTTGCCCGCGACGATTTGTTCACCTGCGTCCACGAACAATTCATGACCGACACGGCGAAGCTCGCCGATCTGGTGCTGCCGGCGACGATGTTCCTCGAGCATGACGACATCTATCGCGGCGGCGGCCAGAACCACATCGTGCTCGGGCCGAAACTGGTCGACCCGCCTGAGACGGTGCGCACCAACCATTTCGTCGTCGAGGAACTGGCCAGGCGCCTCGGCGTCGCCGACCGGCCCGGCTTCGGCCTGACCGAGCGGACGCTGATCGACACGATGCTGAAGGCCGCCGGCGACATCGAGGGCTTCGACGGGCTGCAGCGCGAGCGCTGGATCGACCGGCAGCCGCCGTTCGAGACGGCGCATTTTCTCTCGGGTTTCGCCTGGCCGGACGGCAAATTCCGCTTCCGCCCGGACTGGACCGGCTCGCCGGCGCCGAACCGTCCGCCGGAGAGTCTGGGAGCGCAAGGCCCGGTCGCCGGCCTGCCGGTGTTTCCCGACCATGTCGAGCTGATCGAGACGGCCGACGGCGCGCACCCCTACCGGCTGGCGACCTCGCCGGCGCGGCAGTTCCTCAACTCGACCTTTGCGGAAACGCGCGGTTCGCGGTCGCGCGAAGGCCGGCCGGAACTGCTCGTCCATCCCGAGGACGCGCTGCGCGAGAGCCTCGGCGACGGCCAGCTCGTCACCATCGGCAACGGCCGCGGCGAGGTGCGCCTGCCGGTCAAGGTCAGCGACACGGTCAGGCCTGGCGTGCTGGTCCACGAGGGCCTGTGGGCCAACACCGACTTCCTCGACGGGGAGGGGATCAACGTCCTGACTGGGGCAGACCCGGTTGCGCCGTTCGGCGGTGCGGCATTCCACGACAACAAGGTGTGGCTGCGGACCGAGCCGGTCTGAGCCGGCCGGCGCTCGCCACGGGCGACGACGCCGGCTGACAGCGAGCGCAGCTGACGTCGCGCTCGTTCGCCCGGTTGGCCGGGTCAGTGCGCCTTGATCGCCACCGGCCCGGTCGTCACCACCCGCAATTTCCAGTCCTCGGCTTCCGTGCCGCTGAGATCGAGGCGGCCGACGAGATATTTCAGCCGGTCGGTGTCGGGGCCCTTGGCGGTGCAGAAGCGGTCCTGCAGGTAAAAGGGCGGCGTCGCCTGGTAGTAGAGCGTCGCCTCGACGGAGGCCGGCTCCTTGCCTGCAGGCAGGTCGGCGAGCGGCACCGCATAGACGAAACTGTCGCCGCCGCCGGTCTGGTAGTCCGGATCGTCGCCGACGCCGTAGGAGCCGGTCTCCAGCGCCAGCTCCTCGCCGGCCCCCAGCGCCGCAGCGATCACCTTGCGATCCTCGACCCCGAGATAGCCGTGCGGCAGCAGCCGGTTGTCCTTCACCGAAGAGCAGATCGACAGGAAGCTCGTCGTCAGCATGCCCTGCGGCGTCGAGCCGGGCCCGCAGATCGCCGGCCCGTCCGGCGGCGTGGAGACGAGCTCCTGGTAGACCTGCACCTGATCCTGCCGGGTGATCTCCTGGTAATGCGGCTGGTGCAGCCGCTTGTCGGGCTCGATGCGGGCCGAGCAGTCTTCGTTCCACCAGTTCTCGCCCGTCACCGGCGCGCCGGCGGCGTCGACCAGCACCCCGGCCGCGTCCGTGCGGCCCGACGCCCATAGCGTCTCGCCGTCCGAGTCCAGCACGCGGAAGTCGACGAAGGCCCGGCGGAAGCCGACGCCGGATGGGAATTTGTGGCCGGCCTTGTTCTCGATGTTAACCGTGGCGCTCAAGGTCTTGCCATCGTTGGCGATCTCCGTAGCCGTGATCGCCGCAGTGCTCTCGACCGCGAGGTCGAGCATTGCCCGCTCCGTCCGCAGCAGCGGGTCGAGGCCCTTCTTGCCGAGCATCGGGTCCGGCAGGCCGATCCCCAATATGTCGGGAAACTGCTGGGCGATCTTGATCAGGAAGACATTGAGCCCGACCAGCGTGTGCCGGGCGAAGCCGTCGCGCTCGGCGAGGTCGATCTCCTCCGGCGGCCGCACGTTCTCCGCCTGCGGAAAGTTGGAATATTCCTGGATGCTGGCGATCTTCGAGCGATAGGGCACGCCGGCGGCATCGCGCGACGGCATGTGGCAGCCCTGGCAGGAATCGGCGGCGCTCCCGGCGCCCAGCGGTAGCGTGCCGTCCGGGCTCTCGCCGGTGCGATAGGCGCTGAACGCCCATTCGGGATAGGTGGTCTGCTCGTAGGTATGGGCGATCACCTTGGCGTCCTGCATCACCGGCAGGTGCACCGTGTGGCAGGTGCCGCAGATCTCGGAACTGGCGATCGCCGTGTCGTGCGCCGGAATGTTGCCGAAAGCGGCCTCCATCGGCTTGGTCTTCGGGTTCTCGAACGGGCCGATCAACCGGTCCGGCGCACCGACGAGGAAGCTGCCGGTGAAGGTCTTGGCAAAGCCGGTGTTGTCGGGGTTGAGGAATGCCTGCCGCTCGGCGACGCAGGCGTTCTGCGGCTGGTCCGCCGCCGCCGTACCGGCTTCGCCCAGCGCCATGCGGTGGCAGGCCGTGCAGGAGTTGCCGTCGCGGGCCAGTGCCCCGAACTTGGCATGATCGGCGGTGGGATTGCCGTCCGGGTAGGGGACGGCGTCGACCATCTCCCGCGTGAACGGCGCGCAGGCGCCGCCGTCCGCCGCCCCGTCGATATGGAACTGCCGCTGGCCGTTGATGCCGTGGCAGCCGAGGCAGGTGTCCTGCACGACATCGCTGGCGCCCGGGTGGAAACTCTGCGTCTCGCTCGCCAACTGGGCGAAGAAGAACGGGTCGCGGCCGGCCAGCCCCATCGGCGAGGAGCGCCAGGTCGCATAGGGCGAGAGGTTCGCGAGGCCCGCGCCATGCGGGTTCGGCGCAGTCATGTCGAACTGCAGACCGGTGCTCCCGGCATCGTGGCAGCCGAGGCACTGGCTGGAGGTGAGGAAGGTGTCGGCGGCCGTCGGCCCGCCGGCGGCGACCCAGGTCTGGTCGTAGGTCTGCGAGGGCATCGGCGCGACACTGTCGGTCTCGGCGGCGCCGGATGCGTAGGCGCGCAGCGCCGCCAGCACGTCCCGGTCCGGCGCCGCGAGCGGCTGCACGTGCCGGCGAACCGGGTCCTCCTGGGTGGTGACCGCGTCATGATGCGATTCGGCGGGCGGCTGCGGCGGCACGTTCTGGCTGAGGAACACCAGCGAGCGTCCCGGCTCGCCCTGAATGTTCTTCGGCGAGGCGAAGGTATGGTTGTTCTCGGCCGAGGCGTGGCAGTTCAGGCAGTATTGCGCAAAGCCCATGTTGGGCAGCGGGTTCGATGGCGGCGGCGGCCAGTCCGGCGCCCAGCCGCTGTCCGCCCCGAAACCGTACCAGCCCCAGAACCAGCCATCGAAGGAGCCCTCTGCATCGCGGATCATCACCGCCGCGCCGCTGGTCGGAAACAGCCGCTCCGGTGGTACGGCGACGCAGTCGGCGGCGGGCGCGGGATACATCTCCTTCACCATCATCGCGCCGTCCGGCACCGGCGCTTCGGCGGCCGGGCCGTCGTCGGCGCGGTTGGCGACCAGCCAGTCGGCCATTTCCGGCGAGTACCAGATCACCACCGGCGCGTGCGTGCCGTGATCGGTGCCGGTCCAGTTGCCGTCGGCGAACCGCGCCGTGAACGGGCCGGTGTCGCGCACGGTGCGGTCGCGCCGCCAGCCGGCCGCCGTGTCGCGATGGCAGTACTGGCCGAAGAACTGGTCGAGCTTCGCCTCATACTGGTCGAGGGGCAAGGCTGACGGCTTGCGCACCGCCTCGGCGAGGCTGGCGCACGCGGCCGGATTCGTCGGCAGCAGCGGTTCGGGGCGTTCGGCGGGGCAGGAGGTCGCCTGGGCCACTTCCATGGCGGCCATGAGGGCCGCTGCGGCCAATGTCGCTTGGCGCAGGCGGCGAGAAGGGTGCCGAATGCCATCGCGAAGAAATGTCATCGCCACCCCAGCCGCGGTTCCCCCAGGAGCGTTCTACTGCGCCACCGGAGCAGTTCGGCCTGTCTGAGTCGATGACTTGGCGCATCGGAGGCAGGCGACGATCCGGCCAGGCTGCATGCGGCTGGCAGGCTGGCGCGCCCACAATGGCAGACGAGCGCATCCGCCGCCAGCTTGACCTAAGGTAAAATCGTCCCATCCACAGGCTGAGGCACCGGGTCCTGTTCGGTCCCGACGGGAAACCTATCCCCGTCGCGCGTCCGGCGAGACCAGCATCCGCGGGCTTTCCACCGGCCCGTCCGGCGCCTCGGCCGCTGGCGCCCGGCGCTCGAGAATTGCGCGGCCGTTGGTCATGCGAACCGTGCCGTCGAGCACCAGTCTCAAAGCGTGCGGATAGAGCCGATGCTCGGCGGCGAGCAACCGCCCGGACAATGTCTCGGCCGTGTCGCCGGCTTCGACGGCGATCGCCGCCTGGGCGATGATCGGACCCTCGTCCATGCGCTCGGTGACGAAATGGACGGTGCAGCCATGGATCCGCATGCCGGCGGCCAGCGCCCGCTCGTGGGTCTCGAGGCCAGGAAACAGCGGCAGCAGCGACGGGTGGATGTTGATCAGCCGTCCAGAATAGCGCAGCACGAAGGTCGCCGACAGGAGCCGCATGTAGCCGGCGAGGCAGACGATGTCCGGGTCGAGCCCGGCCAGCACGTCCAGCACGGCCGCCTCGTGGGCTTCGCGATTCTCGTAGGCTTTCTGGTCGACGGCGATCGCCGTGATGTCGTGGCGCCGCGCCGTGTCGAGGCCCGGCGCATCGGGCCTGTTGGCGATCACGCCGACGATCTGGCCCGGAAAGGCCGGGTCCATCGTGGCCGCGATCAGCGCCTGCATGTTCGAGCCGCGCCCCGATATCAGGACGACGACCCGCTTGCGGCGGACGCTGCTCATGCGAGCGCCAGGCTGCCGTTGAAGGTGACGGCGTCGTCCTTGCGCTCCAGGATGCGGCCGAGCGGCACCACCGTCTCGCCTGCCGCCTGCAGCAGCGCGCCGACGGTCGCCGCGTCGGCCTCGGAAACCACCACGATCATCCCGATGCCGCAGTTGAAGGTCCGCAGCATCTCGGCTTCGGCAACGCCGCCGGTCCGCGACAGCCAGCCGAAGACCGGCGGCACCTTCACGGCGAACAGGTCGATGTCGGCGCGCAGGGTATCCGGCAGCACGCGGGGAATGTTCTCGACGAAGCCGCCGCCGGTGATGTGGGCCAGCGCCTTGATGCCGGACGTCTCGGCGAAGACCGACAGCAGCGACTTGACGTAGATCCGCGTCGGCTCGATCAGCGCCGCGCCGAGGCTGCGGCTGGTATCGAACGGCGCCGGGTCGGCGTAGCTTGTGCCGGACAGCTCGACGATGCGCCGCACCAGCGAATAGCCGTTGGAATGAACGCCGGAGGAGGCGAGGCCGAGGATCATGTCGCCGGCGACAATGCCGCCCGCCGGCAGCAACCGGTCGCGCTCCACCGCGCCCACGGCGAAGCCGGCAAGGTCGTAATCCTTGTCGGCGTAGAGGCCGGGCATCTCCGCCGTCTCGCCGCCGATCAGCGCGCAGCCGGCCTGCAGACAGCCCTCGGCGATACCCCGGACGATCGCTTCGCCCTCGGCCGGGTCGAGCTTGCCGGTGGCGTAATAGTCGAGGAAGAACAGCGGCTCGGCGCCCTGCACGACGAGGTCGTTGACGCACATCGCGACGAGATCGATGCCGATCGTGTCGTGGATGCCGGTCTCGATGGCGACCCTGAGCTTGGTGCCGACGCCGTCGTTGGCGGCGACGAGCAGCGGGTCGGTGAAGCCGGCTGCCTTCAGGTCGAAGAGCCCGCCGAAGCCGCCGATCTCGCCGTCGGCGCCGCGCCGCGCCGTGGCGCGCACATGCGGCTTGATGCGCTGCACGAGCGCGTTGCCCGCGTCGATGTCGACCCCGGCGTCGCGATAGGTCAGAGCGTTTGTCTTGTCGGTCATGGTCCCGCCTCTGTTCGCGCCGAGTTGACATGATCGACGGCCGCGAGCAAGACCCGCGCCATGGCAAGCGGGATCGTCACAGGCGTCGGGCAGGCCGCGGACGAGGCGACGGGGCGGCAGGGGATCGCCCGATGACCGTTCCGAACTTCATCTCGATTGCCCGGCTGCTGGCCGTTCCGGTGCTCGTCTGGGCGCTGATCGACGGCCGTTGGGACCTCGCCTTCCTCATCTTCATCGTCGCCGGCATCTCCGACGCGGTCGACGGCGCCATCGCCCGGCGCTTCAACCAGCAATCGGCGCTCGGTGCCTATCTCGATCCGATCGCCGACAAGGCGCTGCTGATCACCATCTTCGTCGGCCTGGCCCTGCTCGGCGAACTGCCGGCCTGGCTGGCCATCGCCGTGGTCACCCGCGACGTGCTGATCATGGCGGCGGTCGTCCTCTCGTTCGTGATGGGCCGGCCTGTCACCATGCGGCCCCTGATGGTGTCGAAACTGACGACGCTGGCGCAACTCCTGCTCGCCGGCTTCGCGCTGGCCGAGCCGGTCTTCCACCTGCCGCTCGCGACGGTCGTCGACGTCCTCGTCGGGGTCACGGCGCTCTTGACCGCAATATCGGCCGCTGCCTATCTCCTCGAGTGGCTTCGGCATATGGCTTCCGGCGAAATGCCGATGCACCGGGAAGACGAATCGCGATGACCGACCAGAGCGCGCTGATCCGACGCCAGGTGCTGTTCTGGAGCCTTGCGGCCCTTATCGTCGTCCTGATGCTCTGGGTGTTCTCGGGCATTCTGCTGCCCTTCGTCCTCGGCATGGCGATGGCCTATTTCCTCGATCCGGTCGCCGACTGGTTCCAGCGCCGCGGCCTGTCGCGCATCGCCGCGACGGTGGTCATTCTCGTGCTGTTCATCATCGGCCTCGCGGCGGCGGTGCTGATCGTGGTGCCCGTGGTCGGCGGCCAGATCGTCAGCTTCTCGGAGCGCCTGCCGGATTATCTCGACAGTTTGCAGGGGCTCGCCGTCTCCGCTCGCACGGGCCCGCTCGCCTTCCTCTTCTCCGGCGACGAGCTCGATCTGAAGCAGGACCTTGCCCAGTTCGCCAGCCAGGGCACGGGCATCGTCACGTCCTTCCTCGGCTCGCTGTGGTCGTCCTCGCTCGCCGTCGTCAATTTCGTGTCGCTGTTCGTGGTGACGCCGGTCGTCGCCTTCTACATGCTGCTCGACTGGGACCGCATGGTCGACAAGGTGGACAGCTGGATCCCGCGCCAGCATGCGGCCACCGTTCGGCGCCTGGCGCGCGACATCGATGCGTCGGTCGCCGGCTTCGTGCGCGGCCAGGGCAGCGTCTGCCTGATCCTCGGGACGTTCTACGGCGTCGGCCTAACCCTGGTGGGCCTGAATTTCGGCCTCCTGATCGGGCTGTTCACCGGGATGATCTCCTTCATTCCCTATGTCGGCTCGGCCATCGGGCTGGTGCTCTCGGTCGGCGTCGCGCTGGTGCAGTTCTGGCCGGACTGGCCGTGGGTGCTGGCGGTCGCGGCGATCTTCTTCGTCGGCCAGTTCTTCGAGGGCAACATCCTGCAGCCCAAGCTCGTTGGCGCCTCGGTGGGCCTCCATCCGGTCTGGCTGATGTTTGCGCTGTTCGCGTTCGGCACGCTGTTCGGGTTCGTCGGCCTGCTGATCGCCGTGCCGGCGGCCGCCGCCGTCGGCGTGCTGGTGCGCTTCGCGCTCTCCCAGTATCTGCGCAGCGAGATGTTCTTCGGGCGCAGCGGCCTGGTCGATTCGGCCCGGATCGAAACCCGGACGCCGCCGCAGGTCATCCAGTCGGGTAGTGACCCGGAACCCCGCGCCTGAGGTCGGAAGCAGTGCCTGCCCAGATCCCGCTCGACCTGCCGCACCAGGCCTCGCATGCCCGCGACGACATCGTCCTGTCGGGCTCGAACCGCCTTGCCGTCGAGGCCATCGATAGCTGGCCGGCCTGGCGCCATTCCGTGCTGGTCGTCGTCGGCCCGCCGGGCTCCGGCAAGACCCATCTCGCCGCCGCCTGGGCGGAGCGGGCAGGGGCCGTGCCGCTGGGGCGGGGCGGTGTGTCGGCGCTGCTCGAACAGGCTGATTTCCATGCCGTGATCGACGATATCGACCGGACGGATATGGCGGAGGACGAGCTCTTCGCCATCGTCAATGCCGCCCGGCTCGGCGGCGGAACCCTGCTGGCGACGTCGCGCCGGCAACCGCGGGAACTGCCGTTCGCCCTCGCCGACCTGCGGTCACGGCTGGCTGCCGCGACCGTCGCCGAACTCGGCGCCCCGGACGACGAGCTTCTGGCCGGCGTCCTGATGAAGCTGTTCGCCGACCGGCAGATTGACATCGACGCCAAGGCGCTGCGCTATCTCACCGAGCGCATGGAGCGATCGCTGGACGAGGCCCGACTGCTGGTGGCCGCGGCCGATCGCGAGGCGCTCGCCTCCAAGGAACGCGTCACCCGCCGCCTGCTCAAGCGGGTGCTTGACCGCGGCGAGGAAGCCGTGCGTCATCAAACGGTCGTGTCCGGCCCCTATCCGGCCGCCACGGAGGAATGACCATGGACACGAATTCACCGAAGCCCCGGACGAGCACGCGCAAGCCGGCCACCCGCACGCGACGCCTCTCGGCCGCCAAGCCGCAGGCGGGGCCGGACGAGCAGGTGGCCAGCGAAACGAGCGCGGCGAGCGGGCCGGTGACCGACGGCGAGACGTCAGGCACGGCTGCAACGCCGGCCAAGGCCAAGCCGAGGGCCGGCACCCGCACGCGAAAGCCCGCGACGGCGAGGCGCCGGCCTGCCGCCGCCAAGCCTTCGAGCGCGCCGGACGCAGAGGCCGAGGCGGCGCCCGAAGCGAGCCCGGCCGCCGCCGGCGACGTGACGGAAGCCTCTGAAGCGGCGCTCATCCTGGAGACGCCGCCCGCCAAGGCGGAAACGCCTGCCGCGACCGCCGAGGCGGTCGACGAGCCATTGCCCGCCGACCGGTTCATCAACCGCGAGATCTCCTGGCTGCAGTTCAACCGCCGGGTTCTCGAGGAAGCGCAGAATACCGCGCATCCGCTGCTCGAGCGGGTGCGGTTCCTGTCGATCTCGGCGGACAATCTGGATGAGTTCTTCATGGTCCGCGTCGCCGGCCTCGCCGGCCAGGTGCGCGAGAAGATCGCCGTGCGCAGCATCGACGGGCTGACCCCGCAGGAGCAGCTGGACCGGATCCTGACGGATGTCGTCGAGCTGCAGGAAGAGCAGCAGGCCTCCCTCGCCGATCTCGTCAAGGCGCTGCGCCAGGAACGGATCCACATCGTCGGGGCCGGCGACCTGAAGGGGGCCGACCGCGCCTGGCTCGAGCGGCATTTCGAGGAGACGATTTTCCCGGTGCTGACGCCGCTGTCGATCGACCCGGCGCATCCGTTTCCGTTCATCCCCAATCTCGGCTTCTCGATCGCCCTGACGCTGATGCGCGAGCGCGATTCGCAGCGCATGAATGCGCTGCTGCGCCTGCCGGTCGCGCTGCAGCGCTTCATCGAGATGCCGCTGACCGATAACGGCGTGATGCGCTTCGTGCCGCTGGAAAGTGTCGTCGCGCTGTTCATCGCCAAGCTGTTCCCCGGCTACCGGGTGCGCGGCGCCGGGACGTTCCGGATCATCCGCGATTCCGACATCGAGATCGAGGAAGAGGCCGAGGATCTCGTGCGGCTGTTCGAGAGCGCCCTGAAGCGCCGCCGGCGCGGGCAGGTGATCCGCATCGAGTTCGATTCGGTGATGCCCGAGGCGCTGCGCAACTTCGTCGCGGCCGAACTGGAGGTGCCGGACAACCGCATCTCGGTCATGGACGGGATGCTGGCGCTGGATTCGGTGTCGCAGCTCTGCAAGGCGCCGCGCGACGAACTGAAGTTCACGCCGTATCTGCCGCGCTTTCCCGAGCGGATTCGCGAACACAACGGCGACTGCTTCGCGGCGATCCGGGAGAAGGACATCATCGTCCATCACCCCTACGAATCCTTCGACGTCGTGGTGCAGTTCCTGCGCCAGGCAGCGCAGGACCCGAACGTCATCGCGATCAAGCAGACGCTCTACCGCACCTCAAACGACTCGCCGATCGTCCGGGCGCTGGTCGATGCGGCGGAAGCCGGCAAGTCGGTCACCGCGCTCGTCGAGCTCAAGGCGCGCTTCGACGAGGAGGCCAACATCCGCTGGGCCCGCGACCTCGAGCGGGCGGGCGTCCAGGTGGTGTTCGGCTTCATCGAGAAGAAGACCCACGCCAAGCTGTCGCTGGTGGTGCGCCGGGAAGAGGGGCGGCTGGTCAGCTTCTGCCATATCGGCACCGGCAACTACCACCCGATCACCGCGCGCATCTACACCGACCTCTCCTACTTCACGGCCGATCCCGAGATCGCACACGATATCTCGCTGATCTTCAACTACATCACCGGCTATGCCGAACCCACCGAGGTCCGGAAGCTGGCGATCTCGCCGCTGAACCTGCGCCAGCGCATCATCGGCCATATCCGCGACGAGACCGCGCATGCGCGGGCCGGCCGGCCCGGCCAGATCTGGATGAAGATGAACTCGCTGGTGGATCCGGCGATCATCGACGAGCTTTACCGGGCGAGCCGGGCAGGGGTGGAGATCGACCTGATCGTGCGTGGCATATGTTGCCTTCGGCCGCGCGTGACGGGCCTGTCGGACAACATCCGCGTCAAGTCGATCGTTGGCCGGTTTCTGGAGCACAGCCGGGTTTTCTGCTTCGGCAACGGCAATGGGCTGCCATCGGAGGGGGCGATCGTCTATATCGGCTCGGCGGACCTGATGCCGCGCAATCTCGACCGGCGCGTGGAGACGCTGGTTCCGATCACCACGCCCACCGTGCATAGCCAGATCCTGTCGCAGATCATGCTCGGCAACATTCTCGACAACCAGCAGAGCTGGTCGGTCGCTTCGGACGGCACGTCGCGCCACATCGTTCCATCGCCAGGCGAACAGCCGTTCAACGCCCAGCGCTATTTCATGACCAATCCGAGCCTCTCCGGGCGCGGCAAAGCACTGAAGTCGGATGCACCCAGACTCATCGCAAGACAGCGAGCGGACCACGCCCGCTTTGACTGAACTCCCGGTCCAGGGACGGCTGCAGGGCCGTATCCCGGTGGGGGTCGTCGACATCGGTTCGAACTCGGTGCGACTGGTCATTTACGAGGGCAACAGCCAGTCGCTGACCGTGCTCTTCAACGAGAAGGTGTTGAGCGGCCTCGGCAAGGGGCTGGCCCAGAGCAACCGCCTCGATCCTCAGGCGGTCGAGAGCGCGCTGGGCGCGCTGCGGCGGTTCCGCCAGCTCGCCGAGCAGGCGCAGGTGGTCGATCTCTACCCGATCGCCACCGCGGCGGCCCGCGAGGCCCAGAACGGGCCGGAGTTCCTTGCCGCCGCCAAAGCGGCGATCGGCCGGGAAGTGATCATCCTGTCGGGGCCCGACGAAGCGCGCTACGCCGCCGAAGGCGTTCTGTCCGGCTTTCATCGGCCGAACGGCGTCGCCGGGGATCTCGGCGGCGGCAGCCTCGAACTGGTCGACATCCACGACGGCGTCTTCGAAGGGGGTCTGACGCTGCCGCTCGGGGGCCTTCGCCTGCGCGACCTTTCCGAGGGCGACCTGGTGAGGGCCCAGACCATCTCGGACAGCCACATGTCGGCGAGCGCGCTGGCCGGCGTCGGCGAGGGTAGGCCGTTCTTCGCCGTCGGCGGCACGTGGCGCAACCTTGCCAAGCTGCACATGGAGCAGAACCGCTACCCGCTGCACGTCATGCATGGCTACGAGATCGATGCCACCAAGCTCGACGGCTTCCTCGACGCGGTCGTCCGCAGCGACCCGGAGAAGATCCCCGGCATCGCCGCGGTCTCCAAGTCGCGGCGCTCGCTGCTCGCCTATGGCGCGATCACGCTGAAGAGCGTCATCCGTATCATCAATCCCTCGCGGATCGTCCTTTCGGCGCTCGGCGTCAGGGAGGGCTATCTGCATTCGCTGCTGCCTGATGAGGAGAAGGCCAAGGATCCGCTCATCGAGGCGGCGCGCGAGCTGTCGATCCTGCGTTCGCGTTCCCCGGCCCATGCGGTGGAACTCGTCGAATGGAGCCGGCGAACCTTCGAGGCGTTCGGGATCGACGAGTCGCCGCAGGAAGAACGGCTGCGCGAGGCGGCTTGCCTCCTCGCCGACATCGGCTGGCGGGCGCATCCCGACTATCGCGGCAAGCAGGCGCTGTCGATCATCGCCCACGCGGCATTTCCGGCCGTCGACCATCGCGGCCGCGCCTATCTCGGCCTCACCAACTATTACCGCCACGAGGGCAGCTTCGAGCAGGTGCAACTGCCGGAGCTGGAAAGTCTGGTCGACGAGCGGCTGCTGGCGCGCGCGCGGATGCTCGCCTCGCTGTTCCGCGTCACCTACCTGTTGACGGCATCGATGCCGGGGGTCCTCGACCAGCTGCGCTGGGTGCAGGATCTGCGCGGCGGCTTCACGCTGGCGGTGCCGCGGCAGCTGTCGGCCCTGATCGGCGAACGGCCGGAAGGCCGCCTGCAGCAATTCGCCAAGACCATCGGCAAATCGCTGCGGATGGAGGCGCGCTGAGGGTGATGGCGCCTCTGCGCTAGAGCGCCACCACCTCGACGCGCCGGTTGCGATAGACCAGGCCGGTCTCGCCCTTCAGCAGGTCGAGTGCGCGTTCGCCGAAGATCTCGCGGCGCCAGCCCTCCATCGCCGGGATCTCGGCGGCTTCGCCCTTCCAGGCAAGCTTTTCCAGATCGTCGCCGGAGGCGATCATCTTGGCGGCCACGCCCTTCTCCTCGACGACGATCTTCAGCAGCACCTTGAGGAATTCCACCGCCGCGGCGGTGCCTTCGGGAAGCTGCGGCGGACGCGGGATCGCCGGCAGGTCAGATTTCGGCACGGCCAGCGCGCGGGCGACGGCAGCGACGATCTCCTGGCCAGCATTGCTGCGCTCGAAGCCGCGCGGGATGGTCCGCAGCCGCGCCAGCGCATGTTCGTCGCGCGGCTGCTGCTGGGCGATCTCGTAGATCGCGTCGTCCTTGATGATGCGGCCGCGCGGCTTGTCGATCTGGCGTGCCTCGCGCTCGCGCCAGGCCGCGACTTCCTTCAGGACCTGCAGCTCGATCGGCTTTCGCACCCTGAGCTTCAGGCGCCGCCAGGCGTCGTCCGGGTGGAGGTCGTAGGTCGCCGGGTCAGAGAGCGTCGCCATCTCCTCGGCGACCCAGTCCGAGCGGCCTTCCGCCTCGAGCTGCGTCTTCAGCGCTCGGTAGACGTCGCGCAGATAGGTGACGTCGGCGAGGGCGTAGACGAGTTGCTCCTCGCTCAGCGGCCGGTGGCGCCAGTCGGTGAAGCGCGAGGTTTTGTCGATGCGCCCCTCACTGGTGCGCGCCACCAGCTGGTCGTAGGCGATCGAATCGCCGTAGCCGCAGACCATCGCCGCGACCTGGGTGTCGAACAGCGGCGCCGGCACCAGGCCGCCCAGCTTGTAGACGATCTCGATGTCCTGGCGCGCGGCGTGAAAGACCTTCACGACCCGCTCGTCGCGCATCAGCTCGAAGAACGGCGCGAGATCGATTCCCTCGGCCAGCGGGTCGACGAGGACGGCGAGGTCGTCGGACGCCATCTGGACGAGGCAGAGTTCCGGCCAGAAGGTCGTCTCGCGGATGAACTCGGTATCGACGGTGACGAAGGCGGCTTTGGCGAAGGTGGCGCAGGCCTCGGCCAGCGCCGCGGTAGTGGTGATGGTTTGCATGCTTCCCTTCTGCCCCAAGACCCCGGCCGTTGATAGCCGGACGGGGGCGGAATCCCGCGAAATCTTGACAGCGCGTAAGGCCCATGCGCTTGTCGCCCGCGATTTCAGCCTTACCGCAAGCCCGGTCGACCGCGCGTTCAAACGCGGCGGCGCCGACACCACAGAGAGAATGCCATGCACCGCTATCGCAGTCACAGCTGCGCCGCCCTGCGCAAGGGGGATGTCGGCGAGACGGTCCGCCTGTCCGGCTGGGCGCACCGCATCCGCGACCACGGCGGCCTGCTCTTCATCGACCTGCGCGACCACTACGGCCTGACGCAGATCGTCGTCGATCCCGATTCGCCGGCCTTCAAGCAGGCCGAGACGGTGCGCGGCGAATGGGTCATCCGCGTCGATGGCGTCGTCAAGGCGCGCTCCGACGAGACCGTCAACGCCAAGCTGCCGACCGGCGAGATCGAGATCTTCGCGCAGGAGATCGAAATCCTGTCGGCCTCGAAGGAATTGCCGCTGCCGGTCTTCGGCGAGCCGGACTATCCCGAGGACATCCGCCTCAAGTACCGCTTCCTCGACCTTCGCCGGGAGACGCTGCACCGCAACATCGTATCGCGCACCAGGATCATCGCCGAGATGCGCAATCGCATGAGCGAGGCGGGCTTCACCGAGTTCTCGACGCCGATCCTGACGGCGTCCTCGCCGGAAGGCGCGCGCGACTTCCTCGTGCCCTCGCGCATCCATGGCGGCAAGTTCTACGCGCTGCCGCAGGCGCCGCAGATCTACAAGCAGCTGATCATGGTCTCGGGCTTCGATCGGTATTTCCAGATCGCGCCCTGCTTCCGCGACGAGGACCCGCGCGCCGACCGCCTGCCGGGCGAGTTCTACCAGCTCGATCTCGAGATGAGCTTCGTCGAGCAGGAGGACGTGCTCGCCACGATGGAGCCGGTGATCCGGCAGGTGTTCGAGACCTTCGCCGACGGCAAGCCGGTGACGCAGCAATTCCCGCGCATCGCCTATGACGAGGCGATCCGCAAATACGGCTCCGACAAGCCCGATCTGCGCAACCCGATCGAGATGCAGGACGTCTCGGAGCATTTCCGTGACTCCGGCTTCAAGGTGTTTGCCAACATCCTCGCCTCGGGCGACCACAACCAGGTCTGGGCGATTCCCGCGAAGACCGGCGGCTCCCGCGCCTTTTGCGACCGGATGAATTCCTGGGCGCAGGGCGAGGGCCAGCCGGGCCTCGGCTACATCTTCTGGCGCAAGGAAGGCGACGCCGTGCAGGGCGCCGGCCCGCTCGCCAAGAACATCGGCGAGGAGCGCACCGAGGCGGTCCGCCAGCAGCTCGGCCTCGACGATGGCGATGCCTGCTTCTTCGTCGCCGGCGATCCGAAGAAGTTCTACCCCTTCGCGGGCGCGGCCCGGA
Source organism: Aurantimonas aggregata (assembly GCF_010500835.1). Taxonomy (GTDB): domain Bacteria; phylum Pseudomonadota; class Alphaproteobacteria; order Rhizobiales; family Rhizobiaceae; genus Aurantimonas; species Aurantimonas aggregata. The sequence continues at coordinate 134,720 of NZ_JAAAMJ010000005.1, read as the reverse complement.
CGCGCGCCGGCGAGGAGCTGAACCTCGTCGATCGCGACCGCTTCGCGCTTTGCTGGATCATCGACTTCCCGTTCTACGAATGGGACGAGGACAACAAGAAGGTCGAGTTCGGCCACAACCCGTTCTCGATGCCGCAGGGCGGCATGGAAGCGCTGGAGAGCCAGGATCCGCTGACCATCAAGGCGTACCAGTACGACATGGTCTGCAACGGCTTCGAGATCGCCTCGGGCGGCATCCGCAACCATCTGGTCGAGACGATGGTCAAGGCTTTCGGGATCGTGGGGCTGGATCGCGAGACGGTCGAGGAGCGCTTCGGCGGGCTCTATCGCGCGTTCCAATACGGCGCGCCGCCGCATGGCGGCATGGCCGCCGGTGTCGACCGCATCGTCATGCTGCTGGTCGGTGCCAAGAACCTGCGCGAGATCACCATGTTCCCGATGAACCAGCAGGCGCAGGACCTGCTGATGAACGCGCCGGCCGAGGCCTCGTCGCAGCAGCTGCGCGAGCTCAGCCTGCGGGTCGCGGTCGCCAAGAAGGACGCCTGAGGTCCATCACGGGCTTGTGACCCGTTCGCGTTGGTAGCGCGGACGGGGCGTCGACATATCCCCATGACGGAATGTCTCCGCTCAGGGAGTGACACGCGACCATGGACCAGACCGAAAAACAGCTCATTCACGGTCTCTTCGACCGGCTCGACCAGGCCGAGCGCACCGCGCCGCCGCGCGACGGCGAGGCCGAATCCTTCATCCGCGAGCGGATCGGCAGCCAGCCGGGCGCGCCGTATTTCATGGCCCAGACGATCATCGTCCAGGATCAGGCCCTGGCGGCAGCCAAGGCGCGGATCGACGAGCTGGAAGCCGGCACGGCGTCGGGATCGCAGCAGTCGGCATCCTCGCGCGGCGGCCTGTTCGGTAATCTCACGGGAGGGGCGAGTCGCGCCCCGCTGCGGCCCGCCAGTTCGGCCTGGGGCCAGCGCGGTAGCGCCAGCGTGCCGTCTGCGGGCATGCGCCGGGGCGGCGGTGGCGGCGGCTTTCTCGCCGGTGCGGCTCAGACGGCGCTCGGCGTTGCTGGCGGCGTGATGCTCGGCTCCATGCTGGGCAGCCTGTTCGCCGGTGACGACACGGCGGCGGCTGACGCCGGCGGTGCCGACGAGACGGCGGCCGCGGAGCCGGAGGCGGATGCTGGGTACGAGGAGACCGGCTTCGACGATGGCGGCGGCGATTTCGGCGGCGGCTTCGACGACATCTGAGAAACGAGCCGGCGGCGAGGCTTGATCCTCGTCAGACCTGATTGACTAGATGCCGCGCCACCCCGATCGGGCAGCGCGGCTTTTCTTTGTCAGTTGTCGGTGGCGTCGTTGGCCGAAACGCTGAGGGCGAGGACACCCGGCAGGGTCTGCGGCGCACCCATCGCGGCGCCGATCAGCTGCGTCGCCGGGACCGGGGCGTTCGGCGCGATCGCGATCGACAGCGACTGCGGATCGTTGAGGAAGGTCGTGACGGCCGCGATGACCTCCTCCTGGAACGTCGGGTTCTGCAGGTACGAAAGCATCCCCGGCAGCATGCCGGTAAGGCGTCCGATCAGCTGCTCGCGCGTCTCGCCGTTCTTCTCGGCGTAATAGTCGAGCAGCTTGTCGGTCAGGCTGTCGTCGACGAATACCAGATCGGCCGAATTCAGGAATAGCTGTGATACGAGGCCCATCATCGCCATGCCGGCGGCCGACTGGTTGTCGGGGTTGGCTTCCATCTGCTGCTGGATCTGCTTCAGCGACTCGATGAAGGCGGGCGTGTAGCCGCTGATCGCGTAGGTGAAGGAGAGGCTGCCGGCGTCGGTGAGGTCGATGTCGAACGGGTCGAGCTCGAGCAGACCGGTTGTCGGGTTCCAGGTCGCGGTGCCGGCAATGTTGCCGCCGAGCGTCGCGTAGCCGAGGTCGCGCATCGTTGCGGCGCTCTCGGCATCGTCGTTCGCCGCGGTGAAGTCGGCATCGAACGTACCCGAGTCGAATTCCGAGGTCAGCGTGCCGTCATCGGCGATCTCGTTCTCCATCTCGGCCCCGCTGAGGCTGAAGACCTTTCGGCCGTCCTTCTCGACGTTGACCGATTCAACCGCGGCCCGGTCGAAGAAGAAGTCGGCGGATGTCATCGCGATAGGGGTATCGGTTGCCTCCGTGCCGACGAGATGCAGCCCCTCGATGACGATGCCGGTCACCGTCGAGTGCGTGCCTTCCTCGGTCTCGTCGATGTCGGCGATCGGCACGCGCTCGACCGTCCAGCCTTCGGCCGTCGAACCGGTGACGTTCTCGAAGGTGATCGCGTCGATCTTGTCGCCATCTTCGGCGGAGGCAGGGGAAAAGCGCACGCCGCGCAGCACCACGTCGTCGCCGTCCTCCTCGGCGCTGTCGAAGCTCATCTCGACGCTCTGGGTCGACGCAACGGCCTTGAGCCGGTCGGCAAAGGCCTGCGCATCGACGGCGAGGGCCGAGCTGGTGCACAGGAGCAGCGCCGCCGTGGCGGCGGCCGGAATGCCTGTCTTGATGATCATGGAAACCTCTTGAAACGGCGCCCCGGCACGCTGCCATCGGGCGGTGTCGCTACGTCCGCCGCAATCTAGGACGGAAGCGGCTGGCTGGTAAGAGAGTGTGGGCGGCGAAGATGCCGCGGTCATGGCGGCGCAGCGGCGACGGCAAGGCGATGGCTGTGCCGTCACGGCACAAAGCGCTGGATAAGCCGCGTTCCGGTCTTGTTCCGGCTGGCGCCGTGCCCTAGACGGGCAGCATGGGCAAGTTGACCGATCCGCCGGCCGGCGCCGGGGACATCGAACCGATCGATCTGAAGGCGGCGCTCGAGGAGCGCTACCTCGCCTATGCGCTGTCGACAATCATGGGCCGTGCGCTGCCGGACGTGCGCGACGGCATGAAGCCGGTGCATCGGCGCATCGTGCATGCGATGCGCGTCCTGCGCCTCGACCCGGGCCAGGGCTACAAGAAATGCGCCCGCATCGTCGGCGACGTGATGGGCAAGTTTCATCCGCATGGCGACGCCTCGATCTACGACGCGCTGGTGCGACTCAGCCAGGATTTCGCGATCCGCTATCCGCTGATCGACGGCCAGGGCAATTTCGGCAATATCGACGGCGATAGCGCCGCGGCCATGCGCTACACCGAAGCGCGGATGACCGAGGTGGCGACGCTGCTGCTGCGCGGCATCGACGAGGACGCGGTCGACTTCCGGGCCACCTACAACGAGGAGGACCAGGAGCCGATCGTGCTGCCGGGCGCCTTCCCGAATCTCCTCGCCAATGGCTCCTCCGGCATTGCCGTCGGCATGGCGACCTCGATCCCGCCGCACAACGCCGCCGAGCTCTGCGATGCGGCGCTGAAGCTCATCGAGAACCCCGACGCCACCACCGACATGTTGCTGCGCTTCGTGCAGGGGCCGGACTTTCCGACCGGCGGCGTCGTCATCGACAGCCAGGCGCAGATCCGCGAGGCCTACGACACCGGCCGCGGCGGCTTCCGGGTGCGCGCGCGCTGGGAGAAGGAAGAGCTCGGGCGCGGCGGCTACGTCGTCGTCGTCACCGAAATTCCCTATCAGGTGCAGAAGTCCAAGCTGATCGAGAAGATTGCCGAACTGCTGCAGGCCAAGCGCCTACCGCTGCTCGCCGACATCCGCGACGAGTCCGCCGAGGACGTGCGGATCGTGCTGGAGCCGAAGAGCCGGACGGTGGACGCCGAGATCCTGATGGAATCGCTGTTCCGGCTGACCGACTTCGAGACACGCTTCCCGCTCAACATGAACGTCCTGTCCGGCGGCAAGGTGCCGCGGGTCATGTCGCTCAAGGACGTCCTGACCGAGTGGCTGGCGCATCAGCGCGAGGTGCTGGTCCGGCGTGCCCGCTTCCGGCTCGCCCAGATCGAGCGGCGGCTGGAGGTGCTCGGCGGCTACCTGATCGCCTTCCTCAATCTCGACGAGGTGATCCGGATCATCCGCGAGGAGGACGAGCCGAAGCCGACCTTGATGCGCACCTTCGACCTGACAGACGTTCAGGCCGAGGCGATCCTCAACATGCGGCTGCGCTCCCTGCGCAAGCTGGAGGAGTTCGAGCTGCGCCGCGAGTTCGAGCAGCTGACCGAGGAGAAGGCCGGCAAGGAGGCGCTGCTCGCCTCCGACACCCAGCAATGGGCGGGAATCGCGGCTGAAATCCGCGAGGTGCGCGAGACCTTCTCCAAGAAGACCAAGCTCGGGCGGCGCCGCACGCTGTTCGCCGACGCGCCGAACCACGCGCTCGACGACATCACCGTCGCGCTCATCGAGAAGGAGCCGGTGACGGTCGTTCTGTCGAAGAAGGGCTTCCTGCGCGGCATGCGCGGCCACCTGACCGACTACAGCGGGCTCACCTTCAAGGAAGGCGACGGGCTGAAGCTCGCCTTCCCGGCGATGACCACCGACAAGCTCTTGTTCCTGTCGACCGGCGGCCGGGCCTTCACGCTCGGTGCCGACAAGCTGCCGAGCGGCCGCGGCCAGGGCGAGCCGATCCGTCTCGCCTTCGAGTTCGACGACGAGCAGGACATCGCGGTCGCCTTCGTCGCCGAGCCGGAGCGCCGCCGGCTGCTCGTGTCCTCCGACGGCAACGGCTTCGTCGCGACCGAGGCCGACATGTTGTCGGCCACCCGCAAGGGCAAGCAGATGATGAACGTCTCGCCCGGCGTGCGGCTGGCGCTGGCGGTGCCCGTCGGCGCCGGCGACCACGTCGCCATCGTCGGCGACAACCGCAAGATGCTCGTCTTCCCGCTCGCCCAGGTGCCGCAGATGGCCCGCGGCAAGGGTGTCCGGCTGCAGCGCTACAAGGATGGCGGCGTCGCCGATACGCGGGTCTTCCGCATGGCGGAGGGCCTTGCCTGGTCGGATTCCGCCGGCCGCGCCTTCGTGCGCTCGGAGGCCGAGTTGCTGGAGTGGCGCGGCGACCGGGCGCAGGCCGGCCGGCTCGTGCCGAAGGGATTTCCGAAGAGCAACCGCTTCGCCGGCTGAGCCGGCGCCGGGTCGGGCGTCAGGCTCCCCTTAAGGCGGCCCGCAAGCCACCCGGGGGGTCAGCCCTCGTAGCGTTCCCAGCCCTTCGCCATCAGATGCTCCTGCGGCTGGAAGCGGATCTTGTAGTCCATCTTCCGCGAGCCGTTCACCCAGTAGCCGAGATAGAGATAGGGCAGGCCCATGCGGCGGGTTCGCTCGATATGGTCGAGGATCATGTAGGTGCCGAGGCTGCGGGCACTCTCGGTGGGTTCGAAGAACGAATACACCATCGAGACGCCATCCCCCATGACGTCGCTGAGCGCGACGGCGACCAGGTCGCCATCCGAGGCGGTGGTGAAGGCCGAATCCGGGCCGCGCTCGCGATACTGGATCAGCCGCGTGTCGACCTGGCTGTCCTCGACCATCATCGCGTAGTCGAGCACGCTCATCTCCGACATGCCGCCATGCGTGTGCCGGTCGTCGAGATAGCGCCGGAACAGCGAATATTGTTCGCTCGACGGGCTCGGCTCGCTCATCCGCCCGACGAGGTCGGCGTTGCGGGCAATGACCCGGCGCATCGACCGGCCGGGCCGGAACTCGTCGACGAGGATCCGCACCGAGACGCAGGCGCGGCAGCGCTCGCAGGCCGGGCGATAGGCGATGTTCTGGCTGCGGCGGAAGCCACCCTGGCTGAGGAGGTCCAGCAGCCCCGAGGCGCGATCGCCGACGAGATGGGTGAATACCTTCCGCTCGGCCTGGCCGGGCAGATAGGGGCAGGCGGACGGGGAGGTGAGGAAGAATTGCGGGGTCTGCGGATGATGCACGGTCATGGACGCAAACCCTCCCTCACAGCGAGTAGTACCATGGTGCAACGAGCGAAAAAGTTAACCACACGAGGATCACCAGTGGAATCCCTGCCTTGAGGAAGTCCACGAAGCGGTAGCGCCCGGGCCCCATGACCAGGAGATTGGTCTGGTAACCGATGGGCGTGGCGAAGGATGCGTTGGCGGCGAAGATGACGCAAGCCAGGAACGGCTCCGGCGCGACGCCAAGGCGCCGGGCCATGTCGAGGGCGAGGGGGGTGAACAGCACCGCCGTGGCATTGTTCGACAGAAGGTTCGTCATGATCGCGATGACCAGGAACAACCCCGACAGGATGATGGCGGGCGGCATGTCGGCGAGCAGCGACACCGTTCCGTCGGCGATCAGCGCGGCACCGCCGGTGCGCTCCAGCGCCGTCGCCGCGGCGATCGAGGCCCCGACCAGCATGAAGATCGAGCGGTCGAAGGAGCGGGCCGCCTCGCCGATGGTGAGGCAACCGGTCGCCACCATCAGCAGCGCGCCGAGGACGGCGAGCACGACGATCGGCAGCACGCCGGCGGCAGACATCAGCACCACGGCAAAGAAAATCGAGGCAGCGAGCGCGGCCTTGGCACCCTGCGGGATCGGTCGCGCGGAATATTCCAGCAACAACAGATCGTGATTGCCCCGGAGTGTCGCGATCGCCGCCTCGCGCCCGCAAAGGAGCAGCGTGTCGCCGGGCTCCAGCCGAATCTCGGAAAGCGCAGAACGCGCCATGCGGCTCTTGCGCTGCAGCCCGAACAGGGTGATGCCGAACTGCGTCCTGAGGCCGGAATACTGCATGGTGCGGCCGGCATAGCGCGAACCCGGCGCCACCACCGCTTCGGCCATGACCATGTCCGGGCCGATCTTGTTTGTATGCTCGGCACCGCTTTGGCCGGACGGGTCGAGCGCCTTGATCGTCAGATTGCCGCTCGACAGCGCCTTGGCGTAGGCGCGGCGCGTCGCGGTGACGATCAGCCGGTCGCCCTCCGTCAAGGTGATGTCGTCGAAGGGCGGCAGGATCGTCTCGTCGCCGCGCAGGATCATCCGCGGCGTCAGGTCGCCGAGCCCGGTGAACAGGCCGGCACGCGCGGTGATGCCCGCGAAGGCATGGCCCTCGATGATGTCGAGTTCACCGAGAAACTGCTTGCCGCCCGGATCCATCAGGCGTCCGCCGGTGCCGTCGCGCACCTTCAGGATCTTCGGCATGATCTTGATCACGTAGAACGCGCCGACCGCGGCGATGGCGATCCCCGGCACGGTGATGTCGAAGAAGCCGATCGTGATGTTCGACCGCTCGGCGACGCCGGCGACCAGAAGGTTCGTCGACGAGCCGAGCAGGGTCGTCATGCCGCCGAGGATCGACAGGAACGAGAGCGGCATGAACACCCGCGACGGCGCGATGCCGCGCTGCGTCGCAAGCATCGTCAGGATCGGAATGAAGATCACGACGACGGGGGTGTTGTTGAGGAAGGCCGAGAGGACCATCGCCGCCAGGAGCACGATGGCGACCGCGCCGGTCCCGGCAGAGCCGCCGAGCCGCGCCAGCCAGCGTGTCGGCATCGCCATCGCATCGGTGGCGAACAGGCCCTGGCCGATCATCAGCAGCGCCATGACCGTGATCAGCGCGGGGTTGGCAAAGCCCGACAGCATGTCGGCGCTCGTCACCGCGAGCCCGGCCGGATCCCGGAAGGGCAGGGCGGCGAACAGCACGAGGAAGGCGGCCAGCGAGGCGGCAGCGACGGCCTCGATAGGCCAGCGATCGAGCGCGTAGCCGACGATGCTGCCGACGATCAGCAGGTAGGTCGCCCAGAGGTGAAAGGAATCCATGAACCGCCGCGTCTTGTTGTACAACGCAGCTTATCGGTTCCACGGGCCGGCGTGGCAAGCCGCCGGCCTATGCGCCGCGATGGTGGCTGGCCGCTGAAGCGGCAGCGGGCGCGCTTTGCTCAGTGGTCGCGGACGATGACCGTGCCGAGCAGCAGATCGTGGAGCAGCTGCTTGCGGCCGGTGAACAGCGCGACGAGCAGAACCAGTGGCGTCAGCACCGAAACCGAGGCCCAGAACAGGACGCCGTGAAGCACCGCCAGCACCGGCTCGACCGGGGCGCCATCCAGCCGCCGGACGCGCAGATCCGCAAGCCGCATGCCGGGCGTCGCCTGCGCGGCGCTGCCCATGGTGAAGCCGACATAGACGATGGCGATCACCGGCAGGAGCACGGCATACAGCCCCCAGGCCAGCCCGAGTGACACGAGGCCGAGCAGGAAAACGACGATGGCGGCCGGGATGGAGAGGATGAGGACCAGCGCATAGTCGAACAGGAAGGCGACGATGCGGCGCGTGCGGACCCCGGAGTACAGCCGCGGCTCGTCCAGGTCGCGCGCGGCGGCGTTCACGTAGCTGGTTTCGGCCTGGTAGCTCATCTCGAAGATCCTTGGTCGGAAGCGGTCATCAGATAAATGGGTACCCGAATGCCGCGCCGCAACAGGCCGGCGAGGGGCGTCAGCGAGCCTTCAGATGCGCAGCGACCCGCGGTGAGAAATAGCTGAGGATGCCGGCCGCGCCGGCCCGCTTGAAGCCGCCGAGGCTTTCCAGCATCGCCTTTTCGCCGTCGAGCCAGCCATTCTGCGCGGCGGCCATGATCATCGAGTATTCGCCGGAGGTCTGGTAGGCGAAGGTCGGCACGCCAAGCTCGCGCGACAGCCGGCCGACGATGTCGAGATAGGGCATGCCAGGTTTGACCATGATCATGTCGGCGCCTTCGGCGATGTCCTGCGCCGCCTCCCGCAAGGCCTCTTCCGAGTTGCCATAGTCCATCTGGTAGGTCCGCTTGTCGCCGCGCAGCATCACCCCCGAGCCGACCGCGTCGCGGAACGGGCCGTAGAAGGCCGAGGCATATTTCGCCGAATAGGCCATGATCAGCGTGTCGCGCAGTCCGGCCGAGTCGAGCGCGCCGCGGATGCAGGCGACACGGCCGTCCATCATGTCCGATGGGCCGATGATGTCGCAGCCCGACTGCGCCTGGACCACCGCCTGGCGGCACAGCATGTCGACGCTCTCGTCGTTGAGGATGCGATCGCCCTGCATCACGCCGTCATGGCCGTGGCTTGTATAGGGATCGAGCGCGACGTCGCAGAGGATCCCGACTTCCGGCACGGCGGACTTGATCGCCCGGCTGGCGCGGCAGACGAGATTGCCCTCGTTCAGCGCCTCCGAGCCGGTCTCGTCCCGCTTGCCGGGATCCGTGTAAGGAAACAGCGCGATCACCGGGATGCCGAGATCGCGCGCCTGCCGCGCTGCCTCGACGCAGCCCGCGACCGACAGCCGGAAGACGCCCGGCATCGACGGCACGGGCTCGCCGTCGCCATCGCCTTCCCGTACGAAGATCGGCCAGATCAGATCGTCGACGCCCAGCGTCGTCTCGCGGACCAGCCGGCGCGTCCAGTCTGCCTGGCGCAGGCGGCGCATCCGCAGCCCGCCGGTGACCGCGTCGATCCGTTCGCTGATCAAGGGGAGGGCATCGCTTCGGTGGTCCATCGGAATGTCCGTCCCTTCGCTCGGCATGGCTATCGGCGCCCGGTTGGGGCAATGGTTCGCCCGGCGGTCGCGCGGCGTGGCGTCCGCCGCGCCGTTGGCGCCTTGGGTAGGCCTTCGCTGCGGCTATCGCAAGATTGACGGCGCTCGCGGCCGGGCCCTAGCGTCGAGGGCCATCGCGGGGAGGCCAAGCCTGGGCAGATCACTGCCTACGATATAACCCCGAGCCTGCGGCTCCCCGACATCATGCTGGCGAGAAAGGCCGTAGCAATTTGACCATCGAGCTCACCCCGCGGGACGCCCCGGCCGAAAGCCTCAATCAGCGACTGATCGTGTGGCTCTACCGGCTCTCCGCGCTCGCCCTGTTCACGCTCGGAATCGGCTACTGGATCCGCCTCGTCGGCATCTCCGACGGACCGTTCGATCGCTTCGATCTGATGCCGCTGTGGTGGAAGATGGCTGCGCCGGCGCTTGCCGTCCTCTATCCGGTCGGTGGCATCGGGCTCTGGCTGACGGCGGGCTGGGGCGCGGTGATCTGGATCCTGATCGCGCTGATCGAGGCCGTGATGCATCTCGGCTTCCCCGAGCTGTTCGGCGGCGACCTCGTCTGGCTCGGCTTCCACGTCTGGGGACTGGGCATGCTGGCGGCGCTGCGCCTCGTCGGCTGGCGCGAGGAACGCAAGGCTCGCCGCCGCTGAAACCCGCCCGCGGGATTTCGTTAAGCAAAACAATTGAACTGTCGCTCGTAAGGCCGCATTAAGCCTGCGGTTTAAGTCGAATTTTAGACGCGCCGCGTAGGTTGATTTTCAAGATGGGGTCGAAAGAGAACATCCATCAGATCAACAGCGGAGTATACTATGAACGCGCAGACGAAGAACGACCACCAAGCGCAGCCGGAAGCCAAGGCAGAGCTGAAGTCGCTGTATCTCGAGACGCTGCAGCTGGTGGAGCGTCTGCATCGTCGCCTCCTCGACGTCATCAAGGACGAGTTCGAACGCGGCGGCCGCACCGACATCAACGCCGTCCAGGCATTGCTGCTCTTCAATATCGGCGACTCGGTGCTGACCGCCGGCGAGCTGCGCACCCGCGGCTTCTATCTGGGCTCGAACGTCTCCTACAATCTGAAGAAGCTGGTCGAGCTCGGCTTCATCAACCACCAGAAATCGCGGGTCGATCGCCGCGCCGTGCGCGTCTCGCTGACGGACGCCGGCATGGAAGTCGCGGCCGTCGTCGCCGAGCTGTATGACCGCCACATCGGCTCGATCGACAAGGTCGGCGGACTGGACGAGCAGGAATTCCAGAAGATGAATCGCTCGCTGCAGCGGCTGGACCGCTTCTGGAACGACCAGATCCTCTACCGGCTCTGATCGTCCGCCCCACACGTCTGCGTGAAGGCTCCGCGGCTCCCGAAAGGGTCGGCGGGGCATTCGCGCGTCCGCAGCGCATCTGACTACCGGTAACCGTTGTAGATCAGGGGCATCGCTTCACGCTTTGGCCATATTGCGGTGCCTTACCCTTTGGTCACGCAGGCGGGGTACGAGGTGCGGCCTCATGCGCCCGCGGGGGAGCCTGGAGGCCACCCGCGGGCGGGTTCCACGCAGGGGCGGCGGCAAGACGAGGGGTTACCATGACGATTTCCAACGACGGCTCGAACGCAAAGCGGCTGACGCGCCGGAAGTTCGTCCTGGCGACGGCAGCGGCCGGCGCGGCGCTGCTACCCGGCGCGGCCTTCGCGCAGAACGCGCTGAACGATCTCCTGCGCGCACCGAGCCGCGGCAACTGGGACGACCAGTTCGACACGCGCGGCACGAACGTTCGCGAAGTCGCCTCGAACTCGCCGATCTTCTCGCAGAACACCTTCGCCGCCACCCAGCAGGCGGTGCAGGCCTATGGCGAACTCGTCTCCATGGGCGGCTGGCAGACGGTGCCGGAAGGCGAGACGCTCCGCCTCGGCGTCACCTCGCCGTCCGTGACGGCCCTGCGCCAGCGGCTTTACGCGTCCGGCGACCTGCCGCAGAGCGCCGGCGCCTCGCCGTCCTTCGACACCTATGTCGACGCCGCGGTTAAGCGCTTCCAGGCCCGCCACGGCCTGCCGGCCGACGGCGTCGCGGCGACCCACACCTTCAAGGCGATGAACGTGCCGGCGGATCTGCGCCTGCGCCAGCTGCAGGTGAATCTCGGTCGACTGCAGGAATCGCTCGCCAGCGAGCGGGCCGCACGCTTCGTCATGGTCAACATTCCGGCAGCCGCCATCGAGGCCGTCGAGAACGGCCGCGTGGTCCAGCGCCATACGGCCGTGGTCGGCAAGACCGATCGCCAGACGCCGATTCTCGATTCGAAGATCACCAATCTCAATCTCAACCCGTACTGGCACGCGCCTGCCTCGATCGTCCGCAAGGACATCATTCCGCTGATGCAGAAGGATTCGACCTATCTGGAGCGGAACGACATCCACATCTTCGACGGCAAGGGTCAGGAGATTGCGCCGGAGACGATCAACTGGAACTCCGACGACGCCGTGCGCTACCTGTTCCGCCAGGAGCCGGGCAAGAACAACGCGATGAGCTCGGTGAAGATCAACTTCCCGAACGCCCATGCGGTCTACATGCACGACACGCCGCAGCAGAGCCTGTTCTCCGAGCTGATGCGCTTTGAATCCTCGGGCTGCGTCCGTGTCCAGAACGTCCGCGACCTGATCGTCTGGATCGCCCGCGACGAGCCGGGCTGGGATCGCCAGGCGATCGAGCAGATCATCGCTGCCCGTACGCGCCAGGACATCGATCTCTCCAACCCGATCCCGGTCCACTTCACCTATGTCTCCGCCTGGGCGACCGATCCGACGGTGGTGCAGTTCCGCGACGACATCTACCATCTGGATGGCGCCGAGCAGCTGGCGATGAGCGAGCTGACGACGACCGCCTATGCGGCCGGGCAGGAAAACCCCTACGCACGCGGCGACGACGGCTACTGATCGCGGGACCGCCATCGCGAATGACTGAATGCCGGCCGGGTGCAGCGATGCGCCCGGCCGCGGCTTTTTGAAGCGGCCGCCGCCTGGCGCGGTTGGTGCGCCGTCAGCGGCTGTGCTAAGGGCGTCGCGACAGGCAGGTGGGCCCGCAGAACCAGCCACTGCAACGGGAGAAACGATCATGAGCCAGGCCGTCCGCACCGGTGACGCCAATGATTTCGGCGATTTCTTCACTGCCTCGCTCAGCGAGCGCGATCCGGCGATCTTCGGCGCCGTCGGCCAGGAACTTGCCCGGCAGCGCCACGAGATCGAGCTGATCGCCTCGGAGAACATCGTCTCCAGGGCCGTGCTCGAGGCACAGGGCTCCGTCCTCACCAACAAATACGCCGAGGGCTATCCCGGCCGGCGCTATTATGGCGGCTGCGAATTCGTAGACATCGTCGAGGATCTGGCGATCGAGCGGGTCAAGCAGCTCTTCGGCTGCGGCTTCGCCAACGTCCAGCCGAACTCCGGCAGCCAGGCCAACCAGGCGGTGCTGCTGGCGCTGTCCAAGCCCGGCGACACGCTGCTCGGCATGAGCCTCGATGCCGGCGGCCATCTGACCCACGGCGCCAAGCCCAATCTTTCCGGCCGCTGGTTCAACGCGGTGCAGTACGGGCTCGACCTTGAGACCGGGCTGATCGACTACGACCAGGTCGAGGCGCTCGCCGTCGAGCACAAGCCGGCGGTGATCGTCGCCGGCGGCTCTGCCTATTCGCGCCACATCGACTTCGCCCGTTTCCGGGCGATTGCCGACAAGGTCGGTGCCTATCTCTGGGTCGACATGGCGCATTTCGCCGGCCTCGTCGCCGCCGGCCAGCATCCGAGCCCGTTTCCGCACGCCCATGTCGTCACCTCGACGACCCACAAGACGCTGCGCGGCCCGCGCGGCGGCATCGTGCTGACCGACGACGAGGCGATCGCCAAGAAGATCAATTCGGCGATCTTCCCGGGCCTTCAGGGCGGGCCGCTGATGCACGTCATCGCCGGCAAGGCCGTGGCCTTCGGCGAGGCGCTGACGCCGACCTTCCAGTCCTACATCAAGAGTGTCGTCGAGAACGCCAAGGTTCTGGCCGAGACGCTGCGCGAGGGCGGGCTGGATATCGTATCCGGCGGCACCGATACCCATCTGATGCTGGTCGACCTCCGGCCGATGAACCTCACGGGCAAGCACTCGGAGACGGCGCTCGGCCGCGCCAACATCACGTGCAACAAGAACGGCGTTCCCAACGATCCGCAGAAGCCGACCATCACGTCGGGTGTCCGTCTCGGCACGCCCGCAGCGACGAGCCGCGGCTTCGGTGTCCAGGAATTCCGGGAAGTCGCCCAGATGATCGTCGAGGTGCTCGACGGGCTGCGGTCGGCGAATTCGGAAGAGGGCAATGCCGAGGTCGAGGCGCGGGTCAAGGCGAAGGTCATCGCCCTGACCGACCGTTTCCCGATCTACCCGACGCTCTGACGCGTCGGCGCGCGTCGATCACCGCGGCACAGCAAGGCCAGTAAGCGAGGATTCATGCGCTGCCCCTATTGCGGCTCGCAAGACAGCCAGGTGAAGGATTCGCGCCCCGCCGAGGATGGCGGGGCGATCCGGCGCCGTCGCGTCTGCCCGGATTGCAACGGCCGCTTCACCACCTTCGAGCGAATCCAGTTGCGCGAGCTGCAGGTCTTGAAGAAGGCCGGCCGCAAGGTGCCGTTCGACCGTGACAAGCTGGCGCGTTCGGTCGAGGTGGCGCTGCGCAAGCGCCCGGTCGATCCCGAGCGCATCGAGCGGCTGATCTCCGGCATCGTGCGCCGGCTCGAGCAGTCCGGCGAGCAGGAAATCCCGTCCGATACGATCGGCGAGATGGTGATGGAGGCGCTGAAGGGCCTCGACGACGTCGCCTATGTCCGCTTTGCCTCGGTGTATCGCGACTTCCGCGAGGCCAAGGACTTCGAATCGGTGATCGGCGAGCTGGCGCGTTCGCAGTTGCCGGCGGACCCGGCGAAGCCGGCATGACCGCCGTCTCCAAAGAGATGATCCCGGCCGCCACCGAGACCGACCGCCGCTTCATGGCAGCGGCGATCCGCTTTGCCATGCGCAACGCCGGCCGGACCGCCACCAATCCCTCGGTTGCGACGCTGATCGTGCGCGACGACGGCGCCGGGCCGGTCGTCGTCGGTCGCGGCGTCACCGCGCTCGGCGGTCGCCCGCATGCGGAGACCGTGGCGCTGGCGGAAGCCGGCGATCGGGCGCGCGGGGCGACGGCCTATGTGACGCTCGAGCCCTGCGCCCATCATGGCCGCACGCCGCCCTGCGCCGAGGCGCTGGTGACGGCGGGCGTGGCGCGCGTCGTGTCCGCCGCGGCCGACCCCGATCCGCGCGTCGACGGCAAGGGGCACGCGATCCTGCGCGCCGCCGGATTGTCGGTGACGCCGCGGGTGATGGCCGAGGAAGCCGCGGAGACGATGTCCGGCTACCTGAATCGGCATCGCAGGAACCGCCCGGAAGTGACTCTCAAGCTTGCGGTTTCGCGCGACGGCAAGATCGGCATCCGCGGCGGCGGCCAGGTTAAGATCACCGGCCCCGTCGCCGATGCGCAGACCCATCTCGTGCGCGCCCGCCACGACGCGATCCTTGTCGGCTCGGGTACGCTGCTGGAAGACGACCCGCGGCTCGACTGCCGGCTGCCGGGCCTTGGCGACCGCTCGCCGACCCGCATCGTCCTCGACCCGCGGCTGCGCACGGAGCCGGATCGGGCGCTGGCGCGCACCGCCGGCGACACGCCGACGCTGATCGCTACCTTCGTCGACGCCGATCCCGCCCGCCGCGCCGCGCTCGTCGCCTGTGGCGTCGCGTTCCTGTCCTGCGAGACCGACCCGGACACCGGCCGGATCGCGCTGCCGGAAATGCTGGAGGACCTTGGTGCCGTCGGCATGTCGAGCATCCTCGTCGAGGGCGGCGCCGAGACCGGGGCGAGCTTCCTGGACAGCGACCTCGTCGACCGGCTGATCCTGGTCGAGGGCGACACCGAAGTCGGCCCGAACGGCGTTGCCGCGCCGATCGTGCCGTCCATCGCCGGCCAGCGCTTCCGGCCGGTGCGAAGCTATCGCTTCGGGCCGGATCGCTGGTTCGAATATGTGCGGAGAGACGACTGATGTTTACCGGACTGATCACCGACGTGGGGCGTATCGAGCGGGTCGAGACACTGGACGAGGGGCGGCGGCTCCGCATCGGCACCGCTTACGACACCGCGTCGATCGCGCTCGGTGCCTCGATCGCCTGTTCCGGCGTCTGCCTGACGGTTACCGCCCTGCCGCAGGCCGACGAGGACCGGCGCTGGTTCGAGGTCGAGGCGTGGGAGGAGGCGCTGCGGCTGACCACTGCCGGCGTGTGGGACGAGGGCACGGCGATTAATCTCGAGCGCTCGCTGAGGATCGGCGACGAGATCGGTGGACACCTCGTGTCCGGCCATGTCGACGGGCTCGCCGAGATCGTCGCGGTGGAGGCGGAAGGCGAGGCGACGCGATTCCGGCTGCGGGCCGGCCCCGACGAGAAGCGCTTCATCGCCCGCAAGGGCTCGGTCTGCCTCGACGGCACGTCGCTGACGGTCAATTCGGTCGAGGACGACTGCTTCGACGTGCTGCTGATCCGGCACTCGCTCGACGTGACCACCTGGAAGGATCGGCAGGTCGGCGACGTCGTCAACCTTGAGGTCGACCAGATTGCGCGCTATGCGGAGCGCCTGTTCGGCGCGCACCCGGCCGCTTCGTGAGCGGATCGTCAGCCGCCGGCCCATTCGGACAGCCAAGCATCAGCCGGCGCGGGCGGGTGGCGGAACCTGCTGCGGGACCGTCCTTGCGGGTCCACCCGGCTGGCGTTGCCGCGTCATTCGCCACGAAGGAATAGATCATGGCCGCAAAGCCGCACATCCTCATCGTCGAGGCCCGCTTCTACGATCACATCGGCGATCTGCTGCTCGCGGGCGCGAAGGCCGCGCTCGACGATGTCGGCGCCACCTACGAGGTCGTCACCGTGCCCGGCGCGCTGGAGGCACCGGCCGCCGTCGGCTTCGCGCTGACCGGCGCCGACGAGGGCGAGAACGAGTATGACGGCTACGTCGTCCTCGGCTGTGTCATCCGCGGCGAGACCTACCATTTCGAGATCGTCGCCGGGGAATCGGCTCGTGCGCTGATGGTCCTGTCCATCGACGAGAACCTGGCGATCGGCAACGGCATCCTGACCGTCGAGAACGAGGAGCAGGCGCTCGAGCGGGCCGATCCCAAGCGCAAGGACAAGGGCGGCGCGGCGGCCCGCACCGCCCTGGCGATGATCGCGCTGCGCGACCGACTGGGGGCGTAAGGGCGATGGCCGACACCGACCCGCAACCGCGTTCCGTCAAGCAGGCCAACAAGCGCGGCGCGGCGCGTCTCGCCGCCGTGCAGGCGCTCTACCAGATGGATGTCGGCGGCACCGGTCTCCTGGAGACGGTCACCGAATACGAAAGCTATCGCCTCGGCCAGGAAATCGATGGCGAGACCTATCGTGATGCCGATGCCGCCTGGTTCCGAGATGTCGTCTCGGGCGTCGTCCGCGCCCAGACGAGCATCGACCCGCTGATCCACGCGTCGCTGCCGACCGACTGGCCGCTGTCGCGTCTCGACACGACGCTGCGGGCGATCCTGCGGGCCGGCTGCTACGAACTTTCCGCCCGCAAGGACGTGCCGGTAGCGGTGATCGTTTCGGAATATGTCGACGTCGCCAAGGCCTTCTACAACGACGAGGAGCCCAAGCTCGTCAACGCCGTTCTCGATCGCATCGCTCGGTCCGAGCGGGGCGAGGGCAAGGGACGCGACTGATGACGGGCATTGCGCGGGGCGTCGCGGAAAATGCGGCCCGGCGCAATGCCCTGGTGCTGGCAACGGCGCAGGCGGTCGTCGGTTCGGCCGGGCCGATCGCCATCTCCATCGGCGGCCTCGCCGGCTTCTGGCTCCTTGCGGCCGACAAGTCCTTCGCGACGCTGCCGGTCACCGGCTACAATCTCGGCGTCGCGCTGGGCGCCATTCCTGCCGCCGCCCTGATGCGCGCGATCGGACGCCGGCACGGCTTCGTGGCCGGGTCCCTGATAACGGCCACCGGTGCGCTCTGCGCCGCGTTGGCGCTTTTCCAGCAAAGCTTCTGGCTGTTCGCCCTGGCGCTGGTGATGGTCGGAACCGGCGGCTCCTTCACCCAGCAATACCGTTTTGCGGCAGCCGACGGTGCGCCGCGCACCTATCAGCCGCGTGCCATCGCGATCGTGCTCGCCGGCGGCATCTTCGCCGCGGTGATCGGCCCGCAGGCCGTCCGTTTCACCGACGGGCTGTTCTTCCCGGTGGAGTTTGCCGGCGCCTTCTTCGCGCTGGCGGTGCTCGGGCTGATCGGGGCCGCGGTGCTCAGCTTCCTGCGGGTGCCTCCCGTATCGAGCGAGAACCATGTCGACGATGCGATCCCGCCGCGCCCTTTGGCGGCAATCGTCCGGCAGCCGCGCTTCCTCGTCGGGCTGCTCTGCGGCGTCGGCACCTATGCGACGATGAGCTTCGTGATGACCGGCGCGCCGCTGGCGATGGTCGGCTGCGGCCTGTCGCGCGACGTCAGCGTACTAGGCATCCAGTGGCACGTGCTCGCCATGTTCGGCCCGAGCTTCTTCACCGGCCGCCTGATCGCCCGCTTCGGCAAGACCCGGATCGTCGCCACCGGCATGCTGCTGCTCGCCGCCAGCGCTGCTGTCTCGCTGGCGGGGCTGGCGATCTGGAATTTCTGGCTCGGCCTCGTGCTCCTCGGCCTCGGCTGGAACTTCGGCTTCATCGGCGCGACCGCGATGGTCGCCGAGACCTACCGCCCTTCGGAGCGCAACAAGACGCAGGGCCTGCATGACATGGTGCTGTTCGGTTGCGTCGCCGCCGCTTCGTTGCTGTCGGGCCGGATCTACGTCGCGGCAGGCTGGGAGACGATGAACTTTGTGGTCTTCCCGGTCGTCGCGACCTGCCTGGCCGCCCTCGCGCTGCAGGCGATACGCGGCCGGCGGGTTGCCGCCGAGGGTTGAATCCCGCGCCACCTATCTGACTGCTTGACGGCATTCGGCCTTCCTATAGCCTCACTCTGTCCGGGGGCGGGGGGAGCCTACCGCGGGCAGGCAGAACAGGGTATGCGCCAGCGCTCCGCGCCAGGTGCACAGGTGAGGGGACAGCATGCCAACAATTCTCATTGTCGTGGCCGTTTGCGGCCTGCTGGCGATCGCCTACGCGATATGGGCGACCAGCTCCGTTCTCTCCGCAGATCAGGGCAACGCCCGGATGCGCGAGATCGCCGCCGCCATTCGCGAGGGCGCGCAGGCGTATCTGGCGCGCCAGTACACCACCATCGCCATCGTCGGCGCCGTGGTTTTCGCGCTCACCTGGTTCCTGCTATCGCTCTATGCCGCCACGGGCTTTGCCATCGGCGCCATCCTCTCGGGCCTCGCCGGCTTCATCGGCATGAACGTTTCGGTGCGCGCCAACGTCCGGACTGCCCAGGCGGCATCCCGGTCGCTGGCGCTGGGCCTTGGCATCGCCTTCAAGTCGGGAGCGATCACCGGCATGCTGGTGGCCGGCCTCGCGCTGCTCGGTGTCACCGTCTATTTCTACGTGCTCACCGTCCAGTTCGGCTTCGCCGCCTCCGACCGCACCGTCATCGACGCGCTCGTCTCGCTCGGCTTCGGCGCGTCGCTGATCTCGATCTTCGCCCGGCTCGGCGGCGGCATCTTCACCAAGGGCGCCGATGTCGGCGGCGATCTCGTCGGCAAGGTCGAGGCGGGCATTCCCGAGGACGACCCGCGCAACCCGGCGACCATTGCCGACAATGTCGGCGATAATGTCGGCGACTGCGCCGGCATGGCGGCCGACCTGTTCGAGACCTACGCGGTGACCGTGGTGGCGACGATGGTGCTGGGGGCGATCTTCTTCGCCGGCACGGACATCATCGAGAGCGCCATGGTCTATCCGCTGGCGATCTGCGGCGCCTGCATCGTCACCTCCATCGTCGGGACGTTCTTCGTGCGCCTCGGCGCCAACGGCTCGATCATGGGCGCCCTCTACAAGGGCCTGTGGGCGACAACGCTGCTGTCGATCGTCGGACTGGCCATCGCCACCTGGGCGACGATCGGCTTCGGCGACATCGGCCAGTCGGCCGCAGGCCTGACGATCAACGGGCTCAACCTGTTCATCTGCGGCATCATCGGCCTCGTGGTGACGGGTCTTATCGTCTGGATCACCGAGTTCTACACGGGCATCGGTTTCCGGCCTGTCCGCTCGATCAGCCAAGCCTCGGTGACCGGCCACGGCACCAACGTCATCCAGGGCCTCGCCGTATCGCTGGAATCAACCGCGCTGCCGACCATCGTCATCGTCGGCGGCATCATCTCCACCTTCCAGCTCGCCGGCCTCTACGGGACCGCCATCGCGGTGACGGCGATGCTGGGCATTGCCGGCATGATCATCGCCCTCGACGCCTTCGGGCCGGTGACCGATAATGCCGGCGGCATCGCCGAGATGGCGGGCCTGCCCGCCGACGTGCGCCGCTCGACCGATGCGCTCGATGCGGTCGGCAACACCACCAAGGCGGTGACCAAAGGCTATGCGATCGGATCCGCGGGCCTCGGCGCGCTGGTCCTCTTCGCCGCCTATAACTATGACCTTCAATACTTCGTGGCACAGGCACAGGCCGGCAATGGCTACGAATATTTCCGCGACGTGCAGCCCGACTTCGCCCTCAGCAATCCGTATGTCGTCGTCGGCCTGCTGCTCGGCGGGCTCATCCCGTTCCTGTTCGGCGGCATGGCGATGACCGCCGTCGGCCGGGCCGCGGGCGCCATCGTCGAGGAAGTACGCAAGCAGTTCCGCGAGGATCCGGGCATCATGGCCGGCACGTCGAAGCCGAACTACGCAAGGGCGGTCGACCTTCTGACCAAGGCGGCGATCAAGGAGATGATCGTTCCCTCGCTGCTGCCGGTCCTGGCGCCGATCGTGGTCTATTTTGCCGTGCTGCTGGTCGCCGACAAGAGCCAGGCCTTCTCAGCGGTCGGCGCCATGCTGCTGGGCGTCATCGTCACCGGTCTGTTCGTCGCCATCTCGATGACCTCGGGCGGCGGCGCCTGGGACAACGCCAAGAAGTCCTTCGAGGACGGCTTCGTCGATTCGGCTGGCGTGCGGCACATGAAGGGCTCGGAGGCGCACAAGGCCTCGGTGACCGGCGACACGGTCGGCGATCCCTACAAGGATACCGCGGGTCCCGCCGTGAACCCGGCGATCAAGATCACCAACATCGTCGCGCTGCTGCTGCTGGCGGTGCTCGCGCACTCCTGAGCGCGAATTCCGCCCAAGAAAAAAGGCCCTGCGATGATTTCGCAGGGCCTTTTTTGGCTGTCCTGAAAGACGCGTTACTGCGACGGAAGGCGCGGGCCGGGCGCGCCGCTGGTCGTGTCGGTGAGGATTTGGCCGAGGAACGAGGCGTCGCGGCCGCCGGTCGGCGTCGTGCGCGAGATGAAGTCGAAGAGCTGGCCGTTCTGCAGGCCGTAATTGGCGATATTGGCGACGCGGCCCTCGCCGTCGAAATAGACGGCGAGCACGCGCTGGTCCACCAGTTGCGGCTCCATGAACGCGACCGGCCGGACCCGCTTTTGCGAGATGTAGTAGAAGACCTCGTTATCGAAGGTGGCGGTGGTCGAGGGCGAGCCGAGCGCCAGCAGCACCTGCTCGCGGCTGGAGCCGACCGGCACCAGCTCGAGCGACCGCTCGTCGACGATGTAACCCTGGTTCAGCACCTCGGCCGTCGTGCAGGCCCCGAGGACAAGCAGGACCGAGAAGGCGGCGGAAGCAAGGAGCGGTCGTTTCAGGCGGACGGTACTGTTCACGCGGATCATACTCCCTGGGCCACCGATCTGAGCTGCCTATGGCTTGGCGGCTTATCTGAGGCACTGCCGAAATACCCCCGGCAGATCCCGATATCGCCGGCAAAAGCTGCGGCGGAGCCTAGGTAAAGCACCTTTGGCGGCGTTGCAATCGACGCAAGCCTGTGGCACCGCCTGCCGCAGAGACGAGGCATTCCATCATGTTCCAACGATTGCGAGCCGGCCGCCGAAATCGCGAGATCATCGACGCGATCTACGTCGATCTCGTCGAACGCGCGCGTCAGCCGCATCTCTATGAAGATGCAGGCATTCCGGACACCGTCATGGGCCGTTTCGAGGCGCTGTCGATCCACGTCTTCCTGTTCCTCCGCCGCTGCCGCGAAGACAAAGCGCTTCGCCCGGTGGCGCAGGACGTGGTCGATCGCTTCATCGCCGACGTCGACCGCTCGATCCGCGAACTCGGCGTTGGCGACCAGTCGGTGCCCAAGCGCATGCGCAAGCTGGCGGGAATCTTCTACGAGCGGGTCAAGGCCTACGATCCGGCCATGGACGCCGAGCCGGGGAGCGGCCGTCTCGCCGAGGCGCTTCGGCCCCGCGCCGTCGCACCTGACGCCGGGGAGGGTGCGCCACAGCGACTTGCCGCCTACATGAGGGAGACCGGCAACTGTCTCGAGGCAGTGCCGGCGGCGGCGATTCTTGCCGGACGACTGGAGATGAGGGAAGCGACATGAACCGCGCAGACAACGACGACGGGGTGGCCCTTCGCTACGAGATCTCGGCGGTCAAGCTGCCCCGCGACGGCATGGCGGTCCGCTTCGAGGCGGATGAGCGGGAACGTGCAGCGCTCGCGCGGCAGCTGGGTATCGTCGCGGTCGGGTCCCTCAAGGTCGACCTGCGCGCGACGCCGTGGCGCCGCGACGGGGTGCGCGTCGAGGGCTCGATCGTCGCCCGGGTGCAGCAGGAAAGCGTCGTCAGCCTCGAGCCGCTCGACCGGGCGATCGACGAGGCCTTCAGGGCCGTTTTCGTGCCGGAGGGCTCGAAGCTCGCCCGCATCGCGGCACCCAGCGAGCACGAGTTGCACATCGACCCCGAGGGCGACGATCCGCCGGAAGTCTTCCAGGGCGATCGCATCGATCTCGGTCCCTATATCGCCGAGGCTCTGGTGTTGGCACTCGATCCCTATCCTCGCGCCGAGGGTGAAGCCTTCGACGAAGTCGACACCGATCCGGATCCTGATGCGGGCCGACGCTCCGCCTTCGGCGCGCTTTCCTCGCTCGTCGCGCCCGACGACAAGGGCAACAAATGACCGACGATCGGCGGTTGCCGTTCCCGCGCAAACGGATATCTTCGCGCCGCGCCGCGTTGCGGCAGCGCGGGAAAGCGAGAATCATTTGACTGCAAGCACCGGCATCACGATCTCGATCGACGCCATGGGCGGCGATCACGGGCCGGCGGTGGTTCTGGCGGGAGCCGCGATCGCGCTCAAGCGGCACCCGGATACCCGCTTCGTACTGTTCGGCGAAAGCGATGTGGTCCAGCCTGTTCTGGATGCGCATCCGGAACTCGCGGCGGCCTCCGTCTTCCATCACTGCGATATCTCCATCCGCATGGACGAAAAGCCCTCGCAGGCGCTGCGCCAGGGCCGGTACAAATCGTCGATGTGGCGCGCCATCGACGCGGTGAAGACCGGCGAGGCGGACGTCGCCGTCTCGGCCGGCAACACCGGCGCGCTGATGGCGATGGCGAAGTTCTGCCTGCGCACCATGGCGAATATCGAGCGCCCGGCAATCGCCGCGATCTGGCCGACGCTGAAGGGCGAGAGCATCGTCCTCGACGTCGGCGCGACCATCGGCGCCGACGCGCAGCAGCTGATCGACTTCTCGATGATGGGCGGCGCCATGGCGCGGGCGCTCTTCGGTCTCGAGCGCCCGACCGTCGGGCTGCTCAATATCGGCGTCGAGGAGGTCAAGGGCCAGGACGATATCCGCGAGGCGGGCCGGCTGCTCAAGGAAATGCCGATCCCGGGCATCGACTATCGCGGCTTCGTCGAAGGCAACGATCTTGGCCAGGGCATCGTCGACGTGGTGGTGACGGAAGGCTTCGTCGGCAACATCGCGCTGAAGACAGCCGAGGGGACCGCCCGCCAGATCGCCGCCTATCTGAAGGCGGCGATGTCGCGGACATGGCTGGCGAAGGCGGGCTACCTCCTGGCCAGGAGCGCGTTCGATCGGCTGCGGGACAAGATGGACCCGAGCAAGGTGAATGGCGGCGTGTTCCTCGGCCTCAACGGCATCGTCATCAAGAGCCATGGCGGCGCTAGCCCGGAAGGCATCGCCGCCGCTATCGACCTCGCCCACGCCATGGCGCGCAACGGGCTGCGGGAGAAGATCGAGGCCGATCTCGACCGCTTCCATCGCCTGTCAGGCGAAACGACAGATATCGCGGAAAGCATGCAATGACGTCACGACTGATGTCCGTGGTGCGCGGGACCGGATCCTGCCTGCCTGAGCGGATCATGTGGAACCAGGATTTCGAGGGCATCGTCGAGACCTCCGACGAGTGGATCCGCCAGCGCACAGGGATCGCGTCGCGCCACATCGCCGGGGAGGGCGAAACCACCGTCTCGCTGGCCGATACAGCCTCCCGCCGGGCCCTCGACGCGGCCGGCCTGACGCCTGACGATATCGACCTGATCGTGCTCGCGACCGCGACGCCAAACAACACCTTTCCGGCCTCAGCCGTGCAACTGCAGGCGCAACTCGGGATCGCCCACGGTTTCGCCTTCGACATCCAGGCTGTGTGCAGTGGCTTCGTCTATGCCCTGACGACGGCGGACCTCTACCTGAAGAGTGGCATGGCCCGGCGCGCGCTGATCGTCGGCGCCGAGACCTTCTCGCGCATTCTCGACTGGCAGGACCGCTCCACCTGCGTGCTGTTCGGCGACGGCGCGGGCGCCGTCGTGCTCGAAGCGGTCGAGGCGGGCGATACGGAAGAACCGCGCGGCGTCCTCGTCTCGCGGCTGCGGTCCGACGGAGCGCACCAGTCCAAGCTGTATGTCGATGGCGGGCCTTCCACCACCGGCACGGTCGGCAAGCTGCGGATGGAAGGGCGCGAGGTCTTCAAGCACGCCGTCGGCATGATCACCGACGTCATCGAGGAGTCCTTTACAGCTGCGGGGATCGGACCCGACGATGTCGACTGGTTCGTGCCTCACCAGGCCAACCGGCGCATCATCGACGCTTCCGCCAAGAAGCTCGGCATCGCCGCGGAGAAGGTGATCATCACGGTCGAGGGCCACGGAAACACGTCCGCCGCCTCGATCCCGCTCGCGCTCGACGTGGCGGTGCGCGATGGCCGCATCAAGAGCGGCGATCTGGTCCTGCTCGAAGCGATGGGCGGCGGTTTCACCTGGGGCGCCGTTCTGGTCCGCTGGTGAATATCGTATCTTGATTCGACTGTCGTTTCGTCAGACTATCTCGTGACTTACGGCGATGACGGCACAACGTTGAGCTCCGGGGACGTCCGGGCAATCAGGGGGAAACGCATGGGAGAAAGAACTCTCACCAGAGCAGATCTTGCAGAGGCGGTATTTCGCAGGATCGGCCTGTCCCGGACCGAATCGGCTCAGCTCGTCGAAATGGTGCTGGAGGAGATGTGTACGACCATCGCAGCCGGCGAGTCGGTGAAGATATCGTCCTTCGGATCCTTCCTCGTCCGCGACAAGAACGAGCGCGTCGGGCGCAATCCGAAGACCGGTGAGGAAGTGCCGATCTCGCCCCGCCGGGTCGCGGTGTTCAAGCCGTCCAACGTCCTCAAGGATCGTATCCTGGAAGCGCACGGCGAGCGGCGCGACGATCTTGAAGTCCTGAAGGCCGCGGAATAGCGCGTGCAGCCACGGACGCACCGCCGATGACCGACAAGAGCGTCGACGCCTTCCGCACGATCAGCGAGGTCGCGGACGATCTCGACCTGCCGCAGCACGTGCTGCGGTTCTGGGAGACGCGTTTTCCGCAGATCAAGCCCATGAAGCGCGGCGGCGGCCGTCGCTATTATCGCCCTGACGATGTCGAGCTGCTGCGGGGGATCCGCTACCTGCTCTACGTCAAGGGCTTCACCATCAAGGGCGTCCAGCGGATATTGAAGGAGAATGGCCACCGCTTCGTCGTGGCCATCGGCTCTGGCGATACCGGCGCGATCGAGCAGATCCAGGCGGGGCGCAGCGCGGCGCCCGCACCAACTGACGCGGCACCCGGCGAGGTGCACCTCGACGACATCGACATCATCGCGGCGGAGCCTCGGCAGATGGCGGCAGTGGACCCGGGCGTCGAGGCGGAGCGCAAGCCGTCGAAGTCCTTCGCGGGGCTGCTGCGGCGCGACCCGGCCGCCCAGGCACCATCGTCGGGGCTGACCCGCGAGGCGGCAAAGGCGCTCGACGACGTCGTCATCCAGTTGCTGGAGTGCAAGCGCCTGCTCGACCAGGTTCGCTAGGCATCAGTTCCGCCTCCGGTCCAAGGCTCCGGCAGAAGCCATTCAGCCGGCGACGACGTTGCCCCGCCGCATCGGGTGCGTCGTGTTGCGGGTTCGTAGGATCTCTTCCCAGCGCAGCGCATGCGCCACGATCGTCTCCAGGTCGTCGAAACGGGGCGACCAGCCGAGTTCGCGGCGGGCGAGGTCGGCGTTGGCGACGATCGCCACCGGATCGCCTGGCCGGCGTTCTTCGCGCCTGACCTCGAAGTCATGGCCGGCGACGCGCTTCACCGCATTAATCACCTCGAGCACCGAATAGCCCCTCCCGTAGCCGCAATTGGCCACGAGGTTGCCGCCGCCGGCACGCAGGCGCCGAAGCGCGAGGTAATGGGCGTCGACCAGGTCGCTGACATGGATGTAGTCGCGGATGCAGGTGCCGTCCGGGGTCGGATAATCGGTGCCGAAGACCGAGAGGTGATCCCGCTTGCCCGTCGCGGCCTCCGCCGCGACCTTGACCAGATGTGTCGCGCTCTCGGTCGATTGGCCGCTGCGGCCCTCGGGGTCGGCCCCGGCGACGTTGAAATAGCGCAGCGCCGCATAGCGCAGGTCGTGGGCCGCCGCCGTGTCGCGCAGCATCATCTCGGTCATCAGCTTCGACGTGCCGTAGGGCGATTCCGGCGCGAGCGCGGCACCTTCCCGGACCGGGATTTCCGACGGACTGCCGTATACCGCCGCGGTCGATGAGAAGATGAAATTCGAAACGCCGGACCGCACCGCGCTCTCGATGAGGCTACGGGACGCGACCGTGTTGTTGCGATAATAGGCGAGGGGGTCGAGGACCGATTCCGGCACGATGATCGAACCCGCGAAATGGATGACGGCATCCACGCCGTGCTCGCGCATCGCCCTCTCGATCCGGTCCTGATCGGCAATGTCGGCAACGACCAGCTCGGCCTCCGCCGGCACGGCCCATTCGAAGCCCGTGCTCAACCGATCGACCACGACCACCTTCTCGCCCGCCTCGACGAGTTTCCACGCCATGTGGCTGCCGATATAGCCGGCGCCGCCGGTGACCATGACCGCCATTCGTGATTCCTAAACTCGTACCGTTGTCGCTGGATGGGCAAGCGACATGCCTACCATAGCCCTGAGGCCGGTCGCCGCGAAGCCGGTCCCGGAGCACGACGTTCGCACGTCAGATCCCGACGCGATCAGCCGATTTCGGCGCCGGCTTGCTTCAGGCCCCACGCCAGCAGCCGCGCCGCTTCGGCCTCGGTGCCGGCCTCGACATAGCAGCGCAGTTCGGGCGCATTGCCGGAGGCGCGGTAATGGATGGAACTGCCGTCGGCAAGGAGCGTCCGGACGCCGTCGATCGTGTCGATGCCGGCCACCGTTCCGACCGGCGCGAAATACTCGTGTCGGAAGTTTTCGTCGCCGGACAGGCGCGTCAGGAATGCCGCGCTGCGCTCGCCGGGGACATTGGCCAGCCTGTGGGCCGCAGCATGGCCGGCGTCGAGTTCGCTTACCAGTTCGCTCAGCTTCTTGCCGCGCTCGCGTGCCTCGGCGAGCACGGCGATCATGGGCAGCACCGCGTCCCGCGTCGGCAACGCAGTCAAGGTCACGCCCTCGAGCACCACGTCCGAATAGAGCAGGAACCCGCCATTCGCCTCGAAGCCGGCGATCCGCTCGGCGCCGTCCGCCGCAGCGGCCGCCATGCCGGCGATGACGAAGGGCGAGCCGACCCGGGTACGCACGACGCGGTCGGCGATGCCGGCCCTTTCGATCGACGCGCTCGAGGTGACCGGGGTGACGATCATCGTGAGATCGAGGTGCCTGGCGGTCAGCAGCCCGATCAGGTCACCCCTGAGCAGGGTGCCGCGCTCGTCGGCGATCAGCGGGCGGTCGCCGTCGCCATCGGTGGAGACGATCGCGTCGAAGCCGTCCTCGCTCGTCCATTCCGCGATGCTGGCGACGTCCTCGGGCCGATGGGCCTCGGTGTCGACGGGAATGAAGCGGTCGGAGCGGGCCAGCGCCGTCGGCTGCGCCCCGAGCCGCTTGAGCAATCGCATCAGCAGGTCGCGGGCGACGGAGCTGTGCTGGTAGACGCCGATCCGCAACCCGCCCAGGGCGTCGGGCAGGAAGCAATCGAGATAGCGCTGCTCGTATTCGTCGAGCGCCGTCGCGTCCTCGGGGACGGCCAACGCCTGCGAATTCCGCTCGGTGTCGCCAATTGCCGCGAAGGCCGCCAGGATCCCCGCTTCGTCCGCCTTGGTGATCTCACCGTCGCGGCCGTAGAACTTCAAGCCGTTGCGATCGTCCGGAATATGGCTGCCGGTGACCATGATGGCCGGACAGGCCTCCCGCAGCGATCGGAACGCCAGGGCCGGGGTGGGCAGGGCGCCGCAATCGATGGCCTCGAAGCCGGCGACCGCCGCGGCTGCGGCGCAGTCGCCGAGAATCTCCGGGCTGCTGCCCCTGAGATCGCGGCCGAGATAGACGACCCGCCGGGCCCCGCTCTCGTCCGACGACGCTACATGGCGCAGGAACGCCAGGGCATAGGCGAAGCTCGGCCCGCCGACGAGATCCGAGACCAGCCCGCGCAATCCACTGGTGCCAAATTTCAGCGCTTCCATGGCTCGTCTCCCCGTTGGCCTGCAATATCCGCGGCAAAGTGACGGCGTTGGCGCCCTCGCTGCCGCCGGCCCCTGACACGAAAGGTCGTTACCGGGTCTGCCGCCTGCCCGGAAGAGGAAAATGCCGGAAACCCGTAGATGCCCCATGCATCGTCGGAAGGCTCTTGCGTCCGAACCCCGTTTTCTCTAGGGCTTTTGGCAGTCGGAGCGTAGCGCAGCCTGGTAGCGCACTTGGATGGGGTCCAAGGGGTCGGAGGTTCGAATCCTCTCGCTCCGACCACTCTCGAATATCGTCGATGGCGCCGCGTGGGACTGGGTCTGCCCGACTCGCGATGGCATGGCCATTCGCTGGCAGCCGGGCATCCACGGATGACTACCGTACGAATCTGCGTCGCCTGCAAGACCGACAAAACCGAATCGCCCTCAATCGTCTGGCCTTACGCGGTGCGACGCCTGCCGTTAGCGTGCCCGATCCAACGGCAACGCTGATTGCGCCGCTCCTCGGCGACTCCGACGTGCAGACCCTGGTGGATCGGCTCGGGACCGTCTGCCATAGTTGAGCCTGCCGTACGGACGGGATGCCACGGCGGCGGTCCTGTGCCACGAGGGCAGTGCCGACGCCGCCGGAGAGTGTGAGAGGAAACTGGTGACAAGATCTTCGATCGATCCGGCGGTGATGGTGGAGGCCGTCCGCGCCGGCATGGCGGCGATCGTCGCGCAAGCGGCGGCGGCTGGCGAGGTGGCTTACAAGTCCGACCGTTCTCCGGTGACCGAAGCCGATGAAGCCGCCGAGCGGGCGATTATTGCCGTCATCGAGGCAGCTTCCGACGTCCCGATCGTGGCCGAGGAGCGGTTTGCCGCTGGCCATATCCCTGAGGTCGGCCGCCGCTTCCTGCTGATCGATCCGCTCGACGGCACCAAGAGCTTCATTGCCGGCACGCCGGACTACACGGTCAATGTCGCGCTGATCGAGGCCGGCATCCCGGTCTTCGGCTGCGTCGGGATCCCCGCGACCGGCGTGGTCTTCCATGGTGGAATCGGGTCTCCCCCGGTCGTGGAACGTGACGATGCGGTTCACCCGCTTGCCGCCCGGGCGGCGCTGTCGGCGCTCGACGTCGTCGCCAGCCGCAGCCACCTGACACCGCGGACGGAAAGCTATCTTTCCCGTGTCGTGGTGGGGGAGCGGCAGTCCATCGGCTCGTCGCTGAAATTCTGCCTGCTGGCCGAAGGCAGGGCCGATCTCTACCCGCGCTTCGGGCGCACGATGCAATGGGACACGGCGGCAGGCGACGCGATCCTGCGGGCTGCCGGTGGGCTCACCGTTCGCGTCGACGGCATGCCGCTCGCCTACGGCCTCACGGGAAGCGACGGCGAAGACCCGTTTGCCAACCCCGATTTCATCGCCGTCGGCGATCGCTCCCTGCTGCGCCGCGCCGGCATTCTGCCCGGGCCGGATCAGTAGGCGGATTCGGATTTCAGCAGGCTGATCGGGGTCATGGCGAGAATGTAGAGGTCGAGCAGCAGCGACCAGTTCTCGATGTAATAGAGGTCGTGTTCGAAACGCTTCTCGAGCTTTTCGGGACTGTCGATCTCGCCGCGCCATCCCTTGATCTGGGCCCAGCCGGTGATCCCCGGCTTGACCTTGTGGCGGCCGAAATAGCCGTCGACGATCTGCACGAACGTTTCGTTGCGGCTGGATATCGCGTGTACGGCATGCGGGCGCGGCCCGACCAGCGAGAGCTCGCCCCGCAGCACGTTGAACAGCTGCGGCAGCTCGTCGATCGATGTCTTCCGGATGAAGCGGCCCACCCGGGTCACCCGCTTGTCGTCCCGAGTGACGATCTGCCGGGCGAGGGGATCCGACATCTCGTGGAAGAGCGAGCGGAACTTGTAGATCTCGACGATCTGGTTGTTGAATCCGTGGCGCTTCTGCCGGAACAGCACCGGCCCGCGCGAGTCGAGCCTGATCGCCAGCGCAGTGACCAGCATCACCGGCGAGAGGGCGACCAGCGCCAGGCTGGCCAGGATCACGTCGAACACGCGCTTGCCGACCCTGTCCCAGTCCGCCAACGGCTGGTCGAACACGTCGATGAGGGGGATGTCGCCGACGAAGGAATAGGTGCGCGGGCGGAACCGCAGCTGCGCCGAATGCGCCGACAGGCGGATGTCCAGCGGTAGCACCCACAGATGCTTGAGGAGCGAAAGGAGGCGCTGCTCGGCCGACAGCGGCAGCGTCACGATCAGCATGTCGATCCGCGCCAGCCGGGCGAATTCCACCAGTTCGCGGATGTTGCCGAGCTTGGGGTAGCCGGCGACGATCGGCGGCGAACGGGCATCGTCCCGGTCGTCGAAGATGCCGCAGATTCGGATGTCGCTGTCCTGCTGGCTCTCCAGCCCGCGGATCAGGTCTTCGGCGCCCTTGCCGCCGCCGACGACGACGGCACGCCGTTCCATGCGGCCGTTGCGGGCCCAGCGGCGGATCTTGGCGCGAAGCACGAATCGCCCGACGAACAGTGTTCCGCAGCCGGCGACAAGCCAGGTGCCGAGCCAGACGCGGGAATGGGCGCCGTCGTTGAACACGAAGAACAGGGCCGCGGTCAGCAGCGACAGGGTCCCCGCCCAGGCGACTGCGACACGCCAGAACTGCGCCAGGCTGCCCTTGAGGACGCCCAGATCGTAGCCGTCCAGGAGGCCGATCGCGATGACACCGGCGGCCGCGCCCAGCACCGAGAGGATGAGGTAGGACAGCCACAGGTGGCTGGACGAGCCGACATAGGCGATGAAGATCACCAGCCCGAGCCCCATCAGCAGCGCGAACTCGATGCCGCGCCAGACGCCCGCGAGCAGCCGCGGGGTGATGAAATTGTTCTGGTATTGAAGCGCGGCGCGCCTGGCGAAAGCGTTGAGCGCCGTCGCTTCGTCGGCGGTATCTGCACGAAATGCGCGCAGGGCTTCCCGGGTGAACGGCAGGCCATTCTCGTAATTTGCCATGACCCTGCTTCCGCCCGAAATCCAGGCCGACGCGTCACGTGTCCGGCCGATGTTACCGGTCGCGTGGGGCAGGGCCTGCTCGAGAAACACACTGGCACAGGGCGGCTAAGAATGCGTTGCCGCGCAGCGACGCATTCGAGACAGTGGCGGGTACGCGCAACCTTTCCCGCGTCAGGTGGCAGGCCGCCGGCCGCCGGCACTGCGAAGGGGGCGAACGTGCGGCTCGAACTAGAGCCAGCGTTCGCGGATGTAGAGCGTGTCGCCTGGAACGATCGGATCCGATGTCAGCACCCGTCCGGTGAGGATGCGGCCACCGACCTGCCGGGTGATGTCCACCGATTCCTGCTCGGCGCGGGGTGTGAACCCACCAGCGATGGCGACCGCCTTCTGCACGGTCATGCCGGGCACGTAGGTGTACTGCCCGCCCGTCGTCACCTCGCCCATGATGAAGAACGGTCGATACTGGTCCACCTGCACGGTGACGTTCGGATCCCGCAGATAGCCGCCGCGCAGCCTGTCGGCGATTGTTGCTTCGAGTTGCTGCGGCGTGCGGCCGCGCGCCGGCACCGATCCGACCAGCGGGAAGGCGATGTAGCCGGCCTTGTCGACGGGATAGGCATTGGTCAGGCCGGCCTGCTCGAAAACGGTAACGCGCAGCACGTCGCCGCTGTCGAGGTGATAGGGCTGGTTGAGGACGGCATGGAATGCCGGCGGGACGGGCTTGTAGGAAGCGCATCCCGGCAAGGACGCCATCATCGCGCCGATCAGCGCCAGGGTCGTCTTTCGCATCATGTCCGATCCGTCGGTTCCCGCCGTGGCAGCAGGCAGCTGAGTTCATGTTGATAGATCGTTATGGTTAACCGGCGGTAAAACGCGCAGCGGGACGGAGTGCAGTAATGCGGGGTTCCGTGATCGGCTGATCGGATGGTTGCAGTCGTCGCCGCGCCTGGCGAGGCCCACGGTTGCTGCCCTGCATGCAGCGGTGTGGTCCGACAGCGTCGGGCATTGCATTGCCGCAATCGCCTGTCACGAGGCCCGCTCCGCAGTTGCGGGCCTGCATTGCCTTGACACCGGCTTGTGATCTGCGCTTTCGAGGCGCGGAGGCAGACGCCGCCGCCCCCAGGTGAAAGTCTTGGTTTGAAGATCGCCTACTACGTCATCAATCTCGATCGTTCTCCCGACCGGCTCGCGGCCATCTCAGCCGACGCTGCCAGCAGCGGCCTGACCTTGGAGCGTGTGCCGGCGGTCGACGGCGCCGCTGCTTCTGTCGAGACGCGGCGACGGGTCCTCGACGAGGCAGGGTTCAGGCGGTTGCACGGCAAGGTTCCGATGGATGGCGAATATGGCTGCTACGCCAGCCATCTCGATGCCTTCGACAGTTTTCTGTCCGGTGACGCCGATGCCGCGGTGATCTTCGAGGACGATGTTCGCCCGACCGCTGACTTCGTGCCCGTTGTCGAGGCCATCGCGGCGGTCGACGACTGGGACCTCGTCAAGCTGATGCACCATCGCATGCCGGCGCTCCGTTCGCGTCGCAGGCTTCCCGGAGGACGAGTGTTGGGTCTCGCGTGGTTTGGTCCGACCGGCAGCTCCGCCTGCTACCTGATCAACCGCCGCGCCGCGACGATCCTGCGCGATAAGCTCGTTCCGATGCGACTGCCCTATGACGTGGCGCTGGAGCGCGGCTGGGCCCTCGGCCTGCGCATCCGGCACGTTCGCCCCGACCTCGTCACCAGCAACGCCGCCACGAAGAAAAGCCTGATCGGCGGCACGAAGATGTATGCCAGGGCAAGGCTGGCACCATGGCGGCGGATGACGACGCTGGCGTTCCGGACATCCGAGTTCTTACGTCGTGCGACCTACGCGGCACTGGCATCGGACCGTCGATGATCAAGCGATGGCTTCTGGCGCGGCGGCCCTTCGACTCGCCCTTCCTAACCCTCGGCGTGGTGCTGCTGGTACTCGGCAACCCTTTCGCCAAATGGATTTTCAGCCTGTTTGGCCTGATCGGGGTCAATCTCGGATTCGCCCGGCATCGAACATGGCGCTACGCCGACCCGGCATTCTGCGCGATCATCGTCTGCTACGTCGCATGGACGGTGCTTCTGGTCCTGGCTCGCGACGAACCGATCCTCGACAACCGCTTCCTGACCTATACCGGGATCATGCTGGGCTTCGTGTTCCTGCCGATGTCGATCAGCCTGATCCGGCAGCCGCTCGACACGCTGATCCTCGGTTCCCGGCTCGCGATTCTCGCCGTGATGGTGCTGATCCCCTTCGATCCGCTGCTGAATGACAATCGCCTCGGCCTCGGGCTCAACGAAGCGATCCTGGCTTTTTTAGTCGCCGTAGCGGGTCTGGCGGCGCGGATGGAGGCGAGGCGGCCGGAGCCCTATCTGCCGAACAGCCGGCTGTGGACCTATGTCTCGCTCGTTCCCGTGCTGCTCACCGGCACGCGCGCGGCCTGGTTCGTCTACGTTCTCGTCGCCGTCCTCGATCTCCTGTCGCTCCTGCCGCGCTGGCGTGAAATCCCGACGCGGATACGGTGGCTGGCGCTGCCGGCCGTCGCGGTGGCATTGGCGATGGCGGTCCCGGCAGCCTCCGTTGTGGAGAATCGCTGGGACGCCGGCGTGAAGGAGATCCAGCGGCTGGAAGAAACCGGCGTCGCGACCGGATCCGTCGACGTTCGCGCGGTGATGTGGGGCGGAACCCTCGCGGTCATAGCCGACAACCCCCTGACGGGCGTCGGCAGCACCAATCGCGTAGCAGCGGTCGCCGCGGCCGTTGCCGCCGACAATGCCGGCTATGTCGGCAGCTTCACCCACCTCCACAACATGTTCCTGGACGAGGCGGCATCCAATGGGCTGGTCGGCCTCGGCCTTCTTCTCGGGATTTTCGGCGTATTCCTGGTCCAGGTGACCCGGGCTGCGCCTGGCGGGCGAGTGGTGGAGACGTCCTACGCCTTCGTGTTCCTCGTCGTCACCTTCGGTTCGTTCCACGGCGTGCTGCTGAACGAATGGATGGTCCTGTCGACGTTCTCGTTCATGACGCTGGTGCTGGTGTCGATCCGGCGAGAAGCCTTCCGGCTCCGATACTCGACACGTCCCCCTGCCCATGCCGCACACCGCATGGGCTAGAGCGCGACCCGATCGCCGCGGCCGGCACCGATGAAGGTCTGAGCCAGCAGCCGAACATCTCCCGCAAAGGTTCGCGACGCCGCGTATTCGGCGTCGATCCGCGCCAGGCGCTCGGGGTCGGACATGTCGACGCTGAGCACCTGCGCCCGGCCGGTGATGCCCGGCCGCAGGGCGAAGACGCCACGCCGCTCGCGGGCGGCGATCAGTTCGGCCTGTACCGGCAGGCAGGGGCGCGGGCCGACGAGGCTCATCTCGCCCTTCAGCACGTTCCACAGTTGCGGCAGTTCGTCGAGCTTGACCCGCCGCAGCCAGCGGCCGAGCCGGGTGATGCTCGCCGCGGCTGCCTGATGCGTCGCCACGTGGGGCGTGCCCTCGGCCATCGTCCGCAGCTTGCAGCAGCGAAACGGCTTTTGCCCGCGGCCGATCCGGTCCTGCCAAAACAGGCCGGGACCCGGCGAGGTCAGGCGGATGGCGATCACCAGCACCAGGATCAGCCATCCGAGAACCAGGAGGCCGATCGCGCTGACGGTGAAATCGAAGAGACGTTTCATGCAGCCGTTCCGCCGAAGGATCGAGTTGAGGCGCCTCGCCTTCGACCGGCCCCTCGAGGCGAGCCGCCTTGCCGGCGCCCATTCGTTCCTGCTCTAGAGTCTCGACGGACGCCTGACCAGCCACACGGGGACTTCTCCATGCGCATCCTGCTCACCGGCTCGACCGGCTTCGTCGGCCGGCACCTGCATCCCTGGCTGCAGGAGCGCGGTCATGACGTGACAGCCCTGACGCGCAGCGGCGCGGCGTCGGCCAGCCCGGGCACGATCCGGGGTCCGGTGGACCTCGCGGATATCGAGGCATGGCAACACTGGCCGGACGGCATCGAGGCGATCGTGCATCTGGGGGCCCTTAACCCGGGACGCGGCGACCCCATGGCCGGCGACCTCGCCGCGATCCGCCGCGCGAATGTCGAAGGAACCGCGGCGTTGGCCCGCCGCGTCGGTCGCGAAGGGGTTGGACGGATGATCTTCGTCAGCACGGCCCATGTGCACGCCCCGCACGACGGGCCGATCCACGAGAGCGATCCGCTGGCGCCGGCCAGCGCCTATGCGACATCGAAGGCCGAAGCGGAGGCGGCGTTTTGGGACGCTCTGGCAGGTACGGGGACGCAAGGCTGCGTCCTTCGACCCGCACCGGTCTATGGCACCGGCGCCAGAGGCGGCTTCGGGGCGCTGATGGAGCTCGCACGGCGCAGGCTGCCGCTGCCGCTGGACAGGCTCGGCGCGCCGCGCAGCCTCCTCGCCATCGATCAGCTCTGCACCGCGATCACGCTCTCGTTGGAGCACCCGGCTGCGGCCGGCGAGACTTTCCTGGTTGCCGACGATGGGCCGCTTTCCCCGGCGGACATCGTGCGCGCCCTGCGCGAGGGCTGGGGACGCCGCGCGATGGTACTGCCGGCACCGGCGGGCCTGATGGCGAAGGCGGCCGGCTGGACGGGCAGGGCGGCGCGCTGGCGCGATCTTTCGACGCCCTTTGTCATCGATACGAGCCACTTGCAGCAGCGGCTTGGGTGGCAATCCGGCGCCGACACCGCTCAACGGCTGAAGCACATGGCTGCGACGGGGATTCTCTGAAAGGCGTCGGCGCCGGTCAGCGTCGCGGCGCCGTCTCCATCCATTTGATCACCAGCATGGCCGGCAGTATCCAGAGAAGGCCGGTGAACAGGAAATAGGCCAGGTGGATCCAGCCGCTCGACTCGGCGAGGTAAACGGTCGCAAAGGCCGTCGCGAGGACGGCGTAGACGACGACCAGCACGATCAGGATGATCGCGCCGAGGAATTTCTTGAGCCTGACGGGCATGGAAGGCCTTCCACTGACAATCGCGCCCGCAGCCATCTGCGGTGATGGCGCGTGCCGCCTCTCTATGGACGCCGGGGCCGCCTCTTTCCAGTGGGCCGCCTGCGACCTTCGCGCCCTTGATCCGCCGTGAGCCGCGTGCAATTCGACCGGCATGAACACACTGGCCTCTTCCACCGCCGCGCCGTCCGAGACGTCTCCGCGTGATCGTGACCGTTCGGCCATTCGCGCCTGGCTCTACACGGTCGCCCTGGTGATCTTCGCCCTGATCGTCGTCGGCGGCGCGACGCGGCTGACTGAATCGGGCCTTTCGATCACCGAATGGAAGCCGATCCACGGCGTCGTGCCGCCTCTTTCGGTGGCCGAGTGGCAGGAGGAGTTCGACCTCTACCGCCAGATCCCGCAATACCAGCAGATCAACCGGGGCATGAGTCTCGACGAGTTCAAGACCATCTACTGGTGGGAATGGGCGCATCGCTTCCTCGCCCGCGGCGTCGGCATCGTCTTCGCGGTACCGCTGGCGTTCTTCTGGCTGACCGGCCGGATCGAAACGTTCCTGAAGCCGCGGCTGCTCGGCATCCTCGCCCTCGGCGCGCTGCAGGGCGGCATCGGCTGGTGGATGGTGGCTTCTGGGCTCAGCGTCCGCACCGACGTCAGCCAGTACCGCCTCGCGATGCATCTGACGCTGGCCTGCGTCATCGTCGCGGCGATCATATGGGTGGCGCGCGGCCTCGCCCGGCCACGCTTCGAGGCGCCGCCGACACGGGGATCGTTCGGCGTCGCCGGGCTGATCCTCTTCCTGACCTTCGTCCAGATCTATCTCGGCGGCCTGGTCGCTGGGCTGAATGCCGGCCTGACCTTCAACACCTGGCCGCTGATGGACGGCGCCTGGATCCCCGGCGGGCTGCTGACGATGCAGCCGACGTGGCGCAATATCTTCGAAAACGTGATGACGGTGCAGTTCGTCCACCGCGTTGGCGCCTACACGCTGTTCGCTGTCGTGGCGGTTCACGCCGTCGCTTCGCTGGTCCTCGCGCCCGGAACGCGGCACGCAAAGGTTGCGGTGGTGCTGTTCTTCCTGGTGCTGGCGCAGGCCTCGATCGGCATCGTCACGCTGCTGCTCGCCGTGCCGATCGGCTGGGGCCTTGCGCATCAGGCCGGCGGCGTGGTCGTGCTGGCGATGGCCGTCGTCCATCTGCGCAGCCTGAAAGGCGAGTATCCGGAACGCGCCTACCTCGCGCAGTAGACAGGTTGGCGAAGCCTCGACCCACCAAGGATCGAGGCTTTGCCGACAGCGGTATCAGGGGAACAGCGGCAGCTGCTCGATGCCCAGCGTCTCTTCGAGGCCGAAGGCGACGTTGAAGTTCTGGATCGCCTGGCCGGCCGATCCCTTCACCAGATTGTCCAGCGCCGAGATCACGATGGCCCGGCCGGGAATGCGGTCCGGCACGACATTCATCGCGACATAGTTCGAGCCGCGCACCATCTGCGTCTGCGGCAGCACGCCTTCCTCGAGGACGGTGACGAACGGCTCGTCGGCATAGGCCTCGGCGAGCCGGTTGCGCAGGTCTGCCGCGCTCGCTCCGCCCTCGAGTCGGACATAGCTGGTGCAGAGCTCGCCCCGGCTCATCGGGATCAGATGCGGGGTGAAGTTGATCCGCGTGTCCGGGACACCGGCCGCGACGGCGATCTCCTGCTCGATCTCGGCCATGTGGCGATGCTTGCCGACCGCGTAGGGCGAGATGCCTTCGCCCGCCTCGCAGAACAGCGTGTTCTCCTTCAGGCTGCGGCCGGCGCCCGAGACGCCCGATTTCGCGTCGATGACGATGTCGGCCGTATCGATCAGCCCGGCCCGCGCCAGCGGCACGAGGGACAGCAGGACGGCGGTCGGATAGCAGCCGGGGCAGGCGATCAGCCGCGCGTCGGCGATGGCCTCACGGTAGATCTCGGTGAGGCCGTAGACGGCCTCGCCCTGGATATCCATGGCGCCGTGGTCGAGCCCGTACCATTCCTTGTAGACCGCGGCATCACGCAGCCGGAAGTCGGCCGACATGTCGATGATCCTGGTCTCGGGATAGGTCGCGAAGATCTCGCGCGTGATCGCTTGCGTGGTGCCGTGCGGCAGGCCGCAGAACACCGCGTCGACGGCGCTCCAGTCGGCCTCGTCGATGCGCACGAGATCTGGCAGGTCGATATGGGAGAAATGCCGGAACACCTCGCGCATTGGCTTGCCGGCATGGCTGTTCGCCGTCAGTACGCCGATCTCGATCGCCGGATGGCGGGCGGCGAGGCGCACCAGATCGGCGCCGGTATAGCCGCTCGCGCCCAGTACGCCGATCCGGATCTTGTCGGTCATCGTCCATTCCCATCATGCTGCTGCCGTGACGCCGACGATGGCCGGCGACGCCGCCCGCATGTACGCACTTTCGCCGTGACGTCCAGAGGGGTCGCCGGCAGGCAAAGCTGTTGATGCGGTCTTCAGGCGGCGAGAGCGGTCGCCAGCGCGTCGATGATGTAGTCCTGGGTCGGCTCGTCCAGATAGGCGTGCATCGGCAGGCTGATGACATCCTTTGCCAGCGCGTCCGAAACCGGAAGCGCGCCGCCGACCACCGGGAATCGCTTGTACGCTGTCTGCTGGTGCAGCGGCCGCGGATAATAGATCGCCGTCGGCACGCCGGCCTCGCGCAGCGACGCGGCCACCGCGGCCCGGTCGGCGCCGGATGGCAGCCGCACCGTGTACTGCGCCCAGGTCGAGGTCGCGTCGCGCAACAGCTTCTGCGGCGTCGCGATGTTCGACAGGCGCGCCGAGTAGCGCGCGGCGATGCGCGAGCGCGCCGCCAGCTCGTCCGGGAAGATCGCCAGCTTCTCGAGCAGGATCGCCGCCTGCAGCGTGTCCATGCGGGCGTTCATGCCGATGCGGATGTTGTCGTACTTGTCCTCGACGTTCTGGCCGTGGACGCGCAGCGAGGCCATGATGTCGAACAGTTCGGCGTCGTCGGTCTGCACCGCGCCGCCGTCGCCGTAGCAGCCGAGCGGCTTGGCCGGGAAGAAGCTGGTCGATACGACATGCGACCAGCGGCTCGACAGTTCGCCGTCGATCGTCCCGCCATAGCCCTGCGCCGCGTCGGAGATCAGCTTCAGCCCGTGCGCGTCGGCGATCTGGCGGATCGCCGGATAGTCCGCCGGCTGGCCGAACAGGTCGACCGCGATGATCGCGCGGGGCCGCAGCTTGCCGGCGGCTTCGACTTCGGCGATCGCCGCTTCGAGGCTGCCCGGGTCCATGTTGAACGTTTCGGGGTCGACATCGACGAAATACGGCGTCGCGCCGAGCCAGGCCACCACTTCCGCCGTCGCCGCGAAGGTGAAGCTCGGGCAGAACACCGCGTCACCGACCTTCACGTCCCACGCCATCAGCGGCAGCGCCAGCGCGTCTGTGCCTGACGCGCAGGAGAGCGTGTGGGCCATCTTGCCGAAGCCCGACAGAGCCGCTTCCAGCTCGCGGATCTCCGGGCCGAGGATGAAGGCGCCGTGGTCGAGCACGGCGGCCATCCGCCGGTCGACCTTGTCGCGGATCCGGTCACGCTGCGTCGCAAGGTCGATGAAGGGAATGTTCTGGGTCATGAAGCCTGTCCGGATGGCGAATCGCCGGGGCGTCCGGCTTTCGTCGCTGGTGAGCGAAAATTGCCCCCGGCGCCATTCAACAATCGTGTCAATGAATCACGATTCGCGCCGAGCCGTCTTGGACGCGTCCGGCTCCGCGGCGCTCCAGACTGTCTCAGGCGCTTTTCCGCTCGGCCAGCAGGCCGAGGACGTACATCGCAACCGTGGCGCCGGCGATGGCGGTGATGTCGGCGTGGTCGTAGGGCGGCGAGACCTCGACGACGTCGGCCCCGACCAGCGGCAGTGCGCCCAGCCGGCGCAAAACCGAGAGGATCTTGGCACTGGTCGGGCCGCCCGCGACAGGCGTGCCCGTGCCCGGCGCGAAGGCCGCGTCGAGGCAGTCGATGTCGAAGGAGAGATAGACGTCGCTGCCGGCGGTGCGGGCGAGAATCGCCTCGGCGATCGCGGCGGCCGACATGTCCTCCACCGCCTCGCCGTCGAGGATGGCGATGCCGCAATCCTCCGGCGCGTGGGTGCGGATGCCGATCTGGATGGATGTGGCGGGGTCGATCAGGTCGGCGTCGACGGCGGCCTTGACGAAGGAGCCGTGGTCGACGCGGGGACGACCATGCGAGCCGCTGGCGACCGGCCAGGTGTCCTGATGCGCATCGAACTGAACGAGCGACAGCCGGCCGTGCCTTGCGACATGCGCCTGCAGCAGCGGGAAGGTGATCGAGTGGTCGCCGCCCAGCGTCAGCAGGAAGCCGGTCTCGGCCAGGATGGCTTCCGCCTCCTGCCGCATGGTCTCGTGAGCTATTTCGGGAAGGCGATAGTCGAGCGCGCAGTCGCCGTAGTCGACGACGCTCATCGCCGCGAACAGGTCGCGGTCGAAGGGATACTGCGGGTCGTTGTCGAAGATCGCCGAGGCGCGCCGCAGCGCCTGCGGCCCGAAGCGGCAACCCGGCCGGTTGGAGACCGAGGCATCGAAGGGGATGCCCCAGACCGTGACATCGGCGCCGGCCGGCGATTTCGTCAGGCGGCGACGCATGAAGGAGAGGGCGCCCGCATAGGTCGGGTCCCCGGCGGCGCCGAGCGCGCTCTGGCTGGTAAAGGCGTGGTCGATGCTCTTGCGCGTCATCCCGGTGACCTCATTGTCGCGCGATCGGCGCCCATGCTGGACAGGCGATCGGCGGCAGGTTGACGAACGCGTCGGAGAGCCTGCCCGCTAGCTTCGGACAGGCTCTTCCGATTGGGCGACTCAGCGGCCGAGAGCGGCGGCCTTGAGCTTCTGGGCGATGTCGGTCTTCTCCCAGGAGAAGGTGCCGTCACGGCCTGCCTTGCGGCCGAAATGGCCATAGGCGGAGGTCTTGGCATAGATCGGCTTGTTGAGGTCGAGATGCTGGCGGATGCCGGTCGGCGACAGATCCATCACTTCGCGGATCGCCGTCTCGATCTGCTCCTCGCCGACCCCGTGGCCGGTACCGTGCAGGTCGACATAGATCGCCAGCGGCTGCGCCACGCCGATCGCGTAGGCGATCTGGATGGTGCAGCGGTCGGCGAGCTTGGCCGCCACGACGTTCTTGGCCAGGTAGCGCGCAGCATAGGCGGCCGAACGGTCGACCTTGGTCGTGTCCTTGCCCGAGAACGCGCCGCCGCCGTGTGGTGCCGCGCCCCCATAGGTGTCGACGATGATCTTGCGGCCGGTCAGGCCCGCGTCGCCATCAGGCCCGCCGATCACGAACTTGCCCGTCGGGTTGATGTACCAGGCGCAATCCTTGGCGACCGGCAGGTCGCGGAGGGCTTCCCGAATGTAGGGCTCGACGACTTCGCGCACCTTGGCGGAGTCCCAGCTTTCGTCGGTATGCTGCGTCGACAGGACGATCTGCGTCACCTCGACCGGCTTGCCGCCCTCATAGCGCACGGTGATCTGGCTCTTGGCGTCCGGCCCGAGCTTGGCCGCCTCGCCTTGACCCGACTTGCGCGCCTTGGCGAGGAGTTCGAGGATCTTGTGGGCGTAATAGATCGGCGCCGGCATCAGCTCCGGCGTCTCGCGGCAGGCGTAACCGAACATGATGCCCTGGTCGCCCGCGCCCTCGGCCTGCTGGTTGCTGCCCTTGGCGTCGACGTCTGCCGCGCGGTCCACGCCTTGGGCAATATCAGCCGACTGCGAGTGCAGCAGCACGTCGATCTTGGCGGTCTTCCAGTGGAACCCGTCCTGCTCGTAGCCGATGTCGCGGATCGCCCGCCGGGCGGCCGACTTGAACCGCGACGGGTTGATGACCTCGTTGCCGTGCTTGTCGATCTTCATCAGCGACTTCGGCAACCGGACTTCGCCGGCGATGACCACGCGATTCGTCGTCGCCAGCGTCTCGCAGGCGATGCGCACCGACCACGGATCGACGCCCGTCTTCTTCGCTTCGCGGTAGACCAGATCGACGATCTCGTCGGAAATCCGGTCGCAGACCTTGTCAGGATGGCCTTCCGACACGCTCTCGCTTGTGAATACGTAATCCAGTCGTGCCATCGGTGACCCCGTCCTCGTCAATGAGAAACATGCCGAAGCTTCTGCGCCGGCGCAGGTGCGACGGAACCTTTCGACATGACGTCGGGAAATGCGGCGCATCTGCGCGCCCCGACCGCGGGCGCTTTGCGGGAAACGCAGAGGGTCGTCAAGAGGAAGTCTGCAGTTTTCCTTGTCGCTGCCACTATCCCTGGGGATGGAGGCACTGACGTCGCGACGCCGCAAACCTTCAGTCTGCCCGAGCGCGGACCGGCACGTCATTTTTCTGCCGGTCTGGCAACGCACAATTCACCCGTATATACTGTAAAGCTGCATTTTCAGCTCGGTAGCGCCCTGAACGAATGACCATCAAGATGTCGAAAAACCTGTTGCGGATGGTGATGCTGCGCGGCGCAGCATGGGTGCACGATACGCTGATGGGTGTCATCGCCCTGCTCCTCTCGCTGGCGCTGCGGCTGGACAGGGACGTTTTCGTCCAGAACCTCCCGACCTATACGCTGGCGGCGCTGGTATTCGGCGTCGTGGTCGGCATCGTCGGGTTCGTCGTCGGCATGAATCGCGGCATCTGGCGCTACGCGTCGCTGCTGGACTTCGTGGCGATCGCCAAGACGGCCACCATCGCCACCTGCCTGTTCATCGTCTTTCACTTCATGCTGGTACGCTTGGAGTCGATCCCGCGTTCGGCGCCGATCATCGCCTGGGCCTTTCTGAT
This sequence comes from Aurantimonas aggregata, assembly GCF_010500835.1. GTDB lineage: Bacteria > Pseudomonadota > Alphaproteobacteria > Rhizobiales > Rhizobiaceae > Aurantimonas > Aurantimonas aggregata. Next base: position 91,521 of record NZ_JAAAMJ010000005.1, on the reverse strand, counting down.
CATCCTCCTCGCCGCGCCGCGGGCCGGGTACCGGAGCTATCGCAACCAGCGGGACCGCAAGCGCGACAACGACAGCACGACGCAGAGCGGCAAGCGCGTCCTCCTCGTCGGCGCCACGGATACGGCGGACGCCTTCATCAAGGCGACCGAAGAGGGGCACCAGTCCCGCTTCGAGGTCCTGGCGATCATCGACGAACGCGGCAGACGCTCCGGCCGCTTCATCCGCGGGGTCCCGATCGTCGGGACGCTCGACGCGATGGAAGAGGCCGTTGCGCGCTTCGAAGGGCAGGGGCGTCGGCCCGACGCCGTGGTCCTCACCCGATCGCGCAAGGAATTTTCGCGTTACGCCCATCTGGAAGATCTCGTCGAACTCGCCGGCAGGCTGAAGCTGGAGGTTCTCTGCCTGCCGGACATGTTCGACATGCAGGACCTCGACGCCGTCTCGAACGTGCGTCCGGTCAAGCTGGAAGACCTGCTGCAGCGCGAACCGCTCCACCTCGACGGCGCGCCGGTGGCGGCGATGATCAAGAACCGCACGATCATGATCACCGGTGCCGGCGGCTCGATCGGATCAGAGCTCGCCCGCCAGATCGCCGCGCTGGAGCCCAGCAATCTCGTCCTCGTCGATGCCAGCGAATACCTGATCTATTCGATCGAGCGCGAACTGCGCCAGCGCAACCCGCGGATCAGGCTCCACGCCGCCCTCTGCAACGTGCGCGAACGCGACAGCATCGCGCGGGTGATCAATGCCACGCAGCCATCGGTCGTGTTCCACGCCGCGGCGCTGAAGCACGTCCCGATCGTCGAGGCGCAGCCACTGGAAGGGCTGCATACCAACGCCATCGGCACGCGCAACGTCGCCGAGGCAGCGGCCGCGGCGAAGGTCGAGGCGATGATCCTCGTCTCCACCGACAAGGCGGTCCGTCCCTGGAACGTCATGGGCGGCAGCAAGCGCCTCGCCGAGATGTTCTGCCAGGCGATGGATCTCAACAGCGGCGAGGGCGACACGCGGTTCATCACCGTGCGCTTCGGCAACGTGCTCGGCTCGGCGGGATCGGTGATCCCACTGTTCGAGAAGCAGCTCAAGGAAGGCGGGCCGCTGACCGTCACCCATCCAGAGATCGAACGCTATTTCATGACGATCTCGGAGGCCTGCCTGCTGATCCTCCAGTCGGCGGCTCACAGCCTGAGCAACCGCGAACAGCGCGGCCGGATCTTCGTGCTCGACATGGGCTCGCCGGTGAAGATCGCCGACCTCGCCCGCAACGTCATCCGGCTCTCCGGCATGCGGCCCGACGCCGACATCAAGATTCTCTACACCGGCCTGCGCCCCGGCGAAAAACTCTACGAGGAACTGTTCGACCCGGACGAGCTGACCGACCGCACGGGAATCGCCAACATCCTGGCCGCATTCCCGCGGCCGATCGAATGGCGGCTGGTACAGCGGATATTCGAGCAGATGGAGGAGATGATCCGCGACAACGATCTGCCGGGGGCCATTCGCCTGCTGAAATCGACGGTGCAGGAATTCGTGCCGAGCCAGGAGATCCAGGCCATGGTCGAGCGCGAAAGGACCGCGCCCCCCTTGCTCGGCATAACCCGCGTGACGACAGACGCCGACGACTGACTTCGGCGATCCGTGGTCGGCTTGTCGGGACGATCTGACCGCCGACGTCACTGCCGTGCCCGTATTGAACGCCCGCCGGCCGCCGTTCCAGACTTTGTCGGCCCGTGCTATGGGCGAGCTCCCCGAACAGAACGACGAGTGGACCATGGTGCGACGCTGCCTATCGATCATCCTTGCGGCAGGCGAAGGCACGCGGATGAAGTCCTCGATGTCGAAGGTGCTGCACCCGGTCGCCGGCCTGGAAATGATCCGGCATGTCGCCCGCGCGGCCGCCGCGGCAGGCTCGAGCGACCTGGCCGTCGTCGTCGGCCGTGATGGCGAGGCGGTGGAAGCCGCGGTCCGGCAGGATGTCGGCACGGTGGCGACCTTTCCGCAGCACGAACGGCTGGGGACTGCCCACGCGGTTCTCGCTGCCCGCACCGCCATCGCGGATGGCGCCGACGATGTACTGGTGCTGTTCGCCGACACGCCGCTCATCCGGCCGGAAACGCTGGCGCGCGCCCGTGCGGTGCTCGCCGCAGGCGCCGCCGTTTGCGTCGTCGGCTTCCGTCCCGCCGATCCGACGGGCTACGGGCGCCTCGTCGAACAGGACGGGGAACTTGTGGCGATCCGCGAGGAGAAAGACGCCAGCGCCGAGGAGCGGGCGATCGGATTCTGCAACGCCGGGGTGATGGCGTTTGCAGGTGCGGACGCACTGGAAATGTTCGACTCGATCGGCAACGCCAACGCCAAGGGCGAATACTATCTGACCGACCTCGTGGAGATCGCGCGGCGCGCCGGGCGCAGCGTCAGGGCGATCGAGGCCGATGCGGACGAGGTGACGGGCGTCAACAACCGCGCCGAACTCGCGGCGGTCGAGGCGCTCTGGCAGGATCGTCGGCGCCGCGCAGCGATGCTGGATGGCGTCACGCTGCAGGATCCCGCCACCGTCTATTTTTCGCATGACACCGAGATTGCCGCCGACGTCACGATCGAGCCGAGCGTCGTCTTCGGTCCCGGTGTCCGTGTCGCCTCGGGAGCCACCATCCACGCCTTCTGCCACATCGAGCAGGCGTCGATCGGCGAGGGCGTCTCCGTCGGCCCGTTCGCGCGGCTTCGGCCGGGCACGCGCCTCGCCGCCGGCTCCAAGGTGGGCAATTTCTGCGAGGTGAAGAACGCCGATATCGGCGAGGGGGCGAAGATCAACCACCTCTCCTATGTTGGCGACGCGACGGTCGGTGACGCTGCCAATCTGGGCGCGGGAACGATCACCTGCAATTACGATGGCGCGATGAAGCACCTGACCGAGATCGGGGCAGGGGCGTTCATCGGCTCGAACTCGGCGCTGGTTGCGCCGGTGCGGATCGGCGGCGGCGCCTATGTCGGCACCGGCAGCGTGATCACCGACGACGTGCCGGACGACGCGCTGGCGATCGCGAGGCAGCGGCAGGTGAACAAGCCAGGCCGCGGCCGCGAGATCACCGAGCGCAACAAGGCGGCGAAGGCGGCCCGGGCAAAATCCGGCGGCGCGGTAATTTCCCGTCACCAATCGTGAATCCCCGCGGTGCGTGCGTTGCGGTAGAGACGGCAGGCCGCCGTGGCGGCCTTGCGCGACAAGACAGGGGCTCGTTCCACCATGTGCGGCATCATCGGCATCGTCAGTCACGAACCCGTCGCAGGACGTCTGGTCGACGCGCTCAAGCGCCTCGAATATCGCGGCTATGATTCCGCCGGCATCGCGACCCTCGAAGACGGGGTGCTGACGCGGCGCCGGGCCGAGGGCAAGCTGGTCAATCTGCAGCGCCGGCTGGAGGGCGATCCGCTGTCCGGCACGATCGGCATCGGCCATACCCGCTGGGCGACGCATGGCGCCGCGACCGAAGCCAACGCCCACCCGCACATGGCTGGCAAGCTTGCCATAGTCCACAACGGCATCATCGAGAACTACCGTGAACTGCGCGCCGAACTCGAGGCGGATGGCGCGGTCTTCGAAAGCCAGACCGACACCGAGACCGTGGCCCATCTCGTGAACCGGGAACTCAGGCGCGGACTGGCGCCGAAGGAGGCCGTGATGGCCGTGCTCGGGCGGTTGGAAGGCGCATTTTCGCTCGCCTTCCTGTTCGACGGCGAAGAGAACCTTCTGATCGGCGCACGGCGGGGCAGCCCGCTGGCGGTGGGCGAGGGCGAGGGCGAGATGTTCCTCGGCTCCGACGCCATTGCCCTGTCTCCGTTCACCGACATCGTCCGCTATCTCGAGGAAGGTGACATGGCGGTGCTCCGCCATGCGACGATCGAGATCTTCGACGAGCACGGCAATCCGGTCATCCGCCCGGTGCGGCGCTCCACTGGCAAGGCGTTCTACGTCGACAAGGGCAACCACCGCCACTTCATGCAGAAGGAGATCTACGAGCAGCCGGAGGTCCTCTCCCACACGCTCGGCGCCTTCGTCGATATGACCACCGGCCGCACCCGCATTCCGAACGGCCAGACGCTGGACTTCTCGAACGTCCGCCGCATCGCTTTGTCGGCCTGCGGCACCGGCTATTACGCCGCGCTGGTGGGGCGCTATTATTTAGAGCGCTATGCGCGCATCCCCTGCGATCTCGATGTCGCGTCGGAGTTCCGCTACCGCGAGAGCCCGCTCGGCGACGTCGACCTCGCGCTGTTCGTCTCGCAGTCGGGCGAGACCGCCGATACGCTGGCCTCGCTGCGCTATGCCAAGGGCGAGGGGCTGCGCATCGCTTCGGTCGTGAACGTGCAGGAATCGACCATCGCCCGCGAGAGCGACGTCGTGCTGCCGACGCTGGCGGGTCCCGAGATCGGCGTTGCCTCCACCAAGGCCTTCACCTGCCAGCTGATCAGCCTCGCCGCCCTGGCGATCCATGCCGGCGTCGCGCGCGGAGTGATCTCGCCGGAGCGCGAACTGGAACTGACGCGCTCGCTCGCCGAGGTGCCGCGGCTCGCCAACGAGGCGCTGGCGCTGGAGGACACCGTCGAGGCGCTGTCGCGCGAGATGGCGACCAAGCGTCATGCGCTGTTCCTCGGTCGCGGCTTCTCGTATCCGCTGGCCATGGAGGGTGCGCTGAAGCTCAAGGAGATCAGCTACATCCACGCCGAAGGCTATGCGGCGGGCGAACTCAAGCACGGGCCGATCGCGCTGATCGACGACACGATGCCGGTGGTGGTCATCGCACCTCACGACCGCAGCTTCGAGAAGACCATGTCGAACATGCAGGAGGTCGCGGCGCGCGGCGGGCGGATCATCCTGTTCACCGACGCCAAGGGCGCCGCCGGCTCCGGGAGCGACATGGCAAGCACCGTGGTCCTCCCGGACATGCCGGAGATCCTCACCCCGATCATCTACGCCATCCCGCTGCAGATGCTGGCCTATCATACGGCCGTGCAGATGGGCACGGATGTCGACCAGCCGCGCAACCTGGCCAAGTCCGTCACCGTCGAATAGCGGCGACGGGATTTCCACCGGGCGGATCCATTCCGCGAACCGGCCAACGCAAAAATCAGCTGCAACGAAAAAGGGCCGCCGGATCTCTCCGGCGGCCCTTTTTTCTGGATGAGAAACGCTGGTCGATCAGCGCTTCGAGAACTGGAACGAACGGCGAGCCTTCGCCCGGCCGTACTTCTTGCGCTCGACCGTACGCGAGTCGCGCGTCAGGAAGCCGCCCTTCTTGAGCACGGCGCGCAGGCCTGGCTCGTAGTAGGTCAGCGCCTTGGAGATGCCGTGACGGACCGCACCGGCCTGGCCGGAGAGACCGCCGCCGGCGACCGTCGCGATGATGTCGAACTGGCCGTCGCGATTGGCCGCGACGATCGGCTGACGCAGCACCATCTGGAGAACCGGACGGGCAAAATACGTGCCGAAGTCCCGCTCGTTGATGATGATCTTGCCGGTGCCCGGCTTGATCCAGACGCGTGCGACGGCGTCCTTGCGCTTGCCCGTCGCATAGGCGCGGCCGAACTGGTCGAGCTTCTGGACGTAGACCGGCGCTTCCGGCTGGGTGATCGTCTCGGCCGAGCCGAGTTCTTCAAGTGAGGAGAGCTGGGACATCAAACGGCCCTCGTGTTCTTGGAGTTCATCGCGCCGACATCCAGCGTGACCGGGTTCTGCGCCACGTGCGGATGTTCCGCGCCGGCATAGACCCTGAGGTTCTTCATCTGGCGACGGCCGAGCGGACCCCGCGGGATCATGCGCTCGATAGCCTTCTCGACGACGCGCTCGGGAAAGCGGCCCTCGAGGATATGGCGCGCCTTGCGCTCCTTGATGCCGCCGGCGTAGCCGGTGTGCCAGTAATAGGTCTTGTTTTCGTATTTCTTGCCGGTCAGCACGATCTTGTCGGCATTGACGATGATGATGTTGTCACCGTCGTCGACATGCGGCGTGTAGGTCGGCTTGTGCTTGCCACGGAGGCGAAGCGCAACGATGGAGGCGAGGCGACCGACGACGAGCCCTTCGGCGTCGATCAGAATCCACTTCTTCTCCACCGTCTCGGTCTTCTGCGAGAAGGTTTTCATGGGTTGCCTTTGGGTCGTTCGTGAGCATGAGGCAACCGCTGCGGCCGCCAAACGAAAAGCGCGGCTCACGGCCGCTCTCTCTGGGCGGGGACATACGGGCAGAACAGTCTGGTGTCAACGTCAAAGCGCGACGGCCGGCTGCCGGCAATCCTTTGTGGGGCAGGGGATTGATACCATAAGGTACCATTATACCTGGACCGTTTCTGCCTCGCTCGCCCGCGGTGGGATGGAATAGGTCGCGACGGCGTGGGCGACGGTTTCTCCTTCGTCTTCCGGGCTGATCGCCACCTCGACGACGGCCAGCCGCTTGCCGAGCTTCAGGATCCGGGCACGGCCGAAGAGCGCGCCGGGCTCTGGCTTGCGCAGGAAGTTGATCGACAGATTCGTGGTGACGGCGAGCGCCACCGGGCCGATATGCGCAAGGATCGCGACATAGGCGGCGACGTCGGCGAGCGCAAAGAGCGTCGGGCCGGAGACGGTGCCGCCCGGCCGCAGATGCTGCGAGCCTGTAAGGAGGCGAAGTACGGCAGTGCCGGGCGCGACGTCGACGACCGAATAGCCGCCGTCACTGCCGCCGAGTTGCGGAAAGTCCGTCTCGAGAAAGCGATTGATCGCCGCGACGGTCATGATCGGCTGCACGGGCAGGGGTCCTTCGGGCGGGCTGCGGGCGCGCAGCGTTGGCGGACAGGCTAGATTCGTCCTATCTAGCTGCCGACCGAAAGGCCACCCGGCCAGAAAACAGGTTGCGCATTCCATGGCAGACATTCTCGAACTCAACATGGCAGGCGAGGGGCCGGTCGTCGTCGTCCAGCGCGCCCCGAGCCTTACGCGCCTCGTCATTTCGACGCCGCCGGCCAATGCCCTGTCGCTGGCTGTGATGGACGCGTTGCTCGCTGGTCTTGCCGAAGCGGCTGCGGACAGGACCAACCGGGTCGTGGTCATTGCCGGGGAGGGCAAGGTGTTTTCCGCCGGCCACGACCTCAAGGAACTGACCGCGCATCGCAGCGACGCCGATGGCGGTCGGGCGTTCTTCACGACCACCATGCAGAAATGCGCCGAGCTGATGCAGGCGATCGTCCGCCACCCGAACCCGGTGATCGCCGAGGTAAACGGCCTCGCGACCGCCGCCGGCTGCCAGCTGGTGGCGTCCTGCGATCTCGCAATCGCGTCCGAGGAATCGCAGTTCTGCACACCGGGTGTCAATATCGGCCTGTTCTGCTCGACCCCGATGGTGGCGCTGTCGCGCAATCTCTCGCCCAAGCACGCGATGGAGATGCTCTTGACCGGCGAGACGATCGACGCCCGCAGCGCCCGCGATTTCGGCCTGGTAAACCGTGTGGTGCCGCCGGAATATCTCGGCACGGTGGTCGGCAAATACGCCACCACCATCGCCTCCAAGTCGTCGCTGACGGTGAAGACCGGCAAGGAAGCCTTCTATCGCCAGGCCGAGATGGGCCTCTCCGACGCCTACGCATACGCCGCCGGCGTGATGGTGGAAAACATGTTGGCGAAGGATGCGGAGGAGGGGATCGGCGCGTTCCTGGAGAAGCGCAAGCCGGAATGGACGCACGAATGAGTGCGGCTCCGCTGCGCTACGACGACGCCGTCATCCGCCGCATCCTGACGGAAATCCGCACCATCGCCATGGTCGGCGCCAGCGCCAAGGAGATCCGGCCTTCCTATTTCGTCCTGAAATACCTGCTGGCGAAGGGCTTCCGCGTCATCCCGGTCAATCCCGGCCTCGCCGGCCAGGAAATCCTCGGGCAGACGGTCTACGCCGATCTGGCGAGCATTCCCGAGCCGGTCGAAATGGTCGACATCTTTCGCGCCAGTGACGCAGTGCCGGGCATCGTTGACCAGGCGCTGGCGCTGGAGCCGAAGCCGAAGGTGATCTGGACGCAGCTGGGCGTGCGCCACGACGAGGCAGCCGCCAAAGCCGAAGCGGCGGGGTTGACGGTGATCATGGACCGCTGCCCGAAAATCGAGTTCGCCCGGCTCTCGGGAGAGATCGGCTGGAACGGCGTCAATTCACGGGTGATTTCGTCGAAGAAGCCGACGCGCGGGGCGGGCTATCAGAGCTTTGGGCTCACCCCTCGCAGATGATCGGCTATGCGGCGGCATCCGAGATCGTCAGGCTGGCTGACCGGCCGCTTCAGGGCCCTGCGATATGGTCATCCGGTTCCGGCCGTTGGATTTCGAGCGATAGAGCGCAAGATCTGCCCGGTGCAGGACGTCCTCGATATCCCGGTCGCCGGGTGACACCAAGGTTGCCCCGACGCTGACCGTCACGCCGACGGCGCCAGCCGGCGTCGTCACGGTGGCCATCTGCACGGCACTGCGCATGCGCTCCGCCCAGCTGGTGAGCGCGGCCTCGTCCACCTCGCGAAGCAGGACGACGAATTCCTCGCCGCCGAAGCGAGCGACTCGATCGGTCTGGCGGGCCGCCTCGGCGAGCACCCGGCCGATCGTACGGATCACCTCGTCGCCGACGGCATGGCCGTGGGTATCGTTGACGTGTTTGAAATTGTCGATGTCGATCATCAGGATCGCGAACTTGCTTTCGTAGCGTCGAAAGAAGGCGAGCACATCCTTGGCGTCGCCAAGAAAGCTGCGCCGGTTCAAAAGGCCCGTCATCGGGTCGGTGTCGGCGAGAAGCCGCAGCGTCCGCACGGTCTCCAGATGCTCGAGCGTCTTGACCGAGTAGGCCCGCTCCGACTGCTGCATCAGGTCGCGGGCCTCCGTCGCGTCGCTTTCGGCGGCGTCGACCCGACGCATGAGTGAGCGCAGCGAGTTGGACAACTGGAGAATGTCGGATGAGCCACGCTGGCGCCCGAAGGCGACAATCTCTTCCTCGCGGCCGAGCCGGTCGGCGTCGGCGGTAAGCCGGTTCAGCGGACGGGTTACGCGCCCGGCAATCAGGAAGGCCGCGCCGATGCCGGCAAGCGCGGCGAATGTGCCGATCAGGATGATGGCCAGGATGAAGCGGTTGGCGTCCGCGAGCACGACCGCCATCGGTCGCTTGGCGATGACGATCCAGCCGAGGCCCGGATAGCTCTCGTAGCCCTTGGTGGCGACGGCTGCGGCTAGATAGGTCGCGTCGCCTTCGCCGCCGATATAGGTCTGCTCGGCGAGTTGCAGCTGTTGTTGCGACAGGACCGGCTGGCCGAACGGCGCGCCGAGGATGGCGTTTCCATCCGACGCCGTCACCCACAGATCGGTCCTCAGCCGAGGCTCGAGGCTGCCGAGGAGGTAGCTTCGCACCGATTGTGCCCAGGACCAGCTGAGGTGAGCGCCGAGCACGCCCGTGACGTTCCCCGAGGCGTCGCGCACCGGGGCAGCGACATCGACGAAACGGAAGGGCTCGCCGTCTTCGGAGGGACCGAGTACGTCTGCCAGCAGCTTGGCTTCGTGCAGATCGAGGGCCGATGGCGCCTGCAAGGCGTCGATGAACCACGGCCGCTCGGCGACGGAGACGCCTTCGAGCGTGCCTCTGGTCGAGGCCTGGACGACGCCGTCGAGCGAGGCGTAGCCAATCCAGGCGTAGCGCGGCAGCGTTGTCTGCAACTGGTCGAGAAGGCGCCGGATGCCGTCCCGATCGCTGTCCCAGCTATCGTGCAGCGGATGCAGCGACGCGAAATTGCCGATCTCGCGGAAACGCTCGAACATCTCCTGGTCGAGGCGGTCGGCCATCGCCTGCGCGAGGTCCTGCATCTCGGCTTTGGCGCTTTCCATCGCGCGGTCGCGGATCAGAACCGCTGTAGCGAGCGTCATTGCCGCCACCACGAGGATCGAAAGCAGGGCGGTCAGCAAAGCCGACTGCTGCTTCATGCTCATCCGGTCGCGTAAGCGGTTCATGGCCGACAGGAATTCGTGCACGGCGCTGGTCTCTCCTCGCCTGGCGCGTCATCGCGGCGACAGCGGCTGTCTTCATCCGTCGCCGGCTATAGATCATGCGTCTGAACGAAGTGTTGGGTCACTTTTCCGGACGATCGCCTCGGGAAGATGAGGCGTGCTGCCGCGCGAAGAATCTCCGGGCACCGGAGCGCAGTCCGTCACGGTCGTCATTGCCGCGATATCGTCGCATATTCGATGGCGTGCAGGCTGACCACCTTGCACGCAGGAGGCGAAGGCGCCACGCCTTTCATAACTGCCGGCATTGCTGATGCGGGGAGTAATCCGGGAAACCGTGAGAGCGTGCGCTACTCCATCGGAACTTCGGTGTTGACGAAGTCCGGTGTCGGCGCCAGCCGCAGTGCGCGAGCCTGGTCCTCACCGATGCGGCGCCGGCGCGTGCGGGGCGCAAGGTCCTGCGGCTCGCCTGTTTCGATCGCCCGTTCGATGGCATCGAGGACGATCATGTCGAGAAGGCCTTCCTCGCCGTCGGGCTCCGGCTCGCGGTCGTTCAGGATGCAGTCCGAGAAATAGGCGGTCTCGCCGCCGAAATGATCGACCACCGGCGCCTTTCGCTCCTCCATCTCGCCATCCTTCGTAAGGCGGAAGTCGATCGAGGTGCCGTCTCCGAATCCGAAAGCTGGCGAGGCCTCGATGACGCCGTCACTGCCGACCACATGCAACCGGTCGATGTTCTCGGCCGAATAGCTCACCGTGAAGCTGGCGCTGCGCCCTTCTGGGAAGCCGAGGATCACGCTCACCGTGTCGTCGCAGCCGAGGTCGCGCTCGGGCACGCTCGAAGCGAACGCCATGACGCGGGTCGGCTCGGCCTCGAAGAAATTGCGGACGGCGTTGATCGGGTAGGTGCCCATGTCGGGCACGGGGCCGGCCCAGTAGCCGTTCAGGGCGCGGTGGTTCGAGGCCTTGACGCATTGGGAAAAGGTCGAGGTGAAGAAGCGCGGCGTGCCGATCTCGCCGGCGCGGATCGCCTCGACGATGGCGAGCGTCCCCGGTTCGCAGTGCAGGCGATAGGCCACCATCAGCTTCGCGTCCGACTCCTTGGCGGCGGCCGCTATGGCCTCGGCATCGGCGAGGCTGCCCGCCATCGGCTTTTCGAGGAGCACATGGATACCTGCCCGCAGCGCCGGCTCGGCAAACTCGCGGTGCCGAAAGTTCGGGGTCGCGATGTAGACGGCGTCCACCTCGCCGCTGGCCAGCAAGGCGGAATAATCCTCGTAGCCATAGCCCTTGATGCCGTAGCGTTGACCAAGGCCCTTGGCCTTTTCCGGGTCGCCGGTGACGACGGCCGCCAGCACCGAGTTGGCCGTCTGGCCGACGCCCGGCATGAACGCGCCCTGCGCAATCCATCCGGCGCCCACCACGGCGTAGCGGATCTTTCCCTCGGGGCTCGGCATCGCTGTTCCTATCATTTTCTTGTCAGTCGTCGGAGGAATGTTGCGGCGGCAGGTTCCGTTGCAAGACAGACGCATCGCGGCGCCGGGCAATCGCACCGCGCCATGCCTCGCGACGTCCTCTCCGGCGTGTTATTCCCTGTCCAAAGCAAACGCTGCCGCCCGGTCAGACGCCGCGGATCAGGCAGGAAGGGGAGAGAGACGCAATGTCAGGACCAGGTTTCGAAACGCTCGCCATCCATGCCGGTGCCCAGCCGGACCCCACCACCGGCGCGCGGGCGACGCCGATCTACCAGACGACGTCGTTCGTCTTCGACGATGTCGACCATGCGGCCTCGCTGTTCGGGCTCCAGCAGTTCGGCAACATCTACACCCGCATCATGAACCCGACCCAGGCTGTCCTGGAGGAACGCGTCGCCGCGCTCGAGGGCGGCACGGCCGCCGTCGCGGTGGCCTCCGGCCATGCGGCGCAGCTGATCATCTTCCAGAGCCTGATGCAGCCGGGCGACGAGTTCGTCGCCTCGCGGAAGCTCTATGGCGGCTCGATCAACCAGTTCGGCCACGCCTTCAAGTCGTTCGACTGGCGGGTGAAATGGGCCGATCCGGACGATATCGAAAGCTTCGAGGCGGCAATCACCGAGAAGACCCGGGCAATCTTCATCGAGTCGATCGCCAATCCCGGCGGCATCGTCGTCGACATTGCCGCGATCGCGGCCATTGCCCAGAAGCACGGCATTCCGCTGATCGTCGACAACACCATGGCGACGCCGTATCTCTGCCGGCCCATCGAGCATGGCGCCGACATCGTCGTCCATTCGCTGACCAAGTTCATGGGCGGCCACGGCAACTCGATGGGCGGCGCCATCGTCGACGCCGGCACGTTCGACTGGTCGGCGACAGACCGCTATCCGATGCTGTCGCAGCCGCGGCCGGAATATAACGGCATCGTCCTGCACGAGACCTTCGGCAATTTCGCCTTCGCCATCGCCTGCCGGGTTCTGGGCCTGCGCGACCTCGGCCCGGCGATCTCGCCCTTCAATGCCTTCATGATCCTGACCGGCATCGAGACGCTGCCGCTGCGGATGCAGCGCCATTGCGACAATGCCTTGGCGGTCGCCGAGCATCTCAAGGGCCACGAGAAGGTGAGCTGGGTGTCGTATTCCGGGCTCGCCGATCACCCCAACCACGCAATGATGCAGAAATATTCGCCGAAGGGGGCGGGGGCGGTCTTCACCTTCGGCCTGAAGGGCGGATTCGAGGCCGGCGTCACCTTCGTCGAGGCGCTGGAGCTGTTCTCGCACCTCGCCAATATCGGCGACACGCGTTCGCTGGTCATCCACCCGGCCTCGACGACCCACAAGCAGCTTGCGGACGAGCAGAAGATCGCCGCCGGCGCCGGGCCGGACGTGGTGCGCCTCTCGATCGGCATCGAGAATGTCGCCGACATCATCGCCGACCTCGACCAGGCGCTCGCCAAGGCCTGACGACGCTCCGGCTTTCATTAAGGGGCCGGCCGCTGCACGTGGCCGGCCCTTTGCATTGCGGCTTGCTTTCCCGACCGACCCACCCGATCTCCGGCCGGCCGCAATCGACGAGGAAACACCCATGACCGACCATTACGTCCGCTTCGACAAGGCACTGGTGCCGGTCGAGAACGGCGCGCCCGCCAAGGAGAAGATCCGCAGCGGACGACCGACCAACAAGACCTGGAACCTCGAGGACGACGGCAACGGCCTTTACGCCGGCATCTGGGAATCGGCGGTCGGCGAGTGGGAGATCGACTATACCGAGTGGGAGTTCTTCCACATCCTCGAAGGCGTCTCGGTGCTGACCGAGGAGGGCGGCGAGCCGGTCAAGCTCGTGGCGGGCGACAGCTTCGTCATACGTCCCGGCTTCAAGGGCCGCTGGACGGTCGTCGAGCCAACCAGAAAGAACTACGTTATCAAGGTTTAAGCAGCCTTCCCTGAATCTGGAATCGAAGCGCCAGCCGCTCCAGCCCGCGAAAGTGCCAGCTGTCGCGGTATTGCGGCGTGGCGGCGAGCGACAGGGTTGGCAGCCGCTTGAACAGCGCTTCGAGCGCGATCGCCAGTTCCAGCCGCGCCAGCGGCGCGCCGATGCAGAAATGGATGCCGCCGCCGAACGAGACGTGCGGCTTCGCCGCTCGTCCAGCCAGGAACTCTCCGGGGCGCTCGAACACCGCCGGATCGTGGTTGGCGGCACCGAGCAGCAGGGCGATCCGGTCGCCGCGCTGAAGCTGCCAGCCGTCCCGGAGCGTCACCGGCTCCTGCGCCACCCGCTCGAACAGATGCAGCGGCGTGTCGAAGCGCAGGCATTCCTCGACCGTGACGGCGGTTGAATCAGCGTTGGAGAAAAGCCCGGCAGCTTCCCGATGCGACTCGAGGATCGCCTTCACGGCATTGCCGATCTGATGCACCGTCGCCTCGTGGCCGGCGTTGAGCAGCAGCGCCAGCGTCGCGACCATCTCGGCCTCGTCGAGCCGGCCGCCATCGCTCTCCGCCGCGATCAGCGCCGAGACCAGATCCTCCGCCGGTCGCCGGCGCTTGTCGGCGATGACCGCCCGCAGATAGGCGGCGAAGTCGCGCGCAGCCGCATTGGCGCTGGCTTCCACCGCCGACGTTCGGCCGAGCTGGTACATCGCCACCATCCGGTGCGACCAGTCGACGAGCAGCGGCGCGTCGGCGGCCGGGACACCGATCAATTCGGCGATCACACGCACCGGCAACGGCGTCGCGAAGGCCTCGACCAGTTCCACCTCGCCGTCGGCTGCAAACCGATCGATGAGGCCGTTCGCGATCTCGCCGATCCGCGGCGCCAGGCGCTCGATCTGCCGCGAGACGAACGCGCGGGTGACGAGGCTTCGCAGGCGCGTGTGCGTCGGCGGCTCAAGGTCCAGCAGCGAGCGGGATTCGATGGCGTAGAAATCGGCGAGGTGCGGGGGCTTGTCGCTGTAGTCGGGCCGGCCATCCAGGCCGGCGGGCAGGATCCGGCCGAAGCGCCGGTCCCGCAGCAGGGCGCTGACCGTCCCGTGATCGGCGACGACGAGCGACCCGGTCTCGGCCCAGCGCGCGATGCCGCCCTGGCGGTGCAGTTCGCCATAGGCCGGATAGGGGTCCTGGTAGAACTCCGGATCGCGCGGGTCGAGCCGGAGCACGCCGTCCGCCACGCCGAAACTGTCCGGCAGTGGCGGCATCAGCCCGGGCCCATCGCGTAGCACACGTCCTGGGCCGGTTGTTCAGGCATCGCCGAGGGACGTCAGCGCGATCTCCAGCGCGCGGGCGCCGTCGGCGCCGCTGACGGCGACCGGGGCGGTGCCGAGGATCGCCGCCCGGAATGCCTGCAATTCCGCCTTGAGTGGCTCGTGGAAGCCGATGCCGATGCTACGGTGGAGATAGCCGCCATCCGGCTGGTAGCGCGAGAATTCCGACACGGTCCGCAGCAGCATGTCGCAGCTGATGAAGCGGCCGCGGGTGGAAACGTCGATCCGCCGCTGCTTGAACGGCGTCAGCCAGTTGGTGTTGATGCTGGCCAGCGCTCCGCTCGCCATCCGGAACTGCATGAAGGCGATGTCCTCGTGCTCGCCGATCGTGCGGGAGACGAGGGTCTGGTGGTCGACGATCTCGGAGCGGGTCAGCCAGCGGATCAGGTCGATGTCGTGGACGCCGAGGTCGATGACGATGCCGACATCGCCGATGCGCGGTGGAAACGGCCCGACGCGGGTCACGGCGACGGACAGGATCTCCTCGTCGCCGATCGCCTGGCGCAGGCCCTCGATGGCCGGATTGAAGCGTTCCACGTGACCGACCATCAGCCGGCGGTCGTGCGCTTCGGCCAGGGCGATCAGCGCGTGGGCCTCCTCGACGGTCCGCGCGATGGGCTTTTCCATCATGACGTGGATGCCGGCCCGGATCAGTTGCGCACCTACGTCGTGATGCAGCGATGTCGGGAGCGCGACGACGGCGGCATCGATGCCGAGCGCGATGAGCTCCTCGACCGTGGCGCAGGCGGCCGCGCCACTCGCCTTGGCCGCGGCTTCCCGAACATCGACGCTGTGGTCGACGATGCCGACGAGTTCGAAGCCCTTCGTGTCGGCCAGCACCCGGACGTGGTTCCTGCCCATCACGCCGCAGCCGATGACGCCGATTCTCACCGTATCTTCCAATATGTCTTCCCTCGAACCGTTCGCGTTCGTGCGCCGGCCGGCCGGCGTCGTCGCCCGACCCTCACGCGGGAAGGGCAGGTTCAGGCCGGGTTCTAGAAGTCGGGGGCGTCTTCGGCAATGGGTAGGCTGGTCGACGGCAGGCGCCGATCACTCCCTGGCTGCGCGGCGGATCGCGTCGGCGGCCTTCGCTCAGCAGGACCCGCGCAGGTGCACCTGCCGCCATCCAGCGCGCTCTTCGCGCACCTTCACGGTGCGATGCCGCGTCTCGTACTGCGCCGGAATTTCCCGCGCGATCGTCTGCTCCGGCTCGATCACCACCTGCTCGCGAACCGTCTCGTAGCGGGCGGGGATAACGTGCTGGCGATAGCGCTCTGGTGCCAGCATCACCTGCACATGTTCGACACCGTATTCCGCCGGGATGACCTCGTCCCAGCTCTCGCCAGGCTCGACGACCGTGCGCTCGCGCGTGCCGTACCGGGCCGGCAGGACGATCCGGCAATAGACCCGCTTGCCCTTGATGACGCGCCATTCCCACGTCTCGCGCGCGGGCTCGATCATCACCGTCTCGACGACGGTGCGGTAGACCGGCGGGGCGGAGCGCCGGATGACCTGCTGCGGCTGCAGCAGTACCTGCCTTGCGACGGTGGTGTATTCCGCCGGGATTCGTTCGCTGGTGACCTGCTCCGGCTCCACGAGAACCTCCCGGGTGGCGTAGCCGTATCGCGCGGGCACGACATCGTAGACCACACCGCCGGGCCGGACGAGCACGTCTTCCGCAACGGTTGAATAGAGCGCCGGAGATCGCACAGGCTCGTAGCAGGCCGTGGGCCGCCCGCCAGCCAAGCTCGGTGTGATCGAAAGGACGACAGCGGTCGCGGCAAGCGCGACGGAAATCTTCAAGGCCCTGGTCTCCTGTCAAACCGACTGTTTCGATATAACTGTGGAGACTGGCAATTCAGCAAGAAGAATGGGGATCAGCAATTAGCAATGTTTGATTTCCGGTTAACGGGAAAAATTTTAACGAATCTTCGGATGTCCGCGAACTAACGAATTTCAAGCTTCCGAACCCGGGCGGACATGAAAAAGGCCCGCCGGGAAGCGGGCCTCGTTATTCTTCGTCAGGATGCTTCCTTTCGGGAAGCCAAAGGCTGGATCAGCGCTCGATCTCGATGAGGATCTCGTTGCGCTTCATGAAGCCGGGCGTCCAGGGCGGGTTGTAGAAGGCGTATTGGGGGTCGCCCTTCTGCTTCAGATTGTTGTCGGCAAGGTAGTTGTAGAGGTTCATCAGCTGCTTGCTGGCAAGCGTCGCGCTAAAGTTGCCGGAGAAGCGGATTGCGGCCATGCGCCGGGCGGGCATGTCCTTCAGCGTGACGTCGCTGTCGGCCGGCTTGGGCAGGCTTGCCAGGGTATGCTTCTTCGGCATGACGAAGCGCACTGCCCAGCCCTTGGTCCGGCCATCGCCCTCGGCCAGCTGCTGCAGCACCGGCGTCGTCATCTTGATCTTCTTGCCCTCGCGGTTGCGGGCGAAGATGTAGTCGGCCAGCGTCTCGAAGCCGGCCCGCCGGGCCTTCTCGTGGTAACCGCTCTTGATCGTCTCGGCGACGACCATGGCGTCATAGTCGCGGATCTCGATCGTGCCGTCCTCGCGCACGACGTCGTAGTCGGGCTCCTCGGCGTGGTCCTGAACCTTCTTGGTCACGTAATACGCGGTGCCGACAACCGCGACCGCACCACCGACGACGAGGAGAGCCGTCAGCTCCGGACGGTTGCGCAGGTAATCGAGGCCGCGCTCGGTTTCCATGCCGCGGCGAAAGCTGGCAAAGCGGGGCAGGCGGATGTCCGGCAGATGCCGGCGCGCATCAGCGAAATATCCCCGGGCATCGTCGACGCCTTCACCCGCAGAGTCGCGGAGCGACAGCATGTGGCGGCGCGCATCGTTGGTGGAGGGCATGCTCCACGCCGTCATGAAATCCGGCAGGTAGCGGGCAACGCCGGTGGGCTCGTGATGGAAGGGCATGTTGCGCGAGATGGAGCGGCGGATTCGCTCGGCGCGGCTCGGCGCAGGATTGAACCGCTCGACGGCCTGCTCCTCGAGCTCCGCGAGGCGGTCGCCGATGCCGCTTAGGGTGTCGGCAAGACGGTCGTAGGTGCTGGGCTTGTCGCGAAACATCGTGGGACTCCTGAAGTCATTCCGTTTGGTCGCAGGCAAAACCGCGTCCTCGCGGTGGGACAGTGCGGCGCGCTTCCCGCGATAACGCCGACCCATGAGGATGGTTGCGTTGCAAACGATCGGCAGTCGGCGAATTGGTCCTGCCAGCCCGTCCGTACAGCGGAATCCGAATTCGTAGGCGAGCTCTGCAACCATTGATGCGTAAGCGCATTATCAGGTCATCGGGTTTTTCATGACCTGATACTCCAGCCTTACTCGGGCGGCCTAGGGCCGCCCTTTTTTTTGCCTGCAGCGTGGTTTCCCCCGCCGCTCAGCGCGGGTTCGACGATCGAGCGGGGCTCCGCCTCCGGTCCACGGCCGTGCCGAGGCCGCGGTTCAGCCGACGCGGCTCGACCGCGGAGACGCTTCCGTCGTTCCGGGTCTGCAGGAAATCGATCGTACCGTCGGCGGTATCGATCAGGATCGCCGTCAACGCCCCGTTCAAGACAGCGGCGGTATCGATCGAAATACGGTTCTCGGTGGCGACCGGAATGCCGTCCTTCAGCGGCGTATGGCCATGCACCACCACATGGTCGAGACGCCCGACATGGCCGAGGAACGGCTCGCGCATCCAGAGGCAGTCGTGCCGCGTCTGCTCGCCGAGCGGGCGGAGCGGATCGATGCCGGCATGGACGAAGGCGAAGCCGCCGATGCTTTCCAGCAGCGAGGCAGCGTTCAGCAGCCCCAGGTGGCTCGGCCGGTCCGCGAGGACATGCTGGCGCGCCTCGGTCAGTCCTGCGCCTGGCGTGACGCCATAGGAGCTCAGCGTCTCGGCGCCGCCCTGCGCGAACCAGTGGAGGGCCTCCTCCGGCGACAGCCGGTCGTTCAGGAAGCGCAGCAGCCAGTCGTCGTGATTGCCGAGCAGCAGCTTCGAGCCGGGACGGGCGGCGAAGGTCTCTTCGACGAGGTCCATCGCGCGACGGCTGTCGGGCCCGCGGTCGACGATGTCGCCCAGGAAATACACCGGCCAGTCCGGCGCGACCTTGTCGAGGCCGCCCAGCAGCATCGCCAGTTCGTCGGCCGCGCCATGGACGTCGCCGATGGCGATGAGCCGGGAGGGTGTCTCTGTCGGCATCGCTACAACACTCCGTTCAGAGGCGTGACAGACCATCCGGTCGCGATCGCCGTACGACGATGAGGCGTGCCGCGGCGATCAGAACGCCCAGGTGCGGGCCTTGGAGATCAGGAAATCCCGGAACACCTTGAGCTTGGCGGCGCTGCGCATCTGCTCGGGGTAGCAGAGATAGGTGTCGAAGGTCGGCATCTCCATCTCCGGCAGGACCTGGACCAGCTTGGCGCGCTTGTCGACCATGTAGTCCGGCAGCAGCGCCAGGCCGATGCCGCTCTCGATCGCCGAGCGGATCGCCATGAGATTGTTGATCTGCAGGATGGGGCTGCGCGACTTGCCCTCGGGCAGGCCGACCGTCTCCAGCGTGTTGAGGTTGCGCAGATAGTTCGGCGCCGGCTCGCCGAAGGTGATGATCCGGTGATGGTCGAGATCCTCGATCGTCTCCGGCGTGCCGAAGCGGGCGAGATACGAAGGCGCCGCATAGACGTGCAGGTGCACGGTGAAGAGCCGGCGCTGGATCAGGTCCGGCTGCTGCGGCTGGCGCAGGCGGATCGCCGCGTCCGCCTTGCGCATGGTGAGGTCGATCTCCTCGTTGTCGAAGACCAGCTGCAACTCCAGCTCGGGATAGAGCTCGAGGAACTCCTTCGACCGCTCGGTCAGCCAGCCCGAGCCGAGGCCGACCGTGGTGGTGACGCGGAGCTTGCCGGTCGGCTTCTCGCGCGTCTCGGTGAGCTGGACGCGCACTGCCTCTAGCCGCTTGAGCACGTCATTGGCGGTCTGGAAGAGCAGTTCGCCCTGCTCGGACAGCACCAGCCCGCGGGCATGGCGGTGGAAGAGCGGCACGCCGATCTCGTTCTCGAGCGCGGCGACCTGCCGGCTGATCGCGGACTGGCTCAGATTGAGCGCGTCCGCGGCGTGGGTGAACGAGCCCGCCTCCGCCGCAGCATGGAAGATCCGCAGCTTGTCCCAATCGAGCGCCATGGGTGGTTTTTCCTCGAATGGCCTTGGAAGAAGGCTTAACGCCTTCGGCGAGTGCTACTCCGCGGCGACGCGGGTCTCGTCGGCGTTGCGGGCCGCCAGCCATTTCTCGGCTTCGAGGGCTGCCATGCATCCAAGGCCTGCCGCCGTGACCGCCTGCCGATAGACGTCGTCGGCCACGTCGCCGGCGGCGAACACGCCCGGTACCGACGTCTGCGTCGTGCCCGGCTCGACCCAGAGATAGCCGGACGGCTTCTGCTTCAGCTGACCGACGAACAGCTCGACCGCCGGGGCATGGCCGATCGCCACGAACACGCCGTCGGTCTTGCGCTCGACGATCTCCCCGGAAACCCGGTTGCGCAGCCGCACGCCCTCGACCGACTTCATCGGCTCGGTCTGCCCGACGATCTCGTCGATCGCGGTGTCCCAGATCACCTCGACATTGGGCGTCGCGAACAGCCGGTTCTGCAGGATGCGCTCGGCGCGGAACTCGTCGCGGCGATGCACCACCGTCACCTTGCTGGCGATGTTCGACAGATACAGCGCTTCCTCGACGGCGGTGTTGCCGCCGCCGACGACCACGACGTCCTTGCCGCGATAGAAGAAGCCGTCGCAGGTTGCGCAGGCCGAGACGCCGAAGCCCTGGAAGGTGTTCTCGCTGGGCAGGCCGAGCCACTTGGCCTGGGCACCCGTCGCGATGATCAGCGCGTCGCAGGTATAGACGGTGCCGGAATCGCCGATGAGCCGGAACGGCCGCTGGCGCAGATCGGCCGAGACGATCAGGTCGCTCGCCATCTCGGCGCCGACGTGCAGGGCCTGCGCCTTCATCTGCTCCATCAGCCAAGGACCCTGGATCGGATCGGCGAAGCCCGGATAGTTCTCGACGTCGGTGGTGATGGTGAGCTGCCCACCCTCCTGCAGGCCGGCGACGAGCAGCGGCTTCATCATGGCACGGGCGGCATAGATCGCCGCCGTGTAGCCGGCAGGGCCGGAACCCAGGATCAGTACTTCCGCATGGCGTTCGGTCATGGTGGCCTCGCTTCGATGGCCTCTGGCAGATGGCCTCGCAAACATGACCGTTCAATAGACGAGGGGTTGCCGGGCTGCAACACGGCAGCCCAGGTGAGGGCACAGGGCGTCGACCCCGTTTGCGGCGATTGCCGAGGGGCGGGGGAGGCGCTAGAAGAGCGCCGATCGCGCCGGCAACGGGTGCGCCTTCGACACGCCGCGGGAGCGATCCATCCTCAGGACTATCGCCCACGTCACCTCGATCTTCGGGCTAGGCCTCGCTGCCGCGATGGTGCTGCCGGCCCTCGTCGATCTTGCCGACAGCAACGACGACTGGCGGGTGTTCGTCGGCTCCGGCTTCATGGTCGGCATGGTCTGCGTGCTGATCGCCGTCGCCACGCGCGGCGAGCGACCGAAATTCACGCCGCGCCTCGGCTTCCTGCTGGTCACCACGGTCTGGCTGTTCGCGACGGTCGTCGGCTCGCTGCCGATCTATTTCTCCTCGGTCAACGTCACCTATGCCGGAGCGTTCTTCGAAGCGATGTCGGGGCTGACCACCACCGGGTCGACGGTGATCTCCGGTCTCGACGCGCTGCCGCCCGGTATCCTGCTGTGGCGCTCGCTGCTGCAGTGGTTGGGCGGCATCGGCATCATCGGCATGGTGTTGCTGATCCTGCCCTCGCTACAGGCCGGCGGGATGGCGCTGTTCCACATGGAAAGCTCCGACAAGTCGGACAAGGTGCTGCCGCGGGTGAACCAGCTGACCGGCGGGCTGATCACCGCCTATGTCACGCTGACGATGCTGTGCGCGGCGGCGTATACCTCGCTGGGAATGAGCTTCTTCGACGCCATCAATCACGCCATGACGACGCTCTCGACCGGCGGCTACTCCACCCACGACGCCTCGATGGGGTTCTTCGAGGACAACCGCATCCTCGTTGCCTCGACGCTTTTCATGATCCTCGGCGCTTTGCCCTTCGTCGTCTACATCAAGGCTTTCCTGCCGCGCCGCTTCCAGCTCTGGCGCGACCCGCAGATCCTCGTCTTCCTGATGACCTGCCTCGTCCTCAGCTTCTCGATCGCGGTGACCCGCCGGATCATCAACGAGACGCCGTTCGGCGAGGCGCTGATCTCGTCGGCCTTCAACCTCGTCTCGGTGATCACCACCACGGGCTATGCCTCGGACGACTATACGCTCTGGTCGAACGCGGCGATCGGGATCTTCTTCCTGGCGACCTTCCTCGGCGGCTGCGCCGGCTCGACCTCCGGCGGCATCAAGGCCAACCGGCTCGTCATCCTCTATCTCGTCGTGCGCGCCAGCTTCCGCCGCCTCGTCCGGCCGCATTCCGTCATCCGCCTGAAATACGGCAACGACGACATCTCGACCCAGACGATCCAGACCGTGACGATCTTCTTCTTCCTGTATTTCGGCACCCTGCTGATGGGCACGGTGCTTCTGACGATGATCGGCCTCGACCTGATCACGGCGTTTTCCGGCTCCCTCACGGCAATTTCCAATGTCGGCCCGGGCTTCGGCCAGATCATCGGCCCCGCCGGCAATTTCGCCAGCCTGCCCGACGCCGCCTTGTGGGTTCTCTCGGCGGTGATGCTGCTCGGCCGCCTCGAGCTGGTGACGGTCCTCATCCTGCTGTTTCCGTCCGTCTGGATGGACTAGGGGAGAGGGACGGAAATGGTCGATACGGTGCTGCCCGCCTACTTCATCAATCTCGATCGCGCGGTCGAACGGCGCGACTTCATGGAGCGGCAGGCCCGCCGGCTCGGCCTCGGCCTCGAGCGGGTCCGGGCGCTCGAAGGTCCGGACGTCGACCACCGGACCTTCGCTTCCCTGTCGCGGCGCTGGCAACGGCCGATCACCCGGATCGAGATCGCCGTTCTTCTGTCCCACGCGCAGCTCTGGGAGCGCGCCGCCGCCAGCACCGACGGCCTCGTTGTGTTGGAGGACGACGCGGTGCTTTCGCCGCGGCTGGCGGCGTTCCTGCGCTCGCCGCCGCCGACCGAGTGGGACAACGTCAATCTCGAATGGTACGGC
Source organism: Aurantimonas aggregata (assembly GCF_010500835.1). Classification (GTDB taxonomy): domain Bacteria; phylum Pseudomonadota; class Alphaproteobacteria; order Rhizobiales; family Rhizobiaceae; genus Aurantimonas; species Aurantimonas aggregata. The sequence continues at coordinate 68,588 of NZ_JAAAMJ010000005.1, read as the reverse complement.
CGCCGGAAATTCTTCCGGCGGTCGAAGCCTGTCGGGCAGGCTGGCACGCGGCTGACCGCCGTGGCACGCGAGAAGACCGGCACCGCCGCCTATTATGTGAGCCCGGCGGGTGCGCGAAAGCTGCTGGACGCCCTTGCCACCGATGCCGCACCGGCGGACGCCTTCATGTACCAGCACGGGCGACTGCGGATCGCGCAGGCGGAGCCCGCGCTGGCGGTGCAGGCGCATATCCTCGCGGGCGAGGGCATCGATCCCGGCATCGCCACGGTGACGCAGATCCACCAGCCGCGCCTGAGGCTGACGCTGCGCGAGGGCGCGATAAAATACCGGGCCAGGCGGATCGCCGGGCAGTTCGCCCTGATCCGCTATCAGCTGGGGCGGCTGGGGCCGCTGGAGCTTCGATGCCCGGCGGTCGATCTCGACGAGTTCCGGCAGGCCGGCGAGCCTGAGGCAGATCTTCAGTCGCGATCGTCGATCGCCCAGAGCGAGCGGTAGACCGCGCCGATCTGATCTGCCTCGCGGGCCAGCGGGAACGCCGCCCGGACATGGGCAAGCGCCGCCTCGCCCGCACGCCGGCGGAGGGCATCGTCGTCGAGGAAGGGCGCGATCGCTGCGGCGAGCGCAGCGGCATCGCCGGCCGGTACCACCCGACCCGTCGTGCCATCCACGATCATCTCGGCGAACGCGCCGGCGTCGCTCGCCACGACCGGCGTGCCGCTCGCCATCGCCTCCAGCGGCGTCAGGCCGAAGCCTTCGTTGCGTGGTGGCGCGACATAGAGATCGAAGCGGCGGAACCACGGTGCGACGTCGTCGACCTCGCCGAGGAACCGGATGCGGTCGGAAAGCCCGGCATTCTCGATCCGGTCGCGCAGTTCGGCTTCGAAGGCTGAATGTTCGGCCGTGGTGCGGCCGGTCATCACGGCGACCCAGCCTGGCCGCGAGGGCAGCAGGGCGATCATCGCGTCGACGAAGACGTCGGTGCCCTTCTGGTGGCGGATGCGCCCCGCGCAGCCGACGACGCGCCGGCCCTCGAATTCATCGACGACAGCCTCCGCCGGCTGCGGGCTTTCCGGGCCGAAACGGTCGAGGTCGATGCCGTGCAGGATGACCGTGGCGGGCACGTCGAGAAACGCCGCGCTGCGTTCGCTGGTGGCGATCACCGCGTCCATCCGCCGGATCAGGAAGCGCGTCCAGGCCGTGTGGCGGCGCTGCGCCGCCGAGGTGAAGAGCAGCCGCAGCTTCATCCGCAAGATGTCGCGAAGGACGACGCCGGCCAGCATCTCGGTGTTGCGTCGGGCGTGCCAGATGCGGCGCTTATTCCGGGTCGACCGTTGCCACAAGGCGAGAAGCGCGCCGTAGCCGAGCCGCGGGACGGAGTCCGGCAGCACGTCCGGCCCCATCGTCGCGATGCCGATGTCGCGGGCCTGCAACGGCAGCAGCTGGACGATCGTCGAGGTTACGCCGGACAGGCGACGCTTGAAGTTCGGCGCGATGACCTCGACGTCGCGGATGGTCATGGGGCTGTTCTCGTGCCGAAGGGGCGAGGGAAACGGACCGGGTCGCGCAATCGCGAAGGCCTTTGCCGATCACGGGAATGCAATCACATTCCGGCAACCGGGCCGGCCAATCTCGGGTCGAGCATGGCCGGACAAGGGGGAAGCCATATTGCTCTCCGTGGTCATCCGCCCGAGAGACTCAGGCGGAGGACCACGGATATGTCGGAACTATCAGCCCCAGCGGAGCTCGAGGATCTCATAGGAGCGCGCACCGCCCGGCGCGGTGACCTCGACCGTGTCGCCTTCACCTTTGCCGATCAGCGCCCGCGCGATCGGGGAGGAGATCGAGATCCGGCCATTCTTCACGTCGGCTTCCTGGTCGCCAACGATCTGGTAGGTCTTCTCTTCCTCGGTATCCTCGTCGACCAGCTTGACGATCGCGCCGAACTTGACCCGGTCGCCCGACATCTTGGCGACGTCGATGACCTCGGCGCGGGCCGTCAGGTCTTCCAATTCGGAGATCCGGCCCTCGTTCAGGCTCTGCGATTCCTTGGCGGCGTGATACTCGGCGTTCTCCGAGAGATCGCCGTGAGCGCGCGCCTCGGAGATCGCCGCGATGATGCGCGGGCGCTCTTCCTGCTGACGCCGACGAAGCTCTTCCTTGAGCGACTCGAAGCCGGCACTCGTCATCGGGACCTTGTCCATCGCCTCCACCTTTCCGACGTCCGGCTGACCGGTCGTCTTATGTTCATTGCCGGCATGGCCGGGGCACAATAACAAACCGGCTCCGGACGGTGCGACCCGTTCGGAACCAGCGTGAGTACGGACTGCGAAGATGTCTGATTCGCCCGTCCGAGCGGCGTTGTTGCAATCAGGCCGCGGTAAAATACGACTGCAGCGGGCGAACTTCAAGATTGCCCTCGCGAAGCGCCGCAATGGCTTCGGCGGCGGCGATCATGCCCGCCAGCGTCGTGTAGTACGGCACCTTGTGGATCAGCGCGGCGCGCCGCAGCGAGCGCGAATCGGAGAGTGCCTTGGCGCCCTCCGTCGTGTTGAGCACCAGCTGCACGCGGCGGTTGCGGATCGCATCCTCGATGTGTGGCCGGCCTTCCAGCACCTTGTTGATCTTCTCCGCCGGCACGCCGCTCTCCACCAGGAAACGCTGCGTCCCGCCGGTCGCGATGATCCGGAAGCCAAGCGAATGCAGCAGCCGGATGGGCGCGAGGACCCGGTCCTTGTCGGTGTCGCGGACCGAGACGAACACCGTCCCGTCGCGGGGCAGTTCGACTCCGGCGCCGAGCTGCGCCTTGGCGAAGGCCAGCGTGTAGTCGTAGTCGAGGCCCATGACCTCGCCGGTCGAGCGCATCTCGGGTCCGAGCAGCGTGTCGACATTGGGGAAGCGGGCGAAGGGGAAGACCGCCTCCTTGACCGCGATGTGCTTCAGCCCGTGCGGATCCGGCGCGCCGCCATAGGCCGCGAAGGCCGCATCGAGGGTCTCGCCGGCCATGATCCGCGCCGCGACCTTGGCGATCGGAGAGCCGATGGTCTTGGCGACGAAGGGCACGGTCCGCGAGGCGCGCGGATTGACCTCGAGCACGTAGATGTCCTCGCCCTTGATGGCGAACTGGACGTTCATCAGCCCGCCGACCTTCAGCGCCAGCGCCATCTCGCGCGTCTGCCGGGAGAGCTCGTCGGTGATCGCCCGCGACAGCGAATGCACCGGTAGCGAGCAGGCGCTGTCGCCGGAATGTATGCCGGCTTCCTCGATGTGCTCCATGATGCCGGCGACGTAGGTCGCCGTGCCGTCGCTGAGACAGTCGACGTCGACCTCGATCGCGTCGGACAGATAAGAATCGATCAGCACCGGCGACTTGCCGGAGACGACGACGGCCGTGTGCATGTAGCGCTCGAACTGCGCCTCGTTGCGGACGATCTCCATCGCCCGGCCGCCCAGCACGTAGGAGGGGCGGATGACGACCGGATAGTCGATCCGCTTGACGATCTCGCGCGCCTCCTCGACCGAACGGGCGATGCCGTTGTTCGGCTGTCGAAGGCCCAATTCGTTGAGCAGCCGCTGGAAGCGGTCGCGGTCTTCGGCCAGGTCGATTGCGTCGGGCGAGGTGCCGAGGATCGGGATGCCGGCGCGCTCCAGCGCTTCGGCGAGCTTCAGCGGCGTCTGGCCGCCGAACTGAACGATGACGCCGACCAGCGTGCCGGCAGTCTGCTCGACGCGCAGGATTTCCAAGACGTCCTCGGCGGTCAGCGGCTCGAAATACAGCCGGTCCGACGTGTCGTAGTCGGTCGAGACGGTCTCCGGGTTGCAGTTGATCATGATCGCCTCGTAGCCCGCGTCGTTGAGCGCGAAGGCGGCGTGGCAGCAGCAATAGTCGAACTCGATGCCCTGGCCGATCCGGTTCGGGCCGCCGCCGAGGATGACGACCTTCTTGGCGCTGCTCACGTCGGCTTCCGAGCGCAGCGAACCAGCGAAGGGCCGCTCGTAGGTCGAGTACATGTAGGGGGTGGGCGAGGCGAACTCGGCGGCGCAGGTGTCTATCCGCTTGTAGGCCGGGTGGATGTCAAGGCGCTCGCGCAGCGCCAATACCGAGGCTTCCTCGGTGCCGGCAAGCTTTGCCAGCCGCGCGTCGGAGAAGCCGGCCGACTTCAGGAAGCGCAGATTGTCGGGATCCTCCGGCAGGCCGTGCTCGCGGACGCGCTCCTCGAGATCGATGATCGCCTTGATGCGGGCGATGAACCACGGGTCGATCTTGCAGGACTGGTGGACCTGCTCGGGGCTGGTGCCCATGCGCAGCGCCTGGGCGACCATCAGCAGCCGGTCCGGCGTCGGCGTGCCGAGCGCGGCGCGGATGGCGTTCTTGTCGTCGCCCTCGCCGATGCCGGGGATCTCGATCTCGTCGAGCCCGTCGAGGCCGGTCTCGAGGCCGCGCAGCGCCTTTTGCAGCGACTCTTCGAAGGTCCGGCCAATCGCCATGACCTCGCCGACCGACTTCATCGCGGTGGTCAGGATCGGCTCAGCGCCCGGGAATTTCTCGAAGGCGAAGCGCGGGATCTTGGTGACGACATAATCGATCGACGGTTCGAACGAGGCAGGCGTCGCGCCGCCGGTAATGTCGTTGTCGAGCTCGTCAAGCGTGTAGCCGACGGCGAGCTTGGCGGCGACCCGGGCGATCGGGAAGCCCGTCGCCTTCGACGCCAGCGCCGAGGAGCGCGACACGCGCGGGTTCATCTCGATGACGACGAGACGGCCGTCCTCGGGATTGACCGCGAACTGCACGTTGGAGCCACCGGTCTCCACCCCGATCTCGCGCAAGACCGCGATCGAGGCGTTGCGCATGATCTGGTATTCCTTGTCGGTCAGCGTCAGCGCCGGCGCGACGGTGATCGAATCGCCGGTGTGGACGCCCATCGGGTCGACGTTCTCGATAGAGCAGACGATGATGCAGTTGTCCGCCTTGTCGCGGACCACCTCCATCTCGAACTCCTTCCAGCCGAGCACGCTTTCCTCGATCAGCACCTCGGTGGTCGGGGAAGCATCGAGGCCGGTCTCGACGATCTCGAAGAATTCCGAGCGGTTGTAGGCGATGCCGCCGCCGGTGCCGCCGAGCGTGAAGGAAGGCCGGATGATCGCCGGCAGGCCGACCTCATCCAGCGCCTCGGCGGCCGAGCCGAGAGCGCGCGACATGTAACGCTGCTTGCGGTCGGGCTCGCCCATCAGCCAGTCGTGCTCGAGGGCGGCAAGCCGGGTCTCGCGTTCCGCGTCGTCGGCGGTTTCGGCGATGATCTCCGCCTTGCGCTCGTCGTGGACGCGCCGGTCGGCAGCCTTGGCTTCCGTCGCATTCGCCAGCATCGACTTCGGCGTGGCGAGGCCGATCTTCGCCATCGCCTCGCGGAACAGGGCGCGGTCCTCGGCCTTGTCGATTGCGTCCGCATCGGCGCCGATCATCTCGACCCCGTATTTCTCCAGCACGCCCATCCGGCGCAGGGAGAGGGCGGTGTTCAGCGCGGTCTGCCCGCCCATCGTCGGGAGGATGGCGTCGGGCCGCTCCTTGGCGATGATCTTGGCGACGATCTCCGGCGTGATCGGCTCGATATAGGTGGCGTCGGCAAGATCGGGATCGGTCATGATCGTGGCCGGGTTCGAGTTGACCAGGACGATCCGGTAGCCCTCTTCCTTCAGCGCCTTGCAGGCCTGGGTCCCCGAGTAGTCGAACTCGCAGGCCTGGCCGATGATGATCGGGCCTGCACCGATGATGAGGATCGTCTTGATGTCGGTGCGTTTCGGCATGGGAGGGCTAAATCCGCTGTTGTTGCGTGCCGAAATCCCGGAACCCGCGCATAGCGCGGCCGGCGGCAGATCTTTCCTGAGAGGCTGAGGCCGCCTTATAGGGAAGAGAATGGCAATCCGGAAGGGCACAATCAGCGAAATCCGCGACTTGGTCGCGAAGACGGATGCCGCCCTGCCTCGGCCGAGCCGGCGACGGCCTGCCGGACGGCTGCCATTTCGTCAATTGCTCTCCGGCAAATTGGCAGTTTGTTGACTCCCTTTGCAGCTTGATCTTCCGCAAGGTCCGCTGTGACGGGCAGAATTCACCCCGTCGAAACTGCTTTGGCTCACTGATGTGGTCGGACTTCACGCGATCCGTTGCTGGATGCGACAGGGGGAGCATGACCGGTGGACGCCAGAGCGCCGCAGACTGAACGACCGATCTTCGTCGACCTCGACGGCACGCTCATCCGCAGCGATCTGTTGTGGGAGACCCTTTTCCTCGTCGCGCGCCAGCGGCCGGTCGCGTTGCTGCGGGTCCCGGGCTGGCTGTTTGAGGGCAAGGCGCGGCTGAAGGCGGAGCTCGCCCACAGCTGCGAACTGGACCCCGCGCTGCTGCCTTACCGGGAGGAAGTGGTCGCGCTGCTCCGCCGCGAGAAGGCGGCAGGCCGCACCATCATCCTTGCCACCGGCGCGAACGAGAAACTCGCCCACGCGGTCGCCGATCATCTCGGTTTGTTCGATGCGGTGATGGCCTCCTCGGACACGGTCAACCTCACCTCGGAGCGCAAGCTCGACCGAATCCTCGCCGAGCATGGCGAGCATGATTTCGACTATGTCGGCAATTCCCACGAGGACATCTGCCTCCTCGAAAAGGCTGCCACCGCGACGGTCGTCGCGCCTGACAAGGCGGCGCACTCCTGGCAGACCCGGACCGGCTCGGCCCGGATCGACGCCGAACCCGGCGCGGCCCGGGCGGCCATCAAGGCGATGCGGCCGCATCAATGGCTGAAGAACGTCCTCGTCTTCGTGCCCATCGCGTTGACCCACGAGTTCCTCGACCTGCAGATGCTGCTGGCCGGTTTCCTCGCCTTCGTGAGCTTTTCCGCCGCGGCCTCGGCGGTCTACATCTTGAACGACCTTCTCGACCTGACCGCCGACCGCCGGCACAAGACCAAGCGCCGCCGCCCCTTCGCGAGCGGGAGGATCTCCATCCCGACGGGCCTGAAGCTGGCAGGCGGCCTCTTGGCCCTGTCCGTAGGCGTCGCCGCCATCCTGCCGATCGAGTTCGCTGTCGTGCTGGCGGCCTACATCGTCACCACCACGGCCTATTCGTTCTTCCTCAAGCGCATGCTGCTGATCGACGTCCTGACGCTGGCCGGCCTCTACACGACGAGGATCATCGCCGGTTCGGAAGCCGCCGGTGCCGAGTCGTCGTTCTGGTTGCTGGCCTTCTCGGTCTTCTTCTTCCTGTCGCTGGCACTGGTGAAGCGCTTCACGGAGCTGCAGGATTTCGGCATTGGCGCGCATCGCTCGAAGACCGGCCGCGGCTATGTCGACGCCGACCTCGAGACGCTGTCGCAGGCCGGCATGTCGTCCGGTTTCGCCGCCGTCCTCGTCCTCGCCCTGTACATCGACAGTCCCGCGATCCGCGAGCACTTCGCGGTCCCGTACCTCGTCTGGCCGCTGTGCCCGCTGGTGCTCTACATCATCGTGCGGATCTGGATCCTCGCCCGGCGCAACGAGATGCACGAGGATCCGGTGGTGTTCATCATGCAGGACTGGCGCAGCCAGATGATGATCGGACTCGGCGCCACCATGTTCCTGCTCGGCGCCTATGTCTGAGCCCCTCTACCAGAGCTGGGGGCGCCTCAGGCCGGCCCGCCGCGCAGCGATCGCCGTCGCCGATCTCGGGTCGCTCGCGAGCAGGGCGGACGGCAGCCTGCTGGCCTATGGGAACGGCCGTTCCTACGGCGACAGCTGCCACAACGATGCCGGCACGCTCGTCGACAGCCGCGACCGCGCCCGGATCCAGGCGTTCGATCCGGTCGCCGGGACGCTGACGGCGGATGCCGGCATCCTGCTGTCAGAGATCACACGACAAGTCGCGCCGGCCGGCTGGTTCCTGCCCGTCACCCCCGGCACCCAGTTCGTCACCCTCGGCGGCGCCATCGCCAACGACATCCATGGCAAGAACCACCACCGCCGCGGCACTTTCGGCAACTGGGTCGAGAGCCTCGAACTCGAACGGTCCGACCAGGGGCCGCTGACCTGCAGCCGGGACAGCGAGCCGCAGCTCTTCGCGGCGACCATCGCCGGCATGGGCCTGACCGGGCTCATTCGGCAGGCGACGATCCGCCTGCTCAAGGTGCCGTCACTGTCGATCGACGAGACGACGACGCGGTTCGACAGTCTCGACGAGTATTTCGAGCTCGCGGAAGCGGCCGACCTCCGGCACGAATACGCCGTCGCCTGGATCGACTCGCTGGTGACCGGCGCTTCGCTCGGGCGGGGCCATCTGATCACCGGCGACCATGCCGCCGAGGGCGATCGTTCGGGCGTCGCCGGCAAGCCGATCACGAGCATCCCGTTCACGCCCTTCGTCAGCCCGCTGCGGGGGCTCGGCCTCTCGGCGTTCAACGAGGCCTATTTCCGCCGCGCACCGAAGGGCTCCCGCCGGCGCGTCGTGCGCTTCGACAGCTTCTTCTATCCGCTCGACCGGATCGGTGGCTGGAACCGGCTCTACGGCCCGCGCGGCCTGCACCAGCACCAGAGCGTCGTGCCGCTGGCGGCCGGCCCGACCGCGGTGCGGGCGCTGATCATGCGCGCCCAGCAGGCCGGGCAGGGGTCGTTCCTCACCGTGCTCAAGCGCTTCGGCGCGGTGGCGAGCCCGGGCCTCACCAGCTTTCCCCGCGAGGGCTACACGCTGACGCTGGATTTCCCGCATCGCGGCGAACGGACGCTGAGACTCCTCGCCGATCTCGATGCCATCGCCATCGGGGCGGGCGGGGCGGTCAATCCCTACAAGGATGCGCGGATGTCGCCCGAGACGTTCGCCGCCGGCTTCGCCCGCTGGGCCGAGCTGGAGGCGCTGCGGGATCCGGCCTTCTGCTCGGATTTCTGGCGCCGCACCGCGCTGCGCCTGACGCCGTCCAGGACTGCCGAGCGTAAAGTTCTACCGGAAACACTCAGCGAAAATTTACCCTTCCGCGCAGTGAGCATCGTCGGCGAAGCAAGTAGTCCTGCCTATTAACCTTCCAAAAGGCCCGGTGCGGTAATGTTCGCATGTCGCGGCGAGCCGGACCATTGCTTGTTCCAATCAGGTTATTGAGATGCTGAAGTTTCTGCCGTTCATCCTGTTTACGGTGCTGACCAACGCTGCGGCGCAGCTGATGCTGAAATACGGCATGATGCAGCTCGGGCCGCTCTCGTTCGCCGGCGTCAATCCGCTGCTCAAGATCCTGCAGATCGTCTTCAGCCCCTGGGTTTTCATGGGGTTGAGCGTTTTCGTGATCTCGATGGCCTCGCACCTCTACGTCCTGTCGAAGGTCGAGCTGTCCTATGCCTATCCGTTCCTTTCGCTGGCTTACGTAGCGGTCGCGGTTTTCGCCTACTTCGTCTTCCGCGAAGATCTCAACGCCATGCGCATCGCCGGCATCGCGCTGATCTGCGTCGGTACCGTGTTCATCGCCCAGGGCGGCTCGCCCATCCACGGCGAGAACGAGCTCGCCGCGCTTCCCACCGATTCCACCCGTGAGGTGTCACGATGAAGCATATCCTGTTCGGCGGCGACGGTTTCGTCGGCCGTCATCTTGCCCGCAAGCTGGTGACCGACGGCGAGGAAGTGGTCGTCGCCGACATCTATCGCAGCGACCTGCCGCATTATCGCCGCTCGCGCTTCATGGGAGCCGACGTCACCGATCCGGCGTCGGTGCGCGCCGTTCCGATCGAGCCGGGCGACATGGTCTATAATCTCTCGGCCAAGATGCTCTCGCCGATCCAGGTTCGCGCCAAGCGCCACGACTTCTTCTACCCGGTGAACTATCACGGCACGAAGCACATCATCGAGGCGATGGATGCGGCTGGGGCGAAGGACCTCGTCCACTTCACCACCGACATGATCTACGGCCACACGGTGATCTATCCGATGACGGAGGAGCACCCGGTCTCGCCGCTCGGCGAGTATGGCCAGTCCAAGCTCGACACCGAGCACCTCGCCGCCGAATGGCGCGAGCGGGGCATGAACATCTCGCTGTTCCGGCCGCGCCTGATCATCGGACCCGGCCGGCTTGGCATCCTCGAAAAGCTGTTCAAGCTGGTCGATGGCAACCTGCCGGTGCCGATGATCGGCTCGGGCAAGAACCCGTACCAGTTCATCTCGGTGTTCGACTGCGCCGAGGCGGCCCGTCTTGCCTGGAAGGCAGGCGTTCCGAACGAGGCTTACAATCTCGGCTCGCTCAACCCGCCGCCGGTAAGGAAGCTCTTGGGCGACCTCGTCAAGCATGCCGGCTCGAAGTCGCTGCTCGTGCCGACGCCGGGCTGGGCGGTCAAGCGGACGCTCGATCTGCTGGATCGGCTCAATCTGCCGCTGATGGACCCCGAGCAGTATCTGATCGCCGACGAGATGTGCGTTCTCGACGTCTCCAAGGGCGAGCGGCAGCTCGGCTGGGTCCCGCAGTATCGCGACGAGGACATGCTGATCGCCGCCTACACCGAATACCGCGCCAAGCGCGAAGGCCGGCAGGACGACGCCGAAACCTCCATCCAACCCGCCGAATGAGGAGCGCAGCCATGCTCGACCGTCCCGTTGTGACCGCGCCGCCGCTCGACGCTCCATTACGCCGCGGCCCGGCCAAGCCGAAACTGCTGTCGGTCGAAGAGGCCAAGGCCCTCGACGCGCAGTCGATGGCGGACCTGTTCAAGGACCACATCAACCCCGGCCAGTTCCACTTCATGAAGCTGCTCGGCTTTCACAAGGTGAAGGTCGAAAGCGCCGAAGGCATGTTCTACATCGACCAGAACGGCCGGAAGATCCTCGATTTCTTCGGCGGCTTCGGCTCGCTGGCCTTTGGTCACAACCACCCGCGGATCATCGAAGCGCGCCAGCGCTTCCAGGACGAGAAGCGGCACGAGATCGCCATCGCCTTCCTCTCCCAGTATGCTTCGGCGCTGGCGAAGAACCTCGCCGCCGTCAGCCCCGGCAGCCTCGACATGGTCTTCCTCGGTTCGTCCGGCTCGGAAGCGATGGAAGCCGCCGTCAAGGTCGCCGAGCGCGCCTCGGGCCGGAAGAACTGCAAGATCGTCCATGCCGAGAACTCCTTCCATGGCAAGACAAAGGGCGTCCTGTCGATCACCGACTCGACGCTCTACCAGGGCGAGTTCAAGCTGGTGGAGAACCGCTACAAGGTGCCGTTCGGCGACCTCGAGGCGCTGACCGCCTGCGTCGAGAGCGATCCCGACATCGGCGTCGTCGTGCTCGAGACCGTGCAGGGCGGCGGCGGCATCGTCCAGGCGTCGACCTACTACTGGCAGGGCGTTCGCGCACTTTGCGACAAGCACAAGGTGATGTGGGTCGCCGACGAGGTACAGTGCGGCTACGGGCGCACCGGCCGCTTCTACGCCTTTGAGCACCATGGCGTCGTGCCGGACGTGACCGCACTCGCCAAGTCGCTTGGCGCCGGCAAGGCCGCCGTCGGTGCGATGATCGCCCGCCGCGAGGTCTACATGAAGGCCTACGGCACGCCGAAGACCGCGATGATCCACGCCCAGGCGACGTTCGGCGGCATCGGCGAAGCCTGCGTCACCGCCATCGAGGGTCTGAACGTTCTCTACGACGAGGACCTGATCGGCAATGCCGAGGAAGTCGGCACGTATCTGCTGGAGCGCCTCGAGGCGATCCGGCAGAAATATCCGACGATCATCAAGGAAGTGCGCGGCCAGGGCCTGATGGTCGGGCTGGAGTTCCAGGACTTCTCGCGCACCCTGCCGCTGGCGCTCCGTCCGATGGTGGCGATCCTCGACGACAAGCTGAAGGGCTCGCTGTCGGGCTTCATCGGGGCGCTGCTGCTGCGCGACTACGACGTGCTGGTCGCCTTCACCGAGTACAACCGCAATGTCATCCGCCTCGAGCCGCCGCTGATCTGCGGCGAGGAGCATGTCGACCAGTTCTGCGACGCGCTGGACGACCTCCTGTCGCGCGGCATCGTGTCGATCGTGAAGGACTTCGTGAAGTCGCAGATGGGCTGAGCGCGCGACGTCGCGCCCGGCCGAAGCCTGCCCGATATCAACCTGACGCGGGGAAGCCCGGCATGAGCATTGCAACCGACTTCCACCGCCCGATCGACTCCGGCCCGATGCGCGAGCTCGGCCGCCGCGTCGCCGCCTTGATGACGTCGCGCGTCTTCTCGAGGCTGGCGGTCGCCGCCTTCGCGCTCTTCGTCCTGCTGTCGTCGCTGTTCGGGCTGATCAAACCCGAGCACAACTGGGACATGGCGCCCTACATTGCCGCCTCGCTGGAGGATCGCTACGAGCAGCCGCAGGCGCTGCACGCCGCCGCCTGGGAGGCGACGCGCTACGGCATCTCCGACTTCCAGTGGTACGAGATCACCCGCGGCAACACCTACATCGTCGACCAGTTCGCCAACCCCGAGCATTTCGTCTCGCAGCTGTCGATGTACCGGGTGAAGCTCGGCTATATCCTCGCGCTGCGCTATCTCGACCGGCTGGTCGAGCCGGTCACCGCGACGGCCATCGTCGCCAGCCTGTCGACCCTGGTCGTCGGTCTCGTCCTGCTGGGCTGGGCGGTCCGGCACGGCTTCTCGCAATCGCTGCTGCTCGCCGCGCCCGTGCTGCTGCTCGCCGGCTATTTCGACATGGCGATGCTGGCGACGCCTGACATGATGATGGCGGCGTTCGGCATTCCGGGCATCTATCTGGCCGCCAAGGGTCGCTACTGGCTGGCCGTGCCGTTCCTGCTCGCCATGTTCCTGGTGCGCCCGGACGGGATCATCTTCCTCTTCGCGCTGCTGCTGGCAGCGCTGGCCTTCGGGCAGGGGCGGCTGCCGATGCTGCTCGCCTTCCTCGCCGCGGTGCTGCTCTACGGCCCGATTGCCGAGGCGGCCGGGCATCCCGGCTGGTGGCCGCACTATTATTTCTCGAACATCGCGCTGCAGAACGACATGCGCGGCTTCGATCCGGCCTTCAGCGTGGGCGCCTATCTGCACGGCATCGTGCGGGGTATAAATGTCGGTCTGCGCTTCAACAACTGGCCGATGATCATGGCGGTGCTGCTGCTCGGCTGGCTGCTGCTCGCCGCCCGCGGCCGCGGCGCCGACCGGAACGCCACGATGGTGCTCACCGCCGTCGTCCTCTGCTTCATCGGCAAGTACGTGACGTTTCCGCTGCCGGACGACCGCGTCTACTTCATCTTCGTCGCGCCGTTCCTGATGATCCTGCTCGAAGCCTGGAAGCCGGATTTCGCCACTTCCAATGCCGCCTTCACGCCGCCCGTTCGCCGGCACAACTGAGAAATCGCCATGTCCCGCCTGTCGCATGCCGCACGCATTGCCGTCTCCCTGGGGCTCCCGGCAGGTCTTCTCGACCGCGCGCCGGCGCTGCTCGGCACGCGCTATCTCGCCAAGGCGGCCATGCGCGCCCGCCTCGGGAGGGGCCGGCCCTTCGTCATGGTCAATGTCGGCGCCTGCGACGGCGTCCTCTTCGACGACGTGACGCCATGGCTGCATCGCATCCCCAATGCCCGGGCCGTGCTGGTGGAGCCGATACCCTACAACCAGCAGCGCCTGCGCAAGAACTACCCGGACACCGAGCGCTTCGTCATCGAGCCGGTGGCGATCACCCGCGAGTCGGGGACAATCGCCATCCGCACCTTCGAGGCGGAGGCGCTGGAGGCCGGAACGCTGCCGATCGAATTCATCGGCTGCTCCTCCGTCACCGATACCAACCTGATGTCCGGCAAGGATGCCTGGGGCAAGGAGGACGCGAACTTCTCGACCTTCGCGCACCACCTGAAGGACATCAGCGTGCCGTCGGAGCCGCTGCAGACCGTCCTCGACCGCAATCGGCTGGACCATATCGACGCCTTCCTGGTCGACTGCGAGGGCGCCGACTGGGTGGTGTTCGACCAGTTCGACATCGCCCGCTATCGCCCCGGCATGATCAAGGTGGAGATCGGCGCATTGCCGGCCGCCGAGATCGGCCAGGTCGTCGTCAAGCTGAAGACCGCCGGCTACAGCGTCGGCTTCTACGGCGAGGATGTCTGGGCCTTCGCCTGACCGGCACTGATCGCATCGGCAGGCGGGTGAGGTCGCCGCCGGCTGCCCGCGTGTCGCAAATGAGTACCGCGTCATTCGCGGCGCCGCGCTAAGCTCGCGCCTGCGAAGAGGCGGGGAGTTGCAGGCGATGGAATCACGCGCGCGGGCGGTGGTGATTGGGGGCGGGGTGGTCGGCGTGTCGACACTCTACCATCTGGCGAAGAAGGGCTGGAGCGACAGCATCCTGGTCGAGCGCAAGGAGCTGACCTCCGGCTCCACCTGGCATGCCGCAGGACTTCTGCCGCTCTTCAACATGAGCTACTCCGTCGGCCAGCTGCACCGCTACTCGGTGCGCTTCTATCGCGAGCTGCAGGAAAAGACCGGCATGAATGTCGGCTTCTCCAACGTTACCAACATCCGCCTTGCCCGCACGAAAGACCGCTGGGACGAGTTCCAGTACTATGCCGGCATCGCCGAGACGATCGGCGTCAAGGTAAAGATGCTGACGCCGGACGAGCTGAAGGAAGTCTGGCCGCTCTGCGAGACCGACGGCATTCTCGGCGCGATCCAGCACCCGGACGACGGCTACATCCAGCCGGCCGACCTGACGCAGGCGCTGGCCAAGGGCGCCCGCGATTTCGGCGCCAAGATCTACCGGAACACGGCAGTAACGGCGATCGAGCAGCTGGAATCCGGCGAATGGTCGGTGACGACGGACAAGGGCATCGTCGTCTGCGAGCACGTCGTCTCGGCGACCGGCAACTTCGCCCGCCGCACCGGCCGCATGGTTGGCCTCGACGTGCCGGTGATCCCGGTCGAGCACCAGTACATCGTCACAGAGCCGCATCCGGCGATCGTCGAGCGCCGGCGCCAGGGCTTGCCGGAGATGGGCGTGCTGCGCGAGAGCGACTCGGCATGGTACATGCGCGAGGAGAATGGCGGCCTGCTGCTCGGCCCCTACGAGAAGGGCGCGCCCTGCTGCTACGTCGACGGTCCGGACGACGCGTCGGAATACGAGCTCTTCCAGGAGGATCTCGACCGGCTGATGCCGCATATCGAGACCGCGATCGCCCGCGTCCCGGCGTTCGGCGAGGTCGGCATCAAGAAGGTTTATAACGGCGCCATCGCCTATACGCCCGACGGCTCGCCGATCGTCGGCCCGGCGCCGGGCCTGAAAGGCTTCTGGCTGAACGAGGGCCATTCCTTCGGCATCACCGCCGCCGGCGGCGCCGGCTGGCAGCTCGCCGAATGGATCGTCGACGGCGAGCCGACCGTCGACATGGTCGGCGTCGACCCGCGCCGCTTCGGCCCCTACGCCACCGAAGGCTACCTCATCGAAAAGAACGAGGAAGCCTACGCCAACGTCTTCACCACGCATTATCCCGACGAGGAGCGTGCCGCCGCGCGGCCGCTGAAGACCTCGCCCTCGTATGATCGGCAGAAGGCGCTCGGCGCCGTCTTCGGCTCGGTCTACGGCTGGGAGCGCGCCAACTGGTTCGCGCCGGAGGGGACATCCGTCTCGCGGCAGGAACTCGACCTCGGCGCCGACGTGCTGACCAACGAGAATCACGCGCCCGCCGACGAGAACGGCGTCATCCGCGAGAAATGGTCGTTTCGGCGCTCGAATTATTTCGAGCACGTGGGCAACGAGGTGAGGGCGGTGACGGAAGGCGTCGGCCTGCTCGACCTCACCGCCTTCGCCAAGATGGAGGTTTCTGGCCCCGGCGCCCGCGCCTTTCTCGATTCGATCCTCGCCAACCGCATCCCCAAGGCACGCGGGCGCGTTGCGCTCTGCCATCTTCTCACAGAGACCGGCGGCGTGCGCGCCGAGTTCACCGTCTACGAATGGGCGCCGGGCCGCTTCTACCTGGTTTCGGCCGGCGGCTACGAGCGGATCGACCACGACAATCTGCGCCGGCTTCTGCCCTCCGACGGCTCGGTCACTTTGAAACCCCTGACCGAGCAGCTCGGCGTGCTGGTGCTCGCCGGTCCGCGCGCCCGCGACGTGCTAGCCAAGCTGACTCGCTCCGACCTTTCCAACGCCGCCTTTCCCTGGCTGACGGGCAAGGCGATCGCTGTCGGCGCCGCGAGCGCGCATGCGCTGCGGGTCAACTTCGTCGGCGAGCTCGGCTGGGAGCTGCACCACCCCATCGGCATGCAGAACGCCCTCTACGATGCGCTGATGGCGGCGGGGGCGGAGTTCGGCATCAGACCGTTCGGCATCAGGGCGATGAACGCCATGGCGCTGGAGAAGTCCTACCGCCAGCTGCCGCGCGAACTCTCCATCGAATACAACGCCTTCGAGTCGGGGCTTGAGAGGTTCGTTCACCCGAACAAGGGCGATTTCATCGGTCGCGACGCGGTCGTGCGGGCGCGGGAGGCGGGGCTGCGCTGGTCGTTCGCGACGCTGGAAATCCACGACGTCGAGGATGTCGACGCCCGCGGGTCGGAGCCGATCTATGCCGATGGCGCCCTGGTCGGACGCGCGACCAACGGCGGCTACGGCTGGCGGGTCGGCAAGAGCCTGGCGCTGGCGATGCTGGAGCCGACCCGTGCGGCGGAGGGCACGCGTCTCGAGATCAGGATCCTCGGTCGGCTCTACCCGGCGACGGTGATTGGCGAGAGCCCGTTCGATCCGGACAACGACCGCCTAAAAGCCTGATCGGCCCTCGCGGCAGTTGTCCACAGACTGGGAGCATCCGGCGTCTCCCGGTGGTCAATACGGTTCAGTGACGGTTTTGTGAATTGCACCGCCTGCGTTTCGGCAGGACCTTTTTGCAATGCGCCATGGGATTCGCAGTTTCGCAGCCCTGTCGATCGCCTTCGCCGCCGCCGCGACGATCGACATGGTGCGGCCCGCCGTTGCCCAACAGCGCGGCCTCGGCGATCTCGGCGCGACCCAGGCGCCGGCGACCAGAAGCGGCATCAAGGTCGATGTCGAACTGGTGCTGGCGGTCGACGTCTCCTGGTCGATGGATCGCGGCGAGCAGGAGATCCAGCGCGCCGGTTACGCCGCAGCCTTCCGCAGCGAGGACGTCCAGAAGGCGATCATGAACGGCGGCCATGGACGCGTCGCCGTCTCCTATATTGAATGGGCTGGCAGCTTCTCGCAGTCCGTGGTGGTGCCCTGGACGCTGATCGACTCGCGCGAGACGGCAGACGGCTTCGCCTACCGGCTGCAGACCGAGGAGCCGGAGCGCGAGCGCCGCACGTCCGTTGCCGCCGCGATCGATTTCGCCGTGCCGCTGTTCGACCGCAACGGCTTCGACGGCCTGCGGCGGGTAATCGACATCTCCGGCGATGGCCCGAACAACCAGGGCCGGCCGGTCGTCGAAGCCCGCGACAATGCTGTCCGGCGAGGGGTGACGATCAACGGCCTGCCACTGATGACCTCCGGCAGCTATGCCTCCTGGGGTTCAATCCCCGATCTCGACCGCTATTACGAGAATTGCGTCATCGGTGGCCCCGGCGCCTTCATGATCCCGGTCAACGACTGGTCGCAGTTTCCCGAGGCGGTCCGTCGCAAGCTGGTGATGGAACTCGCCGGCGACTGGGACGTCGAGGCGGAGGACGAGGCGCAGGTGATGCGGACGCAGGGCAGCGGCGTCGACTGCATGGTCGGCGAGCGCATGTGGCAGGACCGCCAGCAGCGCTGGATGGACGGATACCAGTAAAAGCGGCCGGAGAGCCTGGTTGCGCCGTTACTCAGGCCGGCGTCAGGGCGGCGCGGGCCGCGCGCTCCTGCTGCGGCGAGCGGTCGTAGAGTTCACGGTAGCATTTGGAGAAGTGCGAGGCCGAGACGAAGCCGCAGGCGACGGCAATCTCGACGATCGGCAGTTGCGACTGCACCAGCAGATGGCGAGCGCGATCGAGCCGGATCTCCAGGTAATAGCGCGCCGGCGAGCGCCCCATCTCCTTGTCGAACAACCGTTCCACCTGCCTGCGCGAAAGCCCGACATGCCGGGCGATCTCCACCAGCGAAAGCGGGTCGGAGAGATTGGCCTCCATGATCTCGATCACCCGCAGCACCTTACCGTGCTGAATGCCGAGCCTTGCCCGCAGTGGCAGCCGTTGTCGGTCGTGGGCGCTGCGCACGCGGTCGGTCAGCGCCTGCTCGCAGACCCGGTTCACCACCTCGTCGCCGAGGTCGTGGCCGATCAGCGCCAGCATCATGTCGAGCGAGGCGGTGCCGCCGGCGCATGTGTAGATGTTGTGGTCGATCTCGAAGAGGTCGGCATAGACGTCGGCGCGGGGAAACGCCTCGGCGAAGCCGGGCAGGTTCTCCCAGTGGATCGCGCAGCGCCGGTCGGCGAGAAGGCCGGCGCGGGCGAGGATCCACGCGGCCGTGCACAGGCCGCCGACGGAAATGCCGCGCTGATGCGCTTCACGCAGATAGGAGAGGGTGCTTCGGTCGCTGAAATCTTCAACCAGGATGCCGGAGCAGGCGAACACCATCGAGGGCCGCCGCTCCCCAGGCAGCGCACGGCGTTCGTCCTCGACGGAGGTGGAGACCGCCACCTCGACACCATTCGAGGCCCGCACCGGCCGCCCGTCCTGCGACGCCAGGCGCCACCGGTAAATCTCTCGGCCGACGATGCGGTTGGCGATCCGCAACGGCTCGATCGCCGTCGCGAAGGCGATCATCGAGAAATTGGGCACGAGCAGGAAGATTATCGTGCGTTTCGGCGCGGCGTCAGGCTCGACGGATCGAGGCGGACGCTCCAACACCACGGACCCGTTGGCCCTCACCATTGCCGATCCAGCTCCGCATCCCGACCATGCCGGAACCGACCGGCCACCCGAAATTGGCGGCAAAGCCGGCGCCGCGCAAGCCGGATTGCGGCGCCGAACGGGAAGACAGGGCGTGCGGGGCTATTTCTTGCCCTGGCGTGCCTTGCGGCTGGCGTATTTGGCGTCGCGCTCGGCCTTCCGGGCCGCTTCGTCGGAAACCATCTGGTCGATCAGGCGATTCTGGTCGGCCTTCTTGGCTTCTTCCTCGGCCTGGCGGACGGCTTCCCGCTCAACCTCGCGAGCCTCTTCCTCGCGCTGCTTCTGCTCGTCTTCCGCGCGCTTCTGCGCCTGGCGCTCCTCGCGCGCGGCAACGACGGCTGCGCGCTCCTCGCGGGCCTTTTCGGCCTCAGGGCTGTTGAGACGTGCCTTGGCCTTGTCAAGGAGCGCCTGCTTGGCCTCGTTGGCGGTCTTGCGGCGGTCGGCGAAATCGCTGTCGATCGGCTTCATCGGTCCTCATGGGTGGCGACGACGGCGCAGCATCGGGCTGGCTCGGTTCGTTATTCGCCTTCTGTCAAGCGGGATGGGGTTGGATAAGCCTGTTTGCGCCAAGACGCAACGGGCGGGATGCGCGATCAGGGCACTCGCCGAACGCAAAATTCATCCGGCGCCGCTTCAGGTCGAGCGACCCGCCCGGCCGCCGCGGCGCCCGCGATCCGGCGTGCCGGACGCCGAAGCACCCTGGCCGGGCAACAGCATGCCGCTTGCGTCCCGGTTCGGCAGCGCCTGCACAAGAGCAAGCGAAGGAAAGGCGTCGCGCTTGTTCGGGAAGGCCATGGCCGCGACGAAATGATCCTGGAAGGCCGGCTCCAGCGCCGTCTCGATCTTCTCGATGCGGCTGACCGTCGCTTCGATTTCGCGGCGATAGGCGCGATTGAGCAGCGCCATGCGGGCACCGGCGCCGGCGGCGTTGCCGACCGCCTGGCACCGCTCGAGATCGCAGTCGGGAACGAGCCCGAGCACCATCGCGTAGCGCGGCTCGATGAACGAGCCGAACGCGCCGGCCAGCGCGATCCGATCGATCTGCACGGCCGGGCCGCCGGGCTGCGAGAAACGGTCGATCAGCAGCTTGATCCCTGCATACAGCGCCGCCTTGGCCAGCTGGATGGCGCGGATATCGGTCTGCAGGATGGTCAGCGTTCGCTGCGGCGTCTCGTGCAGGACATAGGCGAACGTCCGCCCGCTCTGCACGATCCGGGGCGATCGGGCCGCCAGCGAACCGTCGATGACGCCATCCTCGGTGACGATGCCGGTGAGGAACAACTCGGCCACCACCTCGACGATGCCGGAACCGCATATGCCGGTCACGCCGAGCGCCGCTGCCGCTTCGGCAAAGCCCGGATCGTCGGACCAGATGTCGATGCCGATCACCTTAAAGCGCGGCTCCAGCGTGACCGGGTCGATCCGCACCCGTTCGATCGCGCCCGGTGCGGCGCGCTGGCCGCAGGAAATCTCGGCGCCCTCGAAGGCCGGGCCGGTGGGCGAAGAGGCGGCCAGCAGCCGGTGGCGGTTGCCGAGCACGATTTCGGCATTGGTCCCGACATCGACGAGGAGCATCATCTCGTCCTGGCGGTGCGGGCCCTCCGACAGCGTCGCCGCCGCGGCGTCAGCGCCGACATGGCCGGCGATGCACGGCAGCAGATAGGCACGGGCCACAGGATGCAGGCTCAGGTCGAGATCGGCCGCAGGCAGTGCCAGGGCGCCCGAGAGGGCCAGCGCGAACGGCGCCTGACCGAGCTCGGTCGGGTCGATGCCGAGAAACAGATGGTGCATCACCGGATTGCCGACGAAGACACAGTCCATGATGTCGCCCGTCGAGACATTGGCCTCGGTGGCAACGGTCTCGATCATCGCCTGCACGGTCTCGCGGACGGCGCGCGTCATCTCGGCCCGTCCGCCCGGGTTCATCATGACGTAGGAGACCCGGCTCATCAGGTCCTCACCGAAGCGGATCTGCGGATTGGGGGCGCCGGTGGCGGCGATGGTCGCGCCGGAAAGCAGCGAGGAGAGGGACAGCGCGATGGTTGTCGAGCCGATGTCGACGGCGATCCCGTAGGCCTCGTTCTTCAGGCCCGGATAGATCGCCATCAGATGCGGGCGATCTTCCTCATGGTCATGCGCGATGGCACAGGTCACCTGCCACGGGCCCTCGCGCAACGCCTTCTGCAGCAGCGGCAGGATCGAGTGTTCGACCGTCGGCCGGGCGAGGCCCCAGTCACTCTCCAGCGCCGCGAACACCCGGTCGAGATCGCCGAGCGGGGCGTGCATGTCCGGCTCGGGCACCTCGACAAGGAGCAGGCGGATCGCCGGGTCGCGCGGGAAGACCCGCGTGTCGACCGCCTTGCGCACGACCGCCGTGTTCACCGCCATGTCCGATGGCAGGTCGACGACGAGGTCGCCCTCGATCGATGTGGCGCAGGACAGCCGCCGGCCGGGCTTCAGGACGCGCTTCTCCGCGTAGCGGATTTCCGTCGCCGAGACCGGCGACAGATGATCGGCGGCCGAGACGATCTGGTGCTTGGCAAAGGCACCTTCGACGATCTCGACCTGGCATCGGCCGCAGATGCCGCGTCCGCCGCAGACGCTTTCGACATGGACGCCGAGCGAGCGGGCGGCAGCGATCAGCGACGTGCCGCGCGCGAAGCGGCCGCGCCGGCCGGACGGCATGAACAGGACGAGGGGATCAGTCTCGCCGCTCATCGGTGGTTCCGGAACGAAGGCGCGAGCAGGGTTAGCGCGACAGGCGTTTGCGGTTCGCCCGGACGCGCTGCGAATAGGGCTTCAGCCCGGCCGAGAAGATGGCGTCGCCATGATTGTCGTTCGAATACGATCCGGTCGCGGCGGCCAGCGTGGCCTTGGTCACCGCCTCGACCGCGGCGAGGTTCATCGCCATCAGCGATTCGCCGACGGCCTGCATCTTCTCGCTGACCATCTGGGCCGCCTCTTCGCGGTCGCTGGCCTGCGGCGAGGCGGCGGACGCCCAGAACTGCGTCAGGCGCGTGCCGATGACAAACGGCGACATGATCATCAGCGTGGTCATTTCCGCTGCCGTCTTGGGCGCGTGGGCAAAGACGGCGGGAAAGGGGTGGCGGCGAATCATCGAGGGCATTCCTTGTGGACCTGTCCCTCATAAACGCTAAGGCTGGCGAGATAGTTGGTGCCACGGCAAGTTTATTTCGCATCTGCGAGAAAGAAACCGCGCCGTCAGACGGGACGGCGTCTCCGCGCGGCCGAACCAGTCGATGATTCATGGTCACGCTGTGGGCCGTCGCGCTTCGCGGCCACCGCGCCGGCGTCCGGTCGAAGTGGCAGGAGCCGCAGCCGCCATCCCCGCCGAAGGCACGGCGTCGCGATAGCTGTGGATCCAGCCCATGCAGGACGGGTCGTTGCCCATCAGCACGTTGGCGGCGCGCACCGCTTCCATTTCCTGCGGCCGGCAGGGGTTCATGATCGCCGAGGTCATCCCGGCGGCGATCGCCATCGGCAGGAAGGCGGCGTTGATGCCATGGCGATGCGGCAGGCCGAATGAGATGTTGGAGGCGCCGCAGATCGTGTTGACGCCGAGCTCCTCGCGCAACCGCCGCACGAGCGCGAAGACCTGCCGCCCGGCGGTGCCCATCGCGCCGATCGGCATCACCAGCGGGTCGACGACGATGTCACAGGGCTTGATGCCGTAGTCGGCCGCATGGCGGACGATCCTTCGCGCGACCTCGAAGCGGACGTCCGGATCTTCCGAAATGCCGTTCTCGTCGTTGGAGATCGCCACGACCGGCACGTCGTATTGCCTGATCAATGGCAGGATGGCTTCGAGCTTCTCCAATTCGCCGGTGACCGAATTGACCAGCGGCCGGCCCTCGGCAATCTCGAGCGCCGCCTTGATCGCCAGCGATACCGAAGAGTCGATCGAGATCGGCAGGTCGGTGAGGCTCTGGACCAGCCGGATCGTCTCGAGCAGCAGCGGCGGTTCGGAGGCATTGGGGTCGACGGCGGTGACCCCGGCATTGACGTCGAGCATGGTGGCGCCCGCAGCGACCTGCTGCAGCACGTCGCTGGTCACCGTCTCGAAATTGCCGGCCACCATCTCGGCGGCGAGCTTCTTGCGGCCGGTCGGGTTGATCCGTTCGCCGATGACGCAGAACGGCTCGTCGAAGCCGATGACGATCTCCCGGCGGGCGGAGGCGACGATGGTGCGGGTCATGGACGTCTCCGGGGACGGATGGTCAACATCGTCGGTCTCACCCCAGCGCCCGCTCCGCGGCGCTGCCGGGCCAGGAGCCGCGCTCGCGCAGCCAGGCCGCCGACTGGGCCAAGCCACCGAACGGGAAGACGTGGATCTGCCGGACCGGCGATTCCGGCGTCTGCCGCCAGTGCTGCTCGATCGGCCCGACGACGGACTCGGGCGAATGGTGGGCGGCGAGCGCCGCCAGCGCACCGGTGCGCTTTTTCAGGAACGTCACCGAACTGCCGACGCCGCAGAGGGCGGCATAGCGGATCAGCGTCGTGATCGAGGCCGGCCCGGCGACGCCGATATGGATCGGCAGGCCGATGCCGCTATCGCGCACCGCCATCGCCCAGTCGATGTAGACGTCGGCGTCAAAGCCGAACTGCGTGACGATTCGCATCCTTGCGCCGGTGCGCTCGCAGAAATCGCGCTTCAGACGAAGCGCGGCCTCGGCCGTGGCGAGCGAGAACTCGGGCGAGCCCTCCGGATGGCCGGCAACGCCGATTTCGCTGATGCCGTGGCGATCGAGCAGGCCGCTTTCGAGGATTTCCATCGACGAGGTGTAGGGTCCGGCCGGTCGGTCGAGGCCGCCGCCGATCACCAGCACGTCGGTGACCCCGGCCTCTTCGGCATAGGCGCGGATCCGGGTCAGCAGCTCCTCGCGCGACCGGATCCGGCGCGCGGGGATGTGCGGCACCGGGACATAGCCGAGATCAGCAATCCGCCGTGTGGCGGCGACGAAGTCTCTGACGCTGTCGATGCCGACATCGGTCAGGTAGACGCGGGTGCCGGCGGGGAACAGGCCGGGCAGATCCGTCGAGCGCATCGCCTGTTTCGGCGCGACTTCGATCGAGGCGTCGATGACGTCCCGCGTCTGCGGCAGCGACAGGCTCATGGCTCGCGCCCCGCATTGTCGATGAGCGAGCGAAGCCGCTCCCTGTTGTAGGTGGCGTCGATTTCGGCGGCGGCGCGCTCGGCCTCGCTTTCGAGATCGTCGGCGTCCCGCTCGGTGCTCGCCCGGCGCCATTCCGCCAGATAGGCGTCGGAATCCTTGGCCCCGACGCTCATCGCGCACATGTCGACTGCCTCGATGAACCGTTTCGGCAGCTCGCGCCTGGCCGCCTTGCGGCCCTGCCGCACGATCACCTGGGCCGGGATGTCACGCCAGTAGACGACCTGCAATTCCGCCATCGGGATCCTCCGTGGCGAACAATGTGGACGCGTCGTTGAGGCAAGGTTGTGCCGGTCGCGACGGGACACGGCGGCTTTGCGACATGCGGCGGTCGGCGTCTCAGAACAGCTGCAGGAAGGCGAAGAGCGCCGCGCCGTAAACGCCGGCGAGGAAGAGCGCCGCGCCGATTCCGACGACGACCGAGGCGATCAGCCAGAGCCCGTCCCGGGCCGTGATGGCGACCCCTGCAAGCGCGATCGACACGCCGGGGAACATGTTGGTCAGCGGAAAGGGGATCGCCACCAGGAGAGCCATCACGAAGGAGAACCAGCCGATCGCCGACAGGACGACCCACTCCGGCTCCGGCCAGGCGCGGTGGCGCGCCAGGCGCTCGACCTTGCGCAGATAGGGACCCAGCCGCACGACCAGCATGCTCATGGTCTCCGGCTTCAGGCGGATGTTCCGCACCCGCTGGGGCAACCACAGGCGATGCCGGCCGATCGCGAGCTGGATGGTGAAGAGCAGCAGCGGCACGCCGAACACCAGCGACGTGCCGGGCGGCAGCGGAATGAGGTTGGCCCCGCCGAAGACGATGAAGAACGCGCCGAAGGAGCGTGCGTCGAAAGCCTCGGACAAATCGCCGATCGTCGGAATATCCCGGTCGCGATGGCTGTAGGCCCGCAGGATCGCAGAGATGCGGCGTTGGCGCTTGCCCCTCCGGCGTCGGAGCGATTCGCGCAGGCGCGCGAAAGCCGCGGTCGGCGCACGGGCGGCTCGGGGAGCTGAGGCTTCAGGGGAGGACATGGTGACGAATTCAAAGTCCCGTACCGGAAGCCGGGCCCCATGCCCGATGCTCCGCCTTTTGCCCATCTGGGAGACGACTATGCCCGATGGGCAGTTAAGTCAGCGTTGCCGCCGGGATATCAAGACGTGACATCCTCTATGGCGCCGCCAGCTCGACTTTTCGCCGCGTTCCGGAAAGCGGTTCGATTTAAGCCAATGAGCTTCTTCCCGCAATGTGACTTAGGACACACTCGCATCGCTGGATCGGGTCGCAAGACCCGAAGCGCGTCACGGCCGCAACTTGCAACAGGTCCGGTCGACGAGGCGTCGCCCTATCCGCCTGCGGCGGCGTCGACAAGCGCCGGGGTGAGATCGCCGTAGCCGACCAGCCGGCGCTCGTAGGCAAGGCCAAGCCGCGCGGCGATGGCGCGGGCCCGACGGTCCAGCACGGCGTCGTCCGTCTGCGCCAGATACACGACCCGCTCGTAATTGCCGAACAGCATGCCGACCATCTCGGGATGCCGATCCAGCTTGAACGGCCTGGCAACGAAGGCGTCGAACTGCCGGGCGAGGAAGTCGGTCAGCCAGAAGGTCGTCAGATGCGCATCGGCCTCCTCGGCGAATTGCCGGTTGCCGCGGAAGAAGGCGTAGCAGTGCGGGCCGGGAATGCGCGCCACCTTCTCGCGCTGGCAAAGCGCGTCGAGGGCGCCGCCTGTCCCGCAGTCGGCATAGGCGACGAAGATCCGCTGGCACCCGCGTCCCCGCGCCGCCGCGATCGCCGCCTCGACTGCCGGGACGATCTTCTGCGGCGCATTGTGCAGGATCGCCGGCAGGCAGGTGAGGGTGACGTGGTCGAGACGGTTGGCTGCCACCACGGCGCCGATCTCGCGGGCGATCGCGCCGCAAGCGATGACGGTCAGAGGCTCCCCGCCGATATTGGTTGCACCCGTCACCAAAGCGTCCATAAGCAGCTTGAACGAAAAACGCCGACCTCGCGGGAACCTGTCAGCCGGCCGAACGTTTTTTCGTCACATTGTTCCAACGGAGAGTTGATCATGACCAACCGCCTCGCAGTAGTGACCACGATCCTGGCCGGAGCCCTGATGCTCTCCGCTTGCGCCAACACGGTCCGCGGCGTCGGCCGTGACGTAGGCAACACCGTTGATGCGACGGGCGCAGCCGTCAACGACGTGGCGCGATAAGCCTGCATCATTCTTCCAGGATTGGGCGCGGGGCCGAACGGCCGCCGCGCCTTTTCTTTGTCGGGGCGCCGGAAAAGGCCGGGGCGACGCTGCCGCCACGTGCAGGTAACGGCGTCCTCGCTTCGATCACAGCTGGTTGTGCCGCCGCTCGATGAGGCTCCTGGCGGTTTCCACCGTCACTGCCGCGTCGCGGCAATAGGCATCAGCTCCGACCTGGTTGGCGAAGTCCTCGTTGAGCGGCGCGCCGCCGACCAGAACGATCACCTTCTCCCGAATTCCTTTCTGGACCAGCGTGTCGATGACCACTTTCATGTAGGGCATGGTGGTGGTGAGCAGCGCCGACATGCCGAGCAGTTCCGGCTGGTGCTCCTCGATCGCGGCGAGATACTTGTCGACGTCGATGTTGATGCCGAGGTCGACGACCTCGAATCCGGCACCCTCCATCATCATCCCGACGAGGTTCTTGCCGATGTCGTGGATGTCGCCCTTGACCGTGCCGATCACCATCTTGCCCTGCTTAGGCGCACCGGTCTCCACCAGCAGCGGCCGCAGGATAGCCATGCCGGCCTTCATGGCATTCGCCGAGAGAAGCACCTCGGGCACGAACAGGATGCCGTCACGGAAATCCTCGCCGACGATCTGCATGCCGGCGACCAGTGACTTGGTCAGGACATCGTAGGGGGTCCAGCCGCGATCGAGCAGCAGCCGCGTTCCCTCCTCGATCTCTTCCTTCATCCCGTCATAGAGGTCGTCCTTCATCTGCGCGACGAGGTCCTCGTCGGAGAGTTCGGCCAGGATGATGTCGTCGTCCGCCATGACGGCTGTTCCTCGAGCGGGCAGGCTGCATGATGCATCGCCTCGATTAGAGGGAGCTTAGGGCAAGGCGTTGAGATCGCATACCGTCCGAGCGACATGGAGAACGCGGAAAGCGACGTGACGCCTCGGCCGGCGCCGCGTGCCGCACTGTCCTTGCCGCGTCACCAGAATTCGCAACCGGGACGGCGGGGCCGGCCCCGACTTCTGGTATTCTCGGCGCGCGGAACGTGCGGCACGAGCGTGTCCGCGGCATCGGCGAGCGCCGGGAGGCAGTACCATGGACAACGAAACCGTCGAGACCGCCGAGGTTGCGGCCAGCGAAGGCAGCCGGCGCAGCCGGGGTGCCGGCGGCGGTGCGTCGGCGCGGCGCGCGGCGCGCGTCCAGACCGGCTCGGGCCAGAAGCTCGCCTATATCCGCCGCGCCCTGCCGGTCTACGAAGTTCTCGACGAAGCCGGCGCCGCGCTGATCGAGGCCAATGCCGACATCGTCCTCGAGGAGATCGGCATCGAGTTCCGCGACGATCCCGAGGCGCTTGCGATGTGGCGGGCGGCCGGCGCCGATGTCAGCGGCGAGCGCGTGCGCTTCCCGAAGGGGCTCTGCCGCGAACTTCTGAAGACCGCGCCGAGGAGCTTCGTCCAGCATGCCCGCAATCCGGAAAACTCCGTCGAGATCGGCGGCAACGCCACCGTCTTCGCGCCGGTCTACGGCCCACCCTTCGTCCGCGACCTCGACGGGGTACGCCGCTATGCGACGATCGAGGATTTCCGCAATTTCGTGAAGCTCGCCTACATGGCGCCGGCAATCCATCACTCGGGCGGCACCGTATGCGAGCCCGTCGACGTCGCCGTGAACAAGCGGCACCTCGACATGGTGCATGCCCACATGACGCTGTCGGACAAGCCGTTCATGGGCTCGGTCACCGCGCCGGAGCGGGCGGAAGACACGGTCGCGATGTGCCGCATCCTGTTCGGCGAGGAATTCGTCGACCAGAACTGCGTCGTCATCAACCTGATCAACGCCAATTCGCCAATGACCTTCGACGGCACGATGCTGGGTGCGCTGAAGGTCTATGCCCGCGCCAACCAGGCCTGCATCGTCACGCCCTTCATCCTCGCCGGCGCGATGAGCCCGGTGACCGTCGCCGGTACGCTGACTCAGGTTCTCGCCGAGGTGCTCGCGGGCGCCGCCTTCACCCAGCTCTGCCGGCCGGGCGCGCCGGTGGTCTTCGGCACCTTCGCCTCGTCGATCTCGATGCAGTCGGGCGCCCCGACCTTCGGCACGCCCGAGCCGTCGCTGGTCTCCTTCGGCGCAGCGCAGTTGGCGCGGCGGCTGGGCTTGCCCTTCCGCACCGGCGGCTCGCTCTGCGCGTCGAAGGTTCCGGACGCGCAGGCGGCCTATGAGAGCGCCAACACGCTCAACTCGACGCTGATGGCGGGCACGAATTTCGTGCTGCATGCCGCCGGCTGGCTCGAGGGAGGGCTTGCAGCCTGCTACGAGAAATTCGTCATGGACTGCGATCAGCTCGGCGCCATGCAGGCGCTGATGCGGGGCGTCGATCTCTCGGAGAACGGCCAGGCCATGTCGGCGATCCGCGAGGTCGGCCCGGGCAGTCACTATCTCGGCTGCCAGCACACCCAGGACAACTTCCAGACGGCGTTCTATCGCTCGACCATCGCCGACAACAATTCGTTCGAGCAATGGAGCGCCGAGGGCGGCCAGCGGGCCGAGTCCCGCGCCAACACGCTGTGCCGGCGGTGGCTCGATGCCTATGCCCCGCCACCGCTCGATCCCGCCATCGCCGAAGCGCTGGCTGCCTTCGTCGCCCGTCGCAAGGAGTCCGAACCGGACGCCTTTGCCTGAAAGGGAGAGGCGGATCCGGCCGCCAAAGGGGAAGCATCGTCCGCCGGCCGCGTGGCCGACACGATTCACCGTGCCGTCTGGCGCAGCACACAGGACGAATAGTATCGCTGCCAGGCCGGCGACAGATGTCTTTTGACATGAACTCGTGGGGACAGCGGCGGCCCTGCAACTGACAGCAGACCCGACTTGGGCTTATATCGACTGAATTCGTCTCGCGGGGTCGGTCGATGGGGTCGTTGTTTCGTTATTTCATGGCCCGGCCGATCTGGTTCGCCGCTGCCGTCGCCTTGGCCCTGGTGCTGCTGCCCGTCGCCGTCTGGCTCGACCTTCGCCATCTCTCCGACACGGCGCTGAATGCGCAGGCCAACAGCCTGAACGCGATGATCACCGACATCCGCACCTACTATGCCCGCAACGTCGTCGGGCGGGTCCTCGCCAATCCGGGCGGCCAGACCATCGCGGCGCATAACTACGCCGATATACCCGGCGCCATCCCGATCCCCGCGACGCTATCCCTCGAGCTCGGCGACGTCGTCGGGCACCAGGGAGACAACATGCGCTATCGCTTCGTTTCCGACCTCGTCTTCGCGGCGCGCGAACCGCACCGGCTGGACGATTTCGAGAAACAGGCGCTGCAGACCTTCCGCACCGAGGGCGCGGACCGGCCGCTGATCACCGCCATCGACGGGACGATGCTCGACCGCCGCATCCGCCTCGCCGCGCCGGTGGTCATGGGCGAGGCCTGCGTTGCCTGCCACAACAGCCATCCGGAGAGCCCGAAACGCGACTGGAACGTCGGCGACGTGCGGGGCATCCAGGAGATCGAGGTGCAGCAGCCGATCGCCGCCAACCTCTTCTCGTTCAAGTACCTGCTGTCCTATTTCGTTGGCGCCGGTATCTTCGGCATCGGCTTCGCCGCCATGCAATGGCGCCAGGCGCGGGCCTTCGGCCGGATGAACGCCGACCTCGAGGAGGCCAACACCTTCCTGGCGGCTGTCTCGATGAAGATCTCGAAATATCTGTCGCCGCAGGTCTACCGCAGCATCTTCAGCGGCGAGCGCGACGTGGTGATCTCCACCGAGCGCAAGAAGCTGACGATCTTCTTCTCCGACATCAAGGACTTCACCGTCACGTCCGAACGGCTGCAGCCGGAGGAGCTGACGCAGCTCCTGAATGAGTATTTCACCGAGATGTCGAAGATCGCCCACGAATACGGCGCGACGGTCGACAAGTTCATCGGCGACGCGATCCTCGCCTTCTTCGGCGACCCCGAGACTCAAGGCACGCGGGAGGACGCGCGGGCGTGCCTCGCCATGGCCATCGCCATGCAGCGCCGAATGGTCGGGCTCAACGCCGAGTGGCGCCGCCGCGGCATCGAGAAGCCGTTCCAGGCGCGGATGGGCATCAATACCGGCTTCTGCAATGTCGGTAATTTCGGCAGCGTCGATCGCATGGACTACACGATCATCGGCGCCGAGGCGAACCTTGCCGCCCGGCTCGAACAGATCGCCGAGCCCGGCGGTATCGTCATGAGCTATGAGACCTTCGCGCTGGTCGAGGACTCGGTGCGGGCGAGGGCGCTGGCACCGATCTCGCTCAAGGGCATCAGCCGCGAGGTGATCCCCTACGTCGTCGAGGGCATCCACGACGAGGCGCCCGAGGCGATGCCCAGCGTCATCAACGAATTCACCGACGGCGCGCGGATCTTCCTCGATGTCGAGCGGCTGACCGACGCCGAACGGACCCGGATCGAAGGCGTGCTGACGCAGGCCGTCGCAGCACTGCGGCGGCACCAGCCCGTCGTTTCCTGATAAGCGGCGTCCGCCGCCCGATCAGGACAGCTCGCGCGCCCGACGAGCGGACGACCGCCGATCCCTGCCTTCGAGCCGGCGCGTGCCGCCGCCCTGCGGCCGGAGCCTCGTCCTGGCGATCTGGGCGGCGATGCTCGCTGGGATCTGCCGCATGACTTCGCTGGCGGGCAGGGGATGGGCGAACAGATAACCCTGGATCTCGTCGCAGCGCCGCCCTGCCAGGATCGCCAGCTGCTCCTCAGTCTCGACACCTTCGGCGACGATGGTCAGATCGAGCGCCCGACCGAGTTCGATGACGGCATCGGCAATCGCCAGGGAGCTCTCGTCGATCGACAGGTTGCGGATGAACGACTGGTCGATCTTGATCGAGTCGAACGGGAAGGTCCGCAGGTAGCTGAGCGAGGAATAGCCGGTGCCGAAATCGTCGAGCGCGACCTTGATGCCGTGTCGCTTCAACGCTCTCAGGACGCCGAGCGCGCGGTCGCGGTCCTCGATCAGGATGCTCTCCGTCAGCTCCAGCTCCAGCCGTGTCGGCGGGAAGCCGACCTCCTCCAGGATGGCCAGCGTCGTCTCGACGAAATTGCGATTGCGCAGCTGATAGGCGCTGACATTGACGCTGATCGCCGCGCCGTCCAGCAGCGCCAGCGACTGCCGGCAGGCTTCGCGCAGCACCCATTCGCCGATCTCGCCGATCTTGCCGGCCTGTTCGGCGATGGGAATGAAGGTGGCGGGGCTGATCAGGCCGCGCTCCGGATGCTGCCATCGAACCAGCGCCTCGTAGCTGCCGATCCGCTCCTCGCCCAGCACGATCCGCGGCTGGAAGCACAGATACAGCTCGTTGCGGGCGACGGCGTTGCCGAGGTCGGATTCGAGGATACGCCGCATGCGCAGCTCGGCGTCCATGCCGCTTTCGAAGCCGGCGTAGTTGTTCCGGCCGCTGCGCTTGGCGTGGTAGAGCGCGACATCGGCGCGGGAGATGACCGTGCCCGGCTCGATGCCGTCGCGCGGGGCGAGGGCAAAGCCGACGCTGGCGCCGGGACGGATCCTGACGCCGTTGCCGGCATCGATCGGCGCGCCCAGCTCGTGCACGATCCGGAAGGCGAAATCCGCAACCTGGTTGGCGAAGGCGACGTCCGGCAGGATGACGCCGAATTCGTCGCCGCCGAGGCGCGCGACGAAGCCCGCCTTGCCGAACAGCGTCTGCAGCCTCTTCGCCGAGGCGCGGATGACCGCATCGCCGGCCGGATGGCCGTAGAGATCATTGATGTCCTTGAACCGGTCGAGGTCGACGGCAATCAGGGCGGCGACGCGGTTGCCCTTGCGCACCTCCGCCAGCGTCTCCTCGAAGAACTGCTGGTACAGGAGGCGGTTGGGCAATCCGGTCAGGGCATCGTGCTGCGCCGTGAAGCGGATGCGCTCCTCCGCCTCCTTGCGTTCGCGCAGGTCGACGAAGGCGCTGACCCGCGTCTCCTCGCCGCGGAAGATGATCGTGCGCGAGCGGATCTCCACCGGAATCTCCACCCCGTCGGCACGCCGCAGCCGAAGCTCCAGCGGCGTGACTTCGCGCGTCGCGAGCGCCCGGGCGAGCGTCTCGACGTCCGCCTCGGCGACGACATCCTCCATGGTGCGCCTGATCAGCTCCCGCCCCGACAGGCCGGTGAGCCGCTCGAAGGCGACATTGGCGTCGATGATCCGTCCGGCGACGGTGACCGCGATGCCTTCGAATACCGCCCCGGCCATGGCCGACAGGCGTTCCGCTTCCTGCGAGGCGCGCAGCACGTCCTCGCTGGCGCGCCGGGCAAGTTCGCCGTCCTCGACCTTGTCGAGGAAGGCATTGAACAGGCGCGTCGTCAGTTCGGCGTCGTCGCCGGTCTCGATGGGGATGCGGTGGCTGATGTCGGCGTGGCCGTCGAGGATCTGGCGTAGCGCCGTTTCCATGGTTCCGAGGCCGAGGCTGGTTGCGTGCTCGGACTGGTTGAGGCCGCGCTCCTCGTCGCCCGCCGAAACCCGGATCGGCGTGATCCGGTCGAGGACGCGGAACAACAGATAGGCGAGGGGGAACGCCCAGATGAAGTTCAGGCCCGCCCCGGCCGCCTGGATGGTGAGCTGTGAGAGGCGCCCGCCGGCCGCGATCTGGTCAAGCGGTGCCAGGAGGGCGAGGCCCAGCGTGCCGAGAACGCCGGCAAAGCCGTGCACGCCGATCGCGCCGACCGCATCGTCGATCCGGCAGCGCCGTTCGATGAACCGGTTCCCCCAGACGGCGATCAGCCCGCCGGCGGCGCCGACGACCATGGCGCCCGTGGCGTTGAGGAGATGGCATCCCGCGGTGATGGCGACCAGGCCGCCGAGCAGCCCGCAGATCGGCTTCTCCGGCAGGACCAGCCCGTCATGCCGAAGGGCAAGGAAATAGCCGGCGACGCCGCCGGCACCGGCGGCCAGCACGGTGTTCGCGACGATATGGGCGATGGCCGTGGTCGGGACGATGGTGGAGCCGCCATTGAAGCCGATCCAGCCAACGAAGATCACCATCGCGCCCACCGTCGCCAGCACCGCGCTGTGGCCGGGAATACGGCGGACCCTGCCATCTGCCTCGAAGCGGCCTATGCGCGGCCCTAGCACCAGGCAGGCGGCGAGAGAGACCCAGGCGCCGGTGCTGTGGACGACGGTCGAGCCGGCGAAGTCGATGAAGCCGATGTTCGACAGGAAGGCCGATGCGCTCGGCGCCAGCGCGCTGCCCCAGGCCCAGTGGGCGAAGACCGGGTAGATGAGCGCCGCCACGACGACCGAGCAGATGACATAGGTCCCGAGGCGCAGCCGCTCCGCGGCGGCCCCCGAGACGATGGTCGCCGCCGTGCCGCAGAACATCACCTGGAAGGCAAAGAAGGCGTATTCGGCAGGCTCAAGATCCCAGAGGCCGGCGAAGCGGGCATCGAGGCCGAAGCCGTAGCCGCTGTCGACGCCGAAGGCGATCATGAAGCCGACCAGTGCGAAGGCGATGATCGAGAACAGCAGGTCGAGAAGGTTCTTCTGCGCGACGTTGACGGAGTTCTTCGAGCGCACGAGGCCGGCTTCGAGCAGCAGGAACCCGACCTGCATCAGGAGGACCAAACTGGCGGCCACCAGCACCCAGACGAAGGCATCGGGTTCCTGCGGCGCGGCGGACGCTGCCGTCGCGTTGGCCGTTGCCGCGGAGGGCAGGACGAGGCCGAGACAAAGAAACGCTGGAAGTCGCACTGTTCATATCCTGCTGCGGTGCAAGACAACAGTTGAAGGTGAACCTATTAAATATGGCTGAAAGATCGGCGGAGATGGCAACTGCCCATAGGGTAGGCGATGCGGTCCGGGTCGCCGCAGTTCAATCCCGCGCGCGGCCGCGGCGGCCGCCGGTGGAAGCCCGTGGTTCCGCCAGTTCGGACGCCGGCTTGTTCACCAGCGGGCCGACGGCAGCGACGATCGCCTCCACCGTCGGTCGTTCGCGCCGATGATGCGTGTCGATTGCCGCGCGCATGGCGCCCAGATGATGCGGCGACGTCCCGCAGCAGCCGCCGATGATCTGGGCGCCGAGATCGATGGAGAGGCGCGTATATTCCGCCATCTGTTCCGGGGTTCCGGAGTAGACGGTCTTGCCCTCGACGAAGCGGGGGATGCCGCAGTTCGCCTTGAGCAGCAGCGAGGCGCCGGCCGTCTCGAATTCGAGGCCCGTCGCCAGCATGTCGGATGCGCCGACCCCGCAATTGGCCCCGATCGCCAGCGGCGCCTCGGAGAGGCCGTCGAGCGCCTTGTAGAACTCCTTAGGGTGGATGCCCATCATCGTGCGGCCGGCGCTGTCGAAGGAGCCGGTGACCGTATAGGGCATGCCGCACGCGATCGCGGCTTCTGCGGCAGCCCGGACCTCGTCGGCGGCCGACATCGTCTCGATCCAGATGACGTCGACGCCGCCCGCCTTCAGCCCCTCCACCTGCTCGCGGAACGCGGTGACGGCGTCCTCGTAGATCAGCGCGCCGAGCGGCACCAGCAGCTCGCCGGTGGGCCCGACGGAGCCTGCCACCACGACCGGTCGGCCTGCGCGATCGGCGACGGAGCGGGCGAGTTCGGCAGCGATCCGGTTGATCTCGTGGACGCGGTCCTCGGCCTGGTGCAGCTTCAGTCGATGCCTGTTGGCCCCGAAGGAGCAGGTCAGGATGATGTCGGCGCCATTGTCGACGAAGGCCTGATGCAGCGCCTCGATCCGGTCCGGATGGGTCTCCAGCCACATCTCCGGCGCTTCGCCGGATTCGAGGCCGACCTCGAACAGATTGGTGCCCGTCGCGCCGTCGGCGAGGAGGACGCCCTTTTCCGCAAGGAGCCGGCTGAGAAGATCGGTCATGGCGTGCGGCTCCGGAGTGCGGTCTGGCAGGGCTCGTCAGGCGAGACGATCACGACCCTGCCACGGGCTTTTCCACAGCGAAAGTCTGGCGGCGACATGATCATGTCGCCATCCCGCGTTCCGCTCGTTGCTGCCGGACTGGCTCGCGCGCAAGCCCTGGCCAAGCCCGGCGGGGTAGAAATTAGCTGGCTGCGCATTCGCGAGAACGGCCCGGCGGGGCCAGGGCGCATGCCTGGATACGGGGAGACGGCGATGTTTCAGCGCGCACCCAAGCGGCTCGACGAGGAAGGCATGGTCTGTGCGGCGATCGCCGCACTCTTCGAGGAGGGTTACGACCGTGCCACGATCGAACTCGCCTTGATCCGGCAGGCGCCGGTGGACCTCGATCTTTTGGCGCAATGCTACGAGCGGCTCTTCGCCGGCCAAGCGGCACAAGAACACCAGCACCGGGCTGCCTGACCGCCAAACCGGCAGGCCGACTCGCTACAGCATGTCGGACTGCAGCCCATCCTTGCCGACCGGCGTCACCATCGCCGCCATCAGGCCGCGCATCGTCAGCGTGCCGAGCGGCTTTCCCGCCTGGTCCTCCACCCGGGCGTTGATGCCGCCATGCGCGCTCATCCGCCGCGCCGCCTCCTCGAGGATCGTCCCCTTGCGGATCGACAGGCTTCCGTCTTCCAGCGGGGCGCCGTCCGCCGGCAGCTTCTCCATCACCGTCTCGACCTGGATCACCCGGCCGCGATTCACCTCGCGCACGAAGGACGAGATGTAGTCGTCGGCGGGGTTCAGGACGATCTCCTGGCCCGTCCCCTGCTGGACGATCTCACCGTCCCTGAGGATGGCGATACGATCGCCCAGCCGCAGCGCCTCGTCGAGATCATGGGTGATGAAGACGATGGTCTTCTTGAGTTCCTGCTGCAGATCCAGGAGCACCATCTGCATGTCGGTGCGGATCAGCGGGTCGAGCGCCGAGAACGCCTCGTCCATCAGGAGCACGTCGGCATCCGTGGCCAGCGCCCTGGCAAGACCGACGCGTTGCTGCATCCCGCCGGACAGCTGCGCGGGATAATTGTCCTCGTAGCCCTTCAGTCCGACGCGGTCGATCCAGCGCGTCGCGCCGGCGCGCTGCTCGGCGGCGGATTTGCCCATCACTTTCAAGCCGTAGGCGACGTTGTCGATCACCGTCTTGTGCGGCAACAGCCCGAAGCGCTGGAATACCATGGAAATCTCGTGCCGGCGCAGTTCGCGCAGCCGGCGCGTCGACATCGCCACGACATCCTCGCCGCCGATCAGGACTTCGCCCGCCGAGGGCTCGATCAGCCGGTTGATGTGGCGGATCAGCGTCGACTTGCCGGAGCCGGACAGGCCCATCACCACCTGGATGGCACCGGCCGGCATGTCGATGTTGATGTCCTTGAGCCCGAGCACATGCGAGTGCTCGTTCAGGAGTTCTGTCTTCGTCATGCCGTCCCGGACCTTGGCGACCAGCGCTTTGTCGTCGGGCCCGAAGATCTTGTAGAGATTGCGGATCTGGATGGCGACCTCAGCCATGTGCGGCCTCCCGGTGACGCTGGAGACGCTTGCCGTAGGCCTGGCTGGCGCGGTCGAAGATGATGGCGATGGCGACGATTGCGAGACCGTTCAGAACGCCTTGGGTGAAATACTGGTTGGTGATCGCCTGCAGCACCGGCTGGCCGAGACCGCGCACGCCGATCAGCGAGGCGACGACGACCATGGCCAGCGCCATCATGATGGTCTGGTTGATGCCGGCCATGATGGTCGGCAGCGCCAGCGGCAGCTGCACCTGGAGGAGGCGCTGCCAGGTCGACGAGCCGAAGGCGTTGGCCGCTTCCAGCACTTCCTTGTCGACCAGCCGGATCCCCAGATTGGTCAGCCGGATGATTGGCGGCATCGCGTAGATCACCACGACGATCAGACCTGGGATCAGGCCAATGCCGAGCAGCATGACGATCGGGATCAGATAGACGAAGGACGGCATCGTCTGCATCACGTCGAGGACCGGGTTGATCACCGCCTGCACGCGGTTCGAGCGCGACATCAGGATGCCGATCGGCAGGCCGACGACGATCGACATCAAAGTGCAGACGACGATGATCGACAGCGTCCGCATCGTGTCCTCCCACATCCCGAACACGCCGATCAGGGTGAGGGCGATGGCGCTACCGATGGTGATTTTGGACGAGCGGCTGGCGAGCCAGACGATCAGAACGATGACGCCGAGGACGATGAACCAGGGCGTGCCGAGCAGGAGCCGCTCGAACCACAGCAAGAAGTCGAGCAAGGGACGGAACATTGCCTCGATCGTATCGCCATAGGCGCGCGAGAAGGCGCGGTAGTGCTGGTCGATGGTGCGGGACATCAGCCGCAGGTCACGGCCTGCGATCTGGGGGAATTCGGTCAGCCAGTCCAAGCGACAGGGCTCCTTATCGTCGGTCGAGCGGGGTTCGCACAAGAAGGGAGCTCAAGCCGCGTTGCTGGCCGGCGCCGACAGTCCCGACGCATGCTCCTCGAATGCAAACGGCCGCGGCGACGCCGCGGCCGTGATGGAGATCT
The DNA here is from genome assembly GCF_010500835.1 of Aurantimonas aggregata. Lineage (GTDB taxonomy): Bacteria > Pseudomonadota > Alphaproteobacteria > Rhizobiales > Rhizobiaceae > Aurantimonas > Aurantimonas aggregata. Next base: position 30,946 of record NZ_JAAAMJ010000005.1, on the reverse strand, counting down.
CGGCCGGGCACGGTGTCCGCCCATGCGACCTGCGGTCGCGCCGGGCCGACACCGTTGCCGGTCACGGCCGTATCAGAGGGCAGCCTTGATCTTTTCGGCGGTCTCGGGCGAAACCCAGTCAGACCAGACTGACTCGTTGTTCTCGAGGAAGTACAGCGCGGTGTCTTCGCCGGTGGCCTGGTTGTCTTCCTTCCAGGCCAGCAGCTTGTTGACGGTCTCGTTGCTCCAGGAGCGGTTCTCGAGATATTCGACGATTCCCGGCGACAGTTCGGCGACGCGCGGCGTCACCACCGTGAACACCTCGGACTTGGTCCAGGCGTTGATCTTCGGATCCGGGCAGTCGGCGACCGTGGTGCAGCGCTGCCACTCTTCCGGATCGTGCTCGGCGTCGAAGGCGAGCTTCACCATCGGGTACTTGCCGAGGATGGCGGTCGGCGCCCAGTAATAGCCGAGCCATGGCTCCTTGTTCTCGTAGGCACGAGCAATCGAGCCATCGAGGCCGGCGGCAGAACCGGTGTCGACGAGCACGAAGCCCTTGTCTTCCGCGTCATAGGCCCTGAAGAGATTGGCCGTGGTGATCTGGCAACCCCAGCCCGCCGGGCAGCCATGGACGGCGCCCTTGTTCGGATCCTCGCGCGAGGGGAAAAGGTCCGGATGGGCCAGCGCGTCGCCGACCGTCTTGATCTCGGGATTCGCCTCGGCAAAATACTGAGGGACCCACCAGCCTTCTTCGCCGCCGTCGCTCAGCACCTCTGCCGCGAACTCGATGGTGCCTTCCTCGGCGGCCGCGTCGATCTGCTCGCGGAACTGGTTCACCCACATCTCGGGCGCCACGTCCGGCTCCTGCTTCTCCGTCATCGACGCGAAGGTCGGCATCGTGTCGCCGGGCAACAGGCGGGCCGCGCAGTCGAAGCCCTCGGATATGACAAACCGGTCGATTTCGGCCATGACCTCGGCGGATGCCCAGTTCATGTTGGAAATGGTGATCTCGCAGTTGTCTTGCGCCGATGCCGTGGGTGCAAAGCCAAACAGAGCGGCTGCCAGAAAGGTGGACGTCATAAGTGATTTCATCAGATTTCCTGATCTCGAGTTTCTAGGGACCTCGGCGACAGGAGTTGCCACCGCGCATCGACCGAACCGCCGACGCGAGCCAAAACCTTCGCAACCATCCTAGGAAAGACAGCGCGTTTTCTCGGAACTGAAGGCGAAGGCTAGCCCGTGCCGGCCACGATTCCAACAAATTTCTGCCTGCGGCGCACGGTCGAGCTGGGACGGAGCAGTCTCCGGACCCGGCGAGAACAGCCAGCGCGCTGAGGTGCAACGGCAGTAGCGCCAAGGACCGTGATGCCTGTCGCCAAAGGGATTAAAGGGCCAAATAATTCCGTGCCGTGGACACGAGGACGCCTCGCGGAGCGGCACCTGACACGGCGATCGGGTCGCGCGACTTTTTCTCGCGGGTCCGGCCGAGCTAACGGCTCGGTAACGGGTTGCGGCTAAGAATCGAGGCACGGCAGGAAGGCGAGACCGGATCAGGTCGTGCGTACCGGACCTCCTTCCTGCCGTCCTATCTCTCGTCATTCGATACTGCGTCAACGCCGGTCGGCGCCCTCGGCGCGCTGCGATCAGCGCAGCTAAGCAGATGCGTTACGGGAGCACTTCGGCGACCTGTTCGGGTCGGAAGGGTTTCGACACCTTCGGCACCGAGCCGAAGAGCGCCGGCAATTCATTGACGCCGCTGGAGACGAAGCAGAACGGCACGCGATCCTGCAGCAGGCGCTGCGCCACCGGCAGGGAGGTCTCGCCCTTCGTGCCCAGCGTGATGTCCAGCAACGCGAAGTCGATTCCGGCATCCAGCCAGGGAAGCGCCGTTGCGATCGAATCCGCTACCAGGACCTGCGCCGCACGGATTTGGCTCAGCACGATCTCTTCCAGATCGATGGCGATGATCGGCTCGTCTTCGACGATCAGAATTTTCATGACCGGACCCTTCGATTTTCGGGTCAATGCGCGCTGCGCGTTCGCGGTTGCAGAAAACGCGAGATTTCAATGATTTATCTGAACAAAAGACTAACCATGGCGTCGTCGGATGGTTGGTGAAGACAACCAAATACGAGACAAGGACGCTGTTGCCTGGCGGTGAATTGGCTGTTGCGGCTCGTCTGTCGTCACGACAGAGCGACGGATGGGAACGGCTAGCTGGCCTTGGCGCTGCGCGCCGGCCGTGCGTCCTCTGGCTCGCCCATCCGGAAGCGGGTGAGGATTTCCGAAGCGACACGCTCTGCCGGCATCGGCTTGCCGAAGAGATAGCCTTGAAGCTGGTCGCAGCCGAGGCGCTTCATCAGGTCGACCTGGGCCTCGGTCTCGATGCCCTCGGTGGTCACCTTCATCTGCATCGTATGGGCCATGGCGACGATCGTCTCGAGGATCTGCGGCACGTTGGGCTCGCCATTCGTCAGCGCCACCATGAACGACTGGTCGATCTTCAACTTGTCGAAGGGGAACCGCCAGAGATAGCTCAGCGACGAGTAGCCGGTTCCGAAATCGTCCATGTCGATGGATATGCCGAGGGCCTTCAGCTGCCCGAGCTGTTCGAGCACATCCTCCGAGCGCTCCAGCAGCAGCGACTCCACCACCTCGATTTCGAGGCGGCGGCCCGGGATGCCGGCTTCCTGCAGGGTCGACTGGACGATCTCGACGAGGTCGCCGTCGCGAAACTGCACGGCGCTGAGGTTGACCGAGACGAACAGCGGCTCCGGCCACAGGGCGATCTGGCGCGCGGCTTCCTTGATGACCCAGCTGCCGATCGCCTTGATGTAGCCGCGCGTCTCGGCGATCGGGACGAACAAAGTCGGCGAGATGTAGCCGCCCTGCGCGTCGCCCAGCCGGATCAGCGCTTCGAAGCCAAGCAGCTTCGAGCCATCGCCATTGACGATCGGCTGGTAGAACAACTCGAAACTGTCCTTCTCGACCGCTTCGCGCACCAGCGCCTCGATCTGGCGGCGGCGGGCCATCTCGTCGTCCATGGACGGATCGAAGAAGACCAGGCTCCGGCCCTTGTCCGGCTTGTGGTGGAGATGCGCGATTTCCGCGTGCTTGACGATCTCGGAATGGATTCGCCCGTCTTGTGGGGCGAGGGCGCAGCCGATCGAAATGCGCGGCAGAACTGTCTGTCCGCCCAGTTGTACCGGCTCGCAGACGGTATCGGTCAGGCGCCGCGCGAAGCTCGCGATCGCGGCGGCGTCGCTGCAGCGGCGGTGCAGAACGGCAAAATCGTCGGCGCCGATGCGCGCAACGAGGTCGCCATCGTCTACCGCGGCGGCAAGGCGGGTGGCGACGGTACGCAGGAGTTCGTCGCCGCAGCCCTGGCCGAGACTGTTGTTGATCTCCGAGAGCTCGTCGAGATCGATGTAGAGATACGCCACCCGCTCGCGGGTCGCGCGGGCCGTCGCCATCACCCGGTCGGTCTCCTCCTGCATCCGGCGGCGGTTGAGGAGGTGGGTGAGGGCGTCATGATTGGCGAGAAACTGGATCCGCTCGTCGGCCTCGGAAATCTTCCACTTGCGACGCAGATACAGCAGGAAAGGAACGCCTGTCGCCAGACATAGGACAAAGGCGACCAGAGCCGAGGTGCGGCCGAGCGTGCCGGCATAGGCGGCACGGCTCTCTCCCATGTCGGCGACGACGGAGACGTAGCCGATCGTCGTATCGCCCCGGATCAACGGCGCGACGACGGACGAGTTGGCCCGGCCCTCGTCATGCACCACCTGCCATTCGCCAGGTCTCTCCAGCAACGCGGGAGACAGGCGGTCGCCGGAGCGGATGCCGCCGGGCCGATCGCGCAGGAGCCACTCGTAGCGGTCGGACCGGGAGCGGAAGACTTCCTCTCCCTGTCGGCTGAAGATCGCGAAGCTTTCGATGTCGGCGAGGCTTGCGACCTTGCGGATCGTCGCCTCGGCGTCCGGATCGCGGGCGATGCCTGTCAGGAAGGCGTCGACCTGCCCTTGCGAGCCGAGAAGCAGACGCGTGAAATTGGCGCCGCGCGCGCGCATTTCCGCTTCGACGAGCTCCCCGACCGACGCGCTGCCCAGCCACAGAATGCTCATGATCACGAAGCCGGTAATCGCGACGCCGCCGCAGACTGTTGCCCAGTATCGCCTGATTGTGTTGAGCAGCATTGCCCTCGTCGCACTGTTGCGTGTTGCGACGCTACGCGGAGAAGGTAAACATTCCTTCGGCTCCGGGTTGCAGAACGGTCAGATCACCAAGCGGGTCCGGCGCACGTCTGGTACTGCGCATGTCCCGGTGCGGTGGCGACAGGCGACTCCCCGACTCCCCGCGTCCTCTCAGGACTTCGACAGCAAATCGGCGAAGCGCTCGCGCAGGACGTTCTTCTGCACTTTGCCCATGGTGTTGCGGGGTAGTTCGTCGACGAAGACGATGCGCTTGGGCTGCTTGAAACGCGCCAGCCGCTCTTTCAGCGCAGCGGTCAGTTCTTCCTCGCGCAGTGCGCCCCTGGCGACCACGACACCGACCACGCCCTCGCCGAAGTCGGGATGCGGCACGCCGATGACGGCGCTCTCGACCACGCCGGGCAATTCGTCCAGCGCGAGTTCGACTTCCTTCGGATAGATGTTGAAGCCGCCGGAGATCACCAGATCCTTGCCGCGACCGACGATCGTCACGTAGCCATCGGGATCGACCAGGCCGAGATCGCCGGTGATGAAATAGCCATCGTCGCGAAATTCCGCCGCGGTCTTTTCCGGCATCTGCCAGTAGCCCGAGAAGACGTTCGGGCCCTTGACCTCGATCACCCCGATCTCGCCCTGGGGCAGTTCATTACCGGTTTCGACGTCGACTACGCGAAGCGCGACCCCCGGCAGCGGGAAGCCGACGGTCCCGGCCCGTCGCTCGCCCTCATAAGGGTTGGATGTGCTCATGCTGGTCTCGGTCATGCCGTAGCGTTCGAGGATCCGCTGGCCGGTGCGTGCCTCGAACTCCCGGTGGGTCTCCGCCAGCAGCGGCGCCGATCCCGATACGAACAGCCGCATGTGGGCCGTCGCCTCTCGGGTCAGCCGTTCGTCGGCGAGGAGGCGCGTGTAGAAGGTCGGGACTCCCATCATGGTCGTCGCCTGCGGCAAATAGTGGAAGACCTGCTCGGCATCGAATTTCGGCAGGAAGATCGTCGATGCCCCGACGATCAGGACGGTGTTGGACGCGACGAAAAGGCCATGTGTGTGGAAGATCGGCAGAGCGTGGAGCAGCACGTCGTCCGCCGTGAAGCGCCAGGTGTCGCGCAACACCGCGGCATTCGACAGGAGGTTGTCATGCGTCAGCATGGCGCCCTTGGAGCGGCCGGTCGTCCCCGACGTGTAGAGGATGGCCGCGAGATCGTTGCCGGCCCGCGCGACGCTCTCGAATTTCTCCGGTGCCGCGAGGGCGGCATCGAAGAGCGACCCCGCGGAACGGTCGGCGGACGTCCAGACGCCGAGCGTCTCGAGCCTTGCCCCTGCCTTCTCCGCGAGCGGTGCCAGCCCGTCGCGCGCAGCCGGATTGCAGACGAACACCGCCGGGCGGGCATCATCGAGGAAGTAGGCGATCTCGGAGGTCGTGTAGCCGGTGTTCAACGGCAGGAACACGCCGCCGGCCCGGACCGTGCCGAGATAGAGCATCAAAGCTTCGATAGACTTCTCGACCTGCGCCGCCACGCGGTCGCCAGGCTTCACGCCGAGACCGATCAGGACATTGGCGAAGCGCGCAGAGACCGCTTCCACGTCGCCATAGGTGTAGTTCCGCCCGTCAGGCAGCACGGCAAAGCGCTTCGTCGGATCACGGCGGCCGGCTTCCATCAGGCCATCGAACAGGCGGTTCGTCATGCTACGTCCTTCATTGCACTGCCGCGGCCGGGAAGCAGCGACGTCACCGCCCGGCTCGCCGCGATCTCCGCCTCGCTCGCAAAGGCTTCATGCCGCTGCTCCACCCGCGGAAGATCGTAGAGATAATTGACCATCAGCCCGTGCGCCTGCGCGAGCCCGCCGGCGGAAATGTCGCCGACATGCATGATCCGGTTGAGCATCGCGCCATTGCCTAGATGGAAACGCGCCACCGGATCGACGGGGCGGCCGTCCGGGCGCTTGGCCCGCAGGAAATAGCGTGCTGCCAGCGACAAGAGCCCGGGCCGGGCGGCTTCCACCTTGGCCGGACTGGCTGTCCAGTCGGATTCCCCGACGATCGCGATCGCCTGCTTTTCGTTTGCCTCAAGCTTCTCGATGCCGGCGGGCGACAGCCCCGCGAGCCAGGCCGCGAAGCCCGGAACCGGCGACAGCGTCACGAAGGTCTTGAGGCTCGGGACGGTTTCCTTGAGGTCCTCGGCGACCTGCTTGATCAGGAAGGAGCCGAAGCTGACGCCGGCAAGACCCGCGTGGCAGTTCGAGATCGAATAGAACACCGCCGTCTGTGCCGCGTCGGGCGCGAGGACCGGCCGTGCGGGATCGAGAACCGAGGCGATCGACGCCGGGATCTCGGCCGTGAGTGCCACCTCGACGAAGATCAGCGGGTCGTCCGGGATCGAGGGGTGGAAGAAGGCGAAGCACCGGCGATCGGCCGGGGCCAGCCGCTGGCGGAGCTCTTCCCATGTGGCAATGGCGTGCACCGCCTCGTAGCGGATGATCTTTTCGAGGATGCTGGCGGGCGTGTTCCAGTCGATCGGCCGCATCAAGAGGAAGCCGCGGTTGAACCAGGACTGGAACAGATGCCGCAGATCGTCCTCGACCGGGCCGAGCCGTTCGCGGTCGCGCCGCAGGAACGGCAGCAGCCGCTCGCGCAGCCGGACGATCTCCGCGGTGCCACCGGGAGCAAGGTTCAGGCGCCGGAAAAGCTCCTGCCGCGGTGGTTCCGCGATACGCTGGAGCGTCGACAGGGTTGCCGGGCCAGGCGAACTGGCAAAGGCTTCCGCGGCATCGCGCAATGCTGCCTCGTCCGGCCCGAATTCTTCCGCCAGGATCGCGAACAACCGTTCCGCCTCGGCGTCGTCGAGGGCGCGGACGCCCTTGAGGATATCGGCGGCCAGCCGGACACCCGACGCCTCGCCGCGCGAGGAGACCAACCGGTGGCAGAGACCGGCGAGCTCCGGCAGCGCGATGCGGCGCGTCGCGTCGTCGCCGAGGAACCAGGACCGGGCCCCGATCGACGAGAGAAGGTCGGAGAGCAGCGAAACCCGGCTCATTACGAAGGGCCCATCACGAGGTTCGGCAGGAAGAGCGCGATGTCGGGAAACAAGCACAGAAGCACGATGCCAAACACCATGCATCCGACATAGGGCAGGGAGCCCCGCAGGATCTGGCCGAGTGAGATATCCGGCGCGATGCCGTTGATGACGTAGAGGTTGAGCCCGACCGGCGGGGTGATCAGGCCGATCTCCATGTTGATCGTCAGGATGACCGCGAACCAGTAGGGATCGAACCCGGCGCCCATGATGATCGGCAGCAGGATCGGCGCGGTCATCAGGATCACCGCCACCGGCGGCAGGAAGAACCCTGCTACCAGCAGGAAGAGGTTGATGACCCCCATCAGCACCCAGCGATTGACGTCGAGATCGGCGATGAAGGCGGCGATCGACTGGGTGATGAACAGCGACGACAGGGCGAAGGCAAACAGTTCCGACGCACCGATGATCAGCATGATCATCACGCTTTCCTTCAGCGTGTCGCGGAAGATCCCGCCCATCTGGGAAAACTTCCAGCTCTTCGAGAAGATGCCGTAGATCACCGCGACCAGGATCAGGCAGAACAGCGCGCCGACGCCGGCAGCCTCCGAGGGCGTGGCGATGCCGCCATAGAGCACGAACAGCACGGCGACGATGATCGCCAGGAACGGCAGGACCCGCGGCAGCGCAGCGAACCGCTCGCGCATGGTGAAACGCTGGCTGAGCTCGGTCAGCCCGAGACCTTGGCGACGGCAGGAATAGATCGTCCAGGCCATGAACAGGGCAGTGAGCATGATGCCCGGCCCGACCCCGGCGAGGAACAGCCGTCCGATCGAGGTCTCCGTGGCGATGCCGTAGACGATCATCGTCACCGACGGTGGGATCAGGATGCCAAGCGTGCCACCGGCGGCGATCGAACCGGCGGCGATTTCCGCCGGATAGCCGCGCTGGCGCATCTCGGGGATGCCCATCTTGCCGATCGCCGCACAGGTTGCGGGCGAGGACCCCGAAAGGGCGGAGAAGATCGAGCAGGCGCCGAGATTGGAAAGGACCAGCCCGCCCGGGACGCGGTTGAGCCAGCGGTCCAGTGCCTCGTAGAGGTCCTTGCCGGCGGGCGAGGACGCGACGGCCGCGCCCATCAGGATGAACATCGGCACGGCGACGAGGCCGAAGGAGGCGAGGCCCCCGAGGAACTGCTCGCCGATTGTTTCCAGGAAGAACGGCCCGTAGACGACGAACAACGCGCCCATCGAGACGAGGCCGAGGGAGAAGGCGACGGGCGTGCCGATGGCGAGCAGCACCATCAGCCCCGCGAGCATGGCAAGGCCGGAAACGGTCGGGCTCATGTCACGCTCCCTTGGCGATGTCTGAGAACAGCGCTTCCTTCGCGCCGAGTGCAGCATCGGGGCCGTCGAGCCAGAGGCGCGCCAACTCGGCGACGTACTGCACCAGCAGCCAGACCATCCCGATTAGCATCGGCAGGACGGGAATCCAGAGCGGCAGCGCCCAGACCGTCTCGGTCGTCCAGCCGTTCACCCAGGCTTCCTCGAAATGATACCAGGCGGCGTAGGCCAGCAGCCCGACGAAGACCATCGAGGCTAGGCCCGACAGCATCTGCAGGACGAGTCGAACGCGCTGTCCGACCGCCATCTGCAGGAGGTCGACATTGACGTGGCCACGCTCGATCAGCACCCAAGGGGCGCCCAGGAACGTCGCGGCGACGATGGCGTAGATCGTGTATTCGGTCTGCCAGACGGTGGACTGGACGAGCACGTAGCGCACGAAGACCATCTGAGTGACCGAGAGGATCGCGGTGAACAGCAAAATGCCCGCGATGAGGCCGAGAAACCGCGAAATGGCGGAAACGGCGGCGATGAAGGACCGCATGTCAGGTACCAGGCAAGAGGCGAGGGGCGGGGACCGACGATACGGCCCCCGCGAACATGTCCGTTGCGGGACGGCCGATCACTCGACGGCGAGCGCGTCGTCGATCAGCTTCTGGCCGTTCGGCACCTTCTCGGCGAACTCCTTGTAGGAGGTCTCCTGGGCGACGGCGAGCCAGGCGTCGTAGTCTTCCTTGGACATCTCGACCACCTCGACGCCGGCCTCCTTGTAGGCTTCGATGAGCTTTTCATCGAGCTTCGGTGCTTCCTCGGCGAAATACGCCTCGGCCTTCTCGCCGGCAGCGACAAGCGCGTCCTGCTGCTCCTTGGTCAGGCGCTCGAAGGAGCGCTTCGACATGATCACCGGCTCGTACATGAACCAGAGCGCGTTCTCGCCGGGCGCCGTGAGGCACGTGGCCACTTCATAGATGCGGAACGAGACCAGCGAGCCGGACGACGTACTGGCACCCTGCAGGACGTTCTGCTGCATGCCGGTATAGATCTCGGACGACGGCATCGAGGAGATCGATGCGCCGGCGCCGACAAGCATGTGCTCGAAGGCCGGGCCGGCGGCGCGCAGCGTCTGCCCCTTGGCACTCTCGGGGGTGGTGATGCAGTTCTTCGACGACACGAAGCCGCCGGCGAGCCATGCGTCGGAAAGAACCATGGCGCCGGCCTTGTCGATGGATTCCTTGATCGAATCCATGAACGGCGAATCGTTGAGGCGAGCAGCGCGCTCGTGATTGCCGACGAGGCCCGGCATCAGCGTCGCGGAGAATTCCGGATGGCGGCCCGAGGCATAGTCGAGCGGAAAGGCGGTGATGTCGACCTGGCCCTTGGTGACGGCGCCCCACTGGTCGCTCGCCTTGAACAGCGACTCGCCCGGGAACACCTGCATCGTCAGCCCCACATTGGCCGCCTCGATGTCGCGCGCGATCATCTGGACCATCTCGTCGCGGACGTCGCCCTTGCCGCCCGGGAACTGGTGCGAGGCCCGCAACGTCACGTCCTGGGCGAGCGCGCCGCCAGTGATCGCCAGGGTGCAGACAGCCGAAAGCAGTATCGATTTCATGGTTTTTCCTCCCTTGGAAAGCGCCTCCCAGCGCATTCAGGCGAGCCAATACACTCTTGCATGCCATGTCAACCAGATTGTATACGATTCAGATGACCTCCTCTGATGCCCCGATCACTTCTGTCGCCATCCTTGATGGGTTGTCAGGAAGTGCCCCTGCCTCGTTCGAGGGACGAAAGAGCCAACGGCCTGGAACCCGGCCCCGCGCCAGCGATATTCGCGACGCACTCGAGCAGGAGATCGTCATCGGCGCGCGGGACGCCGGCGAGCGTCTCGACGAGTCCGGGCTTGCCAAACGCTTCGGGGTGTCACGGACCCCGATCCGCGAAGCTATCAATCAGCTGGCCTCGGCTGGCCTGATCGAGCAGATTCCCAATCGCGGCGCCTTCATCCGGCATATCGGTCTTGCCGAGCTGGTGGAGATGTTCGAGGTGATGGCCGAGCTGGAAGGCATGGCGGGCCGGCTGGCTGCCCGCAGGGCTGAGCGGGCTGCGCTTGATGCGCTCCTGACGGCTCTCGATGCCTGCGAACAGGCAGCGCAGCTGCGCGATCCGGATGCCTATTACTACGAGAACGAGCGCTTCCATCATTCAGTCTACGACGCTTGCGGCAACGCGTTCCTCGCGGCCGAGGCACGGCGGCTGCATCATCGGCTGAAAGCGCATCGGCGCCTCCAGCTGCGGGTGCCGCAACGGATGCGCCAGTCGCTGGCCGAGCATGGCCGGATCGTCGCGGCGATCGTGGCGGGTGATGGGGAAGCGGCAGAGCGGGAACTGCGCGATCACATCGCCGTTCAGGGCGAGCGCTTCGCCGATCTCGTGGCCGGCGTAGCCGAGCGCGACGGCCCGCGGCGTGGGTGAGGAGCGCATTCAGCCAGAGCGCCCACGAAACGAAAAAAGCCAGGAGGCGGAACCCCCTGGCTTTTCAGCATGTCACCACCTGATGAAATCCAGCGGCGACAGAGCCGTCAGCTGTTCAACGCTTCGAGCTTGTTGATGTATTCCTTCGGAAACAGCATCGAATTCGGAGTCTGCAGGCCAAGGTGCTTGGCGATATCGCCGACATAGGCGCTGCAATTGTAGAGGACCGCATGCCAGACCGGGCTGCTGCCCTGCTTCTTGCGGATGAACGCCACGAGATCGCGGTACTGCGCCTCGGTCAGATCGATCCGGTAGCGGGCCGTCATGTAGGCGTTCTCGGTATCGCCGTCGCTCGGTCCGGTCTCGGACGGGACGGGCAGCACGTGGCCGATCGTGTAGGGCACGTTGCTGGTCGAGGCCGGATGGAGCCCCGTGACCTCGGTCATGCTCGGGATCAGCACGCCATTGGCGTCGGTCGGGACGCGGCCGTTCTCGTCGAGCACGCCGAACACCGCGAAGGTGTGGCCGTAGCTCATGGCGGAACGGGCACGAAACTCTACGAAATAGGGCTTGGCTTGTTGCGCATAGGCTCCCGTCGCGTAATCGGTCGGCGCGAAGGCTGCCGGCGTCGCGAGGGTGGAGGCCGAAGCAATCGGCGCCCCCGACATCGTCGTGTCCGACGCGATCGACGTGCAGCCGGCAAGGGCGATTCCCAGGACAGCCGCGAAGGCCAGCCGGATCAGGGACAGGGACATGATATGCCTCTCAGGAGGGGGAATTAAGTCCCCATCTCGGCAGTGCCGAGTCACGACACCCGACGCGCGTAGGGACGCCGCGGGTCATGGACTTGAAATAAGGCGGTACTTGGGGGAAGCGGAAATTGCCCCCCCCAAGTGACCCAGGGCATTAGCCCTTGGTGACGTACGTCTCTTCGACGACCATCGGCTCTGCGACAGGGGCCTTGCCCTTGCCCTTGCCGATGCCCTTGCCCATGCAGCCGGCGAAGCTTGCGAGAGCGAAGCACGCGACCGATGCGATGATGACTTTCTTCATAGTAGCTACCTATCAGTGCCTGACGGTTGATGCCGCAGTTCAAATTCCCGACGCTGTTTGCGGCCGGTGCGTCGGCAACCTGTTGCTTTTGGGCGATAGCGGCAAGTGCCGAAAAGCCACACTACACCCGGAACGTGGGGGAAGCGTCCCCTCAATCTAAACAAAAGGTTGCGGCCGAATTGGCGGAAACGGGCACGCCCTTGAAATCGCTGTTGTTCGGGCGTCCGGCGCTAAGGCATTTCCCCATCGCCGTGTTATGACCTGAACGCCTCAACCTTCGTTAAATCGTGCAACGTTGCGAGAGAATCCGGCTCCCAGAGGCAAGGGACCAGTAGAATCAATCGCCTGTCCCGTCACAAAGACGCTCCGGCTACTCCCGGCCCGCTGATCACGAGTCGGGCTTCGCGGATCGCCCTGATGTTCTGCTGGATGATCAGCGGCTGCTCTGCAAAGGAGAAGGCGACGCCGTCAGCGCCCGTCGCGGTCTGGAAAGCCTGGAGCAACGCATCGCGCGTCGTGGCACAGTTTCCGTAGGCAATCGCTGCGGCCACATCCTCGGCGACCGGATTGACCGCCTCCTTCACCGATTCGTCGTAATTGCAGAACGCATCGGCCCGCAGCGCCTGGTCGAGGTCGGCGGAAACGAACCCGTATTGCTGCTGAATCTGGGCTTTGCGGGAATTGTAGTTGTTCAGGTAGGTCTTGCGCATTGCCAGCCGACACTGCGCGTAAACGAGCTCGCCCGGCGTGATCAGCAAGCTTCGGCAATGCGCGTCGTCTTCCGCCTCTGTCAGCCGCAAGGCGTCTTCCAGATCGTTTCCACCGGTAACGCATCCCGACAGGATGAGACTGACAGCCAGGGTCGCGGCGATGCGCATGATAGTGCCTTTCAAGTGCCCTCCGCGCGACAGGTCGCGCCGGAAAGGTCTGGTCTCACGCCGAGGCGAAAATTAGGGCCCGCCGGCATTCGCCGGTGCAGAAGAAAGTCCACAGAAGGCCAGCGCGTTCCGTTGCGGGACTATCGCGCGCGAAACAAGCCTCAGAGGCGAGGATTCAGGCGAAGGTGTGGCGCATGGGTTGCGCGGGCCGTCCGCTGCAGGCAGCGTGTGTGGGCCACTGAGCACCCTGCTACTGGGGCTGGACCTGTTTCCGCACTTCGTCGCGCAGGCCGTCCGTCAGGCTTTTTGCCGCACAGGTCCGCGTCGGGCTGATCACTTCCTGCTGCTCGAGATCCTCGCCGGAGACCGGGCATACGTCGGCAGCCAGGGCCGCCGGCACTGCGACGGTGAGCGGGACATCGGCGATGCCCACGGAGAGATCTTTGGCCAGCGCCGTCTTCACGCCCCAGTCGCCGAGCGACACCTCAACAAGTCCCGCAGGGTTTTCGACGTCTGCGCCACGCTCAGCCACCTGGGCGAGACCGCCGAGAGTCGTGGCAAGCAGCATGGCAAAGCTCGTCCCGAGCAGTCGGTTTAGCTGACGCTTAGACGCGCTCATGATGTTCTCCGGTACTGGCATCTGGTGATAAGGAGCGGGATGCCGCATCCGTTCCCGATGGATCGCTATGCAGCAGTCGGTTCCCAAATACCGGCAGGAGGTCGTTAGCCTTTACATAGCCGGTCGCCCGACAACCATAACAGACTTGGAGAGTCCCGCCACCTTGTCGATCCGAAGGTCGGCGTCCGGGAACAGCGTCGCCATCTTAGTCGGGTCGAGCAGCCGGATCTCGCGGACGTTCCTCCACGCTTCCTGCTGCGTCTTCGAGCGCGGAAAGAACCCGAGGTTAAAGCGGCGGCCGCGAAAAGGCCGGGGTCGCAGGCGTCACCCTCGATGCTGGAGAACTTCGGATCGCCCGGTGTCGGCGGTGCCTGTCGAGATGTTCGGCGCCGATATTCCTCGGCAAGCGGTCCGGAATTCCGTGCCGGCAAATCCTCATGGCTGCCATGTCGTTGTGCAGTGCAGCAATCGGACATAGCTTGTGCTGCGGGAGGTCCACGCAGGATCTTAGGAACCACACCATGAAGACCATTCTTGCAGCAGTCCTGGCGACCATCGTCGCGACCAGCGCCGGCGCCGGCGAACTCAAGCCGCTTGCCGGCACCGGCATCGCCGTTGGCGGCGTAATCGGCGCTGCCTATTACACGGTCGAGCCCGACGGCTTCCGTGTCGTCGCGACGATTGCCCATGGAGAGAGCGGCGAGCCGATCCGTGTCGTCTCCACTTTGGCCGACGGGCAGAGCGTGACGATCGCGGTGCCGGCCTCGCTTGGCGAGCACACGAACGACGTCGTCATCGCCCGGACCGGCGATCGCGTCGAGGTAACACACCGCCCGGTGCCCGATCTTCGGGCGGACGTTTCGTTCGACTGACATCAAGGGACGCCGGGCGGAATGTTCGGCCCGGCGTCTGCTACGCGTGCTTTCTCCATGGCGCGATCGGTGCCATCGTGGCGCTATGGCGAGACTCGACATCAAAGCTGACGACGCCCTGCTCGTCGTCGACGTCCAGAACGATTTCTGTGCCGGCGGCGCGCTTGCGGTGCCGGACGGGGATGCCGTGGTGCCGCTGATTAACGCGCTGGCACCGTTGTTTCCTGTCGTGGTGGCGACGCAGGACTGGCATACGCCGGGCCACGCCTCGTTCGCGTCCACGCATTCCAGAGATCCGTTCGAGACGATCGACCTTCATTACGGGCAACAGGTCCTGTGGCCGGACCATTGCGTCAGGGACACGAGCGGCGCGGCGCTTCACCCGGAACTTGTCCTTCCGGATGCGCAGATGATCCTGCGCAAGGGGCATCATGCCGGCGTCGACAGCTACTCGGCCTTCCAGGAGGCGGATCGCCTGACGCCGACCGGCCTTGCCGGCTATCTGCGCGAGCGCGGCATCGCGCGGATCTTCGTCGCCGGCCTCGCCACCGATTTCTGCGTTGCCTGGACGGCGCTCGACGGGCGCGCCGCCGGGTTCGAGGTGGTCGTCGTCGAGGATGCCTGCCGCGCCATCGACCTCGAGGGGTCGCTGGATCGCGCGTGGCGGGAAATGGGGGACGCCGGTGTCTTGCGGAAGGACACCGAAGCGCTCCTCGCACCCGCGCAGCGCTGACCGGTAGCGGGATAGTCCGAGCGATCCCCGGCCTCGCGCCGGGCGAGGTGCCTGCCTATATGAGCGCCAAGCGGCCCTTCGCCGCGACATCGGCGCGCCCTGCCTCCAGCGAGCCGCGTGCCGACCGTCTTTCCACCGCGCCGCCAGGGTGTGGGTGTTCCAGCCAGGAGCCGAGCATGGATGCCAAGACCTACCCCTTCACCCGCACCGACGCCGAGTGGCGTGCCGCACTGACGCCCGAGCAGTATGCCGTGATGCGCGGCCACGGCACCGAGCGCCCGGGGTCTTGCGCGCTGCTGCACGAGAAACGTCCGGGCATGTTCACCTGCGCCGGTTGCGGCCAGCCGCTCTTTGTCGGGGGTCGCAAGTTCGAGAGCGGCACCGGCTGGCCGAGCTTCGACACGCCGGTCGACGGCGCCGTCGAGACCACCGAGGACCGCAGCCACGGCATGGTCCGCACCGAATGCCATTGCAGCCGCTGCGGCAGCCACCTGGGCCACGTCTTTCCCGACGGCCCGCCGCCGACGGGTCTGCGCTACTGCATCAACGGCGTGGCGATGGACTTCGAGCCCGACCAGGGCTGAGATGTGCGGGGAGGGGCGAAAGCCGCCGCTCCCCCGTTACCCTCGGCACGCCGGCAGGTTGCGTCACGGGCGCTTCCTAGCCCTCCTGGAACGCCGCGACGAACGCCGGCGCAGCCTCGGCGACCGCCGCCAGCGAATAGCCGCCTTCCTGCACGATCACCGTCGGCAATTTCATGTTCGCCAGCAGTTTCCCGACGCGCGGGTAGGCGGCCGTGGTGACGTCGAGCTTCGACAGCGGGTCGTCGCGATGCGCGTCCCAGCCGGCGGAGAGCACTAACGCCTCGGCGCCAAATCGTTCGGCGGCTTCCGCGAGCTTCTCGACCGCCGCAACGAAGGCGTCGTCGCCTGAACCAGGCCCCAGCGGCAGGTTGAGGTTGAAGCCTTCGCCTGCGCCGACGCCGCGCTCTTCCGCGTAGCCGAAGAAATGCGGGTAGTAGGCCGACGGATCGGTGTGGGTCGAGCCGACGAAAACGTCATCGCGGTCGTAGAAGATCGCCTGTGTGCCGTCGCCGTGATGGGTATCGAAGTCGATGATGGCGACGCGGGCATAGCGCTGGCGCAGAAGCTGTGCGGCGATCGCGGCATTGTTCAGAAAGCAGAAGCCGTTGGCCCGGTCCGGATAGGCGTGGTGACCGGGCGGCCGGCTGAGCGCGAAGGCCGATGTCTCACCGTCCAGCACCGCCTGCGCCGCCGACGCCGCGGAAGCTGCCGATGCGAGCGCCGCGCCGAACGTGCCCGCCGTCATCGCGCAGGAGAGGTCGCCGATGTACCAGCCGGCCTGGCCGAGTATCCCCGTCGTGCGGGGCCGCGGCCGGGCACCGAGCTGCGTCGCGCCGGAATAGAACGGGTGGACGTTCGGCAGGACTTCCGGCCCGGCATTCGGCAGTGCCTGGAACCGCTCGAAGGCCGATTCGAGGAATTCGACATAGTGGTCGGCATGGACACCGGTCACGGTCTCGCGCGCGATCGGTGCCGGCAATTCTGCCACGAGGCCGAGTTCGGCCAGCGAAGCGATCAGCGTCTCGCCGCGCTCGGGGTTCTCCAGCGGTTTGATCAGCTTTCCATGAACGCCGTATTGGGTGGGGCGATGAGCGAGCTGCTCGGGCGAAAAGAACAGGCGCATGCGGGTCAGCCTTTGCGGATACCGATGACGGGACCGCCGGTCGCGACGGCCGCCGGCCGCTGATGACCAGCGCGAATGTCTTGCCGCCATACGGTCGTTGAGTCGCCCATCCATGGCAAGCCGATCCGGCCGGCAGGCAAGCGGCGAGGGATGCCATCGGCAGCGCTGACCTGCGTCGATGGGCGCTAGTCGAAGGTCCGGCCGTTCCACCGTACGGAGCCTTCGCTGCCGCCATGGGCGTACATCGAGATGTCGGGCACGTCGCCCGGGCCGACGGCGACGCCGCCGCCCAGCATCTCCAGCACGGGCTGGAGCAGCGGCCCGCGCCGGACGTAGAAATGCACCGAACAGACCTGCATCCCGCAGAACAGGCTGCGCCCGGTATGGCCGCCGCCGGTGCAGGCGATCGCCTCGTGCGCGATGATTAGGTCCGCCGCGCCGTCTCCGGTGAGGTCACGCTCGATGACGCCGGCGGGCTCGATCGTGCCACGGCCGCCATTGCAGGCTTCGGCAATCTGCTCGGCGACCAGATAGTCGGCGGCCCGGGACCTTGCCTCGGCCGATGCGGTCCAGGCGAGAAGGACGATCAGAGGCAGAAGGGTGCGCTTCATGGGCCGGTCTCGATCCCGGTTATGGAGATCGTCATGCTGCCGTCTTCCCGCGACGCTTACAAGCAACCCGTCCGCGCTCTTGCGTCGACGGAAGTGCTCGGCTTTTGTGCTGGCGAGGCGAGGGAGTGATCATGACGGCAGGTGGATCGATCGTTTGGAATCGGCGCGAGCTGACCCGAGCATGCGGGTCATGAGTGCCAGCGACCGTGCCGCTGCCGTCGGACAAGGTCGTCCGGGTTCGCCCCTCGAGGTCTTTCGCGTCTTCCTCGTGCTGGGGTTCACCTCGTTCGGCGGGCCGGTCGCCCATATCGGCTATTTTCGCGAGGCCTTCGTGGTGCGCCGGCAATGGCTCGGCGACCGGGCCTATGCCGATCTCGTCGCGCTCTGTCAGTTCCTGCCGGGGCCGGCGTCGAGCCAGGTGGGCATGGCGATCGGGTTGCAGCGAGCGGGCTACCTCGGCCTCCTGGCTGCCTGGACGGCCTTCACGCTCCCATCGGCCATCCTGCTCGTCGCCTTCGCCTACGGCGCCTCGGCGCTCGGCGCGGATGGCGGTTCGGGCTGGATCGAAGGCTTGAAGGCCGCCGCCGTCGCCGTCGTGGCGCACGCCGTGCTGGGCATGGCGCGGACCCTGACGCCGGATCGCGAGCGCGCCGCCATCGCCGTCGCCGGCATGGTGCTGGCGCTGCTGATCCCGTCCGCAGGGGGCCAAGTGCTCGTCATCGCCCTCGGCGCCGTGCTCGGATTGGCTTGGCTGCGCGGCGTTGCACCGGGAACGTCGGATTCGGGCGGGTTGGAAGTGCCTGTGAGCCGCGCCGCCGCGTTCGGCGCTCTGGCGATGTTCGCCGCGCTTCTCGTTCTGCTGCCGGTCCTCTCGGCGACGACCGGCAGCGCTGCCGTGACGCTTTTCGACGGGTTCTACCGCGCCGGCGCGCTGGTGTTCGGCGGCGGCCACGTGGTCCTGCCGCTGCTGCAGGCGGAAGTCGTCGATCCCGGCCTCGTCAGCCGCGACGCATTCCTCGCCGGCTACGGCGCGGCGCAGGCGGTGCCGGGCCCGTTGTTCTCCTTTGCGGCCTATCTCGGGGCAGTCATGAACGCGCCGCCGACGGGAATCGCCGGCGCGGCCATCGCGCTCGTCGCCATCTTCCTGCCGTCGGCGCTGCTGATCGTCGGCGCCCTGCGGTTCTGGGAGCGGCTGCGGCGCGCACCGCTGTCGCAGCGGGCGCTGGCCGGAGTGAACGCGGCGGTGGTCGGGCTGCTCGCAGCCGCGCTCTACGACCCGGTCTTCACCGAGGGCGTCACCTCGAAGGGCACGATGGCGATCGCCGCGGTCGCGTTCGTGCTGCTGGCGTCATGGCGGGTGCCAGCCTGGGCGGTGGTCATCGCGGCGGGCGTTGCCGGTTTCGTCGCCCTCTGACGCGCCCTCGCGGACCAACGAGCGAACGGCGATGGGACGGTCAGGACCGACACGCGGAATGTCGAGCCAAACGCGCTGAAGCGCGCCGGTGGCAATCGACGGGCGCATGGTGCTTGTCCATCCCACAATGCCTGGTCGCTGGTAATCGACTTTCCGTCCCGGCAGATCGACATTGTTTCGTCGCACCCCTATCTCGCACCCATCGACCGGCGCGCACCCCGCGAAACCGGCGTTTGCTGAAAGAGGCCTCGTGAGCGACGATCCCGCCATCGTGGACTGCCTGATCGTCGGGGGCGGCCCGGCCGGCCTGACCGCGGCGCTTTATCTGAAGCGCTTCCGCCGCTCGGTGCTCGTCGTCGACGGCGGCGAGAGCCGCGCCGCCTGGATCCCCGAGAGCCACAACATCCCGTTCTTCTCGCACGGCATTTCCGGCAAGGAGATCCTCGCCCGCGAGCGCGAACATGCCGCCCGCTACGACGTCGTCGCCGAGACCGGTCGCGTTACCGACGTCCGGAAGTCGGAGGGCGGCTTCCGCGCGACGATCGAGTCGCCGAACGGAGCAGCCCGCGAGGTCGCCGCCCGGCGTGTCGTCCTGGCCACCGGCGCGGTCGATGTCGAGCCCGACCTGCCGGACGTGCCGGATGCCGTGCGCCGCGGTCTCGTGCGCTATTGCCCGATCTGCGACGGCTACGAGGCCATCGGCAAGCGCGTCGCCGTCATTGCGCGGGGCGATCGCGGCGTCGGCGAGGCGATCTTCATCCGCCGCACCTACAGCGATGACGTCACGCTGCTGACGCTGGGCGAGCAGCTGGACCTGGAGCCCGGCCAGGAAGAGGATCTACGCGAGAAAGGTGTGACGATCGTCCCTGAACCCGTTGTCGGGCTCGACCACGAGGGCGACGCGATCGGTGCAATGCGGACGGCGCAGCAGGAGTTGCACTTCGACATCCTCTATTCGGCGCTCGGCCTGCGTTACCGCTCGGAACTCGCCCTGGCGCTCGGCGCCCGCCACGACGAGCGCAAGGCGCTGTGGGTCGACGAGCACTGCCAGACCAGCGTGAAAGGGCTCTACGCCATCGGCGATGTTGTCATCGGCCTGGACCAGATCGTCGTCGGCATGGGCCAGGCAGCGTTCGCGGCGACTCACATCCACAATCGCTGCGAGTACCCGACCGAAGACGAGTAGGTCGGCCCGCACCGTTGGCGAACCCGGCTGGCAGTTCGCGACCGGTCAGGCGCCCGGCCGATTCTCTCGCCCGACCCGCGTCGCAACCTCGCTGAAGGTCGGCAGCGGACCCGTGCCGCAGAGCCGGTTGGCGACCCTGAGATAGCGGATCGGAAACAGTACGGCCTCGCGATTGGCGCCTGACAGTTCCGTCGGACGCCGCGGATCAGTACCCGCGACGGTTTCGGCTTCGGCCAGCGCCCGGTCGATTTCGTCGGCGGTGATGAGGTCCTTGTCCCGCAGCGCGCAGAGGACCGACTGCATGGCCGTGTAGAGCCCTTCAAGTTGAAGATTAGCGGTGTTCATGGCGTTTCGCCTCCCGGACGTCGGCCGCGAACGCGGCGCATGGTGAACTGGCGTCTGTTCGGAAGCCGTCCAGTGGGACACACCAAGGCCGAAAGCCGGTGTCGGTCGCCAGATGGCGTCTCATGCGGCATTGCGGCGAGCACCGGTCCGGGCTTTGCTGTGCTGCGGCAATTCGCGAGGGATCATCGGTGGAATCAGTCAAGCGCAACGTCATTGCCGGCATCCTGACGCTGATCCCGGTCGTGGTGACGATCTGGATCCTCAACCTGGTCCTGACGACGCTCATCGGCTTCGGGCGGCCGCTGGTGCTGGCGCTTGCCTTCTGGGCGCAATCCTATTCGCCGTGGCTTGCCGATCTGCTGCGCGCCGACGTCTTCCAGTCGGTGCTGGCGCTGACCCTCGTCCTGGTCGGGCTCTACGTCCTCGGCGCGCTGACCCAGGCCGTGATCGGACGCAAGGTCATCTCTTTGGTCAACCGGATGATCGAGCGGCTGCCCTTCGTGCGCAGTCTCTACAGCTCCGTCCGCCGGATGCTGGAGGTGTTCCAGTCGACCGAGGCCAACATGCAGCGCGTCGTGCTGATCAGCTTCCCCAATTCCGGCATGCGCACGCTCGGCTTCGTCACCCGGACCTTCGCCGATGCCGGGGACCCGGAGCGGCTGCTCGCCGCCGTGTACGTGCCGACGGCGCCCAACCCGACCTCGGGCTTCATCGAGATCGTGCCGGTCGACGATCTGACCTATGTCGACTGGACGGCCGACGAGGCGATGCAGTTCATCGTCTCGGCCGGTGCGACGGCACCGGACCAGGTCCCGTTCAGCGGCAACCAAGCGGCTCCCGCCACGCTGCCCTGACATCGACCGCTAGCCCATCCGGGCGTTCCGCCACATCAGCGCGATGAAGAAGATGCCACCGGCAAGGCCCGTGATGATGCCGATCGGCACGTCCTGCGGCGGGATGACCAAGCGTGCGACGAGGTCGGCGAGGATCAGGAAGATGGCCCCCACCAGCGCCGTCAGCGGCAGGACGCGGCGATAGTCCCCGCCGACGATCATCCGTACGACATGCGGGATCATCAGCCCGACGAAGGAGATGACCCCCGAGAACGCCACGGCCGTTCCGGTGAGTATCGCGCAGACGACGAAGACCACCATCCGGAAGCGTGACGCCGGAACGCCGAGCGTCGTTGCCGATTCGTCGCCGAGCGTCATCGCGTTGAACTGGCTCGCCTGCAGCAGGAGCCAGGCACCGCAGAGGAAGAGCGCGGCAAGCGGGTAGGGCAGTTGCGACCACTGGGCCAGACCGAGGCCACCCAGCATCCAGAAGATCACCGTGTGTGCGGCACGGGGATCGCCCAGGAAGATCCCGAGGCTGCCTGCTGAAGTTATGATGAAGGAGACGGCGACGCCGGTCAGCACCAGCCGGCTGGCATTCGTCGCCTGGACGGTATTGGCGATGACCACGACCAGCGCGGTTGTCGCCAGGGCGCCGGCGAAGGCGAACAGCGGTACCGTGACCGGCCCGAGGAACAGGCCGGTGTGCAGCAGCACGATGATCGCGCCGAGCGCGGCGCCTGACGAGATGCCGAGGAGATGCGGATCGGCCAGCGGGTTGCGCGTGACCGATTGCAGGGCGGCGCCGACCAGCGCCAGGCTGGCGCCGATGATCGCGCCGAGAATCACGCGGGGAAGGCGAACCTCCCACACGATATTCTCTCGCCCTGCCGACCAGGTGACCGGGACGAGATCCGGCACCAGCCGGTTGGCGACGACCCCGGACACGACATCGAGGGGGATCGAGACCGCACCGATGCTGACCGCCAGCGCCATGACGCAGAGCAGCAGCAGGCAGAGAGCGGCGACGACCCAGCCCAGATGGTGGAGGATGGCGTGTCGGGAACCGTGAACGAGATGCTTGTGGGACATGGGCAGAGGCGGCAGCCGGCGTAGCGACGATCGCGCTGTCATCCTTGCGGGTGGCGGAAGTAGGCGGCGAGCTTCTTCACCGCCTCGATATTGCGGGGACCGGGGGTTGCCTCGACATATTCCAGCACGACGAAGCGATCGTTCCTGACGGCGGGAATGTCCCTAAAGGCCGGATTGCCCTTCATGAAGGCGATCTTCTGGTCGGCGGTGACGTCGCCGTAATTGACGATGACGATGATTTCCGGCGTGCGCTCGATGACCGGCTCCCAGCCTATGGAGACCCAGCTGGTCTCGACGTCGGCCATGATGTTGGTGCCGCCCGCCGCCTCGATCAGCGCCGTCGGCATCGCGTAGCCGCCGGCCGTGAAAGGTTTGTCCTCGCCCGAATCGTAGACGAATACCTTCGGTGGCATCCGATCGTCAGGGAGGCTCGCGGCCAGGCTTTCCAGTTCCTGCTTGTACCCGTCGACCAGCGAGGCTGCCCGCTCCTCGACCCCGAAGATGCGACCGAGATTGATGAGGTCGACATAGAGATCGTCCATCGACGCCTTTGGCTTCTCCATGATGTGGATGCAGCTCTCGGTGAGTGCGTAGACGGGGATTTCGAAGGGTGCCAGCGTATCCGGCGTGACCTCGCCGCCGACCCGCATGCCGTAGTTCCAGCCGGCGAAGTAGAAATCGGCGTCTGCGCCGAGGAGCACTTCCTTGGTGGGATAGTCGGGCGTGAGCTCCGGCAGCGCCTTGGCGGCATCGCGCAGAGCCTCGTCGAGCTTGTACCAGCCGGAGACGCCGGTGTAGCCGGCCATGCGGTCGTCCAGGCCGAGCACCAGCATCATCTCGGTGAGGTTCACGTCGTTCGAGACCGCCCGGGCCGGGGCTGCCTCGAAGGTCAAGGCCTTGCCGCAACTCTCCACGGTGACCGGAAAGTCCGAGGCGGCAGCCCCGGTCGCTCCGAATGCGAGCGCGGCGATGATGGCTGAGCGTTCAAGCATAGGTATCCCCTGCCGTTTCTGGATCATTGAGGTGGAAGGAAAAGCGCGGCTGCCCGGTCACGGGATGACGGTCGATGCTCGTGCCGACCGCAAAGGTCGAGCTAATCGCTGCCGGCGTCAAAACGTCGAGCGGCGCGCCGAACGCAGCCATCCGCCCTGCGTGAAGAACGAGGACACTGTCCGCGTGCGACGAGGCAAGGGCGAGGTCGTGGATTGAGACCACGACGGTCACCGGCAGGGCGCGCAGCATCGCCAGCACCTCGAGCTGATGGCGGATGTCGAGATGGTTGGTCGGCTCGTCGAGGATGAGCAGGTCCGGTTTCTGCACCAGCGCCCGCGCCACCATCACGCGCTGCTTCTCGCCGCCGGAGAGGGTCGCCAGATCGCGCCCGGCGAGATGCGTCAGCTGCATCAGCGCCAGCGCGTCCTCGACGGGTTCGTAGTCCGTTCGGGCCCACGATCGACGATGCGGCGTTAAACCGAGCTCGATGATCTCGGCGACGGTCAGCCCGAAATCGGACGCCGGCTCCTGCAGCACGGTGGCGACACGACGGGCGCAGTCGCGCGCCGACAGGCTCCACAGGTCTTGGCCGTCGAGCGAGGCCGTTCCAGTGGTCGGGCGGTGGTAGCGATAGAGGCAACGCAGCAGCGACGACTTGCCGGCGCCGTTAGGGCCGACGACAGCCAGCGTTTCGCCGGGTGCCACGTCGAACGAGATGCCCGAGATGATGGGCTCGGACCGGTCAACGCCCCAGGTGAGATCGCGAGCGGCCAGCGCGGCGGGGCGATCACCGAGGAGGTGCCTAGAGATCATCATGGCAGCGGCCCGCGTCGAGCCATCCGCTGCCCGGCGACGAGGTCGCCATGCACGAAACAGGATTCGGTATAGTCAGCATTCCATCCCCCTCGGCGCACCCCGGCCGGGTTTCGTTCGTGTCGAAGGCAGGTCTCCTGGCTCGCGGGTCACGGCGCCTTCGAACCTTCCCAGCCTTCCGGCCAGTGGCGTTCTCGAAGGAGCTATCCGCTCACAGTTGCGGGGGCAGCCACGGATTTGCGTCCTGTAGGGACGTCGCACCGTATTCCCTTTTCATCCCCATCCGCCTCGAAGGCGGGCGGGGAACCGTTCGACGGCACGGTATGGAGCGGTCGGAGGCGGGCTGTCAATCACCGTTTCGGCATCCTCTGGGAGAGCGTTTTCAGCGCGAGCGGCTCGATCGGGGCTGGTCATTTGTATTGTTATACCGTAACAAATGGGCATTGCAGCCTGGAGATTGAGAACATGAACGGTCTGACATCCGTGACGAAACTGCTGTTCGGGGCGACGGCTCTTGGCGCTTTGGCGATGGGGAGCGCTGCGGCGCAGGACCACGCCCACGACCGCGGCGCCGAGACGCATTACCGGCTGTTCATCGGCGATCATGTCGACGGCGTCGTCCGCGCCGTCGAAGTCGAGGACGGGTCCAGCGCTGGGGAGTTCGCGATCGAACAGACGCCGGCATTGTACCCAAGCGCCAGTGGCCGCACGATCTTCGCTGTGCAGGGTGATGCCGGCAAGGTGGCAGTCATCGCAACGGGCATCTCGTTCGAAGACCATGGCGACCACGGCGACATCGACGTCGGCGACGCCAGGCTGCTGCCCACCACGATCGAAGGCGTCAAGCCGGCGCATGTGATCGAGGGCTCGGGCACGATCGCGGTCTTCGACGACGGGAGCGGCAACATCACGCTCTTTCCCGAGAGCCAACTCCTGGATGGCAAGTTCCAGCCGCGCACCCTGACGCCGGGAGCGGCGCATCATGGCCTCGCCGCGCCGATGGGCGATTTCCTCGTGGTCTCCGTGCCCGGCGCGGATCCGGAAGCGCCGCGCGTTGGGCTGATGGTGCTCGATGCGGAGGGTGAGCGGGTCGGCGAAATCGTCGCGTGCCCCGGCGTGCACGGCCAGGCGCAGTCGGCCCGGGTCTTCGCCTTCGGTTGCAAGGACGGGATCGTCGTCGCGACCCCATCGCGTGGATCAGCAGCGCCGACGCTCGAGCACATCGCAACGGCCGATCTCGGCGAGGGCAACGTGTCGACCCTCAAGGGCGGAACCGCGATGCAGTTCTTCCTCGGCAATTACGGGCCGAGCGCCGTCGTGGTGATCGAGCCGGGCGCGGACGAGGTATTCCGCAAAATCGACCTGCCAACCCGGCGCGTCGACTTCGCCCTCGATCCGGCCAAGCCGCGCGACGCCTACATCCTGACCGAGGACGGACAGCTGCATCATCTGGACGTCGTCTCGGGCACGATCGAGAAGAGCGCGCGGGTGACGGAACCCTATTCGATGGATGGCCACTGGCGCGATCCGCGTCCGCGCCTTGCCGTCGCAGGGGACCACATCGCCATCACCGATCCGCGCGAAGGGTTGGTGCGGCTCGTGTCGAGCGACAATTTCGAGGAAGAGCGGACCATCGCGGTCGAGGGCGTGCCCTACACGATCGTCGCGGTCGGCGGGTCGGGTGCGACGCACTGAACCCAGGTTGAGCGATCACGAGGCCGGGTTCGGCCCCGTGATCTGAGAAAGCCGAGCCGGAAGGCGCCGCTAGGCGACGGGTCCTGCCGCGCTGCGCACGACCACCGTCGCGCCCACGGGCACGCGGCTCTCGAGATCGATGACGTCCTGGTTGAACATCCGGATACAGCCGGACGACACCGAGCGACCGATGGTCGAGGGCTCGTTGGTGCCGTGGATGCGGTAATAGGTGTCGCGGCCGCCGCGGTAGAGATAGAGGGCACGGGCGCCAAGCGGGTTGCCGAGCCCGCCTTCGAGGCCGCCGGCATAGGGGCCGAAGCGCTCCGGCTCGCGGCGAAGCATGTTGGCGGTGGGCGTCCAGCCGGGCCATTCGGCCTTGCGCGCGACCGTGGCATTGCCGGCAAAGGCGAAGCCGGCCTTGCCGACACCGACGCGGTAGCGCAGCGCCTTGCCGTTTTCCCCGACGAGATAGAGGAAATGCGCAGCCGGATCGACGACGATCGTGCCGGGCGCTTCCGAGCCGTAGAAATCGACCACCTGCCGGACGTTCTCGTCGGTGAGGAACGTGGCCGGGATCGCCGGAATATTGCGGCCATTGTCTTCGAACGCGGCGTAGCGGGAATCGCCGACGAGGCCAGGGGCGGCATAGCCGAGGATGGCACGCGGCGCGTCAGTGACGGTCGAGCAGCCGCCGAGCATGAGCAGCGTCACGGCGAGGAGGCCGGCGCGATGGATGTTGTTGACGATCATGTCGTTCCTGCTCCGCCTTGGCGCTGTCGGTCTTTTCACCCGCGGGTTTCGCGAGTCGGTCCCGGAATGCAGCGTGGCCAGCGGCCCGCATCGGGATGAGTGTTGCCTGACAGCGCGCTCACGCTGGGCTAGCGCAGGTCCCTGATCTGTCAGGATATCGTCGAATTCGAGATCGTCGCCGCCGGGTGACGGAAAGCTGTGCCGAAAACCGCAAAGAGGCGCGCGATGTTGTCGCCATGCAACGGTTCGCTTGCCATTCCGCAGCGCCAGCACGACGTCTCGGTACATTCGCGGGACGACCACGACGGTCGTCCCGCTGGCGTGCCTTGCATCAAATTCCGATCAGACGGCCATCGGTGCCGCGCGGGACGGCAGGACGACGATCGGCGTGCCGTCCGGCACGCGATCATGAAGATCGGCGACGTCCTGGTTGAGCATCCGGATGCAGCCCGACGAGACGGCGCGGCCGATCGACCATTCCTGGTGCGTGCCGTGAATGCGGTAGAGCGTGTCCTTGCCGTCCTGGAAGATGTACAGCGCCCGCGAGCTCAACGGGTTGGTCAGGCTGGGCGGCATGCCGCCATTGGCGATCGAGTAGGGCTGGAGCTCCGGCTGGCGCGCCACCATCTCGTCCGGCGGAGTCCATTTCGGCCATTTGCGCTTGTACTGAACGCGCGCACGGCCCGACCAGGAAAACCCGTCACGGCCGACGCCGATGCCGTAGCGCATCGCCGAGCCGTCGGCCTGGGTGAAGTAGAGGTACTTCGCGTCCGTATCGACGACCAGCGTGCCGGGCGGCTCGTTGGTGGTGTTCGGCACCTGGGTGCGCCAGAACGCCGGATCGACCTTGGAGACGTCGACCGCCGGAACGAAGAACTGCTCGTTCGGCATCGCGTCGTACATCATCGGGCGTGGCGGTGTCGGCGGCGGCGCTGCCGGGGTCGGCGCGACGGTCGCCGCAGGCGGCGTGCTCACGCAGCCCGACAGCGCCAGGGTCGACAGGCCGAGCAAAAGATGGCGCCGGGAGAAGGCGCTTTTTGGGAAGGACAAGGAAGAGGTCTCCTGCAATGCAAGCGGCGAAGGCGCCATGTCGGTCGCGTCGTCGGGCGTGAGCCCGACTCGTCGTTCCGCGATCATGACCGTCAGTCGTTACCAATATTGTCGCGGCGAGGGCGGACACGTGTCGGTGAGGCAACTGTTTGTTGCCAAAAGGCCTCAGCTACCTGGTCGGGCAGCAGCCCATTTCAGCAGCGCATCGAGCGACGGACACAGGGACTGGCCCCAGTCGGTCAACCCGTACTCGACCTTCGGCGGGACCTGGTGGTGGACAAGCCGGGTGACAATGCCGTCGGCCTCCATCTGGCGGAGCTGCTGGATCAGCATCTTCTGCGAGATCGCGGGGATGGCCCGCTCGAGATCGGAAAACCGCAGGAGCTTGCCGCCGAAGAGGTGAAACAGGATCACCAGCTTCCAGCGCCCCTCCAGCATCCGGATCACTTCCTCGACCCCGGAAGCGGCAGAAATGGGGGTATGCTCGACTGGCTTACTCGGGGGTAAGTACCCGACTTCTTCGTGCGTACTTGTCATCGGACTGGCTTATGGCGATTTCTTTTTCATCGCAACAGGCGCGTCGCGCCTGACGCCAAGGAGAGCTTGATGACGATCCTGCCGAAACCCATCGAAGCCTATTTCGCGAGTGCGCCGGACGCTGATTTCGATGCACTGGCCGCCATCTTCACCGAAGATGCCGTCGTGCACGACGAAGGCAAGCAACATGAAGGCATCGCCGCGATCCGGGCCTGGCGTCTCGATAC
The DNA here is from genome assembly GCF_010500835.1 of Aurantimonas aggregata. Lineage (GTDB taxonomy): Bacteria > Pseudomonadota > Alphaproteobacteria > Rhizobiales > Rhizobiaceae > Aurantimonas > Aurantimonas aggregata. The sequence continues at coordinate 2,522 of NZ_JAAAMJ010000005.1, read as the reverse complement.
GATGCAGCGCACGCCCTTCACGTCACGGCCGCTTTCCGTCGAGACCAGGAACGACGAGATGATCGTGCCGGCGGAGGTCACAGGCGCGTTTCCCGGAAGTCCGGTGACGCTCGACCACGCCTTCACGCTACGCGACGGTCGGATCGCTTTGCTGGCGATCAAGTGATGGCCGGCTGGATCGACCTTGCCGGTCATCGTGCCGTCGTGACCGGCGGGACCAAGGGGGTCGGCAGAGCCGTCGTCCTGGCCTTGATCGCCGCCGGTGCCCGCGTCGCAACGAGCGCCCGGTCGAAACCGGACGATCTGCCGGAAGCGGTTCATTTCGTGGCCGCCGACCTGATGACGCCCGCCGGCTGCGCCGAACTCGCAGGATTCGCGGAGGCAACGATGGGGGGCGTCGACATTCTCGTCAACGTGGTGGGCGGCTCGAGCGCGCCCGGCGGCGGCTTCTCAGCCCTCGACGACGCGACCTGGACGCGGGAACTCGACCAGAACCTGATGGCGGCGGTTCGGCTCGACCGGGCCCTGGTTCCCGGCATGACGGACCGTGGCCACGGCGTTGTGATCCACGTCACCTCGATCCAGCACGAACTCCCCTTGCCGGAATCCACCATGGCGTACGCGGCGGCCAAGGCCGCGCTGGCGACCTACAGCAAGGCCTTGTCGAAAGAGGTGACGCCGAAGGGAGTGCGCGTCGTCCGCGTCTCGCCGGGCTGGGTGGAGACGGATGCCGCGGTCCGGCTCGCGGAGCGTCTCGCCGACCAGGCCGGAACCGACTACGAGGGCGGCCAGAAGATCATCATGGACAGCCTGGGCGGCATTCCGCTGGGCCGTCCCGCGAGGCCGGGCGAGGTGGCGGACCTCATTGCATTCCTGGTATCGCCGCGCGCCGCCGCGATCACCGGCACGGAATACGTGATCGACGGAGGCACGGTTCCGACCGTGTGACGCACCGCTCCGGAGAACTTCCCGCCACCAGGCGATGCATGGCGGTCTCGTTCACGGCCCGTATGGCATTCGGCAAGCTACCAGGGCGACAGGGAAGTCAGCCCGCCCGCGACGACACGAAATCCAGCCTGTCCGGCCGCGGCCAGGCGCGAGGAGACGGCTTCGACGAGGCCTGTTTCCCCGCCTCGCGTCGCGGTCACCTGCACTTTCTCCTCGACGTATCGCGTAATCTGGATGGCGGGAGCCGCAGGCGAAGGCGTCGCGTCCGGGAAAGCGCGGTTGGCGGCCAGCAGCGGATCCTGCGACTCGCATGACGGCATGCATTGGTCGAACAGGACGACGTCGCTGGGCAGCGAAGCCTCGACGATGGGGCGGGTCGGCCCGCTGGGCGATGGCGCAACCGCCGCCTGACTCGCCAGCGCTGGCAGGCGCTGACCCTTTCCGGCAGCCATGACGCTGGCGGTCTTCAGATTGCCGCGGCCGGGGACTTCATCCCTGTCGTAGCGGGGCTCGGCCGGAACGCCCGACACGGCCGGCACATGCATCTCTCCCCCCAGCGGCCACAGCAGTGAGGGGAGATCGACGTTCACCGCAAGCGTCAGGCCAACCATGACGGTTCCCGATATCAGCGTCTGGATCCCCAGCCGGCGGCCAGGATGCTTCGCCGTGCTGATCGTCAGTCGTCCCTTCAAGGGCCCCTCCCGTTCTGTCGATGGAGGATAGCTACCCGGAATCTGCGGTCGATTTTCGGCCTTGACGTTAAGATATGTAACGGTGGGTTCTCAGGATCGACGTTCGGGCAAACGGGAACACGATCTGGCAGCCAGCCCGCAGGTCACGCGCGCAACGCCTTCTCCAGCTCGGCCTTGGACATCTTCGAGCGTCCCGCGATGTCGCGCCGTTTGGCCTCGCCATAGAGATCGGCCTTGCTCGCAGCCCCGCCGCGATCCCGGGCGGTCTTCTTCGCGATGTCCTTCGGCTGGGCAGAGAACTGGCGACCCTTCTTTGTGTCGCGCTGCTTCTTGTCGCTGGTGCGCTGGTATTCCGCGTCGCTCAGATGCGCGCGGGCCTTCTTCGGCAGATAGCGCTCGCCGCTCTTGCCGCTCTCGGCCCCGGACTTGGTGCCCCAGTCCTCGTCGGTCCATTGCTGCAGGCTGTTGTCGTCGGCCTTTTCGCCGACATAGCCGCCGCCGGCCGCCTGGTATTCATGCGTCGCCAGCTGCGCCTTGCGCGCCGACCACTGCCCCGGCTTGCCGCCCTTGGACCCCTTCGTGACCTTCGCCTTCACCTTTTCCCAGAGCTTGGGATCGCTCTTCTCCGCCGTCTCCGTCATCGCCGTCCTCCCGCGTCGGTTGGTTCGGTGTAGAACGTCGAACGGAAGGGAAGGATGCCAGAGGGAGGGTGCCGCGACACTCTGGCGGAGAGGGGGCTTGCTCATTTTTGCGGCTTATACCAACGTGCGCTGATCAGAACTCATGCGCCCAGTCCCGCATTCCGATTGAGATGATTTTCCAGGGCTGATCGACGAGCTTGTTCCAAGCGTCACAGCAGTGGGCGACGATGTCGTCGTAGTC
>NZ_JAAAMJ010000049.1 GCF_010500835.1 Aurantimonas aggregata | reverse complement strand
GGCGGCGACTGACGCGAGAGGGCAATCAAATCGCCGCCGACTCCCCATTACTGGATCTGCCCATAAGGCAGGAATTATAGGCGCAGCGGATAACGCCGCACGAGGCGCAGGCCTCGGTGTGGCCGCCGAGCGCGGCGGTGCGGCAGTGCTCGATCGCCGACATGACCTTGAGCTCAGCCAGGCTCAGGTGCCCGGCACGGCTCGTCCGGAACGCAGGTCCGGCGACGCGCAGGATGTCGGCGACCTCGATCCGGTCGCCCATCGCCTCAGCCGGGCGAAGCCTCCTCGTGGTGGAACAGGGCGAGGCGATCGAGCGGGCTGACGACGGCACGCACCGTGCGCGTGGCGACCTTGGCGTAGAGCGCCGTGGTGTCGAGCTTGGCGTGGCCGAGCAGCACCTGGATCACCCGGATGTCGACGCCGTCCTCCAAGAGATGCGTTGCGAAGGAATGGCGCAGCGTGTGTGGCCCGACGCGCTTTGGGATCTCGGCCGCCCGCGCCGCCTCCACCACGATGCGGTGGATCTGCCGGGTCGAGATCGGCCGGGCCCAGCTCTCTCCCGGGAACAGCCAGCCCTCACGGTGAAGGATGCCCTGCCGGTGCCCCTCGACCCACCACTCGCGCAGGAGAGCGAGTAAGTCGGCGGAGAGCATGGCGTTGCGATCACGCCCGCCCTTGCCACGCTCGACGCGCAGCAGCATCCGGGTGGAGTCGACGTCGCCGACCTTCAGCGTCGCCACCTCGGACGCTCGCAACCCCGCGCCATAAGCGACCGAGAGCGCCGCCAAATGCTTCAGGCAGACGGTGGCGCCGAGCAGGCGGCGCACCTCGTCCGGGCTGAGCACATCAGGCAGGCTGGGGGGATAGCGCAGCCGCACCAGCTTGCGGGCGAGATCGGGCCGGTCGATCGTCTGGACGAAGAAGAAGCGCAGCGCCGAGACGATGGCGTTCATCGTCGGCACGCCGAGCCCGGCCTCCTGCTGCGCGATCTGAAAACGGCGCAGGTCCTCGGCGCTCGACGTGTCGGGCGAGCGCCCGAGAAACGAGGCCAGGCGGCCGACGTCGCGCAGGTAGTTGCGCTGCGTCTCCGCCGAGAAGCGGCGCATCGTCATGTCGGCGATCAGACGCTGGCGGAGCGGGCTCGCCGACGCGGCGGCGGGAATGACAAGGGTCGTCATGGGAAGGCTCCGTTCGGGTGAAGGAGCCAGGATCGTCCGCCCGCACCGGGCGATGCTCAATCAGCGCAGAGCGCTCGTGTCGGTCCGCCGACGACGAAGCCGCCGCCCTTCCCGCGGAAGCGGGTTCGTTCTTCCACCCGGGACCGACAGTCATCGCCGCAGAACCGGACACCCGGAAGCGGTCCGTCAGTTTTCTACCCATGCGAGACGTTGAGCGGATAGCGCCCATGTCCCGGAAGCGGCCATTGAGCCGGTTTGCGGTTCGACGAGGTCCGGTACGGTAGCGGCCCGGTGTCCGAGCGGCTGAGATGGGCGGACGTCGCACTGACGTTCGGCCTGACGCAGACGAGCTATATAGAGGCCAGATCGGCCCTAGATCGAAGATCGCAGGAGAGAGCTATATGACACTGCCGGACGTTCTGATTCCAACCTACGTGCAGATGCTGGGGGCGCTTTCAGCTTGGCTCGGTAAGGCCGAGGTGCAGAGGCCGGGCGGCGGGGCGGAGACTCTGCTCGCCGCGCGGCTTGCCCCCGACATGTTCCCGTTGTCCACGCAGGTCCGCTTCGCATGTGTGCAGGCGCAGGAGGGTTTGTTCCGGCTCCGCGGGCAGGCTTTCCCGGCCTATGTGGGGGTCCTTTTGGACGAGGGGCGGAATGCAGCCGAGCACCCTGGTTCGATCGCGGAAGCGCGGAATCGGATCGCCGAGACCATCGCGGCGATCGAGGTCGCCGCGATGGACATGCCTGCGGTGGACCCAGCAACGCCGATCGCCCACGCACTGCCCCAAGGCATGGTGTTCGACCTCACTGCCGAGCAGTACGTCCGCGACTGGGCGCTGCCGCAGTTCTATTTCCACGTCATGACCGCCTACACGATACTGCGCGCCCAAGGCGTCGAGTTGGGTAAGGCCGACTACGTCGCGCACATGTTCTCGTACCTGCGCCCTGGCACCCTGCCCTCGCAGTAATGAGCGCACGGAATTCCCCTGAGCGGCGCTCTATATCGGATGGTAGCAGCCGCTAACGCCCCCAGCTTGCCACGTCGTCACAAAGGGCAGCTATCGCCACGTGCCATCCCGGAAGCGGCCTGTCGTCCACCAACCTCGTCGTTCAGAATTCCCAAATATCCTAAGTTCTGAAGCGGCGCGGAAATCGATTGCGGATAGCATATGCGAATCTCGATTGAGACCCTTGGAACGCGCGGCGACGTACAACCCTATCTCGCCCTTGCTCTTGGCCTTATGCAGCAGGGATATGAGGTACAGTTCGCGGCGCCCAAGCAATTTGCATCGTTCGTGGAAGAGAAGGGTGTGCGCTTCGCGCCCTTGCCGGGCGAATTCCTGGCTCTGCTCGATACACCAGACGGAAAGGCTGCCGTCGCCGGCGGCCAGGGATTCAGCGCGGGTTTCAAGCTCCTCAAGCACATCAAGCCGCTGATGCGTCGCCTGCTCGATGAGGAATGGGCGGCTGTAAAGGCCTTCAATCCCGATCTGATCGTCTACCACCCGAAATCGGTGGCCGTGCCGCATTTTGGGGAGCGCCTGGGCATTCCCGTCATACTCGCCTCGCCTCTGCCGGGATTTACCCCGACCCGAGCATTCCCGAGCCCGATGCTCCCCGTATCGTCACTTGGGCCTTTCAACAAGATGAGCCATCTCCTCGCGATGCGCGGCGCCGATGTCCTGTTCGGCAAGATGCTGGGGCAGTGGCGCGAAACCTCGCTTGGCCTCATGGGTAGGAAGGCGAATGTCGCCCCGATTGCAACCGTTTATGCCTATAGCCGGCACGTCGTCCCGGTGCCGTCCGATTGGGGTGAACGGGTCCTTGTTTCAGGCTACTGGTTCCTGGATGAGGGCGCCGATTGGCAGATGTCAGACTGCCTGAAATCATTTCTCGCCGCCGGCGACAAACCGATCTATGTCGGCTTCGGCAGCATGCCGGGCATTGACCCTAGGATGCTTGCTCAGGAAGTGATCGAAGGTCTTGCCAGAGCCGGCAAGCGGGGGCTGCTTGCAACTGGCGGCGGTGCTCTCGATATGGTCGAGGTTCCGTCGCATGTTCACGTCATTGCCGCGGCGCCGCACGACCAGTTGTTCAAGCACGTCGGTGCCGCACTCCACCACGGCGGGGCTGGAACGACGGGTGCGTCGCTCCGCGCCGGCCTGCCCACCATAATCTGTCCGTTCTTCGGAGATCAGCCCTTCTGGGGGAGGCGTGTCGCGGCGCTCGGTGCCGGGCCCCAGCCCCTGGATCGCAAGACCCTGGATGCGACCACGCTCGCGGCCGCCTTCAAGACGACCGATGATCCCGTGATGCGCGCGCGTGCAGGCGCAATCGGGACGAAAATTGGCCACGAAAACGGTGTGGCTGCCGCAGTCAGTTTTGTTGGACGCACGTTAAAGCAGCAGGTTTCATAATGGATCTCGTCGCAAAAATCCAAGTTTCGCGACAAAATCGGCGGCGTTGAAAGCTTAAGGGAATTTCCGTCGCAAAAGTCGGACGCAAATATCAAAGTTTCGCGACCGACTTTTGCGACAATCTCAAGCGTCATCGAACAAGGCCCCGAGATCGCGACCACCGTACAAAATCCGATCGAACGTCACCGTGTCAGCTCCGACATGAAAGGCGATGGAAACTCGGCGTTCGAAGCCGACGATCCGTAACCCGGGTAACAGGTCATTCCGCCGGGTTCCTCGTTCCGGGAAATCTGCAAAACCCCGGCAATAAGCTTCGATCCGCTCGACATAGGCCAGGGCACGGGCATCGCTCGAATATTCCGCAATGGACAGATATAGTTGCCAAAGATCGTCCCGCGCTTCCGGCGCGAAGACGACTCTATGCGGCACGCTCGGAAGCTTTCAGGCGCCCGGCGTGAAGAGTTCGGATTTCGTCAAAGACCTGATCTATGGAGACCGCGCGGCCAGGATCGGCTTTCATGGCAGCGGCGACTGGCACGACTTCTTCTCGCAACCAGCGTTCAACAGCGGTGTCCCGTTCCTGCAAGGCTCGGAGGCCGGCACGAATGACCTCGCTGCTCGTGGCATAGGTGCCTGAAGAGACCAAGCTGTCGATGTAGTTCGCCTGCTCGCTCGGCAGACTGAATGTCCGTTTCTCAGCAGCGGCCATCGTCCAATCCTTCATGTAGATCCTGCGTCAGTATGATTTTTTCATACTACACACTGGAGACAGATGAATCCAGTTCTCGCATTCTGTGGTCTGCGTGACGGCAATATCAGGAATTTCGCGAAGCCGGCATTCGTTGCGACGCGCTCGACAGCGAACGCGCTTCCAAATTATCTATAAGGCATGACAGTCGCGACCAAAGTTCAAGACGACACGATCTCGGGCCGGATCAGCCGCGCCTTGGCCGACCGTATCATTTTAGGCGGCCTAGAGCCGGGCTCGCGCCTCCGGCAGGATCACATCGCCGAGGAGTTCGGCGCGAGCCATGTCCCCGTACGCGAGGCGTTCCGGCGTCTCGAAGCGCAAGGGCTCGTTGTCAGCGAGCCGAGGCGCGGTGTCAGGGTCGCTGCCTTTGACATTGCCGCGGTCAAGGAAGTCGCCGAGATGCGAGCTGCCCTTGAGGTTTTGGCGCTCCGACACGCCGCACCGCATCTCACTCCCGCGATCCTCAACGCGGCCGAGAAGGCCACGCGTCAAGGCGACAAATCTCGAGACGTGCATTCCTGGGAGAGGGCGAATCGGACCTTTCACGGGCTGATTCTGACGCCCTGCGCCATGCCCCGCCTTCTCGCCTCGATCGACGATCTTCACGCTGCGAGCGCCCGCTTTCTGTTTGCGACTTGGCGCTCCGATTGGGAAACGCCCACCGACAAAGATCATCGCGCGATCCTGGACGCTCTGCGGCAAGGCCACGTCGATACCGCTTCCAGCATCCTGGCGCGTCATGTCCAGTGGATCGGGCAACGACCGATCAGGATGGCCTCCGGGAAGACGCGTGATGCCTTTGCCATTGTTGGATGAGCTGGCCGACAGCCGAGCGATCAATCCACTCGACACGGGGTTGCCATTTCGTAGATCGTGTGGACTCAATAGTAGATCAGTATGGCAAATTATCTATATTATTTTTGGCCGTCATCTAGGAGGTTTTATGTCCGATATCGCTTCTGCTTCTTTCAAGCCGGCTTTCAGCCCCCTGAAACTGAACAGCCGGTCTCACGGCATCCAGCTCGTGGCCGTGACCCTCGGCACGCTGTTTTTGGCGCTGTCGTCCTATATTGAGGTACCGATGGTGCCCGTGCCGATCACCATGCAGACCTTCGCCGTGACGCTGGTCGGCGCCCTGTATGGCTGGCGCCTCGGCGGAATCACTATCACGGCATGGCTGGTTGAGGGGGCGTTTGGCCTGCCCGTGCTCGCCGGCGGTGCTGCCGGCGCTCATCACTTCGTGGGCGCAACAGGCGGTTATCTATTCGCCTTTCCTGTCGTTGGCATGCTGGTGGGTTGGCTGGCCGAACGAGGCTGGAACGGCAACAGAGTCCTTCGCGCATTCGCGGTCATGCTGATGGGTAATGCCTTGTGCCTGACGATCGGAGCGGCATGGCTCGCGGTGCTGATCGGGGCAGAGCAAGCCATCGTCCACGGTGTTCTACCGTTCATCGTCGGCGCGATCCTGAAGTCCGCCCTCGGTGCCGCTACCCTCAGGGCCGTGGCCCCCTCTGCCAAAAGGGTGGATCAGGTTTGACGGTCAGGCTTCGCGCCCATCATCTGCTTTGCATGCTGACCTATGTCGGAAAGGGCTACAGCCCCGCGTTCACGGCAAACTATGACGTGATCGTGGGGCGGATCGACCGGGGCGAGGATATTCTGATCGTCGAAGGTCCGGACGATATCTGCGCTCCACTCCTGGGCGACGAAGACTCCCACTGCCTGCGCGAAAGCGTCGTTGAACGGGACGATCGCGCCGCTGAGGCCGTTGCAGTCCTGTTGTGCCGCACGATCGGGCCAGGGGGGCGGATCAGGCTCAATCCGGACATGCTACAGACAATGCGCTGGGCCTTCCGAAGTAGCGAGGGCCGGCGTGCCTGCATGAATTGCGAATGGGCCTCGCTTTGCAGCTCGGTAGCAGAGGACGGATTTTCCGACGTTCGGTTAGGTGTGTCCCTGCGAGTGAGATGAGGCCCACGCCGACGCGAAATTCCCGCAGACCGTGTGGAAAGTCAGCGTGAGCGGATTCCGCCGCGGTGGCTGGCGCGGTAGACTGCGCTATGGCGCACAGTTCTGGAATTGACCGCTCGCAAGTGCTGCTTCTGCCGGAGGCGGTGGACGATTATGTCGGGCCGGACAACCCCGTCCGGTTCATCGACGCCTTTGTGGACGGGCTGGATCTGGCGGGTGCCGGGTTCGGCCGTGTCGCGCCGAAGGCGACGGGCCGTCCCGGCTACGATCCCGCCGATCTCCTGAAGCTCTACATCTACGGCTATCTCAACCGGGTGCGCTCGAGCCGCCGGCTGGAAGCCGAGACCCTTCGCAACATCGAGGTGATCTGGCTCATTCGGCACATGAAGCCGGACTTCAAGACGATCGCCGACTTCCGGCGCGACAATCGAGCCGCCTTCAAGGCGGTGTTCCGGGATTTCGTCGTGCTCTGCCGCCAGCTCGACCTGTTCGGGCGGGAACTGCTGGCGGTGGACGGCACGCGCATCAAGGCGGTGAACAACAAGGACCGCAACTTTACGCGCGGCGCTCTGACCAAGTTCATCCATGAGGCGGATGAGAAGCTGGCCGACTACATGAAGCGGCTCGACGAAGGCGATGCCGACGAGGAGCGGGCGGAAGGCGGCAACGGCAGGAGAAGGAGCGGCGCTAAGCTGGCCGAGAAGATCGCGGCGATCCAGGGAAAGCGCGATCGGCATACGGCACTTCTGGCGGAACTGGACCGCAGCGGCGCGGACCAGATCTCGCTGACCGACCCCGACGCCCGGGCGATGGCGCGAATGACCAAGGTGGGCGTCGGCTACAACGTCCAGCTGGCCGTCGACGTGAAGCACAAGCTGATCGCCGAGCAGGCGGTGAGCAACCAGGTGCTCGACATGGGCCTGCTGGCGCCGACGGTGGAAGCGGCGATGGACACGCTCGACGTAGACCGGATCGAGGCGGTGGCGGACCGGGGCTACTTCAAGATCGAGGACATTGAGGCCTGCGAGAAGGCCGGTATCACCGCCTATGTTCCCAAGCCCATCCGGGGTCCCGCCGCTCGGGAAGGCTTCTTCACCAAGGACGAGTTCCGCTACGATCGGGAGAAGGACGTCTATATCTGCCCGGCAGGCCAGACGCTTTCGCCCCGCTATGAGAGCCGATCGCGCGACAATTTGAAGATCGATTACTGCAACCGCGACGCCTGCAGGGCGTGCCCCATGCGGAGCCGCTGCACCAAAGGCTTCCAGCGCGTCTCGCGGCTGGAGAACGAGGCGGTTCTCGACCGCATGGCGGCAAGACTGGCGGCCCGTCCCGCGGTTCTCGACCGGCGACGCGAAACCGTCGAGCATCCGTTCGGCACGATCAAGCAATGGATGAACCAGGGCGCCTTCCTGATGAAGGGCCTCGACAAGGTTCGCGGCGAGTTCAGCCTGACGGCGCTCGCCTACAACATACGAAGGGCCATCACCCTCGTCGGCGTGCCGGGCCTGATCGCGGCCGTGCGGGCGTGAGGGGCCGCGGCTCCGCTCGAATCCGCAGCCGGCGGCCAGAAAGCCGATCATGAGGTCCAGATCGCTCCCTGGAGGGCCGAAATCGGCAAATCCGCTGGAATGGGCCGACCCCGGCAGGTTTCGGGCCTATCGATGTTCACCGATCGAGTTTCCGCACGGTCTGCCTGATTTCCGCGACAGGTCCAGCGTCGAGAACCACATATCGGGAAAAATTGCGACCGCTGTTTCGTCGGGCTTTTGATCGCTTGTTAGCCGGAGTGATCGAATAGCCCGAGCTTCGGGAATGCTCGGCGCTCTTGTGCATTGATTGGCGTCCGATGCCCCGACGCAGGGGATGAACCATGCCGGCATCAAAGGCCGGACCGCAAACGCGGATTCCGTGCTCGTCACCAGCGCGGCGAGGCCGATCCCTTCGGCCGGTTGCCAAGGGAAAATCATCCGCCCTCCCGGCTTCAGCGCCTTCAGCCACGCGACCGGAGGTACGACGACACCGGCGTTGACGTAAATCAGATCGCATGCAGGCAGCGGCAAGGCGGTCGCATCGCCATGCGTCACCGAAACGCCCTCGAAAGGTTCGAGATTTTCCCGCGCTTGCTGCGCAAGGCTTTCCTGGATCTCGAAAGCATGGACGTTCCCGCGCGGCAATGCCAACATTGACAGCAGCGCGGTGTAGTAACCCGTCCCCGCACCGACATGGCAAATGGTGTCACCAGCCTTGGGGCCGGCAGCGCCAATCCAGCTCGCGTGCAGGAAAGGCTCCCCGTTGTTGATACCCTTTCCGGCATCGAGGGCCACGAGAACATTCTGATAGACATAGACGGGATCGGCGCTCGGGGTTTCGAGATAGCGGCGGTTCACCATGATCTGCCACGGTCCCGGCCCCAAGAACGCCTCACGCGGGACCAGTTCAAAGATGCGCTCAAGACGTTCATCGGCGGAATTACTGGCCGCCGCCATCATCTTCGCATGGAAGGCACGCACCTCGTCTAAGGTGGCGCGAGGGATTCTAGTCATAGTCTCACTTCATCTTTTGTCGCGAAATTCCCGAAACCGACGACATACAGGCAACGCCAGCTATGCGACGGCTTTCGCTACCATATCAGGATGCTGTCCGATCACCCGAACGTAGGCCATAGCGAAATCTGGCGCGGTTGCCCTTGCCTGTTCCCAGTCGCGCAAGGTGCCGACCGGAACCCGGAAGCGGCTGGCGAACTCGGACTGCGAGAGGCCAAGCCCGGTCCTCGTCTTGCGGATCAGGCGGGCGCGCTGGCCCGCCCCCGCCCATGAGCGAGGAGGAGGCCGCTCTCGAGAGCGGCGAGATCAAGCGGCTTTTGCTTCCCTTGCGACCGACCACATGAAGCCGACGAGTTCCCGCGCGACGGCAGTGCAGACCACCGTCGTCTTCTTCCCTCTGGCGATCAAAGCCCGGTAGCGCGCCGTCAGTCGGCTTTGCGCTTTCCAAGCGATCTCGCGCACCTTCGGTGGCGCCGCTTCCAGTTTGTAGAGCTTTGCCTTACCGACCTTAGAGCCCGATTTGAAAGAGGTTGAGCGATATCAGTGAGTTGTGATTCCTCGTCGTTGTCGAGACGATGGAGGATGATCATGACCTGGACTGATACCGCCCGGCGCGAGCATAATCGGGATCGG
>NZ_JAAAMJ010000048.1 GCF_010500835.1 Aurantimonas aggregata | reverse complement strand
ACACTGCGAGACCGCATTCCTCGCTCGGATACCAGACCCCGGCGGCCTTCGCCGGAACCCTCACCGCAACCGGCTCCGACGCTTCGCTCGATGAAGGCTCCGCGCCTCCGCCGGTTGCTCACCCCGCGCCCTACGGCGTAACAGAAATCGCCGAGGCTCTAATTGCCGCTGGATGACAGCTCAGTGGCAGGTCAGCCCTTCCAATGGTCTACGCCGAGGGCGTAAGTCGGGCGGCAACCGGATCGGGCCGTCCCGATTGCTGCAGTTTCACTTGGGGAAGCGTGTCTTGGTGCGATCGCCGTAGGTTCGCCGAAGCGGCGCTACGGGGAACTGAATGCCTGAACGCGCCGCTCATCACAGAGGGTGCAGGCGCTTGAGCGCAATACAAGCTCGCGGCGTTCACTGGATAAAGTGGTAGATGGCAGATGCTCTTACGTCTTAACCGGGCTCGCAGTTTCGGCGTTCGCGGAATCGCGGATCATTTGCATAAACGCCAGGTCGACGAGCCCATCTTTCGGTCTGACGCCGCAAAGCGATCGCGCCGGCTCATCGCGTTCGCCGAGATTTGACAACACAGCACTTGCCCCGGTGAAGTCATCCATTCCCGTATAGTCGCTCAAGGTGACGATCGTCGGCAGGTTAGCGGCCAGTGCCGCACGCAGTCCGACATTCGAATCCTCGATGGCCACGCAATCAGCCGGCTCGAGCCCCAGGCGATCGAGAGCCCAGAGATAGACGTCAGGCTCTGGTTTCTTGCGCTCCACCGCTTCGTTGGCGGCGATCAAGCTTATCATGGAGGACAAGCTCGGGTCTTGGCTAAGAAGAGCCTCGACGCCCGGCTTGGACGCCGTCGTCGCGATGGCGATCAACACGCCGGCCGCATGCGCCTCGCGCACGAGCCGCAACAGGCCCGGTCGTAGCGGGATCGTCGGCGCAATCTTGGCGAATTGACGAATCTTCGCATGATGGACCTTGACGATCAGTCCGGATGCGATGGCGTCGTCGAGCAGCTCCGGGCGGCATCGTTCAAGGTAGTAGCGCAGACGCTCCTTGCCGCCAGCCACCGCGAGAAGTTCCCCGTACAGCGTCTCGTCCCAATGCCAGTCGAGCCCCAGTTCAGCGAAGGCGTGGTTGTAGGCAACACGCTGCCCGAAGCGTTCCGTCTCGGCGATCGTGCCGTCGAAATCCAAAAGGAGACTGCGGAGTTTGCCGTTCATGCAGAACACCTCATGGCGCGCGTCCCCTTAATTTCACTAACGTTGACCGGAGACGTTAGGCCGACCGTGCCAGGATTCCAGAACCGCCGCCGCCTTGACATACCATTTCGATGGAGTTCACTAAATTACAAAGATTGCAACATATCGTTCGGTTTCATAGAGTGTCGCCATGGCGGCTCTAAACTACCACCACCTTCGTTATTTTTGGGCAATCGCCCATGAAGGCAGCCTCACCCGCGCCGCGGAGCGGCTGAGCCTTTCGCAGTCGGCGCTCTCGGTGCAGTTGGGAAAGCTGGAACAGCAGCTTGGCCATCCGCTCTTCGAGCGGGCCGGCAAGCGTCTCCTCCTCACCGAGGCCGGCCGGATCGCGCTCGACTATGCCGACACCGTATTCCAGGCCGGCGACGAGCTTGTCAGCACGATGCAGGGCCGCCCCCTCAACAGCCGGCAGGTGTTGCGCGTTGGCGCGCTGACGACCCTGTCGCGGAACTTTCAACTGGAGTTTCTCCGCCCGCTGGTCGGCCGCGCGGACGTCGAGTTGATCGTGCGATCCGGCACGATGCGGGAACTGCTCGCGCAGTTGGAGGCCCATGCGGTCGACGTGGTGCTGGCCAACAGTGCGCCGAAGGATGACGCGCGGGCGAGCCTGCGCAGCCATCTGCTCGACCAACAACCGGTCGCGCTGGTCGGTCGACCCAATGCCAAGCGCCGCCGGTTCCGCTTTCCTCAAGACCTTCGCACCGAGCCGATCCTGCTTCCCAGCTTGGACAGCGAAATCCGCGTCGCCTTCGACCGGTTGCTCGAACTCGCCGGCGTCCGCCCGATCATCCTGGCCGAGGTCGACGACATGGCCATGCTGCGCCTGCTGGCCCGGGAAAGCGATGGGCTAACGCTGGTGCCTCCCATCGTCGTGCGCGACGAACTGGCGGCCGGCGAACTGGTCGAGGTCTGTCCGATTGCAAATCTCAGCGAGACCTTTTACGCGATCACGCAGAAGAGACGCTTCCCTAATCCGCTGCTCGCGGAATTGATCAAACGCTAATCCAAGGCCCACTGGCTGCGAAAAACAATGCACTATCTGATCGCAAATTCCATCAAACCCACTAAAGCTCATCTCGGCCAGCTTTCAGGGTTCATCGCCAGCACCTCGCCCGCCAAATAAAGCGACCCGCAGATCAGAACGTGCGGCGGCGGTCCTTCCTTGGCCAGCGTAACATCCAGGGCCGCGGATACGTCATGCGCTATCTCCGCGTTCAAGCCCGCCTCTCGCGCGGATTTCGCCAGCATCGCCGGGTCGGTCGCCGCATCCGCTTCGAACCCGACGAGGATAAGGCGGAAAGGAAGAACCGGCCGAAGTGACGCGAAAACGCCTTTGGCGTCCTTGTTGGCAAGCAGCCCCAGCACAACCACGATCGGCTGGCTGTCCTGGTTCCTGAAGTCGGCGAGTGCCCGCGCAACAGCGGCCATCGCATGCGGGTTATGACCGCCGTCCAGCCACAGATCGGCGCCGCGTGCAGTCGCTCGCTTAGCCAACGAGCCCGTCGTCAATCGCTGCATCCGCGCCGGCCAGGTCGCGTTTCCCAGGCCCTCGGCGATTGATGCGTCGGAAAGCTCGAGCATGCGCGCCGCGGCCACAGCAAGACCGGCATTCCCGATCTGATGGGCACCAGTTAACCGGGCCGACGGCAAACAAAGAATCCCCGTGTGATCCTGGAACCTGATGCCGCCGTGCTCCGGCCAGGTGTCGAAGTCGCGGCCGGCAAGACTGAGGGGTGAACCCGCCCTCTCGGCCACTGAATTGATCACGATGGACGCGTCGCCTGTCTGACGCGCAGAAATGCAAGGCACCCCTATTTTTATGATGCCGGCCTTCTCACCGGCGATTTGTCCGGTCGTGTCACCAAGAAACTCGCAATGATCGAGGGCAACCGGCGCAATCACCGAGACTGCGGGCCGCTCGATCACGTTGGTAGCATCATAGCGCCCGCCGAGCCCCACTTCGACCAGGCACAGATCGGCTGGCGTCTCGGCGAACGCGAGCAACGCCGCTGCTGTGGTGATCTCGAAGAAGGTGATCGGCTCACCGCCGTTCGCGGCTTCGACGCGCCCGAGCAGGTCGCCAAGGTGATCCTCAGAAATCAACGTGCCCACCAGCCGGATACGTTCGGCGAAGCGCACGAGATGGGGTGAGGTGAAGACATGGACGCGGAGGCCTGCGGCCTCTGCCATGGCCCGCAGGAAGGCGATGGTCGACCCCTTGCCATTCGTTCCCGCGACATGAATGACAGGCGGCAAGCGGCACTGCGGTCGTTTCAATACGGCGCAGAGACGCTCCATGCGATCGAGCGAAAGGTCGATCTTTAGCGGATGCAGCGCGCGCAGGCGCTCAAGTGCCGCGTCATGAGCCCGAAGGTGGTCTGTCAAGCGAAAGGGACTCCGGCAAGGTTTTAGCTTTCCATAGGTCGCGGTGATTGCGGGGGCCGCCTGGGCGAGCGCAGCAAACCGAGACGACGACACCTCCAGGAGCAGTCTGCAGTTTGCCATCCGCTGATCGCGCAGCGTGGAACGCGCCCCCGCGTGTCATGGATTGCACTCCGGACAGTGCTGCGTCGGCGCGCGCTGCAATCCGTCGAAGCGCGGTCGCTCTTCCGCATAATCGCAGGCAGGACACCCGAACACCTCTGCGGCGATCATCTCGGTCGGGGTGCCACAGGTTTCGCAAAGAAGCCCGACGCGCGTATCGGTTCGGCCAAAGCCAGGCGCGCCACAGCCGGGGCAGAGCGTCGCCAACCGCCGCGCGAGACGGTCGGCTAAAGTCGCGAGACTCTTCATCCGCGTCGGATTGAGTTGTGCGCGCATATCCGTTTCCAAGCGCGCCCGGCGATCGGGTGACACGGCAGCGGCCTCGGCAATCGCGCGGGTCAGACTGTCCAGTGCGACAATGCCCTTGGCGAGCACGGCAGTCGGCTCCCCCTCATTTGGCCGCACGACCAAGCCATGGGCCGGAAAGCCGATACGCCCGAGGAAGGGCTCAAGCGCGTCGCCGGGGGAAACCACCAGATGGTCGAAATTCGTCGCCTCCACGATGAGGCTTTCGTGGACAACGATTCCCCTCTCGTCATCAACGAAGATTAGGAGCTCTATGCCGCCCGGAATAAACGGAATCGCGGGATGCGGACCGAACGAGCCTTCGCTCGCAAGCCCGAGAGGCACGCCCGCGGCGCTCATGCCGAGACGGGCTTTGCGAACAGCCACCTCAAGCATTGTTCCGTCACGCGGGATCTCACCCGAGAAGGTCCCGAGCTGGTCAGTGTCGAGCCCGGCGGTCGGTGCAATAATGAGGCCCAGCGTGGAAAACATCGCGGGCGCGATCGCCTCTTCCTTGCGATGCATGGTGGCGAGGACGGCGCGCCGTCCGGCATAAGGGCGCCGCGCATCACTCATGCTCTGCTCGCCCGGCCTCTTCGAGCGATCCTTTGTATCTCCACGCGAGTTCGGCGCCGGCCTGGAACGGCATGATGCGGGTATCGGCGGCGACGATTGCCTGCGGGACGCGCCAAGCCGTCCGTTCAATCACGACGCGACCCGCATTGAGCGGCAGGCCGTAGAAGCGCGGACCATGTTCGGCGGCAAAGCCCTCAAGCCTGTCAAGCGTCCCTTCCTCCTCGAACACCGCGGCATAGGTTTCGAGCGCCACAGGCGCGTTGAAGATGCCGGCGCAGCCGCAAGCGGACTCCTTCTCGCCAACCGCATGCGGCGCCGAGTCCGTGCCGAGGAAGAACTTTGGATTTCCCGAGGTCGCGGCATGGCGCAACGCCAGGCGATGCCGCTCACGCTTGGCGACCGGAAGACAATAAAGGTGCGGGCGGATGCCGCCCTCAAACATGGCGTTGCGATTGATCACCAGGTGATGGGGCGTGATGGTGGCTCCGAGGTTCGGTCCGGCGGCTTCGACGAAGCGCACCGCCTCTTCGGTCGTGATGTGCTCCAGGACGATCCTGAGCGCGGGGAAAGCCGCAATGATCTTGGTGAGGACGCGGTCGATGAACGCCGCCTCGCGATCGAAGATATCGACGTGCCGATCCGTCACCTCGCCGTGCAGCAGCAACGGCATGCCAAGGCGCTGCATCCGTTCAAGGACAGGGTAGATCCGCGTGACGTCCGTCACCCCGTGGGCGGAATTGGTTGTCGCATGCGCCGGATAGAGCTTGGCCGCGGTAAACACGCCCGATGTGAAACCGCGCTCGATCTCCGCCGGATCGATTTCGTCCGACAGATAGGCCGTCATGAGGGGTGTGAAGGCGAGACCTGGCGCGACGGCCGACCGGATGCGACCACGATAGGCCTCCGCCGCGGCCATTGTCGTCACTGGTGGATCAAGGTTCGGCATCACGATCGCGCGCGCGAACTGGCGCGCGGTGTGATTGACAACTGCTTTGAGCAGCTCTCCATCACGAAGATGAACATGCCAGTCGTCAGGCTGCCGTATGACCAATCGCACCAAACTATCGGTAGTTGAAGCCTCGGTCGCCGGCTGGTCAGATGTCGGCATCGAGGGCGCTTCCGGCTGCCATTCGGCGTACACGACCGTCTTGTCGTCCAAGATCATCGCCGACGTTGTGTCCTGAATGCAGAGCACCTCTACCAAGGGGCGTCATCGCTAGACTTGAGATTTGGATTGACCAAAGTTGCGCTTGTTCGGAACGTCGGCGACCCGTCATAGTCTCTGTCCAATATTCGCAAAAGCCGGGTGGGCCTGCGACGCGCCTTCCAGGTGTGGCAACGCAACGACTTCGGTCTGTTGCGCAAACTGTTTGATCGTGGCGACGGTATCTTCGAACGCCACCGAGCTTTCGACGGTCTCGTCGACCACAATCGCCCGCACTTCGAGCCCCCTATGCTCGAGAGCGTCCAGCGCGCTCAATGTGTGGCTTATGGTGCCGAGATAGCTGCCGACGACCAGAAGGGTCGGCAGGCGAATTTCCAACATCCAATCAAGAACCGTGTGGCGACCGTCCAATGGCACCATGATTCCGCCGACGCCTTCGATCAGTGCGACGTCGGCGGAGGCCGCACACTTGCGCGAGTAGGTCACGAGCGCTTGGAAATCGATTTCTCGTCCTTCCTTGCTGGCGGCCATATTGGGAGAGAGCGGTGCCGCAAAGCGCCACGGGGAAATGCGATCGATTTCCTCTTCTGTCACCCCGCGACCGAGCGCGGAGAGAATAACCCCTGTGTCGCTTGCCTCGGGCGCCGAAGGATCGAAGCCGCTGATCACAGGCTTGTAGGCTTCCACGCTTCGGGCTTGGTCTCGGAAATAGCGAACAAGTCCTGCCGTCAAGAACGTCTTGCCAATACCGGTGCCCGTCGATGTGATGAATACGGCAGTCATGATCTTACCCGCAGAAGAGAAGCGCTGATCATATTTCGCCGTAGACATGGGTTTCCGCCACCGCGCCGGGATGGGTTACGGCGCCCTTGCCGGCGGGTCCAACCGTCTGAGCGTAGCGCCACAGCGCGCCCGACTGAAAGTCATGCTGGCGCGGCTGCCAGAGCGCGCGGCGCGCTGTCAGCTCCTCGGTTTCTAGCCGGACAGACAAAGTGCCACGCAGGGCGTCGATCTCGATCACGTCGCCATCCTCGATCAGCGCGATCGGGCCGCCGACCGCAGCTTCCGGCCCGACGTGACCAACACAGAGGCCGCGGGTCGCGCCTGAAAATCGCCCATCCGTGATCAGCGCGACCTGCTCGCCCATGCCCTGGCCATAGATTGCCGAGGTGGTGGACAGCATTTCGCGCATACCAGGCCCGCCGCGCGGACCCTCGTAGCGGATGACGAGCACATCGCCCGCTTGGTAGCGGCGCTGCATGACCGCCGCGAAGGCATCCTCCTCCCGGTCGAACACCCGCGCTGGACCGCTGAAGGTCAACGTGTGCAGACCTGCCACCTTCACGATGGCGCCTTCCGGCGCGAGATTCCCCGAAAGGCCGACTAGGCCGCCGGTTGGCGACAGCGGCCGCGTCGTCGGCCGAACGACGTCCTGTCCTTCGGGAAACCGTATGCCTTGCAGGTTCTCGGCCAGGGTGCGGCCGGTCACCGTCAGGCAGTCGCCATGCAGGAAGCCACCGTCGAGCAACGCTTTTAGCACCACCGGCACGCCACCGATCTCGTGCACGTCCTTGGCAAGATAGCGTCCCCCTGGCTTGAGGTCGGCGATAAGCGGCGTGCGCCGGAATACCTCGGCGACATCGAAGATGTCGAAGGCGATGCCGGCCTCGTGCGCCATGGCGGGCAGATGCAGCGCGGCGTTGGTCGAACCGCCGGTCGCCGCCACGACTGCGGCCGCATTCTCGAGCGCCTTGCGTGTGACGATGTCACGCGGCCGCAGGCCGAGTTCGAGCAAAGCCATCACAGCGCGACCGGCAGCATCCGCAAACCGGTCACGGGACTCATAGGGCGCCGGGGTGCTGGCTGAACCTGGCAGCGCGAGCCCGATCGCCTCCGACACATAGGCCATACTGTTGGCGGTATATTGGCCGCCGCAGGAACCGGCAGACGGGCATGCAACCATCTCCAGCTCGGCGAGGTCCGCATCGCTCATCGTTCCGGCCGCGTGTGCCCCGACCGCCTCGAACACGTCGAGCACCGTAACGTCTTTGCCGCGGAATCGCCCTGGCAGGATCGAGCCTCCGTAGAGGAATACGGACGGGACGTTGAGGCGCAGCATCGCCATCATGAGCCCCGGCAGGGTCTTGTCGCAGCCGGCGACCCCGACCAGGGCGTCGTAGCAATGGCCACGCACGGAGAGTTCGACAGAGTCGGCGATGACCTCGCGGCTGACTAGAGAGGCCTTCATGCCGGCATGGCCCATGGCAATGCCATCGGTCACCGTAATCGTGGTGAACTCGCGCGGCGTGCCGCCGGCCGCCGCCACGCCCTTCTTGACCGCCTGAGCCTGGCGCGAAAGCGTGATGTTACAGGGGGCGGCCTCGTTCCATGTCGTCACCACGCCGACGAAAGGCTGGGCGATTTCGCGCACCGACAGGCCCATCGCATAGAGGAACGAGCGATGCGGTGCGCGCTCGGCACCAATTGTGGTGTGCCGGCTCGGCAGCCCTGCCTTTTCGGTGGAGGCGCCGGCGGCGAGTACCGATCGAGCGGCGGATCCTTGATCGCTATCCATCACAGACTTCCCCCGCTAGAGTTTGTGAGGCCAAGATGGTCGGCCCCTTCGCCGCGCGGATCATCCGCGCCCCTGGATTGGCTGATGCTGTAGCGTTTCCGGATATAGTCCTGGACCAATGTCTTGAAGTCCTCGGCAATCATCGGTCCGCGCAGCGTTACCGCCCGTCGTCCGTCAACGAACACGGGCGCCGCGGGCTGTTCCCCGGTGCCGGGCAGCGATATTCCGATATCGGCATGTTTGGATTCGCCCGGCCCGTTGACGATGCAGCCCATGATGGCCACTTTCAGGCGCTCGACCCCCGGATATGTCTTCCGCCACACAGGCATCGAGGCGGCAATCCACGTTTGAATATCTCGGGCGAGTTCCTGGAATACGGTCGACGTTGTCCGGCCGCAGCCCGGACAGGCGGCGACGAGCGGCGCGAAGTTGCGAAACCCCATCGTCTGAAGGAGCTCTTGCGCGGCCTTGACCTCCAGCGTGCGGTCGCCGCCGGGCTCAGGGGTGAGTGAGAATCGGATCGTGTCCCCGATACCGTCCTGAAGCAGAATGCCGATTGCCGCAGAGGAGGCAACAATACCCTTGGAACCCATGCCGGCTTCGGTGAGGCCGAGGTGCAAGGCATAATCCGAGCGGCGCGCCAGCTCGCGATAGATGGCAATCAGGTCCTGCACCCCCGAGACCTTGGCCGAAAGCATGATGCGGTCACGGGCGAGCCCCATTTCTTCCGCGCGGGTCGCCGTAAAGAGAACGGACCGCAGCATCGCTTCGCGCGTAACCGCGCGGGCGTCGAGCGGACGCTTCGATCTGGCGTTCTCCTCCATCAGGCTCGTCAAGAGTTCCTGGTCGAGCGAACCCCAATTGCCGCCAATGCGCACAGCCTTGCCGTGTCGCATCGCCATCTCGATGATGATCCCGAACTGACGATCCTTCTTGTCCTTGAAACCGACATTGCCTGGATTGATGCGATACTCCTCAAGGGCCTCGGCCAGACCCGAATGATCACTGAGGAGCTGGTGGCCGTTGTAGTGGAAATCGCCGGCGAGGGGCACCATGACGCCACGCCGGTCCAGTCGTGCGCGGATTTTCGGTACAGCGGCGGCGGCCTCGTCGCCATCGACTGTGATGCGGACAATTTCCGAGCCCGCGTGCGCAAGCGCGCCGATTTGTACGACGGTCGCGGCGACATCGGCCGTATCCGTATTGGTCATCGATTGCACGACAACCGGCGCGCCGCCGCCGACCATGACGGCACCGACACGCACCCCGACCGTCTGCCCACGTGGGACCGAGCTAGCCCGGATCATGCATCAGGGCGCGCCTGACAGTCCCGTTGGACGTTGGCGGCACTGTGGGGTCGGTGTCGCCCATGCTTTTCGGGCGCGCTCGCGGTGGCGGCGCGGTTCGGGATGTTCGGGTTTTGAGGTTGCGGTTTCGGGGCGAGCGGGGGCGACGGCCGGGGCGGTCGTCAGATTGGCGCC
>NZ_JAAAMJ010000047.1 GCF_010500835.1 Aurantimonas aggregata | reverse complement strand
CCTCCCTGTGATCCAAAACCATCCGAACCGCGCGGGCGCGCACCTCGGGACTAAACGGCGGAGTTCTCTTCGTCATGGCTCCAGTCTCTCAAGAGTTGGAGCCTCCGACAAACTCGGGGCGGTTCAGTTTCTGGCGAAACAGCGGCTGAATTCGCGCCTTCACATCCGCAGCGAAGACGCCCAAAGTTCCAGCGTCGCCTCGATCGATAGCCCCGTCATCCATGACCTCCGAATCATGGAAACCCATGGATTCAGAAGCCAACAGAAAGCGCAACTGTAATGCTAGTGTCTAGAGGTTCAAGAGGATATTCGATGTTTTCGATCGGCCAACTTTCCAAGCGGACGGGCGTGAAAATTCCTACGCCTACGGCCTGAACCGCCTTTCGGCCTGTTCGTCGCGGTAAGAGACTGTGCGTATGGGCAGCCACAAGCACAATTCTTTTGAGCGTCTGGAAATCGTCGAGACAGGACGTCGTCGTCGTCGCTGGAGCGAGGATGAGAAGCTCCGGATCGTGATGGAGAGCCTGGCGGGTCCGCGCCGGGTTGCGGCAACGGCGCGTCGGCATGGCATTTCGCGCTGGCAACTGTCGACGTGGAGGCGCACTTTTCGAGCAGAGCGCCATGGGGCGCCCCCGGAGCCGGCTTTCGTTCCCGCGGTAATCGTCCCGCCTCTTGAGTCGGTCACGGAGGATACGGGAGCGGCGATCGTGGTGGACCTGCCAGGTGGCGGGCGGATGCTGATCTCGGCATCGACGCCGCCAGCGTTGGCGGCTGCGGTTCTGAAGGCGCTGCGATGATCCCGTCGCGGGTCCGGGTGTGGATCGCGATGGGTCACACCGACATGAGGAATGTAATTACTCACCGTAACCGGGCAGATTTCCGGGCGAGCGGGCTTTCCCTGGAGTGGCGATCATGATTCACGGTCGCCATGCTGGAGCCGGACATTGATTCGCTTAAGGGTTTGCCGCTGGGGCAGCTTCGCGACGTCGTCGCGGGGCTGGTTTCGGAAGTCCGAGGCCTGAGGGCGGAGAATTCAGCGCTGAAGGCGGAGAACCGGGCGCTCAAGGACGAGGTCGCGTCGCTCAAGGGGCTGCCGCCGCGGCCTTCGTTCAAGTCATCCAAGCCGTCGGGCATGGAGAAGGCGACTGGTCCGGCGGCGGGCAAGCGCAAACGCCGCAGGCGCGGCGCCAAGCGCGATGGCGAGCAGGTCAGCCGCGAGGTGGTGGTCGGGGCGCAGGCCCCGGCGGGATCGCGGTTCAAGGGATACGAGACGATCCTGGTTCGGGATCTGGTCCTGTCCGCCGAGGTCGTGCGGTATCGCCGCGAGCGCTGGGTGACACCGGCGGGGCAGACGATCGTGGCGCCGCTGCCGGCTGGGATCGTCGGCGGCTGGGGACCAAACCTACGCCGCTTCATCCTTGCCTGCCATGCTCAGGGGCAGGTGACGACGGAACGCCTGACGGCGCTCCTGACCGGGATCGGCGTCCAAATTTCCAAGCGCCAGGTCGTGCGACTGATGAGCGACCACCTGGACGCCCTCGCGAGAGAGGAGCGCGAAGTGCTGCGCGCCGGGCTTGCCACGGCGCGATGGATCACGGTTGACGACACGTCGGCGCGTCACGCCAACACGGACGGCTACACCACCCAGATCGGTGACAACCGGTTTACGGCGTTCCGCACCGGGCCATCGAAATCGCGCGCGGCGTTTCTGACCACCCTTCGCGCCGGCCATGGCGATCATGTCATCAATGACGAGGCATTGGCTTACATGCGCGGCCGCAACCTCGCAGGCTCGGTGATCGATCGCCTCGCGGGAGCGCCACAAAAGCTCTTTGGCGATGGCGCCGCCTGGAACAGGCATCTGGCGGCGCTCGGGATCGACCAGCTTGAAGTGACGCCCGACCCGGTCAGGATCGCAACCGAAGGGGCGATGTGGGGAGCGATCCGCCAGCACGGCTTGCTTGCCGATGCCGTGATCGTCTCCGATGGCGCCGGCCAGTTCCGGGTGGGCGAGCATGCCTTGTGCTGGGTCCATGCCGAGCGGCTCGTCCACAAGCTGGTGCCGGCGAACCCGCAACAGCGCCAGGCCGTCGAACTGGTGCGCCAGCTGATCTGGTGGTTCTACCGCGATCTGAAAAGCTGGCAAAAGGAGCCTTGTAGCCGGCGAGCGGCGGCCCTGCGCGCCCGCTTCGACCGCATCTTCCGGCGACGAACCGGATATGTCCTGCTCGACCGGCTGCTGGTCCGGCTTCATCGCCGAAAATCCGAACTCCTGCGCGTTCTGGAGCGTCCGGAGATCCCGCTGCACACCAACGGTTCGGAAAACGACATCCGCGCCTTCGTCACCAAGCGCAAGATCTCCGGCGGCACCATCAGCGACGCCGGGCGAGATGCGCGCGACATCCTCCTCGGCCTGATGAAGACCTGCATGAAGCTCGGCGTCTCGTTCTTCATCTATCTCGGCGACCGGCTCGGCATCCCAAACCAAGCGCCCATCGCGCCGCTCCCGGACCTCATCCGGAACGCTACTCGAACATAGCCGCCCGGAAATCTGCCCCGGTTACTTACTCACCCCCTGCGGTTTCCGGGCTCGGCCGTCAGGCGCTGACGGTATTGAGGATGGTCTGGAAGGTGTTGGTGCCGGTACGCAGCCTTGCCGTATAGACGACGGTGCGGATGGCGGCCTCTCCCTCGGCCGCCCACATGGCGCGGTAGCCATTGGTCACTTTTCGCTGGATCACGGCCGGTCTGAGCGCGCGTTCGCAGGCGTTATTGGTTGGCTCCACCAGTCCGGGATACGCAGCAAAGGTCAGGAGCTGATCGCGGGCGCGCCGGAATTTCATCTGAAGATCACGAGCCAGACCGCATGTGGTCGGCGCGGAAAGAATGTCAGCGAGACTTCGCTCCAGGGCCCTGCGCTTGGCGGCGATCGTCGAGGCCGCAAAGGTCTCGATCCCATCGGCCAGGGCGAAGGCTTATTTCAGCCAGAGCCGAAGTCGCGACGGCAGCATGTCGTGGCTCGTCTGGTCGCCATCGGCGACATCCCGGGCGAGATGGGCGAGGCATGTCTGATGCACCGCGCCATGCCCCTGCTGGGCCGAATAGCGATCGGAACACCAGACTTCTGGCCGATGCCCTTCCATCAACTCGCGCACGACGACGGCGCCCCGGGTTGGAGCGGCGCGATGCACGACTGCTTCGTTCGATCGGAACACCCATTGATAGGCGTTCGAGCCCTCGATGCGCACGCCGGTCTCGTCGGAGGCAACGACCTTCGCCCGGCGCAGGGTAGCGATGGCCGTGTCGCACTCGGGCACGAAGGCTGTCTGCGACCGCCTCAACATGTTCATCAGGCCGCCCTGGCTGATCGTAAGTCCAAAGAGGTCGGCGAACGCACGCTGCAGCCGTTCATAGGACAAAGCCTGGAAGGTCTTCAGATAAGTCGCCACGGCATGAATGCGCGACCCGAAGGGCGTGCTTTTCGCCGCGGCCGGCACCTTTGCTGCCACCAGCACCCCGCAGGACGGGCACCGCACCGAAAGCCGCCGGTGGCGCTCGACCACAGGATGGATTGGAGGAAGCTCGATCGTCTCGTATTCGCCTGCCGTCTCGGCGGGCAAGTCGTCAGAGAGTTTCGCCTGGCAACAGCGGCACTGACCAGGACGATGGTCGACCTGCCGGTCAAACATCTCACTCATGGCGCGGGCCTTGCCCTCGTGACCGGGCTTGGCGCCGCCCGGTCTGGCCTTGTCGCGCCGTTCCTTGCGGTCTGTCGCCGGCGGCTTCGACGACGTCCGCGACGTCTTCTCCGGTCGCTGCAGACGCAGCACCAGATCGATCAGTTCGTCCTTCGATAGCCGCTGCAAATCACCGCGTTCCATCCGCTCATGGATTCAGCGATCCGCACCGTTGGCAAGAGGGTGGGTAATTACTGAGGAATTATGCGGAGCAGAGGATTATGCGGAGTCCTGGCCGGCGAGAACGAGTATAAACGTACGATATCAATGCGTTGTCGTCGTTCCAACAGCTCTTGTAGTCAGCATAATTGAGTCATCCCTGAGGTGCGCAATGCATCTCAAGGTGAGACGATATGGTCAACACGAAGAGAAAGTCGCCGAAGTCGGGATTAATGGATGCCGGCTTCCTGGCTCCGTTGATTGCAGAGTTCGGGGCCAGCCTCGAAGAACGTCGGCTTCCGGGAGGGCGAGCGCGTCAGCCAGCCGGAGGATCACCCTCAGGGCGTCCTCGAGGCCGATTTGCTCCGTTGCTGCGGGATTGTCCGGCGGGTCGCGCTCGAGAGCTCATGCCAGTCGCGGTAGCCCAGAACCCGGGCTAGAGCGTTTTCCGATCATGCCGCATCGTATCCGGCGGCTTTGAAGTAGTTGGCACATTCGTCAGGCTTGAAGCAGTCGATGAGGACACCGACGGTTTGCCAAAGGGCATCGACAGTGCGCTCTGCCTTGGCTCGGAGCAGCGCCTTCAGTTTGGAGAAGGCCATCTCGATCGGATTAAAGTCCGGGCTGTAAGACGGCAGATATCGCAGCTTGGCGCCGGCTTGTTCGATGGCCTCGCGCACGCCCTCCGCCTTGTGGGCCGGGAGATTATCCATGACGACGATGTCGCCCGGCAAGAGCGTCGGGACGAGCACCTGTTCGACATAGGCCCGGAAGGCGATACCGTTCATGGCGCCATCCAGCACCATTGGCGCGGTCATACCGCTGATCCTCAGTGCGCCGGTGAAGGTGGTTGTTTTCCAATGTCCGTGGGGCAAGCCGGACCGGCACCGCTCTCCCCGCGGCGAGCGTCCATAACGGCGCGCCATCTTTGTCGACAGACCTGTTTCGTCGATAAAGACGAGCCGCTCTGGATCGAGATCGAGCTGGCTGTCGAACCACTCTTCCCGGCTCTTCAGGACGTCCGGGCGGCTCTGTTCGCTCGCGTGCGCGGTCTTTTTTTCCACGTGATGCTGCGTCGATCGAAGAACCGCCAAAGCGTGCCGGCACCGACCTCGAGCCCACGCTCCTCTGCCAGGCGTCGTCGCATCTCGTGGAGTGTGATGTCGTCGGTCTCGTCGACAAGCGCGAGGAGGAGGTCGGCCTCAGCCTCGATCCGTCCAGAGCGGCGATCACCGCCCATCGGCAAGGGATCCGACTGTCCAGAACGATCCCGCGACCGCCACCGAACCGCCGTCGCGATCGCAACCCCAAAGCGTTCCGCCGCCGCATGCGTCGTCAGCCCGTCCCGCATCGCCTTCAAAACCCGATGACGTAAATCAATCGACAAAGCTCGTGCCATCCGCTGCCTCCCTTCCGGTCGGCAGCTTGAATCACGAAACCGCACCAGACTCTACCCGCCCGGAAAACGCTCTAGCGCCTCGTGGACGGTTGCAACCTTTAGTTCAGGCGCGGCGCGAGCCAGATATTTTGCGGCCTGTTTCGGCCTAACGAGATCGGAAAAGTGGATTCGCATGGAACCGCTCCGGCGGTGCTTGCAACGGCGTGTCCACTTGGCCCGCGCACCTTGAGAGAGGTTCATACGGGGTGATCGTTCACTCCTGCCCGTGGGCTTTGCCAATGTGGACGGCATGGCCGGATCAGCCATCGTCCAGCATAGGCGATTCGAGCCGATCGGCAAGCCGGATAGCGACAGCTATCGTGCGGATCACGCTCTTCGGACGACGCTATGGGACGTTCGGAGTTGACCGCCCGATTAGCCCAAACCGCTCCTTCATCTCTTCGGTGCGAACCCAGGTGTCGCCGGCGATTTTTGCAACCAGCCCCTCGAATACGCGCTCGAAAGCCTCTTTGGTGGCATAGTCCGACAAAGCCTCCGCCTGCGCCAGCGGCAGCAATGGCCGCATGTCCGTCAACAGCCGCGGATTTGCCAGCTTGGCGAACATTCGCTCCTCGGCCTGGGCCCGGGATATCGATTGGCCCGCAAACTCAAGATAGCGGCCGAACAGTTCGGTGACCCGAGCAACATCAAGCTCCTCAAACACATTCACGGCATGGGAAAGATCATAGAGATCACGCCCCTTGTCGCGCTGCAGGAGAGCACGCAGCTTGGTGGCGAGCATTTCCTCCCGAGAGAAGGTCGGGATCGCGGCCACGCCGGCAAACCAGGGATTATCTATCCGAAACGACAGCGTTTGTGGCGGATCGTAGGCTTCGATTTCACGCGTGTTGATTTCGACTTTGAGGCGAATGGGAACGCCGCTTCCGTCTTCGGCATCCACACGGAAGCGAAACTTGGGGGCAACCGGGCTTTGATCGAATTGCGCCCGGCCGAGCCACGGCTCGAGTACAACACGCAGCTGATCCAAGATCGGGCCGATGGGGCCTGCAGTCGTTCGCACGAGATCGATGTCTTCCGAGTAGCGCAGCGGTCCCGGGAAGTGCAGCTTGTTCAGCGCCGTGCCGCCGCGAAAACGCAGTTCGGCGGAAAGGAGATCGTCATTGAAGATGTCGATGAGCGCGCGGCTGATCATGAGGTCCTGTTCGACCTGACGCTGATCCGCCCACGGAACGACGTTGCCCCACGCGACGATGTTCTGACCGGGAATCATTCGTCGATCTCCGGCGTGCGACGAACGACCACACGCCAACGATCGTTGCGCTCCTGTGGCGCCGGCGTGAAGTCCGGATCGCGCGACTCATGCCGATCGAGTTCTGTCCACGGCGCCGTGCCGCGCGCCATAAGCGCCGCGTGCATCGGATCAGCGCGATCCGCATGCCCCAGTTGCTCCAGCAGGTGGCCGAGACGTTGGACGACGGGCCGCTCGGCCACGTCGGACAGCGCGGCAAGCTGGGAAGGATCGATCTTTTCGGCAAGGTCCGTGAGGACTGTCGCGACATTATCGATCCCGCCCGCTGCCTGCGGGTAGCGCAGGAGGTCCAGGGCTGTGAGGGCGGGCGAGGAAATTTTCATTCTGCCTGTATCCGTTTTGCGATCCTCGATACCCGACTCCACTGCTGCGATGTCTTTGCGGTAATAGAAGACGATCAGATTGCGGCCGGCCTTGATCTTCGGCATGCGTTTTGGGGTGACGATCTGGAATTCCATCACGGCCTGATGCGTCGCCCCGTGGAGTTCCGCCGCCTTCAGCAAGCCGACATAGTAGGGCTGCTGTTCGTGGCGCATCAGGGCGTCGATGTACCATGGGGGCGGCGGCGCACCCCAGGAGGCAAACTGTGGGGGCACCGCGACATAGAACCCTTGCCGAGGCCTGATCAGCGCTTTACGGCGTTGAAGGCGCTCGGCGGCATCGAGGAATGGACCGCGTCCGACGCCGAGCGCCTGTTCAGCCTGTTCGCTCGTAAAGACCACTTGTCCTGCGGAAAGCAGGCTTGCGATATGAGCTGACAGGGCAGAGCGCTGATCGTGAACCATGCGCCATTATCCGCTCTTAGCGCGGTTATTTCAACATGCATTGACGTGGTTGATCAAATCGTACTCGTGTTTCCGTGCCACGAGCGGCTTTTCAAACATGATTTGTGCAAAATTGCTATCTTGCCGCCCGTCGTTCCAGGCCAACATCGACCGCCTTGGTTGCGCTACAAGTGCAGCTTATCTTCAATCTATGTCGAAACCATCCAAGCCTCCCAGACAAGCACCACTATGTAACTCAGGCGCAACTACGTCACTTTGCGCGCGACGAGGGCCGCACCCAGATCCACGTCTTCGACAAGACGACCGGCAAGAGCTTCACGTCGTCGATCTTGGACTCGGGTTCGGAGAACGACTTCAACACAATCACCGAAGATGGCGGACGGCTCAATTTCGAGGCGATGTTCGACAGGGTCGATGATGCCGGAGCAGCTATTGTCGCCCAGATCGCGGAGCACCGCTCCTTGTCATGGATTGGCGAGCAGCAGAAAGTTCGGTTCGGCCATGTTGGAACGCATGCCGATCAAGAGCTGTCGTTCCAGAACGCTGAGCGTTTCGGCGTCGGTCGCGGCAAGCTTCCGATGACGAGCATCATGCCGCCGCAGCAGTGGCATCGATGAGGTGGAAGGCCGGTCTCCGGGCTGCTGGCGGGTCCGGTTGCGGGGTTCGGTGTGCGAACATCGAGCAGGGATCGGCAGAGGGCAAGCTTGGCGGAGCGATGACCATTGGCGAGGAAGCCGTAATGGCGGATGCGGTGGACGCCGTCCGGCAGTGTGTGCAGGAGAAAACGCCGGATGAACTCGTCGGCGTCGAGGGTCATGACCTTCGGCTTTCCATGATGCCGATATCTGGCATGATCGCGCTGACGCTTCGACATCCCTGCCGCACTCCGGTGCCAGGCGCTATGGTGAGACCATTCGGGATGTGGGGCGTCGGGAGCACGTGAGTGCGGGCAGACCGAGGAAAGACATGGGCTGCGAGCCCGAGCCTTTATGTGGTCGCCCCTGCGGCTTGCCCGAATGCGCCGCGAGCGCGGATCCGTAGTTGCCGTGTAGCCCGCCAGCTCCTGAGATCGAGAAGAGGAAAGATACCGGAAGGAGCAGTTAATGCGCATCATCGGCATGGATATCCACCGCGTCTTCGCCGAAGCGGCGGTGCTCGAGGATGGGGAGATCAAGCGTCTTGGCCGGATCGGCATGACGCGGGATCAGCTTAACGACTTTGCCAGGACGCTCTTGCCGACGGACCACGTCGTGGTGGAGGCGACCGGCAATGCGACGGCGGTCACCGAGATCCTCGCTCCCCATGTGGCGAGGGTGGCCGTGGCCAATCCCCTGCAGGTGCACCTGATCGCCAAGGCGAAGATCAAGACCGACGCCATCGACGCCCGCGTGCTGGCAAAACTCTACGGCGCGGGCTTTTTGCCCGAGGTCTGGATCCCCGACGCCGCGACCCTTGCCCGCCGGCGGCAGGTCACGCGTCGGAGGCAGCTGGTTCGGCAAAGGGTTCGGTTGAAATCAATCGTGCAGTCGATCCTGCACGCCAACCTGATCCCTCCGTGCCCCTTCGCGGACCTGTTCGGCGGCAAGGGGCGAGCCTGGCTGCGGGCGCAACACCTACCCGATGACGAGCGGGAGGCCGCCGACCGCCACGTCGAGGAATACGACCGCCTGTCCGAAGCCCTCAAGGGGGTGGAGCGCGATATCGCCCGTGCCGCCCTGGCCGACGCGAACGTGACGCGACTGATGACGATCCCCGGCGTCGACATGGTCGTTGCCGTCGGATTGATGGCCGCGATCGGGAGGATCGACCGCTTCGACGGACCCGACAAGCTGGTCGCCTATATCGGCCTCAATCCGAGCGTCCATCAGTCCGGCGATGGACCGGCCCAGCACGGCCGGATCACCAAGCGCGGACGCTCGGACGCCCGTCATCTCCTGGTCGAGGCGGCTTGGCAGACGGTTCGCAGTCCGGGGCCGCTCCACGCCTTCTACGAACGCGTGCGAGGCAAACGCGGCAACCACATCGCAGCGGTCGCGGTCGCCCGCAAGCTGGCAGTGATCATCTGGCATCTGCTGACGAAGGGAGAGGATTACAGCTGGGTTCGCCCGTCGCTGCACGCCAAGAAGCTCCGGGATCTCGAGTTGCGGGCCGGACATCCGCCGCGGCGCGGCCAGAAAGGCGCTTCCTACGACTACAACATCACGCAACGCCGACGCGACGAGCGCAACCTGGCTCAGCAGGCCGAAGGAGCATACCAGCGAATGACGAGCGGATGGCGCCGAACAGGACCGCGCTCAAAACCCACGGGCGCCACAAACGAGGAGCGACGATGATCAGGCTGCGCCGCAGGGCTTGAACCTCACGTCCTGCTGTTCGCCTCGTGGTCGCCCGTGGGCTCGAAGGAAATATCATAAACCTGTCGCGAGGGGCTATTCGATCTCATCCGTAGTCCTTCCAGCGGAAGGAAACGCGACCGTCATCGCTCATATCGACGAGCCGTGCGTTCGAGATGGCAACCCGATGGGTGTAGCGGCCGAGATAGGCCAGCACCTGCTCCGGCCCGCCGAAGGGCG
>NZ_JAAAMJ010000046.1 GCF_010500835.1 Aurantimonas aggregata | reverse complement strand
GTGGAACACGGTCTTCGCGATATCCAGGCCGATCGTGGTAACCTCGGACACGGACGCCTCCTGTGAATGGTCGAAACACCCCATTCTGGCACAACGATGCCGTCGGGGGCGTCCACCCCATCACCCAACTCAGCCATTATCTAGCGCTCGTGGCCGAGTCCGTTTGGTGGCTTTTAATCCCGGTCCGAAGGCGGCCCTGTTGAGCCCGGCGGCACCGGTCCTTGCAACCTAGACGCGGACGTTGGGAAAGGCGTGAGCTGAGGCCTTTGAGGTCAGCAATCATTGGCACGAGCGAGTGCGCTGACAATTGCAACCAGTTTTTGGTCTCGTTCATTTGACAGGGCCTGAATATTTCTCCCGCCTGCTGCTTCCAGTGTTCCTGTAACCAACTCCGCCCGAAGTTTATCGGTCAATTCCGGCTGACCGAGGCTATCCCACCGCCGCTGCTGGCTGTCGCCGAGATGGTCAAGATAGTGCTGGATACCGCCTTCTCCGCCGCCGAGATGATAGGTCATGTGCGGACCGTTGGTCGCCCATCGGAGGCCCGGGCCATTGCATACGGCGGCGTCAATGTCGGCCACCGTCGCCACACCTTCGGCCACGAGATGCACGGCCTCTCGGTACAAAGCAGAGCCAAGGCGGCCGGCGATGTGGCCGGCGATTTCCTTGTTGAGGCGGACCGGCGCTTTGCCGAGAAATCGGTAGAAAGCCATGACGCGGTCGAGCACGGCGGGATCTGTCCGGGGCCCGCCGGACACCTCCACCAGCGGCAGGAGATGCGGCGGATTGAACGGGTGCCCGGCAACGCAGCGGCCGGGATGGACGCAAGCCGACTGGATGTCGCCGATCAGGAGGGCGGAGGTCGACGAGGCAAGGATCGTCTGAGGCGACACGAAACGTTCGAGCTCGGCAAAGAGCCCCCGCTTGAGTTCCAGCTTTTCCGGCGCGTTCTCCTGGACGAGTTCGACGTCGGCGAGCTCGGGGCCGGGAACGGCAGCGAAGACGAGAGAGCCGAAAACCGGTGCGCCCTCGGCCTGCCCGAGTTCGCGCAGCGCCTGCCACATCGACCCGACATCCCTGATCAGCCGCTCCCGGGCGCCAGGCGCCGGGTCGACCGCGACCACTTCGAGCCTGCGGGCGAGGAAGACGGTCGTCCACGCAGCCCCGATCAAGCCGGTGCCGATCACCGCGGTCCGGGAGATGGGGTGGGGTGTCTCGGTCACGGCCGTACCTCGTCACCGGCAGGGGCGCCAAGCGTCACCGCCGCGCTCGACGTGCCGGCCATGCCCCGCGCCTTCTGTCCGCCGAGGAAGAAGGCCGCCGCCAGGAGCAGCGCCGCCGCGACAGGCAGGCCGACGATCGGCACGAAAGCAATCGCGATCACGGTGAGGTAGATCGCGATGTCGACATAGCGCCGGCCGAAGAGCGGCATGCGGCCGAGGAGGCACGGAACGGCGATGACGAGAACGAGGCCGGTCATCAGCGCGTCGACGATCGCCATCGGGCCGCCAGCGCCGATCATGCCGGGATAGAGAAGCAGGAGGAAGGGGACCATGTAGGTCATGGCGCCAAGACGTACTGCCTCGCGGGCGGCCGGGAGCCAGTTCGTCTGCGCGATGCCCGCGGCGACGAAGACGGCGACGCAGACCGGCGGCGTGATCACCGAGATGGTAGCGAAGTAGAAGACGAACATGTGCGCGGCCAGCGGCTCGACACCGACACCCGTCAGCGCCGGCGCCAGCACGGCGGCGACCAGCACGTAGGCGGCGGTGGTCGGCAGGCCCATGCCGATGATCAGGCAGATGAGGCCGACGATTATCGCGACCAGGACCGCGGAGTTGCCGGCGATGGCGACGATCAGCGACGACAGGGTCACGCCGATGCCGGTGAGGTTGATCATCGCGACAAGGATCTGCGCGCCGGCCAGCAGCACGCCGATGATGACGAGGCCCCGCCCCGCATCGTCCAGCGAGGCGATCATCTGCCGACCCATCTGCCGCGCCGGAACCTGGCCGATGCTGACGACGAGATAGGCGACGAGCAGGGCGGCGATGCCGTAGAAGGCCGCCGTCTGGACCGAGCGACCGGCAAAGATGCCGAAGAACAGGCCGCCAAGAGCGGCCACGATCGGCAGGATGCGCCGCCATCTGACGATGGTGGCCCAGGACGGGATCTCGTCCTCGTCGACGATCCGCATGTTGCGCCGAACCGAGACGACATGCACCGTCATGAAGACGGACAGGTAGAAGAACAGCGCCGGCAGGATCGCGGCCACCATGACGTCAACATAGGAGATGCCGAGGATCTCGGCCATGACGAAGGCGGCCGCGCCCATGATCGGCGGCGCCAGCTGGCCGCCCGTGGAGGCCACCGCCTCGACCGCCGCCGCGAAAGGCGCGGGATAGTTCAGCCGCCGCATCAGCGGTATCGTGAAGTTGCCCGTGGTCGCGACATTGGCGACGGCGCTGCCCGAGACCATGCCGAAGAGACCGGAGGCGATCGTCGCCATCTTGGCCGCGCCGCCGGGACTCTTGCCCCCGATCCGCATGGCGAGATCCATGAAGGTCTGACCCCCGCCGGTATTGAGAAGGAAGGCGCCGAACAGGACGAAGGAGGCGATCACCGTGGCCGCGACGCTGACGAGCGAGCCCCAGATGCCGAGGTCGCCGAGGAACAGCGTCTCGGTGACGAAATAGGGGTCGAACTGGCGGTGCCCGAGCAGGCCCGGAATGTTGTGGCCCAGCAGGGCGTAAGCGAGACCCAGGGCGACGAGCGCCGGAAAGATGATGCCGACGACGCGGCGGCCGACCTCCAGGACCACGATCACGAGACAGGTCGTGAGCGCGAGGTCGGTGCCCGTCGCCCACGGCAGGCTGTTCATGATCGTGTCGTAGTTCGCGACGATATAGCCGCAGGCGACCCAGGTGACGGCGGCGGCGAGCAGGTCGATCACCATGCCGAGGGGGCGCAGCCGGTTCTCGCGCCACAGCGGATGCAGCAGGAGGCCGAGCGTGACGACGAGCGCCAGAAAGACGGCGCGCTGCACGAGACTTTCGAACGGCCCGAAGGCCGACGTGTAGAGCACGAACAGGCCCGTCAGTACCGCCAGCACTCTGGCTGCCGTATCACGCATCGCTCCGCCTCCCGGATCATGTTCCATGCCGCGCCTTCCCGGCGCGCGCCCTTCGAGCCCGGGCAGGAATCCCGCCCGGGCTCGCCTTGCGACTACTGCGCTGCGGGGAGAAGGTGCTCGGGGATTTCGAGCCCGATTTCGCGGTAGTAGCGCACCGCGCCGGGATGCAGCGGAACGGTGGCGTATTCCATGGTGAGAGCGGCGAGGTCGACGCCTTTCAACGAAGACAGCGCGTTGCTCTGCACGGTCTTGTCCTCCACCGCGGCCTTGGTGATCTGGTAGGCCGTCTCCTCGTCCATCTCGGGGCGGGCCGAGACTGCCAGCGCGAAGCTCCAGGTCTTGTAGGGCGCAATGCCGGCCCCGGCGTCGGCGATGTCGACCACCGTAATGTCCTTCATCTTCTGGCGCAGCGTGTCGGCTTCCGCGTCGGAGAGCGAGAGAACGTCGACGGGTGTGAAGGTGTTGATATCGAGCGAGGAGGAATCGAGCCGATTGCCCGCGCCGGACTTCACATAGCCGACGATCCCGTTGTCCTTGACCTGGTCGACGACGTCGGTCGTCGAGCCGCGGACGATCTCCGGCGCGATGCCGAGGGTTTTCAGCACGCTCTCCGCCGTCGCTTCCGTCGCCGAACCGCGGATGCCGGGGTTGAAGCGCTTGCCGGCCAGATCGGCGAGGCTCTTCAGGCCGGCGTCCTTGCGCACCACGACGTTCTGCGGCGCGGGCGAATAGACGAACAGGATCGGCGCCTCCTGCGCCCTGCCCTCGAATTCGTTGGTGCCGGCGCGGGCGTGCTCGACCACGTTGGTCGTGACCAGGCCGAGATCCACCTGGCCGCGCTGCATGCGGCGCAGATTGTCGAGCGTGGCGCCGGTCTCGGCCACCGACGTGGTGACGCCAGGCACCTTGTCGTTGATCAGCTGGCCGAGCGCGACGAAGTAGCCGTACTGGCTCGACGAGGCCGAGGTCGAGCCGATCAGCAGACGTGTGTCTTGGGCGGTGGCGGGGCCCGTGGTCGACAGCGACGTGGTCAGCGCAAAGGCCGCGAGCGCGGCCGTGAACAGGATCTTCTTCATGGTATTTCCTCCCTGATGTTTCTGATGCGTTCCATCGTCTCGTCGTCGACCGCGATCGCCAGCTCGAGGAGACGAAAGGACAGGCTTTTTCCGTGACCGTCGAGATTGAGGCTGGCGTTCACGCCGCCATCCAGCACATTGTCGAGCACGAAATTGAGGGCCCCGAGGCGGGGCAGTTCGTAGCGCGCGATGGCGCCCGGCTTGCGATCGGCGAACAGGGCGCGGACACGATCCACCGTCACCTGTTCGACAAGCAGGGGGTAGAATTCCGGCCGAT
This sequence comes from Aurantimonas aggregata, assembly GCF_010500835.1. GTDB lineage: Bacteria > Pseudomonadota > Alphaproteobacteria > Rhizobiales > Rhizobiaceae > Aurantimonas > Aurantimonas aggregata. Next base: position 6,499 of record NZ_JAAAMJ010000046.1, on the reverse strand, counting down.
AGGCGATCACGCTGACATTCAGCCGATCACCCTTGTCCCCCGCCCGCCCGTGCGCCAGGCGGTGGAGGTCGACATGACGAACACGCGTGACGGCATCCATCAAGCGGCCTCGTAGAAATGGTGACCGGCGGCGATAAAGCTGCGCGGCACCAGCACCGAGCCGGTCGAGACACGCGACCTGACGCCGGTGCGGACACCGCCACCGCCGGCCGGACCGCAGGTGTAGAGTGCGCCAACCTCGTAGACCGCCGCCTCGACTAGCTTGCGATCCTTCGACGCTACCGCGATCCGCAAACGCACGTCGGCGCTATCCGGCAAAGGCGTCTGCGCCATATGGCTTCCGTCGTCGCCGGCAAAGAGGCTGACCGAGCCGATGAGGTCGGCCCTGATCTTCAACTCCGGATCGACCCGCCGCTTCACCGTGTCCATTGCGGCCCGTGCCCGCGCGAGCGCATTCGGTCCGGCATAGGAGATTTCCCCTTCGCCGATGAAGCCGCCTTCGTAGCAGACGGTCGCCTTTAATGTTTCGGGCCGCGGTCGCCCGCGCGCGCCGCTGACAAGCACGCGATCCGGTGCGATCTCACGGACATCGACCTCGCCGAGATCGAGTACGACATCCGGCGTCAGATAGGCGCGGGGATCGTGGATCTCGTAGAGCAGTTGCTCCTTGACCGTCTGCACCGTGACGCAACCGCCGGTTCCGGGCGCCTTAGTGACGACCAAGGCGCCGTCAGGGCCGATCTCGCAGATCGGAAAGCCGATCCTGTCCTGACCGTCGACGTCCTTGAAGCCGGGATCGCAGAAATAGCCGCCGGTGACCTGCGCGCCACATTCCAGCAGATGCCCGGCCATCGTCGCCGACGCGAGCCGATCCAGCTGCGCGGGATCGTCGAAATTCCAGCCGAAATGCGCGGCGATGGGGCCGACCGCAAGCGCCGGATCGGCCACCCGCCCGGTGACGACGATATCGGCACCCTCCCGGACGGCCGCCGCGATCTCGCGGGCACCCAGATAGACATTGGCGCTGATGACGCCTTCGCCTTCCGGGACGCCGGAGGCAAGCAGCGCGGCAAGACCTTCGGGGCGCGATCCGGACATGAGATCGTCGCCCGTCACGACGGCAATTCTCGGCACGCGGCACCGGAGCCGGCTCGCAAGATCGCAGATCGCGGCCGCGGCGCCGAGCGGATCGGCAGCGCCGAAATTGCCGACGATGGAAATGCGATTGTCGAGGCAGGCTGCCAGAACCGGGGCCAGTCGGTCGATGAGATGCGCGTCGTAGCCGATGCGGCCGGCGCCCCGTTCCCGTTGCGCCAACGCCAGCGTCCGTTCGGCCAGCGTCTCGAACATCAGGCAGGCCGGCTCGCCGCTCGCCACGAGCGCCGCCACGACCGAGATGGCGGCATCCAGCCGATCGCCGCCGAACCCGGCGCCGCAGCCGACGCGAAAGACGCGTTCTGCCATACCGTTTCCTCCCTGGCCGGCCTGAAGCACAGGCTTCGGACGGCTTCTGCCTTCCAAGCTCCGCCGAAACCGTCTATTTGTCGAATTTAATGATTAAATTGATCTATTTGAGAAGTTTATGAATCCGCCTTTTCGTGAGATCCTCGCTTTCCTGGAACTGGCCGAAACCCTGAGCTTCAGCGAGGCCTCGGCGCGGACCGGTCTTTCCCAGCCGGCTTTCAGCCTATCGATCCAGCGGCTCGAGCAGTCGATCGGCGCCCGCCTGTTCGACAGGACGTCGCGCTCGGTGTCACTCACCCGCGAAGGCGAGGCCTTTCGCCCCCTGGCGCGGCGCCTCGCCCGGACCTGGGACGAGACCTTCGACGAGATGGCCGAACTCGTGGCGGTCCGCCGGGGCCGGGTTTCGCTGGCGGCCCTTCCCTCGCTCGCCGCCCGCATACTGCCGGAGGCGGTGGTGCGTTTTGCACGCTCGCATCCGGACGTATCGATCCGCATCAACGACGTACTGCACGAGGCGGTCGTCGATCTCGTGCTCGGCGGACGCGTCGATTACGGATTTTCGGTCGAGCCCGCCAACCAGGACGAATTGACCTTTGCGCCCCTCGTCCGCGACAGGTTCGTGGCGATCCTGCGTGACGACGACCCGCTGGCGCGTCGAAGCGGGCTGACCTGGGAAGAATTGCTGACCCAGCCGCTCGTCGCGATGACGGGCGTGACGAGCGTGCGCCGGCGCCTCGATGCCTCGATCTCCGGCAAGATGGCGCCCCGCCTCGTGGCCGAAGTCAACCAGCTCGCGACCGTGTCCGGCCTTGTCCTAGCCGGTCTCGGCGTCTCCGCCCTGCCGGCTCTGTGCCTACCCGTCGTGATGCAGAATGGCCTTGCCTGGCTGCCGCTGTCCGAACCCATGGCCCAGCGGACGCTCGGCCTCGTCTACCGCAGGAAGCAGAGCTTTTCCCTGGCGGCCCGGGCCTTTCTGGGCGAGCTTCGGAGCCTGCCGGCAAGCCCGATCCTGACCGAGCTCGGCGAACAGATCAGCTTCGAACCATTTCCCGGCAATGCTTGACGCGCATCCCGTGCACGGGCGAAAGCGGACCAATGGGGCTAACCGGCAGATCAGGCGGCGCGCCCGCGGCACTCGCGCAAACGAGGACATCTTCCATGACGAAGCGCCCGATCGAGCTCGACGAAGCCACGCTGACCGATGAGCAACAGGTGGTTTTCGACGCCATTGCCAATGGGCCACGGGGCATTGTCGAGGGGCCGCTCCGGGTGTGGCTGCAATCGCCCCTCTTTGCGGAACGCGCCCAGGCCCTCGGCGCCTTCTGCCGATACGACACGCGCCTTCCGCCGCGCCTGTCGGAACTCGCGATCCTCGTCACCGGCGCCTTTTGGCGCTCCGGATTCGAATGGGCGGTGCACGCGCCCATCGCCCTGCGCGAAGGCCTCTCCGTCGATGTCGTCGAAGCCATCTGGAAGCAGGAAAGGCCCCGATTTCAAGACGAGATCGAGGAGGCCGTGTACGATTTCGCCATCGAGCTTCACCGCGACCACAATGTCAGCGATCTGTCCTATGCCCGACTTGTTGGATTTCTCGGTACAGAAGCCGCAGTGGAATTAGTTGGCATCCTCGGTTATTATACGCTGATCTCGATGACCATCAATGCTTTTGGCGTGTCTTTGCCCAAGGGTGTACCCGACCCCTTCTAGGTCACGCAGACTATTGATGAGTCCCGGCAGGTCGCTAAGACATCGAAGCGGAAGATGAACGCGAATCTGCGTGATGACCGGAAGGAAGCGGTAAGTCCGCACGAGGGCTGGGCCCTTGGGAACGGATTACAATGAATCAGCATCAAGAAACAAAGCTATCTCCATTGTGACCTTTCCCGGTTAACTTTTTTCTTCGATAGACGTATGGGCTCCAGCCGATGGTTTCACCGTACGATCGTGGGCGCCGAATTTTCCGGCATCACGCCACGCGAACTGGGCATCCAGAGCGCCCTCGTCAGCGCGCCTTTACTCCTTGCCTGGCTCATCCTGTTCTGGCGCATGGCAGCCTCGGCCGGTCTGGAGAGAAATATTCGGCACCTGATGCGGGAGCTCGCCTGGACCATTGGGGCCCTGGCTTTGCTGATCGCCGCCAACTATCAGCTCGGGCCCGAGGTCGCCGGCATGGCCGCCTCGGGGCCGCTGATCGTGTTGCAGTTCTGGCTTGACGAGCGTCCGGACCGCAAGCGATGGCGCTCGATGTTAGCATTCGGACTGCCCTATGTCGTCCTGATCGTCGGCCTGGCCGCGACCCGCGCCGTTCCGTCTTGAACGAATGGCTCCGGGAGAGCGCGGTGGTGCAGCCCTTCGCCGATACAACCCCGTGGTTCCCCCTTCTCCATCCTAGCTCCTGGCTGATCGGTGTCAGCTTGGTCGCGGCCTGCGTGCTGGGGCGCGTCCATGCTGTACCCAAAGTAGCCGTAGCAACCGCATCCAAGACAGCACTCAACGCCATCGCGCTGGCTCTTGCGATCGAACCTGAGAACACAGGGATCAAGGCGCCACGCTCTCGCGACGCCTTGGCAGATGGCAGGTGATCTCTTGGTCGCTTCTCGTCTCGGCTCCGATCATGGCTTTCCTCGCGCTGGCGACTTGGCCGGAGAGTTGGGTCGGTATCACTGCGCCGGAATGGCTGGGCCTCGCCTACGTGTCGGTGTTCTCAATGCTCATCGGCTTCGTGTTCTGGTATGGCGGTCTTGCGCTCGGCGGGATTGCAGGCGTCAGCCAACTTCAACTTCTCCAGCCCTTTTTCGCCTCGCGCTGGCAGGGCTCGTTCTTGGTGAGCCCGTTGCTCCCTCGATGGTTCTCGTGACCCTCCTCGTCGTCGCATGTGTATTCGGCGCAAAGAAGTTTTCCCGTTAATGGAGATACGCGAGGCGATCCTTTCCTGTTGTAAAGGACAGTTTTAGGAAAAGGTTGGGGAACCTTTGATTGGCTGAAAGGGCTCGATAGCGGATGGCCGCTTCCGTGGCGCCGATCGGCTCGACCGGGTAGACTCCTGCGGAACGTTGGATGATCGCCGTTCAGCTTCGGAACGGCCCGACTGGGGCGTTCGGAGAATCCGGGTACGGCGACCAGATCAACGCGGCCGCAGAGGCCTCATCAGATGTGCCGTTCTGCGACGGCGAGTTCCGCAAGGACGAGTTCGAAGGCCCGGACGAGATCTCTGCTTGCAAGCTCGAGGTAGCGTTCTGCCAAGCCGGCGAGCTCGTCAAGATCGACCGAGGGCATTTGCTTTCATACGCCTGCGCCCCGTCGCGGGCTTCGGCCTTTGCCATCGCTCTCGGCATCGATTTGCCCGCTGGCTTGCGTCGGTGGATGCGGCTGCTCAGCATCCGTTCCGCCAGCCACTTCTCGTTCTCCCCTGAGCGATAGGCGCTATCGGCCCAGACTTGCGAACCGGTGCTCTCTCGGCTCACGAGGTGCCGAAGTTGCCATCCGTCCGGGGCAGCCGCCGAGGTCACCGCGCTCTCACGGATGAAGCCGAAGCGCTGGTCGATGCTGATGTGAGACTTGTAGCCAAAGACCGGCGCCGCGATCATCGGCAGCGGCGTGCCGTCCGGGCGATAGCGAACCTTGCCGCCGATCTTCAGCGTCCAGCGGGCGTCGACATCCTTCTGAGCCGCCTTGGCAGGCTCGTTGGGCCAGATTTCGCGAGCGCACTTTCCGGCCTTGATCGCCGCCTTCTCACCCTCGGTGTTGCGTTGCTTCGGCGCCGGAACCAGCGAGGCGTCAACGATCTGGCCAGCCATCGGGATGTATCCCTTCTTCTGCAGTTGCCAGTCGAAGGCCTTCATCACCCGCTTCAATGTTCCCGTCTCGGTCAGCCTGTTGCGAAAGTGCCGGATCGTGTTCTCGTCGGGTGTCGGAGCGCCTAGATCGAACCCAAGGAACCGCATCCAGGAAAGCCGGTCACGGATCATGAACTCCATGCGTGCGTCGGAGAGGTTGTGTTGCGCCTGTCCAGCTATCCCGGTAGCGGTCTGCCGCACCGCCGCGGCCGAAGCGCCACATCACTCGCTCTCTCTGAGGATCCTGAGCGGAGTGCATCGGAAGGCGCCGAAGAGGCACCAACGGTATCCAATTTGCCATTAAGCGTTGCGGGGTCCATGCTCGCCTTGGGTAAGTAGCCCACTATCTCTTTTTGCGAGAGGCTCTATGGCCACCGGTACCGTAAAATTCTTTAACCCCGACAAGGGTTTCGGCTTCATCACACCAGATAGCGGCGGGAATGATGTATTCGTGCATATCACCGCAGTGGAGCGATCGGGCATGTCTACTTTGAGCGAGAACGAGAAGCTCTCGTTTGATACCGAGGCGGATCCCCGCGGCAAGGGCGACAAGGCCGTCAACTTGAAGTCGCTGTAAAAGCATTTCACAAAGCGCGATGCATAAGACCCTGCTGACGCTAGGGTTTTCGTTCAGGCATCGGGCCCTCGCGCGGCGGTCAAACCACGAAGATCCACGCTGTGACGGACCTTTTGGGGCGACCGGCCGTCCTGCGGGTGACGGCCGGCAACGTTGCCGACGTGACCATGGCCGGGCCGCTGATGGACGCGGCAGGCCGGGTGCGCTGCCTGATCGCCGATAAGGGCTACGACGCCAACGCGCTGCGCCGGCGGATGCAAGCCGAAGGCGCAGAGGTCGTCATTCCGGGACGCTCAAACCGCAAGGTTCCGATCGACTACGACGAAGCCCGCTACAAAGGGCGCTGGCGCATCGAGGCTGCCTTTTGCCGACTGAAGGACTTTCGACGCATTGCCACCCGATACGACAAGCTCGCCCGCAACTTCCTCTCGGCGGTCGCGCTCGCAATCCTCATCGCCTTCTGGGTCTGAATGAGTCCGAACCCTAACCCCTGAACGTAATACCAACGTGCGCTGATCAGAACTCATGCGCCCAGTCCCGCATTCCGATTGAGATGATTTTCCAGGGCTGATCGACGAGCTTGTTCCAAGCGTCACAGCAGTGGGCGACGATGTCGTCGTAG
>NZ_JAAAMJ010000045.1 GCF_010500835.1 Aurantimonas aggregata | reverse complement strand
CTCAGAAACGGGCAGAAACGTCATGCGAACCCTTGGATCGCTCCAAGGACGGCGCCAGACTCGCGTCTCCGGATGATCCCCGCGGCAAAAACCACCGAAAGCGGAGGGTTCTTGCGGGTGTCCAGCTTCAGCAGTCTGTGAATTCTGCGGATTGCATATAAGCGCCGTTTTACCGTTGAGACGGCCAAAGAGGCTGACTGAGCGTATAAAAAGGCACATATAATCAGCGGGTCGGCCGGAAAAGGTTGGTGTTCGCGTTGATGACACCACTGGACGAATGCTTCGACATCGGAAAAGTACGCTCGTATGCTCGAAGGAGCGTAGGCTCCCTCAAGACGCGCGAACGCCTGTCTCCAATCGAACGATGAGTTTTCCTTGAGCATTGCGATTCATATGAACCAAAATAGATCATAATGCAATCCAGCCAAATCACGTCGGCGCAAATTCGTGCTGCCCGCGGCGCCTTGGGGTGGTCTGTCCAGGAACTAGGGATACGAACGGAAGTCTCGCCCGCAACCATCAAACGCTACGAATTGGCGAGCGGTGTCCCAAGATCGCGCAAAGGGCATCTCGTATCCATCAGGACGGCGTTTGAGAAGGCAGGAATAATCTTCATCGGCGCCCCTGACGATGATCCAGGCATCCGCATCCGTACTGAGGTGTAGGTATGGGGAGAAGAGGGGCTGGGGCGTTCAGCCGCAAAAAAGCGTCACTCCTCGAGGCTGTCCTTACTCATCTCGATGAGCATCCGCACGTGCTGCTTCATCTCGCGCGCGTCCCGGGTGTGCAATCCGGATTTCAGCGCGTTCTGGTTCCCAACCGGCGCCCCGGATCCAGCTGCGCCGCCGTGCATCCTGCAGCGCTGCTTGCCGGACACTGCCGGAGCCAGGCACGAACCGCCGACGCGCGTTCTTGCGCCGCAGCGCTGACTGCCACGCATCGCGCTCGTGTTTCGTTGATGCGTCACCGCTTCTTGGAAGATTTCGCAGGAGACAGCTCGAGTTTCAGCGCCTCTTCTGCCGGTCGCAATGGTATCCCGGGCTTGTTTTCCAAACGCCTCGTATCCGGGGCGGGGAGAGCCTCCCGAGCGGCCTCTACATTTCCGACGATGGCTTGGCCGCCGGAGTGAACGTTTACGTGCTCGACCATCACCTTCGGCTGCCCCTTGCCGCGGTGCTTGTCGAGGGACTCGAGTTGCCGCGTGAAGAGGTTGAGGAGTTTCTGGGCGTTTCGGAGTTCCTGATCTCGCAGCGCAGAAGACTGCCCCTCGAGCATTGCTCGCCTCATGCACTCCATTGCCGCTGCGTGTGTTGCCACCATTTGTACGCCGATCATACCTTCGAGCGCATCTGCAGGTTTGAGATCGCGCAGCTGGCCAAGAGCCGCGGAAGTCCGCCTGGAACGTTCCTCTGCTGAAATGCCCCGTGGCAGCCAAAGGCTGTCTCGTACCTGAGTGACAAGATTGAGCGCGAGCGACGCATTTCCGCTCCCCGTCATCTCACGGTACTGCTCCGCGCCCAGGGCCGGCGCTTTGCTCGGCTGGCCGCCGTCCGGAGACGCCACAACGGCGGACTTTTCTGGGAGCTTTTGGAGAGCCTTTTGGGAGGGCTTCTTAGCGCTGGTCATTCCTAATCGCCTCAGCTTCGCTGGCTCAATGCGATGTCCTAACATTGAAAATGCTGAGCCGCTACGATGCTAAGCGCTACTGTGCCCGGGGGTGTTTTCGCCTTTCTCGAGTAAGCGACCTCCTACCGGGTGCGAGCGTCGGCAAACGCCCGATAACGTCGGCTACCGCACCAGCAGTTGCGGCGGCAGCATCGCTTGCGCAGAGCCAGAGCGCTTGACGGGGTGGCGGCGGCCGGCCGACCTCGATAGCGGACACCATGGCCCGGCGAGCCGCCGGTCCGCCCGCAGGCGCAAGCGAGGACAGGGCCCGCTATCGTCCCGCATTCATCGGTGCCCGGCCGTGGCCCAGCGGTCCCGCCAGCGTTCGCTCAATGGTTCCGTCGCGATCCGATGCCTGTCCTCGAACCAGGTCTCGACCATGTCCTTCGAAGGAGCAGGAACGCAAAGCCACAGAACCGATCTGGCTGAGTCACCGATAAGACACGTCGCTCGGAATGTTCTGGCGAGACTCGGCCACAACTCAATCGTCATACGGCTACAGCGCGCGTCCCGGCAAGGTCTCTGCAGGTACGGCGTCAGGTCGAAGGATCGCTGGAATCAACAAGTTAGGCGTTTCGACTTGCTCGGACCGCCCGGCGACTCCGAGGGCCGCGGTTGCGCGCAGAAACCCTTACGAAGGGCTCATAGAGCCGATGCCCGTTTGGTTCGGATTGCGTACCAAGTCACATTCCGTTACGTGGTTGAAGAGAGATGCCAATTCGGCATCGAGTGAGACGAGAGTTTGGCGATGCGGAAAACAAGCGGTGCTCTGGTGACAATGGCGGTTGCCCTGTTGGTCGCAGTACCAGCAAGTGCCGAGGGTGTTTCGCCCTGCAATTGCGTTCAGCCTCTTTCCGAGAAGGCTGTGGTCGGTTCGATCACGGCCGCCAACCGCGACGTGTTGATGAGCGTCGCGGAAGGGCTTGCGCCCGCAACCGTCGGATCCTCCCTGATCGTGGGATCTCGTATTCTGGTCGGGCCGGCAGGTGCTGGTGCAATCCTGGTCGGAGCCAGTTGCCAGCTTTCGCTGTCCGCCGCCTCCACCGTCGAGGTCGGGGCAAAGGAAGGCTCCTTGTGCGTCCGCACGACCGCGCTTGCGGACAGCCCGTCGACGACGTTTTCGTCCACCGGTCGCTACGGTCAGGCCGGCGCGAATGGCCAGGCCTCCGATTTGTCCGATGACGGGACGCAACTTATCTCGGGCGTGCCTAATCAGGCGCTGCTTGGTGGTGCATTGGGTGTCGGGGCTATCGGTGGTATCATCGCGATCGCAGCCGGCAGTGACAGCGACAATTCGCCGCCGGTCAGCCTCGGCGAGTAGCGGCGCGCTGCTCAAGGGTCGTTGCCAGTCCACCGAAGGACGAATCCCCATGCCGACGCGCCTGCCATCCGGCAGTAAACCGTCTTCTGGGACGGATTTGATCGTTCAATCGGGTCCCTCGTGATAGACCTTCATAGTCATATACTGAGCGGCATCGACGACGGCTCGGGTTCTGTAGAGATGTCGATTGCCATGGCCAGGATGGCCGTTGCCGACGGCATAGAGGTCATGGCCTGTACGCCGCACATCGTCCCGGGTGTCTACCCAAACGAGCCGGCAGATATTCGAGTACGCGTCAATGAACTGCAGGCTTTGCTGATAGAGCAGCAAATTCCCCTTGAATTGGTTGTCGGAGCGGATGTCCACATATCGCCGGATCTGCTGCAGCGGATGCAGGGAGAGGCTCCTCCAGTCCTGAACGGCAGTCGATATTTTCTGTTTGAGCCGCCGCATCACGTTCTGCCCCCCCGGCTCCTGGACTTTTGTGCGAGTCTTATTGCTGCCGGGTTCACACCGATATTGACGCATCCCGAGCGACTTACATGGGTGAAGGGCCATTTCGGTGTCATCCGAGCCTTGGCCGCGAGGGGGGTCTTGATGCAGTTGACGGCCGGTTCTCTTACGGGGAATTTTGGGCGCAGTGCGCAGAGATTGTCGGACCAGATCCTCGACGAGGGTCTGTGCGACGTCATTGCCAGCGATGCTCACAATTTGACTTCGCGCCCCCCCGTGCTTTCGCTGGCGCGCTCTACCGTTTCTCAGCGGTTCGGCGATGCCGAGGCCGAAAAGATGTTTGTAAGCAGGCCGCGTGCAATTCTTCGCAGCGAAGACGTGGAGCGATCTTTGGCAGTTCCAGGCGCTGTTCGTCATACGCCTCTGCGGCGGTTGATGAAAATGATGGCCAGGGCATGATGGAGGCAATGGGTCGTATGGTCCGACGGATAGGTTCTGCTTCTTGCAATTTTCCCGCTAAAGCCGTTTTCGGCTTGTCCGTCGCTGTGGCGCTCTCTGGTTGCACGAGTGACAGCGGCCCGAGCCTGGCTGCCGCAAGTCCAGAGACTTCCAGCGCCTATGCATCGGCCGGCACGGCAACGGACAGCCTCAGGCTAGTCGAAAGCCTGCCGCCGCCGATCAACACCCGCGACGGTTCAGACCAGCTTTTGTCTCCCAACGACGTGCTGGAGATCGACGTTTTTCAAGTCGACGATCTCGACCGTACGGTCCAAGTCGATTCGAGCGGGCAGATCACGGTGCCTCTCGTCGGCAGCGTCGCTGCTGCCGGAAAGAGTGTTCGCGCTCTCGAGGCGGAGCTCGAGAGCAGTTATGGCGCAAAGTATCTTCAATCTCCCGACATCACGGTCTTCGTGAAGGAATCGGCGGGCCAGAAGGTGACGGTCGATGGTGAGGTAGCGCGCGCCGGGCTGTACCCGGTGACGGCTGGATCATCGCTCCTGCAGGTTCTGGCGCAGGCAGGAGGCTTCCGCCCGGTTGCCGATGCGACACAGGTCTACCTGTTTCGCGATTACGGCAATCAGCGGCTGGTGACCAACGTCAACGTCAGCGATATACGTGCCGGCAAAGGGACTGATCCAAGGGTCTTTGGCGGTGATACCGTCGTGGTCTTCAGTTCGGCGCGCAAAGTTGCGATTCAGAACCTCAAGGAAGCATTCGGCTTGGCGAGCAGCGCGGCGCGGCTCGCGGTCATACCATGAGGCAGGATTACGCGTGACCGAGAGCACAGGTAAGCACAATGCAACGTGACATAGGCGCGAGCGGCCGGAACGTTGGGGTTATCGGCGCGGAATCTGCTCTCGACCACTACGATCCCGTTTACCGAGCCAGCTACAGCCGAGCGGAACCCGGCTATCCGCAGCCGGAGGACGATGCCGGTTTCGATCCCCTGCGCCTCCTCTATTACGTTCTTCAGTATCGATGGTTGATCCTCGGCATGGCGGCGCTCTCGCTCGTTGCCGGCACCGTCTTCACGTTGATGCAGACCCCGAGATACGCCGCTTCGGTTCGTATCGAAATCCTGGTGCCCTCCGCCAAGGTGTTCGACGACATGCAGGTCGTGTCTGAGGGCACCGATATCCGCGCCTTCCTTACCGCCCGCGAAAAGATCCGCAGTCGCGCTCTGGCCGAGCGCGTCGTCTATGAACTTAATCTGAGCGAGAATGCCAGCTTCCTGTTCCCCGAACCGGAAATTGCGCTCTCCAACCTCTTAGACCGCGCTTTCGGCAGTTCGGGTCCCCGCTCTCTCGACGACATCGAGCCGGAACGCCGGGAGGCGTTGGCCATTTCCCGGGTTCAGAGCAACCTCGCGGCCGAACTTGTCGCCAACACCAGCCTCCTGCAGGTGACTTATCGCGATCAAAGCGCGGAAATGGCCAGTCGCATCGCGAACCAGGCTGCACAGAGTTTCATAGACCAGCGGATCGACCAGACCGGTGATACCTCCGCCCTTGCCCGGCAATTCATTCAAGAGCAGGTGTTGCAGGTCAAAGAGAGGTTGCAGACGTCGGAGGAAGAGCTCGTCGCCTATGCCAAATCCGCTGGGCTGACGATCGACGATAACAACTCGTCCCTGATCCTGAACAGTATCCGCGCCATCAACGAGGCGCTATCGACCGCCGTTCGTGAGCGGCTCGATAAAGGGCGTTGGGTGACGCAGATCGATGCCGGGCAGGGCGGGTACCTTCCACAGGTCCTTGAGAGCGAGGGTATCCAAAAGCTCCGGAACCAAGTTTCCGAGTTGCGGAGCCAGTACCAGCAGAAACTTGGTACCTTGCGGCCGGCCTATCCCGAGATGCAGCAGTTGTCGACGCAGATCGCTGAGCTGGAGCGCCAGATCGAGCAGGCGATTGGCGTTGTCACCAACTCGATACGCCTTGAATTTGAGGATGCGAAGGTCAGTGAAGAGCAGTTGAGGCAGAAGCTCGCCGAGCTTGAAGCTCAGCAGTCGGATTTTCAGGATCGCAACATCCAGTACACGATCCTGAAGCGGGAGGTGGATTCCAACCGCTCGCAATACGACAGCCTCATTTCCAAGCTGAACGACGTTGGCGTCGGGTCCGAACTGCGCAACCAGAATGCGGAAATCGTGGACCCAGCCGTTGCGCCCGGCTCTCCATTCTCTCCTAGAATGCCCCTCAACATGGCGGTCGCGTTCGCGTTGTTTATGGCCGGATCGGGAGCCTTCATCTACATTCGAGAGCTTATGAACAACACCTTCACTGCGCCGGAGCAAGTGGAGAAGGAGTTGCGCCTGCCTATCCTCGGGATCCTGCCAGCGGTCGCCCAGGAAGCCATTTCCGAGGCGCGGATAAATCCGCAATCCGGACTTTCTGAGGCCTATCGGTCTTTGCGCACGGCATTACAGTTTACCGGTACCGACGGAAACCCAAAAAGCCTGCTAGTTACCAGTTCCGAGCCGTCGGAAGGAAAGTCGACGAGCGCCCTGAAACTGGCCGAGGATTTTGCCGTTCTAGGAAGTAAAGTTCTTGTGGTCGACGCTGACTTGCGCAAGCCGAACATGCACCGGTTGTTCAATGCATCCAATACGATGGGCTTAAGCAACCTGTTAACTAGCACGGTCTCTTCGGAAGATATGCGCGAGATCATCAAAAACACACAGTTTGACAACGTCAAACTTCTGACCTCTGGAACCCTTCCCCCCAATCCTGCCGACCTTCTGTCTTCACCGAAAATGGCGCAATTGATGCGGGTTTTTGGCGAGCGCTTCGATATGATAATAATTGATGCACCGCCCGTGATTGGTCTTTCCGATGCCCCTATTCTCAGCCGCTTAACTGAGGGCACATTGTTGGTGGTGTCTTCAGGCCAGGTTGGCCGGAAAGCGGCAGCGGCGGCACTAAAAAGGATGCGTTCTGCAGGTGCGAACGTTTTAGGGGTCGCGTTGACGAAGTTCGCGGTTCAGAAATTCGACTATAACTATGCGTATGGTTACGTTAACGCCAGCTACTATGACTATGGCGGCCAGATAGAGCGCCTTGAAGAGGGTAGCGGCGGGGAAAAGCGCAGTGGGACCCAAAGGAAGATATCTGGTTGGCTTCGCCGTCTTGGCGCCCATGGCCTGTCTGGCTCTGCTTGACGGGCTTAGTCGGTCCTTCGAAATCGACGATCCCAACCTTGCGGTCGCTCTGAACCCAGCAAACACTGATGCCCGGATACGCAGAACAGTCGTCGCGCTGAACAATCCAGACACTGGCGCTTCGGCACCTGATTTCGTGGCGGACCTGGAGTTCGTCAAACGGTTTGCTCCCGTTGATCCTCGCGCAGACAGCCTGCTCGGGGAGATCGTGCTTCGACAAGGTGATGTCGAGAAGGCAGCAGATCTATTTCTGGCCGCCTTGGTGCAGTCGCCAACCGAATTGCACAGTCTGAAACGGCTGATCACGCTTGAACTGAGCGAAGGGCGAATCGCGTCGGCGCTGAGCCGGATGAGCGTGCTTCTAAAGCGCTGGCCCGGGCGGTTCAGCGAGTTCTCGGAGGTTTTTCCATCGCTGATGGCAGCGCCAAAGGGATATGAAGCTGTCCTTGCTGCTGCCGAACGGGATGCCGCCTGGAGAGGCCGCCTGCTGACCTTCCTGGCAAGCGATGCGCAAACTGCGGCGGTGGCCTATCGGCTCCTGCTGGATTTGCGCGAGGCAGATCCGCCTGTCGCGAATAGTGAGGTGGATCGAGTGATAGCGTTGCTTTTGAGCAAGGGCCAGTCGCAGTTGGCATATCAGGCCTTCGTTCTTACGCGTGCAACCGAGACTATGGGTAATATCGGCTACGTAACCAACTCGACCTTTGCACAAACCAGTGCCTCATCGCCGTTCGACTGGAGCCTGTCGCGCCTGGCGGGCATGGATGCGGCGATGGTCGGGCCAGGCGGAGGACCCGGCGGCACCGATGGCCTGCGCATCGAGTTCCGTCGCAAGCCCGTGAAGGGAACCATCGCTCAACAGATGCTCATGCTTCCGGCAGGCGTCTACGAGCTTTCCACCAAAAGTTCTGCCCGTAGCCTGGAAACTCCGAAAGGCTTAACCTGGACGGTAACGTGCGCGAGTGCGCGAACCACCTTGGCGGAGCTTGTGGTCGAGCCGGGTCGCTACGATCAGCAGTTGACGTCAACGGCGTTTGATGTGCCGGAGGAGGGCTGCGAGGGCCAGCGGCTGCGACTTTCGACTGGCGTTGTTGCCCCCAGCATGCGCTATCGTTATGAGGGGACCCTGACCGTTCACGAGATCGGCGTGAGACAATTCCTTGCAGAATGAAAGCCGGGGCCGGGTCGTCAAGATAGCCCTTGGCCTGCTGATGCTGGGGGCAGCGATCGTGGGCGGTGATACCGTTTCGAACTTTAACGGCGATCTGCTGATCTTTGCCGCGTTTCTGGTGTTCGGCCTTGCTTTGCCGGATATCCAATTAACACGCGTTGGCACACTGCCGGCTGTGTTTGGGATCCTCATCCTTCTATGTGTCCTAGTTCAGATGCTGCCGCTCGGCATGCTGGACTCCGACGGCCTCGGCCCGATGTTCCTGACCTCGAGCTTCATAGAGACATCGCGCGTTTTGCTCTCGGCGTTCTGCGCGTTGATGGTTCTCTTTGTCGCCTTGTCGCTGAGCTACACTCAGGTCAGGGCCTTGATGCCATTCCTCTACGTTGCGCTTTACTGCAATCTATTGATGGGTGCGGTGCAGTTCAGCTCCCGAACCCGGATCCGCGAAGGCCTGTTCGACTACCCGCTTGCCGGCGGCTTTTTCGTGAATCCGAACCATTTCTCGACGTTCCTTGTCGTATTCATTCCGTTTCTGATGTTCAGCATCTTGTACGAGAAGAGAAAACGGTTCGCGGTTGGCACGCTTTGCGCAGTCCTACTCGTTCTATTGGCCGCAAACTCGATGGCTGGCGTCGGCCTTGGTCTCGTTGTCACTGTGGCGTCCGCTCTAGGATTGATGGAGCGACGGCACCTGTCGCTCTATGCTGTACTTGGCGGCTTACTCCTCGTCGCCGTCTACCTCGTCGGCTTCCAGAACCAAGTCTCAATGGAAAGCAGCGTGTCGGCCACCACACGCTATCAGTTCGCTATGACAACGCTAGAAGGAATTCGTGCCTACTTCTGGATGGGTGTCGGCTACGGAACTTTTGCCGACGCCTATCCGATGTTCATGCGGCCCGAGGACATCCAGCGATGGTACGTCAACCACGCTCATAACGATTATCTGGAGCTGGTTTTCGAGGGCGGGATCCTCGCCCTCATGTTGATCGTCTTGTATCTTGCGCTGTTCGTTCGGCAGGCTTGGCTCTCATGGAGCGATCCGTTCAAGCGCTCAGCCGCCATAGCCATCGCAATCATCTTGATACATTCGACAGTCGATTATCCGATTCGCACATTTGCGATTCTGTTGATGTTCGCTGTCCTAAATGGCGTCCTATTTCATCAAGGTAAGCGAGTGAAAATGCCCCGCAGCCGAACCTTGCCCGTTCTAATCGACGGCCAAGAAGTTTCGGTGCCTATGGCGCGCGTGAGAACAGGTTAACGGCAGCGCGGCGTAATTTCCGGTCACCAATCGTGAATCCCCGCGGTGCGTGCGTTGCGGTAGAGACGGCAGGCCGCCGTGGCGGCCTTGCGCGACAAGACAGGGGCTCGTTCCACCATGTGCGGCATCATCGGCATCGTCAGTCACGAACCCGTCGCAGGCCGCCTAGTCGACGCGCTCAAGCGCCTCGAATATCGCGGCTATGACTCCGCCGGCGTCGCAACGCTCGAAGACGGCGTGCTGACGCGGCGCCGGGCCGAGGGTAAGCTGGTCAATCTGCAGCGCCGGCTGGAGGGCGATCCGCTGTCCGGCAAGCTCGCCATCGTCCACAACGGCATCATCGAGAACTACCGGGAATTGCGCGCCGAACTCGAGGCGGATGGCGCGGTCTTCGAGAGCCAGACCGATACCGAGACCGTGGCCCATCTCGTCAACCGCGAGCTCAAGCGCGGACTGGCGCCGAAGGAGGCCGTGCAGGCCGTGCTCGGGCGGTTGGAAGGCGCATTTTCGCTCGCCTTCCTGTTCGACGGCGAAGAAAACCTCCTGATCGGCGCACGGCGGGGCAGCCCGCTGGCGGTGGGCGAGGGCGAGGGCGAGATGTTCCTCGGCTCCGACGCCATCGCGCTGTCGCCGTTCACCGACATCGTCCGCTATCTCGAGGAAGGTGACATGGCGGTGCTCCGCCATGCGACGATCGAGATCTTCGACGAACACGGCAATCCGGTCATCCGCCCGGTGCGGCGCTCCACTGGCAAGGCGTTCTACGTCGACAAGGGCAACCACCGCCACTTCATGCAGAAGGAGATCTACGAGCAGCCGGAGGTCCTCTCCCACACGCTCGGCGCCTTCGTCGATATGACCACCGGCCGCACCCGCATTCCGAACGGCCAGACGCTGGACTTCTCGAACGTCCGCCGTATCGCTTTGTCGGCCTGCGGCACCGGCTATTACGCCGCGCTGGTCGGGCGCTACTATTTCGAGCGCTATGCGCGCATCCCCTGCGATCTCGACGTCGCGTCGGAGTTCCGCTACCGCGAGAGCCCGCTCGGCGACGTCGACCTGGCGCTGTTCGTCTCGCAGTCGGGCGAGACGGCGGACACGCTGGCGTCGCTCCGCTACGCCAAGGGCGAGGGGCTGCGCATCGCTTCGGTCGTGAACGTGCAGGAATCGACCATCGCCCGCGAGAGCGACGTCGTGCTGCCGACGCTGGCGGGGCCTGAGATCGGCGTAGCCTCCACCAAGGCCTTCACCTGCCAGCTGATCAGCCTGGCGGCCCTGGCGATCCATGCCGGCGTTGCCCGCGGCGTAATTTCGCCGGAGCGCGAACTGGAACTGACGCGCTCGCTCGCCGAGGTGCCGCGGCTCGCCAACGAGGCGCTGGCGCTGGAGGACACCATCGAGGCGCTGTCGCGCGAGATGGCGACCAAGCGTCATGCGCTGTTCCTCGGTCGCGGCTTCTCGTATCCGCTGGCCATGGAGGGCGCGCTGAAGCTCAAGGAAATCAGCTACATCCACGCCGAAGGCTATGCGGCGGGCGAGCTCAAGCACGGGCCGATCGCGCTGATCGATGACACGATGCCGGTGGTGGTCATCGCACCCCACGACCGCAGCTTCGAGAAGACCATGTCGAACATGCAGGAGGTTGCGGCGCGCGGTGGGCGGATCATCCTGTTCACCGACGCCAAGGGCGCCGCCAGCGCCGGGAGCGACATGGCAAGCACGGTGGTCCTGCCGGACATGTCGGAGATTCTGACGCCGATCATCTATGCCATCCCGCTGCAGATGCTGGCCTATCATACGGCCGTGCAGATGGGCACGGATGTCGACCAGCCGCGCAACCTGGCGAAGTCCGTGACCGTCGAGTAGCGGGTGACGCGCCTCCCGGAAATTACCCAGCTGGACCGTCCAAACTCGGGGGGACACGTCACGGGACCCTACAGGAGCGCGCGTTGATGGCTTTTGGTTGCAAGGCTCGCTCAAGCCTGGCAGCAGTATGCCATGGCAGTGATGCCGAACGGTGTCCTTCTCAGCTGCATCGAAAGCGTAGAGTTGCTCATGGAGACTGATTCTATGACCCTGCGCTGCGCGCTGACGGCAACCGCTGCCGGAGTTTTCGCCTTTCCGGCTCAGGCGGCTGAGAACGCCGTCGCAAGATTACGCAACTCGGGAGCGTGCTTTTCAAACGCCGCAAACAGGTTGCCGACATGACGTTCGCCGGCGATCGGCATTATACCAACGTGCGCGATAGCTGACTCTGTAGGGGTTCCCAAGGCGGGCGAAGTCTGAATCGATGGAGGCAAACGGAGGTTTGCCATGGCTTCAGCGATCCCGCTTCGTTCCGATTTCAACGGACC
>NZ_JAAAMJ010000044.1 GCF_010500835.1 Aurantimonas aggregata | reverse complement strand
GCCAAATGCGAGAAACCGACGAAAGAGAAAACACGGAACTTGACCACCACCTGACCAGTCCAACATCATCTAAGCCGGGTCAGTTCTTGATGGAAATCCTGGGTCAGCTCTCAGTGGAAATCAACAGATATCAGCCAGACTCGATACAGTGGTCCCCGTATTCGCGGAGAGGGCCACGAGCAGCTCATCGTGGCCCTGATAAAGGCCGATCTCCGCGAGTTTGAGGCCCATCAGGGCCCTTATAGATCTGTTGATGGAGAAGAGCTTCGGCAGAAGCTGCGTCGTCGAGGGTTTCTTGGTTTTGGGCATACCTGAGACGCCCTTTCCTCGAACGCGGAAAGTGGGGATCGCCGCCCTCAATAGCACAGCCTTCCGCCACTACAGCGCTAGAACTAGCGCCACCTAGCCCGGCTGGTGGCTGTAGCCGGACTGCCGCCAATCTCACGCATGGCGGCGCCCCAGTAGCGGCTGTCATCCCCATCATCCACCACGCTCGCCATTCGGCGCTTATCACGGGCCCTCAGCCATGCCCTCTCTGGTCCGTTAAGGACAATCAGAACTCTCGCTTCCTGCCGGATCCTTGGGGAGGTGACGAACATGTGGGCGAGCAGGCGGCGGATCATGACGGGACCGGCGTTGAGCAGCCAGGGCCAGAGAGGGGAAACGCAATCAGCAAACTCTTCAAAGCCCCAACGCGGAAAGCACCTGCATCATCTCCCGGCCTCGGGGCGTGAGCCGGTACCAGAATGTCATCCGCCAGCCCGGTACGACCTCAGCCAGCTTTGCGCCCGTCAGATAATCTGCCGTGTGTAGCTCGCGCCCCGTCATCTCGTTCATCTCCAACCCTACGCAGTCCTCTTCGGGACCCTCGTTCAAGCGGTGCATTAGGAAGATCCGCGTCGGGGTGAGACCAAGGTTGCGCAGATCAGGATTGTCAGACATCAGCGCTAGCTCCTCTTCTGTGCACCAAGCTCAGCCTTAAACGAGCTCGCAATCAAGGGGGGCTTGAATAGCCGACTAGTCGGGCACGCGCCCTGATCCTATTCCGACGCTGACCGCGCGCCCTGGGCGGACTGCGGGCCTGATTAAGGAGACGGGTTAGCGGCGGCGGATCATTTGTCCTCGAGCAGAATATCGCGCGCTCTGGCGTACTTCTCCAGCCGCCGCTCGTCTTGTTCGGTGGTCTCGCCTGGGCGGGATCGGTCTGAATTGTCCGCAAGGTCCGCCAACTTCACGATCCGGGCGAGAGGGTTCGCCTTGGCGCGACGAACGGCGTCGAAATAGTCTTCGCGCTCTTTATGAGTGAGAGCATCGACCGCTTCGACAACGGCCTCAGAGAAGCCCTCGTCACGGAGCTGGTCGAGGGTCCATTCGCTATCCTCGACCACGTCGTGAAGAAGCGCGACGATCTTCGCCTCATCACCATCGACAGCGAGCGCAACACGCGTCGGGTGGGTGATGTAGGGGGCACCGCCCTTATCGACCTGATCCGCGTGAGCTTGTTCAGCGATGGCTGATGCCCGCTCGATCGTGCTCATGTCCACTCCCGGTTAACGGCAATCCGTGCTTGGCCACGTCAGCATAGCCGATGGCCCGGAGCAACTCGTCGATGACCTGGCGCTGTCGGAACGCGCCGCTGCCGGGCCGGATGCTGGGCGGTGTCGTGCAGTGCGGCGATCGCCTTCGCTGGGTTGTCGGCACGTTCGAACCGAACCGCGAGTCTCAGTCGGTGGGGGAAGGTTATCCGACAGCCTCGCAGAATTCCCTAAGAGCCTGAGCGAAAAGGAGTTGAGCGATATCAGCAGATGTGATTCCCATTCGTTGTCGAGATGATGAGGAATCGAGATAGCCTGGGATGATACCGCTCGACTTGAGCATAGCCGCAGGTACGTTCGCTACCCAATCGATTTAACGGTGAGGGAGTGGGCGCTGGTCGCGCCGCTGCTCCCGCCGACCAAGCCCGGCGGCAGGCCGCGGACGACCTGTCTGAGAGAGGTGCTGAACGCCATCCTCTACATCGCGTCGAGTGGTTGCCAGTGGCGGAGGCTTCCTGCCGATTTTCCACCGGCCTCCACGGTTCGCGGCTATTTCTACGAGTGGCGTGACAGCGCTCTGCTTCGACGATCAAGGGCCTTCTGGTAATCGGTGCTCGTGAACTGGAAGAGCGCCAAGCCAGCCCGACCGCCGGGTGATCGATAGCCAAAGTGTCAAAACCACTGAAAGCGGCGGGGATCGCGGTTATGATGCTGGCAAGCAAGTCAAAAGGCGCAAGCGCCACATCGTGACTGACACGTTGGGTCTGCTGCTGACGGCCGTCATCCATGCCGCCGACATTCAAGATCGCGACGGCGCCACGATCGTGCTGAGTCCCTGCGCTATCGCTTTCCGTGGCTGCGCCACATCTTCGCCGATAGCGGCTATGCAGGCGAAAAGCTGCGGCGCTCGCTCCGCGGACACGGAAACTGGACAATCGAGATCATCAAGCGATCAGACACCGCCAAAGGCTTCGAGGTTCTGCCGCGCCGCTAGGTGGTCGAGAGGACCTTCGCCTGGCTCGGCCGATGCCGCCGTCTCGCCAAGGATTGGGAGCGATCAATCGAAAGCGCGACTGCCTGGACCCTCGTGGCCAGCATACGCATGCTCACGAGGCTCATCGCAAGATACTGCATCTGCTTGTGAACTTTTGAATCAGGCTCTAAACTCGACGCGCTTCGCTTTCAGCGGCAGGATCACTTCCATCTTGGGTTCGCAGCGATAGTTGCACCACCAAGCTTCGTCGATCTCGGGCATCATGACCTCAAGGATGACAATCTCGTCCAGGCTTGTCAGGTCGCCCTCCTGCTTCCACCGACCTTCGGCGGGAGAGCGCGTATGCGCGGTCAGGCCGCCGAAGCGGCCGGTCAGCTCTCGCCGGACCCTTCTGGAAGCTGTCTTGCGGGAGAGCGACCCCGTCATTGTCGTAGAGGGGAAGGAGAACTTGAACGAGGTGCATGGTCTAAAGACTTCTTCCGGCAGCTTGCCGGTATAGATTCGTCAGCTCAAACGGCGAACACCGTCGCGCGAAATCGTGTTCCGCGACAACAGCCGCGATCGCCGTCGCGATCTTCGCGCCACCTAGGACAGAGGGCTCGATCGGGTTGGCGAAATCGGCGTCCTCGTTGCAGAGCAGGCGCAGATCGATCAGCGGCAGGCCATGCCTGAACGCTGCGCGAGTGATGACGTCGTTGAAGATCGTCAACGCAGTGGCGGCGAGCCTGCGCCGCTGTTGATCGGGAAAGCGTGCATCGTAGATCGTGCACGGATGTGGGCAGGTTCCGGCTCAGCACCGCGTCAAGCATTGTCCGGTAGTCCTGCTCGAACTGCTCCCGAACGTCGCTGATCCGGTCGAGAACCTCGGCCACTGAACGTGCGCCCTCCTCAAGAAGCCCCGCGTGACTGAGCGCATCGTTTCCCCCAACGCTAGCGACGAGCTGGCTCGTATCTGGCTGGAGCCTTTGAAGCTGCCGCTCGACACCGCCCGTGACGGCGCCGTCGACGGCGTTCAGTGTCGCACTCCAGCCGTGCGGCAGGCGCTCCCGCAACTGCTGCACGACATCGGGGCCACCCGCAACATAGGCGCCGTTGTCGAAGATCGAGTCGCCGAGAAGAACGACATGCTGCATGGGGAACTCCTGTGAAGCGTCAGCCGCCGAGGAACGGTCGTGGGCCGTGACCATGGCGGTGAGTGCGGCAATGACACTGCGGCGGCTCAGGTGGCCCGTAGATCCTGTTCTCACCTCAGCCGTCCAGGAATGATACCAGTGCGGCGTTGACCGCGCTGACCTCCTCCCGATGAACCCAGTGGGCCGCCTTGTCGAAGGTCAGCAGGTGGCCGTTGTCGCAGAAGCTCAGGCTGCGTTGGGCAAGGCCGGGCTCCAGCGCATGGTCCCGCATGCCCCACAAGACCAGGGTCGGCGTGGTGATCTGCTCCTTCATGATCGGGCGGAAACGGAGGGCCCGGTACCAGTTGAGCATGGCAGTGAGTGAGCCATGCTGCTCCCACGCCCGCTGGTATTCGGCCAGATCCTCGTCGGTGAAAGCATCCCTCCTGCTGGTTCTCCCCAGCGCCCGGACCAGAACCGCCGAGCGACCCGCGCTTAGGATGATCTCGGGAAACAATGGGAACTGGAAGAAGCCGGCATAGCTGCTGCGCAGAAACTGCGTCGGCGATCGCAATGCATGCGGGAACAGCGCCTCAGGATGCGGCGCGTTCAGGATAACGAGTTTGTCGAGCCGATGAGGCAGTTTCGCCCCCGCTGCCCAGCCAACGATCCCGCCCCAGTCATGGCCGACGAGGTGCAAGCGCTCAAAGCCGAGCGCGTCGGCGAGGCCGGCAAAGTCGCCCAGGAGCTTAGGCAACGTGTACTCGCGGATGCCCTTGGGCTTATCGCTGGTGTTGTAGCCTCTCTGGTCAGGGACGATGACCCGGTACCCTGCCGAGGCCAAGGCTTGGATCTGTTGGCGCCAGCCGATCCAGAAATCTGGAAAGCCATGCAGGAGCATGACCGGTTTGCCATCTGCCGGTCCGGCCTGGACCACGTGAAGCCGAGTGCTTCCGGCTGTGACGAACCGATGTTCGATATCGAGCGAGATCATCGCCACGTAACGCGGTTCTTGTAGAATAGATCCGGTGCCACGAGCCAACGTTGAGCGTCTCGGACGTTGACCGAAGACCTAGCTCAACCGTTTCCCCTCCGCCTTAGGAGGCGCTTTGGCTTAGACGCGAACGGTGAAAGCCGCCGTTTTTGCTCACTGCCCCTTGCGGCCGCCTCCAAGCAGCTTGTCATCTCCGGGACGCCGCAGTCGCTTGAAGACTTTGCGTCTCAGTTCTGATTGCCCTAAGTGCTATCAGGCTCGCGTCTCGTGGACAGCGGAAACACGTCTGCGCTCCCCGTAGGAATGAGGAATGGCTTGAAAAGGTGCGAAACCTGATTCAGGCCCCAGTCCAGATGACCGGCGTCCATTTCGTCGATTCCCTTCTGAAGGTTGAGATAGACGGCCCAGTAGGTCGAGACGATCCAAACGTTCGCGAGCAGCGGCTCGATGTCATCCTTAGGCACGTTGACGATATGCTCCTCGATCATGCGCCGCAGGAGCGCTTCGACGACGCCGCGCATCCGGGCGCTCATTTTCCTGAACGGGGTTGCCAGCGCCGGCATGGTACCGGCAAGCGCGAGAAGATCGCGAAACAGGAAGCGGTACGCCCAGACCAGCCGGAACCAGTCGCTTAGGAGGTCCTCGTAGGTTCGCGCTTCACCCGAGCCGCCACCGAGTGCCCTGACGGCAAAGGTTTCTGCATCAGCCTCAAAGCGTGCGAACAGCGCCAAAACCAAGCTCTCCTTAGTGCGAAAGTGATAATAGAGGTTGCCCTCGTTGATCCCGACCGTTCTGGCGATCTCCGCCGTCGTGACTCGGTCCGGCCCTCGTTCGTTGAAGAGCCCGAGCGTTGCTTCGACGACCCTTTCCCGTGTCCCGCCGCGCGTCCGTAGCCTGCCGTGTTTTCCTGCCGTGCTCATGATCGGCCCGCCTGAAAAATTCTAAGGTACCCGCCTTAATTTCTGCCGAATAAGGTGTGCACCTTACGTCTCATGTTCGAGCATCGCTTGCAAACAGGAACCTCATGTCATCGACCGCGCTTTCTCGACGCCGCCTTCCTTCAATCAGTTCGCTAGGAGCCGCGCCGTCCATGGTGCGTGCCCTAACCGCCATCGTCCGGAACCCGCTCGACGCTCTTCCTCCCGAGATCTACCGCGAGCCGATAGTCGTCTCGCGCTTGGCGGGGACGCCGCGGATCTACCTGGCCGATCCCGTCCTCATCCATGAAGCGCTGGTTAAGAACGCCGATGCTCTCGACAAGGGCGAGGAAGTGCGGCGCGCCCTGGGGCCCGCGCTCGGAAAGGGCCTGCTGACGGCCGATGGTGCTCATTGGAAATGGCAGCGGCAGTCGGTCGCACACGCATTCCGGCATGAGAATTTGCTGTCCCTCCAGCCGGCGATGATCGCGGCGGCTGAGGACACGGGACAGCGTTGGCGGGCACAGGGGACAACAACCATCGATATCGGCCACGAGATGATGCGCACGACCTTCGACATCATCGTGGAAACGATGATGTCGGGTGGCGCGGGAATTGACGTGGATCGGGTCGAGCGGGGCATTACCGATTATCTCGAGCCAAGTGGCTGGACGTTCGCTCTCGGCATCCTTGGTGCCCCGGACTGGATCCCCTACCCCGGTCGGCGGAAGGCTAGCGGCGGTCGCGTTTCTGCGCTCCAGCCTGTACGCCGTCATCGCCGATCGGCGCCGGGGCGCTGACCAGAGGCAGGACCTCGTCGCCATGCTTCTCGCCGCTGCGGATCCGGAAACGGGGCGCGCGATGACCGACGAGGAGATCGTCGACAACTTGATGACGTTCATCACGGCGGGGCACGAGACCACGGCGCTCGGGCTCGCTTGGACCTTCCATCTCCTGGCGCTGCATCCGGCAATCGAGACGAGGGTACTCGAAGAGATCGCCACTGTGACGGGCGGCCAGGCGGTCGCGGCGGAACACGTCGCCAAGCTCGCCTTCACGCGTCAGGTGTTCTCTGAGGCTATGCGTCTCTATCCCCCGGCGCCCATCATCACCCGAACGGCGATCCGGGACTTTGTCCTCGGGGAGTACTTGGTTGCCGCAGGGACCATTATCTACGTGCCGATCCACGCGGTCCACCATCACACAGCCCTGTGGGACTACCCGGAAGTATTCGATCCTGATCGCTTTGCCCCGGAGGCCAGCAAGGCTCGGCATCGCTGCGCCTACATGCCGTTTGGTGCGGGGCCTCGTGTCTGCATCGGTAACGCTTTTGCCGTGATGGAGGCCGTCGCCGTGCTAGCGGTGCTCCTCTCGGCCTTCAAGGTTTCTGCCGCGTCGGCGAGCCCTCCGCAGCCGATCATGAAGGTCACGCTGCGTCCGAAGCAGAGCCTCGTGATGAGGGTCGAGGAACGACATGGCTCAGCATCAGGCAAGCCGCGTTCCCGTTGACGGGTGCGAGAAGAATGACTGTTAATATGCTCATCCGGTATGACGCTTGGCATCGTCGAAACATACCGCGATCGCCCCAGCATTATGTAGCAAAAGCCACCAGATCGAGACGGCCTGTCCAAGAGCGAATTTGCGCCGTGCCCAGCGCTTCCCTCCTCGACGATTCTTACGCCTCAGCGGCGCCTGAAACCCATTACGATAGGCGTCCTTCCGCTTTCGAACGTCCGGAACGGGTCTTTGACCGGCCCGCGATTGTTAAAGGCAAGCCGATATCGACCGTAGCCCCCCTCTTCAAGGGCTCTGCAAATTCTAGGCTGTGAGTGACTATCGAGGCGGCACGATAATGTGGAATACGGTCAAGGAATTGATGCGATCGCCAGCAGGCTGGGAATTTGACTTCAGCAGACCGGCGCTCGCGCCGGCGGATGGAGTCACCTGGCGGGTGTTCGCCAATCCGGTTTCGCTGTTCATCGGGGGAGTCGCAGCGGTGCTGCTTAAACTGGCTGAACCCTCGGTGCGGACGGGCGTGTCGGATCACAGCAGCTTCCAGCGCGATCCGGGGATGCGGCTGCGGCGCACCGGCGTTGCGGCGATGATGACGATCTATGGCCCACGTTCGGAGGCGGAGAAGCTAATCGCCCGGGTCGTGAGGATGCATGGCCACGTCCAGGGCATCACGCCCGGCGGTGTTGATCCGCTCCCGACAAACTGGACCGTTCTGAACTGGAGCGCCCTCGCTTTCACAACCGTTCCCGCCTTTGCCCAACAGGTCGCGGACGTCACGGCCCCCGCAGAGCCTCTTGTTCTGGAACCGCGGCAGTCTGTCATTACGTCGAGTTCATGGAGCCGCAGGACCCTCCGGTGAGCCGGTGGTCATGGTTCACAGCGCCACGCTGACTGGCAAGACATCGCTACGCCGCCTGCGGAAGCGGGTCATGTCACCGTCAACCAGATGTATGATGCTCGAAAGCTGCTTGGGCGTCTGGGGGAGGCTCTCACCGCCAACGTATGACACTACGCCGGATGGCCGCATCGGCTGGTACGAGTATTTCGTGCGCCAGGGCTTCCCAACCTATGTCGTCGATCAGGTCTCACGGGCCCGTTCCGGCTTCGACATCTCGGTCCACAACAACGTGCGCATCGGAGCGTAGCCGGCCAGCGACCTGCCGAGTGCTTCCGCATCTCGCAGGAAGACGGCCTGGCCCAGTTCCGCGTTGGCGTCCGCAACGGCGCGCCGTTCGATGATACTCAGTTCCCGGTGGAGGCCATGGATAAACTCGCAGCGCAATCCGTGGCAATCCCACGCTGCCGCAACCCAACCCCAGCTATGCCGCGCTGGCGGACCTTGGTGCGCAGCTTGGCGGTGCCGTCGTCATGGGCCGTTCGGAGAGCGGGCTGTTCCCGCTGCATGCGGCTCTGGCCAACCCGGCCGGCGTTGGCAAGATGGTGCTGATAGAGCCGGGCACCTGCCACGAAAATGGACTGGACTGCGGATCAGATGGCGGTTTACACCTCCAAGCCGATCCTCGTTGTTTTCGGCGGTTACCTCGATTCCGCCGGCACCGTGCCAAGGTTCACCTCGCAGGGCGCTTACGATGACTGTGTGACCTTCGCCGCGGAAGTCAACGAGGCGGGCGGGAATGCCACCATGCTGCATCTACCGGCAGCGGGTATTGGGGGGAAATAGCCACCTGCTGATGATGGAGCGGAATAACCTCAAGGTTGCCGATCTGCTGATCGACTGGATCGAGGAAAACTGAGAGGCGCGCAGGATTGATCGGCCCGCTGACGATCGCTCGATGACTGTGGTCGACAGGCCTTCGTTGTTCGCCGATATGCTCGAACAAAAAATCGTCGCGAGATGCCGTTTGCCGAGTGACAACCTGTTTTATTTTCCGGCTGAGCCCGCGAGAAAGCTGTCCTATTCTCGGATGAGGCGCGTCTACATCGCCACGTGACTCAAGCGAGATCTCTGTATCCAAGTTGGCCGCGTCGGTGCGCCTTCTCATGGCGCAACCAGCCAGGCCGTCGCGGCCCGCCGAGAGGCCGCCTTGCTGCACTGGACAGTGCCAGATCGAAACGCATGTTCCTCAAGAGTTGCGCGAATATGCCGACGCAGAATTGCCTCGGGTCTGGATGCAAAGGAGACACCCAATGGTCAGCATGATGCTCAACGGGGTCGAGCGTGAATTCGACGGCGACGCGGATACGCCGCTGCTGTGGTATCTCAGGGATGAGTTGGGGCTCACCGGGACCAAGTATGGTTGCGGCATCGGGGCCTGCGGGGCCTGTACCGTCCATGTCGACGGCAACCCCACTTTCGCCTGCCTCACGACCGTCAGCATGCTCGAAGGCTCACAGGTCACGACGATCGAAGGTCTGTCCGACAGGGGCGACCATCCGGTTCAGGTCGCCTGGCGCGATCTGAACGTATCGCAATGCGGCTACTGCCAGGCCGGGCAGATCATGCAGGCGGCGGCCCTCGTGGACCAGTCCGATACCGTGACCGATGAAGACATCGACTCGGCGATGAACGGCAATCTTTGCCGCTGCGGGACCTATCCCCGCATCCGGGCTGCCATCAAGCAGGCAGCGGAGGCGTCGTGATGCGCGAAACATCGATCACCAACATCAGTCGTCGCGGCATCCTCGGCGGCATGGGAGCCTCGGCATTCGTCCTTGCCGTCGGTCTGCCCTCCCGGGGTTGGGCCCAGGAGGAAGAGCCCGAGTTCGGCCGCGATGCAATGCCGAACGGCTGGAGCGACGACCCGGCGGTCTTCATCTCGATTGCCGAAGACGGGATCGTCACCGTCACCGTTCACCGATCGGAAATGGGTCAGGGCGTGCGCACCTCGATCGCCATGGTCGTCGCCGACGAAATGGGCGCGGAGTGGGATCAGGTCCGCGTGGACCAAGCACAAGGCGACGAGGAGAAATACGGCAATCAGGATACCGACGGCTCGAGGAGCCTGCGGCATTTCTTCATGCCGATGCGCCGCGCCGGCGCGTCCGCGCGCAGAATGCTGGAAGAGGCTGCCGCTGCCGAGTGGGGCGTCGACGTTGCAGAGGTGAAGGCCGAGGGTCACAGGGTCACCCACGCCGCCTCGGGCAGGTCGCTGGGCTATGGCGAACTGGCCGGTGCGGCCATGGATCTCGACGTGCCGTCGGCCGACAGCCTCGTCCTGCTGGACCCGTCCGAGTTCCGATATATCGGCAAGTCGGATATCGGGCTCGTCGACAACAGGGGCATCACCACCGGCTCCGCGATCTACGGCATCGACGTCCGGCGTGACGGCATGCTCTACGCCGTGATCGCCCGGCCGCCGGTCTATGGCGGCCGCGTCAGGAGCTTCGACGACAGCGCCGCGCTGGCGATCGCAGGCGTGGAGAAGGTCGTGGCGATCGACCCCGTGGATTTCCCGACGGAGTTCGCCCCCCTCGGCGGTATCGCGGTCATTGCCCGCAACACCTACCTCGCCATCAAGGGCCGCGATGCCCTCACCATCGAGTGGGACGACGGCCCGAACGCTGACTACGACAGCGACGCCTATCGCGACACGCTGTCTGCGGCGGCGAATGCGCCCGGCGGCACGGTGATCCGCGACCAGGGCGATTTCGACGAAGGCCTGGCGGGCGCCGCACAGACCGTCGAGGCGGAATACTACATTCCCCACCTGGCGCAGGCACCGATGGAGGCGCCGGCCGCCGTGGTCGAGATCAGGGACGGGAAGGCCGAGGCCTGGGCCTGCACCCAGGCGCCGCAGGTGACGCGGCTGCGCCTCGCGGAGCGGCTGAAGCTCGCCAAGGAGGACGTGACGGTGAACGTCACGTTGCTGGGCGGTGGCTTCGGCCGCAAGTCGAAGCCCGACTTCGTGCTCGAGGCCGGCATTCTCAGCCAGGCGATGGACGGTGCGCCGGTCAAGCTCACCTGGACCCGCGAGGACGACATTCACCACAGCTACTATCACACGGTGTCCGTCGAGAAGATGACCGCGGGCCTCGATGACGGCGGCATGCCGGTGGCCTGGCTGCACCGGACGGCGGCCCCGACGATCGGTTCGATCTTCGCCCCCGACCCCAAGCAGAAGCTGCCCTTCGAGCTCGGCATGGGGCTCTTGAACATGCCGCTCGCGATCGAGAACATCCGGGCCGAGAACCCCGAGGCTGCGGCTCACGTGCGCATCGGCTGGTACCGGGCGGTCTCGAACCTTCCCCACGCCTTCGCGATCCAGTCCTTCGTATCGGAACTCGCGCATGCCGCCGGCCGTGATCCGAAGGACTATCTGCTCGACGTCATCGGACCGGCGCGGCTGGTCGATCCGCGTGATCTCGGCGACGTCTGGAACTACGGCGAGGACCCGGAGGTCTATCCGATCGACACCGGCCGGCTGGCCGCCGTCGTCGAGGAAGCCGCCACAGGGATCGAATGGGGCCGGCAGATGCCAGAGGGCCGGGGTCTCGGTATCGCCGGGCACTACAGCTTCGTCAGCTACGTGGCGGTCGCCGCGGAGGTTTCGATCGAAGATGGCGTCGTCTCCGTGCCCCGGGTGTCGATCGCCATCGATTGCGGCGCGCGGGTCAACCCCGATCGCATCCGTTCGCAGATGGAGGGCGCGGTGATCATGGGCGTCGGCCAGGCGCTGATGACTGAGGTGACGTTCGCCAACGGTCGGGCGCAGCAGGATAATTTCGATTCCTATCTCGTCCCGCGCATGGAGGGAGCGCCGAAGCGGATCGACGTCCATCTCGTGACCCCGGGCAACGCCTATGACCGCCCGCTGGGCGGCGTGGGCGAACCGGGCCTGCCGCCTGTCGCACCGGCAATTGCCAACGCCGTTTTCGCCGCGACCGGTCAGCGGATCCGCCGACTTCCCATCGCCGACCAGCTCCGAAGCTGACGAAAGGAAACGTGATGCAACGCATCAAGCTCTTCACGGCAGCCGCGGCCGCCATCCTCCTCGCCGGACCCGCGCAGGCCTATCAGTGCGCGGAACGGATCGACGATCTCGAACGCCTTCTTGATGCCGCTGCCAGCCAGGCGATCTCGGCATCGTCCGGCGGCCAGGCCGTCGCCGGTGCCCGCGAGGCGCAGGCGATGGCGGAATCCGACGAGGCCAGCGAGGATCCCGTTCCCTTCCAGGATGAGCCTGAGGAAACCGAAGCGGTTGAGGAGGCCGAGGCGGCAGGGGACGGCGGCGAAGAGGTGATCGAAGCGCGCACTGCGCTTCAGGGCGCTCGTGAACTGGCGAAAAGCGGGGACGAGGATGCCTGCCTCAAGGCCGTTGACGATGTCATTCTGTCCCTGATCCAGGATTGAGCCAAGGCTCGCCCGAGATCCTGTCGACGCATCCCGCTAACGGGACATGGATCGCGCAGCTAGCCAGGCACATCGCCGGGCGATGACCGTCCTCGAACAGGCAGGATGCCCGCCGCTGCCTCGGCCCTCCGGCTAGTCCGCGAAGCACTTTTCTACGCGACCGGGGATCGGTTTGCCCGCAGGAACGTCTACAGGGCGAACAGGCAATTCGCCGGAGGATCCGAATGAGCGGCTTCAAAACCCTCACCAAGCGATCCCGTTAAAATGCTCGACATGAGCGAATGGTCTCCCGATCCCTACATCGTGGTGCTGACGGGGATGGGCTTCCTGATCGCACTCGTTGCGTGGCTGCCGCTGGCGCTGAAGCGCTTGCCGCTGTCGCTTCCTGGAGCGCACCCCGTTTTGACCGAACAGGTGGCATAGCCGATAAGGCATAGGCATCCGCCTATGAGTACGACTATGTCGAAAGCTCCTGATGGCCCGTTTTCTCGGGTTGAAGTAATCACTTCCGT
>NZ_JAAAMJ010000043.1 GCF_010500835.1 Aurantimonas aggregata | reverse complement strand
CTACGACGACATCGTCGCCCACTGCTGTGACGCTTGGAACAAGCTCGTCGATCAGCCCTGGAAAATCATCTCAATCGGAATGCGGGACTGGGCGCATGAGTTCTGATCAGCGCACGTTGGTATAAGCTGCCGTCCGGTCGAGTATTCTCTCTGCACAGCCGCCTTGCGATTTCCGCCCCGCATACACCACAAGGCAAACCGGTCGATCGAGATGAGCCCGTCCCCGGATCACGAGGTCCGTATCGATGCTGCGCGGAGGCCATCCCGGCGCCGCCAATCCCGTGCCCCGGTGAAGCCAGATAGACCGCTGCACGAAAAAACCTTCCCCCCTCGAAAATGGGCGCCTACGGTGTGCAAAGGGGGAAGGTTCCGATGCTAAGGATTCTCGTCGACACGTGCGTATGGCTCGATCTCGTCAAAGACTACCGAAATCTGCCCTTGATATCGGCGATTGAGTACATCGTTCGTCAGGCGGGAGACGAACTCATCGTCCCACAGGTCGTCCTGGATGAGTTTGAGCGCAATAAGGAGCGGGTCGCGGCAGACGCGAAGCGTAGCCTGCACTCTCACTTCAGCTTGGTATGCGAGGCCGCAAAAAGGTTTGGCGACGCACGGGACTATTCAGGCACTAAACGAGGCTGACCACGCCGCCGTCTACAAGGGGGATGCGGTCAACGCTTCCATCAGCAAGGTTGAAGGCCTGCTGCGGTCCTTCGTACCACTCCCGGCGACGGATGAGATCAAGGCTCGCGCGGCCGACCGCGCCATAACTGCGACGGCCCCCTTCCACAGATTGAAAAACAGCATCGGGGACGCGGTCATAATCGAGACCTACGTCGACCAGATGCGCCGCGAGGAGCGTGCGGGAGTGGAGTTCGCGTTCGTCACGCACAACAAGTCTGATTTCAGCGCAGACGGTGGTGATCATCGTCAGCCGCCCGCGGACCTTCTGCCGCATTTCGACGGGACGAGGTCGAGATACTGGATATCTCTGGCTGACCTGCTCAACCATCTCGATGGTGACCTGCTGGCCAACTACGACATGGAACTATACGGGGCGCTACAGGCTCGCGGTTTATCGGAGATTCAGGACGCCGAGCAGCTCCTCTACTGTCAGGTCTGGTATAACCGCCATCAGAATCTGCGTATCAACATCGAACGCGGCCGGGAGAAGGTGGTTACCGAGGCTCAGTGGAACGCAGCGAATCCCAAAAAGCGTCGACGCATGATAACTGACAGAAACCTGGAGGGTGGCTGAGACGGCGGCTCGAAAGACCGAGCGAGAGGTTGGCATCGAAGACCTCGGGCCGTGGTCGGACTTCGAATGGGGGATGATGAACGGAAAGCTGTCTGCCCTGCGCTGGGTCATGGGAGACGACCGGGATATGCTCGACACCTAGGCATGCTTGCCCGGCCCCCTCGGCAAGCCGCTAGAGCATTCACATTGCCGCACCAGCAGATGTCACGGATACCAGACGGCAGCTATTCAGACAGGCGTATCGAAAGCGGCCAGTCAGCAATCGGCCCTAGACTGCCGCTCGGTCTCGATTGCTGACACAACGAGACGAGGCCACCGACTTAGTGAACGGTCGCAAGTGCCTTGCGGCAATCATCAGCGCATTCGCGGCACATGGTGGCGCATAGCTTGCAATGCTCGTGATCATGATTCCCGCACTCGACCGCGCAAGTTTCGCAAGCTTTGATGCAAATCTCAAGCTGCGCCCGAAGCAGTTCGACATTCTGACCTGTCCGGCGCACGGCAAGATGGGCCGTGGCATTGCAGACATCCGCGCAATCCATACAGGTGCGAACGCACTGGCGCATGTCCATTTCTTCGGCCAGGCAGGCGTCTGCACACGACGTACAGAACAGCGAACACAGCATGGAGTGGCGGGCCGCCATGGCTAAGGCCTCGTTCAAATCCTGGCCTACGTCAGGGTGGAGGCGGATCATTTTCTCAATAGACACGTGGAAACTCCGTTGCTTCGGATGCCCACTCGCGGTGGGGATACATTGGGCAACGGGCGGTGGCCGATTATGGTCCGAATAGCTGCCGTCGAGCCCTCGCTCACCTCATTGGCGCTAATCGTGGCATTGAGCCGACTGAAGACGTCAAATCGGCGGCAAGCCGTCCTCCGTTTCTGCAGCGAAGCGCGATCGCAGCACCGAACATCGCTTCGTTGGGAACGACACTCAGTTTCGGTCCCCAAGGCGCTACACATGACGCTGCCTCTGGTTCGGGTCGACGCACCCAACCGGGCCTCCGCTTCGAACGCGAACCAGAAATGACGTCGACGGTGAACAACAGCCAGTCCGCTGGCCCCTGGGCGATGCGTCAACCAGCGGGTATCGACCTCCTCAGATGTAGAATGACCGACCAATGGCAGCATTGGAGAAGTGCCGTTTACTTGGATGCGGCGATTAGCCTTCCGATGATGCTTTGCTGTCTGCCGCCGGGGGTGCAAATCTGCGGTTTGTGTGTGCGAAACCAAATGCGACCAGCAAGGCAATCACGGTGATGCCGTAGATGACAAGCGCGATGGGACTTTGGAAAAGGATGCTGAAATCGCCATTTGAGATTGAAAGCGCACGCCGCAGATTGTTCTCCATGTCGGCCCCGAGCAGGAGGCCGAGGACCAGCGGCACCAGCGATATGTCGAGCTTGCGCATGACGAAGCCGAGCAGGCCGAAGCCGATCATCACCAGGAGATCGAAGGTCGAGTTGCTGATCGAGTAGATGCCGAGGAAGCTTACCATCACCACAAAGGGCATCAGCACATAGGCTGGCAGGCTCAGCATGCGGGTGAACAGGCCGACGAGCGGCAGGTTCAGCACCAGGAGGACGACGTTGGCGATGTAGAGCGAGGCGATCAGTCCCCACACCATTTCCGGCTGGCGCTCGAACAGCAGCGGCCCGGGCGTGATGTTTAGCGAGATCAGCAGGGCGAGCATCACCGCGGTGGTGCCGCTGCCGGGGATGCCAAGCGTAAGCATCGGAATCAGCGCCCCGCCGGCTGCGGCATTGTTGCCGGCCTCGGGTGCGGCGACGCCGCGCGGATCGCCCTTGCCGAACGTGTTGTCTTGGTTGCTCCAGCGCCGTTCGAAGACATAAGCCAGGAAGGCGCCGAGCGAGGCCCCCGCGCCGGGCAGAATGCCGGCGACGAAGCCGAGCCCGGAGCCCCGCAGCATGGCGCCGAAGCTCCGGCGCACGTCCTTCAGGCCAGCGAACATCCGCCCCAGCGGCGGCATGGCATGGCTCGACTTGTGGGAGGTCTCCAGGAAGATCAGGACTTCGCTGATGGCGAAGAGGCCGACGATCGCCACGATCGGGTCGAAGCCGTCGTAGAGGTTGAACGAGCCGAAGGTGTAGCGGGCGGTACCACTCGCCGGATCGAGGCCGACGGTCGCCAGCATCAGGCCGAGAACTGCCGCCAGCAGCGTCTTGCACGGGTTGGCGCCGGTAACGCCGCCGATCGTCGCGAAGGCCATGACGTAAAGCGCGAAATAGTCGCTCGGCCCGAAGTGGATGGCGGCCTTCGCCAGCAGCGGCGAGAACAGCGTCAGGCCGACCGTCGCCAGCGTCGCGCCGACGAAGGAGGCGACCGCGGAGATGGCCAGCGCCTCGGTCGCCTTGCCCTGCCTCGCCATGGGATAACCGTCGAGGGTCGTCATAATGGCAGGCTCGTCACCCGGGATGTTCAGCATGATCGAGGAGATGCGCCCGCCATACATGCAGCCGTAATAGACACAGGATAGCAGGATCAGGGCCGATGCCGGGTCGAGCTGGAAGGAGAAGGCGAGCGGGATCAGGATCGCCACGCCGTTTACCGGCCCGATGCCCGGCAGTGCGCCGATGATCGTGCCGACGAAGCAGCCGAGGAAGGCAAGGGCGAGATTGGTCGGCGTCAGCGCGACGGCAAAGCCGGAGGCGAGGCCGCCCAGGATGTCCATGTCCATATTGGAGCCTTAGCTGAAAATGCCGGGAACGACCCGCAGCGGCAGGCCGAGCACCAGGTCGAAGACGCCGAACAGCAGGATACTCGTCGCGCTCGCCGAGACGAGGGACTTCAGCCAGCCCGCACCGAGCAGGCGTGCCAGCACCGTCACCGCGACGATCGTCGCCAAGATGAAGCCAAGCTCATCGAGGAAAAGGGCGTAGCCGATCAGCAGCCCAACAGCCGTGACCTGCCGCAGCGCCGGGATGCCGGTCACCCAATCGGGCTTCGGGTCGGGGCGGAAGATCAGGAAGAGGCTAAACAGTGCCGCCGGTACGGACAGCATCTGCGGGAACGCGGCGGGGCCGAGCGGGTCGGTAAAACCCGCCTGGTAGCTCCCCGCCGTGTAGCCGTACCAGATCGACAGGCAAAGAATGACGATGCCCGCGATCCGGTCGCTCACTGGATGACCCCGATGTCCCGGGAAATCGCCCGCATCTCTTCGGCCTGCTCAGTGACGTAGGACTCGAATTCCTCGCCTCCCCGCCAGACCGGGATCAGGCCGCTGGCCGTCGCGGTCTTCTCCCATTCCGGGCTCTCGTAGAGCTTCTGCATCGTCTCGACCCAGCCCGTGTAGGCCTCATCTGAGACGTCGCCCCCCGTATAGAAGCCGCGCCAGTTGAGGCCGGTCACGTCGAGACCCTGCTCGATCGCCGTGGGCGCGTCGGGAAACGCCGGGACACGCTCGTCGGACAGCACCGCGAGCAGCCTGATGTCGCCCGATTCCACGAAGCCGGCGATCTCGCCGAGATCGGTGGAGACGAGGCCGACATGGCCGCCCATCATCTGGGTGACGGCCGGGCCGCCGCCGTCGAACTGCACCCAGCGCAGGCCCCGCTGCGCCTCGGCATCCATGCCGGCCGCGCGTGCCAGCATGAGCAGGCGGATATGGTCCCAGCCGCCGACGCCGGACGAGCCCGCGGCGGCGATCGATCCGGGATTCTCCTTAATTTCGGCCAGCAACTCGTCCAGCGTCTGGATCGGACTGTCCTTGGCCACGGCGATTACGCCGACATCGGTGGCGAGC
Source organism: Aurantimonas aggregata (assembly GCF_010500835.1). Taxonomy (GTDB): domain Bacteria; phylum Pseudomonadota; class Alphaproteobacteria; order Rhizobiales; family Rhizobiaceae; genus Aurantimonas; species Aurantimonas aggregata. Next base: position 8,246 of record NZ_JAAAMJ010000043.1, on the reverse strand, counting down.
ATGCCGATCCAGCGCATGACGTCTGTGTCGGCAGGATACTTGCCCTGCGCGATCTGGGTCACGCCGACGGTGCTCGCGGCGACGAGGAGGTCCTCCTGGTCCGCGCGGTCGGCAATCACATGGGCATAGGCGACGGCGCCAACCCCACCCGGCATATTGGTTACCTGTACTGGCGCGTCGACCAGATCGAGGTCGAGAAGCAGCTTGCCAACGGTGCGGCAGGTGAAGTCCCAGCCCCCGCCCGGGTCGGCGGGCGCGAGGCATTCCGCCGCCTTCGCCTGAACGCCCGATAGACTTACGACAATCGCCATGGCCCCGGCGATCCTGAGGGTCGTCCCCGTCAATCTTTTCATTCTTGTTTCCTCCCTTGTTGCCAACGCCTCGTGAGCGTTGTTCCCAATCCTGCCGGCATGGCGCGGATCAGCGACTGTTCAAGCTCCTTTGACGACGATCCCATGCGCTCCCAGCTGCCGCCGACCTTCGCCGACGGCCCGCATGATCTGGTCGCGCACGTTCCTCCCGTGTCGCCGTATGGCCTCTTCCGCCCCGTCCGCCTGTCTTTCGCGGATGAGGGATACGATCTCGCTGTGCTCCCGATGGGCCTCCTGCTGGCCCGCCTCGGTGCTGACGAGAAGCCAGCGCGCCCGTGCGATGCGGATCACGATGTCCTGCACGGCGTCGCGCAGGAAGCCATTCCCGGACAGGCTGGCGATCATCACATGCACGTCGGCGCCAATCTCGAACCATGTTTCCGGCGACGTGTCGCTGAGGCCGCGGTCAATCGTCGCCTGGATCGCGTCGAGATCGGCCTCGCTGGCGCGCTCGCAGGCGAGGCGCACCGCGGCTGCCTCGACGATCTCCCGGTATTCGAAGGTCTCCACGAGTTCCTGCGCGTCGATTGACGCGACGGCGTAGCCGCGCCCGGCGCGGATGACCAGGCCCTCGTTGGCCAGTTGCAGCAGCGCCTGGCGCACCGGCGTGCGCGATGCACCGTAGATCGCCTCAAGGTCGCGCTCCGAGATGACGCGTCCGGGTATCAGCGCGAGCGAGAGTATGTCGCCGCGCATCTGGGCGAGCAGGCGGTCGCTGACGCTGCCTTTCGTCGACTCCGCGACCCTTGCCTGCTGCATGTCCCCCCACTCTCCGAAAGCCATTGCCCGAAGGTGCAGCGACGGTATACCAACGCGGTAGACCAGAGCAAGGTGGCTGCGATGAACGGACCCATGGACCAGACCCGGGCAATAGGCGACATCCGCCCGACGCCGCTTCCCTCACGGGTCAGCCTCGTCGAGGTGGGCCCTCGCGACGGGCTCCAGGCTGAGGCGGAGTGGATTCCGACCGCGACCAAGATCGATCTCGTCAACGGTCTGATCGACGCCGGCCTCCGGCATCTCGAAGTAACCTCCTTCGTGTCGCCGCGGGCGGTGCCGCAGCTGCGCGACGCGGCCGAGGTCCTGGCCGGGATCGACCGGTCGAAGGGCGCGGTGCTCACCGCCCTGGTGCCGAACGCGAAGGGCGCTGAGCGGGCCGCAAGCGCCGGCATCGACGCCATGGTGGTCTTCCTCTCGGCGTCGGAGAGCCACAACGCTAAGAACGTCAACCGGTCGGTTCGCGAGTCGCTGGACGGCGTGCGCGACATCGTGCGCATCGCCACCGACGCGAACATCGCCGTGTTTGGCGCCATCGCCACCGCCTTCGGCTGCCCGTTCGAGGGCAATGTCCCGGTCGGCGGGGTCGTGGACATCGCTCGGGCCTACGCCGATCTCGGCATCACCAGCATCTCGCTCGGCGACACGACGGGCATGGCGACGCCCCCGATCGTCCAGGAACGGGTCCGGGCGCTGCGCGACCGCGTTCCCGAGGCCGACATCGCGCTGCATTTCCACAACACGCGCGGCGTCGGGTTGGTCTGCATCTATGCGGGGCTGCAGGAGGGTGTCACGCGCTTCGAGTCCAGCGTCGGCGGTCTCGGCGGATGCCCGTTCGCCCCCGGCGCCACCGGCAATATCTGCACCGAGGATCTCGTCTACATGCTCGACGAATGCGGCATCGAGAGCGGTGTCGACCTGCAGCGGCTGATCGCGGTCTCGCGGCAGGCGGAAGCTGCGATCGGTCGGACGCTGGCAGGGCAGGTGATGAAGGCCGGGCCTAGGTTGGAACTGCACGATCTGAATGCCGTCTCCACCGCCTGCGGATGAGCGTGAACAGCGTGCCCGAGGCAAGACGCCCACTCGACGGAATCCGGGTCATCGACCTGACGCGGGTCCTGTCCGGGCCGTTCTGCACCATGCTGCTCGGCGACATGGGCGCCGACGTGATCAAGGTCGAATCCGGCCGCGGCGACCCGGTCCGCGAGCAGGGAACGGTCCGCGACGGCTTCAGCTGGTACTTCGCCGCCTTTAACCGCAACAAGCAGTCCATCGTGCTGGATCTCTACAGCCCCGAGGGCAAGGCGGTGCTGGAGCGGCTGATCGCCTCGGCCGACGTGCTGGTGGAGAATTTCCGCCCCGGCATCCTGGCGAAAATGGGCTTCGGCCCGGAGCGGCTGGAGGCGATCAACCCGCGGCTCGTCAGTTGCAACATCAACGGCTACGGTTCGGTCGGCCCCTATGTGGACCGCCCGGCCTTCGACTTCATCGCCCAGGCGATGAGCGGACTGATGAGCGTCAACGGCCCGGCCGACCAGGAGCCGATGCGCTCCGGACAGCCGATTACCGACCTGATCGCCGGTCTCTACGGCGCCTTCGGCATCGTGAGCGCGCTGCGGGCCCGGGACCTGAACGGCGCCGGCCAGCACCTCGAAGCGGCAATGGTCAACGGGTCGATCAGCATGATGGCGTTTCTCGCCTCGGAGTATTTCGCCACCGGCCGGCTGCCAGAGCGCACCGGTAACGATCATCCGCTGGTCGCCCCTTACGGTCTCTACACGGCGCTGGACGGCGAGGTGGCGGTTGCGCCGAGCAACGACGTGATACTGCGACGCTTCCTGACGACGATCGGCCTCGAAGAGCTGATGGCGGGGCCCCACTACGACACCAACGAGAAGCGCTTCGCGCTCCGCCACGAGCTGAACGCGCTGATCAACGAGCGCATGCGTAGCGTTACCCAGGCCGAATGGATCGCCCGGCTCAACGCGGCGGGCGTTCCATGCGGGCGGGTGCAGAACCTTGCGGAAGTCTTCGCCGATCCGCAGGTGGTCGCGCAGGAGATGGCGATTGACGTTGAGCAGCCCGGCCATGGCACCATCCGCATGGTCGGCTTCCCGGTAAAGCTGGACCGGACGCCCTGCGCGGTCACGCGGCCGGCGCCGGAGCTCGGCCAGCATACGCGGGAAATCCTGGAATTGAGCGGCTACACCGACGACGACATCGCGGCCCTCGCGGTCCGCGGCGTCATCGCTTGCGCCCCCGACCGCTAGCAGTAGCGGACGCGGTACTCCCTGCACCGGCCGCCGACTGGAGAAGATCGATGTCGAACACCAACATCCCGCAGCGCCGCCTCGGCCGGTCCGGCCTAATCGTCTCCCGGCTCTGTCTCGGGACGATGATGTTCGGAGCGCGCACCGAGGAGGCCGAGGCGCGGCGCATCGTCCACGACGCCTCCGCGATCGGCGTCAATTTCATCGACACCGCCGATTCCTACGCCGAGGGTCGCTCGGAGGAGATCACCGGACGCGCCATCGCCGCCGACCGCGACCACTGGATCCTGGCGACCAAGCTTGCCAATCCGATGGGCGAGGGGCCGAACCGGCGCGGCCTATCGCGCAAATGGATCCACCAGGAGGTGCGGGCGAGCCTGTCGCGGCTCGGCACCGACTATGTCGACATCGTCTATCTGCACAAGGAAGACCGCGAGACGCCGGCCGCGGAGACGGTCCGCGCCATCGCCGATCTGATCCGGTCCGGCGCCATCCGATATTTCGGCGTCTCGAACTTTCGCGCCTGGCGCATGGCGGAGATCTGCGCCCTCTGCGACAGGGAGGGGATCGACCGTCCGATCGTTAACCAGCTCCTCTACCATCCGCTCAACCGAAGTGCGGAGGTCGAGACGCTGCCGGCTTGCCGGCATTTCGGAGTCGGCGCGCTGATCTACAGCCCGCTGGCGCGCGGAGTCCTGACCGGCAAATATGCCAGCACCGGGAAAGCGTCGGCGGAAAGTCGCGCCGGGCGCGGCGACAAGCGCATGTTGGAGGCCGAATTTCATCCCGCGTCGCTGCGGGCCGCGGAAGAGCTCGCCCGGCTGGCGGCGGCGCGGGACATGTCGCTCACCGATTTCTCCCTCGCCTGGACGCTGGCCAATCCGGCCGTCACGGGACTGATCGCCGGCCCGCGCACGCTCGAGCAGTGGCGCGGCTACGGCAAGGCGTTCGAATTCGCCTGGCGGGAAGAGGACGAAAGCGCGGTGGACGCCGTCGTCGGGCTCGGAGCGACGGCCGTTCCGCATTTCTTCGACCCGGCCTATCCGCCGGAGGGCCGCTTCCGTCCCTGATCGCGCGGGGCCCGGAGGGACTTTGGCGCTTATCTCGCTCGGGTCCGGTTCTAGGCGTCCTTCCGGCCGACCGGGCTGGCATCAGCCTGCCCCGGGCTAGAGATCGCGGTCGTTCCGCCGCCGCGCCACCAGCATCAACAGGATCGGCAGGCACCAGACCAGCATGGTGAAGATTCCGAGCCCCGCCGCGATCGGGCGCTCGAAGAAGGCGAGGAAGCTACCGTCCGCCTTGATCATCGAGGTGATGAAGTTCTGCTCCAGCATCGGCCCGAGCACCAGGCCCAGGATCGCCGGGGCGATCGGGATGTCGTTCTCCTCCATCAGGAAGCCCAGTATGCCGAAGACGAGCATGATCATGACGCCGAAGAGCGAGTTGTTGATCGCGAAGGACCCGACGATGCAGAACATCAGGATGATTGGCATCAGCACGCGGGCCGGGATGGCCAGCATGGTTCCCGCCCCCTTGATCGCCACCCAGCCGAGCGGCAGCATGATGATGTTGGCCATGAAGAAGACGATGAAGATCGAGTAGATCAGCTGCGGATCGTTGAGGAAGACGGTCGGGCCGGGATTGATCCCCTTGATGTACAGGACGCCGATGACGATCGCGGTGATCGAGTCGCCGGGAATGCCGAAGACCAGCGCCGGGATCCATGCGCCGCTCACCGCGCCGTTGTTGGCGGCGCCGGCCTCGACCAGGCCCTCGACGTGGCCGGTTCCGAATTTCTCCTTCTGCCGGGAGAAGCGCTTGCTGATGGCATAGGAGATCCAGGCGGCGATGTCGGCGCCGGCGCCCGGCAGCGCGCCGATGGCGGTGCCGACGACGCTGCCCCGCACGATCTGCGTCGGGTAGCGCTTGAAATTCTTGATCTGGCTGCGGAAGATGCCGGAGCGTTCGGACGGCGCGATCTCCGGCCGCTGGGAGCGAAGCACGACGGCGCGCAGGACTTCCGACACCGCGAAAAGTCCGATCATCGCCGAGATGAACTCGACGCCGCCGAGAAGGTCGACGACGCCGAACGTGTAGCGCGGTTCGCCGGCCGGATTGTCGATTCCGACCGTGGCGGCGAACAACCCGATGACCAGCGAGATGAGACCGCGCGCGACGGAGCCCGGCGACACGAAGACGGCGCAGGACAGGCCGAGGACCACCAGCCAGAAATACTCGAAGGACGAGAACTTGAGTGCGATCTCCGCCAGCATCGGCGCGGCGAGGACGAGGACAAGGGTTCCGAACAGGCCGCCGATGGCAGAGAAGACGAGAGCCGCGCCCAACGCTTCCTCCGAGCGTCCGCTCCGGGTCATCCTGTAGGAATCCTCGACATAGGCGGCGCTCGCCGGCGTCCCGGGCATCCGAAGCAGCGCACCGGGAATGTCGCCTGCGAAGATCGCCATCGCCGTCGCCGTCACGATGGCGCTGATCGCGGGCACCGGGTCCATGAAGAAGGTGATGGGGACGAGGAGCGCCGTCGCCATCGTCGCCGTCAGGCCGGGAATCGCGCCGACGAACATGCCGAAGCAGGCCGATCCCAGGATGACCATGAGTACGTAGGGCTGGAAGACGAGCGTGAAGGCTTCTGCGAGGGGGGCCATGGGGTCTACCAGAGGAAGCCAAGCATCGCGCTGCGCGGGAGCGGCACGAGAAGCAGCCTGCCGAACGCCTGCTGGACAACGACGACGGCAAGCAGCGAAACGGGGATCGCGGTGAGCGGCCGCACGCCGAGCACCAGCATCAGCCCGGCGGTCACGATGAAGCCCATGGGCAGGAAGCCGATCGCCCCGCTGAAGAGGATGTAGGCGAGGACGAGGCCGAGGGCCGCGAACAGGCCGAACAGAGACGCGGGCGACCGCGTCCAATCGGCCAGCGCCACGCCCAGACGCCGCTCGCCGGTAGCAAGGCTCTTGCCGACCATGAAGATGCCGAGCCCGGAGGCCAGCAGGGCGATGGTCTTCGGCATCGTCTCGGCGCCGTAGGCCTGGCCGGGTATCGGCGAGAACTGGAGGGAGGAAAGGAAGATCGCCACGGCGCCCGCGAGGACAACGAGGCCAAGGGTCAGGTCGTTCATTCGCATGGGCGCAACCCTGGCAGGACACGGCGGAGAAGCCGGCCGCTCGTCGAGGCGGACAGGAAGGAAGGCGACGGATCGCCGCCGCCGCCCGGCTACGGCAGCAACCGGGCGGCGGCGGGCGGCAGGGTCTACTGCGCGAGACCGGCCTTCTTCATGATCTCGCCGAAGGTGACGTCGTCCTCGGCGACGATCCGCGTCGCCTCCTCGCCGGCGGCCCAGCGCACGCCGAAGCCCCGATCCTTCATGAAGGACTGGTAGTCCTCGCTGTTGTAGGCCTTCTCGATCGCAGCGGAGAGCTTGGCCGAGACATCGTCGGGCAGGCCGTCCGGGGCGACCACGCTGCGCCAGACCGACAGCGTCCAGTCCGAACCGACGGCTTCCTGCAGGGTCGGCACATCCGGGAACATCGCCTGCCGCTCGGCCGACATAGTCGCCAGCGGCCGCACCCGCTCGGCATCGATCATGGCGCGGCCCTCGGCGAGCGACGTGGGGACAAGGTCGACGCCGCCGGCCACCATGTCGGTGATGCCGGGCGCCGCGCCCTGGCTCGGCACCCAGGTCACCTGATCAGGGGCCTGGCCTTCCGACAGCAGCCAGCCGGCGAGGCCGACATGCCAGATGCCGCCCTGTCCGGTGCCCGAGCCCTTGAAGGTTCCTGCCGGCTCGGCCTTGATCGCGGCGAGGAGTTCTTCGGCGCTCTGGTAGGGCGAATCCGCCGAGACCATGATGCCGCCCGGGTCGGAATTGACGATCGCGAGGATGTCGAAGTCCTCGTAGGTCAGGTCGGTGAGGCCCTGCCAGTGCATCATGTCGATCTCGATCGTCATGATGCCCAGCGTGTAGCCGTCGGGTTCGGCGTTGGCGATCGCGCTGTGGCCGACGACGCCGGAGCCGCCGGTCCGGTTGATGACGTTGACGGGGACGCCGAGTTCCTGCTGGAGCAGCGACGCGAAGACGCGACCGACGGCATCGGTGCCGCCGCCGGCGCCCCAAGGCACGATCATCTGGATCGGGCGGTCCGGAAAGTCCGACTGCGCCAGTGACGCTGAAGACGCAGCAACGCTTGCTATCAAGATTGCCACTGAAGCGAATGATCTGAGCTTTGACATGTATCCTCCCTGATGGACCTGACACAGGCGGCCATGTTTGGCTCACCTGCTAGAACCGGATCTTTGCACGTCGATTATTGCGAGATATCGATGTATGCGGAAACGGTCCGTGGTCCGCCTCAACATCCGTTGAGGATTGACTAGTGTCAATGCCACGTGGCGCAGGTGACCTGCCTCCGAGTACCCTGGAGCCAAACCGCGAACTGATGACCAAACCCAGTGCCTTGTCTGATCATGCGGCGATCCTCACCGGTACCGCGCAACCCTAGCCGCAGCCGGGGCCTGGACGCTCCAGTGGCAGCTTTCGGGCAGACGTAGGGCACTATGCAGTGTCCGGCATGGGTCGTGAGCGGAATGGCAGCTATTCGCGACATCGCCCCAGAAGCGGACGGTCTGCTGCCGGCCCGTCCTAGACCGATCTTCACTACTGTTTCGGCGATGCAATCCGGCGCGATCGCTCGACCATTGGGTTGGCGGCTCACGGTCAAGAACCCCGCATGATCAAGATCGCCTTCATGCGCCCATTCCAGGTTCACGGCTTTCTTTCAGCCTCCGCCATCACCGCTACGGTGCGACCGAT
>NZ_JAAAMJ010000042.1 GCF_010500835.1 Aurantimonas aggregata | reverse complement strand
CAGAAAATGTCGAAATCGGCGCGAAGTGGAATGGGCATCGCCATGGCAAACCTCCGTTTGCCACCATGATTCAGATCAGAACGGGATTGGGAATCCCCTACGAGTCAAAACCCTCGCTCGTTGGTATTAGCGATCACGTTTTCTGATCTTCAAGTTTTGACGTGCGCACGGCGACGCTCGATCTTGACGAGCAGTATGAGGCTCGTTGTGAGCACGAGCGCGCCGTTGACAGGGTGATAGGCAAGGAACGGCCCGGCATTGTCGGCCGCCAGCACGAACTGGACGAGCATCAGGACGGCGAGGATCCCGGCCCACCAGCCGAGGCCACGCAGGCGCCACACGAAGAGCGGGCCGAGAAGAAGCGCCAGCACGGGAAGCGCAAGGAGCGAGCCAAGCATGGCATGTACGCCGAACTCGCTGCCGCCGTAGAGTGCCTGCCCGGCAAGGAGGAACTGCGCGAGGACGCCGGCGGGCACAAGCCATCCGCTTGCCGTGAACCAGAATGGCGTGCCGCGATCGACGTCGCGCAGCGTGTCGTGAACCTCTTCCATCATGCAGCCTTCGCGTGGGAGGACGATATCGCCAAGCGTGATAGTGCGTCACGATAACCTCCTTCGGCTTCCGCAAGAGCCGGGGCGTCGAGACCGTCGGCGTTGTAGAGGAGGAAGGGTTCGCACCAGTCCATTGCCAAACGATTGGCGGTTGCTCGCAGCGGTGCCAGGAGTTCCGGAACGGTGACGCGGTTGCGGCCGTCGCAGCGGTAGGTTTCCTCGGCCGCACCCATCGTCGCAGCGATCATGATGGGCTTCCCAGCGAGACCGGCGCCTTCCGTCTCCGGGTAGATGTAGCCCATCCGGCTCAGCACCGCGTCTTGCCACGCCTTCAGGAGCGGCGGAGTCGAGTACCACTGCATCGGGAACTGAAGGACGATGCTTTCGGCCCCGAGGAGCCGGGCAGCCTCGCGCTCGCCATCGCGCTCCATGTCGACCCCCTGCGGGTAGAGGGCCGTCATGTCGACGATTTCCACTTGCGGTTGGGTGGCTACAGCCTTTGCCAACGCGGCATTGGCGCGGGATCGTGACAAGTCAGGATGAAAGAGAAGGATCAGGGTCGTCATCTGCGGCTCTCATTCGTTTCATCCGGTCGCACCGGATCGGTTCGGTTCGTCCGCTGGGAACACGCTGAAAGATGTCCTCTCGCGCCTGATCCTTCCAATCGATTGTTGCTCTAGCCTATTATCGACGGCATGAATTTGCGGTCCGTCGATCTGAACCTTCTCGTCGTGCTTGATGCCCTTCTTGACGAACGGCATGTCAGTCGCGCCGCCGACCGTGTCGGCCTTTCGCAGCCGGCGGCATCTGCGGCGCTTCAGCGTTGCCGCCACCTCTTCCGCGACGAACTGCTGGAGCGGGGCCGGCGAAGCATGCGGCTCACCGCAAAGGGCGAAAGCCTTCGGGCTCCCTTGAAGGCGCTCCTCGCCTCGGCAACGGATCTCATAGACCCGCCGGAAATTCCCCTCGCCGAGATCGAGACGACAATGCGCCTCGTGATGGCGGACCTACCGGCACTGCTGGAGATCGAGCCCCTGCTGGTTGACCTCGCTGGCTCGTCACCCGGCATCGATATCGTGTTGCAGCCTTGGCACGGCGTCGATGCGGCCAAGCGCGCCCTGACGGAAGGCTCGACCGACATCGCGGTTTCGGTGTTCGCTGGTGCTGAAGACGAATTGCGGCGCGAGACGGTCGGCGAGGAAACCTACGTCGTGGTCATGCGGGACGGCCACCCGGCGGCATCGGACCTCACGCTCGACCGATGGCTCGCGTTTCCGCACGTCGTCGTCTCTGGACTCGGCGAGGCACGCACCCCGCTCGACGTGGAACTGGCGCGGCGAGGCCTCGCGCGGCGCGTCGGACTTGTCGTGCCCAGCTTCGGCATGGTGCCGCCGGTCCTTCGCTCGACCTCCATGATCGCCATGCTGCCCACAAGAATGGCCAAAACCATGCGCGGTCTCGCGACATTTCCGCCGCCGATCCCTGCCGAAGGCTTCACACTATCCCTGGTTTGGCACCGCCGGCGGGAACGCGATCGTGCCTTGCGGCATGTCGCTCACAGACTCGCAGCGTTCCTGCGCTGACCTGGCTACGGTCGCGAACGTCAGCTTCGGCTGGAATCTTTACGTGAGGGACAGTCGGCTTCCCTGAAGAGTTTCGGGCGCCGTGAGGCGTACGAAAGTCGCGGAAGAACGAAACCGCGAGATGCCGGTCGGTGGTTTGGGGTTTTCGACGTATGCCGACACTCAGTGATGAAACTTGCCCCGAGACTGCGATGGGAGGCACTTCACTCGGCCGCTTTGAGCCGAGCGTCTTCAATGATGTCCCTGATCTCGCTGCGGCAGGAGCCACAATTGGTGCCGGCGCCCAGGTCCTGGCCGATCAGCGCGACGCTGTGGCTGCCGCGGGCGACTGAAGCAGCGATCTGGTTAATCCCGACATCGAAGCAGGCGCAGACGATGCGTCCGGTCGCCGGCATCGGCACCGGCGAGTGGCCGGACAGGAGCGCCATGCGGTCGCCAGGGCTCAACGGTGCACGCGAGCCGAGCAGCGACACCAGCCAGTCGCGGGGCGGCAGTTGTCCTGGCGGCGATACGAGCAGCGCCTCGGCCAAGGCTCCATCGGCGTCCAAGGCCGCCGCGCGATAGGTTAGGCCGCGCCTGTCATTGTATTCGACCAGGTGGTTCGGAGGGAAACCATCGAGGAACTGACGCGACAGCAGGATTCCCTGGCCGCCGGTTTCCGTACCGCAGAGCTCGTAGACCCAGCCTCCTTCGACCGGGCAACGGCTCCAGTGGACGAAGCCGGTAGGACGCAGGTCGCGCCGGGTCATCAGCACTCCGGTCCAGGCCACGGCCTCGCGGAAGATTCGCACCGGTACGTTCTTCAGCTCCGGCTGGCCCGAGAACGCATCGGTCAGCGGCGAGGCCAGAGAACCGGCCCCGGCATTGGCAGCAAACTGGCCGCTCCAGTGCATCGGCAGGAACGCCGAGCCGGACTTCTGATTGGCCGAGATGCTGACTTTGGCACGGACAAACCCGTATCGACTCGAAACATGCGCGAGGTCGCCATCGGCAAGTCCTTCGCGCGCAGCGTCCTGCGGCGCAATCTCCAGCGTCGGCTCGGCCGTGTTGGCCATAAGCCGCGGAACCCTTCCGGTTCTGGTCATGGTGTGCCACTGATCCCGCGACCGGCCCGTGTTCAGCGCAACGGGGCGGTGGACGTCGACCGCCAGCGCGACACCCTCCTGGCGAACCGCGACGAAACGCGCGCGCCCGTCGGGCGTCGGAAAACGCCCCTCGCCGAGCAGGCGCCTGTGCTGCCCGCCCGACTTCGGCAGCGGCCAGATCGACGGGACGAATTGCTCGTAGGCTGCGTCCGCCAGGCTAGCGAGAGCGCCGATATCGAACAGACGTTTGCCGTCGTTCTCGAAGGCCGAGAGGGCGGCATGCTCGCGGAAGATGGCGGCGGGTTCATCAAACGCGAAGGCATCGCCGAATCCCATGCGTTGCGCGATGTCGCAGATAATGCGCCAGTCGGCGCGCGCGCTTCCTGCCGATGGCAGGAAGGCGCGCTGGCGCGACATCCGGCGCTCCGAGTTGGTGACGGATCCGCTTTTCTCGCCCCAGGCTGCGGCGGGCAGCAACACGTCGGCATGGAGCGTGGTGTCGGTACGGGTCACATCAGAGACGACGACGAACTCGCAGTCCTTGAGGGCGGCGCGGACGCGACCGGCATCGGGCATCGAGACGGCGGGGTTGGTCCCCATGATCCACAAGGCCTTGACCCGGCCATCGCCAGCGGCCCGGAACATGTCGACGGCCTTGAGCCCGGCCTGCCGCGCGATCGCGGGCGCTTTCCAGAAGCGCGCGACCCGATCGACCTCGTCGGACTGCTCGAATCCCATGTGCGCGGCAAGCTGGTTGGCGAGCCCGCCGACTTCCCTGCCGCCCATGGCATTCGGCTGGCCCGTCACGGAAAACGGTCCCATCCCAAGCCGCCCGATCCGCCCGGTCGCCAGATGGCAGTTGATGATGGCATTCACCTTGTCGGTGCCGTGGGCGGACTGGTTGACGCCCTGGCTGTAGACGGTGACGCTCCGCTCCGTCGCGGCGAACAGTTCGTAGAACAGTCGCACATCCGCTTCCGCCAGCCCGCAACCTGCTGCCACGTCCGCAAGCGAGGACGCCTCCGCACGCGCCACGCCGACGGCGTCGGCGAAGCCGGTCGTGGCGGCGGCGACGAAATCGTCGTCGACGGCGCCGGTCCTCGCGAGATGGGCGAGCAGCCCGTTGAACAGCAGCACGTCCGTTCCCGGATCGAGCGCCAGATGATGGTCGCTTTCGTCGGCCGTCGCCGTTCGGCGCGGGTCGATCACCACGATGCGCGTGCCGCGTTTCTGGCGGGTCGCCAGTAGCCGCTGATAAAGGACCGGATGGCACCAGGCGGCGTTGGATCCGGTCAGGACGACCAGATCGGCCTCCTCCAGATCGGCGTAGATCCCGGGGACGATGTCCTCACCAAAGGCGCGCCGGTGTCCGGCCACGGACGAGGCCATGCAGAGCCGCGAATTGGTGTCGATATTGCCCGAGCCGATGAAGCCCTTCATCAGCTTGTTGGCGACGTAATAGTCCTCGGTCAGCAGTTGGCCGGAGACGTAGAACGCGACAGAGTCCGGACCGTGGCGGTCGATCGTCTCGCGGAAGCGGCGGGCAACGAGATCGAGCGCTTCGTCCCAGGACTTCTCGCGGCCGCCGATTTCGGGCACCAGAAGCCGCCCCTCGAGGCCCGTCGTCTCACCAAGCGCCGCGCCCTTGGAGCACAATCTGCCGAAATTCGCCGGGTGTTCGGGATCGCCGCGGACGATCACCTCGCCGTCCGCGGCGACGCGCGCCAGGACGCCGCAACCCACCCCGCAATAGGGGCAGGTCGTCCTCGCCTCGGCCGAGGGCGCTTCCACCACCCCCGTCATTCCGCCGCCAGCGCCCGCTCGAGGCCGAGCGAGATACGCCTGTCAACCAGCCGGACGGGGATGGTCCGGACCGAACCCTCGTCCGCACCCTGGGCCTCCCCGGTCTCGAGCGAAAACACCCAGTTGTGCAGGGGGCAGGTCACCGAGGCGCCGTGGACAATCCCCTCGCTGAGCGGGCCGCCACGGTGCGGGCAGTGATCCTCGATGGCGTAGACCCGGTCATCGGCGGTCCGGAACACGCCGATGCGCCCCTGGGGGGTGCCGACGCAGCGCGCGCCCCGGACGGGAATGTCGTCGATCGTGCCGATGTCGTGCCAGTTCATCGCTCACTCCGCCGCCGGCTGGAAGGAAACTGCCGCCATCGGCTGGAACTCGTGCTTGTCCTTGCCGGAGACGCGCTCCGACCACGGGTCGACCTGGGCGAATTTCTGGCTGAAGACGAAGCGATCGTAATAGGCGACGCGGCGCTCACGATCATTGAGGATCTGGCGCCTGATCTCGTCGGTGCCGACGCGGCGGGCCCATTTGTAGATGCGTTCGAGATAGCGGCCCTGTTCGCGATACATCTGCGTGAGGGCGACGATCACCTCGAGCGCCTCGTCCTCGGTCTTCACCAGGCCGAGCACCTCGGTGCCCTTAATGTCGAGGCCCGCGGCTCCGGCGAAGTGAATTTCGAAGCCGGAATCGACGCAGATCACGCCGACGTCCTTGCAGGTGGCCTCGGCGCAGTTTCGCGGACAGCCCGACACCCCCATCTTCACCTTGGCAGGTGTCCACGAGCCCCACATGAATTTCTCGATGCGGATGCCGAGACCGGTGGAATCCTGCGTTCCGAAGCGGCACCAGTCGGTACCGACGCAGGTCTTCACCGTGCGAAGCCCCTTGGCGTAGGCTTGGCCGGAGACGAAGCCAGCCTTGCCCAGATCGGCCCAGACGGCCGGCAGGTCCTCCTTGCGAATGCCGAGCATGTCGATGCGCTGGCCGCCGGTGACCTTGACCGCCGGGATGGCGAACTTGTCGACCACGTCGGCGATCGCGCGCAGTTCCTTCGAAGAGGTCATGCCTCCCCACATGCGGGGCACGACCGAATAGGTGCCGTCCCGCTGGATGTTGGCGTGGACGCGCTCGTTGACGAAGCGCGACTGGTAGTCGTCGGCGTACTGGTCCGGCCAGTCGGCCACGAGATAGTAGTTGAGCGCCGGGCGGCACTTGGCACAGCCGCAGGAGGTCTTCCACTCCAGTTCCTGCATGACGGCGGGAATGGTCTTGAGATGCTTGGCCTTGATCAGACGGCGGACGTCGTCATGGCCGAGCTCGGTGCAGCCGCAGATCGGCTGGATCGCCCCTGGATTGTAGCGGGCGCCCAGCGTCAGCGTCATGAGCTTCTCGACCAGCCCGGTGCAGGTGCCGCACGAGGCCGATGCCTTGGTATGTGCCCGGACGCCGTCGAGCGAGTTCAGCCCCTTTGACGTGATCGCCGAGACGATGGTGCCCTTACAGACGCCGTTGCAGCCGCAGATTTCCGCATCATCCGCCAGTGCCGCAACGGCCGCCAAAGGGTCCGCGGAGGCGCCCCCCTGAAAGGCCTGTCCGAAGATCAGCGTGTCGCGCAGCCCGGAAATGTCGGTCTGCTTCTTCTGCATGTCGGCGAACCAGGCGCCGTCCGACGTCTCCCCGAACAGAACCGTGCCGATGATCCGGCCCTCCTTCAGGACGACGCGCTTGTAGATGCCGGCGGAGGCATCGCGCAGGACGATTTCCTCGCGATCGTCGCCATCCGCGAAGTCACCGACAGAGTAGAGGTCGATGCCGGTGACCTTCAGCTTCGTCGGCGTGTCGACATGCATGAAGCGCTCATCCGCCGCGTCGAGCAGGGTCGATGCGGCGATCTTCGCCATCCGGTAGAGCGGCGCGACGAGCCCGTAGACATGGCCTGCGACCTCGGCGCATTCGCCGATCGACAGGATATCCGAGTCCGAGCTGCGCATCTGGTCGTCGACGACGATGCCCCGGTTAACCGCCAATCCGGCCTCAGCCGCCAGCGTGGCGCTCGGCCGGATGCCGACCGCCATGACCACCAGCGTCGCGGCGATCACGGTGCCGTCGTCGAGCTCGACGCCCTCGACCTTGCCGTCTCCGACGATCCGCCTGGTGTTCGCCTTGGTGACGACCTTGATGCCGCGATCCTCTACCGCCTTCTGCAAGAGATATCCGGCCGCGGGATCGAGCTGGCGTTCCATCAGGGTCGGCATGACGTGCAGCACCGTCACGTCCATGCCGCGTTCCTTGAGGCCAGCGGCGGCTTCCAGACCCAACAGGCCGCCGCCGATTACCACCGCCGTCTGGCGCGACTGCGCGGCCAGCAACATGGCATTGACGTCGTCTAGGTCCCGATAGGTCAGGACGCCGGGCAGGTCCTTGCCCGGCACAGGGATGATGAAGGGCACCGATCCGGTCGCGATGACGAGCTTGTCGTAGCACTCGCTCACGCCATGGTCCGACGTCACCGTCCGGGCCGCGCGATCGATCGCGACGATGCGGTGGCCCTTGTAGAGCGTGATCCCGTTTTCGACGTACCAGCCGTCGCCGTGGATGACGATCTCCTCGAAGCTCTTCTCGCCAGACAGGACCGGCGACAGCATGATGCGGTCGTAGTTCACCCGCGGCTCGGCATTGAAGATCGTGATGTCGTAGCGGTCTGGCGCCGCCTCCAGCAGGTGTTCGAGCATCCTGCCGGGCGCCATGCCATTACCGATGATGACGAGTTTCTGAGTCATTCCCGTTCTCTCCCGATTCATTATTCTGCCGCCGGAGCGAAAGAGGCCGCGGGCGTCCCGGCACGCTTCTCGATGCGCCGGACGGCGAGATGCATCCACCCGAGGCACGCCGCGACTAGGACGAAGAGCAGCATGAAGCAGCTCGACCAGATGCCCGTCAGATCGTTGAGCACGCCGAAGGCGATCGGCAGGAAGAAGCCGCCGAGACCGCCGATCATGCCGACGAGCCCCCCGACCGCCCCTACGTTCTGCGGGTAGTAGACCGGGATGTGCTTGTAGACGGCCGCCTTGCCGAAGCTCATGAACAGGCCGAGCACGAAGGCTACGGCGACGAAAGCCGTCGGCCCGATCGCCATGTGGAAGGCGATTGGCCCGTTCATCCCCTGAACGGCGTAGTCCGTCGCCGGGATGGCGAGGATGGCGCAGCAGAGCGCCGACACCGTGAAGGTCCAGTAGAGTAAGGTGCGGGCGCCCACCCGGTCGGACAGGACGCCGCCATAGGCACGGAAGATCGAGGCCGGGATCGAGTAGGCGGCGCCGATCATGCCGGCGGTGGCGAGGTCGAAGCCGTAGACGCCGATTAAATAGCGCGGCAGCCACAGGGCGAGCGCCACGAAGGCGCCGAAGGCAAAGAAGTAGTAGAGCGCGAAGCGCCAGACGCGCAGGTCGCGTAGCGGGGTGAATTCTGCCAGGAAGCTGCGCGGCTGCCCTGCACCGGTCAGCCGCCGCTGGCGGATTACCGGATCGTCCTCGGTCATGAACCAGAAGACCACCGCCATAAGGGCGAGCGCCACGGCCCATGCGACCGCGACGCTCTGCCAGCCCCAGGCGAGCAGCACGAAGGGCGCCACGAACTTCGTCACCGCCGCGCCGACATTGCCGACGCCGAAGATCCCAAGGGCGGTGCCCTGCCGGCTCGCGGAATAGAAGCGCGAGACATAGGCGACGCCGACCGCGAACGAGCCGCCAGCGAGACCGACGCCCAGGGCCGCCACCAGCATCTGGGCGTAGGTAGTCGCGAAGGCGAGGAGAAACGTCGCCAGCGCGGCGGCGAGCATCGTTCCGGTATAGACCAGTCGGCCGCCGAGCCGGTCGGTCCAGATGCCGAGCAGCATACGCACGAGCGAGCCGGTCAGGATCGGCATCCCGACCAGCAGGCCGAACTGGGTCTCGTTGAGGCCGAGGTCGTCCTTGATGCGGATGCCGATGATCGAGAAGATCGTCCAGACCGCAAAGCAGACGGTGAAGGCGACGGTGGACAGGGACAGTGCGCGTGTCGCCGACCCTTCCGGAAGCGGCGCAGAATTGGCGATTACGGTCATTTCTGACTCCATCGATAGCCGAGTTCGGCTGTGGCTGGGCTGAAAACAAAAAAACCGCCGAACAGACCTCACGCGCCCGGATGTCCGGGTGCGCGATAGACCTGATCAGCGGCTCTGCCTGGAGCGCCCCTCGTTGGACGCGAAATTACGGGCCCAACGTCGGGCTCGTCAGGAAAAATGCAGGAAGTGTGCCAAATTCAAATTCTTTCGCATTTCGCTTTAAAAACAATGGCTTGACAGAAATCAGCAGGCAGGAGGGCTCCCCCGACCTGCGCGAAACCTACTCATCCGGTGTTCGGCACTGCACAGGATTTGTGCATCGCGTCAGAGAACAGGGGCGCTGTTGCTGCGAAAAGATCTGCCATCAGGGCGCTAGATAATCAGCGATCCTGTCCGGGTCGAAGACCTTTCTGTCGAAGAAGCCGTCCGGCCCCAGCACGAGACTGGCGCCTGCCGAACCGACGGGCGTCGCAGCCGTCAGGCCACCCTCCACCTTGGCATTGGCGCCGGGCAGCGCGACGCCGAGCGAGCGAAGGGCGCTTCGGTAGAGGTCCGGACGGTAGCTGTCCCGGGCGATTGCTTCGTTCCGCGGGGTTGCCGCAACTTGACCCCACCGCGCCATCTGGCTGTAGAACCAGAGCGCATGGCTCTTCCAAGGGAAGGTGGCTGCCCGCGCGTGCGGCATGAAGAAGTCAGCAACTTCGACGATCGCCCCGTCGCCTGTGTGCAGGCGTCCCGACAAAGCCGGGAGGAGCCACTCGACCGGGCAGCCGAGATAGGCCGGTGCCGCCAGGAGTCGGGCGAGTTCGGCGTGATTGGCGGCATCGCCGCACCACTGGGCAGACCGGTAAAGCGCCCGCAGCAGGCCGCTCAGCGCTTCCGGGTTTGCCTCCGCCCAGTCTGCCGAGACACCCAGGACTTTCTCCGGGCTCGAGCGCCAGATCATCGCCTTGGTGGTAACAATTCGTCCGACGCCCCGGAGAGCGGCGGCGGTGTTCCACGGCTCTCCCACGCAGTATCCGTCGATCCGGCTTGCGGCGAGCGCATCCGGCATCAGCGGCGGTGGCACAATGACAATCTCGATATCGTCATCGGGCGCGATGCCACATGCGGCGAGCCAATAGCGTAGTTCGTAATTGTGCCCCGAATGCGGGTGGACAACGGCGAAGCGCGGCTTCTCGGCCCCGGACCGCGCCGCGATCGCGGCGCGGAGCGCCCTGCCCGCCTCGGCCGGATCGAAACCGTCGGTGGCGCCGTGATGCTTCATTGCGTCCCACAGGCTGCGCGAGACGGTAACGGCGTTGCCGCCGAGGCCGAGCGCCATCGGTGCGATGGTACGCGCCGCTAGCGGAGCAGGGCCGAGATTGTAGGCGATAGGCATCGGCGCGAGCATGTGCGCGGCATCGAAATGGCCGACGGCGAGCCGATCCCGGATGCTCGCCCAGGAATTCTCCCGCACCAGGAACAGCTCGATGCCTTCGGCTGCCGCGAAGCCCATCTCAAGGGCCGTCACTAGGACCGAACTGTCGAGAAGCGGCAGGAAGCCCGCGGTGACGCGATGGGCAGCACTCATGTCTCGTCTCCCGGCTGTAGGAGGTCGGCGGCCGTTATCAGGCTCTGCGCGATCTCGGCGATCTTGCGGTTCTGGTTCATCGCCGTTTTGCGCAACAGGGCATAAGCGTCCTGCTCCGACAGGCCACGGGATGTCATCAGGATGCCTTTAGCGCGATCGACAAGGCGGCGGCTCTCGAGTTCGGTGCGCGCCTCTTCGAGTTCGCGCGCCATCCGGGCAAACGCGTTGAACCGGCTGATCGCCATCTCGATCACCGGCTTGACCCGCTCTTTTCGCAACCCGTCCACCACATAGGCGGAGATACCTGCTTCAACCGCAGCCTCGATGGAAGCACTGTCGGAGCGGTCGACGAACATGGCGATCGGCCGCTTCACCACTCGGGAGAGCTGGAACATGCTTTCCAGCATGTCGCGGTTCGGATTTTCCAGGTCGATGACGATGACGTCCGGCTCGATCTCGCCAATACGCCGCGCGATGCCAACGACGTCGTGAATCGTCGTCACTTCGCCATGGCCGGCCTCCCGCAGCCCCTCCTCGATCACCGCTGCACGAATGCGGTTTTCGTCGATGATGAGGATCCGGAGGGCGGCGCGGTTCATGCTATCACTTTGCCTGTTGGCCTGGATTGTGCAACGCAAAATGAACTACCTGAACAGGACTATCAGCAGTAAGTCCGGTACGTACTACCGCTTCCGTGCCTAGCGCCACAGTTCGTTCGCATTGGCAGCGGCATGGGCCGGCGCGTCGATGATTGAGCGCGGCGCGCCGCGACGGCACCAATTGCCATCAGTTAGCCGCTTGCCGGAACTCCGGCACAAATATGTCTAAAATCGACAAAACAGATGAGGTCCTGCTCCGGGATGTCTGCTTCGAGGAAGCTGCCCTCTTCTACGCCGGGCTCACCTTTAGGGGCTGGGTCACCTATACCCCGTGACCGAGAGCTGGACACAGGCGGGTACGACAGGACCACCGCATGTCACGGGGGCCCGAACGGACCGGTCGAGCCGGGTATCTTCGACGAGCGACATCGCGACCTCGCCCTCTCGGTCGTCGTCGGCGGCAGCGGGAATGGCGATCCGGCCCGCGGTTCCGGCAGGCGCGCCCTCTTCGCGATGGAAGCGGAGGTGACGGCGTTCCGTGCTTTGGCGATAGAACGGTCAAGCTTCCCTGCGACCCACTCGCTCTCGGTTTGCCCGGCCTCGATTTCAGCGATCTCACAGTCGCGTTTGGGATAGCACTTGCACGTGTCGATCACGACGGTGTCGGCGGGCACGTCGGCGAACAGCGGGCGATCTTCGGAATGGGGCCGAGCAGCGTGGACAGGATCACGACGCCGGCAGACGCTTCGGCGGACGTCACCGCGCGAGTTGGCGACGTTTACGTCATGACCTGCGGCGCTGAGTTTCGTCACCAGCGTCTTGCCGATGTGGCCGGTGCCAAGGATGCCGATCTTCATGAGACTTTTCCTTCAGCGTCGTTTGCGGCACGGCGCTGTCCTTCGGAACCGCGCGGGGTTCAGGATCACCAATCCGTCGCCGTTTCTGCTCTGCGGACTGGACGGGAAGGGAGTGCATGGCGAGGAGCGGCGCCCGCCCCTTGCGCCGCTCTCGATCGACCTAGCGCTAGACTAGATCGCGCGGTTTACGCGAAGCAGGTATTGCGAGGTCGGATTGCTCGTTCCGCCGCGTAGGCGCTCCGTGATGACGGCCACGGAGAGGTCGCGGCGTTTAGGGAGACGGGCCTTCTCGGCGGCGGCGAGAGCGGCAGGGATCTCGTCGCGCGTCAGGTCCGTGCAGTAGACCGGCGCTCCGGGTTGCTGCCGCCAGGACTAGGCAAGGCTCCCTTCATCGACGGCGTCCAGCCCTGTTGCGTCGACGAGCGCGAGCGTCACATGTCGGCCCGTTTGCGGTTAGCGGTGATCGGGATCGCGATGCGGTCCGAGGCACCTGCCTGGCCATACATGCCCATGTCGCATGCGACGCGGCGATGGCAAATATGGAGGTCAGGGCATCGGGAAGGACATGCACGTAAGGGGCACGGAGATTGTTGTCGCTGCATCCAGCAATGGCCGCGCGGTGATCATGGTGAGCGTGATCGTACCATGGTGATGGTGATCATCTCTTGTGAGAGCCATGTGCTTGCGAGGTCACCGCAAGCCCGACACTCGCCACCGAAATCCCCTCCCGAACAAAATGGGCACGGGCGACGTGAGGCGCAGGAAGCTTTCGTAGGCAATGAGGAGAGCAACCAAAGGCAGGATGACCGCACTGGCGAACGCGGCGAGATCCTCGAGCTTGCCTGTCCCGAACCTGAAGTGGGGTTATGGCGTGCTTGCGGGCGAAGACGTTGGAGGCCTTCAGCCGGAGCAGGGAGCCATGGTTTGTGCGGCCGCCGAACTCGACGATGCCTTTGAAGAAAGTGTCCAGATCGGTGTCGGCGTCGCGGGCAAGACCGGTGATGCGGTAGAGTACGTTGTCGCTGTTCCCGAGCGGACCCGAAGCGTCGAAGAGCTTGGTACCGGTCGTTGGAGCCGATCTGCGCCCTCGGGTATTCATCGAACCTAAAGGCGAACTGGTGCGCTTGAGGTATACCCATAGCGACAGCCAGATATTACTGCGGTGGTGAGCGCCAGCAGTCTTATACCAACGTGCGCTGATCAGAACTCATGCGCCCAGTCCCGCATTCCGATTGAGATGATTTTCCAGGGCTGATCGACGAGCTTGTTCCAAGCGTCACAGCAGTGGGCGACGATGTCGTCGTAG
>NZ_JAAAMJ010000041.1 GCF_010500835.1 Aurantimonas aggregata | reverse complement strand
CGGCGTAGTCTCGTCCTTGGCGGGCATGGTCCCTCCGATCTGGAGTTTTTGGCGTCAGCACCCAAAAACTACGCCGGATCAGAGGCTTGGGCTAGGCCCGCCAGCCATGACGCATAATGCGGGCTAGCAGGTGTCAACGATTCCAACGTGTCCGAGGCAAGACATGTTGCAGGTTCATTCTACCAGCGCTGCTTGAACACTCCTTGCTGCGCTTCTGCTACAGTCGGTGGGTGCACTAATCGTCTCTTTTTGCCAGTATGGTGAGCACCCTTCCATATGTAGAGGAGACCGATGGTATTAGAAAATAGATATATGTAAATATATCGTTCTGTTTTATAAAAGGCTTTACCTTGGCAGCGAACAACTGCCATCTTTCGCCGTTCTCTGGATGAGCGCTTTGCGGGCGATATGGTGGCAGCTCGGCGAGACAGCAGGCATCCAGTATCTGACCGGCTTCGTCGTCGAGAAAAGCCTGGCGCTCGACAACGTCTTCGTGATCGCGCTGATCTTCGGGTTCTTCGCCGTGCCGCGGCAATACCAGCACCGGGTGCTGTTCTGGGGCATACTCGGCGTCATCGTCCTGCGCGCGATCATGATTGGCATTGGCGCGCATTTCCCATAGAACGCTATGGGTCAGCAAGTCGAACAGCCATGGCTTACCGCTGGTCGCGGCAAGGCCGAGGGCGATCGCGAGGTTGACGAAGGGAAAAGCCAGGCCGTCGTTCAGCCCCGCCTCGGAGGTGAGGCCAAAACGGACCTCATCCTCTTTACCCGATTTAGGCGGCCCGACCTGAACGTCTGCGGCAAGGACGGGATCGGTGGGTGCCAGGCTTGCAGCCAGGAGCAACGCGACGAACCACGGCAATCCGATGAACCACGCGCCGAGGACGGTGATGGCGAGGATACTGAGCGGCATGGTGATGGCGAGAAGGCGCCACGTCACCGCCCATCGCCGCCAGTTGAAGACCCGGTCGAGCTTCAGACCGGCGCCCATCAGCGCGATGATGACGACGAATTCGGTAAAGCGCTCGGTGAATTCCGGATAAGCGACCGGCAGTGGCTCGTCGCTCACCTGCGGGATCACGAACAGCCCGGCCCCAAGCGCGATCCAGACGATCGGAAGCGACAGCGGCAGACGTTTTAAAGCGATCGGCAGCCATGCGACGAGCGCGATGAGAAATCCCATGCCCGTCAGCACGACAATGTAGGGATCAGGGGACCAGTCGGTGGATTCGAACATGGCCCGTCAACGTTGAAGGATCGCATGACGATCCCTAGGCAGCCGCTCCGCAATGTCGCGCGGCGACATGCGGCCAAAGCCAGGGTCAGTCAGCGCGACTGGAGATAGCAGGTCCCAGCGCAGTCGCATCGATCACATGGGTGTCCGTTATAGCCCCGTCGTTCGAAAAACCAATTCGGGCCAAGCGCAAGCGCCCAACATCCAGGCCGAGGTCTGGGATTTTCGAGTCGCCTATGAAGCAGCCGAGCCTGAATGGAGGGCGGCGAGCACCCTGCGGATCACGACCGCCCCCTGCTGGCGGGAATAGTCTCGCCAGATCCCGGCAACACCGAAAGATCGGCCGCCGCCGATGGGGAGGCGGATGGCATCGCCGACGTCCCAGTCGTAGAGACGGGCAGCGGGCTCCGAGACCCAGACCGGTATGTCGCTGCCGACGGGCGATGGCGATTCTTCGATCAGGACGAGCGACATGTCGGGGCTCTGCGCATCGATGGACCGAGCGATCAGCACAACCGGCGGACGGTCGGGTGCGACGGTCAGCGGGATCTGCCGACTGAACTCGAGCCGCCCGACGCCCGGGACGCTCGCCAGTCGCAGCTGTTGGTCCGGGTCGAAGCCGCCAATTCCTTCGGTGCGCAGATAGAGATCGGAGGAGAGCACCTCGCCGAGCCATTCGTCGACCGCGCCGCGAAAGCTGGTCACCATGGTCGCCATCGCGATCATCAGAGCGGTGCTCGCGACGATGCCGCACAGGGCCGCCGCCGCCTCGCCGGGTGCGCCATGCACATGTCGTATGCCGAGCAGCCCGGGCACGCTTCGGCTCCCACGCCGGACGAGCGGCGCCAGGAGCTGCCGCGCCAGCCAGGGAACGCCGGCGACCCCGCCGGCCAGGAGCAGCGCCATGCCGGCGAAGCCGAACACAGGGAGACCGCCGACGGGCGGCATGAGGGCGGCGACCACCCCTGTCCCCATCAGGATCACCGCCGGCTTCCAGGGGACGCGGGCACGCGGATCGATCATGTCGCCGCTGTTCTTCAGCGCCGCCGCCGGAGCGGCCTTCGAGGCGGCGCGGGCGGGAAGGATGCTGCCGGCCATGGCGGCCGCCACGCCGAGCGCGAAAAACCCGCTCGCGGCAAACGGTTGGAAGACTATGCCGATGTCGCTGCCGCGAAAGTAGCCCGCGCCGAGATCGCCGCCGAACCAGCCGAGCGCGGCGGCCGCGAGAGCGTAGCCGACGCCGAGACCGATGAGCGCCCCGACGATGCCGATCACCAGCCCTTCCAGTGCCACGACCGCGATGATGCCGCTCTTCGGCAATCCCAAGGTCCGGACGAGTGCGAAGGCGCGAAGGCGCCGTGCCACTGAAAGCGACTGCGCGGAGAAGACGAGGAAACCGCCGGTGAGGAGCGCCACCAGCGCCAGCATATCGAGATTGACCCGGTAGGCACGCGACAGCGCGCTCCCCTGTGCCAATTGCGTCTCGTCGCTGGCGAGGACCACGTCGTCGGAGAGGATCTCGGCCATGGCAGCCTCGGCGGCGGTCCTGTCGCCGAGCTTCAGGTCCAGCCGGTCGAGCGTGCCAAGGCGATCGAAGCGCCATTGCGCGAGCGCGATGTCGATGACGCCGATGGCCTCGCCCTCGGCGACGCCGGAAAGCACGCCGACGATCTCCAGCGCCACGGTGCGCCCGTTGGCGCTCACCGTCAGCGTGTCGCCGATCGCTGCACCGGCGGCATCGAGCGCCCCGCGGGACAGGAACAGCGCATTCTGGTCGAAGACGGCGCCGGCGCCGGTGTCCGGGCCGCTGGTGCGTTGCCCGACGAGGCTCGGCGTCACGGCCGCACCGCGTCGGCGAACAGGCGCAGGACCTTGGCCGCGGTGTCGGTATCGAGATTGCCGGTCGGCTCGTCGGCCAGGATCAGCGCCGGTTCGTGGATAAGGGCGCGGGCGATCGCCACCCGTTGCAGCTCGCCGCCGGACAGGTCCCGCGCGTAGCCGTCGCCGCGAGCGCCGAGGCCGACCGCCTCCAGCATCGCGTCGGCACGCCCGGTGATCGCCGCCGCGTCGGCCGAGACCAGAGCGAGCGGCAGCGCGACGTTCTGGCGGAGCGTCAGATAGGGCAGGATGTGAAAAGCCTGGAAGACGAAGCCGATGCGCTGCCGGCGAAGGCGGGTGCGCTGCGTCTCGTCGAGGCCCTGCAGCGATATGCCCTCGATCTGCACCTCGCCGGAATCGCTGTCGTCCAGGCCGGCGAGGATGTTGAGCAATGTCGATTTACCGACGCCGGACTCGCCGACAATCGCCACCAGTTCGCCCGCCGCGACGCAAAGCTCGAGGCCGGCGAACAGCCGGCGGTCGCCTGGAACGGATTTCGCGAGTGAACGCACGACCAGGATGTTCGCTTCTGTGCCCGAACGGGTCTTCTCGGTCTCAAGGGTCTCAGACAAGCGTCGCGATCAGCCGGAGCAGTTCCTGATGCTCGGGCCCGCTTGCGCCCCGGCCGAGGAAATCACCGATCCCGATCCTGCTTTCCCGCCCGCCGGAGGAAATATTCGCCCTGTGCAGCACATGGACACGCTCGGAACCCGCCTCTGTCGCCAGAAACCATTCGTCGCCATTCGAGCTGCGGTAGAGTTCACGCGTTCGCATATCCATCGCCAAGGCCCCTGTGGAGTTGTCTGCTTTCGCTCTGTCGGCCGCTAGCGTGTCTTCGAGATGAGTCTGCGGCATTTGCCCGCTCCTCCCAAGCCAGAATGGAACTAAACACCGGAGCGTCGGTTGCCCTACGAGTTCATCCTCAAAGCAGCACCGGAGCGTCTTTGACCACTGCTTATCTCAACCGGATTGCGACCGCGGTTCCCCCCAACGACGTGCATGAGGCGTTTGTCGGTTTCGCCGACAGGCTGCTGAAGGACAAGCGTGGCCACGCCGCGTTCCGCCGCATGGCCAGGCGCGGGCAGATCGATCATCGCTGGTCCTGCCTTGCGGCCTCGGGGGCGAGTTCCGGTTCTGCTCTCGACGACGAAGGCTTCTACGCTTTCGGCAACTTCCCCTCGACGGCCGACCGGATGCGGCGTTACGAGATCGAAGCGCCGGCGCTGGCCTCCCGAGCCGTCGAGGCGCTCGAGATCGAGGATCCGGGGAACCTCACCCATTTGATCGTCATCTCCTGTACGGGCCTATCGGCGCCCGGCGTCGATTTCGAGCTGATCCGGCGCTTCGGCCTCGTCCCATCGATCGAACGCACCGTTGTGGGCTTCATGGGCTGCTATGCCGCCATCAACGGCCTCAAACTCGCCCGCCACATCGTGCGGTCGGAGCCGCAATCCCGCGTCCTTCTGGTCAGCCTAGAGCTGTGCACCCTGCACCTTCAGGAGAGCGGCGATCTGGAGCAGGTGCTCACTTTTATGATCTTCGGGGATGGCTGCGCCGCGGCGCTGGTGACGGCCGAACCCCACGGCTTCGCGCTCGACGCCTTCCACGCGGTCCTCGTGCCGCAGACGGCAGAGCACATCACCTGGAATATCGGCGACCTCGGCTTCGACATGGTGCTTTCGGGAGCGGTGCCGGCGGGAATCGCGGAGGGGCTGCGGGCCGGCACGGCGCGGATGCTCCTCGATCGCGCGGTCGGCGAATTCGATCTGTGGGCCGTGCATCCGGGCGGTCGCTCGGTGCTCGACGCGGTCGAAACAGCGCTGGAGCTTCCTGATAAGGCGCTTGCCCCCTCGCGTGAGGTGCTGCGCTGTTACGGTAATATGTCGTCGGCCACGATCCTTTTCGTCCTGGAAGCCATGCTGCGGGACGATCATGCCGGCAAAAACGGGTGCGCAATGGCGTTTGGTCCGGGTCTCGTCGCCGAGACCATGCTGTTCAGCGCCGCGGCCTGAACTGATGAGTGCGATCGACTTCTCCCACCGGGCGAAGACCCCCGAGCTGATGGACACGGAGGATTGCGATTTCGCCACATTCCGCGGATGCCTCGTGGATCTGGCACGGGTCAACCGCCTGACGCTCGCCACCCGGCCGACGATCGCCTATTTCGAGAAGCTCGCAAAGTCGGGCCGCCTGCCCACGGGGCGCCCCGTGGAGATCGTCGATGTCGGCAGCGGCTACGGCGATATGCTGCGCTGCGTCGCCGAATGGGCCGCCCGGCGCGGCGTCCCGGTGCGGCTGACGGGGATCGACCTCAATCTCTGGTCCGAACAGGCGGCCCGCGAAGCGACCCCGCCCGATGTGCCCGTCGTCTGGCGCACGATGGATGTCTTCGACTTCCGGCCCGACACGCGAACCGATGTGGTGATCAGTTCGCTCTTCACCCATCACCTCGACGATGCCGCGCTCGTCCGCTTCCTGGTCTGGATGGAGAAGACTGCCGCGATCGGCTGGTTCGTCAACGATCTCCACCGCCACGAGCTGCCATACCGGTTCTTTGCCGCCGCCTCGCGCGCCATGCGGCTGCACCGCTTCGTCCAGAATGACGGGCCGATCTCGATCACGCGCAGCTTCGTCGCCGAGGACTGGCGAGCGCTGATCGAGGCGGCGAAGATCCCGGCAGAGGGCACGGCGGTCGATTGGTGGATGCCCTTCCGCCTCTGCGTTTCGCGGGTTCTCGGGCAATGACCCGCATCCGCGATGCGGTTGTGATCGGCGGCGGGCTCGCCGGGCCGGCGCTGGCGCAGATGCTGGCGGGAGCGGGCCGCGACGTCACGCTGGTCGAGCGCGAGAGCGGGCCGCATGACAAGGTCTGCGGCGAGTTTCTCAGCCACGAGGCCGTCTTCTACCTCCGCCGGCTCGGCCTCGATCCCGAGGATCTCGGCGCAGTTGCGATCGACGCGGTGGGCCTTGCGGCCCGCCGGGACATGATCGTCTCTCCCCTGCCCTTCCCGGCCTTCAGCCTGTCGCGCCGCCGGCTCGACGAAGCGCTGATCCAGCGGGCCGGCAATGCCGGCGCCGAGATCATTCGCGGCTCGAGCGTCAATGCACTTGCCGAAAACGGAGGGCTCTGGACGGCGCGTCTTGCGAACGGGCAGGAGTTGCGGGGCCGCGACATCTTCATCGCGACGGGCAAGCACGATCTGCGCGGATGGAAGCGGCCGCCGGGCAGCCAGAACGACCTTATCGGTCTGAAGCTGCATTACCGGCTGAACGCCGAACAGACCGGCGAGATCGCCCGGCGGGTCGAGCTCGTCCTGTTTCCCGGCGGCTATGGCGGGCTGGAGCCGATCGAGTGCGGGTGCGCCAATCTCTGCCTGCTGGTCCGCAAGGATCGCTTCGCCGAGGCGGGCAATTCGTGGGAGGTGCTCCTCAGCGAGATTGGGCGGGACTGCCCGCATCTGGCCCGGCGCCTCGAGGATGCGACTGCCGTCCAAGAGCGGCCGGTTGCGATTTCCTCTATTCCCTACGGGTTCGTGAGGCAGACCGCGGCGAAGTGCTGGCATCTCGGCGACCAGTCGGCCGTCATCCCATCCTTCGCCGGAGAAGGCATGTCGATCGCACTGCACAGCGCACATCTCGCTGCCAGATGCGCCCTCGCCGGCGGTTCGGCGAACCACTTCCAGCAGCGCTTGGCTTCGGATGTCGGCTCGCAGGTTCGCCGCGCCACGCTCCTCTCCCGTCTGCTGGTCCACGGCTGGGTACAGAGCGTGGTGGTTGGTGGTCTCTCCGTATTGCCGTCCATTCTCGCGGCGGTCGCCTCGAACACCCGCATCCCCACAACTTCCATGCGTCGTGAAGCCTCAATCTGAGTTCGTGGCCGACGCACGTCGATACCGCCTAAGCCGCTTCCGGGGCGATAGCGCACGGCGTCGGCAAGCTGCACCATAAGAGGAAACCAATGGTTCCCTTCGCGCGTATCAGGATAATGGCAGCCGAGATCGAACGAAAGTTCCGCATCGTTGATCCGAGATGGCGCCTGCATGCCTCTGACGAACAGACCGCAATCCGACAATTCTACCTGACCGTCCGGTCCGACTTCTCGTCACGCGTCCGAATTATCGATGGCTCGCGCCATCCTGACGCTGAAGACCAGTTCAGGCTTGTCGCGTGGCGAGTACGAGTACGACATCCCGGTAGAGGACGCGCGCGAACTCGAAGCAGCCCGCATCGGCTCATTCATCGAAAAGTATCGCTATCGCGTCTATCTTTCGCCGAGCAATTTGATCGCCGAAGTCGACGTCTTCTCCGGCGCTCTCGCGCCGCTGGTTCTGGCGGAACTTGAGGCGCCGAGCACCGACCAATCCTTGGATTTGCCGGCGTGGTTCGGGCCGGAGGTTACGAGAGACCCAGCCTACCTCAATGCCAAGCTCGCCCTTGCCGACCGACCGCCGTCCCTGCCGGCGTGACCAAGCCGAAGCTCTTTTCGGTAGCGCCAAAACTCCTCGACCAAGACTGCACGGCGACCAGGTGAACCAGAAGGGGGTGCCGAAATCTCCTGCGTCTCGACGCGGGAAGGCTGCCTGTACGTTGCCGTCATCAACGACCTTCTTCGCCCTGCGGTAAGAATTAGCGATGCCGAGGATGCCCGCAGGTGTTCACTGCAGCGGCCGGCCGCCGGCCGCGGTGCCGCAGAGCGACACCTCGAGCCCCAACTCGTGCGCCAGCGCCGCCTTGGCCAGGAGCGTGCGGTCGGCCCCGTCGGAATCGTGCGCATAAGCGACCTGCACATGGTTGGCCTTGTGCCGCGCCATCATCTGGTCGCGGCCGACGCCATAGAAGACGCCGTGCATGATCGGCCTTTCTCGGTTGGTCAGGTTCCAGCGCCGCTCGGTCTCCTCCTCGGGCAGGGCGACAGCCTTGCCGCGGCCGAGATCCATCTTCAGCCGGCCGTCCTCGATGAAAATGCGCGACCAGACGATCTCGCCGGGGCGCGCAACGCCGCGTAGCGTGCCGCCGCCCCTGCGGAAGAACATCGGCGGCTGGCGCGCCGAATCCGAGCCGGCATAGCCGCCCTGGTGATGCGCCGGCGGCGCGGCGCCAGAAATCTCCAGCACCCAGACATAATCCTCGACCCTGCCCGACCGGTCCACATCGCCCCAGCGAAGGTCGTGCAGCGTCGTCTCGACCGGCTGTCCCAGGGCCCGGTGGACCCGGTTGGTGAACAGGCCGTCGAGCCCGGCGCATTCGTCGACCTCGTTGAAGTGGACGATGGCCATCCCTTCGCGGATGATCGCTCCGTCCCGGCCGCGCACCGGCGGGCGGTCGTCGTTGTTCAGCAGCCCCTCGACGAGGTCGGACGCCGGCAAGAGGTCCTTCAGCCCCTGCTGGTACTGGATGCCGATCGTCTCGCAGCCGAAGTCCTCGGCCATGCGCACGGCGGCGATATACATGCGCAACTGGTCCAGCACCTGGCCCTGCGTCAGGTCGGCCGCCTCGTCCGGACCGAAATGGAAGACCATGCCCTTCGCGGTCAGCCAGTCGTAGATCGCTCGCGCCTCCTCGAGCTCCACCGAAAGGGTCGCGTGATAGAGCGAGGACTGCGACAGGCGCTCCTTGAACACGCCGAGCGGAAACAGCAACTGGTTGGGGATGATCGCGTTGTACATCCCCATGCAGCCCTCGTCGAAGACGCCCATGATCGAGCGCCGGCCCCGCAGATCGGCTGCGATCGTGCGCGCCAGCCCCGCCTCTTCCGAGCCCACGCCCTCGGGCCGAAGCGGGCGCACATGCGAGACATCGTGCTCGACCGTGCCCGTCCGCAGCCATTGGTCGAGCCGTTCCAGGAACCATTCGTCTTGGAAATCGGCGCTCCACAGCGAAGCATAGGGCACGCCGGCCTTGATTAGCGAACCGTTGAGGTTGAGCAGGCCCACCAGGCCGGGCCAGGTCCCGGACCAGTTCGCCACCGTCAGGATCGGGCCGCGATTCCCGATCAGTCCGGCCAAGAGGTTCTGCGAGTACTACCAGACGGCCTCGGCGACGATCAGCGGCGCGTCGGGATCGATGCCGGCAAAGACCTCGATCCCCTCGCGCTGGGTGGCGATGAAGCCGTGGCCGAGCTCCGGCTTGAAGGGATGGGCGCGCGCCACGCCGGCACCGAACCGCGCCAGGGCGCCGGCGAGCGCCTTCTCCATCTCTTCCTGCGCCGGCCAGCACTTGACGTTGGCGCTTTCGCGAAGGTCGCCGTTGGCAACGAGCGTCACGGATCGGGTCATGTCTTTCCTCCTGAAGACGGCGCCGGCGGGCTCAGCCCTCGTAGCCGAACTGGCGGGGGAGCCACAGTACGATCTCCGGAAAGACCGTCATGGCGAGGAGTGCCGCGACGAGAATCGCGATGAACAGCCATATCTCGCCGATGATCTCCTTCAGCGCGATGTTGTTGACCCCACTGATGACGAAGAGCAGCACGCCGTAGGGCGGGGTGATCAGCCCGATCATAGCGTTGACGACGATGATGACGCCGAAATGCACGAGATCGATGCCGAGATCGCGCGCCGCCCGCAGGAACAGCGGCACGACGATGAGCAGCAGCGTGGTCGCGTCGAACAGGCAGCCGAGCAGCAGGAAGATCACGTTGATCATCAGCAGGAAGGCCAGCGGCGACATGTCGAGGCCGACCAGATAGCCCGAAACGACCGAAGGCAGATTCTCGCTGGCCACGATGTAGTTGAAGACCAGCGCCGCCGCGATGATGAGCCCGACGACGCCCGTCGAGCGCGCCGAATCGACGAGCACCCCGACGATGCGCGCGGGCGAGAGGGCGCGGTAGAACACCGCCGCGAGGATCAGCGCATAGGCCGCCGCGACGGCGGCCGCTTCTGTCGGCGTCGTCGCGCCACCATAGATGCCGGCGAGCAGCACGACGGGCATCAGCAGCGCGGGAACCGCTTCAAACGTCGCCCGTGGCAGCTCACGCAGGGGCACCGGCTCGTCACGCGGGAAGTCGCGGCGGCGGGCCTGGATGTCGTTTACGACTATCAGGATCGCCGAGATCAACAGACCCGGGATCACGCCGGCGAGGAACAGGAAGCCGATCGAGGCGCCGGAAACGACCGAGTAGATCAACATCGGGATGGACGGAGGGATGATCGGGCCGATCACCGCGGATGCGGCGGTCAGCGCCGCGGCGTAACCGGGCGGATATCCGCCCTCGGCGGTCATCATGTCGGTCGTCACCTTGCCGATGCCGGCGGCGTCGGCGATCGCCGACCCGCTCATGCCGAAAAGATCAGGCTGGTGACGACGTTGACCTGGCCGAGGCCGCCGCGCATTCGCCCGACATAGGCGAGGCAGAAGCGCAGCAGCCGGTCGCTGATCGTGCCGGCGTTCATGAAGTTCGAGGCAAGGATGAACAGCGGAACGGCGAGGAGCACGAAGCTGTTGTAGAGCCCGTTCAGCATCTGCTCGGCGGCGAGGCTCGGGTCCTGACCCGTCGCGAAGAGATAGAATATCCCGCCGACGAGCATCGAGAAGGCGATCGGCAGGCCGAAAGCGGACAAGCCGAAGAACAGCGCCAGCGTGGTCAGAAATTCGATGCTCACAGAAGCGTCTCCGATCCGCCGCCCTTTTCGACAGTCTCGCGCCACCGCGGTCCGAGAACGCGCAGGAGCGCGTGGGCGCAGCGGTAGATCACGGCGAGCATGAACAGGATGTAGACGGCAAAGACCCAGTCGAAGCGCAGACGCAGCAGCGGCGTGCGGTCGATGGCCATGAAGGTCACGAAATCGATCGTCATGGGCAGCGACGCCGCGAACGCCGCCAGCAGGAACCCGAAGCCGATCATCAGGAACCATCGCTGCACGCCCGGCGGCGAGGCGAGGTAGATGACGTTGAAGGCGACGTGGTCGCGCTCCTTCAGGAGGAAGGCCGAGGACCAGAAGACGATCCAGATATAGGCCACGACGCACAGCTCGAAGGTCCAGCCGATCGGCTGGTTGAAGATGTATCGCGAGACGACCTGGAGCAGGAAGCCGGCGAACATGATGGCGAAGAAGAGGGCGGCGAGGAGTTCGCCCCCCGCCTGGCTTGCTTCATCATCGGCGATCCCATCGGCCAGGGCAAAGGTTCGTTTCAGCCAGAGCCGAAGTCGCGACGGCAGCATGTCGTCGCTCGTCTGGTCGGCATAGGCGACATTCCGGGCCAGATGGGCGAGGCAGGTCTGATGCGCCGCGCCATGCCCCTGCTGGGCCGAATAGCGATCGGAACACCAGACCTCTGGCCGATGCCCTTCCATCAACTCGCGCAGGACGACGGCGCCCCGGGTTGGAGCGGCGCGATGCACGACAGCTTCGTTCGATCGGAACACCCATTGATAGGCGTTCGAGCCCTCGATGCGCACGCCGGTCTCGTCGGAGGCGACGACCTTCGCCCGGCGCAGGGCAGCGATGGCCGTGTCACGCTCGGGCACGAAGGCTGTCTGCGACCGTCTTAGCATGTTCATCAGGCCGCCCTGGCTGATCGTGAGCCCATAGAGATCGGCAAACGCCCTCTGCAGCCGTTCATAGGACAAAGCCTGGAACGTCTTGAGATAGGTCGCCACGGCATGAATGCGCGATCCGAAGGGCGTGCCTTTCGCCGCGTCCGGCACCTTTGCTGCGACCAGCACCCCACAGGATGGGCATCGCACTGAAAGTCGCCGGTGGCGCTCGACAACAGGATGGATCTCGGGAAGCTCGATCGTCTCGTATTCGCCTGCCGTCTCGGCGGGCAAGTCGTCAGAGAGTTTCGCCCGGCAACAGGGGCATTGACCAGGACGATGGTCGACCTGCCGGTCGAACGTCTCGCTCATGGCGCGGGCCTTGCCCTCATGACCGGGCTTGGCGCCGCCCGGCTTGGCCTTGTCTCGCCGCTCCTTGCGGTCTGTCGCAGGCGGCTTCGACGACGTTCGCGATGTCTTCTCCGGTCGCTGCAGCCGCAGCACCAGATCGATCAGTTCGTCCTTCGATAGCCGCTGCAAATCACCGCGTTCCATCCGATCATGGATTCAGTGATCCGGGCCTTTGGCAAGGGGGTGGGCAATTACGAAATAATTGCTGAAATTCGGCATTCATTTTTTGTAAAATGATCTAAAATAAAATTTGATTCGGATTTAATTAGAAATATTTAGCTTCCGCCGACGAATTTTTCGAATGATGATGATTTATTGTACTTAAGTAATCGCCGTGACAGAAATAAAATATTATTCCAATCGGTTTGGAATCGTATGTAAGTGATATTTTGTAGTTACCAAATAAAAACATACATTAGACAATATTATAGCAAAGTTCCACCATTTTTCCGTCTGATGATCGTTGCGGGCGGGGCTAACAATGAACAGGCTTCAGGGTGAAGCGCCCGTCTGACCATACGACAGCAACAAGAAGGGCAATTCCAATGAAGAATATTCTCGCGACTCTCGCCATTCTGGGCTTTGCCGCTCCTGCCTTTGCGCAGGCTGCCGATTTTGCGACCGTTGACGCAGACCAGAGCGGTACGGTCACCTTGGAAGAGGTGCAGGCCGCAATGCCGGATGTGACGGAAGATGCCTTCACTGCCGCGGATGCTGACGAGAGCGGCGACCTTTCGGAAGATGAGTTCGCAACACTCGCTGGTTAATAAGCCTGCATTGACGTTGGAATGCGATCGGTGATCAGATTCCTGCTCGCTTCAGCGACGCTCCCGGCTCCTGCCGCTTGCGATGACCCGCGCCGCCGTTGGGAGGCGGCGCGGGACCTGTGGGACCGCAGGACACGGGGCGCGAAGGTCGAGCTCAGGGTGCCGTTCCCGGATTGACCGGTGAAGCCATGGCTATAAAATCGCATGCAAAGTTGGGACAGACTCATTCCCGATGCAGTTTAGTGGCCGTTTGGCGGTTTTCCGAAGGGGAGATCGCCCTCATGCCAACCGCCATTTCGCTTTCATCGCTCATTCCGGCCGGGCTTTCGCTGCGATCTCACGAGTTGCCGGCGCAAGATCTTCGCCGAACGCTTCGGCAACGATGTCGTGTCAGAGCGGGCGCATCGCACCGGCCGAATGGAATGCATCGTCCATCACTTGGGCCTGGCTCTTGGCGGGCGACCCGCGGCGTGCTTTGCGCAGCGGCTGATGATGCCGGTCAGCAACGACACACTGCTTCGCGTGGTCCGGCGACGGGCACAGCCGCGTTCAGATCCCCTGAATGTCGTCGGCGTCGACGACTTCGCCTTCCGCCGGAATCACCACCACGGATCGATCGTCTGCGATCTCGAACCGCTGACCGAGGCAACCTTTGCCAACCCGCAGTGCGCGGCGTTGGATCGATCATGGCGAATTCCATGTCCGGCTCATCTGAACACGCCTCGAAAAGCCTCATAAAAACATCGGCTTTCACCCAATCGCGAAAGCGCATGAAGACCGTGTTCCATTTGCCAAACGAAGCCGGCAGGTCGCGCCAAGGGCTCCCCGTTCGTACAATCCACAAAACGGCTTCAACAAAGCGGCGGTTGTCGTTCCCGCTGCGTCCAGGGTCCGTCCGCTTGCCCAGACAATGCGGTTCCATCTTCGCCCATTGGGCATCGGTTAATAAATAGCGCTCCATCCGGAGCTTGAATCATAAACCGGCGTCTGATGGAATCTGGAGGCTTCTGTGAGGTCCGCAGGCGCGGCTCGGCTGTCTCCTCAGCGGTCCGGGAGGACCTCATTGAAGCCGGATTGAGCGAACGCGCGGATCGGTTTGGCTATGGGGATTGTATCTTCGCCGTCTGATACGCTGAGCGCGCTTGGCGGTTTGCAGGACAGCCGAAGCGGATTGGTCGAGCCCGAGATCTTGTCTGGTGGGTCGCTCGACCTCGGGGGAATTCGGCTTGCCCGTGCGGTTGCCGCGGGGTGGGCGATTGTGCAGTTCGTCACGAGCGTGAAAGATCCAGCCGACGCGCATGGCGGTCGGAAAATTCGGTTCGGCCATGTCGGACGCATGCCGATCATGAGCTGTCGTTCCAGAACGCTGAGCGTTTCGGCGTCGGTCGCGGCAAGCTGCCGATGACGAGCATCATGCCGCCGCAGCAGTGGCACCGATGAGGTGGAAGGCCGGTCGCGGGGCTGCTGGCGGGTCCGGTTGCGGGGTTCGGCGTGCGAGCATCGAGCAGGGTCCGGCAAAGGGCAAGCTTTGCGGCGCGATTGCCATTGGCCAAGAAACCGTAATGGCGAATGCGGTGGACGCCGTCCGGCAGGGTGTGCAGGAGAAAGCGCCGGATGAACTCGTCGGCGTCGAGGGTCATGACCTTCGGCTTTCCATGATGCCGATAGTCCTTCCAGCGGAAGGAAACGCGACCGTCATCGCTCATATCGACGAGCCGTGCGTTCGAGATGGCAACCCGATGGGTGTAGCGGCCGAGATAGGCCAGCACCTGCTCCGGCCCGCCGAAGGGCG
>NZ_JAAAMJ010000040.1 GCF_010500835.1 Aurantimonas aggregata | reverse complement strand
AACGGAAGTGATTACTTCAACCCGAGAAAACGGGCCATCAGGAGCTTTCGACATAGTCGTACTCATAGGCGGATGCCTATGCCTTATCGGCTATGCCACCTGTTCGGTCAAAACGGGGTGCGCTCCATTGGCACATTAAGGGCCTCGGCACGCGCCAGAACGGGCTCAAAATCGGGGTGATCGAGGGCTTTTTTGCCGATAAATCCATTGGTCAGGGCTCCCAGAAAGCCATCTTCCCGAACGGCGCGTTCTAGTTCGTCCGCTGCGGCCTCCGGACTCTGCAGCGGCAAGGTTGCAAAGGCCTCGAATCTTCCCTGGTAGCTGGCCATTGGCCCGTCAACAAGCTGTTTGTTGAGACGATACGCAAAGTCGATACCCTCCTGACCTGAAACATTCTGCACACCTGGCGTGTGTGCCGAGAGGATTTGAACGTTGAGCCCTGCCTCATCCATTGCGCCAATGCGGCCCGGGCCGAGGTCGGTAAGACCAGTTTCCTTGAGGTATTCTACGTGATCATCGTTGATCGCGTTCAGCGCCATCAGTTCGTCGGTGGTATAGGTCTCTTCCGTGCCGATAAATGGCAGGTCCCGGTCTCGCAACGCGATGACCGAAGCCTCTGTCGCAGCGGATCGGGATATAATGGCGGGCGCGGACAGTCCGGCACCAAGTGCAGCCGCGCCACTCAGAAAGCTGCGGCGTCCCATCGCCAGGCTCTTTCGAGGATTTACGATCAGTTTCATGGCAAGTTGCTCCGATTTATTTATTATGACGTCTGGGCGAGGCTTTCGCCTGGCAAAGACTTCCGCTTGCCCCCTAGAAGCCGAGATAGATCCTGCCGCATCCTGGAGGTCTTGCGACACATTGGTGAGCCCGCTGATTATCGCCCAAATGGATGCGAGCATCGGGCGCCTTTCGAAGCCGATGCGCCGAGCATCGCAAGCGCATCGTCGGTGTCAGGTCGTTCACGGCCAGTTCCCTTCGAGATTGGATCTGGCGGCACTAATTCAGATTTTGTCGTTGGGTTGTGTTTTCTATTATTAAGAGTCGTTTCTTCGCATGCGGGCGGAGCGAAGCGACCTGGATACTCTCTCCTGATCCACGGCGATCCTCGTCGCCGTCAGGCAGCTGATCCACTTATATCGACGTCCATATTCCGGAACGTTTCTTAACAATACTTAACACCCTCGGGTTGGGGAAGCCGGCTAGGTCCAGGCAGCAACGCGGTTCGATCATCGAACGCGCTGGCCAATTCCGCCTGGAGTCTTGCATGTA
The DNA here is from genome assembly GCF_010500835.1 of Aurantimonas aggregata. GTDB lineage: Bacteria > Pseudomonadota > Alphaproteobacteria > Rhizobiales > Rhizobiaceae > Aurantimonas > Aurantimonas aggregata. The sequence goes on along the minus strand of NZ_JAAAMJ010000040.1, from coordinate 13,290 downwards.
TTCTTATCCGAGGCCGTCGCCTGACGCTTATACTCGCCAGTCGTCCGTCTCAATCATCGTTCCCACTTTGAACGAGGCGGAGAACGTCGACAGAACCTTGCGCGCCATCATCGAGAATATCGACGGGCGCTTCGGGTTTGAAATCATCGTCACAGATGGGGGGTCGACCGATGGTACGCGCGAAAGGGTGGCCTGTTGGGAGAAGGATCGACCCGTCCGCCTGCTTGAAAACGTTGGCGGCGGCGGGTTGGCCAAAGATGTCCGTGCCGCGGCGTTGAGCGCCAGATTTCCGATCGTCGTTGTGCTTGATGCGGATGGAAGCCATCCGGCTTCAGCGATCCCTTCCCTCGTGGACCCCGTCGCTTCAGGCGAATACGACATAGCGATCGGCAGCCGGTATGTCGCCGGTGGTGCAACGGTCGCCTGGCCCTTCCCGCGCCAGGCGCTTTCGCGCCTTGGCGCTGCGCTCGCGGCGCCCTTTACCGACATACAGGATCCGCTGTCGGGCTTTTTCGCCATACGACGAACATCGCTCCTGGCTGCGGGCGAGAATGCGGAAGGATTCAAGATCGGACTGGAGGCGATTGTCGCCGGGGGCGACGGCGTCAGGGTATACGAGGTGCCGATTTCATTTTCCGACAGGGTCCATGGCACGTCGAAAATAGGCACCGGTCAGGCGATTGCCTACCTCAACCAACTGCTGCGTTATGCCAGGGGCACCACCTCGGCGGTCGCCATGCATCGCTTTGCGCTGGTCGGCTTGGTCGGGTTCCTCCTGGACTTTCTTGTGGTCACGGTTCTGCAGTCGTTCGGCACCAGCATCGCCATCGCTCATGTCTCCGGCTTCTGCCTCTCGGCGGCCTTCAATTATCTTGGTCACATGAAATGGTCGTTCCACGACCGTCCTCCGGTGAAATCGCAGTTCGCGCGGTTCATTCTCGTGTCGGCCATGGCCATTGCCTTGCGCGGCGGCTTCATCGCGGCGGCGACCGATCTCGGTCTTCCCTTCTTCACCGTGGTTTTTGCGGGCATCGCGGGCGGTGGGGTCGTCAGCTACATCGGCAACGAGTTCTATGTATTCAGGAATGACCGGTTCCTGTCTTCAGCGGCTCAATGGAGGCTGGCGGCTCTCGCCATAGCCGTCTATGCCGTGGCGCTGAGGATCGTCTATCAGGGCAGCATCGACCTGATCCCTCAGGAGGCGTACTACTGGAACTACGCCCAGCATCCGGCACTGGGTTACCTCGACCATCCGCCGATGGTGGCGTGGCTGATATGGCTGGGAACATCCGTATTCGGCGATAACGAATTTGGCGTTCGCATCGTGGCAACCCTCGCCTGGATGACGACCGCCTTTTTCATCTTTCGGCTTACGAAGAATCTCTTTGGACAGACGGCCGCGTTTCTGGCTCTGATGCTGCTGTCGGTTTTACCGTTCTATTTCCTCATCGGGATTCTGACCACGCCTGATGCACCGCTTACGGCCGCCTGGGCGGGAGCCTTGTATTTCCTGGAGCGTGCGTTGCGGGCGAAAGATGCCAGGGCCTGGCTCGGCGCCGGACTCTGCGTCGGCCTTGGCATGCTGTCGAAATACACGATCGCATTGCTGGGCCCTGCGACGCTGGTCTATCTGCTCGTCGATCCGCAGTCTCGACAGTGGCTCCTCACTAGATGGCCGTATCTCTGCGCGGGCGTGGTGGCGGTCGTGTTCACCCCGGTGATCGCATGGAACGCCAACCACGACTGGGCTTCCTTCCACTTCCAGGGAAGCAGGCGATGGTTGCAGGGCGACCTTGAATTTTCGACACCCACCCTGGTGCTGTGCATAGCGGCGCTGCTGGGCCCGATCGGGATTTCCCTTGCCGGACATGCCGCCAGCCGGATGGTCCGGTTCCCGGCGAGGACTTTTCTGCGGGAAGCCGGCATGTTCGTCATCGTCTTCACACTGGCGCCGCTTTCGGTTTTCGTCTTCTACAGCCTGTTCCACTCGGTCAAGCTCAACTGGACAGGGCCGGTCTGGTTGGCGTTGGTGCCTGCCATGGCCAATGTGGTTGTCAAAGTAATAAAGCAGGGCGATAAACATCTCTTCATGGATTCCCTGAAGATCACCATGGCGGTCAGCGTTGTGTCGTTCGCGCTACTGTTTCACTACGTCGCTCTGGGCCTGCCCTTGATCGGCCATACCGGCGATCTGCGCGGTTTGCCGGTGGCTTGGGAAGAGTTTGGCGCGGAAGCGGAGCGGATCAGGGCCAGCGTGGAATCCGGAACGGGTCAACCGCCCCTGCTTGTCGGCATGGACCCCTACAACATCGCGAGCGAGCTCGGCTTTTACAGCACAGGGCCGGCCGTGTTGGAACACGTCACAAGTCAGAACCTTTTCGGCAGCAACGGCCTCATGTTCGACACCTGGTTTTCCAACCGCTCCTCCGACGGACGGGACGTGATCATGGTCGGCGTCAAGGAAGCCCACGTTTCCGATGACGGATTGGAGGCATGGTTTGAGACCATCGGCCCGATCAAGCGGCAGGCGGTGCGAAAGAACGGCACCGTGGTGGGACGTTTCTTTTACAGGATCGGCTACGGATTCCGGCATCCCGATTGATGCCCGTTCCCGTCTCCGACCCATCGGCTCGTACCGCCGGATATCTTCGTCCCGTGCCTGCAATGTGCTGTCGCCTTCGAGCGCAACTACTATGTCAGAGGTGGCTCGACGAATCTGCACAGCGGGCTCAGTGGATTGTCTGTCTGAAGGCGGCCAGAATGGCTGTGCTCAGGAGAGACAATGAGCAAGAGACCCAGGCGGAGCCATAGCCCGGCCTTCAAGGCGAAGGTGGCGGTCGCACGATCTGCCGGTCAAGCCAGAACAGCTTCCTTTGGACCGGATTAAACTCATTCAGAACGAGCTAGCCGCTGTGAGCTTCCGCATGACGGAAAAGAAGCAGCCGAGATCCTGATGGTAGTGGAGAATGCCAAGTTCGAGGGAAATCAATTCGAACTGGTGAGCTCGGCCCAGCGCCTCTGCGTCCCATCACGTAGGAAACAGCATTCGATCGGCGCTGCGGCGCCTGGCCACGTGCGCGACCGCCTCGGTCTCGCAAACACGACAATTGCAGGCATGGGCCTGCTAGGCTGTCGTGCGCTTCCGATCACAGAGCTCAATCGGGCGACGGCCGTTGGTATCGAGCGCGAGCTATTACGGGAAGAATTGGAGGCTGCGGTCGCTTGGCTAGACGCGAATGCGCCTGCATGGGCGTTACAGGTTGCGCCCATCGTGACCAGTGAGATCATCTGTGACTATACCAGAACTTGAAGCGGCCGCAGTGAGCACCGGCAGCTAACGGTGCCGTTCCTCGCAACCTGCGCGAAGCCGGGCCAGGGCGACCAACGCGATCGGTCGCCACATCGACGACTTCTACAAACCCGTCCTGCGCCATTCAGCGCTGGACTTCATCAGCCCGCTCAATTCGAGAGGCTGGTCGCATAACTGGAAACGCTCTCCGCTTTGACGGAGCAAGTCCAGGTTGATCATTCCACGTCCTTGAGGACCGTTTCGATCCGACGGAGCCGTTCCACGAGTTCAGCGACGTCCCGGCGAACCATCTCCATCGCCGCTGCGCCCTTCTCCTCTGCCTGTACAGCCCTTTCGGCCAAGCTCCGGTAGGACACCTCCGCGGCCAGGCAAGCCTGTGCCTGCTTTACCGAGGTGCGGGAACGCGTGGCAACTACAATGAGTACCGTGACTAACACCAGCATGGTGCAGATGAGAAAGATCAACGTCCGGTGGTCCATGGTGCGTCTTCGAGTTTCCGTTTTGCCGGGATCGTCGATCATCGACTGGACCGCAGCGGCTATCGTCCAAGGCGATAGTCCGGTGAACGGCCCTCGCGACGGGTCAGGACGGTACGACGGCCGATGTGGGACGCATGTGCCGCCGGAACCCCGCCTCGATCTCGCCCCGCGGCGGTCGGAACCCGTTTGTGAACAAGGCGAGCCAGCCCGGCATTCCATCGAGCGAGCGTCACCTCAGTTCCGATGATGGTCGCCCTGCTCCTCCGTGCCGGGCTTCAGGGGCTGGGCCGCTGCCTTCCGACGCAGATGGTCTGCCTATTCCGCCGTCAATCGAGTCAATTTTCGTTCGGACCAGCCTCAATCCTTCATCCGGCAGAAACCTGATGTCGTGGCGTTCGAAGGCCCTGATCAGGGACCGTAAGGTGGTCGCCGGGATCGGACGGCGCCCACCTTCGAGCGCCACGATGTCCGCAATCGAGACCTTCGCCTCGCGTGACAAGCGTCCGGTCGACCAGTTCGCCATCCCGCGTGCGGCCCGGCATTGGCTCGCCGAGATACTGTGAGTCACCTTTTGCCCTGGAGACCAGCCTTGCCCCATCGTCATCTCCGTTCCTGACATCGCCGCCTAATTCCGATGAGGCCGCGGCGGCGGTGCCACGGATCCTAGAAGAGGTCGAGCGTGAAGCGCTTCGAGACGCCCAGCCCGAAGGTGAACTGGTTCTCGTCGCCGGCCTTCACGATCGGGGAGTCCGCGGCATCGCCGACCAGCTTGCTGTAGGAGGCATCGGCATTGAGGAACCAGTCCTGCCGAAACTCGTACCGGGCGGAACCCGACACGCCGACACTCTTGAAGCCGCCCTTCGGATCGTAGGCGTCGAGGCGAAAGCCGGTATTCGCCGATTCCGCGGCGGTCACGCCGAAATAGGTCTCGGTGTAATCCTCGGAAGCCAGGGTCGCGAAGGGACCGGCCTTCAGCACGAGCTGCGGCGTCGGCCGATAGATCGCATTGGCACCAAGCTCCCCGACCACGCCCTCGGCGCCGCCGAAGGCATAGCGGGCCTCGCCGTAGATCTCGGCGAACTCCCATTCGTAACCGACGCTGATGCCGACCTCATAGGTCGCGTCGACATCGTTGAGGCCGTCGAGGGCGTCGAAATCATCGGCGTTCCGCTCGCCCGTGTACTCGAAGGCGGGGCCGATCGAGAGGCCGCCCTCCTCCGGGCCGGTGCTGCCGATATCGAACAGGCCTGGAATGCGGAGGTAGCCGAAGCCCACGATCGGCGAAGGCGAGACCGAATATTTGTCGGAACCCTCGTATTCCGGCGAGACGTTCCCGCCGACGCCGATTTCGAAGATCAGGTCGATACGGGAAGCAACTGGCGGCGCTTCCATTAGCGGTGCTTCGGGAATCGTCGGTTCGTACTCCCCCGGATCGGCAGCCAGGGCGGCGGTGGAGACGGACACGAGGGCAGTCGTGGCGAGCAGGCACAGACGGAAGTTCATTTTTCAGCCCCTTGGGAGTGGAGATTGGTCGGAACCGGTGGTGGGTTGCGGAACTCGTTGCCGGCCGAAGCATCAAGGCAGGTGCAGGACAGGCAGGCTCGGAACGAGAATTCGGAGCCATTCCGCGGCGTAGAACGCGGGGACGAAGGCGAGCAGGATCAGGCCCTCCAGCGCCGTCTGGCGATGGTGTTTCGGATCGATCATCAGGATTGGCGCGTCCTGCCACTGCGAAAGCCGCGGCAGAAAGCGCGGCACGCGCTTGCGATAGGCATCGTACCCGGCCCCGAAGATTGCGCGGAGCGCGATCTCCTCGTGCCTGACCACCGGCAGGAAGATCGCATAGGCGCCGACGACGAAAAGACTGGCCACGATCAGGCTGCCCGACTGGGCGCCGAGGCCCGCCGCAGCGACGAAGGCAAACAGGTAAAGCGGGTTTCGGCTGACCGAATACGGGCCGTCGGTGACTAGCGTGCGCGGCTTGCGGCCACCGATATAGAGCGTGCACCAGGTCCGCCCGAGAATGCCGGCAACGATCAGCATGATTCCGGCTGCCTCGAGGCTCGCGCGGTACAGGCTGCCGGGCTGCGCCGATCCGGTGGTCAGGACGAGGAGCGGCGCGAGTGCTCCGACGACGACCCAGATCGTCGTCTTGCGGCGCAACTGGAGTGCATCGAGATCGCGGTGTGTGGTCGCTATGTCAGTCATTGCCGTCTCGTCGAGAAAGGAACGAAGATGATGTCGTTCTCGTGCGAGATCGGTAGCCTCTGCGACGGCGGCCGTGAGCGTCGTTTTATGAAGAGATATTACTGGAAGCGACGAGCGGCAGGACTTCGCGGCGCCGCTAGAGCCCGGGCAGCAAGATCCGGGCGATCAGACCGCGGGGTTGGTTGTCGTGGAACTCCAGTCGGCCGCCATGGGCGCGCACGATATCGGTGACGATGGACAGGCCGAGGCCGAAGCTGGAACTACGGCCGGTGCTCCGTGCGGAATCCACCTTGAAGAAGGGCTCGAGCACCCTGGCGCGTTGATGGGCGGCGATGCCCGGCCCGTCATCGGCGACGTCGATGCGGATCATCGAGCCGCCCCGTGCCAGTGTGATCGCGGCGCTGCTGCCGAATTTCAGCGCGTTGTCACAGAGATTTGTCACCGCTCGGGTCAGTGCGTTCGGCTTGCAGAGGCCGGTGAGACGATCCGGACCTTCATAGGTCACCGCGAAGCCCACATCGGCGAAATTTGCCTGGATTGTCTGCATCAGGCTGGCGATATCGGTCGCCTCGGCTTCTTCGCCGGAGGCATCCGTCCTCAGATAGTCCAGCGTTTCATTGACCAGCGCATTGATGTGGTCGATGTCGGCAATCATCATCTCGCGCAGTTCGCAGTCCTCCAGTCGCTCCGTTCGCAACCGCAGCCGGGTCAAGGGCGTGCGCAGGTCGTGGCTGACGCTGCGCAGCATGCGGGTGCGCGTGTCGAGCATTTCCCTGATGCGGGTGCGCATGCCGTTGAGCGCGCGCGCGAGGCTGATGACCTCCTCGGAACCTCTTTCGTCGAACACCGTGTCCTCGCTGACGCCATTGGAGCGGTTCAGCTCCGCCGAGATCCGCGCCAGCGGCGCCGTCACGCCGCGCACGGCGTAGGTGGAGAAAAGCAGCATCAGCGTCACGAACGCGGAGACATAGTAGCTGAGGGGGCTGATAAAATCGTCGGTTATGAACGCACTGGGAAGGTCACGCACCAGCAGCACGGTTTCGCTGTCGACCGGAAGCGACAGTGCCGGGCGCCCGTCAATGATGAATCTGCGCCCGCCGGCCGGCAGCTCCACGTCCGGCGGAAACAGCCAGCGGGTGAACGTGTCGAGCCAGCCGGCCGGCGGCGAGGCAGCGATTATCGGCTTCAGCGCGGCATTCTTGGTAAGCGTCAGGTTCAGATGGCTCGCTGCCGCCGACAATCTGAGGATAAGCGGGCGATCGACGGGGTCCGCCTCTTGCAGCACGAGCGCCGCCATCGACGCCTGCTCCATGATGACGTCAAAATCCTGGATGCCGAAATAGTTGCTTTTCCGCAGGCTCTCGATGCCCCGTCCGGTGATGACGACCGCCACGACCGCGATGACGATGATCACGGTGATCTGGCCGCGGATGGTGCGGGGGGCCCTCATCGCCACAGCACGGTCACGGTTCCACCGTCGCGGTGAACATGTAGCCACCGAGCCGCACCGTCTTCAGCAAGATAGGCTCGCCCGGATCCGCCTCGATCTTCTGCCGCAGGCGCCGCACATGCACGTCGACGCTGCGGTCGATCGGCCCAGCGAGACCGGCATGGGTGTTGGCCAGCAATTGCTCCCGCGAAAGCACCTTTCCAGGATTTCGGCAGAACACCAGGAGCAGGTCGAACTCGGCCGTGGTCATGGCAACCCGCGCGCCGCTTGGGTCGCGCACCTGCCGGCGCTGCGGGTCGAGCGTCCAGCCGTCGAAGCGCAGCGGCTTGAGGCTATCGCGCTCGGCCGGCGCATAGGACGCTCGGCGCAGCAGCGCCCGGATGCGCGCGGTGACCTCGCGGGCGCTGAACGGCTTGGTAACGTAGTCGTCGGCGCCGATCTCCAGCCCGACGATGCGGTCGACCTCCTCGCCCTGGGCCGTCAGCATGATGATCGGAATGGTCAGATCGGCCCGCAGCCGGCGGCATAGGCTGAGACCGTCCTCGCCCGGCAGCATCACGTCGAGCACGATCAGGTCGAAGTTCGATCGCCGCAGCAGCGCATCCATCTCGACGCCGTCGCCAGCGATTTCCGCCGACAAGCCGGCATCGGCCAGTGTCGCCGCCAGCAGGCGGGCTATCTCGAAATCATCCTCGACGATGAGGATACAGGGTTGTTTGGTCGGTGGGCTCTGGCTCATGGCATTCCCGTTGAGGCCCAGGGTCGCCGAACTGTTCCGGGCGGTCATCAGGCCGATCCCCCTAGCTCTTCTGTCTCGACGGTATCAACCGACGGACCGAAGCGCGACCATAGCCGATGGAGTAACGCGCCGACATCGCCGACGAGGCAGTGGAGCGTCGGCACGACCACCAGCGACAGGATGGTCGACGCGACGAGGCCGCCTATCACGGCAATCGCCATCGGCGCGCGGAATTCGCCGCCATCGCCGGACGCCGTTGCTGCCGGGATCATGCCGGCGACCATGGCGAGTGTCGTCATCAGAATCGGCCGCACCCGCTCCGCCGCCGCCTCGACCATCGCCGCGCGACGCGCCACCCCCGCCTTTTCGCGCTCGACCGCGAAGTCGACCAGCATGATGGCGTTCTTGGTGACGATCCCCATCAGCATCAGGATGCCGATGACCACCGGGAGCGAGATCGGCGTTGCCGTCGCCATCAGCGCCGCGACCACGCCGCCGACCGAGAGCGGCAGCGTGACGAGGATCGTCAGCGGCGTCAGCACGCTGCCGAACAGCAGGATCAGGACGATCATCACCAAGCCGAGCCCTGCGGTCATCGCGGTGGCGAAGCCGGCGAAGACATCACCCTGGTCGTCGGAATCGCCGGTCGCCTGGAGCCTCACGCCTTCCGGCAGCGCCCGCACCGTTGCCAGCGACTGGATAGCGTCGAGCCCCTCGCCGGCGGTCATTCCCGCCGGCGTGTCGAAGCTGATCTCGATGCGTCGCTCGCGGTCTAGACGATCGATCTGGGCGACACTGGTGCCGAGCGTGACAGTCGCGACGTCCGACAGCGGGGTCGCTGGCCCCAGGAGGCTGGGAATGCGCAACGACCGAAGCGTGCCGATGTCGTTGCGCGCCCAATTGGCGAGTTGCAGCCGGATCGGAATCCGGCGCCCGTCCTCGACGAATTCCGGCAGATCGCCGTCGCTGGCTCCGACGGTGGAAACACGGATCGTGTCGGCGATGGTTTGCGGGGAAATGCCGGCATCTGCCGCCCGTTCGGCCAGCGGCCGGATCTGGAGCTCGGGCCGTGCCGCCGCCGCAGTGGAGCTTGCTCCAACGGCAAAGCTGCTGGCCGCCAGTTCCTCGAGTATGGCGGCAGCGGAGTCTCCGGCGACCTCGCCATCCTTGCCGAGGACGGCAAAGGAGACGTCGCGTCCGCCCCGATCGTTGAGGATCTCGAACCTGATGTCCGGCACGGTACGCAATATGTCCGCGACAACGGGTTCGAGCACATCCGTCGAACGCGCCCGCTCCGCTGCCGGTCCGAAGTCGATGCGCACGGCCGCGCGCCGGACCTCCCTCAGGCCGGCGGCACTCGTCCCGCCCTCGATGAAGACAAGCCGCGCCTCGTCGATCGCACCGACGCGTGATGCGATGAGCCCGGTGGTCTCCCGCGTCTCGGCAAGCGTCGCGCCCGGCGGCAGCTCGATCGAAACCGACATCCGACCGTTGTCCTCCGGCGGGATGAACTCGCTCGGCAGGAACTGCGCCGACCAGATCGACAGGGCGAACAGGCCAAACGCCGCGCCGAGCGTAGTCCAGCGCCATGCCATCGAGAGGCGCAGCAGCCTGAGATAGCCCTTCATGGCACGTCCCTGCGGGGCCTGTCTCGCCGGATGCGCGCGCAACAGATATGCCGCCATCAGCGGCGTGATCAGCCGGGCGACGAGCAGCGAGAAGAAGACGGCGATGGCCACCGTGAGGCCGAATTCGCGGAAGTATTGACCGACCACGCCGCTCATGAAGCCGACCGGCACGAAGACGGCGATGATCGTGGCGGAGATGGCCATGACGGCAAGGCCGATCTCGTCCGATGCGTCGATAGCTGCCCGGTACGGCTTCTTGCCGCTCTTGCCGTGCCGGACAATATTCTCGATCTCGACAATGGCGTCGTCGACGAGGATGCCCGTGACCAGGGTGATTGCCAGAAGGCTCAGGATGTTCAGCGAAAAGCCGAGCAGGTCCATGGCCCAGAAGGTCGGGATCGCCGACAGCGGCAGCGCGATCGCGGCAATGACCGTCGCGCGCCAGTCGCGCAGGAACAGGAACACGACGACGACAGCGAGGGCCGCGCCCTCGGCGAGGGTGGTCAGCGCGGCGTGGTAGTTGCCGAGCGTCTGGGTGATGCTGTCGTCGATGCGGGTGAAGCGCGCATTGCCGTGCTCGACGGACAATTGCCGCAGGGCATTCGCGACCTCTTCTGCCACGGTAACGTCGCTCGCGCCGCGGGCCCGATAGACCGAGAAGCTGACGACATCGCCGCCATCCAGCGTCGCGAAGCTGCGCGGCTCGGTAAAGCCGTCGACGACGGTGGCAAGCTCCCCGAGCCTCGCCGTCGAACCATCAGGAAGCGCAATGGCTAGCCTTGCCAGTTCCTCGACGGTGCCGGTCGTCGCCACCACCGTGACCGCCCGCTCGCGCCCATCGACTTCGCTGCGGCCGCCGGAAAGGTCGAGGTGCGTTGCGGAGAGTTGGGTATTGACCTGGCTCGCGGTTATCCCGAGCGCCAGCAGGCGATCGGGATCGAGTTGCACGTGAATTTCGCGCGTCACGCCGCCCACCCGGTCGATCCGGCCAACTCCCGGCACGCCCCGCAACCGCCGGATGACGACGTCGTCGACGAACCACGAGAGCTCTTCCGCCGTCATGGCCTTGTCGGCGGCGGCGTATGTCACCACGGCCTCGCTCTCGACGTCGACTCGTTCGATGACCGGTTCGTCGATCGTCGCGGGAAGGTCGCTGCGGATCTTCGCGACAGCATCCCTCACGTCCGCCACCGCCCGGTCGATGGGCACGCCGAGCTCGAAGTTGACCGAGCTCGTCGAAACGCCGTCGCTGATGGTCGAGCTCAGTTCGTCGACGCCAGACAGGGCCGAGATGGCATCCTCGACCAGACGCGTAATGCTGGTCTCCATCTCAGTCGGCGCCACACCGGAATCGGTGATCGTCAGGCTGACCTGCGGCACGTCGATCGTTGGAAAGAAGGTGATCGGCAGCTTCTGGAAGCTGTGGAGGCCGAGCGCCGTCAGCACCACGAACAGGAGGATGGACGGGATTGGGTTGCGGATCGCCCAGGCGGAGACGTTCATTGTGCAGCGTCCGACGTCAGGATGGGACGTTCGGACGAGGTCGACATTGGATAGTCCACGCCGACAGGGGTCACATGGTCACCCTCGGCAAGGAAGTTTCCGGCGCGCAGCACGACAGTCTCGCCCGCCTCTACCCCCGAACCGATTTCGACGAGGCCGGCGGTCCGAAGGCCGGTTTCGAGGATACGGACCACAACGGTTCCGTCCTCGACGACCTGTGCGGTGACCCTGCCTGCCCGATCGCTCAGCGCCGTCGCCGGCAGGAACACGCCGCCGCGGCGCTCGATATCCACCTCGCCGCGCGCAAAGGCACCCACACTGAGATTGCCGGCCTGCGGGAGGCTGATGCGGGCGCGACCGAGACGGCTGCCCGCCTGCAACTCCGGCGCCAGCAAGCGTACGCGGCCTTCAAGCGGCGTGCCGCGGCCGAGCACCATGATGCTGGCGGCCTGGCCCACCGCCAGCCGCGCGAAATCGGCTTCCGGAACCTCCGCATCGAGCTCGATCTCGCCGTTCTCGGCTATCACGAACAGCGGCTCTCCGTTCGCGGACGTTAGTGCGCCCAGCTTGGCAGCTCGCCGCAGGATGCGGCCGTCGGTCGGCGCCTTTACCACCGTGCGCGCCAGCCGGGCTGCGATCTCCTGGCCTTCGGCGATGATCACCCGGCGATCCGCCTGCGCCACCCAAAACGATTGCTTTGCAAGCGCCAGTGCCGAAGCCGCCCGCTTCAGCGTGGTCTGACGCAGTTCGAGCGTCTCGTCCGCGGCGAAGCCCTTGGCGCTCAGCTGCTTGCTGCGCTCCATATCCGCACGGGCCTGTACATGCGCCAGGGCGGCGTCCTCGATCTGGCTTTCCACCTGTTGTATCGCCGCGTCGGCGCGGGCCAGACGGGCAGCGTTGGCACTCTGTTCGATGCTGATCAGCGTCGCGTCGAGCCGGGCCAGCACGTCGCCTCGCTGCACGATGTCGCCGGCCTCTGCCTCGACGGCGACTATGCGCACATCGGCAAGATCCACCTTCACGACGCTTTCCTCGCGCGCCACCAGCGAGCCGACGACGCGGACGCGGTCGGTCAGGACACTCGCGCGCGCCGTCACGACACTGACGGCGGGCGGGCGTTCCTCAGGCATGGCCACGGTGCAACCGACGACGAGCCACGCGAGCATCAAACAGGTTGCCCTTATTGGACGCAGGGGCCTGACGCATCCGGCTGCAAGGCGGCAAAGCATGAGCCAGGACACGATCGTCGAATTTGCAACCCGCAGACCCTTCAGATGCCGCTGACGCACCACCCCGGTAACCAGCTTTTGAGACGCCCTCCTCCTGGTATCCCGGGACCGATCATCCCAAAAGTCGTGCCTGAATGAGACTGGGTGCATGGTGAACTCCGAGGACGACGGAGCGCGCGCCACGCATGACGGCCGCTCCGAGAACCGCAGAGCTAACCCGGACAACTACGGGTGGGGATGATGAACAGTTAACTTATGTTACAGCTCTACCACCCCTTTTGCTGATCGGTCATCCGTCCCGCGGCTAAGGTAGACCACAAGATCACACCCAGCGATGAGCGATCACGTCCGGTTGCGAAGGGACCAACTGATACGGCTTGTTTACCGGGAAGAAAATCTGCCGCACCAACGAAGGTTGTACGCTACGCTGACTGGAGGGAGACGCGTATCGCCCCGATAGGGCGGTCCGGCACCTGTCCGCTCCCAACCATTCGCGGCCATTCACCCATCAGTGCACGTCCCTGAGAGCGGACAGCGAGTCCTTGGGCTCCCCGGCCGCCACAGCCCGCCATACAGTCAAGCGGAACGCATCGAGTGGTCAGTCACCGGTTTGCCCAGCACGTACAGCGGAGTCTCAGATATATGAGGCACAGGATCGGGCGGTTAAGCCTCGACGTGTGATACCGGACAGGGACGCTATCGAATGCCACGCCAGATCGAGTTTGCCGGCACTGCCGAAGAATG
>NZ_JAAAMJ010000004.1:232059-246391 GCF_010500835.1 Aurantimonas aggregata | reverse complement strand
CGGCCAGTGCCAGAAGCCGACGCGCCTGCGCCGCATGCTTTGTCGTCTTGGCCAGCTCTCGAAGAGCGGGTCCGTTGAAATCGGAACGAAGCGGGATCGCTGAAGCCATGGCAAACCTCCGTTTGCCTCCATCGATTCAGACTTCGCCCGCCTTGGGAACCCCTACAGAGTCAGCTATCGCGCACGTTGGTATAAGTGGACAAGTGCGAACGTCTGCGACACTTAGCAATTTCGCTTGCGCTTCCGGTGGCCTCCCACCGCCTCAGCAGGGCGCCGACACGCAGAGGGATTTTCTGATGGAACAGGTTGAACGGTTCTCCTCCTCACTTACGGAGGACGGGCGCTACCGGATCCTGATCGAGGCGGTCACGGACTACGCCATCTACATGCTTGATCACAGCGGCATAGTCACCAGCTGGAATCCAGGGGCTCGACGGTTCAAAGGCTACGAGGAAGCGGAGATTCTGGGAGAGCATTTCTCCCGTTTCTATACCGAGGAGGACAAGGCGGTTGGGCTGCCCGCTCGCGCCCTTCAGACGGCGGCTTCGGAGGGAAAGTTCGAGAGCGAGGGCTGGCGCGTTCGCAAGGACGGCTCTCGCTTCTGGGCCTATGTCGTGATCGATCCCATCCGAGACATGGATGGCAATCTTGTTGGATTCGCCAAAGTCACGCGTGATCTGACCGAGCGCAAGGAACATCAGGAAGCTCTGGAACGGGCTCGAGAGGCTTTGTTCCAGTCGCAGAAGATGGAGGCGATCGGTCAGCTCACCGGGGGCATGGCGCACGACTTCAACAACCTTCTGATGGCGATCCTCGGCAGCCTGGAAATGGTACGCAAGCGTATCCCCGAGGATCGACGGATCACGCCCCTGCTCGACAACGCTATTGCTGCAGGCGAGCGCGGTGCCGCGCTGACGCAGCGCATGCTGGCCTTTGCCCGCCGCCAGACCCTGGAGTTGAGTCCGGTCGCGTTACCTGCCCTCGTAGCCGGAATGGCTGGTCTGCTGGAGCGATCGGTCGGAGCCGAGATCGAAATCCAGACGCAGTTCCCTCTGATCCTGCCGCCGGTGCTGACAGACGCCAATCAGCTGGAGTTGGCGCTCCTCAACATTGCGGTGAATGCGCGAGATGCCATGCCCGGCGGTGGGACCATCATGATCTCAGCGCGCCGAAAGGAGGTTTCCGCCGGCGAAGAAGGAAGGCTGACCCCCGGGAGCTACGTTTGCCTCGCAATTACCGACACTGGTGAAGGTATGGACGAGACGACACTTGCACGGGCGACGGATCCCTTCTTCACCACCAAAGGTGTCGGCAAGGGAACCGGCCTTGGTTTATCCATGGTCTATGGCGTTGCAGAGCAGTCGGGCGGCAGCCTCACGCTGAAGAGCCGAAAGGGAAAGGGCACCACGGCGGAAATCCACCTACCCATCGCCGAGGCAGCGCCGCTTCCGGAGCAAAAGCCGGTGCAGGCGCGGCCGCCGGAGCCGGCCACGTCTTGCCTCACCGTTCTCGCAGTGGATGACGATCCGCTGGTGCTGATGAACACGGTGGTGATGCTGGAGGACATGGGGCACCGGGTGTTCGAGGCGACATCCGGGGCCGAGGCGCTGGAAATTCTGAGGCGCGAAGAAGGCGTAGATCTAGTGATTACCGATCATGCGATGCCGCGCATGACTGGCGCGCAACTTGCGAAGGCCATCAGATCACAGTGGCCCGATACGCCGATGATACTGGCCACCGGCTACGCAGAACTGCCACCAGGATCGGACGAGGGGCTATTGAAGCTTGATAAGCCGTTTCGGGCCGCGAAACTCGCCGCCGCCATATCACAGGCCGTTGGATGAAGTCCGAGTAGCCGGCCAGCCGCCGCCCCGGTTAAGGGACGGCGGCTTCTGCAGGACGTAACGAGCAGGTAGCGCCTACTTGAAGACGGGCTCTTCATAGTACGGCGCCGGCTCCTCGTAGGTCGCCGCATAGACCGGGTCCTTGCCCTTGCCCAAGCCGCCACCGCCGAACTCGTAGCGCAGACCGGCGCGGACTGCGTGCAGGTTGAATCCATCGTCGCGGCCCTGGACGCCGCTGGCGCCAAATGCACTATCGACCTGGTCGTAGCCGAAGGCATCACCTTCGAAGACGCGGGTGTAGCGGTAGCCGACGTCGAGCTTGAGCTGCTTGGTTAGGTCGACGCTGGCGCCGGCCATCAGCGAGGAAGCGAACCGCCAGCTCTCCTCGCCCTCGTGGTAGCCGATGAAGTTGCCCTCGGCACCGCAGGTCGGATTGCAGATCTCGTTCTTCATCTTGCCGTAGCCGACATGGGCGAAGCCGAGGCCGGCGCCGACATACGGCGTGACGGAGCCGAATTTCTTCAGGTCGACATAAGCGTTCGCCATCGCCGTCCAGACGTCGGCCGACGAACTGTCATTGTAGTTGCAACCGACGCCGACATAGCTCGGGCAGTCGCTGCGGCCATCGATATCGAGGTCGTAATAGTCGAGCGAAACGTCGGCGCGTAAGTGGTCGGAGAAGCGGTAACCGACACCGGCACCGACCGTATATGATGCCTTCGTCTCCAGCTCGTCGTAGTGATAGCGGGAGCCGCTTTCGCCAAAGACGCTATAATCGCCGCTGGTCTTGCTGCTGAAGAGGTAGCCCGCATCGCCGCGGATATACCAGCTCGAGTAGCTTTCCCTGACGGGCTCCTCGTAAACGGGCACCGGGGGCTCGACGAAGATCGGCTCGATTATGTCCGCCGCCTGCGTCGCGGCGGACATGCACGACAGGACGCCGATTGCGGCGACGGTCGTCATCAGCATCGCTTTCATTTTCAATGTTCTCCCCGACTGAATAACGGCCGCGGCAGGAATGCTTACCGCGCTCTTAACGAACACGGTAAATCGTAATGGTTAATGATTTTGCCCCTGCGAGCGGGGCACGGTAGAACTACTGATTAGGTCAGCAAGGAACCTACGCGTCGATGGCCCGTTGCGCTTCAATCCGCAGCGGAAGGGACGGAAGAAATGATCATACTTGATACGCTTGAGCGTTTGGAAACCGGCGTCATTACGGAAGCTGAGGCTTTGGAGCAAATTGGGGCTCGGCATGCCAAGGGCGTTCACTATCGTTCGGGGGAACCCACTATGGCCAACAGTCAGAGCGGCCATGGTTCCTCAGCACAAGCGTTGGTGGACAGGCAAGTCGCTTGAGCAGACACCGAGGATCGGAGATGGACGACACAGCCAAAGACCTTGCCGCCAAAATTGCCGCCGCCGAACGAGAGCGGACGGTGTGGTCGGAGGGACGGAAAGCATTTCGTGCCGGTGGCATTGCGGTTCTCAATCCACACTCACCGCGATCGCCCGACCACACCCTGTGGGCCGAAGGGTTCGACGCCGAGCGGGAGGCGACGAAGGCCCCGATCTGGTCCGAATAGCTTCAGCAGACAATTTCTCAGCGCAAAAGGGCCCGGCACGGGCAGACCCGGGCGAGCCAGTTGTGCAAGCAATCCTGAAGGTACCGCTCCACTGAGCATTTTCGCGAGCCGGGCGCAATCCGCTGATGCGCCCTACCCCTTGGCTTGGTCCTTCCGCATCGACTGGATGATGTTCTTTAGGTCACTCAGGTCGTGCTCCTGCTGAAGATCCTCTCGCAGCTTCCGCTCGTCGCGGTCCCGGTCCAGTCGGTCCGCCATCAGCCGCACCGTCTCGTGGAACTTGATGATCGTCTCGTGTAGGTCACCGATCGCTGTGATGAGCGCGTCCTGGGTGATGCGGTCGGAATACGGCTGCACCGAACTGATCGCCGTGACGGCGCGGTCCGCAGCATTGCCGTCCGTGACCTTGCCAGCCCCCTTCATCATCGACCGGACCATCACGAAGGCGGCGCCGATCGCAGCGCAGACGTAGAAGAGCGAAATCGCCCAGTCGGGCAGTCCATCAATTCCGGGCGGCATGATGCACGTCTTCCATTCCGATGGCGTAGCGAGCGAACCCCCGCCAGCCGGTTTCCGGGATCGCGCCCGAGCGATGGCGATCCGCTCCAGAGTGCCGGCCTCCTGCGCCGCAATCTTCATGTTGCTCACCTCGTAGATCGCCACGGCCACGAACAGGTAGCCGCCCCAAGTCGCAGGGTTGGTGAGCAGGAAGCCCGCTGCGACCGAAACCCAGAAGAACAGGCTGTAGAAAGCCGCGATGGCCCGCAGGAACGCCGTCCGCCACCAGGCGCCGTTGAAGATCAGGATGACCAGGCGGACCGTGCCGGCGAGCAGGAACCAGCTGCCCCAGGTATCTTACGATCCCCACCACTGCAGGACGGCATAGCTCGGCGAGCTGGCGAAGGTGCTCACCGGCAAGGGAGGACCATGCCGAACAGCAGGAGCACGGTCGCGAAGAACCACTCCAGCCGCCTGGCGCGGTAGCTCTCGGCGAGCTTGTCGAAATGCTATGATGATCATGGGCTCACCACCGGGCTAACCATCAGTGCCCGCAGGGTGATCACCGCCACGCCGGCGGCGACGCCCCAGAACGTGAAGCGGAAGGTTCTCACCGGCCCATCCGTTTCATGATCGCGTAGAAGGCGTCATCAGTGGTGGCCGCCTTTGCCGCCACGCTTCCCACCTCGCGACTGACTTTCGATTTCGGCGAGGCCGCGGCGATCGCCACCAGGTCGTTGTCGACCCGCTTGATGATGTCGAGCACCGACGGCGGCAGGATGTATTCCAGCGCCTTTGCGATGCCGAGCGCGATGCAGATAGCGAATAGGATCTCCTTTCGCGCGGTGGGGACTCTTTTCGGACATCGGAAACGGGCTTAACCTCAGGCATGCCCGATGATCGCTACACCCTTCGCAAGGATCCCGACGGCACATGGAGTGTCGTCGACATCTTCTCGGACCTGCCCGCGGTCGTTCATAACCAGGTGATGATCCTGATGGACGTGGAAGAGGCTGAGGAGGTGGTTCACCTGCTTAACGGGCTCGACCGTGCAAAACGGGTAGCAGCAGCTACGCGGCACTAGGAAGGGAGCGGGCAGACCCGGATCAGTGCGCCTACGCGATCGGGCCAGCACTATGAGGGGCCCGTCGTGATATGGTTGCTCTTACCTTTTCTCGAGGAGCTACCAATCACGATGGATATGAGCGCAAAAGCCCAGGCTGCCTCGCACTTCCGAGCGACACGAGATGCTAAGACAGCCTCTGCGTCGAAACGGATCAGCGGGGGAACGTGTGAAGGCGGACACCGAAAAATCAGCTCGCCTCAAAGCGGCGCGACTAGCGAAGGCCAAACAAGACGCCCAAGAAGAGAAGTAGCCGCCCGGGCTTGGCCCCTGCGAGTTACTCGGCGAAGAAGCTTAGGACTGCGAGCGCCCCCATCGAGAGATAGAGCAGCCAAGAGCCGCTGAAGCTGAAATGCGTCATCAGGAACTCAGGAAATGTCATCGCTGCCTCCCTGCCGGGCCGGCTTGATGCCGCCCACGCTCAATGGCGCGAAGACAGGCCGAAGGGCGCGATGTCTATTCCTCCCGCGAACGAGCGACCTCCTCCGCACGAGCAACAATAGTACCGTTTCCTTACGAGGCAAGCGTTGCTGCACCGACCACTCGGTTATGCGAGAAACTACTCCCGGATGTCGTCGAAGCTTTTGAGGCGCTGGGGCTGGTCGCTCGGGCCTTCTGCGAACACGATGGTGTCGATGTCCGCTATCTCGCGCTGTGCTCGCCTGTCCCATCCGCGGTGGATGAAGTAGGGCTGGCCCCAAACCCTCACTGCTGCGATGTAGCGGTCATCCTTGAACCCGACGAAGTGAACGGCGCGTATGTCCGCTCTCCTGACATTTGTAGGCGACGGCACCCGGGGCATGATCGCTCGCGAACCAGATGTGGTTCCACAGTTCCACGGCGCCGATCTCCACCACGCGCTCGACCGCCGGGTCGAGCCCAGTGGTTTCCGTGTCGAAGACGATTTCGCGCATAGGATACTCCGCTTCCGGTCTCCTTGTCGGGCAGTCCGGTCGCGGAGGCGAGGCGACAGGGACGGCGAAGCGCCCTAGTTCAGGAGACGATGCCGGTTCCGGCGCTTGCCGTCGCTATCCCGCAATTGCCTACGGAGAGGCCCGATTACGCTCCCGTTGGAGGCGATGGCGCCGCGATGTCGCTGTCGTCGGCTTCGTCGTATTCCGGTGAACGGCCACCATTGGGCAGCTTGCTCTGTTTCCGTTTGACATGTTCGGTTTCCGTCTCGCCGGACGTGTTGTCTTCGGTGGCGATCTTCGACCTGTCCTCGCGGTACTCTGCACCGTCCTTCTTCGTTTTGCTGATCTCAGACATCGTAGCTTCCTCTCGTTGCAGATTGAGGAAAGCTCAGCGCACGGCTCCGGTTCCGTTATCGGGACTGTCGGTTGCTCTGCGCCGCCAAGTGCTAATGCCTTGCATTCCGTACCACCCACGCCATCTGCTCGCCCCCAACCAGAGGAAAGTAAATGCGTGCAAGAAGCCTTGGCATCGTTGCCACACTGGGATTCATCAGTCTCGCCGTTTCAGGCTGCGTAGATGAAGGTCCTCGCTACGGAGGCGGCTACAGCTCTTCAGGGCCTGTCGTTATAGATCGCGACGTCAGCAGGCCGGATCCGCGCGTTAGTGATCGTGACTTCAGAGACCGCGGTGATCGGCGTCGAGATCGAGGGCCAGACCGCGCCGGTCGCGATGATCGGCGTGATAGCCGCGGCGGCCCCGATCGCCGAGATGATTTTCGGCGCGACGGCGCTGATCGCAATCAAGCGCGTGATCGCGACGACAACCGCGATCGTGAAAGGTTTGCAGCATTCTGCCGGGAAAACCCGCGGGCTCCCCAGTGTGACCGTGACCGCAGCAGAGACGGCCGCAGATCCTGATATGCGAGGGCTGTCCTGAGCAGAGGCGGACGGCGGGGGAGCATTCTATCTCCTCCGTCCACCCACACCCGGTCGCCCGTCCCGCTTGCGATCATTCGCGCGCAAGGGCCAGCCTGGTTTGGTAACTGGCCGGCGGTTACCACCTACGTCTCGTTGGCCGACGCCAGCGACCTCGTCACTAGCTTTTCGCTGCCGCAGAAATAGCAAACGGAATTAGAGCGGTCGAAGTCCCGTGTAAGGCCCAAAGCCCCTGCGATTGTTTCGATCTGTTGGCGAGGGGAAACACCAGTTTCCCGCGCGAGGCAATCGTCGCAGACGCCCTTCGGCGCGCGGGCGATGAGATACGTGAAAATCTGCTCCGGGTTCTCCATGCCCCAAAGCGTATAGGAGATTGAGAGGCTACGCGAGACAGAGCCGAGAGGCCACGCGCTGTCCGATCGCGGTCCTGATCCTAGAAGACACCCGCCGCTAGATGAGCCCATATTGCCAGTGCGACCACGAAGACGACGCCGGCCAGAAGAACCCGCGGCAGAGGGCTGCGCACGGTTTCAAAGACAAGAACCAGAGCGACGCCGGCGCCGCCTAAAAGCGCTGCGGCCGCTGCGAAATCCTCGGAACCCCCATTCATGACGGTAACGCTCCCACCAGCAGCCTGATGTAGGCCGCGAGAGCGGCACCGCCATCCTTCTTTACCGCGGCAACGCGTTGGGTTCTAAGGGCGACTCAGCATGAAAAGGACTCAGCATGGCCGCTTCGCCCGGGCGACAGCATTTCGTCGACACCAACAATCAGAAAATCGTCGTGGTCGTTCAGATGATCACCCACCTGAAGCAGGCGGGCGCAGAACGCACCGAGGTCTTCTTCGTCGGCGGAAACAGTGCCGTTGTCCAAGGGGCGATCGATGCCGTCTTCGGGCGCCTCTGGTCCTGATTCATCCGAACAAGCTTCTCCGTTTCCGTTGCACCGCGCGGCAAACCTGAACGGCGGATGAACAGGCCATTCTAGACCCGTTAACCGTCCCACACGCATTCCGCTCGATGTGGTTGCAGCACCCCGTCCCTATCGGTGCAACCACCAGGCCGGATCGTCCCCGAGGCGATCCGGCCTTGCCATGCTGGAGTGAGTAAGAATGGATGCGGAGCGAGAACTACGGGAGGCCGTGAACCGAATGCTGGATTCGCTTGATCCCGTCGTTCAAACCTACGGAGGGCTGGACCCTTACCTGCTCGTTGACCTGATCTCTGAAGATCTCGATGTCTCTCACGACAGGATCGAGGCGGTTATCAGAGAAGAAGCGAGCAAACGGTCAATCCCCTTGCTTCCTGCTGACCGGCAAACCGCGCTTTGATCGCGGCGGAGCGACTGAAGCAGCAAGCTTGCACCGTCGCAGCAATGCCACCTTCTTCCGTCTATAGCTTGGCCGGCGTCGAAAGAGTGAGAGTCCGCAATGTCGATTGAGATCAACGAAGCCGATCGGTTCCTCGCCAAGGGGTCCGACGGCAAGGCCTACGATGTTCATCAGGTTCTGGTGCCCGAGTCAGACGGCAGTCCCGAGAGGACCGAGTGGCTCCTTTCGTCAGGGGTCAAGCTGACGACCAGCGATGGCATCTCGTTTACGGTGCCGTGGGAAGATCTCGTCCTGACGAAGGTCGGGGGATGAGCCTTCATCCGGGACATAGCGTTTGAGGTTAAACGAGCCCGCCGACCAGTAGCCTGACGGGCTTGTATCTGAGACGAATGCTGCACGTTTCAGCGGAACTACGGGCCGCCCGCGACCGAACCCATGACAACCATCACGAGATCATCCAGATCGACCGCGCCATGGATGGTCACCAGATCGTCCGTCGCATTTACCGTCAACTGACCATCGCTGTTTTCGGACTGGCGCTGCAGCTCGTCGATGATGGCCTGCCGGATCTCGCTCTCGACGCTCATCGCGAGCGCTCCCTCGCCGGATCGTCGCCGGGAATTTCGCCCTCCTCGTCCATCGTTTCGTCGATCGCCTCACCGAGGGACTCGTCGACGTCCTTGGGCGGGAGCTTCTTGCCTGTATTTACGTCAAGCGAATCTGGATTCTCGAAGACGCTGTTGTCTTTGGAAGCGTCGCTCTTGATGGTCGCCATCGACATCTCTCCTCTGGTTTCGGAAAGGAAAGCCGGAGGAGCTTGGATGTTCCCAACGCACGATCGCCGGCGATCTCGAAGCTCTGGCCGCCGAACCGGTCGGGATCGGCGAACACTGTAGCGACAATCTTGCCGATGTCCGCAACGGCGATGAACTGCATCGACTGATCCGGCCGGGCGAAGAACGTGAACCGATCCTCGTCCAGTCCGAAGCCGGGCATCGTCAGCATCTCCATGAACACCGCCGGGCGCACGATGGTCCAAGTGATCGGCAGCGTTCGCACGGCCACCCGGCCGCCGGTCTGGATCACCGTGTTGAGCTCGTCGCCGGACAGCTTGCCGGCGGCCATGGCCTTCGTGAGCGCATTGGTGACGGATGCGGCGCGCTCAGCACGGGCACCGGAGACGACTAGGGCGAGGTTCAGCGCCTCCGTGTAATCCAGCTGTTGGATGGTCGAGTAGCCAAGCTCGCGCCACGCCGTGGCGTTTCCGATGTAGCTCTCGGCCGTGTTCGCCAGATCGGAATAGGTGCGGCGAGCGACCGTGCCCAGGCGCTCCATCACCGCGGCGCCGGCTTCCGTGCTTCCTGCAGCAAGGCTGACCCGGGCACTGATGTCGGACCAGGTGTCGGCGTAGCGAGCGAGTGCACCGGTGGCGAGTGCGGCCGTGACGAGCCCGATCGCCCGGCCCACCATGCGCGCCGCCATCTCCCACTTGCCATAGGCCAGAGCGGCACGGTTGGCCGACCCGGCCGCGTTGTCGTTTGCCGCGGCGGCGGCTCGCCCGGCGGTGGACGCCTCTCGCCCAACGCCTTCGCGGCACGTTCTGCCGATCCCGAAACCTGAGAGAACTTCTCCAGGGAGCGGTTGGCCGCATCGACCTGAACGCTTTCGACGGCAATGCCGAGCCGGGCAATATCCATGGCTTTGCCTTCCTGCAAGCTATTGGCTAGCGTGCCCGCCTCAACTTGGAGACGGGCATGCGGTTAGCGCTGACGGTGGTTTCGATGATGGAAGGGACTCTCTCACGGGATGCCAATCATCCCTCACTAGCCCCCACCCTCCACGTGGACGTTTAGGCCCATGCGAAAGAGCGCCAACCGCAGCCGTTCCAGATCACGAAGCCGGCGACAGATTTCGGCGGCCAACGGAAACACTGAGCCGACCCCCGTCGACGGTGAGGATAGGGAACGGCTCTGGAAAACGATCTTTGGAGATGACCCAATGCCCGAAGATCAGGCGGTGGAGCTTGATCACCGCAGCCGGAGGTCTTGGTGGCAGCGGCTCAAGGAATGGTCGACGATCAGGCGAAGCTGACCTATTCCTCCTGTTGTCGCCGCCGTCCCCGAATACCGCCCGTCGCGGCGTCCCTTGATCCCTCATCCCCCGAACAGGGCGTCAAATAGGTCGCGTCGATCCAGGAGGACGCACGGATGAGGGCTGCCGTCTTCGCCGCGTCGTCGCCAGCCCAGCCGACGTTCAGCCGCGCCGTGTGATAGGCGTCGGCGTCGGCGATCTTGCCGTAGTGGTAGGGCATCTTCAGTCCTCCAGATGTCGCCGCAGCAGACTCGCTTTAAGGATGTCGATCGCGCCCAGCATGCGCTGGAAATCGTCGCCATCAGTTGCGGAGGTGTTCGTCGAACCGTCAGCGCACGTGCCGACGATCATCACGTCAACGACCTCGCCGCTCTCAGCGCTGGCGAGCCAATCGCGGAGCATCTCAATCGTCTGCTGATTGATCTGACCGCGCCTGGTCTTACCCTCGATGCTGACGAGATTGCTCATGCCAAAGCCTCAGGCTGAGGCCGAGGCCGCGGACGCCCTCCGGCCGTGGAGCGAATGTTCAGCCCGCACGTTCTCAATCGCCACAGAGGAGAACGTCATGGCCAAAGCCACTACGAAGAAGCTTGCCCAGTTCCGCATCGAGCCGGACAGCGAAGGGCGGACAGCTCAATTGCATATCGAGGATGATTCCGGCGCGACGCTCGAATTGACTGCTTCTCGAGATCAACTCGACGTGCTGGCGGACACGCTGGACGACATCCTCGCGAAAACCGAGGAAGCCGACGAGGTCTGAGACCTTGGTGCCGGGCGGCTTAATAGGAGATCGCCTGGCACCCCATTTTTCATCCATCATCGCCACCTCGACGGGAGCCGCGGCGTCGGCCATTCTGCGTTGGTGGCAGCAGCGGAGGTTACCGATGGCCAAGAGTGCATCAGGCGGCAAAAGCAGCGGTGGCGGCGCAAAGAAGGAGACGTCACAGTCCGTGTCGGCCGTGGCGTCGAAAGGACTTCGGACCGGCAAGCTGACGCCAGCTGAGACTAGAAAGGTTTCCGCTTCCGCGCTCGGCCAAGACGAGACGAAGGGCAAGAAGAAATAACCTTCCCCTCCTTTAGCCGCACGACACGCGTTACCGCTCGCGTGGGAATAAGCGCGGCGTACAGCCTAGTTGTCTAGGGTGCACAACGGTGGTACACAGGCCTACTGAAATGGCTACTGCGAAGCTATAAACGTCAATGACTTAAGGCATATCTCAGCGGAGTCCCTTCCTCTCCGCCAGCCCTATTCCCAAGCTGCTGATGTGTCTCATTCTAATCGGATAAACGGGACAAGTCCCTACCCGTTGCGGATAGAGAATAGGCGCCCTTGAGACTGACCGTTCATCCTTCGACGGCGCTGGCGGAAACCTGCCCACGTTAGCCTCAGCGAGTGCGTTTGGACCTGCCCGAAGGCAGACTTCTCGCTTACGGATCGGGTGGAGACGGATTGGTTCGTTCAAATTCCCCCGCAGAGCAGGTCGGTCGCGGCGGGGCCTGAGCCGAGCTGGCATTCGCTGGAGGAAGCAGTCGATCCAGATTGCAGTAGATGGGCGGCGTGAGCGCCAGTCGGGCTGGGCGCTGGCGATGCTTGGCGCCGGGCCAGAGGCCGCGAGTGCGACTGCGATGGCCATTTCGAGGCGTAGGGGATTGCCACAGGTGCAAAGCCGCGGGCCGCTGGCCCGCGGCTATTCCTCGCGGAAGGATCGCATCATCTGGTCGCTGAACGGCTTGACGAGGTATGACAGTGCGGAGCGGTCGCCGGTCTTGAAGAACACCTCGACGGGCATGCCGGGGACGAGGAGCTGTTCGCCGAGGCCGCGATCCTCGTCGGTGATGGCGATGGTGGAGAGATAGAAGGTCTGGCCGCTGGCCGGGTCTAGGGTCGCCGCCGCGCCGACTATGTCGACCCTTCCGTCGATCTCCGGCGTGGTGCGCTGGTTGAAGGCCGAGAAGCGCAGATTGACGTCCTGGCCGACCGTCACCTGGTCGATATCCGTCGGGGCGAGCCTGGCCTCCACGACGAGTTCCTCGCCATCGGGCACAATGCCCATGACGGTCTCGCCGGGGGTGATGACGCCGTTGACGGTGTGGATATTGAGGTCGTTGACGAAGCCGTCGATCGGGGCCCTCAGATCCATGCGCGACAGGCGGTCCTTTGCGGCAACGATGCGCTCCGACAATTCGGCGATGCGGGCGTCGACATCGCGCAGCTCGCGCTGGGCGTCGGTGCGCACCTGCTGGTCGAGCTCGATGATCTTCATCCGGGCTTCGCTGATCTGCCCTTTGACCCGCGCGATGTTCGCCTCGATCTCGCCCTTCAGCCCGTCGATCTTGGCAAGGTCGCGCTCCATCAGCCTGGTCCTGGTGCCCTCGACCAGTTGCCGCTCGACCAGGGGTGCGAGGCGGTCGAGATCCTCGGCGATCATCTCGCGTTCCACGGCGTTGGACTGGCGCTGCGACTCGAGCCCCTTCACTTGCTCGCCATACTGCTCGATCTGCGACTGCAGCTGGTCGCGCTGGGCTTCGCGGGTGGCGCGGTTGTCGGAGAACAGGCGGCGCTCGCCCTCGGCGATCGCCGCCGTGGCGGCTGCGGTCTCGAAGGCCGGGTCGAACAGCACGGTTTCGGCGCCGTCGCGCTCGGCGCGCAGGCGTGCCTGGCGGCCGATCAGTTCCGACAATTGCGATGCAATGACGCCGAGTTCCGCCTTGGTCTGGGTCTCGTCGAGGCGGATGAGCACGTCGCCGGCCTTCACGACGTCGCCATTGGCGACGAGAATTGCCCCGACGATGCCACCATCGCGATGCTGGATCTCCTTGACCTGCTTCTTCACCGTGACCTTGCCCTGGGCGATGATCGCGCCGGACAGGCTGGCCTGCGCCGCCCAGCCGCCACAGCCCACGATCAGGAATGTCGCGAGGAGACCGGAAGCGACGATCCGCGACCGGATGCCAAACCGCTGGCCATCGTCTGCCGGAGCAGCCTCGACGCCGGTTGCCTTCTGTGGGTCACTCATCGTCGTTCTCCCCTCGAGAATTGCTGTGTCGGTTCTGGCGGCCGCGGTCGGCATCAGCCATCGCGGCCGGCCAGGATGAAGTCATTCGCCGTCAGGTCATGGTGGCCGTGGACGACGAGCTCGAATTCCGCCTCTGGATCCTCGTCGAGATAGCCGGCGACGACGGTGATCTCCCGTTCGCCGGCATCGTCGGCGATGAACTGGTGGCGATAGGTGACGGCGCCAATCTCGGCGGTCGTGGACGTGGCCGCGCCGGCGAAGAACAGCTTCTGTGCAGCGAAGTCGTCGAGGCTCTTGCCCAGACGCGACAGGTCGATGCGGTCGCCGACCGAGAAGTCCTGGATATGGTCGCGGGGCCCACCCTCGTTGGTGAGGGCATCGAGCGAGCGGAACACGAAGATGTCGTTGCCCGCGCCGCCGACCATGATGTTGACCTCGTCGTCGGCGATCAGACGGTCATTGCCGCGGCCACCGCGAATGTTCTCGATCTCGAAGATGCGGGCTTCCTCGGTGCCGTTGATGGTCACCCAGCCATCGGGCAGGTCGACCGTCGCGTCGAAGACGACCTGCGACAGGTCCAGCGTGTCGGTGCCCGCGCCGCCGTGGACCGCATCGACCTCGCCATCGGCGATAAGGATGACGCAATCTTCGCCGTCGCCGCCCTCTAGGATATCGACACCGATACCATCGAGCAGCACGTCGTTGCCGGCGCCCCCGATGAGATGATCATCGCCTTCACCGCCATCAAGCGTGTCGCCGCCCTCGTCGCCGTAGAGGACGTCATCGCCGTCGCCACCGTCGATCGCATCGTCACCGGCGCCGCCGTGGACCGTGTCGTTGCCGGCGGCGGCGACGATCGTGTCGTCGCCGTCGTCGCCGTGCAGGACGTCGTCGCCTTCGCCACCGTCGATCGTGTCGGCGCCGGCACCGCCATGCACCGTGTCGTTGCCCGCCGCGGCAAGGATCGTGTCGTCGCCTTCATCACCGTGGAGG
>NZ_JAAAMJ010000004.1:0-231961 GCF_010500835.1 Aurantimonas aggregata | reverse complement strand
GGACGTCGTCGCCGTCGCCACCGTCGATCGTGTCGGCGCCGGCACCGCCATGCACTTCGTCGTTACCGGCTGCGCCGACGATCGTGTCGTCGCCTTCGTCGCCGTGGAGGACGTCGTCGCCGTCGCCACCGTCGATCGTGTCGGCGCCGGCACCGCCATGCACTTCGTCGTTACCGGCTGCGCCGACGATCGTGTCGTCGCCTTCGTCGCCGTGGAGGACGTCGTCGCCGTCGCCGCCGTCGATCGTATCGTCACCGCCACCGCCATGGACTTCGTCGTTGCCCGCCGCGGCGACGATCTGGTCGTCACCCTCGTCGCCGTGGAGGAGGTCGTCGCCGTCGCCGCCGTCGATCGTATCGTCACCGGCACCGCCGTGGACCGTGTCGTTGCCTGCCGCGGCGACGATCGTGTCGTCGCCCTCGTCGCCGTGCAGGACGTCATCGCCGTCGCCGCCGTCGAGCGTGTCGTCACCGGCACCGCCGTGGACCGTGTCGTTGCCTGCCGCGGCAAGGATCGTGTCGTCGCCGTCATCGCCGTGCAGGACGTCGTCGCCGTCGCCACCGTCGATCGTGTCGGCGCCGGCACCGCCATGCACTTCGTCGTTACCGGCTGCGGCGAGGATCGTGTCGTCGCCGTCGTCGCCGTGCAGGACGTCGTCGCCGTCGCCGCCGTCGATCGTATCGTCACCAGCGCCACCGTGGACTTCGTCGTTGCCGGCGGCGGCGGCGATCGTGTCGTCGCCGTCGTCGCCGCTGAGGACGTCATCGCCGTCGCCGCCGTCGATCGTATCGTCACCAGCGCCACCGTGGACTTCGTCGTTGCCGGCGGCGGCGACGATCGTGTCGTCACCCTCGTCGCCGTGGAGGAGGTCATCGCCGTCGCCGCCGTCGATCGTATCGTGACCAGCGCCGCCGTGGACTTCGTCGTTGCCGGCGGCGGCGAGGATCGTGTCGTCGCCGTCATCGCCGTGAAGGACGTCGTCACCCTCGCCGCCGTCGATCGTATCGTCACCGGCACCGCCATGGACTTCGTCGTTGCCCGCCGCGGCGACGATCTGGTCGTCACCCTCGTCGCCGTGGAGGAGGTCATCGCCTTCGCCGCCATCGATCGTGTCGTCACCGGCGCCGCCGTGGACCGTGTCGTTGCCGGCCGCGGCGACGATCGTGTCGTCGCCGTCGTCGCCGTGCAGGACGTCATCGCCGTCGCCGCCGTCGAGCGTGTCGTCACCGGCACCGCCGTGGACCGTGTCGTTGCCTGCCGCGGCGACGATCGTGTCGTCGCCCTCGTCGCCGTGCAGGACGTCGTCGCCGTCGCCACCGTCGATCGTGTCGGCACCTGCGCCACCGTGGACCGTGTCGTTGCCGGCGGCGGCGAGAATCGTGTCGTCGCCGTCATCGCCGTGGAGGACGTCATCGCCGTCGCCGCCGTCGAGCGTGTCGTCACCGGCACCGCCGTGGACCGTGTCGTTGCCGGCCGCGGCAAAGATCGTGTCGTCGCCGTCGTCGCCGTGGAGGATATCGTCGCCTTCGCCGCCGTCGATCGTGTCGTCACCAGTGCCGCCGTAGACCTCGTCGTTGCCTGCCGCGGCGACGATCGTGTCGTCGCCGTCGTCGCCGTGGAGGAGGTCATCGCCATCGCCGCCGTCGATCGTATCGTGACCAGCGCCGCCGTGGACTTCGTCGTTGCCGGCGGTGGCCACGATCGTGTCGTCGCCGTCGTCGCCGTGGAGGATGTCGTCGCCTTCGCCGCCGTCGATCGTGTCGTCACCAGTGCCGCCGTGGACCGTGTCGTTGCCTGCCGCGGCGAGGATCGTGTCGTCGCCCTCGTCGCCGTGCAGGACGTCGTCGCCGTCGCCGCCGTCGATTGCATCGGCACCCGCACCGCCGTGGACTTCGTCGTTGCCGGCGGCGGCGAGGATCGTGTCGTCGCCGTCATCGCCGTGAAGGACGTCGTCACCCTCGCCGCCGTCGATCGTGTCGTCACCAGTGCCGCCGTAGACCTCGTCGTTGCCGGCTGCGGCGAGGATCGTGTCGTCGCCGTCGTCGCCGTGGAGGATGTCGTCGCCTTCGCCGCCGTCGAGCGTATCATTGCCTGCACCGCCATGCAGTTTGTCATTGCCCGCGCCGCCGAAGAGCTGGTCGTGACCGTCGTCACCGCGGAGCACGTCATCGTCCGCATCGCCGAGAATGACGTCGGCACCGGCGCCGCCAACGAGCACGTCGCGGCCAGTCCCTCCGTCGATGTAATCGTCCCCTTCGCCGCCATCGATCACGTCCGCGCCGGCATTGCCGTACAGCAGGTCGTTGCCCCGGCCACCCTCGATGACGTCGTCCCCGTCGCCGCCATGCGCCTCGTCGCGCCCATCGCCGCCGAAGATGACGTCGTTGCCCGCATCGCCGTAGAGAATGTCGTCGCCGTCCTCGCCGTACAGCGTGTCGTCGCCGTCGCCGCCGAACAGGATGTCGTTGCCGCTGCCGCCCCAGAGAACGTCGTGGCCGCCGCCGCCGACCAGCCGGTCATTGCCGGTACCGCCGTAGAGGATGTCGCTGCTTTCCCGGCCATAGATCATGTCGTCGCCGCCACGGCCGTCGATCAGGTCGGCATAGGGGGTTCCGATCAGCATGTCGTCGCCGTCGGTACCGACGATCGCCGTCGTCTCGGGCAGGCGGATCTCCAGATGTGCCGTCTGCATGACGAGTTCCTCGCCATCGCTGACCCGGTAGCGGAAGACCACCGGCCCGGCCTCGTCGGTTGCCGGCGTGTAGAGCCAGCGGTCGAGGCCGATCCGCTCCAGCGTGCCGCCGTCCACCTCGAGATTGCGGACGATCAGGACATCGCCGTCGGGGTCGCTCGCACCGTGGAGCAGTTCGCCCATGGTGATGATCACCGACAGGTTGACAAGACCGTTGTCGAGAAAGACCGGACCGGAGAGGACCGGCCGCCGGTTCAGCCGCGCTTCCGGAACGTCGTCCTCGTCGTCATCATCATCGTCGACATTGGGATCGCCGAGGCCCGGCTCGGATCCACCGGGCGACCCGATGCTGGGACCGTCGTCGCCGGGCAACGATCCGGGCGTGTCAGGGCCGACGGTATTCCCGCTGGCGGGCGGCGAGCCGGGCGCCGGCTGGTTGTCGTTGGCGGTGGGCGGTGTCGCGGCGGCCCCGGGTGGATTGCCGGGCCCCGTCGATCCCGAACCGCCGCCCGAGACGGCGAAAGCGGCGGGCGGCATCCTCATCGCCTGCTGGAACGCCGCCTGGAAGGCGGCGTCGCTGGCCTCGGCAAAGGCAAATTCGGACACGTCGAAGGTCGGCAGCGGCCGGCCTTTGGCGATGGCATCCAGATAGTCCGAGATGCGCACGACCTTGGCGAGTTCGCTCGCGTCGGCCGTCTCGATCGTGGTGCCGGTCGCCGGCTGTGCCTCAGGGTTCTGGTCGGGCTGGGGTGAGCCTTGCTTCTTGCCGGGCACTTCCTCTTCATCGTCCTTGAAGAACTGCTTCAGCACCCCGGCGAATGCCAGCACGAAGAAAGGCAGCACCGCCAGCGAATTGACCCGCGAGGCATTGTCCTTGATCTCGAAGCGCTTCTTCGGCGCATTGACCGCATCCTGGTCCGGGATGCCAAGTGTCAGCCGGTCTTCCATCGCCGCCCCTCCTAGACCGTCGATGCCGCGGCAACCGCCGCCGCCGGCGCATAGATCTTGCCGGCCGGCGCCATCGGCCGGGCCATCGGCCGCGCCGGCTCGCGCAGGATCTCCTCCTTCGGCCCGAAGGCGACGAGCTTGCCAGCCTGGATGACGCCGACGAGGCCCACGGCGGCGAGCGCGCTCGGGCGATGCGCGACGACGATGGCGATGCCGCCGCGGGCGCGAACCTTGGTCAGCGCTTCGGTCAGGGCCGCTTCGCCCTCGGCGTCGAGGTTGGAGTTCGGCTCGTCGAGAACCACCAGGAACGGATCGCCGTAAAGCGCCCGGGCAAGACCGAT
This sequence comes from Aurantimonas aggregata, assembly GCF_010500835.1. Classification (GTDB taxonomy): domain Bacteria; phylum Pseudomonadota; class Alphaproteobacteria; order Rhizobiales; family Rhizobiaceae; genus Aurantimonas; species Aurantimonas aggregata. The sequence continues at coordinate 227,980 of NZ_JAAAMJ010000004.1, read as the reverse complement.
GCGCTGGCGCTGCCCGGCGGAAAGGGCAATGCCATGCGGGCCGAGCTCGGTCTGGTATCCGTTCTCCAGCCGCACGATCATGTCGTGCACCCCGGCGGCCCGTGCCGCGTGGATGATCTTGCGCGCGTCGGCTTCGGGATCGAAGCGGGCGATGTTCTCGGCGATCGAGCCATCGAGCAGCGATACGTCCTGCGGCAGGTAGCCGATATGGCTCCCGAGCCTGTCGGTCCGCCACTGGCCGAGCTCGGCATTGTCCAGCCGGACGCAGCCGCGCAGCAGCGGCCAGACGCCGACAATGCCCTTGGCGAGCGAGGTCTTGCCGCCGCCACTCGGCCCGATCAGGCCCAGCGCCTGTCCCGCCTTCAGCTCGAAGCTCACATCGCCTAGCAGCACCGTGCCGGTGCTCGGCGCCACCACCGTGGCGTTCTCGAGCTTCAGCGACTGGGTCGGGGCCGGCAGGTCGACGAGACGGGAATCGTCGTCCATAGCCGCCAGCGTCTCCTTCAGCCGGGCAAAGCTGCGCCGCGCCGCGACAACGCCCTTCCAGTTGCCGATGGCCAGATCCACCGGCGCAAGGGCCCTGGCCGAGGCGACCGAGCAGGCGATGATCGCGCCGGCGGTAAGTTCGCCCTGGATCGTCAGATAGGCGCCGAGGCCGAGCAGCGCCGACTGCAGCATCATCCGCAGCACCTTCGACAGGCCGCTGAACGAGCCACTGATGTCGCTGGTCTTCGTCTGCAGGTCGAGGTGGCGCGCATTGGCCTCCTCGAACCGCGCCACCGCCCGGCCGCCGAAGCCCATCGCGCGCAATATGTCGGCATTGCGGGCGTGGGAATCGGCCAGGTTGGCGCGCTGCACGGCGGCGCGGTTCATCTCGGCGCTGCTGCGCTTGGTAAGGACTTCGGTGATGATCGTCAGCGCGATGAGGACGATGGCGCCGCCAATGGTCAAAAGCCCCAGCATGGGGTGGAGGAGATAGACGAAGCCGATGAACAGCGGCATCCACGGCAGGTCGAACAGTGCGATCGGCGCCTGGCTGGCGACGAAGCCGCGCACCGTATCGACGTCGCGGCCGCGCTCCAGCGCTTCGGACGTCGAATAGCCGTAGCGCGGCATCTCGATCACCACCTGGTGGGTGAGCGGCGCGAGCTTGGCGTCGATGCGCGCCCCGAACCGCACCAGGATCTGCGACCGCAACACGTCGAACATACCCTGGAAGAGATAGAGCCCGATCGCCAGGACCGACAGCGCCACCAGGGTCGGCACGCTGCCGCTGGTCAGGGCCCGGTCGTAGATCTGCAGCATGTAGAAGGCGCCGGTCAAAGCGAGGACGTTGATCACCCCGGAGAGGCAGAGCAGGAAGATCGCCAGGCCGCGATAATTGCCGATGCGCTCCGACATGGTGGTCGGATTGACGCGCTGGCGGCGTCGTTGAGTGCTCATGGGAGCCGTCCCCTCGGATGGATGCGATGATCGGAGTGCCGCAAGTGGCGGGGGGCCATGGCCCCCCGCCCGGGGTCGCTCAGGCGACGCCGTTGAAGTCCGACGAGGTCAGGTTGTAAGTCCCGGCGACGTCGAGGGTGAAGTCGGCCCCTGGTCCTCCCGAGACATTGCCCTGGATGCGGGTCAGCGCCTCGCCGTCATCGCCGGTCACGTGGGTGACCAGCACCTGTCCGGCGCCGGTGAGCGACGTCGTCTCCAGGGAGAAGCCGGCGGGGCCGGTCATGCCGCTCAGGTCGATCCGGTCGCCACTGGCAAAGCCGTTAATCAGGTCGCCATCGGCATCGGCCGCCGTGCGGAAGACGAAGACGTCGTTGCCGGCGCCACCATCCATGACATTGACCACCGAGCTGGCGGTGATCCGATCGTCGGCCCAGCCAGCGATGACGTTCTCGAACCCGAAGACCGTATCGTAGCCGCTGTGGCCGCTCATGACGCTGCCTTGCTGCAGCGGCCCGTTGCCGAGATCGATGATCATCTTGGACCTGATCACGGCGTAGTCCAGCGTGTCCTGGCCGCTGTCACCCCAGTAGATGTCGTCGCCGTCGCCCTGCCGGATGATGAAGCGGTCGTCGCCCGCCCCGCCATAGACGACGTCCGATCCGGCGCCGCCTTCCAGCATGTCGTCGCCGTCGTCGCCGAAGATCCGGTCGTCGCCGGCGTCGCCGAAGATCATGTCGTCCCCGGCACCGCCCATCAGGACATCGTCGTCGGCACCGCCGAAGATCATGTCGCGGCCACCATCGCCCTTGACGAGATCGGAACCCGACCCGGCCATCAGCGTGTCGTCGCCATCACCGCCGAGGATGATGTCGCCGCCGTCGCCGCCGCTGAAGACGTCGGCCTCGGCACTGCCCATCATGACATCCGCTGCCGCGGTTCCCGTCAGAACCAGGCCGGCCACGACCGGTGGCACGGGCGGTGTCGGCGCATCGTCGTCGTCGTCGTCGACCGTGTCGTCATCGTCGTCGTCATCGCCAACGGTGTCGTCGTCGTCATCATCCGAGACGTCGTCATCGTCGATGGTGTCATCATCATCCTCGACGGTGTCATCATCATCATCATCATCGACGGTGTCGTCGCCGCCGTCGTCGGCGGTGTCGTCATCGTCCTCGTCGTCGGTCCGGAACATGTGCTCCGGCAGGTCGTCCATCCCGGTGTTACGGGCGACGATGTCGGCGAATTCCTGGCCGTCGATGAAGTTCTCGTAGAAGTCGAATTCGTCGAAGCGCGAGATGTAGTAGAAGCGATCGGCGTCCTGCAGCCGCTCGAACTGCTCGCTCAGCACGACCCAGAAGGTCTCGCCGACAATGCCGTCATTGATGTGCTTTTCGGCAAGGCCGCCGACCCAGAAGTCGACCCGGTCGATGCCCTTGACGATGCCGGTGCCGTCCGATTGCATCGCTATGACGATGTCCGGATTGATCGCCTGGAAGGCGGTGATGTCTTCGGCCGCGAGAACCAGGTCGGGGTAGGCCTCCATGAACTGCGCGATGACGGCATTGCTCAGTCCGTTGCGCGTCTGGAAATCGCCCCAGGACGTGTAGGCCGAGAGATTGCCCCCGGCGAAGCCGACTGCTTCCCTGACATAGGGGTCGGTCGAGGCGGCCAGATCCATGCGGATCTGGTTGAGCGTGCCGAGACCAACGTCCCAGCCGCGGGCCACGTTGAAGGCGAACAGGTCGGCGCTGATGCGCACCAGATCGTTGCGGACGGCGTCGACAATGTTGAAGTCGACCGCTTCGGAGGCTTGCAGAACCTGCCCGCCGACGATGGCGTTGACGCCATACTGGGCATATCCCGGCTGCGGTACATAGCCCGGAGGCAGCGGACCGGTGAACACACCCGCGGCGTTGCTCGGGTTGAGGAAGGCGTCGAACAGATTGACCTCGACCGGGTTGCCGTTGGCGTCGAGCACCGTCAGCTTCTGCCCGATCAGCGAATGGCCGAAGCGGAACGCGGCGGCGGCGAACTCGTGCGAGATCGCGGCATTGGCATTGGGGTCGTATTCCTCGAAGCCATGCGTGCCCTCGCTGCGCAGGCCGCCCAGCAGCGTCTCGAGATACTCGTCGAACACCACCCGCTGGTACTCGGCCTCGTTGATCATCTTGGCGGCCTGGAAGACTTCTTCGGGCGTGCCCTCAAAGCCGGCAGCCAGCAGTCCGTCCACATGGTGATTATGGTTGCGGGCCCAGATCGTGTGGATCGCCGTCAGCCCGTAATTCTCGTTCGCCCGCCCGTCGCCGGCAACATAGTGATCGAGAACGTCGATGAACGGGTTGGTGTCGAGCAGCAGCGGGTGGCCGGACCCCATGAAGTTGGAGATCACCTTACTGACGACGCCTGGGTCGAAGGCACCCGCCTCGTCATCGAAGAGCGTGCCGGTGGTGTCCGCGTCGATCGCATAGTTGGTGTAGTAGGCGCGGAAGCTGATCTGGCCATTCGGAAGACCGGGATCGGTGAAGATCGTGTCCGCGTACCAGTGATGCTGGATCAGCTCGCGCAGCGTCGGCAGAAGGTTGAATTCCGGGTTTGACGGATCCGGCGCTCCCGAATAGAGCCGCATGCCGTAGCCCTGGTTGCCGTCGCTTTCGCGCAGGAACTGGCCGACCAGACTGTTCGAGCCATAGGCCTGGTTCTGGTCGACATAGGGAGACGTCTGGTTCTTGTGCAGCGGATTGCCGTCATCGTCGTAGCCGATGACCGTACCGCGCGTCAGGTCCGCCGGATTGCCGGAGAACGGGTCGCCACCGCCGGGCCCGCCGATCGCGATCGTGCCGTTGCCGCCCTTGGGCAGGAAGTCCAGCCCATGGTCGATATACTGGCCCATCGACATGAAGAAGATGTTGGCATCGTTGCCGGCCTTCGGCAGTCCCGCCTCCTGGGCACCGAGAATGTTGGAGATGGTGCGCGGGTCGAGCCCCTGGAAGACCGGGTTGATCGCCCGGTTGCCGTCGGCGTCGGGCTCGCCGTAATGCGGATTTGTGATGCGGATGAACGCCTCGTCGGCAGCGCCCCAGCCAGGGTTGGCTTCGTTGTTGTCGTAGCCGCTGAGTTCGCGGACACCCGTCGGCACCTCGTCGTCGCCCGCCGAGGCAGGTGTCTGCCCGTTGACCAGCGCCTTGAGGCCGGCGACGTCGCTCGGCGTGTATTCGAAGGCGCCGTCGATCGCGTCGTCATCCGGCGTCGAGTCGTTATCGAATGCCGGCGGGGCCGATCCGGTGAAGGTGATCGAGTGCGCACCGTTGGTGAGGGACTGGGTTCCATTGCCGTTGTCGACCAGGGTGTAGGTCGAGATGTCCTGTCCCGGCGCCAGCTCGATGACGTCCTGTGGCCGGATGCTGCCCACGACGGTGTCGTTGCCGCCATTGGAGCGGAAGACGATGCGGTGGGCCGAGCTGAGCGCGGAGATGTCGACGACGTCGTCGCCCGTGCCCCCGTTTATCGTGATCGTGTTGATGGCGAGACTGGTCGGCAAGAAGTCGCCGATCACCTGGATGGTATCGTTGCCGTTGTCGGTGTTGACGATGATCTCCTCGACGGCATCGAGCTCGGCGATGATCGACGCGTTGGTGGTGCCGCCGCGCGTGATGACGATCTCGGCGAAGGGGTTGGTGACGACGAGGCCGGCGGCATCGGCAGCGTCCCGCGAGTAGATGCGATACGCCTCGGCGACAAAGTTGGCCGCGTTGCCGTTGATGACGAACGTATCCGTCCCCTCGCCGCCGTCGACGATGTCCCGGCCGTCCGAGCCGAAGTTGCCGTTGGCCGGGGCGTTGTTCGCGTTCCAGATGATCGTGTCGTCGCCGGCACCGGAAATGATGACGTCATTGCCGGCATTGCCGTCGAACGTGCTCGACTGAGCGTCGCCCAGAAGGATGTCGGCGCCGTTCGTGCCGCTGATCGTGCCCACCGTATCCCAGGTGATGTCGACATCGGCGGTATCGGTGAGCGAACCGTCACTGAGCGTGTAGGTAAAGTCCTTCGTATTGTCGCCGTCCGTCCGGGTCGCGGTGACACCGCTGGTGGCCGGGTCGTAGACGATGTCGAAGTTGGCGTCGTTTTCCGTCGCCCCGATCACCCGCAGTACCGAACTGTCCACATCGGTATCGTTCTGCAGCATCATCCATTCAGGAATGAAGACGGGCCCCTCGATATTGGTGACCACATTGTCGATGACCGCGTTCGGCGTATTGTTGACGGGGACGACGTTCACCGTGGTTGTGGCGACATTGCTGTCGAGCACCCCATCGTTGACCGTGACGTTGATGATCCGATCGCCGGCGACCGGATCGTTGGAGACGCTCCGATACGTGACGGCCTGGATGGCGTTCTGGTACGCGCCCAGCGATGCGGCACCGGTCAGCGTCACGGTGATCTGTCCGGCGACCGCCGTGTTGACCGCCGCGACGATGCCGGCAGGCAGCGCACTGACGAGCAGCTGATCGCCGTCGGACGCGTTGGTCAGGACGATCCGGGCCGAGGCCATTTGAATGGCGTCGTCGACAATGGAGGGTCCGCTGGCGATTGCGACCGCCGCGCCGTTCTCGGTGAATGTCGTCTGGTAGTCCACCGTGGGTGACGGGTTCGGCACCGTGAGCGTGAAGGCCAGAATGTCGATATTCACGAATTCATTGAAGCCGGCCACGCCGCTTGCCGTGAACCGGATGACGGCATTCGCCGTGAAGGGACCCGTGAGGTCAAAGGCCCGGGATGCATTACCGGTGGTGAAGTTGACCGTCTCGAGAAGCGTAAACGGTGCGGAGCCATTCGGCGAAAACTCGACGAGTATCGTCTCGCCCGGATCGAACCCGTTCTCGTTGACCGAATAGGTCAGCCGGGCCGAACTGGCGGCCGAAAGATCGACCTGACGGGAGATGCTGGCACCGTTGCCGGTATCGAACTGCAACTGGCTGCCGGTGATGCGGATCTGTCCGGCCGCAGCGGTTGCGCTGTCGTCGTCGCCCGTCTCAATCCAGTCCGGCCCCCAGTTGATCGTGCCGTTGCTGTTGCCGTACGTGGCGACGGTGAAGTTGTCGGCGTAGGTTCCGCCGGGATTGAAGGCGTCCAGCTGCAATTGCGGCGGCGTGAGCATCAAGTCCATGTCGGAAAAGCGGAGCATCTCGATGTTGCGCAGCGTATCGACACCGTCGGAGACCAGATTGCGTCCGGTGAGCGGATCGATGACGCCGACCGTCACGGCGTTCTGCGTGACGGTAATCGTGCCATCCTCGTTGGACGTAATCGAATAGTTGGCGCGCACGTCGTTGAAGACCGCGATATCGGTGTCACCGGTGCCATCGTCTTCGATGATCTCGCGCACAATGTGCAACTGGCTCGGCACGATCGCACGGGAGATCATCAGCTCGAACAGGCTTTTGCCGATCCAGGCAGGGTCACCGGCATCCTGGGCCGTGAAGACGTGCTTCAGGCTGTCGACGGTGGCCATCTGGTTGCCGGCGGTGTTCCCGGTTCCCTGTCCGTCGACGTCCTTTTGGGTGATGCGGATCCGAACGTTCAGCCAGGCGTCGCCGTCGAGTAAGTCGTCACCGCCATTGCCCTGAAGCAGGTCGTTGCCGCCGCCGCCGAGCAGGATGTTGCCGCCATCGAAGGCGATTTCGAGTTCCCGCTCTTCGGCGGTCGCTCCGTTCGGAGCGTCGATCAGATTGCCCAGCAGGGCGCGAAGACCGTCGATCCGGTCGACGCCCGCCTGCGTGAGCTCGTCCTGGAAGAATACGCCCTCGGCAGTGCCGATGGTCGCGGCGCCGTCGGTGTCACGGACGCGGTCGTCGCCGCGCAGGATGTCGTCCTGGTCCCAGCCGGACAGCGCCTCCACCTTGTCGAAGCGGTTGCGCAGGATGTCGGCTTGCTCGGTGGTGAAGATCGGCACGCGCAGGTCGGCATTTGCCCCGAAGGATACCCCCTTGAAGATCGACCAGTCGAAGCCGAACATGCCCTCGTTGCGCATGACGCTTTCGCCCTGGACCATGATGTCGTCGCCGGATTCGGCGTCGAAATCATGCTCGTCATTGCCGGCGAACATCACGTCGTGGCCCTTGATGGCCGAGTTGAAGAACAGCTCCGAGTTGTCGCCGGCCGTGGTGTCGAAGCCGCCACCGCCTTCGATCCAGTCGTCTCCCTCGTTGCCCATCAGGAAGTCCAAGTCGTCGCCGCCGAGGATGAAATCGTCACCCTCGCCCCCGAAGACTTCGGTGGCATCGACGCCGACAAAGAAGACGTCCTTGCCGGTGCCGCCCATCAGGATGTCGAGGCCGTTCGAATTGGCGATAACGTCGTCGCCCTCGTCGCCCTTGAGGAAGTCGCCGGTATCGCCTGAGTCGGTAATAATGTCGTTGCCGGCCCCGCCATTGACGAGATCGACGCCGGCGCCCGCCTCGATGCGATCGTCGCCCGCATCGCCCCAGATGCCGTCGTCACCGAAATCCGCAATGATCGTGTCGTTGCCGTTGGTGCCGCCCAGCACCACGTGCTCGCCGCCGAAGACGCGGATGTAGTTTTCGGTGACGTCGCCGGTCGGGTCCACTCGCACGACCTTGCCGAGGCCTATCGCCTCGAGGAACGGATCGTTTCCGGTCGGATCCTTGCCAGTCGCGCTCAGATCGTTCGGATCGTAATCCGCCTGATTGGCGACATTGACTTCGAGGACGTAGTCGTAGGTCGCGAACGCGTCGACGCCGATATGGCGCAGGACGATGTCGTCGGGCGTGCCGCGGATGCCGTCCAGTCCCGCGTCCGCAAGGGCCGTATTAGCCATGATCATCTTGGCGAAGGAGTTCTGCTCCAGCGCGTTGAGCATGTTCTGGCCCTGGGTTCGGGTCAGATAGTAGAAGCGGTCGCCGTCCTGCAGGTTCTCGAGCTGCAGCTCGAAGACGGCGTTGAAGGTCGAGCCGAGGAAGCCGCCGAACGGCATCTTCTTCTCGGCCAGGCCGCCGATCCACAGATCGACCAGGTTGAGGCCGGTTTCGTCACCCGCCCAGTCGCCCGTTCCTGTCAGGAAGGCCATCCGGTCGGCGGGCACCGAATTGTCGCCGTTCTGATCGAGACCGAACACCAGTTCCATTGCCGCATCTCGCTTGCCCTCAAGCGTGGTCGCAGCTGTGATGGAGCCATGCGTGCCATAGGCCGCGATGAAGTTCACGATCGATGCCGGGTTCTTCAGGTTCGCCGCGAAGTCGGCCCAGTGATCGTAGGGTTTAAGGAAGGACGACCCGCTTGCCGCATAGAGTTGGCCGCGTGCGTCATTCAGCGACGGCATGCCGGTGTCACGACCGCGCGCGATGTTGATCGCAGCGAGATCGAGCGGAAGGCCGAGCAGGTTGTTGCGCAAGGCGTCCACGACGAACTCGTCGATCTCGTTGCCCCGTTCGATGGTCATGCCGCGGACGATCGCCGCAGCCGCCTCGTCGTGGGAGATGGGTACCCCGGCGAGCGTCTGGTCGAAGAGCACCGGATTGAGGAAGGCCTCGACGAGGCCGAGACCGGCGTCCATCGGATTGCCGTCGGCGTCGATGCGCGGCATGTTCTCCGTCAGCATCGAGTGGCCGAAGCGGTAGACCGTGTTGGCGAATTCCGAAAAGATGGATGGGTCGACGTCGGTGACCGAATTGAACACGAAGACGTCGATATTCGGCTGGACCTTGCGCGCGAACTCCTCGAACACGAGGTGCTGATACTGCATCTCGGTGGCGAAACGGGCGGCCTGGAACAGGCGCTCGCCGTCCCAGTTGCCGTCGTTGAACAGCGCGTTGCCGGCAAGATAGACGCCCTTGTCAGCGGCTGCCTCGAAACCGGAATTGAAGGCGGCGAGGGCTGCACCATCGATGTCGACAGAGAGCCATTCGTTGACGAAGGCGAGATCGCCGCTCTGCAGAATGGTCAGCTTCTGGGCGTCGACCTGACGGTTGTGTTCGGAGTGGAAGATGTGATGCACGGCGGTGAGGCCGATGTTCTCGTTGCCGCGGCCGTCGCCGGTGACGTAATGACGATCCAGCAGTTCATTGTCGTATCGCCCGGCGGTCGACACGCTATCGGCAAGGCCGAGACCCGTGTCGTCGTCGGCGATCTTGAGCGCGCCGGTCTGACTGTTCAGCGGATTGGCGTTGTGCGCGATGTCGTCGAGGAAAGCGTGGCCGATGCGCGCGGCAAGGGACGTGAACGTGTTGACGGGAGCATCGAGATCGACCTCGATCAGCGCATTGAGGGAGCCGTCGAGGTTGAGCTGCACCAGTTGCGGCAGGCCATTTTCCCCGCGGACGAACTCGCCGTAGGGATCCGTCAGGATCATCGGGATGTTAAGGACGTCGCCGTCCGTCAGTTCGATGCCCAGCATCGTGGCCGCCTGCGCCTTGATATCGGCCCAGGTTGCCAGTCCACCATCAGCCCCGGTGAGCAGACGGCCGGTCGAAACCGGTCCTTCGTCCGTCATGCGATATTCGCGCAGGAAGACCTGATGCGAAGCGTGCGAGGTGTAGGTCTGGTTCTGGTCGACGAACGGGGTCGTCGTGTTCGTCTGCGACCCGTCGTCCGTCGGCGTCGCGCGGGTCAACGTCATGAAGCGGAGCTGCGGCGGCACTTCGTCGCCGTTGCCCGCGATTCCGTCCGGGCCATGGGTAACCAAGGGATCGTCGACGGCGAGCGGCACGAACACCGTGCCGACACCATCGCCCCCTTTGGAAATGAGATCCAGGCCGTGGTCGAAGAACTGGCCGAAGAACGTCATCCATGCGTTGAACGGCGCGGACAGGCCCTCGTCCGGCGCGACATTCGGGATGTCGAGCGAACCATTGTTGACGGTGACGCCCTTGGCTTCCAGAACGGCGTCGAGTTCCCCTTGCAGGACAGAGTGGTCGCCGGCCGGATCGGCGTCCCGGGCGGCCTTCAGCGCGGCGAATGCTGCGCTGATCTCACCCTGGTCGCCGAGCACGTCTTCCGAGCCGGCGAAGGTCAGGGCGGCGATGATCGCGGCCGGATTGTTCAGGCTCATGTCGACGATGAGATTGGAGATCGTGCGCGGCGCGGTGTCGACGATGTTGCCGGGGTTTGCATAGTCCCCACCAACGACGACTCCACCCGGTCCCGGTCCGTCAAGGTCAGCCGAGCCGATACCGCTGGTGTATTTGGGATCCAGCAGGCGCGGCATCGACTGATCCGCGGCGCCCCAGGTCTCGCGGCCCGGAACGATGTTGTTGTACGTCCCGTCGACGGTGCGCAGGCCGAAAGGCACATGGGGATCGGGAATGGCCAGCGGCTGGCTGGCGTCCCGGGGAACCAATCCATTCACGCCGTCGAGAACGTAGTAGGTTAGGCCCTGACCATTGAGCGCCTCGGGATCGGCAACAACCTGCCCGTTGGGGTCGAGCAGGATGCTGGTGAGCGGGATGCCGGCAGCATGCGCCTCAGCAATTTTGATCTGCTGCAGAACGAATGACAGATCGGCCTGGTTGATCTTGAAGGCGGCCATGGTCCCTACTCCCGTTAACGCGGCTGCTGCGCGCGCTGTCCAAACGAAATATTTGCAAGGCACTTGCGAGCATGTCTGTTATGCTCTCAGCGCGAGCGATCTATTGTCGCGTGATCGATTCCTATCGCAGCGACGATCTGGCATGATTATTAACGGATGTTCAGCATGGCGTTAGGTCAGAAGGTCCTAGGCACTTTGGCTACTTTGGTCCGAGGAGGTCCGACGACCAAAGGCGGGAAGGACATCGGACCTTGGTCGAACGGGAATTTGACCTCGAGGCTGCTGACGCGGTGGCGCCGACTTGGGCTGGCAAGACAATTCCTGCTGGTCGCGTCGGTCCTGGTGACCCTGTTTCTCTCCATTGGCGGAATTCTGCAGTCACAGCTGATCACCGCCAACCTGGTCGACAGCAGTACGCGGGTCGCCTCCATCTACATGGAAGGCATCATTTCGCCCCACGTGCAGTCGCTAAAAGGCTCCCGCCGTCTTCAACCGGACGAGCAGTTCCAACTGGAATCCTCCATCGCCGACACCGGGCTGCGCACACAGATCGAGCAGGTCAAGATCTGGCTTCCCGATGGGACGATTGCCTATGCCAGCGACGAAAGCCTGATCGGACAGCAAGTCGTCTCCGAAAGTGTCCGCCGGGCGGCCGGAGGCGAGACAGTCCGGAATTTCGGAGAGTACACAGAGCATCCCACTGAGGGCACCCATCACGCCGGAATACTTGAGATGTATATCCCGATACGCGACGCTGATGGAAATGTCATTGCGGTGGGGGAATTCTACCAGAACCTCGATGAGATACATGCATCAATTTTCACCGTCATCGCCGGCAGCTGGGTGATCCGCATTCTCTTGAGTATCGCAGCCATGACGCCCTTGTTCTTCATCGTTCTCAAGGCTGATCGGCATATGGCATTGCAACGCCGGGCGGCGCGACTTCATCACCGTCGAAGCATGAACCTGTCGAGGCAAAACCTGACGCTAAGCATCGAGGCCGATAATTTACGTCGTCGAGCGGCGCAGGCCAATGAAGAGCTGCTAAGCCGTGTAGGTGCTGACCTGCATGACGGGCCTGTTCAGCTCCTGACGCTCGCAGCACTTAACTCAGAAGATCCACCGAAAGTGATGCAACTGCTGCGGGAGGCCATAGGGGAACTTCGGTGCATTGCCAGCGGGCTCGTATTGCCCGAGCTACGCGACCTGACTGCCGCCGATGCGCTGCGTCTCGCCGTCGCGCGCCACGAGCGAGATACAGGAACCAAGGTCGAGACGGATATTGCGGAGTTACCGATGGAGATATCGCACGAGCTTAAGGCCTGCATGTATCGTGTGGTCCAGGAAGCGCTTCGGAACATCGTCCGACATGCCGGCGGCCAGGGCCAAAAAGTTTCTGCAGGCCTAGAGGAAATGATCGTCGTTCGCATAGACGACGCGGGGCGGGCTACCTCGATGGCGACAGTACACGACCGGAGCACCGGGCTTGGGCTTCAGGGCGCTCGGAACCGCGTTGCCGCCTTCAACGGAACGCTTGAGATCCTAAGCATTTCCGGTGTCGGCACGTCGCTTGTTGCTCGATTTCCGCCGGACCTCGCCAGCGGAAAATAAGCAACGCGCGGCTTACGTCGAACGGCTAGAACGACCGACTAATTCATCGTGTCATCCGCGCGCCGCCAGTCGCGGCCGCTGGGGTCCGCGAGCCTCTGAGCCGCCAGAACGACTTCCAGGCGATTGCGCGCATCCAGCTTCTGCATCAGCAGCGTCATGTAATGTTTGACGGTTTTCTCGCTGATGCTCAACCGCGCGGCGATGGCCTTGTTGGTGCAGCCTTGCAGCAGAAGTTTGACGATCTGGTCTTCCCGGATGCTGAGACGAGGATTGGGTGAACCTCGCGTAACCGGCAGGCGAAGTGCTGCGATCACCTTGCTGGCAAGACTGGGCGTAACGAAAGTCTCGCCCTGCATCGCGCTGTTGATCGCAGCCGTTAGCTCGCCAGCGGTACTACCCTTCAATACGTAGCCGTTTGCGCCGGCCTCCAACGCATCGATCGCGTGATCGATGCGGTCGGAAGCTGTGAATGCTATGATGATGATCGACGGCGACTTCATCCGTATCCGGGCGATGGAATCCATTGCGTTCCCCGGCATCTGCAGATCGATGAGCAGGACGTCGGGCTGCTTTTCGGTGGCAATTGCCAGGGCATCGGCTGCAGACGCACCGCTGCCGACCACGGCATAGCCTTCGAACTTCGAGAATAGGCTGACTAACCCTTCCCGGAGGACGGGATGGTCATCAATGAAGGCGATCGAGGTAGGTGCCACGACTCGCTCCTGTCACATTATGGCCGCAATTCAGAGGTCGCACAAAATTGTCCCTATGTAAAGATTTCCCACGCCTTTCGCGCCAGTTGAGTTGAAGAGTTGCAGATTTGTTGGCCCGAGACCATGATGTATAATGCAGACTTATCATTTTCTACAATTTAAGGTTGTATTATCTTTTTTAGATTGACTGCGAAATTACTCGGTTGACAATTTTGACTGAAGGTATTTTCTTTTCGGGTTCTTCGGAAGAACTAGAGCCTTCTGGACATCAGGGTGCCGGTTTTCGCGTAGGATCAGTCTATGATCTTCGATCGTATGCCGATGGCCACCGCATGCAACACGTTGACTGCGTCGAGATGCTGACATGCCTGTTGGAGCAGGTCTTCCACTCGATGGGGCGTGCTGCCGAGGAGATTGGCGGCCTCCACAATCGAAGTTCCGTCTGCCATAAGCTGCAGACATGCCGCATAGTCAGGCGCCAACGGTTCGGGGTCACTTGGTGCCCACCGAGCATCATTCGAAATTGTCCTATACCCGACCATCGACCCGCTCCAAAAAGCGCTGCTACATCTCCGGGTATTCGTCGCTAGCCGCGATGCCGCGTAGCGGCACACTTCCCATCGACTCCTCGCCATTATGAACGAGTAGTCTTCTACCCTACACGGATCTGATGACTTGTATAGCGTGGTCGATGCTGCGGTTCGATACAAACTCGGTGCTCGCAAGGACATAGTGCGCAATCGGAGAGGGTCCAGTGACTGTGAGATGCTCAAACTAATCACTGAGCGAGAAGACTGCGATAGCAGCGTCATTGATGCCGTCGACGTTGTGAAGATCCTCTTGCTGCCGACTCTGCGCGAACGTTGGATCGTTCTCCTGCTTGCGCAGATTAGCCTGACCGATCCTGGACTGTTCGCGATCGACACCGATGGCCCTAGCGGAGCCCCAAGCAACCAGCGCCTCCGTGTGGCCGCCGTCGGCACAGCCGCAATCCAGCCAGACGCCTCGCAGCAGACCCATCTGCTTCAGCTTGCCCAGTCTGTAATTGAGCTTGACCTCCGGAGCTGTCGAGCCGCCGGGTGGGGAAGCATAGGGCGCTTCTTGCCCTCGGCAGCCGTGGCGTTTGTCATCATGGCGATCCTCCTCAGGTGTGATGTTGCCGCGGGAGCATCGATGGATGCGCAAGATCGTCGAGTGACAACGGTTCGGCATGGTCGCCACCGACGGTCACGGGGTCACGGCTGGGGCTCTCCTGCACGCGGTTCTTCAATCCGAGCAGCGGCGATTCCATCAAGAACCATGAGGCCGTCGACACGAGCAGGCTCAGAGCGATGGCGATCACTGCCTGGGCCCAGAGTGGGACCACGCCGAGATGCCTGATCATTGTATCGGACTGGAAGATCCCCAGAAAGAAGACGTGCGTCAGATAGATGCCGTACGAAATCTTGCCGATGAAGCGAACGAGGCTGAAATTGCTGAACCACGCGAGCGGGCCCTGCAGATCAGCGTCCGCTCTGGCGACCAGCCATGCGAAGAAGATCCCCACGGACAGATTAAAGGTAAGGTGGCGAACCACGCCATCACCCCAAAGATACCATGCCACGCCTTGGAACACGATGCAGACGATGCCGGTCCAACGCCAGATGGGGCCAGGCTGCAACGGCCGTCCCGCCTGCGATGCAGCATAGGAGAGCCCCCCAATCAGCACTCCGAGACCCAGTATTTCGAAGTTTCCGAAGAGCGAGAGTTCGAACGACCAGGGGTCGATGGGGGTCGCCAGGACGAGGTTGCGCAGCAGGAATCCCGTTGCGATGAGCAGGGCGGCCACCTTGACGGCATTGCGCCCGGACAGAATAACCAGGGCAGGCAGGAGGAGATAGAACTGCTCCTCCACCGCCAGCGACCAGAACACCAGCAGCGGGCCACCCGTGGCGGCGAGGTAGTTGCTCGCGTAGACAGCGTGCCACAGGACGAAGTCTCTGACCTCCGGCACGCCCAGCGCAAAGAGGACCAGCAGCGTCAGGTAATAGGCCGGCATGAGCCGGATGGCCCGGCCGATGTAGAATCTGCGAACGACGTCGCCGGCTGGTTGATCTTCCAGCCTTGCCAGAAGGTTGCGCGTGATCAGGAACCCGCTCAGGACGAAGAACAGGTGCACTCCGAGCGCCCCTGCCCCGATCGGGAAATGATCGCGGATCCAGGGCCCGCCGAAGTGCTCGATACAGACGAGCCCGATGGCGATTGCCCGCAGCCCGTCCAGTTGCCGTTTGTAGGCCTGCCGCACGAGCCCAGCCCTCACGTCTGGAGCGGCGACGGAGCCGGATTTTCTTGCAGGGAACTGGGCGCAGCGTTCAACTTGGTCACGAGGCCAAGAAAAGCCGCCGCGCATGCGCCCTCGATGATGACCGCGAGGGTCCATCCGAGAACCAGTCCCTGGAGCCCGCCGAATTGGGCGCCTGCCACCGCGAGGCAGACTTCCAGTAAGCCGCCGATCGCGAACCAGTACGCCGCCGTGCGCATCCGGTCGTTGAGCCTTGCCAGCGCACATGCGTGATACTTGAGCGTCAACCCGAGGAGGCTGAAGCCGAGCAAGCGGAGGCTGGAGCCGGCGATATCCGGATATGCCGGATTGAAGAAGGCGAGGATTTCCTGCGAATAGACCAGGATGACGACGGCGCCGGCGAGCGAGACGAGAAGCGATCCGAAGAGCGACACCAGGATGTTATGCCCGGCCTGATCCGGGTTCGACCTGACCACGGGGAAGAGAGCCGTCGCCGCCACCGCGGGGATCACCGCGGCCGTCGTGACCAGCATCCACAACAACGCGAAGGCGGCGGTGGTGGCCGGCGATAGCAGAACCAGCACGAGGAACGGCATGATGATGCCCGGCGCCTGGAGAGCGACATCGAGTGCGTAGTGGTCGAAAGTCTCGCGCCGGAGCCGATAAAGCAGTCTGAAATCGGGGCGACCGACGAGCCGCCGCGTTCCGCCCCGGGAGAGCAGGTCGAACACGATCCAGGATGCCAGAAGGCTTGCCACCCAGGTCAGGAGAATGGCCGCGTTCGAAACATAGCCCACGACCACAGCAGCGGCGATCAGCGCAAGCTTGAGCAGCGAGAACAGCACCTGCTGGACCATCCTGCCAACGCTGTTCAGGTTGCCGATAAGCGCATCCTCGAACAGCATGCTGACGACCGTCGCGCCGCAACCGAAGAAAAAGGCAGCGCCAACGATCCTGCCATTGATGGGACCTTCCGGACCAAGAACCAGCGTCTGGCCGATGACGAACGCGAGCGCGAGGCCGAGTGCCAACGCGAGCCCAACCAGAGTCGCGGCGCTGACGAGCTGCGGGCCCTTGCTTCGCCGAGGACCGTTTTCGCCGATAAGCAAGGTACCGATGCCCGCCTCGCTCAGGACGCCGGCAAGCCCGACGACGGAGAGAAGAGCCGAAGCACGGCCGACCGCCTCCGGCGGGAAGAACCGCGCCGCGAGCCACCAGTAGGCGAAGCCGAGTACCGCCGCAGCGAGCGTTCCGACTGCCAGAGCTCCGGAATTGACGATGAGCGTCGTGCTTTTGCGGATGGAACCACGCAGTTGCCCGATCGCCGTATTGACCTGCTCTAGAAGCACGACGGTTCTCCCAGATCCTCGCGCATCACCACAGGCTGAACGCCAGCGGCCTCCCGCAGGACGTCCCGGTAGACCTGCTCGATCCGACCGACCACGGCGGTGGATTTCAGATCCTGCACCCGGGCGAGGCTGGTCGTCGCCAGTCGCGCCAGGAGCACTGGATCATCCAGGAGGCGCTGCATGGCCTGAGCAAGCGCCGATGCGTCGCCGGGCGGCACGAGGAGGCCGGTTTCGCCCGAGCCGACGATATCCGGCATGCCGCCGATATCGGAGGCGACCACAGGCTTGCCCGAAGCCATCGCTTCCATGACAACCGTGGCGCAAGCCTCCGGACCGGTCGACGGCAGGACGCCGAAGAGCGAGCGCCGCCACGCGTGCATGATCGCGGCATGCGGCCAGGTGCCGAGAACATGGACGTTGGGCGGGAACCTCGATGGCGTGTCGGGGGTCCGGCGGCCGATCAGGACCAACGGTGGCGCCCGCTCTAGCCTGGCATAGGCTTCAAGAAGAACCCCGATGCCCTTGAGTCGCATCATGTCGCCAACGAAGAGGATGAAGCCGTTTGCCGGCAGCTTGTCCAGACACGATTCTTCGGGGCCAGGCACCCCGATCTCGTCGGGTACGAAGTTCGGAATGACTACGTGGGGCGTCGCTGTCCCGGCAAGATTGGTGTGGCGCGCCACCGCATGGCTGACCGGGATGAAGCGGTCCACGCCCCGGCGGGCAAGGAAACTGGTACCCCAGTTTCCCAAAGTCACCGCGGTTGCCTTTGCCGCCCCATAGTGGCGGGATGCACAAGGCAGGCATTTGGTCAGCGCCCGGCCGCTGCAAAGCTGCGTGCCCCTGTGCATCAGATTCTTTTTCGCGCAGACCAGCCCGTAGTCATGGAGCGTGACCACCAGCGGAATTCTGTTCGTGACGTTGACCGGGAGAAAAGAGGCGTAGATCCAGTTATGGGCATGGACGACGTCCGGGCTCTCCTGCACCATCAGACGCCTCAAAGCCAACGCCAGCTCGGGATCGGGGAAAGGCGGCGCATGGGGGCGCTCAAGATCGGCATGAATGGCCGCCAGTCGTCGCAGCGTACCGGGAAGTCGATACACGCGGACCGAGCCGTCCCATTCCACTTCGGGTGAACCGGGATGCCGCGACGTGCCCACGGCCACCGTATGACCCCGCTTGGCCAACGCTGCGCCGAGGTTGCGGACATGCCGCTCCTCGCCGCCGATCACCGGAGGATAGAATTGCGAGAGCAGCAGGATTCGCATGGACTGACTCCGTTACGTCAGGATCCCGGCACCAGCGCGGAAACACGGCGGTAAAGCTGCAGGTCGGCGAGCTTCAGCAATTTGGCCTCGGCGTTCTGCGGCCTAGCCTCTCTTGGCACCTGAACTTGCCGCGTCCACGACTCGCCGGGAGCGACTTCCAGTGACGGAAAGATCGCGAACGGGCGGCCGTCGATGGTGATTTCCAGGTCGAAATGCTGGGTGCGCGTTTCGCCGCTCCGCAGACCGACGGAGAGTTGGCCATCCGCCGACGGCAGGATCCACAGTTCGGTAAACTCGAACTGCTTCTGAGCGGCTTCGTCCCGCACGGCTAACGCATAGCCGATTGTCGCAAGCAGCGCTGCGAAGAGGAATGCCGTGACATGCCTTGCTCGCAGGCCCTCGGGCCACTGCCATTCCGGCAAACCGAAAGCGCTGCGGCGTCGCGCGGCAATGATCGAGGCCAAGACGACGACGGTTCCGAACCAGGCGGCCCATCCCAACGGGGTCAGCAGGCCTGATGCATGCAGGAAGAAGCCGCCGGCAATTCCCGCTACGAGACTCATCCCGGCCATGCAAACGAGATCTTCAAGCGTCGACCTGGTTCTGTAGCCTGCGGCCCTCAGCAGCGCGTGGCCGCTAGCAACGAGTACAAGCGGTATACCCAGGACGGTGCGAAGAAGGCTGCTGTCGCTGGAGGCGACGGCAATTACTGTCGCCGCAGCCCAGAGGCATGCCGCGAGAATATGCCGGTTGTCAGAGGAGTTCATGCAAACCCCTCACGTCGTAGATTTTGATCCAGCCATTGTCGTAGATGCGGACGACGCCGTCGACATGATCGAACTTCAGCAGCGCTTCCGGCAGCAGTGCCTCACGGTTCGAGTCCCACGGCTCGAAATAGAAGCCGAAAACCGGCCTGGACTGGGAAAGACGCATATCGACCAGCAGGAAGTCGATGTCGCTTCTCGCCAGGGCGTAGAGATTGTCGCCCTCCAGTTGCTCGGCCTCGTAAATCCGTGCGGTAGCGACGCCGTCGACGACGTCGACCCTGACGTCTTGTTGGCCATAGCCGGCCAGCAGCAGCCGATTGACACGGTCCGCGATGAAGCCGTTGCCGACGCCAAGCCACTCCCGGGTCCATCGCGCCGCCTGGATGGCCATCGGCTCCATCGACTCCGAGTCTGCCCCTGCCCTGTAGGGGCCCCGGATCGGATTGAGGGAAGAGGCCGTCACGCCGCCCATGACGATGACCGCCAAGGCAGACGCCGGCAGGACACGACGCCATCGGCGCAGCATCGGGCCTTGCCAGAAATGGACGAGGCTTACGGCGACCACGAGCCCGACGCCGAGGAAGACGAACGTTCCCATGCGATTGCCGATTTCCCATCCTCCGACCGTCAGCCGGAAGGCCATGGCAATCGGAAACCCGAAGGTCAGGACGGTCAGGAACAGGGAGCGACTGTCGCGCCAGCGTCGCTCCAGGATCTTGGCGATCGGCATCCAGCCACTGCTCGGGGCCGCCTTGACGGCCAAGGCCAGCGACCGGAAGAACCCGGTCGCCAGCCCGAGCGCCAGAAGCAGAACGGCGACGAGCGTCGTCAGCCGTGTTCCAAGCGGTTGCGGCGGTATGTCCAGAGGCTCTGTCGGGCGGGTCGTATCGGACAGGCTGCCGAGCCGCTGGAGTAGAGCCTCGAACCCCCCTTCGATCACAGGACCCAGATAATTGACAACCGGGTTGCCGCGGACACCCATCCACGCGAGCGGCAAGGCGACGGCAAAGAGGGCCAGGACCGCCGCGATCATCACGTCGCGTCGCGTCGCGTCCCGGCGCAAGATTTCGAGAATGGCAAGAGCCACGAAATAGATGATCGCATAGGTGGCGCTGAGATGATGGGTGACCGCAAGACCCGCCAGCAGAACGACGATCAGCACGGCTGCCCTCAGCCGGGAGACGTCATCGCGGTTCCTTGAGGCTGCCTCGATCGCGAAGCAAAGGAGGCACAGCACGATGCCGAGGCTCTCATAGGAAAACTTCGACGTGAACTGAACGTAAGTCGATGAGCCCATATAGACCAGGCAGGCGATGGCCGAGAGGCGGGCGGATCCGGTGATGCTCTCGAAAAGCAGGAATAGTGCGCCGACGAACACGCATCTCAGCACGGCCAGGAGCAGCGTCCCCGCCACGAAAACCGGCAGCCCGGTCATCTCGACGATCGCCGACGTCAAGATCTGCAAGCCAGGGTAGTCCGGCCCGACATCAAGCAACGGGTTGGAGGCGAACAGTCGGCCGGCCGTCGTCAGGTAGTCGGTCGCGATCCAGTGCAGGAATTCGTCGTGGTCGCTGAAGCTCGTCGGCGCATAGACGCTCTTGTAGTAGAAGAGCCCTCCCGCGAGGAGGAATAGCAGGAAGAGGCGCTCCCCCCGCGCGACCATCGGCCAGGAGATCCGGAAGGTCGTAGGGACTACCACGAGGATCACGCCGGACCAGAACAGCAAGGATGCCGCGTCTTCGCCCCGACGTCCGGCACCCTGCCCCGCGACAACGAGCAAAAGGCCGAGCGCGACAACGAGGCAAAGCGCCGAGACCCAGCGAAAATCAATCGCGCAGGATGCCTCGCCCTTGGCCGGCGCGCCGAGATCAGGTCCGATGATGGTCTCGATCAGCCGAAAGCGACTTCGGAACGTTCTTGCCTCAGTCCTTGCGGCGTTGCCGGCGGATACGGTCGACATCACGCGGGCTCTGCAGGCGGCATCCCCGCCTCGAGCGGAAGCCGCACCGGCGTCGAACCGCCCACAACTTCCCGGTACACCTCGCCGAGCGCCTGGGCGCAGGCCTCCCAGTCCGGCAGAACCATGTCGGGAACTTGCCGGCGGGACGAGAGCTCCTCGGCAATGGCCGCGGCCAGCACCTGCGACGAGGAGTTGATAGGAACACCGCGGCAAAGCCCCCTTTCGACCAATTCCAGCAGCCCGCTCGTCGTACTCACAAGGACCGGCCGGCGCAGCGCCAGCGCTTCCATCACGGCGACGGGGTGCGCTTCGTATTCGCTGAACAGCGCAAAAAGTCCGGCTCCCGCGAGGAGATCGGCCATGCGCTGCCGATCGGATCCTGGAATGGCGGAAATCGTGACTCGCTTTTCAAGCCCGAGCGTCTCGACCAGCCGCCGCAAGTCTTCCTCATATGGCCCGGTTCCGACGATGTGCAGGCGGGCATCCGGAATGCGCCGGAGAAGTTCGGGAAACGCCGCCACGATCCGGTGGTGACCCTTGTACCGCTCCAGCCTGCCGACGGAGAGCACGAGATGCCGATCCACTGTCACGCCGACACTCGGGCAGGGCATTGCCGCGCCATTCGGGATGACAATGAAGCGCTCCCGCGGCACGCCCATCCTGGCACTGAAGAAATCCGCTTCGAACTGCGAGACACCGATCAGCCGGTCGGCGCGGTTCACCAAGGGGCGCAGCAAAGCGTGCTGAGATCGACGCACCATGTTGCGCAGTCGCGAGGAGTGTCCCCCGCTGTGAAAGGTGATGATGAAAGGAGTGCCGCTTTGAACGGCAGCGCAGAGGCCGATCGGGGCCACGAACGTGCTGTAGCCCTGGAAATGGATGACGTCCCATTCCCCCTGCCTGATCGCTCGGTAGATGGCCGGCGCGATGTACAGGTCGCGGTTTTTCGGCCACGCCGGCGCGCGCCGGAGCCGCATGCCACGGACAGTTTCCTCGACCGGAAGATCGCCTGTCGGGTCGGTCGTGAGAATGTCGACCTCGTGCCCGCGCGACACCAGCCGGGGTCCGACTTCTTGGATGTGGGTTTCGATACCACCCATCAAGGGATGGCACCGGGCGGCGACCATCAGGATACGCATCGGTACCTCGCGGTTCAGGAAAGCGCTTCAAGCAGATTCCATGGTTGCCCTGCCGCTCAGGGCATGCCGTGCTGGACGAGCGGGGCCGGCGCCACAATGCGCTCACGCAGAATGGTGGTCAGGACGCGCCAGCCATCCCTGATCGCATGCAGATTGCTTTCGCCACTGATGCGCGGGGCCTCGAAGCTCGGCACCTCGACGATCGCGAGCTGGTTCTTGAGCGCGCGCACGTTGATCAGTGTCTCGATCTCGAACCCGTCGCAGTCACAGTCGAGTGTGGCGACGTGCTTTCTCCAGAAGGCGATGTACCCGTAGCAGAGATCGGAAAACACGCCGCCGTAGAGTATCCGGACTGTCAGTGTCAGGCCCCAGTTCCCGAGCATCCGGACGAACGACATGTCGCCGGTACCCGCGCCTTGCAGAAAGCGCGACCCCTTCACCAGATCGGCGCCGGCCATCAGCGCACCGACGAAAACCAGTGCTTCCTCGGGAACCATCGAACCATCTGCATCGATCATGACGATGATGTCGCCGGTGGCGGCCGCGAAGCCCGCTCGCAAGGCTGCGCCCTTGCCACGGCGACCCTCCATGACGATCGTCGCATCCGGGCGAAGCCGGCGGGCGACCATGACGGTATCGTCCGTCGATCGGCCATCCACGATGACCACTTCGTGGGCCCAGCTGGGGATACGTGGCAGAAGCCATGGCAGGTTGTTCGCCTCGTTGAGGGTTGGGATGACGAAGCTGACGCGTGGCAAAGGCAGCGATGGCGCCGCTCCGGCCTCGGGCAACGCCAGAGCCCCTGGGGGCGAAATGTCACTTCGAACCAGGATGTTCACGACAGCACCTCGCTTTCACGCTCCACGACGAATTCCGGCGTAGCGTTCGCTTTGGCCGGCACGGGCAGACGCAACCTCGGGACCCGCTTCCGGTCGGTCGCCAGATAATGAGCGAGATGCCGGGCGGGGTATCGGCTGCCGTAGACGAAGCGGCACACCGGACCGAAGCTCGGGGCCGCGGCCGGACCAACGAAGTGCAGGCCGGGAACCGACGTCTCGTAGTCTCGTGTCAGTCGCGGCGCTCCACCTGTCAGGCGGAGATCGTTGAGGATCGCGGGGCTCAGGAAGCCCAGACGGCTCACGTCGATCCTGTATCCGGTGGCAAAGACTATGTGATCCGCCTGAAGGACCTGCCGTTGTCCGGCGGCATCCGCCAGAAGCATTTCGACCCTGTCGCCTCGAACATCGGCGGAGCAGATCGTCTGGCCAAGCCGGAGCGGAACTCCGGCCATGCGTTCCTTGGCGGAGGCGCTGCCAAATGGTCCCAAGGCCTTGCCATAGGCCAGTCCGGTCCGTGCGTCCTCGGACAGAAGATGGATCAGCTGCGGATACCTGGCGCATATTGCCAGCGACCAGCCCTGCCCAATTCCACTGGTCGGAGCAGTCAGGCGCTCGACCATCGTTCGAGGTCGAGGGCGTGAGGCGAAGCGTAGTCGGCTTTGGCGCGACACAAGCGTCGTGGGTATTCCCCGTTCGTGGAGCAATGCCGCGAGATCGGTCGCGGATGCCCCGGAGCCGACGACGACGGTTTCCTTGCCATCGAGGTGCTCCAGGGAGCCATAATCGCTGCTGTGCGAGCGGAGCTGCGACGGCAGCCGCCCGACGTCCTCCGGCAGATGCCCGAACGGGCTCAAGCCGACGGCAATGACGACGCGGCGGGCGTCGACGGTCTCGCCGTCGGCAAACCTGGCGCGGAACCCGTCGGGACCCGGTTCGAGCGACGTCAAAGTCCCCCTCTCGCAAGAACCAGCGACGAAGCGTTCCTGAAAAGCCTCGCCATACTCGATGAACCGGTCGAGCGGCAGCGGTATCAACTCGTCATGATAGGGATACCCGCGCTCGGCGCAGAAGCTTCTGAGGGAGAACTGTGCATCCGGCCCCGGTATGCTTGATGCCCAAGGATAGGATTTCAACAACATGCCTGCAGGCATGTTGTTCTTCCAAACGCCCATCGTCTCACCGAAAAGACGATACTCCACTTTGCGCTTTTGCAGATGCGCTGCCAGCGAAAGCCCATATGGACCCGCTCCGATGATCGCAACATCCGTCGTGCTCAATCTGGTCAAGGCATGCTCCTGCGTGCGAGCGGAAAGCCGAGTTGGGGCGCAGAGACCGTTCGTTATCGAAGCCCTACCCGCTGAATGTCTCCGAGCATCATCCGTGGATCGAGAGGTAGCAATTCGTTAACAGTGATTAATACCTAAGTTGCAGGCATTATTTCTAATAAAATAGTTTTTGTGCCGACAAATAAAATCCTTGGCTGCAAGGTAACTCTGCATATTACTGGGGCGGTATCGTTAGATTTGTCTGCCGCGTCACTGGACGCTGGTCGCGTTAATCACGGCACGAATTTATTGCCCATCTTTCGCTCGTTCTGCGCCTTGAGCTAAACGTCAAAGTCGCGGCTGGCGATATTCGGCTAGGTTGTTGTTCGAATACGGGCCGCCCCTGGATCTGGCTGAAATGCAAATACGCAGGTCGCATCCTCGAAGACGTGTTTTCGCAGCACCATGGGACGGATGGAGTACTCCGTTGCGGTGACATGGTACCGCCGCTGCGAGCCCGGTTGATTGGTCTGGTGGTTGTCAATGGCTTCCGTTTTTCGGCCGGTAGAGGCACGAATATTCGATGCGTGCGGACGTATGAGCTCGAGATAATCACGACCGGACAAGGAGTTGCCCGCCCGAATGCTGACGGCCTTTCAGCGTGGGGTTTGTTGGCTGGTAGGCGATGGAAATCTCCTGCCCTGCCCGGGACCGCCCGAACAGGTCGATCACTTCAAGCCCGTGATGTCGATTGTAGGTGTGACACCCGGACGTACCGGCCACGATGCGGCCGACGGGCGTTTGCTCGAAAGTCAGATTGTTGAGCGCATCCACCCGGAAGAACGTCAGTCCGCCGCCATAGAAGCGGGTGCAATCCTGGACGGGCCGCAGAAGCCATTCGCCTCGCTGGAACAACGCCCCTGCCGGGCGACTGCAGCCCGCATCGATCGTCACGGGATTCTTGAAATGCGCCCGCCAAGGTTTGGTGAGACCCTCGGCACGGTAAAGGCCCAGCATGTCCCACGATGTCGATTTCCATGATCGGAGGCTGGCGAAAAACCAGAGCTTGTCGCGCTGGAAGAGCGGGGTGACGTCATAGGCCTCCAGCCCTTCGGCAAGGCAAGCCACGCGGGTCCACCGGTAAGGAAATGGTTCGGCCTTGTAGAGATAAACACTCCTGGACTCGCCCGACTCCGGGATCATCCAGATTTCTCCCGAATGCTCGAACACAAACGGGTAGGAAAGATGGTGCGGTTCTTCGAGGACGATATGAGGCGTGCTGACCTTGCCGTTCCGCTCGACGGTCGCAACCGCGATGCACCCCCGGTTGGACGCATAGGGAACGAGTTCAAGGAAGATATAATTCTGCGCTTGATGACGGAAGGGAAAGGGATCGGCGACGTAGCTCTCGCTGCCGCCGGTTAGTATCTGGAATGCTGCCTCGCCCTTGTCGAGCAGGCTGGCTGTTTCATCGAGCCGCCAGCCGATCGCCCAGCTCCTTCCTCTCCGCAGCAGCGCATCGAGGAGTTTGGCCGCTTTTCGAGCCGACATGCGCGCGGCATGCGCGAAGCAGAGAACAGATAAAGCAGGGGACGTCCTTCCGCGCGGTAGCGGCAAGTCAGGACTGGATGCCCCGCGGAAACCGACGCGGATGGCCTTGGCTATCAGTTCGGCCGCGCAGGCAAGGACGCCGTCGAGACTTGCGGAAAAGAGCTCCCGGTCGGCGCTCGCCGGATGCGCCCTCCAGGGCTCGGCGGGGCGAGCCGTGTCGTATAGCTCGACCAGCAGCTCCTGATCGCCAGCCAGGGCCGCCATCGTTCCGACCTCGCCGGGGACGCCGTTGAAGCTCGGTGTGAGGACACGGCCCGCAGCTGGCAGGATGCCTTCGCCGCTGAAATCCACGAGGACATCGATCTCGCCAACAAGGTGTGGAGGAAACATCCGGAGCTGATCTTCGACAGGATCGGTAGCCCCGTCACCTCGCGAGTCGAAGATCAGTCGCTCGAATTCCACGAGCAGTCGGCAGGGAGGAGGGAGTGGGCGGCGGCGCGTCGCGAAGCTGAGGAAGATCTCGTTGCCGGGCATTTCAGCAAGAGATTGCGCGACCCAGAGGTTCCAGCGCAGGAGCCGCGAAGGATCACATCTGAGCACGATACGCATACGACGTCTCCGGCCAAGCTCTGATGATCAATCACGCCATCCCCGAGGGCTTTTCGGCTCCCGCCAGGCCCCTTGCGGCTGGGAATGCCGATGATCGCGGCAGCTACACGCATCGGACCGAAGGCGATCTACCCCGTAGCATGGCCGAGCCTGCACGTGTGCTCATCATCCGAACTCTTAAGGATTACGAACTCTAGGCCGGAGTAATTACTGCTTCGGAAGCTTTGCATTCGTTTAGATTGCTCGTCACCTTAGATCCGGCTTGGCGATCCCTCCCAAGGTCCTGGATAACAAGATGATGTTGCGAGTACTGTCGGTTGCGCTGCTGTGCGCTTTTCCGGCGCCCTCCCTTGCAGAAGGGCCGGCGAAAGACGGGTTCGTGGAGGCATCCGGAACGCAGTTTACCTTGAACGGCCGCCCCTTCTTCATCACGGGCGTGAACATTCATTACCTTACTTATGCTTCGCCCCAAGAAGTCATCCTTGCCCTCGACGACGCGGTGGCCCTCGGCGCCAATGTCGTCCGGCTTTTCCTGCAACCCGTGATCGGCTCACTCGACGGGCGCATCCCGACAATCTGGGACTGGCGCAGCGAGGCCAGCTCCTACGACCTGGGCGTCAACGGGAACTACCTGCTTTCCTGGGACGCTCAGGCAGACAAGATGGCGATCAACGACGGCGCGAACGGCATCCAGAAGGTGGATTTCGTCATCGCCGAGGCTGCCAAGCGGGAGCTCAAGCTCGTCATCGGCTTTCTGGATTTCTGGAGCTATACCGGCGGCTCCCAGCAGATGCGGGCCTGGTACGGCAGCTCGAGCGAGGACGAATTCTTCTTCAGCGACCCGCGCCCGAAGCAAGATTACGTCACCTGGGTCGACTTCGTCGTCAACCGGGTCAATCCGCTGACCGGCCTCGCCTACCGCGACGACCCGACCATCATGGCCTGGGAACTGATGAACGAGGGCTACGCCAAGCCGGAGGCGCTACGCCTGTCCTGGACCGCGGAGATGTCGGCGCACATCAAGTCCATCGATCCCAACCACCTTGTCAGTTCCGGACATGCGAACGTCTTGGAACGACTGTCTGATCTGACGATCCCGACGCTGGATTTCGGGACCTGGCACGGGTACCCGCTCTATTACGACTTGAGCGTTCAGGACTTCGACACGCTGATCGGCGAGTTCTGTGAAATGGCGGCGCTCGCTGACAAGCCGGTCCTTCTGGAGGAGTTCGGCTACGCCCGTTCCAATCCCGACATGCTGCAAGCCTATGGCATGTGGCTCGACACGCTCGCGCGAAATCCCGATTGCGCCGGATGGATGATCTGGCGCCTGGCATCGCGGCAGGATGACGGCCAGTATCCGGTGGACGAGTACGACCAGTTCGACATCCGCAACGACGGCAGCCCGTTGTGGACATTGGTTCAGGCGGCAGCTTCCCGCGGGGCCTGGCGTGTCGAACCTTCGACAATCGGCTCTCTGCGCGATGACGACCGGAGGGCTCGCCGATGAACATCGCACCGGTTTCTACGGGTACGGCGACAGCAGACTCCTCCAGGATGTCCGTCGTGATCTGCGCGCACACGCTCGATCGATGGAACGAGCTGTCCGGCGCCGTCGCCTCCGTGATCGCCCAGGACCGCGCTCCGCATGAAATCATCGTGGTCATCGACAACAACGAGGCCTTGCGCCAGCGTGCGACCCGGACATTCGTGAATGCGACGGTCCTGGCGAACACCGGCGAGCCAGGCCTTTCAGGGGCGCGAATGACGGGCGTCGACCATGCGACGGGCGACCTGATCGCGTTTCTGGACGATGACGCAGTGGCGGAAGCCGGTTGGCTGACGGCCCTGATCGAATCCTATCGTGACCCGGCCGTCCTCGGAGTTGGCGGCCCCGTGGAACCGCTGTGGCGGACCAGGAGGCCCTACTGGTTTCCGACGCAATTCGACTGGGTCATTGGCTGCACCTATGACGGCATGGACATCCGGAACGGACGCATCCGCAACCCGATCGGCGCAAACATGTCAGTGCGGACGGACGTTCTTCGCCGGACGGGCGGATTTTCGTCGCATCTCGGGCGTCGCAAGCTTGGCTTCTCGGTCAGCGGCAAGGCCCGGACCGGCGGCAAGGCCGAGAGCTGCGAAGAGACCGAATTCTGCATACGCGCCTGCCGCCTGTATCCGGGTGGCTACTTCGCATTCCACCCGCGCGCGCGGGTGCTTCACATCGTGCCTGCCCAGCGGGCGACCTGGAAGTATTTCGTCAACCGCTGCCTGGTCGAAGGAATGGCAAAGGCGACCGTGGCCGGGTTGGCCGGAGCCAAAGGATTGAATGCGGAGGGTCGCTACGTTCGCCAGGTCCTGCCCCGCGCAGTCGCAGAAGATCTCATGGCGGCGTTGAGCGGAGAGGGCCGGGCCGCCGCTCGGGCCGGAGCCATCACCGTAGGTTTCCTGCTCACCGCGTTTGCCTACGCCAGAACGCGGCTCATGGGCTTCCAGCTTTTCCCCGGACGGCCTGAAACCGGAAGTCAGACACTCTAGGCTGCGGCACTGCGGCCAACCCTTGGACAGCGTGCACGGAAGGAACACTCCCATGACAGTAATGGTGACCGGAGGAGCCGGCTTCATTGGCGGTCATGTCGTGCTGGCGCTTCTTGATCGCGGCGAAGTGCCGCTCGTGCTCGACGATCTGTCTACCGGCTCACGCAGTGCGGTCCCTGCCGGGGTGCCTTTCCATGTCGGAGATGTCGGCGACATGAAACTGACGTCGCGCCTCGTCCGAGAGTATGGCGTTGAAGCGATCCTGCATTTCGCCGGCAAGATCGTCGTGCCGGAGTCGATCCTCGATCCTCTTGGCTACTACCTGGCAAACACACTCAAGACGCATGCGCTCCTGAACGTCGCGGTTCAGACGGGCGTCAAGCATTTCGTCTTATCGTCGACGGCGGCCGTCTATGGCGACCCGCGCAGCATCCCGGTCACCGAGACCGCTGACACGCTGCCACTTTCGCCCTACGGCAGATCCAAACTGATGACCGAGCAGATGCTTGCCGATGTCGACGCCGCGTATGGGCTGCGTCATGTGGCGTTGAGATACTTCAATGTCGTCGGTGCAGACCCCGATCGGCGTCACGGGCAGTCGACCCCGCAGGCAACCCATCTGTTCAAGGTCGCGCTTGAGGCGGCGCTCGGGCGGCGCTCCCATCTCGACATCTATGGCAGCAGCTATCCCACTCCCGACGGCACCTGCATTCGAGACTACATTCACGTGTCGGACCTGGCACGCGCTCATTTGGCAGTCCTGGATCATCTCCGTAGCGGCGGCGCATCCCGAATATTCAATTGCGGCTACGGCCGGGGCTATTCGGTTGCGGAGGTCGTCGAGGCGGTCAAGGCGGTCACGGGCACCGACTTCGAGGTCCGCCGCGCTCCGCCCCGGCCCGGGGATCCGGCCGAGATAGTCGCCGATAGCAACGAACTCTTGAAGCTTGGATGGGAGCCGGAACTGAACGACTTGCGAACCATGGTGGACGATGCCTGGCAATGGGAACGGAAGCTGGCCGTTTCTCGAACCACCGAACAGATAGATCCCGGTATTTCACCATCTATTCCTATCGTTGCCTGAATTTAATGAAATTAACAACGAATATTACATGGATATGTTTGCTTGTATTTGTAGAGCAATAGAGAAATCTTGTTTCCCCTGTTTGATTGGACCAGACCCATGGGCGAGCAACAAATGATGCGCGATCAATTAGGAGATCCGAAGATTCTCCAACGTGCGCCGAAAAGACGGGGCAGGCGCATCATCCTTCTGCTCAGTATTGGAGCGCTGGCTGTTGCGGGCGCGGCGGCAGGCAAACCGTACGTCGAGAAAAATCCGGCTTATCAGCGTCTCGTATCGACGGCGCAGGCTCAGATGGCTCCCTTGTCGGCACAGATCGGCAAGTTCTGGGACCGTTATGTGCCAGAAGGCGATTTATTTGCCGCTTTGAGAACGGAGGTCTCGCAAACCTCCGCCAGGTTAGGGCGAAACCCGGCCAACCTGCCTCAGGAAGACAAGGCGTCGGGGGCGGCGGATCAGGCGGAGATCGACAGTGAACGAGAGCCGGCGTTGGACGTGGAACATCCAGCGTCAAGACTTGCCGATCGTTCTCCGGCGAGCCTGGCAGAGCGCCCTCACCCGCTGCCCGCCGTGTCAAATCCTCGAGCGCTTGGTGTCGGAGACAGCCTGAAAGTCGTCATTTACGAGCGAGTGGCGACCGAGGACGACAAATGGGGCCGTCCGACGTCCGCACTGACCGGCATACAGCAGCGTCCGGAACTGAGCGGCGACTACATTGTGCAGGAGGACGGCAACATCGCCGTTCCTCTCCTCGGCGTCGTTCCGGCCGCCGGCCGTTCAGAAAGTGAGGTGCAGTCCGCGCTCAGTGGCGCCTTTGAAGATATGCTCGGACGCCGGCCGCTCGTGAATGTGATGCTTTCAGCGCGCGCGCCGATCTATGTCCTCGGTCCGGTCAGAGCCCCGGGATCCTTCAAATACGTTCCCGGAATGACGGTGCTGCACGCAATTGCGCTCGCCGGAGGCCTCGATCCGCGTATCAGTGATCCCTGGCAGAATATCGAAGCGATCCGGGCGACAGAGACGCGGGAAGAAATGTCCGGATCAATGCTGAAGATGCTCGCGAGAGCCGCCGTCCTGAGAGCGGAGCGCGACGTGACAACGCCCGTCGCGCCGCCTCAACTCGTGGCAATGGCTGGCGCCGCACAAGCCGACAACCTCATCAACGAGCAGATCGACCGGCGCCGGGCCATTGTCCTGGCTCAGGAGTTCCGCAAGCAGACGGCGATGAACGCCATCGAGGCGGCGACGCATGATGTGCGGATCTACGCCCGGATGGATTCGCTTGAGGATCTCGTCAAGATACGCCGGGAGCGAATGGACAACATAAGGTCGCTGGTCCAGCGCAAGGTCCTCGATTCCGACGCGCTTTCGCAGGCGCAGGCCGAACTGGCAGACGCCGAGGAGCGCCGTCACGAGGCCTTCAACCAGTATCTTTCGGCCAAACAGCGTCTTGCGACGCTTCAGGCGGAAACGCTTAAGGCCCAGTCCGAGATCGCCAGCGAACTCGCAGGCGAAGTCGAAGAAACCCAGCGCCAGATCGTTGAAAGCCAGCGCGAATTGGACACCAGTGACGAAATCCTGAGCGCTCTGCCCGGGACCCGGTCGCCATCGACATCCACGGGAAAACGGCAGACGATCTACCGGGTTGTTCGGCAGACAGATGGACGCCCCGTCGAGATCCAAGCCTCGGGCATGACCGTCCTGGAACCGGGTGACCTCGTCAATATCGCCGAGGACGCCAGCCAGCCCCTCCATGCTCCGACGCCTGAACCGAGCGGGCAGATAACAGGCACACCGTTAGCGAGCGTAAACACGCAGACCGTCACCAGCAACTAGACTCAGGCGGCTCGGATTACCGCCTCGCCAATAGGGTGCATAGCAACGCGGGACCGTTAGCCGGTACAGGCGCCGACCGGCACCAGTCGTCATAGGCAAACGGAAAGCTAGTCGTCAGTGGGTGGTCGCGGCCAAAGCCAGGCTCTGATCCAGCAGGGCCGATATACCGACGTGAGACCCGGCGTCCAACACGCCGGACGAACTCTCAGCAACGCGCGGAAGCGACTGTCGGTTGTCTCCTCCCACAGATCCTGTTCGCCAACTTGCGGGCGAACGACGACGCCGCTATCACAGGTTCCAGCTTCAGCTGGTACCGACCATAATGGGCATCCGGCGTCCGCATAGCGCGATCTAAGAGGTGTCCGGCCAGTGACCCGCCGCCGCTGATCGCGATCTTCCGCCTTCGCAGCCGCATTAGCCGGCGCTCCCCAGCCGCCCGCCCCGACCGAGGTCTAAACGAGTCGGACTTTGGTCGATGAATGTCGCCGACCAAAGTTGCCACGTTTTCTTGGACCTTCCTCCCTAACGCACTCTTTAGCATTCAGTAAACTGTTCTCCCGTGCCGGCCCCGCCGGCGATGTCGGTAATTCATCCGGGCGCAGCCTTAGCTGAGTTAGCTAAGTTAGCACAATAATGTTATTTCTGTTATATTATATATATGTTATGAATTAGATCGATCTTCTTATATTAATATTGAATTATGCAGTATTTATAAATTTTGTCGTCATTATCTCGGTAATTGATTGGAAGCCACGCACGCACAGTTGGGGGATTGGCAATGGCAAAACGCATCTTCGTGGCGATATGCGAGAGCAATCCCGTATTTCGGGCGGGGCTCGCTTCCCTCCTCAAGGAGGAGAGCTTTCGCGTATGCGCCATCGTCTCCGAGTTCCAGGACCTCGACATAAAGCCGCGCAAATGGCCCGATGAACTCATTGTTCTTGTCGGGTACCATCGAGACACGGTCTTGGACGAAGAAGGTGTGGTTCGTCTGCATCAGGCCAACCCCGGAGCCCATATCGTCCTTCTGGCAGAGAGCATATCCGAGGAGTGTCTACGTCAGGCAGAGGCTGCAAGGGCCCATGGTATCCTGGTTCGCTCGGTCTCGCAGGATGTCCTGGTAAAGAGCCTCGAACTCATCGCGCTGGGGGGATGTGTTTACTCGTCGGTGTCGATGGGAGTTGTGAACAGGCTCGGCGCCTCCGAGGGGGACGGGCGGCAGGTGGTGTCAGCCAGTGAGCGGCGCTTTCGTGCTGCCAAAGAGCCTGATGGTGTTCCTTCGGCTAATAATGGCGATGGAGCCCCGCCAAATCGCCAAGTTTCCGAGCATGCTGTTCCTGCACAAGAAAATTCCAGGACGGTCAGCGGTTGGGGAGATCAGTCTGCTTCATCTCGAAAGGAGCGTCTTTCCGAGCGAGAGATGGAAATCCTCAACTATCTATCCAGCGGATTTTCGAACAAGGTCATCGCCCGGAAATGCTGCATCAGCGACGCTACCGTGAAGGTTCATGTCAAATCTATATTACGAAAGCTAGGTGTCTCGAATCGCACCCAAGCTGCCGTGTGGGCGATGCACAATATTGAAGCCGATGCCGCATTTGCGACCGCAATCAAGCCTGTAAACGAGAATAAAATGGAGGTAAGTTCTGCGATTCTGCGCACCGGCGATCCGCTTGATAGTCGTACGGAACTCATTCCTCGACGAAGTGGAACGAATGGGCTCTGCTGATCAACCGGAAGCGGTTTTTTTGCGTAATGCCACCGCCGCCTGCTTCTATCGCAGGACGCCTTCAAGTTGTGACCGCGATTCTCGTTCTGGCGATCATCCACCTCCATTGATACGCCGGCGTGCTGTGGCCAGATCGCGCATCCCGTCCAACGAGCTAGTAGTTTTTGATTATCGATTTTCCGGACTCGTCAATGGTCATCATCACGAGCGGTAACTGGGCGCGCTCGGATATATACTATCAGAGATATTTCATGTCGTAACGTTTCAGTAGCGCTACTATAAGATCCCGAGCCTTGATCTTGTGATCCTGCGCCATCTGACGGGCGCCGGCAGCATCGCCGCCCCGCACCGCATCCAAAATGAGCCGGTGCTCGCCGATGGAATGCACCGGTTTCGGCCGGAAGCGCAGGGTCAGCCGCCGGGCCCGGTAGGACTGGTCGATATTGATCCGCGCGATCTTGGCGAGCCGGCTGTTGCCGCTCCCCTCGACGAGCACGGCGTGGAACCGCGCATCGACATCTGCCCAGCGGGCAAGGTCGTCGCGATCGAGGGCCTCGACGAGCTCTTCGTTCAGGGCTTCGAGATCGTCGCAGACCGCCTGCCGGGCGGCCGCCGGTTGCTCGGCCAGCAGCAGCGCCGCCATCCCCTCGACGGCGATGATAACGTCGTAGACTTCCCGCATGTCGTCCGGCGACAGGCTGCTTATGACCACGCCCCGCTTCGGCCGAAGCTCGACCATGCCTTCGCTCTGAAGGCGGATGATTGCCTGGTGCACCGGGGTCCGGCTCATGCCGAGCCGGTGCGCCATCTCCAGTTCCGAGCCCTGAAACCCCGGCGGAAACATGCCGTCGCGGATCGCCTGTTTCAGCGCGTCATAAGCCGCTTCGACCAGAGGCGGCTTGCGCTCGACACTGTCGGTTTCGAAGAGCGCGGCGGCATCGGACATATGGGGCTCCCTGTGCGAAGCCAGTCTATCGCGGCCCCTTCGGTGGCGCAAATGATGCATGCTCTGATGCATGCATCAACGAACGCAAGATTGACATTCGGCAAATGATTGTCCCAGATAGCGCCGACGCACCCTCTCCGGCTGGGAGGCCGAGGGTGTCGTCATCGATGATCCAGGGAGGATTCCAGATGAAATTCACGACCATTCTTGCCGGTGCCGCGATGTCGATCGTGCTGTCGGCGGTGCCCGCCGTAGCGCAGGACTACCCGACCAAACCGGTCAACTACATCATTCCGTTCAACGCAGGCGGCGAGTCCGACATCGCGGCGCGCCTGCAGCAGCCGGTATTCGAGAAGCAGACCGGCCAGAGCATGGTCGTGCAGTATCTCGAAGGCGCCGGCGGCGCCCAGGCCTGGTCGCAGCTGAACGGCATGGAGGGCGACGGCTACACGATCATGGGCACCAACCTGCCCCACATCATCATGCAGCCGATGGCCCAGGACGTCGGCTACAAGACCGAGGACCTGACCAACGTCTACTTCTTCCACTACACGCCGGACGCGATCATCGTGCCGGCCGACAGCCAGTTCCAGACCCTCGAGGAACTCGTCGCCTACGCCAAGGAAAACCCGGGCCTCGTGACCTTCTCCGGCTCCGGCACCAATTCGGCCAACCACGTCGCCAAGGAAACCTTCGACCGGCTCGCCGGCGTCACCACGACCTACATCCCGTTCTCCGGCACCAGTCCGGCGACTACCGCCGTGCTCGGCAACCAGGTGCAGGCGGGGTTCAGCTACACCACCGCCGCCCTCAACCAGAGTGACGCGGTCCGCGTGCTCGCCGTCGCGGCTGACGAGCGCGTCCCGAGCTTCCCGGATATTCCGACATTCAAGGAGCTCGGCTACGACATGACCGGCGGCGCCTATCGCGGCGTGGCCGTTCCGAACTCGGCTTCCGAGGAAGTGCGCCAGCAGGTTTCCGACATGATCGGCGAGATCAATGCCGACCCGGACTTCGTCCAGAAGATGAAGGATGGCGGCTTCGTCGTCATCGACGTGCCCTATGGCGAGATGGAAGCCTTCATGGGCGAGCGGCGCGCCGAGTACGAGGAAACCGCCAAGCAGATGGGTATCACCCAGAACTGATCCGGCATCCGGTCCGGGCGGAAGCGCAGCTGACGCTTCCGCCCTTTCATCCTCGCGCCATCTGAAGCGGACGCCATGGACAAGCTCGTCTACCTCGCCGAGGCCCTGACGCTGACAAATCTCGGCCTTGCCCTGATCGGGGTTGTCGCCGGTATCGTCATCGGTGCCATGCCCGGTCTTTCCGCGACGATGGCCGTCGCGGTCCTCGTGCCCTTCACCTTCACCATGGATCCCGCCTCCGGCCTGATCGTGCTCGGCGCGATCTATACCGGCGCCATCTACGGCGGCTCCTACTCGGCCATCCTGGTCAACACGCCCGGCACGCCGTCGGCCATCGCCACAACGTTCGACGGCTTCCCGATGGCCAAGCGCGGCGACGGCGCGCTCGCCGTCAGCCTGGCGACACTCGCCTCGGTCACCGGGGGGCTGGTGGGCGCGCTGCTCCTGATGTTCCTGGCGCCACCGCTGGCGCAGGTCGCCCTCGCCTTCGGCCCGCCCGAGTATTTCTGGCTGGCGGTGTTCGGCCTGACGCTGATCTCGGCGCTCTCCGTCGGCAACCTGCTCAAGGGCATGATCGGCGCCTGTCTCGGGCTGCTGCTGTCGATGGTCGGCATCGCGGTGATCGGCGCGGACGTGCGCTTCACCATGGACAGCCAGATCCTGCTCGGCGGCATCAACATCGTCGCCGGCCTGATCGGCCTCTACTGCATTCCCGTGCTCATCGACCTCGTCGCCACGCGCGACCCGCATCTTCGGGTCGCCGCGGAGAGCGGCGGCTTCCGCCTCAAGGAGGCGTTCGCGATCACGATGAAGGAGAAGGTCAACCTGATCCGCTCGTCGCTGATCGGCACGATCGTCGGCATCCTGCCGGGCGCCGGCGGCTCGGTGGCGAGTCTCGTCTCGTATTCGGAGGCGCGCCGCTCCTCCAAGCACCCCGAGCGCTACGGCACGGGCGAGCCGGGCGGGATCATCGCCACCGAGTCGGCCAACAACGCCACCGTCGGCGGCGGCTTCATCCCGACCCTCGTCCTCGGCATTCCCGGCACGCCGCCGGACGCGGTCATCCTCGGTGCGCTGCTGGTCCAGGGTATCCGCATCGGACCGACCCTGTTCACCACCCAGGGCTCGATCGTCTACACCTTCATCTTCGGCCTGATCATCGGCACGCTGATCATGCTGCCGGTCGGCCTGCTGATCGGCCGCTATGCCTACAAGAGCATCGTGGCGATCCCGAAATCGGCGCTGGTGCCGACCATCGCCTTCATGACCGTGGTCGGCAGCTTCGCCATCCACAACAACCTCAACGACGTGGCGGTAATGCTCGGCCTCGGCGTCGTCGGCTGGCTGCTCAACCGGACCGGCTATTCGCCCTCGCCGATCGTGCTCGGCCTGGTGCTCGGCCAGATCGCCGAGCAGGGCTTCGTCCAGAGCTATCTGATCGGCAATGCCCAGGGGAACGTCCTCGGCATGTTCTTCGGCCGGCCGATCTCGATGGCGATCGTCGCCTTCGCCGCGCTGACCCTGTTCTATCCGCTGATTGCCGCCGCGATCGGCGCCAGGCGGGCCCGCAAGTCCCATACCGACATCACCGTGGAGAGCCGCGATGGCCAGCCTTAGAAAGCCGCACGACGTGCCGGGAACGATCCTGGCCGCCCTGTTCGTCGCGCTCGGCGCCTTCCTGATCCTGCAGACCGGCAACATGTCCCCGATGGGCTCGGTCTTTCCGATCACCGTCTCGGTCGCGATGATCGTCTTCGCGCTGGCGCTCATCCTGCGCAATGTCGTCCTTGGCATGCGCCCTGTTCCGGCGGCGGCGGACGAGGCGCCAGGCGAGGCGCAGCCCGAGGCCAGCCACGAGTCGATGCCGCGCCGCCTGCTGTTCCTGCTGGCGATGATCGTCTGGATCGTGCTGATCCCGATCCTCGGCTTCTTCGTGTCGAGCGTGCTGGCCTATTTCGCGATCATGCTCGTGGCGACCCATGACCGCATGTCGCTCCGCGAGGGCGCCGCCCTCGTGGTCATCGGCCTTGCCATCCTCACCGTCTTCTACCTGGTGATGGCGAGGGTCCTGCTCATCCCGATGCCGACCGGCATGTTCCTCTAGACCGGCCGCGCCTGCGCACCTTGGCGCGGAACCTGAAAATACGGAGTACCCCCGCATGTCCGCAACCAACCGCCTGAAGATCGCGACCATTCCCGGCGACGGCATCGGCCGCGAGGTCGTGCCCGAAGGCATGCGCGTGCTCGAAGCCGTCGGCCGCCGGTTCGATATCGGCTTCCAGTTCGACGAGGTCGAC
Source organism: Aurantimonas aggregata (assembly GCF_010500835.1). Classification (GTDB taxonomy): domain Bacteria; phylum Pseudomonadota; class Alphaproteobacteria; order Rhizobiales; family Rhizobiaceae; genus Aurantimonas; species Aurantimonas aggregata. The sequence goes on along the minus strand of NZ_JAAAMJ010000004.1, from coordinate 190,069 downwards.
TGGAGCTGCGACTACTACAGGAAGCACGGGCGGATGATGCCGGAGAACGGCCTCGAGCAGTTCCGCAAGCACGATGCGGTGTTCCTCGGCGCGGTCGGCTGGCCAGAAGTTCCCGACCACGTCTCGCTCTGGGGCCTGCTGATCCCGATCCGCCGCGACTTCAACCAGTATGTGAATTTGCGGCCGGTCCGCCTCTTGAAGGGCACCACCAGCCCGCTCGCCAATCGCGGCCCCGAGGACATCGATTTCTACGTCGTGCGCGAGAATGTCGAAGGCGAATATTCCGAGGCCGGCGGCCGGCTCTATCGCGGCACCGAGAACGAGCTCGCCATCCAGGAATCGATCTTCACGCGTCGCGGCGTCGACCGGGTGCTGCGCTACGCCTTCGAGCTGGCCCGGACGCGGCCGCGCAGGCAGGTGACCTCGGCGACGAAGTCGAACGGCATCATCCACACCATGCCGTTCTGGGACGAGCGCTTCGCCGCGATGAAGGCGGAATACCCCGACATCGCCACTAGCCAGTACCATATCGACATCCTCTGCGCGCATTTCGTCCAGCATCCGGACTGGTTCGACGTCGTCGTCGGCTCGAACCTTTTTGGCGACATTCTGTCGGATCTCGGCCCGGCGGTGGCCGGCTCGATCGGCATCGCCCCTTCGGCCAACATCAATCCCGAGGGCGACTTCCCGTCGATGTTCGAGCCGGTGCACGGCTCGGCACCGGACATCGCCGGCAAGGGCATCGCCAATCCGATCGGCCAGATCTGGTCGGCGGCGATGATGCTCGAGCATCTCGGCCACAAGGACGCCGCCGACGCCGTGATCGCGGCGATCGAGACGGTGATCGCCGACCCCGCCTCGCGGACCCGCGACATGGGCGGCAAGGCCAACACCGCCGAATGCGGCGAGGCAATCGCTAGCGTGATCTCGGCGGGGTGATGTTGCCGGCATGGGGCGGCTGAGGCCGGATACCCCCTCTGCCCTGCGCGGAGGGACATACCCCCCTCTGCCCTGCCGGGCATCTCCCCCACAAGGGGGGAGATCGGATGCTTCACGGACCCAGCCTACCTGGCAAACCGAAGTGAACTCTCGAACCTTGCGAAGAACTGCGGCATCCGAGCGGGATCGATCTCCCCCCTTGTGGGGGAGATGCCGGCAGGCAGAGGGGGGTGGATGTGCCGCCGACCTCGAAGAACAACAACCAGGAACGCTCCATGCGCATCACCGCCATCCGGGAAAAGACGGTCTCGATCGCCAGCCCGATCGCCAATGCCTTCATCGATTTCTCGAAGATGACCTGCTCGGTCGTCGCGGTTGTCACCGACCAGGTCCGCGACGGCCGGCCGGTCGTCGGCTTCGGCTTCAACTCCAACGGCCGCTATGGCCAGGGCTCGCTGATGCGCGAGCGTTTCATCCCGCGGCTGATGGAGGCCGATCCCGCGACCCTGGTCGACGAGGGCGAAGCCAATCTCGATCCCTTCGCCATCTGGAAGACCATGATGACGAACGAGAAGCCGGGCGGGCACGGCGAGCGCTCGGTCGCCGTCGGCACGATCGACATGGCGGTCTGGGACGCCGTGGCGAAGATCGCCGGCAAGCCGCTCTACCGGCTGCTCGCCGATCGCTACAGGGACGGCGTGGCCGATGACGACGTCTGGGTCTATGCCGCCGGCGGCTACTATCATCCGGGCAAGGAGATCGAGGGCCTCAAGGACGAGATGCGGTCCTATGTCGACCGCGGCTACACGGTCTGCAAGATGAAGATCGGCCTCGCCCCGCTCGCCGACGATTTGAAGCGCATCGACGCGGCGATCGAGGTCGTGGGCGACCCGGCCCATCTCTGCGTCGACGCCAATGGCCGGTTCGACCTTACAACCGCCGTCGCCTATGCGAAGGCGCTCGAGCCCTACGGCCTCTACTGGTACGAGGAAGCCGGCGACCCGCTCGACTACGCGCTGCAGGCCGAGCTGGCGCAGCATTATTCCGGCCGCATGGCGACCGGCGAGAACCTGTTCTCCATGCAGGACGCGCGCAACCTCATCCGCTACGGCGGCATGCGCCCCGACCGCGACATCCTCCAGTTCGACTGCGCCCTCTCCTACGGGCTGGTCGAGTACATGCGCACGCTGGCGATGATGCAGGAGAACGGCTGGTCGAGCCGGCGGGTGGTGCCGCATGGCGGCCACCAGATGTCGCTCAACATCGCCGCCGGTCTGCATCTGGGCGGCAACGAATCCTATCCGGACGTCTTCCAGCCCTTCGGCGGCTTTGCCGACGCGACCGAAATCAGGAACAGCCGGGTCGGCCTGCCGAATGTGCCGGGCGTCGGCTTCGAGGCGAAATCGGCGCTCTACAGCCTGCTCAAGCGCGAATTGCTCGACTGAGCGGAGGCAGGTGAGGCGTTAGCCCCGGCGCTTACTGGACAGCAAAGAGCCGCCGATCCTCAAGGTCGGCGGCTCTTTGCGTCACGCGTACGGCTCAAATTGCCTTGATGGCGGCCAGCAGGTCGTCCTCGACCGCAATCCCCTCGGCCAGCGCACGGCGGCGAAGCGCGCCGCTGCGCCGGCCGGGAATGCGGGTGCCGGGCTCGTCGGCGATGGCATAGATCAGCACGCCCAGCCGGGCGATTGCCTGCGGCCCGCCCATGGCAGCCGGATCGAGCACCAGCAGGAACTGGCCGAGCCCCGGCGGCGGGCCCTTGTCGTCGAACAGCGACGTCGCCTCGGACGCGTAGTTGGCGCCGGTGAGGCCGGCCGACAGCATCTCCACCACCAGCGCCAGTGCGGCGCCCTTGGCGTCGCCCATCGGCACCATCGTGCCGGCGAGCGCGGCGTCGACGTCGGTGGTCGGACGGCCCTCGGCATCGAGCGCCCAGCCTTCCGGGATCGACGTGCCCTTCTGCTTGGCGGCCATCACCTTGCCGCGGGCGATCTTCGACAGCGACAGGTCGACGACGATCGGTTCGCCATCCGGCAGCGGCGCCGCGAAGGCGATCGGGTTGGTGCCGAAGAGCGGGCGCGTGCCGCCCCAGGCCGCCATGGCGCCGGGGGAATTGGCCATCATCAGCGCCACCAGCCCGGCTTCGGCGAAACGCTCCACCGTCAGCCCCAACACGCCGGCATGGTGCGAGCGGCGGATGGCGGCGACCGCGACACCGGTCTCGGCGACGATCCCCGGCATTTCCGCGACGGCGAGGTCGAGCGCCGGGAAGGCGAAGCCGTCGGCGGCGTCGATGCGCAGCAGCGCCGGGCGCACCCGGTCGGCGTCCGGCACGGCGCGGCCGGCGACCTTGCCGCTGCGCGCCTGGCCGCAATAGGCGACGAGCCGGCGCAGGCCATGGCCGCTCTGGCCCGCAGCCTCCGCCGCGACGAGGCCGCGCCCCACCGAGGCCGCCTGTTCGGGCCCGGTGCCGCTGCGCTCCAGCGCGGCAGCGGCCAGCGCCTCGGCTTCGGCGACGGACAGGATCTCGCTCATCGCAGCGCCTCCAGATGCTTCAACACGTTCTCGGCGGTGACGGCGCTCACCCGCACATTGGATTCCGCCGTGACGCCGGCGATGTGCGGCGTCAGGATCAGATTGCCGAGCCCTTCGAAGACCTCGCCCGCCGCTTCGGTCAGCGGTTCGGTCTCGAACACGTCGAGCGCCGCGCCGCCGAGCGTGCCGCCCCGCAGCGCCGCGGCAAGGGCTGGCTCGTCGACGACGCCGCCGCGGGCGGTGTTGACGAGAACGGCGCCCGGCTTCATCCGGCCGATCGCCGCGGCATCGATCATGTGCCGTGTCTCGGCGGTCAGCGGGACGTGCAGGCTGATCACGTCGCAGGATGCCAGCAAGGCGTCGAGGTCGAGCCGCTCGGCGTCCCGCCAGGCTGGATCGGACTCCGGCAGGAACGGGTCGAAGGCGGCGATGGTGAAGCCGAAGACCCGGGCGCGCGCCGCCGTCTGGCGGGCGATCGACCCGTAGCCGACGAGGCCGAGGCGCTTGTCCATCGCCTCGCGGCCGATCAGGCGCTGTCGCGGCCAGCGTCCGGCGGCGACGTCCGCCGTCGCCGCATAGGCGCCTCGCAGCAGCGTCAGGGCAGTCGTGACGACGTATTCGGCCACCGCCACGTCGTTGGCGCCGGTCGCCGGATAGACGGTGACGCCGCGCGCCTTGCAGGCGGCGAGATCGATATTGTCGAGGCCGACGCCGAGACGGCCGACGCAGGCGAGCTCCGGGGCGTTGCGAATCAGCGCTTCGGTCACCTTCGTGCGGTTGCGCACGACCAGCGCCCGGGCGGCAGCGACGGCCGCCGCCAGGTCACCGGGCCGGTCGACCAGTTCGGGATCGTAGAGCGTGTCGTGACGGGCGCGCAGCAGGTCCACCGCCGCCTCGTCCATGAATTCGGAAATGACGATGTCGGCCATCGTGTCCCCTTGCACTGGCTTGAAAGGCAAAAGCCTTGCCGGCCGCCCCGTGTGGGGACGGCCGGCAAGGCTTGATGGCAGCAGGCGTCAGGCGCTGCGGTAGAGCTTGGTCATCACGAACTCGCGGTGGCCGAGCGCTTCGGCCGCGGTGACGCGGCCATTGGCAGTGCGCATGATATTCTCGATCAGCGCGTCGCCGGCCTGGTCGATCGTCATGTCACGGCGCAGGATGCCCGAGACGTCGACGTCGACATGCTCCGACATGGTCCGCACGGTGCGCGGGTTGGCGGTGATCTTGATCACCGGGATGATCGGATTGCCGATGACGTTGCCCTGTCCCGTCGGGAACGTGTGGATGACGTAGCCGGCGGCGGCCATCAGCGTCACGCACTCAGCCGCGGCCGAGGACGTGTCCATGAAATAGAGGCCGTTGCCCTTGGCCGGTGCCTCGGCCGGCTCGAGAATGTCGATGTAGCGGCACTCGCGGCCGATCTTCTCCAGATTGCCGAGCGCCTTCTCCTCGATGGTCGAGAGGCCGCCCTCGATATTGCCCTTGGTCGGCTGGCTCTCGGAAAGATCGTCGGTGGCGTGGGCGAAGATCACGTCGTCCTGGTAGGCCTTCCACATCTTGTACCAGCGCTCGCCCGTCTCGGCGTCGGCGGCGCGCTCCTTGCAGATATGCTCGGCGCCGGTGATCTCGGAGGTCTCGCCGAAGACGCCGTAGATGCCTTCCGGGATCAGCTTGTCGTACATGTTGCCGACGGTGGGGCAGGAGCCGAGGCCGGTCGTGGTGTCGCTCTCGCCGCATTTGGTCGAGACCCAGAGCTCCGAGACGTCGCATTCGACGCGCGGCACCTCGGTCGCCCACTGCACGAACTCCTTCGCCTTGCGCGAGACGTCCATGATGGTCTTCAGGTCACCGTTCTGCTCGATCGAGAAGGCGGCCACCGGTTTGCCGGTCGCGGCGATGCCGTCGGCGATCTTCTGCGTCCAGCCAGGCTCGATGCCGACGACGATGCAGGCGGCGACGTTCGGGTTGGCGCCGGTGCCGATCATGGTGCGGAAATGCAGGTCGAGATCCGGCCCGAACTGCAGGCGGCCATAGGCGTGCGGCAGGGCCAGCGTGCCCTTGATGTTGTTGGCGACGGCCTCGCAGCAGGCGTTGGAAATGTCGTCGACGGGCAGGATGACGACGTGGTTGCGAACGCCCACGCGGCCGTTCTCGCGGCGATAACCCTGGAACTTGCGGTTTGTATTGATCGGCATGGCTTTGGCTTTCTCTTCGAATCTGTCGGACTGGTTCGTCGCGGGGCGACGGCGGCGGGCGTTAGCGCCGCGCTATCACCAGCGGTTCGTCTTCAGATTGTGGACGTGGACATGGCTGCCCTTCTTCACGTCCGCCTTGAAGCGGCCGATGTCCTCGCCGTACTTCACCGCGACGTCGCCGGCCGACACGTCCTTCAGCGCCACCTTGTGACCGATCGGCACGTCGTCGTTGCAGGTCAGGGTGAAGGAGGAATTGTCGTGGGTGACGACGCAGAGCATCTCGGTGCCGGCCTTGAGATCCTCGACGACGACGACGCCGACATTGTCCTTGTGGTCGTGTACCAGCAGTTGCGGGATGCTCATGTTTGTTCCTCCGGGTAGGGATTTTCAGTTTCCGCTGGATGCAGGCCGCGCAGGCGCCGCCTCACCACTCTTGTATAAGACATAAATTATGTTTACATCGACGTGTCAAGCGGGGGCGGCAAGAATTGCCCGTCGCATCCTCAGGAGCCGATCATGAGCGAGGCAGACAGGGCGCCCGCCTTCCGGCCGCTTTACCGGCAGGTCCGCGAGGCACTGATCCAGCGCCTGATCGATGGCGCCTGGACACCCGGCATGATGCTGCCGAGCGAGTTCCAGATCGCCGCCGAGCTCGGCGTCAGCCAGGGCACCGTGCGCAAGGCGCTCGACGCGATGGCCGCGGAGCACCTGCTGGTGCGCCGGCAGGGTCGCGGCACCTTCGTCGCGCTGCCCGAGGAAGGACGGATCCTGTTCCAGTTCTTCCGACTCGCCGCCGATGACGGAACGCGGCTATTTCCCGAAAGCCAGGTGATCGAACGGCAGCGCGAGGCCGCGGGCGCCGCCGCGGAAATGCTGCAGATCGAGGCTTCGGCGGAGGTCTGGCGGATCGGACGGATCCGGCGCCTCGGTGGCCGGCCGGTGATCGCGGAAGAGATCGTGCTGCCGCTTGCCCGCTTTGCCAGCCTCGCCGAATTTCCCGACCTGCCGAACAACGTCTATGCGCTCTATTCCGAGCACTTCGCGATCACCATCGGCCGGGCGGTGGAGCGGCTGAAGGCGACGGCAGCCGACGAGGCGACCGCGGCCCAGCTCGGCTGTCCCGTCGGCCATCCGATCCTGTCGATCGAGCGCGTCGCCTTCGCGCTCGATGGCACGCCCGTGGAATGGCGGGTTTCCCGATGCCTCACCGACGGGTTCCACTATCAGGCCGACCTGCGCTGAGGAGGTCGGCGCGCCGGCCCGCCCCGGCCGTCCCGCCGCGCCGCCATCGTGCGCCACGCCCGCGGTCAACGCGGCCCGACCGAGAGATCGATCGGAGCGCGAGAGGGAATCGAAATCGGGGCATCAGGGGCTTTGCGATGTTAACAACTCTTGTATAAGACAAAAAATATGATTTCTTGTCCGACGTGACGATGACGATTCCATCCCGCGTCTCCGGCCGGCCCGAGGTCGTCCCCGTTTCCGCCGACGACCGCTTCTTGGCGCACGACAGGTAGCCCGATGTCCGAAACCACCCTATCTGCCGTCCACGCCCGTTATCGTCCGCTCCTGCCCGGCATTCTGCTGGCGCTGACCGTCGCGGCCGCGGCGCGCTTCGTCGCCGATCACTACGGCGCGCCGGTCATGCTGTTCGCCCTCCTGATCGGCATGGCGTTCAACTTCCTTGCCGTCGATCCGCGCTTCAAGCCGGGTCTGGAGTTCTCCTCCAAGAACCTCCTGCGCATCGGCATCGTCCTGCTGGGTGCCCGCATCACCACCAGCGACATCGCCTCCCTCGGCATCTCCACCTTCGCGACGGTCGTCGGCCTCATCGCGCTGACCATCGGCACCGGCTTCGTATGCGGGCGCATCTTCAACAAGCAGTGGCGCTTCTCGCTGCTGACCGGCGGCTCCGTGGCGATCTGCGGCGCGTCCGCGGCTCTCGCGATCGCCTCGGTTATCCCGCACAACGAGAAGACCGAGCGCAATCTGCTCTTCACCGTCGTCTCGGTGACGACGCTGTCCACGATCGCGATGATCCTCTATCCGATCCTCTTCACGGCGCTGGGCCTAACCACCAGCCAGAGCGGCTTCCTCGTCGGCGCCACGATCCACGACGTCGCCCAGGTGGTGGGGGCGGGTTATTCGATCTCGACCGACGTCGGCGACGTCGCGACGATCATCAAGCTGCTGCGCGTCGCCATGCTGCCCGTCGTGCTGGTCATCATCGTGCTGGCGCTGGCCGGCCAGAAGCGCGGCGGAGCGAAATCCGTCCGCCTGCCGCTCTTCGTCGTCGGCTTCGCTGCCCTCACCGCCGTCAACAGCCTCGGACTGCTGCCGCCCGTTGCCGCCGGTTTCGCCGTCGACCTGTCGGGCTGGCTGCTGGTCGTGGCGATCGCCGCGCTTGGCGTGCGCACCAACATGAAGGACATGCTGCAGCTCGGCTGGCAGCACGTCGCGATGGTCGTCACCGAGACGCTGGTCCTGCTGACCCTGGCGATCGCCGCGGTCGAGATCGGCCTCGCCGGCTGACCTCACCCACCGGTACCAGTGGTATCCCTTCCCGTCCGCTGTTGAGTTCGGGTTTTAAGTAACTGCCGGCCCCACCTCCGACCCTAACTGTCATGTTTACCGGTCGATAATGTCGCTGGGAGGCCGCGCCTTCGCGGATTGCAGATGGGAGCGTGCGGCGGCACAGTCAGCCGCATGAGAAAACTCTTGATCGTCGCGCTGCTGGCGCCGCTTGCCGCTTGCACCACAAAGCCCATTGCCGAGATGAGCTATACCGAGGTCAAGGTTTTGGCCGATGAAATTATCGAGCGATGCAACGACCAAGGCGTCGCTAACGGCTCTCCAGAGATGACGATATGCCTCCGCCAAGAGGTTGGCAGAGAAGACGCCACGCGGGCCGCCAATGCCCAACGCCGACAAGCTTTCGCGCAGGCGCTTTCCCAAGCGGGCGATAATATGCAGCGGCAGGCTGATCGGCAGGCACTGATTAATGCCGCACAGGCCAACAGGAACATTTCTTGCCGATCGACCGGCTTTGGAAACACGGTCACCACGAATTGCTATTGAGCGAACGGGACGCTGCCCGCCGCGTCGCTGACGTGACGGCTGACTAAAGCGTGTCCGGGACCAGGGTCTGCTCGGCTTCGAGGACCGGCGCGGCCTCGCCGATTTCTGGGGCGAGCATGGCGGCCACGCGCTCGAGCGAGGCGATCAGCATCGACTGCTCCCAATCCTCAAGCGCCAGGAACTGTTCGTTGAAGCGGGCATGCACCCCATCCGGGGCGATCACCAGGATATCCTGCGCCCGCGGCGTCAGGGAAAGCCAGACCTGCCGACGGTCGGTTTCACCCTTGCGTCGCTGCAGCATGCCGAGAGCCTCGAGCTTGTGGATCAGAACCGTGGCCGTCGCCTGGGTGATGCCCATGCGGGCGGCGAGATGGCCGGCAGTCTGCTCTTCGCCCTCCTCCAGCATCTGCAGGAAAATCAGCTGCGAGGGGGTGAGCCCGGTCTCGGCCAGCAAGGCCTTGGCGTTGAGATCGGTCGTGCGCAGGATCTTGCGCATCGCGGTGAGGGCACGCTTGGTCCGGTTTTCCAAATAGCGCGATCCATCTGTGGGCACGAGCCGATCACCTTAGCTGCTCGAATACGCGATCCCAAGCGCGATCGCGACGTATCTCGACGGTCGATATCATTCGTAAATACGAATTATCCTACTGAAGGTAAACCTGTTTCGCATATCCGAGCAATAAAAATCTGCACGGCCGAAACACCTCCTAGCGCTCACTAATAGCGATTTTTGGGCGCAAATGCGTATCAATAGCTCGCAGACGGCATTTGACATTTAGTTAGATACGACTAACCTTCTCGGTGATCAGCGAGGAACCGAAAATGCAGACGACAGAGTTGAGCCGCCGAAAGGTCCCATCGGCCAGGATCCACCTGAGGGCCCCACGGCGCCAGGATGGTGCCGATGTCTGGGCCCTCGTGCAGGGCACCGCCGGGCTCGACGACAACTCGATGTACTGCAACCTCCTCCAGTGCACGCATTTCGCCGCGACCTGCGCGCTCGCCGAAATCGACGGCGCGGTGGTGGGCTGGGTTTCGGGCTATATCCCGCCCGAGACCCCGGACGTGCTCTTCGTCTGGCAGGTCTGCGTCAGCGAAAAGGCCCGCGGGCAAGGGCTGGCGCGGCGGCTGATCGCTTCGGTGCTTGCCCGCGACGTCTGCTCGGACGTGCGTGTCGTCCATTCGACCATCACCGAGGCCAACAAGGCATCCTGGGCCCTGTTCGGCTCGATCGCCGACTCGCTCGAGGCCGACCTCAACCGGCAACCGCATTTCGAGCGCGACGACCATTTCGATGGCCGGCACGAGACGGAGTATCTGGTCTCGATCGGTCCGTTCGAGCGCGCCGCGCTGCCCTTGCGCGATGCCGCCTGAGGCGAGCCCGGCTCCCCCTCATCATTCACCGTCCCAAGAAAGACGTGTTCATGACAGCAACGATTTCCGCCTTTTCCCCCGTGTTCGACCGTGTCGAAAGCCAGGTCCGCTCCTATTCGCGCAGCTTCCCCAAGACCTTCGGCAAGGCACAGGGCGCCACGCTCTTCGACAAGTCAGGCGCGGCCTACACCGACTTCCTCGCCGGCTGCTCGACGCTGAACTACGGGCACAACGACCCCGACCTCAAGGCGGCGCTGATGGACTACATCGCGTCCGACGGCATCGCCCACGGGCTCGACATGTTCACCGACGCCAAGCAGGCGTTCCTGGAGACCTTCGAGCGCGTCGTGCTCAAGCCACGGGGCATGGACTACAAGCTGCAGTTCACCGGCCCGACCGGCGCCAACGCGGTGGAAGCCGCCATCAAGCTGGCGCGCAAGGTCACGGGGCGCACCGAGATTGTCGCCTTCACCAACGGCTTCCACGGCGTCACGCTCGGCGCCCTGGCCGCGACCGGCAACTCGGGCCACCGCCAGGGCGCCGGCACCGCGCTCCCAGGCGTTTCGCGCGCGGCGTTCGACGGCTATTTCGGCCCCGACATCGACACGGCGGACATGCTCGACCAGCAGCTGTCCGACCCGTCGAGCGGCTTCGACGCGCCGGCGGCCTTCATCGTCGAGACCGTGCAGGGTGAAGGTGGCCTCAACGCCGCGTCGCCCGAATGGCTGAAGAAGATCGAGGCGATTGCCCGCCGGCACGGCGCGCTGTTCATCGTCGACGACATCCAGGCCGGCTGCGGACGGACGGGCAGCTTCTTCTCCTTCGAGAAAATGGGACTCGACCCCGACATCATCACCATGGCCAAGTCGCTTTCCGGCATGGGGCTGCCGATGGCGCTGACGCTGTGCAAGCCGGCGCACGACATCTGGGAGCCGGCCGAGCACAACGGCACCTTCCGGGGCAACAACCATGCCTTCGTCACCGCGACCGCCGCGATCGAGAAGTTCTGGTCGGACGGCGCCTTCGAGGCCGAAGTCGCGACGAAGGCCCGCTATCTGGAAGATCGGCTGGGTGCGATCGCCGGGACGCACGGGTTCACCCTGCGCGGACGCGGCATGATGCGCGGGATCGATACCGGCTCCGGCGCCGTGGCCGAAGCGATCTGCCGGGCCTGCTTCCGGCAGGGGCTGATCATCGAGACGTCCGGCGGCCACGACGAGATCGTCAAGGTTCTCGCGCCGCTGACCATCGGCCAGGCCCAGTGGGCCGCCGGCCTCGACATACTCGAGATGGCGTTCGACGAAATCCTGGGCGGCCACCGCGCCGCCGCCGAATAGAAGGCACGACCATGATCATCAGAGACCTTGCCGAAGCACGGCAGACCGAGCGTCTGGTCACGGCGGAAGGCTGGGATTCGACCCGGCTGCTGCTGGCCGGGGATGCGATGGGATTCTCGTTCCACATCACCCGCATCCACGAGAACACCAGTCACGAATTCCACTACAAGCATCATTTCGAGAGCGTCTACTGCATCTCGGGCGAAGGCTCGATCGAGGATCTGGCGACCGGCGAGGTCCATCAGATCCGCCCCGGCGTGATGTACGGGCTCGACCAGCACGACCGGCACCGCCTGAACGCCAGATCGGAAATGGTGATGGCGTGCTGCTTCAACCCGCCGGTCAGCGGCAGCGAAGTGCATCGCGAAGACGGATCCTACGCGCCGGCCGCCGAATCCGCCTGATATTTGAACAAACACGCAGGAAGGAACTCCCCATGAGTACCGCCATGCAATGGAACAGCCCCGACGATATCTATCCCACCCGGCTCGAGACCGAGCAGTGGCTGGAGCGCCGGGATCCCACCTTCTGGGGCAGATGGACGCCGCAAGCGCCGCTCACGCGCGAGCAGACCGAGAGCTTCGAGGAGAATGGCTATCTCGTCCTGACAGACGTCTTCTCGCCGCTCGAAGTGACGGCCCTGCAGGAGGAGTCACGCCGCATTCGCAGCGGCGAGTCGACGCTGACGGCCGAAAACGTCATCACCGAACCCGGCTCGAACGAGGTCCGCACGGTCTTCCGGCTCGACGAGCAGAACGCCCTTTTCGATCGCCTGGCGCGCGACGAGCGCATCGCGGGGCGGGTCAGCTATCTGCTCGATGACGAGGTCTACCTTCACCAGAGCCGGTTGAACTACAAGCCGGGCTTCACCGGCAAGGAATTCTACTGGCACTCCGATTTCGAGACGTGGCACGCCGAGGACGGCATGCCGCGGATGCGCGCGATCTCCGCCTCGATCCTGTTGACCGACAACGATGCGCTCAACGGGCCGCTGATGCTGATGCCGGGTTCGCACCGCTCGTTCATCGCCTGTGCCGGCGAGACGCCCGAGGACAATCACAAGACGTCGCTGAAGAAGCAGGAGGTCGGGGTTCCGAGCCACGACAGCCTGACCGAGATGGCCGACCGGGTCGGCATCGACTACGCGGCGGGCGCTGCCGGAACCGTCGTGCTGTTCGACTGCAACACGCTGCACGGCTCGAACGGCAACATCACGCCATTCCCGCGCTCGAACGCCTTCTTCGTCTACAATGCCTGGAGCAACAAGGTGGTCGATCCGTTCGCCGCCCGGTCGCCTCGCCCGGCGTTCCTGTCGTCGCGCAATCCTGCCGGCCCGATCGAGATCGCTGGCGGCAAGTTGGCCTGACCGGGCGTCCGCCGCCCTCAAGACGACGCACAAACTCAGAGAATTGGCCGTTCCCGTCCGCCGGGAACGGTACTGGAGACTTCATGCCCAAAGCGCCTCACAGCGTCGAAAAGATCGGCGGCACCTCGATGTCGCGAACCGCCGAATTGCTCGATACCGTTTTGATCGGCAGACGCACGGGAGAGGCGCTGTACAACCGGGTCTTCGTCGTCTCTGCCTATGGGGGCATGACCGACGCCCTGCTCGAGCACAAGAAATCCGGCGAGCCCGGCGTCTACAAGTTATTCGCCGGCGCCGAGAGCGGCGGGAGCTGGGGCGAGGCGCTCAGCCAGGTGGCCCGGCGCATGCTCGACAGGAATGCCGAGATCTTCGCCGATGACGGCTTGCGCGAGGCCGCGGACCGCTTCGTCACCGAGCGCGTCGAGGGCGTACGCTCCTGCCTGATCGATCTGGCGCGGCTTTGCTCGTTCGGACATTTCCAGCTCGAGCAGCATCTGATGACCGTGCGCGAGATGCTGTCCTCGCTCGGCGAGGCGCAGTCGGCGCACAACACCGCGCTGTTGCTGAAAAGCCATGGCGTCAACGCCCGGTTCGTCGACCTGACCGGTTGGTGCGAGGACGGACAGTTGCCGCTCGACGAGGCGATTACGCGGGCTTTCGCCGACGTCGATATCAGCCGGGAACTGCCGGTGGTCACAGGCTACGCCCAATGCGTCGAAACGCTGATGGAGACGTATGATCGCGGCTATTCCGAGGTGACGCTGTCACGCGTGGCGGTGATGACGAAGGCTGCCGAAGCGATCATCCACAAGGAATTCCATCTGTCGTCGGCCGATCCCCGCATCGTCGGTGCGGATGAAGTGCGGGTCATCGGCGAGACCAATTACGACGTCGCCGACCAGCTTTCGAACATGGGCATGGAGGCGATTCATCCCCGCGCGGCCAAGAGCCTGCGCCAGGCCGGCATTCCCCTGCGCGTCAAGAACGCCTTCGAGCCTGACCATCCCGGAACGGTGATCCGCTCGAATGCCCTCACGGCGCGCCCGGGGGTCGAGATTGTCACCGGGCTCAAGGGAGTCTTCGCCTTCGAGTTCCACGATCAGGACATGGTCGGGGTCAAGGGTTACGACAGCGAGATCCTCGAGGCGCTGCGCCGGCACAAGGTCTGGATCATCGCCAAGACCTCGAACGCCAACACGATCACGCATTTCCTCAAGGGCTCGATGCAGGCGATCAAGCGCGTCGAGGCCGATCTTTCCAAGGCGTTTCCGAATGCCGGCATCAACCTGCGCAAGCTGGCGCTCGTATCGGCGATCGGCAGGGACCTCGGCGGCATCAGCACGCTCGGCAAGGCGATAACCGTGCTGGCCGAAGCCGGCATCGTGCCGCTGGGCGTCCACGACCTGATCCGCAAGGTCGACCTGCAGGTGATCGTCGAGGAGGCTGACTTCGAGGCGACCATCCGGGCCCTGCACAAGGGTCTCGTCGCCAGCGAGGTCGCTCCCTGCACGGACAGGCTGGCGGCCTGAACGTGCTTGCCACCAACGGCGCGCGGCGTTGCTGTTCCGCCTGTGGCTGCTCAGCGCGACCGGTGTGCCCGGCATAGCCAGGACCGCACCGGGCGAAAGATGAGCTTTCATGCGGGCGGCGGCGGGCCTCCACCAAGCGCCGGAAGGATCCGGCGCTTGGCCTTCGCCCTGTTCTCCGCCCCGTCACACCAGCCCGAGATCGCGATAATTGTCGTGCAGGACGTCGTCGGCGGCGCAGAAGCGATCGGCCGCGAAATTATGCTGGTGCCAGTAGGGATAGAGGTAAGGCGGCCGGCTGACCTGGTTGAGCCGTTCCAGTTCGTCCGCTGAAAGCTTCAGTTCCGCCGCTGCGATATTCTGCCGGAACTGCGTCTCGCTGAGGCCACCGACGACCAGCGTCGAGACGCCCGGGCGCGACAGCGTCCACGCCAGCGCCACCTGGGCCGGCGCCAGGTCGCGGGCTTCGGCGATCTCGACGACACAGTCGACGATCCGCCAGAGCCGCTCCTCATCGCGGATCGGCGGCTCGCTCCAGCCGGCTGCCTGACGCGAATCCGCCGGCCGGCTGTCGCGCCGGAAGGCGCCTGACAGCAGCCCCGCCGCAAGCGGCGACCAGACCATCGTCCCGACGCCCTGGTCCACCGCGATCGGCAGGAGTTCGTATTCCGCCTCCCGCGCTTCCAGCGTGTAATGGATCTGCTGGGCGCCAAAGCGCGGCAGCTTCTCACGCTCGGCGATGCCGAGCGCCTTCATGACGTGCCAGCCGGAATAGTTCGAGCAGCCGGCATAGCGGATCTTGCCCTGGCGCTGCAGCGTATCGAGCGCCGCCAGCGTCTCATCGAGCGGCGTCAGCCCGTCCCATTCGTGCATGAGGTAGATGTCGATGTGGTCGGTCCGCAGCCGCTTCAGGCTGCGCTCGCACTCGCGGATGATGTGGTAGCGCGAGGCGCCTTCGTCGTTGGGACCCGGCCCGATCCGCATCCGCGCCTTGGACGAGATCAGCACCTCGTCGCGCCTTCCTTCCAGCACCTCGCCGAGAATCGCCTCGGAGCGGCCGAGCGAATACATGTTGGCGGTGTCGAAGAGGTTGACGCCGCCCTCGATGCAGACATCCACGAGGCGCCGCGCCTCGGCGACGCCCTGCGAGGCGACCTTGGCAAAGGCCCCCTCGCCGCCGAACGAGAACGTGCCCATCGCGATCGCCGAGACCTTGAGGCCGGAGCGGCCGAGCGTCCTGTATTCCATCGCGTCGGTCTTCCGTTACGAGGTCTGGTCGGCAAGCGGCTCGACGATGCGCAGGAACGCCAGCTGGCCGGGATCGTCGAGCGCCGCGCTCTTCTCGGCGAACATGCGGGCGCGGCCGAGCTTGCAGGGCTGGCCCTTGAAGGCCTCCAGCGTCGCGCGCGCCGCTTGGACCGCCGCTGCGGCCATGGCCTCGGGCGCCATGCCCTCCAGCGCCTGTGCCGACCGGTCTAGACTGTCGAGCACGGTCTTGGCCCCGAGTTCGCCCTTGCCGCGGGCCATCATCGCGTCGCGGGCCGCGGCGACGAGCGCCGGGATCTCGGACGCGGGAACGTCCGACCGACCCTTGGTCGCCTTGGCGGCAGCCATGAAGCCGGTCGCGACCAGGGTGCCGTACGACGAGGACGACACCCGCTGGAAGGCCTTGGCGCATTCCAGCAGGGCGAGCCCCACGTCCTCCGGCAGGTCGGCGTTGGCCGCCTCGCGAAACCCCTTCGAGACGGTGATGCCGAGATCGCCGTCGCCCAGCTGACCATCCGCGGCGTTCAGTTCGGCCGCGGCGGCTTCCGCCGCCGCCGCCACTTTACCGAGCGCGGCAGCGATGGCTGCCTTGTCGATCGTGGTGCTGCTCATCGCTCAGCCCACGCGCCAGTAGGCGCACGCCGCCGGCGCCTTCAGAAGGGTCTCGAGTTCGTCGTCGAGCGCGATGACCGTCAGGGTCGCGCCGGTCATCTCCATCGAGGTGGCATAGCGACCGACCAGCGGCATGACGATCTCGACCCCGGCCTCGTCGAAGCGCTGCCGGACGCGGCGGTACATGATGTAAAGTTCCTCGAGCGGCGTCGCGCCCAGCGAGTTCACCAGCACTGAGACCCGGTCGCCCCGGGCGAGCGGCCGGTCGGCCAGGAGGCGGTCGATCATCTCGTCGGTGATCGCGTCCGCGGGCTTCAGGCTGTCGCGCCAGATGCCGGGCTCGCCATGGATGCCCATGCCCATTTCCATCTCGCCGTCGCCGATCTCGAAATTCGCCTTGCCGGCCTGCGGCACGATGCAGGGCGACAGCGCCATGCCGATCGAGCGGCAGGCGTCCGCCGCCTTCTGGGCGATGCGGGTGACTTCGTCGAGATCGGCCATGGTGTCGGCTGCCGCGCCGGCAATCTTGAAGGCGTAGATCATGCCGGCGACGCCGCGGCGCTTCTCGGCCTCCTCCTTCGGCGCCGAGACGACGTCGTCGGCCAGCACGACCGTCGCGGTGCGGATGTCGTCCTCCATGTCGACCATCTCGCCGGCCATGTCGAAGTTCATGACGTCCCCGCCGTAATTGCCGTAAAGGCGCAGGACCCCCGCCCCGCCATTCGCCCGGCGGATGGCGCCGGCCATCTGCTCGGCCGATGGACTGGCGAAGACGTCGCCGATGGCGCAGGCGTCGAGGAAGCCCGGTCCGACATAGCCGGTGAAGACCGGCAGGTGTCCGGAGCCGCCGCCGGTGACGATGCCGACCTTGCCGTCGATCGCGCCTCCGGCGCGGGCGATGACCCGGCGCTCGGGCTGTGCGTAGAACTCGGGATGGGCGGCGGTGAAGCCTTCCAGCATCTCGTCGACATAGTGGCTCGGGTCGTTCAGGATCTTCTTCACGAGATCGTCTCCCTCAGAGTTTCAGACGGCGGCGCGCGCCAGGCGCTCGCGCCGCGCGCGATAGCGGTCGGTCAGGATGGGCAGGCCGGTGCCGATGATGATCAACAGGCCGACCACCACACGCTGCCAATAGGACGGCACCCCCGCACTCAGTAGCGAGGTGTTGATCATGGTGATGACCAGGGCGCCGAGC
This sequence comes from Aurantimonas aggregata, assembly GCF_010500835.1. Lineage (GTDB taxonomy): Bacteria > Pseudomonadota > Alphaproteobacteria > Rhizobiales > Rhizobiaceae > Aurantimonas > Aurantimonas aggregata. The sequence goes on along the minus strand of NZ_JAAAMJ010000004.1, from coordinate 172,646 downwards.
AGGGCGCCGGTGACGGTGCCGTGGCCACCCGCGATGCGCGCGCCACCAAGGACGACGGCGGCGATGACGTTCAGCTCGGTGCCGACGAGGTCGAACGGGTTGGCCATGCGCGACAGCGTCATGTGTGTCATGCCGGCGAGCCCGGCGATCGCCCCGGCGATCACGTAGATCCAGATCTTCACCCGCGCCACGTCGATGCCGATGCGCCGGGCACCCTCCTCCGACCCGCCGATGGCATAGATCTTCCGGCCGAACATGGTGAAGTTCATCAGGATGGCGACGAAAAGCGTCACGCCGATCAGCACCACGAAGGAGAGCGGCAGCGAGACGAGCTGGCCGACGGCGTTCTCCATCCGCACGATCATCGTCCGGGCGAAGCTGATGACGTTGCGCGGCACGCCGGTCAGGTAGGTTGTTCCGACGAATGTGAGCAGCGCGCCGCGGAACAGGCTGAGCGTGCCGAGCGTGACGATCAGCGTCGGCAGCCCGAGCCCGCCGATGAGCAGGCCGTTGATCAGGCCGAGCGCCGCGCCGATCAGCGCGCTCGCCAGGAACAGGCCGATGATCGGCACGTCGATGTCGATGCCGAGCACCAGCGTCATCGTCGTGTACATGGCAAAGGCGCCGATCGCCGTGAACGACACGTCGATGCCGCCGGAGGCGAGCACCATCATGACGCCGAGGGCGAAGATACCGGTCACCAGCGAGTTGCGCATCAGGTCGACGAGCGTCGCCACGGACAGGAAGCCCGGGTTGGTGATGCCGATGGCCAGCGCGAAGACCAGCGCCATCAGCAGGACGACGCCCTGGGCCGAGCCGAGTATGTTGGACAGTGCGCGCATCAGGCGTGCCCCTCCCTGGTGACTTCCGCGTAGACCGTGTCCTCGTCCACCGCCTCGGCGTCGAAGCTGGCGGTGATCCGGCCCCTGACCATCACCAGGACGCGGTCCGACAGCGCCATGGCCTCGCCGATATCGTCGGTGACCACCATCACGGCCGTCCCCGACCGGCTGAGCGCCACCAGGATCTCGTGGATCTCGCGCTTGGAGCCTATGTCGACCCCGACGGTCGGCCCGTTGAGGATGATCAGGCGCGGCGAGCGCTCCATCCAGCGGACGAGCACGACGCGCTGCTGGTTGCCGCCCGACAGCGTCGCCACGGACGGCTCGATGCCGGGGGTCTTGATGCGCAGCCGCTCAACCGCCTTGCGCGCCTGTGCCTTGAGCCGGGTGCGGCTGAGGAAGCCGCGTTCCTTCAAGGTGGCGACGGTGATGTTGTCGCCGATCGGCTGGTCGAGGAAGAGCCCTTCGGTCAGCCGGTCTTCGGGTACGTAGGCGATGCCGGCATCCATGGCCTGCCGGGCGTTGCCGAGAACCACCGGCGTGCCGTCGATCTCGATCTGCCCCTCGTCCGGCGCCATCAGGCCGAACAGCGACAGCGCAAGCTCGGTCCGGCCAGACCCGAGCAGGCCGACCACCGAGACGATCTCTCCCGGCCGCAGCTCCAGATCGACGCCGGCATAGTCGCCGCGCCGCGTCAGCGACCGGGTTGTCAGGAAGGGCTTGGCTTCCGGCGCATTATCACGGAGCAGGCGCTGGGTCTCGACGTCACGGCCGGTCATCTCGCGGCCGAGCCGTCGGCCGTCGAATTCCGTCGCCGGCCCCTCGGCGACGACCTTGCCGTCGCGCAGGATGGTGATCGTGTCGCAGAAGGCGAACACTTCCTCGGTCTTGTGGCTGACGAACAGAAAGGCGACGCCGTCGGCCTTCAGCGCGGCGATGATGTCGGCCAGATGCCGCACCTCGCTGCGCGTCAGCGCGGTGGTCGGCTCGTCCATGACGATGATGCGTGCCTCGTTGGCAAGCGCGCGGGCGATCGCCACCAGCTGCTTGGAGGCGACCGGCAGGGATTCGACCATTGCGTCCGGATCGATGTCGACCTGCATGCGCGCCAGCGTCTCGCGGGCGATGCGCTTTTCCGCGCCGCGACGGTGCCAGCGCTCGCCGTTGGCGACGAATTTGAGGAAGGCGATGTTCTCCGCCACGGTCAGGTTCGGGAACAGCGAGAAGTCCTGGTAGATCACCGACAGTCCGGCCGCGATCGCCTGGCGCGGATCGCCGGACAGGGCGTTGCCGGCGATCGTCACGCTGCCGGCGTCGCTGCCGACGACGCCGGAGAGAATCTTGATCAGCGTCGACTTGCCGGAGCCGTTTTCGCCGGCCAGGCACCGCACCTCGCCCGGCATCAGCGTCAGCGCCACATCCTCGAGCACGCGCACGGGCCCGTAGGCCTTGCGGATGCCGGTCATCGAGAGGACGGGTTCGACCATGTGCGTCTCCGGTGGATTGCAGGCGAAGGGCCGCCGTCGCCGACGGCGGCCCTTCCTATCCCTTTAGAAGTCGTATTCGTCCATGTTGTCGGCGGTGACGTCGACCCAGGCCTGGCCGTAGACGACCTTGCCGTCGACCTGGACGTCGTTGTAGCCCTCGACGCCGAGATCGGCACCGCTTTCGACGGTCTCGCCGGCCAGCGCCTTCTCGGCCAGGACGTTCATGGCATAGCCGGCCTTGGCCGGATCCCAGAACGAGATCATGTCGATCTCGCCGGTCTCAAGATACGGGCCCGACACCGACGGCAGGCTGGTCCCGACGATCGACACCTGGTCGCTGACGCCGGCTTCCTCGACGGCCAGTGCCGCACCGACCACGTCCTCGCCGGCGGAACCCTGGATGCCCTTGAGGTTCGGATAGGTGCGCAGCAATTCGCGGGTCTTCTGATAGGCCTGCTGCTGCTGCTCGGCCGATTCCTGCTTGCCGCCGACCAGGGTCATGTTCGGGTAGTTCTTCTCCTGGTAGGCGATCGCCGCGTCGACCCAGGAATTGTGCGTGACCGAGGTGAGATAGCCGACGAACACGGCGTATTCGCCCTCGCCGCCCATGTCCTTGGCGAGGCGCTCCATCAGGTGCTCGCCATAGGCGGCGTTGTCGAAGGCCTCGAGGTCGTAGGTGATGTTCTGCAGCGTCGCGCCCTCGTGGGCGATCACGACGATGTCATTCTCGAGCGCGCGGGCGAGCACCGGCTCGAGGGTCTGCGGCGAGTTCGGCACGACGTTGATGGCGTCGACGCCGCGCGCGATGAGGTCCTCGATCAGCTGCACCTGCAGCGCAGCGTCGGCCGTCGCCGCGCCGACCTGGGTGGCGTTGTTGCCGGTGGCTTCCGCATATTCCTCGACGCCCTCTTCCATGCGGTTGAACCAGGCGATGCCCGACAGCTTGACGACGGTCACCATCTCCTTGGCGTCCTGCGCGCCCACGGTGCCGATCGTGCCGGCGACGAGCATTGACGTCAGCAATGCGCCCGCCAGGGCGCCCTTCAGTTTCCGATGCATATGCACTCTCCCTTGTTGTGGCATCACCCGATGCCGTCTCGATTTGGCTCGGCGGGCGGCCGCATCAGATCGCGGGTCCGCTCGTAGAGTTCCCGATAGGTGCCGAAGCCCCGATCGTAGGTCGCGGCGTGCGCGGCACGCGGTTCGATGCGTCCGGCCACCGGATTCCAGCCGTCGATGTCGGCCGGTGCGGCGTCCCCCACGCCGACCGCCGCTAGGAACGCGTTGCCGAAGCTCGCCCCGACGGTCTGGCGCCTGAGCACCTGCGCCTCGCCGCTCGCATCTGAGACCGCCTGCGACCACACGGCATTCTTGGTGCCGCCGCCGACGGCGGAAATCTCGTCCGGTCGGTCGCCGACGTCCTCGTAGGTTTCCAGGACGTGGCGGACGCCGTAGGCGATGCCCTCCAGCACGCCGCGATAGACGTCGCCGCGGTTGTGGGTCAGGTCGAGGCCGAAGATCACCCCCTTGGCATGCGGATCGTGCAGCGGCGTCCGCTCGCCGGAGAAATACGGCAGCACGATCAGGCCATTGGCGCCCGGCGGCGAGACCGCGGCCTCGTCGGCGAGCTGCCCCATCGCGCCGTCTTCGGAGAGGTCGCGGGCGAACTGCTCGCGGAACCACTGCGTCAGCGTGCCGCTCGTCGCAAGACCCGACATCAGGGCGTGCTGACCGGGGAACAGCCACGGCGCGGACCAGAGCCGGCGGTCCCGCGCCGGATCGGCGGTGACGAGGATCATGAAGATCGTCGAGCCGTACATCAGCATCATCTGGCCCGGCCGGGCGACGCCGACGCTGACCGCCTCGGCCGCCGCGTCGATCGTCCCGGCGATGACCGGCGTGCCAGCGGCCAGGCCGGTCTCGGCGGCGGCGCGCGCGGTCACCGTGCCGGCGATCTCAGACGTCCAGAGCAGTTCCGGCAGGCGCTTGCACTCGACGATGCCGGCGCACAGATCGTCGGCCCAGTCGTGTTTCGTGGGATCGTAGAGCGGCTGGAAGCTCGCGGCCGAATAATGGTCCAGCACGCGCCGCCCGGTGAGCCGCTCGACGAGGAATGTCGTCGAGTTCACGAAGGCAGTAGCGTCTCGGTAGATCTCCGGACGATGGCGCTTCAGCCAGAGGATCTTCGGCCCGACCGACTGCGAGGTCAGCGGATTGCCGGTGCGCGCGAGCAGCGTGTCGGCACCGATCCGGTCGGTCAGTTCCGCGATCTCCTCATGGGCCCTGGTGTCGACGCCGTAGAGCACGGCGTTCATCAGCGGCCGGTTGTCGGCATCCACCGGCAGCATGCACGGGCCGATGCCGCTGGCACCCACCGCTCGGATCGCTTCTGCCGGCAGGCCGCATTCGGCCACCAGCTGCCGCGCGATCGAGGCGAACTCGCCCCACCAGTCCGCCTCGGCATCGTGCTCGGCCCATCCCGGCTGCGGCACGATCATCCGGTGCGAGCGGCTGGTCGCGGCCAGCACCTCGCCGGTGCCGGACACGACGACGCCCTTGGTCTGATAGGTGCCGACGTCGATGCCGAGATAGGCCCGGCTCACGTATAGAGGTCCCGGTCGAGATCGAAGCCGGAGGCCATGCGCGAGATCGCCCCGACGACCAGCCCGGTCAGGTCGACGAGGTCGTCGAGATCACAGACTTCCAGCGAGGTGTGGGTGTAGCGGCTGGGGAAGCAGAGATCGATGCAGGCGACGCCCTCGCCCACCAGCTGCACATAGGCGGAGTCGGTCAGCGCGCCGACATGGGCTGTGCGCTGCAGGGCGATGCCGTCCTCGGCCGCGGTGCGGGCGACGAGCGCCGTGAGCGCCGGGTGCGGAATGGTGCCGTTCAGCGTGCCACGGCCATGGAAGGAATAGTGGCTCATCGCCGGTCCGCCGCCGAGCACCACCTCGCCGCGATGCACCATGTCGGGCGTGTCGGCGGTGAGCGCTAGGTCGAGCTGGATGGCTATATCCGGCTGCAGCGCCTGCGCCGCCACCATCGCGCCCCGCAGGTTGAACTCTTCGAGCACCGCGAAGACGAAATGGATCGTCGGGCGGGGCTGGATGTCCTTCAGGAGGCGCGCGGCCTCCACCACTACCGCGCAGCCGGCCCTGTCGTCGACCGAGGTGCCGGCCACGCGGTTCTCGTTGAGGTGCAGGACGCGCGGCTCGTAGACCACCGGCGTGCCGATCTCGATGCCGAGCTCTCTGGCGGCGGCAGCGGAATCGACGCCAATATCGATGAACAGGTCGGCATAGGGCGTGACCTTGTATTTCTCCTCGGGGGGCGTCGCGTGGTGGCTCTTGTTGGCGATGATGCCGCGCACGTCCCGCCCCTCCCCGACGCAGAACAGCACGCATTGCGCGGCCAGCGCCTTCTCCGGAACACCGCCCAGCCGCTCGATCCGGATTAGGCCATTCGGCTCGATCTTGCGGGTCACGAAGCCGAGCTGGTCGGTATGGGCGAACAGCATGACGCTGGGGGCGCCGACATCGCCAGGCAGCGTCGCGATCAGATTGCCGAGCCGGTCGGTGCGGGAGGCAAGGCCCATCTCGGTCAACTCACCGGCGATGCGCCGGCGCACCCGATCCTCATGGCCCGAGAGGCCGGGGATCATCATCAGATCGGCGACGAGGTCGCGCAGTCTGTCTTTCATCAACTGGATGCCTTTCGAAAACGTGGTCTCAGCCATCCCACCCCGCCCTCCATCAGGGCGCGCACCGACATGACGATGATCAGCAGGCCGCCAAAGAAGAGGTCGCGGGCGAAGGCCGAGAAGGCGAGGAAGTTCAGGCCCGAGGAGATCAGCTGCAGGGTGATCACCGCGAGGACGACGCCGATGGTCGAGCCGAAGCCGCCGAACGGGCTGACGCCGGCCAGGATGTTGATCAGGATGACCAGCAGGAGATAGGACCCGCCGTAATCGGCATTGGCTGAATTGACCCGGGCCAGGATGACCAGTCCGGCGATCGACGCGATCACCCCGGCGATCGCGTAAACGCGAATGATCAAAGACGTCTCGCCGATGCCGGCGAAGCGGGCCGCGGTCGCGTTGGCACCGTAGAGCCGGGCACGCATGCCCGATGCCGTGAAGCGCAATAGGATACCGAGCGCCAGGGCCACGACGGTGAAGATGACCAGAGGCATCGGGATCATGCCGCCGATCGACCAGTTGCCCCAGGCACCGTACCAGGCGGGAACACCGGTGATCGCCGGGCCTCTTGTGATGACGATGCCGATGCCGCTGAACAGCTGCATCGTCCCCAGCGTCGCCAGGATCGGCGGCAGCCTGAGATAGGCGATGAGGCAACCGTTGAGCACGCCGCAGGCAAGGCCAACCAGCAACGCCGCGGGGATCGCCAGCCAGGCATATTCCGGCCCGGCGCGCAGCAGCAGCGCTGCGATGATCGAGGCGAGGTTGGCGATGGCCACAACCGACAGGTCGATGCCGCCGCTGATCATCGTCGGCAGCACCGCGAGCGCGAGCAGGCCGAATTCCGGGAACTGCGATCCCATCGAATTCAGGTTCGCAACGGTGAGGAAGTTCGGCGTCGTGACGCTCAGCACGACGAGGATCGTCAGCGTCAGCACGCCGAGGCCGACAATATAGGAACCAGTGGAGTCGTGCCGTGTGCTCATCGCTTACCTCAATCGCCGCGCGCCGCCTTGGCGAGCCGCATGAATTCGGCGGCCCGCTCGGCGTCGACCGGTTTCCAGGTGTCCCCGTCGATCTTCAGCGACGAGCCGACGATACAACCGTCGGCGACCTTCAGCACGTCCGCCACGGTGGTGTGCTTGACCCCCGTATTGGCGAGGACCGGCGTGGTCGGCAGGACCTTCTTGACGGCGATCAGATCAGTCATCTCGGCCGCCTCGCCGGTGATCGCACCGGAGACGAGGATCGCGTCCGGGATCGAGGAGAACACCGCCGAACGCGCCCGGTCCGCTAGATCGCGCCGGTCGAGCGAATAGGCGAACTCGGCCGACACGTTGGCCAGCATCGCGACGTCCGGCCGGTGCAGCCGGTCGCGATAGCGCATCGCTGCGCCGGCATTCGGGGTCCAGGGACCCATGTCCGAGGCATAAGTGCCGGTCAGGATCTCGCGCAGGAACGAGGCGCCGGTCGCCGCCGCCAGCGCCACCGAGGCCATCGGGTCCCACAGGACGTTGACGCCAAAGGGCTTTTCGATCTCGGCCCGGAGCTGGCCGATGACATAGGCCATGGTGGCCGTCGAGGCCGTGTCGACCTTCAGCTCGTAGGGGCGATCGTTCTCGTTGCCGAACATCACCGCGTCGACGTCGGCGGCCTGCAGCGCCTTGAGATCGCGCCGCGCCGCCTCGACGATCGCCGCGACGCCGCCTTCGCTGTCGTAGAGCGGCGAGCCTGGCAGCGGCGCCAGATGGACCATCGCGATGACCGGCTTCTTGTCGCCGAAGATCGTCTTGAATTTCGTCATGGGTACGTCGGATCCCGTTGTCTGTTCGCCGCGGCCGCGGACAAAGTCAGTGAAGTTCGCAGCGCTTGAAAAGCGTACGATAAGGTTCAAGCCGGACGGCCGCGGTCCGGTCGGTGATGAAGAGGTCGATCGCCTCGAGGCCGCAGACGGGCACCGGGGCGCGTCGGCCGAGCTTGGAGTGATCGGCAAGGAGAAAGGTGGAGGCGGCGCAGACGATGCCGCCATGCTTGACCTCGGCCTCCTCGGCCGTGGAATTGGAGATGCCGTCATGGTCCACGGCATCGGCGGCCATCAGGAAGACGTCGCAGGACAGCTCCGACAGCGCCCGCAACGTCCAGTCGCCGACGAGGCTGTAATAGCCGTTGCGGACCTCGCCACCGAGAAGCGAGACGCGGGTCTCGCCGGCAGCCGCGGCTTCGGCGATCTTGAGGTCCATCGCGAACACATGGATCGGCCGGCCCGCAAGGGCTCGGGCCGCTGCCAGCGTCGTCGTGCCGGAATCGACGAGGACGCGCTGGCCGTCCTTCAGCTGCCGGGCCGCGGCCCTTCCGATGCGAGTCTTCGCCGCCTGGTGGACACGCAGCTTTTCCATGAACAGAGGTTCGGACGGCCCGCCTTTACCCGGCGCGAAGACGCCGCCGTGGGTCCGTGCCGCCAGCCCGGCGCGCGAGAGCACCTCCAGATCGCGCCGTGCCGTAGGACCGGAAATGCCGAAATGCTCGATCAGCTCGCCGACAGTCACCTGGCCACGCGCCGCAATGAGCTCGGCCATGCGGCGATGGCGCTCCTGGGGAAACCGAACCTGCTGCCGATCTGCGACTGCCATGACATGATCATTAATGATCATTCGAGGCGCGTCAACAGGGGGCCGACCACCTGTGCCGCCAGTCCCTGATTTTACGCGGCCGGCCTTCGGCGAAGAGACCGGCATGATGCAGGAGAGCGATCAGGCGATTGCATCGAGAAGATTGGCAAGCAGTGCCGTGCGGGGCGCGACGCTGTCGACGAGGATGTACTCCTCGCTCGTATGCGCCCCGGCGCCGTCAGCGCCGAGCCCGTCGAGCGTCGGGACCCCCAGCGCGGCGGTGAAATTCCCGTCCGAGCCGCCGCCCGTCGCCATGCCGACGAGGTCGATCCCGAGATCGGCGGCCAGCGCGTGCGCGGTCTCGAACAGGGCCTTCGCCGCGTCCGACTGGACATAGGCCGGCCGGTTGATCCCGCCCTCGACCGTGACCGAGATTTCCGGGTCGCCGGTCTCGATCGTGCGGATCTTTTCGAGGATATCGGCTTCGGAGGCCGCGTCGGGCAGGCGCGCGTCGACGCTCAGGCGACAAAGTGCCGGGATGACGTTGCGGCCGGTCCCGCCCTCGATCATGCCGACCGTCACGGTGACGCCGCGCTCGGGATCGTTCAGCGCCTCGAGCGCGAGGACGATCCGGGCGGCGGCTCGAATGGCGCTGCGGCCATCCTGCGGCCGGGTACCGGCGTGCGAGGCGCGGCCGCGGACGGTGATGTCGAACATCGCGACGCCCTTGCGCGCGACGACGATCTTGCCGCCCTCGCGCGCCGGCTCGACCACCAGCGCCGCATCGGCGCCGCGGGCCGCCGACTCGATCGCACCGCGCGACGTCGGGCTGCCCATCTCCTCGTCCGGCACGAACATCAGGGTGATGTCGGGCGGGCTGTCGCCGGCCCGCGACGTGACGAGTTCGAGCGCGTGCAGCGCCATCAGCGCGCCGGCCTTCATGTCGTAGATGCCCGGCCCGTAGATGCGCCCGTCTTCCTCGCGCCAGGGTAGCGGGCCGGCCAGCGTGCCGACCGGATGGACCGTATCGAGATGGGCGAGGACGAGGACGGAGCGGCGGTTGGAGGCCGGGGTCTTCGCCATCGAGCGTACGGTCAGGATGTCACCGAACCCGCCCTGCCCGGCCGTCCGCTCTACGTGCAGGCCCGAGGCAAGCGCCCGCGCCTCGACCAGCCGGGCGAGGTCGTTGACGCGCGCGCCGTCCGGCGTCGGGGTCTCGATCTCCACCCATTGGCGCAAGGTCGCGAGCAGGGCCGGAAGGTCGATGTCGGTGGCGCGTAATTTGCTCAAGGCTTATTTCCTCATGATGGTCATTGCCGGCAGCAGGTCGGCCACGTCGAAGCGCTCTGTCCGGTCGCCTCTCCCGACGACGCAACGCGATCACTCAGGGGTTCGGCTTTCGCCGCTCCACCCACCGGAAGATCGGCGCGGCTGCGGCCATGACGAGGACGACACGGACGATGTGATGGGTGGCGACGAAGGCGACCTCGATCTGCAGGGCGAGCGCGATGACGCTCGTCTCCACCAGTCCCCCCGGGGCGTAGGCGAGCGCCACGGAAACCACGTCGAGCGGCGTCACGGCAGCCAGGGCAAACGCGAAGCAGACCGCGCTGGCGATCAGGATGAGGAACGAGCCGAACGATAGGATCAGCGTCCGCAACATTTCGCTCGGTGCGGTCCCGACGAAGCGACAGCCCAGCGTGACGCCGAGCACCAGCTGGGCGATCCAGACGATCTCGCGTGGCGGCGCCGTGTGCGTCCAGCCGGCCAGGTGCACGACGCCGCTGGCGATCATCGGGCCGAGCAGATAGGGCGCGGGCAGCTTGAGCCTGCGGCCGAGGACGGCGCCGACGACGCCGGTGCCGATCAGCCAGAGGATCGATTCCAGGCTCGCCCCGCCGATCGGGGCGCCGGTGGCCGCACCCGTGCCGATGTCGCCGCCGCCTAGGGCGGGGATCAGGAATGGCAGGCACGACACCGTCAGCAGGATGCGGATCGAATGGACGAGGGCGATGCGGCGGGCATCCCCGCCGCGGGCCTGGCCGAGCAGCACCATCTCGATGAGCCCGCCCGGCATGCCGGCGAAATAGGCTGTCGGCAGATCGTAGCCGCCGATCTTGCGGAAATAGACGACGCAGGCCACGCCGGACACGAGGAGGAACAGCATCAATCCGGCGAGCGTCGGGATCCACGCCCCCATGCGGCTGACCATGTCGGCCGAGAAGCTGGCGCCGAGCAGGACCCCGAGCACCACCGACATCGGCGGGCGAACGATCATCGGCGCCCGCACGGGCAGCTTGATCAGGGCGGCCAGCGTGCAGGCGAGCATCGCACCCAGCATCCAGGGCAGCGGCCATCCCATATAGAGAAAGACCGCCGTGCCGAGCCCGCCGATCCCGAGCGCCAGCGCGAAGCGGGGATAGTCGAACCGGGCCGGATAGAACGCGCTGAGCATGGTCATGCCGACACTTCCGAGGTCTGCATGGCGCTAGCGGGCCGAGGCCGCGATCTGCGCGATGATCGCCGCGCCGGTGCGGATGCCCTTGTGGAAGAATTCGAGCCCGATGTTCTCGTCGGGCGCGTGGTTGCGCTCGTCGGCATTGGCGTAGGGCACGAAGAAGGCCGGTATGCCGAGAATGCGGGTGAAGGCGGAGTCGGGCCCGCTGGCGCCGATCATCGGATAGAGCAGCGGCGGTTGCTCGTGGCCGAGCGTCACCGCACGGATAAGCGCCTCGGCGAACGGGTGATCCATGTCCGTCTTGGACGGATGCTTGCCGCCGCCCTGCCGCACGACCGCAACGCCCGGCGCGTGCCGGCGCACGTGGTCCTCGACGAGCGACAGGACCTTCTCCGGCGCCATTCCGTCGACCAGGCGCATGTCGCATTTGGCCTGCGCCTCGCAGGGGATCACCGTCTTGATCCCCTTGCCGGTATAGCCGCCGACGATGCCGTTGATGGTGAGGGTCGGCTGGAACATGATCCGGTCGAAGAGCGGCCGGTCACGCGGCGCGTCGAGTTCGCGGATACCGATTTCCCGCTTCAGCGCGTCGAGGTCGACGGGCAGCGCGTCGGCGGCAGCGCGCTCGCGTTCGCCGGGCGGGATGATGTCGTCGTAGATCCCGTCGATGGTGATCGTCCCGTCCGGGCTCTTCATGGTCGCCAGCAGTTGCACCAGCGTCCAGGCCGCGTTCGGTGCGATGCCGCCGAAATTGCCGGAATGCAGGTCCCGGCTGGCTTCGCGCGCGACGAGGTCGAAGCGGACGGCGCCGCGGGTGCCGAACATGATCACCGGCTTGCCGGAGGCGTCGAGCGGCCCGTCGGCGGTCACGACGAGATCGGCTTTCAGCAGCTCCCGGTTGGCTTCGACGAACGCCTCGATATGCGGGCTGCCCACCTCCTCCTCGCCTTCGAGCAGGATCTTCACGTTGCAGGGCAGGTCGCCATGCACCTTCAGCCAGGATTCGATGGCCAGGATCTGCGCGAAGTGCTGGCCCTTGTTATCGCCGGCACCCCTGGCGTAGACGCGCCCGTCGCGGATCGTCGGCTCGAAGGGTGGGCTGGTCCAGGCCTCCAGCGGCTCGGGCGGCTGCACGTCGTAGTGGCCATAGAACAGCATCGTGGGCAGGCCCGGCTTGAACGGCAACGAGCCGACGACCATCGGATGGCCGTCGGTCTCGATGACCTGGACGTCCATCCCCATGTCGCCCAGCATCGTCTCGAGAAGCGCGGCGACCTCGCGGATGCCGATATCCTGCGCGCTGATCGAGGGCTGGCGCAGATACTCGATCAGCCGTTCAACGAAGACGTTCTCGTTGGCGGTGATATGCCGGAAGATCGGCGCCAGCATCGGCTCGTTCGCGTTGTCCAAGCTGTCCGTCCCTCCGCCTCGGGTGCCCTTGCCGTCAGGCACTGGCCGGCTCGATCTGCGGCACGTCCCAGTTCATGCCCGGCATCGAGGCGAGCAGCGACTTCGTGTAGTCGTTGGTCGAGTGCTCGAAGATGGCGCGGGCCGTGCCGATCTCGACGATCTCGCCGTTCTTCATCACCGCGATCCGGTCGGAGATTTGCGCCGCCACCCGCAGGTCGTGGGTGATGAACAGCATGGTGAGGCCCATGCGGTCGCGGACGTCCTTGAGCAGCTGGAGCACTTCCTTCTGCACCGAGACGTCGAGCGCCGAGACCGCCTCGTCGGCGATCAGGATCTTCGGCTCCATCATCAGCGCGCGGGCGATGCAGATGCGCTGGCGCTGTCCGCCGGAGAACTGCGAGGGGTAGCGGGCAAGAACCTCCGGATCGAGGCGCACGATGCGCATCAGCTCGTGTGCCCGCTTCCACGCTTCGTCCTTGGCCATGCCGAAATTGATCGGCGCGCTCACCAGCTGGTCGCCGATCGTGCGGCGCGGATTGAGCGAGCCGTAGGGATCCTGGAAGACGATCTGGATCTGGCTCCGGAAGCGCCGCAGCTTCTCCTTCGGCAAGGCGGCAAAGTCGGTGCCGCCGATCAGCGTCTCGCCGCCGCCGTCGGGTTCGATCAGCCGGATCAGCGTCCGCACCAGGGTGGTCTTGCCGGAGCCGGACTCGCCGACGATGCCGAGCGTCTCGCCGCGCTTCAGGCTGAAGGTCGCAGGCCGCACGGCGTGAACCGTGCGCTCCGGCGACAGGAAGGTGCGCGCGACGTGGAAGGTCTTGGCCAGACCCCTCACCTCTAGCACGGTCTCGGCGTCGGCGGGCAGCGGCACCGGCTCGGCCGAGCGACGCGGCGGCACCGCGGCGATCAACTGGCGGGTGTAGGGATGCTGCGGGTTCGACAGGACCTGCTCGGCGAGGCCTTCCTCGACGATCCGCCCCTTTTCCATCACCACGACCCGGTCGGCGATTTCGGCGACGACGTCGAAATCATGGGTGACGAAGAGGATGCCGGCGTCGTGCGTGTCCTTCAGCCGCTTCATCAGCAGCAGAATCTGCGCCTGCGTGGTCACGTCCAGCGCGGTCGTCGGCTCGTCGGCGATCAGCAGCGAGGGGTTCATCGCCAGCGCCAGCGCGATGACGATGCGCTGGCGCTGCCCGCCGGAAAGCTGGTGCGGATAGGAGCGGTAGATTCGATCGACGTCCGGGAGATGCACCTCTTCCATCAGCGCCAGCGTCTTCGCCTTGCGCTCGGCCTTGCCGATGCTGCTATGCGCCTTGAAGACTTCCTCGATCTGGTCGCCCACCGTGAAGCACGGGTTGAGCGAGGTCATCGGCTCCTGGAAGATCATCGCCATGCGGTTGCCGCGCAGCCGGGCATGCTCGCGCGGCCGCATGGTGAGGATGTCGCATCCCTCGAACACGACGCGGCCGGCCGAAGGCTTCAGTGCCTTCGGCAGCAGCCCCATCGTGGTGAAGGCCGTGACGGATTTGCCCGAGCCCGATTCCCCCACGATGCAGACGATCTCGCCGGCGTTCACGCGGAAGGAAAGTTCTTCCACCGCGTGAGGCCGATCGCCGCTCTTCGGCAGCTCGACGGTCAGTCCGTCGACCACCAGGACGGGTTCGCGCTCGGTCTGGCTCATGCCGTCCGCTCGCCGATGTCGTGGAAGATCCCGGCCATCATCATGGCGGCCTCTTCTGCGACCGAGAGGAGCATGTGCTCATCCGGCGCGTGCTGGCCGCAGGCGCGGTGCGAATGCGGCACCCAGACCGTCGGCATGCCGAGCGTCTCGACGAAGATCTCGTTCGGCAGCGAGCCGCCGAGATTGGGCAGGATGGCCGGCACCTTGCCGGTCGTCTGCTCGATCGAGGCGGCGACGAGGCGCACCCACTCATTGTCCGGGTCGGTGCGCGTCGCGGTGAAGAAGCCGCGCTTCATCGGCTCGATCGCGATGTCCTGGAACCCGTGCGCGTCGAGATGCTCGCGCAGTGCCGGCAGGATGCGATCGGTCTCGACACCGACGACATAGCGCAGCTGGCACGTCGCGCGGGCATTGCCGGGCACGGCGTTGACCGGCGCCTCGGGACGCCCGCAGGTGTAGGCGAGAATCTCGAAACTGGACCAGCCGAAGACCTGGTCGGGACCGACCAGGCCGGGCTCGCCCCACTCGGGGTCAGTCTCGGGGTCGCTGGCGTCCGGCTCGAGCGAGATGGTCGAGAGCGCCTTGCGGACGTTCTCGGGAATCTCGCCCGGCGTCCATTCGCGGATGGCGAGACGGCCCTTGGCGTCGGTGATGGTCGCCAGCGCGTGGGCGAGCCGAATCCCCGGGTTGACGAGCAGGCCGCCCCAGTTGCCGGAATGGTAGGCGCCCGGGCGCTCGTCGGCGATGAGGTGGAAGCCCATGCCGCCCCGCGCGCCGAGGAACATGGTCGGCGTGCCCGGCGCGGTGCGCGGCCCGTCCGAGGCGATGAGGACATCGGCCGCAAACAGGTCGCGATGGGCCGCCGCGATCTCGACGAGACCCGGCGAGCCACTCTCCTCGCCCATCTCGATCATCACCTTGACGTTGAAGCCGAGCTTGCCCTTGGCCTCGAGGACGCAGCGAAGCGCGGCGATGTTGATCGTATGCTGGCCCTTGTTGTCGACCGTGCCGCGACCGAACAGGCGGCCGTCCGCCTCGTCGAGCCGGAAGGGATCGCGCCCTTCCTTCCAGTCGCCGCCCATGCCCCAGAGCACGTCGCCGTGGCCATAGGTCAGGATCGTCGGCAGCGCGGCATCCTCGATCCGCTCCGCGAAGAGCACCGGCAGGCGCTCGGCGGCGGGGTTTTCCAGGATGCGGGTGGTGAAGCCCATGGCCTCGAGATCCGGCGCGATCTCCTGCGTCAGATAACGCCGGTGATCGGGGCCCGAATCCTCGCGCGGGCTTTCCGAAGGGACAGCGACGCGCCGGGCGAGTTCGGCCTTGAACGTGCCATTCGTCACATAGTCCCGGGCGGCGGAGACGCCGCTTTCGCGCGTGCCAATTCCATTGGACATGGCTGTCACTCCCGTATCGATTTGCATGTCAGTTGCGGTTTTCCGGCGCCATGGCGTCGCGCAGGCCATCCCCGGCCAGGTTGATCGCCATCACCAGCACGAAGATCGCGGCGCCGGGGATCATGATCAGCCAGGGATCGAAGAGCAGGAACTGCCGCCCTTCGGCGACCATCAGACCCCAGGAGGGCGTCGGCGGCTGGACGCCCAGCCCGAGGAAGGAGAGCGCTGCTTCCAGCAGGATCGCCTGCGCCATCTCGAAGGTCGCGATGACCGCCAGGCGATCGAAGATGTTCGGCAGGACGTCGCGGAAGATGATCTGGCGCGTGGTGAAGCCGAGCGAGCGGGACGCCTGGATGTATTCCTGGTTGCGCAGCTGCTGCGTCGCCGATCGCGTCACCACGGCGAAGCGGTCCCACAGCAGGAAGCCCAGCACCAGCACGACGACGGTCAGCGACCCGCCGAACAGGGCGACCACGGCGAGCGCCACCATCACCACCGGCAGCGTCAGCCGCGTCATGATGAAGAAGTTGATCAGAAGGTCGATCTTGCCGCCGAAATAGCCGGCGAGGACGCCGAGCGTCGTGCCGATCAGGCCGGAGGTGATCACCGTGAACACGGCGATCAGCAGCGAGATCCGCGCGCCGTAGATGATGCGGCTGAGATAGTCGCGGCCGAGCCCGTCGGTGCCGAGGACATGCTCCCAGGAGCCGCGATCCATCCAGACCGGCGGGACGACGCGGTTGCTCATGCTCTGCGAGTACGGGTCGTAGGGCGCGAGCAGCGGCGCGAAGATGGCGATCAGCAGGATCAGGATGAAGACGGCTGCGCCGAGGACGAATGTCGGGTTGCGGCGCAGGCGCCGCCACGCATCGCTCTTGGGCGCACCCTGCCCGGCCGGGGGTGCGACGATGACAGGATCGACGGCGCTCATTGGATACGAATCCTCGGGTCGAGCCAGGAATTGACCATGTCGGACAGGAGAACCAGGGCGATGTAGAAGACCGCGACGATCAGGAGGATCGCCTGGACGACCGGCAGGTCCATGCGGGAGATCGATTCCCAGGCGAGGTAACCCAGCCCCTGGATGCCGAAGACGGTCTCGATGACCACCGACCCGCCCAGCATGTTGCCGAACTGGACGGCGAGCAGCGAGATCACCGGGATGACGGCATTACGCAAGGCGTGCTTGAAGATCACCTTGCCGGTGCCGATGCCCTTGGCTCTGGCGGTCCGGATGTAGTCGGAGGACAGCGCCTCGATCATGCCGGCGCGGATCAGGCGCATCATCGGCGGCGTCGAGTAGTAGCCGAGCGCGATGGCCGGCAGGATGAAGTGCGCGAGGGTCGTCGAGCCAGAGGCCGGCGCCCAGCCGAGCATCAGCGAGAACACGACGATCAGGATGAGGCCGAACCAGAAGTTCGGCATGGCCTGGCCCATCACCGCGATGGCGAGTGCCGTCCGGTCGACGATGGAGCCGGGCCAGAGCGCCGCCAGCACGCCCAGCGGCACGGCCAGCGCGAGCATCACGAGCGCCGCGAGCGCCGCGAGCGTCAGCGTGTTGGGCAGGCGGTAGACGATCAGGTCGGCGACCGGCTGCTGGAAGAACAGCGAATTGCCGAAGTCGCCCCTCAGCGCATTGCCGAGCCATTCGACGTAACGGATCACCCAGGACCGGTCGAGGCCGAGCTCCGTGCGGATCGCCGCCATCTGCGCCGGCGTCGCCTCCTCCCCGGCGATGGCGGACGCAACGTCGCCGGACGCATTGAGGAGGAGGAAGGCCAGCAGCGAGACGGCCAGGCAGACGCAAACCGCCAGGCCGATCCTTTGTGCCATGTAGAGAAGCATGGGGTTTCCCGTCGTCGATTAACGACCTGCGAGGCGAGCTGGTTACTCGGTGATCCAGCGCGACTGGAAGAAGCGGGGCGTCTCGTCCGGAACCGGCGTGAACTCGAGCTTGGCGTTGTAAGCGTAGTTCAGCGCATAGGTGAACAACGGCACCTGGTAGGCCTGCTCGGTAATGATCTTGATCATTTCCTCGTAGGCCTTCAGCCGCTGCTCGTTGTCGCTGGTGTTGCCTTCCTCGAGCAACTCGATGACGCGCTCGTCCTTGGCGTAATCGACCGCGGATCCGGAGAACCAGTAGCCCGCCGAGCCGCTGATATCGCGGATCGAGTTCGAGCCCCAGGCCTGGAACCACATCGGCAGCTTGCCTTCGTCGCGGGCGGTCGCGATGGCGGATGCCTGGACGAAGTTCAGCCTGCCGTTGATGCCGACCTCGGCGAGGCTTCCAAGCACCGCCTCGATCAGCGGCCGGTCGCGATAGCCCCAGAACTCCAGCGAGAACCCGTCCGGATAGCCGGCTTCGGCGAGCAGCGCGCGGGCCTTTTCCGGATCGTAGTCGTAGGTGACTGCGGCATCGACGACGCAACCGAACTGAGCCGGCGAACAGGGCGTGTTGATGACCTGCGATCCCGGTCCCATCAGCGCTTCGCGGATCGCCTCACGGTCGATCGCGTGATTGATCGCCTGGCGGACCTTCAGGTCCTGCATCGGGCTGTCGCCGGAGCGGCCGAGCGCGTCCATGCCGAGAAAGGCGATGCGCAGCGTCTCACCGGCATCTACCTTGATCGCATCGCTGGTCGCCAGCCGGTCCACGGCATCCGGCGGCACCCGCCAAATCCAGTCCAGGCCGCCGCTCATCAGCTCGATGGCCTGCGTGTTGAACTCGCCGATGCGCCGGAAGACCAGGGTCTCGATCGACGGCTGGCCCTTCATGCCGCCGAAATAGTCGGGGAAGGCTTCCATCGTGATGCGCTCGCCGGCGACATGCTCGGTGACGCGGTAGGGGCCCGTGCCGATTGGGGCGCGCGACATGCCCTCAGGGCCGACCTCGGCGTAGTACTGCGCCGGATAGATCGGCAGGAGGTTGGCGATGTATTCGAGGATCGGCGGGAACACGCCGGCGGTCTTCAGCCGGACGGTGTAGTCGTCGACCTTCTCGGCGCCTTCCAGGAAGAAGATCGGCTGCGGCGTTGCGTTCGACGTGACGTATTCGACCGTCGCGACCACGTCATCTGCCGTCAGTTCCTCGCCATTGTGGAACTTGACGCCCTTGCGCAGGACGAACTCGATCGTCGTGTCGTCGACGAAGCGGAAGGATTCCGCGAGATGCGGCTCGAATTCACCCGTCTCGTCATTGCGATAGAGCAGGCCGTCCCAGATGTGGTTGGCCAGGACGATGCCTTCGCGGATCGTGTGCTGGTAGAAGTCGATGTTCGACGGCATCGAGTCCGACGCCCAGTTGAGCGAATTGTCCTCGGGTCCCGCCACGGCGGGCGTGGCCAGGAGGGCGGCGCCCAGAGCGAGCATTGAGATACGGTTCAGACGGATTTTCATCAGGACCCTCATTAAGAGCTGGCGGGACATTCGATCGGAAAGATCGGCGATACGCCCTGCATGGAGGCAGGCGGTCTGATCTGCTGCATTTTGTGCCCTGCAAACATGCTAGGCAGATGCCGTCGCAACAAGTACAATTTGTTGAGCGCTGCCATGCCGTTTTGGCAACGCAAGGCTTGGGAGGGCCGATGCAAACCACGAGCCTGCGTTATTTCCTCACCGTCGCCCGCTGTGGGTCGATCGCTGCCGCCTCCGCCCGGCTGAACGTTGCGGCATCGGCGATCAGCCGGCAGATCGCCAATCTCGAAAACGAGCTCGGATGCGTGCTGTTCGAACGGCGGCCACGCGGCATGGTCACCAGCCCTGCCGGCGATCTCCTGGTGGACCACGCCAACCGGATCCTGATGCGGGCCGATCTGGCGGTCTCGGAGATCTCGCAGCTCCAGGGAACCGCCCGGGGCCTCATTCGCATCGCCACCAGCGAGGGTTTCGCGCTGGACGTTCTGCCCGACGCCATCGCGGCCTTTCATGCAAGGTTCCCGGGCATCCGTTTCGAGCTCGCCGTCATGCCGCCCCTCAAGGTGACGCAAAGCGTCGCGTCCGGCGAAGCCGATATCGGGATGACCTTCACCATGGGACGCGATCCCGGCGTGACGGTCGTCCACGAAACCACCGTCGCGATGGTCGGCCTCTGCGCCAAGGCACATCCCCTCGCCGGCACCACGCCGGTGGCCCTGCGCACCTTGCAGGACTATCCGGTCGTCCTGATGCCCGAGGACACCACGTCCCGCCAGGTGTTCGATGCGGCCTGCCGGGACGAAGGACTGACGATCGAGCCGGTGATGACCACCAACGCGCTCTCGTCGATCCTGTCCTTCGTGAAGCTCACCAAGGCCATCGTGCCGCTGGCATCGCTGTCGATCCTCGGCCCCGTCCTTCGCGGCGAGTTCTCGGCATTTCCGCTCGAAGGCCTGGCGCGGACGTCGAGAGGCGTCCAGGTCAATGTCATGCGCGATCGCCGGCTGCCGCACGCGGTGCAGATCTTCCTGGACGAGTTCATCGCGACCCTTCCGGCAAGCCCGCTGTCCGCGGCAGATCTTCACGCGGCGTGTGGATGAGCAGCTCCACCATCAGCGTCGCCGCGCCTTCCTCGCGGTCGAGGAGGCTGTTCGGAAAAGCGTTGCGGGAATCTCCGACTTTCGCGAAGCCAGGTCGGGTCGACAGCGTCTTCCTGGCTCATGTTGCTCTCCGGTGCGCCCCCGCGTCTGCGAGCAATGCTTGCCGAACTTGCTGTCATCCGCAATGATTGTCCGCCTGCGTCCGCAGCGGGTTCTATCGGGACGCCACGCCGCAGATTGCGATAATGCCCGGTGAGTTGGAAGTTCCGGCCTCGGCCCGGGACGACGGATGAGCATCGGCGTTGACGCTGTGACGCAAGACGACAAGACAACGTGCGGGCCGGACATCAGTCGTCGCGGCGCGCTACATCTGACATGGCGGAATGGGGTAGAGACGATGGCGGAAAACGATGCGGCTTACGTCGAGGTCGAGGAACGCATCAGGGCGGTCCGGGACAATATAAGGGACCTCGTCGAGCAGGCCTCCGCGGCGTCCGGAGAGGCCGCGGAGCAGCGCATCGCCGATCGGTTGAGCGAACAGGAAGCCTTGCTGGAGCGGCTGATCCAGGAGCGCGACGGCCTGGCCGGCCCCGCCGCACAGCCCTGACGATCAGCTAACCCCACGGAGCGCGGCGTTTTCGGCTTCGAGTTGCGCCAGGCGGTCGCGAAGCGGTTGCACGGCGGCCGCGATCTCCTCCTCGGTGAAGCGCGGGGTGATGTGCTGCGGGCAGTTCCAGTCGAACGCATCGAGCGTCAGCCGGAAGATCCGTTCGATCTTCGCCCTGTAGCCCGGCATCGCCACAAGCTCGGCGAGCGCCGCGTCGGCGTCGGGCTCGACGATCTCGGCATGGGCATAGATCTTGAGCCGGGCGCGGTGCGGATAGTCCATCAGGAACAGGCAGGTCCGGCTGTCGGCGACGAGATTGCCGGTGCTGATGTACTGGCGGTTGCCGCGGTAGTCGGCAAAGGCGAGCGTGCGCTCGTCGATCGTCTTCAGGAAGCCCTTCGGGCCGCCGCGATGCTGGACGTAGGGCCAGCCGGTTTCTGAAACCGAGGCCATATAGAAGCTGTCGCGGGTGGCGATGAAGGCCTGCTCGCGCTCGCCGAAGCGATCGAAGCTGTGCCGGCTGTTGAAGTCGTCCCACAGATGGTCCGCCCCCATCTTCGCCTGTACTTCGCGGACGCTGGGCGTGACGGCGATATCCAGAAAGCCATGTGGCACGAGCAAACTCCCGATGCTGGGGACGGTGGTCGGCTCGTCCCGTCGAACGCGCCATCGACCTGATGACGCAGGGGCACCCGGGTACGTGCGTGGCAAAAGATGCCGAAGCCGCCCGGTCCTCCTCCATGAAGCAAATTGCGGCCTGCATCTATTGCGAAGAGAGGAATGATCCCTTCCACATTACTCAGATTATCGGCGCCTGCCGAACCCGGTTGCCTGTCGCTGAACCCAGCCCTGCAGCCGTTCGAAGGAAACCGACCCTGAAGCAGTCAGTGATTTCGTTGTTGCTCGCCGGCGCCCTCGGTGTCGGGGTGGTCGACGTGGCCCCGGCAGCCTCGCCCGCCGCTGCCATTGCCGCCCCAGCCACCGTCCATTACCGCGATGCGACGGTCGACGGCGTCAGGATCTTTCCCGAGGAAGGCGCCCACCCCTATCTGCGCGACCTGCCGCGAGCGGAACTGCACATCATCGATACCGGCCATTTCGCCCTCGAGGAGAGGCTCGACGAGATGGCGCCGCTCATCCGCTCATTCCTCGATCGCAAGGTCGCCATCCCTGATCTTGCGGCCGCCCGCGAAGCGCCGGATGGTGCTGTCGTTCGACAAAGCCCGGACGGGCATTCGCCGCCCTGCCCGTCCGCAACACCGATCCGAGAGAGACCGCCAATGTCCCGCCCGCCGCTTCCGCCCTTCACCGAGCAGACCGCCATCGAGAAGGTGCGGCTTGCCGAGGACGGCTGGAACAGCCGCGATCCCGCCAGGGTGACCCTCGCCTATACCGAGGACACGCGCTGGCGGAACCGCGTCGAGTTCGCCCATGGCCGGGCGGAAGTCGAGGCGTTCCTGACCCGCAAGTGGAACAGGGAACTCGACTACCGGCTGATCAAGGAACTCTGGGCGTTCGCGGGAAACCGCATCGCCGTGCGCTATGCCTACGAATATCACGACGACAGCTTCCAGTGGTTTCGCGCCTACGGCAACGAGAACTGGGAGTTCGCCGAGGACGGGCTCATGCGCTTTCGTCATGCCAGCATCAACGAACGCCCGATCGCCGAAGCCGAACGGGCGTTTCACTGGCCGCTCGGTCGCCGCCCGGACGATCATCCCGGCCTCAGCCATTTCGGTTTCTAGCCGAGACCGGTTCGCGGGTCAGACGACGACCGCAGCAGGCGCGGCCGCGATGGCGGCGTGAAGCGGGATCCGGCGCGGTCCCGATCGCCGGATGCTTGCCACGACCCGGCAATTCCTCCACGACTACCGATGATTTCGCGGAGCGCGTGAGGTGCCGGGTGGATCGCTGGCAGGCCATGCGGATCTTCGTCAAGGTGGCGGAGACCGAGAGTTTTGCCGAGTCAGCGCGCCAGCTGCACATGAGCGCGCCGGCGGTGACGCGCGCCGTCGCCGGCCTCGAAGACCTCATCGGCGCGCGCCTGTTCGTCCGCACGACGCGGTCGGTGAAGCTGACGGAACCCGGCAGCCGCTATCTCGGCGATTGCCGCCGGATCCTGTCGGACATCGTCGAGGCGGAAGCGGCCGCCGCGGGCTCCTATGCGACGCCCTCCGGGACCCTCTCCATCACCAGTTCGGCGCTGTTCGGGCCGATGTACGTCCTGCCGATCGTGCATGAATATCTTCAGGCCTACCCCGCCGTCTCCGGCAGGATGCTGTTCGTCGACCGTCCGGTGAACATCGTCGACGAGGGTATCGACGTCGCCATTCGCCTGGGGCAACTGCCGGACTCAGGCTTTTCGGCGATCAAGGTCGGCTCGGTGCGCCGCGTCGTCTGCGGGGCGCCCGCCTATTTCGCGGCGCATGGCACGCCGACCGTCCCGGCCGATCTCAAGGATCACCGCATCGTCGCCTCGACCAGCGCCTGGGCCTCGCCCGAATGGCGCTTCGCGCGCGATCATCGCGTGACGGTCAATGCCTGGCTGCAGTGCAACACCAACGACGCCGCCATCGCGACGGCGGTGGCCGGTCTCGGCATCACGCGGGTGCTGCAATATCAGATCGGCCCGGCCCTGCTCGACGGCCGGCTGCAGATCGTGCTCGCCGACTACGAGGAGCCGCCGCTGCCGATCCACGTGCTGCATCCGGAGGGACGCAACGCGCCGGCAAAGGTGCGGGCCTTCGTCGACCTGGCGGTTGCCCGCCTGCGGGAGAACCGGCTTCTCGATCGACACGAATCGTAGGGTCTCGGCACGGCACGGCTTGCCGTCCTGCCTGCGGCTCTGCCTCGCCGCGCGCGAAGACCAGTGCCGTCAGTGCCGGCCTAATCGATCACCGTGGCTCTTGAGGCGCGCTCGTCAGGCGCTTCAAGAACGGGACGAGCGAGCGGTCACTCCAGGAGTCCATCGACGAAGATGTCGACCAGCCGGCTCACCTTTTCTTCCGAGCCGGTCTCCTTGCCCATGAGCGATATGCCGATCAGCACGTGAAGGAGATCGTCGGCCGTGACGTCGTCGCGGATCCGCTTTGCCGCCATCGCTCGCTGGAGAAGCAGGCCAGCGGCCCGGGTGAGATTGGCCTGGGAAAAGGCATAGACGTCGGACGAGCTGTCGACGGCGAGCGCGAGGGCCTTTAATGCACCGCGCTTCGTCGCCACCAGCCTGATACCCGCACGCAGCCATTCGCGCAGGGCGACCACCGGATCGTCCGCCAGGGCCAGTGCCTCCGCGAGTTCGCTCAGCTGCTCGACCTCCCGCCTGTAGACCGCCTCGAACAGCGCGTCCCTGGTCGGGAAGTGGCGGTAGAGCGTGCCGATCCCGACCCCGGCGCGCCGGGCGACCGCTTCCAGGCTCGCTTCCGCCCCGCCCGTGCGGAACACGTCCGCTGCGGCCGCCAGCAGGCGTTCCCGGTTCCGCACGGAATCCGCCCGCGGTTTGCGCATTGCCTTATGCGGCTTCACTGCCATGTGAAAATTTAGAACCCCTCGCACTTGTAAACGGAGGGTGCCTCCGTATCTTTCGGTCAGCGCCGGTGGATCGCGATCGAACCCGATCGCGCAGTTCGTCGCCGCACAGAAGCTCGAACCGGCAGCGGCATTGGCCATCCGGTTCGGGATACCACTGATCGGGTGACAAGATGAACCATTCCATACGCCTGACAATCAACGGGACGGCGCGGGAAGTCGACATCGACGATCCACGCGTCACGCTCCTCGACCTCCTGCGCGAGCGGCTGGATCTCACCGGCACCAAGAAGGGCTGCGACCGCGGGCAATGCGGCGCCTGCACCATCCTCGTCGACGGCCGGCGCATCAATTCCTGCCTCGCTTTGGCGATCAGCTTCGATGGCGCGGACGTCACGACCATCGAGGGTCTTGCCACGAATGGCGAACTGCACCCGGTACAGGCCGCGTTCATCGAGCATGACGGCTTCCAGTGCGGCTACTGCACGCCCGGGCAGATCATGAGCGCCGTCGGCCTGATCGCCGAAGGCCAGGCCGGCGCCGATCCGGAGCGCGTTCGCGAGGGCATGAGCGGCAATCTCTGCCGCTGCGGCGCCTATGCCGGCATCACTGAAGCGGTGATCGACGCGCATGGCCGGCTCGTTGAAAAGAACCAGGAGAATGCGGCATGAACCGGTTCGACTATGTTCGCCCGACGACGGTTGCCGAGGCCATCGCCGCCGCCGCGCAGCCGGGCGCGGCCTTCCTCGCCGCCGGCACCAACCTCCTGGACCTGATGAAGGGCGGCATCGCCCGCCCCGAACGGCTCGTGGACATCACCCATATCGCCGGTCTCGACGCGATCGAGCGGCTGCCCGACGGCAGCACCCGGATCGGAGCGATGGTGCGCAATGCCGAATTGGCGCACGATCCGGACTTCGCCGCACGCTATCCATCCGTCGCTGAGGCGCTGCTGTCGGGCGCGTCCGCGCAATTGCGCAATGCCGCGACGGTCGGCGGCAACCTCATGCAGGAGACGCGCTGCCGCTATTTCTACGACACCGCCAGCGCCTGCAACCGACGTGTTCCCGGCAGCGGCTGCGATGCGCTGGAAGGGGAGAACCGCGCGCATGCGGTGCTCGGCTGGAGCGAAAGCTGCATTGCCACGCATCCGTCGGATCTTTGCGTGCCGCTGGTCGCGCTGGACACGATCGTCGAACTCGAGGGGCCGGACGGGCGGCGCGAGGTCCCCCTCGCCGAGTTTCATCGCCTGCCCGGCACGACGCCGGAACAAAGGACGGTCCGGCGGCCGGGCGAGATCATCCTCGCCGTCCGCCTGCCCGCCGAAGCTGCCGCCTTCTCGGGCCACTCGCGCTACCTCAAGGTCCGCGAGCGCACGTCCTATGCATTTGCCGTCGTCTCGGCGGCCGCGGGTCTCGCCATGGATGGCGAGCGCATCCGCGCGGCGCGGATAGCCCTCGGCGGCGTTGCCGCCAAGCCGTGGCGCTGCGAGGCGGCGGAAGCCGAGCTGGTTGGCCAGGTGCCCGGTCGCGAGGCGTTCGAACGTGCCGCGAAGGCGGCTCTCGCGGGTGCGACGCCCTCCGGCGACAATGCCTACAAGATCGAGCTGGCCCGGCGCATCGTGATCCGCGCCCTGCAGCTCGCGTCCGCCGGCACGCCCGACCGCCTGCCGGCCCTGCCCGCCTCCCCCTTTGCTCCGGTTCCCGCAGGTGCGCACCATGTCTGAGATCAGCCTCACCGAAAATGCCCAGCACCAGCGGCACGGCTCGAATAGCGGCCAGCCCCTGACCCGTCGCGAGGGCGTACGCAAGGTCACCGGCACGGCGACCTATGCGGCGGACAACCACCCGTCCGGGATGCTCTACGCGGTCTGTGCCACCAGCACGATCGCTCGCGGCCGCGTGGTCGGCCTCGACGAAGCCGCGGCTCGCGGCCATCCGGGTGTCGTCGACGTGATGACGACGGCCAACCGGCCCCCGCTCGCCACAGACCCGGACGAAAAGTCCCACCCCTTCATGTTCCGCATGGACCTCCTGCAGAACGATCGGGTGCGCTATGCCGGCCAGCCGATCGCGGTGGTGATCGCCGAAACGTTGGAGGCGGCGAGCGAAGGCGCCGCCCTGCTGGCGCCGCGTTACGAGGTAGAAGACGCCCGTGTCGGCCTCGACGGCGCCGAGAGCTTCAGCCCGCAATCTGTCGGCGCCGGCAGTCCGCCGCTAGCCGAAACGGGCGATGTCGAGGCTGGGCTTCGCGGCGCCCATCGCCGCGTCGAGGTGACCTACGAAACCGCTCCGCAGTATCACAACGCGATGGAGCCCCATTGCGTCGTCGCGGCCTGGGACGGTGACCGGCTCTCGCTCGACATGCCGACGCAGGCGCTCGCCATGTCACAGCAGCGCCTTGGCGGGCTGTTCGGGATCGCCCCCGAGAATGTCGCGATCCGCAGCCCCTATCTCGGCGGCGGCTTCGGGTCGAAGGGTTTTCCGGCCGGCCCGCAGGTGCTCGGCATCCTGGCGGCGAGGCTCACCGGCCGACCGGTGAAGCTAGTCTTGCGCCGCGAGCAGATGTTTGGGCCGGTCGGCCATCGCGCCGCCACGCGCCAGACGCTGCGCATCGGCGTCGCCGAGGATGGCGGGCTGACGGCGATCGCGAACCACACCCGGACGTCTTCGAGCACTTTCGACGATTTCTTCGAGCCGGCGGCCGATGTCGCGCATACGCTCTATGCGAGCCCCGCCATCCGCACGAGCTACGAAGTCGTGCGGCTCGACACCGGCACCCCGCTCTTCATGCGGGCACCCGGCGAGGCCAGCGGCTCGATCACGCTGGAAAGCGCCATCGACGAAGCGGCCTATGGGGCCGGGATGGACCCGCTCGCCTTCCGGCTGAAGAACCACGCCGATGTCGAGCCGATCTCCGGCAAGCCGTTCTCGTCGAAACGCCTCAAGGACTGCTACGCGCAGGGCGCCGAGCGCTTCGGCTGGTCGACGCGACCGCTCGAGCCGCGGCAGATGCGCGACGCGGACGGGCTGCTGGTCGGCTGGGGTGTCGGGACGGCGACCTTCCCGGCGCTGATGTTCCAGGCGAACGCGCGCGCCGTGATCCGCCGCGACGGTACCGCACGCATCGAGACTGGTGCCCATGACATGGGCCAGGGCGCATGGACGGCGCTGGCGCAGATCGGCGCCGACGCTCTGGGCCTGCCCATCGACGACGTCGAGTTCGCGGCCGGCACTTCGGACCTGCCCGACGCGGGCATCGCCGGTGGCTCGGCCCATACGGCAACGGCCGGGATGGCGCTCCATACCGCCGGCCTCAACGTTCTTGCCAAGCTGGCGGACATCGCCACGGCCGACGAACGCTCGCCGCTCTTCGGCGCCGGCAATGTCGGCACGGTGGCGCGCGATGGGCGTCTCGTGCGCCGCGACGACGAAAGCCGGGGCGAGCCCTTCGTCGACATCCTCGAGCGCGCCGGCCTCGCCGAGATCGAGGCGACCGGCCAGGCGGCTGGGGATGCCGCCGCGCAGGAGGCCTATGCCATGCATGCGCATGGGGCGGTGTTCGCCGAGGTGAAGATCGATCCCGATCTCGGGCAGATCCGCGTCAGCCGACTGGTCGGGGCGTTCGCCGCCGGGCGGATCATCAACCCGAGAATGGTCGAGAGTCAGCTCTTCGGCGGGATGATCTGGGGCATCTCCTTCGCCCTCCACGAGCACGCGGTCGTCGACCGTCGCTCGGGCCGGGTGATGAATGCCGACCTTGCCGAGTACCACATCCCGGTCAACGCCGACGTGCCGTCGATGGAGGCGATCCTCGTCCACGAGGACGATCCGCACGTGAACGCGCTGGGCATCAAGGGCGTCGGCGAGATCGGCGTTACCGGCACGGGCGGCGCGATCGCCAACGCCGTCTGGCACGCCACGGGTCGGCGCATCCGGCGATTTCCGATGTCGTTGGCCGATCTGATCGACCAGGATAGAAGGTGAGCACGCTCACGAGCCTTCGATGGCCATCAGGGTTCTGCCCCTGGTAGAACCTGCCAACGACCACAGCCGGATCATTGACATGGCCAGACGCAACTCTTCCCTTGGCCTGTTCGGCCGCTTTGGACGGTCGGAGGACTTGCGGCGACTGGATGGAGCCTTGCGCTCCGTCGATCTCCATCCGAGCATGGTTCCCGAGGCGGTAAAGCTGACCGTCGTCAATCTACTGAAGGACCATGCCATCGGCGATGAGCCGGCGCCCCAGGCGTATCGGTCTGCGGCCGAGATCCTGGGCTACTGCATGATCGGCGCCGAGGGCTTCGCTGGGGTCAACGGCGTTCCGCTCGCTTTGCAGGTGGAGGAGCGGATCGAACGGGCGCTGGAGCACGGCG
The DNA here is from genome assembly GCF_010500835.1 of Aurantimonas aggregata. Lineage (GTDB taxonomy): Bacteria > Pseudomonadota > Alphaproteobacteria > Rhizobiales > Rhizobiaceae > Aurantimonas > Aurantimonas aggregata. The sequence goes on along the minus strand of NZ_JAAAMJ010000004.1, from coordinate 144,044 downwards.
ACAGGCTGGATGCCCAACTCGTGCTGGTCACCATGGCCGCCAAGGTGATCCAGCCGAGCGTAGTCGCGCATTTCGCGCTCACCAGCGAAGCAGACTAGGGCAGGCCGCGCGTTCACCATTCTGCGCTGCGCTCCTGATCACCGGGTCCCCAGCCTCCACAGAGCTCGGCCGCGGTTCTGGCCTGCCGCAGGGGCTCGTTTTTCCTGATCGGGTCGTCTCAGCGGTTCATCCCGGCGGACCGTCGAGCGTTTCCCCTTACGGTCAGGGGAAGCGGCGACTGTCACAGGAAGCCCAGCCTGCGCTCGCCTCTGCCCGCCGAATCGTGCACAGCAGGGTCTACTGCAATGTGAGCGGGGAACGGACTTGCGGCAGGCAGGTTTCGAAGTCACAGGCTGGATCGGAGCAGACGCGTGAAAAATTTGGCGAGCCGGCTGGGTCTGCGTGTCGACCCGACGATCTTCTTCACCTCCGCCGGCCTCAGTCTGGTCTTCGTCCTGCTGCTGGTGATCGCGCCCGGGCCGATCGGCGACGCCTTTGCCAACGGCCGTGCCTGGATCGTCACGAATCTCGGCTGGTTCTTCATTCTCGGCGTGAATGTCTGGCTGGGCTTCCTGATCTACGCCGCGATGTCGCGCCATGGCCATATCCGCCTCGGCCCCAAGGACTCGCGCCCGGAATACACCAACCTGTCCTGGTTCACGATGCTGTTCGCCGGCGGCATCGGCACGGTGCTGATGTTCTGGGGCGTGGCCGAACCGATCAGTCACTACCAGTCCCCGCCGCTGCCCGGCGTCGAGCCGTTCTCCTTCGAGGCCGCACAGGATGCGATCTCGATCTCGCTCTACCATCTGGCGCTGCATACCTGGACGATCTTCGCACTGCCGGGCCTGGCGCTCGGCTATTTCATCAATCGCTACGACCTGCCGGTGCGGGTCAGCTCGGTGTTCTATCCGCTGCTGCGCGAAGGCATCTATGGCCCCGTCGGCAAGGCGATCGACATCGTCGCCATCCTCGGCACCCTGTTCGGCGTCGCCGTGTCGCTCGGGCTCGGCTCGTCGCAGGTGGCAGCGGGATTGTCGGCGCTGTTCGGCTGGAACGACGACACGCTTCTGCGTCTTGCGATCCTGGGCGCCCTCACTGTGGTCGCGACTCTGTCGATCGTCGCAGGCCTCGACAAGGGCGTGAAAATCCTCTCGAACATCAATATCGGCATGGCGGTCGGCCTGTTGCTGTTCGTGCTGTTCACCGGGTCGACGCTGTTCCTGCTGCGCGGCATCGTCGAGACATTCGGTCTCTATCTGTCCAACCTGCCCCGGCTGGCCTTCTGGAACGACATGCTGCACGGCGGCGGCATGGGCACCGGGCCCTGGGGATGGCAAGGCGACTGGACGGTCTTCTACTGGGCCTGGACCGTCACCTGGTCGCCCTTCATCGGCCTCTTCGTCGCCCGTATCTCGCGCGGGCGGACGATCCGCGAATTCGTCTTCGGCGTGCTTCTCGCGCCGTCGCTGTTCACGGTGATCTGGTTCGCCGTCTTCGGTTGGCAGGCGATGGCCCTCGACGGGCTGGGCGTCGACGCGCGCGCCGCCATGGGGCCGGCAGCCGGATCCATCAGCGACGCCGTCACCGAATCCGTGCCGCTGGCGATGTTCGCGTTCTTCGCGGAACTTCCCTGGGCGCCGCTGATGCAGGGTATCGCCGTGCTGGTCGTGGCGATCTTCTTTGCGACCTCCTCGGATTCGGCATCACTCGTCGTGGACATGCTGTGTTCCGGCACCGCGGAACCCGGTCCGGTCCGACAGCGGGTGTTCTGGGGGCTCGCCGAGGGCCTGATCGCCGCAACCCTGATCCTCCTCGCCGGCGAGGCCGGCCTGACCGCCCTGCAGCAGGTGATCACGGTGGTCGGCCTGCCGATCTTCGTGTTGGTCTGCATGATGATCCCGGCCTTGATCCGCGGCTTTGCCAACGAGGACATCGACCACGTCACGATCGGCAAACGTCCCGCGCTGAGCGAGTTCGATGCCAAGGTGCCGGACGAGCCGGACGCGACGGACCAGTCTCCCGCCGATCTGCCGCAGACACGGTGATCACCAGGGCTGAGACGCCTGATAACGTGACAATCCACCGACAGGCGCAGCCATGCTTCAAGCGACCGATACGCTCCCCTTCGCCGATCTCTGCCTCGACTGCTCGGCGCTGCTGTCGGGCGCCGACCTATCCGGACAGGCCTGGACCAAGGAGGCGATCGCGCTGCTCACCGGCGACGGGCGGCGCTCGGCCGACACCCATCTGGTCAAGCCGAACTTTCCCGGCCTGCCCGGCATCGACATCTACTTCAAGGACGAGTCGACGCATCCGACCGGCAGCCTGAAGCACCGGCTCGCCCGCTCGCTGTTCCTCTATGGCATCTGCAACGGCGCCATCCGCCAGGGCACGACGCTGGTCGAGGCGTCGTCGGGCTCGACGGCGGTCAGCGAGGCCTATTTCGCGCAGTTCCTGAAGCTGCCGTTCATCGCCGTGATGCCGCGCTCGACCAGTCCGGAGAAGATCGCCGCGATCAAGCGCTTCGGCGGACGCTGCGCCTTCGTCGATCGCGCCGCCGACATCTACGACGAGGCGATCCGCATCGCCGCCGAGACCGGCGGCTACTATCTCGACCAGTTCACCTTCGCCGAGCGGGCGACCGACTGGCGCGGCAACAACAACATCGCCGAGAGCATCTTCGACCAGATGCAGGGCGAGGTTCACCCCGTGCCGGCCTGGGTGGTGATGAGCGCCGGCACCGGCGGCACCTCGGCGACGATCGGCCGCTACATCCGCTACCGCGGCCTCGACACGCGGCTCTGCGTCGTCGACGTCGAGCACTCGGCCTTCTACGACGCCTACCGGACCGGCAATCGCGACGTCACCTGCCCGACGGGCTCGCGGATCGAGGGGATCGGCCGCCCCCGGGTCGAGCCGTCCTTCCTGCCGGCCGTCATCGACCACATGATCAAGGTGCCGGACGCCGCCTCGATCGCGGCGATGCACGTGCTCTCCGAGCGCCTGTTCCGCCGCGTCGGCGGCTCGACCGGCACCAATTTCTTCGGCCTCTGCTGGATCGCCGCCTGCATGATGCGCGCCGGCGAGACGGGCTCGCTGGTCACCCTGATCTGCGACAGCGGCGACCGCTATGCCTCGACCTATTACGATCCGGGCTGGCTGAAGGCGAACGGCATCGACCTCGATCCCTACCGCCAGCGCATCGAGGCCTTCATCGACCGCGGCGTCGACGGGCTGTAGCGGGCCGCGCCCCCCTCTCCGCCGGTCCACACGGATCGGCACCTTCGCCGATTCAATGGGTTGACGCTCGCGCGGCTGGTCCGGTAGATCGGCGCAGTGCCTGCGGGCGGCTGCCGGTCGAATGGCTGCAGCGAGGGGGAAGCACGCCTTCCACGCCTCCGGGAGAGGTCGGGCGTGTACCAGTTCAATTTTGCCCCTGTTTTCGATAATTTCGACCAGCTCCTCTGGGGGGCCTGGGTCACGATCCAGCTGTCCTTCGGGGCGATGGTGATCGGGCTGGTGGTCGCCGTGATCTGTGCCGTCGGCAAGACGGCCGGGCCGAAGCCGGTGCGCTTCCTGATCGACGTCTATATCGAGCTCATCCGCAACACGCCGTTCCTGATCCAGATCTTCTTCATCTATTTCGCCCTGCCGGCCTTCGGCCTGCGGCTCACGCCGGGTTCGGCCGCGCTCCTGGCGCTCGTCGTCAATGTCGGTGCCTATGCGACCGAGATCGTGCGCGCCGGCATCGAGTCCATCCCCACCGGCCAGGTCGAGGCAGGCACCGCGCTCGGGCTGAAGCGCGGCCAGATCTTCCGCTACATCGTCATGAAGCCGGCGCTGCGCACCGTCTATCCGGCGCTGACCAGCCAGTTCATCTTCCTGATGCTGACCTCGAGCGTCGTCTCGGTGATCTCGGCGAACGATCTCGCGGCCGCCGGCAACGATTTGCAGGCGCAGACCTTCGCCTCGTTCGAAGTCTATCTGGTCATCACGGTGATGTACCTGATCCTCTCGCTCGGCTTTTCGGGCTTCTTCAGCCTGATCCAGCGGGCCGCCTTCCACTACCCGATGAGCCGATAGGAGGGCACCGACATGATCCGCGCCTTCGGCCCCAATGAAGTCTGGTTCATCCTCTCCGCCGTGCAGTGGACGCTGGCGCTCTCGGCGATCGCGTTTGCCGGTGGTGCCGTCGGCGGCCTGATCACGGCGCTTGCCCGCGTCTCGCACAACCGCATCGTCTCCGGCTTCGCGCTGGGCTTCATCCGGCTGTTCCAGGGCACGCCGCTGCTGATGCAGCTGTTCCTGGTGTTCTTCGGCCTCAGCATTCTCGGCTACGGCGTCAATCCGTGGTTCGCCGCGGCGCTTGCCTTGACGCTGCACGCCTCCGCCTTTCTCGGCGAGATCTGGCGGGGCTGCATCCAGGCGGTGCCGGCCGGACAGGGCGAGGCCAGCTGGGCGCTCGGCATCTCCTATTTCGACCGGATGAAGTCGATCATCCTGCCGCAGGCCGCGCGCATCGCCGTGGCGCCGACGGTCGGCTTCCTGGTGCAGCTGATCAAGGGCACCTCGCTCGCCTCGATCATCGGCTTCGTCGAGCTGACGCGGGCCGGCCAGATCGTCAACAACGCCACCTTCGACCCATTCAAGGTCTTCGGCCTCGTCGCGCTGATCTACTTCGTCATCTGCTGGCCGCTGTCGCTGGTGGCCCGGCACATGGAACGCCGCTTCGCCGCCATCGCGCAGCGCTGACCCTATCTACCGTCGCGCCGCATCGGCACGACGCCATCCAACGGGAGGAAGACCATGAACTATTTCACCAAGGCACTCGGCTTCGCCGCCGCGACCGCGCTGCTCGCCGGCGCCACGATCGCTCCGGCTTCGGCCCAGACCGTCGAGGAAATCAAGGCGCGCGGCACCGTCAACATCGGCATGCTCGTCGACTTCCCGCCCTTCGGCATTCTCGACCTGCAGGGCCAGCCGGACGGCTATGACGCCGACGTCGCCAAGCTGCTCGCCGAGGACATGGGCGTCGAGGTCAACATCGTGCCGGTCACCGGCCCGAACCGCATTCCGTACCTGCTCTCGGGCCAGGTCGACCTTCTCGTCGCCTCGCTCGGCATCACCCCGGAGCGCGCCGAGCAGGTCGACTTCTCGCAGCCTTATGCGGGCATCGAGATCTTCGTCTATGGCGACCAGAGCCTCGACGTCACCGACGCGTCCGGCCTGTCCGGCCAGAATGTCGGCGTCGCCCGCGCCTCGACGCAGGACACCGCGATCACCGAGATCGCGCCGGCCGACGCCAACATCCAGCGCTTCGACGACGACGCGACCGCCGTGCAGGCGCTGCTGTCGGGCCAGGTGCCGCTGATCGGCGCGTCCAACGTCGTCATCGCGCAGATCAACCAGGCGGCGCCCGACCGCTTCGACGCCAAGTTCCCGCTGCGCCAGCAGAGCCAGGGCATCGCGGTCCGCAAGGGCTCGGACGAGCTGCTGACCTACGTCAACGGCTTCCTCGACCGCGTCAAGGAAGGCGGCGAGCTGAATGCCGTCCACGAGGAGTGGCTGCAGTCGCCCCTGCCGGAATTCCTCGCCAAGACGCAGCAGTAAGAAGTACCTGAGAGGGAGACGCCGATCATGAGCCAGACAGTTGAGACCACGGCTGAAGCGGCGGACTCCCTCGCGGTGACGATGGAGGGCGTCGACAAGTATTACGGCGACTTCCACGCGCTGAAATCGGTCGACCTGACGGTTCGCCGGGGCGAGAAGATCGTCCTCTGCGGCCCGTCGGGATCCGGCAAGTCGACGCTGATCCGCTGCATCAACCAGCTCGAGGCCGTGCAGAAGGGCAAGATCGTGGTCGACGGCATCGAGCTGACGGCCGGACCGAAGAATGTCGAGCTGGTGCGCCGCGACGTCGGCATGGTGTTCCAGCAGTTCAATCTTTTCCCGCACATGACGGTGCTGGAGAACTGCACGCTGGCGCCGATCAAGGTGCGCGGCGTCTCCAAGGCGGAAGCGCAGGAGACGGCGCGCAAATATCTCGCCCGCGTCCGCATTCCCGAGCAGGCCGACAAATACCCGGCGCAGCTTTCCGGCGGCCAGCAGCAGCGCGTCGCCATCGCGCGGGCGCTGTGCATGAACCCCAAGATCATGCTGTTCGACGAGCCGACCTCGGCGCTCGACCCGGAAATGGTCAAGGAAGTGCTCGACACGATGATCGACCTGGCCGAAGAGGGCATGACGATGCTCGTCGTCACCCACGAGATGGGTTTTGCGCGCCGCGTCGCCGACCGGGTGATCTTCATGGACAAGGGCGAGATCGTCGAGATCGCCGAGCCGGCGACCTTCTTCGATCACCCGCGCGAGCAGCGCACCAAGGACTTCCTCGGCCAGATCAGCCACTGATCGGATTCGGCGTTTGGCGGGCACGCTCGTTGAGCGATCCCGGCGGCCGCGCATTGTCTGGACGGGACGCAATGCCCGCCATGGCCCGGCCGATCAGTCGATGAACTTGACCTCGACCCCCGGGTCGACGAGCTTGGCCAACTCCAGCGCGTCCCAGTTGGTCAGCCGCACGCAGCCATGCGAGGCGGTCTTGTCGATTTCAGACGGCTCGGCCGTGCCGTGGATCCCGTAGGTCGGCTCCGACAGATCGATCCAGACATTGCCGACCGGATTGTTCGGCCCGGCGGCGAGCACCAGCTTCTCGTCGTTGTCGCCCTGCTGGAAGTTCTCGCTCGGCTGGTAGGTGTAGGTCGGGTCGACAGCGACGGCCTCGACCTCATGCGTGCCCTCGGGCGACGGGTTTTCCTCGCTGCCGATGGTTGCCGGATAGGCCACGATCAGTTTGTCGTCACTATCATAGGCGCGGATCTGGGCCCCGCTCTTGTCGGCCTCGATGCGCGCCACCGCACCGTCGGTGCGCGGCTCGCCGATGTCGGCGACGAGGATCGTGGTACCCTCGCTCATGTCCTTGCCGTCGTTCAGCGCCTTGAACAGCTCGATATCCATGTGATGGCGCTCCGCCAGCATCTCCTCGATGCTGGTGTAACCCAGCGAATCGAGCTCCGCCCGCTTGACGTAGTCGTCGGGAATCTCGTCGATGAAGTCCTGGCCCACATCGTCGGCGGTGATCGTGTAGTCGACCAGCAGATCGGCCTCTTCCTCGCCGCCGAGCATCTTCCAGAGCTCTTCGTCTAGCTCGCCGTCGACGGTCAGGTCGTTCATCTCCTCGAAGGCCGAGAGCGCCTTGGTGACGTTCTCCCCCTCGTAGCCGTCGATGACGCCGGGTGAGGCATCGGCCCGGTCGAGCAGGATCTGCGTCTTCAGCATCAGCGCGCTGGGGCCGTCGCTCGCCTCGGACCGGTCGGCCAGTTCGGCCTTGTTGACGTCGTCCTTGGAAATCTCGGCTGCCATGATGGCGGTGGGCCATGCGCAGGAGATGGCCATGAGGCCTGTCATCAACGTCTTCGGGAACGGACCCATGGCGATCTCCTGTGATAGGGGCGACCCATGCAAAGCGAGGAGACACAATGCCTCCCCGCTGCACGTCGTCGAATGCAGAAGGGCCGGTCGCCATGACCGGCCCTTCGTCGTTTGGTCTTAGAGGGTGTTGAGTTCGACCTGCTCGTCGGCCTCGTAGGCCGGCGCCGTCGTCGTATCGAACTCCGGCAGCGCCTCAATGTCTTCCTCGGTCATGCCGCGGAGGAGCAACTCGTCGCCCCGCATGGACATGGCGTCGAGCGGCAGAGCAACCTCACGCTCGCCGAGACCCAGGAAACCACCTTCGGCCAGAACGGCGTAGATGCGCTCGTTGACGAACACCAGACGCTCGACCTCACCGAGGTCCTCGTCGGCACCGTTGATCACGTCACGACCGATGATGTCGGCTGCGGTGACGGTCGTCATCGTTCCGGCGGCCATCTCTTCTTCACCGGCACGCAGGCTGGCGAACTGGTCGTCGTTCTGGATCGACGCGGTGGTGTCGTCCGTCTCTTCGAACTGGACATCCGGCTCGCCCGACTGGCTGTACTGGATGTTCGGCTCGCCGGTCTCGGAGAACTCGATGTTCGGCTCGGCCTGCTCGTAGCTGACGCGCGGCTGGCTCTCTTCGATGTTCACCTGGGCTTCGCTCGCGCCGCCCTCACGGGTGACGACCGCCTGGCCTTGCTCGATGTTGACGTTCGCCTCGTCCCGCTCTTCGACGTCGACCGTCGGCTCGTTGACGGCGATCTGCGGCTGGCCCTGCTCGACGTTGACCGTCGGCTGTGCCTGGCTCACCGAAACCTGCGGCTCCGGCGTCGTCACGTTCACGTCCGGATCGGGCATGCGGACGATGATCTGCGGCTGCGGCTGATCGATCGTGATCGTCGGGCGGGGCATCTCGACGCGGATCGTCGGCTGCTGCTGACGAACGATGATTTCCGGACGCGCCTGCTGGACCGACACAGTCGGGTCTTCCTGGCTGACGGAAACGCGCGGATCAGCCTGGTCGACGGTGACCGTCGGCTCCGGCTGCGTCACGACGATGCGGCCGCCGGTGGCGGTCAGATCGGCGCCTTCGTTCTCTTCCAGCGCGCTCTCGGCTTCTGCAAGCCACGGGCCACAGACGACAGGATCGTTCTGCTCGATCACGCTGCGGGCACCAACGACAAATTCTTCGTTGAAGAGTTCGGCGTTCTCCTCGTTCAGCACGCGAAGGTCTTCACAGGCCTCGATGTTGGCCGCGGTGTCGGTCGCGGTCTGGGCGGAAGCAGACGCCACAAGAGCGGTCGTCCCGAGCAGCGACGCGGCGATCATGGATGTAAAGCGATAGTTCATTTTCATATATCCCTGTGATTTCGGTGATGGTCGATAAAGGGATAGTGAGGGGAACGGTTCCGAAAAAGCCGCAATCAAATTGGCGTAACGGCACGGATACCCCGTTAAGTATTTGTTTTAGCTCATTATTTTTTTATTATCGAGATTCCGGCATCATGGCGGACTGATGGCGCGCCCGGCGCTATGTGCGACTATCTCAAATGAAACCATATCGCTAAGGCGTATTTATATTCTACTGAGCTAACGGTCTTTCGCCAACTAACTATTTTAATATATTTTTTATTACACTAGACAGCGGAACCTGTGCGTCGCGAGTTTCTTCTGGGAACTATACTTGCTAATCAACACCGGCGGGATCGCACGGGTATTGGTTCGACTCGACCGCCGCACCGAACCGCACGCCCGGAACGGGTCCGGACGACGCAATTTTGGGTGCGCGATGTCGCGCGTCGGCGAGGCGTCAGGACTTCTTGTGGCGCCAGCGCCGGAAGAGCCCGCGCCGCGACAACGGCTCGAACATCTCGGTCGGACCCTCCGGGTCGAGAACCTCGTTCTCCGCGAGCCAGGCTTCGCCGTCCGAGATTTCGGGCATGCGATACGGCTGGAGCGTGCGCCCCTCGCCTCTCAACCCCTCGATGGTCTGGATCAGCGAGCCGGTGCTGGCGATCGCCTCGGCGACCGTTGCCGCCTCGCAGTCCAGATGCTCGGCGAGGAAATCGTCCCGGATCGCCGCGATGGTCCTCGGCACGTCGGGATCGTCCACCAGCGCGGCGTCGATCGTCACGTCGCATTCGGTATCGAGGCGCATCGAGCGGTTGTTCATGTTGGACGAGCCGATCCGCAGCACCTGATCGTCCACAACCAGCAGTTTGGCATGGACGTAGATCGCCTCGCCGCCCTCGTTGTAGGGATGATACATCTCGAAGCGACCGTGCCGATCCCGACGCTGCAGCGCTTCGACGAAGCGGGCCCTTGCCGTGTTCATGGCGACCGGCTCGAGCCAACCTTCGGCGGATTGCGGATTGACGATCACGATCTCGGGGCCGTCCGGCTCGTCGAGCCGTGCGGCGATGGCCTCGGCGATGCGACGCGAGGCGAAATACTGGCTCTCGGCGTAGATGAAGCGCTTGGCCCGTGCGATCTGGTCAACATAGAGCTGCTCGATCTCGTGCACCGCCGGCCGGCCGTCCTGTTCCGGGGCGGAGCGAGAGATCGCCATTGGGACGTTGCGGAACTGGGTCCACAGGCCTTCCGGCCAGCTGGCCGTCAGACCCTTGATTGGTGGCATTTCCGGCGTCCCGCCCGCTGCCTCCCAACGCTGCCGGCAGACCTCGGCGAGCGAGGTGGTGATCGGTCCGGTAAAGGCCGACGTCGCGTCATGCCAGGGCTTGTAGCGGCGGTTCGTCGTGGGCCGGCGCCGCCGCTCGTCCTTGTATCCATGCTCGCGCGTGTCCCAGCGATCGCCGGTCATGTCGATGCCGCCGCAGAAAGCGAAGCAATCGTCGATGACGACGATCTTCTGGTGGTGCGAGGATGCCGTGGGGTGGGCGCCATCGAGCTTGGTGTGGATGCGCGGATGGCGAATCCAGCTGATCAGACGCAGGATCGTCGTGCCGCGGACGAAGGTCGCTGTGGCACCGACGTCCCAGCGCAGCAGGAAGACCTCGAGCTCGGGCCGGCGCTCGACCAGCCAGAGAATGAACTTTCCGAGCTTGGGCGGCCCGTCGTCCGCCACATTGCGGCCGAAGCCGATCCTCGCGTCGAAGTCCCAGCCGACAAGGGTAATGCGCTGCTTGGCCTCCAGCATCGCGGCCCGGGCGAAGTGGAAATAGTCGTCGGCATCGACGATCACCGAGGCCCGATCCGCCGTGTCGATCCGGAAGCAGTTTCGGCCCGGCTCAAGACCATGGTCCGGCGGTTTCTGCATGCTGACAATGTCCAGGACTGATGGTGGGAGAGGTTCAGGGTCGCTCGCGCGAACGTAGAGAAGACCGCACCGAGTCCGCAACCCGCCTCGCCCGGCAGCCGCTTGGAAAGCCTCGGCCGTCGCCGTGTCGCGCCAACAAGGCTCATTGCGCCAGCGCGGTAATCGACGGATCGGGCCTTGATCAGCCGAAGATCACCGCTCGCCGGACAGGTCTCGCCGCACCTTCTCCAGCTCTTCGGCGTAGCGGCGGAGCAGGTAGCCTTCGGTCAGGAGTCCGACCACCTGGTTTTCCCGGTCGAGCACTGCCAGTTCCTCGGCCTTGGCCCGCTGGAATGAACCCGCTGCCGTCCGGGCATTCATCGCCGGCGACAACCATTCGTCGTCGAACTTCAGGAGCGGGGCAATATCGGTGCGGCTGTCGGCCTCCGGCTCCTCGCGTTCTCCGTAGGCGTCGGCAAGAAGGAGGATGCCGGCATATTTGCCCTCCCCGTCGACCGCCACGACGCGCGATGTCGAGCCAAGCGGAAACGCTGCCTTCAGTTCGGCGATCGTCGTGGTGACCGGTACGGTCTTCACGTCCGTGCGCATCATCGACCCGACCGTCAGCGAGCGGATCCAGCCGACATCCTGGGCGCTGCGAATGGTCTCGCCGCGCAGATGCAGCCGCCAGGTCGAGAACGAGTAGCCGAAGGTCTCGCGCACCAGCAGCGACGCGACGATGGCGGCTGCCAGCACGCCGCCGGCCAGTGCCAGGTCGCCGCTGACCTCGAGGGCGAGGAAGGTCATGGTCAGCGGCCCGCCGACGACGCCGGTCGCCACCGCCGTCATGCCGACCAGCGCCGTCTCGATCGGCCCGGCCGCCACCGACGGCGCGACCACGGCGACGAGTGCCGCGAAGAGGGTCCCCAGCAGCCCGCCGACGAAGAGCGAGGCGAAGAACAGGCCACCGCGGAAGCCGCTGCCGAGCGAGATGGCGGCAGAGATGATCTTCAGGACGAGAACGCCGAAGATGATCGCGAGCGCCGGCTCCTCGGTCAGGTCGAGATACAGCGCGCCATTGCCGCTCGACAGGATCTGCGGCGTGATCAGCGCCAGCCCGCCGACGACGAGGCCGCCGAGCACCGGGCGGAACTCGGTGCGGATTCCGATCTTGCCGAACAGCGAGTCAACCAGCGTTACCAGCCGCATCAGGAGGATCGCTACGCCGCCGCCGACGAGGCCGAGCAGCAGGAACGGTACGTAGTCCGCCGCCTGCAGCGCCTCGACTTCGCCGATCGTGATGGAAAACTGCACGGCCCCGAGCCAGTTCGCCGTCAGCGTGGCAGCGAGCGCTGCCGCCATCATCGGCGCCACGGCGGCAATCGTGTAGGTGCCGAGGATCAATTCGAAGGCATAGAATGCACCGGTCAGCGGCGCATCGAAGGCGGCCGCGACGGCACCGGCCGCGCCGCACGCCACCAGGATGCGCACGTCGCCCCGCCGCAGTTCCAGCACCCGCCCCGCCCAGGAGGCGACGGCGGCGGATATCTGGGTGTAGCCGGCCTCGAGCCCCACAGATGCGCCAAAACCGTTCGACACCATCGTCTGGGCGGCGAGGATGACGCTCTCGCGAAACGACATGCGGCCGCCATGCAGGGCGTTCGCCTCGATCGGATCGACAGGGGGGCGCGAGCGGAAACGGCGAACGAAGAATATCGACAGGCCGACCAGTACGCCGCCCAGCGCCGGCACCAGCGCCATGCGCGGATCGAGCAGCGCTACCTGCGCCGACAGGCGTTCGCCCTCCGGCACGGCGAACAGCAGCCGATGCAGGACCCGGATCGTGAAGGTCATGCCGGCGACCACCGCGCCGGCGACGATGCCGATCAGCGCCGCGGTCGGGACGAGGAAAACCGCCCGGCGCTGGATCGACGCCTTCAAGTAGCGCCAGGCTCTGCCCGCACGCGACGCGTCCCACGACATTTCAGGGCATTCTCCGGCTGCACGTCCCGGCTCCCTATGCCCACCAAAGCCGCACGCGTCCACCGGTCAGTTCACCGCCGGCCGAGATCGCGCCCGGCAGGACGTATGTTGAGGCCCTCAAGGTTCCCGGCGGCCGGCGGATGGCAGCATGCCGGCCTTCGGACGAACAGCGGCCAAGTCGTCCGGAGGTTTCGCCGTTCCCGGTCGGACGGCGTGGCAGAGGCGAATATGGAAAGCCGCATCGCCTCCTGCTGGCTCATGGCTGGATGCCCGTTCAATCCCTCCGATTGCAGGCGAAGAGCTCTATGAGCGCTCATGTGACGCCAAAGCGTGCGGATTCCTTGTTGCCAAACAGCCACATGGATTTCCGTGTTTGGCTATGGGTGCAACCTTGGCGAAGCTTTTGCTCGCTCGGCCGGATGGACATGGTTATGGTCGGCCGACTCGTCCGATGCACCGAAACGGCACGACGAGGTCCGTCCTGCGCCGCGGCGGCGAGCAGGATCGCACAAGGGATGCGTGCCATCGTTAAGTCTGCTCTGCGGCGACACGTTCGCCAGCCTCGTGTCGGCTGGATGGCGGTGAGCGTTGCACGGCGAGCCCGCGCCCTGGCCGTGATCGCCTCGGCAGCGTTGGCGTCCGGCTGCGGCGCGGTCGGCCAGCCGATCACCGCTTCCAGCCCGACGATCGTCTCCGCCGAGCAGGCATTCGCCCTGCCGCCGGTGGGCGGCCCTGCCGTTATCGCGGTCGTCGAGCAGCGTTTTCCGAATGCGACCGAGCACAAGATCCTGCTGCGCAGCAACGGCCGCAGCCCTGGCGAAAACTATCTCCTTGCGCAGTTCTTCGGCCCGGTCGGGACGACCGGACTTGGCCGGGAAAACCTGCGCAACCGCCCGCTCGCCATCACCAACATCTCGACCGAAATGCGCGAGGCCTTTCCCGGCGTGGCGATGGCCCGCTCGGCGATCTTCGTGCAGAACGATTACGGGCCGTTCGGTTACGCGATCGGGCGGGCGCTGTCCGGCGACACCTGCGTCTACGCCTGGCAGCGGATCGCCGGCACGCCGCGGCCGCCGCTGATCTTCCGCTCCAACGGCGCCATCGAGCTTCGGCTCCGCCTGTGCGATGCCGGCGCCAGCGAGGCGACGTTGCTGTCGGTGATGTACGGCGTGCGGATCCGTGCCTTCTTCGCCGGCGTGGCTTGGAACCCCTATGGCGCCCCGCCGTCGCCGGATGCCGCGATCGGCCAGCCCGGTGCGCCAATCTACCCGACCGGCATTGGCGGCTACGAGCCGGTGCTCGCGGATGCGCCCGTCCGCCCGACGCAGCCGACACGGACGCGGCCGGCTCGCCGCGCGGCGAGCCCGGCGCCGACGCCGGCGCCCGTTGCCGTGCCGGCCGTCGAACCCCTTCCGGCACCAGTCGGCCCGCCCATCCCGCTACCGCCCTCGGCGCAAGGCGCGGCACCCGTTACGCCGGCTGAAACGCCGGCGGCGACCGCCGTTCCGGGCCCGCCGACGGTCACCGGCACCTCCGGTGCCGCTGCGACGGCAGCGCCCGCCGCCACACCGGCGCCTGCCTCGGGTCCGGCGCCGCTGATGCCGTCGCGCTCATCCTGCACACCGGCGCAGAAGGCGGCAGGCGCATGCTGAAAATCCTCTTCGCGATCGCCTGGCTGCTGGCCGCTGCGCTGGCGCTGCTGGTGATCACCCTGCCGATCAGCCTGCAGGCGCAACTCGTCGCGGTGGCGCTGGTGCTGGGCGTCATGATGCTGCTGAAGGTGCTGAAACTCGGCGGGACGTGGCGGCTGATCGCGCTGGCGCTCGGCACCACGATCGTCCTGCGCTACGTCTACTGGCGCACGACCAGCACCCTGCCGCCGGTGAACCAGCTCGAGAACTTCATCCCGGGTTTCCTGCTCTATCTCGCGGAAATGTACAGCGTCTTCATGCTGGCGCTCAGCCTCTTCGTCGTCGCGGCGCCGCTGCCGCCGCGCAGCGGCCGCGACACGCCGCACTCGGACCGGTTGCCGTCGGTCGACGTCTTCGTGCCCAGCTACAACGAAGACTACACGCTGCTCGCCAACACGCTCGCCGCCGCGCTGAAGATGAACTATCCGTCCGACCGCATGAAGGTCTGGTTGCTGGATGACGGCGCAACCAGCCAGAAGCGCTCCGCCGAGCACGCCGGAACGGCGCAGGCGGCGGAAAAGCGGCACGTCATCCTGAAGCAGCTCTGCCTCGACCTTGGCGCGACGTATCTGACCCGCGAGCGCAACGAGCACGCCAAGGCCGGCAATCTCAACAATGGGATGCTGCATTCCGATGCCGAACTGATTGCGGTGTTCGACGCCGACCATGCGCCGGCCCGCGACTTCCTGCTGCAGACGGTCAGCTATTTCGAGCAGGATCCGCGGCTGTTCCTGGTGCAGACGCCGCATTTCTTCATCAACCCGGACCCTGTCGAGCGCAATCTGAGCACCTTTGAGAAGATGCCGTCGGAGAACGAGATGTTCTACGGCATCATCCAGCGCGGTCTCGACAAGTGGAATGCGGCATTCTTCTGCGGCTCGGCGGCCGTCCTGCGGCGCGAGGCGCTCGACGAAGCCGGCGGCTTCAGCGGCGTCTCGATCACCGAGGATTGCGAGACCGCGCTCGACCTGCACTCGCGCGGCTGGAACAGCCTCTATGTCGACATCCCGCTGATCGCCGGACTGCAGCCGGCGACCTTCGCCAGTTTCATCCAGCAGCGCAGCCGCTGGGCGCAGGGCATGATGCAGATCATGCTGTTCCGCTTTCCGCTGTTCAAGCGTGGCCTGTCGTTCCCGCAGCGCCTTTGCTACATGTCGTCGACGCTGTTCTGGCTGTTCCCGTTTCCGCGCACGATGTTCCTCGTGGCGCCGTTGTTCTATCTGTTCTTCGGTCTCGAGATCTTCAATGCCTCGGGCGGCGAGTTCCTCGCCTATACGTCGACCTACATCATCGTGAACCTGATGATGCAGAACTATCTCTATGGCTCGTTTCGCTGGCCGTGGATCTCCGAACTCTACGAATATGTCCAGACGGTGCATCTCCTGCCGGCCGTGGTTTCCGTCCTCATCAACCCGCGCAGGCCGACCTTCAACGTCACCGCCAAAGACGAATCGATACTGACGAGCCGACTGTCGGAGATCAGCCTGCCGTTCTTCGTCATCTTCTTCGTGCTGCTGCTCGGCGTCGCCGCGACCGTCTGGCGGGTCATCAACGAGCCGGCCCAGGCCGACCTGACGCTCGTCGTCGGCGGCTGGAACGTCCTCAACCTTTTGATCGCCGGCTGTGCGCTGGGTGTGGTCTCCGAGCGCGGCGCCCGCAGTTCCTCGCGCCGGATCGGCGTCGCTCGGCGTTGTGAGCTTCTGGTCGGGGACCAGGCCTTTCCGGCCACCATCAACGATGTCTCGGTCGGCGGCGCGCGCGTCCAGGTGTTCGGGGACTCGCCGCTGCAGACCTTCAAGAACGGACCGGCCACACTGCGATTCCAGCCGCATTCGTCGGAAGAGACCGCAACGCTCAGCTTGCAGATCCGCAATTGCCAGAAGGAGAGCGACGGCGCCTCCATCGGCTGCAGCTACATCGTCCACGCTGCCACCGACCACTTCCTGATCGCCGACCTGATTTTTGCCAATTCCGAACAGTGGCGCTCGTTCCAGCTGAGCCGCCGCCGGAACCCGGGCCTGATACGCGGGACGGGATGGTTCATCGGGCTCTGCTTCTATCAGACCTCGCGTGGGCTGAGCTACCTGGCGCGCCGCGCGATGGGCCCGAAGAAGTCGGCCAGCCCGGCGCAGAAGCGGGCGGTGACGCAGTGAAGTGCTTCCTCGGCGCCGCGGCGCTCCTGATGCTCGCAACCATCCCCCTGCAGGCGCAGCCGGCACCCTTCGACATGAGCCCGGAGCGGCCCGCCGACACCGTCGCTCCGATTCCGCCGCAGGCGACCACCCCCGCTGCGCCGCCGCCGGTCGCTCGCCCTGCCCGGCCGTCGCAGCCGACTTCGCCGCCAGCAACACCGGCGCCCGAGAGCGCGAATGCCCCTCGACCGCCCTCGCAAACGGTGGACGACGAGGCGGGGACGGCGACGACGGCCGAGACGCCCGCGGCCAGCCCGTTCCGCCGGCATATCCTGCCGATGGAAAGCCTCGTCCTGGCGGGCGAGATCGCGACGCGCAGCTGGTCGATCTTCCTGACCGCCGAACAGGCAGCCTCGCCGGCCGAGCTGGCCATCGCTTACCAGAGTGCGATCTTCGTGGCGCCCGAGCCGTCGCGGCTCGTCGTCACGATCAACGGCACGAAGGTCATCGAGGAAGCCGTCGCCTCGCCCGAGGGCGTGAAGCAGTTGAAGGCCACCATCCCGGCAGGTCTGCTTCTGCCCGGCGCCAACGACGTCCGCTTCGCCACCTCGCTCCGTCACCGCACCGACTGCACGATCTCCTCGACCTACGAGATCTGGGCCGACATCGACCCGGCGCAGACCTACATCGAATTTGCCGCCGCGGACGCCAGCCAGCTCCGCCGGACGGAGGATATCGGCGCCGTCGGCGCGGATGCGCTGGGCAGGACCCGCTTCCATATCTACGTCCCCCCCGGCGACATCAGCCCGGTTGCCGACACGATCATCCGGCTGTCGGAGGGTCTGGCCCTGCTGGCGAGCATGCCGAACCAGACGATCGATGTGGTACGGGACGTGGTGCCGGTACCGGGCGACGGCGAACTGACCGTGCTGCTCGGCCCGGCAGCGGATCTGGCGAGCCGCGTCACCGCCATGCCCGGTGCCGCGACGACACAGCCGACCTTCGGCTTCGCGTCGTTGCAACAGGATCCGACGGTCACCGTCCTCGTCGTCACCGGTCCCGACTGGAACGCCGTCGACACCGCGATCCAACGCATGCTCGCGCCGATCGATCGCCCTTTATCCGTCAGCCGAAGCGCCCTGACGGAGCGATCGTGGCGCACGCCCGACAGCCCGCTGTTTCTGCAGGGGCGGAACGTGACGTTCCAGGAACTCGGCGTCGACACGCAGGAATTTGGCGGGCGGCGTTTTCGTACCGACTTCACGATCGGCATGCCCTCCGACTTCTATGCAACAGCCTACGGCAGGGGGACGATCCTGCTCGATGCGGCCTATGCCGGAAACGTCGGGACCGGCAGTCATTTCGACATCTACGTCAACGGCAACATCGCGACGACGGTGCCGCTCGGATCGTCGGGGGGTGCCGTCCTCGAAAACTTCCCCGTCGAGTTCACGATGCGGCACCTGCGGCCAGGGAGCAACGAGATCGTCATCGAGGCGATCCTGATGACCGAGGACGACACGGTCTGCAGCCCTGTCGGAAACGGCGAGGAGAAGAGCCGCTTCGCCATCTTCGAGACGTCGGAACTGCAGATTCCGGACTTCGCCCGCATCCACAGCATCCCGGACCTGGCGCCGACGCGCGGCGTGGGCTCGCCCTATAATCGCCAGGCCGAGCCCTTTCCCCTCCTGATCGAGCGCGGCGGCAGAAACGGCGAGGCGGTCATCTCGGCCGCCGCGACGCTGCTCGGTCGGCTCTCGGTCCTCGCCGGGCGCCCGGTCCCCTTCATCATCCAGTCGTCACCCGCGGCGGCCGCGGCCCGCGATGCGCTGTTCATCGGGACGGCCGATCAGATGCCGGCCGGCGTCTTGCCGCGGCTGAGCGTTTCGGAGGCCGTCAAGACCGACTGGGGCAACCAGGGAGCCGATCCGGAATCGGCGGAGGAAAGCGTGATCGCCGCCCGCTGGCAGGGCGAGGTCGGCGCGGGACGCTGGCAGCAGCGGCTGGGCGAATTCCAGGACTGGATGACCGCCAAGTTCGACATCATTCCGGAACAGATCAGGCTGCGGCCGGTCGGCGAAGCGGAGTTCATGCCGCCGCCTTCGGCAACGCTGATGATCGCCCAGGGCATGAGCCCGTCGGGGGACAAGGTGTGGACCGCGTTCAACGCCCCAACAGCCGCCGACCTGACGGCCGGCATGGAGGCCGTGACCGCCCATGAAGGCTGGAGGCAGCTCGGCGACAGCATCACGACTTACGATGCGGCGACGCAGACTTTCACCCAGATCCACGGAGCGGCCCCTATCCTGGTCCAGTCCCAGCCTGTTTCCTTCTCGAATTTGCGTCTGGTCGCGGCGAACTGGTTGTCGGAGAATGTCCTCTCCTACGCCGGCCTGCTGGCGATCGTCGCGCTTCTGCTGGGGCTCGTGACGACAGCCTTCGTGGCGCAACTGGGGAGACGGAAGTGATCCATGCCGCATACCGGGGCGCGGCGCTCGCCGCCGCCTTCGCGGCGTTGACCGCGACGACGACGATGGCCGACGCCCAAGCCTCGATCCGGACCGCCGACTGGACCGCCTACCAGCAGAGCTTCATCGCGCCGGACGGTCGGGTCATCGACGACGGCAACGGCAACATCTCGCACAGCGAGAGCCAGGGCTACGGGCTGCTGCTCGCCACTCTGGCGGACGACATGGCGGCGTTCGACCTGATCTGGTCGTTCACGCGGACCGAATTGCTGCTGCGCGACGACGGCCTGTCGGTGTGGAAATGGGATCCAGCGGCGACGCCCCATGTCACCGATCCGAACAATGCCACCGACGGCGACATCCTGATCGCCTACGCCCTGGCGCTGGCCGGCCGGCAATGGCAGCGGCCCGAATTGTTGGCCTCGAGCCGCACCATGGCCGAAGCCATAGCCGGACTCATCGGCACCCGGCAGGGCCGGACGGTGATCATGCCCGGCTCCGTCGGCTATGGCGCCGACGAGCGGCCGGACGGGCCGGTGATCAATCTGTCCTACTGGATCTTCGAGGCCTTTCCGGTGTTTGCCGAGATCGCTCCCGACACCGACTGGCAGGCCGTGTCGGACGACGGGGTCGCGCTGCTCCAGCAGTCCCTCTTGGGCCCCCGGCGACTGCCGCCGGAATGGCTGTCGCTGCAGGCCCGCCCGCGGTCGGCCGACGGCTTTCCGGCAGAGTTCGGCTACAATGCCGTGCGCATCCCGCTCTATCTGATGCGGGCCGGCGTGACCGACGACGCGCTGCTGCGGACCCTGGCGGACGGAATGAGCACCGAGACGGGCGAGGTCGCGATCGTCGATATCGCGACGGGCAACGTCAAGACCGCGCTCGCCGATCCCGGCTACGCGATCATCCCGGCGCTCGTCGGCTGCGTCCTCGACGACACGCCGATCCCACAGGCGCTGCAGCGCTTCGAGCCGACCCTCTATTATCCCTCGACGCTGCATCTCCTGTCCTTGTCCTATGCGACGCAGGCGCATCCGGAATGCCTCGAATGATGCCGACGTCCGCCTTTCGGCGCAGCCTGTCGCTGCTGGTGGCGGGTCTCGTCGCCGGGGTAGCGCTGAGCCAGTGGATCGACACGAGCGAGGACCGCTCGCGCCTGCCCTTGAACGCCGATGCCGCATCCCGCGACGTGTCTGACGGCGACGACCGGCGGACGACAGCCGTCGGCGACCAATGGTCGATGGTCTCCGAAGCCAGCGCGCAGGCCGGCGAGATGGTGCCGGATGCTGCGCCAGCCGCGGCGGCTTCAGGCAACGAGCCCGTTCAACCGCGCGGCGGGACCGCTAGGACCCCGTTCGTTGCCGATGCGCCGCTGGCACAGGCAGAGCCGGGTGCCGACGCCCCGGCAACGCCGCCGCAGGTCGACGAGACGGCGCTGCGTTATTTCGCCCGCTCGGGCGATTCCCGCCGTCTCGAAGCCGAGATCGCCCGCCTGCAGGCGCTCTATCCCGACTGGACGCCGCCCGAGGATCCGCTTTCCGTGCCGGACATCGGCGACCCGTCGCTCGACGCCATGTGGGAGCTTTACGCGCAGGACAAATACGCCGAAGTCCGCGCGGCGATCGCGGCGCGGCAGGAGAGCGAGCCGGGTTGGGAGCCGCCGGCCGACCTCCTCGACCGGCTGACGGTCGCGGAATCGCGGGTCAGGCTGGTCAACGCCTCGAACCTGCAGCAATACGATACGGTCGTTCGCGTCGCCGGGGACACGCCCAGCCTCCTGACCTGCAGCGAGGTCGACGTGCTCTGGCGGCTGGCAGAGGCCTTCGCGGAGACCGAGCGGCCGGAACGGGCGCTCGACGCCTATCGCTACGTCCTGACCAATTGCGACAATCCCGGCGAGCGCCTCGCGACGATGCAGATGGCGATCCAGCGGCTCGACCGGCCGGCGATGGACAGCCTGCTCGCGTTGCAGCGGCCGAGCGAGGACGGGATCGACGAGTTCGCCGGCGTCCGCAACGAATTGAGCCGCCAGGCCGTCGATGCCGGCAATGCCGACCCGAGCGCGACCGCCAGCCAGGCCGATCTCGAGACCGTGCGCCAGCTTGCCGAGGCCGATGGCGGCGCAAGCGACCGCCTGCTGCTCGGCTGGTATTACCTGCGGCGGGACCAGCCGACCGCGGCCGAGGCATGGTTCCGCCTGGCCCGGGAGGCCGCGGATACGTCCGAGGCATCGCAGGGGCTGGCGCTGGCCTTGCTGGCGCTCTCGCAACCGGTCGAGGCCGAGGCGATCATCCGCCCCTTCGCCGACGAATCTGATGCCGCCCGTACCGTCTATGTGGCGGCGGCGGCAAACCTCCTGGCCGTCGAGCCGCCGATCGTCCAGTCGCCGGAGATCCTGCGGACCATCGTCGATGCGGTCGCCAAGGCGGAAGATGCCAACGGCGCGCAGCAGCTCGGCTGGTATGCCTACGGGCTCAACCAGCTGCCGACGGCGGCGCAATGGTTCGCCCAGTCGCTCGACTGGCAGCCCGACAGCGAGCCGGCGGCCTTCGGCCTGGCGCTGGCCAGCCAGCGTCTCGGCGACGCCGCGGAGCTCTCCCGCCTCCAGGCGGCATGGCAGGGCCGCTCGCCGCGGATTGCCGAGATCGGCCAGGCCGGCGCGACGCTGCCGCAGACCGCGTCGGGCGCGCTCGCGGCGACCGCGGCGACGATGCAGGCCGCCTCGCCCACCACCGCACCGGCACCCTTGGCCTATGTGCAGCCGGCGGCGCCGACCGCTTCGCAGGCGCCGGTAGCGGCTGCGGCAGCGCCTGTTGCCCCCGCCGCCGCACCTGTCACTGCGGCTCCAACGATGCAGCAACCCGTTGCCCAGGCAGCGCCGCAATACGCGGCACCCCAGCAGCGCAGTGCGCCGCGCGGCTGCAGCGCGTCCATCGATCCGCGCACCCTATCTGCACAAGCGGCGCTCGACCGCGGCTGGTGCCTGATGGAACTGAATCGGCCGATCGAGGCGGCACCGTCCTTCGGCATTGCCCTACTCGCCGGTTCCGCGCAGACGCGGCGCGATGCCGCCTATGGCCAGGCCCTGGCCTATCTCCGGGTCGGGCTTGCCGACAAGGCGGCCGTCGCGGCAGCGCGCGAGCCGCAGCCGCGCGAGCGGCGCACCGAGCTCGAAACGGCGATCCTCAGCGCGCAGGCACTCGATTCATTCGGGGCGAAGCGGCCGGTCGAAGCCCTGATCGCGCTGGACCAGCGGTCGCAGATCGCCCCGGACCGGCTCGATCTCATGGTGCTGCAGGGCTATGCCTATCTGGAGCTGGGCCGCTTCGGCGACGCCCAGCAGGTGTTCACCGCCGCCGCCAATGCCGGCAACCGCGATGCGGCCCGCGGCCTGAACGCCGTGCGCGAAGCAACGGGTTTCATCATCTCGTCCGACTGAACGCGTGACCGGAGGCAGCTGCCTCGTGGACGCAGCCTCTCAGCCCTGCGCGGCGCGCGGGGCGGTATCGTCGTCCCACTGCTCGGGGTTCGGCAGCGCCAGCATGTAGGCAACGTCCTCCCGCGAGAAGCCGGCGTCCAGGGCTCGCTGGACATCGCTCCGCGTGACGAATTCGGAAACGGCGACGTGTTCGTCGGCCCCGTTCCTGCTCCCTCTTTCCGTCGCCATCATTGCCCGTCCCTTCGGTCCGTTCGCATGCCCTGCGCCCTGTCGCTCCATCCGGTGGAACGCTGATTCGCCGGGCTCTCTCGGTTGGCTATTGGTAGGATTTGGCAACTGAACACCCGATGAACGGCAGGCCGCTGGCTCTCCGGCCAGTTCATGACGGAGATCGCGTCCCGCCGGCTCGTCCCGGCCTTCGCCGAAACTGTTGCAGCGCCGCATCCCAGCCACCGTCGCCGCCGCCGCGTGCCGATCCGGTGGGCGCCAACCGAGCTTTTTTGATTGCCGCCTTCGCCGCCAACGCGTTATGCGGGGGAGCCGATACGGTGGGCGCCGTAGAAGGAGCAGGAATGGCGTTGCAGGACCGGCGGCCCCGCGATCGCGGGCCCAAGGGGCGTGACCTCGACGAAACCGCTCTGGCGGAGGTTCGAGAACTTCTGGGTCTCGCCGAGCGGCGACGGGACCTCCTCATAGAGTTCCTCCATCTGATCCAGGACCGCTATGGCTGCCTGTCGGCGGCGCATCTGCGCGCGCTGGCCGAAGAGATGCGCCTGTCGCAGGCCGAGGTCTACGAGGTCGCTTCCTTCTACGACCATTTCGACGTCGTTCGGGAGGGCGAGCCGAAACCGGCGCCGCTGACGATCCGCGTTTGCGATTCGATCAGCTGCATGCTGGCCGGCGCCGAGACCCTGCTTGGCGAGCTTTCGGCCACAGTCGACCCGTCTGCCGTCCGCGTCGTGCGCGCGCCCTGCATGGGCCGCTGCGCCGCGGCACCCGCCGCCCGCATCGGCGACCGTGAGGTCGACCACGCGACCAGCGACGGCCTCGTCGGGATGGCCGCCGCCGGCGAGACCGCCGTCAGCGTGCCGGCCTACAACGATCTTCTCACCTATTTATCGGGCGGCGGCTACAAACTGCTCCAGACGGTCCGCGACGGCACCATCGGCATCGAGGCGCTGATGGAGATCATGCAGAACGCCGGCCTTCGCGGGCTCGGCGGCGCCGGCTTTCCGGCCGGCAAGAAATGGAGCTTCGTGCGCTCCTATCCGGGGCCCCGCCTGATGTCGATCAACGGCGACGAGGGCGAACCGGGCACGTTCAAGGACCGCTATTATCTCGAGAGCGACCCGCACCGGACGCTGGAAGGGGCGCTGATCGCCGCCTTCGCCGTCGAGGCCGAGCGCATCTATTTCTACATGCGCGACGAATACCCGGCGGTGCTGCAGATCCTGCGGACCGAGATCGCCGCCCTGGAAGCCGCGGGGATCGCCCCGCCCGGCTTCATCGAGCTGCGGCGCGGCGCCGGCGCCTATATCTGCGGCGAGGAAAGTGCGATGCTGGAAAGCATCGAGGGCAAGCGCGGCCTGCCACGCCACCGCCCACCCTACATCGCCCAGATCGGCCTGTTCGGCCGTCCGACGCTCAACCACAATGTCGAGACGCTCTGGTGGCTGCGCGACATCGTCGAGAAGGGTGCCGACTGGTTCGCCGGGCTCGGCAGCCCGGGCCATCCCGGCATCCGCTCCTGGTCGGTCTCCGGCCGGGTGCGCGATCCGGGCGTCAAGCTGGCGCCGGCCGGCGTGACGGTGCGCCAGCTGATCGAAGATTATTGCGGCGGCATGACCGAGGGCGATACGTTCAAGGGCTACCTGCCGGGCGGTGCCTCGGGCGGCATCCTGCCCGCGTCGATGGGCGACATCCCGCTCGATTTCGGCGGCGAGCTGGCGCTGCAGGGGGCCTTCGTCGGCTCGCATGCGGTCGTGGTGTTCTCCGACAAGGACAACATCAAGGACGCGGCGCTCAACCTGCTCCGGTTCTTCGAGCACGAGAGCTGCGGCCAGTGCACGCCCTGCCGCGAGGGCACCGGCAAGCTGGTGACGCTGCTGGATACCGACGGGCCGCTGGACGAGCCCGCCATCAGGGACCTCGAGACCGTGCTGCGCGATGCCTCGATCTGCGGTCTCGGCCAGGCGGCGCCCAATCCCGTCAACCATCTTCTGACGCATTTCCGTGAGGAGCTGTCGCGATGACCAGCACGATCAACTTCACCCTCGACGGCAAGTCCGTCGCGGCCGGCGAGACCGAAACGATCTGGGACGTCGCCAAGCGCGAGGGAACGCGGATCCCGCATCTCTGCCATGTCGACATGCCGGGCTACCGGCCGGACGGCAACTGCCGCGCCTGCATGGTGGAGGTCGACGGCGAACGCGTGCTCGCCGCCTCCTGCATCCGCAAGCCGGCCGAGGGCATGGTGGTGCGCACCGACACCGAGCGCGCGGTAAAGTCGCGCGAGATGGTCGTCGAGCTCCTCGCCAGCAACATGCGGGCGCGTGAGGACGGCCCTGACAACCAGTCGATGTTCTGGCAGTGGGCGTCTTCGATGGGCGTCTCGGGCAGCCGCTACCCGTCGAAATTCGTCACGGAGCACGTCGAGGCCGAGTTCGACGTCTCCAACCCGGCGATCGCCGTCAACATGGATGCCTGCATCGCCTGCGGCGCCTGCGTGCGCGCCTGCCGCGAGGTGCAGGTCAACGACGTCATCGGCATGGCGCAGCGCGGCAACCGCACGGTGCCGGTGTTCGACATCCACGACCCGATGGGCCTGTCGACCTGCGTCACCTGCGGCGAATGCGTCCAGGCCTGCCCGACCGGCGCGCTCTACGAGAAGTCGCTGATGGACGAGACGCGCACGCAGCGCGCCGTCCAGGAATTCGACAAGGTCGTCGACAGCGTCTGCCCGTTCTGCGGCGTCGGCTGCCAGACCAAGGTCGCCGTCAAGGACAACCGCATCGTTCAGGTCGACGGCCGCGACGGCTACGCCAACGAGAACCGGCTTTGCGTCAAGGGCCGCTTCGGCTTCGACTACGCGATGTCTCCGGAACGGCTGACCAAGCCGCTGATCCGGCGCGACGATGCGCCGAGGCGCGGCGACCTCGACATGCGTGGCGTCGATCCGCTGACGATCTTCCGCGAGGCGACCTGGGAAGAGGCGATGGCGCGCGCCGCCGGCGGGCTGAAGTCGATCCTCGAGCGCGACGGCGGCAAGGCGCTGGCCGGCTTCGGTTCGGCCAAGGGCTCCAACGAGGAGGCCTATCTGTTCCAGAAGCTGGTTCGCCAGGGCTTCGACACCAACAATGTCGACCATTGCACGCGGCTCTGCCACGCCTCCTCGGTCGCAGCACTGATGGAGGGCGTCGGCTCCGGCGCTGTCTCGGCGCCGTTCAACGACGCGATGAAGGCCGATTGCATCGTCGTCATCGGCGCCCGCCCGACGACCAACCACCCGGTCGCCGCGACCTATTTCAAGCAGGCGGCCAAGCTGGGCAAGAAGCTGATCGTCATCGATCCGCGCGGCCAGGACCTGATGCGCCACGCGACGCACTCGCTGCGCTTCCGGGCCGGCAGCGACGTTGCCATGCTGAACGCGATGATCAACGTGATCATCGACGAGAAGCTCTACGACGAGCAGTACATCCAGGCCAACGTCGCCGGCTTCGAGGCGCTGCGGGAGAAGGTCAAGGACTTCACGCCCGAAGCGATGGCCGAGGTCTGCGGCATCCCGGCCGACATGCTGCGCGACGTCGCCCGCACCTATGCGACGGCGGAACGCTCGATCATCTTCTGGGGCATGGGCATCTCGCAGCACACGCACGGCACCGACAATTCCCGCTGCCTGATCGCGCTCGCTTTGATCACCGGCCATATCGGCCGGCCGGGCACGGGCCTCCACCCGCTGCGCGGCCAGAACAACGTCCAGGGCGCCTCCGACGCCGGGATGATCCCGATGTACTATCCCGACTACAAATCGGTCGAGAATGCCGACATCCGGGCGAGCTACGAGAACTTCTGGGGCCAGACCCTCGATCCCAAGCGCGGCCTGACGGTGGTCGAGATCATCGACGCCATCCATGACGGCGAGATCAAGGGCATGTACGTCATGGGCGAGAACCCGGCGATGTCGGATCCCGACCAGACCCATGCCCGCGGCGCGCTGGCGATGCTCGAGCATCTCGTCGTGCAGGACATCTTCCTCACTGAGACCGCCTGGCATGCCGACGTCGTTCTGCCGGCCTCCGCCCATGCCGAGAAGCTCGGCACCTTCACCAACACCAACCGGCAGGTGCAGATCGGCCGGCCGGCGCTGGAGCTGCCGGGCGAGGCGCGACAGGACTGGGAGCTGATCGTCGATCTGGCGCAGCGGCTCGGGCTCGGCTGGGACTACGGCCATGTGTCGGAAGTCTATACCGAGATGGCCTCGGTGATGCCGTCGCTGAAGCACATCACCTGGGAGCGGGTCGAACGGGAGGAGTCCGTCATCTATCCTGCCGACGGGCCGGACGTGCCGGGCAACGAGATCATCTTCACGACCAGCTTCCCGACCGAGGACGGGCGCGGCCGCATCGTCCCGTCAGACCTCCTGCCGCCGGACGAGATTCCGGACGCCGAATATCCGCTGGTGCTCACCACCGGCCGCCTGCTCGAGCACTGGCATACAGGGGCGATGACCCGCCGGGCCGGCGTCCTCGACGCCATCGAGCCGCAGGGCATCGCGGCGATGAACCCGCGCGAGATCGGCCGGAGGGGCCTTCGCCAGGGCGACATGATCGCGGTGGAAACCCGCCGCGGCACGGTCGAGGCGATTCTCCGGGCCGACCGCGAGGTCGCAGACGGCATGGTGTTCATGCCGTTCTGCTTCAACGAGAGCCCGGCCAACATGCTGACCAACCCGATGCTCGACCCCTACGGCAAGATCCCGGAGTTCAAGTACTGCGCCGCCCGCATCGCCGCCCTGCCGCAGGTCGAGGCGGCCGAGTAGCCATCGCCGCCGGGTCGGGGCGTTTGCCCTGCCCCGGCGTCCGGTGTGCCCGCAACTACCCTCGGGACAATAGTCGAAACGCCCGGCCGGCTTGCCCCGGCCGTCCGTGGCTTGTACCCGAGGGCCGACACAACGCGGGCGGCGCCAGCGCCGCCGCGGCGACACGAAACTGGAAAGGCTCCGCCATGGATCTCGATCTCACCGGCAAGCGCGCCCTCGTCCTTGCCTCCTCCCGCGGCCTCGGTCTCGGCATCGCCGAGGCGCTGGCGGCGGAAGGCGCGAGCGTCCTCCTCTGCGGGCGCAGCGGCGACAAGCTCGCCGCCAATTGCGAGGCGATCAACGCCAAAGGCGCCGGCAAGGCCGACTACGTCACCGCCGACCTGGCGGCGCCGGACTTCGCGGCGACGCTGCATCAGGCGGCGCTCGACAAGCTCGGCGGCATCGACATCCTGGTCAACAACACCGGCGGGCCGCCTCCCGGTGGTGCCATCGGCATGGATGTCGGCGTGCTCGACGCGCAGTTCCAGATGATGGTGCACCAGGTCATCGACCTCACCAACCGCGTCCTGCCGGGCATGCGCGAGAGCGGCTGGGGCCGCATCCTCACCGTCGCCTCGTCCGGCGTCGTCCAGCCGATCCCCAATCTCGCGCTGTCGAACACGCTGCGCTCGGCGCTGGTCGGCTGGTCGAAATCGCTGGCCAACGAGGTCGCGGCCGACGGCGTCTGCGTCAACATGCTGTTGCCGGGGCGCATCCACACCGAGCGCACCGACGAGCTCGACGCCGCCAATTCCAAGAAGACCGGCAAGTCGGTGGCCGAGGTCCGCGACGCCGCGCTCGCGGCGATCCCGGCGAGGCGCTACGGCGACGTCAGGGAATTCGCCGCCGTCGCCGCCTTCCTGGTCTCGGGCCCGGCGAGCTACGTCACCGGCTCGGTGGTCCGCTGCGACGGCGGCGCCATCCGCTCCGTCTGATCCGCATCCCGGGTCGGCGGCCCGCCGATCCGGGCCGCTGGCCTGCCCGCCCCGACCGCCTCGCAAGGAGCCGCCATGGCCTCGAAGGAAGCCCAGCACCCGTTCTACCGGCCGCTCTGGGTCCGGATCGCGATCGTCGCCGTGGTGATCGGCTGGTCGGTGCTGGAATGGGTCAACGACGAGCCGATCTGGGGCGTGCTCACCGCCGGCATCGCCGCGTGGGGGATCTGGATGTTCTTCATCACCTACGACCCGGATGCACCGCGGGCGGCGGATGACGCGACGCTGCCGGCGGACACGGGCGACGAGGAGCCGGGGTCGCCGAACCGCGATTGAGGCGACGCTTCGCCGCCGCCCGGCCGACGGCTCCTCGTCGACGGATCGGATGCAGAAGGCTGGATCCTCGGGACGGGGCCCGAGTATGACGACCGTGACAGAGACCGACGCGTTCTCGCCGAGAGTGGCTGCTGGCAGTCCTGCCGTGTTTAGGCAGCGCCGGACACCGCTGCCGCGCACCGCTCCATCAACGCCAGCGACTTCCCGATCCCTTCCTTCCGGCGTCATCCTCGGGCACCGTCCCGAGGATCCAGTTGCACCGCGCCAGCCGCCGACCATCACGTCACCGTCGGCGGGAGCCACTACCCCCGCGGCGCACCCGTGCTGTCGCCGACCCGCAGATGCCCCTGCATCACCAGCTTGCCGCCGCCCTGCAGTGCGGCTGGCGTCTTGCCGGCGAGGATGTCGATGAGCAGGCGGGCGCCGGCGGCGCCGAGGGCGAAGCGTGGCTGGGCAATGGTGGTGAGCGTCGGCTCGCAATAGTCGGCGAACTCGATGCCGTCGAAGCCCACCACGGACAGGTCGCGCGGCACTGCCAGGCCTGCCGCGGTGACGGATTTCATGAAGGCGACGGCGCATTCGTCGTTGCCGCAGATCACGCCGGTCGGCCGGTCCGCCATCTCCAGATAGGCGCGCGCGCCGGCGACGCCGCCGGTGAACTGGTAGTTGCCGGCATATTGCGTCAGCGCCTCGGGGCCGAGGCCGGCCGCCTCGATGCCGGCGACGATGCCGCGGTGGCGGACCGTCTCGTTGTAGTTGCCCGTTGGTCCGGTCACGTAGAAGATGCGGCGATGGCCGAGACCGATGAGGTGGTCGACCTGCGCCCGCGCCGCTGCCTCGTCGTCGAGCAGCACCGCCGGCAGGCCGGGCACCAGCGGATCGGCGCAGATCGCCACCGCCGGCAGGCCGGCATCGAGGATCGAGCGCCCGCTGACTTCCGGCAGCATGCCGGAAGTGGTCAGCAGCCCGGCGAGGTTGCCGGAAGCGGCCAGCTCGATCAGCCGCAGGTCGCGGTCCACACCCTCCATGTAGCCGGTGATCAGCACGTAGCCGGCATCCGCCAGCGTCACGTCGATGCCGTGCAGCACTTCGGAGAAGAACGGTGGGTTGCTGCGCCGGGGGACCACGACGAGCACCAATTGCGACGAGCCGCCCCGCAGCTGCCGGGCGACGCTGTTCGGCGTGTAGCCGAGCGCCTCGACCGCCGCGAGGACCTTGCGCCGTGTCTCGTCGCGCAATTTCTCCGGCGCCGACAGCGCGCGGCTGACCGTGGCGACCGAAACGCCTGCCTGCAGCGCCACGTCCCCGATGCGGGGCGGCCGACTCGCCTGTTCCACCTGCCTGCTCCGAATGCGAAATTCAGCCGCTTGTAATCGATTACTTTTCAGATTACCATCTTTGTAATCGATTACAGAGACCGACAACGGTCCATAAGGGAGGAAGGCATGAAAGCATTCATCGCACTCGCTCTGGCAGGCTCCGCCCTGTCGCTGGCGTCGGCTCCGGCAAAGGCCCAGGAGCCCCCGAAAACCGAAGTCATGCATTGGTGGACCTCCGGCGGTGAAGCCGCCGCGATCAAGGTCTTCGCCGATGCCTACACGCAGGCCGGCGGCGTCTGGGTCGATAACGCCACCGCGATGGGCGAAAACGCCCGCGCCGCCGCGATCAACCGCATGGTCGGCGGCAATCCGCCCACGGCGGCGCAGTTCAACACCGGCAAGCAGTTCGACGACCTCGTCGATCAGGGCCTGGTGCGGCCGATCGACGATCTCGCCGAGGAAGAGGGCTGGAAGGACGTCATGTCGCCCTTCCTCGTCGAGGCAGCGTCCCGTGACGGCCAGCTCTACGCCCTGCCGATCAACGTCCATGGCCAGAACTGGCTGTTCTATTCCAAGCCGGTGTTCGAGGCGGCAGGCCTGACCGAGCCGCCGACGTCCTGGGCGGAGTTCGTCCCGGCGCTGGAGAAGATCAAGGAAGCCGGCTTCATCCCGCTGTCGCTCGGCGGCCAGCCCTGGCAGGAGCGCATCCTGTTCAACGTCATGCTGCTCGCCGATGGTGGGAAAGACCTCTACCTCAAGGTCTACCAGGACCGCGATCTCGAGGCGATCCAGTCGGACGAATTCCGCGCCGTCGTCGAGATCTACGGAAAGCTTCGCGGCCTGGTCGACCCGGGCTCGCCCGGCCGCAACTGGAACGACGCCACCAATCTCGTGCTCACCGGCAAGGCCGGGGCGCAGGTGATGGGCGACTGGGCCAAGGGCGAGTTCATCAATGCCGGCCAGGAGCCGGGAACCGACTATGGCTGCACAATCGGCCTCGACGACGAGACCCTGATGGTCGGCGGCGACGTCTTCGTCTTCCCGGCGGTCGACGACGAGGCGCAGCTCGGCGCGCAGGATCTTCTCGCCAGGACCATGGTAGCGCCGGAAACGCAGGTGGCGTTCAACCTCGAGAAGGGGTCGATGCCGATCCGCACCGACGTCGACACCTCGGCCTTCGATGCCTGCGCCCAGAAGGGCATCGAACTGCTGCAGGACCCCGACAGCCAGGTTCCCGTCTTCGACATCCTCTTGAGCGCCGGCCTGATCGGCTCGCTGGACGACGTCGTCACGCAGTTCTGGAACAACCCAGCGGCGACGCCCGACGAGTTCGTCGAGGGTTTCGTCTCCGCCTTCGAACAGGACAGTTGACGGGCGGTCACCTCCCCCGCTTCCGTTGACAGCCGGGCGTGGCACGCTGCCCGCCCGGCATTCCTCCCGCGCTGAGGTTGCCCCATGACGACGCGCCGCTCGCGTCCCCGCATGGCCACGCTGGTGCTCGTCCCCGTCTGGGGCGTGGTGCTCGCGGCCTATGTCGGCACGATGCTCTGGACCGCCCAGATCTCGTTCACCGCCTCGCGGCTGCTGCCGGTGAACGAATATGTCGGCTTCGACCAGTATCGCCGGCTGTTCGCCAGCGCCCGCTGGCTGGTGTCGATCCAGAACATCGCGATCTTCGGCTTCCTGTTCATCGTCGGCTGCCTGGTCATCGGCTTCGTGCTCGCCGTCGCGCTGGACCAGAAGATCCGCTTCGAGAACACGCTGCGGACGGTGTTCCTCTATCCTTACGCGATGTCGTTCATCGTCACCGGGCTGATCTGGCAGTGGCTGATGAACCCCGGCCTCGGCATCCAGAAGGCGGTGCAGGACTGGGGCTTCGAGAGCTTCCGCTTCGACTGGGAGGTCGACCGCGAGATGGCGCTCTACGCCGTGGTGCTGGCCGGCCTCTGGCAGGCCTCCGGCCTCGTCATGGCGCTGATGCTGGCCGGGCTGCGCGGCATCGACCAGGAACTATGGAAGGCAACGCGCATCGACGGCATCCCCGCATGGCGGGTCTACCTGTCGATCGTCCTGCCGATCCTGCGGCCGATCATCATCACCGCCGTCGTGCTGCTGGCGATCTCGGTGGTCAAATCCTACGACCTCGTCGTCGCGCTGACCAATGGCGGCCCCGGCATCGCCACCGAGGTGCCGGCGAAGTTCATCATGGATCACCTCTTCACCCGGCAGAACATCGGCCTCGCCACCGCCGCCGCCACGGTGATGATGATCACCGTCGCCGCCGTCCTCGCGCCCTGGCTGTACCTGGAATATTTCCGCCGCCAGCGGGTCGGGGGTGCGGCATGAGCCGGTCGATCGTTCCCGCCGCGACCGCGCCCGCGCTGCCGCTTTCCGATACGCCGGACGCCAACGCCCGCGGCCCGCGCCCCAAGACCGTCGGCATCGGCCGGGTGGGGCTCTACGCCTTCCTGGTCATCGCTGCTTCGTTCTTCCTGCTGCCGGCGGTGGTGATGGTGCTGACGTCGCTGAAAACGATGGACGAGATCCGTCTCGGCTCGATCTTCGCGCTGCCGCTGTCGCTCGACTTCAGCGCCTGGGTATCGGCATGGTCGAGCGCCTGCACGGGCCTCAACTGCGACGGCATAAGGGTCGGGTTCTGGAACTCGGTGAAGATCCTGGTGCCGAGCGTGTTCTTCTCGATCGCCGCCGGCGCCATCGTCGGCTACGCCCTCTCCTTCTGGCGGGTCAAAGGGGCAAACGTGCTTTTCGCGGTGCTCCTGATCGGCGCCTTCATGCCCTACCAGGTGTTCATCTATCCGATGGTGCGCACCTTCTCGGCGGTCGGCATCTACAATTCGCTGGCCTGCATCGTCATCATCCACGTCATCTTCGGCCTGCCGATCATGACGCTCCTGTTCCGCAACTTCTACGCGGGCCTGCCGCAGGAGCTGTTCAACGCCGCCCGCGTCGACGGCGCCGGCTTCTGGCGGATCTTCGCCCATGTGATGCTGCCGATGTCGACGCCGATCCTCATCGTCGCGGCGATCCTGCAGATCACCCACATCTGGAACGACTTCATCCTCGGCCTGGTCTTCGCCGGCCGGGAGAACCTGCCGATGACGGTGCAGCTCAACAACGTGGTGAACTCCACCTACGGCGAGCGCGCCTACAACCTCAACATGGCCGCGACCATCCTGACGGCGGCGGTGCCGCTGGTGGTCTATTTCGTGTCGGGCCGCTGGTTCGTCCGCGGCATCGCGGCGGGAGCCGTCAAGGGATGAACAACATGACCCCGACCACCGGCTTCGCCACCGAGCCCTCGGTGTCCGTCAAGGACCTGCGGATCGCCTTCGGCGCCCATCCGGTCATCGACCAGCTCGACCTCGACATCGGCCGGGGCGAGTTCCTCGTCCTGCTCGGTCCGTCCGGCTGCGGCAAGTCCACCCTCCTCAACGCCATCGCCGGGCTGCTCGACGTCGCCGACGGCGAGATCTGGATCTCCGGCCGCAACGTCACCTGGGCCGAGCCGAAGGACCGCGGCATCGGCATGGTGTTCCAGTCCTACGCGCTCTACCCGCGCATGTCGGTGCGCCAGAACCTCTCCTTCGGCCTTCGCGTCGCCGGCCTGCCGAAATCCGAGATCGCCGCGCGGGTGGCGAAGGCGGCGGCGATGCTGCAGCTGGAACCGCTGCTGGAGCGCAAGCCCGCCGAACTCTCCGGCGGCCAGCGCCAGCGCGTCGCGATCGGTCGGGCGCTGGTACGCCAGGTCGAGGTCTTCCTGTTCGACGAGCCGCTGTCGAACCTCGACGCCAAGCTGCGCAACGAGCTGCGGATCGAAATCAAGAAGCTGCACCAGCAGCTCGGCAACACCATGGTCTACGTCACCCACGACCAGGTCGAAGCGATGACATTGGCCGACCGGATCGCGGTGATGAAGGGGGGCGTGGTGCAGCAGATCGGCCCGCCGCAGGAAATCTACCGCCGCCCCGCCAACCGCTTCGTCGCCGGCTTCATCGGCTCGCCCGGCATGAACTTCTTCGACGGCGAGATCGCCACCGCTTCGGGCGGCGGCGCGCTGTCCCTCAAGCTGGAGGGCGAGACGCTGGACGCCTCGCGCTACGACTTCACCGTGCCACCGACGGCCGGCCAGCGCGTCGTTCTCGGCGTCCGGCCAGAGCATGTCGCCCTGGGGACGCCTCCGCCCGGTCACGTCCCGGCCCGCGGCACCGTCGAGATCGTCGAGCCGATGGGCGCCGACACGATCCTCTGGACGCGCTTTACCGGTCGGACCTTCACCATAAGGGCAGGCGGCGACCAGGCCGTGCGCGTCGGCGAGGAGATCGCGTTCAGTTTCGACCTCGCCCGCGCGTCGCTGTTCGACGCCACGACCCAAGACCGTCTCTAGCCGTCACCCTCCGAGGAACCCCGCGATGACGCCCACCGACCCGATCTCGTTCCAGCTCTACTCGGCCCGCAACTTCCCGCCCGACGCGGCAGTGCTGCCAATGCTCGCCGCCTGCGGCTACACCAATGTCGAGACCTACCGGCCGCAGTACGACGACGCCGAGGGCTTCCGCCGGCTGCTCGACGAAAACGGCCTCACCGCCAAGAGCGGGCATTTTGCCCTCGCCATGGCCGAGACCGAGTTCGACCGCGTCGTCACGATCACCCGCACGCTCGGCATCGAGACGGTGGTGATCCCCTATATCGTCCCGGAAGAACGCCCTGCCGACCGCACCGGCTGGGAGGCGGTCGGCGAGCGCCTGGCCAAACTCTCCACCGACTTTGCCGACGAGGCGCTTCAGCTTGCCTGGCACAACCACGATTTCGAGTTCGTCGCCCTGCCGGACGGCTCCTATCCGATAGAGCATCTGCTGGCGCCGGGCGTCCTCTGGGAGGCGGACGTCGCCTGGATCGCCCGGGCGGGCGCCGATCCGGAGCCCTGGCTGAAGCGCTATGCCGGGCGGATCGCGGCGGTGCACGTCAAGGACATCGCGCCGGAGGGCGAGAAGCTCGACGAGGACGGCTGGGCCGATGTCGGCGACGGGGTCGTCGACTGGGCGAAATTCTGGCCGCTTGCCGCACGCTCCGGCGCAGCCCTGATGATCGCCGAGCACGACAACCCGTCAGACCTTAAGCGCTTCGCCCGCACCAGCGCCGAGCGCATGGGCGCCCTCGCCGCCTCCAGCAACTGAACCGGAAGAACCGCCATGGTCACGCGCATCGGCCTCATCGGCTGCGGCAACATCTCCGACATCTATCTCCTCAACGCCGCCCGCTTTCCCGGTATCGAATTCTCGGCCTGCGCCGACCTGCGGCCGGCGGCGGCAGCGGCGAAGGCCGAGAGCTATGGCATCGAAGCCCGCAGCGTCGATGAACTGCTCGCCAGCGACGACGTCGACATCGTCCTCAACCTGACCATCCCGGCCGCCCATGCCGAAATCTCGCTGGCGGCGCTGGAAAGCGGCAAGCACGTCTATTCCGAAAAGCCGCTGGCGACCTCGGTCGCCGACGGCGAGGCGATCCTCGCCGCTGCCGGATCCCGTGGCCTGCGCGTTGGCGCCGCGCCCGACACCGTGCTCGGCGCGTCGATCCAGGAGGCGCGCCGCCAGATCGACGCCGGCATCATCGGCAAGCCGCTGCTCGGCGTCGCTTCGGTGCTGTCGCACGGCATGGAGAACTGGCACCCCGACCCGACCTTCTTCTTCAAGCCGGGCGGCGGACCGGTGCTCGACATGGGCCCCTATTACCTCTCGACCCTCGTCAACCTGCTCGGGCCGGTGAATTCCGTCCAGGCGAGCGGCCAGGTCGGCTTCGAGACCCGAACCGTCACCACGCCGCATTCGCCGATCCTCGGCCAGACGATCCGCGTGGAAGTGCTCTCGACGGTACAGGCGCTGCTGGAATTCGACAGCGGCGCACAGGTGACGTTCCTCGCCAGCTGGGACGTCTGGAAGCACGGTCTGCGCCCGCTGGAGTTGCACGGCACGGACGGCTCGATGCGGGTCCCCGACCCGAACTGGTTCGGCGGCGTCGTCGAGACCGCCGTCGAGCGCGGCGACTGGAGCAGCACCGCCACGGACCATTTCGTGTTCGGCGCCGCCAACTGGCCACTTGCCGACCCGGTGCACGCCAACTATCGCGGTGCCGGCATCGCCGAGATGGCGCAGGCGATCGCGCAGGGCCGGCCGCACCGGGCGAATGGCGAGGTCGCGCTGCACGTGCTGGCGGTCATGGCCGGCATCCTGGAAGCCGCGGGCAGCGGCGCGCGCGTCGCCATCGGCCCCCGCTGCACCCGCCCGGACGCGCTGGGCGAAGCCGAGGCCCTGACCCTGACCGGCGGCACCCGTGCCGGCATGACATCGCAGCCGAGCCTGCCGTTCGCCGAGCAGGACGCCTAGACCAACCGGGTCGTGCCGGGAGGGATGATCGCGACACCAGCGCTGCCGTTGCCGGCGCCTACCCGGCGCCGCGCGCCGTGCTTCGGGCCAGTGCCGACAGCAGATCGGTGCGGGTGACGATCCCCACGATCCGGTCGCCCGCCATGACGGGCACTGCTTCTTCACCACCATCGGAGAGCAGTGGCAGCAGCGCCGCCACAGGCGTCTCGGGCGTCACCGAAGGAAGCCCCGTGGTCATGACGTCGTCCGCATGCAGGACGTCGGGGGTGCGGTCCCGCCGGATGGCCGCCATCGCCCTGCCGAAGCCGGCCTTGTTGCGCAGAGGCTCGTGGCGCGCCTGGCGGATCAGGCCGAGCTGGAAGACGACGCCAAGCAGGATGTCGCCAGGACCGACCACCGGGATCGAACTGAACCCGTGCCTGCGAAACAGGTCCGTGACCGCCGCCAACCGTGTGTCGGAAGGCACGGTGACGAGATCGCGCGACATGATCGCGCCGCAGGTCATCTCGCGAAGCGCGTGTCCCGCGGCCACCTGTTCGGCAGCGGCGATCAGCCGAGCGAGGTCCTCGACGCCGAGATTGGCGGACTGGCGGTAATTGGCGAGGATGCGCGCCAGTTCGTCCGGCGACAGCCCCAATCGCTGCTGCGGCGCCTTGTCGGCCGTCGCGTGCGGACCATCCGATTGCGCCTGCCGGAACGGATAGACCCGGCCGTTCAGGCGATGCCAGACGATCGCCAGAAGCACCAGGGACACCGTGCCGAGCAGGACCGGTCCGACCACGAAGTAAAGGCCCAGCGTGTCGAGCATGGCGGGATTCAACGCGGCGGTCAGCGCCACCGCTCCGCCCGGTGGATGCAGCGCGCGGGCGAGATACAT
Source organism: Aurantimonas aggregata (assembly GCF_010500835.1). GTDB lineage: Bacteria > Pseudomonadota > Alphaproteobacteria > Rhizobiales > Rhizobiaceae > Aurantimonas > Aurantimonas aggregata. The sequence continues at coordinate 106,615 of NZ_JAAAMJ010000004.1, read as the reverse complement.
GCCGCCGATCGCCAGGCCGACCGCCGTCCCGATGGAAAGAGCCGGGTCTCTCGTCACCTGGTGGACGGCGAGCGCCGCAAGCGCCGAGATGGTGTTGCCGACGATGGCGGACCACGGCTGGGCAAGAGGGCTGTTGGGCAGGGCGAAGAGGATGACCGCCGTCGCCCCCATCGGCGCGATCAGATAGGCGCCGCCAGCGAGCCTGGCGCCGAATCCGTGAAGCAGCGCTGCGCCGAGGAGCAACGCCAAACCGGCGCCGAACGCCCCGATCGCCGCATCCCGCAGGCGGGCCGGGCCGATCACCGGACCGAAGGGCCGCAAAGCTCGGCGCAACCCGACGCCCGGCCGGTCGTCGGCGTCCCTCGTCCTGCTGATCATGTCGGTCCTTTGCGCGGATGAGCGCCCAATGACCGGTCATCTAGCCTAACAATTGAGCAGACAAAACCGATTATGTGCCCATGCGTTGATCAGCCGACAGCTGTCGGCCGCGCCGGGGCGCGCGACACCGCGGCCACCGCGGACCTTGCGTCGCGGGTGGCGGGGCGCCGGCCTCCTCAGCGGCTCAGCAGGCGGTCGTAATCGGAAACCAGCAGGTGCAGCGGCGGCTCGTCTTCCTCGATGGCGGCGAAGCGGCCGATCGGCTCGTGGAAGACATTGTCTGTGAGGTCGTCGTTGACGGTCGAGACCTCGCCGATCAGCACGTCCGCGCCCTCGCCCCAGAAGGCGTGCCAGACACCGGGCAGCAGCGTCACGCTCTCGCCCGGGGCAAGGGCCAGCAAGCCGCCAGCCGGCAGCGTGCGCGGGATACCGTCGGTCATCACCGACACTTCGGCCGTCCTGTCGGGATCGCCGTCCGCATCGGACATGAACAGCTCCAGCACGAGTTTTCCACCGCCGCGGTTGATGATGTCCTCCGCCTTCACGACGTGGCGGTGCATCGGCGACAGCTGCTCCTTGCGGCTGATCATGATCTTCTCGGCGTAGAGCATGCCGCGGCCGCGCATGAGGTCCTCGGCCCGGCCGTTGCGCACGGTGAACAGGAACAGGCCGAGTTCGTCGAATCGACCCTGGCCGTAGTCGGTGATGTCCCAACCGAGCCGCGCCTCGACGATGCCCGAAAGATCGTGCCGCCGCCGCTGCATCTCGTCGGGCGCCAAATAGGCGAAGGGCGGCATGACATAGCCGAAGGAACGGATGAAGGCGTCGCCCTCCTCCAGGATCTGGTTCACACGCGAACGCTTCATGCCCGTCTCTCCCCCACCGCACGCCGGCAGCGCCCGCCCGGGTACCGCCGGGCGGGAACATGACGAGCCAGGGCCGCCTTGTCGAGGCCGCGCCGCCTTACAGAGACGGCTGCTGCGCCGGCAGGTCGGACGGCGGGATGACCGGGGTCGTGCCAGGATCGGCATCCGGCGCCGGCGCCTCGATGCCCGTGTCGCCCGTCGTCGGCGGGGTCAGGACGCTCTCGCAATCCTGCAACTGCATCGTCAGGTCGTCCTGCCCGGCGGCGCCCTCGCTCGGGGCGGCGCCGGGCGCGCAGGGATCGTCCTCGGGCGGCATGTCGGGCGCAGTCGATTCCGGCGCCGGAACCTCCGGCGGCGCGTCGGGCAGCGGCTGGCTCTGGGCGAACACGGGGCCCGCCGCGAAGGACAGGCAAACGGCCGCAAGTGGCAGGGAAAATCGGCGAAGGGTCATGTCGGCTCCTCGGATCATACGTCCGCCGCGCGGCGAACCTTGCGCCGGCAATCCGACGCGGTCCCAAGACCAACGCTCGACCGGCATCGAGGCTCCCTCGCGCAAGTCAATGATCTGTCATCGATTTAGCCGGCGTGGCAGACGGCAGCGGCGTCGCGCGCGATGACCGCCTCCTCGTCCGTCGGCACGACCAACACGGTCACACGGCTGCTGTCGGCGCTGATCCGGCCGTCACCGACGTCGTTGCCGGCCGGATCGACGACGACGCCCAGAAAGGCGAGCCGCCGGCCGATCGCCGCGCGGATGTCCGGCTGGTGCTCGCCGATGCCGCCGGTGAAGACCAGCCGGTCGAGGCCTGCAAGGCTCGTCGCCATGACCGCAATCTGCTGCGCCGCGCGATGGACGAACAGGTCGACCGCGTCCCTTGCCCCGGCGCTGTCATGGCCGAGGAGTTCGCGCATGTCGCTCGACCGGCCGGAGACGCCGAGCAGGCCCGAGCGATGGTAGAGCATCTCCTCCAGCTGGTCGGCGCCGTAGCCGTGCTCGCGCATCAGGTAAATGAGAACGCCCGGGTCGAGCGTGCCGGGACGCGTGCCCATCAGCAGCCCGTCCAGCACCGAGAACCCCATCGTCGTGTCGACGCTCCTGCCGTCCTTCAGCGCGCAGAGGCTGGCGCCGTTGCCGAGATGGGCGACGACCGTCCTGAGACCCCGGCTGCCCGGCTCGAGCGCTTCCAGGCGATGGGCGACATAGTCGTAGGAAAGCCCGTGAAATCCGTAGCGGCGGATCCCCTCCGCCTCGAGTTCACGCGGCAGGCCGTAGCGCGTGGCGGGGCCGGTCATGGTCCGGTGGAACGCTGTGTCGAACGACGCCGTCTGGCGCAGGTCCGGGCGGATCGCCGCCAAGGCGCGGATCGGGCCGAGGCAGCGCGGCTGGTGCAGCGGCGCGAGCGGCGTCAGTCTGTCGATCGCCGTAATGCGCGCCGGCGTCAGCCGCACCGGGTCGGCGAAGTCGGGCCCGCCGTGGACGACGCGGTGGCCGACGGCGATGAGGCCGCCGCTCGCCTCCTCCGCCCAGGCGAGCAGCCGCGCGAAGGCCGGTGCCGGATCATCCGACGCACCGGCCAGCGTCTCGTCGAGCCCCGGCGTTCCGTCGGAGCCCTCGGCGGACAGGCGCCACGCCCCCGCCTCGGCCTTCACTGCGCCGCGTGCCACCGCCTCCGGCATCGTCGCTGCGTCGGAAACCCGGTGCAGCCCGAACTTGACGCTGGACGAGCCGGCATTGAGGCTGAGGACCAGATCCGCCATCAACCGGCCGTCCCGCAGAGCAGCACGCCGTCAGTCGCCGGCATCGGCCGCCGTCGCATAGGGCCAGCCCCAGTCCTGGATCTCCGGCATGTCGACGCCCTCCGCCTCGACATAGAGCCGGTGCGCGGCGAGCCGCTCCTCGCAATGGCGGATCGTCGCCCGGCCTTCCTCGCCGCCCTGGTCCGGCAGCCGGCGCACCGCCGCGATGACGAGATGGAAGCGGTCGAGCTCGTTCAGCACCGTCATGTCGAAGGGCGTCGTGGTCGTGCCCTCCTCCTGATAGCCGTGGACGTGGATGTTGCCGTGGTTGGCGCGCTTATAGGTCAGCCGGTGAATGAGATACGGGTAGCCGTGATAGGCGAAGATCACCGGCCTGTCGGTGGTGAACAGCGCGTCGAAATCGGCGTCGTCGAGGCCGTGCGGGTGGCGGTCCTTCGGCTGCAGCGCCATCAGGTCGACGACGTTGACGAAGCGGATGCGCAGGCTCGGCATCTTCTGGCGCAGGATGTCCACCGCCGCCAGCGCCTCGATGGTCGGCACGTCGCCCGCCGCCGCGATGACCACGTCCGGCGTCTCCCCGTCCGCGACGTTGCAGGCGAAGGGCCAGCTGCCGACGCCGGTCTCGCAGTGCCGCTTGGCTTCTTCCATCGTGAGCCATTGCGGCGCCGGCGCCTTGCCGGCGACGATGACGTTCACGCGGTCGTAGGTGGCGAGGCAATGGTCGGCGACGCAGAGCAGCGTGTTGGCATCGGGCGGGAAATACAGCCGGACGACGTCGCTCTTCTTATTGGCGACGAGGTCGACGAAGCCCGGGTCCTGGTGGCTGAAGCCGTTATGGTCCTGCTGCCAGACATGCGACGAGAGGAGATAGTTGAGCGAGGCGATCGGCGCCCGCCATTCGATCCCGCGCGTCACCTTCAGCCATTTGGCGTGCTGGTTGAACATCGAGTCGACGATGTGGATGAAGGCCTCGTAGCAGGCGAACATGCCGTGCCGGCCGGTCAGCAGGTAGCCTTCCAGCCAGCCCTGGCAGAGATGCTCGCTGAGGATCTCCATTACCCGCCCCTCGTCGGCGAGATGCACGTCGTAGGGCTCGATCCGCTCCATCCAGGCGCGCTCGGTCACCTCGAACACCGCGTCGAGGCGGTTCGACGACGCTTCGTCCGGGCTGACCAGGCGGAAATTGCGGGCGTCCTTGTTGCGCACCATCACGTCGCGGAGATAGGCGCCGAGCACCCGCGTCGCCTCGCCGCGCGCGCCGCCCGGCGTCGGCACGTCGACGGCATGGGCGTCGACCGGCGGCAGGTCGAGCTCGACCCGCAGCCGGCCGCCATTGGCCGCCGGGTTCGCGCCCATGCGCCGGTCGCCGTCGGGGACGAGCGCCGTAAGGTCCGGCATGAGGCTGCCGTCCTCGGCAAACAGCTCCTCCGGCCGGTAGGAGCGCAGCCAGTTCTCCAGGATCTGGCGATGGCCCGGATCGCTGTGGACCCCCGACACCGGCACCTGGTGGGACCGCCAGAAATCCTCGACCATCTTGCCATCGACGACGTCCGGGCCGGTCCAGCCCTTGGGCGAGCGCAGGACGATCATCGGCCAGCGCGGCCGCTCGTTGTCGCCGCCGGAACGCGCCGCCTGCTGGATCGCGGCAATCTGGTCGAAGGCCTCGTCGAAGGCTGCCGCCATCAGCTGGTGCATCACCGCCGGATCTTTGCCCTCGACGAAGATCGGCTCGTGGCCGTAGCCGACGAGCAGCGAGCGCAGTTCCTCGGGCGGCATGCGACCGAGGATCGTCGGGTTGGCGATCTTGTAGCCGTTGAGGTGGAGGATCGGCAGCACCGCGCCGTCGACGCGCGGATTGAGAAACTTGTTGGAATGCCACGAGGCCGCCAGCGCGCCGGTCTCGGCCTCGCCGTCGCCGATGACGCAGGCGGCGATCAGGTCGGGCGAGTCGAAGACCGCGCCATAGGCATGCGCCAGCGCATAGCCGAGTTCGCCGCCTTCGTGGATCGAGCCGGGGGTCTCGGGCGCCGCATGGCTCGGGATGCCGCCGGGAAACGAGAACTGCCGGAACAGCTTGTGCATGCCCGCGGCGTTCTGCGGCACGTCCGGATAGATCTCGCTGTAGGTGCCCTCGAGCCAGGTATTGGCGACCATGCCGGGGCCACCATGGCCAGGCCCGCAAATGTAGAGCACCGACAAATCCCGGTCGCGGATGATGCGGTTGAGATGGGCATAGACGAAGTTCAGGCCAGGCGTCGTGCCCCAGTGCCCGAGCAGCCGCTTCTTGACGTGCGTGACAGCCAAGGGCTCGCGCAGCAGCGGGTTGTCGAGCAGGTAGATCTGCCCGACCGAGAGATAGTTCGCGGCGCGCCAGTAGCGGTCGATGCGGTCGAAGTCATGATCGGTCATGGGCGGGAACGTCTCCGTCTCTGGCTTCGGGACAGTGGCGCGGCGAGATCGCGCTGCTGCCTGTCGTTTCGACGACTATTTCGCGATGCACGCGCCGTCGTTGATCTGGATCAGGCGCTCGCCGCATCAACCGGCCCCTCTCGGTGGCTGCGACGAAATACACCGGGGCGTCGCGGAACCAGCCATGGCGTCGTTGCTTCCTGTCCTGTCGATCGCTCCGCAGGAGTGCGCCATCGGCCTGACAGACTGGTGAATGCGAGGAGCGGCGAATGCGGGAGATGTATGTCCGCGCGGTTTCCAGCGCCAGCCGTCGCGCCGTGCCGGCATCGGCCTGCGGCAATGGAAAGTCGACTGGCCAACCAGCTCGCGCTGCTGCCCGCCGATCTGCATGACGATGGCGGCTGTTCGCTCGCCCCGGAAGCCTTGATCGAACGTCATGCGCCGGACGAGCCGGATGCGCCCGCAGCCGTGCCGGTCGAGGCGGCGATGGCGGACGTTAGCTCGACTGATCAACGAAATGATGGTTGCCGCCCATGCGGGCGGCGAAGGCCCGGCAGCAGCGCGGCTGACCGCCATGGCCAACGCCACGCGTTCGGCCGTCGAGGCCGCGGCGATGACAGTCCTCGAGGATGCCGAGCGCGCCGTCGGCGCCGGCGGCTTCATCGTACCGCATCGGCTCGAACGGCTGGTCCGGGACCTGCGCACCTATCTGCGCCAGCCCAATCCGGACGGGGCGCTGCGCGCCGCCGGCCTCGCCATGGCCAAGGGCGAATGGCAACCGAGCCGCGCCGGGCAAGAGCGGCCTCACATGATGCTGATGCAACCGGAAACGGTGACGGCAGAACGCGTCCTGATCGTCGCTCCCCACCCGGACGACGAGACGCTCGGGTGCGGCGGGCTGGCGGCGAGCTTCGCGCGGCTCGGCCGGCAGATCCACACGCTGTTCGTCACCGATGGCGGCGCCTCGCATCGCCGGTCGGCGCAATGGCCGCGGGAGCGGCTTGCCGCGCAGCGCGAGACCGAGGCGCAGGCCGCGCTCGTCGCGCTCGGACTCGATCCGGCCGCGGCGACGTTCCTGCGGCTGCAGGACGCCGCGATGCCGCCGCACGGCTCGCCGGCCTGGCGCGCAGCGGCGGTCGCCGTCGCCAATCTGGTGGAGCGGTTCGATCCGGACCTCGTCTTGCTGCCATGGCGTCGCGATCCGCATTGCGACCACCGCGACAGCTGGCGGCTGGTCACCGAGGTCTTGGCGCAGCGAAGCCCGCGGCCCGCGACGCTGGAATACGCGATCTGGCTCGACGAGCTGGGCGAAGCGGACGACGCGCCGCGGCCCGGCGAGATGGAGGTTGTCGCCTTCGATGTCAGCGCGGCCGCCGACACAAAACGCTGGGCCGTCGCCGCGCATGTCTCGCAGACCAGCGATCTCATCGCCGACGACCCGGAAGGCTTCCGGCTGACGGCGGAAACGATCGATCGCCTGACCGGCTCCGTCGAGAAGTACCTCCGCCCATGCGACGGGTAATCGACGCCGACGGCTTCGAGGCGAAGTTCGCCGCCGACCCCGACCCCTGGAACTACGCCGCCTCGCCCTTCGAGGTGTGGAAGCGGGACGTCCTCCTCAAAGCGTGCGGCGACCGGCACTATGGCCGCGGGCTGGAACTCGCCTGCGCCAATGGCGAGACGACGCGGCTCCTGGCCCACCATTGCCGACGCCTCACGGCGGTCGACGCCTCGGCCACGGCGCTGGAAGTGGCCCGGCGCCGCAATGCCGGCACTGCCCGCATCACCTTCCGCCACGCGCTGCTGCCGCGCGACATGCCGCGCGGCCCGTTCGACCTGATCGTCGCGTCCGAAATCCTCTATTACCTGAAGCCTAACGATCTCGCCGCTTTGCTGCCGAAGCTGCACGCCGCGTTGGCGCCGGGCGGGCGGATCGTCTTTCTCCACCACGTGCTGGACTTCGACGACGCGGCGATCCGCCCGGCGCAGGCGGTTGCGGCAGCCGAGCGCTGGTTTGCCGCCGTCGCCCCGCTTCAGGTGGTGCGGCAGACGGGACGTTTCCGGGTCGCTGCCTTCGAGAAGGGCCGGTAGCACCCGGTGAACTCCGGGCAGCGACCCTGATTGACCGAGATCAAGGAACCCACGAGCCCCTTCGTCATGCTCCTGCCAGGTCACGACCGGTTCGAGAGCCGGCCGCACGGTCACGAAGGGCTCGCCAAATGGTCACTTTCCTTCCCCTTATCGCCTTGGCGTTGCTCGGCGCCCTGACGCTCGCCTCGATGGCCATGGCGATCGTGCGGCGTCGGCCCCGGCTGGTGCCCGTCCGTCGCCGGCATCCGGCGCGAGGACGCTGAGCCATGGACGCGCAACTGACGCCCTTCGCGCTGCAATCGGTGCCGCGCTACACGTCCTATCCGACGGCAGCCGAGTTCACCCCGGCGGTCGGCGCGGCGCAGCACGCCGCCTGGCTGAGCCGGGTCGACCCCGACGAGAGCGTCTCGCTCTATCTCCACGTCCCCTATTGCCGCGACCTCTGCCATTATTGCGGCTGCCACACCAAGGCGACGCATCGCAACGAGGTCGTCACGGCGTACCGGGAGAGCCTGGAGGCCGAGATCCGGCTGGTGTCGCGGCATTTGCCGGGGCGGCTGAAGGCCGCCCGCATCGCCTGGGGCGGCGGCACGCCGTCGATCCTCGGGGCTGACGGCCTCGCTGCGGTCATGGCAGTGCTGGAAGAGGCGTTCGACCTCGGCGGCCTCGAAGAACACGCGATCGAACTTGACCCGCGCTTCGTCGACGCGGCATTGGCCGGCCGCCTCGCCGATCTTGGCGTCAACCGGGTGAGCCTTGGGGTGCAGGATCTCGATCCGATCGTCCAGCTCGCCATCGGCCGGGTCCAGCCGGAAGCCCTCGTGGCCGCCGCCGTCGGCCATCTGCGCGTCGCGGGGATCGAAGGGCTGAACATCGACCTGATCTACGGCTTGCCACATCAGACAGAGGCGTCGGTGCGGGCGACCTGCCGCCAGGTCGCGGCGCTCGGGCCGGACCGCGTCGCCTGCTTCGGCTACGCCCACCTGCCGCAGCGCAAGGCCAACCAGCGCCTGATCGACGAGGCCGCCCTGCCCGACACGCTCGAGCGCTTCCGCCAAGCAGCGGCCGTCGCCGAGGTGTTCAGCGGTCGCGGCTACCAGGCGATCGGCCTCGATCACTATGCGCGGCTCTGCGACAAGCTCGCCGTCGCCGCCCGGCAGCGTCGCCTGCGACGCAACTTTCAGGGTTACACCGACGACGACAATCGGACGCTGATCGGATTCGGCGCCTCGGCGGTGTCGCAGCTGCCGGACGGTTTCGTCCAGACGACGGCGCCGGTCGCCGACTACCGCCGCTGCATCGCCGAGGGCATCCTGCCGACCGCGCGCGGCATCGCCGTCGGGCCACAGACGCGCCAGCGCGCGATCATCATCGAACGGCTGATGTGCGATTTTCGCGTCGATCTCGACGAGGTCGGCGGGATCGGCCGTTATGGCGACATCGCCGCCCGGCTGGCGCCATACGAGGCCGCCGGCCTCGCCACCCTGTCAGGCGGCACGCTTCGGATGACCGCGAAGGGCCGGCCCTTCGTCCGGCTCATCGCCGCCTTGTTCGACGAGGCCCGCAGCGCCGGCGAAACGTCCTTCAGCCGGGCGATCTGAGGCAGCTTTCGGGGACGGGGGCGGCGTCCTTCCGGGAATCCGACCAACATTTGCGCCCGCCCCTCGTCCTGATTATCTTTCAATCACACTGATGAAGGGCGATTGAATGGCTGGTGATACCAAAGTGCTCACTACTCATGTTCCGCTGGCACTCGCCGAAAAGGTTGATGCTATTGCGATGCGGCTCGACCGTTCGCGGGACTGGGTCATGAAGCAGGCGCTTGCAGCTTGGGTAGATGAAGAAGAGATCCGCCATCAGATGACCCTCCAGGCACTGGATGACGTAGACGCCGTCCGCGTGATCGACCACCAGACTGTGCGGGCGTGGGCCGATAGTCTCTCGTCTGACGAGAAGCTGCTGCCGCCTCGCGCATGAAAATCAAATGGACGGAGAAGGCGTCCTCGGATTTGGTGCGGCTCTATGAGCATCTGCGCCCGGTAGTGCCTGTGCCGGCAGCGCGGGTCGTGCAGCAACTAGCTCGCGCGCCCGAACGTCTGCTCGACTATCCGCGCCTCGGAGAAAGGCTGGAAGCCTACGAACCGCGCGATGTTCGCCGTATTCTCGTCGGCAATTACGAGCTGCGCTACGAAATCGAGAGAGAGAGAGAGACCATCTTTATTCTTCGTCTCTGGCACTCCCGCGAAAACCGCGGCATCGGCCCGGAGGATTGAAACCTACTTGGCGGTCCTAAGCCGCCGCGGCCACCGTCCCGCTCCGCCAGACGCGTCGCACCGTTTCAACGAAGGCCGCGGTGATGTCGGAGGTGCGGCGGCCGCTTAGCGAGAACAGCTCGAAGGTACAGACATAGCCGATCTCCTTCGGCCGGATCGCCCTGAGCTCGCCTGCGGCCACGGCGGCGCGCGCATAATGATCCGGCAGGAGGCCGATGAACCGGCCGGAGCGGATCAGGATCATCTGCGGCTCGATCTGATAGACCGTCGCCTCGACCCGCCAGTCGACCGAGCGCAGCGCATCTTCCTCGCGCCAGTAGCCGCGATGGACGAAGGGCAGCGCGGCGAGCACGTCATCCGACAACGAATCGTCCGGGGTGCCGAATTCGGGGTGCGTCCGCCCGCAATAGAGGCTGTGGCGTTCCTCGTAGAGCGCGTCGTACTCGATCCCCTCGACCCGGTCGCGATGGCTGCCGATGGCGCAGTGATAGAGCCCGTCGGCGACCTTCTGCTGCATGTCCTGCGGGCGTTCCTGACCGAGCACCAGCCGCACCTGCGGCGCGACGCGGCCGAACTCCGCGATGACGTCGGCGAGGCGGTTGGCGGGGTCGGTCCAGATCGCGTCGAGGACGCCGATCCGCAATTCGCCGCGCAACTCGCCCCGCACCGCGGCGACGTCGGCGGTGAAATCCTGCAGCGCCTTGTCGAGCTGCCGCGAGGCCTCCCACACCGCCTGCCCGCGTTCCGTCAGGCGAAAGCCGCCCCGGCCGCGATGGCAGAGCGTGAAGCCGAGCCGCTGTTCGAGGGCCGCCATGTGGTTGCTGATCGTCGACGAGCCGACGTTGAGCTCCGGCTCGGCGGCGGCGAAACCGCCGTTCCGCACCACCGCGTCGAAGACCTGCAACAGGCGCAGATCACTTCCAGAAACCCGCATGAGCGCGCCCTTCACTTTGAAGATCATCAAGGTTCGGATTGATAGGCGGTTATTCAACCAGACGTCCAGATGCCTAGCTTCCGGGCAGGTGTTATGGTTGACCATCATGAGGGCACCACTTCCCACGCCCGGAGGCGCCCGACGCATGCCCAGACCGACACCCAATCCGCGCCTCGCGGCCGTCGAGCCGGCGCCGATCGCCCGCGCCTTCGGCTGGCGCGATTCCTATGACGGCCGTCATGGCCCGCTGATCGACTGCAGCCAGGCGGTGCCGGACCATGCCCCGCCGCCGCCGCTCGCCGAGCGGCTCGGTGCGGCAGCCGCCTCGGCGGACGCGGCGCGCTACGGCCCGATTCTCGGGGACCCGGCGCTGCGCGACGTCTACGCCAGGCAGGTCTCCGAGTTCTACGGCGTCGATATCGGCCCCGGCCGGGTCGCGATCACCGCCGGCTGCAACCAGGCCTTCTTTGCCGCCATGCTCGGCGTCGCCACGGCCGGCGACGCAGTCGTCCTGCCGGTGCCGTGGTATTTCAATCATCAGATGTCGCTCGCCATGACCGGCATCGAGCCGCGCCTGCTGCCGGCGACCGAAGCCGACGGATTCCTGCCGACGGCCGATGGCCTGCGCGCCGTGCTCGACGACAAGTGCCGCGCCGTCCTGCTGGTGAGCCCGAACAATCCGACCGGGGCGATCTATCCGCCGGAACTGCTCACCGAGATCTTCGACATCTGCGTCGAGCGCGGGCTCTATCTGATCCTCGACGAGACCTATCGGGACTTCCTGCCGCCGGGGTCGGGCGCGACGCACGATCTGTTCTCGCGCCCGGAAGCCGCCGATCATCTCGTCAGCCTCTACAGCTTCTCCAAGGCCTATGCGATTCCGGGCCACCGGCTCGGCGCGATCATCGCCGGCGAGCCGTTCCTGGCATCGATGCAGAAGGCCATCGACTGCATCCAGATCTGCCCGCCGCGTCCTGGCCAGGCGGCGCTCGTCTGGGCGATCCCGGCAATGGCCGACTGGCGGCGCGAGAGCGCGGCCGCGATCGCTGCCCGCGGCGAGGCCTTCGCCGCGGCGATCGCCGGCATCGACGGCTGGGAGATCGTGCAGATCGGCGCCTATTTCGCCTATGTCCGCCATCCCTATGAAGGGGTCCCGGCGGAAGACATCGCCGCGGCGCTGGTGCGCGAACTCGGCATACTGGTGCTGCCCGGCAGCTTCTTCGGCCCCGGCCAGGAAGCCTATCTGCGCTTCGCCGTCGCCAATGTCTCGGCCGACCGCATCACCGAGATCGCCCGCCGCCTGGCCATCGGCCTCGGCGCCGCGGCAGCGCCTGAAACAAGAGAGACGATCGATGGATAAGGAAAAACTGGCGGCGTTGCGCGAGCGCTTCGCCGGCGACAACGAGCGGCGCATCTACGATGCGGGCTTTGCCGCCGTAGCCGACCGGCTGTTCGACCCGAAGGGCACGCGCGTCGCGTCCTATGCCGGCCTGCCGACGCTTCTCGACGCGCCCTATCGCGCCGTCGACTGGTCGGCGCCGGACCTCGCCGGCCTCGACGTCGCGCTGATCGGCGTGCCGATGGATCTCGGCGTCACCAACCGCAACGGCAGCCGCTTCGGGCCGCGGGCGATCCGCACCATGGAGCGGGTCGGGCCCTACAACCACCAGCTCAAGACCATGCCGACGAAGGAACTCAACGTCGCCGATATCGGTGACGTGCCGTTCCGCAGCCGCTTCGATCTGGCGACCTCGCACGAGGACATCCAGCGGACCGCCGCCGCGATCGTTTCGGCCGGCGCCCTGCCGCTCTTCGTCGGCGGCGACCATTCGATCTCGCTGCCGATCCTGCGGGCGCTGGGCGCCGAGCGCCCGGTCGGCATGATCCACATCGACGCCCATTGCGACACGTCGGGTCCGTTCGACGGCTGCAAGTTCCACCATGGCGGCCCGTTCCGGCAGGCGGTGCTCGACGGTGTCCTCGACCCCGAGCGGACGATCCAGATCGGCATCCGCGGCTCGTCCGAATATCTCTGGGAGTTCTCCCACGAGACCGGCATGAGCGTCATCCACGCAGAAGACATCGCCGGACTCGGCATCGACGCCGTCGTCGCCAAGGCGCGCGCGGTGGTCGGCGACGGCCCCGTCTACGTCTCCTTCGACATCGACAGCCTCGACCCGGCCTTCGCGCCCGGCACCGGCACGCCGGAAATCGGCGGCCTGACGACGCGCGAGGTGATGGCGATCCTGCGCGGCCTCGCCGGCATCGCCATGATCGGCGGCGACGTGGTCGAGGTGGCGCCGCAATACGACGCGACGACCAACACCGCCCATGCCGGCGCGCAGATGCTGTTCGAACTTCTGAGCCTCGTCCCCTTCACGCCGGGCCGGAACTGATAACGCCTACCCGACCCCCCAACCGGAGACACGACCCATGACGACACGACCGCCCTTCAGTCTCAACCGACGCGTCCTGCTCGCCGGCGCCACCGCCGCCGGCGCCAGCCTGGCGATGCCCTCCATCCTGCGCGCCCAGGACAGGTCGCTGAAGGTCGGCGTCTATGGCGGCTATTTCAAAGACTCCTTCGACAAGAGCATCTTCCCCGAGTTCACCAAGGCGACCGGAATCGCGGTCGAAAGCGTTGCCGAGCCGACCGGCGAAGCCTGGCTCGTCCAGCTCGAGCAGGCGGCGCGGGCCGGCATGGCGCCGGCCGACGTCTCGATGATGTCGCAGGTCGCCATGCGAAAGGGTCTCGCCACCGAGCTCTGGGCACCGCTCGACGTCTCGAAGATCACCCGCGCCGACGACGTGCTCCCGCCATTCACGGTCAAGTATCCGAACGGCGACGTCGCCGGCATCGGCGCGGTGGCCTGGTACATCAACCTCGTCACCAACACCGATACCTACCCTGAGGCGCCGGAAAGCTGGGCGGCCCTCTGGGACCCGGCCAACGAAGGCAAGCTCGGCCTGCTGGCGCTGGTCTCCAACTCGTTCCTGCTGGAAGTGACGGCCACCACCTTCTTCGGCGGCACCGACATCCTGTCGACCGACGAAGGCATCCTGCAGGTAATGGACAAGCTCGCCGAGCTGAAGCCGAACGTGCAGCTCTGGTACCGCGACGAGGCGCAATTCGAGCAGGCGCTGAAGTCGGGCGAGATCCCGATGGGCCAGTACTATCACGACGTGACGGGCCTCGCGGCGGCCGACGGCTTCCCGGTCCGCTCGACCTTCCCGAAGGAAGGCGGCATCTCCGATTCCGGCTGCTGGGCGGTATCCAAGGCGTCCGAGAAGCTCGAGGAGTCGCTGACCTTCATCGACTACATGACGCAGCCGGAGATCCAGGCGGTCCTCGCCCGCCAGGTCGGCACCGCGCCGGTGATCAAGCGCGAGTTGCTCGACCTCACCGACGAGGAGTTCGCGGCGGTGTCGTCGGAGATCCCGCCGATCGTCCCGCGCTACGACCTCTATGTCGACAAGGCCGACTGGCTGAACCAGAAATGGACCGAGCTGATCGTCGGCTGATCGGCCTTCCAACCACCAATCCGGCGGCGGGCACGCTGCCGCCGGAACCTAGAGCAAGGACAGTTTCACGCATGAGCGGGCTCGAACTCGTCAACGTCACCAAGCGCTACGGCAGGGTCGCCGCCGTCGACGACGCGTTGCTGTCGGTGCCGCCCGGCTCGTTCGTCTGCCTGCTCGGGCCCTCCGGCTGCGGCAAGACCACGCTGATGCGGATGATCGCCGGCCTCGAGACGCCGACCAGCGGCGACATCCGCTTCGAGGGCGAGACGCTCGGCGACCGGCCGGTCCACAAGCGCGATTTCGGCATGGTGTTTCAGTCGCTGGCGCTGTTTCCGCATCTGTCGGTGGGCGACAACATCGCTTATCCGCTGAAGATCCGCGGCCAGGGCAAGGCCGAGCGCGAAGCCCGCGTCGCCGAACTGCTCGACCTCGTACGCCTGCCCGGCGTCGCCGACCGGCCGGTGGCGCAGCTCTCCGGCGGGCAGCGCCAGCGCGTCGCCATCGCGCGGGCCCTTGCCGTCTCGCCGAAGCTGTTCCTGCTCGACGAGCCGCTGTCGGCGCTGGACGCCAAGCTGCGCGAGGCAATGCAGGTGGAGTTGCGGCAGCTGCAGGAGCGGCTCGGCATCACCACGATCGTCGTCACCCACGACCAGCGCGAGGCCATGACCATGGCCGACACGATCGTCGTCATGCAGGGCGGAAAGATCCAGCAGATGGACCGGCCGATCGACATCTATCGCCGCCCGGCCAACGCCTTCGTCGCCGACTTCCTCGGTCAGACCAATCTGCTGACCGTCCAATCAGCCGGCGGCGCCGCCTCGGTTGCCGGCGCCTTGATCCCCGGACTTGCGCTGCCCTCCGGGCAGAACGGCGGCGAGATCTCCGTGCGGCCCGAGAGCGTCTCGATCGAGCCCGAGGGCGCGGCGCCGATCGCTGCCACCGTGGAGTTCGTCCGCGACATGGGCTCCAGCGTCGAAGTCTATCTCGCCACCGCAGCCGGCCGGATGATCGCCATGCGCCCCGCCGGCCAGAACAACCTTGCCGTCGGCGACAAGGTGTCGCTCGGTCTCGACCCGGCGGCGATCGTCTTCTTCCCGGCCGGGAGCCGCGCATGAGCCGCGCCGCGTCAGGCGATTCGCGGTGGGTGCTGCTGTTTCCGGCGCTGATGCTGCTGGCGTTCTTCGTCGTGCCCTTCGGCCTGATGATCGCGGTGTCGCTGTTCCAGCGCGTCCAGGGCGGCTTCTACGAGCCGATCGTCACCACCGCCAATTATGCCCGCTTCCTCAGCCTGTTCTTCGGCAAGATCCTGCTGTTCTCGCTCGGCCTGTCGGCCCTGGTGGCAGCGATCTGCATCGCGGTCGGTGCGCCCTTCACCTATCTCCTGACCCGGCTGAAGCGCCGCAGCCAGGTGCCGTGGCTGGTCGCGCTGCTCGCGGTATTGTCGCTGTCGGAGGTGATCATCGGCTTCGCCTGGTCTACGCTGCTCAGCCGCACCGCCGGCATCTCCAACCTCTTGGTCGCCATCGCGCTGATGGACGCGCCGGTCGCCTGGACCCCCGGCTTCGGCGCGGTGCTGGCCGGCATGGTCTACCAGGCGCTGCCCTATTCGGTGCTGGTGCTCTACCCGTCCTTCTCGCGGCTCGATCCGTCGCTGGCGGAAGCGGCGAAGACGCTCGGCGCCTCGCCCGTCCGCGCCTTCCTGACGGTGGTGCTGCCGGCCCTGCGCACGACGCTGATCGCCACCTTCATCATCGTCTTCGTCTTCGCCCTCGGCGCCTATCTGTTGCCGCAGCTGCTCGGCCGGCCGGAGCACTGGACGCTGTCGGTGCTGATTACCGACCAGGCGATCTACCAGTCCAACATGCCGTTCGCGGCAGCCATGGCGGTGTTCCTCGTCGTCGCCAGCCTCCTGCTGGTGCTGCTGACGACGCTGCTCGGGCGGCAGGGACGGCCGGCATGAGCACCGCAATGTCCCGGCTGTTCTTCGCCCTCGTCGCGCTGTTCCTCGCCGCGCCGCTGATCGTCATCGCCGGGGTCTCGGTCAACGAGATGCGTAGCCTGACCTTTCCGCCGGTCGGGTTCTCGCTTTCCTGGTACGGCGAGATCTTCACCGATCCCGGCTGGCGGAGCGCGCTGACCACCTCGGTGCTGATCGCGCTCGGCGCGGCGACGCTCGCCGTCGCGATCGCGCTGCCCATCGCCTATTCGCTTTGGCGCAAGGTCTCGGCAGTCGGCCGCATCATCCAGACGCTCGGCATCTCGCCCTTCGTCCTGCCGCCGGTGATCACCGCCCTCGGCGCGCTGAGCCTCTGGGCGACGGTCGGCGCCTATGGCGCCTGGTACACGGTGGTGATCAGCCACGCGATCTTCTTCACCAGCCTGCCGCTGGTGACGATCTCGCTCGGCTTCTCCACCATCGACCGCGAGGTCACCGAGGCAGCGCGCACCATGGGCGCCGACGACCGGACGATCCTGACCACCATCGTCCTGCCGATGATCGTTCCCTACATCGTCTCGGGCTTCGCCTTCGCCTTCGTCCTGTCGCTCAACGAGTACATCGTCGCCTACATGACCGTCGGCTTCACGCTGGAGACCGTGCCGATCAAGATCTTCAACGCGCTGCGCTACGGCTACACGCCGACCATGGCGAGCATCTCGATCCTGTTCGTCGCCGTCGCCGTCGCGGTGTTCGGGACGGTCGCATGGTTCGGCGACCTGCCGAAGCTGCTCGGCGCCTGGCGCGCCGGGGACGAGCGTTGAGGGTCGCCGCCTTCCAGCTCGATGCCGGGCTCGGATCGCCGGAAGCGCGCCTTCGGGAGATCGAAGCCTGCATGGCCCGCGCCGACGGCGCGGACCTCGCGGTGTTCCCGGAGCTCGCCTTGACCGGCTACGGCGCCGGCCCGGTCATCGCCGACGGTGCGTCGCCGCCGGAAGCAGCGCTCGCGCCGCTGCAGTCGCTTGTCGACCGGCATGGTACGGCCATGGTGATCGGCCTCGCCGTCGCCGCCGAGGGAAAGCCGGTGAACGCCGCCGCGATCCTGCGCCCCTCCGCCGAGCCGGCGGTCTACGCCAAGCGCATGCTTTATGGCGACTACGAGAAGGACCTGTTCGAGGCCGGCCATGCCGAACCCCCGATCGTCGAGATCGGCGGTCTCGCCTGCGGCGTGCTCGTCTGTTTCGACGTCGAGTTTCCCGAGCTCGTCCGCTCGCTGGCGCTGCGCGGCGCCGAAGCGGTGATCGTTCCGACGGCGCTGCCGAAGAGTGCCGGCGCGCGCTTCATCGCCGAGCACCTGGTCCGGGTCAGAGCCTTCGAGAACCAGATCTTCCTCGTCTATGCCGACCATTGCGGCGCCGATTCCCGCTTCGCCTACCAGGGCCTGTCGAGCATCGTCGCGCCTGACGGAAGCGCGCTCGCCGCTGCCAACGACACGGATGCGGCGATGCTGATCGCCGACCTCCAGCCTGCCGCCTATGCCGAGTGCCGGGCGCAGAACCCCTATCTGGCGGAGCTGCGGCAGGCAGGCCTCGCGCCGAAGTGCGATTGACCAGAAACCGCGGCCGCTATTTGTAGGGGTCAATCCGTCCGCACGTCTCGAAAGCGTCCATGCCCCTGCATCTTCCCAAGAAAGTCGCCGTCTTCGTCAGGGACGACCTGCGGTACTGGATCACGACCCGCGTCGAGATCACCACGCTGGTCGCCGCGCTGATCATGGCAGCCGCCGTCTGGGCCTTCGTCTCGATCGGCGGCGAGGTGCTGGAGGGCGATGCCAAGGGCCTCGATACCGAGATCCTTCTGTCGATGCGCAGCGCCACGGACCCGTCCGACCCGCTCGGACCCCGCTGGTTCGAGGAACTCGGCCGCGACATGACCGCGCTCGGCGGCAACGGCGTCCTGATCATGCTGACCTGCTTCGTCGCGCTCTATCTGTGGCTGTCGGACCGGCGACGCTCGATGTGGCTGGTGCTGGCCGCCATCGTCAGCGGCCTTGCCATGAGCCAGCTGCTCAAATGGGGCTTCTCGCGGCCACGGCCGGACCTCGTGCCGCACGGCTCGCATGTCTACACGGCAAGCTTTCCGAGCGGCCACGCGATGATGTCGGCGGTGACCTACCTGACGCTGGCGATTCTCGTCGCACGGGTGCAGAAACACTGGAGCATCAGGGCCCTGTTCATCGCAGTCGCGGTGTTCCTGACCATCCTCGTCGGCATAAGCCGGGTCTATCTCGGCGTGCACTGGCCAAGCGACGTGCTGGCCGGCTGGACCGCCGGCGCGGCCTGGGCCGTGCTCTGGTGGATGGTGGCCAAGTGGCTGGAGCGCCGGGGCGCGGTCGAACCGGAGGCGGAGGATGACGTGCCGATCCGGGGTCCGGCAAAGCTGTAATCGGCACCAGGCTACGGGCATCGACCTCAGGCATCATCACCATGCAGCGAGGCCCCGCCGCCCTCCACGCAACCCGCCTGTGCACGAGGTGTCGCAATTGTGACGGCCGGGTTGCGATTATGTCATCGCTATGGAATTGATCATGCCTCCTGACGCGGCGTTCCTGACAGTCCCCGCAGCAGCAACCAACCGGGCATCCAACAAGCACCGACAAAAAACGGCGGGCCATGGAATATTTTCTCCAGCAGCTGATCAACGGGGTCACCCTCGGATCGATCTACGGTCTCATCGCCATCGGCTACACGATGGTCTACGGCATCATCGGCATGATCAATTTCGCCCATGGCGAGATCTTCATGCTCGGCTCGTTCATCGCGCTGACGGTGTTCCTCGCACTCGCCGCCCTCGGCATCACCTTCCTGCCGGTGGTGATCCTGATCATGATCATCGTCGCGATGCTGTGCACCGCGCTGTGGGGATGGACCATCGAGCGGGTCGCCTATCGCCCGCTCCGCGGCTCGTTCCGCCTCGCCCCGCTGATCACCGCCATCGGCATGTCGATCTTCCTGCAGAACTTCGTGCAGGTGACCCAGGGCGCCCGCGTCAAGCCGCTGCCGCCGCAGATCCAGGGCACCATCACGCTGCTCGACGGGCCGGGCGGGATCGCCGTCCAGATCTCCTACATGCAGATCATCATCATCGCGATGACCATCGTCCTGATGACCGCCTTCGCGCTGATCATCTCGCGCACCTCGCTCGGCCGCCAGCAGCGCGCCTGCGAGCAGGACCGCAAGATGGCCTCGCTGCTCGGCGTCAACGTCGACCGGACGATCTCGCTGACCTTCGTGATGGGCGCCTCGCTCGCCGCGGTCGCCGGCATGATGTACCTGCTCTATTACGGCGTGATCGACTTCTACATCGGCTTCATCGCCGGCGTTAAGGCGTTCACCGCGGCGGTTCTCGGCGGCATCGGCTCGCTGCCCGGCGCGATGCTGGGCGGGCTCGCCATCGGCCTCATCGAGACGTTCTGGTCGGGCTATTTCTCGGTCGAGTACAAGGACGTCGCCGCCTTCTCGATCCTCGCCATCGTGTTGATCTTCATGCCCTCCGGCCTGCTCGGCCGACCGGAAGTCGAGAAGGTCTGAGATCATGGCAAGCCCTGTATCCCCGACCTCTTCCAACCATCCCGAAGGGGCGGAACTGGAATCCGAGGCACGTCGCGACTCGATGCGCGGCGAGCCACCTTTCTCCGAAGCACCCGCCAAGGACAGCCGGCTCGTCGCCTCGCTGAAGGAGGCCGGCATCACCGCGGCGATCATCGCCGGCCTGACGCTGTTCTTCTTCGCCTTCCGCACCGACATCGCGGTGGGCGGTCTCAGTCTGACGACCCGGCCAGACCTGTGGGTGGTGTGGATCGGCATCGCCTTTGCAGCGCGCTTCCTGTTGTCCTACTTCGTCTTCCACGCCGAACGGCCGGTCACCGGCTGGTTCAAGCGGACCAAGGGTGCCGGCACCCGCCACGTCCCGCTCGGCAAGGTCGTCGGGGTCATCCTGCTGCTGGTCGCGCTGGTGCTGCCGTTCCTGATCGACACGTTGCTGCCGAGCCAGAACCGCTATCTGATCGACCTCTCGATCCTGATCCTGACCTACGTCATGCTCGGCTGGGGCCTCAACATCGTCGTCGGCCTCGCCGGCCTGCTCGACCTCGGCTACGTCGCCTTCTATGCGGTCGGCGCCTATTCCTTCGCGCTGCTCGCCCAGAATTTCGACCTCGGTTTCTGGGTCTGCCTGCCGATGGCCGGGCTGTTCGCCGCGCTCTGGGGCGTCATGCTGGGCTTCCCGGTGCTGCGGCTGCGGGGCGACTATCTCGCCATCGTGACGCTCGCCTTCGGCGAGATCATCCGCGTCGTCCTCTTGAACTGGTCGGACTTCACGGGCGGGCCGAACGGCATTCTCGGCATCCCCAAGCCGAGCCTCTTCGGCCTGGAATTCAACCGCGGCGAAGGCTCGTTCTCTGACTATTTCGGCCTCGAATATTCGACCGTGCAGCGCTTCGTCTTCCTCTATTACATCATCCTGGCGCTTGCCCTCCTGACCAACTTCGTCACCATGCGGATGCGCAAGCTGCCGGTGGGACGCGCCTGGGAGGCGCTGCGCGAGGACGAGATCGCCTGCCGCTCGCTCGGCATCAACACGGTCAACGTCAAGCTCACGGCGTTCGCCACCGGCGCGATGTTCGGCGGCTTCGCCGGCTCGTTCTTCGCCACCCGCCAGGGCTTCATCTCGCCGGAGAGCTTCACCTTCATCGAATCGGCGATCATCCTCGCCATCGTGGTGCTCGGCGGCCTCGGGTCGCAGCTTGGCGTCGTCATCGCCTCGGTGGTGATGATCGGCGGCATCGAGCTGCTGCGAAACCTGACGGCGCTGCAGGCGGTGTTCGGCGCCGGCTTCGACCCGACGGAATACCGCATGCTGATCTTCGGCCTCGCCATGGTCGGCATCATGGTGTGGAAACCGCGCGGCCTGATCTCCACGCGCTCGCCGTCGATCGTCTACAAGGAGAAGAAGGCTATCAGCGCCGACATGGTCGCCCAGGGCGAGGGTCACTGATGTTGAATGAGACCACGCAACGCTGGACCAAGGACCCGGTCCTCACGGTCGAGCACCTCACGATGCGCTTCGGCGGTCTCGTCGCCGTCGACGATCTCTCCTTCGACGTCGGTCGCGGCGACATCACCGCGCTGATCGGGCCGAATGGCGCCGGCAAGACCACGGTGTTCAACTGCGTCACCGGCTTCTACAAGCCGACCGAGGGCCGGATCACCATGCGTCGCGGCCGCGAAGTGCCGGCCGCGACGGTGGAAACGCTCACCAGCAGCGGCCGGCAGTACCGGCGCGACGAAAAGGGCTCGGTGTTCCTGCTCGAGCGGATGGCCGACTTCCGCATCACCGCGGTTGCCGGCGTCGCCCGCACCTTCCAGAACATCCGCTTGTTCGGCGGCATGACGGTGCTGGAGAACCTGCTCGTGGCGCAGCACAACGTGCTGATGCGCGCCTCCGGCTACACGATCGGCGGGCTGATCGGCCTGCCCGGCTATCGCCGCGCCGCCGCCGCCGCCAAGGACAAGGCGATCGACTGGCTGCGGCACACCGACCTGCTCGACCGTGCCGACGATCCGGCCGCCGACCTGCCCTACGGCGCCCAGCGCCGGCTGGAGATCGCCCGGGCGATGTGCACCGATCCGTCGCTGCTCTGCCTCGACGAGCCGGCCGCCGGCCTCAACCCGCGCGAATCCGCCGAGCTCAACACGCTGCTGCGCTACATCCGCGACGAGCACGACGTCTCGGTGCTGCTGATCGAGCACGACATGGGCGTTGTCATGGAAATCTCCGACCACGTCATCGTGCTCGACTACGGCAAGAAGATCTCCGACGGCAGCGCCGACAAGGTGCGCAACGACCCGAAGGTCATCGCCGCCTATCTCGGCGTCGACGACGAGGAAGTGGAAGCCGTCGAGGCGGATCTGGAAAAGGTGAGCGCCGACGTCAGCGCCATCCGCATGGACGGAGGCACGGCATGAGCGCGATCGAGGCGACGAGCCCGGCGGGCGAGCCGCTGCTGGCGGTGCGCGGCGTCCAGACCTTCTACGGCAAGATCCAGGCGCTGCGCGGCGTTGACGTCGACGTCCACGAGGGCGAGATCGTCACGCTGATCGGCGCCAACGGCGCCGGCAAGTCGACGCTGATGATGACGATCTGCGGTAATCCGCGTGCCAGCACCGGGCAGATTCTCTATCGCGGCGAGGACATCACCCATCTGCCGACCCACGACATCATGTCCAAGTCGATCGCCCAGTCGCCGGAAGGCCGCCGGGTGTTCGCGCGGATGACGGTGATGGAAAACCTCCAGATGGGCGCGATCCTGGAGGATGACGGCTATTTCGACGACGATCTGCGCAAGGTGTTCGAGCTGTTCCCGCGGCTGAAGGAGCGGCGCGGCCAGCGCGGCGGCACGCTGTCGGGGGGCGAGCAGCAGATGCTGGCGATCGGCCGGGCGCTGATGAGCCGGCCGAAGCTGCTGCTGCTCGACGAGCCGTCGCTCGGCCTCGCGCCGCTGATCGTCAAGCAGATCTTCGAGGTCATCCGCGAGCTGAACCGCAACGAGGGGCTGACCGTCTTCCTCGTCGAGCAGAACGCCTTCCACGCCCTGCGCCTGGCGCATCGCGGCTACGTGATGGTCAACGGCGCGATCACCATGACCGGCAGCGGGCGCGAACTGCTCGCCCGCGACGAGGTCCGCAGCGCGTATCTCGAGGGGGGAGCCCACTGATGGAATCGGAACTGGCACTCCTCTGGGAAGTCTCGATGGCCGAGTTCATCTTCGTCACGGTGATCCTGGGCGGCGGCGGCGGCTGGATGATCGGGCGGTCCACCGCGCTCACCTGGAGCGGCTGGGGCCTCCTGGCCTTCTACCTCTTCCTGCTGACGCTCGCCGTGCGGTTCATCCATTTCAGCCTGTTCGGCGGATCGTTCTTCCTGCCGTTCTCGACGTTCGATACCGCGCTGCATTACGGAATCGTCGACTATCTCGTGCTGTTCGCCATCGCGGCGGCCGGGCGAAGCTATGTCCGTAACCGCCAGATGGCGCGGCAATACGGCTTTCTTCACCAGGATCGCGGATAGGCTGCCGCTTTCGACGGCAACGATGAAATTATGGGCCGACGCTATTCCAACCCGGCGCGATCCGGTCTTTAATCCCGCCCAGGTAGGGCACGACGAATACCTGCTCGCGACCTGCGGGTCGCTCCGAATTTTTCAACAGGGATGGTTCTCATGAAGAAGACACTTCTAGCCGGCGCGGCGCTCAACCTCGTCTTCGCAGGCTCGGCCTTCGCCGAGATGACGATCGGCGTCGCCGGCCCGATGACCGGACAGTACGCGAGCTTCGGCGAGCAGCTCCGCGTCGGCGCCGAGCAGGCTGTCGAGGACATCAACGCCGCCGGTGGCGTCAACGGCGAGATGCTCAAGCTCTCGATCGGCGACGATGCCTGCGATCCGAAGCAGGCCGTCGCGGTCGCCAACAGCTTCGCCGGCGAGGGCGTCTCCTTCGTCGCCGGGCATTTCTGCTCGGGCTCCTCGATTCCCGCCAGCCAGGTCTATGCCGACGAGCAGATCATCGAGATCTCGCCGGCCTCGACCAATCCCGACTACACCGACAAGCGTCCGGGCGACGGCATCTTCCGCGTCTGCGGCCGTGACGACCAGCAGGGCGAAGTCGCCGGCGCCTACATCGCCGAGAACTTCCCGGACGCCAAGGTGGCGATCATCAACGACAAGACCGCCTACGGCAAAGGTCTCGCCGACCAGACCCAGAAGTTCTACGAGGAAGCCGGCAAGACCCCGGCCCTGCTCGAGAGCTACACGGCCGGCGAGAAGGACTACACGGCCCTCGTCACCAAGATGAAGGAAGCCGGCATCACCCTCGTCTATGTCGGCGGGTACCACACCGAAGCCGGCCTGATGGCGCGCCAGATGCGCGAGCAGGGCATGGATACGGTCATCATGTCCGGCGACGCGCTGGTCACCGACGAGTACTGGGCGATCACCGGCGATGCCGGCCAGGGCACGCTGATGACCTTCTCCCCGGACCCGCGCAAGAGCGAGGCCGCCGCGCCGGTCGTCGAGAAGCTCAGCGCCAAGGGCCAGACCGCCGAGGGCTACGTGCTCTACACCTACGCGGCGATCCAGGCCTGGGCCGATGCCGTCAACACCGCCGGCTCGACCGAGTATGACGCCGTCGTCACGGCGCTCAACGACGGCACGTTCGACACGGTCATCGGCGAGCTCTCCTTCGACGACAAGGGCGACGTCACGTTGCCCGGCTACGTCGTCTACGAGTGGAAGGACGGTGCCTACGACTACGTCGAGTCCGGCACCTGATCACGCGATGACGGGGCGGGCGTAAGCCTGCCCCGCTGAGACGGAAAGCCCTGGCGCCTGGCGCCGGGGCTTTTTCGTTTGCGCTGACCGGACCTGCCGTTTCGCCCACGACGCCATCTGCCAGGCTTTTCGCAACGACCCTCACCCGTTCGCGCGTCGCCCGTCCACCCTCTCCCGCAAGCAGGAGGAACGGCGCCTTTACTCCCCGTGCCGGAAAACCGGCGGGCGCTTCTCGCGAAAGGCGGCCATGCCCTCCTTCTGGTCGCCGCCGGCGAAGAGGGCGTGAAAGATCCGCCGCTCGTGCAAGAGCCCCTCGCGCAGCCCCACCTCGAAGGCGCGGTTGGTGGCTTCCTTGGCGGCGAGCGTCGCAGGCTTGGAGAAGCCGGCGATGGTCCGGGCCACCCCAAGCGCCTCGTCCATCAACTGCTCGGCTGGCACCAGCCGCGACACCAGGCCGATCCGCTCGGCTTCGGCGGCGTCGATTATCCGGCCGGTGAGGATCATGTCCATCGCCTTGTACTTGCCGACGGCGCGGGTCAGGCGCTGCGAGCCGCCCATTCCGGGGATGACGCCGAGCTTGATCTCCGGCTGGCCGAATTTCGCCGTATCGGCCGCCACGATCACGTCGCACATCATCGCCAGCTCGCAACCGCCGCCGAGCGCGAATCCCGATACGGCCGCGACCATCGGCGTGCGCACCCGCTCGAGCGCCTCCCAGTCGGACAGCCAATCGGCGAGCATCAGCTCCATCGCCGAGCGGTCCTCCATCTCCTTGATGTCGGCACCGGCGGCGAAGGCCTTGTCGGAACCCGCGATAAGGATCGCGCCGACGTCCGGATCGCGGTCCAGCGCGGCGGTTCGGCGGACGATCTCGCCCATCACCGCCGCATTCAGCGCGTTGAGCACCTTCGGCTGGTTGAGTGTCAGGATCGCGACGCGCCCCTCGCGGCTTTCCAGAACGATGTCGGCTTCGGTCATGGCGATGCTTCCCTCCTCCCGCCCGCCGCACTCGCGAGCCGCGGCGGCGCTCCTTCTTCGTGCGAGAAATAGCATGTCTCGCCCGAACCGGCAGGCGGAACGCGACGAAACCTTTCCTCCCGCCCCGGCCCGCTTTATCAAGCATTCAGTCGTAACCAGCAGCCACGAGTCGTCCATGTCCCGCATCGTCTACGTCAACGGCGCCTATCTTCCGGAAGCCGAAGCCACGATCTCGGTCTTCGACCGCGGCTTCCTGTTCGCCGATGCGGTCTACGAGGTGACGACGGTGCTTGGCGGCAAGCTGATCGACTTCCACGCCCACATGGCGCGTCTCGACCGCTCGCTGTCGGAACTCGACCTGACCGCGCCGGCGAGCCATGACGATCTGCTGGCGATCCACCGCGAACTCGTGACGCGCAACGGCGTCGACGAAGGCCTGATCTACATGCAGGTGACGCGCGGCGCCGCCGATCGCGACTTCCTGTTCCCGGCGAAGGTCACGCCGCCGTCGCTGGTGCTGTTCACCCAGGCGATGGCGCTTCGCGACAAGCCAGCGGCCCGCACCGGTATCCGCGTGGCCTCGGTGCCGGATTTGCGCTGGGGCCGCCGCGACATCAAGACCGTCCAGCTGCTCTACCCGTCGATGGCCAAGATGGAAGCCGTCCGCCAGGGCGCCGACGATGCCTGGCTGGTGGAGGATGGTGTCGTCACCGAGGGCACGTCCAACAACGCCCATATCGTCACCGCCGGCGGCACGCTGATCACCCGCAACCTCTCTCACGCGATCCTGCACGGCATCACCCGTGCCGCAGTGCTGCGGCTCGCCGCCGACAGCGGGCTGACGATCGAGGAGCGGCCCTTCACGCTGGACGAGGCGAAGGCCGCCAGGGAAGCATTCGTCACCTCCGCCTCCTCCTTCGTGATGCCGGTGATCTCCATCGACGGGATGGCGATCGGCGATGGCACGCCCGGCCCGGTCGCCCAGCGGCTGCGCGAGATCTACATCGAGGAAGCCGACCGCACCGCGATCTGAGCCGGGCACCGCCGCCGACTTTCGTTTGTTGCGTTTTGGTTTCGCTTCTCGCATCTTCTGCGGGAGGATGAGGAATGCCGATGCTCTCCGATCGCCAGCAACAAATTCTCGAGCTTGCCAAGCGGGCCGGCCGCGTAGCGGTCGACGATCTCGCCGGCCGCTACGCGGTGTCGGTGCAGACGATCCGCAAGGATCTCAACGAACTCTGCGACCAGCGCCTGCTGGCCCGGATCCATGGCGGCGCGGTCCTCTCCTCCGGGGTGGAGAATGTCGGCTACGACGCCCGCCGGATGATTGCCGCCGACGAGAAGGCGGCGATCGGCCGGGCCGTCGCCGACCTGATCCCGGACCGCGCCTCGCTGTTCGTCAATATCGGCACGACCACCGAGGCGGTGGCGCATGCGCTGCTGCGGCATGGCGGGCTGATGGTGATCACCAACAACATCAATGTCGTGACCGCCATGCGGCCGTATCCGGAGATCGAACTGGTGATCGCCGGCGGGGTCGTGCGCCGCTCGGATGGCGGCATCGTCGGGGAGGCCGCCGTCGACTTCATCCGGCAGTTCAAGGTGGATTTCGCGGTGATCGGCGTCTCGGCGATCGATGTCGACGGGTCGCTGCTGGACTTCGACTATCGCGAAGTGCGGGTGGCGCAGGCGATCATTTCCAACGCCCGCCACGTCATCCTCGCCGCCGATTCCTCGAAATTCGAGCGCAGCGCGCCGGTCCGGATCGGCCATCTCAACCAGGTGCATTCCTTCGTCACCGACGCCGCCCCCGCGGCGATCCGGCAGATCTGCCGCGACACCGATGTTCGCCTCGTCGAAACCACCCCGACCACGGCTGAAACCGACGCCTGGGCCACGGCCGATGCGGGATGAATTTCGTTTGACCTTCGATTTGGTTTCGTCATAAGCTTCGCCACGTTCGCATGTGCGCCATGAATGCTGCATTGCGAAAGCCTGGGGAGGCTCTGCTGGATTTCGACGTCTTCATCATCGGTGGCGGCATCAATGGCTGCGGCATCGCCCGCGACGCCGTCGGGCGCGGCTATCGCGTCGGTCTCGCCGAGATGAACGACCTCGCCTCGGGTACCTCCTCCTGGTCGACCAAGCTGGTGCATGGCGGCCTGCGCTATCTCGAGCAGTATGAATTTTCGCTGGTTCGGCACGCGCTGCAGGAGCGCGAGGTGCTCTGGTCGATCGCTCCGCACATCATCCGGCCGCTGCGCTTCGTGCTGCCGCATCACGCCGGCCTCCGCCCCGCCTGGCTGCTGCGGACCGGCCTCTTCCTCTACGACCATATCGGCGGTCGCAAGACGCTGAAGCCTACCACGACGGTGGACCTCGACGGACCGCTCGGCGCGCCGCTGAAGGATGATTATCACAAGGGTTTCGAGTATTCCGACGCCCGCGTCGACGACGCGCGGCTGGTCGTCCTCAACGCCCGCGACGCCGCGGCTCGCGGCGCGACGATCATGGTCCGCACCAAGGTGGTCGAGGCACGGCGCCAGGACGGCGCCTGGCAGATCACCCTGCGCGACACCGAAAGCGGCCTCACCCGCACGGTGACGGCGGCCTTCCTCGTCAATGTCGGCGGTCCCTGGGTCGACGAGATCATCCGCGGTGCCATGGGGCGCAACGAGGCGCGCCACGTCCGCCTCGTCCAGGGCTCGCACATCGTTACCCGCAAACTCTACGAGCACGACCGCGCCTACATCTTCCAGAACGAGGACGGCCGGATCATCTTCGCCATCCCCTATGAGGAAGACTTCACCCTCGTCGGCACGACCGACCGGGACTACGAGGGCGACCCGGCCAAGGTGGCGATCACCGAGGAGGAGACGAGCTACCTCCTCGGCGCCGCCAGCGAGTATTTCAGGCAGCCGGTGACGGCGGACGACATCGTCTGGACCTATTCCGGCGTGCGGCCGCTCTACGACGACGGCGCCACCAAGGCGCAGGAAGCCACCCGCGACTACGTGCTGAAGGTCGAGGGCGGCCGCGACGAGGCCAAGGTCCTCAACTGCTTCGGCGGCAAGATCACCACCTATCGCGTCCTCTCGGAGGAAGTGCTGGCGAAGATCGAGGACACGCTCGGCGCCCGCGGCAAGCGCTGGACGGGGACCCGCCCCCTACCCGGCGGCGATTTCGCGGTGGACGGCCTCGCCGCTTTGGAGGATCGTCTGCGCCAGGCCGTTCCCGGCTTTGACGAGCGCACCGTCCGCCGCATGGCGCGATCCTACGGCACCGACGCACTCGCCGCGGCCGGAAACGGTGCGCCGGGCGGCGACCTCGGCCACGGGCTGCACGAAGCCGAGATCGACTGGCTCACAAGCAACGAGTGGGCGCGCACGGCGGAAGACATTCTGTGGCGCCGGACCAAGCTCGGCCTGCGCTTCAGCGACGGCGAAACGCAGCGTCTTGCGGCGCACATGGAAGAACTGGAAGCACGACGGAAGATCGCGGCCGCCTGAGCGCCGCATGGGAGATGTCTGGGAGGACAGTTTGCTCGAATTGCAGAACGTCAGCCGCACCGTCGGCGGCGAAAAACACATCATCGATATCTCGCTCAGGCTCGAGCGCGGGTCGCTGAACGTCCTGCTCGGGCCGACGCTCGCCGGCAAGACCAGCCTGATGCGACTGATGGCCGGGCTCGACGCGCCGACGAGCGGGCGCATCGTCATGGACGGCAAGGACGTCACCGGCCTGCCGGTTCGCAAGCGTAACGTCGCCATGGTCTACCAGCAGTTCATCAACTACCCGTCGCTGACGGTCTACGAGAACATCGCCTCGCCGCTGCGCATCCAGCGCCGGCCTGCGCCCGAGATCGACGCGGAAGTGCGCAAGGCCGCCGAGCTGATGAAGCTCGGTCCCTTCCTCGACCGCACGCCGCTCAACCTTTCGGGCGGACAGCAGCAGCGCACGGCGCTGGCGCGCGCTCTGGTGAAGAACGCCGAACTGGTGCTGCTCGACGAGCCGCTCGCCAATCTCGACTACAAGCTGCGCGAGGAACTGCGCGAGGAACTGCCCCGGCTCTTCGCCGAGACCGGCGCGGTCTTCGTCTACGCGACCACCGAGCCACACGAGGCGCTGCTGCTCGGCGGCCGCACGGCGACGATGTCGAAGGGACGCATCACCCAGTTCGGCGAGACGGCCGAGGTTTATCACCAGCCGCACGACCTCCTGACCGCCCGCACGTTCTCGGACCCGCCGCTGAACGTCGTCCAACTGACCAAATCGGCCGGCCGTTTCACCTCGAAGAGCGGCGTCGCCTTCCCGGCCGCGCCTACCCACGCCGGACTGCCCGACGGTGCCTACAGCGCCGGCATCCGCCCGCACCGGCTGACGCTCGGCGGCTCCGACGGCACCGGCTTCGACGCGACCGTGGTGCTGACCGAGGTCACCGGGTCGGAGACCTTCATCCATGCCGATCTCGGCGGCGAGCGGATCATCGCGCTGGTGCATGGCGTGCGCCGTCTCGATGCCGGCGAGCGGGTACGGCTGTCGTTCGAGCCGTCGCGCGTCCTCTTGTTCGACCCGGACGGCGCCGCCGTCGCCGCGCCCGCGCGACTGGCGGCCTGAGGAGATCTGATGGCCCGCATCCGCCTCGATCATATCCGCCATGCCTACTCGCCGGCGCTCGCCAGGGCCGGTACCTTTGCGCTGCGCGAGGTCGACCACGCCTTCGAGGACGGCGGCGCCTATGCGCTGCTCGGGCCATCCGGCTGCGGCAAGACCACGCTGCTCAACATCATCTCCGGCCTCCTGACGCCGTCCGAAGGCAAGGTCCGCTTCGACGACCGCGACGTGACGATGCTGACGCCGGAAGCCCGCAACATCGCGCAGGTCTTCCAGTTTCCGGTGATCTACGACACGATGACGGTGCGCGAGAACCTCGCCTTCCCGCTGAAGAACCGCAAGCTGCCGAAGGCCGAGATCCAGACGCGCGTCGCCGAGATGCTCCGCCGCATCGGGCTGGGGGAAAAGGCCGACCGCAAGGCGCGCGGCCTCACCGCCGACGAGAAGCAGAAGATCTCGCTCGGCCGCGGCCTGGTGCGCTCCGACGTCAACGCCATCCTGTTCGACGAGCCGCTGACGGTCATCGACCCGCACATGAAGTGGCAGCTGCGCTCGGAGCTGAAGCAGCTGCACCACGAATTCGCGATGACGATGATCTACGTCACCCACGACCAGACCGAGGCGCTGACCTTCGCCGACAAGGTGGTGGTGATGTACGACGGCGAGGTCGTGCAGATCGGCACGCCCGAAGAGCTGTTCGAGCGGCCGCGGCACACATTCGTCGGCTATTTCATCGGCTCGCCCGGCATGAACGTGCTGCCGTGCCGGCTCGAGGCCGGCGAGGCGGTCATCGCCGATGCACGCATCGCGCTTTCCGGCCTCGCCCCGGTCGCCGCCGGGCAGAAGACCGAGCTCGGGATCCGGCCGGAATTCGTCGAGATCGTGCCGATTGGCGACGGCATTCCGGTGAGCGTCACCAAAGTCGAGGACGTCGGCTCGGAGCGGATCGTGCGGGCTTCGCTGTCCGGCCATCCGCTCAGCGCGATCGTGCCGGAAGGCGCCGCCATCCCCGCCGACGCGGCCGTCCGCTTCGCGCCGCATGCGCTCAATGTCTATGCCGATTCCTGGCTGGTGGAGAGGGCCTGAGACATGGACAAGACCTGGAACAACAAAGCCTGGTTCATGGTGGTGCCCGTCCTGTTGCTGGTCGCCTTCTCGGCGGTGATCCCGCTGATGACGGTGGTCAACTATTCGGTGCAGGACACGTTCGGCGCCAACCAGTTCTTCTGGGCCGGCACCAGCTGGTTCGAGGACATCCTCACCTCCCCGCGCTTCCACGACGCGCTGCAGCGCAATTTGCTGTTCTCGGCGATCATTCTCGCCATCGAGATCCCGCTCGGTATCCTCGTCGCCCTGTCGATGCCGAAGAAGGGCATCTTCGTGCCGATCTGTCTCGTGCTGATGGCGCTGCCGCTGCTGATCCCCTGGAACGTCGTCGGCACGATCTGGCAGGTGTTCGGGCGTACCGACATCGGCCTTCTCGGCTACACGCTGACGGCGATTGGCTTCGACTACAATTACGTCCAGGACCCGTTCGACGCCTGGGTGACCATCATCCTGATGGACGTCTGGCACTGGACGAGCCTCGTCGTGCTGCTCTGCTATGCCGGCCTCGTCTCGATCCCGGACGCCTACTACCAGGCGGCGAAGATCGACGGCGCCTCGCGCTGGGCGGT
Organism: Aurantimonas aggregata; assembly: GCF_010500835.1. Taxonomy (GTDB): domain Bacteria; phylum Pseudomonadota; class Alphaproteobacteria; order Rhizobiales; family Rhizobiaceae; genus Aurantimonas; species Aurantimonas aggregata. The sequence continues at coordinate 74,795 of NZ_JAAAMJ010000004.1, read as the reverse complement.
GTTCCGCTACATCCAGCTGCCGAAGATGGGCCGCGTGCTGCTCATCGCCGTGCTGCTGCGCTTCATGGACTCGTTCATGATCTACACCGAGCCGTTCGTCCTCACCGGCGGCGGCCCCGGCAACTCGACGACGTTCCTGTCGATCGACCTCGTCAAGCTGGCGATCGGCCAGTTCAATCTCGGCGAGGCGGCGGCGATGTCGCTGGTCTATTTCCTGATCATCCTGGCGCTGTCCTGGGTGTTCTACACGGTGATGACCAATGCCGGCACCGACCAGAAGACGACGGGAGCGCCGGAATGAGCGACCAGGCGACGACCCATCGCAGCCTGCCGGCCGCGGCCCATTCGGAGACCGCGATCGCGGCCCGCTCGCGGGCAAAGACCGGGCGCTTCCGCTGGAAGGCGCTGATCCCGACGATCTACATCATCTTCCTGCTCCTGCCGATCTACTGGCTGGTCAACATGAGCTTCAAGACCAACCAGGAGATCCTGAGCGGCCTGACGCTGCTGCCGCAGAATCCGACGCTGCGCAATTACGCGGTCATCTTCACCGATCCGTCCTGGTACAATGGCTACATCAACTCGATCATCTACGTGGTGCTGAACACGGTGATATCCGTGTCGGTGGCGCTGCCGGCTGCCTACGCCTTCTCGCGCTACCGGTTCCTGGGGGACAAGCACCTGTTCTTCTGGCTGCTGACCAACCGCATGGCGCCGCCGGCGGTGTTCGCGCTGCCGTTCTTCCAGCTCTATTCGGCCTTCGGCCTGATCGACACGCATATCGCCGTGGCGCTGGCGCACTGCCTGTTCAACGTGCCGCTGGCGGTCTGGATTCTCGAAGGCTTCATGTCGGGCGTGCCGAAGGAGATCGACGAGACCGCCTATATCGACGGCTATTCCTTCCCGCGCTTCTTCTTCAAGATCTTCACGCCGCTGATCGCCAGCGGCATCGGGGTCGCGGCGTTCTTCTGCTTCATGTTCTCCTGGGTCGAGCTCCTGATCGCGCGGACGCTCACGGTGACCGACGCCAAGCCGATCTCGGCGATCATGACGCGGACGGTGTCAGCGTCCGGCATGGACTGGGGCGTCCTCGCCGCCGCAGGCGCCCTGACCATCATCCCCGGCGCGATCGTCATCTGGTTCGTTCGCAACTACATCGCCAAGGGCTTCGCCCTGGGGAGGGTGTGATGTGGGCCGCTGACTCTTCCTTGGCGCAACGCCCCCTCGCCCTTCGAGGCTCGCTTCGCTCGCACCTCAGGATGAGGGGGCGGGGAGACGCCGGAGCCGTGTCTCTTCGCTCATGTCAAAACGGCGGACCCCTGAGAGATCTGCACCGGTCGGTCCTCGCGGAAGCCGCGACGGTCCCTCCATTCCCTCATCCTGAGGTGCGAGCGAAGCGAGCCTCGAAGGGCGAGGGAATGGCGGCACCGCGCCGAAGCCCGGCTTCACTCCTTCTTCCCGACCAGATGCCCGCGTCGCGAAAGTTCCGGCAGCCCCACATAGTTCATCGCGATCAGCGTCTCCTTCTTGCGCCGGTTCCACCCCTTGATCTGCTTCTCTCGTGCAATCGCATCCAGCAGCCGATCGTAGGTTTCGGTGAAAACCACGGTGACGGGGCGCCGCTTGAAGGTGAAGCTGTTCGGATTGGGATCGTTATTGTGCTCCCAGACCCTCGCCTCGATCTCCTGTCTGGTGAGCCCGGTGTAGTAGCTGCCGTCAGCGCAGCGCAGGATGTAGACGGTCGCTTCCATCGCGCATCATCCCCCCCTGGCACTGCTCGCAGCTTGGTGGGAGAAATCCCCGCTGACAAGCGACCACCGCAGGGCGCCTGCCGCCCCCTCGCCCTTCGAGGCTCGCTGCGCTCGCACCTCAGGATGAGGGGGCGGGAAAGCGCGGCGCCATCATCGCGATGGTCAAACGCATCAGATAGACGGAATAACGCAGTCCCCTCGCTCGGAACGCCGCCGGCTGCGATAGTGCCCCCGTTCCCTCATCCTGAGCTCGCCGAAGGGTCGAGGCGAGAGGCTCCGCCAGTTCCCTCAATCGACAATGTCCTCGATGCCGAGCTTCAGCGCGGCGGCCAGGGCCTTCAGCGTCGACAGCCGCGGGTCGATCTTGCGGCTCTCGATGTCGCTGACGCTCGCCGCCCGCACCCCCGCTTTCGCCGCCAGTTCCGCCTGCGTCATGCCGAGCGACTTGCGCCACCCCGCCAGCGGGTGGAGCCCCTCGTTCCAGATCTGCTCGGCAATTTCCGCCGGCATAGCAGGCGCGTCGGGATAATCGATCTCCGCCTGGCGGATCAGGGCGATATCGCCAGAATCCTCGATGAGGTCCTCATATTCGGCGCGGGTCATGACGATCAGGCTCTCGCCCTTGAGATTGACTGCCTCGTTCATCGTGTGTCCTCAACGGTAGGCTTCGCGGCGATGGGCGACACGAAGCACAAGCATGTGGTTTTGCAGAACGAACAGCGCGCGCCAGACGCCGATCCTCATCCGGTACTCCTCGAGACCGGACAGTTTCTTCACATCGCCCTACCCAGTCTCGGCATAGCGCCAGAGCTTAGCCTTGATGGGGTCGCTGTCGCGTCTCGGCATCTTGCTCAGCGCCTTTTCGGCGACGGGATGAATGACGACCTTCATCATGAGATCCGCTTTAGCGTTTTTGCGACATACGTAGAAACGCAAATTTCGGCGAGTCTGGCAATCGGAACGGGATCGATCACCGTTGCGCCGGCGACCGACAAACTCTGCCCGAAACGATCGCGCGCCGCGGGAATACTCGCCAGCGACCGGCGCCGTTCGGACCAGCCACGGCGATCGGCCGCAGCGCAAGGAGCCCTTCGATGATCGAACTGTCCTGGATGGCCTGGACCTGGCCGACCGCGATCTTCTTCCTGGTGATCTTCGCGCTGATCGCCGCCATGGGCGTATGGGAATATGCCGTGCCCGGCGGGTCCCCGCGCGTCGGCATCCTGCGTTTCGAGACCACACGCGGCGACCGGCTGTTCGTGTCGCTGCTCGGCTCGGCCTTCATCTGCCTCGGCTGGCTGTGGGCCACCGACCTGTCGCTCTGGTACGCGCTCGCCGTCTGTGCCGGGTTCTTTCTTCTCGTCTTCCGTCTCGTCTGACGAGACGGCTGCTGCCCCTGCCGCGTCTCGACCGGTCGACGCGGATCAGCCAATCAACCGACCGGCTCCATCTGGGAGGATAGACAACATGAAACACATACTGATGAGTACGACGGCGGTGCTTGCCATCACGCTCGGCGCAGGCCCGGCCTTTGCCGACATGGAGGCGGCGAAGTCGTTCCTCGACGCCGAGATCGGCGACATGTCCGCCCTGTCCCGCGAGGAGCAGGAACAGGAGATGCAGTGGTTCATCGACGCCGCCGAGCCGTTCCAGGGCATGGACATCAAGGTCGTGTCGGAAACCATCACCACGCATGAATACGAGTCGAAGGTGCTGGCCCCGGCCTTCACCGCGATCACCGGCATCAAGGTGACGCACGATTTGATCGGCGAGGGCGACGTCGTCGAGAAGCTGCAGACGCAGATGCAGTCCGGGGAGAACATCTACGACGCCTATGTCAACGATTCCGACCTGATCGGCACCCACTGGCGCTACCAGCAGGCGCGCAGCCTCACCGACTGGATGGAGAACACGGGCAAGGACGTCACCAATCCCGGCCTCGACCTCGACGACTTCATCGGCACGTCCTTCACCACCGCGCCGGACGGCCAGCTCTACCAGCTGCCCGACCAGCAGTTCGCCAACCTCTACTGGTTCCGCTACGACTGGTTCAACGACGAGAAGAACAAGGCCGATTTCCAGGAGAAATACGGCTACGAGCTCGGCGTGCCGGTCAACTGGTCGGCCTATGAGGACATCGCCGAGTTCTTCACCGGCCGCGACATGGGCGAAGGCCCGGTGTACGGCCACATGGACTACGGCAAGAAGGACCCCTCGCTCGGCTGGCGCTTCACCGATGCCTGGCTGTCGATGGCCGGCAACGGCGACAAGGGCATCCCGAACGGCGTGCCCGTCGACGAATGGGGCATCCGCGTCAACGAGAACTCGCAGCCTGTCGGCTCCTGCGTTGCCCGCGGCGGCGACACCAACGGCCCCGCCGCCGTCTATTCCATCACCAAGTATCTCGACTGGCTGAAGGCCTATGCGCCGCCGGAGGCCCAGGGCATGACCTTCTCCGAGGCAGGGCCCGTGCCGGCGCAGGGCAAGGTCGCCCAGCAGATCTTCTGGTACACCGCCTTCACCGCCGACGCGGTCAAGGAAGGCCTGCCGGTGGTCAACGAGGACGGCACGCCGAAATGGCGCATGGCCCCCTCGCCGCACGGCGTCTACTGGAAGGAAGGCATGAAGCTCGGCTACCAGGACGTCGGATCCTGGACGCTGATGAAGTCGACCCCGGACGAGCGCGCCAAGGCGGCCTGGCTCTATGCCCAGTTCGTCACCTCCAAGACCGTCGACGTCAAGAAGAGCCATGTCGGGCTGACGCTGATCCGCGAAAGCTCGATCCGCCACGACAGCTTCACCGAACGGGCGCCTGAGCTCGGCGGGCTGATCGAGTTCTACCGCTCGCCGGCCCGGGTGCAGTGGTCGCCGACCGGCACCAACGTGCCGGACTATCCGAAGCTCGCCCAGCTCTGGTGGCAGGCGATCGGCGATGCGGCCTCCGGCGCCAAGACGCCGCAGGAAGCGATGGACACGCTCTGCGCCGAGCAGGAGAGCATCATGGAACGGCTCGAACGGGCCGGCATCCAGGGCGACATCGGCCCGAAGCTCAACGAAGAGCAGGACATGGAATACTGGGTCGAGCAGGCCAAGGCCAACGGCACGCTGGCGCCGCAGCTCGCGGTCGAGAACGAGAAGGAACAGCCGATCACCGTCAATTACGACGAGCTGGTGAAGAGCTGGGCCGACGCCACCGCGACAGCGCCGACCGAAGGGGACACGACCTCCGCGACGCCGGCAGCCGCGCCCGCCCAGTAAGCGGCCGCCACGAACAGACCGAGGAGAAGGCCGGGGTGTCCCCGGCCTTCTCGCATCCGCGCCGCGGACGCGCGCCTTCCCCGTTCCGCTCGGATCGCGGCGGCGTTCGCGCGACAGGGAACACCCACATCGTCAGGAGCTGCCAATGTCCGGCTACGTCCTCGCCATCGACCAGGGCACGACCTCCTCCCGCGCCATCGTCTTCGACGACGGGTTCCGGGTCGTCGGAATGGGCCAGGAGGAATTCCCGCAGCATTTCCCCCGCTCCGGCTGGGTCGAGCACGATCCGGAAGACATCTGGTCGTCGGTTGTCGCCACCGTCCGCTCGGCGCTGGCCGACGCCTCGCTGTCGGCCGCCGACATCGCGGCGCTCGGCATCACCAACCAGCGCGAGACGACGCTGATCTGGGACCGCGACAGCGGCAAGCCGATCCACAACGCCATCGTCTGGCAGGACCGCCGCACCGCCGAGATCTGCCAGCGCCTCGTTTCCGAGGGCAGCGAGCCGGCGATCACCGCGAAGACCGGCCTGATCGTCGACCCGTATTTCTCGGGCACGAAGATTGCCTGGCTCCTGGACAATGTCGACGGGGCGCGGGCGAAGGCCGAGGCGGGCAAGCTCGCCTTCGGCACCGTCGACACGTTCCTGCTCTGGCGCCTCACCGGCGGCCGCGTCCACGCCACCGACGCCACCAACGCCTCACGGACAATGCTCTTCGACATCGAAGCGAACGACTGGGACGACGAGCTGCTGCGCCTTCTGAACGTGCCGCGGACGCTGCTGCCCGCCGTCGAGGACTGCGATGCCGAATTCGGCACCACCGACGCCGCTCTGTTCGGCGCGGCCATCCCGATCCGCGGCATCGCCGGCGACCAGCATGCGGCGACGCTGGGCCAGGCCTGCTTCGAGCCGGGCATGGTCAAGTCGACCTACGGCACCGGCTGCTTCGCCGTGCTCAACACCGGTGCCGAGCGGATCACCTCGCACAACCGGCTGCTGACGACGATCGCCTATCGCCTGGCGGGCAAGACCTGCTTCGCGCTCGAGGGCTCGATCTTCGTCGCTGGCGCGGCCGTGCAATGGCTGCGCGACGGGCTGCAGGTCGTCGCCCGCGCCGAGCAGACCGGGCCGATGGCAGCACGCGCCGACGAAGCACAGGACGTCTACATGGTGCCGGCCTTCACCGGCCTCGGCGCGCCGTGGTGGGACGCCGAGGCACGCGGCGCGATCTACGGCCTGACCCGCAAGACCGGCCCGGACGAACTGGCCCGCGCCGCGCTGGAGGCCGTCTGCTTCCAGACTGCCGACCTCCTCACCGCCATGCGCAAGGACTGGCCGGGCGCCTCGGACACGATCCTCAGGGTCGATGGCGGCATGGTCGCCTCGGACTGGACGATGCAGCGCCTCGCCGACCTTCTCGACGCGCCTGTCGATCGCCCGGTGGTGCTGGAGACGACGGCGCTCGGCGCCGCCTGGGTGGCGGGACAGAAGGCCGGCGTCTGGCCCGACATGGCCGGCTTTGCCCGGCGCTGGCACCTCGAGCGCCGCTTCACGCCGCAGATGGACGCCGTGACCCGCGGCCGCAAGCTCACCGGCTGGGCCGATGCGGTGCGGCGGACGCTGACGGCCTAGGGCGAGCGATCCCGGCCCCGAGGACAAGCCGGGTGGCTGCAGAACCGATCACCTTTCGCCTCTCGACAACGGAATATCCCCATCTTACCTTGGGGATATTCCGCACGGAGGCCGCCATGCCGCTCTACGTCAAAGACCGCGAGGTCGGCGAACTCGCCGATCGCCTCGCTAGGCTTAAGAAGACCAGCAAGACCGAGGCGGTGCGCCAGGCACTTCGGTCAGAGTTGGAGCGGAACACGACGACGGAGTCGAAACCGCCGAAGGTCGATGCGCAAACGCAGGCCTACGTCGATAAAGGCCTGAATATCGCTCGCGCGATACGAGCCAGGTATCCGGCGGGTGGCCAGGGCCTGCCGGTGACCAAGGAATGGATCGACAGCCTCTACGAGGACGATTGATGTTCGTCGATGCCTCCGCCCTTTGCGCTTTGATGCTCGAGGAGGAGGACGCCGCGGCGATCCTGGCGCGGATGAAGTCGGCGGATCGACTGCTCGTCTCACCGACGGTGATTTGGGAGACGGTCGTCTCCTGCTCACGCCGCGTCGATTGGCAGCTGGAGAGCGCACAGGCCGCCGTTCAGGCTTATCTGGCGGAGATGCAGATTACCGTCGTCGCCATTCCACCCGAAGCGGCCGCTCTCGCCGTCGAGGCCTACGCCCGCTACGGCAAGGGCCGGCACAAAGCCGGCCTGAACTTCGGCGACTGCTTTGCCTATGCCTGCGCCCGACATTTCGACGTGAAGCTGCTCTACAAGGGCGACGACTTCGCCCAGACCGATATCGCGACGGCCTGAGAGGAAGGCCGTGGCGACGGCGGCGCGATGAGGACGCAGCCGGGATGCGTCAGGCGCGTCCACCCGTTGACCTTTGCCGCCCGATCCGCTTGACGTGCCGCACGCGGGCCGGCGCAGCGCCGGATGACTCCCGCCCCTGCAAGAGACCCGTCATGGCCACCCGAGACATCGTTTTCATCGCCCTTTTCGCCGCCCTGATGGCCGTGCTCGGCGCCTTTCCGCCGCTGATGATCCCGGCACTCGGCATCCCGATCACGGCGCAGTCGATGGGGCCGATGCTGATGGGCGGCATCCTCGGCGCCCGCCGCGGCGTCCTGTCGATGCTGCTGTTCCTGGCGCTGGTCGCCATCGGCCTGCCGCTGCTCTCCGGCGGGCGCGGCGGCCTCGCGCCCTTCGTCGGGCCTTGGTCGGGCTTCATCTATGGCTGGGTCGCGGCGAGCCTCGTCATCGGCTGGCTGACCGAGCGATTCTGGACCCGCCTCTCCTTCCCCGCCGCCTTCGCCATCGCCGTCCTCGGCGGCATCGGCGTGATCTATGCCGTCGGCGTGCCGTGGTATTCGGCGATGTCCGGCATGGGGCTTCGAGAGGCCTTCATCGGTTCGGCCGTTGCCTTCATCCCCGGCGACCTGATCAAGGCGGGCGTCGCGGCGGCGGTGATCGTCGCGGTGCGCCGCGCCTATCCGCTGATCGCGCCGCGCCGCGCCCGCTCGGCCTGAGGCGCGATGCGCCCGGCCGCCCGGTGATCGTTCTTCGCGGCATCTCGGTCGAGCGCGCGGGGCGCCTGGTCCTCGCCGATCTCGACCTGACGCTCGCCGAGCGCCGGATCGGCATCATCGGCGCCAACGGCTCCGGCAAGAGCACCTTCGCCCGGCTGCTCAACGGGCTCGTCCTGCCGACGAATGGCGAGATCAGCGTCGACGGCCTCGACACGAGGGCGAAGGGCAAGGAGGTCCGCCGCCGCGTCGGCTTCGTCTTCCAGAACCCCGACAACCAGATCGTCTACCCGACCGTCGGCGAGGACCTCGCCTTTGGCCTCAAGGGTCGCGGCCTCGACAAGGCGGAGATCGCCGTGCGCGTCGGCGCCGCGCTCGACCGCTTCGGGCTTGCCTGCTTCGACGACCGGCTGGCGCATGAGCTCTCCGGCGGCGAGCGCCAGATGGTGGCGCTGGCCGGCGTCATGGTCACCGAGCCGGCCTGGCTGGTCATGGACGAACCGACGACGCTGCTCGACCTGCGCAACACGCGCCGGGTGATGGACGCCGTCGCCGCGCTCGAGCAGCATGTCGTCTTCGTCACCCACGATCTCGACCTGCTCGCCGACTTCGACCGCGTGCTCGTCTTCGAGGCCGGCCGCCTCGTCGCCGACGCCGCCCCGCCCGAAGCGGTCGACGCCTACCGCGCGATCGCCGGATGATTGCCGGGCTCTACCGGCCGGGGACGAGCCCCGTGCATCGCGCCGGGGCCGGCACCAAGCTGGCGCTGCTGCTCGGCCTCGGCACGCTGCTCTTCGCGATCGGCGACGTCGCCCTGGCGGCCGTTGCGCTGGCCGTCACGCTCGCCACCTTTGCGTCGGCCCGCATCCCGGCCCGCGTCGCCTTCGCACAGATTCGTCCGGCGCTTTGGATCCTCGGGATCCTCTTTGCGGTGCAGCTCTGGCTGGTCGGGCTCGAACCGGCGCTGCTCCTCGTCCTGCGCTTTGCCGCCTTGATCCTCGCGGCTTCGCTGGTCACGCTCACCACCCGCACCGCGGAACTCGTCGCCGTCATCGAGTGGGCGCTGGGGCCCCTCGGACGCCTCGGCGTCGACGTCACCAAGGTGAGCCTTGCGCTGTCGCTGGCCATCCGCTTCATTCCCGCCGTCGCCGCCATCGTCGAGGAGGTGCGCGAAGCGCAGCGCGCCCGCGGCCAGGACCGCAGCATCGTCGCGCTGGCGGTGCCGGTGATCGTGCGTCTCCTGAAGATGGCCGACGAGATCGCCGAGGCGATCGACGCGCGTTCCTGAGGCGGGAAATATTCCCTATGTCTTGCCAAACGCTCCTGAAAGCGAGACGGCGGGGCGGGGTCCGCGCTAGAAAGCTTGCGGGCACGCCACGACGATTTCGGGAGGATCGTTCATGCGATGGCTTCACGCGACACTCGCCGCTTTACTGGTCCTGCTGGTCTCGACGCTCGGTGCGTCGGCGCAGCAGCCGGCAGCGCCCGAAACGCTGCGGGTCGGCATCCTGCAATACGGCACGGTGAACTGGGAACTCGACGCGATGACCCGCAACGGCATCGATGAGCGCCACGGCGTCGACGTCGAGCTGGTGCCGTTTGCCGGCGAGGATGCCTCCGCCGTCGCCCTGCAGGCCGGCGCGGTCGACATGATCGTCTCGGACTGGCTGTGGGTCTCGCGCCAGCGTTCTGCCGGCGCCGACTTCACCTTCGCGCCCTATTCCACCTCGGTGGGCTCGATCATGGTGCCCGGCGACAGCGCGATGCAGGCGCTGACCGATCTGCGCGGCAAGACGCTCGGCGTCGCCGGCGGTCCGCTCGACAAGAACTGGCTGCTGATCCAGGCACTGGCCCAACGCGACGGCCTCGACATCGCGGCCGAGAACGAGATCGTCTACGGCGCGCCGCCGCTGCTGACGGCCAAGGCGGAATCCGGCGAGCTCGATGCCGTGCTGAACTACTGGCACTACGCCGCCCGCCTCGAGGCGCAGGGCTTTCGCACGCTGATCTCCGGCACCGAGGCGGCAATGGCGATGGGCACGGCCGGCCCGGTCGCGGCGATCGGCTGGGTCTTCCGCGACAGTTTCGCAGCCGAGCATCCAGAGGCCATCGAGGGTTTCCTCGCCGCCGACGAGGAGATCAAGGCGCTGCTGCAGGAATCCGATGCGGAATGGGTGAAGCTCGCGCCGCTGGTGAAGGCCGAGGACGAGAAGACCCTGGCGACGCTGCGCGACCGCTACCGCGAGGGCATCCCGACTCGCAGCGCCGAGGAAGAGATCGCCGACACGCGCGCGCTCTATCGCCTGCTGGCCGAGATCGGCGGCGAGCGGCTCGTCGGCCCGTCGCCGGAACTCATCGAGGGAACCTATTTCACCGGGCGCAAGAATGGCACATGATGCCGCCGTGGCCGGTCACGGCCGGGCGGAAAACAGGGCACTGCCAAGCCTGATCGTCGGGGCCTCTCTGGCAGTGCTGCTCGCCGTCTGGTGGGTCGCCGCCTCGATCGCCGACAGCCGTGTCCTGCCCTGTCCGGCCGCCGTCGCCGAGGCCTTCTGGCGCGACGCATTGACCGGCGAGATGTTCTTCCATCTCGCCATGACGCTGTTCCGGGTCGCCGCCGCCTTCCTCCTCGCCATGGTCTTCGGCTCGATCATCGGCGTCGCGCTCGGCATGAGCCGGCAGGCCAACCGCTTCTTCGATCCGTGGCTGATCCTCTTCCTCAACATCCCGGCGCTGGTGGTGATCGTGCTGGCCTATATCTGGTTCGGCCTCAACGAGATCGCGGCGATCGGGGCGATCGCCGTCAACAAGATCCCGAACGTCGTGGTCACCATGGGCGAGGGTGCCCGCGCCCTCGATCGGCAGCTGGCGGAGATGGCGTCGGTCTATCGTTTCGGCCGCATGAAGACCCTGCGCCACGTCATCGTCCCGCAGCTGCAGCCGTATTTCGCCGCGTCCTCGCGGTCGGGCCTGTCGCTGATCTGGAAGATCGCCCTGGTGGTCGAGCTGCTCGGCCGCTCCAACGGCGTCGGCTTCCAGATCCACCTCTATTTCCAGCTCTTCGACGTCGCTTCCATCCTCGCCTATACGCTGGCCTTCGTCGTCGTCATGCTCATGATCGAGTTCCTGCTTGTCCAACCGCTTGAAGCCCGTGCGACGCGCTGGCGCCGCTGACATCCTCGACATCGCGATCCGGAACAAGGCGTTCCGCGGCGCCGATGGCGGGCTGCTCGCGGCGATCGACGAGGTGGCGTTCGCCGTGCCCGCCGGCAGCTTCACGACGCTGATCGGCCCCTCCGGCTGCGGCAAGACGACGACGCTGCGCATCGTGCTCGGCCTCGACACGGATTTCGTGGGACACGTGACGCTGCCGGGCGCGACACCGCGCGTCGCCGCGGTCTTCCAGGAGCCGCGCCTCCTGCCCTGGCGCACCGTCGAGGAGAATGTCCGGCTCGCCCTGCCGCCCGAACTGGAAGGCACCGACCCGACGGACCTCTTCGCCATCCTCGGCCTCGATACGATGCGCTCGCGCTTTCCGGGCGAGCTGTCGCTCGGCCTCGCCCGCCGCGCCGCGCTGGCCCGCGCCTTCGCCGTCGAGCCGTCGCTGATCCTTCTCGACGAGCCCTTCGTCTCGCTCGACGAGATGACCGCTAGCCGCCTGCGGGCGCTGCTGACCACCGTCTGGTCGGCTCGGCCGACCACCGCGCTGATGGTCACCCACAACCTCCGCGAGGCGGTGGAATTGTCCGACCGCATCGTCTTCCTGACGCCGCGCCCGGCCACGGTCCGCGGCATCCACGAGATCACCACGCCCCGCCCCGCTCGCGACGCCGCCTGGCGCGAGCGCGAATTGGCCGAACTGGACCGGCTGTTCCCGGGGGTGTTGTAGCGGCCGATGGCTCCCGCCCGTCGCACACCGTAGCGCCGCGGAGGCGCACCGTGGCCGGCAAAGCCGCTCCCTCCCTGACGGCGTCATCCCCGGGCTTGACCCGGGGACCCATGCCAAGCCCTCGAAGCTGCCAAACCGGTGCCGAAGGCGGGCCTTTCCTTCCTCGGACAGGTGGCGCCACCGCAGAGGGCGCGGCGGCAGAGCTTGAACGGACGGTCGCGCTATCCGATCAGGACTGCGGGACGAACTCCGTCTCGATTTCCAGCGTCACCTCGCTGCCGACCGGGCCGACGAGCTCCTCGATGCCGTATTTCGTGCGGTCGATAGTCATCGTGCCGGAAAAACCGATCGCCGGCTGCTCCGTCATCGGATGCGGGTTGAGCGCCGTGTTGAAGGTCACGTCGATCGTTTCCTCGTGCGTCTGGCCGAGGAGCGTCAGATCGCCGGTAACGACGCCGGTGTTGTCGCCGGTTACCTCGATCTGAGTGGAGACGAAGGTCGCCTCGGGAAACGCTGCCGCATTCAAAAACATGTCGCTGGCGATCTCCGCGTCGAAGTCCTTGTCGTCGGCCGGGTAGTTCGTGTCCACCGAAGCCGGATCGATCGTCGCCGTCAGGCTGGACTGGGTCACGTCCGCCGGATCGAGTTCGAGCGTCGCGGAAATATCGGTGAAGCGACCGATGTAGGTCGACAAGCCGAAATGGTCGACCTTCCACAAGACGTTGGTGTGCAACGGGTCGCTGACATAGGTGCCGGCCGGAACATCGATGGCCTGGGCGAAAGCCGAGCCGGTCATAAAGACGATGGCGGCGGGGATGAGCATGGTGCGCATGGGAGGTTCTCCTGAGAAAATCGGGTCGCGGCGCAGAAACTACGCTGCCGAGGCTCGAGGGAAAGCGGCTGTGGCGCGACGCACCGTTCAGGGGGACACGGGTGGGCAATCTCGGCCCCGACCGGCAGTGCCGCCTGATCCGCGGTCGTTTGTCGGCCCTGCTGACCACGTCCGACACCGCTCCGCCGGGACGTCGCGCTGCGCTTCATGCTTGACCTGCAATGGCCTACGGCCGACTTTCCATTCCATGAATCCGATTCGTTCCGTGTGCGTCTATTGCGGGTCCTCCGCCGGGCGCGATCCCCATTACGTCGAAAGCGGCCGGCGGCTCGGCCGCGACATGGCCGAGGCCGGCATGCGGCTGGTCTATGGCGGCGGCACGCGCGGCATCATGGGTGCCGTCTCGGACGGCGTCGTCGCCGGAGGTGGCCAAGTGACCGGCATCATACCGCGCTTCCTCATCGACATGGAGGCGACCGAGCGCGAGCTGAAGCGGCTCGACGAACTCGTCGTCACCGAGGACATGCACGAGCGCAAGCACCTGATGTTCCAGCGCTCCGACGCCTTCGTGGCGCTGCCCGGCGGCATCGGCACGCTGGAGGAGCTGGTCGAGATCATGACCTGGAGCCAGCTCGGCCGGCACGCCAAGCCGATCGTCATCGCCAATGTCGGCGGGTTTTGGGATCCGCTCGCCCGACTCTTCGACCACATGAGAGACGAGGGCTTCATCCACAGCGCCCATCAGGTGCAGCCGATCGTCATCGACGACGTCGCCGACATCGTGCCGCGGCTGGCCGCGTTGCAGCTGCCCGAGGCCGACGAAGGCCGCGCCGAGATCATCGAGCGGCTCTGACCGCGAAATCCCGTCCTTTGGCGTTTATCGGTTGCGTTCGGCGTCTATCGGCCTAGATGCGGACATGCGGCAAACGCCGCCCTCCCCGATTCTGCGACATCGCGACAAGGACCCGCCCTCTCATGGCCGAAAAGCGCTCGACCCCGACGATCGAAGTCCGCAACGCGACGAAACACGACGTCGATGCCATCATCGCGCTGTCGTCCAAGGTATTTCGCGAGGAGATCGGCTACACGCGCGGCATGATCCTCGGCCAGCTCTCGGCCTTTCCCGAGGGCCAGTTCGTCGTCGTCTATGAGGGCGACATCGTCGGCTATGCGGCGACGATGATCCTGCCCGAGGAGAAGGCGCTCGCCCAGCACAGCTGGGCCGAGGTCACCGGCGGCGGCTATGCGGCGATGCACGACCGGCGCGGCGAATGGCTCTACGGCACCGAGGTCTGCGTCGATCCGGACCGGCGGCGCCTGCGGATCGGCAAGCGGCTGTACGATGCGCGGCGCCGGCTCTGCCAGGATCTCGACCTCAAGGGCATCGCCTTCGGTGGCCGCATCCCCGGCTATCGCCGCAACGCCAGCCGCTACCCCTCGGCCGACGCCTATCTGGATGCGATCCGCGCCGGCGAGGTGAAGGATCCTGTGGCGTCCTTCCACCTTGCGGCCGGCTTCGAGCCGGTGCGCGTGCTCGAGAACTACTACCCGAGGGACGAGGCGTCGCGTGGCTTTGCCGCGCTGATGGTCTGGCGCAATCCCTATTACGATCCGTCGCGCGATGACCAGCCGGTCAATCGCGGCAATCCCGACGTCGTCCGCGTCGTCACTGTGCAGATGAAGGCGCGGCGTATCGGCCAGCCGCAGGATTTCTACGACGCGGTGGAATATTTCGTCGACGTCGCGTCCGAGTATGGCGGCGACTTCGTGGTGTTCCCGGAACTGTTCACGCTGATGCTGCTGTCCTGCGAGGCCGAGGAGTTGAAGCCGGAGGCGGCGATCGCCCGCCTCACCGAGCACACGCCCGACTTCGTCGAGCGGCTGACCGCGATGGCGATCCGCCGCAACATCAACATCATCGGCGGCAGCCACGCGACCCGCACCGAGGCCGGCGCCATCCAGAACCTCGGCTACGTGTTCCTGCGCGACGGGTCGGTGCATGTGCGCGAGAAGATCCACCCGACGCCGAACGAGCGCCAGAACTGGCAGATCAAGGGCGGCGACCGGGTCGAGACGATCGAGACCGATTGCGGGCCGATCGGCGTGATGATCTGCTACGATTCGGAGTTCCCGGAGGTCGCGCGACGGCTCACCGACCAGGGCGCGCGGATCCTCTTCGTGCCGTTCAACACCGACACCCGCCACGGCTATCTGCGCGTGCGCTACTGCTGCCAGGCGCGGGCTATCGAGAACCAGTGCTACGTCGTGACCTCGGGCATGACCGGCAATCTCGGCAATGTCGACAATCTCGACATCGAATACGCCCAGTCGGCGATCTTCACGCCGTGCGACTTCCCCTTCGCCCGCGACGGCATCGCCGCCGAGGCGTCGGAGAACATCGAGATGGTGACGGTTGCCGACCTCAACCTCGCGACGCTCAACTGGGCCCGCTACGAGGGTTCGGTGCGCAATCTGCGCGACCGGCGGCTGGACCTCTACCGCACCCGCTGGTCCGACGGCGGCTGAGACGCCTTAGCCGGCAGGCGCAGTTTCGAGCGCCTGCCGCGCCTGCCGCGCCCACCGCTCGGCCCGCGTCGAGCGAAACAGCGCCACCGTGTAGAGGATCAGCGCCGCCCAGATGAAGGCGAAGGCGACCAGCTGCCAGGCGCTGAACGGCTCGCCGAAGACGAACACTGCCGTCAGGAAGATCAGCGTCGGCACGCTGTATTGCAGGATGCCGATCGTCGAATAATGCAGGAGCCGCGCGCCGGACGCGTAGAGGATGAGCGGGATCGCCGTCAGCGGCCCTGCCCCCACGAGCATCACGGTCTCCCAGCCATTGCCGAGGAAGTGGCCTTCGGTCGGCAGGAAGGCGATGAGCAGCAGGCAGGGCAGCGCCAGGATCGCCACCTCGAGGAAGAACCCCTCCGAAGCGCCGACCGGCACCATCTTGCGCAATAGGCCATAGGTTCCGAAGGTCACGGCGAGGATCAGCGAGATCCACGGCAGGCCGCCCGCCTTGAAGGTCAGGATCGCGACGCCGATCGATGCGAGCCCGATCGCCACCGACTGGGTGCGGTTCGGCCGCTCCCCCAGCACCAGCGCCCCGAGCAACACGTTGACCAGCGGGTTGATGTAGTAGCCGAGCGCCGCCTCGATCGCGTGGCCGGAGACGATGGCGTAGACATAGGTGCCCCAGTTCACCGAGATCAGCATCGCTGTGACGGTCGCCAGCGCCAGCGTCCGCAGGTCGGTGAAATGCCGCCAGACGCCGCCCAGCAGGCCCTGCCACCACAGGATCAGCAGGGCGAAGGGGATTGCCCAGACGACCCGGTGCCCGACGATCTCGAGCGGCGAGACGTTCTCGAGCAGCTTCATGTAGATCGGCAGGATCAGGCCCCAGATCGCGTAGGCGCCGAGGGCGTAGGTGAATCCCCGACGCTGTGCGGAATCGCCCGCTGGCATGGCTTGGGTCCAATGGTGGTTGAGGGTCAGAGCGGTCTAGCAGACGCTCGCTGCACCGCCACCCGAATTAAGGTTATCTCTGCAATCACCATCGCTGATGGATGGGGCCCTCAGCCGTCGGCGAAACGGTCCGTCGCCTCGATCAGATGGTGCAGGATACCGGGCTCTGAGAACGCGTGGCCGGCGCCCTCGACCAAGTGGAACTCAGCCCGCGGCCAGGCCTTGCCGAGTTGCCAGGCGATGCGCGCCGGACAGGGCATGTCGTAGCGGCCGTGGATGATCGCCCCCTCGATCTCCCGCAGCCTGCCCGCGTCGCGCAGCAGCTGGCCTTCCTCCAGCCATCCGGCATGGACGAAATAATGGTTCTCGATCCGCGCGAAGGCGAGCGCGAAGGATGGATCGCCAAACTGTCCGCCGACCGCCTCGTCCGGCAGCAGCGTGATCGTCTCGCCCTCCCAGAGGCTCCATGCAAGGGCGGCTTCGGCCTGCGCCGCCTTGTCCTCGCCGACGAGGCGGCGGCGATAGGCCGCCATCATGTCGCCGCGCTCGGCTTCCGGGATGGGCGCCAGGAATCGTTCCCATTTGTCCGGGAACATCTCGGACACGCCGAACTGGTAGTACCAGGCGAGCTCAGCCTTCGTCAGCGTGTAGATTCCCCGCAGGATCAATGCACTGACCCGCTCGGCATGAGTCTCGGCATAGGCCAGCGCCAGGGTCGAGCCCCAGGAGCCGCCGAAGACCAGCCATTGGTCGACGCCGACCATGACCCGCAGCCGCTCGATGTCGTCCACCAGGTGCCAGGTCGTGTTGGCTTCCAGCGACGCGTGCGGGGTGGAGCGCCCGCAGCCGCGCTGGTCGAAGATCAGGACGTCGTAGCGGGACGGATCGAACAGCCGGCGATGCACCGGCGACGCGCCGCCGCCCGGCCCGCCGTGCAGGAATACCGCCGGCGTACCGCCCTTGGTGCCGCAGCGCTCCCAGTAGATCCGATGGCCGTCGCCGACATCCAGCATGCCGTGCTCGTAGGGCTCGATCTCGGGATAGAGACCGCGCAATTCCCCGTCCTGCCTGCTCATGCTCTTGCCTGTTCGTCGGAGTCGGGCGCGTCGGCGTGCTGGCAGGATTCAATCGAGCGCAGAAACGCCTGCGCCTCCTCATCGTCTTCGGTCCGGCGCGCCGGCAGCTCATGCAAGCGGTCGACATAAGCGATCTTGCCCTCGACGCCGAACTGGAGCGTCGGCAGGATCGCGGCAGGATCGTCGAAGGCGCCGATCGCGAGGCCGACGCCGTCCGGCGCCTCGTAGGTCAGCGGCGTGCCGCAGGACGGGCAGAAGCCGCGCGTCACATGGTTCGACGAGCGGAACCGCGTCGGCTCGACCTTCGTCCAGACCAGCGCGCCGTCCGGCACGGACACCAGCGGCGCGAAGAAATTGCCGAAGGCCTTCTGGCACATGCGGCAATGGCAGATCGACGCCTTGCCGAGGTCGCCCTCGACGCGAAAGCGCACGGCGCCGCACTGGCAGCCACCGGTGTGAAAACTCATGACGGTCAGGCTCCGTTGAAACAGCTCAGGTGATCTTAGTGCGTGGCCCGCCCGCCGCCAGCCTCAGGCCTTGCCGGCGAAACGATCCGTCGCCTTCAGCAACTCGTTGAGGATGCCGGGCTCGGCAAAGGCGTGCCCTGCCCCTTCGACCATGCGGTAGTCTGCGCGCGGCCAGGCCTGCGCCAGCTGCCAGGAGGTGATCGCCGGAGTCACCACGTCGTAGCGGCCCTGGACGATGACGGCCGGAATGTCCCGCAGCCGCTCGACATTGTCGATCAGTTCGCCCTCCTCCAGCCAGAGATCGTGCGAGAAGAAATGGTTCTCGATGCGGGCAAAGGCGATCGTCCCGTCCGAGACCGGGCCGGAGGACGCGCCCTCCCCGCCGCGGCCGGTCCGCATCGTCACCGTGGCGGATTCCCAACCGGTCCAGGCCCGCGCCGCCTCGGCCCGCACCGCCCGGTCGGGGTCGTTCAGCCGCCGTCCATAGGCCGCCAGCAGGTCGTCCTGTTCGGCATCCGGGATCGGTCCGAGCAGGTTCTCCCAGCGATCGGGGAAGAGCCGGTTGGCGCCCGCCTCGTAGAACCAGTCGAGTTCGGAGCGCCGGCCGGTGAACACGCCGCGCAGGATCATGCCGCTGACCCGCGTCGGGTGCCGCTCGGCATAGGCCAGCGCCAGCGTCGCGCCCCAGGAGCCGCCGAACAGCAGCCAGCGATCGGCACCGGTGAGGATCCGCAGCCGCTCGAGATCGGCGACGAGATGCCAGGTGGTGTTGGCCTCCAGCGAGCCGAGCGGCGTCGAGCGCCCGCAGCCGCGCTGGTCGAACAGAAGGATGCGGTACCTGGCCGGATCGAACAGCCGCCGGTGCTGCGACGAGGCGCCGCTGCCGGGCCCGCCATGCAGGAACACCACGGGCAGGCCGTCCGGATTGCCGCAGAGCTCGTAATAGATCTGGTGGCCGTCGCCGACGTCGAGCCGCCCGGTCCGGTAGGGCTCGATGGCGGGATAGGGCTTGCGGAAGGAGTCGGTCATGCTGAAGCTACTAGGGCGATTCCCGCGAATTTGCACCACCGCAAGCTGCAATCCCCTTCTGCACCGTGCTTGCCGCTACCGCTGGAAATGGCTATATTTTCTGTACATTTTTCGGAAGGCTTCCTCATGGCAGACAAGACCGTGACGGCGACCCAGTTCAAGGCCGACTGCCTCAAGCTGATCGACGCGATGAACGCCAGCGGCGAACCGGTGACCGTCACCCGCCATGGCAAGCCAGTCGCGCGGTTGGTGCCGGTAGAGGCGGACATTCCCCAGCCATCGCTGTTCGGCTCGATGAAGGGTACGATCCATTACGCTGACGACCTGATCGAGCCGGCGGCGGACCCCTTGGATTGGGAAGCGCTTCGTTGAGCTTGCTCGATACGCATTGCCTCATCTGGTACCTGAACGGCGACACACGGATGGGGCCAAAGACGAGAGCGCGAATAGAGGCGGATTGGGGTTCAGGCAGTGGCGCCGCCGGCATTGCTGCCATGACGCTCTGGGAAATTGCGATGCTCGTCTCCAAGGGCCGCCTCAGCGTCGGTCAGGATCTCGGCAGCTGGTTCGCCTCGCTGCTCGGCGACGGTGGGGTGCAACTCCTCGCCTTGGATGCCCGTGTCGCGGTAGACAGCGTGAGCTTGCCGGGCTCGTTCCACAGCGATCCGTCCGACCGCCTGATCGTCGCCACGGCCAGGTGCCATGACATGCCCCTTCTGACCGCCGACCGTGCCATCCTTGCCTATGGCGCCGAGGGCCACGTGCAGGCAATCAACGCAACGCTCTAGGCGGGCGCAAGCGTCGCCGCGGTTGCGCGCTGCGGGTACCGTCTCTCTCGCCCGGCGTTATCCTCCCGGAGCTCGACCGTCGGCTCTTGTTTCCACCGTCAACGGCGCCTGCGTGGCAGGGAGGCACGTCGCCGCCCGCAGCGTGAACGGCGCTGACTGGATCCTCGGGACGGGGCCCGAGGATGACGTCCATGGGATGGATCGGCCGTTCACCGACGGTGGCGGAGCGGCCTGGTTCTGCAGCGTCAGGCATTGCCCATGGGAAGGGTTTCCCGCGACGACAGCGACAAGAATGGGTCTGCGCCCATCACGGCCGTCATCCTCGGGCCCGTCCCGAGGATCCAGGCCTCGGGATTCAACCGCAGGCGCAGAAGGTCGAGCTGGTAGCATCCCCCAAGCCAGCCCGCCGCGCTCAACGGTCGCGCCACCCCTCGCAGATGCGCCCGCTCCCTCCCCGCGGCGTCATCACCGGGCTTGACCCGGGAATCATTCCAAGCCGCCGGGACTGCCCAATCGGCGCAGAAGAGGTGCGTATCCTCGCCCGGGATGCCCGTGTCAGCGCGGAGGAATGGGTCCCCAGGTCAAGCCCGGGGATGACGCCGGCATGGGGGGCAGCCATAGCCTCCCGAGCCTGAGCGCTGCAGCATCGGGCGAACCTACCGCTTCACCTCCCAGGTCGTGATCCGCTCGCCACTCTCGGGGTCCTTGCCGTCCTTCAGCTGGATGCCCTCAGCCAGCAACTCGTCGCGGATCCGATCGGCTTCGGCGAAGTTCTTGGCGCGCAGCAGGTCGAGGCGTTCGTCGATGATCGTCTGGACGGCTTCTTCCGAAATCCCATTTTGCTCGGCAATTGCCGCTTCAATCAGATGGTCGAAGCCAAGAAGCCGTAGCGCCGCCAGCAACGGCGTGACGTCCGGAGAATAGGGTTCCCCACCAGCATCTCGGCGGAAGAGCCACTTGAGGTTCCCTCTAAGCTTCTGAATTACCGAGTAGGTCTCTAGGTCGTTGCATAACGCGTCTGTGATCTCAGAGCCAGCTGATTGTATATCAACATCACTGATGCCAGTTATCCTGTTCTGGCGGACGCCTGTGCTCACCGCCCGGCGCCAATCCGTCAAAATCGCCTCCGCCTCCTCCAGCCGCTTGACGCTGAAGTCGATCGGCTCGCGGTAATGCGTCATCAGCATCGCGAGCCGCAGCACCGGGCCCGCCCATTTCCGGCCGCCAAAATTTTCCGTGTGCAACAGGTCGTGGATGGTGACGAAATTGCCGTCCGACTTCGACATCTTGCGGCCTTCGACCTGCAGATAGCCGTTGTGCATCCAGATCTGCGCCATCGTGTCGGTGCCGTGGGCGCAGCGCGACTGGGCGATCTCGTTCTCGTGGTGCGGGAAGATCAGGTCGAGCCCGCCGCCATGGATGTCGAACTCCTCGCCGAGCAGCGCGCCGCTCATCACCGAGCACTCGATGTGCCAGCCCGGCCGGCCGCGGCCCCAGGGCGAGTCCCAGCCGGGCTCGTTCTCGGCCGAGAGCTTCCACAGCACGAAATCGCCGGGGCTGCGCTTGTGGCTGTCGACGGCGACGCGGGCGCCGGCGCGCTGCTCGTCGAGCTTGCGGTTGGACAGCCGGCCGTAATCCGGCATCGAGGTGACGTCGAACAGCACCTCGCCGCCGGCCTGGTAGGCGTGGCCCCGCTCGATCAGCGTCGCGATCATCGCCACCATGTCCTGCCCGTCGGCGCGGCCGGCGACGTAGTCGGTGGCGCGCGGCTCGACGGTGGGCGGAAGGCAGCCGAGTTCGGCAACGTCCTCGTGGAACTGCTCGGCGGTCTTCGCCGTCACCGCCGCGATCGCGGCGTTCAGCGGCAGATCGGGATAGTCGCGCGCCGCCCGCGCGTTGATCTTGTCGTCGACGTCGGTGATGTTGCGCACATAGGTGACGGCATCGGCGCCATAGAGCTGGCGCAGCAGCCGGAACAGCACGTCGAAGACGATGACGGGGCGGGCATTGCCGATATGGGCGAAGTCGTAGACCGTCGGCCCGCAGACATACATGCGAACCCGCCGGTCGGCCTCGGGCGTGCCCGTATCCCGCCAGTCGAGCGGGCGGAATTCCTCCTTGCGCCGCGTCATCGTGTTCCAGAGCGTCAGGCCGCGAAAGCCGTCATCCATCGGTCTGCCTCGATCGTGTTGTGCGGGGCGCCGCGCGCCGTTGGCGCGGGCTGCCTCGTTTGACTGCCGCCGTTGTTGCATCGTCGCCATGACGCCTTTGCCAGTCGGCGGGCTCTGGCTAGCGCCAAACAGCCCGCCTGACAAATGCGCGGCGCTGCTCGCGCAAGCGTGATTCCGGCGAGCGGTGACGGGCTTGCGGCCGGCTTCTGCACGAAACCTCCGCCAAATGGTGAGCCGGCAAAAATTCTTGCCCGTGGCGAGTTCCGCCATTGTGACAGGAATGCAACGCAGAACCCTATAGCGACACAACGGCTTAGCGCCGTCAGTTCCGTGATCGCTTCTGCCCATAATCTGGCACAATCGAAGTGCCGGATCATCCTCCCAGCAGCCCACGGACCCATGGCCATGATGACGAAGAGTGTTGAGTTCAAATCCAAGCGCGAACGCGAGCAGGAGGTCGATCTTGCCAAGAACTATCGCGCCATCGGCATCCCGGCCATCGCCGCCGCCAGCCAGTCTTGGCTGAAAGCCAAGGCGCCCAGGCTGCAGCGCGACGAGACCTTTCCGGCGATGATTCCGGCCGAGTGATCCGCCGCCGCCGCGACTAGAACAGGCTGCCCTGCGCCTCGCCATCCGGCGGGGTCACCCCGACTTGCGTTGCTTCGGCGTTTTCCGCGATCGGTGCCTGGACGTCCGGCCCGGTATTGGCAACCTTGTTGACCCGGTCGGATATGCGGACGATGGCGAAGAAATCGTCGTCGGGCGGCGACAGGATATCTGCTACCGCCGCCGGGTCGTAGTCCCGGCAATCCAGCCATCGCGCATAATCGGCTTCGACCACCACGATCGGGGTCCGGTCATGGATCGCCGCGATCGGGCCCGAGGCCGCCGTCGTCAGGATCGCGGCCGTGTCGATCTCGCCGCCATCCGGCCCCTGCCAGGTCTCCATCAGGCCTGCAAAGGCGAAGGGTCTTCCGTCGGCGGCTTTCAGGAAATGCGGCTCGGACTTCGCCTTGCCCTGCCGCCGCCACTCGTAGAAACCGGTGGCGGGCACGAGGCAGCGGCGATAGCGCATGGCGCCGCGAAAGGCGTTCTTCTCCGCCGCCGTCTCCGCCCGGGCATTGATCAGCAGCGGAAAGCTCTTCAAATCCTTGACCCAGCCGGGGATCAACCCCCATCTCGCCAGCAACGCCCTGCGGTTCGGCCGATTGGCGCCAGGCCGCTCCGCCTCGCCGCCGATCGCGACCAGGATCGGCTGCGTCGGCGCGATGTTGTAGCGCGGCGGAAACGGGTCCAGATCGATCAGGGCCAGCAGTTCGGCCACCGCATCGGGTGGCGCGGTCAGGGTGAAGCGTCCGCACATGGACCGTGTTTGAGCCGCAGCCGGCCGCCGAAGTCAATCGTCAGAGGTACCCCATGCTCGATCGCCCCACCCGCCCGTTGCTCGGCGTCTCGCTGTGCCTCTCCGGCTCAGGCCGCATCCTGCTCGTCGAGCGCAGTCGCGATCCCTTTGCGGGGCGGCTCAGCCTGCCGGGCGGCGGCGTCGACTTCGGCGAGCGGCTGGAAGTGGCGGCGCGGCGCGAACTGGCCGAGGAAACCGGGATCAGCACCGGCACGCTGCGATTCGTGACGCTGCACGAGGCGATCGGCGGGCAGTTCCACGCGGTGATCGCCGTCTTCGCCGGGGCCTTGCCGGCAGACGCCGTGCCGCAGGCCGGAGACGACGCGGCGCGGCTGCATTTTCTCACCCTGGAGGAGATCGAGGCTGCCGAGCGCGTCCAGCGCACCACGCCGGGCCTTGCCGAAATCGTCGAGAAGGCCGTCAACGCCACGCTCGTCCACTGATTCCCGGCTGTTGCGGGAAGAGCGCAGCGTGCCCCCGATCGGGCGCCGAAGCGGCCCGGCGCTTGCATAGTCGTTAATGAAATCGGAAAGTTTTCGCATGTGCGTTCGGCCTCTCATCACTCTGCTCGTCCTGGCGTCCGTGGTCTTCGGCCCGGTCGGCGCGGCACGTGCGCAGACCGAGACGCCGGCGGCGGAGGAAGAGGCGCCTGCGGCCGAGGAATCGGCGGCGGTGATGCCCAGCGACGCCCCCTATCTGCGGCCGATGGGCCGTCTCGCCGCGATCTTGGGCTCCATGCACTTCCTGCGGCGGCTCTGCGGGGACGCCGAGGCGGATCTCTGGCGGGTCAAGATGCAGGAGCTGATCACCGCCCAGGCGCCGAACGAGGCCGACCGGCGACGCCTGGTCGCGAGCTTCAACAGCGGCTACCGGGCCTTCGAATCGACCTATCGGCACTGCACGCCGGCAGCGCAGGTGGCGGTCAGCCGGTATCAGAGCGAGGGCGCCTCGCTGGCGCGCGAGATCGGCGTCAGGTACGGGAATTAAGGTGGGGTTAACGATTTCGGAAGAGTGCGGCGATTTTCGCGCCCGGATCGTGCTAGGGACCTTAACGGGACGTGAAGCCGAAGGGCTGCAATTGAGGGGTTCAGATGATCGATTTGCACGGGGCCGAGCTCGAAGAGCTGATCCAGGCCGAGAAGAAGCAGGTCGCCTTCGAGTACCATAACGAAGCCTGGGCCGACGGTATCTCCGACGGCATCGAGGCCGAGATCCTCGCCGAGACGGCGATCACCACCGCGCTGACCGAGCTGATCCGCCTGCACGGCGAAGACGACGTGCTGACCATGGTCGAATCGCTGCGCCAGCGAATCGAGTTCGGCGAGTTTCGTTCGGACCGGACCATCCAGTAATCGCCTGCCCGTTTCCGCCCCGCGTGCCGGCCCTGCCGGCAGCCGCCCTGCAGAGGTATTGACGCCTGTGCGCCGTACCAGCCTCGTCCTGACAGTTGCTGCCATCCTGACGGTGTTCGCCGCCGGGGATCGCGTCGCGGCCTTCTCGCGGATCGATCCCGGCGAGGGACGCTCCGATTCGCGCGAGGGCATCATCGCCGTGCCGCTGCCGCCGCTCCCCTCGCCCCACGGCACGGCGCCCGCGGCCGTCCCCGAGCCCTCATCCCAGGAAGAGGAAGGCACCGACGCGGGCGAGGAACCGCTGCCGCCGGCTCACGGGCCGAACGATGCGCTGGTCCCGTCCCGTCAAGGCGACCCGACCGACGACAACGGGATCGCGCCGACGCCGCTGCGGGAGGGCGCGGCGACCGCCGAGCCCCTGGCCGCCGAGATCGCCTATGGCGACGACGCCCTGCCCCGCCCGGTGCGCGACCTGCGGGCGAAGCTCATGGAGATCGCCCGCAGCGGCGAGATCGAACGGCTGCGGCCCTATATCGAGACCGGCGACGACGGCACGGTGCTCACCTTCGGCCCGACCATCGACGACCCGATCGAGTTCCTGAAAGCCAGCTCCGGCGACGGCGAGGGCGTCGAGACGCTGGCGATCATGCTGGAGATCCTCGAGGCCGGCCATGCCCGCGTCGAGCCGAATGCATCGAACGAGATCTTCGTCTGGCCGTATTTCACCCAGGTCCATCTCGAGGATTTGACGCCGCCGCAGAAGGTCGAGCTGTTCGAGCTGGTCACCGCCGGGGACTACCAGGGCATGCTGGATTTCGGCGGCTACAATTTCTACCGGCTCGGCATCTCGCCGGATGGGCGCCTGGCGTTCTTCGTCGCCGGCGACTGACGGCCGCCGCTAGTTCGTCGACGCCAGCCGCTCGTCGAGCAGCGCGATCGCCTCCGCCGCCCCCATCACCGACGCCGCATCCCGCGCCGTCGTGCCCTCCGGGGTTCGGGCGGCAATGTCCGCCCCGCGCTCCAGCAGGCAATCCAGCAGTTCGGTGCGGTTGAACATCGCCGCCATCATCAGCGGCGTGCGACCGTCCGGGCCCGCCCCGTCGACCCTGGCGCCGTGATCGAGCAACAGCCGGGCGATGGCGACCTCGCCCTTGAACGCCGCACCCGCCAGCGGCGTCTGGCCGCGATCGTTGACCAGCTCCGGATCGGCGCCGCGCCTCAGCAGCAGCTCCGTCAGCGCCGCGTGGCCGTGATAGCTCGCCAGCATCAGCAGGCTGTCGCCCTTGTCGTTGCGGAAATTGATCGGCAGGCCGTGGTCGAGAAACGCCATCATCGCCTCGGCATCGCCGTTGCGGGCGGCCTCGAAGACGCGCGCCGCCAGCGCCTGCGTCGCTTCCTCGACAGCGGCCGGGTCGGGGGATTCGTCGGTCATCGCATGCTCCTCGGTATGGCTATCGGCAGGCCTTGCTTCACTCAGAGCCTCGCCAGCGTCTCGACGAATTCCGCCGGCTCGCCCTGCGAGGCCGTAACGATCTCGCCCTCCCACATGACCCGGTTGCCGCGCACGAAGGTGCCGACCGGCCAGCCGGTGACCCGCCTGCCGTCATAGGGCGTCCACTGCGCGCGCGAGCCGATCCAGTCGTTCTCGATCGTGGCTTCGCGCTTCAGGTCGACGATGGTGAGGTCGGCGTCGTAGCCGAGCGCGATGCGGCCCTTGCCGGCGAGGCCGAAGATGCGCTGCGGGCCGGCCGAGGTGAGGTCGACGAAGCGCGGCAGGCTCAGCCGACCGTTGGCGACATGGTCGAGCATGATCGGCACCAGCGTCTGGACGCCGGTCATCCCCGACGGCGACTGCGGATAGGGCTTGGCCTTTTCCTCCAGCGTGTGCGGCGCGTGGTCGGAGCCGAGCACGTCGATGACACCCGCCGCGATGCCGCGCCAGACGCCGTCGCGGTGGCGCCCCTCGCGCACCGGCGGGTTCATCTGCAGCTTGGTGCCGAGGCTGGCGTAGTCGTCGGCGGTCAGCGTCAGATGATGCGGCGTCGCCTCGCAGCTGGCGTTGCGCTTGTGGGCGGCGAGGAAGTCGATCTCCTCCGCCGTCGAGATGTGCAGCACGTGGATGCGCGCCCCGGTTTCCTCGGCGATGGCGACGAGCCGTTCGGTGCAGCGCAGCGCCGCGATTTCGTCGCGCCAGACCGGGTGCGAGGCGGGATCGCCGGCGACCCTCAGCCCGGCGCGCTCGCGCAGGCGGAATTCGTCCTCGGAATGGAAGGCGGCGCGGCGGCGGGTCGCCGACAGGATTTCGCGCACGCCGTCGTCGTCCTCGACCAGCAGCGACCCGGTGGAGGAGCCCATGAACACCTTGATGCCGGCAGCCCCCGGCAGGCGCTCGAGCTCCCTTATGTCGGCGACGTTGTCCCGCGTGCCGCCGACCCAGAAGGCGAAGTCGCAATGCATGCGGCCCCTGCCGCGCCGCACCTTGTCGGCGAGCGCCGCCTCGCTGGTGGTCAGCGGGTCGGTATTCGGCATCTCGAAGACGCAGGTGACGCCGCCCAGTACCGCCGCGCGCGATCCGGTCTCCAGATCTTCCTTGTGCTCGGCGCCCGGCTCACGGAAATGCACCTGGCTGTCGATGACGCCGGGCAGGATATGCAGCCCCGTGCAGTCGACGACCGCGGCGGCCGATGCGGGATCGAGCGACCCGATCGCGACGATGCGGCCGCTGCGGATGGCGATGTCGCGAACACCCGCGCCATCCTGGTTCACCACCGTCCCGCCCGTCAGCAGCGTGTCGTATGTCGTCGCCATCGTCGTCTCTCCGCTTGTCCCGCCGGCGCGCCCGGCTTACGTAAATGCGCCTGATCACACAAGCGAGCTGCCCCATGCCCGTCGCCCGCCTCGCGGATCGCGCCGCCCTCCTCGTTACCGGCGAGCCCGCCGAACATTTCCTGCAGACGCTGATCACCGCCGATCTCGACGGTCTCGGCGAAGCCGAGATGCGCCCCTCCGCGCTGCTCACCCCGCAGGGCAAGATCCTGTTCGAGTTCCTGATCGGCCGGGTGCCGGGCGGCTTCCGGCTGGATGTCGCGAAACCCGCCAGCGAGGCCTTCGCCAAGCGCCTGGCGATCTACCGGCTGCGTACCAAGGTGACCATCGAGCCAAGCGAAGATCCCGTCTACGCCGTCTGGGACGAGGCCGTCGAGACCGCCAGCGCGCTGCGGGACCAGCGTTTTCCCGATCCGGTCTGGCGTATCTACGGCGCCCCTCCCGAGGGGATACCAGAGGCCGAGCCCGCGGATTTCGAGCGGCTGCGGATCCGTGCGGGCATCGCCGAATCGGACACCGACTATCCGGGCTCCGAGGTCTTCCCGCATGACGTGCTGCTCGACCAGAATGGCGGCGTCTCGTTCAAGAAGGGCTGCTTCGTCGGCCAGGAAGTCGTCTCGCGCATGCAGCACCGCGGCACGGCACGCCGCCGGCTGATGCTGGTCGAGGCCGACGGGCACCTGACCCCGGGCGTGAACATCGAGGCGAAGGGCCGGACCATCGGCACGGTGCTCTCGGCGTCCGGCTGCGACGGCTTCGCGCTGATCCGCATCGACAAGCTCGCCGACGCGCTGGTGGCGGATGCCGAGCTGACGGCGGACGGCGTCATCGTCACCGCCACCGTGCCTCCCTGGGCCGGCTTCGCGCTGCCCGAGCCCGCCGCTGCCGGCACGACGGAAGACGCCGAATGAGCCGGACGGCGGGGACCAAGCCGGCGCGCGTCTGGCAGCGCATGCTGTCCGGGCGTCGGCTCGACCTGCTCGACCCCTCGCCGCTCGACGTCGAGATCGAGGACATCGCGCATGGCCTGGCGCGCGTTGCCCGCTGGAACGGCCAGACGCGCGGCGACCATGCCTTTTCGGTCGCGCAGCATTCGCTGATCGTCGAGACGCTGGTGGCCGCCGGCGGTGCCGAGCCGCGCTGGTGCCTCGCCGCCCTCCTCCACGACGCGCCGGAATACGTCATCGGCGACATGATCTCGCCCTTCAAGAGCGTCATGGGCGGCGACTACAAGCTTGTGGAAGGGCGGCTGCAGGCGGCCGTAAACCTGCGCTTCGGCCTGCCGGCCTCCCTCCCCGCCGCCGTCGAGAAGGCGATCAAGGTCGCCGACCGGGTCTCGGCCTATCACGAGGCGGTGCTGCTGGCGGGCTTTGCGGCGAAGGAAGCCGCGACCTTCTTCGGCAAGCCCGCCGCCGAGCTGGTCGAGCCCGCCGCCTTCACCCCGGTGCCGACCGCCGCCACCGAACAGGCCTTCCTCGCCCGCTTCGCCGCGCTCGACGCGGCGTGCCGCCAGCCGGCGCACGATGTCGCAGGCGCCGCCGGGCGGGGATGACATCGGCCACCCGCGACCCATAGTGAGAGCCCATGACCTATCTCGTCGTCTCCTCCCTCGCCGAACTCCACGCCACCGTCGCCGACCACGGCGCGCTCGACCTCGTGACGCTGATCAACGCCGACACGCCGGTGCCCCGCCCGCCCTCGATCGCGGCGGACCGGCATCTCTTCCTCGGCTTCAACGACATCGTCGAGGAGATCGACGGCATGACCGCCCCGGCGGTCCACCACATCGACCAGCTGCTGGAATTCGGCGCCCGCTGGAACCGCGAGAAGCCGCTGGCGATCCACTGCTTTGCCGGGATCAGTCGCTCCACCGCCGCCGCCTACATCACCGCCACGGCGATCAACCCCGACCTCGACGAACAGGCCCTCGCCGAGGAACTGCGCCGCCGGGCGCCCTCCGCCACCCCCAACGCCCGCCTCGTCGCCTTCGCCGACGACCGCCTCGGCCGCGGCGGCCGCATGGTCGACGCGATTCGATCGATCG
The DNA here is from genome assembly GCF_010500835.1 of Aurantimonas aggregata. Taxonomy (GTDB): domain Bacteria; phylum Pseudomonadota; class Alphaproteobacteria; order Rhizobiales; family Rhizobiaceae; genus Aurantimonas; species Aurantimonas aggregata. The sequence goes on along the minus strand of NZ_JAAAMJ010000004.1, from coordinate 45,306 downwards.
GGAGGGGCGAGGAAGCCTATTCGGGCACGCCGTTCATCTTGCCGCTGGTGTTGTGAGGGGCGCTCGATAGCGGGCTGAAGCGAAGCGACCGCGACCGGCGCGTTGTCGCCGGAAACTGAAAGACGTATAATACGTCTTCAGGTCAGGAGGCTCGCATGCAGGCTTTCACATCGATCGACCTTCAGAAGCAGACCGGCGACGTTCAGCGCGCAGCATCCCGCGAGGGGGCGGTGATCACCTCGCACGGCAAGCCACGGAACGTCATGCTGTCGGTGGAGGAGTTCTGCCGGCTGAAGCGCATCGCCCAGGAGGCCGTGCCACCGTCCTTGCTCACCTGCGGCGGGGTCACCGTTCGGCACGCTCGGGACCCGCTCGGCTACGATATCAGGAACTTCCGGACGGCCGCCCGACAGATGGCGGAGGATGCCTTGGCGGCGACCAACGACGATGCGGTCGAGGCCGAGCTGGCCGCCGTGCGCAAGAAGTTCGGGCGCCGGCTGCCGTGATCGACCGTCCCGACGTTGCCGATAGAAGGTCGCCGCGTTTCCTGATCATGGACAACACACCCCTGTCCTTGCTCGGATGCATCGAGGCGCTGGACTGGTTGTTCGAGCCCGGATGCCCGGTGACGATCACGGACATGGTTGTCGCTGAAGCTATCCGCGATCCCGGCGATGCCAAAGACCAGCGACGCGGAACGCGTGCTTACATCAGCGGCTGGCTGCAAGAAAACCGCGCCAGGCTTACCATCTTGGATACGGCGGAGGGTGCCCGCTACCATCGCGAGATGCATCTCTGGGAACGCGCCGGAAGGCCGGGGGACTTGCGTCCTTCATGGCGCGACCGCGGCGAACGGAGCCTCCTTTCGGCTGTTCAGGTCCTGAAGCAGGCCCTTCAACTCGATGAGGAAATCATCGTCATCGTCGACGACCGTGACGCGCGCGATGCCGTCAGGGCCGTTCGCGCAGACCTCACGATGATGGGAACCAGGACCTTCATCCGCTGGATGGACGAGGATTTCGGGGTCAGCGGTGCCGACACCGCGTGGCAGGCCATCAGGCTGGCGACGGACGACACCGCCGACGCGGGCGAGGATGCCGACCCTGTCTTCGTCAGGAGCGGCTCCTGAAGTTCGATCCCATGCGGGGCCGAATGATCACCGCTGGCCGATCCGCATGGAACGCCCCTCCTGCCCTCTCGTTGGTCCTGCGAACCACAGGAGCCATCCATGACCAACGACAACAAGAACACGCCGCTCACCGAGACCGACATCGCGTCCGACCGGATGGGGAAGAATTCGCTGCAGGCAAACGACCAGGAGAGCGTGCACAACGAGCGCAAGGCCGTGCCGGACGTCAAGCAGGAGACGGACGGCGTCATCGAGAGCTTCGAGAAGCTCGACAAAGACAAGCGCGCCCGCGAGGACCTCGGCAAGGGCAATAGCACCGACAAGGCCGAATAGCCGCGCCGCCGGCCTGTGATACCGACGGGCGCAAGCCGGTCCCGGCGTCGCAGGCTGGCCGGAACGCACCTGACCGCATCCATCGTCGTCGCCCTCAGGTCAGGCCGGTACGTTCAGCCCCTCACCCCCGCGGCTGATAAACGTTCTCCGGCCCCGGGAACGTCCGGCTTCTGACCTCTTCCGCATACGCCCCCACCGCCTTCTCCACCGCGGCGCCGAGGTCGGCGTAGCGCTTGACGAAGCGGGGCGGCCGTTCGGTGAGGCCGAGCATGTCTTCGAGCACGAGGATCTGGCCGTCGCAGGCAGCCGCCGCGCCGATGCCGATCGTCGGCGCGGCGATCGCGGCGGTGATCTCGAGGGCCAGCGGCTCGACGATGCCTTCCAGCACCACGGCGAAGGCGCCGGCGTCGCTGACGGCTTGGGCGTCGGCGAGAATGGCGGCGCGGCCCGCCTCGTCGTGGCCCTGCGTCCTGAAGCCGCCGAGCGCGTTCATCGCCTGCGGCGTCAGGCCGACATGCGCCATCACCGGGATGCCGCGCGCGGCGAGGAATGCGATCGTCTCGGCCATGTGGGCGCCGCCCTCGAGCTTCACCGCGCCGCAGCCGGTCTCGGCCATGACCCGCGCCGCGGTGCGGAAGGCCTCGGCGGGCCCCGCTTCGTAGCTGCCGAACGGCAGGTCGACGACCACCAGCGCCGTCGGCGCCCCGGCCACCACGGCCCGGCCATGGGCGATCATCAGCTCCAGCGAGACGCCGAGCGTCGATTCCATGCCGTGCTCGACCATCGCGAGGCTGTCGCCGACCAGGACGATCTCGACATGGGGGTCGACCAGCCGCGCCATCACCGCGTTGTAGGCGGTGACCGCCACCACCGGCGTCGCGCCCTTGCGGGCCCTGATGTCCGGCGCTGTCAGCCGCTTCTTGCGAATCTCGGCACTCATGGCGTCACTCCCTGTTCTTTCCCCTCGGCAACCCGCTGGTCGATCAGCAGCACCTCGCCGAACAGCGCCGTCACCAGCGTCACCACCGGCCGCTCGCCAATGCGGTCCAACGGCGCCAGCGTCGCCGCATCGCGCAGGTCGAGCGAGCGCAGCGCCGCCCGCGGCTCGGTCGCGATCGTCGCCCGCATCGCCGCCAGCACCGTCTCGGGGTCGCGCTCCCCGGCGCCGATCATCGCCGCGCCCTCCTCCAGCGCCCGCGCCAGCACGACGGCGGCGGCACGATCCGCCGGCGCCAGCCGGACGTTGCGCGACGACAGCGCCAGCCCGTCCGCCTCGCGCACCGTCGGCACCGCGACGATCCCGACAGGCATGGCAAGGTCCGCCACCATCCGGCGGATTACCGCCAGTTGCTGGAAATCCTTTTCGCCGAAATAGGCCCGGTCCGGCTGGACGATGTTGAACAGCTTGGTGACCACCGTCGCGACGCCGCGGAAATGGCCCGGCCGCTGCTCGCCGATCAATATGTCGCCGAGCGGCTCGACCGCGACATGAGCCTGCATCGGCTCGGGATACATCTCGCCCACCGCCGGCGCGAAGACGAAGTCGACCGGATAGGCGGCAAGCTGCTTCAGGTCGCCGGCGACATCGCGCGGATAGGCGTCGAGATCCTCGCCGGGGCCGAACTGCGTCGGGTTGACGAAGATCGTCACCACCACGCGGTCGTTCTCGGCACAGGCGCGTTCTACCAGCGCCAGGTGCCCGTCATGCAGATAGCCCATGGTCGGCACGAGGCCGATCGTCTCGCCGGCGCGCCGCATGGGGGCGAGCGCCGCGCGCAGGGCGGCGATCTCTTCGATTCGTTGCAAAGGCGTCCTCCCGTTCGGCCTCGCGCTGTCTAGACCATCATCGGCGACGGCGGGAGCGGTTTTCGACACGAGTTGATCCAGGAGGCCAAACCCATTCCTCGCGTTGATCGCTGCGATCAGCACAAGGCGTTGTCGCACTGCACGCGGCGGCGATAGGATGACGTCAACGCTGCGAGGAGACTCATCATGGACAGGACAACGCGATCGACAGGCACCGTCTCGGCGCCATGGCTGGCGATCTCCGCCGGCTGCGTCATCGCGCTCCTGACCTTCGGGCCGCGCTCGGCGATCGGCTTCTTCCAGATCCCGATGCTGGCCGACAACGGCTGGAGCCGCGAGGATTTCGCCCTCGCCATCGCGCTGCAGAACCTCTTCTGGGGCCTCGGCCAGCCGCTGTTCGGCGCCATTGCCGACAAATTCGGCACCGCCCGCGTGCTGGTGCTTTCCGGCGTCCTTTATGCGGCGGGCCTGGCCATCACCGCCGTCGCGCCGTCGCCGTTCTGGCTGGTCGTCGGCTCCGGCGTGCTGGTCGGGCTCGGCGTCGCCGCCGGCTCGTTCGGCATCGTGCTGGCCGCCTTCGCAAGGCGGGTATCGGCCGAGCAGCGCTCCTTCGTCTTCGGCCTCGGCACGGCGGCGGGATCGGCCGGCATGTTCGTCTTCGCGCCGCTCAGCCAGGCGCTGATCGACAGCTACGGCTGGTCGGATTCGCTCATGATCCTGTCGGCGATGATGCTGCTGGTGCCGCTGCTGGCCTATGCGCTGCGCGGCAATGCGGCCAGCGCCGGCGCCGCCCGCGCCGAGATGGCGCAGACCATGGGCGCGGCGCTGCGCGAGGCCTTCGCCACCAAGGGCTACCTGCTGCTGACCACCGGCTTCTTCGTCTGCGGCTTCCAGGTGGCGTTCATCACCGCGCATTTCCCCGCCTTCATCGCCGATGTCGGCATCGCGCCGGTCTGGGCGGTGACGGCGCTGGCGCTGATCGGCTTCTTCAACATCATCGGCTCGATCAGCTCCGGCCTGATCGGCCAGCGCTATTCCAAGCCGCATTTCCTCGCGCTGATCTATATTGGCCGCTCGATCGCGGTGACGGCCTTCCTGCTGACGCCGATCACGCCGACCACCATCGTCGTGTTCTCGATCGTCATGGGACTGCTCTGGCTGTCGACCGTGCCGCCGACCAACGCCCTCGTCGCGATCATGTTCGGCACGCGCTATCTCGGCCTGCTCGGGGGCCTGGTCTTCCTGTCGCACCAGGTCGGCTCTTTCCTCGGCGTCTGGCTCGGCGGCTATCTCTACGAGGTCTACGGCTCCTACGACGTCGTCTGGTGGCTCGGCGTCGGGCTTGGGCTGTTTGCCGCCATCGTCCACTGGCCGATCCGCGAGGCGCCGGTGGAGCGCGGCGTGCTGGCGCCGGCCTGAGCTCCCACCTTACGGCAGAAGCTTCGCCCGACTCTTGTCGACGGCTGCGAGAAAGCTGCCGCGCGAGGCGGGCTCGGCGATGCCGCGCGGCTCGAAGACGTGGCGGGCGAGGAAATAGCCCGTCATCCGGTAGGCATCGGCGAGACTCGCGGCGTCGGCGTTCGTGCCCTCGGTGTTGAGAAACGCCGGCAACGGCAGCAGCTTGTCGTGCCACGGCGCGCCGGCCTCGCGGCTGACGGCGCGCCCGGTCTTCGGCGAGACATAGGCGAGGTCGTCGCGCCGGCCGGTGGCGGCGCAGCGCTCGAGGTCCAGCCCGAAGCCGAGTTCCTCCAGCAGCGCGATCTCGAAGCGCAGCATCAGTTCGGCCGCCTTGTCGGGCGTATCCAGATGATCGACGATCACCATCAGGCCGTCATAGAGCCGCGGATGCGGGTCGCGCTCGGCCAAGAGCCGCAGATGCGCCGCGACGAGCTGGATGCCGTTCAGCCCGACGCCATCCTCCATCAGCCGTGCCGCCCGCAGTTCCACCGGCTCGAGGATGAACGTGCCCATGTGCTCGTCGAGCCGGGCCCGCCAGTGCACCTCGACGGAATTGCCCGGCTGCAGCACCGGCTGCTGCTTGCGCGAGCGCCCGCCGCGCACGAGGCCGAGATGGCGGCCGCGCTCCCGCGTCATCACCTCGGCGATGACGCTGGTCTCGCCGTGGCGCTTGACGCCGAGCACGATCGCTTCCTCACGCCATTCCATGCCGGATCAATTCTCTCGCGCCGTCCGCCGGCGCCTCTCTTGGCTCAGCTGGAGAAGTCCAGGCCGATCTCGCGGTAGCGTTCCGGATCGTCGCCCCAGTTCTCGCGCACCTTCACGAAGAGGAACAGGTGCACGGTCTGGTCCGCCGCCTCCATGATCTCCTTGCGGGCGGCCTGGCCGATCGCCTTGATGGTCTCGCCATTGTGGCCGATGACGATGCGCTTCTGGCTGTCGCGCTCGACATAGATCGTCTGCTCGATCCGCACCGAGCCGTCCTTGCGGGTCTCCCACAGTTCGGTCTCGACATGCGAGGAATACGGCAGTTCCTGGTGCAGCCGCAGATACAGCTTCTCGCGGGTGATCTCGGCGGCGAGCTGGCGCAGCGGCAAATCGGTGATCTGGTCTTCCGGATAGTACCAGGGACCCTCGGGCAGGGTCTTGGCGATCCAGTCGATAAGGTCGTCGCAGCCGGAGCCGGTCAGCGCCGAGATCATGAACACCTCGGCGAACTCGACGCGGCTGGTGATCTTCTCGGTGAGGCCCAGCAGCCGGTCGCGCTTGATCCGGTCGACCTTGTTGAGCAGCAGCACCTTGGTCTGCGGCACGTGCTGCACGCGCTCGAGGATCGTCTCGACATCCTCGCTGAGGCCGCGCTCGGCATCGACGATGGCGAGCACGATGTCGGCGTCCCTGGCCCCCGTCCAGGCGGTCTTCACCATGGCGCGGTCGAGGCGGCGTTTCGGCGCGAAGACGCCGGGCGTGTCGACGAAGACGATCTGGGTGCGGTCGCGCATGGCGATGCCGCGCACGATGGCTCTTGTCGTCTGCACCTTGTGGGTGACGATCGACACCTTGGTGCCGACCATCTGGTTAACCAGCGTCGACTTGCCGGCGTTCGGCGCGCCGAGCAGCGCGACGAAGCCCGAGCGGGTCGGGGCCAGTTCCGCCGCCGGGGCGGGCTCGCCCTCCGGCTGGTCTGTTTCGTTGGTCAATTCGTGTCCTTCCAGACAGATTCGCGGATCAGCACCGCAATCGCGGCTTCCTGCTCGGCCAGCCGCTTCGACCGGCCGCTCCCATCCGCGGGTTCGATGCCTTCCACGCTCACCCGGACGGTGAACAGCGGATCATGGTCCGGCCCGGTGCGCTCAACGATGTCGTAGCGCGGCGTGATCGGGCCGCGCGTATGCGCCCATTCCTGCAGCGCCGTCTTCGGGTCCCGCCGGGCTTCCACCGCCTCGTCGAGGCGGCCCGCCCAGTGCCGGACGACGAAGCCGCGGGCGGCGTCGAGGCCTTCCCCCAGATAGATGGCGGCGATCAGCGATTCGACGAGGTCGGCCCGGATGCTCTTGGTGCGCGACCCCTTCAGCTTCTTGAGGTCGCCGCCATGACGGATGAAATCGTAAAGGCCGATCTCGTCGGCGACCTTCGCACAGGTCTCGGCGCTCACCAATGCGTTCAGCCGCAGCGACAGCTCGCCTTCGTCGGCCTGCGGAAACATCGCGAACAGCGTCTCGGCGATCACCAGCCCGAGCACCCGGTCGCCGAGGAACTCCAGCCGTTCGTAGCTGCGTCCGTTGCCACCGCTCGCCGGACGCAGGCTCGAATGGGTCAGCGCCCGCTCCAGGCGCGCCCGGTCCGAGAAGCGGATGCCGATGCGGGCTTCGAGCTCCTCGAGCGGCCGGTCCGCCGTCAGCTTAGCCATGTCGTGATGCGGCTCGGACGCAGTTCCGTCGGCCACTGCCAGATCTCCAGCGGCGAGACGTCGCCTTCGATCGAGAAGAAGATCATCTGGGCCTTGCCGACCAGGTTCTCGAACGGCACGTAGCCGACGTCGAAGCGGCTATCGAGCGAGTTGTCGCGATTGTCGCCCATCATGAAATAGTGCCCGTCCGGGACGACGAATTCGCGCGTGTTGTCGCCGGCCGAGTTCGGGCTGAGATCGAGCGTCATGTAGGAGACGCCGTTCGGCAGCGTCTCGCGATATTGCGGCACGCGCGTCCCGTCCTCGGCGATGAAATCGTCGACGGCCTCTCGCGGTACGGCCTGGCCGTTGATGAACAGGATGCCCTCGCGCATCTGCAGGCGATCGCCCGGGAGCCCGACGATACGCTTGATGTAGTCGGTGTCCTCCTCGCGCGGCTTGCGGAAGACGGCCACGTCGCCGCGGTCGGGATCCGAGCCGAGGATGCGGCCCTCGAACAGGTCCGGCGACAGCGGCATGGAATAGCGCGAGTAGCCGTAGCTCCACTTGGAGACGAACAGGTAGTCGCCGACCAGCAGCGTCGGCATCATCGAGCCCGACGGGATCGAGAAGGGCTGGAAGAGGAAGGTCCGGATCACCAGCGCGAGGATCAGCGCCTGGACGATGACCTTCACGGTCTCGCCGAAGCCGCCCTGTTCCCGCCGTTCGGCCTGCTCGACCATGTTTCGCCCTTCGTCGCCTCTGATTGCGGCACTGCCGCATCGCGCCTTCTATCGGCTCGCCCCCATGGGGGCAATCCGCGCGCTGCTAAACTTCGCCGGGACCCCGGCTCGCGGCCGTCGCCGCACCGAGGCGGGCGGCGGACGATGGCTGGCGCCGGGCCAAAATGCGCCGGGCGCGATGCTTCTGAAAGCTGCGCGCCGCCGAATAGACGAGGCCGTAGCCGAGCAGCCCGGCGGTCAGCCCGATCGGCAGCGACCCGACCAGCATCGGCTTGACGAACGGCGCCCAGATCGACGCGAAATCCATGTGCACCAGCGCCGCACCAAGGCCCCGCGGTGCCTCCCCGGTGATCGGATCAGACCGCAGGACGAACTGGCCGACCTCGTAGGTCAGCCCCCAGATGAACGGAAAGGTGATCGGGTTGCCGACCACCGTGCCGAGTGCCGCGGCGGCCATGTTGCCGGAGATGATATAGGCCAGGGCGAACGCCACGACGAAGTGGAACCCGATCAACGGGGTGAACGAGGCGAAGACGCCCGCCGCGAACCCTGCGGCGATGGCATGCGGCGTCGCGTTCAGCCGCAGCACGCGCTTGCGGAAATACTCGAACGAGCGGGCGTAGGAGCGCCGCGGCCAGACCAGCGTGCGGATCCGGGATGCGAGGTTCTGCGGCTGGCGACGCCTGAACAACATGGTGCTCGCATTCCCCGTCGGTGGTTGCTGGTGACCTGGAGCCGACCCTCTTGCGGATCGCTCAGGCGGCGAAGACTGCAGGGCGGGATCGAAGCCATCCGCCCCGCAAAATCATAGCGTCCGGCTACCCGGCTTGACCGGCGGAATTGCGGCGAGTTCGGGCGGTAGCGCGTCGGCCGGATAGGCCGGCACCGCATATTCCGCCAGCGCGATCAGCGGCACGCCGACATCGACCGTACCGGCCGAGCGGTCGATGATGCAGGCGGCGGCCAGCACCTCGGCGCCGAGGTCGCGCATGCAGGCGACGGTCTCGCGGATCGACAGGCCGGTGGTGACGATGTCCTCGACGATCACGACGCGGTCGCCGGCCGCGACATCGAAGCGCCGGAGCTTGAAGACGCCGGCCTCGCGCTCGACCCAGATCGCCGGGGCGCCTAGATGCCGCGAGGTCTCGTAGGCCGGGATCAGCCCGCCCACCGCCGGGCCGACGACGTAGTCGATCGGCGGCGTGACTTCCGCACGGATGCGCTCGGCCAGCGCCTTGCAGAGACGCTCGGTCAGATGCGGGTGCATGAAGACCCGCGCCTTCTGCAGGAAGGTCGGGCTGCGCAGGCCGGAGGTGAGGATGAAATGGCCCTCCAGCACCGCCCCGGCTTCCCGGAAGATTGCCAGGACCTCTTCGGTCGTCATGTTCACTGCTCCGCATTGCCCGATACCGACTGTCGATACGACGGCGGGCGGGAAGGCTCAACCGTTGACGCGCACGACCTCCGAGACGCACGGCTTGCCGCGCAGCTGCTTCAGCGTCCGGTTGAGGTGCTGGACGTCCCAGACCTCGAGTTCCAGCACCATCTTGGTGAAGTCGGTGGCGGTCGCCACCATCGACAGGTTGTGGATGTTGGCGTCGTTGGCGGCGATCGTCTCGGCGATCTCGGCCAGCGAGCCCGGCTCGTTCAGCGCCGAGATGGTGATGCGGGCGGGAAAGCGCGCCTTCAGCTCGGAATCGATGTCCCAGCGCACGTCCACCCAGCGGTCCGGCTCCTCGTCATAAGCGGTCAGCGCCGGCGACTGGATCGGATAGATGGTGATGCCCTGCCCCGGCTCGATGATGCCGACGATCCGGTCTCCCGGCACGGCGCCGTCCGGGCCGAACCGTACCGACATGTCGTCGCCGACGCCGCGGATGGGAATGGCGTCCGCTTCCTCCTTGCGGGCCTTCGACTTGGCGCGCCCCGGTACGCGGAAGATCATGCCGGCGGCGGTGCGCAGGTTGAACCAGCCCTCTTCCTCGCGGCGCGGCCGGCGGCGGGTGACGCGGCTGTCCTGGAAATCGGGATAGGCCGCCTTGAGGACGTCGGAGGAGTTCAGTTCGCCGCGCCCCACCGCCGCCAGCGCGTCCTCGGCCTCGCGGTGGCCGAGCTTGCCGAGCAGCGGCTTCAGCGTCTCGCGGGAGAACTGCTTGCCCTGCCGCGAGAAGGTGCGCTCGAGGATCTGCTGGCCGAGACCGGAATATTGCCGGCGGATCGAGGCTCTGGCGGAGCGCCGGATCGCCGAGCGCGCCTTGCCGGTGACCGCGATGCTCTCCCAGGCCTGCGGCGGCGTCGCGCCCTTGGCGCGGATGATCTCCACCTCGTCGCCATTGGCGAGTTCGGTCACCACCGGCATGATCCGCCCGTCGATCTTGCAGCCGACGCAGGTATCGCCGATGTCGGTATGCACGGCGTAGGCGAAGTCAATCGGCGTCGCGCCGCGCGGCAGCGCGATCAGCCGGCCCTTCGGGGTGAAGCAGAAGGCCTGGTCCTGGAACAGCTCGAGCTTGGTGTGCTCGAGGAATTCCTCCGACGTGTCGCCTTCCGCCAGCAGCTGGATCGTCCGCCGCAGCCAGGCATAGGCGTTTGAATCCTTCGACAGATGGACCCGCGTCTCGGCCTCGCCGCGATCCTTGTAGAGCGAATGCGCCGCGACGCCGTATTCGGCGATGTCGTGCATCAGGTGGGTGCGGATCTGCAGTTCGACGCGCTGGCGGGACGGCCCGACGATGGTGGTGTGGATCGAGCGGTAGTCGTTCTGCTTCGGCGTCGAGATGTAGTCCTTGAACCGCCCCGGCACCATCGGCCAGGTCCGGTGGACGATGCCGAGGGTGCGGTAGCACTCCTCCTCGGTGTCGACGAGGACGCGAAAGCCGAAGATGTCCGACAGCTGTTCGAGCGACAGCGCCTTGCGCTGCATCTTCGAAAATACCGAATAGGGCTTCTTCTGGCGGCCGGTGACCGTGGCCTTGATGCCGCTTTCGGCAAGCAAGGCGGCGAGATCCTGCTCGATGCTCGAAATGCGGTCGGCGTGGTGGGCGTTCAGCTCGGCCAACCGCGCCGTGATCGTCTCGTAGGCCTCGATGTTGATGTAGCGGAAGGCGAGGTCTTCGAGTTCCTCGCGCATGTCCTGCATGCCCATGCGCCCGGCGAGCGGGGCATAGATGTCCATGGTCTCCTGGGCGATCCGGGCGCGCTTGTCCGGCGCCATGTGGCCGAGCGTGCGCATGTTGTGCAGCCGGTCGGCCAGCTTGACGAGCAGCACCCGCACGTCGTCGGCGATCGCCAGCAGCAGCTTGCGCAGGTTTTCCGCCTGGGCGGCGCGCTTGGAGACGAGGTCGAGCCGCTTCAGCTTGGTCAGGCCCTCGACCAGATGGCCGATCGTCGGGCCGAACAGCTGGTCGATTTCCTTGCGGGTGGCGTCGGTGTCCTCGATCGTGTCGTGGAGAAGCGCCACCGCGACCGTCGCCTCGTCGAGATGCATCTCGGTGAGGATCGCCGCGACTTCCAGCGGATGCGAGAAATACGGATCGCCGCTCGCACGCTTCTGCGTGCCATGCTTCTGCATGGCATAGACATAGGCACGGTTGAGGAGCGCTTCGTCGAGGTCGGGCTTGTAGGCAGCGACCTTCTCGACGAGTTCGTATTGCCGCATCATTGACTTATGGAGACAATCTGCAAACGGAGAGGGGCGCCCCGAATATCCCGGTGGCGCCCCTCAATATAGGGTTGTCCGGGCCCGCACCGAAAGGGCCGGGCGGACAATCGGATCAAAAATCGTCGGTCTTCTCGGGCGGCACCAGGCCTTCGATGCCGGCCAGCAGCTCGTCTTCCGACATATGGTCGAAGGTGACCGCATCGTCGTCGCCGGCCGCAGCAGCCTTGTTCGCCTGCGACTCGTTGGTGATGCCGCGCATCTCGGCCGGTGCCGGCGCCGGTTCCGGCTCGTCCACCTCGACATGCTTCTGCAGCGAATGGATCAGATCTTCCTTCAGATCGCCGGGCGACAGCGTCTCGTCGGCGATCTCGCGCAATGCAACGACCGGGTTCTTGTCGTTGTCGCGATCGATGGTGATCTGCTGTCCTTGGGCAATCTGGCGCGCGCGATGGCTGGCCAGGAGAACCAGCTCGAAGCGGTTCTCGACCTTGTCGACGCAATCTTCTACGGTGACGCGGGCCATGCCTGTCTCCTGACTGAACGAAAAATCTCACGGATTAAGCTGCCCACATAGACTTTTCGGCGCCGCGGTACAAGCGCCCATTGCGGTCTTCCTGTGCATGGCGCCCGTTGGCAACGATCGACGCCGGGACTATGGTCGCGCCGAACGCATGACGGGCAGCGCCGATCGCGCCGTGCCGCGCTCGATCCACAAATCACCACCCCAGACGAAAGCTTTGTCCGATGTTCGACGAGAGGGAAAAGATCGCGCTGTTCATCGACGGCGCCAATCTTTACGCGACGTCGCGGGGCCTCGGCTTCGACATCGACTACCGCCGGATGCTGACGCATTTCCAGTCCCAGGGCTATGTGCTGCGGGCCTACTACTACACCGCCCTGGTGGAGGATTCGGAGTACTCCTCGATCCGGCCGCTGATCGACTGGCTGGACTATAACGGCTACCGCGTCGTCACCAAGCCGGCCAAGGAGTTCACCGACAGCGCCGGTCGCCGCAAGATCAAGGGCAACATGGACATCGAGCTGGCGGTGGACGCGATGGAGCTCGCCGCCACGGTCGACCATTTCGTGCTGTTTTCCGGCGACGGTGATTTCCGCTCGCTGGTCGAGGCACTGCAGCGGCGCGGCCGCAAGGTCTCCGTCATCTCGACGCTGCAGACCAACCCGCCGATGATCGCCGACGATCTGCGCCGCCAGGCCGACCATTTCATCGAGCTGAGCACGTTGCGGGCCGAGATCGGCCGCACCCCGGCCGAGCGCGAGGCGCGGCTGGCGCGCCGTGCAGAGGCAGCCGGGTCGGCCGAGAGCGACGACGACTATTGACCCCTCGCCCTTCGACAATTGCGGCGGCTCCCGGGGAGCCGGAGCCCGGCCGCGACTGCCCGATCTGCCCGCGGCTGGTCGCCTTCCGCGAGGAATGGCGGGGGCGCGAGCCGGCCTGGCACAACGCGCCGGTGCCGACGCTGCTGCCGGTCGGCGGGCGGAACGCCGTTGAGATGTTGGTGGTCGGCCTTGCGCCGGGCGTCCGCGGCGCCAACCGCACCGGGCGGCCGTTCACCGGCGACTATGCCGGCGACCTGCTCTACGCGACGCTGTCGCGCTTCGGCTTCGCCAACGACCGCTTCGCCGCCCGCACCGATGACGGGCTGGAGCTTTACCGCACGGCGATCACCAACTCGGTGCGCTGCGTGCCGCCGGAGAACAAGCCGGTCGGCGCCGAGATCGCCAATTGTCGGCGGTTCCTCGAGGCGACGCTCGCCGAGTTTCCCCATCTTCGCTGCATCGTGACGCTGGGGCGGATCGCGCATGATTCGACCGTCCGCACGCTCAGCGCGCGGCTCGCGACCGCGCCCTTCGGCCATGGCGCGTCGCATGCGGTCGGGAGCCTGCAGGTGATCTCGAGCTATCACTGCTCGCGCTACAACACCAACACCGGCCGTCTCACCGAGGCGATGTTCGTCGATGTGTTCGACAAGGTCGCGACATTTCTCGGGCCGCATCCGGCCTGACGCTATTCGCCGCTCAACGGCCGGCGGCGAGATAGGCGACGACGTCCGCCGCGTTCCGGTCGGGCGGGAAGACCGGATAGAAGACCTTGGCGATCCGGCCGTCCTCGACGATCAGCGCCATGCGCTTCAGATACAGCATGCCGCCGAGATTGAACCACGGCAGGTCGAGCGCCCGGCGCAGGTCGCCGGCTTCGTCCGACAGCAGCGGAAACGGCAGATGCAGGCGATCGGCCGCCTCGGCCTGGTCGGCGAGCGGCTGCGCGGAGATGCCATAGACGGACGAAACCCCAAGCGCCTGAAGTTCGGCATGGTGATCGCGGAAGCTGCAGCTCTGCGGCGTGCAGCCGCGGGCGCCGGGCAGCGCGTCCCAGCCCTCCGGCAGCTTCACGCCGGGCCTGCCGGTCGCCGGATAGATGTAGAGGACGACGCGGCCGTCGAGGTCCGACAGGTCCACCGTGCCGCCGTCGCTGGCGGGCAGCACGACGCTCGGCAGGATCATGCCGGTAAGGTGACCCGCGGCACCATCGTCGGCGGGCGGGGCAAGTCCGTCGGGCAACCTCAGATAATCTGCCATCGCCGCCTCACCCCTCCTTCATGATCCGCTGCTTCTGGCGGGCCCAGTCGCGTTCCTTGATGGTTTGGCGCTTGTCCGGGGCGTTCTTGCCCTTGGCGAGTGCCAAAAGGAGCTTAGCCCGGCCCTTGTCGTTGAAGTAGATCCGGAGCGGCACCAGCGTCATGCCGTCGCGCTGCACCGCGCCCGCCAGCCGGTTGAGCTGGGTGCGATGGACCAGCAGCTTGCGGCGGCGCTTCGGCTCGTGGTTGAAGCGGTTCGCCTGCAGATATTCCGGCAGGTTGGAGTTGATCAGCCAGAGTTCGCCCCCCTCTTCGGTGGCGTAGGCCTCGGCGATCGAGGCGCGGCCCTCGCGCAGCGCCTTCACTTCCGTGCCGGTCAGCATGATGCCCGCCTCGAGCGTGTCCATGATCTCGTAATTGTAGCGGGCCTTGCGGTTCTCCGCCGCGACGTTCGAGCCCTCCGCCTTCTTCTTCGCCATGAAATTCCCCCGGGCGTGGTATCGCCCGTGCCTTTATCGTCTGCCGTTTGTCCTGATCGCCCTAAGATGCGCTCGCACGGCCGGATTTCAATTGATCAGGCCTGCATGGCGGAGCGCCGAGTCGATCGCCGTCTCGGTCTCCGGGTCGATCGGCACCAGCGGCGAGCGCAGGCGGTTGGCGACCTTGCCGAGCTGCGACAGCGCGTATTTCACGCCGGTCGGGTTCGGCTCGATGAACAGCGCCTTGTGCAACGGCATCAGCCGGTCCTGGATGGCGAGCGCCGCGGTGTAGTCGCCGGCGGAACAGGCCGCCTGCATGTCGGCGCAGAGGCGCGGCGCGACATTCGCCGTCACCGAGATGCAGCCATGGCCGCCATGCGCATTGAAGCCGAGCGCCGTCGCATCCTCGCCCGAGAGCTGGATGAAGTCCTTGCCGCAGGTGATGCGCTGCTCCGAGACGCGATCGACCTTGGCCGTCGCATCCTTGACGCCGACGATATTGGCGAAGTCCGCGGCGAGCCGGCCCATCGTCTCGGGCGTCATGTCGATCACCGAGCGGCCGGGAATGTTGTAGATCAGGATCGGCAGCGACACCGCCTTCGCCACCGCGGCGTAGTGGGCGTAGAGCCCCTTCTGGTTCGGCTTGTTGTAATAGGGCGTGACGACCAGCAGCCCGTCGGCGCCGGCCTTCTCGGCGAAGCGGGCGAGATCGATCGATTCGGCGGTGTTGTTGGAGCCGGCCCCGGCGATCACCGGCACCCGGCCGGCGGTCGTCTTGACGCAGAGCTCGACGACGCGCTTGTGCTCGTCATGCGTCAGCGTCGGGCTTTCGCCGGTCGTGCCCACCGGCACCAGGCCCGACGAGCCCTCCGCGATCTGCCATTCAACGAAGGCCCGAAACGCCGCCTCGTCGAGCGAGCCGTCTTCGGCGAAGGGGGTGACCAGCGCCGGAATCGAACCCTTGAACATGCCCTGCCCTACTCCCACACTTCCCAAAAGCGTTGCCCGTCCGGCTGCCGCCCGCTCCCGACCGCGACGGCCGGTGGCGCTCCCGGCATCCACCGGGCAGCGCGGCACCTTAGTGAAGCGGCGATAGCGAAACAAGAACAGACGGCTCGCCGTCCCCCGGCGCCTCTCGACGGGGCGCGGTAACGGGGCTTTAATCGCGCTCGTGAGAGATTTGCAAACCATTCCCGCCGGCAAGCGGGCCGGATCTTTGCCGGACGCGCCAAGACGAGACTGTCCGAAAGGTTTGCCATGACCGCCAGTACCAACGCGCGCCGTCTTCTGCTTGGTGCGCTCGCGATCACCATGCTGCCCGGGCAGTCCGTCGCCAACGACCTGGCGCTGCCGCTGCTCGGCCCGACGCCCGCGACCCGCCCGGGCCATGTTGGCAGCATCGCAGCGAGCCCGGCCGAAACCGGCGTCAATGTCGATCCGTGGCGCTTCGGCCGGACGGTCACGGTACCCAATCCGGTTCTGCGTCCGACAACGACGGCCGCCGTGCCGGCCAATGCCAGCGCCTTCACCGCGTCGATCGCCGCGATGGCGCCGCGCGTCGGCGCCGTCAGCCCGATCCGCGGCGAGCTGAAGGACGGCCTGCAGGCGCTGTCGGACGGCAACCCGACGAAGGCGCGCGGCATCCGCGAAGGCATGATGCCGGGCTCGCTCGACCGCAGCATCCTGACCTGGGCGATCGCCCTGCGCGGCGGCAAGGGCGTGCCGGCCGCCGAGATCGCGCTCGCCGCCCGCCAGCTCGAGGGCTGGCCGGGCATGAAGACGCTGCGGGTCAACAGCGAGCAGGCGCTCTACCGCGAGGAGCCACCGGCGCGCGAGGTCATCGCGGCGTTCCAGGCGAGCCAGCCGGAGAGCCCCGAGGGCGCGATGGCTTTGGCACGCGCCTATATCGCCGCCGGCGAGGCGGGCCGCGCCAAGCAGCTGATCGCCAAGGTCTGGCGCGAGGAGCGGCTCGACGAATCGACCGAACGCGCGGTGCTGAAGACCTTCGGAACGCTGCTCACCCGCGCCGACCACAAGTTCCGGATGGACAAGCTGCTCTATGCTCGCCGCGTCGGCGACGCCGGGCGCGTCGCCGATCTCGCCGGCGCCAAACAGCTCTACGCCGCCCGCGCCGCCGTCATCCGCGGGGAAGGCAATGCCGCCAAGCTGCTGGCCGCCGTGCCGCAGGCGCAGCGCGCCGATCCCGGCTACCAGCACGCGCTGGTCGAGCGTTATCGCAAGTCCAACAAGATCGACGAGGCCGCCGAGATCCTGATGCGCGCGCCGCGCGATGCGGCAACCCTCGTCGATCCCGATGCCTGGTGGAACGATCGCCGCATCGTCGCGCGCGACCTCCTCGATCTCGGCAAGAACCAGCTCGCCTACCGCGTCGCGGCCGCGCATTCGGCCGAGAGCGCGACCGAGGCGGCGGAGGCGGAATTCCACGCCGGCTGGATCGCGCTGCGCTTCCTTAACGACCCGCGCACGGCCGCCGCGCATTTCGCCAGGATCCTCGACTCCTCGACCCGGCCGCTGTCGGTCTCGCGCGGCCATTACTGGCTCGCCCGCGCCGCCGAGGCCGGTGGGCCAGGCAATGCCGCCGCGTCCTATGCCAAGGCTGCCCAGTACAGCGCCACCTATTACGGCCAGCTCGCCGCGGCCAAGCTCGGCCGGCGACCCGGCGCGATCCAGTTCCCCAGCGCCAGCGCGGCCGATCGCCAGCGCTTCGAGCAGCGCGAAGCGGTGCGGGCGATCAAGCGGCTCGAGCAGATCGGCTCCAGCTGGCGCGCCGACGGGCTCTATCGTTCGCTCGCCGACGAGCTGACCAGCCCGGGCGAACTGGCGCTGCTGTCGGTGATGGCCGAGCGGCGCGGCGACCACCATCTGGTGCTGGAAGTCGGCAAGAAGGCCTATTGGCGCGGCATCGACGCGCCGGCCCTCGCCTTCCCGATCGGCGTCATCCCCGCGAGCGCCAACATCTCGGCGTCCGGCAAGGCGCTGGCCTACGCCATTGCCCGGCAGGAAAGCGCCTTCAACCCGGCGGCGAAATCCCCCGCCGGCGCGCTCGGCCTGCTGCAGCTGATGCCCGGGACCGCCAAGGCGGTCGCCGCCCGGACCGGCGTCGGCTATTCGCCGGCGCGGCTCACCAGCGATCCCGGCTACAACGCCGCGCTCGGCGCGCATTTCCTCGGCGAACAGATCGCCGCCTTCGACGGCTCGTACGTGCTGACGTTCGTTGCCTACAACGCCGGTCCCCGCCGCGCCCGCGAATGGATCGAGCGCTTCGGCGACCCGCGCGGCAAGTCGCTGGACCAGGTGATCGACTGGGTCGAGCGCATCCCCTTCACCGAAACGCGCGGCTACGTGCAGCGGGTGATGGAGAACTACCAGGTCTACAAGATGCGCCTCGGTGCCGGCTTCGACATCGAAAAGGACCTGCGCCTCGGCCGCACGGGGTAAGGTCTGGGAGGCCGTTACGAGGGCGCCGGGGGGCGCTGAGCGGAAGAGCCGCTCACGGCGTCTGCAATGATGTTGTTCCCCCTCGGCGTCACAGCGTCGGCGATCACACCTCCCGCTCGGTGACGTCACAGCGTCGGCGGTCAACCCCTCCCTCTCAGCGGCGTCATCCTCGGCTTGACCCGAGGACCCATTCCTCGCCGTCGGCGCCGCCACTCTGTCGGAGGAAAGACGCCCACCCCGCCGGCGATCCGGCCGCTTCTTCCACGAAGTCACCTCCCCGCCACGGACCCGGCAGTTTCGGCGACTTGGCATGGGTCCCCGGGTCAAGCCCGAGGATGACGCCGTGAGGGCGGGAACGGCAAACCGTCCCGCGCCGTGTGATGGAGCCTCCTGCACCGGCAGCCCAGCCATGACGTTGATGACCACGCCGCCCCCCTCAGCGGCGTCATCCTCGGGCTTGACCCGAGGACCCATTCCTCGGTGCTGAAGCTGCCGCTTCGTCAGAGGGAAAACGCGATCCGCTCTGGGAGCGGCAAACCGTCCGCACCGTCCGTGGCAAATCTTTCCTCCCGGATGACGCCAGCGCCCGCTACATCACCCTACGCGGCGTGGCGCGGTCGTCGACCAGCGCCTGCGCCTGCTCGACCCAGCGCTCGCGGGCGATGCGGCCGGGAAAGCCGCTTTTCGCCTCGAACCAGTGGCCCTCACCGGCACCCCAGCGGGCGATCTGGTCGTAGTGATAGATGCCGTTCTCGAACAGCAGGCGTTCCAGACTTGGGCCGATGCCGTCGATGCGGGTGAGATCGTCGGGCGTGTCGGCCCGCGGCGCCTCGAGCCGGTCGGGCTCGCGGATCAGCGCTTCCTCTGCCAGCACGGCTTCGTCGGGGCCCGACGGGTGCGACGCGCTCGCCTCGTCAGTCGCTGCGGGCGCTTCCACGTCGACGGCGGGGACCGTGCCGGCAGCGCCGGCGATACGGAATACTGCTCGCTCATCGGCAACATCACCCCCGCCCGCCATGTCCTCGCCTGCCGCGGCGTCCGCGGCCGCCTTGGGCAGAGGCGGCGACGCGGCTGAGGCGGCCGAGCCCAGCTTGCGGTAGTCCAGCGTACGAAAATCCTTGTCGAACGGCGCCGCCCGGTGCTTGGCGGCCAGCGGATCTTCGGGCAGATGCTTTCGCTGCTCGCGCTTCGGCGTCGGGCCGCGCGGATCGGGGCCGGCCAGCGTACGCCGGGGCGCTGTGGCCGGCGCCGGCGGCGGGGCGGTATCGCCACCCGGCAGGGTCGGCATCAGGTCGGGCACCCGCTCGGTGCTGCGGCCCCGGATGATCTCGGCCGAGACGAAACTGCCGCCGAACTGCGAGAACTGGGCGTTCTGCAGCGGTGGCGACGGTGCGTGGGATGCCGGGTCCTTCGCCTGCCAGCTCGAATGCTGGCGCGCGCGCCGCTCCTTCTCGCGGGCGGCCTCGTCCTTCGACAAAGCGCGGTAGTCGAGCGTGCGGAAATCGCGATCGAAGGCGGCGGCGCGGTGCTTGGCCGCCAGCGGGTCCTCGCGCTGGCCGGGATGTGGCTTGGCGACCGCTCCGGCGCTCGGTGCAGGGGCGGTCGCACCGGGCGCCTGCGGCGCCGGAACAGTCACGTCCGGCTCTTCCGATAGAGGCGGCGTCGGCCCGGCGGTGAGAACGCTATCCGGCTTTGCGCCTGTCGCGGCGACGGTTGCCGGCAAGGAATGGGCGGGCGCTTCTCGCCGTGGCTCTGGCGACGGCTTCGATGCGGCTTCGTCGCTCCGCGCACGCTTCCCCGCGACCGCGCCAAGGCCGAACGCCGCGCCGAGCAGCAGAAAGACCTTTCCGAAAAACGACAGCATAAACACCTCCGCTGGGCCGACCGCACAAGCCGAAAGCTAGGGATGGGCGCGCGCGAGGCAACCGCCCTGTCCGGGCCGGGCGGAATTTCGTTCAGGCCAGGCGGCCGAACGGACAGCCGGCCGCGAAGGCGACCAGCGGGAACGGAAGGAGGTCGATCAGGAGGCCTAAAATCCCTTATCGGAGACAGGAAACGGCCATTGGTCAAGCGCGGAGGAACAATGCGTCACCGGCTGCATGCCGGCCAGACGCCTGCCCAAACGAAAGAAGCCCGGCGCGAGCGCCGGGCTTCTCTCAGACTGGAGGCTCGATCGATTAGAAGGAGCGAACGAACTGGATGAAGCCAGCCGTCTGGTCGACGGAGTCGCCATCGAAGTCGATGTCGGTGTAGGACACTTCGCCCAGGACATCGAAGTTGTTGGTGATCTCGTAGCCGACGTTACCGACGAGCTTGTAGTATTCACCCGAACCGAGGTTCGTCGTGACGAAGTCCGTACCGATGAACTCGCCGCCGCCGACTTCGAAGGTCTCGCCGTAGATACCGGAGACCGCGATGCCGAGCTTGCCGAACGCCTGGGCGTAACCGGCGCCAACCTGCCACTCAACCGGCAGATCGCCGACGAAGTCGGTGTAGCTGGAGTTGATGGACGGATCGTTGAAGAGACCGATCGTCGAGTAACCGGACGGATCGAAGGCGTAGCTACCCTCGAACTTCAGCTCGGAGTCGGCGGCGATCAGGTCCTTGAGCGAGAGGCCGCCCTTGATGGCGAACGCATCTTCGTTGTCGTCGATGAGGCCGAAGGCGCCTTCGAAGAGGAACTCGTCTTCGGTGATGTCGTAGAAGCCGAAGGCGGTGTTCTGCGTCAGATCGACGTTCTCGTCGTACGAACCGGCGATGTAGATCGAGCCCCAGCCGCCGTCATAGGCGAGACGGGCAACGACGTCCGGAGCGAAATCGCCCGTGTCGTCGTCTTCGAGCGACAGAGCGGCCGAGAAGCCGTCAGCAGCGTAGGTGTAGGAGATGCGGTTGACCTGGATGTCGCCGACCGGGAGGTCGGTGTCGGTCAGCAGGCCGTCGCCTTCGGTCCAGAGCGTGTCGAGGTAACCCATGGTGAGGCCACCGAGCTGGATGTAGCCCTGGTCCATGGCGTAAGGCGCGTCGGACGTGCCCGAGGTGTTCTCGGCCTGGACGCGGGCGAAGCCGCGCAGGGTGCCGAGTTCGGTCTCTTCACGAACGTCGAAGTTCAGACGGACGCGGACGCGGCTGTAGGCGTTGTAGTCGTCGCCTTCGTCGTTCAGTGCGAACGTGTTGTCGGCAACGATGTACTTGAAGCGGACGTAGCCACCGATCTTCATGCAGGTTTCGGTGCCGGGGATGTAGAAGAAGCCGCTGCCGTACACGTCGCAGACGCGCACATAGTCGGTGGGCTCCGGTGCAACCGGAACGATGACGTCCGCAGCGCGGGCGCCGGTAACTGCGACGAGGGCCGCAGCGGAGCCGAGAAGAAGGCTCTTAATGTTCATGTCCTGACCTCCAGTCAATTTATAGGTTAGGGTTGGGCCTTGTATGAAGGACAGCCTTCCCTGCCCCATCCCCTGTTCGAAAGTCCGAAGCGCGTTGCCCTGCGTTCTTTCTGACGCGACATTACCCGGCAGCGGATTTGGCGCAATCTCCTAAATGCCACAATGGGGCCCGTGGGGTCCTTTGGACACACCCCTGTTGCAACGAAGCCACTTTTGCCTTCACGCCTCGTTAACCATTCGGGAATCCGGGGGGTCTCGGCAGCCCTTGGGCCGGCCTCGCGAGCCGTGCCGGAGCGTGAGCTGGAGCGATTGGGGCGGGAAACGGGCGATTCGAGGCAGGTTTCGCCGGCTTTTGCCGCTTTTGCCTAGAGCCGCTGGATCGGGGCGCCGAGATCGCGGAAATCCCGCTCCCGGCAGGTCAGCACGATGATCTGCAGCGTCTCCGACGCCAGCCGCAGCACCAGGTGCATGCGCTCCAGCCGTTTCTCGTCGGTATTGACCAGCGCATCGTCGAGAATGACGGCGGTCGGATGCCCGCCCTTCTTCAGCACCTGCGCCAGCGCCAGGCGGGTCACCACCGCCACCTGCTCGCGCGCGCCGGCGGACAGTCGCTTGAAGTCTTCCTCGACCCCGGCGCGGTGCAGGCTGCGAATCTCCAGCGTCGAATCGTCGAGCTCGATCGCCGCACCCGGGTGGATCAGCTTCAGGTAGGGCGTCACCTGCGTCTTGATCGGCCCGAGCCAGTGCTCGCGCGCCTCGCGCCGGGCAGCGATCAGCGTCGCGTGCAGCATGGCGGCGGCTGCCGCCTCGATCCGCAGCCGGGCGAGTCGCGATTCGACCGCGCCGATCTCACCCTCCAGCCGGGCGACGTCCTCGCCGAGAGCCGTCGCGCCGGTCGCCTCGAGCTCGCCTTCCAGCCGCAACGTCTCCTCCTTCAGCGCTGCGACGGTGCGGCGGATCTCGGCGAGTGCCTTGCGCCGCGCTTCCAGCGTCAGCTGCACCGTCGCCGGGTCGGCGGCGGCAAGGTCGCGCTGCCGCCGCTCCAGCACGGCCGCCTTCGCCGCGCGGTCGAGCTCGGCCGCCGCCAGATCCTCGGCCAGCGCCGTACGCGGGCGCACCGCCTCGGCTTCGGCGACGTCGCGGCGCAGCCGGTCGGCTTCGGCGCGTCGATGCGCCTCGTCGGCTTCGGCGCGGGCGATCGTCGCCAGCCCGTCGCTGGCCGCGCGACGCATTCGCTCGAGCGTCGCGGTCGCCGTCTCCAGCCTCGTGCGCGCGGCGTTGCGGGCGGCGCGGGCGGTGGCCTGGTCGGCGGGGCTCGGCGACGGTCCGTCCGGCGCCGGCGCCGGCAATGCCGCAAGCATGGCGGAAAGGTCGGCAAGCGCCGCCTCGGCTGCCGCCCGCCCCTCCGGCAGAAGCGCCGCGGCCTGCGCCTTCAGCGTCGCCGTCTCGATCCGCCGATTTTCGGCCGCGCCCGCGCGCGCCCGCGATTCCTCTATAGAGACGACGCCAAGTCGGTCGAGCAGCGCGGCGAGCGCGGCCTCGGCGGCATCACATTCGCGGCGCAGCGTCGCGGCGTCACCGCCGGGCTCAACGGTGAGGCTGCCGAAACCATCGAGGTCGAAGCGCTCGTGGCCCGTGACGCGGTGCGGCGTCCCGGCCGCGATGACCGCGCCGGTGGCATCGCGCACCGTGCGATCCCCGGAAGGCGCGAAGACCAGCACCGGCGCCGTCACCGACAGTCGGATCGTCGCGTCGCGGCATTTGCGCTCGGCGGCCTCCAGCGCCTTGATCGCGGCGGCGTCGATCGCGGGACCGGCGGATTCTGCCTGCAGGGCGGCCAGCCGCGTCTCGATCTCGCCGGCGTCCCGCAGCCGTCGGCCCATCGCTTCGGCCTCGGTTGCCATCCGGGCGCGCTCGAGGCTCGCTCGGAGCGCGTCGTCCGCCGCTTCCGCGGTTTCGGCCGCAATCCTGGCTGCCGCTGCTTCCGCCTCGGCCGCGGCGATCGCCGCCTGCTCGCCCTCGCGTGCGGCGCGAGTCTCCAGAAGAGCAGCTGCCGCCACCTCTGACGCCTGCTGCGCCGCCGCGGCGGAAGCGGCCAGCTGGTCGCGCTGCTTCAGGCGTTCGGCGACGCCGTCGCGGCGGGCCAGCGAATGCTGCAGATCGCGCGTCGCCTCGCGCATCGCGCCTTCCAGCCCCACCGTCTGGCGGGCGCGCTCCTCGGCGGCCTCCAGCGCCGCCTCTGCCTTGGCCAAGGCCTCGTCCCGCTCGTAGGAGCGCAGCGTTGCCCGGCGCCCGTCGAGCCGCTGCAGCTTCTCCTCGAAATCGGTGCGCGCCGCCGCCTTGACGGCGAGGTCGGCGCGCAGCTCTTCCAGGAGCTGCTCGGCCTGGCGGACGGGCGAGGCCTGCGCCACCCGGCCGGTGTCGGTGAAGAACCGGTCGTGCAGCGTCTTGGCCGCGCCGATCATCGCCCGGCCGCGTTCGCCGCCGAGGATCTGCCCGACCTCGCCCTCGAGCGAAGCGGTCACCGCGTCCTTGCCGACGCCGATGTCGAGCCCGCCGGTGTTCGAGCGCCCCTGCTCCACCCACAACAGGCCGAAGGCGCCCTGGTGCGAATCCAGCTTGGACTCGCCGCGGCCGGGATGGGCGAAGCGGAAGAGTTCGGCGAGCCGCTCCTCGACCGCGTCACCGGTCAGGCTGCCGCCCGGCCAGGTCAGCTCCGCCTCCGGCCGCTGCAGGAACGCCTTGCGAAGCGAATACACGGTGTCCGCCAGCTTGAAGTCGACATGGATTTCCGGCCGGGCCTGGCGCTGATAGGGCGCCAGCGCCTTGACCGCCTCGCCGGTGGCGCGGTGGCGCTGGAAGAACGCCGCGCGCAGCGCCGTCAGCAGCGTCGACTTGCCGGCTTCGTTGTCGCCGACGATGACGTTCAGCCCCGGCTCGAACAGCGTCAGCTCGGCGGAGCTGATGCCGGCGAAATCGGTGAGCTTGAGAGAGCGCAGATACATCTCAGCGTTCTCCCAGTCGGCGGTGTTCGACATAGGCGAGCCGCAGCGCCAGCGCCGCCGCGGCGCGATCGGGATCGGCAGGATCGGCGGCCCGCGCCCGCAGCCGCTCGATCGCGACGCGCACGAAGCCGCCGACGTCGATGCGGTCGAGATCCTCGTCGTCCGGCGCGTCGATCAGCGCCGCATCCACCAGCCTCAGGTCGAAGAGCTTGGCCCGCCAGAGCGCCAGCGTCTCCTCCAGCCGCACCCGCTCGCGCAGCGACAGGCTGCCGGAGAGCACGAGTTCGAGCACCGTCTCGCCGGGCTGCGCGAGCGCCGACAGCGCCTCGTCCACCGCTTCCACCCCGCCATCCAGCCGCAGCGCCAGCGAGCGCCAGTCGAAGCGCGCCGTGCGCACCTTCTCGATGCGCGGCGCAGCGCCCGGACCGTCGACCTCGACGATCGCAACGTGGCCCGGCGCATTGGCCGGATAGCGGTCCGGCTCCGGCGTGCCGGCATAGACCGTCTTCGGCGCGATCTCGACGAAGCCGTGCCAGTCGCCGAGCGCCAGATAGTCGAGCCGGGCGCGCGCCGCCCGGTCGTCGGCGATCGGATTGCCGGCCTCGGCCGCCTCCGGCAGGCGGTTCTGCACCGAGCCGTGGGCGAGGCCGATCCGCGCCAGCCCGGCGGGGGTCTCGGCATGGTCGAACCAGGCGGTGAGGTCGGCGCCCTCGTGCCGGCGGGTCAGCGGCGCCGGCAGGATGGCGATGCCCTGGTCTTCGAGGAGGATCGGCTCCGGCCGGTCGGCGACGATGACCCGCGCCGCGTCGGCGCGCTGCTTCAGCCGCGTCCACAGGCTGACGCCGAGCGCCGCGTCGTGATTGCCCGGCAGCATTACCCACGGGCCCCGAAACGCCGCCATCGCGTCGAGCGTGCGCTGGATCTCGCGGTCGCTCACCATGTTGTCGTCGAAGGCGTCGCCTGCGACCAGCACGGCGTCGCAGCCGCGCGAAGCCGCCAGCGCCGCGATCCGTCCGACCACGGCGAAGCGCTCGGCGCGCAATTCGCCGCGCCGGTCGGGCTCGAAGCCGCCGAACGGCTTGCCGATCTGCCAGTCGCCCGTATGGAGAATCCTGATCACGATGGGGTCGTCGGTTCCTGATCCGCTGGTTGCGTCGCCGGGGCCTTGCCCGTGCTGGGCCCTCCCCCCGAAAATCGCAAGCTTCGGAGCGCGCGCGCCCGCCTTATCAACCGGTTTTGGCCCCTCTTTACCAAGCGTCTCAAAGCCCGTCACGCAACCGGAACGAGTCCGCGGCAAGGCCGTTGAGTCACGTTGCGGCAGTCACTGTGTCTGGAGTTGAAGAATGGCGCCTCGTCCCGTCTGGAAAGGCCAGATCCGGCTTTCCCTCGTGTCCATCCCCGTCGAGATGTATTCGGCCACCACCTCCGGCGCCTCGATCGCCTTCCGGCAGATCCACGAGAAGTCCGGCAAGCGCATCCAGTACGAGAAGGTGGTCGAGGGCATCGGCCCGGTCGACAAGGACGAGATCGTCAAGGGCTACGAGGTCAGCAAGGACGAATACGTGCTCCTCACCGACGAGGAGATCGAGAACGTCAAGCTGGAGACCAAGAAGACGCTCGAGTTGGTGCAGTTCGTCGATTCCAACGCGATCCCGCCGCTGTATTTCGACAAGCCCTATTACGTCGTGCCGCAGGACGATCTCGCCGAGGACGCCTTCCGGGTCATCCGCGACGCGCTGCGCCAGTCGCACAAGACCGGGCTCGGCCAGCTGGCGCTGCGCGGCAAGGAATATCTGGTGGCGCTGCGCCCCTGCGGCTCCGGCCTCTTGCTGAGCACGCTGCATTACGAGGACGAGATCCGCAAATCCGCGCCGCTCTTCGCCGAGATTTCCGACGATGGCGCCGAGGAGGACCTGCTTGCCGTCGCGACCCAGCTGATCGAGAAGAAGACCGCAAAGTTCGAGGCCAAGACCTACAAGAACCACTATATCGAGGCGCTGAAGGCGCTGATCGCCGAGAAGCGCAAGAAGGGCGGCAAGGCGACGCTGTCGATCGACGACGACGAGCCGGCACCGCGCACCAAGGGCAATGTCGTCGACCTGATGGCGGCGCTGAAGCAGAGCCTCGAGGGCGGCAGCGGCGGAGGTGCCGGCAAGGAGGCCGGCGGTGCGCGGCGCAAGCCTGCTGCGGCAGCCGCGAAGGCGAAGGCCGCCGAGCCCGCCAAGGCCAAAAAGGCGCCGGCCACCAGGAGCGCCCCGCCTCGCCGCAAGAGCGCCTGAGGTCGGCCATGGCAGGCCGCAGCGACGCGCTTCTGGATACCTATCGCCAGAAGCGGGATTTTTCGAAGACGAAGGAGCCGTCGGGTTCGGAGGCTGCCGCCAAGGCGGCCGACGGGCTGTTCTTCTGCATCCAGAAGCATGACGCGACACGGCTGCATTACGACTTCCGCATCGAGTGGGAAGGCGTCCTGAAGAGCTGGGCGGTCACGAAAGGCCCCAGCCTCGACCCCGCCGACAAGCGCCTTGCCGTGCGCACCGAAGACCACCCGATGGGCTACGGCACCTTCGAGGGGACCATCCCGAAGGGCGAATATGGCGGTGGCACCGTCATGCTCTGGGACCAGGGCACGTGGGAGCCGCTGGAGGATGCCGACGAGGGCCTCGCCAAGGGCAATCTCAAGATGCACGTGATGGGCGAGCGGTTGCGTGGCAACTGGGCGCTGATCCGGATGAAGCCGCGCCCGGGCGAGAAGCGCGAGAACTGGCTGCTGATCAAGGAGAAGGACGACGCGGTCGACCGCCGCCGCAACCTCCTCAGCGACGAGACCAGCATCAAGACCGGCCGCACCATGGCGGCGATCGCCAAGGGCGTCGATGTCTGGGACAATGCACGGGACGATGACGCGGCAGAGCCGGCGCCCAAGCCTGCCGCGAAGGGGCGCAGGAAAGCCACCGCTCCGAAGGCTGCGGCCGCCGAAAAGCCGACGAAATCCGCCGCCGCCTCGAAGAAGAAGAAGCCGGCCGGCAAGCCCCTGCCGCTGCCGCGCTTCGTCGCGCCGCAGCTGGCGACGCTGGTCGACGAGGCGCCGGACGGGCGCGACTGGCTGCACGAGATGAAATACGACGGCTACCGGGTGATGATCGCCGCCGGTGGCGGCGAGGTCCGCTGCTTCACCCGCAACGAGAAGGACTGGACCGACCGCTTCGCGCCGATCGCCGAGGCCGCCCGCACCCTCGATTGCCGCAACGCGCTGATCGACGGCGAGATCGTCGCCTTCGACGACAATGGCGGTACGGACTTCTCGACCCTCCAGAACAACCTCTCCGACGGCGGCCCCCTCGCCTGCTTCTGCTTCGACCTGCTGACGCTCGACGGCGAGGATCTGCGGAGCCGCCCGCTCACCGAGCGCAAGGCGATGCTGCGCGACCTCATTGAGCGCACCGGCTCCGAGACGCTGCTCTACAGCGACCACGTCACCGGCAACGGGCCGGCGGTGCACGACAAGATCTGCCGGGCCGGCCACGAGGGCATCATCGCCAAGCGCGCCGATGCGCCCTATCGCTCGGGCCGCACCCGCGGCTGGCTGAAGGTCAAGTGCTCGCGGCGGCAGGAATTCGTCATCGGCGGCTTCCGCCCCTCCGACAAGCGCGGCCGGCCGTTCGCCTCGATCCTGCTCGGCGTGATGGAGGACGGCAAGCTCACCTATCGCGGCCGCGTTGGGACAGGCTTCGACGAGGCCAACATGGCGGATCTTGCCGAGCGCTTCGCGGCGCACAAGCGCATGACCTCGCCCTTCACGACCCTGCCGACTGACGTCCGGCGCGGCTCGCGCTTCGTCGAGCCGGTGCTGGTCGCAGAGGTCGAGTTCGCCGAGATCACCGCCGACGGCTCGATCCGCCACGGCGTCTTCAAGGGCTTGCGCGAGGACAAGGAGGCCGGCGACGTGGTCGATGAGAACCCGCAGCGCGAGGGCAAGGCCGCTTCCGCCAGACGTCGTGCCGGCGAGGATGCGGCGAAAGCCGCGCCGGCCGAGCTCGGTCAGGCGCCCGACAATGTCGCCGGCGTCCGCCTCACCCATCCCGAACGCGTCGTCTTTGCCGGCCAGGGCGTCACCAAGGGCGACCTCGCGCTCTATTACGAGAAGGTCGCGGACCGCATGCTCGCCCATGCCGGCGGCCGGCCGCTGTCGCTGGTGCGTTGCCCGCAGGGCGGCCAGAAGCGCTGCTTCTTCCAGAAGCACGACACCGGCGGGTTTCCCGAAGCCGTGAAGACCGTGCCGATCCCCGAGAAGGATGGCGGCACCGAGCATTACCTGACCGTCACTGATGCCGCCGGCCTCGTCGGCGCCGTGCAGATGAACACGCTGGAGTTCCACATCTGGGGCTCGCGCAACGACCGGCTGGAAAAGCCCGACCGGCTGATCTTCGACCTCGACCCGGACGAGGGCCTCGACTTCGAGGACGTGAAGGCGGCGAGCTTCGACCTGCGCGACCGGCTGGAGGCGCTGGGGCTGAAAAGCTTCGCCATGGTCACCGGCGGCAAGGGCGTCCATGTCGTGGTGCCGCTCGACCGGCGGCAGGGCTGGGAGGAGGTCAAGGCCTTCGCCAAGGCCTTCGCCGTACGCCAGGCCGAGGACGAGCCGGACCGCTTCGTCGCCACCATGTCGAAGGCCAAGCGCAAGGGCCGGATCTTCATCGACTGGCTGCGCAACGAACGCGGCTCGACGGCGATCGCCCCCTATTCCAGCCGCTCCCGCGAGGGCGCGCCGGTGGCCACGCCCGTGACCTGGGACGAGCTGGCGACGCTGAGCGTGGTCAACGGCTTCGACATCAACGCCGTCATCGCCCGGCTGGATGAGCCGGATCCATGGGCTGATTACGCCGACGTGCGCCAGTCGCTGACCAAGAAGATACGGGACAAGTTCGGCGTCTGACAGGCACCGACCTTTCGCCGTGACCGAAAACACCCACCCCGATTCGGGAACGGCTCCCCGGCCGGCCGACTTTTCCTGGCAACCATCAACGGAACGAAGGGAGCTTTCCCATGGCCACCACCGTCGGAAACGAGGTCGAGATCAAGGGTCTCGTCCGCGACCTCATCCTGCTCGAGCGGGACGCGATCGCCGCCTACGAATCCACCATCGAAAAGCTGTCCGACCCGGCGCTCAGCCAGCAGGTCGCGGCCTTCCGGCAGGACCATCTCCAGCATCTCGACGTGCTCAACGAAATCGCCGCCGAGACCGGCGCCGAGGCGCCGCTCGAAGGCGACATGAAGCAGATGCTGACCACCGGCAAGATCGCGCTCGCCAACCTCATGGGTGACGGCGCCATCCTCAAGGCGATGAAGACCAACGAGGACGACACCGTCACCGCCTACGAGCGGGCCGCCTCCCATCCCGATGCGATCGAGAAGTCGCGTGCGTTCTTCGCCAAGGCGCTCGCCGACGAGCGTCGCCACCGCGCCTGGATGGAAGAGACCGCCGCCGCGCTGTAGCGCCGTCTTCCTTGCGGGAAGAATCGAGCCGCCGGTGACACATGTCGCCGGCGGCTTTGCGTTGCGCCCTGCCCGCGCCGCTTGATTCCCGCCGGGAGCTGTCGCAGGGTCCGCTCCAAAAAGCGGGAGGAAACCATGGCGATCTACGCCCTCGATGGCGACAGGCCGGAACTGCCGGAAGACGGCTCGGCGTTCGTTGCGCCCGGCGCGCATGTCATCGGCCGCGTCCGGCTGGGCGCCGATGTCGGCATCTGGTTCGGCGCCGTGCTGCGCGGCGACAACGAATGGATGACCATCGGCGAAGGCTCGAACGTCCAGGACAATTGCTCGCTCCACAGCGATGCGGGCTTTCCGCTGACCATCGGCGCCGGTTGCACGATCGGCCATTCGGCCATCGTCCATGGCTGCACGATCGGCGACAACTCGCTGGTCGGCATGGGCGCGACGATCCTCAACGGCGCGCGCATCGGCAGGAACTCGATCGTCGGCGCCAATGCGCTGGTCACCGAGGGCAAGGAATTTCCCGACAACTCGCTGATCGTCGGCTCGCCGGCCAAGGTTGCGCGCACGCTGGACGAGGCGGCGGCGGAAAAGCTCCGGGCTTCCGCCGCGCATTATGTCCACAATGCCAAGCGGTTCGCCGAAGGGCTGGAACGGCTCGACGAGGTACCCGGCCGGGTCGCCACCGTTCGGACCGCCCGCGCCTGACACCCTCGCCCGCCGTTTCCTCGCCACCGCCGGACCAGACCATGCCGCTCTTCACCGACCTCGCCCGCTCGCTGCCCGCCACCGTGCCCTTCGTCGGGCCGGAAACCATCGAACGCAGAACCGGCGTGCGCTTCAAGGCGCGGCTCGGTGCCAACGAGAGCGTCTTCGGCCCCTCGCCGCTGGTGCTCGAGGCGATGGCTGCGGCGGCCCGGCAGAGCTGGGCCTATGGCGATCCGGAGCACTACGACCTCAAGCAGGCGATCGCCGCCCATCACGGCATCGGGATCGAGAACGTCGCGGTCGGCGAAGGCATCGATGGGCTGCTCGGCCATCTGGTGCATCTCGCCTGCGATCCCGGCGACCGCGTCGTCACCTCGCGCGGCGCCTATCCGACGTTCAACTACCATGTCGCCGGCCACGGCGCGGTGCTCGACTTCGTCCCCTACCGGGGCGACGACCACGAGGACATCGACGCGTTACTCGTACGGGCGAAGGCGGTGCGGCCGAAGCTCCTCTATTTCGCCAATCCGGACAACCCGACCGGCTCCTGGCACGATGCGAACGCCGTCGAGCGGCTCATCGCCGAAACGCCGGAGGAAACGATCCTGGTGCTGGACGAGGCCTATGGCGACCTCGCACCGGCCTCGGCGATGCCGCCGATCACGCTGATGCGGCCGAACCTTCTGCGCTTCCGCACCTTCTCCAAGGCCTACGGCATGGCCGGCGTGCGCGTCGCCTATGCGGTGGGCGAGCCCGAGACCGTCGCGCAATTCGACAAGGTGCGAAACCATTTCGGCGTGTCGCGGATGGCGCAGGCCGGCGCCGTCGCGGCGCTCGCCGACCAGGCCTATCTGGAAGCCACCGTGGCTAAGATCATCGCGGCCCGATCGCAGCTTGCCGCCATCGCGACGCGGCTGGGGCTGCGGCCGCTGCCCTCGGCGACCAATTTCGTCGCCATCGATTGCGGCGGCGATGGGGTGCGTGCGCGGGCAATCCTCGACGGCGTATTGCGCCGCGGCGTCTTCATCCGCATGCCGGGCGTCGCGCCGCTCGACCGGATGATCCGCGTCACCGTCGGGACCGAGGCCGATATGGCGCTGCTGGAGACCGCGCTGGAAGCTGCCCTCGACGAGGTCGGCGCGCCGCAGGCGG
The DNA here is from genome assembly GCF_010500835.1 of Aurantimonas aggregata. Classification (GTDB taxonomy): domain Bacteria; phylum Pseudomonadota; class Alphaproteobacteria; order Rhizobiales; family Rhizobiaceae; genus Aurantimonas; species Aurantimonas aggregata. The sequence goes on along the minus strand of NZ_JAAAMJ010000004.1, from coordinate 13,505 downwards.
CATGAGCCGGACAGCGGCTGGGAGCCTCAGCGATCTCTGATCCTGATTCAGGATTGGCCGGCAAGTCGCTGATGTCAGTGGCGCGTCAGCCACTCGCGGGCCGAGCGGAGCGCCGTGGCGATCTCGCTCCTGGTCATCTGCCCCGCCATGTCCTGGCGGTGGAAGGCGGCGCGTTCGCAGCCCTTCCGGTCGGCGAGGTTGAAATACATGTGCGCCGCCACGCGGTCGACCGCGCCATCGCGCCCCAAGGCGGCGCGCATGCCGAGATCGAACAGGAGGTCGGCGCCGACGAACAGCGCGCCGTTGGCGGCCTCGTCGGCGTAGTTCTGGAAATCGATGCGAGCCATGTTTCTTCGCGTCCCTGTCGCTCTTGATCGTTGGCTTTCGATGGACAGAAGAATGACCGGCGCGGCTGAAGAGCTACTTAAAGTTTGAGCTTAATTGGTCCTGAACGCCGGCCGCCCGCAACGCTGCAGCATGTGCCGGCAAGGCCCTGAAATACTTCGGCTAATCATATCCACGGATCGACCCGGGGCGCATCCGTCGTTCACCCGGCGATAACCCTGCCGATCGATCGGCAAGTCTCCACCTGCCCGCTTCGGCCGCCGCACGCCCCGTGTTGCGCTTTCGAGCGGTTGGGTTACTCTTACGTTCAGGGAAGCAACGGCTTCGGGAGCAGCCGGCGTCCCCATCAACGGGAGGAATGATCCATGAAGCAACTGATGTTTGCCGCCGCCGCCTTCGGCCTGGCCCTGACGGGCGCCGCCGCTGCCGATCCGATCGAGGGCAAGTGGAAGATGCCGTCCGGTTACGACGCGCAGATCGCGCCCTGCTCGGGCGGCTTCTGCCTGACCTACGTGACCGGTCCCCACAAGGGAAAGACCTTCGGCCAGATGGCGCCGGCCGGCAACGGCCAGTACTCGGGCACGGTCACCGACTACACCAAGGGCGGCAAGCAGTATTCCGGCAAGGGTCAGCTGTCCGGCTCGACCCTGTCGATCTCCGGCTGCGTCCTCGGCGGCCTGATCTGCCGTTCGCAGACGCTCAACCGGATCTGAGCGCGGGTAGCGCGGGCGGGGTTCGCGCGGCTCGGCTGGAACCGGAGCCGTCTTGCGCGGGGGGCTGCTGACACACCCCCCTCTGCCTGCCGGCATCTCCCCCACAAGGGGGGAGATCGAGAGGTCGGCGCCGCGCATCCTTTTCGGTTGGCGGCGCATGGCGGAAGCTCCGAAGGAGCGGACCTGACCTCGGCGACCGCTACAACCCTCGGTTTTCGCGGACGCGTTGAAGCGTCGATCTCCCCCCTTGTGGGGGAGATGGGCGGCAGCCCAGAGGGGGGTATCCCCGCCTGCCGCCTTTCCTGACGACCTGTCGTCGCCGCTCCGCGCAACGCACCCATGGTGACAGGAGCGTCGAGTCCAACCGTCCCCCTGGAAGCCGCAGGCTATGCGCCGAAGGCGCCGTCGATCGTGTGCATGGCGCCGGTCACGAAGCCGGCCTCCGGCCCGGCGAGCCATGCCACCATCCCGGCGACCTCCTCGGGCCGCCCGTGGCGCTTGATCGCCATGAAGCTGTGCATCAGGTCCTTCATCGGCCCGTCCGCGGGGTTCGCATCGGTATCGATCGGCCCGGGCTGCACCACGTTGATCGTGATGCCGCGCGGCCCGAAGTCCCGCGCCAGCCCTCGCGCCATTCCCTGCAGGGCGGACTTGCTGACCGCGTAGGAGGCCATGCCCGCAATGGGCATCCGGTCGCCGTTGACCGACCCGATCACGATGATCCGGCCGCCCTCGGGCATCTGCCGCGCCGCTTCGACCGAGGCGTGGTAAGGGGCGTGGACATTGACCCGGAACAGCCGGTCGATCGCGTCCGGATCCTGTTCCAGTGGGTCACCGAGGACTGCGAACCCGGAATTCACCACCAGCACGTCCAGCGGGCCGCTGTCGCGGACGCGCGCGATCACCGCGTCCCGGTCGGCGCTGTCTGTCTGGGCCGCGGTGCTGCCGGTCTCCGCTGCGAGCTGCTCGGCCGCCTCGCGCGAGCCGGCATAGGTGAAGGTCACCGCCGCGCCATCGGCCGCAAACCGCCGCACGATGGCGGCGCCGATCCCGCGGCTGCCGCCGAGAACCAATACGGACTTTCCTTCGAATGCGGCCATCGGGCCCTCCTTGCGATTAACTTAAGGAGCACTACATAAATCTTCGAAATCATACCCGTCAAGGTATTTTGTAATGGACCGTACAAATACTCCGCGCCGGCGCGGCCGCCCCCGTGGCTTCGATCCCGACGAGGCCGTCGCCACCGCCCAGCAGCTCTTCCATGCGCGCGGCTACGATGCGGTCAGCGTCGCGGATCTGACCGAGGCGCTCGGCATCAACCCGCCGAGCTTCTACGCCGCGTTCGGCAACAAGCCCGGGCTCTATGCCCGCGTCCTCGAGCGCTATGCCGACACCGGTGCGCTTCCGTTGGCCGAGCTGCTGCGGCCCGACCGTCCCGTTGCCGTGTGTCTTCTCGCCTTGCTGGAGGAAGCCGCCCGCCGCTACGCCGCCGATCCCGCCGCCGCAGGCTGCGTGGTGGTCGAAGGGACCCGCTGCAGCGATCCGAAGGCGCGCGCGGCGGCCCTCGTCTTCAACCTCGCCGCGGAGGCGGCGATCCGGCAATACGTCGCCGCCCGTTATCCCGCGGACGCCGAGCGGGTGACCGACTTCGTCAGCACCACCATGTTCGGGCTCTCCGCCAAGGCCCGTAACGGCCACAGCCTCGACCAGCTGCTCGCCACCGCCCGCCTCGCCGGCCTCTCCCTCGCGCAGGCGCTTCCCGACTGAAGGAGCGCGGGGCGGCCGGGGGCCGCGTCGGAATCAGGTCGCTGCTCCATGATTGGCGCGTCCGGGTGGAGGCCAGCCGGCCGGTCAACGGGTCTTCTCTGTCTTACGCCGCCACTTCAGCGCTGCGCCTCTCGATACCCCCCTCTGCCTACCAGCATCTCCCCCACAAGGGGGGAGATCGATAGGACCGGTCTCGGGGCTCACCCGTCCAGACCTGGCGCCATATGCCGGGCCTTCTGGAGAGGCGCGCCATGTGGCGAGCCTCTGGAGAGATCACGTCGACTAAAGCAACGTCAGGGACGCCGGCGATTTCAGAAGGCACCGAAGCCTCGATCTCCCCCCTTGTGGGGGGGATGCCGGCAGGCAGAGGGGGGTGGCCTGCCACTGTGCTCCCTCCGGAAATCCGTCCGTCCCGCCGCCCGACCTATCGGTTGCGATTGAAACACCAAACTCGGCTGTCGAAGCCGCGGCGTAACGCGAGGCCTTCAGGCTTGGCGCCGTGTCAATCATCCGAGGAAGGACAGTCGTTTGAACATCTCGACAAGCATGATGCCCGCCGCTCCCGCAGCCGGCAGCGAATGGTGGGAGGTTACGCCGGGCGAGCGCTTCATCATCCGCACCTCCGCCGCGGACACCGGCGGCCTCTACACGATGCTCGAGATCGTCGCCGACCCTCGCAACGGCGTGCCCCTCCATGTGCACGCCAACGAGGAGGAACACTTCGTCGTTCTGGAAGGCAGCGTCCACCTCACCAGCGGCGACCAGACCTTCGAACTGTCGGCGGGCGACTCCGTGACCGTCAAACGGGGAACGCCCCACGCATGGGGAAATCTGTCCGACAACATCGTCCGCATGTTGATCGTTTTCTCGCCCGGCAATCTCGAGAGAACCTTCCGGCTTATCGGCACCCTGAAGGGAGAGGATCTCGCCGCGGTCCTGGCATCCAACGAAAGCGATGGCTCCACGGTCGTCGGGCCGCCGCCCTTCGACAACATCTATTCCGTCGTATCCCCTCGCCCCCGGCCTTAGGCGCCGTGCGCAAGGGGCCTCGGGTCTGCGGGTTGGGGCGGCCTGAATTCATCGTGACGGCCGAAACGTCCGCGACTTCGCAAGGCACCGAAGCCTCGATCTCCCCCCTTGTGGGGGAGATGCCGGCAGGCAGAGGGGGGTGGCGAGCCGCAAATTCCACGCGACATCTCGCCACTCCTCCAACCGGACATCGTCCTCCGTCGCATTTTCAACGGATTGACGCGAGAAACCCTCCGGTGACTGCGCCCCGACATGGGCCGATCCAGCCAGGAGCTTTCGCCATGACCCTCGCCCGTCTCGCCTTCGCGGCCATCGTCTCGTTCGGCCTCGCTGGCACCGCCTCGGCCGAGGCCATCACCGGCGACTGGCTGACCGAGAACGGCGAACGCGTGACGGTGGCGCCGTGCGGCAACGGCTTCTGCTCGACGGTCGCCACCGGCACCTATCAGGGCCAGCGCATCGCCGAGGTCTCAGGTGCCGGGCCGGAATATCCGGGCACGATCACCGATCCCCGCGCCGGCAAGACCTACAAGGGCTCGATGACGGTGCGCGGCGACGCGCTCGATCTCAAGGGCTGCCTGATGGAGATGTTCTGCAAGACCGTGCAGAGCTGGCGCCGGCCGTAAGGGTCTTGCCGCGAGCGTGATCGGCCGCGCCGCAACCCGGCGGCGCGATGCGCATTGTCGTTGCGAATAAAGCCAATCATCAGACAGGACGACGACATGAAGAGGTTTGCGCTCGCCGCGATGGCGGTCTTGAGTCTATCGACGGCTTCGCTTGCGGCGGAGCCCATTCTCGGCAAATGGCGCGCCCCCGGCGGCGGCATCGTCGAGGTCAGCGCCTGCGGCGGTGCCTTCTGCGCCGAGGTGATCTCCGGCCAGCACGCCGGCAAGCCGGCCGGCCAGATGAGCAGCAACGGCAGCAGCTACGAGGGGACGGTCACCGATCCCCGCGACGACCGCACCTATCAGGGCACGGCGGTGATCGAGGGCAACCAGCTCAATCTCACCGGCTGCGCCCTCAGCATCTTCTGCAAGACGCAGGTGTGGGTCCGCGCCTGACCGACGCCCTTCGTTCGGCGTGAAAGGCACCCGGGGACAGGCTCCCCGGGTGCCTTTTTCGTTCAGCCGCGCGAGCGTTGCCCGAACAGCACCGACTGGGCGTCCTTGTTGGCGGCGAGATTGAGTTTTTCCCGCTCGGCCTTGCCGACTTCCAACCCCTTGGCGACGGCCGGCCGCGCCATGACTTCCTCGAACCAACGCTTCAGGTTCGGGAAATCCTCGATGTCCTGGCCCTGGTCCTTGTAGGGCTTCACCCAGCCGATCGACGCCATGTCGGCGATCGAGTACTCCGCGCCGCCGAGATAGCGGTTCTCCTCGAGCCGCTTGTTCATCACGCCGTAGAGGCGGTTCACCTCGTTGGTGTAGCGGTCGATGCCGTAGGCTATCTTCTCCGGCGCGTAATTGCGGAAATGATGCGCCTGGCCGGCCATCGGCCCGAGCCCGCCGATCTGCCAGAACAGCCATTCCTCGACCGCGACGCGCGCCCGCTCCTCGGCGGGATAGAACTTGCCGAACTTGCGGCCGAGATATTGCAGGATCGCACCGGATTCGAAGACCGAGATCGGCCCGCCCGGCCCCTCCGGATCGACGATCGCCGGCATCCGGTTGTTCGGCGCGATCGCCAGGAATTCCGGCTTGAACTGGTCGCCGGCGCCGATGTTGACGTAGTGGACCGCGTAGGGAACGCCGAGTTCCTCCAGCATGATGGAGATCTTCCAGCCGTTCGGCGTCGGCCAATAATGGAGCTCGATCGGTTCGTTCTGGGTCTGCATCGCTGGTTCCTTCGCCTTGAGCATGTAACGGCACCGTCACACGCGATTGATTGTGTCCGGATACGAGCTAGTGTCGCAAGGGCGTCGACAAGGGTGGCGAGTCGCCGACGCAGCGTTCACATGGGGCGAAGCGGCAAGGCGGCTGTTCAGCCCCGGTTCAGTGAGGACGTGCATTTGTGGCAGAAATGCACTAGGAGTGTGGCTCATGGTGACCAGACTAACCGTCACGACCGTGCTGATCGCCCTTTTCGGGATCGCCTTCAGCACGCTCGCCCAGAACGCGACGATCCGTCCCGGCAGCGCCTTTGCTTCCATTGCCGGGGCAGACTGCAAGTACAGCACCGGCATCGTCTGCCCGATCGAGCGGGAAACCCCGCCGACACCGTCCCGGGCAAATTTCTAGCCGCCGTCGTCTTCTCCGCGCCATGGCTCGCGGCTAAACAAATGTCATGACAACGCTTTTCCCCTCTCCGGGCGAACCCGGTTTCGAGACGCCTCCCGTTGCGCCGCGCCATCACTACGATGACGCCGCCGAGGCCGTGGCCGAGCTGAAGCGGCTCTATGCGCGTTCGGTGGCGTTCCTCTCGGACAGCTTTGCCGCGGTGCTGGAAGCCGGCTCGGCGGGAACCCGCTTCCGGGCCTATTATCCCGAGATCGCCATCGCCACGGCGACGCATGCGCGGATCGATTCCCGCCTCGCCTTCGGCCATCTGCCGCGGCCCGGCCGTTATGCGACGACGGTCACGCGGCCGGACCTCTTCGAGCGCTATCTCACCGAACAGATCGCCCTCCTCATCCGCAATCACGGCCAAGCGGTGACGGTCGGCGATTCCACCACGCCGATCCCGCTGCATTTCGCCTTCCCCGAGGGCTCCTATGTCGACGGCTCGCTGGCCGAGCGCCTCGACCGGCCGCTGCGCGACATCTTCGACGTGCCCGATCTCGAGGCGACGGACGACCGCATCGTCAACGGCAATTTCGAGCCGCAGCCGGGCGAGCCGATGCCGCTGGCGCCGTTCACCGCGCAGCGCGTCGACTATTCGCTGCACCGTCTCGCCCACTACACGGCGACGCAGCCGGCGCATTTCCAGAACTACGTGCTGTTCACGAATTACGGCTTCTATGTCGACGAGTTCTGCATGCTGGCACGCGAGATGATGGCGCGCGGCGGCATGGGCTATTCCGGCTTCGTCGAGCCGGGCGACCTGGAGACGCTTCCCGGCGCGCAGGAGCCGCCCGAGGGCGTCGCCCCGCTGCGCCTGCCGCAGATGCCGGCCTATCACCTCAAGCGCGCCGACGGGCACGGCATCACCATGGTGAATATCGGCGTCGGACCCTCCAACGCCAAGACGATCACCGACCATATCGCGGTGCTGCGCCCGCATGCCTGGATCATGCTCGGCCACTGCGCGGGCCTGCGCAACTCGCAGGAGCTCGGCGACTACGTCCTCGCCCACGCCTATGTGCGCGAGGACCACGTGCTCGACGCCGACCTGCCGATCTGGGTGCCGATCCCGGCGCTGGCCGAGGTGCAGGTGGCGCTGGAAAAGGCGGTCGAGGAGGTGACGGGCCTCTCCGGCTACGAGCTGAAGAAGATCATGCGCACCGGCACAGTGGCGACGATCGACAACCGCAACTGGGAGCTGCGCGACCACAAGGAGCCGGTCGAGCGCCTGTCGCAGTCGCGCGCCATCGGCCTCGACATGGAATCGGCGACGATCGCCGCCAACGGCTTCCGCTTCCGGGTGCCCTACGGCACGCTGCTCTGCGTCTCCGACAAGCCGCTGCATGGCGAACTGAAGCTGCCCGGCATGGCGACGGAATTCTACAAGCGGCAGGTCTCGCAGCATCTGCGGATCGGCATGCGGGCGCTCGAGCTGATGTCGGAAATGCCGAGCGAGCGGGTGCATTCGCGCAAGCTGCGGTCGTTCCACGAGACCGCGTTCCAGTGACGGCAGCCATCCGCAAGTCCCCGGCGGCACCAGGCCGCATCGTCCGCACGCTGCTGCTTGCCGTCAGCCTCGTCGCGGTGCTGACGCTCGTCGCCGGCTTCTTCGGCGAAATCGTGCCGTTCTTCGATTCGCTGGCGCACTTCAGAGCCCATCTGGCGGTGCTGCTGATTGCTGCCGGCATGGTGCTGATGACCACCGGCGCGGCGGGGACGGGGCTGGCCGCCGGCATCGTCGGCGGGCTCGGCCTGGTCAGCGTCGCCACGACGATATTTCCGTCGCCCGCTCCCCCCGAGGTCCAGCCGACGACGGCGCAATACACGCTGCTGCAGATGAACCTTCGCTGGAACGCGGAGGACCGGGAAGGGGCGCTGCGGCTCGTCGGCCGCCTGCAGCCCGACGTCATCGCGCTCGAGGAAGCCGGCGAGGATTGGCGCCCGCTGCTGGATTCGCTCGCGGAACGCTACCCGCATCGCTTCGACTGCGGCGAGCCGACGTCGTTCGGCCAGCTGGCGCTCCTGTCGCGGCGCAATTTCGTGCCCGGCGACCCCGGCACCTGCAACGCCTATGACGGGTTTCTGAGCCGCACGGTTCACTTCAACGGCAGTCCCGTGACGCTGGCGATCCAGCATCTGCGCTGGCCCTGGCCGGGCCGGCAACGGCAGCAGATCGAGCGGCTGGGGTCGACGCTCCAGGCCCTTCCGGCCCCGGTGCTGATCGCCGGCGACTTCAATGCTACTCCATGGAGCGCCGCCCTCGCCCGCTATGCGGCGCTCTCCGGCACGCGCATCGTGCTGCATGTCGGGCCGACCTGGCTGCCGCGGCCGCTGACGCCGTGGCTGGCGCCCTATGCCGGCCTGCCGATCGACAATTTCCTCGCCAGCGAGGCGATCGAGATCGTCGGCGTCGAGCGGCAGGACGCCACCGGGTCGGACCATCTGCCGGTGCTGCTCACCTTCGCCGTGCCGCCGGCCGTGACGGTCGAGCCGGCAGTGGAGACGGCGGCGCGCTGACAGGGTCCCGTTGGCCGTCGAAGTGGCGGCGATCCCCACCATTGATGGCTTGCGCCTCTATCCCCATCGATCCTTGAAAAATCGACCACCGCCCTGCGGAAATAGCGGAACAGGCGACCGTCGGCTTAGTTGAGGTCCGTGGCTGTCTCCGCGATCCGATGCGGGCATTGCGCGACCACGGCGATCTTGCCGTCGATGGAGGAAGCCTTGCGCGGGACACAGCCTGGTGACACCCCGCAGCCGGCTGCGGCGGATCCATTCGACATCGTGCGCGTCGCGGCCTGGCTGGCCGTCACGTCGATCATCGTCGCGGCGTTGTATCTCGGACAGAACGTCCTCACGCCGCTGGCCATAGCCTTCCTGATCGGCTTCGCGCTGAAGCCGCTGGTCACCTGGCTGACGCGGCGCGGGCTGCCGCGGGCTCTGTCGGTGATCGCCGTCATCCTCACGCTCGCCATGCTTCTCACGGCCTTCGGCTTCCTCGTCGCGTCGCAGCTGGGGACGCTGAGCGCCCAGCTGCCGGCCTACCAGACCACCATCCGCGAGAAGATCCGCGACGTCGGCGAGAGCGTCCGCGCGCCGGGCATGTTCGACGGGGTCATGCGCACCGTCGACTCGGTGCAGGAGGAAGTCGCGACGGAGGAGTCGGAGATCGTCCCGCCGCTGCGCGTCCAGGTGGTGGGGTCCGAGCGGCAGCCCCTCGAGACCGCCCTCGAATGGCTCACCCCGGCGCTGGAGCCGCTGGCGACCGCCGGCATCGTCATCGTCTTCCTGTTCCTCGTCCTGCTCGACCGCGGCGACATGCGCGACCGGCTGATCCGGCTGCTCGGCGGCAATCTGCATCAGTCCACCGACGCGCTGGAGGATGCCGCCAAGCGGATCTCAAAATATCTCCTGATGCAGGTCATCGTGAACGTCTCCTACGGCGTGCCGATGGCGCTCGGGCTGTGGTTCATCGGGGTCCCGGGCTGGCTGCTGTGGGGCGCGCTGGCCGCGGTGCTGCGGTTCATCCCGTATCTCGGGCCGCTGCTGTCGTCGGTGTTCCCGCTGGCGCTGGCCTTCGCTGTCGGCGACGGCTGGGAAATGGTGATCTGGACCCTCGCGCTGATCCTGTTCCTCGAGCTGATCAGCAACAACATCGTCGAGCCGATGCTCTACGGGACCAGCACCGGGCTGTCGGCGATGTCGCTGATCGCCGCGGCGACGTTCTGGACCGCCCTCTGGGGGCCGATCGGGCTGATCCTCTCCACGCCTCTGACGGTCTGCCTGCTGGTGCTCGGACGCGGCAATCCGCAGCTCGGCTTCCTCGACACGCTGCTCGGTTCGACCCCGGTCCTCGACGTGCCGACGCGGATCTACCAGCGGCTGATCGCCGACAAGCCGGAGGACGCGATCGAGATCGTTGACGATACGATCGAGGACGACGACGTCGTCGAATTCTACAACGACCACGGCATCGAGGTGCTTCGCAAGGTCAGCGAGGACTATCTGAGCAACGCACGGCCCGAGCATCGCCAGCGTGTGTTCAACGGCATGGACGCGCTGCTCGACGATCTGAAGGAGGAATATCCCCCGGTGATCGATCCGGCCGAGGCGCCCCGGATCGCCTGCATCGGCGGGCGCTGGGAGATCGACAGCCTCGCCTGCGAGATGCTCGTCCATGCGCTGGGGCTGGAGGGCCTGCCCGCCGTGGAGCGCCGCGAGGGGGTGGTCAGCACCCGCTACGTCAACGATCTCGACCTCGACGGGATCGACCTCGTCTGCATCAGCTTCTTCAGCCGCGAGCCCGCGACCGCGATCAAGGCCTTCTGCCGGCGGCTGCGCAATCGCTGGCCCGGCAGGCGGATCGTCGTCGCCCTGTGGAACGCCCCGCCCGCGATCCTGGAGCCGGGTGCCATCGCGGCGCTCGGCGCCGACGAGGTGGTGACGACGGTGCAGGAGGCGGTCCTGCGCATCCAGCGGATGGTCGCGCCGGAGACTTCCCGCGAGCACCGGGCCGCGGACCTGCCGGAGAACGACGCGGCGCGGGTCGAGGCGCTGCTGGCGACCAACATCCTGGACGGCCACGCCCGCGAGGAGCTCGACGCCCTGAGCAAGCGGGCGGCGGCGGTCTTCGACGTGAAGTTCGCGGTGATCTCCGTCCTGAGCGCGGCGAAGGAGCACGTCGTCGGCAAGAGCATCGACCTCTCCGGCATGCGGGACGGGGCGATCCCGCGCGACCAGGCCCTCTCCGCCTACGCGGTCGCAGAGGACGAGTTGCTCGTCGTCGGCGACACCAAGCGCGACCCGCGCTTTGCCGACCACGCGCAACTGAGGCTGTGGGGGACCAGCTTCTTCGCCGCCGCCCCGCTGAAGACGGCGGACGGCATGGTGCTCGGCGCGCTCAGCCTCCTCGACATGAGCCCGCGCAAGATGTCGGAGGAGGAACTGACCCTCTTGGAATCCATGGCGGCGGCCGTCGTCGCGGTCATCACCGGCGAGGACGCCATCGAGCCGCCGCCGCGCGAGTCGGAAAAACCCTCGACGGCCGTCGCCCAGCCGGTTCCGGACTGATCGGGCCGGCCGGCCGGGCGCGCCGCACCGGGCGGCTTGCTGGAAGGATCGAACCCGGCAGCCACTCTCCCCGGTTGGCAGACCCACGGCGCCATGCTTCATTAGCCGCCGCGCACGGGGCGCCGGAACGGACGAGACGATGGGCTTATCGAACCTCCTGGCCTTCGCCCTGGCGACGTTCTTCCTGGTCTCCTCCCCCGGCCCCAATGGTGCGCTGATCGCCCGGACCGTCCCGACCTCCGGCGTTCCCGCCGCCTTCGCCAACGTCGCCGGCTTCTTCACGGCGTTCTGGGTCCACGGAACGCTGTCGGTCCTCGGCCTGTCGGTCATCATCATGCAGTCGGCGACGGCGTTCGCGATCGTGAAATATGTCGGCGCCGCCTATCTGTGCTGGATCGGCCTCAAGTCCCTCTACGAAGCATTCGTGCAGAAGCGGACCCTGCCCGATGCGCCGCCGGCGCGCCCCGCCCGCTCGCTCCGCGGCGCCTATCTCGACGGGCTCCTGACCAACGGGCTGAACCCCAAGGTCTCGATGTTCTATCTGGCGCTGTTCCCGCAGTTCATCCCGGCCGGCGACCACCCGGTCGCATCGGCCTACGTGCTGGTGGCGATCCATTCGCTGATCAACGTCGCCTGGTTCACCGTGGTGATCCTCCTCTTCGCCCGCCTCGCCACCTTCACCCGCTCCGGCGGCTTCCAGCGCGGCCTCAAGGGCGCGACGGGCGTGGTCTTCCTCGGCTTCGGGGTCAATCTGGCGCGGTTCCGGCCGGTGGGGTGATGGGCGGAGGCTGTTCGCGGTGGCGCGACCGCCGCGGGCCACGCGGTCAGGCAGCGACATTGGTCCTCTTCCGACCCATCTCGGCCTTTCAGCCTCCTTTGACCGCAACCCGAAAGCCGCCATTCGGAGGGCATCCGGCTTTAGTCTCGGATGGGCCGATGCAGACAGTCAGCTTCTAGCCCCTCTGAAGGAGAAGCCGCCATGCCCATTTGACAAACATCATTTTACGTTGATATCAACGTAATAAAGAGGCTCTGGGAATCGATCGGGAGGGAGACCTGCTATGCTTTCGCACAAGACCTCGTCCGCCATTCTTGCCGTCTCCGACATTGCCCGGGTCCGTGCCTTCTATGGCACCACCCTCGGCCTTTCCGCCGTCGAGGATGGCGACGACGTCGTCGTCTACCGCACCGGACCAACCCGGCTCGTCGTCTACCGCTCAGACGGGCGGGAACTAACCGAGCCAATGCGGTGGTGTTCGACGCAGCCGGCGAGATCGAGGCCATCGTCGCGGCTCTGGTTCAGAAGGGCGTTGCCTTCGAGCGCTATGAGATGGAAGGCGCCACCTACCGCGACGGTATCCACTATTCAGACGGCATGAAAATGGTCTGGTTCAAGGACCCAGACGGCAACATCCTCCATATCAATGAGATGCCTGGAACAAACGCCGAGGCGGAGGCAAGATGATGAACCCGGATTTCCTCGCGGGCTCGCTTTCGTTACCATCGACAACTGGCTGCGGCCGCTATAGCAGGCTTCGCTTGCGACCTCAGGCTGCGCTGAATGTCAGAGCAGGCAAGTTCTCCCGCGACGCGGACCTCCTGCCGCTAGCCGAACACGCCTGTCCTCCGGCAGACGGTCAGGTACGACCCGCGGGCTCAGGTCGGCGGTCCTCATCGTCGCGGACCTCGAAAAGGGTCTGCCCTGAGCAACCCGTCCAACCCCCCCATTGCCCGAACAGAAGGAGACGCCGATGGCATACGTCATGGGATGCGTGATCCCCGTCGAGGGATCGAACCGCGAGCGCTTTGTGGAACAGGCGGAGAAGGCTGCCCCCTTCTTTCGCGAGTTCGGCGCTAAGAGCGTCATCGATGCGGTCGGCGACGATGTGCCGAAGGGCGAGGTGACCGACTTCCATCGCTCCGTTGCGGCAAAGGACGGCGAGCTCATCGCGTTCGGATGGATCGCCTGGCCGGACAAGGTGACCAAGGATGCCGCAGAGACGGCAATGATGGCCGACCCCCGTATGGACATTTCCGACATGGCCTTCGACGGTAAGCGGATGATCTTCGGCGGGTTCGAGCCGGTGGTCGACGAGGGTCCTGGCGGCGCTTTCGGCTATGTCGACGGCTTCGTCCTCGCTGTACCTACGGCCGATCAAGCCGTCTTCGTGCAGCTGTTGATTTCCACTGAGAGCTGACCCAGGATTTCCATCAAGAACTGACCCGGCTTAGATGATGTTGGACTGGTCAGGTGGTGGTCAAGTTCCGTGTTTTCTCTTTCGTCGGTTTCTCGCATTTGGCC
>NZ_JAAAMJ010000039.1 GCF_010500835.1 Aurantimonas aggregata | reverse complement strand
TCCCTGTGATCCAAAACCATCCGAACCGCGCGGGCGCGCACCTCGGGACTAAACGGCGGAGTTCTCTTCGTCATGGCTCCAGTCTCTCAAGAGTTGGAGCCTCCGACAAACTCGGGGCGGTTCAAACTGGGTTCCAACCGCGCTCTTGACGAAGCCAACCGCCCGGCCGTCCTTGATCGCGTTGGCGAGTTCGGCGTTAGTGCCGCGAACCCAGTCGGGCTTGATACCGAAGAGCTCGAAGACTTCCTCTGAGGTTGTCTCAGTTGACGATCCCCGCATACCTGGACCCATCCGCTGTCCCTCAAGATCGGCCAGTGTCTCGTAACCCTGGTCACGAAGGGTGATCACGTCTTGTGGGGCGAGGGAATAAGCCCAGAGAAGCTTGGACTCGATCGGGCGACCCTCGAACTCCTTGGTTCCGTTGTAGGCCTGATAGAGGGTCGACGTAGTGACCAGACCGAGGTCCAACTGGCTTCGTGACATCCGCTTCAGGTTGTCTACCGTCGCCCCGGTCTCGACGACCGAAGCCTGGTACTTTTCCGGATAGGTCGTGTTGACGATCTGCGAAAGCGCCGCGAAATATGCGTAGTGAGCGCTCTGAGAGTTGGTCGCCCCGAAGGCCAAGCGCTCTTGCGCCACTGCCGAGCCGCCGAGGAATAGTGCGGTTACAATGCTCGCGACGACCGATGTTCTGAAGTTCATGGGTATCCTCCACTTCGTGTTTTGAAGCGGCCAACTTGTCGGCTGCTTCCCTCATCCCGCGGAAAGCACTACCCCAAGGATTTCCGTTTTGCAATAAGCCCAAATCTTTATGAAATTATTTCACATGCGGCAGTATGGCAGCTTATCCGCTGTCGCGCTCGATCAACTGACAGGGGGTGATACGTACGGAGCCGGACATGGCAGGGTCCCTCGTGATTTGTTCGATCATGTCGAGGGTTTCGCGGATCATCAGTCGGATCCGCTGCCTAACGGTGGTCAATCGGTAGGACTGCCATGCGGCCATTGGGATATCGTCAAACCCGATGATGGCGACATCCTCCGAGACCCGGATTCCAGCTTTCTTTGCGGCATCGATGGCAGCCAGTGCCATGATGTCATTCGCGCAAAAAATTGCGTCGGGCCGCGCGGGCCGTTCAAAAAGCTTCGCTGCTGCCTCGAAGGCCGCGCCATATTCGAAGTGGCCGTCTACGCGGGCCGCTACAGTGGCTCCCCCTTCTTCGACCGCGGAGGAAAAGCCGCGCCACCTTTCGAGGTTAGTGGATGTGTCGAGAGTTCCCGATACGAATGCGATTTTTCGCCGACCGCCAGCCGTTAGGCGGCTTCCGATCTGCCACCCGCCGTTGAAGTTGTCACAGCAGACCGCACTGACGCCGATCTCTGGCTGGGTCCTGTTGAACAACACTACCGGAAATCGCTTCTGTTGGCAGGCTTTGGCGAGGGTCGAAGACAGCGTGGCCGAGGTGATGATCGCTGCGTCCGCCTTGTAGTCGAGTACCTGTTGCATAACGCTATCAACGTCCTTCCCTCCCGGTACAACGTGCAGGATCAACCTACGACCGGTCCCGAATAGCGCCTGCGAGAGTTCTTCGAGAACGGTTGGATAGAATGGGTTTGTCAAATCGCCCACAACCAGCGAGATGGTGCCGGTCGAAAGCTGAGAGACCGCGGCGCCTGACGGTGTCTGGTATCCGATCTCGTCGGCCGCTCGGAGAATCCGGGCCCGCAGACCTTCATCGATCGAAGAGCCCGGCCTAAAAGCCCGCGAAACGGCGGATGTTGATGTGCTGGCAATCGTCGCAACATCCTTAGCGGTAATTTTCATCGCAAACTCCGAATGCCGTGAAATTATTTCATAGCAGTTACTATCTGAGCCTGCCAGCGAAAGCTTTGGGACCGATAATTCAGAGGATCAGTACAAAAAAAGCGATCGTAATCACCCGGAACCCCGACGATCCGGCTCCGGTCCACCAACTCCTGCCCTGGAACGCTCTGCCCGATGTCGCTATTCCCCCGCGCCTGCGCACGCTTGACCGCCTGCTCCTCGACCTGCGTGATTTCGGCAAGCCGATGCTTATGGCTTCCGAAGATCTGGAACCGCTACGACGAGGAAAGCCAGCCCGTGTTTGAGGTCATGAACCATTTCGCTCGGCATGACGAGGTCTGGGCAGTCAAGCAGTCCGGCGAGATAGCTGTCGAGCTCCCTGAGATTGCCCATCCCGCCATGTTCCGCTCGGGTCGTGACTTCGCCGCCTGGCTTGGCCTTACACCCGAGAGCCATTCGAGCGGACGCAAGGACAGGCTGGGACGAATATCGAAGCGCGGCGACCGTTACATCCGTCACTTACTTTATGTGGGCGCCGGCAACGTGATCCGGTTCACAAAAAAGCGCGCCGCAGCGGGCGAGAACTGGATCCGCGGACTGCAGCAGCGCCGTCCGCCCAAGGTCGTCATCATCGCGCTCGCCAACAAGATGGCGCGGATCGCCTGGGCGCTGATGGTGCGCGAGCAGCCCTTCCGCTCGCCAGCTCAGGCGACGCGGTAGGACGCAAGTCAATAGACGAGGTTACAGGTTGCGAGGGCGAACGTGAGGTGATGGCACAACCGGGCGGACCGGGGATCGACAAAGCCCGCAGAGCTTTGGGCGCCACGAGCGCGACCCGTTGATGAGGCGTCGATCCGCGAACTCCATCAGGGCCAGCGGTCATGATCAGGTCGTGTCCCCGGTGGCGGTGTAGGAGGCCGCGCGCGGAGTCTTTGGCGTAGCGCAGCGCACGGCCGACGGTGACGCTGGCGGTCATCGCCGATCTTCGAGAAGGTTCGGGTTGCAACACCTGGAACCTGGAACGGAGAAGACGATGACCGACGAGAGAATGGCGCTGATCGAGCTGATTGAGAAGCAGGCCGACAGCGACTTCGTGCGCGACATGCTGGCCTTTGCGCCCGATCGCATCATGGAGATGGAGGTGGAGGCGCGCACGGGCGCGACGAAGGGCACACGCTCGCCGTTGCGGGAAGTGCAGCGGAACGGCTATCGCGACCGGGACTGGGACACCCGCGCCGGAAGGATCGCGCTGGAGATCCCGAAGCTGCGCAAGTGCAGCTACTTCTCGAGCTTCCTCGAGCCGAGCCGCCGAGAAGGCTCTGGTGGCCGTGATCCAGGAAGCATACGTCCACGGGATCTCGACACGCTCCGTCGACGATCTGGTCAAGGCGATGGGCGCGGGGGGCATGTCGAAGAGCCAGGTGAGCCGCCTCTGCGCCGACATCGACGAACGGGTGAACGCCTTCCTCACGCGACCGCTGGAGGGCGCCTGGCCCTATCTATGGCTCGACGCGACCTACCTGAAGGTGCGCGAGGGCGGCAGGATCGTCAGCCGTGCTGTGATAATCGCCGTGGCGGTGAACGAGGATGGCAAGCGCGAGGTGCTGGGCATCGCGACCGGCCCCTCCGAAGCCGAGACGTTCTAGACCGACTTCCTGCGGTCTCTCGCCGATCGCGGCCTGCGTGGCGTGAAGCTGGTCATCGCCGACGACCACAAGGGCCTGCGCGCCGCTGCCCGCCGCGTGTTCAACGCCACACATCAGAGGTGCTGCATTCACTGGATGCGCAACGCGCTCGCGCATGCGCCGACGAAGCAGCGCATGCAGGGGCCGTCCATACATGAAGCTCTCGACGAAGGCGTTCTGGGGTAGGCTTGCCTGCTGCAATGTAGTGCCATTCGACGCCGCTCTGCTGGCACCACCGCAGGACCGCCATCGAGGTCAGCTCGGTGCCATTGTCGGAGACGATCTCGTCGGCTTGCCATGGCGGGCGATCGGTCGTTCCAGCTCCCGCGCGACGCGGTGCCGGAGAGCGAGGTATCGGCAATCAGCGCCAGGTTCTGGCGGGTGTTCGAGCCAGAAGAGCCAAGGAGCGCGCGCGATACGCGGCTTCACTGATCGGACGGAACCTCGATTCTCTGGGAGAGCAGCAGAAAGGAATTGCTCTTGCCGTGCGCATCGAGATTCAGGCTGGCATTCACGCCGCCCTCCAGCACGTCCTCGATCACGAAGTTCAGCGCCATCAGCTTGGGCAGTACGTACCGCTCCACGCTGGTTGCGCCGCGATGGGCGTAGACGGCCAGAACCCGCTCTTGGCTCATCTGTTCGAGGATAGAGGGCCACCATTGCGCGTCGTAGGCGATGACGCTGACATTAAGGCGATTGCCCTTGTCCCCGGCGCGACCGTGCGCGATCTCATGGAGGCGAACGGTCCTCATCCTGTCGCTCCTTCCAGCATCCGGTACCCGGTGCATACGGCATTGCGGGGAACCATGTAGGATACGGTGTTGATGCGCTTCTCGATGCGCGAGCGCACGCCGCCGCCGCCCGCCGGGCCGGCGCAGTAGAGCGCCAGCACTTCCTGCAGAGCGTCCTCGACAAGCGAGCGGTCGAGGCCGCGAACGGCAAGACGGAGGCGAACGTCCTGTGGCTCTTCGGCATGGGCATCGCCACGCCACCGGCCCGCATCGTCTGCAAAGACACTGGCTGCGCCGATCAGGTCGAGCCTACGGTGCAGGCGGATGCCGCGCAGGTCGAGACGACGGGCGACGATGTCGGCGGCGAGCCGCCCGCGCGCGAGCGCGTTGGGCCCGGCATAGGAAATCTCGGCCTCGCCTAGCCAATCACCCGAAACGCCGATGGTCGCCTTGAGCATCTCCGGTCGCGGGTGACCCCGCGCACCGCTGACCCGAACCCTGTCCTGTCCTACGATGTCCAACGCGACGTCAGTGAGGTCGAGCACCACGTCGGGCGTGCGATAGGCGGCTGGATCGTGGATTTCGTAGAGCAGTTGTTCCTTGACGGTGCGCAGATCTACGACGCCACCGGTTCCGCGAGGCTTGGTCACGATGAAGGTCCCGTCCTGCTCCACCTCGGCGATCGGGTACCCGATGGCTTCCGGACGCGGCACGTCCTTGTACCCAGGGTCGGCGAAGTAGCCGCCGGAGACCTGCGAGCCGCATTCCAGAAGGTGACCGGCAAGCGTGCCGGCCGCGATGCGGTCGAGATCGCTCCAGTCCCAGCAGAAATGCGCCACGAGCGGCCCGAGAACCAGCGCAGGATCCGCGACGCGGCCTGTCACGACGACCTGCGCCCCTTCCGAGATCGCCTCGGCGATGGCCTGCGCACCGATATAGACGTTGGCGCTGACGATTTCGCGTCCATCGATCGATGCGGCTCGGTCTCCTTCCCACAGATGCAGGGATCCGAGATCCACGGACGGGCCGAGATCATCCCCTTCGACGATGGCGATTCTGATGGCGCAAACCCCAATCTCTGCTGCCATGCGCTGGATGAGTTCGGCGGCGGCGCGCGGATTGGCGGCGCCGAAATTGCCGACGATGACGATACTGTTGTCGAGGCAATCCTTCAGCACTGGGCGCAGAAAGCGGTGCAGGAGCGGGTCGCATCCCAGGGTCGGATCCTCTCGCCGGGCAACGTGGCCGGCGGCCAGCGTGCGCTCGCCAAGCGTCTCGAAGATCAGCGCCCCGCCTTGGCCAGCCTCGACTAGGTCGCGAACGACCGGGATCGCCGCGTCGATCCTGTCGCCGGAGAACCCGGCGCCGCATCCAATACGATAAATCGCCAATCAAGCCTCCCAACCATTTGTTATCATCGATTCGATTACATCAGCGCGGCGCAAATGGCCGCTGCAAGGGCCGTCGATCCCATTTTGGGAAGCAGTGCGAATATCGCGGGCCCGGCCCAAAGCAGGATCAGGGCTCGCGAGTAGGGAAGCGTCGCTACGCCCAAAAGATGCGCGGTCGACAACACGAACACCACGCCGGAGACAATGTTTCGCACGGCGGCCTCGGCCTCGCCCGCTGCCAGCATAGACAATGAGAAGCATCGGCAGGGCATAGGCCCGTTGCTCCCAGCTTGAGCGTGTGCCAGGCGACCTTCATCCAAGGCGCCTGGACGATCGTGGCCGCTACAAAGAAACCGATGCAGAACGGCAAAGTGACCTCCGTCAACGCAGCGTAGTAGAGAACGATCATATGCACGACGAGAGGATTTAGCCCCTGCTGGACCATGGAGATATTCGCCAAGGCTAGCCACCACGGCACTTCGATGGGCGGCGGTAGGGACGGCGAACACGCAACGACGTCGAAGACGTCAAACTGCGGCGCGTCATCCCCCGGCTATGGTTCCAATCTCCGCCACGCAGGGCGTAGTTCGGAAAATATACTATTGCAGCCGAAGGGCGGCAGCGCGGCGATGACCTTCCATGCCCTCGGCAGCGCTTTGCCGCACGGCCGGCGGCGCGACCGCATCGACGCCGCGCTGATCCAACCATTGATGGGTGCAGATCTTGACGAACGACCCGACCCACAGCCCACCCGTGTAGCGGCCGGCGGCCATGGTGGGCAGTGTATGGTTGGTTCCGCAGCACTTATCCGAATAAACGACGCTGGCGAGCTTTCCGATGAAGAGCGAGCCATAGTTTCGAAGCTTGCGAGCCGTCGCCGCCGAGTCGTGTGTGTGCACCTGAAGGTGCTCTGCCGCGATGAAGTCGGAATAGGCAATCATTGCCGCCTCGTCCTCGCAAACAGCGATCTCTCCGTAATCTCTCCAAGCCACGCCGGCGACATTCGCGGTCGAGAGGTCTTGGAGTTGGCTCTCGACTTCGCGAAGGGTTGCCTCAGCCAGCGCGCGATCGGTGGTGATCAGTCCGACCCGGGTGCGCACATCGTGCTCAGCCTGCGCCAGAAGATCGGTTGCGATCATTCTTGCATCGCCGCTGCCATCGGCGACGGTGAAGATCTCGCTCGGACCCGCCAACTGATCGATCCCGACTGGACCGAAAACCTGACGCTTCGCTTCGTTCACGAAGGCGTTCCCTGGTCCGACGATCTTGTCGACAGCGGGGATCGTTTCCGTTCCGAACGCCATCGCCGCAATGGCCTGAGCCCCGCCGACCAGGAAGATGCGATCTGCGCCGGCGAGATGACAGCCGGCGATCATCGCCCGGTGTGCCTTGGGAGGAAGGCAGGCGATCACCTCGTCGCAGCCCGCCACCTTCGCGGGCACGATACTCATGATCGGCGCTGACAGCAGCGGATAACGTCCGCCAGGGATATAGGCGCCGATGCGCTGGATCGGAATGACACGATGACCGAGGTTCAAGCCGGGAAGAGGCTCGACCTCTAGCGGCAGGATCGTTGCGAGCTGGGCCTCCGCAAATCCCCGAACCTGCCTGATGGCAAACTCGGTATCAGCTAGCGTCTGCGGTTCCATCTCAGCAAGGGCCGCCTCCCGGTCGGCGAGGCTAACCTCGAAGACTGTGATATCTGCGTTATCGAACGCCTTCGAATATTCAATGACAGCTGCGTCGCCTCGTTGACGGACGTTCGTCAGGATGTCTTTGACCTTCAGTTCAAGTTCCATGGTGTCGGAGCCTGCATCGCGCTGGACGGCCTTCAGGAATGTCACTTTGGCTTGAATGGCCGGATCGAGTTTGGTCATCTTGGATTCCACATCGATGAGAGGCTAAATGGCTGAGAGGCTGACCGACCATTGCGGATGGGCGACGAGATGCCAATTGTCGAGACCCATGGTGGTCACTATACTATACAGCTGCGGTTGAACTCGTGCTCAGGGGAAGCGATGCCTAAGGTCGGAGCGAAATTGAAGGAACTTCGACGGCGACGTGGGCTGTCGGTTCGCGACGTTGCGTCTCGATCCGGGATTTCCCATTCCGCGATCAGCATGATCGAGCGCGACAGGATGAGCCCATCCGTGAATACGCTCGGCGCGGTGCTCGACGTCCTTGGTTCGACCCTGAACGGCTTTTTTGGAGATCTTCATACCAATTTGTCCTACTCACCGTTCTATGCGGGAGTGGATCTCGTCGAGATCGGGAAGCCGCAGAACATCTCGTATAGAATGATCGGCATGGATCATCCGAACCGCAGTCTTCTGGTCCTTCACGAGACGTATGTTCCCGGCGCCGATACGGGCGAAGAGTTTGCGCACGCCGCCCACGAGGGCGGAATGGTGATCAAGGGATCGATCGAACTGACGGTCGGTGGTCTTTCCAAGACTCTCAAGGCAGGGGACGGATACTATTTTGACAGTCGCATGCCGCACCGGTTTCGCAACGACGGTGAGGAACAGGCCGAAATCGTCAGCGCGATCACGCCGCCGACGTACTGATGTCTAAAAAAATCACCAGTCCGCGTCGAATGTCGTCAGCGAAGGGCCGTTCGCCGACAGAAATAAACAGATCGCTCTGGAGCAGTCCGCGCGGAATTCGATTCGCCGATTGGGTCGTCGAGTCTTCGAGGCGAGTGGGGCCTAGCGGATGCCACACTCGTTTTTTCTGAAGCAGTCAAACGGGCGATCCCGTCTAGATCGAAGCGACGCCTGGCGTGGTTCGACGGCGAAATCGATTTCGATCCCGCCAAGTTGTCTTTCCTCGACTAGATCGGGCTTCGACCAAGATGGCCCGCCTGCACGGCCGGGCGCCTCGCGGTGACCGCGGCCGGGCCCGCACTCACTATGGTCACTGGAAGACGACGACCTTCACCAGTGCCCTGCGACCGACCGGAATGACCGCGCCGATGGTGCTCGACGGCGCCGTGAACGGTATCCCTTCAGGGCCTATGTCGAATAGGTACTCGTGCCGACGCTCGCGCCCAGCGATATCGTGTTCATGGAAAACCTGCCGGCGCACAAGGCCGAGGGCGCCCGCCTCGCGATCGAGCAAGCAGGCGCTGAGTTGCGCTACCTGCCGCCCTACAGTCCTGACTTCAACTCGATCGAGATGGCCTTCTCCAAGCTGAAAGCGGTTCTACGCTCAAGAGCGGAAAGGACGGTCGACGGGCTTTGGGATGCGGTCGGCGCGATCATCCCGCTCTTCCGGCCCGACAAGTGCACCAACTATTTCGCCGCTGCCGGCTATGAACCGGATTAAGCCGGATTTGCTCTAATCGATCCACTCGGATCCCCACTCCTGTACGCGGTGACCCTCCGACACAGTTCGGTAAGCGCGAAGGGGCGGTTGGTAGTCTACGGCGCGGAACGGGCTCTTGAGTTCCTTGTTCGGACTTAAGTTCCGTTGCTTTCCTCGCGCGGACGGGTCAGCTTCCGGAACCGCTGAAAGCAAGCGCTTCGTGTAGGGGTGTTGCGGATTTGCGAAGACAGCCCTGCGAGGTCCGATTTCCACGATTTCGCCGAGGTACATCACGGCCACCCGGTGGCTGATGCGTTCCACGACGCCCATATCGTGCGAAATAAAGAGATAGGCGAGTTGCAAGCTCTCCTGCAGATCCAGCATTAGGTTGACAACCTTGGCCTTGATCGAGGCATCGAGGGCTGCAACCGGTTCGTCCGCGACGATAAGTTTGGGCTCGAGCGCAAGGGCGCGGGCTATGCACACCCGCTGGCGCTGCCCACCCGACAGTTCGTGGGGATAGCGCTTGGCCATGTCAGGGGTCAGCCCGACTCGGACCAGAAGATCGGCGACCCTGTCGGAGGAACCTTTCTTGAGGCCATGCGCATAGAGCGGCTCCTTGATCGCATCGCCCAGCGAGCGACGTGGATTCAAGCTGGCAAAAGGATCCTGGAAAATCATTTGCATATCGCGGCGAGCTTCCCGCAATCCTCGCGAACCCAACGTGGCCACGTCGTTCCCGTTGACGATGATCGAGCCGCTCGTCGGTCGCGTCAGTCGCAGGATCGAGCGCCCGGTGGTCGATTTCCCGCAACCCGATTCCCCGACGAGCGCCAGTGTTTCGCCGGCCTTGAGGTCGAACGAGACTTTCTCGACCGCGTGAACATTGGAGGACACACGGTTGAAGATGCCGGACGTGATCGGGTAGCGCGTCGTCAGGTCGAAGACCTCCAGAACGGTACGATTGTGGTCGACCGTATCGGAGCCTTCTTTGGGTTCGTCCGTTTTTCCGGTCGACACGTCGACCTCGGGGAAGCGCATGGGGCGATCATGCCCGGCACTTTCCCCCAACCGGGGAACTGCTGACAGAAGCGCTCGGGTGTAGGGGTGTTCCGCTCTGCGGAAGATCTGATCGGTCGAGCCCTGCTCGACGATGTTTCCCTGATACATCACAAGTGTTCGGTCGGCGATCTGCGCTACCACGCCCATGTCGTGGGTGATGAAAAGGACTGCGAGTCCCTCTTCATCCTGCAGGGTGCGGACGAGGTCCAGTATCTCGGCCTGAATCGTCACGTCGAGCGCCGTCGTAGGCTCGTCAGCGATCAGCACTTTTGGGCTTCCCGCAATAGCCATTGCAATCATCACCCTCTGGCGCATGCCGCCGGAGAACTCGTGCGGGTAGTCGTTCAGGCGTTTGTCCGCATCGGATATGCGGACCTTTTCAAGCAGCCTCCTCGCTTCGGCCCGGGCGTCGGACCTGGATATCGTGCGGTGAAGACGGATTGCCTCGACCAACTGGAAGCCGATGGTGAACACAGGGTTCAAGCTGGTCATCGGCTCCTGGAAGATCATGGCGATTTCGTTGCCACGAATGCGACGCATCGGTTCGTTGTCGAGCGTCAGCAATTCTCGATCGGCCAGCCGCACGGAGCCTGAGACCTTTGCCGAGTCCTCAGGAAGCAGACGCATCGCAGCCAACGCGGACACGCTCTTGCCGGATCCGGACTCTCCAACAATCGCGACGGTCTCCTTTTCGTGAAGGTTGAAAGAGATGCCGTTGACGATCTCGCGCCACCGGTCATCGCCAACATTAAAGGCGACGCTGAGGTTCTCGACAGTCAGAATGGGCGAAGTCATCGTCGTTCCTTTGTCAAGCCGATGGGTCATGCGTTCCGCTGGGAACGCGGGTCGAGAGCATCTCGCAGTCCATCTCCAAGGAGATTGACTGCAAGAACGGTTACCGAAAGGAACAGGGCCGGGAACAGCACGATGTTCAACCGTACCTGCCAGATCGCCCGTCCCTCAGCCATGATGTTGCCCCAAGAGGGCGTGGACGGCGGCATGCCGGCACCGACGAATGAAAGGACGGCTTCAATGATCATTGCACTGGCGCAGAGATACGTTGCCTGAACGGTAAGGGGTGCGAGCGTGTTCGGAAGGATATGACGCAAAATGATCACGGGCTTCGTCGTTCCCGCCGAGATCGCGGCATCGACGTACGGCTGCTCGCGCAGCGACAGGACGACCCCGCGGATCACGCGCGTCACGCGCGGAACTTCCGCGACCGTGATCGCTGCGATCACGCTGATAAGAGAGCCTTGAGTGAGAGACACGAGCGCAATAGCCAGGAGGATGGAGGGAATGGACATCAGCCCGTCCGTGATCCGCATCAGAATACCGTCCAGCGTGCGGACGAAGCCCGAAACGATACCGATCGCCAAACCCAGAACCGACGCCATGAATGCCACGCAAACGCCGACAGTCAGAGAGACCCGAGCGCCGTATATGACGCGGGAATAGATATCCCGCCCGGCCATGTCGGTGCCGAACCAATGGTTTGCCGATGGCCACTGGAGGCGTTCGGTCGGAAAAATCGCCGTCGGATCTGTGGTTCCCAAAAAGGGAGCGAAAACAGCTATAAATACCATTGCCAAAAACAGCGTGGCTCCGAGGGCCACTGTCGGCCGGCGGGAAGCGATCTTCCACAGCGAGACGGTTCCCGCCCCTGCGGCAATCGGGCCTGTTTCTGTCGAGATAGACATGATGGCAATCCCACTCAGTACCGGATTCGGGGGTCGACGACGGTATAGATCAAATCAACGAGGAGATTGATCAGTACGTAGACGAACGAGAAGAAGAGGATGACGCCCTGGATGATGGGGTAGTCGCGACTGAGGATCGCATCGACCACCAGCCTGCCCAACCCCGGTATGGAGAAGACGGTCTCGGTGACAACGGCGCCGCTGATAAGCAAGGCGACACCAATGCCGATGATCGTCACAACCGGCACCGCTGCATTCTTCAAGGCGTGAACGAAAAGGACGCTCTTTTCCGTCGCCCCTTTTGCCCGCGCCGTTCGGATATAATCCTGCCCGAGAACCTCCAGCATGCTGGCTCGCGTCACCCTCGCGATGAGGGCGATATAGATGAATCCGAGCGCCATCGACGGAAGAATCAGATTCCGCAACCAAGGCCAGAAACCGTTTTCGATGGGCTGGTAGCCCTGAGCGGGCAACCAGCCGAGTTTGATGGAGAACACCCAGGCCAAGATATACCCCACGACAAAGACCGGCACGGAGAAACCGAGAACGGCGGTCGCCATGATGGCCCGGTCCGAGAAGGTATTAGCTTTCCAGGCAGCCAGAACACCGAGAGGCACGGCCGTTACCACCGAAAAGAGCAATGTCAGTCCCATCAACGATAACGTCGGCTCGAGCCTCTGCACGATGAGCTGGGTTACCGGCAGTCCGGTGAAGATAGAGGTTCCCAGATCCAGCCGGACCACCCGCGCTACCCACTCGAAAAACTGTATTGGCAGCGCCCGATCAAGCCCGAGCGCCTCGCGGATCCGCTCCACGTCTGCTGGCGACGCCTGATCGCCGGCCAATATGGTGGCAGGGTCGCCCGGTGAGAGATGAAGGAGCGAGAACACGAAAAGCGCAACCACGCCCATGACGGGTATGGTTGCGAGTAGACGGCGCAGGATGATCGCTGCCATGCTGGCTCCGGCTCTTGGAGGGACTTTTGAATATGATCGGGCCCCACCTTTCGGTTTGGGTGAGGCCCCCCGCAGCAGATTACAAGGCTTTCGCTTGACGACTGCGCAGATAGTGGCGCGGTGAGTAATCAATCTTGTCGACGGGATAGAACGGCCGGGCCGTATTCCACGGAAGTCGATCGACGTAATAGGACGTGATCCCGGGCGTATCGATCGTAATGCACTCACCTACGGAAGCAAAGTTTAACGAAAAATGATATCCGGATCTTACGACGATTAATTTCGTTACACGAAGATCGACGCCGACGGCGCGATAATAAGCGGGGTCAATGAAAGCATAGGGCTGGCTTGTCAGAAGTACTTGGATTTTTCCGAACTGGAAAATGGCCCAATCATCAAGGTGGATGGTGGTGCCGCCGTCTGACGGCCCGTCATAAACGACGGGGGTCTTACTGCCAGAGGCGGTAACGCGTCCCTCGGCACGGATGGGCGGAGAAACAGTCGAGTAGCGCCCCCCGAACGTCAGGACGATTTCGGCTCCAACGCCAGCCGCCATGCACTTCTGAACTTCCTCGGGCGCGTAGATCGGAACGACCGCGGGCTCGTTAAAATTCCTCTCGATCAGGCGGTTCAGAATGAACGTGCTGTCGCCGGGCCCGCCACCTGCGACGCGATCGCCCTGATCGCCGAGAACGAGTGTCCGGTTTTCGGTTTCAATGCGGTCGAGGCACGAGTCCAGCGAGGGATACGTCCCCACGAGCTCATCCCGCGAGGCCCACAGAGACCCCGCGATCTCATCAGCCACCCGTTGTGCGACTTCGTTCTCGCCGTTGCCATAGACGAGCACGACCTGGCCGAGGTCCTTGACGTCGAGAAACTGCTGGGCGTTGAAAATCGAAACGTCGTAGACCGACCCGTTGTCGACCTGAGCCTTTGCATAGGCATGGATCCGGCGCAGAGGCGCCTCGTCGGTCCGGTCATTGCCCAACGTCAGCATGGGAAAGAGCACAGCCGCGCAACGGGGGTCCAGGCGCCCTTCGAGAATATCCCGCGCGGCCTGAAAGGCACGCCGCGAGGTCGCTGCCTGATCGCCGTGCGGGTTTGTCAGGTAAGCGGACAGAAAGTCCAGCGGCGCAATGGTTCGCTCCGTGACATGGGCATGGAGATCGAACGCGGCCGTGATCGGCACGTCCGGCCCCACGACGTCACGCAGCGCCTGGATCAGATCACCTTCCGGGTCCGATAGAGACGTAGTCAACATGCCGCCGTGAAGAGGTAAAACGATCGCGTCGAAACTGCCCTTTCGCGCGGCGGCGACCATCGCATCCTTAACCTCCTCGAACACGCTGTCTTCGACCGGTCCGCCGGATTGCGCGCGAAAGAGAATGGGCACCTCGACTTCAGTTCCGACCTCATCGGCTGACGAGATGATGCCTCCCAGCGTCGAATTCGCGCCGCGGTTCCGTGCGACGGCATCATTGCCGCTTTGTATGGTGAAACGCTCGCGTCTGGTGACAATTGGATTGAAGCTGTGGGACTCTTGTGCAATCCCGCCTGATAGAACTCGCTTCACAGCGCTTCCTCTTCGCCATTATGGATACGAATCCGCAGACAGTGCTGGCGATAATCAAACCTGGCAACAGCTTGCCCTCTCCATGGTCGGTATAGTGACCGTGGGAGCCGAAAACGCCACGCGTCCAGCGTGTTGAGTACTGGCGGCGCAGCCGTTTTCAGCTTCTGCGCTGGTGAGTATTCGCACCAGTGACCCGCGCGGGGGGTATACACCTCCTGACGATCGAGTCATCGTGCATAAAGCAAAGCAAGATCTGTTGTGCCGCAATTTTGAGCATTATTGCTCTGCGCGAGCCACGTACACAAGGGGAGAAGATGAGCTTGGATCGTCGTGACTTTATCAAATACACTGGAGTATCGGCTTTGCTGTCCGTATCGTCGCTGCCCGCGTTCGCGCAATTGGCATCGTCGTCCGTGCTCCGCTTCGTTCCGTCCACCAATCTCGCTTCGCTGGACCCGCACGTCTCCACGGCGCTGGTGACGGTGCAGCATGGGTACTACGTCTTCGACACCCTCTACGGTGTCGATGCAAATCTGACGCCCCAGCCGCAAATGGCCGAGAGGCACGAGGTCTCGGAAGACCGCTTGACGTGGACGATTATCCTTCGTGACGGTTTGACCTTCCATGACGGCGAACCTGTTCGAGCGGCTGACTGCGCAGCAAGCCTCGCCCGCTGGTCGCAACGGGACGGGCTCGGAAAGTCGCTCGCCGCAGCGGTCGATCGCTACGAAGCGGTCGACGACAAGAGCTTCCGGATCCACTTGAAAGCCCCGTTTCCGAAGATGCTCGAAGTCATTGGCAAGCCACACTCATCGCCGGCTTTCATCATGCCCGAACGGCTCGCCAACACCCCGGCGGAGCAACCCATTCAGGAGATGGTTGGGAGCGGCCCTTACCGCTTCAAGGCAGACGAGTTCAACCCGGGCAGCCGCGTCGTTTACACTAAGTTCGAAGAGTATGTTCCTCGCGACGAGGAACCAAGTTGGACCTCGGGCGGCAAAGTTGCGCATTTCGATCGCATCGAGTGGCACATCATCACCGATAAGGCCACGGCCGCGTCCGCGCTGCAGCTTGGGGAGGTGGACTGGCTTGAAAATATGCCCTCGGATCTTGCGTTGCTCTTCCCCGAGGGCAGCGGTGTGGAAATGAAGGTTTCAGATCCACTTGGAACCGGGGGGTTCATGCGGTTCAATCATACTACCGCCCCATTCGATAACGTCAAACTGCGTCAGTTCGTTGCTCGCTTAGTAAACCAGGAGGACTATCTCGCATCGTTCTCCGGGGTCGTTCAAGATCCCACGATCTGCCGCAACATGTTCCCCTGCACCATTCCAGGTGTCGAGGAAGAGGGGCAAGAGGAGTTGGGGTCTCTGGTGGGCGCCAGCGCTGACGAAATCGCCGCGGCCTTGGCTAAAACGGGGTATGAGGGAGAGCGCATCGTCGTTCTCAATCCCGTCGACTCGGCCGATATTACCCCGTTCGCCGTCATCATCGCCGATGCAATGTCGAAGGCCGGCCTGAACGTCGACATGCAGGACATGGACTTTGGTACCCTGCTTCAGCGGCGTGCATCTAAGGCGCCGGTTGAAGAGGGCGGTTGGAGCATCGCCCCGACATCTTGGCCTAGCGTTGCCATCGCCAATCCGGCCCTAAACACGACGATCCGAGGAGAAGGAGCAGCGGGCTGGGCCGGCTGGTTCGAGAGCGCGGAGATCGAAGAAAAGGTCGCAGATTGGCTCAACGCCGAAAGCGAGGAAGACGAAAGCCGGATCCGCGAGGAAGTCAACGAGATCGCCCTGCGCGAGGTGCCTAGTCTGCCCTTGGGCATCTACTTCCCTGTAACTGCGTATCGCAGCGAACTCGAGGGTGTACTCGGCGGATCCGTACGCTATCCTTGGAACGTGCGCAGAAGATAGGGCGGACCGTGGGGCTCGGAGATCATAGCTTATCTCGACGGGTTATAGACCGAGCCCCAGTCCACTCTGTTCGACATCCTAGAGGCTGAGCAGAAGCTGGTCCTTGGGAAGTGTCTCGGCGCGGCGGCCGAAGCGCTCGGCGAGCAGCATCACCTTCCGCGTGCCGGGATCGTCGGGGAAGCGTGTCGGCCACCAGGTTCATGCGAGGAGTGAACCACCTCCCCACGCCGGCGGCAACAGGCTTCGCGACCCTTCGCTCAACACGATATCGCCGGCACCCGGATATCCCGCATTGCATGGATGTGAATCGGCGTCGTTAGCTGACCCCATTCGCTACAATTGGATCAAAAGCTTAACGCGCCGATCGGCGTCGAGACACCATCCGATTCACAGCTTAAGCCTGCCGACGGCGCAGGCCTGCATTGATGCGGTTCACTGTGCCGGCTACCACAGCTTCAAGGT
Organism: Aurantimonas aggregata; assembly: GCF_010500835.1. Lineage (GTDB taxonomy): Bacteria > Pseudomonadota > Alphaproteobacteria > Rhizobiales > Rhizobiaceae > Aurantimonas > Aurantimonas aggregata. Next base: position 659 of record NZ_JAAAMJ010000039.1, on the reverse strand, counting down.
GCTGACGCCGGAGCAGATTGCTTCCGGCAGCGAAACCCGGCACAAAGCCGTCTATGACGGCGGGTTCGAGACGCACACTCCCTTGTGGTTCTATGTGCTTAAGGAAGCGGAAGTGCTCGGCGATGGAGAGCATCTCGGGCCGCTTGGTATTCACCTCGTTGCCAACACTCTCGTAGGACTGATCGTCAACGACCTCGAAAGCTACTGGAACGCACATGGCGGCCGGTGGAAACTCGAGGACTTCAACGCGAGCAGGCCAATGAAGTCAATTGAGGATGTTGCCCGCTTCTGTGGTGTGTTCTGAGATCGTAAATGCTGGGTCATCGCACGAGTGCGGACATGTCTTTATTAGCGTTGAGCAGGCGTTGAAGAATGGACACTGCAGTGGTACACACGCTTCCAGTAGCGACGGTTTCGAAGCATTTTTTTCAATGATTTAGCGTTGGCATCAGGGGAGTCCCCCCCTCTCCGCCATTTAAAATTCACTCTCCGCCAATTTCAAAACCCCCGTTCTTCCGGCATTCTGCCTCTCATACCAACGAGCGCTGATCAGAACCTATGCGCCCAATCTCGCATGCCGATGGAGATGATTTTCCATGGTTGATCGACGAGCTTGTTCCAAGCGGCGCAACAGTGGACGACGATGTCGTCGTAGTCGA
>NZ_JAAAMJ010000038.1 GCF_010500835.1 Aurantimonas aggregata | reverse complement strand
TCAGGCGCTCCAGATGCTCCGAGAGACCGAAAAGCGACCGTTGCTCCATCGACCTGCCTCCAAATCATGACAGGCCAAGTGAATCACGAAATCACCCGCCAGGCGAGGTTCTTGCGGGTGGCCAGCTTTCATGTAACGTCGATTGCCCATGAAAAGAGACGGCCGATTGTCGGGAGTCCTGCACGTCCTCCTCCACATGGCCGAGGTCGACGGCCCGGTCACCGCAGAGCATCTTGCCAACGCGATGCGGGGACGAACCCCCTCGTCATCCGCCGAACCATGGCCGGACTGCGAGAGCTGGGCCTCGTGCGGTCCGAGAAGGGGCACGGGGGCGGCTGGACCATCGCCCAGGACTCACGACCGCGACGCTGCGCGACGTCTACGAGGCGCTCGGGTCACCCGGCATTTTCGCGATGGGGAACCGCACCGAGGCTTCGGGATGTCTCGCCGAAGAGGCCGTCAATGCGGCGATAGACGGGACGTTCGCCCGGGCGGAAGCCCTGCTTCTCAAGCGCTTCGGCGAATTGGCGAAGCCTCCCACCATTTCCTATAGGTAGCGCGGCTTCGGTTCATGACTTCGACTCCAGCAGAGGACTTTGCTTTCCACCCGGCTGCGGCGTTATTCAATTTCGGCGCGGGGTGTGCCCGCGGGCGCCTCGCCGTTCGCCTCGATGTCAGCGATGTATCTCTTCATTTCAGCGATTTCGCTGAGCTGTGCCTCGATGATTGCATCTGCCAGTGCCCGAACCCTTGGGTCTGAGATATCGGCCCGCTCGCTGGTCAGGATGGCGATGGAATGGTGTGGGATCATCGCCCTCATCCAGGCGAGATCGTCGACCGTCTCCTGGCTTCGGACAAGCCACAGTGAAAGGGCGAAGGCTGCAGCAGCGCCCGCGAAGATCGCGAGATTGACCTTTTTGTTGGAATACATGCCCAGCATGAAAGCGAGCATGATGATCGCCATCACCGCACCCATATAGATCGCCATCCACATCCGCGTCTGCGAGAAGAAGATATGGTCAAGCGCGTAGGTGTTGAGATACATCAATCCAAACATCACGACCGTCGAAGTCGCGATCATTGCAAAGAAACGTCCGTAGTTCATATTTCATCTCCTGAGTGGATGTTTCTGGAAGTTCCAAGCATTCAGCAGACGAAGCGTTCCAAAGCGACAACGCCCTTGGCTTTTCAGGGCCGGAGAACGCTCACTTGCGCAGATATTTTATCAGCGCGGCAATCGCGAGACCGACCAATACAAGGATGACGATCATCCAGAGCCAGCCGAAGCCCATTCCGAAACCCATACCATAGTCGTTCATCACCAGAGCCTCCTGATCTGTAATAGGATTGTCCCCGCCAACCGGCGCTAGACCCGATTGGCGGGGTCACGGCGCCTGTCAGTCGTTTTTCATCATGCCCTGACCCATGCTCTGCATGCCGCCCTGCTGCTCGCTCATGTGGCTTTGCATCATCGCGGCCATTGCGGCCATTTCTGCTTCCGTCACCTGCGCGTCGCCGTCGGCGTCGTGCATCTGGAAGGCGCGCACCGTCATCGGCCGCGTGTGGGCCGCGTGCATCACCGCGAATTCCTCCAGCGACAAAGTGCCGTTGGCATCGGTGTCATAGGTCCCGAGTTCAGCCTGAATGCCGGCGGTCATTTCCTCGGGGCTGAGCGTGCCGTCCTTGTTGGTGTCGAACGTGGCCATGGCGTAGCTTTGCGCTCCGCCCATCATGCCCATACCGCCGCCCATCATGCCGTGATGGCCCATCTTGCCCATGCCGCCATCCATCATGCCGCCATGTTGCATCTGCCCCTGCTGAGCGACGACCGGCAGCGCAACAGCGGCAAGGCCAAGGGTGGTAACGGCTGCAAGGGCGAGTTTTGTCGAGCGTTTCATTGTTTCTCTCCTGGATTGGATTGCGATGGGTCCAATCTGGGAGGCAGGTGTCCCAAAGGTTTGTCAGGGGGCGCCTGTTTTGTATCAAACTGTCGCAAGACGCGCCGCAGAGAGAGGTTTGCGACAATCTTCCGCCCGCAGAGTCAACAGGTTCAGCTAGGGTCAGCATCAGGAGCAAGAATGATGACCCATCCGCCGCACATCCTGATCGTCGATGACCACCGCGAGATCCGCGATGCGCTGGTGAAGTATCTGGAAAAGAACGGCATGCGCGCGACCTCTGCCACCGACTCCGTGGCGATGGACGCGGCGATGAAGGTGGGTCAGTTCGATCTGATCGTGCTGGACGTGATGATGCCGGACGAAGATGGCCTTTCAGTCTGCCGACGCCTGCGCGCGCAGGGCGGCATTCCAATCTTGATGCTGACAGCGTTGGGAGACGAGACTGACCGCATTGTTGGGCTGGAGGTCGGCGCAGACGACTACCTGCCCAAACCCTTTAATCCGCGCGAATTGTTGGCCCGGATCAAGGCAATCCTGCGCCGGTCCGACCGGGCGGAAGTGGTGGGTGGCAGCCTCGCCGGGCACAGGCGGGCCTTCGACCGCTGGGTGCTCGATACCGACCGCCGAACGCTGACCGACGTCGGAGGCGTCGAGGTCGCGCTGACCACCGCCGAATTCCGTCTGTTGACGGTATTTTTGGAACGGCCGCGCTTTGTGTTGAGCCGCGAGCAATTGCTCGATCTGACCTCGGGTCGCGCGGCGACGGTGTTCGATCGCACCATCGACAACCAGATCAGCCGCCTGCGCCGCAAGATCGAGCTCGATCCCGCCAAGCCCGCGCTGATCGCTACCGTCTGGGGTGGCGGGTATAGCCTCGCCGCGGATGTGAAGGCGGCACTGTGAACCCGCGCTTCCCCTATCTGCGCAGGCTGTTTCCGCAATCTCTGGGCGGCCAGTTGCTGGTCATGCTACTTCTGGCCCTGGCCATCACGCAGGGGCTTGGCCTCTTGCTGTTGACTGACGAGCGGAACCGCGCGGTCCGGGCGGCCCTGGGGCTGGAGGCGGCAGGGCGCGCAGCGAATGTCGTATTGCTGCTGGATAGCGCGCCCGCTGATCTGCGCACCTCGATCCTGCGGGCGGCAGATTCTCCACTGGTCAGGTTTAAAATCGGACCAGAACCGGAGGCGCCGCACGACAGCACTGAATCAGATCAGGTTCTGCGCCAAATCCGGCAGATCCTAGGTGAGCCAGAACGGGAAGTCCGCGCCGATGTCCATGCGCTTTCCGTCGCCACATTGCCGATGCCAGATGGAGTACCCGTCGCCATGCGCCCAATGCACGAGGCGATGATGGCTGGACGGACCGACCCTGTTGAGCTGACGCTTTCGATCCGCCTCGCTGGGGGCGACTGGCTGAACGTTCGCACGATGTTTCACCGCCCAGCCCTGCAGTTTTCGCCACAAGCCCTGTTGCCCTTGATGTTGATGGCGGTTGCTGTTGCTCTAATAGCCTGGTGGACTGCGCGGGGTGTCGTCGGCCCAATGCGCACCCTTGCTGTTGGCGCCGACCGGCTTGGTCGTGGCCTTGATGCCGATCCGCTGCCGATGGTGGGGCCGTCCGAGGTGCGCGAGACCACGCAGGCTTTCAACCGGATGAAGGACCGCCTGACCCGCTTCGTGAATGAGCGCACGCATATGCTTGCCGCCCTGAGCCACGATCTGCGCTCGCCCCTTACTGCGATGCGGCTCAGGATCGAGATGTTGGATGAAACCGAGGACAGTATCCGGCTGAAGGCGTTGGTCGAGGAAATGCAAACCATGGTCGAGGCCACGCTGGAATTCGCGCGTGGGGTCGCGAAGGCGGAACCCGCCGCCGACGTCGATCTCACCGCAATGCTGGCTGATCTGGTGGGCGATATAGGCGGGGTCAGGGCCACCCTCGCGCCTTCACAGCCGCTGCTCGCAACCATCCGCCCGCAGGCCCTGAAACGCGCGCTGCGCAACCTGATCGACAATGCAGTCCGCTATGGCGGCGTGGCAAACGTGACGGTGGAGAAAGAACCAGGAATAGCCGTTGTCACCATCGCTGACCACGGGCCAGGATTGCCCGATGATCAGCTTGAGGCTGTGTTTGAGCCGTTTGTGCGCCTGGAAGGATCACGCAATCGCGACACAGGGGGCGTCGGTCTCGGCCTCGCAATCGCCCAGACAATCATTCAAGCGCATGGAGGGACGGTTGTGCTCCGCAACAAGCAGGAAAGAGGACTAATGGCCGTTGTTCGCTTACCCGTCGGCGACCCGTGATCAAATTTGGCGAGCATTCCGAGACAAGTCTGAACCTTGAACGCATGGTTTCTACCGCGACCTACTGAATTCATTGTATTTTTTCTAGCTCCTTGCGCCGCCGCATGCTCGAAGACATGTCCATATGCGCGGCCTGCGTGAAGTCACACAGCGTGACTACATCCGCTTCGTTCAGTGATACCATCGGGCCTTGGAAGAAGCTTTGGGAGGATGACATGCATGCGCAGTCCCTCATCGCAGCCGTGCTGATGACGACCATGGCAAGTGCTGCGGAACCTATCCCATTTCACACAGCCGAATTCCCGGGATCTCAGAGCGTCACCCTGATCCTTCGGTCAGGGACGGCCTCAGTCGACGCCGCTTACGATTTTGACGTCGTCATCGGCCTAAACACGATGGCGAACGACGGCTCGGTCTCGTACCGCGATCCGGCAATCCACGCAGCTCGTGTCCGGTGCGGTCCCCCGGCGGCGGTGTCTGTCGGAGGGGCCGACTACGCGATCGGCGTTTCCGCGCCGCCTCTCGAAAGGTCCAACTGGAAAACCGATCTCTGGCGAACCGTTTGTAATGTCCCCGTTTCGTAAGGCGTGAGTGGTGATGGCGTACTTCATCACCCGCAACGCGGCATCGGCACGAAAGGCGGCCACGAGAACCATTAGGCCCACCGCCGCTAGCATCTCGGGGCGCTGTCCGCCGACGTCTAATACCAACGGACGCTGATCACGACCCAGTGGCCGGTCCCCGAGGTCTCCGCATCCGCGGCCCCCTCCGCGCTTCCCATCCATCAATACCTCCGGCGGCTACAATAAGCCTTCAGTGGTATTTCCAGCGAACCCTTGAGCGGAGGAATGCCTTATCTGGACACGCTCCGCTGGGTATTCCTCGCCATTGCGCTCGCCGGAACCGCAGGGACGGTCTATGACCGACTGGATGACTGGCGCGGAGATGATCACTGCCTTGCTAGGGGGGATGGGCGCGAGGCGGTGGGCGCCTGCTGCAGTTCGGCACCAGGACGTGCAGAGCGGACGGCGGATGAACTCACGTCCTTGCCTCCAGGCTCGGCATTTCGGGGATGATGAGCGATACACGGGCATTGCAGGCGCTGAACCCGATACGGCAAGCCCACTGGATCGCATGCAGCGGACGAGAGCGGCGTGATGAACGGACCCGATGAACTGCCCGGTGGCGATGATCTCGGTACTTCCGGGCTCGAATCTGCACCCTCCTGGGAGATCCGGCTCGCATGGGTACTGCGCTTTCTGATCCTGGCGACGGCGGCGTTTCACTTCTACCAGGGCGCGCTCCCATACACGCTTCTGTGCCTCGCCGCACTGATGCTGATTGTCGCGCCGCCTCTCCTCGCCTATACTAGTCGGCAGAACATCCCCGTCGAGATCGAGCTGTTCGTTCTGTGGTGGTTGGTCACCGACATGACGCTCGGGCGCATGCTTGACCTCTACGAGGCGATACCATTCTATGACAAGCTTATTCACTTCGGCAATTCTGGCCTGCTCGCCGTCGTGTCGTTTCTCACTATCTACACGCTCCGGATGACGTGCAGACTTAAGGCCGGCTTCTTTCTGAACCTGTCGGGCATTTTCCTATTGACGCTCGGCGCCGGCGCGCTCTGGGAAATCCTCGAATTCGCATCGGACGCATTCTTCGGGCAAGGCGCGCAGGGCTCGCCGCTAATGGCGCCCTTGGAAGATACTATGTGGGACCTCATTGTCGATGGGCTCGGCGGACTCATCGGCGGCCTGCTCGGTGCATGGTACATGCGGGTGTCCAAGCGAAGCACCGCACGTTGGAAGAGCTTCATGGCGCTGGTGTCCTGACCGGAAATTGCATCCGGGCCGCTCGCGCAACCGCGAACTGGGGATGGTCAAACAGCGCCGCGACGGACCATGTGATGATCTCGGCAGCAGAAGGTTAGTAAGCCTCCGGCGGGAGCCGCCTTGCTCTGATGGGCCTTGATCGTCGAAGTCCTGGGGATAGCCCTAGGAACAGTCCTATGACGAAGACAATCGAGCTCATTTCCGGAGGCGGCGGCAGACGTCGGCGCTGGACCCGCGCGGAGAAGGAGCGGCTGGTGTCCGCCTCGCTTGAGCCGGATGTCTCGACGTCCGAGATCGCGCGGTCCGCCGGGATTTCGGTCAGCCAGTTGTTCCGGTGGCGCAAGCAGCTCTGCAAGCGAGCCGAGAGTGCCTCGGCAACGTCGTTGCTGCCGGTGCTGATCGAGGAGCAGCCCATGGCCCAGCCTGTCGCGAAGTCGTCGATGCAACGGCGGCGATCACGCCCCGCCCGGGTCGAGATCGAGCTGCCCGAGGGGCGCATAGTTCGGACCGATGCGGATATCGATACTGCCGCGCTGGCGCGCATTCTCGAGGTGGTGGATCGTCTGAGCCGGTCTTCGGGCTCGTCGAAGACGAGAACCGGGGAATGATCCCGGTTCCGACCGGAGTGCGGGTCTGGCTGACGGCAGGGCATGTCGACATGCGCAAAGGCTATCCGGGTCTGTCCCTGATGGTCCAGGAGACGCTGAAGCGGGATCCGAGCAGCGGTCATCTCTTCGTCTTTCGTGGCCGCCGCGGCGACCTGATCAAGGTCATCTGGCACGACGGCCAGGGTGCCTGCCTGTTCGTGAAGCGGCTGGAGCGGGGCCGCTTCATCTGGCCCTCGCCAGCGGACGGCACGGTGACGATCTCGCCGGCGCAGCTCGGCTACCTGCTGGAAGGGATCGACTGGCGCCACCCCCAGAGAACCTGGCGCCCGAGCGCGGTCGGATAGCACAAACTCCTTGTGTTGCAGGGGTTCTGTGGCAGAATCGGCTTTGTCACGAACTGCTTCGAGCCTTTCGCCATGGCCGCCGCGCCGGATGATATCGCCGCCTTGAAGGCCGCCCTCGCGGCGGCCGAACGGCGTGCCGATCGGGCGGAAGCCGAAGTGGCCAACAGAAAGGCGAAGGCCTCGCACGCCGACGCCCTGATCGCGCATCTGACGCTTGAGATCGAGAAGCTCAAGCGCGAACTCTATGGGACGCGGTCGGAGAAGAAGGCGCGTCTTCTCGACCAGCTCGAGATGCAGCTCGAGGATGCGCAGGCTGCCGCCACCGAGGACGAGCTTGCCGCCGAGCGGGCCGCGGCGAAGACGACGAACGTTCAGGCCTTCACCCGCAGGCGTCCCTCGAAGAAGCCGTTTCCCGAGCATCTGCCGAGGGAGCGGGTGGTGATCGAGGTGCCGACTTCGTGTCCCTGCTGTGGCTCGGCCAAGCTGTCGAAGCTCGGCGAGGACGTGAACGAGACGCTGGAGGTGATCCCGCGGCAGTGGAAGGTGATCCAGACCGTCCGCGAGAAGTTCACCTGCCGGGAGTGCGAGAAGATATGCCAGCCGCCGGCGCCGTTCCACCCGACGCCGCGGGGCTTCCTCGGACCAAACCTCCTTGCGATGATCCTGTTCGAGAAGTTCGGCCAACATCAGCCGCTGAACCGGCAGTCGGAGCGCTACGCCCGCGAGGGGATAGACCTCAGCCTGTCGACACTCGCCGATCAGGTCGGCGCCTGCGTCGATGCCCTGCGCCCGCTTCGCGACCTCATCGAGCGGCACGTCCTTGCCGCCGAGCGGCTGCTGGTCGAAGCAGAAGCAGCAGGCGGGGCGGCGACGATACGCCCCGATCGCTGCACCCAGGATTTGATCCCGGCCACTTCAATGCGGGTTTCGTCGTAGCGGACCGTGGCGCTTTCTGCCGCGTGATCCACCGAGACGCTTTCGACGCCAGGTATCTCGCCGATCCGCTTACCTAGTTCGTCGGGGCTAGACGCCGTCAGCAAGTCGCCTACTTCGATCACGCTCGTTTTCATCGTGCATCCCTTGCGTGGTTGCCGGCAACGACGTCAGGTCGCTGCCCGGTTCATTCGACGATCTGCCGGACCAGACCGGGATAGCGGTTGAACGCGAGCCGCTGAACCAGAGAGCCGTCGACGGTCACAATTCCGCAGTAATGCTCCCATCACTTGCCGTGCCGATCTCTCCGAGCTTCAGACGTGGATTGCCAAGGCTGGTGAGTTGCTGCTCCAAGAGAGCGCGGACGCGGTTCTCCGTCATCTCCTCTGGTGAGCCGAGCGGCGTTCCGAGAAGAGCGCCCTGACCGCCCATCATGCCGGGCATGCCCATACCTGCTTGACCATTCATCATCATTCGCATCATCGGGCACATCATCATGCCTGCTATGGGCTTTTGACCCGGCATGCTCGGACCAGCACCGCCCTCAGGCATCCCCTGACCGGGCATGCCTCCCATCATGTCGGGCATTCCACCCTGACCCATCATGCGCTGCATCATCTGCATCATCTCCGGCGTCATCATGCCCATGCCGGGCATGGACTCTGGTGCGGCGGCTGCGGGCTTGTCACCCGGCATCGCGGCCGCCGGCGGTGATGCCTGCGTTTCCGCGGGATGGTGAGCATCCAGCTCCTTTGCGCCGGTTTGGGCTACGACCGCTGTCGCGGTCCCAAGAAGAAGCAAACCCGCACACATGGCCGTCGTGAAATTTCGCTTTCTCATGTTTCGTACTCCTGGTTGATAAAATAAAACGCCACGATCACCCCCCGCTTGAATGAAGCAGACTGGCTGGGCGTGGCAGGAAAGCCGGAACTGCACGGGCATAGTGGCGGTATCGGTCACCGTATGCCGCCTCCACCTCGCGCTCTTCGCTTTTTGCGAGGCGCCAGTACATTACCAGTAGAACTGGCAGCATCAGTCCCGTAACCAGCGTGGGCCACTGCAGGAAGAAACCGATCATAATCAGTGCAAAACCGGCATACTGCGGATGTCGCAGTCGGGCATATGGACCGGATGTCGCGAGACTTCCTTTGCTCTGCGCGTCATGCAGTACCCGCCAGGCGGCAGCTATCAGCATGAAGCCGCCGCCGATAAAGACGAAGCTCAACAGGTGGAAAGGCGACCAGTGGGGATCCATGGACCAGCCGAACAGCGCTGGCCAAAGGTGACCTGCGTCGTGTGAGAGTGGATCGAGAGCCGGGAAGTTGCTACCGACCCAGCCCGCCAGCAGATAAAGCGTCAGCGGGAAGCCATACATCTCCGCGAACAAGGCAACGACGAAGGCCGAGAAGGCCCCGAGCGAGCGCCAGTCCCGCGCAGTGGTCGGCTTAAAGAAGCTGAACGCGAACAGGATGAAGACGCCCGCGTTGACAGCCGCCAGTAACCACAGACCGTAGGCGGGAACGTCACCGTTCATCACGGCCACCACTTTTCCCGCCATGGCCGCCGTGACCTCGATGCATGAAGAAATGCATGCCGATACAGATCAGAAGTGGCAGCAGAAGCGGCAGCGCACCGAGAACATGCGCACGATGATCTACCCAGAGAAACACGCCCGCAACGGCGAGAAAAATGCACAACGCAAATCCCGCTGGAGTGTTTAGGAATGGCCGCCGTACACCCTCGTCGATCTTTGGGTCGACAGGACCGTGTTCGTGATATGCCATGGCCTGCAAATCTCCCTTCATCTATTTTCTGAAACGATTATGGCTGCGGTGATCGGTAGGTGATGCCGTTGGGGCCGCTGCCAACCGGGAAGGACGCGACGACGTTTCCTGTCGCGACCTCGATGGCGGACACCGTTCCGTCGGCGATGTTGGTGACGAAAACCCAGGCGCCGTCGCCACTGACAACGACCCCATGCGCACCCATGCCTGTGCGGATGGTTTCGACGACCCTTCCGCTCGCGACGTCGATCACCGACACCGTGTCAGCCGGCTCGGCGTCGGTGCCCTGGTTTGCAACATAGACAGATCGTCCGTCAGGCGTCGCGTAGACTTGGATGGGGTTCCGTCCAACCTCAATCGTACCGATCATGCTCCGCGTAGCGGTGTCGATAACAGCGACGCGGTTCTCGTCGCGCAGCGACACGTAAACCCTAGTCCCCTCCGGCGTGAAACCGACCTGGACCGGCGTATTGCCAACCGGGATTCGCGCGAGTTCCGTGAACCCTTCAGTACCGATGACGGAAACCGTGCCATCCTCGACATTGGCCACATAGATCTCACGCCCATCCGGGCTTATCCGAAGCCCGTGCGGGTAGCGGCCCGTGTCGATGTTGGCGACCAGCTTTCTGGCGACCAGATCTACCACGCTGACGGTGTTGTCGCCGGCATTCGTGACATATGCCCGCTCGCCATTCTGGTCGGCAACCACATGCGCTGGATGTGCGCCGACGATGATCTCGTCCAGAACTCCGCTGGCCAGGCCTGCCGGATCAAGGACCAGCAGCCGCCCTTTGGCTTCGGCGCCGTCGTGCGCACCTGCACTCTCGCCATGCCCGTGCCCTTCCTCGGGCTCACCCACGGCTAGAAGCAGCGTGCCGTCTGCTGTGATCTGAATATTGTGCGGCGAGACGGGGATTGGCATTGTCTCTACGCTGCCGGCGGCGAGATCAATCGCGCTGATAGAGTTTCCATGTTCGTCGGCAGTAAAAACGAAGCTACCGCGATCAAACGGCGCCGTCTGCGCCTGTGCAATGTGAACACTTGCCATCATCAAGACCGCCGCGGCAAGTGCCATCATTCCTTGTCGGTAAGATTGATCGCCATGTACAGGAAGTGCAATTGTTTTGCTGCCATGATAATTTGGAAATCTGTTCATCATTGTCATAATCTCCGACTTCGATCGAGATTGATATTAGTGAGCCGTCACTATGCCGCCCGCGATCTGGTGCAGGGTGGCAGTGCAGCCTGCATCGGCAGTGGACGCCGGAAACTCGCGACGCGACGGACAGTGATTCTCGGAAAACGTGACAGGACCGGATCGGACCAGCGCCGATCGGATCAGCCCGATGCACCGCGACAGGCGCGCGGTGCTCAGACTTTGGCGGAGAGATTCGGGGGTCGGAAACCGGGAGATGTTGTGAGGCCGCGATAAACCTCATCGGGCATAGCCATGACCACCTCAGCAACGGCTAGAGGGGTCATGGCCGCTGACGCCGGCAGCGGGACACAAAACGAACAGAGGCTGCCTATGCAGCAGGTTGTGCCATCGGCACCGCCTACACAAGGTCGCTCCCCGGTCGATGCGGGCCCCAAAGATGCGACATCATGCGCAAGCGAAGCTGGGGATGCGACGTGGTCGCCCTTCGATCCGTTAACGAGTCCTGAGGTTGCAAAGATCAGCATGAGCAGCAAGACAATCAAACGCCTCAGGCTCCACATTGCAAAGTGCGGATCCTTTCTGCGTTGGCATGTGCTCGTCTGCAACATTTGATAGCGTGACCTTTCCGACGGGCTTCGAGAGACCGTCATGTAGGAAGTCAACGCAGCTTCGGCATTGACTTGTATCAAGACCGCGACGATAGGCCAAAAATACGATCAGATCCCCGTGCCAAATCTCTGCGCGTGAACGTAGCCTGGGGCTCAGGCAATGACCATCGATGCCTCTATACGCCTTCTGGCGGTTATGGTGCTTTGGGCCGCCTGCTATCCCCTTATTACCATAGGTCTGGATCTCGCGCCCCATATTGCCTTCGCGGCTCTGCGCGCAGCCCTCGCAGGGGTTTGCCTGATCGCCCTCGGGTTCCTCTGTCATCGGCGGGCACCTGTCGGCGTTCGGTCTTGGACCCTGATCGTTGTGGTGGGGCTTGGGGCGACAAGCATGGGTTTCCTCGGCATGTTCCACGCGGCCGAGTTCGTGGCGCCGGGTCTCTCGACGGTCATTGCGAACGTGCAGCCGATCATTGCCGCGGTTCTCGCGCACGTCTTCCTCGGTGAAAGTCTGAAAGCGATGGGAAAGTTCGGGCTGGCAGTCAGCTTGGCCGGAATTACCGTCATCGCCCTGCCCGGCCTCGCCGCAGACCATATCCAGGGTTACTCCCTCGGCATCGCCTATGTCGTACTCGCCGCAACGGGTGTCTCCGTGGGCAATGTCGCCATCAAGCACCTCACCGGCCAGGTTGATCCGATCATGGCAATGGGCTGCCAGCTGCTCATCGGTGCGGTACCCTTGTCTCTCCTTTCCGTGCTGACGGAAGATGTCTCTTCGCTGGCGTGGTCGACGGAATTCCTACTCGTCCTCCTGGCTCTTGCGGTCTTCGGATCAGCGCTTGCCTTCTGGCTCTGGTTTGAAGCGCTGGAGCGTGTCTCGCTCAATCATGCGAACGCTTTCACATTTCTGGTGCCGATATTCGGTCTTATGTTCGGCGCGGCCTTCTTCGGCGAGCGCCTCGAGACAATCCAAGCCACAGGTGTCGTGCTGGTGCTGTCCGGGATTTTCCTAGTGCAGCGAAGCGCCGCTTCATCCTTACGGCGGTAGCTGATACGAGTATGGTCATGGGAGAGGTCCTCATAAAGCAGACGTTGTACTAGATGGGAGCAGATGCTGGCAGGTGAGAAACCCCGAACCTGAGCGACTTCGCGTGAATACTCGGTCAGATTGTCGGGACGACGGGCGACGTAGGCCTTTAACCATCAGCGGAGCACTTCCGGCACAAGGAGGATCAGATGAGTTTGGCGAAAAAAATCCGGGTCGCCGTCAACGGCTACGGGGTGATCGGAAAACGTGTCGCTGACGCTGTGGTCCGGCAGGACGATATGGAACTCGCCGGGGTGGCAGACATCAGCGTCGACTGGCGGCCGCGGGTAGCGATGCAGAGGGGCTTTCGCCTTTTTGGGGCCACGAAGGCCCACGCGGAGACGATGCGGAACGCCGGTCTCGACATCACCGGAAGCCTCGATGACCTGCTAGGTGCCAGTGATCTGGTAGTTGACTGCACGCCGAAGCGGATCGCGGCGGTGAACGTCGACATTTATCGACAAAGGGGCATCAAGTTCATTGTCCAGGGTGGCGAAAAGCACGAGGTGACCGGACACTCCTTCGTCGCCGAGGCCAGCTATGCGAGCGCGCTGAATCGGGTCAGCACGCGCGTCGTCTCTTGTAACACCACCTCGATCGTCAGAACCCTCACGGTCTTGAAACACGCGGGCCTGCTACATCGCGCGCGCGGGACGCTGCTGCGCCGTGCAACAGACCCGTGGGAAAGTCATCTCGGGGGGATCATGAACACGCTTGTCCCCGAGCCTGAAATTCCGAGCCATCAAGGGCCGGATGCGCAGAGCGTCGACCCTGAACTCGATGTGATTACGATGGCGGTCAAGGTACCGGAGACGCTAGCGCATTTACATTATTGGTCGGTGCAGCTGACCCGACCGGCTGCCCGGGAGGAAGTACTCGACGCTTTTTCGGCGTCGTCTCGGATCGCTCTGATCCGAGTGGATGCCGGCTTGACGGCCCTCAACACCGTCAAGGAACTCATGGCCGACCTCGGGCGCCCAAATGACAACCTCTACGAAGTGGCGCTGTGGTCAGACATGCTAAAAGTCGAAGGAGACGAGCTGTTCTACGCTTACATGGTCGACAATCAGGCGATCGTCATCCCTGAAACGATCGACGCGATTCGGGCATTGACCGGGACAGTCAGCGCCGAAGAATCGATCGCGAAGACTGATGCAACGCTCGGCATCGGTTTGCTGACCGAAACATTGGGGAACCGATGATCGTCGGCAATTCCACGTCTCCCTGGGCCTTAATGCGCGGCTGTGGTCATGGTGTCGCGAGCGATGAGCAATCCAATCTCCACTTCCTCTGATTCAGCACAAATCATCTCGGATCGGCTCAACCAGAACTGCTTCTGCGTCACGCTCGACCGTCGATCGCTGTGCGACGCACTGGAGCAAGAGGCTGGCGATCCGGAATTCTGCGAGACGTTCATCCGGCCCAAGGCTCACTTGTTTTCGAACGTGCCGGTTTTCATCTCGGCCAGCGAGGTGGCCGAGATGCAGGGCGTAGTCGCAGCTATCGAACAGGCGGCACGGCATTCCGCATACCGAGCGGCAGTCCTTTCGTGGGCTCCCGAAATCTCGCGAGAGGATCACGGCCCGATCGGCGCCCTTATGGGCTACGATTTCCACCTCGGCAGGGAAGGCCCCCGCCTTATCGAGATCAACACCAACGCTGGCGGGGCGTTCCTCAACGCCCTACTTGCAAGGGCGCAGCGGGCTTGCTGTCGCGAAACGGACATTCCGTTGAAGCCGCACGCGTTCGAGGACGCCGCGTTTCGCATGTTCCAAGAAGAATGGACGCGCCAGCGGGGAACCGGTGTTGTACGTCGAATTGCCATCGTCGACGACGGGCCGGAGGAACAGTTTCTCTATCCTGAGTTCGTGCTGGCGCGGCAAGTTTTCGAAGCTCGCGGCATGGAGGCGGTCATCGCGGATGCCAGCCATCTTCGCCATGAAGCCGGAGGGCTCACGTTCGACGGAAATCCCATCGACCTCGTCTACAACCGGACCACCGATTTCGCGTTCGATCGGCCGCGACACAAGGCGCTGCGAGACGCCTACCGGGACGGTGCGGTGGTCGTCACGCCCAATCCGCACAATCACGCGCTGCTCGCCGACAAGCGGAACCTGTCGCTGCTGTCGGACCCTGCGCTCCTTGAGTCATGGGGCCTCGAACCGACCCATCTTGCCCAGCTCGGTTCCATCCCACGCACGATCCTCGTCACCCCCGAGAACGCCAACGAACTATGGAGGTCGCGCAAGGGCCTGTTCTTCAAGCCGACGGGCGGACATGGCGGAAAGGCGGTGTATCGCGGCGACAAGGTTACGAGAGGGGTCTGGGCAGAGATCGAGCGGGGTGGCTACGTTGCCCAGAGTCTCGTCAAGCCCAGCGAGCGCATGATCAGAATCGACGACGGAGTTCAGGCGCGCAAGATGGATCTCCGGCTCTATACCTATGACGGGCAGGTGCTTCTGGTGGCCGCGCGCCTCTATCAAGGCCAGACCACGAATTTCAGGAGTCCTGGCGGCGGATTTGCTCCGGTCTTCGTGATCTGATCACGACGGCCTGAACGGCGGACCGTGGAAAGGAAACCAGATGCGTGAGACGTCGCGGGACCATCGAGTCCCCGACCGGGGCTCCGGTCGCGATCCTACCAGGGCCGCCGGAACGACACCGCCCGCCCGCACTCGTCGCCCGGCCCGCCGGCACTGCAGGTCGTGTGATGCCCGGCTTCGCTACCGGAACGGCTTCACAGACGAGGCCGACCTCTTCGCGCCGGTCGGCCATGCACCGGGATTTACCCCGGACCCTCAGTGAGGGGACCACGGTCTCGCACCCAGCCTAAGGTGACACGCTTGCGTTCCCACGTCCCCCTTCACACTGCGTCCGATGGACCTGCGCGGCATCCAGGCGGGAGAACCGTCGGTGGCGGTCACAGGGCAAGGTCGAACTCGCTACTGCGAATTGCTGCCGATCGCGATACCTCACGCTGCCGCCTGGAAGGACGTGTCCTGGATCACTCTAATCGGCGTGCCGTCGGGAACGCGCTCGTACAGGTCAATGACGTCCTGGTTCAGCAGGCGAATGCAGCCCGAGGAGACCGCCTTGCCGATCGACCATGCCTCTGGCGTGCCGTGCAGGCGATAGAGCGTGTCCCGTCCATCCTGGAAGATGTAGAGGGCCCGGGCGCCAAGAGGGTTCTTGAGACCGGGTTCCATGCCGCCATTGGCGATGGAATATGGCTCTAGTTCCGGCTGCCGTGCGACCATCTCGTTCGGTGGTGTCCATCGCGGCCACTCGCGCTTGTACTGAACCTTTGCGCGGCCAGACCAGGCGAATCCCTCCCGCCCGACACCGATGCCGTAGCGCACGGCCAATCCGCCGGGAATGGTGAAGTAGAGGTACTTGGCGGGCGTATCGACCACAAGGGTCCCCGGAGCCTCGCCCGTTGGATTGTCGACCGTCGTCCTCCAGAACCGCTCCTCGACCTGCGTGACGTCCACAGCCGGGATCGGGAAGCGCTCCCCCGGCATCGCGTCGTACATGGCCGGGCGAACCGCCAGGGAGGACGAAGGCAGCGGCACGGAGTGCGCCAGGGAAACTACCGGTGATGACAGCACGCGGCTTCTCGAGTTGCATCCCGCGAGGGCAAGACCGGCGAGGCCGATCAACACGCTCCGGCGCGGCAGGCCCTTGGAAATCGATTCATTCATCGTTGGCTCTCTTTGCAGTCGGCACTTGCGACTCTTGGAGGGGATTATGGGGTCGTAATCAGCAGCAAGCCGGAGTAATGCGACCGGAGACAAACGGCCGAAACAAGTAGTTCAACCCTCCTGCCCGCCTCCAGGCTTTCCTTCGCTTGGGTTTAGTTCGGCAGCGGAACCTGAGCGGCACGCCGGCTGTGCTGCCTTGGACCGTGACCCCTTGGGGACCGCCATACTCCCGAAGCGACGGCCAGCACGCTACGCAGCGTTGTCCTTGAGTGTCGACGTCGACACCTGAAGGCTGAAAAGGCGAGTGGCAAAGCGGAACGACCTGAGCCCCTACTCCAGTTGAAGTGTGTTTCTTGCGGGCACTCTTCCTGGATGCACGGCTGACCCTGCCCGGCCCGGAATGACTTTGTCATCCCGGGCCGGGTATTCCGGTCGGGTAGATGTTCGGACGCCTGTTATTCAGTTCGACGATCTGCATCTTTCCCTGAAACGGTCGGTGACGACCTGTTTCTGGATGTCATGCGAGACGCCGCACAGGCCTGTAAGTGCTATCTGCGACCCACTTCCGAGCCTGGGACCATGAACCCTCGGTCTATCTGGGTTCCATATGCCTTGGCCTGGCCGGCGTAGGCCCCTTCCGCAACCGCTGCGGCCTGGGCCGCTTCGTCGAACTTTCTGCCGACTTCCGAGCCCGGAACGGTAGAGTTCCTGCTGCTAGCCTGCGATGCGCCGTAACCGAAGGTCTGACTGCGATTTTCGATTAGAACGTGGGTTCCGGCATGGCCATCGGAGGCCACGTGTGCGCCCTGTTGGACTGCCGATCGCGTCGCTTGGTCGTGAGCATCGATGGCGTAGTCGGATCCCGGAACGATACCAGTAGCCATAGCGGTACCAGCGGAAAGCAGAGAGATTGTCGCTGCGGATATGATCAGCTTATACCAACGTGCGCGATAGCTGACTCTGTAGGGGTTCCCAAGGCGGGCGAAGTCTGAATCGATGGAGGCAAACGGAGGTTTGCCATGGCTTCAGCGATCCCGCTTCGTTCCGATTTCAACGGAC
>NZ_JAAAMJ010000037.1 GCF_010500835.1 Aurantimonas aggregata | reverse complement strand
GACTACGACGACATCGTCGCCCACTGCTGTGACGCTTGGAACAAGCTCGTCGATCAGCCCTGGAAAATCATCTCAATCGGAATGCGGGACTGGGCGCATGAGTTCTGATCAGCGCACGTTGGTATTATTCATAGGTATTCTCCTTGCACTCGGCCCTTTGGACGCAAGAGTGCTCACTGTGTTTGGGAGCCGGGCAGTAGCGAGTGTGCACTTCGAGCCGATTTCCAAATGGTCGAAGCCTACCCAGCCAAGGCTTGGTGATGAATTGAGTGGCAATGAAGCCCGAGACGAACGACCGATCGTTCGACGAAGCAGCGGCTCAGACCTGCGGTCGAGGAGGTCCGTGAGGAACTGCTCGAATAGCTCCTCGCAGAGCCGGATCTTCGGACAGGTTGTGCAATCCCGGATTACGCGGTCTGTGGGCTGGCGCGTCGTCAGCGAAAGCGATCATTTGTGGGCAGTGCGTTGCGCAGTGAGCGGAATGCGCTGAATCCTCCATCGGGTAAGACTTTGTGGAGGAGTGCAGCGGGTCGCTTGCTGACTGCTCGAGATCGGCGTTCGCTTGAACTATCTTCTCTGAAACGCTTGCGGCGGCGGGCACACGGAAGCTCTCACTGCCGGTAGGCAGCGCCGCGGTCGCTGAGACAGCGCTCAAGCTGAAAAGCACCGCAATCAACAACACTGCAATCGGGAACGAGACTATGTTTCTAATCCGCGTCAAAAAGATAACCCCTTCATGCCGTCTGCTTTCTTGTACTGACGCAGGTGATGGCGTAATTCGTTCCCGGAAACAAGATTTCCAATCGAACCAATTACGTCAATCTGCAGGAGCTTTTTTCGTGTGGCAAATTAAGAACTCCCTATGAATTAGGATTTCCGTATACTGAAATAATGTAGGATTTTAGTGGCATAATTATGGCCGGTAAAAATATGTGTATTTATAATACGATTTCTACTTGCCCATTAATGTACCGACCGGGCTGCGTTCTACCGAACGTGGCGAGTCGAGGTGCATCGTGCACCTCGGCTCGCTTCTGCAAGTTTTACGCCGCGCTGTGCATGCCCGCCGGGTTGAAGGTCAGACGCGCCCGGCGGTGATGCGCTTTATTTCAAGTCGACGATCGTCATCTTTCCCCTGAGACGGTCGGCGACGAACTCGATGTTGCTGCCCTCGGAGACCTTCTCGAGCATCGCCTCGTCGGCAACGTTGAACACCATCGTCATCGCCGGCATGTCGAGGTTGATCAGCTCTTCATGCTTCACAGTGACCTTTTTCTGCTTGGCATCGACCTTGGTTACTTGGCCCTTGGTGAATTCGGCGGCCGACGCGGGTGCGGCAACGGCCAGCGCGAAAGCTGTAAGGAGGGCAATCTTGGAGAAATTCATGGGATGTCCTTTGTGTGTGATGAGGTCTGCGACAGCTTACTTGGCAGCCACCGTCAGGGGCCCGTGCATCCCAGACTCGTAGTGCCCGGGAATGAGGCAGGCGAACTCGAAGTCGCCCGTGTTGGTAAATGTCCAGAAGATCTCGCCGGTCTCGCCGGGCTGCAGGCTGATCGAGTTCGGATCCGCGTGCTCCATCTCTGGGAACTTCTCCATGAGCACCTTGTGCTCCTGGATCGACTCGGACGTGTCCATGACGAACTCATGGGGAATCTGTCCCTTGTTCTGGAAGGCAAAGCGAACCGTCTCGCCTTCCTTTACCTCGATCACCTTCGGCTCGAAGAGCATTTCGCCCTCGTTGGTCTCCATCATGGAAACCTCCACCGTGCGAGTGACGTGCGACGCCTCGCCCGCCTTGCCGAGCGCCATCTCATCGTCATGGCCGCCGGCGTGGCTGCCGGCGGCATAGGCCGGAGCCGCAAGAAGCGTGGCGAAGAGTGCCACGCCCATCATCAGTCGGTTCTGCATGGGTTCTTCCTTCTACGTTGGTTGGAAATCGTCTCTCGGCTTCCGGCCATCAGTGGCCGGAGTGTCCGCCGCCGCTTGGCATCACCTGCCGCTCCGGGGTAGATCTCATCGAGCTGCCCTCATCGCTCCCCTCGGGAGCTGCCGCAGCCGTCGGCAGCGATCCGGTCCACTCGTAGGCGACCGTGCCGGCTGGATGCTCGTAGTCGCCTGGGTCTTCGTAGTCGCCGGGCTCGATCCCCTCGCGCACCTTCACCACGGTGAACATGCCGCCCATCTCCAGCGAGCCGAACTGCCCCCAGCCGGTCATCATCGGGATTGTGTTGGCGGGGATCGGCATCGACATTTCGGCCATGTCGGCCATGCCGTCCGTGCCCATCGGCATGTAGTCCGGCTGCACGACCTTGATCTTACGAGCCACGCTGGTCTTGTCGGCCCCGATAAAGGTCGGGATATCGTGCCCCATGGCATTCATCGTGTGGTGCGACTTGTGGCAATGGAGCGCCCAGTCGCCGGGATATACCGCGTCGAACTCGTAGGCCCGCATCCCGCCGACCGGGATGTCGATCGTCACCTCCGGCCAGCGCGCCTCCGGCCGCACCCAGCCGCCATCGGTGCACGTCACCTCGAAGTCATAGCCGTGCATGTGGATCGGGTGATTGGTCATCGTCAGGTTGCCGACCCGCACCCGCACCCGGTCGTCCTTTCTGACGACCAGAGGCGCCACGTCCGGAAAGATCCGACTGTTGATCGTCCACATGTTGAAGTCGGTCATCTCCATGATCCGCGGCAGGTAGGAGCCGGGCTCGATGTCGTAGGACGACAGGAGAAAGACAAAGTCCCGGTCTACCGGCATGAAGGACGGATCCTTCGGATGCACGACGAAGGAGCCCATCATGCCCATGGCCATCTGCACCATCTCGTCGGCGTGCGGGTGGTACATGAACGTCCCGCTCTTCACGATGTCGAATTCGTAGACAAAGGTCTTGCCGGACGGAATCGCGGGCTGAGTCAGTCCCGCGACACCATCCATGCCGCAGGGCAGGATCATGCCGTGCCAGTGGACACTCGTGTGCTCGGGCAGCTTGTTGGAGACGAAGATGCGAACGCGGTCGCCCTCGACGCACTCGATCGTGGGACCCGGCGACTGGCCGTTGTAGCCCCAGAGATACGCCGTCATTCCGTCGGCCATCTGGCGTTCGACCGGCTCGGCGACGAGGTGAAATTCCTTGACGCCGTTGGTCATACGGAAGGGTAGAGACCAGCCGTTTAGCGTCACAACCGGATTGTAATCGGGACCGGCGGAGGGCAGCAGAGGCGGCTGGGTCGTAGCCTCCTGCATGATCGGCGCCTCAGGAAGGCTCATGGCAGAGGTCCTGGTCCATGTCGCGGCGCCGATCAGCGCCGCGCTTCCGCCGAGAATCTGTCTTCTGGAGAACATGCTTTCGCTCCTTCTGGATTAGTGTTCGGCGCCGCCGGACTCGGCCATCTCGACCTCGCCTCCGGCTTCCGCGGCCCCTCCGCCGCCGTAGATGGCTGCCGTCAGGCCGGCGTCCGCCAGCCAGAAAGAGCGCTTGGCGTTCAGGAAGAGGATGTTGGAATTGATCGCCCCCCGCGCATCCGCGAGAAGGTTGAAGGGGCTCGTCAGCATCGCGTTGTAAGTGAGGACGGCCTCCTCGTTAATGATCCGGCTCAACGGGATCACGCTCGAGCGGTAGTGACGTGCGATCTCATGGGTCGAACGGTAAGCCTGATGCGCCGAGCGCGCTTCCGACCGGATGTTGATACCCTTCTCCGCCAGCAGATTGGCCGCCCGCAGATAGGCGAACTCTGCGCGCCTCAGCCGAGCCTGTCCGCTATCGAAGATCGGGATTTGGAACGACACCTCGACCGCGCCGGAGAGCTTGTTTGACTCCGTTTCGCCTCCGTCCTCTTCCTCCTCGATCTCCTGCTCCAGCTCGAGGCCGGCGGCCAGCTCCAGGTCGGAGACGTAGCGCGTGGCTTGCGTCAGCCCGTAGGAACGGGCCAGCGCATCGAGTTCGAGCTTTGCCACCTGCAGGTCGACGCGGTTTTGTAGCGCCTGCGCCTCGATGGAATTCTGGTTGCGCAGGCTTCCCGGCAGGTCCGGAAGCGCGTTCGGAACTTCGAAGTCGAGACTGCGACCCCAGACACCCATCAGTCTGATAAGCCGCTCCTTTGCCAGCCGTGCCGAAAGACGCGCCTCGGCCACCTGTCCGGTAATCTCTGCATAGAAGGCTTGCTCACGCGCCTGCTCGGGTCGCGGGATGGCGCCGGTCCTGCCAAGCTCGGCCGCCAGCTCGGCGGCAGCATCGGCGGCGGTCTTGGCGCGGTTGAGATAGCCGACTGACTCCCAGGCCGCGACGGCTTCCACCCAAGCCTGCCGCGTCTGGGTCGCGAGGGACAGCGTGCGTTCGACCGCGCGTAGCTTCGCCTGCATCACGCGCACCTCGGCGACATCGAGGCGCCTGTCCCGCGTCATCAGGGCGATGATGTTGGAAGCGATGAAACCTTCGATCGTCCGTGCGGCGCCGATACCCATATAGCCGACAGAAAGGCTTGGGTTCTCGAGCAGACTTTCCTGCCAGAGCTCCGTCACGGAGAGGCCGATCTCCGCGTAGGCGGCCTGCAAGCCCTTGTTGTTGAGAAGTGCGATCTGAACGGCACTATCCGCACTTACATAGCGAGATGCGAGGAGCTGAGACACGCGCTGGTTGACGACAGCCGCCTGCGCAGTGTTCTGGATCCAGACCGTGTCCTTCCCGATCGTCTCGCCGGACCTATTCGCAACGTAGTCAAACCCAAGCCCCGGCTCGAAGTTTTCTCCGAAGGTAACGCAGCCCGACAGCGCGAACGGAAGGGAGAGGATGGTGAGCCTCTTAAGGGAGCGTCTCATTCCGAATTCCCTTCTTCAGCCGTCGCGCCCTGTCCTACCGGAGCGATCTCGACACCCGACTGGCCCCAGGCTCTCGGTTCCGTCGGTTTGCGGGGGGTGTAGCCGCCTATGACGGGGTGGTAGTGACTGCCGCCCGTCGCGATCGTTGGATCAGCGGGCATGGTATACGGAACGGCGTCCGGCAGGCCCAAAGGCGCACTGACGGTACAGCCGGCCAGCATGAGGCTGGGCAAGCCGACAAGTAGAAGGCGGGTCATATCGAAACCTAGTGCTCGCACGCCATCGCCGCGTCCTGTCGGGCGCTTCGCGAAAGGCTGTGCCTGAGATCAAGGGCCGGAAATGAATCCCTCGCGGCTATGCGAGCGGATTGGTCCAGCGTCCTCTGCGCGCACTATTGCCTTTAAGGCAGCAGTGGACGCAATGCAGCGCTAGGGAGCGCTGCCCCAGTGTCTCAGAGTCGAGGAGGTCTTTTCGGGCCGGCGACGATGCTGTCGCTCATGGCCGAAGCGAGCAAGGGTGCCTTCGCATCCCTGGACAAAATGTCGGCGACGACACTGCCCGAGATGGCGACGAAAATTGACGGACAGTGACTCGCGCACTTTCCGTCGGCGGCCTTCTCGTGCTGATGCTGCGCGTCCGGCTCTTCATCTGCGGACGCGGCGTGAGCATGAGCATGCTCGAGATCGGCATTGACGGCGGAGGTCTGAACCGCCGCTGACGCATGAAGGTTCGGTGGGATCTCGGCATGGGCGAACTGAGAAGCCACGACTGCAAAGCACAGGAAAACTGCTGTCAGCAGCTTCCGCATCGGCTTCAAGAGTGGGTTCACGTTGACCATGTTCCGCTGATTATCCAAGGACGCCGAGTCTGTCCATCCAAAACCGTCATAGGACGCTCGAGAAACAAGTCGTGTTGCCTCCAAAGCACGCCGCGGGGCGAAGCAGCGGCATCCACAGGCAGGCATCAATTGCGGCCCGCCCACGATTAAGCCCGCTGTCAGAAGGCTGCGGGTTTGGTCCATGGTATGCGGACCATCGGCCACGTGATCGAGCGGTAGGTCCAGCAGCCCGGCTGCCACCTCTCGATAGCCTGTTTTCCGTCCGCACGAGTCGCTCGGTCTAGTGGCGCTCCAACCTTCTTTGAAACCGTCGAATGCTATTCTAGGCTTGGAACGCGATCGGGAGGACCTAGTTCATTCCGCATTGGAAACGGGACTGCGGTATGAGCGTCCTCATACTCAGACGCGCGATGATATTGCTGGCGATTCTCGCGGTCGCTGGCTCCGGCGTGCGCGTGGCTGGTATGAACAGCCGTGCCGCCGCGACGGAAATCGCTAGGACGTCGGTCGTTCGGGACCACGCTGCCAGCTCCACGGCGCACTGTCAGGATTCGCAGCCGAACATCACTGATTCCGGACATGGCGAAAGCGAGCACCGCAAGGGAATGGCTTGCTGTGGTACGGCTTGCGCGGGACTGTCAGGAATTTCGTGTGCGGGCGGGCGGTTAAACATTCTCAGGCCATGGCCCGTGTGAAGCGCTCGCCGTAAAGGATGGCGAATTGCGCTTTGGCCATCGCCCACTCACGCGGGGCCATCTTCCACTCCTTCTCGGCCCTGTTCAAGACGAGGAAGAGCAGCTTCATTGCCGCGTCGTCGCTCGGAAAGTGGCCGCGGGCCCTGACAGCCCGGCGAAGCTTGGAGTTCAGCGCCTCGATTTGGTTCGTGGTGTAGACGATCCTGCGGACCTCCTCGGGGAAGGCGAAGAAGGGAACAACCTCGCTCCAGGCCCGGCGCCAGCTTGGCCGATCGCCGCGTACTTGCGGCCCCATTCCCCTTCCTCGAAGGCCGTCAGGGCCTTTCCGGCCGCTTCGGCGTCCGTGGCTCGGTAGATGCCCTTCAGCGCCACGGCTACCGCCTTGCGATCCTTGTAGGATGTGAAGTCGAGGCTGTGGCGCAGGAGGTGGACGATGCAGGTTTGCACCGTCGCCTCAGGAAAGACCGCGGTGATCGCCTCGGGAAAGCCCTTCAGTCCGTCGACGACAGCGAGGAGGACGTCCTCGACACCGCGGTTCTTCATCTCGTTCATGACCCGAAGCCAGAACTTCGCGCCCTCGTTCTGCTCCAGCCAGAGGCCGAGGATCTCCTTCGTGCCGTCGGCCCGGACGCCGAGGGCGATGTGCACAGCCTTGTTGCGGACGAAGCCCTCATCCCGGATCTTCACCCGCAATGCGTCAAAGAAGACAATGGGATAGGTCGCTTCAAGCGGCCGGGTCTGCCAAGCGGCGACCTCGTCCAGAACGGCGTCGGTTACGGCGCTGATGAGATCCGGCGAGACGTCGACCCCGTAGAGATCATGGAGATGTCCGACGATCTCGCGGTTGCTCATTCCCCGCGCGTACATCGAGACGATCTTCTCGTCGAAGCCCGGGAAGCGGCGCTGGTACTTGGCGATAAGCTGCGGGTCGAAGCTCGACTGCCGGTCGCGGGGGATGGCGAGTTCGAACTTGCCGCTCTCCGTCGTCACCGTCTTTCTGCCGTAGCCGTTGCGGCCGTTCCCGGCGCCGTTTTCGCCGGCAAGATGATGATCCATCTCAGCATTCAGCGCCCGCTCGGCGAGCGCCTTCTTCAGCCCGTCAAGCAGGCCACCGGGATCGAAGGCCGTCTTGGGATCGGCGCCAGCCAGAAGCTGGTCGAGAAGCGCGTCAGGAATGCTGGGTTCTTTGCGGCGGGCCATGGGGTTTCTCCTTCGGTCCCATTATGCCCGCCCGCACACGAAATTCCTGACAGTCCCGCTTGCGCAGATGCCCTGCTCACGGAACCGTCACAGATTGGCGGCCCACCACCTTCCTCCAGGAAGAACCTGGCCGGCCTTCCCCTTGACAGAGATGGGACCGAGCCGCCCGGACTGCGACGCCCTCCAAGACAAATCTGAAACGGCTGTGTGCGCCGCGAGATCGCTCCGCCGGCGTTCGCCCTGACAACGGACGAAGCGGCCACTATTGCCTTGCCGGGCCTTCTCGCGCTCCGGGTCGTCGTCAGAGGGACCGTGCAGACTATCGAGTGCTTTCGCTCTGGCAAAGCCAGCTACGACGACTTGCCCTCCTGAACCTCACCACCCTCCAGGCGGATCACTCGGCAACGATCGCGGACGGTACGATGCCTCCGTAATGTCTTGTCGTCCGCACACGCGGGGGCAGCACCCTTGCACTGAAACACGAAGCAGGAGAACCCTTCTCATGAAGATGTCTTATTGGCGCTTCGCCGCCATGATCGGGACCTCGACCGTCGTGATGTACGGCCTGATGTACCTCAACACCTACGCCTTAGAGCACGTCTACTGGAGCGAGACCCGCGCTTGGATGGCGCTCGTCATGGGCGCGACCATGGCGGTCATCATGCTCGGCTTCATGCTGAACATGTACAAGAAGCGGTCGATCAACCTTGCCATCTTCGGCGGAGCGGTCGCGGTCTTCGCCCTCTCCCTTTGGCTGGTCCGGGGTCAGGCAACCGTCAACGACAGCGAATACATGGAAGCGATGATCCCTCACCATTCCATTGCGATCATGACGAGCACCCGAGCGCAGATTTCCGATCCCAGGGTCCGCAAGCTCGCCGACGAGATCATCGAGGCGCAGGAAAAGGAAATCGCCGAGATGAAGTATCTCATCAATGACCTGGAGGCACGATGATGAGGAGCCTCTCGATACCAACATATTGGCGGGTGCCGCTGGTCATGGTTGCTGTCGCCTCGCTCGCCGCATGCGGGGGCGATACGGCGCCCGATGACGAGACGAACCCGGTAGGCGGCCCCGAGGCCGCTCGCGTCGTCTCGCCTGAGGAGCTGCTGGCGGGGGCGAACGTTCCCCAAATCGATCTGTCTCCGATGAACGAAGCCGAGATCCGCCAGGTCGGCATCGGTCCTCGGGTCTGCCATTTCGGCGATATTATACTTGACACACCAAGCCGCTGAGATAGGCTGAGCACCTCGCCCATGACCAGCGGTTTTTGATGCGCATCCCAGCCTTCTGCCCAACCTGCAAGACGGCCTTTCCCTCAGCGATAGAGATGGCCGGCTCAGGCTCTATCACCATTAAGAATGTTGGTATGGGGCCGTGCCCAAACGGGCACATGGGCTTTATTCCAGACGGTACATACAAGGTGTTCAACGGCCTAATGCTGCTGCCTCCGTCAGTCAGACAGCAAGTCATGGAAATTGCCGTTAGCGCGAGCAATGAGCGCATAACGGCTGGCGAGGCGCTAAGTCAGATTGCTGAGTTCTTACCCCCTGAAGCCGCCGCACTGATAAAGCAGTATAGCTCTAACCCCGTCGTCATTCTCGCTATTATCCTTTGGATCCTGACGAGCCTGGGGACCTTTGCTGGCGGTATCGGTAGCCTCTACAAAGCCTTTGTCCCATCGGACCCAACGCCCCAAACCATCATCAACAACTACGGAACCATCATCAACGAAAGCGCAGCCGGAGATGGTGCCGAGGAAGGCGTGGCGAAACCGCTCAAGAGGGAACAGGTCAGACGGTTGCGCCAGATGGAACGACAGAAGCAGAAGCTGGAACGGGAAGGCGACGAGCAGGCCAAGGATGAAGGCCAGATAGACGCGTGATCTAGCCATCGCTCTTTTCGGCCTTCTCGTCTTTCGGCGGCGGCGCCTTCGCGATCCGCTTTAGCGTTGCGTCGAATCGCTCTTCGTCGTCATCTGTTTCCAGTTCGCGAGCGGCTTCGCGGAATTTGTCGATTTGGGGCTTATCATTGGTCATATCGTATGCACCTGATTTACATTGACGACTCGTCAGACCGCCCGACCCATGTCTTCTCGGGTCTGGCTATACCATACCAACATTGGAATGACGCTTTTGGGTTCCTGAAGAAGTGGCGCGAGCATCTACGCGACATTCATGGGATCCCGGTAAGCTACGAACTTCACGCCACGAATTTCCTTACCGGCCGAGGAAGTCGCGGCACCCTGAGCCACCTCTCACGCCATACTCGGTCACAGATCTTCCACAAGCATTTCCAAGTTATAGAGTATACTAAGAAATGGAACGCACGCGTATTCAACGTTTGCCACAGCGGTGATGATCAGTTTCGGGCTTTTGAGCGTCTACTCAACAGAGTTAATCGAACCATGGAAGCATGGGACAGTTACGCCATTCTGATCTGCGACGAAGGTAAGGAAACGCAGTACACCCGACTTGTAAGACGGATGCGGCGGCATAATCCAATTCCCAGCAATAGGCAGTTTTGGGACGATGGAAACATCACTAAAAATATAACGATCGATAGGATCCTTGAGGATCCCTATTTCAAGCCATCACATAGCAGCTATTTCATCCAAGCCAGTGATTTTACAGCCCATGGCCTACTTAGGCGAGAAGTGCAGACCCCAAGGGCAAAGCGACAAAGGATTCATAAATCCTTCGATCAGCTCTCCGATGTCCTTGTTCCGGCCTGCAATCTGAACGACGCTAAAGGGGTCATTAGATAGGCGAAGGGCGAGGCCAAAGCCCCGCCCTTAAGCCAGACTTACCCCTGCTACTTCCACAGTCTCGGTCAGGCACCAAGATGGTAGGCCTCCCCTGCCGGATAATCAAGAATCTTTGCCGCACCCATCAGGCTTCGGCAGAAGGTCTAGCGTATTTCAGCCGCCGACCCTTCACGCCTTCCAGCGTCCGCAGTGCCCGCTCGCTGTCATCGCAGCCGAGCCGGATGCGGTTGTTGTAGCGGAAATCGAACTCCGCGAGGTAGCGGTGCAGGTGACGCTCGCCGCAGTGCTGGTAGACGCCCTTCATGCCGCGCTTGAAGACGCTGTAGAAGCCTTCCACCGTGTTGGTGTGGATAACCGCATCGCCCTCATAACGGACGTACTCGTCGGCGCTGTGCTTGACCGAACCGGAGACTGCGAAGTCGCCGCGCACCTTGTGATAAAGCTTGCTCTCGTCGGTGTAGAAGGCGCTCTCGGCATTGATGTTGCCGCGAACGATGGCGGTAACCGTCGCCTGATCGGCGCGGTCCACATGGAACGAACGAACCTTGCCGCCACGCTCGACCAGCGAGACGATCGCCCGCTTGTTCGAGGGGCCGTTCTTGCCGCCCTTGGTGAAGGGCTTGCCCGAGGTCGTCTTGGTCGGTGCAGGGCCGCCCTTCTTGCCGAAATAGGTCTCGTCGGCTTCCACCGTGGAGCCAGCGCCACCCATGGGAATAAATTCACCCGAGCGCATGGCCTCGCGAATGCGGTGCGACAGGAACCATGCCGACTTCAGCGTGATCTCCAGAACGCGGTGAAGCTGGTTGGAGCTGATGCCCTTCTTGCTGGAAGTCATCAGGTGGATGGCCTGCAACCACTTGTGCAGCGGGATATGCGACGACTCAAAGATGGTGCCGACGCGAACCGTGAACTGCTTGCGGCACTCGGCGCACTTGCGGAGGCCGTGACGCACCTTGCCGGTTTTGCCGACCACATCCTTGAGATCGTAGATCTTGCCGCAGTTACCGCAGTGAGGGCACGTCGCACCCTGAGGCCACAACACGCTTTCGACATGGGCGAAGGCGGCGGCTTCATCGTGGAAATAGGGGCGGGACAAAACAGACATCGGGCTAACTCCTTGTCCCTGTTGTCTCATGTCACCCGTGGTGTGTCAAGTATAATATCGCCGCCATTTCCGGTATACGACTTCCGGCAGGCCGGTCCTGGCTCTCGAACCCCAGCCAACAGAAGGCGGGCCATCGGGTGCCGCCAAGCTGAACGGCGATCTCGTGGCCCTGGACGGGCGGGTCGCGGATCAGGGCTACCTCCTGACGGCGGAGCCCATAGCCATCATGCTCGTGCCGGACGGCGGCGTCGCCGGCCTCGACCCCGTCGGCTCGGATCAACTGGAGGCGACGGTGGTGCTCGAGATCGAGGAAGAACTGAGAGTAGGCTACCGCGGCTACTTCCAGTGTACTGGATGACGGAATGGAACCGGCGCGGTGCGGGACGCTGGCACCGACTGGCGTCGTGGACGAGCGTCTGGCTGGCCGACCTGGGGAACCAGGCCCGTCCTTCCTGGCGCCCTCACCTCTGGTCGTCCGCGCCTTTCAGGCGCTCCGGCGGTGCCGAAGGGGGTGCACCGGGCGTTCGGGACGCGAAGGGGGGATCGGCATTCTCCGGGTCAGCCGCCGTATCGATCGGTGCGTCCGGATCGAACTCCCCTCCGCTTTCGCCGGAGAGCGCTTCCGGTCTGTCGGGCTTGCGCGTTATGTCTCTTTTCCCGTTCCATCGAGTTTCGAAGCCACCGGCAGGAGGAAAGGGTCGCAGGTCCGCCTGTCGTGACGTCCAGAAGGAGGACAAGCATGCGAACGTATAAAGTCAATGGAATGCATTGCGGAGGCTGCGGCCGGAGCGCCTCGAAGGCCCTGAAACAGCACTTCGGGGAGGACGCGGAGGTGGAGGTGGACGTCGAGGCGGGGGAGGTTCGGGTCGCGGACCTCGCCGATCCTCAGGTGGTCTCCTTCATCCTGAACGGCGCAGGTTATCCAGTGCAGCAAGTAAGCGACTAACTGCATCGGGCTCGCGGAAGGAGGCCCACTGTCTCGCCTACGCCAGGCCGAAGGCCCCGCGTCGGCGGCTCGAGCAGGGGAAACGAAGCCTTGCCTCTTCGACGTAAACCCGAAGGCGATCGCTCTCCCGACTTGTCGGCCGCTTCAGGTACGGCCGATCCGTCGGCTGTCGCCTCTGCTCCGACGCGACACAATCCCCCCGACCAGGAGAAGATTCATGGCGCTCTTGTTGGGCTTCGCGCTCGTCGCTGCCCTGGGTATCGCACACCACTACGGCCTCATGGCGGTCCGCGCCCTCAAGCCGGATTACGACAACCGCCCACAGGCGGCCATCATCGCGACCTTCCTCGGATTGCTGGCGCTCCACACGCTGGAGATCCTTGCATTCGCCGTGGTCTACGGAACGCTCCTCTGGTGGGGCGGTCAGGGAGACCTCGGCGGCGCGTACGACGGGACCTGGGAGGGACTGATCTACTTCTCGGGCATCAACTTCGCGACGCTCGGTTACACGCAGATCGAGACGAGCGGTGCGATACGAATGATCAACATGATGCAGTCGCTCGGCGGCTTCATGGTGCTGACCTGGTCGGCGACGTACCTCTACTCCGTCTGCGAGAGCGCCTGGGGAGAATAGCGTGGCACCGTTCCGGACACGCGACCGGTACGCATGGGGGCCCGCTTCGCTCGGATCCGCCAACCTGAAGCGCAAGGCCTGATCGCCCTCCGGCAAGAGATCGCCTTGGCTGCGGCAGGCGATCCGGACGGCGCCGCTAGCTGGAGGACTCCCGGAGCCCCTCAAACCAAGAATTCCGGAGTGCCCAAACGCCGAAGAAGGCCCTGATGTCGTCTGCGAGGAGCGCCATTAACTTCGCGGCGTCTCGAGTGCCGGCGCGCGAAGTCGCCGGTGTTTCCTCAGCCTGGAGCAGCGCTCCCTTGAGGCGAAGCTGGGTTCCGTCGGGCGGAGCGGCGCTCCTTTTGTGTTGGCACCCCCCGAACGCGGAGCGGTGCTTCGCCAGGCCGGAGCGATACCGGCCGGACGCCTTCGGCTCCTGCGAAAAGGAAGATTAACGGGTCGCGTGCTTGTCTCTATCGCATCATCGCACGCCGCTCCTGGCGATCCGCGAAGCCAAGTTCGAGAGACGCCGCGATGCCAGACGTCGGAAGGAATCGCGGCGGGACCGACGAGATACTGGAAGCTGCCGACCGGATATTCGGTCGCGACGGCCTCGGCGCCTCCATGCGAGAGATCGCCAGGGAGGCTGGGGTGGCAGACGCAGTGCTGTACCGACGCTTCCCCACACGCGACGATCTTGTCTTCCGACTTCTGGCGGACGACGAACGAAAGCTCAGGCGCCAGATCGAGGAAGGAACTGCCCTTGGACATCCCGAAGGCATCCTGTTCGGGTGGCTCTCCGAGGTAAACAGGTTCCTGCTGCGTTATCGTGGTCTGGCAGAGGCGGTTTTGCGGGGGCTGGCGACGCCGGACAGTCCGTGGGCGCCGTTCGCGACCCGCCTCGTCGACTTCACCCGACAGCACGTCGAGCTAGCCAGGTCGAACGGATCCTGCCGTCGAGGAATCTGGCCACGGGAAATGCTCATCATCAGCGTGTCGTTGGTCTCGGCCGGGGAGTGCGTGAGACCCTTCTGGGAAGACGGAGTGAGAGAGCCGGTGAACGACGTCGAGGTCGACCGGTGGCTTCGCCTTGTCCTGGCAGGATTCGAGCAGCCGTAGTCTCCTCTTGGAGCGCCAGGAGAACTCTTGCGACCTGGTGCAATCCCGGCCAGACAGATTGCCTCGGCTGCTCCAGGAGAGTATGTAGGGCGAGCGATGCAACATCTCCGCCAGATCCTTGCCGTTCTCCTGCTCCTCGCCTCCGGGCTGGGGACGCCGGGATATGCGATGCCCTCTGGCGACATGTCCCGGCAGGTCATCGAGTCCTCCGCCGACCAACGACCGTTGGAGATGCCCGTCGCGGTCGGCGCCATGCCGGACGATTGCGGATCCTGCGCCGACGAGGCCGCGATGGCAGCCTGCATCTCCGCCTGTCTCGCCGTACAGGCCGTCCTCGGCAACGCTGGTGCGAAGGATGTCTCCGTACGGGGCGCATTCCGCCGCTTGCCCACGCAGCAGATCCACGGCTCGGTCACGAGACCGGAACCCTTCCCTCCCAGAATCCGCGGCTGAGAGGCCGGCTGGCCGCCAGCGCCGTTCGCCGCTGCGTGCCTGGCATCCTCGCGCAAGCGCGCCGGGAGCTTTAGCAGCGGCATCCCCAGCAGACCCTTCGATCGAAGATCCAGCGATGGAACCTCGGTCAGCGCGGCCTGCCTCATGGGGAGCGCCAACACCCTTCAGCCAGCAGCAGTGCCCGGATCGACGGCGGTCAGCCTGTGGCTGGCGTCGTTCTCCTGGGCAAGCCGCTCCTTACGAACCTGGGAAGACGCACATGAGCATTTCTTTCGTCCCGCATCCTTCCTCCGGCAAGCACGGCACTGGCCCAGTCCTTGGTAGGCTGGCCAATCGGCGCAACCTTGTCGCCGCCGCCGCCGGCATCGGCGCCGCGTCGCTCTGGTTCGGCTGGCCCTGGCTGGTCGTCACCGGATTGGCCCCCCTCCTCCTCGCGCTGGCGCCCTGCCTGCTGATGTGCGGCGCCATGTGCGCAATGAAACTGTGCACGAAGCCGAAACAGCAACCCCGACAGGCACTCATGGAGAGCAGCGATGTCCAGCCGGCCAGGATCGCGGCCACGTCCCAATCCGGCAAGGGCTGCGCCACCTGCAACTGACCGCAGTCATCTCCGGGAGAATTTGAATGTACAAGATGTGGAACGTCGTCGCCGCGCTCCTCCTCGCCGGCACGTCCGTAGCCGTCGCCCGGGAGAAGACGGAGACACCGGGGCATCACCCGATGATGCATTTCGCCGGGACGATGAGCGGGGACATGCAGGGATCGATGTCCGAGATGATGGAGCACTGCAACCGCATGATGAAGGCGGTGGCGACGCAGGACGCCGCGCCCGAAGTGGGCCTGCAGCAGGACAGCTGAGGGTTCGGTGCGGAGGAGTCGAGGTCGTCCGCACCGGGCCGATCGAATAAGAAACGAAGCGAAACGGAGTTGCCAAATGAAGAAACACATCAAGTCTTTCGCGGCACTGGGCGCGGTCGCCGTCGCAGCAGTCGCCGGGTCCGCCCTGTGGGCGAGTCAGGCGGAGAGCGTGCCGCTGTCGGAAGTGTCCCACATCCACGGCATTTCGGTGGATCCGGCGGATCCGGCGCGGCTCTTACTC
Source organism: Aurantimonas aggregata (assembly GCF_010500835.1). Classification (GTDB taxonomy): domain Bacteria; phylum Pseudomonadota; class Alphaproteobacteria; order Rhizobiales; family Rhizobiaceae; genus Aurantimonas; species Aurantimonas aggregata. The sequence continues at coordinate 1,689 of NZ_JAAAMJ010000037.1, read as the reverse complement.
GCCACCCACTACGGCGTCTGGAGGACGTCGCCCGAAGGAACCGCCGATCAGGTCTCGCAGAACAGCGACGACTACATGGGCTTCACGCCCCACCCGAGCGAGGCCGGCACGTTCTTCGGAAGCGGCCATCCCGAAACGGGCGGCAACGCCGGCTTCATCGTCTCACGCGACGGCGCCGAGACCTGGAAGCAGCTCTCGCCGGGGGCTGACGGTCCCGTCGACTTCCACGCCATGGCTGTCAGTGCCGCCGATCCTGACGTGATCTACGGCCTCTACGGGAAGGTCCAGGTGAGCCGTGACGGCGGCAGGACCTGGTCCATCGCCGGCGCTCCGCCAGCGGACGTGTACGATATCGCCGCCTCGTCGGCCGATCCGGATACCGTCTATGCCGCCACCGGCACAGGCCCGATGGTCAGCACGGACGGGGCCAGAACCTGGAAGCCGAGCGGCCCGGAGGGTCGGCCGGCGAGCCTGGTCGAGGTCGCGCCAGGCGGTACCGTGTACGCCTTCGTGATCGGGTCCGGCCTCCTGAAGAGGTCCGCCTCCGACGGCGAATGGCAATCCGTCGGCAATGACTTCGGAGAGAGCGTCCTGCTGCATGTCGCTGCAGACCCCGCCGACCCCGACCGGCTCTTCGCCGTCACGCAGGAGAGCCAGATCCTGACCAGCACGGACGGTGGCAGCAGCTGGACCGCATTCACTTCCTGAGGAGAACGCCCCGCCCCGGAGGCGGGGAGTTCATCTTCCAGGCGCGAATACAGGAGACAGACATGATGATGGACGGCATGAACGGCATGGGCTGGATGATGGGCGGTATGGGCCTCTTCGCGATCCTCGCCCTGGTGGTGACGGTGCTCGCGATCGCCGCGTTCGTCAAATACCTGAGGAGTTGAAGGACTTGCCCGCTCCCCGCTCGGCTGCATGGCGATGAGGGCGCATCCGGTCCGGACGGCCACGCTCCTCGCCTTGGTCGGGGCGCTGGCCGTCGGCGGGGCAGTCCTGGTGACCGGGTGGCATCCCTCGTCCGAGCAGACGCTGTTGGAGCCCGATCACCGCGAGGTCGTAGCCGTTGGAGAACGCATCTACGACTCCCAGTGCGCCTCGTGCCACGGCGAGGACCTTCAGGGCGAGCCGGACTGGCAATCGCCTGACGAGGAGGGCCATCTGCCCGCCCCGCCGCACGACGAGACAGGCCACACCTGGCATCATGCGGACGAGGTTCTCTTCAACGTGACGAAGAATGGTCTGGCCGCCTATGCCGGACCGAACTATCGGACCAGGATGCCCAAATTCGGCGGCGTCCTCACCGACGAGGAGATCGTCGCAGTTCTTTCCTACATCAAGTCTCGGTGGTCACGGGAGGTTCGTAAGCGACACGACGCCTTGAACGCAGCGACCGAGGATCGGTAGACATGATTTGCCCGGCGCCAGCGTCATGATTGTCCCTCGACACTGCCTGCTGCGGCCACGGCCACAACCAGACGTCTTCTGGACGATCGATCGTGACGCTGGCGTTCACGCACTTGATGACCCAGTCGCCATAGTCCGATCGTCCCTACCCCTTGAACCGCCCCGAGTTTGTCGGAGGCTCCAACTCTTGAGAGACTGGAGCCATGACGAAGAGAACTCCGCCGTTTAGTCCCGAGGTGCGCGCCCGCGCGGTTCGGATGGTTTTGGATCACAGGGAGG
>NZ_JAAAMJ010000036.1 GCF_010500835.1 Aurantimonas aggregata | reverse complement strand
GTCCGTTGAAATCGGAACGAAGCGGGATCGCTGAAGCCATGGCAAACCTCCGTTTGCCTCCATCGATTCAGACTTCGCCCGCCTTGGGAACCCCTACAGAGTCAGCTATCGCGCACGTTGGTATTACGCGATCAATAAACTTGCCGTTGAATGGCAGTGATGGGCGCGCTGCTGCCATAACCCAGCGATCATATCGCGACGAAACCGGCCCAACAATGCGGTCGCCGAGTTTGGACGTGGGGGAGAGTTCGCCGTGCGACAGATTTTTCGAACTCGGCGAGGGTCGGGTAGGCGCTAAAGCACAGAAGATGCAGATGTTTCCGGTTCCGTACCTTTCGGGCGCAGTACAGAGCCTCAGAGAATATCCGGAGGAGAGAGAGCCTGACAGGCTCCCTGGGCAGACGCGCAGTCAATAGGTTTGACGCCAGAGCCTGCAGATCAGGGGTTGTGCGCCCAGCCCTTGCGCATCAGAGGACGTTCGACTGTGAGGTTATGGCGGAGGGGATGGGCCTGACGTCGAACCTTCTCCACGCCCTGATACCCAAGCGAGCCCACGAGTTCGGCGCGCAGCCAGCGTCGATCGCCCTCACTACTCTTCACAGCACTATCACAGGAACGTTCCTGTAACTTTTCCGTTTGAGCTCAAATTGGTGATCGGAGGAAATTTGATGCTTATCCAGGCCTTCACTGTTTCAGCGCTCGCCGCTGTTCTCCTTTTCGTTACTGGCACCTCTGTGGTAGGCCAGGGCACAGCAACCGCGCCCGACACGGAAACGCTACAGCCTACCGTGACTACAGTGGAGCAAGATGATGACGGCTTCGATCCGGGCTGGCTTGGCCTGCTAGGCCTCGCAGGTCTTGCTGGTTTGGCCGGACGTAAGCGTGCCACGCATGTAGATCCCGTTCACGGCCCGGTGGATCCGGCAAACCGCCCGCGCAATTAAGCCCGCGCTATTCGCACTCACGCCGCCGTCCAGGTCAAGGGCGGCGGCTTTTTGTGGAAATCTCCTTCTATGCCTCCGCCATGAGTGCGGGGCTGGGGCGGAGCGACATTCACAGCCTAATCAGGCGTATCGAGGTGGCTGATCCGACTCGACCTACTATTCTTGCAGAATCTAATCGAAGGAATGCGCCGCGTAGAATTAAAGCGCTTTCTCTTACGCGTTACTTCTCGGCCCGCACCTGGCCCGCTTACAACTTAGTAGCTCCGGCTATTATAGCGGTAATGTCGAACCGGGTTCTGTGGGGTCCCACCGAGTCGTCCAAAATTCCGAGATGGCCTGGTCATTGAGTTTCAACACGCAGCGAACCTCCGGGGAAGATCCGTACTCCGCGCGGACATCGAGGAACACGCGCCACCCCTCAAGCGGCACATTGCGTAGAACGGTGGACGCGACGATTTCGGCGTTCGTCGCGCTGGCGTCCACCCTCAGTTCCACATCAGGTGCGAGATCCTTGAGGGGGCCCCCCGAAAAGTCGATGACGAATTTGCGGAGTGCAGGATCCGGACTCGATGCGATGCCGCCAACCCCCGTGTAAGTGCCGACGACGCGTGCGAGAACGGGGTTGACGGGCGGGTGCGGCCCCCAATGCAGGCGGTATTGGAAGAAGAACTCCTCTCCCGGAACCAGGGGGGCGTTCGGCGTCCAGAAAGCGACGATGTTGTCCTGGGTCTCATCCGGGGATGGCAGCTCGACGAGGCGAACCTCCCCTGCTCCCCAACCGCCCACCGGCTCGACCCAGAGGCCCGGCCGCAGATCGTAGCGCGCTTCGAGATCGAGATAGTGGTTGAAGTCGCGGTCACGCTGAATGAGGCCAAACCCCTGGATGTTGTCGTCGGCATAGGCACTGATCTCGATCGCCTTCGGATTGCGAAGCGGCCGCAACAGCCAGTCGTTGGCTCCGGTACGGATCGAAAGCGCCTCCGAATCATGAATCTGCGGCCGGAAGTCGGAGACGCTGCCACGATCGGCTTCTCCCCGCATGAACATGCTGGTGATCGGGGCAAGTCCGATATTTTTGATCTTCCGACGGGCGAACAGCGAGACCGAGATGTCCATGACGGTGGACTCGCCCGGCGCCATTACGAAGCGGTAGGCACCTGCCACGCTTTCGCTGTCGAGCAAGGCGTGCAGGGTGACCGCGCTATCACCGGGAGCGGGCTGCTCCAGCCAGAACGACTCAAAATACGGGAATTCTTCCCCTGGCAGGCCGGAGCGGACGGCAAGGCCTCGTGCCGACAGGCCGTAGCGTTCGCCCAGGCCGATCGCTCGAAAGTAGCTCGCACCGAGGAAGACTGCGAACTCGGATACGTTCAGGCCATTCATGGGGTGATGCAGACGCAGTCCGGCAAACGCCGGGTCTGCTACCGCCCGTATCGCCTCCGCCTCAGCGCCGAAGTCGAACATGTCCGGAACGTAGCGGATCGGCCTGGAGGCGCCATCCGCAACCTCGAAGAGTGCCACTTCATGTTTGAAAAGGCCGCCGACATGGAAGAAGTCTGCCTGGAACGCCAGGTCGTCGCGGTTTGCCCAAAGCGCGCGGGAAGGATTGAAGCGTATCGATCGATACTGGTCATAGGTGAGGTCTCCAGCAACGACCGGCTTTGGCACGAAAGGCTCCATGGCGAGACGCCTCGCTCGCTCTCGTACCTGCTGGGCAATCCCGCCGTATCCGACCTTGCGCGCTCCCTCCTGCGCTGCGGCGCCCTCAAACCCCGCGGATGCGGCGCAGAGGCCCCCAAGAAAGACACGCCTAGAAAGGTCTGTTTCAGTCATGAGCCTGTCCGCCGTATAGTCGATATAATAGCGAAGAAACGAAAGCGTGGGTCTTTCCAACGCTAATTTCCGTCAAAACCCAGCCCAGAGGCGGGCCGTGGGGCTGACGATTAAGACCAAAGCTGCTGCCGTAACCTTCAGGCGGATTTCAATTTTTCTGTAATAATCTACCGATACACTGGAAGCAACGGTATGTTTCTCTTAGCTGCCTCTTCTTGGATAATCGCCTCGACAATTTCCTGAGGTACATCGAATTCATGAGATATGATATCAATGATTACGTAGGGGTCTAATCCACCATAAGTGCGAGCTACCGGGGCAAGCGATTGTAGCATCCGTCTCACGGCTGCCCCGAGCTCATCTTCAGAAATCATCGATCATTCCGTGGATCAGGGCGCAGAGCCAGTCGCGCTGGGCCTTACAAGCAGTATTGAATCACCTTGGAGCGATCCAGCCTAGTCTTAGGTAAGAAACGGAAGTGAGGAGAAGCTGCAAGCACAACGAGCAAATTGCATTCTTGTTGATTAACGGGCTCCGAATGGCCCGTTCACTTCCCGTTCAGATGCCTACGCGGCGCAATTGTAGCGAAGAAGATTACACGTGCCGCGGCCAATCACGCCCGCCGGTTCTTCCGGATGATCGCGACGATGATTAGCGTGAAGGCTGCGAGTCGCAGCAGGTAAATCCAGCTTCGCTCTTCATAGGGAAGGTCGGACATAACGAGGAGCGTCTGATTCAGCGCGAGTAGCCAGAAAGCCAGCGCGAAGGCCATGAACAGAAGGTCTCCCGTTCGCCTCCAGAAGCGCAGGAAGAAAAGTCCCGAAATCAGGAAACCGGCGACGATCAGGCCTGACATGAATTCGAACATGATTGGTCCTACTCAATGTCCCAGACAAAGCCGAACAGTAGAACTCCGACCGCGCCGACCGATGCCAAGTGGCGGACCAGCTGGAAATCCATATTCGGGAATACAACTATGTCGAGGACCACGGCAAAGCTGTTGAGAGCAAGGAAGCCAAAACACAGCCCGCTCCAGAATAGCAACTTTGCACCGCTTTCAAAGAAGGCTTTCATTAAAAGATAGGTGCATGTCAAGCTCGTTGCCAAGCATAAAATGTATATCGCGACCGTAATGGGCCCCGCCATGCTCATAACTTTCGAAAGCTGAAGGCGTCGGAAAAGGTCCTCAGCTGGTCAGCGGGATTCTGCACGATCACCTTTCGCACTGCGCCCGGTCGCTTCCGGTAGAGGTCGTTCAACTGCTGGACCAGAAGATCGTCGGCGGGATCGACGAGACTGTAGCAGACGCGGCCGTCGGTCTCGATTAGGACAAGCCCGCCCGCTACCAGCGCCTCGATGCTCTGCGTCACAACGACCTCGCTGCTGCGGAGTTCACCGACAAGCTCTTCCGGGGTCCAGCTACGCTGTTGGCGATAAAGCAGGAGCAGCAGTTCCACGGACCAGATGGAACGGAAGGAGCTCTCTACGAAATCGTTGAGTTCACGGTTCATTAGGCTTCATCCGTCCGGCTCGGCGCGGGGACCGGCGTCTGCGTGCGCCAGAGCCCCTTGTCGATGTCTCAGCATTTGCGCTGCCGGCCCTTCGGCCTCCAGCAAAGCAGGCGCCCTACGCTCTGACTCGCCCCCCCGCTCGACGCTTGCCTGTTAACTGCTAACGCATGGTTTCACAAGGGTGCGGCGACCCATGGCAAGGGACCCCCATCGCCCTAGACAAGGTGTTCATCCTGAGGAAAACCGCATTAATGGGAGGTAGCAACCGATCTGCGGCTTTCATTTGGTCGCATTCGTGCTTGCATGAGCTGAAATGGGGAAGCAGAGGTGCCTGCCTTCCCGGCCTCTGGATCTGCTTCGGCCCCGCCCGCTCAGGATGGTGCCATCATGTTGGAGAATAACCCCTGTGGACAACGAGGTGACGGCCGGCGAGACGGACCGGCGCAAATTGCTTACGGCGCTGCGGACCTTCCGCCGCGGCGACTTCTCGGTTCGCTTAGACGAGGATCAAGAGGGGATCGACGGCGAGATCGCCCGGACCTTCAACGAGATCGTTGAGATCAATCAAGGGATTACCGGCGAGTTCGAGCGGCTCAGCCGGCTCGTCGGCAAGGACGGACGCATTGCGGAACGCGGCAGCGTGCGCAACGCGGCCGGCGGGTGGGAATCTAGTGTCCGCTCGGTCAACGAGCTGATCCAGGACATGGTGCAGCCAACGGCGGAGGTTGCCCGCGTCATCGGGGCGGTGGCCAAAGGCGACCTCTCCCAATCCATGATGGTTGAGATCGACGGACGTCCGCTGCGCGGCGAGTTCCTGCGCATTGGCAAAATCGTCAACACGATGGTCGAGCAGCTCGCCTCCTTCACCTCGGAGGTGACGCGCGTCGCCCGCGAGGTCGGCACCGAGGGCAAGCTCGGTGGCCAAGCCCAGGTGGAGGGCGTCGCCGGGACATGGAAGGATCTCACCGAGAACGTCAATGCGATGGCGACCAATCTGACGGGACAGGTCCGCAACATTGCCGAAGTGACCACCGCCGTTGCGCTTGGCGATCTCTCGAAGAAGATCACCGTCGACGTGAAGGGCGAGATTCTCGAACTGAAGAACACCATCAACACGATGGTGGACCAGCTGAATTCCTTCGCCTCGGAGGTGACACGCGTCGCCCGCGAGGTCGGCACGGAGGGCAAGCTCGGCGGCCAGGCGCAGGTGCAGGGCGTCGCTGGCACGTGGAAGGACCTCACCGAGAACGTCAATGCGATGGCGACCAACCTGACGGGGCAGGTCCGCAACATTGCCGAAGTAACCACCGCGGTGGCGCTCGGTGATCTCTCCAAGAAGATCACCGTCGACGTGAAGGGGGAGATTCTCGAACTCAAGAACACCATCAACACGATGGTGGACCAGCTGAATTCCTTCGCCTCGGAGGTGACGCGCGTCGCCCGCGAGGTCGGAACCGACGGCAAACTCGGCGGCCAGGCGCAGGTGCAGGGCGTCGCCGGAACTTGGAAGGACCTTACGGAGAACGTCAATGCGATGGCGACCAACCTGACGGGGCAGGTCCGCAACATTGCCGAAGTGACCACCGCGGTAGCGCTCGGCGATCTCTCCAAGAAGATCACCGTCGACGTGAAGGGGGAGATCCTGGAGCTGAAGAACACCATCAACACGATGGTGGACCAGCTGAATTCCTTCGCCTCGGAGGTGACGCGCGTCGCCCGCGAGGTCGGCACCGAGGGCAAGCTCGGTGGCCAAGCCCAGGTGGAGGGCGTCGCCGGGACATGGAAGGATCTCACCGAGAACGTCAATGCGATGGCGACCAATCTGACGGGACAGGTCCGCAACATTGCCGAAGTGACCACCGCCGTTGCGCTTGGCGATCTCTCGAAGAAGATCACCGTCGACGTGAAGGGCGAGATTCTCGAACTGAAGAACACCATCAACACGATGGTGGACCAGCTGAATTCCTTCGCCTCGGAGGTGACGCGCGTCGCCCGTGAGGTCGGCACGGAGGGCAAGCTCGGCGGCCAGGCGCAGGTGCAGGGCGTCGCCGGCACGTGGAAGGACCTCACCGACAACGTCAATTCCATGGCTGAAAACCTGACGGGCCAAGTCCGCAACATTGCCGAAGTTACCACGGCGGTGGCCCGCGGCGATCTGTCGAAGAAGATCACCGTCGACGTGAAGGGCGAGATCCTGGAGCTGAAGGATACCATCAACACGATGGTAGACCAGCTGAATTCATTCGCCTCGGAGGTGACGCGCGTTGCCCGTGAGGTGGGCACGGAAGGCAAGCTCGGCGGCCAGGCGCAGGTGCAGGGCGTCGCCGGCACCTGGAAGGACCTTACCGACAACGTCAACGCGATGGCCGCGAACCTCACGGGCCAGGTCCGCAACATTGCCGAAGTGACCACGGCGGTAGCGCTCGGCGATCTCTCCAAGAAGATCACCGTCGACGTGAAGGGGGAGATTCTCGAACTCAAGAACACCATCAACACGATGGTGGACCAGCTGAATTCCTTCGCCTCAGAGGTGACGCGCGTCGCCCGCGAGGTCGGCACCCAGGGCAAGCTCGGCGGCCAGGCACAGGTCCGGGGCGTTGCCGGCACATGGAAAGGCCTCACCGACAACGTCAATTCCATGGCCGAAAACCTGACGGGCCAGGTCCGCAACATTGCCGAGGTGACCACCGCGGTGGCCCGCGGCGATCTGTCGAAGAAGATCACTGTCGACGTAAAGGGCGAAATCTTGGAACTGAAGGACACTATCAACACGATGGTGGACCAGCTGAACTCCTTCGCCTCCGAGGTGACGCGCGTTGCGCGCGAGGTGGGAACCGAGGGCAAGCTCGGCGGCCAGGCGCAGGTACAGGGCGTCGCCGGCACTTGGAAGGACCTCACCGACAACGTCAACCTGATGGCGACCAACCTGACTAATCAGGTGCGTGGCATTGCCGACGTCGTGACTGCCGTCGCCGAGGGCAACCTCAAGCGCAAGCTTTCGGTGGACGCCAAGGGCGAGATCGCGACGCTCGCTGAGACAATTAACGGCATGATCGAGACCCTGGCGACTTTCGCTGACCAAGTGACCAACATGGCGCGGGAGGTCGGCATCGAGGGCAAGCTCGGCGGTCAGGCTCGCGTCCCAGGGGCCGCGGGCCTTTGGCGCGACCTCACCGACAACGTTAATCAGCTCGCAGCCAACCTGACGAACCAGGTGAGATCCATTGCGGATGTCGCGACGGCCGTGACAAAGGGCGACCTCTCGCGTTCCATCGCGGTGGAAGCCTCGGGCGAAATGGCCGTCCTGAAGGACAACATCAACGAGATGATCCGCAATCTCAAGGATCAGACCCTCAAGAACGCCGAGCAGGACTGGCTGAAGACCAACCTAGCCCGTTTCTCGCGCATGCTGCAGGGCGAGCGCGACCTGAAGACGGTCTCGACCCTGATCATGTCGGAGCTGGCGCCGCTGGTGAATGCGCAGTACGGCGTCTTCTACGTGACCACCCGCGAGGAGGACGCGCTGCATCTGGAACTTGCCGCGAGCTACGGGGCAGAGAATGCGGGGAACCTCAAGCACCACGTGGCGTTGCGCGAGGGCCTGATCGGGCAGAGCGCCGCCGACAAGCGGGCGATCCTCCTGGAGGACGTTCCGTCCGACTTCCTACAGATATCGTCGGGTCTCGGCCGAGCCGACCCCGCCAATGTCATCATCCTGCCCGCCCTGTTCGAGGACGAGGTGCGCGCTGTCATCGAGCTCGCCTCGTTCGGCGAATTCCGGGAGTCGCACCAGTCCTTCCTCAATCAGCTGATGGAATCGGTCGGCATCGTCCTCAACACGATCGCCGCCACCATGCGCACCGAGGACCTGCTGAAACAGTCGCAGCTTCTGACCGCGGAGCTGCAGGCGCGCCAGACTGAACTGACGACCAAGCAGGAAGAGCTGCACGCCACGAACGAGGAGATGCAGGAGAAGGCCCAGCTTCTGGAGAACGAGAAGAAGCAGGTAGAGGCCAAGAACATCGAGATCGAGATGGCCCGCCGCGCCCTTGAGGAGAAGGCCGAACAGCTCGCATTGACCTCGCGCTACAAGTCCGAGTTCCTAGCGAACATGAGCCACGAGCTGAGAACGCCGCTGAACTCGCTGATGATCCTTTCCAAACTGCTCGCCAGCAACCAGCAGGGCAATCTCGATGCCAAGCAGATCGAGTTTGCCAGGACGATTCACTCCGCGGGTACCGATCTTCTCAGCCTGATCAACGACATCCTCGACCTCTCGAAGATCGAGTCCGGCACCGTCTCGATCGAAGTCGGCGACATCTCGCTCGCCGAACTGACGCAGCATATGGAGAGAACGTTCCGGCAGATCGCCGCCGACAAGAACATCGGCTTCACGATCTCGTTCGCCGACGATGTCCCGGAAACGGTCAAAAGCGACGAGAAGCGGCTGCAGCAGATCGTCCTTAACCTCCTGTCGAACGCCTTTAAGTTCACGGCCGCCGGTGAAGTGACGATTGATATCAAGGTGGCGGAGAACGGTTGGAACAGCGATCATGCGGCCCTCAACACAGCTGAGGGCGTGCTGTCGATCGCGGTAACCGACACCGGCATCGGCATCTCGACTGACAAGCAGAAGCTGATCTTCGAGGCTTTCCAGCAGGCCGACGGCACAACGAGCCGCAAGTACGGGGGCACCGGCCTTGGCCTTTCGATCAGCCGCGAGATTGCCCGCCTCCTCGGCGGAGAACTCCACGTAAGGAGCAAGCCAAGCGAAGGGTCCACCTTCACGCTCTATATTCCCCTCCAGACTGTCGATAACGAGGCGGATGACGCCTCTCCAGAGCCCGGGCGGGATCTTGCTCCGACCGCCGAAATCAGCTCGTCGCTCGCAGGCGCGCTAGAAGTCGCTGACGACCGCGGGACCATCTCGCAGGAGGATCGCGTCATCCTCATCGTCGAGGAGGACGTGGCACACGCCAAGATGCTGTTGGATCTGGCGCGGAAGGCGGATTTGAAAGGAGTCGTCTCCATCAGCGGGGCAGAGACTCTGGCGCTGGCACGAAAGCTGCAGCCCGACGGGCTGGCAGTGGACACAGAGCTTTCCGACATGAACGGCTCAGTGCTCCTCGATCTCCTGCGGCATGATTCGCGAATTCGCCATTTGCCCATCTACGTTTTCTCCGGGACGTCGGAGGGGCTATGGGAAGCCGAGGAGGTGGGCCGGGCCCCGATGGATATGGATCGCCTCCATCAGAGGTTTCTGGAGATTGGCCTAGGGGCGCGCAACGAAGGGGAAGTCGAGCAGCGCGAAGAACTCATCGCGGACGCAGTCGATACGGCGATGCTGACGGATGCCAAAGTGCTTATCGTCGACGACGACATCCGCAACATCTACTCGCTGACCAGTGCACTGGAGACCTATGGAGTTCATGTACTCCATGCCGAGCGCGCCCGCGAGGGGCTGTCGATTCTCGAAGAGAACCCTGACATCGACGTCGCGTTGATCGATATCATGATGCCGGAAATGGACGGTTACGAGCTCATCCGCGCGATTCGGAAATACCCGCAGCACAAGCATCTGCCGCTGATCTCGGTGACCGCCAAAGCCATGCGCGGCGACCGCCTGAAGTGCCTGGAGGCGGGGGCTTCGGATTACGTTTCCAAGCCCGTTGACATCGAGCTTCTCCTCGCGCTGTTGCGGGTCTGGGTCGCACGGTCGCAATCCCGTCTGCGGCCGTTTTCAAGCAGCGGCCAGTCGGCTGCGGTGGCGGAGTGACAATGCCAAAGGACTTCAAGCCGGAGGACGCTCACGATTGGAAGGCGAAGCCCGCAAACGGCCTGGCGGCCGAGCAGCTTGTCCCGTTCGGCGTTTATCGTCCGAAGGTGCTGGCCGTCGACGATGATCCGCGAAATCTGCTGGCCATCGAAGTCGTGCTGGAATCCGTCGCCGATGTCGTAACGGCGCGCTCGGGAGAGGAGGCGCTGCGGCTGCTCCTGAAGGAAGAGTTTGCGGTCATTCTGCTCGACGTGTTCATGCCCGGCCTCGACGGCTACGAGACGGCCCGTCTTCTGCGCCAGCGCAAGCAGTCCAAGCGCATCCCGATCATCTTTTTGACCGCGGCCAACAAGGAAGACGCGCATATGCTGCGCGGCTACGACATGGGCGCGGTCGACTACGTTTTCAAACCCTTCGAGCCAACGATCCTGAAGTCCAAGGTCGCGGTCTTCGTCGACCTGTTCAACAAGGCCCGCGAGATACGCGAGAAGGCCGCCGTCGAGCAGCGCCTGCTAGAGCAGAACCTCAAGGCGAATGCCGAAAAGCTGGTGGTCGAGCAGGCGCTGCGCCAGTCCGAGGAGCGCCAGGCGCTTATCCTGCGTTCCCTGCCGCTGGCGATGTACGTCTCTGAGCGATCTATCGCGAGCGCTTCGCCGCATTTCATCGGTGGTGACCTCAAGAATTTGACTGGATTCGATAGCGCTGCTTTCGACGCAGATCCGAACCTGTGGGCGAGCCGGGTACATCCGGGCGACCAGCATGCTGTCAGCAACCTCGCGGCCACGCTCGACGTAAGTGGCGCGGCGGTGGCCCAATATCGGTGGCAGTGCGCCGACGGCTCCTACAAGCATCTCCTGAATCACATCATCCTCCTGAAGGATGCCGACGGCGCGGCGACCACGGTTGCGGGAACTGTCCTTGACGTGACGGACCGGCGCGAGCTCGAGGACCAGCTGATTCAGGCGCAGAAGATGGACGCGATCGGCAAGCTCACCGGCGGTATCGCACACGACTTCAACAACCTGCTCGCATCCATCCTAGGCGGGCTCAAGCTGATCGAGCGGCGGATGCAGCCGACCGAGGAGGTGCAGAACATCATCAACCTGACGCGGCACGCCGCCGAACAGGGCGCCGGCCTAATCAGCCGCATGCTGACATTTTCCCGGCGCCAGCAGCTCGACCCGGACGTCCTGCACCTTTCGGACCTGGCCGCGAACATCAACGGCCTTTTAGAACCTGCTTTGGGTGGCCTAATCCGGATGAACTGGCGAGTCGAAGAGGACATCTGGCCTGCCTTCGTCGATCCGCGGCAACTCGAACTGGCGCTGATGAACTTGATCATCAACGCCCGCGATGCGATGCCCGACGGAGGCACGATAACCGTCCGTGGGGAAAACCAGACACTTTCCGGCGACAGCCCTGCCAATCTTCCGGCGGGCGACTACGTGGTCGTGGTTGTCGAGGACACGGGCTGCGGAATTCCCCCGGATATCATCGAGCGGGTGATCGAGCCCTTTTTCACAACGAAGGACGTAGGCAAGGGGACCGGTCTCGGGCTCTCAACCGTCTACGGTTTCGCCAGACAGTCGGGCGGGACGCTGAAGATAGCGAGCAGCCTCGATCGTGGCACGCAGATCGGTCTCTGGCTGCCGCGGTCTGATCGCAAAGGGCGGCAGGAGCGAGGTCCGCGGCCTCCGGCCCTGCCTAAGGTGCCGACCATCCAGGGTACCGGCGTGATTCTTCTCGTTGACGATTCGAGCAGCCTGCTGGCGACCACGGCAGCGCTGCTTCGCGACAGCGAGTTCGAAGTAGTATGCGCTGGAGGCGGTGCTGAGGCACTGGCTATCCTCGAAAAGGATCCCGACCGCTTCGACCTGATCATCACCGACTTTGCCATGCCAATCGTCTCGGGCGTGGAAGTCGTCCGCTTCGCTCGCAACCTGCGGTCGGACTGGCCTGCGATCATCATCACGGGATACGCCGACTTGACCGCGTTGGGAGCTCGGCCGATAGGCGTACCGGTCCTCAGTAAGCCGTTCACCGATGAAGAGCTCTTGGACGCCATCCGGTCGGTCACTTCCAGCCGAATACCCTGAAGCGGGAAATGCCTGAGCTCGACGCGCTCGGATCACATCGCGGCACGTGGGCTGGAGCCGCTGTCTCCATCCGTAAAGGCGGGGGAGGCCCAGACGTAAACGATCTGAATGCGCTCAGCCAATAGGCGGAGATAGCCTGTCCAAGGTTATTGAACGATCTCATGAATGAGTCGTGGCGGGTTTTCCTGTGCGCTACCGGAATGCTCGGGGATGCCAGGGCTGCCCAGGAGGCGCGCATCCTCATGCAGCAGAACTGGTTTGGGACTGCACCGCCCGATCTCGGGCAGTTGTGACAGCCGGCGGATACGAAGACGCTCGCGCCGCCCATCGAGGGCGACGCGAGTTTCGGTCTGAAGTCCGGGTCCGAAAGAGTTACCGGACGACGTAGACGACCTGCCGGTTGCTCGGATCAACGAGGACCGGCTGCCCGTTGACGTAGACGTAGCGGTATTCATAGTCCGGAATAGCCTGAAGCTCGACCGCCTCCGGGAGCTGCGCGCCGACTACGGCCTCTCCGTCGAGATAGACCGTCTCTACCGGGTTGGAACGGACATACTCGATGCGCTCGTCCGGCGGGTTCAGAGCCGCGCCGGCTACCAGGCCCGCCGCGCCGCCAACGGCAGCGCCGATCGGCCCGCCAACGACGGCGCCGATAACGGCCCCCGTCGCTGCGCCACCCACTTCACCGGCGCCGCCGCTATCCTCGTAGGTAACGACCGGATACTCGGTGCGGCGTTCGGTAACAACGACGGTCTCACCGCCCATGTCGGCGGTCAGATACTGACTGTAGGCCCAGCCCGCCGTGCCGTCGACGGTGACGCGGCACCAGGCGCCGCTATCGGTGCAGCCTTCGAGCGTTGCCGCGTCACCATTGCCGATAACACCGACGATGTCGTAGTTCGGGCCGGGACCGGACCGGATGTTCAGGTCGGTAGTTGCCGAGACCGTTTGCGTAGATGTGGTAACGGTTGTCTCCCCGGCAGCAGGAACGGTTGTCTGCGCCGCGGCAGGAAGGCCCGTCGCAACGAACATGGTCGCCGCGCTGGCGGCAAGAATCGTACGCAGTGTCATTTTAGATCTCCCATTGGTGGCATGCGCCTCTCTCAGTCGGAGGTGCTGTCCGAGCCGCTAACAGGAGGCATCGCGGCTTGGTTCCTGCTCCATCTGGGCCGGTCGTCGCCGCCAATTCCGTCGTTCATCCGAGGTTCATCAACATGACGATCAATTACGATCTAAGCTATTGTATCCATTACAGAAGACACGAAGGGAGCAAGCGCATCCGTCCGACTTCGGCCATGAAATGACCTTGATGCCCCGGGCGGTCAGATGACGGCTGGCGCTGAGAGCGAGCGGCGCGAAGTATCATCCATCGACTGGTCGGCGCCGTCAGGCATAATTTCACTTCTACTACGCCCAAACGCTGAAATGCTCGATCCGCGTCAAATCCGTCGCTGTGACCGAATGGGCGCATATCCTAGAGGACGTTGCGGCCTGTAATTCCGCCTTAGGCAGCCGGAGGCGTTCCCTCTATTCACGACGATTGAATGCGCCATCTCCTGGCGCGACAGGTTGGAAACGCCGATGCAGGATGCAGGAAATGAACCGCCGGTGACTGGCGCTGCCGGAATCGTCGGGCCTGAAAAGGGTGACGCCTCGGGAGGCGAAGCCGGCGATCGCGGCGGGGCAAGCCAGACCCGGACTGCGTTCGTCGTATTCGCCAAGGCGCTCGGCGCCGATGCCGCTCGCCTTGGCCGCTGGTTGTCTGCTGTGCTCCTGGCCGTCGTGGCTCGGCTGCGTGAGGGCTGGTCGAGTCTGCCGTCTTTCACCATCGTGAAAGACGATCCGCGCTGGTCCGGTGTCGCTGGGGCGGCGGCGCAGGGTCTCGGGCGCGCGCGCTCGATGCTGCGAGGACATTTCACGAGGCCGACTGGCGGCAATTCCCGCATTCGCCGCGTGCTGTCGGGCCTGGCGATCGCCTTCGTCGGGTTGTTCCTTCTGATGATTGGCACCGCGGTCTGGGCTCTCCACGATGTACCGCTGGCCTCGGTGATCAGTGGCACGACCGAGCCCACTGTGGTCCTGGAGGCGTCTGATGGTCAGGCAATGGTGCAGAAGGGTCCCTATCAGGGCAGCTACGCCGAATTGGCCGAGTTCCCGGAGCATCTGGTCCAGGCGGTTCTGAGCATCGAAGATCGCCGCTTCTACAGCCATTCCGGCATCGATCTGCGGGGAATTAGCAGGGCTTTCATCCGCAACGTCTCTGCGGGTGAAGTGCTTGAGGGCGGCAGCACGATCACGCAGCAGCTCATCAAGGTTCTCTATCTGGAGCGCGACCGAACCCTGAAGCGCAAGCTACAAGAGGTCTTCCTCGCCTTCTGGATCGAGAACCGGCTGGGCAAGGATCAGGTTCTTACCCGCTACCTCAACAACATCTATCTCGGCGCCGGCGCGACCGGCATGCCGGCGGCGGCGCTGGTCTATTTCGGCAAATCCGTCGGCGAACTGACGCTGGCGGAGAGTGCCATGCTTGCCGGGCTGATCCGGGCACCGTCACAGCTCAACCCACTGGAGAATCTGGAGGGGGCCAAGGAGCGCGCAGCGGTCGTTCTCGCGGCGATGGCGGACGCCGGATACCTCGACGATGCGTCGACTGCCCGTGCGCATTCGGCCTCTGCCGTCCTGAGTCCCACCCGCCCCGACATGAGCGCCGGAACGTGGTTCGCGGACTGGGTCATTTCGCAAGCGCGGGAAATCGCGGGGCCATTCCGCGGCACCATCAAGGTCAAGACAACGCTCGATCCCCAACTGCAATCCCTAGCTGAACAGGCGGTCACACAGGCGCTCGACGCCCTGGGCGAAGCACAAGGCGTTTCCCAGGCAGCTCTCGTTGCGCTGCGTCCCGACGGTGCGGTGGTCGCGATGGTCGGCGGGCGGAACTACGAGGCGTCCGAGTTCAACCGGGCAGTGACGGCAAAGCGGCAGCCAGGCTCCATCTTCAAGCTCTTCGTCTATTACGCGGCCCTTCGCCAAGGGCTTACCCCGAACGACCGGATCGAGGATACTCCGATTGAAATCGATGGGTGGGCGCCGGAAAACTTCGGCGGCAAGTTCCACGGCCGGGTGACGCTGGCCGAAGCCTTCGCCCGGTCCCTTAACGCTGCCACCGTGCGGCTGGCCATGGAGGTCGGCATCGACGAGGTCATAGCGGCGGCGAGAGACCTCGGTGTCGATGCTCCGCTCGCGGCGATGCCAAGCCTCGCTCTCGGCGCTTCCGAAGCGAGCCTTCTGGACCTGACTGGGGCATACGCCTCGGTCCGGGCGGGCCGGACGCCGATCGAGCCCTGGGGCATCAGCTCGTTTGCAGCGGACGAGCAGAGCCAGAGCTTTCGTGTCGGACCATCGACGCTGCCCCAGCGCGAGCTCGCCGAGCATCAGGAGGGTCTCGTTTCGCTCCTCCGGCTCGTGGTCGAGCGCGGCACCGGACAGGAAGCCGGACTTGACGGCTTCGCGGCTGGCAAGACGGGGACCAGCCAGGATTCGCGCGATGCGTGGTTCATCGGCTTCAACGAGGCGCTAACGGTGGGCGTGTGGGTGGGCAACGACGACGGCACGCCCATGAACGACGTCACCGGGGGGCAGTTGCCCGCTTCCATCTGGAGGACTTTCATGAACGCCGCGGCCGGGGCACCCCCGCCGACGGGACCGGTTTCCTCCAATTCGGAGCCGAGGGCCGTCCCATCCGCATCCCCTGGGGCGGACACCGCGCCGTCGAGTATCTCGGATCTGATGGCAAGAACGGGCGCCCCGGATGCGGCCCCGGTCGCGCCCTCTTGCAACGTCCGCGCCTGTTCGCGGGCATATCGCTCGTTCCGCTCGTCGGACTGCACGTTTCAGCCTTATCGAGGTTCTCGCAAGCTCTGTGACAGGTGAGGGCCCCTCCTTCAGTAACGATGGCGCCCCAATGCAGGGGGACGGGTGGTGAGCTTTAAGCAGAGATCTGACAGACCTACGTGGCAGAAGCGACTGGTTGGGTCTGGCTGGATCCTGTTCCTGCGCCGAAGAGGAGGCAGCCCGCCAGAGTGAGCAGTACTTCCTGGAAATTATCCAGCCAGGCGGTCCCAAGTCGAAAGACACGTCAATATCCGGTTCGACTATCCTCGCTTTGCGCGGGCGCCCGGGATCGGCGGGATCGGAGCTTGTGTCTTTCTCCACTTTCGCTGGTCACTGCCCTGGATGCTGGGACCGATGCTGGCGTGCACGCTGGCCGCCCTCGTCGCCGTGCCCGTGCGCGCACCCGGGATCGTGCGCCCGCCGATGACGGTCGTGCTCGGCGTCCTTCTCGGCGCCAGCTTCTCGGCCGATCTCATCGGCCAGATGGCGGCCTGGGTTTCGACGCTGCTCGGATTGACGCTGTTCCTTCTCGTTTCGGGCGCCGCCTGCGTCGTCTATTTCCGCACGATCGGCGGCAACGATCTGCCGACCGCCTATTTCGCCGGGATGCCGGGCGGGCTCATGGAAATGGTTCTGCTCGGCCAGGCGCGCGGCGGCGATGCGCGGCGGATCGCGCTTGTCCATGCGATCCGCATCCCCCTGACCGTCGTCAGCCTGCCGTTCCTGATCCCCGCCCTCGGCGGGGGCGACATCGGCACGGGCCGCGGGGCGGGCGGACCCATCAACGCGGCCAGTCTGGACTCGGTCCTGTGGCTCGTCGCCACCGGCGTCGTCGTCGCCGCTCTCGGCCGTCTGCTCAAGCTGCCGGCGCCGATTCTGCTCGGACCGATGATCGCCAGCGGCTTCGTTCACATGATCGGCTGGACGCATTCGTCGCCGCCGCGCGAGATCGTGTGGATCGCCCAACTCGTGCTCGGCACCACGCTCGGCTGCCGCTTCGTCGGGACGACGCCGCGCGAGATGCTGCGGATGGTGGTCCTGTCACTCGGCGCCTTCGCCATCCTGATCGTCAGCGCCGTCGGCTTCGCCATCGCGCTTGCCGCCCTGACGCCGCTCGACGTCGTTTCGATCGCGCCCGCCTACTCGCCCGGCGGGCTGGTGGAAACGAGCGTCATCGCGCTCGCGCTGCAGATTGAGGCCGCTTTCGTCGCGACCCATCACATCGTGCGGGTCATCCTGATCATGGCCGCCGCCGAACCGATCTTCCGCTTGGTCGGGCGGCTGAGGCGGAAATAGCAAATTTGGGTGAGCGGATTTTTGTATGCCGATTGAGTATGAGGCGTGGCGCTTTGCGCTGGGGCGTCTCTGGGCCGAGCTTGGCAGAGGCCTTGAGCGGTTCGAGCCGATGCGAAGCCGGACGCGCTGGTGGCCCCTGGGAGCCGGAATGTTGATTTCCACTGAGAGCTGACCCAGGATTTCCATCAAGAACTGACCCGGCTTAGATGATGTTGGACTGGTCAGGTGGTGGTCAAGTTCCGTGTTTTCTCTTTCGTCGGTTTCTCGCATTTGGC
>NZ_JAAAMJ010000035.1 GCF_010500835.1 Aurantimonas aggregata | reverse complement strand
GGCCAAATGCGAGAAACCGACGAAAGAGAAAACACGGAACTTGACCACCACCTGACCAGTCCAACATCATCTAAGCCGGGTCAGTTCTTGATGGAAATCCTGGGTCAGCTCTCAGTGGAAATCAACACTCATCACCTCCAGCGAGCGGAGCAAGCTCGATCCCTTTATCGTAGCCACCGGCGACGCCAGCCCGCGCGATCAGCGCGACCTCATGGAACGGCCCTTCTTCTCGCTGGCCAAGGCCAAGCGCGTCGTGCCGATCCTCTATGAAACCGGCGACGTCCGCGTCGAGGTCTTCGCCGTGCCGGAACATGGCATGGCGACCATCTGGGATGCTGACGTGTTAATCTGGGCCGCCAGCCAGATCGTTGAGGCCGAAAACCTCGGCCTCAAGACATCCCGCTTCCTGCGCTTCACACCCTACCAGCTCCTCATGGCCACGGGCCGCGAAACCGGCGCCCGTGACTACCGGCTGCTGAAGGGCGCGCTGTCGCGCCTGCAATCCACCTCCATCCGCACGACCATCCGCCACGGCGAACATTGGCGTCGGCACCAGTTCTCCTGGATCAACGAATGGGAGGAACTGACCCGCGCCGACGGCCGCGTCGAGGGCATGGAGTTCGTCCTGCCCGACTGGTTCTATCGCGGCGTCATCGACCGGACATTGGTTCTGGCCATCGACCCTGCCTATTTCCGGCTGACCGGCGGCATCGAACGCTGGCTCTACCGCGTTGCCCGCAAACACGCCGGTCGCCAGCCGAACGGCTGGGTGTTCGAGATCCCTCATCTCCATGAAAAGTCCGGCAGCCTGGTGCGGGTTTCCGACTTCGCCCTCCAGCTCCGGCGCATCACTATCCGCCAGCCGCTGCCCGGCTATCGTTTGCGCATCGAGCGCCAGGGGCCGCGTGAACTGCTTAGAATCTTGCCCGCAGAGTTTTCCACAGGGCCTGTGGATAAACCTGTGGAAGCGCTCGGGACTTCGCACGCAAACGGTATCGGGACTTCACACGCAGCGCCATCGGGACTTCGCACGCACGGATCGCAGCTAACCCTCTGGCCCGAAACGGCGATTCCGACCCTTAACTTAGAGTCTAACCCAGAATCTAACTCTTCTTTTGTAGATGGCGCTGTGAACAACAGCGGCGGCGGGCGGCCAAACGGGTCTATTGCACCGATCCAGACCGATGACACCATCCGCCTGCGCGATGGCCGCGAGTGCGGGAGCGCCCGATGATCGTGGCGCTCCTCAATCAAAAAGGTGGTGTCGGCAAGACGACGCTCGCCCTGCATCTGGCGGGCCAATGGGCCAGCGAAGGCAAGCGCGTCACCCTGATCGATGCCGATCCGCAAGGCTCGGCGCTGGACTGGTCGCAGCAGCGGGCACGTGCGGGCCTGCCACGCCTGTTCGGCATTGTCGGCCTGGCCCGCGACACCCTGCATCGCGAAGCGCCCGAACTGGCCCGCGACGCCGATCACATTGTCATCGATGGACCGCCGCGTATCGCCGGGCTGATGCGCTCAGCACTTCTCGCCGCCGATCTGGTGTTGATCCCCGTGCAGCCGTCACCGTTCGACGGCTGGGCCTCCGCCGAAATGCTGGCGTTGATCACAGAGGCGCGCATCTACCGGCCCGACCTTGCTGCCCGCTTCGTGCTGAACCGCTGCGCCGCCCGCACCGTCATCGCCCGCGAAACGGCTGAGACACTGGCGGATCACGATCCGCCGTTGCTTGCGGCCACCATCGGCCAGCGCATCGCTTTCGCCGACTTGGCGCAAACCGGCCGCCTCGTCTTCGAGGCCGATGCCGACAGCATGGCCGCGCGCGAGATCGCTGCACTTGCCACCGAGGTCGGGAGGCTGTCGCCATGACGAAGCCGCCGCGAAAGCGTGGCTTCGCTGCGCGGCCTGCCGATCCCGAACACTGGATCAAATCGTCCGGCGCCGCCGCGGCAGCGCCGCCGTCGTCACCAGCGAAGGACGGCGCATTCACCGCCCGGCTGACGGTCGACGTCACGCCGGACCTGCGCGGCCGCATCAAGATCGCAGCCTTTCAGCGTGGGACGACTGTCGCCGACATGCTGCGCGAGCTGCTCTCGCGCAAATTCCCACCACCATCAGGAGACCCCTCATGACCGGAAACGCGGCTCCCCGCGTGCGCGGCGGCCCGTCACCGGCCAGCCCCGCACCGTTCACCACCCTCGTCGAACTGACGTGGATCGAAAGGAAGATCGAACACTGGATCAGGTTCGGTCGAGAGAGCTGCGACCAGATCCTCGACCGCAGGCGGCGTGTCGTCGGCTTTGCGCCGAACAGCCTGTTCGCGTTCGTCCGCTGGGCGTCAAATGACTACGGTACGATCATCTCACGCGTCGACATCGTGCGCGCCATTGGTCCCGGCGAGCCGTTCCAGACGCTGCCCTTCGTGCGTCCAGGCGGCGAAATCCTGCTCAAGATCGACGGCTGGCCGAAGGTCGAACGGGTGCTGCAACTGATCGACGCCATCGAGGCGATGGGCCTCGATCCGGTCGATGTCGCACCGGACTATTGGCGGCATGTTCACAACCGACTGACCGCCAGTCACGAGCCGCGCGCATATACCGCCGAACAGCATCAGGCGTGGCTACTGCGGCGGAGGGCGGAACCATGAGCCGCTTCATCTGGGCCGTGGCGACGTTCATCGCCACCAGCGGCGTCGCCGTCTCCACCTGGATAGACGCCCCGACCAAGCTCATCTGGAATGCGTCGGCCAGCACGCCGATCGGGTTCTACATCGTCGAACCGGTGGGACATCTTGAAGTCACCGATCTGGTCGCCGTCGATGCGCCCGAACCGATGGTGAGCTTCCTTGACGACGGGGGTTATCTGCCCCGCAACATGCCGCTCCTGAAGCGCGTGCTGGGTCTTCCCGGTCAGACCGTCTGTCGGACGGGCGTCGCCATCGCCGTCGACGGGATCGAGATGGGAACGGCGCTCGAGCGCGACCGCATCGGTCGACCGCTGCCGGCCTGGCAGGGCTGCCGTGTGATCGCCGACGGCGAAATCTTCCTGATGAACTGGGAAGTCCCCGACAGCCTGGACGGTCGGTATTTCGGCCCGATCCCGTCGGTTTCGATCATCGGTCGCGCGGTTCCGCTGTGGACCGACAATGACGGCGAAGGCCGCTTCGAATGGCGCGCGTCAACGCGGTGAACGCCACGCCTGCGGCGGGCGCACCGCTCGCCGCCAGCTCTCCCACCGCAACAGGAAGGAACCAACCCATGCCGCAGATCGGTCAATTCACCCGCGAGGAGACGGGTTTTATCGGGCGCATCCATACGCTCACTCTTTACCGCGAACTCACCATCGTTCCGGCCGAACCATCGGACGCCGAGAACGCGCCGGACTACCGCATTATGCACGGCGGTGATGACGATGCACCGGAGATTGGAGCGGGCTGGAAGCGCACCGGCGAGAAGGCTGGCGACTATGTATCACTGCTGATCGACGATCCCGCTTTCGCTCAGCCATTCCGCGCCAACCTGTTCCAGAACGGCGACGATGAAACTTCATGGTCGCTACACTGGAACCGCCAGCCCAAGCGCAGCGAGCGGGAGTGACCGATGGGCCTCCCTCGCACAAGATCCGCCAACACCATTGCGACCGGACGGCTTCCCGCCGTCCGGCGCAGCGCCCTCCTTCTCCTTTCCGGCCTTCTTCTCATCGTCACGCCGCCAGTTGTCACACAGGCGCAGAGCGTGCCGGTGACGCGATCGTCGACGGCCGATCCGCATGCCGCCTTCGTCACCGAAGCCTCGCAGCGCTTCGGCATTCCCGAGCACTGGATACGCGCCGTTCGCCGCGTCGAAAGCGCCGGTGACGTGCGAGCCATATCGTCGGCGGGCGCGATGGGGCTGATGCAGGTGATGCCCGCGACCTGGGCCGAATTGCGCGCCCGTTATCGCCTCGGCAACGACCCCTACGATCCGCGCGACAACATCATGGCGGGCACGGCTTACTTGCGTGAGATGCACGACCGCTACAGTTCGTCGGGCTTCCTCGCGGCCTACAATGCCGGTCCCGGTCGCTACGAGGAATACCTCGCAGGCCGCCCCCTCCCGGCAGAAACCCGCGCCTATGTCGCCACGCTCGCGCCCCTTGTCGGTGCGGGCGAAATCGCTCCCGACAATTCTGGTGCTGTCGTTGTCGCTGCCGTCGATCCGCATGTCTGGCGGCGCGCGCCGTTGTTCATCGCGGGCTCGGACGGCCCATCTTCTGCCATTCCCGTGCAGACTGATGCCGCTTCTGTCGACGCTCCGGCTGCAACGACTGTGCGCGACGTTTCGGGGATATTACCGCAATCGGGCAGCCTGTTTGTCGCCCGATCAGGTGCAGGAGGCCCGCAATGACGGGTTTCGCGGTGTGGCGCAGCGTGGCGTGCTTTTGGAAAGGAGGTGCGGGATGGCAGGGGTGGAGACAGGTAACGACAGGCAGAGGGCAAGATAAAAGCGCCATGTCCACCGTCGCCCAAGTCTCTGACTTGGCTTGGTTTTTGTCGTGCCGGTCGGTCGGGAGCAGTGCCGCTGATCGCGTTTTATTCAATGATTACAAGGCTGTTTCCGGCACCGTGCCCGTCTTGGCCTGCTGGAGGGCGCGGCCATGAGCCAAGGCGACAGCGACTTCAATGTCCGGCCAGGGCGCATCAAGAGCACCCGTGGCGGCAAGCCCAAGAGCTTCATCAATCAGGTGCTGCGCGCTGCGAAGAAGGCTGGCCACACCGGCAGCGGCGGGGTGTCACGATCTGGCGGCGGGACAGCGGCGCGAGGCCGTTCGACCTTCGGGCGCGGCCGCAACACGTTCAGCCGCAACCGCCTGTTTGGCAGCAACCGCCGTGTCGTGGTCACCGCCCGGATCGCCCGCCACTCCGGCAAGGCGTTTCGCTCCGCCCCGCTCTCGGCGCACCTGTCCTATCTGAAGCGCGAGGGCGTCACCCGAGACGGGGAAAAGACGGTGATGTTCGATGCCGGCAGCGACCTCGTCGATGACATAGCCTTCACTGAACGTTGCAAGGATGATCGGCATCATTTCCGCTTCATCGTCTCGCCCGAAGACGCCGGCGACCTGACCGACATTCGCGCCTTCACCCGCGATCTCGCCAGCCAGATGCAATCCGATCTCGGCACCAAGCTCGATTGGGTGGCCGTCGATCACTGGAACACCGACAACCCGCACGTCCATCTGATCGTGCGCGGCGTCGACGAAACCGGCGCAGACCTCGTGATCTCGCGCGACTATATCAGCCGCGGCCTACGCTCTCGCGCCGAGGATCTCGTCTCCATCGAACTCGGCCCAAAGCCCGAACACGAAATCCGCAACGCCCTGGACAGGGAGATAACGGCCGAGCGCTGGACGCGGCTCGATGTCGAGATACGCATCGCCGCCGACGAGACCGGCTTCATCGACCTGCGGCCGGAAAATCCTGGTACGGCCGATCCCGAACTCCGACGCCTGATGGTCGGCCGCCTTCAGCATCTGGAAAAGATGGGCCTCGCCTCGCCAGCCGCACCGGGGGAATGGATGGTCGGGCTGGAGGCCGAGCGGTCCCTGCGCGATCTCGGCATGCGTGGTGACATCATCAAGACCATGCACCGCGCCTTCACCGAGCGCGGTCAGGATCGCGGTGTCGCCGACTATGTGATCGACGGCGGCACGGCCGGGACACCCGTCATCGGCCGGCTCGTGGACAAGGGCCTTCAGCATGAACTGACCGGCGAAGCCTATGCCGTGATCGACGGCATCGATGGCCGCGCCCACCATGTTCGTTTCCGTGGCATCGAGGCGTTCGAGCATTCCCCGCCCATCGGCGGCATCGTCGAGGTCCGCCGCTTCGGCGGCCCCGAGGACCCGAACCCGACTGTGGTCCTGGCCAGCCGTTCCGACCTCGACCTCAACCGGCAGATCATGGCGCCGGGCGCCACCTGGCTCGATCATCGCCTGGTCGAGCGTGAACCAACCTCGCTTGCCATGGGCGGTTTCGGGCGCGAGGTCCGCGACGCCATGACGGCCCGCGAAGACCATCTGACTGAGGAGGGCCTCGCCCGCCGTCAGGGTCAGCGCATCATCCCGCAGCGCGATCTCCTCAAGACGCTGCGCCAGCGTGAGCTGGATGCCGTCGGCGCGAGGCTCTCGACCGAGACCGGCTTGCCGCACCTGAAGGCACAAGCGGGCGAGCATGTCGCCGGGGTCTATCGCCAGCGCCTGACGCTCGCATCCGGCCGTTTCGCCATGATCGACAACGGGCTTGGCTTCCAGCTCGTGCCCTGGAGCCCACCGCTCGAAAAGAAACTCGGCCAGCACATCGCCGGCGTCGCCAACGCTAGTGGCGGCATCGACTGGAGCCTTGGCCGCAAACGCGACCTCGGCGTGTAACGCCGGGCACGGACATCAACCGCAACGAAGAAGGGACAACGCCAATGTCCGCGACCAAAATACTCTGGGGCCAAATCCTCGTCGTTTTCCTGATCGTAATCATGTCGATCTGGGGCGCGACACAATGGACGGCCTGGCAGCTTGGCTTTCAACCTCAGCTCGGCACGCCCTGGTTCGATCTGGCGGGGATGCCAGTCTACTACCCGCCGATGTTTTTCTGGTGGTGGTATGCCTATGAGGCCTATGCCCCCGGGATTTTCAACATCGGCGGGATGATCGCCGCATCCGGTGGCTTTATCGCCATCACTGTCGCCATTGGCATGTCGGTGTGGCGGGCGCGCGAAGCCAAGACTATCGCCACCTATGGCTCGGCCCGCTGGGCGACCCCCGCCGAGGTGAAGGGCGCAGGCTTGCTCGGTCAGGATGGCGTCGTTCTCGGCAAGCTTGAGCGCGATTACCTCCGCCACGATGGCCCGGAGCATGTTCTGTGCTTCGCCCCGACCCGCTCCGGCAAGGGCGTTGGCCTCGTCGTCCCCACCTTGTTGACCTGGCCCGGCTCTGTCGTCGTTCACGATATCAAGGGCGAGAACTGGCAGATCACCGCAGGGTTTCGCGCGCTTCATGGCCGCGTGCTGCTGTTCGATCCGACCAACACCAAATCCGCCGCCTACAATCCGCTGCTGGAAGTCCGGCGTGGCGAGTGGGAGGTCCGCGACGTCCAGAACGTCGCCGACGTGCTGGTCGACCCGGAAGGTTCGCTGGAGAAGCGCAACCATTGGGAGAAGACCAGCCACTCGCTGCTGGTCGGCGCCATCCTGCATGTCCTCTATGCCGAACCGGACAAGACGCTGGCCGGTGTCGCCGGATTTCTCTCCGACCCGAAGCGCCCGATCGAGACGACGCTGGCGGCGATGATGACCACGCCGCACCTCGGCGAGAAAGGCCCGCATCCGGTCATTGCTTCAACTGCGCGCGAGTTGCTGAACAAATCCGACAACGAACGATCCGGCGTGCTGTCCACAGCCATGTCGTTTCTCGGCCTTTATCGCGATCCCGTCGTCGCCGAGGTGACGAGCCGCTGCGACTGGCGCATCGCCGACCTCATCGAGGACGAGCGACCCGCCACGCTCTATCTCGTAGTGCCGCCCTCAGACATCTCACGCACCAAGCCTCTTATCCGCCTGGTGCTCAACCAGATCGGCCGCCGCCTGACCGAGGATCTCCATACCAAGAGCCGACGGCATCGCGTCTTGATGATGCTCGACGAGTTCCCGGCGCTCGGCCGGCTCGATTTCTTCGAAAGCGCCCTGGCCTTCATGGCAGGGTACGGCCTCAAAGCCTTCCTGATCGCGCAGTCCCTCAATCAGATCGAAAAGGCTTATGGCGCCAACAACTCCATCCTCGACAATTGCCATGTGCGCGTCTCGTTCGCCACCAACGACGAACGCACCGCAAAGCGGGTGTCGGACGCGCTCGGAACGGCCACCGAGATGAAGGCGATGAAGAACTATGCCGGCCATCGTCTCTCGCCCTGGCTCGGGCATCTGATGGTTTCGCGCTCGGAGACCGCTCGTCCGCTGCTGACGCCCGGCGAGATCATGCAGCTTCCGCCCAACGACGAGATAGTCATGCTCGCGGCGACCCCGCCGATCCGGGCCAACAAGGCACGATACTTCGAGGACAAGCGGTTCACCGAGCGCCTACTACCGCCGCCGGACCCGGCCAAAACCATACGAACCACGCGGAAAGACGCCTGGACGGAGCTGAAGCCACAAACGCCGGATGCTGCCCTACTTGCCGAGATCCAGAAGACGGAAAAGGACGCCGCCAATAGCGGACTGCGCCGCGAGCCGGAACTACCCGATCACGTCGCTATCGCCAAGGAAAACACGCAGCCCAACCCGTCCAATGAATTCGACATCGTGATGGATGATGAACCGGAAGATGCGGCCCGACAATCCCGCATGCTGCGCCAGCAGATGCGCGGTGTCGCCCGGCAGATCGCCATGGACCCCAATGACAATATGGACCTGTGAGGAAGCCCATGCGCGACCGGATGAACGTCTATCTGCCCTCGGACCTGGTGAAGGGGATTTCCGAACTGGCCGAACGCAAGAAGCTTTCACGCTCCGCCATCGTCGAGGCGGCCGTGGCGTCCTTCCTATCGCCAGATGGCGCCGACAAACGAGAGGCGGCCTTCGCTCGCCGCCTCGACCGGCTGTCGCGGCAGGCGCAGCGCATGGAGCGCGATCTCGGCGTCACCGCCGAAACCCTGGCGCTGTTCGTCCGCTTCTGGCTGACGATCACACCACCGCTTCCTCCCGACGCGCAATCCGCCGCGCAAATTAAAGGGCGCGAACGCTACGAGGGCTTCGTGGAAACACTCGGTCGTCGATTGCAAAAGGGGCAGAGCTTCCTCAAGGAAATACCGGATGATGTCGCCCGATTTTCGCAAGGGGATGAAGAAAAGGAACCACCGTCGACTAACTGAATTGCCTCAACTCCGACCAGATGAAGTCGTCGCGGTCTTTCCGTTTCCCTGTCTTTCCACGCCAGCCCACTACTACGCCCTTGAAGCTGTTGCGCGGGCTTAATTCCTGCCTCTCTTACTCATCCCCGATCCAGGGCTGGCCGAACGGTCCCTGAACGCAAGGGGACGACATGGCGGAATCTTCTCAGACATCACAGGCGACGACGCGAGGCGCGCGCATGCTGCGCACCGCCCTTGGCCCCGCCATCGCCCGGTTTCTGGAAGACCCGTCGATCGTCGAGGTGATGCTCAATCCTGATGGCCGGCTCTGGATCGACAGGCTCTCCGAAGGCCTGTCCGATACGGGCGAGCGGCTGTCGCCAGCGGACGGCGAACGGATTGTGCGTCTGGTCGCACACCATGTCGGCGCCGAGGTCCATTCCGGCGCTCCGCGTGTCTCGGCGGAACTCCCCGAGACGGGGGAACGGTTCGAGGGGCTTCTCCCTCCCGTCGTCGCCGCGCCGAGCTTCGCCATCCGCAAACCCGCCGTCGCCGTCTTCACCCTCGACGATTACGTCGCCGCCGGCATCATGACGGGCGACCAGGCCGAGGCGCTGCGCATCGCGGTCATTGAGCGCAAAAACATCCTCGTCGCCGGCGGCACCTCGACCGGCAAGACCACGCTCACCAACGCCCTGCTGGCCGAAGTCGCCAAGACCTCCGATCGCGTCGTGCTGATCGAAGATACCCGCGAGCTTCAGTGCGCCGCGCCGAACCTCGTGGCGCTGCGCACCAAGGACGGCGTGGCGTCGCTCTCCGATCTGGTTCGCTCGTCGCTGCGCCTGCGGCCCGACCGCATCCCCATCGGCGAGGTGCGCGGCCCGGAAGCCCTTGACCTCCTGAAAGCCTGGGGCACCGGCCATCCCGGCGGCATCGGCACCATCCACGCCAGCACCGGCATCGGCGCGCTTCGCCGTCTCGAGCAGCTCATTCAGGAAGCCGTCGTCACGGTCCCGCGCGCGCTGATTGCCGAGACCATCGATCTGGTCGCCGTGCTGTCGGGCCGCGGAACTCTGCGCCGCCTTGCCGAACTCGCCCGCGTCGAAGGCCTCGGTCCCGACGGCGACTACCGCGTCGTGCCCTCAACCCCCAACCTCACAGGAGAACCAACATGATCCGCCGTGCCCTGCGCGTCCGCCGCCATATCGCGACGGCTGCCGCCGTCACCTATGCCAGCCTGATCCTCGCCCCCGCTGCCCACGCCTCCGGCTCGTCCATGCCGTGGGAAGCGCCGCTGCAATCGATCCTGCAATCGATCGAAGGTCCCGTCGCCAAGATCATCGCGGTCATCATCATCATCGTCACCGGCCTGACGTTAGCCTTCGGCGACAGTTCGGGCGGCGCCCGCAAGCTGATCCAGATCGTCTTCGGCCTCTCGATCGCCTTCGCGGCCAGCTCGTTCTTCCTCAGTTTCTTCTCCTTCGGCGGCGGGGCGCTGGTTTGATGACGGGCCTCAATGACCAGTCCGGCGAAGTACCCGGTTTCTCGGTCCCCGTTCACCGGGCGCTGACCGAGCACATCCTGCTCGGCGGCGCCCCGCGTTCGATCGCCATCGTCAACGGCACGCTGGCCGCAGCCCTTGGCCTGGGCTTGCGCCTCTGGCTGGTCGGCATCGCGCTTGGGCTGCTCGGGCATTTTGCGGCCGTCTGGGCGGCCAAACGCGATCCGATGTTCGTCGATGTGGTGCGCCGCCATCTGCGCATCCCCGGTCATCTCGGCGCCTGAGGAGAACAACCATCATGATGAACCTTGCAGAATATCGTCGCACCGTCACACGACTCGCCGACTTCCTGCCCTGGGCGGCACTGGCCGGAGACGGCGTCGTGCTCAACAAGGACGGCAGCTTCCAGAGAACGGCGCGGTTCCGTGGCCCGGATTTGGATTCCGCTGTGCCGGCCGAACTGGTGGCCGTCGCGGGGCGACTGAACAACGCCTTCCGCCGCCTCGGCTCCGGCTGGGCCATTTTCGTCGAGGCGCAGCGCCATGCCGCCGCCACCTATCCGGCAAGCCGCTTTCCCGATGCGGCATCGGCACTGGTCGATGCCGAGCGCAAGGCCGGGTTCGAGGAAGCCGGCACGCATTTCGAATCCAGCTATTTCCTGACCTTCCTCTATCTGCCGCCCGCCGAAGACGCGGCGCGTGCCGAGAGCTGGCTCTACGAGGGCCGCGAACAATCCGGCGTCGACGCTCGTGAGATCCTGCGCGGCTTCATCGACCGCACCGACAGGGTGATCCAGCTCATCGACGGTTTCATGCCGGAATGCGCATGGCTCGATGACGCCGAGACGCTGACCTATCTGCATGGCTGCATCTCGACCAAACGCCACCGCGTCCGCGTTCCTGAAACGCCGATGTATCTCGACGCGCTGCTCGCCGATCAGCCGCTTACCGGCGGGTTGGAACCGCGTCTGGGCAGTTCGCATCTGCGCATCCTCACCATTGTCGGTTTCCCGACCGCAACCACGCCCGGCATTCTCGACGAGTTGAACCGGCTGGCCTTTCCCTATCGCTGGTCGACGCGGGCGGTGATGCTCGACAAGACCGACGCGACCAAGCTGCTGACCAAGATCAGGCGGCAATGGTTCGCCAAGCGCAAAAGCATCGCCTCCATCCTCAAGGAGATCATGACCAACGAGGCCTCGGCCCTGGTCGATACCGATGCGTCCAACAAAGCCGCCGACGCCGATCTGGCGCTTCAGGAGCTGGGTGCCGATTACGCGGGGCAGGCTTACGTCACCGCGACCGTCACCGTCTGGGACGACGATCCGCGCATCGCTGACGAGAAGCTGCGGCTGGTCGAAAAAATCATCCAGGGCCGCGACTTCACGGCAATGCCTGAGACCATCAACGCGGTGGACGCCTGGCTCGGCTCCTTGCCGGGGCACGTCTACGCCAATGTCCGGCAACCGCCCATCAGCACACTGAACCTCGCCCATATGATCCCGCTTTCAGCGGTGTGGGCGGGGCCGGAACGGGACGAGCATTTTGCAGCGCCCCCTCTGCTCTTCGGCAAGACCGAGGGCTCGACCCCGTTCCGGTTTTCCCTTCATGTCGGCGATGTCGGCCATACGCTGATCGTCGGGCCAACCGGCGCGGGTAAATCCGTACTGCTGGCGCTGATGGCCTTGCAGTTCCGGCGCTATCCGGGCACACAGGTCTTCGCCTTCGATTTCGGCGGTTCGATCCGCGCAGCTGCGCTCGCCATGGGCGGCGACTGGCACGACCTTGGCGGAGGTTTGAGCGAAGACGCCGACGACAGCGTTTCGCTTCAACCTCTGGCCGGCATCCATGATGTCCCCGAACGCGCCTGGGCCGCCGACTGGATCGTCTCGATCCT
This sequence comes from Aurantimonas aggregata, assembly GCF_010500835.1. Taxonomy (GTDB): domain Bacteria; phylum Pseudomonadota; class Alphaproteobacteria; order Rhizobiales; family Rhizobiaceae; genus Aurantimonas; species Aurantimonas aggregata. The sequence goes on along the minus strand of NZ_JAAAMJ010000035.1, from coordinate 7,432 downwards.
GACGCGCGAGGGCGTCGGCATCACGCCGGAGGTGAAGGAATACATCTGGACAGCGCTGACCTCGCTGGCGTCCGCGCCGGTTAACGAGCGCACCATCACCGGCCTCGCAGTCCTGCTACAGTCCAACGATCTGAAGCAGGCGCTGCGACCTTATTGCGTCGGAGGTCCCTATGGCCGTCTGCTCGACGCCGAGGCCGAGCATCTGGGCGGGGCATCCGTACAGGCGTTCGAGACCGAGGGGCTGATCGGCACGGGCGCGGCGCCCGCCGTCCTGTCCTATCTGTTCCATCGGATCGGCGACCGCCTCGACGGGTCTCCGACCCTGCTGATCATCGACGAGGGCTGGCTGGCGCTTGATGATGACGGGTTCGCCGGCCAGCTCCGCGAATGGCTGAAGACCCTGCGCAAGAAGAACGCCTCCGTGATCTTCGCCACGCAGTCCCTGTCCGACATCGACGGCAGTGCCATCGCGCCCGCGATCATCGAAAGCTGCCAGACCCGGCTTCTGCTCCCGAACGAACGTGCGATCGAGCCGCAGATCACCGCCATCTATCGGCGCTTCGGACTGAAAGACCGGCAGATCGAGATTCTCGCGCGGGCAACGCCGAAGCGGGATTATTACTGCCAGTCCCGGCGCGGCAACCGCCTGTTCGAGCTGGGTCTGTCCGATGTGGCGCTGGCGCTCTGCGCCGCCTCTTCCAAGACCGACCAGACCGACATTCAGCGCATCGTCGCCGAGCATGGGCGCGAGGGCTTCCTCGCCGCTTGGCTGCGGCACCGCGACGTGGCCTGGGCCGTCGACCTCATCCCCGACCTCAACAACCTGGAGACACCCTCATGATGATCCGCCGTTCCCGCGCGGCCCTTGTCGCCGCGACGATCCTTGCCGCACCGCTGGCGGTCTCACCCATGCTGACCGCCCCGGCATATGCGCAGTTCGGTTTTGGCGGCATCGTCTACGATCCGACCAACTACGCGCAGAATGTCCTGACAGCGGCGCGCACCCTGCAACAGGTCAATCAGCAGATCACCCAGCTTCAGAACGAAGCACAGATGCTGATCAACCAGGCTCGCAATCTGGCGAGCCTGCCTTACTCCTCGATTCAGCAGCTTCAGCAATCGGTCCAGCGTACCCAACAGCTTCTGAATCAGGCGCAGAACATCGCCTTCGACGTCCAGAAAATCGATCAGGCGTTCCAGACCCAATATGGGGCAGCCTCGCTCTCTGCAACGGACCAGCAGCTCGTCGCCGGCGCGCGTGAGCGTTGGCAAAACACTGTGGGCGGTCTTCAGGACGCCATGCGCGTACAGGCCGGCGTCGTCGGCAATATTGACGGGCAGCGCGCCGAGATGTCGGCCCTGGTCGGCCAGAGCCAGGGCGCGACCGGTGCGCTTCAGGCAACCCAGGCTGGCAATCAGCTCCTCGCCCTTCAGGCCCAGCAACTCGCCGATCTCACAGCACTTCTCGCTGCCAATGGCCGGGCCGAGGCATTGTCGGCGGCTGAACAGGCCGCGGCTGCCGAACAGGGCCGTGAGCAGCGCCGCCGCTTCCTGACGCCCGGCACGGGCTACCAGCCGGGCAACGCCCAGATGTTCAAAAACGGCAACTGAGACCCGGAAAGGGGAGCACCATGGACGGCAAGATGCTGGCCCGGTTGGGCGCCATCATATTCGTCGCCGTCGCGATCACCGCGACTGCCATCGAAATGACCCGCAAGGAAGAAGCACCGGCGGCCCCCTCCGCCCGGCAGCTTCAGCCGTCCACCCCCGATCCGCTGCGCGCCGGTCAGCGCCGCTGCCAGCAACTCGGGCAGAAGGCCACCGAAGATCCCGAGTGCCGGCGCGTCTGGACCGAAAGCCGTGATCGATTCCTCGGCACCCCGACGCCTGTCGTGCCGGTCGCTCCCCGTCAGAACGAAGGACAATAATCATGGGCGGCACCGGAGTCATTGACCAGTTCCTGCAGGTCTTCACCAGCTACATCGACAGTGGCTTCGGCCTGCTCGGCGGTGAGGTCGCCTTCATCGCCACGACGCTGATCGTCATCGACGTGACGCTGGCCGCGCTGTTCTGGAGCTGGGGCGCTGATGACGATATCATCGCCCGCCTTGTAAAGAAGACCCTGTTCGTCGGCGTCTTCGCATATTTGATTTCCAACTGGAACAATCTGGCGAAGATCATCTTCGACAGCTTTGCCGGTCTCGGCCTCAAGGCTTCCGGCACCAGCTTCACGACGGCCGATCTGCTGCGACCCGGCAAGGTGGCGCAGACAGGCCTCGATGCTGGGCGGCCCCTGTTGGAGTCGATCTCCGGCCTGATGGGCTACTGGTCCTTCTTCGAGAACTTCATCCAGATCGCCTGCCTGCTCTTCGCCTGGGCCCTGGTGCTGCTCGCCTTCTTCATTCTGGCCATCCAGCTCTTCGTCACGCTGATCGAGTTCAAACTGACCGTCCTCGCAGGCTTTGTTCTCATCCCCTTCGGCCTGTTCGGTAAATCAGCGTTCATGGCCGAGAAGGTGCTCGGCAATGTGATCTCCTCCGGCATCAAGGTGCTGGTGCTGGCCGTCATCATCGGCATCGGCTCGACCCTGTTCGGCCAGTTTACCGCAGGTTTTGGCGGCGCGACGCCCACCATCGATGACGCCATGGCCATCGTCCTGGCGGCCCTTTCCCTGCTCGGCCTCGGCATTTTCGGCCCCGGCATCGCCAATGGCCTCGTCTCCGGCGGTCCCCAGCTTGGCGCGGGCGCCGCAGTCGGAACCGGCCTCGCCGTCGGCGGGGCGCTAATGGCCGGCGCCGGAGCGGCCGGTCTCGCCGCTAAGGGAGGTGCTGCCGCGCTTTCCGGTGGCGCGGCCGCCGTTCGGGGAGGCGCGGCTGCCGCTGGCGGCGCGTCCACCGCTTACAGTCTCGCCTCGGCTGGCCAGTCTGGCGCGGGCGGTGTTGCCGCCGGCCTCGGCGGTGCGGCGAAAGCTGCGGGCAGCGCCGCGATCTCACCGCTGAAGCGCGCCGCATCGAAGGCCACTGAAAGCGTCCAATCCAGCTTCTCGGACGGCGCCAAATCCGCCTTCGAGACCGCTGGTGGTTCCTCGACCATGGGAACGATCGGCGGCGGCGCTGACGCTGCCGGTTCCCCCTCGTCACCCGCAGGCAACGGCCCGCCCGACTGGGCCAAGCGCATGAAACGCTCGCAGGGCATGTCCCACGGCGTCTCCGCCGCCGCCCACGCGGTGCGCTCCGGCGACAGCCATGGCGGCGGCTCCTCCATCAACCTTTCCGAAAGTGACCGCTGATGTTCAATCGTCCCGCAATCCATTACGGCAAGACACCCGAACCCGAGACCCCGTACCAGAAGGCCGCGCAGATCTGGGACGAGCGCATCGGCTCGGCCCGGGTCCAGGCGAAAAACTGGAGGCTGATGGCCTTCGGCTCGCTGCTGCTAGCGGGCGGCTTCGCCGCTGCCCTCGTCTGGCAGTCGGCGCGCGGCACCATCGTTCCCTGGGTCGTGCAAGTCGATAATCTCGGCCAGTCGCAGGCCGTCGCCCCGGCCGTTGCCGATTACCGTCCGACCGACCCGCAAGTGGCGTGGCATCTGGGCCGCTTTATCGAGCAGGTCCGCTCGATCCCAGCCGATGCCATCATTGTGCGCCAGAACTGGCTCCGCTCCTATGAGTTCACAACCGATCGCGGGGCGGCAGCACTCAACGACTACGCGCGCGCCAACGATCCCTTCACCAAGGTCGGCCGGAGCCAAATCGCCGTCGAAGTATCGAGCGTCATCCGCGCATCGCCGGATTCATTCCGCGTCGCCTGGACGGAACGTCACTATGAGAACGGCCAGCTCTCGAGCACGCAGCGCTGGACCGCGATCCTTACGATCGTCGTTCAGCCGCCGCGCGATGCGGAGCGGCTGAAAGCCAATCCGCTCGGTATCTACATCAATGCCATTTCCTGGTCGCGGGAGATGAGCCAATGACCCGCGCCGTCCACGTCTCGAATAGGCCGGGAAAGAGAGGCGTGGCCGTGGCGGCCGTGCTCCTGGCTGCAATCATGCTTGCCGGTTGCGCAACAATGAAAAAGCCCCCGGAAATCAGCTACGACGCCGATGTTCCACCGCTGCCCGCCGTCGCGGCGGTGGTAACGGAACAGGCGCCGCGGCCCCTGCATGTGCCTCCAGCATGGACGCCGAGCCGCGGTGGGGCTTCGGCTGGCACGCCGACCGGGCGCGTCGAGAACGCCAACGCCGCCGCCCGCGTGGAACCGAGGCACGACGGCTATTACAACGCCATCCAGATCTACCCATGGAGCGACGGCGCCCTCTATCAGGTCTATGCCGCCGTCGGGCAGATCACCACGATCGCCCTGGAGCCAGGCGAAAGCCTGACCGGCGCGGGACCGATCGCCGCTGGCGATACCGCCCGCTGGATCATCGGCGACACCGAAAGCGGTTCAGGCCTCACCCGCCGCGTGCAGGTTCTGGTGAAACCCACGCGCGCCGAAATCTCGACCAACCTTGTCATCACCACGGATCGCCGGACCTACATGATTGAGCTGCGCGCCCGCGAGGCCCTCTATATGCCGGCCGTTGCCTGGGCCTATCCCCAGCAACCGGCATCGCAGCGCCAGTCAGTGCCGACCACACCCATCATTCCGGCCGTAGCGGCTCGGAACCATCGTTATGGTCTCACCGGCAGCAATCCGCCGTGGAAGCCGGTCTCCGTCTTTGACGATGGTCGACGTGTCTATGTCGAGTTCCCGCGCGGTATCGTTCAGGGCGAGATGCCGCCACTCTTTGTCATCGGGCCGGACGGCGAAGCGCAGATCGTCAACAGCCGCATCCACCAGAACATCCTGATCGTCGACCGCCTATTCGGCGCTGCCGAACTGCGCCTTGGCGGCGGCGACCGTCAGCAGACTGTCAGGATCGTCCGCACCGACGGAAGGCCAGCATCATGACCCCTATCGTTTCCACAGCGAACAGTCAGCCGAATATGGAGGGTGATGACAATGCCCTGCCTTTGACCGGCGAACCTGCCGCCCCTATGCGACTGCGCGCCGACGCTCCCCGCGTCACGCGCATCTCGCGCAAGGTGCTTGCCAGTGTCGGTCTTGTTGCCAGCATCGGTATTGGCGGGGCCCTGATCTATGCGCTGCAGACCCGCGACGCCGGCTCAGGCAATGAGGAGCTTTATTCCGTCGACAATCGCGCGACGGCGGATGGCATCGCCGGCCTGCCACGCGACTACACCGGCCCAATCCTCGGGCCTGCATTGCCCGGCGATCTGGGGAGACCGATCCTCGACGCTCAGAACCGCGGGCAGCCGATCGCACCGCCGGCCATCACGACACCCAACGTCGATCCGGAGGAGCAACGCCGGATGGCCGAGGAGGAAGCTGCACGGCTGAGCCGCGTCTTCTTCCAGACCGCGCCTGGTACTTCGACGGTAGGGGCGACAGCTGGCAGCGCTTCCCCGAACCTTGCTGGATTGGGCCTGTCCGGTCAGCCAGGCACGCCCACAGCCCAGGACCGCCAGCTTGCCTTCCTCAACGCGGGCGTCGACCGCCGAACCGTTGCGCCGGATCGAGTCATGGCGCCGGCATCGCCCTATGTGCTTCAGGCGGGTGCAGTGATCTCAGCGGCCCTCATCACCGGCATCCGCTCCGACCTGCCAGGGCAGATCACGGCACAGGTGACGGAGAACATCTACGACAGTCCGACCGGCCGTATGCTCCTTGTGCCGCAGGGCACCCGCATCATCGGCGAATACAGCAGCGATGTCGGCTTCGGGCAGCGCCGCGTTCTCCTGGTCTGGAACAGGCTCATCATGCCCAACGGTCGCTCCATCGTGCTGGAGCGGCAGCCAGGCGCCGATGGGCAAGGCTATGCCGGCCTGGAGGATGGGGTCGACTATCACTGGTGGGATCTCGCCAAGGCAGCGGGCTTATCGACGCTGTTGGCTATCGGCACTGAGCTGGCCGTCGATGATGACGACCGACTTCTGAGCGCCATCCGCAATGGAGCACAGGACACCATCAACGACGCCGGCCAGCAGATTGTTCGGCGTCAACTCAATGTGCAGCCGACGCTCACCATCAGGCCAGGCTTCCCCGTCCGCGTGATCGTCACTCGCGATCTCGTCGTTGAGCCCTATGGAGGATGATATGACCAAGCTGAAACTCGGCCCGATCACAGAGGACAAACCCATCAAGGTGACACTTGAATTTCCGGCCGCCTTGCATCGCGATCTTGTCGCATATGCCGAGGCGCTGGCCAGAGAGAGCGGTCAGCCTGTTACCGATCCAAAACGGCTGATCGTGCCGATGTTGGAGCGGTTTATTGCGACGGATCGAGGATTTGCGAAGCTTCGTCGGATCGGTTCCGCGCCCCACTAGGAAAATCCCCGGAGCGTTTCGACATCACCTTGGCCAGACTGAGAAGGCGCCGGAAGGCGGGATTATCGTTTTTCGGCGACCAGACCGCGCAAAAGGGCAGGATCTCGCCGGCGAGCGGGCGATAGGCAACACCGGGGAACTGCGCCGCAATCGTTGCTTCGCTGGTCAGCGTCAGGTTGTTTCCTCCGGCGACGATCTGCATCAGCGTGTCGCGATAGACCGCTTGTCGCTGAATTTTGGGGGAATGGCCGAGAGAGGAAAGGTGCTTCACCAGATAGTCGTGAATTTCCGGCCCTGGCTGCGCCTCGCTCACGATGAAACACTGCCCATGGAGGTCACGCCACGCGATCTCCTCCTTTCCGGCCAGTTCGTGCCTGGTCGGCATCACGACATAAATCCGCTCGTTCCACAGATGCGCGAGGTCACAATCCTCGGCCGAGGTGGTCCCCGTCAGAAATGCGACGTCCAGCCGGTGCTGCCGCACGGCTGGAATATGATCGGTTGGCCCGCCTTCAATATACTCAAGCCGGACCCCAGCATGACTGGCCTTGTAGGCTTCCAACAGTTCGGCCAAGAAGCCCGACGCCAGCGACGAAATTAGACCGATCCTGATGACGCCATTCTGGCCCTTCCCACTAGCGCCAGCGTCCTGCGCAGCATAGTTCACTTGGCCCAACGCCTTGCGCACCCGATGGAGGAATTGCTCGCCAGCGAAGGTGAGAATGACGCCGCCCGGTCCACGAATGAACAGGGCCACGCCGATCTCATCTTCCAATTCGCGGATGCGACGGCTGACTGCGGCTGGATCAACGCCGAGCTGCCTGGCGGCGCGGCGTATCCCGCCATGTTCCGCCGTGGCGATCACGTAGCGGAGATGACGGAGTTCAAAGCAGGTTTTATCCGCAGCCGTCATCTTAGAGCCCGATTCGAAAGTTGGTCAATGATATGAGGGTCTTGCGATCCTCCGGGTTAGCATGCGGATGGAAGCGATATTGGCCCATGCGGTTGTGCTTTCGATGGATTTCTCCCAGTCCTTAGCCAGT
>NZ_JAAAMJ010000034.1 GCF_010500835.1 Aurantimonas aggregata | reverse complement strand
CTCAATAACTCCATGTCGATCACTCCGATGTCCCCCGCACCGATGGCGTGGGAACGAGTTCAAACATGGGTCAGTTCTCGATGGAAAAACCGCTGCTGCCTGGGTCAGCTCTCAGTGGAAATCAACAAGGTGAGGCCCCTCCTTCCGTCGGTCCCACGGAACGGTCGGCTGTCATGCGGGGCTGGACGGCTGATCGCTGTCAGACGGCTCGGCCGTTCCACCTTTCGGCTCGAGCCACTAGTCGACTGCCAGGGGACGGTGATCTGCGGGGTCCCAGCGATTTGTCCAGAACTCCGAGATGGCTTGGTCATTGAGTTTCAACACGCAGCGAACCTCCGGGGAAGATCCGTACTCCGCGCGGACATCGAGGAACACGCGCCACCCCTCGAGCGGCACATTGCGTAGAACGGTGGACGCGACGATTTCGGCGTTCGTCGCGCTGGCGTCCACCCTCAGTTCCACGTCAGGTGCGAGATCCTTGAGAGGGCCCCCCGAGAAGTCGATGACGAATTTGCGGAGTGCAGGATCCGGACTCGATGCGATGCCGCCGACCCCTGTGTAAGTGCCGACGACGCGTGCGAGAACGGGGTTGACGGGCGGGTGCGGCCCCCAATGCAGGCGGTATTGGAAGAAGAACTCCTCTCCCGGAACCAGGGGGGCGTTCGGCGTCCAGAAAGCGACGATGTTGTCCTGGGTCTCATCCGGGGATGGCAACTCGACAAGGCGAACCTCCCCTGCTCCCCAGCCGCCCACCGGCTCGACCCAGAGGCCCGGCCGCAGATCGTAGCGCGCTTCGAGATCGAGATAGTGGTTGAAGTCGCGGTCACGCTGAATGAGGCCAAACCCCTGGATGTTGTCGTCGGCATAGGCACTGATTTCGATCGCCTTCGGATTGCGAAGCGGCCGCAACAGCCAGTCGTTGGCCCCGGTACGGATCGAAAGCGCTTCCGAATCATGAATCTGCGGCCGGAAGTCGGAGACGCTGCCACGATCGGCTTCTCCCCGCATGAACATGCTGGTGATCGGGGCCAGTCCGATATTTTCGATCTTCCGACGGGCGAACAGCGAGACCGTGATTTCCATGACGGTGGACTCGCCTGGCGCCATCACGAAGCGGTAGGCACCTGCCACGCTTTCGCTGTCGAGCAAGGCGTGCAGGGTGACCGCGCTATCTCCGGGAGCGGGCTGCTCCAGCCAAAACGACTCAAAATACGGGAATTCTTCCCCTGGCAGGCCGGAGCGGACGGCAAGGCCTCGTGCCGACAGGCCGTAGCGTTCGCCCAGGCCGATCGCTCGAAAGTAGCTCGCACCGAGGAAGACTGCGAACTCGGATACGTTCAGGCCATTCATGGGGTGATGCAGACGCAGTCCGGCAAACGCCGGGTCTGCTACCGCCCGTATCGCCTCCGCCTCAGCGCCGAAGTCGAACATGTCCGGAACGTAGCGGATCGGCCGGGCGGCGCCATCCGCAATCTCGAAGAGTGCCACTTCATGTTTGAAAAGGCCGCCGACATGGAAGAAGTCTGCCTGGAACGCCAAGTCGTCGCGGTTTGCCCAAAGCGCGCGGGACGGATTGAAGCGTATCGATCGATACTGGTCATAGGTGAGGTCTCCAGCAACGACGGGCTTTGGCACGTAGGGCTCCAAGGCGAGACGCCTCGCTCGCTCTCGTACCTGCTGGGCAATCCCGCCGTATCCAACCTTGCGCGCTCCCTCCTGGGCTGCGGCGCCCTCAGATAACGCAGATGCGGCGCAGAGGCCCCCAAGAAAGACACGCCTCGAGAGAACTGTTCCTGTCATGAGCCTGTCCGCTGTTGACGATCTAGGTAAGGTAGACATGAGAGCGGGACTCTCGCACTAGAGTCATTCATGGAGCGACGTGAAGGGACGGCCACAGCGTCGCAGCAGCGCCTTGAAGACCGGTTCACCGAGGATACCGGGCATAGACTGTGGAGGAGCCGTCTCGTCCGACGAGGAGCACCTCGTAGGGCTCGTCGCTTTCCCCCATTCCGGGACTGCCGGCAGGCATGTCGGGAACCGTGAGACCGATCGCATCGGGCTGCTCGGCGAGGAGCCGTCTGATCTCCGCGGCCGGAATATGCCCCTCGACGAGGTAGCCGCCGACAAACCCTGTATGGCAGGAGGTCTGGCCCGGCTTCAGCCCGGCCTCGATCTTCTTCGTGTAGAGATCCGCCGTCGCAAGGTTTTTGTTCGTCACCTCGAACCCGGCTTCTTCGAGGTGCCTCATCCAGCCGATGCAACACCCGCACCCCGAGGTCGAGAACATCTCGACGTTCTCGGCCGCGAGCACTGACGTGGACAAAAGGGCGAGCGCGCCGGCGAGAAACGTCGTCCGCTTGGACATCATAATTGGATACCTTCGCTAGTATACAGAGCCTGAGCTGACTACGTCCTCGCGGCCTGACGGTTCCTGACACCTGTTCGGGAGCGGCGGGCGAGCCGCTCCCGTCATGGGGACTGAAGGTCCTACTTCGCGAGGGCATCGACGCGAAGGATCATCTCCTCGATCTCCTTCTTCTGGGCGTCGATGATCATCTGCGCCATCTTCCGGGAGGCCTCGTCCTTGCCCATCTTCAGTTCGAGCTCGCTCATAGCGATGGCCCCCTGGTGATGAGCGATCATCCCGCAGTTGAAGGCGAGATCGGGATCCTTGATCATGGCAGCCCTCATCATCGGGCCGTGCATCTTCATCATCGTGGCATGATTGGCCATCTGGGCCTCGTCCATTCCGGACATCATTTCTCCCATGCCGTCCATCATCTTCGACATATCCAGGACTCCTGCGGCGCCATTGCAGGCCTCCGGAAGCTCGGCTTCCCCGGACATCCCTGCCATGCCACCGCCAGACATCGCGTGACCGGACATGGACTGGCCATCCTGGGCATGAGCGAGGAACGGAAGAGCGGCGATCGTGGCGGCGATGATCAGTGTGTTACGCATGGTAGTTCTCCTTGAATGGCCCTAAGGCCGGGTGGGTATGTGTGCCGGTCTGTTGCTCGTCCGGCGGCAGGTCAGTCGAACTTCGCCTGCGCGGTTTTCCCGTCCGACGCCGTGAGTTGAACGGCCCCCTTCACGGGCCCTTCGGCCGGGGTCTCGAGCGGCCCTGACAGGAATGCGCCGGCAGGTGACAGCGGCACGCGCGCCGGCTTGCCACCGATCAGCAGGATCGCGGTGCCCTTGAAGTCGTCGCTCGGAAGAGGCGCGTCCGCGGCATCACTGACATAGACCCGCACTTCATTTCCCGCGGCGACGAGTTCGACGTGGTGGTCTCCCGCGTCGACGAGCGTTCCGCCGTTGGGACCCTTGCGCGGTTCGTGGGCGTTGGCAGCCGTCGAGGCGACGAGAGCGACGGCGAGGAGGATGGTGCGAGCGATCATGTTTTGAAACTCCGTTGGTCAAAATGTGTGGGCCGCAGCCGTCTCGTTGACGGCATCCGGGGTGCCCGGGGTTGACGAGAGGCGGGCTGCCTCGACGAGCCGCTTCAGGGGCTTTTCCCCGAAGCGCAGGAAGAGAACGGGGGTGAGGAAGGTGTCGAGCAGCGTCGATGAGACGAGGCCGCCGAAAATCGTCACGGCGACGGGGTGAAGGATTTCCTTGCCCGGCGCCGAGGGGTCGATCATCAGCGGCACCAGCGCCACGCCTGCCGAGAGGGCGGTCATCAGCACCGGTGTCAGCCGCTCGAGGCTACCTCGCATTACCAGATCCCGCCCGAAGGGAATCCCTTCGTGGATCGACAGGTTGATGTAGTGGCTGATCTTCAGGATGCCGTTGCGCGCCGCGATCCCCGTCAACGTGATGAAGCCGATCATCGAGGCTACCGACAGTGGCTGGCCGGAGAGCCAGAGCGCGGCGACCGAGCCAATCAGGGCAAGCGGGATGCTGCCGAGGATGATCAGCGTGAACACGGCCGAGCGATAGCGGCTATAGAGGATCGCGAAGATCATCGCGAGCGACACCAGCGACAGGAGCGCGATGGTGCGGCTTGCCTCTTCCTGCGCCTGGAAGGTGCCTTCGAGGCTCGTCGAGAAGCCGGGCGGCAGCTCTGCCGCCGCCACCTCCGCCCGGATCCGCTCGATCACCTCCGCCATGTCGGCGTCACCCGCGGCGTTCGCGAGAACGACGACGCGACGCTGGCCGTTCTCCCGCAGGATCTGGTTCGGACCGTCGGTCTCCCGGACATCGGCGAGTTCGCGCACCGGGATCCAGCCTGCCGGCGTTTCGATCAGGAGGTCGCCGAGTGCCTCGGTCGTGCGTTCCGTATCGCCCAGACGAATGACGACATCGTAGGTGCGGTTGCCGTCGACGAGGCGGGAGACGACACGACCATTGGAAAGCTGCTCCAGCTCCTCGGTAATCTTCGCCGGCTGGATCCCGAACAGGGCGGCGCGCTCGTAGTCGATCCGGATCTCGAGTTGTGGAATACGGACCTGCTTCTCGACCTGGAGGTCAACCACTCCCGGGACCGTCGCCAGGCGGCCTCTCAGGTTCTCCGCGACGGTGCGCAACGTGTCGAGATCCTCGCCGAACACCTTCAGCGCGATCTGCGCCCGCACGCCGGACAGCATGTGGTCGAGGCGGTGCGAGATGGGCTGGCCGATGTTGATCGACACGGGAAGAACGGAAAGACGCGAGCGGATGTCGGCCTCGATCTCGGTCTTGGTTCGCCCCGTCTCCAGGTCGACCTCGATCTCGGAGGAATGGACGCCCTCGGCGTGCTCGTCGAGTTCCGCTCGTCCGGTGCGCCTTCCGACGACGGACACCTCCGGCACCTCCATGATGATGCGCTCGGCGATCAGGCCGACGCGATGGGACTCCGCCAGGGAGATGCCGGGGTTGAAAGCCATGCTGATGGTCAGCGTCCCCTCGTTGAAGGGTGGCAGGAATGCCCGCGGCAGGGCCGTCGCCCCGATCACGGCGACAACCACGCCCAGCGTGGCGCCCGCCATGAGAAGCCGCGGCCAGCGGAATGCCCGGTTCAGCAGGACGCGATTGCCGCGTTTGAGCCAGCGCACGATGAAGCCTTCGCGCTCGTCCAGCCGCTTGAGGCTCGGCAGGAGGTAGTAGGCCATGACCGGGGTAAGGGTGATCGACACGACGAGGCTGGCGAGGATCGAGATGATGTAGGCCTGTCCCAGCGGCGCGAAGAGCCGCCCCTCGATTCCGGTCAAGGCGAACAGTGGCACGAAGACCAGGACGATGATGACCGTCGCGTAGACGATGCCTGAACGAACCTCCTGCGAGGCGGAGACGACGACGTCGAACACCGAACGCGGGTTGCCGAGCTCGCGGTTCTCCCGGAGGCGGCGGAAGATGTTCTCGACGTCCACCACCGCGTCGTCGACGAGCTCGCCGATGGCGATGGCAAGTCCCCCGAGCGTCATGGTGTTGATGGAGAGCCCCATCAGATGGAAGACGATGCCCGTCGCCAGGATGGAAACGGGGATCGCCGTCAGGGATATGACCGTCGTACGAACGTTCAGGAGAAAGGCGAAGAGGACGATCGCCACCACCAAGATGGCCTCGAGGAGCACCGTTTGGACATTCTCGATCGAGGTCTCGATGAAGTCCGCCTGCCGGAAGAGGACCTGATCGGCCCGGATGCCATCTGGAAGCGAGGCGCTGACCTCGCCGAGCGCCGCCTCCAGTTGTCGGGTCAGAGCAAGCGTATCCACGTCGGGCTGCTTCTCGATCGATACGATGACGGCGGAGCGCCCCATGTAACCGGCCTCTCCGCGCTTCTGACGGGCGCCGAAGGAGACGTCGGCAACCTCGTCAAGCAGGACGGGTCGCGTTCCGACTGTCGCCACCACGAGGCCCCGCAGATCGTCGAGGCTGAGGCTGCGACCGATGTTCCGGATCAAGAACTCGCGGGAATACTGGTCGGTGAAGCCGCCGCCGGTATTGGCCCCGAACGAGGCGAGCGCGCTTTCGACCTGTTCCATCGTGACGCCGAGCGCCCGGAGCGAGGCGGCGTGCGGGGCAACTCTGTACTGACGGACCTCGCCGCCGATCGGAATGACCTGCGCGACGCCCGGCACGGCGAGGAGCCGGGGCCGCACGAGCGCATCCGCCGCCTCGCGCAACGCCATCGGCGACACATCGTCGGGCGCGGTCATGGCGACGAGCATTACCTGCCCCATGATCGAGGAGATGGGCCCCATCTGCGGCGAGACGCCGGGCGGAAGCTGGCTGCGCACCAGTGCCAGCTTCTCGGCGATCTGCTGGCGGTTCAGGTAGATGTCAGTGTCCCAGTCGAACTCGACATAGACGATCGAGAGGCCGACACCGGAGACGGAGCGCACCCGGCTCACGCCAGGCAGGCCGTTCATCTGCGTCTCAAGCGGATAGGTAACGAGCTGCTCGACTTCGGGCGGGGCGAGGCCCTCTGCTTCCGTCATGATGGTGACGGTGGGTCGGTTCAGGTCGGGAAAGACGTCCACGGGCAAGCGCATCGAGACGAAGGCGCCGTAGAGCACCAGCACAGCGGCAATGGCGAGGACGAGCATGCGGTTGCGCAGCGAGTGCGTGACGAGGAAGGTAAACATCGGCTCGCCCTCAGCGGATCTGGTTGAGGAGCTCGGCCCCCTCGGTCACCACGCGGCTGCCCGCCTCGATGCCGGCGGCGACGAGGACTCGCTTACCGTCGAGCGGCAGCACGCGAACCTCCTTCGGCTCGAAGCGCTCCGCCCCGGAGTGGATGAACACGATGTCCTGTCCGTTGGGTCCTCGAAGCACGCTCGTCCGCGGCAGAGCGATGCCCGCTTGTGTCTCCTCGGTCTGACCAAGCACCGTCAGCATCTGCCCGGGCCGCAGACCCGTGGTCTCGCCCTCGACACGGAAGTGGACAGGCAGCGCTGGCGAGGTGCCGGCAAAACCCGCCCCCTCGAACGTCAGGGACAACGCCCGGCCGTTACCGACTTCAGCCGAGGCCGAGCCGAAGGAGCCGGCCCCGCCGTAAACCAGCGCCTCGACCCACAGACGTTCGGGATCGACGACGTGGAAGACGACGGCATTGCTCTCCGCCATCTGGCCGGCAATGGCGTTGGACGCCGCGATCACCCCGGAGACCGGGGCAACCAACGGTTCCGGCTTGACCTGGACCTGCTCGATTGCCAGGCGGCGTTCGCGAAGACCCTCCAACTCGATCCGCGTCTCGTCGAGCGTCGTCTGGGCGACCGTGCCACTCTTCACCAGCGTTTCGGAACGGCGCACCCGCTGCTCGGAGATCGAGATGGCCTGATCGAGCTCGCTGAGGCGCTGGCGAAGGTCGGACTGGTCGATCGTCTGGATCGGCGAGGTCACGAAGGCGAGGACGTCACCGGCCGCGACCCGGGAACCCAGCCGCGGGAAACCACCCGGCGGCGATGATAGCCGCCCGGCAATCGAGGCCTGGACATAGCCGCTCGCATTGGGATCGGGGATAATGCGTCCGGGCATCTCGACGCTGCGGTGATGCTCCGATGCAGCCGTCAGGAGGGTGCGGATCGCGAGGATGCGTTGGGAGGGTTTGGGTACGAAGACCGACCCGTCAGGAAGCCGTTGGGCGAGGTCGCGGACGCCGACGACGGGTGCCCCGGTTGTTTCCTGCGCGACAGCGATGGCCCCGGTGAACAGGACGACGAGGACCGCGACGGTCCCGGCCGCCACGAAGACCCTCCGCCGAAACACCGCCATGGCGAGGATCCCCAGGGCGAAACCGAGGGCGCCGACGGCGAGGATGGCGGGGTCATTGCGCGACAGCCGATCCGTCAGGTCCACGGCGAGCGCCTCCTGCATCTCTGTCGCCAACGCCGATCCCACCAGCCAACTGGAACTCGCCGTGACGACTGGCGCGGGTGCCTCGGGAATGACGAGGGTCGCCGTAAGAAAGTCGATGTCGCTGCCGTTAGCGACGGTCGCGATGAGATCGTAGGTGCCAGGCTGCTCCGCCCAGGGGGCGTCGAGACGATAAACGTCGCCTTCCACCGTCGCCGTCGTGGGCCCCGCCGGGGTCTCGACGTCGAGCGTCGCGCCGACGATGGGCTCGTTGGTGTCAAAACGGTCAAGATGGATTTCGAGCGAAGGTCCGCGTGCGACCGCTACGAGCTCGAAGAGCGCGCTTTGCGCCTCGGCGCGGGGAGCGGTTTGTGCGGAGACAACCGGCGGCGGCGTGCCGTGGTCGTGCCCTTCATGAGCGCGGACAGGCGACGCAAGCGTCAGGACGGCCATAGCGGCCGCAGTCAGGAAACGGAGGTGCATCGGGAAAGCCCAAGGTCTGGAACATCGCTCGGGACGCGCAAGCGCGTCCGCGGTGGTGTCAGACGAAGGCTTTGGGAGGCCTGATCAGGCCGTCGAGACTGGTGCCGTCAAGCAGCCCAGATTCGAGGGCGGGCCCATGCGTCGCCAAGGGCGGTGCACGAAGGCAGATTGCTGGCGCGCTAGTCGTCGCCGCCATGCAGGTTGAGACACCCGTCCCGCAGCATGATGATTGAGAGGCGACTCGATGCCCGGCCACTTCCCCGTCATCGCCTGTGGCGGCCGCCGCCTCTTCCACGACGAGATCGCCAGCAAGAGTCAGTGCGACAGCCTCAGCAGTGTCGGTCCCGTGACTCGTGTGAGCCAGCGCCGACGATGAACAGAACAGCGCGATACCCACGACCATCAAGGTCGCGAGCAGCGAGGCCATCTTGTTCAGAAAGAACGACATGCGGGTGCGTGTACCTCTTGCGCCAATTACGAGCAACGACACTCTGGAACTACGGCCGAAGTACGTTCGCGAGTGGCGCTGGAACCACATTCGTAGAATCATGCCAATCCTACGCTGGAGCCAGCGCCCTTAGTCGCAGGGAACGATCTCGTCCCCTAGTCCGTGCCTGTGGCCGGGACCGCGGCGGAGATCGGTTGGTCACAACGCCCGCGATGAGCACGACACCTGGACTAGCTCCGAAGATATTTTACCAAGCTGAAGAGAGCGAGAACGAGCACAACGATCGCCAAGATGCCGATGAGACCCATCCCTCCCATCATCCAGCTCATCCGTCCCGAGTTCATCATTGCTCCATCGGACATCATCGCTTTCACTCCTGTTTCGCACGATCGGCGCGGCTGTGTCGGGGAGGACGCCGGGCAGCGGCGGCAGGTTTCCAAACCGGTCCCGCATGGCGCGGGGTGAACTCGAGGATCGCCGCCCGACCCTTGGTGATGGAGTAAAGGTTGCACATCAGCGGAACGCCCTGCCCCATGCGGAATAGATAAACGTCGCCGACCACGTCAAACTCGAAGTGCGATGTGGTGAACTATGCCCAGGAGGCTCACCAGCAACAGCCCGATTAGCAATACCATGACCGCTCCTCGGCGCTTAAATATCGAACGATGCGAATAGCCATGCCGGCAGGACAGCGCGGGCGCAACTGCTGTCGTGGCCCCTGGAAGCGCTAGCGTCTCCGCATGCCTTGTGCGTTGGCGGCATACTTTCGGCGGATGTGGCGGATCGGTTTCCGCACCAGAGCGTCTAACCGGAGAACGGGCGCCGTCGCGAGGCGATGTACATGACCCACCCATTTTCAAAGACCGGACGATCTCGCTGTATGCTCGATCTCAACGAGTGGTCGCCCTGGCGGAGGTAACGCCAGCGGATCTTGTACGACCGTCCCGGACCGACCCTGACGTTCGCCGGAACGTCCTCAAGGGAAACGAAACGGGGAACCGGCAGTCGTTCGGGATGCGGTCCGGTTCCGGCACTGGTTGCCGGAGCAGCGACCGCCATGGCGGCGGAGATCGCGGACACAAGGATCCAACGCAGGAAGCGAAAGTGGGTGAGAGCATCCCCCATCCTGGATCGCAAGGGCGAAGATATCCTTACGGATGGCCACCGGAAAATGCCGCAGATGGTGATCGGACCACGCCCCCGGTCAGAATTGACTTCAATCCCTATCTCGCGGGATGCCGCCGCAGTCCGACACTTTCAGGCGTCTGGCTCGACCGCTGGAACCCGAGGAGCCGGAGCGCGAAGCGACGTCTCGTAGGCGCTCTTGATGATGCCGTAGCAATTGCACGCGATCGTCTCGAGAAGCGGCTCGTCGAGGATGACGATCTCCCCGCGCCGCTGCTCCACGGCACCGGTGGCCTCGAACCGTCCAAGCGTCACCGTCACGCTGGATCGGCGCGCGCCGATCAAGCGTGAAAGCAAGGCGTGCGTCAGAGGGAGGCGCCGAGACTCGAGGCGGTTCCCGGCCGCCAGGAGCCAGCAGGCAAGCCGCTGATCGAGGCTGTGGCGTTTCGCGCAAGCACCGCTCTGAGCCGATTGAACGGTCACCGCGTGAACGTAACGCAACATCGCGTCGCCGACAGCCTGCCGCTCATCGATGAGCCGCGAGAGGTTGAGAGCGGATATCTTCCATGCGATCCCGCCGACAGCAACGACGCGGCGGAAGGGCGAAGCAATTCCGCCAAGGACGGTCGGCAAGCCGACGAGGCCTTCCGATCCGATGAGCCAGGCTTCGACATCCTTGCCGTCGCCGAGATCCGCCATCACCGCAACGAGCCCCTCCTCCATGAAGTAGCAGTACTCGATCGGCATCGACCGGAGATGCAGGACCTGCCGTGGCTTCAAGGTGACGCGCGTCAGCAACTCGAGGCAACACGCCAGGTCTTCGGCCGGAAGCCCTTGGAGCAAACGATTGCGAATCGGAGGTTGCGTCATTTGGAGATGCCCTGCCTGCCCCCGCTCGTCGGGTGCGACCACGCAGGCAGCTATCCGGAACAACCCAGCCGCACCAGTTACGATCCGGTAGGGTTGCCCGATTTCACGTCGCGCCCGCTTTTAGACGCAACCGATGGGGGTTCGATCCACTCCAGCACCGGCACCGAAAGCAGCTCGCGACCGTTCGGGTCACAGACCAGTATGCGCCATCCGGCAAGGGCGACATCGTCGCCAACCTTCTGGCAGACCAGGTCGCGAGCGTCCTGGCGGGCATAGATTTGGGCCGCTCCGATATCCGGCAGGTCGACCGCCTCATCGTCGCGATACAAGCGTCGACCGTCACTTACATGGAAGAAGTAGTCCGGCATTAATCCCGGCGATCTCCAGCTTTCCGCGCCTGCGACGAACGTGAAAAGTCCGCTCCCCGACGGTCTGATCAGAGCGCCTAATCAGACGATGCCTTTGGCGCCTCCTCGGCCGCCGGCGACGTCAGGACGCTCTCGTTCTGATAGGCCTCGTAGTCGAAACCATCCTCCTTCAGGACAGCATCCCGGTCGAATGGAAGCGTATAGCTGGCCGCCGAAGGGTTGAATGCCTTCCCGGCGACAGCTTCACGCTCGAAGGCGAAGGCGTAGTACCCCTGTGCGTCGAAGCTGATATCCGGGCGCACGATCCCAGCCTAAAGTCGGCCATCGCCGTCAAACGCTAAGTCCGTCAGGTAGCCGAACTCGTCGCCGCCCTTGAGGTGGACATCGTCGCCGATGAGCGCGGATACGCGGAAGCTCGACGCGGAGGACGGGCCTCCCTCCTGCTGCCCGAAGATCGAGTAGGCATCGGTATCATCCTCCTCGATGCTGGCCTGGATCCCCTCCTCATCCTCGGTCAGGTCGATCGCGCTGTAGGGAACCGCAATTACCGTCTCGTCGATGCCAAGAAAGCCGTCGGAGTTGATGAGGACGCGCTTGATTACGTTGTCGTCGCCGATCTCGAAATTGATCACTTCGCCGATGGGCTCGCCATCCTGGCCCTCGACGTCCTGCTGCAACAGCGCCTCGGCCGTGAAGCCCTGGCTGCCCATCAGACCGAGGTCCGACGGCGGCGGGCTTTCGCCCGACTGTGCGAGAGCCGGCGTGGCAAAGAGGGCGGAGAATGCCAGTACGAGATTTTCGATACGCATCGATGCACCTTTTGCTTGCCTGTCCGGGGTCTGGTTGCCGCTCGCGTCGAAACCGAAGTGGCCGGCACGCGGGGCGCCGGCCACAGGAACTCGACGGGTTCCGCTTATTTGCTCTCGTCGGTCGAAGACGAACTCTCGCCTGTCGAGGACGGATTGGAAGCATCCGAACCGGACGCAGACGAGCCGGTCTGGCTATTGCCCTGGGAAGCCCTCTGCGCACCGAGGACTCGACCGCTCGTGTCGATCATCATCAGGACCATTTCGCCATCTGGGGTCTGGGCCTGGACCATGTAGGCGGCGTCCATGATGGCAGCATCGCTGTAGCCAGCCGTCTCCAGCGCCTTCAGGACCTTTTCCTGCGACGCCACCATGTCTTCCGACGAGATCGGCGTCGCAGAGGACGAAGCCGAGGTCGTGCTGTCATCGGAGGACGCGGCGTTGGACGTGCTGTTGTTCGTGGACGCGGCGTTACCGGCATCGTTCGACTGCGCCATTACCGGCGAAACGCCGAAGGCGATGATCGTCGTCGCGAGAAGTAGCTTTTTCATGAGAAAATCCTTTCCGTTTCGTGGGTCGGCCGACAAGGTGCCGACCGACCTAGTCATCAGCGTCGAGGCGGATCAGACGTCGAAGAAACCGCCGTCGCCCATGTCGTCGCCGACATCGCCGTACTCAGGCTCTTCGATCGCGCCGCTGTCGTCACGGTCGTAGGCGCCGTAAACGCCGGTGTTGAACTCATCCTCGGTCAGCGCACCGTCGCCGTCGGCGTCCCAAGAGTCGTAGACGCCGCCTTCACCGAAGCCGGTGTTGAACTCGTCCTGGCTGATGCCAGCCGTGCCGTCGGTGTCCCAGTCGCCATAGGCATCCTGAGCGAGCGCCGGAGAAGCCGCGGCTACGAGAAGGGCAACCGTCGAACCGAGCGAGATTTTCCGAATATAATTCATGTAGTGTCTCCCTATAGATTATACAGACCAGGTCTGCTTTCGCGATTAACCTGCACGCCTCATCTCACATACAAAGCATCAACCATCTTGTATGCTGATATTCCGTGCTGGCCTGACAGACTAACTGAGGAAGGCAGATCCGGTTGCACCATTCTCGATCGTTAGTCGGTACGGTGGGCGACAGTCTTGCGGGTAAACGCCGTGACGCCGCTCCGGCAACAAAGCGATTTCCGACCTTCAGGGGCTTCGCGTTTAGGGATTGCGGCTCAGGATCGAAGCGATCTGTTCGGTGCTGGCCAGGGTCTGTTCGATCGCCAGCGACAGCGCGAAGACCTGCTCGGCGTCGTGGACGCGAAGCTGCTGCGTCGCGCCCTGTCGACGCACCTCGCGTAGTGCGTTCATCACGGCGTCCGCGTGCTCGTGGACGCTCCGGCTGTCCGGCGCCCGCCCGCGTTGCGCCACTGCCTCGCCTAGTCGGCTGAAATAGTCGCCCAGCGCCTTGTCGAGCGCATCGAGGGGCTTCCCGACAAGGGCGCGCGAGCCGTCCGGCATGCCTTTCACGTCGAGGCGCTCGAACAGGTTGACGGAGGTCCAAAGCCCTCGCACGGCGCTCAGAAGCGCTCCCGCAAGCGGGTGCCCCGAGCGGCGGCGCAGGAGGCGGCCGGACTCCGACCAAGAGACTTTCGCGTTCGCCGCCTGCAATTCCGCCAGCATCCGGGAGTGGACGCGACGCAGGTCCACCTCGGCCTCACCCATGAAGGACTGGATCGAACCCCGCAGCAGATCCCGACAGAGAGTCACCGCCTGCCCGAGATGCCGCTCGGCGCTCCGATGCGCATGCTGCGGCAGCACCACGACCGCAACGAGCGTCCCGATGCCGGTTCCCAGGGCGATGGCGATCGCCTTTGTAACGGCGGTGTCCAGCACGTCCGAGCCCTCCGACAGCAGCACGATAGCGACCGTCACCAGCCCGTAGCTCAGTTCCGGCCGCAAGGCGGAGAGCAACGACATGACCGCAACGCCGAGGGCGAGCCCCAGTGCCTTGTCCGTCCCACCGGTGCCGATCAGCCAGACGCAGGCGACGCCGATCGCAAGGCCGGCGATGGCGCCGGCGATCCGGGACGCGGCGCTGGAGAGGGTACTGCCGACGTTGACGTGGACGGTGAAGAGCGCGGAGATCACGCACCAGGACGCCTGATCCATTCCCAGCGCTCGGATAGCGTAAAAGCTGCCCATGGCGGCTAGCGTGGCCTGGACGGCGAGCCTGACTGGATCACTCTCGACGAGTCGAGCGAGTGTCATGGGAGCCCGGACTCGGGAAACGGGGCGGCAACGACTTCACGGCGAGGTGCGTTCGGCCCATCGTCAGCAGCGGCGTTCGACATGCGACCTCCGACATTACATGCCTGGGACGAGGTCCCTGAGCTTCTGCACTTCCTTCGTGCCGGTCAACTCGGACACCGACGCCGGGAGCATCATGCTGATCTTGCCGGAGGCCTGCGACAGCTTCACAGAAGCGAAGGGTATCGGAATGCGTCCGGTCTCCGAGCTTTGCGTCGCGATGATCGCCGCGACCACCCGACCGCCCGGAACGACGACAAGATTTTCTACCGTGCCGACCGTGTCGCCGCCGGGGACCTTCACGGATGCACCGAGCAAATCCTTGACGAGAAGCTTGTCCCTGGCCGCCGATGTCAGCGCCTGTGCGGCCGAGTTCGCAGACGAGGCAACGTCGCCGGGCGTCATGCTGCCAACGTCGCGGGCGCCGCTGTCCTGGGCGTGCGCGATCCCTGCCGCGAAAAGGGCAGTAAAAACTGCGGTGGCTGGGAAAATTTTCGTCATGCGAAAGTCTCCTGTGTCGGTTTCCTCGATCCCGCCGGAGCGGGCGAAATCGCAATCCGTGGGCGCCCACAAGGTTGCGATCGGCCGCCTCGGATTGCCCAGCCCGATCATCGGCCCTAGCTGCGGGGAACGTCGTTTCCGGCGCAGTCGCCCCGGATCCCTTCCATCGAGACTGACAGGAACTCCGAATGACGATCCTGCCCTGGGGCCGTGCCGTCGCCTGGATCATGCTGGCAATCGCCATCATCGCCAACATCCTTGGCTATACGAGCTCGCTCTACCAGCAATGGTGGTGGTTCGACCGCGTCCTGCACGGCTACACGCTCTGGGCGGGCACCCTCTGGCTCGGCGTGTTCGTCTTCGCGCCGGTCATCCGGCCCGAACACGCAAGGTCGCTGCGGGCGTTCCTCGTGATCCTGGCGGTTGGCGTCGCGGTCGGAGCGCTGTGGGAAATCGCGGAGTGGGCCTTCGATCAGTTCGCTTCCGGCGACGTGATCAAGGGCAAGCAAGACACGATCCTCGACATCATCATGGACACGCTCGGCGCGCTGCTGGCCGCGGCGATGACGATGGCCAGCGTCGACCGACGCGACCATCCGAGGATCTGAACTCTCCCGACACCTCGCCCTCGAAACGCCGGGCGTGGCTGGAGCGTCCATTGCACACGGGTTGAAAACATATGCCCCTTCGACTGGCCGGCGCGTTGGCGCCTGTCAGGATGCCGTGCCATCCCTCAACCATCGCTGTTCGGAGCGGGCGCCTTGGACTGATCTTGGGTCGCGAGGTCAGCAATCCAGCGTGTGCTGGCAAAATGCTGCGAGGCGATGACGAAGGCCGCGGTAAGCGGGACGGCGAGAAGCGCTCCGGCAAAACCCCACAGCCAACTCCAGAAGAGCAGGCCGATCACGATGACGATGGCCGGCATCGAGACACCCCCGCCTTGCAATGCCGGATAGACGAAGTTGCTGATGGTCACCTGGATGATGGCAAAGCCCGCCAGCACGACCAGCGGCATGGTCGCTCCGTCGAACTGGATCACCGCGTACAGGACCGGCGGCACGATTCCGACGAGGTTGCCGACGACGGGGACGAAGTTGAGAAGAAAGTTCAGGATGCCCCAGATCAGGGCCAGTTCCAGCCCGACCGAGTAGGACCATGCGGCCGAGGCGATGCCCGTAAGCAGGCTGGTCCCCGTGGTGATCACGAGGTAGACACGGAAGCGTCCGGCGATGGCACCCACCGCGTCGGTGATCTCCGCGCGACCGTCTCTGTCGAAATAGGCGAGGACCTTCGTTTGGATCGCCGGCGCATACGGCACTGTAAGCGAGATCAGCACCAGGATCAGTCCGAGATAGCCGACAGCGTCGTAAGCTCGCCAGAAGACAGCCTGAGCTACGGCGACCAGGCGATCATAACCGCCCTCGCCGCCCGGAAGCGGAAGGCCGCGATTGCGGGCGAAGCCCTCGTAGGTTTCGTAAAGCGACCGGAACTGATCCTGGCGCGAAAGAAGCGCCTGCGCGATCTCCAGCGATGCCAGATAGACGGCTGCCAGTATTGCCGCCAGGAACCGACAACCGCGTGGGAGCTAGTCGGCCAAAGGGGCAACCGGCTCGGCGGGAGGCGCGATCGTGACCAGAAAGCCGCTCGATTTCACGGTCGGCTGCACGCCAGGCACGCTGCACGCGTAGCCATATTCCCCGACGGGCGGCGTCTCCCGGATGACCATCTCGACCTCGTTCTCGGGGGCCACCAGAAATCCGCCGGTGGAGGCGTCGAGGGCAGAGTCGGTCGATTCCACCATCTCGGCGGCTTCGAAGAAATCCGGTGCGACAAAGGTGATCGGCAGTTCCGACGCGTTCCGGACGCGCAGTGTCAGCGGCTCCTCCGCCGGAAGTCGGGCCACCGGAGGAAGGCAACGGACGTCGCCGTCCACGATACCCATCGCGATCTCGACGGGTGGCGCGATCTCTCCCCCCACAACCGCCGGATTTTGCGCTTGGGCACTTGCGGAGGTCACGGTGCCGGCTTGGACCAGCGCCGCCGCCAGGACGCCCAAGCGTCTCGCAGGCATTCGCGCGATTTTGCTGTGAAAGGGATGCATCTGTCGTCTCCTGATTGGGTTCCCGAAGGCGTAGGATCTGGGAGGTTGGGCTCCCTTCGCGGTGGTGGAGCCTCTGCTCTGCCGGCGGGCCTGCGTCGCCGAGCCGTCCGGCTATCGACTTGCTAACGGCCCGCGGCGGCTTTTTGTTCGGCAATCACCGTCCTCGGCGCTGGCTCGCGACGCCAAGAGCGCTCGTTTCCTAAACCCACCCAAGCGGTACCGACGTGCCGCCGCGGGTCCCTCCGACAATGTCAGCGATAGACCATGTCGACCTTCGTGAAGGCGCCGCTTCCATGGTCTTCCCGGAAACAGCCGAAGTCGTCCGCCAAGCACTCGGCGGCTTCCTCCGTGAAGCGCAGGATGTCGGCCGTGAAGAGTTGCGGCGGACTAGCAGCCGCAATGATCGAGGGCTCCACGTCATAGTCGATCTGGCCGAGGTCGTCCTACAGAGCGTGCGACTGCGCCAACGCTGCGCCGCATACGCGGGCATACTGCTTCTAGGACTCGTAGCTCAGATCGTCTCAGCGTGGCGCCGCCATGAGGAGCCGCGGCCAGCGGAACGCACGGTTCAGCAGGACGAGATTGCCACGTTCAATCCACCGCACGATGAAGCCTTCGCGTTCGTCCAATCGCTTGAGACTCGGCAGGAGGTAGTAGGCCACGACCGGGGTAAGAGTGATCGATACGACAAGGCTGGCAAGGAGAGACGATGTAGGCCTGTCCTAGCGGCGCGAAGAGCCGTCCCTAGATCCCGATCAGGCGAACAATGGCACGAAGACCAGGACGATGATGACCGTCGCGCAGACGATGTCCGAGCGGGCCTTCTGCGAGGCGGAAACGACGACGTTGAACACAGAGCGCGGGTTGCCGAGCTCGCGATTCTCCCGGAGCCGCCTGAAGATGCTCTCGACGTCTACCACCGCGTCGTCGACGAGTTCGCCGATGGCGCGGAGTTCTAAGGCAAGATGAAGATCTTAAGGCCTGACTTGACCACCGCCCTCGGCAACATCGCGCATCCGAAATTTGCTTCCCGCGTTGACGCGCCAGCCGACCGTCGTATGGTGCGCTTCCAACTACGAGATGCCGGGAAGGCGCGAAAGCGGGCATTCGTAGATAAAAATGCTTAGGGAGAAGCATCTTGTTCGATACATTTATCAAGACGTTCATGACTGGCGCGGCGATTGCCGTCCTGACCACAGGCGCGATGGCGCAGGAAGTTTCGCTGAAGTTTCAGTCGAGCGACCCCTCGGGCGATCCGAACTACCAGCTTTACAAGGAATGGGCTGACGGCGTCAGCGAAGAGACGGGCGGCAAGGTTTCCATCGAGCTTCTGCCGGTCGGCGCGGTCGTCGACTTCCAGGAAACCCTCGACGCCGTTGGTGCGGGCATTCTGGACGGCCACGTTACCGATACCTCCTATTTTGCCGGGAAGGACGCGGCTTTCGGCCTGATCGCCAACCCTGTCGGTGCATGGTCGGATCCGCAGCAGATGCTGAAGTTCTTCAATGAGGGCGGCGGCAAGGAGTTGATGAACGATCTGGTCGAGCCCTACGGCACGCATTTCTTCGGCGGCACCACGCCGGGCCTTGAGGCCTTCGTCTCCAAGGTGCCGATCGAGGGCGTCGATGACCTTCAGGGCCTGAAGCTGCGCGCTCCCGCCGGTCTCGTGCAGAACATCTTCGCGGCCGCGGGTGCATCACCGGTGAATCTGCCGACCTCGGAAGTCTTCACCGCACTCGACAAGGGCGTCGTCGACGCGGCCGATTACAGCGTCTTCCACGTCAATCAGGCGCAGGGTCTCAACAAGATCGCTCCGCATCCGGTCTTTCCGGGCTTTCACTCGATGCCGTTGATCGAGTTCTCGATGAACAAGCAGAAATGGGACGCGCTGCCCGAGGACGTCCAGACAACGCTTGAGGAATCGGTGGTCGAACTGGCCCAACACCAGAACGCAGCGCTGGCGGACAAGAATGCCAAGGCGGTCGAGGAAGCCAAGGCGCAGGGCGCCACCGTCCATGACTGGTCAGACGAGGAGCGGGCCAAGTTCCGCAAGATCGCCATCGGCGAGTGGGAGAAGCAGGCCGCCGCATCCGAGAACGCGCAGAAGGTGTACGACACCCTGACCGCCTATCTCGAGAAGGAAGGCCTCCTGAAGGCACAGTAAGTCTCGCTCCATTGAGACCGGCGGGCAGGACGGAGGTTCTGCCCGCCTCTTTTCCTCCTCAAGGATGATCCGGCGATGACCCGTGACCCCGTTGCCGTGGACGGAAACGATCCTGACCTGCGCTCGACCAGTGAAGGGACCGGAGACACCGTACCGGAAGCCGGGGCACTAGGCCGCGGCATAGAATGGATAGGCTACGTCTTCGCCGCGGCGATCGTCGCGTCGGCGGCCGCCCTCCTGTTCGAAATCTTTATGCGCTACGTGCTCGACAGCCCGACCAACTGGGTGCACGAAACCAGCATCTTCCTGTGCGCGATCGCCTTCATCTATGGCGGCCTGTTCTGCGCCGCGCGCGACAGCCACATCCGGGTCGTGCTGATCTACGACGCGCTCGGCCCGCGGGTTCGCGCCGTCCTCGACGTCATCATCTACGTTATCAGCGCGATTTCCGCGGCGTTCTTCGCTTGGGCATCCTGGCTGATGGTGGAAACCTCGTTCTGGAACCCCAGCGGCGCCTTCCACATGGAAGGCACCGGCAGCGCCTGGAACCCCCCGACCCCCGCTTTGCTGAAGGGGTTTCTGCTCATAGTCATGATCGTCCTGGCCATCCAGTTCATCGTTTTGGCCGTCAATCATGCCCGCCAGCGCGGTTCCAGGCAGGACGCGTAAATGGCTGAGTTTCTCGACCTAGGGATCAATCTCAGAGATCTGGGTATCGGCTACGGCACGCTGGTGATGTTCCTCATGCTGTTCGGGTTGCTCCTGACCGGCATGCCCCTGGCGTTCGTCACGCTGCTCGTGGCGTTGATCTTTGCGATCGGATGGTTTGGTCCGATGGCCGTGCCGCTGATCACCAGCCGCGTTTTCAGCTTCGTTTCCTCTTTCATCTTCGTTTCCGTGCCGATGTTTGTGCTGATGGCCGCGATCCTCGATCGATCCGGCATCGCACGCGATCTCTTCGACGCCATGAAGCTCATCTCCAACCGCGTGCGCGGCGGCGTGGCGATCCAAACCATCTTCGTGGCCGTCATCCTCGCGGCGATGAGCGGCATCATCGGCGGCGAAATCGTTCTGCTGGGCCTCCTGGCCCTGCCGCAGATGCTGCGCCTCGGTTACGACCGCAGCCTGGCAATCGGTGTCGTCTGTGCCGGCGGCGCGCTCGGCACGATGATCCCCCCATCTATCGTTCTGATCGTATATGGGCTCGCTGCGAACGTCTCGATCGGCGACCTGTTCACCGCATCGTTCCTTCCGGGCGTCATGCTGGCCGGGTTCTACGTACTCTATGTCCTCTTCCGGGCATACTTCACCAAGGGCGTCGTGCCGGATCCGGATCCGGAGATCATTCCGCTGGCGGAAAAGATCGCGCTTCTGAAGGGTCTGATCCTGCCGCTGCTGGTCGTCACCTTCGTGCTCGGCTCGATTTATGGCGGCATCGCATCCGTCACCGAGGCCTCGGCCATTGGCGTTGGCGGCGTACTGCTGGCGACCGTGGTGCGCGGCGAGTTCACCTTCCAACTGCTGCGCGGTGCCGCGATGCAGACGCTCGCCACCGTCGGCATGATCGTCTGGATTGGCATCGGCGCCAGCGCCATAGTCGGCGTGTTCAACTTGATGGGTGGCATCGACTTCGTGTCGTCGCTGATCATCGGCATCTCGGATGAACCACTCTACGTGCTGCTCTTCATGATGCTGATCCTGTTCGTGCTCGGCATGTTCCTCGATTGGGTCGGCATCGCGCTGCTGACGCTCCCCATCTTCGTGCCGATCATCGTCGAGCTCGGCTACGATCCAGTCTGGTTCGGCGTATTGTTCTGCATGAACATGCAGGTATCCTTTCTGTCGCCACCGTTTGGCCCGGCTGCCTTCTACCTGAAGAGTGTCGCGCCGCCGGATATCTCGCTGGGCGACATCTTCCGAGCCCTGTTGCCGTTCATCGGGCTACAAATACTGGCCCTCGCCATACTGATCATGTTTCCTGGCATCACCGGGCGATAAAAGCACTCCCTGTTGATCCAGGGGCCACGATCTCCAATGCGCTCCGGACAAGAAACATGCCTCCCCGAGCGCACGAATACCTTCTGCCGACCTGCAAGCAGCTCGATCGATTTCGTCCGCCTGGGGAGCCTAGACACGCTCGGCGACATCTGACACGCGAGCCGCCAAGTCCGACGGATGGTGAATACCACGCCCTTGACGTTGGTGTCGAAGATCCGGTCGAACGATCCTTCCGTAATCGATCCCAATGGCTATCCTCTTCTTCGAATCCTTGTGATCCAGCTCACCAATCCGGTTGACGAGGCCGTGCCCGATGCGAAACCTTGGGGAATGTCCGGACGTCGAGGTTGCGCAAGATGCGGGCTCGCCGCGTACTAGGTGGCCGCCGGCCTGTCGGACGACGACGCGGGGGGGCGACCGGAGCATCCGGATCTGGCGGCGGCGTGGGCCATCGGGTGGCGGGAGGCACACGCTACGCATCGCGAGCGGCATGCGGCTGGCTGTTGTATTGGAGCGGGCGAAGGCGAAAGGCTGACGCGGCTTGGCAGGACGGCGCGAGACGCCGGACCTGAGAGTGAATCTCGACGCGCGACGTCGACAGCGCAAACGCGCTACCAGAGCCGGCCGCCGCGTACACAATTGTCCCCGCCTCTGCCGTAAGCTATCGACACGAACATAAGTCGAACGGATGATCGCTGATTGCCTTAGGGAACGGTTGCAGCCGATCCGGGTCCGCGTCAGGATGAGAGTGTGCGACATTAACCGCTAACTTTCTGTCGGCCGCTTCCGACCCTTCTCATACCAACGTGCGCGATAGCTGACTCTGTAGGGGTTCCCAAGGCGGGCGAAGTCTGAATCGATGGAGGCAAACGGAGGTTTGCCATGGCTTCAGCGATCCCGCTTCGTTCCGATTTCAACGGAC
>NZ_JAAAMJ010000033.1 GCF_010500835.1 Aurantimonas aggregata | reverse complement strand
CTCAGAAACGGGCAGAAACGTCATGCGAACCCTTGGATCGCTCCAAGGACGGCGCCAGACTCGCGTCTCCGGATGATCCCCGCGGCAAAAACCACCGAAAGCGGAGGGTTCTTGCGGGTGTCCAGCTCGCTGCGCTTCTTGTCTTTACCACAGGTGACGGCCGGTCCTGTCGCGTCCCGACCAACTGACCTGAGCACGACGCTGGGAGGCGGAAATTAGCCGACCAGTTTCAGCAACGCGACGGTCGCAAACAGGGCGACGGCCAGCATGCCGGAAACGGCGAAGGCCTGCATGAAGGGGCTGTGAACCATGATGTGCACCTTAGATCGAGCGCGTTTCTGATGCCGCGCATATGCGTTGGCCGGTAAAGTTGATCCAGTCCGCTTTGCGACACCGGATGCCGCGAAAAACGACCTTCGCCACCTGAGGCTCGTGCAGGTGGCGTTCTTCTGCCCCACAGCGGCGGAAAAATTCTCCAGGGCTTCGAGTCATGCCGCGCCTGATGCAGGCCGAGCGCCCGGCGCCGGCCGACGCGGCCCCGCTGGCGCACCACATCGGGCAGGAAGTGGCGACCGGTGCGCATGTCACGGCCGTCCGCTTCGTCTCCGGGGCGATGGCGGCGGCGCTCGGCGACGGCACTGTCCGGTTCTGGGAGCCGGGCCTTGCCGAGCCGGACAGCATCGTCGCGCATGCCGGGGCGATCCTCGCCGTGGCGGCCCACGCCGATGCCGGCACGATTCTGACCGGCGGCGACGACGGCCTTGTCTGCCGGGTCGGCCTCTCCGGCGTCCATCCCGTGGCCGAGACCGGCGGCAAATGGGTGGATGCGGTCGCGGCCGCGCCCTGGGGCGCTATCGCCTGGTCCGCCGGCAAGGCAGTCACCGTGATCCGGAGCGACGGCACGCGGCGCGAGATCGACATGGTCTCGACCGTCCAGGGACTTGCCTTCGCGCCGAGGGGGCGAAGCCTCGCCATCGCCCATTACGGCGGCGTCACCCTCGCGGACCTGCGGGCAAGGCCGTCAGCCGACCGCTTGATGGCGTGGATGGGCTCGCACGTCGCCGTGAGCTTCAGCCCCAATGGCCGCCACGTCGTCTCGGCGATGAATGAGAACGTCCTCCATGGCTGGCGGATCGACGACGGGGCGGACATGCGGATGAGCGGCTATCCCTCGAAGCCGAAATCACTGTCGTGGTCGCCGGGCGGCGCCTGGCTCGCCACCTCCGGTGCAGACTGCGCCGTGCTCTGGCCGTTCGGGGGAAAGGAAGGGCCGATGGGCAAGCAGGCGACACCGATCGCCTTCGCGCAGGCGCTGGTCACGGCGGTGAGCTGCCACCCGGTCAGTGACGCGGTGGCTGTCGGCTATGCCGACGGCGCTGTCGTCTTCGCCCGCCGCGGCGACGACGCCGTCATCCCGGTCCGGGCGCCAGATGGGGACCGGGTGAGCGATCTGGGCTTCGACGCCGGCGGCCATCTCTTCGGCTATGGAACCGAGGGCGGCCGGCTCGGTCTCTTGGATCTGCGGGGCATCGGCCAATGAGCGGCTTCGTCAATCCGCTCGCCCGCAAGCAGAAGCCGGGTTACCCAGAGGCCGTCGCCGCGCTCAAGGCCGAGACGCGGCGGCTGCTCGATCTCTCCGACGACGTCACCGTCTCCGTCACGGAACTCACCTGCCGCGACCTCGGCTGCCCCGATATCGAGACGGTGATCGGCATCCTCGTCGCCGGCACCGCGCCGCGCATCGCCAAAATCCACAAGACCGTTCCGGAGGTGACGCCCGCCGACCTCGCCGCGGCCTTTGCAGCGGGCAAGCGGTGACGCTGCGACCACCCGTCTTGGCGGGACTGGCGATGTCCGGCGGTCCGGAGCAATGTTGGTGGCCTTGGAGGGCCTACCATGAGCGACGTGAGGACTGAGAGCGAAAGCGGCGAGATCGTCTGGCGGTGGAAAGGCGACACCGTCACCGTCGGGCTGGAGCGAAGGGGATCGGGCCGTTCCATTCTCCTCCTTCCCGCGATGAGCTCGATCTCCACACGCGCCGAGATGCATGGCTTGCAGGCGCGGCTCTCGGAACGTTTCGCCACCGTCGCAATCGACTGGCCGGGTTTCGGGGACAGGCCGCGCGAACGGTCCGACTGGCGTCCGGAGCACTACCGTGACTTCATCAGGTTCGTGTCCGAGACGGTCGTGCCGCGCCCCTATGCGACCGTCGCGGCCGGACATGGTGCGGGCTACGCCCTTGCGCAGGCGGCCGCCGTGCCCGGCTCGCTCGGGCGGGTCTGCCTCGTCGCGCCGACCTGGCGGGGACCATTGCCAACGATGGCATGCAAGCGGCTGCCGGTCTTCGGCAAGATCGCGCGGGCCGGCGACACCCCCGTCCTCGGATCGCTGCTCTACCGCCTCAACGTCAACCGGCCTGTCGTGAGGATGATGGCGCGCGGCCATGTCTATGCCGATCCGCAGTGGCTCGACGCGGCGCGGACCACGTCCAAGATGGCGCTGACGCGCGCCGCGGGCGCTCGGCGCGCCTCGCTGCGCCGTTCAGTTCTCGTAAACGGGTTCGGGAGCCGGCAGGCGCACGAAGGTCCCCGAGGAAGCAACCCGCGAACCACAGCCGAAACTGGCAGACAAGTTCTGGGCGCATCAAGCCTGAAAGCTGACGGTCCCGGTCACCAGCCGTAGGTGAAGGTCGCGCCGCTGTTGCCGTTGCCGGACTGGACGACGGCGTCGCGGGCGCCGCGCCCGAATTGGAAGAGACCGTAGGCGTTGCCGTCGCCGTTCTGCTCCAGCGTGCCAGAATGGCCGTTCCCGCGCTGCTGGACGAGACCGACATTGCCCCGTCCGCGCTGGGCGAGGCCGGCGTTGTTGCCTTGGCCCTTCTGCCGGATCGAGCCGTCCTTGAGGCCGTTGTAAAGCGAATAGATCCGTAGCCCCGCTTCGACGGCCCCGGTCGTCTGCCGGTCAGTTGGGGCGAAGGTCCAGGACACCTGGCCGTTAGCAGCCGCGGGCGTGGCGAAGATTGCCGGGGCGGCGATCGTGATGGCAAGTGCGGCCGCAAAGGCGTTTGCGGAAATGAAGGTCATGGAGGTCTCCGTTCCCCGGTCTGTTCCGGGATATGCGTGGACTTTAGGGAGGTCCCCCGCCGGACCGGACCGGACCGGCGAGGCAGGGGGTTGTCGCTTCGTCAGATCCCGCCGCCGACACGGTCGGAGCAGGATATTGTCTTGCCATCGACGACGAGGCTCAGATCGGCGTCGTAGCCGGAGCCGCCAGTGCCAAGCGTGACCGTGCCGAGTTGTGCCGTCCCGCCTGAAGCGACGGCGAAAGGCCCGCCCTGCCGGATGTCGGTTCCCCGACCGGAGACGCGGAACGCGTACTCACCGCGCATCGCCTTCTCGGCATGGGCGAGCGCGGTCAGCTCGACCGATCCACCCCGGCGCGAGACGTCGAGCTCGCACCGGACCGGCCCCTCACTCGATTTCGTGACCGCCGGGCCGGCGAAGGCGGCGCCGGTGGCGCCGAGGAGAACCAGAGCCGCAGCGAGGCGGTGGCGAGAACGGAGCATCGGCATGGCGGGCCTCATCAATGGGACGGGAGCAAAACGGGTGGGTCGCGCCGTTCGACGCGCGATCAGTCGCAGGCCTGGACGAGGGCCGCGACGTTACCGCTGCCGCCCTGCACAACGTCGGCCGAGCAGCCGCGTCCGACCTGAACACCTGCCGCGATGTTGCCGTGGCCGTCCTGAGAAAGGATCGTCGTGTGGTTGGCGCCGAACTGGCCGATGCCGGCGGAGTTGCGGCTGCCGTTCTGGTAGGTCGCGCCGTAATGACTACGCCCCTCCTGTCCGACGACCGACAGATTGTGCGAACCGCGCTGCTCGCCGACCGAGCGGTTGTACCGGCCGTCCTGATGGACTCGGATGCGGTTGCGGTAGCCCTGCTGGGACCCGCCGGCGGAGTTCGACCAGCCGTACTGGTCGAAGCGCACGTCGTTGGCGGACGCTGAGGTCGCGGCCGTCAGGCCAGCGAGGACGACGAGGGCGGAAGCAAGGGGCAAGCGGATCATATGGGCGTCTCCGACAAGAGCACATCGGCTCGGGATGGAATGACCCGAACTTGAACCCCGCCGCCGGAACCGTCGCTGAACTCGCCGTTCACACAGCGTTTAGCCCCTCACGATGACCGGGAGGGCCGAGAGCGAAGGGTGGGCTTCTGGCTGTCTCAGGCGACGACCTGAGATCGTGGGCGCCTTCGGACACTTGGCATTGAGCCTTCCAGTAATGTCTGGTTTCGAGGCGATGCCCAGCATTCTGTACGACGGCAACGGGGGCATAGCCGCCGTTGATCGGAGGTCATCTAAATGGCGGCTTTCCACCCATATCGGAAATAATTTCCGATTGGCGGGAGCGGCGGCAGACTGGTGCTTCACTTGAAGTATGGACGGCGGCGCTCAACGCACTACTAGCCTAGCCGTGGTCCACCTCTCGAAGGACACTTGATAGGGCACGACCAGCCTCTCCGGCGTGTGCAGAAACCGCTCCTCGCGGCGCCAACTATCGGACGACGCGGAACACCTTTCCCTTCGTATGATCCCGCACGAGATCCACCTCCCTCCCGTTCCAGTGATAGTCCAAGTGACGGCCCTGTTGGGCGTTCGATGCGAGGTCGGGACGGAACAGCGCAGCGCAGGTTCCGCCGGAGCATCTGACACTCGGATAGCGGATGCCATTGGAGCGCGCCGAGCGCAGCGCTACCGCGAAGGCCCGGCTCTGGGTGTAGCCTTCCGGCCGCAGTAGTTCGGAATGGGAGCCCTCGTTGAGGCAATGCAGGTCGGCGTCAACGTCAAGGACGATCTCCCGGAACTGGCAGTCCCAGTTCTCGGGCTCGTCCGTGGCTGCCATAAAGGCGGCGTGGTGATGGATGGTTTCCGAGAGGGCGACATCGAACGTGCGTCCGACATAGAGGACCCCGAAGCTCCCGTCGGAGAACCTGCTCGCCCTGTCGGGCGACACGTGCGTGAACGGGGCCATCAGGTAGTTCGACCCCGAGCCGCCGACACGGTGCGCGGGATCGACGCGGTCCAGCTCCCCGACCGACTCCATGAGCCGCGGGTTGGTCTTCATTTCGGCAGAGAGGATTGCTGGCCAATCTTCCGGCTCTGCGATGTCCTCGAACAGGTCGATCGGCGGGAAAACGCTGCGGATGATGCGGGACGCCCGGTTCCAGGTCACCCGCTCGATGGGGACCGCAGCGGTCACCACGCCCCTCGCTCGGCGTCCAGATAGCGGCGCACGCGAACAAGATCCGTCATCTCCCCGTTCAGCATGACGTCGAGAGCCGTCCTACCGCCATAGCGGGCGTTCGGGGCGTCGATCCACTGGTAGACCCGCTCCGACTTCCCGAAGATGACCCGCAGCGCCTTGTGGATGCCCATAAGGATCGAGAGGCGGGTCCGGGTGTCGCGGCCCATGGCGTTTGGCCCCTGCGCCTTCCATCGACGATAGGTCCTGACATTCATGTCGAGAAGCGTGGCCGCCTGCTCGTCGGTTAGCCCCCACCGCCCGAACAGGTTGACGGCCGCGCGGAAGGAAGCCGCGCCTTCCTCGTGGGAGATCGGATCGGAAACGAAGTGGCCGATGTCCGAGGTGACTTCAATCAGATTTACCATCGCATACCTTTGATGCCATTTGTCCTCAATTTAACTACTAACGCGCAAATGACAACGAGGAGCGAGCGGAAGCCACGCCTGGCTCTGCGCTAGCTGGAACACCAGGAGTTTGTGGCTCAGCATCTGCCGGCAAACCAAAACTGCGGGAGCTTTACGTCCCCTCCGTGGATGTGACGCGGCGGGATTTCACATGAGGTCGTCGACGACAGCGCTGGCTCGGCGCTTCGCCTGCATACCTGAGGGCACCGGGGTGTCCTGGCCCGTCCAGTCGCTGGCACCGAAGTGAGCGGACGTTCAGAAGCGGACCGGCGGCTCTGACCCATGCCGGCAATCAGAAACTATTTCCGATATGGGCCGAAAGCTGACCGGCAGCTTATGCGCATTAGACGGCGGAAGCCGCCGTTCGGCCCTCAACCCTACCTGCCATGACGTCGGCAGCGCGGTTGCTCTGGCGCGGCCATCCTCCACGCTCCATGCCGAATCGCGGTTGCGGCGGTGCCGTCCGCAATTCTCGGTTTCCTTAACCTGTCGGATGTCGCAGGAACCGGGCATTGATCCATCGCATCAGCTGTTACCGGCCGGCCAGACGCGCATCAGAAATCACGGTAGTCGCAGCCGGCTGCATCAAGCGCCCGGTCGATCCAAGACCGGTCGTCCGTCCCTGTGCGGATCGCCGCCATCATCAGCTGTTCAGCCGCGAATTTCTGCGCGGCCCTATCATGGACCATCTCGATCTCGGCTGGAGACACCGCCAGCAGCCCATCCGTGTCGCCGCAGACGAGATCACCGGGCGCCACCGGCAGGTCCGCGACCGCGATCGGCACGTTGATCGCGCCCGGGCCGTCTTTGTAAGGTCCGCGATGGGTGACGCCCGCAGCGAAGACGGGAAAGACCCCACGCCGCAGTTCCGCACCGTCTCGGATCGCCCCGAAGATCACAATGCCCGCCAGGCCTCGCTGCTCGGCATGGGCTGCCATGAGCTCGCCGATGATGGCGTTCTCGAGCGCACCGCCGGCATCGACGACGACGACGTCGCCCGGCGCAGCGAGATCCAGCGCCTTGTGGACGATGAGGTTGTCGCCTGGCCGGGTCTTCACCGTGAAGGCCGTGCCTACCATCCGGCCGCCGCCATGCATGGCACGGAGCGGCATGCCGACGCCGTGGAGACGTTCCATGGAGTCGCTGATGGTCGAAACGGGAAGCGCCTTGAAGCGCTCGATCCACACCGCTTCGATACCGCCGCGGCGGGGATGAATCGTAAAGCCCATCGTTGTCGCTCCCCTCCCGAGACATCGGCTTGCCGGCCGCGGCGCTGGCAGGAGTTTCCGCGCCGCGGCCGCGTGGCTCAGGCGAGCGGCTCGCCGACGGTGACGTGAAGTTCGGGAAGCTTGTCCACCCGCGCCTCAATCCGGTCGCCGGGCTTGACCGGGCCGACACCATGCGGGGTTCCGGTCATGATGACGTCGCCCGGCATCAGCTCGAAATAGGTCGACAGGTTCGCGATGATTTCGGGGATCTTCCAGATCAGCAGTTCGACGTCGGACTCCTGGCGGGTCTCGCCGTTCACCTTCAGCTGGATGCGGCCCGACTGGATATCGCCGACCGCCGCTACCGGCGCGATCGCGCCGCAGGGAAAGGAATGATCGAAGGACTTGGCGATCTCCCACGGGCGC
The DNA here is from genome assembly GCF_010500835.1 of Aurantimonas aggregata. Lineage (GTDB taxonomy): Bacteria > Pseudomonadota > Alphaproteobacteria > Rhizobiales > Rhizobiaceae > Aurantimonas > Aurantimonas aggregata. The sequence goes on along the minus strand of NZ_JAAAMJ010000033.1, from coordinate 14,732 downwards.
CCGCCGCCCTGGATGTCGCGGCGTGTCATGTCGATCCCGACGGCATAGCCGTAGATCTGGTCGAGCGCCTTTTCCTGCGGAATGTTCAGGCCGCCGCCCTTCATGGCGAGGACCAGCTCGACCTCGAAATGGAAGTCCTTGGTCATCGTCGGATAGGGGATGGTTCCCCCGTCCAGCACCAGGGAGTCCGCCGGCTTCTGGAAGAACAGCGGGGCATCGCGGTCTTCGTTGCCGCCCATTTCCCGGACGTGGGCAACGTAGTTGCGGCCGACGCAATAGACCCGTCGCACGGGGAACTTCGCGTCCGACCCCTGTACCGGGATTGCGGGGATTTCCGGGGCATCGACGACGTACTGACTCATGGATCTTCCTCCCATCATTGGATGGCGAGAGGAAGCACACGAAAAAGCCCTGAAACAACAAAAAAACGTTTTGCGTCGCAGTATAAAACAGCTTGATTCGACCGAAGCCGGCGCTTTCGATACCGAAAAATCATTTACTTCGGATCCGCAAGCGCAGGATTACCGTGCTTTTTCAGCATTGTTCGCAAGTGCAATACAGGTTCTCCCTTCCGAAAACGTTTTTTCTGATGTTATCTTTCGATTACGCACACACGCCGGATCAGAGCGACGGTGCGCCACCAGGGAGGAAACATCATGGAATCTCGCACGTCATCGACCCGTATCGGCATTCTGGCGGGCCTCGCCGCTCTCGCGCTTTCCAGCACGTCAGCGCTCGCGCAGGAGGCCACCGCCCTCACCATCGTCGTTCCCAATCCGTCGGCCCTGAACAATTTCCCGCTGCACAACGCGATCGGCGAGGGCTATTTCGAGGAAGAGGGCCTGACGGTCACCGTCGAGGCGGTCAACGGCTCGGCCTCCGTGCTGCAGGCGCTGGCCTCGGGCCAAGCGCAGATCGGCAATCCTGGCCCCGGCCCGTTGCTCTCGGCACGCGAGCGCGGCGAGGAGATCGTGTTCATCTACAACCAGTACCCGAACTCGATCTTCGGCCTCGTGGTGCCCGAGGAGTCCGAAGTGCAGGATCCCTCCGCCCTCAAGGGCGAGGTCATCGGCGTCGGGACGGCTGACGGCGCCGAAGTCGGCTTCACGCGGGCGATCATGGCCGAATCCGGCCTGATGGAAAACGACGGCTACGAGTTCCTGGCCATCGGCGATGGTGGCACGGCCGCCGCTGCGATCCTTGGCGACGAGGTCGCCGCCTACGCTGCCGCGGCGAGCGACGCGGCCATCATCGAAGCGCGCGGCATCCCGCTCCGCGAGATCACGCCGGACGGTTTCCTCAGCTATTTCGGCAATGGCTGGGCCGTCACGCAGGCCTATCTCGACGAGAACGAGGACGTCATCGAGCGCTTCGGCCGCGCCCTGGTGAAGGGGACGCGCTTCGGCCTCGATTCCGCCAACAACGAGAAGACGCTCGCCCACGCTGCAGCGGCGAACCCGCAGGAAGGCGAAGACGAGACGCTCGCCCCGCTCCTTCTGGAAGCCGCCCAGACCCGCATCAACCCGCAGGAACAGTTCCGCGGCGAGGGCTTCGGCTACCAGCCGCCCGAGCATTGGCAGCTGTGGCACGAGGCGCAGGTCGAGACCGGCACGCTGAAGGCCCCGCTGGCCGATCTCGAGGCTGCCTATACGAACCGGTTCGTCGAAGGCTGGAACGCCGAATGAGCGCGGCGGCTGGCGAAATCGATCGCGTGGTCGCTGACGCCGGCCGCCCCATCGTCTACGAGCTGTCGCGCGTCACCAAGACCTACGGGCGAGGCGCGATCCACGCGCTCGACCCCGTCGATCTGACGCTGAGGCGCGGCAGCTTCTCGGCGATCATCGGCCCTTCGGGCTGCGGCAAGTCCACGCTCCTGAAGATCATGGCGGGTCTCGTGCCGCCCACCAGCGGCCGCGTCGTGCTCAACGGCACGCCGGTCATGGGGCCGCGCCGCGACATCGGCATGATGTTCCAGCAGGCGACGCTGTTTCCCTGGCGCACCACGCTCGAGAACGTCGTCCTGCCGATCGAGATCCGCGATGGGCAGGCGGCCGCCAAAGCGAGCCATGCGAGCGCCCGCGCCTTGCTGGAGCTGGTCGGTCTGGCGGGCTTCGAGGATGTCTACCCAGACAAGCTCTCCGGCGGCATGGCGCAGCGCGCCGCGATCTGCCGCATGCTGGTGACCGACCCGTCGATGCTGCTGCTCGACGAGCCGTTCAGCGCGCTCGACGAGCTGTCGCGCGACTTCATGAACATGGAGCTGCAGCGCATCTGCCTGGAGAAGAACGCCACCACCTTCCTCGTCACCCACTCGATCCCCGAGGCGGTGATCCTCTCGGACGTCGTCTACGTCATGTCGCCGCGGCCCGGCCGCTTCGTCGAGATCATCGAGATCGACCTGCCGCGCCCGCGCACCCTCGACATGCTGACCGACCCGCGCCTCGCCGACTATGTCCGGCGCATCAGGTCGCTTCTCGACGAAGGAGCCTTCCAATGAGCGAATATTCCGCCGTCGAAGCCGCGGAACCCGATACGGTCTGGTCCGAGCGTGCCTCCTATATCGACCGCGTGCCGCGACCGATCGCCATGGCGCTGCTGTTCGCCGCCTTCATCGGCATCTGGCAGCTCGTCCACGTGTTCGGCCTGGTGTCGCCGATCATCCTGCCGTCGCCGATCGAGGTTGCCGAGGACATCGTCTTCGTCGGCAAGAACCTGTTTTCCGGCGGCTACATGCTGGTCGCCTACTGGATCACCTTCAAGGAAGTGATCTACGGCTTCCTCATCGCCATGACGATCGGCTTCTCGCTGGGCGTCCTCGTCGGCGAGACCAGCTTCGGTGAGCGGGTGGTGCTGCCCTACCTCGTCGCCATCGACACCATGCCGAAGGTCGCCTTCGCGCCGCTCTTCGTCGCCTGGCTCGGCTTCGGCATCTCCTCCAAGGTCGCCTTGGCAGCCTTCATCGCTACCTTCCCGATCGTCGTCGCCACGGCCGCCGGGTTGCATGTGGCCAGCGACAATGCGCGCATGCTGTTCAAGACGCTTGGCGCCAGCCGCTGGCAGACGCTGTTTCGCATGAAGCTGCCGACAGGCCTGCCGCAGATATTCACCGGGCTGAAGATCGCCTCGGTCGGCGTCATGGCGGGCGCCATCACCGGCGAGTTTCTCGGCGGCGGCAAGGGCTTCGGGGAACTGATCCGCGTCGCGGCGTCGCAGCTCAACACGCCGAGGATCTTCTCGCTGATCGTCTTCCTGTCGATCATGGGCCTCGCCCTCTTCTGGACGGTCGTGTGGGTCGAGCGGCGCTTCGTCTTCTGGCATAAGTCTTCGGTTGCAGGCGGTCCCGGCCTCTGAAGGACGCCAACGGAAAGGCACGCGCCATGATCCTTCTGGTACCTGAGCCACCGCTGCAGAAGCCGTCCGACAAGACGACATCGGCGACGCTCGTCTACCAGAAGCTGCGGCGCGACATCCTCAACGGCACGATGAAGCCCGGCCAGAAGCTGCAGATCGACCAGGTGGCGCAGCGCTACGATGCCGGCATCAACCCGGTCCGGGAGGCCCTGAACCGACTGTCGGCCGAGCGCTTGGTGGACCGGCGCGACCAGCGCGGTTTCTTCGTTCCGCCGCTGACCCTCAAGGCGTTCCGCGAGCTGGTGCGGTCGCGTTGCTGGATCGAGGCGCTGGCGCTCGAGCAATCGATCCTCAACCGGACGCAGGCCTGGGAAGACGAGCTGATCACCACCCATTACCGGCTGGACCGCGAGCCGGTGCGCCTCGCAGGCGAGGAAGGTGGCGACAATTCCGCCTGGGAAGAGCGCCATCGCGCCTTTCACAACGCGTTGATCGGCAATAGCGGCTCGGCCTGGGTCACCGGATTCTGCCACGACATGATGGACCATGCCGAACGCTACCGCTTCGCCTCGATGTCAGGGACCTATCCGCGCCGCGATTCGCGCGAGGAGCACCGGGCCATCATGGAGGCGACGATCGACGGCGACATCGCAAGGGCGACGGAGCGCCTGACCTCGCACTACCGGCTGACGCTGCAGCGACTGGAGGAACAGACCACCGCGCCGATGCCGGACGAGCCGGACACACCAGCCACTATCGCGGACTGACCAACCGTCCTCGGGAGGGACGGCGACAGCAACGGACACAATCGGGAGGAATACGACATGCGACCACTATGGACATTCACCGCCGTGGCGGCTCTGACAGGGCTCGTGGGCGCCGGCACGGCTGCCGCCCAGGACGCAGACGCGCCGCGCGACATCACCGTGGTGCTCGCCAATCCGTCGGCGATCAACATCACGCCGGTCTGGGCCGCCATCGGCGAAGGCTATTTCGCCGATGAGGGCCTCGCCGTCACGATCCAGGCGGTAAACGGCTCGGCCGCCGTGTTGCAGGCCGTCGCCGCGGACCAGGCCGAGATCGGCCAGCCCGGCGCCGGGCCCACCATCAACGCCCGCGCCAACGGGCTCGACGTGCAGTTCTTCTACAACCTCAATCCGCAGAGTGCCTTTGGCGTGCTTGTGCCGGCAGATTCGGGAGTCGCCTCGCCCGAAGATCTGCGCGGCAAGGTCATCGGCGTCGGAACTGCCGACGGGGCCGAGACGGCTTTTGCGCGGACGATCATGACAGCTGCGGGCATGGAGGAAGGCGAGGACTACGGGTTCCTGGTCGTCGGCGATGGCGGCCTCGCCGTGGCCGGGTTTACCCGCGGCGACATCGACGCCTATGCGGCGGCGACCAGCGACGGCGCCATCCTGAACCAGCGCGGTCTGCCGACGACCAACATCACGCCGGACGAGTTCCGCACCTATTTCGGCAACGGCTTCGTGGCGCTCGCGCCGTTCATCGCCGAGAACCCGGACGTCATCGAGGGGTTCGGGCGGGCCGTGGCGCGCGGCTCGACCTTCGCGATGGACCCGGCGAACATCGACACGGTCCTGCAGCACACGGCGACCGGCAATCCGCAGGAGGGCGAGGATCCGGATTTCGCGCGCGCCCTGACCGAGGCGATCATCGCCCGCCAGACCCCGCCGGAGGGAAAGCAGTTCGGTGAGAACGACCCGGCCGCCTGGAAGGCCTGGCACGAAAGCCTTCTCGCCTCCGGCGATCTGGCGGAGCCGCTGCCGGATCTTGATGCCGCCTACAATAACGACTTCGTCGAAGCGTGGAACGCAGACCGCTGATGCTCGTCGCGGGCAGGACACGTCTTGCCCGCGCATCGGAGACAGCAGCAAAGGCCAATTGGGGCCGAAAGGAGACCGGCAGCTTCCGAACATCCGTAAAGCGAAACCTGCCGTTCGGCTCTCGACCCATTGAGGTCGTTTAGGTCCCGCAAACGCGAATCCTGATAGCTGCCGTTCTATGCCGAAGCGAGCAGGGTAAAAGAGCTAGGAATTGTGGGGTCGGTCCAATCTTGATGTTGGTCCAGCTTGGAGGGCGAACGCGGCCCTGACAACAGACGTCACAATTTCGCCCATCGTCCAGAAGCGATATCGGCAACGCCCTAAAGATTGGTCCGTGGAGTCGTGGTTGGGCACGTCAGCTTCCATCAAATCAGCGCTGAGGTAGTCCTTTGGGCCTTCAAGCCAGAACAGCTTCCTTTGGCCCGGATGAAACTCATTCCGAACGAGCGGGCCGCTGTGAGCTGTGAGCTTCCGCGTGATGGAAAAGAAGCGGTCGAGATCCTGATGGTAATGGAGAATGCCTAGTTCGAGGACAATCACGTCGAACTGGTGAGCTCGGCCCAGCGCGTCTGCGTCCATCACGTCGGCAACAGCATTTGATCGGCCGCGTTGTTGCCCTCGACGACGATGATCATGCTGACATTGCCCGACCCGGCGTGGCGTCCATCGATGAGAAGGCGGCCACGCGGGGTCTTTATGTTTCGTAACATTTCGTAACAATACCAAGCACACCAGCTAAAGCATCCATCCTATAACCTCCCTGCGCATTCTGGGCAGGCGGAGTTATTCCGATACAACAGACCACCGGATCGCAGGAAGACCGTCTTCTTGCGCAGCAAAAAGACCCGTTGAGCAATTCGACACTTTTCGCCCACGGGTTCATCGCCAGCCGCTTGTGCCGTCGCGCCGCTCTTTCAGTTTGGTTACCGCGTGCAGCCGAGACGTGTCTACCAACGCAACAAGATAACGGGGTCAGCGGCACTGTGTCGAATTCGTCAATTTCCCACCAAGTGACGGAGAATGCTTCTGACGACACCGTCACGGTATCGGCTTCGCACACTACGCCAAGCTTCGATGTGCCGTACCGGATTGTCAGCGCGCAGCAATCCCATTTCCAGGGAAATCGAGCAGCCGGGACGAACGTAACAAAGTGGCAGAGCGAGGAATCCGGCGGATCGGCGGTTACTTTTAACCTCAAGGATTATAATATAAGTGAAAAAACCATGAGAACAGAAAGCTAAATCGACATGGATATAGACATCAGATTTGCGCACACTCCTGAGCACTTCGAGAATGTAAGGCAATTGGTAGAAGAATATACGACTTGGTTGGGTATCGACCTCCATTTTCAAGATTATCAAGCGGAGATTGACAACCTCCGAATCAAGTACGCTCCTCCAGAAGGAGCTATGTTTGTTGCGATGGATGGCGCGGAACCCGCCGGCTGTTGCGGCTTCGTCCGTTTCGGATCTGATGGCGCTTGCGAATTGAAACGCCTTTACGTCAGGCCAAGTTCACGTGGCCTAGGCTTGGCCGCAGACCTGGTGCAAAGGGTGATCGATAAGGCCCAGATGTCCGCGTATAAGCTGATACTCCTCGACACATTGCCGTCGATGACCGGAGCGGTAACACTCTACAAGAAGTGCGGATTTACCGAAATCGCCCCTTATTACAAGAACCCGGTGCCAAACGCGGTCTTTTACGAAAAGAAGCTGCGATATTGATCTGCTCCACAGGGTTATTGCCTTGCTAGGCTTATAGATGGCGTCTCTGGCATGGCGCGTCAGAGGTTACTGAATATGCAGATCATCAAGGACGATACGATCGGAGTCCCTACTTTTGAGAACGGTTAACCTTTACAGCGACCAGCTTGCGTTGGATCCAGATTTTTATGAGCTGCTGGTGTCGAGCCATGCGCGTTTTGTACGTGATCCATTAGCCGATTTTGGTTCAGGGCCGAACTGGATGTATCAAGCGGCGCCCTTCGCGGTTGTCGCACACGACGCCGAGCGCGATCCCAAGTTTGTTTATGCCAATATGACAGCTCAACGGGTCTTCGGGTATTCGTGGAAAGAATTCATCGCGTTGCCATCTCGCCTATCTGCAAGGATCGAGAATCGTGAGGAGCGCAGGTACCTACTCGACGCCGTTTCCAGGAATGGCTCCTATGTGGGTTACGAGGGAAGCCGAGTTAAGAAATCCGGCGAAATCTTCTCAATGGAGGACGGCGTGATTTGGCAGTTGGTCGATGACCACGGACATTGCTACGGACAAGCGGCGATGTTCTCGAGGTGGACTAATGTTCACACGCAGAACGATCCGCCCGCCAAACAGCCTGCGGCTTAAACTGTCTGTTGCCGGATCCGCCGGAAGTTAGACATCCAGAGCACGAGCCGGGAGCCTTTTTCCATCGCGTAGGGGAACGAGCTTGGCCTTTCCATTTGACATAGGACGGAGCTTAGGAATCGGCGGCCTTACGAACTCATCACCGTCTTGCTTCTCTCGGTCATTTTGCTGCCAAATGCCGAATTAATTTCCGAAGAAGAATAGTGCGCCTGAGGCGCAGCGAGAGTATCTATGGAACGGACAGCATGAGCAGCTTGCAGGACATCAATCGGGTTGTGGAGATGATTGAGCGTGACGCTTGGTTGGATCTTTTCGCTGCGGCGCCTGACCACGTGCGCGACGGCCTCGGTCTCGCGAGCGTGGCATATGCGGGGATGGGCCTGCTAGGGTGTCGTGCGCTTCCCATCACAGAGCTCAATCGGGCGATGGCCGTTGGCATCGAGCGCGAGCTATTGCGGGAAGACTTGGAGGCTGCGGTCGCTTGGCTGGACGCGAATGCGACTGCATGGGCGTTGCAGGTGTCGCCCATCGTGAGAAGTGAGATCGTCCGCGACTATACCAATGACGTGCCGCTGGTCGCGACGGGGACAGGTTGGGCCAAGTTCGTCAGGACGGATGCCGCATCCACTCCTCTTCGAGTGGATGCGCAAGTCACTAGAGCGGATCGCGCATCGGCCGCCGTATTCGGTAGGACGGTGGCCAATGGCTTTGGCCTGCCTGCCGAGTGCGCGGACTGGTTTGCCACGCTGGTCGACCGACCGTCCTGGCATTGCTTTCTCGCGACCGTAGACGGGGAGGCTGCCGGGGGCGGCACCATGTACGTCCGAGACAATGCTGCTTGGCTCGGCATAACCGGAACGCTTCCGATCTATCGAAATCGAGGCATTCAGCGAGGCCTACTGGACGCGCGCATAAAGGTTGCGGTCGCAATGGGTGCCGACATCCAGACCGATGAGACCAGCCAGCCGAAGGATCGCGAAGATCCTGGGTTCGCCTCATATAGAAATCAGGAACGAGTGGGCTTTCGTCGATTATATGTTCGCCCAAACTTGAAGCGGCCGCAGTGAGCACCGGCAGCTAACTGTGCCGTTCCTCGCACCTGCTCGAAGCCGGGCCAAGGCGACCGACGCGATCGGTCGCCATCTCGACGACTTCTACAAACCCGTCCTGCGCCATTCAGCGCTGGACTTCATCAGCCCGCTCAATTCGAGAGGCTGGTCGCATAACTGGAAATGCTCTCCGCTTTGACGGAGCAAGTCCAGGTTCATCATTCCACGTCCTTGAGGACCGTTTCGATCTGACGGAGCCGTTCCACTAGTTCAGCGACGTCCCGGCGAACCATCTCCATCGCCGCTGCGCCCTCCTCCTCTGCCTGTACAGCCCTTTCGGCCAAGCTCCGGTAGGATACCTCCGCGGCCAGGCAAGCCTGTGCCTGCTTTACCGAGGTGCGGGAACGCGTGGCAGCTACAATGAGTACCGTGACTAGCACCAGCATGGTGCAGATGAGAAAGATCAACGTCCGATGATCCATGGTGCGTCCTCAAGTTTCCGTTCTGCCGCATGATTGCGAGCAGACGTTCAAGTTCGGCCGGACGGCTTTCGACCCTTGTACGACGCTGAGCAGTTCGCTGACCAATGTCGGAAGCGGACATCACTTCAGACCTGAGACGACGTCATTCGGCGGCCGTTGTCCTAGTAGCCTCCAGCTCTTCCTCCAAGCGACTTGTCAGGACGCCTAGGGCAATCGTGACGGATGTGATCTGCTCGGGCGTCAGGTTTTCGGCCAGCGATCGCGCCCAAGGAGCTTGCACCGCCATCGCTCGGTCGTAGAGACGGTGACCTTCCGCAGTGAAGACGACGAGTCGTGCACGCTTGTGGCGAGGGTTGGGCCGATAGCCGAGGGTTCCCTCCGTCACCAACTCGCCGACGATCCGCTGCACGCCCTGTCGTGACACGCCGAGATCCCGTGCCAGTTCCGAGACCGACCGCGCCGAGCCCGCCTCCGACACGCTTCCCAACACCTGCCAGCGCGCACTGGTCAGCCCGAGCGGCGCCGTCAACTGGTCCCCTCTTAAGACCAGACGACTATTGGCGCGGAAGATCGCGAGGATGAGCTGGGTTATCGGGTCGGACGACATCGGCAGTGAATTCCAGTTCGGCGGACGCTGGAGCAAACCCTCCATCTTGACAGCACGATGTCAACAATCGATATATCTTGACAGTATGTTGCCAAACTAGCTGGGCGCGGAACCATGGTTCTCACCCTCTACCAACCCGAACTCGCGAGGCTGGATCGTACGCCGGATGATCCAGAAGGAATGCTCGTACGGAGCGCTTGAACGGACCAGCCGGACGCAGCCGATGGTAGCTCCTGCCAACACGCGCTCATTCGAGCGCGACACCTTGAAGGAAAGACCATGACCAACGCCCTTAAAACGCTCCGGGGAGCCCATGTCGGACTGCGCGTCGCCGAGGGCGATGCCGCGGTGAAGTGGTACCGGGAGAAGCTGGACATGCACGAGACGAGGGCGTTCGACCTCAACGGCATGAATTTCACCGAGATGGCGCTGGCCGGCGATCCGACCTTCCGGATCGAACTCGTGTCCGGTCCGGGCGCAGATGGGGGCCCCAAGAGTGACGACCTCTACGCGAGCTTCGGCTCGCACGGCTGGCATCATCTCGGCCTGTGGGTCGACGACGTCGATGCGGCCGTCGAGACGCTGCGAGATCGCGGCGTGACGGTCACGCTGGAGCCCATCGACAACGATCACTGGAAGGTTCGGGTCGCCTTCCTAGTGGACCCCTGGAGCAACGTGATCGAACTCCTCCAGTCCAAAGTCTGAGCGGAACGCCTCGTCGCCGCCTCTGCGCTCAACCGTCCGTCTACCGGATCGGGTCGGCTCTGACGCCTTTCCGGTTGGGCCCCGCGACGTTCGCCGGACTGATTGAGTCCGACCCGGCGGAAGCGTTCGATTAACAGATGTTGGTCGACCGGAAACGACCCGGATCAGTAATAATTTCTTATCCCCGTAGCGGCCGAGGCAGGCCGTCTGCTGCGGACCCACGAATGGCGAAGCTGAAGTTCGGGTCTCGACCCAACGTGGCCGTGACATCGAGTTCACGATGTGCCTGGAACCGGACGTTACGTCACCGATTCCCGATGCGCACCAGCGTCTTTCCGAGGTTACGGCCCTCGAGCATCCCGCCGAATGCCTCGGGAGCATTCTCGAGGCCGTCGACGATGTCCTCGTCAGCGTGGATCCTACCCGCCCCCACCCAGCCTGACATCTGCTGGCTGAAGGTCTCGAACCCGGTGCCATAGTGGTCGCCGACCATAAATCCCTCCATCCGCACGCGCTTGACGATCAGGGACATCATCAAGTCGTGCGAGTTTCCGTCGGCGTCGAGATCGCCGTTGTAGCCAGACACGAGTCCGCAGACGGGCACCCGCGCACCGACGTTGAGCAGCGGCCATACGGCGGCCCGAACCGCTCCACCGACATTCTCGAAATAGACGTCGACGCCTGAGGGAGCAGCTTCCGCCAGCCGTTCGGAGAGGCGCGGGGCACGATGGTCGAGGCATGCTCCGAATCCAAGGACCTCGACCGCATGGCGGCACTTGCGCTGCCCGCCGGCTATGCCGACCACGCGGCAGCCGAGTATCTTCCCGATCTGGCCGACGGCCGCGCCTACCGCGCCCGTGGCCGCCCCGACAACCAGCGTCTCGCCGGACTTTGGTGCGCCTATGGCAGTCAGCCCATACCATGCGGCGAATCCCGTCATGCCGAGGATGCCGAGAGCGAGTGAGGGGTGGGCCATGTCCTGCGGCAGCGCGTAGAGGTCCGACCCGTTCGAGACCGCGTATTCCTGCCAACCACCGTTCGCGACGACGAGGTCGCCCGAACGGAAGGCATCGATGTCCGAGGAGATGACCTCGGCCACCGTTCCGCCCCCCGGCGGCTCGCCGAGGGCGTAGGGTGCAGCGTAGGACCCGTCGCCGTCATCCATGCGGCCGCGCATGTATGGGTCGAGAGACAGGAACAGGTTACGGAGCAGCACCTCGCCCTCCCCCGCCCACGGCCGCTCTTGGTCGAGGACCGTGAAGTCGTCCGGTCGCGGAGCGCCATGCGGACGTTTAGCCAGTAGGACTCGTCGGTTCGCCATGTCCGTCGCCATCTGTGGTTCCCTTTCGATAAAAAGGAGCCGCCCACGCTTGGCGTCGGCGACCCAGGTCGCCCTCAACGGGCGAAGTGTTCCCGCAAGAAGGCAAGGACGTCGGCATTGGCGCTGCGGATGACCGAAAAGTGGTCGGCGCCGGGATAGGTCTTGTAGGTGACCGGGGCACCCTTCCCGCGGAGCCGTTCCACAAATGCCGTCGTCAACGGTTCGAGAACGAAGCCGTCGGCCGTCCCCTGCACCACGAGCGTCGGCCGCCGTAACGTGAAGTCGGGCGAAGCCGCCGGGTCGTTGGCAGCGAGGAAGGCCTCCATGTGCGAGTTGGATGCCCAGTCCTTCTTGAGGCCGTTGAATGCCTCGCCCTTCGCCTTGACCGCGGCGTCGATGGTACCGATTGCTTTTACCGAGCAGAGGGAGCGGAACTCGGGCAGCAGCCGGGCCAAGTCCTCGCCCATGACCGCCCGCGGGTCGAAAGCGGGCTTCTCGGCGGTGAGGCCCACCGCCATGAGCGCCCCTTGGAACTCGCGCATCATCCGGGCCTGGCTAGCCGTCGCCCCATCGGTTGCCGTCCGTGCCGCTTCGCCGAAATGGTCGGCGGTTGCGGCGATGGAAGTGTAGGGCACGGAAGCAACCGTTCCGACGAGCTCGAGCTCCGACGCTTCGTCGGCGTGCGCCTCGACGCCGAGAGCTAGGTGGCCTCCGTCGGAGTGCCCCATGGCGGCGTACCTGTTGGACAGGTGCGGATCGGCAAGCCTTCCGGCTTTGACGGCGGAGATCAAGGACCGCGCCCCGCTGGAGGCCCCGAAGTATGGATAGGGACCGATGGCTTCCGCCCCCAGCCCCTCGAGGTCCGGCGCGACCACGGCGTAGCCCGCATTCAGGAGTTCACCGATCTGGTAGACGTAGTCGCTCGGAAAGCCGTCGCGCGTGAGGCCGCCGTCGAGTTCCGGCGTGAGGCTGGGAGCACAGGTCTTTTGTCCCGGCGTAGAGGTGCCGTGCGCCCACGCGACGATCGGCCAACCTCCGGTCGGCGCCGTGCCCTTTGGGACGAACAGGAGCGTGGTTGCCGGGGTCTGCCCGCCCCGGACGTCCGGCATCGTGTGGACGAGCAACTTGGCGTCGGCGTCGAAGCCAAGGGGGACCACGTGCTCGGTCACGGAACGCAGCGTGACGTTCAGGCCGTCGCCGGCCCAAGCGTCGGAGGCAGCGAGCGGTCCTGCCGAAGCGATGCCTACGGCAAGGCCCGCCGCAAGGAGAAGTGAATGAACACGGGAAGCAAGCGTGGAACTGGACATCGTTATCAGCCTCAAACCTGTGCCATGCCGCCGTCGACGGGCAGCTCGGCTCCCGTGACGAAACTCGCCTCGTCGCTCGCGAGGAAGAGAGCGGCGGCGGCGACCTCGTCCGCACGTCCCATGCGCCCGAGCGGGATCATTCCCGTCAGCGTCGCCCGCATCTCGTCGGAGGCGGACGCGAACATGGCCGTATCGGTCGGGCCGGGGCTGACGACGTTGACGCGGATGCCACGCGGCGCGAGCTCGTTGGCCCAGGTCCGCGCGAACGAGCGCACCGCGGCCTTCGTCGCTCCGTAGGCCCCGTAGCCCTTGGTGCCGATGTCTCCGGCGATGGAGCCCACCAGAACGATCGAACCTCCATCGCTCATGTGACCTGCGGCGCCCTTCGCGGCGAAGACGAGGGAGCGGACGTTGAGTCCGAAGGTGCGGTCGAAGTGTTCCTTGGTGAGGCCGTCCAGGGTCGCAAACTCCGAAAGGCCCGCGTTGACCACAAGGATGTCGATGCGCCCGGCGTCCCCGTGGACCCGGGTGATCGCCGCGTCGAGATCGGCTGGCTTGGAGGCGTCGGCCGACAGGGAGCGGAGCGAACCTGTCCCCACCGACGTGGAGGTTCGTTCAGTCTTGGCGGATCGGCTGGTGGCATAGACCTTCGCCCCCTCATCCGCGAAGCGATGGGCTATCGCGCCTCCGATACCTCCCGAACCGCCGATGACGAGGACTATCTTATCTTGGAGTCTGGTCATGTCTCATCCATCCGATGTTGATGGACGCGACGATATAGATCCTATATCTACGGTCAATTACGCACTATTTTTAGCGCAGATATCGCGGAGTATACCTTGTCCGAATCCACGACGCAGACGCGCCCCTCCCAACGACGTCCCCGTGCGCCCGCTCGCGGCGCGACAGACGAAGCTCTGATCGACGCTCGCGCGACGCGGCCGATCCTGGAGCACATCGCCAACAAGTGGTCGGTGCTGATCCTTACGGTCCTGTGCACGCGACCGTCGCGCTTCAACGAGATCATGCGACGTCTCGAAGGCATCACCCACAAGGCGCTGGCGGATGCACTGAAGCGGCTGGAGCGGAACGGCCTCGTCAAGCGCACGGTCCTGCCGACGACGCCTATCGGCGTCGAGTACACGATCACCCCGCTCGGCCACTCCCTGCGGGAGCCGTTCCAGGCGCTTTACGCATGGGCGCTCGAGCGTGGTCCCGAGCTCCAGCAGGCCCAGGCTGACTTCGACAAACGGGACGTTTAGATCGTATGTCGACGGCAGGTTGGTCGTCGATGTCACCAACCCGGTGCCCCCCGGCTCCAACGGTCTTAGCAGCCCCATTGGCACCTGCGGCGCGCGGGAGATCGTTAAGAGCGCCGCCGCCGGAGCGCACGTCGTGAACGTGTGCTACATTAACCGATAAATTTCTGTCGGCCGCTCACGACCCATTGCGGACCCTCAGAGCTTCGCTTCTTTAACTCGAGAGCAGTACGAATGATGGGTTCTTCACCACGTAATGTGCTTGGACTGGTTGTCCCTATCGCGAACGCCCCACTCCGGTCTTATCTAATTCGCTTTTAACACAAGCCCGGAACTTATACCAACGTGCGCTGATCAGAACTCATGCGCCCAGTCCCGCATTCCGATTGAGATGATTTTCCAGGGCTGATCGACGAGCTTGTTCCAAGCGTCACAGCAGTGGGCGACGATGTCGTCGTAGT
>NZ_JAAAMJ010000032.1 GCF_010500835.1 Aurantimonas aggregata | reverse complement strand
AACGGAAGTGATTACTTCAACCCGAGAAAACGGGCCATCAGGAGCTTTCGACATAGTCGTACTCATAGGCGGATGCCTATGCCTTATCGGCTATGCCACCTGTTCGGTCAAAACGGGGTGCGCTCCAGACCCTCAGCAGCGTTGAGAGACCCGCCGCCTTGGCCAGGTCCCACCAGTGATAATCGACGCCATCCTGAAGGCCGGCATAGCCTTCGGCATCGGCGCCTGGCTGGCGCTCAAGCACGATCGAGCGGCCGTTTGGGAAGATCAGCCGGTTCCAGACCAGCAGCACGCGACTTTGGCCGAATTGAACATTGTTGTCGTACTGCCCGATGATGCGGGTGCCTTGCGGCACGAGCAGGATGCGGCCGGTCGGGCTGTCATAGATATTCTCGGTCACCTGAGCGGTGATCTGGCCCGGAAGGTTCGAATGGATGCCGGTGATCAGCGCCGCCGAAATCACCGCGCCGGCCTGGAGGATGTTCGCCGAAGCCGGGGCCGCAACGCGGTCGGGCGCGACGGTGCGCCGGTCGGCGGCGGCATTGAGGAACGCGAGTTGGCGATCCTGGGCTGACGGCGTGGCGGGTTGCGGCGCTAGACCGAGGCTGGTGAGGTCAGGCGCTGGCGGGAGCGCCACGGTCGACGTGCCCGATCCCGAAGTCGCGGTCGTCCGGCTTTCCGTACCGGCGAAGAGCTTGGCGGTGCGCGCGGTCTCGATCTCCTGCAGACGGCGCTGCTCTTCGGCGCTGAGGCCGGGATTGGCGCCGATCCCGGGGTTGGGCACCGGCTGGCCACGGTTCTGCGCGCTCAGCATCGGTCGGCCAAGATCGCCGGGCAGCGGAGGACCGAGCTGCGGGATGCCGCTGTAGTCGCGCGGCAGTCCGGCCAGGCCGTCGGCGGTCGAGCGGTTATCGGTGGAATAGAGCTCGTCGGCGGACTTGCCGCCATCCCGCGTCTGGAGCGCGTAGATCAGTGCGCCGCCGAGACCGACGCTCGCCATGAGACCAATGCCGGCGAGTACGTTGCGCGACAGCCGCGTCACCCGCGGCGGCTCGGCGCGTAGCCGCATGGTGGCGGGACCGGACGGCTCGCCGGTAAGCGGCCGGGCTTCATCGTCCGGCGCTTCCTCTTTCCGGGGATCGCTCTCGCTCATGACGCCGGCCTCCCGTCGGTGCGAGTGATCCGAACGCGCTTCTGCCTGTCGCCCGCGCCGAAGCGCAGCTCCGCGGCCGCGAACAGGCGATCGACGATCATGTAGTTGCCGCGGACGCGGTAGTTAACGAGCTCGGAGGTGTTGCCCTCGGGGCCGACCACGAACAGCGGCGGCATCTCGCCCTGGCCGATGCCCCGCGGGAACTCGATGAACACCTGTCGGCCGTCGTCATAGGCGCGCAGCGGCCGCCAGGCTGCGCGGTCGCCTTCGATCGCATAGCGAAAGTTGATGTTGGCGAGATCGACGCCGGTGGCGACCGGACGCGCCGCCTCGGCTTCAGCGTTCTGGCGGCGCAGCGCGATGAGCTGATCCTGCGGGTATTGCCAGGAGACCGAGGCCATATAGGTGCGCTCGGTCGAGCGCAACTCCATGTGGTAGGTGCGCAGATTGGTGTTGATGACGAGGTTGGTCATCAGCTCGGCGCGAGTCGGCTTGACCAGGATGTGGATCTGGCGGGTCGCGCCCGAGCCGCTTTCCGTATCACCGATGATCCAGCGCACGGTGTCGCCGGCGGCGACCGGTCCGGAGCCGACGAGCTGCTCGCCGGGCTGGAGCGCGATGTCGGTGATCTGGCCAACGGCGGTATAGACCTGATAGAGCGCGCCGCCGGTGTAGGGATAGACCTGCATGGCGTTGATGAACCCGTCGCGCACCGGTTGCACGCGGGCGGCGGCATTGGCTTGGTTCACGCGCGCGGCCGGATCAGTGGGCTCCGGCGTCCGGCGCGAGGGCTCGACCGGCTTCATCTGTCCGGGCAAGGGCAGCGGCCGCGGCAACTCCACGACTTGGACCGGCGCAGGCGGATCGGCCGCGATTACGGCCGGGGCGGCATCGTCATACGAGATTTCGGGCGGCTTCTGGGTGGTGGCGCAGCCGGCCAGAGCCGTTGCAGAAAGCAGCAAAGCTGCGAACGTGGAAGTGTGTGAAGCCGGGTTTCCGGCTTTACGGAATGACGGCTTCATTGCCCAAGCTCCCGTGACCAGTTGATGGCGTTGACGTAGATGCCGAGCGGATTGGCCCGGAGGCGATCGGCGTTGCGGGGGATTTGCACGACTATGGTGAGGATAGCGGTCCAGCGCGTCGTCTCGGCGAGCTGGCCGTTCTCGTAACGGCGTTCGGTCCAAGCGACGCGAAAACTGTCGGGCGAGGCGCGGATCACGCTGGAGACATCGACCGCGACCTGCTGCTTCCCGACCTTGGTGAAGGGGTCGTTGGAGCGGGCATAGTCGTTGAGCGCTGCGGCACCCTGACTGGTCGTGAAGTCGTAGGCGCGCAGCCAGTTCTGGCGGACGATGATCGCGTCGGCCGGGATCGAGCGGACCTGCTCGATGAAGCGGGCGAGGTGGAACGCGATCTGCGGGTCGGTCGGACGATAGTCGGCGACGGCGGGGGCGACCGCCTGCGCCTGACCGAGGCGATCGACCTGCACCACCCAGGGGACGATCGTGCCGCGCGTCGACTGCAAGACCAGCGCGGCGGCGAAGCCCGCCGACAGGGCCAGCGATCCGAACGCCATGAAGCGCCAGTTCTTCGCCTGGACGCGTGCCGAGCCGATGCGCTCGTCCCAGACCTGCGCGGCGCGCTGGTAGGGGGTCTCGGCCTCGGGTGCCTTGCCGTAATGGGTGGAAGGTCGTTTGAACATCAGCGGTCACCTTCGGAAAGATTGATGGAAGAGCCGCCACCGTGGCTGTCACCGGAACGGACGGCGTGGGCGGCGGCCTGGACGCCGTGGGTCATGGTCTGGGAGCGTTTCATGCGGCGGGCCCAGGCGGGCGGCCCGTCGCCCGAGGCGCCTGGCCCGCCGGCGTCAGCGGTCGCGCCGCCGATCGTTCCTTTGGTCGAGGAGCCGCCGGTAGCCTCGAACGCGGCCATGCCACCTTGGTTGAAGCTCGACTTCATGCTGTCGGCGGCGCGCGAGGCCGCGCGGCGCAGCGGCGAGACGGCGGCACTTCCAGCGGCGCGCGCGACACCGCCAAAGCCGGATGCGACGCCTGACGCACCCGACTGGCCGGCGGCACCGAGGCTGTAGGCGGTGGTTGCGCCACCCGCCATCGCGGCTCCGCCGCGCGCGGCGGCCGCGGCGCCTCCAGCCAGCCCGGCGCCGCCGGAAGCGACAGCGCCAACGGTAGCAGCACCGGTCGCGACCATGCCGCCGGCGGCGAGCCCGGTTCCGATTGCCGCGCCCGCGCCGAGCTGTGGGCCGCCTGAGACGAGGCCGTTAGCGATGCCTGGACCGAAGATGCCGAGGCCAAGGAGCGACAGCGCGGCGAGCACGATCGCCATCGCCTGGTCGATGGTTGGGGTCTGACCGCCGAACCCGGCGGTGAACTGGGAGAACAGGGTCGAGCCGATGCCGATGATGACGGCGAGCACTAGCACCTTGATGCCCGACGAGATGACGTTGCCGAGCACGCGCTCGGCCATGAAGGCCGACTTGCCGAACAGGCCGAAGGGGATCAGCACGAAGCCGGCGAGCGTCGTCAGCTTGAACTCGATCAGGGTCACGAAGAGCTGGACGGCGAGGATGAAGAAGGCGAGCAGCACCAGCGCCCAGGCGAGGAACATGCAGGCGATCTGAATGAAGTTTTCGAAGAACGACCAATAGCCCATCAGGCCGGAGATCGATTCCAGCAGCGGCCGGCCGGCGTCGAGCCCGGTCTGCGCCACCTTGCCAGGGCGCAGCAGATCGGCCGTGGTGAAGCCGGTGCCGCTGGCCTTCAAGCCAAGGCCGGCGAAGCTCTCGAAGACGATGCGGGCGAGGTTGTTCCAATTGCCGATGATGTAGGCGAAGACGCCGACGAACAGCGTCTTCTTGACCAGCCGGGCCAGGATGTCGTCATCGGCGCCCCAGCTCCAGAACAGCGCCGCCAGCGTCACATCGATTACGATCAAGGTGGTGGCGATGAACGCAACCTCGCCGCTCAGCAGGCCGAAGCCCGAGTCGATATAGCGGGTGAAGACCTCGAGGAACTGGTCGATGACGCCGGTGCCGCCCATGATGCTATCGCGCCTCTTCGGATTGGAGTTCGAGCGCCGGCGCCATCTCCTTGTGGATTGGGTCGTCGGCGATCGGCGGCGTGGGCAACGGATCGGTCTGCGGCGCCAGAGGCGACCCGGGAAGTGGCTCTATCGACTGCTTGCCCGGCGCGAGGAATCGCGCGCGGTTCTCCGCCCAGGCGCGCAGACACGTGGCGTCCCGCGTTCCGGCTTCGCCCATCCGCGCGCACCCGATGAGCTGGTCACGCAGCGGATCGGACGTCACCGCAATGACGGCGGGACGCAGAACCGGGGCGACCGGCTCGGCCTCTTTGCGGGTCATCTCGATCGCCGTCGCGGTGATGGCGACGGCGACGAAGACGATGGCGCCGATACGGGCCAGGAGCTTGCCGTCCATGACGTGATCCTCTTGGGCCTCAGTTGCCGTTCGGGAACATGCGGGCGTTGCCGGGCTGATAGCCCGTGCCCGGCGTCAGGAAGCGGCGACGCTGTTCACGGCCCTGCTCAGCCGCTGTGGCGCGTTCGGCGTCGGACAGCGCCTGCGCCCTGCCGTTGGCGGCGACGACAGCGGTGAGGTCGGCGAGTTGCTGCGCCTGCAAGGCGAGAAGCTGGTTGCCCGCCTGCGTCGCCTGTAGCGCGCCCGTGGCGCCCTGGCTCTGGCCGACCAACGCCGACATTTGCGTGCGGTTGGTGTCGATATTGCCGACGACGCCAGCCTGCACGCGCATCGCGTCCTGCAGGCCGCCGACGGTGTTCTGCCAGCGCTCGCGGGCGCCCGCGACCAACTGCTGGTCGGAGGCCGAGAGCGAGGCGTTGCCGTAGGTCGACGTGAACGCCTGATCGATCTGCTGGACGTCATAGGCGATGCGCTGCGCTTGGCTCAGAAGCTGCTGCGTGCGCTGGACCGACTGCTGGAGCTGCTGGAGCGAGGAGTACGGCAGGCTTGCGAGATTGCGCGCCTGATTGATCAGCGACGTCGCCTGGTTCTGAAGCGACGTGATCTGGTTGTTGATCTGTTGCAGCGCACGGGCGGCCTGAAGCACGTTCTGCGCATAGTTGGTCGGATCGTAGACGATCCATTGCGCGGACGCCGGAGTGGTCAGGACCGGCAACATGGCGACGGGGACTGACAGAATGGACGCGGCGAAAAACGCCGCGCGCGAGCGACGGATGATCATGGCTTGGTCTCCAGGTTGGTGAGGTCGGGGATGAGGTCGGCGGCCCAGGCGACGCCGCGCAGACGCAGCCACTCGGTCAGGAAGTTTTCGCGGCCATGCTCTTCGAGAAGCCGCGCGATGGCGGCCTGGTCGGTCTTGGACGAGGCGGCGCAGAGCGCCAGCGCGACGTCGGAGAGGCCGAGTTCGAACAGCCGGTTCCCGCGGCGCGACTGGCAGTAATAGTCGCGCTTGGGCATTGCGCGGGCGAGGATCTCGATCTGGCGGTCGTTGAGCCCGAACCGCCGGTAGATGGCGGTGATCTGCGGCTCGATGGCGCGCTCGTTGGGCAGCAGCAGCCGCGTCGGGCAGCTCTCGATGATCGCCGGGGCGATCGGACTGCCGTCGATGTCGGAAAGCGATTGAGTGGCGAAAACGACGGAGGCGTTCTTCTTGCGCAGCGTCTTCAGCCATTCGCGCAGCTGGCCTGCGAAACCCTTGTCGTCGAGAGCGAGCCAGCCTTCATCGACTATGAGCAGCGTAGGCGCACCGTCGAGGCGGTCCTCAATGCGGTGGAAGAGATAGGCGAGCACGGCCGGCGCCGCGTCCGTTCCGATCAGGCCCTCGGTCTCGAAGGCCTGGACGGAGGCATCGCCGAGACGCTCGGCCTCGGCGTCGAGCAACCGGCCATAGGCGCCGCCGACGCAATAGGGCCGCAACGCCTGTTTGAGGTCGTTCGATTGCAAGAGGACCGCAAGGCCGGTGATCGTGCGTTCGCCGACCGGGGCGCTGGCGAGCGAGGTCAGCGCGGTCCAGAGATGTTCTTTCACGTCGGGCGTGATCGCGACGCCCTCGCGCATCAGGATGGCGACGATCCAGTCGGCCGCCCAGGCGCGCTCCGGAACGTCGTGGATGCGAGCGAGCGGCTGGAGTGATACGCTGTCGGCCGCGCCTTCGGTCAAACCGCCGCCGAGATCGTGCCAGTCGCCGCCCATGGCGAGCGCGGCGGCGCGGATCGAGCCGCCGAAGTCGAAGGCGAAGACCTGGGAGCCCGGATAGCGCCGGAACTGCAGCGCCATCAGCGCGAGCAGCACCGACTTGCCGGCGCCGGTCGGGCCGACGATCAGCGTATGGCCGACATCGCCGACATGAAGGGAAAACCGGAACGGGGTCGAGCCTTCGGTCTTGCCGAAGAGCAGAGGGGGCGCTGCAAAATGCTCGTCCCGTTCCGGCCCCGCCCATACCGCCGAGAGCGGGATCATGTGGGCGAGGTTCAATGTAGAAATTGGCGGCTGCCGAACGTTGGCGTAGACGTGGCCCGGCAAGCTGCCGAGCCAGGCGTCCACCGCGTTGATCGTCTCGGGCATGGCGGTGAAGTCGCGGCCCTGGACGATCTTCTCGACCAGCCGCAGTTTTTCCGCCGCGATGCGCGGATCGGCGTCCCAGACCGCGATCGTGGCGGTAACGTAAGCTTGGCCTGCATAGTCGGCGCCGAGCTCCTGTAGTGCCATGTCGGCGTCGGCAGCCTTGTTGGCGGCGTCGGTGTCGACCAGGGCGGAGGCCTCATTGGTCATCACCTCCTTCAGGATTGCAGCGATCGACTTGCGCTTCGAAAACCATTGCCGCCGGATCCTGGTCAGCAGCTTCGTCGCATCGGTCTTGTCCATGAGCACCGCGCGGGTCGACCAGCGGTACGGGAAAGCGAGCCGGTTGAGGTCATCGAGCAGACCGGGCGTGGTGACCGACGGAAAGCCGACGATGGTGAGGATGCGCAGATGCGTATCGCCGAGCCGCGGCTCAAGGCCGCCGGTCAGCGGCTGATCGGCCAGCAGCGCGTCGAGATAGATCGGCGTCTCGGGTACGCGCACGCGGTGGCGCTTGGTCGAGACGCAGGAATGCAGGTAGGTCAGCGTCTCGGCGTCATCGAGCCAGCGGCATTCCGGCATGAAGCTTTCGACGAGCTGGAGCACGCGATCGGTGCGATCGGCGAAGCCGCGCAGCGCCTCCCGGGGATCGACGCCCTTGTCGGCTTTGCCCTCATAGAGCCAGCCCTCGGCGCGGGCGGCATCCTCGGCCGGTGGGAGATAGACGAAGGTCAGGAAGTAGCTGGATTCGAAATGCGCGGCGTCTTCCTCGAAATCGGCCTTGCGCTCGGCATCGACCAGCGCGGACGCGGCCTCGGGAAAGCGACTTGCCGGATAGGCGCCGACGGCGTGGCGCTGCGCTTCGACGAAAATCGCCCAGCCAGAACCGAGGCGGCGGAAGGCGTTGTTGAGCCGGCCGGCGACGGCGACCAGTTCGGCGGGCACGGCGGAGTCGAGATCGGGACCGCGGAAGCGCGCGGAGCGCTGGAAACTGCCGTCCTTATTCAGGACGACGCCTTCACCCGCGAGCGCCACCCAGGGCAGAAAATCGGCCAAGCGGGTCGAGGTGCGGCGATATTCGGCGAGGTTCATCATGGCCGGTCTCAGACTCCAAGATGGCCGGGAATGCGCAGATGGCGGCGCACCACGTCGACGAATTGCGGATCGCGTTTGGCCGCCCAGACGGCGGCGACGTGCCCGACCGCCCAGAGCCCCAGCCCGACCAGCCAGAGCCGCAGGCCGAGGCCGAGTGCGGCGGCCAGCGTCCCGTTGAGGATGGCGATCGAACGCGGCGCGCCGCCGAGCAGGATGTGCTCGGTCAGCGCCCGATGGACGGGCACACTGAAGCCCGGCACTTCGCCGGCGGTGTCGGCGATGCCGGCCATCAGACGAGCGCCCCGCCGCCGAACGAGAAGAACGACAAGAAGAAACTCGACGCGGCGAACGCGATGCTCAGCCCGAACACGATCTGGATCAGCTTGCGGGCGCCGCCCGACGTGTCGCCGAAGGCCAGCGTCAGGCCGGTGATGATGATAATCATCACCGCGATGATCTTGGCGACCGGGCCTTCGATCGATTGGAGGATCTGCTGGAGCGGCTGCTCCCAGGGCATTGAGGAGCCAGACGCGTGGGATGCGGGCGCTAGGACGAGGTTGAAGAAGGCGACGGAAGCCGCCGTCGCGACAAAACGACGGATACGAAAACCATGTCTGGTCATGCAGGATCTCCAGTGATGGGTTGGGTGGCGGGGATGACGCGGTAGTCGCCGTCGGGCGTCAGGCCGTCGATGCGGGCGAGCTCGGCGAGGCGACGGTTAGAGCCGCGGCCGGCAAGCACGGCGACAAGGTTGATGGTTTCGGCGATCAGCGCGCGCGGCACGGTGACGACGGCCTCCTGGATGAGTTGCTCCATGCGACGCAGCGCGCCGATCGCGGTGCCGGCGTGGATCGTCCCGATCCCGCCCGGATGGCCGGTGCCCCAGGCCTTGAGGAGGTCGAGCGCCTCCGCACCGCGGACCTCGCCGATCGGGATGCGATCAGGGCGCAGGCGCAGCGAGGAGCGGACGAGATCGGAAAGCGAGGCGACCCCGTCCTTCGTCCGCATGGCGACAAGGTTCGGCGCGGCGCATTGTAGCTCGCGGGTGTCCTCGATCAGTACGATGCGATCGGACGTCTTCGATACTTCGGCGAGAAGGGCGTTGGTGAGCGTGGTCTTGCCGGTCGAGGTGCCGCCGGCGACCAGGATGTTGCGGCGATCGGCGACGGCGTGGCGAAGGATGTCGGCTTGATCCGCGGACATGATCCCGGCGGCGACGTAATCCTGCAGCGTGAACACGGCGACGGCCGGCTTGCGGATCGCAAAGGCGGGAGCCGAGACGACGGGCGGCAACAGACCCTCGAACCGCTCACCCGTTTCGGGCAGCTCGGCCGAGACGCGAGGCGCTCCGGCATGAACCTCGGCGCCGACATGGTGAGCGACCAGACGGATGATCCGCTCGCCATCGGCCGGCGAAAGCCGCTCACCCGTGTCGGACAGGCCCTCGGACAGCCGGTCGATCCAGAGCCGTCCATCGGGGTTGAGCATCACCTCGACGACGCCCGCGTCTTCCAGGAATCCGGCGATGGCGGGGCCGAGCGCGGTGCGCAGCATGCGCGCACCGCGTGAGTTCGCCTCGGATTGCTGGTGAGAAACCGCCACGTCGTCCCCGTTCTGTTATGGGACCACTCAGTGCGGCCCTGGATCGGGGATGAGTAGAAGAGGCAGATATTAGGGCATGGCAACAACCGCAATGCGGCCGTAGTGCTCTGGCGTATGAAGACAGGGAAACGGCGGAACGGGTGAAGACTTGCGACGCCGGACGTGATGATTATTCCGCGCCCGCGACGCCTGAAACGTCTTCCGAAATCTCCTCGCGCACCTTCGGTCCCTTCGCGAGTCGACGCCCGAGTGCGGCGACGAAGGCGTCGTAGCGCTCACCGGCCTGCGCGCGTGCTGCCGCCTGAGCCGGCTCCGGCAATGGCGGGTTCGTGGTGAGCCAGAAGCGGACGAACACTGCCAGCATTTCCACTGAAATGCCGAGGTCGCGTTCCATGCGCGTCATGCGCCGGTCGAGCTGATCCAGCCGCTTGGTGGTCGCGGCTTCCTGGCGCTCGGCGGCGTCGGGCGAGAGGAACGATGCGATACCCGCTTCGGCTATAAGGGACCGCGATTGGTCGCGACGCGCCGCATAGTCCGCGAGCGCCTTCATGACGTCCGGACCGAGATAGACCGAGAGTCGCTGCTTCTTCGGAATCTTGGTCATGTGTGCGCTCAGAGGTCCATGCCGTCATTGGGATCGAGCGAGACTTGGCGCGCCACGCCCTGCATGACCTGGTTCAACCGGCCCGCGCGGGCGGCATCGTCATCGGCATCGTCGGGGCCATCGAGGTCGAATTCATTGTCGATCGGCGCCTTCTTCTCGACAGGCTTCAAGGCTGTCAGCTCTGGTTGCTGACGCCGTTCGGAGCCGGTTGTGTCGTCGTCGCCCGTACCGTCCTGCGGCGCGGCTGCATCGAGTTGCGGCCCCGACGGCAATGGCAGGGCGCTCCAATCGTCCGGCTTTCCCGCGACTGGCTTTACGAGCCTCGGCGGCGGCAACACACGCTCCTGGAAGCGCCGATCCTCGAAGTAGCGCGCTTTCTTAGCGCGGATAGGCGGTGTGCCCGCGACCATGACGATCTCGTCGGCGGGCGGGAGCTGCATCACCTCGCCCGGCGTCAACAGTGGGCGCGCGGTCTCCGAGCGCGAGACCATTAGGTGACCGAGCCACGGGCTGAGCCGGTGTCCGGCATAGTTGCGCATCGCGCGCATTTCGGTCGCGGTTCCTAACGCATCGGACACGCGCTTGGCTGTCCGTTCGTCGTTGGTGGCGAAGCTGATCCGGACATGGCAGTTGTCGAGAATGGAGTTGTTAGGGCCATAAGCCTTTTCGATCTGGTTCAGCGACTGTGCGATGAGGAAGCTCTTCAGTCCGTAGCCGGCCATGAAGGCCAGCGCGGACTCGAAGAAGTCGAGCCGCCCCAGCGCGGGAAACTCGTCAAGCATGAGCAGTAATCGATGCCGCCTGCCATTGGCATTGAGATCCTCCGTCAATCGGCGTCCGACCTGATTGAGGATCAGGCGGATCAGTGGCTTGGTGCGCGCGATGTCGGAGGGGGGCACCACGAGATAGAGCGTCGTCGGATGCTTGCCACCGACGATGTCGGTGATGCGCCAGTCGCAACGTCGCGTGACTGCGGCGACGACCGGATCCCGATAGAGTCCGAGGAACGACATCGCGGTCGACAGCACGCCCGACCGTTCATTGTCGGATTTGTTGAGCAGCTCGCGGGCTGCGCTGGCGATCACCGGATGCGGCCCGGCATCGCCGAGATGCGCGGTCTTCATCATGGCCGCGAGCGTCGACTCGATCGGCCGCTTCGGATCGGAAAGGAAAGCGGCGACGCCCGCGAGCGTCTTGTCCGCCTCGGCATAGAGGACGTGGAGGATGACGCCGACCAGCAGCGCATGACTGGTCTTCTCCCAATGGTTCCGCTTCTCCAAACTCCCTTCCGGGTCGACCAGGATGTCGGCGATGTTCTGGACGTCGCGGACCTCCCATTCGCCGCGGCGGACTTCGAGAAGTGGGTTGTAGGCGGCGGACTTCGCGTTGGTCGGATCGAACAGCAGCACGCGTCCATGCCGGGCGCGGAAGCCCGCGGTGAGTTGCCAGTTCTCGCCCTTGATGTCGTGGACGATGGCTGAGCCTGGCCAGGTCAGCAGCGACGGCACCACGAGGCCGACGCCCTTGCCGGAGCGGGTCGGCGCGAAGCAAAGCACATGCTCTGGTCCGTCATGACGGAGGTAGGCGTGGTCGAACTTCCCGATCACGACGCCATCGGGCCCAAGCAAACCGGCGGCCCGCACTTCGTCAGCCCGCGCCCAGCGCGCCGAGCCATAGGTCTCGACATTCTTTGCCTCGCGCGCACGCCAGACCGACATGCCGATGGCGACCGCGATGGCGATGAAGCCGCCCGATGCTGCGATATAGGCGCCCTCGACGAAAACGCGGGGTGCATAGGCGTCGTAGAAATACCACCACCAGAAAAAGGCCGGCGGATAGTAGATCGGCCAGCCGAAGAGATCGAACCAAGGCCGGCCGAGTTGCGGTTGGAAGCCGAGTTGCCAAGCCGTCCATTGCGTCGCGGCCCAGGTGGTGGCGAGCACAATCAGGGAGACGACAAGGATCTGGCCCCAGAGGATTTTGGTGGCCGACATAGTGGAGTCCTTTCTTGATAGGGCGCGCTGCTCAAAGGCCGAGCCCCCGCTTGCGGCCGAAGCTCCAGTCGATGCCGCCATCGCTGCGCGCGAGACCCGAGACGTGGCGACCTAGCTGCTTTTCGAGTGACGGCGACCAGGGCACGAGCTGGAAACCGAGTCCGTCATCGATCATCGCGAAGCGGCCGGAGGCGAGCGCGATGCGCCGCTGGTAGGCGCCAGCGACGTACTCCCCCGCCGCGACCTTATTGAAGGGGCGGCCGCTCTCTGCGGCGAGCTTGGCGCCTGCGGCGTCCAGCTCGCGCCGGCGTAACGTCTCGATCAGGTTGCGGCTGAAGCTGACACCGCGGTTCTGACGTTCGGCCAGACCTTGCCCAATCAGGTGTTCGGCGCGCCGGTCCAGGGCTTCGCGCACCTCCGCGCCGAAGCCTCGGCCGCCGAGCGCAACCGGCTCGCGGGCGATCGCCTGCCGGTCAAGCCAGGTGGCGCCTGTCGCCGTGACCTGCTGCTCGATGGTGAGGTCTGACCGGACTGCCATCGCGACGCGACGCTGCCCCTTCGCGTCATCGAACCTGCGCAACTCGACGATCGAGCCGGGCGCGCTGTCGCCGGCGGCGTCGAGGTCGGGCAGCTTGATGTGATGGGTGCGGCCGTCCGTGCCGTCGACCACGGCATAGGCCGTGCCCTTCAACTCATCGTCGAGACCGCGGGCGACCAGCCGGCCGACGACGGGATCGTCCAGGCTTTCGCCGGCGAGCACATAGCTGGCGACGCCGCGTTCGATCCCGTGTTCGGTCAGGCCGCGATGGATTCGCTTGATGATGTCGCCGCGCTCGCCCAGCTCGCGCAGCGTCGTCTCGGCGTTCTCCGAAATCGCCCACTGGCCGGGACCGATCTGATCGGCAAGGCCGAGGGACTCAAGCTTGCGTAGGCGTCCGACCTTGAGCGCATGAAATTCGTCGGGCTGGCGGTCGGGCCGCGGCGCGAGGTCGACGACGCCGGTGCGGTAACTGTCGCGGGCGAGCTGCCGATCAAGATTGGTCCAGCGCTCCGTGTCGATTTGGGGCTCGAGCGTGCGGCGGATTTCCTGATCGGTGCGCGGTCCGAGTTCTTGGGTGATCAGATCTCGCGCCCGATCCCGCATCCCCTCCTTGATGTAGTCGCGGGAGATGATGAGGTTCTCGCCATCCTCGCGCACGCCGCGGACGATCAGGTGGACGTGGGGATGTTCGGTGTTCCAATGGTCGACGGCGACCCAATCGAGTTTGGTGCCGAGGTCTTTCTCCATCTGCCCGACGAGATCATGCGTAAAGGTCTTGAGGTCCGCCATTTCCACGGCGTCGTCGGGCGAGACGATGAACCGGAAATGGTGCCGGTCATCCTCGCACCGCTCCGCGAACGCCTTCGGGTCGGCGTCATCGGCGCCAGGTCCGAACAGCCGGGCCCTTTCTCCGTCCCGGGTGACGCTCTCGCGGCGCAGATAGTTCAGGTGAGTCGCGAGCGGCGCGTTGCGTCCGCCGTGGCGGACCACACGCGCCTTGACGACGGCGCCGCGCGAGCGGGACGTGATGTGCCGGTTGGCCTGCACTGACGCACGCTGGCCCCGGCCGAACCGCGAGCGGTAGCCAGGACCGATCGTGCCCTTGCGCGAGACCGAGCCGCCGGCGCGCTGGGCGGCAGCGAGCGCCTGGGCGATGAACGGTCTGGCGCGCTGCGCGCTCGTGGAGCGGATGCGGCCTGGCCGGATGCGGAAATCGTCATCGCCGCTCATCGCCGCGAGCCCGCACATCGCGCCATCGCGCGGATAATCTTGAAGAATCGCGGAACCCGCAGGCTGCGCCGTTCAGGCGCACCTCGCGAATTCGCAGCGTAAGCCCTTGAAAAAGCACAACCGAACCGAGGCTCACATCGCGCCCCTTTATCCTGCCATCGTGCGGTTGTGTTGCCCTGCTTCCCCCTCGCCGCACGCCATGATGCGACGGGGCACGCCAGACTGCGAAGGAGACTGACGCGCGTCATCGCGGGCCTCGGGCGACGGATCGCGCGACGAACAGGCCAGCAGACTGCGGCATGATCGCGGAAGCCTCGCGCACGGGAGCTGCCGCCGGAGCGTCGCCCGGGTGGCTGGCCGTTTGCGCTGGATTGACAGCGGCGATGCGCTCATCGCGCATGATAAACAACGGCGCACGAGTCCAGGCGCGGGGATCGGCTGCGGCGACGGTGACTGCACCCGGTAGGTCACCGCCGCCGAAAGAAGGGAGCAAGGCGGTGACGTACGCGCGGGTTTCGGTCGGCAACGGGCGGCCCGCGAGATATTCTTCGTAGCGCCCTGGTCCGGCGTTATAGGCCGCTAGAAAGCCCGGTGAGCCGTAGCGATCGTACATCTCACGCAAGTAAGCCGTCCCCGCCAGGATGTTGTCGCGCGGATCATAGGGATCACGCCCAAGCCGATGGTGGACGCGCAGCTCCGCCCAGGTGTCGGGCATGATCTGCATCAAGCCCATCGCGCCTGCAGAGGAGATCGCACGCACATCGCCTGCGCTCTCCGCGCGCATGACGGCGCGAATCCACGCAGCCGGGATGCCGAAACGCCGTGCGGCTTCTTCGATGTGAACGGCGAACGGATGGATCGCCGCTGTTTGACTCGCCGGTGCATTCTGAGCGTTCGCTGTGGCGCTGACCGGCACGGCGAGGATCATGCCGGAAAGGAGAAGGAAGGCTGTCAGTTCGACGGCGTTCAGCCGCCCGACGACAGCGTGATGGCGCGAGGCGGACATCGTTCAGTCCCGCTCGCCGCGCTTGGGCGGACGGTTCCAGTGCAGGCTCCAGGCGGATTTGCTCTCGGTCGATTGGAACAAATTCGCGCGGATCGGCTGGGCTAGTGTGGGATCATCGATCTGCAGGGAGACATATTCGCCTGCCTTTTCGCCGGTGCGCTTCCAACCGGCGCCGATCTCGGGTCTGTCATCATTGCCGTGATGAACACGATAGTCTGGCGCATTTTCGGCGTCAGTGTTCTCGGCGGGGACCAGCACGATCTCGACGTCCAGCGAGAGCGTGCGGATGTGGCCGGCGTAGCCGTTCTTGGTGCGCGTGAATTCGCCGATCTGCGGCATGAGAAGACTCCTTTATTATGCGGTGAGTCGTGTGGGCGCGTCGTTCACCGCGTCGCGGCGCGCCATTCGAAGCGACCGTCGCCGTCTTCATCGGTCCACAGCGGCTTTGCGCGGCCGATGATCGAGCGGGTGAAAATCGGACCGAAGTAGCGGCCGTCGAGGCTGTCCTCGACGGACCAGTTCATGAGGAAGATTTCGCCTTCGGCGATGTGCCGGCAGCCCCACCAGACCGGCAGAGCGCGGCCGAGCCGATCGCGGTCGAGCGCCTCGCCCATCGCGACGCCGTTGACGGTGACGTGGGCGCCGGTACGGCAGACTTGTTGCCCCGGAAGGCCGGCGACACGCTTCATCAGAGGAACGCCGCGCTGCAGGTAGCCGCGCTCGGAAAGGAATGATGCGAGCGGCTCTGGTGCTTCCACGGCGACCAGGTCAGTCACTTCAAGGCGCGGCGGCCGATCGAGCGAATAGAGTCCGATCGGCGTGCTGGCGGAGGCGTTCCAGATCAGCCGGGGCGTGATGTCGATGAACGACAGGCCGCCGATCAGCATCACGGTGAAGTACGTCGTGATGACGTAGCCGAAGCGGGTCATGGCCCGACTCGTCGGCGCAAAAGGATGGCCCGATGCTGCTCGGCCGTGTAGCTGCGCGGCTCTTGGCCAACCGCGAGACGATTGTGAACGTGCCGCCAATGATGCGGCGAGACCTCGGCGGGGTTGATGCCGATCGACTCGATGGCGTCGACGATCTGCAGGACGCGTTCAACCTTCGGCCAGCTTTCGGCCTTCAGCAGGATGTCGCCGCCGGGCCGCACGAAAGGCAGCGTCTGATAAGGTTCGCCAGGCGAGATCGCGCGCACGATGTCGATGCGTGAGATGATCGTCCCGAAGTCGTTGGACGCCCATCGGACGAAGGCGAAGACGCTATGGGGCGGGAAGCTGACGACGCGCCGGCGGCGGTCGAGAATCCGTTCTTGGACGTCCTGGCCGAATCTGATCCAGTATTCGATCCTCTTCTCAAGCCAAGTCAGTTCGACATGGGTCAGACCGACCACAGTCGGCGTCGCCACGCGCGGCAAGTCAGGAGCGCCGTTCATGGCGTGCCTCCCTCGGTCGGAGTAAACTCGCGAGCGAGCAGTTCGCGCAGCATGTCGGCGACGGTGACGCCGCGCTGGAACGCGGCGATCTTGATCTGGCCGCGCAGGTCAGGCGTGACGTCGACGGTGAGCCGCGCGGAGAAATTGGCGGCGTCGCCGCCGCGCCCAGGGCGCGGATCGGGGTCTTTCACCCAGCTCTCAGGATCGGCTGGAGGTGCGGTGAAGGCACGTTTGTTGGATCGCTCTGTCATGGCGCGATCCTTCCGACCTCCGCGCACAGCGCGGTGATCTCGCGCGCCGCCGGGCTGTGTTCGTTGATTTCCGAGACGAGGCGTCCGGACCGCGCCGCGTTGGCGAAGACGACGCGCTGGCCGATGGCGCTGGTGAATACCGGCGGATCGTGATCGGCGAGCGTCCCAGCCGTCTCGCGGGCGATGACCGTGCGCGCTCCACATCGATTCCGCACGAAGCGGGCGGCGAGCTGGGGGCGATAAAACCGCGCCTCGCCGAGCAGCGAGAGCATCTCCGCGGAGGCCCAGCCATCGAAAGGGGACGGCTGCACGGGGATCAGCACCACGTCGGCGGCAAGCAGCGCGGACCGCATCAGGCTGGCGACGCGCGGTGGCCCGTCGATCACCACATGATCGGCGCCTCGGGCGAGTTCCGGCGCTTCGCTATGAAGCGTATCTCGCGCCAGACCGACGAAACCAAACAGGCGTGCCAGGCCTTCGCGCGCTCGCTGCTGCGACCAGTCGAGCGCCGAGCCTTGGGGATCGGCGTCGATGAGAACGACGCGCTTTCCTCGCCGAGCCCATTCACCGGCGAGATGCAGTGCGAGCGTCGTCTTGCCGACGCCGCCCTTCTGATTGAGAAGCGCCACGATCATGACGCGCCGCCGCGACGCAGGGGCGTTCCATCGGCCGGCGTCGCGAGCCGCTTGGCGGGATGGACGACGCCGTGGCCTGGATCGGATGTCGACTGCCGTGTGCCGCGATCGGCCCAAGCTTGTAAATCGTCGAGGGCATAGACAATGCGGCCGCCCAGCTTGCGATAGACCGGTCCCGTGCCATAGGTGCGGTGCTTCTCGAGCGTGCGACCGGACAGACCGAGAAAGCGCGCCGCCTCGGGTGTGCGGAGATAGCGTGGCGGGGAGTCGGGTCGCGCTGCTGACATTCGGGCCTCCGGGGCATCGCCTGCGACGCCGGCGTGCGGTGGCGAAGCAGCGACCACGATGGCGAACCAACGGCGTCAGGGTGGATGACGGAGTGAGACCCCTCTGTGCGCGTACCCCCTTGCGGCCATTGCGCGATGGGCGCCGCGACGTAGGTCAGCGGCCTGCCAGCAAGCGGAGATAGCCGCCGCGCACCATCGTCTCGGCATCCTTGACCAAGCGGATTGTCTGGGCACGGATGGACGACGTTTTCCATTCGGTCGCGGATTGCTGGTGCGTTTCGAAGAGCACCGCAGCGATTTCGCGATAGCTGGCGCCCGACGATTGGCCATCGAGCGCGCGCACCATGCGCACCAGCCGCAGGCGATGGCGCGGTGTAAGCGTGAGGGCACGCGGTAGCGGACCGGCGGCTCGTCCGAATAGGCGGCGATGGAGCCGGAGCGCCGCTTCGACGCGGATGTGGAAGTTGGCGTCGAGCGGCAGCATGACTGCGAGCGGCTGGGTCGGGTCGTTAGCGCCGACTATTAATTCGTGATTGCCGCCGGCATCGGGCAGCACGACGGCGCTGCCGCCGCCGATCAGCGCGTGTTGCGTAGCGTCGATTAGATCGAATTGTTTGAGCCGTCGGGCCGAGCGGAAAATGGGCGGCGCGGCTTCAAGGAGCAATACGCTGGCGACAAATTCCGGCCGCCAGAAAATTGCGGTCTTGCTGGCTGTGCGGTCGGGATCTAGCACGAAAGCGCAACCCCCATTGCGGGGGGACGCTCGTATGCGGCACCGAAGCGCCAGGCCGGTCAGGCTGTCCCGCGCGCAGATGTTCATATTCGCGGCGATAGTCCGGATTGCGGCGCAGAAACTCCCACGCGAAGCCTTGCCGCTCCAGCTTGTTTAGTTGGCGCTCGGTTTCTTCTGATCGCCAATCGGGCGGTGCGGGCATACGCGTCTCCTCGTCCGCGCTCAGAGTGGCCCCCTAAGCGCGAAGAGTTGCCGCTGACGAGATTTGGCGGAAGTCCCCAAACTTTGGGGGCGCGATGCTTCCGCAACCTCAAAGAGTGTCTTGCTTTAGGACACTCGGGGGTCGGAGGAGCTCGCGATAGCCGGTGCTCGTCATCCAGCGGGCGCGCGCAAGATGGCTGTCATGAACCATTCGAGCGCGACCAGGATCGCGGTCGGGATCGAGCCCGAACAGAATCCGCACCGCCTCACGCCAGTCGGCGCCTTCGGAAGCGGCGTCAAGGAGGCGAATATAGAGAGCAAGATGGGTTTCGTCGTAACCTGTCAGGCGGTCGCCATCGGGCGGACGGTCCTGGAAAGTGATGACTGTCATCGACGCGCTCATGGTCTTTGGTTAATCAATCGTATCCGCATCGCAACTGCAAACCAGACCGATAGCTGAAATTCCCCGATGCTTTTCACGCATCGCGGCAGCCCGCTGGCGGCATCACGCGCAGGCCGCATGGCCGTGTATTATAACACGTAGCGATATAATGCACGATTGTCTCCTATCCTGCGGATGGACATTCGCAGAATTTTTGGAGCCAACGTCAGGAGGTATAGGGGCGCTGCCGGTCTGAGTCAGGAGGCGGTCGCCGTGAAAATGGGTGTGGACCGCGCCTATGTCAGCGGCATGGAGCGGGGCCAGCAAAACGTCACGCTGTTGACGATGTGGCATTTGGCGGAAGCGTTGAACGTGAAGCCCGCCGATCTCCTCGATGAAACGGTGGAGGACGCCGAAACATGACTCTCGGCTTGTCGCGTTACAGTTCAGCGCGCGTGCTTAATCCGCGCGTCCGGACCGCGGGCAACCCGTAACGCCGCCCAACCGCCGAACCGTAAAGCCGACAATGTGCAAAGCCGGAAGGCCGGCCGTGCGGGGCAGCCTGAAAGCGGCTTCGTGCGGTGTTCGCAAGGCCTTGAAGGACTTGCCCCGCCCGATGACCGGGCGGGGCGTCGCGGGCGGGTTAGTCGGCGCGGCGGCCGTTGGGACGGCTCCACACAAGCAACTGTGTTTCGAGTAGTTTGAGGGCGAAAGGAAGGTCTGCGCTCGATGATTTGCGGTCAGGGCGTGCGGAAACGGAGCTGCAGTGTCGCTCACGCGTCGGGTACAAGGTCGTGAAATGCCTGTACGATAGCGGCACGATCGAAGGGCTTGGTCAGGATGGGACATCCTGGCTTGCGGGGCTCGCACGCCTCAGGTGTACCAGTGATAAAGATCACCGGAACCGGCCCGATCGCATCAAGGATGATCGAGACGGCAAGGGGGCCGGTCCCTTCTGTCAGGGTAACGTCAGATGTGATGAGATCGGGCTTTCGCGCGAGCGCCTCGCGGACGGCTTCATCCTGGGAAGCGGCGAATGAGAACGAGGTCGCTCCTTCCTGCTCCAACAAGGCTTCGAGGTCCATCGCCATCAGCGGCTCGTCCTCAATGATCAAAACGTGACACACGCGGCGCAACTCTCCGGTTTGATGACCAATATGAACGCCGAAAGAGGCACTTGGGTTCGTCCTGACGGGTTTTTTGTCCCTCCTCACACTTGGACAAGCGCTGCCCGCTTACCGCGAGGGGCAAATTATTGGCCGTGGTCCGCGTTCACGATCGGCCGCGTTTAGCCGGATCAGCAAACACGAGCTTGAGTTGGGTTCCCTTGACGGAGGACCAGATTGCCTCGGCTTGAAGCTGGCGTGCCAACCCCCCGATAAGCTTCATGCCCGTACCCGATCCAGGAATCCCGGTCGTGGGGTTCGCTGGCAGGCCGCGCCCGTCATCAGCGATGACGGCCTGAATGCGGCTATCCTCAAGGCGCTCTATGCGAAGCGAGATCGCGCCGCCTGCCGACCCAAACGCGTATTTGAGACTGTTGGTCGCGAACTCGTTGATGATCAAACCCAACGGCACGGCCCGATCCGGACCGAGCTTGATATCATCAACGTGAATGGTGAGCTTGATCGCGCCGGCGTGATCACCGTGAAGGTCGATAAGATGTTGGAGTATCTTGCTGGCGTAGGA
The DNA here is from genome assembly GCF_010500835.1 of Aurantimonas aggregata. Taxonomy (GTDB): domain Bacteria; phylum Pseudomonadota; class Alphaproteobacteria; order Rhizobiales; family Rhizobiaceae; genus Aurantimonas; species Aurantimonas aggregata. The sequence goes on along the minus strand of NZ_JAAAMJ010000032.1, from coordinate 2,042 downwards.
GCGGAGTGAAAGGGTGCTGCTGCCCTCCGCATATACATGCTCATGTGCCAGCCTGAGCGTTTCTATACGATCACCGACAATCTCCAGTTCAGCGCGGGCGTCGTCGGACTTTGCGCCCCGCGCACGCATGTGCACCAGGCTCGTAATCATGCCGATGTTGTTCTTGATGCGGTGTTGCAGCTCGACCAGCAGCCGCTTGTTCGCATCCAGCGCGACTGCGAGATCGTGACGCTTGTGGAGCCGATCGATCACCGGTCCCAAGACGCCTGCGTATATGCGTAGGAACTCGATATCCTCCTCGCCGAAATCGCGAGGGCTGGTGCTGTCCACCTGCAGCAGACCATATGCCCTTTCATCGCGTGACACGAATATAGGCACGTTCACGATAGCCTTCACCCCGTGATCGACCAGGAAAGGGGGCAATACAAACCGCTCTTCTTTGTGTATATCAGGCGTTACGACCGGCTCCGCTACTTTGATGGCGTATGTCTCCGATGACTTCTCTTCCATTTGCAGGGTTGTTTCACCCACGATGCCGGGACGCCAGCCGCAACCGGCTCTTACCAAGATCGATCGTCCGTCCGGCTGGATTTCCAGCACCTTGGCTAGATCGGTCCCCAGCGCGTCGCCGACGAGGCGGCAAGCCTCCTCCAAAACATCCTGAAGCTCGCTGCCCCGCAGAGCGAACTCACTGAACTTGGCAAGGACGCGCTGGCGTTCGATCAGTTGCTCGCGGCTGACCATTTATCATCCTTTCGTGCGAAGCAGCATTCGGCGTAGGTATTTCGATACCGAGATGACACATAGCCGCGAACCGACTCGAATAGAACGGCTTCCGATGTTATACATAAACCCATGGGCACAGCCGGTCGGTTTTGGTGCCCTGGTGTGATTCCGGGTTTTCTGCGGGGCGAGAGAGCGTCCGATACCCAGGTCAGGATCGTTCCGTTTTGGGCGAGCGCCATTATACCGATTTCCGGTCGACACTGGGTCGGTCGAGACCAGACCAGCGATATTTACTGCGCGCTCTCAGATTGTTGACCCGTGGCACCACCCGCGGCCGTCACGCGCCATCGCGTTCAGGATGGTCAGCAGCTTTCTCATGCAAGCGGTCAGAGCGACCTCCGGCGGCGGCGTCTATCGTGTCCGTCTTTGCTATGCGACCGGCGAGGCTGGCCTCCCCGTGGCGATCGTGAACCCGCGACACCGGCGTCTGACAACGCCGCGCTGCGGCCGGCGCCGGAGCGCCGGCTCTCCTCGCGTGCCGGTCGCGAGGAATGACCTGGGTCGAGGGTCGCTTGTCTGACTGCCGGACACAAAGACGCGGTATCGCGAGGCTGGAAGTCCGCGATTTCGCAAAGGACGCCTGCTTCTCGTAGCCGCCGCTGGCTTCCAAGATGACCTTCTCGATCTTCAGCTGCAGCGCGACATTCAGCCAGTTCGGCAACGCCGGCAGGAGTGTTTGCGACGGCGAACGCCTTTGCGTTTGGTCTGATTTGTACGTCGGGCCGGTCTTTGGCGACGCCAATTCCTATGTAGCGGGCGATATCCATAAGCTTGTCCCATCCTTGTGAGTTCGGGTTCGCACCCGAGCAACTGTTCGGGCTTCGAGCTGGAAGGTGTCGGCCCCTGCTCATCTCCGGGCTCATTAGCCAAGGCTGTAGTCGGGCTCGACACCAACGGCTGAGGCCCTCCCGGCTAGCCGGGAGGGCCTCGTTGGCCGTCAGTCACGCGGCTTAGCGGGACGGCTCCACACAAGGCTGAAGGCTTCGCCTTCCTCGTCGTCGAAGAGGTTGGCGTAGATCGGAGCGTTGAAGCTCGGATCGTCCAGCTTCAGACCGAGATAGTCGCGACCCTCGTTGGAGCGCTTGGACCAGGCGGCGCCGATCTCGACGTTATGCGGCGCGCCGCATAACGTCGATTATGCGGAGAGTGGGATTATGCGAAGCGCTGTGCTGTGAGGTCTGGCTTTCTGTGGGTTTTGGCGGGGATTGCTGCGCATAACGCCGGGGGTTTCGGGCGCCCCGCATGGAGCGGAGCGC
>NZ_JAAAMJ010000031.1 GCF_010500835.1 Aurantimonas aggregata | reverse complement strand
GGTCCGTTGAAATCGGAACGAAGCGGGATCGCTGAAGCCATGGCAAACCTCCGTTTGCCTCCATCGATTCAGACTTCGCCCGCCTTGGGAACCCCTACAGAGTCAGCTATCGCGCACGTTGGTATTAATCCTGCGATCCATGCGCATCGCCCTGCCGCGGGCGCTTTCGGCCGCTTCGTCGCCGCGCGAGACGGCGAATAGCGGTTTCTCCGACGACGGGAAGCTGCCGCTTGCAGGGGGCAGGGCGTCACTGACCGAAAGAAATAATTTCTGCTTCGACACCGTCGGTCGGGCAAATGAGGCTGGGCTCGGTGTATCGGCTCGCGTATCTAGCGGTGTATCGACGGTCGGCGCGCTGAGAAATCAGATCGCCAGAAGAAAAGGGTTTTGGCGTTATTTGGCGGAGTGTCCCCCCCTCTCCGCCAATTTCGAACCCCCGTTCTTCCGGCATTCTGCCTCCCAGCCCGCCCAGCCAAGGGTGGCAAAGTGGTACGTGTATCGGGTGGTGTACAGCGTGGTGTATCGTTGGGCGAAGGCGAGGACGGCTCGACCAGGCGCTCTTCGTCTCGCTGCCCGGCTGGCGGCATCGCGTCGAAACACCGAGACATCAGCACCGTGCGTTTTCGTCGCGATCTGTTCCTCTAGCTGATCGGCGACCATCCGGTCGACACCTACAACGCCGCCGTCCTCCAGGCCTACATCCATCTCCTCTGGCCCGCGGAGGAAAGGACCGCAGAGGCGACGGGACGGGCTGTGGAAATGATCTCGGGCGTTGAATGCCCGGCTCGGAAGCGTGCGCTTTGAGACTGCCGTGCCGCTCCGGACGTAGAGCCGATTCCATCGACAAGAGGACCTCGGATGGATCGTCGTCTCGTCGCCGGAAGGCAAACCCGCCCCGGCATTTCAAGGAATTACCACTGGTTGTGCCGGCAAGAACATCGTCGTTCGGACCCGTGCACGATGCTGAGCAGATAGGCGATCAAACGTCGGAAAGAAGCACAGACCGGTCACCGGGTCCCTGACGAGAATTGAGCATGCCCAGGGTCCGTGAGAACGATCCCGAAAACTCGTCCGCGAAATCCTGGGCGAGCGACGAGACGGGCGAAAAGTTCGGCACGATCATCGACCATTCGAACTTGATTGAAGGACGGAAGGGGCGGACCTGAAGGTTGCGCCAGGGCAAATGCGACGCCGTGAACGGGTCGACGATCGCGCAGCCGAAGCCTGCGTCCACCATCCCGCAAATGATCATCGTCAGCGGACTTTCCGTGCGGATCCGGGGCACGCAATCGTGGGTGACCATGACGGCGTCGAACTTGCGGCGGGCCGAGGAGGCTGCCGCGAGCGCGACGATGTCCTGCCCGTGCAGGTCCTCCGGCCCGATCGCGTCCTGCGCCAGCAGAGGGTGGCCGCGCGAGGCAATGAAGACGGCGTCCATCGATGGAAGTTCGTAAGTGGTGATCGCAGAATGCGGGATGCGTTCGTGGACGATACCGAGGTCGCAGCGCCCCGTCGTTACCCAGTCCAGAACGGAGGGCGAGGTCATTCCATAGAGCGTGATGTCGACGGCCGGGCGCGCGGAGACGAAATTCGCCGTCACCATCGGCAGGAAGCTGGTGGCGAGCGCCGGCAATGCCGCGACCCGGAGTTCGCCGCCCCGGCGTTCGAGTATGTCCTTGGCGGCTTTTTCGATGCGCTCCAGTCCTACGAAGGAGCGCTCGACTTCGCGGTACAACGTGACGCCGTCTGCCGTCGGCAGGAGCTTGCCACCCTTTCGCTCAAAGAGCTTCAGACCGAGCTGATACTCCAGATCAGCTATCAAACGACTGATCGCCGGTTGGGTGATGTTGAGAAAATTCGCGGCTTCGGTCGCGGAGCCGCTCAAAATGACGGCACGGAAGGCTTCGAGCTGCCTACTTTTCAACATGTGTGGGCATCGGGTGATCGCTATAACATTTGCACATCAACTTGCCATAAAAACGCATTTGACGAATGATGGCAACTCTCGAATGGTTACAGGGTGATTGGTTTTTGGACAGGAGTTATCGATGAGCATCAAGCCGCCTATTTCCCTTCTGGTATCTGCCGCCTTCGTATCCTGGGCCGGTGCCGCGCCCGCTCTGGCTCAGGACAACGTCCTGTACGTCGCTGCCTATGGCGGCTCTTACGAGCAGTTGATGCGCGAGCAGGTCTTCCCGGACTTCGAGAAGGAGCATGGGGTGCGCATCGAGTACACCGCCGGTAACTCCACCGATACGCTGGCGCGTCTCGTCGCCACCCAGTCCAGCCCGCAGATCGACGTCGCGATCATGGATGACGGGCCGGCCTACCAGGCGATCGCCCTCGGCCTCTGCTCGGACATCGAGCCTGCTCCTGTCTATGACGAACTCTACGACATGGCCAAGATCAGCGGCGACCAGGCGGTCGGCCTCGGCGCCGTAGCGACGGGCCTGATGTACAATACGCAGTATTTCGAGGAGCAGGGCTGGGACGCGCCGACGTCCTGGGCGGATCTCAAGGATCCCAAATATGCCGGCAAGCTGGTCGTCCCGCCGCTCTCCAACACCTACGGTCTGCATGCTCTCGTGATGGCGGCGGAGCTTGGCGGCGGTGACGAGCGCAACATCGATCCCGGCTTCGAGGCCTTCGTCAACGAGATCGACCCGAACGTGCTCGCCTACGAGGCGTCCCCCGGCCAGATGACCGCGCTCTTCCAGAGCAACCAGGCCGTTCTCGGCGTGTGGGGCTCGGCGCGCATCAATTCGCTCGCCAATACCGGGTTCCCGGTCAAGATGGTCTATCCGAAGGAAGGCGCGGTCTCGCTCGGCATCGTTGGCTGCCCGATCGCCGGCCGCGACAATCCGCTGGCGCAGGAGCTCCTCCAGTATCTCCTGTCGCCGGAAGTGCAGGAGCGGGTGGCGCGCGGCTACGGCTACGGCCCGGTCAACAAGAATGCGTCGCTGACCGAGGAGGAGGCGGAGGGCATTCCCTATGGCCCCGCGCAGGTCGGCGAACTCCGCGTGATCGACTGGGACTATGTCAATCCGATCCGCGAAGAGTGGAACACCCGCTGGACCCGCGAAGTCGAAGGCTGATCGACGGCGCAAGCCTTCCAGTCGTCCCGCCCGGTTCCGGGCGGGACGCATCCACTCGAACGGTTGCATGAACATGAGCTTCCTGAAGATCGTCGGCCTCACCAAGGCGTATGACAAACTCATCGCGGTGGACGGCATATCGCTGGACATCGAACGGGGCGAATTCGTCTCGCTGCTCGGCCCGTCCGGTTGCGGCAAGACGACGACGCTTCAGATGATCGCCGGGTTCGTCGACGTGACGTCGGGCCATATTCTTCTGGACGGTGGCGATCTGGCGCATGTGACACCTGCCAAGCGGGGCCTTGGCATCGTCTTCCAGAGTTACGCGCTCTTCCCGCACATGACGGTCGCGCAGAATGTCGGCTTCGGGCTGGAAATGCGTAAGGTCAGCCGGGCCGAGCGCGACCGGCGGATCGCTGCCGTGCTCGAACTCGTTGGCCTCCAGACGATGGCGGATCGCTATCCCCGCCGCATGTCGGGCGGACAGCAGCAGCGCGTCGCACTTGCCCGCGCGCTCGTCATCGAGCCCAATCTCCTGCTCCTCGACGAACCGCTGTCCAACCTCGACGCCAAGCTGCGCGAGGAGATGCAGGGCGAATTGCGCGACATTCAGGAGCGCACGGGTCTCACGACGATCCTCGTGACGCACGACCAGTCCGAGGCGATGGCGCTGTCGGATCGCGTCGTGGTCATGAACAACGGGGCGATCGAACAGGTCGGCCCGCCGGAAGCGGCCTACCAGACGCCGGCGTCGCATTTCGTCGCCGGCTTCCTCGGCCGCACCAATACGCTGGAGGGCCAGAGCGATGGCCGGGCAGTCAGCGTGCTAGGCCAGCGTTGGACGATGGCTGCTGCCAGCGAACAAGGTCCGGTTCTCGTGGCGGTCCGCCCGGAGCGCGTGACGTTCGGCGACGCGGGCCTGAAAGGCGTCGTCAAGAAGCGTGTCTTCCAGGGGAGCCAATGGTTCTTCGACGTGGACAGCGAGGCGGGACAGATCTTCGTCCTTGCACCGAACGGCAGCGGCGCTCTCCCGAAGGTGCAGGAGACGGTTCACCTCGCCTGGACCGTCGACGACATGCGGGTGCTGCCGCGGGACGAGGCTCGCGCAGGATGAGCACCGTGGCAACAGACACAGCGTCGCCGGCACCGGCCCGGCATGGCCGCGCCTCGTGGGTGCCGTATGTTCTTAACCTTCCGGCGCTGCTGGTGGTGGGCACGCTCATCCTTGTGCCGCTGGGAATGACGTTCATCCTGTCGCTGCACTCCTTCGGGATGTACACGGGCGTCTCCAGCGACATCTCGCTCGCCAACTATGCCGAGATCGTCCGGGATCCGTATTTCCACGAGATCTTCCTGCGCACGTTCAGGATCTCGCTCTTCACCACCCTGCTCGCCGCCGCGCTCGGGGCGCCGGAAGCCTATATCCTGCATCGGATGAAGGGCTCCTGGCGCTCGATCTTCCTTCTGGTGATGCTCGGGCCGTTGCTGATCTCGGTCGTCGCCCGGACGTTGGGCTGGGCGATGCTTCTCGGCTCCACCGGCGTGATCAACCAGACCCTCCTGGGGCTGGGCATCCTCACGACGCCGATCCAGTTCATGTACACCGAGACCGGCGTCGTCATCGCGCTTGCCCACGTCCTGATGCCCTTCATGGTGATCTCCGTCTGGGCAGCGCTGCAGCGGCTGGACCCTCAGGTCGAGAATGCGGCGATCTCGCTCGGGGCTTCGCCCTTCACGGTGGTGCGGCGGGTCATCCTGCCGCAGATCATGCCCGGCATCCTGACCGGATCGATCATCGTCTTCGCACTGGCGGCCTCGGCCTTCGCGACACCGGCGATCATCGGCGGCCGCCGACTGAAAGTGGCGGCGACGCTCGCCTATGACGAGTTCCTGTCGACGCTGAACTGGCCGCTCGGGGCGGCGATTGCGGTGCTCCTCCTCGTCGCCAACATCGTCATCATCCTCGGCTGCAACAGGCTGGTCGAGCGTCGCTACGCGCAGGTGTTCGAATGAACCGCAACGGTCCCCTCGCACTGGCGTTCCACGCCTTCGTGGTGCTGTTCACCGTCGCGCCGATTCTGATCGTCTGCGTCGTCGCCTTCACCCCGAACGGCTATCTCTCGCTGCCGACGAATGGCCTGTCGCTGCGCTGGTTCTACGCGATCGCCGATCGTCCGGAATTCTTCGCGTCGTTTCGCACCAGCCTCTGGCTGGCGGCCGTCTCGTCGACGCTGGCGGTGGTGCTCGCCGTCCCGGCGGCCCTTGCCCTCGGGCGGATGCAGTTCGCCGGTCGCGGTGCGCTGCTGAGCCTTTTCCAGTCGCCGCTGATGATCCCGCACATCGTTCTGGGCATCGCGCTGCTGCGCTTCTTCAGCGAGGCGGGGCTCGGGATATCCGGCTGGACGCTGGTGGCAGGCCATCTCATCGTCGTCTTTCCTTTTGCCCTGCGGCTGATCCTGACGACGTCGATCGGACTCGACCGGCAGATCGAGCATGCCGCCGTCTCGCTGGGTGCCTCGCGCTGGACGACCTTCCGGCGCGTGACGCTGCCGCTGATCCTGCCCGGCGTCGTCTCCGGCTGGATCCTCTCCTTCATCCAGAGTTTCGACGAGGTGACGATGAGCATCTTCATCTCGACGCCGCACACCACCACGCTGCCGGTCCGCCTGTTTCTCTACATTCAGGACAACATCGATCCTCTCGTCGCTTCGGTCTCGGCGATCCTGATCGTCATGACCGTGATCCTGATGGTCGTGCTCGACCGTCTCTTCGGAATGGAACGACTGCTGGTCGGCCCTGGCCGCAGCTAAGCTCGGACGCATACAGATGAAACATGATTACGACTTCGCCGTCCTCGGCGGGGGGCTGGTCGGCTCTGCCATCGGCTACGGCCTCGTCAAGCGCGGCCTGAAGGTTCTGATGCTCGATGAGGGCGACGTCGCCAAGCGCGCTTCGCGCGGCAATTTCGCGCTGGTCTGGGTCCAGAGCAAGGGCCTCGGCATGCCCCGCTATGCGACCTGGACGCGTGGGTCTTCAGACGAGTGGGGGGCTTTCGCCGCGGAACTGGAGGGCCATGCCGGCTTCTCGCTCGCCTACCGGCGGCCGGGCGGATACCATCTCTGCCTCTCGGAGGACGAACTCGAGCGCCGGGCGGCCAACATCAACCGCCTGCACAACCAGTCCGACGCCGAGCCCTACCGCATCGACGTGCTGGACGGCGACGAGGTTCGCCGCCACCTGCCGGAGGTGGGACCGGACGTCGTGGGCGGAACCTATTGTGCGCTCGACGGCGACGTGAACTCGCTGAAGCTGTTCCGCGCGCTGCATGCCGGCTTCGCGGCACTCGGCGGAACCTACCGGCCAGGCGCGCTGGTGGACGAAATCGTCCCCGGCAGCGACGGCTATGCGCTGAAGACCGCCGAGGGCACGTTCAGCGCCGATCGCATCGTGCTGGCAGCCGGGCTCGACAATCTCCGGCTCGGAAAGATGGTCGGACTGGACGTGCCGGTGCGGCCGCTGCGCGGGCAGGTTCTCGTCACCGAAAAGACCGAACCCTTCCTCGACGTGCCGCTCTCCACCGTCCGCCAGACGGACGAGGGCGGCGTGATGATCGGCGATAGCCAGGAGGAGGCGGACGACTACACCGTCATGCGCCCCGGCATCAACGCGGTGATGGCGGACCGGGCGGTCCGCATGTTTCCGCGCCTCGGCCGGCTCAACGTGGTGCGGACGTGGTCTGCCCTGCGCGTCTACAGCCGTGACGGCTTTCCAATCTACGAACAGTCGCCCACCCATCCGGGGGCCTTCGTCGCCTCCTGCCATTCGGGCGTGACCCTTGCCGCCGTGCACGCGCAACTGCTCGCGAAGCACTTTGCCGAAGGCGTCCTTCCCCAGGATTTCGACGCATTTTCCACGAGACGGTTCCATGTTCCAGCGGCTTCCTGACCTCGACCGGACGACGGTCTCATTCATGCTCGATGGCCGCCCGGTCGATGGGCGGGCGGGCGACACGGTCGCGGCGGCCCTACTGGCGGTCGGCGTCGAGATATGCCGCAGCAGTGCGGTCGGCGGCGAGCCCCGTGCGCCCTACTGCATGATGGGCGTGTGTTTCGAATGCCTGGTCACCATCGACGGCATCGGCAACCAGCAGGGATGCCTCGTCGCCCTGCGCCCTGGAATGACGGTCGAGACGCAGATCGGCCGCGGCAAGAGGGAACTCGCCCGATGACACCGATCGCGCATGTCGACCAGCTCGCGAAAACCTACGACCTCGTCGTGATCGGGGCGGGGCCCGCCGGCATGGCCGCGGCGACCCTTGCAGCCGGCGGCGGCGCGTCGGTGCTGCTGGTGGACGAGAACCCCGCCCCAGGCGGCCAGATCTACCGCGGCATCGGCGCAACGCCGCTCAAGCGGCGTGCTTTGCTGGGCGAGGATTACTGGAAGGGCGAAGAGCTGACGAACGCCTTCGCGGCGAGCGGGGCATCGTACTTTCCCGGCGCGACGGTCTGGCAGCTCGCTCCCGATCTCGAACTGGGAATCTCTTCCGGCGGACGGACGGCGATGATCCGCGCGGCGCAAGTCGTCATGGCGACGGGTGCACTGGAGCGGCCGTTTCCGATCAAGGGCTGGACGCTGCCCGGCGTCATGACGGCGGGCGCGGCGCAGATACTCCTGAAGACATCCGGCGTCACCGTGGACGGCAAGGTGGTGCTGGCCGGCAGCGGCCCGCTGCTCTGGCTGATCGCGGCCCAGTATCTGGAGAGCGGCAAGCACTTCGACGCCATCCTCGACACGACGCCGAGGGCGAACTGGACGGCGGCGATTGGGCAACTGCCCCGTTTCCTGGCCTCGCCCTATCTCGCGAAGGGCCTGAAGCTGATGGCGAAGGTGCGCCGCCGGGCGCCCGTCATCTCCGGCGTGACGGCGCTGGAGGCGCAAGGGGAGGGCCATCTAGCCCGCGTGCGCTATACGAGACGCGGCAAGGTCCATGAGATCGAAGCCGATCATCTCCTCCTGCACCAGGGCGTGGTGCCGAACATCAACATGACGAGCGCCAGCGGCTGCGAGCTGGAATACGACCCGCTTCAGCTCACCTGGAAGCCGAAGCTGGACGAATGGGGCCGTACCAGCGTCGCGGGCATCACGATCGCAGGCGACGGTGCCGACATCGCCGGGGCGGAAGCCGCGGCGGAGCGGGGCCGGATCGCGGGCCTGGCGGCATTGGCGGCATTGCAGCGCATTTCACCGGAGGAGCGCGATCGCCGCGCCGCCCCCGTCCGCGCGGTTCTCTCACGCTATGATCGCGGACGCGCCTTCCTGGATCGGCTCTATCAGCCGGCGCAGCAGTTCCGCGTCGCCGGCGACGACACGCTGGCGTGTCGCTGCGAGGAGGTGACGGGTGGCCAGATCCGCAACGCGGTGAAGACGCTCAACATCACCGGGCCCAACCAGCTCAAGTCCTTCCTGCGCTGCGGCATGGGGCCTTGCCAGGGGCGGCTTTGCGGGCTGACCGTCTCCGAGACGATCGCGGAGGCGCGGGGCACGTCGGTGGAAGCGGTCGGCTATTATCGCCTGCGCGCGCCGGTCAAGCCGATCACGCTTGCCGAACTCGCCACGCTCGACATGAGCGAGACCGAGATCAAGACGGTCGCGCGAGGCTGAGGCGGATGCCGGGCAGCGACGTCCTGATCGTCGGCGGCGGCCTGCACGGCTGCTCGGCGGCCCTGCACCTTGCAATGCGGGGCGCCTCGGTGACGCTCGTCGAGAAGGACTATCCCGGCCGCCATGCCTCCGGCGTCAATGCCGGCGGGGTGCGTAGCCTCGGCCGGCATCTCGCCGAGGTGCCGCTTTCGCTCGCCTCGATGGAGCTCTGGCACCGGATCGAGGATCTGGTCGACGACGATTGCGGTTTCGAGAGCCACGGCCAGGTCAAGCTTGCGGAGAGCGAAGCCGATCTGGAGAAATGCCGAGCGCGCGCCGAGGAACTGCGCCGGGCCGGCTTCGACCATGAAGAGGTGATCGGCGAGGACGAGCTGCGGGACCTGGTGCCCGCCGCCGCGCCGCATGTCGTGGGCGGCCTGGTGTCGCGCGGCGATGGCGCGGCGCTGCCGTTTCGCACGGTGCAGGCCTTCCGGAACAAGGCCGAGCGGCTCGGCGCGCAGTTCGTCGAAGGGGTCGCCGTCGACAGGATCAGGCGGCGCGGGCGGATCTTCGTCGCGGAGCTGTCGGACGGCCGGGAGTTCATGGCGCCGGTCCTGGTCAATGCCGCCGGGGCATGGGCCGGGCGGATCGCGAAGATGTTCGGCGAAGTCGTGCCGCTGGAGGTCGTCGCGCCGATGCTGATGATCACCGAGCGGCGTCCGCCGTTCCTGCGCCCCGTCGTCGGGGCCACGTCGCGCACCCTGTCCTTCAAGCAGTTCGAGAACGGCACCGTCCTCATCGGCGGCGGCTATCTCGGCAAGGCCGAGCCCGACAGCAACCGCACGATCGTCGACTACGCCAAGCTCGGCGAGAATGCCCGCACCGTCCGCGACCTCTTCCCGGTCATGCACGACGCGCGGATCGTGCGTGCCTGGGCGGGTATCGAGGCGCGCATGGCCGACGGCATCCCGGTAATCGGGCCGAGTGCCACCGAGGACGGGCTGTTCCATTCCTTCGGCTATTCACTGCACGGCTTTCAGCTCGGCCCGATCTGCGGATCGATCGTCGCCGAACTGGTCTCGACCGGCCACACGAACCTGCCGATCGCACCCTTCTCCATCGGGCGCTTCGCCAGCCACGCCGCCTAGGCACCGCCCCGACCTTTTCGCCGCGCCGCCTCGAACAGAGGCGGCGCAATTTCCCCGCTCCACAACAACCGGAGTCTTCCCATGATTAACCGAATCCTCAAGACGCCGATCATGCATCGCATGGTCGAGCATAACGGCGTCATCTATGTCGGCGGCCTCGTCGCCGACGACCGTTCGCAGTCGATGGGCGGTCAGACCGCGCAGATCTGCGAAAAGCTCGAGAAGCTGCTCGTCGAGGCCGGCTCGGACAAGACCAAGCTTCTCTCGGCGATGCTCTACATCACCGACATGAGCCAGAAGGGCGAGATGAACGAAGCCTGGACGAACTGGCTCGCGGCAGACGATCTGCCGACCCGTGCCACGATCGGCATCGCCGATCTCGGCGAGAACGTGCTGATCGAAGTGGTCGTCACCGCGGCCCGTTAGGCCCGAGCTTCGACTTGATGCTCTTGCCTCAGGGTGAGATCGGCGACCTGCGAGGGGCCAACAGGGCCCCTCGCAGGTCGTTGGGGGCAGTGCATGTCGCCACGAACGAACGGTCCTTGAAGCGGATGATCCACCAAAAGTCGCAAGCTGGATGGCTACCACTGTCCGCGTATTCCAGCCGGCTGGCAGCTTTCGGCCCCGTTCGCTCCCAAGGCTGGACGCAGAAACTGGTGCCATTTTCCTCTGAGCACGAAAGGATCTATCGGCGACCTTGTTCGACTTTAACGATCGCCTCGATTTCCACCGTGATCTGCCCCGGAAGCGAGCCGAAGCCGACGGCGGAGCGGGCGTGGCGTCCGTTTTCCCCGAATACCGCGACCATAAGGTCGGAGCACCCATTGATGACCTTCGGATGGTCGGAGAAGAGCGGGTCTGCATTGACCATGCCCAGCAGCTTGACCACCCGCTCGACGCGGCCGAGCTCGCCGAGCGCATGCTTCATCACCGCGAGGAGATTGAGCCCCGTCAGCTGCGCGTGCTCGTAGGCTTCCTCGACCGAGACGCCGGCGCCGACCTTTCCGGTCGCCATCTGGCCGTCGTGGTTGCGCGGCCCTTGCCCGGACAGGAAGAGAAGCGAGCCTTCTTCGACATGGGTGACGAAATTCGCGATCGGGGCGGGCACCGGCGGCAGCGTGAGGCCGAGTTCGGCGAGCTTCTCTTCGGGCGTCATGGCGTTTCCTTCATGAGGTTCCTGGCCGGCGACCAGGCCGGCAGTTCGCGGTGCCTGATGCAGGCGACGACGTGGTTGGAGCCCACTTCCTCAATCGGCGGGACGACGGCCGCGCAGGCCTCGATCGCGTCGGGGCAGCGGGTTCGGAAGACGCATCCAGAGGGCGGCGAGATCGGACTCGGTATGTCACCCTTGAGGACGATGCGCTCGCGGCGGCGTTCGGGGTCGGGCAGCGGCGAGCTCGACAGCAGCGCCCGCGTATAGGGGTGGCGCGGGTTGCCGTAGATGTCTTCGGCCCGGCCGCTTTCCATGACGCGGCCAAGATAGAGGACGACGACGTCGTCGCAGAGATACTCGACGACGGTGAGGTCGTGCGAGATGAAGACGGTGGTGAGCCCCAGCTCGTTCTGGAGCGACTGGAGGAGATTGAGGATCTGCGCCTGGACGGAGACGTCGAGCGCCGAGATCGGCTCGTCGGCGACGATCAGGTCGGGCTGCACCGCCAGCGCCCGGGCGATGCCGATGCGCTGACGCTGGCCGCCGGAGAACTCGTGCGGGAAGCGGCGGTCGTGGTCCCGGTCGAGCCCGACGCGTTCGAGCAGGTCGCCGATCATCTGCCGCCTGGCGGCGCCCTTGGCGATCCTGTGGGTGTCGATCGCCTCGCCGATGATGTCGGCGACCTTCATCTTCGGGTTCAGGCTCGAATAGGGGTCCTGGAAGATGAACTGAAGGCGCTTGCGAAGTGCGCGCAGACGCTTGCCCGAAGCCTTGAAGAGATCTTCGCCCTCGAAGATCGCTTCGCCCTCCGTCGGCTCGACGAGACGCATGATGCAGCGCCCGATCGTCGTCTTGCCCGAGCCGGATTCGCCGACGATCCCCGTCGTCCTGCCGCGCCGGACATCGAAGGAGACATCGGAAACGGCCTGGACCACGCTCTTCCCAACCTGGAACTTCTTGACGAGGTTGCGCACCGACAGGAGCGTCTCGTTCGTGCTGTCGGCCTCGATCATACGTCTTCGTGCCTCCAGCAGCGGGTGGAATGCAGCGCTTCGACCCCGATCAGCGGCGGGTTTTTTTCCCGGCACTTCGCCACCACCAGCGGACAGCGATCGGCATAGGCGCAGCCGCCCGGCAGGTTCGTCACGCTGGGAACGGAGCCGGGGATCGGGCTGAGGAGACGCCGGCCTCCCGCGGCGTCCCGGTCGCGCGCGGGATCAGGGATGCAGGCGATCAGCCCCTTAGTGTACGGGTGACGCGGGGCTTTGAAGAGAGCCCTGACCGGTGCCTGCTCGACCACCTTGCCGGCATACATGACGGCGACGTCGTCGGCGATTTCCGCCACCACACCAAGATTGTGGGTGATGAACAGGATGCTCATGCCCATCTCCTTCTGCAGCCGGCGCAGGAGCTCGAGGATTTGCGCCTGGATCGTGACGTCGAGGGCGGTGGTCGGTTCGTCGGCGATCAGCAGGAACGGGTTGCAGGCGAGCGCCAGTGCGATCATCACCCGCTGGCGCATGCCGCCGGACATGGAGTGGGGATAGTCGTCGAGGCGCCGTTCCGGCGAGGCGATTTCGACCAGTTCGAGCATGCGGCGGGCGCGGGCGCGGGCGTCGGCGCGCGAGATGGTCTCGTGCAGGCGGATCATCTCGATGATCTGGTCGCCGACCGTGTAGAGCGGATTGAGGCTCGTCATCGGCTCCTGGAAGATCATCGCGATCTCCTGGCCGCGAATCCTGCGCATCACGCGGTTCTTCGCCCGAGCCAGATCGACGACGGTGCCGTCCCGCCGCGTGAACGCCATCGTCCCGTCGACGATCGTCGCCGACGGGGCGAGCAGCCGCATGATCGACAGGCTGGTCACCGACTTGCCGGAGCCGGACTCGCCGACCACGGCCAATGTCTTGCCCTGGCGCACCGTCAGGTCCACGTCGTCCACCGCCTTGGCGATGGTCGACCCGATTCGGAAATGCGTCCTGAGGCCGGTCACCTTCAGCGTGACCGCGTCGGACGACGCCGACGCCAGTCCCGTCGTCGCCGGGTCAGCGTGCATCTGCGGCATCTCAGAGATCCTTGCGCAGGCGGGGGTCGAGAAGATCGCGCAGGCCATCCCCGACGAGCTGGAGCGACATCACCGACAGGATGATGGCAAGGCCGGGGAAGACCGTCATCCAGTCGGCCTGGCCGACATATTGGCGGCCCGCCGCGATCATCGTGCCCCAGGTCGGAATGTCCGGGCTGACGCCGACGCCGAGGAAGGTCAGGCTCGCCTCCGCCAGGATCGCGTAGGCGAAGATGAAGGTCGCCTGGACCATGATGACGGACAGGAGGTTGCGCAGGATGTGGCGATAGAGGATGCGCCAGGTCGGCACCCCGAGCGCACGGGCGGCCTCGACATAGGGCAGCTCGCGGATGACGAAGGTGGAGGCGCGCACGATGCGGGCGAGGCGCGGCGTGTAGACGATGCCAAGGGCGACGATGACCGTGGCGGCCGAGGGGCCGAGGGCGGCGACGAGCGCGATGGCGAGCAGGATGTCGGGGAAAGCCATCATCGCGTCGATGATCCGGGCGATGACCACGTCGGTGCGGCGGAAGAAACCCGCTGCGAGCCCGAGCGCGATGCCGATCACCGAGGCGAAGACCGTCGCCGCCGCGCCGATCATCAGCGACGTCCGTCCGGCATAGATCGCGCGGGTGAAGACGTCACGGCCCAGTTCGTCGGTGCCGAAGAAATGGTCGGCGCCGGGCGCGATCAGACGGTTGGCGATCGACAGCTTGGTGGGGTCGTAGGGCGCAAAGAGCGGGGCGAACACGCACAGGATGACGATGACCAGGAGGAGCGTCACGCCGAGGGCGAGCGGCTTTCGCTCGCGCAGGGTCTTCGCCACGGCAAGGGTCCTGTTGGGTCTTGCCACGGTGGAAACGGCCATCAGAACCGCACCCGCGGGTCGATCACCAGATACAGCATGTCGATGGCGAAATTGATCAGGACGTAGAGCGCCGCGACGACGAGGAGCGCTCCCTGGATCACCGGATAGTCGCGGCGCATGACCGCCGACACGACGAGATTGCCGACGCCGGGAAGGCCGAACACCGTTTCGGTGACGATCGCGCCGGAGATCAGCAGGGCCGCGGTGATGCCGATGACCGTGAGGATCGGGATCAGTGCGTTCTTGAAGGCGTGCTTGAGGACCACCGGCGTCTCGGCCATGCCCTTCGAGCGCGCCGTCCTTATGTAATCGTCGTCGAGGACATCCAGCATCGAGGCGCGGGTGAACCGCAGGATCAGCGCCGAGCTGACGACGCCCAGCGTGATGGCGGGCAGGATCAGGTGATGCAGCCGTTCCAGCAGGGTGGTGTCCGGACCGCCATAGCCGGCCACCGGGAACCAGCCCAGACGGACGGCAAAGACCTGGATCAGGATGAGCGCCAGCCAGAAGCTCGGCACGCTGGCGGCGAACATCGCGAGGGTCGTCGAAGCCTGGTCGAACAGGCTGCCGCGATAGTAGGCGGACAGGATGCCGATGGGCAGGGCGATACCTGTAGCGATGAGGATCGAGAACAGAGTGAGGAAGAAGGTCGGCTCGGCGCGTTGGCCGAGGGCGGTGAGCACCGGCATGTTGAGGAAGATGGAATCGCCGAGATTTCCGGTCAGGATCTGTCCGAGATAGACGCCGAACTGGACGAGGAGCGGCTGGTTGAGACCGAGCCGGTCGCGCAGCGCCGAGATGTCCGCGGGGGTGGCGTCCGGTCCCAGCATGACGGCTGCCGGGTCGCCGGGGGCGATGCGCACGATGACGAATACGATGGTCGCCACCACGAACAGGACGACGACCATGCCGGTGAATCGTTTGAGCACGTAGCTGGCCATCGCGCATTCCGGTGAATCGGGAAAGGTCTGACGGGCGCCGGGGCGCCCGTCAGGGTCGGCTTACTTTGCGAGCGACACGTTCCAGAAATAGGGCCAGGGCGACGCTTCGAATCCCTCCACCTTCGGCGACTTGGCGGCAAGGGCGGCGAAGTCGCCCACCTTGTAGAAGGGCGCCTGCTCGTAGATGAGGCCCTGGATATCGGCCCAGATCGCCTGGCGCTTCGCGAGGTCAGTCTCGGTGTTGAGCGCCGTCAGGAGCTCTTCCTTCTCCGGCGTGGACCACCAGCCGGGATAGCTTGCCGGCAGCGGCGCGATCAGCGCCGGATCCGGCAGGAAGGGGCTGTGGGTGATGAAGATGTCCCACAAGGCGGGGTCGGCCCGGCGTTGCACGAGCGTCGCCCAGTCGACCACGTCGAGCTGGGAATTCAGGCCGGCGGACTTCAGATAGGCGTCCAGCACCTGCGCCATCTTGTAGTGGAACTCGTACTGCCGGCTCGTCAGGATGCGGATCGGCTCGCCATCGTAGCCGGCCTGTTCGGCAAGGCTCTTGGCCTTTTCCACGTCGCCCTGGTTGTAGGCTTCGACGCCGGTTTCGTTCCGCCAGACATAGCCTTCCGGGTAGAGCGCCCCGTCGACCTTGAAGAAGCGCTCCTCGCCGAAGGCGGCCAGCATGAGATCGTCGGAGTTCTGCAGGGCCTGGACCGCCTTCCGCAGGTTCTGGTCGGTCATGACCCCCTGCTTGGTGTTCATGATGAACATCGGCCAGCCGAAGGATTCCGTCAGCATCGGCTCGGTCTGTCCGGTCAGGCGGTCAAAGGATTCGACGGGCAGCAGCTCGGCATAGTCGTATTGCCCGGCGACGGCGCCTTCCACGCGGGTGTTGGCGTCGGGGACCGGCACGAACCGCACCTCCTCGAGCAGCGCCTCGCGGCGACCGCCGAAGCCGTCCGGCTCGCCCTCCAGCGGCTGGTAGTCGGCAAAGCGTACCAGCTGGATGTACTGGTCGGGGCGCCGCTCCTTCAGCATGAAGGGCCCGGTGCCGACGAACTCGGTCAGCGGTTCGGCCAGCGTCTCCTTCGGCAGGATGACCGCCGCGGAATTGTTGAAGGCGAGCAGCGCCGGCAGCGGTCCGAAGGGCGCGCTCAGCGAGATCGTGACGGTGCTCGCGTCCGTCGCCTCGATCTTCTCCACCTTGTCGGCGACCAGCTGTCCTCGCGAGGCGATCTTGAACCAGCGCTCCAGCGAAGCGACCACGTCGTCCGCCGTCATCGTCTTGCCGTTGTGGAACTTGATGCCCTCGCGCAGGGCGATCGTCACCGTCTTCCCGTCATCGGAGATCTCGGGCAGGTCGGCCGCGAGCAGCGGGGTGACGTTCCATTCCTTGTCGAACGTGTAGAGCGTCTCGAGGAAATGCTGGGTGACCATCCCGAGGAGGTCGCCCGTCGCGGCCATCGGATCGAGCGTGTTGGGCTCGCCGATGGTGGCGACGGTGATGATCCCGCCGGGCTCGTCCTGCGCCACCGCCGAGGCGCCCGAAGTGACGAGACCGGTAAGCGCCATCGTCGCCGCGAGGCAGTTTCTTGCCAATGCCTTCAACATTTTTCAGTCTCCTTCGGTTTCGGGTCTGCGAGGGAAGAGGCGCCCGACATGTCCCGGACGACGACGAGCAATTGTTCTGTGACCGCCTCGATGATCGCGCGGCCCTTAGCAGCCGTTGCCAGCGACGCGTCGCCGACGACGCCCAGCCCGTCGGACATCTCGGCCATGGAGCGGAACAGCGCGCCACGGGCCGGCATGATCATGTCGGCGTTGGCCCAGCCATGGGTCGGTACGTAGCTCATGGACGGAAGATGGTCGGGCCGGCGGACCGCTGCCGGATCGATGTGCAGCATCAGCGATGTTTCGAGTTCGCAGGCGTGGTTGGCCCCGGCAAAGCCGCTGTCGCGAATCTTGGCGATTTCCGGCCCGGCCAGCCGCCACCAGGTCAGCATCGCGATACTGCAATCGCGATGCGACGCGCCGAACTCCTCGAGCAGGACCTGGCCGATCGCCTGGTTGCCGCCATGGCTGTTGAAGATCACCAGATTGCGGAAGCCGTGCCGGACCACCGACTGCAGGATCGCGCCGACATAGTCGAGGAAGCTGCGATGCCCGATGCTGAGCGTGCCGGGGAAATCCATGTGATGCTCGGAGCAGCAGACCTTGACCTGCGGCAGGATCAGCACCTCGTCGCCGGCCTCGGCTTCCAATGCCTCGAGAAACGCCCCGCCGATCACCGCATCGGTGTCGAGCGGCAGATGCGGGCCATGCTGCTCGATCGCCGCCACGTTGACGATCACCGGCAGGCTTCGCGGCAAAGCGTCGATTTCACGGGTGGTGAGACGTTCCCAGCGCATCGGATCAGTCGATCATGCGCTGGGAGACGCCGAAGCGTTCGAGCGCGGCTTCGCTCAACCTGACGCCGAGGCCTGGCCCGTCGGAGGGGATATGGATGAAGGGCGGCTCGACCGTCAGGGGCGTATCGAGAAGGTCGTGCGACCGTATCATCCGGCCGAAGATGTCGCCCGGCCAGACGCAACTCGCGGCGGCGGAGCACTGATGGACGTACATCGCCTCGAGGATGCCGAGATCCACCTCGGAACCGTGCCAGCAATAGAGCCCCGCCGTCCGGGCAATGTGGTCGAGCTGCTGGAAGCCCGCCAGCCCGCCGTTGAAGTTGAACCCGTCGACGGCGCCGTGGGCGATGGCGTCGATCGCTTCATAAGGCCGTTGTCCCTGATAGATGTAGGGGAGCGAGACGTGCAACGCGATCGGGATCGACGAGAAGCGCCGCAGCTCCTTGTAGTCCAGCATCATCCAGCGGGGGATCGGATCCTCGAGGACGAGGACGTTGCCGATCTTCTCGATCTCGCGGATGATCGGCCGCGCGTTGCCGGGGTTCTCCCAGCGCTGATTGGGATCGAAGATGATCTTCATGCCGGGGGCATGCTCGGCGATCCGGGCGCACCATCCCGGCACGTCGTCCTCGAGATCGCATTTGAACTTGATGACCTTGAAGCCCTGGTCCTGGTACTGGCGGACCCAGGGGCCGATCTCCTCCTGCGTCCTGTGACTGGACCAGGCGCTCACGGCGATCCTGTCGCGCAATGCGCCGCCGAGGAGGCGATGCAGCGGAACCCCCAGTTGCTTGGCGTAGGCGTCCCAGATCGCGCATTCGAAGCCGTCATATTCGCGGCAGAGCGGGATCGGCAGCTTCTGCAGGATCAGCTCGTCGATCGAGCGGCCCATCAGGTTGTCCGCGATCTGTTCGACCCGGGTCCATTCGTGATCACGATAGAACTCGCCGAGACCCACCGTGCCGTCCGAGAGGTGGAGGCGAAGGATCAGCTTCGGCAACTCGTCGAACTGCACGCTCCAGCTCTCCTTGCCGCCGACCGGCAGCATGTGCAGCGGCTTGGCGAGCGTGTCGGAATTGATGACGCCGGGGTGCGCCGGGACCACGACCTCGTCGAACTGGAAACCGATGATATGCGCCTGGCGCGAAGCGATGCCGTCCACGATGGTCTCCGTCTGCGTCCAGACAGAATTTGTACCAAAACTACATTTCGGTCAAGCGACGCGCACCGGGTGACAAATTATTGCCGATTGCGCCTTCTTTTTCAGCCAGTCCTGCCGCTGCTTTATGCGAGGTGCTACATTTCAGTCGCCGACCGGCTGGTTCTCGCTCTCGCCGTTCAGGTCGGCGAGCATCGTGCGGGCGTTCCACAATTTCGAGGAGATGTGCTTCATCCGGCGGCCGCCGAGGAGGGTCGCGAGGCAGTCCAGGATGAATAGCTGGCCGTATCTCCCGCGGTTCGGCATGTAGAAGAACTTCTCCTCGTCGAAGGCGACGAGCGGTAGGAGCACGTCGGCCTCGTCTGCCAGAGGCGTGCCGCCCGCCGTCACCGCGATAATCGAAGCGCCGCACTGCTTCGCCGATCGTGCGCTTTCGATCAGCGAGCGCGGGCGACCGGTGACAGAGAACATCAGGAAGACGTCATTCTTCCCGGCGGTGGCAGCGGTGATGCGTTGCTTGTAGGCATCCGCTGTTGCGCTGGCTGCCAGATCCAGCCGGAAGAGCCGGTTCTCGGCCTCCGCTGCCACATTGGCCGAGCTTCCGCCAACGCCGAAACAGAAGATGCGGCGCGATCCGTCGATCAGATCGGCGGCACGCTCGAGCGCGTCGGGATCGCGCTGCGCGAAAGCGCTGGCCAAGGCCTGGCTCGTCGCCTCATAGACGTGCCCGGCCACCTCACTGCCGGTACTGGCGGGATGCTGGTAGTCGGCCGACAGGTACATTCGCCCAATGGCGTAGTCCTGGGCGAGCCGGATCTTGAAATCGCTGAACCCGTCGCAGCCCATGCGGCGGGCGAAGCGGATGACGCTGGGCTCGCTGACACCGGCCCGGCCAGCCAACGCCTTGACGCTGCTTCTCGTCGCGGCATCGATGTTTTCAAGCAGGGCCTCGGCGACCGCCTTGTCGGCGCGCTTCATGTTCGGAAGTTGCTGGCGCATGCGGTCGATGAGACTCAGCGGGGGAAGCGCTTTCAGTGCGCCAGTCTCTAGCCTCTGCTTGGTCAAGGGACTTTCCTGCTCGCGCCTAGCTGCATGCCATGCCGACACTGCTTTCCGACGAGGTGTTGATGACCCGCACGCTAGCGGCTCGTGGCCCTCCGTGGAAGGGCGCCAGATCACGGTCCGCCGGGGCAAGGGATACCCCGATCCTTCACGCGTCGACGGTGATCGTCTTTCGGGGCGACCGCTTGGGCCAGCGGCTGGGTGATCCCGACGACGCCGAATTGAGAGGCGTCGTAATGGAGCATGTAGATGAAGCCCCGACGCGCCTGCCCGGAGGCGGTGTTGATGAAGCCTCTGCGCCCGCCATGCCGGCGCTGTCGATTTCGAACGTTTCACCTGAATTTTCCAGGTGCTCGATCTGAGCAGGTCGCTTGAGACAGTCCCTGAAGCGCAAGGCGAGGCTGTCCAGGTTTGTGGAAGCCGGCCGGTCTGCCCTCGTCGCGCTCCAGGCTGAGAGGTGATGCATCGCAAAGCCGCTGCCTGTCCCGTGATGCGCGGGCAAGACGTGTCCTGCCCGCGACGAGATCAGCGGTGTTCGTTCCATGCTTCGACGAAGTCGTTGTTGTAGGCGGCCTCAAGATCCGGCAGCGGCTCCGCCAGATCGCCGGAGGCGAGAAGGCTTTCGTGCCAGGCCTTCCAGGCAGCCGGATCGTTCTCACCGAGCTGCTTTCCCTCCGGCGGGGTCTGGCGGGCGATGATCGCCTTTGACAGGGCGCGCGCGAAGTCCGGATCCTCGCCCTCCTGCGGATTGCCGGTCCCCGTGTGCTGCAGGACCGTGTGGATGTTCGCCGGGTCCATCGCGAAGGTCGAGCCGCGCGCCACGGCTCGTGTTAACGCCGACGCCGGACTGGATCGATGGGCTTCGTCCTGGCACCGCCCGCACGCCTGCCTACCAAACGCTCGGCGGTTCTACCCGGGCGCCCTGGCGGAATATGTTGCGATGCCGGAGCTTTGGTCCGTCAAGGCGCCGGCGAGCCTTGAGCCTTGCCAGGCGGCCACTTTGCCGGTGGCGGGGCTGACAGCCTGGTCTGCACTGTTGGAAAGCGCTGGCGTCGCGCCGGGGACACCGTTCTCATCCCCAGCACCGGCGGCGTCGCGCTGTTTGGTCTTCAGATCGCCAAAGCGAGCGGTGCCGAGGTCATCATCTGCGGCCAACCCGGTAACGGGGCGCGGGTGCGCACTCGGCGCCGATCACTTCGTGGATACCGATGCGGAAGACTGGATGGAGGCGGTCTATCGGATCACCGGCGATCGCGGTGCCGACATCGTGCTGGAGGTGATTGGCGGGGCGCATCTCGGCAAATCCGTCGAACTCGCCGCCGTCGGCGGTCATGTCTGCCAGATCGACGCTCTCGACGGCTTCGAGTTCAGTTCCCCTGCAATGCCCCTGATGCTGAAGAACATCACCATTCACGGGATCGGCACCGGCAGCCGCCGGGCGCTGGAGCGCCTCGTGCGGGCGCTGGACCGCGCCGGTATCCGCCCGGTGGTGGACGCGCGCTATCCACTCGTCGAATTGCCGGCCGCTTTCAAGCATCTCGCCCGCAGAAGCGGACGGTCTGCTCTCGGCCCATGCTGGTCTGTGGCGGTCGCAACGTGAGCTAGGAATCTTGCACCAACGCTTTCTGCGCGCCGTGCCTCGAACTTTGAACCGCATTTGCGGCCCGATATCATCTTGGAGTGCGTAAGGGCTCTTGTTTTTCGGCTTGGATCATCATCTCTCGGTAGCTGTCCGCGAAGCGCTGCGCCATTTGCTCCACCAGCGGGCCAAGATCGTCGGGCATCGGCAGACGGTAGATAAACTTGCGGATGGCGAGATAGATAATGCCGCCATGTAGGCTCCAGACATCCTCCATCTGCGGGTCGGCGGCAGGAAATGCGTGGCGCGCCTCAGCGAGCAGCGGCTTCAGGTAAAGGGTCTCGACCTGGTGGAGGTAGCGACCGTTGAGATCGGCGCCTGCCAGACCCGAGAACATGAAGATGCGCATCCACTCATAGGTGAAGATCGCCCTGGTATAGTTCCTGTAGAAATTGCGCAGCCGTGTCTCGAACGGAACCGAGCGGTCAAGCAGTGCCGGGTGCCAAGCGGCGTCGAGGCGGTCGATGTAGACGCTCTGGAATACCGCCTCAAGCAGTTCTTCCTTGCTGCCGAAATACCGATAGATCAGCGGCTGGGCGACGCCGAGGCGACACGATAGTTCGCGCGTCGTGCCGTCGAGGCCGACCTCCGAGAAGAACGCGACGGCGCCTTCGACGATCATGCGCCGGCGTTCATCCGGCGAAAGACGACGACGCGCCTTGGCTGGCTCGACGGGTGACTGTCCGGGCGTGGTGCTCTGATCCATTCCTTCCTCGTAATCCCCTTCAGCCGCAAGAAGAAGCCTCGACGCGTTCGACCTCTTGCGCAGGAAGCGCTTTAATGATCGAATGATCATTAAAGCGGCGGAAAGCCGTCTGCCGGTTGAGGAGCCGGCTGGGGAGGATTATCGATGAAAGCTGCGTCGCTCGGTTATGCGCGCGCCACGTCGCTCGACGAGGTTTTCGCGCTCTGGCGCGAGGCCGGCGAGGACGCAAGACTCATTGCCGGCGGGCAAAGCCTCGTCGCGTCGCTCAATCTGCGCCTTTCCGACGTGCCTGCGCTCATCGACATCAATCATGTCGAAGCCCTGTCCGGCGTGAACGACCGCGGTGACGTGGTGCGGATCGGCGCGCTGACGCGTCATCGCGACCTTCTCGATTCACCGCTTCTTGCCGAACATGCGCCCCTGCTGCCGCAGGCCGCGCAGCAGATCGCCCATCCCGCGATCCGCACTCGGGGCTCGGTGGGCGGATCGCTTGCCTATGCCGATCCCGCCGCCGAACTGCCGGCCTGCATGGTTGCCCTGGATGCAACGCTTGTCCTGCTCGGCGAGGACGGGGCGGAACGGCGCGTCAGGAGCGATGATTTCTTCCTGGGTCTCTTCGAGACCGCTCTGCGTCCGTTCGAGATGATCGTCGCCGTCGAGGTGCCGAAGTGCCCGTCCGGTGGCCGGCAGCGCCTGATCGAACTGTCGCGTCGCTCCGGCGACTACGCCCTGGTGGGCGTTGCCGCCTGCGCGGCCGACGCCGCCTTGTCTCGCGCGCGCATCGTGTTCTTCGGCGTCGGGGAGAAGGCGGTCCTTGCCGCCGGTGCGAGCCGCGCGGCGAGCGATGGCGCCGACGAGGCTGCCCTGCACGGTGCCCTCATGGAGGACATCGACCCGATGAGCGATATGAACGGGACCGCCGCGTTCAAGCGGCATCTTGCGGTTGTGCTTCTGCGGCGCGTCCTGGCCGATCTGCGATCGGACGAATGGCGGGGAACAGCACATTGAGTACGTCAGCCAGCTTCCAGCAGCACGTGTCGGTCCGGCTCACCGTGAATGGCGAGACCGTGCATCGCGACGTCGAGGCACGTCGGCATCTGGTGGATTTCCTGCGCCTCGATCTCGGCCTGACCGGCAGCCATGCCGGCTGCGAGCAGGGGGTCTGCGGCGCCTGCACATTGCGCGTCAACGGCGACATCGTGCGTGGCTGCCTGATGCTGGTCGCCCAGCTCGACGGGGCCGAGATCTGGACCGTCGAGGGCCTGTCGGAAACCGGCGAGATCCGCGACCTGCAGGACGAGTTCATCCGCCGCAATGCCCTGCAATGCGGCTTCTGCACGCCGGGCATGCTGCTCACGGCCGCGGAACTTCTCGCCCGCCCCGAGGAGCTCGGTCGCGAGGAGATCCGCGAGCACCTGTCGGGCAACTATTGCCGCTGCACCGGCTACGAGGCCATCGTCGACGCGGTGGCGTCGACGATGGCGGCGCGCCGCGAGGCCGCAGAGCCGGAGGCTGCGCGATGAGCCTCCAGTTCGACAATCCCAACCGTCCCAACAGCTATATCGGCCGCTCCGTGCCGAGGCCCAATGCGGCGCGCCTGGTCGAAGGCCAGGGGCGCTATGTCGACGACATCAGCCTGCCGCGAATGGTTCATGTCGCCTTCCTGCGCTCGCCCCACGCCCATGCCCGCATCGTCGCCATCGACGCGGCAGAGGCCCTGCAGTTGCCCGGCGTTCTGCGTGTCTTTACCGGCGCCGATCTGGCGGAAGTCTGCACGCCCTGGGTCGGCGTGCTCCAGCATCTCAAGGGGCTGAAGTCGCCGCCGCAATACCCGATCGCGGTTGGAAAGGCTTCCTGGGCAGGCGAGCCGGTGGCTGCGGTGGTGGCGGAAAGCCGCGCCCTGGCCGAGGATGCACTGGCCCTCATCGAGGTCGATTTCGAACCGCTCCCGGTCGTGGCCGACATGATGAGCGCGCTCGACCAGGGTGCGCCGCTGGTCCATCCCGATCTCGGCGACAATCTCGCCTTTCGGCGCCTGCACGAGGAGGGGGATCTCCAGGCTGCCTTCGCCGACGCCGCCCATGTCGTCGAAGCCGAGTTCGTGACGGGTCGCCACACCGGCGTGTGCCTGGAGCCGCGCACGATCCTGGCGGACTATCGACGCGCCGAGAACCAGCTCGTGGTGCATCTTTCGGGCCAGGCGCCGCACATGATCCAGTCGGTTCTTGCCGAGCACCTCGCTATGCCGGAGTCCCACGTCCGGGTGATCTGCAACGATGTCGGCGGCTCCTTCGGCATCAAGGTCCACGTCTATCCGGACGAGGTGGCCACCGTTGCCATCGCCAAGGTGATGAAGCGGCCGGTGAAGTTCGTCGCCGACCGGCTGGAGTCCTTTGCCTCGGACATTCACGCCCGCGATCACGTCATCCAGGCCCGCATGGCCTTCGACGGGGAGGGCAGGATCCTCGGCCTCGACGTCGACGACTGGACGGCGATCGGCCCCTTCTCGGTCTATCCGCGGACCAGCGCCGTCGAGGGCAACCAGGTCGTCAATCTCTGCGGCGGCCCCTACGTCCTTCCCGCATATCGTGCGTGCACTTCCGTGGTCTTCCAGAACAAGGTGCCGACGAGCCAGTACCGCGCCGTCGGGCATCCGATCGCGTGTGCGGTCACCGAGGGGCTGGTCGACATGGCTGCCGCTCACCTCGGGCTCGATCCCGTCGAGATGCGCCGCCGCAACCTCATTCCGGACGACGCCTATCCCTATGTGTCGGCCGCCAAGATGAAGTTCGAGGCGCTTTCGCACCATGCCTCGCTCGACAAGCTCGTGAAGCTCATGGACTACGACGCGCTGCGCGCGGAGCAACGGGCGCTGCGCGCACGCGGCATCCAGTGCGGCATCGGCATCGCGAGCTTCATCGAACTCACCAACCCGAGCCCCTTCATGTACGGCATCGGCGGCGCGCGCATCTCGGCGCAGGACGGCTGCACCATCCGCATGGATCCGGACGGATCGGTCGTCGCCCTCACCGGCGTGACCGAGCAGGGGCAGGGCACCGAAGCGGTGATCGCGCAGGTCGTGGCCGAGAGCATCGGCGTCTCCATGGACCGCGTGAAGGTGGTCACCGGCGACACGCAGGTGACGCCCTATGGCGGCGGGACCTGGGCCTCGCGGGGCGCCGGGATCGGCGGCGAGGCGGCGCTGCAGGCGGGTCTGGCGCTGCGGGCCAGCATCCTCCAGATCGCCGGCGTGCTGCTCCAGGCCGATCCGCAGGACCTGGCCATCGTCGCGGATCAAATCGTGGATACTGCCACCGGCAACGAGCGCATGCCGCTCGCCGAGCTCGGGCGCATCGTCTATTTCCGTGGTGACACCCTGCCGCGCGATCTGCCGCGCGAGCTGGTGGCCACCCGCCACTACCTCACCAGCGAGCACCCGTTCGCCTTCACCAATGGCGTCCAGGCGAGCTATGTCGAGGTCGACGTCGAGACCGGCTTCGTGAAGCTTTTGAAGCACTGGTGCGTCGAGGATTGCGGTCGCATCATCAACCCGATGCTGGTCGACGAGCAGATCCGCGGCGGCATCGTGCAGGGTATTGGCGGCGCGCTCTACGAAGAATGCCTCTACGACGGCGAGGGCCAGCTGCTGAACGCCAACATGGCGGATTACCTGGTGCCCATGGCGCCGGAGATGCCCGACATGGTCATCGGCCATGTCGAGACGCCGACGCGGGAGTCCGTCCTCGGCGCCAAGGGCGCGGGCGAGGCCGGCACTGCCGGGGCTCCCGGCGCCGTGATGAATGCCATCAACGACGCGCTCGCGCCCTTCGGCGCCCGCGTCACCGACATGCCCTTCACGCCCGAAAAGATCCTGAGGGCGCTCGGTGTCGTCAAGTGAATGAACCAGTGTCCGGGAGGAACACCACAATGACAATGAGAACAGCCCTGCTGGCAGGCGCAGGCATGCTGGCACTGTTGCTGCCGGGCGGCGCGGTGGCGCAGGAGAGCGTCACGATCAACATCGCGTCGAGCCACCCTACGACCAACATCTGGGCCTGGGCGATGAAGAACGTCTTCCAGCCCGAAGTCGACCGTCTGCTCGATGAGCGCGGCAACAACTACGTGGTGGACTGGCGCGAAGCCTATGGGGGAACGCTGTATAAGTTTACCGACACGCGCGCTGCGGTGCGCGACGGTATCACCGACATCGGCATGGTCGGCACGGTTTGGGAGGGTGCCGCGATGCCGCTCCAGAACGTCACCTATTTCACGCCCTTCGCGACGACCGACCATGAGCTGCTGATCGACATCTTCGACCGCCTCACGGAGGAGTTGCCGGAACTGAAGGCCGGCTGGGAGGACCAGAACATGGTCTACCTCTCGTCGCTGATCACCGACAGCTACGACATCTATGCCAACTTCAAGATCAACTCGCTCGAGGACCTCGCCAACAAGCGGATCAACGCCCCGGGGACTTCGGCAAACTGGCTGCAGGGCACAGGCGCGACGCCGGTCGATGGTGCTCTCACCACCTATTACACCGACATCCAGACCGGCGTCTCGCAGGGGACGCTCTCCTTCGCCTCCGGAATTCTGCCCGCCCGGGTCTATGAAGTGGCTCCGGAACTGACGCGGGTCGGCGTCGGCTCGATGTATTTCGGCGGCGTCGCCGCCAATGCCGACTTCTTCGAGGGTTTGCCCGAGGAGGTGCAGGAGGTCATCAAGGAGGCGGGCCGGACGACCTCGATCCGCCACGGCGAGTACGTCACGGAACAGTCGGCCAAGGCCCTCGCCGAGATGGAAGCTGCGGGACTCACCGTCACCGAGCTCCCGGACGAGGAGAAGCGTCGTTGGGTGGAAGGCCTGCCCAACGTCGTGCAGCCATGGCTTGATGCCAATGGCGAGGCGGCAGCCACCGTGCTGAAGGCATATTTCGCGGCGCTGCGCGACAATGGTGTCGAGCCGCTGCGGGCATGGGACGAGGGCCTCTAGGCGCCAGAAGACTCCGGCCGGGCCCTGGGGCTCGGCCCAATTTCCTTCGCTGGAGGGAGCATGGCATCCCAATCCCTGGATCCGACTGAGCCCGGCGGCGAACCCGACCCGGCGGGCCCGCGCTTCCTCGCCCGGATCGCGCAATGGCTCGCGGCGGCCGGCACGCTCTGGATCTTCGCGCTGATGGCGCTGATCGTCGCCGACGTCCTCGGCCGCAACTTCTTCGACAGCCCCATCACCGGCGTTGCGGAAATCGCGGCGCGCTCGGTGGTGGCGATCGTCTTCCTGCAGATCGCGGCGGCCGTGCTGGCCGGTCGCATGACGCGGGCGGACTTCCTGGTGATCTTTCTGGCTTCCTATAGTCCCGGCCTCGTCCGGGTGCTGGAGACGCTGTTCGCGCTCGTCGGTGCGATCGTCTTCGGGGCCATCGTATGGGCGTCGTGGCCGGACACGGCCGACGCCTGGCGAACGGGCGAGTTCTTCGGGGTGCAGGGCCTCTTCACCATCCCGACGCTGCCGTTCCGCGTCATCAACGTCGTCGGCGCGTCGCTCGCCTGCCTTGCCTATCTCGTGGTGGCGCTGCAGGTCGCGCGGTCCGGGCCAAGCCACCTGTCGCCCAAGGGCATCTCATGACCGAAATGACCGTCGGCTTCCTCCTGATCGGCGCGCTGGTCGCGCTCGTGCTTTTCGGCATGCACATCGCCGTCGCCCTGTTCTCGGTGGCGATCGCCGGCGTCTGGCTCCTGCGGGACAATTTCGAACTTGCGATGCGTCTCTTGTCGATCTCCGTCTATAACGGGATCGCCGACTACCTCTTCGCGACGATCCCACTCTTCGTTCTGATGGGACTGATCGTCTCGATCTCCAATATCGGGCGCGACACGTTCCAGGTGGCTGAAGCGCTGCTTCGCCGCCTGCGCGGCGGCCTTGGCATCGCCACCATCGCCGCCAACACGGTCTTCGCTGCGGTCACGGGAGTCTCCATCGCCTCGGCGGCAGTCTTCACCAAGGTCGCGGTCCCCGAGATGACCCGATACGGCTATCGCCCGGCCTTCGCCGCCGGCACCGTCGCCGGCTCATCGGTGCTCGGCATGCTCATTCCGCCGAGTCTGGTCCTCATCATCTACGGCGTGCTGGCCGAGCAGTCGATCGGCAACCTCTTCGTCGCCGGCATCATCCCCGGCATCCTGCTGGCGTTTGGCTTTGCCGGAATGATCGTCGCGCTGACCTTCATTGCGCCGCGCTTCGTCTATGTCGATGGCGCGCCGCGCGTCGCCGGCGCGGAAGGCCAGGCCGACATGGGTGCAGCGGAGATGATGGGCAAGCTCCTGCCCATCGTCGTCCTTGTGATGCTGGTCCTCGGCGGTCTCTACAGTGGCTTCTTCACCCCCACCGAGGCGGGGGGCGTGGGTGCCTTCGGCGCGCTCGTCATCGCGCTCTTCAAGCGCTCCCTCGATCGCAGGCGGATCTGGCGGGTTCTCAAGGACACCGGCATGGTGTCGGTGACGATCCTGATCCTCCTCATCGCCGCCAGTTTCTACAGCCGGATGCTGGCCATTGCCGGCATCCCGACGGCGATCGGCGACCTCGTCTCGGCTTCGGGCCTCGGGCCCTACGGATTCCTCGGGGTCTATGTGCTCGTCCTCATCCTTCTGGGAATGATCCTCGACTCGTCCTCGATCCTGCTCATCATGGTACCCATCGCGGCACCGATCGCGCAGTCGCTCGGCTTCGACCTGATCCAGTTCGGCCTCGTGACGGTGCTTGCCGTCGAGATCGGCCTCCTGACGCCGCCGTTCGGTATCTCGGTTTTCACGGTGCATTCGACGCTCGGCGATCGCAACGTTGGCCTTGAATCCATATTCGCAGGCGTGATGCCATTCATTGCCGTCATGGCGCTGGTGACGCTTCTCGTTGCGGTCTTTCCGGCACTGTCTACGGCACTCTTGTAGGCGCAACTTGACCCTGGCGCGGGCACCACGGGTACATCAGCGGCCGGGCAGGTGAGCGGCAACGGCGAAGGTGACGTGGCCGTTCATGACGCTCAGACAGTGTCGAGAGTCGATGGCGGCTTTCGCCATACAGATGTTCGGAAGCTGACAGTCCGCTTGCGGCCCATCGTAGACCGATCTTCCCTACTGTTAAGGCAACGCAATCCGGGGCTATCGCTCGACCATTGGGTTGGCGGCTCACGGTCAAGAACCCCGCATGATCAAGATCGCCTTCATGCGCCCATTCCAGGTTCACGGCTTTCTTTCAGCCTCCGCCATCACCGCTACGGTGCGACCGAT
>NZ_JAAAMJ010000030.1 GCF_010500835.1 Aurantimonas aggregata | reverse complement strand
ATTGGTATCTGGAGGCCACCGCCGACCTCAAGCGCGATGTCGCCGCGGCCGGGGAAGGGTTCATGTACGAGGGGAGGCAACCATGACGCCGATCGCTCCCCTCATCGAAGCGTTCCTCTGCGAGACACTTGCCCGCCAGCGGGGCATCAGCCGGCACACGCGCGACTCCTACGCCCTGAGCTTCCAGCTGCTCTTCGTGTTCGCCGCCGAGACGCTCAGACAAGCTGATCGCGCTCCTCAAGCGCGCGTCGTAATGGTGAGTTGGATTGGCGGCGACTGACGCGAGAGGGCAATCAAATCGCCGCCGACTCCCCATTACTGGATCTGCCCATAAGGCAGGAATTATAGGCGCAGCGGATAACGCCGCACGAGGCGCAGGCCTCGGTGTGGCCGCCCAGTTCCGCCGTGCGGCAAAGGTCGATCGCGCTCATCACGCGCCGCTCGACGCGGCTCATGTGCCCCTTGTGCGCTTCGCGGTAGGCGTCACCGTGGCGGCGGAAGATATCCGCCACTTCCAGACCGGCCGACACGGTCCCGGCCGATCAAGCCGGCGGCACCACCTCCAGCGTCAACCGGTCGAGCGGGCTCGTCGTGCGCGCGATGAGGTGGTTGGAAACCTGCGTGTAGCGGGCCGTGCTCGACAGATTGCTGTGGCCGAGAAGCACCTGGATGATGCGGATGTCGGTGCCGCTCTCAAGTAGGTGGGTGGCAAAGCTGTGCCGCAACGTGTGCACCGTCACGCGCTTGTCGATCCCGGCGGCGGCGCGAGCCGACCGGCAGGCCGAATGCAGCACCTGGACGTCGATCGGCTTCGCCTCGTCGCGACCGGGAAAGAGCCAGTTCTGCGGCCGGGCCAGGCGCCAGTAAGTGCGCAGAATGGCGAGCAGTTGCGCCGACAGCATGACGATGCGGTCCTTGCCACCCTTGCCCTGCTCGACCCGGATGACCATCCGACCGCTGTCGATATTGCCGACCTTCAGGCCGACCGCCTCGGAAGCGCGAAGCCCCGCCGCGTAGGCCGTGGTCAACGCCGCCCGCGTCTTCAGGCTCGGCACCGCCTCCAGAAAACGCACCACCTCGTCGGCGCTCAGCACCACCGGCAGCTTGCGGGGTTCGCGGGCATACGGGATCCGTTCCGGGATCTCGCCATGGCCGAGCGTGACACCGTAGAAGAACCGCAACGCGCAGACCGTCTGGCTGAGAGCCGGCCAGGAGATGCGGGTCGCGACCAGATGAACCTGAAAGGCGCGAACGTCCTCCAGGCCCAGACGGTCGGGCGAGCGAGAAAAATAACGGCTGAATTTCGTCACCGCATGGAGGTAGGATCGTTGCGTCGCCGGCGACAGATTGCGGACGGTCATGTCTTCGGTCATGCGCCGGCGAAGAGGGCTTATCTCGGCCATCGGAGTGCTCCTGTCTGTGGGATCGGGCTTCAACAACCGCAATCCTCGCAGACAGGACGTCTCTCCTAAATCGCTCGCTCCACTCCCGCGCTAGCGGGTTCGTTCAATCACCTCGGATTCATCGCCGTCAAAACACCGCTCCGGATTTCATGCGTAACCCCTGCCGTCGCGCAACTTCTCGTAACGGGCATCGACAATGAGATAGCGAACGGGTTCGAGACGGCGCTTGCGCCATGCCTCGAGTTCGTCGTCGAGCAGGGCCGCCGCCCGGCTGACCTGCGTGGAGGAAAGCCTCTCAAGGCCGAACTCGGCCATCACCTTTTCGGCGTCGCGGGTGGAAACGCCCTGGACGTACATCTCGGCGATGGCCAGCATGACGGCGCGCGACGAGCGTCGCCCGCGTTCCAGGGACTGTGGGAAGAACGGCTCTTGGCAGCCGCGGGTCTTGGGAATGGCGAGGGTTAGCGTGCCGGCGCGGGTGTCCACTTTCTTCGGCTTGTATCCGTTGGCATAGCCGCACCGCTCGGCCGAACGCTCGTAAGGACGGGCGTGAAGGTGCTGATCGCGCTCGGTTCGCATGGCCAGGTCGAAGACGGCAGTGAATGCCGCCGCCATTCCTTCCGGTCCAGTTTCGATGAGCTGTTCCATCAAAGCGGTAATGATCTTATCCTGGTGGTCCTGCATCCCGGTTCTCCTTTTGCTGAGGGAAAGAAACCGGAATGAAGGATAGTCCGCCTGCGGGACGCGTCCCGCAGGCGGACACCCGTCCTCGAACCTCGAGAGGAATTTACAGACGTCGCGTTACACCACCCGGACGCCCTACGAAGTCCAAACTTGAATAGAAATACCTCAATGGTTCACCGCTGTCTCAGAAGGCGACGCCTCTGTACGCGACCGCATCAACGAGGAGTTTTATGGCCAGTCCTACGAGAAGGAAGAGGATAACCTTGTCGAACGCCGGCTTCGAAAATCGCTCTGCGGCCATGCTGCCAACCGGCATGAATAGGAGGATCGGCAGCACGGCAAAGAGGCTCAGGGCGATGCTGTGGGTTGTCACAAGTCCAAACCATGCCAACGCTGGAATCTGGCATGCTGACATCACCGAAAAGAACACCGAAATGATCGCGATGAATGTGCGGCGGTCTAGGCAGAGCGCGTTGAGGAACGAAACAGAGACAGGCATGGAGATTCCTGACGCACCCTGGAGCAACCCACCGGTGAAGCCGGCGGGAAACACTAAAAGCTTGCCCGCTCGTGCTGGCAATTGCCAGTCCGGATGGGTTAGGATTACAGTTGCGCCTTTTGATCAGTTCTGACTCCATGGGCGACGATGATTCGGAGGTCATGGATGATGGGCGCATCGATCGAGACGACGCTGGAGCTTTGGGCTTCGTCGCTGCGGGATGTGAAGCGGCGAATCCAGCCGCTGTTCACGCAGGAGCGCGTGGCGGTTTCGGCGGGCTTGTTCCTGGATGGACTTCTCGGGGATGAGCGGCGCAAGACGGGCTGGATGCGGGCGGAAGCGGCGGGGGATCCCGGGCCTTGGCGCCAGCAGGCGATTCTTGGCCGCGGCCGATGGGATGCCGATGTGTTGCGCGACATCGTGCGCGACTACGTTGTTGAGACGCTCGCCGAGCCGCAAGCCGTGCTGGTTATCGACGAGACCGGTTTGCCTGGGTCGCAGCCGACAGCGTTTATGGGGTCGGCGGGATTGAGACGGCGCTGCGGCGCGCCGGAAAAGGCTATGTGCTGGGCGTCAACGCCAATCGTCCGTTCAACTCCTGGGACAAACCACAGCCCGTCGCCGGCACGGCGGCTGCGATCGCAGGAAAGCTGTCCCCCGACAACTGGGCGCGCCTGTCGGCAGGCGAAGGGACCAAGGGCGAAAGGCTGCACGACTGGGCCTATCTCGAACTGGCCGATCTCGAC
This sequence comes from Aurantimonas aggregata, assembly GCF_010500835.1. Classification (GTDB taxonomy): domain Bacteria; phylum Pseudomonadota; class Alphaproteobacteria; order Rhizobiales; family Rhizobiaceae; genus Aurantimonas; species Aurantimonas aggregata. The sequence goes on along the minus strand of NZ_JAAAMJ010000030.1, from coordinate 25,862 downwards.
GCGGCCGAGTACAACGACGCGCTCGACGGGCAGTGGACGCGAGGCTTGCTGATCCGCCGCAACATCGCCGATGGCGATCTCGCCTACTTCTCCACTTGGTGCCCGGCCGGAACGGGCATCGAGACGCTGGTCAGGGTCGAGGGTCATCGCTGGGCGATCGAGGACAGCTTCGAGACGGCCAAGAACGAGTTGGGCCTCGACCACAACGAGACCCGCTCCTGGCACGGCTGGCATCGCCACGTCTCTCTCGTCATGCTGGCATTCGCCATGATGGCCGCGATCCGTAGCCGGGCCGACACCGTGACGCCCCCAAAAAGCCTGGTCAGGATCATCAGCAAACCCCGACGCCGCTGATCCGCTGGTCGGTCCAGGAAATCCGCCGCATCGCCACGCGTCTGGCCCAGCGCCAGATCCGACCAGCCCAAATTATCGCCTGGTCAACTTGGCGACGCGCCCACCAAGCCACAGCTCAACAAGCGCATCTCAGGTCGAAAGCGCAACTGTAATGTTAGGCGTGGGGCCAGTTCGAAGCCGAGCAGATGACAAAAAGCGAATCCGACGGCCGACTGCCCGTGGCTGTCGACATATTGGCGCTGGATTTCCATGTCGGTGCAGTGGCGCAGCACGCCCTCGATCATCGAGGCCACTTCCGACGACGAGCAGCGCTTGAGCTGCGAATAGATGCAGATCGACTGCTTCTCGACATGCCAGTAGATCATCACGCCACGGCCACCGTAGCGGGCATGCCACTCGGTCATCAGGTTTTGATCCCAGGCGCCGAACTTCCTGGAATCGGGGGCGCAGGCCGTGCCGGCGTCGCCCCAGACGGCGACGTTGCGGATCGCCAGGGTGGCATTCGCAACGCGCGCGCAGGCCTCCCTCAGCGCGCCCGGATGGACGAAGCGCCGGCGAACATGAAGCAGCTCCTCGTAGTTGACGTCCGAACGCGCGGCGGCAATGCGCTTCAGCCCGGCATTCGTGCCAAGCCCGTAGAGGCTCAAAAGCAGGCGTCGATCGAGGGTGGCGCGGGAAAGCGCCACGCGGGACGCCGAGGTTTCGAAGGCGTCCAGCAAGCCGGTGTCGAGAGCCGTCTCCTTCAGAACGTCCAGCAGCGAGCCATCGGCCAGCGTTGCCCGATCTCGGTCTTGACCGCCGTAAGGCCGACCGGTTCCGGCAACGGCTGGAACGGCGTGATCGAAATGCGATTCTCGCCGCGCCAGAGAATGCGGACCGCTTTGTTACGAGGGAGTTCGGCATTCAGGAGCCGCAGTTCCCGCTCGAGCTCCACCTTGATGGCAGCAGTAAAGGCCTTGGCGTCCGGCGTGAGATTCAGGCCACTGTAATAGGAGGCGCGCCGGGCCTCGAAATCCTTGGGCAAGTCATCGTCGGGATTGCGGTAGCGGTCGGCGCCGACAATCCAGATCTCCTTGGCGCGGATGCGCTCGCGCAACTGACTGAGGACGCAAAGCTCGTAGCTGATGCGGTTGACCCGCCCGTCCTTGCCGATGACTGCATCACGCCACTTCGTCGGAACGACGCCGTCGATCGGCGCCTCTTGCCGGGAAACAAAGCGGCATCCGTCGTCGAGCCTCGCCCTGATCCAGTCCAAGGCATCGAGAACGGGACGCCAGGCGGCGTTGTTCGAGCGAAACTCCAGAACCGAGAGCAGCTTCGGCAGCATCCTGCGGTAATGACCGGCATAGGACCCGCGCATCACTTTGTAGATCCGCCGGTCGAGCGCTCCCTTCGCCCGGTACTCGTCGACGATCGCCGCGAGCTTCTTCTCCCCCGCCACCGGGAAGATCACATCGCAGATGCGGCCGCCGGATCGTCGATCGCCGCGACCGCGATCTCGACCAGAAGCCGCTCCTTGCCGTAGACCCTCTCGATATCGCGCGCGATGCCGGCAATCACCTTGCGCTTCGAGCGAGCGCCGATCCTGTGAACGGTCTCCACCAGAAGGTCGATTATTCCGTCGATGATCTGCGCCTCCCGCGACATCAGGAACACGGCGTAAAGGCCCATCTGCCGTGCCGGGGCGTGACGGCGCATCTCCGAGGCCTTTTCGCCGGCAACCCGTCGCACGATCTGCTCGATCCAGGACTTGCCGGGGACCGACAGGAGATCTCTCGGCAGTTTCAAACCCTGGATAAAGGCCAGCCGGTCCGTGATGGCGATGATGCTGTCGAGGCTCGCCTGACCCGCATCACTCTTGATCGTGTGGAACCCGCTCGCGCTGTCCGGATCGGCCAGCGAGGCCTCCATCAATGCGACGGTTTTGGGGGAAAGCCGGTCAGCGACGCGGCCAAGATAGGCTTCCAGGAACCGCTGGCGCTCGGAGCGCACCACCCGCTCCAGTTCCTTGCGCGAGGGCCCGAAGATCTTGCCGTCCAGGCACCACAGGAAGACCTGCTCCATCATCGCCCCGACCGTCATGCCGCCAGGACAAAGCTCGGCCGATATCCAGACCGTCAGCGCTTCGCGATCCGCCCGCTTCATCCGGCGGAAGCCCAAATATTGCATGATCTCCGCGCAATGGCGGCGTCCCGAACGCCCGGAGAAATCATAGCCGGAAAGATCAGTGCCACCGACACCGAGCTGCTCGGCCACATAGGACACGGCGTCGTTCGGCAGGTCGGCGCCGTCTTCGACAAAAAAGCCGTGGGATGCAAAGAACTTCAGCTGAACCGTCAGGCCCAGCCGCGCCGAAACCGCCTTGGCGTTCACAAAATCGCCGCCGGCGAACGACAGGCTCCAGTTCCGCGCCAAGGCCTCGCCTGAAATGCTCCCGCTCATCCATCCGCTCCCTCAACCGGAAGCGGAACTCAATCGATAACCCCAGAGGGCGTCAATCTAGCGCCCCTTGTTCCTGTAACGTTCCTCGACTTGGCCAAAATCGCAGCTTCGGGCCGACTCCCCCTTCCTGGGCGACAGAATCAGCTGGCTGGGCGCGATCTTGCGGATGGTGGTGGTCCTCCATCTGAAGGAACTCCTGCGACGAACCGGGAAAGCCTCTCTCTCCCATTTGAGCCCGTCACACGGGCTGCCCTTCCTCTTCCTCTTTCGCGCGCAGCGCAGCCGGCCTACAATAGGAACCAACGCAGGCATGCGAAAATCGGCCAAACCCTTGCCTTTTGCATCAGGATTGGATTCACATTCCCCGATTGAAAGCTGGGAGAGGGAAAATCCACATGAATAAAAGTGAACTCGTCGCCGCCGTCGCCGAAAAGGCTGGCATCGCCTCGAAAGACGCTGACGCAGCCGTCGGCGCGGTCTTCGAGACGATCCAGGCGACCCTGGCCAACGGCAACGACGTGCGGTTGATTGGCTTCGGCACCTTCGGCGTCTCGCATCGCGCCGCCTCGAAGGGCCGTAATCCTTCCACCGGCGTAGAGGTCGACGTTGCGGCCCGCAACGTCGCGAAGTTTACCGCCGGCAAGGGGCTCAAGGACGCCGTCAACTCAAAATAGGCTGCCATCCGGCGTCATCCCGCCCGCCGACGGCACGGATGACACGGGAGAATCCCGGCAATAATTTTCCACGCGATGATGGTCTGGTGATCGGATGATTGTCGCGTGGTCATTTGAAGGCGATCCTGCGACAGCCTTCACAGCAGGGAATTGATCGGTGCATCCTGCGCTTGGCCTGCGCAGGATGCAGACCTGTGCGAATCCTACAGGAGAACTCAGCGATGGCGACCTCCCGCGATCTGTCCGTTCTGATGAAGCTCGTTTGCCGCACGGAATGGGCAGAGCCCTTCGAAGATGTCCTGGACGAGCATTTCGGCAGTGCCTGTGATGCCTTCGATCTCGATGGCTTGGAGGATTTGGCCTCCATTCTCGACGCTGACTGGGTCGCGACGCTATGGGGCTGCGCGTTCGAGGATTTCCTGACGCGCAAGGTCGGGCCGCAGGGCAGCAACATCGTCGAGGTCTATCTGAAGAAACGCGGCTTCAAGGAGCCAGTTCAGGCCAAACGCTACATGACCGGGCTGCGCCATTCGACCATGAGCCTTTTCGAGGTCAGCGGTATCGAACCGGGCCTTTCGATGCTGTTGCGTGATCTGATCGCGGGCGGCGAACCGGTGCGCGTTCACGAGACATCGGCGACGCAAGCTCTTGGGCCCTGGCAGAAGATCGCCGCTCGGCTCGTCCCGATGGGCGAACGCACGATCATCGCTGGTGGCATGCTGCCGTTCAGCCAGGAAGCCGCGGCAGCTCTTGTGACAGCTCTTACGGTCGACGAAATGACCGACGACAAAGCCGCGACCATGGACACCGTGGCGAACGATCCCGGGATATTCGGCCATTTGACGCCGGTGGACGCGAGCTTCCTCGGTCGCGCCGCGCCGTTGTTCACCATGGCGTGGCTGCTCGACGTCCTACCGAAAGCCCTCGGCGAATTCCCGACTGTCACAAATCGGGATGGAGATGAGTTTGTCTTTCACAAATACCACTACCCGTTCGCCAAGGGCGTTCGACGTGACACGGTGACCGTCAAGCTCGAAGGGATCGCGGGCCTGTCACGCCGAACCGAGACGACGTGGGACTGGCTGAGCGAGACATTCGACGCCAACAGATCCAATGGTGGCTCGCGCCCAAGTGACGAAGACCCTGGTTTTGATCTCGAAAACCCCGATCTCGATCTGACGACCGATGACGGCCGTGTCATTCTCGGGCATGTGGAACTGGAAGGCCGGTTTCTCGTCCTGACGACGGGGTCGGCTCCAAGGGCCGAGCGAGCGACAGCCATGATCGAGGCCGCCCTTGGCGCACGCCTGCTTACGCCGCAGGTCCGGATCGAGGCGCTTGACGATTTCGGGATCGACGACGACAACGAGGATTTGCTGGCGGATGAAGAAATCCCGCAGGACATCACGACTGCGCTGGTCCATGGCTTTCTCGACAAGCAATACCGCCAGATCCTGGATGATCCGGTACCCGCGCTTGGCAACGTCTCGCCACGCACCGCTGTCACGACCGCCGATGGCCGCGCCGCGGTTGCCAAGTGGTTGAAATACCTGGAAACCCAGTCGGCCAACCCACCGACCCCGGGCGACCCGATGGCCAGCTATAATTTTAGCTGGATGTGGCGCGAGCTCGGCATCGAGATCCTCAGGCGGTGATCCACTCAAGTTGACGAATGGCCTTCACCGTCACAATCGATGATCAGGCCAGCACCGCGACCACGAAACCTCATGGCGGATCGGAAACATCCAACGAGGTGGGACGTCCTGCGATAAAGCGAGGCGTCTGTCGGGCTTCGAAGTCCGCCTCGCGGATGAGACCGTCGAAATGACGGGTGAGTTGCACGGGCGTCTGCAGGGCCGTTCCGATCCCGCCGCGTGTGATCGACACGCTGATGCTCGTTCATGGCATCAGGGAAGCCCGTGGGCGGCAGTCCAGTCGTTTGCTATGGTCGTGGAGCCGAACGACGGCCTGGCGGCATGTGAAGCTCGTCATGGCCGATGCCGACATCGAGGGACCGCAAGCGACACCAAAGGGGCCACGACACGGTTATGGTGTCGCGGCGATCAGCGCGACGGTGCCACTCAACATGCTGTCGAAATGGATGGGCCATGCCGCAGTCCAGACGACGGCGCTCTACGCCAATGCGCTGGGCAAAGAGCAACGCTCGATCACCGAACGAATGGCATCGTAATTGCCAAACAAACGGGATTCCTGGTAATATCTTAACCTGGGAGCTGCTGATCGTCCGCGCTGACGCTGATCTTCTCGATTGGCTTCGCGTCATGTCGAACGAGAGGTTTCGCCGGCTGCCGGTGGTCGACCAGAACGATCGCATCGTCGCGATCATGACCCAGGGCGATTTCGTGTCATACACTTGGCCCGACTTGATCGATCAGGCCAAGCAGGTGACGAAGGCGACGATCTCCACCAACTACCAGATCATGCTCGTTGCCGGCGGAATCTTGCTCTACTACTCCATCGTCCTCATCGCGATTTTATTAGCTTGATCCAGCACAGTCCTTAAGGCCGCACGCGATCGAACAGCCAAGCACCCTTGCAGAGGCGATCCGGGCGGCATCACGCGAATGCGCGGCATGGAATGCTGGGCGAAAGGCTTGTAGGAAGCACGCGACTTCTGCCATCAACCCGTATTCGCCTCGATCGGATGAATACAAACATTGGGCCAATGGCTTTGCATACGAATGATCGCTCGGCCCTTCGGCGTTTGGTTGGGACGAAACGGACTGATCTCTGACGACTTGGTTGGGACGAAACGGACTGATCTCTGACGACCCGGATTATGCGATCTGAAGACGTCTGCTCAACCGTCGTCTTAAGGCTCTGTCTCCAGCACTGCACAGCCGCTCTATACAGCCTGATCCCCGCGGTTCTCCGCAGGGACAGCCCAGGTTTTGGCTAAAACTGACCAATGCCCTAAACCTCCACATCAACGTACGCATCCGCTGTAGGCCGCAGTCAGGCTGCGACGGCTTTATCCTGATGGGCCGCCGCGGCCCAGTGCCATGGCAGGAGCTCGTGCAGCCGGCTCTGGGGAAACTCGGCGATGCGGGCCAGGGCGTCCGCCAGCCAGGCCTGCGGGTCGACACCGTTGAGCCGAGCGGTGGCGATCATCGTCAGCATGAAGGCGCAGCGATCGGCACCGCGCTGCGATCCGGCGAAGGTCCATGAGCGGCGACCGAGGGCGATGCCGCGCAGGGCTCGCTCGGCCGCGTTGTTCGACAGGCAGATGCGGCCGTCGGTGGTAAAGCGAGCAAAGGCGTCCCACCGGGTCAGCATGTAGTCCATCGCCTTGGCGGTGTCGGCATGGCGCGACAGGCGCGCCCGCTCGGTGCGCATCCACGTTTCCATGTCGACGAGGAGCGGCCGGGAGCGCTCCCGGCGGATCGCCAGGCGTTGCTCGGCGGGGTAGCCGTTCATCTCACGCTCGATGGCGAACAGGACGTCGATGCGCTTCACCGCCTCCAGCGCCATAGGCGAGATCGATGCCGCGCTCTTTCCGCGACGGGCGTTCTTCGCGATATCCGCGAGCTCGAAGAACTTGCGACGGGCGTGAACCCAGCAGAGCGCCTGGGTCACCGGTCCCGGACTTCGCGTCCCGGCATAGAGGCGTTCATAGCCGGGATATGCATCGGCCTGCAGGATGCCGGTCCAGTCCTTCAGATGCGTCTCGGGCTGCTCGGCGGTGCGGTCCCGCGAGGCTTGGTAAAGCACCGCCGGCGGGGCCGGGCCACCGAAGGGACGGTCGTCGCGAACATAGGTCCAGATCCGCCCCGTGACCGTCTTGCCCTTGGCCAGGATCGGCACGGTCGTGTCGTCGCCGTGCAGGCGCTCGGCAGAGAGGACGTGACGTTCGATCAGCTCGTGGAGCGGGCGCAACGCGCTCGTGCAGGCGCCGACCTGGTCGGCCAGCGTCGAGACGCTCAAATCGATGCCTTCGCGGGCGTAGCGCTCTGACTGCCGGTTCAGCGGCTGATGCTGGCCGAACTTTTCGAACAGGATAGTGGCGAGCAGGTTCGGGCCGAGAAAGCCGCGGGGCGTGACGTGGAACGGCGCGGGCGGCTGGGTGATTCCCTCGCAATCGCGGCAGGTGAACTTCTCTCGCACCGTCTGGAGGACCTTCCATCGGCGCGGGATCGCTTCCAATGTCTCGGTGACATCCTCGCCCAGCTTGCGCAGCCGATCCGAGCCGCAGCACTTGCACGCGGTAGGGGCCGGCACGACGACGCGCTCGCGCGGCAGGTGCTCGGGGAACGGCTTGCGGCCGCCCCGGCGCCGGCGCTCGAACGACGCGACCAGCGTCGTCTTCGCCGCCGCCTGTTCTGCCGCGATCTCGTCCTCGCTCAGGGCCGCCTCGGCATCCTTGAGCTGCAGTTCCAACTGATCGAGAAGGCGTGCGGTGCGTTCCGAGCGCGTGCCGTAGAGCTCGCGCTTCAGCTTCTCGATCTGGAGCTTCAGATGGGCGATCAGCGCCTCGATGCCGGAAGCCTTCGCCTGTGCGTGAGCCGCCTCGGCAACTGCCGTGTCCCGCTCCGCCTCGGCCCGGTCGGCACGTCGTTCAGCCACCGCCAGCGCGGCCTTCAGGGAGACGATGTCTTCCGGCAGATCGGCCATGCAGGTGATCCGTTCACGACAAGACGGATTCTGCCATGCCGAGCCTGCGATGCAAGGGTTTTGTGCCTACCCAACCGCTTCCGGACGCCAGGTTCTGATCGGGTTCCTCCAGTCGATCCCGTCCAACAGGCAGGCCAGGTCCGTGTGGGTCAGAGCCACGACGCCGTCCTTGGCCGAGGGCCACACAAAGCGTCCGCGATCCAGCCTCTTGGCATAGAGCGACAGCCCGACCCCGTCATGCCAGAGGATCTTCACCAGCGATCCGCTGCGTCCCCGAAAGACGAAGAGATCACCACCGTTGGGATCGCGCTTCAAGCCTTCCTGGACCTGAAGGGACAGGCCATGCATGCCCCGCCTCATGTCCGTGTGGCCCATCGCGATCCACACCCGAGCTCGCGACGGGATCATCGCAGCGCCTTCAGGACCGCCGCCGCCAGCGCCGGCGGCGTCGAGGCCGCAATCCGCAACCGCCCGCCTTTCGGCAACTCAAAGACGATCGCCGCGTCCGCGTCGGACGCGGCGGACCAGGACGCTGGCTCCAAGGCGATCACCGCTGGTACGAACATCGGCTCGGACTTCACGGCATGGCGTTCGGCGCGGAAGTAGCGCAGCCATGTTCCCAACTGCGAGCGCGAGATTCCGTACCGCCGCGCCGTGGCCGACACCAGGCGCGGTGCCGACTGACTCTCCATCACGATCCGGAGCTTCTCGTCGTCGCTCCAACGGCGACGCCGACCCGTCTCCACAATTTCCAACCGCTCGAAGGCACTGTGCTTATGGACGTCCATACACGCAGTGTCTTACCGCGCCGGCCAGCTCAAAAGGCGGCTCAGGCCGGAGGCGTACACATCAACTGGATGCGCTTCGACCTCGAAAAGAAGGTCGCGGCCGCGATCGCCACCGACCTCTCGATGCGGGTCGACGCCCAGGACTCGATGAAGGACCTCCAGGACATCGTCCATGATCTGAAATAGCGCGGCGTCGCTTTACGCGCTACCGAACAGCCGGTCGACACCACCACCGCCGCCGGAAAGGCCTTCCTCGACATGCTGGGCGTCTTTGCCGAGTTCGAGACCAACCTTCGGCGCGAGCGGCAGCTCGAAGGGATTCAGGCAGCCAAGGCGCGCGGCGTCTACACCGGCCGTAAAGCGGCGATCGATCCAGCCGAGGTGCAACGGCTCCATTTTGAGGAGAAGCTCGGCCCGGCCGCGATCGCTAGGCAACTGAAAATCGGAAGAGCGTCAGTCTACCGGCTGTTGAACAAAGCCAGCGTCGCCTGACCGATGAAGCGGATCATCGATTTCCAAGGACTGTCTTCGAAAAACATGCCGCTCGACCTACTGAACCCGGGCGGGGCATTTGACGGCTCTAGAATCCTAGTATTCTGTGGCCATTCTGGGTCTTGAGAGGAACATCCGACGAAGAGTGGTGGTGGATAGGCGCAGGCGCGGCAACGGAGGTATATTCTTGACGCGTCTGAAGAGCCCGCCTGACAGTTTTGATCTCTCGACATCGCTGCTCGGGCTCAGCATCGATCGTGACCGGTCGATCGGTCCGCAGCTCTATTCGCATCTGCGGCAAAGAATTATCAATGGCCAGTTGCCGCCTGGCGCGCCGATCCACGAAAATGAGGTGGCGGAACTCTGTCACATCAGCAGAACTCCCCTGCGCGCGGCGCTTCAACGTCTGGCCAGTGACGGGCTGATCGTCACCAAGCCTCAAGTCGGCTCAATCGTCGCGCCTCGAGACGAGGCACGGATCTGGGAAGCGCTCTTTATACGGTCCGCAATCGAGCAGCAGGTTGCCGGCCGACTGGCGGGAAACAGCTTTGACGAGGAGGCGATTCAGCCCATCCTGGCGCGGCAGGAGGCTGCGGCCGCTATCGATGATTACGTGAGCTTCTTCACCGCTGACGAGGAATTCCATGCGTTGCTGGCCTCAACCGCAGGCGTGCCGCGCGCGTGGCAACTCGTCCAATCGGTCAAGGCGCATGTCGACCGGGAGCGCTTCAGTCTCACATCATCAATCCCTGGCCGCTCGCGCCGAGCTTTCGAGGAACATCTCATACTGCTGAGAGCCATACGCTCCGGCAATGCCGAAGCGGCGAAGACGGCGATGCGGCAGCATCTGGACTCCGTCCTCGATACTTCGCGGATGGAACAGCATCCTGTCGGCACCGCAAGGGTCGAAGCACCAAGCCGCGCTGGTCGATCTCGGCGCGCGGAAAAATCCTTGTCCGGATACTAGAATACAAGTACCGTTTCGTCATCATGAACCGGGAGGAGCCGATCACATGACGCACATCCAGTTGTTCAACGGCGGGATCAGCCGCCGATCTTTGCTGAAGGCTGGAACGGTGGCGCTGGCCATGCCTGCCGTCCTACGGCCCGCCTTCGCCCAGGAAAAGTTTGTCGCTAAGATCGCCCACACCGAGGGCGTGGGAACGCCGATCACCGAGGCGTTCGAGAAATGGGCGCAGGTCCTGAACGAGCGGAGCGAGGGGCGTATTGACGCTCAGCATTTCCCCGCGGCCCAGCTCGGCGGCCTCTCGGAGCTGCTCGAAGGCAGTCGCATCGGCACCATCCAGGCGACGACGGCTGGTCCCGACAGCGAGGAGGCGATCGCGCCGGAGATCGCGGCCTTCGGCGGGGCACCCGGCTTCATTTACACCGACGAGGCGCATGTCGACCGGGTGCTGCAGGGTGAGCTAGGCCAGCAGGCATCACAGATCGCGCGGGAAAAGACCGGGGTCGAATTCGTCGCCTATGCTGAAACCGGCTTCCGCCATGTCCTGTCGAAGGAGCCGGTCACTGCGCTTGCCGATCTGGAAGGCGTGAAAATCCGGGTGCCGGAGCTACGGATATGGGTGGACTTCTGGGAGCTGCTCGGCGCCAGCCCGACGCCGCTGCCCTATTCCGAGCAGTATTCGGCCCTCTCGACCGGCATCATCGACGCGCTGGATTCCGACGTGTTCTCCATTCTTGGCTTCAAATGGTACGAGCAGGCCAAGCACCTGACGCTGACCGGTCACTGGTTCCTGCCAAAGGCGGTACGGGTGAACGCGGCTTGGCTCGACGGCTTGCCCGAGGATCTCCAGACGCTGGTGCGCGAATCGGCCAAAGAGGTGTTCGCCGAGCAGAGGGCGACCAACCGGGCGGAGGCGAGTGCAGCTCTTGAGGAACTGAAAGGCTTGGGAGTCGAGGTTCACGAGCTGTCGCAGGAAGAGCTGGCTCGAATGAAGGAGCTGACAGCTCCCTTGTTCGAGGAGTTCAGCTCCAAAAGTCCCGAGACGGCGGAGATGATCGAGAAGATCCGGGCGCTCGGCTGACATGGCGAGCTCTCTCGACCTGAGCGGCAAGCCGGGCGCTGCAGCACCGCCTGCGGCGCCCATGACGCCGCCGTCGACGGGCTTGGCCGCGTTCGTCGACCGGGTTCTCGAGGCGGTCTGCGTCGTCCTGATGCTCGGCGCGGCGATCATCGCCTGCCTTCAGGTCGTGCTGCGCTACGGCTTCGACGCGGCCCTGCCATGGCCCGAAGAGATGGCGATCTGGGCGTTCTGTTGGTCGATCTTCCTGGGCATGGCAATCGCCACTGGGCGCGGCGCGCACATCTCGATCGACGTCGTCAGCCGTTTCGTTCCGGCGGGGGGCCGCGCTGCGCATGCCTTCCTCGTGCGATCTGTCATGGTGGCGGCAAGCATAATGCTGGTCGTCCACGGCGCCGAATATGCGAGCCGAGCGATCCAGGTCTCACCGGCGTTGCAATGGCCGATGACCTACTTCTTCACCGCGGTGCCGGTCGGCGGCCTATTGAATCTCTTCTTCCTCGCCTTGCCGGGCGCCGGTCAACCTCTTCGCACAGGCATCGCCTCCCTGATCGCAGGTTCGCTGCTGTACCTCGCCGTGCGCTACGGCGCGGCCAGCCTCTACGGCGAAAGCGGAAGCGCCCTGGCGCTGATCAGCGTCGGCTTGGTTCTCATTCTGCTCGACGTGCCCATTGCCTTCGCGATGATCTTCGGCGCCTTCGCCGCCTTCGCGCCGCTCGCGGACATCCTGCTGGTGACGGTTTCCCAGAACATGGCGGCGTCGCTGAACTCTTTCACGTTGTTGGCCATCCCGTTCTTCATCCTCGCCGCAGCCGTCATGAATGCCGGCGGCATCACACCCCGTCTCGTCGACCTCGCGACGCAGCTCGTCGGCCACCTGCGAGGCGGCCTTGGGCAAGCCAATGTCGTGACCAACACGATGCTCGCCGGCATTTCCGGGTCATCGACGGCGGATGCTTCGACGGTTGCCAAGCTCATGGTGCCGGAGATGGAGAAGCGCGGCTACGACCGGCCCTTCAGTTGCGCCCTGACGGCATCCTCGGCAACCATCGCCAACCTCATCCCGCCAAGCTTGGGCCTCATCATCTACGCGGCCCTTGCCTCGGTATCCGTGGGCGCACTCTTCGTGGCCACGCTCGTGCCCGGCCTTCTCGTCGCGGCGGAGTTGATGATCGCGGTCTACGTTATTTCCCGCTACCGCGGCTACGGCGGGGACAGGCCGCGCGCCAGCGCGCGGGAGCGGTTCTCCTCTCTCGGTCTCGCCATCCCGGCCCTGATCCTGCCGGTCGTCATCGTGGGCGGCGTGCGGTTCGGCGTCTTCACTGCCACGGAAGCGGGGGCCGTCGCCTTCGTCTACGCCCTCCTTTGTGGCGCCTTCCTGTACCGCAAGCTCACGGTCGACAACCTCGTCGCCGGAATCCGGGAGGCGGTGTTCGATACGATCGTCATCGTCATCATCATTGCTGCGGCCGCGCCCTTCGCCTGGGTGCTGGCCTTTGAGCAGATCCCTCAGAAGATCGCGTCCAGTCTCGCGACCCTGGTGGAGAATCCGATCTTCCTGCTCCTGTGCATCAACGGCTTTCTGCTCGTCGTCGGTCTTTTCATGGAGATGATCGCGGCGCTGGTGATCCTGGTCCCGATTCTCGTGCCGATCGTCATCGCGGCCGGCATCGATCCGATTCACTTCGGCATCATCATGGTGATGAACCTCGTGATCGGCGCCCTGACCCCGCCACTCGGGGTGCTCGTTTTCACCACTGCCCGAGTTGGTCAGGCCAATGTCGTTGCCACCTTCAGGGCGATCATCCCGTTCGTCGCCGCGCTCATCGCCGTGCTGGCTCTCGTGAGCTACGTGCCGGCTCTGACCCTCACTCCGGTGGCCTGGTTCGGCCCTTGAGCGTCATTTCGGATTTCCATGCCTCGTAAGCGAGTTCGACAGTGACCAGACGGCGTATCGCGCTCATCGGCCTCGGCATGGTCGTCACCCCACACGCACGCAGCCTCATCGACCTTCATGACCGCGTCGAGGTCGTCCGTGCCTTCAGTCCGACAGCCGCGCGGCGAGAGGTTTTCGCGGCCCGGTTCCCGTTTCCGCTGTGCGCCGATCTCGAAACCATCCTCGCCGATGAGAGCATCGAGGCTGTGATCGTCCTGACGCCCGCCAACACGCATCTCGAGATCGTGCGGCGCTGCGCCGAGGCCGGCAAGCATGTGTTGCTTGAAAAACCAATCGAGATCACCATCGAGCGCGCCACGCTGCTCGTCGAGGCATGCGAGCGCGCCGGCGTGACGCTCGGCATCGTCTTGCAGCACCGGTTCCGGCCGGTCGGGCTCCGCCTGGCCGAACTGCTGCGCGAGGGCTGGCTCGATGAGATTGTCGGCTGCTCGGTGACCATCGACCTCTGGCGACCGCAGAGCTATTACGACGAGCCGGGGCGCGGATCCTTTGCACGTGACGGCGGGGGCGTCCTGATCTCGCAAGGCATCCACACCCTCGACCTGATGCTGAGCCTCGCCGGGCCGGTCGCCGAGGTTCGCGGCTATGCCACGACCACGCCGGTGCATCGGATGGAGACCGAAGACATGGTCATGGCGTCCGTGCGCTTCGAAAGCGGGGCTCTCGGAACGATCGATGCGACCACGAGTGCCTATCCGGGATTTGCCGAGCGTATCCGCTTCGTCTGCCGGAACGGAACGGCGGTTCTTGAAGGAACGGGTCTCGATGTCGCCTTCCATGACGGACGCAAGGAGAATGTCGCGCCGATTGCGACCCCGGGCGGCACCGGGGCAGATCCGATGGCTTTCCCGCACGACTGGCACCGCGGCGTCATCGAGGATTTCCTCGACGCGCTCGACCACGATCGCGCGCCCCGGGTCACAGGCCGCGAGGCGCTCAAGGTTCATCGTCTCATCGACGCGCTGATCGAAGCCGGGCGATCCGACGGTCCTGTCAAGGTCGCGGGAGAAGGGCGATGATCCGGTTCGCAGCCATCGGCCTCGATCATCGTCACATCTATGACCACGTGAAGGGTCTCACCGCCGCCGGCGCGGTTTGTGCCGGCTATTGCCCGCAGACCTCCGACGCGCGCGTCCTCAGCGGTTTCCGCGAGCGCTTTCCCGATATTCCATCTGTTGACCGGCAGAGACTCATCGACGATCCGGACGTCCAGGTGATTTGCTGTGCCGCCATTCCCCGCGACCGGGCGCAGATCGCGATCGAGGCAATGCGCGCCGGCAAGGACGTTATGGTCGACAAGCCGGGCGTCACCACAGCCGCGGACCTCTCCCTCATCGAGCAGACGGTCGCCGAGTCTGGCCGCATCTTCTCCATCTGCTTTACCGAGCGCTTCATCGTTCCGGCAGTCGAGATTGCTACGAAGCTTGTGGCCGACGGCGAGATCGGGCGCGTTCTCCAGACGGTCGGTCTTGGGCCGCATCGGCTCAACCGCGCGATCCGGCCGCCGTGGTTCTTCGATCCCGGCGCCTTCGGCGGCATCCTCGTGGATATCGCATCGCATCAAATTGATCAGTTCCTGTTCTTTACAGGGTCGAACGATGCCAGCGTTATCGCCAGTTCCGCCGGCAATTTCGGCATGCCGGAAATGCCCGATTTTGAGGACTACGGGGAGATTCTGCTTTCCAGCGATCAAGGTCGGGGATTCATCCGCGTTGACTGGTTCACACCCGACGGGCTGCCGACCTGGGGCGACGGCCGTCTCATTATCCTGGGCACGGAAGGCACGATCGAACTTCGGAAATACCTGGACATCGAAGGCCGGCCCGGGAGCGATCATGTCTTCATCGCGGACCGCAATGGGACGCGCTACATCGACGCCAATTGCGAGCCGCTCACCTATTTCCGGAACTTTCTCGCCGATGTGCGCGACAGGACGCAGACTGCGATGAAGCAGAGCCACGTATTCACGGTGACGCATCTGGCGATCGACGCTCAGAATCAAGCAAGCCGTCCGGCGCTTCGTGCGCCGTAATAGGGTATAAGGTATAGGACATTATCATATATAAACTAGCCGACATGGCGGTCGTGGAAGGCGAGCATCTGTGTGACTGCTTATCCCTTTCGCTCAGGTACCCCCAACATCTAGGGTCCGGATGGGGATCGGATTGCAGTGAAAATCGCTTCTGGAGCAGGGGAATCGATGCATTTCCGGAATAGAAGAGCGCATGGGAAGCGGCGCGGCGCGCATTGATGCGACCGCCGGGAAGCGCTCCACAGAAAGTATCTCAGAAGGCCGGTGAACGACCCTGGCGGCGGGTCAGGACGGCACGACGGCCGATGCGGGACGCATGTGCCGCAGAAAGCCCGCCTCGATCTCGCCCCGTGGCGGCCGGGGCGGGTGGCGATAGCGGGCGGTGGACCGTTCCTCGCCCTGGCGTCGCGGCGGAAGGGCGGGACGTGTCGGATTTCGGCGCTCGTAAATGACGTCGCATCGCTGCCCGATCTGGTCCAGCGCGTCGAGGATGTCGATGCGATCCCTGCTGGCCAGCTCTTTCGCCATCTTCAGCCGATCCGGGCTCACCATCTTGAGGATCTGGTCCTGATGCTCGCTTCGCCACTCAGACGTGTCGCCGACGATGTCTCTGTAGGTGGTGCGTGGCAACACCTGTCCGACCCCGAGCAGCCGATCCATGGCGCTCTGGAATGAGCGTCTGCGGTTCCAGCGGAACACGAACTCGTTGAGGTACGCGTCCATGTGCTTCTCACGGAAGCCGTGGAAGGTGCCGAGCGCCCAGCGCTTCAGGTTCGAGAATACCCGGTGGATGCGCTCGAAGGTGATATGGGCTGGTAGCTCGTTCTCGCCGCTGAGGTTGCGCGGCTGGTGATTGCGTTCCGGGATCCCGTTGTAGGAGCGGTTCGCGTCGGTGTGGAGGGTGCAGCCCACGGCGGTGTTCGCGAGCACGAAAGGCTTGATGAGAGGTGGTC
Organism: Aurantimonas aggregata; assembly: GCF_010500835.1. Lineage (GTDB taxonomy): Bacteria > Pseudomonadota > Alphaproteobacteria > Rhizobiales > Rhizobiaceae > Aurantimonas > Aurantimonas aggregata. The sequence goes on along the minus strand of NZ_JAAAMJ010000030.1, from coordinate 9,493 downwards.
CCATGAATTCGGACCAGCGTTTAGAGTGGATCGCCTTATGAGAAGGACGATCCGAGAATGGCAAAGAGGGCGCGGTATTCCGCGGAATTCAAGGCCAAGGTCGCGTTGGATGCGATCCGGGGCGAACTGACGCTGGCGGAACTGGCGAAGAAGCACGGGGTGCATCCGAATGTGGTCGGCCAATGGAAGCGCTTGGCCATCGAGAACATGGCGACGGCGTTCGGCGGCGGCGTTGCCGAGACTGCCCGGGACCGCGACGCGGAATTCGAGAAGCTCCACGCCAAGATCGGGCAACTCGTTGTGGAACGGGATTTTTTGCAGAAGGCCTTCGGTCGATGAGCCGGGATCGAAGGCAGGCGGGCATCGAGAGGAACCATCCGCGCCTCAGTGTCAGGCGCCAATGCCGTCTTTTGTCGCTGACGCGCTCGACGCTCTACGCCACGCCAGCGGGCGAGAGCACCGAGAACCTCGTCCTGATGCGACAGATCGACGAGCAGTTCCTGGAGACGCCATGGTATGGCTCTCGGCAGATGGCGCGCTGGCTGCGTCGGCAGGGTCATCTCGTCGGGCGTCATCGCGTTCGGCGGCTGATGCGCAAAATAGGCCTGTCGCCGATCTACCAGGCGCCGCAAACCAGCCAGCCGCACCCGCAGCACCGGATCTATCCCTATCTCTTGCGAGATCTGACGATCGAGCGGCCGAACCACGTCTGGTGTACAGACATCACCTACATTCCCATGCGGCGGGGCTTTCTGTATCTCGTTGCGATCATGGACTGGGCGACGAGGAAGGTGCTGGCATGGCGGCTGTCGAATACGATGGACGCCGGCTTCTGCATCGAGGCGCTGGAGGAGGCCATGGCCCGCTTCGGCAAGCCAGAGATATTCAACAGCGACCAGGGATCGCAGGTAACCGCCCGGTTGCTACCGCGGAGATTTCGTTTTGATGCGAGCGATGAGTTCCTCATCATCGACGAAGGCGTTGAGGAAGTCGTTCCATTCGTCAGCGGTGCGGCGAGCATGGACAAGCATCTGCTCCAGCTCTTCCATTCCGTCACAGGTAAGCGAGGTTATGGCCTCGTCCGGCCCGGTGTAGACGCTGATAATACCGCCGTAGCTCAGGTTGTCATCGTTGCTGACGATCGCCTGAAGAAGTTCGGCATCTTCATCGAGCAGTTTGGCGACATAGTCGATGCTGAACACATGGGTCACGGTTGCCATCAGGCGGCCTCGGCGCAAGTGGCTGTGACAGGTGCCCAGTTCCAGGGGAGCAATTCGTCGAGCCGGTTGATCTTGTGATCGTGGATGCGGTCGAGCACATCGGCGAGATAGGCCTGCGGATCGACGCCGTTCATCTTGGCTGTCTCGATAATCGTCATGGCCCGGGCCAAGGTTTCCGCGCCAGTGTCGGCACCGGCGAATAACCAGTTTTTTCTTCCGATTCCAATCGCGCGCAGGGCGCGCTCGGCGGCATTGTTGTCCATGGCGACGCGGCCGTCTTCCAGGAACAGGCAAAATGAGCGCCAACGGCTCAGGCCATAACGGAAGGCTTTCGCCAGATCGCCCTTGCCCGGAATGCGGGTCAGTTGCGCTTCGGCCCATATACGGAGTGCCTCGACCCTTGCTTTGCTGTGTTTTTGACGCGCACCAAAGCGGACATCGGCAGGCTGGCCTGCAATGTCGCGCTCGATGTCGTAAAGCACGCCGATACGGTCGAGAGCCCCGCGTGCGATCTCGGATTTGTTCGAGGTCCAGATATCATGGAAGTCGCGTCGCCAATGCGCCCAGCATGCCGCCTCCCGGAAGCGAGAGGTTCCATCCGCTCCAGGCTCATAAAGCTTCCCGTAGCCCTTGTAGCCGTCGGCTTGAAGGATGCCGCTTGTCTGCCTGAGATGGCGGTGGACGTGATCTTCCTTCCAGTCCGGGGCGAAGTAGTAGACCGCACCCGGCGGGGCACCGCCCGCCCATGGGCGCTGATCACGGACATACGTCCAGATACGGCCTTTCTTTACGCCCTTGCCTAACCCCTTGTCTCGCAGCGAGCGATCCAGCACCCGGATCGGGGTGTCGTCGGCATGGAGAAGATTACTGCCCATGATCGCCGTTTCGATCCGTTCGATCAGGGGTTGGAGCACCTTCATGGCGCGACCGCACCAATCGACCAGGGTACTGTCGGGAATGTCGGCACCTATGCGGGCGAAGATCTCGTTCAGACGATAGAGTGGCAGATGGTCGTCGAACTTCGAGACCAGGATGTAAGCCAGAAGGCCAGCGCCCGCCATGCTGCCGGGTATCGGCCGGCTCGGCGCGGGCAACTGCACCATCTTTTCGCAGCAGCGGCAGGATTTCTTCAGCCGGGCGATCTCGATGATCTTCATCTGTGCGGCGACCATGTCGAGGATTTCGCTGGCGTCCTCGCCGACAAGGCGCAGTTCGCCCCCACACGCAGGACAGCAGGTGCCGGGGTCGAGTTCCCTGCGCTCGCGAACGGCCTTTTCCGATACGCGTGGACGACGGCGCACGATCTTTTCAGGCGCGTTTGCTACGGGAGCGATCTCAGCGGCCTCGTTGACTGGCCTGGTGTCGCTCTCCGCCGCGGCGATCAACAGATCCTCCAGCGCCAGTTCCAGTTGCTGGATTTCCCGCTCGATCTTCTCCGAAGACTTGCCGAAGACCTGCTTCTTCAGCATGGCAATGCGCAGCCTCAGGGTCTGGATCAGCTGGTCATGCGCCTGCAACGTCGCCGACATCTTCGCATTTTCCGCCTGCAAAGCGGCAATCATCGCCTTCAGGAAGGCCGGATCGTCGGGAAGATTCTCGGCGGCATTCGACATGATCCTGACTACCACAAGTCAGGGAGGATCGCCATAAAAACAAGCACATTCAGTGGGATAAATCATCCGACACGAGCCGGCGGCGCGCCCCAATTTGGGCGTCGCCAGTCAATTCCTTCCCATAACATCGCCATTTGCGCCGTCGTCAGTCGGGCCGCCCCGTCGGCCGCCGACGGCCACGGAAAGCGGCCCTGCTGCAAGACCTTGTAATAAAGACAGAACCCCTGGCCATCAAAATAAAGAAGCTTCAAACGATCGCCACGCCGGCCCCGAAAGGCGAAGACCGCTCCTCCCGTCGGCTTCTGGCGCAACACGTCCTGCGTCAGTGCAGCCAAACCCTCGATTCCTTTGCGCATGTCCGTGATCCCGCAGGCAAGATAGACCCGAACGCCAGTTCCCGGTCCGATCATGCCGTCTCAACCGCACGGATCAGCCGCGTCAGAGTGGCGGTATCGATGTCTCTGCCAAAGCGAAGGCTGCGTCCACAGCACAGTTGCAATTCGATCTTGGCTGACAAGCCGTCGGCACCTTTGTGCATGCCGGATGGGCTTCGCGCGACAGGAATGTCCACGGGAAGGAAGACGGGACCCACGGACGGCAACAGGAGACTCTTCCTCCTCAACTCGCTGCGCCAAGTGTAAATCTGCTGCCGCGTCACATCGTGTCGCCGTGCAACCTCGGTCACCGTCGCCCCATCGACCCCGACCGACATGACGATGTCGAGCTTCTTCTCATCACTCCAGCGCCGCCGCCGTTCCTCTCCAAGAATCTCTCAGCATCGCAATCCTCGCCCAAGACACGTCGCAAACGACGTCGTTAAGCACGTGTCATAGGCCATCACGACTATATTCGGCAGGCGGTAACAATCGGGCGGTTACGATCGCAGTTCACCAGCGGCGACTTCACCGACAAGCTGAAGGCGGCTGGGATCAGGATCTCAATGGACGGCAGAGGTCGCTGGATCGACAATCGGTTCATCGAGAGGCTCTGGCGGTCGCTCAAATACGAATGCGTCTACCTGCACGCGTTCGAAACCGGCTCCGAAGCTCGGCGTGGGATCGGCTCGTGGATCAGCTACTATAATGCCGAGAGGCCGCATTCGAGCCTGCATGACGCGACACCGAACGAAGCCTATGCGATGAGCTGGGCCAATGAGAAACTGGCGGCATAACGACAACCGCGGTCCACTCTAAATCCGCCGCCGGATGGTCTGAAAACCAGGACCACCTCTGACGTCCCTGCCTGAAACGCTTACGCGATAAAATTCGTCGAAGACCCTCGTGTGATCCGGTTCCGGAATACCTCGGCCCCTGTCCTTAACGACGATCGACACCGTCTCGCCGTGCTTCCTGCAACCAATCAGAACGGGTCCATCAGAGGCATATTGGACTTGCCTCGCAAAACAGGAGAGCTCTTCTGATGGAAGGAGGAGCATCCTATGGGCAAGCCACATCGCCGCTTCGGCGAGGAGTTCGAAGCGGAGGCCGTGCGTCTGGTGGAGACGAGCGGGCGAACACAGCGCGAGATTGCGGAGGATCTCGGCATCGGGCTTTCGACGCTGCGTCGCTGGCTCGACAAACGTCGTGAGCGCGATTTGGAAGCGCCCCCACCCGAACGGCAGGAAGATCTGGCGGCGGAGCTGAAGCGGTTGCGGCGCGAGAACGAGATCCTGCGGCAGGAACGCGAGATCCTGAAGCGCGCAGCGACTTTTTTCGCCAAGGAGGGAAGTCGATGAGATTCCGTCTCATCGATGCGGCGAAGAAGGAATTCCCCGTACAGCGTTTGTGCAAGGTCCTCGGTGTCAGTGCGAGCGGCTATTTCGCCTGGAAAGACCGTCCGGCCTGCCGCCGACAACGCGACGACATGGTGCTGCTGGCGCATGTCCGCTCGGCCTTTGCTCTGTCGAACGGGACCTACGGCAGCCCGCGAATGGTGCATGAGCTACGGGGCAATGGGCTGCCGATCGGCCGCCGGCGCGTCGCCCGACTGATGCGCGAGAACGCAATGAAGGCACGGCAGAAGCGACGCTTCAAACGAACCACCGACAGCCTGCACGCCTTCCCGGTCGCCCCGAACCTCCTCGATCAGGACTTCACCGCCACGGGGCCGAACCAGAAGTGGGGCGCCGACATCTCCTACGTCTGGACCCGCGAGGGTTGGCTATATCTCGCCGTCGTCGTCGACCTCTTTGCCCGGCGCGTCGTGGGATGGGCAACCAGCGATCGGCTTCACAAGGAACTGGCATTGTCGGCCCTGCGCCGAGCCGTCACTGTGCGGCGTCCGGCCGCCGGCCTCATTCACCACGCCGACCGCGGCAGCCAATACTGCGCCATTGATTACCAGGCTGAGCTGAGGAAGCACGGCATCCTGATCTCGATGTCGGGGAAGGGAAATTGTTTCGACAACGCGATGGTCGAGACCTTCTTCAAGACGCTGAAGGCCGAACTCGTCTGGCGCGTGGCCTTCCAAAGCCGGGCCGAGGCGACCGACGCGATAGGTCGCTACATCGACGGCTTCTACAACCCCGTCCGGCGCCACTCAGCGCTCGACTTCGTCAGCCCGCTTCAGTTCGAGAGGTTGGCCGCATAAACTGAAAACGCTCTCCACTTTGCCGGAGCAAGTCCATATTTGAGCGCATTGGAAACAAGGTTCTGGACAATAACGGTCAGAAGGCTTGGATCTACGTGAACCCGGACTCTCGTTGGTACGACACGAAGCGTGACCTTAGCCCATCGTGCCGCTTCAGCATTTTGTTCGGCGATTGTTTTGAGAATTGGTCCGAGTTCAACGACCTCGACCTTTGGTGAGACATTACCAGTGTCGAGAGTCGCCACGTCCAACAAAGATCGAAACAATTGCGCGACACTGTGAAGGGAGCGATCGATGTTTTCGACCATCTCTTGTTCTTCGGCCCCGATTTCGCCATCACGTAGGCAAGCCGTAAAAAGGCTGATGGCGTGTATCGGTTGGCGAAGATCGTGGCTGGCCTGCGCGAGAAACCGCGACTTTGCGAGATTGGCCGCCGCCGCCGCCTGGTAGGCATCGCGGGTGCCCGTAAGAAGAATATGCGCATAAAGCGGAACGACGATCGCGGTTACGAAAAGCGTGGCCACGACATACGGTTGCCCTCGCCAGTAGTCGCTCAGGCTGACAACGAAAACGAGACTGACAAGCGCAAGAACCGTCGCAATACCAAGGTAGCGCGAACCGTATCGCATCCCGTAGCCGACCGTGACCCAAATTAGTATTGCATAAAAGGGTGCAAGGTAAGCCGATCCAATGATCATTGAAAACGTCGTGATACCAAAATCGAGGAGCATTGCGAAGGCTCGTCTTAAATGATTAATTCCCGGGTTTCCCACGATAACAGTATATAGTTTAAATGAGACTAAAAAGAAGACACAAAAAAACCCAAGTAAAAAAATACCCGTTCGGCTCTTCTATGGAATTGGTAAGAACGCCTACTAAAATATACAACGCGGCAATGGGCGATATGATAAGCCGCACAATGGCCTGAGCACGCTCTGTATCACGCTTTCCACCATTGATGCCTGCTGCACCTATGGTTCCTCTCAGCGACGACCAGGCATTAGAAAGCGGCGACCAAACGGTCGCGCCACGGCTTCTCGGTGAATTTGCCATTACACTTCGCCGATCGACGTGGAGCGCTGATCGCAGCGGCGATGCCGGGAGTGTCGAGGCCGTCTGCCGGCGAACCAGAGAAATTTCCGAGGCGAACACCGAGCCTCAGCTCGGCAACGGCCCATTTCGGGGTCAGCACGAAAACGGGCACGGATATACGCGAAGGAGTGATTTTTTTCGTCGAACCAGGCCGTCGGAAAGCGGCAGTTCGAGGTCGTGAGCCGAAATGGACCTGTCGCTTTATTCCCGATTAAAACGAGATTTTCGCGACCGTCATTTGCACCATCGCACAAGAGGGATTTTCGCGACAGATCGCACAAGGTAGACTCCGCCTTCCTTTATCGGAATGGAAACCCTCGCCTTGCTGATCGGATATGCTCGCGTTTCCACCGGCGACCAGGACCTCGCGCAGCAGCGCGCCGCGTTGAAGACGGCCGGGTGCAAGCGGGTCTATGAGGAGAAAGTCTCCGGCGCGAAGCGCGATCGACCGCAGCTTGCCCTCCTGTTCGACCATCTTCGGGCGGATGACGTGGTGACGGTGACGCGGCTTGACCGCCTCGCCCGATCGACGCGCGATCTTCTCGACATCGCCGAGCGCCTGGATGCGGCCGAGGTCGGCCTGCGCTCGCTGGCCGAGCCGTGGGCCGACACCACGTCGCCGGCGGGCCGCATGGTGCTGACGGTGTTCGCCGGCATTGCCGAGTTCGAGCGATCCTTGATCCATGAGCGCACCGGCCGCGCCACCGCCAAGGCGAAGGGCGTTCGCTTCGGCCGGCCCCCTGCCCTTTCCGGCGATCAGCTCGCCTTGGCGCAACGTTTGCGGGATGAAGGAAAGAGGCCGCGCGAGATCGCCGCCACGCTCAACGTGCATGTGGCGACCCTCTACCGGGCGCTCAGCGCCGGCAGCGGGGCGGAGAGGAGCGCCGCCGAATGAAGCCGCTGGTTCAGCTCGACCTTTTCCCGATCGACCTGCATCTCCAGCGGATCGATTCGGCGAAGAACATGCGACGCTTCTATGTCGCTCGCATTGAGCCGAACCTGTTCGGCGAATGGTGTGTGGTTCGACGCTGGGGCCGGATCGGCGCGCGCGGCCAGCAGAAGACCGAGTGGTTCGACAATGCAGGTCGCGCTCACGATGCCCTCGGGCGGGTTGCGCGGGGGAAGCGCCGGCGAGGATACAAGTAGGCCGCCGATGTCACAGGAACGCCATCAAGCCGTCCTGCGGCGTCGGCAGGACGAGCTATCCAGCCGCGCGCGAAACGTCCTGAGAACCGGCCGCCACGCCGCCAAGTTCGGCGATTGGGATGAACGTTCGCGGCGGCTTGTCGAGGTCGCCGCGAGCTACAGCCGCGAGGAGCTTCTGGACGAGCCGAACGCCGGTCCCGTAACCGTCGAGGAGATTGCCGCCTGGCTGGCTGGGAAGGGGTTGGAGCTGCGCCGGCACGGCTCAAGCCGCCGATCGGCGGCGTCCAAGAGTTGACCGGCGAGTTTGTGCGGCGATGTAGATTGTCAGCCATCTATATCTACATTAGGCTTCGGGCGAGGAGAGCATCATGGCGATCAACATCACCAACCCTGAGGCCGACACGCTGACGCGCACCTTCGCGCAGCTCGAAGGCGTCAACATCACTGATGCGATCGTCATCGCCATGCGCGAGGCGATCGAGCGTCGGCACAGCCACGAAACCCCGTCCGAAACCGCTGCGCGCCTTCGGGCCGAAATGGGGATCGACCTGACGGAGAAGGCTCGACGGCCCCTGCCCCAATCCGCTTTCGATGAAATGTGGGACGGCGAATAATGTTCGTTGACGCCTGCGCCATCATCGCGGTGCTGACCGAGGAGAAGGAAGCCGAGCGGTGCTCGGAAGCCATCCGGACAGCGAACAGGCCGATGACATCGCCGCTGGTGGTGCTGGAGACGGTCTTAGCCCTGATGCGCCCTGACAAGCTGAGCCTGTCGGTAAGCCAAGCAGAACGACTGGTTCTCGACTTCCTTGACGCGCGCGGCATCGCCGTGCGCGATCTACCTCCCGCCAGGGAAGCAACCGCCCTTTCCCTCTCGGCGCTCGGTCGCTACCGGAGCGGCCGTAGGGGTCTCAATCTCGCGGACTGTCTGCATTACGCCTGCGCCAAATACTACCGCGTCCCGATCCTGGCGACGGACAACGAATTTCGAGTCACGGATTTGGAGGTCGTTGCATGACGCCCCTCCTGATCGTTGCCCTGCCCGATGACCAAGCGCCAAACGTCTGGTGGGCGTCGGATCACTACGTCATATCTGCGACTTCGCGGCTCCATGAGACGCTTGCCTTCGATGAAGCGTGCCGCCGCTACGCCGAGCTGCATGGCGAAGCGCATTTTTTCGAGACACAGGCGGCCGCCTTGGCGTGGGCGGATGGCTATCTCGGGCCGCGCTTTTTGGAAGTGCGCGCCGAGATCGCGCGGGCTCCTAGGACACCCCCGCCCGACTTTGTCCTGTCCGATGGAAAGCCGGCTTAGGCGCGCTCGCCTTGGGACGACCGCCCGTTCTCTCACGCCGCTCCGCTTCGCCCTCCTCGTCGGCGGGCACTTGCATGAGGGTTTCGCATTCTCCGCACATCAGCCGTGCGGCCGGCTTCGCCCAGGCGTTCAGGTGACAGACCGGACAAGCCTGGGTCTTCATCGCAAACATCCGAATGCTAACCCGAAGGCTCGCAAGAGCCTGAAAACACGGCGGTCATTCTGATTCAGACACTTAGCTCGTGTGTTGTGGACGCCCCCCGGAATGCAAGCGGTTTTTTCGGCTTTGGAATGAGCAATGCGGTCGAGTTCCGTCGTGTGTCCGGCCTCATGTTGCGGCTTTCATACGCCGCGGGCCCTTATGGATAGTTCGAAGATCGGGTCCAATTCGACTTTGCGCGCTTGAAGCGCTCAGAGCTAACCTGGTTTTCCCAATCCCGTCCTTCTCGACTGTTCGCCCATAAACCTCCGCTCAAAACCGCCGCATTCCCGACATCTCCAGCCTATCGCCTTCAGGCG
>NZ_JAAAMJ010000003.1 GCF_010500835.1 Aurantimonas aggregata | reverse complement strand
TGTCCAAGCGCGGCCAGGGCACGGGCTATTCCGGCATCGAGAACCCGCTGTTCTACAAGGACAACACGCGGATGTTCTACGGCGACGCCAAGACCTCGCTGGAGGCCCTGCTGAAGCTCCTCTGAGCTGCAACAGCGACATCGCGAAAAAGGGCGGGTGCGGCAAAGGCTGCGCCCGCCCCTTTTCGTTTCAGGGCGGCTGGGCCGAGCAGCATCGTCGCCCCTGAAGCCTTTCGTCCGGCAGATGTCGGCGTATGGTATACAGTCGAACCCTTACATCCCAGGAGCGGCCATGGCGCCTCAGCACGATTCCGCCAGCCGGGTGGACCGGATCTGTTCCGTCGTCCGCCGGGCGATCATCGAGCGGGCGCTGGCGCCCGGCGACAAGCTGCCTGAGGATGCGCTTGGCGAACGCTTCGGCGTCAGCCGCACGATCGCCCGCCAGGCGCTGGGGCATCTCGCCGGCGAGGGCCTCGTCGACCTGCGGCGCAACCGCATCGCCGTGGTCGCGACACCGACCTTCGAGGAAGCGCGCGACACGTTCGACATCCGCATCGAGCTGGAGCGCCTGGTCGTCCGGCATCTCGCCGGCCGCCTGAGCGAGGATCAGCTGGCCGAGCTGAACGCCCACATCACCGGCCAGGAGGCCGCCGCGGGCGGCCCGGAAGCCGCCTCGATCCGGCTGGCCACCGACTTTCACGTGCTGCTGGCGCGAATGACCGGCAAGCCGATCCTCATCCGCTACGTCAGCGAGGTCGCCTATCGCAGCGGCCTGTCGCTGTCGGCATACGGCCGGCCGCATTCGCCCGAATGCGGGGTCAGCGAGCACCGCGCCCTCGTGGACGCGTTGGCGGACGGCGACCGGGACACGGCGGTGCGGCTGATGGCCGAGCACCTGGAATCGGTGGCGCAGCGCGCCTTCCTGCCGGAAACCCACCCGCGGACCAAGAGCCTCGTCGATATCCTGGCGCCGTATCTAGAGGGTTGAGACGGCCCGTTTCGCGGGTCCATCGTCACGCACGCCGGAACAAACTTCGCCTCGCCCCTTGGCATCGTACACATTTATCGCATACGATCTAAGCACTGAAATGTATGCAAGTTATTTGAGCAGCCAGTTGCCTCCTTCCTGGGCAGAGGCTGCGAAATCGATGCCCCGTTCATCCACGAAAAGCGGTGAACTCAACCAATCGACAGGAGAAATTGCATGATCCGGACCAAGATCCTCGCCGCCACCACGGCCCTGCTGCTCGTCGCCGGACCGGCGCTGGCCGAGACGCTGACGGCGGGCGCCAACATCGGCAACGTGCCCTGGGAGTTCCAGGACGAGAATTCCGAGATCGTCGGATTCGAGGTGGAGCTGCTGCGCGAAGTCGCCGAGCGCCTCGGCTATGACGAGCTCGACATCCAGAACGTGCCCTTCAACGGCCTGTTCTCCGCCGTCCAGTCCGGCCGCATCGACGTGGCGATCTCCTCGATCACCATCACCGACGAGCGCCTGCAGTCGGTGTCCTTTGCCCAGCCCTACTACGACAGCGACCAGTCGCTCTCGACCCGCGCCGATTCCGGCATCACCGGCACGGCCGACCTCGACGGCAAGACCGTCGGCGTCGATACCGGCTCGACCGGCGACATGTATTCGACCGAGCGCGAGGCGGACTGGGGTCTTGCCGGCATCAGCCGCTACGAGGGTCTGAACCCGGCGATGCTCGATCTCGCGGCCGGCCGCATCGACGCCTACGTCTCCGACATCCCGGCCGTCGCCTATTACCTCAAGGACAAGCCGGACATGACCGTCGTCGAGCGCCTGGCGACCGGCGAGCAGTATTCGATGATGTTCGCCAAGGACAGCGAGATCGCCACCAAGGCGAACGACGTGCTGACCACCCTCAAGAACGAGGGCTTCATCGCCGAGCTGCACGAGAAGTGGTTCGGCACCGAGCCGGAGGCGACCACCAGCACGGTCGAAGTGCGCGACATGCCGAAGCCGAAATCCTAAGCCGCAACACCCTGCGGGGCCGGGCGCGCGCCCGGTCCCGCGACCGATGCAAGGAACGCTGACGCCCGATGGATATCGTCGATACCTTCTTCAATGTCGGCGTCCTGGTGCGCTACTTCCCGCTTCTCCTGGAGGGGTTGTGGCGCACCATCGCGCTGGGCGCGCTGTCGATCGTGCTGGGCCTCCTCGGCGGATTGGTCCTTGCCATGCTCCGCCTCTATGGCGGTCGCTTCGTCAGATTTCTCGTCGTCGCCTATATCGACGTGTTCCGGGCGCTGCCGGTGCTGGTCTGGCTGGTCATCGTCTATTACGCGCTGCCCTTCGTCGGCATCCGCCTTTCCGCCTTCGCCTCGGCGACCACCGCCCTCACCATGATCTCCAGTGCCTACACGGCCGAGATCTATCGCGCCGGCATCCAGGCCATCCCGCGCGGCCAGTTCGAGGCGGCGCAGTCGATCGGGCTCAGCCAGTGGTATCTGATGCGCGACGTGGTGCTGCCGCAGGCCTTCCGGATCGTCATCCCGCCGCTGACCAACAATTCGATCAACGTCATGAAGGACACCGCGCTCGCCTCCGTCGTGGCGCTGCCGGACCTCCTGAAGCAGGCGACGCAGGCGCAGGCGCTCGCCGCCAACCCGACGCCGCTGATCGGCGCGGCGATCCTCTATCTCCTGCTGCTGTTGCCGCTGGTCCGGCTCGTCGCCGTCTTCGAGGCGCGCTATGCCGCCAAGGGCGCCCGCTGATGGCCCGCCCGATCATCGAAATGCGCGGCGTCGGCAAGAGCTTCGGCCAGTTCCAGGCACTGAAGAAGATCGACCTCGCGGTCGACGCCGGCGAGGTCGTGGTGCTGCTCGGCCCCTCCGGCTCGGGCAAGTCGACGCTGATCCGCTGCATCAACCTGCTCGAGGAATACGATACCGGCGACGTCATCGTCGACGGCACGCGGGTCGAGCCCGGGCGGCAGCTGCAGAGCGTGCGCCAGGAAGTCGCGATGGTCTTCCAGGCCTTCAATCTCTTCCCCAACCATACCGTCCTCGACAATGTCGCGCTCGGCCCGGTGCGGGTCCGCAAGCTGTCCTGGGAGGACGCCCGCGCCCGCGCCCGCCGCCTGCTGGAGCGCGTCGGCATCGCCGAACAGGCGGATAAATACCCGATCCAGCTCTCCGGCGGCCAGCAGCAGCGCGTCGGCATCGCCCGCGCGCTGGCCATGGAGCCGCGCATCCTGTTGTTCGACGAGCCGACCTCGGCGCTCGATCCGGAAATGGTCGGCGAGGTGCTGGACGTCATCAAGGGCCTGGCCGGCGAGGGCGTCACCATGCTGCTGGTCACCCACGAGATGGGCTTTGCCCGCCAGGTGGCCGACCGGATCGTCTTCATGGAGGCGGGCGAGATCAAGGAAATCGCCACGCCCGAACAATTCTTCACGGCGACAACGAACGAGCGCGCCCGCGCCTTCCTCGACGCCGTCCTCAATCACTGACGGCTGGCATTGATGCCGGGCGCTGTCCCGGCGAGCCGCCGATACCACGCAGAAGGCAAGTCATGACACTCGACATCGATTTCGTCCGCCGCCAGTTCCCGGCGCTTTCCGGCGACTGGGTCTTCATGGACAATGCCGGCGGCAGCCAGGTGCTGTCGCGCGTTGCCGACCGCATCTCCGACTATCTGCTCACCTCGAACGTCCAGACCGGCGCGAGCTACGCGCCGTCCCAGCGCTCGACCGAGCGGGTGCGCGAGGCGCGGCGGGCCTTCGCCGGCTTCGTCAATGCCGCCGATCCCGGCGAGATCGTCATGGGCGCCTCGACCACGATGCTGATCCGCGTCCTGTCCGAGGCGATGACCGGCAAGCTCCATCCCGGCGACGAGATCATCGTCACCAACACCGACCACGAGGCCAATATCGGCCCCTGGCTCAAGCACGAGGGCCGCGGCGTCGTCGTCAAGTTCTGGCGCTGCGATCCCGAGACGCTGGAGCTCGACCTCGGCGACCTGAAGGCGCTGATGACCGACCGCACGAAGCTCGTCTGCGTCACCCACGCCTCCAACATTCTCGGCACGATCAACCCGATCGCCGAGATTGCCGCCGTCGCCCATGCCGGTGGCGCCGAGCTCTGCGTCGACGCCGTCGCCTATGCGCCGCACCGCGCCATCGACGTGCAGGCGCTCCAGTGCGACTACTACATATTCAGCGTCTACAAGGTGTTCGGGCCGCATTTCGGGGTGATGTGGGGCAAGCGCGAGAAGCTGCTCGAGCTCGACAACATCTACCACTATTTCTTCGGCAAGGACTCCGTGCCGCACAAGCTCGAGCCCGGCAACATCAACTACGAGCTGGCCTACGGCTCGATCGGCACGGTCGACTATGTCGAGGAACTCGGCCGCATGGCCGGCGCCACGGCCGGCCGGCCGGCGATCGAGGCGGGCTTTGCCGACATCGCCGAGCAGGAGCGGGCGATCACCGCGCGGCTGATGGACTTCCTTGAGAGCCGCAACTCGATCCGCATCGTCGGCCGCACCTCCAGCGCCATCGCGGACCGCGTCGCGACGGTGAGCTTCACCGCCGGCGAGCGCAATTCGAAGGAAATCGTCGACCAGGTCGATCCCGCCTTCATCGGCATCCGCTATGGCGACTTCTATGCCAGGCGGCTGGTCGAGGATCTCGGCCTGATGCCGCAGAACGGCGTCGTGCGGGTCTCCATGGTCCATTACAACACGCTGGAAGAGGTCGACCGCCTGGTCGCCGCGCTGGAGCCGGCGCTCTAGCGCCGCTTCCTCCGCCCAGCCCGCATCCCTGCCCAGAGTCTCCCCATGCGCTTCGACCTTGTCATCCGCAACGGCACCATCGCCACCGCCTCGGACGTGTTTGCCGCCGATCTCGGCATCAAGAACGGCGTCATCGTCCAGATCGGCGGCGCCATGGACGAGGCGGCGGAGAGCATCGACGCTGCCGGCAAATACGTGCTGCCGGGCGGCATCGACAGCCACGTCCACATCGCCCAGCCCTCCGGCGAGGGGATCGTCATGGCCGACGATTTCGAGAGCGGCACGCGCTCGGCGCTGTTCGGCGGCAACACCATGGTCCTGCCCTTCTGCCTGCAGGAAAAGGGCCGGCCGCTGCGCGAGGCGCTGAAGGCCTATCACGCGCTGGCCGAGGGCAATTGCTACACCGACGTCAGCTTCCATCTGATCGTATCCGACCCGAGCGAGGCGGTGCTCGGGCAGGAACTGCCGGCGCTGGTGGAAGACGGCTACACCTCCTTCAAGGTGTTCATGACCTACGAGGATTTGCGGCTGAGCGATGCCCAGATCCTCGACACGATGGACGTCGCGCGGCGCACCGGCGCGCTGGTCATGGTCCATTGCGAGAACGAGGACGCGATCCGCTACCTCATCGGCCGGCACGAGGCGGAAGGCACCGTGGCGCCCCGGGCGCACGCGACGACGCGGCCGATCGCCGTCGAGCGCGAGGCGACTCACCGCGCCGTCTCGCTGGCCGAGGTCGCCGACGTGCCGCTGGTCATCGTCCACGTCTCCAACCGCGAGGCGATGGAGGAGATCGAGCGCGCCCGCCGCCGCGGCCGCAAGGTGATCGGCGAGACCTGTCCGCAATATCTGATGCTCACCGCCGACGATCTCGACGGCATGGACTGGGAGGGGGCGAAATTTGTCTGCTCGCCGCCGCCGCGCGACACGGCCAGCCAGGACGCCTGCTGGGACGGGCTGGAGCGCGGCGTCTTCGACCTGTTCTCCTCCGACCACTGCCCGTTCCGCTACGACGACCCGGCCGGCAAGCTGAACCCGAAGGGTTCCAGGAACTTCCGGCATATCCCGAACGGCATTCCGGGCGTCGAGCTGCGCCTGCCGATCCTGTTCTCCGAAGGAGTGATGAAGGGCCGCATCGACCTGCCGCGCTTCGTCGCGCTGACCGCCACCAACCAGGCCCGCACCTACGGCCTCTATCCGCAGAAGGGCACGATCGCCGTCGGCGCCGACGCCGACATCGCCATCTGGGATCCAAGCCTCACCCGCACGGTCCGCCACGCCGACATGCATGACGGCGCCGACTACACGCC
This sequence comes from Aurantimonas aggregata, assembly GCF_010500835.1. GTDB lineage: Bacteria > Pseudomonadota > Alphaproteobacteria > Rhizobiales > Rhizobiaceae > Aurantimonas > Aurantimonas aggregata. The sequence goes on along the minus strand of NZ_JAAAMJ010000003.1, from coordinate 344,406 downwards.
CTACGAGGGGGCCGAATTGACCGGCTGGCCCACCACCGTGGTTCTCGGCGGCAAGATCATGCTCCGCGACGGCACGCTGACCGGCACGAAAGCCGACGGAAGCTACCGCTCCCGCGGCCGCTCGCAGTTTGCGACGGTGCCGCCAAAGGTCGGCGCGGGAACATAGGGACGGAGCCTGTGCCCGCCTGGCCTGCTAGTTCGGCCCGGATCGGGAGGCTGACGGCTGACGGAAACACGATATAACGGGAAAGTTTGGACACCGTCGCGCGTGCGGTGACCAGGGGGGCCCGATGTTTCTCAGCGTGTTCGACATCTTCAAGATCGGCATCGGCCCCTCGAGCTCGCATACGATGGGCCCGATGGTGGCGGCGGGTCGGTTCCTCGAGGCCTTGCAGCGGGGCGATGACCGGGTCGCGGGTTCGGGACCGGTGGCGCGGATCGCGGTGACGCTGCATGGCAGCCTCGCCTTCACCGGCAAGGGCCACGCCACCGACCGCGCCGTGGTCCTCGGGCTGCTCGGCTTCCGCCCGGACGATTTCGACCCGGAACGCGCCGCCGAACGGGAAGCCGAACTGGCAGCGACAGGTCAGATCTTGGTACCCGGCCTCGGGCGGGTCGGCTTCGATGGCCTCGACGGCGTCGTCTTCGATTACGGGCCGCCGCTGGAGGCTCATCCGAACGGCCTGGTTCTGCGCGCCTTCGACGCCGCGGGCGGGCTGCATCGGTCGGAAACCTATTATTCGGTCGGTGGCGGCTTCGTGCTGACCGAGCGGGAGATCGCCGCTTCCGGTCTCCGCGGCGACGACGCGGCGGCGGACCGGCCGTTTCCCTTCGCCAGCGCCGCCGAGATGCTGCGCATGGGGGCACTGTCCGGCCTGCGCATCGCGGAGATGAAACGCGCCAACGAGACGGACGGCCGCACCGGCGACGACCTCGACGCCGGGCTCGACCGGATCTGGGCGGTGATGGACGACTGTATCGACCGCGGCCTGCGCACCGAGGGCACGCTGCCCGGCGGGCTCAACGTGCGGCGCCGCGCGCCGGCCATCCACCGGGCGCTCGTCGCCGAGAGGGGCAGCAACTCGGCCCAGCCGCATGCGGTGAACGACTGGCTGTCGATCTACGCCATGGCGGTCAACGAGGAGAATGCCGCCGGTGGGCGGATCGTCACCGCCCCGACCAACGGCGCGGCGGGCGTCCTGCCGGCGGTGATCCGCTATTACCGCGACCATTGCGTCGGCGCGCACCATGGGGGGATTCGCGACCTCTTGCTCACCGCCGCGGCGGTCGGCGGCATCATCAAGACCAACGCCTCGATCTCCGGCGCCGAGGTCGGGTGCCAGGGGGAGGTCGGCTCCGCCGCCGCCATGGCCGCCGCCGGGCTCTGCGCCGCCTTGGGCGGCAGCAACGCCCAGGTGGAGAATGCCGCCGAGATCGCGCTCGAGCATCATCTCGGCATGACCTGCGATCCGGTCCGCGGCCTCGTCCAGGTGCCCTGCATCGAGCGCAACGGCCTCGGCGCGATCAAGGCGGTGGCCGCGGCCTCGCTGGCGCTCCGCGGCGACGGCGAACACGTCATCCCGCTCGACAACTGCATCGAGACGATGCGCCAGACCGGCCTCGACATGCACAGCCGCTACAAGGAAACCAGCCTCGGCGGCCTCGCGGTCAACCTGCCGGAATGCTGATGGGGCGGCGCAAACCGGCGTCTCAGGCAAGTCCCGAGAAACCGGTGGTCGGCTGCTTGAAGGAATGTGACGTAGCAAGTGTCGTCGTCGACCACCCGAGTACCGCCGGGAGCCATCAACCTCTTTGATCTTGCGGAAACTCCTGCATCTCAGCGTCTGAGAGAGGACTGGTGCCAGGAAAGGAGTCGCCACTTCGAATTAGTTTCTTGTTTTAATTGATGAATAATATCTATCTTTGACTAAAATACCCCCATATCTACCCCTCAATCCTTTAGCAGCATGAGAGCGTTCCAGATCCCCTTTCGTCGTGCGGCGACATTCCCGGAGGAGTCACCAGCAGACAAAGCCGCCATCGACGATGAGGTCGTGCCCCGTCACGAATGAGGCAGCACCGCTGGAAAGGAAGATCGCCGGGCCGACCATTTCACGCACGTCGGCCATGCGACCCATCGGCGTCGTTTCCTCGAAGACCCGGCGCTGCTCGGCGACTTCTGGCCGCAGGTTCATCGGCGTCAGCGTGTACCCGGGACTGATGGCGTTGACGCGGATGCCGCGTTCCGCCCATTCCATGGCAAGGCTTCGGGTGAGGTGGATCACCCCTGCCTTCGACGTGTTGTAGTGCGCCTGCAAAAGCCCGCGGTTGACGATCGAGCCTGACATGGAGGCGATGTTGACGATGGAGCCGCGCCCGCGCGGCAGCATCATGCGCGCTTCCGCCTGCGCCGTCAGGAACAGGCCTGTGAGATTGATGTCGAGCATGGTTCGCCACTGCTCTTCGGACATGTCTTCGGCGGCAGTCGCATTGGCGATGCCGGCTGCGTTCACCGCGACCGACAGCGGCCCCAGTTCGGCCTCGACACGCGCCACCGCGTTGGCTAGGGCGCTCGCGTCACGGACATCGGCCTCCAGCACCAGACAGCGGCGGCCATGCTGTTCGATCCCCTTTGACGAAGCGGCGAAGCCGTCGCTGCCGGGACGGTCGAGGCAGGCGACATTGGCTCCCGCCTCGGCAAGACCGATGGCGATCGCCTGGCCGATGCCGGATGCGGCGCCTGTCACAATGGCGGTCTCGCCGGAAAGATCGAAAAGCGTCATGAAGCTGGTTCCATCCTGGTGTGGTTGATGATCAGTGGGTCGCGCGCTCCATGATCGCGACATGGGTTGCGTGCTCGCGATCGAGGATGCCGCGGTTGCGGCCACGCGAAAGGACAAGCACGCGGTGCGACAGGCCTATGACTTCGTCGAGATCGGATGACACGAGGATCACCGCCATGCCGGATTTCGCCAGCGCAACGATCGCCTCATAGATCTGCGCCCGCGCGCCGACATCGACGCCGCGCGTCGGCTCGTCCATGATGAAGAGCTTGGGGTTGCGGGCCAGCCATTTGGCGATCACCACCTTCTGCTGGTTGCCGCCTGACAGGCGCATGGCGAGTTGATCGGGCCTGCCCTTCACACCCATCGCGGCGATCGCCTTTTCGGCCAGTGCGCGCGTGCGCGCAGGCCGGACCCAGCCGCTCTTCCCGATCAGATCGAAATTGCCGACCGCGATGTTCTCCTCGATGCTCTTCTGGAGAAGCAATGCCTGGCCCTTACGGTCCTCCGGAACAAGCACGATCCCCATGTCCAAGGCTTCTCGTGGGCTGCCGGGCCGCGTCACCCGGCCGTCCAGTGTCATCGTCCCGCCCTTCAGCCGGTCGGCGCCCGCAATGGCGCGGACCAGCTCCGTCCGCCCCGCACCGATGATGCCGGCAATGCCGAAAATTTCGCCGGCACGAACCGAGAGCGAGATGTCCTCGAATGCCCCCTCCGCCGAAGAGAAGTTGGCGATCGTCAACACGTCACGGGGCTGTGGCGTGCCGAGGTCCGGAAACAGACGCTCGACGCTCCGCCCGACCATCTCCTCGACGAGTTGGCGCACAGGCACCCGCGCCGTCTCGTGCAGTGCGACCAGATTGCCGTCACGCAGCACCGCGATGCGATCGGCGATCCTGCCGATTTCCTCGAGCCGGTGCGAGATGTAGACCGAGGCGACGCCCTCCTGCTTCAGCCGCTCGATCTGCGCGAACAGCCTATCTGTCTCATCGCCGCCGAGAGCGGCGGTCGGCTCGTCGAAGATCAGCAGCCGCGCTTCGAGAGTTAGCGCCTTGGCAATCTCGACCTGCTGCTGGGCAGCCACTTTGAGATTCCCGACAAGTGTCGTGGCCGGAACATCGAGCCCCAAGCGGCGAAGCTGGACCTCGGCCCGACGGTTCATCTCGGTCCGGTCGAGGCGGCCGTTGCGCATGAGCAAGCGGCCCACGAAGACGTTCTCAGCGATCGAGAGGTGCGGAAGGAGCTGCATCTCCTGATGAATGAGGCCGATCCCTTGTGACAGGGCGTCGGCCGGCGAGTGAGGGGCGAACGGTTCTCCGCGCCAGCTCATGCTCCCCGAAGTCGGCGGCACGATCCCCGCGATGATGGAGGAGAGGGTGGACTTGCCTGCTCCGTTCTCGCCGAGCACGGCGAGGCACTCGCCGGCCCGGATATCGAGATCGATGCCTTCGATGACGCGGATCGCGCCGTAGTTCTTCGAAATCCCGCGAAGGGAAAAATTTGCCGCAGACGAGTCATCATCGACGATGGCTGGTTGAGGTTTCATCGCGGCTCTCCTCCCTCGGCGCGGTAGAGGGCGGCGGATTGTCCGCCGCCCCGTTGTTTCGGCTTACGGGTGCTCGGCGATGAACGGCTCGACATTTTCCTGGGTGGTCAGCGTCGCCGGCTGGAGCTGCTCCGCCTCGACACTCTCCCCCTTGGCGAGCTTCAGCGCCGACTCCAATGCCAGGCGGCCCATAAGCTGGGTCTGCTGGGTCATGGTGGCAGTCAGCGTGCCGGACTTCACTGCTTCCAGCCCGGCGACGTCGCCATCGAAGCCGACCACGATCACGTCCGACAGGTTCCCCACGGCCGCAGCCTGGGCGGCGCCGAGTGCGAGCGCGTCTGCCTGACCCCAGAAGATGGTGATCTCCGGATCACGCTGGATCATCGCCTGGGCGATGTTGAAGCCCTCATCCTGCATCCACATGTTACTGGCCTGCCGGGCAACCTCTTCGATGCCGGGGCAATCGGCCATGGCCGCGGCAAAGCCCTCGTCTCGGTCGATCTGCGGCGTCGTTCCGATCTGGCCCTGGATCACGGCCAGACGGCCCGTACCGCCAGACTTCTCGCAGACGAATTCGCCGAGTTCCTTGGCTGCCGCCACGCTGTCCGTGGCAATGAACGTATCGGCCGGAGCGTCCGGCGGGTTGCGGTCGACGGCGACCACCGGAATACCGGCGGTCTTCGCAGCCTCGACCGGGACGCTGGCGGCCGTCGCGCCCGCAGGAATGTAGATAATCGCATCGACATCGCGGGTAATGAGATCCTGGATCTGGCTCACCTGCGTCGCGGAATCGCCGGCAGCATCGACGGTGATCACCTCAACCCCCTGCTTTTCGGCCTCCCGTTCGACCGACTGCTTGATCTGGTTGAAGAAGTCCGCCTGGAGATTGGCTACGGCGAGCCCTATCGTCTGGCTCTCCTGAGCGCTTGCTGGAGCGACAAGCGTCGCCCCCGAGAGCATGAGTGCGGCGGCGAGATTTCTGGTGGTGTTGAGCATGTGGTCCTCCCTGTTGCTCGGTGTGAAGTGATTGCCGGACCGATCTCAGCGTCGGTTTCGGCCCAGCGTGTCGAAGGTGACGGCCAACGCGATGACCGAGCCGATCACGACCATCTGGAAAAAGGGCGAGACGCCGACGAGATTGAGCCCGTTGCGCAGGACGCCGATGATGAGAACGCCCAGGAGCGTGCCGGCGATCGAGCCGACGCCGCCAGCGAGGCTCGCGCCGCCGATCACCACCGCCGCGATCGTGTCGAGTTCGATGCCGAGACCGGCGCTCGGCTGCGAGGAATTAAGACGGGCGGCCATCGTCACGGCCGCAACGCCCGCAAGCGCACCAGCCGCAGCGTAGGTCACAAGCGTGTACCGACGCACGTCGATACCGGCGAGTCGGGCCACCTCGGGACTGCCGCCGATGGCGAAGAGGTTTCGGCCAGTGGCCCGGTAGCGGAGGAAGATCCCCGCCGCGATCATCAGCAGGATGAAGACCGTCACGGTGACGGAAAAGAACCCGAGGTGGCGGACGGTCGCCAGCCCCGTGAACCACGACGGGTAGCCGACGATCTGCTGGCCGTTGGTGAGGATGTTGGCGAGCCCGCGCGCCACCGACATCACCGCGAGGGTGGCGATGAAGGGCGGCAGGCGCGCAAACGTGATGAGGCTCCCAGAGACGAGGCCGCAGGCGGCGCCGGTGGCCACGCCAAGCACCATGGCAGCCGGCAATGGCAGGCCCGCCGTCTTGGCCAGCCAACCCATCATCATCATGGACAGCGCCAGCACCGAGCCCACTGACAGGTCGATGCCGCCGATGATGATGACCATCGTCATGCCGATGGCCAGGATCCCGAGCACGGTCACCTGGTCAAGGATGTTCAGCGCATTGCGCAAGGAGAGGAAGTACTCCGAGGCGAGCGAGAAGCCGACGCACAGGAGAATGAGCCCGATCAGCGGGCCGGCGACGCCACCGCCGATCTCGAGTCGTGGGCGCGGACGGGTCGGCGTCTTGTCAGTCGTCGCAGTGCTCACGGATCACCCTCCCGCCTTGGTCTGCATTCTCGCCGGCGCCTGAGGTGCGTTCGCCTCCAAGCGTGAGCGGGCCACCGCTGCGTGCCATCCGTTCCGCGACCGGGCGCGAGGCTCGACGTCGAGGACAGGACGGAAAATGCTGCGCTCGCGCCCAGGCGCGGCCAGCGTCTGTTCAGTAAGCAGTCCAGTGCTCAGGCCCGCCATGTGGGCGGCGCCGATGGCCGAAAGTCCGACGACCGGCGATCGCTGGACAGTCAGTCCGGCGAGATCAGCCTGCATCTGCATCAGCGCATCGTTGGCCGCAGCGCCACCGTCGGCGAAAAGCATGTCGATGGGTCGCTTGGTGGTGCGCTCGATCGACTCCACGACGTCGGTGATCTGATGAGCGATCGATCGCAACCCGGCAAGGACGAGGGCGCCGCGGGGCGTGCCGAGGCGAAAACCGGAAAGAATGGCCACCGCCGCATCGTCCCAATGCGGCGCACCGAGCCCGTTGAACGCCGGGACCAGGTGAATCCCCGCGTCTTCGCCCTCGGCCGTCCCGCCCGCCAGCGCCTCGTCCACCAGCGAATCGACCGATGCGCCGAAGATCGAGGACAGCCATTTCAGTGTCGCTCCGGAGGATCGGATATTCCCCTCCGCGGCGAAGGCCGGCGCCTGCCCGGCGATCTGCCAGCCGATCGTGAGGCAGGTGCCGGGGTCCATCTGCTCGCTTGCGGCGCCGACGAGCCCCATGACAGAGGAACCGGTGCCGTAAGTCGCTTTGACCGCGCCCGGCGCCCGGACACCGTGACCGAACAGTGCGGCATGCGAGTCGCCCATGACCGCGGCCACCGGTATTCCGTCGGGCAGGGGCTGCAGACCGCGTACGGTGGGGAAAGGCCCGGTGGAGGAGACGATGCGCGGAAGCGCGGCCATTGGCACGCCGAACAAGGCACAGAGTTCCTCCGACCAGGCGGCGACTCCGGTGTCGAGCAGCTGGGTCCGCGAGGCATTACCGATCTCGATTAGCGGCTCCGTGCCGAAGCGCGACAGCAGCCAGCTATCCACCGTGCCGAGCACGATCTCCCCCGCCTCGGCGCGTTTTCGGTCCGGGTCGTAGGTATCGAGCAGCCAGCGCGCCTTCAACGCCGAGAACATGGGGTCGAGCGGCAGGCCGCTGATCCGCCGCACCGTGCGCCGGACCTCGGTCGTGCCGATGGCGCGCGCCAGCGGCGCGGTGCGCTGGTCCTGCCATGAGAGGAGCGGCGACAAGGCCTCGCCGGTTCCGCGATCCCAGAGCAGCACGGATTCGCGCTGTGTCGAAAAGCCGACGCCGGCGATCCGAGCAGGGTCGGTGTCCGAGAGCGCCGCGCGAACGGCATTCTCCACACTTTCCCAGATGGCTTGCGGATCCTGCTCCACCCATCCCGGACGAGGGCAGCTTTCGCCGAGCGGGGCCGCGCCGGAGGCCACGACGGCGCCCGTGGCGTCGACCAGAAGGCACTTGGTGGAACTGGTCCCCTGGTCGATGGCGAGGACGAGTTCGCGCATCGTCGTCAGGCCGCCAACTGGCGTGCGGCGGCGGCGATGCCGACGGCGTTGAGGCCATAATGGTCGAGCAGGAAGGCGGCGTTGCCGGTTGGGGCGAAGCTCGTGACGCCGAGGATCTTCATGCGCGTGGGGTGCGACTGGCTGACGATCTCCGCGACCGCGCCGCCCAGTCCGCCATGCGAGACGCCCTCCTCGGCGGTGACGATGCCGCGCGTCTCCCGCGCCGCGCGCAGGATTGCCTGCGAGTCGATGGGGGCGAGGGAGGAGACATTGAGAACGCGCGCCGAGATGCCCTCGGCGGCCAGCGTATCTGCCGCTTCCAACGCACGTGAGACGAGCGTGCCCGTGGCGACGATGGTTACGTCCGAGCCCGCACGCAGCTGGTCGGCGCGCCCCACCACGAAGCCGTCAGCCTCCGGCGAGACGGCCGGGACGGGAAAACGTCCGACGCGCATGAAGATGGGCCCGTCCGCATTGACCGCGAAGCGGACAGCTTCACGCGTCTGGAACGGATCGGCCGGCACCAGGATCGTCAGATCGTGGATGGCTCGCATCCAGGACAGGTCCTCAATCGAATGGTGGGTCGGACCGAGTTCGCCATAGGCCATGCCGGGGCTCATGCCGCACAGGACGACGTGATAGCCGTTGTAGGCGGCATCGACCTTTACCTGCTCCATGGCCCGGCCGGTCAAGAAGGGCGAAGCGCAGCAGACGAAAGGAACAAGGCCGGCATTGGCGAGACCTGCGGACACGCCGACCATGTTCTGCTCGGCGATGCCGACATTGATCAGCCGGTCCGGAAACTCGCGCTCGAAAGCCTTGAGGTTGGAGGAGCCGACGGAATCGTTGCAGACCGCAACGATCCGTTCGTCGATCCGGGCCAGTTCCGCGAGCGTTTCGGCAAAGGCCTTGCGACAGTCGAAGAGGCCGGACACGGCGGGCTTCTCGCTCATACCACCAGCTCCTTCAGCGCGGCTTCGACCTGCGCGGCACTCGGCACGCCATGGTGCCACTCGACGCCGTGCTCCATGAAGGACACGCCCTTGCCCTTGACGGTGCGGGCGATGATCGCGACCGGCTTGCCCTCGCCCCGGCGGGACAGCGCATCGACGAGCGCCGCATGATCGTGGCCATCGATGTCGCGGACCTCCCAGCCGAAGGCGGCGAACTTCTCTCCCAGCGACGACATGTCGTTGGTGTCCTCGGTCCGCGCACCCTGCTGGAGACCGTTGCGGTCGACGACCACGGTTAGGTTGGAGAGCTTGCGGTGACCAGCAAACATGGCCGCCTCCCAGTTCGAGCCCTCCTGCAGTTCCCCGTCTCCGGTCACGCAGAAGGCGCGCCAGGAGGCGCCTGCGATCTGCGCCCCAAGGGCTGCGCCCAGCGCAATAGGAAGGCCATGGCCGAGCGGCCCAGTATTGGCTTCCACGCCGGGCACCTTGCGCCGGTTCGGATGGCCGTTCAGGCGCGACATCGGCTTCATGAAGGTCGAGAGCTCGGCCTCGTCGAAGAAGCCGCGGCGCGCCAGCACCGTATAGAGGCCTGCCGCGCAGTGGCCCTTGGAGAGAATGAACCGATCGCGATCGGGCTTCTGCGGGTCGGCGGGGTCGGTGTCGAGGACGCCGAAGAACAGCGTCACCAGAATGTCGGTCACGGAGAGGTCACCGCCGACGTGGCCCAGCCCTGCCTCGGCGATCGTCGTAAGGATCAGACGGCGGACATGAACCGACTCCCGCGCCAACGCTTCGATTTCCGCCGGCGACGAGAGACTCTCGCCGTCTTTCCTGAAGCCTGGAAGGCCCATCAATTTATCCTGAATAATTATTCACTTCTGTATTGATATGCAGCGTAAGTGATGCATAATTGCTCGTCAAGCGAGGAGTTGTTGTGCAGCGCAAGATGGAAGGTCTGGGCCGGACCCGTGCCGGACGCCGCCGCCTTGAACGGCAGGCATGAAGTGATAGGCGTCGCCGCTGCGGGGCAACGAGAGAACGGTTGAATGGCGCGGATCCACGACTTGCGGATGATAGGGCGGATTGCTCAGCTTTATTTCATCGAGAAGGAGACGCAGTCGGCAATCTCCCGGCGGTTGAACATCAGCCAAGCGACGATCTCGCGCCTTCTGAAACGCGCGCAGGAAGAGGACATTGTCCGCATCACCATCAATGCGCCGCGGGGCACCTTCCTTGATCTGGAGAGCGCCATTCGGGACCGGTACGGGCTGGCAGACGTGATCGTCGCCGAGGCGGGGGAGCCGAGCGAGGAATCCGTTCTCACGGCAATCGGTGCGGCGACTGCGCATTTTCTTGAAACTTCGTTGCAGGAGGGAGAGGTGATCGGGCTCTCCTCGTGGAGCGCTTCGCTTCTCCGCGTGGTGGATAGCCTTCATCCACCCAAGACCTCCGCCAGCCGCGTCATTCAACTTCTCGGCGGCACCGGCAATCCGAGCGTTGAAAAGCATGCGACCCACCTGACCCTGCGCATGGCTCAGATCACCGGCGCGCGGCCACAGCTTCTGGCTGCCCCGGGACTGACCCGCTCGCCTGAGGCACGTGCGGTGCTGATGGAGGACGCGTTCGTGCGGGAGACACTGACGCAGTTCTCGGACGTGACACTGGCGCTCGTGGGCATCGGCGCGCTGGAGCCGTCACAGATGCTTTCAGACAGCGGCAACAGGCTCACGCCGCAGGAACTGCGCGAATTGGGCGAGGCAGGCGCTATCGGCGACATGGGCCTTCGCTTCTTCGATCGCACAGGACGGCAGGTACGCTCCTCCTGCGACGACCGCATCATCGGCATCGACCTGCCTCAGATGGCCACGATACCCCGTTCCGTTGGAGTCGCAGGCGGGTTGCGAAAAGTGGAGGCGATCCGCGCGGCCATGCTCGGCGGCTTTATCACCCATCTTGTCACCGACAACCACACCGCTCAGGCGCTCGCCTCATCATGACGCGCGTCGACCAACAAGGGGAGAACATGCATGAGACGCTTCGAGGACAAGACCGTCGTCATAACCGGGGGAAGCCGGGGCATCGGCGCGGCAATCGCTTTCCGCTTCGCCCGAGAGGGGGCGAAGGTGATGGTGAGTGCCAACGAAGACGCGGGCACGACTGTCGCGGCGATCCGCAGCGCCGGCGGTACGGCAGAGAGTTTCGTGGCTGACGTCACTGACAAGGACAACGTCGTGGCCCTCTATGATGCCGCGCGAGACGCCTTCGGCGAGGTCGACATCTCGGTGCAGAACGCCGGGGTCATCACGATCGCCAAGGTCGAGGATCTGACGCTGGAGGAATGGCGCAGGGTGCTCGACGTCAATACTACCGGCGTTTTCCTCTGCTGCCAGGAGGCCATTGCCCGGATGCGCCGGCATGGCCGCGGCGGACGCCTCATCAACACCGCCTCCGGGCAGGCGCGTCAGGGCTTCATCTACACGCCGCATTACGCGGCCTCGAAGTTCGCAGTCGTCGGGATCACACAATCGCTGGCCAAGGAGGTCGCCCGGGAGGCAATCACCGTCAACGCTTTCTGTCCCGGCATCATCGAGACCGACATGTGGGCTTACAACGACGAAGCCTGGGGCAAGCTCATGGGCGACTACAAGCCCGGTGAACTCATGGCGGAATGGGTGAAGGGCATTCCGGTCGGGCGCGCCGGCAAGGGCGAAGACGTGGCCGGTCTCGTCGCCTTTCTCGCATCCGACGATGCATCGTACATCACCGGCCAGACCGTAAACGTCGACGGCGGGCTGTTCATGTCGTGAGGGTGTCCATGCGCCGTATTTCGAACAGGTGGATCTTGAAAAGCGTTGGGCAGTCTATCGAAGCTTACGACAGGCAAGAGCCATCAGGGCCCGCCTGTAAAATCAGACCGGCGGCTCGGCGCCCATCCTGGCCGGTCCGACGGATCTTTCGACCTCTGGAAAGCGGACATCACGCTCGCCACACAAGGGCCCGCGCTCCCCTATGGACGGTAAGTTCGAACCGTACTCCCTTGCTACGGCAGCGGGTGGATTGTACCCTTCGGCAACTCTAGTCCCAGCGGGATCGATGGACTCCTACCTCGAGATTGCGCAGCGCGTTCTGAGAGCCTCGCGTCGACCCATGTCGCCGGCGGGCATCCTTGATTCCGCGTACGCCGCGGGCATCGTGCCGAAGCGCCTCTACGGTCGGACGCAGGTGAAGACCTTGCAGGCCCGCCTTAGCGAGGACGTCCTCTACAGCCAGCATTCCGCGTTCTTCCGCACCGAACCGGGGTACTTTTTCCTGAACGAACTGGTCGCCGATCCGACGATCCCGGACAAGTACAAGGAGAAGTTCGAGGCCCGCCGCCGGATCCGGGACCTCCACGTCGCGCCGTTCCTCGGGATCGACGAGGAGTTCGTCGCCACCTGCGGGGCCGAACTCATGAGCGACTGGTCGAAGCTGGTCGGCGCCGCCGAGAAGTGCAACGCGATCCACTACCTGGAATCGAAGACGGAGACCGGTGCGGCACTGGTCGTCTGGACGTTTTCGATCGTGCGGCGCGGATCGGAGGTCCTGTCCTACCGGACAGGCCGTTACCGCAACGACCGCGACACGTTCATGAACAAGCGGACCATCGGGTTCCCGGGCGTCCTGAGCTTCTACGACTGCACGCTCTTCTCCGAAGGTGATTATGGCGTCAGGGAGAACTCGCTCAACGCCATCAAGTGGGACCTCGACATCTCGGCGGTCGCCATGCACGGAGGAGAGCTTCCCGATCCCCGGCCGCTGGGTTCGGTCAGGGTGAGCCAGGACGACAGGCCCGACGTCCTGCTGATCGTCATGGACTGGACCTGCCCTCCGTGGTTCGAGCCGACGACCAGACGCCTGTCGCTGAACGATCCCCGGTGGCTCGACCTCAAGAGGCACAATGACGTCGACGATTTCGAGCCGTGGACGCAAGCCACCCTCGGCGTCTTCTGCGAGGCCGGTACCGACCCGTAGTGGCCACGATCTCAGACGGACAGACCGCGCTCATCAGGTTCGAGATCGAGAACGGCTCCCCTTCGAGGAAGAAGGGGGCGCTGCAGGATCTCACAAAGCTTTACCGGGTCGGCCAACAACTGAATTCGGAAGCCGGCAACGCGTTCGAGCGGATCATCTGCGGCTCCCTGCTGCGGGAGAACGACAGGAAGGTCGTCCGGTGGGGACTGAATGCCCTGGCCCGGTTCGGAACGCGGCAGGGCAGCGGCTCCTACGTCGGCCTCGCGATGCGCAAGTTCGAGGAGGATCCCGAGATCGTCGGTGCAGCGGTCGCCGCCTTGTCGCGTCTCTACGACGGCCAGCTCGACATGGTCGCCGACTTCCCTAGCATCGACCCGGCGATCCGCGTCCTGGCTTCGATGCAGACGACCGATCCCCACAAGATCGACATGACCGGTCTGAGCATCGACATCGACAAGTCGGACAAGGAGGTCCTCAAGCTGGCGCTCCTCACCGTCGGCCTGAATCGTGACATAAAGAACCTGCTGCATCCACGGCACCGGAATGGGGAGATCGTCAGGCAGCTCTGTCAGCACGACGATCGCATCGTTCGGCAGTACGCCGTATGGTCGGTCATGGAGAACCGGTGGCTGACGCTCGGCGATCTCGGTATCTCCTTCGAGGCCATCGAGGGTCAGCCGGTCAACGTCCAGGCGAAGCTCTACCAGCTCGCCGCCGAGCGCCATCCCGACGCCAGGTTCCGCACGAGGATCATCCACCAGGGCACGTACTCGGACCATGCCGAAGCGAGGATCGGCCTGGCCAAGGGCATCTCGAACTCGTTCTACGACGGGCTCGAAGAGGTGACTCTTGGGTGGTACGACTCCGACGAGGACGACGAGGTGAAGGCTCTGGTCGCCGAGCATTTCGCCAAGTTCTCGGAGGACTGCCGACCGTACGCCGACAAGGTGATGGCCATCGTCGAGGCCAACCCGAAGCTCCTGGACCGGCTCATGGTGAGGGTGGAAGGGAAGGAGCTGTACGGGAAGCTTCAGGACAAGGACCTGAAGAGCGGCATGAAGGACATGTTCGGCACGTCGCCGGACTTGGAGACGATGTTTCGACAGGCGGCCGATCTCTCGAAGAAGGTGGAAACGATGAAGGTGCTGTTCCTCGCGGCAAACCCCCTCGATCAGCAGACGCTGAAGCCCGACCGGGAGGCCAATGACCTCAAGGCGCAACTCGCCGCCGTGCGCGATGCAAAGGTGAAGGTCGACGTCGAACACGCCTGGGCCATACGGGTTGAGCAGCTCCAGGCTGAGGTCCTCAACTTCCAGCCAGACGTGGTCCATTTCAGCGGCCACGGCGACGTGGGACTGCTGGTGTTCGAGGACGCCGCGGGGAACACGACGGAGGTATCGGGTGAATCGATTGCCCGCCTGATCGAACTCGTCGGGTCGGTCCGCTGCGTGGTCCTGAACGCCTGCTTCTCGGACTCGATCTCGAAGCTAATCGCTTCCCATGTCGAGGCCGTGATCGGATGCGACGACACGATCGACGACGAGGCGGCGATCATGTTCACGAGGGCCTTCTACCGGGCGCTGTCGCACGGCGTGACCTTCGAGCAGGCTTACAATCTCGCCAGGAACGAGCTGGACCTGCACGGCGAGAAGGGAGAGTCGGAGAAATACAAACTCCTATTCTCCCCGCCTTTGAATTAGATCGACAAGTCCAACAGCGATACCAAGCAGGCTTCGAAAGAGGGCGGATGGTCCGCTAGAGTGTCTAAAGCGCCATCAGGTCGACGCCGAGACAGGTAGCGTCGTTTTCGATCCGCGGAGCAGCCCTAAGCTAACGGCTGACCCCCATCACATACAGACGAGACAGCCTTCGGGATGCAAACTTCCGAAATGGGTTAATTGCCGTACAGCAGCTTTCGCCGTTCGTGTCCCCAAAAGCCGACGGTCTCCTTTCGGCCCGGATCAGCCGAAGTCGGCCAGTCTGCAAGGCGCCAAAAGAGCTAAGCCCTCAGATCCCGTCAATCGAGATTGGCAGGCCCGCACCGCAGACCGGTACCGAGACCGTCTGGCCCGCCTCGACCTGTACTTTTCCCGTCGCGAGCGCCGCAATCGCGGCCGCACCGCTGGGATCGGCGGCCAGCCCGAATTCGAACCAGAGCCACCGTGCCGCGGCTTCCATGTCGGAATCCTCAACGAGGACCACCTCGTCCACGACCTGCCGCGTGAGGGCGAAGAGTTGTTCGTCAGTTCGCTTGCAGGCCATTGTCGGGATGCGCGTCGTGACGGTGTCGAGGCTGACGACCTTGTCTGCGCGCAGCGACGCATGGAGGGTCGGAGATCCGACCGGTTCGACGCCGACGACCTTGAGCGACGGTTTCAGCGCCTTCAACGCGAGGCCCGCTCCGGTGATGAAGCCGCCGCCGCCGACGGCGACGATGACGACGTCCGTCTCAGGCGCATCCTGAAAAATTTCGAGCCCGACCGTTCCCTGGCCGGCGACGATCAAAGGATCGGCGAAGGAATGGAAATAGGTCGCCCCCTCCTGTTCGGAGAAGGCGAGCGCACCCCGGTTTGCCTCGTCGAAGCTCGCCCCGGCGACGATCGTCGTCGCGCCCCATTGGCGGATCTTCGCGATCTTTTCGGGCGAAACATTCTCTGGCAGGAAGATCGTCGCCGCAACGCCGGAGACCGCGGCGCAACGCGCGACGGCGAGGCCATGATTTCCGCCGGACGCCGCGACCAGCCCGAGCCGCAATTCCCGGGGCGACAGCGACAGAAGCTTGTTGGACGCGCCGCGCGCCTTGAACGAGCCTGAGGGCTGCAGGCACTCGAGCTTCAGCAGCAGCGTTCCCTTTGTCACGGGGGAGCGGGCCTGGGTGCCGGCGAGAAGCGGGGTGCGGCGCACCAGCGGACGTATGCGCTCGGCAGCCGCCTCGATATCGGGAAGGCCGATCATGCCAGATCACCCCTGAAGGGCGCAGCGACGACGAGGCAGCAATTGCCCGGCCTGACCCGCCCCGGCTGTCGCCGGCCGTAGACGATGCCATCCTGTCCGTAGGTGAGTTCGGCGGGGGCTCGCGCGGGATCGTCGAGGAAATGGATGCGGCCGGCCGGCTGACCGGCGGAAACCCGCGTGCCGTTCGGGTGATATGGTTCGAAGGCGCCATCGCCGGTGGCGAAGACGTAGCCCTTTTCGCCCGGGATCTCGAGGATCGTGCGCTCGCCATGCGACGGCGCCTGCGCGCCGTCGGGTTCCATGACGCCGAGATGCGACAGGACGTTGCGCACGCCCCGGCGGCAGATCCTCAACGCGTCGATTCCAACCGTCCCGCCGCCTGCCATCTCCGTCCCGACTGTCGTCAGGCCGGCGCGCACCGCGCTCGCGGTAGAGGTGCGCGTCTCGCCGAGATTGCTGACGACTACGGTGAGGGGCGCGTCGAAGGCAAGGACGGCCTCGACGTTGCGTCGGTGATGTTCCGCCGACTCGGCGGGTTCGACGATCGCGCTCGGCAAGATATCAAGGGAGGAGCCGCCGGAATGCAGGTCGACGAAGGCATCCGCCATCGGGTAGGCCACGTCGCACATGAATGCCGATATCTGCTGCGACAGGCTGCCTGCGGGATCGCCCGGGTAGGTCCGGTTCAGGTTCAGCCCGTCGACGGGGGACGTCCGGGTCCCGGCCATGACCGCAGGGATGTTGAGCGCCGGCAGGATGATCAGCCTTCCCTGGATGGCGCCGGGGTCCAGCTCACGGATCAACTCGCCGAGGGCGATGGGACCTTCGTATTCGTCCCCGTGATTGCCGCCCGTCAGGATGACCGTCGGCCCCTTCCCGTTGGCAATCACGGCAAGCGGAATGCGGGTCGTACCCCAGGCATCATCATGCGGCGAGTGAGGAATATTGAGGGCGCCGACCTGCTTGCCGGTCGCTGCGAAGTCCACCGTTAAGAATGCCGTACTGCGTCGCGCCATCCACATCCGCTCCTTCGATTGGCCTCTCAAAATTGAGGCATTGCCAAGCTAATCAAAAATGATAACGTTGTCATATTCGGCTCCCATGTGTGGGGCAAGTTCTATGGAGCACCAGCGGGTGAACGATCGGGCAGTCATCAAGGCAGGCGAGCTGCGCGCGACGGAACGAGGTGTTCCCGTCGACCTGCCGACCGTTTCCGCCTCGGATGTTGCGGCTTTCGGCTGGAGACCCGCGTCCGGTGACACGGCGCTGCCAATCCTGACGCTCGAACGTTCGGCGTTTCTGGCCAATCGTTCCGCGATCTTCGCCTATGCTGCGGCAGTCGGTGCGGAAATTGCACCCCATGCGAAGACGCCGATGTCGCCGGCGCTTGCCGCCGACCTCTTGGCCGCCGGGGCCTTCGGCTTCACGGTGGCCGACGCCCGGCAGGCGCTTGTCCTGCTGGAATCGGGCTTCGATCGCCTGATCCTCGCCAACCAGATCGGCGGCAAGCAAAGCGCCGCGCGCTTCGGGCGCATGCTATCGCGCTTTCCGGCAGCGCAGGTCACCACCTTCGTGGACAGTGTCGCCGCGGTGGAATCGCTGGTCACGGCCAGCGTCGCGGCGGGGCGTGACCTCGGTGTTCTGGTGGAAGTCGGCGGAGCCAGGGGTGGTGCCCGCTCGCTAGAGGATGTGCGTGCGATCGTGGCGGCCGTCTGTGCTTCGAAGATGGTCAGCCTTGCAGGCGTTGCTGCCTACGAAGGGGCGTCGGCCGCCGCCGAGCCGTCCGAGACGCGTCGGGCCATTGACGAGCTCCACGATCTGGCGAAGCAAGCCTTTTCCTGCGTACGCGCCGCAGCACCCAGGGAGGCGCTGATCCTCAGTTCCGGCGGTTCGGCGTTCTTCGATCTCGCGGTCGAGGACCTCGCCCCGCTCGTGCGCGCCGACGGGAACGCGCGCCTCGTCTTGCGCAGCGGGGCCATCTTCTTTCACGACCACGGCGTCTACGCGCGCGGTCTCGCCGCCTTGGATCGACGGGGCGGGTTCGCCTCGGCAGGTCTCGGTCCGGCAAGCGCCATCTTTCACCCCGCCCTCCGGGTCTGGGCCGAGGTGCTTACGCGCCCGCAGGGCGACTTGGCCATCTGCGGCATGGGCATGCGCGACGTCTCATTCGACCAAGGCTTGCCGCGTCCCCTCGCAATCTGGCGCGAGGGCGCGGCGCGGGCGCTGGACGACGCCGCCTGCGTGGTCAGACTTAATGACCAGCACGCCTTTTTGAAGGTGGCGGAGGACAGCGACATCTCCGTGGGAGACATCATCGAGTTCGGGATCTCGCATCCCTGCACCTGTTTCGACCGCTGGCAACGGATCTTCGAGCTGGACGAAAGCGGCGCCGTGCGCCGCGTGCTTCCTACCTTCTTCGGATAGAGAGCCATGGGGAACCTGAACTTCCGACCACTTTGGCGTTACGAGGAAGCCCTGATCGAAGGGCTCTTGAACACGCTCTGGCTGACGGTGGTGGCCGCACTCGGCGGGCTTCTGATCGGCACGCTCTGCGCGGTCATCCTGCGCAGTGACATCCGGCCCCTGCGCTGGCTCGTCCTGCCCTATATCGAGATCATCCGGAATACGCCGCCGCTAATCCAGATCTTCATCGTCTTCTTCGTGTTTCCGGGTTTCGGCATCCGCCTGGCGCCGTTCACCGCCGCTGCCATCGCGCTTGCCCTCTACTTCGGAGCCTATGCGACGGAGATCATCCGCTCGGGCCTCGCCTCCATTCCCCGCTCGCAGATCGAGGCCGGGCAATGCCTCGGAATCAGCCGCTGGCACGTCTTCACGCGTGTGATCCTCCCGCCGGCCCTGCGCAATATCTATCCCTCGATCACCAGCCAGTTCGTGCTCCTGCTTCTCGGCACCTCGATAGCCTCGCAGATCTCGGCCGAGGAACTCTTCCATACCGCCGGGGTCATAGACAGCCGCACGTTCCGCTCCTTCGAGATATATGCCCTGATCGCCGGCATCTATGTCAGCCTCGTCGTCGCCTTCCGCCTGCTTTTTGCCGTACTCGGAAGACTCGCCTTCCGCTGGCCGACCGGTCGCTGAGGGATCATCACCATGCGCTCCTTCTCCACCATCGACATCATGGCCTTTGCGACGGCTCTTCAGTACACGCTGCTGCTC
Organism: Aurantimonas aggregata; assembly: GCF_010500835.1. Classification (GTDB taxonomy): domain Bacteria; phylum Pseudomonadota; class Alphaproteobacteria; order Rhizobiales; family Rhizobiaceae; genus Aurantimonas; species Aurantimonas aggregata. Next base: position 325,426 of record NZ_JAAAMJ010000003.1, on the reverse strand, counting down.
GTCGTACTGGCGCTCGCCTTCGGCAGTCCGCTGGCGCTTCTCCTCGCCCTCTTGCGAACCACCAAGGCGGCCTTGCCACGCTGGCTAACCGCATTGTTCCTACAGCTCGTCCAGGGCATTCCGTTGCTCGCGCTGCTGATGTTCTTCTACTTCGGGCTGCCGGTGTTCCTCGGCGTGCAGATCGCGCCGCTCGTTGCGGTCACCGTCGCCTTCACGATCTATACTGCCGTGTTCCTTGGCGAGATCTGGCGCGGCGGGATCGAGGCGATCAAGCAGACGCAGTGGGAAGCCGCGGCGTGCCTCGGCATCAGCCGGTGGCAGCAGTTTCGCTACGTCATCGCGCCCCAGGCGATGAAGATCGCCCTGCCTGCGACCGTCGGATTCCTGGTGCAGCTCATCAAGGGCACGTCGCTGGCAGCCGTCGTCGGCTTTATCGAACTGACGCGCGCCGGGCAGCTTGCCAGCGCGGCGACGTTCCAGCCGCTGCTCATCTATTCCGTGGTCGCAGCCATCTACTTCGCGATCTGCTTCCCCCTGACTCTCTGGTCCCGAACCCTGGAGGCCCGACTGAATGGCGCTCGTTGAAATCCGGAACGTCCACAAGTCGTTCGGCAACCTTGAAGTCCTGAAGGACGTGTCGCTTTCCGTCGAAGAGGGCGAGATCGTCACGATCATTGGCCGCTCCGGGTCGGGCAAGTCGACGCTTCTACGCTGTATCAACGCGCTGGAGACGATCGATTCCGGCGAGATCCTCATCGAGGGTCAGAAGATCGGCCCGAAGATGCCAAACCTGAAGGAAATGCGTCAGCGCGTCGGCATCGTCTTCCAGTCGTTCAACCTGTTCCCGCACCTCAAGGTCGAGCGCAACATCACGCTTGCTCCGACCCTGACGGGGCGCGTCTCGAAGAAAGAGGCGCGGGCGCTTGCCGAGCGCGTTCTCGCCAAGGTTGGCCTCGCCGAGAAGATCGACAGTTATCCCGAGCAGCTTTCCGGCGGCCAGCAACAGCGCGTGGCGATCGCCCGGTGTCTCGCGATGTCGCCGCACCTGATGTTGTTCGACGAGGTCACGTCGGCGCTCGATCCTGAACTCGTCGGCGAAGTTCTGAAGGTCATGGAGGACATGGCGCGTCAGGGCATGACCATGATCTTGGTGACCCATGAGATGGGGTTTGCCCGCAACGTAGCGAGCAAGATCGTCTTCATGCATCAAGGCCGCGTTTGGGAGGAGGGGTCTCCGGCCGAGCTCTTCAGCAATCCGCGCACCCCCGAACTTCAGGCCTTCATCGGCTCGACGCGGCAAATCTAACTGTCATTTCAACAAAGGGAAAAGCCTCATGCATGCATTCAAGTCACTGGTCGTCGCCGCCGCTGCCGCAACCGCCCTGGTTTCGACAAGTCCGGCCAAGGCCGACAAGCTGCAGGACATCCTGAACGCCGGCACCGTGCGCATCGGTGTCCTTCTCGACGTTCCGCCCTGGGGCTTCAACGACGAGAGTGGCCAGCCCACCGGTCTCGACGTCGAGGTGGCGAACCTGATGGCGGAAGACCTCGGGGTGGAACTCGAACTCGTTCAGTTGACCGGGACCAACCGTATTCCGAGCCTCCTTGCGGACCAGGTCGACGTGATCATCTCCGCCATCGGCGCCACGTCCGAGCGGGCGCAACAGGTGATGTTCTCGCAGCCTTATGCGGCGGTGCAACTCGGCGTGTACGGGCCGGCCAGCATTGAGGCGATGACTGACCCCGCCGATCTCGACGGTCGACAGATCGCCGTTGCCCGCGGCACGACCCTCGATCTCTGGCTGACCGACAATGCGCCGGGGGCCAACCTTTCCCGTTTCGAGGACGTGGCATCGACGATCGCCGCGTATCTCTCGGGCCAGGCCGAGATGTTCGCTGAAAACAGCGCCATCGTCGTGAACGCCCAGAACGACCATCCGGACGCCGAGATGGAGCTGAAATTCTCCATCCGCCAGTCACCAGCCCATGTCGGCGTGCCGATGGGCGAGCACAACCTCCTTCAGTGGGTCAACACTTTCGTGTTTTCCAACAAGCTGAACGGGCGTCTGCCCGATCTGCAGGAAAAGTGGTTCCGCGAGGAGCAGGGCAACCTGCCGGCGCTCTGAGCATGACGAAACAAGTCAAGGAGAAGCAAGCTTCATGACCATCAAGCGTTTTCAAGTCGGCTCCCGAATGAGCCAGGGTGTCGTTGCCGGCGGCATGCTGCATATAGCAGGCCAGGTGGCGGAGGACCGCAAAGGTTCGATCGAAGAGCAGACGCGCAGCGTCCTAGCCAAGATCGACGCGCTGCTTGCGGAAGCTGGCACTGACCGTTCCAGGCTGATCACGGTGAACGTCTTCCTGCCGCACATCACCGACTTCGACGCGATGAACGCGGTCTATGACGCCTGGATCGACCCGGCCAATCCGCCGGCCCGGGCATGCGTCGAGGCGCGACTGGCAGACCCCGATTTGCGGGTCGAGATGACCGCGACCGCACTGGTCTAAGTCGGCAATCGATGGGGCGGCGGTCCGCCGCCGCCTCTTCTAGAAAGGCACGCTCTTTGCACTCCGGTCTCTTCCACTCGCTGGACTTCGACGCCGACGGTCGCCAGCAGACCTTTCTCAGCATTCCCTTCTCGGTCGACCGTTCGCCTTATTACCAGGTGAAGGTGCCGGTCGTGCGCTTCAAACGTGGCGCAGGCCCACGCGTTCTCCTGATGGCCGGCAATCACGGCGACGAGTACGAGGGCAATATCGCGCTCTCGCGGCTGATCCGGGCGCTCGACCCTGAAGACATTGAGGGCACAGTCACGATCCTGCCCTTCGTCAACGCCCCCGCCTTCCTGACCGGGCGTCGCCGTTCCCCGCTCGACGACGGAAACCTGAACCGGTCCTTCCCCGGTGTTGCGAACGGAACGCCGACCCAGCGGATCGCACATTTTCTCGAAAGCGAACTCTTTCCCCGCCACGATATCGTCTTCGACCTGCATTCCGGCGGCACCAGTATGGGGCATCTCCCGACCTCGCTCATCGAGAGGCAAGGCGGACCAGCCCATTTCGGCAGGATGCTTGAACTGATGCGCGCGCTCGGCATGCCCTACGGGTTCATCGCGCAGAATGGAGCCGATGCCCCGACCTCGCTCGCGGCGGTCGCGCGGGCCGGCGCGATCGGCCTCAGCGGCGAGTTCGGGGGCGGCGGCACAGTCACGCCCGCCTCCATGCTATTAACCCTCTCGGCAATCGACAATCTTCTGATGGCGGTGAACTTGACCCGTCATCCCGTACTCGTGGAGGAGCCCTCGAAGCAGACGACACGGCTTCTGTCGCTTTCCTCCCATGCACAGGCGATCTATGCCACGCGTCCCGGCTGGTATGAGCCGGCTCGGGACATCGGCGACGAGGTCAACGCCGGTGACGTCGCCGGGTGGTTTCATGATTTCCACCGCCTGGATGCATCCGAGGAGACGTTGCGTTTCGCGGTGGGGGGGATCGTCCTGTCGCAGCGCCTGCATTCCATGTCGGAGGCAGGCGACTGCCTTGTGCAGGTGGGTGTTCCGTATCATGGGGAAGAGCCCCCATCCTGATTGCGTGAAAGCTCTGCGACATTGACCCTTCCCGAAAATCAGGAACATGCTTTCGATCCGGTCGAACGGGTGGCCGCCAGCGAGAGTGCGTCTAGGATCCTTGCCCTGGGCGGCAAGGTGCGCATCGAGGATGTTGCAGCACTGGCCGGTGTGTCGCCGATCACCGTGTCGCGAGCCCTGCGCAATCCAGGGATCGTCTCGGATGTTCGCCGCAAGCGCATTGAGGCGGCGGTGGCAGAGACAGGCTATGCCTCAAATCCACACGCCAGCGCGCTGAAGAGCGGTCGTTCCAACATCGTCGCGGCCTTCCTCTCCAACATCGCCAGCGAGCAGTACACGGCGGCTGCGGACGGGTGTTCGGCAGTGCTCGAGCGGGCCGGCTATCATCTCGTAATGGGCCGGACCTCCTATTCCTATGCCCGCGAGACGTCATTGATCCGGGCGATCATGGCGATGCGCCCGGCGGCGGCCTTCATCACCGGCGTCATGGAGCTCGAAGAGAACCGCCTCTTCCTGCGCGGCCTCGATATTCCGATCGTCGAGAGCTGGGCCAACGCACGCGATCCGATCGACATGCTCGTCGGCTTCTCCAATGTTGACGGCGTCAGGCTGGCGGTGACGCATCTCGCCGAGCGCGGCTATCGCAAGGTCGGCTTCATCGGGCGCAACAGCGGTCGTGGCACGATTCGCCGCAAGGCGTTCGAGACCCACGCGGAGGCGCTGGGCTTGGAAAGGATCGCGGCGCTCTCGGTTCCCAATGTCCACGGCGTTATCGACGGGCGGCAGGCGCTCCGTGACATCCTTACCACTGTCTCTGATCTCGACGCGGTCTTCTGCGCCAACGACCTTCTGGGGATCGGCGCCATGCTCGAGGCGCGCGCCATGGGACTGCGCATCCCCGAGGATCTCGCGATCGTCGGCTTTGGCGACAGTGAGCTGGCCGCGCAGATTCCCCCGGGGATGACAACGGTCTGCGTCGATTCCCATGCGATGGGGGAAACGGCCGGGCGCCTTATCCTCGGACGCCTCAACGACGACCTTTCCGGCGAGACGAGGCGCGTATTCCCCGTGTCCCTCAAAATTCGCGGCTCCACTTAGCACTCGCGAGACCTCGCCAGCCTGACCCAGCGGCTGCTTTTCGCGTTTGCGATCCGCAAACCCGTCGGTCTGCTTTCGGCCCGTTACGGCAATCAGAACATCCCCTGATCTGAGAAGAAAAGCAGCACTGACCGCTTTCAGTTCAGGCGGCCGGGAAGCGGAGTGGCAACGAACAAGCTACTCACGACGGGCGTAAGGGTGTTACCGGCGTGCCATCCTGCCTGGCCAGATGATCGATTGTGATCTGTCCCAGAGTGTACGCACCGAGAAGTGCCATACCGCGATCGATCTCACCCGACAGTACGTCGATCGCGTAGCGGACGCCGGGCTCGCCGGCGACTGCCGCCGCGAACAGAAACGGTCGACCGAGGAAGACGAAGTCCACGCCAAGCGCGATCGCCCGCAGGACGTCGGAGCCGCGACGGAATCCGCTGTCCATCATCACCGCCATTTCGCCGACTTCCGGCATGATCCGCGGGAGCGCCGCCAGCGGCGACAGGGCGCCGTCCATTTGCCGTCCGCCGTGATTGGACACGATTATACCGTCGCACCCGATCCGGCGGGCGAGGGCTGCATCCTGCGGAGACAGGACGCCCTTGAGGACCAGTCGACCCTTCCATCGCTCCCGGACGGCCTTGACGTGTTCCCACGAGAGGCTCTCGCGTCCGGCGAACGAGCGAAGCAGGTTGCGGGCGAGGATCGGCAGGCCGCGCTGCGAATCGAGGTTCTCGAAATGCGGCATGCCGTGGTGGCACAGCGTTTTGAAGGCGGTGCCGAACAGCCAGCGCGGATGCGTGACGCCCTCCATGGCAAGGCGCAGGCTGGGCTGCAACGGCGTCTGCCAGCCATTGCGCAGGTCGTCCTCACGCTTGCCATTCATCTGGACGTCGATCGTCACCACCAGCGTATCGAAGCCGGCTGACGCGACACGGTCGGTCATCGAAAGCACCCGGGCCATGTCGCCCGGAAAGTAGGCCTGGAACCAGCGGCTGCCGGCTTCCGCGGCGACCCGCTCGAGCGAGGTCAGCGACGAGGCGCTCATGATCGCGAAAGTGCCCTTGTCTCGGGCTGCCTTCGCGAGAGCGATGTCGCCATCGTAGGCGGCCAAGGCGCTCAACCCCATCGGAGCGATCCCGAACGGCCGGTCGTAGGTCTGGCCGAAGAGAGTGCGCGACTGTTCTCTGACGGTGCGTGTGCGCAGGCCGCGGGGAACGAAGCGCAGTGACGAGAAGTCCTCGCGGTTAGCCCGGAAGCTGGCGCCGGTCTCTGCGGCGCTGGCGACGTAGCCGAAGACCCGGCGCGGCAGATGGCGGCGGGCCGCCGCTTCCAGGTCGTCGAGCGAGAAGCATTTCGCCAGCGACCTCGGCGCCGGTTCGCGTGGCGCCACCTGCCGCACGCCTCCATCCGGCACCGAGGTCGTGGTGCCGGATGCCTGGTCCTGGTCGGTACCGTTCATCGGGCGTCGTTCTCCATCGCGTCGGCGAGGCCGCGACGTGTCCGGGCAGCCTTCACGCCGTTGACGATCAGCGGCAGGAAGATGACCGCCGCCGTCAGCACGAAGAGGAACAGCGAGATCGGGCGCTCGACGAAGACCGCCATGTCGCCCTCGGACAAGATGAGGGTCCGGCGGACGCCCCGTTCGAGGAGCGGCCCCAGGACGAGGCCGAGGATGAGAGGGACGGGCGAGTAGTCGAGCTTCAGCATGACAAAGCCGATGACGCCGGCGAAGAGTGCGATGCCCACATCGTTCAGCGAGAAGTTGATCGAGTAGACGCCAAAGACGACGATGCCGATGACCGCCGGATAGAGCAGCCCTCGCGAAATGTAGACGATGCTTGCCAGGACCGGGATCAAGAGGATGGTGAGGCCGACCAGCATCAGGTTACCGGTCCAGAACGTCCCGAAGACCGTCCAGACGAATTCCGGATTGTTGGCGAACAGGAGTGGTCCCGGCTGCAGGCCGACCATCAGGAGTCCGCCCAGAAGGACGGCCGTGGTCGCGGATCCGGGAATCCCAAGCGTGAACAGCGGAATCATCGAGGCATAGGACGCGGCGTTGTTGGCCGCCTCCGGCGCCGCGACGCCTTGGATGGCGCCCTTCCCAAATTCCTCCGGATGACGGGAGGTCTTCTTGGCGAGGGCGTAGGCAAGCATGGTCGACGCAGTGGCGCCGACCCCCGGCAGGACGCCGACCACGAACCCGATGATGGATCCCGACAGAAGAGCCCACTTGCATCTGACGATGTCGCCTAGCTTAGGCATCAAGGCGCTCAGGGAGTGCTTGACCCGCGCCCCGATCCCGCTGGTGGACAGTGACATGAACATTTCCGACAGCCCGAACAGACCGACGGCCACGATGGTGAAGTCCACGCCCTCGAAGAGGTGCATGGTTCCGAAGGTGAAGCGGGTAGGGCCGCCGATCGGGTCGAGACCGATCATGCCGATCCACATGCCGATGAAGAGGGACACGAAGCCCTTGAGCATGTTGCGTCCACCGAGGACGCTGACGAGGGACAGGGCAAAGCACATGAGTGCCGTCATCTCGGTCGGACCGAAGGAAAGCGCCGCCGATGCGATCGGCACGGAAAGAATGGCAAGGAGAAGGATGCCGATGAGTCCACCGATGAAGGACGCGATGACGTTCATGCTGAGCGCCCGTCCGGCTTCACCCTTTTTTGCCATGGCGTGCCCATCGACGACCGTCATGACCGACGGCGCGTCTCCGGGTATTCCCAGGAGGATCGATGTGACAGCGCCTCCGAACATCGCCCCATAGTAGATCCCGGCAAGAGCCGCTATCGCCGCGGTGCCATCGAAGCCCACCGCGACGGGAAGCATGATGGCGACGCCGGCCGCCGGGCCTAGGCCGGGCAGGGCTCCGACCATCAAGCCAATGACGACGCCGATCAGGGTAGCGAGCAGGATGTATGGGGCGGTCGCGTCGACGACGCCGCCGGCCAGAAGTGCGAGACTTTCCATGGATCAGGGCCCTCCCAAGCCCGGTACTGCACGCGCTAGATGCCGAAGACGCCGGTGACGAGACGAACGCCGAGATAGAACGAGAAGATCAGCCAGGCGACGACGGGAAAGAGCGCTCCGGTCGCGACGAGACGCAGGACGAAACCGGTTTCCAGGGTGGGTCGGATCACGAAGCCCAAGGCGATGACGACGAGACCGATGCCGATGAGCATGCCCGTCCAGTCGACGGCCAGAAGGAAGATGGCGATGACGGCGGTGATTCCGGCAGTGCGCAGGAGACCGGCCCTGTCGAAGCTGTCCTCGAGAAGCTCCCTGCCGGCAACGGCTCGTGCGGCATTAACGGCGCCGAGTGCTACCATGCCGACCCCGACCCAGAACGGAAAGAAGCCGGGTCCGGGATTTCCCCGGGCAGTGTAGCCGTATTCGAGTGCGTAGACGATAACGAAGGCGCCCAGGAGCGCCGTCGCGAGAGCGAAGACCGTATCGATCGTCTTCATGGTTCCAGACATGGGGGGACTCCTCCGGGTCAAGGGGCCGCCGCACAACGGCGACCCCGGTTCATGTCGGGACTTCCGCGCTACTGGGCGTTACCGGTCTGTTCCATCATCCCGGCGTAGAGGTCGTTGGTCTCCTTCAGGATCTCCGCGAATTCCTCGCTGCTGGCGAAGCGCGGCTCGTCGCCAAAGCGATCGAGATACTGCTCCTTCCAGGCGTCGCTTTCCGCGACCTGCTTGAAGACGTCTTCCCAGTAGGCGACGGCCTCTTCCGGCACCTCGGGAGGCATCACCACGCCGCGCAGCTGCACGTGCTCGATGTCGAGACCCGACTCCTGCAGCGTCGGAACGTCGGGCAGCGACGGCAGCCGCTCCGCCGTCGAGACGGCGACCGCCCGCAAGGTGCCGGCTTCGATCTGCGGTGTCACCTCCCCTGGATTGGCGAACATGAAGTCGACATGCTTGCCGAGCAGGGAGGACAGCACCTCACCCTCTCCGTCGAACGGTACCGCGTCGACAGTGACGTCCGCCTTATCGGAGATCATGCGCGACAGGAGGGCCGCATCGGAGACGACGCCCACTGTCCCGGTCGTGAGGCGGTCTGCGGATTTGATGTCGTCGATCGACTTGATCGGCGAATCCTCCGGGACGACCAGGATATACGGGGACATTGCGATGCCGGCGACCGGTGTGAAGTCCTCATAATTTACCGGTGATCCGCCCATCAGCGGCGTCGTGAAGAAGCTGACGCTCACCGTGCCGAGGACGTGCGGATTACCGGACTGCTGGGCGAGGTGGTTATAGCCAATTGCACCCGAGCCGCCGGGGTGGTTCTCGATGTTGATCGACGTCGGCACGATGTCGAGGTCGTTGATCACCGTAGCGATGGTGCGGGCGAGCACGTCGCTGCCGCCGCCGGCGCCGAAGGGCACCACGAAGGTGACGGGCTCTTCCGGCACCCAGCCCGCACCGTCCTGAGCGAAAGACGCACTGGCGGCCACGAGGCCGATGGCGGTGGTGGTGGCGAAGATCAGGTTATTTCGCATGGTTCGTTCCTCCCGTTGATTTTTTTCTTGATTTGCAGCGACCCTGGCGGTCAGGACTGCTGCTCGATTGCCTCCCGGAGGAGGTACCCGTGACCGTCCCGTCCCTCGAACTGACTGTCCTTGGGGTCGGTTATCTGGCCATTGGCGAGTGCGTCGTAGTTCGGCGTGAAGCCGAGCCCCGGACGTCCAGACAGGGTCATCTTGCCCTCGACAGGATCGGGCGTGCCTTCGAAAAAGTGTTTGCCGGTCTGCCACATGCCGTAGTGGAACTCGACGGGGCCGCCGTTCATCAGGCCGCACAAATGGTGCATGTTGAAGATCGGCCAGCCGCCGCCGTTGGCCATCGGCAGGTTGAAGGCCTGCGCCATGTGGCCGATCTTGAGGGTCTCGGTGAAACCGCCGTGATAGAGAACGTTCGGCTGGATGACATCGACGGCGTGATGGACGATTAGCTCGCGGGAGCGCCAGCGATGTCCCTCCATCTGACCGGCGGCGACCGGCATGGAAACCCGCTGGCGGAAGTCGGCGAGGGCTCTGGCGTCGTTCTGCTCGATCGGCTCCTCGAACCAACGGATGTTGCAGTCTTCGATGTTGCGGGCGAGCATGTAGGCGTCAGTGGGATTGAACCAGCAATTGGCGTCGATCATTAGATCGACGTCGGGGCCGATCGCCTCGCGAGCGGCATGGACGCGGCGCACGTCGTCCTTCCAGGTCCGGCTAGGTTCACCGCCGACCACCATCTTCAGCATCTTGTGGCCGTCGTCGAGGAACTTGATGGCGTAGTCGGCCAGCTGCTTCTCGTCGAAAAACGGATAGCCGAACGTCGCGTAGGTCGGAGCCCAGTCGCGAAAGCCGCCGAGTAGTTGATGGATAGACCGACCTTCCTTCTTGCCCCGGATGTCCCAAAGCGCGATGTCGACGGCGGCCAGGGCGTTGGAGATCACGCCGGTGTAGGCCCGGCTGTTCAGCTTCTTCCAGACGTGACCGTGGATCTCTTCGGTGTTGTAGGGATCGCGTCCGACGAGCGCCGGCTTCAGGTGATCGTGGATGCAGGCGATGATCGCCCATGGCAGCATGGAGCCGGTGATGCCGAACCCGGAGATCTCCTCGTCGGTGTGGACTTCGACGAAAACGAACATGCGGCTCTCGATCGACTTCCCGATGTCAGGCAGGTCAATCTCGTGGCGATGCAGGGTTGCCTTAATGTCTGTGATCTTCACGCGGCTTCCTCTTTCCTGTTAGCGGCGGACGCCTCCTGTTCGGCGCGCCTCTTGATCCAACGCCGCTTGCCGGAAGCCACGTGGGCCTCCCCGCAACGTCGGGCTTCCTCCCGATCACCGGCCCTGATGGCGGCGATGATCATGGTGTGTTCATCGATGCTCTCGTAGGCCGACATGGCGGCGATCCGGTGCCAGTGCGTCTCCTTGACGAGGCCGTCGTAGACCCGCCGCGCCGTGTCGTTCCCGGCTAGGTCGGAGATGATGTCGTGGAATCTCAGGTTGGCGGCGTAGTACCCTTCGGTGTCGTCCCGATCCGCCGCTGCCGTCATCTCCGTGTTCAGGAGCTCCAGCTTGTCGCAACTCGCCGGGTCGGGCTGGTTGGCGGCAGCCAAGCCGCACATCATGCCGGTCAGGGCGGCGCGCAGGTCGTAGACCTCAGCCAGGTGCTTCTGAGAAATCTCCCGGACGAAGGCGCCCTTCGCGGGTGTCATGGTGACAAGAGCGGCCCGTTCGAGAGCCCGGCAGGCCTCCCGAACGGGGCCTCGGCTCAGTCCGTTCGCGGCGGCGAACTGGGCTTCGTTGATGCGTTGCCCGGGCCTGAGCTCCCCTGTGAGGATCATTTCCTCCAGTCGCTTGTAAGCCAGCACGCTCAGACTTTCGCCTCGCTCAATCATCGTGTTCGAATTCCTGAAACCATTTTCCCTAAGAGATCACAGTAAGCAGTAAACTGTCAACAGTTGTTGATCCGGAGCGCCTTTATGGTGGCATCCGCCTCCGGCCGGCATCAAAATCGTTGTTTGGGTGACGGGTGCTGTCAGGCCCCTGACGAGGGGCCATGCCTCCATTGGGGCTTTTCTACCCGCAGCGGAATGTTCTGAGCGCTGTGGGAGAAGCACCAACTCGAAGAGACGCCAAGCTGGGGCGGTTCAGTTGGTGGCAGGGCGCCAGATGTCGGAGGCGATACGCACAATTTTCCTAGCGCCGTTCACCTACTGCCGTTGGCCAGGAGCCTGGTGGGCTGAAGAGGAACGGGCAAGTGACTAAAGGCCTGCAGAAGGAGAACGAGCGATTGCGGAAGGCCAAATCGGGCCGTTGCTAGGGAAGCTGGTCCGCAGGAGGCGGGCATCCCACTGCCGCCAAAGGGTCGTAAGGGGCGCGGCAGCTTTCTTGGCCGCTCTACGGGAAGCGGACCGACCGCTTTCGGCCCGATCCTGACCGGAACGTAATGCGTCCACCTGGCTGTAGAGGGCGCAAAGATCGCTCCTCGTCACAATTAGCATCGGTGCGAGGGCCATGGAACCTGCTGGAGTGGGTTTGGATGGTGATGAACGGTCGCAGAAGAATGTCGATCCGCTTGTAGCCATATTGGCCTTCGCAGGTCGCGTGCTATTGCAGTAGGATGCCGCCGACGCTTCACCAGTTGCTCTCCAAGTCAAGCGTGGAGCCCCTCGTGGGCGCCGCCATCGGCGTCGGCATGACCGCGGAAGCGGCCGAGCGCGGCGGCGCCGATTTCCTGCTGGTGCTGAATGCTGGGCGCTACCGCGTGATGGGCGCGCCGTCGATCGCGGCGATGCTGCCGCTCGACAACGCCAACCGCTTCACCGACCATTTCGCGCGCCGCGAGATCCTCGACCAGGTCTCGATCCCGGTCTTCTTCGGCGCATCTGCCTTCGATCCGGCGCTGGACCTGAAGCGCTTCGTTGCTGGCATCGCGGCGGCCGGCTATCACGGCATCGCCAATTTCCCGAGCAGCATCCACTATGACGGCCGCTTCCGCCGGGCACTCGAAGAGGCGGGCCTGGGCTACGCGCGCGAGGTCGAGATGCTGCGGTTGGCGCGCAAAGCGGGCCTGGCAACCTTCGGCTATGCCAAGACCCGCAGCGAGATCCAATCGGTACTGGAGGCGGAGGTCGACGTGCTCTGCCTGAATTTTGGTTGGAACGCAGGCGGCATGCGCGCGGTCGCGCAAGCCTTTACCTTGGAAGATGCAGCCGATCGCGCTCAGCGAATATTCAGCAGCGTCCGCCAAGCTCGGGCGGAAACGATCTGTGTGGTCGAGGGCGGGCCAATCGTCAACCCGGAGGACATGTACCGGGTCTGTCGCGGCGCGAAGGCAGACGGCTATGTCGGCGGCTCGACGCTTGACCGCATGCCGCTCGAAGATTCGGTGATGCAAAAGACTTCAGCGTTCAAGGCGTTCGGCGTCCTGCAACAGGCTGATGCTGCCCAGTCGCGCGAGACCATGCGGGCCGCACGGCTTGCCGGCATTACCGGCCAGTCGAGTACCGTCGCACGTCTTTTGGAGCAATTGGTGCGGCTCTCGGCGACCAGCCTGCCGGTGCTCGTCGTGGGCGAAAGAGGGCTCGGCCGGACGATGCTCGCCCGCAGCCTCCACGCGCTGGGCGGCAAGCGAGGTCCGCTGACGGTGCTGAACGCCTCCGATTGCGAAGTGCCGCACGAGGAGTTGCTGTTCGGGGCTGAGCCGGATTTCGGCCGGGTGCGCCGCCGCGGCGCGCTGGATGCGCGCGACGGCACGGTCATCGTCGAGAACGCCGGCGACCTGGGGGAAGCCGCGCAGCAGCATCTCCTGGCATGGCTGGAGCGCGGCACGATCGAGTCCGTCGGCGGCACGCGCAGCTACAGTCCGCAGGGCCGGCTCGTGCTGATCGCGACGGGGACCCAACTGTCGGAAGGACGCCTGGCAAGCGAATTGGCCCAGCGTCTGCGATCGGGCCGCATCGACGTCCAGCCGCTGCGTGATCGTCCCGAGGACATCCCCGCCCATGCGCGGCTCTATCTCGAGGCGATCGGCGAGGCTCGGCAGATGGGGACGCTGGAGATCTCCGCGGACGGCTACCGCGTGCTCTTCGCCCACGACTGGAAGGAAAACACTCGGGAACTGCGCCGCGTCGTGGAGCAGGCGGCCGTCGTGAGCGATGGACGCGCGATCGGCTCCGACATCCTGCGCAGCATCATTGATGCCTCGCACGGCACCGACGGAACCGGCGAGCCGCTAGCCGAGAAGGACTGGATCCTCGATGCGCTGCGAAGGCACCGCTTCCGGCGCGGCGAGACCGCGACGTTCCTCGGCATCTCCCGCAAGACGCTCTACAACAAAATGCGCCGCGCCGGCCTTCTCGACTGAGCGATCACTCCTCGATCTGTGCGAGGCCGTCGGCTTGATCGGCCGCCTGGTCCAGCTCATGGCCGAACCCGTGGGGACGATAGACCAGCAGCGGCAGATCGGTCTCGCCGCGCAGGACGGCGATCATGCGCGCCACGCCGAGGCAGGCATTGGCCCGTTCGCGCCAGTCGGCAAGTGCCAGTCCCGGGTGCAGGACCAGCATCGAGGGGCCATGAGGCAGCATAGCCTGTGCCGTCTGGAGCGTCGCCGCGAAGGCGACGGTCTCGAACCCGGCATTCTGGAAGGCCGCCAGCGCATCGACCTCGCGCGCGGCTCCCACCTTCGCGCTGTCGAAGGCGCGGGCGGTATCGCCGTCGATGAGTTGCACGGTGGGATAGTTCGCGACGCGGGAGACGCCTGCGTCCGCTAGCGCAAGTTTGGCATCGCGCAGGCGCAGGAACGGATCGACCAGCAACAGCCCGGCGATCGCGCCTCGTGCGATCGGACCATTCTCCAGCGCCGCGAGCGTCGCGTCGTTGACGCCGTTCACCGGCAGAAGCGGGACGAACTCGCGATGGGAGGGCGCTAAGTTTGCAAGGAAGGGCGCGACGATGAATCCGCTTTCGCCCGGCGCCGCAGGCGACCGCGAGACGATGGGCAGGCATGAAGCCATCAGCGACGTCCTTCCTTACCCGATTTTACCCAGAACCAGCCAAAATATCATCTGGCACGCCTGGCTCCTCCTTGCAAACATCGGCGTGCACACTGGGAGGCGTGCCGGGAGGAGCCGGACCTGTTCTCCAGAGCGAGATAACAAAGGCGCGACATTTCCATGTGTCAGCGCGCGGGAGGGGTTTTGTATTTAGAGTACATGATCACGGTGACATTGAACGGCCTGACGCTAGCCGCTCTCTACTTCATCGTCGCCAGCGGATTCTCACTGATTTTCGGCCTGATGCGCACGGTCAACATGGCGCACGGCTCGCTATACCTGATTGGGGCCTATGTCGGGTTCTCCGTCTTCGACCCGCTCTATGCCGCCGACGCGACCTACCACTATGCCTGGTTCATCGCGCTTCTCGCCGGGGTCGCGGCGGCGGCGATCGCAGGCATCGTCATGCAGGTGGTCTTCCTCGGCTGGATGCAGGGACAAGAATTGCGGCAGGCGCTGGTGACGATCGGCCTTTCGATCATCATCGCGGACCAGCTGCTCGCGATCTATGGCGGTAACCCGTTCCAATTCTTCGCGCCCGACGTGCTGTTCGGCCCGACGCAGCTTCCGGCGATCGGCGGCTATTCGACCTTCCGCCTGTTCCAGATCGGCGTGGCGTTGGCCGTCGGCATTGGCCTGTGGCTGCTTCTCAACAAGACCCGTCTCGGCATCATGGTGCGGGCCGGCGTCGATGACCGCGCCATGCTCGCGGCCTGCGGCGTCAACGTGCCTCTCGTCTCCGTCGCGGTGTTCGCCCTGGGCGCCGGCCTCGCCGGCCTCGGCGGCATCGTCGGCGCCACCGCACAGCCGGTCGCGCTGGGCGTCGACGTCAACTTCCTGCTCACCTCGCTGGTGGTCGTCATCGTCGGCGGGATGGGCTCGATCGGCGGCACGGCGATCGGCGCGATCCTCATCGGGGTCGCCGAGCAGTGGGGTCAGGCGCTGTTTCCGACCTATTCGGTTATCCTGACCTTCGCCATCATGGTCGCGGTTCTCGCCGTGCGGCCGCAGGGCATCCTCGGAAAGCCGCTCTGATGGTCGTCATGACGCGCACCCAGTGGATGCTGACGGCTCTCGTTGTCGCCATCATGCTGGCGATGCCGCTGCTGCTGCCGGATTTCTGGCTCAGCGGCATCCTCGGCCGCGCATTGGTCTACGGCATCGTCGCGCTGTCACTGACGTTCCTGGCGACCTATGGCGGGTTCATCTCGTTGGCGCAGACCATGCTCGCGGGTGTTGCCGGCTATACCGTCGCGATCCTCGCGCCGACGGCCATCCCGGCGGGATCCAATTCCGTCAGCTACTGGCTGGCGATGCCGCTCGCCATCGTCGCGGCGACGATCGCCGGCGGCGTGATCGGCCTCATCGCGGTGCGGACCCGAGACATCTACCTACTGATGATCACGCTGGCGCTAGCGGTCGGTTTCAGCCTGTTCGCGCAGTCGAACATCGACTGGTTCAACGGCTATGAGGGTATCCGCAACATTGTCGGTCCGGAGATATTCAGCCTACCGTTCCGCACCCACCTCGTCTTCTACTACGTCTCGCTGATAGTCGCGGCGCTGCTCTACCTGCTGGTGCTCTATGTCGTGCGCACACCGTTCGGCCTGACGCTGCAGGGCATCAGGGACAACCCGCGCAGGGTCGCAGCGCTCGGCTTCAACGTGGCGCTCCACCGCATCGCGGCGTTTGCCATCGCCGGCTTCATCGCCGGCTGCGGCGGCGTGCTCATCACCTTCTACAATATCGGCATTACCCCGAGCTCGATCGGCATGACGGCGACGGTCAACGTCCTGGTGATGTCGGTGATCGGCGGACTGGGACATCCCGTCGGCGCCTTTGTCGGCGCGATCATCTTCACGCTGATCGATACGTTTGCCGCTACGATCTACGACCGCGACCGCTTCAACACGCTGATCGGCTTGGTCTTCCTGGTGATCGTCGTCGCCTCGCCGGACGGCGTGCTCGGCATCGGCAAGCGCCTGTTCGGCGCAAGGAAGTCGAAGGCGAAGGAGGGTCAAGCCGCCTTGCACTGATCGAGATTGCCTGCGGAAGCCCGGCTCCGGCGCCGCAGACAAGATCCGGCCACCTGCCGGAGACGGAGCCCGGCCGCGGAGGAGAACACGGCCGAATTAAAAAAAACGAACAGGGAGAAGACCATGCTGAAGAATAGACTGACCCATACCACCGCGATGGCGGTCGCCGCCGGCGCCATGGCGCTAGCCGCGACGACGGGCGCGAGCGCGCAGGAAGACGTCATTAAGATCGGCTCGATCACCACGCTCGAGGGCCCCTTCGCCACCGGCGGACAGGACGCCTATCGCACGATGGAAATGGCGTTCGAGGAAATCGACTACACGATCAACGGCAAGAAGATCGAGTGGATCCGTGAATCCTCCAATGCGCAGGCCGACGTGGCGCTGGCCCGGGCCCGCAAGCTCATCGAACAGGACGACGTCGACATCATCATCGGCCCGCTCTCGGGCGCCGAGGGCATCGCGCTGCGTGACTATTCGCGCACGCTTGAAGGCAAGACCATCGTCAACGGCTCGTCGGGTGCGGCTGACACCACTCTGCGTGACGCCTCCCCCAACTTCTTCCGCTTCAGCACCGAGGGCACGCAGTGGATGGCTGGTCTCGGCGACCACGTCTACGACGACCTCGGCATTGAACATGTGGCGCTCGTCGCCGCCGACTACGCGTTCCCCTATGCTCAGGTCATGGGCTTTATGCTCGATTACTGCGAGGCCGGCGGCGCCGTGACCAAGCTCTGGGCGCCGCTGAACACGACCGATTTTGGATCGATCATCGCCAACATTCCCGATGACGCTGGCGCGGTCCTGCTCATCCAGGGCGGCACCGACGCGCTCGCCTTCCTGACGCAGTACGCCGAGGCCGGGGGCGACCTTCCGATCATCGGCGGCTCGATCACGGCCGACCAGACGCTGCTGTCCGCGCGCGGACCGCACCAGCGCCTGATGGAAGGGATGCTGGCGGCAGGGCCGATCGCCGATCTCAACGAAGATCCGATGTGGGTGGAATGGGTTGCAGCCTATCGCGAGCGTTTCCCGGACGGCTTCGACTCCCCCTCGATCCACGCCTTCAACTACTACACCAACACCAAGGCGGTGCTGATGGCGCTCGAGGAAGTGGGCGGGGATCTGTCCGACAACCAGCAGGCCTTCCAAGAGGCCCTCGCCAACGTCGAGTTCAAGAACCCGATGGGCGCGGACGTGAAGCTTGACGAGAACCGCCAGGCGATCTCCGACATCTTCCTCACCCGCATCGTCGACGACGGCGGCACGCTGCGTACCGAGGCCTTCGGCAAGACGGAAGGCGTAACGCAGACCATGGGCATGGACCGCGAGGCGTTCCTGGCGCTGGGCGCACCCTCGCGCGACAATCCGGACTGCCCGCCTGCCAACTGAGCCGGGGCCGACGCGCCTCCACCTTCTCCCCGCAGCGGCGGGGGGAAGGTGCATCACAAAATGCAGTGACGATCGAATGCCGACATGATGACACAGCACGGCGAGGATCCGGGCAGGGCCGACGCATCGACGGTCCCCGCTCTGGTCGCAGACAGGGTCGAGCGCAGCTTCGGCGCGGTGATGGCGATCAAGGACGTGTCGATCACAATCGCCGCGGGCGAGCGCCGCGCGATCCTCGGCCCCAACGGCGCCGGCAAGACCACGCTGTTCAACACGATCTGCGGCGACTACCCGCCGACCGGCGGACGCATCATGCTCTTCGGCGAGGACGTTACGACGCTGAACCCGCATCGCCGGGCGCGGCTCGGGATCGGGCGCACCTACCAGAGTTCGTTGCTGTTCACCGGCCTGACGGTGCTGGAGAATCTGTATCTCGGTGTGCGCGGGGCGATGCCCAACCGGCTGTCGCTGCGGAAGGCCGGCCGCGACGACGCCGCTCTCGCGAAGGCCAGGCGGCTCGCCGAGCAGGTCCGCGTCGACAGAATCTGCGACGCGCGCATCGACTCGCTTTCGCACGGGCAGCGCCGGCAGGTGGAAGTGGGCATGGCGCTCGCCTGCGATCCGCGCCTCCTGATGCTGGACGAGCCGGCCGCGGGCCTCTCGGCCGCCGAGCGGCCCGAACTCGTCAAGCTGATCGGTGACCTGCCCCGCGACCTGACGCTCATCCTCATCGAGCACGACATGGACGTGGCGCTGCCCAATTGCGACATCGTAACGGTCATGAAGGATGGCGAGGTTGTGGTCGAAAGCACCCCCGATCGCATCGCCGACGACCCGGTGGTTCAGGCCATCTATCTGGGAGGCGGGCATTGACGGGGTCGCGGCTCGATATCTCAGATCTGCACGTGCGCTTCGGGCAGGCGCACATCCTGCAGGGCGTGACGCTCTCGCTGGATGGCGCGCCGCTGTCGCTGATCGGCCGCAACGGCATGGGCAAGTCGACCCTGTGCCACGCCGTGATGGGCATGGTTGCGACGCAGGAAGGCACGGTAGAACTCGACGGGACGAAGCTGACCGGCCTCGGGCCGAACCAGGTGGCGCGCAAGGGCGTCGCCCTGGTGCCGCAGGGTCGGCGCATGTTTCCCTCCCTTTCGGTGCACGAGCACCTGCTGCTCGTCGCCCGCAAAGGCGACCATCGCTGGACCATCGACCGCGTCTACGAGACGTTTCCGCGGCTGTTCGAGCGGCGGCGCAACGGCGGCAACCAACTTTCCGGCGGCGAGCAGCAGATGCTGGCGATCTCGCGCGCGCTGCTGATGAATCCGCGCGTGGTCATCATGGACGAGCCGTCGGAAGGCCTCGCACCGGTCATCGTCGATCACCTCATCGAGACGCTGCGCCAGATCGCCGCCGAGGGCATGGGCGTGCTGCTGGTTGAACAGAACATGCGCGTCGCGACGGCCGTCTCCGACCGCGTCGCGATCATGGTCACCGGCCAGATCGCCGCGACGATGCCATCACGGGACCTGGAAGCCGATACGGATGCGCAACGCCGCTATCTCGGCGTCAGCCACGGTCACTGAAGCGAGGGAGTTGAAGGCGATGGGCACGGTCTATGTCATCGGGACCTGCGACACCAAGGGCGAGGAACTGGCCTTTGCCAGAGACCTCATCCGAACAGCCGGCGTAAAATGCGCCCTGGTCGACGTCGGCACGCGCGATGCCAACGACATCGCGGACGTGTCGGCGCGCGAAATTGCCGCGATGCATCCGCGAGGCGAAGGCGCCGTCCTCGGCGGCAACGATCGGGGGGCGGCCGTGACCGCGATGGCCGAGGCGCTTTCCCGCTGGCTTGCCGACCGCGACGACATTGGCGCCGTGCTGGGCCTCGGCGGCTCCGGCAACACGGCGCTGGTGACGGCGGCCATGCGCGCCCTGCCGATCGGTGTCCCGAAGCTGATGGTCTCGACCGTCGCCTCGGGCAACGTGTCCGCCTATGTCGGGCCGAACGACATTGCCATGATGTATTCCGTCACCGACGTCGCCGGCCTCAACGCGATCAGCCGCAAGGTCATCGGCAATGCCGCGCATGCAGCGGCGGGCATGGCCCGATGGCAGCCGCCGGTCGCCGCCAGCGACAGGCCCGGCATCGGCATGACGATGTTCGGCGTCACCACGACCTGCGTCGACCAGATCCGCGAGCGGCTCGGCGACGCGTTCGAGAGCTATGTCTTCCACGCCACCGGCACCGGCGGGCAGTCAATGGAGAAGCTCGCCGATTCCGGCCTGATTGCCGGCATGATCGACGTCACCACGACCGAGGTGCCGGATTTCCTGATGGGCGGCGTCTTCCCCTGCACCGAAGATCGGTTCGGCGCCGTGGCACGCACGAAGCTGCCCTATGTCGGCTCAGTCGGGGCCGTCGACATGGTCAATTTCGGCGGGAAGGAGACCGTCCCGGAGAAGTACCAAAGCCGCAATCTCTACGTCCACAACCCGCAGGTGACGCTGATGCGCACCACGCCGCGCGAGAATGCGGCGATCGGACACTGGATTGCAGAGCGGCTCAACCGCTGCGAGGGCGAGGTGCGCTTCCTGTTGCCGCTGGCGGGCGTATCGGCCATCGACGCGCCGGGCATGCCGTTCCATGACCCGGAAGCGGACGAAGCCTTGTTCGAGGCCATCCGCTCCACCTTCATCGTCACCCCCAAGCGCAAGCTCATCGAGCTTCCCCTAAACGTCAACGATCCGGCCTTCGCCGATGCGGTGGTCGCAGAATATCGAGAGAGCGCGTCATGAACGAAGCAGCTTCCATCAGAGCAGGCGGGCGCGCCGGACGCCCCACCCGCAGCGAACTTCTGGCAAAGTTCCAGGACATGGCAGCTCGCCGCATCCCCATCATCGGCGGCGGCGCTGGCACCGGGCTGTCGGCCAAATGCGAGGAAGCCGGCGGCATCGACCTGATCGTCATCTACAATTCCGGCCGCTACCGCATGGCGGGGCGCGGCTCGCTGGCCGGTGTCCTCGCCTACGGTAACGCCAATGAGATCGTCCTCGACATGGCGCGTGAGGTGCTCCCCGTCGTCCGGCAAACACCGGTTCTGGCGGGCGTCAACGGCACCGACCCGTTCGTGATCATGGACTACCATCTCGACCAGCTGAAGGCGCTCGGCTTTGCCGGCGTGCAGAACTTCCCAACGGTGGGCCTGATCGACGGGGTGTTCCGGCAGAACCTCGAAGAAACCGGCATGAGCTTCGGCCTGGAGGTCGACATGATCCGGCTGGCTGCAGAGAAGGACATGCTAACGACGCCCTACGTGTTCTCATCCGACGAGGCGGTGGCGATGGCCGAGGCCGGCGCCGACATCCTGGTCGCCCACATGGGTCTGACGACCGGAGGCGCCATCGGCGCGGAAACCGCCCGCACGCTGGACGACTGCATTGGGGACATTGACGCATGGGGGGCGGCCGCCCGGGCGGTGCGCAAGGACATCCTGATCCTCTGCCATGGCGGGCCGATCGCCAATCCGGAAGATGCCGAATACGTCCTGCGCAACACGAAGGCCTGCAACGGCTTCTACGGCGCCAGCTCGATGGAGCGGCTGCCAACCGAGACGGCGCTGATAGACCAGACGAAGCGCTTCAAGCAGCTGACCTTCTAAAGGGAGATTCCATGGCCAAGGCTTTCGCCAGCACCATCGTCGACGCGCCGGTCGAGGCGGTCTGGAGCGTCGTGCGCAACTTCAACGGGCTGCCGGATTGGAACCCGGCCATCACGCGAAGCGAGATCGAGGACGGGCTCGATGCAGATGTTGTGGGATGCGTCCGCTCGTTCCTTCTCGCCGACGGGACGGCGGTGCGGGAGCGCCTCCTGTCGCTGGACGACAGCCGCTATTGCTTCACCTACAATTTCGAGACGCCGGCCTTTCCCGTCGCGAACTATCTCGCCGGGATGGAACTTATCCCCCAGACGAAGTCGGACCGTACGTTCGTGCGATGGTGGGCGGAATTCGACGAGCAGCCCGGTGACGAGGGCAAATATGTCAGCATCGTTTCCGACGGGGTCTTCGCCGCAGGACTCAAAGCGCTGTCCGGCAAGGTCGCCGGGATGGCCCTGCCGGCCGATGTAGAACGCTGGCAAGGCCTGCGCCCGGCCAAGGTGTTCACCTCGAGCGTCATCTCAGCCCCGATCCAAACCGTCTGGGCGACGATGCGCGATTTCGCCGGCATGGGCGGGTGGCACGATGACATCACCCAGATGCACATGCTAAACAGCGCGCGCCCGGACAAGATCTCCGGCGTCCGCGACTTCCTGTTCGGCGAAGGCGCGCTCTGGGAGCAGCTCACCTATCTTTCCGACACCGAGCACGCCTTCCGCTATCGCATTTTGAAGAGCCCAATGCCCTGGCTGAACTACCATGCGGGGGCGCGGCTCTATCCCGTGACCCACAGCGGCCAGACCTTTGCCGTCTGGACGGCGGACTGGACGGCCTCGCCGCAGGACGATCTGACACTGATCCCGACCGTGCATGAGAACGTCTTCCAGAAGGCGTTCGACACGCTGGAGGAGGGGCTGCGGGTACGGCAGCGATAGTCGGAATCACGCGC
Organism: Aurantimonas aggregata; assembly: GCF_010500835.1. Classification (GTDB taxonomy): domain Bacteria; phylum Pseudomonadota; class Alphaproteobacteria; order Rhizobiales; family Rhizobiaceae; genus Aurantimonas; species Aurantimonas aggregata. Next base: position 303,130 of record NZ_JAAAMJ010000003.1, on the reverse strand, counting down.
CTCGATCCAGCGGCATCAAACCGATTTGTCAGGCGGCAAGCTCAAACGGATTCATCCTCGCGACCGTGAATAAGATCAACCGCTCATTTGATTCTGCCAACGTTCAGCTACGAGTACTTGCAGATGATTAAATTCACGCCCCATCGATGGTGCCTATACTTCAGATCTACTTTTTAATCCGGGAGGCATTCACCACCAAGGTACATAATCTAAAAAGCGCTCTTCGAGCGCGGGCAAATATTCTTTAAACTCCAATGTGTGCTCTGAAGGACCGAAGCGACGGTCCCTTTAATCGACGAGGGTCCGGAGCCAAATGGCAGCTTTCAACGGGAGGTGCCCGAAGGCTGGCTGTCGGCAGTCGGCCCTGTCCTGCCGAAATCCGTTGATCTACATGGCGCCCATGTCAGTCGATCAACAGTGCGGCGAGCGTTCCTGTAAACGGTCGTTTATTCAGCCAGCCGGTGACGTCTCCCGAAAGCCGAGCTGCTCGTAGATGCGGCTAGTGTAGGAACCGAACGCTGGCGAAGTCTTGATGCCGATGTTACGCGGACCATCGAGCTCGATCGCGAAGGTATCGGCCATCCGCGCAGGGCCCGCGGTCAGGACCGCGCATCGCGTGCCGAGGAACACCGCCTCCTGGATCGAATGGGTGACGAAGACGATCGTCTTGCGACTCCTGCTCCAAATCCGCAGCATCTCGAGGTTCATCTGCTCGCGCGTCAGGGCGTCAAGCGCGCCGAAGGGCTCGTCCATTAGGATTAGCTTTGGATCATGGACGAGGGCCCGCGCTATCGCGGCGCGTTGCTGCATGCCGCCCGAAAGCTGGTGCGGGTACTTGTCTCCGAACCGGCCGAGGCCGACCATCTCCAGGAGGTCGCGCGCCCGCTCGCGGGCAGCCTTCATCGGCAGACCGATGATCTCTGCGGGCAGGAGCACGTTGTCGAGGACGGTGCGCCACTTCAAGAGCAGCGCCTGCTGGAACACCATGCCGACATCCCGGCCTGGCTCGAACGGGCTCGACGCTGAGCCGATCGAAACGGTGCCGCCATCCGCGTCGTGGAGACCAGCGAGGATCTTCAGGACCGTCGTCTTGCCGCAGCCGGAGGGGCCGACGAGCGAGACCATCTCGCCCTCCGCGACATCGAGCGTGACGTCCGAGACGGCGAGGAACTCGCGGCCCGCGGTGCGGTAGATCTTTCGCACGTTTTGAAGGTGGATGAAGGGCTCTACGCTCATGCCAACCACCGCGAGAGATTCCCGGCGACAAAGGCGTCGTCGGAGAGATCGGCATGCTCGGCGAGCACGCGATCGATCTCCGCTGCTTGGCCGGTGCCCAGCGCCTCAGTCGGATCGAGGCACCAGATGCCTTCGAGAAGCCCTTGGCGGCGCAGCACCTCGTGGCAGCCGGCGATGCAGCCGGCGAAATCGTTGGCGACATCGAAGAATGCAGCGTTGCAGTCCGTTACCCGCGCATCGAGGGCGAGGAGATCCTCGTCGAGGACCCCAGACGCGACGGCGGCCTCCACCTGGCTGAAGAGGGAGACGGCCCCCTTGGTCCAGACCGACCAGTGACCGAGGAGGCCGCCCTTGAAGCGGATGCGATGCGTTCGACCCTCGTGGCGGACGTCGAACGGCAGAGCTAGATCGAGCACAATGTGGTCGTCGTTGCCGGTGTAGAGCGCGATGCGGTCGGCTGCGCCGGCCGCCACGACGCCGCGGATCACGTCGAGCGTGCGGTAGCGGTTGAAGGGCGCTGTTTTGATAGCGACAACATTGTCGATCTCGGCAAAGCGTTTCCAGAAGGACGCGCCGAGCACGCGCCCGCCGACCGAGGGCTGGAGATAGAAGCCGATCAGCGGGATCTCGCCCGCGAGCGCCCGGCAGTGCTCGACAAGCTCGTCCTCGCTGGCCTCCCGCAGCGCCGAGAGACTGAGGAGCCCTGCGTGATAGCCGAGACGCACTGCGGTCCGTGCCTCCGCCACCGCGCTTTCGGTCGGGCCTGCAAGCCCGGCGATCATGACGAGCGGTCGCTCCGTCCACGCGGCGGCAGCCTGTGCTGCGAGGGAAAGCACAGGCTCGTAGAGCCCGACCTGACGGATGGCGAATTGAGTGGTGTGGACGCCGACCGCGAGGCCGCCGGCACCGGCGTCGACATAGTAGCGGGTCAACGCCCGCTGCCGGCGCTCGTCGAGTTTGTAGGTTGCGTCGAGTGCGAGCGGATGAGCGGGGATCACCGTGCCCTGCGCAAGGCGCTGGGCGACGGGAGACGGTAGTTCGGAACGATGCAGCGTCACGAGAGGTCTCCGACCTTGATCTCAACCATATTCCGGACCGGCCGCGGCGAATGCAGTGTCCGGGCTGCCGGGAAGAAGCGCTCCGCCGAGGGTCATGCGCAGGAACGGCCGCTCGCCGCTGAAGCCCTGCTTCGCCAGCCAGGCGGCAATGGTGGAATGGCGATCGAAGAAATCGATTAATAGCGGTCCCCGCTCTTCTTCGAGGATGCGGGCGAGGAGCCGAGTGGCGGCTTCCTCACTTCCGGCATGGAGCGGCCCGACGTGCCGGGCGGTGCGGCCCAGTCTAACGAGAGCGGCCGCGTCGTCGGCGCGATAGAGGCGAGCGCCAGGACGTGCAGCGATATCGGCGAGCAGTGCCGAGCGATCGGCCCCGAAGGCGCCAGCGTCGAGCGCGCACAGGCGATCGACCGCGTCGGCGTCGGGCGTCAACAATTCCTCGCCAGGGGCGCTACCCGCCGACTCATCGACCGCGCGCCGGAAGCGTGTTAGGCGGTCGATGGCCCGAAAGCCGAGCCCCTCGTATACCTTTGCTCCGTCGGGTGTCGCGTCGAGGCCGGCGAGGGCGCCCTGTTCGGCCGCAAGGTCCATGCAGCGCCGCATCAGGCGGGTTGCGAGACCCCGCCGCCGCCAAGCCGGCGTCACGAGGACAAGGCCGATCCAGGCGACGTCGCCATAGGTCATTAGGCCGCCCGTCGCGATCGCACGGCCGCCGCCGTCGCGTTCGCAGAGAACGTGTCCGCGTGCCAGAAAGTGGCGCCAATCCTCGGGCGTCTGGTTCCAGTGCGCCTCGCTCGAGAGCTCGACGCCGCGTGTCGACTCGCCCGCCGAAAGGTCGCCGGCAGTCGTCTCAATAGCGTCCATCACGAACCTCGAACTTTGTCGGCTTACCGAGGCTGGGCATGCCTCGGGCCATCCAGTCGGCGGTCCAGCCGATCATCTGCTCAACGTCGACGAGCGGCTCGCCGAAGAGCGCCTGTGCGGCGGCCGTGTCCGCAAGCCAAGCGCTCTGGGCTTCGGTTCCCGTGATAATCGGCTCGCGACGGAGTTTCTCGCCGAGACGGACGGCCAAATCGCGTACCGCCAGTGTCTCCGGACCGGAAACGTTGATCGGCGTTGTCGGGGTAGTGGTATGCCGCAGGAGGCGAAGCGCCTGCGAAGCCGCGTCACCCTGCCAGATGACATTGACGTGCCCCATTGCAACGTCGACCGGCTTGCCGGCAACGATCTTGGCGGCGATGTCGTGAAGGACACCGTAGCGCATGTCGATCGCGTAGTTCAGCCGGAACAGCCGACCCGGCGTTCCGAGCTTGCGGGAGAAATACTCGAACATGCGCTCCCTGCCGACGCAGGACTGCGCGTACTCACCGGGCGGATCGATCGGCAAATCTTCCTTCGCGCCGCCGCTCGTCACGTCGACGAACGGATAGACGCAGCCGGTGGAGAAGGCGACGATGCGAGCACTCGGGAACGCCTGTGCGACGAGCGCAGGAACATGGACGTTCATCGCCCAGGTCAGGCTCTGGTCGCCCGACGCTCCGAACTTGCGGCCGGCCATGAAGACGATATTCGGAGCTTTCGGCAGCGCCTGAAGCGCCGCTTCGTCGAGGAGGTCGCAGGTGATCGTCTCGACGCCCATCGCCTCAAGCTTCTCCCGGCTCTTCGGCTCGCTGAAGCGGGCAACGCCGATGACGCGCCGGTCTGGAGCAGCCGCCTTGGCGAGTCCGGCGACGGTCGGACCCATCTTGCCGGCGACTCCGAGCACCATGATGTCGCCTTCGATGGCCCGAAGATCTGCGATCAGGTCTGCCGTCGGTTGGCAGAGCAGGCGCTCCAGATGATCGACATCGTCGATCCGGTCAGGAAGGTTGGCTGCGTCGAGCGGCTCGATTAGACTCATGAGATTCGTTCGTCCTGCACGACGACGAGGCGCTCCAGAAGCAGGACGAGTCCGTAAAGCGCGACGCCGATCAAAGTGAGAAGGATGACGGCCATAAGCATGGCCGCGGTATCGAGCGAGGCCTGGACCTGGATCATCAGGTAGCCGAGGCCACGTTCGGAAGCGATGAACTCGCCGACCGTCGCTCCGGCGACGGCGAGGATCGCGCCAACCTTCATGCCGGAGAAGACGTAAGGCAATGCGCCGGGAAGCTGGATCTTGCGGAAGAGCTGCCAGCGCGAGCCCCGCAAGGACTTCACGAGGTCGAGAAGGTCCGGCTCCACCTCGCGAAGCCCGCGCACCGTGGTGAGGAGGATCGGAAAGAAGCAGATCGAGAAGGCGATGACGATGTTCGGCACGATACCGTAGCTGAACCAAACGATGAACAGCGGCCCGAGCGCGACCTTCGGGATCATGTTCAGCGTCACGAAGAGCGGCATCAGAACGACGGTCAGGAGCGGCGACCACGAGAAGAGAACCGCCAGCGCCACGCCCACGATAAGGCCGAGCCCGTAGCCGCCGAAAATCTCTGCGGCCGTGACGAGGGAGTTCGACACCCAGCTATATTGCGACGAGGCAAGCGTGGCGAAGGTCTCTGCTGGGGAGGGAAGAATGTAGGTGGGGATCGCGAGGAACTCGCAGGCGAGATGCCAGACCAGGAGGAAGGCGAGGTGCACAGCGACGATGATACCGGCCTGCCTGAGGTCGCTCGAGCGCCGCTCCGCGAGCGCGTCACCGGCCGGTTTGTCCAGATCGATAGCCGACATTTGGAAGGCTCCGCTGCCTCTCCCTCCGAAACGTCGGCGGGCGATCAGTTCGACAGAGCTTGCGGGAGGATCGGGAGCTAGTCAACCATCTAGTTGACACTGGTCATGGGCGAAGAGCGCTCATCACCAGATCCACGACGTGGCCTCGACGGGCCTCGATTGCCTTCGGTAGAGAGAGATCGGTGTCGAAGATCGCGGAAAGCGTGGGTGTGTTGGAGAAGAAGAAGAAGGCGAGCCCGGCGATCGAGATGTAAAGTTGAAGTGGGTCGATGTTCTGTCGGAAGACGCCGGCCGTTTCGCCCTTGCGCAGCGTCTCGCGGATCAGCGCCACGAAGGGCGAGTGCATCGCCGTCAGCTTTTCCGACCCCTTGATGTGCGAGGCCCCGTGTCGGTTCTCGTCGGCCAAGAGCGCGACGAAATCTGGGTGGTCTGCAAGGTGGTCGAAGGAGGCCTCGACCAGCTTGCGGATGGCGGCCTCCGGCTCCAGCCCTTCGAGTTCCAGCGCATGCTCGCGCTTCCGGATCTCCTCGTAGAGCACCTCGAGAACCTTGAGGTAGAGACCGGCCTTATCGCCGAAGTGGTGATAGACGAGCTGCTTGTTGACGCCAGCGCTGGCGGCGATCTCGTCGACCCGCGCGCCCGCCAGCCCCTTGGCCGCGAACTCTGCGCGGGCGGCCTTGAGGAGCGCACGCCGAGTCGCCTCCGGATTGCGCTTCGCGCCGGGCTGACGTGTCGGGCGTTCTCCCACCTGCAAGCTCATCTACCAACCAACCAGTTGAGTGGTTCTTGACGGTTCTTCAAAGCCGTTGTTAGTCTTTCCCCACCGGGCGGACAACCGAACGACGCGGCCGGTCTCAACAAGGAGCGCCACATGCCCGTGAATCGATTCCTGCTTTCGACCGCTGTCGTTGCAAGCTTTGCCTGTGCCGGCGCTCCTGCGGGTGCTCAGGAAGCGGTGACGCTCGTCCTGAACTGGACACCGACAGCGGACCACGCTCCCTACTACTATGCTCTCCAGGAGGGCTGGTATGCGGATGAGGGGCTCGAACTCTCGATCGAGGTCGGGCGCGGGTCGGCGGCTTCAGCGCAGCAGGTCGGTGTAGGGGCGTCGGAGTTCGGAGTTTCCGATCTCGCGACAGCGATGGTCGCCCGGGGAAAGGGCGCGGATCTGGTGGCCCTCATGAGCGTCTACGCCAACACACCGCAGGGTTTCTACTGGCTGAAGAGCTCCGGCATCGAGGGGCCGAAGGATTTTCCTGAGAACCGCATCGGCAACCCGCCGGGCGACGCCTCGCGGGTGATGTGGCCAGCCTTCGCGCAGGCCGTCGGCATCGAGCCGGACTCCGTCAACTTCGTTAACATCGCCCCTCCCGCCAAGATGCCCTCGCTCAAGAGTGGCGCGGTCGAGATCATCAGCGACTTCTACAACGAGCACGACCTGAAGCTACGCGAGTTCGGCGATGACCTCGGCTACGTCGCCTGGTCGGAGCTCGGGCTGAACCCGTATGGCAATTCGATCGTTGTCAACGGTGACTTCCTCGATGCGAATGAGGTTGCCGTTGCATCCTTCGTAAAGGTCAGCCAACGCGCTTTCGCGGCCTGTGTGGAAGACGTCGATCCCTGTCTCCAAGCACTGATGGCGGGCGCCTCCGGGCTCGATCTTGAGGTTCAGCGCGACCAGTGGGAGCGCATCAAGTCGCTGATGACCGACGACTTCACCACGACCGAAGCTCTCGGCTGGATCGACGGCGCGCGCCTCGAAAGCGACTACGAACTCGTCTCCACATATATCAGCATCGACGAGCCTTTTGAGATCGGTACGATGTTCACGACGCGCTTCCTCGACACGAGCGTGAAGATGGACAAGTCAAAGGCTGGGAAGTAGCTCGCACTTCCCTCCTCATAGCCACTTCTCTGCGGCCGGAAGCGCCGCTGTCGACTTCCAGCAATCGGAACGCCTGTGCGATGTGGCTCAGCCATCTGGGTCATCGCCGACTCCTCCGATTGCTTTGATGGCCTCTTAGAGGTTGAGAATAGGCGCTTCGTCCAGACTGCCGTCAGCCCACGCTGCCAGCATAGCGCTCTAGCAATTTGCCTGTGTCAGCCTTGCGCTTGCGACACGCGAATTGGGATGTTTTCCTAAAACGCGTGAGACGAAAAGCGCCGCGTTGACGATCTGGTCGAGATCGACTCCGGTTTCCACGTCCATGCCGTTCAGCATGTAGAGAAGATCCTCCGTGGCGACGTTGCCGCTGGCGCCTTTCGCGTAGGGGCAGCCGCCGAGGCCGCCGACCGCGGAGTCGACGACCGAGACTCCGAGGCCGAGACAGGCATAGATGTTTGCGAGCGCCTGACCGCAGGTGTCGTGAAAATGCAGAGCGATCGCGCTCAGCGGAACGTCTTGCGCGACGGTCTCGACCATCTTCATCGCCGCGAACGGCGTTCCCGTGCCGATCGTGTCGCCGAGCGAGACTTCGTAGCAGCCGGCCGCGAAGAGCCGGCGAGCGATGTCCGCGACGCTCTCCGGAGCGACCGCGCCCTGATAGGGGCAGCCGAGCACGCAGGATACGTAGCCTCGTACCTTGATCCCATGGCCGTGCGCCGCCGTCAGGACCGGTGCGAAGCGCTCCAGGCTTTCGTCGATGGAGCAGTTGATGTTGTGGCGCGAGAACGTCTCCGAGGCCGACGCAAACACCGCGATATCCTCGCAGCCGCTGTCAATAGCGGCTTCCAGGCCTTTCATGTTGGGAACCAGCACCGGATATGACACGCCCGGGTGCCGGCGGATCCTCGAAAGAACCACCGCCGTGTCGGCCATCTGGGGTACCCAGCGGGGCGAGACGAAACTACCGGCCTCGATCGTCCGGCAGCCGGCGGCGGCCAGGCGGTCGATGAGCTCGACTTTCGTTTCCGCCGGGATCGCCTTGGCTTCGTTCTGAAGCCCGTCGCGCGGCCCGACTTCGACGATACGGACGGATGAGGGAAATGCCATTCTTGCTCTTCTTGAAAAGATCGTCATCTCGGCGGTTTCAACGGACGGATTTCCTGAGAAAATCGAGGAGGCGCGGATTGGCCCCATAGGCGACGTTGACGCGGATCGCGGCACGGGCATCGGCAGACCGGTTCGGGGAAAAGATCGAGCCGGGCGCCAGGAAGATGCTTTCCAAGGCTGCCGCCTGACAAAGCGCCGCCTCGTCAACGCCCGCCGCGAATTCGGCCCAGAGGTAGAAGCCGGGCACCTTGCAGGGGCGGACCGAAAGGCCGATGGCTTCCAGTTCGTCCGCCACCAGCTGGTTGGCGCTTTCGACACGAGACCGCAAACGCCTCAAATGGCGCAGATACTGCCCACCCTGGATGAGGTTGAAGACGAAACGCTCGACATAGCCCGAGGTCGCCACGCCGGTCAGCATCTTGATGTCCGTCAGCGGCTGGACGAGCGAGGGATGCCCGGCCAGGAAGCCGCATCGCAGGCTCGCGGAGAGCGTCTTCGAGAAGGTCCCGACATAAATCACCCTGTTGAGCTGATCGAGCGCTGCCAGGCGCGTCATTGCCGGCGGCACGATGTCTGCAAACGCGTCGTTCTCGACCACCAGCGTCCCCCACTGTTCCGCAGCTTGCAGGATGCCGAACGCCACGGGCGGAGACAGCGATCCGCCGGTCGGATTATGCGCCTGCGACTGCGTGAAGAAGAGCTTAGGGCGGGTGGTGGCGAGCTTTTGCCTGAGATCGTCGAGGTCTGGCCCGTCCTGCGTCCGGCTTACTCCGACCATCCTGACCTTAGTCAGCGCCAGCTTCGCGAACAGCGGATAGTAGCCCGGATCGTCCACTAGGACCGTATCGCCGGGTTCGAGCAGATGCCGAATGATCAGGTCGTGCGCATGGTTGGCGCCATGGGTGAGCAGCACCCCGTCAGGTGCGGCGGCGATCGAGCGCTCCATCAGCATCAGACGAAGGCGTTCGCGCAGCGGCGCAAAACCACGCACGCTGCCATAACCAAAGTCGTCGGCGTCTGGTTCGCTCGCTCTTAATCCCGAAAAATGTCGCCGAAGCTCCGATCCTTCCATCCATGACGCCGGGGGCCGACCGTCGCCCGGCCGCACCTCGTAGTGGCGGTCGAGCTGCTCGCGCAGTAGGGAAACGCGATCGATGGCGGCTGCCAGATGGGGGGAGGCAGTGCTCGCCTGTGGCAGGTCGCGTCGAGAGACGTAGTAGCCCGATCCCGGTCGTGCCTGCAGCAGCCCCTGGGCCACGAGCTGGTCGTAGGCCTCGGCCATGGTGTTCTTGGAAACGCCGTGAGCCTGCGCGGCGCGCCGCACCGACGGCAACCGCTCGCCGATCTTGTAGGCGCCCTGCACCAGATTTGAGGAAACGGTGTCGACGATGGCTGCAACCCGCGTGCGCTCGAGCGCCATGCAAAGTGTCCCCTGTTTCGAATTCGGACTGTACGGGTCAAAACACCGGTAATTGTCCCTTGATTGTCCTAGTTATTCTAGGACAATTCGATCAAGCATCCAAGCTCGAGATGCACAGGGAGGAAGAATGGATCGGCCGACGGACGTGCCTCGGCAGGCGGTGAACTCACGCCTGGAAGGGTATCGCAACAAGACGCCCGAGCAACGCCTCGCGATGCTCGCCGAGGCGACGGGCCTCGCCGACAGTGACATCGCAATCTTCGGCCAGTCCGGTGCTCTCGATCCGGTCCGGGCGAATGGCATGATCGAGAACGTCGTAGGCACGTTCCAGCTGCCCCTCGGCATCGCCACCAACTTCACCATCAACGGCCGCGACTATCTGGTGCCGATGGTGGTCGAGGAGCCCTCCGTCGTGGCAGCGGCCTCCTACATGGCGCGCATCGCCCGCGATAATGGCGGATTCCAGACATCGTCGACGGCGCCTGTCATGCGCGCGCAGGTCCAGCTCGTCGGTATCACCGACCCCTACGGCGCCCGCTCGAAGCTGCTTGCGGCGCGCGAGCAGATCCTCGCCATCGCCAACAGCCGGGACGCGCTGCTTATCAAGCTTGGCGGCGGCTGCAAGGACATCGAGGTGCATGTCTTCCCGCAGACAGCGCGCGGTCCCATGGTCGTGCTGCATCTGCTCGTCGACGTCCGCGACGCGATGGGCGCCAACGCCGTTAACACTATGGCCGAGGCGGTGGCGCCGACGGTCGCCGAGCTGACGGGCGGCATCGTGCGCCTGCGGATCCTGTCGAACCTGGCGGACCAGCGACTCGCGCGTGCCCGCGTCCGCGTTCCGGAACAGGCGCTGGCCACCAAGGAATATTCCGGGCGCCGCATGATCGACGGCATCCTCGAAGCCTACGAACTGGCGGTGATCGACCCCTACCGGGCAGCGACCCATAACAAGGGGATCATGAACGGCATCGACCCGGTGATCCTGGCGACGGGCAACGACTGGCGGGCGATCGAGGCGGGCGCGCACGCCTATGCCGCGCGCAGCGGTTCCTATACCTCGCTGTCGACCTGGGAAGTCGACAGCCAGGGGGCTCTCATCGGGACGATCGAGATGCCGATGGCGGTGGGCCTCGTCGGCGGCGCGACCAAGACGCACCCGGCGGCCCAGGCTGCCTTGAGGGTCCTCGGCGTCAAGACCGCGCAGGAGCTGGCGGAAGTCGCCGTGGCCGTCGGTCTCGCCCAGAACATGGCAGCGCTGAGGGCCCTTGCCACCGAGGGTATCCAGCGAGGCCACATGGCGCTCCATGCCCGCAACATAGCGATCGTCGCCGGCGCCCTCGGCGAAGAGGTGGAGACGATCGCAGCCGGGCTGGTGAAGGCGGGCGATGTGCGCACCGATAGGGCTCAGACGCTTCTGGCTGAGCTGCGCGGGGGGTGACGGACCGCCCCGGCGACCGAAGAAACGCTTCGAAACAAAAGAGGAGGAATGACATGTCTTGGAATTTGAACCGCCGGTCGGTGCTTTGCCTTTCGGCCGCCGCCTTGTCCCTTGCCGTACTGGCGCAGCCGGCTCTGGCCCAGGAGGAGAAGGTCTCTTGGCGCATGCAGGCGCTGTGGGATGGCGGGACGACGCCGCAGGACTTCGAGCAGATGTACGTCGATCGGGTCGCCGAACTGACGGGGGGCAATTTCGAGATCGAGTTGTTTTCCGCCGGCCAGATCGTGCCGCCGGCCCAGGCGTTCGACGCCGTGCGCGGCGGGGCGTTTCAGCTGATGAAGACCTTCGACGGTTATGAGGCCGGCAAAATTCCGGCGCTGGCTTTCACCGCCACCATCCCCTTCGGCTATCCCGAAGCGCAGCAATATGCAGACTGGTTCTACGAGCGTGGTGGGCTCGAGATGGCCCGGGAGGCCTACGCTCCAGCCGGCCTGCAGTATATTGCGCCGACCTTCTACGACCAGGAGCCCATTCATGCGAAGGTCCGGATCGAGACGATCGCGGATTTCGCGGGCAAGAAGGGTCGCTTCGTCGGTCTTGCCTCTGGCGTGATGAGCAAGTTCGGAGTCGCGGTTTCGCCGCTGCCCACCAGCGAGGTCTACTCGGCACTCGACAAGGGGCTGATCGACCTTGCCGATCGCGGCGACCTGCAGGCCAACCTCGATGCCGGCCTCGGCGAAGTCGCCGAGTACATCATCATGCCGGGCGTCCACCAGCCGACGACCGCGACCTCGTACGTCGCCAACAAGGCAGCCTACGATCAGTTGCCGGACAACTACAAGGAAGCCCTGGCAACGGCCGCCAAGGATGTGTCCGCCGCCTATCAGGAGGCGAAGGCCAAGAGCGACACGACCGCCCTCGAAGCCTTCGAGAAGCAGGGAGTCGAGGTCATCACCCTCGACGAAGCCGACATCAAGGCGGCCCGCCTGGTGGCGGCCGAGGCTTGGCGCGAGGCGACCAAGGGCGACGAACTCGCCACCCGGATCCTCGATTCCCAGATCGAGCAGATGCGCGAGCTCGGACTGATCGAGTAGACCTTCCGCGACAAGCGTCGACGGCCGGCCTCGTGCCGGCCGTCGACGACGCTTAAACGGGGGGAGCCCTATGCCCAGTATCGTGGACGGTTTCGTGCGATTCGTCACCGCGATCAATCGATGGCTGTTCACCGCGGTGAGCCTGCTGTTGCTGCTGATCGTCCCGGTCATGCTGTATGCGGTCGTCGCCCGCTACGGCTTCAACGCGCCGTCTGACTGGGGTCTCGAGCTCGCTACGCTGCTGTTTGGACCATATTTCCTGCTGGGCGGCCCTTATCTGCTCCACACCGGCGGCCACGTTAATCTCGACCTGTTGCGCCAGGCAGCGTCGCCGCGGGTCAACCGGGTCTTCGACCTCCTGAACTATCCGGTCATCGCCGCCTTCGCGATCATCCTTCTCTATTATGCGTGGCCCTTCGCCGTGCAGTCCTACGGACTGGGCGAGACGTCCTACACATCATGGAACCCGGTAATCTGGCCGATCAAGTTCGTGATCCCGATCGCACTGGTCCTTTTGTTCCTGCAGGCCGCAGCAGAGTGGCTGCGGCTGTTCTTCCACGAAGTGACGCCGCCAGCCGGTGAAGGCACGAAAGACGGCCTATGAGCTCCACCGGCATTCTCATCTTCATGTTCGCCGGCCTGACCGTCTTTCTCCTGACGGGACTGCCGGTCGCCTTCGTACTCGGCGGCCTGTCGGTGTTGTTCACCGTGCTGTTCTGGGACGCCAATGCCCTGATCATCCTGGTCCTGCAGATCTTCGACACGATGCGCTCGGAGGCGCTGCTGGCAATTCCGCTCTACATTTTCATGGCGGTGATCCTGCAGAAATCCGGGATTATCGAGGATCTCTATCGGGCGATGGAGCTCTGGTTCGGCCGCATCCGCGGCGGGCTGGCGATAGGAACCGTGGTCATCTGCGTCGTCATGGCCGCGATGACAGGCGTTGTCGGCGCCGCCGTGACCGCGATGGGCATCCTGGCGCTCCCGGAAATGATGCGGCGGGGCTACGACGCCCGGCTGGCCACGGGCACGATCTGCGCCGCCGGTACCCTGGGCATCCTCATCCCGCCATCGGTGCTGACGATCGTCTATTCGGTGACGGCACAGGTCTCGATCGGGAAGATGCTGATCGCCGGCATCGTGCCAGGGGTCCTGCTGGCCAGTCTTTATATTCTCTACATCGTCGTCATTTCCTGGCTTCGGCCGGAACTCGTCCCCGATGTGTCCGACGTGCCGCGGGCGAGCCTTGCCGAAAAGCTCCGCTCGCTGAAGACGCTCGTCCTGCCCTCGCTGATCATCGTCATGGTGCTCGGGTCGATCTTCTTCGGCATCGCCACGCCCACCGAGGCGGCAGCCGTGGGTGTCTTCGGCGCGGCCCTGGCCGCGGCCACCCGCCGGCATCTGACATGGCCGACATTGACGCAAAGCTGCCTCCTGACGCTGAAGGCTACCGCGATGATCCTGTGGATCACGATCGGCGCGAAGGCCTATGTCGCCATCTTCACCGGGCTCGGCGGCGCCGACGCACTGCTCGGCGCGATCGAGCAGTTGAGGGTCAGCCCGTATCTCGTTCTCGCCGTAATGATGCTGATCCTGATCTTTCTCGGCACCGTGCTCGACGAGATCGGCATCATACTGCTTACCGTTCCGGTGTTCCTTCCCGTCGTCCGTTTCCTCGGTTTCGACGAGATCTGGTTCGGCGTCCTGTACGCACTGACCATCCAGATGGGCTACATCAGCCCGCCCTTCGGCTACACGCTGTTTTACATCAAGAGCACGCTGCCGAAGGAGGTCGGCATGGGGATGGTCTATCGCGGCATCGTTCCGTTCTTTCTTCTCCAACTCGCCGGGCTCCTAATCTGTGTGACGTTTCCAGGACTCACCACGTTCCTGCCGGCACTGATGTCGCAGTGATCGCTGGGTATCGGCACTGAACGGGCACCGCGTGCGATCGCGCAGCGGATATGGCTCGACGGGGAGGAGAGACGCTGGGCGGATGACGATCCCGACTGTGCGAAACAAGCAACCAGCAAAAGAGGAGGAAACGAACATGGTTGGAATACTAATCGGAAAAGTGGCGCTGGCGGCGCTTCTCCTAACGAGCGTTGGCGCCGCGGCGCAGGAAGGCGATGCCGTCCTGCCGTCGCTGGATCTGCCGGAAGCCCTGCGGAGCGCGGTGCCTCTGCCGGTCAGCGAGGCTGACCTGCCTACGGTCGAGGCCGTCGAGTACTTCAAGGTTTCGGACGAGGCGCTCCAGCTCGAATGCCCGGTCTTCACGCCGGGAGGCGACCTCCTGTTCTGCGAAGTCTTCGGCGGCCGCGTCTACCGTCTGACGTCGGACAAAAAGCTTTCCGTCGTCCTGGGGGAGAACGAACTGCGGCCCGCCGGCCTCGAAGTCCATAAGAACGGCCGCATCTACATGGCGGAACTCGGCGACTTCGCGGCCCAGGGGTCGGTTGTGTCTATGGACGACGACGGGACAGATATTCAGGAAATCGTGCCACGCTCGAGCGGCTTCCTCGCCGACGATCTCGTCTTCGACAAGCGGGGCGGATTCTACTTCACCGATTTCAAAGGCGGGTCCAGTCGGCCGGATGGTGGGGTATACTATGTCGGCCCAGAAGGCGGCGACCCCGTTTCTATCCTGCCCAATCTGCGGATCGCCAACGGAATCGGCCTCAGTGCGGACGGCAAGACGCTCTGGATTACTGAACTGGCCGGCGGCAAGCTGCATAGGGTTTCGCTTAGCGACGCCACGACCGTTGCCCCGTTCGGCGCCCTGATCACCTACACCTTTACCGGCGCCGGACCCGACTCGCTGCGCCTCGATGCCGAGGGCAACGTCTACGTCGCGATGTATGGCCAGGGGCGCGTCCTAGTCTTCAACCCGCTCGGTCTGCCGATCGGACAGTATCTGCTGCCGGGGCGTGACGAAGGCCACAATCTGCGCTCGACCTCAATGGCCATCCGGCCGGGAACCGACGAGATGCTGATATTGACGAACGACTGGGACCAGGGACGCGGCTCGACGATCTTTGCCGTTCGATCCTTGGCCAAGGCGGCTCCGACGTTTGCGGTCGACGAGTAGGACCCAACCGCCGCATATCCGGAGAATTGGGTGCACTCCACCAGGCATGAATGGCATCCGACGTTAATTCACCGCTTGTCGTTGGCGTGCACCCATCAATGGCCTCCTGACAGCGGCAGAGGGCAGCGCAATTCAGGGGCGATCCTTGCCTACTAACTACGAGCAGGCCGGTTCTGTAGCCAAAGACAATAACTTGAATATGCAACAGTGCTGGTGTCGCTCTGTATCTAGGGCAAAGACGGTCGCTTCGGGTCCTTCGCCGGGGTGGCCTCGTCCAGGGGGTGCGCGGAGCACGTGGTCTGTGGGAGTTTTTCTGTATTTAAAGCCTTGTTCTTTTCCATATTTAACCGAAATCCGGGTTAAGTCGACCTACGGGGATGCCGCTTTTGCTCTTTCGCTTAGGTGGCATCCGGGGTGGCATCCCCAGGCGGCATCCCCGTAAAAGCCTGCGCTATAAGGGTTTGAGGAGTAGGGATGCCACCGATGCCACCTTTTCTATAAGGACTCAGAAATAAGAAGAGGAACCGTATATACAGCCATATAGCAGCGGTAAGCACGTATAGGTGCCACATAGGAGGACAGGTGGCAGAGGTGGCATCTTTTCGGCAAGAAACGGCGAAAAGGATTATATCTCTCAATAGGTTGAGCCGGATGCCACCTCGGGCTGCCACCGGGATTGGGGGTGGCATCTCCCGGTAGGTGGCATCGGGGTGGCATCGACGAAAAAGGGCGACCCGAGAGCCGCCCTTCTGTATTCAAAGCCGAAAAAACTGCGTCGAACGCTGCCCGTACCGGGTTCAGCCGGTGAGATCGCTGTCATCTAACTCGACATACGGCATGATCCGCTCCCAAATTTGAGCCTCCGTAGCGTCCTCGCGGACCAAAGCGCGGAGCATCACGCCGTCGAACTTGTGCTTCTTCCGGCTGTCTTCGCGCCGCCAGCCCGGAATGCGGGACTGCGCTGCGGAGAACTGCATTTGATTAGGCCGCAGGTCCTCCCGGCGCATCTGGAGGCAATCAAGCCAAAGCTGCGAGGTCGAGACGCAGGTCCGCAGGTAGAGCTTGCCGTCGAGGTCGTCGAAGCGGTCGGTCATGCCGCCGTTCAGGGCCTCTTCCTTCGAGACCGGGGTCTCCAGCCAAGCGGCCATCTGCGCGCCCCAAATTTCAGCCTGCGTCTCCATCTGCGCGCCGTCCTGCGCCGCGATGGCATAGGGGCGGGCGGCGTCCGAGAGATCGAGGTAGAGCGAGCCCTTCGGCTTCGCTGCCCGCATGGCGGCATAGATCGCGTAGGCCTCGGCCCAAAGCTGGTCGACCTCGCGCGCGAACGCCGTGAAGTCGAACGGCACGTTGCGCGGCAGGGTGGCCTTGACCGGCCACATGCGGCGGTTGCCGGTGAGGTCGCGGAGGAACTGGTCGGTGTTGACCGTGCCGAAGAAGACGGCCTGCCGGTGGTATTCCTTCGCGCGGTGAGCGTAGGCCAGCCGGACCGTGTCCTTGGTCGTCGAGAGGAACTGCTTGATCGCGTCCATGTCCGACTTGTGATAGGCGGACATTTCGCCGATCTCCATGATGGAGTGGCCCTGCATCTTCTCGACGGCCTTCTGGACGTCGTCGAAGCCGCAGTCGAAGACGGCATACCAGGAATAGCGCCCGAGCATTTCCAGGAAGCTCGACTTGCCGATGCCCTGCTCGCCCTGGATGATCAGGCAGAAGTCGAACTTGTGCCCCGGCTCGAACGCGCGCGTCACGGCGGCCAGCATCATCAAGCGGAAGGCCTCGCGAATGTAGGGGTTGTCCTCGACCTTGAAGTACCGCTGGAGGACCGTCTCCAGGCGAGGGACCTTGTCCCAAATGACCGGCTTGCGGCCTTCCTTGACGAGGTTCCGAACCGGATGGAAGCGGTAGCTCTTCGCCGCGAGCGAGATCGCCGCGTTGACGTTCGTCGTCGGGGCATTCGGGAAGCCGTAGCCGCCGAACTCGGCCGGCCCTTCGAGCACGGTCCGCATCTGCGCGACCATGTAGTCCTCGATCCGGTCGCCGTTCTCCCGGTCCCTGACCGGCAGGTCGACGCCGAAGCGCGACCGCGACGTGATCGGGCGATAGAGGACTTCGCCCTGGAGCATTTCGTTGTCAGCAAACCGCTTGTAGAAGCGGGAGTCGTTCTGGAAGATGACCGAGTAGTTGTAGATCGTTTTCTTGAGCCCGCCGTCCTTCGTGGCGTCGAGGTCCTGCCGCCAATCCTCGGGCGGACGCTCTGCGGCCTTCGATACTTGCTCGCTCTTCTCGATCTCCTCGTCGGGATCGGCCGGCAGGTCGTCGAAAGCGTCGGCCGGGATGCGTCCGCCGCCCTCTTCCGCGTCGTCGACCGACGGCCCGAGGAGTTCCAGTTCCTCGGCGGACAGTTCCCGACTAGACGGAACGTCGGGCGTGCGCGGCGGCGACGGATGGACGTCGTCCTCGGGCTCCGGGTCCAGGTCGTCGAAGGCCTCCTCGACGTCGCTGAAACGGCGCTCGACGAGGTCCTTCTTCACGGCCGGGATCGCCTGCGCGAACTCGACCATTTTCTTGAAGGACGGGCGCTTGCCGATCGGCGTGTCCTCGTCGACCTTCTCGTCGAGCGCGCCGAACTTGACGATGCGGACCGCGTCGAAGGCGTTGACGAGCATGTCGGACAAGGGGTCCGACGTGTGATGGGAGTAGAGGAAGCGGCCGTCGTCCTGGATTTCGACGCCGTTCGCGGTCGTGCCCTTGAGGTAGGTGTAGCGGGGCTTCGCGCCCGACATATCGCCCGGCCCGTAGTCCTCGGGCAGGAACTCGGCGATGGCCTGCTCGATCGGGAAGGCCCGGCAGAAGGCCCCGACGATCCCGTCCTTCTCCCAAGGGTCCTCGGCCTTCTCGGCGGCGAGGCGCTTCTGGCCCTGCGACTCCGAGTAGGGCAGGTGCAGGTGATTGTGCGGGTCGAGGTCGCGTGCCCGGAACGCCTTGAAGACGTCCCTCGGGTCGAGGAGCATTTCGCCCGCGAAGAGCTTGGCGATGAACTCGGCGTCGCGGGAATGCGACGGGTTATACATCATCTGCGCGGGGCGGAACGACACGTCGTCGACCGCCTCCATCGTCTTGTCGATCGACCATGCGACGATGCGCGAGAGGGCCGTGTAGTCGTCGATCTGGCAGGGCTTCGCGAGCGGGAAGACCATGCGGATGCGCGGCTTCTCGGCCGTGTGCTTGCGCGTCGTGTGGATGAAGAACTCGACGCGCTTGAGGATATTGAACTCGCGCCGCATGATCTTCGACAGCAAGGCCGGCGTCATATTGTCGAAGTCGAGGGCCAGGACGTCGCGCGGGCGCAGGTTCGTCTTCTTCCGGCGGCCGTCGATACAATGGCTGCCGATCCAGAAGCCGTTGACGTTCTTGAGGAGGTCCTGTTCCTCCTTCTTAAGCGCCATATACTGCTTGAAGGTCTCCTGCGTGATCTGCGGCTTGGAGAGAGTGGCGGTCAACATGCCCCAGGAGGGGGTGATATTCTTGACCTTGCCGAGGGACTGGCGGCCCCCGGAAATGCGGATGATATCGTTAGCGAACTGCGATTTTGACATGCCTGCTCTCAGCCCAAGAGATCGCCGGTTGCGTCGGTCAGGCTGTCGCTCAGACCCTCGAATAGCTTTTGGCTACTTGCCAATCGCAATTTCGGCGCGCCGAGCAATGAAGGCATCGAGCCAGGCTTCTGGCATTGCGGAGGCGCGGGTGCTGAGCTTCAGGAAGGGAGGAAAACGCTCTTCAGCAATCATCTGGTAGACTTGCGATCGAGAAAGCCCCACGCGGGTGATTACAGCCTCGGGGCGCAACATCCGCCCAGTCGGCGCAATGCCTTCCCAAGGCTTTTCATCGAAATCGCTACCCATGTCGTCTGCTCCGTCGTTCCAATGAGATCCTGAGACCGCAGGCTACGTCCGGTAACGATCGGTGTATCGGGACAAAACTGAGGGCGTTCGGGCCAAGGTTTTGTCACCTCGGCGGTCTGCTTGGCTGGAAGCCATTGTACTGGCGCTCGAAATCCTCCCAAAGCTTGGATGCTCTAGCCGAGCCTAGGGCCCCACCTGAAGCACCGGTCGCAGCGGTTGCTGCGGAGTTTTCGAGCTTCATGGCACGGGCAATATTTTGTTTCACCGCAGCGTTGGTGGTCTTGAAGTCGCGGAACTTGACGAGCTCTTTATCTGGCAATGAATCTTCAAATGAAGTGACAGCGAGAACCTCGTCGATCTGACGCAGCAATTCGCGCAGGAAACGGGCCGTTGGGCCGTCTTCGAGATTGTTGTCACGACTGGTCGAGACGGGAATGACACCGAAGGCCGAGGCGAATAGACCAAGTGCGCGTGGGTAGAAGTAGGAGATCTGGATCTTGCCGGGTCGGCCACCGCGCGACAGGCTCGCGAGAAGAGGGTCCATGTCCTCAAACCACGTCATGGTCTTGTCGTACCAACCCTTCGGGAGGCGCGGTGGAAAGAAATCCTTCGTCGACAGTTCCCGGCCGAGCTTCTCGTACGCGAGAAGGTGGCGCCTCAACGTTTCATGTTCTTCTCGCGAGTAACGCGGAGTGAACATCTTGAAGAGAGTACGATCGATCAACTCATTCAGGTGATGCTCCAGCGCAACCGCGTCAAAGCCTTCCCTAAGCGGCAGCCCGGTGCGACTCAAGATCGCTTCCACCGCGGCCTCGTTGAGGATTTTCCTTCCTCCAAGCGTGTAAAGGGTTAGCGGGCTGTCCGAGTTGCCGTCCGTCACGCCCGTGCCAACGCTCTGAACGCATCAAGTTGGTCGGCCCACCAGAGCGCCATGCGAACGCGTTCGTCCCAATGTTCCCCTCGCACATAGGCGCGCCTGACATCGTTGTTCTCGACATGCGCCAGCGCGCGCTCGATCGCATCGGAATGCCATTGGCCGCTTTCATTTGCCAGCGTACTGAAGGTCGCCCGGAATCCATGGGCGGTAACCTGATCGGCGCCGTAACCCATGCGCTTCAAAGCGACGTTGAGGGTGTTTTCGGAGATTGGCTTCTTCCAAGAGTTGATTGACGGAAACAAGAAGTCGCTGTCGCCGGTACACCGCGCGAGTTCGGCAAGCTCCCGCAGAGCCTGCGGTGGCAGCGGGACACGATGCGGCCGTCGCATCTTCATTCGCTCGGCAGGCACTCGCCAGACTGCACCGTCAAGATCGAACTCTTCCCATTTCGCAAGCCGCAGCTCTCCCGGCCGGGGCGCCAGAAGCGCTAACAAGCATAGGGCGTGCTTCGTTGTGGGCTGGCCAGAGGATGTCTCGATCGTCAGCAGCAGCTTCCCGACCTCCCTGGGATCGAGCAACGCCGAGCGCAATTTGACCTGCGGGCGCACAAGAGCGCCTTTCAGGGCGGCGGTCGGATCCGAGCTTGCCCGCCCGGTGGCGATGGCGAAGCGAAAGACAGTCCCGATGGTGCTTCGAAGGCGGCGCGATGTCTCGTAGGTGCCATTGCTCTCGATCTGTCGCAGCAGCTCCAGAACGTCCGGTGCTTCAATCTGCGCGATCGGGCGGGATCCCAGTCGTGGCTTGACGATATCCAGAAGCCAGCGCGTCTTCTTCATCGTCGCTGCAGCACGCCCTTCCCGTTCGAGTTTCTCGAGGTACTCTGCCGCAATATGATCGAAGGTCAGCGCACGATCGCGCTCCTCGCTGAGGCGAGCAGCACGCCGAACCTCTCCTGGATCCTGGCCCTCGAGCAGTTGCAGCCGGGCAGCATCCCGCTTGGAACGTGCCAGCTTCAAGGAAACCAGCGGATAGGGTCCGAACGACAAGAGCTTTTCGCGGCCGGCGAATCGATATTTGAGGCGCCACAGCCGCGCCTCCTTGGGAGTGACGAGCAGATGGAGGCCCCCGCCGTCAAAAATCTTGTAGGGCTTGTCGCGCGCCGGAGCGCTGCGGATCTTGACGTCCGAGAGGGGCATTGGCTTCCAGAGGTCTACTGAGGGCGTTACCTGCACCCCCAGAAATACCCCCAACTCTTGCGGATGTCACGCATTGTCTTTGGACGATGCTGGACGCAAAGCCTTTGCAATGCAGGGCTTGCGGCTATCCTTCAGGACCTAGCTGGTCGCTGCTGTACAGGTAAATGGTGCCCAGGAAAGGACTCGAACCTTCACGCCTCGCGGCACACGGACCTGAACCGTGCGCGTCTACCAATTCCGCCACCTGGGCACGGCGCGGACCATTAGAAGCTGGACCCCTCCCTGTCAACGCGGTTTCTGCCGAATGGTCGCGGAACGGCTTCACGCGGCGACGATTATCGCGCAGGCGGGGCGGTGGGCGACCCCGGGCGGGTCGGATTTGCCGCGGGCGATCGCCCGGCATGGCGGCGTTTCGCCTTCACCTCCCCCGGTGAACCGGCTATGACCGCGCTGAAGGATGCCGCCATGCGGCAGCGATCGAAGGAGCGGGCGGAATGACGGTCGATACGGGCAAGACGGTGGCGGTGTTCGGCGGATCGGGCTTCATCGGCCGCTACGTCGTGCAGGCGCTGGCCAGGCGCGGCCACCGCATCCGCGTCGCCTGCCGCCGGCCGGACCTCGCCTATCACCTGCAGCCGAACGGCAACATGGGCCAGATCATGCCGATCCAGGCCAATCTGCGCTATCCGTGGTCGGTCGAGCGGGCGGTCGAGAGCGCCGACCACGTGATCAATCTCGTCGGCATCCTGGCCGAGAGCGGCAAGCAGCGTTTCGACGCGCTGCAGGCCGACGGCGCCCGACTGGTGGCCGAGGCGGCGCGCGGCGTCGGCGCCGGCGTGACCCAGATCTCGGCGATCGGCGTCGCGGCGGACGGCGACACCGCCTATGGGCGCAGCAAGGCGCTGGGCGAGGCGGCGGTGTTCGAGACCATCCCCAACGCCACTGTGATCCGCCCGTCGATCGTGTTCGGCGCCGAGGACCAGTTCTTCAACCGCTTCGCCGACATGGCGCGGTTCTCGCCGTTCCTGCCGCTGATCGGCGGCGGCCACACCCGCTTTCAGCCGGTCTATGTCGGCGACGTCGCCGAGGCGATCGCCGCCACGGTGGACGGCGCGGTGCCGGGCGGTCGCCTCTACGAGCTGGGCGGGCCGGAAGTGCTGACCTTCCGCGAGATGATGGAGGAGATGCTGCGGATCATCGGCCGCCGGCGCCGCCTCCTGACGATCCCGTTCGGCGCCGCCGGCGGCATGGCGAGCGTCATGCGCTATCTGCCCGGCGCGCCGCTGACGCCCGACCAGGTGCGCCAGCTGCGCCACGACAACGTCGTCTCGGACGCCGCCGAGGCGGAGGGGCGCACCCTCGCTGCCTTCGGCATCAGGGGCCGCACGCTCGAGGCGGTGCTGCCCACCTATCTCGTGCGCTTTCGGCCGCAGGGGCAGTTCACCCAGCCGCAGCCGCAGGCCGGCGGGCTCGGCCGCGAAGAATCCGACGAGCAGCGCTGAGGCACAGGCGGCCGATGGAGGTCCTGCCGCCGGGGCTCGGCGCCGCCGGCGCCGCGATCCTCGTCGTCGCCAGCTTCTGCACCTCGGCGCTGACTGCCGCCTTCGGGCTCGGCGGCGGCCTGTCGCTGCTGGCGGTGATGACGGTGTTCCTGCCGGTGGCGGTGCTGATCCCGCTGCACGGCATCGTCCAGCTCGCCTCCAATGGCGGTCGCGTGATCATCCAGCGCCGCGGCGTCGCGTGGGCCGCGCTGCCGCCCTTCCTGCTCGGCGGGGCGATCGGGGCGCTGATCGGCGCGCGCTTCGTCGTGGCGCTGCCCGAATCGGCGCTGCAGATCTCCATCGGCCTGTTCATCCTCCTCGTCACCTTCGTGCCGATCCCGCGGCTGGGCATGCTCGGCTTCGCCGGCTTCGCGCTGACCGGGGCGGTGACGACCTTCCTGTCGATGTTCTTCGGCGCCACGGCGCCGATCATGGCCGCCTTGTTCGCGCAGACCTTCAAGGCGCGCGAGACGGTGGTGGCGACGCTGGCGGCGGTGACGGCGATCCAGCACGCGCTGAAGGCGGTCGCCTTCTTCGCCATGGGCATCGTCCTGTGGCCCTATGCGGCGCTGCTCCTGGCGATGATCGTCACCGGTTTTCTCGGCACGCTCGCCGGTACCGCGCTGCTGCGCCGGCTCGACGAGCGCTACTTTCGCGTGATGCTGCGCACGATCCTCGCGATCCTCGCGCTCGACCTGGTGCGGCGCGGCGTCCTCGGACTGCTCTGAGCGGCGGGGGCTACTGCCCGTCCGGCACGCCGTGGTCGGTGACCCGGTGGCCGAGCGGAGCGGCCGTGCCGGCATCCGGGGCAGGCGGCAGGGCCAGCAGCAGCACCATGCCGACGACGCCGACGCCGATGCGCCACCAGGCGAAGGGCGCGAAGCCGTGCCGCGAAACGAAGTCGAGCAGCCGGCGCACCACGAACAGGGCCGCCAGGAAGGCCGAGACGAAGCCGATGGCCACCAGCCAGAGATCGTCGACCGACAGGAGCTGGTGGTTCTTTAGGAGGTCGTAGGTGAAGGCGCCGAGCATGGTCGGCATCGCCAGGAAGAACGAGAACTCCGCCGCGGAGCGCTTGTCGGTGCCCATCAGCAGCGAACCGGCGATGGTGGCGCCCGAGCGCGACGTGCCGGGGATCAGCGCCAGGCACTGGAACAGCCCGATCTTCAGGCAGAGCGACAGTGGATAGTCCATGATGTCGTCATAGCGGACCTTGAGCGGCAGGCGGTCGATGACCAGCAGGATGACGCCGCCGACGATCAGCGCGACGCAGATCACCATCGGCGATTCGAACAGCACCGTCTTGATGAAATCGTGGCCGAGCGCGCCGAACAGCGCGGCCGGCAGGAAGGCGAGGAGGATTCCGCCGACGAAGCGGCGGCTCCGGGCGCTCGAGGGCAGGCTGATGAAGAGCTGCCACAGCCGGGCGAAATAGACCGAGAGGATCGCCAGGATCGCGCCGAGCTGGATCAGCACCTCGAAGCTGCGTGCCGTCGAGTGAAAGCCGAGAAAATGCCCGAGCAGCAGGATGTGGCCGGTCGAGGAGACCGGGATGAACTCGGTCAGGCCCTCGGTGATGCCGAGCAGGACGGCGTCGAGGATCGCTTTGATATCCATTCTGGTCCCGTGCTGGCAGGGTCGCGCCGGTCTAGCGCCGATGGCTGGGCCGAACCTGTCGCCGGAGCATCATGGTCGATTTGCGGCGTGACACGTGCGCCCGGCGCCGCTTTGGCCGTCTTTCGCCGCGATTGCAACGCCTTGCATGCGGCGCCGTGGCTGCTATGTGGCCAGGAACGCGAGCGGATCGGCGTTCAGACTTAGTTGACGCATTGCTGCGATGATCCCGGCGAGCGGCCTCAGCCTGTCGCTTTCCGTGAACCCTTCATGCCACGTGCCGGTTGGCCCGGGCGAACGGCCGAGAGCCCACTCTCCTTCATGCTCAAACTCTATCATCACCCGATGTCCGCCGCCTCGCGCTTCGCGCGGCTCGTCCTCGGGGAATACGGCGAGCGGGTGGAGCTCCTCGAGGAACGGCCCTGGGAGAAGCGGCGCGACTTCCTGGCGCTCAATCCGGCCGCGACGCTGCCGGTGATGATCGAGGACGAGGGGCCGGCGATCGTCGGCGCCAGCGTCGTCGGCGAGTATCTCGACGAGACCCGCGGCGTCTTCCAGCGCGACAAGCGGCTGATGCCGGAAAAGCCGATCGAGCGGGCGGAGTCCCGCCGGCTGACGGAATGGTTCCTGGTCAAACTCGACGGCGAAGTGACGCGCTATCTGGTGCGCGAGCGGGTGTTCAAGCTGGAGATGCGGCCGGAAGCCGGCGGCGGCGCGCCGGACGCCTCGGCGATCCGGGCCGCGCGGGCCAACCTCAAGCATCATCTGCGCTATCTCGGCTGGCTCGCCGAAAGCCGCGACTGGCTGGCCGGGCCGCGCCTGTCCTATGCCGACATCGCGGCGGCGGCCGCCATGTCCATCCTCGACTATCTCGGCGAGGTCCACTGGGAAGAGGAGCCGGCCGCCAAGGACTGGTACATGCGGCTGAAGTCGCGCCCGTCCTTCCGGCCGCTGCTGACCGAGCGCATCCGCGGCCTGCCGCCGGTGCATCATTACACCCAGCTGGATTTCTGAACCGAACTACCGCGTCGCGTATGGTGTCCGATGGAGCCCTCGCTCGCCGGATCGACGCCGTGCGCAAACCTTATTTGGCAAGAATCCGCAGCTGCTGGGGGCGTCCGGCGTCGACCGTCACGTCCCTCTCCAGCCATCTGCCGTCGCTGCCCGGCACCTTGAGCGTGTAGGTGCCGCTCTCCAGATCCTCGAACTGGTAGTAACCCTGCCCGTCGGTGATCTCGCTCGCGCAGCCGCCACCGCCCTTGTCGCAGAGCTCCACCGGCTGGTTGGGCAGCGGCCGCAGCGAGGCGTCGGCGTGGGTCGTGGCCAGCACGTCGCCATACAGGTCGCCTGCCAGAGCCGGGGCAGACCCGGCCGCTAGCCATGCGCCCATTCCGGCCGCCAGGAAGGACGACGAAAGGCGGCGGCTACTCGAGCAGGACGACGGTCGCATCGCTTTCTCCGATCGGGGTCAGGGGCCGCTTCTTGCGCAAGGTCACCGGCTCGAACGTCAGCGACTTGTCCGATCCGTTCTGCTGCGCAGCCGTGAGCGTCAGCTTCTGGGTGACGAAATCCGGATAGCCGATCAGGATGTCGGCCAGCGGCTGGTAGCCTTCGGTCACGGACTCGGCCGGCCGTAGCGTCACCACCTTCCAGTCGAGCTGGCCCTCGCCATAGGGCCGCCCGATCTCGTAGGAACGCGGCGCGTAGCTGATGGTCAGCTGGCGGTAGTCCGGCTCCTCGGTCATGCCTTCCAGTTTCACCGTCCCGGCGATGGTGTACAACCGGTAGCGGTCTGTCCCGGCGACGTCGTCGATGCTGACATAGTTGACGCCGATGATCAGGACGACGACGTAACCGGCGATCGAGCCGGTCAGCTTGATCGGCACGCCGTACAGCGTGCCACCTACCTCGCCGGCTGCCGGAAGAAATCGATAAAGCACGAAGGCTGGCACCATGGGCAAAAGAAACAGCAGTGCCAAGGTTATCCAGTTGACGACAGCGGTGCTCATTGTGTCGCTCCATCAGTCTTCGGCAAGATTTACATGAACAATGATAAGATTCAATCGTCCTCGAGAAATCGTGACTATGGATTTAGTCAGAGAGCTCACCGCGTCGCCAATAGCGCCCCGCCGGCGGACGTAGCGTCATCTTCGCTGCCTGCCTCTCTCGCCGGAAAATTGCGGGGATTCATCGAGGCCGACGCTCGCCGCCTCGGCTTCGACGCCATCGGCATCGCACCGGCGGCAAGCGAGGGTGTCCTCACCGGCGAGCGCCTCGACGCCTTCGTCGAAGCCGGGCACCACGGCAGCATGGACTGGCTGCCGGAGACCGCCGGCCGCCGCCGTTCTGCCACGGCGCTCTGGCCACAGGTGCGCTCGATCATCGTCCTCGGCATGAATTACGGCCCCGACGAGGACCCGCTGGCGATCCTTTCGCGCCTCGATCGCGGCGCCATCTCGGTCTATGCCCGCCACCGCGACTATCACGAGCTGATCAAGGGAAGGCTGAAGGAACTCGCCGGCCGGCTGCTGGCGCAGGCGCGCCAGGCTGGCGCCGGCGAGCACGAGGTGAAGGTCTTCGTCGACACCGCCCCGGTGATGGAAAAGCCGATGGGCGAGATGGCCGGGCTCGGCTGGCAGGGCAAGCATACGAACCTCGTCTCGCGCGAGCACGGCTCCTGGCTGTTCCTCGGTTCGATCTTCACGACGCTGGACCTGCCGCCCGACGCGCCGGGGCAGGATCTCTGCGGCTCCTGCCGCGCCTGCCAGGACGTCTGCCCGACCAATGCCTTCCCGGTGCCCTACCAGCTCGACGCGCGCCGCTGCATCTCCTACCTCACCATCGAGACGCGGAACGTGGTGCCGCGCGAATTCCGACAGGCCATGGGCAACCGAATCTATGGCTGCGACGACTGCCTCGCCGTCTGCCCGTGGAACAAGTTCGCGAGCACGGCGCGGGAGGCGAGGCTGATTGCTCGCGACGATCTGCGGGCGCCCTCGCTGGAGCATCTGCTCGGCCTCGACGATGCCGCGTTCCGCGCTTTGTTCTCCGGCTCGCCGATCAAGCGCATCGGCCGGGCGAAGTTCGTGTCCAACTGCCTGATCGCCGCAGGCAATTCGGGCCTGGCGGCGCTGCTGCCGCCGGTCGAGCGACTCCTGGGCGACCCCGCGCCGCTGGTCCGGGCCATGGCGGTGTGGGCGCTCGGACGGCTTTCTCCGGCCGACGCCTTGCGCCGGCGCCCGGCTGCGCTTGATAGGGAGGAAGATCCTTTGGTCAGGAGTGAATGGCATGCGCTGGGGCAAAAAGACTGAGGCGACCGTCGCGGCGGTCGAGGAAGCAGCCGGCAAGGTTGCGGAGACCGCCGACGACGCGCGCAAGGCCGGGCTTGAGAAAGCCCGTCAATCCTTGCGCTGGGCGAGCGACAACATCCCCGAAGCCCTGCAGCGCCAGGAACTCCTTGGCAGCGGCGCCGTCGGAGCTGGCGCGATGGGCGCCGGGGCGATCGGCGCGCTGTCGCTCGGTGCCGTCGCCATCGGCGCTTTGGCGATCGGGGCGTTCGCCATCGGCCGGCTCTCGGTGGGCCAGGCCCGGGTCGGCGAGGCCGAGATTGGGCGGCTGCGGATCGGCCGGCTCGAAGTCGGCGAAGTGGTGCGGCCGGGATGGCGCTTCGGGCCGTCCCGGCATTGACCGAGTCCCGGTACTTCGTCTTCGGCCACGGCTATTCGGCGGGCCACTTCGTCGCGACGCTCGATCCGAAGAGCGTCGAGGGCGTCACGGTGCGGACCCGCGACAAGGCATCCCATCTGGCGGCGCACGGGCTCAAGCCCTTCGTCTTCGACGGCGAGCATCCGACCGACGGCATCGCCTCGGCGCTGTACCGCGCGACGCATCTCCTGATCTCGGTGCCGCCGGGCCATGAGGCACCCGCCGGCGCCCATGTCGGTGGCGCGAATGCGCGGCCCGGCGACCCGGTGCTGCGCTGGTACGAGAACGAGATCGCCCATGGCAGCCCGAACCTGCAATGGATCGGCTATCTGTCGACGGTCGGGGTCTATGGCGACCATGATGGCGGCTGGGTCGACGAGACGGCGGAGGTGCGGCCGGTCTCGGCCCGCTCGCGCGAGCGCGTCGCGGCGGAGGACGCCTGGCAGAAGGCGGCGGCGACCCGCGGCGTGCCGCTCGCCATCCTGCGCCTGTCGGGGATCTACGGGCCGGGGCGCAACGGCTTCGTCAATCTCGCCAGCGGCACGGCGCGGCGGCTGGTCAAGCCCGGCCAGGTGTTCAACCGCATCCATGTCGACGACATTGCCGGCGCGCTGCAGCTCCTCGCCGAGCGCCGCCTCGGCGGCATCTTCAACGTCACCGACGACGAGCCCGCCCCGCCGCAGGACGTGATCGCCTATGCGGCGGACATCGCCGACATCGCCGCGCCGCCGGAGACCCCGTTCGACACGGCCGTGCTGTCGCCGATGGCGCGGAGTTTCTACGGCGAGAACAAGCGGGTCTCCAACGCAAGGCTGAAGGCGGCCGGCTACGTCTTCCGCTATCCGACCTATCGCGAAGGCCTGGCGGGCCTGACGGCGGATGCCGACCGGGCGAGGGCAGCGGCAGGCCTGCCGGTTCCGCAGGCGTGACGCGGGTCCGGCTGAGGCCGCCTCAGGGAACCATCATCCGCTCGGCCCGGAAGGCCAGCCGGCCATGGCGACATCGACGATGCCGAGCAGCCGGCCCCGGTCCGCGCCGTCCTTGGCGAGCGTCGACATGCCCTGGATGACCGCCATCACGTGACCGGCGAGCATGGCGGCGTCGGCATCCGGCGGTAGCGCGCCGCTGGCGACGTCCTTTTCGATCCGCCGGCGCAGCGTCGCCTCGATGTCGCGGCGGATCGCCGCCAGTTCCTCGCGGACCGCTGCCGCCTCCGCCGAAGCGGTGACGATCGAACTCGCCAGAAGGCAGCCGGGCGGCGCATCGTCGCGCGTGTCGCCGAGCGCCGCGGCGGTCAGCAGCTCGCGCGCGGCATCCCGCGCCATCGACGTCCCGCCGACGATCGCCGCCACCGTCCGGCCGCCGCCGGCCATGTAGCGTTGCACCGCCTCGCGAAACAGGCCGCTCTTGTCGCCGAAGGCGGCGTAGAGGCTGGGCGGCGTGATCCCCATCGCTTTGGTCAGCTGCGCCACCGACGTCGCCTCGTAGCCATGCTGCCAGAACAGCATCATCGCCGCGTTCAGCGCCTGCTGGCGATCGAAGGAGAGCGGACGTCCGGTCCGGCGGGGCGAGTTGGCTGCGGGTTCCATAACGGTCACTATAATAACGTCGGTGCCAATCGCAAAGCGTCGGCGGGTCACGACGGATCGCGCGCCTGGCGCGGCGGCTCCACCCGGCGACGTGACGGTGTCGCCGCACTTCTGGCCGCCGCGCCTTGCGGCGGCGCGCCTTAAGGCTCATCTTCAGGTTCGAGCAGGACGACCTCGCTTT
This sequence comes from Aurantimonas aggregata, assembly GCF_010500835.1. Classification (GTDB taxonomy): domain Bacteria; phylum Pseudomonadota; class Alphaproteobacteria; order Rhizobiales; family Rhizobiaceae; genus Aurantimonas; species Aurantimonas aggregata. The sequence continues at coordinate 273,493 of NZ_JAAAMJ010000003.1, read as the reverse complement.
CGAGATGAACCACGTCCGGGACGACCCGGCCCTCATGCAAGGGTTGGACCATGGCCTGGATCTTTCTCATCGCCGCCGGAGTGCTGGAAGTCGTCTGGGCGTATTTCATGAAGCGCTCGGAGGGATTCACCCTCCTCTGGCCGACGATCATCACGCTGGTCGTGATGGCGGCAAGCTTCGCGCTGCTGTCGATCTCCATGAAGACGCTGCCGCTCGGCACCGCCTACACGATCTGGACCGGCATCGGTGCCGTCGGGGCGTTCATGGTCGGTATCGTCATCCTCGGCGAGTCGGTGACGCCGATGCGCCTCGTCGCCGGCGCGCTGATCCTCGCCGGACTGGTGATGATGAAGCTGTCGAGCCCGCATTAAGCCGGATGCAGCCTCGGGCCAGCGCGACGGGTGCCCTGAGGTCTTGCGACGCCAGATGCCGTCGCCGTGTCTGCAATCGTGCGCACGGAAACGTAGCGATCGCTATTGAAGGTTGACGGCGGCTGATTGAAGGGCGATAGATTCCATAGCGATCACTACGAAAGACCTCTCATGGCCCTTACCGATTACCGCACCCTCGGCTGCTCCGGCCTTTCCGTCAGCCCGCTGGCGCTCGGCACGATGACCTTCGGCGTTGCCCGCTGGGGCATGGAGCGCCCGGCGGCGGAAGCGGTGTTCGACGCCTATGTCGAGGCCGGCGGCAACCTCATCGACACCGCCGACATCTATGCCGGCGGGCGCAGCGAGGAGATGCTGGGCGCGATGGTTGCCGATCGCGGGCTCCGGGACAGGCTCGTCGTGGCCACCAAGTCGGGCTTCGCCGACGGCAAGGGCCCGCATGCCGGCGGCAACGGCGCCAAGCATGTCCATGCCGCGCTGGAAGGCTCGCTCCGCCGGCTCGGCACCGACTATGTCGATCTCTATTGGGTCCATGTATGGGACGCCGTGACGCCGCCGGAGGAGCTGCTGGAGACGATGGCCGGCCTCGTGCGGGCCGGCAAGATCCGCTACTGGGGCATCTCGAACACGCCCGCATGGTATGTCGCGCGCATCGCCACGCTGGCGGCCGTGCGGGGCCTGCCGGGCCCGATCGCGCTGCAGTATTTCTATTCGCTGGTCAGCCGCGAGGTCGAGATCGAGCACCTGCCGCTGGCGCGGGAAATGGGCCTCGGGATGATGCCGTGGAGCCCGCTGGCCTACGGGCTTCTGACCGGCAAATACGATCGCGCCAAGGTCGAGGCGGCGGCCCCGCGCGCCGGCGGCCTGCCCAATGATGCCGGCGACGGCACCACGCGCGCGGCGGAGGACGGCCGGCTCGACGGCGCCAACCCGTTCGGCGATGCGCTGTTCACCGACCGGAACTGGCGGATCGTCGACGCCCTGCAGTCCGTGGCGAGCGCGCTGGGCGAGACGCCGGCGCGCGTCGCGCTTTCCTGGGTGCTGTCGCGGCCGGGCGTCGACACGGCCCTGATGGGCGTCAGCCGCGTCGAACAGCTCCATGACAACATCGCCGCCACCGAGCTGGTGCTGAGTGCCGGGCACCGGGCCGCCCTCGACGCTGCCAGCGCGCCGGAGCAGGCGATGATCTACGGGCTCTTCACCGGCGAGCTGCGCCGGCAGGTTGTGTTCGGCGGCTCTGCGGTCGCCGAACGATAACCGCCTGGCATCGCGCGCAAGGAGGGCTGCGCCGCCGTCTCCCGTAAGCCTCAGTCCGCCAGGCTGACATGCGCCGCGACGATCCTCCACCCGGCCTCGGTGCGGACCCATGTCTGGCTCTGGCGGCCGATGCGGTTGACGTTGTCGCGGTCGAACAGCGTCATCGCGGTCGCGAAGTCGCGGCCGAAGGTGGTGATCCGCGTGCGCCGGAGCGTCCGCGCCAGCCCCTTCGGGCTGCGACCCGCCCGGAAGGCCCGGATCTCGTCATAGCCGTAGAGATTCTCGGTGGCGCCGTAGCGGACGGTGCGTGGGTCGTTCCAGAACAATTCGTCGAGAACCGCGACGTCGTTGGTCACGAGCGCGGTCTCGTAGCGGGCGAAGGCCGCCTCGACCTCCGCCATGATCTCCGGCAGATCGATATCCATGGGCCTGTCCTTGGGTTCGGGACGAAAGGTGAAACGGCAATTGACTGTTAGGGCAGCGCCCGCTTTGCCGACGAGGCCGACCGGCCTGGCTTCAGGCGGTCGCCGGCGCCAGACTGGCAGCCAAGGCGAGCAGCGCGCGGTCGCTGCCGCGCGGCCCCAGCAGCGAAAGCCCGATCGGCATGCCTTCGAAGGTCGCCAGCGGCAGCGAGACCTGCGGCAGGCCGGCCAGGCCGGCACAGCAGAGCAGGTTCATCGCCGCGTGCCGGTAGGCGACCTCGACTTCCGCGGCGGCCAGATTGCGCAGCGGGGCGATGCGCGGCACGGTCGGCGTGATGATCGCCGTCCCGGGTGACAGGAGAGCGTCCAGCCGCCCGCGGATCGCCAGCCGCCGTTCCTTGGCCGCCGCGATGGCACCCGGATTCAAGAGTTTCGCCGCGGCGAAGCGCTCGCTGACGCCGGGGCCGAAGCGGGGCTTCACCGCCTCGATCCAGTCGCCGAGCGACGCCCAGATCTCGCCGGCTTGCACGGTCCGGAACGTTTCGGACCATTGGTCGAGGCCTTCTTCGGAGAGGGTGACCGGCGTCGCCGGCGCGACGGCGGCCTCGACCTGTTCGATCGAAGCCGCGAATGCCGGGCGAAGCGCCGGGTCGAGCAGTGCGAAGGCGTCCTCCGCCAGAAGGAGATGCGTCACCGGTTCGGCCGGCGCGTCGTCGGGCAGCAGCAACGCGCCGACGCGCGCGAAAGTGCCGGGGTCCCGCGCGAACCAGCCGACGCAATCGAGGCTGGGCGCGAACGGCACCACGCCCGCCGTCGGAACCGCCCCGTGGGTCGGCCGCATGCCGTAGAGGCCGCAATAGCTTGCCGGCACCCGCACCGAGCCGCCGCAATCGGTGCCGAGGGCGAAGTCGACCAGCCCCGCCGCGGTGGCCGACGCCGAGCCGCTCGAGGAACCGCCGGGGACGCGCGCCGGGTCATGGGCGTTCACCGGCGTGCCGTAGTGGTAGTTCTCGCCCGTCAGCGAGTAGCAGAGCTCGTCGGCGATCGTCTTGCCGGCGAGATCGGCCCCGGCATCCAGCATGCGTTGGACCGCCGGCGCGGTGCGGCTCGCCGGCGCGTGGGTGCGCAGCCAGTCGGGATGGCCATTGCCGGCGGTTACGCCGGCGATGTCGAAGACGTCCTTTGCCGCGAAGCTGAGGCCGACCAGTGGCCCCTCACTGGCGCCGCTCAGGGCGATCTGGTTCGCGTCGGGGCAGAAGGCGCCGCTGGATTCGCGCGACAGCTTCGGCTGGTTCAGGTCGGGCATGGTCGTCTCAATTCGGTCGGTGGATCTGGGCGGGCTGGCGGGTGAGCGTGCGGCGTCCGCGCTTGAAGGCGTGCAGCACCGGCGCGAGCTCGGCCACCGCGGCGGACGGCGTCGCTCCGTCGATGACCGCGAGATCGGCGGACTTGCCGATTTCGAGACCATAATCGGCGATGTTCATCAGCTGCGCCGAGCGCGTGGTCACCATGGCAAAGCACTCGGCCATGTCTGCCACCGAGCCGATATGGCAGATATTGGCATTCAGATTGGCCATCCGCAGCAGCGAGCAGTCGCCGAACGGCGTGAACGGGTTGAGCACGTTGTTGGTGGACAGCGAGCAGTTGACCCCGTGATGCAGGAGTTCATGCGCGTGGGCAACGCCGCGCGTCTGCGCGTGATCGCGGTCGCGGCCCATCAGGAAGAGGTCGGTGGACGGCAGGACGGTCAGCGCGACCCCGCTGTCGCGCATCCGGCCGGCGATCTCGGCGAGCCGCGCCGGCTCGACATAGGCGAGCTTGGTGACGTGGCCGATGGCGGTCCGCCCGCCCCAGCCGAAGCGGCTCGCCTGCGCGCAGACATAGTCGAGATCCAGCGCGCCGGGATCGGCGCCGAAATCCAGATGCATGTCGACATCGACGTCGAACTCGCGGGCCATCTCGAACACCCGGTCGATCTGCCCGTGCGGGTCGCTGTCGGTGTAGGGCGCCGCGCCGACGGCTCTCGCGCCGCGGCGCAGCGCCTCGACCATCAGCTCGTCCGTTCCGGGATTGTTGAGCAGCCCCTCCTGCGGGAACACGCAGATCTCGATGTCGATGGCCCAGCGATAATCCTCGACGAGCTGCATCACGCCCTCGAGGCCGCGCAGGCCGATGCCGGGATCGACCTCCAGCTGGGTGCGCATGTGGGTCGTGCCCTGCAGGATGCATTTCTCGATCGTGCGGCGGCCGCGGGCGTAGACGTCTTCCGGCGTGAACTCCTTCTTGGCTCGCGCCGTCTCGGTGATCGCTTCGGCGAGGTCGCCGCGCGTCGAGGCGCAGCGATCGAGGATGCAGGACTTGTCGAGATGGATGTGGGTCTCGACGAAGCCCGGCGTCACCAGCCGCCCGTCGACGTCGAGAACCGGGCCATCGGCGGAAAGACCGGCCTCGATCGCGGCGATGCGCCCTGCCTCGATGCCGATGTCGACGGGCCCGCCCGGCCGCGTCGGTATGAGGGCGTTGCGGATGATCAGGTCCATGCGTTCGGTTTCCCCTGGCCTTGAGCGTCGGTCATGCGGCGGCTTCCGTGCCACCGCCGAGATAGCTGTCGTGCAGGACGCCGCTCTGCCGAACCTCGGCCGGGGTGCCGCCGGCGACGATGGCGCCCGAAGACAGCACATAGGCCCGGTCGGCGATCGACAGCGCCATTTCCGCCATCTGGTCGACCAGCAGGATCGTCGTGCCGTCGTCGCGCAGCGCGCCGAGCGTCGCGTAGAGGTCCTGGATCAGCGCCGGCGCGAGGCCGAGCGACGGCTCGTCCAGGAGCAGCACCTCAGGGTTGGCGACGAGTCCGCGGGCGATCGCCAGCATCTGCTGCTCGCCGCCCGAGAGCAGGCCCGCCCGCTGCGTCCGGCGTTCGCGCAGGCGCGGGAAGCGATCCATGAGCTTTTCGATGTCGCCGGTCAGGTCGGCGGATGGTCGGCCATAGGCGCCGAGCCGGATGTTCTGCTCCACCGTCAGCTCGGGGAACACCTGCCGGCCTTCCGGCACCAGGACGAGACCCAGCCGGGCGATCCGGTTCGCCGGCAACTGTCCGACTTCCTGGCCGGCGAAGGACACGCTGCCGCCGACCGGCCGGTGCAGCCCGGCGAGTGCGCGCATCAGCGTCGACTTGCCGGCACCGTTCGCGCCGAGGACGGCGACGAGCTCGCCCTGCGAGACCGCGATATCGATGCCGCGCAGCACCTCGCTGGCGCCGTAGGACGCCGTCAGCCCGGTCACGGCGAGCACCGACGGGCCGGCATCTTTCGGCGCCGCGCGGGAGCGGAGAGCGATCTCGTTGTCGCCGAGATAGGCCTTGAGGACGACCGGGTCTTCGCGGATGGCGGCGGGCGTTCCCTCGGCGATCTTGCGCCCGGCGTCCAAGACGAGGATGTGGTCCGAGACGCCCATGACCAGCGTCATGTCGTGCTCGATCAGGACGACGGACATGCCGCCCTCGGCGATGCGCCGGATCAGCCCCGCAAGCTGGGCCGAATCGTCCTCGCCGAGCCCGGCGGCTGGTTCGTCCAGCAGCAGCACCTCTGGCGCGAAGGCCAGCGCGCGGGCGATCTCGACCAGCCGCTTGTCGATATGGGCGAGCGCCCCGGCGGGCGTCTGCAGCGTCCCGCGATAGCCGACGAAGGCGAGCAGGGCCTCGGCGCGCCGGGCGCGCTCGTTGCTTTCGAGACGGCGGAAGGCGTCGCGCGGCCGCGCCTTGCCGCCGACCATGGCGATCATCAGATTGTCGAGGACGCTCAGCTGCTCGAAGAGCTGGGTCGTCTGGTAGGATCGGGCGATCCCGGCACGGGCCACGCGATGCGCGGCGCTGCCGGCGAGGTTCCGGTCGCCGAGCCGCACAGTGCCCGACTGCGGCTGGTAGTAGCCGGTGATCAGGTTCAGCACCGTCGTCTTGCCGGCGCCGTTGGGACCGATGATGCTGGTTACCGCGCCGGGCTCGGCCCGGAAGGACAGGTCCTGCACCGCCTTGACGCCGCCGAAGGTGATCGAAAGGTCCGTGACGACGAGCGCGCGTGCGGCTTCCGCCCGCGGGAAGATGGCAGCGGCTTCCGGGTCGACGCGCGGGCCGGCGTCCTTGCCGAGCGTCCGGGCCGCGATCTGTTGCAGGCCGCCGACGATGCCGCGCGGTGCGAGGCGCAGGACGACCAGGAGCAGCAATCCGACGACGAGGAGCCGGTATTCGGCGAGGGCGGAGAACACTTCCGGCAGGAGGATGACCACGATGGCGCCGATGAGCGGCCCGAGGATCGTGTCCGCACCGCCGATCATGACGACGAGGAGGAACAGGATCGATTCGAAGAACGGAAAGCTCTCCGGGCTGATGAAGCCGCTGAGGACCGCGTAGACGCCACCGGCGATGCCCGCGAAGGCGGCCGAGAGCGCGAAGGCGACGCAGCGCAGCCGCACCGGATCGAGGCCGATCGACCCGGCCGCGACCTCCGAATCCCGCAGCGCGCGCAGCGCTGTGCCCCAGCGGCTGGCGCTGAAGCGGGCATAGAAGAGCAGCGACGCCGCGACGAGGACGAGGACCAGCAGCGCGGTGTCGCGCGGCGAGAAGCTCATCCCGAAGAGCGAGGACGGGGCGATGCCGAGGATGCCGTTCCACCCGCCGGTGAGCCAGCTGAGTTCCGCCGCGCTCTGCTCGACGATGAAGCCGAAGGCGATGGTGATCATCGCCAGATACGGCCCGCGCACCCGGAGTGCCGGGATCGACAGGAGGGCTCCGGCGACTGCCGCCAGCAGTCCGGCGAGCGGCAGCGCCAGCCAGAAGCTGAGGCCGTAGTCCTTGGTCAGGATGCCGACCGTATAGGCGCCGATGGCATAGAAGCCGACATGGCCGAGCGAGATCTGCCCGGTCATTCCGACGAGGATGTTGAGCCCGATGCCGACGATCGCCGTCAGTCCCAGCAGCGACAGGACGAAGAGCTGGTAGCCGTTGCCGGTGAAGATGGTGAAAAGGGCGAGGGCGCCGAGCGCGATGGCCGCCAGGGGGGTCGCGTATCTCAAACCTTCTTCACCTCCGCGCGGCCGAACAGCCCGTCCGGCCGGACGGCGAGCGCCACGATGACCAGCGAGAAGGCGGCGATCTGCGTGTAGGTCGAGCCGAAGCTGGCGGTGATCATCGCCTCGGCGACGCCGTAGAGCAGCCCGGCGCACATCACGCCCCAGGGGTTGGTGATGCCGCCGAGGATCGCCACGGCGAAGGCCTTGATGCCGAACAGCGTGCCCATCGTCGAGGAGATCGTGAACAGCGGCGCGATCAGGATGCCGGCCATGCCGGCAAAGAGGCCGGACAGGATGAAGGCCGCAGATACCGCGGCTTCCGTATTGATGCCCATCAGCCGGGCCGCGGCGGTGTTCTGGACCACTGCCATCATCGCCAGGCCCTGTCTGGTCCGCCTTGCGAGAAGCGTGAAGGCGACGGCGATGCCGATGCCGACCAGCGGGATCAGGATCTGCTGCAGCTGGACGCGCACGCCCGCGACGTCGACGGTCTCGGTGACGAGCGCCGTCGGCGGCATGCCGCGCGGATCGCGGCCGAAGGTGAACAGCACGACATTGTCGATGACGATGCCGAGCGCCACCGTCGCCATCAGCCAGGCGTCGGAACCGCGCCGCACGAAGGGCCGCACGGCGATCCGCTCGACGACGAGCCCCCAGGCAGCGCAGGCCGCGAGCGCGCAGACGATCGCGACCGGCGAGGGCCAGCCGAGCGTCACCGTCAGGGTGAAGGTCAGCACCGCCCCCAGCATCATCGTCGATCCCTGGGCGAAATTGACCGTCCGGGAGACGACGTAGGTGACGTAGAAGCCGAGGGCGAGCAGCCCGTACATGCTGCCGAGCCCCAGCCCGGTGACGAGGGCGGAGAGAAAGATCATCGTGATGCTTCGATGCTTGTGCGGGGAACCCTGATGCCGGCGACAGGACCGGCGAGGACGTCCCCCGCCGGGTCGCTGGCCGCGTCACTCCGTGGGAACGACCTGGTCGCCGTCGTAGCGGACCATGATGTAGTCGTCCGCCCCCAGCGCATCGTGCTCCTCGGCCGAGAACGGCTTGTCGTAGGTCTTGATCAGCCCCTCATAGGGCGTCTCGAGATTTTCGAGCGCCACGCGGATGGCATCGCCCTCGGTCGAGCCCGCCTGCTCGATCGCCTGGGCGACGAGATGCATGGCGTCATAGGCGTTGGCGGTGCCCACGGGCGAGAAGATGTCCTGCGGCCCGGTGATCTCCGGGTAGGCCGCCATCAGCTTCTGCATGAAGGCGTCGCCGACGGTGCCGAGCTCGCCGAAGAAGGAATAGGTCTGGACGAAATGCGCGTCACCGGCCGTCGGGCCAGCGAGTTCGGGAAAGCGCCCGCCCGAGATGCCCCAGTGCGACACCACCGGCACGTCCCAGCCCATGCGCTCGCGCGACTTCATCACCTGCGCGCCCGGAGGCGCGTTGACGACCAGCACGATCGCCTCGGCGCCCGCCGCCTGCAGCCGCATCAGCTGCGGCGTCATGTCGACGTCCGCGGCCTCGAACTTCTCGACGCCGACGATCTCGACCGCGTCGTTCTCGGCGTCGGCGGCCTCCAGCCCTTCCTCGTTGGACTGGCCCCAGGGATTGTTGATCAGCATCAGCCCGATCTTCGCGGCGCCGAACTTATCGCTGGCGTAGTCGAGCAGCTTCACGTCGACCAGGGCGTCGACGGCCGAGACCCGGAAGACGAAATTGGGGTTGGCGCCGTTGCGGGTGATGCCGGTCGCTGCGGCCCAGACGGCGACGAAGGGCGTCTCGGTCTGGTTGGCGAGCGGCGCGATGGCCAGCGAGACGGGCGAGTCGATGCCGCCGAAGAACGCCGCGACGCCTTCGCTGTCGATCAGCTCGCGCGCCGCGATGAGGCCGCGCGGCGGCGTCGACTGGTCGTCGCGCTGGACGAGTTCGAGCATGCGTCCATCAAGCAGGCCGCCGTCCTCGTTGATCTCGTCGATGGCGATCTTCAGGCCGCGGGTGATCGCCTCGCCGGACTGGGCGGAGGCACCCGAGAGCGCCGCGACATGGCCGATCTTGATCGGATCGGCGGCCTGTGCTGGTGCGGCGATCGCCCAGGCGGCAGTACCGGCCGCGAGCAGCCTGGCCAGAATGCTGGATCGGTTGACGGTCATCTCGACGCTCCCTTGCCGTTGAATGGATGGTGCGCCCGAGCGCCCATGGAAACGGCTTTGCAAGAAGCAGGCCAATCGCCGGCCGGCAGGGCCGGCGCCTGCTATGCAAGGAAATTATTACTTGTGAGATGAAGCCGAAGGCCGGCGACCGGCTTTCGCCACGGAGCGTCGATGGCTAAGGAAGGGTCAGGTGCCTGCTTAAAATGCACGATCGGGTGCCAACCGCCGTGAAGGACTGCCGATCTGGCCAAGGATGACACGACCATCGATGCCAGGCCGCCGCGCAAGCGGGACGCCGCGGCCACCCGCCAGCGGATTCTCGATGCGGGCAAGGCGGCGTTCGCCGAGCACGGGTTCGCCGGCGCGCGGATCGACCAGATCGCCAGGGCCGCCGAGGCCAACATCCAGATGATCTATCGCTATTTCGGCGGCAAGGAGGAGCTCTACCTCACAGCCTTGGCCGACACCTATGCCGGCATCCGCGTCCTCGAACGCCAGCTGGATCTCGGAGCGCTCCCCCCGGCCGACGGGATGCGGCGCCTCGTCGAGTTCACCTTCGACTATCTGCGCGACAACCCGCAATTCGTCGCGATGATCCGCAACGAGAACATGGCCCATGGCCGCTTCGTGCGGAACCTGCCCGCCGTCTCGGATTCGGCGCTGCCGCTGGTGGAGACGATCGAGGATCTGCTGCGTCGTGGCCGTGCGAGCGGCGACTTCCGGATAGAGATCGATCCGCCGCAGCTCTACGTGACCATCCGGTCGCTGTGCATCATCCATCTCGCCCAGCGCGATACGCTGTCGGTGATGTTCAAGCGCGACCTCGGCGCCCCGGACTGGCTCGCGGCGCGGCGCGTCCACGTCGTCGACGTGGTGCTGACTTTCCTGATGGCGGACCGGACACGCTGACCTGCCGCGAAGCGTCAGTGCGCGGCTGAACCCGTCCCCAGAAATTCGGCGCCGCCCTTCGCCAGCTGTTCCCAGAGATCGACGGCAAAGCTGCGCAGCACGAGGAGTTCGTAGCGCTCCGGCGCCGTCCGGGTGAGGTGGATGCCGACATGGCCGTAGAGCGTCGGCGCCGAGTGGCCGACCGGGAAGGCCGATTCACCGAGATTGACGCCCGTCCCCTTGGCGAGGAGATGCCGGGCCGCCGGTCCTTCGATCGACAGGCGAACGCGGCCATGGCTCTGGTCGGACAGCGCCAGCTGGCCGGTGACCTGTTCGGCCAATCGGGCAAGATCGCCCGGCGCCAGCGGTGTGTCCTCCACGAGAAACCACTGGCCGGGCGCATAGGCGCGCACGGCGAAGGGCGCATCGCCGGCGATGACGGCGAGACGGTCGGTGAGATCGAGACCCCGCACCGTGGCGAGGGCGTGGATCACCCGGCCCTCGGGCAGCGCGACGAGGCGCAGCGGCGTTTCCGGCGTCCCGAGCGGCGCGAAGGCCAGGACCGGGCGGGCGGCGGGGGCGAGATCAGCCATGGAGCTTCCTGTTCTCGGGATCGACGAAGACCGGATCGACCAGCAGCGCCGGCGTGAACTCGCCGGCCAGCGCATTCCAGGCCAGCACCTCCTCGCCATGCCGCTCGGCGCCGCGCTTGACGAGAGCCAGGCCGATGGTCGAGCCGACATGTGGCGAGAAGCAGGAAGAGGTGACGTAGCCCTCGTCGTTCTCGAGCGTCGCTTCGGCGCCCTTGGCGAGGATATGGGAGCCGGTCTTGAAGCTCTGTGCCGGATCGAGCGGCCTGATACCGACGAGGCGCGGCCGGTCCGGCGCGACCAGGCCTTCGCGGCCCAGCATGTGCTTGCCGATGAAATCCACCTTGGTCTGCGACACCATGCGGCCCATGCCGAGGTCGGCCGGCGTCACCGTGCCGTTGATTTCGGCGTGGGTGACGTGGCCCTTTTCGATGCGCAGCACGCCGAGGGCCTCGGTGCCATAGGCGCAGACGCCGTGCGGCGCCCCCGCCGCCATGATCGCGTCGGCGAGCGCCTCGCCATGGCCGGCGGGCACGGCGATCTCGTAGGCCAGTTCCCCCGAGAAGGAGATGCGGAAGAGCCGCCCTTCCAGCCGCCCGCCGAACAGCGTGACTTCGCGCGCGGCCATGAAGGGCACGGCTTCGTCGGAAAGGTCGATGTCGACGATGCCCTGAAGGATCGTCCGGGATTTCGGCCCGGCCAGCGCCATCTGCGCCCACTGGTCGGTGGCCGACGCCATGGCGACCGCAAGTTCCGGCCAGAGCACCTGCGCACAATATTCCAGATGGGTAAGGACGCCGGCGGCGAGCGCCGTCGTCGTGGTCATGATGAAATGCTCCGGTGCGAGCCGGCTGGTCGTGCCGTCGTCGTAAACATGGCCGTCCTCGCGCAGCATCACCCCGTAGCGGGCCTTGCCGACGGGCAGCTTGAGGAAGGCGTTGCAGTAGACACGGTTGAGGAACTCGGCGGCATCCGGCCCGAAGATCTCGATCTTGCCGAGCGTCGACACGTCGCAGAGCCCGGCCGCTTCGCGCACTGTGCGCACCTCCCGGTCGACGCTTTTCCGCCAGGTCGTCTCGCCGTCGCGTGGGAAGAAGGCCGAGCGATGCCACAAACCGGCTTCCACGAAGCGCGCGCCATTCTTCTCCGCCCAGCCATGCAGCGGCGAGCGGCGCACCGGGCTGAAATGCTCACCCCGGGCCGAGCCTGTCAGCGCGCCGAAGGAGACCGGCGTGTAGAACGGGCGGAAGGTGGTGGTGCCGATCTCGGCCGGCGAGACGCCCCGTGCCTCGGCAAGGATGCCGATGGCGTTGACGTTGGACAGCTTGCCCTGGTCGGTGGCCATGCCGGTGGTGGTGTAGCGCTTGGCGAGTTCGACATGCGAAAAGCCCTCGCGGACCGCAAGGCCGAGATCGCGCAGATGCACGTCGTTCTGGAAGTCGACGAAGGCCTTGCCCCTGGGATTCGACACCTGACAGAGCCTGCGCGCCGGCGCCGGGTCGGGGCCTTCCTCCATCGCGCCGAAATCGGGAAGTGCGGCATTGATGCCAAGCCCCTCCAGCGCGCTCGATGCGGCGCGGCCGCCCTCGGCGAGGCAGTCGGACAACCGCCAGGCGCCGTTCGCGGAGCCCGCCAGGGACAGCGCACCGAGCGCTTCCGGCGCCAGGAAGGCGCCATGCGCCTCGCTCCAGCGGGGCTTGCCGCCGCGATGGCAGGCGAGATGGATGCGCGGGCTGAAGCCGCCCGACATCGCCAGCGCATCGGCCTCGATCGTTTCCTCGCGCCCGTCGGCACGGCGTACCAGCAGCGAGCGCACTTCCTTGTTCCCACTTACGCCCGCGACCATCGCGCCCTTGAGGATGCGGGCGTGGACTGCTGGCGTTTCGGCCTCGGCGCGGGCGTCGATCAGCGCCACGACGTCGACCCCGGCAGCCTCCAGGGCCTCGGCGGCGCGCGCGCCGGCGCCGGAACTGGCGAAGACCGCGACGCGGCGGCCGGCGGCGACGCCATGGCGGCGGGCGTAGGCGACCATGGCGTCGGCGGTCATCACGCCAGGCAGATCGTTGCCGCCGAACACCAGCGGGCGCTCCTCGGCGCCGGTGGCGAGCACGGCGCGGCGCGCGGCGATGCGCCAGAGCCGCTCGGCGGGCTGGCCGGCGCCGACCTGCTCGACCGCGCCGAACACCATGTCATCGTACCAGCCGAAGGCCGTCGTGCGGGCCATCACACGCACGTTCGGCAGGCTATCCAGCTCGGCCAGCGTCGCGCGCAACCATGATTCACGGGAAACATCGCCGACCAGCGTGCCTCCGGCTTGCGGGTTCTCGTCGGCGAGGATCACCTCGGCGCCGGCGCGGCCGGCGGTCAGCGCCGCGGCAAGGCCGGCCGGCCCGGCACCGACCACCAGCAGGTCGCAATGCGCCCAGAGCTTTTCGTAGGTATCGGGGTCCGCCTCGTAGCCGGCCCGGCCGAGGCCGGCGGCGCGACGGATCAGCGGCTCGTAGACCTTTTCCCAGAAGGCGGCCGGCCACATGAAGGTCTTGTAGTAGAAGCCGGCGGAGAGGAACGGCGACAGGAGCCCGTTCAGCGCGCCGATATCGTGGTCGAGCGACGGCCAGCAATTCTGGCTCTCGGCGACGAGGCCGTCGTGGAGCTCGACCATCGTGGCGCGGGTGTTGGGCTGGCGCCGACCGCCCGTGCCGAGCGTCACCAGCGCGTTGGGCTCGGCCGCGCCCGCCGTCACCGGCCCGCGCGGGCGGTGGTACTTGAAGGAGCGGCCCATCACCAGCCGGCCGTTCGCCATCAGAGCGGAGGCCAGCGTATCGCCGGGATGGCCGGTCAGGATCTTGCCGTCGAAGCTGAAGGACAGCGTGCGGGAGCGGTCGATCCGCCCGCCCTGTGGGAGACGATGGGCGGTCATCGGGTCTGCTCCACCGCGGCGGCGGCATCCGCGACGCCGAGCGTCTCGTGGGTGGCGGTGTCGCGCGTCACTACCAGCCAGCGGCGGCAGCCGGCCGAATGGTGCCAGTGCTCGGCATGGGGGCCGCGCGGGTTCTCGCGCAGATAGACATAGGCGTACCACGCCGCCTCGCCGGCTTCGGGTGCCGGGCGGGCAAGGGCAGCACCCCTCACGGTGAATTCTTCCCTCGGGCGCGCCCCGCAATGCGGGCAGCGTATCAGACTGGCCATCGCGGTCTCCTCAATGCAGGTTCGGCTGGGCGCCCTGGCCCTTTTCATCGATCAGATAACCGCGCCGGAAGCGGTCGAGCCGGAAGGCGCGCGCCGTCTCGTGCGGCTCGTCGCGCGCGATCAGATGGGCGAAGCAGAGACCGGAGGCCGGCGTCGCCTTGAAGCCGCCATAGCACCAGCCGGCGTTGAGATAGAGATTGTCGATATGGGTGCGGTCGATGATCGGCGAGCCGTCCATCGACATGTCCATCACCCCGCCCCAGGAGCGCAGCACCCGCAGCTTGGACAGGCCGGGGATCATCGCGACGCCGGCCTCGGCGACATGCTCGACGGTGGCGAGATTGCCGCGCTGGGCATAGGAATTGTAGCCGTCGATGTCGCCGCCGAAGACCAGACCGCCCTTGTCGGACTGCGACACGTAGAAATGCCCGGCGCCGAAGGTCACGACATTGTCGATGAAGGGTTTCAGCCCCTCCGACACGAAGGCCTGCAGGACGTGGCTCTCCAGCGGCAGCACCATGTCGACCATGGCGGCGGTGCGCGAAGAATGGCCGGCGGTGGCGAGCGCCAGCTTGCCGGCGCCGATGAAGCCTTTGCTCGTCTCGACGCCTGATATCCGGCCGTTCTCGCGCCTGATGCCGGTCACCTCGCAGTGCTGGATCACGTCGACGCCGAGCCGGTCGGCGCCGCGCGCGTAGCCCCAGGCCACCGCATCATGGCGCACCGTGCCGCCGCGCGGCTGGACGAGCGCCCCCTTGATCGGAAAGCGGGCATTGTCGAAATCGAGATAGGGCAGCCGGGCGCGCAGCACTTCGGCGTCGATCAGCTCGGCGTCGACGCCGTGCAGGCGCATGGCATTGCCGCGCCGCGCATAGGCGTCTCGCTGCGCGTCGGAGTGGAAGAGATTGATGACCCCGCGCTGCGAGACCATGGCGTTGTAGTTGAAGTCCTGCTCCAGCCCTTCCCAGAGCTTCAGCGACAGCTCGTAGAACGGGTTGTTGCCGGGCAAGAGGTAGTTCGAGCGGATGATCGTCGTGTTGCGGCCGATATTGCCGGCGCCGAGCCAGCCTTTTTCGAGAACAGCGACGTTGCGGACGCCGTATTCCTTGGCGAGGTAGTAGGCGGTGGCGAGCCCGTGGCCGCCGCCCCCGACGATGACGACGTCGTAGGCCGGCTTCGGCGCCGGGTTGCGCCAGGCGGCCTGCCAGTCGCGATTGCCGCGTAACCCGTGGCGGAGGATGGACAGGGCGGAATAGCGCATGGACGGTCCCGTCGGAGGCTGCGACGGTCGAGCTTTGCGCCGCGCCGCGCCGGATTGCTTGCATAAAAGGGACCGAATCCGTTACCCATAGGACATGCGCTCTTCGAAAGACGCGCCGGTCCGGCGCATCGGCTTTCTCCTCCTCCCCGGCTTCGCCCTGATGTCCTTCGCGGCGGCCAGCGAGCCGTTCCGGGCGGCCAATCTGATTGCCGGGCGCCCGCTCTACGAGATATGCGCCTTCGCCGAGACGCCGGCCGCGGTGCCGTCCTCGGGCACCGCGACGGTTCCGGCAGCGGCCCTGCCGGCGCGCGGCAGCGGGCTCGACACGCTGTTCGTCTGCGCCGGCGGCTCACCGGAAGACTGGCACCGCCCGGCCGTGCACGCGGCCTTGCGCGCGGTCGCCAGCGAGGGTGTGTCGATCGGCGGCATCTCGGGCGGGCCTTATGTGCTCGCGGCAGCCGGGCTGCTCGCCGGGCGACGTTTCACCATCCATTGGGAGCACGCGCCGGCGCTGCGCGAGGCCTTTCCCGACCTGATGCCCGAGCAGGCCCGCTTCGTCATCGATCGGGACCGGCTGACCTGCGGCGGCGGCGTCGCGCCACTCGACATGATGCATGCGCTGATCGCCGCGCGGATGGGGGCGGATTTCGCCCGTCGCGTCTCCGACTGGTTTCTCCATGCCGACGTTGGGGAAGCCGCGGGGCCGCAACGGGCTTCGCTGGCCGAGCGATACGGCGTCCACCATCCGGCGCTGGTGACGGTGCTGGCCGCGATGGAGGCGAATATCGAAACGCCGCTGTCCCGCGCGGCGATGGCGCGTCTCGCGGGCGTCTCGCCGCGCCACGTGGACCGGCTGTTCGCGCAGCACCGGGCAATGTCCTTCTCCGAAGCCTACCGGCGCGTCCGGCTGGACCATGCGAAGCGCCTGCTGCATGAAAGCCCGCTGCGCCTTGCCGAGATCGCCTACGCGACGGGGTTTTCCAGCGCCGGGCATTTCTCGCGCAGCTTTCGCGCGGCGTACGGATCGAGCCCGAGCGAGGCGCGACGGCGCCGCGGATCCCTGTCGGAGATGGGACGCGTGGTTGCGCAGGATCGCGCCGACGATAGATGATCACCGGAAGGCACGGGGGCGACATGGCGATATCGGACCGAGAGAATGGCGGATCGGACCCGGCGGCCGAGCCACCGAAGCTGCGCCAGGATCCGCACGCGGTCCGCGAGACGCGCGAGAACAATCTCGAGATGGCGATCGGCATCGCGGTTCGGGCACGGCGCAAGGAACTCGGCATCACCGTCGCCGACCTCGCCAGCGCCACGGGCCTGTCGCTCGGCATGTTGTCGAAGATCGAGAACGGCAACATCTCGCCCTCGCTCACCACGCTGCAGTCACTCGCCAGGGCGCTTGGCCTGCCGATCACCGCCTTCTTCCGGACTTACGAACAGGTGCGCAATGCCGTCTTCGTGCCAGCCGGCGAGGGCGTGGAGCTGGAGCGGCGCGGCACGCGGGCCGGCCACCAGTACAATCTCCTCGGCCACATCCACGAGAACACCAGCGGCGTCACGGTCGAGCCGTATCTGATCACGCTCACCACCGGCTCGGACGTCTTCCCGACCTTCCAGCATGCCGGCATGGAGTTTCTGCACATGCTGGAGGGCGAGATCGTCTACCGGCACGGCGACCAGCGCTTCCACATGCGGCCGGGCGACAGCCTGTTCTTTGACGCCGACGCCCCGCACGGGCCGGAGGAACTGGTGAAGCTGCCGAGCCGCTATTTGTCGATCATCGCCTATCCGCAGGCCGGTGGCTGACGACCGGGACGGCAACCGCAGCGACATGTAGAAGTTCTGCAGAAGAAATAATTATTCCTGAGGAGGTGACTTCTCCGACAGATATGGCATAGGTTTCATCCGGGTTGCGGATGGAAGGGATCAGCCATGTGCGGGATCGTCGGACTGTTTCTGAAAGACAAGGCGCTGGAGCCGCAGCTTGGCATGCTCCTCGCCGACATGCTGGTCACCATGACCGATCGCGGGCCGGATTCGGCCGGGATTGCCATCTATGGCCATGAAACCGACGGAACGGCCAAGCTCACCGTGCAGTCCGCGACGCCCGAGCAGGACTTTGCCGGGCTCGAGGCGAAGCTTGCCGACGCCTCAGGCGGAACTGCGCGCGTCACAGTGAAGAGCACCCACGCGGTGATCACCGTCCCGGCCGAGCGGCTCGACGCCGTGCGCGCGGCGCTCGACGCCGCGGACATCCGCATCATGGGCGCCGGCGCCAGCGTCGAGATCTACAAGGAAGTGGGCCTGCCGAAGGATGTCGTCGCCCGTTTCGGCGTCGCCGCGATGAGCGGCACGCACGGCATCGGCCACACCCGCATGGCGACCGAATCCGCCGTCACCACGATGGGCGCCCATCCGTTCTCGACCGGCGCCGACCAGTGCCTCGTCCATAACGGCTCCCTGTCCAACCACAACAATCTGCGCCGCGGGTTGAAGGCGAAGGGCATGCGCTTCGAGACCGAGAACGATTCCGAGGTCGCCGCCGCCTATCTCACCGCCGAGATGGCGGCCGGCAAGGATCTCGGCGAGGCGCTGACCGGCGCGCTGGGCGACCTCGACGGCTTCTTCACCTTCGTCGTCGGCACCAGGACCGGCTTCGGCGTGTTGCGCGATCCGATCGCCTGCAAGCCCGCCGTGATGGCCGAGACCGACCAGTATGTCGCCTTCGGCTCCGAATACCGCGCCCTTGTCGGCCTGCCCGGCATCGAGACGGCGCGGGTCTGGGAGCCCGAGCCCGCCACCGTCTATTTCTGGGACCACGACAAGGCCGCCGCCTGAACCGTCCGCCGCCCGATCTCCAAGGAAGCACCATGCCCGTCTTCGATCTTGCCGAGACGCCGCTCCGCGAACTGAACAGGGCGCTGCACGCGATCGCGCCCGGCCAGAACGATACGGCGTTCGAGGTTGTGAACCCGCGCGGCGCGCACGCCGTCGCGGTCGGCATCGACGCGCCCGTCTCCGTCGATGTGAAGGGCTCGGTCGGCTATTATTGCGGCGGCATGAACGATGGCGGCACGGTCACCGTGCACGGCTCGGCCGGGCCGGGCGTTGCGGAGAACATGATGTCCGGCATCGTCGTCATCGAGGGCGATGCCTCGCAATATGCCGGCGCCACCGGACGCGGCGGCCTCCTCGTGATCAAGGGCAACGCCGCCTCGCGCTGCGGCATCTCGATGAAGGGCATCGACATCGTCGTTCACGGCTCGATCGGCCACATGTCGGCCTTCATGGCGCAGACCGGCAATCTGGTGGTGCTGGGCGATGCCGGCGAGGCGCTCGGCGACTCGCTCTACGAGGCCCGCCTGTTCGTGCGCGGCGAGGTGAAGAGCCTCGGTGCCGACTGCATCGAGAAGGAGATGCGGGCCGAGCATCTCGCCATCGTCGAGGACCTGCTCGCCAAGGCCGGGGTCGAGAACGTCTCTGCTTCGGAGTTCAAGCGCTATGGTTCGGCCCGTACGCTCTACACCTTCAACATCGACAACGCGGACGCTTACTAGCGCCTCCGGCGCGACGCGCGAGAGACCCCCGGAAGAGGCGACGATGAGCTACTATAATCCCCCGATGCCGCCGAAGAAGTCCGCGACCTTCGACGACCACACGCTGGCCGAGATCCGCCGCGCCGCGGCGACCGGCATCTACGACATCCGGGGCGGCGGCACCAAGCGCAAGGTGCCGCATTTCGACGACCTGCTGTTCCTCGGCGCCTCGATCTCGCGCTATCCGCTCGAGGGCTACCGCGAGCGCTGCGACACCTCGGTGGTGCTCGGCACCCGCCATGCGACGAAGCCGATCCATCTCAAGATCCCGATCACCATCGCCGGCATGAGCTTCGGCGCCTTGTCCGGCCCGGCCAAGGAAGCGCTCGGGCGCGGCGCGAGCCTGGCCGGCACCTCCACCACCACCGGCGACGGCGGCATGACCGACGAGGAGCGCGGCCATTCCGACCTGCTGGTCTACCAGTACCTCCCGTCGCGCTACGGCATGAACCCGGCGGATCTGCGCCGCGCCGACGCGATCGAGATCGTCGTCGGGCAGGGCGCCAAGCCCGGCGGCGGCGGCATGCTGCTCGGCCAGAAGATCTCGCCGCGCGTCGCGAAGATGCGCAACCTGCCGGAAGGCATCGACCAGCGCTCGGCCTGCCGCCATCCCGACTGGACCGGGCCGGACGATCTCGAGATCAAGATCCTCGAACTGCGCGAGATCACCGACTGGGAGAAGCCGATCTATATCAAGATCGGCGGCTCGCGGCCCTATTACGACACCGCGCTGGCGGTGAAGGCGGGTGCCGACGTCGTGGTGCTCGACGGCATGCAGGGCGGCACCGCGGCGACGCAGGACGTGTTCATCGAGAATGTCGGCATGCCGACGCTCGCCTGCATCCGCCCGGCGGTCCAGGCGCTGCAGGAGCTCGGCATGCACCGCAAGGTGCAGCTCATTGTCTCCGGCGGCATCCGCTCCGGCGCCGACGTCGCCAAGGCCCTGGCGCTGGGCGCCGACGCCGTCTCCATCGGCACCGCGGCTTTGGTCGCGATCGGCGACAACGATCCGAAATGGGAAGCCGAATACCAGGAATTGGGCACCACGGCGGGGGCCTATGACGACTGGCACGAGGGCAAGGACCCGGCCGGCATCACCACGCAGGACCCCGAGCTGATGAAGCGGCTCGATCCCTCGATCGCCGGCCGACGCCTCGCCAACTACCTCAAGGTCATGACGCTGGAGGCGCAGACCATCGCGCGCGCCTGCGGCCACAACCATCTGCACAATCTGGAGCCCGAGGATCTGGTCGCGCTGACACTGGAAGCCTCCGCCATGGCGCAGGTGCCGCTTGCCGGCACCAGCTGGATCCCGGGCAAGAACGGCTTCTAGCACTCCACTCGATAGTCCGGCCGGCTCCCGGGCGGAGGCGGTGCGGACCGCACGCCGCCTTCCAAACCGACCGCGATCCGAGGGACATTCCGTGACAACCGACCTCTCCGCCTATGCCGCCGAACACGGCATCCGCTACTTCATGATCTCCTATACCGACCTGTTCGGCGGCCAGCGCGCCAAGCTGGTTCCGGCGCAGGCGATCGCCGACATGCAGAAGAACGGCGCGGGCTTTGCCGGCTTTGCCACCTGGCTCGACCTGACGCCGGCCCATCCCGACCTCTTCGCCCTGCCGGATCCCGCTGCGGTGATGCGGCTTCCCTGGAAGCCGGACGTCGCCTGGGTGGCGGCCGATTGCGTGATGGAGGACAAGCCGGTCGGCCAGGCCCCGCGCGTGGCGCTGAAACGCCTGGTCGCGGAGGCGGCGGCAGAGGGCTTGCGGGTCAAGACCGGCGTCGAGGCGGAGTTCTTCCTCGTCACGCCCGACGGCGGCAAGATTTCCGACGAATACGACACGGCGGAGAAGCCCTGCTACGACCAGCAGGCGGTGATGCGGCGCTTCGACGTCATCGCCGAGATCAGCGACGGCATGCTGGAGCTCGGCTGGCAGCCCTACCAGAGCGACCACGAGGACGCGAACGGCCAGTTCGAGATGAACTGGGAATACGACGACGCGCTCGCCACCGCTGACAAGCATTCCTTCTTCAAGTTCATGGCCAAGTCGATCGCCGAGAAGCACGGGCTGCGCGCGACCTTCATGCCCAAGCCCTTCAAGGGCCTGACCGGCAATGGCTGCCATTGCCACATCTCGGTGTGGGGCAATGACGGGACGACCAACGTCTTCGCCGACGAGACCATGCCCTTCGGCCTGTCGCAGAAGGGCCGCCACTTTCTCGGCGGCATCATGAAGCACGCCTCGGCGCTCGCCGCGATCACCAATCCGACGGTCAATTCCTACAAGCGCATCAACGCGCCGCGCACCGTTTCGGGCGCCACCTGGGCGCCGAACTCGGTCACCTGGACCGGTAACAACCGCACCCACATGGTGCGCGTGCCCGGCCCCGGCCGCTTCGAGCTGCGGCTGCCGGACGGCGCGGTGAACCCCTATCTCCTGCAGGCGGTGATCATCGCCGCCGGCCTCGACGGCATCCGCACGGAGGCCGATCCAGGCCCGCATCGCGACATCGACATGTATCGCGACGGCCATACGATCACCGACGCACCGAAGCTGCCGCTGAACCTCCTCGACGCGCTGCGCGAATACGAGAAGGACGACAGCCTCTGCGCGGCGATGGGGCGGGATTTCTCCACCGCCTACCTCACCTTGAAGCAGCAGGAATGGAACACCCACTGCAGCCAGTTCACGGCGTGGGAGCACGCGACGACGCTGGATGTGTGAACGGCACTGGCGGCCGCTGCCGGCGCTGGACGGGCATCCCGGGACCCGCGCCGACCGTCGATCTTCTCGAGTTTGATGCCCGCAGAAGAATTTCGACGCGTCGCTGGTCATCGCCAAGCTCGCCGTCGTGCCCGGCCTGCCTGGCGAGGTCACCAACGAGCCGCGTGGCCTTACGTCAGAGGAGGACGTTCTCCGGGTCGAGATCTGCCCTGACCGGCACGCGAGGAATCGTCAGCGAGCACCCGAACCCTTCGGCGTCGTAGCGAAGCTCCGCCGTGCCGCCCAACTCCTTTTCGATGCTGAGGTAGAGCAGGCGCGAGCCGAAGCCCTTTCGGCTCGGGGGTTGAACGGCCGGGCCGCTGCGCTCCGACCAGTCGATCGCCAGGACATCCGACCCATCGTCGGGCTGGATCGCCCATCTCACCCGTACGCAGCCACCCGGCTCGGAGAGTGCCCCGTATTTCGCGGCATTGGTGGCCAGTTCGTGGATCACCATGCCGAGCGCCAGAGCCTCCCGCGGGCCGAGGGGAATGCTCAGTCCATCCAGCTGGATCTGCTCCGGGGAATACGGCTTGAGCTCATGCTGGATGATCTCGCGCAGGCAGGCCATCTCCCAGCCGCCGCGGGTCAGCGCGTTATGCGTCTCCGAGAGCGCGATCAGGCGCCCCTCGAAGCTTTTGCGGAACGCCTCCGGCGATTCCGCGCGCTGGGCGGTCTGCGATGCGATCGACTGGATGGTCGCAAGCGTGTTCTTCACCCGATGGTTCAGCTCGTGGATCATCAGACGCTGGCGCCGTTCGCTGTCCTTGACGGCCGAAAAGGCCTCGTGGCGGTCCGTGACATCCAGCACCACGCCGATCATGCGGTGGGGCCGGCCCCGTCCATCGAGAAGCGCCCGTCCCCTGACGTTCACCCACCGATCCGCCTCGGTCAGACGGTATTCGTCATCGTAGTCCGACCCGGTGAACAGGGCATGCTCGAGCACCTGGTCGCGTTTCGCGCGCGCTTCGCCCGACTCGCGGGCGCGAAACCGCTCGAGCGTCAGCGCGTCCTCGCGCTTCAGCCCGAAAATCTCCTTGGCTCTCGACGAGACATGAAGGGCGCTGGAGCGCAGATCGAGCTCCCAATAGCCGACACCGCCGGCCTCGAGCGCCGACAGGACATTGGCCCGCTGGTCGTAGAGGGAAGCCATCAGTGCGAGCAGCAGGATCAGCAGCGTGCCGCCGGTAACCGACGCAGCCAGCATGTATGGCGGCGGGCCATGCGGTTCCACATGCGCCGCCGGCGCGGGCGTGAGTTCGAGGGCCGCCATGGCCGTGTAGTGCATGCCGACGATCGCGGCGCCCAGTGTCAGCGCGGCGATCACGCGCCACCGGAAAGCCCGCTCCCGTCGCACGGCGAGGAGGGCGGCGGTGGAGGCCGCCATCGCGATCACCAGCGAGAGAGCAACCAGGCCAAAATTGTAGCCCATGGAAACGGCGGTGCGCAGCGCGGCCATGCCGACATAATGCATCAGGCAGATACCCACGCCCATCGCGGCGCCGGCCGCCAGCACATGCGCCAGTCGGGCCCCCTCGCGCGCCGCGAAGAAGAAGGCGCCGCCCGTCGCGCCGATGGCCAGAACCAGCGAAACCAGCGTCAGGAGCGGATCGTACTGGACAGCCGAGCCCGGATCGAAGCCCAGCATGGCAACAAAGTGCATGGACCAGATGCTGAGACCCATGGCGAGTGCGGCGATGGCCAGCCAGACAAGCCGTGCCTGACCGAGATTGGTTCGCACGCGGCGGAAAAGATCGAGCGCCGTCCAGGATCCGAGGACGGCGACGACCAGGGACAGGAGAACGAAGATCGGGTCGTGGCTTGCGTGCATTGGGCCCAGTCTGGTCGGCGAATCGCGGCAGCAGCAGCCTGCAGGGCGCTAGGCGTAGCGCAACTAAGTCTGGCGCTGCCACCTTGAACTTGACCTGAACAGCCGGATCTGCGCCGACTCACGGCCGTCTCGATGTCGTTGCCCCTTCACCACGATCTATTCCGAGATCCCTTTTTGCGAAAAGGTGACGCTGGAGCAGACGCCGTCGGGACCTGTGTCGCAGGCCGGAAACGCTTCGCAATTTTCAGGGAAATGGTGCACCCGACAGGATTCGAACCTGTGACCTCTGCCTTCGGAGGGCAGCGCTCTATCCAGCTGAGCTACGGGTGCCCGGGCCGCCGCGCGGGCGGGCCAGATATCGTCACTCGATAACCGATCCGGCCGGCGCCCGCAAGGAAGCTTCGCGCGTCACGGACGGGAAGCCGATGGGCCTTCGCGGCATCGACCTTGTTGTCGGCGCCCGCGTGCGGGCATTGGCCATCGTTCGTCGATCGCGAGCGCTCCTCGCTGCCATCCCGCTGCGCCGCAGCCGGGCGCGGAAATTCCCGTCGCCTTCCGGCGGGCCGCGATCTATAGATGCGCGCACCGGCGCGGGTCTCGCGTCACTGGCTTCCACGATGTCGCACGCCGCCCGCCCCGCCTCGCCCGTCGCCGACCTCGTCCTCAGGCGTGCCGGCCAGGGCGACATCGAGCGGCTCGAGCGGCTCGAGAACGAAGCCTTCGACGCCGACCGGCTATCCCGCCGCTCCTTCCGCCGGCTGGTGAGTGCATCCAGCGCCATTCTCCTCGTCGCCGAGACGGCCGGGGCCGCCCCCGGCGCGCCATTCGCCGGCTATGCGGCGCTGCTCTTGCGGCGCGGCACAGGCCTTGCCCGGCTCTATTCGCTGGCGGTATCGCCGCGGGCGACGGGGCAGGGCATCGGCCGGGCGCTGCTGGAGGCGGCCGAGAAGGCGGCCTACGCGAGCGACCGGATCGCCCTCAGGCTGGAAGTGCGCGAGGACAATGCCCGTGCCCTGTCGCTCTACCGGTCGGCCGGCTACCGCAAGATCGGCCGGAGCCTCGACTATTACGCCGACCACAGCCCGGCGCTGCGCTTCGAGAAGACGCTGCGCGGCGAGACGGCGATCGATACGGGCGTTCCCTACTACGCCCAGACCACCGATTTCACCTGCGGCGCCTGCTGCCTGATGATGGCGATGGCGCGCGACGTGGCGGACTTCCCGCTCGAGCCGGTCACCGAGATCCGGCTTTGGCGGGAGGCGACGACGGTCTTCATGATGTCGGGGCCGGGCGGCTGCGACCCCTACGGCCTGGCGGTGGCGGCGCATGAATTTGGCCTCGATGCCGAGATCCACGTCTCGGAGCCGGGCGACCTGTTCCTGGAAAGCGTTCGCAGCGCCGAAAAGCAGGTGGTGATGGCGCTCGCCCAGGAGGATTTCCGTCGCCGCGCCGTTTCCTACGCAATCCCGGTGCTGATCCGGCCGTTCACCCTGGTAGACCTGCGCGCCGCGATCGCCGCCGGCAAGACGGCGGTGGTGCTGATTTCCGGCTACCACATGTTCGACAAGAAGGTGCCGCACTGGGTCCTCGCCCATGGCGACGACGGACGCCACATCGTCATCCACGACCCCTGGGTTGCCGACGAACGCGGCGAGACGGCTGCCGACGCGGCCAGCCTGCCGATCCCCTACGAGACCTTCGACCGGATCGCCCGCTTCGGCAAGGTGGGGCTTCGGGCGGCCGTCTTCCTCTCCAGACGCGAGGCCTGAGTTCCGTCATGTCGCAATGGGTGGTTCTGGTCGGCCGCGCTGCCGACCTCGACAACGGCTTGACGCCGCACAAGATCATGACGAGTCGCGACTATCTGGCGCGACCCGGCCTGTTCCAGGGCCAGCGGCCGAAGATCATCAACCTCTCGCGCTCCTACGCCTATCAGAGCCGCGGCTACTATGCCTCGCTGCTCGCCGAGGCGCGCGGCCACCGCATCATTCCCTCGGTCGAGACGATGATCGACCTGTCGGAGAAGAAGCTCTACGATAACGCCCTGCCGGAGCTCGACGCCGTCCTCGGCAAGGCGCTGGGCGACGCGCCGCTGCCGCAATCCCCGATCCGGGTGTATTTCGGCTATGGCGAGGATCCGCGCCTCGAGCGCTTCGCCAAGCTGGTGTTCGACTGGTTCCGCGCGCCGGCGCTGGAGATCCACCTGGAAGCCAGGGCCGGACGGCCGGCGATCAAGCGCATCGGCTTCGCCTCGATCGGCAAGCTGGACGCCGGCCAGACGGAGCGGCTGCTGGCGGCAATGGCGAAGCACACGGCGCGCGAATGGCGCGAGGCCAAGGCGAAGACGCCGGCGAAATACGCCTTCGCCACGCTCTACGATCCCAAGGAGACGCTGCCGCCTTCCTCGGTCGCCAGCCTCAAGCACTGGGCCCGCATTGCCGGGCGGCTCGGGGTCGATGTCGAGCCGATCACCCGCAAGGAGCTGCCGCGGCTGGCCAATTTCGATGCGCTGTTCATCCGCGAGACGACGTCGATCTCCAACCACACCTACCGCTTCGCCCGCCGCGCGATGCAGGAGGGAATGCCGGTCATCGACGATCCGATCTCGATGATCCGCTGCACCAACAAGGTCTATTGCAACGAGCTGATGGCGCAGAACGGCATTGCGACGCCGCCCTCGGTGATGATCGGCGGCAAGGAGGACCTGGTGCGGGCGGCCGACCTGCTCGGCTTCCCGATGGTGCTGAAGATCCCCGACGGCTCGTTCTCGCGCGGCGTCAAGAAGGTCGACGACAAGGCCGGGCTGGAAGCGCTGGCGCATGCCTGGCTGGAGGACAGCGACCTCCTGATCGCGCAGAAATTCATGCCGACGCGCTTCGACTGGCGCATCGGCGTGCTCGGCGGCGAGCCGCTGTTCGCCGTGCAGTATCTGATGGCCGGCGAGCACTGGCAGATCATCAACCACGAGGCCGGCGGCCGGCCGCTGGAGGGCGGCTTCCGGGCGTTCCAGCTCGCCGACGCGCCGCCGCACGTCCTCGATGCGGGGCTCAAGGGCGCCCGCTGCATCGGCGACGGGCTGTACGGCGTCGACCTCAAGGAGACCGACGACGGCGTCTTCCTCATCGAGATCAACGACAATCCCAATCTCGAGCACGGCGTCGAGGACGCCGCGGAGAAGGACGAGGTCTGGACCCGGCTCACCCGCTGGTTCATCGACCGCATCGAGCGTTAGCCTGGGCTGCCCGCTGATCCCGCGGGCCCACGGGGAGAAGGGCCGCGAGGGCAAAGGCCCGGAGGGGCATGTCAGATGCCGCGCGCACCGAGCCTGTGCATCGCCGCGATCCAGCTTTCGCGCCGGGCCTTTCCGACGGATTCCACCTGACCGAACAATGTCTCGCGCACCGGCTTGATGCCGACGAAATTGAGGATGTTGCGCCTGAGACACGCGATGCCGTGATTGCGGAACCAGAGCCGGTAGGCCAGCGCCGGCATGCCCATGGTGACGACGATCCGGGCCGAGCGGCCGGCAAGCGCCGGCTTCGGCATGCCCGCGGGTCCCGCGCCGTACAGGAAGGCGAGGCCGGGCCGCATCGTCTGTTCGAGAAAGGCCTTGAGCAGGGCCGGCATGGTGCCCAGCCAGAGCGGAAAGACCAGGACGATGTGCTCGGCCTCGAGGAGCGCCGCGCTGGCCGCCGCCAGGCTCGCCGGTACGCTGCCGTGGAGGAAGTCGTCCTGGCTGCGCAGCATCGGTATCTCGAGTGTCGCGAGGCCGATCTCGCGGACGGTATGACCGGCGCTCTCGGCACCTGCGCGGTAGGCCGCGGCGAGGGCGCGGCAGAGACGTTCCGGCGCCGGGTCGGGATGTCCGACGATGATCAGGATACGGCGGGACATGAGCTGGCTCCGGCTGCGGGTGGCCGTCATCCTGCCCGTGCGCGCGAACGGCGCCTTGATGCTGGTCAAGCGCGTCGATCCGGTGCAGCCTGGTTGCGGCAGATCAAGGCGGGTACCACCAAGGCGCGTATGCTTTCCGGAAGGGGAGAAACCGATGCAACCGCCGCTGCCGATCAGGCACGACGCCGATCCTCAGAACCGCAGGCCGGCAGGGCGCCCCTGGCCGCGCGCGCCTCTTCGGCTGCAGGAACGCTGGCGAAAGCTTCAGGCGAGCGTCGACCTTGCCGAAAGCGTGTTCGCCGAGTGCGACCGGGCGGCGGTAGCCCCCGGGACGCGGCTTCGATGATGCGGGCAGGAACGAGCGGCAGGTATCAGCGCCCATGAACACCCGGTTGCTGCATGGCGCCATGCTGGCCATCGCGCTCGTCGGCCTCGTTGCCGGCGGCGTCTTCTGGTGGCGCGGCGCAGGCGACACGGCAGCGCTCGCCTGGGCGGTCGCGACCGGGCCGGTCGTCGCGGTGCTGGCCGGCTCGATTGCCCTGAAGCTCTGGCAGCGACGGGTCGGCGTCGATGCCATCGCGCTCGTCTCGATGAGCGCGGCGCTGGTGCTCGGCGAGCCGCTGGCGGCGCTGGTCGTGGCGATCATGTTCGCCGGCGGCAACGTTCTCGAGGATTTCGCGATGCGGCGTGCCGAGGCCGACCTGACGGCGTTGACCGACCGCACGCCGCGCCTCGCCCACCGCCAGGCGGACGAGACCTATGTCGACGTTCCGGTAAACGACGTCGAGGTGGACGACCGGCTGCTGGTGCGGGCGGGCGAGGTCTTGCCGGTCGACGGCGTGCTGCTCGATCCGCAGGCCAGCCTCGACGAGTCCGCCCTGACCGGCGAGCCGCTCGCTGTCCGCTGGAAGGCCGGCGACGTGCTGCGCAGCGGCAGCGTCAATGCCGGCGAGGCGTTTCACCTGCGCGCCACGGCTCGGGTCGAGGCGAGTACCTATGCCGGCATCGTCCGCATGGTCGAGGCGGCGCAGACGGAGAAGGCACCGTTCATCCGCATGGCCGACCGTTTCGCCATCCTGCTGCTGCCGCTGACGCTGGCCGTCGCCGGGGCGGCATGGGCGCTGTCGGGCGATCCGATCCGGGGCCTGGCGGTGCTGGTGGTGGCAACGCCCTGCCCGCTGATCCTTGCCGCCCCCGTGGCACTGATCGGCGGCGTCTCGCGCGCCGCCCGCCGCGGCATCCTGATGAAGGGCGGCGCGGCGCTGGAAGCCATGTCGGAGGTGCGCACCGCTCTGTTCGACAAGACCGGCACGCTGACCGAAGGCGGCGCCCGTCTTGTCGCCATCCGCACGGCGCCGGGCGTCGACCCGGTCGACGTGCTGGGGCTTGCGGCCTCGCTGGAGCAGGCCTCGCACCACGTCCTCGCCGAGGCCGTCATCGCCGCGGCGCGCCAGCGCGGGGCATCGCTGAGTCTCCCGTCCGACATCCGCGAGACCCGCGGTGCCGGGCTCGAGGGCAGGGTCGACGGCCGGCTGGTGCGGGCCGGTTCGCGCCAGATGGTGTGGGCCGAGGGCAGCCTGCCCGAATGGGCACTGCCGGGGACCGAAAGCGAAACGCTCCGGATCTTCGTCAGCATAGACGGCGAGCTGGCCGCCCTGCTGCTAATGGGCGATGCGCTGCGGCCGGAGGCGGCTGCCACGGTCGAGGCGTTGCGCAGTGCCGGCATCCGGCGCATCGGCATGGTGACCGGCGACGACGCGGCCACGGCGCACGCCATCGATGCCGTCCTCGGCCTCGATTTCGTCCATGCCGACTGCACGCCGGAAGAGAAGGTCGATGTCGTGCGCGCCGAAGGTCGGCTGGCCTCGACGATGATGGTGGGCGACGGCATCAACGATGCGCCGGCGCTCGCCGCCGCCAGTGTCGGCATCGCGCTGGGTGCCCGCGGCGCCACCGCCTCCTCGCAGGCGGCCGATGTCGTGCTACTCGTCGACAGCATCGACCGTGTCGCCGAGGCGGTCGTCATCGCCCGTCGGTCGCGCGGCATCGCCATGCAGAGCGTCGTCGTCGGGCTGGCGCTCTCCGGGATCGGCATGGTCGCCGCCGCCTTCGGCTATCTGACGCCGATCGCCGGGGCACTGTTCCAGGAGGTCATCGATGTCGCGGTGATCCTCAATGCCCTGCGCGCCCTGTCGGGGCCCCGGTCGTCGGAATCGATGCCGGTCACGCTTGCGCGCCCGGCACGGTCGACCGCCAGTAACTGATCCGGGCGTCACCGAATTGTCTTGAACGGGTGCGGCAGCTGGCCGCACCCGCTCGCTCTTGCCCCGCTGGCAGGCGTGGGCGGGCGGGGTGCGCGCGACCGCAAGAACCATCGTTCACGCGAACGTACACGTTTCATTGACAGTCCGTGAAGAAACCATTCGGCCCTGCACTGGTTAGCACCCCGACGACGATGCACCGACATCGATCATCCGAATAAAAACAGAATAAGCTGCTACTGCAGAAGAAAGACTGATCACAAATGACGAACGTCCGCAATTTCACTATCGCACTGTTTTCCGCAACGCTGCTCTCGGGCGCTGCCCTTGCGCAGGAAGCCACCCCGCAGATTCCGGGTTCGGAGACGACCATCGAACTCGACCGTGCCGATGAGCGCGACGCCGTGGCGGCAACGCCGGGCAACGAGGCGGCCGTCGCCGTGCAGAGCCCCGTCAACGACACGATCGTCCCCGGCAACGAGGCCGAGATCGAGCTGAACCGCGCCGCCGAGCGCGAGGCTGTGGCCGAAGGCGTCGCCGGCGGAACTGTTGGCGCTGCCGACACCGTCTCCGACGTGCTGGTCCCGGGTTCGGGCGCGACCTTCTCGCCGGAAACCGCGCCGGTCACCCAGTCGGGTGAGGCTCTGCAGGACGAGTCGACCACCTCCGCCGTTCAGTAAGCTGGCAACCGGGTCGCTTCGACCCGTCTACCGCTTCATCAAGGGTCGTTCCTCCGGGAACGGCCTTTTTTGTGTGCGCTTCCCGACGATTGGCGAGACGCCATCGTTTGGTGGCGGTGACGGGGATCGCCGGCCCAGCTAGGAAAAGCGACTATCCCCCGATATTCCGGCATCGGGCCACCCCGAAGAGGAGTTCGTCATGCCGCCAGCGCCCCGCACCCGGCCAACGCTCAGCCAGGACGCGGCAAGGCGGATCTGGCTCGGCGTACAATGCCTCGACCGCCCGGCGCCCTTCGGTGCGGGGCCGGCCGCGACGCCGGCGGCGGTGGCGCAGCTCGGCTATGTGCAGATCGACACGATCCATGTCGTCGAACGCTGCCACCACCATATCCTCTGGACGCGCATCCCGACCTACGAGCGGGCCGATCTTCACCGCGCCCAGAGCATCGACAAGACGGTCTTCGAATACTGGACCCACGCGCTGGCTTTCGTGCCGACGCGCGACATCCGCTTCTTCCTGCCGGCCATGAAACGGCATCGCGCGGCCCCGGCGAAATGGTTCGGCTCGGTCGGCAAGGCCGACATGCGCAAGGTTCTGGACCTGATCCGGGAAAACGGGCCGCTCACCATCCGCGACATCGACGACGACGTTCTGGTCGACAAGGACCATGCCTGGGCGAGCCGCAAGCCTTCCAAGCGAGCCCTGCAGCTGGCCTTCTACAATGGCGACCTCGTCGTCTCGGCCCGCGCCGGCATGCTGAAGACCTACGAGCTCACGGACCGGCATTTCGGCTGGGAGGAGCGGCCGCGGCCGGCCACCGTGCGCCAGGTGCTCGACTATCGCATCGACCGGGCACTGCGGTCGCAGGGGCTGGTGAGCCTCGATTCGATCTGCCATCTGCAGCCATCGCTGAAGCCGGCGATCCGCCCGCTGCTCGAGGCGCGCGCGAGGCGCCGGCAGCTGGTGGAGCTGCAGATCGAGGGCGCGGGGGACATCCCGCATTGGGCATTGCCGGAAACCCTCGACACGATCCCGGAGCCGGGTCCCGACCTCGTCCATATCCTGTCGCCCTTCGATCCGCTGGTCATCCAGCGCAAGCGGCTGGAGCAGTTCTTCGGCTATGCCCATCGCTTCGAGGCCTATGTGCCGAAGGAAAAGCGCGTGCTCGGCTATTTCGCCCTGCCGGTGCTGCTTGGCGACCGCATCGTCGCGGCGCTGGACCTCAAGACCGACCGCGTTGCCGGCAAGATCCTGATCCAGCAATGGAACTGGGTGGGCGAGGGCTCCGCGGCGGACAAGCCGGCGATCGAGGCAGCGCTGCAGCGTTTCGAGCAGTTCCAGCTGGCGAAGTGAGGCAGGGGCTGGGATGGCCGGCCGGGAGGGGCTTACGGCATGAATGACGACGATGATGGCTGCACGGACGGCGCCAGCCGCCTCTATCTCGTCATCGCCGAGGGTGGCGCATCGCTGGCCGATCTCGCCGGCGAGCTCGACGCCTTCGCGCTCGCTCCGACGATGCTGCTGGTGCGCACCGGCGAGACACGCTCGCGGCTCTACCATTTCGTCAAGCGACGCGTGGCGCCCGAACGCCTGGTCGTGGCCGGTCTCGATGAGGCGCCGAAGTTCAAGGGTTTCGCCCCCGGCGCGCTCAACTGGCTGCGTCGGGACCCGGCAGGATAGGCGAGGCGCCGGTTTTGGTAGCCGCGCAATCGTCCGGAGGCGGCTGCTCACGAAGGTTTCATGTCGAGTTCAGCGCGCGACCGCCCTGCCGATGGCATACTCGGCAACCGACGCCGCACGGCCTGTAACCCCGCGTAAACCGGGCCTGCGGCAAGATCGCGCGTAAATGCATGCGAAGCCCCTGCCGACCTGATGGGGCAGGGCGCGAGCAGCGCCGGGCCTCCAGCCCGCCAGTGTCGCCGCCCTGCACTACGCAACGGCAGCCCGATCGGCTAGGGAACCGGTAATTCAGAAACGCTCGGGCACGACCATTGCAGGTTTCCCGATCCGCAACGACGAGGAAGACGACATGATGGCCAGACTGAAGAACGCGAGAAAGCTCGCTGCGATGGCGGCTTTGGCGCTTGGGGTGACCGCGGGCCCGGCGCTGGCCGCGCAGTGTGGCAACAGCGCCGCGGGCTTCAACGAATGGAAGCAGCAATTCGCCGCCGAGGCACAGCAGGCCGGCATCTCGCAGGGCACGATCCAGTCCGCGCTGATGCCGACCCAGTATTCGTCCAAGGTCGTCAGCCTCGACCGCAACCAGCATTCGATGAACATCTCGCTGGAAGCGTTCATGGAGCGCCGCGCGCCGGCGTCCTTCGTCGCCAAGGGCAAGCGCATCATCCAGCAGAACGCCAGCCTGCTCAACGCCGTCGAGCAGCGCTACGGCGTGCCGAAGGAAGTGCTGGTCGCGATCTGGGGCATGGAAACCGGCTTCGGCGCCAATTCCGGCAACATGAACATCTTCTCGTCGCTGGCGACGCTGTCCTATGACTGCCGTCGCTCGGCCTTCTTCACCGAGGAGCTGCTCGCGGCTCTCGCCATCGTCGAGCGCGGCGACATGCAGCCCGGCCAGATGCGCGGCGCCTGGGCCGGCGAGATCGGCCAGACCCAGTTCCTCGCCAAGAACTATCTGCGCTTTGCCGTGGACGGCGACGGCAACGGCCGCCGCGACCTGATCAACTCGACGCCCGACGTCTTGTACTCGACCGCCAACTTCCTGCGCCAGCACGGCTGGCAGCCGGGCGCCGGCTACCAGGAAGGCCAGCCGAACTTCGCCCGGCTGCGCGACTGGAACCGCGCCGGCGTCTACCAGAAGGCACTGGCCCTATTCGCGACCAAGCTCGCCAACTGATCATGCCTTGGGGCCTTTCGGCCTGAACGATACGGCAACGCCCCGGCCATTGGCTGGGGCGTTTTCATGTCCGCCGCTGTTCAGGCGGCGTCGAGCTCGGGATAGTGGCGGAAGATCCCGTCCTCGTTGAACGCCATGCGCCGCTCGCTCTTCAGATAGGCGGCAACGGGCGGGTGGTCGGCGACCCGGTCGCGCAGCGCCGCCACTTTCGGGTAGTCCGTCATCAACGTCTGCATCCGCTTCGGAAAGGCGTAGGTGAGCCCTTCGACGGTCTGGAACAGGCCGAGATCGGCATGGCTCAGGCCGTCGCCGACGAGATAGGCGTCGCACTCCGGGTTGCGTTCGAGAAGCTGCTCGTACCAGCCAAGGAATTTCGGCATGCGCTCGTTTCGGAACCCTTCCGCCCGTCGCTTCGCTTCCGGCTTCTGGTCCTCGTAATAGAGCCCGGCGCCGAGCGGATGATGGACGTCGTGCGTCTCGGCAACAAGATCGGCGGTGGTCAGCGCGATCGACCGGGCGAAATGACGCTCCGGCTCGGTCAGCGGGGCGAGACCATGGCGCTCGCCGACATAGGCCGAGATTTCGGCCGCCTGGACGATGACGATGTCGTCGTCGACGAGGAACGGCGGCGCGAAGGGGATGAGCGCACCGCGCTCGCCCTCGAGAAACGCCGTCATTGCCGCCATGCCGCCGCCGTCCGACTCCGGCAGGCGGGCGACATCGCGATAAGGCGCCTCGGCCGCCTCGAGCACGAGGCGCGGATACTCGCCGCGGCCGGGGATCATCGGCCAGTAATAGAGGTCGTAGGCCATGGGTGCTCCTGTTGTTCGTTTCTTCGTTGCAGTTGTAATGGACCCGTCCGACGTCAATCGGCTTGAGAAGACGTTCGCCACGACCCATTGCGCATCGTGCGTGCGGCAGGCCATGCGCGGATGAGGGCAGCAAGGCCCGGAATCTCTGCGATGGCGGGTTCCGGAGAGGGCATTTCCACAAGGATAATTCGGCCAGCTGAGGGCCTACCGCCGGCCTTTGGCGGGCTGCCTGCATATGAAGCGCCCTTACGTCATGCCGCTTTGATAGGCTTCTGAGCTCTGGACATCGTCGTGGACGCGGGCGACACATAGGCCTTGCGCAGCGCCGTGGGCCGCGCTGCCGCCTGTATCGCGAGGATCCAGAATGGTTTTTGCCTTCCGCCGCATCGCCGCCGCGCTGGCGCTTTCCACCGTGCTCGGCGTCAGCGCCGCCGGTGCCGTCCAGCTCAACCTCCACAATGGCGGCGACGTGACGTCGCTGGATCCCCAGCGCCTGTCGGGCGACTGGGAGAACCGGGTCTCCGGCGACATCTTCGAGGGTCTGATGACCGAGGATGCCAAGGCAGAGCCGGTGCCGGGCCAGGCCGAGAGCTACACCCTCTCCGACGACCAGCTGGTCTACACCTTCAAGTTGCGCGAGGACGCCAGCTGGTCCGACGGCGAGCCGGTGACGGCGGATGATTTCGTCTTCGCCTTCCGCCGGCTCCTCGACCCGGCAAACGCCGCCGAATACGCCTATCTGCAATACGCCATCAAGAACGCCGAGAAGATCAACAAGGGCGAGATCACCGATCCCGAGCAGCTCGGCGTCAGGGCGATCGACGATCGGACCCTGGAAATTACGCTCGAACAGCCGACGCCGTATTTCCTCGGCTCGCTGACCCACTACACCGCCTATCCGCTGCCGCAGCACGTGCTCGAGGAAAAGGGCGGCGACTGGGTCCAGATCGACAACATCGTCACCAACGGCCCCTACCGCCCGATCGAGTGGATCCCCGGCAGCCACGTGCTGACCGAGAAGAACCCCGAATGGTACGACAGCGAGAGCCTTGCCATCGACGGCGTCAAGTTCTTCACCCTCGAGGACAATGCCGCCGCGCTCCGCCGCTACCGCGCCGGCGAGTTCGACATCATCACGCAATTCCCCACGGACCAGTACGAATGGCTGGAGGAGAACCTGCCGGGCGAGGCGCATGTCGCGCCCTTCGCGGGCCTCTATTACTACGTCCTCAACTCGAGCAAGCCGCCCTTCGACGACGCCAAGGTGCGCCAGGCGCTGTCGATGGCCGTCTACCGCGAGGTGATCGGGCCGGACATTCTCGGCACCGGCGAGCTGCCGGCCTATGGCTGGGTGCCGCCGGGCATGGCCAATTACGACGGGCCGGACGTCAAGGTCGACTGGTCGGAGCTGCCCTATCCGGAAAAGCTGGAGCAGGCCAAGGCACTGCTCGCCGAGGCCGGCTACGGTCCCGACAAGCCGCTCGACGTCACGCTGCGCTACAACACCGACGACAACCACAAGCGCGTCGCCGTGGCGATCGCGGCGATGTGGAAGCCGCTGGGCGTCAATGTCGAGCTGCTCAACACCGAGGTGAAGGTGCATTACGCCGATCTGCGCCAGGGCGATTTCGAGGTCGCGCGCGCCGGCTGGCTCGCCGACTACAACGACCCGGACAATTTCCTCAATCTGCTGAAATCCGGCGTCGAGATGAATTACGGCCGGTGGGTCAATCCGGATTATGACAAGCTGCTGACCGAGGCCGCCGCCACCACCGACATGGCGGCGCGCGCCGATCTGCTGAAGCAGGCCGAGACGCTCGCCATGGCAGAGACGGCGGCGATCCCGATCTATTTCTACGCCTCGCGCAGCGTCGTCTCGCCAAAGATCTCCGGCTACGAGGACAATGCCTTCGACATCCATCGCACCCGCTGGCTCACCAAGGCCGAGTGAGCATGGCGCCCCTGTCGAGCGGGAGGGCGGCGTCGGGCCGCCTTGCCGTCATGTGCCGGTCGGGGAAGCGCTGAGCGATGCTGGCCTTCGCCCTCAGGCGTCTCCTGTCGACGATCCCGGTCCTCCTGATCGCCGTCACCGCCTGCTTCTTCATCCTGCGGCTCGCGCCCGGCGGGCCATTCGACCAGGAGCGCGCGCTGCCGCCCGAGGTGCTGGCCAATCTGCGCGCCTACTACCACCTCGATGACACGCTGATCGTGCAGTATCTGCGCTATCTCGGGCGGCTGGCGCAGTTCGACCTCGGCCCGTCCTTCGTCACCAAGGACTTCTCGGTGGCGCGCCAGCTCGCCATCGGCCTGCCCTATACGCTGATCCTCGGCGGCACGGCCTTCGTCGTCGCGGTTCTCGGCGGGATCGCGGCCGGCATCTATGGCGCGCTCTACCAGAACCGCGCGGCCGACTATGTCATCGCCGCGATGGTGATGGCCGGCCTCGTCGTGCCGAACTTCCTCGTCGCGCCGATCCTGCAGCTGGTCTTCGGCATCAAGCTCGACTGGCTGCCGGTGGGCGGCTGGGGCGACGGCTCGCCGCGCTTCCTGCTCCTGCCGGTGATCGTGCTGGCCCTGCCACATGTCGCGCGGATCTCGCGGCTGATGCGCGGCTCGATGATCGAGACGCTGAACGCCAATTTCGTCAAGACCGCGCGTGCCAAGGGGATCGGCCGGCGCCGCATCATCCTGCGCCACGCGCTGCGCCCGGCGCTGACGCCGGTCGTGTCCTATCTCGGGCCCGCCGCCGGCTATCTCCTCACCGGCTCGATCGTCGTCGAGCAGATCTTCGGGCTTCCCGGCATCGGGCGCTATTTCATCGGCGCCGCCCTCAACCGCGACTACGGCATGGTTCTCGGCACGGTGATCTTCTACATGGTTCTGATCGTCGCCCTGAACCTCCTGGTCGATCTCGCCTATGCCTGGCTCGACCCCAAGGTGCGGACGCGATGACGCTCTTCGTGGACAAGCGCGAGGCGCTGGAGAAGGTCTTCGTCCCGACCGACACCGAGATGCCGGCGGGCAAGCCGCGCTCGCTGACCCGCGACGCCATGCGGCGGCTGTTCGCCAATAAGGCGGCCGTCGTGTCGCTGGTGCTTCTGGCGCTCATCGTCCTCGCCGCCCTGATCGGCCCGCTGCTCGTCCCCTACGATTACGAGACGCCGGACTGGTCGGCCTTCGGCGCGCCGCCGTCGATCGAGAGCGGGCACTATTTCGGCACCGACCAAAACGGCCGCGACCTGCTCGCCCGCACGCTCTACGGCACCCGCGTCTCGCTGCTCGTGGCGGTCATCGCCACCACCGTCTCGGTGATCGTCGGGGTGCTCTACGGGGCGATTTCGGGCTTTGTCGGCGGCCGGGTCGACCAGGCGATGATGCGCTTCGTCGATGTCATGTACGCGCTGCCCTACATCCTGTTCGTCATCCTCTTGATGGTGATTTTCGGCCGCAACGTCTATCTGCTCTTCGCCGCGATCGGCCTTCTGGAATGGCTGACCATGGCGCGCATCGTCCGCGGTCAGACGCTCAGCCTCAAGGAGCGGGAATTCGTCGAGGCGGCAAGGGCCTCGGGCGTCGCCACCTTCCCGATCATCCTGCGCCACATCGTGCCCAATCTGGTCGGGCCGGTGGTGATCTACGCGACGCTGACCATCCCCGAGATCGTCATCACCGAGAGCTTCCTGTCCTATCTCGGTTTCGGCGTTCAGGAGCCGCTGACTTCGCTCGGCACGCTGATCTCGGAGGGCTCGGACCTCCTGGAGGTAAGCCCGTGGCTGCTGCTGTTCCCGGGCGGCTTCCTCGTCACGCTGCTGCTGGCCTTCGCCTTCGTCGGCGACGGTCTGCGCGATGCCTTCGACCCGAAGGACCGGTAGCTCCATGCAAGCAACCCCCCAGCCTGTGCTCGAACTGCGCGACTACTCGGTGCGTTTCTCGACCCCGGACGGCGAGGTCGCGGCGGTCAGCGATCTCGACCTTTCCGTCGGGGCGGGCGAGACGCTCGCCGTCGTCGGCGAATCCGGCTCCGGCAAGAGCCAGACCTTCAACGGCGTCTTCGGGCTGCTGTCGCGCAACGGCCGCGCTACCGGGGCGGCGCTGGTCGAGGGCCGCAACCTCCTGTCGATGTCGGAGAAGGGCCTCGACGCCATCCGCGGCCAAGACATGGCGATGGTGTTCCAGGATCCGATGACCGCGCTCAACCCGGCGATGAAGATCCGCCACCAGTTGTCCGAGACGCTGCAGGTGCACAAGGGCATGAAGCGCCGCGACGCGGAGGCGGCGGCGCTGGCGATGCTGCGGCTGGTCGGCATTCCCGAGGCCGAGCGGCGCTTCGAGCAATATCCGCACCAGCTGTCCGGCGGCATGCGCCAGCGCGTCGTCATCGCCATGGCGCTGCTCTGCCGGCCGAAGCTGATCGTCGCCGACGAGCCGACGACCGCGCTCGACGTCACCATCCAGGCGCAGATCCTCGACCTCTTCCGCGACCTGACCGCCGAGTTCGGCACCGCGCTGGTGCTGATCACCCACGATCTCGGCGTCGTCGCCGGCATCGCCGACAGGGTGGCGGTGATGTATGCCGGCCGGGTCGTCGAAGAGGCGGCGGTGGACGCGCTGTTTCAGCGCCCCGCCCATCCCTACACGGCGGCGCTGATGCGCTCGATCCCGCGCGTCGACCGCGAGATCGAGGCGGTGGACCCGATCCCCGGTCGGCCGCCGGACGTCATGCGGCCGCCACCGGGTTGCCCGTTCCATCCGCGCTGCCGGCACGCCGAGGATCGCTGCCGGCGCGAGCGCCCGCCTCTGGCCGAGGTCGCGCCGGGTCGCCGTGCCGCCTGCTGGTTCCCCTTCGTCGACGCGGCTTCCGGCGCTGTCACATTGCCCGCGGAGCCCGCCCATGGCTGAGACGCTGCTGTCGGTCCAGAACCTGTCGACGGTGTTCGAGCTGCGCGGTCGGACGATGTTTTCCAAGCCGGCGCGGCTTGCCGCGGTCAACGACGTGTCGTTTGACCTGCGGAAGGGCGAGACGCTCGGCATCGTCGGGGAATCCGGCTGCGGCAAGTCGACCCTCGGACGCTCGATCCTGCGGCTGATCGAGCCGACGGCCGGCCGCGTCGTCTGGCAGGGGCGCAACCTCACCGACCTCTCGGACGGCGACATGCGCCGGGCGCGGCGGGACCTGTCGAT
The DNA here is from genome assembly GCF_010500835.1 of Aurantimonas aggregata. Lineage (GTDB taxonomy): Bacteria > Pseudomonadota > Alphaproteobacteria > Rhizobiales > Rhizobiaceae > Aurantimonas > Aurantimonas aggregata. Next base: position 234,402 of record NZ_JAAAMJ010000003.1, on the reverse strand, counting down.
CATCTTCCAGGACCCGATCGCCTCGCTCGATCCGCGCATGACGGTGGCCGAGATCATCGCCGAGCCGCTGCGGGTCGCCGAGCCGTCGCTCGACCGCAAGGCGCGGCGGGAGCGGGTGCTGAAGGCGATGGACGAGGTCGGCCTCGCGCCCGAGATGGCGAGCCGCTATCCGCACGAGTTTTCCGGTGGGCAGGCGCAGCGCATCGGCATCGCCCGGGCGATCATCACCGAGCCGATGCTGATCGTCTGCGACGAGCCGGTCTCGGCGCTCGACGTCTCGATCCAGGCGCAGATCGTCAACCTCTTGAAGAGCCTGCGGGAACGGCTCGGCCTGACGCTGATCTTCATCAGCCACGACCTGTCTGTCGTGCGCCTGGTCTCTGACCGCATCCTGGTGCTGTATCTCGGCCGGGTGGTCGAGATCGGCAGCCGCGCCGCGGTGTTCGACGCCCCGGCGCATCCTTACTCCCAGGCGCTGCTGTCGGCGGCGCCGATCCCCGATCCGGTGGTCGCCCGGCAGCGGCAGCGCACGGTGCTGAAGGGCGATCCGCCGTCGCCGATCGACCCGCCGTCCGGCTGCGCCTTCCGCACCCGCTGCCCGATCGCGGAGCCGGTCTGCGCGGAGGAAGTCCCGCCGCTGGTCGCTGTGTCGGAGGATCACCGGGCCGCGTGCCTGTTTGCGGGGGAGGAGGCGCGTGCCCGCGTGGCGAGGGCAAGCCGTGCCGCCGCGCCACCTGGAGCCGGCATCGCGGCCGCGCCGGCAATCGGCAGCTGAGCGCTCGGCTCAGGCGAGCGTGGCCACTTCCCCAGTACAGATGAGCCTGGCTCCACCGCCCTGAGGACGTCCCGGACGTCAACGGAAACTTAACGAGAGGGATGGACGGTTATAGGAGGCCGGGCTAATTTGCGCTCTTCCAGGACGGTCCCCATATCGACCATGTTGGTAGCAATCGGAGTACGGACATGATGCGGCGCGAAGGCTGGGGCGGAATCATTCCGAAGGCCCCGTTGACCGTCTGAGGTCGAAATGCCGGTTCCCAGGCAGCCAGCGCCTTGGGCCCCCTTTCTGATCGCGGCTAACCCGCTCTTGATTGCGGCCGTGGTCATCTTCTTCCTTTATCTTCATGCACCGGATGCCACTGTCCGGGCGGCTCCGGTCATCGCCATGATCGTCGTTCTCGTTACGGCGTTCGTCGGATCGGCCGCGGCTCTATGGACCTCGACCGGTCGGCGCGGGCGCAGCGGGAGACGGCGAAAGTCCTCGAGGCCTACAAGAACGTCGTGCAGAAATCCTGGGACAAGGATTACATTTCCGCCCGCACGCGGCTGGTCCAGGCACTTCGGCTGAAACGCAACCTCGTCGACTTCGCGAACTTCGACCCGCTTCAGTACGCCGAGGACCGGGAGACGCGCGAAGCCATCAACAGCATTGCCAACGACCACGAGATCATCGCGATCGCGATCGAGCGCGACATCATCGACGAGGACTTCTACCGGGACTGGTTCCTGAGTACCTATATTCAGGATTACGAGGCGCTCGAGGCGTATATCGTGCAGGTTCGCACGCTGACCGAGACCCCGGCTCTCTACATCAAGTTCCAGGCCCTCGCCGAGCGTTGGCGAGAGGAAAAGGCCGCGGCGGTTCGGCAGGCCGAACGCGAGGCATCCATCATCGCGAACCGCGCGAGGCGGTAGAACGACGACAGGGCCCCGCGCCCTATGCCGCCATCTGCTCCGGCTGTTTCGCCCCGGTCATCAGCGCGACGGCGTCGTTCATCGTCGAGTTCTTCGGGTCGATCACGCAGAGGCGGCGGCCGAGCCGGTGGATGTGGATGCGGTCGGCGACCTCGAAGACATGCGGCATGTTGTGCGAGATCAGGACGATCGGCATGCCGCGCGAGCGCACGTCCTGGATCAGCTCCAGCACCTTGCGCGATTCCTTCACCCCGAGCGCGGCGGTCGGCTCGTCGAGGATCAGCACCTTCGAGCCGAAGGCGGCGGCCCGGGCGACAGCGACGCCCTGGCGCTGGCCGCCGGACAGCGTCTCCACCGCCTGGCCGATGTTCTGGATGGTCATCAGGCCGAGTTCGGAGAGCTTTTCGCGCGCGATCCGCTCCATCGCCGGGCGGTCGAGCATCTTCAGATATTTGCCGAGGAAGCCCGGCTTGCGGATCTCGCGGCCGAGAAACATGTTGTCGGCGATCGACAGCGCCGGCGACAAGGCAAGATTCTGGTAGACGGTCTCGATGCCGGCGTCGCGCGCCTGCATCGGCGAGGTGAAGCGCACGGCGTCGCCGTTGAGGCGGATCTCGCCCTCGTCGATGCTGATCGCGCCCGACAGCGCCTTGATCAGCGACGATTTGCCGGCGCCGTTGTCGCCGATCACCGCCAGGATCTCGCCGGCATAAAGGTCGAAATCGGCATGGTCGAGGGCGGTGACCCGGCCATAGTTCTTGACGATTCCGCGGGCGGAGAGAACCGGGGGCTGGACGCTCATGCGGACACCTTCCTGATCCACTGGTCGATGGCGACGGCGAGGATGATCAGCCAGCCGGTGGCGAAGACCTGCCAGAGCACGTCGACGCCGGCGAGGCGGAGGCCGGAATTGAACACGCCGACGATCAGCGCGCCGATCATCGGGCCGAGGATCGAGCCGCGCCCGCCGAACAGCGAGATGCCGCCGATCACCACCGCGGTGATCGATTCCAGGTTGGCTTCGAAGAACGAGGTGGGACTGACCGAGCCGACGCGGCCGATCGAGGCCCAGGCGGCGATGCCGGCAATGAAACCGGCCATGACATAGACCGAGACCAGCGTCCGGTCGGTGCGGATGCCGGCGAGTTCCGCTGCCTCCTTGTCGTCGCCGATGGCGTAGACGTGGCGGCCCCAGGCGGTGCGGTTGAGCATGTACCAGAGCACCGCAAAGATCACGACCATCAGCACGACGCCCCAGGTCAGGACGGCGCCGCCGAGGGTGAAGCGCTCGCCGAAGATCTTCAGCAGCGGCGCCTCGGCATCGAGCGTTTGGCTTCGGATCGTCTCGCGATTGGAGAGATAGTAGTTCATCGCCAGGAAGACGTTCCAGGTGCCGAGCGTGGTGATGAAGGGCGGCAGCCGCACCTTGGTGATGAGGATGCCGTTGAGCAGCCCGGTCAGCGAGCCGACAATCAGGCCGATGGCGATCGACAGGGTCACCGGCAGGCCATAGTCGATGCTGAGCCGGCCCATGATCACCGAGACCATCACCATCACCGCGGCGATCGACAAATCGATGCCGGCGGTGAGGATGACGAGGCTCTGCGCCGCCGCCAGGATGCCGACGATCGCCACCTGCTGCATGATCAGCGACAGGTTGAAGGCCGAGAAGAAATTGTTCGACACCATGCCGAACACCGCCACCGAGATCAGCAGGACGATGATCGGCACCATGGTGGGGGAGCCGTGCAGGAAATGCTGCACGGTATCGAGCGGGCCGCGCGAGCGGTGCTGGAAGGCGGCAACGGCGCCGTCGCTGCCGGCAAGCGCGGTCTCGTAGTCGGCGGGCTTCTTGCTCTCACTCATGGCGTCTCGCTCCGGCAGGGGTCCCGGCCGTCCGTTCGGACGCCGGCAAGCGCATCAGGAACGGGTGGCCCCCGAGAAGGGAGCCACCCGTCGCGAGAGTATCAGCCCCAGCAGCGGGACGTGCCTTCCTCGACGCTGATCGAGTCGACGCCGTCGACCGGCTCGTCGGTGACGAGATTGACGCCGGTGTCGAAGAAGTCCAGCCCCTCGCTCGGCTGCGGCACGGTGCCGTCCTTGGCGAAGGCGGCGACCGCCTCGATGCCCTTCGCGGCCATGTCGAGCGGATATTGCTGCGAGGTGGCGCCGATGACGCCCTCCTCGACGTTCTTGACCCCCGGGCAGCCACCGTCGATCGAGACGATCAGGACGTCGTTCTCCTTGCCGAAGGAGCGCAGCGCCTCGTAGGCGCCCGCCGCGGCCGGTTCGTTGATCGTATAGACGACGTTGATGTCCGGATCCTGCTGGAGAAGGTTCTCCATGGCGGTCCGCCCGCCTTCCTCGTTGCCGTTGGTGATGTCGTGGCCGACGATGCGCGGATCCTCCTCGTCGCCGATCTGGTTCGGATCCTTGATGTCGATGCCGAAGCCCTGCAGGAAGCCCTGGTCGCGCAGCACGTCGACCGAGGGCGCCGAGGGCGTCAGGTCGAGCATGGCGATCTTGGCGTTCGCCGCCTCGTCGCCCAGCGTGCCCTTGGCCCACTGGCCGATCAGCTCTCCGGCCTTGAAATTGTCGGTCGCAAAGGTCGCGTCGGCCGCGTCGATCGGCTCCAGCGGCGTGTCGAGGGCGATGACGAGGAGGCCGGCGTCGCGGGCCTGCTGGGTGACGTCGGTGATCGCCTTGGTGTCGGAGGCGGTGATCAGGATGCCCTTGGCTCCGGCCGCAATGCAGCTCTCCACCGCCTGGACCTGGGTCTCGTGATCGCCGTCCACCTTGCCGGCATAGGTCGAGAGCTCGACGCCGAGTTCGGCGGCCTTGGCGGTGGCGCCTTCCTTCATCTTGACGAAGAACGGGTTGATGTCGGTCTTGGTGATCAGGCAGGCGCGGACCGGCCCGTCCTGGGCGAGGGCGGGCGAGGCGATGGTGGCGACCGCGGCAATGGCGGTCGAAGCAAAGAGCGTGCGGAATCTCACGGACTATCCTCCCGAATGTCGATGGCTCGACGCCGGGTAGGCCCGGTCGACGAGGCCGGGTCGCCTCCTCGCGACCCGATCACCCTTACGAAACACCAGCCAAGACGGCTTGTCAACGAACATAAATCAGGTGGATTTATTTATTGACGCCTCTGCATAAGGGTGAGAGTCTCGCGCCGGGAGCGTTCATTCCGCGGGCGGCAGTGATCGCGCGGCAGGACGGCCAGGCTGCGGACAGGAGGCGGCGATGCAGGAAAACGATGCGGTGCTGCCGGCCCCACGCCGCCGGCAGGACGAGCGCATGCGCGGCTCCAACCAGGCGGGCCTGCGCGCCCATAACGAGCGGGCGGTGCTGACCCTGATCCGCCGCCACGGCGAGATCGCGCGCGCCGATATCGCGCGGCGTTCCGGCCTGTCGGCGCAGACCGCCTCGGTGATCATGCGCGTCCTCGAGGCCGAGGCGCTGGTGCTGCGCGAGACGCCCCGCCGTGGCCGCGTCGGCCAGCCCTCCGTGCCGATGCGGCTCAATCCGGACGGCGCCTTCTCGCTGGGGCTGAAGATCGGCCGGCGGACGGTGGAGCTGGTGCTGATGGATTTCGTCGGCGTGGTACGGGCGCGCCGCCGGCTCGCCTACTCCTATCCGCGTCTCGCCGAGATCCTTGCCTTCGTGCATCAGGCCGAAGCCGAAGTGACCGCGACGCTGGCGCCGGCCTTGGCCAGTCGAATCGCCGGGCTCGGCATTGCGATCCCCTTCGACCTCTGGTCCTGGCCCGATGCTGTCGGTGCTCCGCCAGCCGCCATGGACGAATGGCGCACCGCCGACATCGTCGCCGAGCTGGCGAACGTCACCGGCCTGTCGGTGCATCTCGCCAATGACGCAACGGCCGCTTGCGCCGCCGAGAACGTCTTCGGCGCCACGCGCTCCACCGACTATGTCTATCTCTTCGTCGGCGCTTTCGTCGGCGGCGGCATCGTAATCGACGGCGATCTCGTCACCGGACGGACCGGCAACGCCGCGGCGCTCGGCTCGATGCCGGTTCCCGACGGGGCGGGCGGCGTCTGCCAGCTGATCGACGTCGCCTCGATCCACGTGCTCGAGAAGATGATCGCAGCCGAGGGCGGCGACCCGCTGGCGATCTGGCGCGACGCGTCGGCCTGGGACGGGCTCGGTCCGATCCTGGAGCGCTGGCTCGCCGCGGCAGCACGGGCGCTGGCGCATGCGCTGGTCGCGGCCAGTGCGGTCTACGACTTCGAATGCGCCGTCATCGATGGAAGTTTTCCACCCACGATCCGTGCCCGGCTGGTCGCGGCGACGGCTCGGGAAATGGCGGCGCTGGAGCGCCAGGGCCTGTCGCCGCTCGACATAAGCGAGGGCACGATCGGCGCCGGCGCGCGGGAGATCGGGGCAGCCAGCCTGCCGCTGTTCGCAAGGTTTCTGCTCGACCACCGGGTGCTCTACGCCGATGGCGGAGCCTGACGCGACGCCAGGCCGCGCCGATCAGCGCTTGCGGGCGCGACCAGCCGGGCTGCCGCCGCGCGGGCCGGCAACCGGCGTGTTGTCGCGGTTTTCGTCCCGGAGCTTGCGCCAGCGGGCGAGGCGTTCCGGATCGAGCGTGCCGGCCTCCACCGCCGCCAGCACGGCGCAGCCGGGCTCATGCTGATGCGTGCAGTCGCGGAAGCGGCAGTTCGGCGCGAGCTCGATGATTTCTGCGAACAGCGTGTCGATGCCGCCCTCGGAATCGCTGACATGCAGGGTCCGCATGCCGGGCGAATCGATGACCCAGCCGCCCGCCGCGATGGCGTGCAGCGAGCGCGACGTCGTGGTATGGCGGCCCTTGGCATCGTGTTCGCGGATCGCGCCGGTCTCCTGCGGGCGTTCCTGCCCGGGCCCAGCCAGCGTGTTCAAGAGCGTCGACTTGCCGACGCCGGAGGAGCCGATCAGCGCCACGGTCTGCCCCGGCCCGCACCAGGGCGCCAGCGCTGCGGCGGCTTCCGGGCTGCGGGCATTCAGCGTCACAACGACCAGCCCGCGCTGCAGCGCGGCGGCCTGGCGCTCGAAATCGGCGGCGTCCTCCACCGTATCGGCCTTGGTCAGGACGATCACCGGCTCGGTCCCGGCCTCGTTGGCGAGCGCCAGGTAGCGCTCCAGCCGGGCCGGATTGAAGTCGGCGTTGCAGGAAGTGACGATGAACAGCGTGTCGACATTGGCGCCGGTCAGCTGCGGCATGCGACTGCCCTCGAGGCGCCGCGAGATCAGCGTGCGGCGTTCCAGCCGCCGGTGCAGCACGTGCGTCTGCGGGTCCGCAAGGACCCAGTCGCCGACCGCAAAGCCCGCGGTGCTGGCATGGGCCGGCAGCGCCAGCCGGATCTGCCCGGTTTCGGTGGTCGCGGTCAGGCGCGTGCGGTGGACGGCGGAAATGCGGGCGCGCACGAAGCCCGTCTCGTCCGGCTTCAGCTGCTCGGCGAAGAAGTCGCTCCAGCCAAGCCCGGCGAGGAAGTCGGACGCGGCGCCATCGGCAGGCCCGGTGGGCGAAACGGGCGGATGGGTCGGCAGGTCAGATTCGGGCACGCGGCGGTGGTTTCCTGCTCCGATGCCGGCAGCGCCTTCAGTTGGCGCGGCCGGTCCCCTCTATAGGGTCGTGCCGCGCGGTCTGGCAAGTTGAGGGGCGTGGCGCGCTCGTTTGGCGTCTCTGGGCGCCATCAGCACCAAGGGTTGCCGCGGTTCGGCCAGCGTTGCGAGAGGCCTTCGGCCACCAGCACCTCGCCGGCGTCGCGCCCATCCGACAGCGTCACGGTCACCAGCCGGCGCCCGTATCGGTCGGTATCACCGCCTGACAGCGAATAGCCGCCGCTCATCAGCGTCTGCATCCGGTCCCGCGCCGCCACGGCGGCCCGGCGTTCGGCGGCGCATTCCGGCTTGCTGAGTTCGGGCGTGTCGATCCCGGCGATCCGCCATTTCTCGCCCTTCTCCCAGCCGGTATCGCCGTCGACGAGGCAGGTCACGCCGCGTTCCGCCCGGGCCCCGCCACGGCAGGTCGGCATCGAGCGATACTGCAAGGGGCGATCGGCAGGCGTGACGGCGAGGGAGCGCGGCATGACCTCGTATCCGCCGGCGATAACGCGCGGCAGTTCCGGCAGGCTGACGGCGGCGAAGCTGAAACCGGACAGCCGATCGGCGGCAAAGGGCGATACGAAGGCGATGGTGCAGGCGGCGAGGAACATCGGCCAGAGCCGGGATTGACGCCGACGTTTCGTCCGGCCACCGAATAGGCGGCGCGGCGCGAAAGCCCAGCCGCTGGGACGACGGGATACCTTGCGCTGTCGGGACCGTGGTTTCGGAGCCATGCCCCGACGGTAGCGGCGGAGCCGCTAAGGCCCGGTTACCGCGCGCCGGCAATTTTAGCGATCGTAGGGCGCCTGTCAGGCCATCTCGGCGGGTTCTGCCTGCCGGAAGGGCGCCAGCTGCGCGTCCAGCGCCCGCTTGAACGCCGGCCGGGCCTCGCAACGCGCCTGATAGGGGCCAAGCACCGGATCGGCGGCCACGAGGTCGGTGTCGCGCAGATTGCGCAGGACCGTCGTCATCATCAGGTCGCCGGCGGTGAACCGGTCCTCGAGATAGTCACGGCCAGCGAGCCGGTCCGCCAGCCGGCCGAGCCGGCCGCGCACCTTGGCCTCCACCTCGGGCCGGCGGATCCGCGCCCAGTCGGCATCGGCATGGAACAGGTCGATCGTGCCGAGTTCGGAGACCATCGGTTCGATGCTGTTGAGGGCGGCGAACACCCAGGCCGTTGCCCGTGCCCGGCCCGCCGGATCGCGCGGCATCAGCGCCGGCGCGGTTTCGGCGACATGCAGGACGATGGCGCCGCTCTCGAACAGGCGGACCGCTGCGTCACGGAAGACCGGCACCTGGCCGAAGGGCTGTTCCTGGAAATAGTCCTCGGGGCGCTCGGCCATCGCGTCGAGCAGGCGGACGCGATAGGGAATGCCGGCTTCCTCCAGCGCCCAGCGGACGCGCAGATCCTTGACCAGGCCCTGCGCGAAGGGCGGCACCCATCTGAACGCGCTGATCTCGACGGCGGCCTGCGGGTCTAGTGGCATCACGTCCTCCCAACGATCGATGGCTTCTCTTGCAGATGAGTTGATATCAACATATAGTGCCTTGGTCAATACGGCTTGCCGGTCCGGCAGATCGTGGGCTTTCGCAAAGGTCTGTTACCCGCCGCCCTGCCAGGTCCGCACCGCATCCACCGGCCAGACCAGCATCAGCACGTTGAGGGTGAGATTGTCCCGGATCCACCACAGGGTGAACAGCTCGAAGACCACAGCGATCGCCACGGTGAGCCACACCGGCAGCCGGCTGGCGAGCCAGAAGCCGAGCACCATGAAGCCGATATCGGCGACGGAGTTGACGACGCTGTCGCCGAAATAGTCCAGCGCAATGGTCGCCTCGCGGTAGCGCTGGATGACCGCATCGGTGTTCTCGGCGATCTCCCAGGCGCATTCCAGCAGCAGCGCCGGGATCAGCCGCCCGCCGAGCGACAGGCGCGGCAGCAGCAGCCAGGTGGCAAGATAGAACAGGAAGCCGTGGATGAGGTGCGACGGGGAATACCAGTCCGACAGATGCTGGGAGTTCTCCGAGCTGACGACCGCGCCGTGCCACAGCTTGACCGTTCCGCATTCGCAGATCGGCAGCCGTCCCATCCACAGGAGGACCGCCGCCGTGGCGGCGACGATCGCTGTCGCGGCGAGCGCGTGGCGCCAGCCGATCCGGTTTCCTGCACGGTTCATCGTTCCCCCCGTGCCGGATCCGCCAGCGGCGCATCCGGCATAGCAATTACGGATGCGGCCGCCCGGCTAGGCGCCAGCCGTCCCGGACTATTCGGCCGCGGTGATGCGACCGTCGGTGTAGGGCTCGTAGGGCGCCGTGTCGCGGCTGAGATAGGCGGCGACCACGTCCTCCAGGGTCGGACCGTAATCGTAGGCTTCGAGGCCCTTCTCGGCGAAGACGCTGTAGCCGTCGCCGCCGCCGCGCAGGAAGTTGTTGGACACGACGAGATAGGTCTTTGCCGGATCGAGCGGCACGAAGGCATCGCCCTCCTTGACCTCGACCGAGTCGATGCGGCTGCCGGGTGCGGCGGTTTTCGACCAGGTGAATTTCAGGCCCGACACCTGCGGGAAGCGCCCGCCGCCCTCCTCGACCTGCGAGACGCCGTTCTCCAGCGCCGCCTTGATATCGGCGCCGGTCAGCTTGAAGGTCGAGAGCGTGTTCTGGAACGGCAGCACCGTCAGCACCTCGCCCATCGTCACCTCGCCCTGGTCGATCGAGGCGCGCAGCCCGCCGCCATTGGTGATGGCGAGGCTGGCGCCCTGGTCACGCACCCGGTCGAGCATCGCGTCGGCGACGAGATTGCCCATGCTGCATTCGCTGACCCGGCAGACCTCGCGCGAGCCGTCGAGCGGCGCCGCCGTGCTGGCGACCACCTCGGTGCGGATCGCTTCCAGCGGCTTCGCCAGCTCGTCGATGCGGGCGAGAAGGGTGGAATCCTGCGGGATCGTGCCGTTCATGATCAGCGGCGTGCCGCTCGCCTCGGTGACCACGCCGGCATCGTCGAACATGACGACGAGTTCGCCGAGATACTTGCCGTAGGCATAGGCCTGGACGATCGGCACGTCATGGCCGTCGGGGCCCTCGACCATCGTCGGGTAGGGACCGGCGGCCTTGTCGTCGTTGTTGGCGAGCAGCGTGTGCGAATGGCCGCCGACGATGACGTCGATGCCGGGGACGGCGGCGGCGATGCGCTGGTCGGCCTCGTAGCCGGAATGGCTGAGCACGACAATCTTGTCGACGCCCTGGTCGGTCAGCGCCTTCACCGCCTCGGTGAGCGCGGCGACCGGCTCCTCGAAGGTGATGTTCGGGCCGGGGCTCGACAGTTCCGCCGTGTCGACCGGGGTGACGCCGACGAGGCCGATCTTCTCGCCGTCCCGCTCGATCACCGTAGAGGGCTTCAGCGTCTCGGCGAGTTCCGGCTCCTTGCTGACATCGGCATTGGCGAGGAGGATCGGGAAGTCCACCGCCTCGATGAAGGCGCGCAGCACCTCGGGCCCGTCGTCGAACTCGTGGTTGCCGACCGTCATGGCGTCGTAGCCGATGGCGTTCATCATCTCCGCCGCGGCCGCGCCCTTGTACTGGTTGTAGAAGAGCGAGCCCTGGAACTGGTCGCCGCCATCGACGAGGATCGGGTTCGTGGCGGATTCGCGCGCCGCCCTGATGGCGGTGAACAGCCGCGCCGAGCCACCGAAGCATTCGTCGGCCGTCGCTTCCTCCGCCGAGCAGGTGGAATCGTATTTGTTGATCGGCTCGATCCGGCTGTGGAAGTCGTTGGTGTGCAGGATCGTCAGTCGAAACTCGGCGCGCGCGATACCGCCGGCCGCCGCGACGATCGCGAGGGCGGCGGCGGTGCTGAAGAGAAGCCGCATGTCACATCCTTCCGTGGGATCGGCGCATCGAGCGCCTTGGCCCGACGATCATAGGCGGGGCGCCCGCCGCTTGAACAGGGGCGATGCGGCACTGCAGCGCAGCCATCGCGTTTCGGTCGCAACGTTGATTGACTGATCAATCAACGACCATATCTTACGGCCATGTCCCATCTTTCCATTCCCCGAAACGGTCGCGGCGAGGCAGCGCGGCGCGAAGCGCTGATCGTCGCGACGATCGGCGCCATCGAGGCCGCCGGCTCGCTCGACGTGACCGTTGCCGACATCGCCGCGCGCGCCGGCGTGTCGCCCGCGCTCGTGCATCATTATTTCGGCACCAAGGATGACCTGCTGATCGCCGCCATGCGCCATCTGCTGCAGGGCTTTCGCGCCGGCGTCACCAGCCGGCTCCGGCAGGCTGAGACCCCGCGCCGGCGGGTCTCGGCGATCATCGAGGCGTCCTTCGACCCGAGCCAGTTCGTCAGCGAAGCGATCGCTGCCTGGCTGGCGTTCTATCTCTATGCCCGCCGCTCGGCCGAGGCCGCCCGGCTGTTGCGGCTGTATTTCCGGCGATTGGAAACCAATCTGGTATCGGCGCTGACGCCGCTGCTCGGCATGCCGCGGGCGCAGGGCGTCGCCGCCGCTGCCGGTGCGATGATCGACGGCGTGTGGCTGCGCCAGGCGCTGACGCCGCTCACCGCTCCGGACGGGGCCACGGCCATCGCGATGGTCGAACGCTACATCGATGCTGAAATGGGTGCGAAATGAAGGTCGTCGACGAAGCCGATTACGTTGTCGTGGGGTCCGGCTCGGCGGGTTCCGCGCTCGCCTACCGCCTGTCGGAATCGGGCCGCTACGACGTCGTGGTGATCGAGGCGGGCGGCACCGACGCCGGGCCGTTCATCCAGATGCCGGGCGCGCTGTCCTTCCCGATGAACATGCGCCGCTACGACTGGGGCTATCGCGCCGAGCCGGAACCGGCGCTCGGCGGCCGCCGGCTGGCGACGCCGCGCGGCCGGGTGATCGGCGGCTCGTCCTCGATCAACGGCATGGTCTATGTGCGCGGCCACGCCAAGGATTTCGACCATTGGGCCGATACCGGCGCGGACGGCTGGGGCTTTGCCGACGTGCTCCCGTATTTCCAGCGCATGGAGGCCTTCGAGGGCGGCGATCCGGCCTGGCGGGGTACGAAGGGGCCGCTGAACGTGCGGCGCGGCGACATGCTGAACCCGCTCTACCAGACCTTCATCGAGGCCGGGCGCGAGGCCGGCTACCCGGTGACCGACGATTACAACGGCTACGCGCAGGAGGGCTTCGGCCCGATGCAGCAGACGATCTGGCGCGGGCGCCGCTGGTCCGCCGCCAACGCCTATCTGAGGCCCGCCATCGCCCGCGGCAATTGCCGGCTTCTGCATGGCAACGCCCTGCGGGTCGCCTTCGAGAGCGGCGATGGGGACCTGCGCGCCAAGGGGGTCGAAATCTCCCGCCCCGGCCTGCGCGGCGCCGGCCGCAAAGGCCTCGTCAAGGCGCGGCGCGAGGTGGTGCTCGCCGCCGGCGCGATCAACTCGCCGCTGCTGCTGATGCATTCGGGCATTGGCGATCCCGCCGATCTCGGCCGCGTCGGCATCGACGCCCGCCTGCCGCGCCCCGGCGTCGGCAGCAATCTGCAGGACCATCTGGAGCTCTACATCCAGCAGTCCTGCACCCAGCCGATTACCCTGAACGGCTATCTCAACCTGTTCGGCAAGGGCCGGGTCGGGCTCGAATGGATGATGCTGCATACCGGCCACGGCGCCACCAACCATTTCGAGGCGGCGGGCTTCATCCGCTCCGCCCCCGGGATCGAGTACCCGGACATCCAGTATCACTTCCTGCCCGGCGCGATCCGCTATGACGGCCAGGCGGCGGCGGCCGGCCATGGCTTCCAGGCGCATGTCGGGCCGATGCGCTCCAAGTCGCGCGGCCATATCCGGCTGAAGAGCAGCGACCCGTCCGAGCCACCGGCGATCCGCTTCAACTACATGTCGCATCCAGACGACTTCGCGGAGTTCCGCCAGGCGATCCGGTTGACCCGGGAGATCTTCGGCCAGCCGGTCTTCGACGCCTATCGCGGGGCCGAAATCCAGCCGGGCGATGCGCTCCAGAGCGACGAGGCGCTCGACGGCTTCATCGCCGAGCATGCCGAGAGCGCCTATCACCCGTGCGGCGCGGCGCGCATGGGCGCGGTTGGCGATCCGGACGCCGTGGTCGATCCGGAATGCCGGGTGATCGGCACGCAGAATCTGCGCCTCGCCGATTCCTCGATCTTCCCGCGCATCACCAACGGCAACCTCAACGGCCCGTCGATCATGGTCGGCGAGAAGGCCGCCGACCACATTCTCGGCGAAGGCATGCTGGCGCCGCAGCCGGACAAGCAGCCCTGGATGAATCCCGGCTGGCGGGACGCGCAGCGCTAGGCGGCTATGAACGCCGTGATGGCCGCCGGGACGGGCGCGGGGTGCCCGCTGCAGGCGGCGGCGGGCCATAGGCGTTGATCGCCCTCTCGCCGGGCTGGCTGGCGAAATAGAGATAGATGCCCCAGCCGACCACCGGCACGAGGTTGATCAGCCACCACCAGCCCGAGCGGCCGGTATCGTGCATGCGGCGGGCGCCGACGGCGAGCCCTGGCAGAAGGATCGCGAGGCTGAACAACGATTCGGCCGGCTGCGCACCCTCGAGCGAAAACACCGGATAGCCGAGGATCGGGCCGACGATGAGCCCGTCGACGATGAAGAGAACCAGATTGCCGAGGAGCGCGAACAGCACGAACCACCAGAACTCGGCGCGCTGGGCCCGGCCGCGAAACGTCGCGTACTGGGAAAGGGCCGACAGGATCGCGCCGGTGAATGACATGAAGCGGGCTCCTGGCTTCTTCGCATTGTCGCTGACTTAGCGCGGTGCCGAACCGCTGCCGAGGGGCAAATCGCACCAGCGCACGGTGATCGGCGGCCCCGGCTCCGCCCCGAGCGTGAGGCAGGAAGCCGCCCCGCCGCCTGCCGGACAGAGCGTCCAGCCCGACCCGGTCGCGCCCGATGCCGCCAATACCAGCTCCGGGATCGCTGGCACGCTCGGCCGGTAGACATACGCATCGCCCTCGCGCACCGCGTCCGGTGGCGGCTCCATGCCGGCGCCCGAGCCGGCGATCTGGCCTTCGACCACCGTCAGGCCCGCCGGACCGGCGGTCCAGCTCTCTTCCCACAAGGTCTTCTCGACCGAATGCGTCCAGGCGAGGGTGAAGGCGGACGCCGCCAGCGTCAGCGCCTTGCCGGCGGCAAGGATGCAGATCATTGCGCGGCGGAGACGCGCTCGTCGGCGGAGGCCGCTGCGCGCGGCGTCGTGCCGCCGCCGGTCTGGTTGGCGATCGCCGGCGCGCCGTGCCGCCGCCGCTGGTAGACGTGCCAGGCGATGAAGGCGGCCGACAGGCCGAAGCCGATCTCGTCGGTGATCGGCAGTGCCGCGACCAGCGTGAAGGCGGCGACGGTGGCGACGATCCGCTCCCACCATTTCAGCGGCATCAACAGGAAGCCGATCGCCGCCGCGCCCCACAGCGCGATCGACAGCGACGCCTTGAAGACGATGTAGATTACGGCCGGCCAGAAGCCGATCGCGTCACTGAGCGGCCCGCCGTCCTGCATCATCAGCGCCGGCGTGTAGACCGCCATGAACGGGATGACGAAGCCGGCCAGCGCCACCTTCACGGCCTGGAACGAGATCTGCAGCCCCGGGGCCTTGGCGATCGGTGCGGCTGCGTAGCAGGCGAGCGCCACCGGCGGCGTCAGGTCGGCGAGGATGCCGAAATAGAACACGAACATGTGGCTGACGATCAGCGGCACGCCGAGCGCCAGCAGCGCCGGGCCGGCGATCGAGGCGGTGATGATGTAGTTGGGGATGGTCGGGATCCCCATGCCGAGAATCAGGCAGGTGATCATCGTCAGCACCAGCGACAGGAACAGCGAGTTGTCGCCGACCGCCACGATGAACTGGCCGAACGTGTTGGCGACGCCGGTCAGCGTCATCGTGCCGACGATGATGCCGACGATGGCGCAGGCGATACCGACCGGCAGCGCCGTCTTGGCGCCCTCGGCGAGCGCGTCGCGGGTGAGCAGCAGCGTCTCGCGGCCGCCGCGGAAGAGGGCGGCAAGCAGCATCAGCACCACCAGCGTCACCGCCACCGGCATGATGCCGTACTGGAAGAACGAGGCGGCCGACACGCCGAGCCCGATCCAGAAGACGTAGCGCAGGGCCTGGACGGAGATCCGCCCGGCGAGCGGTGCCCCGATGATCAGGAGCGCCGTCAGCGCCAGGCCGATCGTGCCGGCATAGAGCGGCGTGTAGCCGGAGAACAGCAGCCAGACGAGGACGCCGAGCGGCAGCAACAGGTACCAGCCCTCGCGCAGCGCCTTGAGCGGCGAGGGCAGTTCGGCCCGCGTCAGGCCCATCAGGCCGCGCTTGCCGGCCTCCAGATGCACCATCCAGAACACCGAGCCGAAATAAAGGACCGCCGGGATGATCGCCGCCTGAACGACGGCGGCATAGGGCACGTTCAGCGTCTCGGCCATGATGAAGGCGACGGCGCCCATTACCGGCGGCATGATCTGCCCGCCCATCGAGGCGGTCGCCTCGACGCCGCCGGCAAAGGCCGGCTTGTAGCCGAAGCGCTTCATCAGCGGGATGGTGAACTGGCCGGTCGTCACGACATTGGCGACGCCGGAGCCGGAGATCGTGCCCATCAGGCCGGAGGAGATCACCGCCACCTTCGCCGCGCCACCGCGCGCCCCGCCGACGAGGCCGAGCGAGACGTCGGTGAACAGCTTGATCATGCCGGCGCGCTCGAGGAATGAGCCGAACAGGATGAACAGGAAGATGTAGGTGGAGGAGACGTAGGTCGGGATGCCGTAGATGCCCTCGGTGCCGAAGGCCATGTGGTCGATGACCTGCGAGAAGGAATAGCCGCGGGTCACGAAGGGCGACGGCAGATAGTTGCCGAACAGGCAGTAGGCGAGGAACGCGCCGGCGATGATCGGCAGCGCAGGGCCCATGATCCGCCATGTGGCGACGAACAGGATGACGAGGGCGCCGACGCCGACCACCGTATCGGTCGGCAGCGGCAGGCCGGCGCGGAAGATCAGCGCGCGGTATTCCCACCACTGGTAGGCGGCGACGGCCATCCCGAGCACGCCGAGCGCCCAGAACACCGCCCGCACCGGGACGCTGTCGCCCCTGATGGCGGCGACGAGCGGCAGGCCGAGCAGGCAGAGGAAGCCGACATGGATCGCCCGCACGATCTGCGACGGCATGTCGAGGAGATGCGCGGCGGTGGCAAGCTGGAAGATCGAGAACAGGAAGGCGATCGCGAAGAGGATCCTGCCTTCGAGGCTGGCGGGAAAGGCCGAGGCGAGCGGATCCTGCAGCTCGGCGTTCTCGCCGCCGCCGGTCTCCGCCCCGTCCGGCTTGTGGGCAGCGCTCTGGCTGGTCATGCGAATCTCTCCGAACCCTTGTCGCGCGGGACATTAGCGACGCGGGCGGAAGGGCGCAAATGCCCCCGGCCGGACCTGTCGATCGAGGCCTGGCCGGGGGCGGGAGGGGCCTAGAGCAGGCCGGCTTCCTTGAAGTAGCGCTCGGCGCCCGGATGCAGCGGTGCCGGCAGGTTCTTCGCCGCCGTCGCCGGGTCGATCGCCGTCGCCGCGTTATGCGCCGCGACGAGGTCCGGGATGTGCTCGAAGAGCTGCTTGGTCATCTGGTAGACGAGTTCCTCGTCGACATCGCTCGAGGTGACGAGGATGTTGGTGATCGCCAGCGTCGGCACCGCCGCGTCCTGGCCCTCGTAGGTGCCGGCCGGAATCTCGGCTGCCTGGAACGGCGCGCCGAGCGTCTCGGCGATCTCGGCCGGGACCGACACGACGTTGATCGGCAGCGACGAGGCGAGATCGCGGATCGAGGCGACGCCCAGCCCGGCCGACTGCAGCGTGGCGTCGAGCTGGCGGTTCTTGATCAGCTCCACCGATTCGGCGAAGGGCAGATACTCGGTCTTGCTGAGATCGTCGTAGCTCATCCCGGCCGCCTCGAAGATCGCCCGCGCGTTGAGCTCGGTGCCGGACGCCGGTGCGCCGACTGAGAGGCCCTTGCCCTTGAGGCCCGCGAGATCCGTGACGCCTGACTCACGTGAAGCGACGATCTGCACGAAATTCGGATAGATCGCGGCGATGGCGCGCAGGTTCTCGACCGGCGCCTGGAAACCCGCATCGGTGTCGCCTTCGACGGCCGCCTTGACGGAATCGCCGAGCGCGAAGCCGATCTCGCCGCGCCCCTGGGCGATCAGGTTGATGTTCTCGACGGACGCCTTGGTGGCCTGCACCTGGGTCTTCACACCCTCGATGTTCTCGCCGTAGATCTTCGCCAGCGCGACGCCGAGCGGATAGTAGACGCCCGACGTGCCGCCGGTCAGGACGTTGATGAACTGCTGCGCCGAGGCGCTGGCGGGCGCGAAGGCAAGCGCTGCGACGATGGCGGTCCCGGCAAGCCGGTTGAAAATCTTCATGCATGATCCTCCCATAGAGCCGGCATGGCTCTCGGCGCGATTAGTACCTGCCGGGACGCAAAGCTCAAGGCCGCGGCCGGTAAACGTCCCAGGAACCGGATCGATGCCCGGGCAAGAAGTCAGGCGGGGAAGCCGCGGAACCGAACGGCTTACTGTTTCGTCCTTCAACACGAAGGAGATATCCATGAAGACACCAGTCGCCGTCGCCATTGGCATCGTGCTGTTCATTCTGGTCGGCCTCGCCAGCTTTTACCTCTCGCAGGCGAGCAACGCGCCCGAAGGCGAGTTGCAGGGGATGGAAGCGCCCGACCCGGGTCCCGAGTAGGGGCTTGGTCCCGCGCGGAAACGGTCACCGCCCCGAAGAATTTGACTTCGCGAACACCATGGCCGATGTCCGCTCCCGAAGCTAACGGGAGTGGGCGCATGCCGGATATGATCGATGTTCACGGCCTGAAGGTCGCGGCAATACTGAAGACCTTCATCGACGAGGAAGCGTTGCCGGGCACGGGCATCGAAGCCCGGACCTTCTGGCAGGGCTTTGCCGGGATGCTCGAGGATCTCGCGCCGAAGAACCGTGAACTGCTGCAGACCCGCGACACGCTGCAGGAAAAGATCGACGACTGGCATCGCGAGCGCCGCGGCAAGCCCATCGACATGAAGAAATACCAGTCCTTCCTGCGCGACATCGGCTATCTGGTGCCGGAAGGCCCTGACTTTTCCATCGACACCGCCAATGTCGACCCGGAGATCGCGCTGATCCCGGGCCCGCAGCTGGTCGTGCCGCTGATGAACGCGCGTTACACGCTGAACGCCGCCAATGCCCGCTGGGGCTCGCTCTACGACGCGCTCTACGGCACCGATGCCATGGGCGACATGCCGGAAGGCAAGGGCTACGACCGCGCCCGCGGCGCCCGCGTGGTCAGCTGGGCGAAGGGCTTCCTCGACGGCCTGGCGCCGCTCGACCGCATCTCGCATATCGACGTCGAGCGCTACACCGTCGCCGGCGGCACGCTGGTCGCGGAGTACAATGGCGGCAAGACCGCCAAGCTGAAGAACCCCGCGGCCTTTGCCGGCCATCGCGGCGACGCGGCCTCGCCCTCGGCGATCCTCGTCAAGCACAACGGCCTGCACCTGGAAGTGGTGATCGACGCCGAGCACCGCGTCGGCAAGAACGACCGCGCGAATGTCGCCGACATGCTGATGGAATCGGCGATCTCGACGATCTGCGACTGCGAGGATTCCATCGCCGCCGTCGACGCCGAGGACAAGACCGCCGTCTACCGCAACTGGCTCGGCCTGATGAAGGGCGACCTCGAGGACACGTTCGACAAGGGCGGCACGCCCGTCACCCGCCGGCTCAACCCCGACCGCAACTATGTCGGCCCGGACGGCCACGCCTTCACCCTGCCCGGCCGCTCGCTGCTGCTGATCCGCAATGTCGGCCACCTGATGACCAACCCGGCGATCCAGCTCAGCGACGGCACGGATGCGCCGGAAGGCCTGCTCGACGCGATGATCACGTCGATGATCGCCATGCACGACCTGAAGAAGACCGGCGGCATGCGCAATTCGCGCACGAGATCGGCCTACATCGTCAAGCCGAAGATGCACGGGCCGGAAGAAGTCGCCTTCTCCGACGCGATCTTCGGCCGCGTCGAGGACATTCTCGGCCTCGACCGCTACACGCTGAAGATGGGGATCATGGACGAGGAGCGCCGCACCACGGTGAACCTCAAGGAGGCGATCCGCGCCGCCCGCCACCGGGTGTTCTTCATCAACACCGGCTTCCTCGACCGCACCGGCGACGAGATCCACACCTCGATCGAGGCCGGTCCGATGGTCCGCAAGACCGTGATGAAGGACCGCACCTGGATCGCCGCCTACGAGGACTGGAACGTCGACGTGGGTCTAGCCTGCGGCTTCCGCGGCAAGGCGCAGATCGGCAAGGGCATGTGGGCGGCCCCCGCCAAGATGCACGACATGCTGGCCCAGAAGATCGGCCATCCGCAGGCCGGCGCCAACTGCGCCTGGGTACCGAGCCCGACCGCGGCGACGCTGCACGCGACCCACTACCACAAGGTCGACGTGCTGGCCTGGCAGGACTCGATTGCCGCCAAGGGCCGCCGGGCGATCCTCTCCGACATCCTGACCATCCCGCTCGCCAATCGGGCGAACTGGCCGGAGGAGCAGATCCGCGGCGAGCTGCGCAACAACGCCCAGGGCATTCTCGGCTATGTCGTGCGATGGATCGACCAGGGCATCGGTTGCTCCACCGTGCCGGACATCAACGATGTCGGCCTGATGGAGGACCGCGCAACCTGCCGGATCTCTTCCCAGCACATCGCCAACTGGCTGCATCACGGCGTCGTCTCGAAGGACGAGGTGATGGCCGCGATGAAGGAGATGGCGGAGAAGGTCGACCAGCAGAACGCCGGCGACCCGGCCTACACGAAGATGGCGGCCGACTTCGACAACTCGATCGCCTTCAAGGCCGCCTGCGACCTCGTCTTCGAGGGACGGGTACAGCCCTCGGGCTACACCGAGCCGGTGCTGCATCGCCGCCGTCTGGAGAAGAAGGCCCAGCTCGCGGGCTGAGGTTGACGGGGCGGCGCTTCGGCGTCGCCCGCCAAGCTCCCGCGGAGCGGAGGAGCCTGTGGATTAGCGTCGGCTGGTGAGCGTCCGCTTGCCGGCGCGCGGCGTCCGGCGGTTCTGACGTGTGCCGGTCTTGCCCTTCGTCGCCTTGGGGTCGGTGGACGCCTTGCGGCCCCGCGCGACCTTCTCCTTGGCCGGAGCGGCCGCGGCCGGCTCTGCGGTCTTTGCCGGCGCAGCAGCATTTGCCGCCGCGCGGGTGGGCGAGCGTGGGCTCGCCGCCGTCACCATGCGCAACTTCTGCGGACCCTGCGGCGCGACGGGCTTGCGCCGCTCCTTCTTCTGCACGGGCCGCGGCGCGGCCTTCGGCCGGGCGGCGGCCTTGGCCGGCGTGACGGGATCGGCCGGGGCGGGCGCAGCCTCGGGAGCTCTTGCCGGCTGGTCGTTGTCGGCGCGGCGCGGCGGCTCGTCCTGGGTCGCGGCAGCAGCCGTCGGTTTGTCAGCCTTCGGCTGGGCCGGCTTGGCGGCCGGCTTCACTGGCTTAGCGTCTGCGGACATCGTGGCGCGGGATTCGGCCTTCGCTGGCTTGGCCTCGGCAGCTGGCCTGGCCTTGGCGGCGGGCTTGGCCTTGGCAGCAGGCCTGGCTGGCGTAGCGGGCTTCTTAACCTCGGCCGGCACAACGGTCGCAGCCGCCAGGCTCTCGGCGGCCTTCGCGCTCTTGGCGTTCTCGCTGGGCGTCGCGGCCGTCTCCGGCTTCAGGCTCTCCATCTTCGGCGCCGCGGCCTTGCGCGGCAGCGCGGCGGCCGCATGAGTGGTGCCGTGGGTCAAAGCGAAGTCGACGATGCGCGGTGCGATCTCGGCGCGGAAGCGCGAGCCGTTGAACACGCCGTAATGGCCGACCTTCGGCTGCATGTAATGGACGCGCTTGTCCTCGGGGATGTTGATGCAGAGCTTCTGGGCCGCCTTGGTCTGGCCGACGCCGGAAATGTCGTCATTCTCGCCCTCGACGGTGAGCAGCGCCGTCCGGCGGATCGCCGTGAGGTCGACGCGCTTGCCGCGATGCATCATTTCGCCCTTCGGCAGCGAGTGCTTGATGAACACCTCCTCCACCGTCTGGAGATAGAACTCCGCGGTCAGGTCCATCACGGCGTTGTACTCGTCATAGAAGCCGCGGTGCTTGTCGGCCGAGTCGCCGTCATCCTTGACGAGGTGCCAGAAGAAATCCTTGTGGGCGGTCATGTGCCGGTCGAGATTCATCGACATGAAGCCGGTGAGCTGCAGGAAGCCCGGATAGACTGGCCGCATGAAGCCCGGCTGCGGGAAGGGCACCGCCATGATGACGTTGTCGCGGAACCAGTCGATGCCCTTTTCCTGTGCCAGCCGGTTGACCGCGGTCGGGTTCTCCCGCGTGTCGATCGGCCCGCCCATCAGCGTCATCGTCGCCGGCGCGCAGGGATCCTCATCCGCTTCCATCAGCGCCGTCGCGATCATCACCGGCACCGCCGGCTGGCAGACGCCGACGACGTGTGTATCCGGCCCGAGAAAGCGCATCATCTCGATCAGGTAGTCGACATAGTCGTCGAGATCGAAGCGGCCCTCGGTGATCGGCACCATGCGGGCGTCGGTCCAGTCGGTGATGTAGACGTCCGCATAGGGCAGCAGCGCTTCCACCGTGCCGCGCAGCAGCGTCGCGTAATGGCCGGACATCGGCGCCACGATCAGGATGCGCGGATCCTGGCCATGCCGCGGCGGTGTCGCACGCTCGAAATGCAGCAGCCGCCCGAACGGCTTTTCCCAGACGACCTTGTCCTGCACCGGGACGCGCTGGCCGGCGACGACAGTCTCGTGAAGGCCGAATTCCGGCTTCGCATAGACCCGGGTGTTACGCTCGAAGACTTCCGCGGCCGCGGCGATCGAACGGCCGGCCTGGGTGTGGGACATCGGGTTGAACGGATGCTGGTAGAACAGGCGCGTGGCGTCCGCCATGGCGCGCAGCGGCACGAGTGCCGCATGGTTCATTTCGTAGAAATGGTACAACATCAGTCGCCGATCTTCTCCCGGAGTGACATCGAATATAGCAATGAATGCTGCAACGCACAAACGAGGTGCCCGGTTGCCGTGACTCCGGCCGGTCGCTCAAACCCATTTCACCATCACGGGCCCGCCCATGACTGGCATCTCCGCTGCCGGGCCGCTGTCCGGCCGCAGCGGCAGGTCCCCCGGTGACGCCGGCATGAACCCAAGACGACGATAGAATGACGCAATCCGATCCCGTCCGACAGGGGCAGGCAAGGCGAGGGCGCGATGGTCGAACCAGCGGGCCCTCAGGGACACGGAATCGAGCAGCGCAGCACCCACGCCTCGGCCGCGATGATCTGCGGCAACGCGGTGGTCGACGAGCCAGTAGACCGGCCCACGCCCGCCCGCGACGGCGTAACCCACGGCGCGATCCTCGCGCTTGGCCACCGCCACATAGACCTCGTGGGTGAGGATCAGGCGAATGAAATCCGCCATGTCCAGGGGCTGCGCGTCGGGCTCTGCCGAGGCGCGACGGATCGCCAGCAGCGCCTCGGCCTCGCCGGGCTCCATCATCCGCAGCCGATAGCCCTTCGGCGCCATGCCCCGGAACGGCTTGCGCCCGGAGATCGGGCGCGCGGCAACGCCCATGTCAGCCGTCGTGACCCTCGACGATGACCATCTCGGCGTCGGCGCAGCGTTGCCGGATCGCCGCCGCCTTCTGGTACTGTTCGCTGTCGTAGCAGGCCTTGGCGGTCTCGACGCTGTCGAACTCGATGACGACGTTGCGCCCGCGCACCGGGCCCTCGAGCTGGACGTATAGCCCGCCCCGCGCCAGGAATTTCGCGCCATATTGCTGGAAGGCCGGCGCGGCGGTGGCGACGTAATCCTTGTAGGCCTCGGCATCGTGGACGTCGACGCGCGCGATCCAGTAACCCTTCGCCATCGGTTCTCTCCTCAGTCTGTCATCTGCCGGACCATGCCGGCGCCGGTTGTCACGCCGTAACGCCGGACGCGTTCATTTCGGCCAGAATGGAAGCCGCCGCCTGCCGCGGATCCGCAGCTGCGATGATCGGCCGGGCCACGACGAGATGCGAGGCGCCAGCCATCAACGCCTCGGCCGGCGTCGCGACGCGCTTCTGGTCGCCCGCCGCCGATCCGGCCGGGCGGATGCCGGGCGTGACGATCGCGATGTCCGGGCCGAGCAGGGCGCGCATTGCGGCTGCCTCGGACACCGCGGAAACGATGCCGCCCATGCCGATGTCGCGCGCCTGGGTCGCCCGTCGCCGCACGAGATCGGCGACACCGAGGGCGTAGCCGGCCTCCTTCAGATCGGCCTCGTCGAGCGACGTCAGCACAGTGACGCCGAGCAACGTCGTATCGGTGCCGCGGGCTGCTGCGACCGCCGCCCTCATCGCGTGGGGGTAGGCGTGCACGGTCAGCATCGCCGCGCCGAGACCGATGGCGGACTCGACGCCCTTCTCGACCGTATGGGGAATGTCGAGCAGCTTCAGGTCGAGGAAGACCTTCTTGCCGGCCCGTGTCAGCTCGCCGACCAGCGGCAGGCCGCCGCCATAGGCCAGCTGGTAGCCGATCTTGTACCACAGGACCGTCTCGCCCAGCTGCCCGACGATCGCCTCGGCCTCGGCACGCGTCGCCACGTCGAGACCGACGATCAGCCGGTCGCGTGCAGTGTTCTGCAGGTCTGTCATCAATCCTCGGGGTCCGGGGGAATGTCGACCGTCACCGTGGTGCCGGAGGTATTGGCGTTGACGTCGAGCCGGGCGCCGAGGCCGCGCACCAGCGACACGATGATCCGCCCGCCGAGACCGCGCTGTGCCTCGCGGGCCCGCTGCCGACGCGCCGCCTGCTCGCCGCTCTCGACGACCGCACTGCCTTCGTCGGCCTCGCCGTGCCGGGACATGCCCATCGCGCTGGCAATCTCCCGCGCCGCGTTGGGCTCTTCGGCGGCTTCACTGATCGTCGCGACGGTCTCGGCGTCGATCGGGGCAGGCTCCTTGCCGCCGCCATACGGCCAGTCGCTGCCCTCCGGCAGGCCAATGCCGTCGTCGGTGACGGTCATCCGGATCACGCCGGACGAGAGCATCTTCAGCCGCGCCTCGACGAGTCCTTCCTCGCGACCCGCGAAGGCATGCTTCAGCGCGTTGGTCAGCAATTCGGAGAACAGGAGCCCCACCCGGGCGGCCCGCTCGACGCTGACTTCGACGGCGTCGCAGTCGACATTGATCCGAACCGAACGGCGGCCGTCGAGATGGCCGATCGTCGAGGCGATCCGGCTGACATAGGCGCCCAGCGGCAGTCGCTTGGAGAACGCCGAGCCGATGCCGGCCTCGGTCATCTCCTGGTAGAGCAGCTGCAGGCTCTCGATCCGGCGGGCCAGCGTGTGGAAGGATTCCTCGCTGGTGTTGGTGCGGGCCTGCATGCGGATCATGCCGATGATCATCGCCAGATGGTTCTTCACCCGGTGCTGGATCTCGCCGAGCGCCGCGTCGAGTTCGCTGACCTGGTCGGCGGCGGCGGGAATGCTGAGATCCTCGCCTTCGCTCATGTCGCGCTGGACGCCGAGGAAGCACTGCAGCCTGCCGTCATCGTCATAGAGCGGGGTGATCATCAGCCGGTTGAGGAACTTGGTGCCATCGGCCCGGTAATTGACGATGTCGACCGATACGTCGCGCTCGGCGGCAAGCGCCTCGCTGATCTGGCGGACATGCGCCGGATCGGTGTCGTCGCCCTGCAGGAACTTGCAATTGCGCCCGATCGCCGCCTCGACGCTGTAGCGCGTGATCTTCTCGAAGGCGCGGTTGGCATAGACGATCGGATTGCCGTCGAGATACGGATTCGTCAGCACGAGCGCCAAGGGGACCTTCGCCAGCGCAGCCGCGCTGACTCCGGCAGGCATCGCACTCGTGCCCGTCTGTTCTCGTTCCTGGTGACCCATACCGCTCCGCCGCCGCTCGACCGTGTTCGTCATGCGGGAGAGACCGACGGGACGAACCGCGTCATTCTAACGCTTCCGCGATGGCCGGCAAGGCAGGGTTGCGGAGCCGCGACACGCTGCGACATCGTGCAGCCCGGGGTTTAGTGCGCCTCGTCCCAGTTGCCTGCGGCCTTGGCGTCGACTTCGAGCGGCACCGACAAGTCCACCTTCGGATGCGCGGCCTCGGCCATGGTCTTCTGGATCACCGGCAGCGTCGCCTCGACCTCGTCCTCCTCGACCTCGAAGATCAGCTCGTCGTGGACCTGCAGCAGCATCCGGGCCGACAGGCCGGCTTCCGCCAGCGCCGGCTCCATGCGGATCATCGCGCGGCGGATGATGTCGGCGGCCGTGCCCTGGATCGGCGCGTTGATCGCGGCGCGCTCGCAAAAGGCGCGCACCGACGCGTTGGGCGACTTGATGTCGGGATAGTGCACCCGCCGGCCGAACAGCGTCTCGACATAGAGATGCTTCTTGGCGAAGGCCTTGGTCGAATCCATGTAGTCGCGGATGCCCGGGAAGCGCTCGAAATACCGCTTGATGTAGAGCCCGGCCTCGTCGCGCGGGATCGACAGCTGGTTGGCGAGGCCGAAGGCCGAGATCCCGTAGATGATGCCGAAATTGATCGCCTTTGCGCGCCGCCGCACCTCGGCCGGCATCCCCTCCACCGGTACCCCGAACATCTCCGAGGCGGTCATGGCGTGGATGTCGTGGCGCTGGCGGAAGGCATCCTTGAGCTGAGGGATGTCGGCGATATGGGCGAGGATACGGAGCTCGATCTGGCTGTAGTCGGCCGAGACCAGGAGCTTGCCGGGCGGCGCGACGAAAGCCGTGCGGATCGCCCGCCCTTCTTCCGTGCGCACCGGGATGTTCTGCAGGTTCGGCTCGGAGGAGGATAGCCGGCCGGTCGTGGTCGAGGCCATGGCGTAGCTGGTGTGGATCCGCCCCTCGCGGTCCATGTGCGCCGGCAGCGTGTCGGTGTAGGTGCCCTTCAGCTTGGCGAGCTGGCGCCAGTCGACGATGCGGCGCGGCAGCTCGTGGCCTTCGGCGGCGAGCTCCTCCAGCACCTTCACGTCGGTCGACCACTGGCCGGTCTTGGTCTTGCGACCGCCGGGCAGCCCGAGCTTGCCGAACAGGATCTCGCCGAGCTGCTTGGGCGAGCCCGGATTGAACGCCTCGCCGGCCATCTCGGCGATCTCCGCCTCCAGCCCCGCCAATTTCTGGGCGAAGCGGCCGGAGAGCCGCGAGAGGATCTGCCGGTCGGTGGTGATGCCGCGCTCTTCCATGCGCGCCAGCACCGGCACCAGCGGCCGCTCCAGCCGCTCGTAGACCGCGGCGAGCCCTTCGGCAGCGAGCCGCGGCTTGAGGACCAGCCACAGCCGCAGCGTCACGTCGGCATCCTCGGCGGCGTATTCGGTGACCTTGTCGATCGAGCAGGCGGCGATCGCCTTCACGCCGCGTCCCGAGCCGCAGAGCTCCTTGTAGGAAATCGGCTTGTGGCCGAGCAGCCGCTCGGACAACTCGTCCATGCCGTGGCCTTCGAGCGAGGCGGAGGCATCGAGCGCGTAGGAGATCAGCATCGTGTCGTCGAACGGCGACACGGTGATGCCGTGGCGGCGCAGGACCAGATAGTCGAACTTGATGTTCTGGCCGATCTTCAGGACCGCGGCGTCCTCCAGCACTATTTTCAGGATCGCCATGGCCTCGGCGAACGGTACCTGCGGACCGATCTCCTCCTCGACCTTCTTGTCCGAGAGAAGATCCGCCTCGCCGGAGGGCGAGACATGGGCGAGCGGCAGATAAGCGGCCCGGCCGGCCCGCGTCGCGAAGGAGACGCCGATGAGGTCGCCGGTCATCGCCGACAGCGACGAGATCTCGGTGTCGATCGAAAGAATGCCGGTCTGGCGGGCCTCGTCCATCCAGGCGGAAAGCGTCGCGGCGTCGCGGATGGTGACGTAGGCGCTGCGGTCGAAGACGGAGCTGATCGCCGCCGCGCGGCGGGTTTCCGCCAGCTGTGCCGGGGTGAACGACAACTGCGCCGTGCCGGATCCTGCTGCCGCCATCGCCGCGGCCGGATCGAGGTCGGGACCGCGTGCCGGCCCGTCGACGGCGATCTCGGCGCTCGCCACGCCGCTGGCGTCGGTGCCGAGCTGGGCTGCGACGCGCCGCGTCAGCGTGACGAACTCCATCGCCTTGAGGAACCCGACGAGCTTCTCGCCGTCCGGCTCGTGGATGAACAGATCCTCGAGCGGCACGTCGAGCGGCGTGTCGCAGTCGAGCGTCACCAGCTGCTTCGACAGCCGCGCCTGGTCGGCGAAGGCGAGGAGGTTCTCTCGCCGCTTCGCCTGCTTGATCTCGCCCGCCCGCGAAAGCAGCGTCTCGAGGTCGCCGTACTCGTCGAGCAGCTGCGCCGCGGTCTTCGGGCCGATGCCGGGCACCCCCGGAACGTTGTCGGAGGTGTCGCCGACCAGCGCCTGCAGGTCGATCATCTTTTCCGGATAGACGCCGAACTTCTCGTGCACCTCGTCGCGGCCGAGGCGCTTGTCCTTCATCTGGTCGTAGAGCACGACGCCCGGCCGGATCAGCTGCATCAGGTCCTTGTCGGAGGACACGATGGTGACGTCGCCGCCGGCCTCGATTGCCCGGCACGTATAGGCGGCGATCAGGTCGTCGGCCTCGAAGCCCTGCTTCTCGATGCAGGGCAGGTCGAAGGCGCGCACCGCCTCGCGGATCAGCGCGAATTGCGGCACGAGGTCTTCCGGCGGGGCCGTCCGGTTGGCCTTGTACTCGGCATAGAGCTCGTTGCGGAACGTCGTCGAGGAATGGTCGAAGATCACCGCGAAATGCGTCGGCGCGACGCCGACCGACGTGTCGCGCGACTCCTCGACCAGCTTCCACAACATGTTGCAGAAGCCGGCGACCGCGCCGACCGGCATGCCGTCGGACTTGCGGGTGAGCGGCGGCAGCGCGTGATAGGCCCGGAAGATGTAGGCCGAGCCGTCGACGAGGAAGAGATGATCACCCTTGTTCATGCGCCGGTGGTATCGCGGGTCTTCGCCCAAGTCCATCGGCTGCCAGACCTCTCCGGGCGGCACCGTGGATGGCGCGGTCCGACTTGAATCGTCCGCAACACGGGCGACGGCGGCTGGCCGGCGCGACCGCAGACCACTGAGCACGATAATTGACCCTGCGGCATGCGTGCCCTCTTGCGTTCCGGCACTACTCCGTGTTTGTTACCGTCGGTTAATAAATCTTCACGCCGTTGTGACGAACGCGCCCGTGCGCGGTCTTGATTTCCCTATGGGCGAGTCGCATCTTGTTGAGGACGGCATCATTGGTGCCGTGTTCGGCCAAAGCACGTCCCCCGCTCTTGTGCCGAATATAAGAGCGATCCGGTCCTCTTCCCCCTCTCCGGGACCGTCGCTCGTTGAAAGCGAGAGAGTCGTTGCGGTGTATCCCCCTCCAGGCCGCGGCGGCTCTCTTTGCTTTGGGATCACTTCATTCCAGGCATTTGTGATCTTCGGAACTACTAGGCCTTTGGGCCTGCGGGTGCCGTTCGGCGCCGACCTCGGCGTCGCGAAATGACGGCTGATGTCGCCGCTCGCCCTTGATCACGGCGCACCGGCTCCTCTAGGCATTGGCATCCGCTCGCGCTGCCCGCTCTTTGCGTGGCGGCCAGCGTTCACCGCCGCCTTCCAAGGATCCGCGCCATGCCCAAGCTCGACAGTGTCCTCGCCTGGCTCGACCTCAATCTCGACCGGTCGGTCGAGCGCCTGAACGACCTTCTGCGGATCCCGTCCATCTCCACCGATCCGGCCTATGCCGCCGATTGCCGGCGCGCGGCGGAATACTTGGCCGGCGACCTGTCGGCGATCGGCTTCGACGCCGCCGTGCGCGACACGCCGGGCCATCCGATGGTCGTCGCCCATCACGCCGGCCCCGACGGTGCGGCGCACGTCCTCTTCTATGGCCATTACGACGTCCAGCCGGTCGACCCGGTCGCGCTCTGGGATACCGATCCATTCGAGCCCCGCGTCGTCACCATGCCCGACGGCTCGAAGCGGATCGTCGCCCGCGGCGCCGCCGACGACAAGGGTCAGCTGATGACCTTCATCGAAGCCTGCCGCGCCTTCAAGGCGGAGACCGGCGGTCTGCCCTGCAAGGTCACGATCTTTCTCGAGGGCGAGGAGGAATCCGGCTCGCCCTCGCTGCGCCCGTTCCTCGAGACCAACCGATCCGAGCTCACAGCCGACGTCGCGCTGGTCTGCGATACCAACATGTGGAACCGCGAGACGCCGGCGATCTCGACCGGCCTGCGCGGCATGGTCGGCGAGGAGGTCACGATCAAGGCGGCCAGCCGGGACCTGCATTCGGGCTATTACGGCGGCGCGGCCCAGAACCCGGTGCGGGTGCTGGCGAAGATCCTCGCCGACATCCACGATGCCGACGGTCGGGTGACCATCCCTGGCTTCTACGACGGCGTCGACGAACTGCCGGACTCGGTCCGCGCGATCTGGGACGGGCTCGGCTTTTCCGAGACGGACTTCCTCGGCGAGGTCGGCCTGTCGGTGCCGGCCGGCGAGAAGGATCGCTCGGTGCTGGAGCAGGTCTGGTCGCGGCCGACGGCCGAATTCAACGGCATCGAGGGCGGCTATACCGGCGAGGGCTTCAAGACGGTGATTGCCGCCGAAGCGC
Source organism: Aurantimonas aggregata (assembly GCF_010500835.1). Taxonomy (GTDB): domain Bacteria; phylum Pseudomonadota; class Alphaproteobacteria; order Rhizobiales; family Rhizobiaceae; genus Aurantimonas; species Aurantimonas aggregata. The sequence goes on along the minus strand of NZ_JAAAMJ010000003.1, from coordinate 204,365 downwards.
ATGCCAAGATCTCGTTCCGCCTGGTCTCGCGGCAGGATCCCGAGGCCATCCGCGCCGCCTTCCGCCAGTTCGTCACCGAGCGCCTGCCGGCCGACTGCACGGCCGAGTTCGAGGACCATGGCGGGTCGCCGGCGATCCAGATGCCCTTCGACTCGCCCTGGCTCGGGGCGGCGAAGACGGCGCTCTCGGACGAATGGCCGAAGCCGGCGGTGATGATCGCCATGGGCGGCTCGATCCCGGTAGTCGGCGAGTTCAAGGAACTGCTCGGCATGGAGTCGCTGCTGATCGGCTTCGGTCTCGGCGACGACGCCATCCATTCGCCGAACGAGAAGTACGAGATGTCGTCCTACCACAAGGGCCAGCGCTCCTGGGCGCGGGTGCTGGCGGCGCTGGGCGGCGGGCCGCGTTAAGGAAGGCTTAACGGATTGCCGCCAATCTGACTTATGAGGGGTGCCGCACTTTCCCTGGGCGTGATTCGTCCGACGGGGAAGCGGGGTTAGACGGAAGGGCGCGGCGCCGAGGGGGTTGCCGCGCCCTTCTGCGTTTACGGTGGCCCGGATCGCGTCGCTGTTGTCGCGGCGCAACGCTCCCACGCAAACATCGAACACCGCCGCCAGAGCGACCAATCCTTGATTGTCGATTCATAAATTTCCCGTATGAACGGAGGGCATCACGCGTCCTGCCGGCTTGACTGGCGACTGAAGAGACGCGGAAGGCTGGAGTATCAGGACATGCGTATTCTTACCGCCGCCGCGGGCCTCGCCCTACTGCTCGGCACGAGCCTTGGCGCGGCCGCTGCGGACGTCTATGCGCCCTACGATCCGAACCCGGCGCCGCCGGCGCCCGCGGCCTTCGATTACGGCGACACCGATCTCGTCATCTTCCTCGGTATCGGCGGGACCGTCACGCCGCAGTATGACGGCGCCGACGACTACGAACTGAGTCCCCGGCCGATCATCAATGTCGAGTATCTGAGCATCCCAGGTATCGGCGCCTTCGGTGGCAAGGATGGCCTCGGCTTCTCGATCGGTCCCTCCTTCGGCTATGTCGGCGAGCGCGACGCCTCGGATTTCGATGGCCTGGACGGACTTGACGACGTCGACGACACCTACGAGCTGGGCGTGAGAGCCGGCTACGAATGGGACCATGCCGAAATCTACGGTGCCGTGCGCTACGCCTTCGGCGGCGCTGACGGTGTCGTCGGCGATATCGGCGCCAACCTGATTTCCCGGCCGACCGAGCGCCTTGTCCTCAAGGCCGGCCCGACCGCCAGCTTCGCGTCCAGCGACTACATGGACGCCTATTTCGGCGTGACGACGTCGGAATCCTTCAACACCGGTGGCCGGCTGGAGCCCTATGATCCCGATGGCGGCTTCAAGAGCGTCGGCGTCGCGGCGTCGGCCCGCTACGAGGTCTACACCGACTGGTTCGTCGACGCCGACGCTTCCTATGCGCGGCTGATCGGCGACGCCAAGGATTCGCCGATCGTCGAGGCGGGCGACGCCAACCAGTTCACCTTCGGCCTCGGCGTCTCGAAGCGCTTCTCGCTCGACCTCTGGTAGGCGCGGCGCTCGCCGCATCGGCAGCAAACCGCCGGTCCATGCCCCGCCGCATTGCTTAACGCCCCGTTAATTCGCCGCATTTAGGCTCCACCCCGACGATCGTTTCGCCGCTTCGACCAAGGGCGGCGATGCAGGCGGTGCCGACTTCCCCGGAAGGCCGGCCCGCCGGGGGATCGAGTGGGGACAGGGCTGCCGGGCATGCCGGCTTGCCCTTCGGACAAGGGCTGCAGATGGCTGCGAAACGGCACGAGCGAATCGAACCGACCTTTTCCGGGCCGGCCGACGACGAGTTCCGGATCAGCGCCGACGACCGCGCCGTGCCGCCCGCCGCCAACGACATTCGCCGCAAGTCATCGCGCAAGAACGCCAAGGCCGGCGCCGCTTCCGGCAGCCGGAACGCCGCGCGCCGCGGCCGCTCCTCCGGTTCCGGCGGTGCAGGCGGCGGCCGGCGCCGGCGCAGCTTCATCGGTCACCTGTTCCGCCTGTTCGTCCTCGTCGGCATGGTCGGCGGCCTCGCCGTCGCCGGCCTCGTCGGCTACGTCGCCGTCAAGCTGCCGCAGGAAGCCTGGGCGATCCCGGACCGGCCGCCCAACGTCAAGATCGTCTCGGTCGCTGGCGAGGTCCTCGCTAATCGCGGCCTGACCGGCGGCAAGGCCGTCGCCCTCGACGAGATCAGCCCCTACGTGCCCCAGGCGGTGATCGCCATCGAGGACCGGCGGTTCTACGACCATTACGGCATCGACCCGGTCGGCATCGTCCGCGCCTTCTTCGAGAACATGGCTGCCGGCGAGACCGTGCAGGGGGGCTCGACGCTGACCCAGCAGCTAGCGAAGAACATCTTCCTCAGCCCCGAGCAGTCCATGGAGCGCAAGCTCCAGGAGGCGGTGCTGGCGCTCTGGCTGGAGCACCAGTTCACCAAGGACCAGATCCTCGAGATGTATCTCAACCGGGTCTATTTCGGCTCGGGCGCCACCGGCATCGAGGCGGCGGCGGGACGCTATTACGACAAGCCGGCGTCCGAACTCGACCTCGCCGAGGCGGCACTGCTCGCGGGCCTCCTCAAGGCGCCCTCGCGACTGTCCCCGGCTCGCGACCCGGAGGCCGCCAAGGCCCGCGCCGAAGTCGTGCTTTCGGCGATGCGCGAGACGGGCTTCATCGACGACGTTGCGCTGGCCGATGCGAGGGCGCAGAAGCCGACCAGCGCGCGCAGCTACTGGAACGGCGCCGAGCATTACGCCGCCGACGTCGTCATGCGCGATATCCTCGACCTCGTCGGGCAGGTGAAGGAGGACGTGATCGTCGAGACGACGATCGATCTCGGCCTCGAGCGGGCCGCCGAGAAGGCGATCCGCGCCACCGTCGACGGTGCCAAGCAGAATGTCAGCCAGGGCGCGCTCGTCGCCCTCGACGGAACCGGCGCGATCCGGGCCATGGTCGGCGGGAGGGATTACGCCCAGAGCCAGTTCAACCGTGCCGTGGATGCCAAGCGCCAGCCGGGCTCGACCTTCAAGCCGTTCGTCTATGCCGCCGCGATCGAGGCAGGCTGGCGCCCGGAGACGATGATCGAGGACGGACCGGTCCAGATCGGCAACTGGTCGCCGCAGAACTACGACAACCGCTTCCGCGGTCCGGTTACGCTCGCCGACGCGCTGCGCCAGTCGCTGAACACCGTCGCCGCCAAGCTGGTCGAGGCCGTCGGCGCGCCGGCCGTCATCGAGATGGCCAGCCGGCTGGGGATCGGGTCGGCGCTGGTCGAGAATGCCTCGATCGCGCTCGGCACGTCGGAAGTTTCGTTGCTGGAACTGACCGGCGCCTTCGCGCCGTTCGCCAATGGCGGCTACCGGGCGACGCCGCATCTGGTCAACCGCGTCACCTCGGAGGACGGCAAGGTGCTGTGGGAACGCGGCGCCGAGGTCCCGCCGATCCTCGTTTCCGCCGAGGTGGTGGGGATGATGAACGCGATGATGACCCAGGTCGTGGCAGCCGGCACCGGCCAGCGCGCCGCGATCGAGGGCTGGCAGGCCGCTGGCAAGACCGGCACGACCCAGGATTTCAAGGATGCCTGGTTCGTCGGCTACACGGCCAATCTGATCACCGGCGTCTGGCTCGGCAACGACAACGGCGCCAACATGCAGAAGGTCACCGGCGGCACGCTGCCGGCGCAGGCCTGGCACGCCTTCATGGTCGCCGCGCATGAAGGTCTGCCGGCGACGCCGCTGCCGGGCGATTACCGCATCGGCGAACAGGAAGCCCCGCTGACGGCCGACAGCGGCTACGGCGAAGGCGGCTACTACGATCCGGCATCGCCGGACAGCGGCTATTACTACGATGGCCAGGGAGGCGCTCCGGTGCCGCCGGGCGACATCCCGCGCGGCGCGATCATCAGCGACGGTCCGCCACCACCGGGCCTGACCGTGGAGGGCCGCGTCGGTAGCGGCGGGAGATCAAGCGACGAGTCGCTGTTCCGTCGCATCTTCGGCGGCTAGGAAAGAATGAAATCTGGCGCCGGACGCAATTTGGCCCCGCCGGCAGGACCGGCAGGGCCAAAATCACGTTGTGATCGGTGAAGCGTCGCGGTGCGTCAGAGGACGCCGATAAGCGACAGCACGATGGCGACCACGACGACCAGCCCGACGATATAAATGATACTGTTCATGACGGTACTCCAGTTGCGAGGACCCCGCTCAGGCTGGCCTGGCCACCCGTTTTGGGATCATATGGTCGGTAAAGGGCACGAGAACGGTTGCGGTTCCCTACCGTTGTCGCATTCCCGGGATTCGGGCCGATCGCTGTGGGCCTGCTCACGAAACCGCGACCGTCCGCCTTGCGCGCCCAAATGCCGGTTCATATATAGCCGCCAGCCCCGCAGAGCCTGATTGTTCAACGGTTTTGGCCCGGCGGTGTATCCAAGAATTCTGGGGGCCGCCCTTGGCGGAATGCCTCTTAGAGGGTCCCGGGCGGCTCGCTCGCAAAGGAGAATGCTCATGGCGAAGGTAATCGGTATCGACCTTGGCACCACCAATTCCTGTGTCTCGGTCATGGATGGCAAGACGGCCAAGGTGATCGAGAACGCCGAAGGCGCGCGCACGACGCCGTCGATGGTCGCGTTCACGGACGACGGCGAACGACTGGTCGGCCAGCCGGCCAAGCGCCAGGCGGTGACCAATCCGGAGAACACGCTTTTCGCGATCAAGCGCCTGATCGGCCGGACCTTCCAGGATCCGACCACGCAGAAAGACAAGGGCATGGTCCCTTATCAGATCGTGCGCGCCGACAATGGCGATGCCTGGGTCGAGGCCGAGGGGACGAAATATTCGCCCTCGCAGATCTCCGCCATGATCCTGCAGAAGATGAAGGAAACCGCCGAGGCCTATCTCGGCGAAAAGGTCGACAAGGCGGTCATCACCGTCCCGGCCTACTTCAACGACGCCCAGCGCCAGGCCACCAAGGATGCCGGCAAGATCGCCGGCCTCGAGGTGATGCGCATCATCAACGAGCCGACGGCCGCGGCCCTCGCCTACGGCCTCGACAAGAACGACGGCAAGACCATCGCGGTCTATGACCTCGGCGGCGGCACGTTCGACGTGTCGGTGCTCGAGATCGGCGACGGCGTGTTCGAGGTGAAGTCGACCAATGGCGACACCTTCCTCGGCGGCGAGGATTTCGACATGCGCCTCGTCGACTACCTCGCGTCCGAGTTCAAGAAGGACCAGGGCATCGACCTGAAGAACGACAAGCTCGCGCTGCAGCGCCTCAAGGAAGCGGCCGAGAAGGCCAAGATCGAGCTGTCCTCGGCCTCGCAGACCGAGATCAACCTGCCGTTCATCACCGCCGACGCCTCCGGGCCGAAGCACCTGACGATGAAGCTGACGCGCTCGAAGTTCGAGAGCCTGGTCGATGACCTCGTGCAGCGTACGGTCGAGCCCTGCAAGGCGGCGCTTCGCGATGCCGGCCTGTCGGCCGCGGACATCGACGAAGTCGTGCTGGTCGGCGGCATGACCCGCATGCCGAAGGTCCAGGAGACGGTGAAGAACCTGTTCGGCAAGGAGCCGCACAAGGGCGTCAACCCGGACGAGGTCGTCGCCATGGGCGCGGCCATCCAGGCCGGCGTGCTGCAGGGCGACGTCAAGGACGTGCTGCTGCTCGACGTGACGCCGCTGTCGCTCGGCATCGAGACGCTGGGCGGCGTGTTCACCCGCCTGATCGATCGCAACACCACGATCCCGACCAAGAAGAGCCAGGTGTTCTCGACCGCCGAGGACAACCAGAACGCCGTGACCATCCAGGTCTACCAGGGCGAGCGCGAGATGGCCGCCGACAACAAGTCGCTCGGCCGCTTCAACCTCGAGGGCATTCCGCCCGCACCCCGCGGCGTGCCGCAGATCGAGGTCACCTTCGACATCGACGCCAACGGCATCGTCAACGTGTCGGCCAAGGACAAGGGCACCAACAAGGAGCAGCGGATCACCATCCAGGCTTCCGGTGGTCTGTCGGACGCCGACATCGAGCAGATGGTGAAGGACGCCGAGGCCAACGCCGAGACCGACAAGGCGCGTCGCGCCACCGTCGAGGCGCGCAACCAGGGCGAAAGCCTGCTGCATTCGGCCGAGAAGTCCTTGGCCGACTATGGCGACAAGGTCTCCGCGGATGACCGCGCGTCGATCCAGACGGCGATCGACGAGCTGCGCGCCGAGCTGCAGAACGAGGCGGCCGATGCCGACTCGATCCGCGCCAAGAGCGACCGGCTGGCCGAAGTCTCGATGAAGCTCGGCCAGGCGATGTACGAGGCCGCGCAGGCCGGCGACGCCGCTGGCGAAGCGGGCGGCGAGGACACGAGTGCATCGGGCAAGGACGACGTGGTCGACGCCGACTTCGAGGAAGTCGACGACGAGGACCGCAAGAAGTCGGCCTGACGCTTCAGACCACAGCGAGACAGACGAAAGCCCCGGCGGACCAAACCGCCGGGGCTTTTTTAATGGCCGCGGCGTTGCGGCACCCACCCTCGTGGCTACTGCGCTGTTAACGGAGTTTTCACCTTCCGCTTGCACGGTGGGGGGCCGGTCGTGCCAATGGACAGCGTTTCCACGTCGGGCTTTCGCGTATCGCGCTGCCCCGCATCGGACCGGAGCGTGCCGTGTACTTTCGCCTGTTCGACTGCTGGCGCCTTGTCGCTGCCATCCTTATCATGGCGTATCATTTCCTGTTCGCGGCACCCTATGGGGCCGAGGCCGGCACGGAGTTCCTCCACCGGTTGCTGCCGCTGCTCGACATGTTCTTCATGATCTCCGGCTTCTTCATCACCACGCGCTACGGCGGCGAGCTGCGGGACGTCGCCGACTATCGCGGCTTCCTGCGGCGGCGGATCGCCCGGCTCTATCCGCTGCACGTCATCGTCACGCTGTTCTTCGTCGCGGTGGCTCTGCTGGCGATGATCGCCGGCGCCGACAACTATCCATGGCGCCAGGAGCTGGAAGCGATGCCGCTGCATCTCCTGGCTATCCACGCGCTGGGAACCACCGACCATCTGGCGCTCAACTTCGTTTCCTGGTCGGTCAGTGCCGAAATCTTCTGCTACGCGGCGTTTCCGCTGATCATCGTCGCGATGCGATGGAAGGGGCTGCCGGGTCTCGGCCTCCTGACCCTCGGCTGGATCGCCGCGCTCGAGATGGCGTCGCAGTGGGGCGTCTTTCCGTCCGGCCACTGGACGACCGCCGACACAATGGGCGCCTACCGGGCCTTCGCCGATTTCTGCATCGGCGCCTGCATCGCCGGGGTCGTCGCCCGGCGGGCGCTTGACATTCGATCGCACCTTCCGGGCCTTGCCCTGCTCGCCGGAGCGCTCGCCGCGATGATCTGGCAACTGCCGACCTATCTCGTGCTGGCGCTGCTCGCCTTCTCGCTGAGCGCGACGGCGCTGGCGGAGACCGCCCGGCCGAATTCCACCGCCGCGCTGCGCTTCGCCATGCCGGTGACCCGCGTCTCTTTCGGCATCTATCTCTGGCACCCGGTGATGGAGTTCCTGTTCCTTACCGTCATCTGGACCCGCTGGCTCGAGCCCGCCGGCATCGTCGACTTCTACGTCTTCTGGCTGCTGCCGATGGCGGCGACGCTGGCGGTGGCGATGCTGTCGGATCGCTATCTGGAGAAGCGCTTCGGCGCCCTGATCGCCGGCCCGCGGCCGCGGCCGGCTTGCGAAGCGCGGCTGGCTTCCGCCTGAAGCCGCCCGATTCCATTCCGGCTGCCGCTATGGTAACCCCCGGCGGCCATTCCTACATGCTGGGCTTGCGACGAAAGGCGTCACCGGCGCCGTCGTCTGCTGCGTCCCAGCCCGCCGAACAAACGATGGAAGCGTGAATGAAGGCCGATTACTACGAGATGCTCGGCGTGTCCCGCGAGGTCGACGAAAAGGGACTCAAGGTCGCATTTCGCAAGCTCGCGATGCAGCATCATCCCGACAAGAACCCCGGTGACGCTGCGGCGGAAGTGAAGTTCAAGGAACTTGCCGAGGCCTACGAGGTCCTCAAGGATCCGCAGAAACGTGCCGCCTATGACCGCTTCGGCCATGCCGCGTTCCAGAACGGCGGCGGCGCCGGCGGCTTCCGCGGCGATTTCGGCTCTTCCATGGCCGACATCTTCGACGACATCTTCGGCGAGATGATGGGCGGACGCGCCCGCGGCGGCCGCAGCGCCGGCGGCTCGGGCCGCGAGCGCGGCTCGGACCTGCGCTACAACATGGAGATCTCCCTGGAGGAGGCCTTCGGTGGCAAGACGGCCGAGATCAGCGTCCCCACCACCATCCAGTGCGACGAGTGCACCGGCTCGGGCGCCCGCCCGGGCACCAGCCCGCAGACCTGCCCGACCTGCGGCGGCGTCGGCCGGGTTCGTGCCGCGCAAGGTTTCTTCTCGATCGAGCGCACGTGCCCGAACTGCGAGGGCCGTGGCCAGGTCATCGCCGATCCCTGCCGCAAATGCGGCGGCGACGGACGGCTGCCGGAAGAGCGCAAGCTGTCGGTGAACATTCCGGCCGGCATCGAGGACGGCACCCGCATCCGCCTAGCCGGCGAGGGCGAGGCGGGCCTGCGCGGTGGGCCGGCGGGCGACCTCTACATCTTCCTGTCGGTGCGGCCGCACGAGTTCTTCCAGCGCGACGGGGCCGATCTGTTCTGCAAGGCGCCGATGTCGATGATTACCGCCGCCCTGGGCGGGCATTTCGACGTCAACACGCTGGATGGCGCGACGACGCGGGTCAAGGTTCCGGAGGGCACCCAGACCGGCAAGCAGTTCCGCGTCCGCGGCAAGGGCATGCCGGTGCTGCGTTCGACGCAGGTTGGGGACCTGTTCATCCAGGTGACGATCGAGACGCCGCAGAACCTTTCTCGTCGCCAGCGCGAACTGCTGGAGGAGTTCGAGGAGTTGTCCTCTTCGGAAACCTCGCCGCAGTCGAACGGATTCTTCGCCCGCATGAAGGAATTCTTCGAGGGGTTGAGCGAGACCTGAGCTGCGCCATGTGCTGATGATATCCCCTGTGGTGGCGCTGTCGTGAATCCGTAACAGTGCTGGGCGACACAGGGGGCGGGGCAGAGGCTCCGCAGCAAGGGAGTATCGCGAGTGTTGGTAACGCCTGAGCCGCGGCTTCCGCAGCGGACCCGACCGCGCCGGAAGGTCAGCGACGAAGCCCGGTTCTTCAGGGGATGGCTGCAGCGCCCGCTGGTGATGGGGGCGGTCTCGCCATCCTCGCGCAGCCTGGGCCGCGCCATGGCCGCCTATGTTCCCGATCCGTCAGGCTTCGACGAAACCTCGCTCGTCCTGGAACTTGGCCCCGGCACGGGGGTCGTCACCAAGTGCCTGATCGAGCACGGCGTCCCCGAATCAGCACTGGTCCTCGTCGAATACTCGCAGGAATTCTGCGTTCTCCTGCGCGCGCGCTTTCCGGCCGCCCGGGTTATCCAAGGCGATGCCTACGCCGTCCACGAGACGCTGCGCGACGTGTTGAAGGGCCGGCGGCTCGAGGCGGTGATCTCCGGCCTGCCGCTGTTCACCAAGCCTGACGCCAAGCGCGAAGAGGTCGTCGGCGGCGCGCTGCGCCAGATGCCGGCGGGCGCTCCCTTCATCCAGTTCTCCTACGCGCTGACCGTTCCGGTAAAGCCCGAGCGTATCGGCGCCCGGCTCGAAACCAGTCCATGGGTGAAACGCAACCTCCCGCCGGCACGGGTGTTGGTCTACCGCTCGGCAGAGGGACAGCCGGCAGCAGCCAAACCAAAGGCGGGACGGACATGGCGACGAATGGCGAAGTGAGAGACGGCGGCGGGAGCGACTGGGCACGCTTCCTTGCCACGTGGGTGAAGCATCCGGTCAAGATGGGCGCCGTCGCGCCGTCGAGCCCGTCCTATTGCGCGATGATGGTCCGACACGCCACCACGTCGCTGGACGGACCGATCCTCGAGCTCGGACCCGGGCTCGGCGTCGTCACCCGCGCCATGCTCAGCGCCGGCGTCGCGCCGGAGCGGATCACCTCGATCGAATACGATGCCGAGTTTGCCCGCGAGCTGAAGCAGCGCTTTCCCAAGGTGAACATCATCCAGGGCGATGGCTTCGACCTCGACAAGACGCTTGGCGCACGCCGCGACGAGAAATTCGCCGCTATCCTCTTCGCCATCCCGATCATCAGCTTTTCACAGGCGAAGCGTCAGGCGCTGTTCACCGACTATTTCTCGCGGCTGCTGCCCGGCGGCAATCTCACCCAGCTGTCCTATCTCTGGAAGCCGCCGGTCGAGCCGGTGAAGGGCGTATTCACGGTCCGGCACTCGCCGATCGTCTGGAGCAACATTCCGCCGGCGAGAGTCTGGGTCTACGACGAGGACCAGAGCGCCCCGGCAAGGGCCGCAACGCATTGACCGTCAACATCCTCGTCGTTCCGGGCTCGCTGCGGCTGGCATCGCACAATCGCCGGCTGGCTGCCGAGGCGACGCGGATGCTGGCGCTCTCCGACGCCGTGGTGACGCTGCTCGACCTCGGCGACTATCCGCTGCCGATCTATGACGGCGACCACGAGGAGGAACAGGGCGTGCCGCAGAACGCCGTCCTCCTGGCGCAGCGCATCGCCGCCCAGGATGGACTGCTGCTGGTCAGCCCCGAATACAACCACTCGCTGACGCCGCTGATCAAGAACACGATCGACTGGGTCAGCCGGGTGCGCAAGGTGCAGGGCCGCCCGATCCAGCCCTTCAAGGGCATCGTCGCGGGCCTGGCATCGACCTCGACGGGTCGCTTCGGCGGCATGCGCGGCCTGGAAGCGCTGCGCATCGTCATGCGGGCGCTGAACGCCGAAGTTCTGACCGAGCAATGCACCGTGCCCAATGCTGCCGCGAGTTTCGACGAGACCGGCCGGCTCGCCGACGACGTCGCCCGCACCGCGCTCGAGGCCCTGGTCGACAAGCTTCTCGACACGTCCCGCAGCCTCGGTCGCCACGCCTGAGACCATACCAGCGTATGCGAGGGCGGGCGGTGACGGAACCGGCTGCCATGCTATAGGGTGGTCCCGGGCAACAGGCCCTCGCCGAAGGGAAATCTGGCAATGACCGTCGACCCCGCATCCCGCCACCGCCCGAACTCTGGCCCCGCCGGTCTCGCGGAGCGCTATCTCCACGATCACTGGAAGTTCTATGCCTTCCAGGGCGCGCTGATGATCCTTGTGGGACTGCTGGCGCTCTTGGCGCCCTGGGCCGCGACCCTTGCATCTACGCTGTTTTTCGGCTGGCTGCTGGTCTTCGGCGGCATCCTCGGCACAGTCTCGGCCTTCCGCGCACGCGGGGCGCCCGGCTTCTGGTCGAACCTGGTCCTGGCCGTGCTCGCCGTCCTGCTCGGCCTCGTCATCATCTACGATCCCTTCGCCGGATCGGTGACCCTGACCTGGATGATGGCGCTGTATTTCCTCATGTCCGGCATCATCAACATCGTCATCGCCCAGGCGGTGCGCGCCTCGACCGGCCGCTTCTGGCTGCTGCTGGTTTCCGGCGTGATCAACATCGCGCTGGCGATCTTCCTCGTGATGGGTCTGCCGGGCACGGCGGTCTGGGCGATCGGCCTGTTCCTCGGCGTCTCCTTCATCAGCTCCGGCGCGGCATTGCTGTTCGCCGCCCTCGGGTCCCGCAACGGGCCGACAGGCCGGACCATCTGAACGGATGGCCGCTGCCTCGAAGGACGTGACCGGGCGCCTGATGGAGCGCTATGGGGCCGAGACCTATGCCGGTTCCCTGGGGCTCGACCTGTCGCAGAACACGCCGATGCCGCTCTTCCTCTGGCTGGTTGAAGCCAACCTGTTCTCCGCCCGCATCGGGGCGGAGCAGGCGCTGCAGGCGGCGAAGGCGCTGAAGGAGTCGGGCCTGACCACCGCCGAGCGCATGGCGGAGGCGACGTGGAAGGAGCGGGTGCTGATCCTCAACCGCAATGGCTACGCCCGCTTCGACGAAAAGACCTCGACTTTTCTGAAGGACATGGCCGACCATTGCCGCAAGGCCTATGGCGGCGAACTGCGCAAATTGCGTGAGGCGGCGGGCCGCGATCCGACCGCGGAGCGCCGGCTGCTGAAGGAGTTCAAGGGCATCGGCGACGTCGGTGCCGACATCTTCTTCCGCGAGGCGCAGCTGGCCTGGGACGAGCTCTACCCGTTCGCCGATGCCCGCGCGCTGGAAGCCGGCCGCAAGCTCGGCCTCGGCGACGATGCGCGGCAACTCGCCGCCCATGTCGATCGCGCGCAGTTCCCCGCTTTGCTGACGGCGCTGGTCAGGGCCGATCTCGACAAGGCGCTGGACGACATCGCCTCCGCCTGAAGCACCGGCTCAGACGTGCTGGCCGCCATTGATGTGCAGCTCGGCGCCGTTGACGTAGGACGACTGGTTCGAGCACAGGAAATAGATCACGTCGGCGACCTCTGCCGTCTGGCCGAGCCGGCGCAGCGGGATGTCGTCGATCATCTTCTCGGTGCCTGGCGACAGGATCGCCGTCTCGATCTCGCCGGGCGCGATGGCGTTGACCCTAATGCCCGCCGGTCCGAAATCCGCCGCCATCTCGCGGGTCAGCGAGTTGAGGGCCGCCTTCGACGTCGCATAGGCGGTGCCGGCGAAGGGATGCACCCGGCTGCCGACGATCGAGGTGACGTTGACGATCGAGCCGCGCGCCGCCGCAAGTTCCTTGAACAGGCCGCGCGCCAGCATGATCGGCGCGAAGAAATTCACCTGGAACACGTCGCGCCAGACATGCATCGGGGTCCGGATCGAGTCGAGCCGCGCGCCGGCCTCGGCCTTGGGCGAGATCGCGGCGTTGTTGACCAGCGCGTGCAGCTCCGAGCCGTTGGCCTCGAGCCGGCGGCGGATCTCCGAGATGGCGTAGCCGACGTCTTCCTGGTCCGACAGATCGACGCGGATATGGTCCTCCGGTCCCGCCGGCCACGGGCAGTTGTCGGCGAATTCCTGGCGCGAACAGGTGATCACGCGCCAGCCCTCGCGGGAGAAGCGCTTCACCGTCGCATGGCCGATGCCCCGCGAGGCACCCGTCAGGACCAGTGTCTTGCGGTCGTCGCCTGGTGTCTGCGACATCGGCGGATCTCTTTCCAGTTGGACGCGTGGTGGCGATTGCCATCACACGGCGATCAAGGCAATGCGAGCGGTCCGGGCACCGGTTGCTTTTAGCACGAGTGCCGGGCCATCTGGCACGATGTGAGGCCAAGCGGCGAAAATGTCGAGTGGCCATGCGGTGAACGGAGAGTGCGGGATGATCGTGAACTTGCTCAGGCTCGGTGCATTGCTCGGGCTTTTTGTCTCGCTCGCACAGCCCGCGGCTGCGGCGGACCCCGACCCCGCCGACTGGCCGGCGGTCATGGCCGAGGCCGAAGGCCAGACCGTCTACTTCAACGCCTGGGGCGGCTCGTCAGCGATCAACGACTACATAGTCTGGGCCGCGGGGGAGGTGAAGCGCCAGTTCGGCGTGACGCTCGAGCACGTCAAGCTCGAGGATACGGCGACCGCCGTCGCCAAGGTGGTCGCCGAAAAGGCCGCGGGCCGCGACGAGGGCGGCTCGGTCGACCTGATCTGGATCAACGGCGAGAACTTTGTCTCGATGCAGGAGCAGGGGCTGCTGGCCGAGGGCTTTGCCACCGACCTGCCGAACTGGCGCTATGTCGACACCGACAATCCGACCGTCACCACCGATTTCACCGTGCCGACGCTGGGCCAGGAATCGCCCTGGGGCGGCGCCAAGATGGTGTTCTTCACCGACACCGCCCGCTCCGGCCCGATCGCCGACATGCCGGCCGACACCGACGCGCTGCTCGCCTGGGCCGTCGAGCATCCGGGCCGCTTCTCCTATCCGGCACCGCCGGACTTCGTCGGGTCGAGCTTCCTCAAGCAGGTGCTGATCGAGCAGATCGAGGATGCCGCGCTGCTCGCCGAACCGGTCGACGAGGCCACCTTCGACATCGTCACCGCGCCGCTCTGGCAATGGCTGGACGAGATCCGCCCGGTGCTCTGGCGCGAGGGGCGCGACTATCCGCAGAACTATCCGGCGATGAAGCAGCTTCTGGCCGATTCCGAGCTCGACATCATCTTCGCCTTCAACCCGGCCGAAGCCTCGGCGGCGATCGCCGCCGGCGAGCTCCCGGACACCGTCCGCTCCTTCACCTTTCCGGGCGGGACGCTCGGCAACACGCATTTCGTCGCCATTCCGTACAATTCCAGCGCCAAGGCCGGGGCGATGGTGTTGGCGAACTTCCTGCTGTCGCCGGAAGCGCAGATCCGCAAGGAAGATCCCCAGTTCTGGGGCGACCCGACCGTGCTCAAGCTGGACAGCCTGCCGGCAGCCGACCGCGAGTCTTTCGCCGCCATCGACCGCGGCGTTGCAACGCTCTCGCCGGACGAACTCGGCCCGGTCCTGCCCGAACCGCATGCCTCCTGGATGACCCGCATCGAGGAAGAGTGGACGAAGCGCTACGGCAGTTGAGGCCGTCCGGGCAGGGCGCCATGCGCGGCCTGGCGCTGCCTTCGCTGATCGCGCTGCTGCTGGCGGCGCCCGTTGCCGTCGGGCTGGCGGGCGTTGCGCTGCCGGCCTTCGGCTATCTGCCCGCGCTGGGCGGCGACAGCCTGTCCCTCGACCCGTTCCGCCAGCTCGTCGCGGAGCCGGGCCTCGCCGCATCGGCGGGACTGAGCCTTGCCGCCGGTCTCCTGACGACCCTCGTCTCGGTCGCCGGCATCGCGATCTTCCTCGCCGCCTTCTTCGGCACGCCGGCCTTTCACGCCGCCCGCCAGGGTCTCGCGCCGCTGCTCGCGGTGCCGCACGCCGCCGCCGCCTTCGGCCTGCTCTTCCTCATCGCCCCGTCGGGCCTCGTCTTCCGGATGGCCGCGCCGTTACTGGGGCTCGACCGGCCGCCGGACCTGCTGATCGTCGGCGACCCGATGGGCCTGTCGATGATGGCGGCGCTGATCGCCAAGGAGATGCCGTTCCTGCTGCTCGTCGCCTTCGCCGCGCTGCCGCAGGCCGAGCCGGAGCGGCGCATGCAACTCGCCCGCTCGCTCGGCTACGGGCGGATGGCGGCGTTCCTGCTCACCATCTGGCCGACCGTCTACCGGCAGATCCGCCTGCCGATCGTCGCCGTCGCGGCCTTCGCCTCCTCGGTCGTCGACGTCGCGATGATCCTCGGTCCCTCGACGCCGGCGCCGCTGGCGGTGCGCCTGCTCTCCTGGATGAACGATCCGGATCTGGCGCAGCGCTTCGTCGCCTCGGCGGGGGCGCTGCTGCAACTTGCCGTGACGCTCGCGGTCATCCTCGCCTGGCTGGGGCTGGAACGGCTTGCCCTGGCGCTCCGGCGTCTGCTGTCGCGCTCGGGCCGGCGCTTCGCCACCGACGGTCCGGCCCGGACCCTCGCGGCGCTGCCGGTGGCGCTGTCGGGGCTGGCGGTGATCGTCGGTCTCCTGCTGCTGGTCCTCTGGTCGTTCGCCGGCTTCTGGGCATTTCCCGATCTTGCGCCGGTGGAACTCACCCTGCGCAACTGGCAGCGCGCCCTTGCCAGCGCATCCGGCCCGCTCTGGACGAGCTTCGTCGTCGCGCTGGCGGCTGCTCTGCTGGCACTGGTGCTGGTCGTACTGCTGCTCGAAGGCCGGCGGCGGCGGTTTCCCGCGGCGCGGTCTGGCGCCGTCCGGCTCACCCCGACGGTCGCCGGGCTGATCTATCTGCCGCTGATCGTGCCGCAGGTGGCCTTCGTATTCGGGCTGCAGGTGCTGATCATCGCCGCCGGGCTGACGCCCTCGCTGCCGCTGCTGGTCGCCGTGCACCTCGTCTTCGTCGCGCCCTATGCGGCGCTGGCACTGGCCGATCCCTGGTTCGCCCTCGACCCGCGCTACGAGCGCGTTGCCGCAAGCCTTGGCCGCGGGCGCCTGACGGCCTTCACGCGCGTCCGGCTGCCGCTGCTGGCAGCCCCCGTGATGACCGCGCTCGCCATCGGCTTTGCCGTCTCGATCGGCCAATACCTGCCGACCGTGCTGATCGGTGCCGGGCGGCTGCCGACCATCACCACCGAGGCAGTGGCGCTCGCCGCCGGCGGCGACCGGCGCGTCATCGGCGTCTATGCGCTGCTCCAGACGCTGCTGCCCTTCGCCCTGTTTGCGCTGGCCGCCCTCGTGCCGGCCTTGCTTGCCGGCCGCCGACGCGGCATGAGGGCCGCATGACCAACGAGGACGAGGGGCTGCGGCTCGACAGCCTGACCGTCCGGCTCGGGACGCGCCGCCTGTTCGCCATCGATCGCCATGTCGCGGGCGGCGAGACGCTGAGCGTCATGGGCCCGTCCGGTTCCGGCAAATCCACCCTGTTCGCGCTGATCGCCGGCTTCCTCGATCCCGCCTTCACGGCGGGCGGCAACGTCCGCCTCAACGGCCGCGACCTCACCGGCCTTCCGCCGGAGCGCCGGCGGGTCGGCCTGCTCTTCCAGGACGCGCTGCTCTATCCGCACATGTCGGTCGGCGGCAATCTGCTCTTCGCGCTGCCGCCGCGCCTGCGCGGCCGCCGCCAGCGGCTGGAGGCCGCCGAGGCGATGCTGGCGAAGGTCGGGCTCGCCGGCTATCTCGGCCGCGACCCGGCGACGCTCTCCGGCGGCCAGGCCGCGCGGGTGGCGCTCGCCCGGACGCTGCTCGCCGAGCCGGAGGCGCTGCTCCTCGACGAGCCGTTCTCGCGGCTCGACGCGGATCTGCGCTCGACCGTCCGCGACCTCGTCTTCGCCATGGTCGCCGATCGCGGCATTTCGGCCGTCCTCGTCACCCATGATCGCGACGACGCGGCGGCGGCCGGCGGGCCGGTGATCGATCTCGCGGAAAGTCCCGAATGACCCGGCCGCCGCTGCCCGACCTGCCGGTCTCCGCCGTCCTCGACGAACTGACCGAAGCGCTCGAAAGCCGTCGCCGCGCCGTCCTCGTCGCGCCGCCCGGCGCCGGCAAGACCACGCTCGTGCCGCTGCATCTCCTCGGCGCGGCGTTTCGCGGCGACGGCAAGATCCTGCTCGTCGAGCCGCGGCGCCTCGCGGCGCGGGCGGCGGCGCGGCGGATGGCGGATATTCTCGGCGAGGCGGTGGGCGAGACCGTCGGCTGGCGCATGCGGCTCGACACGAAAGTCTCGGCGCGGACGCGGATCGAGGTGATCACCGAGGGCGTGTTCACCCGGATGGTGCTGTCCGATCCCGAGCTCGCCGGCGTCGCCGCGGTGATCTTCGACGAGTTCCACGAGCGTTCGCTGGACGGCGATTTCGGACTCGCGCTGGCGCTCGACGTCGCCTCGGCGCTGCGGGAGGATCTGCGCCTCCTCGTCATGTCGGCGACGCTCGACGGCGCGCGCGTGGCGGCACTACTCGGCGACGCGCCGGTGGTCGAAAGCCAGGGCCGGGCCTTTCCGGTGACGATCAGCTACCGCGACCGGCCGGGCACCGAGCCAGTCGAGAACGCCGTCGCCGCCGCCGTCCGCGCGGCGCTGGCGGAGGAGACCGGCAGCCTGCTGGTGTTCCTGCCTGGCCAGCGCGAGATCGAGCGGGTCGCCGAGCGGCTGCGGGACGGGGTGCCGGCGGGCGTGATCGTCGCCCCGCTCTACGGCGCCATGGAAGGCGCGGCGCAGGATATCGCCGTGCGGCCGGCCCCCGTCGGCACGCGCAAGATCGTGCTGGCGACCTCGATCGCCGAGACCTCGCTGACCATCGACGGCGTCTCGGTGGTGATCGATTCCGGCCTCCGCCGTCGGCCGGTGTTCGAGCCGGCGACCGGCCTGTCACGGCTGGAAACGGTGCGCATCTCGAAAGCCGCCGCCGACCAGCGGGCAGGGCGTGCCGGCCGAACCGCGCCCGGAACCGCGATCCGGCTGTGGCGGGCCGAGCAGACGACGGCGCTCGAGCCCTTCGACCGCCCGGAGATCCTCGCCAGCGACCTGTCGGGCCTCGTGCTCGACTGCGCTGCCTGGGGTGTCGGCGAGCCGGCCGAGATGGCCTTCCTCGATACGCCGCCGCCCCCGGCCGTGGCGGAGGCGCGGGCCCTGCTGGTCGAACTCGGCGGTCTCGATGCCGACGGACGGCTGACCGAAGCCGGCGAGGCGATGCGTGCCCTGCCACTGCCGCCGCGTCTTGCCCGCATGGTGGTGGGTGCCGATCCGGCGGCGCGGCGCGATGCGGCGATGCTGGCGGTGCTGCTCACCGAGCGAGGCCTCGGCGGAACCGACATCGATCTCGGCGAGCGGCTGCGGCGCATGCGCAACGACGACGGGCCGCGGGCCCGCGGCGCCGCCAAGCTCGCCCGGCGCATCGCGGCGTCGCCCGGCGTTCCCGATTCGGCCTTCACCGATGCGGGCAGCGAGCCGGGCGATCTCCTGGCGCTGGCCTATCCCGACCGCGTCGCCATTGCCCGCGGCGCACGCGGCCATTTCGTCCTCGCCAATGGCCGCGGCGGCGTGCTCGACGCCGCGCAGGCTCTGGCGCGGGAGAAGTACATCGTCGTCGCCGAGCTGCAGGGCGCGGCGCGGGCCGGGCGGATTCTTGCCGCCGCGGCGTTGCCGACGGCCTCGATGGAGCGCCTTGTCGCCGAACGCGGCACGGTGGAGGATGTCGTGAGCTTCGACATGGCGGCACGGCAGGTGCGGGCCCGCCGCGTGCGCCGGCTGGGCCGCGCGACGCTGGAGGAAGCGCCGCAGCCGGTGCCGGCGGGCGAGGCCGCAGCTACTGCCCTCGCTGACGGCATCCGCCGACTCGGCTTCCAGGCTCTGCCCTTCGGCAAGGACGGCGAGCGGCTCCTGCGGCGCATGCGGTTTCTCGCCGCGGCCTATGGCCCGCCCTGGCCGGACCTGTCGGACGAGGCCTTGCTGACCGGGCTGGAGAGTTGGCTGATGCCCTATCTGCCGGGGGTGACCGGGCTGGCCCAGATCGCGTCGGGAGCACTCTCGGAAGCCTTGCGCGGCCTGCTGCCGGACGGCGTCGCCAGCCGGCTGGACGCGATGGCGCCGACGCATTTCGCGGCGCCCACCGGCTCGATGGTGCCGATCCGCTACGAGACCGACCAGCCGGTGTTGGCGATCCGCGTTCAGGAACTCTTCGGCCTGATCCGCCATCCGACGATCGCCGACGGTCGGCTGAAGTTGACGCTGGAACTGCTGTCGCCGGCGCACCGGCCGATCCAGATCACTCGCGACCTGCCGGGCTTCTGGGAAGGGTCGTGGGCCGACGTGCGGACCGAACTGCGTGGCCGATATCCGAAGCACGAATGGCCGGAGGATCCGGCACGGGCCCGCGCCACGGCACGAGCCAAGCCGCGCCGCTGAAGCCTCTCGCGGCGCGGCAGGTGATCGCAGGGCGGAAGAGGGGCGGGTTCGGCCGCCCCCATCCGATCAGCTCATGGCCGCTTCGTTGATGCCGCCGGTGGCGATGGCGGTCATCGTGTCGTCGCCGTCATAGGTGGCGTCGAGGCATTCCTGCAGCTTTTCGCGGTCCGACTCGAGACCGAGGCGCTTGGCGAAGGCGACGAGGCAGCCATAGCCGGCGATGCCATAATGCGTCATGCGCTGGTACTGGGTGATGATCATCGCGTCGCGCGCGTCCGGATCGGTGATCTCTTCCTCGATCGCGTGGGCGCGGGCTTCCTTCACCAGGCCTTCCATGCCGCGGCAGAACTCGCCCTTCGGATCGGCGCCATGCGAGGTGATCAGCTCCTTGAGCGTCGCCATGCCTTCCTCGATGCCTTCGACGCCGGCTTCCAGCGCTTCCTTCAGGCTGGCGTCGTTTGCCTTGCCGGCCAGCTCGCGGGTGACCTTGGCGGCCTGGCTGTCGGCGCTGTAGAGGTCCTGCAGCTGGTCGATATAGATGTCCTTGAGATTGTTCAGGGCCATGGGGCGTCCTTTCGTGATGGGGTTGATCAGGTAAGCCTTCGACGGGCTGCCGCGTTCCATCGTCTCCGCCCGTGATCGTTGCTGCGCCGCTTTGCCCACTGTCGCCGCACCGCGCCGGGCGCTAGGTGTGGCGGATGGATCAAGCCACCCGAGCCAGCTTCAACCTGCGCCTGCCCGCCTTTGTCACGATGATGCGGGAGAGCCAGCGGCTGCGCCTCGCCACGCTGGTGCGGCTGCGCTGGCTGTCGGTGGCCGGCCAGACTGCCGCCTGCGTCTTCGTCGCCTGGGGCTTGTGGTGGCCGTTCCCGATCGCCTCCTGCCTGCTGCTGATCGCCGTGTCGGTGGCGCTGAACATCTATTTGACACTGCGTTTCCCGGCGAGCCGGCGGATGTCGCCAACGGCCGCCGCGGCGGTCCTGACCTTCGACATCCTGCAGCCGACGGGCCTCCTGTTCCTCACCGGCGGCATCGAGAACCCTTTCACCGTCTTCCTCGTCGTGCCGGCGATCATCGCCGCGGCGACGCAGCCGCCGCTGACAACCGTCGCGCTCAGCGTCCTGGCCGTCGCCGCGACGACGTTCCTCGCCGCCTACCATCTGCCGGTGCCCTGGCCCGAGGGCCATTCGCTGATGCTGCCGGCAAGCTATGTCGGCGGTCTCTGGTTCGCCATCGTTACGACCCTCGTCTTCGCCTCTATCTACATCTACCGGGTGGCGGCGGAATCACGGGCTCTCGCCGACGCGCTGAGCGCCACGGAACTGGTGCTGCAGCGCGAGCAGCATCTCTCCGCCCTCGACGGCCTAGCCGCAGCCGCAGCGCACGAACTCGGCACGCCGCTGGCGACCATCGCCCTGGTCGCCAAGGAAATGGCCACGCAGGTGCCGCGCGACGATCCGCAGCGCGAGGATGTCGAGCTGCTGGTCGAACAGTCCGAGCGCTGCCGCACCATCCTGCGCCAGCTGAGCTCGCTGTCCTCGGCCAGCGAATCGCATCTTGCCAATCTCTCGCTGACGTCGCTGATCGACGAGGTCGCCGAACCGCATCGGCATTTCGGCGTCGCGGTGCGGGTGGTGGTGCGCGAGCGCGTCGGGCCCGAACCCGTCGCGCGGCGCAATGCCGGCATCGTCTACGGGCTCGGCAACATCGTCGAGAACGCCGTCGACTTCGCCGCCGCCGACGTCACCATCGCCCTCGGCTGGACAGAGCGCGAGATCCGCATCGTGGTGGAGGACGACGGGCCGGGCTTCGCCCCGGAGATCCTCGGCCGCATCGGCGACCCGTATATGTCCGACCGCGAGCCGGCCGAGCGCAAGGGCGGCGGCGGTCTGGGCCTCGGCCTGTTCATCGCCAAGACGCTGCTGGAGCGCTCGGGCGCCACCGTCAGGACCGTGAACTACGCCGATGGTCTGCGCAGCGGCGCCCGCGTCGAGATCGTCTGGCCGCTCGACGTGTTCCTCGCCAGCCGGTCGGCCAGCCACGACTGAACGCCGCGCGAAGTCAGGCTGTCGAACACGTTGCTGACGCTCGGGCAGATCACGCGGCGGTCACGTTTGACGTGAGGGCAGGATGCAGCCGTTGAACCCCGCAAAACCGGCGCCATGTCCGGTTTCGGCTCGCTCGAGCCGCCTCATGGGAGTGCATGACATGCTGATGGAAGAAACCCTCGCCACCCCTGCCAGGTTGCCGGAAGGCAGCCGCTCGCTTCTCCTCGTCGATGACGACCGTCCGTTCCTGCAGCGCATGAGCCGCGCGCTCGAGCAGCGCGGCTTTGCCGTCACCACCGCCGAAAGCGTCGCCGACGGCATCGCGGCGCTGCGCAACGCCGCGCCGGCCTATGCGGTCGTCGACATGCGGCTCGCCGACGGCAACGGCCTCGACGTCATCGAGGCGCTGCAGCGGGCCCGCGAGGATGCCCGCGTCGTCGTGCTGACCGGCTACGGTAATATCGCGACGGCGGTGACGGCGGTGAAGCTCGGCGCCATCGACTATCTCGCCAAGCCGGCCGATGCCGACGAAGTGATCGGCGCCCTGACCCGTGAGCCCGGCGATCGCGCCGCGCCGCCGGAAAACCCGATGTCGGCCGACCGGGTCCGCTGGGAACACATCCAGCGCATCTACGAGCTCTGCGACCGCAACGTCTCGGAGACGGCGCGTCGCCTGTCGATGCACCGCCGGACGCTCCAGCGCATCCTCGCCAAGCGCGCGCCGCGCTGAGGCTGTTGAAACCGGCTCGGGCAATGTCCGCGGCAGCGTGCCGCGGACGGATCAGTTATCGTCTTCCCAGCCCAACGGCCCGGTCATGAAGGGGTTGGCGATCCATTCCGCCCGCAGCAGCCGGTCCGCCGACAGTCGCGCGAAGCGCAGCGTCAGCGCCTTCCGCGTGGCGGGTGCCAGCTTGACCGGTTCGGCCTCGCGCAGGATCTCGGCGCTGTAGCCGTCCGACAGGATCAGGCCGCAACTCTCGGGGAAGATGTCGATCGGCACGCCCGGATGCGTGGCGAAATACAGCCGGTCGCAATGCAGCTGGTAGACCGGCCATTTGCGGTCGGTGCGAAAATCCTCGATCGAGGTCTTGATCTCGATGATCGAGAACTCGCCCTTCTCCGACAGACACAACAAATCTGCCCGGCGCCCCGATACCAGCGGAACCTCCGGCAGCACCGCGACGCGGCTCGCCATCATCAGCCGCTGCACGCCGCGCCGGACCATCAGCGCGCGTTCGGACTGGCGACCGTCGATCAGCGGATCGGCGCGGAAGGGAGCGACCAGGGGCATGGCGAAGAGATAACCGTCATGGCCGGTTCCCGGCAAGCGGAAAACGAACAAACCGGAAACAGTCGCTGTTGGATCAGGCGTCCGTCCGTCCGGCGATCTCCTCGAGGATCGGGCAGTCCGGCCCGCCGCCGCCGTGGCATTGTTCGGTGAGGTCGACCAGCACGCGCTTCAGCGACATCAGCTCGGCGATCTTGCGGTCGATTTCGGCCATGCGGCGGCTCGCGAGGCGCTTGACGTCCTCGCTCTTGCGATTCTCGTCGCCATAGAGCGCGAGCAGGCGCCGTGCCTCGTCGATGGAGAAGCCCAGCGAGCGAGAGCGCTGCAGGAAGCGCAGCATATGGACGTCCCGGTCGCGGTAGTTGCGATAGCCGTTGGTGGAGCGCGCCGGAGTCACCAGCCCGACTTCCTCATAGTAGCGCAACGTCTTCGGCGGCAGACCCGATAGTCTGGATGCCTCTCCGATGTTCATGAGAAGCCCTCGCCTGTCGCTTCGATGTCCACTGGCGGTGAGATGTTGCGGCAGCTTTCGCCGTCAACTGTCACCCGCTCGCAACAAAGCCTTTCTTAACCATCGCAGTGCCTAATGCTGCCATTGCTTCGCCAGATTGCGCAGCCTATCGAGGGACTGGCTCAAGATGGCCGGACCCGCGAAGGCAGCGCAGCCTGGTAAGGGCCCCACCCATCGCACCGAAATTGGCATCGTGATGAAGATCAAGTCGTTCCTTCTCGTCGGCGTCGCTGTCGTGTCCATCGCCGCCATGTCGGGCTGCGCGAGTTCCCAGCGGGCGTCCCTGCAACCGTCGAACATTTCGGCCGCCTATACGGGGCCGGACGGTCTGCAGAACGGCGGCACCATGGCCGCGGCTTCCGCGCTCGGCTACGCCGGCACCGTCGATGACGGCTATACGCTGCCGCCGATCCCGACCCAGAAGATCGATCCGCAGTATCTGCGTCAGCGCGTCTCCTTCGAGGAAGGCCGCGAGCATGCGCCCGGCACCGTCGTCGTCGACACGCCCAACCGCTTCCTCTACGTCGTCGAGGCCGACGGCATGGCGATGCGCTACGGCATCGGCGTCGGCAAGAGCGGCTTCTCCTGGGCAGGCGAGGCCAATATCCGCAACAAGCAGCATTGGCCGAAGTGGTTTCCGCCGGCCGAGATGATCGATCGCAAGCCCGAGCTCGAGCCGTATCGCCAGGGCATGGACCCCGGCCTGCAGAACCCGCTCGGCGCCCGCGCCCTCTATCTTCACCAGGGTGGCAAGGACACGCTGTTCCGCCTGCACGGCACGCCGGAATGGTGGACGATCGGCACCGCGGCCTCGTCGGGCTGCATCCGCCTGATGAACCAGGACATCATCGATCTCTACGAGCGCGTTCCGATGGATGCCAAGGTCGTGGTTCGCCAGGGTTCCGAGCGGCTCGCCGCTCGCTGACGCAAGGATCGGGCGCCGCGCTGCGACGCCCCGACAAAGCTACCAAGGCGGGGGACCGCCAGGGCCGGATGCTTCGGGGGAGGCATCCGGCCTTTTTTTATCCCGCGCCCGGGTCGGACCGTTCCGGACTCTGGGGCGCGCCCCGGATCGCCGCGACCAGCAGCAGGCCGAGGGTCGTGGCGTTGAGGATGTGCCAGGCGAAATGCGTGCCGAGTGGCCAGTCCGCGCAAAGCGGTTGATCGCCGATCCGGAACGCCAGCGATAGCGCGAAGACGCCGCCGGCCATCAGCACCAGCCTGCCCTGCGCCTGTCCGGCGACAGTGAGCCCTCCGCCGATGCCGACCAGTGCCAGCAGCGCCGGGACATAGCCGGACGAGGAGCCGGCGAGCGGGGCGAGCAGCGGTGTGGCGATGAACGAGGCGCCGAGGAAGGCCAGCGTCGCCAGCCCGGCGACCAGCGGCAGCAAGCCGACGAACCGCACCAGCGCCATACCGAAATAGGCATAGATGAACACCGCGATCGGCACGACGTCGGCAAGGCTCGACCAGCGATTGGCGAAGGTGTGGAAGAGGAACGACCCCACCCCGATCACGGCGACGAGGACGACCAGGAAAAGGCTCGCAGCATCGCGCCGGCCGGCGCGCCGCCAGAGGCTGAAGCCGATCAGCGCGGCGAGGAGAAAGGCGAGATTGGTGATCGCATTGATGGGCTCGGCCCAGAACGCGTCGCTCGTGCGCTCGCAGTAGCCGTCGATCGCCTCTGTCCAGCCCATCGCTCCGGCGTCTCCGCGTCGCGTGGCCTAGCCCGTCACTCGCCGGTCTTCCACGGATTGTAGGTCCCGAAATTCCACAACTGGCCTTCCGGATCCTGGCAGGAGAACTCGCGGGAGCCATAGCTCTGGTCGCGCAGGTCCATCACGATGGTGGCACCGGCCGCCTGGGCAGCCTCGTAGAGGTGCTCGATGTCCTCGACCACCAGATAGGGGCTCTGGCTCACCGGCCCCTTGCCGGTCGGTGGAGCCTGCAGGGCGCCAAAGGCATCGTCACGCGCATCGCCCAGCATGATCATGCCGTGGCCGCGGACGAGTTCGGCATGGACGATCGTGCCATCGTCGCCTTCGTGGACGGCATGGCGTTCGAAGCCGAACGTGTCGCAGAGCCAGGCGATCATCGCCCTTGCGTTCCGGTATCGTAGCGTCGGGATGATCGTCGAAGCCATGCTGAACCTCCCAGTAAGCCTTGGGCCGGTCGGCGCGACAGCATCTCCGCCCATCTTCTTGCCAGCATCATCATCGCAGCCTTCTCCGAGCGTCAAGGCGAATCCTGGGGGCGTCCATGAGGGGCAGGTCGGACGGCAAGACGGGACGGATCGGACAAACAGGCATCGGGCGAGCAGACCATCTTCGGGACCAGGGAAAGCCGACATCGATAAAGCGGCGATGCGTCAGGGCAATGACAGGGCGACGACAAACCGCAGCCAAGCCGTTGGCGGCGCCCGGCATTTCGCCTATCACCCTCCCGCAACGCATGGAGAGGGCACCCAATGGCGACAGCGAGCAAGCGGAACAAGGGCCGGACGCCCGGCCGCAGCAACAACACCAGGACACCGCCGCCGGAGGCCGAGGACGCCGGCTCGCTGCGCCTCCTGCCGGCTCTCGTCGGGATCGCGGTCTTCGTCCTGCTGCTGCTTCTGCCGGCGCCCGAGGGGCTGACCCCGGAGGCCTGGGCCGTCGTCGCCGTCGCCGCCCTGATGATCGTCTGGTGGATCACCGAAGCGGTCCCGGTCCCGGTGACCGCTCTTCTGCCGCTGGCGCTGTTCCCGTTTCTCGGCGCGCGCTCGATGGGCGAGGCCGCCTCGCCCTATGCCGACCCGGTGATCTTCCTGTTCATGGGCGGGTTCATCCTGGCCAAGGCGATGGAGCGCTGGGGGCTGCACCGGCGGGTGGCGCTCAACATCGTCTCCCGCACGGGCTCGCGCCAGCACAACGTCGTCGGCGGCTTCATGATCGCCACGGCGTTCTGCTCGATGTGGGTGTCGAACACGGCGACGACGGTGATGATGTTGCCGATCGCCCTGTCGGTGGCCGAGCTGCTCGATCCCGACGGCCGCACCGACAGCAAGTTCTCGATCGCGCTGCTGCTCGGCGTCGCCTATGCCGCCTCGATCGGCGGCGTCGCCACGCTGATCGGCACGCCGCCCAACGCGCTGCTCGCCGGCAGTCTCAACCAGGCCTATGGCTACGATCTCGGCTTCGGCCGCTGGATGCTGATCGGCCTGCCGGTGGCCATCGTGATGCTGCTGATCTCCTGGCTGCTCCTGACGCGCTTCGTGGTGCGCCTGTCGACCGGCGAGATCGAAGGCGCGACGGCTCTCATCGGCTCGGAGCTCGCCGGCCTCGGCAAATGGTCGCGCCCCGAAGTGCTGGTCGGCATCGTCTTCGTCGTGACCGCCTTCCTCTGGGTGTTCCGCACCTCGCTCCAGTCGATCCTGCCGAACCTCAACGACAGCGGCATCGCCATCGCCGCCGCCGTCATCCTGTTTTTGCTGCCCTCGGGCAGGAAACCCGGCGAGGCGGTGCTCGACTGGCGGACGGCCTCGACGCTGCCCTGGGGCATCCTGCTGCTCTTCGGCGGTGGGCTCAGCCTTGCCAGCGCCGTGGCCGGCACCGGCCTCGACCAGTGGATCGGCGAGGCGCTGGGGTCTACGGCCAGCTATCTGCCGCTGATCGGCCTCGTGGCGCTGGTCACGCTGGTCATTCTGCTCTTGACCGAGTTCACCTCGAACACGGCGACGGCGGCGACCTTCCTGCCGCTGGTCGCGGCCCTGTCGCTGACATTGGGCGAGAACCCGCTGATGCTGGCGGTGCCGGCGGCGCTGGCGGCGTCGATGGCCTTCATGCTGCCGGTCGCGACACCGCCCAACGCGATCGTCTTCGGCTCGGGCAAGATGTCGATCCCGACCATGGCGAAGATCGGCGTGTGGCATAATCTCGCCGCGCTCATCGTCATCTCCAGCCTCGGCTACCTGCTGCTGACGACCTTGTTCGGCGTGACCATGGGCGAGGTGCCGGACTGGGCGGCTGGTGCGACCCCGACACCTGCCGCCGGCGGCTGACCGCGAAAACCTGGCCCCCCGTTCCGGATTTGTCGATTTTTTCCGGCAGGTGATTGAACGGGGGTTCGCCACTCACCATTTCGAAACTGTGTAGAGGAGTACTAACTCCCGCGGTGCTCGCGCATCGCGGCCATTTTCGAAAGGAACGTGACTGCGATGACTTCGCAAGCTTTGATTCGTCCCGCGTGGACACCCGCAACCATCGCCCTGATGATCGGTGGTTTCATGATATTCTGGCCGCTTGGTCTTGCCATGCTAGCTTATATTCTTTGGGGCGACCGCCTCGAAGGGTTCCGGCGTGATGTCGGCCGCTCGACGGACCGCTTCATGGGCTCGATGCGCCGCACCGGCATGGGCCAGCCCTTCGCTACCCAGACCGGCAACGTCGCCTTCGACGATTGGCGCGAGAAGGAACTCGCCCGTCTCGATGCGGAGCGCCGCCGTCTGCATGACGCCGAGGCCGAGTTCGCTTCCTATGCCCGCGAACTGCGCCGGGCGAAGGACCAGGAGGAGTTCGACCGGTTCATGGCCGATCGCCGCAACCGTCGCGACGACGGTCCGATCGTCGACGGCCAGCCGGCCTGATACGGCCGTCGGTCTCATCTATGAAACAGTGAATGGCGGCGTCCTTCCGGGGCGCCGCCATTTTCGTCTCGGCCGGTGTAGAATGCGATTCGCTCGTCGGTGCATCGGCCCGACCTTCAACTGATGTCGTTTGATTCCCTTCATGAAGTTTCTTCTGCGCCGGACCGCTCCCGACCTGCCCGTTCCGGATCGCCTGGAACTCTCCGGCGGCCCGCTGCCGGTGACCGTGCGCCGCAACCCGCGCGCCAAGCGGATGATCCTGCGCCTGGCGCCCGGCGGCGCTGGCGTCGTGGTCACCGCGCCGCGCTCGACGTCCGCTCGCACCATCAACGAATTCCTCGAGCGGCACCGCGGCTGGGTGGAGGGGCGCCTGGCGCGTATCCCGGCGTCCATCACCGTCGCCGACGGGGCGACGCTGCAGCTGCGCGGCAAGGAGGTCTTGCTGATCCACCGGCCGGAGCAGCGGACGAGCCGGTTCGAATCCGACGAGGCAGGCGAACGCCTCCTGATCGGCGGCGACGCGCGACATTTCGCCCGGCGGGTAGCCGACGTGCTGAAACGCGAGGCGCGGCGCGATCTCGAAGTGTCCGTCGAGCGTCATGCGGCGTCTGTCGGTCTTGCGCCCCGCGCCATCACGCTGAAGGACACGCGCAGCCGCTGGGGTTCCTGCACCGCCGATCGCCGGCTCGCCTTCTCCTGGCGGATCGTCATGGCGCCGCCCGCCGTGCTCGACTATCTCGCCGCCCACGAGGTGGCGCATTTCCGCGAGATGAATCACGGGCCGGGCTTCTGGGCGCTCTGCCGCGATCTCTGCCCCGAAATGGATTTCGGCCGCGACTGGCTGAAGCGGCACGGCGCCCAGCTTCACGCGATCGATTTTTCGCCGCGCTGAATGCCCGCCCCGCATGTCGCTGCGCCGTGTCGCGCATCGACAAACGCCGCGCCAAACACTAATTCGAATGGATGGACATCAAGATCTGCGGTCTTTCCACGCCCGAGACGGTGAACGCGGCGCTCTCGCGCGGCGCGAGCCATGTCGGCTTCGTCTCGTTCGAGAAAAGCCCGCGGCATCTCCACCTCGCGGCGATGGCCGACCTCGTGCGGCTGGTCGACGGTCGCGCCGGGACGGTGATCGTCACGGTCGATCCCGACGATGCGCTGGTCGACCGCTTTGCCGAAGAGGTCCGGCCGGACTGGCTGCAGCTGCATGGCGCGGAGACCCCCGATCGGGTGCGCGACATCAAGGCGCGCACCGGGCTCAAGGTGATGAAGGCGCTGCCGGTCGCGACCGCCGAGGATCTCGGCGCGATCGCCGCGTTCGACGGGATTGCCGACCGCATGCTGCTCGATTCCCGCCGCCCGAAGGGCTCGGTCCTGCCCGGCGGCAACGGCGTCGCCTTCGACTGGACGCTGCTCGCCGCGCTTGACCCTTCCTTGCGCTATATGCTTTCCGGTGGGATCGACGCGGGCAACGTCGCCGATGCCGTGCGGATTGCCCGGCCGGCGGGCATCGACGTGTCGTCCGGCGTCGAAAGCGCACCGGGCGTCAAGGATCCCGCCCGCATCCATTCCTTCTTCGACGCATTGGATCGTCTGGCACAGGACGTCCCACCCAGAAAGGCCCGAGCCTCGTGAACCAGCAGCTGCAGCCTAATTCCTTCCGCGCCGGTCCCGACGAAGAGGGCCGTTTCGGCATCTTCGGCGGCCGTTTCGTCGCCGAGACGCTGATGCCGCTGATCCTCGACCTGGAACGGGCGTGGAACGAGGCGCGCGTCGATCCGGCATTCAAGGCCGAGCTCGACCACCTCAACACCCATTACACCGGCCGGCCCTCGCCGCTCTATTTCGCCGAGCGGCTGACCGAGAAGCTCGGCGGCGCCAAGATCTACTTCAAGCGCGACGAGCTGAACCACACCGGTTCGCACAAGATCAACAACTGCCTCGGCCAGATCCTGCTCGCCAAGAAGATGGGCAAGACCCGGATCATCGCCGAGACCGGCGCCGGCCAGCACGGTGTCGCCTCCGCGACGGTCGCGGCGCGCTTCGGCTTTCCCTGCGTCGTCTACATGGGCGCGACGGATGTCGAGCGGCAGGCGCCGAACGTCTTCCGCATGAAGCTGCTGGGTGCCGAAGTGGTGCCCGTCACCTCCGGCCACGGCACGCTGAAGGACGCTATGAACGAGGCGCTGCGCGACTGGGTGACTAACGTCGATTCGACCTACTATTTGATCGGCACCGCCGCCGGCCCGCACCCCTATCCGGAACTGGTGCGCGAGTTTCAGTCGGTGATCGGCAAGGAGACCCGCGAGCAGATGATGGCGGCCGAAGGCCGCCTGCCGGACATGCTAGTCGCCGCCGTCGGCGGCGGCTCCAACGCCATCGGCCTGTTCCACCCGTTCCTCGACGACAAGGAGGTCGAGATGGTCGGCGTCGAAGCCGGCGGCCGGGGCCTCGACGGGGAGGAGCACTGCGCCTCGCTGACCGCCGGCTCGCCCGGCGTGCTCCACGGCAACCGCACCTATCTGCTGCAGAACGAGGACGGCCAGATCAAGGAAGGCCACTCGATCTCGGCCGGGCTCGACTATCCCGGCATCGGTCCCGAGCACTCCTGGCTGAAGGACACCGGCCGCGTCGAATACGTGCCGATCCTCGATACCGAGGCCCTGGAGGCCTTCCAGATGCTCACCCGCGTCGAGGGCATCATCCCGGCGCTGGAGCCGGCGCATGCGCTGGCCGAGGTGATCAAGCGGGCGCCGACCATGGGCCGCGACAAGATCATCGTGATGAATCTCTGCGGCCGCGGCGACAAGGACGTGTTCACGGCGGCGAAACATTTGGGTGTCGACCTCACCTGAGGTCGCCCTTAGCCTCACGAAGGCAATATCTTCCAGCATGGCCCGATCCAAGCTAGGGTCGGGCCATGAACATGATGATCTCCGAGCTCTACGATGCGCTGATGAGCGCCGGCGCCGACGAGGCCAAGGCCCGTCGTGCGGCCGAGGGCATGGCGACGTCGGACCAGGATTTCCGCAAGCAGTTCGGCGAACTGCGCGAGGACAATCAGAAGATGCGCACGGAGGTGGCCGACCTTCGCGGCGAGTTGAAGAGCGAGATGCAGGCGCTGCGCGGCGAGCTGAAAGGCGAAATGGGCGGCCTCCGGGTCGAAATGCAGGCGCTGCGCGGCGAGTTGTCCACCATCAAGTGGATGGGCGGCGTGATGATCGCCCTTGCCGCCGCCATTCTGGCAAGGGCGCTGTTCGTCTGACCGCCGTGCTTTGACCCATCGGCCATCGGCCTGTATTGCCAGATCGGACGTCGGCGCTGCGGGAGGGCCACAGCGACGCGTCCGGACCGCGAGCATCACGGAACCATGACCGCCATCGTCGAGATCCATGTCACCTGCCCGACGCTCGAGGACGCGCGCCGGCTGTCGCATGTCCTGCTCGATGCGCGGCTGGCGGCCTGCGTCAATATCGGCAAGGAAGTCGACAGCCGCTATCTCTGGCAGGACGAGAAGCAGCGCCATGACGAATGGCCGCTGACGATCAAGACACTTGTGTCTCGCTTCGACGATTGCTGCGAAGCGATCCGCCAGAACCATCCCTACGACACGCCCGCGATCCTCGGCTTTGCCGTCGACCATGTCGACGCCGCCACCGCCGACTGGATCGCCGAAACCGTCCGGCCGACCAAGGACTGACATGACCACACGCATCGAAGACCGTTTCCGCGCTCTGGCCGAGGAAGGCCGCCCCGCCCTCGTCACCTTCGTCATGGCCGGCGACCCCGACCACGAGACGGCGCTCGCCATCGTCAGGGCGCTGCCGGCGGCCGGCGCCGACATCATCGAGCTCGGCATGCCGTTCTCCGACCCGATGGCCGACGGCAAGGCGATCCAGAAGGCGGGCCTGCGCGCGCTCCAGGCCGGCGAGAGCCTCAGGAAGACGCTGGCATTGGTGCGGGCCTTCCGCGAGAGTGACACGACGACGCCGATCATCCTGATGGGCTATTTCAACCCGATCTACATCTACGGCGTCGAGCCCTTCGTCGCGGCGGCGCTGGAAGCGGGCGTCGACGGGCTGATCGTCGTCGACCTGCCGCCCGAGATGGACGACGAGCTCTGCCTGCCGGCGCTTTCCAAGGGGCTCAACTTCATCCGCCTGGCGACGCCGACCACCGACGACAAGCGCCTGCCGGCCGTCCTGAAGAACACCTCCGGCTTCGTCTACTACGTCTCGATCACCGGCATCACCGGTGCGGCGGCGCCGGATGCCGGCAAGGTCTCGGCTGCCGTCGAGCGGATCAAGCGGCACACCGAGCTGCCGGTCTGCGTCGGCTTCGGCGTGCGCAGCGCCGACCAGGCCCGTGAGATCGGCCGGGCAGCGGACGGCGTCGTCGTGGGCTCGGCGATCGTCGACGTCATCGAGGCTTCGCTCGTCGATGGCCGCGCCGGTCCCGGAACCGTCGAGGCGGTTGCCGCGATCGTCCGCGACCTCGCCGCCGGTGTTCGCAGCGCCCGCCTTGCCGACGCCTGAAACACGCGCCATCTGCGCCTGACGACAAAGACCGGAGCCCTGCGCCGTGAACTGGATCACCAACTACGTCCGCCCGAAGATTTCGAGCCTCCTTGCTCCGCGCGAGGTGCCGGAGAATCTCTGGATCAAGTGTCCGGAGACCGGGGAGATGGTCTTCCACAAGGATCTCGAGGCCAACCAGTGGGTCATTCCCTCGTCCGGCTTCCACATGCGCATCCGCGCCAAGGACCGGCTGGCGAGCTTCTTCGACGACGGCGCCTACGAGCTGATCGACCTGCCGAAGGCCCCTGTCGACCCGCTGAAGTTCCGTGACTCCAAGCGCTATGTCGACCGGCTGAAGGAATATCGCGCCAAGGCCGAGATGGACGACGCGGTGATGGCGGCGAAGGGCTCGATCGCCGGGCTGCCGATCGTCGCGACCGTGCAGGATTTCGCCTTCATGGGCGGCTCGCTCGGCATGGCCGCGGGTGAGGCGATCGTCCGCAGCTTCGAGGTGGCGATCGCCGAGAAGCGGCCGATGGTGCTGTTCGCTGCCTCCGGCGGCGCACGCATGCAGGAGGGCATCCTGTCGCTGATGCAGCTGCCGCGGACCACCGTGGCGGTGGAAATGCTGAAGGAAGCCGGGCTTCCCTACATCGTCGTCCTCACCAACCCGACGGCCGGTGGCGTCTCTGCGTCCTATGCGATGCTGGGCGACGTCCACATCGCCGAGCCCGGCGCGGTGATCGGCTTTGCCGGTGCGCGGGTCATCGAGCAGACGATCCGCGAGAAGCTGCCAGAGGGCTTCCAGCGCGCCGAATATCTGATGGCCCACGGCATGGTCGACATGGTCGTGCACCGCCACGAGCTGAAGGCGAAGATCGCGACGCTGCTCAGCCTCTTGACCCAGACGCCGCTCGCCAACGATGCCGCCCGCCTACGCGAAGCGGCAGCCGGCGCCGATGCCGCGACCCAGCCCGAGCCCGTCGCCTGAGGCCGCTTTTGCATCTGCCCGGACGCTGGCGTAACTGTCCGCGATGACCACGACCTCTCTCGCCACCGCGGAGATCGAGGCCCTGATGCACAAGCATCCGAAGGGGTTCGATCTGTCGCTGGAGCGCATCCGCCGGCTGCTCACCGCGCTCGGGGAGCCGCAGCATGCGTTGCCGCCGGTGATCCATGTCGCCGGCACCAACGGCAAGGGATCCGTGACCGCCTTCTCCCAGGCGATCCTGGAGGCCGACGGCCGCGCCGCCCACGTCCACACCTCGCCGCATCTCGTCAACTGGCATGAGCGCTACCGGCTGGGCCGTCCGGGCCAACGGGGCGCGCTCGTCGATGACGCGATGCTGGCCGATGCCGTGCGGCGGGCAGCGGCGGCGAACGCCGGCCAGCCGATCACCGTCTTCGAGATCCTGACGGCGGTGACGTTCCTCCTGTTCTCCGAACAGCCCGCGGACGTCGCGATCGTCGAGGTCGGGCTCGGCGGCCGGTTCGACGCCACCAACGTCATCGATCGGCCGGCGGCCAGCGTCATCACCTCGATCTCGCTCGACCACCAGTCCTATCTCGGCGACCGCGTCGAGCTGATCGCGGCGGAGAAGGGTGGGATCATCAAGCGGGGCGTCCCGGTGATCGTCGGCCAGCAGGGCGAGGAAGTGGCGTTGGAGGTGCTGACCTCGATGGCCGACCGCGTCGGCGCACCGCTGATCACCTATGGCCAGGATTTCTTCGCCTTCGCCGAGCATGGACGCCTCGTCTACCAGGACGACACCGGCCTTCTCGACCTGCCGATGCCGCGGCTTTCCGGCCGGCACCAGCTGACCAACGCCGCGACGGCGATCGCGGCGCTGCGCCATGCCGGGTTTTCGCCGAGCGATGCGGCGATCGAGGCGGGCATGGCCAGCGTCGAGTGGCCGGGACGCATGCAGCAGATCGCCACCGGTCCGCTCTGGCGCGCCGCCGTGCCGGGCGCCGAGATCTGGCTCGACGGCGGCCACAATCCCGGCGCCGGCGCCGCCATCGCCGAGACCCTGGCGGACATGGAAGACCGGGTGCAGCGGCCGCTGTTCCTGATCGTCGGGATGATCAACACCAAGGATCCGGTCGGCTTCTTCGCGTCCTTCGCCGGCATGGCCCGGCATGTCTTCACCGTGCCGGTGAATTCATCGGATGCCGGCATCGACCCGGACGATCTGGCCGACGCGGCGATCGAGGCGGGCCTCGACGCCGAGCCCTGCGACAGCGTCGAGGAAGCGATCCAGCTCGTCTCGACCAACTGGCAAAGCGAGCCGACGCCCCGCTTCCTGATCTGCGGATCGCTCTATCTGGTCGGCGAGGTGCTGGCGCAGAGTGGTCTCGCACCGGCCTGAGGGCGCCGCCCCGGCCGATCTTGAACGATCAACCGGAAGAGGGAAGCCAAAGATGCAGATCATCCGTCGCGGATCGGTGCCGACGAAGCGAGCGCCAGCGAGCTATTTCACCGGCACCGTCTGGCAGGACCCGATCGTCGAGGCGCCCGAGCCGGCGCGGCTGCGCGCGACCCTGGTGACCTTCGAGCCGGGTGCGCGCACCGTTTGGCACACCCACCCGCTCGGCCAGACGCTGTACGTCACTTCCGGGACCGGGCGCTTCCAGACCTTCGGCGAGCCGATCCAGACGATCGGTGCCGGCGACGTCGTGTGGATCCCGCCGGGCGAGAAGCACTGGCATGGCGCAGGCCCCGACACGCTGATGAGCCACCTCGCCATGCAGGAAGCGCAGGACGGGGCCGCCGTCGAATGGCTCGAGCCGGTCGGCGACGCGGACTATCTCGGCGCCTGAAACGGGAAGTCTAACCTTTCACGAGCCCTGACGCAGAAAGCCCGGAGCGCTGGCCCCGGGCTTTCTGATTCATGTGAAACGGTCTCGGTGGTCGAAGGCGCTCAGGCGGCGCCCTTGATCCAGTCGACCAGCTTCGACTTCGACTGCGCGCCGACCTGCACCGCGGCCGGCTTGCCGTCCTTGAACAGCATCAGCGTCGGAATCGAGCGCACGCCGAACGTCGCGGCGATGTCCGGGTTCTCGTCGATATTGACCTTCACGACGTCGATATTCGTCATCTCGTTGGAGATTTCCTCCAGCGCCGGCGCGATCATCTTGCAGGGGCCGCACCACTCCGCCCAGAAATCCACGACGACCGGCTTGGCGTTCTCGAGAACGTCGGTCTTGAAATTGTTGGTGTCGATCTTCTTCGTGGCCATCGGGCGGCTCCTCAAACGAGTTCTCTTCCTAGGTAGAAGTCGGGCCGCGGCAAATCAAGCGACGGACGCGTTCGGTTGACGTTCCGTCGACCCTGCGGCGACGACCGCCGGATCGCCGCGCTCGGCGACATCTGCCGAGGACCGCCGCGCGATCGCCGCGTCCATCGTCGCCTCGTCGAGCGGGATCAGCCGCGGCGCCTCGGTGAACAGCAGTGCCGCCAGGATCGGCCTGTCCGGATAGAGTGGCTTCAGGATTTCCCGGTAGAGCGCCAGCTGCAGCACATAGGCTGGCGCCACCGCGGCGAGGTTCGCCGGCGGCGGCCGGTTGGTCTTGTAGTCGACGATCAGCACCGCTTCCGGCGTCACCGCCAGCCGGTCGATCGTGCCGTTGACCCGGAAGGCGCGGCCGGCGAGGCGGATTTCGCCGACGACCGAGACCTCGGCGCGGCTGCCCGACGCGAAGATCGGGGCGAAGTCCGGCGTCTCCAGCACGGCGAGCGCCGAGGCGACAAGCCGGCTCTGCTCGGCCACGCCCATGTCGTCGGCGCTCGCGGCGACGAATCGCTCGGCTGCGGCTTCGCGCTCGCCGGCGTCCAGCTCCGGCAGGACCTGCAGCAGGCGGTGGACGATCAGGCCGCGGCGGATGGCCAGCGACGGCGTTTCGCCGGCGCCCAGAACCGGCGAGACATACGCGGCACTGATGGTCTCGGCGACCTCGGCAGGCTCGATCTCGGTGGCCGCGCCGGCAGAGGAGGGCGACAGCGGCCGTGGCGGCAGGATCTCGGCCGGCAGCGGCGACAGATCG
The DNA here is from genome assembly GCF_010500835.1 of Aurantimonas aggregata. Taxonomy (GTDB): domain Bacteria; phylum Pseudomonadota; class Alphaproteobacteria; order Rhizobiales; family Rhizobiaceae; genus Aurantimonas; species Aurantimonas aggregata. The sequence goes on along the minus strand of NZ_JAAAMJ010000003.1, from coordinate 167,942 downwards.
AGCGGCCTGGGCAGTGCGGGAGCCGCCTCCGTTGATGCCGCCTCCGGCCCCGCGCCGGCTGCCTGCCCCTCGTCGCCGAAGCGCCAGGCGACGACACTGCCGTCGGCGTCCTCGACCGGCCGGCAATCGGCTTCCAGCGCCGCCTGCACGCGCGGCAGCCAGGCCGCTTCGTTGGGCCCCCGCGTGCCGGCGGTGCCGCAGATCACCAGCCGGTCGGCGGCGCGGGTCATGCCGACATAGAGGAGCCGCCGATATTCCTCCTCGGCGAGCTGCTTCTCGGTTTCCTTCAGTTCGGCAACGATGCCGTTCTCGAGCTCCTTGGCGGCACGCCAGAGGAAGCCCGGCGCCTGGCCAGGCCGCAGCCCCGGCATGGTCCCCCACGCCATCAGCCGTGATCCGTGAGCGTGGACGAAGGGCGCCGAGCCCGGATCGACGAGGAACACCACCGGCGCCTCCAGCCCCTTGGCCGCGTGGGTGGTCATGATCCGCACGGCGCCGCGGCCCTGGTCCATCTCGCGCTTGAGCACCGGCGGCGCCGAGGCGAGGCGCGAGAGGAATGCGTCGAGCCCCGGCATCCCGGCCTCTTCTTCTGAAAGCGCGAGGTCGAGAAACGCGTCGATGACCTCGCTGGCATCCGAGCCCAGCCGGGCGGTCAGGCGCCGGCGTCCGCCCTCGGGCCCGAGGATGCGGGCGTAGAAGGCGAAGATCGTCTCGAAGCCCGCGCGGTCGCGCAGGGCATCGAGCCGGACGAGCGCTTCGCGCGCCTTGGCGAGGAATGCTGCGGCCGTGTCGTCAGGGACGAATTCCGGCAGCCGCACGAGGCCGTCGGGACCGGCGAGGCGCCGCAGGCCCAGCGACAGCGGCTCCCGCTCCTCGCGCGACAAAGCGAGCGCCATCAGCTCGTCGTCGGAGAAGTCGAACAGCGGCGATTTCAGCACCTCGGCGAGCGACAAATCGTCCTCGAAATTCGCCACCGTCCGGCCGAGCGCCATCAGATCCTTGACGGCGATGTGGTCGGTGATCACCAGCCGGTCGGCGCCGGCCACCGCGATCTTCTCATCGCGCAACGCCTTGGCCATGGCCGCGACGAAGCCCGAGCGCTTGCGCACCAGCACGATGAAATCGCCCGGCGACAGCTTTTTCGGGGCGCCCTTGTGGATGATCGTGTCGCCCTGCCAGGCGCCGATCTGGGCCGCGATCCGGCGGGCCAGGCGATTGGCGGGCGAGTTCGCCGGCTCGTGGTCGAGCGGCTGCAACCAGTCGCGCGATTCCGGCTGCGGCTCGGCGACATAGGCCGGCCAGATCTCGACGAGGCCCGGCGCGTCGCCGCGTGCCGTGTGATGCGTCGGCGCCTCGTCGTCGAAGGCGACGCCCTGCCGGTTCAGCGGATCGGCGAACACCTTGTCGACCGCCGCCAGCACCGGCGCCGCGGTGCGGAAGGACTGGGTGAGACGCACTGCCTCGAAATCCGCCCCGGCGTCCCGGGCGCGGCGTTCCATCGCGCGGCGCTCCTCGCCGAACATGCGCGGCGAGGCGCCCTGGAAGGAATAGATCGACTGCTTCTCGTCGCCGACCGCGAAGACGGTGCGCACGGCGTTGCGCGCCCCCGCGCCGGCGAAGAACTCGTCGACCAGCTGGCGCATCACCTGCCACTGCCGCGGGCTGGTATCCTGCGCCTCGTCGATCAGCACGTGGTCGATGCCCTGGTCGAGCTTGTAGTGCACCCAGGAAGCCGCCTCCGAGCGGGTGAGGAGATCGGCCGTCCGCACGATCAGATCCTCGAAATCCAGCCGGCCGCGGCGGCGCTTCAGCAGCGCATAGTCGCGCTCCAGCCGGTCGGCGAGCACGAGCGCGGCGCGGCTCGCCTCGAACAGGCGGAGGGAGGCGAGGCGGTCCTCGATGGCGAGGAGGTGGCCGGCGAGCAACTCCAGCCGCTCGGCGAAATCCTCGAAGAAGTCCGTGACGTGTTTCGTCGCGACGCTACCCGGCTTGCAGGGCACCCCGTCCTTCCTGAGGCACAGCGCCCGGAGCGCTTGATAGCGGGCAGCCTGGATTTCGCCCCCGGCCGGCGGGTCGAGCAGGGCGGTGAGGCCGGCGGTAAGGTCGATGTCGGTCTTCTTCGTGCTGGTCACGGCCACCGCCAGCACGCTGCGGCAGAATTCCGGGTCGAACCCCGGGGCCGGCCAGGCGTCAGCGAGGATCGACGCCTCGTCCGCGTTGGCGGGAACGCCCAGCGCCCGGCGCAGCAGATCGATCGCCTCGGCAAGGCCGCCGGCCTCGTCGACATGCCGGCGGATCGCGTCGCGCTTGCGGACGATCTCGTCGATCAGCTGGTCGAGGCCCCATTCCCCGGCCAGCGACAGCGCCGTGGCGAAGGCCCCGGCGAGGAGCCTTGCCGCATCGTCCTTGGCCAGCGTGGCGCTGGCGCCGGTGATCAGCCGGCGTCGCGCCTCGCCGAGCAGTGCCGCGCTCTCGGTCTCGTCCAGCACCTCGAAATGGCCGGGAACGTTCGCCTCGAGCGGGAACTGGTGGAGGATCGCCTCGCAGAAGGCGTGGATGGTCTGGATCTTCAGCCCACCCGGCGTCTCCAGCGCCTCGGCGAACAGCCGGCGGGCCGCGGCGACCCGCGCCGCGTCCGGGCGGCTGCCGTCGAGCAGGGCGATCTCCTTCTCCAGCACGTCTGGCGCCGCCGTCGCCCAGCGGGCGAGCCGCCCGAAGACCCGGTTCGACATCTCCGCCGCCGCCGCCTTGGTGTAGGTCAGGCAGAGGATGCGCGCCGGCTCGACCCCGGACAGCAGCAGCCGCACCACGCGCTCGGTCAGCACATGCGTCTTGCCGGAGCCGGCATTGGCCGACACGAACACCGACAGCGTTGGGTTGGCGGCGCGCGCCTGGGTGGCGAGGGTCTGCTCGATCCCGACGAAACTGGTCATGACGTGCCCTCCTCGCCGGCATCGTCCATGCCGATCGCCCATTCCTGCGCCCGCGCCAGGTGGTCGTAGGTGCCGGACATGTCGCCGGCGAGGAACGGCCGCACCCGCGAGGTGAAGGGCGTCGTCTCCTGGCGATAGGCGGCGGCGAGGCCGAGCAGCTTGGCGAATGCCTCCTCGCTCAGCGCGTCGGCATCGATCGGCTCGCCCTTCTTGGTGTTATCGTTGCCCAATCGGTCCTCGGAAAGCTTGCGCTCGCGCAGCCGCACATAGACGAGGTCGGCGATGCGGGTCGCCGTCGCCGCCTCCCCGAAGGCGCCGCGCTTGGCCATGGCGCCCTCCAGCGGCAATTGCGGCGCGAGCAACGCGCGGGCCTGCGACAGCGAGGGCGTCGTGCCGGTCTTGAAGTCGATGATCTCGGTCGAGCCGTCCCGCATGCGGTCGATGCGGTCGGCGCGGCCGGTCAGGGTCGTCGAAAGTCCCGGCAGTTCCTGCGCGCCGGAAATCTCGGCGTGGCGCTCGGCGACCCCGGCCCCGCGCCCGCGCTCCCAGACGATGTAGTTGGTCGCCAGCGTCTCCATGCGCGGCCACCAGACGGCGTGGATGTCCGGCGGCAGCGCCTCCTCGGCGAAGGCCTCGCGGGCGATGGCGAGGAGATCGGCGACGGCGTCCTCCGCCTCCGGATCGTGTCCCTCGATCACGTACCGGCCGAGGATCTCGTGAAAGAGATTGCCGCGCTCGGCCGCGTGCGGGTCGCGCATCAGCTCCGGCAGTCGCTCCAGCCGCAAGATGTCGCGGGCATGGATGGCATAGGGGTCGCGGATCAGCGTCTCGACATCGGTGATGCGGTACCTGGTCGGGCGATCGGCCAAAGGCGGGCGCGGTGTCGGCCGGCCCACGCGCGGCGCGATCTCGGCATGGTCGAGGTCGCGCGCATGGGCGAGGAAGGTCTCGCCCTCGCGGACGAGCCGCGCGGCGCCCTCCGTGCCGGCGAGCGTCGTGAGCCGCTGCAGCCAGCGCGAGGCGATCGCCGGGGCGCCACCGGCGCGCCGCGCGCGCGACAGGATCACCCGTCTCGTGCCCATCGCCATCCAGAAATCGTGGGCGGAAAGGCCGATCCGCCGCTCCGGCGGATCGAGCGCGATCTCGCGGCGCATCACCCGGGAGAGAAACGCGCCGGAGCGGGCGCCCGCCGGCCACGTACCCTCGTTGAGGCCGCCGAGCACGGCGACGTCCACATGCTGCAGCCGCGCCTCCAGCGTGCCCCAGACGAAGGCCCGCGCCGACAGGCCGCCGCGTGGCCGCACCGTCTCGCCGGCCATCAGCGCCGCCACCACGTCCGGCAGTTCGGCGGCGGCGAAGTCGAAGCCGGTCCGCGGCGCCTGGACGAGGCCGGAGAGGAAGCCGGTCAGTGTCTGCCCTGCCTCACCGGCATAGAGCTCCTCGGCGCTGCCCGACGGCGAGCGGGCCAGCGCCTCAAGGCAGTGCGTCATCGCCAGCGCATAGTCGGCGATCTCGCCGGTTGCGGACCGCAGCGTCACCAGCGGCGCCAGCGCTTCTTCCAGACGCACCGCCATTGTGTCCGCGAGATCGCGTTCGGCGGCGCTCACCTCCCTTACCGGGCGGGCAGCCCGGTAGGGATGCTCTTCCAGCGTCTTGCGCCTCGCCGCCTGGATCGCCGCGAGCTTGGCGCCATCGGCGACGCCGACCGAACCGCGCAGCGCGATCAACTCGATGGCGCGCGCCGCCCGCCGCGCGTCGCCCGGCGCCATGCCGAGCCGGGTCAGCGGATGCTTGAGCAGCGCGACGAGCGCGATCGGGTCGCCCGGCTTCAGCGCCACTTCGATGGCCGTTGCCGCCAGCGTGCCCGGCGCCGTCGCCGAGAGCGGCCGGCCGGCGGAATCATTGGCGGCGATGCCGAAGCGCGACAGCTCCGAGACGACGCGGCGGGCGAGATTGCGGTCCGGCGTGATGAGTGCCGTCGTGGCCGCGGGGTCGGCCAGCGCGTCCCGCATGGCGCAGGCGATCGCCATCGCCTCCTCGCGCTCGTCCTCCGCCTCGATCAGCGCCATCCCGTCGAGCGCCGCCGGCCCGTGCTTGAGGCTGCCTTCCGCCCAGGCGTCGGTCGTCTCCGCCGGGCGCAGCGCGTCGGCGACGAAGGCCTCGCGCGCCGCCAGCGCCGGGTCCTCGCCGTCGCCGAGATGGTCGACGCTGTCCGGCGTGCGGGCGAAGCGGTCGAGGATGGCTTTCAGGCCGTATTGCGGATGGCCGGGCGCGGCGATCGAGGCATCGCGGGCGATCGCGTCGAAGGCCGTCGGCGGCAGATGCCGGTCGAGGCCGGGCAGCACCAGCGCGCCCTGTTCGAGATGGGCGATGGCATGCATCAGCTCCAGCGTCGCCGGGGCCGTGGCGGTGGAGCCGGCAAGGATGACCGGCCCGCGCGCTCCGCCCTGCCGCAGCCGCTCGGCCTCGCCGCGCAGCCAGGCGTTGCGCGCCGCCGCCTCGCTGACGCGGCCTTGGCTCGCCAGCAGCGCCGGCCAGTGCTCGGTGACGATCGCCAGGAATTGCAGCGTCAGGCGCCACCAGTCCGCAAGGTCGTCCGGCGCCAGCGCCGCGATGCCGGACAGCGACGCGGCTTCGGTCTCGACCTCGTCGAGCAGCGTGCCGAGATCGCCCGCCAGCCAAAGCGCATCCGCCGCCGAGGCCGGCAGCACCGGCGCCTCCAGGCCGAGCGCCTCGCGCTCGCTGATGGCGGTTGCCGTGCGCCAGTGCCGCGCCAGCCGGGCAAGATGCAGCCGCCGCGTCAGCTCGTCCATCACCGGCAGCAGGGTCGGCCGGTCCTGCGGCGCGGCGAAGAGATCGGCCGCGTCGCTCTCGCCGATCGGCCGGATCGCCGGCAGGATCGCGCTGCCCTTGCCGAGCGCCCGGGAAAATTCCCCGGCCAGCGCCCGCGCGGCGCGGCGCGTCGGGACGTAGATGGTGACGTCCGCCAGCGCCAGCGGATCGCCCTGGTAGGCAAAGGACGGGACGATGCGTCCGGCCAGCAGGCTGTCCGCGAGGGTCGGCAGGAAGGGCCGGCCGGGCGGGATCGACAGGATGTTGGCGCTCATCGCCCGAGTCTACAGGGGCCTTGCGCGATTCGCATCGGCCGGCGTGGCAGCGACGCTACGCGGCGCCGGCGGACGGCACGTCGATCCGGCAGACGACGCCGTCGGGCTCGAAGGACAGCGCCACCGCGCCGTCGAGCTCGCCGGCCAGGCTCTTCTCGATCAGCCGCGTGCCGAACCCCTTGCGCGTCGGCGCGGTGACCGTCGGTCCGCCGATCTCGCGCCAGGTCATCCGCAGCCGCCGGTCCGACGGCTGTCCCTCTTCGGTCCAGTCGATCGCCACCCGGGCGTCCTCGACCGAAAGCGCGCCATATTTCGAGGCGTTGGTGCACAGTTCGTGCAGCGCCATCGAGAGCGCCAGGGCGGTCTTCGGCGTCAGGTTGACTGGCGGGCCGTTGGCGGTGATCTGGCCGTCGCCCTCGGCGCCGCGATGCGCCGCCAGCGCGCGGTCGACCACCGCCTGCAGCGTCGCGCCGGTCCAGCTCGTCTCGGTGAGGACGTCATGGGCTTGTGCGAGGGCGAGCAGGCGATGGGAGAAATCGTCGCGGGCCCGTTCGTAGGATGCCGGGTTGCGAAAGGTCTGGGACGCGATGGCCTGAACCGTGGCGAGGGAGTTCTTCACCCGATGGTTCAGCTCGTTGATCATCAGATGCAGATGCTCTTCGCCGGTCTTGCGCTCGTGGATGTCCTCCGTCGAGCCGTACCACCGGACGATCTGCCCCTCGGCGTCGCGCCGCGGATAGGCACGCGAGTGCATCCACCGATAGCGGCCCGACACCATCCGGGCGCGGTGCTCGACATCGTAGGGCTCGCCGGTCGACAGCGACTGCTTCCAGGCGACGAGCGACGGCTCGACGTCCTCCGGGTGAAGCGCCTCGCCCCAGGCCTCGCCCATTCCGCTGCTTCCCGTCCATTCCCGCCAGCGTTCCGCCACCCGATCGATCCAGCCGTCCGATCCGGCCGTCCAGGTGGTCTGGGGGTTGAGCTCGACCACGTGGCGGTAATTGTCCTCGCTTTCGCGAAGCGCGATCTCTGCCTCGCGCCGCTCGTGGATGTCGATGACGGAGCCGACATAGCCCAGATAGCTGCCGTCCTCGCCGAAGCGCGGCCGAGCGGCGTCGATGGCCCAGCGATAGGCGCCGTCGCGCCGCCGCAGCCGGTACTCGACGCGGAACGGCAGATGCGCCGCGTTGGCCGTATGAAACGCCTGTTCGGCCTCCTCGCGATCGTCGGGATGCGTGGCATTAAGCCAGCCATATCCCTCGCCCTCGACTTCGGTCTGCCCCGTATATTCGTACCAGGGCCTGTTGAGATAGCTGCAATATCCGTCGGGGCCGGTGACCCAGATCATGACCGGGGCGCTGTCGGCCATGCTGCGAAAGCGCGCCTCGCTCTCGCGCAGCTGGCGTTCGACCTCGACCTGGCGCGTGGTTTCGGCGACCCCGCACAGCATGCCGCGAGTGGTGCCGTTCTCGTCCCGGACCGGCGAGTAGGAGAAGGTGAAATACGCCGTCTCGTCATAGCCATGCCGGTTGACGACGAGCGGCCAGTTCTCGAACATCGTGGCTTCGCCGGCGAGCGCCTTGTCGATCAGCGGTTCGATGTCGGTCCAGATTTCCGGCCAGACGGCCTGGAATCGCTCGCCCAGTCCGGACGGATGCTTGTTGCCGAGAAGCCGCGAATAGGCGTCGTTGTAGAGAAAGCCGAGGCCCGGACCCCAGGCGACGAACATCGGAAGGCCGGAATCCAGCATCAGGGCGATCGTCAGGCGCAGCGCCTGCGGCCATGTCTGCGGCTCGCCGAGCGGCGATGTCGACCAGTCACGCTCGCGCATCAACCGGCGAATGTCGCCGGTGCCCTCGAGGAAGCGGAGCGTTGACGGAGAGGCGGTGACGGCCATCGTCTGATCAGCCAAATCTCATGCCCTTTGGCTCAGCTCGATGGCGAGAACGCGGCGGGAATCACAGCGTCTGGTGGCCTGGATGCGCTCGGCACCGTCGCTGATCGTGGGCATCACGAAGCATCGCAACTTGCCGAGTGGATGGTTATCTCGGCACACCCGGCCTCGTCGTCAAGGGATGGGAAGAGGCCAAGAACACCGCCGGCAAACCAATACCGCGGCTTTCCGAAAGGACTGACGGCCGACGGCTCAGGCCGCCGCGCTGGATTGGAAGGCCTCTTCTGCCTCGACGAGGGCGGCGGGGGTACCGACGGTGATCCACAAGCCGCCCAGCCGCACGCCGTAGAGCCGTCCGGCGTCGATTGCGTGGTCGAAGATGCGGTTCAGCGAGAATTTCTCCGGCTGCATGCCGGCGAACACCGACGGCTTGATGATCGCCGCGCCGGCATAGATGAACGGCGACATGTCGCGCTCGGCGACCCGGGCGAGCCGGCCTTCCGGGTCCATGGCGAAATCGCCGCGGCCGTCGTAGCCCGTCGCCTGCCGCATCTCGGCGATCAGCAGGCTGACATCCATCTTCGCCGGATCCCAGAGATCGGCCATGAGATCGAGATTGTCGCGATAGCCGTCGATCCAGAACGTGTCGGAGTTGATCACGTAGAACGGTTCGGTGCCGAGTTCCGGCAGCGCCTTGACGATGCCGCCGCCGCTGTCGAGCAGCAGGTTGCGCTCGTCGGAGATCACGATCTCCATGTCCTTGCGTCGGCGCAGATGTGCCTTCATCAGGTCGGGCAGGTAGTGAACGTTGACCACCACCCTTGTGACGCCGTTGCGCGCCAGCGCGTCGAGCCCGTAGTCGATCAGCGCCCGGCCGCGCACCTCGACCAGCGGCTTGGGGATTGTCGAGGTGATCGGCCGCATCCGCTTGCCGAGGCCGGCGGCGAGGACCATCGCGGTGGTCGGCTTGTAGGTCGGGGATTTCAAGATCGTCATCGTCCGTCGCATGTCGTGAGTTCAGGGGGCCTCGTCGTCGAGGACACCCCAGGCGGCATAGAGCGCTTTCAGCGATGCCAGCGAGGGATGGCCGAGCGTCCGGCCGAGATAGGTCTTAATCCGTGGTATGTGACGCAGATATTGCGGCTTGCCGTCGCGTTCCAGAAGCCGGACGAAGATTCCGAGCACTTTCGAGGCGCGCTGGGCCGCCATGATCGCATAGGCGCGCTCGAAGGCGGCCGCGTCGAAACGGGGATCGCCGGCCGTTCGCCGCGCGACATAGGCCTCGCGCAGGCGGGCCTCGAGCGCGGCCGGCACGTCGACGCGCGCATCCTGGGCGAGCGCCGCGACGTCGTAGGCCGACGGGCCGATCACCGCATCCTGGAAGTCGATCAGCCCGATCCGCCGCCGCCCCGTCTCGCGCGGACGCCAGATGACGTTCGGCGAATGGAAGTCGCGCAGGACGAGGCTGGTTTCCGTGGCGCGCACTTCGGCGAACAGATCCGCCCAGATCCCGGCGAAGATCGCCCGCTCCTCGGCGGTGGCAGTGCGGCCCTTGGCACGCGGCAGATACCAGTCCGGCAGGAGATCGACCTCGATCGCCATGGCGCCGGGGTCGAATGGTGGCACCGTGTAGACTTCGCCGCCGGCGACGGGCAGGTCTGCGGGCCATGCCGCTTCGTGCAGGTCGGCAAGGCAGAGGACCGCCGCTTCGTAGCGCTCCGGCGATGGTCTTCCGGCGTCGTCGAGCAGCGTATCGTCGCCGAGATGCTCGATCAGCAGCAGTCCGTGGTCGAGATCGGCTTGGTGGATCGCGGGCGCGGCGAAGCCCGCCGCGGTCAGCGCATCGGCGATGGCGACGAACGGCACGACGTCCTCGGCGAGATGGGCGATGCGGCTGTAGGGCAATCCGTCGCGGACCGGCGGTCCGTCTGGCTGGTGCGGCGCGTCCATGAGGATCAGCGGTTCGGCCGTGCCGGCGTGAACGGTCTCGTAGCGCCGGGTGGAGGCATCGCCGAAGAAGCGCCGGCGTTCGGCCTCGCCGAGGCCGGCGCCGGCGAGGAACGACCGGATCGACAGCGTACGGCGCACCCGCTCCGCCGCCGGCCCGCGTCCGGCAAGAGCCGCGACGCGCCCGCCGCCCGCGGCCATGTCGAGGGTAACGACGAGGCTCGCCTCGCCAAGCACGCGCGGCGCGTTTTGCGGCCATTCGATCAGCGCGACCCCGGCCTCCACCATCTCGTCGAAGCCGAGTTCGTCGAGCTCGTCGTCGCCGCCGATGCGGTAGAGATCGAAATGCGCCACGTTCGGCTGGGTATCGTAGACCTGGACCAGCGTGTAGGTCGGCGAGGGCACCTCGAGCGACGGTTCCCCGGCCAGATGCCGGATCGCGGCGCGGGCCAGCGTCGACTTGCCGGCGCCGAGATCGCCGCAGAGCGCCACGATGTCGCCAGCCCGGAGCATCATCGCGAGATCCGCGCCGAGCCGTTCGGTGGCCGCGGCATCAGCGAGCTCGAGGCGGGCGATCTCTTCCAGCGGGTCGGCTGCGATCATCGGTTCTCTTGTCAGGGCAACGGCCGGTCTTGTCATTCGGCCGCGTCCTCGAACCGGGGGCGGCCGTTTTCCTGGTGATCCGGCGGCGTCTCACCGAGCGGCAGGGTGCAGATCACCGTGGTTCCCTCGCCGGGCGCCGAGACGATCTCGATCGTGCCGCGGTGCAGCTCGACGAAGCTCTTGACGATGGAGAGGCCGAGCCCGGCGCCCGACTGGCGGCCGCCATTTGGATTGGCCTCGAAGCGCTCGAAGATCTTGTCGACATTGTCGTGGGCGATGCCGGGGCCGCGGTCGGTGACCTCGAAGCGGATCGTGTCGTCGCGTCGCCGGGCGCGCAGCGCGACGGCGGAGCCGGCCGGGGCGAAATTGGCCGCGTTGGACAGCAAGTTGAAGAGGATCTGGGTGAGGCGGGGCCCGTCCGCGCGCAGCGTCTCGCCGGCTTCCGCGAGGTCGATGTCGAGCGTCACGCCGGCTTCGGTGAGCCGCTCGCGCACGCCATCGGCGGCATGCGCCACGGTTTTGGCGATGTCGACCGCGTCGAGCTCGAGCTCCATGATCCCGGCGTCGATCGTGGCAAGGTCGAGAATGTCGTTGACAATGGTCAGCAGCTGCGACGTCGAGGTGGAGATGTAGTCGAGATACTCGCTCTGGCGCTCGTTCAGCGGCCCGGTCTCCGGCGTGCGCAGCAGCGCCGAGAAGCCGATGATGTTGGTCAGCGGCGAGCGCAGCTCGTAGTTCACGTGCTGTACGAAGTCGTTCTTGATCTGGTTCGCCTGCTCCAGCGCCTCGTTGCGCTCGCGCAGCATGCGCTCGGCCTCGCGGGCATCCGAGATGTCGGAGAAGGTGAGCATGGTCTGGCCGTTCGGCAGCGGCACGATGCCATAGGCGACGGTATGGCCCGAGGTGAGCGCGAATTCGCCCGTCTCGGTGTCGCGGCCGGCTTCGTCGAACGCCGTCACCGCCTGGCTGAACCGGGTCCAGCCACGGGCCTCGCCCTCGTCGTCGTCGCCGCCGACGATGGCGAAGTTGCAGAGCTCCGGCAGCGCATGGATGCGCGGACGCGAGCGCAGATACTCGCCGTCGAGGCCCCACAATTCGGCGAAGGCGGGGTTGGACAGGCGCAGCCGCCCGTCGCTGCCGAACACCGCCACGGCTTCGCGCAGATAGTCGATGGTCTCGCGCTGCAGCCGGACGGTCGCCTTGACCTGGCTTTCCAGCTCCAGCTTCTCGGTGATGTCCTCGAACACCCAGGTGGCGCCGCCGCGCGGCTGCGGCGTCGCGATGACCCGCAGGGTCCGCCCGTCCGCCAGGTGCCACAGCGTCTCGGTCGGTTCGGTGGCGCGATAGGCGGCAAGGTCCTGGTCGCGCAGCTCGCTGTGGAATTCCTTCTCGACCGGCAGGATCCCGGTGGTGCGCAGGTGATCGAGCAGCGCGAGGTGGTCCGGCTCGGAATCGAGATAGGTGTTGGTCAGGTCGAAGAGCCGCTGGAACGCGGCGTTGTAGTAGGCGAGCCGGGTCTTCTCGTCGAAGCGGGCGACGGCCGTGGTGAGCTGGTTCAGCGTCTCTGACTGGCTGTCGATGGTCTGGCGCAGCTCCATGCGAACCTGTTCGGTCTCGGATACGTCGGCGGCGAGCCCGGCCGAGCCGAGCGGCCCGTCGGCCTCGACAACGGCGAAGTTGCGCCGGTCCGCGGCGACGACGGTCGAGAGCTTGCCGGAAAACACTTTCGCCTCGGCGCGATGCGCGGCGATGGTCAGGCGGTCCTGCTGGCTGAGAAACTCGCTCTGGTGCGCCAGGCACTCGGCGACCGAACTGGCATCGACGGCGCTGGCATAGCTTTCGTTGACCCATACCAGCCGTCCGTCGCGCTCGCGCAGCCAGATCGGGATCGGCGCCGCGTCGAACAGGCGCTGCATGGTCTCGATCGTCGCCAGCGCGCGCTGCTCGGCGGCTTGGACCTCGCGCAGCCGCTCGCGCAGGCCCTGCAGCCGCACGAAGCGCACGGTCGCCAGCGCTCCGATGGTCCGCCCGGTCGCCTCGATCACCTGGCCCTCCGCCAGCTCGATCTCCAGGCAGAAGGGCTTCGCCGCGCCGCGCAGGCGGTCGATGCCGTCGGCCAGCGCCCTTGCCGCGGAAGCTGGCATCCAGTCACCGAAGGCCAGGAAGCGCTTCTCCTCGAGCGGCGCGCCGCAATCGCCCGGCAGGGCGCCGAGGATTTCCGGCGCGCCCGGGCCGGAATAGATCACGATCCGCTCGTCCGCGCCGGCGAGCAGCGCTGCGCGCGACTCCGCCTCGGCACGACTGTCGGCGAGATTGGCCCGCAGGAGTTCGTTCTCGGCCGTCGTCTTCAGGCGCTGGCGGATGATGAACACCGCGGTCAGCATGGTGGTGCCGATCATCATCGCAAGCAGGGCAAGATAGAGGATCTCGACCGGATTGAGCACGCCGGCGAGGGCGCTGCGGCCGGCTGCCGGGATCTCGGTCTGGGCCACGGCGAGGGCCGGGATCAGCAACGCCGCGATCGCGGCTGCGAGGGGCGCCGCACCGCGGCACATCCGCATCGCCGAGCGCGGCGCGCTGCGTGTGGAATCGCTATTCGGCCGGAAAGCGCTGACGCGCCCGGACCCACCTTCCTCGAACATCCTGTCTGTCCCCGTTTGAACTGCCGCCGCTTATCGAGACATGACTCAAGGCACGCGTCGTGGCGCCGGCCCACCCTCCGGCAGCCACGATTCGGACATAGTAGCTCTTGGTTAATTCGGCGCAATCCACAACAAAGCCGGGCCGGCAAAAAGAAAAGCCGCCGGACGGCTTGCGTCGCGGCGGCTTGTCTGAGTCGAAGAGGCTGGTTCAGCGCATCAGTAGCGGTAATGCTCGGGCTTGTAAGGGCCCTGCTGGGTCACGCCGATATAGGCCGCCTGCTCTTCGGAGAGGACCGACAGCCTTGCGCCAAGCTTGCCGAGATGCAGACGGGCAACCTTCTCGTCGAGATGCTTGGGCAGGACGTAGACTTCGTTCTGGTACTGTTCACCCTTGGTGAAGAGCTCGATCTGCGCCAGCGTCTGGTTGGTGAAGGACGCCGACATGACGAAGCTCGGGTGGCCGGTGGCATTGCCGAGGTTGAGGAGACGGCCTTCCGAGAGCAGCAGCATGCGGTTGCCCTTGGGGAACTCGACCATGTCGACCTGCGGCTTGATGTTCGTCCATTTCAGGTTCTTCAGCGCGGTGACCTGAATCTCGTTGTCGAAATGGCCGATATTGCCGACGATGGCCATGTCCTTCATCTCGCGCATGTGCTCGATGCGGATGATGTCCTTGTTGCCGGTCGTGGTGATGAAGATGTCGGCGCTGGCGACGACGTCCTCGAGCTGCACGACCTCGAACCCGTCCATCGCCGCCTGCAGGGCGCAGATCGGGTCGACCTCGGTGACCTTCACCCGGGCGCCGGCGCCCTGGAGCGAGGCGGCCGAGCCCTTGCCGACGTCGCCGTAGCCGCAGACCACGGCGACCTTGCCGGCCATCATCACGTCGGTGGCGCGGCGGATGCCGTCGACCAGCGATTCCTTGCAGCCATACTTGTTGTCGAACTTCGACTTGGTGACCGAGTCGTTGACGTTGATCGCCGGGAAGGGCAGCAGGCCCTTCTTCTGCAGCTGGTAGAGACGGTTGACGCCGGTCGTGGTCTCTTCGGTGACGCCCTTGATGGCGTCGCGCTGCTTGGTGAAGAAGCCGGGCGACATCGCCATGCGCTTCTTGATCTGCGCGACGAAGAATTCCTCTTCCTCGCTGGCCGGGTTGGACAGGACGTCCTCGCCCGCCTCGGCACGGGCGCCGGTCAGGATGTACATCGTGGCGTCGCCGCCATCGTCGAGGATCATGTTGGTCGGCTCGCCGTCCGGCCACTGGAAGATCTGGTCGGTGTAGGTCCAGTAATCCTCGAGCGTCTCGCCCTTGATGGCGAAGACCGGGATGCCGGCCGCGGCGATCGCGGCGGCAGCGTGGTCCTGCGTGGAGAAGATGTTGCACGAGGCCCAGCGGACCTCGGCGCCGAGCGCCGTCAGCGTCTCGATCAGCACCGCAGTCTGGATCGTCATGTGCAGCGATCCGGTGATCCGGGCGCCCTTGAGCGGCTTGTCGGCGCCGAATTCCTCGCGGCAGGCCATCAGGCCCGGCATCTCGGTCTCGGCGATGTCGATTTCCTTGCGGCCGTATTCCGCGAGGGCGATGTCCTTGACGACGTAGTCGTTGGCCATGAGAGCGTCCATCCGTTCTTCGATATGGCCGGGCGTAGAACCGCGACCGTTGCCGTCGATTTACCAGTGGCGGACCGCCTGGGCAAGAGGACATAAACATTTACTTATATCTTGATCACCCGAACCCGGCGTTGCCTCTTCCGGCAGCCAATGGTTTCGCGGTAGCCTTGCCGCCTTGTCGAACGCGGGGGGAGCGAGTGATGCGCGTGCGGATGGCCATTTTGGCGGCGACAGCCGCTTCCCTCCTGCTCGCGCCGACCAGCGACCTTGTGGCGCAGCCGGCGCAGGTACCTGCCCCGCCGCCGTCCATGCCGGCGAGCTTCAGCGAATTCGCGCTGCCTTATGCGCCGTATCTCTTCGACTTCGCCGTCTATGCCGGCCGCAATCTGGCGCGCATCACCTATCGCTCGCGCCGCTACGACCCGGTCACCAAGGCACTCGTGGTCACCGACCTTTCGGTCGAGCGGGACGGTTTCTCCGCATCGGTCGGCCAGATGCGGATCGCCGCTGACGGCGTCGTCTACGAGGACATCGCCGTCGATACGCGCGACCTGCCGCTTGATCCGACGGTGCGCGAGGCCCTGCAGCGCCTCGACAGCGAGACGATCACCGGCGACCTGATCCTGACGGCGGTCAGCGATGTCGCCGCGGCCGACTACGACGTCAATCTCGTGCTGCGGGCCGAAAGGATCGGCACGTTCGACGTCACCGCCGACCTTGCCGGCTTCCACGTGCTGGCGCCGCTCGAGGACATGACGGCGGGTGGCTCGGAACTGCCGACGGTGATCGGCAGCCTGCGGTCCGGGCGGATCCGCTTCACCGACGCTGGCCTCGCAGCCGTGCTCTACGACATCGCGGGCGACCGCCAGGGCCTGACCGGTGATCAGGCCCGCGGCACGGTCGCGATGATGGCGGGGATCGGCGTCGCCTCGATGGTCGCGGGCCTCCCCGGCGGGGCGGGTCCGGAGATGCAGCGAAGGGGGCAGCAATGGTCGGCGGCGGCGCAGGCCTTTCTCGCCAGGCCGGACCGGCTCGACGTGACCTTCGCGCCGGCCGAGCCGTTCGATCTGTCGCGCCTGACCGACGGCGAGATCGGCGAAGCCGATATCATCGACCTCAATCCGTCGGCCGTAGCCGGCACCGCCGAGCGCCTGACGCTCCGCGACCCCGCAACGCTGGTTGCTGCCGGCGCACCGGCCGACGCGGTGCTGACCGCCGCCGAAGCCCTGATTGACGGGCGGGGCGTGCCGCAGGATGTGGCACGCGCCGTGGCACTGGTCCTGCCCCTCGCCGGTAACGACAACCGCCGGGCGATCGGGCTCCTTGGTCGCGGACTCGCCGCCGATCCGGGCGTGGCGATCCCGCAGGACGATCTCACCGACGCCTATGTCGCGCTGCTGACCGGCAAGGCCGATGGCCTCACGGTCGAGGATACGGGCCTCGACGCGCTGCGCGGTCGGCTGAGCCCCGAAGAGATCGTCGCCGCAGAGGACGAGGCGGTGCAGCTGTGGCGCTCAGCGCCGGTCGGGCAGGAGCAGAAGCGCATCGAGGTCGCGGCCTTCGCCGCGCGCGACTGGGCGACGGTGCGGCGCTTCGCCTATGCCTATTACGAGGGCGCGACGATGCCGCGGAACCTCTTGCGGGCGTATGGCTGGGCCTCGATCGCGGCGGCGGGCGGCGATCCGCTGGCCCGGCGCCTGCGCGACGACCTGTCCAGCGCCGTCGGCAACGGCCTGGTGGCCCTGCCCCTCGATCGTGCGCGCGAGGCGACCGACGATCTCTGGCGGCTGCTCGTTACCGAAGCGGATTCCGGCACGCCCGCGCCAAACGGGCCTGCCGACGGAGCTCCCGCCGCGCCGTCGTCACCCGCTCCCCCGGCCGCTTCCGTTCCCGGCGCACCGGCCCAACTGCCGACCGAGTGACAAGCGTCCTGGCGGTCAGTGCTCCTCGCCGAAACGGTTGGCGACGAGCGCCTCGATCGCGTCGAGGGCGGCCGTGGCATCCGTACCGGTGGCCGAGACCTCGATCGTGCAGCCCTGGCTCGCCGCGAGCATCATCAGCCCCATGATCGACTGGCCGCCGACCGACATCCCGTCACGCGAGATCGTCAGTTCCGCGTCGAAGGTCTCGGCGGTCTGGACGAAGCGCGCCGAGGCGCGGGCATGCAGGCCGCGGCGGTTGACGATCGTCAGGATGCGCGCGTCGGGGTGACTTCCGGGCGTCGGCGTATCGTCGCCGCATCGCGATCCGTCGCTTCCCGGCATGACCGGATCATTTCCCGCTGAGGACACGGCTCGCCACATTGATGTATTTGCGCCCGGCATCCTGGGCTTCCACGAGCGCCTGGGCGATCGGCTTTTCGTTTCGGACGCTCGCCAGCTTGATCAGCATCGGCAGGTTGACGCCGGCGAGAACGTCCACCCGCGTCCCGTCCATCACAGAGATGGCGAGGTTGGAGGGGGTCCCGCCGAACATGTCGGTCAGGATGATCACCCCGTCGCCGCGCTCGGCGCGGCCGACCGCCTCGACGATGTCGACGCGCCGCTGCTCCATGTCGTCTTCCGGTCCGATCGAGATCGTCTCGAAGGCTTCCTGCGGTCCGACCACGTGTTCGACCGCGTTGCGGAACTCGTCGGCGAGCCGCCCATGGGTGACAAGCACCAGTCCGATCATGCGGCGAACGCTCCGATTGTCTGGCAGGCCATCCGACAGGCTCCGTGATAGGCGGCCGCGACCGGTCCACCCCCTTGCGAGCGCGATTGGCGGCGGTCCGGCATATGGGCGCGCATCCTCACCATCTGGCAGGCGATACGCAAGTTAAATGATCGGCCGGGAGTTGCTGCTTTGTGGCATTTCAGCGCCCGACGCGCGCACCGGCGAGGGCCAGCGAGACCAGCACGTCCGCGCCGAAGGCGGCCGAGCGCGACGGCAGCCGCACCAGGCGGAACGCGGCGCCAAGGATCGTCACGGTGGCATCGGCCTCTTCGGGCATCCGGTCGATGCCCGCCGCCTCGCAGAGATCGACCACGAGGACGAGCGGGGCCGAGGCGGCGACAGGCTCCGAGACGATGCCGACGCCGGATATCTCGATCAGGCCGCTGAGCGTTTCGGGCGCCGACAGGACGAGGTCCGAGGCGCTCGCTGCGAGCACCACCCGGTCGTCGGCCACCAGCCAGCTCTCGAGCCCGAGCGAGGCGGCGCGCCGCAGGGTGGACAGGCAGAGCGCCGACTTGCCGCTGCGGGCCGGTCCGCGGACCAGAATGCCCATCCGGCCGATCAGGACTGCGGAGCCGTGAACGTTCAGCGTCTCGCTCATTCGGCCGGCAGCGACACGATGAAGCGCGCGCC
The DNA here is from genome assembly GCF_010500835.1 of Aurantimonas aggregata. Classification (GTDB taxonomy): domain Bacteria; phylum Pseudomonadota; class Alphaproteobacteria; order Rhizobiales; family Rhizobiaceae; genus Aurantimonas; species Aurantimonas aggregata. Next base: position 149,857 of record NZ_JAAAMJ010000003.1, on the reverse strand, counting down.
CGCGACGCCGTCGGGCGCCATCGGGTCGGCGATGTTCTCGGCCCGGATCGTGCCGCCATGCGCCTCGACGATCTGCCGGCTGATCGACAGGCCGAGACCGGAATTCTGGCCGAACGCCTCGCCGGAGGGGCGGTCGGTGTAGAAGCGCTCGAAGATCCGGTCGATGAACTCGGCCTGGATGCCCGGCCCATTATCCTCGACCGTCGCGACGACGCGCTGGCCGCGCCGGCGCAGCGAGACCTTGATCCGGCCGTTCTCGGGCGGAACGAACGAGCGGGCGTTCTCGATGAGGTTGGTGAACACCTGGCTCAGCCGCAGGTCGTGGCCGGTGACGTTGTAGCCGCCCTTCACCGAGGCCGGCAGCGGCTGTGGCTCGAAGCTGATCGACACGTTCCGCCCGTCACGCCTGTGGCCATGGGCGCCGTCGACGACCGATCGCAGCAGGCCGGCGAGATCGACCTTGGCGGCGATCTGCCGCGCCAGCTCGGCATCGAGGCGTGAGGCGTCGGCGATGTCGGTGATCAGCCGGTCGAGCCGGCGCACGTCGTGCTGGATGATCTCCAGCAGCCGTTCGCGCGAAGCTTCGTTGCGGGCGAGCGGCAGCGTCTCGACGGCGCTGCGCAGCGACGTCAGCGGGTTCTTCAACTCGTGCGAGACGTCGGCGGCAAAGGATTCGATCGCGTCCATGCGCGCATAGAGCGCGTTGGTCATGCCGCGCAGCGCCGTGGCGAGATTGCCGACCTCGTCGGCGCGATCGCCGAAATCGGGGATCGCCGTGCGTTCGTTGACGCCGCGCCGGACGCGTATGGCGGCTGCCGACAGCCGGCGCAGCGGCGTCGCGATGGTCGAGGCCAGCAGCGTCGACAGCACGATGACGACCACGGCCGCCACGGCGAAGACGCGCACGATCGCCATGCGCTCGGCCTGGACGATCTTGTCGATGTCGCCGCCCTGGGTGGACAGGAGCAGGACGCCGAGCACCGCCCGGAAGCGCTGGATCGGCACGGCGACGGAAACGATCAGCTCGCCCCCTTCGGTGGCGCGGACGACGCTCGCCGGCCCGCCGGTGAGGGCGTTCATCACTTCCGGATAGGCGGTGCCCGAGCCGCCCGGCGTCTCACGATAGACCGGCAGGTCGCTGCGCTGGAACAGCCGGCGCACGAACGACACGGTCTCGTCGAGGAAGGACGGCTCCTCGTCGATGACCGGCGGCAGGTCGTAGCGCAGGATCTGGCCGCGCGAGTAGAGATGGCGGGAGTCGAGGATCAAATTGGCGTCCCGGTCATAGAGCCGCGCACGGGTGCGGGTCGGCGAGATCAACCGCCGCAGCAGCGGCGCGACCCGTTCGGGATTGATCGGAAACTCCAGGCTTTCCGCGGTGTCGGAGGTCGGCGCCAGCGTGTCGCCGGCCTGCAGTTCGAGCAGCCGCTCTGGGTCGAGCGTGATCGAGTTTGTCTCGACCGTCGCCGACGAGGCGATGGCGCTGGCGATGATCTCGCCCTGGGTCAGCAGGCTCTCGACGCGGGCGTCGATCAGCCCGGCGCGGAACTGGTTGAGATAGAGGATGCCGGAGACGAGGACGATCAGCGCGACGAGATTGAGGAAGACGATGCGCCGCGTCAGCGAGGAGAAGATCGTGTGTCCCAGCGCCCAGCGCATGCGGTAGAGCACGCGCCGGATGAACGGCAGGCGGCGCAGGCGCTTGCGCATGGCGAGGTCGCGCGGTGGCCGCCGCACGCCCGCGCGCCTGCCTTCGTCCTCGTCGGAGCCTGAAATAGATACCATCAGTGGCCTTCGCGCCGCCTCAAGTTTCCCGGAAGCGGTAGCCGACGCCGTAGAGCGTCTCGATCATGTCGAAGTCGTCGTCGATGACCTTGAACTTCTTGCGCAGCCGCTTGATGTGGCTGTCGATGGTGCGGTCGTCGACATAGACCTGCTCGTCGTAGGCGGCATCCATCAGCGCGTCGCGGCTCTTCACCACGCCGGGCCGCTGGGCCAGCGAATGCAGGATCAGGAACTCGGTGACGGTCAGCGTCACCGGCCGGCCCATCCAGGTGCAGGTATGGCGCTCCTGGTCCATCACCAGCAGGCCGCGCTCCAGCGAGGATTCCGGCGTCGCGTTCGGGCTCTTGCCGGCATTGTCGCGCGGCTGCCCGCGGCGCAGGATCGCCCGCACCCGCTCGACCAGCAGACGCTGCGAGAACGGCTTCCTGATATAGTCGTCGGCGCCCATCTTGAGACCGAAAAGCTCGTCGATCTCCTCGTCCTTCGAGGTCAGGAAGATGACCGGGATGTCGGACTTCTGGCGCAGGCGGCGCAGCAGCTCCATCCCGTCCATGCGCGGCATCTTGATGTCGAAGATCGCCAGCTGCGGCGGCCGCGACTGCAGGCCCTCCAGCGCGGACGCGCCGTCCGTGTAGGTCTCGACGCGATAGCCCTCGCTCTCGAGTGCGATCGATACCGAGGTGAGGATGTTCCTGTCGTCGTCGACAAGAGCGATCGTTGGCATTGCGGTCTTCTCCAGTTTCCACCCTCCCGGCGGTCTAAGCCGCCAGGAAGGCAGGCCGGCGCCTGTCTCGGCGGCGCCTGCCGTCCGTCGGTCCGGGAAGGCTGCCGATCGGCAGCGGTACTCCGGATCGGCGCGAGTCGCGTCATCAATCTGCGCTAAATGTGGCGGGAAGCGAAGATTACAAAGACGTAACGTCAGATTTCGCCGGAAATCGCAGGATTTCCGGCGGGTTTCGGCGGTTGCCGCGAGTCGAAATCCGGCATCCGGGGTGAGACCCTGCTGAAGGAAGCGTAACGTCCGCCACAAAGTTCCGCGAAAGAAATTTCGCAGAGTTCGACGGCGGTTGCGCCAGCATCGAACCGATTGAATTGGAAGATGACACTGCTAAATCGATTAACTACCTGTCAGCGCTAAGGAAATAGGCCTGTGACAGCTTGATGAACGGGCCTCTGCGCAGTATCTAGCTGCAAGCACTCGTTTCGGGCGAGGGCACGCGAATTCTATGGGAGATCACCGTGGACGAGATCGGCACGCGCAATCCGCAGAGCGGAATCGAGACGACCGGGCTGGAGGGCGTATCCTCCCTGCGGTGGAACCTGCCGTCGGCCGAGCTGGTCGAGACCGCGATCCGCCGCGGCGAGGGCCGGCTGACCGCGCATGGCGCGCTGGTCGTCACCACCGGCCGTCACACCGGGCGCTCCCCCCGGGACAAATTCGTCGTCCGCGACGAGGCGACCGAAGAGGTGGTCTGGTGGGACAACAACAAGCCGATGGAGCCGGCGGCCTTCGAGCTGCTCTACGACGACTTCAAGCAGCATGCCCGTGGCCGCGACCTGTTCGTGCAGGACCTGATCGGCGGCGCCGACGAGAAGAACGCCATCCGTGTGCGCGTCGTCACCGAATATGCCTGGCATGCCCTGTTCATCCGTAACCTGCTGATCCGCCCGACGGTGGAACAGCTGGCGGATTTCGTGCCGGACATGACGATCATCGATCTCGCCTCGTTCAAGGCTGATCCTGAGCGCCATTCCTGCCGCTCGGAGACGGTCATCGGCTGCGATCTCTCGCGCAACATCGTGCTGATCGGCGGCACGACCTATGGCGGCGAGATGAAGAAGTCGGTCTTTACCGCGCTGAACTACCAGCTGCCGGGCCGCGGCGTCATGCCTATGCACTGCTCGGCCAATGTCGGCGAAGACGGCAACGTCGCGATCTTCTTCGGCCTCTCGGGCACCGGCAAGACCACGCTCTCGGCTGATCCCCGCCGTACGCTGATCGGCGACGACGAGCATGGCTGGGGCGAGGACGGCATCTTCAACTTCGAGGGTGGCTGCTACGCCAAGACGATCAATCTCTCGGCCAAGGCCGAGCCCGAGATCTTCGCGACGACGCGCCGCTTCGGCACGGTCCTTGAAAACGTCGTGCTGGACAAGAACCTCGTCCCGAACTTTGCCGACTCCTCGCTGACCGAGAATACCCGCGCCGCCTACCCGCTCGACTTCATCCCGAATGCCAGCGAGACCGGGCGCGCCGGCCATCCGAAGAACATCATCATGCTGACGGCGGACGCGTTCGGTGTGATGCCGCCGATCGCCCGGCTGACGCCGGCCGAGGCGATGTATCACTTCCTGTCTGGCTACACCGCTAAGGTGGCCGGCACCGAAAAGGGCGTCACCGAGCCGGAGGCGACCTTCTCCACCTGCTTCGGCGCTCCGTTCATGCCGCGGCACCCGTCGGAATACGGCAATCTGCTGCGCGACCTGATCGCCCGCCATGAGGTCGATTGCTGGCTGGTCAACACCGGCTGGACCGGCGGCGCCTACGGCACCGGCCAGCGCATGCCGATCGGCGTGACGCGGACCCTGCTCGCAGCGGTGCTCGACGGCAGCCTGAAGAATGCCGAGTTCCGCACCGACGCCAATTTCGGCTTCAAGGTTCCGGTGGCGGTGGAGGGCGTCGACAGCGCGATCCTCGATCCGCGCTCCACCTGGGCCGACAAGGCGGCCTATGACGCGCAGGCCCGCAAGCTGGTCGAGATGTTCAGCCGCAATTTCGAGAAGTTCGAGCAGCATGTCGATCGCGACGTGATGGACGCGGCACCGACCCTGCAGCTCGCCGCCGAATAGTCCGACACCGCGCCGCCCGCTGACGTGGGCGGCACGGTGCAGGTTTTGCCGGATAGTCGCCGTATCCTGGCGACGACGCTCCCCCTTGCCGCGTTTCTCAGCTATCTCCTTCTCGGCCGGCCATCGATCCCGCCGCCCGCAAGGAGAAGACCGTCCCGCCATGGCAGCCGCGAACGACCTTCAGGTCACCAGCCGGGTGATCATCCCCGAGTCCGATCTCGAGGAACAGTTTATCCGCGCCGGCGGCCCGGGGGGGCAGAACGTCAACAAGGTCTCGACCGCGGTGCAGCTGCGCTTCCAAGCGTCCCGCTGCGAGGCGGTGCCGCCCGACGCGCGGCGGCGGCTGCTGAAGCTTGCCGGCCGCCGCGCCACCAAGGACGGCGACATCCTCATCGAGGCCTCGCGCTTCCGCAGCCAGGATCGCAATCGCGAGGACGCCCGCGAACGGCTTGCCGAGCTGGTGCGCGAAGCCTTGAAACCGCCGCCGCCGCCGCGCCGCAAGACCAAGCCGACACGCGGCTCCGTCGAGCGCCGGCTGAAGGCGAAGAAAGGCCGCGGCGACATCAAGCGTAACCGTGGCCCCGTCGGCGACTGACCAGCCGGGTTCGAAGCTCGCCCGATGGTTCCGCACAAAGCATCACGTCTGCCCAAACTTAGTGTGATGACCGGGAGCGAAGCCGTGTCGTTCGAGCTCCCGTAACTGTGTCGACTTCCCCACGGAAGCAGCGGTCCTTGGACCGGCAACACAGGGAGAAACCATCATGCTGAAGACCCTCATCCGCAGCACCGCCTTCGCGTCGCTGATCGCCGTCGGCGCCGCCGGCTTCACCACCGCCGCTGTCGCGCAGGACATGACGATGGTCGGTGGCGTCGCCATGGACCCGGACAAGACCATCGTCGAAAACGCCTCGGCGGCACCGAACCTTTCGACGCTCGTCGCGGCCGTGACGGCGGCCGGCCTCGCCGAGACGCTCGGCGGCGAGGGCCCCTTCACCGTCTTCGCGCCGACCAACGCCGCCTTCGAGAAGCTGCCGGCGGGCACCGTCGAAGAGCTGCTGAAGCCGGAGAACAAGGCGCAGCTGACCAAGATCCTGACCTATCACGTGGTCCCGGCCGCAGCGACGTCCGAGGCCGCGATGAAGATGATCGAGGACGATGGCGGCGATCACCCGGCCCCGACCGTGGCGGGCGAGAACATCAGCCTGTCGATGGACGGTGACAGCATCATCGTCACCGACGCGCAGGGCAACAAGGCGACGGTCGAGCAGGCCCACGTGATGCAGTCGAACGGCGTCGTCCACGTCATCGACACCGTCCTGATGCCGGCCAGCTAAGCCGCGATCCCCGGCCGGGCGCCTCTGCGCCGGCCGGGCAGTCCGGCTCCGCGCCGTCGTCGCATGGCGCGGAGCCATGACGCATCCTATCTGCCAGGCAACAGCCGGATCAGGCGTCGAACACAAAGCGGTGCGCGCCCGCCGCGCCCCTTGCAGTATGGGCCGGCAATCGCGACCATCTCATCCTGAGGGGCAGAGCCCCGAGCCAGGCAACCGAACAAGGAGATAGAGCATGCTGAGGCGCAATGTCCTGTTGACCGGAGCCGCCGCCGCGGTGGCCGCCATCGGCGGCGGGCTGTTCAGCCGCAGCCGGGCTGCCAGCGAGACGCCGTTCCCGGTGTCCTTCACGCCCGACGAATGGCGCCAGCGCCTGACGCCGGAGCAGTATTCCGTCTTGCGCGAAGAGGCGACCGAGCGGCCGTTCTCCAGCCCGCTCAACGACAACAAGCAGAGCGGCCTCTATGCCTGCGCCGGCTGCGACACGCCGGTGTACTCGTCGGAGACGAAGTTCGACTCCGGCACCGGCTGGCCGAGCTTCTGGGCGCCGCTGTCGCAAGAGGCGGTGCAGACCCGGACCGACTACAAGCTGATCCTGCCGCGGACCGAGGTGCACTGCGCCACCTGCGGCGGCCATTTCGGCCATATTTTCGACGATGGGCCGGCGCCGACCGGCAAGCGCCACTGCCTCAACGGCGTCGCGCTGGCCTTCAAGCCCGGCGCGACCGAGACGGCGTCCTGATCGGCGCTTGGTTGGCGCACGGCGACGGGCGATCTCGCGGGTACCCTTTACGAACGCGTAACCTGTCCGGGCAACCATTCGTGACGACGATGGCCACGGATTGAAGCACGAGGGTCGGAACGCCATATGAGCCGGGTAGAGGAAAGGCGGTGCCGCTGACGGGCCGGCTTTCCATCAAGTCGCTTGTCAAAGGACTTTGATCACCCATGAGCCGTATGACGCCGTTTTCCAGCCCGTTGCTGCTCGGCTTCGACAGTGTCGAAAAGACGCTCGAACGCATAGCCAAGGCCGGCGACGGCTATCCTCCGTACAACATCGAGCGCGTCCGCGCCGCGGCGTCGTCCGAGGCACCCCAGGACCTGATCCGCATCACGCTCGCCGTGGCCGGCTTTCGTCCCGAGGATCTCGAGGTGACCACCGAAGAAAACCAGCTGCTGATCCGCGGACGGCAGAACGATGACGCCGAGCGCGAGTTCCTGCACCGCGGGATAGCGGCACGGCAGTTTCAGAAGTGCTTCTTGCTGGCGGAAGGAATGCGGATCATCGGCGCGCAGTTGAAGAACGGCCTGCTGCTCATTGACCTCGCCAAGCCCGAGCCGGAGCGGATCATCCGGAAAATCGAGATTGCGGTCGAAGACTGACCGGATCCCGCGTTGGCCTTGAAAGGAAACGTTATGATCGACCACAACATTGCTATCAGCGAGGCCGATCTGGCAGCCATCGGCGAGGGTGATCTCGCCTATCTGCGCCAGATGTCATCCGATGATATTCGCGCCCGCTTCCCGACCGCCCAGGCCATCCGGCCGGGCCTGCGGCTCTGGGCGCTGTTCTCCGCCGATGGCACGCCGCTCGCGGTGTCCGACGACCGCGGCAGCATTCTTGCCAGCGCCGACGAGAACGAGCTGCAGACGGTGAGCATCCACTGATCGCTGCGCGAGTTTAGCCAATCCGAAAAGCGGGCGGCCCGGCGGGCTCGTCCGCTTTTTTCGTTTGAGCTTCTGGAGAGTTCTGGAGAATCGGTCTCGGCCGGGCGCGGCCTCAGGCGGCGTTCTTGGCCGAGGCGCTGGTCATCAGCGCGTAGATCGCGCCGGCGTCGCGGGAGGCTCGGATCTGGCCCACCGTTTCCGGGTTGCGCAGCAGCCGGGCAACCTTCGACAGCGCCTTGAGGTGGTCGGCGCCGGATCCCTCCGGCGCCAGGAGCAGGAAGACGAGATCGACCGGCTGGTCATCCAGCGCGTCGAACTCGACAGGCCGGCTCAGCCGCGCGAACACCCCGACGATATGGTCGAGGCCCTCGAGCTTGCCGTGCGGAATGGCGATGCCGTTGCCGACGCCGGTCGAGCCGAGCTTCTCGCGCTGCAGGATCGTCTCGAATATCTCGCGCTCCGGCCGTCCCGTCAGCTCGGCAGCCTTCTCGGCCAGCTCCTGCAGGACCTGCTTCTTGGAGTTCGCCCGCAGGCCCGGCAGGATCGCGGCCGGTTCGATGAGCATCTCGAAATCCATCGCTGAACTGCCTCTTGCTGCGGAGCGCCTCACCCTGGCCGACAAAGCTTGTGCGGCGCTCAAGCGTCGCCGGCTTTGGCATAGGAGGAGGGGTCGACCCAGCCGTAATTGCCGTCCGGGCGGCGGAAGACGATGTTGAGGTCGCCCGACTTGGCATTGCGGAACAGCACCACCGGCCCGTCCTGCCGGTCGAGTTCCATCACCGCACCCGCCACCGAAAGCGTGCCGACCTTCAGCGTCGTCTCGGCGATGATCGCCGGGGAGTAGTCCTCGGGGACCTCGTCTTCCGGCTCGTCGGGGATCGCGGCCATCACCGAATAGGCCATGTCGCGCTGCTGCCCGTTGGCATGCAGGTGATGGTCCTTTAGTCGCCGCTTGTAGCGTCGCAGGCGTTTCTCGATGCGCTCGGCCGCGTCGGCGAAACAGGCCTCCGGGTCGTGTGCCTGGCCGGCCGCCTGGAATACCACGCCGGTGTCGAGATGCACGGTGCAGTCGGTCGAGAAACGCGAACCATCTTTGGAGACGACCACGGTGCTGGAGAAATTGCCGTCGAAATATTTGTCGACCGCATCGCCCAGCCGCTGCTCGATCCGTGCGCGGAACGCCTCGCCGACGTCGATGTGCTTGCCCGAAACGCGAATACTCATGCTTGAACTCCCTTGCGGTGACGTAGCACCGGTTCTGCCCATTCTACGAGAAACGTCTGGCGACGCTCTTCGGTGCCGTTCCGGCGTTGTTTTTCGTAAGGGCGTGTGGTCGGGGCGGCAGGCTCGAACCCAATGGAGAAGTGGCGCCTTCTAGGAACCTTCGCCAGGGGTGTCAACGCGCGGCCTCCGTAGCCGGGGGCCGTTCGGCCCCGGATCGGGGCGGCCGCTACCATGCGTCAGGAAGCCAGCCGACGCGCATTCATCTCGCGCCGGCGCTGGATGGAAGAGGGGATTCCCTGCGCCTCGCGATATTTCGCCACGGTGCGCCGCGCGAGATCGATGCCCTCGTCCCGGAGCACGGCAGCGATGTCGTCGTCGGACATCACCTTGCCCTGGCTCTCGGCGTCGATCAGCAGCTTGATCCGGTGTTTCACGCTTTCCGCCGAATGTGCGTCGCCGCCATTGGCCGAGGCGATCGCGACGGTGAAGAAGAACCGCATGTCGAACGTGCCGCGCGGCGTCGAGATGAACTTGCTGGCGGTGACGCGGCTGACCGTCGATTCGTGCATGCCGATCGCCTCGGCGACCGACATCAGCGTCATTGGCCGCAAGCCGCCGATGCCGCGGGTCAGGAAGCCGTCCTGGCGCCGGACGATCTCGCTTGCCACCTTGACGATCGTCTTCGCCCGCTGGTCGAGCGAGCGGATCAGCCAGTTGGCGGATTGGTGGCACTCGCCGATGAAGCTGCGGTCCTCGTCCGAGAGCCGGCCGCCCCGGACGATCTTCAGATAGTCGTTGTCCACGAGGACGCGCGGCAGCGCCTCCGGGTTGAGTTCCACCTGCCAGCCGCCGTCGGTCGCCGCCGTGACCAGAACGTCCGGAATGATGGCCTCCGGGCCATGGTGATCGAAGGCGTGGCCGGGCTTGGGGTCGAGCCCACGGATTTCGGAGAGAATTTCCATCAAACCCGATTCGTCCTCGCCGGTGAGGCGGCGCAACTGCGCGAAATCCCGCCGGGCCAGAAGATCGAGATTGGCGAGGATCGTGCGCATCACCGGGTCGAACCGGTCCTTGCGCTGCAGCTGGATGGCGAGGCACTCCGAAAGGTCGCGGGCGAACAGCCCGGCGGGCGTCGCCTCGCGCTGGAGTCGCGCCAGCACGTCCTCGACCGTCGCGACATCCACCCCGAGTTCGGCGGCGACGATATCCGTTGCCCGCCACAGATACCCGTTCTCGTCGAGATGCTCGACCAACGCTTCGCCGAGCTTGCGCTCGATGCCCGGGGCCAGCGCGTCGGCAACCTCGTTGAGGGCATGGGCGTGCAAGGAGGGCCGACGCTCGGCCAAGTCGTCGATGCTGAAATCGCTGTCCGCCGCGAATATCCGCCCGTCGCCGCGCATCGCCGGGGCTGGGGCGCTCGTCGGTCGCGTGGCGGTATCGTCCTCGCGGCCGGTAAAGCCGCTCTCATAGGCGGCGCCGTCGCTTTCCGCGCCGGTGACCGGGCGCTCGCTGGTGTGCGGCACTGGTGGTGCGACGGGTGGCTCGGCGGCGGCTGCCGCGTTGGCCGGCTCGTAGGAGAGCAGCGGATTGCGCTCCATCTCCGTCTCGACGAAGCTCTGCAGCTCCAGATGGCTGTACTGCAGCAAACGGATCGACTGCAGCAGCTGGGGTGTCATCACCAGCGACTGGGTCTGCCGCATCTGCAGTCGGGCCGATAAAGCCATGTACCCCGATCAATTTGCCTGGAACCGGTCGCCCCGCCCTTTCCGGGCAGGCCGCAGCGGCCCGGCGCCACCCCCAGTCCCGCAGAGTTGCGGGCGACGACGCCATCCCTGCATCAAAGCTTCTGTCGAACTTCCTTGTCAATCGGAACCGCGCAAGGTGCGTCCCGACGGACGTCAGAAGCTGAACTGGTCGCCGAGATAGAATCGCCGCACGTCGACATTGTCGACGATCTGCTGCGGGCTGCCGTGGGTGAGCACGGCGCCGGCATGCATGATGTAGGCCCGGTCGATCAGGCCCAGCGTCTCGCGGACGTTGTGGTCGGTGATCAGGACGCCGATGCCGCGCTTGGTCAGATGCCGGACCAGGCCCTGGATGTCGGAGACGGCAATCGGGTCGACGCCGGCGAACGGCTCGTCGAGCAGCATGAAGGTCGGCTTGGAGGCCAGCGCGCGCGCGATCTCGCAGCGCCGCCGCTCGCCGCCGGAGAGCGACGTCGAGGCCTGCTTGCGCAGATGCTCGATGTTGAATTCCTGCAGGAGGCTGGTCAGTTCGCGCTCGCGCGTCGCCTTGTCCTTCTCGACGACTTCGAGCACCGCGCGGATATTGTCCTCGACCGACAGGCCGCGAAAGATCGAGGCCTCCTGCGGCAGGTAGCCGATGCCGAGCCGGGCCCGGCGATACATCGGGATCTCAGTGATGTCGTGCCCGTCGAGCAGGATGTTGCCGCGGTCGACCGGCACCAGGCCGGTGATCATGTAGAAGCACGTGGTCTTGCCGGCGCCGTTGGGCCCGAGCAGGCCGACCGCTTCGCCGCGGCGCACCGCGATCCCGACATCGTCGACGACGCGGCGTCCCCTGTAGGTCTTGGTCAGGTTGGCGGCGACGAGGGTTCCCTCGGCGTTGGCGAAGCGCGGGCCGGCCTTGTTGCCGGTCGCGGCGCCGGCCGGCGAGCTCGCCCGCCGCTTGTCCGTCAAATCGGCACCGGCACGCTCGGCCGTCTGTGCGATCGTCACGCAGCCGGCCTCAGTTCGTCGCCGGGCCGCTGGACTCGCCGTCCGGGCTCAGCATCAGCCGCACCCGGCCGCCGCCACCCTGGCCGCAGGCGCTTTCGAGACGCGCGAGGCCGGTGTCCATCTGGATCGTCAGCTTGCAGCCTTCGGCGATGTTCTCGCCCTGGCTGAGGACGACGTTGCCGGTCATCACGACGAGCTGGCTGGTCATGTCGAAGGAAGCCTGCTCGGCAGTCGCCACCTGGTCGACCGACTTCACGTAGACCTTCTCCGTCGCCTCGAGCCGGTCGATCTGGTTCGACCCGCCGGGCAGGGCGCCGCCACGTGCCGGTGCATCTTCCCCGTCCTCCGGCTTCTTGTAGTGCACCACGAGCTTGCCGCTGCGCAGTTCCGTCTCCCCCTGCGCCACGGCGACATTGCCGGTGAAGGTCGCGATCGCCTGGGCGTCGTCGACGTCGAGCTGGTTGGATTCGATCGAGATCGGCTGGTCGCCATCGAGCTGCAGCCCGTTGAAATTGCTGCCGAGCCCCTCCTGCGCGACCACGCCCGATGCGCCGAAGGCGCCGAGGAAAACAGCCGCAACGAAGGGCGCGGCGCGACGAAGGACGAAGGCTTGCATGGTCTACTCGCTCTTGAAGGCTTGTTTTTCGGTTGATCCGGCCTCGGACGGCGCAATCACCATCCTCACCCGGCCACCGAAGGAAAGGACTTTACCACCGTCGGACACGGTGAGGGAGCTGGATCGGATGGTCTGGTTCGGCGTGTCGATCGCCACCGGGCCGCCGCCCTGCATGGCACCGGCGGCAAGGTCGATATCGGCCGTAGCGAGCTTGATCGCGATGCCGTTGCTCGTCTTGACCTCGATGCCGTCGGTCAAGCGCAGCAGGTTGGTTTCCGAATCGTAGAATCCGGCCGTGGCGGTGATATCCGCGGTGGTGTCATCGTCGACGAAGAGCGTGGCGGTGACCTTTTCCAGGTCGACCCCGCCGCCGGTCAGCGACTGGAAGGCGCGCACGGCGCGCATCTCGTATGGCCGCTCCTGGCTGTCGACGCCGGACATGCGGGGATCCTGCATCACCACGCGCCCGTCCTCGATCGACGTCCCGGTCACCGAGATGTCGCCCGGCAGGCTGCGGGCCAGCCACGTCGTGGTGACGCCGACGACGACGATGATTGCCGCGATCAAGGGGAGGGCGATCTTCAGTCGGCGGACCATGCGCGAGTGACGACGCGCCCGCGCAAATTCGAGATCGCTGCGACCGGAGGCCTGTCCCGCGGTCGAGGCGACCGAGGAAGCGGGATTCGCGAGGGGCGCCTGCGTATTGTTCATTTGCACCGTGATCAAGCTGTCCCCGATCCGTCACCTGCCTTGCGATCGATGGCGGCGATGGACTTCGGCAGACCGTGACTGGACGCGTTTCACACCAATATGGGGTTTTTACGTCCGCGCCCAGTCATTGCGGCATATTCCTAACCATAGGGAATGAACGTTTCGTGAGCCTTCACAGGCATCGCGGTTCAAGCTAACGCTCGCGCAGTCAAACGCGAGGGAGGCCGAGATGGCCGGAACCACCGAGGATCTCATCGATCGCCGCCGCCTGCGCGGCAAGCTGCGCTTCTGGCGGGTGGCGGCGATCGCCGTCGTTGCGCTGGCCGTTCTGGCCGTCCCGCTGTTCGGCTGGAAGGGCCCGATCCTCCCGCGCGAGCAGATCGCCCGCGTCGCCATCGAGGGCATGATCCTCGAGGATCGCAAACTCCTGGAGCTTCTGGAACGGCTGAAGGACGAGGACGCCGTCAAGGCGGTGGTGCTGCGCATCGACTCCCCCGGCGGCACGACGGTCGGCGGCGAGTCGATCTACGAGGCGGTGCGCGCCATCGCCGCCGTGAAGCCGGTCGCGGCGGAAGTCGGCACGCTGGCGGCCTCCGCCGGCTACATGATCGCCGCCGGCACCGACCACATCGTCGCGCGCCAGACCTCGATCGTCGGATCGATCGGCGTGATCTTCCAGTATGTCGACGCATCCGCCCTGCTGAACACGGTCGGCGTCGAGGTCAATGCGATCAAGTCGGCGCCGCTGAAGGCCGAGCCGTCGCCCTTCGCGCCGGCTAGCGAGGAAGCCAAGCAGATGATCGGCCGGCTGGTGATGGACACCTATGACTGGTTCGTCGCCCTCGTCGCCGAGCGCCGCGGCCTCAGCCAGGCCGATACGCTGGTACTGGCCGACGGCTCGGTGTTCAGCGGCCATCAGGGCCTGGAGAACCGCCTGGTCGACGCGCTGGGCGGCGAGGACGAGGTGCGGGCGTGGCTGGAGACCGAGCGCGGCGTGCCCGCCGGTCTCGACTTCGTCGACCGTGAGCCCGAGGAACAGGACGAGGGGTTCTTCTCGATCTTCACCGAGGCCCGCGCCGGTATCTTCGCGGCTCTCGGGCTCGATCCGCGGGCCGCGTCGCTGTCGGACGCGGTGCTGCGCCGGGTCGGTCACCTTGACGGGCTCGTGTCGCTCTGGCAGCCTTCACGAACACGTGTGACGTCGCAATAAATGATGGAAATGGCCCGGGTTTCGATCGGCCGTCTGGGACGGGCGCGGCAGCTTGGCGGCCGAAGCAGCGTCCGGGGCGGCGCGACAGGTCTCGGGAAGGGGAACTCGTCTTGATCAAGTCGGAACTCGTGCAGGCGATCGCCAGCCGCAACCCCCATCTCTACCAGCGCGACGTCGAGACCATCGTCAACGCCATCTTCGACGAGGTCACGTCGGCGCTCTGCGAGTCGAACCGCGTCGAGCTGCGTGGCTTCGGGGCTTTCTCCGTGAAGAACCGGCCGCCCCGTTCGGGGCGCAATCCGCGTACCGGCGAGGCCGTCGAGGTGGAGGAGAAGTGGGTGCCGTTCTTCAAGGCCGGCAAGGAATTGCGCGAGCGACTGAACGGCCGCTAGGCGCTCAAGGCGTGCGCCAGACGCACCTCGGCGTTGACGGCAGGGGCGCGACGCCCATGTTTGTTTCTCAGTCTGTGGCGGCCGATGCCGCCGACAACACAGCCCGTGCCCGGTGACGGGGCGGGCGCGAGGCGGAGCCCATGATCTCGAGAATCCTCACCCTCGTCATTCTCATCCCGCTGGCGATCCTGCTGGTGGTGTTCTGCGTCGCCAACCGCCAGGCAGTCCCGGTCTCGCTGGACCCGATCGGCAACATGCCGCAGCTCGTGTTCGCCGCGCCGCTGTTCCTGCTGTTGATGGGCGCCGTCATTCTCGGCGTCGTCCTCGGCGGGCTCGGCACCTGGTTCACCCAGGCGCACTACCGCCGCAAGTCATGGAAGCGCAAATACGAGGTCGAACGGCTGCGCCGCGAGGCCGATGAAAGCCGCGCCAAGCTGCGCCAGATCGAGGAAGAGCGCGTCCGCACCAATTCCGGCTCGACGGCACTGGTCTCCTCGCAGGCCGCCTGAACGCCGCGCCCTTCGCGGGGCGGCGTCGCACGGAGCGTCCCGCTCAGACCGTGACGGTTTCGCCCTCGGCCGTCGCCTGCGGCCCGGAGACCTTCTCGACGAAACAGTCGAAGAACTGCCCGGCCAGCTTCTTGGCGGTGGAATCGATCATCCGCCCGCCGAGCTGGGCGATCTTGCCGCCGACCTGCGCATTGACGTCGTAGGTGAGGATCGTCTCGGCTCCGTCTTCCTCGAGCCGCACGTCGGCGCCGCCCTTGGCGAAGCCCGCGATGCCGCCCTTGCCTTCGCCGACGATCGAATAGCTCTCCGGCGCGTTGATGTTTTCCAGCCGGACCTCGCCGGAGAATTTCGCCTTCACCGGCCCGATCTTCATCGTCACGGTCGCCGCCATCATGTTCTCGCCGGTCATCTCCAGGCTTTCGCAGCCTGGGATGCAGCTCTTCAGAACATCCGGGTCGTTGAGCGCCGCCCAGACCGTTTCCCGCGGTGCCGGCAGCCGGTATTCGCCCTTGAGATCCATCGAAACCCTCCCTTGCGCCTTGCGTGTCGGCGTTACTCGCTCGTCGTCCGATCTAGAATCACGTTTTTGCCGGCTTTGCCAAGCATGCCGGAACCGCTAATGACCTAAATCCCGACATCGAAAGCATGGAGTTTGCCTTGGCGCGAGCGCGGCGGCCCGGCCCTCATACGGATTCGAGCCCGAACGGTACGGCTTCGCGCGGACCGCGCGCCCGGCCGAACGACGCGCCGCGTCCGCCGGGCGGCGACGATGCCCCCCGCACGAGACCGGCCATCGGCGATCCACCGGTGCGGGCCCTCGACCTGCCGCGTCCGAACGGTCCCCGCCCGGTGCCGCGCGAGCCGGTGATCCTCACCGTTGAGCCGTCGGCCGATTATGCGCTGCTGGATTCCGGCGCCGGCGAGAAGCTCGAGCGCTACGGGCCGCTGACGGTGCGCCGTCCGGAGAACCAGGCGATCTGGCAGAAGCGCCTGCCGGATGCGGCCTGGGACGGAGCCGATGCGATCTTCACCGGCGATACCGACGAGGAAGGCACCGGACGCTGGCGCTTTCCGAACGGGCCGCTGGGCGAGACCTGGCCGCTGGTCCAGGAAGGCGTCGATTATCTCGGCCGCTTCACCTCCTATCGCCATGTCGGCGTGTTTCCCGAGCAGGCGGTGCACTGGCGCTCCACCGAGGCGGCGATCACGGCGGCGCTGGCCGGCGGCCAGCGCCCGGTGCGCATGCTCAATCTCTTCGGCTATACCGGCGTCGCCTCGCTGCTCGGAGCCCGCGCCGGCGCCGAGGTGACGCATGTCGACGCGTCCAAGAAGGCGATCGCCTGGGCGCGCGAGAACCAGGAAGTCGCGGGCCTCGAATCGAGCCCGATCCGCTGGATCTGCGAGGACGCGGTCCGCTACGCCGAGCGCGAGGTCAAGCGCGGCAGCCGGTACGACGTGATCCTGCTCGATCCGCCGCGCTTCGGCCGCGGACCCAAGGGCGAGGTCTGGCAGCTCTTCGAGGACCTACCCTATCTGCTCTCGCTGACCCGCGCTTTGCTGTCGGACCGCCCGCTCCTCGTCATCCTCACCGCCTATTCGATCCGGGCGTCGTTCTATGCCCTGTCCGCGCTGACCGGCGAGGCCTTCCGCGGCCTCGGCGGCACCGCCGAATCGGGCGAGCTCGTCATTCGCGAGGCCGGCGACGAGCCGCGCCTCCTTTCAACTTCCCTCTTCTGCCGCTGGACCCCCGATCATGTCTGACAAGCCCCCAACGGACGGCCGGACCCGGCTCCCGCCTACCAACGCCCCCGGCCGGGTCAAGGAGGTCTCCAGCGTCTCCAACCCGATCGTCAAGGACATCCGTTCGCTGGCCCAGAAGCGCCATCGCGAGGAGACCGGGCTGTTTCTCGCCGAGGGGCTGAAGCTCGTCGTCGACGCGCTCGATGCCGGCTGGCAGATCCAGACGCTGGTCATCGCCAAGTCCGCGTCCGGCCACGAACTGCTGGAGCGCACGGCGGCCCGCACCGTCGCCCTTGGCGCCGACGTGCTGGAGGCGAACAACAAGGTGCTGGAGGCCATCACCCGGCGCGACAACCCGCAGAGCGCCGTCGGGGTGTTCAAGCGACGGCTGACGCAACTCGCCCAGCTCGAGGCCGGCAAGGGCGACGTCATCGTCGCGCTCGACCGGGTGCGCGATCCCGGCAATCTCGGCACCGTGCTCAGGACTGCCGACGCTGTCGGCGCCAAAGGCGTGATCGTCATCGGCGACAGCGTCGACCCGTTCTCGCTGGAGACCGTGCGCGCCACGATGGGCTCGATCTTCTCTGTGCCGCTGGCGCGGGTGAGCGAGGCGGAGTTCCTCGAATGGCGCGCCCGCTTCCGCGGCCTCGTCGTCGGCACCCACATGGAAGGCACGGTTGATTACCGGACGCCGAAATACGACGCCCAGCCGACGCTGCTGGTGATGGGCAACGAGCAGGCGGGCCTGACCGAGGCGCTGGCCAAGGCATGCGACGTGCTCGCACGCATCCCCCAGGCGGGCCGCGCCGACAGTCTCAACCTCGCCATCGCCACCGGGGTCATGCTGTTCGAGGCAAGGCGCGGGAGCCTCAGGCTTTGAACCGTCGCCTGTTCGTTTCTGGCCTCGTCATCGTCATCCTGGCCGTCGTCGCCGACCAGGCGATCAAGGCCCTCGTCGTGGCAACCATGGGCCTCGGCGAGGCCATCGAGCTTCTCCCCGTCCTGGCGCTCTACCACGCCCGCAATACCGGCATCGCCTTCTCGATGTTCTCGGGGCTGAGCGATGTCAGCCTGTCGCTGATCGCCGGTGTCGTGCTGATCGTCGTGCTCTATCTCTGGTACAAGACACCCGCCGAGCGCCGGCTGACGCATTTCGGCCTCGCCATCATCGTCGGCGGCGCCATCGGCAACCTCATCGACCGCGTCAGCCTCGGCTATGTCGTCGACTACATCTATTTCCACACCCCGGTCTGGGACTTCGCGGTCTTCAACCTCGCTGACGCCTTCATCACCGTCGGCGCCATCATCATCCTGGTCGACGAGTTCATTCTCGCGCCGCGCGAGGCGCGCCGTGCCCGCCGGGCCGACGGAGCCGCGCCCGGCGATTGACATCGGATGCCGCCGCCCTTCGTCTCGGACGACACCGCCGGCATCTCGCCGGCGCCTGGGAGGAAGCGATGAGCGAGACATTCAGGGCGATCTTGATTTCCCGCGACGAGGCTAGGAACCAGTCCGTCGACATCGTCGAGATGACGCCGGACCAGCTGATGGACGGCGATGTCGACGTCGCCGTCGAGGCCACCACCGTCAACTACAAGGACGGGCTGGCAATCACCGGCAAGGCGCCGGTGGTGCGGCGCTGGCCGCTGATTCCCGGCATCGACCTCGCCGGTACCGTGATCACCTCCGCGCATCCGGACTGGCAGCCGGGCGACCGCGTCATCCTCAATGGCTGGGGCGTCGGCGAGACCCACCATGGCGCCTATGCCGGGCGGGCGCGGCTCAGGGGCGAATGGCTCGTCGCCCTGCCGGAGCGCTTCACGGCGATGGAGGCGATGGCGATCGGCACCGCCGGCTATACGGCGATGCTCAGCGTCATGGCGCTGGAGCGAGCAGGCATGACGCCGGACAGCGGGCCGGTGGTGGTCACCGGGGCGGCGGGCGGCGTCGGCTCGGTCGCGGTGGCGCTTTTGGCGGGGCTCGGCTGGCACGTCGTCGCCTCGACCGGCCGACCGGGCGAGGCGGACTGGCTGCGCGACCTCGGCGCCGCCGAGATCATTGACAGGTCGGAGCTCTCCGAGCCGGGCAAGCCGCTCGGCAAGGAACGCTGGGCGGCCGGCATCGACGCCGTCGGCAGCCACACTTTGGCGAACGTCCTGGCCGCGACAAGCTATGGCGGCGTGGTCGCCTGTTGCGGCCTCGCCCAGGGCATGGACCTGCCCGCAAGCGTCGCGCCCTTCATCCTGCGCGGCGTCTCGTTGCTCGGGATCGATTCGGTGATGGCGCCGAAGCAGCGCCGGGTCGAGGCCTGGGGACGTCTCGCGCGCGATCTCGACGCGGCACGGCTCGGCGCCATCACTACGGAGATCGGTTTCGACGCGATCGTCGACACGGCGAAGGCGATCGTCGAGGGCCGGATCCGGGGCCGCGTGGTCGTCGACATGCAAGCATGATCGGGCGGTCCATTGTCCCCGGGCGGGGCGCCTGCGATAATGAAAACCGGGTCAGTCATAAAATTTTCGCCGAGCCGCCGTAAGGGCTATCGGCAGGGGTTGGCCCAACGGAGGATGCGATGGACGCTTTGGGCACGAAGCCGGGCTTGGGTCTGCGACCCACATCGCTGAATTTCGGCGGCGTCGTGATGCGCTTCGTGCCGGCGAAGATGCGCCATCTGGTGCGGCGCTTCGATGCCGTGGCGCCGGTGCTGGGACGCATCGGCCAACTCGAGGTCCGGCTCGCCCGCAGCCCCGCCGAGGTCAAGGCGGCGCAGCAGCTGCGTTACCGAATCTTCTACGAGGAGATGAGCGCGCAACCATCGAAGTTCCAGAAGATGACGCGGCGCGACCGCGACGGCTTCGACCGCTATTGCGACCATCTGCTGGTGATCGACCAGTCGCGCACCGGCCCGATCACCGAGCGCATCGTCGGCACCTACCGGCTGATGCGCAGCGATGCGGCGGCGCTCGCCGGCGGCTTCTACACCGCACAGGAATTCGACATCGGTCCGATGCTGGCGCGCCACAAGGGCAAGCGGTTCCTCGAACTCGGCCGCTCGTGCGTGTTAAAGGAATACCGCGGCAAGCGCACGGTCGAGCTGCTGTGGCAGGGGATCTGGAGCTACGTGCTCGCCCACGACATCGATGCGATGTTCGGCTGTGCCTCGCTCGCCGGCACCGATCCCGAAGCGCTGGCCGCGCGCCTCGCCTTCCTGCGCGAGAATGCCGCCGCGCCGGCGGAGTGGCACGTCCGCGCACTGCCGAGTCGCGGGACGTTCCTGTCGAGCAGTGTCCAGATCGCCGATCCGCGCCGGGCGCTGGCGGATCTGCCGCCGCTGCTCAAGGGCTATCTGCGGGTCGGTGGCTATATCGGCGAAGGCGCGGTCGTCGACCACCAGTTCGGCACGACCGACGTCTTGGTCGTGCTGCCGCGCGAGCGGATCAATCCCCGCTATATTGGCCATTACGGCGCCGACGCCGGGCGCTTTGCCGCCTGACGGACCGCCCTCGGATCGCGGCGATCGGGAACGGTCGGCCTACTGACCGACCCGCACGACGCTGCGCGTCTTCAGATCGACGATCACCGGCTGTCCGTTGTAGTAGAAATACGCCAGCGAGGAGTTCGGATCGGGCTGCCGCAGCGCCACCGATTGCGGCACGGAATCTCCCAGGGAAGGCGGCGTTGCCATCTGCGCGTTGTCGGTCGGGTTCGACAGGGCGAACTGCAGGACATTGACGCTGTCCTGTGCCCATGCGGGCGTGCCCGCCGTCGCGGCGAGGAGGGCAAGGGCCAGTAGAACGGGTCTCGACATCATGCATCTGTCCTTGTGCGTCCGACGCCAGGGGGCGGGCGCGACGACACCCTTGCCACATCACCGATGAACGGCGCCTGACCGGGCAGAAGATGGCGTCTCGTTTGCCGGGACGCAACCGTTGCCGGTTGCAAGTTGTCAGGTCCCGTCGATCACGTCGTCGCGACAGGCGCCGCAAGGATTGTCGATCGCTGCCCGACCGAAATTTTCGGCGAACGGCTGCCGTCGATGTCATGCCCCGGCCGCCCTGGCTTTGGGATTGTCGGGCTGACCCCTTTTCTCAGGGTGGTCGCAAAGCTAAGCGGGGGCAGGCGCAAGCCCGACTGCCACGCGGCGCGCGCGGCTCGGCGCCGGCGAGGGAAGGATCGATCCGACCGATGACGATCGACAAGGACGCGGCCGCGACGCCGATGATGGCGCAGTACATCGAGATCAAGGCGGCCAATCCCGATTGCCTGCTGTTCTACAGGATGGGCGATTTCTACGAGATGTTCTTCGACGACGCGGTCGAAGCCTCGCGCGCCCTCGGGATAGCGCTGACCAGGCGCGGCAAGCATCTGGGTGCCGACATTCCGATGGCCGGTGTGCCGGTGGTTTCGTCCGACGAATATCTGCAGCGCCTGATCGGCCTCGGCTACCGCGTCGCCGTCTGCGAGCAGATCGAGGATCCGGCGGAAGCCCGCAAGCGCGGCGGCAAATCGGTTGTGCGGCGCGACGTCGTCCGGCTGGTGACGCCCGGCACGATCACCGAGGAAGCGCTGCTCGACCCAGGCCGGCCGAACTTCCTGATGGCGCTGGCCCGTCTCGGCGGCAGCGGCGAGAATGCCACCTACGCGCTCGCCTGGACCGACCTGTCGACCGGCACGTTCCGGCTCGCCGAATCGGGCCGGGCGCAGCTCGAGGCGGACATCGCGGCGATCGAGCCCTCCGAGATCGTCGTCGCCGAGCCGGTGTTCCACGAGCCGGCGCTGCAGCCGATCTTTCGGCGCTACGGCCGCCGGATCCAGCCGGAACCGCAGACGCTGTTCGACGGCACCACCGCCGAGGAGCGGGTCTGCCGCTTCTTCGGTGTCGCCACGCTGGAAGGTTTCGGCGGCTTTTCCCGCACCGAGCTGTCGGCGGCGGCAGCGCTGATCGCCTATCTCGGCAAGACCCAGATGGCGGCGCGGCCGGGACTGCAGCGGCCGGAGCGGATCGTCGCCGGCTCGCTGATGCAGATCGACCCGGCGACGCGGGCATCGCTCGAATTAACCCGCACGACTGCCGGCAAGCGCCAGGGCAGCCTCCTCTCGGCCATCGATCGCACCCGCACGGGGGCAGGGGCGCGGCTGTTCGCCGGCCGGCTCGCCGCGCCCCTGACCGATCCGGCGGCGATCCGGGAACGGCACGCCTCGGTCGGCTGGTTCGTCGACGCGGCGCCGCTCCGCCAGAATTTGCGCGAGGCGCTTTCCGGCCTGCCGGACATCGAGCGGGCGCTGTCGCGCCTGTCGCTCGGACGGGGCGGGCCGCGCGACCTCGCCGCCATCCGCGACGGGCTGGTGGCGGCCCTGGCGATCGGCGCAATGTTTGGCGACGATCTGCCTTCGGAACTGGCGATGCGACGGAATGCCCTCGCCGCAATGCCCGGCGATCTTCTCGCCGAGTTGTCGCGGCTGCTCGCCGACAGCGTGCCGCTG
The DNA here is from genome assembly GCF_010500835.1 of Aurantimonas aggregata. Classification (GTDB taxonomy): domain Bacteria; phylum Pseudomonadota; class Alphaproteobacteria; order Rhizobiales; family Rhizobiaceae; genus Aurantimonas; species Aurantimonas aggregata. Next base: position 127,599 of record NZ_JAAAMJ010000003.1, on the reverse strand, counting down.
CTCCGGCGCGACGGCGGCTTCGTGCGGGAGGGGGCGTTGCCGGCGCTCGACGAAGCGCGCACGCTGCGCGAGGACGTCCGCCGCGTCGTCGCCGAGCTGCAGGGCCGCTACGCCGCCGAGACCGGCATCCGCAATCTGCGGATCAAGCACAACAACGTGCTTGGCTATTTCATCGAGGTGGGTGACGAAAAGGGACGGGCGCTGGTCGGCGTCGGCGACTTCGTCCATCGCCAGACCATGGCATCGGCCATGCGGTTCTCGACCAGCGAACTCGCCGAACTCGAGAGCCGCATCGCCGGTGCGGCGGCCGAAGCGCTGCGGCTCGAGCTCGAATGCTTCGATCGCCTTGCTGGGCAGGTCGAGGCCGCCGCCGAGGCGCTGCGGCAGGGCGCGGCGGCACTGGCGGTGCTCGACGTCTCCGCCGCGCTCGCCGAACTCGCCGTCGCCGACGACTGGGTGGCGCCGGTGGTCGACGACAGTCTCGCCTTCGCCGTCGACTGTGGCCGCCACCCGGTGGTCGAGGCGGCGCTGAAGGCCGGCAGCGGCCATCCCTTCGTCGCCAACGACTGCGACCTTTCGCCGCCGTCCGATGGTGGGCCGGGGGCGATCTGGCTGATCACCGGGCCGAACATGGGCGGCAAGTCGACCTTCCTGCGCCAGAACGCTCTGATCGCGGTGCTGGCGCAGGTCGGCTCCTACGTTCCGGCGACCAAGGCGCATATCGGCGTCGTCGACCGGCTGTTCTCCCGGGTCGGCGCCTCCGACGATCTCGCCGAGGGGCGCTCGACCTTCATGGTCGAGATGGTCGAGACCGCGGCGATCCTCAACCAGGCGGGGGAGCGGGCCCTGGTCATCCTCGACGAGATCGGCCGGGGCACCGCGACCTATGACGGCCTGTCAATCGCCTTCGCCGCCGTCGAACACCTGCACGAGGTCAATCGCTGCCGCGCGCTCTTCGCCACGCATTTCCACGAGATGACGGCGCTCGCCGCCCGCCTTGCCCGCATGCGCAATGCGACGATGCGGGTGAAGGAGTGGGAGGGCGACGTGGTCTTCCTGCACGAGGTCAAGCCCGGCGTCGCCGACCGCTCCTACGGCATCCAGGTCGCCAAGCTTGCGGGTCTGCCGCCATCGGTCGTGGAGCGGGCACGGCACGTGCTGGAAGAACTGGAAAAAGGTGAGCAGGCCGGCCGCCGCACGGCGCTGGTGGACGATCTGCCGTTGTTCTCCGCGGTCGCCCGGCGCGCCCCTGCGTCGGTTGCGTCCCTGCCGGCACCGATGACCGAGGCACTCGCCGCGCTCGATCCCGATGCGCTGTCGCCGCGCGAGGCGCTGGACGCGCTTTATCGTTTGAAGGGACTGGCTGGCCAACAATGACGCGGAGCAAAGCTGCCGTCTCATGGGAACCATCCAGCAATTGATGCATTCATTTCCTCAACGGGGCGCGATCCATGCAGATTTGTGGATCAGGATGAAGCCTCTCACGGTGGAACCCAGTTGTGGTTGCATCGTTTCTATTCCCGATCACGGTGTTTGACACCAGTTGCTGGGAGTACACGATATTTCGTGTGGCCAGCGCTAGATGAAAGGTTTTTACGAAATGAAGAAGACCGCTCTTATCTCTGCCATGCTGATTGGCGCTTCGTCTTTCGCGCTTCCGGCTTTCGCCCAGTCCGGCACGCCGGCTGTTCCGGGTTCGGAGACCGTCATCGAAGAGGACAACGCCGCCGAGCGTGACGCAGTCGCTGCCGAGCCAGGCACGTCTGTCGCTCCGTCTGCCGCTTCGCCCGAGTCGGACACGATCGTTCCGGGCAATGACGCCGAGCGCGAGCTGAACCGCGCTGCCGAGCGCGAGGGCGTTGCCGAGGGCACCGACGCCGAGACGACCAGCGGCACGATGGCCGAGCCGGCAACGGGCGGCGCGATCGTGCCGGGTTCCGGCGCGACCTTTACGCCCGGCCAGGAGCCGACGACGCAGGAAGGCGAGGCTCTGCAGGACGAGTCCTCGACCGAAGCTGCTGAGTAAGCTTTGAGCGATAAGCCGGCGTCCCAGAACGCCGGGAGTTGTGAAGGGTCGTCCCATGCGGGCGGCCCTTTTTGCGTTTCCGGCAGTTGCGGGTCCTTGGGCCAAGGCCATCGCTGACCTGTGGTGTCGCGCCTGGCCGGCAAGTCGTTTATAGGCTGCCCAGGCGGGCCAGTCCGCATCCCGGCGAATACGCATCCAGGAACGTGAATGTCGTTGATCGAAGCGAGGTCCCTTCCCGCAAAGCGCCAGATCCCGGCGGATGTCGAGGAAATCGATCTCGTCGGCATTCTGGATATCGAGACGTTGCGCGGCGGCCTTGCTGCGATCGCTGCCGGTGACGGCGCGAACGGCGCGTCCCCTGCGGCTCGCCTGAAGATCCTCGCGCTCCTGAAGCAGATCATCGCGGACGCCCGTACAGCGATCGAGGAAGCCCTCTTCGAGGACGGCAGCGGCCTGCTCTGCGCCCGCAAGCTGGCCTCGGTGCAGGACGTGGTGGTGCGCGAGATCCACGACTACGCCATCCGGCACGTGTTCCAGACAGCCAATCTCAGCGTCGGCGAGCGCATGGCGGTGGTGGCGGTCGGCGGCTATGGCCGCGGCACGCTGGCACCGGGCTCGGACATCGATCTGTTGTTCGTGCTGCCCTACAAGCAGTCCGCGCTTGGCGAGCAGGTCGCCGAATATCTGCTCTACATGCTGTGGGATCTCGGCTTCAAGGTCGGCCACGCGTCCCGCACGGTGGACGAGTGCATCAAGCTGGCGCGTGCCGATTTCACCATCCGCACCTCGATCCTGGAGCGCTGGCTCGTCGCCGGCGACGTCGAGCTGTTCGCCGAACTCGGCCGCCGCTTCGACGCGGAGGTCGTTGCCGGCACCAGCGAGGAGTTCATCGCCGCCAAGCTCGCCGAGCGCGAGGCGCGGCACGCCAAGAGTGGCAACACCCGCTATCTGGTCGAGCCGAACGTCAAGGAGGGCAAGGGCGGCCTGCGCGACCTGCACACGCTGTTCTGGATCGCCAAGTATCATTACCGGGTCTCCACGGCCGAGGCGCTGGTCGAGGCGGGCGTGTTCTCGCGGCGCGAATGGCGCCTGTTCGTCAAGGCGGAAGACTTCCTCTGGGCGGTGCGCTGCCACATGCATTTCGCCACAGGTAAGGCGGAAGAGCGGCTCGCCTTCGACCTGCAGCCGGAGATCGCCAAGCGGCTCGGCTACAACAGCCATCCCGGCTTGAAGGACGTCGAGCGCTTCATGAAGCACTACTTCCTGATCGCCAAGGATGTCGGCGATCTGACGCGCATCTTCTGCGCGGCGCTGGAAGAGGAGCACGCCAAGGCCGCGCCCGGCCTGAAGGGCTTCGTGCGCAGCCTGCGCGGCCGCGCCCGCAAAATCCCGGGCACGCTCGATTTCCACATCGACAACAACCGCATCAACGTCACCGGGCCCAACGTCTTCCGCGACGATCCGGTCAATCTCATCCGCATCTTCCGCCTCGCGGCGATGCACCAGCTCGAATACCACCCGGACGCGCTGAAGCTGATCCGCCGCTCGCTGCGGCTGGTGGACGCGGCGCTGCGCGAGAACCACGACGCCAACAGCCTGTTCCTCGACGTCCTGACCGACCGCTTCGACCCGGCGCTGCATCTGCGGCGGATGAACGAGGCCGGCGTGCTCGGCCGCTTCATCCCCGATTTCGGCAGGATCGTCGCGATGATGCAGTTCAACATGTACCACCACTACACGGTGGACGAGCACCTGCTGCGCACGATCGATACGCTGTCGCTGATCGAGCACGGGCATCTCGCCGACGAGCTGCCGCTGGCCTCCGGCTTCGTCAACGCGCTGAAGGACCGCACGCCGCTCTATGTGGCGCTGCTCCTGCACGACATCGCCAAGGGCCGGCCGGCGGATCATTCGATCGCCGGCGCGAAGATCGCCCGGGAGCTCTGCCCGCGGCTCGGCCTCGACGAAAGGGAGACCGAACTCGTCGCCTGGCTCGTCGAGGACCATCTGGTCATGTCGATGACGGCGCAGCAGCGCGACCTCAGCGACCGCAAGACGATCCTCGATTTTGCCGAGAAGGTCCGCACGCTCGACCGGCTGAAGCTTCTGACCGTGCTGACCGTCTGCGACATAAGGGCGGTCGGTCCGGGCGTCTGGAACGGCTGGAAGGGCCAGCTCCTGCGAACCCTCTATCTCGAGACCGAGCCGACGTTGACCGGCGGCTTCACCCAGTCGTCGCGGCGCGAGCGCCTCGTCCGGGCGCGGCTGCGCCTGGCCGATCGGCTGTCCGCCTGGCCCGATGCCGAACGCGACGCCTATCTCGATCTGCATTACCCGAACTATTTCCTCACCACCCCGCTCGAGGAGCAGCTGCGCCACGCCGAGTTTCTCCGCGAGGCGTCCGACGGGCGGCCGCTCTCGACCAGCATCCGCACCGATCGCTTCCACGGCATCACCGAGATCATGGTGCTGGCGCCCGACCACCCGCGCCTCCTGTCGCTGCTCGCCGGAGCCTGCGCCGGCGCAGGCGCGAACATCGCCGACGCGCAGATCTTCACGATGTCGGACGGGCGCGCCCTCGACGTCATGATGCTGAACCGCGAATTCGAGTCCGACGACGACGAGATTCGCCGGGCAGAGCGGATCTGCGACAATATCGAGCGGCTGCTGCAGGGGCGCGACGTGCCCGCCAACCTGCTCGCCCACCGCAAGCCCTCGCGCGGCGCGCGGCTGTTCAACCTGTCGCCGCGGATCCGGCTCGACAACGATCTGTCGAACCAGTTTACCGTCATCGAGGTCGAGGGGCTGGATCGGCCGGGCCTGTTGTCCGACATCACCGGGGCGATTTCCGACCTCAATCTCGACATCCGCTCGGCCCACATCTCCACTTATGGCGAGAAGGTCGTCGACGTCTTCTACGTGACCGATCTGATCGGCACCAAGATCACGTCGGACTCGCGGGCCGAGCGGATCGAGGCGCGGCTGAAGGCGGTGTTCGACAATCCCGAGGGCGAAGTGTCCTCGCTGGTCGCCATGTCCTCGCCGCGGGCCTTCGGCATTACCGCTCGATGAGCCTCCTTTCCAAGTTTGCGACCGTCGGCGGGGCGACCCTGGTCTCCCGGATCTTCGGCTTCGGCCGCGAGATGATGATGGCCTCGGCGCTGGGCGTCGGGCCGGTGGCCGACGCCTTCAACCTCGCCTTCCGCTTTCCCAACCTGTTCCGCCGGCTGTTTGCCGAAGGGGCCTTCAACGCAGCCTTCATTCCGCTTTTCGCCCGGTCGCTGGAGGAAGAAGGCGATGCGGGCGCCAGACGCTTTGCCAGCGAGGTCTTTTCGACCCTCCTCGCCACGCTGGTGACGCTGACCATCGTCGCGCTGATCTTCATGCCGTTTCTCGTTTCGACGATCATCGCGCCGGGCCTCAGCGCCTGCATCGACGACCCGGCGGCCGGCGGCGATATGCTCTCCTGCGCCGCCCGCTACGACCTGACGGTGACGCTGTCGCGCATCATGTTCCCCTATCTGGCTTGCATGTCGATGGTGGCGATGGTCAGCGGCATCCTCAACAGCTTCCGGCGATTCTTCGCCGCGGCCGCCGCGCCGACGCTGCTGAATTTCATCCTGATCGGGGTCCTGGCCTGGTGCCTCTACGCGGGCGTCGACAAGGCGACGACCGGTTTTCTGATGAGTTGGGGCGTCGTGGTTTCCGGCTTCGCGCAGCTGGCGATGGTCGTCATCGCCATGCGCATGGCCGGCTTCAGCATCGCCTTTGGCCGGCCGCGCTGGACCAAGGGGCTGAAGCGGTTGCTGGTCCTCGCCGGTCCCGCGGCGCTGATCGGCGGTATCACCCAGATCAACCTGTTCGTCGGCCAGGCGGTCGCCTCGTTCAAGCCGGGGGCGGTATCGATCCTGCAATATGCCGACCGGCCGTACCAGCTGCCGCTCGGCATGGTCGGCGTTGCCATCGGCGTCGTGCTCTTGCCGGAGCTGGCCCGCGCCCTCAAGGCGGGGCATCTGCGCGAGGCCCAGCACACCCAGAACCGGAGCCTCGAATTCGCGCTGTTCCTGACGCTGCCTGCCGCCGTCGCCCTGTTCATCATCCCCGAGCCGATCATCCGGGTCATCTACGAACGCGGCGCTTTCGAACCCTCGGCGACGGCAGCCGTCGCCGCGGTTCTCGGCATCTTCGCCCTTGGCCTGCCGGCCTTCGTCATGATCAAGGTGTTTTCGCCCGGCTATTTCGCCCGCGAGGACACCCGCACGCCAATGTATGTCACGTTGTTCTCCGCCGGCATCAACATCGTCCTGTCGATCGTCCTGTTCGGGATCCTCGCCGAGCGCGGCATCGCGATGGCGACCACCATCGCCGGCTGGCTGAATGCCGGCCTCTTGTTTGCCGGGCTCTATCGCAAGGGCCTCTGGGAGGTCGACCGGCAGCTCGTCAGGCGTTCGGCCCTGACGCTCCTGTGCTCGCTGGTGATGGGCGCCGCGCTGGTCGGCGCCATGCTGGAGCTGGACGACTGGCTCCGGCCGGGGAGCCCGCTGGCCACCCAGATCCTGGCGATCGGCATCCTCGTCGCTTCGGCCATGGCGATCTATTTCGGCCTGGCGCTCGCCACCGGCGCGGCCGATCGCCGGCTGCTCTTCGCGGTAGTGAAGCGACGCCGGCCGACGCCTCCCGCCACGGGCCCCGATGAAGGCAGCGCTTGATCGATGCCGGCCCCTCGGCCATAACCCGCCGCGATTTCACCTGATCTCCCGACCCCGGAGCCGCGACCCATGAGCGCCATTTCTCCCCGCGTCTTTTCCGGCGTCCAGCCGACGGGCAATCTGCATCTCGGCAATTATCTGGGCGCGATCCGCAAGTTCGTCGCCCTGCAGGAGAGCCATGACTGCCTCTATTGCGTCGTCGATCTCCACGCGATCACCGCGCAGCTCGTCCATGACGACCTCCCGGGCCAGATCCGCTCGATCACCGCGGCCTTCCTCGCCGCCGGCATCGATCCGGCGCGCCACATCGTCTTCAACCAGAGCCGCGTCTCCGGCCATGCCGAACTTGCCTGGATCTTCAACTGCGTCGCGCGCATCGGCTGGATGAACCGCATGACCCAGTTCAAGGAAAAGGCCGGCAAGGATCGCGAGAACGCCTCGCTCGGCCTGCTCGCCTATCCGAGCCTGATGGCCGCCGACATCCTGCTCTACCGCGCCACGCAGGTGCCGGTCGGCGACGACCAGAAGCAGCATCTGGAGCTGACCCGCGACATCGCCGCGAAGTTCAACAACGACTTCTCGCAGAAGATCGCCGCAGCCGGGCTCGGCGTGCCGATGGCGATGGGCGACGAGACCGTCAACGGCTATTTCCCGATCACCGAGCCGCTGATCGACGGGCCGGCGACCCGGGTGATGAGCCTCAAGGACGGCGCCAAGAAGATGTCGAAATCCGATCCCTCGGACCTGTCGCGCATCAACCTGACCGACGACGCCGAGGCGATCGCCCGCAAGATCCGCAAGGCCAAGACCGACCCGGACGCGCTGCCGTCCGAGCTGGAGGGGCTCGCCGGCCGGCCGGAGGCCGACAATCTCGTCGGCATCTACGCGGCGCTTGCCGAGCGGCCGAAGGCCGACATCCTCGCCGAGTTCGGCGGCCGCCAGTTCTCCGAGTTCAAGCCGGCGCTGGTCGACCTCGCGGTCGAGACGCTCGGGCCGGTGACGTCGGAAATGCGCCGGCTGATGGCCGATCCCGGCCATATCGACGCCGTGCTCAAGGACGGCGGCGAGCGCGCCGGCGCCATCGCCGAACGGACCATGAAGGACGTCAAGCAGATCATCGGCCTGCTCGACGACTGAGGGGCTGGCTGCCTCCGCCTCCGTACGCCCGATGCGGCAAAGTATGTGGGCGGGCGGCACCGCCGCTTGTCGCCGGGCATCGCCGCTGCCATCTTGCCGGCATGGTATCAAGACGAATTGGCCGGGATGCCGGCGGCAAGCGCAAGTTCCTTGCGATCATCGACGGCACGCCCGAATGCGGGCGCGCCGCCTCCTATGCGGCGCACCGCGCCAAGGCGAGCGGCGGCGGCGCCGTCCTGCTCTTCGTGATCGAGCCCGGTGATTTCCAGCATTGGTTGGGCGTCGAGAAGATCATGCGGGCCGAAGCCGCCGAGGAAGCCGGCACCAAGCTCGCCAAGGTCGCGGACGAATTGCGCGAGAAGGTCGGGATCGAACCGGAGACGGTCGTGCGCGAAGGCAAGATCGTCGAGGAGATCCACGCATTGATCGAAGCGGACCGCGAGATCGCCATCCTCGTTCTGGCTTCCGGCGATGCGTCCGAGGGGCCGGGGCCGCTGGTGTCCTCGGTCGCCGGCAAGGGCGCCGCCTTCCCGATCCCGGTGACGATCGTGCCGGCGACGCTGACAGACGAGGATATCGCCAGCCTCTGTTGATGGCGCCCCGCGCACCTTATGTTGCGATCAACGGCGCTGCGCTGTACACTTTAGAATAATTCCAATGAATTCGGCGGCACCGGTCGCACGAGAGGCAAGCAATGTTCATCCAGACGGAAGTCACTCCGAACCCCGCGACGTTGAAGTTCCTGCCGGGCCGGGTTGTGGTCGAAACCGGCACCGAGGAATTTCTGACGGCGGCAGACGCCGCCGGCCGCTCGCCGCTGGCCGCCCGGCTGATGGCGGTGCCGGGCGTGACCGGCGTGTTCTTCGGCTACGACTTCGTCACCGTGACGAAGGACGAGCCGGACTGGCAGTACCTGAAGCCGGCGATCCTGGCCGGGCTGATGGAGCATTTCCTCTCCAACGATCCGGTCATGCTGGCCGAAGGCGAAGGCACCGCGGCGCCGGATGGCGACGAGTTCTTCGAGGAGCGTGACGCCGGTACCGTCGCGACCATCAAGGAATTGCTCGAGACGCGTGTGCGCCCGGCCGTCGCCCAGGATGGCGGCGACATCACCTTCCGCGGCTACCGCGACGGCACCGTCTATCTCAACATGCGCGGCGCCTGCGCCGGCTGCCCGTCGTCGACCGCGACGCTGAAGCACGGCATCCAGAACCTGCTGCGCCATTTCGTGCCGGAAGTCGAAGCGGTGGAAGCCGTCGCCGCCGCCTGATCCGGAGGGTCCGGTCGTGATGCCTCCTGCCAGCCGGGCGATGGTGCGACCGGCGACCGGATCGCCGAACCGGGCGTGATGCAAATGCTTCTTGTCATCGACACGGCCTTCGAGCGCTGTTCGGCGGCCGTCTGTGACGGTGCGACCGACTGGGTTGTCGCGTCTGCCGAGCCGGAAATCGGCAAGGGCCATGCCGAGCAGCTGATGGCGGTGATTGCCGACGTGCTGGGCGAGGCAGGCATCGCCTATGCCGACCTTACCCGGATCGGCGTCACCGTCGGCCCCGGCTCCTTCACCGGGATCCGGGTCGGCGTTGCGGCGGCGCGGGGCCTGGCACTGGCGCTCAATATTCCGGCCGTCGGCATCGACACGCTGGCGGCCCTGGCGGCGCCCGAGCTGGGCCAGGGTCGGGCAATCCTCGCGACGCTCGACGCCAAGCGCGGCGAAATCTATGCCGCGCTCTACGGCCCTGACGGCGACGTCCTGGAAGCACCCCGCGCGCTGGCGCCGGCGGACCTGCCGCAGATGCTGGCCCATCTCGATGCGGGCACGCCGCTCGGGCTCGTAGGCACTGGCTCGGCGATCGCCCTGGCCGCCTTGTCCGGCCGCGACGCGGCCGTGCTCGGCGCCGATTCGCGCATCGACATGCGTGCGCTCGGAATACTGGCGGCGCGTGCTCTCGAAGCCCCGCCGCGGCCGCTGTATCTGCGTGGCGCCGACGCCAAGCCGGCGAGCACCACGGGCACGATCAGCTTTCGCGACCCGGCCTCTCCTCAAGCCATGCCCTGATGGGCTAGTCTCGCCGCAAGCCGCCACGACGCGGCAAACCCGGAACGGGCAAAGGGAGGAGCTTCGATGTACTGGTATCTGCCCTGGGCCTGGACGACCTCGTTTCTCGACGCATTGGTCCGCACCGCTCCCGTCGTCGCCGCGCCGCTGACAGATGACGACCTCGACACCGCCGCAGAGTTGCACAGCGAGGCTTTCGATCATCCCTGGTCGGGCGACGAACTCGCCTCGCTGCTTGGCCAGGACGGCTCCTTCGGCTTCGTCGCCCGCCGAGTTGGGCAATCCGGCGAGCCGCCGCTCGGCTTCGTCCTGGCCCGCGACACCAAGGGCGAGGCCGAGATCCTCACCATCGCCGTCGCGCCGCGTGCCCGCCGCCATGGCGTGGGGCGCCTCTTGATGGACCACGTGCTGCAGCATCTTCACGCCGAGCGCGCCGATTCGCTGTTTCTGGAAGTCGACGAGGAGAACGCCGCCGCGCGCCGGCTTTACGAGCGCCTGCGCTTCGTCGAGGCCGGGCGCCGGCCGGCCTATTACCGCCAGCCGGACGGCCGGCGCACCAGCGCGCTGATCCTCAAGCGCTCGCTGCGATAGGCCGTGCAGGAACAATCCCGATCATGACGGCGCAGAAGGCCGGCAGCGCATGATCGCCTGGTTGCGCGTCGGGTTCGTCGCCGTCGTGCTGACGACCATGACGCTTCTCCTCTGGCCGTTGCAGAGCCTTGCCATGGCGAGGAGTTGGGACCTCGCGCGGCGCCTGCCGCATCTGTGGCACGTCGTCGCCTGCGCCGTCACCGGGCTCAGGGTGACGGTGGTCGGCCAGCCGAGTCCCGACCATCCGCTGTTGATCGCGGCCAACCACCAGTCCTGGGCCGACATCATGGTGCTCGGCCGGGTCATGCCGCTGTCCTTCATCGCCAAGGCCGAGGTCAGGGACTGGCCGGCCTTCGGCCTCCTCGCGCGGCTGCAGCGGACGGTCTTCGTCGAGCGCGGCGACCGCCGGCGGACCGCCGTCCAGGCCGACGCCATCGCCGAACGGCTGAACCAGGGCGACGTCATGGTGCTGTTCGCCGAAGGCACCACTTCGGACGGCAACGAGGTGCTGCCGTTCAAGACCGCTTTGTTCGGCGCGGCGCAGGCAGCGCTCCGCAATGCCCGGACCCATGCCGTGCGCGTCCAGCCGGTCTCGATCGCCTATACGAGTGCCCATGGCGTGCCGCTCGGGCGGTTCTTCCGGCCTTTGGCCGCCTGGCCGGGGGACGTGCCGCTCGGCCCGCACCTCCTCGCCTTCCTGCGCGAAGGCGCCATCGAGGCGGAAGTGACCTTCGGCGAGCCGCTGCTCTTCGATGCCGCGTCCGACCGCAAGCGCATCGCCCGGACGGCCGAGGAGCGGGTGCGACGGATGCTGGTGGCGAGCCTTCGCGGCCACAGATGCCCGAGGAATCTCGGCGCGGGCGAAAACGAAACGGCTCTGCGTCTTGCGCATGGTGGCGATGCTGGCGATATAGATATCTAACCAGTTCCGTCGGCACGGCCGATGGCGACGGTCCGATCAGAAGGGCGCATGACCGAAACAACCGAAGCACCCGTCCCGGTGGGCGCCAGCGCCAATACCCGCAAAGTCTTCATCAAGACCTACGGCTGCCAGATGAACGTCTACGACTCGCAGCGCATGGGCGATGCGCTGGCGAAGGACGGCTACGAGCCGACCGAGACGATCGAGGACGCCGACCTCGTCCTGCTCAACACCTGCCACATCCGCGAACGCGCTGCCGAGAAGGTTTATTCCGAGCTCGGCCGCATCCGGCTCATCAAGGCCGAGCGCCACAGCCAGGGCCGCGAGTTCCGCGTCGGCGTCACCGGCTGCGTCGCCCAGGCCGAGGGCCGCGAGATCATCGCCCGCGCCCCCGTCGTCGATCTCGTCGTCGGCCCGCAGACCTATCACCGCCTGCCCGAGGCGCTCGCCCGGGTGGCGCGCGGCGACAAGGTGGTCGACACCGACTACGCCGTCGAGGACAAGTTCGACCATCTGCCGAACACCAGCGACCGGCAGATCCGCGCCCGCGGCGTCACCGCCTTCCTCACCGTGCAGGAAGGCTGCGACAAGTTCTGCACCTTCTGCGTCGTGCCCTATACGCGCGGCTCGGAGGTCTCGCGGCCGTTCGCGGGGATCGTCGAGGAGGCGCGCCGCCTGGCCGATTCCGGCGTCCGCGAGGTGACCTTGCTGGGCCAGAACGTCAACGCCTGGGCGGGCGAGGATGCGGCCGGCCGGCCGGTCGGCCTCGCCGGCCTGTTGCGGGCTCTCGCCGAGATCCCCGGCATCGCGCGCCTGCGCTACACCACCTCGCATCCGCGCGACATGGACGCGGAGCTGATCCGCGCCCATGCCGATCTCGAAAGCCTGATGCCGTATCTGCATCTGCCGGTGCAGTCGGGCTCCGACCGGATCCTCAAGGCGATGAACCGCCGCCATACCGCGGACGACTACCTGCGGCTCGTCGAGACGATCCGCGCCGCCCGGCCCGACATCGCCATGTCCGGCGATTTCATCGTCGGCTTCCCCGGCGAGACCGAGGAGGATTTCGACGCCACGATGCGGCTCGTCGTCGAGATCGGCTACGCCTCGGCCTTCTCGTTCAAATATTCGCCGCGTCCTGGCACCCCTGGCGCCGACATGGACGACCATGTCGACGAGGCGGTGAAGTCGGAGCGGCTGCAGCGTCTGCAGGCCCTCCTGCGCGTCCAGCAGGACCGCTTCGCCGCGAGCCTCGTCGGACAGACCATCCCGGTGCTGGTCGAAAAGCCGGGCCGCTACGCCCATCAGCTCGTCGGCCGCTCGCCCTTCCTGCAGCCGGTGGTGCTGCCGGCCGGAGCCGGGGCGATCGGCGAGATTGTCGACGTGACCATCGAATCCACCCTGCCGAACTCGCTGATGGCGACGGGCGCCGGGATCGAAGCCGGAAGGAAGGTCGCTTGAAGTCAGAACGTGGCACGCTGCCGGTATCCGGCGCCTCCGACATGGCGCATATCGTGCTGACCTACGAGGACAACCGCCTCGCCAGCTCGCTGTTCGGCCAGTTCGACGAGCATCTGGCGCTGCTCGAGCAGAAGCTCGGCGTCGATGCGCGGGCGCGTGGCAACAAGGTCGAGATCCGCGGCACGCAGGCGGCCAGCGAGCAGGCGCGCCGGGCGCTCGACCATCTCTACGAGCGCCTGCAGCGCGGCAGCGAGATCGGCCAGAAGGACGTCGACGGCGCCGTCCGCATGGCGATCGCCCAGGACGACCAGCTGATCCTGCCGACGCTGGAGAAGAAGGGCCGGATGTCGCTGGCCCAGATCTCCACCCGCCGCCGCACCATCCACGCGCGCACGCCCACCCAGGACGCCTACATGCGGGCGATGGACCGCGCCGAGCTGGTGCTGGGCGTCGGCCCCGCCGGTACCGGCAAGACCTATCTCGCCGTCGCCCATGCCGCGATGCTGCTGGAGCGCGGCCAGGTCGACCGGATCATCCTGTCGCGCCCGGCGGTGGAGGCGGGCGAACGCCTCGGCTTCCTGCCCGGCGACATGAAGGAGAAGGTCGACCCGTATCTGCGGCCGCTCTACGATGCGCTCTACGACATGATCCCGGCGGAGAAGGTCGAGCGGGCGCTGGCCGCCGGCGCCATCGAGATCGCGCCGCTCGCCTTCATGCGCGGCCGCACGCTCGCCAACGCCGCGGTGATCCTCGACGAGGCGCAGAACACCACCGCGATGCAGATGAAGATGTTCCTCACCCGTCTCGGCGAGAACGCCCGGATGGTCGTGACCGGCGATCCCTCGCAGATCGACCTGCCGCCCGGCCAGAAGTCGGGCCTGGTCGAGGCATTGCGGGTGCTGGTCGGGGTGCCGAACGTCGTCACCGTGCGCTTCGAGGCCAAGGACGTGGTGCGCCATCCGCTGGTGCAGGCCATCGTCGAGGCCTATGAGGAGGATGCGACGCGCCACCGCGCGCCGACCATCCCGCTGGACAGTTAAGTGCCCGGCGACCGACAACCGCGCTCATATGACGGACTGACCGTTGCCCTCGCCGTCGAGACGTTGGCCTGGGACGAGGCCGGCCTCGGCGACATCGCGTCGCGCGCACAGGCGGTCTTTGCCGCTGCCGCGCGCCGGATCGATCTGCCTGACGACATCGTGAGCGAGATCGGCCTGACGCTGGCCGACGACGCGACGGTCCGGGAAGCCAACGCCGAATGGCGGGGCAAGGACAAGCCGACCAACATCCTGTCCTTCCCGATGGCGGGGCCGGGCGCTACGCCCGGGCCGCTGCTCGGCGATCTCATCCTCGCCTACGAGACCGTCGCCAGAGAGGCGGCGCTGGAAGACAAGCCCTTCGATGCCCACTTCCGACATCTTCTGGTGCATGGATTCCTGCATCTTGTCGGATACGACCATGTCGACGAGAGCGAGGCGGAGGCCATGGAACGGCTTGAAGTCGAAATCCTTGCTGAGATGGGGATCGCCGATCCCTATGCCGAAGGCACTGAAACGCCGGCCATGACGCCGGTCGAACCATGAGCGAGACAATGACCATCGAAGCGCACGTGCCTGACCGGGACCGTGGCGATACACAGGTCGGCGATGCGGCCGAAGACCGCAACGCCGGCGACGACCGAAGTCGGCGCGCCGGGACGCCGGGCCAGCCCGGCGTCTGGGCGGGCCTGCTGCGACGGATGCGGCCACGCATGCCCCGCGTCATGCGCGAGGATCTGACCGAGGCGCTGATGCACCAGGGCTCCGGCGAGGACGCCTTCAGCCCTGCCGAACGCGCGATGCTCAACAACATCCTGCGGCTGCGCGAGGTGCGCGTCGAGGACGTCATGGTCCCGCGGGCCGACATCGAGGCGGCCGAGATCACGACCACTCTCGGAGAGTTGATGCGGCAGTTCGAGGCGAGCGGCCATTCGCGCATGCCGGTCTATGGCGAAAGCCTCGACGATCCGCGCGGCATGATCCACATCCGCGACGTCGTCGCCCACATCACGCGGGTGGCCCGTCCCGCCAAGCCTGACGGCACCGCTGCTGCCGGCAACGGCGCGCGCAAGCCGAAATCCGGGCTCGATCTGCGCCAGATCAACCTTGCCAGGAAGATCGAGGACCTCGGCATCATCCGCAAGGTGCTGTTCGTGCCGCCCTCGATGCTCGCCTCGGACCTGATGGCGCGGATGCAGGCGACGCGGACGCAGATGGCGCTGGTCATCGACGAATATGGCGGCACCGACGGCCTCGTCTCCCTGGAAGACGTCATCGAGATGGTCGTCGGCAATATCGAGGACGAGCACGACGACGACGCGCCGATGATCACGGCGAGCGGTGACGGCATCTGGGTGGCCGATGCCAGGGCCGATCTCGACGAGGTGAAGGCGCTGGTCGGCGAGGATTTCGACATCAGCGAGTACGAGGAGGAGGCCGACACGATCGGCGGCCTCCTGTTCTCCGAGCTCGGCCGGGTGCCGACGCGCGGCGAGGTGATCCAGGCCGTGCCGGGATTCGAGTTCCAGGTGCTGGACGCCGATCCGCGCCGCGTCCGGCGGGTGCGGATCGTGCGCTTCCGCCAGGGCGACAAGCGCCGCCGCGTCGTCGAGGGCCTGGCGAACGCGCCGTAAGCCCGGGGCACGGCCACCGCGCATCGGCGCGGCGGTCGGGACCGCCGGAACGGCATCAGTCTCGCGAAAGCGAGGATCGTTATTGGGCGGGACCGGCATCGTGCTTGGGGTCGTCGACCTCCGGGGGCAAATTGAGCGCCATTACCCGCCGCGGCGGTATCTTCAGCGAGGGCCGCCTTCTCGATCGTCTTGCCAGCCGCGTCCTTCTCGTCGCGGGCTGGCGGCGCGCGCTGCTGACCTTTGGCGCCGGCGCGCTTGCGACGCTGGCGCTGCCGCCTTTCAACTTCCCAGCAGTCGGCTTCATCTCCTTTCCGCTGCTGGTCTGGCTGATCGACGGCGCGGCCTTCGACCCGAGCCGCTCGCTGCCGCGCCGGCTGTTGCCGGTCTTCGCCACGGGCTGGCTCTTCGGCTTCGGCTATTTCGTCGCCGACCTGTGGTGGCTGGGCGCGGCCATGCTGGTGGATGCCGCAGAGTTCGCGGTCTTCATCCCGCTCGCCGTGCTCGGACTGCCGGCGATCCTGGCGATCTATTACGGCGTCGCCGCCGCCTTGGCGCGGCTGCTGTGGAGCGACAGCGCCTACCGCGTCTTTGCGCTAGCCGCCGCCTTCGGCCTCGTCGAATATCTGCGCGCCTTCCTCTTCACCGGCTTTCCCTGGAACGAGATCGGCGTCATGGCGGCGCCGGTGCCGCTGCTGATGCAGACCGCCAGCCTCGTCGGCGTCCACGGGCTGACGCTGCTGGCGGTCATCGTTTTCTCCGCGCCGGCGGTGCTCGTCGACCGGCGCGGCCGCATGGCGACGCTGGCGGTGGCCGCCGTGCTGCTCGTCCTGCATGTCGGCTTCGGCGCCTGGCAGCTCGCGACGCATCCGACGGAATTCGTCGACGGCGTGAATGTCCGCGTCGTCCAGCCGAACATCCAGCAGACACAGAAATGGCAGGACAGCTACGCCGAGACGATCTTCGAGCGCCACATCAGGCTGACCGAGACGCGGGCCGATCCCGCGGCGATCACCGGGGCGAGCGCGTCCGCCGCCGCAGCCGAAAGCGCCGTCACGGATGCGCCGGCGACACGGACGCTGGTGATCTGGCCGGAATCGGCGTTCCCCTTCCTCCTGACCGAACGACCCGATGCGATCGCCCGCATCGCCGACACGCTGCTGCCGGGCGAGACGCTGATCGCCGGCGCGGCGCGGCTGGAGGGCGACATCGAGGACGTCAGCTCGCGCGTCTACAACTCGGTCTATGTCATCGACGACAATGGCGAGATCATCGACGCTCGCGACAAGGTGCATCTGGTGCCGTTCGGCGAATATCTGCCGTTCCAGACCTTCTTCGAAGGCCTCGGCGTGTCGCAGCTGGCGGACATGCCGGGCGGGTTCTCGCCGGGCGCGGTGCGCAGCCGGGTGCCGCTCGACGGCGCCCCGAGCTTCCTGCCGCTGATCTGCTACGAGATCATCTTTCCGGGCGAGATCGACGCCGGCTCGCCGGAGACCCGGCCCGGCTTCCTGGTCAACGACACCAACGACGCTTGGTACGGGGCGACGCCGGGCCCCTACCAGCATCTGCGGCTGGCGGAGCTGACCGCCGTCGCTCTCGGCCTGCCGCTGGTGCGCAGCGCCAATACCGGCATCTCGGTCGTCAACGACTCCAATGGCCGGCAGATCGGCGGTCTGGCCTTGGGATCGACCGGAACCGTCGAGGTGGCACTTCCCGAGGCCGGCGCTCCGACGGCCTACGCATCCTTCGGCAGCGCACCCTTCTGGCTCTCCTGGATCGCGGCCCTGGCTGCCGGGTTGCTTTCCCGGTTCACGATGCGCGCAAAGGTTGATTGACAGCTTGGATGCGCACCCCTTAGGCCGGAATTCGAAATTGATTTAAGACAATTTTGGGCCCGCCTGCGGCGCTTGCCATGCGCCGCGGCAGCGGGGTCGGTCGGGGCAGACATGAAGGCGCTTCCAATGCTGGAGAACAAGAAGAAGCCGAACCCGGTCGACACGCATGTCGGATCACGGGTTCGCCTGCGCCGGACGATGCTCGGCATGAGCCAAGAAAAGCTCGGCGAAAGCCTCGGCATCACCTTCCAGCAGATCCAGAAATACGAGAAGGGATCGAACCGGATCGGGGCCAGCCGGCTGCAGCGCATGTCGGAAGTCCTGAGCGTGCCCGTGGCCTTCTTCTTCGAGGACGCGCCGGGCGGCATCGACGGCACGGACGGCTTCGCCGAACCCTCGGGGCCCGATTACGTCGTCGATTTCCTGTCCTCGACCGAAGGCCTGCAGCTCAATCGCGCCTTCGTCCGCATTGCCGACCCCAAGGTCCGCCGCCGCGTGATCGATCTGGTGCGCACGCTCGCCGATACGACCGTGGTCGCCGACAAGGTCTGACTTCCCGGCACCTCTTCGCCGGCCCTTGACCTGATCGGGCTGGCACGGCAATGCGGGCCGCGACGGCGCTTTCCGGTGAAGGCGCCGATACGCCCGAAAGCGAGCGGTCTTCGCCGCCGCTGAAAACGCCAGACAGAAGCGCAAAGTCTCCATGGAGAACGATCCGTCCGCCATCCCCCACCGGGAGCGCGCCCGCGAGGCGTTTTTCGGCAGGCTCAAGGGGCCAACCCTGCGGCCGGGGCAGGCGGCGCTGCTCGAGACGCTGCTGCCGACGCTGCTGATCGACCTCGACACGCCGGCGCCAGCCAACCTCACCGCACTGTTTCCCCGTCCCGTTGCGGCGGTGCATCTCGAGATCGGCTTCGGCGGCGGCGAGCATCTCCTGGCCGAGACGCAGCGTCGGCCGGACACCGGCTTCATCGGTGTCGAGCCCTTCGTCAACGGCATGGCCAAGCTGCTGTCGACCATCCAGGTCGAGCCGCGAGCCAATCTGCGCCTTTACGACGACGACGCCGTGCGGCTGCTGGACTGGATGCCGGACGCCAGCCTTGCCGGGATCGACCTGCTCTATCCCGATCCCTGGCCGAAGAAGAAGCATTTCAAGCGCCGCTTCGTGAATGCGCGCAATCTCGACCGCTTTGCCCGCGTGCTGGTCCCCGGCGCATCGTTCTGCTTTGCCTCGGACATCGACACCTATGTCGACTGGACGCTGCAGCATTGCCGCGACCATCCGGCCTTCGAATGGACCGCGTCACGGGCAGCCGACTGGCACCAGCCGTTCGCGGGCTGGCCCGGCACGCGATACGAGGCGAAAGCGATCCGCGAGGGAAGGCGACCGGCCTATCTGACGTTCCGGCGGGTGTGAGCCGCTTCAGGGCCCGCCCGACCGCCGACCGGCTACGCGCGGCGTGCCGACTTGATGCCGCCGCGCGAAGCTTGTATAGGAAACGAAATTCTCTGCGATGCAATCGTGAGAGTGGGTCCTGCCGGTCCCGCTCTTTTTTGTTTCAGGGACCCTGGTTTGCGCGAATGGCGCGGGTCTGATGGTCCCGGCCGAATGCCCGCAGGCGGACCACCAGTCCGATCCGGTAGGATCGGGCCGCAGCGATTTCGGAGCAACGTGATCACCGCAGAGCAGCGCATCGTCAAGGAACAGGGGCTCGAGGCCGCCGTCGCGACAATCGTCGAACCGGCGATCGAGCAGCTCGGCTATCGCCTTGTGCGGGTCAAGATCTCCGGCCTCAACGGCATGACCGTGCAGATCATGGCCGAGCGGCCCGACGGCACGATGAATGTCGAAGGCTGCGAGGCGGTATCGCGCGGCATCTCTCCGGTCCTCGACGTCGACGATCCGATCGACAAGCCGTATCATCTGGAGGTCTCCTCGCCGGGGATCGACCGGCCGCTGGTGCGCAAGGGCGATTTCGAGATCTGGTCGGGCTTCCTGATGAAGCTCGAGACCACCCGCCTGATCAACGATCGCAAGCGCTATCGTGGCAAGGTCATCAAGGTCAGCGAGGACGCCATCACGGTCGAGCGCGACCAGCCGGCGCCCGACGAGACACCGACCGTAGAGATTCCGTTCGACGCCATCGGCGAGGCGCGTCTGATCCTCACCGACGACCTCATCGAGGCGTCGCTGAAGGCGGACAAGGCTGCCCGCAAGGCGTCGGGCGAACCGCAGGACGACGACGTCGCCGTCGAGGCGCCCGAGCGGCCGCACTGAACGGCGAGAAGCGATTGCGGCGCCTTCGGCCCCGCTGGACCACATGGAGCCGCCGCGCCAGCTGCGCGGCAGGGACCCGAATTCAGGAGAACCGACAATGGCAGTGAGTGCGAACAGGCTTGAGCTTCTGCAGATCGCCGACGCAGTCGCGCGCGAGAAATCGATCGACCGCGAGATCGTCATCGGCGCCATGGCCGACGCGATCCAGAAGGCGGCCCGCAGCCGCTACGGTCAGGAGACCAACATCCGCGTCGACATCAACACCAAGACCGGCGAGATGCGGCTGCAGCGCCTGCTCGAAGTGGTCGAGGAGGTCGAGGACCCGAACATCCAGATCCATCTCGACCTGGCGCGCGACAAGAATCCCGACGCCGAGCCGGGCGACTTCATCGCCGAGCAGCTGCCGCCGATGGATTTCGGCCGCATCGCCGCGCAGTCGGCCAAGCAGGTGATCGTGCAGAAGGTCCGCGAGGCCGAGCGCGACCGCCAGTATGACGAATTCCGCGACCGCGTCGGCGAGATCGTCAACGGCACGGTCAAGCGCGTCGAATACGGCAACGTCATCGTCGATCTCGGCCGCGGCGAGGGCATCATCCGCCGCGACGAGCAGATCCCGCGCGAGCTCTTCCGCTATGGCGACCGGGTCCGCGCCTTCGTCTACGACGTGCGGCGCGAGCAGCGCGGCCCGCAGATCTTCCTGTCGCGCACCCATCCGCAGTTCATGGCCAAGCTCTTCACCATGGAAGTGCCGGAAATCTACGACGGCATCATCACCATCAAGGCCGTTGCCCGCGATCCGGGCTCAAGGGCCAAGATCGCGGTGATCTCGAACGATTCCTCGGTCGATCCGGTCGGCGCCTGCGTCGGCATGCGCGGCAGCAGGGTCCAGGCCGTCGTCGGCGAGCTGCAGGGCGAGAAGATCGACATCATCCCCTGGTCGCCCGATGCGGCGTCGTTCCTCGTCAACGCGCTGCAGCCGGCCGAAGTGTCGAAGGTCGTGCTCGACGAGGACGCCGAGCGGATTGAAGTCGTCGTCCCGGATGACCAGTTATCATTGGCGATCGGCCGTCGTGGCCAGAACGTGCGGCTGGCTTCGCAGCTGACCGGCTGGGACATCGACATCCTGACCGAGCAGGAAGAGTCGGAGCGCCGCCAGAAGGAATTCCAGGAGCGTTCGGAGATCTTCATGAACGCCCTCGACGTCGACGAGATGGTCGCGCAGGTGCTGGCATCCGAAGGCTTCGCCAGCGTCGAGGAAGTCGCCTATGTCGAGCAGGACGAGGTCGCTTCGATCGAAGGCTTCGACGACGAGACGGCCAGCGAGATCCAGGCGCGGGCCCGCGAATATCTGGAGCGGCGCGAGGCCGAGTTCGACGCCAGCCGCGTCGCGCTGGGCGTCGCCGACGAGCTGAAGGAAATCGACGGGCTGACCACCGAGATGCTGGTTTCGCTCGGCGAGGCGGAGATCAAGACGATGGAGGACTTCGCCGGCTGTGCGGCCGACGATCTCATCGGCTGGAGCGAACGCAAGGACGGCGAGACCAAGCGGTTCACGGGTGCGCTCAGCAAGTTCGAGATCTCGCGTGCCGCGGCAGACCAGATGGTCCTTTCCGCACGGTTGAAGGCGGGCTGGATCACCCAGGCCGACATCGACGGACCGCAGGTCGAAGCGGACGAAGACGCCGAGACGGAAGAGGCGGCAGTCTGACGGCGGCGATGGACGACCGGGCGGATGATGCAGGGGAGGCGGAACTGAACGACCGCACCTGCATCGTCACCCGAACGGCTCAGCCGCCGGAGCACCTGATCCGCTTCGTGCGCGGGCCCGACGGCGCGGTGGTGCCGGACCTTCGGCGCCGGTTGCCGGGACGCGGCGCCCATGTGGCGCTGAGCCGGGCGTCCGTCGACGAGGCGGTTCGCCGCAAGCTGTTCGGCCGGGCGCTGAAGGCAGAGGTGTTGGCGGCGCCGGACCTGGGGCAGATGGTCGATGGCCTGTTGGCGAAATCGGCCCTCGGTTCGCTGGGGCTGGCCCGCAAGGCCGGCCAGCTGGTGACCGGTGCTACGAAGACGGAAGCGGCGGTCCGCACCGGGCGGGCGCTGCTCCTGGTGCAGGCGTCCGACGCGGCGGCGGACGGCTTGCGCAAGCTCGATCAGGCCCGCCGCGCCGCGGCGGCGTCGCGATCGGAGCCGGCTATCGCGGCCCTGCGTCTGTTTACGGCAGACGAATTGGGTTTGGCTTTGGGCGGCGGGAATGTGATACATGCAGCCATCCTTGCCGGTGACGCGGGCTCGGCGGCGGCGAAGCGCATGGCAGCGCTGGACAAATATCGGGGCGAGAGCCCTGGACCGGTTTCCGGCGATGCCCCTTTCGGGCGCGGGGAAACTGCGACTGCGAAATTGAACGACACGGGAGCGCCTTCTGAGCGACGCTCCGGCCAAGATGAAGGGCGCGGGATCGATCCCGCGCAGGAAGCGGAAGCGTAGATGAGCGATACCAAGTCCGGCGACGACAAGACGCTGAGCGTGAGCACGAAGAAGACTCTGACCTTGAAGCGGGGCGGCGTCGAGCAGTCCACTGTTCGGCAGAACTTCTCGCACGGTCGCACGAAGAACGTTGTCGTCGAGACCAAGAAGCGGCGGATTGCCAAGCCGGAGGACGCCGCGCCGCCCGCGCCGGCTCCGACGCCGCAGCCGGCTGCAGCTTCGACGCCGACGCCGACTTCGGCACCGGCCGCATCGACGCCGGCCGCTGCCGCGCCGTTGGCCCCGCCCCCGACGCCGCCGCAGATGGGCGGTCGCCCGCAGCAGATCCAGCTGGGACCCAAGCCCGGCGAGGCGCCGGTCGCCAAGTCGCCCGAGCCGGTCGAAGCCGCGCCGGAACCGGTCGAGGCAAAGAGCCCCGCGCCGGCTCCCGAGGCTGCCGCGCCGGCCGTCGAGACGCCCGCTGCGCCGACGCCCGCACCGACCACTTCTGCGGAAGCTCCCGCCGAGGCATCGCCGGCGCCCCGTCCCGCCGCGCCGGTGGCGACGGCGCGTCCCGCTGCGCCGGCCCCTGTCGCCACCGCGCGTCCGGCATCCGCCGCGCCGCGTCCGGGCGGCGCCCAGCAGGGACGTCCGCAGCAGCCCTCATCGGGGCAGGCGCGTCCCGGCCAGGCACCGGCCCGTCCCGGCGGTCGCGACGATCGCCGACCGGCCGCAACCGCTACGCCGGGTGCCCGCCAGCCGCGCGGCGCCGTGCTCAGCGACCTGTCGTCGCGTGAGATGGATGCGCGTCGCCGGGCACTCGAACTCGCCAAGCAGCGCGAGGTCGAGGACCGGCGCCTGTTCCGCGAGGAAGAGGACCGCCGCATTGCCGAGGACGATCGCCGTCAGCGCGAGCGGGCCGAGTCCGAGCGCCGCCAGGCCGAGGAGAACGCCCGTCTCGAAGCCGAGACCGCGGCACGCCGCAAGGCCGAAGCCGAGGCCGAACGTCGGGGCCAGGCTCCCGCAGCCGTCGTCTCGCCGGCCGATGCCGAGGCCGCGGCAGCCCGCGGCACCAGAGCCGAGCCGCGTCGTCGCCCCGGCGCCGACGAGGACGAGGCGGCCCGTGCCCGTCCGGGCGCGCGCCGTCCGGTTCGCGGTGCACCCGCCGAAGCCCCGAAGCCGGCCCGTCCGGACCGCGACGACGGTCGTCGTCGCGGCAAGCTGACGCTCGACAAGGCGCTGACTTCCGAGGAGGGGGCACGCGGCCGTTCGCTGTCCTCGATCCGTCGGCGCCAGGAGAAATTCAAGCGCTCGCAGCAGAATACGCCGCGAGAGAAGATTGCCCGCGAAGTGATTATTCCAGAGACCATCAGCATCCAGGAACTCGCCAACCGCATGTCGGAGCGTTCCGTGGACGTCATCAAGTTCCTCATGCAGCAGGGACAGATGATGAAGCCGGGCGACATCATCGAGCCCGACATGGCCGAACTCATCGCGTCGGAATTCGGCCACACGGTTCGCCGCGTCGCCGAGTCGGACGTCGAGGAAGGCATCTTCAACGTCGCCGACAATGTCGACGAGCTCGTGTCGCGGCCGCCGGTCGTCACCATCATGGGCCATGTCGACCACGGCAAGACCTCGCTGCTCGACGCGATCCGCAAGACCAGCGTCGTGTCCGGCGAGTCGGGTGGCATCACCCAGCATATCGGCGCCTACCAGGTCGAGCAGGATGGTCAGCAGATCACCTTCATCGACACACCCGGCCACGCCGCCTTCTCGGCGATGCGTGCCCGCGGCGCCCAGGCGACCGATATCGCGGTGCTGGTCGTGGCGGCTGACGACAGCGTCATGCCGCAGACGATCGAGTCCATCAATCACGCCAAGGCGGCGGGCGTCCCGATCATCGTGGCGATCAACAAGATCGACAAGCCGGGCGCCGATGCCTCGAAGGTCCGCACCGGCCTCCTGCAGCACGAAGTTTTCGTGGAATCCATGGGCGGTGAGGTCCTCGACGTCGAGGTCTCGGCCACCAAGGGCCTCAATCTCGACAAGCTGCTCGAGGCGATCCTGCTGCAGGCCGAACTGCTCGACCTGAAGGCCGACCCGACGCGCACCGCCGAGGGCACCGTCATCGAAGCGCAGCTCGACAAGGGCCGCGGCCCGGTCGCGACCGTCCTGGTGCAGACCGGCACGCTCAAGATCGGCGACATCGTCGTCGCCGGCGACGAATGGGGCCGCGTCCGCGCGCTGATCACCGACAAGGGCGTCCAGCTCAAGGAAGCCCTTCCCTCTATGCCGGTCGAGGTGCTCGGCATGCAGGGCACGCCGCTGGCCGGCGACCGCTTCGCGGTGGTCGAGAACGAATCCAAGGCGCGCGAGATCGCCGAGTATCGTCAGCGCGTGGCACGCGAGAAGCAGGTGGCCAAGAGCGCCGGCCAGCGCGGTTCGCTCGAGCAGATGATGTCGCAGCTGCAGGATACGGGGCTCAAGGAGTTCCCGCTCTTGATCAAGGGCGACGTCCAGGGTTCGATCGAGGCGATCATCGGCGCGCTCGACAAGCTCGGCACCGACGAGGTGCGTGCCCGTATCGTCCATTCGGGTGCCGGCGCGATCACCGAGTCCGACATCGCCCTTGCCGGCGCCTCGACCGCCGCGATCATCGGCTTCAACGTCCGCGCCAACAAGCAGGCGCGCGAGGCGGCCGAACGCGAGGGCATCGAGATCCGCTACTACAACATCATCTACGACCTCGTGGATGACGTGAAGGACGCGATGTCGGGCCTGTTGTCGCCGGAGCGGCGCGAGACCTTCATCGGCAATGCCGAGATCCGGGAGGTGTTCAACATCACCAAGGTCGGCAAGGTCGCGGGCTGTCTCGTCACCGAGGGCGAGGTCGAGCGCGGCGCCGGCGTCCGCCTCATCCGCGACGGCGTCGTCATCCACGAAGGCACGCTCAAGACGCTCAAGCGCTTCAAGGACGAAGTGCCCAAGGTCCAGAGCGGCCAGGAATGCGGCATGGCGTTCCAGAACTACGAGGACATGCGCCAGGGCGATGTCATCGAGTGCTTCCGCGTCGAGCACGTGGCGCGCACGCTCTAAGCGCGCGTCCGCGACGATCGATCGGGCGGGCGGGGCTTCGACCCCGCCCGCTTTCGTTCGGGCCAGCGGTGGTCGCGACCCGGCCGCCGAAGCCCTGTTGCATCGGCAGACGTGACTCATCCGGCCGCCTGTGACGGCTCCGGTCAGCAAATTGCATCCGAACGCCGGCCGTCTCGATTTCGGCCGCGTCGTTCGTCATCTTGAACAGGCGGCCCGGCACGACGCAGGGCCGCGATCAGGCAAGGATACCGATACGGCATGGCCCGTTCGCCCCACTCCGCACATTCCCAGCGGCGGCTCAGCATCGGCGAGAAGGTCCGCCACGCTCTGACCGAGGTCATGCAGCGGGGCGAGATCCGCGAGCCGCTGCTCGAAGGCGCCGTCGTCACGGTGACCGAGGTCGACATGTCGGCGGATCTGAAGCTCGCGACGGCCTATGTGACCGTGCTCGGCCAGACCGACGTCGAGCCCTATGTCGCCGCGCTCAACCAGCACGTGAAGTTCATCCGCGGCCGGATCACCCCGGCCTTGCGGCAGATGAAGTTCATGCCGGAGGTGCGGTTCCGGACCGACACGTCCTTCGACAATTACGCGCGCATCGACGCGCTCCTGAAGTCGCCGGAGGTCGCCCGCGATCTCGACGAACAGGACGAAGACGGGGACAAGAACTGATGGCGCGTCGCGGCAAGAAGCCGAAAGGCCGTCCGATCAACGGCTGGGTGATTCTCGACAAGCCGAAGGGCATGGGCTCGACGGACGCGGTGGCGAAGCTGAAGCGCCTGTATTTCGCGCAGAAGACCGGCCATGCCGGCACGCTCGACCCGCTCGCCTCCGGCATGCTGCCGATCGCCTTCGGTGACGCGACCAAGACGGTCCCGTTCGTCATGGACGGCCGCAAGGTCTATCGCTTCACCGTGCGCTGGGGCGCCGAGACGACGACCGACGATACCGAGGGAACCGTCGCGCAGTCGTCGGAACTGCGCCCGAGCGAAGCCGATATCCGTCTCGCGATGGAGGACTATGTCGGCGAGATCAGCCAGGTGCCGCCGACCTTCTCGGCCATCAAGATCGCCGGCGAGCGCGCTTATGATCTTGCCCGCGAGGGCGAGGTCGTCGAGATCGCTGCCCGCACCGTCTCCGTGCACCGGCTGGAGCTCAAGGCGCTGCCGGATGCCGAGACCGCGGTCTTCGAGGCCGAATGCGGCAAGGGCACCTATGTCCGGGCCATCGCCCGCGACCTCGGCCGCGATCTCGGCTGCTACGGCCATGTCATCGATCTGCGGCGGGTTTCCGTCGGCGGCTTCACCGAAGACGACATGGTGACGCTCGACGATCTGGAGGCCGCCGCCGACGAGGGCCGCGAGACGCTCGACGCCGAATCGGTGGAAGCCGGGGCGACGGCGCGGGTCGTGGATTACGGCCCGCTCGACGAGTATCTGATCAATCCGGAAGCGGCCCTTTCCGATCTCTACGAGGTGATGCTTTCGGAGGAGCAGGCGGGACGCGTGCTTTCCGGCAATTCCGTGCTGCTGCGCGGGCGCGACGCGCCGGCCTCCTGCGACGAGGCCTTTGCCACCGGTCACGGGCGGCTGATCGCGCTCGGCTCGATCGACCAGGGCCAGTTTCACCCGCGGCGGGTCTTTGGCGGCCGGGGCTGAGCGGCCCTCGCTCCCCGGGGATGGGCCGCACGGGAACCATCCCGCCACCTCGGTGATTGACGGAGCCGGTGAAGCGACCTATAAGGGCGCCTAATTCGGCGGCGTCGGAAGACGTTGCCGGTTTTTTTGCGTTGCGGCGCGGCTGATGCCGCGAGCGGCGCCGCCACCCAAAAGCTGATCGACAGACAGAAAGAGACGAACGATGGCCAATACCCCCTCGGCCAAGAAGGCGACACGCAAGATCGCGCGCCGGACCGCCGTCAATACCGCCCGCCGCAGCCGCGTGCGGACCTTCCTGCGGAAGGTAGAAGAGGCGCTCGCCGCCGGCGACAAGGCTGCAGCCACCGCCGCCTTCAAGGTTGCGGAACCGGAAATGATGCGCGCCACCTCCAAGGGCATCTTCCACAAGAACACCGCTTCGCGGAAGATCTCGCGCCTGTCGCACCGCGTGAAGGGCCTCGCCGAGGCCTGATCGCCGCCCTAGGGCTGCATCTTCCCACATCGAAAACGCCCGGCCCCGTGCCGGGCTTTTTGATTCGTGGCCCATTTCGAAGGCAGGTTGCCCGTTGCGTCATCGACCTGTCACGCGGATCGGCTGCGACTCTGGCCCCTCCGGGGGCGCGCAGAAAACCCCATTTAATATCAGTGACTTGTAAGAGGTCAGTGAGTAGTTACGAATAGCTGGCTAAGCGAAAGCCGGAGAGTCCTTGAGTCAAGCGGGCAGGCCCCGCCGCGGGCGATTTTTATGTTTGCGCTTTGCTGCAGCGCTCCGTCCGTCGGCGGAAAACGATAGGCGTCAGCACGTTGCGGCGCTTTCGGCGGGCACACGGATGACGAGTCTGCCACAGCCAGTCCGCTCGTCTTACGATTCAGCGCAGACTCCGCTTGCCGCATCCCGCCACGTTTCGTAGTTTCCGCCTCACACAAGTGCGGAGAAGACGAAGTGCGGGGACAACCAGAGTTTTCCAGATGTTTATGGGGCCGCACCAAGGTTCCGTCGATGGGAAGCCTCCCGCGAGTGCAGCTGAGCTGACGTCTTCCAACGCATCGCGTAGTTTCTGAGCGCATCAAGCCGTTTTAAGCATTGAGAACTTCTATCCCTAGCGGGATCAGGGGCGGGGAATTGTTTTGCATGGATAAAAGTTACAGGGGCGACGTCAGCGCGCCGGCCTGCTGGTCGGCCTTGTCCGAAGTCGAGGACGCCGTCCTGGTCGATGTCCGCACCAGCGCCGAATGGACCTATGTCGGGCTTCCCCAACTCGCGCCGATCGGCAAGTCGGTGGTCCTGGCGGAATGGCAGAGCTTTCCGTCCATGGGCGTCGATCCTGCCTTCGCCCCGAAGCTCGCCGAGCGGCTCGAAGCCGCCGGGATCGGCAAGGCGGCGCCGATCTATTTCCTCTGCCGCTCGGGTGTCCGATCCATCGCCGGCGCGGTGGCGATGACCGCCTTCGGCTACGAGAACTGCTTCAACGTGCTCAACGGCTTCGAGGGGCCACCGGACGAAGAGGGACACCGCGGTCGCAAGGCCGGCTGGAAGGCGGAGGGGCTGCCGTGGTCGCAGAACTAGGACTGCGACAGGCACGGGCAGCGTTTGCTGCCGTGCCGGCGCCACGGCCGTTCCCTGCGGACGGCGCATCAACAAGAAACGACGAGAATGGCGGGGCAGGCATGGACGGCGACGCGAAGAGTTCGGCGGAAATCATCGAGCGGGTGAATGCGCGCCTCAAGGCGCAGCTCGGGCCGGACATCTTCTCCAGCTGGTTCCAGCGCATGAAGCTGGAGACCGCCGGCAAGGGCGTCTGCCGGATTTCCGTGCCGACGGCGTTCCTGCGCAGCTGGATCCAGTCGCATTATCACGAGCTGCTCACCGAGATCTTCCGCGAGGAAGTGCCCGGCACGCTGAAGGTCGAGATCGCCATCCGCAGCGCCGTGCGCGGCGGCGGCGTGACGATCCGCGAGCCGCGGGTCGCCGGCCACAGCCAGCAGGAAGTGGTGAGCACCGAAATGCTTCGCCCGATCGCCGTCGGCGAGAAGGCGCCCGTCCGCCTGGAGCGGGCCGTGGAAGTGCCGCGCTCGGCCGCCGATTTCGGCTCGCCGCTCGACAGCCGCTATGTCTTCGACAATTTCGTCGAGGGTGCCTCGAACCGCGTCGCCCTCGCCGCCGCCAAGGCGATTGCCGAGAACGGGCCGCAGTCGGTGCGCTTCAATCCGCTGTTCATCCATGCCGCCGTCGGCCTCGGCAAGACGCATCTGTTGCAGGCGATCGCCAATGCCGCCGTGCGCCGCCACGACGGGCCGCGCGTCGTCTATCTCACCGCCGAGTATTTCATGTGGCGCTTCGCCACCGCGATCCGCGACAACCGCGCGCTCGACCTCAAGGAGACGCTGCGCGGCATCGACATCCTGATCATCGACGACACGCAGTTCCTTCAGGGCAAGTCGATCCAGCAGGAGTTCTGCCACCTGCTGAACGCGCTGATCGATTCGGCCAAGCAGGTGATCTGCGCCGCCGACCGTCCGGCCTCGGAGCTGGAATCGCTCGATCCGCGGGTCCGCTCGCGCCTGTCCAACGGCATCACGCTGGAGCTGGCGCCGCCGGACTACGCGATGCGCCGGGCGATCATCGACAGCCGCGTCAAGGCGATGCGCGCCGAGGATCCGAGCTTCGACATGCCGGAGCGGGTGATCGAGACGATCGCTCAGCGCGTCGCCGGCTCGGGCCGGGACCTCGAGGGCGCGTTCAACCAGATCGCCTTCCGCCATTCGCTCGGCCAGCCGCTGTCGCCGGAGCATCTCGACGATCTGCTCAACCAGCTGACCAAGGCCAATGTCGAGCGCCGGGTGCGCATCGAGGACATCCTCAAATTCGTCTCGCGCCACTACAACGTTCCGCGCACCGAGCTCCTGTCGGCGCGGCGCACCCGCACCATCGTCCGGCCGCGGCAGATCGCCATGTATCTCGCCAAGACGATGACCCCGCGCTCGCTTCCGGAGATCGGGCGGCGCTTCGGCGGCCGCGACCACACCACGGTCCTCCACGCCGTGCGCAAGATCGAGGGCGAGCGCTCCAAGGACGAGAAGCTGTCGGAAGAGCTCGACCTCATCCGCCGCATGATCGAGGAGTGAGCGCGAACCGCTGCCGAAGTGCGGCCGCAGCGGGTGTTTTGGCGGTTTAGACTTCCCTTCGGCGTCGCCAGTCTCTAAGAACTTCGAACCCGGAAAGGCCGCTGGAAAACCCCGGCGGCCTTCCGAATGAAACGGCGTCGGTCCATGCGTATCATCATCGAACGGTCGAACCTCCTGAAGTCGCTGGCTCACGTCCACCGGGTCGTCGAGCGCCGCAACACGATTCCGATCCTGTCGAACGTGCTTCTGAAGACCGAGGCAGGCGGGCTGCGCCTGAAGGCGACCGATCTCGACCTCGAGATCACCGAGACGGCGACGGCGACCGGCGAACAGGAGGGGGCGACGACCGTCCCGGCGCACCTCCTCTACGACATCGTCCGCAAGCTGTCGGACGGCGCCGAGGTCCGCCTCGCGACCAATGCCGAGGGCACCCAGATGACGGTCTCCTCGGGCCGCTCGAATTTCCGCCTGCAGTGCCTGCCGGAATCGGATTTTCCCGACATCACCGCAGGGCCGCTCTCGCATGGCTTCACCATCAAGGCGGGTGAACTCGCCCGGCTGATCGAGCGTACGCAGTTCGCGATCTCCACCGAGGAGACGCGCTATTATCTGAACGGCATCTTCCTCCACACGATCGAATCCGAAGGCGACCTGAAGCTGCGGGCCGTCGCCACCGACGGCCACCGCCTCGCCCGTGCCGAGATGAAGGCCCCGGCGGGCTCGGAAGGCATGCCCGGCGTCATCGTGCCGCGCAAGACGGTCGGCGAGCTGCAGAAGCTGCTTGGCGACATCGATGCGGATGCCGAGGTCAGCGTCGAGCTTTCTGATGCCAAGATGCGCTTCACCATCGGCGCCGTGGTGATGACGTCCAAGCTGATCGACGGCACCTTCCCGGACTATCAGCGGGTGATTCCGCAGAACAACGACAAGGCGCTGACGCTCGACCGGCAGACCTTCTCGGCCGCGGTCGACCGCGTCTCGACGATTTCCTCCGAGCGCGGCCGGGCGGTGAAGCTCGCGCTTACCGACTCGCAGCTGGTGCTGACCGTCAACTCGCCGGATTCCGGCACGGCGACGGAAGAGTTGTCGGTGGGCTACGATTCCGACGACATCGAGATCGGCTTCAACGCCCGCTATCTGCTCGACATCACCAGCCAGCTGTCCGGCGACGACGCGGTGTTCATGCTGGCCGATCCCGGCTCGCCGACGCTGATCCGCGACGGCGGCGACGACGCGACGCTCTATGTCCTCATGCCGATGCGGGTCTGACGCCACGAGCTCCCTGCACGATACGCCCCCGCCGATCCCGGCCGACGTGCCGGCCATGCCTGCGGCGCCGATCGGGCTGAGCCGGCTGCGGCTCGCCGATTTCCGCAACTACACGGCGCTTCGCCTCGAATTCGATCGCCGCTTCGTGGTGTTCCACGGGTCGAACGGCGCCGGCAAGACCAACCTCCTCGAGGCGATCTCGCTGCTGTCGCCCGGCCGCGGGCTGCGCCGCGCGACGTACCAGGAGATCGCCCGGCAAAGCGGTGGCGGTGGCTTCTCCGTCGCAGCCTCGGTGATGTCGGCATCGGGCGAGACCGATATTCTCACCAAGGTCACCCCCGACGCCGCGGGCGCCGCGAACCGCTCCATCCGCATCGACGAGACCAATGCCCGCAACGCCGAGGAACTGCTCGAGCTGCTGCGCGTCGTCTGGCTGACCCCATCGATGGATGGGCTGTTCAACGGTCCCGCCGGCGACCGGCGGCGCTTTCTCGACCGCATGGTGCTGGCCGTCGACCCCACGCATGGACGGCGGGCGAGCGACTACGAACGGGCCATGCGTTCGCGCAACCGGCTGTTGTCGGAGGAGCGGCTGGACGATTCCTGGCTCTCGGGGCTCGAGGCGCAGATGGCCGAGCTTGGCGTCGCCATGGCGGTGGCGCGGGCCGAACTCGTTGATCTCCTGACCGGCATGATCGGCGAGAGCGATGCGGCCAATCCCTTTCCGAAAGCCGGGCTGGACCTTGCCTCCGGCTATGGCGAGATCGATTTCGCCCGGCCGGCGGTCGAGGCGGAGGACGAGGCGCGGG
Source organism: Aurantimonas aggregata (assembly GCF_010500835.1). Taxonomy (GTDB): domain Bacteria; phylum Pseudomonadota; class Alphaproteobacteria; order Rhizobiales; family Rhizobiaceae; genus Aurantimonas; species Aurantimonas aggregata. The sequence goes on along the minus strand of NZ_JAAAMJ010000003.1, from coordinate 95,489 downwards.
CCCGCCTGCGCGGCGGCCGGGGCCTCGACCGCAGCGCCGGACGGACGCTGCTCGGCGCCCATCGGGCCGAATTGTCGGTCACCCATGTCGCCAAGGCGATGCCGGCGGGCCTCGCCTCGACAGGCGAGCAGAAGGCGCTGCTGATCGGCCTGGTGCTGGCGCACGCCAAGCTCGTCACCGCCCTGTCCGGCATGCCGCCGGTGCTGCTCCTGGACGAGATCGCCGCGCATCTCGATCCCGGCCGCCGCGCTGCCCTGTTCGACCTGATCGACGACCTCGGCGTCCAGGCCTTCATGACCGGCACCGATGCCAGCCTGTTTGACGCGCTGGCCAACCGCGCTCAGATGCTGGAGGTCGATTCCGGCGCCATCAGGTCCGCCGGGTCGCCGGACGTCGAGGGATGACGATGAGCGACATGATTCTCGATCGCGAGGAAGTCGAGCGCTACGCCCGGCACATCGTCCTGCCGGAGATCGGCGGGCCCGGGCAGCAGCTGCTGAAGCGCGCGCGCGTCCTGGTCATCGGCGCCGGCGGTCTCGGCTCGCCGGTGGTGCTCTATCTCGCTGCCGCCGGCGTCGGCACGATCGGCATCGTCGACGACGATACCGTCTCGCTCTCCAACCTGCAGCGCCAGGTGCTGCACCGGACCGAGGACGTCGGGCGCTCCAAGCTCGCCAGCGCCGCCGATGCGGTCGCCGCGCTCAACCCGCATGTCGCCATCGTGCCCCACGCCATGCGCATCGACCCGCAGAACGGCGCGGCGATCGTCGGTGCCTATGATCTCGTCATCGACGGCTCGGACAATTTCGAGACCCGCTACGCCATGGCCGATCTCTGCGCCGCTTCCGGGCGGCCGCTGGTGACCGCGGCGGTGAACCGCTTCTCCGGTTCGCTCACCGTTCTGAAACCCTACGAGACGGCGGCCGACGGCACCCATAATCCCGGCTATCGCGACCTCTTCCCCGAGGCGCCGCCGGCGGGGCTGGTGCCGTCCTGCGCCGAGGCGGGGATCCTCGGCGTCACCACCGGTGTCCTCGGCACGCTGGCGGCGAGCGAGGCGATCAAGCTGATCTGCGGCGTCGGCGAGCCGCTCGTCGGCAAGCTGCTGATGGTCGACCTCCTGACCATGCGCTTCGAGACGATCCGCTACAGGCGCGCCCGGCAAGGCTGATCGGCGTCAGATCGTCGGCTCGCCGTCCATCGGCGCGACGACCGCCGCACGGGGACTTTCGGGCTGCGGCTCCGGCAGGACCAGCGACAGGAGGATGGCGGTCAGCCCGCTCAGCGTGATCGGGGTGGCGAACACCTGGCGCACGAAATCCGGCAACTGCTGCGTCGCTTCCGGCACCAGCGTCACGCCGAGCCCGAGCCCGAGGCCGAACGAGACGGCCATGATATAGGCCCGGCGCCGGTCGATCTCCTGCGTCGCCAGGATGCGGATGCCGGCTACCGCGATGGTGCCGAACAGCACCAGCGTCGCGCCGCCGAGCAGGGCTTCGGCACCAGCAGCAGCAAATTGCCGATCACCGGAAAGAAGCCGAGCACGGTGAGGATGGCGGCGATGTACAGGCCGACATGCCGGCTGGCGACGCCGGTCATTTGGATCACGCCGTTGTTCTGCGAGAAGGTCGTGTTCGGGAAGGTGTTGAAGATCGCGGCGAGGCCGGAATTGATCCCGTCCGCCAGGATGCCGCCCTTGATGCGGCTGATATAGAGCGGCCCCTTCACCGGCTCGCCGGCAATTACCGAGTTCGCCGTCAGGTCGCCCGTCGTCTCGATCGCGGTGATCAGGTAGAGGAACGCGATCGGCACGAAAAGCCCGAGATCGAAGTCGATCCCGTAGCGGAACGGGATCGGCAGGGTGACGAACGGCCCTCTGCCCAAGGCCGAGACATCGATCCGGCCGAGCAGCGCCGCGACGAGGCAGCCGAAGACCAGGCCGCCCATGATCGCCGAGATCCGCACCATCGGCCGCTTATGGAAGCTGAGCACCAGGATCGCCGCGATGACCACGAGGCCGAGCAGCAAATTGATCGGGTCGCCCAGCGTCTCGCCGGCATTCGCCCCGCCGGCGAAGTCGGTGAAGCCGACCTTGACCAGGCTGAGCCCGATGACGGTGATGACGATGCCGGTCACCGTCGGCGTGATGATCCGGCCGAGCCGCTCGACGAAGCGGCTGAGGACGATCTCGACGAGGCAGCCGACGAGGCAGAGCCCGAAGATCATCGCCAGCACGTCTTCCGGCGTGCCGCCGCGCGCCTTGACGGCAAAGCCGGCCGCCAGGATCGCGCCGAGGAAGGCAAAACTCGTGCCCTGCACGCCGAGGAGCCCGGAGCCGACCGGGCCGAAGCGACGGCACTGGATGAAGGTCGCGACTCCCGAGACGAAGAGCGACAGCGCGACGAGATAGGGAATGTGCTCGCCGAGGCCGAGCACGCCGTCGATCACTAGGGCAGGCGTGACGATGCCGACGACGGAGGCGAGAATGTGCTGGATGGCGGCGAGGGTGCTGGGTCCGGGCGGCGGCGTGTCGTCGAGGCCGTAGATCAGGCCGCTCGTGGGAATTGCCGGATTCTGCGCCATGGCGATGCTCCGCTGTTCAGGGCGCACCGCAACGCGGCGCGAAAGGGCCCCGTCATGCTCGAAGCAGGAACCATGCCATGCGGCAGCGTCGAGATCGCCCCCGAAACGCCGGAAGGGCGGCACCCTTGCGGATGCCGCCCTTCTTCAGGCGAAGTTCGTCAGCGGTGGAGCGACCTCAGAGCGACGGGCGACGCGACCGGCCGAAGATCAGCGACAGCACGAACAGCACGATCGCGACGAAGAAGATGATCTTGGCGATGCCGACGGCGGTGCCGGCGATGCCGCCGAACCCGAGAACGGCGGCGATCAGAGCGATGATCAGGAATGTGATGGCCCAACCGATCATGGTCGGTACTCCTATGTTGTTTGTCTGGCTTACAAACGCGCAGAAGCAGAAAAGGTTCGATTAGGACCGTTGCGAACGTCTCCCGTCGGCCTTGGCCTATCGGCCCGAGTGATGCACGTCCTGCAATCCGTAGACTGGTGTCGCCATCCCGGCCTCACGCGCCTTCAGCTGCAGCGCGAGATAAAGCGAATAGTGCCGCGACTGGTGCAGGTTGCCGCCGTGGAACCAGAGGTTCGGCTGCTGGGTCGGCTTCCACATGTTGCGCTGCTCGCCCTCCCAGGGGCCGGGGTCCTTGGGCGTGTCGGAGCCGAGACCCCAGACCTTGCCGACCCTGTCGGCGACCTCTTGGCTGATCAGGTCGGCCGCCCAGCCGTTCATCGAGCCGTAGCCGGTGGCATAGACGATGAGGTCGGCGGGCAGTTCCGTGCCGTCGACGAAGCGTACGCCGGTTTCGGTGATCTCCTCGATCTCGACGCCGCTCTTCAGCTTGATCTTGCCGTCGATGATCAGCTGCGAGGCGCCCACGTCGATGTAGTAGCCGGAGCCGCGCCGCAGATATTTCATGAACAGGCCGGAATCGTCGGCGCCATAGTCCAGCATGAAGCCGGCCTTCTCCAGCGCCGCGTAGAACTCGGCGTCGACCTCCCGGATCTTGTCGTAGATCGGGATCTGGAACTCGTGGAGAATCCGGTAGGGCAGCGAGGCAAAGATCATGTCCGCCTTGGTCGTGTCGATGCCGCTGGCGACGGCCCGCTCGGAATAGAGGGCGCCGAGCCCGTGCTCCATCAGCGAGTCCGACTTGACGATATGCGTCGTCGAGCGCTGCACCATGGTGACGTCGGCGCCGGCCTCGTAGAGCGCCGCGCAGATGTCGTGGGCGGAATTGTTCGAGCCGATGACGACGGCCTTCTTGCCCTTCCAGGCGTCGGGACCGGGGTGCTGCGAGGAATGGTGATGCTCGCCCTGGAAACGCTCCATGCCCTTGATCGTCGGCATGTTGGGCTTGCCGGACATGCCGGTTGCCAGCACCAGCTGCTTGGGCCGCAGGGTTACCTCCTCGCCGTCCCGGTCGACGACGACGGTCCATTCGCCCGATGCCTCGTCGAAGCTGGCGCTCCTGCAGGTCGTGCGCGACCAGTAATTGAGCTCCATGATCTTCGTGTACATCTCGAGCCAGTCGCCGATCTTGTCCTTCGGGGCGAAAACCGGCCAGTTCTTCGGGAACTCGAGATAGGGCAGATGATCGTACCAGACCGGATCGTGCAGGCAGAGCGATTTGTAGCGCTTGCGCCAGGAATCGCCCGGCCGGTCGTTGCGTTCGACGATGATCGTCGGGACGCCGAGCTGGCGTAGCCGGGCGCCCAGCGCGATGCCCCCCTGGCCGCCGCCGACGATCAGCACGTAAGGCTGGGTCTGGTAGCCGAGTTCGGCCGCCTCCTGCTGGCGCTTCTCCAGCCAGGACTTGCGGCCGGCCTCCGAGCCATGCTCCGCGCCCATCGGCCGGCGATCGGCCAGCGGCTCCTCGAAGCCCTTCAGCTCGGTCATTGCCGTCAGCAGCGTCCAAGCCTTGCCCTCCTTGAGGCGCAGGAGGCCGTTGCCGCGGGCCACCGCCGTTTCGAAGCTGATCCACGCCTCGGTGACGCCGTCCGCCTCGCTCGGCTCGCCGGCGATCGCGAAGTGGCCGGGCTGCACGTCGGCGAGGACCGCCTTCAGCATGTCCCGCACCTCGTCCGGCCCCTCCATTGTCCGGATGTTCCAGGTGAAGGTGACGAGGTCCCGCCAGAAGCTGACGGGTGCGAACATCTCGGCCGCCGCATCCGCGTCGCCTGCCGACAGGGCTGCCTCGAAGGCCTGCAGCCACGCCGTCACGGTCGCACGCGCATCGTTCTCGACCGTTGCCGGCCGTTCCAGTGTCTCGCTCATGGTTCCTCCCGAAGCGAGGCGGTCCGCTTGTCGCGGCCGCCTTCTTGTCGCTGCGCCCAGTCTGCGACAGGCCGGGAAGTCAGGCAAGATGGCGGTGAGGAACGTCGGGAGAGGACGTCCCCAGGGGTCGTCAGTAGCCGCCGGGCAGAATCCGGTCGGGCGGCCGGTGGCCGTCCATCAGCGTGCGGATGTTGATGATCACCTTCTCGCCCATGTCGATCCGCGCCTCGATCGTCGCCGAGCCGAGATGCGGCAGGAGCACCACCTTGTGCTGCTCGGCAAGGCGCAGGAGGCGCCGGTCGATCGCCGGCTCCTCCTCGAACACGTCGAGCCCCGCACCGGCAATGCGGTTCTCCTCCAGAAGCCGGACCAGCGCCTTCTCGTTGATGATCTCGCCGCGGGCGGTGTTGACGATGAAGGCATGCGGCTGGATCAGCGCCAGGCGCCGCGCCGATAGGAGGTGGAACGTCGCCGGGGTCGAGGGGCAGTTCACCGAGACGATGTCCATGCGGGCGAGCATCTGGTCGAGGCTCTCCCAATAGGTCGCGCCGAGTTCGGCCTCGGTCTTCGGACTGACGCGCCGGCGGTTGTGGTAGTGGATCTCGAGGCCGAAGGCCTTGGCGCGCCGCGCGACGGCGGTGCCGATCCGGCCCATGCCGAGGATGCCGAGCTTCTTGCCCCAGATCCGCCGTCCGAGCATCCAGGTCGGCGACCAGCCCGGCCAGCCTTCGCCGGCGGCCAGCAGCATGCCGCCCTCGACCAGCCGCCGCGGCACCGCCAGGATCAGCGCCATCGTCATGTCCGCGGTGTCCTCGTTGAGGACGTTCGGCGTGTTGGTGACGAAGAGATGGCGCCCGAGCGCTGCCTCGACGTCGATATTGTCGACGCCGTTGCCGTAATTGGCGATCAGCTTGAGCCGCGGGCCGGCCTGCTCGATCACCGCCCGGTCGATCCGGTCGGTGACGGTCGGCACCAGCACGTCGGCTTCGCGGACCGCGGCGACGAGTTCGGGCTGCTCCAGCGGCCGGTCGGTCTCGTTCAACCTTGTGTCGAACAGCTCGCACATGCGCGCCTCGATCGGCGCCGGCAGCTTGCGCGTGAGGATCACGAGCGGTTTTTCGCGCATCGTCATCGGCCACGATCCTTTGCAATCAAGACGTTGTTAACCGAAACCGCCGATTATCGCTCCGAGAGCCGAGCGCCCCTCCTAGCAAGCCGGAGCGCCGAAAACAAAGAGTTTCCCGCGCCCCGATCGGCTCGTGGCGCGGAGCGCCGCGCAGCTGAACGGCTGCCGGGTCCATCGCCAGGAGTATCGCCCATGTTCGTTGCCCTTCTCCGCCGTTCGCTCCTCGCTGTGGTCGGCACGGCCGTGCTCGCGACCGGCATGGTCGCGCCGGCAGCCCCGGTGCTCGCCGTCGAGGTCGGCCCGGTCTCGAAGCTGCCGCTGCCGCGCTATGTCAGCCTCAAGTCGGGGCGGGTGAATTTGCGCATCGGACCCGGCCGCGACTATCCGGTCAGCTGGCTGTATCTGAAGCCCGGTCTGCCGGTGGAAGTCGTACAGGAATATGAGCTCTGGCGCCGGATCCGCGATTCCGAAGGCACCGAGGGATGGGTCTATCACTCGCTGCTGTCGGGCGAGCGCACGTCGATCGCCGCTCCTTGGCTGAAGGGCAAGGCGACGATGATCGACGTCCACGCCAATCCGGCGACGGATGCGCCGCTGACGGCGCGGCTGGAGCCGGGCGTCGTCGCCCCGGTGCGGGAATGTGCGTCGGGCTGGTGCCAGCTCGCGGTGATGGATCGCCAGGGTTATGTGCGGCAGCAGGAGATCTGGGGCGTCTATCCGGACGAGAGCTTCCAGTAGGGTCGCCGCCCGCCCCCAGCTTCGCCCGCTCATGAAAAAGGCCCGGATCGTTCGACGACCGGGCCTTTCGTATGCCTGAAAGCAAGTGTCCGTCAGTCGGCGACGACGGCCGTCTGCACCGGTTCGGCCGCGACGCCGGCCGACGCCTTGCGGCGCAACCGCACGACGACGTCGACATTGACGATCTCCATGCCTTCCGGCGGCTCCGGCAGGTGATCGAACCGCAGGCTGCCATCGGGAATGTCGATCATCGAGTTGTCGTCCTCGACGAAGAAATGGTGGTGGTCATCGGTGTTGGTATCGAAATAGGTGCGCTGGCCCTCGGCCGAGAGCGGCCGCACGAGGCCGGCATCGGTGAACTGGTGCAGCGTGTTGTAGACCGTGGCGAGCGACACGGGCTCGCCGGCCTTGTGCGCCTCGGCATAGAGTTCCTCGGCCGAGAGATGACGATCACCGGCGCCGAACATCAGGTTGCAGAGCGCCACGCGCTGCCGTGTCGGGCGAAGGCCCACCGAACGCAGGCGCTCGAACACGCAGAAACGAGTGGGGCTCGGCCGGTTATCCATCGCAAATGCCCGATATTTCGAGTTTTGGTTCAAGCAAGAGGTTTTTACGGAGGCACCCTCGCATACGCAAGACATAATAAGGCACAACGCCTTTCGCCACAAATGCTTTGACGGTTGGCCCCCTTGCGGCCGAATTGATCGCCCGGGCTGCTGCCTGGTGCCGGTTCAGCCGCAGAGCTGCCGAAACGTCTCGACGGCCCGGCCCGAGCCCGCCAGCGGCACGACATAGCGGCCGGCCGGACTCGACACCTCCGCCGAGCGCCCTGCCGCCAGCGCGTCCAGCAGCCCCGCCAACTCTTCAATCGGCGCCCGATGCACGAGTCGCGAGAATTCGCGATCGCCGCCGCCGCGCGCCTGTGCCGCGAAGAGGAACGCCGTCCCGTCGACGCTGACCGGCACGGTGTAGGTGTCGCCCGCCGGCAGATGGGCAGGAAAGCCGGAGAAGGTCAGCTCCGCCTGGCCGCCTGTCGCGCATGTCAGGGAGAGGCCGGTGAACGCGCCGCCCACCGTCAGGCCGGCCGTCTGCCCCGAGACGGTCCAGTTCTGCGCCCCGGCGGGCGCGGCCGCCGCGAGGAAGGCGGCGAGGCTGATGGCGGCGCCGGTCCGGCGGCGGGCATGCGTGGTCATGGGCTGCAATTCATGGGCTACGTTGGTTGCGGGGCAATTGTAACGATTGGACGACAGCCTATCGAAAATCCCCGGCCGCGACCATATTCTGGCTAGGCCCGGCAGTTCGAGGTCCCCCATTGCCGGAATCGCATCGGGGGGACGGTTTCCAGCGCAGTGACAGCCATGCTAAGGGGCCAGCCGACAGCGGCCCGCAGATGGTCGCGCACACGAGGGCGGACACGACGGAACATGGCGACGCAAAAGACCGCATTCGACTACGACGATCTCATCGCCTGTGGTCACGGGCAGCTCTTCGGGTCGGGTAACGCGCAGCTTCCCCTGCCACCGATGCTGATGTTCGACCGTATCACCGAGGTCAGCGAGACTGGCGGCGAGTTCGGCAAGGGAACGATCCGCGCCGAATTCGACGTCAATCCGGACCTGTGGTTCTTCAAATGCCATTTCGAAGGCGATCCGGTGATGCCCGGCTGCCTCGGCCTCGATGCGCTCTGGCAGTTGACCGGCTTCTATCTCGGCTGGCTCGGCGAGCCGGGGCGCGGTCGCGCCCTCGGGGTCGGCGAGGTGAAGTTCACCGGCCAGGTGACGCCGAAGGTCAAGCTCGTCGAATACGGCGTCGAGTTCCGCCGTGTCATGCGCTCGAAGCTGAAGCTTGGTATCGCCCATGGCTGGATGAAGGCCGACGGCGAGGTCATCTACCGCGCCAGCGATCTCCGGGTCGGCCTGTTCGCTGACGCCGAGGCGGAAGCCCCGGCGGGCACGGCGGGCTGATGGGCCGGATGGCAGCGGTAAAAGGGAGCGGGCAATGAGACGCGTTGTCGTGACCGGCATGGGTATCGTCTCCTCGATCGGCAACAATGCCGATGAGGTGACGCAATCGCTGAAAGACGGCCGCTCGGGCATCAGCTTCGCGCCGGAATACAAGGAACTGGGCTTCCGTAGCCACGTCCACGGTCGGCCGAGCCTCGACCCGACGACGCTGCTCGACCGGCGGGCGATGCGCTTCCATGGCGGCGGTACCGCTTGGAACCATGTCGCGATGGACCAGGCGATTGCCGATTCGGGCCTCTCGCCGGAAGACATCTCCAATGAGCGCACCGGCATCATCATGGGCTCCGGCGGCGCCTCGACGGCGACCATCGTCCAGGCCGCCGACACGACCCGGGAAAAGGGTCCGAAGCGCATCGGACCGACCGCCGTGCCGAAGGCGATGTCCTCAACGGCTTCGGCGACCCTCGCCACCTGGTTCAAGATCCGCGGCGTGAACTACTCCATCTCCTCGGCCTGCTCGACCTCAAGCCATTGCATCGGCAATGCCGCCGAGATGATCCAGTGGGGCAAGCAGGACGTGATGTTCGCGGGCGGCTGCGAGGATCTGCACTGGACGCTGTCCGTGCTGTTCGACGCGATGGGCGCCCTGTCCTCGGACTTCAACGACCGCCCGGACGTTGCCAGCCGGGCCTATGACAAGGACCGCGACGGCTTCGTCATCGCCGGCGGCGCCGGCGTGCTGGTGCTGGAGGAATACGAGCGGGCCAAGGCGCGGGGCGCCAACATCCTCGCCGAGATCGTCGGCTACGGCGCCACGTCCGACGGCGCCGACATGGTCGCGCCCTCGGGTGAAGGTGCGGTGCGCTGCATGCGGCAGGCGATCGCGGGTCTCGAGGGGCCGATCGACTACATCAACCCGCATGCCACCTCGACCGTCGTCGGCGACCGGATGGAAGTCCAGGCGATCCGCGAGGTCTTCGGGTCGGACATTCCGCCGATCTCGGGCACCAAGTCGCTGACCGGCCATTCGCAGGGCGCCACCGGCGTCCACGAGGCCATCTATTCGCTGCTGATGATGAAGCACGGCTTCATCGCCGGGAGCGCCCATATCGACGAAGTCGATCCGGAATTCGCCGACATCCCGATCGTTCGGGAGCGGCGCGACGGGGTGCAGCTCGATCGCATCCTGTCGAACTCGTTCGGCTTCGGCGGGACCAATGCCTGCCTCGTGTTCCAGCGCGTGGCGGACAGATGAGCGGAAAAAGCACCATGGGCGATCTGATGGCCGGCAAGCGGGGCCTGATCATGGGCGTCGCGAACCACAATTCCATTGCGTGGGGTGCCGCCAAGGCGCTGTCGGCGCAGGGGGCGGAGATCGCGCTCACCTATCAGGGCGAGGCCTTCGGCCGCCGCGTGCGGCCGCTGGCCGAGGAGATCGGCAGCAGGCTGGTGATCCCCTGCGACGTCGAGGACACCGCCTCCCTCGACCAGGTCTTCGAGACGCTGAAGGCCGAATGGGGAACGATCGACTTCGTGCTCCATGCCATCGCCTTCTCCGACAAGTCGGAGCTGAAAGGCCTCTACGCCGACACGACGCGCGAGAACTTCTCGCGCACCATGCTGATCTCCTGCTTTTCCTTCACCGAGGTCGCCAAGCGCGCCGCCGCGCTGATGCACAATGGCGGCTCGATGGTCACCATGACCTATGGCGGCGCGGTGCGGGTGATGCCGAACTACAACGTCATGGGCGTCGCCAAGGCGGCGCTCGAGGCGTCGGTGCGTTATCTCGCCGCCGATTTCGGCCCGCGCAACATCCGCATCAACGCCGTCTCGGCTGGTCCGGTCCGCACGCTGGCCGGGGCCGGCGTCTCCGACGCGCGGCTGATGTTCAACTTCCAGCGCCGTAACGCGCCGATGCGCCGCAACACGACGATCGAGGAGGTCGGCGGCGCCGTGCTCTACCTGATGTCGGAACTCGCCAACGGGGTCACCGGCGAGATCCACTACGTCGATTCCGGCTACAACGTCATGTCGATGCCCTCGCTGGACGAGCTCAAGGCGCAGGAGCACCGCAAGGCGATCGTCGAGGGCGACGTGCTCCCCGACGACGTCAAGTAAGGCCAGTACCGCCGTCAATCCGGCAGCACGGCCTTGGGCGGCAGCGGAAACAGGCCGACGAAGCGCTCGGCGAGCGCCCTGTCGCCGCTGATCTCCAGTGCACCCTCCGAAGCGAGCGTCTCCAGCGTCTGCCCGCCATAGATCGCCGCGGCGATCATCGGCGGCGGTCCGGCGAAGACGACGTCGGCGCCCTCGGTCGGGCCGGGCTCGATGTCGATCTGCCCTTTTGCCAGATGCGCGACGAAGCGCTCCGCCCCCAGCGCGAAGCCGATCCGCGCGTCGATACAAGCCGCCCGCTCCGGACTCAGCATCGTGCGCAGCGACAACAGCAGCGAAGCGGCGCTGAACGGCAGCGTCGGATCGTGGCTCGGCGAGCGCGCCGCCCAGCGGCCGAGCGCCTGGAAGATCGGCTCGCTCTCGTATCCCCATTCCGTCAGCTCGTAGACCTGCGCCCCCGATGGCGGCGGCAGCTTGCGCCGGATCAGTACGCCGGCCGCCTCCAGCCCCTCCAGCCGTTGCGTCAGCACATTGGCGCTAATCCCGGGCAGGCTCGCCTTGATCGCGCCGAAGCGCTTCGGCCCCCAGTACAGCTCGCGCATCACCAGCAGCGCCCAGCGTTCGCCGATCAGGTCGAGGGCATGGGCCGCTGCGCAGGAATCGTCATAGTGGCGGCGTCGGCGGGTGTCAGGCAGTTCAGTTATTTTTTCTAACTTCATGGTTGTCATTTATAACTTGATGAGGCATGACTAGCAAACGAAACCCGAGGAGGAGTGCGGGTCATGGCAGGGATGGAAGCACGCGCCATACGCGACCTGATCGACGCGCGGAACGACGCCGTCCGCGCCGGTGACACGGCCCGCGCCATGGCTGCGATGGCCGAGGACGTGGTGACCTTCGATCTCGCGCCGCCGCTGCAACTGGCCGGGGCGCCGGCCCGCGACACCGCCGGCATGGAAGAATGGCTGGCGACGTGGGATGGCCCGGTCTCCGTCGTGATGCCGGAGCCGACGGTGGTCGTCGAGGGCGACATCGCCTTTGCCCACGGCCTCAGCCGGATGCGCGGCACGAAGCGCGGCGAAGGCCCGGTCGACCTCTGGTACCGCTCCACGCTTTGCCTGAAGCGCGGCACCGACGGCTGGACGCTGCTGCACGAGCACCATTCCGTACCGATGAAGATGGACGGCAGCGGCCTCGCCGCCACCGACCTTCGCCCCTGACTCCCGCTTGCCGAACTGGAGGAAGTCCGATGCCCAGAATGATCTTCGTCAACCTGCCGGTGGCCGACCTCGACCGCTCCATCGCCTTCTACGAGGCGATCGGGGCGAAGCGGAACCCGCAATTCTCCGACGACACCGCCGCATGCATGGTGTTTTCCGACACGATCTACGTGATGATCCTCACCCACGCGAAGTTCGCGGGCTTCACGCCGAAGGCCATCGCCGATGCCCGCGCCACCAGCGAGGTCCTGATCGCTTTGTCGACCGATGACCGCTCGGCGGTGGACGCGATGGTCGATGCCGCCGCGCGGTCCGGCGGGCGGGCCGACCCCGTCCCGGCCTAGGATCACGGCTTCATGTACAATCGCAGCTTCGAGGATCCGGACGGCCATATCTGGGAACCAATGTGGATGGACCCTGCCGCGGTGGCGGGAAATGAGGAAACGCAGGCGGCGTGAACCGCTGAGAAGGCGCGCCCGGTAAAGATCAGGGAGGAAGAGCATGGACTATATCGACGGATTCGTGGTGCCCGTCCCGGCCGAGAACCGGGAGGCCTATCGCGCCCTGGCCGCGAAGGTCGCACCGTTATTCATGAAGCACGGCGCCAAGCGCCTGGTGGAATGCTGGGGCGACGACGTGCCGGACGGCAAGGTCACCGACTTCCGCGGCGCCGTGAAGGCCAAGGAGGGAGAGGTCGTGGTGTTTTCCTGGATCGCCTGGCCGGACAAGGCGACGCGCGATGCCGGCATGGCAGCGTTCAGGGAAGATCCCGAGATCAAGATGGAGGGCGAGATGCCCTTCGACGGCCAGCGGATGATCTTCGGCGGCTTCGAAACCATTGTGGACGAGGCCGGCTAGGCGGGCGATGGACCAGCCGCTCGCCAGCGGCCGTCACGTCGGATGCTGCCGATAGGGCTGGGCGGGCTTGCTGGCGGCTCCGGCGACCGGTTCACCGCCACGGCGCCGTCGCATCCAGCCACTGCCGCGTCCGCGCCTCCGGATCGGCATGGCGCGTCACGTCGGTGACGACGGCGGCGCAGTCGGCGCCGGCCGCGAAGATGTCCGGCAAATTCTCCGCGGTGATGCCGCCGATCGCCACGAGCGGCAGGTCGCCGACAAGCTCGCGCCACCGCGTCAGCCGGGCCGGCGTCTGCGGCGCCCATTTCATCGCCTTGAGCTTGGTCTCCCAGATCGGACCGAGCGCGACATAGTCCGGCTTTGCGGCGAGCGCGATGCCCAGCTCCGCCCGGTCATGCGTGCTGATCCCGAGCCGCAGCCCCGCCGCCCGGATGGCGGCCAGATCGGCGTCCGCCAGATCTTCCTGGCCGAGATGCACGAAGTCGCATTGCTCCTCGATCGCCAGTTGCCAGTGATCGTTGACGACCAGCGTGCAGCCGTAGGCCGCGCAGACCGCCCTGGTCCGCCGCACCGCGTCGCGCAGCCTGTCTGGTTCCATGTCCTTGGCGCGCAGCTGCAGCAGCTTCACGCCGACCGGCACCAGAAGCTCGGCCATCTCCGCATCGTCGACGATCAGGTAGAACGGGTCGAGCCGGGTCATTCGCCGCCACCCAGCATCGCCTGGCCGAAGGTCGGCGTCGAGGGCGCTGCCATGTCGCGCGGGTCCATCGGGTCCGCCAGGTAGGCGAGGCGCCCGGCCTCGATTGCCTGGGCAAAAGCTTGCGCCATGGCGGCCGGATCGCCGGCCCGCGCGACGGCGGTGTTGAGCAGCACCCCGTCATAGCCAAGCTCCATCGCGGCGGCGGCATGCGAGGGCAGGCCGAGCCCGGCATCGACGATCAGCGTCAGTTCCGGGAAATAGGCACGCAACTGGCGCAGCCCGTAGCGGTTGTTGAGGCCGAGCCCGGAGCCGATCGGCGCGCCCCACGGCATCAGCACGCGGCAACCGGCCTCCACCAGCCGGTCGGCGACCGACAAATCCTCGACCGTGTAGGGCAGGACCTTGAAGCCGTCCGCGACGAGGATCCGCGCCGCCTCGACCAGGCCGAACACGTCCGGCTGCAGCGTCTCGGCGTCGCGCACGACTTCCAGCTTGATCCAGTCGGTGGCGAAGACCTCGCGCGCCATCTGCGCCGTCGTCACCGCCTCGCGCGCCGAATGGCAGCCGGCCGTGTTCGGCAGGACACGAACGCCGAGGTCGCGGATCAGCGACCAGAAGGCCTGGCCGTCCCGCGCGGCCCCGGACTCGCGGCGCAGGGAGACCGTCACCACGCTGACGCCGGCGGCCTTGACCGCATCGGAGAGCACCTGCGGCGAGGGATAGAGCGAGGTGCCCAGCATCAGCCGCGAGCCAAGCCGCGTGCCGTAGATATCCATGCCGTCCGGCATGGTCGCGGATCCGTCCATGCGGCTCAGCCTCCCTTCATCGGGGCAATGATCTCGACCGCGTCGCCCTCGGCGATCGGCGTCGCGGCGCGCGCCTCGCGGGGGACGAAGTCGCGGTTGAGCGCGGTGGCGACGATCGCGCCCTCGTAGCCGAGCTCGGCTAGCAGGGCCTCAAGCGTCGCAGCCGCGACGTGCTGGGCCTCGCCGTTGACGGAGATGTTCATGAGGCAGCCTTCAGTCTTTCGCCGAGGATGTGGGAGACGGCCTCGTCGGCCATTGCAGGCGACAGCAGGAAGCCGTGGCGGTAGAGCCCGTTGACGCTGACGACGCGGCCATCGCGCGACACCCGCGGCAGATTGTCGGGGAAGGCGGGCCGGAGGCCGCTGCCGGTCTCGACGATCTCCGCCTCGGCGAAGGCCGGATGCAGCGCATAGGCGGCGTTGAGAAGGTCCACCATCCCGCGCGCGGTGACGCTGCGCCGGTCGTCGGTCTCCACCACGGTGGCGCCGACCATGAAGAGGCCGTCGCCGCGCGGCACGACATAGACCGGCCAGCGCGGATGCAGCAGCCGAACCGGGCGTGACAGCGAAACGTCCTGGGTCCTCAGGATCAGCATCTCCCCCCGCACCGGCCGCAGCGCCGGGATCTCCCCGGCAGCCGCGGACCCACGGCAGTCCACCACGACGTCGTGGTCGAGCGCCTGGGGGGCGACGGTGCTGCCGAAATGGATCCGGCTTCCGGCGCTGGTGACCCGCTCGGCGAGATTCTCCAGCGCCAGCCTTGGATCGAGATGGGCTTCCTCGGCGAAGAACAGCGCCTCGCCGAAGCGGCCGGCGAGATCCGGCTCCAGCGCGGCGATCCGCTCGGCCCCGATCCGCTCGTGGCCGGCTGTCCGGCGGGCGAAGCGGGCGAGGTCGCCGCGATCGCGCGCGGGCGCCACCACCAGCGTGCCGCCCCGCCGGACGTCGGGAACGGTCGCGGCCCACCACTCGATTCCGGCATGCCCTGGCGCAACGATGCCGGGGCCGGCATCCTCGGCCTCGCAGAACGGCGCCAGCATGCCGCCGGCGAGCCAGGAGGCGGCCCCCGCTCCGAGCCGATCAGACGCCTCGAAGAGGTCTGCCGTCTGCCCGCGCTCGGCGAGCTTCGCCGCCGTGACCAGCCCCGCGGCGCCGGCGCCGATGATGGCGATGCGCAGGGTCACGCCGGTCCCGTGCCGAGGGTGCTCGTCAGGTTGCCATGCATCGCGTCCTCCGTCTTTGTCGGGTCGCTTGCTGACGAAAGGGATGGAAATACCGCGCATGACCCGCTGATCGGGGTCGCAGACACCATCCCTCCGCCAGTGCAAACTGGATCAGGTTCGAAGGGTCGCCACGCACACGGGGTGGCCTCTCAGTTCCCTGCCGGAACTCCCCTTGGATGGGCGGAATCTGTGGGTGCGGGTCGGCCGTGTCAACGGTGTCGACGAATTACTCGCGGAATGACGAAGCCGGCCGGGCAGTCGGTCCCCATGCGTCGGCTACCGCAGCTTCAGCGAGTGGGTGCCGACGTTCCTCATGGCGTCATCCTCGGGCTTGACCCGAGGACCCATGCCAAACCGTCGCCGCCGCCGACCGCCGTTCAGAACTTGGCTCCCCACCTCGATCGGAGCGGCAGTTGCCGCGCGGAGGAATGGGTCCTCGGGTCAAGCCCGAGGATGACGCCGGTGAGGATGCGGGCACTCTCACCCGTACGGAATCCGCCGCGCCCGCCGCCGCCGGCGCATGCGCACCGCGCCGTGGCAACTCGCGCCGACGGCCCAGCCGAGCCCGAAGCCGGCCAGCGTCAGCAAGAGGCCCTCCAGCGACACCGGCAGCGCCGGGCGGTAGTCCTCGCCGGTCCGTCCGGCGATCGCCCAGTCCGGATCGCCGGCGGCGATGAACGGCCGGGAGAGCGGGGCAGCCTCGATGAGGTCGCGGTAGCGCCGCTCGACCGCCTCGTAGCGGGCGATGGTGGTGGCGGCGTCGGCGCCCTGCCGCACGACGAGCGTGTCGGCGTGGGCGCGCAGGCGTTCCAGCGCCTGCTGGCGCGACAGCGAGAAGGTCCGGGCGCTGTCGTCGAACCGGGCGACGACCTGCCGGAGCTCGTCCGCCGCGCCGCCCAGCCGCTGCACATATTGCTGGGTGAACTCGACCGACTGGCTGAAGGTCAGGCCGAGAAGGATGGCCGCAAAAAGGCGTATCAGCAGTGCCGACATCATGCGTTCTCCGTTCGCCTCACCCGCCCTCGCATGACAACGACGCGCGGGGCTTGCCGATCCACTTGATCGCCGGGAAGTCGTTCAGGCGAACAGCCGCGTGCCGCGCTCCCCGATCGAGCGGAAGCTTGCCGCGACATGCGCGGCCAGCGCCTCGGCGACGGCCCCGGCACCGTCGCGCCGTGCGAGCGACATCCGGTAGGAGCCGAGCGGCGGCAGCCCGTGTTCGGGACCGAGCCGCACCAGGCTGTCCGAGACGACGCTGAGCGGCAGCGGCGCGATGGCCAGGTCGGCGGCGACGGCGGCGATCTGGCCCTGGCAGAACTCGCTGCGATAGGCGAGGCGGTAGTCGATGCCGGCGCCGTCGAGGGCGCCCAGGGCCATGGCGCGCCAGGAACAGCCGTGATCGGCGAGCGCCAGCGGCAAGGGCCGCGTCTCCGCCGCAATGCCGCCCCGCGCGCCGATCCACACCAGCGGCTCGGTGTGGATGATGTTCGGTCCGTCTGCGGCGGTCTCGCTGGCATGGATCGCGATGTCGAGTTCGCCGTTCGTGCACAGCCGCTCCAGCTCCACCGTCCGGTCCAGCAGCACCGCCACCTCGACCCGCGGATGGGTCTCGGCAAAACGGCGCAGGATATCCGGGATGGCGATCATGCCGGCATCGTTCGGCACGCCGAGCCGGACGCTGCCCTCGCAGCAGGGCGGCTCGGTGAAGCGGGTGAAGGCCTCGTCGTTGAGCTTCAGCAGTCGGCGGGCATAGCCGAGGAAGATCTCGCCGTCCGGCGTCAGCGCCACGCTACGCGCGTCGCGCCGGAACAGGTCGCGGCCGACAAGGTCCTCGAGCTTCTTGACCTGCAGGCTGATCGCGGACGGGCTGCGATGCACCCGCTCGGCAGCGCGCGAGAAATTCCCGGTGTCGGCGATCGCCACGACGGTGCGCGCGAGATCCATGTCGAGATTGGGCAGGGTCGCTGACATCCGAACGCCTTTTGTTAGCAGAACTCAAAAACAGCGTTACAGCTTCTCGTTTCTCCAATCAATGAGGACACCTCATATTATCGGCATCAGCAATTGGAGGTTCTCATGTTTAAATCCCTGTACGACCCCCGCCTCGGCGACGAAGACGCCGATCTGCCGGCTTCCGGTCTCGTCACGCGGCTCAAGTCTTGGACCGTCGAGCGGCGCCGGCAGCGACTGCAGCGGGACGCGTTCAACACGCTGCTGCGGGTCGACGACCATATCCTCGTCGACGTCACCGGACTGACCCGCGCCCAGGTCGAGCACGCGGCCAGGCTGCCGCTCAGCGTCGACGCCGTCGAAAGCGTCCGCTTGAAGCAGGCAGACGGGCAGCGCCGGTAGGCAGGCGCGCCTGTTACGCCGAAATGGCCACCAACCAATGAATAAAGGCGCGCCCCGAGGGACGCGCCTTTAAAATCCGATGCGAAGAGAGGGAGCCGATCAGGCGGCGTCTTCGGCCTTGTCGCCGGCGATTTCCTGGCCGGTTGCCTGGTCGACGACCTTCATCGAGAGGCGGACCTTGCCGCGCTCGTCGAAGCCCATCAGCTTGACCCAGACCTTCTGGCCTTCCTTGACGACGTCGGTCGTCTTGGCGACGCGCTCGGCGCCGAGCTGGCTGATGTGCACGAGGCCGTCGCGGGCACCGAAGAAGTTGACGAAGGCGCCGAATTCGACGGTCTTGACCACCGTGCCTTCGTAGACCTCGCCGACTTCCGGCTCGGCGACGATCGAGTGGATCCACTTGCGGGCCGCCTCGATCTCCTTGCCGGACGAGGAGGCGATCTTCACCGTGCCGTCGTCCTCGATGTTGATCTTGGCACCGGTCTTCTCGACGATCTCGCGGATGATCTTGCCGCCCGCGCCGATGACGTCGCGGATCTTGTCGGTCGGGATCTGCATGACCTCGATGCGCGGCGCAAACTCGCCGAGCTCGGCGCGGTTGGTCGACAGCGCCTTGGCCATCTCGTCGAGGATGTGCAGCCGGCCGCCCTTGGCCTGGTCGAGGGCGATCTGCATGATCTCCTCGGTGATGCCCTGGATCTTGATGTCCATCTGGAGGGCGGTGATGCCTTCCGACGTGCCGGCGACCTTGAAGTCCATGTCGCCGAGATGATCCTCGTCACCGAGAATGTCCGACAGCACCGCGAAGCGCTCGTCTTCCTTGATCAGGCCCATGGCGATGCCGGCGACCGAACGGGTCAGCGGGACGCCCGCGTCCATCAGTGCCAGCGACGTGCCGCAGACCGTCGCCATCGAGGACGAGCCGTTCGACTCGGTGATCTCGGATACGGCGCGGATCGTGTAGGGGAACTGCTCCGGTGCCGGCAGGATCGGACGCAGGGCGCGCCAGGCGAGCTTGCCGTGGCCGATTTCGCGACGGCCGGGCGAACCCATGCGGCCGGTCTCGCCGACCGAGTAGGGAGGGAAGTTGTAATGGAGCAGGAAGCGCTCCTTGTACGTCCCGGTCAGCGCGTCGACGAACTGCTCGTCGTCGCCGGTGCCGAGCGTCGCCACGACCAGTGCCTGGGTCTCGCCGCGGGTGAACAGCGCCGAGCCATGGGTGCGCGGCAGGACGCCGGCTTCCGACACGATGGCGCGGACCGTCTTCAGGTCACGGCCGTCGATGCGGTTGCCGGTGTCGAGGATGTTCCAGCGAACGATCTTCGCCTGCAGCGACTTGAACACGGCGCCGACGACTTCCTTGGGAGCCTTCGGCTCTTCGCCCTCGGGCAGGAAATGCGCCATGACCTTCGCCTTGACGGCGTCGACGGCGGCATAGCGGGCCATCTTGTCGGTGTTCTTGTAGGCGTCGCGCAGCTCGCCTTCGACCATCGAGAGCATTTCCTGCTCGAGCGCCGAACGGTCGGGAACCTGGTGATCGCGGGGCTCCTTGGCGGCGTGCTCGGCGAGCTTGATGATCGCGTCGATCACCGGCTGGAAGCCGCGGTGGCCGAACATGACGGCGCCGAGCATGACGTCCTCGGCCAGCTCGTGGGCTTCCGATTCCACCATCAGCACGGCGTCCTCGGTGCCGGCGACGATCAGGTCGAGCTTCGACTCGCCCATCTCGTCGACATGCGGGTTCAGCTTGTACTCGCCGTTGATGTAGCCGACGCGGGCGCCGCCGATCGGGCCCATGAACGGAATGCCCGACAGCGTCAGGGCGGCGGAGGCGGCGATCATCGCGACGACGTCCGGGTCGTTCTCGAGATCATGCTGCAGGACGGTGAGGACGACCTGCGTGTCGTTCTTGTAGCCTTCGGCGAAGAGCGGGCGGATCGGACGGTCGATGAGGCGCGAGGTCAGCGTCTCCTTCTCCGAAGGACGGCCCTCGCGCTTGAAGAAGCCGCCCGGGATTTTGCCCGCGGCGAAGGTCTTCTCCTGGTAGTTGACGGTCAGCGGGAAGAAGTCGAAGCCCTGCTTCGGCTGCTTCTCGGACACCACGGTCGCGAGCACGACGGTCTCGCCGTAGGTCGCGAGCACGGCGCCGTCGGCCTGCCGGGCGATCTTGCCGGTCTCGAGGGTGAGCGGACGGCCCGCCCAGTCGATTTCCACCTTGTGGGTATTGAACATGTTCTTGCCTTTTCATCCTGCGCTCCGTGGTGCCCGCTTGGGGCGCCGGAGCCGGAGCGCGTTTCGTGGTCGAAACGCATCACGGGCAAGACGACGGGAGGCTTCACGGGAACCCTGGTCGGTTCCGCCGCGGTGGCTGGCCACCACGTCTTCCGGAAGCATCCGGCAATCCTGCCCCATGACCGTTCGGTGGTCGGACGCCGCGACTGGTTCGCGGGATCCGGGGCTGTGGCGCACCACAGGTGCGCCGAAATGCGACCGGCGGGCCCTGGTTTTCATCCAGGACCCGCCGGAGCGAAATTGGTTAGCGGCGCAGGCTGAGGCGGCCGATAAGCGTCTGGTAGCGCTCTTCTTCCCGCGACTTAAGATAGTCGAGGAGGCGGCGGCGCTGCGAGACCATCTTCAGAAGGCCACGACGCGAGTGGTTGTCCTTCTTGTGGTCCTTGAAGTGACCGGTCAGATTGTTGATGCGCTCGGTGAGGATCGCCACCTGGACTTCCGGCGAACCGGTGTCGCCTTCCTTGGTGCCGTATTCCTTCATGAGCTCTGCTTTACGCTCAAGCGTGATCGACATCGAAATCCCTTTCTTGGAAAATGAGGGTTCGGTCGCCCTTGGCCGGGATGTCGTCCAGCGAGGGCCATGAATACGCGGACCGACACGAGGTCAGTCGGCGCCTGCCGCATATAGGCCAAAAATCCGGGCATGGCTAGCCGCACTGAGCAAGCGGGCGCCCTGTTGCGGAGGCGCTCGGCCGCTTTGACAGAAACAGGAAAGGTTGATATCAACTAAAAAGGCAGGAGAGGACGGTTCGCTGAACAGGAGGATGTCATGCAGTGCATCGCGACACGTGACGAATGGATGGCCGCCCGGCTGGCGCTGCTCGCCAGCGAGAAGGCCGAGACCCGGATGCGCGACGAGAACCGCGCAAGACGCCTCGAACTGCCCTGGGTGGCCGTCGAGGCCGACTACCGTTTCGAGACGCCGCAGGGCGAGAAGCGCCTCGCTGACATCTTCGACGGCCGCAGCCAGCTGGTCGTCTATCATTTCATGTTCGGGCCGGACTGGGAGGCCGGCTGCCCCGGCTGCTCGTTCCTCGCCGATCATCTCGACGGGACACTGGCGCATCTCAACCACCACGACGTGACGCTCGTCGCGGTGTCTCGCGCGCCGCTCGAAAAGCTCGAGTCCTACAAGCGCCGCATGGGCTGGCGCTTTCCCTGGGTCTCCTCGCTGGGCAGCGACTTCAACCGCGACTTCCACGTCTCCTTCAGCGAGGCAGAGCTCGCCTCGGGCATGGTCCGCTACAATTTCGAGGAAATCCCGGCCGATCGCGCCGCACCCGAACTGCCCGGCCTCAGCGCCTTCACGAAAGACGGGCAGGGCCATGTCTTCCACACCTATTCCAGCTACGGGCGCGGCCCGGAGGAGCTGATCGGCACGCTGATGATCCTCGACCGGGCGCCTAAGGGGCGCAACGAGGACGAGACGATGGATTTCGTGCGCCGTCACGACGAATATGAGACTGGCGCGCCGCAGGGCGTCGCGGCGGAATGAACCGCAGCCGGCTCCGGGAGGGAGCTCGCCGGGCAATGAAGGGCCAATCGAGAGGGATGACGCATGCCACAGGGTGACTTCATCTGGTGCGAACTGATGACCAGCGACGCCAAGGCGGCGGAGGGCTTCTATCGCGACGTCGTCGGCTGGACGGCGGACGAGACCGGCGTGGCGGGCATTCCCTACACGACCTTCAAGGCCGCCGGCGCGCCCGTCGCCGGCCTGATGGAACTCTCGGCGGAGATGCGCGATGCCGGCGCCAGCCCCGGCTGGCTAGGTTACGTCTACGCCGGCGACGTCGACGCGACGGCCAGGCGCGTGACGGAACTGGGCGGGGTGATCCACCGCGCTGCCGAGGACATTCCGCAGATCGGCCGGTTTGCCGTGGTCGGCGCGCCCGACGGCGCGGTCTTCGCGCTGTTCAAGCCGAGCGACGGCGGCGACGGCCCGCCGCGAGGGCGGATGGTGCCCGGCCATGTCGGCTGGCACGAGCTGATGGCCGGCGAGCTGGAATCTGCCTTCGCCTTCTATGCCGAATTGTTCGGCTGGGTCCGCACCGAGGCGATCGACATGGGGCCGATGGGCATCTACCAGCTCTTCGCCGCAAGAGACGGCGAGGAGGCGATCGGCGGCATGATGACCCGTCTGCCGGAGATGCCCGCCAGCTTCTGGCTGTATTATTTCAACGTCGAAGCGCTCGACGCCGCGCTCGAACGCGTCACCGCCGGCGGCGGCACGCTGATCAACGAACCGATGGAAGTGCCGGGCGGCGCCTGGGTCGGCCAGTGCCTCGATCCGCAGGGCGCGATGTTCGCCCTGGTGGCGCTGCGCCGATAGGCTTCAGCGCTGGCAGACCGGGCAGAAGAAGGTCGAGCGGCCGGACTGGACGATACGCCGGACGACGCCCCGGCAATCGTCCCGTTTGCACGGCTCGTCCTCGCGGCCATAGACGGCGAAGCTGTGCTGGAAATAGCCGAGCGAGCCGTCGGCCTGGCGATAGTCGCGCAGCGACGAGCCGCCGGCGGCGATCGCATCGGCGATCGTTGCCCGGATATCCTCGGCCAGTCGCACCAGCCGCTGACTGGCCGTGCCGTCCTTGCGCACGATCGTCCCCGAGGCGCGGCGCGGGGACAGCCGCGCTCGCCACAGCGCCTCGCAGACATAGATGTTGCCGAGCCCGGCGATCACCTTCTGGTCGAGCAGTACCGCCTTCAGCGGCGCAGTACGGCCGGCGAAGAACGGCGCCAGCGCCGCGCCGGACAGCGCGTTCCCCGTCGGCTCGATGCCGAGCCCGGAAAAATGCGGATGCGTGTCGAACCCCTCGCGCTCGATCAGGCTCATGTAGCCGAAGCGGCGCGGATCGTTGAACACGACGCTCGCATCTGCGCCGTCGCGGGTCGTGAGAGCGAAGCGCACATGGTCGTGCAGGCGCTCGGCTGACCGCGGATGCGCGAAGACGCCGGGCACGACGGCGCCCTGTGGGCTCTCGATGCGGAACGAGCCCGACATGCCGAGATGCATCGCCAGCACCAGCCCGCCCTCGATGTCGGCGAGGAGATATTTTGCCCGCCGGCCGAGCGCTTCGATGCGTTTTCCTGCCAGCCTTTCGGCGAAGCGCTCCGGCAGCGGGAAGCGCAGATCCGGCCGCGACAGGACGACATGATCGATGCGCGCGCCCTCCATGACGTCGACGAGCCCGCGGCGGACGGTCTCGACCTCTGGCAATTCCGGCATTTTCGATTAAGTCCCTGATCCATGGACGCGCCCGCCGGGTGCGCCCGGCGTCTCGCTCTGTCACGCAAGGCAAGCGAGGCCAGCGCCTGCCCATTATCCCGCATCCGGTCGATGCGATGCAACGAAGGTGCCACCCATGTCGCGAACCCGTGCCACCGGAGCCGAAGCGATGGAGACCGCCTATGGCTTCTCCACCGTCACGGGCCGCGAGGAAAAGCAGGCGCGCGTCAACGAGGTGTTCCACCGCGTCGCCGAGCGCTACGACCTGATGAACGACCTGATGTCCGGCGGCCTGCACCGGCTCTGGAAGGGTGCCATGGTCTCCTGGCTGTCGCCGCCGCATCGCGCCGGCTGGCGCTTCATCGACGTGGCCGGCGGCACCGGCGACGTCGCCTTCCGCATCGTCGAGGCCTCGCGGCGCAAGGCGTCGGGCACCGTCCTCGACATCAACGCCTCGATGCTGGGCGTCGGCGCCGAGCGGGCGGTCAAGCGCGGCCTGCAGGACAATCTCGTCTTCGTCGAAGGCAATGCCGAGAAGTTGGCGCTGCCGGATTCCAGCTTCGACGCCTATACGATCGCCTTCGGCATCCGCAACGTGCCGCGCATCGACCTCGCCCTGGCCGAGGCCTATCGCGTCCTGAAGCCGGGCGGGCGCTTCCTGTGCCTGGAATTCTCCGAAGTAGACATGCCGGTGCTCGACAAGGTCTACGAGGCCTGGTCGTTCAAGGCGATTCCGCAGATCGGCCAGCTGGTCGCCCGCGACCGCGAGTCCTACGAGTATCTCGTCGAATCGATTCGCCGCTTTCCCAACCAGGAAAACTTCGCCAGTTCGATCCGCGCCGCCGGCTTCGAGCGGGTCACCTATCGCAACCTGTCGGGAGGCATCGCTGCCATCCATTCCGGCTGGAAACTCTGACGGGATCTAGCAACCCTTGGCCCATCCCGTAACCGGCACGATCGCCCTCATCCGGGCCATGTACGTGCTCGCCCGCGAGGGCGTCATCGCGTCGTTCCCGGCCGAAGGCTTGCCGCCCGGTCCGGCGATGTTGCACCGCCTGGCGCGGCTCGTCGCCCGCGGCTCGACCGAGGAGCGCGCCCGCTCGGACAATCTGTCGCGGGCACTGCACCGGCTGGGCCCGTCCTACGTCAAGCTCGGGCAGTTCCTCGCGACGAGGCCCGACCTCGTCGGCGTCGACACCGCCCGAGAGCTCGGCACCCTGCAGGATAACGTGCCGCCGTTCCCGCGGGAACTGGCCGTCGCGGAGATCGAGACGACGCTCGGCCGACCGCTGGACGTCTTGTTCATCGATCTCGGCGAGGTCGTCGGCGCCGCCTCGATCGCGCAGGTCTACAAGGCCCGGATCCGCAACGAGGACGGCAGCGAGCGCTTCGCTGCGGTGAAAGTCATCCGGCCGGGAATCCGGGCGCGCTTCCGGCGCGAACTCGACACCTTCGCCTTCATTGCGCGCTTCCTCGAGCGCTACATCCCGGCCGCCCGCCGGCTGCGGCCGATCGCGGTGGTGGAAACGCTCGCCCAGTCGACGCGCATCGAGATGGACCTGCGGCTGGAGGCGGCGGCGGCCTCCGAAATGGCCGAGAACACGGCGGACGACCGCGGCTTCCGGGTGCCGGCGATCGACTGGGAGCGCACCGGCCGCGACGTCGTCACCATGGAGTGGATCGACGGCATCAAGATGAGCAATGTCGCGGCGATCGCCGAGGCCGGCCACGATTTGAAGCAGCTCGGCGTGACGGTCGTCCAGTCGTTCCTGCGCCAGGCCATGCGGGACGGCTTCTTCCACGCAGACATGCACCAGGGAAACCTCTTCGTCGCGCATGACGGCACGGTGGTGGCGGTCGATCTCGGCATCGTCGGGCGGCTCAGCGACGAGTCCAAGCGCTTCCTCGCCGAGATCCTCTACGGCTTCATCCGCCGCGACTATCGCCGCGTCGCGGAGCTGCATTTCGAGGCGGGATACGTCCCCCGGACGCAGGATGTCGCGAGCTTCGCCCAGGCGCTGCGGGCGATCGGCGAGCCGATCTACGGCCAGCCGGCCGAGACGATCTCGATGGGCCATCTCCTGTCGCTGCTGTTCGAGGTGACCGAACTCTTCGACATGCGGGCGCGGCCCGAACTGGTGCTCCTGCAGAAGACCATGGTCGTGGTGGAGGGCGTCGCGCGGACCTTCGATCCCAAGTTCAACATGTGGGTGGCGGCCGAGCCGGTCGTCTCCGACTACATCCTGCGCGAACTCGGCCCGGCGGCGAAGCTGCGCGAGGCCCGCGACGGCATCGAGGCGATGCTGCGGCTGGCGCGGCGCGCGCCGGATCTGGCGACGGGGCTCGAGATCCTCGCCAAGCAGATGCCCGACCTCATCGAGAACGGCATAAGGCTCAACGACGACACGCTGAAGGACCTCGCCTCCGAAAAGCGCGCCAGCATCATGTCCGGCCGCATCGCCCAGTGGGTCATCGCCCTGTCGCTGCTCACCATCGCGGGGTCGCTGGTCTTCGGCTGACGGCCCGGGTCAGTCAGCTCTGAAGGGAGCCGGCGCCGCTGTCTCCAGCAGCGCCGGCTCCCTGTCATCGTTCAAGACGTCAAGGCGTTACGTCGCCCTCGTCCTTGCCGTTCCAGTAGTGGATACGGTCGGCATGGACCCGGATCAGCACCACGCCGGGCGTATCGATGCCGTCCTCGAACCAGTAGTCGAGGTCGGAATTCCAGTGCGCCTCGAACTGTGCCTTGTCGCGGATCAGCTCTGCCGTACCCTCCACCGAGATGAACAGCGGCGGCTTGCCGAGCAGGCCTGCCTTGC
Source organism: Aurantimonas aggregata (assembly GCF_010500835.1). GTDB lineage: Bacteria > Pseudomonadota > Alphaproteobacteria > Rhizobiales > Rhizobiaceae > Aurantimonas > Aurantimonas aggregata. Next base: position 69,199 of record NZ_JAAAMJ010000003.1, on the reverse strand, counting down.
CCTGGAAGGAGAGGCCCACCTTCGGGTCGCGCTCGATGTCGGAGACCGTCCGCGCCTCCTCATAGGTGAAGAAGAACGAATCGCCGTCATAGTCGACGTCGCGGTTGTTGCTCATCGGGCGCGCGGCGATGTCGCCGGCACCGGTTTTCGTGGACAGCATGGCGAAGTCGATGTCGCGCATCGCCTCGGCGAGGTCGGAAAGGGTCATGTCGCTCATGGAAGGCTCCGTTGTTGTCGGAGCCTAACGCGCTCGCCCGCCGACGGGTCCATCGCGGACAGCGTGTTGTCGAAGCGGCTTAACATGGCACACTGCCGCAGGGCATGGGCGCGCCCTCGCCCCTTCCTACTGGCCGTCGTCGCTCGGGGCCGTCGACAGGCTTTCGTACCAGTCGGCGTAGGCGGTCTTTTCCACCATCCGCCGATTGAGATCGGGCGCGCCGTCGTCCCACCAGACCGGGCCCCGTTCGCCGAGATGCCGCTTGGCGGCATCGACCCGCGCCCGCGCCTCGGCCTTCCCGGCGGCGTCGTCCTTCGCGTCGCGGACCGCGCGCCGCGCAGCCATCAATTCGTCGACAAGCGCCTGACGCCGCGCCGGATCGAGCGACGGGTCACTCGTTCGCCAGAGGCGGCCGCGAACGACGAAGTAACGGCCGTCGGGTGTGGTCGGGTAGTTCGTCGGAGGCATTTTACACCCTCGCCGAGGCCAAGATCATCGTCGAGAGCTGGCGGCGCCACTACAACACCGTGCGCCCGCACTCCTCGCTCGGATACAGGCCAACGGCGCCGGAAGTCTTCCTGCCGGCATTCGCCCCATGCCCACACCCCCGCTCGCTGGCCCAACGGCCGACGATCCACTAACATTCAAACTGGACCCGTCAGTGGGGGCGGATCAGTCCGGCGGCCGTCGAGCGACCATGCCCCGCAGATTCGACCTGACCGGTCAGGGCGAGAGGGACGCCGCGGAGCATCCCTCATCCCTCGTCGACATCGCGAGGCCCCGACTTCCCCCTCACGACGTCATCGAGGTCCAGAACCCGATCAAGGAGCACCTTGCCCTCGAAGACGGGCTCCGTTCCAGGTAACGGCTGACTTAGCCCGGCCGATAGTGAATAGCGGCTAGGATTTCGCCGCTGTGTCGGTCGGATGCGCTGTAAAGCTAACTACTGCGTCAATCCAACAAGTCCGTAGGCACGACACTAATTGGCCGACTTCAGGTCACGCTAGGCAGTTATTCGCTGCAGGCGTCTCGGATCCAAGAGAGCAAGGGCCGACAAACGTAAATTAACGGTCTCGCGCGATCTTCCTCCTGCATTCAGGGAGCTCGCAATGACGACAGGGCATGGCTCGGACGATGTTATGCCAGAGCTCATCGGCATCATGTACACGTCCCAGAAATCGGTAGCATTGGTCGGTGCAGCACTCGTTGCGACTTGCCTAGCCATCTACATCAAAGACGGCGATCCAGTTGTCGCGGTCACCGCCGCTCTTTCAATCATCATCGTTGCGGGCAGGGTCCTCAACTCGGCAGCATACCATCGCGCTGCCGCCGAGGTCACGACTGCCCGGATCGCGCGGATCTGGGAGATACGCTATGCGATCGGGGGAGCCGCATTCGCGGCGGTCGTTGGGCTGTTTGCCGCTTATGTAATCTGGAGCGGAACGCCAACATCTCAGCTCTTGGCCGCGACTGTCATGCTTGCCTACCCAACCGGCATGATCGCTCGCGTCGCCGTCCGTCCTGCTATCGCGCGATTGCACCTGGCGTTGGCTCTATCGCCGCCGATCGTCGCTGCCCTGAGCCTCGGTACGCCCGAGCACTGGATGCTCGCCTTGCTTTTCACGACCTACCTTTTGGCAGGCGTGGAGATCATCCGTCACCTCGCAAGCACGATCGCCGATCGAGTGCATTTGCATCAGGAGGTCACGCGCCGAGCGACCCACGATGATCTCACGGGCCTTCCGAACCGTGCGCACTTCCGAGCTCGCCTGGCTGAGGCTCACCGACGTCTCGAACGCTACGGCACACGATTCGCCGTGCATGCCTTCGATCTCGACCACTTCAAGACCGTAAATGACACTCACGGCCACGCCGCCGGTGATCGCGTGCTCCAGCAGGTCGCAGAGCGCGTGTTGGCAACTGTGCGTTCGACGGATGTCGTCGCTCGACTTGGGGGCGATGAGTTCGCGATTCTCCAGTTTCCGATCGGCGAGTGTCAGGAGGCCGAGATCCTGGGGAGGCGCGTCGCGGCTGCGGTGTCGCAACCTCTTCTGGACAAAGGACAGCGCGTTCTTGTCGGCGCCAGCGTCGGGGTGACCATCTGTAATCACAGCGCCGGCACCATCGATGAGATCATGCATCAAGCCGACACCGCACTGTACGCGGCAAAAGCCGCGGGCAGAGGCCGATCGGAAGTCTACCCTCAATCCTGATGTCCGGGGTTTGGATGTCCCCGAGGAGGGCGGATCTGCCATGCCACAGTCGCTCGAAGGGCAGCATCCGGCCTTCAACCATCGCGGCCTTGTGCCCTGCGGCAACGCGTATCCAAGGGGCCCGGTCCTCGCCGGAGAGCCGGAAGCATTCCTGAACGCTCGGCGATCGTGTCCGCTTTCCTTCCTCGGTGGTCACTTGGGAAACGGACGGGCAGGGTTCCCACAGCATTCGCGGAAACCTGCCCTTCGGCTTCCGACCCTTCCGGTCGTTCGAGAGGCCATTCCGAACCAGCCGATAGCGGTCGTCCATATCCTGTCCCGCGCTTGCCATGCGCATAAACGATCTATAAACGTTTCGTATAGCCAGCGATGGAGGCAAACATGGGTCTGGTAAAAATCGACGACGACCTGCACGAACAGGTTCGGCGGGCGAGCACGGTGATGTGCCGATCCATCAACGCGCAGGCCGAGTTCTGGATGAAGATCGGGATGCTCGCCGAGTCCAACCCCACTCTGGCCTTCAACGACATCGTCAGGGCGCAGCTTGATGCAGCGGATGTCCGCCTGGCATCAGCCGCGGCAGCTTGACGGGCGTGCACACCAGAAAATCGAGCAGAATAGTGATGACTTTCCACGACGAGATCACGGCGTTTTTCGCCGGCTATGTCGATGCCTTCGCCCGCCGCGACGCGAGTGCGTTGAGCGAGCTATGGGAGCCGGTGGGGCTCTTCCCGTCGCCCACCGGCAACTTCGCCATGCCGAGGGACGCGTTTCGCGACCACTGCGTGACGCTGATGGAGTTCTATCGTCAGCAAGGTGTCGTTCACCCCCTGGGCGACCTTCTATCCGCGAGCGAGCTCTTCCCGGACGTCGCTCAAGCGCGCATGGCCTATCGGATGCAGGGAGAAGGCGACGAACTCATCGCGGCGTGGGAGCACGTCTACATCCTCCGTCGAAGCGATCGCTGGCGGATTTCCTTGACGATCGCGGACGGCGAAATGGCGGCATGGGCCGCGCGAGGCGCGCAACTTTGATCCGGCAACCTGGCGTCCTCCCGGATACCGCGCAGCACTGCTCGGACTGAGGCGATCGCACCGCCTCGTTCTGGAGACTTCGACAGGGCGAAGTCAGTGGCTGCTTCTCACGCCGTTATCCTGAGAACTCACCGACCGCTGTCCACCTCATCCGTCCCGGGCCGATGGGAGCCGACGTTAAAAAAGCGGACGGAGGGCTTCGGCCCGATTCAAGACGAACCGAGCGTCCGCTTGGGTATCCGAATGCAGCCGATGCCGGGCACAGGTACGATTAGCCGGGGGAGAAGCGTCGGCGCAGCCAGGAAATGGCCAACCGGTTCAATTGCTCCGGGCGCTCCTCGGGCGTCCAGTGCCAACAATCCGGCACGACATGTCGCTCGAGATCTTTCACATAGGCACCCATGCCCTCCGCCATGCTCGGCCGCAGGACGACGTCGTGCTCGCCCGAGACCATCATCGACGGGACGCGGATGGTCTGGTCCAAGTCGAGCCCGGCCTTCCAGTTGCGCGACAGGTTGCGATACCAGTTGATGGCGGGCGTAAAGCCGGTACGCTCGAAGCGCTGCGCGTAGAAGTCCAGTTCGTCGGCATTCAGCACGTCCCTGCCGGGAAGCGGAGTCGGGAACGGCTTTCCATAGTACGCCATGTTGGCGACTTCCGCCGGCATGGAGCCCCACTCTGCGGATGGCATGTGGTCCTTCCGGTATGCGTTCCGGATGGTCCCGCGGGGATCGCGGTCCATCGCCCTGTCGGCCACCTTCCCGTCCTGGAAAAGGAGGACGTACATGTCCGGGCTGTAGACGTTCCGCATCTGCGTGATCGGATCCACCCGCGGGTTGGCGACGAAGGTCGGGCCTGCGGGCCTGGCGGCATCGACGAGATCCGGATGGAGCCAGAGCATCCAGTGGGGGATGAACGGGGTGTTGACCCCGATGACGCCCATCACGCGCTCCTCGTGGAGCAGAGGCATCTGCCACGCCAGCAGTCCGCCCCAGTCGTGCCCCATGAACACGGCCCTCTCGATCCCGAGTGCGTCCAGGAGCCCGACGAGGTCGCCGGTCAGATGGGCGATGTCGTAGTCCTCCACGCGGGGTGGCGCGTCGGTGAGACCGTAGCCGCGCAGGTCGGGAACGATGACGCGGTAGCCGGCTGCAACCAGAGCGGGGACCTGGTGGCGCCAAGTGAAGGCCAGTCCGGGGAAGCCGTGCAGCAGGACGACGGCCGGACCGGAGCCTGCCTCGTGGACGGCCATTCGGATCCCATTGGTCTCGATGAAGCGGACGGGCGGCATGACAGCCGCCTGCCCGAACGCCGGCATGATGGAGGCCGCTGCGGCAGCGCCTGCGCCGACGAGAAGGGCTCTGCGAGAAAACATCGAAGCCACCGAAACGATACGTGTGACCATCAGCGCACCTCCAACGTCAGAAGACCGCCGCCCGCCGCCTTCAGCCGCGTCAGGTAGGCGGCCGGGTCGAGCACCTGGAACGGAAAGTACAGCCCGGCCGGTGTCGCCGGATTTCCGTCCAGCCCCGTCAGTCGCTCGAGCAGCATCGACACGCCCAGCGCCGTCAGCGGTGCCGCTCCCTGCGGATGGAAAACCGCATGGCGGGTGCGGAGCGCCTGGCCCGAATGATCCCGTCCGTTGAGCTCGATGACGATCTCCGTCGACTTCGGTTCGCCGCGGCGGCGGCTGGAACTGACGCCGGTCGCGATGTTGAACTGGACGTTGGGGGCGCCGGTCGCGGTCGCCAGGCCGACGACGTCGATGGACGAGAACCCTGACGCTTCCATCCGTGTGCCGTCGATGGCGTGGAACGCGGTCACGGCATCGTCTTCGCTGCGCCAGATATAGGCGCCGCCCTGCCGCGTGAGCGCGGCCGGCATCATCCTGTGCAGGCGCTCGAAATCCTCGGCCACGGCGGGACCGCCGCCATCCTCTTCGTCGACAAGCGCGCCGATGACGATATCGTCGATCCGACTGTAAGCCTTGGCCGCATCGAGGGTCGCAACCGTTGTCGCGCCGACCAGCCACTCGTAGCCGAGCACGACGGGTGCCGCCGTCGGCTTGAGCATGAAGTTCCCGATTTCGGGGGCGATCTCGTAGATGCCCGAGGAAATGCCGAGATGCGGCACGCCCCGCGCCAATGCGAACTGTAGTCCGGCGAGGCGATCGTCCGAATAGAAGACCGCGACGGCGCCAACCGGGCGCTCGCCGAGGCCGAGATCGTCGGCGGACGGGTCGAGAACCACGCCCTCCGCCTTGCCCAGTTCGGCAGCCGCTTCCCGGCCCTTGGCGAGATCGCGCCCGCCGATCAGCAGCGGGAGATCGGGGTAGCGGGACCGCAACTCTCGTGCGGCCAAGCGACCGATCGCGCCGTAGCCTCCCATCAGGAGGATTGGATTCAATGACATGGCAATCTTTCCTTTTCCGTCATATAACCTACGGAAAGTAGGTTCGGGACTAATAACCTACTTTTGGTAGTTTACGCAACAGGTGACGACCGGATGGCGATCAAGATCGAAAAGGCAGCGGGAGAGAAGGCGCCTCGCAGGCTGTCGAAGGCGAAGCGCCAGCGCCAGTTGCTCGATACAGCGCTGCGCATTGTTCGGACCGAGGGAGCGGATCGACTGACGCTCGGACATCTCGCCGCGTCAGCGGGCGTCTCCAAGCCTGTGGCCTACGATCATTTCGGGACCCGATCGGGCCTGCTCATCGAGCTTTACCGGTGGATCGACACGGAACGGGTGAATGCGTTCCGCGACGCCATGGCCTCGGGCGAGCGGAGTTTCGAAGAAACCGCTGGCATGCTCGCCTCCGCCTATATCGACTGTGCAGCCGATATGACCGACGAGTTCCATGCCGTCGGCGCTGCCCTCGCCGGGAGCGAGGAAAAGGCGGCGGTGTTCCAGGAATTGCTGGACTACTCCGTCCAGATGTTCGTGTCCGTCCTGACGCCGTTCGGCGCTCTATCATCTGAGGAGTTGGAGCGGCGTTGCGTTGGCCTCGTTGGCGCGGGCGAGGCGCTGTCGGCGGCCATGGTGCGCGGCAAACTCGACAGGACCGAAGCCGCCGGGGTCTTCGCGGCGTTGATCAGGGGCAGTCTGGATGAGCGTCCAGCCTAAGCCGGCAAGAGGCGAAGCGGACAGCTTTCCAAGGCTGATCCTCTCGGCGATCGAACTCTCCAACGGGGTCGCAGGAGGTGTTCCCAACGGTTTGGCTTGCGTCGAAAGCAGACGGCCGCGGTCGAGCGACGCGTGGCCGATCCCGCGCCAGTTGCGGAACTGGAAGATGCAAATCCGAGCCACCTTCCGGGCATACCTCAAGGAAGACCGGGCCCGATCATGACATGGACGCTGGCGTCGAAGGCAACGACTCTGACCATCGAACGACGCACGGTCGTCTTTTGAACTGAAATGTCCACCTTATGGGCCAGATCCCAAAGAAGTCGGACTTCTGCGCGAACCGAGTCAGATCTCAACCCGCGATCACGCAAGCCGTTCGAGACATAGAGGAAGCGGCGAAGGTGACGCTCTTCGAGCGCCAGGGGGGTGGTCTGGCCCAGACCGCATTGTGTGCAGAGCTCTATCGACTGACGGCCTCGGCGTTCCTGGGGTTCATCCGGCGCCGCCCCGCTTCTCTAGCCACGTCTCGCCCCCCCCCAACGGCCTGGCGAAGCGGGATCGCGTCCGGCAGGCGCGGTCGCCAACGGCGCGGAGATTTGACTGAAGGTTGGTTGATGGCAGGCGGGCGCTCGAACAGACGTCCGAGCGCCGACCCCTCAGAGCATGAATCCCAGCACGCGGTCGGCAAGCGAGCCGAACGGTGCGCGCATCATTCCCACCATGCTAAGGCGCGATTGGAAGAGCACGCCTTTCGCATGGCTGAAGGTCTTGAAGCCTTCTTCGCCGTGATAAGCGCCCATGCCGCTCGCACCGACGCCGCCGAACGGCATGTCGTCCTGGGCGAACTGGATGACGGTGTCGTTGACCACCGCGCTGCCGCTCGTGGTGCTCGACAAGACTTTGTCCACCACATCCTGCCGATCGCTGAACACGTAGAGGGCCAGGGGGCGCTCACCCGCGTTGATGCGCGTAATTGCGTCGTCGACGCTGCGACAGGCGACGATGGGCAGGACCGGTCCGAAGATCTCCTCCTGCATGATCTTCATGTCGGGCGTGGCGCCCACAACGATGGTTGGCGCGAGCGTGGTCGATAGTCCTTCGTAGGGCTTAGAGCCGATCTGGACGATCCGCGCGCCCTTCGCACGAGCATCCTCGATCAATCCCACCAATCGGTCATGGTGACGCTGGCTGATCAGCGATGCATAACCCTTGTCGGCCGGGCCCTGTGGATAGGCCTTGCGCGCCTCGGCCTCATAGGCGGTGGCGAACGCCTCGACCTTGTCCTCAGGCACGAAGACGTAGTCGGGCGCGACGCAGGTCTGGCCCGCATTGCTGAGCTTGCCGTAGACAAGCGCCTTGGCGACACGCGGGATCGAATAGTCGTCGGCGACGATCACCGGCGACTTGCCGCCGAGTTCGAGGGTGACGGGAACGAGGTTCTCGCTCGCCGCCCGCATGATCGCCTTGCCCACGCCGGTGCTGCCGGTGAAGAACAGGTGGTCGAACGGCAGTGCCGAGAAGGCGGCACCCACGTCCGGACCGCCGGTGACGATAGCCACCTCGTCCTCTGGAAAGATGCCGGCCAGCATCCGCGACATCAAAGCGGACGTGCGAGGCGTATATTCTGATGGCTTGATCATGACGCGATTACCGGCGGCGAGCGCGGTGGCGAGCGGCATCAGGCACAGCGCGAGCGGATAGTTCCACGGCGACACGATCCCGACGACGCCCAGCGGCTGCATCAAGACCTTGGCGCGTGCCGGGCGGAACTGCATGGCGACGTGACGCGATTGCGGGCGCATCCAGCGGCGCAGATGCTTGCGCAGATAATCGATGCCTTGGGTGACGGGCATGATCTCCATGATCGCAGTCTCGAAGCGCGATCGGTTGCCGAAGTCGGCGTTGATCGTCTCTTCAAACTGCGAACGGAGCGCCAGAATGGCCTTTCTTAGAGTGTTCAGGTTGGCGAGCCGCTGCTCAATCGGCGGCGCACCCGCAGCAACAAAGGCTGCGCGCTGGTGAGCCAGTAAGTCGGCGAGTGTGCCATCGGATGGAATGTTTGCTTGGGTCATCATGGGTAGCCTCCAACGGTTCGTGTGTTAGTCCCGTCGCCCAGTGGCCTGATGACGCCGAGCGATGTTGACGCTGTCTATATGAAGGCATATGTGGGCAGCGTCAACATTAAAATATGATCGCGTTGATCGATCGCGTCGCTCAATGTGGCCATTGTCAATATGAGGGAGTCTGTTAGGAGGAATGATGAGCAAATCCGCTAAGCCGGCCGTTGACCGGAAATATCATCACGGTGACCTCCGGCAGGCACTGATCGACGCTGCCGTCGCCATCGTCGCCGAGGAGCAGAACTGGAATTTCTCGCTGCGTGAGGTGGCACGCCGCGCGGGCGTGTCACACAACGCGCCCTACAATCACTTCGCCGAGAAGCGGGACTTGCTCGATGCTGTCGCGGCGGTAGGTTTCGACACACTCCGGGGCGCAATGGCCTCAGCATTGGCGGCCTCCGCCGACACAAGCGAAGCAATGCTCGCCATCGCGCGCGCCTATGTGGCGGTCGCTGCTGACAACCCGGCGCTCTATAGATTGATGTTCGGGCCGGAACTTGCCGGTCCGGACGGCGTGCGACCCGAACTCGCGGAGACTGCGGGGGCCGGCGCGAAAGCGGTGCTTCGCGACGTCGTGGTTCGGGGTGCGAACGACGGGTTGTTCGCGGCTTCCATCGACGACGAGCAGTCGATAGCTATGGCCGTCCTGGCCGCTTGGTCGGCCGTTCACGGCCTCTCTATGCTTGTCGTGGATGGAAAGACGGAAGCGGCCGCAGGTTCGGACGTGTGGGCGGACGGCGTGATGATGCTCGTCATAGAGGGTCTGCGTCGTCGCTAGGCTGACAGCGCGTATAAGACTGCGGCTTCGGCGTGGAGCGCGGTGGTGTCGAAGATCGGCACACTGCTGTCCTCGGGGCGAACCAGCAGCATGATCTCGGTGCATCCGAGTATGATCGCCTCCGCGCCAGCCTCAACCAAGCGAGCGATGATGTCACGGTAGGCCGTGCGCGAGGCCTCGTCGATCGTCCCCGCTACCAGTTCCTCGTAGATTATACGGTGAACCGTGCCGCGGTCTTCATCGCTCGGCACGATTACGTCGAGGCCATGTTCCTCGGTCAATCGTCCCTTATAGAAAGAATGCTCCATAGTGAACGCGGTGCCGAGCAGCCCCACTTTCGTGAAGCCCGCCGCTTTGATGCGCTCGGCCGTGGGGTCGGCAATGTGCAGCAGGGGGATGCCGACGGCCGCCTGCACCGCGGCTGCCATGCGGTGCATGGTGTTGGTGCAGATCAGGAGCACGTCGGCCCCGCCGGCTTCCAAGCGACGGGCGGCATCGACCATCTTTTCGGTCAACCCGTCCCAGTCTCCTTCGTGCTGGAGAGCTTCAATCTCAGAGAAATCGAACGACCAGAGCATGCAGCGGGCCGAGACCGTTGGACCACGCTGATCGCGCACGCCTTCGTTGATCATACGATAATATTCCGCCGAGCTTTCCCAGCTCATGCCGCCGATAAGGCCGATCATCGGCATCGACGGTCGGGCACGATGTCTACCACCAGCAGCAAACAGCTCGGCTTGGTCAGTTTGTTGAAGCAAACCGTCTATGGATGAGTTATCCGCCATCCGCATATCATAGCGCCACCTGGCCTCATGTCACCTCATGCGACGGTCGGCGCTCCGCCTGTCTCCGTGCCTAGCCGAATGGGTATTATGAGGCGGCGTTGCCGACCGGCCGCTTGTCATCGCGGCATTAGGTAGCAAAAGCCACAAGATTGGCGGCTCGTTCGCGGGTACGAATCCGCAAGTTTCGCGGGAGTTCGCGAGATCCTCTCTCGCAGCTCGGCAATCTCTACCGCCACACTCGCTCTGCAAGCCTTCAGATCGTCCGCGAAACCCATTGCAAGCGCGTGCGCCAGGTGCTGTCCGCCGACGGTACCAAGAACCTCTGGGAATCGCCGCCTAGGGGCAAACCTGACGCATGGTACCAAAGCCGAAAGTCCGCTTCCGACCCTTCTAAGCCATCCATGCAGCCTATCTGCAAGATAAGTTTTGGGGCGACCCACCCTGAATAGTCAGATTGGAGGGATGATTCAGGAGGTTCAGCGGTAGCTTAATGTCTTCCTAGGCGTACAGGCGCCCATCCCTTATCGGGCAAAGCATTTGTCGAAGTGGTGGAGGCTGTTGAATGGCGACGCTGGCGGGGCAATACACAAGCGTAGGACAACCGAACTGCTGCGGGTTATCCATCCGAACCGTCTCGACCTCGACACCACTCATCTACCGCCAGCAACGGCTGCGCGAATGATCATCTCTCACGCGACGCGTCTCGCATGAGGCTCGTATCCCCTCATTATGATCGACTTTTATGGTCGTCGCGGTATCGGTCTATGGGCGGAGCGGCAAATGAGGCTCCCCTGGATCGCGTGTTTCAACCGGGAATAGATGAAACGGAAGACGGCCCATCTGGCTGGTGGCTTTTGCTACCTAATGCCGCAAAGTTCCCCGCGGCTCGGCCCCGCGAAGGGCGCCCTCCGCTTCGTCGAGATCGGCGAGGATGGTGATGCAGCGACGATAGTAGCTCTCCCCGTCAAGCGTCGGCGCAACGTGGCGCGTCGTCCTGTCGAGAAGCCGCGTGCCGAGATGCGTCTCCAGGCCCTTCATTGCTTCCGTCGCCGTAGACCGCGGCAGGCCAAGATCGCTGGCTGCTGACGTGAAGCTGCGACGCTCGACGACACGGACAAAGAGGCGGATACGGTCGAGATGATCCATGCCGGATTGTTCGCTCCATCCGAATGCACTAGGCAAGTTGCAGCTCATGATCGCCGAGCTTCGACCCGCTAGATATCGGGTTGAAGTCAGGAGAACAAAGCGATGAGCGAACATGATCAGCGCGTGGCCATTGTCACCGGAGCATCCCGGGGCATCGGTGCAGCCGTCGCAAAGCGACTGGCAAAGGACGGCATCGCTGTCGTCGTCAACTATGGTCGCGGTCGCGACGATGCTGAGACCGTGGTCGGCCAAATCGAGGCAGCAGGCGGCCGCGCTCTCGCCGTGCAAGCGGACATCGGCGAGCCGAGCGGGGTGCGCACGCTCTTCGACGCGGCCGAACAAACGTTCGGTAACGTCAACATCCTTATCAACAATGCCGGCATGATGAGGCTAGGGCGGCTAGCTGAGGTTGACGACGCCGACTTCGAGGTCCAGGTGGCATTGAACCTCGGCGGCGTCTTCAGGGGCATGCGCGTGGGTGCCTGCCGTCTTCAGGAGGGCGGACGCATCGTCAGCTTCTCCTCAAGCGTCGTCGGCCTCTACCAGCCCGGTTACGGCGTCTACGCCGCGACGAAGGCCGCGGTCGAGGCGATGACCCATGTCCTCGCCAAGGAACTCGGCGGGCGCGGCATCACCGTCAACGCCGTGGCACCCGGGCCCGTCGAGACGGAGTTCTTTCTCGCAGGCAAGAGCGAGGAGCAGGTCCGGGCCATCGCGGAGGCCAATCCTTTTCGGCGCCTCGGCCAGCCGGAGGACATCGCCGAGGTTGTTGCCTACCTTGCCAGCCCGGAAGGCCGCTGGATCAGCGGCCAGGTCATCCGCGCCAACGGCGGCATCGTCTGACCGTCGCACTCGTCCGACTGGGCCACATCGGCGCTTCCGCAAGGGAAGAGGCGGACGGTCCATACCCAAGCAAGACCCTCCACCCGCGCCCTTCATCCAGAACCTAACGGAAAAGGAAGCTCCTATGCCCTTCGCCAACATCAAGGTTCCCCAGGCCGCTTTGTCCTCTGCCCAGAAGGAGGAGATCGTGCACCGAGTGACCGAACTCTTCGTTGACTACTTCAGCGAAGCGGTGCGCCCCCACACGATGGTCCTCATCGAGGAGGTTCCGGACGGCGGCTACGGCCGAGCTGACGAGGTGTATGTCATCCCCGCGGCGTACCGCGCTCGCGACTAGCTCCGCTTGCATCGTAATCGCTGCGGCAATCCTTGCTGCTCAGGTTGTGAATGGTCATCAAACGCCACCACATTTTCCGGCGTACGCGCGTCGACATCAGGCATCAAACGGTGGGCGCGCAGATAAGCATGCCTGCACCGAGAATCCTCGACTGACTTGGATGGCAGGTATTGGCGTCTGCGTTCCGGAACGCCGCCTTTCTCTTTTCTACCCTGTCAAGTCAATCGAGGCCGCGGAAGCAGACGCCTAGAAGCTGTCTGACAGGTTTCGACCATTCTACGACCTTTAGCATCCTTCGTAATGATCCCGGAAGCAGACGTTCCGATACGGTGCTTAAGCTCAAGGTGTAGCTTCATGATGAGCGTGACCGCGTCGACGTCGATACCGCAAGCATATCTCGGCGATGCGATTGGTCTCGGCCTCAAAAATCGGTCAGACGATGCCGCCATTGGCGAAGATGGTCTGTCCGTTGACCCATCCGCCGTCGCTACTGCAAAGTGTCGAGATCACGTCGGCGATGTCGGAGGGTTCGGCGAGCCGCTTGTGTGGCGTCCTCTGTGCAAACCCCTCGATCTGCTCTGTCGTCTTTCCATCTGTGAAGAGCGTCGTATTGACGAGGCCCGGCGCCATCGCGTTGACCGATATCATCCGGCCCTGAAGCTCTTTGGCCATGACGTTCGCATACATTTCCTGTGCGGCCTTCGAGGCCGCATAAGGCCCATAGGTCGGCGACCTGAGCTGAGTGATGCTGGAGGACAGGGCGATGATCCGCCCACCATCGCGCACATGCCGGGCCGCCTCGCGAAGAACGTTGAACGAGCCCTTCACGTTGACCGCGATCATCCGGTCAAAGTCCTCGTCAGACATGGTTGCAAAGGGCGCAAGGCGCATGATGCCGGCATTGCTGACGACTACATCGACGCCGCCGAAGGCGCGATCAGTGACATCGAACAGCCGCCGTACGGCCGCGGGGTCGCTGACATCGGCCTGCTCCCAGACGGCCTTGCCGCCGGCGGTCTCGATCTCGGCGACGACCGCTGCGGCGAGGTCCCGGTTCACGACGCAGTTGACGGTGACGCTGAAGCCGTCGCGGGCAAGACGCTTCGCCACGGCCGCGCCGATGCCGCGCGATGAGCCGGTAACCAGTGCCACCTTCGCGGTGCCGGTCGCGGCCTGAGCATTCGCCCCTGAGACGCCGGTGGCGATCAGGGCTGGAGCGATCGCCGCGGCGGCAATCAGTGTTCGTCTGTTGATCTTATCGTTAAACTGAGTGGGGTTGCTATCGCAGGTCACGGTAGACTTCCTTTCGTTGCGGACCCTGGCTGGGTCCGATGGCGCAAAGGTTAACCGGAGCGACCGCCCTCCTTCGAATGCGTAATGATCAAGTCAACGATGATTCAGAGTATGTCTCCGCCAGCCATAATCGGCGGAGCACCGCCATGTGTATGTGATCCTTCGGCTCATCCGAAGGATGATTTCTATTCATTCGTCTCCGGTGCCGGGATTGGTTACAACATGGCTTGGAGATAGTGCGAAACCGGGCCCGCACCCTTGATACTGACCTTAAGAAGTGATTTCCGTGACAAAATCCAAGAGAGCTCGAACTTTGGCGGACATCGACTTTGGCGAGTGATGATAGACGTAGAGGGGGAACACCTCTTCTGCCCAGTCTGGCAAAAGCTGAACCAGTCGACCGTCGGCAAGGAAAGGGCGCGTGTAGATTTCCAACGGCTGGCCAATCCCATGACCGGAGAGGCAGGCCGCCAAAAGGCCACCCGTATCCGTCACTGTCAGTCGTCCGGATACCTTGACCCAGACGCGCTCCCCGCCCCGGATGAAATCCCAGTCGTAGTGTTTCCCGGTCGCTGGATCGCGCATCAGAATGCATTCGCGTCCGCTGAGATCGGAGGGGCCGTCAGGCGCTCCGTTCCGTTCGAGGTAGGCAGGCGAGGCGCAGGTCAGGACCCGCGTCCGCAACAGCAGCCGGCAGGTCAGCGACGACATCTGCGGTTCGCCGAAATGGATTCCGACGTCGAAGTTTTCGGCAACGAGGTCACCCATGCGGTCGCGGACATGGATTTCGGCCGCCAGATCGGGGTGCCGTGACAGAAAGGTCTGGATGGTGGGTAACAGGACATAGTGGCCGAAGCAGCCATCGACGTTCAGCCGCAGACGACCCCGCACCTGACCGACGGATCCGGCGGCGTCGGTAGCGGCTTCCTCGATGCTGGACAGGTGTGGCGCTACGCGCTCGTAGAAGAGGCGGCCCTCATCCGTAAGGGTAATCGAGCGGGCGTTCCGGTTGAAGATGCGCAGGCCGACCCGCTCTTCCAAGCGTGCGACGGCGCGACTGACCGCAGACTGGGTGAGCCCAAGCGCTTCTCCCGCGCGCACGAAACTTCCGGCCTCGACCACGGCCGAGAGAACTCCGATCCCATTCAGCAGGCGACTATCAAACGTCATGAGCCCGACTTTTTATCATGGATGTCGATGTTCCAATGAACGCTAGGCGAGGCTGGAGCAAGTACCCCTGGATCGATCCCCTCCCAGTTTCCTTCGGCCGGGGATGGTCACGTGCCTCGTCCATCCCATTAACCCCAGACGACCGGAACATGACCGCTGTACCGCTGAGCGTGAACGGAAATGAGGCGCCACCCGCCGAGCGGGGGATGCCGATTGCCTGGCTACTGCCACTGATGCTCACCGTGCTCGTCATGGTGGCCGTGGTTCCGGTCGTGCTGCTGGGCTACCTTGGCGCCCGGGACAATACCGACCGCCTCATGCGCGATCGCAGTGAGCTCGTCCTCGACGGCATCGTTGGGACATTGGTGTCGCAGCTCGAACAGGTCGAAACGCTGCTCGGCCATGCTGTTGAAGCCGGGGGCGGCGCCTCGCTGGACACGCGAGACCTCGACGTCCGGCGTGCCTTCCTAGCTGCCGCCGTCGCCGCGGCGCCGCAGGTCGACATGATTGCGCTCGCGCTGCCGGACCAATCCTGGCTGATCCTCGAAGGGGGCAACTGGCGCGACCACGGCGCAGCCATGGGGGAGCAGCCCCATGTCCGACAAGCCGTGAATAAGTTGAACGCAGATTTGGGATCGCTCTGGTTCGGTCCGTTTTGGAGCCCGGCTCTCGAAGAGCCGGTGATCGCGTTTGGCACCGCCCTGAAATCTGCCCGTCGGGATCATGCTGGCGCCTTGGTCGCTATGGTGCCGATCCACAAGCTCTCCGGTTATCTCATGGAAACAGCGAATGACTTCGGTCAGACCCCCTTCGTGCTGCTCGGCCGCAGTCGCGTGCTCGCTCATCCGGAACTGACAAGAGCCAGTCAGGTCGTCGGTCGACAGCGCGATCAGATCCCACGGATCGGAGCATTCGGAGATCGGGTATTGGCCAGGATCTGGTCGCGACAGGCCAACGATCTGTCGCGCGCGCAACCTTTCCGACGGTCACGTGGGCATTGGAGTTGGCTGGAACCCGATGGGTTCGAATCCAACGCCTATGTCTATCGCGCGCTTGCAGGTTACGGCACTGAGCCGTGGACCGTCGGGTTCCACTAGCCGGGCATCGAGACCCGGCGCGAGCGCGGGATGGTCACCGCCATCGGTATCGGCGGCCTCGGTCTGCTGGCCGTCGCTATCCTCGTTGCCATCTTCGTCGGGCGACGGCTCGGTCGTCCCATGCTAGCGCTAGCGAAGGTGGCCTCGCGCGTCGAGGTCCTGGATTTTTCCGGAGCCGCGGGATTGCCACGCGGTCCGGTGCGGGAGATCAACCAGGCGGTCGGGGCCGTCGAGCGCATGGCTGGCGGCCTCGCATGGTTCGAAACCTATCTTCCCAGGACGCTCGTGCGCCGCCTCATGGCAGCGGGCCCCGATGTGCGGCTCAGCGAGATGCGCGATGTCACCGTCATGTTCACCGATCTGGAAAGCTACTCCCAGTTCTCGCTGGAGCTCCCGGCAAATGATGTCGTGAACTACCTTAATGAGCTCCTGTCACGCATCGGGCCGATAATCGAGGAAGGTGGCGGCACGATCGACAAATACATCGGCGACAGCGTCATGGCATTCTGGGGGGCTCCCGACGAACGGAGCGATCACGCCGCGGCTGCGTGCCACGTCGCCATGGCTATAGCCCGAGAGGTGGAAGCGTTCAATGTCGGGCGGCGTGACCAAGGTCAGCATGCGTGCCGAATGAGGATCGGCCTGCATACGGGGCCGGTGGCCGTCGGTAACGTCGGCTTCGACGGGCGGATGGACTACACCATCATCGGGCAGACGGTAAATGTTGCACAGGCAATCGAACAGGCGGGCCGCGGTGTGGTCGGCATCCGCGAGGCGGTGGTTCTGGTTTCGGCCGCAACCGCGGACGGCGCCGGTCCGGCTTTCGCCTTTGAGCCTCACAGGGGTTTGATCGTCGACGATGTGACCCAGACCTTTCAGCTAAGTTGAAGAGCCGTGGGCATGGGACAAAGGGCCGAATGCAGTGGCCTGTCCGCTTCCGGAATATCTTCGCGAATGGCTGCCGCTCCGTTCACGATCCACTCAGGACCTTCCTCGCAGACGGGGTCTGTTCCGAAAGCAGACCTTCAGACGTGGATGCCCGGGAGCTCGCGCAGGAACGAAGTCAGCTCGTCTACCAACAGGCGGATACGCTGGATGCGCAGACGGCCCGGCACGATGAGGATCGACAGGGGAACGGGTTCAGGCGCGTAGCCCGGCAGGACAACCTCGACGGCACCACTTTCGATCAGGTCGTCGATCAGCCAGAGATGGGTGGGCGCGATGCCCCGGCCATGGGCGACCGCCTCCCGCGCCGCCAGTCCGTGATCCACCAGAAGCTGGCCGCCGAACGGCACCGAGGCGATGCTTTGACCGGGCCCTCGAAGGACCAGCGTCCCGCTGTCCGCCACGTTGCTCATGCGGATCGCCCGATGGTGCCGGAGGTCGTCAGGGCTGTCGGGAGAGCCGTGGCGAGCGATATACTCGCGCGAAGCGACGAGGACGCGGCGGGACGAGCCGACGAACTTGCGGTGCATCGAGCTGTCCTCGAGACGCCCTAGCCGGATAGCGATGTCGGCGGCTTCCTGAACGAGGTCGATCCGCACGTCGGAAACGTTGAAGTCAATCGCGACGTTGGGGTGCTGATCCTGGAATGCGAATAGAGCCGGGGCAACATGGCGGATCGCGAGCGCGGCCGTGCATGAGATGCGGATGCTTCCGGCGAGGCTTTCAGTCGCCTGATGCACTCCGTCCCCCGCTTCCTCTACCCGGCTTAGGATATCGCGCGCGTCCTGGTGGTAGCGGGTCCCTTCCGGCGTCAGGGTGAGATGGCGCGTCGTTCGGTTGATCAGGGTAGTGCCAAGCGCCCGCTCCAGTTCCGCCACATGGCGGCTGATCGTCGCCTGCCCAACGCCCTGCTCGCGGGCAACTGCGGAGAAGTTGCCGCGCTCCGCCACTCGAACGAAGCTGCGCATTCGCTCCAGGGTTACTTCTGATTTATCCAAGGCCCGGAACGGTCATATGCATTTCCTACATCTTCCGAATAAGTCTGGCTGTGTCTAACTCCGCGGTGCGAGAACCGAAAGAGATAGCCATGAACATTCAGATCGTATCCGCCCATCCTGATCCGAATTCGCTCACGAACGCCCTGCGCGATGTGGCGGTCGAGCAATTACGCGCCGATGGCCATATCGTACGCATCACCGATCTCTATGCTGTGAATTGGAAGAGCGAGGTCGACCGAGAAGACTTTTCTGCCCTTCCGCCATCGCAGCGCCTGCGGGTGCCAGCCGCCTCCGGGGAGGCTTTCGCCTCAGGAACATTGACCGAGGACGTGAAGTTGGCGCAGGAGCGCCTCCTAGAGGCAGATGCCTTGATCCTGGCTTTTCCGCTCTGGTGGTTCTCGATGCCCGCGATCCTGAAAGGATGGATTGACCGTGTCTATGCCTACGGCTTCGCCTATGGCGTCGGCGAGCACAGCGACACGCGCTGGGGCGACCGGTACGGTGAGGGGCGCTTGGCGGGAAAGAGGGCAATGCTACTGGTCACGGTGGGCGGATGGGCTTCCCACTACGGACCGCGCGGCATCAACGGGCCTATGGAAGACTTGCTGTTCCCGATCCAGCACGGGGTCCTGTTTTACCCCGGCTATGACGTGCTGCCGCCCTTTGTGGTCTACAGGGCGGACCGCATGGACGAAACAGGCTTCGAGGTGACATCGGAGGACCTGCGCGAGCGAATGCGGAACGTCTTCAATGAGACGCCGATCCCCTTCCGCCAGCAGAACGCGGGAGACTACGTGATCCCGGCGATGGAACTGCGTCCCGAGGCGGTCCCCGTGCACCTCACCGGGTTCGCCGCGCACCGCGCCTCAGAGTGAACGTCCGGTTTCGCACGTCTTCCGATTGTGAACATCGGTTATCCCCCCGCCGTCGTAACACCACGCACGTCTTGAAAAGCTCGTGGCCCAGGCCGGAGGGACCAAGGCCATGCTTCGAGAGTCAGGCTTCTTCGGGATCCGAGTCAGACACCGACCCCCTTTGAGTCGGGGTTCCCAGCCTCGCTACACGCGCCCGATCAGATGTCCAGATTGGCGACGGACAGGGCATTTTCCTGGATGAACTCGCGCCGCGGCTCGACCTCGTCGCCCATCAGCCGCGAGAACAGCTGGTCGGCGTCGGTGGCGTCGTTGATCTTCACCCGCACCAGCGTGCGGGCGTCCGGATCGAGCGTCGTCTCCCAGAGCTGCTCCGGGTTCATCTCGCCAAGGCCCTTGTAGCGCTGGGTCGCGATGCCCTTGCGGCCGACCTCGAACACCGCCAGCAGCAGCTCCAGCGGCCCTGCCAGCGGCCGCTCGGTCTCCTTGCGGCGCAGCACCGGCATGCCGTCGTAGATCTCGGCCAGGCGCCCGGCGAGGCGGTTGAGCTGCAGCGCGTCGCCGGAATTGATGAGCGCCGCGTCGACGGTCTGCGCCTCGGTCACGCCGCGCACCGTCCGGGTGAAGCGGTAGCCGCCGTCGACGGATTCGCCGGCCCAGCCCCGCTCGGTCTCGTCGGCGACGAGGTCGAGCCGTTCCGCGATCCGCGCGGCCATGGCCGGCGCTCTTGCCGGATCTTCGGCGATTTCCGCCGTCAGCGCGCCGCAGATGGCCGCCTGCTCGACGGCGCTGCGGTCGTAGCGCGAATGCAGCCCGGCCATCACCTGGCGCAGCTGCAGCGCGTCGTCGACCACGGCGCGCAGGTCGCGGCCGACCCGCACTTCGCCGGATTGAAGCGTCAGCGAGGCATCGTCGAGCCCGCCTTCGATCAGGTAGTTCTCGAGCGCCTTCTCGTTCTTCAGGTACTGGCTCTGCTTGCCGCGCGTCACCTTGTAGAGCGGCGGCTGGGCAATGAAGATATGGCCGCGCTCGATCAGCTCCGGCATCTGCCGGAAGAAGAAGGTGAGCAGCAGGGTGCGGATATGGGCGCCGTCGACGTCGGCGTCCGTCATGATGATGATCTTGTGGTAACGCAGCTTGTCGGCGTTGAATTCGTCCTTGCCGATCGAGGTGCCGAGCGCAGTGATCAGCGTACCGATCTGGTCGGAGCCGAGCATCCGGTCGAAGCGCGCCCGCTCGACATTGAGGATCTTGCCCCTGAGCGGCAGGATCGCCTGGTTCTGCCGCGACCGCGCGCCCTTGGCCGAGCCGCCGGCGGAATCACCCTCGACGATGAAGATCTCGGACTTGGCGGGATCGCGCTCCTGGCAGTCGGCGAGCTTGCCCGGCAGCGAGGTGATGTCGAGCGCGCCCTTGCGCCGCGTCAGCTCGCGCGCCTTGCGGGCGGCTTCTCTTGCGGAAGCCGCCTCGACCACCTTGCCGATGACGATCTTGGCTTCCTGCGGATGCTCCTCGAACCAGCTCGACAGCGTCTCGTTGACGAGGCTCTCGACCACCGGCCGGACCTCGGAGGAGACCAGCTTGTCCTTGGTCTGCGAGGAGAATTTCGGGTCCGGCACCTTCACCGACAGGACGCAGGAAAGGCCCTCGCGGCTGTCGTCGCCGGTCAGCGAGACCTTTTCCTTCTTCAGGACGCCGGACGCCTCGGCATAGCCGGTCACCTGGCGCGTCAGCGCGCCGCGGAATCCGGCCATGTGGGTTCCGCCATCCCGCTGCGGGATGTTGTTGGTGAAGCAGAGGACGTTCTCGTTGTAGCTGTCGTTCCACCACAGCGCCGCCTCGACGACGATGCCGTCCTTCTCGCCGTGCAGGACGATCGGCTCGCCGATCAGCGGCTTGCGGGCGCGGTCGAGATACTCGACGAACGCCTTGAGGCCACCCTCGTAGAACAGCTCCGTGCGCTTCTCGTCGGCGTGGCGCCGGTCGGAAAGGACGATGCGCACGCCCGAGTTCAGGAAGGCGAGCTCGCGCAGCCGGTGCTCCAGCGTCGCGTAGTCGAAGCCGGTGACGCCGGTGAAGGTGGCGGTCGAGGGCAGGAAGGTGATGGTCGTGCCGGTCTCGCCGCCGGATTCGCCGATCGCCTTCAGCGGCGCGTCCGGCACGCCCTCGCTGAACGACATCTCGTGGATCTTGCCCTGGCGCTTGATCGTCATCTTCAGCCAGACCGACAGCGCGTTGACGACGGAGATGCCGACGCCGTGCAGGCCGCCGGAGACCTTGTAGGAATTCTGGTCGAACTTACCGCCGGCATGCAGCTGGGTCATGATGACCTCGGCCGCCGAGACGCCCTCGCCGGTGTGGATGTCCGTCGGGATGCCGCGGCCGTTGTCGGTGACCGTGCAGGACCCGTCGGGGTTCAGCGTGACGGTGACGCCGGTGGCGTGGCCGGCCAGCGCCTCGTCGATCGAGTTGTCCAGCACCTCGTAGACCATGTGGTGCAGGCCGGAGCCGTCGTCGGTGTCGCCGATATACATGCCGGGACGCTTGCGAACGGCATCCAAACCCTTGAGCACCTTGATCGAATCGGCGCCGTAGTCGGATTCGGAGATGGGGTTCGTATCGTTCGCAGCGGACATGATGTTCCTTGGGTTCGGACAGGCACGGCAAGCCGCGACGAATCGCCTCTCGCGTGCGCCGTATATAGAGTGTCGCAAGGGCTTTTGAAAGGCGAAGGGGCCGGCCGGCCGGCTGGCGCAGGCTTGCCGTTGTCGACGCAGGGCATCGCGGCTCCCATATGCGGGAGAACGCAAGGATACCCGCGCCCATGGACAATCCCATCGACCCGTCAGCCCGACCGTTTCGCGCGCCCGCCCCGGTGCCGCATGCAACGCCACTCGGCTTTGCCGGCTTCCTGCGCACCGCGACGCGCAACCCGCTGGAGATCTGGGGCACCCGCGCCTTCAAGGAGCCCTACATCCGCGGCAGCTGGCTCGGCGTGCCGAACATCGTCATCAACGATCCGGCGGGCGTGCGCCACTGCATGGTCGACAACGCCCGCAACTACGTCATGCAGCCGCTGCGCCAGCGCCTCCTGCGGCCGCTCCTGCGCGACGGGCTGCTGACCGCCGAGGGGCCGCTCTGGCGCCGCACCCGCAAGGCCATCGCCCCGGTGTTCACGCCGCGCCACATCGCCGGCTTCACCGACGCCATGGAGGTGCGCTCGCGCCGCGCCGCCGACCGTCTGGCGGAGCAGGAGGGGACTGTCACCGACGCGGCGCATGAATTGACGCTGCTGACCTTCGACATTCTCCAGGCGACGCTGTTCTCCGACGACATCGCCAGCGAGCCGGAGGCCTTTGCCCGCTCGACCCAGCAGTTCCTCGGCTCGATGGGCCGGATCGACCCGCTCGACCTGCTCGGCGCGCCCGCCTTCCTGCCCCGCCTCCGGCGGCTGAAGGGACGGAAGTCGATGCTCTATTTCCGCGGCCTGATCGCCGACACCATCGCCCGCCGCCGCGTGCAGATCGAGCGCGACCCGGACGGCGCGCCGAACGATCTGTTGTCGCTGCTGGTCAAGGCGGACGGGCTCTCCTCGGGCGAGATCGAGGACAACATCATCACCTTCATCGGCGCCGGCCACGAGACCACCGCCCGCTCGCTGACCTGGACGCTGTATCTGCTCAGCCAGGCGCCGGACGAGCGGGCGCTGGTCGAGGCCGAGCTCGACACGCTGCTGCCGACGCTGACCGATCCGAACGAATGGGCCGACAAGCTGGTCCACACGCGCGCCGCCTTCGAGGAGGCGCTCAGGCTCTATCCGCCGGCCCCGTCGCTGAACCGCACGGCGCTGGCGGCCGACAGCACCGGCGGCGTCGACATTCCCGCCGGCTCGACGGTGCTGGTGATGCCCTGGCTCATCCATCGCCACGAGATGCTGTGGGACCGACCTGATCACTTCATCCCGAGCCGATTCCTGCCCGGCAACCGCGAATCCATCGACCGGTTCCAGTATCTGCCCTTCGGAATCGGCCCGCGAGTCTGCATCGGCGCCGGTTTCGCCCTTCACGAGGGCGTCATCGCGCTCGCGAGCCTGCTGCGCGGTCTGCGCTTCGACTATGCCGGCGGGGCGGCGCCGGAAGTCGTGCAGCGCATCACCATCCAGCCGCTCGGCGGCATGCCGATGCGGGTCTCGCGGCGCTGAACGGCGCGGCCTGAGAAGGGCTTCCCGACGGGGTAAAAAGTCCGTCAGGGACGCGACACCGTGGCAGAAGCAGCCGGCGCGGCAGCGATGCCCTTGCGTCCGGCGTTGGCGCGGCTCATAATGGAGCTTCGGGTATTTTGCAGACCCGGAGTTTGGCAGACGTTCCGACCACGCAAGGGGTCGCCCTTGGACTCGATCCGATGGGCCGAGGGAACCGACCCTTGCGCCGAATCCTTGTGAACTTCCGAACTTCGGCCGCGGCTTGCCGCGTCTATAAGCAACCTGGAAGACGTTCGCACTGCGACGGCTTCAGCCGTGTCCGGAAGCGGCCGGCAAAGCGACAGAAGGTCATTCTATGAGCCAGACTGGTACCGTCAAATTCTTCAACGAGGCGAAGGGTTTTGGGTTCGTGACGCCCGATGGCGGCGCGAAGGACGTGTTCCTTCACGTATCTGCTCTCGAGCGCGCAGGCATCTCCTCGCTCAACGAGGGTGACAAGATCAGCTTCGACACCGAGCCGGACACGCGCGGCAAGGGCCCGAAGGCGATCAACGTCCAGCGCGCCTAACTGATACCGGCTGAGGCGGCGACGGGATCCGTTGGCCGCCTCAGCCGTTTCCTTCCTGTCGCAGCGTGCTGCGCTTCGACACAGACGAACAGAAGGTCCATACGATGGACAACTCTCGAAGGGCGCGCGAACGCGCCGAAGCCGTCCTTTCCGGTCCTCCGGACCGTCCCGTAAAAGGTTCGGCGGTCGGGATCATTGCCGCGGAGACTCAGGCCCGCGGCGAGAAGACGGCCCGTCTCAAGCAGCTTCGGCTGGAGCGGGATGCCGCCGAACCGCCGGCACCTGCGAAGGTGAAGAAGCCGGCAGCGAAGGCAAAGACGGCGACCAAGGCCAAGGCAGCGCCAAAGGCGGCTAAACCCGCTGCGCGCGCCAAGAAGCCCGCCGCCTGATCCAACAAGGGTCTTCCGACCCACGTGAAAGCAATGACCCGCGTCGGCGGGCATTTGCCGTTTTTAGAACGAAGGAGCTGTTTTGAAAGTCGACGTCAGAGACAACAATGTCGATCAGGCCCTCCGGGCCCTGAAGAAGAAGCTGCAGCGCGAAGGCGTTTTCCGCGAGATGAAGGCGCGTCGCGCCTACGAGAAGCCGTCGGAACGCCGCGCCCGCGAAAAGCAGGAAGCCATCCGCCGTTCGCGCAAGCTTGCTCGCAAGCAGGCGCAGCGCGAAGGCCTGCTGCCCGGCCCGAAGCGCAAGCTGCGTCCCGGCGCACCGGGCGCCCCAGGTGCAGCCCGCGCGGGTGCTCCTGCGACGCCGCGTCCGTCCTACGGCTGACGACGTCGCCCGGCGCGCGGGAGAGGTCTTGCCTTCTCGCTAGCCGGTCCTGATCGACCCGCCTTGCGCTTCCGGTTCCTGTCGTTTCAGGGGCCGTCGACCGCCTTGAAGCCGTGCGTGCGACAGTGTCGCCGCGCGGCGCTTTCGGTTGGGCTGATGAAAGTCTGGGCGAGGCGATGGCATGTGTGCCCCCGCTCTCCCTCGGAAATGCCATGCGTCCGGTCGGCCCGTTCTCCTAGGCTACGGCTCTTCGTCGGCCGGCCGTGCTTCGCCTCGGCCGGGGGCAGGGATCAGCCAGTCGCGATACCGCGGCCTGATCCGAGCCATGTCCTCGTAGAGCCAGACCATCCGGTCGACGAACCAGAGCTTGGCGCCAGCGGCGAGGAGCAGGCCGACCAGCACCGGCGTGACCTTTAAGGCCACCAGCCCGTAAATTAGCAGAACCGCCCCGATGAAGGAGATGACGGTGAGCACGGTCGCCGCACGCTCGTGATGGGCAGGGATCGGCACAGTCTTGCGGGCAAGGTAGACCCGTTCCCCGAACGTCGCCTTGGAAGCCCAGTTGTCGGGCTGGCGCGGCGGTGGGAACAGGCGCGGATTGACGAACAGAAAGACGACGACCACGACGACCGCGGGCGCGGCCCACCAGCCGATCCAGACCCGGCTCCAGACCGCCAGGACCAGCAGCGGGAAGGCGGCGACGCGCGTCCAGACGCTCCACGGGCTGGCATGACGCTGCCAGGCCCGCTCGTCCATCCGCATCAGCCGCTCGAGCGCCGCGAACAGGTCCATCGGAATCCGGGGTTCGAAGGGGCGGGCACCGATGCCCACCCCCGTCATCGTTGTCAGATCGACGGCGCGCCCTTGCGCGGCTCCGCCTCTTCGTCGTCGCCGAGCCCGTCGAACAGGGCGGTCGACAGATAGCGCTCGGCGAAGGAGGGAATGATCACGACGATGTTCTTGCCCTCCATCTCCGGCCGCTGGCCGACCTTGATCGCCGCCGCGAGAGCGGCGCCCGAGGAGATGCCGACCGGCACGCCCTCCAGCCGGGCGACGAGCCGGGCGAGCTCGAAGGATTCCTCGTTGGTCACCTGCACGACCTCGTCATAGACCTCGCGGTCGAGGATGGCCGGTGCGAAACCCGCACCGATGCCCTGGATCTTGTGCGGGCCGGGCGCGCCGCCCGACAGCACGTGCGAGGATTCCGGCTCGACGGCGACGACCCAGACGCCCGGCTTGCGAGCCTTCAGCACCTGGCCGGCGCCGGTGATCGTGCCGCCGGTGCCGATGCCGGAGACCAGCGCGTCGATCTCGCCCTTGGTGTCGTTCCAGATCTCCTCCGCCGTGGTGACGCGGTGGATCTGCGGGTTGGCGGGGTTCTCGAACTGCTGCGGCATCACCGCGTTCGGGATGCCCGCGACCAGCTCCTCGGCCTTGGCGATGGCGCCCTTCATGCCCTTGGCGCCCTCGGTCAGCACCAGTTCGGCACCCAGCAGGCGCAGCATCTTGCGCCGCTCGACCGACATCGTCTCGGGCATGGTGAGGATCAGATTGTAGCCCTTGGCCGCCGCGGCGAAGGCCAGCGCGATGCCGGTATTGCCGGAGGTTGGCTCGACCAGCGTCGTCTTGCCCGGCGTGATCGTGCCGTCGGCCTCGAGCTTCTCGATCATCGCGACGCCGATGCGATCCTTGACGCTGGCGATCGGATTGAAGAATTCCAGCTTGGCGAGAAGGTTCGCCTTGACGCCCTTCTCGCTCGCGAGCTTCTGCAGCCGAACGATCGGCGTGTCGCCGATCGTGTCGACGATGGAGTCGTAGATGCGTCCGCGCCCGTGCGTGCGGGCCGTGGCTTCGGTCTCTGGTCTGTCCATGGTCGCCTCCTTCCCTCGTCGCGCGCCATCAAGGCCGCGACCCTTGTCTGGTCATCAAGGTAGGACGGATAGGGGCGGTTTGTGAGGTCGGACCGCCCAAAACGACGCGGAGCCGAGGAAAACCGTCCTCTTTCGCGTGCCAAACGTAATGCGGCGTCAGCCGCGCCCGGTCGAGCCGAAGCCGCCGGCGCCGCGGCCGGTCTCGCCCAGCGTCTCCCGCACCTCGAAGCTTGCCGTCGTCACCGGCGCGACGACCAGCTGCGCGATCCGGTCGCCGTTCTCGATCTTGAACGGCGCATCGCCGAGATTGACCAGGATCACCTTCACCTCGCCGCGATAGTCGCTGTCGATCGTGCCGGGCGCGTTGAGAACGGTGACGCCATGGTTCGCCGCAAGGCCGGAGCGGGGGCGGACCTGCACCTCGAAACCGCGAGGAATCTCGAAGGCGAGGCCGGTCGGCACCATCGCCCGACCGCCGGGCACCAGCGTCAGCGGCTCGACAAGCGCGGCCCGGATGTCGGCGCCCGCTGCCCCGGCGGTCGCGAAGGCCGGCAGCATCGCCTCGGCGCCATGCGGCAGGCGGCTGACGCCGATCGTCGGCGGGTTGGTCATGCCGTATCCCCGCCCTGGAGGCGCTCGGCGACCCATGCCGCCAACCGCCGCGCCACTTCGCTTTTGTCGAGCTTCGGCCAGGCCTCGACGCCGTCGCGCGTGACGATATGGACGGTGTTATCGGCGCCGCCCATCACGCCATGCTCGCTCGACACGTCGTTGGCGACGATCGCGTCGGCGCCCTTGCGATCCAGCTTGCGCCGCGCGTTGGCGAGAAGGTCGTCGGTCTCGGCGGCAAAGCCCACGACCAGGAGCGGCCGATCCGGACGATGGCCGATCGTCGCGAGAATGTCCGGATTCTCGGTAAGCGCCAGCGCCGGCGTGGTGCCCGCCGCCTTCTTCAGCTTGCGCGTTGCTGTCTCCTCGGCGCGCCAGTCGGCGACGGCGGCGACGAAGACCGCCGCATCCGCCGGCAGCGCGTCCTCTACCGCCGCCAGCATCTCGCGCGCCGTCTCGACGCGCCGCACCGTGATGCCCGCCGGGTCGGCGATGGTCACCGGCCCGCTCACCAGCGTCACCCTCGCACCCAGCGCCGCGAGCGCCGCGGCGATCGCGTGCCCCTGCCGCCCCGACGAGCGATTGGCGATGTAGCGCACCGGGTCGATCGGCTCGTGCGTCGGTCCGGAAGTCACGACGATGTGCCTGCCGGCGAGCGTCTGTGGCTGGCCAAGCAGCGCCTCGGCAGCATCGGCGATCTCGGTCGGCTCGGCCATGCGCCCGGTTCCCGCCTCGCCGGCCTCGGCCATCTCGCCGGCATTCGGGCCGATGAATCGGACGCCATCAGTGGTCAGCTGCGCGAGATTGCGCCGCGTCGCCGGATGCGCCCACATCGCCGGGTTCATCGCCGGCGCCATCAGGATCGGCGCCTTCGCTGCCAGCAGGATGGCCGTCGCCAGATCGTCGACGAGCCCGTTCGCCGCCCGCGCCATCAGGTTCGCGGTCGCCGGCGCGACGAGGATCAGCTCGGCCTCGCGGGCCAGCCTTATATGGCCGACATCGTGCTCGTCCTCGCGGTCGAAGAGCTCGCCGAAGACCTTCGAGGCCGACAGCGCGCCGACGGCCAGCGGCGTGACGAACTCGCGCGCCGCCTTCGTCATCACCGGCCGGACGACGGCGCCGCGTTCGCGCAGCCGCCGGATCAGGTCGAGCGACTTGTAGGCCGCGATGCCGCCGCCGATGATCAGCAGGACGTTCTTGCCCGCCAGACTCATGGCGTCGTGACGCTGGCAGACGACGCCGGCTCGCGGAGACGGACAGTGGAGGCGTCGCGGGAGAGGGGGGCGGCCATGCTGCCTCGTTGGTGGGCGTCGATCGTCCGACATCTAGTCGGGGCGGGCGACGGAGGCAACGCACACCGTGCCGCGTCCACGCCGGACGTTAAGCCGATCTTAACGCCGCTACCCGTCAACCACATGGCAGCGTTGCGTTTCGGCGCATTGCTGCGTTGCACCATGGCGCTTAGCTTCAGTGCTGAAAGGAGACATGCCATGACCATCACCAACACCATTCGCGGCCTGTTCCGCAGCAACCACCGCCGCGACGTCGTCCGGGATTATCTCGACCAGTCCATTTCGCTCGCCGATCTGGAACGCCGCCAGCGCGAGATCGACTCCGGCCGCTTCCGGGCCAAGAACTACCCGTTCTGATACGATGACCGTCGGGGCCGGAAGGCCCCGAAGCGCGCCACGCGCCGCTGCGCGGGCGACAAGGCAGGGCGGCCGGTCTTTTCCTCGCCGCCGAACTGCCTATCTGCCGGATCGGCACGCCACCAGGCCGAACCCGGCCAGGCCCAGCCAGCGCCTGCCCAAACCCATGGCACCATGTCCACGACCCAATCTCCCCCGCCGATCCTGTCCATCCGCAACGTCTCGAAAACCTACAAGGGTGGGTTCCAGGCGCTGAAATCGATCGATCTCGACATCGCGCCCGGCGAGATCTTCGCGCTGCTCGGCCCGAACGGCGCCGGCAAGACGACGCTGATCTCGATCATCTGCGGCATCGTCAACCGCTCCACTGGCACGGTGACGGTCGCCGGCCTCGACATCGACAAGGGTTATCGAACGGTGCGTTCGATGATCGGCCTGGTGCCGCAGGAGCTGACCACCGACGCCTTCGAATCGGTCTGGGACACGGTGTCCTTCTCCCGCGGCCTGTTCGGCAAGTCGAAGAACCCCGCCCATATCGAGAAGGTGCTCCGCGACCTGTCCCTTTGGGACAAGAAGGACGCCAAGATCCGGACGCTCTCCGGCGGCATGAAGCGCCGGGTGATGATCGCCAAGGCGCTGTCGCACGAGCCGGAGGTCCTCTTCCTCGATGAGCCGACCGCCGGCGTCGACGTCGCGCTGCGCCGGGAGATGTGGGCTGTCGTCGAACGCCTGCGCGAGGGTGGCGTCACCGTCATCCTCACCACCCATTACATCGAGGAGGCCGAGATGATGGCCGACCGGATCGGGGTGATCACCGGCGGCGAACTCATCCTCGTCGAGGAGAAGAACGAGCTGATGCGCAAGCTCGGCCACAAGGAACTGATGCTGCATCTGCAGGACCCGATCGCCAGCCTGCCCGAGAGCCTTTCCGACTACGACCTCGCGATCTCGGCGGACGGCACGCGCCTGACCTACAGCTATGATACCCAGGCCGAGCGCACCGGCATCGCGACGCTGATGCGGCTGCTGGCGGAAGCCGGCATCAGGTTCCGCGACCTGTCGACCAAGCAGTCGACGCTCGAGGAAATCTTCGTCGGCCTGGTGGAGGAAAAGGCATGAATTACCCCGCCGTCGCCGCGATCTTCCGCTTCGAGATGGCCCGGACCTTCCGCACCATCATGCAGAGCGTCATCTCGCCGGTCATCTCGACCTCGCTCTATTTCGTCGTCTTCGGCGCGGCCATCGGCTCGCGCATCACCGAGATCGACGGCGTCTCCTACGGCGCCTTCATCGTGCCCGGCCTGATCATGCTGTCGCTGCTCACCCAGAGCCTGACCAACGCCTCGTTCGGCATCTATTTCCCCAAATTCACCGGCACGATCTACGAGATCCTGTCGGCGCCGATCTCCGGCATGGAGATCGTGCTCGGCTATGTCGGCGCGGCGGCGACCAAGTCGGTGATGCTCGGGCTGATCATCCTCGCGACCGCGACGCTGTTCGTCGACATGCGGATCGAGCATCCGGTCTGGATGATCGTCTTCCTGTTGCTGACGGCGATCACCTTCGCGCTGTTCGGCTTCATCATCGGCATCTGGGCGGACGGGTTCGAGAAGCTGCAGGTCGTGCCGCTGCTGATCGTGACGCCGCTCGCCTTTCTCGGCGGCAGCTTCTACTCGATCCGGATGCTGCCGGAGTTCTGGCAGAATGTCAGCCTGCTCAATCCGGTCGTCTATCTGATCAGCGGGTTTCGCTGGGCCTTCTACGGCACCTCGGACGTGTCGATCGGCATCAGCCTCGCCATGACGCTGGCCTTCATGGTCGCCAGCCTCCTGGTGATCGCATGGATCTTCCGCACCGGATGGCGGCTGAAGAGCTGACGGCGCATGTCTTTCGGCGGCCGTTATGGCCGGACAGGAGTATGACGGATGACTGAGAGAACCGCCGATATCGGTGTCGTCGGGCTCGGCACAATGGGGTCGAACCTGGCGCTCAACATCGCCCAGAAGGGCTTCACGGTCGCGGTCCACAACCGCACGATCGCCAAGTCCTTCGCCCTGCGCGACGACAATCCGGGCATCGGCGACAATGTCGTGCCCGCCGATTCGCTCGAAGACTTCGTCGCGTCGCTGAAGACCCCGCGGCTGGTGCTGTTCATGGTGCCGGCCGGCAAGATCGTCGACGACGAGATGGCCACGATCGCACCGCTGCTGTCGGCCGGCGACGTGATGATCGATGCCGGCAATGCCGATTTCAACGACACGATCCGCCGCTCGAAGGCGGTCGAGGAAACCGGGCTGCAATTCGTCGGCATGGGCGTTTCGGGCGGCGAGCTCGGGGCGCGGCACGGGCCCTCCATCATGGTCGGCGGCGCCGAGGCGACCTACGGCCTCCTGTCGCCGATCCTGACGCGCATCGCCGCCCAATACGAGGGCGAGCCCTGCGTCGCCTGGCTCGGGCCGGACGGCGCCGGGCATTTCGTCAAGACCATCCACAACGGCATCGAATATGCCGACATGCAGATGATCGCCGAGATCTACGGCATCATGCGCGACGGCATCGGCCTCGAGCCGAAGGCCATGGCCGCGATCTTCGAGGACTGGAACACGAGAGGCCTGTCCTCCTATCTGATCGAAATCACCGCCGTGACGCTGGCCGAGACCGATCCGGAGACTGGCAAGCCGATGGTCGACGTGATCGTCGACGAGGCTGGCCAGAAGGGCACCGGCCGCTGGGCGGTCATCGAGGCGCAGAAGCTCGGCGTCGGCGCAACCACGATCGAAGCCGCCGTGTCGGCGCGCGGCGTCTCATCGCGGCGTTCCGAACGCGCCGATGCGGGTGCGCTCTATGCCGGCATCGCCACCCAGGCCGGCGGGTTCGCCGGCGACGCGGCCGGCCTGGCCGAGCTGGAAGAGGCGCTGGAGACCGCCAAGATCATCGCCTATGCGCAAGGCTATGCCACCATGGCGGCGGCGTCGCAGGAGTTTTCCTGGAACCTGCCGCTGGCGGAGATCGCCCGGATCTGGCGCGCCGGCTGCATCATCCGCTCGCGCTTCCTGGACGATATCGCCCGCGCCTATGATAGCGGCGAGACGGTGGTGAACCTCCTGCAGGCGACGGATTTCGTCGCCCGCGTCTCGGCCGGCCAGGGGGCGCTGCGCCGGATCGTCGCCAGGGCGATGCTCGCCGGCATCCCGGTGCCGGCGCTGTCGGCGGCGCTGGCCTATCTCGACGACTACCGTCGGCCGCGCGGCACCACCAATCTCACCCAGGCGCAGCGCGACCTGTTCGGGGCGCACACCTTCCACCGCCTCGACAAGGACGGCGTGTTCCACCACCAGTGGCCGGCGGTCTGACGACCGTCAGCCGCTGATCACCGGCAGCCACAGCCACAGGCCGACGAGCGTCGCCAGCAGCACCGGCGGCGTGATCACCAGGCCGACCTTCATGTACTGGCCCCAGCTGATGCGCACGCCCTTGCCGGCGAGGACGTGCAGCCAGAGCAGCGTCGCCAGGCTGCCGATCGGGGTGAATTTCGGCCCGAGATCGTTGCCGATGACGTTGGCGTAGACCATCAGCTCCTGCGTCAGCGGCGCGACGTCGGCACGGTCGATGGCGAGCGCGCCGACCAGCGTCGACGGCATGTTGTTCATCACCGAGGCGAGGATGGCGGCGGCAAAGCCGGTGCCGACCGTAGCGACGAACGTGCCCTGACCGGCGAGCCAGACCAGCAGCCCGGCGGCAAGCTCCGTCAGCCCGGCATTCCCCAGCCCGTAGACCACCAGATACATGCCGATCGAGAACAGCACGATCTGCCAGGGCGCATTCCGCAGCACCCGCGGTACGGAGACGACGGGCTCGTTGCCGGAGAACCACCGGCCGGCGATGGCGACGAGGATCAGCGCCGCCGCGCCGGTGACGAGCGCGATCGGCACCTCGAAGCGCGCGGTGACGAAATAGGCGACGAGCAGGACCCCGAGCAGCGGAAAGGCGGCGCGGAAAACGTGATGGTCGCGGATGGCGCTGCGCGGCGGCTCGAGGTCGTCGACCTTGTAGGTTTCCGGGACGTTGCGGCCGTAATAGACCCACAGGACGACGAGCGTCGCCGCCAGCGCGACGAAGTTCACCGGCACCATCACGGCGGCGTAGCGGTCGAAGCCGATGCCGAAATAATTCGCCGAGACGATGTTCACGAGGTTGGAGATGACCAGCGGCAGGCTGGTCGTATCCGCCACGAAGCCGGTGCCGATGATGAAGGCGAAGGCCGCCGCCGGCTTGAACTGGAGCCGCAGCAGGATGGCGAGCACGATCGGCGTCAACAGCAGCGCCGCGCCGTCATTGGCGAAGACGGCAGCGATCGCCGCGCCGAGCACGATGACCAGCGGGAACAGCCGCCGGCCCCGCCCGCCGCCCCAGCGCGTCACGTGCAGCGCCGCCCAGTGGAAGAAGCCGGCCTCGTCGAGGATCAGCGATATGATGATCAGCGCGACGAAGGTGAAGGTCGCATCCCAGACGATGTCCCAGACGACGACAAGATCGGCGAGATCGACGACGCCGACCGCCAGCGCCACGGCGGCGCCGGCGAGCGCGCTCCAGCCGATGCCCAGCCCCTTGGGCTGCCAGATGACGAGAACGAGCGTGGCGATGAAGATCACGAAGGCGAGCATGGGTGGGGATCCGGCCTAGATGGAGCGCTGGTTGACGCGAAGGGAGACTGCTTCCGCGCTCTCGACGCGCTCGGAATACCGGTCGGTGAGATAGGCCGAACGACCGCGGATGAGATGGGTGAACTTCACCAGCTCCTCGCAGACGTCGACGATGCGGTTGTAATAGGGCGAGGGGCGCATCCGCCCGGCCTCGTCGAATTCGTTGAAGGCCTTGGCGACCGAAGACTGGTTGGGGATGGTGACCATCCGCATCCAGCGGCCAAGGATGCGCATCTGGTTGACCGCGTTAAAGCTCTGCGAGCCGCCGCTGACCTGCATGACGGCGAGCGTCTTGCCCTGGGTCGGGCGAACGCCGCCGAGCGACAGCGGCAGCCAGTCGATCTGCGCCTTCATGATCGCGGTCATCGCGCCGTGGCGCTCCGGACTCACCCAGACCATGGCTTCCGACCACATCGCGAGGTCGCGCAGCATCTTGACTCGCGGATGGTCGGGCTCCGCCCCGTCCGGCAAGGGAAGATCGCGTGGATCGAACGTCTTCACCTCGCAGCCGAACCACCGCAGCAGCCGAGACGATTCCTCCGCGACCAGGCGCGAATAGGATCGCTCGCGGATCGAGCCGTAGAGGACCAAGACCCGCGGCGGGTGCGCCGGCGCGTCCGGCCCGGCCAGCGCGAGGGCGTCGATCCGGTGCAGCTCATCGAGGGCAATGTTGGGCAGATCGAGGGCCGCGGCATCGCTCATGCTGTGGGTCATGCGCCGCCGCTGACGATCTCGCCGTCTTCCTTGACGAAGCGGCCGATGGCGGGGTCGGGCAGGATGTCGAGCACGGCTTCGGACGGGCGGCAGAGCCGCGCGCCCTTCTCGGTGACGACGATCGGACGGTTGATCAGGATCGGATGCTCCATCATCGCCTGGAGCAGTTCCTCGTCGCTGAGCTTGGGATCGTCGAGGCCGAGCTCGGCATAGGGGGTGCCCTTCTGCCGGAGCACTTCGCGCGGCTTCATGCCCATCATGTTGAGGAGTTCGACCAGCGTCTCGCGGCTCGGCGGGTTCTTGAGATACTCGATCACCTCCGGGTCCTCGCCGGCCTGGCGGATCATCGCCAGCGTGTTGCGCGAGGTGCCGCAATCGGGGTTGTGGTAGATCGTCACGGTCATGATGGGTCTTTCGTCAGGCGGCGGTTTCTCGGCCGGTCTCAGCATCGTCGACGGCCCCGATCTTGTCGAGCCGGCGCTTCAGGCTGATCCTGTCGAGGCTGGAGAACGGCAGGCTTGCAAAGATCGAGATGCGGTTGTTGAGCATGCGGAACGTGTCGGCGAAGGCGAAGGCTCGTTCGCTGACCGTGCCCTCGACCCGTGCCGGATCCGGCACGCCCCAGTGCGCGGTCATCGGCTGGCCCGGCCAGACCGGGCAGGTCTCGCCGGCCGCGTCGTCGCAGACGGTGAAGACGAAGTCGAGCTTCGGCGCGCCGTCGCGGTCCTCGGCGAACTCTTCCCAGGGCTTCGAGGCAAGATCCTCGGTCGGAAAGCCGAGGCGCTTCAAGAGGTCGATGGTCATCGGATTGACCTCGCCGGAAGGATCGCTGCCGGCGGAATAGGCCATGAACCGCGGCCCATAGGTGCGGTTCATGATGCTCTCGGCGATGATCGAACGCGCCGAGTTCCGGGTACACAGGAACAACACGTTCATCGGGCGGTCTTCGGTCGTCATCGTCTCTCCTCCCCGGCCGGGACGAACGCCCGGACCTGTTGTGATTTGGCGTTGTTCTGCTCTTCGTCGCAGCCACACGGATCGGCCGTGATGCCGCAGATCTCCGGATGGCCCTCGCAGCAATCCTCGGTGAGAAACGCCAGCAGCCCGCGCATTGCGTCGAAATGCGCGGCGTAGCGGATGCGCCGTCCATCGCGCCACGAGCGCACGAGGCCGGAGCGCTCGAGCGCGGCGAGGTGGAAGCTCATGCGGGTGGGCGCGATGGCGAGACGCGTCGCGATCTCGCCGGACGGCATGCCGTTCGGTCCGGCGCGCACCAGCATCCGGAAGGCGCTGAGGCGGTCGGCATGGGCGAGGGCGGCGAGCGCGGCGACGGCGGTCTCATCGATCATGCTGCAACCATACAAGGAAACTTGCAGGGTTCAAGCCACCTCGCGCTGGTGGTGCGGCTTTCCTAGGTGGCGCCGTCGTCGCGGATCTTGAGCATGTGGCCGCAGGCCTTGCAGTGCACCGCATCGGCGTCGTGCCGCTGCAGGCCGCAATCGGGGCAGGGGAACATCACCTTGTACGGCCGGAACACCGCTTGCGCGAGGCGCACGAACAGCGAGATGCCGATGATCATGATGACGATCGAGGTCAGCTTGCCCCATGTGCCCGGCAGGATGATGTCGCCATAGCCGGTCGTCGTCACCGAGGTCACGGTGAAATAGAAGGCGTCGATGTAGCCCTCGAGGCCCGAGCCGTAACGGAAGAAGGTCGTGTAGATGAAGCCTGTGGCGAGGAAGAGGAACGTCATCAGGTTGACGATCGCCCGCCCGGGCGTCTCCAACTCGGGATGGCCCCACCGGCGCAAAGGCCGCCAGAGCGCGCCGCTCTGGGAGATCGACCACAGCCGGACGATGCGCAGGAAGCCGAAATTGATCAGCTCGTTGGGAAAGAGCAGCGTCGCCAGGATAATGAGATCGAGCAGGACGAAGGGTTGCCGGAGCCAGCGCAGCGGCTCGCGCGCGGCAAAGCAGCGGGCGGCGATGTCGATCCCGAGAATTGCCGCCACCGAATAATCGATGACGAGGAAGGACGGCCTCTCGCGCAGCACCGGGCTCGCGATGAAGAACGCGATGATGACCAGATCGACGACGAGCACCGCCATCTGGAAACGCAACGCGTTCGGCCGACGCCCATGATAGAGCCGGCGCAGGCGGATGCGGGCACGCGTGAAGCGGGTACGCAGCCGGCGCCGGCGCATGCCGGGAATTGAACGGACGGAGCGCGCCATGGCAGCCGATCGTTGAGCGAGGCGGGTCGGCAGAACGCCGTTTCGGGTCGCGACGGACCTAGCGCAGGATCGATGAGGAGTACAGCCGATGACCGCAATCCCCGGCCGCCCGCGGATAGCCATCACCTACTGCACGCAGTGCCAGTGGCTGCTGCGCGCCGCCTGGATGGCGCAGGAACTGCTGTCGACCTTCGGCCCCGACCTTGGCGAGGTCGCCCTCGTGCCGGGCACCGGCGGTGTCTTCGAGATCGGCTACGACGGCGAGACGATTTGGGAGCGCAAGGCCGACGGCGGCTTTCCCGAGGCGAAGATCCTCAAGCAAAGGGTCCGGGACCGTCTCGATCCCGAACGCGACCTCGGCCACAACGACCGCTGAGGCAGCGGTCGCAGAGCCTGGTCAGCCGGCGTCGATCGTCACGTGGCGCCGGTCGAAGGCGACATGGCCGGCAATCGCCGCCACACCCTCATGCGGCGTGTCGTAGGCCCAGACGGCATTGTCTGCGGCCTCGCCTTCGGCGGTGATCGACCAGTAGCGCGCCTCGCCCTTGTGCGGGCAGGTGGTGCGGTGGTCGTTCGCTTGCAGGAAGGCCATCTCCACCCGGTCCTTCGGGATGTAGAAGACCGGCTCGTAGCCGCGTTCCTTCAGGAGGAGTGCGTTCGTGGTGGAGGCGACGATGGCGCCATGGAAATTCACGACCACCGGGCCGTCATAGGGCTCGATGGTGATGTATGCGTCGGTGTCGGTCGGGTGGGTCGTCATGGCATCCTCGGATCGTTGCCGCGGCGTTGTCTGCGTTACGCGGCAACGCCGCAGCCGGTTCCGCTTCAAGGCTTTCCTTGCAGAATCGCCGCGGGACCGGAAGCATGGCTCCCGGCCCCGCGTTGCCATTCCGCCTAGAACGTCAGCGCCAGATGCGGCTGGCCGTTCGAGGTCTTCTCGACCGTCGCGCCGGTGGCGTCGACGACCACCGTCACGCGGCGCCGGAACGCCGAGAAGCTCTCGAACGCAACCACGTCGACGGGCTCGTTGAACTGGATCGTCGCCCGGTAGCGCCCGCCCTTGGGGAGCACCTGCAGGCCGATCAGCTGGCCGGTGAAGTCCTGGCCGAGATAGCGGCCGGAGACGGCTGCGCCGATCGTCAGGTCGGCGACGGTCGGGCCGCGCTCGGCCATTGCGCTGAGTGTGTTCCAGTCGCGATAGCCATGCTGGCGGGCGACGAGTTCGAGCGCCGCGCCATGGCTGAGCGTGTGGCCGCCATCGGCAAGGCCGGTGCGCAAGCGCCGGGCCTGAGCCTTGAAGGCGGGAATTGTCGAAGTCATGCCGGTCATCTGCTGAACCTTTCGAGGTCATCGCATGCGGCGCTGGAAGTACGGGAGCTCGCGATTGCCGGCCGGCCGCATGCCTCTCGATAAGACATCACGGATGACGGGGAAGGGAATTCACCATGGCTTTCGCCCGCGAGCGGCAGGGTCCCTCGGCCCTTTGCCCAGATGGGGGCTCGCCGCCGTCCCGTCAATATCGGCCACGACCGCCCGGCTCCGTGCTGCCCCGGCGCGACGCAGCGTGTAGCCGAACCGGCCTGTGACGCGTAGAAAGCCGGGAAACACGTCTCGCCGAAGGATCTCCCATGCGCGCCCAGCCCCCGGCCTCCCACTACATCGACGGTCTCTATGTCGAGGACGAAGCCGGCGAGACCTTCGACAGCGTCTATCCGGCGACCGGTGAGACCATCGCCCGGCTGCATGCGGCGACCCCCGCGCTGATCGAGCAGGCGGTGGCGGCCGCCGAGCGCGGCCAGGCCGTCTGGGCGGCGATGACCGGCGCCGAGCGCGGCCGGATCCTGCGCCGCGCGGCCGCCATCATGCGCGACCGCAACCAGGCGCTGGCGGAACTCGAGACGCTCGACACCGGCAAGGCGCTGGCCGAGACGCTGGTGGCAGATGCCGCCTCGGGCGCCGAGGCGCTGGAATATTTCGGCGCGCTCGCCGCCGACCTGCGCGGCGACTACATCGATCTCGGCGGCTCCTTCGCCTACACGCGGCACGAGCCGCTGGGGGTCTGCGCCGGCATCGGTGCCTGGAACTATCCGATCCAGATCGCCTCATGGAAGGCGGCGCCGGCACTCGCCTGCGGCAACGCGATGATCTTCAAGCCGTCGGAGACGACGCCGCTGACGGCGCTGAAACTCGCCGAGATCCTCTCCGAGGCCGGGCTGCCCGCCGGCGTCTTCAACGTCGTCCAGGGCCTCGG
Source organism: Aurantimonas aggregata (assembly GCF_010500835.1). Taxonomy (GTDB): domain Bacteria; phylum Pseudomonadota; class Alphaproteobacteria; order Rhizobiales; family Rhizobiaceae; genus Aurantimonas; species Aurantimonas aggregata. The sequence continues at coordinate 30,658 of NZ_JAAAMJ010000003.1, read as the reverse complement.
CCCCGTCGGCGCGACGCTCGCCTCGCATCCGCGCATCGCCAAGGTCTCGGTTACCGGATCGGTGCCGACCGGCGCACGGGTCATGCTGGCCGCCTCCGCCACCACCAAGCACGTGACGCTGGAGCTCGGCGGCAAGTCGCCGATCCTCGTCTTCGCCGATGCCGATCTCGACGCTGCCGTCTCCGGCGCGATCCTCGGCAATTTCTACTCCACCGGCCAGATCTGCTCGAACGGCACCCGGGTCTTCGTCGAGCGCTCGGTGCGCGCGGCCTTCGTGGAGAGGCTGGTCGAGCGCACCCGTGCGATCGCGCTCGGCGATCCGATGAAGCTGACCACCGATCTCGGGCCGCTGGTCTCGAAGGCACAGTACGACAAGGTGCTGTCCTATCTCGACATCGGCCGCGGCGAGGGCGCGACGGTCGCCTGCGGCGGCAGCGCGGCGACCGTCGAGGGCTTCGCCGAGGGATGGTTCGTCGCGCCGACGGTGTTCACCGACGTCACCGACGATATGCGCATCGCCGGCGAGGAGATCTTCGGACCGGTGATGTGCGTCCTCGATTTCGACGACGAGGCGGAAGCGATCGCCCGGGCCAATGCCAGCGAATTCGGCCTCGCCGCCGGCGTCTACACGCGCGACATCCAGCGCGGCCACCGCGTGGTGGCGAAGCTCCAGGCCGGCACCTGCTGGATCAACGCCTACAACCTCACCCCGGTCGAGATGCCCTTCGGCGGCGTCAAGCGCTCCGGCATCGGTCGCGAGAATGGCCGCGAGGCCCTGGCGCATTACAGCCAGGTCAAGTCCGTCTATGTCGAGATGGGCACCAGCGAGGCACCCTATTGAGGCGCGGCCACCCGGATACGCCCTGCAGCGCAGACGAGAGGCGCCGTCGTTGACTTTCCGCCCGCAAGCCTGTTCGGCTGGCGCCATGAACGGTGAAACGATCCTGCCGCGGGCTGCATGTCCAGGATGAGCCCTGGCGAGGGTCGCGCCTATCTGGTCGATCGGCTGCGCGCCGTCGCGGACGGCGACCGCGCGGCCCTGCGACAGATTTACGAACGCACGGCGGCGAAGCTTTTTGGCGTCTGCCTGCGTATCTTGGACAGCCGCGAAGAGGCCGAGGACGTGCTGCAGGACGTCTATCTGACGGTGTGGAACCGGGCCGACAGCTTCGATCCGGCGCGGGCGAGCCCCATTACCTGGCTGGCGACGATCGCGCGCAACCGCGCCATCGACCGCCGCCGCCAGATCGGCCCGCGCGCCTTCGACCGGCCGGTGGACGAGGCGGTGGACATCGCCGACGCGTCGCCCGATGCGCTGGCCCTGCTGCACCGCTCGGAGGACACACGCCGGCTGGCCGAATGCCTCGGCGCACTCGACGATCGCACGCGCGGCGCGATCGTCACGGCGTTCTATGGCGGCCGCACCTATGAGGAACTGGCCGAGACGGCGGGCGTGCCGCTCGGTACGATGAAGAGCCTGATCCGGCGGGGATTGATGCGCTTGAAGGAGTGCCTGTCGTCATGAGCGACGCGGTCGATCACGGACGCGAGGATGCGCATCTGGCCGCCGAGTACGTGCTCGGCGTCCTGAGTGGCGGTCAACGCCGGTCGGTCGAGCGCCGGGCGCTGCGCGATCCCGCCTTCGCGGCCGTCCTCGCCGAGTGGACCGAACTGCTCGGGCCGATGAGCAGTGCCGTCGAGCCGGCGACGCCGCCGGAAGGGATCTGGTCGCGGATCGAGGCGGATCTCGGCCGGATGACCCGCAGCCAGGCGACGCAGCCGGCGGACCGGCCGAAGGGCCGCCGTGTTTCGGCGATCTGGCAATGGCTGGGGCTCGCCGGCATGGGGCTCGCCGTCGCGAGCCTGGCGGCGCTGATCCTCGTCGCCGGCCGCGATCTGGCGCCGCCGGCCGACGGCATGATGACGGCGACGCTGTCCACCGAGGACGGCACGCCGCTCGTCACCGTCGTCATCGATACCGCCACCTCGATGGCGACGCTGATTCCCGTCGTCCATGCCGAGGAGCCCGGCCGGGTGCCGGAATTGTGGCTGGTGCCGCCGGGCGGCGCCGCGCCGATATCGCTCGGCCTGATCGACATGGCGCGGCCGCTGCACGTGGCGCTGGAGGGCAGTGGGCTGGGCATGCCCGACGCGGCGCTCGCCGTGTCGATGGAGCCGGAGGGCGGCTCGCCGACCGGCCTGCCGACCGGTCCGGTCGTCGCCTCCGGGGCGCTGCATTCGATCTGACGCCGCCGTCCGACTGCCATCGCTGGCGCGGGGGCGGGGGATCGGCTACGTCGCTGGGCAATGAACAAGCTCTTCTCGATCCTCTTCATCCTGCTGATGGCGGTCCATCTCGTCCGCCCGCTGGGACTGCCGGGGCTGCGGCGGCGCGGCGACTTCTGGAAGATCGCCCTGATCGGCCTCTTCGTCTTCGGCGCCGTCGTGCTGATGCGCCCGGAATAGCAGGGCGCGCTTCCCGCGCGCCGTCGCGGCATTTGTCTCGCCGGGTCGGCTGGTGTAGGAACCGCCGTTGCGGGGACTTCGACGGGCTGGATCAGGACACTTCATGGATCGCATTCGCATTCGCGGCGGCAACGAGCTGAACGGGACGATCCCGATTTCCGGCGCCAAGAACGCCACCTTGCCGCTGATGATCGCTGCATTGCTGACCGACGACACGCTGACGCTCGAGAACGTGCCGCATCTGGCCGACGTCGAGCAGCTGATCCGCATCCTCGCCAATCACGGCGTCGACTACGCCGTCGCCGGCAAGCGCCTGCATCAGGATCCGGGCCTCGGCCGCACTATCCATTTCAACGCCCGCACCATCGTCGACACGACCGCCCCCTACGAGCTGGTCTCCAAGATGCGGGCGAGCTTCTGGGTCATCGGCCCGCTCCTGGCGCGCATGCACCGGGCGAAGGTCTCGCTGCCCGGCGGCTGCGCCATCGGCACGCGACCGGTCGACCTGTTCATCGACGGGCTGCGGGCGCTCGGCGCGACGATCGACATCGACGCCGGCTACGCGGTCGCCGAGGCCAAGGGCGGCCTCGTCGGCAATCGCTTCGTCTTCCCCAAGGTCTCGGTCGGCGCGACCCACGTCATGCTGATGGCAGCGTCGCTGGCCAAGGGCGAGACGGTCCTCGAGAACGCCGCGCGCGAGCCCGAGATCGTCGACCTCGCCAAGTGCCTCAATGCCATGGGCGCCAAGATCTCCGGCGCCGGCACGTCGACCGTCACGATCCAGGGTGTCGAGGCGCTGTCCGGCGCGCGCCATCCGGTCCTGCCGGACCGCATCGAGACCGGCACCTATGCCATGGCCGTGGCGATGACCGGCGGCGACGTGACGCTCACCGGCACCAGCGCCGCGCTGCTGCAGTCGGCCGTCGGCACGCTGCGCGACGCCGGCGTCACCGTTGAGAGCGTCGAGAACGGCATCCGGGTCTATCGCAATGGCGGCGGCATCTCGCCGGTCGACGTGATGACCGACCCCTATCCAGGCTTCCCGACCGATCTGCAGGCCCAGTTCATGGCGCTGATGACCCGCTCCAGCGGCGTCTCGCACATCACCGAGACGATCTTCGAGAACCGTTTCATGCATGTGCAGGAACTGGCGCGGCTGGGTGCCCGCATCTCCCTGTCGGGCCAGGTGGCGACGGTCGAGGGCGTCGAGCGGCTGCGCGGCGCGCCGGTCATGGCGACCGATCTGCGCGCTTCGGTGTCGCTGGTCATCGCAGGCCTCGTCGCTGAGGGCGAGACCACGGTCAACCGCGTCTACCATCTCGACCGGGGCTTCGAGCGCCTGGAGGAGAAGCTCGGCAATTGCGGCGCCGACATCGTTCGCATCAGTTCTTGATCGTTTCGATTCGGCCCGGCCCGGCCGAAATCGGCGGTGGCTTGCTTTTTCAGCCGTTTCCTCCGATCTAGGGCCCCGATTTCCGTTTCGTCGCCGCTTTCGCGGTGGCAGTCGTGCGCGATGCTGCGGCACCGCGCCCCAAACAACATTCAAGGCATTTACCCGATGGCAAAAGAAGAAGTTCTGGAATTTCCCGGGGTGGTCACCGAACTGCTGCCCAACGCGACCTTCCGGATCAAGCTCGAGAACGAGCACGAGATCATCGCCCACACGGCCGGCCGCATGCGCAAGAACCGCATCCGCGTCCTGACGGGCGACAAGGTGCTGGTCGAGATGACCCCCTACGACCTGACCAAGGGTCGCATCACCTATCGCTTCAAGTAACCCGAACCGGGACGGATCGATGCCAGCGCGCCCCCTTCTGGTGCTCGCCTCCGGTTCGCCCCGGCGGCTGCAACTCTTGAACCAGGCCGGGATCGAGCCGGACCGGCTGCTGCCGGCCGATCTCGACGAGACGCCGCAGCGCAACGAGCATCCGCGCTCGCTGGCCAAGCGGCTGTCCAAGGCGAAGGCCGAATCGGCGATCGCGACGCTGAGCGAGATGGATCTCGGCCCGGCCTTCGTGCTGTCGGCCGACACGGTCGTCTCCGTCGGCCGGCAGGTCATGCCGAAGGCCGAGCTGGTCGAGGATGCGATGGCCAATCTGCGCACGCTGTCGGGCCGCACGCACCGGGTCTATACCGGGGTCTGCCTGGTCGGGCCGAAGGGCGCGCTGCGCCAGCGCCTGGTCGAGACCCGCGTGCGCTTCAAGCGCCTGTCGCGCGAGGACATCGATGGTTATCTCGCTTCCGGCGAGTGGCGCGGCAAGGCCGGCGGCTACGCCATCCAGGGCCTCGCCGGCAGCTTCGTCGTCCGGATGGTCGGCTCCTACACCAATGTCGTCGGCCTGCCGCTCTACGAGACGCTGTCGCTGCTCGCCGGCGAAGGCTACGACATCCACGGACGGTGGAAGGCCGCGACGGTCGAAGCGGAAGACGCATGACCGGCCGCCCCGCGACGGTCACGCCGCTGCGGCCGCGGCGGCAATGTCCCGAATGCCGGCGGCAATCGGACCGCGAGAACTATCCGTTCTGCTCGGCGCGCTGCAAGTCGGTGGACCTCAACCGATGGCTGACGGGGGCCTACGTCATTCCGGCCAGCGAGGAAGAACCATCCGGCCCGGAGACGGACGACGAGGGCTGAGTTCCAGGACGTGCGGCCGGACGTTCTGTACCCCCGACGGTGACGAAGACCGGGCTCAGATTTCGGAGTCGATGTCCTGCTGCCCCGAGCCGCTCGCGCCGGCCGACTTCATCTCTCCCCCGCGAAGCTCGCGGACGAAAGGTTCGACCCTGCGGTCGTCGTTGAAGCGGGGATTGGCGATGCCGAGGGCGCGAAGCGCCTCCTCTATCTCGCCGGCGAGTTGCCTGTCGTCATCATGGGACACGGGTGGAGGTCCTTGCGGTGATAGACAAGTCATGTCCCCACCGTAACGGGTCCTACCGCGCCGACTATCAAGTGGTTTAAACGATCGGCCATATTTCCGGAAAATAGGCTGCGAATCCGGCAGCTGAAACCGGCCCGGCTGCTGTTGCCCCACAGGCGTTCCGGCCCGGACGGACACCGACGCCCCCGTCCTACCGTGCGACGGCGCCCACGACCACGTCCGAGGCGACGTCGATGTCGAGCCATCTGCCGGGATCGGTCTTGCTCTGGCGCTTCACGAATTTGTACGGCGTATCGCTCCAGGCCTCCACCCGCCAGTTGAGGTTGTCGAGGATGAAGTCGCCGCGGTCGGTGTGCAGCGTGAGGACCGCATGCCCCTCACCGTTGCCCTTGCGCACCACGGTGAGAAGGAGATTGGCGAGGTCGATGCCCATCGCGTGGAGCGTGCGCCGCTTGAGGAGGGCATAATCCTCGCAGTCTCCGGCATCGGCCGGATAGGTCCAGCGTTCTTCCGTGCCGTAGAGATCCTGATCAGAGCGCGGTTCGATCCGCGCATTGATCCGCGTGTTGACCTCGGCCACGGCAAGGATCAGCTCGCGATCCAGCTTGAGCGGCGCCACCAGGCCGCGCGGTTCGCCAGGGCGACACTCATCCTTGTTCTCGAGGCAGAACAGATGATGGCCGATCGGCTGCGTCGTTCTCTGACCCACTGTCATGTACTTTGCCGTGGCATCGGCTGCTGCGGGGCCCGCAATCAGCGTGAGGCAAAGCGATAGCGTGGCGCCGAATGCGCGAAGTCTTGACATTCGCACCCCCAAAGAAGCGAACGATTTCTGACCTGATCGAAGGATGTTCGGTGCAACGCACAAACCTGTCAACGCACCCGGTGCGTCGCTCGGGTGACAGAGGGCAGGTTCAAGCAAGCTTGTAGGTGGAAAACCCTTCGCCGCGCTCGTCCGAGACGGGCGGCAGACCGGTCGTCAGCCGCCTAACATATGGAAACTGCACGGTTCTGAGGCACGTCATCGGCGCAGGTGACAATTTGATCACAATCGCCAAATTCCGTGTAGACGCTGGGAACTATATTGTTGATCCAGCTTCGCGGGCGGAAGCGACAAGGTCCAGCGCGGCCCGTTCGATCAGTTGCAGGTCGCGCGGGCGCGACAGCCGGTGGTCGCCGTCGCGCACAAGCGTGACCACGACGCCGTCCGAGGGAAGGTGGCTGACCAGCGCGAGGGCGTGCTCGAAGGGAACGTCGGGGTCGGCCATGCCCTGGATGATCGTTACCGGGCAGCCGGTGTCGATCGGCCCGTCCATGACAAGGTTCGCCGCGCCGTCCTCGAACAGCGCCTTCGTGTAGATCGTCGGCTCGTCGGAATAGGCCGAGGGCTCGGCGAGGAAGCCGTTTTCGGCAAGTTCCCGGCGTTGGGCGTCGGTCAGCTTCGGCTCCATCAGCCGTTGCGTGAAGTCGGGCGCCGGCGCCAGCAGCAGCAGGCCGACGATCGGCACGCCGCCGCGCGCGGCGCGCGCATGCTGGACGAGCCGCAGGGCAATCCAGGCACCCATCGACGAGCCGACAAGGATCGCCGGTCTGTCGACGGCCGCGGCGATGACGGCGGCGGCGTCCTCGACCCACCGGCTGATCGTGCCGTCCTCGAAACGGCCGCCGGATTCGCCGTGGCCGGAATAGTCGAAGCGGCAGAAGGCGAGCCCGTTCGCGCCGGCCAGTTGCGACAGGTGCTCTGCCTTGGTGCCGCGCATGTCGGAGCGGAAGCCGCCGAGCCAGACGAGGGCCGGGCCCTCGCCGTCGCGGCGCTCATAGGCGATCCGGCGGGCGTCTTCTCCAGATCCGGCGATGACCGAGCCGGCGCGTTCGGGCGCGATGTCCATGGGCGTGCTCCAAGGTGAAGGAACGCGTTTAGCCGTCCAAGCCGCGGACCGATAGCCCTTCGGGTGACCAGCCGGCGACGTCGCGGGGCGGGACGAATCGATCGCCGATTGCAGGCCGACCCTTGTCGGAGGGCCGTCCCGGCCACATTTTATGGCGGCGCGGCGTGCCAAACGGCTCTGCCGATGCTATAGAAGTTCCTCGCGTGGAGGCACCGCTCCTTGTCGGCCGCCTTGTGCTCCCTTGCGGAGCCGGTGGCCCTTGCGTGTTTTCCACCCGCCAAGCGTCGTCAACAACCGGAGTCAACGACCATTCGCAGACCATTTCGTGCCCCACCGACCCAAAAGGAAGGACCGCGCTCCAACAAGGAGATTCGCGTTCCGATGATTCAGCTGATCGACATCGAGGGCGTGAACCTCGGTCAGATCGCGACTCAGGAAGCCCTGTCGATGGCAGAGGAGGCTGGTCTCGATCTCGTGGAGATCGTGCCGACCGCCAACCCGCCCGTCTGCAAGATCCTCGATCTCGGCAAGCTGAAATACGAGAACCAGAAGAAGTCGGCCGAGGCGCGCAAGCGCCAGAAGACCATCGAGGTCAAGGAAATCAAGATGCGTCCGAATATCGACGCGCATGATTACGAGACCAAGATGAAGGCGGTTCGCCGGTTCTTCGACGATGGCGACAAGGTCAAGGTGACGCTGCGTTTCCGTGGTCGCGAGATGGCGCATCAGGAACTCGGCATGCGACTGCTCAACCGGGTCCGCGAGGAGACGGCGGAAATTTCCAAGGTCGAGGCCGAGCCGAAACTCGAAGGCCGGCAGATGATGATGGTCCTCGCCCCGCGCGGATGATGCTGGCGCGGCGATCCTTCGGGAGACGCCGCGTTCCGCCTTGGCGCCGGCCCGGCGCAGGCATCCGGGCCGGCTGACATCTTCCAAGATATGCCTCTGCCCAATCGGTGCCCAGGATCGACGGCAACCGGTCGTTTCTTTTCGGCGACGCTGCCGAGCCTGCCGCTCAAGCGCGGCAGAGGCTCGTCTGCAGGGGGTCGCTGGCCTCCGTCCCCGATGTCAGGGAGGCGAGAGGGGATGCGAGCGGGCTCGTCTGCGCCGTCCCGCCGGACTGCTCCGGCTCGATGATGGCGATCAACCGGTGGTCCTCGCGCCGCACGGCCGCGGCCAATCCGCCGAACGGTGAGGTCTGGTCCAGCCGGTGGAGGCGCACCAGCAGGCGCCGCGGACCGCGAAGCGCCGCGAAGCTCAGGCTCTCCCCCTCGCTGCCGCTCCGCAGGACGCGTTCCGCAGCATCAAGAAGCCGATCGGCATCGGACCTGACCGCCGGTCGCAGCACGCCGGCCACCGGCGGCAGGAAGAAGCGGCGGTCGGCCAGCAGATCGTCGGTCGCTATGTTCGCGGCCCTAACACGCAGGCGCGACGACAGCAGCACCACCCCCGCCATCAGCCGGTCCCAGCCGGCCTCGAGAACGACACGGTCGACGCGACCCCCTTGGGCCAAGGTCCGCGTCACGCGATAGCTGAGGATGAGATCGTCGCTAAGGCGGCGCAGCAGCGTCGCGATCGCCGCGTAGTACTGCTGGCCGAGCCGCTCCGGGAAGTGCACGGCGAGCAGAACGGCCTCATCCGCCTCGACCGCCATGACCAGCCCGGCGCCGTCCGCCGCTGACAGGGGTCGCAGCGGGCCTGTCGAATCCAGCCTGACCACCGCGCCGGCGACGAGCCGGTCGCCATCTTCAAGAGGAACGCGCGCGTCCTGGGTCAACGAGCAGCTTTCCACGCGCCGCCTGCCGGCCAGCAGCATCGGCGCCGCCTTCGCGGATTGATGCACGGGCATCCGCTCGACCCTTGCGGACGCCTGCGGGAAGAATTCTTCGATGCAACGCAGCACTAGCGGCCATGATGACGGAAGGATGGATGCAAGAACGACGCGCTCTCGAACATAATCGAGGCGGCCAGGAAAATTAATGAGCACCATTGCTTATCATTCCTATGCCCTGACGACATGATCTCACTTGAGACCGTTCGTGGCAAGCTACGGTGAGCCGGAATCTCGACAATATTTGTCGACGCAAGAACGGGTGAAGCCGATCGGTGACGGATACTTGTATCGCCGGCCTGGAGGCACACCTGGCAGGGCCTTGCGCCGGGGCGGCGTCCCGCCTATAAGCGCACCGTCGAAACAGAACTGGCCGGCAGGGCATGCCGTGGCGGTTCATAATGCTTTCGCGACCCTTCCGACTGTATGACGGAACGAGCCGGGCTGGCCCCAGGGCAGCCCGACATGGTCGCGATCCCCACACGATGGAGAGCAAAATGCCCAAGATGAAGACCAAGGCGAGCGCCAAGAAGCGCTTCCGGATGACGGCCAGCGGCCTTGTCAAGGCAGGCTTTGCCGGCAAGCGCCACGGCATGATCAAGCGTTCCAGAGACTTCATTCGCGACGCACGCGGCACGAAGATCCTGTCGAAACCCGACGAGCGGATCGTCAAGATCTACATGCCCTACAACCGCTGAGCGGCGTGGGTAACGAGCGAATTTCAGGAGCGATATCATGGCACGAGTGAAACGGGGCGTAACGTCCCACGCCAAGCACAAGAAGGTGCTGAAGCAGGCGAAGGGCTTCTACGGCCGTCGCAAGAACACCATCCGCGCGGCGAAGGCCGCCGTCGACCGCTCGAAGCAGTATGCGACGCGCGATCGCCGGGTGAAGAAGCGGAATTTCCGCGCCCTCTGGATCCAGCGCATCAACGCCGCCGTCCGCGAGCATGGCCTGACCTATGGCCGGTTCATCGACGGTCTGGCCAAGGCCGGGATCGAGGTCGACCGCAAGGTCATGTCCGACATCGCCATCCACGAGCCGGAAGCGTTCGCGGTGCTGGTCGAGCAGGCCAAGGCGGCTCTCGCCTATCTGAAGGAATCCGAGTTCGAGGGCGCCTACGAGCGCGCCGTCGGCGAGAAGCGCGCGGCCTGACACTGTCGGCCGCTTGATCTCGAAGGCCCGCGCCGGCACACCGCCGCGCGGGCCTTTCTGTGTTCGGCGCCGGCAACGGCGCTCCGGCGGAGCGGTTTGCCGCAGCCGGACGACAGCATGAGCAGGGAGTGACAGGGTGAGCGACATCAATGCACTCGAAACAAGGCTGACCGCCGCAATCGCCGACGCGCCGGACGAGGCGGCGCTGGAAGCCGTCCGCGTCGCCGCGCTCGGCAAGAAGGGCGAACTGTCCGAGCTCCTGAAGGGCCTCGGCCGGATGAGCCCGGACGAGCGGCGCGAGGCCGGCCCGGTGCTGAACGGCCTCCGGGACCGGGTCGCGGAACGAATTGCCGGCAAGCGCGAGGCGCTGGCGGACATCGCCATCGCCGCGCGGCTCGCGGCCGAGACCGTTGACGTGTCGCTGCCGGTCCGCCCGAGTCCAGCGGCCCGCGGCCGCATCCATCCGATCAGTCAGGTCATCGACGAGATCACCGCGATCTTCGCCGACATGGGCTTCGCCATCGCCGAAGGTCCGGACATCGAGACCGACTACTACAATTTCACCGCGCTGAATTTTCCCGAAGGCCATCCGGCGCGCGAGATGCACGACACGTTCTTCCTGAAGGCGGACGCCAGCGGCGAGCGGAAGGTGCTGCGCACCCATACCTCGCCGGTGCAGATCCGCACCATGGAGGCGCAGAAGCCGCCGATCCGCATCGTCATTCCCGGCAAGACCTACCGGCAGGATTCCGACGCCACGCACTCGCCGATGTTCCACCAGCTCGAAGGGCTGGTGGTCGACAAGACTGCGAACGTCGCCAACATGAAGTGGGTGCTGGAGGAGTTCTGCAAGGCGTTCTTCGAGGTGCCGTCGCTGAACATGCGGTTCCGGCCGTCCTTCTTCCCGTTCACCGAGCCCTCGCTCGAAGTCGACATCCAGTGCGACCGCTCCAACCCGGGCGAAGTGCGCTTCGGCCAGGGAAGCGACTGGATGGAGATCCTCGGCTGCGGCATGGTGCATCCGAACGTGCTGCGCCATGGCGGGCTCGACCCGGACGAGTATCAGGGCTTTGCCTGGGGCATGGGCATCGACCGCATCGCCATGCTGAAATACGGCATGCCGGACCTGCGCGCCTTCTTCGATGCCGACATCCGCTGGCTGCAGCATTACGGCTTCCGCCCGCTCGACATGCCGACCTTGTTCGGGGGGCTGTCGACGTAATGGTGCATTCCGGCGGTTGCCGCTGCGGGGCGATCCGGTTCAGCGCGTCGGCCGATCCGCACTTCGCGAGCATCTGCCATTGCGATGACTGTCGTCGGGCGTCGGGTGCGCCGATGCTGGCCTTCGTCGGCTTTTATCGGCGTGACGTGACGTTTAGCGGTAGCGATGAGCAACTTTACGGTGAAGGATCGGTACGCCGGTCCTTCTGTGCGACGTGCGGAACGCCCATTGCCTACCGGGACGAGCAACTGCCGGACCAGATATTCTTCGTTCTGGGGGCGATGGACGAGCCGGGCCGCTATCCACCGACGCACGAAGGGTACGTATCGGAGCGCCTGCCGTTCGTGCATTTGAACGACGAATTGCCGAGCTTCCCAGGTGTCAGCGTCAGGCGACCTGACTAGCCTGGCCTGAAACAGTCGCCCGTGCATCGGGATGAGGAGAGCCGCCATGTCGCCCCGCCAGTTCGTGATCGAAGTCATCGCCGTGGTCGCCGGTGCCGTCATCGGCACGCTGGTCGTCGACCTTCTCAGCTTCGTGTTTGCCGAGAACGCCGCCTTCACCATGCTGGCTTCGCTCGGAAGGCTGCTGGTCGCGCTCGTCACCGTCGGGCTGTTCGCCTTCTACTACCGCTCGATGCCGCCAACGCCGGCGGCGCTCGCCTCGTTCTTCACCGGGGTCGGCCTGCCTTCGGTGATCGAGAAGTTCGGCTTCGATACGGTGTTCTCCTGGGGAACCATCCTGTTCCTCTACGCGGTCTTCGCCCTCGTCGCGCTGTCCACCTATCGCTTCGTCCACGCCAACGGCACGGTGCGCAAGGTCGCCGCGGACGTCGCCGGCCGGGATGGCCCGCCGTCCTGAACGGCCGGGGAGGCGGCCGCCGCGATTGACGCGGCTGCCCGGCACGGCCTACGAAACGGCCGACCCGACCCGCTTTCCCGCACGGCATCGCCGTAGTTTGAGATCGTCACGCCCCGCCGGCAGGGCGTGCCCGCCGCAACAAGATCGAGCCCGATGAAATTCACGCTTTCCTGGCTGAAGAGCCATCTCGACACCGACGCCACGCTGGCCGAGATCTGCGAGCGCCTGACGATGATCGGGCTCGAGGTGGAAGCCGTCGACGATCGTGCCGTGTTCGCACCGTTCCACATCGCGCGCGTCCTGACCGCGGAGAAGCATCCCGACGCCGACAAGCTGCGGGTGCTGACGGTCAACGCCGGGCCTTCGGTCAACGATGGCAAGCCGGTGCAGGTGGTCTGCGGCGCCCCCAACGCCCGCGCCGGCCTGGTCGGCGTGCTGGCGCTGCCGGGCACCTACGTGCCGGGGATCGACACGACGCTGTCGGTCGGCCGCATCCGGGGCGTCGAATCGCACGGCATGATGGTCTCCGAGCGCGAGTTGCAGCTTTCCGACGCGCATGAGGGGATCATCGACCTGCCGGAAGACGCGCCGGTCGGCACCCGCTTCGCCGACTATGCCGATCTCGCCGACCCGGTGATCGAGATCAACCTGACGCCGAACCGGCCGGACGCGACCGGCGTTGCAGGCATCGCACGCGACCTCGCTGCCTCCGGCATGGGCACGCTCCTTACGAAGGCTCCGGCCCGGATCGAAGGCGAGGGCGCCTGCCCCGTCGCCGTGCGCGTCGAGAGCCCAACCTGCACCGGATTCGCCCTGCGCCGCGTCTCGGGCGTCGCCAATGGCGCGTCGCCGGCCTGGATGCAGAAGCGGCTCCGGGCGATCGGCCTTCGCCCGATCAACGCGCTCGTCGACATCACCAATTACGTCACCTTCGACCGCGGCCGCCCGCTGCATGTCTTCGATGCCGCCAAGGTCGCGGGCGACCTCGTCGTGCGGGGCGCCAAGGCCGGCGAAGAGGTGCTGGCGCTGGACGGGCGGACCTATACGCTCAGCCACGGCATGTGCGTCATCGCCGACGATAACGGCGTCGAGTCGATCGCCGGCATCATGGGCGGCGAGCATTCGGGCTGCGACGAGACGACCACCGACGTGCTGATCGAATCGGCCCTGTGGGAGCCGCTCGACATCGCCCGCACCGGCCGCGCGCTCGGCATTGTCACCGACGCCCGCTACCGTTTCGAGCGCGGCGTCGATCCGGCCTTCATGGAGCCCGGTCTCGATCTGGCGACCGCCCTGGTGCTGGAGCTCTGCGGCGGCACGCCGTCGGAGCGCCTCGTCGTCGCCGAGCGGCCGTTCCACGCGCGGTCGATCACCCTGCCCTTCACCGAGGTCGAGCGCCTGACCGGCCTTGGCGTCGAGACCGACCGCCAGGTCGAAATCCTCGAGCGCCTCGGCTTCGCGGTTCGGCCGGCCACGGATACGGCCGAGGTCACGCCGCCGAGCTGGCGCCCGGACATCGACGGCAAGGCCGATCTCGTCGAGGAGGTGATGCGCCTCGTCGGCGTCGACCGCGTCGCCCCGCAGCCGCTGCCCGCGGCGGCGACCGTGAACGGGCGCATCCTGACGCTGCCGCAGAACCGCGACCGCGCCGCGCGCCGGGCGCTGGCCGCCCGCGGCATGGTCGAGACGGTCTCCTACAGCTTCATCCCGGCCGCCCACGCCGAAGCCTTCGGCGGCGGCAGCGAGGCGCTGAAGCTGGAGAACCCGATCGCCGCCGACATGTCCGACATGCGGCCCTCGCTGCTGCCGGGCCTCATCGCGGCCGCCGGCCGCAATGCCGCCCGTGGGCACGGCGACACGGCGCTGTTCGAGGTCGCCGGCATCTATCTGAGCGACCAGCCGGACGGGCAGAAGCGCGTTGCCGGCGGCATCCGCCGCGGCACGGCGGGCCTGGCCGGTGCCGGCCGCGCCTGGGACGGCAGCGCCGGCCCGGTCTCGGTGTTCGACGCCAAGGCCGACGCCATCGCCGCGCTGGAAGCCGCTGGCGCGCCGGTCGACAAGCTGATGATCGAGGCGCCGACCAGCGCCTGGTACCATCCCGGCCGGTCGGGGAGGATCAAGCTCGGCCCGAAGATCGTGCTGGCGGAGTTCGGCGAACTGCACCCGCAGACGCTGAAGCGCCTCGACGTCGCCGGCCCGGCCTGCGGCTTCGAGGTGTTCCTCGACGCCATTCCGGAGCCGAAGGCCAAGCCGACGCGCACCAAGCCGATCCTCATCCTGTCGCCGTTCCAGCCGGTGCGCCGCGACTTCGCCTTCGTGGTCGACGAGGCGGTCGCGGCCCTGAAGATTGTGCGGGCCGCCGAGGGCGCCGACAAGAAGCTGGTCGGCGAGGTGCGGGTCTTCGACGTCTTCACCGGCGCGGCGCTCGGCGAGGGCAAGAAATCCGTCGCGATCGAGGTGACGCTGAATCCGTCGGATCGCACCCTCACCGAGGAGGACCTCGACGCCGTCTCGCGCACCATCGTCGCGCAGGTCGAAAAGGCCACCGGCGGCACGCTGCGGGGCTGAGGCCAGCCCCGCGACCGGACGCGTGACGGCCAGCATGTGAGCGTCGTCAGCCTCGGGCCCCGTCCCGAGGATCCAGGGCGGCGGGTGTCTTGGCTCGTCGGCTGGCCATCGGGCTGCGAGGGCCTCTCGAATAGCGCCGAGCACGGGACGGTGGATCCTCGGGACGGGGCCCGAGGACGACGGCCGCGCGAGGGCATGTCGTCGCCCCGTCTCTCGGCAGCATGCTCCGCTGCGCCGTCGCTCCTCCCATGAGTCCCTCCGCCCATCAGTCCTCCCTGCCGTCACTCCTTCTGCGCCAGCCAGACCTTGTGGATCGCGGCGTGGGGTTCGTCGAAGTCGCTGGCGAGTATCGACAGGCCGTTTGCGCCCAGCATTTCGCGATAGGCCGCGTCGCTGTAGCTGGCATAGGCGAAGCGCGTGCCGAACATCGCGTCGTCGATGGTCGAGTGGCCCGGCCCGCTGGTGAACAGCAGCAGGCCGCCCGGTCGCAGCCAGGCGGCGAAATGCCGGATCATCCGCGCCTGTTCGTCATGCGTGAGATGGAAGAAGCTGTCCCAGGCGATGATCGCGTCGAAGGGCTCGGCCGGATCATGGGCGAGCATGTCGCACCGGATCGTCGCGATGCCGGGATAGCGCCGGCGAAAGTGCCTGAGCATGCCGGCCGAGCCGTCGAGGGCGGTGATCGACAGCCCCGCCTCGACCAGAGCGGCAAGGCCGGCATGGCCGTTTCCGCAGCCGCAGTCGAGCAGATGATCGCCGGGCGCCAGACGCTCGGCGAGCCCCGAGAAATAGGCGAGTTCCCAGGGTTTCACCTTGCGGGCGGCCTCGAAGGCGTCGGCGATGACGTCGTAGCCGGCGACGGCAGGGTGCTGGTCGCTTCCTTCCGGCGATGGCATCGCCCGCGCGGTCATGCGGCGACGGGCAGCCGTTCGCCGGCCATGCGGTAGGAGATCGCCTCGGCGAGGTGGATGCGCCGGACCGCCTCGTCGCCGTCGAGATCGGCGAGGGTGCGCGCCACCTTGAGGATGCGGTGATAGGCGCGGGCGGAGAATTTCATCTGCTCGGCCGCGTCGCGGAGCAGCTTCAGCCCTTCGGCGTCGGGCTCCGCCACCGTCTCTACCAAAGCCGCGGCGCAATGGGCGTTGAGCGTCTCCGCCGGCAGGCCCAATCCGCGATAGCGCTCGGCCTGCAGCGCCCGGGCCGCCGCGACGCGGGCCGCGACCGTCTCCGACGTCTCGGCCGGCTGCGGGCGGATCATGTCCGCCGCGGTCACCGCCGGGACGTCGACCCTGAGATCGATCCGGTCGAGCAGCGGCCCGGAGATCCGGGCCTGGTAGTCGGCGGCGCAGCGCGGGCCGCGGGCGCAGCTGCGCCCCGGCTCGCCGGCCATGCCGCAGCGACAGGGGTTCATCGCCGCGACCAGCTGGAACTTGGCGGGATAGGTGACCCGGTGGTTGGCGCGAGCGATGACGCTCTCGCCGCTCTCCAGCGGCTGGCGCAGCGAATCGAGCGCCACCGGCGAGAATTCCGGCAGCTCGTCGAGGAACAGGACGCCGCGATGCGCCAGCGACACCTCGCCCGGCCGGGCCCTGAGGCCCCCGCCGACCATCGCTGCCATCGAGGCCGAATGATGCGGCGCGCGGAACGGCCGCCGGTCCGACAATTTGCCGCCGGACAGCTCGCCGGCGATGGAGGCGACCATCGACACTTCCAGTAGTTCCCGGGGCGCCAGCGCCGGTAGCACCGAGGGCAGGCGCTGCGCCAGCATCGACTTGCCGGAGCCCGGCGGCCCGACCATCAGAAGATTGTGGCCGCCGGCGGCGGCGATCTCCAGCGCCCGCTTGGCGACGGTCTGACCCTTGATCTCGGCGAGGTCCGGCAGGTTGGCGGGCGCGGCGCGGATCGACGGCTCGGGGCGGGCGATCAGCTGCGTGCCGCGAAAGTGGTTGGCGATCTGGATCAGGCTGCGTGCCGCGACGATGTCCATGTCGCCGCTCGCCCAGGCCGCCTCGGCGCCGCATTCGGCCGGGCAGATCAGCCCGAGCCCGAGGGCGTTGGCCCCGATCGCGGCGGGCAGGACGCCGGCCACCGCCGTGGTCATGCCGTCGAGGGAGAGCTCGCCGAGGACGAGATAGCCGGTCAGCGCATCGGAGGGGATTGCCCCCAGCGCTGCCATCAGGCCGAGCGCGATGGGCAGGTCGTAATGGCTGCCTTCCTTGGGCAGGTCCGCCGGCGCGAGATTGACCGTCACCTTCTTCGGCGGCATCGACAGGCCGGAGGCGTGCAGGGCGGCCTGCACCCGCTCGCGGCTCTCGGCCACCGCCTTGTCGGGCAGGCCGACGATCTGGATGCCGACCTTGCCGGGGGCGACCATCACCTGCACGTCCACGGGGACCGCATCGACCCCCTGGAAGGCGACGGTCTTGATGCGCGAGACCATGCCGACACTCTCCTGTCGTCCGCCGCCATGATGGCAGCACACTCTCCAATGTGCCCCTAGGTAAGCACGATCTGAGGAATGAAACAAGAACGGGAGCGGAACAAATCCACGACGAATCGATGGCTCCGATTCGGCGTGGCCGGAGATGAAGATTTCTTGAAGATTGTACCAGTCTCAGAGCCGCAACGAGAAACGGCGCGGGCGTTGCCGCCCGCGCCGTCGGTCTCATGAAGCGGTGATCCTAGTCGACGCGGTAGAGCGGCACCACCGGCTCGGCGCGGGCCGGGCCGCGCACGTCGCGCCGGTCGTCCCGGCGCTCGGCGCGATCCCCGCGTCGGTCACGCCGGTCGTCTCGGAAGTCGCGGCGATCGTCACGGCGCTCCTCGCGGAAATCCCGGCGGTCGTCGCGGCGATCCTCGCGGAAGTCGCGACGGTCTTCGCGGCGCCCGACGCGCCGGCCGCCGCGATCGTCGAAGCGGTTGCGCTGGTTGTAGAAGGAGCGGCCGCGATAGTGGTTGTCCCAGTAGCTGCCGACCGAGAAGCTGATCACCGGTGCCTGGATGCGCTCGACATAGCGCGGGCCGGTGTAGCGGCGCTCGCCGGCGTCGGCGAGATAATTCGACGACATCCAGCCGCGCTGGCCCTGAAAGCCGACGTCGCACCACGAGCGGGTGTCGAGGCAGCCGAAGACGCGCACGCCCTGGCCGGCGCCGACGACGTTGACCGCGGGATAGGACGTCGACGGCCCGGCGCGCAAATTGACGTCGGTGACGGCGATGGCGCGCGACTGGGCCTGCGCCTCGGCGGTGATGGTGAATGCGCCCGCCAGAGCCAGCGCGGCGATGAGCATCTTTTTCATGATGTGCTTTCCTCGGAATGATCCGAAACCCGTCCGGTTTCTGGAAGCACTAAGCCATACGTATCCCGTACGGTTCCGGAACGCGGCTGTTAGCTGGGGTTCAGCTTCGCCGATCCCGGCGCTTGGCCTCGATCGCGTCCCAGAGCAGCGCGGCGATGTCCGGCCCGCCGAAGCGCTTGATCTCGCGGATGCCGGTGGGCGAGGTGACGTTGATCTCGGTCATGTAGTCGCCGATCACGTCGATCCCGACGAAGAGCAGGCCGCGCTCCTTCAGCGCCGGTCCGATGCGGGCGCAGATCTCCCGCTCGCGCTCCGTCAGCTCGGTCGCCTCGGCGCGCCCGCCGACATGCATGTTGGAGCGGGCATCAGTCTCGGACGGCACGCGGTTGATCGCCCCGGCATATTCGCCGTCGATCAGGATGATCCGCTTGTCGCCCTTGCGCACGTCCTTGAGATAGCGCTGGACGATGAACGGCTCGCGGAACATCAGGGCGAAGGTCTCGAGGAACGAGGTGAGGTTGCGGTCCTCGCGGGTGATGTGGAAGACGCCGGCGCCGCCATTGCCGTAGAGCGGCTTCATGATGATCTCGCCGAATTCCGCCCGGAACGCCGCGACCTCCTCCGGATCCTTGGTGATCAGCGTCTCCGGCATCAGGTCGGCGAACTCGGTGACGAAGATCTTCTCCGGCGCGTTGCGGACCGAGGCGGGGTCGTTGACCACCAGGGTCTTCGGATGCACCCGTTCCAGGATGTGCGTCGAGGTGATGTAGGCCATGTCGAAGGGCGGGTCCTGGCGCAGCAGGACGACGTCCATGTCGGCGAGGTCGACCTTCTCGGTGGCGCCGAGGGTGAAGTGGTTGCCCTCCTCCTCGCGCAGTTCCATCGCCTCGCCCCGCGCCGTGACGCGGCCGTCGCGCAGCGACAGCCGATCGGGCGTGTAGTGGAACAGCGAGTGCCCGCGCTGCTGCGCCTCGAGGCACAGCGCGAAGGTGGAGTCGCCCTTGATCGAGATCGAGGAAACATGGTCCATCTGGACGGCGACTTTGAGCGCCATGGCGGCAGTCCTTGACTGAGGGAGGGGTGGTTTCGCCTGAGGTAGCGCCGTCGTGCCCATCCGGCAACGGCGGCATCGCGAGGCTCAGCCGCCGGGGACGGCGATCCAGCGGCGGCCGGTGGTCTCCAGCCCGAAGAAGCGCGGCGTGCGGGCGAAGGCGGCGAGCCCCGCCAGCGCCGCCAGCGGCTCGGTCACCACGTAGAGCGGAATGTCGCGCAGCAGCGCACTGTGCGGCGCCTTGTCCTCGAAGGCGGCGCGGATCTGGTCGGCCTTGAGGATCGGGATGATGCGCTGGACGATGCCGCCGGCGATGAACACGCCGCCGCGCGCCATGAAGATCAGCGCGATGTCGCCGGCGACGCGGCCGAGATACATGGCGAACAGGTCGACGGCCTCGATCGAGGCCTCGTCCCGGCGATGGACGGCGGCGTCGGTGATCTCGGCGGGGGTGGTGTGGGCCGGCTCGCTGCCGTTCACCGTGGCGATCGCCTGGTAGAGATTGACCAGGCCGCGCCCGCACAGCACCTGCTCGGCGGAGACCCGGCCCTCGATCGTCTTCAGATGCGGCCAGATGGCGAGGTCGCGCGCCGTGCGGGGCCCGAGATCGATGTGGCCGCCTTCGCCGGCGACCGGGATCCACATGTTGCGGGCCCGCACCAGGCCGGCGACGCCGAGCCCGGTGCCGGGCCCGAGCACCGCGCGGCTGGCGCCTTCATGCACGACGCCGCCGCCAATCTGGCTGCGCGAGGCGGGCGGCAGCGACGAGATCGCCAGCGCCTGCGCCTCGAAATCGTTGAGGACGATGACCTCGCCGAGTCCGAGGCCGGTCAGCATCTGACGCGGCCGCACCACCCAGGGGCAGTTGGTCAGGTCGATCTCGTCGCCGTCGACCGGCCCGGCGACGGCGAGCACCGCTGTTTGCGGCTGCACCGAAGTCTTGTCCAGCACGCTCGCCTGGATCGCCTCGTCGATGGTTTCGAAGTCGGCGGTCTGGACGACCGGAAACATCTTCGGCTCGGCGAAGGCGTCGAGAAGGATGGCGAAACGGGCGTTGGTGCCGCCGATATCGCCGATCAGGATCGGAAATTTCAGGGCGTCGTTGCCGCCGCGTCGCTCCGCCATGGTGCCCGCCTGTCTGGGTTGGTAGGCTCGTCCCATAGCGCTTCCCGGCGCCCGACGCAAAATTTCCACGGCTCGGAAAAATTCGGTGTCACGAGCCGGGGCAGCGACCGGACGCGCCGGAGCGGCGCCGCGCCCGGCTGGCAGCCGGGCCGGCGGTTTGCGTCCACGCTGGCTGCTCGCGCGGAGCAGCGGATCGCCGAGGGCGCGCCCTCGGAAGAATGAGTATTGCGGCACGCCCCCGGCGATCCGCGCGATGTCTTTGCGGTTCCGAAAGAGCGCTTCCCCGCCGTGATGCGACGCCACCGCGACGCTGGCAGGGGGCACTGGCGGCCGGCTCTTCCCGGGTGTCCCCGGTCAAGCGGACCGATCCGCAGCCTCCTCGTGGTGGGAGACGGTCCGGCGGCACCTCGAAACCGTCCGGGCCGGGCACGCCTCCGGAAGGCGCGTCCGTCGCGGACACCGCTCGCCGCCCCGACCGATCCCGGCGATCGTCCGTGCCCGCCCGGGCGGCGATGAGGGGAGTATGGGGGCGGTGGCGAGGAGCGGGGATTACTGGGTGGCCGGGTTTTCGCCGAAAGGGTGTCCCGTGCCTGTTCTGTCAGGCCGAGGGGCCGCAGGACCCCCCTCTGTCCTGCCGGACATCTCCCCCACAAGGGGGGAGATCGGACCTGCATCGGGCGAAGCGACTGACCGTCGGAGCCGACAATCGGCAGAGCTGCGTCTACTGCATCGGGCGGCTGGTGGGGATCGGCACCGACGCGATCGGGGCGTAGGAGAGGGCGGCGGGGGCGGCGTCGCGGGGCGCAGCCATGAGGAGGGGATTGCCCGCGCCGGTGCCGGGGGCGTTGAGGACGACGCGGCACTGGTTCGGCAGGTCGGCGAGCCGCATCGGCGGCTTCGGCTTGCCCGGCTTGGCATTGGGCGGTGGCGGCTTCAGCGCAACGTTGAACCACCAGCCGAGGTCACCGCAGCCGTCGCCGCTGCCGGTGGATTCCTGCGGCGTGCAGCCGTCCGACCCCGGCTGGCAGCGCAGGCGGACGTGGAAGTGTTCGTGGTGGCCGTAGATCGGCCGCACCTTGTTGAGCCAAGCGCGGTCCCTTCCGGCGGTCTCGCAGAGCTTCTTCTTGATGCCCGGATGGACGAAGACACGCTGCACCTTGGAATCCTCGGCGGCGAGGCGGATCAGGTCGCGGTAATTGTCGGTCCAGACCCGGTCGTCGACGGTGAGCGTTCCCTCCCGCAGCACCGAGCGGAAGGCGAAATCCTCGCGCGCCTGTTGGGTGAGGCGCTGCGCCGGCATCGGCTGCAGCCAGATGTCGGCGTCGAGGCCGATCTGGTGCGAGGCGTGGCCGTAGGGCAGCGGGCCGCCGCGGGCCTGGGAGATGTCGCCGACCAGCAGCCCTGGCCAGATGCCGCGCCGCGCGGCTTCCTCCGACAGTTGCTGGAGAAAGGCGACGGTGGCGGGATGGCCGAAGCGTCGCTCGCGCGACAGCCGCATCGCCTGCCAATGCGGCCCGTCCGGCGCAAGTTCTGCAGCGCCCGCGAGGCAGCCCTTAGAGTAGAAGCCGACGCTCTCCGGCGCGAGGGCCGCGGGACTGCCCTTGGCGGCAAAGAGTTCCTTGGCCGGCGGTTCGGCATGGGCGGCGCCCGTGGCAAGGGCGAGCGCCAGCAGCGTGGCAGCCAAGCGCCCGGCTTTTCGTCCTGTCGCCATCATGTCGGCTCTTCCCTGTCGTCTCTCGCGGCGAGGCTAGCGCAGGCTCATGGTCCGAGCCTTGCGCGCCTCGTGCCGCGATCTGTCGGCGACCGCGTTTGCCGCGGCCGAGGCGAGACCCTGCCGGGACGATGAGCCGATTTGAAGGCGGGGCGTCAGCCGGCGACGTCGACCCAGTCGCCGCTTTCGCCGGCGGCGAACAGCGCGTCGATCGCCGCCTGGTTGCGGCGGCTGGATTCCAGCGGAAAGACCGCAACGTCGTGGCCGCGCACTTTGTCGACAAAGGCCTCGACCTGCAGGACGTACTGGTCGACGCCGGGAAAGCGGAAGATCTCCGCGCGGCGGCGCGAGCGGTCGTGCAGCGTGACGCTGTCGCCGTCGTAGAGGCCGGCATTGAAGGGCGCGGCGATCTCGATCACGCCGTCCTCGCCGTGGAAGACCATGGTCTGGCGATGCGCCATGCCGGTGCCGAGCGTGAGGCTCATGGCGAAATCGCCGAAATCCACCGTGCCGGTGACGAAGCTGTCGGTGCCGAAGGCCGGGTCGACCGCGATGGTCGCGCGGACCCGCCGGGGCTCGAGGCCAGTCGCGAAGCGTGCCCCGACGAGCGGATAGACGCCGATGTCGCGCAGCGCGCCGCCGCCGAGGTCAGGCCGGTTGCGCATGTTGGCGGGGTCGACATTGTGGTAGCTGAAGGTCGATTCGACGTGCCGCAGCCGGCCGATCGCGCCAGCGCCGAGAAGGTCGCGCACCATCAGCCATTGCGGGTGGTAGGTGACCATGTAG
Source organism: Aurantimonas aggregata (assembly GCF_010500835.1). GTDB lineage: Bacteria > Pseudomonadota > Alphaproteobacteria > Rhizobiales > Rhizobiaceae > Aurantimonas > Aurantimonas aggregata. Next base: position 7,815 of record NZ_JAAAMJ010000003.1, on the reverse strand, counting down.
GCTTCGGCGACGACGAGGCCGGCCGCCGCGGCTGCCGCCGCGATCTCGGCGATCTCGCCGGCGTTCATGCCCATCGGCTTCTCGCAGAGCACGTGCTTGCCGGCGGCGATGGCCTTCAGGGTCCATTCGGCGTGCTGGGCGGTGGGCAGCGGGATGTAGACCGCCTCGACGTCGGGCGACTCCAGCAGCGCCTCGTAGCTGCCGAGTGCCTGGCGGATACCATAGGTCGCGGCCACCTCGAAGGCGCGCTCGCCGTCGCGGCTGGCGATCGCCGCCAGCGAGCCGTTGCGCGACCCGGCGATCGCCGGGATCAGGCGGTCACGCCCGATCTTGGCGGTGGAGAGGATTCCCCAGTTCAGCATCGCGTTTCTCCGGGATCAGGCATCCGGCCAGGCGCGGCCGGATGCGGACGACGGGGAATGTGGGCAGGCGATGCCGCGCGGCGAGTCTCAGCCGGCGAGCAGCGCCGCGATTTCGGGCAGCCGGTCGAGCGGGGTCTGCGGGCGGGGGCCGACCTGGCCGATGATGTGGCCGGCGGCGGCGACGCCGAGCCGGGCGCTCTTTTCGTGGTCGAGGCCCATCGTGTAGCCCCTGAGGAAGCCGCTGGCGAAGAGGTCGCCGGCACCGGTCGTGTCGACCACGTCGGCGACCGGCGTAGCGGCAACCGCGATCCGCTTGTCGCCATCGATGACGATGCAGCCCTTTTCGCTGCGGGTGACGACGGCGAAGCGCTTGACGTCCGCAGCCAGCAAATCGAGCGCCGGCTCGAGCGTCTCGGTCTCGTAGAGCGCGATCGCCTCGCTCTCGTTGGCGAAGACGATGTCGACCGTGCCCGAGCGCATCAGCTCGAGGAACTCGTCACGGTAGCGGTGGACGCAGAAGGAATCCGACAGCGTCATCGCGACTTCCCGGCCGTTGGCGTGGGCGATGCCGGCGGCCTCGACGATCGCCTGCTTGGCGCGCGGCGGGTCCCACAGATAGCCCTCGAAATAGGTGACCTTGGCGGCTGCCACGATGGCGGGATCGATGTCCTCGGGGCCGAGCTCGACGCAGGCGCCGAGATAGGTGTTCATCGAGCGCTCGCCGTCGGGCGTGACGAGGATCATCGAGCGCGCCGTCGGCGGATGGCCCTCGAGCGGCGTGGTGGCGAAGTGGACGCCGAGCGAGCGGATGTCGTGCTTGAAGATGTCGCCGAGCTGGTCGTTGGCGACCTTGCCGAAATACGCCCCGGTGCCGCCGAGGCTGACAAGGCCGGCGACGGTGTTGCCGGCGCTGCCACCGGAGGTCTCGATGGCCGGGCCCATGGCGCCGTAGAGATGCTCGGCGCGCGCCGTGTCGATCAGCGTCATGCCGCCCTTCTGGATGGCTTCGCGTTCGAGGAAGGCGTCGTCGGTGCGGGAGATGATGTCGACGATGGCGTTGCCGATCGTCAGGACGTCGTAGTCGGCCATGAACTGTTCCGTTACTGGTGAATTGCCGGCTCTTCTAGAGGCTGCGGGCGTCCATGGCCAGCGCCGAAACCGGCAGCGTTGCGGGCGCGCGGTGCGGCGCCTATCTGCGAGCGGACGCCAGGAGAGATGCCTCGATGATCCTCACTTCCGCCGCCCTCGCCTTTCGCGACATCTTCTCGGCGCCGTTTCGCGCGGCGCTGTGGAAGACGCTCGGCCTTGCCGCCGTCGTGCTGATCGCGCTGTGGTTCGGCGTCGGCTGGCTGTTCGAATGGCTGGCGCTGCCGTTGCTCACGGATCTCGTTCCCGACGCGCCCTGGGTCGACCAGGCCGGCACCGTGGCGGGCTTCGCCGCGGGGCTTGCGCTGGCGCTGCTGCTGGCCTTCCTGATCGGCCCGGTCAGCGCGGTGATCGCCAGCCTGTTCCTCGACGACGTCGCCGAGGTGGTGGAGCGCGAGAGCTATCCGGAGGCGCCGCAGGGCGAGGCGATGGCGATCCTGCCCGGCCTCGTTTTGTCGGTGAAGTTCTTCGGCGTGGTGATCCTCGGCAATCTGCTGGCCTTCGCCCTTCTGCTGGTGCCGGGCATCAACATCGCCGCCTTCTTCGTGGTCAACGGCTATCTGCTCGGGCGGGAATATTTCGAGTTCGCGGCGCTGCGCTACCGACCGGAAGCCGAGGCCAAGGCGCTGCGCGGCCGCTACGGCACCACGGTGTTCTTCGCCGGCCTCGTCATCGCCGGCTTCCTCGCCGTGCCGCTGCTCAACCTTTTGACGCCGCTCTTCGCCGCGGCGTTGATGGTGCATCTCCACCAGCGCGTCGCCAAGAAGGAGGGCGGGCTGATCGGGCTGAGCAAGATGCCGCTTGTGGCGCGGGAAGAGGCCGACATCGTCCGCTGACGGCTGGGGCGGTCGGCCGCCTACGCGAAGATCGCGGCGAGATCGGCTTCGCCGAGGCGGCGGATGGCGCCGGGCGCGAGGTCGGCCGGCAAGGTGAGACCGCCGACGGATTCCCGGTGCAGCGTCTCGACATGGTTGCCGGCGGCGGCGAACATCCGGCGCACCTGGTGGTAGCGGCCCTCGTGGACCGTGAGCAGCGCTTCCTGCGGGCCGACGACTTCCAGCTCCGCCGGGGCGAGCGGCTTCTCCTCGCCGTCCAGCATCAGCGTGCCGGCGGCGAAGAGGTCGGCCTCGCCGCCGGTGAGCGGCCGGGCGAGGCCGACGCGGTAGCGCTTGGCCACATGCCGCTTCGGCGAGATGATCCGGTGGAGCAGCGCGCCGTCGTCGGTCATCAGAAGCAAGCCGGAGGTCTCCTTGTCCAGCCGGCCGACCGTCGAGATCGCCGGGTCGCGCCGGCGCCAGCGCTCGGGCAGGAGATCGTAGACCAGCGGCCCCGCCTCCTTGCGCGAGCAGGTGACGCCGAGCGGCTTGTTCAGCATCAGGGCAAAGCCCGGCAGCGGATCGAGCGCCTCGCCGTCGACCACCAGCCGCGTCTCGAGGTCGGGCGTGAGCGCGATCCGCCTGTCGGCCGCCGTGAGCGGGGCGCCGTCGAGCGTGATGTGGCCGTTCTTCGCCAGCGCCTGGATCTCGCGGCGCGAGGCATAGCCCAGATTGGCCAGCAGCCGGTCGAGCCGGGCGGTCGGCACCTTGGTCATTTGTGGGCCTCGAAGATCTTGTAGCCGGAGACGTCCGCCACGGTCTTCACGCTCTTGAACTTCGCCCGCAGCACCGCCTCGTAGGGCATGTGGCGGTTGGCGACGAGATGCAGCGTGCCGGAGCGGCGCAGCATCCCGGCGGCGGCCGCGATGAAGGCCTGGCCGAGGCCGCGATCCTCGATGCCCTCGGCATGGAAGGGCGGGTTGGAGACGACGAAGTCGAGATCGGCAAGCGCCGCCTCGCGGGTGTCGGCCCAGAGAAACCGGGCGCGCTCGTCGGCGATGTTCGCCTTTGCGGCTTCGACGGCGCGGCGGTCGATCTCGACCAGCGTCAGTTCCGTGACGGCCGGGGCGGCGAGCACGGCCGCGGCGATGATGCCGATCCCGGCGCCGAGATCGGCGCCGCGGCCCGCGAGCTTCGGCAGATGGGCGAGCAGCAGGGACGTTCCGGGATCAACCCGGTTCCACGAGAAGATTCCCGGCTGCGACCAGAGCCCCTCGACCATGACCGGCCCGCCCGCCGCGAGCGCTTCGTCGAGCCCTGTCGGCGCGTCCGGCCGAGTGACGGTGCAGATGCGCTGGCGGGCCTTGGACCGCTCGGCGACGCTGCAGCCGAAGGCTTCGAGCTCGCCGCGCAGGCGCTGGCCACCCTTGTCGTTGGCCGCCAGCACGGTCAGCGCGCCGCCTGGGACCAGCGCCCGCAGCGCCTGCGCCAGCACGAAGCGCCGCTCGATCGAGCCGGGCGGCGCGGCGACGACGATGTCCTCCAGCGCGGCATCGGGCAGCGCCTCCAGCGCCTCGGCGCCGGGCCGCAGCGGCGACAGCTGCACGGCGCCCTCGGGCACATCGACGAGATCAACGGGCGGCGCGCCATAGACGCCGCTGCGGGGGGTGGGGGATGTCATCGGCGGGACATAGCAGCTTTGGCGGTGGGGGAGGAAGGCGGGCGGCGACAGGTCGCCGGCCGTGCCATCGCGCCCGACGCGCATGCGACGCGCATGCGACGCCGCTACTGCCGGGCCGATGGTCGGATCGCCGCCAGCCGGTCGCCCGGCGGGAAGTGAGGCTATCGCGGCCGCAGACGTGCCGCGGGTGGCGCGGGGAGGATGAAGGCCAGTGGGCGTCAGGTCGTCACGATCGGCCGGCTTGTAGTGCGCGTCAGGACGACCGGGCCTGCCGCCACTGCGCCGGCAGGCCCCACCAGGGCACCCACGGCTCGTCGTGGTGTTCGTGGTGGTAGCCGAAGTGAAAGCAGGTGAGGAGCGAGGCGAGGTAGCCGAACTCGTTCGACCTTGCATTGTGCCGGTCGACGAAGCCCTCCTCCTCGTGCCGGTGCGGCCGGAACGTGCCGAAATAGAACAGCTGCAGCGACGACAGCAGCGACGGCACCCCGTAGAACAGGACGACGTTGAGCACCGGGGCGCCCAGCAGCAGGATGTAGGCACCCACCACCGTGAACACGAAGACGATCGAGCGCCGGCCGAAATAGCGCAGGAAGAAGGCGCGGTACCAGGGCAGGAAGCGATCGGGCTCGTCGACGAAGAAGTCCGGATCCTCGGCCGTGCCCGGCTTGTCGTGATGGGCCATGTGCGCGTCGCGCACCCGGCGCCAGGCAAAGCCCGCGTAGATGGTCAGGATGAACGCGCCGATGGCGGCGTTCAGCCGCGGCCATCCGGGCGCCAGCGATCCGTGCATGGCATCGTGCGCGACGATGAACATTCCGACGGTGAGCCAGCACTGGACCGCGACGAGGATCGGCACGAAGACGATGGTCGACCACCGAACGTCGAAGAAGAACACGCCGCCGACATGGATCGCGGCCCAGGCGAGCAGCACGCAGGCGGCCAGCGTCAGGCCGATGGCTGCCTGGAACGGGCGCAGGCGCGGCCCGGCGGGCCTGACGGCGGGTCGGGAAGCGGGGCCGCTGGAGACGATGTCGACACTCATGCGCCGAGACTTAAACCCGGGCGCCCTTCCGGAAAGCCGCATGCGGCGTTTCGTCCGCCCTGCCGGCTGCCCGCAGCCATCGGCTCCGGCAATTTCTGTTGACGGCTTGCGGATCGGCGGCGGCATCGCGCATGAACATTTCGCCGATCCTCCCATATTCATCCACGCATGACCCAGACGCCGTCCGACACTCCTGCGCTCGACCCGCTCGACACGCTCGCGACCAAGGGGTCCGCGAGAGCCGGCGGGCCGTCGCTCGCCTTGTGCCTGCTGATCTGCCTTGCGGCCAATGGCCTGGTGGTGGGCACGCTCTGGCTGTTCGGCCGGCCTTTCGTGCCGCCCCACGAACCGTTGCGGCTGTGGAGCACGAGCTTCGAGCTCGTGTCGAACTCCCAGCATTTGGCCGATCCCTATTCCCTCATGCATCTGCTGTTCGGCGCGGGTCTCTTCGTCTTCGTCGACTGGCTGAAGCCGTTCTGGCCGGCCCGGTCCAAGCTGGTGGTCGTCGTCCTCGGCAGCGCCGCGTGGGAGATCGTCGAGAACACGCCGCCGGTGATCGCCCTGTTCAACGAAACCAGCCAGCCGGGCGCCTACGCCGGCGACAGCATCGTCAACTCCCTGAGCGATACCGCCTTCGTCGTCATAGGCTTCTTCCTCGCCCGGCTGCTCGGCTGGCGCCTCACGCTGCTGGCCGCCGCCGTGATCGAGATCGTGCTACTCTGGTCGATCAACGACGGCCTGCTGCTCGGCACGCTGCGGGTGCTCCGCCTGGTCTGAGCCGGTCCGGCGCCTGCTTGCGCCGATTGCACGCGCCCCGCGGCGCTTGGCAGTCCCCGTCGTCGTCGCCATATTGGAACGGATTGGGACGCGCCGCAGCGCGTGCCGCAACCTGCAGGGCCGCCATGTTATTTCAGATCATCCTCTACGCCCTGATCGTCCTCGGCACCGTGGTGCTGATGGAGGGGTTCGCCTGGACGATGCATAAATTCGTCATGCACGGGCAGAGCGGCTGGGGCTGGCACAAATCCCACCACGAGGAGACCGAGGGCTTCTTCGAGAAGAACGATCTCTACGCCGTGGTGTTCAGCCTGATGGCCATCGCGCTGTTCTTCGTGGGCGAGGCGCTGTCGCCGGTGATCCTCGCGGTCGCCTGGGGCATCACGCTCTACGGGCTGCTCTATTTCGTCGCCCATGACGGGCTGGTGCACCAGCGCTGGCCGTTCCGCTACGTGCCGCATCGCGGCTACGCCAAGCGCCTCGTGCAGGCGCACCGGCTGCATCACGCCGTCGAGGGGCGCGACCACTGCGTCTCCTTCGGCTTCCTCTACGCCCCGCCGATCGACAAGCTGAAGGCCGAGCTGCGCCGCTCGGGCGTCCTCGACCGCGAACGCATCGACCGCTCGGTGACAGCGCAGGGCTCGGCCCACGCGCCGGTGAGGCACTGAGGGGTGGCAGGAGGGGCGCCTGCGGGGCGGGCGGCGCAACTCGTTAGCGACTGGAAGACGCTCGCCTACGACCCGGCGGCATCCGGCAGCGCCTCCAGCGCCTCGGCGCCGGGCCGCAGCGGCGACAGCTGCACGGCGCCCTCGGCCACCTCCACGAGATCAACGGGCGGCGCGCCATAGACGGCGCTGCGGGGGGCGGGGGTGGTCATCGCCGGGGCATAGCAGGTTCGGCGGTGGGGGCGGAAGGTGGGAGCGCTGGCGGCGCTGGGCAGTGCGAGGTCGCCCCAACCGGATAGGACACTTCGGAAGTCATGCCGCCGTTCTTAAGAGGCACCGTGAGACAAACAACTAGCGTCCATTTTGACTTGGCCATTGTTCCGTAAACAAACGGTGGAGCTCCCATGCCTCATCTTTTTCACCCAACGCGACCTGCGATAGCATGTGCATGATCCACGCTGGACCTGGAACGATGCCATCTTCGTCAATTTCCTTGTCGCAGAAGTCGGGGTCGGTCGGAAGTTCGACATTGACGATCCACCAACGCTCGATCTTGTTGAGAAGTGACATCATTGTCTGAAACTCGCCAAGGAAGTCAGGCATGTCCGCTGCACTGACCATTGACGACATCTCGTGAGCGATGTTGTTCCGAGCGTCGGTCACCTTTCGTAGGGCGGCCTCGTCGTCACTGTTGATCGCTTCCCTTTGGCGCAGCCAAGCGATGGACCCGCGCACGGGATTTTTCTTCCCTCTCGGATCCAAAGCGAGCACCTTGGTCTCGTATTCAGGGCCCGGAATTGGCCCCTCCTTTGTCCATTCGTCTGCATAGAAGGATCGAAGGTGGCGTTGTATCGAGTCGACCAGCATTTCGTGGCCAATCAGGAACAGGCCGGCGGAGATAAGCTTCAAGCGAACTACGTCTGGGCTTAAAAATGCCGACCAGGCGTCTCGAGTATCGGCCATGTCTAGCAGTACCTTTCCAGCGTTTGGTATTAAGGATTTCTCTTGTGACCGAGAGACCACGGCCGCTGTGCGCCTTGAATACAGTGTCCGCACTAGCGTAAGCGTAAAAACCAATCACGTCTCTGGGGCCTACTGAAGACGGCTACGGTCAGATTTATACACAAGGAAATGCTTTGGCTATTCCTTAGGTTGATGCTACGACTTGAGTCGGTGGCACGGATCATCGCAAAAAAGGCCTGGAGTGCACCCCATTTCGCCGGACAAGCGGCGGTTGGGTTTAGGCACTGAGCCTGATGAACTCGCGCGGCGAGCGGAACTTTAATCCTGAGTGCGGGTGGACCTCGCAATAATCCTCGATCCAGTC
>NZ_JAAAMJ010000029.1 GCF_010500835.1 Aurantimonas aggregata | reverse complement strand
ACTACGACGACATCGTCGCCCACTGCTGTGACGCTTGGAACAAGCTCGTCGATCAGCCCTGGAAAATCATCTCAATCGGAATGCGGGACTGGGCGCATGAGTTCTGATCAGCGCACGTTGGTATAAGAACCGACCGGCCGCGGGGCAGCAAGACCCCGCGGCCGCTGCCGGAGGGCGGGCGATCCGGCCTGAGAATGCCGGCCTCACGGATGGCTGGCGCCGCAGGACGCATCTGCGCGGGAGGCGCTCATATTCCCATGGGCCGGGATCGCATCCGTCGCCAGCGCGTTGCATCCGCATGAACATGCGCACCGTCTACCGAAGCTCCAATGGCGACGACTGGTTGCTGCAGATCGACGATGCCGGAGCCGGTACCGTGGTCCATCGCGCCAATCTTTCGTCCGGCGGGACGGAGACCCGGATGCCCGTCGACGAGTTTCTGGCGCGGGGAGGGGGAAGTCCGGAGGCGCAGGCCGTCCGCGCTGCCATGGCCGAAGCGACGCCCACTCCGGTGGCCGAGGAGTCAGGCGAAACCGCAGGCAGCGAGCCGACGCGGGAAACGTGACGAACCGACCACCCGGGATAGAGCGCGAAGCCGGAGACGCTGCGCCTCTCATCCTGACACTGCGCTTTGATCCCGAAAGCTTCGCCCGGTTCGACGGCGAGCGCCGGCGTGACTTTCCGCCGGAGCGCAATCTCATCCCGGCGCATCTGACCCTGTTTCATCATCTGCCCGGCGACCGATACGCGGACGTCGCTGCGGCCGTCGCGACCCGCGCATCGCGTCACGCGCCGTTCCCGCTGGCGATCACTGGGCTGCGGTTCCTCGGCCAGGGAACGGCCTACCGGGTCGAGAGCCCGCCGCTCGTCGCGCTCCGGGCGGAGCTTGCGGCGATATGGGCGGCCGATCTGACGCGGCAGGACGCGCAGGACTTCCGGCCCCACGTCACGTTCCAGAACAAGGCGCACTCCCGTGCCGCCAAGGGCCTGTTCGAGGCGCTTTCGGAAACCATCGAACCCTTCGAGGCGACGGCGACGGGGCTACTCCTCTGGCACTATCGCGGCGGGCCGTGGGAGGCCGCGGGGCAGTTCGACTTCGGCGCAGCCCGTGGTCCGATCCCGGACTCGGACGGCTTCAGAGAACCGCCTCGATAAGGAAGGGCCCCTTCGCGGACAGGGCGCTTCGCAGCAGCGCCGTAAACCCGGCCACCGTCTCGGCGCGGGCGGCTTCGACGCCCATGCCCCGCGCGAGGCTGACCCAGTCGAGCGCCGGCTTGTCGAGGTCGAGCATCCGGCGCGCATTGTCGCCGAAATGGTTGACCCCGACATTGCGCATCTCGCCCTGCAGGATGGCGTAGGCGCGGTTGGAGAAGATCACGGTCACGACGTCGAGGCCCTCGCGGGCCTGCGTCCACAAGGCCTGGCAGGTGTACATGCCGCTGCCATCGGCCTGGAGGAGCAGGACCTTGCGATCGGGACAGGCGATCGCCGCGCCGGCGGCGAGCGGCAGGCCGATGCCAATCGCGCCGCCCGTCAGCTGCAGGTAATCGTGCTGCGGCGCGCCTTGCGTCGCGGCGAAGAACTGCCGCCCCGACGAGATCGTCTCGTCGCAGACGATGGCGTTGTTCGGGATGGACTGCGCCAGGACCGCGTTGAGGTTGTCCACCGTCAGGGGCCCGTCGGCGACGCTCTCTGCCGCGTTCAGAGGTGCGAAAACGGGCTCCGCCTTTGCGCCGAGTTCATCGGCCAGCGCCTCGAGCGCCGCCATCAGATCGTCGCCCGGCTCGCCCATCGCCACGACTTCCGCATCGTCGGGGATCAGCCGGCCGGGCTTGCCGGGGTAGGCGAAGAACGCCACCGGCACGCTGGCGCCGACGGTCACGAGGCATTGGATGTCGGCGAGGGCGGCCAGCGAGGGATCGATCGGGTAGGGCACGCGCTCGATCGGCACGCGCCCGGCGCCGCGCTCGATGCGGCCGTTCATCATCGGCGCCAGGAGCCGCGCGCCCGTTGCAGCGGCAATGCGCCCGGCCACCGCGAGCGCGTCGGCGCGCAGCGCGCGGCCGCCCAGAAGCAGCCGCGTACGCCGCCCGGAGCGCAGCGCCTGCGCGGCAGCGCGGATGGCCTGCGGGTCGACGAATGGCTGCCGGACCGGATCGGCGCGAACGGGCTGGGCCTGCGGATCGACCTCGCCCCAGGCCGTATCGGCGGGCAGGATCAGCGTCGCGACACCCGGCAAGGCCATGGCGGCGTGGCAGGCCTCGGCAGCGTCCGCCGCCAGCCCGCCGGGGGTCAGTGTCCGCTTCACCCAGTGCGACATCGGCCAGGCCAGGCTCTCGATATCGCTCGTCAGCGGCGCGTCGTGCACGAGGTGGTAGCTGGCGTGATCGCCGACGATGTTGACCATCGGGGTGCGGGCACGGCGGGCGTTGTGAAGATTGGCGAGCGCGTTGGCGAGCCCCGGCCCGCAATGCAGGAGGGTCGCGGCGGGCTTGTCGGCCATCCGGGCATAACCATCGGCGGCGCCCGTGACGACGCCTTCGAACAGGCCGAGCACGCAGCGCATCTGCGGCTTGCGGTCGAGCGCGGCGACGAAATGCATTTCCGACGTGCCGGGATTGGCGAAACAGACGTTTACGTCGTTCGCCAGCAGCGTATCGCACAGACTATCTGCGCCGTTCATTTTCCAACTCCTGCTTCCTGGGTACAGCCGGTCTCTTGCTCGGCGCGCTTCCTGACGTCGCCTCAGGCGGTAGCCGCCGCATCGCTCTTGGCAGCCACGTGGCGCTCCTTGTAGAGCGCCAGCCGGGCCTTCAGCTTCGCGCTCGGCGCGCGCATCGTCAGGGCGGGAGCATAGACCGGAATCGTCTCGGCGAAATGGCAGGCCGCCTGCTGCCCGCCCGCCATCTCGCGCAGCATCGGCATTTCGGCGCGGCACCGTTCCTGCACGAACGGGCAGCGCGTATGGAAACGGCAGCCCGGTGGCGGGTTCATCGGGCTCGGCACGTCGCCGGCGAGCTCATGGCGCTGGCCTCGCCGGCTCGGGTCCGGCTGCGGCGCGGCCGCCAGCAGGGCCTGCGTGTAGGGGTGACGCGGATTGCCGTAGATGGCGGCCTTCGGACCGATCTCGACGATCTGGCCGAGATACATGACGGCCACGCGGTCGGCGACGTGCTTCACCACCGCGAGCCCGTGCGAAATGAACAGGTAGCTGAGCCCCATTTCCTGCTGCAAATCCTGCAGCAGGTTGACGATCTGCGCCTGGATGGAGACGTCGAGGGCCGAAACCGGCTCGTCGCAGACGATGAGCTTGGGCGACAGCGCCAGGGCACGGGCGACGCCGATACGCTGGCGCTGCCCGCCGGAGAATTCATGCGGATAGCGCTGCCCGTGATAGGGCGCGAGGTCGACGCGCCGCAGCAGTTCCTTCACCCGTTCGCGTTGGGAAGGGCCGTCGCCGACGCCATGCACGACCATCGGCTCGGCGATGATCTCGGCCACCGTCATGCGCGGGTTGAGGCTGGCATAGGGGTCCTGGAAGACGATCTGCATGTCCCGCCGCAGCCGCCGCATGTCGCCCTTCTCGGCATGGGTGATGTCCTCGCCCTCGAAGCGCAGCGTACCGGCGGATGGCTCGATCAGGCGCATGGCAAGCCGCGCCATGGTCGACTTGCCACAACCAGATTCTCCTACGACGGCGAGCGTCTCGCGCGGCATGATGTCGAAATCGACGCCGTCGACGGCCCGCACTTCCGCGACGACACGCCGGCGGAAGATGCCCTTGGTGATCGGAAAGAGCTTCTGCAGGCCGCGGGCTTCGAGAAGAGGCTGCATCGTCATGCGTAGAGCTCCAGCGGCGCCTTGTGGCAGGCGACCAGGTGCCCTTCGTCCAGGGCCGTCAGTTGCGGCTGCTCGCTGCGGCAAACATCGTCGGCGAAGGGGCAGCGCGGGTTGAAGCGGCAACCTTGCGGCAGGCGAAAGGGCGGCGGCACCATGCCGTCGATTGCGACGAGGCGGTCGGTCTCCTCGTCGATGCGCGGCATCGAGCCCATCAGGCCGAGCGTGTAGGGGTGCTGGGGGTCGTCGAAGATGTCGCCGACCGAGCCGCGTTCGACGACCTTGCCGGCATACATGACCGCTACGTCGTCGGCGATTTCGGCGACGACGCCGAGATCGTGCGTGATCAGGACGATCGCCATGCCCGTTTCGGCCTGGAGATCGCGCAGCAGGTTGAGGATCTGCGCCTGGATGGTGACGTCGAGCGCGGTCGTCGGCTCGTCGGCGATGAGGAGGGTCGGCTCGCAGGATAGCGCCATCGCGATCATCACGCGCTGGCGCATGCCGCCGGAGAGCTGGTGCGGATATTCATCGAGCCGGCGCTCTGGCGACGGAATGCGGACCTTCTTCAGCGACTCCAGCGCCAGGGCGCGGGCGGCTTTCGACGAGACGCGCTGATGCGCCCGGATCGCCTCGACGATCTGGAAGCCGACCGTGTGGACGGGGTTCAGGCTCGTCATCGGCTCCTGAAAGATCATCGCGATCTGGTTGCCGCGGATCGTCCGCATGTCGGCGGGCGACAGGCCAGCGATGTTCCGGCCCTCGAAGAAGATCTCGCCCTGTGCGATCCGTCCCGGTGTCGGCACCAGTCCCATCACTGACAGGGACAGGATGCTCTTGCCGCAGCCCGACTCCCCGACGATGCAGAGCGTGCGCCCACGCTCGACGGCCAGATCGACGCCGTCGACGGCCCGCACGTCGCCCATCGAGGTGCGAAAAATCGTGGTGAGCCCGGCTATCTCGAGGACCGGGACCGTCATGACGCCTCGGAATAAGAGGGGAATGTCAGCGCCGAATAGGCGGTGACCGGACGACCGGCGTAATCGAGCCCCGGCGCTGCGGCCTCCGTGCGTTTCTGTGCCTCGTGCACGCGCTCGGCCGCGGCGGGATAGTCCATGGTCAGGACCTGGCCGTTGTCCACCACCTTGCGGCCGTCGACGAAGACGGTGTGCACGGCGCGCTCAGCCGCGGCGTAGACGAGGCTGCGCACGGGGTCGCGGCCGGGGCGCATCATCGGATGGGTGACGTCGACCATGACGATGTCGGCGCGTGCGCCGGGCGCAAGGCGCCCGATGTCGTCGCGTCCGAGAGCGCGTGCCCCGCCGATCGTCGCCATGTCGAAGACGTCGGTGGTCTTCAGGGTGCGCGGGCTCCCCGCCATGAGGCGGGCGACATAGGCGACGTTGCGCATTTCCTCGAGCATGTTGTGCGGGTAGGTGTCGGTGCCCATGCCCATGCGCACGCCGGCCCTCAGATAGCGCCCGACGTCGCGCAGCGCGATGCCGCGGCGCAGGAACACGGTCGGGCAATGGGCGACCGTGGTCCGCGTCTCGGCGAGGATCGCGAGATCCTCGCGGGTGTGCCAGTTGGCTGCCGGATGGTCGTCGAGAAAGATCCCGTGGCCGATGATCGAGGTGTCGCCGAGGACGCCGAGGTCGCGCAGCCACTGGATCGGCGTGACGCCGTGGCGGCGGGTGATCTCGTGGAACTCGACGACCGACTGGGCGGCGTGGATCTGCCAGGGCAGGCCGCGGCGCTGCGCCTCGGCATGGCTGTCGCGGATGAGGTCGGCCGAACAGGTGTCGATCTGGGCCGGGCAGACCATGCCGGTCAGGCGTCCACTCGGATCGGCGCCGGCCGCGTCGATGATCGCGAAGGCCTCCGCCATCGCGGCCTCGCCGGCTGCCTCGTCCCACTCGTACTCGACGACATGGCCGTTGCGGGTGAACCAGCGCGCCGACCGGTACATCGGCGACATCACGACGCGCAGGCCGCTGTCGGCCGCCAGCTGCAGCCACCGCGGATGGGCGACCGACATGTCGGCGAGTGTCGTCACGCCCGAGAGAAGAAGCTCCGAATAGGCGACTTCGACGCAGTCGGGCACGGCCTCGGCGTCGGGCCGCAGGATCGTCATGAACTCGTAGAGCGACGAGTTGTAGAGGCCCGGCGAGCCGGTTTCGTCGAGAAAGCCCTTGTTCAAAGGTTCGCTCGAGGGATGGGAATGGATGTTGACGAGGCCGGGCATCACCATCATGCCGCGCCCGTCCACGACCGCGTCGCCGGGCTCTTCCTCGACCGTCCCGATGGCGGTGATGCGCCCGTCGGCAAAGGCGAGGTCGGTGTCGGTGCGGTAGCAATGTCCGCCGGTTGCCTCGTCGAAGGCGACAACGAAGGCTGCGTTGCGGATGATGGTCTTCGTCATGGCCTCTTCCCTTGATGGGCGTGGGCGGCGCCACGAGCGCCGCCCAGCGGATCGTCTTTCGGCTCAATCGGTGAGCGAGATGTCGAGACCCTTGTAGATACCGGCGCCGTAGATGCCGTGGGGCCGGGCGCCCTCGACGCGTTGTCCCGACACCAGGATCATCGGCTGCGAGACGATCGGCATCCAGACGTCCGCCTCGACCAGCTGGCGCTGCGCCGCCCCGATCGCCGCCTTGCGCGTCTCGTCGTCGGTCGCCTGCCGCGCCTCGTCGATGAGGCGGTCGGTCTCCTCGTTGTTCCAGTTCATCCGGTTGGGGGTCGGCATCTGGGTCGACCGGAAGTAGAGCGAAAGCGCCTCAGTGGCGGTCACGTACGGGTAGGAGAGCACGAACGCGTCGAACTCCTGCGTCGCCAGACGGCCCCAGGCGGCGGTTCCGTCCCAGAGCTGGATCTCCATCTCGACGCCGATGCGACGAAGGTCCGCCTGCATGCCCTCCATCATCACCGGGTTCTGGGTGTTGCGGATGCCGTAGAGCAGGAACTCCGCCCGCTGACCGTCCTTGACGCGAACGCCGTCCGAACCGAGTTCCCAGCCGGCTTCCTCGAGCGTCGCGATGGCGGCGTCCGGGTCATAGGCGGGAGTGAGCTCGGCCGTCGCCGGATCGTAGTCGATGACCTTGGGGTTCAGGAGCGAGTGCAGCGCCGTGCCGAGCCCGAAGAAGGCGGCCTGCGCCAGCGCGTCGCGATTGACGGCCTGGTTGATCGCCCGACGCATGGCGGGATCGTTCATCACCGGCTTGTCGGTCTTGAAGCCCACGAAATTGTCGTAGAGGTAGTTGTCCTGCTGCTGGACGGTGAGCGTGGGGATGGCGCGCAGGCTCTCGATGGCGAAGGGCGCCATATAGTAGGTCATGTCGGCCTGTCCGGTCTGGACCGCCGCCATCATCGTGTTGGCCTCGGGAATAACCCGCCAGACCATCCGCTCCACCTGCGGCGTGCCGTTCTCGTAGATCGGCGGACCCCAGGTGTAATGCGGGTTCTTGTCGAGCACGACCTCCTGGCGCGGCGTCCACGAGTTCCAGCAATAGGGCCCGGTGCCGCCGAAGCCCTGGACGCCGAAATTCTCGCCCAGTTCCTCGACCGACTCGCGATCGACGACGGAGGCGAAGGACAGCGCCAGCTGGAACAGGAGATCCGAATAGGGCTCGTTCAGGCGGTATTCGACGGTGTGGTCATTGATCGCGCGGATTTCGGCGACGTTGCCGGCGCGAAACTTGGTCGGCGAGCTGCTCTCGGGCGACAGCCAGCGTTCGAACGAGAAGACGACGTCCTCGGCGGTCATTGCGCGCCCGCTGCAGAACTTGACGTCTTGGCGCAGCTTGAACGTGTAGGTCAGGCCGTCGTCGGAAACCTCCCAGCTTTCGGCGAGCAAGGGCTGGACCGTCTGCATGTCGAAATCGACGCTGACGAGGGTGTCGGCGAGGAGGTAGACGATCTCGGCCGCAGCCGTCGCCGTCGACCGGATCGGGTCGTAATTATCGGCGTCGATCGTGCGCAGGACCGTCAGCTGGCCGGGTTGCTGCTGCTGTGCGAAGGCCGGCGCGGCGGTGGTCGCCGCGAGCGCGAGTGCGCCCGTTGCAGCAAGCACTGACTTGAGGGTTTGGCTGGGCATGCTGCTTCTCCTGTGACGACGGGGATGGGCTATTTTCGAAGTTTCGGGTCGAGGGCGTCCCGCAGCGCGTCGCCGAGCACGTTGAGGGCAAGGACGACGATGAAGATCAGCAGGCTCGGCAGGGCCGAGACATGGGGCGCGAAGAACAGGTAGGCGCGCCCGTCCGACGCCATCGTGCCGAGCTCCGCCGTCGGCGGCTGGGCGCCGAGCCCGATGAAGGAGAGTGCCGAGCCCAGAAGGATCACCTGCCCGAAGCGCAGGGACACGAACACGAAGATCTGCGACAGGCAGTTGGGCAGCAGGTATTTCAGGATCAGCCGGCGGTCGCTCATGCCGATCGAGCGGGCGCCCTCGACATATTCCTGGTGCATGACGACGAGCGCCGCGCCGCGCACCACCCGGGCCATCAGCGGGATGGTGGCAACGGAGAGCGCGATGACGACGGCGATGAGGCCGGGCCCGAAGATCGCCGCGATGGCGAGGCCGAAGAGGATCGCGGGGAAGGACAGAAGGACGTCCATCAGCCGCATCAGCAGGCCGGACAGGCGCGGATAGTAGGCGGCGGCAAAGCCGACGACCGCGCCGATGCCGCAGCCGAGCACGACGGAAGCAAGGCTCATCAGGAGGGTGGTCCGCAGCCCGAAAAGGAGCCGGGTGATCATGTCCCGGCCCTGCGCATCGGTGCCGAGCAGGCCGACCTCGCCGGGCGCCTTCAGCATGTTGACCAGATCGCTCGAATAGGGATCGGACGGCGCGATCCACGGCGCGAATGCGGCGGCGAACACGAGCAGCCCCACGATGACCAGCGCGATCACCGCACCGACGTCGGAGGTGAGCACGCGCCAGACCGATGCGCGCACGAACGTATCCTCCACCATGATGGGCGCTGCGGCCGGCACCGCGCCGGTCGTGGTCGTCACGTCGCTCATGTGCTGCGCACCCGCGGATCGAGGAGGGCGTAGAGGACATCCACGGTCAGGTTGATGAGGATGAAGCCGAGTGACAGGATGATGATCGTCCCCTGGGCCATCGGCATGTCGCTCGACAGGATCGCGCCGACGGCGAGGCGGCCGATGCCGGGCCAGGAGAATACCGTCTCCGTCACCACCGCGCCGCCGAGCAGGAAGCCGATCTGCAGGCCGATCAGCGTCACCACCGGCACCATCGCATTGCGCAGCGCATGCCGCAGGACCACCACCCGCTCGCTGAGCCCCTTGGCCCGCGCCGTGCGCACATGGTCTGCGCCGAGGACGTCGAGCACCGAGGTGCGGGTCATGCGCGCCACGGGACCGACGAAGACGCCGCCGAGCGTTATGGCCGGCAGGATGATGGCGCGGATGCCTTCCCAGCTCCACAACGGGCCGCCGCGCCCGGTGAACGGCAGGAGCTGCCAGTGAAAGCCGAAGAGCCAGATGAGCACGAGGCCGAGGAAGAAGACCGGGATCGAGACGCCGGCCACCGAGACGGCCATGATCGCGCGGTCGAGGATCGTGCCGCGATAGTAGGCGCCGACCGTGCCGAGCAGGATGCCGAGCGGGATGGACCAGAACAGCGAGGCGAACATCAGCTCGACCGTCGGGCCGATCGTCGCTGCGAGCTCGCGCGTCACCGGCACGTTATTGATCAGCGAGACGCCGAGATCGCCTTGCGCGAGGCGCCAGACATAGAGTCCAAACTGGTACCAGAGCGGCTGGTCGAGCCCGAGCTGGCGGCGGATCTGCTCGACGATATCCTGCGTGGCGGTGGGACCGGCCCGCACGATGGCCGGGTCGGTCGGCACCACCTGCATCAGCAGGAAGCCGACGAGCAGCACGCCGAACAGCACCGGGATCGCGATGAGCAGTCGCTGGATGGTGTGGCGGAGCATCGGCGCCGGCCCTACTGCGCGGCCTGGGCGAACTGGCCGAGGCGGTCGAAGACGATCTCGCCGCCCCGCACGGTCAGGTCGCAGCGCACGTCGTTTTCCAGGGCGGCCGGGTCGATGGCGAAGATGTCGTGCGAGACGACGCAGATGTCGGCGAGCTGGCCGGGGATCAGTCGCCCGACCCTGTCCTCGGCGAACTGGGTGTAGGCGCCGCAATAGGTGTAGGCGTGGATGGCCTGCTCCAGCGTCACCGCCTCGTCGGCATTGATCACGGTGCCGCGGTTGGTCTTTCGGGTGACCATGGTGAAGAGGTTCTTGAACGGATCGGTCGTCGAGACCGGCGCGTCCGAGGAGGCCGCCGGATGCTGGCCCTCGGCCAGCCAGGTGCGCATCGGATAGGATGCGAAGGCACGATCCTCGCCGACGCACTCGATGTACAGGTCGCCGAACTCGTAGATGAACACCGGCTGCGGCACGGGCTCGATGCCGGCGGCGATCATGCGGGCGCGCTGGCCGGGCGTCAGGAAGCCGCAATGCTCGATGCGGTGGCGCCGACCCTCGATCGGGTGGGCCGGGCTGGCGGCACGCTCCATCCCGCTGAGGACCTGCTCGATCGCCGCGTCGCCGATCGCGTGGATGGCCAGCTGATAGCCCTGCTCATGATATTGTTTAAGCCGGCCATGCATTTCCTCGTCGGAAAAGCAGAAGATGCCGCGATTGTCCGGGTCGCCGACGATGTAGGGTTCGGACATGGCGGCGGTCAGGCCGCCGGCGCTGCCGTCGCCGAACACCTTCATCGCGCCGTAGCGCAGGAGCCCCGTCTCGCGCCCGAAGCGGTAGCCGCCATCGTGGGCCGGCGCGGCGATGCCGTCCGGATTGCCATAGATGCAGACCCAGGTGCGCACCGGCAGACGGCCTGTCGCCGCCGCCTCTTCATAGGCGGCGATCTCGTCCATGCCGCCGTACATGCCGACGGCGGCGTCCATCACGCTGGTGAAGCCCTGGCTCAGCATGTGCTCGCCGGCGCGCTCGATCGCCTCGATCAGGGTCGCCACGTCATGCTTGGGCATGACGTCGACGACGAGGCGCTGGGCGCGTTCCGCGAGCATGCCCGTGAGCTTGTTGTCGCGGCGTTCGATCATGCCGCCTTCCGGGACAGGCGTGTTGTGACCGATGCCGGCCTCGCGCATCGCCAGCGTGTTGACGACCGAGACGTGGCCGCAGGTGCGCTTGATCCAGACGGGGTTGCTTGGGGCGACGCTGTCGAGTTCCTCGGCGGTCGGATGGCGCTTTTCAGCCAGCTCGTTGTGATCGTAGCCGCGGCCGAGCACCCATTCGCCGGGCGCCTTTCCTTTGGCGGCCTCGCCGATCCGGCGCAACACCTCGCCGACGCTACGGGCGCCGGTCTCCGGGCGCAAATTCACCTCCGACAGGCCGAGGCCGAACGGGAGCAGATGCATGTGGGCGTCGTTGAGACCGGGTAGCGCGGCGCGGCCGTGGAGGTCGATATGGCGGGTGGAGGGACCGGCGAACGCGCCGATCTCGTCGGCCGTTCCGACGGCGAGTATGACGTCTCCCTTTACGGCCATCGCTTCGGCGAAGCCCTCCGCAAGCCCGCAGAAGACGCGGCCACCGGAGAGGATCAAGTCAGCTTCGCTCATTCGACGCTCCTGTGGCGCCCGGTCAGGGGAGCCAGAAATTCGGTCGCTTCATTCGCTCGACAATCAGCCTAGCGAAGCTCATGATTCTGAGCAATACGCTTGCGGTAGCTTTTTTAGGCTTGTATATTTTCTGTGCAAACAGAGGGTAGGCGGCCGATGGTCCCGCACGGGGATGTTCCAGATGGCGACGGATTCGACGTGGGTCGGCGGCTTCGCCAGATCCGCATCCAGTTCGCGCTGACGCAGCGGGAACTGGCGACGCGGGCGGGCGTCGCACATGGGCTCATTTCGATGATCGAGCAGAACCGGTCGAGCCCCTCCGTCGCCTCGCTGCGCAAGATCCTCGGCGGCATCTCGATGACGATGGCCGATTTCTTCGAGCCCGACCGGCCGCAGGACACGAAGGTGGTTTTCAGGCCGGAGGAACTGATCGATCTGACCTCGCAGCTCTACCGGCTGAACGGCGAGACCAAGTCCGGCAAGATCTCGCTCCGCCAGGTCGGGCATGCGCGATCGCACAATCTGCAGATCCTGCACGAGCACTACGCTCCGGGCGCGGATACGGGTCCGACGATGCTGGAGCACGATTCCCACGAGGGCGGGGTGGTGATCGCCGGCGAGCTGGAGCTGACGGTGGGCGAGCAGGTCCAGGTGCTGAAGCCCGGTGACGCCTATCTCTTCGACAGCCGCACGCCGCATCGCTTCCGCAACGTCCACGATTGCCCCTGCGAAGTCGTGAGCGCCTGCTCGCCGCCGTATCTGTGACGGCGAAACGCCAGGCCTCACCCGGCGCACCCTCCGCTCACGACGACCCTGCCGAGCACGGGCAGTGAACCACGCTTCGACGAGGGCGCTCCGCGACTGGCTGGAGCATCTCCCCCAACACATCATTCGTGAAACAGGAAAACCTCATGTTCGATTTCTTTTCCGGACGCCGTCCGTCGACATTTGCGCGCCGGGCGATGATCGCGACGTCGCATCCGGGGGCAACGGCGGCCGGTCTCGAAATCCTGCAACGCGGCGGCAACGCCGTGGATGCGGGGATCGCCGCCGTCGCGGTTCAGTCGGTCGTGGACCCGCTGATGACCGGGGTCGGGGGAGACTGCTACGCCCTCTACGCGCCGGCAGGACAGGGGGTGAAGGCGTTGAACGGGTCCGGGCGCACCCCGAAGGCGGCGACGCTGGATGCCATTCTCGCATCGGGGCTGACGGGTGAAATCCCGCAGACGAGCGCCCATGCGATCACCGTTCCCGGCGCGATTTCGGCGTGGTGCCGGCTGCATCGGGACTACGGCTCGCTCCCGCTGGACGAGATCTTCGCGCGCGCGATCGGCTACGCCAATGGCGGCTACGTGGTGACCCTGCGGGTCGCCAAGGACTGGACTGCCTATTGCGGCGTCCTCGACCCCCATGCCGCTGCCGTTTTCCTTCCCGATGGGCGTCCGCCCCGGGTCGGCGACATCCGTCGCAACCCGGCGCTGGGACGTCTGCTGGGCGCCATCGCGAGCGCAGGGGCTGGGGCCTTCTACGCGGGAGAGAACGCCGGCAGCATGGTTCGGTACCTGCAATCGCTCGGCGGGCTTCATACGGGCGAGGATTTCGCCGACGGCGCGGACGCGGCGCAGTGGGTGGAGCCGATCTCGGCGACCTACAAAGGCTACCGGGTTCACGAATGCCCGCCGAACGGCCAGGGCGTCACCGCGTTGCTTATCCTGAAGATACTGGAGCGTTTCGACCTCGGCTCGATGGAAGCGGCGGATCGAATCCATGTGCAGGCCGAGGCGACGAAGCTCGCCTACCATCACCGCGACCTTCTGGTGGGTGACGGCGAGCCCGATGCGCGGGCTCTCGATACGCTGCTCGGAGACGCTGCGATCGATGCGCTGCGCGGACGCATCGCGCTCGACCAAGCGCGCGAGCCGGTCCTCTGGGATGAGGTCGAGCATGCCGACACGGTGTACCTCAGCGTCGTCGACGACGAGGGAAATGCGCTGTCGCTGATCAATTCGCTGTTCAAGGGCTTCGGTTCGGGCCGGATGGATCCGGCGACCGGCGTCCTGTTCCACAACCGGGGATCGTCGTTCAGCCTGAAGAAGGGTCACGTCAACGCCATCGCCCCGTCCAAGCGGCCGATGCACACGATCATTCCAGGAATGGTGACCGAGGACGGGCGCGCCGTCATGACGTTCGGGGTGATGGGCGGCCATTATCAGGCGACCGGCCATGCCGCGTTTCTGTCGGATGTCTTCGACCGCGGCCTGGACTTGCAGGGCGCGATCGACGAGCCCCGCAGCTTCGCCGTCAATGGCGTGCTCGAACTCGAGCCCGGGATCCCGGACGATGTTCGGCGCGATCTCGAGGCCCGGGGCCACGTGATCAAAATCGCTCCGTCCCCCATCGGCGGGGCGCAGGCCATCCGCCTTCACGGCGAGGCGCTCGAAGGCGGCTCGGACAGCCGCAAGGACGGCATGGCACTCGGCTACTAGAAAAGCGGCATCGGTTCAGGCTCTGCAACGTCGCTGATCGCGGGACGCTGCAGGCGGGCGGCGCCCGCCTGCAGGATGGTGCCGAAACGGCTCGTCGTCAGGCGATCGTGTCGACTACGCCGCCGTCGACGCGCAACGCCGCGCCGGTGGTCGCGGACGCCTGTGGCGACGCGACGTAGACGCAGAGATTGGCGACTTCCTCGACGGTGGCCGCGCGCTGGATGATCGAGGTCGAGCGGTGCGTCTTGACGAAGTCGGCGGCGACCTCCTCCAGCGGCCTGCCGGTCTTGGCGACATCGCCGGCCAGCATCTCGGCAACGCCTTCCGACAGCGTCGGGCCGGGCAGGATCGCGTTCACCGTGACGCCCATGCCGGCCATGCGCTTGGCGAGGCCCCGCGACAACGCGAGATCCGCGGTCTTGGTCATACCGTAGTGGATCATCTCGACGGGGATGTTGAGGCCCGACTCCGACGATAGGAACAGGACGCGGCCCCAGCCCTTGGCCTGCATCCCCGGCAGATAGGCGCGCGACAGCCGGACGCCGGACATGACGTTGACCGCGAAGAAGCGCTCCCACTCGGCGTCGGGGACATCGAAGAAGTCCTGCGGATTGAAGATGCCGGCATTGTTGACGAGGATGTCGACGGCCGGCAGCGCCGCGACGATGGCGTTGCAGCCCTCGGCCGTGGCGACGTCACCGGCGATTCCGGTGACTTCCGCGCCGGGTGCCTCGCCCTTCAGCCTGGCAGCGGCCGCGTCGGTGCGACTCTTGTCGCGGCCATTGAGGACGACGGATGCGCCGGCCTTGGCAAGGCCGAGCGCGATGGCATAGCCGATGCCGGCGGTGGAGCCGGTGACGAGGGCGGTCTTGCCCGTGAGGTCGATCTTCATGGTGTGTCTCCGAGGATGGTGTCGAGATCGATGGCGTCCGCCATCGCCTGGTTGCCGGCGTCGCCGGGATGCAGGCGGTCGCCGCTGTCATAGGCCGGCAGGAGCCGCGCCGGTTCCGCGGGATCGGCAAGCAGCCGGTCGAAATCGGCGACGGCGTCGAATGTTCCGCTGGTGCGTATCCAGTCGTTGATGCGCTGGCGAAGGGCGTCCTTCGCCGTGCTGTGATAGGTGGCCTCCAGCGGCGTTCCGGGAAGGGCGCCGGCAAAGGGCGTCAGCGTCGCGCCGACGATCCGAACGCCGTTGGCGCGGGCGCGGGCAGCGATCTGGCGGTAGCCGGACGTCAGGCGCTCGAACGTCATGGGCGGCTCGCCGGGCGCGAAGGGCGTGCCCGGCCAAGCGATGTCGTTGATCCCGAGCATGAGGATGAGCGTCGCGATCTTCGGCTGGGCAAGCGCGTCGCGGTCGAGACGGGCAAGGGCGTTGGTGCCCATCCGGTCGGAGAGGAGCCGGGCGCCGGAGATGCCGGCATTGACGACGGCGATGCCGCGTGGTGCGGCGCGGGCGGCAAGGAAGTCCGGCCAGCGCGTATCGGCGCCGAGCGTCGCGCCGGCGCCGTCGGTGATCGAGTCGCCGAGCACGACGACCGTGCCCTTCGCTTCGGGCGCATCGACGAGGATGTCCGACAGGAACAGGCGTTGCGTGATGGTTTCGCCCAGCGGCAGGTCGGTGTCCGAGACGTGCAGGCCCTGGACAAGGCGGGACGTGGCCTTGCCGTCCCAGTGGAAGGTCTCGACCGGGACCGCCTCGGCGAAGTGCAGGCTGACGGCAATGTCCTCGCCAGCCGCCACCGTGATGTCGACCGGATCGCTGAGGAGCGAGGCGCCGGGCAGGATCGTGCCCTTCGCCTCGCCGCCGAAGGTGAGTGCCCGGTCGCTCGCCGGGTTGATCGTCATGCCGCCCGTCGACCGTGCGAGATGGGCGGCCGCGATGCGCACCGCGTTCCGTCCATGGTCGTTGGAGAGGCGGATGCGCACCTTCGTCCCGCCGATGCCGATCCGCGCGACCTGCCGGACCGTGCGGTCCCCGAGCGTCGCGGGCACGTCCGTCGGGAACAGGAAGTCTGCGCTCCAGACCGGCTGCGGGCTCGCCATCCAGGCGGGGACCCAGTCGCCGGCGGATGCCGGCAGCGGGCTTGCGAGGAGCATCGCGGCAGCGAGGCCGGCGGCGAAGGGCGCGTTCATCGGGCGAGTTCCAGATCAAGGGCTTCAGTAGTGGCGGGCGACGCGCGATCGAGCCGGACGGCGAGAATGGCGACGGCAAGGGCGACGAGCGGAAAGAGCGCGGCGGTCCAGGTGACCCAGCCGAGGCCCGGCCCCACATCGATCACCAGGCCGCCGGCAAAGGCGCCCAGCGCATTGCCGAGGTTGAAGGCGGCGATGTTGAAGGAGGAGGCGAGGCTCTCGCCGGCGCCGTCCGCCTTTGACAGCACCCACATCTGCAATGGCGGGACGGTCGCGAAAGCCGTTGCGCCGAGAAGCGCCACCGCGACGAGCGCTGTCCAGCTGTTGTGCAAGGCCGGGCCCATGGCGAGCAGCACGAGTGCGAGGGCCGCCAGGCTACCGGTCAGCGCCGGCACCAGCGCTCGGTCGGCCAGCCTGCCGCCGATCAGGTTGCCGGCGACCAGCCCGCCGCCGAACAGCAGCAGGATCGGCGAGATCGCCGCCACGGCGAAGCCGGTGATCTCGGTGAGGATCGGGGCGATGTAGGTGAAGACGGCGAAGACGCCGGCATAGCCGAGCACGGTGGTGAGCAGCCCGAGCAGCACCGGTCGCCGGCCGAGGGCCTTGATGTCGGCCCGCCAGTCATCGGCCGATTCCGGCTTGCCGTCCTGCGGGACCGCGAAGGCGATCACAGCGAAGGCCGCGATACCGACCAGGGAGACCGCCCAGAAGGTCGAGCGCCAGCCGGCCGCCTGGCCGAGCCAGGTGCCGAAGGGAACACCGAGCACCGTGGCGACGGTGAGGCCGGTGAACATCAGCGCGATGGCGGAAGCCTTCCTGTCGGCGGGCACGAGGCGCGTCGCCACCACCGAACCGACGCCGAAGAACGTGCCGTGGGCGAAGGCCGTCAGCACCCGCGCGGCCATCAGGAAGCCGTAGGTCGGCGCCAGGGCGCAGGCGACATTGCCGGCGATGAAGATCGCCATCAGCGCCAGCAGCACGGTCTTGCGCGGCCAGCGACCGGTAAGGATGGTCAGCAGCGGCGCGCCGACGACGACGCCGAGCGCATAGCCGGATATCAGGAAGCCGGCAGCGCTGGTCGAGACGCCGAGATCGGCGCCCACTTCCAGTAACAGGCCCATGATGACGAATTCGGTGACGCCGATGCCGAAGGCACCGGCGGTGAGAGCGTAGAGAGCAAGGGGCATGGGATCGAGCCTTCCGATGGGGACAGGCCCCTCAGATGACGGATCGCGACGCGATGAAGTAGAGTGCCGGCCGGAACATCACTTTGGAGTTCATGTCACCAATGCCGCGCACCGAGGTCAATCGCTTTGCCGAGATGGAGATCTTCGCCCGGGTCGTGGAGCAGGGCGGCTTCTCGGCGGCCGCGCGCGTGTCGGGCGTTTCGGCCTCGGCGGTCTCGAAGCTCGTGGCAAGGCTGGAAGCGCGGCTCGGCACGCGGCTCGTCCACCGCACGACGCGTCGCTTCCAGCTGACGCCGGAGGGGCAGTCTTTCTACGAACGATCCGTCGCGATCCTCGCCGATCTGGCCGAAGCCGAGCGCTCGGCCGGGGCCGGCGAGAAGCCGGCAGGCCGCGTACGCATCAATTCCAGCGCTTCCTATGTCAGCCACATCCTGGCGCCGATCCTGCCGCGCTTTCTCGAACGCTATCCCGAGATCGCGCTCGACATCGTCCAGACCGACCTGGTGGTCGATCTCCTTGCCGACCGCACCGACATCGCCATCCGCGCCGGGCCGATGCCGAGCTCGGCCCTGATGGCGCGCAAGCTCGGCAGCACCCGCATGACGATCGTCGCCGCGCCCGTCTGGATCGAGCGGCATGGGCTGCCCCGGACGATCGCCGATCTCGACCGGCAGGAGCGCCTCGGCTTCGGCTATGCCCGCGCGGTAAAGGGCTGGCCGCTGCGGACGGCCGAGGGCGAGGGACTGGTGCTGCCGACCATCGGCCGGGTCCGGATGAGCGACGGCGAGGGCATACGGCGCCTGGCGCTCGCCGGCGTCGGTCCGGCGCGCCTCGCTGCCTTCACCATCCGCGACGACATCGCCGATAGCCGGCTCGTGCCGCTCCTGGAAGACGCCAATCCGGGCGACGAGGAGGAGTTCTACGCGGTGTTCATCGGCCAGTCCGCCAGCCTTCCGGCGCGGGCAAGGGCGCTGCTCGACTTCCTCGCCGAGCACGGACAAGTCGCCTGAGAATTCCAGACGCACGGGCGTAACGCGCCCGCCCGCGAATCTGCCTTCAAGGCAGGGGGCGAAACTCGAGAACGAAATCGATCACCTTTTCCGGTGCCATTTCGCACGGCTTCAGGAGGGTCCGGTCGCGCAGGCGGTAGAGGTTGCAGCTGACATGGTCGTTGCCGGCGAGTTCCTCACCGAACAACCAGCTTCGCTTGCCGTCGGCCGAGCGTCGGACCGTCACACCATAGCGTCGGCCACGGACGAGCCCCTCGCTGTAGCCGACAGGCAGGCGGCCGAAACCGTCCAGAAACCGCTCCACCGCTCCTCCCGATCGCCTCCTGCTCTCGCAAACCGCCTGTCACCAAAGTGCGAGTGACGAAAGGCAGGTCCACACGTCGCGGGGCGATCGGAAGGGTTGGCGTGAAGAGCCTTTTACTTCTTCGCCGAAAGCGCAACGAACGCGACAGCTGGTGCGATGATGATCCACGCCCACAAAGCGATACCAACCATGATGACCTTCTGGGTTTTCAAGAAACGAGAACTCGCTCGGGCGTGGCTTCGTTCCCGCTGCCAGCCCCGGACCGCGGTAGGCCGATAAGCAGCCTTTCGGGGTGAGGCGGAGGTGATGAATGCAACATTTGTCAGCCGGCGCCGCTCAGTCTCGCACTTCGACAATTCGAGGAGCCGGATTATCGGGGAAATGCAACTGGGCGGTCTCGACTCGACAGCCCGCGACGCAATCCTGGGAGCGATACTGGCTTGTCCGCGACCGGGTCGGTGGACATAGTGGGCAGCCGGCCGTTGCCGGGGGAGTGAGCGCATGGAACTGGTGTTCGGGTTCTTCCGACTGATCGAGGATCTCACCTGGGGGTGGGCGCTTATCCCCATCCTCGTGATATTCGGCCTCTTCATCACGGCCATGACAGGCTTCGTCCAGTTCCAGTTCTTCGGCCGGATGTTCCGTGTCCTGTCTTCGAAGAACCAGACAGGTGATCCGAACGCGATCAGTGCGCGCGAAGCGCTGCTCATTTCGGTCGGCGGGCGGGTCGGCGGCGGCAACATCGCCGGCGTCGCCGTGGCCATCACCCTCGGCGGGCCGGGAGCCGTGTTCTGGATGTGGGCCATCGCCCTCGTCGGCATGGCGACGAGCCTCGTCGAATCCACCCTCGCGCAGCTCTACAAGCGGCCTGCCACGGACGGCACCTACAAAGGCGGCCCGGCGGGGTACATCCTCTACGGGCTCGGACACCAGTACCGCTGGCTCGCGGTGATCTACGCCGTCTGCCTGCTCCTGTCCTTCGCCATCGGGTTCAACGCCTTCCAGGGCAACACCTTCGCGGGCGCCGTCGACGAGAGTCTCGGCATCGACCGCATCTGGAGCGCGCTCCTGCTCGCCGTCATTACGGGCTTCATCGTCTATGGCGGCATCAAGCGCATCGCCAAGGTGGCCGACATCGTCATTCCGATCATGGCGCTCAGCTACATCGCGATGGCGCTCGTCATCATCCTCATCAACATCACGTCGCTGCCCGGCGTCCTCTGGATGATCGTCGCCAACGCCTTCGGGTTCGAGGAGGCTGTCGGCGGCGGCATGGGCGCCGCCATCGCGCAAGGGCTGCGGCGCGGCCTCTTCTCCAACGAGGCGGGCCTCGGGTCGGCGCCGAACGTCGCCGCGACGGCGCATGTCCGCCATCCGGTCAGCCAGGGGATCACGCAGTCCTTCTCGGTCTTCATCGACACGATCGTCATCTGCTCGTGCACGGCGTTCGTCATCCTCCTGAGCCCGGTCTACGTGCCGGGCGCCGACATCGACGGGGTCGTGCTGACGCAGCAATCGCTGGTGAGCCATCTCGGGGAGTGGACGCAATACTACCTGACCTTCGCCATCCTGCTCTTCGCGTTCAGCTCCATCATCTACAATTACTATCTCGGAGAGGTGGCGCTCGGGGTGATGACGAACCACCCCGCTTCGCTCCACGTCCTGAGGATCGCCATCGTCGGGATCGTGTTTCTGGGCGCCACCGCGCCCGGCGCGACGGCCGTGTTCTTCTTCTCGGACCCGCTGATGGGCGTCCTCGCGCTCGTCAACCTCATCGCGATCATCATGCTGTTCCCGGTGCTCATGCGGGTCCTGAACGATTTCAGGGCGCAGCTGAAGGCCGGCGCCCTGCGTCCGGTCTTCGACCCGGCCAGATTTGCCGATCTCGACCTCGATCACGCGGCGTGGCCCGATGCGCATCTGGCCCGACCGGGCGCGGAAGACCGGGATCGGGCCATAGGGCGGAGCGAGAACCCAGCCGGGGCTCAATGATGTTGCAGGACCGCTTTCGCCTAGAGCAGCACCTCACTTGGTGGAATGAGCCCATGAGCCGGACATTTTTTGAAGGCTCAACATCACATGGCCGAAGGTGTCGCAGGTAATCGCGGCCGAGGGTCACCGCTGGCACCCAACCAGTTCCCGACAGCTCGGTTTCTGGGAGGATCCGACCGTGGCAGGGAGGGTGCAATGGCAAATGCGTCAGAGATGCCTTGCATCTATCCGGGCGAGACTCTGCTAAAGATCGATATGTCGTCGTGCCGCGATGGGCATCTTATCCGTGGAAGCGAGACATTTTGAAGCTACCCTCCATCGGTTCAGTTGGTATCCGCAATAGACTGATCGCGCTCGTCGGGTTCACCATGATCCCGCTGGCTGCAGCATTTGCCCTCTACATATGGACAGATCACACCCAGACGATCGCCTCCGCAAAAGACGGTGTCCGTGCCGCTGCTAAACTGGCTGCCGCGACCGAGGCTCGGATCTTCGACGAAACACGGATGCTCCTGGAAACCCTAAAGTTGGTTCCTGCGGTCCTTCCAACCGGCGGCGCGGCATGTTCGTCGTTTCTTGCGGAGGTCAAGGCCGCCAATTCCCTCTACAACACGGTGGGGGTCGTCGATTCCGCGGGGACGATCACCTGCCACAACGCTCTCAGGGTCCAACAGAAACTGAGCGATTTAGAGCTGCGTGACCGGATGATGGCGCCGGGTTCACCGGCATTCCTGGTCGGCAAGTTCGTCATCGGGAAGGTAAGTGGCAAGCCGACCGTTCTCGCCGCAAGTGGATTTCCGAAGAACCAAGGTGGCTTTGCCGGCGCCGTCTTCGCCAGCCTGAACCTCGACAGCATGACCCAGGATATCGAAGCGGTGTCCGACGGCGGCGAACAAACGGTGCTGCTGCTCGAGCCAAGCTCCAATCGGATCATCCTCCATTACCCGCCGCTGCTTGGTGTTCCTTTTGGAGCGCCCTTCCCCGAGCACCCCTTGATGACCGCGGTTCGCCGTATGCCCAATGGTGGAACAGCGGAGGTGATGGGGATCGATGGCGTCGGAAAGGTGTTCGGCTTTGCTCCTCTTCCAGGTGCCAAGAACATCGTCCTGGCAGTGGGCAAGGATCGCAAGACGTTGATGGCGCCAGTACGCCAACGTCTGACGGTATCGTCCGTGGGGCTCCTGACAGTTCTCCTTGTCGCGACCTTTCTCGTCTGGTGGCTGAGCGAGCGCATGCAGTTGCGCCCGCTCCGGCGTCTCATGGACGTGGCGACAAGGATCGGTGCGGGAAACTTCGGCGCCACCGCGGATCTCGAACGATGGCAAGCGCCGGAACTTAAACAGTTCGGTCACGTCCTCGCCGCGATGGCCAATAAGCTCTCGATCGGACGGGATGCGGAGCAGATCGTGGCCGCGAGTGAGGCTCGCTTTCGCATCCTGGCGGAGAACACCGTCGACATCATCACCTGCGCGGATGCCTCTGGTCGGCGGATCTACGTTTCCCCTGCCAGTCGCGCAGTCCTCGGATACGATCCGGGAGAACTTATCGGCATGCGACCGCGTGATCTCGCGCATCCGGACGACGTCGGGGTCGTCGACACGATGATGAGTACGGTCATGGGGGGACAAGCGGTGTCGGGGATTGACTACCGCGTCGCCCATCGCGGCGGCGGCTACCGCTGGGTGGAGGTTGCCGGCAAGCCGCTTGATGACGGCGCGGGCACCGTTTTCGTGATGAGAGACTTCACCGACCGCAAGATGATCGAGGCCCAGCTTGCCGAAGCAAACCTCAAGCTTGAGCGTCTGGCCTCGACAGATGGTCTTACCGGCCTCGCCAATCGACGCGCCCTCGACGAACAACTGGAGATCGAGTTCGGCCGGGCGGTGCGCGCCGATTCTGACCTTAGCTTCCTCATGATCGACGTCGATAGCTTCAAGGCCTTCAATGATACATACGGCCACCCGGCCGGCGACGAGTGCCTGCGCCGGATCGCCGCCGCCCTCAAGGAGAGTCTGCGACGCCCGGGAGACCTCACGGCGCGTTATGGCGGAGAAGAGCTTGCGGCGGTGATGCCCGGGACAAACTCGCCTGGAGCAGTGGAACGGGCCGAGGTGGTGCGTCTCGCAGTCCGGGAACTGGCGATCCCGAACTCGGGAAGCAGCCATGGGATCGTGACGATCTCTGTAGGCGTTGCGACGCTCGCCGCCGGAGCCGGAGCGGAATTGCGGGACGCCGCCTGGTTGATCCGATCCGCTGACCGGGCGCTCTACGAAGCGAAGGCCAACGGGCGCGACAAGGTCGTCGCTGCTTCTGCTCAGCAAGCCTGAAGGCGGTGAACGGCAACGCTCGGGCTACTTGCCGAGAAGGGTAGCAGGCGGTTCTGCTGGCCGTCGTCAACAATCGCTTTGAAGCTGCTCTCCGCATACTGGCCGCGGCCGATGCCGGTGCCGAAGAAGAAGATCAGCGGCGCGAGTAAGGCCGTTGGCCCGCGTCCGGTAGCCGCTGCTGGTCGGCTTGCTGCGACGGGCTCGACCACGCAGCGTCCGCCTCGGCTGCTTCACCTCGAGGAATTTTCCCTCGCCGGGAACGAGAGAGGCCCGCGCCGGAGCGCGAGCCTCTGCATCCCTGGCCGGCGAAGCCTCGCCGGTTATCCGCCCGATCAGGCAGCGGCGGCGGGCCGGACCGCAAGACCGGACGTGCGCAGCGAGGAGTCGGCGGTTGCGATGAAGTCCTCGGCGAGGTCGGGCCGGCTGCGTGTCGCAAGGCTCACTGCGACGAACAGTGCTGCCGAGACCGGGAAGCCGAGGATGCCGGCATTGAGGCCGAGGACCGAGTTGCCGGTGAAATACATCGCGACGACGAAGATGCCGCCGCCGACGATCGAGGCCAGCGCCCCGGCGGCTGTGCCGCGCTTCCAGAAGAACGCGCCGACGATCGCCGGAACGACGACCACGAGGCCGGTCGAGGCGGCGACTGCGAGGACCGCGATCAGGCTAAATTGCATCGCGGCGAAGCCGAGCGCAATCAGCGAGATGACCGGGATGATCAGCTTGCCGATCATCAGCTGTTTGCGGTCGTCGGTCCTTGTCGCAACATTGGCATAGACGTCGCGGGCGACCATCGAGGAGAGGGTCAGCAGGATCGAGTCGATCGTCGAGACGGCAGCCGCCAGGATGCCGATCATGACGACGACGCCGAGGACCGGCGGCACGAAGTCCGATGCCAAGAGCGTCGAGGTGGCCAGATCGGGATTGGCGAGATCGGGGAAGGCGACGAAGGCGGAGAAGCCCCATAGCACCGACACCAGCGTGTAGACGAAGCCGAAGACGAGGAAGATCATGAGCATCCGCCGCAGCGCGCCCAGCGAGGCGGGCATGAAGAGGCGCTGGGAGACCTGCGGGTTGGAGATCGCGAAGAAGAACCACGGGATCGTCAGGCCGAGGAAGGTGGTGAAGGAGAACAGGCCCGGGCCCGGTACGGTGAGCATCGCCGGGTTTCTCTCACCAACCGCGTCGAACAACGCCGTGAAGCCGCCGAGTTCGGCGACGACGAAGCCGACGACGGCGACGGAGGCGACGATCATGACGACGGCCTGGCTTCGACGAGGGTGGCGCCGATCGCCGGGTCAGTGATCTGTTCGAGCGCTATGAAGATGGCTGGACCTTCCAGGCGAAGCCGCATCTGCGGTCGGTGCCCAAGCCGGACCCGCTGTCCTGACCGGGCACGACGGCCACTTCGAAACGGCATCAGTCGCCCTGTGGACCATCCACCCGGTTCGGGCCGTCCTTCACGAGGTCAAGCTGTCCATGCATGGCAGTTGCCGAACTACCCCGGATGCCCAGAGGGGCAAACGCCCCCATGACTTCAGTAAACGCCGTTTGCCGTTGCAACGATCATTCAGACGCCGCAGCCGCCGTTCGCTCGGCATCGACCGGATCGCAGAAATCATTTCCAGGGCCTGCCTTTGTGCACGTCGGCGATCCGGATGAGACCGCATCGTCGCGACCGCGCCGGCTCGCACGGGAACGGCTCGATTGCCGGGCGCTTCCATGGGATCTGGAAGCTGCCTTTCCGAGCGTTTTAACTATGAGTTTGGGAACGCGCGGCAGGGCCTGTAGCGTTAGATCCTGACCACCTTGCGTGATTCAACGAAAGATCCCCTTGAACCATACGGTAGCTACC
Organism: Aurantimonas aggregata; assembly: GCF_010500835.1. Lineage (GTDB taxonomy): Bacteria > Pseudomonadota > Alphaproteobacteria > Rhizobiales > Rhizobiaceae > Aurantimonas > Aurantimonas aggregata. The sequence goes on along the minus strand of NZ_JAAAMJ010000029.1, from coordinate 7,997 downwards.
TTGACCGTCCGCGGACTTGCCAAGTCGGTGCCGGGCGGTCGGCGCCTGTTCGCCGGGCTCGACCTTGCCGTCACGGCGGGAGAGCTGGTGGCAATCGTGGGTGAGTCCGGCGTCGGCAAGTCGACGCTGCTGAACATCCTTGCCGGGCTCGACGGCAGCGATGCGGGCGACGTATCGATCGAGGGCGTGGCGCTGTGCGCCCTCGACGACACGCAGCGAACGCGGCTGCGGCGCGAGCGCATCGGGTTCGTCTTCCAAGCCTTTCATATCCTGCCCTATCTGACGCTGCGCCAGAACGTCGCCTTGCCGCTGGCCCTCGTTTCCGCCGACGCCGCGACGATCGACGCGCGCGCTGACGCGATGCTCGGCGCCGTCGGCCTCGGCTCGCGCGGCGACGGCTATGCCCGCGACCTCTCCGGCGGGGAGATGCAACGGGTCGCGATCGCGCGGGCACTCGTGCATCGGCCGGCGCTGATCCTCGCCGACGAGCCGACCGGCAATCTCGATCCCGACACAGCCGGCAAGGTGCTCGCGCTCTTCGCGGACGCCGTGCGGCAGGGAGGCGCGGCCGGGGTCGTCGTCACCCATTCCCGGACCACCGCCCGGATCGCCGACCGCGTCCTGACGCTGACCGCCGAAGGGCTCGTGGAACGCCATGACGACTAGGACGGACCTCGTCTCCGCCCGCCTGGCGCTCCGATGGCTGATCCTCGGCGAGGCGCGCGCCCATCCGGCGCGCTTCCTCGGCACGATGATCGCCATCGCCGTGGGGGTCGCGCTCGGCTTTGCGATCCACTTGATCAACGGCTCGGCCCTCGCTTCCTTCGACGGCGCGGTGCGCAGCGTCAACGGCGCGGCCGACCTCCAGGTGCGCGCGGCGAGCCCGCTCGGCTTCGACGAGATGCTCTATCCGCGTATCATGGATTCGCCCGGTGTCGGGGATGCGAGTCCCGTCGTCGCCCTTGATGCACAGGCGGGCGAAGCGCGCTTTACGCTGCTTGGGCTCGACATTCTCCGCGCTGCGGCCGTGACGCCGAGCCTCGTCGGCCAGCAATCGGGCGGACCCGATTCCGGCGGCGCCAATGTCTTCGACGAGAGCGCCCTGTTCGTCTCGCGCGCCGTGCTCGATGCGACGGGCGGCGCGGTCGGCGAGACGCTGAGCGTCAACGCCAACGGCCGCACCGTGGCGTTGGTCATCGCCGGAATCCTGCCCGGTGTTGGGGACGGGCAGGCGATCGGCGTCATGGACATCGCCGCCGTGCAATGGCGCTTCGACAGGCTAGGTCGCCTCGACCGCGTGGATCTCAGCCTCGCCCACCGTGGGGCCGCGGAGCGGTCCCTTTCGCAGTGGCTGCCGGGCGATGTCGTGCTGGGGAGCGACGAGACGGAACTCGCACAGGGAAGCGCCCTGTCGCGCGCCTACCGCGTCAATCTCGACATGCTGGCGCTGGTGGCGCTCGTCACCGGCGGTTTTCTCGTCTTCTCGGCGCAATCGCTGTCGGTGGCGCGGCGGCTTCGCGCCTTTGCGCTCGTGCGCACCCTCGGCCTGCCCCGTCGTGGCATCGTCGCCGTGGTGGCGCTGGAGGGCCTTGCGATCGGCATCGTCGGCGCGCTGCTCGGCCTTGCCCTCGGGGCCGCGCTTGCCAGTTTCGCGCTGCGCTGGTTCGGCGGCGATCTCGGCGCGGGCTACTTCCGGGGCGGCGATGTGAGGATTGTCTTCCAGCCGTTCGCCGCCGCGGTGTTCTTCGCGCTCGGCATTGCCGCCGCCATGCTCGGCAGCGTGCTGCCTGCTCGCGCCGCCTCGCAGGCAGCGCCCGCCGCCGCGCTGAAGAACAGCGGCGACATGCTCGACCCGCGCGTCGCAGTGCCGTTCCTGCCGGCGCTCGTCCTGATCGCGGCCGGTGCGCTCGCTTCCCTGCTCCCGCCCGTCGGCGGCCTACCGGTGTTCGGCTTCGTCGGCATGGCGCTGCTTCTGGCGGGCGGCGTCGCGGGCGTGCCCTGGCTGGCGCGCCGGCTGCTCGCTCCTCTGGCCGTGCGCCGCACCACCAGCGTGCCGGGCCTGCTCGCTGTCCGCCATGTGCACGGCGCCCCCGCCGAGGCGGCGACGGCCCTCTGCGGCATCGTCGCCAGCACCGCGCTGGTCATCGCGATGGCAACGATGGTGACGAGTTTCCGGGGGGCGGTCGACGAATGGCTGGGGGAGGTGCTGTCGTCCGATCTTTATCTGCGCGCCGAGGGCAGCGCCGGCTTCGATCCCGCGCTTCAGGCCCGGCTCGCAGGCGTGCCCGGCGTCGCCGGCCTTTCCTTCAGCCGCCAGATCCCGCTGACGCTCATCCCCGATCAGCCGCCCGTCGCCCTGATCGCCCGTTCGCTGGACGGGCCGCAGGCTTCGCTCGTCCTGATTGAGGAAGCCGCGGCGCAGGTGCCGGGGTCGATCCCGGTTTGGGTGTCCGAGCCGGCGGCCCGACTCTATGGCTGGCGCGTCGGCGATGCCGTCGACCTGCCCATCGGCGCCGGAGAAGCGTTGACGGTCTCGGGGATCTGGCGGGACTATTCCCGCCAGCAGGGCGCGCTCGTGATCCGCGGCGAGGATTACACCCGCCTCACCGGCGACGCGGATCGTGACGAGGCTTCCGTCACGATCGACCCCGGCGCCGATCCGGACGCCGTCGGCCGCACGCTCCTCGAAGCGCTTCCGGCCGAGCTTCGATCCTCGGTCTCGATCGCCCAGCCCGCGACGCTACGCCGCTTCGCCCTGGAGCTGTTCGACCGCAGCTTTGCCGTCACCTATGTGCTCCAGGCGGTGGCGATCCTCGTCGGCCTCGCGGGCGTGGCCGCGACGATGTCCTCGCAGACCATCGCGCGGGTTCGCGAGTTCGGCATGCTCGCCCATCTCGGCGTGGAGAAACGGCAGATCATGGCGATGCTCGGTATCGAAGGCGCGCTGCTTGGCGTCATCGGCGGCATCGCCGGCGTGCTGCTCGGGGGCGCGCTCAGCCAGATCCTGATCCACGTCATCAACCCGCAGTCGTTCAACTGGACGATGGCGACGATCGTGCCCGTCGGCACGATCACGGCCGTGTTCGCCGCACTCGTCTTCGCCGCGTCCGTCACCGCCATGCTGGCGGGGCGGCGGGCGACCGCGACGAACGCAGTGCTCGCTGTCCGGGAGGACTGGTGATGCGCTGGCTTGCCGCGATCCTCGCGCTCTTCCTCGGCGCCACGGTGGCGGTCCAGGCCGGAAGCCACTTTGCCCGGGTGCAACCAGATGTCGCTCTCGCCTTTCCGGGCGACCACGGCGCGCATCCGGATTTTCGGCTCGAATGGTGGTACCTCACCGGCTGGCTGACCACCGAAGATGGAAGCGAGCTCGGCTTCCAGGTGACGTTCTTCCGGAGCCGGCCGGAGGTCGATCCCGCCAATCCCAGCCGCTTTGCGCCTTCCCAAGTGTTGTTCGCCCATGCCGCTTTGTCCGACCCCGAGATTGGCCGCCTCCTGCACGGCGAGCGGGCCGCGCGCGTCGGCTTCGGCATTGCCGAGGCAGCGACCAGCGATGCCGCCGTCGTCCTCCGCGACTGGAGCCTCAAGCGCAAGCCGGACGGGCGCCTCACCACCGAGGTCTCGACGCCCGAATTTGCTCTCGCGCTGACGCTCGCCCCGACGCAGGAGATCTTCCTGCAAGGGGAGGCGGGCTTCAGCCGCAAGGGCCCGGGACCCGGCGATGCCAGTCACTATTACTCCATGCCGCATCTGGAAGTAGCCGGGACGTTGACGCGCGAGGGCGCGGCATCGAGCGTCACCGGCACGGCATGGCTTGATCGCGAGTGGTCCTCCAACTTCCTCTCGCCCGGCGCGGTCGGCTGGGAGTGGGCCGGCCTCAATCTCGACGACGGCGGCGCGCTGGTCGCGTTCCGCATCCGAGACCGTGATGACCAGACGGTCTGGGCCGGGGGCTCACTGCGCCGGACGGACGGCAGCATCACCCGCTTCGCCCCCGGCGACGTGACCTTCGCCGCCGTCCGGCGCTGGCGCTCCCCCCGCACCGATGCGCTCTATCCCGTCGAACAGGTGCTGACGCTGCGCCTGCCGGAAGGCGAGCGCCGCTTCCCGCTGTCGCCCCTGTTCGATGATCAGGAACTCGACGGCCGCGCCACCGGTCTGCCGGTCTACTGGGAGGGAGCCGTCCGCACGCCTGGCGGGAAAGGCTATCTAGAACTCACCGGATACGCCTTGCCGCTTTCGCTGTAGACAGCAGCCGGCGGGACACGATGGCCCGGCGGCTCAGCGCCCTTTTCGGTCGTTCAGAATGCTGGACGCCGCCCTCGAAACCGGACACTCCCTGCAGGGCTCAAGATCACTTGGCCGAAAGGTGCGGTAGGTAACAACGGCCTTGCGTCACCGCAGGCTTCCAACCCCTTCCCGACAGCGTAGGCGAACGGGTTCGCGGAAGCCGAATGCTTCAAGCTGTTCCCGGTTCACAATGACCGGTCTTGCCAATCGACGCGCCCTCGATGATCAACTGGAGACCGAGTTCGCCCGGGCGGTGCGCGCCAAGTCCGACCTCAGCTTCCTCATGACCGACGTCGACAGCTTCAAGGCCTTCAACGACACATACGGGCACCCGGCCGGTGACGCATGTCTTCGGCGGATCGCTGCCGCCCTCAAAGAGAGCCTCCGGCGCCTTGGCGACTTCACGGCGCAGAAGAACTTGCGGCGGTGATGCCCGCTACAAACTCACTCGGAGCGGTGGAGCGCGCCGAGGTGGTCCGTCTCGCAGTCCGGGAACTGGCAATCCCGCACTCGGGCGGCAGCCATGGGGTTGTGACGATCAGCGCGGGCCTTGCTACACTCAACGCCGAGGTAGGAGCGGAATTGCGAGACGTCGCCTGGTTAATTCAGTCGGCTGACCGGGCGCTTTACGAAGCGAAGGCCAACGGGCGCGACAGGGTCGTCGCTGCGGCTGGTTAGTAAGCCTGAAGGCGAGTCTCGGTGACGTTCGGGCTACTCGCCGAGAGTGGTAGCAAGAGGTCCTGCCGGCCGTCGTCTACAATCGCCTTTATAGAAGTTGCTTTCCGCGGCAGTCTGGCATCCAGCACCTCTCACGGTCGGCTACCGTCTGGCGGTATACCGATCCCCGGATCCCACCTCGAGCGATCTGGCACGTAGCAACTGCTCGATCTCTCTGGCGGGCAGCGGCCGGGAAAGCAAGAAGCCCTGTAGCTGATCGCAACCCATCGCGGCGAGGAGATCCCGTTGCTCCGACGTCTCGACGCCCTCGGCGGTAGTCATCATGCCGACCGCCTGCGCCAGGTCGACGATGGCCTGCACGATTGCTTCATCGCCTTTGTCGGTGCCAAATCCCGCCACGAAGCTTCTGTCGATCTTCAGGCGTTCCGCATGGAGGCTGTGAAGTCGGCCCAGCGACGAGAAGCCGGTACCGAAGTCGTCGAGCGCAAACTTGACGCCGAGCTGGCGCAGGTGCGTGATGTTCTTCTCGCAATCCGTGGCCCTCTCGCAGAAGGCGCTTTCGGTGATCTCCAACTCGAGGCGGTGCGGGGCCATCCCGTTTTCGAGAAGGATCTTCTCGACGCGCGCGGCGTAGTGAACATCCTGCAACTCGACCATAGACGCGTTTACCGCCACGGTTTCGACCAACCAGCCGCGAGTGTCGGTGCAGACCTGCTGAAGTACCCAAGCACCCAGGCGTAGAATAAGGCCCGTCTCCTCAGCCACTGGTATGAACGCCGCCGGCGGGATCGATCCTTGAACCGGGTGATGCCAACGCAGCAGGGCCTCGAATCCGGATATCGTGCCGTCGGTCGCGCGGATTAACGGCTGATAGTGGACTTCAAGCTCACCAGGGCGGTCCAACGCCGTTCGCAGATCCCGCTCCATGTTCCGGCGCAGTGTCGCCGCCTGATCGAGTTGCGGGTCGTACAGCGTATAGCTGCTGCGCCCCGACCGCTTGGAATGATAGAGCGCGACGTCGGCCCTGCGGGACAGTTCCTCACGATCGTCTGACGGATGCGACGCTCTGACTGCCCCAACGCTCGCTCCCACAAACACTTGCGTGCCTTCGAGGTCGAAGGGTCGTCTGGTCGTCTCGATCAGACTTGCGCAATACTCTGCGACCGCTTGAGACGACGACAGTGAGCGGGTCAGAACGACGAATTCGTCGCCGCCGACGCGGGCAACCGTATCGGCCTCGGTGGTCATCCGCCTGAGGCGGTCGGAAAATTCCCGCAGGAGTTCGTCGCCGGCAGGGTGACCCAGCGCGTCATTCACTTCCTTGAAGTGGTCGAGGTCCAGATAGATCAGCGTCAGGTTCCCACCGGTCCAGCGGTCTCCGAGTGCTGCATCGAAGCGTTTTGCCAGTTGAGCGCGGTTGGCGAGGCCGGTCAGGAGATCGTGGTGGGCGAGATGCCGGACCTCTGCTTCGCTCAGTGACAGGTTGATCGAGCGCCGACGCAGCGCCACGAGCAGTCCCACCATGACGATCAGGCTGGCGACCGCGAGGCCCAGCATGACAGGCCCAACCCGCCATAGTACCGCGGACCCGGGACTAAACGGCGTCCAGACAAGGTACCCAAGTGGGTGGCCATCGTTCTGGAGAAGAGCGGCTTTTGCCCAACCGGGGAGCACCTCAGCATCCCAGGAGAACCTCAGATTATCGAGGAGGTAATCTCGTTCGAGCCCGGCCACGAACTCGCCGTCGAGATAGCGCGCAGCGACATGCACGTACTCCTCGCCAGATACTTGTACGAGGTCACCGGTGTCGGAGACGATGGGCTTGACGCTGAGAATGGCCGGGCGGCCGTCGATGTTCACGAGATCGGACGCCCCAAGCGTCAGCGTCCGATCGGTTATACCTTCGGTATCTCCCGCCTCCAAGCGAGACCGCAGCTCCTCAACGAGGGGCAGGGCCTGTGGCTGGACAGTTTCAAATGCCGACGGCTCCTGCTGGGAGCCGCCGGCAAACGCATAGACGGGCCTATCAGCGGAATTCAAGACATACGCACGGTCATGCCCGAAATAGCTGGCCATCCAGGAGCCCAAATTGGCGTCGATCCATTCTGCGCCGCCTGGGTTTCGGACCTCTGAGACAGCGTCGTCCCAAACCGTCACGCTTTCCTGGTCATGAGCGATCTTCGACCGGATTTTCGCGACCACTACATCGACCAACATGTGCTGGCGGTCGATCGAGACACGATCCGATTCCGAGGCGGACCACCACAGCAGCGACGCCACAATGCCATTTAGGACCAATGCCGCGGCCAGCATCGGCAGCATAATCTTCAGGAAGAACAGGCGCCGGCTTGGCTGCGCAAAATTGTCGATCATCGGGTTTCCGTACCGAGCCATCCTGACGAGGGCCATCTGGAAAACAACCTTAAAGGTGAAGGCATGCCACCTGTAGCATGAACGAAGCCTTCCGAGCCTCTGAACGAGGGGCCAGTTCTGTCTTGACGTCCACAGGCTGACCGAAGCTCAAATCGCCTACCGGAGTAGGCGCATCTCGCCGAAAATTCCCTGACCGTTTCCTGCCGCTCTTTCATCCTGAGATCAGCTTATCATTGTCACGAGGTAGTTCGGGTAACCTGTCGTTGCCGAGGGCTTGCACAGAGCCGGAACCCGATCCGCCGGGGATGGTCGCCCGAATAGGTAGCCTTGGGCGATGTCGCAGCCTCTTGCGCGCAAGTACTCGGCTTGGGAAATCGTCTCCACGCCTTCCGCGACAGTCCCGATTTTTAGGCTACGTGCCATCTGGAGCACTGCGTTGACCACAACAGCACCGGACCCGACATCGGCGACGATCGGCGACACGAATGATTTGTCGATCTTCAAGACATCTACCGGGAACTGCTGGAGGTGGACACCCGCAAGAACCCTCCGCTTTCGGTGGTTTTTGCCGCGGGGATCATCCGGAGACGCGAGTCTGGCGCCGTCCTTGGAGCGATCCAAGGGTTCGCATGACGTTTCTGCCCGTTTCTGAGCGG
>NZ_JAAAMJ010000028.1 GCF_010500835.1 Aurantimonas aggregata | reverse complement strand
GCGCCCGATCCCGATTATGCTCGCGCCGGGCGGTATCAGTCCAGGTCATGATCATCCTCCATCGTCTCGACAACGACGAGGAATCACAACTCACTGATATCGCTCAACCTCTTTCAAATCGGGCTCTTAACCTGACACCAATCGACGTTTCAACTGACGGCCACAGTGAGAATGACCTCGATGTTGCCACGTACAGCGTTAGAATACGGGCAGATCTGATGTGCACGCGCGACCAGATCTTCTGCAGCCTTCTGTTCGATCCCATCGGGACTTCCAGCGTTTAGCGCCGGAAACAGGTTCGTTTACCTCCAAAAGCGCTTTGAGACTGGAAAGAATTGTCGGCCAACTCGCGAAAATGCTTCGAGTTTCAACAATGGATTCTGTCGGGCGCGTCTCACGGCGAGACGAGTGGTTCAGCCTGGTACGCCCGGTGAAGCAGTTCGAGAAAGGGCGACGCCTCAGGCACGGAGACGGAGCCGATCCGTTGTACCGCCACACCCGGCGTCCATGAGTTCATGACCACAGCCCCGGCCAGCTTCGAAAGCTCAGCAAGCGTCACGTCGTGGACGCGCTGAGGGACACTAAGGCGATCCAGTTGGCGGCGGACAATGTCCATCGTGGTGCCACCCAGCATCTCAGCTGCAGGCCATACCACCGCGTCGCCGTCCCAAAACGCCAAATTCCATATGGACCCCTCGCTAAGCCGACCGCGACGGTCAACGAAAGCGACATCGTCAAAGCCTTGTTCAACGGCCTGACGAAGGAAGTAAGTCTTGGCCACCTCGCCAACATGTTTCACCGCTGGGAGTATCCGTTCGTACTCTACCGTCGCTAGTTGAAGCGGGCCGTCTGGGCCGGACGACGCCGGTCCCGTACGGATCAACACCTCTGGCTCCACATCAGCCCCGGCAACAGTGAACTCGCCGGCCGGTGAGTACACTGTGGCCGTCAGTGAGAGATCAGCCGGACCAGCCCTAAGCGCCTCCCGCAAGTACGCCCGCATACGATCGTCGGGCATGGCCTGACCGAACAAATCCAGCGAGGCAGAACGCAACCGCTCCAGGTGGAGGTCGAGGCCTCTGACTTGGCCGCCGCGGACCTGCATGGCAGTGAAGTGAGCGTAACCCGCGAAAGCGAGCGGCGCCAATTCCTCGGCATTCGCGGACCGACCATTACGTTGAACGATGAAAGACCTATCTGACATCTGGAATGCTCCTGCTCGCCAATTGCGGATGAAAGGACTAGGCTATATACTACTAGTAAGTTACTTTTGGTATATAGATATGTCAAGCACCGATCAAAAAAAGGGGGCTAATAAGCCGCCACCGCGTCGTCGCCTATTGCGGGAGGACCGATATCGTCAGCTTATGGAGACCGCATGGCGGCTGGTCCGGGAGGAGGGAACGGAAGCCTTGACGCTTGGTCGGCTTGCTGAGCAGTCGGGCGTCACGAAACCGGTGGTTTACGACCATTTCGGCACGCGTCCTCGCCTGCTGGCGGCGCTCTACCGGGAGTATGACGCGCGTCAAAATGAACTCATGCAGTCCGCGCTTGAGGCAAGCGAACCGACCCTAACGCACAGGGCTGAGGTTATCGCGTCTTCTTATGTAGATTGCGTGCTTCTCCAGGGTCGCGAGATACCAGGTGTGATCGCGGCGTTAGCCGGTTCCCCCGAGATGGAGAAGATCAAACGCGAGTACGAAGTGGCCTTCGCAGAGAAATGCCGAAACGCCCTCGCCCCGTTCGCCGAAAACGGAGCTATCGCTCCAGCCGGCCTTTGGGCGATGCTCGGTGCCGCCGAGGCGCTCTCCTACGCCGCTGCGGCCGGAGAAATCACCGCCGAGCAGGCGCGCGACGAACTGTTCGAAACCATCCTCGCGATGGTCACAAGAAGTGACCGCCGCGCGCGACAGAATTCTAACCTGTGACCGCTGCAGGCGGTCGCTCGTTCAAAGCTCTGACAAGGGCGGGTGACCGTCAATTCCGCGCCGATACCGGCTAGCCGTTAAATTGCGATGCCCTATGAGGGATTTATCTCAAGCGGGCTCAACGCCAGGCCCTCCCATCCTCAGCCATTTTGTCGACCTGACCTTGGCCAGACTGAGAAGGCGCCGGAAGGCAGGATTATCGTTTTTCGGCGACCAGACCGCGCAAAAGGGCAAGATCTCGTTGGCGAGTGGGCGATAGGCGACACCAGGGAACTGTGCCGCAATCGTTGCTTCGCTGGTCAGCGTCAGGCTGCTTCCTCCGGCGACGATCTGCATCAGCGTGTCGCGATAGACCGCCTGTCGCTGAATGTTGGGGGAATGGCCGAGAGACGACAGGTGCTCCACCAGATAGTCGTGAATTTCCGGTCCTGGCTGCGCCTCGCTCACGATGAAACGCTGCCCATGGAGATCACGCCACGCGATCTCCTCCTTTTCAGCCAGTTCGTGCTTGGTCGGCATCACGACATAAATCCGCTCGTTCCACAGATGCGCGAGGTCGCAATCCTCGACCGTTGTTGTCCCGGTAAGAAATGCGACGTCCAGCCTGTGCTGCTGCACGGCCGACACGTGATCGGCTGGCCCACCTTCGCTATATTCGAGCCGGACCCCCGCATGATCAGCGTAGTAGGCTTCCACCAGCTCAGGCAGGAACCCCGACGCCAGTGAAGACATCAAGCCAATCCGAACGACACCCTCCTGACCTCGCCCGATGACGCAAGCGTCCTGGGCGGCATAACTGACGTGATCGATCGCCTTGCGCGCCCGCTGGAGAAACCGTTCGCCTGCGTAGGTGAGGCTGACACCGCCATGAGCACGAATGAACAAGGCAGCACCGATCTCATCTTCCAGATCGCGAACCCGCCGGCTAATCGTCGACGGTTGAACACCCAGCGTCCGGGCCGCCTTCCGGATACCGCCAAACTCCGCCATCGCGATAACATAACGCAGATGGCGGAGTTCGAATCTGGCGGAGTGCTTACCGCGCATAGCACGCCGCCGGTGATGAAGCGCTGATAGCCAGCACCTGAAAATCGATGTTGGCGCCCGCCTTGCAGAAGCTACGATGTTCAGCCGCAACCACGAAGGAGCACAGATGGCGAAGCTCAAAGGTAACAGGGCGCCCCGCCATCCGGCCTTCAACCCGCGATAGGAGGATTCAACCGTGCGAAACCTTCCTGCCGGCGATAAGGGGAATGGGGATAAGGCGCGACGACAGCGCTAGCCAAGTCCAGTCTCGCTATCTGCTCCGGCGTCAGATTCCAACCGACTGCGCCTAGGTTCTGGCGAAGCTGTTCCTCGTTACGCGCACCGATAATGACCGAGGAAACCGTGGGACGCTGCAAAAGCCAGTTCAACGCGATTTGCGGAACGGTTTTACCAGTTTCCTCAGCTATCGCGTCGAGCGCATCGACAACGCGGTAGAGATGTTCATCCTCCACCGGGGGGCCGAAGCTCGCGGTTTCGTGCAGGCGGCTGCCTTCAGGGAGCGTAGTACCCCGCCGAATCTTACCCGTCAGCCGTCCCCAGCCGAGCGGGCTCCATATCATCGCGCCGAGGCCTTGATCTGCCCCGAGCGGCATTAGATCCCACTCGTAATCACGCCCGACCAGCGAATAATACACCTGATTAACGATATAGCGCGGCCAGCCATATCGGTCTGCCACGGCTAGGGATTTCATCACCTGCCAGCCGGAGAAGTTTGAGACGCCGACGTAGCGGATTTTGCCGGCCCGCACGAGCGTATCGAGGGTCGACAGCACGTCCTCGACTGGCGTGAAGGCGTCGAAGGCGTGAAGCTGAAAGATGTCGATATAATCGGTCTGAAGACGGCGCAGCGCGTCGTCCACTGCACGGATCAACCGGAAACGAGATGAACCGGCGTCGTTCGGACCGTCGCCCATAGGCAAGCTGGTCTTGGTCGAGATCAGCACACTATCGCGCCGTCCCTTGATGGCTTCGCCCAGCACCTCTTCCGATGCGCCGTCGGAATAAACATCCGCCGTGTCGAACAGATTGATGCCGGCCTCGAGACATATGTCGATGAGGCCGCGGGCTTCCGTCGCATCCGAATTGCCCCAGTTGCTGAAGAGCGGACCTGTGCCGCCAAAGGTGCCCGCGCCGAAACTGAGGGCCGAAACCTTGAGACCAGATTTGCCGAGATAGCGATATTCCATGAGATTGTCCTTTCGTTATGGGAAGGATGGATCAGCGGCCGAGTAGCGCATCGAGGTCGATGGCGTCGGCCATCGCCCGATTGCCCTCGTCGCCGGGATGAAGATGGTCGCCGGAATCGAACGCCGGATTGATCCGCGCCGGATGCCCTGGATCTCGAAGCACCGCGTCGAAATCCACGATGGCGTCGAACGCGCCCCTTTCCCTGATCCAGCGATTGATCTCGTGACGCAGCGCGTCCTTTTCGGGATCGTAGTAGTTGCCGAGCGGCGTTCCGTTGAGCGCGCCTTCGAATGGCGGCAAAGTCGCCCCGATGAGCCGGACATTGTTCGCATCCGCCAGCGCGATGAGTTGCTGATACCCAGCAATCATAGCGTCAGCTGTCGGCCGGACCTGGTTCGGAGCGAAGCCAGTGCCCGGCCAGGAAATGTCATTGATGCCGATGAGAACGATGACCGCCTTCAGGTTCGGCTGCGAGAACACATCCCGCCGCAAACGTGCGGCGACGTTCACACCCATCTTGTCCTGAAGAAGCCTGCCGCCAGAGATGCCGCCGTTCAGCACTGCGATCTGATGCGGAGCGAGGCGCTTCGCTAGCAAATCCGGCCAACGGGTGTCGGCGTCGATCGTTGTTCCATTCCCGTCGGTGATCGAATCCCCGACGACAACAACCGCGCCCTCATTCGGTGTATCGACCAGCACTTCGTTGAGAAAAACGCGAGCATCCGTGATCGCTGTCTCCGGGAAGTCTTCGGCCTGGGTGAGATCTCCCTCGCCAAACCACGCCGTCTGGCGGCCATCCCAATGGAAAGTGGTCAGCGGTGTGTCGTCTGGAAGGTAGATCGAGACGGCGAGCTTCCCATGTGCATCGACGGTCAGTTCAAGTGGATCGCTCACAGCTGGAGCGCCCGGCGGAACAACAATGTCATCTTTGCCGCCAAACGTGATTCTGCGGATCGTACCCGGCTCGGCCGCCCCGCTTTCACCCGCGAGCCCTACGCTCGCACCCCCGATCCTCATCGGACGGTCGCCATAGGCGTTAGAGAAGACGAGGCGTATCCGCGAGCCGCCGAGGCTGATCCGCACGACCTGGCGAATGGTCTGATCCTTTACTGATGCTGGGATTTTGGTCGGGAAAGCGAAATCCGAACCCCAGATGGGTTGCGGACTCGCCATCCACGTACCGATCCAGCTCCGTTCCTCAGCCATCGCGGGGGACAGGCCGGAGAAGATGGATGCGAGCGCAAACGCTCCGACAAGCATTCCAGAGAAAATTGTTCTTCTGCGAAATTGACGGCCGCCAGTCGTCGTTCGGGATTCAGTTGGCATCGTTGTTTACTCCTGTGGTTTGACTTGCGAAGGCCGGCTGCACGGGACGATGTCCGGCGTTCGCCGCAAAGGCGGCGACGAGGATGGCCGCAGCCGGAAAAACTGCGGCAACGAGCGGCACCAGAGCGAGGCCCGGTCCGTGGTCGATGACCACCCCCCCAACCCATGCGCCAATGGCATTGCCGAGATTGAAAGCACCGATATTAAAGCTCGATGCGAGACTCTGGCCCGCACCTTCAACCTTGGAGAGCACCCACATCTGCAAGGGCGCGACCGTGGCAAAACCCGCGGCGCCGAGCAGGCCAATGAAGATTACGGCCGCCAGCTGGCTGTTGAACGCCAACGTCATGAGCCCAAGCACAACGACAAGCGTCGCGAGTGTGCCAAAAACAGCGAGAATTAGGTTGCGGTCGGCGAGCCTGCCGCCCAGAAGATTGCCCGCGACCAACCCACCACCGAAGATCAGCAGGATTGGCGAGACGGTTGCGTTAGAGAAGCCGCTGATCTGTGTCAGTAGTGGGGCGACATATGTGAAGACGGCGAAGACGCCGGCATAGCCGAGCACAGTGATCAGAAGGCCAAGCAGCACGGAACGGCGGGCAATTGCACGCAGCTCGGCTCGCCAATCGGAGGCTTCTGGCTGCGTCCGGTCCTGTGGCACTAGCGTTGCGAGGACGACAAGTGCTGCTACTCCAACCAGCATTACTGCCCAGAAGGTCGCCCGCCAGCCATAATGCTGGCCGAGCCAGGTACCGAAAGGAACGCCGAGCACGGTCGCGACGTCAGTCCGGTGAACATGATGGCGATGGCCGAGGCGCGCTTGTCGTCGGAAACGAGGCTTGTGGCCACCACAGCCCCGACACCGAAGAAGGTGCCATGGGTCAACGCGGTCAGAACCCGTGCCGCCATCAGCCAGCCGTAAGTCGGAGCGAGCGCGCAGGCCGCGTTTCCGATGACGAAGATGACCATCAATCCAACCAGCACATGCTTGCGAGGCCAGCGGGCCGTCAGCGCGGTCAGGATCGGTGCGCCGACGGTAACGCCGAGCGCGTAGCCCGAGATCAGCAGCCCCGCCGAAGCGATCGTGACATTGAGTTCGCGGCTGACCTCCAGCAGGAGGCCCATGATGACGAATTCGGTGACGCCGATGCCGAAGGCACCAGCCGTCAGGGCGTAGAGCGCTACGGGCATGATAACTTTCCAAATGTTCTTTCTTCTCTTGTAAGATAGACGTTGGACATCAGATGAAATAGAATGCCGCAAGGAATATCACTTGTGAGCTGAATTCATCATGGCGCGAATAGAGATCAACCGGTCCGGCGAGATGGAAGTGTTCGTGCGTGTGGTCGAACTCGGTGGCTTCTCACACGCGGCGCGTGCCGCCGGCCTGACGCCTTCGGCGGTCAGCAAGCTCATCTCGCGTCTAGAAGCGCGGTTGGGGGCACGGCTTCTCAATCGCTCAACACGGCAACTTCAGATCACACCGGAAGGCTGCGCTTTTTATGAGCGGGCGACCCGTATCCTCGCCGATTTGGAAGATGCCGAACGCGCGGCGGGCATAGGCGAACAGCCGGTCGGTCGTGTGCGCATCAATACGAGCGCCTCCTATGCCACTCATATTCTCGCGCCGGTGCTGCCAGAGTTTTTGGCACTCCATCCGGGTGTCACACTTGACATCGTTCAGACGGATGCCGTGGTCGATCTGCTTGCGGAGCGCACCGACGTTGCAGTCCGCGCAGGACCGCTCAAGAGCTCAAGCCTCGTCGCCCGCAAACTAGGCGAAACGGCGCTAACCATCGTTGCCGCGCCATCCTATCTGGAGCGATACAGTGAGCCGCGCACTATTGCCGATCTGGAAGGGCATAATCGCCTCGGCTTCGGCTACACACGGGCGACTGATGGCTGGACTCTCCGTGAGAACGGCGAAACCATCGTGGTTCCCGCTACGGGCCGTGTGCAGACGAGCGACGGCGAAGGCCTACGTCGTCTCGCTCTTGCCGGCGTCGGGATTGCCCGCCTGGCTGCCTTCACCGTGCGAGAGGATATAGTCGCCGGACGTCTGGCGCCGATGCTCGGCCATCTCGACACGGGCGAGACGGAAGCGTTTCATGCAGTCTATGTCGGTCAAGGCGGCCCGCTCCCCTCGCGCGTCCGTGCGTTGCTCGACTTCTTAGCAGAACAGGGGCGGTTATCCTGACCGGGATATAGCCAGCACGCATGCTTGCGTCAGAGGCGCGAAACACTCATCGAGCTACCTTATCGGCATTAGCCCCGCCTGCGTGAATCCGACGAGCATTGAACGTCCTATGTGCACGCTATGGCGGACCGAAAATACTACGCCCCTTTTTTCACCTTCCTCTTTTCAGCATCTATTGCTTTCAATCAACGAGGAACAAAAAATGAAGGCGAAAGAGAATGGCTCGAACAACTGAGAATGCGATCAAGCGGACGATCCGAAGGAAAGAGCTGCGCGCAATAGTCCCGCTGGCCGACAGCACTATCTACGAGATGGAGCAACGCGGGCAGTTCCCGCGCCGGTTTGCTCTGACGCCGAGATGCGTCGTATGGGATTTGGCAGAGGTGGAGACGTGGCTCGCGTCTCGCAGAGCCACGCCGATCAATCGCGCACAACATCCTGATGTCAGCCAGCGAAGAACTCGCCCTGTCAAAGAGACGGATCGGGGTCGAAAAGGGGCATCGACGGTGGAATGAGGACTGGCAGGCGTTTGCGTCCTTCGAGCCACGCGTCGATTATATCCGACCATTCCTGCGTCATGTGACGGCGCTGCAGCTCGTATTCGGCCTTATTGTAGACTCCCCGTGACGAGCGACCGTCTTCATGGGCGAGACACTTTTCGATCCAATCGCTATTGAAGCCAAGTTCATTGAGTAGCGTCGATCCTGTCCGTCGAAGGTCATGCACCGTGAACGGTTCGAGGGGCAGCCCCTCCTTCTTGGCCTGCTCCACCACTGAATATGTTACTCGGTTGAAGGTTGCGCGCGACATAGGCGCGTCGGCGTCATAGCGCGATGGAAGAACATATCGCGAATTACCCGAACACGTCTTCAATGCGATAAAGATGTCCAGGACTTGGCGCGACAGGTAAACATTATGCGCCTTCGAGCGCTTCATCCGCTCCTTCGGAATGGTCCAGACGGCGTTCTCGAAATCGACCTCATCCCAGGTCGCGTCCTGTAGCTCGCTCTTGCGCACCATGGTCAACAGAAAGAGTCGCAGCCCCAAGCGGATAGTGGGCAAGGTGGCAACGTGTTCCAGCTGCTTCAGCATTACACGGATCTCGGAAGGCGATAACGAACGATCCCGAGGTGCGAATGTCGCGATTGAAGTTGGCCCCACTTCGTCGGCCGGATTCGAAACCTTTTCACCATGCAGGATCGCGAACCCGTATATTTGCTTGAGTATGTCGCGCACATGGATGGCCGTGGCCGGCGCTCCTCGATCAACGATCTTGCCGCAATGTGCTCGCAAGTCATTCGGAGTGATTTCCGTTAACAGGCGATTGCGCCAGACGGGGAGCAGTTCGCGCTCGAAGATGGAGCGACGCATCGCGCGCGTGCTGTCGGCCATAGGCCCGGCCGTCAACCACTTCTCGCCGAATTCGCCGAAGCTCTTCGCTTCCTTGATACGACGTTTTTCTCGCTGTTTTTCGATCGCCGGTGAGCGTCCCTCGCTGACGGCACGCTTCGCGTCGATGCACTTCTCTCGGGCTCGGGCAAGCGAGATCCCGTCGCGTCCATACCTGCCCAGATAGACGGTCTCCCGGCGTCCGTTGAGCCGGTAATCCAAACGAAATGAGACCGTGCCACTGGGCATGACGCGCACATACATGCCGTCGCGGTCTGCGACTTTGTAAATTTTCTCTTTTGGTTTCAATGCCTTGATGGCAGCGTCCGTAAGCATCCTTTCCGCCTCCTGAAAAGTACCGTCAGCACAATTTCGAGGGCTAGTGACTGGGAATATCTTTAATATTCACCGTGTTATGTTGAAAAAACTACCGTCACGAGCCTCATTGACCGTGACGGTACTTTGTAAAATTCGCCGGAGCAATATACCGGAGACCCGTCGGGTGGGCCGACAGAGTCAATCTCTACATGCCGATAGCTACTGATTGCTACCGGCATGATTTATATTTGTTTTCAGATACTTAGGTCATGATTTAGCGTAAAATCGGCGGCTTACGGATGGGTCTGAATCATTCGCAGGGAAAGACCGATGCCCACGCCCTTTATCGCCGTGTCGTCTTCAATGTGCTGATTTCCAATGTCGACGATCATCTGCGCAATCACGGCTTCCTCTGGCTCGGCAAGGCCGGATGGTCGCTGTCCCCAGCATATGACCTCAATCCAGTGCCGACCGACATCAAGGCGCGGGTGCTGACGACCAACATCGATCTCGATGAGGGAACCTGCTCGCTCGACCTCCTGGAGGAGGCCTCGGAATTCTTTGCCCTGACGCTGGCGCAAGCTCGCACGGTCATCAAAGAAGTGGCGACCGTGACCGCAACCTGGCGCGAGACCGCAAAGGCTGTCGGTGCACGGTCGGCCGAGATCAACCGTATGGCCAGCGCGTTCGAGCATGACGATCTGACGCGAGCGCTGGCCCTATGACGAGAACCTTCCTTCACAGCTTCGATCCACCGTCGGCCAGCCCCGTCAATGCCGCCACCGTCGACCTGGACGTGGCGGATATCGAGGACGCCGGGATTCGGGAGGTGCTTCAGACGCCGGGCGCTGCTTATGGCGCATGGTCCATTCTCGATGCGCTCTTGACGCCGACGGGCGTCGGCACTCCCTTCATCTTCCGTGAACCGCTCGGCCAGGCGCGCGAGGTGAAGGTGGCCCTGTCGGGCCTCTTCGGGCGATTCGTCGCCCGCGCCTACCTCGAGCGCTACTTCAACCTTTCGATCTTCGCGCATCTCGGTAGCCAGACGATCGACCTGGACCGTCGACGAAAGGTCAAGATCAAGCGGCTTTCGCGCGGCGACCTCCCCGATTGGATCGCCTGCGCATCCGATCTGTCCTCGCTCACGGTCGCCGAGGCGAAGGGCTGCCACGATCCCGGTGGTCCGGCCAAAGCCCTGACGCGGGCGTGGGCGCAGGCCGGGCGCATCGACGTAACCGCCCAAGGCCGCAAGGTCACCGTCAAGCGCATCGCCATCGCCACGCGCTGGGGCATGGCCGTCGCCGGGCCGGCGAACGCCCATCTCTCCGTCAAGGACCCGCTCGACGAAGGCGAGCCCATCGAGCCGCACGAGAAGGACGCGCTCTTCATCGGCATGCTTCGGCTGCACATCGCCAACCTGATCCGACCACTTGGCCATGCCGAACTCGCCGGAGCGCTCTATCGGCTGACCCAGCAGCCGTTCGCGCGCAGGCTTCAAGGCGATCTCGATCTCGCCCGCGCCACGCTCGACGCAGCTCCGGTAGGAGAAGTGGACAAGACCGCCGCCATGGGCGGGCTGGTCGGCGGGATCGTCACCCGCGCCGGTCCGGTGACCGACGCGGACGTCACGCCGGGCGATCAAGAGTCGCTTGCGCGCCTCAATCTACGGCCGGTGTTTGTCGGCGTTGAGCGCGAGCTGATCCGGGCTGCCATCGATGCGGACCCGCAAGCGGTGCGCACGCGGCTGACCCAATCGGTGCGTCCCGATGATTTCGCGCGGCCCGATCGCGCGGGCGGTTGGATCGTGCCACTCGGCGAAGGACGACACATCATCGGCGGAGCCTGACCCAGGATCACGCGGCTGGACAAAGCAATAGCCGGAATCGGCAGATAAAAATGGGGGCGGAAATATGGACGCAGAAGACGGAGATCTCTCCAACGAAGCCGCGGCTCTTGCCGACATCCTCAAATGGTCGGCGGACATCCCCGCTTGGCAACGGGATGCCCTGCGGCGACTTTGTGGCCAGGCGAAGCTGGAGCCGGCGGACCTGACGTCGCTCGTGGCCATCTGCAAGGCCGTCGAGCAAGGCTCGCCGCTTGATGCGACCCACGTTCGAGATCCCGCCGCCAGCCATGCCGTCGTCAGTCTCGGCGCGCTCCATGGCCTATCGAACGTCAACGCGCTGGCCCCGGGCGAACGCCTGTCGTTTGGAAAGTCCGGGCTGACGGTCATCTACGGCGACAATGGCGCCGGCAAGTCCGGCTATGCCCGTGTGCTGAAGCAGCTCTGCCGGGCGCGCTCTCCCAAGGGTGATGCGATCCTGCCGAACATCTACGCGGCCGCTTCGGGCACGCCGTCCGCCAATGTCGAGTTTTATATTGGCGGCCAGAAGCGCAACGCCTCCTGGACGCAAGGCTCTCCGACCGACGCGATGCTCTCGGCGGTCAGCGTATTCGATTCACGCACCGCCAATGTCCATGTCGAGAACACCAACGATCTTGCCTACACGCCTCTTCCGCTCCGCATCCTCGCCGGCCTCGCGCAGGCCTGTCAGGACGTGAAGGCTAAGCTCGCCGCCGAGATCAAGGCCCTACAAGAGCAGACGCCAGCCGTTCTTTCCAAACCCGAGGGCAAGCCCGAAACCGAGGTCGGCAAGCTGGTCACCGCCCTTTCAGGGAAGACCACGCCTGAAACCGTCGAGAAATTGGCGGGCATCAATGCCGATGAGGAATCCCGGCTTCAGACCCTGGTCACCGATCTCGCCAGCGATCCGGCGCGCACGCTGCGCCAGCTTCAGGGCCATGAGACCCGCCTCAAGACGACCATCGACCATCTGGAACGTTTGGCGGCCGTCGTGGCTGAGGAAACCCGGACCGCGCTGCACGATGCCCATTCCCGTCTCGGCACGGCACGCCGGGCGGCCGCTGCCGCTTCCGCGAACCTCTTCGCCGACGAACCGCTGCCCGACATCGGGTCGGACGTGTGGAAGTCGCTCTGGAAGGCAGCCCGCGACTATTCCCACGCGTCAGCCTATCCGGAGAAGGGCTTTCCCGTTACCGACGCCGGCGCGCATTGCGTTCTCTGCCAGCAGCCCCTCAGCGAAGAAGCCTCAAAACGCCTGAGCAGCTTCGAGGGTTTCGTCCAGGCTGAGAGCAAGCGCCGGGAGGACGAGGCCGAGACGGTCTATGACGAAGCGCTGGAGGATGCCGCGTCGAAGGGTATCACGATGGCCGAAGTGCCGGCCATCATCACGCTGATCCGGGACGATCTTGGGCAAGAGACCCTCGCCACATCGGTTCGTCGCGAGATTCTCGTCCTCGCCTGGCGCCTGCGCGCCATCCTACGCACCCATCGTCTCGAAACCCTACCTACTTTGCCGCAGGCAATTGCGGTTTCTCTCGATCCCTTGCGAACAGCCCTTTCCGGCTTGGCGACCCGCATGGAGGCACTGAGGTCGGAGGCGAACTGAACCGATCGCGAAGCTGCCATCGCGGCTGCCAATGCCCTCAATCCTACCCTGCGGCAGGCGTTTTCCACGCGCGCGACGGCCCCTGTCGTTAAGCGGTCGCTCGAACTCAAGATCGACAAGGCCTTGCAGGCCAAGCAGCGTCTGCAAGACGAAGAAGCGCTAATGCTGGCGGAAGCCTTGCGCCGTCACGCCGATGATGAACTACCGGACGCCGCGGTGCTGAAGCTCGCCCCGGAGTCCGAGCGCTATCGCCAGGACCTCGCCGAGCGACTGGCCGAGATGCCATTTCTCAAGCTGGTCAAGGTTGGTCGATCGAACAACCGATGGACCCACGCGCTTCTGTATCTGGGCCCAGATGGCGTCTGGTCGAAACCGTATCACGCCGGCGAGAAAGCGGCGCTGACGGCGGAGCGTGCGAAGATCGCAAATGGCTTCGGCCTGAGCCACAGCACCCACTGGGGAAAGACGAAGGCCAGTATCCGACAGATCCTGCTGCCCCGCGCCAATCAACTGCTCCAGCTCGCGAGCGTTCAGCGCATGCTCGCCGAAGCTTTTGCCCGGGGCGAGCGCGTGCTCGTCTCAAACGGTATCGTCTTCTGGTACGAGTCGGATGGCGGCGTCGGCTGGCAGGTCAAGGAGACATCGTCGACGCGCGAGTCCGATGGCGCGACGATCTGGAAGGAAGGGACGATCCTCTCCTCCAATCACGGCCGTCTCGTCGTGCTGCCCTACATCAAGGAGAATGGAGAGCACGTCCGGGGCCACACCAAGAACGGCCCGAACGATGGACGCGCCTTACCCCGCCATCGGGACCACTATGTCGAGATTCCGTTCTCGCTCTACGACGGCGATCTCATGATCGGGCTATTTGGCGAGCTGCCCTACGAATGAAGAAGAGGAACCGTGGTTTGACTGCCGGTATGCGGCAGTCGGAACCATGTGGATCCTCGTACCATCTAAAAGCGGGTTTCCGAAAATCTCTAAAACCTGAAATCCGTAAAGAAGGAAAATCACCCGTGACCACATGGACGTCGGACGATCTTCGCCTGCTCGATCTGAAATACGCGGAGGAAGGCGTCCACGTCCATCAGCGGCCATTCCGCGCCGCAAGGACATCGGCCTCCTGACAGCTGATCGAGCACCAAATGGCTACCGTGACTATTCTGTCGAAGACGTTTACCGGCTCCGCTTCGTCCAGCGATCCCGCAGCCTCGGATTCTCGGTCGACGAGTGCAGGCAACTGCTTTCCCTCTATACGGACCGCGGGCGCGCCAGTGCGGATGTGAAGGCGATCGCGACCGAGAAGCTCGGCGAGATCGACCGCAAAATCGCCGAGCTGACCGCGCTGCGGCAGATGCTCGGGCATCTGGTCGGGAACTGTCATGGCGACATGCGACCGGAATGCCCGATAATCGACGGCCTGTCGGGGTTGGCCCGCGACCACTAAGTACCGAAGCCAGCGGACGATGATGGGAACTCACGACCAGATGCCAACATTCGGTCGGGCGCTTGACGAGCGTGAGATCGAGGCATCGGGAATTATATCGCGTCGTCTTGTCCCGGACTTTCGTGACCTGCGAGCGCAGAGATCGGACGCGGAGGCGGTTGATTCTCAGCTCCCCGACACCCGTCAGAACTTCTGGAAAAGCCCGAAATGGAACTGCTGCACGCTGCCCCATGGCGTGCGGTGCTCGTGGTTCACCGACTTGACCAGCCGGTAACCGGCGCCCAACCGTTCAAGCAACAAGAGCGAGTCGTAGCGGGCAACCGGCAGACCGCTGCACGATGTCGGGCCGTCCGGCGCGAACGTTCCAATGATCGCGTGTCCACCGGGTAGCAAGGCCCCATCCATGACCCGTAGATAGGCGTCTTGATCAGCAGTCTCGGTCAGGAAATGAAAGGCCGCCCGATCATGCCAGATCTCGAAGCGCTGGTTCGGCTTCCAGTCCAGCACATTCTCCACGACCCAGTCGACGGGCGCTTCCTTGGGTAGCCGCGCACGGGTCCTCGCCAGCGCGGTTTCCGACAGGTCGAGCACGGTGATCCGGCGGAATCCCCGTTCCAGAAGGCAATCAACGAGCCGGGATGAACCCGCGCCCACATCGACGATAGCCGCATCCTTTTCTGCCCCTGTCGCGCCGATCAGGTCGAGCGACACCCGTGGGCGGTCCTCGAACCAGCTCGTCTCGGCCTCTTCCTTGACCCGATAGACGCCTTCCCAGCGGTTCGGAATTTCTTCCATCGTCAGTCCCTCACAACTCGATCCGTCGCAGCCGCAAGGCGTTGGTGATGACCGAAACGGACGACAGGCTCATCGCAGCCGCTGCGATCATTGGCGAGAGCAAAAGGCTGGTAACCGGATAAAGCAGACCTGCCGCGATAGGCACGCCAAGGGCGTTGTAGGCGAAGGCGAAGAACAGGTTCTGCTTGATGTTGCGCAAGGTGGCGCGGGCGAGCTTTCGTGCCCGTACGATGCCCATCAGGTCGCCGCCCAGCAGGGTTATCCCTGCGCTCTCCATAGCCACGTCGGCTCCGGTGCCCATGGCGATCCCGACATCGGCTGCCGCTAACGCGGGCGCGTCGTTGACGCCGTCGCCCGCCATCGCGATCTTGTGGCCGTCCCGGCGCAACAGGTCGATCAGATCCTTCTTGGCCTCGGGCAAGATGCCGGCGCGCACCTCGTCGATGCCGAGCTTGCCTGCCACCGCCTGCGCCGTGCGTTCGTTATCGCCTGTAGCCATGATGACGCGAAGCCCCTGCGCGTGCAGTTCCCTGATCGCCTGCGCGGTGCTGTCCTTGATCGGGTCGGCCACCGCCACGATGCCGGCAAGTGCGCCGTCGACTGCGATGAACATCGCTGTCTTGCCCTCGGCGCGCAGAATGTTGGCTTTCGCTTCGGCCGTGCCCGTGTCTAGTCCCATCTCTTTCATCATCGCCGCATTGCCGAGCGCCACCGCGCTTCCGCCGACCGTGCCGCGCACACCCTTGCCGGTGACGGCCTCGAAATCCGCAGCTTCTTGCCGCGCCGCACCCTGCGCTTCGGCCCCCTCAACGATCGCTTCGGCCAGCGGGTGTTCCGAGCCGCGCTCGAGCGCAGCGGCAAGCGACAGAAGGTCTTCCTTCGCCATGCCTCCCAGCGCGACCGTGTCGGTCAGCTTCGGCTTGCCCATGGTCAGCGTGCCGGTCTTGTCGACGATCAGCGTATCGACGCCCGCCATGCGCTCCAGCGCCTCGGCGTCCTTGATCAGCACGCCCGCCTGCGCACCGCGCCCCGCGGCCGTGGTAATCGAGATCGGCGTGGCGAGGCCAAGCGCGCAGGGGCAGGCGATGATCAGCACCGACACGGCCGAGGCGATGGCGAAGACCAGCGCCGGTTCCGGGCCGACCGCAAGCCAGACGAGGAAGGCGACGATCGCGATCGCGACCACGGTCGGCACGAACACCGCCGAGACCCTGTCGGCCAAACCCTGGATTGGGGCGCGTGATCGCCGGGCGTTCGACACCATCGCCACGATCTGCGCCAGTACCGTGTCGGACCCGACCTTGCCGGCCTCGATCACCAACGAGCCGTTATTGTTGATCGTTGCCCCCGTCACATCGTCACCGGGACCTTTTTCCACCGGCATCGACTCGCCGGTCAGCATGCTCTCGTCCACAGACGACCGGCCCTCGATCACCGTCCCGTCCACCGGCACCGCATCGCCGGGCCTGACACGCAGCCGGTCGCCTTCCATGATGTTTTCCAGTGGCGCGTCATATTCCGTACCATCCGGCAGGATGCGCCGTGCGGTCTTCGGCGCCAGATCAAGAAGCGCCCGGATCGCGTCGCCGGTTCTTTCGCGTGCGCGCAGCTCGAGAACCTGGCCGACGAAGACCAGCGCCACGATCACGACCCCTGCCTCGAAATAGGTGCCTACACCGTGGCCCATCCGGTACTGCTCGGGAAACACGCCCGGCATGAAGGTCGCGACCAGCGAATAGAGGTAGGCGGCCCCCACCCCTAGGCTGATCAGCGTCCACATGTTCGGCGACCGGTTCACCACCGAATCCCAGCCGCGCCGGAAGAACGGCAGTGCCGCCCAGAGGATGATCGGCGTCGCCAGCACGAACTCCAAATAGCTCGCCGTCTGATGGCCGATCCAGTCGCGCACCGGCAGGGCCACCAGTTCACCCATCGTCAGGATGATGAGCGGCACTGCCGCCGCCGCCGAGATCCACATTCGGCGGGTGAAGTCGGTCAGTTCCTCGCTCGGCTCGTCCGAGGGCAGCATCGGCTCGAGCGCCATGCCGCAGATCGGGCAGGCACCGGGCGCGTCGCGGACGATCTCCGGGTGCATCGGGCAGGTATACTGGGCGTTGGTCGGAACGGCCTTCTGCTGTCCGGTGGCGCGGCCCGAAGCATAGAACCACGGATCCGCCTTGAACTTCGTCTGGCATTTCTCCGAGCAGAAATGGAAGGTCTCCCCCTGGAACTCGGCGTGACGCCCGTCCAGCTTGACCGCAACCGTCATCCCGCAGACCGGATCCGTCGCCGCCTCGGTTCCCGCCGGGATATCGGACGCCGCGTGGTGATGATCGTGGTTCATTGCCAGCCAACCTTTCACTGTGTCGCTTCAGCTTGAGGCTTCCTGCGACTGGATGCTCAAGTCTTTTTTCAATGCTGTTCGTGAGCGCGTTCCCTCACCGGGTTGCGTGCGAGGAAAATTCCCACGAACAGGAACACCAGCGCCATGCCGACGATGCCGGTCACGACGATCAGCGGATCGGACTGCCACTTCATCCCGGTGAAGGCGGCCAGCACCGATGCATCGAGCGCGATGGCCGTCAGCAGCACCCATCCCTTCGCGCCGATCTCCTCTCTCAGATGCCGGAAAACGCCGAAGTGGATGATCATGACCATCACCAGATAGAAGAACGCCCCGAGCGAGGCGATGCGACTGAGGTCGAAGAACACCGTGAGAAAGGCTGCGACCACGACGGTGTAGACCAGCGTGTGGTCCTTGATCCTGCCCGGCATCCCGAAATGGCTGTGGGGGATCATCTTCATGTCGCTCAGCATCGCCAGCATCCGCGAGACCGCGAAAACGCTGGCGACTAGGCCCGACGCCGTGGCCACCAGCGCGAGCGCCACCGTCAGGTAGAAGCCGGTCTGACCGAGGGCGGGTTGGGCTGCCTCGGCCAGCGCGTAGTCCTTCGCCGCCACGATGCGGTCGAGCGGCAGGTTGGAGCCGACCGCGAAGGCGACCAGCAGATAGACGACGACGCAGACGGCGATGGACCAGACGATGGCGCGGCCTACGTTGCGGTGCGGCTCGGTGATCTCGGCGCCGCTGTTGGTGATGGTCGTGAAGCCTTTGAAGGCGAGGATCGACAGCGCTACAGACGCCACGAAACCACCTACTCCCAACTCTCCGCCCGTGGCTTCGAACGAGATGCCGCTTGCCCAGAGACCAGCCGCCCCGAACGACGCGATGCCACCCACCTTGAGCACCGCCATGACGATGGACCAAAGCCCGACCGAACGGGTGCCAGAAGCGTTCAAGAGATACGCGAAAACGATCAACCCGATGCCGAGAAGCGGCACGAGGACGCTGTCCGGATCGCCGCCGAACGCCTGCAGCGTGTATGTTCCGAAGGTACGCGCGACGAGACTCTCGCTGATGACCATCGACAGCGCCATCAGCAGTGCGGCGCCCGCAGCGACCGTCGTCGGACCGTAGGCCTTCTTCAGGATCATCCCGATGCCGCCCGCGGATGGAAACGCGTTCGACATCTTGACATAGGTATAGGCGCTGAAGGCCGTGACCACCGCACCCGCGATGAACGAGAGCGGGAACAGCGGCCCCGCAAGCTCGGCGATCTGGCCCGTCAGCGCGAAGATGCCTGCGCCGATCATCACGCCCGTGCCCATGGCCACCGCGCCCGGCAAGGTGATGCTGTTCTCCACGTAATCTTTCGTCATTGGCTTTCCCTCAGGCTTCTGTCGCATCGCCAACCGGAGAAGCGGCAACCCCCTCACAAGCCGAGGCGAGGCCAAGCATCGCCCTTGTGTTCCGGCAAGGGACTCCGCCGGCCGTCTCACCGCCAAAAGGGCAATGACAAAGTCGGAACGATGCCCACTGGCGCGCCAGCCCGGACACGATCGTCGCAGTAGGAGGTTGGACTAGCGAAGCTTTATGCATCTGCTTCGTGTACGGCCTGGGCTCCCAAAAGATGGCGCCGGGTCAGCCAGATCACGAGCGGCGGAATAACGGTCCATTGCAGAAGCGGGCTCAGCCCGGTACCCAACGGCGGCACAAGCGGCATCAGGTCAGAATAAGTCCATCGCAGGCTTATACGGGTATAGTAGTACTCGAACCCTACGGTCAGGACTATTCCGACAGCGACGAAGGTTGTAACCGGAAACGGCGTTGGCCGAAGGATCCAGTCCCGGCTGCGTGCCGCCAGGCAGGCGGCCCAGAATGCAGTCAGCGCGGACCCGACATCGCCAAACGTTGCCGACATACAGAGCTTGATCGCCTCCCAGTGGGGCATCTCGGCCATGCGGGCATATGTCGGAACCTGGATGAATTCCCAGACGAAATGCAGGACGAAAGAAAAGTAGGCGACGGGAAGTTCAGGCGCTTCCCAAAGACGAACAGGGCGCGGGCGGTGTCCAGAAAAGGCATCGCCTGCAGTTTTCTGGCTATCGAGTCCCATCAGATCGCGTCCACGACCTTCGCGAGGAGATTTCGCACCTCTGCCGCGACCGCCGTCAGTTCAGCGTTCTCGATCCCCTGCATCGATACCACGGGATCAATGACGCTAACCTCCACTCCATCCTCTATTTCGCGCAGGATGACGTTGCACGGGAGCATCGCGCCAACCCGTGGCTCGATCCCGATTGCCTGATGCGCCATCTTGGGATTGCAGGCACCGAGTATGCGGTAGGCCGGCATTTCGACATCGAGCTTCTTCTTCATCGTCGCCTTGACGTCGATCTCGGTCAGCACGCCGAAGCCGTGCTCAGCCAGGGCCTTGCGGGTGCGGCGCTCGACGGCGTCGATACCGGTGTCGGAGATCAGGCGATCAATCGTATAAGCCATCTAGCAGTCCTTCCTCTCATTTCCGAAGGTGTTTGATCAGTGCTGCCATGCCCAAAACCAGCAGCGCGAGCACCAGCAGGCCGAAAGCCAGCCAAAGCCCATTTCCGAGCCCATAACGTCCCAGTTCATCATCTGCGTCTTTTGTTATTCTGTCACGGACTACGCGCTGGGTTCGGCCGTCGCGCCAACAAAGGGAAGGACAGCAGGGCACAGGGTCGTTTCGGGACGTCGGGGCGCTCGATCCGAACGTCCCCGTCCGGATCAGACCGACGCCATGACCGCGAACTCGGTCATCATGCCGGTCGCCAAATAGGGCATGTGGTGACAATGCAGCATCCAACGCGCGGCCTCGCCAGCGTCGAGGGCTACATCGACCATCGACATCGGCGGGACATAGACCGTGCCGCGCAACGCGCCCACGCTAAGCCGCGTCGCGGAAAGGAGTTCATGATTGTCTCCTCGGGACAGCACGCCCCGTTTATCCAAGCCGGATGAAACGCCGCAGGCGACGGCCCGGGCGCAATCAGAGGAGACGAAGTTTGGGGGGCCGTTCGTTCAGTCCCGGAGCCCGGCCTACGCTTGCCTCGGGCGTGAAGACACATCGGGAAGGCACGTACTCTTGTTCGATTTCCGCACTCGGAAACTGCAGGAAGGCTGTGAAACTCGCACAGACGAACTCGCACATGCCGGTGCCGGCCGCGCCGCAATGGAGCTGGTCAGCGCAGGAGCGTCCGCCGTCATCGGTGACGTGCATCGTCTCGCTGACATGAATTGCATGGTCCAGCCCGGCAATTATGCGCGCCGCATGCGCCGGAGTCATCGTCGTGACGACGGCGATCGCGAGCATGGCAAGCACGGGCATGAAGCAACCGAACATAAGGTGGACATGCATTTCTCGCGGTGATGTGCATTGCGGCAGCCGCTACCCTTTTGGCGAGCAGATAATTGATGACGCCTACACCGAGCCAAAAGGCGCCGACGAGCGATGACTGCCTGAAGCGGCGAATGCAACGGATGGGCCGACCACCGCGAGACGGCCCATCCTGGGAAGCCTCAGTGTCCCGAATGTGCGGCACCAGAGGGCGTGACTTCGGAAACTGAATTAGCGGCCGGTTTCGGCGGAGCTGATGTGGTCCCCACCGCCTGCCCCTGGATGATGGTCAGCACCGCTGTGGCGATCGATGCGGCGCCCAAAAATGCAATGGAAAGGCGTGGCATCGCCGACCCCCGTCAGGCCGCTTCGCGCGTAGCGGGGTAGCCCGCCTCGGCGAGAACGGTCTCAATCTCGGCACGCGTGGCCGAGGTTTCGACATCGACCTTGCGGTTCTCGGGGTCGGCATTGATCACCGCACTCTCGTCTACCGACTGGATCGCCTTCGTCACGCTCCGGGCGCAGCCGAAGCAGGTCATGTTCTCAATGTGGAATTGCATGTTTGTCTCCTTTGTTTGTCTGGCGAGGAGAGACGTGGGGGATCCCAGCATTGGAGGGTCAAGGGAGGATACGCGGAATTTTTAGGGAGCGCTTCGCCCGAAATTTCATGGCGACAGTTTGTGAACGCGCACGCGTGAAGCAGCACCATGACAACTCACACGGAGGAAAAAACATCGCTTGACCCTCCCATCATGGGAGACCCCATTTCCTGGCGCATCACCACGGATCCGAAGGGACTCAGCCATGAATGCGCCAGCCAATTTCACCAGGGAAACCGTTTCCCTCCCGATCGAGGGTATGACCTGCGCCTCCTGCGTGGGGCGCGTCGAACGCGCCCTGAGGATCGTCCCCGGCGTCCTCGATGCCAGCGTCAACCTCGCCACCGAGCGCGCAGACGTCCGCCTGGCCGGACCCGTCGATCGTGCCGAGTTGATCCGGGCGATCAAGGATGCGGGCTACACGGTGACTGCGTCCACCATCGAACTCGCCATCGACGGCATGACCTGTGCCTCCTGCGTCGGCCGGGTGGAGCGCGCCCTGCACGCCGTGCCGGGTGTCATTGAGGCCACTGTGAACCTCGCCACCGAGCGCGCCACCGTGAAAGGCAGCGTCGAAGTCGCCATGCTGATCGAAGCGGTCGCGGGCGTCGGCTACGAAGCACGCCCGGTGAATCGGAGCGGCGCCGCAAATGCCGAGGCGGAGGCGCAAAAGGAAGACGAGCGCCGCGTCCTATCCCGCGATCTCGCAATCTCGGCGGGTCTTACCCTGCCGGTCTTCCTCATCGAGATGGGTAGCCACGTCATTCCGGGCGTGCATCATCTAATCGCATCGACCATCGGCATGTCTGCGAGCTGGCTGATCCAGTTCGCTCTGACCTCGCTTGTGCTTGCGTTCCCGGGCATCCGCTTCTACCGCAAGGGCATCCCGGCGCTGCTGCGCGGCGCGCCGGACATGAACAGCCTAGTCGCCGTCGGCACGCTGGCAGCTTATGCCTATTCGCTGGTCGCTACCTTCGCGCCCGTGCTGCTGCCGGCCGGTACGGTGAACGTCTACTACGAGGCCGCCGCAGTTATTGTGACCCTGATCCTGCTTGGCAGGGTACTCGAGGCCCGTGCCAAGGGCCGCACCTCCGAAGCGATCAAGCGGCTCGTAGGCCTGCAGGCCAAGACCGCCCGGGTCCGGCGCGGGGGAAGCATCGCCGAGGTCGAGGTCTCCGACGTCGCTCCTGGCGACATTGTCGAGGTGCGCCCGGGCGACCGCCTCCCGGTCGACGGCGAGGTGATTGAGGGCGAGAGCTGGATCGACGAGTCGATGATTACCGGCGAACCGCTGCCCGTCGCCAAGTACGCGGGCGCCGTGGTCACGGGCGGCACGGTCAACCAGACCGGCGCCTTCGCCTTCCGCGCCACGGCCGTCGGCGGCAACACGATGCTCGCGCAGATCATTCGCATGGTCGAAGAAGCGCAGGGCTCGAAGCTGCCGATCCAGGGCCTTGTCGACAAGATCACCATGTGGTTCGTGCCCGCGGTCATGACGCTCGCCGCGCTGACTTTCGGCGTGTGGTTCTTCTTCGGACCCGATCCGGCGCTCACGTTTGGCCTCGTGAACGCGGTCGCGGTCCTGATCATCGCCTGCCCCTGTGCCATGGGTCTTGCCACGCCCACGTCGATCATGGTGGGCACCGGGCGCGGGGCCGAGCTGGGCGTCCTCTTCCGCAAGGGCGACGCGCTGCAGGGTCTGCAGAACGCCCGCGTGGTCGCGCTGGACAAGACTGGCACGCTGACCGAGGGGAAGCCGACGCTGACCGATCTCGTCCTCGCCGAGGGGTTCGATCGCGCCGACGTGCTGTCGCGGATCGCCGCTGTCGAAGCGAAATCAGAGCATCCGATCGCCCGTGCAATCTTAAAGGCGGCTGAGGCCGAAGGGCTGGTCTTGCCAGCGGTCAGGTCGTTCGAGAGCATAACGGGCTTCGGCGTGACCGCACAGGTTGGCGGCATCCGGGTTGAGATCGGCGCAGATCGTTACATGGCACAACTCGGCCATGACGTTGGAGCGTTTGCCGAAACTGCCGCGCGGCTTGCCGACGAAGGCAAATCGCCACTCTACACTGCGATCGGCGGCCGCCTCGGTGCGATCATCGCCGTGGCGGACCCTGTCAAGGCCACGACGCCGGAGGCGATCCGCGCGCTTCATGATCTCGGCCTGAAGGTCGCAATGATCACCGGGGACAACCGGCGCACAGCGGAGGCCATAGCGCGGCAGCTCGGGATCGACGAAGTGGTGGCCGAAGTCCTGCCGGACGGCAAGGTCGCGGCTATCAAGCGTCTGAAGGCGCTTGGCCCGGTGGCCTTCGTCGGCGACGGCATCAACGACGCCCCGGCGCTGGCCGAAGCCGATGTCGGCCTTGCGATCGGCACCGGAACGGACGTCGCGATTGAAGCGGCGGACGTGGTGCTGATGTCAGGGAGCCTGAAGGGGGTGCCGAACGCCATCGCGCTCAGCCGGGCGACGATGCGCAACATCCGGCAGAATCTCTTCTGGGCCTTCGCCTACAACGCTGCGCTGATTCCGGTCGCCGCAGGCGCGCTCTGGCCGGTCTCGGGCATCCTGCTCTCGCCCGTCTTCGCGGCTGGGGCGATGGCGCTGTCGTCGGTCTTCGTTCTCGGCAACGCGCTCCGCCTCCGCCGGTTCGCCGCGCCGATGGCCGAACCCGCTCGTGTCGCAACCTGAGCACATTGCGTCCCCGGATCGACCGGGGACGCCGTCTGCTTCCTGCACAAACCCCACCAAGGAAATCCGCCATGACTATCACCGTCACCGTCTATTCCACGCCGACCTGCCCCGATTGCGGCAACCTCAAGGCCTGGCTGGGCCGGATCGGCATTGCCTATGCCGAACGCGACCTCACCGATCTGGGAGTCATGGACGAGGCCAAGCGCCGTTACGGCGTGCGCGTCGCCCCAATTACCGTGATCGGCGACTGGTTCGCCTACGGCACCTTTGCGGACCAGAAGCCCCGGATCGAGGCACGTCTGAGGGAGGTCGGGATATGGCCAATCTGACCCTTGCTCCGCCGCGGCCCCGTAGCGCACGCACGCCCCTTGTCCTTGGCACGTTGGGCCATGTGGTCAACGACGCCTACACCGCCTTCCTTCCCGCGCTGCTACCGATGTTCCATCTCCAGCTCGGGCTGGACGGGACGACACTCGCGGGCCTGGTCGCGATCTTCGCACTGTCGGCCTCACTTCCCGGCCCCTTCCTCGGGAAGCTCTCGGACCGGTTCGGCGAGGCGTACGTCACCGCCGTAAGCGTGCTCTTCAGCGCAGTGCTGCTCAGCCTTCTGGCCTTGGTGCCGAGCGTGCCGCTCCTCTTTGCCCTAGTCGCGGTGGCTGGTTTCGGCTCGGCGGCGATCCATCCCGCAGGTTCCATGCTGGTGCGCCAAGGCACTTCCAGGCCGGAACTGGCGGTCGCTCTTTTTGCCGCCGGCGGCATGCTCGGCTATGCAGCAGGCCCGACGCTGCTGGCAGTTGCACGCCACCATGCGGGGCCCGCGCTGCCCCTCGTCCTTGTTCTGCCCGGCATTGTTGCCGCGGCGACGATCATGGCGCTCGTTCCGCTCGAAAGCACCTCCCGCCCCGCGTCGACGAAAGCGCGCTTTGACTGGAGGCTCGTCTTCGGTCCGGTTGGTCTGGTGACGCTGGCCGCCGCTTTCGCTTTTCTTCCCGCGATAGCTGTCCTCAACGGGCTTCCCCTGTTCCTGATGGAGCGCCACGGCCTGCCGGACACGCACCCCGCAATCGCAGGCACCCTCACCACATTTTCGCTGGCCGCAGCAATCGGCGGCATCGGCGTCGGTCTTCTCGCAGCCAGGTTTTCCCGAACGCGGTTGCTGGCTGCCGTCCTGACCGGCAGCGTTCCGGCCTTCCTCGCGCTGTTGTGGTTGGCGCCGGATGAGACAGGCTATGCCATCGTGCTCGGCGCGGCTGGCGCGCTTAGCTATGCCGCCACGCCGATCCTGGTAGTCGCGGCGCAGGATCTCGCGCCACACTCGGGCGCGACGGCCTCCGGGATGGTCTTCGGGCTTGGCTCGGCACTTGCTGGCCTCATGTATTTCGGCATCGGCGCCCTGCAGGCCGAAGTCGGAGTGGGTCCGGCGCTGGCGCTTGCCTTCGTCGCGCCGCTTCTTTCGGCGGCGATTTCGTTTGCCGTCCTGCGCCGCGTCCCTTCCGTTGCCGCTGCTTCCGTCACCGAAACGCTCTGCGTCTGTGCCGCCGCCAGCGGTGCCGGCATCGTCACCTGTGCCCCTTCCTGCAATCTTTCCCGCAACGGAGTATCCCGGAATGCCTGACGTCACCCTTCTCAACATCGGCCGGACCATCAGGGTGCCGGACGGTGAAACAATCCTGTCAGCCGCTCTAGCCGAGGGGATAGACTACCCGCACGGCTGCAAGTCCGGCCGCTGCGGAATCTGCAAGTCACGCCGCGCCAGCGGCGATGTCGACCTCCTGGACCACTCAAGGTTCGCGCTGACCCCCGCGGAACGGGACGCAGGCCTGATCCTCGCCTGCCGCGCCGTGCCCAAGGGAAGCGCGAGCGTGGCGTGGCTGGAGGATGAGGACACGGCAAGACATCCGGTCCGCTCGATTGAGGCCGAGGTCGTGGGTACAGAGCTACTTACACATGATATCCTGCGTCTGCGCCTGAAGGGCGGCAGCCCGCCGCTGCAATTCGCGCCCGGCCAGTACGCCACACTGGAACTGCCCGGTGAGACCTCCCGCGATTACTCTATGGCAAACGCGCCGGGCGCGGAGGTAGTGGAGTTTCATGTCCGCCGCGTTCCAGGTGGGCGAACCTCGGGTGCCATCCACGATCGCCTCCAGACCGGCGACCGGGTTTGGCTGACGGGTCCGCGCGGCGCCGCGAACCTTCGGGCGGGGCACACCGGGCCGATCCTCGCCGTAGCAGGCGGGTCGGGCCTCGCGCCCATCCTCTCGATCCTCGAGAGCGCCGTCGCGCAGGGCATGCGGCAGCCGATCCGTGTCTATATCGGTGGACGAGACGAGCGCGACCTCTACGGCCTCGATCGCCTGGCCAGGCTCGCCGCGCAGCACGGCGACATGACCGTGACGCCCGTCCTATCCGCTCCGTCCGCACCGACCGACCGGCGAACGGGCTTCCTGCACACCGTGGTGCACGCCGACCTGCAGGCCTTTGACGGATGGAAGTGCTACACGGCCGGCCCGCCTGCCATGATCGACGCCTTGACCGAGGTTGTTCTCGCACGGGGTCTGCAGCGGGAAGATCTACACGCCGACGTGTTCTTTACGCCGACGACCGCGCCTCGCTCAGTTGAGATTGCAGCAGCCGACTAGAACACGGGAAAGGCGGAGTGTCGCGAGGCTGCATCGTCTCGGCACTCCGCCTTTTTCATCCTTATGGTACCGTCGGTGGCACGAACTGCGGTCTCTTCTAGCTCAGGCCGATCATGCTGACCTCTTCGTCGGCATCAGTGAAAGCGCTGCCGAGAGCTAGCGCCCTGCCAACGTGTCGTCCGGTCGACGTCAGCCGACGGCAGCGAAGCTCCGACGCGGAGCCTTCTTTTTCATCGCCTTCGGCGGCGTCTCGTCCTGGGCGCTGAGGCCTGTGAGAATCGGGCAATCGGGCCGCTCGTCGCCGTGGCAGTGATCCGCAAGATGCACGAGAGTGCCGATCATCTCATCGAGCTCGCGGCGACGCTGCTCAAGTTCGCGGACATGGTCAAGCGCGAGTGACTTCACATCGGCGCTGGCACGGCTGCCATTCTGCCAAAGATCCAGGAGGGCGACGATCTGTTTAACCTGGAAGCCAAGATCGCGTGCCCGGCGCACAAAGCGCAGCATCGCGATGTTCTTCTCCGAGTAGACACGGTAGCCCGAATGGGCCCTCAGGGCCGGGCGGACGAGACCGATCTCTTCGTAGTACCGCAGCATCTTCACCGAGACGCCTGTTGCCGTAGAGGCTTCGCCAATATTCATCGGACGGCTCCATTCGTGTCCAGAGATGGTCTGGATCTCTTCTGCACCCTCCCATCATTGGAGAGTCAAGGGGGGTCGCGATGCATCAGTCTCGAATGCCTCCGATTGATGGC
Organism: Aurantimonas aggregata; assembly: GCF_010500835.1. Lineage (GTDB taxonomy): Bacteria > Pseudomonadota > Alphaproteobacteria > Rhizobiales > Rhizobiaceae > Aurantimonas > Aurantimonas aggregata. The sequence goes on along the minus strand of NZ_JAAAMJ010000028.1, from coordinate 5,773 downwards.
GTGGGGCGTTATTGACGGAAAGTGTCTAGAAAATCTAATATTGACAATCACTAAGGCGGCAAATTTCTAATATTGGACCCCCTCCTCCGCGAGGATGCGGTCGTATCAATGCCTCGGATCCGCAATTTTATTGGAAAAATATCCTAATATCTGAATCTCAATTCGAGATCTCCTGAATGTCCAATGTTGTTACAGCATTACCTCATTAGGCCAAGTCCGTCAGAACATGAATTCATCACCCCACCCGGCTGAGGGATACCGAAATATCTTCGGCCAGGCTCTTGACCCTCCAATCATTGGAAGCCGCACCTTTTTGAAATGACGCCACGCTCGACCGTTCGAAGGCGCCCATCTTGTGAGGTACGGATCATGGCAAGAGCATTCTCAACGTTAGCTGCGGCGGGCGTGGCGGCCATCGCCGTGGCGATGTCGCCGAACTTTTTGCCCGAGAAGACATCGCCAGCGACGGCCCAGGCCGCACCTCCCGCGCCGGAGGTCGAGATAGCGCAGGTCGAGACCCGAAGGATCGCGGAGACCGCCGAGTTCCTAGGCCGGATCGAAGCGCGCGAGACGGTCGAGCTTCGGGCGCGGGTCGCCGGAGCCCTCGACGAGGTGGCGTTCCGGGATGGCGCGCTCGTGGAGGAAGGCGATCTCCTGTTCCGGATCGATCCACGCCCCTACGAGATCGCTCTCACCCAGGCGAAGGCCCGGGTTGCGGAGACGCAGGCCCGGCTTGCGGCCGCCCAGGCGACCCTCGGCCGGACATCCCAGCTCGTGGAGCGCGCCATCGTCTCCCGCGAGGCATTCGACGAGGCGCAGGCCGAAAGCGAGACCCTTGTCGCCCAGGCCGAAGCGGCGAGAGCGGCTGTCCTGGCGGCTGAGCTCGACCTGTCCTTCACCGAGATCGCCGCTCCGATTTCGGGGCGTATCGGCCGGGCGAGCCTCACGCGCGGCAACTACGTCGCGGCCGGCGACGGCAGCGCGACTCCGCTCGCCCGGATCGCTTCGGTCGATCCGATCCATGTCTCCTTCGACGTCGACGAGGGCACGTACCTGAAGTTCCTGGCGGGGAGGTCGCCACTTCCCGAGACCGGACGGGGTGCCCTTAAGGTCGCCGTCGGCCTGATGGGCGAGGAAGGCATCCTCCACGAGGGTATGGTGGACTTTATCGACAACCGCGTCGACCCGACCACCGGGACTGTCAAGGCGCGTGCAGCGCTACCCAACCCCGACGGACGCCTTGCGCCGGGCTTCTTTGCCCGCGTGCAGATCTCCCTCGGGGAGCCGCAACGGACTGTCCTCGTGGACGAGAGCGCCGTCGGTACCAGCCAGGACCAGCGCTTCGTCCTCGTCCTCGGGGAGAAGAACACGCTTGAATACCGCGCAGTCGAGCTCGGCCAAGCCGTCGGCGACATGCGGATCGTCACCGCAGGCCTGAAGCCCGGCGAGGAGATCATGATGAAGGGGCTGGCTCGGCCGGGAATGCAGGTCGTGCCCGTGCCGTATGCGGTGGCATCGGTCGGGGCCGAGAAAAGGACGGACCGGTGAAAATCGCACACTTCTTCATCGACCGCCCGATCGTTGCGGCAGTCCTGTCCCTCCTGATCCTCATCGCAGGGGGTTTGAGCCTCCTCCAGCTTCCCCTGAGCGAATATCCCGCCGTTACGCCGCCCACCGTCGTGGTCAGGGCGGCCTATCCGGGGGCAAGCCCCAAGGTGATCGCCGAGACCGTGGCCGTGCCCATCGAGCAAGAGGTCAACGGCACCGACGGCATGCTCTACATGTCGTCTCAAGCAACGACTGACGGGCGGCTTGCCCTGACACTCACCTTCGAGCAGGGCGTCGACCCCGACATCGCGCAGGTCCAGGTGCAGAACCGCGTGTCGCGCGCCGTCCCCCGGCTGCCGGAGATCGTCCAGCGACTCGGAGTGGTGACGGAGATGACGTCGCCCGACATCCTCATGGTGGTGCACCTTCTGTCGCCGGAGGGGCGCTACGACCCGCTCTACCTTTCCAACTTCGCTCATCTCCAGGTCCGGGACGAACTGCGGCGCTTGGCCGGCGTCGGCGACGCGCTGGTCTGGGGCGCGGGCGAGTACAGCATGCGCGTCTGGCTAGATCCGACCAAGGTAGCTGCCCGCGGCCTCACGCCGAGCGACGTGGTCGCCGCGATTAGAGAGCAGAACGTGGAGGTGGCCGGAGGCTCCCTTGGCCAAGCTCCAGACTCCAGCTCGCCGTTACAGGTCACCGTAAGCGCCGCCGGACGCCTTGCCGACGAGGAGGCGTTCCGCAACATTATCGTTCGCACCGGCGCGGAGGGACAGGTGACGCGGCTCGGCTCCATCGCTCGCGTGGAGCTCGGCGCCGACGCGTACGCGTTACGAAGCCTACTCGACGGCAAGCCCGCCGTCGCAATCCAGATCATCCAGAACCCCGGCGGGAACGCGCTAGAAACTGCAAGCGCCGTTCGCACGAAGATGGCAGCCTTGCAGGAGACGTTCCCGGCCGGACTCGAGTACCGGATCGCCTACGATCCGTCTCAATTCGTGAGCGCCTCCATAGAGAACGTTGTGGCGACGCTCCTCGAGGCGACCCTCCTCGTGGTGCTGGTCGTCGTCCTCTTCCTCCAGACCTGGCGGGCCTCTGTGATCCCACTCGTCGCGGTGCCAGTGTCGCTGATTGGCACCTTGGCGGTGATGCACCTCCTCGGCTTCTCGCTCAACACGCTCTCGCTGTTCGGTTTGGTGCTCTCGATCGGCATCGTGGTCGACGACGCGATCGTGGTGGTGGAAAACGTCGAGCGTCACCTCAGTCTCGGCTCGACGCCGAAGGAAGCCGCGCGCAAGGCGATGAGCGAGGTCACAGGCCCGATCATCGCGATCACTTCGGTGCTAACGGCGGTATTCGTACCGACGGCGTTCCTCTCCGGCCTGACGGGGCAGTTCTACAGCCAGTTTGCGCTGACAATCGCCATCTCAACGATCCTGTCCGCGGTGAACTCGCTGACGCTCAGCCCTGCGCTTGCCGCGATCCTCCTGCGCCCGCACGGTGCCAGACGCGACCTCCTCACCCGGATCATCGACCGTCTCTTCGGTTGGTTCTTCCAGATCTTTAACCAGGGCTTCGAGGCGGCCTCGAACGGCTATGTCGGGGTGACGCGCCGGGCGATCCGCGCCAGCGCGCTCGTGCTGATCGTCTACGGCGGACTCGTCGGCCTTGCCTACGTGGGGTTCACGAGCGTGCCGACGGGCTTCGTGCCGATCCAGGACAAGTACTTCCTCGTCGGCATTGCTCAACTCCCGCCCGGCGCCTCGCTCGAGCGGACGGAGGACGTGGCGCGGCGGGTGTCCGAAATCGCGCTCTCGGAGCCCGGTGTGGAGAGTGTCGTCGCCTTCCCCGGACTGTCCATCAACGGCTTCGTCAACATGCCGAATGCCGCGGTCCTGTTCGCGATGCTCGACCCGTTCGAGGAGCGGGCCGAACCGGAGATGGCGGCGGGCGCGATCGCGGGACGGCTGCAAGGCAAGCTCGGAGCCGTCCGCGACGGCTTCGTCGGCTTCTTTCCGCCGCCGCCCGTTCCTGGGATCGGCGCGGTCGGCGGCTTCAAGATGCTGGTCGAGGACCGGGCGGGATTGGGCTACGAGGCGCTTTACGCGGCGACGCAGGAGCTGATGGCCAAGGCTGGGCAGACCCCCGGCATAACCGGGCTGATGACCAGCTTCGAGATCAACGCCCCGGAGATCGACGTCCATGTCGACCGCGAGAAGGCGAAGGCGCAGGGCGTGTCTGTGGCTTCCGTCTACGAGGCGCTCCAGGTCTATCTCGGCTCATTCTACGTGAACGACTTCAACAAGTTTGGCCGGACCTACCGCGTCAACATCCAGGCCGACGCGGAGCATCGGATGGACTCCGGCGCGCTCGCTCGCATCCACGTCCGAAACGAGCGTGGTGGGATGGTCCCGCTGTCGTCCCTCGTCACCGCCGGCGCGGGATCCGGTCCCGACCGGGTCATTCGCTACAACGGCTACCCCTCGGCCGACGTCAGCGGCGGCCCGGCGCCCGGGTTCAGCTCGGGCGAGGCGGTCGCGGCGATGGAGCGGCTCGCCGCGGAGACGCTGCCTGAAGGCATGGGGTTCGAGTGGACGGATCTTGCTTTGCAGGAGAAGCTTGCGGGCCATGCAGGGCTATGGGTGTTCCCCCTGGCCGTTCTCCTCGCCTATCTTATCCTGGCGGCGCAGTACGGAAGCTGGTCGTTGCCGCTGGCGGTGCTCCTGATTGCGCCGATGGCGCTTCTGAGCGCGGTCGCGGGAGTTTGGTGGACGGGCGGCGACAACAACGTCTTCACTCAGATCGGCTTCATCGTGCTGGTCGGGCTGGCGGCGAAGAACGCGATCCTAATCGTGGAGTTCGCCCAGACAAGAGAGGACGAGGGCCTTGATCCCATAGCGGCAGCTCTCGAGGCGGCAAAGCTCCGGCTACGGCCTATCCTCATGACGTCGATCGCTTTCGTCGTCGGCGTTGTGCCCCTCGCGCTGGCAACTGGGGCCGGGGCGGAGATGCGCCAGGCCATGGGCGTCGCCGTCCTGTTCGGAATGCTTGGTGTAACGCTGTTCGGGCTGGTGCTGACGCCGGTGCTTTACGTCCTCGTCCGTCAGCAGAAGGAACGAGCGGATCATGATCGGATGCACCCTGTGGATGTAGCTAGGTGACCAGGACGACCCGCCTGTTTCCGCCTGCGACTCATTGCACGTCATGAGCGACCGGTGGCTCACGAAGCTCGCAGCGATCCGCAGGGCCGTCTACCGGAGTGCGACCGTTTGAACATCTTGCTGCTGCCCGGCTTCATGCTTGACGCGGAGCTTTGGGTCGATCTAGCGGATGCGCTGGGTGACCGGCACAGGCTCTTTTACGGCGACCTTACCCGCTACGACACGATCGGCGCGATGGCGTCAGGCGTGCTCTCGGATGCCCCGGAGAGCTTCGTCCTGATCGGCTTCTCCATGGGCGGCTATGTCGCTCGTGAGATCGCACGGATGGCACCAGATCGCGTGCAGGCGCTCATCCTGATAGCAACCTCCGGTCGGCCAGACACGCCGGCGGAGGTGGATCGCAAGGCGCGGTCGGTGGAGCGGGTGGAAACGAAAGGCTACTCCGGCTTGGGTCGCTTGTCGGTTTTGGCCACGCTTCATGCCACGCGGCGCCGAGAGGACCCGCTTGTCACGCGCGTAAGCGATATAGCCAAGCGCCTAGGCGGTGATGTCTTCTTGCGGCAGGCTGCTCACCCCCGTGAAGGCGACCTGGATCGCATTGCCGAGATCGCGTGCCCCACGCTGATCATCGCATCCGCCGACGATTGCGTCCGCAGCGTCACTGAATCACAGGAGCTGAACGCCGGCATTCCCCAGTCCGAACTCGTCGTCATCGAGGGGGTTGGGCATATGATCCCCCTCGAAACACCGACCCAACTCGCGAGTATCATCGCATCATGGATAAGCCCGTCTCGAGTTCGCAAGCCCGACCTAGCGGCAGTCGGCAAAGGCGACAGCTCAGGATTGTCGACGTCGAGAACCACCGGGATCCAAGAACTGCGCGAGAGGTGATACCTTCCGCAGCCTCGAAGGCGACCACGCCCAAACCTTGACATCGCAGCTGGACACCCGCAAGAACCCTCCGCTTTCGGTGGTTTTTGCCGCGGGGATCATCCGGAGACGCGAGTCTGGCGCCGTCCTTGGAGCGATCCAAGGGTTCGCATGACGTTTCTGCCCGTTTCTGA
>NZ_JAAAMJ010000027.1 GCF_010500835.1 Aurantimonas aggregata | reverse complement strand
CCCGTCTCGTGCTCCCGCAGAACCGCAATGATCTGCTCGTCCGTGACCCGCTTCCGCTTCATCTGTCCGTCCTTCAATCAAGGCCGGACTCTAACTCCAGGTGGAGGAAAAACTCAGTGGCAGGTCAGGCAGGACATGGGTACCGCGCCGGGCGATCCTGTCAGGCTCCGTGCTGCAATCTAGGACGCAGGTCGAAGCGGTACTCTCGACGGATCTGTCGCTCGGAGCCGTCGCCGGGCTCGTCTTTCCGGCAGAGGAACTTGCCGCTGCCAATCCGAAGCGATCGACCTGTTCTGCTGGAGAAGGTCCGCAGGAGCCGATCGTCGATGATCTCGTCGATTGCGTGGAGCACCTGATTGCGCTGAGATTGCTGGAGAGCCGCCCGTCGGTAGACTGGGTTGCAGCGCGCCTGGGCATGTCGCGGCGTTCGTTTCAGCGTCGCCTGTCCGAGCGCGGCTCGACCTTCGAGATGGTACTGAGGATGGTGCTCGAGCGCGAAGCCGAGAACCTCCTGGCTGACCTCGGATGCTCGATATCACAAGCGGCATACGAACTGGGATATGCGGATGCAGCGCACTTCAGCCGAGCATTCGTCAGCTGGAAAGGCGTGTCGCCACGGACGTGGCGGGCTGCTGCTCATGAGCCAGAGGACGGCAGCTGACTGCGTAGATCGCCCGGAAGCGGACAGGCCGCTATCGGCCCATGGCCGCCTGACAGTCGGGCTTAGCTCTGTGAGCCGACGTTCTGAACCTGAGATGCTGAAGCGCTTCCTATGCGCCGATACAAATCTTGCCACTCAAGTGCGTAGCGGTGGAGAGATCGGCAGAGGCGGAACACGGGCCGCGCCGATGCACCGGGCAACGGAAGACGCAGAGGCCAGAAGCCTCGCGTCGTCATATCGCGCCGCAAAGAGCTGGAGGCCAAATGGCAGCTCGCCGGGGCCTGCCTGGACTGGAAGGTTGACCTGGGGAAAGCCGAAGCCAGACCAAACCTTGATCAGATCTGAGGGGCCAGTGGAAATCAGGCCGACAGGAGCAACACTCGCGGTGCTGAGGTCCAGCACTCCATCATAAGCCGCCACAACAGGCTCGATGGCATTCCGCAGCCCTGACAGACGCTGCTGCGCTGCACGCTCCGCTTCCCATGATACCTCGTCGGCATGAGCTATCATGGCCTTGGCTTCCTCGCTCAGCAGCTCGATGTCCAGTTCCCGCTCGAAAGCCAGAGAGCGCGCACCCTGGGCATCGTTGACGATCCGGTGATCCTCATAGGATGACCCGAACCCGACTGGTTCCTCCAGATCGTCAACAATATGACCTGCCGCCCTGAGCTGGCCGCAGACAGCCTCCAGGTAGCTGCGTAGGGCACCGTCGCTCGTCTCCGAACGCCGGGACCGCACGAGGGCAAGACGCAACCGGGGCAACGAAGGCAGCGAAGGCAAGTTGGCAATCAAAGCTCGACCGACCCGCGCCAGATCTTCAACGCTGCGGCCGAACCAGCCGACCGTGTCGAAGGCGGGAGCCAGCGGCTTGATGCCCTCCATTGAGACGAGGCCGAAGCTCGGCTTGTAAGCGAACGCCCCGCAGAAGGAGGCCGGCTTCAGCAATGAGCCTGCCGTTTGCGTCCCTAACGCCAGAGGGAAAAAGCCGGCTGCGACTCCCGCTGCCGAGCCGGCGCTGGAACTGCCGGGCGTGCGATCGAGATCGTGCGGGTTGCGGGTCGGCCCGGTGTGCATGAAGGCGAACTCGGTCGTCGCAGTCTTGCCCATCACGATAGCGCCCATCGCCCTCAGCCGGGCGACCACTGCGGCATCCCGCGACGGCTTGTTGCCCGCGTAGATCGGAGAAAAGAACTCAGTCGGGATGTCCCTCGTGTCGAACACATCTTTGACACCCAGCGGCACGCCGGCGAGGGGACCACCTCTCTCTCCGCGGTCTATCTCGTCGGCCTGGCGGAGGATGTCCTGCGGATCGTACCAAGAGAAAGCATGGACGTACGGTTCGAGCTCCTCAACCCGGGCGATGAAGGCCCTTGCGACTTTCTCCGCGGTCGTATCCCTCCTTGCGACCGCATGTGCAATCTCGGTGGCCGTCGCTGTCAAGAAATTCACGTGCATACCTTTTCGCCTTGTGAGGAAGTGCCACGATCAGCGGCAGGTGGGGATGGCGCCCCGGTCCAGTTAGCGCTTGCACCGCGGGCACTCCCGCGGAAACGCATCTCGGTTGCAGCAGTCTCCAACGTCACGCTGAGGGATTTGGACATCGAAGCCTAAAGGGGAGCCCTCTCCCAGTCGCTCATCTAAAACTGACAGCGGCTCACGGCCCGGGGCGGCCGATCCGCGCCTTTCCCTCCGCGTCCGATACTGTTAAAGTTCAGTTTCTCTCGGAGAACTGTGATGCCCTACGTCGACTGGGCAATAAAGGGACCTAAGATTGCAGCGTGTAGCTGCGACTACGGATGTCCCTGCGAATTCAACGGCAAGCCGACGGAAGGCCTCTGCGAGGGGCTCGAATGCATGCGGATCGATGATGGCTGGTTCGGTGATCTGCGGCTGGACGGCCTCAAGGTCGCGGCGGCCTATCGCTGGCCCGGCCCGGTGCACGAAGGCGGCGGCGTCGTTCAAGGCTTCATCGACTGCGACGCCACCCCCACCCAGGTCGAGGCGCTGAGCATCATCCTCGGTGGCGGCGAGCAGGAGCCGACCACCGTCTTCAACATCTATGGCTCGACGATCGCCGAGGAATTGCCGCCGGTCTTCGCTCCGATCGATTTCGGCAGCGACATCGAGGAGCGAACCGGCTGGTTTCGGATCGAGGATCAGCTCGCTCTCGAACTGGAACCCATTCGCAATCCCGTGACGGGACTAGCCCACCGGGCTCGCATCGTGCTGCCCGAGGGCTTCGAATTTCGTGAAGCTGAGGTCGCAAGCGGTACGTTCACTAGCGGTGGCGAGATCCGCATGCATAGGCAGAGCCGCTACGGCGCGCTCTGGAATGCCGCGTACGGGCCACACGGCATCATCGACCCTTAAGGCTTGACCGAACCCGAAAGGATAATGTCATGACGCCATGGGAAATCGAAGGGGTCGAGCTGGTCAATTGCAACTGCGCCTATGGATGCCCCTGCCAGTTCAATGCCCTGCCGACGCACGGACACTGCCAGGCGAACGGTGCGATCGACATCCGGCGGGGGCACCATGGGAGGGTCAGTCTCGACGGGATGCGCATAGCGTTCATCTTCCAGTGGCCTGGCGCCATCCACGAAGGTGGCGGCAAGTGCCAGCCCATCGTCGACGAGCGCGCCGACGATGACCAGCGTCAGGCGCTTCTGAAGATCATGTCCGGGGAGGATTCCGAGCCCGGCAGGACGATGTTCAACGTTTTCGCGTCGACGGTGAGCGAGTTCTTCGAGCCCGCCTTCCGCAAGATCGACATGGACGTCGATGTCGATGCGCGCCGCGGCAATATCCATATCGACGGCTTCATCGACACGGTGGGCGAGCCCATCCGCAATGTCGTGACTGGACTGGAGCATCGGGCCCGGATCGACCTGCCCGACGGGTTCGAGTACACGCTTGCGGAAGTCGGCAGCGCCTCCTCAAAGACGCGGGGGCCGATCGCTTTCGATCTCGAGAACTCCTACGGCCAGTTCGCCCGCCTGCATCTGAGCGGCCAGGGGCCGATCAGGGTCTGACATGGCCGACGTGACCCCGCAGACATCGGCGGTGGAGCTAATCATCCGGCGCGACCGCCTGGTCATGCTGACCGGCCTTGTGGCGCTCGCCATGCTGGCCTGGGCGTGGCTGCTCGTCGGGGCCGGCACCGGCATGAACATCTGGATGATGAGTCGTCCAGCGATCTTTCCGGGCGGGGAGGCAGGGATGACGATGCCGGCGGCGGCGTGGTCCGCCGCGACCTGGTTCGTCATTGTCGGCATGTGGTGGATCATGATGATCGCCATGATGATCCCAAGCGTTGCCCCGATGGTGCTGCTCCACGCCCGCGTCAGTCGCCATGCACAGAGTAGGGGACAGATCGCCGCCGGCGCGATCCCATCCGGCTTTTTTCTCGGCGGTTATCTCCTCGTCTGGCTCGCCTTTTCGCTCGTCGCCACCACTCTTCAGTTCGCATGCGAACAGCTCGGTCTTCTGTCCCAGCCGATGATGTGGTCGGTGAGTGTGTGGCTGACGGCGGCGTTGCTCGTCGCCGCCGGCCTCTACCAGTTGTCTCCATTCAAGCAAGTGTGCCTGGAACACTGCCGCTCGCCTGCCGAATTCCTGTCGCGGCACTGGCAGAAAGGCCGCTTCGGGGCGTTCCGCATGGGCGTGGAACACGGTGCCTACTGCCTCGGCTGCTGCTGGGCTCTGATGGCGCTGCTGTTCGTAGGCGGCATCATGAATGTCTACTGGATCGCCGGGCTGGCTATCGTCGTCCTGCTCGAGAAGCTGCTGCCTCGCGGAGACAGATTCGCGCTGGCGTTCGGAATGATGTTCGTGGCGGCGGGGGCTTGGATCGCAATGAGGACCGTCTGAGCAGGCGAATACTCTGCCCGAACGTGTTGCCATAAATTCTATGGCGGCTGCCTTGTCTTCAGGATTCCAGTCAGTTCTGTCGGAAGCCCAGCAGAGCTCGTCTCCGACCTCTCCAGAATCTTTTTAACGAGCGGGGGTCAGCATGTGCCGTTCCTTTCCGAGAGGCATCGTGCAACTGCTCGCCCTCGGGGAAGAGTCAATCGGCAAACGGCGGCTTTTGCCGTCTGCCGGCTCGGAAGCGGACGGTCTGCTCTCGGCCCATCACGGCAGTTCGGATTCCGGCAAAAATCCGTTGGTCAGGGTTGGGGCATGCCGAGCCATAGCGGACACCGTGCCGACCTCGCTGAGGTGTTCGATCCCTGTCGGCATCAGATTGAGAAGCCTGGCCCCTTGGCGTTGCCGGTGTCATGCGGACGCTCATCCAGACTGCCCTTGATCAACGATGCAAAGACCCCGGCGGCTTCGGTTCTGTCGAGTTTGCCGCGCACCACAGCCGCCGACAGCGCTTCGCCCGCGCCGACGAGGCCGATGCAACGCCGCTCCAACTCCTCAGATGATAGAGCGCCGAACGGCGTCAGGACGGACACGAACATCTGGACGGAGTAGTCCAGCAATTCCTGGAACACCGCCGCCTTTTCCTCGCTGCCGGCGAGGGCAGCGCCGACGGCGTGGAACTCGTCGGTCATGTCGGCGGCACAGTCGATGTAGGCGGAGGCGAGCATGTCGGCCGTTTCCGCGAAACTCCGGTTCCCCGTCGCCATGGCGTCGCGGAACGCATTCACCCGTTCCGTGTCGATCCAACGGTAAAGTTCGATGAGCAGGCCCGAACGGGTGCCGAAGTGATCGTAGGCGACCGGCTTCGAGACGCCCGCGGACGCGGCGAGATGACCGAGCGTCAGTCGATCCGCCCCCTCCGTTCGGACGATGCGGAGCGCCGTATCGAGTAGCTGGCGTCGACGCACCTCTTTCGACAGCCTGCGAGTACCCTTTCTCCTGTCGCCTTCTCGATCGCAGCCCGCATACGGTCGCCCCAATTTGCACAAGCTACTAAAAGTAGGTTATGCAATTCATACCTACCTTTCGTAGGTTATAGGTCGGGAAAGGAAAATTGCCATGTCGTTGAATCCAATCCTCCTGATGGGAGGCTACGGCGCGATCGGTCGCTTGGCCGCACGAGAGTTGCGGTCCCGCTACCCCGATCTCCCGCTGCTGATCGGCGGGCGCGATCTCGCCAAGGGCCGGGAAGCGGCTGCCGAACTGGGTAAGGCGGAGGGCGTGGTTCTCGACCCGTCCGCCGACGATCTCGGCCTCGGCGAGCGCCCGGTTGGCGCCGTCGCGGTCTTCTATTCGGACGATCGCCTCGCCGGACTACAGTTCGCATTGGCGCGGGGCGTGCCGCATCTCGGCATTTCCTCGGGCATCTACGAGATCGCCCCCGAGATCGGGAACTTCATGCTCAAGCCGACGGCGGCACCCGTCGTGCTCGGCTACGAGTGGCTGGTCGGCGCGACGACGGTTGCGACCCTCGAGGCGGCCAAAGCGTACGGTCGGATCGACGACATCGTCATTGGTGCGCTCGTCGACGAAGAGGACGGCGGCGGCCCCGCCGTGGCCGAGGATTTCGAGCGCCTGCAGAGGATGATGCCGGCCGCGCTCACGCCTTGCAGCAGCCACCCGGGCCTCGCCCGCTATGATGACACCCGCTTCGTCAATCAAAACAGGGATTGCGAAGCCAAACTGCGTGATCGAGGCAGCCAATTTGACCAGCTGCTTCTCAGGATGCTTGCGAGGATTGTTTTTGTAGGCCGTGAGGTCGTCGATCGGACGATACTCGATCGGCATTAGCCGCTGGTCGATCGGCGCAAGCTCATTGCGCAGAGCGGCTGGGCTCGGTGCAGCATTTGTTTTGAACATGAAACGTCTTTCTTGCTGAGCCAGCAAGGAGACGGGAAAGAGGCTTGCAGCGACGAGTCGGCAACCCTCATCCCGCCCCGCAAATGCGTGGTTGATTGAAGTCGCCTCTAGACGCTGCCGCTCCCGCGCCGGAGCGCTTGTCGATATGCCTCTAGGGGTTGCCGGCAATGTCGGTGGGACCGAATGCGGCGTCAAGTATCAAGCGCCGATCATCCTTTGCCAAACCAGGCCGAGAGGTGCTGAATACAGGGAATTTCCTATGAAAAATGCAGAAATGGATACTAGAAGTTCATTTATCTAATGCAGATAAGGGTAATTAGATCGACTCCACATTTAAAATCAAAAGCAGATTGTCTTGTGCTTCCATACTCTCCTTCAGCTCTTGATCTATAAAAGCCAAATTAAGCGGACCAAAGAGACTGCTTCCCTCGCAATTCAATCAATTCTAAGTTTTTTTGTTAAAATGTGTCCGTTGAGGCGAGTGGGCATCCCCACGTCCTTCCTCATTCTTCCACATCGGGTGCCGCTGATCTTGCGCTGCTTATGCGGCACTATCGACGGCAAGGCGGTGGCGATCTGTCTCGCACGGGACGAGATTCACCCTGTGCTGACCTTCGCGGAATCTAAGCGATTAGCACATCGCACGGAAGAGGAGAGCGCAAGGTAGACGGCGGCAAATTAGAAGAGTCGCCGGTTAGGCGATGATCTCGCGGTCGCAGGCATCGAGAACGAACAGGCTGCGCACGACGTCTCGGTTGACCGGTACGCGGCCCTTCACGACAGCCCGCGACCTGATGCGGCGGGTCGGCGCTGATTGTGCCGTCGCGATCGACGGCAACGCCTATTCGGTGCCGTTGCGGCTGATCGCGAGCAACTCCGCATCACCGTTGGCAATACGATCGTGCGTGTTGACCATGGCGGCCGGGAGGTGGCGGTGCACGGCGAACTGAAGGGCCGACACGGCCGCGTCGTCGACGATGCGCACCTGGCGGGGCTGGTTGGCGCCTCGGACCGCCCGGCGCAGAACACGGTGGATATCACGACCGTCACGTTGCCCATGATCCCGGCCTTGCTGCGGCCGCTGGCGGAATAGGAAGCGGCGGCACTCAGGGTAGGGGGTGGGGCCGGGTCGCCGCAAGCCACGCCCCCTCTCCCCCCCGTCGCCCGTGGCCTGCCGCCTGACAGACACACGCCATACGCGGGTGGTAGCTGCTCTGTGAAAGTGCTGATATGGCATGCGAGGATGCAAGGGAATGGCGGCGCGTGGGCGGCAGACCGCCATTCGGCGGCGCACACCGCATCTAGCGGAACGGTCAGCAACGGCAAGCTAATCAGTTCGACCCTGTCAGAAAACCCGTTGCCAAACCGTAGCTACACCACGCCTCGGCACATGATCAGGAATTCGAAGCGGGGCCGTGCATCTGGTCGAGGCGAGCGGATGACCGAAGCGTGAGATCGCGGAGGATCTCGGCATTGGATTTTCGACGTTGCGTCGCTGGCTCGACAAACGCCGTGAGCGCGATCTGGATGCGCCACCACCCGATCGGCAGGAAGATCTGGCGGCGGAGTTGAAGCGGCTGCGGCGGGAGAACGAGATTCTGCGGCAGGAACGCGAGATCTTGAAGCGGGCCGCGACATCGAAGGTCATGCGGGAGTCTTGAATCAGTCGCGCTATCCGTCGCCAACCAGCTTTATGATTTTAAAGGTCAAGTGAAGAGGGTGACGGCCTCGCCGCCGATAGCTGCAGTTGTCTCCGCGAGCCGTTTCAGACCGGTCAGAGCTCGTTCGGGAAACGATCAACGTAGCGCGCTAGGTTACGCCTTGCGGGTGTGCTCTTGAATCCCGGCGAAGCGTCTTTCCATGTCGGCCGTCAGCTACGAACCCGCTGTTAATTGCCGGAGAAGAGCGCTGGAAGCCAAAGCGTGGCCGCTGGTATGAACGTCACGATCGCCAGTACCACGAGCAGCGCTACGATGAACGGCAGGGACTGCTTAATAACCGCGCCGGGAGAAACCTCACCCATCGAGGCTGTCATAAAGATCAGGAACCCTACGGGCGGCGTCATCAAGCCAATCATCAGGTTCAGCACGATCATCACCCCGAACTGAACGGAATCCACGCCCAGTTCGATGGCGAGAGGCAGGAAGATCGGCACGAGGATGATCAGCGCCGCGAGCGGGTCAAGAAACATCCCGACGATGAGGAAGAGCAGGTTGATGAGCAGGAGCATGCCCCAGTCGGGCGCTCCCAGCATCTGGAAGTAGCCCGCAAAAGCGCGTCCCGCGCCCTGATCCGCGATGATCCAGGCAAAGATCGACGAGGCGCCCAAGATCACCATGATCGAGGCCGTGCCATGTGCCGCCCGGACCAGCGCCTGAGCGATGTCCGAGAGCTTCAGCCCGCGAAAGACGAAGATGCTGATTGCCAGGACGTAGAGGACGATGACGGCCGCGGCTTCGGTGACGGTGAATATCCCGCCGCGAATGCCGACGACGATCATCACCGGTGCCAGAAGCGCGAAGATGGCGCGCCCCAAGGCGGTGCGGATCTCCCTCCCTGTCGCCCGCGGTTCCCGCGGCAGGTCCAGCTGCCCGGCGCGGAAATAGGCGATGACGCTGAGCGACACCGCTATCAGGAAGCCCGGAACCACGCCCGCGAGGAACATCGCGCCCACCGAGGAACCGGAGATGACCGCGTAGATGATCATCGGGATCGACGGCGGCAGGATGGGCGCGAGGATCGACGCCGAGCCCATCAGCGCAGCCGAGAACCCGGCCGGATACCCGGCGCCTTTCATCGAGCGGATGAGAAGCGGACCGATCGCGGCCGCATCGGCAACGGCCGAGCCGGAAATGCCGGACATGATGACGGAGCCGAAGATCCCGACCTGAGCGAGACCGCCGCGCAGATGGCCGACCAGGGCGCGGGCGAAGGCAAGGATGCGTTCGGTGACGCCGCCGGCACTCATAAGTTCCCCCGCCAGGAAGAAGAGAACGATCGCGATCAGCGCAAAGCTGTCGATTCCCTGCGTGAAGAGCTGCGGGACGACCGCCAGCGGCAATTCCGGCCGCGTGATCACCAGGGTGGCGATCGAGGAGGCGAGCAGCGCGAATACAAGCGGAACGCCGAGGACGGCGAGGCCGATCATCAGCCCGGTCAAAAGGAGCAGGCTCATGCGGTGGTCGGCGGTTCGGGGGGGCGGCGGACGAAGAGCTCGGCGAGACTCATCGCGATCCACAATCCGCCGCCGACGATCACCGACCAGTACAGATATTGAACCGAGATACCGAGCGCGGTGAACCTGTCGTAGGCGACGATCTCGAGGAGGTCGACAGTGTAGCGGATGAGCACCAGAAGCGTGAGGATGCCCACGCCTGTAGCGCCGAGCTCGAGCGTCCTGCGCGCAGGGCCGGCGCGCATCGACATCGGCACGAGGTCAATGGCCATGTGACTGGTCCGCGAAGCCCCGATGAGGACGAGCCATACGAAGAGCAGGCGCGTCAGCTCTTCCGTCCACGGCATCGAGATGCCGAGGACGTAGCGGAAGACGACCTGCGAGCACGTGAGGGCGAGGACGATCACCAGGAGGACTGCGGCCGCCGCGTCGAGAACGCGGCGGACGAGTGCGAGGGTGGAGCGCATGGCCTATTGCGCGGCGATGATAGCGTCGACGATCTCGCGGCCTTGCTCTGCCGCGAAGCTCTCGATCCCGGCCTCGACGACCGCGTCCTTGAACGGCGCGAGGTCGAGGTCCTGGACGACCTGGACGCCGGCCTCCTCGATGGCGGCCAGATCCGCCGCCTCCGACTCCCGGTTGCGCTGACGCTGGAAGTCTGCGGCCTCCTTGGCGGCCGTGAGGAGGGCCTTCTGGTGTTCTTCGCTCAGGCCGTTGAACTTCGCCAGGTTCATCGAGACCACCGACGCCGTGTAGGCGTGGTCGGTGTAGGAAAGATGCTTCTGCACCTCCTGGAAACGGTTCGAGCGGGTAATGTTGAGCGGGTTCTCCTGGCCGTCCACTGCCCCGGTCTCCAGCGCCAGATAGACTTCCGTGAAAGCCATCGGCGTCGGGATTGCCCCCCATTTTTCGAACGCCTGGATGTGCGCCGGATTGGGCGTGGTGCGGATCTTCAGGCCCTTCAGGTCGTCGACGGTCTGCACGGCCCTGACCGAATTCGTGACCTTTCGAAAGCCGATCTCCCAGAAGGCGAGCCCTTTCATCCGGTGCTTCTCGAGTTCGCCGAGCAGTTGATCGCCGATCTCGCCGTCGACGACGCTATAGGCGTGCGCGTAGTCATTGAACAAATACGGCAGGTCGAGGACGTTCAGCTTCGGCTCGAAGCGGGTGTAGAACGGATTTCCGGTCTGGGCGATGTCGATCGTGCCCAGCCGCACGCCCTCGAGGATCGACGGGTCGCTGCCGAGTTCTCCCGCCGGATGCACCGTCACCGTGATTTCTCCGCCGGTCAGTTCGGACACCCGCTCCGCGAAGTGCTCGGCTGCCGCGTGATGGGTGTCGCTCGGCGGTTGGGTATGGGCAAAGCGCAGGTTGGTCTGGGCGTTTGCCGAAGCAATTCCACAGAGCAGGGCAATGGCAATGATCGGAATGCGGCGCATCGAAAACCTCCCTTTTCGGTTACGTCCGCTTTTTTCATATATCAAATAGGATTTATGTACAACCGGTTGCCCTAGGTTCGGGCGAGCTTCTAGCCGGCGAAGCGGCGTCGCCGTCCACCGTCCTGCTCTGCCTTGATGTCGCGAGCCTGGGCGATGCACGATGCGAGCCGAGGCGCACGCTGGCCGCCAGGGACACGCTGGCATCGTCAGGTGGGCGGGGTGAATGAGGAGCTCGTCTCGTGCTTGACAACGCCGTGCATGGCTCGGATGATATATGATATCAAATATACGGTAATGGATGCGACAGGATCACGGGATATGAGGGTGCCGCCCCAGGAGCTGCTCGGCCTGGCGGTCGTCTTGCTGGAACGGCACGGCGTGCCGCAGCGCCATGCGCAGCTGCAGTCCGATCTCCTGATAGAAGCGGAGCTGCGGGGCCTGCCGTCACACGGACTGCAGCGGTTGCCTCGCCTGCTGTCGCGCATCCGACAGGGGCTTGCGGATCCCGAGGCCGAGGGGACAATGCGCTGGGATCGCTCGTTCTTGAGCGTCGACGGGCAGCGCGGTCTGGGTCCGGTCGTGATGATGGCGGCGATCGGCGAGATGTCGAGCGCGGCATCGCGTAACGGCATGGCCGCAGGCGGCATCCGCAACGCCAACCATATCGGCATGCTTGCCTATTACGCGGAAGCCATAGCGGCATCGGGCTTCATCGGGATCGTGCTGTCGACCAGCGAAGCGCTCGTTCATCCCTACGGCGGCACGCAGGCGATGCTGGGTACCAACCCGATCGCGATCGGTATCCCCACCGAGCGGGAACCCTTCGTCCTCGACCTGGCGACCAGCCTCGTCTCGATGGGCAAGATCCACAGTCATGCGCTGCGCGGCGAGGCGATCCCCGAGAGCTGGGCGGTCGATGCGGCTGGCCAGCCGACCACCGTCGCGGAGGCGGCTAAGGCCGGCGCCATCGCCCCGTTCGGCGATGCCAAGGGTTACGGTCTCGGCCTCGCGGTGGAGCTTCTGGTCGCGGCACTCGCCGGCTCAGCCTTCGCGCCCGAGGTGCGGGGGACGCTGGACGATACGCACGCCGCCAACAAGGGCGACGTCGTCGTGATGATCGATCCCTCGGCGGGCGCCGGGAACGGCGGCGCGCTGGCCGCCTATCTCAACAGAATCCGGGACTCGCGCCCGCTCGATCCGGCGCGGCCGGTGGCCGTGCCCGGCGACGGCGCCCGCGCGCGACGCGCCGCCGCGATGGCGGCCGGCATCGAGCTGCCTGACGCGCTCTACGACGACTTGAAGGCGCTGGAAGCTGCCTGAGACCATCGGAAGGAAATGACAAATGAACTTGTTCGGCACGATCAGGGCGCCGCGGGAACTCGTCTTCGGTTCCGGCCAGCGCCGTTCGCTCGGCCGCATGGCCGCCAAGCTCGGAAGTCGCGCCCTCGTGGTGACGGATGAACGGCTGGCCGGAGACGCCGACTTCCGTGCCATGACCGTCCAGCTCGAGGCGGCCGGGATTGCCGTCAGGATCGACTCCTCGACCCTGCCGGACGTGCCCGTCGCCTCGGCGGTGACAAGCGCCGAGGCCGCCCGCGATTTCGTGCCCGATCTGGTGATCGCCGTCGGCGGCGGCTCCTGCCTCGACATGGCCAAATGCGTCGCGGTTCTTCTCACCCATGGCGGGCGGCCGCAGGACTATTACGGCGAGCACCTGGTGCCCGGTCCCGTCATGCCGCTCCTCGCCATCCCGACCACCGCCGGTACCGGCTCCGAGGTGACGCCCGTCGCCGTGCTCTCGGACGATGAACGGACGCTGAAGGTCGGCATTTCCAGCCCCTATCTCGTGCCCACCGCCGCGATCTGCGATCCTGACCTGACCGCCAGCTGTCCGGCCGGCCTCACGGCGATCGCCGGGGCGGACGCGCTCACCCATGCGATCGAGGCCTTCACGGCGATCCGCCGCGATCCGGTGCCGGAGATCGCGCAGGACCGCGTGTTCGTCGGCAAGAACGGCTTCTCCGACCATTTCGCGCTGCGCGCCATCGCGCTCCTCTGGGAAGGACTCGAGCGGGCGTGCCATGATGGCGGGGATCAGCAGGCACGGGAAAAGGTGATGATGGGCGCGACGCTCGCCGGCCTCGCCTTCGGTGTCGCGGGCACGGCGGCGGCGCATGCCATCCAGTATCCGGTCGGCGCCCTGACCCATACCGCGCACGGCGCCGGCGTCGCCTGCCTCATGCCTTATGTCATGCAGTGGAATGCCCCGACGATAGGCCCGGAACTGGCCGAGATGGCTTCGGTCATGGGGCTGGCCGACGCTGACGCCGTCATTCCCGCCGTCGCCGATCTCTTCGCGCGCATCGGCATACCGGCGACGCTGGCAGAGCTCGGCCTTGCCGAGGACCGGCTCGGCTGGGTGGCCGAGCAGAGCTGCGGCATCGCCCGCCTCATCCAGAACAATCCCCGCCCGCTGCCTGCGTCCGACATGAGCCGACTCGTCGCTGCCGCCTTCGGCGGCGACCGCGCGGCGCTCATCTGATCTCGAAGGATTTCCGCATGAATTTGCACACCAGCATCGCCGGCTACGCCGATCCCGCACTCCACGCACAAGGCCTCTATATCGGCGGCCGCTGGGAAGCCGGCGGAGGTATCAAGGTGCTCGATCCGTCTACCGGCGCCGAGCTCGCCGAAGTCGCCAATGCCTCGGTCGAGGACGCGATGCGGGCGGTCGAGGCGGCCGAGGCGGCTGCTGCCGGCTGGCGCGCCACGCCGCCCCGGCAGCGTTCGGAGATCCTGCGCCGCTGGTTCCATCTGATGAGCGAGCATGCAGAGGATCTCGCCCGGCTGATCTCGCTGGAAAACGGCAAGGCGCTGCCCGATGCGCGCGGCGAGATGGCCTATGCGTCGGATTTCTTCCGCTGGTACGCCGAGGAAGCGACGCGGATCCCGGGTGAGTTCCGCCACACGCCGTCGGGCTCGCACAACATTCTCGTGGATCACGAGCCGATCGGCATCTGCGTCCTCATCACCCCGTGGAATTTTCCTGCGGCGATGGCGACGCGCAAGATCGGTCCGGCGCTTGCCGCCGGCTGCACGGTGATCCTGAAGCCCGCCTCCGAAACCCCGCTGACCGCCTATGCGATGGCGCGGCTTGGCGAGGAAGCGGGCGTTCCGGCCGGTGTCGTGAACGTCATCACGACGCGCGACCCCGGCCCGGTGACGGCGGCGATGCTGGCCGATCCGCGCGTGCGCAAGCTCTCCTTCACCGGCTCGACCGGCGTCGGCCGGGTGCTGCTGGCGGAGGCGGCGAAGTCGGTCGTCAACTGCTCGATGGAACTCGGCGGCAACGCACCCTTCGTCGTCTTCGACGACGCCGATCTCGATGCGGCGCTGGATGGCGCCATGGTCGCCAAGATGCGCAATGCCGGCGAGGCCTGCACCGCTGCCAACCGCTTCTACGTCCAGGCCGGCATTCACGACGCGTTCGTGCAGGGGCTCACCGCGCGCATGGCAGCGCTCAGGATCGGCGCGGGCACCGACGCCGATACGCAATGCGGCCCGATGATCACGCAGAAGGCCGTGCAGAAGATCGACCAGCTCGTCTCGGACGCCGTGGCCCGCGGCGCGAGGGCCACCACCGGCGGCGCGCCGCTGGAGGGGAGCGGCTATTTCTACCCGCCGACCGTCCTCGAGAACGTGCCGACGGACGCGGCGCTCGCGCATGAGGAAATCTTCGGCCCGGTCGCGCCGGTTTACCGGTTCGAGACGGAAGAAGAGGCGATCCGCCTTGCCAACGTCACGGAATACGGCCTTGCCGCCTACATCTATTCCGGTGATCTGAAGCGCGCCTTGCGGGTCGGCAAGGGCATCGAAGCCGGCATGCTGGGAATCAACCGGGGACTGATGTCCGATCCCGCCGCGCCCTTCGGTGGCGTCAAGCAGAGCGGGCTGGGTCGCGAAGGCGGCGTCACCGGCATCCTGGAGTTCATGGAAGCCAAATATTACGCGGTCGAGTTCTGACCGCTGCAGGGAGCGCGGACGGCATCGTCCGCCGCTCCTGCCGAAATCACTCGGCCGGGTCTTCGCGGCGTCCGTCGGGAAGACCGCTGTCGCCAGCCGCCGCACCGTGTTCGTTGGGGAGAACGTCGTGAATATCAACGTGAAAAGCCGGGCCGTGCGATGAGGATCGTCGACCTCACCATGACCATGGAGCCGCATCTGCGATGGCCCGTGACGGTGGACGTCACCGGCGACATCGCTGCGGGGTCGCAGTTCCGCGTGTCGCGCCTTTCGACGACCTGCCATGGCTTCACCCATGTCGATGCGCAGGCGCATTTCATCGCCGGCGCGCCGACGATCGAGGCGACGCCGCTCGAACGCGTCGTCGGGCGCTGCCGCATCCTCGACCTGCGCGACGTCGAGCCGAACGAGGCGATCGACGCCGGTCGGCTCGCGGCGGCCGATCCGGGCGGGCCGGAGGGCGAGATCCTGCTGCTCTCGAGCGGCTGGGACGGCCAGCGGGACTATCGCACGCGCGAATTCTGGACCGATGCACCCTACCTGACCCGCGACTCGGCGGAGTGGCTTGCCGCGAAGGCGCCGAGCGCGATCGCCTTCGATTTCCCGCAGGATTACTCGATCCGCCTGCTGCTCGACGGGGTAATGGCCCCGACCGAGGAGCATGTGACGCACGATGTCTGCCTGCGGCGCGGCATCACCCTGATCGAGTATCTCGTCAACACCGCGAGCCTTGCCGGACCGTACTGCTTTCTCAGCGCAGCGCCCCTGAAGCTGCCGGACGCGGACGGATCGCCGAGCCGGGTCTACGCGATCGAGGGGCTGCTGGACGGCTGACCGGAACTGCCTAACGGCGCAGGCAGGAGATCGGAAGTTGGAGCGCGGACGGCCGGCACCGCTTGACCAAGTTCTTATATCATATATCATCCACGATATCAGGCTTCGCGATCGTGGCCGAAAGCCCTGTCGGGGTCGGGAGAGGAGCCCGACCGGCCGTGATCCGGACCTTGTCCGGCGTGACGGTTGGACCTTGGCCGGGCGGGAGAAGGCATGGGCCCCTTGGAGGGCGATGCTTGTCGGGCAGCCAAGCGATGGCAGCCTGACATTTGCCGGTCGTCGGGGGGCAGCTTCCCGCGGTGACCGAACGGGTGTGACCCACGGGAGGAACCATGTCACAGATCTTTCGCTTGAACCGTCGAGCTGTTCTTGCAGGCGGCCTCGCCGCCCCCTTCGTGCTGCGCTCGCCCTTTGCCTTCGCAGCGACCGAGCTGCGGCTGACCCATCCCGCCGACACCTCGCACCCGATCCACTCGGCCGCCGAGGCGATGGCGGCCCGGATCGCCGAGCGCACCGGCGGGGAGATCACCATCTCGATCTTCCCCTCCAACGCGCTGGGGTCGCCGACCGACACCGCCCAGCAGACCCGTCTCGGCGCCATCGACTTCATCCTGATGAACCCGGCCAACATCGAGGCGCTGTCGAACAGCATTGGGGCGATCAACATCCCATACCAGTTCGACGACTACGCGCATGCCCATCGCGTGCTCGACGTGACCGCGCGCGACTGGATCGAAGCGCAGCTGATGGACGCCGGGTTCGCCTGGATCGCCAACTTTGAGTGGGGCTTTCGCGCCCTGTCCAACAGCCGCCGGCCGGTCAACACGCCGGAGGACGTCACCGGGCTGAAGATCCGCGTTCCGCCGGAGCTAGCCATCAAGGCCGCCTTCGAGGCACTCGGCGCATCGACCCAGACGGTGGCTTTCCAGGAGGTCTATCTCGCCCTCGCTAACGGGCTGGTCGACGGCCAGGACAACCCGGTCTCGACCACCTTCGCGGCCAAGTTCTACGAGGCGCAGGACCATCTGGCGCTGACCAAGCACATCTACGCAACCATCATGATGTGCGCCAATCCGCGGGTCTGGAACGGGCTGACCGAGGAGCAGCGCGCCATCATCAGCGAGGAGGCCGCGACCGCCGGTGCCGCTGCCCGCGAGGCGGTGCAGAGCAGCGAAGAGGACTACATCACGCAGATGGAGGGGCTGGGCGTCGCCGTGACGCGTCCCGAGGTCGAGCCGTTCCGGGCCCGCATGGAGCCGGCCTACGCGCAGCTGCGCGCGGCGCTGGGAGAGGAGACCTGGACCACCTGGGCCGAGCTGGTCGAAGCCGGCAAGGCCTGATCCGGGCTTCGAGCGACCAGGGGATCGGGTGTCGGCGACATCCGATCCCGCCATGCTGAGTGGGGACCGCAGCAATGTTCACGGTGGCGATTCTACTGGCGATCTGCATCGTCATCCTTGGCGGCATCCCGATCGCGGTCGCGCTCGGGCTCGTGGCGGCGGTCACCATGGTCGTGACCGTCGGCCCGGACCTCCTGTTCATCTTCATCCAGCGCACCTACGCCGGAACGACCTCGTTCCCGCTCCTGGCCATCCCGTTCTTCGTCCTTGCCGGCAATTTGATGAATATCGGGGGGACGACGGAACGCATCTTCGCCGTCGCGCAGCTGCTGATCGGGCGTATCCGTGGCGGGCTGGCCTATGTGAACGTGCTGGGCAGCCTGATCTTCGCCGGCATGTCCGGTTCGGCCGTGGCCGACGCGGCAGGGCTCGGCGTCATCCAGCAGCGGGCCATGGAAAACGCCGGCTTCAAGGCCCGCTACGCGGCGACCATCACGGCCGTTTCCTCGACCATCGGCCCGATCGTTCCGCCCTCCATTCCGTTCGTGATCTACGGCAGCCTCGCCAACATCTCGGTCGGGGCCCTGTTTCTCGCCGGCATCCTGCCGGGGCTCGTCATGGCCCTCTCGCTGATGATCATCATCACGGTCTCGGCGTCGTATCTGAACCTGCCGCGTGGCGAGCGCCTTCCCCCTTTCGCCGTCGCGGCACGCACGGTGCTGGTGGCGCTGCCGGCGCTGATGCTGCCGCCGATGATCCTCATCGTCATCTTCACCGGCATAGCCACTCCCACCGAGGCCGCCGTGGTCGCGGCCGCGATCGCCTTCGGGCTGGGCCGGTGGGTCTACCGCGAACTCACCTATGCGGATGTCGCCAACGTCTTCTGGGAGAGCGCGCGCCAGACGGCGCAGGTGATGTTCATCATCGCCCTGTCGGCGCCGTTCAGCTGGGTGCTGATCCAGCAGCAGATCCCCAACGCGATCCTGCAGGCACTGCTCGGCATCTCGAGCGAAGCCTGGGTCGTGCTCCTGATCATCAACGTCGTGCTGCTGATCCTCGGCATGTTCATCGAGGGGATCGCCCTGATGATCATCGCCTACCCGGTGCTGATGCCGGTGGTGCTCAGCCTCGGCATCGATCCCATCCATTTCGGCGTGATCCTGGTGCTGAACCTGATGATCGGCCTCGTGACGCCGCCGGTCGGGCTCTGCCTCTACGTGGTCGCCGGCGTCGCGAAGGTTCCGATCGCCGAGATCACGAGGGAGATCTGGCCATATCTGCTGGGGCTGATCGCGAGCCTGCTCCTGATCACCTTCGTGCCAGCGATCTCGCTCTGGCTGCCTAATTACTTCGGCTATGGTCTCCAGTGATGATGCGCGTGCTGCAAAGCCTCGACCGGGCGATCGGCCTGTTCTGCAAATATGGCAGCATCGCCTTGCTGTTGGTGCTGTTCTTCCTGCTCGGACTGTCGATCATCCTGCGGCTCGTGCCGCTGTTCACGATCAGCGGCTATGACGAGGTGGTGGAGTTCCTGTTCATCTGGCTGATCGTGCTGACGACGGTGGCGCTCTGGCGCGAAGGCGTGCTGTACCGGGTCACGCTGTTCGAGACGATGCTGCCGTTGCGGGGCCAGGTGGTCCTTGCCGTGGTCACTAATCTGGCAATGCTCGGCCTCGCCCTGATCCTCGTCTATTACGGCTGGCTCTTCGCCGTCAGCGCGGGGGAGACGGCACCGTTTCTCCGGATCAACAAGGTGTATTGGCACGCCGCCCTGCCGGTGGGCGGCGTTCTGATGTCGATCTACAGCGTCGTCTGGCTGTGGCGGGTGATCTGGCAACGAGAGACGCTGGACCAGAACAACAATCTGATCGGGTAATCGGGAGAAATATCATGGGTCGTGTTCAAGGCAGGGTGGCGATCGTCACCGGCGGCGCGGGGGGAATTGGTTCCGCGATCGGCAGGGTGCTGTGCCAGGAGGGCGCCGGCGTCCTGCTCGTCGATGCCGATGCAACTGCGCTCGAGGAAGTCGCCGTGGACATCCGCGCCGGGCAGGGGGACGTACGGCTGGCAACGCTGGTGGCAGACGTCGGACAGGAGGCGAGTGCCGGGCAGATCGTGGCCAAGGCCCGCGATGCGCTCGGACCGATCGACACGCTGGTCAACTGCGCCGGCATGCGCTCCTACGGGCCGCTCGCCGACGCGAAGACGGAAACCTGGGAGCGGATCCTTGCGGTCAATCTTCTCAGCTACGCCTGGCTGACGCAGGCGGCGATCGGGGATCTGCGCGCTTCGGGCCGGGGCAGCGTGATCAACGTCTCCTCGACCCATGCGGTCAACCCGCGGGCGGGCATGGGACAGTACGACGTAACCAAGGCGGGTATCGTCTCGATGACGAAGACGCTCGCCTTCGAGGAGGCAAAGCACGGGCTTCGCGCCAATGCCGTCTGTCCCGGCCTGACCTTCACGCCGTTCCACCGCAAGCGCGCCGAGGCGGCCGGACGCACCCAGGAGGACATCGACGCGGAGGCGCAGGGCGGCTGCCTGATGGGTCGCTGGGCCGATCCGATGGAGATGGCCTATCCGGTGCTCTGGCTGGCCTCGGACGAGGCGTCCTACATGACGGCATCGGTCATCATGGTCGACGGCGGCCGCTTCGTCACCTGACACTCGGCGCAACACCAGGACGCGCAGCCGGTCGCGGGGAGCGACCGGCTGCGCCAGGCAGGGCGGGCGGAGGATACGATGAACTTTCACACCTATTTCGCGGGAGCGGCGGTCGTCGAGACCTGCATCGTGGGGACGGGTGGCTTCGGGCGCAGCTTTCTCGTCCAGGGTCTGCGCGTCCCGCTGATGAACGCGCGGATTGCCGTCGACGTCGACGCCGAGAGCGCCGCGCAGGCCATTCAGTCGGCGGGCGTGGCTCGGGACGCGATCGCGATCTGCCGGACGCCGGACGAGGCGGAAGCCGCCTGGTCGGCCGGAAAGCACGTTGCTGCCGGCGATATCGCGGTCGTGATCGGCCTGCCGTTCGCGGTCCTGCTGGAAGCGACCGGCCATCCCGAGGCCGGTGCGCGTCATGCACGCCTGGCGATCGAGGCTGGCAAGCATGTCGTGATGGTCACCAAGGAGGCTGACAGCGTCGTCGGGCCCGGGCTGGCGCTGCTCGCCCGGCAGAAGGGCGTCGTCGTCACGCCGGTGGACGGCGACCAGCCGAGCCTGCTGATCTCCCTCGTGACATGGGCGGAGCTTCTGGGGTTCGAGATCATCGCGGCAGGAAAGTCCAGCGAGTACGATTTCGTCTACGACGCGGCCGCGGGAACCCTCACCAGCAACGGCGTCACGATCGACGCGGGCGCGTTCGCCGGTCTCGACCGGCTCGGAGACGCCGACGCCGCGGCACGGGCGAAGGCCCGGTCGCAAGCGGCGGCAGAATTCGACCAGCACCTCGTCCCCGATCTCTGCGAGATGAGCCTCGTTGCCAACGCCACCGGCCTGACTTTCGATCGGAAGGATTTTCATGCGCCGATCGCCCGCATCGACGAAGTGCCCACCTTCCTCTCGATGAAGGCGGATGGCGGTCTGCTCGACACGAGCGGAAGTCTCGACGTCTTCCATTGCCTGCGGTCGCCCGACGAGATCAGCTTCGCCGGCGGCGTGTTCGTCGTGGTGCGCTGCGAGGACGAGGCCACCTGGGACATGCTGGCGGAGAAGGGGCACGTCGTGAGCCGAAACGGCGCGACCGCGATGATCTACAATCCGCGTCACCTGCTGGGACTGGAAGCGGCCACCAGCGTACTGGCGGCGGCGATCCACGGCGTATCCCAGGGCATGGTCGAACCGACGCATCGCGTCGACCTCGTCGCCCGCGCCGATGTCGACCTGCCGGCCGGGACGCTGCTCACCGCAAGCGGACACCATCACCGGATCGAAGGGGTGTCGGGCCGCGTCGTGCCGGCGCAGCGACTCGCGCCCGACGCTCCGGTTCCGTTCTACCTGGCGGCGAACCGGACGCTGGTCCGTCCGGTCTCGCGCGGGCAGACCATCCTGCTGGCCGACATCGCGGTCGATGCGGGATCGGACATGTTCGCGCTCCGCCAGATGCAGGACGCGCATTTCTTCGGCTGAAGGGCGACGATCGGGCGCTCGAAGCCCGACGGACCGGCAGGGCGCCCACCCTGCCGGTCCTTGGCCTGGCACCGGGTCAGGGGCGACAGGCCCTGGCCGGATCGATCAGGCGGCGGCCTTCCGGCGCGCGGCGATGCGGCACGCCAGAAGCAGCGCCTCGACGCTCGCGCCGATATTGGCGATGCCCTGTCCGGCGATGTCGTAGGCGGTGCCGTGCGCCGGGGTGCAGATGGGGAAGGGGAAGCCGCCCATCAGGGTGACGCCGAGGTCGAAGCCCATCAGCTTCATCGCGATCTGGCCCTGGTCGTGGTACATCGTCAGCACCGCGTTGCAGAGCCCCTTCTTCGACCGCAGGAACACGGTGTCGGACGGCCACGGCCCGTCGACGGGCAGGCCCTCGGCGATTGCGCGGCGCACGGCTGGCTCGAGAATGGCGATCTCCTCGGTTCCGAAATTGCCGCCGTCGCCGGCATGCGGGTTGAGCGCCGCAACGGCGATGCGTGGCTCGGCGACGCCCGCCAGCCGCATGGTCTCGCAGGTCAGCCGCAGCTCGCGCAGGATGCCGTCCTCGGTGATCGCGGCCGCCACCTGCGACAGCGGGATATGCGACGTCACGCGGGCATTCCAGATGTCCGGCAGGACGTTGAACTCGCGCGCGGCGCCCGTCCATTCCAGCACCCGGCAGACGAAGCGGTTCTCGTCGTCATAGTCCGGATTGACGTAGCGCATCGCCTGCTTGTTGAACGGCGTGAAGCAGACGGCATCGGCCTTGCCGGCCGCGGCGAACAGCAAGGCGCGCCGGAAGTTCTCGCTGGCGAACGCGCCGCCGACGGCCGTCGCCTTTGCCGGGGTGACGTCCTTCGGGTCGAGATGGCCGAGATCCACCAGAACGTGCCGGTCCGTGCCGGCGGCAAGAGCCGCATCCTCGTCTGCCACGACGGCGAGATCAAGCGAGACCCCGGCGATTTCCGCGCCCTGTTCCAGCACGCGCCGGTCGCCCAAGACGATGATCGCCGCGTTGTCGCGGACCGTCTGCGAGACCAGAAGCTTCGCCGTGAGTTCGGGACTGATGCCGGCGGGGTCGCCCATGGCGAGGGCAATGGTCGGGCGGGCGTTGGTGGAAGGATTTGTCATCATCTGCGGTTCCATTACTTGTTCGAGGAAGGCCTATTGCAGCATTCGGGGGAGCCAGAGCGTCAGGTCCGGCCAGAGCGTCATGACAAGCAGTGCCACGACGAGCGGGACGTAGAAGGGCAGGACAGCCCTCAGGATCGACCACATCGATATCTTCGCGACGTCGGACAGCGTGAACAGGGCCAGCCCGAGCGGTGGTGTCAGCAGGCCGATCATCAGGTTGAACACGAAGATGATGCCGAGATGGACGGGGTCGACGCCGGCCATGACGAGCGGGGCGGCGACCAGCGGTGCGACCAGCAACGTGGCCGTCGTGCTGTCGAGGAACATGCCGACGATGAGCAGGAGGACGTTGACCACGAGCAGCAGGATCAGCGGATCGGTCGAGATGGTGAGCAGGGCGAGGGTGAACATCTGCGGCAGCTGTTCGACGGCCATCACCCAGCCGAACAGGGCGGCGGCCGACACGATGATCAGCACCGCAGAGGTCGTCTTGATCGTCTCGAACAGCGCGAACCGGAAGCGCCGCCAGGTCAGGCCGCGATAGACGAACAGGGCGATGAAGAGGACGTAGGCGACGGTCACCGAGGCCGCCTCCGTCGGGGTGAACATCCCGTTGAGCATGCCGCCGACCAGCAGCACCGGCGCGAACAGGGCGGGCGCCGCCTTGACGAACGTCGTCCAGACCTCCCGTGCGGTGGGCCAGCGGCGGGAGCGCGGATGGTTGTAGCGGAAGGACAGGAACGCGACCGTCAGCATCAGCAGGACGGTGTAGAAGATCGCGGGCAGGATACCCGCGACGAGCAACTGCACGACCGAGACGCTGGTGACCGAGCCGTAGATCACGAGCGGGATGGAGGGCGGGAAGATCGGGCCGACGACGGCCGAAGCGCCGGTGACGGCGGCCGAGTAGGAGCGCGTGAAGCCCGCCTCGGTCATCGCCTTGATCTGGATGCGGCCGAGCCCGCTGATATCCGCCAGTGCCGCGCCGGACGTGCCGGAGAAGACCAGCGAGCCGATGACGTTGACCTGGGCAAGGCCGCCGGGAACGCGGCCGCCGAGGGTCTGGGCGAAGCGGTAGATGTGCCCGGTGATGCCCGACTGGTTCATCAGGCTGCCGACGAAGATGAAGACCGGAACCGCGACCAGCGGGAACGAGTCGAGCGCATAGGTCATGCGCTGGGCCATCAGTTCCAGGGGGAAGCCCTGCATGATGACGTAGATCAGCGCCGGCACCGCGATCGCCACGACAACGGGAAAGCCCAGGATGAAGAGGGCCATGAAGGCAAGGATGATGATGATCGCCACGACCGCTACTCCCTGCTGCGCTGTTCGGCTAGGAGATCGAAGTCGGCCGGCGGCTCCTCCTCCATGGGAAAGGTGATGTAGAGCGGCCGGTTCTGCAGCACCTTCAGAAGCTGGACGGCGCATTCGACCGCGGTCATGGTAAAGCTGGCGAGCGCCGCCCCGAGAAAGATCCAGTAGGGGATGCCGAGCGTCGGCGTGGCGTTGTCGAGATTGCTGCGGATGGCGATGAGGCTTGCCACCGCCATCACCGCGAAGGTCGTGGCCGCGGTGGCCGCCGTCAGCACCTTGAGCATGCGCAGCGCGCGTTCGGGCAGGATCGCGACGAGTTCTTCCATGCGGATGTTGGCGCCGGCGGCAACCACGTAGGGCAGCGCGAGGAACACCGAGCAGATCAGCATGAAGCGCGTCAGTTCCTCCACGCCGACGACGGGGCGGGCGAAGATCTCGCGAAGCACGACCTGGATGAACGGGAGCGAGACCATCACGGCGAGCACCGTGAGGCTCGTGATCCGGAAGACCCACCGGACCGGTTCGAGAAGACGGTCGATGGCGTAATGGCGACTGTCAGCCGTCGCCAGGATGCGCGGGACATCCGGAGCCGTGTTGGCGTTCTGCACCTGGTGCCTCTCAGGCAGGAGGATGATCGTTGTCGACGGCGGGGGACCGGAGCCAGGGAAGCTGGCCCCGGTCCCGCCCTGTCCTACTGGATGGCCTGGATCCGCTCGATCAGCGGCGCCCAGTCGGGATAGTCGGCCGCGACCTGCTCGCCGACCGACGTCCGGAACGCCCCGACCTGCAGGCCGTCCGCCTCGGTGATGAAGGTCATGCCCTTTCCGGTGAGCTCGTCGATCAGGTCGGTCTCGGCCTTGAGGCCGAGCTCCAGCGTCTCTTCGCCGACTTCCGCGGCGACCTCGGACATGATCGCCCGGTCCGCTTCGGGGATGGACTGCCAGACATCCTCGTTGATGAAGACCGGCAGCACGTTCTGCATGTGCCCGGTCAGCATGACGTGGGTCTGGACTTCGTAGAGCTTGTTGGCGTTGATCATGGTCAGGGGGTTTTCCTGGCCGATCACCATGCCGGTCATCAGCGCGGTCGGCAGTTCGGCGACCTCGACCGGTGTCGGGATGGCGCCCATGCCGTTGATCATGGTCGTCCAGAGCTGCAGCGGCACGCCGCGGAACCGTTCTCCGGCCAGATCCTCGGGGCCGTAGACGGCCTTGTTCGCCGTCATCTGCCGGGCACCGCGGTAGAGCCGTCCGATGATGCGGACGTTCGCCTGCTCGACCATCTTCCCGGCGAGGTCCTGCATGACCTCCGAGGATGCGGGGTCGGTCGCGGCCATGGCGTGCCGGCCGTCGCGGTAGGCGAACGGCGCCGCGAAGGCCGCGATGTCGGGATAGAGGGTCGCCAGCGAGCCGAACTCGTGGTGGGCGAGGGGAATGGCACCGCTGCGCACGCCGTCGACGGTTTCCTGTGCGCCGCCGAGCTGCGAGTTCGGGAAAACGTCGACGTTCACCCGTCCTTCGGTGCGTTCCTCGACGCGCTTGGCGAACTCTTCGGCGTACCAGTACTGGATGTCGCCTTCAGACCCGACATGGGCATAGCGGATGGTGGTCTGCGCGCTGGCGGACGTGGCCAGCCCCAGCGTCAGCGCCATCGCCGCGACCATCGTCTTCAGTGTCACTCTGCGGTTCATGTCTTTCTCCTCCCGTTGCGGTTGCCGTGGTGCCGTCAGAGCGCGTGCGGCAACCGGTACACACGCGCCGCGTTGTCGTGGAACAGCTTCGCCCGATCTCCCTCCTCGAGATCGGCCGTCGCGGCCACGAAGCCTGAAAATATCGTATCGAAATCGCCGACGAGCGAGTCGACCGGGAAATTGCTGGCGAACATCGCCCGCTCGACGCCGAAGATCGCGATGGCGTCCCTGATGACCGGGCCGTTCGCCTCGACGGTCCACGGCAGGCCGGGAAGGCCGATCCCCGAGATCTTGATGAAGACGTTCGGCAGCGACGCGACGTCTTCCAGCGCCTTGTGCCAACCGGCCAGGCCCTCCGGGCTGCGGTCCGAGGGCAGCCCCGTGTGGTTGACGATCAGCGGGATCTGCGGGAAATCGCGGGCGAGATCCGCCGCGGCATCGAGATGCCACCAGGGCGTCTGCAGGTCGTAGGACCAGCCATGGCGCTCCAGCAGCGCGTAGCCCCGCCGCCATGTCTCGTCGTCCATGGAGCCCGCCGCGCCGCGCCGCGCGGCGTCCGGTGAGGGCGCCGCTGCCGGCTTCTGCCGGACGCCGCGGACGATCGGGATGTCGGCGTGCGCCGCCAGGAGCGCTTCCGCCTCGGGCGTGGCGAAATCGCACCAGGCGACCATGACGGTGGGCACGCCCGTCCTTGCCGCCACCTCGCCGACCCAGCGGCTTTCCTCGCCCGCCTTCCGGCGGTTCCACTCAGCCTCGACATAGACCGAGCCGACGACCGGCCAGCCCGCCGTGTCCGCCCGGTAGTCTGCCGGCATGTAGTCCCGGCAGATCGACGAGTAGTCGCCGTAGCGGAACGGGATCCGCTCGTCCTTGAGCCACGGCAGGTCGTTCCGCAGGTCCCAGACATGATGATGGGCGTCGATGACCGCGGCGGGACGGGGCGTGCGGTCGCTCATGGGCGCACCTTCCAGATGCCGCGTGCAGACAGTCGGACCGCGCTTGGCAGACCCAAAACATCGTTCATCGATGGGCTCCGTCATGAGTTTCGGCCCGAGCCGGACGCAACCTGTTCCGCAGCAGACGGAAGAGGGGCAGCGTCCAGACGATGATGGTCACCACGCCCAGTACGCCAGCGATCGGCCGTTCGAAGAAGGCCAGCAGGTTCCCCTGCGAACTGATCAGCGACTGTATTAGGTTCTGCTCGACGATCTTGCCCAGCACGATGCCCAGTACCGCGGGCGCGAGCGGCAACCCGGCGGACTCCATGCCGAAGGCCAGCACGCCGAGCGCCAGCATGATGAGGATGCCGCTCGCGTGATTGTCGATTGCGAAGGCGCCGGTGGCAGCGAGCACCAGAAGCGCCGGCATGATGAGGTTTCGCGGCATGCGCAGCACCAGGCTCGCGATCTTCATCGACAGCATTCCGAAGGGCAGGAGAAGCAGGTTGGCGATCAGGAAGACGAGAAACACCGCGTAGATCAGGTCGGCGTTGTTGATGAACACCGTCGGCCCGGGGTTCAGCCCCTTCAGGTAGAGCACGCCGATCGCGATCGCAGTGATCGTATCGCCGGGGATCGCAAAGACGAGAGCGGGGATCCAGGCGCCGGCGAGGGCGGCGTTGTTGCTGGAGCTGCCGGCGACGATGCCCTCGATGTGACCCTTGCCCCATTTCTCCGGCTCCTTGGAGAACCGTTTCGCGAGGGCGAACGAGATCCATGAGGCAATATCTGCTCCTGCTCCCGGCAACGCGCCGAGCACGGTGCCGAGGCCGCTGCCCCGCAACGCCACGAACCAGTAGCGCCTCGCCGCGCCGAACACCTTGCCCCAGGCTTCGCGGAAACTGGTCTGCGCCACGCGGTGGGTCTCCGCCGGTGCGACGAGCGATCTCAGGATTTCGGGAAGCGCGAACATGCCGATGAGGGCGGGGATGAAGGACACGCCGTCCATGAGCACGTAGGTGCCCATGGTGAAGCGCGGGTAGCCGGTTCCGAAATCCATGCCGACCGTCGCGATGAGAAGGCCGATCATCAGCGACGCCATGCCCTTCAGAACGTCGTCGGTGGCGACGAACACCGCACAGCTCAGGCCCAGGCAGCCGAGCCAGAAGAACTCGAAGCCGCTGAAGCGCAGCGCGAAATTCGCCAGGAGCGGGGATGCCAGGATGAGCACGAGCGTCCCGACGACGCCGCCCACCATCGAAAAGAACGCGCTGGTGCCCAGGACGAAGCCGGCGTCGCCCTTGCGGCTGAGGGCATGGGCCTCTTCCACATAGGCTGCGGAGGCAGGGGTGCCCGGCATGCGCAGCAAGGCACCAGGTATGTCGCCGGCCGCGATGCACATGGCCGCCGCAGCCACGATCGATGCGATGGCCGCGATGGGGCTGAGAAGGAAGGTGATCGGCACCATCAGCGCCACAGCCATGGTCGCCGTCAGCCCCGGCAGCGCGCCGACCACGAAGCCGAACATCGAAGCCGCGACGATGCTCAGCAGGGTGCTCGGCTCGGCGACCAGCCAGAAGGCTGCAACGAGGTTGTCGAGCATGATCAGATCAACCCTTCCAGCAGCCCGGCAGGGAGCGGCACGCGCAACAGTTTCGCAAAAAGCAGGTCGAGCACGATGGTCATTGTCGTCGCCATGGTGATCGAGAAGACCAGCCGCTTCTGCAGCCACAGCGCCAGGACGAGCACCGTCAGGAACGTGATGATCTGGAAGCCGACGATGTCGCCGAGAAAGGCGAAGGACAGGATCGAAGCGATCATCAGGAATGCGGCCGTGGCGGCCGCCCCACCACGGAAGGTCTCGTCGAAGCGGATCGCAAACCCGGCTCCGGCGTGCATCCGGATCGCGCGCAGGAGAAGGAGACTGCCGCAAAGAAGCAGGCCTGCGGCAATGAAGCCCGGGAACAGGCTGGGTCCGAAATACCCAGCCTGTTCGGGAAAGCTGCGCAGGTTCAGGAGAACGGCCAAGCCGAGCAGGGCGACGAACATGCCGGCCAGACCGTCACCGATGCGCATCGTGGCTGCTCCTACTTCTTCAGACGCGAGAAGATTTCGGCCATTGCTTCCATGTCGCTCGCCATGAAGGCGCGGAAATCGTCGCCGCCTCGCCAGACATGGGTGAAGCCACGATCCACGAGCGTGTTGCGGAAGCCTTCGCTGTTGGCGGCGTTTTCCACGGCGGCAAGAAGCACCCTGCGCTCTTCGTCCGGCAGATCCTGCGGCCCCACCACGCCGTGCCACAGCCCGTAGGACCATTCGATCCCGGATTCCTTCAGGGTGGGAATTTCCGGGAAGGCACTGGAACGCTCATCCGCCGAGATGGCGAGGGGCCTCAGCTGGCCTGCCTCGATGAGCGCCTTTGCCTCGACCAGGGAGGCCGTCGAGAAGGTCGAGTTGCCGGCGGCCACGTCGAGGTGTCCGGCCGCTCCGCCCTGGGTGGGAACCCAGATGACGTTCTGGGGATCCACGTCGGCGGCAAGCGTGAAGCCGAGATAGCCGACATGCCAGTTTGCATTGGGCGGGGCGCCGGTCGCCTTCAGGGTGCCGGGATTTGCCTCGATGGCCCCGATGAGTTCCGCAATGTTGGCGTAGGGAGCATCAGCCTTGACCGTGATGCCGCCGGGCAACTCGTTTGTCTGGCCGATCGGCGTCAGGTTCTCCAGCGACAGATCGGCAAGCCCCTGCGGCTTGTAGAGGCTGATGTCGCTGGCGATGACGCCGATGGTGTAGCCATCCGGGCGAGCCTGCGAGATGGCTGTCGTTCCCACGATGCCGCCGCCGCCGGCGCGATTGGTGACGTTGATCGTGACGCCGAGTTCCTTCTCAAGTTCTGCGGCGAGTGTCCGGGCGACGATGTCCGTGCCGCCGCCTGCCGGATACGGCACGATCAGCGTGATCGGGCGGCTCGGGTAGTCCTCGGCGCTTGCCGCTCCACCCATCAGTGCAACCCCCGCCGCCGTGGCGAGCAGCATCAGTCGTTTTGACACGTTCATTATCAGGTCTTCCTCTTTTACTGGCTCAGGTGCTCGCCGCCGACCGCTGAAGCGGAGACGATCATCGATGCGTCGCATCCCCGGACGCACCTTTGTGCGTCCGCTGCCGCAAAGCCTATGGAGACTTGCGTTCGGCGGCGTCGTGTTCGTAGAGCTTCACCACGGCGGCGGAGTCGGTCATCTCGTGGCCGAGCGCGACGTATTCCTTGTAGCGCTGCACGCCCTGTTCGATCACCTTCAGGTCGAGGC
This sequence comes from Aurantimonas aggregata, assembly GCF_010500835.1. GTDB lineage: Bacteria > Pseudomonadota > Alphaproteobacteria > Rhizobiales > Rhizobiaceae > Aurantimonas > Aurantimonas aggregata. The sequence continues at coordinate 4,662 of NZ_JAAAMJ010000027.1, read as the reverse complement.
CCAGCCCGCGGGAGAACTCGGACACGGCCTTCAGGTCCTTGAGCAGCTGTCGCGCATAGCTCGAGGGAGGATCGAAGGCGCGCTGCTGCATCTGCGGGTAGAGCCGCTGCAGCAGGCTGCTGTCGGCGTGCCCGCCGGCGAGGCACTGCGGCAGGCGGGCGGCGTCGACGCCGGCGGCCTCCGCCAGCACCAGCGCCTCGGCCATCAGGACGTAGCCGGTGCCGACGATCGCCTGGTTGAGGATCTTGGTGGTTTGGCCGGCGCCGACCGGGCCCATGAGCGTCAGGTTGCCCGACATCTGCTCGACGAGGGGCTTCACCGTGTCGAAATCTTCCTGCGACCCGCCGGCCATGACGGTCATCTGGCCAGTGCGCGCGAGCTGCGGCCCGCCGGATACCGGCGCGTCGACCCAGCCGGCGCCGGTGAGGGCCTTGAGCTTCTGAGCCGCATCGCGCGTTCCCTCGGGATCGGCCGTTGAGAAGTCGACGATGACGGCGGGACCCGTTCCGGCAGCGGCGACGCCGTCATCGGCGAAGATGCAGCGCTCGACGGCCGCCATGTTGAGGACGCAGAGCATCACGATGTCGCTGTCGCGGGCGACGGCCGCCGGCGACTCGGCCGCGATCGCGCCATGCGGGACCACGGTCTCCAGCCGTTCCGGCTCGAGGTTCCACACCGTCACCGAGTAGCCGAGATCGAGGAGATGACGCGCCATCGCCTCCCCCATCAGGCCGATGCCGATGAAGCCTATCCGTTGCTTGCCGTTCTGATCCACAGCCCACTCCTCCCTGAAGCCAATCATCCGTCATCCCACCGGCGCGGCGAACCCGCCGCCCCGTCGCGCGCCTCCCAGCAAGGCGACGGAGCCAGTCCCGGTGGCGCCGGCTACGTCAACGCCCGCGCCACTCGGGAACGATCTTGGTGCGCGCCATGAACGCCTCGACCCCGCGCTTGAAATCCTCGCTGCCGTAGACCTCGCTTACGATCTCGTCGGCCTCCGGCAGGTTCTCCAGGGTCATGCGGCGCAGCATCTCCTTGACCGCCCGTGTTGTTAGTGGCGCGTTCTCGGCCGCCCTGGCGCAGATCGCCTCGACCTCGCCGTCGAGCGCGTCTCGCTCCGCCACCTTCAAGAGGAAGCCGTTCGCCAGCAGTTCCGGGGCATGGATGATCTCGCCGAGCAGCACCATCCGCTTGGCGATCGAGACGCCGATCGCGCCGCCGATGCGGGCGAGGGTGAGGGGAGACAGGCAGTTGCCCAGCGTGCGCCCGATCGGCGAGCCGAAGCGGGCATCGGGCGTCGCGATGCGGAAATCGCAGGCGGCGGCGATGTTCAGCCCGCCGCCGACGGCCCAGCCGTCGACGATGGCGATGGTGGTAGCGGGGATCTCGTCGAGCGCGCGCATGCACTCGTCGATCCTCTCTTCATAGGCGATACCGTCGGCGCCGCTGGTAAATTTCGTGAACCCCGAAATGTCAGTACCCGAAACGAACGCCTTGCCGCCGACGCCGCGGAAGGTGACGACGCGAATGTCCGGATCGGCCGCCGCGGCGCGGGCGGCATCCCGCATGTCGAGCCACATCTGGCCGGTCAGGGCATTGAAGGCCTGCGGGTTGTCGAAGCGGATATGCGCGACGCTGCCGACCTTGTCGAAATGGATGCGGGGCTCGCTCATTCGGCGGCCCTGCGCGCCGGGTTGAGGAGGCCCTTCTCGGCCAGTTCCTTGAGGATCTCGTCCTCGTGCTCGTTGAGGAGCGGCGGCGGCCTGCGCACCTGCTGCGGCGTGCCGCTGAGCTTGACCGGGAAGCCGAGGGAGCGGAACTCGCCCTCGATCGGATGCGGCACCATCTGGACCATGTCGCGCGCGACGGCCTGCTCGCTCTCCACCGCCTGACCATAGTCGAGGATCGGGGCGGCCGGGACGCCGGCAGCCAGGAGGGCCTCGATCCACTCCTCCCGGGTCCGTGTCGCGAAGGTCGGCGCCAGATCGTCGATCAGCGCTACCCGGTTGACGACCCGCGCGGCATTGGTCGCGTAGCGCTCGTCGTCCTGCAGATGCTCCACGCCCAGCACCTTGATGAGTTTCAGCCACAGTCCCTGGTTCGCCGAGCCGATGACGAACCAGCCGTCCGATGCTGCGACGGCCTGGTAGGGGGCCGACATGCGGTTGGCCGAACCGATCGGCACCGGCGACCGGCCCGTGCCCCACAATTCCGTGGTCTCCCAGATCGACAGCGCCAGTGCCGCCTCGAAAAGGGAAGCGTCGATATACTGGCCTTCGCCGGAGGTCTGGCGTCCGATAATCGCACTGAGGATCGCATAGCTGGCAAACATCGCGGCGCCGAGATCGGCAACAGCGATCGAATTCTTGGCCGGTTCCATACCAGGGAAACCGTTGGAGCTCAGGACACCGGAGACCGCCTGGGCGATCAGGTCAAAGCCCGGCCGCTGCGCCCACGGGCCGGTCTGCCCGAAACCGGAAATGCTGGCGTAGACCAGCCGGGGATTGATCGCCCGCAGCGTCTCGTAGTCCATGCCGAGCCGCCCGGAGACGCCGGGCCGGGCGTTCTCGACCAGCACGTCGGCGGTCTTGACCAGCGCGTAGAGGGTCTCGCGGCCCTCCTCGGATTTCAGGTCCAGCGTGATGCTGCGCTTGTTGCGGTTCAGCGCCAGGAAGCCGGGACTATCGCTGCCCTTCAGGCGGAAGCCCATCGAGTGGCGGGTCGAGTCGCCTGTCTCCGGCGGCTCGACCTTGATGACATCCGCGCCCATGTCACCCAGCAACATGCAGCAGAACGGCCCCGCCATGACCTGCGAAATGTCGAGTACCCTGATGCCGTCGAGTGGCTGCTTCATACCGCTCCCCCTCCCTGGGATCGTCGAGGCAGATCGAACCGGATCTGCTGATGCGAAGGGGCAGTCAGGGCCGTCGGAACGACGACTGTCGCGCCCCCTAAAATATATTATATATGATGTACCATCGCTGATCGCCTGTCAATCGGCGGGAGCCGTCGCCGCCGCGACCTTCCTGCGGGGCCGGCCACGCCCGATGGAGGGCTTTGCCGTCTCGACAGCCTCGGTCGGCACCTCCCGCTCGCCGCCAGCCGTCATGACGCTGTCCATGCGCTGCCGCGAGGCATGGAGGTGGGCGCGCATTGCAGCCTCTGCCGCCGCCGCGTCGCGCGCCAACAGCGCATCGATCAGCACCTGATGTTCCGAAAGGGCCTTCCGGGTCGCGTTGGTGTTGACGAGGAAGCGAAAGATATGGAGGTGGACGTGCAGTCCTTCGATCGCCTCCGCGATGAACCGGTTGCCGCTGGCGGTGGCGACGAGGTGATGCAGCCGGGCATCGCCTTCGGCGAACTGGGCGTAGGCGACGTCGTTCCCGTCCGCCGCCTCCGCCATCGCGTGCGACAGCGAGACAAGCGTCTGCAGCATCTCCTCGCTGGCGCGCTTTGCGGCCAGGGCAGCCATGGCCGGTTCGATCATCAGGCGGATCTCGAAGAGCGCGTCAATGTCTTCCGGCGTCAGCAGGTTCGCCGCCCGGAAACCGACATTGGGGATCTTGTAGGCGAGTTTCTGCGCCTCGAGCAGCGTCAGGGCCTCGCGGATCGGCGTCTGGGATATCTTCAGCTGCCGTGCCAGTGCCTCGATGCCGATATGCGCGCCGGGCGGGATCTTCATCGTGACGAGCATCGACAGCAGCTGCTCATACGCCATCTCGACGAGCGACCGCGGGTACAACGGGCGATGCTCGTTCAGCTCCATCAAGCGCGCGAAGGGAAATGGCTCATTGGCATTGTGCGACATCGGACACCGGGAAGAATTAATTTACTATAGGATATAGAATTACCGCGATTGCGGCAATCGGTTGATTTCGGTCGCGCTAGCCATGGGGCCTAGCCGGTATTAGCGGGCCTTGCTCCGAAATGTGCCGGCCGGGTCCATTTGTGCGAGCATTTGCGGATTTGTCCGAAAGCGAGCGCGAGGCTTCCTCCCTCGATTCGGCGCACACGGTCGCCCCGCGCGTTCGATGCCGCACGATTGCGAAATCGGCGGTGATGCTCTCGCTCTTCCTCCTAGCCGGCGAAATCATGTCGCGCTGCGGTCTAACCGACCGGCTGATGGATTTCGCCCGGTGTCTGGTCGGGCATTTCCGATCCGGATTGGCGCAGGTCAACATCTCGTTCAGCCGGATGTTCGCCTCGATCCCCGGTTCGGCCTTTGCCGACGTCGCGGCCATGGGGCCTGTCCTCATCCCGGCCATAGAGAAGGAAAGCTATCCGCGCGGCTTCGCCGGCGCCCTGACCGCCGCTGTTCCGCCGAGCATCGTGCTGATCCTCTACGGCTCGACCTTCGGCCACATTCGCTCCCCCGTCGGCGGCCGGCGGAAATGCTAGAATAGGTGATCCTCGTCGGTTGCCCCGCAAGCGCCCTGTCATCGAAAGGTGGCGGGGCGTTTTGATTAGCGCCGCTACGGCTCCAGCACCCGCGCCCCAGCGTCGGGCTTGTGGCCAGATTGGCGCTCCACTTCGCGTGACCTGCCACTGAGTTTTTCCTCCACCTGGAGTTAGAGTCCGGCCTTGATTGAAGGACGGACAGATGAAGCGGAAGCGGGTCACGGACGAGCAGATCATTGCGGTTCTGCGGGAGCACGAGACGGG
>NZ_JAAAMJ010000026.1 GCF_010500835.1 Aurantimonas aggregata | reverse complement strand
TCTCGAGCCGATCGGAAACATCCCGCCCGCAGAAGCGGAAGCCGCCTACTACGCGCAGCTTGAGGCCATGCCCATCGCCGCGTAGGACTCAAACCAAATGGCCTCCGGGAAACCCGGTGCGGTTCACCTGGTAATCCTGACGAGTAGCGTGAACGAGAGGAGAGGGACGCGCAGGGTCCCCGGCGACCACAGTCAACGTTTCGCCGACGATCCGCGCCCAGGCGAACAGGAGCGATCCCATCCGATCGCCCTGAAATAGGCCGGAGAAGCGATCGATCTGCGGCGAAGAGACCGGGAACCAGCGATGGTCGCGATGATCGGAGAGAAGGCGACCACAAGCCCAGTTCGCAACCGAGCTGCGCGTGGTGCCGATGGTCGTTGCGGCGATGGCGACCCATGGCTCGCCCGTCCCGCTGACGACCGGCGCGACGATCATCACTCGGAGGCGTCCGGCAGGATCGTGGCGGCCAGAAAGGCCTACCAGAACATCCCGGCATAGGCCGTCAGGTCACCCACCGGCCGTGCCGGTCGGCCAAGTCGCGTGGTGGTCGTCGATCACCAGGGCGTGCCGGTGCCGGAGCGGCTGGTGGCGATGTGGATGGCGGTGAGGCTCCGGCCCTTCCCAGCCTTCGTGTTCGTGCCGGTGGTGGTCGTCGTGGACGTGTGGCGTGTCATGCTCGAACGCCTGGTGGACGTGCTCGACCTCGACGGAATCTTTCGCGGGCCAGAAATATAGCGCCGCGGCAACACCCGCGGCCGCCCCAGCGGCCATGACCAGGAAGGTCGGGGCGAGCCCGATCGTGGCGCCTAGCCACCCGGCGGCCGGATAGGTGACAAGCCAGCAGGCGTGCGAGAGGGCGAACTGGGCGGCGAAGACGGCGGGTCGGCTGTCGGCGTCGGAGGAGCGGCGCAGGAGAAGTGCCCCGGGTGTGCCGATCGCCGAGGCGGCAGCCCCGAGCAACGCCCAGAGGGCAAGGCTGCCAGTCCATCCGGGGCCGAGACTGGCGACGACGAGGAGACCCGCCATGGCGCTTGCGCCGGCCAACATGACGGTGCGGGTCGGAACCCGGTCGAGGATCCGCGAGAGCACTATGGCGACGGCCATCGAGCCGAGGCCGTAGGCGGCGAAGAGGAAGGCGACGTCGTCGTTGGTGCCGCCCAGATCTGCGCGCACGAGCACGACGGTGTTGACGATCACCATCGACCCGCCGGACGAGGCCGCGAAGGACAGCGCCAGGAGCCCGCGCAGGCGCGGTGTCGCGAGGTAGACGCGGATGCCCCGGGTCAGCTTGTCGACGAACCGCCCGCCGGCGGCGGTCTCCGCGACGGGGAGCTCGACCGAGACAACCAGCGCCGCGGAGGCGAGGAAGCCGAAGACCGTGCCGAGAAACAGCCAGTGGAAGGAGATCACGGTGAGCAGGAGCGCCGCCAGAAGCGGGCTGAAGAGCGACTCGAGGTCGTAGGCGAGGCGCGAGAGCGACAGGGCGTTCGTGTACTCGCGCTCGTCCGGCAGGATGTCGGGGATCGTGCCCTGGAAGGTTGGGGTGAACAGGGCCGACATCGACTGGAACGCGAAGACGAGGGCGTAGACCTGCCAGATCTCGGTCACGAAGGGCAGGACGAGTACGAAGGCCGCCCGGGCGAGGTCGAGGCCGACGAGGAGCGTCCGCCGCGGCAGGAAGCCCGTCAGGACCCCGGCGAACTGCGAGACGCCGACATAGGCGATCATCTTGATCGCCAGCGCTGTCCCGAGCACCGCGCCGGCATCGGCGCCGGCGAGGTCGTAGGCGAGCAGCCCGAGCGCCACCGTCGTCAGACCGGTCCCGATCAACGAGAGGACCTGCGCCGCGAAGAGGTGGCGATAGGTGCGGTGGCGCAGAACGGCGAGCATCGCCTCGTTACCTCGACCCCGCCGACATCGCCGCTGTAGCACCGACGGATCCAAGCCTCTCGACCTCCACGCTGAGGTGGGAGAGGTCGTGGATGTGGGCAAGCTTGGCCCGATAGGTCTCCAGCGGGCGCGGGCGGGCGGTCGCGATCGACACGATGGCCGCGTGGTGGCCCGGACCCACCTGCCAGACGTGGAGATCTGTAATGCGGTCCCCGTCGGCCTCGATCGCCTCGCGGATCTCGTCGGGCAGGTCCTCGCCTTCCGGTACGTAGTCGAGAAGCACGGCGCCGGCATCCCGCACCAATCCCCACGACCATCGGGCGATGACGAGGGCGCCTACGATTCCCATGGCCGGGTCCAGCCAGATCCATCCGTAGAAGCTGCCGAGGCCCAGCGCCGCGATGGCGAGAACGGAGGTCAGGGCGTCGGCGAGGACGTGCAGGTAGGCGGCTCCGAGATTGTTGTCTCGGCCCCCGGCAAGGGCGACGGCGTGGTCATGGTGCTCCGCGTGCCCGTGATCCCCCTGATCATGGCCTTGGTGATGGTGATGGTGATTGTCGTCCTTCAGGAGCCAGGCGCTTGCAAGGTTCACCGCGAGCCCGACGAACGCCACCGAGATCGCCTGTCCGAAGGAGATGGGAACGGGCGACGCGAGGCGCAGCATACTCTCATAGGCGATGAGGAGAGCGACCAACGCCAGGATGACCGCGCTGGCAAATGCGGCGAGGTCGCCGAGCTTGCCTGTCCCGAACGTGAAGCGCGGGTTCCGGGCATGTTTGCGTGCGAAGACATACGCCCCCACCGTGATCAGCATGGCCGCGGCATGCGTCGACATATGCAGGCCGTCCGCGACGAGGGCCATCGAACCGTAAATCGTGCCGGCGACGATCTCGATGACCATCATCGAAACCGTCAGCGCGATCACGAGCCATACGCGACGCTCGTTCCGCCGGTAGCCGTCACCCAGAAAGACGTGACTGTGGGAGGCGCTGTGGATCGACGTCGCCGGCATCTCATCCATCGTCATTTCAAATAGGTCCGCACGACGGCGATCAGGTCGGCCGCACCCTTCGCCTTCTCCGGATCACCCTCGTGCTCGGGGTCGACCACGTGATTGCGCACGTGCTCCTCGATCAGTTCGATCGTCAGGCCGTTCACCGCACCGCGGACGGATGCGACGAGCTGGAGGACGTCACCGCAAGGGGCCTCGTTTTCGAGGCTGCGGGCGACTGCGTCCAGTTGCCCCTGGAGCCGCCGGATGCGGGCAATGAGTTTCGCGGAGTTCTTCGTCAGATGAGCCATGGCATAGCCCCCTACCCTATTGTCAGGCTCGCGGCTAGCCTTGGGGCGGTCGGCATCCGGGTCGCCGACCGCCGGCAGGAAGCCGTCGGTCGGCGATGACTGGCTTGCGTCAGATCTTCCGCTCGAAGGCCCTGTTGGTGCCGCTTGCGCCTGGTTCCTGGAAGAGGACGTCGGCGCTTGAGGGTGGTCTCCTTGTTCCCGAAGGCCTCGAGAAACGCGTAGGGAAACTCTTCGGCGTCGAACGGCCGCTCCGCGAGCGCCGAGATGGCTTCTTCGATTTCAACCGCGTTCATGAGCGCCCTGTCTGTCGTCCGGGGTGCCAGCCAACGGCTGGACATCGATGCCCTCGGCCTTCTGCATCGCCTCGGCCAGTTCGTGATCGAGTTGACGGATCAACCACTCGCGGGCCGGCAACCCGAAAGCCTTCTCCAGTCGGATCGCCATTTCAGGCGAGATGCCCGATCGCGCGTTCAGCAAGTTGCTGAGGGTCTGCCGATCTACGCCGAGAACGCGTGCTGCCTCGGTCACGCTCAGCCCGTGCTTTTCGAGGCATTCCTGCCGAACCACTGATCCTGGATGCATCGCCCAATCGACTCGCTCGAACCCTACTGCGGAACCTTATAGTGATAATCGACACTCGACAATTACCGGAGACTTGAACCCACAGCTTTTGGGGAAAGCCTTCCCCTCCGTCCGAGCCTAGCGTCTCGGCCGACCCCATCTGCGGGGAGACCCCGCAACGCCCCCTGAGAGTGAGGGTGTGGACCGGTTTCCGTGACGGGTGAGTAGGTGGGAGAGAGGCTCCCGCGCCCGTCGTGGAGATTGGTCCCATGAACATGCAAGTTCTCGATGCGCGCCGTGACACGACCGGCGGTTACAAGGTGGATGTCAGCCGCGGCGAGCGTGTCGGTCGCGTCTCGTCGGAGTGGTTCTCGCGTCCGGCCGACGAACGCTACCTCTCGCTCTCCGAACTGGGGCGATCGGTGCGCGACCGCGCCGACCGCATCGCCGACTACCAGCCGACCGATCCTCAGATCGCGTGGCATCTCAGCCGCTTCATCGAGCAGGTCCGCTCGATCCCGGCCGACGCCATCGTCGTGCGCCAGAACTGGCTGCGCGCCTATGAATGGACGACTGATCACGGCGCGGCGGCGCTCAACGACTATGCCCGCGCCAACGACCCGTTCACCCGCGTCGGCCGCCAACAGGTCGCCGTCGAGGTATCGAGCGTCATCCGGGCGTCGCCAGATAGTTTCCGCGTCGCCTGGACGGAGCGGCATTACGAGAACGGGCAGCTTTCCACCACGGAGCGATGGACCGCGATTCTGACCATTGTGATCCAGATGCCGCGCGACGTCGAACGTCTGCGCGCCAATCCGCTGGGGATCTACGTCAACGCCATCAACTGGTCACGGGAGATGAGCCAATGAGTGCTGGCTGCCAGGCTACGTCTCTCCGCAAACCCAGCTTGGTGGCTTTGCTGCTTTCCGCGACCGTGCTCGCCGGCTGCGCCACCACCAAGACGCCGCAGTTCAGCTATGACGCCACCGTGCCGCCGCTGCCCGTGGTGCAGACGGCGATCACGGAGAATCGTCCGCGTCCGCTGCACACCCCTCCGGCCTGGGCGGTCGCGCGAGGCGGGCAAGCCGCCAGCACGCCGACCGGCCGCGTCGAAAACGCCAATGTCGCCGCCCGCGTGGAGCCGCGTCGCGAAGGCTACTACAATTCGATCCAGATATACCCCTGGAGCGAGGGCGCACTCTATCAGGTCTATGCCTCGCCGGGCCAGATCACGACCATCGCGCTGGACCCCGGCGAAAGCCTGACTGGGGCGGGCCCGATCGCGGCGGGCGACACCGCCCGCTGGATCATTGGCGACACCGAGAGCGGCAGCGGCGCAGCGCGGCGCGTCCACATCCTCGTCAAGCCGACACGGCCGGACATCTCCACCAATCTCGTCGTCACAACCGACCGGCGCATCTACCTGATCGAGCTGCACTCAGGCGACGATCCTTATATGCCGGCCGTGTCCTGGGCCTATCCGGCGCCACCGGCAGGGCAGCGACAGGCCGTTCCGGCGTCACCGGTCATTCCCCACGAGGCCGCGCGGAACTACCGCTACGGCCTGACCGGCGACAGCCCGCCATGGCGGCCCATCTCCATCTTCGATGACGGCCGCCGCGTCTATGTCGTCTTTCCGCGCGGCATAGTGCAGGGTGAGATGCCGCCGATCTTCGTTCTCGGCTCGGATGGCGAGCCGCAGATCGTCAACAGCCGCATCCACCAGAACGTTCTGATCGTGGATCGCCTGTTCGGCGCGGCCGAGTTGCGCCTTGGCGGCGGCGATCGACAGCAGATCGTCCGAATCGTGCGCATCAATCAGACGCGGGCCGCTGCGCAGCCGGTAAGCGCGACTGGAAAGTCCCCGTCATGACCGAAGCGACCACTTCCACGCAAGCCGCAGCCCCGATGCGGCTGCGCGCGGAGCCGCCCCGCGTCACCCGCCTGTCCCACAATATGCTGGCCGGGGTCGGCGCTGTCGCCTTGCTCGGCATTGGCGGCGCGCTAATCTACGCCCTCCAGCCTCGCGATGCGGGGCCGGGAGGAGAAGAACTCTATTCGACCGAGAACCGCCCTACAGCGGACGGCCTCTCCGGCCTGCCGCGCGACTATACCGGGCCGGTGCTTGGCCCGCCGCTGCCCGGCGACCTCGGCCGCCCGATCCTCGACGCGCAGAACCGGGGACAGCCGGTCGCGCCGCCCGCCATAGTGACGCCCGCCGTCGACCCCGAGGAACAGCGTCGCCTTGCTGAGGAAGAGGCAGCGCGCTTGAGCAACGTGTTCTTCCAGACGGGACCGCGCGCCGGCGCCGCCCCCGGCGGTGCGATGCCAGGCCTCGCCGGTCTCGACCTCGGAAATCAGGCCGGCGTGCAGGACAGACATACGGCTTTCCTCAACGGTCCCGCCGACCGTCAGACGGTCGCCGCCGATCGCCTTATGCCGCCAGCCTCGCCCTACATACTACAAGCGGGCGCGGTGATCCCGGCGGCGATGATCACCGGCATCCATTCCGATCTGCCCGGCCAGATCACCGCCCAGGTGACGGAAAACGTCTATGACAGCCCGACTGGGAGCCTGCTCCTGATTCCGCAAGGGACCCGCATCATCGGCGAATACGAAGCCGGCGTCACCTTCGGTCAGCGGCGTGTGCTCCTCGTCTGGAACCGCATGATCTTGCCCAACGGCCACTCGATCGTGCTGGAGCGCCAGCCTGGCGCTGACGCGTCCGGCTTTGCCGGACTTGAGGACGGCATCGATTACCACTGGTGGGATCTGATGAAGGCAGCCGGGCTCTCGACCTTGCTTGGTATTGGCACGGAGCTGGCGACCAGCGACGAGGATCGCCTGATCAGCGCCATCCGCGACGGCGCGCAGGATACCATCAACCAAGCCGGCCAGCAGATCATCCAGCGCCAGTTGCAGGTCGCGCCGACACTGACCATCCGGCCGGGATTTCCCGTCAGGGTTTTCGTCACCCGTGACCTCGTGCTCGAACCCTACAGGAGCTGACCCTTGGCGAAGCTGAAGCTTGGGCCGCTGCCCGACGACAAGCCCGTGAAGGCGACGGTGGAGCTGCCCGCGCCGCTACACCGCGATCTCGTCGCCTATGCCGAGGTGCTGGCCCGCGAAACCGGCCAGCCGGTCTCCGATCCCAAGAAGCTGATCGTGCCGATGCTGGAGCGTTTCATCGCCACGGATCGCGGGTTCGCCAAAGCCCGACGCGGCCGATCCCTTGCCGTGACGATCAGCCGTGGCGCTGCTTCTTCGCCGCCGATCGAGCGGCACTGAGAAGGCGCCGGAGTGCCGGGTTGTCATTGTGCCGCGACCACACCGCGCTGAATGGCAGCGTCTCCCCAGCAATTGGCCGATAGATCACTCCGGGAAACGTGACCGCCGTCGTCGCCTCGCTCGTTACCGTCAGACCCGAGCCGTGCGCGACGAGGGTCAGAAGGTTGTCGCGGCCGACATGCTGCTGCTGGATATCCGGGTGCTGCCCGAGATCGGCCAACCGCTGGATGAGATAGTCCTGTATCTCCTGACCGGGCGCCACATCGCTGACGATGAAGCGGCGGCCGGCCAAGTCCGTCCAGGTGATCTGCTCCCGATCGTTGAGCGGGTGCTCGCCGGGCATGGCGAGGAACACCCGTTCGAACCAGAGCAGTGTTGTCTCGCATCCGGCTTGATCGGACAGCCCTGTCAGGAACGCCACATCAAGTTGCATCTGCCTGATGGCGGCGAGATGGTTTTCGGGATCACCGTCGACGAAATCGATCCTGACACTCCTGTGACTTTCTCGAAACGCGCGGATCAGCTCCGCCAGAAATCCCGACGCGAGCGACGAGAAGATGCCAATCCGCAGATGGCCAGTTTCTCCGCGACCGATGGCCTCGACGACCCTGCTTCCTTCACCGAGCTGCCGCAGCGTGCGCCGAGCGGGCTGGAGGAATCGTTCGCCAGCATGTGTCAGCGATACGCCGTGATTCCGGCGCTGGAAGAGCGACGCACCCAGCCGGTCTTCCAAATCGCGGATCCGTCGGCTTATCGCGGATTGTTCAACTCCCATAGCGCCAGCCGCCTTTCTGAAACTTCCATGCTCCGCTGCGCTCAAGAAATAGCGGAGATGTCGAAGCTCTATCGGCTGTGTTGTCCTCGCCACGTCCGCTCACCACGCGTCAACATCGGCTATCGTTGCGGTTTGGCCGCCGGACTGGAATCACTTGGCAGCTCATAGATGTGAAGAAGAATGACCGCTGGTCTACGACTGCCGACGCGGCCGTTGCTTTCGGCACCGTCCATCTCGATCCGCTCGATGCCAAACCCGTTTGGGAATGGCGCATCTTGCGTGGTTGCCGGCGTACCAAACAGCAGAAAGCGGACAACCAACGGAGCGCAATACTTTATGTTCATCATCCTTGAAGGCGGCGTTATTTTGAATGTTCAACGCCTTTGCATGACATCTCTCTCGATATCCGATCTGTTGGTGCGACGGTACGTGGGTCGAAAGCTAGTGGTCCGCTTCTCGCAATGAGGAGCCGGAAAGCTGCTGCTCCCCTTCGCCCGTCTCAGCCGTGCAGAACTGCTGCGTGCTAACCGAAGCGGATGTTGAACTTCGCGCCCGTTCGACAGATCGATCCTCTCTGGCGTTGGCGGAACTGCTCGCTTTGTGCCGGTGCAAAAGCGTGAAAGTCTCGCTTCAGTCGGAAGTATCGTATCAGAGCATCTTCACTGGCGGGTCCTCCAGGAAGCCTCGATCGGGACAAGCGAATCCGGCTGCGGCCGCTCCTGAAATCTGCTTGAGCCGAACGCTCGCAACTCGGACATGGCGGGGAACGGGTCGATCGGCGGTATGCGGGCCGGTGCTACGCCCAGGATTGGCATGATGCGTTCGATGATCTTCCCCGCGACCGGAACGGCGTTCCAGCCGGAGGTGCGGAATCCATGCGTCTCGGGAAGGGCCTTCGGCTCATCCAGCATGACGAGGAAGAGGTAGCGAGGCTTGTGGGCGGGCACGATGCCCATGAAGGAGGTCAGCACCCGGTCGGTGGCGTAGCGGCCGTTGACGACCTTTTCCGCAGTGCCGGTCTTCCCGCCCATGAAGTAGCCCGGCACATCGGCTTTGCGGGCCGAGCCGATCTCCGCGTTCAAGCGCATCATGAACCGCAGGGCCTCGCCCGTCTGCGGCGTCACGAGATCCTGGCGGATCACTCGCTCGGCCAGCGGCGCGTCCTTCACAAAGGTCGGGCGGATTAGCGTCCCACCGTTCACTAGGGCGGCAATGCCCATGCTGGCTTGCAGCGACGTGACGGCAAGGCCGTGCCCGAACGAGATGGTCGCGGTGTTCAGCATCGCCCAGTTCGCCGGGACGATCGGGCTGGCGCTTTCGGGCAGTTCGGTGGTCAGCCGGTCCAGCTGGCCGAACCGGTCGAGAAAGCCTTTGTGTCCCTCGATGCCGACTTCCATTGCCATGCGAGCCATGCCGATGTTGGAGGAGTGGATGAAGGCTTCGGGAACGTTTAGCGGCCGGTTTTCGCCACGAAAGTCACGGATCTTGAATCGGCCGAACTGCAAGGGATGGCTGGCATCGAGAACGGAGTGGATATTGAAGCGTCCGGAGTTTAACGCCATGGCCGTGGTCAAGGCCTTGAAGGTCGAACCCATCTCATAGACGCCGACATTGATGCGGTTGATATGCTCCGGCCTGTGCGCGTCGGCCGGGTTGTTGGGGTCGAAGTCCGGCAGGGATGCTAGCGCGATCACCTCGCCGTTGGTGACGTCCATCACCAGGCCGGCGCCAGCGATAGCACTAAATTTGGCGATTGCCTTGCCCAGCTCATCCTCTAGCGCATGCTGGACACGCAGATCGACGCTGAGTGCTACCGGCGCAAGATCATCTCGGCTGAATTGCACGCCGATGTCCTTGAGGTCCTGCAATCCTTGTCGATCGATCCAGCGCTCGATGCCGGCGATACCCTTGTTGTCAACATCCACTAAACCTAGGACGTGAGCGGCCGTCGCGCCGTTTGGATAAAGCCGCCGCGTCTCGTCGCGGAAGTCGACGCTCGGAATGCCTAGGCTCCAGATTTCCTGCCGCTCCCGGGCCGAGATCGTCCGCTTGATCCAGGTGAACCCTCGATCGCTGCTGAGGTCCCTGTAAAGGTCGGCCGCGTCCAGGTCGGGCAAAACAGCGGTCAGTTTCTCAACGGCCTCGTCGATGTCAACGATGGAGTGGGGCTCGGCGTAGACGGAACTGACCGGAAGGTCCATCGCCAGGAGATTGCCATTACGATCGAAGATGTCGGGCCTGGCGACGGAAGGAGGGGGCGCCACAGCGGCATGCAGGGGCATCTCAGCTAAGCCGAATTGAACAAGTCGAAAACCAATTACGGCATAGATCGCGACAAAAACGCCGCCTGCAATGAGAATTTGAGACGGGCTACGCATAACATTCATTTGGGTCGCCGCAATAGTGTTACATAAGTTAATCTTTGTCGCGGGCCAAACAAGGATCAAGCATCACCTTGTCTTTATCGATCCGCTGGTAGCCGCCTGCTAACAAGACAGACTTGTTTGGATCGACCTCGCGCGGCGCATAGGTGACGCACATAACCTGCGCGCCTCCCGGTTCGCACATGATAAGGTAAGCCAACGCGCCGTCCCAATGGCTTTCCCTGAGCGGTCCAACGACCGTCATGGAAATCCGACCGTCATAATCGGGTGCGCGATCGAGCCAGTATGCCAGGTTTTCACAGGTGGCGGGCTCTTCGGCCATGCCCTCGGCGAGGCGGTACGGACTAGCCGGATCGATAACGGGTTCTTGAGCCGAGGCGATTTGCCCGGCACCACCGAGAAGCAGGATCAACCCAGCCACGCGTCCCAAACAGTGCATCTCGTATCCTTTGCTCTATTCTGATCTGCAACGAGAGGCAGTCGGGCCTGATCGCTACGTGGCCGTGAACCGATGAAGTCTCCAGATTGCCGGAAATGAACTTTTCCGCATATGATTCCCGCGTTCCAAAGATTCACCGTTGTTAGGGAGTAGTCTGTAGGAACAGGAGTGGAATCAAAAGGATCAATCAGATACTGGTACCGGCAACACCACCTTCCCAGCCCGATGCGCGAAAGCGTGAAGAATTGAAGGCTTTTCTGCGCGCTCGCCGAGCCGCGTTGCAGCCAGAGGACGTCGGCCTGCCGCGGGGCGCGCGGCGGCGAGTCAAGGGACTGAGGCGCGAGGAGGTGGCTCAGTTGGCAGGGATCGGCCTGACTTGGCTCACTTGGCTGGAACAGGGGCGCGAGATGAACGTCTCGGCCAACGCCTTGGGCCGCATCGCGCGGGGGCTGCGCCTAAAGCCAGTTGACGTCGACTATGTCTTTTCCCTGATGGGGCTGCCGCAAGAGGATGTCAGTGAACGGCTGACCGCCACGGAAGCGTTGCACAACCTCGTCGACGGATACCGGTGGCCGGCGGCTGTGCTTTCACCTCTGCTCGACGTGGTGGTGGCGAACCGGGTCATGCATCTACTCTACGGAATAGACAACGGCTTACCCCCGTTCGAGGAGAACCATCTCTGGCAGCTTATGGTGAACCCAGAGCGCCAGAAGCTTCTGGTCGACTACGAAGCCGAAGCCCGCCATTTCGCCGCGCTATTTCGCTTGACCTCGGCGAAGTATGTCAACACGCCGCGTTTCATTGCCCTGCGTAATGCACTGCTCGACGAAAGCTCGCTCTTCCAACAGATCTGGACGAAAAGCGCGATTGATCCGCCGAGCCCTCGGGATGTGCGGCTAAACCACAAGGTCTATGGACAGATCACCGTCAATGTCACCCGTACGCCATTGCAAGGTGATCAGTTTCTGTTTCTTTTGAACCCGGCGGACTCGGAAAGCGCCAAGGCGCTGATCGCGATATAACCTTTGGCGTGTTGATGAAGGTCGCCGGCTTCGATTGTGAGGGCAAGAGACCTCTACCTTCGGAGGGTCAACCTTCAGATGGCTGGTGCGGACGACGGGACTCGAACCCGTACTCTCACAGAGGAGCAGATTTTCGTACCACTTCGACTTGCGCCGCCGCCATTCAGCGTTTGTGGTCTGGACTGTCCTGTCGCCATGGCCCGCAGGCTTTAGGCCCCCCACTGGAGTTGGTGTTAGACCCCGGTTTCGTGGACAGTTAAGGGCTTGCGTTCTCGAACCTGGCTTTGGCTCCCCTTTCGTAGCTGATGGGCGACAGGTAGCCGAGGGCGGCATGCCGCCCGCCTTCCGGAAGCAGCGGGCGCCGACAGCGCGCTGACGTGCCCGCCGCCAAAGCAAGCATCCTCGCTCGACCTTCCCTCTGCAATACCGGACCAAAACCGATGCAGCTCAGTTCGCCCCGCCAACGGTGGCCGTCCCGGTGAAGGCAATAAAGCTCGCCCCGACCGATGTGATCTCCGTCTCTTGATGCCCATCGCAACCTCGTTCAGGCGTTGCAACGACTAATTGAATGGAAGCTGCGACCCCTGATCGCTGCGATGGATCACGCTGACCGGCCGGCGCTGGACCAGTGCCATGTTGAGGGCATCCAGCGCTAACTGGGCCTTCAGATCATGCCCCATCGCCCAGCCGACGATGCGCCGCGAGAAGGCGTCCAGCACGACGGCCAGATACCGGAAGCCGCACAATTCGGATTGTGTCCATCAAACCGGGGGAACTCCAGGGAGCACGCACCGGCTCTCAACCGAGCCAGCGTCTCGCTCATATGGCAAAGCGCACGGCCCTACTCGCCCCTGCGCCGCACCTAGCGCCCAACTAAACCCGCCGACGTGTACGCTATAGACCGAAAATGCCGCACGGCGGTTGAGGGGGCTTCCAGTACCTATATCTATTGTTCTCAATCGCCTCAACAATGAAGGAGATTGAGAATGCCGAAGACCGAAACCAGTCAAATCAGGCGAACAATCCGGCGCCACCAATTGCGCGAGATGGTGCCGATGGCTGACAGCACGATTTATGAAATGGAGCAGCGTGGCGAGTTCCCCCTTCGGTTCGCGCTCTCCCCGCGTTGTATCGTATGGGACTTAGCCGAGGTCGAGGCTTGGCTGGCGGCACGGCGGGCTGTCCCGATCCGTCGCGCCCAACACCCTGATGTTACCAAACGTAAATCCCGTCCGGTCAAAGGGCGGGATCAAGCTGCATCAAGGGCATAGCTGGCGGCAGAAGCGTGGGGGCATACTTCCGCCCATCGACCCAGGCTTCAACGGTATCCGCCCACTCCTGCATCATATGCCGGCGCTGCACCTCATATTCGGCCTTGTTGTAGACGCCGCGCGATGAACGCCCGTCCTCGTGAGCCAAGCACTTTTCGATCCAGTCACTATTAAGCCCAACTCGTTTAGCAGCGTCGAGCCTGTTCGCCGCAGATCATGAACCGTGAATGGCTCCAGCGGCAGCCCCTCCTTCTTGGCCAAGCCGACGACGGCATAGGTGATCCGATTGAAGGTCGCGCGCGACATCGGAGCGTCCGCATCGTAGCGGGAGGGCAGCAGATACCGTGAGTTGCCGGCACAAGTCTTAAGCGCGATCATGATGTCGAGGGTCTGCCGGCACAGGTAGACGTTGTGCGGCTTCGACCGCTTCATGCGCTCCTTCGGGATCGTCCAAACGGCATTTTCGAAATCGATCTCGTCCCACACTGCATCCTGCAGCTCGCTCTTCCGGACCATGGTGAGGAGGTACAGCTTCATGCCGAGGCGGATCGTCGGCAGCGTCGCGACATGCTCGAGCTGCTTGAACATGATGCGGATCTCGGTGGGCGAAAGCGCGCGGTCCTTGGGCGTGAAGGTGGCGATAGAGGTCGGACCGACGTCATCGGCCGGGTTGGCGACCTTCTCTCCGTGTAGAATGGCGAAGCCGTAGATCTGCTTCAGAATATCCCGCACATGAATCGCCGTCGCGGGCGCACCCCGCTCCACGATCTTGCCGCAGTGGGCGCGAAGGTCATCGGGTGTAATCTCGGTCAGAAGGCGATTTCGCCAGACGGGCATGAGTTCGCGCTCGAAGATGGAGCGGCGCATCGCGCGGGTGCTGTCGGCCATGGGTGCACTGACCAGCCACTTCTCGCCGAACTCACCGAAGCTCTTGGCTTCCTTGATCTGGCGCTTCTCCCGCTGCTTCTCGATGGCAGGAGACCGCCCCTCGGCGATTGCCCGGCGCGCGTCCAGGCATAGCTCGCGAGCCCGGGCCAGCGAGATTCCGTCTCGGGCGTACCTGCCGAGATAGACGGTCTCGCGTCTGCCGTTCAGCCGATAGTCGAGCCTGAACGAGATGGCGCCCGACGGTGCGACGCGCACATACATGCCGTCACGATCCGTCACCTTGTACATTTTGGCTTTTTGTTTCAAGCACTTGAGTGCTGCATCCGTCAACATTAAGGGCCTCTCGCGGAAAAGTACCGTCATGCGATTTTTGGAGGCCGATGGCGTCGAAAACGCTATTTTTTCAGCGCCTTAGATCGAAAAAAGTACCGTCAAGAGCCTCATTGCCCGTGACGGTACTTTCGTTTTCTCGGTTGATCAATGGGGGCGGGGTCCGTCGGCGAGGCCGCCAGACGTGATTGATGCCCACCGATAGATGTCGATAGGAAGAAGAGGTATTATTTATTTTTTTCAGTGGGTTATGTCGTATATTGGCGCAGTTTAGGATACCTTCGGATGGGCAAAAATCATTCCCACTCAATGGTGCCGGGGGGCTTCGACGTCACGTCGTAGACGACACGGTTGATGCCTTTGACCTCGTTGATGATGCGGGTCGCGGTGTTGCCGAGGAATTCCATGTCGAAGGAATAGAAATCGGCGGTCATGCCGTCGACGCTGGTCACGGCGCGCAGCGCGCAGACGAACTCGTAGGTGCGCCCGTCTCCCATGACGCCGACCGTCTGGACCGGGAGCAGCACGGCGAAGGCTTGCCAGATCGCGTCGTAGAGGCCCGCCTTGCGGATTTCGTCGAGATAGATCGCGTCGGCCTGGCGCAGGATGGCCAGCTTCTCGCGCGTCACGCCGCCCGGGCAGCGGATGGCGAGCCCTGGTCCCGGGAACGGCTGGCGGCCGACGAAGCGCTCCGGAAGGCCGAGCTCGCGGCCGAGAATGCGCACCTCGTCCTTGAACAGTTCGCGCAGCGGCTCGACGAGTTGCATGTTCATGCGCTCGGGCAGGCCGCCGACATTGTGGTGCGACTTGATCGTCACCGACGGGCCGCCGGAGAACGAAACGCTCTCGATGACGTCCGGGTAGAGCGTGCCCTGGGCGAGGAAATCGGCGCCGCCGAGCTTTTTCGCCTCGGCCTCGAAGGTCTCGATGAACAGCCGCCCGATGGTCTTGCGCTTGACCTCGGGATCGAGCTCGCCCGCCAGCGCGTCGATGAATAGATCCTGCGCTTCGACGTGGACGAGCGGAATATTGTAGTGGTCCCGGAACATCGTGACGACTTCCTCGGCCTCGTTCATCCGCAGGAGGCCGTGGTCGACGAAGATGCAGGTCAGCTGCTCGCCGATGGCCTCGTGGATCAGCACCGCTGCGACGGAAGAGTCGACGCCGCCGGAGAGCCCGCAGATCACCTTGCCGTCGCCGACCTTGGCGCGGATCTCGGCGATCGCTTGGTCCTTGAAGGCGGCCATGGTCCAGTCGCCGGAGAGCCCCGCGACATTGTGGACGAAATTTGCGATCAGCTTCGCGCCGTCCGTGGTGTGCACCACTTCCGGGTGGAACATCAGCCCGTACATCTTGCGGCTTTCGTCGCCGAACACCGCGTAGGGGGCGCCGGGCGAACGGGCGAAGATCTCGAAGCCGGGCGGCATGTCGATCACCCGATCGCCGTGGCTCATCCAGACCTGGTGGCGGGTGCCCTCGGGCCAGAGCCCCTCGAACAGGGCGCAGCTCTTCTCCACCTCGAGAAAGGCCCGGCCATATTCGCGATGCGCCGAGGCTTCGGCGCGGCCGCCGAGCTGCACGCACATGGTCATCTGGCCATAGCAGATCCCGAGCACCGGAATGCCGGCGTCGAACACCGCCTGCGGCGCGCGGGGCGAGCCGATGTCGCCGGTCGAGGCCGGCGAGCCGGACAGGATCACCGCCTTCGGCTTGAGTCGGGCGAAGCCTTCTTCGGCAGACTGGAAGGGGACGATTTCGGAGTACACGCCGGCTTCGCGGACGCGTCGGGCGATCAGTTGCGTGACCTGCGAGCCGAAATCGATGATGAGGACGGTATCGGGATGGGCTGTCATGGCGAGGCTTTAGGCAAGCAGGGCCCGGATGGCAAGGGCTTGGCAGGCGCTACAGGGCGATTCCTTTCGCGCCTGCACAACGAATGGCGCCGGAACATCGACCCGGTCACGCCGTTTTGACGCATCGCCAGCACGCTGGCCCCCGGAAAGGACGGACCCATGGAAATCAAGAGCCTCGACGACCTGTTCCTGCACACGCTGCAGGACGTCTATTATGCCGAGAAGACCATCGTGAAATCGCTGCCGAAGATGTCGAAGAAGGTCACATCGCCGGAGCTGAAGAAGGCTTTCGACAAGCATCTCGAGGAGACCAAGGGCCAGGTGACGCGCCTCGAGACGGTGTTCGAGATGCTCGGCAAGAAGGCCAAGGCCGAGAAGTGCCCGGCCATCGAGGGCATCGTCAAGGAAGCCGAAGAGCTGATGGAAGAGATCGAGGACGCCGAGACCCTCGACGCGGCCCTCCTCGCCGCGGCCCAGGCCGTCGAGCATTACGAGATCTCGCGCTACGGCACGCTGGTGTCGTGGGCCGAGACGCTGAAGCACGCCGATGTCATCGAGCATCTGCAGGCGACCCTGGACGAAGAGAAGAAGACCGACGCGGCCCTCAGCAAGCTCGGCGAGAGCAAGCTGAACAAGAAGGCTGCCTGACCCGTCACGAACGGATCGCGGTCATGGGAGGATCGGCTCGGCCGGTCCTCCCTTTTTTACGCGTGCAAAGGGCCGCAGCGACCATCGCGCAACGCTGTCAGGCATCGCCAACCGAAGGCCCGGGCCGGTCTAGGTCCAGCAGTCCCGAATCAAGGGCCACTTCCAGCCGGTCGACCGCGTCGGCCAGCTTCTCGTCGATGACGTGGAGCAGCGTCGTCCAGTCGTCGTAATGGTGCAGACTGCTCGCCCCGTCCGATATCCCGCGCAGCCCGAGCAGCGGTACCCCGAAGCGCTGGCAGGCGCGCAGCACGGCGAAGGTCTCCATGTCCACCATGTCGGCATCGATCTCGCGGTAGCGGATGCCGGAAACGATGTCCGAACCGGTCGAAAGGCGTGCCTGCTTGACGCTGGGGATCGGCGTCGGCAGGGGCGTGTCGACCGGATGATCGAGGAAGGGCGTGACGCCCTTGACGAAGCCGAGCGGCGAAGCGTCGATGTCGCGCCAGGAGACCGACGCCACCTGGTAGATCTCCCCCTGCTCCAGCGTCCGCGACCCGGCCGAGCCGAGCGAGACGACGAGGTCGGGCCGGTGGCCGGCCAGCGCCAGCGCGTGCAGCGCGACGCCGGTGCCGAGCGCCGCCTCGATCGGGCCGACGCCGGTCATCAGCGGTCGAATGCGCTGCTTCAGCGCCGGGCCGTACTCGGCCGCCGCCGCCATGACGAACAGCACCCGCGCGCCACCGATCGTATCGAGAATCAGATCGCTCTTGGTCGGGTCGTAGTCGGTCATGACGGGGTCCGGCGATCGAAAACGGGGATGGCGGACGGTCCGCCCCCTAGTTCAACCACCATATCGCGCCGTTGAGAAGCGCCGCATAGGCAGTCCAGGCCGCATAGGGCAGGAACAGGAGGGCGGCCGGGCGGTCGGTGCCCCACGTCTCGCGCAGGAACCAGACGATTGCGGCGAAGAGCGCCAGCAGCACGACCAATGCCGGGACGATCAGCTTCGCCCCGAAGAACAGCAGCGGCCAGGCGAAGTTGAGCCCCAGCTGCAGCCACCAGACGCGCAAGCTCGACCAGTCGCCAATCCGCCAGACGCGCCAGCCAGCGATGCCGATCAGGACGTAGAGAATCCCCCAGACCGGGCCGAACAGCCAGCCCGGCGGGTTGAAGCCCGGCTTCTCCAACCCGGCGTACCAGCCGCCGGTCTCGACGACGAGGCCGATCAGCCCCCCGCCGCCAACGGTGAGCGCGATGAACAGCGCCAGGACGACGAGCGGGTGCCTCATCGCCGTGTGAACAGCGCCAGGAAGAAGCCGTCGGTGCCGCTCGTCCGCGGCGTCAGCGTCAGTGTCGTGCCCTCCCCGTGCTGACGCGACAGGAATGCCGGCGACGCCTCGGGAAAGACCTTGCTCCAGGTCGCCGCGACGTCGAGCAGCGCGAAGTCCGGCTGCGCCGCCAGGAATGCCTCGACCTGCGCCTCGTTCTCGGCCGGCAGCAGCGAGCAGGTCACATAGGCGAGGCGTCCACCCGGCTTGACGAATGCCGCCGCGCCGGCAAGCGCCTCACGCTGCTCCACGACCCGGCGCTCCAGCGCCTGTTCCGACAGCCGCCACTTGGCGTCCGGCCGCCGCCGCCAGGTGCCGGTGCCGGTGCACGGCGCATCGACCAGCACCAGATCCATCCGGCCACGATATTCCGTCAGATCGTCGCGCGGCGCGTGGACCTGGACGTTGCGCACCTCGGCGCGCTTCAGCCGCTCGTGGATCGGCGCGAGCCGCTGGCGGTCGGAATCATAGGCGTGGATCTGGCCGGTGTTCTGCATGATCGCGGCGAGCGCCAGCGTCTTGCCGCCGGCGCCGGCGCAATAGTCGAGCACCTGCTCGCCGGGCGCAACGCCCGTCAGCGCCGCGACGATCTGCGACCCCTCGTCCTGGATCTCGAACCAGCCCTTCTGGAAGCCGGCCTCGACCTGGACGTTCGGATGGCGCCCGTCGCCGTCGATCGGCGCGATGCGCAGCCCCTGCGGGGCGATCGACGACGGCTGGGGGCTGAACGGCTCCAAAGCTCTCGCCACCTTGTCGCGGTCGGCCCGCAGCGTGTTGGCCCGCATGTCGAGCGGCGGCCGCCCGCCGAGCGCCGCGGCTTCCTCGATCCACTCCTCGCCAAATGCTTCCGCCAGAAGCGGGGCGACCCAGTCCGGCACGTCGGCGCGCACGGCATCGGGCGCCTGGGCGATCTCGCGGGTGCGGTAGCCAGCGAGATCGTCGGCCGAGATCATCTCCGGGGCGAAGCGGTCGCCCTCGAGGGCCAGGGCAAGCGCCTTCTCGTCGAGCCCGCTGGAGTCGAGCACGGCGCCGAACACCAAAGCGCGCGGCGAGGAATCGTCGAGCCGCCAGGCCAGCGAGCGTTTCCGGCGCAGGACGTCGTAGACGATGTTGCCGATCGCGGCACGGTCACCCGACCCGGCGAAGCGGTGCGAAAGCCCCCAATCCTTCAGCGCATCGCCGACCGGCCGTCGCCGAGTCTCGATGTCGGCCAGAACCTCGATGGAAGCTGCCATTCGGCCGCCTAGTCGCATGGAATATTCCTTGGTGTTCGCCTGCGGCGACGCCTCTGGTCGAGCCGCGCGCCGATCGGCAGCAGGTGTGGGCGCGTCAGTGACCGCTTCCCGCCTGCCATCTTCTTGGTGATGGCCCATGCATAGGCTTTTGCCGCTCAAACGGAAAGGGCCGGGATTGCTCCCGGCCCTTTCAATGCTTCAAAGCCTCGCCGCCATGGGCGAAACGCTGCGGCCTACTCGGCCGCCGCGCTGTGGCTGGTGGACAGGCTCGCCTCGGCATCGTCGCGCGTCTGCGCCGCGATGGCCTGGCGAACGCCGGCACCGTAGTCCGGATGCACCTTGTCGAAATGCGCCAGCTGGCGGTCGACGATGAATTCCGGCACGCCCTGCATCGCACCTGCGATATTGTTGAACAGGCGCTGCTTCTCGCCGTCGTCGAACATCTCGAACAGCGCGCGCGGCTGGCTGTAGTGATCGGCCGTGCCACGGAAGTCGTAGCGCCCGACGTCACCGGCATAGCGGTGCGGCGGCTCCTCGACGCTCGGATCCTCGACCGGCCCACCGAACGAGTTCGGCTCGTAATAGGCGTCCGGGTTGGTCGCCAGGCCGAGCGTCATCTCGCCGCCCATGTGATAGTGGGCCACGGGGCTGCGCGGCCGGTTGACCGCCAGCGCGTCGTAATGCGTGCCGATCCGGTAACGGTGCGCATCCGGATACGAGAACAGCCGCCCCTGCAGCATCCGGTCCGGCGAGAAGCCGATGCCCGGCACCACGTTGGACGGGTTGAACGCCGACTGCTCGACTTCGGTGAAGTAGTTTTCCGGGTTGCGGTTCAGCTCCATCTCGCCGACCTTGATCAGCGGATACATGCCGTGCGGCCACACCTTGGTGAGGTCGAACGCGCTCCAGCCGGTCTTCTCCTCGAAGGCGTCGGCCTCGTCTTCCGGCATCACCTGGATGAACATGTCCCACTTCGGGAACCGGCCGTCCTCGATCATCCCGTAGAGCGCTTCCTGATAGCTCTCGCGGGACTTGGCGATAACCTTTTCGGCTTCCTCGTTGATGAAATGCGCGTGGCCCTGCCGGGTCTTGAAGTGGAACTTCACCCAGAAGCGCTCGCCCTGGTCGTTCCAAAGCGAGAAGGTGTGGCTG
Source organism: Aurantimonas aggregata (assembly GCF_010500835.1). Lineage (GTDB taxonomy): Bacteria > Pseudomonadota > Alphaproteobacteria > Rhizobiales > Rhizobiaceae > Aurantimonas > Aurantimonas aggregata. The sequence goes on along the minus strand of NZ_JAAAMJ010000026.1, from coordinate 15,777 downwards.
CCGTAGCCGTTCATGCGGCTGGGGTCGGTCGGGATGCCGCGGTCGGACATCAGGATCGTCACCTGGTGCAGCGACTCTGGGCAGAGCGACCAGAAATCCCACATGGCGGTTGCCGAGCGCAGGTTGGTGCGTGGATGGCGCTTCTGCGTGTGGATGAAGTCAGGAAACTTGTAGGGGTCGGCGACGAAGAACACCGGCGTGTTGTTGCCGACGATGTCCCAGTTGCCTTCCTCGGTGTAGAATTTCAGCGAGAAGCCGCGCACGTCGCGCTCGGCGTCGGCTGCACCCTGCTCGCCGGCAACGGTGGAGAAGCGCGCGAACATCTCGGTCTTCGTACCCGGCTGCAGAACCTTGGCGCGGGTGTAGCGGCTGACGTCCTCGGTCACGACCAGCGTGCCGTGGGCGCCCCAGCCCTTGGCGTGGACGACGCGCTCGGGCACGCGCTCGCGGTTCTGATGCGCCAGCTTCTCGATCAGCTGGAAGTCCTCGAGCAGCAACGGGCCGTTGCGACCGACGGTCTTGGCATTCTGGTTGCTCGACACCGGCGCGCCGGCAGTCGTTGTGAGTCTCGGACGATCAGCCATGAGGGGCCTCCGTTGGATCCTGGAATGATTGTCGCTCTAAGGTAGCGGCTCCGAGCGATAATCTCCAATCGTATTTTCAACCGGACGCAATCAGTTTATCCTATCGGGATGATCACCCTCCGTCAGCTACGTTATTTCGAGGCCCTCAGCGAGACGCTGCATTTCGGGCGCGCCGCCAAACGGCTGAATATCAGCCAGCCGGCGCTTTCGGCGCAGATTGCCCAGATGGAGGCGTTCTTCGGCGGCGCGCTCTTCCAGCGCTCCTCCGGCGGCATCGCCTTGACCGGCGAAGGTCAGGCGATCGGGGGGCGGGTTCGCGCGATATTGACCGAAGTGCGCGAGCTCGAAAGCATCGCGACGGCCGGCGACGCGCCGCTGTCGCGGCGGCTGCGGCTGGGCGTCATCGCCTCGGTCGCTCCCTATCTGCTCCCGTCGCTGCTGGCGCTGCTGGCCGGCGAGCATCCACAGCTCGAATGCGAAGTGCGCGAGAGCGTCACCGACCGGCTGCTGCGGGAACTGTCGGCCGGCGAGATAGACTGCGCCATCGTCGCGCTGCCGGTCGACGAGCACGGACTCGAAACCCTGACGCTGTTCGAGGACCGGTTCCATTTCGCCGTCCCGGCCGATCAGGCGGATCGTTACGCGGCCCGCGTTCCCATCGGGCTGATGCGGGATGTCCGGCTCATCCTCCTCGAAGAAGGCCATTGCCTGCGCGACCAGGCGCTGGAGATCTGCCAGATCGCAGATCCGAGCGAACGGGCGGGCCTCGGGGCGACCAGCCTGTCGACCATCCTGCGCATGGTCGCCGCCGGCCTTGGCGCGACGCTGATCCCGGACATGGCGGTCGGCGACGAGACGCGACGCGGCGGCATCGCCATCCTGCCCTTCGAGGATCCCGCGCCGGCACGGACCATTGCCCTTGCCTTTCGGCCCTCGACCGCGCGAAGGCAGGATTTTGGGGTCCTGGCGGACGTCATCCGGCGCGCCGGCGACCTGGGGCGCGCTGTCGCGGCGTGACGCGCCGCCTGCCGGTCCTGCGTCCCGAAGCGAGACACGCGCTTCTCACGGAGCGTTGAAGGAACGGCCGCCACGGTTCTGGGCTTGGCTCCACGACATCATCGGCACGGCATGACGCCTGTCGACGAACGAAGGGAGACCCGCCATGCGTTTGCCAGCAGCCATTCTCGCCACGACGTTTCTCGTGACGCCATCCTTGGCGCAGAGTGTGTCCGTGCCCGGCACCGGCGACACCAGCCTGACCGCGACGCCGGTTGCGGAATTCGACGAGCCCTGGGCGATGACCTTCCTGCCGGACGGCGCAATGCTGGTGACCGAAAAGCCCGGCAACCTGCAGCTCGTGACGCAGGACGGCGAGATGACCGAGGTTTCCGGCGTTCCGGAAGTCGCCTATGGCGGCCAGGGCGGCTTCGGTGACGTGGTCCTGCATCCGGCGTTCGCCGAGAACGGCGTCGTCTACATCTCCTATGCCGAGCCGGGCAATGACGGGACGCAGGGCGCCGCGGTGGCCCGCGCGACCTTCGACGCCTCGGCCGACGAGCCCGCTTTGTCCGGCCTGGAGGTCGTCTGGCGCCAGGAGCCGAAGGTTACCGGCAACGGTCACTACAGCCACCGTATCGCCTTCGGCCCCGACGGCATGATGTTCATCAGCTCCGGCGATCGACAGAAGCTGACGCCGGCGCAGGACATGGCGCAGAGCCTCGGCAAGATCATTCGGCTCAACGACGACGGCTCCGTTCCCGCCGACAATCCGATCCAGAACCAGGGCGAACTCGCGAAGAGCTTCTGGAGCGTCGGCCACCGCAATGTCCTCGGCATCGCCTTCGACGCCGACGGCCGGCTCTGGGACCACGAGATGGGCCCGCGCGGCGGCGATGAGCTGAACCTCGTGGAAGCTGGCGAGAACTATGGTTGGCCGGAAGTGTCGAACGGCGTCCACTACGACGGGCGGGACATTCCCGACCATTCGACCAATACCGAGGATTTCGTTGCGCCGGTGGAGTCCTGGACGCCGGTGATCTCCCCGGCCGGCTTCGTGATCTATTCCGGCGAGATGTTCCCGGATTGGCAGGGCAGCGGCCTGATCGGCGGGCTGTCCGCCTTGGGTCTGGTACGGGTCACGCTGGGCGACGATGGCGGCGAGGTCGAGCGCTTCGACATGGGCGCCCGCATCCGCGAGGTCGAGCAGGGACCAGACGGCGCCGTCTGGGTACTGGAAGACGGCCCCGGCGGACGGCTGCTGAAGCTCACTCCCGAAAGCGAGAGCTGACCGTAACATTGCGGCGCGGCGTCTGGCTTGCCGCGCCGGTCATCTGAGACTGCGGCGAGCGGCCCGATCAGGCGACTCGCAGCGTCGGTATCAGCCGCCGCCCGGATAGTTCGGGCTTTCCCGGGTGATCGTCACGTCGTGGGCGTGGCTCTCGCGCAGCCCGGCGTTGGAGATCCGCACGAACTGCGCCTTCTCGCGGAATTCCGCGAGATCGGCGGCGCCGACATAGCCCATCGCTGCGCGCAGGCCACCGGCCAGCTGATGCAGCACGGCGGAGACCTGGCCCTTGTAGGCGACCTGCCCTTCGATGCCTTCCGGCACCAGCTTCAGCGTGTCCTGCACTTCCGCCTGGAAGTAACGGTCGGCCGAGCCGCGGGCCATGGCGCCCACCGAGCCCATGCCGCGATACGCCTTATAGGAGCGGCCCTGGTGCAGATAGATCTCGCCGGGGCTTTCGTCCGTGCCGGCGAGCAACGAGCCGACCATCGCCGCCCTTGCGCCGGCCGCCAAGGCCTTGGCGAGGTCGCCCGAAAACTTGATGCCGCCGTCGGCGATGACCGGGATGCCGGCCTTGTCGGCTTCCTCGGCCGCGCCCATGATCGCAGAGAGCTGCGGCATGCCGACGCCGGCGACGATCCGCGTCGTGCAGATCGAGCCCGGGCCGATGCCGACCTTGATGCCGTCCGCCCCGACATCGATCAGCGCCTTGGTGCCGTCGGAGGTCGCAACGTTGCCGGCGATAATCTGCACCTCGTTGGACATGCGCTTGACCCGCGCCACGGCGTCGAGCACGCGCTGCGAATGGCCGTGCGCCGTGTCGATCACGATGAGGTCGGCGCCCGCATCGATCAGCCGTTCGGCCCGCTCGAAGCCGTCGTCGCCGACGCTTGTCGCGGCAGCGGCGAGCAGCCGTCCCTGCGGATCCTTGGAGGCATTGGGATTGAGTTGGGACTTCTCCATGTCCTTGACGGTGATCAGCCCGATGCAATGGCCGTCATCGTCGACGACGACCAGCTTCTCGATCCGGTGCTGGTGCAGGAGGCGCTTGGCTTCCTCCTGGTTTACCGATTCGCGCACGGTGATCAGCCGGTCCTTGGTCATCAGCTCGTGGATCGGCTGGCTGTCGTCGGTGGCAAAGCGCACGTCGCGGTTGGTCAGGATGCCGACGAGGCGGCCGCGGGTCTGCCCGCCCTGCCCGCCATTCAGCACCACCGGAATACCGGAGATGTGGTGTCGGTTCATCAGCATCCGCGCGTCGCCGAGCGTCGCGTCCGGGCCGATCGTCACCGGGTTGATCACCATGCCGCTCTCGAACTTCTTCACCTGGCGCACCGCCTCGGCCTGCTCGGCGGGCGAGAGATTGCGGTGGATGACGCCGATCCCGCCGGCCTGCGCCATGGCGATCGCCAGGCGGCTTTCGGTGACGGTGTCCATCGCGGCCGACAGGATCGGCAGGTTGAGGCGCAGGGTGCGGGTGATCGCCGTGCGCAGGTCGACCTCGCCGGGCATGACCTGCGAATGGCCGGGCTGCAGGAGGACGTCGTCAAACGTCAGCGCGGTCGCGCCGGTCGCGGTTTCGATGATACGGGCCATGCCAGTCCTCGGGGCTGCGTCCAACGCGAAATGATCGAGTCGGCGGGGAAAAAGGATTGGCACGGGCTGCTATCACGACCCCACCCCCTTGGGAAGGTCGGCCTGCGCAAGGCTGCTACCGTAGCCTCGTGGCAGGCCACGCAGCGGATCGAAATGGCAGGCAGGAGCAGACGGATGCGGCGACACATGAACTTTATGGCACGATGGGTCCTCGTGATCGTCGCGCTGACCGCCGCCGCGAGCAAGGCGCAGGCGGCACGATGCACAGATTACGCGACCTGCCGGCAGGCCGTCATCGCCTGGTGTGCCGGCAACCATAACGGTGCGGACCGTGACGAGGACGGCATCCCCTGCGAGAACGTCTGCGGCTCGCGCGCCGACGTCCTGGCGATCATGGCCGAGATCGGCTGTTCCCGCTGAGCGCGAGCGTGACCGAGCAGTCCGGCAGGGCCCGGACCGCTCGGGTCGCGACGGTCAGGCCTCGTCGGCAAGCGCCAGCTGGTAGGTTTCCGGGATGAACCGGTAGCCGCCATCCTCGAGCTTCTGCGCGTAGCCGATGGCCGGGAACGGCATGTGGAAGCCGATGAACGGGATCCGCTCCTCGGCGATCCGGTCGAAGACGCGCTTGCGGGTCTCGGTGGCCATCGCCTTGTCCTGGTCGAAGGAGACCTGCCATTCGGGCTTCTGCAGCGACGCAACGTAGTGGTTGGCCGTGTCGGCGGTCAGCCAGAGCCGCTGGTCGCCCGAAGCGATCTCGAAGATCATGTGGCCGGGGGAATGGCCAAACGCCTCCATCGCCGTGATCCCCGACACGATCTCGTCGCCCTCGCCGATCAGCGTCATCTGGTCGCGCAGCGGTACCACCAGACGTTCCACCAGCGCCGCGCCCTGGGCCCGGTCGCCGTTTCTGGCCTCGTCCGACGTCCACCAGTCGTACTCGACCTGGCCCGCGACATAGCGTGCATTGGGGAAGGTCGGCGCATCGCCGGTCATCAGGCCCTGGATGTGGTCGCCGTGGAAATGCGTCAAGACGACGATGGTGACGTCCTCCGGCCGATAGCCCGCCGCATCCATCCGCTCCACCAGCCGGCCGAAGCCGTTCTCGCGTCCGGATTCGCCGAAGCCGGTGTCGAACAGGATCAGATTGTCGTCGAGTTCGACCAGCGTCGGGGTGAAGCCGTTGGCGAAGCGGTCCTCGGGCAGGTAGTTCTCGCGCATCAGCTCCGCCATCGCCTCCTGGCTCTGGTCGGCGCCGAAGGTCGGATAGGGGCCGTCGCCCGCACGCAGGCCATCGAGGATGGTGGTGATCCGCGCCTCGCCGAGAGTGATGCGATGCCAGCCCGGCGAGTCGGCACTGGCACGCTGGCGTGCCGCCTCGTCAGCCGTCGCGTCCTGTGCGAAGGCACCGCGCGTGACAAGGGCACCGGCGGCGACGCCACCCGCCGCGACGGCCAGCTTGAGGGCATTGCGACGATTGCAGAGCGAACTGTCGGTGGTTTCTCGGCTCATGGTATCTGTCTCCCAGTCGTAACGATCGTGCGGCGGCCATCCGTTTCGTTGCGGCCATGGCGGGGCCAACTGGCCCGGGACGGGATCACGGCAACCGCACCACACGCCAAGTTGACCTGCCGGGCCTGCCGCCGCATTCCTGTCGGCGCTTGACCGCCCGTCGTCGGCAGCGCATTCCAATAAGCCTGCCTTACCGTATCCCCCGAGGTCTGCCTTGAACCGGATCGTCCCGATCGTGCTCGCCGTCGCCCTGTTCACGGAGAACATGGATTCGACGGTCATCGCGACGTCGCTGCCGGTGATCGCCGCTGATCTAGGCACCAGCCCGATCGCGCTGAAGCTGGCGTTGACCAGCTATTACGTGTCGCTGGCGATCTTCATCCCGATCTCCGGCCGGTTGGCGGACAGCTGGGGTCCGAAGTTCGTCTTCCGGCTGGCGATCGCGGTGTTCGTCATCGGCTCGCTGGCCTGCGCCTTCGCCAGTTCGCTGGAGGGATTTGTCGGGGCCCGCTTCGTCCAGGGCATGGGGGGGGCGATGATGACGCCGGTCGGCCGGCTCCTGCTGGTCCGCGCCGTGCCGAAATCCGACCTCGTCAATGCCATGGCCTGGTTCACCATCCCGGCGTTGATCGGACCGCTGGTCGGCCCGCCGATCGGCGGTGCCATCTCGACCTATGGCGACTGGCGCTGGATCTTCCTGATCAATCTGCCGATCGGCATCGCCGGCATCCTGCTAGCGACCCGTTACCTGCCGCAGATCGACCGGGTGAAGGGCGTCAGGTTCGACTTCCCCGGCTTCCTGCTGTCGGGTTTTGCCTGCGCCGGCATCGTCTTCGGCTTCTCGGTTGTCTCGCTGCCGGCCCTGCCGCCGATCGTCGGTCCTGTCATGGCAGGCGCCGGCATCGTCGCGGCCATCTTTTACGTTGTCCACGCCAGGCGCACCGAGAACCCGGTGCTGAAACTGTCGCTGTTCCGCATCGAGACGCTGCGGGCGGCGATCGTCGGCGGCGCGCTGTTCCGCGTCGGCGCCGGCGCGACGCCGTTCCTGCTGCCGTTGATGCTGCAGCTCGGCTTCGGCTACACGCCGTTCCAGTCGGGCCTGATCACCTGCGTCTCGATCGGCGGCGCCATGGGCATGAAGCTGCTCGCCCACCCGATCCTGAAGCGGCTCGGCTTCCGCACGACGCTGATCGCCACGGCGCTCGTCGGCGGTGGCATGATGGCGGCCATCGGCTTCTACCGACCCGACAGCCCGATCGCGATCGTGCTCCTGTTGCTGCTCGTCGGGGGCTTCTTCCGCTCGCTGTTCTTCACCTCGATCAACGCCTTGGCCTTCGCCGACGTGCCGCGCCAAGCGACCGGCGACGCGACGGCGCTGATGGGGGCGCTGCAGCAGGTCTCGGTCGCCACCGGCGTTGCGGTTGCCGGCGCGGTGCTGGAGGCCGGCATGGCGCTGTCCGGCAGCAGCGAGGCGAGCCTGGCCGACTTCTCCACCGCCTTCTTCGTCGTTGGCGCGATCACGGCCGCGGCCGCCCTCGTCTACCTGCCGCTGACGCGGGAGGCGGGCGACGAGGTGGCCGGGCGCCGTCTGCCCGCCGAATAGAAGCTCAGCCGAGCGGGCCGACCTCGTCCTGCTCTACCGCCGCGTCTTCCGTGCCGGTCGCGGCCTGACGGCCCTTGAAGCCCTTGGCGAGGATGTAGAGCTCGACGGAGTCTTCCCGCGACGACGGCGGCTTGACGTGATGGATCGTGGTGAAGTTGCGCTTCAGGAGGTTCAGGAGATCCTGCTCCGTCCCGCCCTGGAAGGTCTTGGCGAAGAAATGCCCGCCCGGCCGCAGCGTGCGTACCGCAAAGTCCGCGGCGACCTCGCAGAGATGCATCGTCCGCAGATGGTCGGTGCGGCGATGGCCGGTCGTCGGCGCCGCCATGTCGGAGAGGACGACGTCCGGATCGCCGCCGAGTTCGGCAAGGATCAGGCCGGGCGCCGCGTCGTCGAGAAAATCCATCTCGAGGATCGTCGCGCCGATCACCGGCTCCACCGGCAGATAGTCGATGCCGACGACGCGGATGTCGTCCGCGACCGAGCCGACGCGATCGGCTGCGACCTGGCACCAGCCGCCCGGCGCCGCGCCCAGGTCGACGACGCGGTCGCCCTTCTTCAGGAACTTGTAGCGGTCGTCGGTCTCGATCAGCTTGTAGGCCGCACGCGAGCGATAGCCGTCGGCACGCGCCCGGCGCACATACGGATCGTTCAGCTGGCGCTCCAGCCAGCGCCGCGATGACGCCTTCAGCCCGCGCTTCTTCTTGACCCGAACCGTCAGGCCCCGGTCGTCGCCGCGTCCGCCGCTCATGAATTGCTTCTCCATGCCGTGTCGCGGCGCCAGACGCCGTCGGCGTCCATCATTTCCGTCAACAATCCCTCGCGCAGGCCGCGATCGGCGACGCGCAGGGTGCGCGCCGGCCAAACCCGCCGGATCGCCTCGAGAATCGCGCAGCCGGCCAATACCAGATCGGCACGGTCGCTGCCGATGCAAGGATTGGCGACGCGCTCCTCGAAGCTCCAGCCGGCGATCCGCGCCACCAGCCCGTCGGCTTCGCGGTCGGTCAGCCAAAGCCCGTCCACCTGGCGGCGGTCGTAGCGCTCGAGATCGAGATGCACGCCGGCCAGCGTCGTCACGGTGCCGGACGTGCCGAGCAGATGAAAGCGTTCGCCGCCGACGAGTTCGCCCAGCCGGTCGCGGCCGTCGAAGCGCTCGATCATCTCGACGGTCTCGACGATCATGTGCTCGAAGATCTCCGGCGTCACGTCTCGTCCGCCATGGCGCTCGGCGAGGCTGACGACTCCGACCGGCAGCGAGGTCCAGGCGACGATGCGGCTGGCGAGACGGCGCGTGCTGCCGCCACGCAGGTCGAGCAGCGCGATCTCCGAGGAACCGCCGCCGATGTCGAACAGCACCGCGCCTTCGGCCGACTGGTCGACCAGCGAGCCGCAGCCGGAGACGGCCAGCCGCGCTTCGGTCTCGCGGCTGACGATTTCGAGGTCGAGCCCGGTGACCCGCTTCACCTGCTCGATGAATTCCACCCCGTTCGCCGCCGAGCGGCAGGCTTCCGTGGCGATCAGCCGTCCCCGGCCGAGATCGACCTCGCGCGCCGACAGTTTCTGGGCGCAGATCGACAAAGCCGCAATGGCGCGATCCATGGCGCCGCGCGAAAGGCTGCCGGTGCGGCTGAGCCCCTCCCCCAGCCGGACGATGCGCGAGAACGCGTCGATCACCCGGAACTGGCCCGGCCGCGTCGGCACGGCGATCAGCAGACGGCAATTGTTGGTGCCAAGGTCCAGCGCCGCATAGGCTGGCGGCCGCACGCCGCTACCGTTCGCTGCGGTATGGGAGCGGGCCGTGGGCATAGGGCCAACGGGCGCGGAGGGCGCCTCGACACGAGCCGCCGCCGGCATGCCGGCCACTGCCGGCCGTGCATGCGGATCGGCTCCGGCGGCCTGCTCCGGGGCATTTTGCAACGATTCGCCCGTGCCGGGCTTGGCCCGGCGTTTGCCGCGCCGGCGCGGCTTGCGGGCGCCACGAAGCTTGCCCTGCTCGCCTTTCGCGGGATCGGATTGACCGGCTTCCCCCTTTTCCACGACAACGCCGGCGGGCTTGGCGCCGGCCTTGCGCCGTCGCCGGCGCTGCCGCTTGGTCAGGGGGGCGTTGCCCGTCCGCTCGGCCTTGTCCTGCCCACCCGATTCGCTGTTTGCCGACGTCACCGCATCGGCTGCCGGCGCGCGCAGGGGCGACACCTGCTGCCGCGGGTCGTGGGTGGACCGCGCACGCGAGGACAGGCCGGAAGAAGGCTCCCGATTCAGATCCGCGGTCGGACGGCGTCTCCCACCGATTTCATGGTCACTCACACTGTCTCTCCGGCGCCGATCGGCCATGGCCGCACTCAGGCGCCTCAGGTTCCTGGTTCGCGGCAGAGTGTATCAATTGGCCGGGTGAGCACAAGGGTACCGCCGGCAGGCCCGGGGACGCTGGCCCTGGCCTGCCGCTCACGCAGCGCCGCGGCGCAGGTGCCCCACATGAGCCGTCCCGCGATCGAACCTTTCGCTATTCCACCGCCTTGCTTCCCGAACCGGATCGGCCACCTTCCCGCTTCGAACGCGAGACAGCGACAAAAATTGCCGCCAAGGGTTCACAGCCCGCTTCGCCCCGTCTATATGGTCGCTCGTGACGCGCTCGCCGCGTCGCCCTGCTGGGGAATAGGTTAACGGTAGACCCACGGACTCTGACTCCGTTAGTCCTGGTTCGAATCCAGGTTCCCCAGCCAGCCTACTACAAGCCACTGTAATCCTTATTGTTTTCAGCCACTGAGAATCCTCTCGGTGCCGTTGCCGTGCTTTGGACCCAAACCTGTAGCCCAGAGGTGATGCCCATACGGGCGATCCCGGGCTCCAAGCTCAAGGGATCCGGGCAGTGGCGACTCGGCATGACATCAGCAATCTCGAACGGCGCGGCCACACTTTCTATTGGCGCGCACGCGTGCCGACGCGCTTCCGGCAGGTGCCGCGGCAGGCCCGCCTGTCCTTCTCGCTTCGGTTTGTCCGACCATCACAAAGCGGCCTACATGGCGCGGCGGCTGAACACGCTGCTCGCCGACCTGACCGTGAGACCCACCGCCGCGATGACGACCAAGGACCAACTCGACCAGCTCTTCCGCGCCGAGATCGAGCGCATGAGCGCCCATCTCGACGACATCGCTTTCGCCGTGCGGCGCAGCGGCGGGATCGACGACGTGCGCGAGATGGAAGCGGATATCGAGGTTGGCTGGGCCTACCGACTGATCCAGCTCTTCGGCACGACCCGTCCCCTCACCTTCGATGCGGAGTGCCCCGCGCGCGCATTGCTGTTGCGCCACGGCATCCCCGAGCCGCACGTCATGGCGATCGCCGAGACCTTCTGGGCAGAGCAGAAGGGTGCCCGCGGCGGCGTCTTCGATCGCGACGTCCGACAGCAGATGGAAGATGTCGGCCTCGACCCGACGCTGGCCAATCGCGAACGGGCGAAGATGGAGTTGTTCCGCGCCAAGGCCGACGCCCTGCTTAACGTCGCCGAACGCTGGCCGATGATTGACCGCCGGCAGAATGCGCTGGTCGCCACGACGCTGCCGGAAAACGAGCGCGCCGAACTGGTGTTCTCAATGCCTGTCGACCCGGTGATCGATGCTGCCTCCACCCACCGCTCGGAAGACGTGCCTGCTGTGCCGCTCGCAGCCGTCCCCGCCACTGCCCCCGACAATGTCCTTCCCGGAGACGTTGAGCACTCCCCCGGGGCGTCGCAGCCGGCCGAGGTGCCGACGCCGATGGGTCCGCCGGAAATTATTTCCGCCGAGGCTCTCGCCGCGGCGGATGTTGCGCCGGTTGAGCGCGTCCTCCACCTCGCTGACTTCGAGCACGCCTACGATGAACTCTACAAGAACAACCGCCAGAACTGGACGCCAGCCACGGCGAGCGATGTCCGAACGCTGGTGCGGATGTTCCACGACATTCTGGAGGAGCATGGCGTCGCGCATTCCGCCGAAATTCGTCAACATCATGTGGCAGCGCTCCGCCAGCATCTGAACCACATTCCGACCCGTTACGGACAGAGCGCGCGTCAGCGCGCGATGAAGCCAGCCGCACTTCGTGGCTGGAACAGATGCTGGCGCGCAAGCCGCGGATGCTGGTGACGGTGGCGCTGGCCAACAAGATGGCGCGTATCGTCTGGGCCCTTCTGGCGAAGGGCGGAACTTATCGAGCTCCGATGGCGGCCGCGGCGTAAGCCGGGGTCGTCGTCAGAGGCCGTCGGGACGCGAGGTTGGTCGAAGGAGGGTATGCCACAACAGTCGGCGAGACGGGGCCGGAAGAACCAGTGCTTTCCACCGTGCCATCGAGCACGCTCTGGGTGTTTTGGTTCCGGTTCGCGAACTCCCATACGGGCCCGCAGCGACACGCTGCATCAGAGGCCGGACAGATGGCAGCATCCGACATCGTGCCAACCCAACAGAAACCACTTGCGCCCAAGGGGGCGTCCACAGATGGAAAGCAGACTGAGGTTCCCCGCGCGTGACCAGCAGAAGCGGCCATTCACTTACGACGCAACCCGCCGTGTCATCCATCGAGCACGCTGCGGATCTTGGTCGCCATCTGTTCCAGAGTGGCAGGCTTTTGGAGAAGATTCACGCCAGGGTCCAGCACTCCGTTGTGAACCACGGCGTTCCGTGTGTAACCGGTAGTGAACAGCACCTTCAGATCGGGTCTTCGCCGCCTGGCCTCTTCGGCCAGTTCACGGCCGTTCATCCCAGGCATGACCACATCCGTGAACAGCAGCGATACCTCAGGATGTTCGTTTAAGGCGAGCAGGCCCTCCGTGCCACCCGAAGCCGCGACGACGCCGTAGCCAAGATCGCGGAGCATCTGCACGGCAAGCTCTCGGACGCGATCATCGTCCTCCACAAGGAGTATGACTTCCGAGGACGACCCTCTCGGCAGGCTCTGCTTGACCGGGCGCTGGAAGCTCTCGGCTGGACCGTAGAAGCGCGGAAGGTAGATCTTGATCGTCGTCCCCTGGCCGGGCTCGGAATATATCTTAACGTGCCCGCCGGACTGCCTCACGAAGCCGAAGACCTGGCTGAGTCCCAGGCCGGTCCCCTTGCCGACGCCCTTGGTCGTGAAGAAAGGATCGAAGGCTTTGGCCACGACCTCGGGGGGCATACCGATGCCCGTGTCTGTCACCGCAACCATCACGTACTGCCCCGCGGGGACGTCGTGTTCGTCCGCATAGGCATCATCGAGGTGGCAGTTCGCCGTCTCGATGGTCAAGTGCCCGCCCTCAGGCATTGCGTCTCGAGCGTTGACGGCAAGATTGACGATCGCGTTCTCGAGCTGGCCCGGGTCCGCGTGCGTCCGCCAGAGGCCGCCCGCGAGGACCGTCTCCATCTCGATCACCTCACCTAAGGTGCGGCGCAGGAGATCGGACATGTCCGAGACCATCTGGTTCGCGTTCAGGGCCTGCGGCGACAGGGGCTGCTGGCGAGAGAAGGCAAGCAGGCGCTGGGTCAGTGCGGCGGCTCTGTTGGCGCCTTCCATCGCCCCGGCAATAAACTTGTGTACGTCGGTGTCGCCCTTGGCGAGCCTGCGCTGCACGAGGTTCAAACCTCCTATCACGACCGCAAGCATGTTGTTGAAGTCATGCGCGATCCCGCCGGTGAGTTGCCCCACCGCCTCCATCTTCTGCATCTGCCGGATCTGGCCTTCGGCGTTCTCGCGCCGATGCATCTCCGTCATCAGCGTTCGGTTTGCTTCCGCGAGCTCTTCCGTGCGCTCCGCCACCCGTTCCTCAAGACGAGAGGCGAATTCCCGCAAGGCCTGCTCGGCTTTAAGACGCTGCGTGATGTCTCGAGCGCCGAAGGAAAGCCCTTCGATAGCTCCCGCCGGTCCAAGCACAGGTGCAATGCTAACCTCGACGGTGCGCGACGCCCCTTCAACCGATACGATTTGCGCCTCCTCGCCCTCGACGATCTCGCCGGCCACGGCTCGGTCGACAAGCGCCACAACTCGCACTCGAGACTCTTGCGCGAACAAATCTGCAACTGGATCGCCAACGTGCTGAGATTCAACCGCGAAAAGGCGCTCGGCGGCTCGATTTAGCTGAACCACTTTGCCCTCGGCATCGGTGGCGAAGAGCGCCTCCGGCGCATGCGTGAGGATAGCAGCCAGATAGCGTTCGGCTACGACGAGTTGCCGACGCCGGCTGTCCTCTGGTGAATGGTTATTGCCCTTGGCGGCAATCACCGCGTTGACGCGGCTGTAGAGCCCGCTGAGCTCGCGTTCCTTTCGGCTTGCCTCCAGTAGCTCGCGAACGGCAGCGCGCAGGTCGGCGGGCGCTATGTCCCCGGGCATGGCGGAGGCACCCCCAAGCTCCGGGGTGAAAGGCAAGCTGGCCCGGAAGCGCGACAGTTCCGGGTTGGGAACAAGAAACAGCAACTGGACCGACGGTAGCTTACGGCGGAATTGAATGCCCACACGCCGGGGCTCCGGCACGTGTGGCCCGATGATCAGGATCTCCGGGGCGGGCCGATCCGTGATTGCACTGTCGGACACGGAAGAAACCGCGAGGTCGAGGCCGCATACCTTCCACAAGCCCGGATTGAATCGTTCAGCAGCCCAGTCCCTCGGGGATTCACCAAGCAAGACGAGGACCTGCGCCGCTGCTGCTTCCATCGCTTCCATATCGCTGATCAGAGCGGAGGCAGTCCGAGCACGGAGCGACCGAGCCAGGACTTCAGGAGGTGGGTTGTCGGCGACATCACGTGGGCAGCCTGTGCATCGCGCAGGAGGCGCGACAGTTGGCCATCGGCCTGATAACCCCGCCCGCCGACAAGCTGCATCGCCGAGTTCGTCAAGGCCACCGCGGCGTCCGCCACGTCGATTTTGGAGGCAAAGATCGCAGTCGCAGCTTCGGGCGAGCCAGCGTCGCCCAGACGGGCCGCGTAGTGGAGCAGCCTTCGCGCCCGCTCGAGCCTCGCCCACATGTCCGCGATCTGCTCGACAATGGCGGGATTCTCGGCCAGCCGTGCCGTAGTATGGCTGAACTTGTGCCCACTGATGTGCGCCACCGACAGATCGAGGGCGGCCTGTCCTATACCGATGTAGACGCCGGCCATGGCAGTCAGGAAGTAGGGAGCGACCACCTCAAAGATGTACCAGATCTGGTCCCCCTCCTCGCCAAGGAGGTTTGCCTTCGGGACGGAGATGCGGTTGAGGCCGGCGGCGCGGGAGCTGTTCCCGCGCATTCCGAGTCCGCTCCAGGGCGCTCCCCAGTCGAGACCCGCGCTCCCGGCTTCCACCAACAGGCATGTGAACGTTCCAGGATCCAGCTCCGAACCGGGCGCGACCGCTGAAAGGACATACGAGTCAGCATGTCCGCCGTTGGTGATGAAGCTTTTCTTGCCATTGACGACATAGCTCTCGCCGTCCGGATCGAAGGTGGAGCGGGGAAGGTAGAAGTGCGATCCCGTGCCGGGCTCACTCAAGGCCAGTGTGGTTACATGCCGGCCTTCCGCAATCGGCCGCAGGAAACGCCGCTCCTGATCGGGTGTTGCCTTCGCTGCGATGACCGCCGTACCGACGCAGTGCATGGCAAAGCACATGGCCGTCGAGCTGCACGCTCGGCCAAGCACCTCTGCGATCTCGGCGAGAGCATGGAGGCCTTGGCCATGCCCGCCGAGGCGCTCCGGGACGAGAAGACCAAGAAGGCCGGCTTCCGCAAGCGCTTGCATGCCCTCACGGGGCCAACGAGCATCCCGGTCGATCTCCTCCGCCTGGGGAGCCAGGACGCGCTCCGCGACATCTGACGCAAGAAACGCCAGATCGGACGGGAGGCTGTATGGCCGCTGAAGAGTTTCTGACAATTCGACCTCAGAAGAACGGCGTAAAGGACATGGTGATCGGCTGGTGAAACAGCTATCAGAAAGCCAGACCGGCACAAGGTGTCGCGGGAGCAGGAAGGCTCGACAGAAGGACGAGAGATCCAGATTGGTTTCGCAAACGCGAGCTGATGGCCGTCCCAACCCGTCTGAGACAGACAAGCTCTCGCAAGCGATCACCGGAAGTGATCACGGTATGCCCTAACAACATTCTCGACCTTATACCAACGAGCGCTGATCAGAACCTATGCGCCCAATCTCGCATGCCGATGGAGATGATTTTCCATGGTTGATCGACGAGCTTGTTCCAAGCGGCGCAACAGTGGACGACGATGTCGTCGTAGTCGA
>NZ_JAAAMJ010000025.1 GCF_010500835.1 Aurantimonas aggregata | reverse complement strand
TCAGGCGCTCCAGATGCTCCGAGAGACCGAAAAGCGACCGTTGCTCCATCGACCTGCCTCCAAATCATGACAGGCCAAGTGAATCACGAAATCACCCGCCAGGCGAGGTTCTTGCGGGTGGCCAGCTAGAGGATCCCACGCTCGATGAGGAGGTTCAGCTCGCCATTCGGCGAGTTCGCCGTGCGAAAGCGGTGCGTCCCCGTCAGGCAAAAGGGCTGAACAAGTCATACCTCGATCGTTTCATCACTGCCCAGCCTGCGACGCCATGGGGGGTCCGAAACAAATCGATGCTGGCCCTCGGGTATGAGATCCTGGCACGCCGCTCTGAACTGGTCGCCCTTAAACAGAGCGATGTCGAATTCAGGCCCGATGGCACACATCAGGTTTTGATTCCTCGAAGCAAGGCCGATCCGTTTGGGAATGGCCGACTGGCATTCACCTCGCCGTCAACCAGCCAACTTCTCAACGATTGGCTCGAGTGGCGCGGAGGAGGCCAATACCTTTTTTGCCCTATCTATAGAGGCAAGCCAATCGACCGCAGCCTGAGCGCTACCAGCGTTAAGCGCCTCATCAAATCGGGAGCGGCACTGGCCGGTGTCGACCCGGCAGAGATCTTGATGTTCAGCGGACATTCGATGCGCGTCGGGGCAGCTCAGGATCTTCTTATTGCGGGGCATGACACGGCAGCCATCATGCGCGCCGGCGGCTGGAAATCCCTTGCGGTTCTGACCCGATATCTCGAATCCGCTGAGCATAATGTGTGGGCGTAGCGAGATTCCGGGACTCGTTCGCCTGCGCCTTAGACCTGCAGCCTTTTAACCTCCCTTTCGTCTCCATCAGTTGCAGTTCCCGTCGCGATAAACCACGGGTTAGCGAAGTCGACATCGCCGACTTGGTTGCGTTTGCCGTATATGAGGTCGCCGCCGTTGACCAAGCGGGTCGATCCACCGGCGGCGCGCAGAACTGCATCTCCTGCTGCCGTATCCCACTCCATCGTACGGCCAAAGCGTGGGTAGACGTCCGCTTCACCGCTTGCCAGCAGGCAAAACTTCAAGGACGAGCCGACCGCCACCGTCTCCGCGCCAGGGAAAGTCGCGATGAAAGCATCCGTCTCGGGCGTGCGGTGTGAACGGCTGGCGACAATTCGAGGCGGCGAGCTACGAGCCCTTACCCGAACCACCGTCCGCCTCTCTAGCCGATACTCTGCAGCAACCATCGCCCGGGTAGCCTCTCCCGAACCACCGGAAAATATCTCGCCGCGGGCCGGCGCGAAGACGACGCCAATGGCCGGCACACCGCCGCGTATCAGGGCGATGTTGACCGTGAAATCCGCCTTGCGGCCTATGAATTCTTTCGTCCCGTCCAGCGGATCAATCAGGATAAACTCCTCTCCCAGTCCGGCGGGCACCATTCCGCTGGATATCTCCTCCTCTGCGATACAAACGAGCCCGTCCAGCTTTTCACGAAGACCTGTGAGGATGACCTTTTCGGCCGCGTTATCAGCCTCAGTCACAGGGGAACAGTCGGATTTTTTAGCAGTCGCGAAGTCCGACCTGTAGACGTCCATGATCGCCCGGCCGGCCTCCAAGGCTAAATCCTCAAAAAGTGCGAGGATCGCAACGTCGCTAAGGTTCGTGTTGATCATCTTGTCAGGCTATTCCGCGGTCGTTCAGCCACGCTTCGATCTCGTCCACGAGATCTTCTGGCTGATTCTCGAGTGTCCGGAGATGGATATCGGCATTCTCCGGCTGCTCGTAAGGAGAGTCGACACCCGTGAAATTCTTGATTTCGCCTCTCGCGGCCTTTGCGTAAAGCCCTTTGGGGTCGCGCCCGGCGCATTCTTCGAACGGCGTGTCGATAAAGATCTCCACGAACTCGCCTTCGCCCATCATTTCGCGCGCCATTCGACGCTCGGCCCGAAAGGGCGAGATGAAGGAGACCAGCACGATCAGACCGGCATCCACCATCAACTTCGCCGTCTCGGCAACGCGGCGGATGTTCTCTACGCGATCTTCCTCGGTGAAGCCGAGGTCGCGGTTCAGTCCATGCCGGACGTTGTCGCCGTCGAGAATGTAGGTGTGACGCCCTTGGAAGTGCAGCTTCTTTTCCAGGAGGTTCGCGACCGTCGACTTGCCTGACCCGGAAAGCCCGGTGAACCATAGCACGACTGGCTTCTGGTGCTTCATTTCGGCACGAGCGGCCTTATCGATGTCGAGCGCCTGCAAATGCACGTTAGCGGCGCGCCGCAGCGCGTGTCGGATCAGGCCGGCACCGACTGTCCGGTTGGAAATTCGGTCGATCAGGATGAAAGCGCCGGTAGAACGGTTGTCTGCATAGGCGTCGAAGGCGATCGGCTGTTGGGTGGATATATTACACGAGCCTATCTCGTTCAAACCGAGGGACTTCACCGCCTCGTGCGCGAAACTGTTTATGTTTATTCGATACTTCAGCGATGTAATCGAAGCTGAGGTCTGGTCGGTCTCCGTACGCAAGATGTAGGTACGGCCCGGCAAAAGCGGCTGATCGTCGAACCAGACGATGTCCGCTGCGAACTGATCCGCCACATCCGGTCGGGCGCCAGGGCTCACAAGCATATTTCCGCGGGAGACTTCGATCTCATCCTCGAGCACGATAGTGACCGCGTCGCCGGCGACTGCCGTCTCACGGTCCCCGCCATGCGTCACGATCCGCGCGACCCTGGAGGATTTTCCCGATTTGGCGACGACGACGTGATCGCCCGGCGCGACCCTGCCGGAGGCGATCGTTCCGCTGAATCCCCTGAAGTCGAGATTTGGCCGGTTGACGTACTGAACTGGAAAACGGAAGGGTCTTTCCGCCTCTGTTTGCCCGACAGGAACATTTTCCAAATGGTCCAGCAGGGCGGGACCGCCATACCACGGGATGTTATGCGAGTGCGCCGTGACGTTGTCGCCGTAGCGCGCCGAAACCGGTATAGGGGATATCGCCGCGAAGTCTAAATCCTTAGCAAAGTCCAAATATTCGGCTGCAATGCGGTCAAATACCGCCTGATCGTAGTCGACCAGATCGATTTTGTTTATCGCCAGCACGATCTGGCTAATACCGAGCAGCGAGGCAATGAATGTGTGGCGGCGCGTCTGGCGCAAAATGCCGCTGCGGGCGTCGACCAGGACGATTGCCAGGTCGGCGGTCGAGGCGCCGGTGGCCATATTGCGCGTATACTGCTCGTGCCCCGGCGTATCGGCGACAATGAACTTGCGCTTCGCCGTAGCGAAAAAGCGGTAGGCGACATCAATGGTGATGCCTTGCTCGCGCTCGGCTTCAAGACCATCGACGAGCAGCGCAAAGTCGATGTCATCCCCGGTCGTTCCGTGTTTTCGCGAGTCGGTCTCCAAAGCGGCGAGCTGGTCCTCAAAGATGAGCTTGGTGTCGTAAAGCAACCGTCCGATGAGCGTAGATTTGCCGTCATCCACGGAGCCGCAGGTAAGGAAACGCAGAAGCGACTTCTGCTCCTGATGGGCCAAATTGCTTTGCAAGTCACGGGAAGGCTTGAAGAGGGTATTCGCGGCGTCGGTATCCATCAGAAATACCCTTCACGCTTTTTCTTCTCCATTGAACCGGCTTCGTCGCGGTCGATCATCCGACCCTGCCGTTCGGAGGTACGAGCGATCAACATTTCCTCGACGATCTCTTCCAACGTCTCGGCGCCGGAATCGATTGCACCGGTCAGCGGATAACAGCCGAGCGTACGGAACCGGACCTTGCGGTTCTGCACAACCTCCCCCGGCAAGAGCTTCATGCGGTCGTCGTCGACCATCATCAGCATGCCGTCGCGCTCCACGACCGGCCGCTGCTTGGCGAAATATAGGGGAACGATGGGGATGTTGTCCTGAAGGATGTACTGCCAGATGTCGAGTTCCGTCCAATTGG
Source organism: Aurantimonas aggregata (assembly GCF_010500835.1). Lineage (GTDB taxonomy): Bacteria > Pseudomonadota > Alphaproteobacteria > Rhizobiales > Rhizobiaceae > Aurantimonas > Aurantimonas aggregata. Next base: position 37,726 of record NZ_JAAAMJ010000025.1, on the reverse strand, counting down.
AGAGCGGAAACGCCCGTATCGACTCTGTTTGCGCAACGCGGGTGTTATAGATCTTCCACATCTCGGGCCGCTGGTTCTTCGGATCCCAGCCGTGCCGCGCATCGCGAAACGAAAATATTCGTTCTTTTGCCCGGCTCTTTTCCTCATCCCTCCTTGCTCCGCCGAAGGCTGCATTGAAGCCGTATTTATCGAGCGCTTGACGCAGTGCCACCGTTTTCATGACGTGGGTGTGCGTATTGGAGCCGTGCGTGAACGGTCCGATGCCATCTTTCACCCCCTCCTCGTTCGTGTGCACCAGCAGATCTAATCCCAATTCGGAGACCATCCGGTCGCGGAACGCGATCATCTCGCGGAACTTCCAGGTCGTGTCGACATGAAGCAGCGGAAATGGCGGCTTGCCGGGGTAGAAGGCCTTCATGGCAAGGTGCAGCATGACCGCGGAATCCTTGCCTATGGAGTAGAGCATGACCGGCTCCGAAAAGCTGGCTGCCACCTCCCGCATGATATGGATCGACTCGGCTTCAAGCCGATGGAGGTGTGAGGCCGTACGCATCGTCGAGTCCCGCTCGGAGGGTTCAGGATCAGGTCATCGTTTAGATCAAACCATTCGCTTCCTCAACCACAGTGAATGCATTTGACCTGTGACGGACCTTTCCCTCCACCTCGCCCACATGGAATCGATTCCGGCACGAACCAGACAATAGAAAACTCAAACGCAGAGCGATCGATTCTTTGGGGCGCAAGGTCCGCTGCTCTACACTATGGCTGTTGCTAACATCACCTTGCACCTCAGCGCCACTTTCGGATTCGGGCTGTGATCAGGAAGGCCGTCGGCCAGAGCATCGTGTTGATAAGATCGTGGATGCTGTCCGCCCAGTTGAAGCCGCCGGTCCACCCATACCAGGCGTGTAGATCGAAAAGCTCGTTCACGACTGCCGCCGCCAAGACCGCGCTCCAAAGCAGGGCCAAGCGCCGGAAACTGCCGAGGAACACGAAGCCGAGCACCATGATCAGCAGCCCAATGTGAATGTGCAGCGCGTCCCGCGACAGGCTCGTCGTGTCGACGATCCCCCGCTTCAAGAATTCCAGCATCCGTTCCCTATCTCAATGGTCTCCTCCAGGCAGGCTGTAATTCGCGCCTAGCCGTCAGCTGCCGGTGCTATCGGTGATGGCAGGCGATGAAGAGCATTGTCGCGCCCAAGGATCTTCTGGATGGCTTCGAGATAACGCGACACGACGATCGACTCGTCGAACTCGCGCTCCATCTTGGCGCGGCCGGCGCGTCCCATCGTTGTCCGCGCCTGGTCGTCGAGTTCGGCCATCGCCAGCATCTTCGCTGCCAGATCCGAAGCATCGCGTGGACGGCAGAGATAGCCATTGATCCCGTCATCGACGACGTCTCGGCAGCCCACCCAGTTGGTCGTGATGATGGGTCGGCCCATTGCGGCTGCTTCCAGGAGACTTCGAGGCGTTCCTTCACGGTAGTAGGACGGCAGCACTACGCAGTCAGCACCGGACAAGGGAGGCCGAACATCGTCAGTGACCCCCAGATACTCGATGATCCCTTCGGCAATCCACGCATTCATCGTGTCTCTGGGCACGACACCGCGGCTCTCCACGTCTAGAAACCCAAGAATTTGAAACCTCGCGTCCGGGATGCGTGATCGTACAAGACGCGCAGCTTCGACATATTCGGCAATGCCTTTGTCCCAAAGGAGCCGCGCCACCAACAGGAACGTGAAATCGGCCCCCGTCGATCTGTCAGCCGTCTCCGTGGGGCAAAAGCGGGCCAAATCGATCCCCGAGCCCGGAAGCAGAGCCGTCACATCCGGCCTTACGATCTTCTCATCGATGAACAGGCGACGGTCGTCGTCATTCTGGAAAAACACCTTCGAGGCGCTACCAAGTCCGATCCGGTAGAGTTTCTTGACGAGGCGATTCAACCAGTTGACGCCTCCGAAGGCCACGCCGAGGCCAGCGATGTTGTTGATCGCAGGAATACGGTGCACGCGGGCAGCGATTGATCCGTAGATATTTGGCTTTATCGTATAGCCTAGGAAAATGTCGGGCTTCTCCTCATGCAGCAGCCGCCAAAATCGTAGCGTCAATAGAAGGTCGTTCAGCGGCGACGTGCCCTTGTTGTCCATCGGCAGCGAAACGTAACGACATCCAGTTTCCGCAAGACGCTCCGAATAGTCGTCTCGGGGTGCCGCAGCGACCACTTCGTAGCCCTGGGCCACGAGCGCTCGGATCAAGCCGCTGCGAAAGTTATGAATGTTCCACGACGTGTTGATGGCAATCAGGATGCGCCTTGGGCCAACCATCGTCTCATCTTCGGTTCTGATGTCCACCGCGTCCCCCTCATTTCTCGCGCCTCACCGCACTGGCAATGCGCTTTTCTAGATGTCCACGCTGTATGGGATCCACGCCGACGAATGGTTGGAAAAATGCAGCCAGACGAACTGCACCAGCGCCGAATACAGGACCACCCCCACAACGAACACATGCGCGTTTTGGCGACCAAGCGCGTCAGGCAGACGCGAGAATACGAATAGCTGAACCGGGATCAAATATAACGCAATTCGATCCACCGCCGTCGTAGACGGAGAGACCATCAGGATCGGTATAAAGCATATGGCGGCTATGGAGAAATAAAACCAAAGCTTTCTTTCCGTAGCCTGGCCCTGAAATCGCTTCCGAAATAATATATAGATCATGGCAGGCACTGCATTCATGGAAACACGGATCAATGCGCCGTCTGACTCATAATTACCTTCGAAATATCGCGTATATAGCGTATCGACATTATCGATCAGGAAGACAAAATAAAGCACGAGACCAGACGCTGCCACCCAGACCGTTGTCCAAACCCGATTCTCGGTGCCAGCGAGCATCGCAATAGGTACGATCGCGATTGCAGTTTTGTGAAATGTTGCGGCCAACGCCACCCAAAGGACAAATCTGAAAACAGACCCTTTGGACAGCGCAACCAGCCCTAGCAGAGCTACGCCTATCGCCACGCCTTGGCGGCTGTATCCCATGGCCACCACGATGACGAGGTAAGGGATCGCCACGACGATGCAGAGCCAAGGACGTGGCTGCTGCAGTGCGAAGGCGATCAAGCCGAACGCAAAGATGACCCCACAGCCGAGATTGACTGCCCATACGCCAAGTCCGAGCCGCCCGGCAAACCAATTTAGGAAGACATAGCCGGGATCTCCGTCGAAAAGTATTTCTGTAAAGGAGATATATGACGCACGCTCCAAATGACCGATATAACTATACCAGTCTGCACCAACCTCATGACGCAGGCCAATGAATAACGCGATAATTATGAAGAACATTACCCAGAGAGATCCACACGGACGTACGTTGCCACGACGTGCACGTTCAGCAGTAGCAGCGAAAGCGGGGATGGCAAAGAGTAACCAATACGGAAGCATTATCGATTGTATGCCTTCTTGACTTGGATCATCTCGGCAAAACAAGCGACCGGAGGAGCGAAACGAGCTGCGGTGATTGTACCTGGAGCGTGAATCGGGCTTCAACGCCTCGTCTTCCAGCGCTGCCTAAGCTTCTTCGTATCAGGGTACTGCCGACCAGCTTAGCAATGGCATTGCGCCACTCATCCAGCCCCTCGGCAAGATAACCGTTTTCCCCATGTTGCACGATTTCACGGTTGGCCCCGACCGGAGAGGCTATGACCGGAAGGCCGCAAGCCATATACTGGATCAGTTTGTAACCGCACTTGCCGCGCTCCCACGGCTCGTCGGGCAGGGGCATGATCCCGATATCCAACCCGCGTAGCGCTGATACTTCACTGTGTTCTGTCCACCGCTCCGCGTGAAACGGACCGCCGGCCAGCTGATCCGGACGCGCACCGATCGCGACGCAATCGATTGGCGTTTCGTGTGACATCTGCCGGAGAAGTTCCCCGATGGGCCGCAGGTAGTGCGCGGTGCTCGGCGAGCCTATCCATCCGATGCGAACTGGCCCCGCTTCAGGCTGATGACTCGACGCTTCCGGATACCGGTCGAGGTCGATCACTGTCGGTATCAATTCGATGTGCCGGCACCCCGCACTGCTGGCACGATCGGCCAAGTATCGGCTTCCTGCTACGACGAGGTCGGCGCGCCGCATGATCTTGTCAATTTTGGTCCCGAACACTCTGCGTACCAAAGGCGACCTATGTTCGTCATAACGGTGAAAGATCGCATCGTCATAGTCTACGATCACTGGCAGGTCTTGCGGCCAGAGGCGCGCCTCGATTGCCCACGGCACCCACGGCAATGCCTCCTTCTCGATCCATACGGCATCGTGTCGGACACCGCGCAGTGCGATCGTCCGCCGCCGGACACCATCCAGCCAAGCAGCACGCCGGCGGACTCCGCCGTACAACGATTCGAGGTACCCGCGATCGAAGAATGGCTGGATGTCTAGCTCGATCCCCTCCCGCTGCAGAAAGGGTTGATACTGATAGGTACGCAATCGGCTGCTAGCACCCAGATCGTCATAGCGGGTCAGGGCGAGAATCCTCATTTCATGCGACCAGCCGTCGGTACATCCCTCAGATACCACAGCTCCCCACTGGCAAACGAGTAATTCCCTTGTCCCCTCCTGATAGAACCTGCCGGGATGCCCGGATGAACGACAAATGTCAGGAGGTTCCCGATTGCTTGGCGACGCCCGTCTCCGCATAAACTGCAAAGTACCAGACTGGCAGTGGTTTCTCCGAGAATCGTCTGCATGTTCACCACTTAGCTATTAGCGAGACGGGGCACGCCTTAGCAAATTGGCGTGCTTGGTACCCTAGAACCCATTTTTTCCCCAAAAAACCGGTCCTGTTAGGGCACAATTTTTTATGGTCTTCACGCCGAGCGGACCCTCGAAAAAGCGCCGATGACGCCCCCTTTTCATCGCCGGCGACACGACTCTCCTCGAACACCGGGCTTGGAGACAAAAAGCCGAGCGACGAAATGCTCTTATGCCGTCACCCCGCCCCTGGTATCAAGGCAGGATGACCTGTCGGCGAGGCGAATTTATCAAGCGACGAGTGTAGCCGCCGGCGCTGTAAAGGGTGGCCGCTTCATCCAGGAAATCCCCGCTCAGCCCACATCAGCAATCAAAATCAAATGTCGATCCCCACACTTTGCCGGCTTCTTTAGATGCCTGCTAATTATAGGCGCTCTCTCACGCAGCTCCGACAGTGCCGAACGATGCTTCTGATTTAAGAAAACATCATATAATGACCCGCTATTATTTTTCTGTCCGAGATCCAAACAAACGAAACACAAGTATACCGGCCTGTCGTCGCAGGCGCGCCCACCAACTATCGCCGGCATGGGATCCCGGAACAAGGTAACGATTATAATATATATTTCCTTTTATTTCGTCTGGAGTCAGGTTCTCTGACCAGAGTACATACGGAAGGCTGATCTGATCACGAACACTTCCCGTATATATCTCAAAGCACCAAGCCATGTTCACGCGACGGACGCTCTCGTTTTTATGGTTCCTAACCAGCACTCCGGTTGCATAGCATGAAGAAGGCGTCGGCAGCCCCTTTGAACGATACCTAAAGACTTGGGCGTCGATTGTAGTGTTATCGTCTTTTAGCGCTCTTTTGCAAGCAACCGCCTCGGTCTCTATGTCATCTCTCTGCGGGTGACGGAATAGCGCGAAATTCGTATCTTCGTGGTCGGACAGAATGTCATCTAAAGATCGGAGCATCAAGAACGATGCGTCAAAATAAACGCTCACTCGTGCATCTGGAAAAATAATGTGCGAGAGGCACTTCAAATAACGTCCTGTTCGCCGGAATCCAAAAGACGAAGGATCTACATAGACCGCGCGCCACGGTAAACATATTTTATCCGGTCGATCTGTGAACATAAAACAATCCGCCTTCGTGCTACCACTTAACCTAGGCGGACTGTCGTATTCACCAAATAATACGGAGTAAACAACCTCATCGGAATATTTCAATGGAGCAAGCCGGGAAGCCAAGTCTAGTACATCTCGAAAATCGTGGCTTCCAGATTTTACTCCATCTGATCGACGCTCACTCATGAACGTGATCCGTTCTCGTTCCCGTTCACCTTCCTAATAACATACTTTATCTCATAGCAAGATATAACGTTAGAAAATGAGTCTTCATATATTTCCTTGGCCCAGTTACAGGCGTTGAAGACGACTTCAAACCCCTTTCGTATTAGGAACGCTATGTATCTGGGCGGAAAGCTTTTGAATACAAGGCGAACATGGACTAGCGATAAGCCTTTTTGTCGAGAATAAGTGGGTACAGTGCGACGAAATAGCTGATCATGACAATAATATGAGAACGTATATAAACCGAAAAAGTTCCGATGCGTCGGGTCGCTGTAGTAGAATGGATTTGAAAAGTGTGGAACTACTACAGTCATCTCCCCACCAGTAACGAGGATTCGCTCGACCTCGTGCATGACCCCCGGAATGTCGTCAAGATGCTCAAAGACATGAAAGGACTGGATAGATGTTATGCTCAAGGAAGGAAGATTTCTTAAGACCTCTAGTGCATCCCCGACGATATCGGCGGCTGCTGTGTCAATAATATCTATACCAACGGCCATTGGATCGCGCTTCTTATGACCGACGCCAATTTCAAGCCTCGCAGGCGTAGCCTGTGAGATCTGTGCCATCACTCCGGATTTATCCATCAACATTAGATTCTCTAATTCCCGCTCTGCTTGATTAGATTTATCGTTTTCTTAGTGGTAACATATGCTTTCATACCCATTAGTCTCGACAGCCCTCCGAAGAATCCGTCGTAATAATTGAACTCTCTGAATATTCTGATTCTCTGAAATAGCGAAAGATCGTACCACTCCATTCTTTTGCGAAGATAACTCAACTTACGTGATGCTCTTAGCAGTATTTCACGATTCGTTTCGTTATGAAGTTCCGCATCTTCTCGAATGATGCATTCCATCAGAAACTCTATGGATTTTGCTGCTTCGCCCTTCATTCGGCAGAGACGTATCTCCGAGTTCGCAATCTCAGAAGATGAGTCCGCCGCCATTCTGTGTGAAGTATTGTCTGCGTGGACCCGATAATAAATCAAATTTTCGTGTAAAAATTCTACTCTTTCCGCCGCCCAAGCAAAATATGTCTCTAGCACTGTATCCTCAGTCAGGAGGCGTTGCGTCACTGGAATGTCCAATGGAAGTGCCGATTTTCGATACGCAGCTGTTGCCCCATGTATCCTTACAACAGAACGATCTGAAAAAATCCTGTCGTACCGTGTGTAGATCGGTGTAGTTAAGCCCAGCGATCTGTTGTTGCCGCCCTCTCCAGCAAACCGCTCGGCTATTGAACTTGCCGCCGAAAGACGATTTCTCAACATAAACGATACAATTTTGGTTGTTCTTTCCGCGTGGGATATGTCGTCTCCGGCAGCAACAACTATATACTCGCCTGCAGATTCTCTGCATACACTCATTAAGTGACCGAAGGTTGCAATGTTATTTGCGTTCCGGCGGACCCTAACGACGTGCGGCCCCTTATAGTTGGCAGCCATGTCTTGCATAATGTTGAATGTGCGGTCCCTCGAACAATCGTCTGAAAGGATGATCTCCAGCGGCTCGTACGTCTGAGCGAACGCCCCTTCGACAGCTTCACGTATGTATCGTTCCTGATTATAAGCGAAGACCGCGAAAGTAACTAGCGGTCGATTATGCAGATCAGTGGCGGTCATACATTCCTCACAAGTGGCCAGCCCAAGGCCGCATAAACACGGGTCAAGAGTAAGGCCAGGCGGCCTTCGGGACCGACTTTGATGAGCACGATCCGAAGTCCAATCACTCCGGTAGCCAATGCCAGTATCGGTGACGCGACGGCGGCCGAGAGAGGCGCCGTTTGAGCCAGAACGAGAAGTCCCAGCGCTAGGGTTGCGTGAAGCGCCAGCAGCAGCAGGGACAGTCGCTGCCACCGGAACCCGTGCAAGAGATGCATCAGCACGTTCAGAACAGCAAAATGCATAATATAAGCCAGCATGAAGGCCGGCCCTGCCGCTATCAGCCCGAAAGGCGCTAGGCCCAGCCAGAGCATCAGCAGGAACAGGCCGTTGAAGTTCAGCTGGAGCAATAGGAATATTCCGCCTCGTGCAGCGGCGGCAAAGGAGAAACCAAGCGCCCAACTCGCGAGCTTGAAAACATTGCCGACCGTCTGCCACTGTAGCAAGCTCGCCGCGGGGGCAAACTCCGATGAATAGAGCAGCGCGATCAGCCAGGGAGCCAAGCCGATCAGGAGCAGCAGGACAGGCCCGCCGATCGCCAGCCCCAATTGCGCCTGGTCGTTCATCAACCGGTTCGCCGCCTCTCGGTCATGGATCACCTCAGTCAGCCGCGGATAAAAATCTGCCGCCATGGCGCCCAAGAGGAATCCGACATAGGTCATGGTTATACCCCACGCAGCGGCAAATTGACCAGCAGCCTCAAGACCCAGATCCTGCGCGATTAGACTGCGCACCAGCAGAAGCGTCGCGGCCGTTGCCAAACCGCCCAGCATGAACGCGGAGCCGAGCTTGACCATCGGTTTCCAAATTTCCCAGATTTCAGCAGCACCGGGGCGTTCCGAACTGGGTTTTGGCAAGCGCTTCGTGTAGCGCAGGGCAACCGCAATGGTCGCGAGCGGTTGGACCAGCACGAACCCGAGCAGACCCTGCGTCCCATAGAGCCATACGCAGGCCAAGCCCACGATGGTGCCGGCCAAGGCGCTGAGCACCGTCACTCGTCCAAGATCGCCGATCCGGCGCATGCCCTGCAGCAACGCTGTCTGCGCCGTCCCCAGCAATGTCAGCAGAATGGCGGCGCCGATGAGGCCCACTTCGGTCGCGTGTTCGCTATCGCCGAGCAGCCACTCGGAAAGCTGCTCGCGTAGCAGCCACACGATAACCATGGCGACCGCGCCTTGAACCAGATGTGCGGCGAACAGCACGCGGCGCACCCGGCTCAACGCCTGCTCCTCGCCCTTGACGCTGGCGATCTGGCGTACGCCGCTCGAGCCCATGCCGAGGCCAGCCGCCGTGGAGACAGTGCCCTGCAAACTCGAGTAGATGCTAAGGATGCCGATCCCGGTCGGGCCGAGCAGCAGTGCGACGACCTTGATGCGAAGGATCGAGATCAGCACGTTCGCCGCTTGCGCACTGCCAATGATCGCCATCGATCTGATCATGCCGCGCGATGACATCACCAACGCCTAACTGTTCAAATCACTGCTGTTGGCGAACGTCTTTCCATTACCCGTGCAAAGTCGCTCGTAGTTTCTAGTGAGGCGCTCACCAATCAGCTTCGGAACCGTAAGAACGCGCGAGCGTCGATCACGCACGATGACGTAGCCAGATAATTTTGAGACCAGGGAATATATTCTACTACCTCTTAAACTAAGTCCATCGACGGTTTTCTTCACAGCCCAATGCGAGCCGAGCGAACGTAGCGTAATCGGTTTTATTTCGCGCGAAATACCATCAGGCAACTTGCTTCCTACATTAACGACCTGAAAATCAACATCCACTGCACCCCAAAGATCATCCGTACCGAATACGTCTTCTGTGCTTAATTTCTTCGAGGCAATGGAAGTAAATGTCAGCCAGCGGATCTCCGGAAGCCCCGCATTTGTACATTCTTTCTCGATAAGTTCGTAATCGTAACAGTCGACTATATTGCTCTCACAAAATCTTTTAAAGCTTAACTTGTACGAAAGATCAAGACCATCGAAAATTTCCTGATACAATGATGGAATAGCATCAACTGGATTACGCATAGTAACAACGACAGTTACTGGCAGTCCGGACAGTATTACTCCCAAACGGCGCATCTTCGTTCCTGTCGTTATTCCTCTTTGATACAAAGAAAGCATCTCCTCTGACAAAGCACACACCATGTTTTGACTGACGAGATTTTTCAGTGAGCAATTTACATCGCGAATGAGATCTGGATCTCCGGTATTGACTGCCCTATGAAGAGTATTGGCGACTGTGGCGCCATCACGTTTTCTCGGCTGCAATGCACCTAGATACCGGTAGGTCGGAGCGGTTAAGTTCTCTAGTGCGATCTGTAATGCCGTGGAAGCTGTTTTCGGAGGACCGATATGAAGAAATATTTTCCCACTCATAAGGCATAACTTTTTATGGCATCGAGCGCGTCGAGCGCTTGTGACTCGGAGAGATGCGGCCCCATTGGCAGGCTTAGCACCTCGCCCGCCAGATTGCGCGCGATCGGCAGAGCGTCGGGCGCCAGTCCGAGCCCCGCATACGCCTCCTGCCGGTGAGGCGGGATCGGATAGTGGATCAGCGTCCCGACACCGGCTGCGGTAAGGCGCGCCTGAAGCGCATCCCGCTCGGTACTGCGCACGACATAAAGATGCCACGCCGGATCGACCCCGTCAGGAACATGCGGCAGGATCAGGCCAATTGAGGCAAGCCCTTCAGCATAGATTGCGGCGATGGACTTCCGGCGCTCTGTCCACGCATCGAGATGAGCCAGCTTGACCCGAAGCACCGCCGCCTGCAGCGGGTCGAGGCGGGAATTAACACCCTGGACCTCGTTGACGTATTTCACCCGGCTGCCGTAGTTGCGCAGCACCTGGATCTTCTCGGCGAGGTCGCCCCGGTTCGTAGTGACCGCCCCGCCGTCCCCCAGCGCGCCAAGATTCTTCCCGGGATAGAAGCTCCAGCAGACGACGTCACCATGTGCGCCGATGCGGCAGCCCTTGTAGCGCGCGCCATGTGCCTGGGCCGCGTCCTCGACGACCGCGAGCCCATGCCGCCGCGCGATCGCCAGGATTGGGTCGAGATCGGCTGGCTGGCCATAAAGGTGGACTGGCAACAAGACTTTCGTGCGCGAAGTGATCGCCGCTTCAATGCGCGCAGGGTCGATGTTATGCGTCGCGGGATCGGGCTCGACCGGCACGGGCTTTGCCCCGACGGCTGATACCGCAAGCCAAGTTGCGATATATGTGTTGGACGGAACGATGACCTCATCCCCCGGACTGACCCCCAGCGCGCGCAGTGCCAGGATCAGCGCATCGAGGCCGTTCGCCAGACCCACCGCATGATTGGCCCCACAGTAGCCAGCCCATTCCGTCTCGAAGGCTTCAACCTCCGGACCGAGGATGTACCAGCCACTGTCGAGAACGCGAGCAATGGCCGCGTCGAGCTCGGCGCGGAGCTCAATGTGAGGCGTTTTCAGATCGAGGAAGGGGATCAAACGTCGTCCCTCAGGGCACTGATGAAGCCGTCGTAATCGCGATAATAATCGCCTTCGTCATAGGGATGAGAGGCAAGCACCATGCACACAGCGCCTTGGCTGAAACTGTCCATTTCACGCCAGATGAGACGACTGATGTAAAGGCCTTTACGCGGATCGCGCAACCAATACTCGGATTTCTGCCGCCCGTCGTCGATCTTCAGACGGAAACTGCCAGAGAGTGCAAACACAATCTGTTCGAGGTCTCGGTGAGCATGACCACCGCGCTCCGCATCGACTGGTACGTTGTAGAGATAATAGACGCGCTTTATGTCAAAGGGGATGTGATTGCCGCCTTCGACAAAGGTTAGATCGCCTCTTGGATCATGGACCTGGGGCAGGTTGATCAGCTGAACTTCGCCTCTTGCTCTCACCACTGACGAACTCATTATTGTTTCTCCGCTCGGAGCGCCATGAGGTGGGCCGGGCGATCGGCTTTGAATCGGTCGCGCGTATAGACGAGATAAATGTTCAGTTCATCCGAGCTGGTTTCTGTCATTCCTAGGCGACGGTAAAAGGCCAGCGCATGTGTGTTCTCGATACGGACGTCGACATCGGCATACCGCTTCCCCAACAGATCAAACCCCACCCCAAACGATAAGAGAGCACTTTCCAGGGCGGCCTTGGAAGGCTTTTCGTGATCGAGAATCCAGCTACCCCAAGTGAAACTCTCGGCACCGATATCATAAAGCCTAACGACGCCGCAGCGAACCCCATCACCGCGTTCAATTATAAAGTAGTACTGTTCACCAGAAACTTCCTTGGATTTATAGCCTTGGATCCATTTCCTCTGGTCCTCGACGGTTCCAGAAACCTCCGACAGATGGCGATTGTAAGAAGGATTCGTGCGCAGCTCATAAAGGTATTCTGCGTCATCAGGTTGAATGAGACGTAGTGAAAGGCGAATGCCTTCAACTCTCGAGAGGGAGGGAATAGACATCAGCTATGTCACTCGTACTTCAGTGTTGCGACGCCCATAACGGGAAAGGCTCGACCATCGGTTTGCAGGGAAAGCGCTGCCGTCCACGCGGGTGAATGCTTGCTAAGATGTAGATTCATTACGACGCCACGCTCTCGTAATACTCGCGGTACCAGTCCACAAAGGCTCCAACACCGGCTTTCACGGTGGTTGCCGGCCGGTAGCCGACGGCGGTCTCCAATGCGGTCGTGTCGGCGAACGTATCGGGCACGTCGCCTGGCTGAAGCGGCAGACGTTCGATGATCGCCTTCCGGCCAAGCGCTTCCTCCAGTGCCTCCACATAGGCGGTCAGCTTGACGGGGTTGTTGTTGCCGATATTGAACAGCCGCCAGGGCGCATTGCTCGTCGCGGGATCCGGGTTTGCGGAATCCCATTCTGCATTCGGCGCGGCCGGCTGGTCGCTGGCGCGGATGACGCCTTCGGCAATGTCCTCGACGAAGGTAAAATCGCGTGTGTGATTGCCATGGTTGAACAGGGTTATCGGCTTTCCCGCCAAGATGTTGCGGGTGAACAGGAACAGCGCCATGTCGGGACGTCCCCATGGGCCATAGACCGTGAAGAAGCGCAGGCCCGTCGTCGGCAGGCGGAAGAGATGGCTGTAGCTGTGTGCCATCAATTCGTTGGCGCGCTTCGTCGCCGCGTAGAATTGCAGCGGGTGATCTGCCGGCCGGTGCTCCGAGAACGGCATGTTGGTGTTGGCGCCGTAGACGCTGGATGTGCTGGCATAGGTAAGGTGCTCAACCTCGGTATGCCGGCAGGCTTCCAGAATGTTCGTATATGCGACGATGTTGCTTTCCACATAGGCGTGCGGGTTCTCGATCGAGTAGCGCACGCCCGCTTGCGCGGCGAGATGGATCACCCGATCCGGCCGGTGGGTAGCGAAGCAGGCATCCACGGCATCGCGGTCGGCAAGATTGGCTCGGACGAAGTGATATTCTCCCGACGAACTCGCCGCCGTCTCGTCGAGGCGCTTCAGCCGGGCTTCCTTCAGGGTCGGGTCGTAATAGTCGTTGACGACGTCGAAGCCGATGACGCTGTCGCCGCGCTCGAGGAGGCGCCGGGCGACATGATAGCCGATGAAGCCGGCGTTGCCGGTGACCAGGATACGCATCAGAGTCGACCGTCCGTCTCGCTTTTCGTGAAGACACCCTTCACGTCGTAGAATATTGCACCCTCCCGGCCCAGCCCCCGGATGGCGTCTGCTCCCATCGCAGCAAATTCGCGATGTCCGACAGCGAGGACGATCCCATCATAGCTATTCAGTTCCGGCGCCTCGGTCAGGCATTCGAACCCAAACTCGCGCCGGCAGTTTTCCGGTGCTACCCATGGGTCCCAAACGTCAACGTTGGAGTTGAACTGCTTCAATTCGGTAATGATGTCGATGACCTTCGAGTTGCGAATATCCGGGCAGTTCTCTTTGAACGCGATGCCCATGACGAGAATGCGACTGCCGACCACTGGAAAGCGGCGGCTCATCATCAATCGCGCCATCTGGTTCGCCACATGGTGGCCCATCCGGTCGTTGATCCGGCGGCCGGCCAGGATGACCTCCGGGTGATAACCGGCCTCCTGTGCCCGATGGGTTAGGTAATACGGGTCAACGCCGATGCAGTGCCCGCCAACGAGGCCCGGCCGGAAAGGCAGGAAGTTCCATTTGGTCCCAGCCGCCTCCAGCACTTCCAGTGTGTCGATCCCCAGCCGGTCGAAGATAATCGACAGCTCGTTCATGAGGGCGATATTGAGGTCACGCTGGGTATTCTCGATCACCTTCGCCGCTTCCGCGACCTCGATCGAGCTCGCCTTATGCGTCCCGGCGATAACGATCGACCCGTAGAGTTGGTCAACAGCTTCAGCAGCTTCCGGGGTCGACCCGCTGGTTACCTTGGTGATCGTCGTCACCCGGTGTTCCTTGTCACCGGGGTTGGCCCGCTCCGGGCTATATCCGACGAAGAAGCCCTCATTGAGCTTCAGGCCTGACAGGCGTTCCAGGATGGGAACACAGACATCCCGTGTGCAGCCGGGATAGACAGTCGATTCATAAATGACCAACGCCCCCTCGGACATTGCCTTTCCGACCGTCTCCGTTGCGCGGATCAGCGGTGTTAGGTCCGGGCGGTTCGCCTGATCGATAGGGGTCGGCACCGTCACGATGAAAATGCCGCATTCGGCGATCTCATTTACATCGAAGCTGAACGTTGCAAACTCGGCAGCGCCCAGGCCGGCTGCGTCGACCTCCCGGGTTTCGTCTTCGCGGCGCTGCAATTCCTCGATGCGTTCTCGCCTGATGTCAAAACCGATAACCCGGCGGCTCTTGCCAAATTCGACAGCCAGCGGCAAACCGACGTAGCCTAAGCCCACAACGGCGATCGGGCGACCATCAAAATTAAGGCGCTCTCTCGCTTCTGCCGACGCCGGGCCGGTTTCCAACGCTGCAGCCACAGGCGCAATCACATTCATAGCTTCACTCATTTGATCGTCGCGCCATCCAGTGCTTCGGCTGCGATGCGCTGGAGATATTGGCCATACGCGCTTTTCCCGAGAGCAACTCCCAGATCGCGGAGCGCTCCAGCGTCGATATAGCCCTGAACGAAGGCGACTTCCTCCGGGCATGCGATCTTGAAAGCTTGCCTGTGCTCGAGCGTACGCACGAACTCGGCGGCCTGAAGCAGGGAGTCTGGGGTGCCGGTGTCGAGCCAGGCGAAGCCCCGCCCCATTGTCTCCACTGCGAGCTTGCCCTGTTCCAGGTAGACGCGGTTGAGATCGGTAATCTCCAGTTCGCCCCGGGCGGAGGGCTTCAGGCTCTTGGCAATCGTCGCCGCCTGGCCGTCGTAGAAGTAGAGCCCCGTCACAGCCCAACTCGATTTCGGCTGCCGCGGCTTTTCCTCGATCGAGATCGCCTGCCCTGCGCCATCAAAGGTCACGATCCCATATCGATCAGGATCAGCGACATGATACGCAAAAATGGTCGCCCTATCGGTGCGGCTCGCCGCCCGGGTCAGGAGCTCCGGCAGGCCATGGCCATAAAAGAGATTGTCTCCGAGGATAAGAGCCGAGGGCTCTCCAGCGACGAATTCCTCCCCGATGATATAAGCTTGCGCCAACCCCTCAGGCTTTGGCTGCTCCGCATAACTGAAGCACACCCCCCACCGATCGCCAGAACCCAGCAGCGAACGAAAACGCGGCAGGTCGTCCGGCGTCGAGATGATCAGGATATCCCGGATCCCTGCCAGCATCAGCGTCGAAAGCGGGTAATAGATCATCGGCTTGTCGTAGACCGGCATCAACTGCTTCGAAGCGGTCAGCGTCATCGGGTGCAGCCGTGTTCCGCTGCCCCCTGCAAGAATGATGCCCTTCACGACGCGGCTCCCTCGCAATGATGTTGCCGTGACGCCTTAGACAGGCACAAGCTTGACCCGGCATTGCGTCGTGAACTGCGCTGGCCTCTCATGACGTTCGCCCCATGACGCCAAGTCCCGAGTTGATGGCTGTGATACAGCGCTCGACTCCGGCTTGCCACGCAGGCAGCTGATGCCCGAACTGCTTGCGGAAAGCGTTCGTCGCCATACGGGAATTCGCCGGTCGCTTCGCCGGGGTCGGATATTCCTCCGTCGAGATCACCTCCACGCGCGTCGCAGCTTGACCTGTCTTCTCAGCCTCGGCGAAGATTGTCTCTGCAAACTCGGCCCAAGTCGCCTCACCCTCGGCCACCATGTGGTACGTGCCCCGCCACTCAGAACCGGCCGGATCTTCTGCAATCCGGCGCAAGACGGCCGATATACCCTCGGCAATGTCTAGCGCGTATGTCGGCGTCCCTTGTTGGTCGCCGACGACGCGTACGACGTCGCGATCCTCCGCAAGGCGCAGCATCGTTTTCAGGAAATTGCTCCCGAACGGGCTATAGACCCAGGCCGTGCGCAGGATGACGTGTGCGGGGTTCGCCGCAGCAACCGCCTGCTCTCCCGCCAATTTCGATCGGCCATAGGCACTCTGGGGATCCGGCTTGTCGGCTTCGACATACGGTCCCGCCTTGTCGCCGGCGAACACATAGTCCGTCGAGAGATGGATAATCGGGATGCCGCGACCTCGGGCGACCGCTGCCACGGCACCTGCCCCTTCGCAGTTGACGGCAAAAGCTGCGGCCTCCTCCGTCTCAGCCTTATCGACGGCGGTATAAGCTGCCGCGTTGACGACAGCGAACGGCTCAATATCCGCAAACGCTGCTTCCAGAGATGCCCGGTCGGTCAGATCGAGGATCGGCCTCCCGACGCTGACGAAATCAAACAGAGGCGTCTGAAGCTCGCCCATCGATCGCGCGATCTGACCAGTTTGGCCTGTCACCAAGACACGCAATTTACTCACGCGAGGATCCCGCCGAGCCGACCACCGCTATGGCGGCCTTCGCGGATGGGCTTCCACCAATGCTCGTTTTCGATGAACCACCGGATCGTCTTTTCCAGACCCGTCTCGAACGTCTCGCGCGCCTTCCAGCCGAGTTCCGTTTCGATCCGGGTGGCGTCGATCGCGTAACGCAGATCGTGCCCAGGCCGATCTGAAACAAATTCCACGAGATCGCGACGCGAACCGGCGCCGGATCGGGGTTTTAGCCTATCAAGCGTGTCGCAGATCGCATGGACCACCTGGAGATTTGTCCGCTCGTTCCGCCCGCCGATGTTGTAGCCGCGACCCGCCTCCCCTTCGAGAGCGACCAGAGCCAATGCCCGTGCATGATCCTCGACGTAGAGCCAGTCGCGAACGTTGTCACCGCGGCCATAAACCGGCAGCGGCTTGTCCTCGAGGCAGTTCAAAATCATCAACGGGATCAGCTTCTCGGGGAAGTGGTAGGGTCCGTAATTGTTGGAGCAGTTGGAGAGAACGACCGGTAGGCCGTAGGTATGATGCCAGGCCATCACCAGATGATCAGATGCCGCCTTTGATGCCGAGTAGGGGGATGACGGCGCGTAGGCGGTCGCCTCCGTGAACAGGCCCCCGTCTAGAGGTAGCTCGCCGTACACTTCATCCGTCGAGACGTGGTGGAAGCGAAAGCGGCCGCGCCGCTCCTCCGGCAGCTCTTTCCAATAGTCACGGGACGCTTCGAGAAGCTGATACGTCCCGAGGATGTTCGTCGTGATGAATGCAGCAGGGCCATCGATCGAGCGATCGACATGGCTCTCCGCGGCAAGGTGCATGACGATGTCTACCTCTTCCGCCTGCAGAAGGGCCGCCACCGCTTCGCGGTCGCCGATATCGCCTTTCACAAAGCGATAGCGAGGATTGTCTGCAATCGGATCGAGGGAAGAAAGATTGGCCGCATAGGTCAGCGCGTCGAGATTGATGACTCGATGATCGGTCTCGCCGATGAGATGTCGGCAGACGGCCGAGCCGATGAACCCGGCGCCGCCGGTCACGAGGATCGTCGTCATTTGTCACCTGCCTTGAATTCGAAGCCTGGCTCGACGTCCCGCAAAAGAGGAGCTGCACGGTCCTTAGTCGACAAAGCCGGTTCGAGGTCGGCCAATCCCCAGGCGACACCGATTTCGGGGTCGTCCCAGCGAATGCTGCGATCGTGCGCCGCCGAATAAGGAGCCGATACCTTGTATAAGACCTCCGTCTCGGGTTCCAGGGTCAGGAAGCCGTGCGCGAAGCCTGCAGGTACGAAGATCTGATTGAACGCGGTCGCGGAGAGCTCGAGGGCGACCCACTTCCCAAACCGCGGTGAGCCGCGCCGGATGTCGACAGCGACGTCCAGGATTTTCCCCCTCAGGACCCGAACCAACTTGTCCTGAGCGAAGGGCGGCTCTTGATAGTGCAGCCCGCGGAGTGTGTATGCCGATGCGGAATACGACTGGTTATCTTGCACCCATTCGCAGCTAATTCCCGCTTCGGCGAAGCGCCGCATCTGGTAAACTTCGGCAAACCAACCGCGTTCGTCACCGAATTTTTGCGGCACGATCTCCCGCACCTCTGGCAGAGCAAGCGAGCGAACGGTCAGCATCGACGGTCCCCGCGGCACTGCAAGAGGTCAAAGTTCATCAGGGCTGCCCCTATCATGTCGCCTCGAATTCAGGCTGCAGAACGCGGGCAGTTGCTTCGGGCGTTTTTGCCCGGCCGACGCCTACATAGCTGAAGCCCCCTCGAATGACTTCGTCGCTGTTATAGATGTTTCGCAGATCGACCATGATCGGCGTTTTCATCAACGATTTCAGCCGCTGCAAATCCAGCGATCGAAACTCGTCCCACTCCGTCACGATCGCCACCGCATCGGCGTCTTCGGCGGCTTCGTAAATTCCGTCGGCGAACGCGACATCCGTCAGCAAGCCCCCCGCCGACTCCATGCCGACGGGGTCGTAAGCCGCGATATGCGCACCGGCATCCTGCAACGCCTGGATGATCGAGATCGAGGGTGCGTCGCGCATGTCGTCGGTGTTCGGCTTGAAGGTCAGCCCGAAGATCGCGATCTTTTTGCCGCGGACGGAGCCGCCGCAAGCCTTGATGATCTTGCGACCCATCGAGCGCTTGCGCTGCTCGTTGATCGACACCGTCGTTTCGATCAGGCGAACCGGGCATTCGGCATCCTGTGCCGTCTTCACCAGCGCCAGCGTATCCTTCGGAAAGCACGATCCGCCGTAGCCGGGGCCTGCGTGCAGGAACTTCGAACCAATACGCCCGTCCATGCCGATCCCGCGGGCGACATCTTGAACATCGGCGTCAAGCTGTTCGCAGAGATCGGCGATCTCGTTGATGAAGGTGATCTTCATCGCCAGAAACGCGTTTGCTGCGTACTTCGTCAGCTCGGCTGTTCGGCGCGAGGTGAAAAAGATCGGCGACGCATTCAGCGACAGCGGGCGGTAGAGTTCCGACATCGCTGCCCTTGCCCGATCGTCTTCCGTGCCGATCACCACACGATCGGGTCGTTTAAAGTCCTCAATGGCCGAACCCTCCCGCAGAAACTCCGGGTTTGAAACGACCGCGAACTGCGCTTCCGGGTTGGCCTCGGCGATGATGCGCTCGACCGCGTCTCCGGTGCCGACCGGCACGGTCGATTTCGTGACGACGACCGTAAAGCCGTTCAATGCGCGACCAACCTCTTCTGCGACGCCGTGCACGTATGAGAGGTCGGCATGACCGTCCCCTCGCCGAGACGGCGTGCCGACCGCAATGAACACGACGTCTGCCCCGGCAACCGCGCTGGCAAGGTCATTGGAAAACCGAAGTCGGTCCTGGGAGACGTTCCGCTCGACAAGCGCCTCGAGGCCCGGCTCGTAGATTGGCATCTTGCCGAGTTTCAGGAGCTCAAGCTTCGACTCGTCGCGGTCGACGCAAATGACATCGTGGCCGAAATCGGCAAAACACGCGCCGGAGACCAGGCCGACATAGCCGGCGCCTACCATGACGATTTTCATATCAGATGGTGATCCCCGTCATCCCTGTATGTCTTTCTAACCCGCCTTTGCACGCAAACGCCCGATAACGCCACGCACCGAGCCAATCGCCCCGCATCCGAGCGCCGGCCTCCGCCGCGAACCTCACGGCAGTTCCTCGCCGCGCCGCGACCCGCCATCGCCGCCCCGCGCCATGCCGTTGCCGACCCATCCGGCGAGCGCCGACAAGGCAAAGGCGCCGGCAAAGCCGAGACCGATGCCGGCAAGGCTCGCCAGCAAGTCGGTGACGCTTGCCTGACGCGTCGGCAGGAACAACTGAACGCCCTCCAGGGCGGCCGCCGCGACGCTCAAGAGGACGGCAGCTCGCCTGCCGGTGCCGAAGAGCAGTCCCGCGGTGAGCGCCAACAGCCCGAAACCCGCCACGTGCCCGACCTTGTCGCCGTCGGCGACCCTCGGCGGCACCGGCAACTGATAGTTGTCAAAAAACCCGAACCAGGCAACCAGCGCCGCCGCGCTGAAGAACAGCAAGGCAAGGCAACCGACCACCCAGGGATCCCTTCCACGACGAAGGCGCGGAAAGACCCCCCTCACCGTGCACCCAACCCACGTAGCATGATCCACACCGTGCGGATGGCGACGAAGGCGTCGAGCCAGGGCGAGAAATATTTGATGTAGTAGAAATCGTAATGCAGCTTGCCGAGCACCTCGTGCATTTCGACGACGTGCCCTTGATTGACTTGCGCCCAGCCAGTGATCCCGGGCCGCACGATATGCCTGTATCGATAGAAGGGCAGCTCTTCCTCGTACCAGCCGGACAACGCTTTCGCTTCCGGGCGCGGCCCGATCCAGCTCATTTCTCCCTTGAGGATGTTCAAGAGTTGCGGGATCTCGTCGATCCGCGTGCGCCGCAGAAAGCGTCCGAGACGGGTAATGCGAGGATCCTGCGCCTGCGTCATCGCCGCTTCACGTTGACCACTAGAGACCGCCGGGCCGTGTTTCATCGTACGAAACTTAATCATCCGGAAGATGCGACCGCGATAGCCGACACGTTCTTGGCGGAAGAAAACCGGTCCCGGAGAATCAATTGCAATTGCTATTCCGACGACGAGCGTCAGAAGGACGAATGCCGGTAGCAGCAGGAGAGCTACGACTATGTCGAGCACTCGTTTGATCTTGCGATACCCCAACGCGGGCTCGAGCGAACCGAAGCTGTTCTCCGAAAGATGCTCTATGTCGACACGCCCTGTCAGCGTCTCCATCGCGTGCTTTGCGTGATAGGCGGGTCGGCCGGCTACAACCCAATCGGCGATAAAGTGCTCCCAAACAGCCGGCAAATCCGACCGAAAATCGGCAATCAGAGCGTCTGGCACTTGCGCCGGCACGAGGGGCGACAAGAGCAACTTGAAATCGGCCGTTGTGACGGATTGCAGACGCTCGACCGAGCCAAAAGGGATAACCGCGAATGTCGGCCTGATATGCATCCGCGTCAGCAGCATTGCCACAAAGAACCAGATAACACCGATCGTAAAGCTCGCCACAAACAGCGACCGCGCATATTCAAGTCGAAAAAAGAAAAATACCAGCAGGACAAGGCCGAAGCTCCCCGTCAAGCAGGGCACGACGTATGAACTTGCTCGGACGCCCGGAAATCGCGTGACCTGCGTTAAGATGTAAAAGCCGAGAACTAGTGCGAATGTGACTCCTGCGATCGTATTCCAGGCACTACCCGGAGTCGGTAATTCAAGATCGAACTCATAGCGCACAAGAACGGGAATTAACACCGCCAAGACTATTCCTCCCAGCAACTGCACCCATTTCAGCTTTAGTATCTGCACCGGCCTACGCGATTCCGACAGAGTCCTCGCTAGTTCGAACATGAAATTACGCACGCCGCGTCGATAAATAACGTCCTTTCAAGATACGAGGTCACCGTAAGCCCCTTGGAAGCGTCATCGAACTGAATGAGACCGGCCACTTGTTCAAACTGCTCTTCGACCGTGCAAGAGCGGGTCACGAATGGATCGTGAACTGAAGCTGCAGATCGAAAATGGAGACGCAAAAGAGAATACTTCCGGCCCAACGCCAGCAAGGTATGCGTTTGACAATCAGGCATACCAGAATCGATGTATCGTCGTCCGCCCGACGTATTCAGACCGAGCGCGACGACGTTCTTTAGGATATCGGCTTGTTACCGGCCGAGGGAAACGCTCTCGTCGTCGTCGTCGTCCGAAACCCCCGTGATCACTGAAGCGGCTGCGGCTACGCCGATCAATCCGCCCGCAACTTCTGGGAAGCCGATGGGCGCCGACGGAGACTGCTGATCACCCGGGCCCTGCTGCTGACCGAAGCGCGTCGTCGACTCGAATTGTGTTACGGTCGCAGTGCGGACGCAAAGCTTACCTTCGGATGCGGCGACAGTGACAGCAGAATTCGCCGCGACGTTTACGAGACAATCACTGCCAAGGCTAAGCGCCGCCGAGCCCTTTGGTCCGGCCACAACGCGCGAACCTAGAGACAACGGCGCACCAGCCTTCGCTGCAGCGAGGCCCGCAGGCTGACTCATCAGCACGTCGCTCGTCGCCGAGGTCACGACGCCCAGAGTTGCACCGGCACTTGCAGCGAGCGGCTGCGAAGAGCACCCGCATTCAAGCTGCTGCGGGGCGCGCTCCTGTGCGAGACCAGCTGTCGCGAACATCGCGGTGGCGCTCGTCATGAGCGCAAACTTCAAGAATTTCATCCCCGTACCCCTATCGTCGCCTATCGAAGCGCCAGCACTTTTCGTGAAGAGACTTCCGCTAACGTCGATGATTTTTTCAAGAGCGAACCGAAGCTCTTATAAAACCACACGCTAGCGTCATCTAACATCGTTACATGACGGCCTTATTAAACGCCGCGCAACAGTGCCATGCAGTTCACTGAACCGCAATAGCGTGCAAACTGCCAAGAACGGCGGCCCGCTTGGTCAACAGTAGCCGATAAGGTTCTGATTCCGTTAACTCGTGTGCTGCCTCGGCAACAGATAACGAAAATTCTTTCCCCCGCCGGCTTCCGACAAGTCCTACCGTGCTGAAGATTACGTCCGATTTGGATGTCGATGAGCCGCGCCATCCCCGCCAGAGGACGGTGTCTTCAGGCGGATGATCAAATTTCCTGGAAAGATGGCCACCGAGAGGGGGAAGTTTTCCCGTGTGGCGTTGGAGTGTGTTCGGCCGTGCGCCGCGGCGGCCAGCATTGGGAACAAAGCCAGCGAGAAGGGCTGTATCCGCTGGTGTCGAGGCTGCGGACGGATCGGCTTCTGCCCGGCGCGTCTATTTCCTGCTCCCATCGTCGGACAAGACCATTCTCAAAGCGATGTCGGCGAACGAGATCGAGACCAAGATGGCTTGCGATCACGCGTCGAAGAACGATGTCGCGACCCCGGAAGCGCACACTTTCTTCCAGAAGGCCTATGCCGACGAGTCGGGCCACAGAGACTGGATGGACTCGGCCGCAGCCGCCTTGAGGCGCCGGAGATACCCGCCGGCCAACGCCGGTGGGTTCCTCCTCGATGGCGTCGCTCCATAGGCTACGGCCCTCCCGCCACCGACCCCATCACGACCATTACGAGATCATCGAGATTGACGGGACCGTTGATCGTCATCTTGTCCTCGCTCGCCTCGACCCTGAGCTTCGAGCCGCTGTTTTCGGCCTGACGCCGGAGCTCTTCGACAATGGCCTCACGGATGATGCTTTCGACGGTCATGGCGATGGCTCCTCAGGTTGATCGTCGTCGGGAAAGTGAAGGCCGCCCGCCGACGTCTCATCGATGTCTTGGGCGGGATCCTCACCGATGCCGGGGGACGGGGCCGCGTCGCGGCTCTTCTGCCCTTGCGCAGAGTTCCTCGCCGGGCTGCCGCCTTGGGGACCATTTCGATCGGAATTCGACATGTTTCTCCTCCGATGGAACAGGATGAACGTCGCAGGTGGCGCAACCGGTTCCACAACGAGGGCATATCTCAGCGCCGGCACCGTTGGCCGGATGATCATCTCGCGGTTGATCGCGACGGGCCTGCACGATAGGCCGGCTGAAAGTCAGCGTCGTTCCTGGCAAGCCCGCGCACTGCCGCGACCGCCCGAGGCGCCGAAACCGCAAGCCGAGCGAGGACGATTTGACCACCAAGGAAACCGGAGAGACGATGCAGGCGGCCGTGGTTGTCGGTGCCGGGCGTGTGGAGATTCAAACGGTGCCGCTGCCGCTGCCGGCGCCTGATCAGGTGCGGGTGCGCCTGGAAGGCTGCGGGGTTTGCGCGTCCAATCTCACGCCTTGGGCGGGGCCGGAGTGGATGGAGTTCCCGACCGCCCCGGGCGGGCTGGGGCACGAAGGCTGGGGCATCGTCGACGCGGTCGGGAAGGACGTGGGCGACGTGGCGGTCGGAGAACGGGTCTCGGCCCTCTTCTACAACAGCTACGCCGGCTACGACGTTGGTCCCGCAAGTTCGGTGGTGCGGCTGCCGCCGGAACTGGGCCAGCAAGCCTTCCCCGGCGAACCGCTCGGCTGCGCGATGAACATCTTTCGCCGCAGTGACATCCGGGCGGGTCAGTCAGTGGCCATCATCGGCATCGGATTTCTCGGTGCGATCCTCACCCGCCTCGCCGCCGAGGCGGGAGCGCGGGTGATCGCGATCTCGCGGCGTGATTATGCGCTGCAGACGGCGCGCCGAATGGGTGCGGCCGAGACGATCCCAATGCTGGATCACTACCAGATCATCGAACAAGTTCGCGAACTCACCGGCGGGACCATGTGCGAGCGCGTCATCGAGGCCGTCGGCAAGCAGTGGCCGCTCGACCTTGCCGGCGAACTCACCGCCGAGCGGGGGCGTCTCGTCATCGCCGGCTATCATCAGGACGGTCCGCGCCAGGTCAACATGCAGCTATGGAACTGGCGCGGTCTCGACGTCATCAACGCTCATGAGCGCGACCCGAAGGTTTACGTCGACGGGATTGGGGCAGCGGTCGAGGCGGTCACAAGCGGCCGCCTTGATCCGGGCTCGCTCTACACGCACCGTTTTCCGCTGCAACGCCTCGATGAAGCGCTGAACATGACCCGCGACCGTCCGGACGGTTTCATGAAGGCGCTGGTGACGATCTGACGGCGGCCGACCGGCGCTGCCTGGGCTTTACGGAAGCGCTACCGAGGCCGCCCGTGTCGATACGACGGGCCCAGGCCCATCAGATGCGCGGGGGCGGCAACCGCCGATCGGCCTCTGGAAAAGATCCGTAGCCTGCTGCCAATCCTTTCGGAAGCAGCATCTTCCCCTGCTGCTGCCGCTGCCTAGCTGATTGGTCGTCGTGGCATGGTTCAGGGAAGCGCTCGATCAGCGAGGCGCCGAAGCCGCAAGCAATGAATGAGTGAGTAGCAGGGAAGCCCTATGCGCATTGCTTCATCCGATTACCCCGTCCTCGTGCATGCTGGTGGTGAGCGGCGATGAATCTGCTCTTTCCGGAGGCCGAAGCAGATACAACCTCGCCCGATCCCAGCAGAAATAGCATCTCCGCCTATCGCATCACCATGATTGGAGCCGGTTACGTCGGCCTTGTTACCGGCACGTGTCTGGCAAAGCTCGGCTTCGACGTTCTCTGCCTGGATACCGATGCCAAGCGCATTGCCGCCTTGCAGGCCGGCAGGAGCCCGATCTACGAGCCGGGCCTTGATGAGCTGATGGGTCGGCAAATCGCCGAAGGTCGTCTGCGCTTCGACACGTTCGGGCCGGCGGCCGTCGCACGAGCCGACTTCGTCTTTCTGGCTGTCGGCACCCCGTCCCTGCCGGGGAGCGACGAGGCCGACCTTACCCAGATCTTCGAGGCGACCCGCATGGTGGCCCCGCAATTGCGGCCGGGTGCCTGCCTGGTGGTGAAGTCGACCGTACCTGCCGGGACCAACAAGGCCATCCGGACGATCGTCTCGGACCAGCGCCCGGGACTGGCGTTCTCGGTGATCTCGAACCCGGAATTCCTGCGCGAAGGACGGGCAGTCGAGGATTTCTTGCGCCCGGACCGGATCGTCGTCGGCTGCCACGACGACGCCGGCCGTGCTGGCATGGAGAGGATCTATCGGAGTTTCGTCGAACAGGACGTGCCGGTTCTCTTCACCTCGCCGGAAAACGCCGAACTGATAAAGTACGCCGCCAATGCCTTTCTGGCCATGAAGGTCGCCTTTGCCAACGAGGTCTCCGATCTGTGCGAGGCAGCCGGCGGCGACGTCCGCGACGTCGTGTGCGGCATCGGCCTGGACGCCCGGATCGGCCCGAGTTTTCTCCAGCCGGGCCCGGGCTTTGGTGGCTCCTGCTTCCCGAAGGACACGCGGGCCTTCGTCGATATCGGCCGCAGGCTGGGCCGCCCTCAGCGCCTGGTCGAGGCGGTGGTCGCGATCAACGAAGACCGCAAGGAGAGCCTTTCGTCCCGCGTGGCCGACGCACTGGGCTCGTGCGCCGGCAAGACGATCGCCGTCCTCGGCGTCGCCTTCAAACCGGACACGGACGATCTGCGCGAAGCGCCCGCTCTCCGCCTGATCCCGGCCCTTGTCGCGGCTGGTGCAGAAGTCCGCTTCTATGATCCGCAGGTTGCTGCCGATGGCGTTGCGGAGCTGGAATTGGCGCGCCAGGCATCCTCGCTCGCCGCAGCTCTGGAAGGGGCCGATGCCGTGGTGCTGCTGACGGAGTGGGCCGAGTTCCGCATGATCGACCTCGTGGCCGCGCGGCGCAGCATGAGGGGCGCGACCTTCATCGACTTTCGCAATCTCTATGCCCGCGAGGCGATGGCGAAGGCCGGCTTCCTCTACCATCCGATCGGCTCCGCCCCCGCCCTCGCCCCCGACCACGCTCTGCAGCCGGAACGTACCGTTCCGGGCCGGCGGGAACGTCGTCGAGCAGTCGGGGACAGCCGAGTGGCATTGAGCTGACGAGGCGATTCGGTCCGAAAGGTTTCCTGGAGGGAAGCCTGCACCAGATCCTGCCTTGCCTATCCGCCATCGATCGTCGCGCAGGGTTGCCAACAGATCAGAGGAGTAGCGTTTGTCTCGTTTTCTCGTCACCGGCGGTGCCGGCTTCATCGGACGTCAGGTCTGCAAGGAACTTCTCGATCACGGCCACGAGGTCCGGGTTCTCGATTCCCTGATCGACCAGGTCCATGGAGCCGGGCAGCCGGTGGACCTGGAAGGCGTGGAGATCCGTAAGGGTGACATCCGCGATGCCCAGACCGTACGGGCTGTGCTCTCCGGCGTGGACGGCGTCGTCCACCTGGCCGCCGAAGTCGGCGTCGGCCAGAGCATGTACGAGATCGAGCGCTACGTCAGCACGAACGACGTCGGCACGGCGGTGCTTCTCCAGGAACTGATCGAGCAGCCTGTCCGGCGCGTCGTCGTCGCCTCGTCCATGAGCGTCTATGGCGAGGGACGCTACGAGACCGAGGCCGGCAAGGTGGTGGACAATGCGCGCCGCGATCCGGCGGCCATCGCCGCAGGGCGCTGGGACGTCCTCGGTCCCGACGGCGGCGTGCTGCGCCCGGTCGCCACTGACGAGACGAAACCGGTGGATCTTGCCTCGATCTACGCGCTGACGAAGTACTTCCAGGAGCAGTCGGTCCTGATCTTCGCGAACGCCTACAAGGTGGACGCGGTGGCGTTGCGGCTTTTCAACGTGTTCGGCCCCGGACAGGCACTGTCCAACCCCTATACCGGCGTCCTTGCGAATTTCTCCTCCCGCATCGCCAACGGACAGGCCCCGACGATCTTCGAGGACGGGCTTCAGCGCCGCGATTTCGTGCATGTGCGCGATGTCGCGCGCGCGTTCCGTTTGGCGCTCGAGCGCCCCGAGGCGAAGGGCCAGACGATCAACATCGGCAGCGGCCGATCCTACTCCGTCACCGACGTCGCCCGCATGGTGGCGCAGGCGATGAACAGCCCGGTCGAACCCGAAATCATGATGAAGGCGCGGTCGGGCGACATCCGCAACTGTTTCTCCGATATCACCAAGGCGCGCGCGCTGCTCGGTTTCGAGCCGCGCCACACGCTGGAGGATTCGCTCGGAGAACTCGCGGAGTGGGTGGCGCAGCAGGAAGTCACCGATCGCAACGACGAAATGCGCAAGCACCTCGAAGCACGAGGCCTCGTGGCATGACGGAGGGTCCCGCCGGTCAGGACAAGTTCTACGGCTTTGCCGAGTGGTTCCGCCCTGGCGAGTACGAGCGTACGCAGAAAGCCCTCGACGCTATGGAGCGCGCGGGGGCGCGTTACGTGCGGACCCACCTCTCCTGGGCGGAGTATCATCAGCCGGAAGGGCCCGCGTGGTACGACTGGCTGATCCCGAAGATCGCAGAGCGTTTCGAGCTTCTGCCTTGTGTCCACTACACTCCCCCGTCGCTCTCGCGAACGGGCACCTCCGCCGGCCCGCCTCACCGCCTGCTGGACTTCGCGGACTTCGTCGACCACGTGCTGACGCGGTACGGCGAGCATTTCACCGCCGTCGAGTTGTGGAACGAGCCGAACAACCTTCTGGACTGGGATTGGCGCCAGGACCCCGACTGGGCGCTGTTCTGCGAGATGGTCGGCGCCGCCGCCCACTGGGCGCAGGAACGGGGCTACAAGACGGTGCTCGGGGGCCTCAGCCCCTTCGACGCAAACTTGCTGCATCTGCTAGGCGAGCGCGGACTGCTGGCGAAGATGGACGTCGTCGGCCTGCACGGCTTTCCGGGCACGTGGGACAGCGAGAACAGCACCTGGAGCGGCTGGGACGATCTCGTCGGACAGACGCGCGCCATCCTCGAACATTTTGCCCCTGAAGCCGAAATCTGGATTACCGAAGCGGGCTACGCGACGTGGCGGCACGACGAGGCGAAGCAGGCGGAAAGCTTCCTCACCGCGTTGAGGGCTCCGGCGGAACGCCTCTACTGGTATGGCTGGCAGGACGTCCAGCCCGATGTGGCGGTGCAGGAGGGTCTTCGCTTCGACGACCGCCACTATCACATGGGCGTCGTCGACGCGGCAGGTCAGCCGAAGCTCCTGGGACGCCTCCTGTCGCAGGGCGGCGTTGCGGCCGTTCGCCAGACGATGGCGCTCGCCGCACCGCACCTGCGGCGCGGCGCTGAGCCGATCGTGGTCACGGGGGGCGCCGGGTTCATCGGCTGCAACATCGCCGAGAGCTTCCTGGCCGAGGGTCGTGACGTCGTCGTCGTCGACAATCTCAGCCGGCCGGGCGTCGAGCGCAATCTGGCGTGGCTGAGGGATCGCCATCGCACACGGGTCCATTGGCAGCCGGGCGACGTGCGGGATGAGGGTAGCCTGCGCGACGTGCTCCAGGACGCCGGCGCGGTGTTTCACCTCGCCGCCCAGGTCGCCGTCACCACCAGTCTCGAACAGCCCATGGCCGATTTCGAGGTGAACGCGCGCGGCACGCTCAACGTGCTGGAGGCTGTCCGGCGCTCCGGGCGCAAGACCCCGGTGATCTTCGCCTCCACCAACAAGGTCTATGGCAACCTCGCCGATCTCGCGATGAAGGAGGAGGCCGACCGCTACGCGCCGGCCGACAACGACATCGCCGCGCACGGCGTGAGCGAGGCGAGACGCCTCGATTTCTGCACGCCCTATGGCTGCTCCAAGGGCGTCGCCGACCAGTACGTGCTGGATTACGCGAAATCCTACGACCTGCCGACGGCAGTGCTGCGCATGAGTTGCATCTACGGTCCGCGGCAGTTCGGTACGGAGGACCAGGGATGGGTCGCCCATTTCCTGATCCGGGCGCTGCGCGACGAGGGGCTGACCATCTATGGCGACGGCAAGCAGGTGCGCGACATCCTGCATGTGGCCGATGCCGTGGCCGCCTACCGGGCATTGCTGGCGAACATCGATACCGTGCAGGGCCGCGCCTTCAATCTCGGCGGCGGCCCCGACAACGCGGTCAGTCTCAGGACCGTCCTGGCGGTGATCTCGGACCTGGTCGGCGGCGATCTCGCCATCCGTTACAGCGACACACGCCAGGGCGACCAGACCTATTTCGTCGCCGATACGAGGCAGCTGACGGAGGCAGTCGACTGGCGGGCGAAGATCGGCTGGCAGGAAGGCCTGAGCGATCTCCATGCCTGGCTGAGCAGCGAAGAGGGTCCGCTGGAAAAAGACCGGCTGGCATCCTTGCAGCCATTGCCTGCACCGCTCGGCCGGGATGGGCGGAGGCTGTGGGCGTGAGCGGTGCCGGAGCGGGTCAGCCGCGCCATGTGCTGATGACGACAGACTCCGTCGGCGGAGTCTGGCGCTACTCGGTGGATCTGGCGAGGGCGCTGAACGCTGCCGGGACCCGTGTGCTTCTCGTGAACGTCGGCCCCGAACCCTCCGATGCCCAACGACGCGAAGTCGCTACGCTTCAGCAGACCCGGCTCACCGTCCTCGACGAGAAGCTGGACTGGATGGCGGAACGGCGGGACGAACTCGCCGCCATCCCCCGCCGCCTGAGCCGGCTGGCCGAAGCGGAAGCGGTGGATCTTCTCCACCTGAACCTGCCCAGCCAGGCCTGCGGGATACGAACCGATCTGCCGATCGTGGTCGTGTCGCACTCCTGTGTCCCCACCTGGTGGGACGCGCTGCGGCGCGAGGCGTTACCAGACGAATGGCGTTGGCTGTTCGACATGAATCGCGAGGGCCTACGACGGGCCGACCGCGTCCTCGCACCGACACAGGCGCATGCCGAGGCGTTGACCCGCGTCTACGGCACGGCCGGAAATCTGGCGATCGTGCCCAACGCCGTCGAGGGCCTGTGCGGGCAGCCGCAGGCAATGCGGGAGCCCTTCGTGCTCGCGGCAGCGCGCTGGTGGGACGAGGGCAAGAATGCCGTCGTGCTCGACCAGTTCGCCGAGCGCGTCTCATGGCCCGTCCGCGCCGCCGGCGCCTGCCATGGCGGCAACGGCCAGAGCTTCCGCTTTTCCCGCGCCGAGGAACTAGGCCCCTTGCCCGGCGACGAGGTGCGGCGGCTGATGGCGCGCGCCGCCATCTTCGTCTCGCCATCGCTCTACGAACCGTTCGGGCTTGCCGCGCTGGAAGCCGCCGAGGCCGGGGCGGCTTTGGTGATGGCCGATATTCCGACCTATCGCGAACTCTGGCGGGACGCGGCGCTTTTTGCCGATCCCCGCGATCCCTCCGCATTCGCCGACGCGGTGGAAGCGCTGATCGCCGACCAGGAGCGCCGTACCGCACTCGCCACGGCGGGGCGCGGCCGGGCGGCGCAGTTCACCCCGAAGCAGCAGATGCGTGCGCTGCAGGCGGCCTATCGCCCCCTCGCCCGGCGTACGCCGCCGCCGAACCGTTGCATGCGAGCTGAACCGATGCGTTTCGTTTTCTACACCCACTCTCTCGTCTCCGACTGGAACCATGGGAACGCCCATTTCCTGCGGGGCATCATGCGTGAACTGGTGGCGCGGGGGCACGACGCCGAGGCGCTCGAGCCGGAGGACAGCTGGAGCCGCACCAATCTCGCCGAGCAGCAGGGCGAGGCCAATGTCGAACGCTTCGGGCGCGACTTTCCCGAGCTCACCAGTCGGACCTACGGGCCCGGCTTCGATCATGCGACCGCGCTTGCCGAAGCCGATGTCGTGGTGGTGCACGAATGGACCGACCCGGCGCTCGTCGCCGAGATCGGGCGCCTGCGCCGCGATGGCGGCCGCTTCGCGCTGCTCTTCCACGACACCCATCACCGGGCGGTTTCGGACCACCAAGCCATCGCGGGGATGGCGCTGGAGGACTACGACGCCGTCCTGGCCTTCGGCGAGACGCTGCGACGGCGCTATCAAGCCGACGGCTGGGGCCGCCGCGTCTTCACCTGGCACGAGGCGGCAGACGATCGCCTGTTCCGGCCGCTGCCGGCCGAGCCGACCGGCGACCTGGTCTGGATCGGCAACTGGGGCGACGGCGAGCGGACGAAGGAGATCGGCGAGTTCCTGATCGAGCCGGCGCGCACGCTCGGCCTTTCCGGCGTCGTCCATGGGGTTCGGTATCCCGCCGAGGGCATCGAGGCGCTGAGGGAAGCCGGGCTCGACTATCGCGGCTGGATCGCCAACGCCGACGTTCCGGCGGCCTTCGCCAGCCATCGCTTCACCATGCACATTCCGCGCCGGCCCTATGTCGAGGCGCTGCCGGGCATCCCGACGATCCGCGTCTTCGAGGCGCTGGCCTGCGGCATCCCGCTGATCTCGGCGCCGTGGCGCGACGAGGAGGATCTCTTCCGCACCGGCAGCGACTATCTCGTGGCAGCCGACGGCGCCGAGATGAAGTCGCGAATCCGCGACGTGCTGAACGATCCCGATTTGGCCGCCTCGCTTGTCGCTTCCGGCCTCGAGACCATCCGCGCGCGGCATACCTGCCGGCACCGGGTGGACGAATTTTTCGCAATCCTCTCCAGCCTCGACGGGACGCAGGACATCGCAAGGGAGGCCGCGCAGTGAAGATCGCGTTTTACGGTTCCAGCATTCTGTCATCCTACTGGAACGGCGCCGCCACCTACTACCGCGGGCTGCTGCGGGCTCTGGCGGCGCATGGCCACGACATCACCTTCTACGAGCCTGACGCCTATGGCCGGCAAGAGAACCGCGATATCGATCCGCCGGACTGGTGCAGGGTCGTCGTCTACGCGGCGACGCCGCAAGCCGCAGGCGCTGCGGTCGCCGAAGCCGCCGACGCGGACGTGGTGGTGAAGGCGAGCGGCGTCGGCTACGCCGATGACTGGCTGCTCGGCGCTGTCCTCGACGCGGCGCAACCGCAGGCGGTGAAGATCTTCTGGGACGTCGACGCGCCCGCGACGCTGGCCGAGTTGCACGCCGATCCCGGCCATCCCGGCCACGCGGCGCTGCTTCGGCTGGACGCGGTGCTGACCTATGGCGGCGGCGACCCGGTGGCGGAAGCCTACCGCCGTCTCGGTGCGGCCGAATGTGTCCCGATCTACAACGCGCTCGATCCGTCCACCCACCATCCCGTCGCGGCCGACCAGCGCTTCGCGGCGGCGCTCGGCTTCCTCGGCAATCGCCTGCCTGACCGGGAGGCCCGCGTCGAGCAGTTCTTCCTCGAGCCGGCGGCGCGCCTGCCTGACGCCACGTTCCTTCTGGGCGGTTCGGGCTGGGGCGACCGGCCCCTGCCGGAAAACGTCCGCCATATCGGCCACGTCGGAACGCGCGACCACAATGCCTTCAACGTCACGCCGAAGGCGGTCCTCAACATCAACCGCGCCTCCATGGCGGAGACCGGCTTTTCGCCGCCGACACGCGTCTTCGAGGCGGCCGGTGCAGGAGCCTGCCTGATCACCGACGAATGGCCGGGCATCGACCTTTTCCTGAAGCCGGGCGAAGAAGTGCTGGTCGCGCGGGACGGCCGCGATGTGGTCGACCTGATGGCCGGGCTCGACGATGAGCGGGCGGCACGCATCGGCCGGGCCGCGCTCGCCCACGTCCTGAAAGACCACACCTACGAGCAGCGCGCCGTCCTCGTGGACGCGCTGCTGCATCGTCATGCGGGGGCCAAACGCGAAAGGGCAAGCGCGTGAGGCCGCCCTTCGACATCGTCGTGGTGGGCCTCACCCTCTCCTCTTCCTGGGGCAACGGCCATGCCACAACCTTTCGCTCTCTCCTGAAGGGTCTCGACGCGCTCGGGAGCCGCGTCCTCTTTCTGGAGCGGGAAAAACCCTGGTACGCGTCTCACCGCGATCTG
Source organism: Aurantimonas aggregata (assembly GCF_010500835.1). Classification (GTDB taxonomy): domain Bacteria; phylum Pseudomonadota; class Alphaproteobacteria; order Rhizobiales; family Rhizobiaceae; genus Aurantimonas; species Aurantimonas aggregata. The sequence continues at coordinate 4,372 of NZ_JAAAMJ010000025.1, read as the reverse complement.
CCGGACCCGGATTTCTGCACGCTGGAATTCTACGACGAGGTCGAGGAACTCGCCGCCCGTTACGGCGACGACCTCGCCCGCGCCGGCGCGGTGCTGGTCGGCTCCTATGTCCCGGACGGCGTGGCAGTCATAGACACGCTGTTCCAGATCGCGCCCGGCCGCGTCAGCTTCTACGACATCGACACCCCCGTGACGCTCGCCAGGCTGGAACAGGGAGACGAGGAATATCTCGCCGCCGCGCAGATACCCGGCTTCCATACCTATTTCTCCTTCACCGGCGGACCGACCCTGTCGCGGCTGGAAAACCAGTTCGGCGCCGCCCGTGCGCTCGCGCTGTACTGCTCGGTGGAGCCGGAGCGCTACCGCAACACGGGTGCGGCGACGAGCTGGGACCTTGGCTATCTCGGCACTTACAGCCCCGACCGCCAGCCGACCCTCGAGCGGCTGCTGATCGAGCCGGCGCGCCGTCTTCCGCACAAGCGTTTCGTCGTCGCGGGCCCGCAGTATCCGTCCGCCATCGTGTGGCCCGGCAATGTCGAGCGGATCGACCATCTGCCCCCTGCGGACCATGCGGATTTCTATTCCCGGCAGCGATTCACGCTGAACGTCACGCGGGCCGACATGATCGCCGCGGGCTGGTCGCCGAGCGTGCGCCTGTTCGAGGCGGCGGCTGTCGGAACGCCGATCGTCAGTGATGACTGGCAGGGCCTCACCGAGCTTCTTCCGAACGGCAAGGCGATCGTGATCGCCCGCAGTCCAGAGGACGTGGTCGCGCTTCTGGCCGACGCGGACGAGAAGCGCGCCGGCGAAATGGCACAGGCGGCGCGGAAGATCGTTCTGGAGAAGCATACGGGGACGGCACGAGCGGCGGAACTGCTCGCCGCCCTCGATGGACTGGCGGCCCCCTCACGATCCACGGCCCGAGCGGGCGCGGCATGACGGAGGTGGAATTGGATAGCACCAGCATCCAGGCACGGCAGGCGGAAAGCGAACCCCGGGGTGGAAAGCAGTTTCCGGGCTCGCCGCGCAGCGACCTGAAGCGCGTTCTAGTCACCGGGGGTGCCGGGTTCCTCGGTTCGCATCTGTGTGAACTGTTGCTCGGCCGCGGGCACCGCGTCACCTGTGTGGACAACTTGCAGACGGGATCGACGGCCAATCTTTCGCGCTTCGGCGCCAGCAACCGTTTCACCTTCATCGAACGGGACATATGCGAAGCGCTGCCGGCGTCGCTGGAGGTGGACGAGATCTACAACCTGGCATGCGCGGCATCGCCGCCGCGATATCAGGCCGATCCCGTTCATACGATGATGACCTGCGTGGTCGGCACGAACAATATCCTGGAAATCGCCGAGCGCTGCGGCGCACGGCTTGTCCAAGCATCCACCAGTGAGGTCTATGGGGATCCGCTGCAGCACCCGCAGACCGAGGCCTATTGGGGCAACGTCAACCCGACCGGCCCGCGTGCCTGCTACGACGAGGGCAAGCGCGCCGCCGAGACGCTGACCTTCGACTACCTCCGTGCCGGGCGGGTGGACGCCCGCGTGGTCCGGATCTTCAACACCTATGGCCCGCGCATGCAGCCGGACGACGGGCGCATCGTCTCCAATCTCATCTGCCAGGCCTTGGCAGGCGAGGCGCTGACGCTCTACGGAACGGGCGAACAGACGCGCTCCTTCTGCTATGTGTCGGACCTCATCGCCGGCATCGTCGCGCTGATGGAAGTGGCGCCCAATCCGGCGCAGCCGGTCAATCTCGGCAATCCGGGCGAGTTCACCATCAGGGAACTGGCGGACGTGGTCGTCAGGCTGACCGGTTCCCGATCGCCGATTGTCCATCTCCCTCTGCCGCAGGACGATCCCCAGCGTCGCCGGCCGGACATTTCGCTGGCGCGGTCGCTGCTGGGCTGGGAACCGAACGTCACCCTCGTCGAGGGACTGGAGCCGACGATCGCGTGGTTCGCCAACGCGCAGCGCAACGACAACCACGAACGGAGCGGGACTCGTCCGAGCAGCAGGACCGCCTACTCCTTCGCAGAGACGAACCTCACTTGAGTTACCGAAGCGGCGACGGCCCGCGCCAAAGCGGCTTCAAAAAGCTATCGGCATGAGCAGAGACATGGTGCAAGACAACGTCGAAAGCCGGATCCAGGCGCTGGCGCCGTGGTTCCACAACATGGAACTGGATGGCATCAAGACGGCTCCCGAGCATTTCCTGGGAGACTATCCGACCTTCAAGTGGAATGGTTTTCGCCATCTCGTTCCGTTGGACATGCGCGGACGCAGGGTCCTCGATATCGGCTGCAATGCCGGTTTCTATTCACTCGAAATGAAACGTCGCGGCGCCGACCTCGTCGTCGGCATCGACTCCGATCCCCGGTATCTGGCGCAGGCGCGGCTGGCAGCGGACATTGCCGGTCTGACTATCGAGTTCGAGCAATTGTCGGTCTACGACGTCGGTCAACTCGGCCAGAAGTTCGATTTCGTCATCTTCATGGGTGTCCTCTATCACCTGCGACATCCGCTGCTGGCGCTGGACCTCATCTACGAGCACGTGGCGGAGAGCGACCTCCTCTTCCAATCGATGCTGCGCGGCAAGCGGCAGGTCAGCCCCGTCCAGGCGAATTACGAATTCGAGGACACGGCGCCGTTCGAGGACGATGGGTTCCCGCGGATGACGTTCATCGAGCACAATTACGCGGCTGATCCGACCAATTGGTGGGTGCCCAACCGGGCCGGCATGGAAGCGATGCTCCGCAGTGCCGGCTTTCGGATCGAGGCCGCCACCGAGGACGAAGTTTATCTGTGCTGTCGAGGCCACCGCCCGGTCATGGCCGATGCACCGCCGCGCATCGCTGCCGTGTCGTCGCCCGATCCATAGTTTTGAGCGTTCATTCTCACTCGGTTGCCTGACGTGAACTGCGTGGCTTGGCAGTTCCTTCCCGAGCCCTCGACGAAGTCGTCGTCGCCATCGGGTGGGTGGCTGTCTGGCCTATGGGTTCAATATGTTCGTCCGATTTCAGGACGGTCGGTCCAACTTGAAGGTCATTCGAAATGCTGCGCCGCTCACCGTGGGTTCTCGGCTGAAGGTTCCACTCATGCGCCGCATGGCGGTTTCACAAATCGAAAGTCCCAGTCCGCTTCCGGAACGAGCATCGTCATTACCCCGGACAAACCGTGCAAAGTTTGAACAGGGAAACCCTCGTGGCAATCCCGGACCCGTATCGGCAAACAGAAGCGTGCCATCGTCGGAAATGGAGACCTTTATACTGCTGCCAGTCGGTATATGTTTACGGACATTATCCACGAGATTTCGCATGATTATGGCGATCAGCGTCGGGTCGCCGATTACTTGGACGGGTAAGTTCAGGCCGTCCGCCTCAATCAACCATCCGGCGGACACCAGCCGCGGGGCCGCCTCCTGCAGGACTTGGGCAACTGTCTCGCCGAGGTGGAGCGATTGTAGGGAGAAGACCGTACTGCCATCCAACCTGGCAATGTGCAGCAACTGCTCGATGAGACGGGCCATTGCATCGATGTCCTGCATTGCCGCGTCCCGGTCGGGAGCAGATGCAAGGCTTTCCAGCCGTAGCTTGAGGTCGGCAAGCGGCGTCCTCAGTTCATGGGCGGCATGGATGGAGAAATCGCGTTGAGCAACGGCACCGGTCCTTATGCTGTCCAAGGCATGGTTGACGGCGGCAATCAACGGCTGAACCTCCGCAGGTGCCGATGAGCCCGAAAGCCGCTGATGCCCCAGATTGTCAAAGGTGATCCGTTCGGCCTGCGCCGCCACTCGCCGGAGTCCGAGCAGACTGAAGCGAACAATGCCCACGGCAGTGAGCACCATGACGACGAGCATTGCCAGCGCCGCCCACCCCAGCTCTTCGAGAGATTGGGCAAAGAACGTGTTGGTCAAAGCGGTGACATCCGACCGCGACCGCGCCAGCCGGAGCCATACCTCAAACTCCGGCACAAAGAGTTCGGCGATCATGACGGGTCCGGTGCCGTCGAGCGTCGGTCCTATTGAAAGAACGGGTTCCGGGTCTGCTGGTCCAGGTCGTCCGGCGGGAGCGTTGGCGTCGGAGCGATCCAGCACCGTCCCTGTCGCATCCGTGACGGTGTAGCCATAGACTGGCCGCGTGCCCGACAGGAGTCCGGTATAAGGTGGGTCGATCGCTAAGGATGGCTCGGCCGGACGGTCGAATTCGACCGTGCCGCCAGGGCCGTACCGCAGCAATTCCGCCCATTCTGAACCGCCCCGAGTTTGTCGGAGGCTCCAACTCTTGAGAGACTGGAGCCATGACGAAGAGAACTCCGCCGTTTAGTCCCGAGGTGCGCGCCCGCGCGGTTCGGATGGTTTTGGATCACAGGGAGGA
>NZ_JAAAMJ010000024.1 GCF_010500835.1 Aurantimonas aggregata | reverse complement strand
CTCGAGCCGATCGGAAACATCCCGCCCGCAGAAGCGGAAGCCGCCTACTACGCGCAGCTTGAGGCCATGCCCATCGCCGCGTAGGACTCAAACCAAATGGCCTCCGGGAAACCCGGTGCGGTTCACTGTTCTGTGAGATTGATGCGCGCCAGCCCTTCAAGGATGTCACGGTTCCGCTATGCCGAGAGGGAGAGCGACGTTGGTGGCGAGTGACCGGGCAGCCCCACTACGACGATAGCGGCGTTTATGCAGGATACAGGGGCGTCGGTTCCGATGTGACGGACGCCAAACTGGCGGAAGAGCGCATCAACTATCTCGCGCACAACGACGTCCTGACCGGGCTCGCCAACCGGGCCCGCTTCAATGAGCTACTCGCGGCAGCTGTTGAGGACCGGCATGCAGCCTCCCAGACCTATGCCGTTCACTTCATCGACCTCGACCACTTCAAGCTGGTCAACGACACCAAGGGGCACGCAATCGGCGACGCCTTGCTGATTGAAGTAGCCCAGCGCTTCCAGATCTGCATCGGGCAGAATGACATGCTGGCCCGCCTGGGTGGCGATGAATTCGGGGTCCTTCAGTTCAATGCCGACCAGGATGCCGCATCGGGACTGGCCAGACGATTGATCGAGGCACTTGGACCTCCGATAGAAGTCGGCGGGAATCAATTCACCGTAGGCGTCTCAATCGGCGTCGCGATGGCTCCAACCGACGGTAAGACGGGCGAACAACTCCTGCGTAGTGCCGACCTCGCGCTGTACAGGGCGAAGGACGATGGGCGCGGAGGATTTCGCTTCTTTCAGGAAGACATGGATCGCGTCGCTCAAGAACGCCAGGCGATCGAGTCGGACCTGTCAAAGGCCGCTGCATGCCAGCAGCTATGTCTCCATTTCCAGCCGCTGGTTGATGCGCAGACGTCAGAAACGATGGGTTTCGAGGCGCTTCTCCGCTGGGAGCATCCCCGACGCGGAATGGTCTCACCGGCGGTATTCGTTCCGATCGCAGAGGGCACGGGTCAGATCCGCGCGATCGGCAGATGGGTGATCGAAGAAGCGTGCCGCGCTGCTGCCGTGTGGCCGGATCACCTTACGGTCGCTGTCAATCTTTCACCGACCCAGTTCGTCGGGAGCAGCATCGCCGAAATCGTGCGGGACGCCCTGGTCGCATCTGGACTGGAACCAAGCCGCCTCGAACTGGAGATAACGGAGAGCCTCTTCATCAAGCACCCGGGGGCGGTCCTAGAGAAGCTGCAGCAACTGAAAGCGCTAGGGGTATCAATCGCAATGGACGATTTCGGGACGGGCTACTCCAGCTTGTCGTACCTCTGGCAGTTCCCGTTCGACAAAATCAAGATCGACCGCTCGTTTGTCTCTGCAATTGAAAGGGATCAAGCGGCCCGGGACATCCGTCAGGCTATTACGACGCTCGGCAGTTCACTCAAGATGCGGATCACCGCGGAGGGCGTCGAGACGGAAGAACAGGCGGCTTTCCTCCGCACGCTGATGTGCAACCAGTTCCAGGGCTTTCTCTTTGCAAAACCCTTGGCACCGATTGAGATGGCCGCATTCCTGCTGAACGATAGGCATCAACCCGTTAAAGACGGGAAGCGCGCGCTGAGCATCGCACTCGCTTAGAGAAGCCCGGGCACGGGGCACCTTGAATATCATGCGCAGCTTCACTGCACGGTCAGCTCCGCGATCCACGCTTCGATCTCGCTCTCCTTCCACCGCACCGTGCCGAGGCCGAGGGAGATCGGCTTCGGGAACGTACCGGCCGACATGCGGCGGTAGATCGTCGATGAGCCCAGAGCGACTTTGCCCTTCACCTCGCTCAGGCGGAGGAGGCGGTCTCCGCGGGTGAGGGTGGTGGTCTCGACCGTCTGGCTCATCGCCCGCTCCTGATTAGGCTGCATGGTGGTATCCCTCCCTCGGCTGATGGCTCGGGCCGCGTCGATCGCCCGCCAGTGTGTCTGCCATCCAGTGTGTTGTGGCTTCGACCTCTTGACCGGTGGCGTCGGGTACCGAGGCGCGGACAAAGGTGACGGCCTCGTCATTTCCGCCTGAGCCGTGGTCGACCCATTCGACGAGGGCCTTCACGATCTCCCGCTTGCGGAACATGAGATTTCGGACAGCGAGGAAGCTTACTACCTCGTCATCCCGCTCGATCGGCATCGCCGCCATCAGCCGGTAGGCGAATTCTGTCCAAGAGGGCGGGATGGGCTCCCTCGGCTCCGCGATGGTGATCCGCGCGGAGCCCTGAGCATCTTCGGCTACGCTGAGCCGGTATCCCAGCAGTTCCAGACCAGCTACGAAGCCGCATACAGCCGCATCTGGCGGCGTGGCTACTTTCTTGCAGAGGCGGCGGTGGATGAAATGCGAGAGCTCTCCACCCTCTGCGACCGGCACCAATCCGAGCCGCGCCGGGTGAGAGCCGAGAGCCGATCCCGACGCTACCCGATGCCGAGCTTGCGGACCTAACTCGCCTCACATCCACCCTCGAAGCCGACGCCCGGCGCTTCTTGGACAGCAAGCGCAGAAAGTGAATTCGTTCCTATTCGGCGCGGGCAGTAGGACTATTGACCTTTCTGCCGAGAACAGGGATAAGCGCTTCTAAGGTCGGAAAATGTGTTTGAGGGCCCGCTTCGGCGGGCCTTTTTTGTATCTGCATGGGGTAGGCGAGACCTCCCGGCCTTGCAGCTACGATCGAACCAGAAGTCTATCCGCCGACCTTCGTCAGGACAAGATCTTCGCCCGGCACCGTGAACGAACTGCCATCGCTAGTCGCCAGCTTGATTCCCGAGGAAAGCAGCCACTCCGTTTTCTCCGGACCGCCCTCGGTTTCGGGAACAACGACCTGATGAACATCGTAGGCCTTGCCGTCGGAGCCCTTGGCGAGGGATCGCTCCGCTTCGTTGGTCTCAACAATGGACATGGTGGACCCTCATACGTGTGACGTTGGCCAAGCTATAGACGGAAGAAGGTGGCATTGCTGCGGCGGTGGGGGCAAGCTTGCTGCTTCAGCCGCTCCGCCACGCTCAGTGCTGTGTCTGCGGGCGAGCAGGGAGCAGCGGGATTGCCCGTTTGCTCGCTTCTTCTCTGATAACTGCCTCGATCCTGTCGTGCGAGAATTCGATCTGCTCAGAGATCAGGTCGACGAGCAGGTAAGGGTCTAGCCCCCCGTAGGTCTTAACGACGGCATCAAGCGAGTCTAGCATTCCGTTGACGGCTTCCCGAAGTTCCCGCTCCGCATCCATTCATTGTCACTCCAGCATGGTAAGGCCGGATCGCCTTGGGGACGATCCGGCCTGGTGGTTGCACCGATAGGGACGGGATGCTGCAACCACGTGAAGCGGGATGCGTCTATGTGGGTTAACGGGTCACGAACGGCCTGTTCATCGACCGTTCAGATTAACCGCGCGGAGCTGCTTGCGGACGTGTTTCAGGGCCAGAGGCGCCCGAAGACGTCATCGATCGCCCCTTGGACAACGACGCTGTTTCCGCCGACGAAGAAGACCTCGGTGCGTTCTGCGCCCGCCTGCTTCAGGTGGGTGATCATCTGAACGACCGCGACGATTTTCTGATTGTTGGTGTCGACGAAATGCTGTCGCCCGGGCGAAGCGGCCATGCTGAGTCCTTTTCATGCTGAGTGGCCCTTAGAACCCAACGCGTTGCCGCGGTAAAGAAGGATGGCGGTGCCGCTCTCGCGGCCTACATCAGGCTGCTGGTGGGAGCGTTACCGTCATGAATTGGGGTTCCGAGGATTTCGCCACGGCAGCAGCGCTTTTGGGCGGGGCCGGCGTCGCTCTGGTTCTTGTCTTTGAAACCGTGCGCAGCCCTCTGCCGCGGGTTCTTCTGGCCGGCGTCGTCCTCGTGGTCACACTGGCAATATGGGCTCATCTAGCGGTGGGTGTCTTCTAAGTGGGCGGCATCTCGTCGTATTGAGGCAGTTGATCGGCGATGACGACCCAGGGCTGTTTGGCCGAGACCCAGGTGTGTGCCTCAGGCTTGAATCGGTCTGGATCGTCGAGCGATCCGCTGGTCAGGCCGGTCCAGCCGCTCGAGAGCCGATGGGTGAAGAGCGATGTTCCGCAGCTCGGGCAAAATCCGCGCAGAAGGTCCGAGACGACTGAGCTGTCGCGTAGGGTCCTTCGAAGTCCACCAAGCTCCCGTCGAGCAGGATACGGGCGTTGAAGGCGGCACCGACTGCCTTCTGGCAGAGGCGGCAATGACAGACACGAACGTTGATCGGTTTGTATTCGGCCCGATAGCGCACGGCGCCGCAAAGGCACCCACCGGTTAGAACGTCGTGATAAGCGTTGTCATCGTTCGTCATGACGCACGGTACGCCCGACACCCTGTTCTGAGAAGAGCAATCGCTTTCCGCGTTGGCAGGTGCCAGGCCACCCCGCATCGCGAGTATGGGAACGCTCAGCGCTTCAGTAAATCCGAGAGTGACGCGGCGATAGGGGGCGCAGTCACAGTGGAAACCGGCGCCGATCGGATTCCATGATGGGCTGCTCGACTCCCGCTGTCAGCGGTCCCTCCCATCCGCCGAACCTGCCTTCGCAATTCCTTACCTCAAGCGAAAGCCCGAGGATCTTGGTGCGGAGTTGGCGTTTCGAGCTAGTGGTCATTGAAGCCCTCATACAAGGCGGGCCGCGAACCACCGGGCGTGGCCTGACTGTTCGGCTACCTCTTCGATCGACTAATGCGGCGGATCAAGGAAGTCAGAGGGCTGTTGATACCAGATATCTGACATCGATCTGTGGGTTTCGGCTACCGGCGCGAACTAGTTCAACTCGAAGTTAACGAATCATCACAGCCCGCTTGCGCCAACAGCTGCTCGCTGCAAGCAATCCATCTGCCGAGCGTCGCAGGATCTTAGCCGAGGCCAAGCGAACCAGTGCTGTCATTGCCCGCTCAAGTACCGCTCGCTCACCCAGCCTTCCCAGCCGTCGACGCGGATCTTCTGCCACCCGCTTTTGGCGTAGGGCAGGAAAGAGATGGAGCACTGGTTTCGACCGAGGCGATGAAGGACCCGGCTTTGCGATGAGGGAAATGCGCGAAGGCTCAGCTTGTCGCCGGGAGAGACGCCGGTAACGCAGTAGCGGGCAGGGGGAAACCATGGCGATGAAGCGTCAGCCCTGATAGTGGCCGTCATCCACTCGGCACCAACTCCCCTGGCATGGGTCGGTAACGATAATGCCGCAGGATCCATACCGCTTTCCCGTCAACACGCGTGCCGACGTGCCGCGGCCCTCTCGCAGGTTGAGCACGTCATCCGCGGCAACGTTGACCACGCAGTGTTCTTCGCCGGGAACGGGGGATGCAGTTTGAGCGGAAACGGGTGCGGCTCCAGCAAGCAAAGACAGGCCGAGGATTTGCATCGCGCGAGCCAGGCCGGTCACCGTCGAAACGAGGGCACTGGTCATTGCCATTCCTCCGCAACCTCCCGTCGCAGAAAATCAAACGTAATGCGCGTTGGCAAGCATGAGGCGCGACTTGCCCACCCGACCACCGATCCATCGCCCATCAGGCCAGCGCACCAAGCGAGAAGCCAACAGGCAGTACGATCGCCAGCGCACCCAAGAGCAACCTTGGCGGCGCTGGTACTGAACAGCAGCATGGCGCCGGATAGCCAAGGCCTAACTCGCCGAGCATCCCCTCTGCGCCGAATGCGAGCGTAATGGACGAACCACTGCAGCAGCCGTCTGCGACCACGTAGAGCCGCATCGTGGTGATCCGGTCATCTTCTGGCACGGAGAGCGATAGGGCCTCTGCACGGGCTGCCATTCCCGCGTGAAGCAGCGTGATGAGGCCGGGGGCGGGACTGAAAAGTCTGGCCGCTCCTCCTAGCGCACCGGCGCCGTCTCGATCGGCTGCCACTCGCTCATAACATCATCCTTTCGCCATTGTGACAGAGCCGCCGGTGCCCTTGATTGGGTGTCGGCGGCTTTCGTCGTTTCCGCCTCAGAAGATGCCGAGAACTGCCATTACCACAAGGTTGAGGATGATGGAGGCGATGATGGAGCCCAGGCAGCCGATGCCGTTTGAGAAGAAAAAGAACATCTGTCGCACCCGATGTTGATCGCCGTACCCAACGCGGCCCACGAGGATTGGTTCGTCCGGAACGTAGCTGCCACCGCACTTCACGGCGACTTCACAGGAACGTTTTCAGCGCGTTGTCATTCCGGGAAATCGTGACCGCTGGAGAAAATCGAAATGCTACGCAATCCTCTCTATGCAGCAGCTCTTGCCGCTGTCCTCCTCACCTCGACCGGCACCGCCGCCCTCGCTCAGGCCACTGCGCCAGATACTGAAACGGTGCAGCCAATGACGAATCAGAACGACGACGACGGCTTCGACCTTGGTTGGTTCGGGCTCATCGGCCTCTTGGGCCTGGCCGGTTTGGCAGGGCGCAAGCGCACTGCGCATGTTGATACCGTCAACCGGCCGATCGATCCGGCAAACCGCCCGCGGGTCTAGCCGCCACCTGCTTGCCTGCCCTGCAGGTGCCGCCGTCTCATCACCGGGACGGCGGCTTTTGTCGTTTCGGGGCCGCTCGACGGCGCTTCGACGCCGTGCTCTCCTGCTGCGATGTGCAATCTTTTCTCCATCACCAAGGGCCAGTCAGCCATCCTCGAGTTCACCCGGGCCATGCGGGATAGGACCGGCAACATGCCACCGCTGCCGGGCGTCTTTCCCGATACGACGGCGCCGATCGTGTGCAACGGCGAGGATGGCGTGCGCGAGCTGACGATGGCGCGCTGGGGTATGCCGTCACCCAAATACGCGCTTGAGGGCAAGAAGACGGATCCGGGCGTGACGAACATCCGGCGGACCAACAGCCCGCACTGGCGCCGCTGGCTCGGGCCGGCCAACCGCTGCGTCGTGCCGCTCACGTCGTTCTGCGAATATGACACGATCGACGGCAAGAAGGTGCCGACCTGGTTCGCCCGGGACGAGAGCCGGCCGCTGATGGTCTTCGCCGGGATCTGGACGAACTGGACCAGCGTTCGGAAGGTGAAGGAGGGGGAGGTGAACGCCGACCTCTACGGCTTTCTCACAACAGAGCCGAACTCCATCGTCGGGCCGATTCACCCGAAGGCGATGCCGGTGATCCTGACCGAGCCGGAGGAGATCGAGGTCTGGTTGCAGGCGGAGTGGGCAGAGGCGTCGGCGCTGCAGCGGCCGCTGCCGGACGACGTGCTGCGGATCGTGGCGCGGGGCGAGCGGAAAGACGGGGAGGCGGCAATGTAGGCGCCGTCAACCTCCATGGTGCACCGTCGTCCTCGGCGGCGTTGTAATCCACCCCCGAACGGATAAGCTTCATCTTGCCCCTGCCGCAGACCAGACGGGGGATGAGCGCGCTTCGCCCTACCAACGCGCGCTTGGCGCCCTGCCTCACCTCCGCGCGGCAGGGCGCGCTTCAGTGGTTACCACCGCTACTCAACTGGTTCTCCAGCGTTCGTTTCATGCTGGTAACCGGTCTGGTTCTCTATCTCGCGCGCTACGCCGTGCCAGTATCGGTTGCGGGTGCGCACCTCCGCATCGTCTAGCCAGTGCAGGCTCTCCAACGCATCCTGCCGACGATCGCGCACCCTGATCCATGCGCCCTGCGGGCCGTGCAGTATGACCATCACCGTTACCTCCGGTGTGGTCTCGACCGGCGATCGCGTGAGCCGATGGAGTATCACGAGAGCCCGAACGGTGTTCCGGCGTCTTGATCGATAGTCATGTTTGCTCGGATGGGCATGCTGACCTTTCGATTTCTGCATTGGGAGCATCGTACAGGAGCATCCCATTGCACATACATCTTTTTGCGACCCCAGCGTTCAAGCTACCGCCGCCTGCGCGTGTTACTGCGGCGCAAGGGTCGCCAGGACATCTTCGAGTGCATCTATGCGCGAATGAATAACCGCTGCGCGGCATGCATAGTACGAGAGATAGCGGCCGTTCTGGCCGTATTCCATCTCGTTCAAATAGAACAGGCAGGTCTTGTTGCGGTAGGCCAGCCATGCCCGCTGTTCATCCCGCAAAGGCTCCTTGCTGTTTTCGCCGATGGCTTCCATCACCGCCTGCAAAATTCGATCGAGGCGCTCGTCCTTCCGGTCCAGGAAAGCGCCGCCGCACTCGCCGTATTCCGGCATGACGGCGTCGGCCTGTTCGACACAGGCATCATACTCCGCGTCAGACTCTGCTTCGGCGTGCGCCGGTAGTACAAGCAGTTGGAGCAGGATGATAAGCGGCACTAGCAAGCGCATCCGTCGTCTCCTTTGAACCGCGTGATGCAGCGGCGCCCGCGCCGCGCGGAAGGGAGCCAACGTCGCGCAGAGGGTATTCGTCCACGGTTGCGGGCAGACATCTAGAACGTGCTGGTGAGCGGAAAGACGGGAAATCTGCGTCTAACGTGATCGTCTCCGCCGCCTTCTTCCGAGAGCGCCGCTTCTCTTCAGCAATATCCAAATATCGCATGGCCGTGTCCGGCTGGTGCGAGTATCCGGACTGGCGCTCGATCTCCGATAATACGCTACTCCAGTAGCGGCTGCGGCGGCGCACCTCCGTCCCGTCGAGCCAGTGCTGATTATCTAAAGCGTCCCGCTGGCGATCACGCGCTATCAGCCATACTGCCTGCGCCCCATGCGTTGCAACGAGCAGAGCCACTTCCTGCCGGATCTCAGAGGAGGGATGGATGGATGGGACGGGAGTGCAGCCGGCGGATCATTCCTCCTCCAGCAGCATGTCACGGGCTCTAGCGTACTTCTCCAGGCGCCGCTCGTCTTGTTCGGTTATCTCCCCCAGGCGCGTCCGATCACAATTGTCGGCGAGATCGGCCAACTTCACGACCCGGGCCAGCGGGTTCGCCTTAGCGCGCCGAACAGCGTCGAAATAATCTTCGCGGTCTTTATGGGTGAGTGCATCAACGGCTTTGACAACGGCATCCGAGAAGCCGGCAGCGCTGAGCTGGTCGAGCGTCCATTCGCTATCCTCGACGACGTCGTGAAGGAGCGCGACGATCTTTGCCTCCTCACCCTCGACAGCGAGTGCAACCCGGATCGGGTGGGTGATGTATGGAGCACCGGCCTTGTCGACCTGATCCGCGTGAGCTTGCTCAGCGATGGCCGCTGCCCGTTCGATCGTGGTCATGAGTACTCCAATCTCGCGGCGTTTCATGCGTGGGCCACGTCAGCATAGCGGATGGCGCGGAGCAACATCGCGATGCCTCGGGCGCCATCGGAGCGGGCGACCAGGCAGGAGGGCCCGGCGACCTCGCGCAGGACGAGAGCCGACAGCGGCATTGTATTTAGCGCCTGACTGATTAGTCTCCCGGCCGGCCTCCGACGAAGAGCACGGCGGGGGCTGCGAGCGCGTTAAACCCAACCCACGCGCGCTCGGCGCCCTGCCGCGATCACGCGGCGGGGCAATCCCCCGCGGCTATTACCGCTCGTCCGTCGGTTTTGCAGTGTCCTTGTCATGCCGATAGCCGGTGCGCCGCTCGATCTCGCGCATGACATCGCCCCCGTAGCGGCGGTCATCTTCCGCATCCACCACACCCGCCATCCGCAGCTTGTCGCGCGCCCTTAGCACGCCCTCTCAGGTCCGTGAAGAACAATCAGGACTCTCGCTTGCTGCCGGGTTTCGGCTGAAGGTCCGAAGAGAAGTGAGAGCAGACGGCGCATCATCGACCGACGAAGCGCCATGTCGCGCTTAGCAGCCAAGGGCGAGCGAGGTGCCCGCCCATCCGCAACGTTCTCATAGCCCCAGCGATAACAGCACCTGCAGCATCTCGCGGCCTCGCGGCCTCGCGGCGTCAGGCGGTACCAGAATGTCATCCGCCAGCCCGGAACAACCTCAGCGATCTTCGCACGCGTCAGATGGTCCGCCGCCCGCAACTCGTGTCCGGTCATCTCGTTCATCTCGAGCCCCACCGAATCCTCGACCGGGCTGTCGTTGAGGCGGTGCATCAAGGCAACCCGGGAAGGGGTGAGCCCGAGATGGCGAATAGCTGGCTTCTCAGACATTACTGATCGTCCCCAGGACGTCGCTCATGCACTTTAGTCATCTGAGCTCCCCGTCAGCCTGCGCGCTTTTTCAGCTTCAAGCCGCCGCGCCTGGTCGGCTAGACGCTGCCAGTTCTTTCGTGATTCCTCATGCCGCTGTCGCTGACCGTCCGTCTCGGCGTTTGCAGCATCGGCCTCGGCGGCGTCTGCTCGGGATTGGTAGAGGACGCTGCTCGTCGACCAGATTCCACGCGAACGCGCCATCAGTTCGCTCTCCCAACGCGTGTCATGATCCACTCCGTGTCGCGCAGGCGGGCCAAGTGTTACAGGAACAGGTTGAAAATCAAGCAGTCAGCCAACATCGCCTCCTGTTAGGCTATGACGTCGTGCCGGGTCGATCTCGCCGACCGTCCGATAACTCGGTCCACGGCCAGGTGAGGGGAGCCGGAACGGACCGGGTATTATCTCGTTGTTTAATAACGAAGATGGGACCAGATGGAATTTAGGCGCCCCAATGACCTCCAGAAGTCGTTCCTGTTCGAATTAATCAAGAATCCCCAGGCGTGTCGTCACCTTGCAAACCGAGCTGGCTCGCAGGCTGACCCTCATCTCCCGGACCATTTCAAAGAGAAGCTGGCTCGGCTCGATGAAGCGGCAAGTCGCCGCTCTGCTGCCGGATGCCGCAACCTGACTTCTAATCGGCCCAATTACTCGTGCATCGTCTGTCTGGGCGCCGACTTTGCCTCTCCTGCTTCCCGCTCCGATATTGCTTCGTGCGGAATGAGGGGGAGAGCTCGCTAAAGCGGGTGGCAGTGCGGACATCCTCGTTTCGCCCTCGGACCGCGTCGGGCGGCCCCTTCACTCGACCCAGGAGGCTTCCAGCTCACCACCGTCAGAGCGGGGAACGAGAGACGTATCAGTCTGCAGTCCGACGACCAAATAAGCCCCCATGGCCGCAAGAATAAAGACGGAGACGGTCATGAATGCCAACGCGCCTACAATCATGCGTACGGCTTTCGGAGCCCTCTTCTTGCCCATCCTAGTCTCCAATTCGATGTGGCAGCGATGTTCCGGGAAGTGCAGAGAGCCAGCATTTTCGTGTGCGCCGTCCTCGTAGACTCGAAACTCGCTGGTTCGTCGGGGAATAGGCCACAGCCGAACCGAACAGCTCCGGAACGCGCCGTTTAGCTGACGTTCAGCTCGCCCCTTGGGCTCGGTGCGTCAGCGGTTTCAGCCAGCCCCGTAAGATCTATGTGTCCAGCGAGTGGCGCCCAAAAAGCTACTTGGGCAGCTGATAATCGAGGGATTGACGACGAGAAGGCGGAGGGGAGAATTGTTGTCGTGCGGCAGACCTTCGACCCTGATTCTCGACGAGGACTCCATGTCGCATACTGCCCGCCAACTCCGGACTGTCATAAAGCTCGCCCTTGCCGGTGTGCCGCCGGAGACGCGGCAGCGCTGCGCTGCAAAGCGGCCGCGCGTGTCCTGGCAGGACCACGACCTCGCTCAAGCAGAGATGGCTGAGGCGATGGCTACGGCGGTGGAACGGCACTTCGTGATAACCGAGCAGACTTTCGGCCGAGGGCTCGCGCCGGCACCGACGAACGCCAGCGCGATGTTGCCGGGAGTGAGGCCGTCTACTGCTGAGCAATGACGTCGTGCAGGGTGAGCGTCCCACCGCTGCCGCCGACAGGGGCGTCAAACGACAGGGCATGAAACTCCGGCCGACCGCGCCAGTAGGCGGTGATGTAGTTCTTCGCCTTGGGCGGTATCTGGTCCGGGCGTATCTCGCCCTCAAGTACCGCTAGGAAGATGCTGGAGATCACGTCATCTCGAGCCTCCCTAGGATACGTTCGTGGAACGGCTTTCTCGGCGGAGGCATAAACCGGATCCATGGAGGGCCGCGCTTTCCTAGCCGGCGCTGCCTGGCTTGCTCCCTTTGGAAAAATCGCTGCGTCCGCTTGGCCTCGGTTGCTGCCGCTGTTCGGGCTGCCTCCACAGCCTGGCGATCGGCGATCGTGGTCCTGATCGCTGAGTCGAAGTCGGCATCTCCGGCCCGCCATTTGACCAGTAGCGACCTGCCGATCAGACCGCGACTGAGCATCTCGGCCAGTGTTTCGCCGCGGTGGAGCCGACACAGCAGATCACTCTTCCGCTCAGCGCGACGACGCAGACGCTCACGTTCTCTCTCGACCAAGGCCTCTCTGATAGGCGCATACCAGGCCGGTTCAGCCCTGCCGCGGGCCGCAATTTCATACCACATCGGCATATTGGGAACCTGCTTATGCAAGCCGCTTAGCGAGTGGCCCGCCAGCAGTTCACGCCGGACCTGCTCCCAATCATACACCTTCGGCTGCGCACCAGAAGCGGCCTCGAGCCGCGCGTCGAACTGTGGGTCTGTTGTCCGCCACCGCCGGATCGTTGCTATGTGCGGCAGCCCGCCTTTGCGCATCCGGCTGGCTGGGATGCCGGCTGTGGAACAGGCCGCGCTCAGCTCCTTGGTGATGTCCTTATCGAATGCCCAATGTCTCATAGGAATACCTCCTTCGTTGACCAAAAACCGGACAGAGCCCGGGCGTTCATCGGGAGAAGGTCCATTTCGGACCTCCTGCCGGGTGCTTGAAAACCGCTCTGCTTGTGGACGCTTAGGCGGCGCGGCTTGTTCGCCGCGGCAGGATCAGTAGATCTGCCGTCGGCCTCTGCTCCTGCATCAGCAGATCTGCCCACGCCTGATAAAGTTCGCGGCGTCGCCTGAGGTGCGCCGCTCTATTGTAGGCCGCCTCAACCTTGTCTTTCGGCGTGTGGGCCAGCATCAGATCGATGATGCGGTGATCTGCGGGGAAGCGCTCGTTCATCCCCGTGGAGAAAGTCGATCGCCAACCGTGCGGCACGTGTCGGTGGTGGTATCCGGCGCAGTTGAGGAGATAGCCGATTGCGTTCTCGCTCATAGGGCGATGTGCGTGACGGCTGTTCGGGAAGGCGAGGGGGCCTCGGCCGGTTATGGTCCTGAGGACGCCGATCGTCTCGGCAGCCTGACGCGAGAGCGGAATGAGGTGGTCCCTTTGTGATCCGGCGTGCAATTTTTGGACGCCGATAACCCCGGCATTAGGTAGCAAAAGCCACAAGTTCGGCGGCTCGTTTCCGGGTACGAATCCGCAAGTTTCGCGGGAGTTTGGGCAATGGGTTTCGAGGACGATTGACGTTGCCCCTAATTTTTATCCAGTCGTGAGTTCGCTCCCGGCGGTTTTGCTGAGTTCGTTTGCGGGTTGAGCGACGGGCGTCGGCGCGGAGCCCTTGCCAAGGCGCAGCGTCGGCGCCCGTCGGGGATGGAAGGAAGGTGGCGGCGAAGGCGGACGGGGTGCTCCAGCCGAGCGCGGACTGGGGACGGGCAGTGTTTTAGTGGGCCTGCCAGCGGGCCCGCGTCGCTCGCGCCGACTTTGGACTACGGCCGAAGCACTACCTGTTGGCTGCTTAATTTTTCATCTCGCACGACTCGCGCTCGTCCCAGGACAGCGCATCTGTCGCCCTGGGACCATGGTGACGGCTGCAAGTCCGCCGTCAGGCGTAGGCAGCCGCGAAGGCGCCCTCGCGTGTATAGGCGACTTCCGAGGCCGGAAAAAGCCAGGGTTTCGCGTGGCTTCGGGTGATCTGCGTCAGGCGTTCGAAGCGCTGCTTGCCGTCGGCCTTCAGCTCCGAAAGAACCTTTGCCTCGTCCGGGAAAGCGGACTGGATCGCGTCGAGCCAGATCGTGCGGCCCGCCAGGAACCCCTGCGCACCGGCGGCATAGGCGTAGTTGAGGACACGGCCGAACTGATCCGGCGTCACCCCGCCCGAGAGAAGCACCCAGGGAATGCCTGCGTCGCGGCAGATCGATCCCACCGCGTCAAATTCGGCTGCCGCCGCTTTCGAATCCGCCGCATCCGACCATTCTGGCAAGGAAGAGCCGGGCAGCGGCGTCTCGAGCTTGAAGAGATCCACGCCGTATTCCGGCTTTGCGAATTCCCGCACGCTGTCGATAACGAGTTCGGCACGCTTATCTGGGGATTCGACGTAATCCGTCGTGTGGCCGGCGCTGTCGGGGAATGGATAGACCAGAAGTTCGAGAACGTAAGGAATGTCGTGCCGGCGGCATTCGGCGCCGACCGTGCGGACGTAGTCTCTCTGATGCTCGATCACCTCCGGCGAGGCATCCGGGCGGTACCAGGCGAGAACCTTGACGGCGTCGCCGCCGAGGCGACGGATCTTGCCGACCGACCAGTTGTCGATCGAACGCGACAGCCGCCCCCCGAGCGTCTCGACGAAACGATGTTCCTCGAGCGTGACGATGAGGCCGGTTCGGGCAGGAAGGATGTCAAGGGCTGCCGGCACCGCAAAGTTCGGATCGAGGAGCATCGAGCTTGCGTCGCCGGCGAGGGCCTGGACCAGCATGCGCTTGGCGGCCAGCATGTCCTTGAAAGTCACGTTTTCGGGCCGGATATTCTTGGCTTTTGCGATCGCCGAAATCAGCGGCGGACGCTGATCGAGCGCGACCATCGTAAAATGGCCGTCGTCATCCGCCAGGCGGGTCAGTCCGCGCAGTTTTCCGATGCTCGTCATGATTGGTGTCTCCAGAATGATAGGCTTGCTTCGAGGGTTGGGATTCCGCTGCGCCCGTCCGGGCGCGTGCATTTGAGCGCTGCGACGGCGGCCGCGAATGTCATGGCCTCGCTCGTCGGCGCACGGCGCGCGACGGCATAGGCATAGGCGCCGTGGAAGACGTCGCCGGCACCCGTCGTGTCGATTGCATCGACGCGGAAGGCGTCAACGCTGTGGAACTCGCCGTTTTCCAAATAGAGGACGCCGGCTTCGCCCAGAGTCACCGCGCACACGGTGCAGCCGTGGCGTTCGGCTATCGCTTGCAAGGCTGCTCCGTCGGCGCTGCCGGCATAGCCGGCAAGCGCGGGCTTTGAAAAAATCGCATGATCGGCGAGCGGCAGCAGCGCGTCGAAGATCTGTGCCTCCGCGACATCGCCGTCGAGGATCGTGGGAACGCCAAGCTTTCGGCAGGCGCCGAAGGCTGCGCTCGCGCCTTCCGGCCAACGCGGATCGCACAGGAGGGCACCGAAACTGCCGAATACCCCGAAGGGCAGCCAATCCGTGCCCGCCGGCAAGTCCGCGCCGCGGAAATTGGCGATCTGTCGCTCGCCGTTCCTGTCGACGAAGATGCCCGAGATCGACGAGCGCGCGCCCTCGAAGAGCCGAAAATGCTCGATGTCGACGCCTTCCGCCGAGAGTTCGGCGCGCATCAGTTCACCCTCGCGGTCGGCGCCCGCGCGGCCGACGAAGGACGCGTGGCCGCCGAGACGGGCGACTGTGACGGCCGCCGTCGCAGCCATGCCACCGCCCTTCACCGCAAAGTCGTCCGCACGGACCTTCGCGCTCGCATGGCCCGGCAGTTCGTCGACGACCCAGATATAGTCGAGCGCCGAGAGGCCGAGGCAGGCGACGCGCGCCTCTTTGCGCGGCCATGTCGGGTGTTTGCCGCTCATAGGCCGGCGACACAGACATATTTGGTTTCGAGATATTCCTCGATCCCGTATTTGGAGCCCTCGCGTCCGAGACCGGACTGCTTGAAGCCGCCGAAGGGCGCCATCTCATTGGCGATCAGCCCGGAATTGACGCCGACGATCCCGCTTTCGAGCGCCTCGGCGACCCGGAAGGTGCGGGCGAGATCCTTCGTATAGAAATAAGCAGCCAGCCCGAATTCGGTGTCGTTGGCCATCTCGATCACGTCGGCTTCGCTCGAAAAGGCGATGACCGGCGCCAGCGGCGCAAAGGTCTCCTCATGGGCGAGCTTCATCGCCTGGGTCACCTTCGTGATCACCGTTGGTTCGAAGAAGGTGCCGCCCAGCGCGTGACGCTTGCCGCCGGTCACGAGTTCGGCGCCGTTGTCGAGTGCATCCTTCAGATGCTCTTCCATCTTGGCGACGGCAGCGTCGTCGATCAGCGGGCCTTGCATGACGCCGTCCGCATCGCCGCGCCCGACGGTCAGGCGATCCACCTCGGCTGCGAGCTTGCGGGTGAATTCCGCAGCAATCGTCTCATGGACATAGATGCGGTTCGCGCAGACGCAGGTCTGCCCGGAATTCCGAAACTTCGCGACCATCGCGCCCGAGACGGCAGCATCGATGTTGGCATCCTCGAAAACGATGAAGGGTGCGTTGCCGCCGAGTTCCAGGGACAGGCGCTTGATCGTGTCGGCGCCCTTGCGCATCAGCCAGCGGCCGACCTCGGTCGAGCCGGTGAAGCTGATCTTGGCGATCTTGGTGTTGGCGCAGAGCTCCTCTCCGATCATCGCGGCCTTGCCGGTGACGACCTGGAAGACGCCGGCGGGAATACCGGCGCGCTCGGCCAGAACGCCGAGCGACAGCGCCGAAAGGGGTGTCTGCGAAGCCGGCTTGACGATGATCGTGCATCCGGCTGCAAGGGCCGGACCTGCCTTGCGGGTGATCATGCCATTGGGAAAGTTCCACGGCGTGATTGCGGCACAGACGCCCACCGGCTGCTTCATGACGAGGACGCGGCGATCGTTGCCGGGCGGCGGGACGATGTCGCCATAGACGCGCTTGGCCTCTTCGGCGAACCATTCGAGATAGGCTGCATTGGCGACGATCTCGCCTTTCGCCTCGGCCAGGGGCTTGCCCTGTTCCGCGGTAAGGATGCGCGCGAGATCGTCGGCATTTTCGACGATCAGCTCGTACCAGCGTCGGATCAGGCCGGCACGCTCTTTGGCACTCCTGCGCGCCCAGAGCTTCTGCGCGGCCTCGGACGCGTCGATCGCCTCGCGCAGCGTTTTGATGCCGATGCTGGGGACCGTACCGACCAGTGCGCCGTCCGCCGGATTGATGACCGCGATGCCATTGTCGCCGTCCACGGCAATCCAGCGGTCTGCGACGAGGCAACACTGGGTGAATAGGGAAGGGTCTTTCAGACCGTCGATGGACATTGTGGCTGTACCTCCTTGGGATTTGGTCGAACCGTGCGGCCCTGTCGTCTGGTTTGGGTGTCGGCATTGCAGTCCGTCGTCGGTCTCGGACGGGAAATGCCGGTGGCAGCCGTCCCGAAATCAGAGGATGACCGCACCTGAACTTGCCTCGAAGAGATGCGTCTTGCCGGGAACCGGAGCCAGCGAGACGACATCACCGGGGCGCGGCCGAAGATCGGGTTCGACGCGGGCTATGGCGTCGGTTCCAGCGATCTTGAGGTGAATAAGCGTGTCCGAGCCGAGCGGCTCGACGAGATCGATCCGTGCCGAGATCGCGGCACTCGCCTCCGGAACAACGAGGAAATGCTCCGGCCTCACGCCTAGGACCGCACTGCCATTGGCGGGCATCCGCCGGGCTAGATCGGCCGTGTCGGCAAGATGCTTTCCATCGGCAAGCACCAGCTGCTCGCCGTCGCGGGTGACCGGCATGAAGTTCATCGAGGGCGAACCGATGAAGCTCGCGACGAACTGGTTGGCGGGCGTCTCGTAGACTTCCTCCGGTGTTCCGACCTGCTGGATCACGCCGGACTTCATGATGACGATCCTGTCGGCCATGGTCATGGCCTCGATCTGGTCGTGGGTGACGAACACCATGGTCGTGCGGAGCGTCTGGGAGAGCGCCTTGATCTCGGTGCGGACCTGCGCACGCAGCTTGGCGTCGAGATTGGACAGGGGTTCGTCGAACAGGAACACCTGAGGATCGCGGACGATTGCCCGTCCCATGGCGACACGCTGGCGCTGTCCTCCCGAAAGCGCTTTCGGCCGGCGATCCAGATAGGGGCCGATGTCGAGAAGCCTTGCGGCATGCTCGACACGCGTTGCGATTTCGCTGCGTCCCATGCCGCGCATTTCGAGCGCGAAAGCCATGTTCTGGCGGACGGTCATGTGCGGATAGAGGGCGTAGTCCTGGAAGACCATCGCGATGTCGCGCTGTGCGGCGGGAACATCATTGACCTTGCGGTCGCCGATATAAAGCTCGCCGCCGTCGATGGGTTCCAGGCCGGCAAGCACGCGCAGGAGCGTGGACTTGCCGCATCCGGATGGGCCCACGAGCACGACGAATTCATGGTCGGCGATGTCCAGGTCGAGACCGGGGATGACGGTCAGGTCGCCATATTTCTTGACGAGTTGCTGCATGCGGATCAAGGCCATCAGCGTGCCTCCGCGAAAGCCAGGACGGGCTTGATCGTCTCGCCTGCGGCAAAGCGGGCAAATTTCTCCGGCAATGCGTCGAGCCCGAAGGCGTCGTCGACGAGGCGCCGGTATCGCTCCTTGTTCGCCCGCAGAAGCTCGATATTGGGTTCGAAGTCGGACTTCGGGAAATAGAAGGTCCGCAGCATCGCGAAATCCTTTCGTCTGAAGATCTTGTCTTCGGTGATCGTCCAGGGCGCGGCATTCTCGCCGACGAGGACCATCACTCCCTTCGGCAGGACGAGTTCGATCGCTAGATTGCGGGCAGGATGGGCGCCCGAGCATTCGACGATCAGGGAAAAGCGCTTGTCCTTGCTGCCCACGGCATAGCGCTTCGCGCCGAAATCCTGCGCTATGGCAAGCCGTGCCTCGTTCGGATCCGAAACGAAGACATCCTCGTAGCCGAGCGCCTTCAATGCGAGGACGACGCCGAGCCCGACAGGGCCTGCGCCGGTGACGAGGACGCTGCGGTCGGCCTCGCGCGGCAGGAAGCGCTCCGCCTCACGCACGGCGTGGGCCGAGGTTCCGATCGTATCGAGGAGGAGAGGGCCGAGATCGTCGTCGATGTCGTCCGGAACCGGGAGAAGGCAGTTGTCCGGGACGCAGACGAATTCGCAATAGCCACCGTCGCGGTTCCAGCCGATCAGCGACGAGACCTCGATGCACATCTGGGTGTTGCCGGCTCGGCAGGCTTCGCAGCGACCGCAATGCAACGGGATGTAGACGGCACAGCGCCTGCCATCCATGGCATGGCCCGGCTGTTCGACACGTCCGAAGATCTCGTGTCCGGCGATGAACTCCGCGCCCTTGTGCCAGAGCTTGAAGTCCGAGCCGCAAAGGGCCGTGCGCAAAACGCGCAGCAGCACTTCACCGGGGCCGGGCACGGGCTTTGTCGTGGATGTGATGGTGATCACGTCGCTGCCCTGGAAATCGGCGGCTCGCATTTGATCCTTGGTCGACATCATGGTTCAGCCTTTCACAGCGCCGAGCGTCAGGCCCGAAATCAGCCAGCGCTGGACGACGAGGGCGAGGGCGAGCGGGGGCAGGGCGATCAGGGTCGCGGCCGCCATCAGCCCGCCCCAGTTGGTCGAGCCCTCGCCGATGAAATTGAAGGAAGCGGCGATCAGCGTCTTGGTTTCGGAATTCGACAGGACGAGCGCGAAGAGGAAGTAATTCCAGGAGAACACGAAGGCGAGAATCGACGAGACCGCAAGTCCGGGGACGACCAGCGGCAATGCGATGCGCCAGAAGATGCGGACCGGCGTGCATCCGTCGACTTGGGCTGCTTCCAAGACGCTTCTTGGAATGTTATCGAAAAACGGAAGCAGGACCCAGATGACGATCGGCATGGTGATCACGGCATGGGTCAGGATCAGAACGCTATAGGTCCCGATCATGTCGACCTGCCGGAACATCACGTACCAGGGCAGCAGGAACAACGTGCCCGGTGCCATGCGCGCCAGCAGCGTGACGATCGCCGGCCAGGTGATCCGCGTCCAGGAAACCGCGAAAGCGGCCGGCGCACCCAGAAGCAAGCCGAGCGCGGTGGATCCGATCGTCACGATCAGCGAGTTCAACCCGAACTGAATGAAGGGCGTCGTCTCGGAGAGCGAGCGGTAGTTGTCCAGGGTCGGTTCGAAGACAATCGTCGGCGGGTAGGCCGTGACCTCGAAGCTCTGCTTGAAGGACGACAGCACCATCCATGCGACCGGTGCGAGGACGGCGATGCCGGCTGCGACCAGCAGGACGACGTTGATGATGGTGACGAACCGGTCGGAAGGGCGGTTGGCGAGCGATGACATGGCGTTACCAGGCAACGGCGTGGCGCAGACGGTTGAGGACGAGCGTGACGCCGAGCACGATGACGGACAGGGTCACCATCAGTGCGCTGGCATAGCCAAGCTGGAAGAACTCGAAACCGGTGCGGAAGCCGTAAATGTTGAGGGTGAGCGAGGCATTGGCCGGACCGCCCTGAGTGGTGATGTAGATCAGGTCGAAGAACCGCAGGAGATCGACCGAGCGCAGCACCATGGCCGTGACCAGCGTCGGAAGCAGCAGCGGCAGGGTGATGCGCCAGAAGCGCTTCCAGCCCGAGGCGCCGTCGATTTCGGCAGCTTCGTAGACGGAGGGCGGCAGCGATTGCAGGCCACCCAGCACGATCAGCGCGACATAGGGGCTCCACTGCCAGGTATCGATCAGCGCCAGCGTCGGCACGACCCATTGCGGCGACGCGAGCCATTCGGACGGCGGCAACCCGAAGGAGGTGAGGATGTAGTTCGCAGCTCCGAGCGAGGGGTCCAGAATGACGAGCCACATCATTCCGGCAACGACCGGCGGCATCATGAAGGGCGAGATGAAGAGCGATCTCACGACACCCGGCAGCCGTTTGGCACGAAAGAGCAGCAGCGCCAGACCGGTGCCGAAGATCAGCTGCAGCGTCAGCGACAGGGCGTAGAGGTAGAAGGTGATGACGAGGCCATCCCAGAAATTCTCGTCGCTCATCATGCGCGTGTAGTTTTCGGCGCCGACGAACCGCGTCGTGCCGGTGGCGCTGAAGGCCTCCATGCTGAGATACAGGGTGTAGACGACTGGGAAGGCGATCATCGCTACGGTGAAGAGGACGGCCGGCGCACCGAGCGCTGCAAGTTGGCCCTTGGCAGTTTGCATCGTTGTCTTATCCCGCCAGAAAGCCGCCATCGACGGCGTAGACCGCGCCGGTCACGTATGACGCGGCGGGCATTGCGAGGTAGGCGACCGTGCCGGCGATCTCGTCAGGTTGGCCCCAACGCTTGAAAGCGGTCCGTTCGGCGATCTTCTGGTAGTGGGCCGCGTCCTTGCGGCCCTCGGCGTTGATGTTCGTCTCGATGAAGCCGGGCGCGACGGCGTTGACGCGGATGCCTTCGGCCGCCCAGGCGAGCGCCAGCGACCGCGTCAGCATGACGACGCCGCCCTTCGAGGCGCAGTATCCCGGAAGACGGGGCAGGCCGGCGAAGGCGTTCATCGACGCGATGTTGACGATGGAGCCCTTGCGGGTCGAAAGCCCCTGGCGGAAGGCAAGACAGGTCGCCATGGTGCCGATGAGATTGACCTCGATTACCTCGCGGAAGATGTCGATCGTGTATTCCTCGTCCCGCTTCAGGATGCCTGCGCAATTTACCAGGAGGTCGACCGGACCGACGTCGTTCGCATAGGCGTCGACAGCGCTCTGGTCAGTGATGTCGAGGACGGAGAGCCGGGTGCCCTGCGGTGCGTCGCAGTCGGCGAGTTCAGCCGTGCCGATCCCGGTTGCGTGGAGTTCCGCACCGAGGTCATCGAGCTGGCGCAGGATCGCAAGACCGATGCCGCCGGCACCACCGATCACGGCGGCCCGGAATCCGGGTGCAAGGGCGAACTTGTTCATGGCGGACGGCTCGCATGTTCATCGAGAGGCGTGCCTCGCCCGAGGCGAGGCACGCGAGGACCCTCGTGATCGGCTTGCTTCGTGCCGCCGATCACGAGGGTCGATGGGGAGTGGAAATCATTCCCGCGCGATCAAGGCATCGAGCGCCTCGTCGGCAGCCGCGCAAGCGGTGTCCACATCGGCCTCGCCAAGCAGGATCTGGTTGACCGCCTGCCCGATATATTCGCGCGATTCGGGGTTCTGGATGATCGGGAAGCCGACTTCCGAGCTGCCGGTCTGTGCGAGTTCATCGAGCGTCTCTTGCCACTGCTTGCGAAGCGGCTGATCTTCGAGCCAGGCCTTGTAGGCCGGGTCCTGCGAAACCGACTGGCGCGGCGGCGCAATCCCTTCGAGGGCGAGCTTCGCCTGCATTTCAGGGCTCGTCGCCCATTGCACGAAATACCAGGCTGCATCCTGATTGCCCGAGAAGGCCGAGATCGTAATGGCCCAGCCTATGGTGGTCGGGACCGATCCGCCGTCGCCCTTCGGCAGGGGCATGATGGCCGTGTCCTCGAGGCGTTCGCCACCCTCCATCACCGAGGGAAACTCGTTCGACGACTGGAAGCTCATCGCCGACCGACCGGCACGATAGAGCGACGTCAGCTGGTAGAAGGAGTAGTTGACCGCGCCTGGAGGGCCGTAGTCCTTCAGAAGGTTCGCATAGGTCTCCAGCGCCGCCTTGCCCTCTGCCGAGCAGAGGTTGGACTTGCCGTCCCTCATGTATTGCCCGCCCATATTGTGCAGGAAATTGGAGAAGGTGTAGGGGACAGCCGGCTTCAGGCCGCGCGAGGCGAAAGGCGTGATCGAGGAATCGCATTTCTTGATGGTCTTCGCGGCCGCCTCGATGTCGGCAATGCTCTCGGGCCGCTGGACGTTACAGGTCTCGAAGATGTCCGTCCGGTAGTAGAGGACCGGCCCCTCGATATTGAGCGGGATGCCGGTCAGGACGCCGTCGAACTTCGCCGCATCGACCAGGGCCGTTCCAAATCCGTCGAAATCATAGTCGGGGGAGACGCTGTCCGTCGTGAATGGCGTCAGGTCGGCATACCAACCGGCCGCGGAATATTGCATGCCTTCACGCGACGGGAGCGTCATGAAGACGTCGACTTCGTCCGATCGCGCGTTGAGGACCGTGAGCAGGCGCTGGCGCATCTGCTGTTCCTGATAGCTGTCGACCCGCAGGTCGATGCCGGTCAGTTCCTCGAACTCGTCCTGATGCTTGAGGAGCGCCGTGGCGACCGGATTGTTGTTGGCCAGGAAGGTGATCGTTTCGCCTTCGTGAGCCTTCCAGTCGAAGGTCTGCGCGGACGCCGCTCCGACCGTGGTCGAAAGCGTCAGCGCGGCGAGAATGCAGCCCAATGCGTTGCGTTCACGTGATGCCATGGTTTCCTCCCGTTGCACCGACGGCTCCCGGATCGATTCCTCCCCGATCCCGGGCCGCTTTTGTAACCGGTTACATACGCCTTACGGAAACCGTTCGTCAATCTCGACGAGGATAAACCGAGGCAAAATCGTCGCTGCACTGCGTCATAGAGCTAGGTTGCGCCAGCTGTGATGGTTCGGCTATTCGACATCAACATTGGGGATTACGCACGCCTTATGAAATCGGTTACTTCAGATATCGACACGACCACCCGTCGCGCACGCGGCATCGGCATTCGAGCCGTCGCCAAGCAGGCCGGCGTGTCGACGGCGACGGTGTCCCGGTTTCTCAATCGCCCCGAATCCGTAAGCGCCGAGCTCGGCACGCGTATCCGTGCGATCGTCGACGAGGTCGGGTACATTCCCGATGCCTCAGCCCGGGCCCTGTCCTCCAGGCGAACCCGCACGATCGGGGCGATCATCCCGACCATCGACAATGCGATGTTCGCGCAAGGGCTCCAGTCCCTCCAGCGCTATCTGTCAAGTCAGAACTATCTCCTCCTCCTGGCGACTAACGAGTACGATCTCGATGTGGAGCTTGCACAGGCGCGCAATCTGGTCAGCCGGGGGATTGACGGGCTGCTGCTGCGCGGCGACGCCCATCACGAGGCGTTGCGTGACTTGCTGCAGTCCCAGCAGATCGATTTCGTCAATGTCGGCGTCTACGATCCGGACAAGCCCTATCCGAGCATCGGCGTCGACAATGAAGCCGCCGGACGATGCATCGTGCGCCATCTCATCGATCTCGGACACCGATCGATCGGCATCGTCGCGGCGCTGCAGCGGAACAACGACCGTGCCCAGGCGCGTCTGCGCGGCATCATATCGGTTCTGGCGGAAGCCGGCGCGACGCCTCCGCCCGAATGGCAGATCCAGGTGAACTACAAGCTCGACGAAGCCCGGCAGGCGGCCCGGACGCTGCTGCAGCGCTCCGAGCGCCCGACGGCCATCGTCTGCGGCAACGACGTCATCGCCTATGGTGTCATGCTGGAAGCCCAAAAGCTGGGTCTTGCCGTGCCGCAGGACCTCTCGGTGGTCGGGTTCGACGATCTCGAATGGAGCCGGCATCTGCAGCCGGCATTGACGACCATCCATATGCCTACCGACGAGATCTGGACGAGGGCCGGCGAATATCTGGTGCAGACGCTCGCTGGGCATCCGGCGATGATGCATCGCGAGATCGATTTCTCCCTGGTCGTCCGCGAATCGTCGTCACCGCCGAAGTGGGCATGAATCTTCTCCCGCGCGCTGGAAGGGCCTTCAGTCCCCCAGCCCGACGCCGAACCTGACGAAGGATCTAAGATGTCCTCCCACGCCTTTTCCATCGCGCATGTTGTGCCGCTGGTCTTTCGGGTGCCGATCGAGACTCCGGTCGTGACGTCCTTCGGCGTGATGCGGGACAGGCCTGCCGTGTTCGTTCGCGTCATCGGAACGGACGGAGCGGAGGGTTGGGGCGAGGTCTGGTGCAATTTTCCTGCCGTCGGGGCCGAGCATCGGGCGCGACTGATCACCTCAGTGCTGGCTCCACTCGTGACGCGGCGCCCCTTTGACGATCCCAACGCTGCATTCGCTTTCCTCAGTGACGCCACGGCGGTTCTTGCCATCCAGAGCGGAGAACCGGGTCCGCTGGCGCAGGCGATCGCCGGCATCGACATCGCCATCTGGGACATGCTCGCGCGACGGGACGACAAGCCATTGCATCGGTTCCTCGCCGGGCCGGATGTCACGCAAGTCAAAGCCTATGCGAGTGGACTCAATGCCGATGCGCCCGAGCGACTCGCTGCGGAGAAGGCTGAGGCCGGCCATCGTCGGTTCAGAATCAAAGTCGGATTCGGCGAGGAACGCGACTGCCGCAATCTCGAGGCGATGCGCGAGACCTTCGGCGGAGACACCGATCTTATGGTCGACGCGAACCAGGCTTGGGATGCCGAGACCGCCATACACATGGCACAGCTGTTTGAACCGCTTCAGCCGAGATGGCTGGAGGAGCCGGTCCGAGCCGATACGCCCATCAACGTATGGCGATCGATCGCCGCCGACTGCGGCGTCCCGCTCGCGAACGGGGAGAACCTCAGAGGTGCGACATCATTCGCGGCGATGACGCAAAGTGGCGCCGTCCGATATCTGCAGCCGGACATCGGCAAGTGGGGCGGCATCTCGGGCTGCCTGCCGATCGCAAGGAATGCCCTAGACCACGCCGTGGTCTATTGCCCGCATTGGCTGGGCGGAGGCATCGGGCTGATCGGATCGCTGCACCTGCTCGCCGCCGTCGGCGGTGGCGGGCTTCTCGAGGTCGATGCGAACCCCAATCCTCTGCGGGAAGAGCTGATCCTCGGCTTTCCGCCAGTGATAGAGGGAGACATGCTGGTGCCGCAGGGGGTCGGCCTTGGCGTCTCGCCCGATCTCGCCGCCCTGAAGCGCTACGCGGTGCCATTGCCGGGCTGAAGCATCGTAACATCTTCGTGGCGAATCATGTGATGGTGGATGATGGGCGTCGGAGCGAGACGTCGAACCACGGCAGTTGGGAGCGGGGGTGGACGAAGCATCGACACGGCGAACCCGCCGTAACCGTCGAAACGTGAAAATGAGCGACGTCGCGGAGGCAGCGAATGTTTCGCCCTCGACGGTTTCGCTCTATTTGCGAAGGCCGAAGGCCGTGTCGAAGAAGGCAGGTGCGGCGATTGCCAACGCCATCGAGACGCTCGGCTACGTCCCGAACCTGATGGCGGGCGGCCTCGCCGCTGCGCGCTCGCGTGTCGTCGGCGTAATCGTCCCGTCAATGAGCAACGCCTTCTTCGCACAGACCGCCTCCGCCCTGCAGGCCATCCTGTCGGCTCGCGGCTTTCAGATCATGTTCGGCAACACCGATTACGACGAGGAAGCGGAGTTCGACCTCGTGCGCGCCTACCTTTCCTGGTCGCCCTCGGCCCTCGTCCTGACTGGCCTTTACCATTCGCCGCTGACGCAGAGCAGTCGCCTCTGCGGATCGGCTCCTGACGGTACGACATGAGCCGCAACATCAGCGGGCGCTCTGAGACTGGGGCGGCATCGCGGCCGTCAGCGATTGAAGCAGCGCGGCATCGATAGGCTTCCGCGGCTTAGGGCATCGACTCATTAAACCGACACCAGATCCGGAATGAAGCGAGTTTAATGCCGGCAAGAAAGTTGTCGTCGCGTTTGTCCTATCGTGTCGCGACGGCCCGGAAGTGCTTGATCTTGTTGAAGAAGCGCTCGAGAAGGTTGCGGTAGCGATAGAGGAAGCGGCTGAAGGCGGGAGTGTTGCGCCGGCGCGGCATCGGCTTGATGTTGGCCCAGGCGCCACATTCCGTCAGGCTGCGCCGCAGTGCGTCGGCGTCATAAGCTCTGTCGGCGAGCAGGATCTGACCTGCTCCGATCTCGTCCAGCATGTCGCGGGCACTGCGTCCGTCGTGCGCCTGGCCCTCGGTCAGCTTCAGCGCAAGGGGCAAGCCGCAGGCATCGACGAGGGCATGGATCTTGGTGGTGAGCCCGCCGCGCGAGCAACCCATGCAACGGGATCGTCCGTCTTATTTTCCGCGTTGGCGCCATGCTTGGTGGACACGGATCGAGGACGAGTCGATCATCTGGATATCGCCATCGTAAGCCCTTTGAAACGGCGTCCAGAAGCCGATCCCAGACGCCGGCCTTCCGCCACCGGTTGAAGCGGTTGACGCAGGTCGTATGCGGGCCGTAGCGCGCCGGGATGTCGGCCCAGGGCGCACCGGTGCGCAGCCGCCAGAAGATGCCATTCAGCACCCGCCGATCATCCACCCGCGGCACGCCCCGCGCCTTGTTGGGCAAAAGCGGCTCGATCACCGACCACTCGAAATCCGTCAGATCAAAACGTGCCATCGGAACCTCCCCAAAATGGGAAGTGAATCAGAACACGCACATCACCGGAAGAGCTTTATGGGTCTATGACCTAGTTGGGTCGCACGGGGAAATAAGCTTTCAGCCCGGCAAGGCCGCTCTCCACATAGCGCGTCATGTCTTCCATCGCCGCCTCATCCGTCTGCCCCTCCGTCGGGAAGTTGCTGGTATCCGCCCGGTAGAAGCGCCCTATCCACCGCACGGTGGTCATCTGATCGCCGGTCGGCTCCACCATCAGCTTGTCATTGTAGGAGCTCACCGCCAGCGCGTCGGGGTTAGGGGTAGCCAACCGCCAAGCGACCACGCCGCGCTCCTTGCTCGATACGTCGAGCGTCTCGATGATCGATCCGCCATCGAGGATCAGTACCCGGCTCTTGCCATCCTCTCCGGGGCTGGCGGAGTGGACGGCCGGGTGCCAGTCGGCAATCGAAGCGAAGTCGGCCAGGACGTTCCAGACCGCGTCGAAGGGTGCCTCAATCTCGACGCTCGCATCGGTCTTCTGGGGGGTCGGTCCGTGGGACAAGGCAGGCGAAGTGAAGACAGCGCCGGTGAGGGCTGCCAGTGTCGCCGTGGCTAGAAGGTTGCGTCGGTTGAAGGTCATATTACGATCCTGTGTGCGAGTATGGGATGGCCGGGTAGCGGGTTTCACACGCCACACGACAGAAGCATTCCAGGCGTAGGCTACCAGGATGCAGAAGAGGGACAGAGCCCCGAGGCCAGGCGAGAGGTCCACCGAGGCGTCCAGACGGTGGGCGCTCGTATGGATGTCGATCTCAGTCGTGATCGCGCCGATGTCGCTCAATGGCGCGTAGCCCAGCCCCGCCTCGCCCCCGATTTCCCGAAGATATCTCTCGCGGACACTGGTGAGGTGCTCAGTGGACGTCGCCGCGAGATTGCCGACCGGATTGTTCCGAGGATGATAGTTCCCGCTCTTGCTGGCGCCGGGCGGCACGATGCTCACTCGCGCCCCTGCGGCGATGTCCTGAAGCGAATAGAAACCGTCGAGATTGCCGAGGTCGTCGAACTTGGGGATCGACACCAGTTCGCTTCCACCGGCCCCCAGGATCAGGCCGGCCGTCGTATCGGAGCGGGGAGCGGTGCGACGCCCCTCCATCGGCGCCGGCGGCGCCTCGTGGCCGTCGGTGATGAACACCAGGTCGCTGCTGAGTTTCTGCGCAACATCCTGCGCCGAGGCGAGCCCACTCAGGATCCGGCTGTCGCCTTCCCACGCCATGCGCCACTCGAGCCCTGCCACCGCCTCGTTGAATGGGCCGAAATTCGCGCATACCTCCACCGGCTCGATCAGCGGGAAGCTACGGCGCTCTGCGAAGACGCCGAGGCCGACCTTCGAGCCGCAGGGAAGTCGCCGTGTCACCCCGCCGATCGTTCGCTTGGCCTGTTCCAGCCGGCTCAGTGGTGCATCCGTCGTCCCATGGTCGCGTGCCAGCATGCTGCGGGTGATGTCGATGACGAAGAACAGCGTCAGGACGTCTCGTTCGCGCGCAAGCGTCGGTCCGAAGGCCGCGCCCGTGGCAGAGAGAAAGGCAGCGGCCAGGAGCCAGAAGGCGATGCCGCGCCGCCCGAGCCAGTTCATGGCAGCCCCCGTGGAACACCGGGCAGGTCGGTCCAGACGTCGCGGGGCCGCTGGCCCTCTTCTTCCGGTTCGATTGCCGGTCGCGGAAAGACCCTGACGAGCCGGCTCGCGATGTCGAAATTGTACTTGAGATCGAAATCCCCGGGCACGAGCCGCATCGCCGCGCGGTAGTCCTGCTGGGCCAGCCGGACGGTGACAGTCGCCTCGTCGATCTGGTTGGCGGTGATCTGGTCGAATGCCTCGTTCATCCGCGCATTGGCGATGGCGAAGCGGTATGCCGCCTCGACGTCGGGCGAGTCGTAGGCTTGAAACCGCGGACCAAGCGCTTCGGCCGCAGCGACGTCGCGCAGACGCAGATGACGGTAGGTTGCCGCGAGAACGACTTCGGCAGGTGCATCCTCATCCAGCGACACGGCAGCGCCGGAGGCCAGCGCATGGACTGACCGGTTCGCTTGCCACGCCTGTAGAAGCGACAGCGTCTGGTAGGCGGCAAAGGCAAACAGGCAGATCAGCGCAATAGCGAACAACCCCGTCTGCAGGCTGTCGCGCAGCGACGCCGTCATCAGTCTTCGGCCCTTACGCCGCGTGGTCGTCTCACCGGTGGAAAACATCACTCGCAGCGCCGTCACCTCACGACCCTCCTGATCGCCGGAAGCGGTACGGAGCGAACCACGAGCGTCGTCTCGAAAGACTTCATGAGGACCAGGAAAAGCAGGCAGACCGCGGCACCGGCATAGGCAAGACGATCGAATTCGCGACGAGGCACCTGCTCCTCGTAAAGGAGAGGACGCGCCTCCAGCCGGTCGATTTCGCCGATCGCCTCGCGCACCGCGTCCGAACTATCGGCTTCGAACGCGCGATAGGGAACGCCCAGCGTTTGCAGAAACAGATGCAGATGCCGTTCGGGCCGTGTCTGTGGCGTGTCGCGCTCGCCAGTTGCGGGCACCTCGAATATTCCCTTCGCTCCTTCGGTGCGCAGGAAGAGCCAGTAGACGTTCACCGGCTGCCTTGCGATAATATCGCGAAGCTGCGCCTGAACTTCGCGGCTGATCACCCCCGCGCCGTCCGAAACGAGGAGGACGGCGCGCGAAGCCGACGCCGTCTCCGAACCGAAGCTGCCAGCCGCCAGCGCGAGCCCTCTTCCGACATTGGTCTGGGCAAGGCCCGGGAAGCCCATGGTGGCGATCGCCGCCTTGACGATCTCGTGCTGGCCCGTCAGCGGCACCGCCAGCAGCGGCGCGGTGGAGAACATTGCCACGCCCACCCGGTCATGCGGGCGTCGCTCGATGAACGCGGTCAGCAGACGTTTCGCAGCTTCCGCCTTCGACTCTTCCTCGCCATCAGGACGGCGGTTGGCGAAGGTGCTTTCCATCGAGGACGAACGGTCGATGAGGATCATGAGGTGAGCACCCAACCCCTCCCGCATGAGGACCTGATCGGTACGATGAAGTCCTGCCAAGCCGAGGAGCAGGAGGAGCAGCGCGATTGATCCAAGGACCGGCAAGGCCAATGAGAGCGCCTGCGACGCCCGGTCGAGCGGGGCGTTGAGGCGATAAGGATGCGGCGAGCGCCGGAGCGCCGAGACCAGAAAAGGCGCGAACATGATCGGCAGCGCCAGGAGCAACCATGGATGATCGAATTCGAGCGCGAACATCAGCGACTGCCCCGTTCGATGGCGCTGAGACGACGCGCAAGCTCGCGAAGGAGGTTGCCGGGAAGAACGCTCGCGGCAGCACTCGTCCGACCGGCGAAGAAATGCGCGCGCGAAGCCGCGAAGAAGCGATGGAGGTCACTGGACACGTCGCCGAAGGCCGGACGCCCCAGCAGGTGCCGATCGAGGTCGTCAGCCAGGATCCGGTGCCCGAAGGCCTCGTCGAGGCCCCTATGCAGTCTCAGGAGAGCAGTCTCGTAGCCCTGCACCTCCGCAAGCTGAGCTCGCCTTATGTCGCGCCAGGCTCGGGCAAGCGGGCGTGACCTGCGATAGCGTGCGGGTCCCCAGCCGCGATGCCAGCCGAAAGCCGCGACGAGGATGGCGAGGGCCGCCCAGGAGGTTGCAACCACGCCCTGCCGCCGGGTCGTATCGATGACTGTCAGCAGCTTGTCCGGGCGCATCGCTTCCATTGACGACCGCTCCAGGATCGGACGCAGCGGCGAGAGCACGACTGGCCAGGCGGGGAAGGCGACGTCTCGGCGCGTCTGATCATTCTCGTCGGTCGCGCGGAAGCCGATGTTCAGCGGCGGGATGGTGATCTCGCGGGGCTCCAGCGGAACGTAGAAGCTCTGATAGACGACGTGGAAATCATAGCGCGTTGCATCGCCTTCCGCCTCCCCGGCGACCGTGATCGAGCTGATCTCGGTGAAGTTGTCCAAAGGACCGGGTTCGGGCAGAGACGCGCTGTCCAGCTCGAGCCCCACGGGGACCGATACGTGTCCCGACCAGTCCAGACTGTCGCCCACGAACCAGCCGACGCGGCGCGGCGGATCGGCATCGATCAGCAGTTCCTGGGCGCTGGCCGACAGGCAGCAGAAGCAGGGAGGCGCCAAGAGGAGTGCCGCTCCCCATAACCTTGTGCGACACGCGATCACAGAGTTGCCTGCCCGGCGATCAACGTCTCGGTGATTTGCTCCAGGTCGATCTGGCCGGTGACCGGGATCACGAGGCATCCCGCTTCGGCGAAGAGGCCGGCGAGCGCCCTGCCATGCTCGCGCCGACGTTCGCGCCAGCGCCTCAGGAGCGAAGGCCGCAGGAAAGCGACTCCTCCCCGGCGGTCTTCCAGGTCGTCCAGATGCGCCAGTCCGAAGCGTGCCGCAGGCACCTCGGCTTCGGGGTCGCCGACGACGACGGCCCGCACATCGTGCATGACTAGCGCGTCGAGGACCGGCCGTATCTCGTCCACAGCGGCAGCGAAGTCGGAGATCAGGAAGACGAGGCCGGGCGTCGTCGACAGTTGCGAGCAACATTCGCGCAAGGCAGCAAGACCCGATCCCGTCGGTGCAATGGCCGCGAGCGCCATTGCGACTTCCGACGGCGCGGACGCCCGGCGTGTCGGCTCCATGACGAAGGCGTCGGATCTGTCGCCAGTCGCGGCGCGGACGCTCGCCCTGTCTCCGCTCCGGATCGCCGTTCGGGTCAATCCGCCCGCGAGCGTCGCGGCGACGGCATGACGCGCAACGCTCCCACGAAATCCCATCGATCCGGACAGATCGACGACGATGTGGACCACGCCGCTTGCCGCCTGCAGATACCGCCGCACCCAGACGGATTCGAATGGGTTGGCGATCGATGCGCGAAGGTCCAACCGGCGAATGTCGGAATTGCCGCTCAACCGGTCGAGGCCGGCAAACCGGCCGTGTGATCCGGGGCTTCTGCTGGCATGATTGCCGGGCCGTGAAGACGACACGCGGTGCCTCAGCGCGTAGATGAGGTCGGCGAACTCCTCGAGGTCCGACTCGGTCGCGGCAGGTAGGTTCGGTGCGACAACCATCGGCGAACTCGGTCTCAGGCTGGAACAGGGATGGCATCGAACACGGCGGCGTGGAGCGCCGGCGCGAGCCTGTCCCTGTGCATCTCGTAGATCGGTGCGAAGAAGATCCGATGCCCCATCACCGACGGGAACATTGCCCGCACGTCTTCCGGCACGACGCTGCCGCGTCCTTCCATCCACGCTCTTGCGCGCGCAGCCCGGACGAGGGCAGAAAATCCGCGCGGGCTGGTGCCGCCGATGATGAGACGGGAGACGTCTACATTCTCGATCACGATCCCATGGCCCACCGGATCGCGGAGCGCGTCCCACAGGTTCAGAACATAGTTCTCGATGGCCGGACTGACCGCGACAGCCCTCTGAATCGCAACGGCCAGGTCGTTCAGGCGATGATAGGGAAGCAGCCCCTCCGGAACCTCCTGGATCAGCGCATCGGCATCGTGGAAGGCCGGCTCGAAAGCCAGGCGGCGCCGATCATCGCGATCACGAGGCGCCGCGATTGCGATCTCCATGAAGAAGCGGTCACGCGCCGCTGCCGGTAGCTCGAACGTTTCGTCGCGCTCAACCTTGTTGCGGTCGGCGAAGACCTGCAGGTGGACGAAGCGCGTCTCCTGCCGGAAGGCGTTCACGCTGCGCTCCGCCATCATGCGCAGCAGCAGCGAGTGGACCTGAGGACGAGCGCGGTTGATCTCGTTGAAGAAGAATACGGCGAGGTTTTCGCCATGCGCGAGCGCCGGCCCCGGGTCCACGCGCGGACGACCATCCTCCGCAACATAGGCCGAATACAGCATGTCGTTCGGCATCAGATCGATCGTTCCCTCGATCCGCTCGTAGGGTCCGCCCAATCCGCGGGCGACTGCTCGCAGCAATGTCGTCTTGCCGACACCGACATCGCCTTCCAGAAGCACATGACCCCGGCACAGGGTGGCGATCGTCAACAATCGGATGGCGTCATACTGACCCAGGATCGCGCTTCCGATCTCGCGCTCGAAATCCTGCGTTCGTTGTCGCCATTCCGCCAGGTCTATGTTCGGACGCTCAAGCAAGATCGCATCCATCATGCGTTGTCGGGGAAAGGGGAATTCGACACTGACCGGGTCGATGAGACATTCCTGCCGGACGGCCCGAGCCCATGTGCCTTTGGGAGGACCTTGCATGCGCCACGACGCGCCCGGCAGGAACTACCGGCTCAGTTGGTGCCTAATCACTGGCCGGAGGCCTCTGGCTCGTTCGCATCGGTCGCCGATGCATCGCCATCATCGGTATCTTCGCCGGCGCCCGCGCTGCTCGCGGGGATCTCGCTCACGTCGAAGATGAACTCGCCGGTCTGCTTGAAGTGGTTCAGGCGCTGTGCATTGCGCGCCTCCATTCCCTGGATGGATTCCTGCTGCTTGTTGAGTTCCATCGGATCGTGCTGGGGATCATATTCCGATCCCTCCACCTTCTCCGGGTAACCCGGCTTGGCCTCCCAGCAATTGCCCGGTGCGCGGCAATTGGTGCCGTCATAGGCGAGAGCCGGAACCCAGGCCGTCGACGCTGCTGCTATCGCGAAACCACCCAGTATCGCTATCTTCTTCATGGCTTTTCCTCCTCCTTTTCAATTCTGCCTCTCGCGGGACCAAGGGAGCCCTGCTTCTGCGGTGCCTTTCGGCAGGCGGGCCTGTATGCCTCCACCGAACGGCAATCTCAGCCTTCGTTCGCGTCGGGATCGAAGGGTTTGAAGGTTTTGCGTTGCTCCGGTGTCAGCCACTTCGCCTTGGCCGGATCGCCGATGTAGAGGTGGCGCACCCAGGCTGACACCTTCAGCATCTCGTCGAGCGTCAGATGGCCATATTGCGGACCCATCATGCCCTGAGCTCCGCCGTACATGGTTTCGAAGAGCCCCTTGTCGGTGGCGTTCTTCGGATAGGTCCAATAATCATCGTTGAGGCCCGGGCCGATCTTGCCCTCGCCGTAGTGGCCATGGCACCCCGAACAGGCGGTCAGGTACAATTCTTCGCCTTTCTTGAGGACTGACTCGTCGCTCATATATTTATTGTCGCCGGTCTCGAGAAAGTGCTTCACAGCTTCCGTATCTCTCCCTTCCTCCGAGCCAAGAGACAGATCGAGCGGCGTTCCCTGCGTTGTGTGATAGAATTGTATCGAGCCTAAAGCGGTCGTGACTGTCGTACTGGCAAAAAAAGCGGCGATTGCGAGCTTCTTGATACCGAATGCATCGGATCCCTGCATCAATTCGTCGTCTCCTCGAGCGGCAAGAGAGGGACGCCCTCCTGGACAAGTACTTCAGTAATCCTCGAAGAGGCCTTGTCGAGAGCTTCATTGATCTCGGCGAGAAGCGCTTCGTCTCCCGGGCGAACCGCGACCGACTGCGCATATTGCAGCTCGACGGTCTGTCCGTTCTGTAGTTCGAGATCGTTCTCGATCAGCGTGAGCTTCAGCTCGCCCCCGGACGCCTTGACGTAGCGCGCAACGTCCGCCGCAAAGGCGATCCCGAGATCGGCTTCGCCCCCTCGCACCTCTCGAACGATCATGTCCGCAGGAACGTCGAGGAACTGGTTTCTACGAGACTTGAAATCTACCAAGCCGTAGAGATACGCCAGATTGTCTTCGTACTTACCGGAATACTTCAGGATTGTCTCAGCCGGCGAGTAGAGGCGCGTCGCAAATCGCCCAAGCTCCTTCGAACCGACATCCTGCCAGCGCGTGCCTTCGAACCCCCGGTCCGATCGGCTGACGAAGGCATAGGCCGTCCGGTAGTAGGGGTTCGACGTCAGAAGACGCCCGTCACCGGCATCGGTTCCCATAAGGACGTCGCATGTCTTCTCGTTCAGACCGTCGCGCACGAGGTAGATCGCG
Organism: Aurantimonas aggregata; assembly: GCF_010500835.1. GTDB lineage: Bacteria > Pseudomonadota > Alphaproteobacteria > Rhizobiales > Rhizobiaceae > Aurantimonas > Aurantimonas aggregata. The sequence continues at coordinate 8,924 of NZ_JAAAMJ010000024.1, read as the reverse complement.
GGCTTGCTGATCCACTCGTACTCGAGGGTTCTTCCCATGCTTTCGGCGAGGATTTCGGCGAGGCGGTTTTCGAAGCCGTCCTCGTCGCGCGTCGAATAAGGTGATTCCTTCGTGGAGGCACACACCTTGAGAATGTCGCTGTCGGACGTTTCGCTGGGTCCGCTCGCAACGGCCGGGGTCGGCGACGTGACGACGGAGTCCGCAGGCTGCGCCAAAGCCAGGCTGGTCGTGGCGAGAGAGGCGGCGAGGACGGCGGAGACGCAAGCAGCGTGTGGGGTCCTGCGCGGCAAAGTTCGGGCTCGGCGGGTGCTCATGAGAACGTGTCCGATGGTTGATGAGAAATCCTGGGCGAGGGCTGCAGGCCGGGCGTCAGGTGCCGGCCTGCAGTTGCAATAGGCTTCAGCTCGGATTGCGATCCGAAGGCTGTTTCTTGGCCGCGTCACGATCACCCCTGATCAGGCTGGTCGGCTCGTACTCGCCCGTATTGATGTCGTCGGTGTAGACACTCTCGCCGTCCAGCGAGAACACCATGACGCCGCCGCCCATCTGGGTGTAGTTGGCGAGTTCCGAGAACGCACCCACCGCACCGAGTCCTGCCGTGGGATCGTTCAGGTCGAAGACCAGGCCGACGCCCGGCCATCCGCCGACGCCGTAGTAGATGGCGATGTACTGGCGCCCGTCGTGCTCGTACGACATCGGGTGGCCGACGGCGCCGGAGGGAAGCTTGAACTTCCACAGCAGATCGCCCGTATCGGAGTCACGCGCCTTGATGAACCCGTCGAGCGTCCCGTAGAACATCACGCCGCCTGCGGTCGCGAGCGTACCGCCCCAAGCCGCGAAGCGTTCCATGACTTCCCATTTGAACTCGTTGTTGATCGCGTCGTAAGCCTTGACCTGACCCAGTCCCAGATTGGCCTGGCGGTCGCCCTTCGGACCCGGATACATGTTCAGCGTCGCGCCGACGAAGAACTGGCCGGCGCGGTAGGGCAGCATGAAGGGCTCCCAATCCATGCAGATGTGGTTGATTCCCATGAAGAAGGACTGACGCTCGGGATCGTAGGAGTCGTGTCCCTGGTTGTGGTAGCCCATCGCCGAGGGGCAGATGTCGCGGCCGACATGGTCCATCCGCGTTCCAAATTCCGGGTCGCGGACCGGGATGCCGGTCTCCATGTCGACCTCGGTCACCCAGTTCACCGTGTCGTCGATCTTGTCGGCCGAGACGAGGTCACCGTTCGTCCGGTCAAGCGTGTAGACGATGCCGTTGCGGTCCGGATGGGTCAGCAGCTTGCGCATGTTGCCCTCCCGATCCTCCTGATCGGAGAGCATCATCACGTTGACGCCGGCATAATCCCATTCGTCATGCGGGGTCTTCTGGTAGGCGAATTTGGCCATGCCGTCGTCGGGATCGCGGCCCCAGATTGCCATCGTCCACTTGTTGTCGCCCGGCCGCATGGTTTCGTTCCACGGCGCCGGATTGCCCGATCCGTAGTAGAAGAGGTCTTCACCCGGATCGTAGGCGTACCAGCCCCAATTGGTGCCGCCGCCGATCTTCCAGGCTTCGCCCTCCCATGTCTCCAGACCCAGGCCGAACTGACCGTAATGCGGGTTCGGTTCGTTGAAGTTCTCGGCCAGACGAATGTCCTCGTCGGGTCCAGTGGCGTAGGCACGCCACTTCTGCTCGCCGCTGCGCACATCGTACGCAGTCACGTAGCCACGAACGCCGAGCTCGGCGCCCGAGGAGCCTACGATGACTTGATCCTTGATGACGTAAGGCGCGATCGTCAGCGTCGAACCGACGGCGATATCCGAGTTCTCCATCTGCCAGCGGGTCTCGCCGGTCTTCGCGTCCATGGCGACGATCAGGCCATCGAGTTGGGTCCGGAAGATCAGCGGGTCCGTCTCGTCGTCGCCGGGCCAGTAGGCAAGACCGCGATTAACCACGTCGCAGCATGCCACCGCACGCGCTGTCGGGTCCTGCTGCGGCTTGTTCTGCCATACGATCTTTCCCGGATCGTCGAGGGCGAGTGCGAAGGTCGTGTTCGGAAACGGCGAGTGGATATACATCATGCCGTCGACCACCAAGGGCGTGCCTTCGTGGCCGTGCAGGACGCCCGTCGAGAACGACCACGCCGGCTTCAGTTGGGCGACGTTTTCCTTCGATATCTCCGTGGAGCGGGAATAGTTCTGCGCGTTGTAGTCGCGCCCGGTCATTACCCAGTTTGCCGGATCCTCCGCGAGTTCCACGAGACGATCATTGGCGATCGCCGTGACGGAACCCGCCGCCAGAAGTGCAATGGCGAGCGTGACCGCCGACGTCGAGTTCAGGAATTTCTTCATCTCTCCCCCTTGCCACGCATAATTCCTGCGTCGGCCATAAGTGGTTGCGGAACTACGGATTCTGCGTTCCTCCCAGAGCGGAGAGAAAAACCTGTCACGCGCCTGCCAACCTGTCATTAGGAGCCGACGGCAGAATATTCGGGAAGAAATACCCGGTCGATTACCAGCTTGGTTCACTTGTCGAACCGGCACGACAATGCTTCGAGCGGTGCGGGATCCAGTCACGTCGCCTCTCGCCCGACCAAACCAGATTAGGAATACTTCCCCTGTCGGCCCAACAACGGATGAGGTAGGTATTGCCTGCTATCCGGCAGCGCAGCGCCAAGGGAGGAGACGTCGTCATGCTCGACTCGCGGCCGTGGCCATCGAGGCTCCCGACGCACCCGCCCCTGCTGCTCCTTTCCCTCGTCGTGCTCGCCGTTTCGGCTTGCGACGACCCGAGCCCTCCGCAGATGGCCGACAGCGCAAAGCGCGAGCAATCCGCAGCACCTGCACGATGGCAGGAGGTGACCGACAAGACGCCGACAGCACTTTTTCTGGCCCGGGTCGCCGAGAGTCGCGACGACATCAGCCTGAGCGAGCCGCTCGTCAGCCAGTACGAGACGCTGCTCACCGATGCCCGGGCTTACTATGTCGAAACCCCGCGCATGCTGGCAAACCGGCTGATCCAGGGGAGCGACCGGCTGGCTGAACTGAACGCGGCCATGCCGATCCCCCAACTCCTCCATGCAATCGAGTCGGCGGCCGGACAGACCAGACGGTCCTTCACGTCGGACCTTCATCACTACCTCAACCTGCGAGTTGCCGGCGTCGGTCATGACGAGGCAATCCGCCAACTCGCTCGGGAAGCTCGTGACGAAGGCTTTTGACGAGGCGGCAATGACCGACTTTCAGGATTCGGCGGGGCGCAAGCCGCGCGCGACCCTCCAGCGACGGATCGCCATCGGCCTCGCGCTCGTCAGCATCACAGCTTGGTTTGCCCTCGCGGTCGTCATGATCGTCAATGCAAGGGTCGCCACGACGCGGGAGGTACAAGCCTCGTTCTTCATCGCAGAGCGCTTTGTGCGGGAGCGGCTGCACGCCATCGAAGCTTCATCGACCCCAGCGGACGATCTGTCGGTTCTGCGCGCCCAGATCGAGCAGATTCGCCATGTCCGGGTGGATATGACCTTCAGCGGCGGCCGCGAGATTCCGGTGGCCTCCCTCGATGGCACGCTGCCAGATACCGAGACCGACGGCGATGGCGACCCGCCCGCATTTTTCACGCGCCTGATCCAGTCCACCGATATCCATGCCATCATTCCGGTCGCGACTCGAAACGAGCGGCACTTCGCCGAGATCCTCTTGAGGTCAGACGATTCGGACGAGATCGAGGAAGTGTGGGAAGACTTCCGCTTCGTCCTGCCAATGACGATGATCTATGGCGGCCTGATCTCGCTCGTGGCGATGCTCTACGTGAACACCGTATTCCGGCGCCTGCGGGAGACGTCTTCGGGACTTCTGCGCCTCAAGGAAGGCCATCTCGATACGCGCCTGCCCGAGGCGGGCTTTGCCGAGTTCGCGCCGGTCGCCAGCGGCTTCAACGAACTCGCCGCATCGCTCATGAACAAGACGACGTCGAACCAGCACCTCGCCAATCGTCTCCTGACCGCGCATGACGAAGAACGCCGCAGGGTGGCCAACGAACTGCACGACGAGATCGGCCCGAATCTTTTTGCCGTGCGGGCCGCTCTTTCCGATCTCAAGCGCGCCGTCGGCGACCAGGGCCCCGAGGTGCTCGAACAAATCGAGGCGCCGCTTGGCTCGCTCGAAAAGGGCATTGCGGATGTTCAGCTTCTCCTGAGACGTATCCTGTCGAAGCTTAAGCCGATGGTCATCGGCAGCGTACCGCTGGTACGCGCCGTCGATATCCTGGCGACGGAATTCAGGCGGCTCGCCCCCTATCCGACGATCGAGGTCCATTCGAATACGAACGACCTCACCTTCGGTATGACCGTCGATCTCACGATCCACCGCTTTGTCGCGGAAGCTATTCTCAATGCCTTGCGCCATGGGAAAGCGACCGAGATCGTCGCCACGATCGATCTCGAGGAACAGGATGGCAAATGCAGTACGCTCATTGCATCAGTCACCGACAACGGGCACGGCCTGGGCGACGATCAGGCGCGAGGAATCGGCCTCAGCGGCCTTCATGAGAGGGTTGAGACGCTGGGCGGGCAGGTCTTCGGTCCCGAGCGCCAGGACGATCGAACCGTCATCGTCATCTGCGTGCCGGCACCTGCGGGTCAGCACGCCCTGATGACCCCTTTTCTTTAAGCACGTATTCTTGGAGGCCAGATGCCGCTCGCTCTCATCATCGACGACCACCCGATCGTGGTAAAGGGTTTCATGCACACGGTCGGGGCGACAGGCGTCTGCGACGTCGTGGGATCGATCAGCCTTGTCGAGGGATTCCGTACCTATCGTCAGCGGCGACCCGACGTGATCGTGCTCGACCTTTCCTTCCGCGATGACCCTTTTGCGGGCCTGTCATTCCTGCGGCGTTTCCGGGCGCTCGGCTCCAGCACGCCTATCCTCGTCTTCAGCATGCATGACGATCCCACGATCGTTCGGCAGGTGCTGCATGTCGGCGCGAACGGCTACGTGCAGAAAGATGTGTCACCGGAGGTGATACGCGAGGCTTTTCTTGCAGTGCTCGCTGGAGCATCGTTTCTCATGCCGGAAATGGCAACCAAAGTCGCGATGTTAAATCAGCCGCGCGACCGGGGATTGCTGGACCGACTTACCTCCCGTGAGATGGAGATACTCGGCCTGATCAGCCGCGGCCATTCCTATACGGACATCTCGAGCCGACTCGGGATCAGCTACAAGACAGTCGCTAACACCTCATCGATCCTGAAAACAAAGCTATCCGCAAGGAGCCTGCCAGAGCTCATGATCAAGTCTATCCGCCTTCTGAACTGATGGCGGCGACATTCCGAAAGGAGCCGATGTTGTGGTGAAAGCCGCCTCTGGAGTAGAAGCTGGCGTCGGAAGAGCGGTTCACATTGTCGAGGCCGAGGAGGTTGGGGTAGAACATGTCCGCCTCTGCCCTTCACCCACTTGCAGATGAACGCGCCCGACGGACGTGCCGGGAGGCATCCCTGGCCGGGGCCGCGCCGGAGCGTCGGTCGCGAGGGCGCCGAGGTCGAGCCTGCGGGTGGCCATGCCGTCCTGCCAACTCCAGGTCTCGCCCGGGCGGTCGCCATAGATCTCGATCCCGTTGCCCTCAGGGTCAGAGAGATAGAGAGCCTCGCTCACTAGGTGGTCGCACGCGCCGTGGCGTCTGACACCGTTATCGGCGGCGTGCTACAGACAATGCGCGAGGCTGACCCGGCTGTGAAGTACGAAGGCGACATGGAAGAGCCCCACCCGCCGCTTGTCGGCAAGACGCGTGGCAGGCTGTGATCCGGCCCTTTAATTGCGGCTCGCTGTCAACTCCTGCTTTGACGTCTCTGCCGGGGTCAGGGTCCTTTTCGAGGTCACTGCCTCATGATGGTTTTCGGGGGTGGACGCCTCGATGTGTGCAACGACGTCAGGATACCTGCGTCAGCCGGATGACCGAGGTCGCCGTCACCGTCGTCCCGGCGGGGACATCAGGTCGCCTCGGTTGCGATGCGACGCCGATCAGAATGACGGTCAGATGGTTGGGATCATCGCAGGCTCCTTGCCCCAATCGAACTCAGTGCCATCGGTCCAAATACAATGCAGGATGACTGCGAGCTTCCGGGCGACTGCGGTGTGGGCCTTTTTGAAGCCGACACGGCGGGCGAGTTGTTCGCCCCAAGCCTTCAGCCGAGACCATCGCTTTGTCCGGTGCAGGAGAACGGTAGCGGCCTCGTAGAGATAGACACGCAGGGCGCGGTCGCCCCATTGGACACGCGGCCCTGCGTGTCTGTTTTGCCGGTCTGGTGCCGCCTCGGTGTCAGTCCCAGGTAGGCGCCGACCGTCTGAGCGGATGCAAACCGAGACGGATCGTCGATCGTGTGGCGATAGGCGAGCGCGGTGACGACACCGATGCCGGGAACGGTCATGAAGCGGCGAACCGCCTCGTCAGACCGGGCGACGTTCCGAAGCTTCTTGTCGATTCTGGCCTGCTCGGCGAGGATATGTTCGTAGACGAGAGAAGATGCTCGATGATGCCCGAGAGGACAGGGCGATCGACGAGAAGCTCCCGGATCCGGCTCGTGAAGGCTCGTCCGACCGCCCGTGGCATCCGCTGCCCGATCTCGGCGAGCATCGAGCGCATCTGGTTCTGTAGGTCCTTGCGGATCATCACCAGGCGCGAGCGCGCTGTCAGTAGCGAACGCGTTGCTTGGCTTTCTTGGCTTTTGACCCTAACCTCACGATACCAGCCCACGCGGACGAGTTGGGCTAAGCCCGGAGCATCGTTCTCGTCGCTCTTGTTCATTCGGGTTGAAAGCGCGGCGTGCGCGTGCCGAGCATCAATACAGACGACCGGCAGCCCCAAGCGGCCGAGCTCATGCCAGAGCCAGCCGGACATCATACCGCTTTCGAAGCCGATCCGCGCCGCCTCCGGCGCATGCTTGGCGATAAGCTTCGCTAGCACGCCAGGATTTGAGGCCGCTTTCCTTTCGAAAACGACCTTACCCGTCTCGTCGACAACGCAGATCGCCGTCTCTTTCTGCGGTACATCCCGACATACTGACTCATGGCTGCGCTCCTTGCTGGCTCTTCAACGAGGCCGATCCTACCGGACCTCGCTTCCAGGAGCGCAGCCACCGCAATTACTCCATGTGTGCAATTTTGGGGTCTGACGCATATCCGATGACGATCATGCTGCGCCGAGAAGCCGCGCTTCCAGCAGATCGATCTTGGCGTGACCATACATCTGACGCTTCACGAGCTTCAGTTTGTTGACTTGGACTTCGGTCTGGCCGTTTGACCACGGTTCGATCACTGCGGCCCGGACAGCGGCCAGATCGTCTCGGAGACCACGGACGAACGAAGCCAGGAGACTGGGGCTGGCGTCGGCCATCCAGAGGTCGAGATCCAAGACGGCGCGACCGCGGACGACAGGTTGGAAACGATCGATGAGAACCCGCGCATCCGCTAAGGTCGGGGCGCCGGCCTCGATGGCTGCGACCATGACCGTCTCTGCCTTGGTAAGATGATCGCGCTTCTGCGTCATCAGGCGAGCAATCGATCGTGCTGACGGGACCTTGCGAAGCGGCGCGGTCATCATTTGCTCCGACCTCCGTCGCCGCGTCGCCCATTCGCCTGTCAAACGGCCTTCAAAAAATGACCCGCGATCCGCGTCCAAGATTGGGTCTGACTCATCTCTGGTGCAGTTTGGCGGTGGGATTGGCGATTTCCGATAGGGATCGTCGCGATGCCGTGCAGCCTTTCGCTCTCGTCCATTGTGCCCGCAGGGCTTGCCGTTGATCGTCAGGAATATTCGGGCGGCATCCTGATCGTCACTGCATCCGCCCGTAACTCCTCTGCGCCATGCCCGGCCTGCGATCGCCTCTCGCAGCGGTTCCACAGCCGCTACCATCGGCGCGTGGCGGACCTGCCCCTAGGCGGACATGCCGTCCAGCTTCGGCTGGTGACACGCGCTTCCGGTGTGACGGACGGACATGTCGGCAGAAGATCTTCGCCGAGCGCTTCGGGACAGCCGTGCCGGAACGAGCCCGTCGCGCCGATCGCATGGAGGGGATCGTCCATCACCTCGGTTGGCGCTCGGCGGTAGGCCGGGCGCCGTCTTCGCTGCCAGACTGATGCTGCCGGTGAGCAACGATACGCTGCTTCGCGTCATACGGCGCCGGGCTCGTTCCCTGGACCGATGCCCTTTGCTTTGTCGGCGTCGACGACTGGGCCTTTCGGCGCAACCAACGCTACGAAACGATCGTCTGCGACCTCGAGCGTCGCCAGATCGTCAAGCTGCTGCCGGACCGTGAGATCGCGACCGTCGCCGCGTGGCTCAGCGCCCATCCCGGCATTCGGGTGGTCTCGCGCGATCGAGGCGGTGGCTATGGCGAGGCGACAGCGAGAGCGCCGCCCGATGCGATCCAGGTCGCGGACCGCTGGCACCTGATGGAGAACGCCAGCGCCGCCTTTCTCGAGGCGGTGTCGAAGTCCATGAAGGCGATCCGTGCCGCGTTGGGCGCAACGATCGTCGACCCACAGCCCCTGACGGCGGCCGAACGGCTCCAGTAGGAAGGCTATCTTTGATCCACTCCTGCGGAGCACCACTCACTTGGCGCTTGGCATGCCGCGCCGGCCCGACCCCCTCAATGGCCGCCGCCGGTGCAGCAGTAACCGTTTCGCCACGAGAATCGCCCCACCGCCGAACAGGACGCAGGCGACCTCGACCGCCCACCTAGCCGCGGCACCGCCGGCGAGCTCCATGTTGCCCATGGCGAGTCCCATCCCGATCAGCGCCATGCTCGGTATGAGTGCCAGCGCCACCATAACGCCGGTGGCGAGGACCTTCATCCGCGACGACACGATGACGCCGCCGGCGACCCCCGCGAGGATCGAGGTGGCGACACCGCTGCCCTGGATGCTGGACCAGTAGTTCGCCC
>NZ_JAAAMJ010000023.1 GCF_010500835.1 Aurantimonas aggregata | reverse complement strand
GGTCCGTTGAAATCGGAACGAAGCGGGATCGCTGAAGCCATGGCAAACCTCCGTTTGCCTCCATCGATTCAGACTTCGCCCGCCTTGGGAACCCCTACAGAGTCAGCTATCGCGCACGTTGGTATTATGCCGCTGGGCCATGCCGCCGGAAGACTGTCTCAAGGACGACTGAGACCTTTTTTTATCCGAACCGCCAAACCTAGCTTCCTGAAATTTATTTCTACAGCCAGCACCGGATGTGTTACTCATACTGCCCTTCCGATAATGCTTCGCCTCGAGGGTGCTCTCAGGTAGGGAGCTTCGTCGCGAACCAGCTGAATTAGGACCGCTAAGGTGAACGGATCTGGCTTCCTCCTCGTTGCGACCCTCTCGTCGTTTTCAGGCGTAGCCCATGCGCAGACAGCCGAGGAAACTGTGGCGTTCATCCTGAGCGGCGCGAGAGAAGGCGTGACGATGGAGACGCCCGAAAGTTCCTACACGTTCGAGCGGACTGAAGAGTCAGCCGCGTCGTTCAACATCGTCGCTACCCGGCACGGCAAAAGGTATGTTGCGGAGTTTGCCGTCTTTCCTGTCAATCTTTGCCGATATAGAGTAAAATTCTCCACTGCCGTCAGAACCCTGCAATATACCGCTGATTTTTCTGAAACCTCCGGCATCCGGTATTTAGACGATCATCACTCCGCTCGTGTTTCAATGAAAAGTGACCTTGCGAAGTTGAGCGACTGCACGGTTTCCGGTCACTCATATATGGTTAAAGGCTGTCCTGCCCATTTCAGCGCATTCACCGATCGTTCTCGTGTCGACGACGCCATGAAATACTTTCGTACGAACTTCTGCAAAGGCAGCGACTTTTAGCCCTCAAGTGAGCCTGCCGTGGGTGGCTAGCGCCCACCGAGGTGCGGTAACGCGAACCTGTTCGGATCTTTTAGGGCCACTCCTGAAACTCTCACTCGATAAGTTCACGAACAAAAAAGTGCGGCTTGATCGTTCCACCAAGCGGCGTCCGCTTCACGCTGCACACTGCCCAAGAGCTGCCCGTCCGCTTACCACCCGGTCGAGCCATTCGCCGCTCGGCGAGGCTGGGCCGAAAGCCGTCCGTCGCTTCCGGAAAGGCAGACGGCGAAAGCCGCCGTTCAAACAGGCAGTCGCCTCTGGCGGTCTAATAACGACAGAGCCCGCTCCACCGAGGCGGAACGGGCTCTGTCGTTTCCCGGGCATCCGCCGGCACTTGCGAGCCGGCGGGAAAACCAAGAACTTACTGCTGGACCGGGGTCTCGCTGGCCGGCGCCATGCCGGTGCTGCCGGCGGGCTCGGCCGGTGCCGCTCCGGTCATGCCCATGTCGTCGGCATCTTCCGCCTCGCCATAGGCAGCAGCGTTCTCGAGTTCCTCGCGCGTCACGTTGAGCACGATGCGGTCCGGCAGGTTGTCCTCGCCCACGACCGGGGTCACCGTCTCGGTGGTGGAGGCGGTCATGTCGCCGCCGGCCGGAGCCGCCGGATCGGCGGCCATCCCGCCAGAGGCGGGCGCAGCGGTCTCAGCCGACGCCTGAGCCTCGGCCGCGGTCGGCAAGCCCTCGGTCTTTGTCGGTCCGAACTCCAGTGCGTCCATCGCAACCGCCACATCTTTCCGGCCGATGCCGAGGAAACCGCCCACGCCGACCAAGACGGCGATCACCTCGCCGTTCTCCGACAGGAGCACGTCGCCGATCGAACCGATGTTCTCGCCGGTAGTGTCGTAGACATCCTTGCCTTCGAGGTCGGACGCACGCCATGCGCCGCTCGGCGGCACGGTCACGAACGGACCCTCGACGGCGCTGGACGACGCCAAATCGGTGCCCATATCCGCGCTCGGCGTGGTCGTGGTCACCGTCACACTGTCGTCGGTATCCGTGTCGGTCGTCACCGCGGTGTCGGTGTCGGCATCCATGTCGGTCGTCGCGGCGCTATCGGTGTCGGACTCCATGTCCGTGGTCGCAGCCGTGCCGGCCGTGCCGGCGGGAGCAGTCGTGGTCGCCGTGGCGGCGTCACCGCCGGTCGGGGAAGCCGCAGGCTCCATGGAGCCGGCCGGTGCCGAATCCTCTGTGGCGGCGGGGGCCGTGCCAGTGGCCGGCGCCTGCGTATCCTGGGCGAAAGCGGCGAACGGCATGACGACGCCAGCAAGGAGGATGGGGAGAAGAGTCTTACGCATCGGTCAGTCCTCCGGTCGTGTTGATGTAGAGGGTCAATGGACACAACCCTTGAGGGTTCCATTGCCAACTACAAGACTGGACGTTCTGACCGGTTGCCGGGGACCGTCCGGGCAATGGTCCCGCGGCCCACCGCCTTAGTGTGTCTTCCTAAGACTGGTGGACTGCCAAGCACCTTGGCTATCGAGAGGTCTGGCGGAAAGTCGAATCGGACACAGTGCTCGAAACCGAGTTGGAGAAGATCGGGCTGGAGAAACGGCTCGCCGCGCCAGCATAAATTGTCGAGTCGCTCACGACCTATCCTAGACATTCAGGGATCCGACGGCCAAACTGCGAGAGCAGTCGTTCATTGAAAATGGCGGAACGTATGCCGGAAGACTTGCCGGGAGGTCATGTGGACTCTTTTCCCCAAGGTACCGTTCATGGGGCAGGCCGCGATCTCGAAGCGGCTGTACGATCAGATCCTAAGCTGCTCGAACTGTGGAAGGGGCTTACGCCGCTCGGGCGTAACGAGTTCATCTGCTGGGTCGAGGATGCAAAGCAGCTCGTGACGCGCCGACGTCGCATTCAACGCACCTGCGAAGAATTGTCCGAGGGAAGGAAGCGGCCCTGCTGCTGGGCAGGCTGCATTCATCGAACGGACAAGGCGCCAAGCCGATGGCAACAGGCGGTGCTGATAGACAGAAAGACTAAGAGCGGCGCCTAGGTCGCCCCATGAGCAGTCGGATACTTAAAATTCATCCGTTTGCGCGCCATCGGGTTAACCCCCGATACGGCCGTCGGCACCTGTCTGCTCCCGACCCTTCGCGACCGACCACCCATCATTGCACGTCGTTTGAGAGCGGACATCAAGTCCGGGAGCTCACGCGGGTGAGATGGCGTTCATCCCTCTTTTCTTCGCGGCCTTAGTGGAACCGACTGAACACCAACGCGGCGTTCACACCACCGAAGCCGAAGGCGTTGGAAAGGACATGATCGACTGCCGAGCATCGGGCGCCATCCGAAAGCAGGTCGAACCCTTCGGCTTCCGGCATAGGGCGATCGATGTTCAGGCTCGGCGGCAAGGTCCCGTTTTGGACCGCAAGAACCGAGAACACGGCTTCGATCGCCCCCGCTGCGCCCAGCATGTGACCCGTCGCCGACTTGGTGGAACCGATCGGCGTACCGCCCCCAGCGGGCCCGAAGACGCGACGCAGCGCGGCCAGTTCCGCCGCATCGCCTACAGGCGTCGATGTGGCATGGGCGTTGACGTAACCAATGTCCTCGGCCGTCAGCCCCGCCATCCCGATTGCGATCTCCATCGCACGGGCTGCCTCGCGGCCATCCGGCCACCCGGCCGTCACATGGTGGGCGTCGGTCGTGGTGCCGTAGCCCGACAGGAACGCCAGGGGCCGAGCGCCCCGCCGCTCGGCATGGTCGAGCCGTTCGATCACCAGCATTGCCGCGCCTTCCGACAAGACGAACCCCTCATGGTCCGCATCGAAGGGGCGAGACGCGCGTTGCGGCTCGTCGTTGAAGCCGAAGGACAGCGCCTTGGCCGCCGTGAACCCGCCGATCGCTACCGGATCGACACAACCTTCCGTGCCACCGCATAGCGCGATATCGGCCTCGCCTGATCGGATCAGGCGCATTGCATCACCGATCGCCTGGGCGGAGGCGGCGCAGGCCGTCGTCGGCGAGCCCGCAGGTCCGTTGAAGCCGAATCGGATCGACACTTGACCGGCCGCAAGATTGGGGAGGAACGAGGGAACAACGAAGGGGGAAAGCCGGCGAACGCCACCCGCCCGCACCATCTCGCTCGCGTCGGTGATCGCGGGTACGCCTCCTACCCCCGTGCCGATAAGGGTCGCCGTGCGAGCCTGATCCTCAGGCTTGGTCGGCCGCCAGCCGGCTTGATCCAACGCCTCGACGGCCGCTGCCATGGCGTATTGGATGAAGAGGTCGCTCCGGCGTCTGTCGCGAGCGTCCATGCTCCGCTCCGGGTCGAAGCCTTCTGCATCCTCCGTGATCGCCGGAACGAGCCCGGCGACCCGACACCTCCAATCTGTGGTGTCGAAACGGTTGTTGATGACGATCCCACTTCGCCCCGCGATTAGCCGGCGCCAGTTCGTGTCAACTCTGGCACCCAACGGGGACACAGCCCCGAGGCCTGTTACAACGATGGGTATCGACATGACTGGCATCCCGTTCCAAACTCTAAGCGTGCATATACACACTCTGAATTGGGCGCAATAAGGTCGCTTTCGTCACTGCGTAGCCAGGCGCCGCACGACGCGCAGATAAATCTCCGCCTCCTCTTCCGAGATGCCTTCCAAGGAGCTCATGCGTGCTTCCGGCCATGCCGCCAGAAGCTGGTTGAGAAGGAGGCCGCCCGCTGATGTCAGTTCACAGACCCGCCGGCTCCTGGCCAAACCCGGAATGCGTTGGACAAGCCCCTTCTTCTCAAGGAGATCGAGGTTGCGCGTCAGGCTGGTCCGGTCGAGAGCAATGCTCTCGGCCAAAGTCATAACCGGCTGCTCCGGCAGGAACCGGATAGCCGCCAGGAGAAAGAACTGCTGGACCGTCACGCCGTATGGCTTGAGCTTGGCATCCCACCGTTTGAGCAGCGAACGCGAGCTCGCCACGGTGTTCAGGACGAGACAGTCGGCGAGGTCGCTGGGCAGAGGCATGGCGAACCATTGGGAAGTCCTCTTACGAGGTCAAGACGTTTTCTCCGTCGCTTCAGAATTGCCTCTGCGAATCTCCATCAGCCATTCGGCGGGCGTTCGGCTTTCGTCTTGGATGGGCCGATGCAGACCGTCTGCTTCTAGCCCCTCTGAAGGAGGAGCCGCCATGCAATTTGACAAACATCATCTTATGTTGATTTCAACTGAATAAAGAGGCACAGGGAATCGGCCGGAAGAGAGACCTGCTATGCTTTCGCACAAGACCTCGTCCGCCATCCTTGCGGTGTCCGACATTGACCGGGCCCGCGCCTTCTATGGCGCCACCCTTGGCCTTTCCGCGGTGGAGGATGGCGGCGACGTCGTCGTCTACCGCACAGGGCCGACGCATCTCGTCGTCTATCGCTCGGAGGAGGCGGGAACGAACCGGGCCAATGCAGTGGTGTTCGACGCTGCCAGCGACATCGAGGCCATCGTCGCGGATATGGCCCAGAAGGGCGTCGCCTTCGAGCGCTACGAGATGGACGGCACCATCTATCGCGACGGTATCCACCATGCCGACGGCATGAAGATGGTTTGGTTCAAGGATCCTGACGGCAACATCCTCCACATAAACGACATGCCCGGGGCGAACGCCGAGGCGGAGTCAGGATGACGAAGCCCGGGATCTCCGCGCGGCCCTGCTCGCGTTACCGCCGATGACTGGCGGCCGCCGCTGTAGCAGGCTTGGTGCGCGACTTCAGGCTCGCTGGGCGTCGGAGCAGGCAAGCTCTCCCGCGACGCAGACCTCGTTCCGCTTGCCGAACACGTCAATCCTGAGAGCTTCGCGCGCCCCTTCGGGCAGACCGCCAGGTACGACCCGCGGGCTCAGTGTCGGCGGCCCTCATCGTCGTGCGGGCCTCGAAAAAGTCTGCACTGAGCAACCCGTCCAAGCCCCCACTGTCCGAACAAAGGAGACGCCGATGTCATACGTCATGGGATGCGTGATCCCCGTCGAGGGATCGAACCGCGAGCGCTTTGTGGAACAGGCGGAGAAGGCTGCCCCCTTCTTTCGCGAGTTCGGCGCTACGGGCGTCATCGACGCGGTCGGCGACGACGTACCGAAGGGCGAAGTGACCGACTTCCATCGCTCCGTCGCCGCAAGGGACGACGAGCTCGTTGCATTCGGCTGGATCGCCTGGCCGGACAAGGCGACCAAAGACGCCGCGGAGACGGCAATGATGGCCGATCCGCGCATGGACATGTCCGACATGGCGTTCGACGGCCAACGCATGATCTTCGGCGGATTCGAGCCGGTGGTCGATGAGGGTCCGGGCGGCGCTTTCGGCTATGTCGACGGGTTCGTCCTCGCTGTTCCTACGGCCAATCAAGACGTCTTCGTGCAGCATTGCCGAGCTGCAGCGCCCCTGTTCCTGCGCAACGGGGCGACACGCCATGTGGAGTGCTGGGGGCTCGATGTTCCTGCGGGCAAGGTCACCGATTTCGCTCGGGCCGTGAAGGCCGGTCCCGACGAGACGGTCTGCTTCTCCTGGATCGAGTGGCCGGACAAAGCGACGCGCGATGCCGGGCAGAAGGCCGTCTTCGCGGATATGGAGGGGGCCATGACAGACAACCCAATGCCCTTCGACGGCAAGCGGATGATCTTCGGCGGCTTCGACGTCGTCAGTCGATAGGTCTCGAAGACCACCGCAACTAAGTCAAAACGAGGAGATTGGTTATGACCGAACTCATCACTTGCCTGTGGTTTGATCACGGTGAAGCGGAACAAGCCGCTACGTTCTATGCATCGATCTTTCCCGACAGCCAGGTCGAGCGGGTTAACGCGGCAGCTTCCGATTACCCCGGCGGCAAGGAGGGCGACGATCTGACCGTCGAGTTCACCGTGCTCGGCCGCAAGTTCGTCGGCCTCAACGGGGGCCCGACCTTCACGCCGAACGAGTCGATCTCATTCATGGTTGTCACCGAAGACCAGGAGGAAACCGATCGGTACTGGGATCCTATCGTCGGCAACGGCGGGCAGGAAAGTGCGTGTGGCTGGTGCAAGGACCGCTGGGGTCATTCGTGGCAAATCACGCCGAGGCTGCTGCTCGAGCTGACGACGAGCTCCGACCGCGGCAAGGCAAAACGTGTTTTCGATGCCATGATGACGATGGGGAAAATCAACCTCGCGACGATAGAGGCCGCAGCGAAAGCCGGATGACCCGAAGAGCGTCAACTAGCAGACGGAGCTCAATCTGTTGGCTTCAGCTTCAATCTGGCACGGCCAAGGACGGTCGTGCGTGAGTATCGGCTCCGGCGGCGATGATGGCGGAACCGGACCATTCGCAAATCCGCCAGATCAAAACTGATGACCGAGCGCCGGAACGGGCCGAAAGCAGAACGTCAGCGTCCGGGATGCCTTCGCGAGTAGCTACCGTTCTTTAGCTCATAAGCAGCGGCCCGCCAGGTGCGAGGCGACATGCCTTTCCATCCGACGAACGCCCGGCTGAAATGCGCGGCATCCGCATACCCCAGCTCGTATGCCGCTTGTGAGATCGAGCATCTCGGGTCCGCAAGGAGGTACTCGGCTTCGCGCTCGAGCACCGTCCTCAGTACCATCTCGAAGGTCAGGCCGCGTTCGGACAGGCGACGCTGGAACGAACGCCGCGACATGCCCACGCGCGCTGCAACCCAGTCTATCGACGGGCGGCCCTCAAGCAATGCCAACGCGATCAAGTGCTCCACGCAAACGACGAGATCGTCGACGATCGGCTCCTGCGGACATTCTCGTGCAGAACAGGCCGATCGTTTCGGATTGGCCGCGGCAAGTTCCTCTTCCGGAAAGACGAGCCCCGCAATGGCTCCAAGTGACACATCCGTCGAGAGTGCGGTCTCGACTTGCGTCCTCGATTGCAACTCAGAACCTGACAGGGTGGCTTGCTGCGGGACCCACGTCCGGCCCAGGAACCGGCGCGTGAGGTCCATCATGTAGCCGAGCGCCAGGATCTCGTTCTTCTGACGCCCGACATCACAGCGCTCGGTCACGACGTAGCACCAGTGAGCCATGCCGTCCCGCACATAGAACTGCATGCTGGTAGAGGATTGAAGCAGAGAGCCCATGGTGAGGCTGGCACGCCCGATGGCGGCTTCGAGATGAGTGGCGGCCAAGATGTAGTCGCCATAGGCGCCAAGACCGGAGACGCCAGCCTGGAGCGACAGACGGGCCGGCAGCGCGGGATCCGCGATTTCGCGCGCCGCGCACTCCAGCAATGTCAACTGGTCCCGTAGCGGAATCAGGCGCTCCGGCTGGTCGATGAGCTTGAGCGACAGATCAGCACTGGAAAAGACGCGTGCAACATTGCCTCCCGCCTGCTCCACCGCATCCGCCACCGGTCCCATGGATCGCGCCTTCGTCAGGCCCGGCAGCGTCATCTTGCGATGTCACGGCGGAAACGCCGCATTTGGCACGAAATGGCAAGAAGCAAGGCCGCTCCGACCTCAGTCTGCGCCAGGACCAGAAGACGGTGGAGCCAAGGCCACCTCGAGGGTACGGGAGGAAGGTGCATGGACCCGGCAAGGCAAGCGGAAGACCATGAGGATGTCGAAGCGCGGCTGACCCTCATGCTGGAGACCGCTCCTGACGCCTTCAGCGCGTCCGCCATCGTGCGGCTTCTTGCTTCCGAAGGCGAGTGGCGGGCGACCGGCATCGATTTGCTCGAGGGGCAGGAGGTTTCTCTACTGTCACATGGCGTTCTCTGGATTGCGCGAGAGGCTAACATCGGAGTCAAGCCGAACCTAGCCCTGTGGTACAGGATCGGCGACGGGCCGATTGCCAAGGTCGCCGCTGCCACGTTCAGCTTCATGGCGGAGCGCAGCGGGCCGCTCTTCCTCATCAACCATCTGTCCGGCCAGTGGCTGGACGAAAATGGCGCCTTCGACCCTGCATCGGTTCTTCCCGAAGGTGCCCTTTCGGTTGCCGTGATCGTCTGGAATGGCAGCGGCGCCGAAGGACTTGCAGCGCTCTCGGAGCACGACACGACCGCGCTCGTCTCTGCCGAGCAGGATCGCCTGGCAACGGAAAGGCCAATGCCGACAGGATGGTCTCCCTTATGGCGAGTTGGAAGAACGTCCATGTTTTGCGAGGAAAGCACCGATGGGCCGCCCCGGATCACCTGCCGGTGTCGGGCCGATGCCGGCATCCTCAAGTACCCGACCGACGTCGCTCTGAACGCGGACACCGAACTCGTGTGGTCCTGGCTTGTCGAGGCACTCCCCTCCGTTGTGGCCGAAGATCAGGCGATCACGCACGACTACCTTTCCATCGCCGTCGAGTTCGATAACGGACGGGACCTCACCTACCTCTGGAGCTCGTGCCTTCCGGTGGAAACCTCCTTCCCGTGCCCGCTTCCCTGGTGGGACAAGCACGAGACGCACATCGTCGTCCGTTCGGGAACCAAGGATCTTCATCGCTGGATCGAGGAGAGCCGTCCTATTCTCTCCGACTACCGCAAGGCTGTCGGCGGAGAGGCCCCCGCACGAATCGTCGGCGTCTGGCTGATTGCACTAAGTCCGTTCCAACGGGGAACCGGCATCTGCGACTACACCAACATCCGGATTCAGGATTCAGCAGGAGACGTCTTGATCGGCCCGCACGCGTGACGCTGTATCCGCCCCGCGGATCCTGAAGCGGAAGCGATCACCTGCCGACAGGATAACGAACTTCATCACACTGGGAGGAAACAGTGGAATCAGCCAAGCATTTCAGAGCCACGCTCGCGTTCGCAGCCGTAATGGTTTCGATCGTCGCAGCAAGCAGCGTTGCCGCAGCGAGCGAACTAGAAACGGTGGCGGTTATCGATTTCGAGTACTCCGACTCCTCCGGAGAACCGGAAGACCAAACGGCGGAGCATGCTGCGCGTCTCGTGCTTTTTCGTCAGACGCTAGAAGCAGAACTCGGAAAAGAGCCCTCACTCGCCACTGCCACGATTCCCTGCATGGCAAACGGGTGCACCGTCTCGACAATGCGCGCCGACGATCTGCTCGAAGAGAGCCGAGCGGCTGGCGTGGACTTCCTGGTGTTCGGGGGCGTCCACAAGATGAGCACGCTTGTGGGAGGCGGCCGCGTTGTGGTGCTCGACGTGGCGGAGAACAGGTTCGTCTTCGACCGCGTTATCTCCTTCCGGGGCGACGACGATGAAGCCTTCGTTCGCGCCGCCCGGTTCAGCTCACGAGACATCGCGCACACCGTCCCCCGAGGAAGACAGGCTCCTGACGAGCATCCGGAACCGCGCCGCGGGATCCGCTAGCTGCTCGCAGCGGCTTTCCTTATAGCGGGCTCCCAGAAGGGAAGAGTTAAATGCGGGCTCGCGGCTTTCGCGGTGATGATCTCTGATTATCGTCAGGGCCGAAAGGAGACCAGCAGCTTTAAGGCAAAGCTAGCGGAAAGCTGATGGGGTGGACGCCCCCGACGGCATCATTGTGCCAGAATGGGTGTTTACAACCATCCACAGGAGGCGTCCGTGTCCGAGGTTACCACGATCGGCCTGGATATCGCGAAGACCGTGTTCCACGCCCATGGCGCCGACGAGCGCGGCCGGGGTGTGTTCTCAAAGCGCCTGACGCGGGCCAAGCTGTTGACCTTTTTCGCCGCGCAGCCACGCTGCACTGTGGCGTTGGAGGCGTGCGGGGGGAGCCCATCACTGGGCTCGCGAGCTGACAGCGCTGGGCCATGAGGTTCGGCTGATCCCGCCAGCCTACGTGAAGCCGTTCGTGAAGCGTCACAAGAACGACGCGGTGGATGCCGAGGCGATCTGCGAGGCAGCCCAGCGTCCGACCATGCGCTTTGTGGCTGTGAAGAGTGAGGAGCAGCAGGCGTCGGCGCTCGTGTTCCGGACCAGGGACCTCCTCGTTCGCCAGCGCACCCAGCTCATCAATGCCATTCGCGGGCATCTGACAGAATATGGTTGGGTTGCGCCCAAAGGCGTGTCCTACGTCTCGATGCTCGGCGACATGCTTGAGGAGGAGATGGCCGCCTCGCTGCCGCCGGCGGCAGTCGCGATGTTCAAGGTGATGCTGGACCTCATGGCCGATCTCGACGAGCGGATCGCTTATCTTGACCGTGAGGTCGAGCGCCGCGCCCGCGAGGACGAGACGGCGCGCAGGCTGACGACCATTCCCGGGATCGGACCGATCACCGCCACGGCTCTGACGGCCCTTGCGCCGGCCGCCGAGACATTCGCCAAGGGCCGGGATTTTGCCGCCTGGCTGGGACTGACCCCATTGCAACATTCGACGGGCGGCAAGCAGAAGCTCGGCGCGACCTCGAAGATGGGCGAGCGAACGCTACGGCGCCTTCTGATCATCGGAGCAAGCGCCGTGATGAAGCAAGTCGCCCGACGCGGACCGGTGAAGGGATCGTGGCTCGAACAGATGCTGGCGCGCAAGCCGCGCATGCTGGTGACGGTGGCGCTCGCCAATAAGATGGCGAGGATCGTCTGGGCCCTTCTGGCGAAGGGCGGAACTTACCGAGCTCCGATGGCGATTGCGGCTTAAGGCCGAGGTCGTCGTCAGAGGCCGTCGGGACGCGAGGTCGGTCGAAGGAGGGGTATGGCGCAACAGTCGGCGAGACGGGGCTGGAAGAACCAGGGAATGGCAGAGCGTGCCCGAGCGCGAAAAGCTGTTTTGGATCCAGTCCGCGAACTATCATACGGGCCCGCAGCCTGATGGCTGCATCAGGAGGCCGGACAGATGGCAGCATCCGACATCGTGCCAACCCGACAAAAACCACTTGCATCCCAGGGGGCGTCCACAGATGCCATTCCGGAAACGATCAATGAAGAACATCGCTGTCAAAAAGACCGGCATTAGATCTAATGGGGTCGAAGGGCTGAACCAGCCCGACCAAGAGGAAATTGAATGACAAACAAGAGCAAGACAGAGACCGTCACCACGACTGGTCCGACGGCTCCGTCGAGCCTCCCCAATGGTATGCCTATTGCCGACAAGCGAGTTCATTTCGGGAAGGGCGCTGGCAAATGGTTTCTGATTTTCTGTGCCGTAATTGTCTGCGCAATCCTGCTCTACGTTGAAGGCGTTGTCTGAGCGAAAACGCCGAGCCGTCACGCGTCTCACCCATCAGAGCCTTCCCGCAGTTGTAACTATGGGCCGATAGCGGACCGGCCGCTTTCGGGGAATCCGCCTCAGGAGCGGACGCACGATCATTGACTGACCTCGACTGCTGATGGCGCGGACAGTGATGTGTCTGGATGGCTCCGGATCGTCATCTGCCCGAGGCTCTATGCCGCGACAGCGTCTCGGCTTGCCTCGAATCGTCGCCGATATTCGATCGGGGAGAGACCGACAAGCCGCTGAAAGAGGCGGCTGAATGAGGCCGCGTCGCTGTAGCCTACCGCCCACGCGACCTCGACAACAGGCCGTCTGGTGAACTGAAGAAGCTCCCGGGCTTTGCCGATCCGTAACTGCTGGAGATAGCCTGTGGGGGTTATGGCAGTGGCCGCCTTGAAGCGGCGCAGGAAGGTTCGCTTCTCCATCACGGCTTGGCGAGCCATGTCCGACACCGTGACCGGATCCGTGGGATTGGCTTGTAGCCAGTGCTGCACCCTCAGGATCGCCTCGTCGCCATGCGTGAGACGCGGGGCGAAGATGCTGTAGTGACGCTGCTCGCGACCCGCCGGATCGATGAGCCAGAACTGTGCGGCTTCTAACATGACCGTCGGGCCGAGGAGCCGGTCGATCAGACGCATGCCGAGGTCCGTCCAGGCCATCATACCGCCCGCGGTGAGGATCTCGCCGTCCTCAATGACGACCTTGCTCACGTCGATCTTCACGTCGGGAAAGTTTGCTCGGAGCCTGTCGGCGTGCAGCCAGTGGGTAGTCGCAGTCCGCCCCGAAAGCAGCCCGGTCGCTGCCAACATGAACACGCCGCAGCCGGTGGAGGCCAGAGTCGCGCCGCTTGAGTGCCGTTCCGCCAGCCACGCAGCGAAAGGCGCCGCCTCGCTTGCGTCGACCGGTCCTGGCGGCTGGTCCAGAGCGAAAGCGGGAGCAATCACGACGTCGGGCAGACGCTCGTCGCCCGGGTGCGTGTCATGGCAGCGGACGATCGCGCCGTCCCTATCCATGCGCCAGTGGGTGATTCGAAGCGGCTGCCCCCCTCGGGCGATCGAAAAGCGACTGGCGACCTGCAGCAGGTCGGTCAACCCGTGGACCATCGCCATATGGCACTGCGGATAGAGGAGGAGCCCGACCTCCGCGCGCGGCGTGTGAGATCCCGAATGCGCCAATGTACCACCTTCCCGACGAGTTGATCCGTTATACCGCGTTGTGTCGTTTTCAGCACGTACTTTGTCGAATGCGCCAATCCCCGTTGACGCAACTTTGTGGCACAGTCTGCATCCCAACTCGAAATTCATAGGAATCTCGGGCCCGGTACTGAGTAGTCACCTAAGATCTGGCGTTAAAGTAGAATATACCGTGCGAATTTCCTCGGCGGCTTGGTGCAGGGCGCGCTGTAACCGTGCGCGACTGACTGTCGAGCAACAGGACGAACGTCTGTGCCTCGGCGCAACCCTCGGAGGATCTATGGCCCGCTTGATTTCCTATGCTTGCCTGATCGCTGCAACCGCACTGGTTGCTGGTTACGCCGCTGCGGAGGATAACGGGGAAACTGTCCGCTCCGGACTGCCGGCGCCGGGGGTGAGCCTCGTCTTCAACGAGGAGGGCCAAGCCGCGCTTCCAAAAGGATACCGAAGCTGGGTGCACACCTACACCGCGTGGGAGACCATCGCGACCAGCTTTCTCGACGGCAAGGTGACAAAGACGCCTGAGCTACACAGCGTCTACGTCGAGCCTAACACCTATCGGATTTTCATGACGACGGGGGAGTGGCCGGAAGGTTCGCTGATGGTCAAGGAATTCAGCACAACCAACACCGACCCGAATGAATGCAGCGGCCCTCCGGCTTACACCTGCAAGCTGGGGACCGACACGGTCATCTTTCCCCAAGAGCGTACCGGGGTTGCCGTCATGCTGAAGGACAACGAGCGATATGCTGAGGAGGCGGGCGGCTGGGTCTATTTCAGCTTCGGTCATCAGGCGCCTCCCTATGAGAAGTTCTCTCCCGCACGCGACCGCGCCCAGTGCGCCCAGTGTCACATCGACCACGTCGGACCCAAGGACGACTATGTCTGGTCCGTGAAGTTGAACCAACCTGGCTTCCGCCGGGACGGCGACAACGTGAAGCTCAACCTCGAAGCTGGCCTGGCGGAGTAGTCATGGCAGTGTTTGCCCAACAAACCCCAGACTGGAATTAACCATGCAAACCCGCCGTTCGTTTTTTATTAACACCGCAGGCATGGCTCTTGCCGCAGGTGCTATCAGCGCTGCGCCGTCAGCCGCTTTCGCAAAAGCAGCCATCGTCGGAACCCAGGCGCCCAGCTTCTACCGGCTGAAGCTGGGCGATTACGAAATCACCGCGCTATCAGACGGCACGGCGCAACTACCGATGTCGAAAATCTACAAGAACATCGCGGAAGACGAAGCGGAAGCCTACCTTCAAGGGCATTTCCAGGCCGGCTCGGCAGAAATTTCCGTCAACGCGTTCCTGGTCAACACGGGCGAACGTCTCGTCCTCATTGACGCAGGCACTGGCGATTTGCTGGGGCCTTCACTCGGGAAGCTTATCTCCAATATCCAGGCAGCGGGTTACAAGCCATCACAGATCGACCACGTGATCCTAACCCACATCCATGCTGACCATTCTGGCGGTCTTGTCGCCGACAACCGCCGCCTGTTTGAAAACGCGATGCTTCACGTCAATTATCGCGAGGCAGACTTCTGGCTGAAGCCAAGCGCTGAGGCGAGGGCAGACGACGTTCTGGGGCCACAGATTGCTCAGGCCGAAAAATGCGTCGGTCCTTATGTCGAAGCGCAAATGTTCGAAACGTTCGATGACAATGCGGCGCCGATACCCGGCTTCGGATCGGTTCTACGGCCCGGCCATACGCCTGGGCATAGCGGCATCATTGTCGAAAGCGGTGGAGAGAAGATCGTCTTCTGGGGCGACATCGCTCATGGCGACGTGCTTCAATATGATCGCCCGGAGGTGACTGTCGATTTTGACGTGGACCAAGAAACGGCTGCGGCAACTCGCGCGATAGCCTTTGCAGAAGCAGCAGACGAAAAGTATTTGATAGCCGGAGCCCACCACGCCTTCCCTGGTATCGGCCATGTCCGCCGTGACGAGACAAACTACGACTGGGTCCCATTGGTCTATCGTGCCAGCTACTGAGGGGCGGTGACCGAGTTTTTACCGCGGGTGGGCCGGCTTGTGGCAGCGCAAAAGTAGGGCCAGAGAGATAGACTCCTTATCTCCGGGAGAGCGTATCTTGTCCCAGCCGCCACACTCCTCGCCCTCGTGCACGCGGCTTGAAATGGGAGGGCGTGGTGGCCTCACTCGAAGGACTCTTCGCCAAAGCCGCCTTTTTGGGCGACCGTTGTGGCTTTGGGCGTTCTCTTCGAAACCAGGCGCCCATTCGCGGGCTTTTGGCCTGCATTTAAGAAGGCGCAAAACGGTTAGCGGTTCCCTAACAGGATCTTATCCGCCCGCCTCAGATAGATCGGCTCACGTCTAATGCATTGTTGACTTTGACGTGCCTCCCGCTTCCGGACCGCCCGGCTGGAGAATGTCCGGGAGGCATGTCGCAGGTCGGTCATCCCATGGACCATTGCCATATGGCAACGTGTGTAGGTGAGGAGCCCAACCTCCGCATGTGGCATGTGAGATCCCGAATGCGCGCCAATGGACTCCCCCCCCGACCAGTTGGCGTTCCTTCGCATCTTGTCGTTTTCAGCACGTACTATGTCGAATGCGCCAATCCCCGTCGACCAGTCCTTGCGGCACAATATCACTTCATGGAGTGGATCTCGCATCCGCAAATTGATCAGGCGCTGCCGGATGCTCCCGATGAATTTCGTCCTCCGGCTGAAAATGTGCGTTTTCGCGTCGATTTTGATGGAGCAACTGTGGAAAGACCTTCTCATCGCGTCGACACCTTCGTGTCGGCTCCCGATCCCATAGCGACGCTCACGAACGCCGGGCGGGTCATCGCGCTGGCTGGTGTCGTCCTGCCGCTTCTGATGATCGGCGCTCTCAAATTCACGCAGATCGAGGTCGAGGCTCTGAAGCCGATCATCGGCGGAACGCCGTGGCTTGCGTGGCTCTACCCGGTTCTCGGTGAAGCGGGCACGTCCTATCTTCTGGGGGTAGTTGAAGTCGTCACCGCCTTACTCCTTGTCGCCTCTCCTTGGTCGGCCCGTGCCGGTGTCGTCGCGGGCGCCGTGGGCTCGGCTATCTTCGCAACGACCTGCTCGACCATGCTCGCCCTGCCGATCTGGGAGCAGGGATCGGGTGGCTTTCCGTGGCTGAACGCTCTTGGCTCATTCCTGATCAAGGACGTGGCGCTGCTCGGCGTGAGCCTCACCATTCTCGGCTGGAGCCTTGACAGGCTTCGGAAAGCGCCGGGAGGCGGACACAGCGATCTGCTTTAGGCCAGAAGGCTGCCCGAAGAAATGCGCTCATCGTGTCCGCGAAAGTGTGCCGAGGCGTTAAATTTACGACGATTGTACCGCATCAGTAAGGAGCATCATCATGGCGACGAAGGGCTTCACCGGCCGGCGGCCTCCTCCCGAACTCGCTGATCGCATCCCGCCGGGACAATACGTCACCGACGGGTTTCCGGTGCTGTCCGCCGGGCCCACGCCGCGCATCACGCCAGCCGACTGGATGTTCACGCTGAAGGTGGGCCCCCGCCAGGTGAAGCGGTGGACGTTCGCGGAGTTGGCCGCCCTGCCGCAGACGCGGATGACCCGGGACATTCACTGCGTCACTAAGTAGTCGAAGCTGAACACGGCGTGGAGCGGCGTCCTCGTCGACGATCTCCTGGCCGATGCCGGGTTGGCGCCGCCGACGTCCTTCACGCTGGCACACTCCACCGACGGCTATTCGACCAACGTGCCCGTGGCGGACCTGATCGACGGCAAGGCTTTGGTCGCGACGCACTTCGACGGCCAGCCGCTCAGCCCGCAGCATGGCGGCCCGGCGAGGCTTCTGGTGCCGCACCTCTATTTTTGGAAGTCGGCGAAGTGGGTCAACGGCCTTCAGTTCACCGAGCGCGACGAAGCCGGATTCTGGGAACTGCGCGGCTACCACATCTATGGCGATCCGTGGCGTGAGCAGCGCTTCTCGTGAGCGAGTCGTGACGACGACGGCTGGCGAAGCGGCCTATCCTTGGCAGACGGCTGTCGTCGAGCGCGTGGACGGCCAGACGCCGACGGTGAAGAGCTTCCGCCTCCGCCCGCTGCAATGGCGTTCCTTCCGGGCAGGCCAGCATCTCGACATTCGTCTCACCGCGCCGGACGGTTACCAGGCGCAGCGGAGCTATTCGATCGCGTCGGCGCCCGAACTGGCGGGAGTCTACGAAATCGTTGTCGAGCACCTCGAGGACGGCGAGGTCTCGCCGTTCTTCCACGACGTCGCGGAACTTGGCACGACTTTCGAAGTCCGCGGCCCGTTCGGCGGCCACTTCGCGTGGAATGCGAAGGACGGTGGGCCCCTGCTCCTCATCGGCGGCGGGTCGGGGATCGCGCCGCTGATGTCGATCGTGCGCCACCGCGCAGCCGCCGCCGGCGATGTGCGCGGCGTGCTTCTGCAGGCAGCACGCACCTTCGACGACGTCATCTTCCGCGACGAATTGCTCGCGCGTGATCTGGCCGAAGCGAATTTCGATCTGATCCTGAGCCTGTCCCGGGATCACGCACGGCGGCCCCAGGATGCTGGCCGCAGGGTCGATGCCGAGCTGGTCCGGACTGTGCTGGCAAAGCTCAAAGATCCGCCGCGCTGGACGTTCGTGTGTGGGTCGAATCCGTTCGTCGAAACCGTTACGGGTCATCTACTCGATGGTGGCCTGAACTCGCAGACGATCTGGACGGAACGGTATGGTGGGTAGTGGCGCGCGCCCGGACCGAAACCCGCGCCGCATCATCTTGGCTGACGCTCCCTGCCGAGCAGCTTGGAGTACGCCTCAGCGTCGCTGACCACTGCGAATTCGTCGAACCCATGAACGCACGCACACAATAGTTATCGTCGAAACCAAGGGCAGCGAACGCCCAGCTCTGACTCGAAAGATCCAAGGCAACACAGATGCACTACGCGCAATACAAGCACGCCGACCCCTCGCTCGTGCGCGACATGGTTGAGACTTTCCCGTTCGCGATGATCCTCGTGAGTGGAAACGCCGGACCGCTGGTCGCGCAGGCGCCGCTCACCTTCCGGACGGGCCGTAACCCCGCCGGAGCCGTTGAATTCCACCTCGCGCTGATCAACCCGATTACTGAAGCGATGACGCCGAATATTCCCGTCCTCGTTTCAGTCCAAGGGCCGGGCGCCGCGATTTCGCCGAATTGGTTCACCGCGAGCTACGGCGGGCCTACGCCCGACCGCAGCCAGACAGCACCAACATACAACTACCTCAGCCTCCATATGCGCGGTCGCCTGTTGCACATGCCGGACGAGGCGTTGCAGACGCAGATCAAGGATCTCGTCCGGGCGCACGAACCCGACTTTGGCTGGCGCATCGAAGAGCTGGACCCAAGGCTTTGGGAGGCGTGGCGCCGAACGATCCGGTTATATCGGATCGAGATCGACAGCTTCGACCTGACGGCGAAGCTGAGTGATGGGGACTCGCCGGGCGACCGGCCCGGCGTGGTGGCAGGCCTGCGCAGCCGCGCCGTCCTTGACGACACAGACATGGCGATACTCGTAGAAGGCAATGACGGGACGCCCGCCAGACTTCGGTCCCTTCTGTGCGCGTTGCGGTCGAACTGAGCGCCGCGAAGATGGATGAGCTGGTCGCCACGATGGCGATCGTCTGCACACTCGCCTTCTTGATGGGCTACTCCATCAATCAGGGCGGCACCTGCGCGGTCGCCGCGGTCCACGAAGTCCTTCACCGCCGTCGCTGCGGGCGCCTGGTCGGACTCATGGCAGCCTCGGCCGCGGCAGGTCTGGTCGCAGCGCCACTCGCTTGGTCCGGTTTCGCAGACGCGAATCTGGCCGCCACAGTCGGCATCGGCGTCACCGTGATCTCCGGCGCGGTCGTGTTCGCGATCGGCGCCATCATCAACGACGCTTGCCTGCTCGGTTCGCTCGGCCGCCTCGGCAACGGAGAGATCAGGTTCGCGGCACTGCCGGTAGGGCTGGCCGGCGGCTTTCTTGCGGTCGCTGCGGTGGGGTTCGAGCAACATCCTGTCGGGGTCAGCATCCTCGCTGCGCCCGGTGTCGTGGCAGGCTTGGCGCTGCTCGGCTTCGCCCTCATTCTTGTCTTGGCGCTGTGGTTCCTGTCGGGCAGAAGGCAATCGAAGCCTTCCTCCGGCCAATGGTCTCCTGGCACCGCCATGATCGTCCTTGGCCTGTCCGGCGGGGCGATCTACGCGATGGCGCCCGGATGGACCTATGCCGATTTTGTTCAGCGCAGCCTTCCTTTGCCGATGGCGGTGGCTGACGAAACCGCCGCCTTGACCGTTACCGCCACGGTAGCCGGTGCAATCGCTGCAGCCTGTCGTCGGCGCACGTGGCGCCTGCGGCGGGGAACACTTGCGGACATCGGAAAGACACTGCTCGGCGGCGGCCTGATGGGGTTCGGCGTCGGCACCATCCCCGGCGGCAATGACGGTCTCGTCCTGGCGGCTGTTCCGTCCCTCTCCCCCGGCGGCGTGGCAGCACATGTCACCATGATGTTGTCCATCATGGCTGTGCTCGCTGCCCGCCTTCATTGGCAACGCTGCAGATCCGGCAAATCCCATCTTAAAGCCCAGCGCGGTCTCAGCCAACCTGGTCCTGCTGGTGACTGAGCGGGTGAAAAACCGGAGATGATCGCCCGAACGGGAGTAAGCCAGGGACGCCAGGCATTCACGATCGCGGTACCGGATGCGCACCTCGCCGATCTTCGCTCGAGGCTGGCTTCGACGCGCTGGCCCATCCGCATGAGTGGAAGCAGAGAGCTAGCTCTGTGATACGGTCCGTTCGTAAGGCCCTTTAGGAGCTACGATCGACCATGGACATAAACGCAAGATCCCAGGCTGACGCACACTTCAAGACGGTGCGAGATGCGAAGACAACCACAGCTTCAAAGCGGATCAACGAAGAGCGTATGAAGACTGACAGCGACAAGTCCGCTCGCCTCAAGGCCGCGCGGTTGGCGAGGGACGTAGAAGGCGTCCGCGAAGCGAAGTAGCTGCGAGCCGTCGTGCCGAAACTGTCAGAACATGGGAGGCAAGATCGACTCCCACGCTCGGCAGGATGCGGCCGCGAAGCAAGCTTTTCTGAGGATGAGGTGGCGTTCATGTTGCATCTCGACACCAGTTGATTGCTACGGAGCTTGCCGATGTTCCTGATGGCAATGACGTCGAGGGTTCAGGCGAATGTCGCGACGGTACAGAGTTTGCCAACCGGTAGTGCATGGCCCATGCTCGCCGTGGGCAACGTCGCCCATGATCTCATGCGACAGGCTTCAATGGCTACTGGTACCGTAAAATTCTTCAATGCCGATAAGGGCTTCGGGTTCATCACACCAGATGATGGCGGGAAGGATGTTTTCGTCCATGTCTCCGCTCTGGAGCGTTCGGGCATGTCTTCTTTGAGCGAGAACCAGAAGGTTTCGTTCGACACCGAGCCCGACACCCGCGGCAAGGGCGACAAGGCCGTCAACTTGCAGTCCCTGTAATCGACACGGCAGGCGCAAAGCGTGAACTTCCGTTTCTGCGGGGGTTTTCGATCCGACTACCACCGACTTTGCAGAGTCCTTCAACGCGAATTCCGGCGCCTTACGGCCGGTAGCGGACCGTCAGCTTCCTGCACACTTAGGGATAAAAGCTGCCGTTGTCAGAAAGCGTTAGAGCGTCGGCCGGTCATCGCGTCCGGCTCCTGCCAGCGCTTCAGGAACCGGGGCAGCGTTTGATATATCCCTCGTCCACCAGCGGGATGCCGGACAGCCGGTCGAGGCGGAAGTCGGCGCGCGTCTCGTACTAGGCCGCAAGGATGCGGCATCCTCGATATAGGCGATTGCGGTGAGCCACCGGGAACGACGGTACTCGCGGCCTTCGGCATAGCGGTAGTCGAAGACGATCATACCCTGCTTCCAAACGGCCTGACGGGAACGCCACGGATGCGGCGGCGGCAGGGGCGTCGGTCGGCGCGACCGTCATCAAGTGCAGCGCCTTGCCCAGGGCCTGCGCCCGTGAGGCAAGCCGGCTATGATCTTGGCCGCGCCGCGTGCGTCGCCGCGGCGAGCACTGGATCGGCCATTTCGCGAATTAAGAATGCGCCGAGCACCAGCGTGTCCGTTTCGTCCTCGGCCAGGAACAATCCGCCAGTCGCCCGCCTCTCCTTCAGCCGGCGGCCGGGCCGAAGACCTTTTCGCAATAGCCGCCGAGCGCTTCGGACCGATCGGCCGGGCCCCGGAACGCGATGTGCCCATCGGGTTGAATGAGGACCAGCGCGGGCGACTACCCGACTTCGTAGGCGGCATGGGCTTCCCCGTCGAGGTCCGAGAGGGCGAGCGTATCCGCCACCTCGGCGACCGCCGCACCAAGGACCAGCCTCGGGCGCACCAAGCCCCATCCCCCGACCTCATCGACAGCCCGCCGGAGATCGGGGAGCGCATTGCGCTGCCGCCCGTCGAAGACCAGGAGCGCCCAGCCGAAGGTCCGGCCGTCCGAATTGTAGATGTGCTGGAAGAGCATCGTCGAAGCGCCCTCGGCCGCGATAACCTGGGCGTCGGGCGCGCGCTCGCCGGGCTTGGGAGCGTCGCGGTGCAAGAGCCCTTGCAGCGTGCCGAAGCCGTCTTCGTTGAGCGGACTCGTGGGGTAGGTGACGGTGAGCTGCTGGAGATCGTCCGTGCCCTGAAGGAGGGAGCCAACGTCGGGTCAGACGGCTGCGGCGATGTTCACCGCTGCGTCCTTGAGCCGGCCGCGGTAGACACTGTTCTGGAACCCCTGCACCTGCTGCTCGTCGAGGCGCTGGTGCTCGCCGCCGCGCTCCGTGTCGTAGGACTCGAGGAGCATGGGCTCGGCCCGGTCCTGAAGGATGGTGGCAAGCCGCCAGGCAAGACCGACCGCATCGTGCAGCCCCCGGTTCACGCCCTGTCCGCCCGTCGGCAGGGTCAGGTGTCCGGCGTCTCCGACCAAGAAAACACGATCTTTGCGGTAGTGCGGCGAGACGCCGTGCTGGAAGCGGCTATGCGTCAGCCAGATCGGATCGGTGAGCGTCAGGGTCTCGTCCTCGGTCACCTCTCGGGCGATCGCCTGCATCTCCTCCAGCGTACGGTCGCGGTCGGGGATGCCGGTGTCGTCGGCGAGGAAGAACAAGCGACGGTAGCCGCCCCAGACGGGCAGGACGCCGCAGAAGCCGCGCGGATAGTAGAAGAACCAGAGATGATCGAAGTCGGTTGAGCGTCGCCAGCTCAGCTTGGCATCGACCTGACGGTTCATGCAGTTAGGAAGTTTCCCGGGCTCGAAGTCGAGGCCGAGCTCGCGCCGCACGAACCCTACGCCACCGTCTGCGCCGACGAGATAGCGGCATCGCAGGCGCTCGGGCTCGCCGGAGGCATTCCCGTCACGGTCGACGGACCCGATATCCACGGTTACGCCTTCCTCATCCTGTTGGAAGCTGACGACCTTGCGCCCGCGCTCCAGCCGACCGCCGTTGGCCTCGATCTGCTCGCCCAATGTCGTCTCGATCACGTCCTGACCGCTGTAGAGGACGGGAGCAAAGGGGCTCGCGACCTCTGCGATGGCGATCGGGTCGACCGGTCGCCCGTTCAGGAAGGTGTTCACCTTGGTGATCGCGTAGGCCTTCTCCGCGATGGCATCGCGGATGCCAATGCTGGCGAGCAGCTCTTGCGGCCGGGCCCAGAGGTTGTTGGCCCGGGAATAGGTGTTCGGCTCGGTCCGGCTCTCGAAGCCACAGAGCGCTCGAACTTGGGGCCGAAAGCGGTCTGTCCGCTTCCGGACTACTCGACGACCATTTCACCTGACACAGTCACGGACTTTCAATTATGTCGAGGCCTGTTTCAAGGCCCACGTCAGCAGGAATGGGTGTATGATAGCTTCGGACCGATCTCTCCTGAGCTAAGACCATCCTTGTCATCCATGCTTGTTGAAGCCTCCGTTGATTTTTCTGGACGATCCATCCTGATTATCGAGGACGAAGCTCTCATTGCGATGGAAATGCAGGAAGCGGTCGAAGCGGCAGGCGGGACCGTCTTGGGACCCGTGCCGAGCGTCCAGGAGGCGATGGCGCTGATAAGCGCAGGCCGCGCCATTGATGCTGCCATTCTGGATATCCGCCTTACCGACGGAATTTCGATCGCTGTCGCGCAAAGGCTCAAGTCCAGCGGCGTCCCATTAATCTTCGTGACCGGATACGACGGCTGGCACATGCCGGACGACTTGGAGGACGTGCCAGTCTACCAGAAACCTAACGATCCAGAAAACGTCGTTCGCGTGCTCTTCGATACATGGCGCCGTGTCCGCACGTAAGAAGCAGATCCTTTCACAAGCCGGTGCATCTTCCGTCTCGCAGCCAGCGGCGACGACTATCGTCTCGCGATCTCGCGGGGAGATGCCCAGATATTTCAGCGCAAGCGCCTGAGCTTGGCGCTGAGTACTTGCTGTAGTCCCTGAAGACTGTGTGTCACCACGCGTCGATCCGGCAAATCCTCGAGTTCATTCTCCACCCCCTGCCATAGCTCGCGAATGCGGCCCTGCATCTCCACTCCGGAGGATGTCATCCGGACAACGGTGCGGCGCGCGTCGCGTGAATCTTCGGCCCGCTCAACAAGTCCCGCAATCACGAGACGGTCCAGCATCTTCGAAACTGTCGAAGGACGGACAGCCAACGTCTCAGCCAGGCGGGAAACCGATACCGTTGCCTCAGGAACTAGAGCCAGTAGCAGTTCGTCCTGCCCTACATGCAGGCCCAGCTCGGCCAGCTTGAGGCCCATCATCGCGCGGATGGATTTGCCGATCGAGAGCAGCTTAGGAACAAGGGCTGCCTCAGCAGCATCCACGTCAACCACCCTCACTGCCTTGTTCGCAATGTCAGACCTAGCATCACGAAAAGCGGCTGAATCTCGCACCACCGAACATCTCCCACAAATCAGAACACGCCGTCGAGGTTCGTTCCGGAAAACCCTGGCTCAAGAGAAGGGGAAGCTGTCCCTCCCTGTCCAGTCTATTCGGCAGCTTCCATCGGCACTTCTAATTCTAGGCACAGGCCGCTACACGGCCATGACCACTTTACGCCCCCGCCAAGCTGGCGCGTCACGACACCCTCAAGCAGCCGAATACCGACGCCAGCCTCAGTCGGCTCAGCGACGTCATGCGCTCCTGTCTCGCGCCATTTGATGAGAAGGGACTGCGACAGGCGAAGCCACTCGACTTCCACGGCGCCGCTGAGGTGCCGAAGGGATCCGTGGCGTGTCGCGTTCGTCATGAGCTCGTGAAGCACCACCGCCATTGGCTGGACCAACGGGGTGGGAAGTTGGATGGATGTCCCGCTTGCGCAGACGCATCCCGTGTGTTCCTCCGGCGTCTCCGCGGCCAGCAGGCGGCCGAGATCAACCCCCGACCATCCCGCCTCGCCAAGTAGTCGATGCGCACGAGCGAGCGTCTCGACCCTTTCCCGGACTGCTGTCGCATAGCCAATAGCGGTATCGGCCTTGCTGAGGCTGACGAAGCTCTGAACGAGGGCAAGCGCATTCATGGCCCGATGGTCCACTTCCATCAGAAGGAGGCGTTCTGTCGCCTCCATCTGCTCTGCCCGTCTGCGGGCGGAGACGTCTTTTTGAGACGCGAAGTAGTAGATCACCTCTCCCATCTCATCGGTGACGGGGCTAATGGCGAGTTGGTTCCAAAAGGCGCTGCCGTCTTTGCGGTAGTTGAGGAGTTCCACCTCGATATCCTCGGTTCTTGCCCTTAAACCCTGACGAATGGCTTCGACGTCCGAGGGGTCGGTGTCTGGCCCTTGGAGAAACCGACAGTTCCGCCCGATCACCTCTTCAGCCGAGTACCCCGTCAAGGCAAGGAACGCGTGGTTGGCTAGTACGATCGGGCAGTCCGGCTGCCTCGCATCGCTGACCACCATCGGCATGCGTGTCCGCTCAACGGCGACCAGGGCCAGTTCCCGGCGATCGGGAAGCACGACCGCTTGTGATGCTGCAGGTGCATCTCCCTTGAATGCTGCTCCGACCGCCGCGTCCATCTACATCTCCCGAGTTTGATCGGGTAACGCTTGCTGGCGAAGAAGTTTCCCGGAGCAGCAACCGGGCTGACGGTCATACCGATCATGGGGATGCTAAAGCGGCTCAGCGGGCAAGATCCGGATGCCAAGGACGCCATTACCCCGCCCGGCATTCAGAGCCCCGCCGCCTGAACGGCGGGGTGCCCCCCGGTGAACGAATCGATCGCCGTCGCAGCCGCGAACTCGGTTATGACGGCGTCTCGCTGGTCACGGGGAATTCGTCGTCACGCTGGCGGCGTCTTCTCGGAAAAGGCAATGGGGGAAGATCGCCGGAGGATCGCGTTTTGAAGGCTCCCACCCGGACCTGGTCGCGCCCGCCGGCCTTGGCGAGGTAAAGATTGGCGTCAGCGGCGGCAAACAGCTTGTCATATGACGCCCACTCCTCGAACGTCACGCCGCCAATGCTCACCGCAAGCGGCCATGCAATACCCATCGTCGTGAACTCGATATCCCCGATAGCCGTTCGCATCCGCTCCGCGGCGCTGGAGGCTTCCGCAATGTCCGCCCCGGGCAGCAGGATGCCGAACTCCTCGCCGCCGATGCGGCCTAGGATGTCCCCACTGCGCAGGTTATCCTTCATGACGTCCGCCATCATGCGAAGCGCCAAATCCCCTCGCTGATGGCCGAGTTCGTCGTTGATGCTCTTGAAGTCGTCGGCGTCGACAATGAGGAGTGAACCGGCACAGGGACGTTCGCTCTCCCTGTCGAGGAATACCTCCGCCCGGGTAGTGAACGCGACCCGGTTCGGGATCTGCGTCAAGCCGTCGGTCGTTGCGACGACAAGTAGCTCTGCATAGGCAATCGCAAGTTCCCGCATCTTGTAGCTCAGGAGAAACAGGAGAGGTGCCGCGAGTCCCGTGGGCAGTGCGATATCAACCAGAACCGCTCGCCGGATCTCAGCGTCGCTCAAATTGTGGAAGTTGAACGAGTCCACAAAAAGCGCGGCGGCGACGCAGAACACCGTACCGGCGATCGTCGTCAGAATCACCCTCGACCAGCCAGTGGGAGATAGCCTCAGACGTCTCCTGGGCGTAAAGCCGCGCTCGCTCAAGGCTGCACCAGTCGGCCGCTCATCAACGACGCATTTCTGTCGCGGGCCGTGGGCGTGACGGCGACCGGCCTCAACGCTTTCACGCGGCAGTCATCCTCAGACGGAAACATGGACCTTGGAGCACGAGCAAAGGCCATGAACAGGGCCGCGCGTACATTCTCCCTAGGCACCACCATAGAGGCTCGTCCTGATGTTGGCGAGGAAGCATCTCATGCTCCGGCACTGCTGTGGTGGCGTCCGAGATCGCATAGGCTAACGTTCGATCATGCGTACTTGAGCGCCACAGCCGCCTTCCTCACCGACCCTTAAGCACTTTCTGGCGCAATGACCGGATGGCAAAGCGCTCCCGGCCCCCAAAATCCCTCGGTCTCCAGCAGGAGACGAACATCATTGCCCGCGGCCGGGCGCCGACACCGCGCGATCCCCGTCAGCCGCAGCTCCCCTTCGATCCCATGCCTGATCGGATCGAGCCCTGCCTTGCGCTGCTGGCGGCAAAGCCGCCCGCGGGGCCGGAGTGGGCCTACGAGATCAAATGGGACGGCTATCGGTTGGCGGTCCATGTCGACGACGGGCATGCCCGCATTCTCACCCGCGGCGGCCATGACTGGTCGCACCGCTTTCCCGCCATCGCAAGGGCAGCCGTCGCACTCGACGCCCCTGCCCTCATCCTCGACGGCGAGGCCGTGGTCCTGGACGACCAAGGGCGCTCGGACTTCGCCGCACTTCAGCAGTCGCTCGGCGGACGCGGCGGCAAGCGTATCGCCGGCGAGGAGGTCATCTTCTACGCCTTCGACCTGCTCTATTTCGACGGGCACGACATTTCCGGGATGGCGCTCGTCGAACGGCGTCACCTGCTCGAGGATCTGCTCCAGGACGAGACGGGTACCATCCGGCTGTCGGAGGAGGTTCAGGCTGAGGGTGCGGATCTGCTGCGGCGTGCCTGCCAGCGCGGGCTTGAAGGGATCATCGCGAAGAACCGCGAGGCGCCCTACCGGAGCGGTCGCCGCGGCGACTGGCTGAAAGTTAAGTGCATCCAGAGCGACAGCTTCATTGTCTTCGGCTACGAGCCCTCGACCAAGGTCCACGGGGCGATCGCCAGCCTGCTCCTGGCAGCGCAGAGCGAGGAAGGCCTCGTCTATGTCGGCTCGGTCGGCACCGGGTTCAAAGGTGACCAGGTGCGCGAGCTGAAGCAACAGCTAGATGCGATGAAAACCGAACGCCCGCCCTACGCGCCGAGGGAACGCAAGCTCGTCATCGCGCGCCCCGAGCTGGTCGCCGAGATCGAATATCGCGGCTGGACCGGCGACCGAAAACTCCGACACGCCTCGTTCAAGGGGTTGCGGGAGACGGCGGATAGCGCCGACGTCTTTCGCCTGTCGTCGCCCCCAGGTAACTCGGCCGAGCAATGTTCCGAGGGCGGCGACATTTCGGTTCGTCGCGCAATACCCGCGGTCCAAGACAAAGAGTTAGTCTGACCCGCTTCGGCAGGTGAGAGCGAAGGGTTTCGATGTGGCTATATAGAGAGGGGCCTACACGACGGGCTCCCAGTTCGGCTCTTCCACGAACTGCATCGAGGGGACGGATGTGCGGCTATGGCGAGCACTTTGGTCGCCCCCCCCCAGAACAAGGCAATGTCGCGCGCGCTCGGGATTGAGTGCGAGATCTCCCTCAGGCGTTTCGATCCCGCTCGTTTTGTCCGGCTCCCGGCAGCTCCGGAAGCCAGCTCTCCCGATGGACCACCCAGTTCTCGTAGGTCGGCGCCAGATCCGTGGGCGCGGCGTCGAGGCACCCTAGTCGCACCTCGACCTCGCCGTTGCCCTCGACGCTGAAGAGCCTCGATCCGCAGCTCGAGCAGAAGTGGCGCTGTACGAAGTCGTCGGCCCAGCTCCGGGTCTCGCCAGTGGCGGTGACAGCCGCATCCTCGAAGACGACGAAAGCTAGATAGGGGCCTCCCGTCTCCTTGCGGCAGACCCTGCAATGGCAAAGGCCGACGCGTATCGGCTCGCCGCGTATCTCGAGGCGGACCGCGCCGCAGTTGCAACCACCTGTCCTGACCGTCATGCCACCTCTCCTCCCCGGAGTAGGTAGCAACGGGAGCAAGGACTGGAAGCGCCCAGTGCCCTTTAGTCGGCAGTGGCTCCTACCGCATCAACTCCGCCATACGACCGACACGCTGTTTGCTCAAACGACTTTAGTGCAATTCGTGGCCGACGCGGGGGCTGCGCCAACCGCCGACAGGGAATTCACCGATGCGCCTAATCCCAATCGCCCTTCCATTCCTGCTGGCGACGACTGCCGCGCATGCGTCGTCCGACGATGCCTGGGCAAGTCTCAACCTGGCGGTCGCCGAGAAATGCGCTGCGGCAAGCGGACTGAAACATGCTCACGTGTCCGAGCTGGTGCTCTTTGACGACACGCTGAACAAGGTGGCGACGCTGGTCACCGGTGTCTTTCCTCAGAGGGCCCTCAAAGGCACCAAGGGCAAGATGCTCTGCATCTACGACAAGCGAAGCCAGAAGGTTTGGCTCGACGAGGCTACTGGTTGGAGCGCGCCGAACCTCCGCTGATAAGACCCCGGCTGCTCTTAGGCAGCCTCGTCGGGATCAGTCCGCTCGCCAGAAACTGCACCGACGAGGCCGGCGCGAACAACCGATCGAGGACGCGCGTGGCAGCCGCGAATCGCCGTCTCCGGCACGGCATGCCTCGCCGGCTGGGCTCTGGGGCAGCGGACGCTACCGCCGACTGCGAGCCGCTGCGATCCACCACGCCGCCGCTCCGACGGCCAGCGCAATGGCGGCGGCCATCACGGGATGCTTCTGGGCGGCCGTGTAAGGGCTTACGGGCAAGCCCGGAAAATACCGATAGTGAGTTTCCGCACCGCCTGACGGCGACTCCAGGTTATCGGTGAGCGTGCGCGGATGGCTGGACTTCGAGAGCTGCGGCACCGTGATCGCCAGCAGCCGATCGACGAGCCTCGGGAACAACGCCTGCGGTATCGAAAGCGCCGGCCCGACGGCGCCGACGACGATCTCGCGAGGGCCGTGCGCGGCAGCGTGGACGATGGCGTCGGCGACGATCTCCGGCGCATAGAGCGGCGGCGCGACCCGCGGCTCGGCGTCGAGGAAATTCCTCGCGTGCTGGGGAAACGACGTCGCGATGCCCGAAGGCTTGATCAGCGTTACAGACACGTCCCGGTCGGAGGTAAGCAGTTCGCGCCGGAGCGCGTCGTTGAAACCCTTTACCGCGTGCTTCGTCGCGGAGTAGGCGCTCAGGAAGGGGATCGCGACATCAGAGTTCACCGATCCGATGTTGATGAGCCGGCCACCCCCGGGGCGGCTCCGGAAGTGCCGGACGGCCGCGAGCGAGCCGTACACGAGGCCCCAGTAGTTGGTCTCGAACAGGCGGCGGTGAACCTCGATCGGCAGGTCGACGAGCGTGCTATAGGCGGCGATTCCGGCATTGTTCACCCACGTGTCGATCCGACCGAAACGCGCGACCGACGCCGCCACCACGGCCTCGACGTCGCTCTCCACGGAAACATCAGCCTTGACCGCCAGAGCCCGGCCGCCGTCGCTCCCGATCGCGGCGGCTATCCGATCGAGCACAGCGGCGTCCCTGGACACAAGGACGACCGACGCTCCCTCCGCCGCCGCCTGCCTGGCCGCCAGCAACCCGATACCCGAGCTCGCGCCCGTTATGACGACGACCTGTCCGGCAAGTCGACGTCCGGCGGCCGATACGGATCGGCCCCTTCGCGAACGAGGGGATCCAAACGGTGCCTTCACGTGGTTCATCCGCTCGTCGGGCGCCGTCGCGAAAGCGGCTGATCTGGTGTTCATCATCGATTGATCCCCTCCGCCCAGGGGTCGGGCGCTCGGACCGTCGAACGGGGTGCGGCAGATGCCGTTCCTATGCGGCCCTGCGGCCAATGAGCGCTTCCGACACCTGATGCCGCAATGAGGGGACCTACTGCGATACTAGAAAAATCACTCGGTCGGGGCCTAAGAGCCTGATTCAAAAGTTCACGAGCAGATGCAGTATCTTGCGATGCTCCTCGTGAGCATGCGTATGCTGGCCACGAGGGGCCAGGCGGTCGCTTTCGATTGATCGCTCCCAATCCTTGGC
Organism: Aurantimonas aggregata; assembly: GCF_010500835.1. Taxonomy (GTDB): domain Bacteria; phylum Pseudomonadota; class Alphaproteobacteria; order Rhizobiales; family Rhizobiaceae; genus Aurantimonas; species Aurantimonas aggregata. The sequence continues at coordinate 13,468 of NZ_JAAAMJ010000023.1, read as the reverse complement.
GAGACGGCGGCATCGGCCGAGCCAGGCGAAGGTCCTCTCGACCACCCAGCGGCGCGGCAGAACCTCGAAGCCTTTGGCGGTGTCTGATCGCTTGATGATCTCGAGTGTCCAGTTTCCGTGTCCGCGGAGCGAGCGCCGCAGCTTTTCGCCTGCATAGCCGCTATCGGCGAAGATGTGGCGCAGCCACGGAAAGCGATAACGCAGGGACTTCAGCACGATCGTGGCGCCGTCGCGATCTTGAATGTCGGCGGCATGGATGACGCCCGTCAGCAGCAGACCCAACGTGTCAGTCACGATGTGGCGCTTGCGCCTTTTGACTTGCTTGCCAGCATCATAACCGCGATCCCCCGCCGCTTTCAGTGGTTTGACACTTTGGCTATTGATCACCCCGGCGGTCGGGCTGGCTTGGCGCTCTTCCAGTTCACGAGCACCGATCACCAGAAGGCCGTTGATCGTCGAAAGCAGAGCGCTGTCACGCCACTCGTAGCAATAGCCGCGAACCGTGGAGGCCGGCGGAAAATCGGCAGGAAGCATCCGCCACTGGCAACCACTCGACGCGATGTAGAGGATGGCGTTCAGCTCCTCTCTCAGACAGGTCGTCCGCGGCCTGCCGCCGAGCTTGGCCGGCGGGAGCAGCGGCGCGACCAGCGCCCACTCCCTCACCGTCAAATCGATTGGGTAGCGAACGTACCTGCGGCTATGCTCAAGTCGAGCGGTATCATCCCAGGCTATCTCGATTCCTCATCGTCTCGACAACGAATGGGAATCACATCTGCTGATATCGCTCAACTCCTTTTCGCTCAGGCTCTGAGAGATGGCGCTCGAATATCCTCGGCAAGCCATACTGCTGCTTCTAGCAGTGGAGATGGACGCACAACCGACTTGCAAACGTTCACCTGCGTTTCAGGCTCTCGGGCGCAACGTCCGCTGTTAGGCGAGGGCAAATATTGCCTGAACGTCTGCGATGGGCGCGAAGCTGACCTCCCTCTGTCTTAGAAATCATTTCCGCTGATGGGGCAGCCGTTTTTGGCCCGCATCACGCCGAACGCAACCGCCGCCCCGCCGGCAGCGTCATCGCAACCACGCTGACCACGACGAAGACGAGCCCGAGCCAGGCGCTCGGCTGCGGCACCTCGCCGAGAAAGACGATGCCGATGCCGACGCCGATCGGCACCCGCAGATAGGCCTGCGCCGTGGTGCCCACCGACCCGAGACGCTGGAGCAGGGTGAAGTAGATGACGAAGGCCAGCGCCGTTGAGAACACCGACAGGGCCAGCAGCGCGAGGATCGACTCCTGCGACGGCGCCAGCGTCCAGGGCTGGTCGACGACGAGGCTGACCGGGATGAGGATCGCCGCGCCCCAGATCAGCGATCCCGCCGCCGGCATCATCGGATCGAGATCGCGGAAGGTCCGCCCGAAGTTCGCCGCGCCGCCATAGGCAAGGGTCGCCAGGACGATCGCCAACTGCGCCGCCAGCGCCGTACCGAAGCCGGCGAGCGCGGAAGGGCCGATGATGAGGGCGATACCGAGGAGGCCGACCATGACGCCGAACATCTTCGGCCCCGTTACGGCCTCCTGGCGCGTCACCAGGGCATTGATCAGAAAGGCGAAGACGGGGCTGAGGGAGCTGAGGATCACGGCCAGCCCGGCATCGACATACTGCTCGCCCCAGGCGATCAGCGTGAAAGGCAGCACGGCGTTGAGGCAAGCCTGAACGAGGAAGCGCTGGATATTTCGGGAGTCCGTCGGCAGCCGAAGCCCGCGCATGCGCAGGATAAGCAGCAACAACAGGCCGGCGATCAGCGTGCGCACGGCGATGAGCGTGATCGGCGGGATGGTGGCGACGCCCACCTTGATGAACGTGTAGGACGCGCCCCAGAGCGTGGCGAGGGCGAGCAGCATCACGAGGCTGATGGCAAGGCGCGGGGGATGGTCCGCCATGGGGAATCTTTCAGGTCTTGAGGAGGAGGGTCGACGATGGCGGAAGCTATAACGTCACCCGTCCCGATGCTTCGGTATTCACCGAAGCGTCGCCTCCTGACAAGCCGCGCCGCGCCACCTATCCTGCCTTTCATGATCGATCCACCGACCGGCAGCGGCATTGCCGCAAACGCCTTCCTGATGGGCGATCCCGCCCGCGCCAACATGCTGTCGGCGCTGATGGGCGGCGAGGCGCTGACCGCCGGGGAACTGGCCGCTTATGCCGGCGTGACGCCGCAGACGGCCAGCGGCCATCTCTCCAGGCTGCGGGACGGCGGCCTTGTCGCCGTCGAGCGGCAGGGACGGCACCGATACTTCCGCTTGGCATCGCCGCAAATCGCCGAGGCGCTGGAAGGGCTGATGGCGCTATCCAGCGGTGCCACATCATCCCGCGTGCGCGGCCCTCGCGATGCGGCGATGCGGCTGGCGCGCTCCTGCTACGATCATCTGGCGGGCCGGCTCGGCGTCGCCATCGCCGACGCGCTCCAGGGGCAAGGCCTCATCCAAATCGAGGACGGCGTCGGCATCGTCTCCGACGACGGCCGCAGCTTCCTCTCGGACTTCGGCATCGATGTCGGCGCGCTCCACGCCAGCAAGCGGCCGCTCTGCCGAACCTGCCTCGACTGGAGCGAGCGCCGCGCGCATCTGGCCGGCAAACTCGGCGCTGCACTCCTCGACCGCTCGCTCGCGCTCGGCTGGCTCGTGCGGGTGCCGGCCAGCCGAACGCTGCGGATCAGTCAGGCCGGCGAGCGCGGCTTCGTCGGGACGTTCCGGTGCGAGCCGGTGTGGGTGGCGTCGATGCCGGTCTCACCCGGATCGCCGACTGGTCTGAAGGCAGCCCCTGGAAATGATTTCTGCGATCCGGTCGATGCCGAGCGAACGGCGGCTGCGGCGTCTGAATGATCGTTGCAACGGCAAACGGCGTTTGCTGAAGTTATGGGGGCGTTTGCCCCTCTAGGCATCCGGGGTTGTTCGGCAACTGCCATCCATAAACAGCTTGACCTCGTGCTGGGCGGCGTGAACCGGGTGGATGGACCACAGGCGGCTGATGCCGTTTCGAAGTGGCCGTCGTGCCCGGTCAGGACAGCGGGTCCGACTTGGGCGCCGAGCGCAAATGCGGCTTCGCCTGGAAGGTCCAGCCATTCTCATAGCGCTCGAACAGATCACTGACCCGACGATCGGCGCCTCCCTCGTCGAAGCCGAGCTCGACCAGGCGCCGAACGATCTCGCGATGGATATTGGCAAGCCCGACCTCGTCGCCCTTGTCCGACATGAGGGTGACGAACCAGTGGAAGGCAACCCGGGCCGCGTCGTCGCGCGAAGGGATCCGCCTGCGCTTCTGCTCGGCGCGATAGGCCCGCTGGTACTCGGCCTGGCGCTGAAGCCGCACTGAACGCGGCGTTGGCGCCACGCTGTCGACCTTGGCGCGCTTCGGCGGCTTCGGCTTCCGGGACGGTGTCGATGTCAGATCGGTCATAGGACTGCCTTGCGAGGTTGGATCGGTGAAGGGGTCCGGAGCCCCGCCGTGCGGCGACGGCGAGGCCCGATGGTCGAATGACGAAGATCAGACCGCGTTGTCGGGCTTGCCGGGTGCGCCGCCGGGCGTCTCGGCTGCCAGAAAGCCCGGGATGATCGCGCCGGGCCGCTTGCCGCGGAACGCGTGGATCGTCGCGGGCGCCGACCCGGCCTTCCCTGCGGCCGGGTTCGGCTGCGCTGCCGTTTTCGGCACCGCGGTCTTGTCGGCCGACGCCAGGGGGGTGACGTTGGTCGAGCCCTCGGCGACATCCGACGTCGGCCCCTCCTTCATCGGCGTGTCCGTCGACCCGCCGTCGGCCGTTGTCACGACGTCCGTGGCCACGGCAACCTCGACCGCACCGGTCGAAGCCCCCTCAGCCGCCGCTTCGGTCTCGGTGGTCTCCACCATCGCCTCGTCGACGGCCGTGCCGCTCTCGACGCCGTCGAGCGCGAAGGCGAGCAAGCTCATGACCTTGCCGCTGAGCCACGCCTTCAGCCCGGTCGCCTCCGGCCAGTCCTCCGCGGTCGTCATGGTGTCGAGGAGTTCGAGGACTTCCGCCCAGGCTTCGTCCTCCACCGGCAGGTGCCGCAGCGACGCGCTGCCCGACAGCGAACGCGGGTCGATGTCGCAGACCATCTCGGTCAGCTCGGCGTGGGCCACTCGGGCGACCGGCAGGACGTCCTTGACGAGCTTGCCCTTCTCCAGCCGCTTCGTTGCGGCGGCCTCGAGCGCCGAGGCGACCATCTGCCGGATCGCCTTCAGCGCGGCCGTGACGGTCTTCTGCTGGCGCCCCAGCCTGGCGGCGCCGAGGCTGCGCAGGCCCTTTGACCCGCCGCGGGCAGTCGAGGCGGCGACGCTCTCCAACCCGGCGCGGACGAGGGCGTTGACCTCGCGCACCTTGAGGCGCTTGCCCGCGTCGAAGGATGCCAGCACCGTGTCGACCTGCTCGTCGGTCGCCGGGAGCAGGGCGATGAGGACGGTCGGCGTCACGCTGCACCGGAGGATCTCGGCCCGACGGGACGCGAACTTGTTGTGCACCTTCAGCCAGTTCTCGGCCGTCTTGTAGTCGTAGCTGGTGCTGGTCTCGATGATGTCCCGCCAGTGGTTGGGGTTGTCGACCTCCACGGCGAGGTCGTTCACCGTCTCGCCGAGGTCGAGCATGTTCTCGGTGGTCTTGCGGCCGAGCACGTTCACCCGCTCGATGCCCTTCATCACCTTCGCCTGCCGCTCGACCGGGAGCGAGGTGATGTCGAACTTCTCCTTCGCCTGCCTCCGGCCGCTCTCCTTCTTCTCCTTCGGCTCCCTGCGCACCCTCTCGGCCTTCGCCGCCACAGTCGCCTTTCCGGTCTCCGCCGCCTTCCCGCCCTTGGCGGTCTTGGCCGCCTTCGGCTTGCCCCGCGGCTTCTTCTCCTGTGCGCCCGCGTCGCCCGCGTCGTCCGCGTCCGCGCGCAAGGGCACGCTCGCGGGGACGGGGTTCTCCTCGGGCGCCTGGCCGCCACGGAAGCTCTCCGGCATGTCGTCGTTGGTCGTCATGGTCTCTCCTGATGTTGCGCAGCCGTGATTGGCAGCAACACATAACCATTAGCACAGTTCTTATGTCATAATCCAGCGAGTTGCATTTGGCGGCGTCAGAGCTTTCATTCGTCAATACTTGTTTTTACAGTGAATTAACTCAGGCATATTCCGTCCCATAGAGAGATTTAGTTCGCGCATCGCATGATAGAGGTCCGTTTCTACTTTCCGGAGATTTATTTGCGGCGAGTTAAACTGGAGCTGATGGTCTTCGTGAGCTGCCCGCCACCCTTGACGCGAGGTCCACGTCAGGCAGGTGCGAGCCGTGCGCCGCCGCTGGAAGTCGTCCTGGGTCGGTGATCAGCCCAGTAAAGTCGTCGCCATGCATTGGCGCGGCCGCCGCAACTGGCCCGCTCAAAAACGTTTTGCGGTCGGCGTCAGACAGACTGGCCGCGGCGTGTCCGCATAGGCACGTGCAAACGACGTTTGGTCGCGAATCCCCCGTGTCGAGCTTCGCAACGATAACCCCCACCTTCGACACGCCTAACCAGACGTTCGCAACGCGCAACTGGAGCCTTGCAACGCTGGTCCAGAGCTTTGAATCGGCAATGCGTAACTTGTCTCACGTCATCTCAGGTCGCCCTGACGTTTAGGGACTTTGAGTCGAAGGGAAACGCGTTCGGCTGCCCACGGCCCAGGCGGCCTCGGCAGCGCTGAATCGGACGTCCAGACATTCGCAACGCTGCCGTGCGGCTCGCAACGAGGATACAGAGCTCCGCAACAGGAATGCGCAATTTGAGCTGACCTGGATTGCGTTGCCGGGGACGTGCGATCGGTTACGGCACGTTGATCAGGATCGCGGCGCTGAGGCCGTTCCTACGGCGGCTCAATGGCTCGGATGGCAGCGCAACGATGCGAGGACAACGCATCCGGGATCCACCGCATTGAGATGACGCCGCCGTCCGGTACTTCGCGACGGTCTCGGCTGACAGCCCACCGTGGTCGGCGTAGCCGAGGCTACCGATCGGTCGGCGCAGCACCCGACCTCAGCCGTCGGTTGCAGGAGGGCCGAGGCGGTAGAAGCGGCTGAGGGTGCGGGCGTAACCGTGATGCGGCGCAAACACGTGGAGCTGCGAGGTAACGGACTTTCCGCCGCTGCGGAGCCTCGGGTGGCCGTACACTTCGCCCGTCAAGCAGGGCTGCATGCGCATGCCGAGCGACCAGTGCTCGAGGACCGGCGCGTCAGCCAGATCCCTCTCGCTGGGGTGCCAGCCGTCGTCGATGCGGGCAATATCACGCTGAAGCTCGGTCAGCAGGTGCAGTTCCTTGTCCATATGCAAGGCGGTGCCGTTCGGCAGGATGATGATGCTCATGCGGGCACGATCCTTCGTTCGCGGCGCAGGTGGCTGCGTTGTGGTGGGATGGGGTCTCGGCAGGTGGATGCGTGTTGGTCGACGCCAGTCGGTGCCGACCTCAGCTCGGCGGCTCGGGCGGCTTGGCCTGGGATGCCCCGTTGGCGAGCCTGCGATCGGCGGGGGCACAGTTCGACGTCGTGCGTCCGGCAGACGCTGTCGGACGGTCCACCTTTGGCACCGCCGTTGCCGCGCCCTTCGCCTTCGCTCCCGACCTCGCCTCCGCCGTGGCATCCGCTGAAGCACCGCCGTCACCGGCTGCGAGGACGGCTTCGACCTCGGCCGTATCCATGCTGCCCGCTGCGCACAGCGCGTCGGCCAACAGCAGCAGCATGGCGCGGTCGGCCTCGAGCGTGCGGGTGGCCAGAGCCAGTGCCGCCTCCAGCCGGGCATGAACGGCATGGCTCAGCGGGTCGTCGCGCAGCAGCAGGAGTTCGGCATGCTGCATCGGACGGTGCAGTAGCGGTCGCTCTCCGAAGCCGAGCTCGATCTCCAGCGACAGCGCGAGCCGTGTGGCACTGGCGAGATCGCTCGTGCGTTCGCCGCCCGAGCCGACAGTGACGTTGCCGAACACCATCGTCTCGGCGGCACGTCCGGCAAGGTAGGCGGCGATGATCGCCATGACCCACGCCTCGGACTGGACGACATTCAGGTCGAGCATCGATTCCGCATAGCCGCCCTCGGCCGCCTCGATCGACAGGCTGAGCTCGCTGCCGACATTCAGCGCCCGGCGGACCACGGCGTGGCCCGCCTCATGGACGGCCATGCGATAGCGCAGGTCCTGCGGCCGGGCCGGACGACCATTCGCAAGCCGCGCCGTCAGGTCGGCATGGGTGAGGCCGCGACCCTCGCGGCGGGCCTTGCCGCGCGCCTCGCGCACCAGCCGCTCGATATCGGCGCCGCTGCGGCCGTTCGCCTGCCGAGCAAGCTGTGTCAGCACGGCGGCGACCGGCTCCCGCTGGTGCGGCATCGGTGCGTCGGGATGTGCGGCCGCGACAAGGCCAGCGAGTTCGGGTCCGACGTGATGCGCCAGGATCCCCTTGAGCGCCTCTCGGTCGGGCATCGGGATGGCGATCTGCTTCTCCCAGCGGCCGGAGCGCTTGAGCGCCTCGTCCATCGCCTCCGGTCGGTTCGTCGCGCCGACGATGATCACCCCTTCCGCCTTCGCCGCGCCATCCAGCAGTTCCAGCAGCTTATTGACAAGGGCGTTCCAGTAGTCGGCAAAGTCCCGGTCCTGTGGCTGTCGCTTGCCGATGCCATCGCACTCGTCGATGAACAGGATCGACGGGGCGTTCTGCCGGGCTTCCGCGAAGGCGGCGTTCATCCGCGCGATGACGTTGCCGAGATAGCTCGCCTCCAGCCAGGTAGACACCGACGAGACGTGAAGGGGCAGGTCGAGGCTGTTGCAGAGCGCCTTGGCATAGGTGGTCTTGCCCGTGCCGGGCGGGCCCGACAGCAGCAGCCGCGAGCTGATCTGGTCCCATGGCAGGCTGCCCGCCCGCCACAGCGCCAGATCGGCCTTGAGGTCGAGCGCCCAGCCGCGCGCCTCACCGAAGCCTGCCAGTGTCTCGACACTCAGCCGGAAGGGATCGCCCGACGCCTCCGGCAGGATCACCTCCGACCCGCTTTTGGAGGCGGCTTCCTTATTGCCCGACTTGCCCGGTCGCTGAGACCCGGTGCCGGACTTGCGATGGTGGCGACCCTTGGCGTCGGCAGGCAGGCTCTCGACGCGCCGGTCCCAGTCGCTGTCGCCTTTCGATCGCAGCAGGAACTCTGACAATGTCGGCGTGGAGGAGGAACCCGACGCGTCGCCTTCGTCATCCTCCCCGGGACCTGATGCCAGGTGCGTCAGCATGGCGATCATCCGGTCGACCGGCACGCCGGGGCGGATTGCCACCGAGAGATCGGCCACCGACAGCCGCCGTGGGTCGAACAATGCGGCTGCAAGCACCGAGCGGACCGCATCGGGATCATGGCCGACAACGCGCGCTGCCGTCTCCGCGATGATGTCGGCGTCGAGGCTGCCGCCGTCGAGCACCACGTCGGCGGCAAGCGCCAGCAGTGACGGGATCGGCGGCGCCTCGGCGATGACCAGCAGCGGATACGGCGTGCGGGCGACGTGGGTGATGTGAATGCGAATGAGGGGGTCGGCTTCGACGTCCGGCCTGCTGTCATGCTCTCCGGCGATCATCGTGACGATGCGCCAGCGGATGTCCTCATCGTCGGCAAAACGCGCATAGCCGCCGGGCTTCACGTAGTCGACGTCCAGCGTCTGCGTGCGACCGGGCAGGATCGATCCCGCCTCCAGCACCCGCAGCGCCGCGGCGGCAAAGCCCTCGACGCGGGCGAGCAGCAGCACCACCGATCCGGGACGATCGAAGCGGTCGACGAGGTGTCCGACATCCATGTCGTTCCGTCGCAGGGCCTGCTCGATGAGCAGCAGGGTAGCAACGCTCTCGGCGACCTTGTGCTCGCCGCTGGTGGCGTCGATGGCGGGTGCCGGCTCTGCCGGCTGGATGTCCAGTCGGAGCTTGGTGCGCGGGCGTTTGGGGAGAGCCATCAGACGGCTCCCTCGCTCGCGGTGCTTCCGGTCTCGGCGATGCCCTTGGCGAGGAGCCAGTCGAGGACCAAACGGCAGGTGGGGTCACCGGCATCGGCGTGACGGCGCAGCGCGTCGACGAGTACGGTCGGGTAGCGGTGCAGAGCGACGCTATTGTCCGCCGCCTGGGCCCGGGCGAGGTAGCGCTCGTGCTGGCGGGCGGTCCAGAGGCTGAGGCCAACCAGCAAGGCCGTGTCCTCGCGATCGTCCGGCGAGGTGGCGACCTCCGGCACGAGGGTCGGCGCGATGGCGTCCGCCGCCAGAGTCGCTGGGGCAATCGTCTCGATGGCCTGGATGGCCTGGATCGGCGGCATCGAACCGACGGCGACGACGGATGTCAAGGCAGTGCTGCCTGCGAGCTTCGTCGGGATCGGCGGGCGCATCGATAGGGGGACAATCTGCGGTGTCGAGGTCGATGTGGTCTGGTTCATGGACGTAGCTTTCCCGTGCGCTGCGCCGGCTCTCGGCGGCTGCGGCGATGATTGGATCTGAGGTTGGATGACGCTGCGGCCGGGGATCGATGGGGATCAGGCCGTGGCGAGGTCAGCCGTCGAGGCGTGCTCTGGCGAAGCCGACGCGGATCGTCCGCGGTATGTGCGGTGCGGCGGATCGGAAATTATTTCCGGTGCGGCTGGCCGGAATGGCGCCGCCGGACGCAGGGCTGGAGCGCGCGGCGTCCTCGGCGTCGTCTTCATGGCCCTCCGGAGCGAACGCCGTCGGAGCGGGCTGGCCGAAGGCGCCGAGAAACGAGTCGCTCCTCTCAGGGCAAGTTGGACGCGTGCGCTGGGCCTTATCGACATTCGCCTCGACCAGCCGATGAGCCTCGGCAGCAAGCAGCGCGCGGATCTTCTCGCCGAAGCGGCGGCGCAGTTCCGTCATCGCCTCTGCCGCGCCATCGATCTCCAGCAGATCGTCGATCTCGGTCATCGCCCAGATGCCGTTCTCCTGGTCGCTGGGTGCACTCGCCCCGTCGACGATGGCGATGCCGACGGTGTCGATCATCAGCCGCTTGTGCTCCTTGTAGAGCCAGTCGGGCAGGATCAACGACGCGGCCAACATCTTGGTCTTCAGTTCGGCCAAGCGGTGCGTGTCGAGATAGGAGGCGATCGAGCGCTTCACGTCGAGGATGGTGGCGCTGTGATAGCGGCGGTTCACCACGACGAGGTCCGGCGTGTAGCTCGCCCGAGTCTTGGCATCGGCGTCGAAGCTCAGCCCCTTCAGCGTGCCGCCGCGGTTGAGGGCGATCGCCTCCAGCGCCGCCGGGGTCAACGGCAGCCGCAGCGACTGCCAGAGTACGATGAGGTCCGGGTTGTGCTGGCCGATGGCGATGATCGCCTGTTCGAGCAGCTTGCCCTCGTGGAAGGAGACCGAGCGGATCAGCGAGGCGAGGCCGACATAGTCGCCGAGGATCGCGTCCGGCGCCGGGGTGCTGGCAACGATGGCGGCAACGGCTCTCTCGATCAGCGCGTCGAGTTCGGTCTCGATATCGGAGAACCGGATGCGGCAGGAATAGCGGGCACGCTCGGCAAAAGCCGAGGCGACACCCTTCGAAGAACGAAGCATGGAAAGTCCCTTGGACAGGGAGATGATCGGCACAAACCGTTGGCGGCGGCCGTCAGCATCCGTCCGCGCTCTGATGGATCAGGCGCGTCAGGCGGACGGGAACCGTCGGCACGAACAAGGCATTCGCCCCATCCTGTTCGTCAGCGGTTGGTGATCATCTCGATTGGAAACGGAAAGCGACTGGCGTCCGGCGCTCGTTAAGCGCGGGGCGCCTGCGACAGCCGCGACATCACGCGGCAGGGTCCGCTCGATCCTATCAGCCCAGCAGTCGCCGTTTCCGAAGCTTTCCTCGAAGGGACGAAGTGATTATGGCTCGTCATAGCCCAAGACCTCTCAGCAGGTTGCGGGTCAGGCCCTCGTTCGGTGCGGCAAACACCAGCGGGGGCCGTCTCGTGTCGGCTCAGGGTGATCCCGAGCACAAAACGGAAACTGAGCCCTTCAACCACCGATCGCAAGGCGCTGGCAGGAACTCGGCGCCGATATGGTTAATGAAGGGCTCCCTCACCGCGCCGAGCAAGCCCGGACACTTGAAATCCCCCCGAAGTGCGCTGATCGCGGCCACTCAAGCTTGCCCCATGCGATCAGTCTTCGGTGAGTTCAACCAAACGAAGCTTTGGAAGCACGCTTCGGCGTCTTGGCTCTCGAAGCCAGAAATCATTTCCAAGAGCAGCATCTAGTCGACGAGTCAGGGCCTCCCCTCGCGTTGAGGTCGGCCCCTAACCAGGGCACCGAAGTGACGCCCGGCGCGTGGCTGGAGCTGAAACCAACATTGAGCACAGAGAAATGCCCGCCATCTGGCTAGCCGTCAGGTTCCGACTACTCTCGGAGCTTCAGCTTTTCGGTCGCCGCCCTCGCGTCCGTTTGCGCTTCGCCATGACGTCGAACTGTAGTCCGTGGAACATCGAGAAATCGATCTCGGGGTTCAGCGGCAACAGGTTGAGCTGCCGGGAAGCTTTCTCACTCAGCGACCGCCGACCATACCCTTCGTGCTCGTCACTTCCGACGGTGTGGCCGACCTGGATGCGACGAATTTTGCCGTCGACCTTTTCGTCGCGCATCTCATCGATGCTGCCACCCCGCAGCGAATGAAATACCTCTCCAGATTTCTTCTCGATACCCGCCTTGCGAAACAGGCGTTGCATATACGAGGAGGCGCTTTTGGAGGGATCCACCAGGCGCATGATCTCGGGGAACAGGAAATCCTCCTCTTGCTCCATCGCCCAATCGACGAAGCCGATCTCCTTCAGGAACGGGTGCAGCACGAAGTAGCTCGTGCTTGCAGCGGTCTTGTAGGGAACGCGCTTCCACACCCCGCCCGTGAAAACGATGCCCGAGGTTTCGGCGACATACACATTGCGAAACTTCTCGCGAATGTCGCGGCCCTGAAGATGGATCAATAGCCCCAGCCGCCGCCCGGTCAGGTGGCCGAGAAGCGGCAGCATCGCCTCGTCGAGAAGACCGCCCTCGACGCCCGTGCGAAACAGCCGGGAAATCTTTTCCGACGCGAGCGGTTCGGCGCTGCGTTTAGGCGTGGCGGTTTCGGGATAGCGGATCTTCGCTCCCGCAAACGGGTCGGAATAGCCGAGTGTCGCCATCTTGTGACGCATCATCGTCCCGATCGTGCCGACATAGCCATCGCGGAAGGTGGAGAGACCGATCGGCTTCAGATGCAGATCCCGATTGTTCTCGATGATCTGGCGAGCGGTCCAGTCGCCCCTGCGATCGCCTTCCTCGGCGGGCCAGTGGCTGAGGAGATGGATGTAGGCTTGGAGATCGGCGGCGTTGTAGGTGTCGACCGGATGGTCACCGATGAGTTGGATGAACAGGTCGCGACGGAAACGCGCGGTGCTGATGTCTCGGTGTTTCGACGGCGATGCCGACAGCCGGGCAGCGAGATATTCGTCAGAAACCTCGCTGAACGGCGGCATCTCGGAGGCGCGGCGTACCACGATGCGGCGATCGAGCAGGAAGGCCGGGATCACCTTTCCATCTTGATCGAACTGCCGCGGCTCGGTCCGCGAAAGGACCTCGACCCTGTAGCTGGAGGAAACAGCAGGCGCCGCAGCAGGTGGTACGCTGGCAAGCGAAGGCTCCGCTGCTGCTGCGGGCGCGGGCACGGTCGGCGCCGCGCTTGCTACTGGCGTCATCGCGGTGCCCGCGAACTGATCAACATACTTGCCCTTCAAAAGGTCGACGTTCTCGACGATCACCGGGTTACCGTCCGGACCCTTCTCGATCTCGCGGGCGATGCCGACGAGACCGCGCAGACCCGCAAAGGCTGCGGCTTGCTCGGCCCACGGCTCCGGAGGTTCCCTGTCGACGAAAAGCTTCACGCCCTTCAGGTAGCCCCGGATCTCCGCCACGACTTCGCGCGGATCGTCGCCCGGAAACACCAAGCCCTCCTGCGGCTCGTTATCAGCGTCGTCGTTGCCGCTCATGCGCCGTGCCTTGATTCGCGAGAACTCGGTACGAGCGGCTGCCGCGAGGATGTCGGCCATCCGCCGCGCGCCGCCCGCCGGACGGGCCCCGATGCCGATCCGGATCGGCGGTGCGGCACGACCACCGCCGAGCTCGATCGGCAACCGGATCTGAAAGAGATAGCTCGTGCCGCAGCGCACGAGATGCGGCCCCGGACCGCGAGACGAAGAACGCCTGGGCGAGCCGTCCTCGCCTTCGCCCAACGATACACCGCACGATACACCACGCTGTACACCACCCGATACACCTACCATTTTGCCACCCTTGGCTGGGCGGGCTGATACCAACGAGCGAGGGTTTTGACTCGTAGGGGATTCCCAATCCCGTTCTGATCTGAATCATGGTGGCAAACGGAGGTTTGCCATGGCGATGCCCATTCCACTTCGCGCCGATTTCGACATTTTCTG
>NZ_JAAAMJ010000022.1 GCF_010500835.1 Aurantimonas aggregata | reverse complement strand
TCACAATCTCCATTCGGTGAATGGGCACGTGGTTATCCTCGCTGCTTGCACCGTGGCTAGCCCATGGCCGACGGAAAACAGCAGGTCCTACGCCTCGAAACTAGGCGGCCCACGGCGTAGGGTTACGTTTCACCCGCATGCCCTTCGCGAGCACCTCGCTCGGCGCCGAGCAGCCGCTGCTGAACTCGGAGCTTCTCGGTTACGGCCGCGATCCGCTTGCGCCGATCAAGGACGCGGTCACGGCCGATGGCGATGTCGTCGTGCCGCTTGACGCAGAGGCCTTCGGCTTCTGGCTAAAGGCGGCTTTTGGTGATCCTACCACGACTGGCGCAGAAGCCCCGTACAGTCACGAGTTCCAGTCGGGATCGTGGACGCTGCCAAGCATGTCGATCGAGACCGTCATGCCCGAGGTGCCGCGCTATGCGATGTATTCCGGCTGCGTGCTCGACCAGATCACTTGGCAGATGCAGCACTCGGGTCTGCTGACTGCAACGGCGCGGCTGGTGGCGCAGGGCGAGACGGTCGGCACGATCACTGGCGCTGGAACGCCCGCCGCGCTGGAACTGAAGCGCTTCGGGCATTTCAACGGGGCGATCACCCGCAACGGCTCGGCCCTCGGCAACGTGGTCTCCGCCGAGATCACCTATGCCAACAACCTCGACCGCATCGAGACCATCCGCAGTGACGGCCGCATCGACGGGGCGGACCCGTCCATCGCCGCGCTGACCGGCCGCATCGAGGTCCGCTTCGCCGATCAGACGTTGGTAACACAAGCCATCAACGGCGAGGCCTGCGAGATGGAATTCGCCTACGTCCTGCCCTCGGGCGAGAGCTTCACCTTCACCGTGCACGCCGTCTATCTGCCGCGCCCGCGCATCGAGATCTCCGGGCCTCAGGGCGTGCAGGCCAGTTTCGACTGGCAGGCAGCGCGCGACAGCACCATCGGCCGGATGTGCACCGCAACCCTCGTAAACGATGTGGAGACGTATTGATGCTGACGCTCGATCTGACGAACGCGCCGCGCTGGCACGATCTCGCGCCCGGCGTGCGGGTGCAGTTGCGCCCGCTGACCACGGCGCTGATGGTGGCGACGCGCAGCGATCCCGTGGTGGAAAACCTGCCGGAAGCCGCCTCCGACGAGGAACGCGCCGTCGCTTTCGCCAACCGAGGACGTTCTCGCTTTTGGGGTCGTGGTCTCAGAGCAGGACGCCGACCAGATCGAGCGGACGAACGATGCCATCTCGCGGCTCGGGCTGATCTGGCGTGGGCTGTCGAACCAGCTCGCCGTCGCCGCCGCGCCCGCGCTGGAAGCCGTCGCGGATGCGATGGCGGCTGTGGCCAGTCGCACCGGCCCGCTCGGCATCGCCATCCGCGCCTCTTCGATAACATCGGCCGACTGACCACCTACGCCGCGACCTTCGCCGCCTTCCTTGCGGGCCGCTGGGTGGCGGGCATGGCCGCAGCGGCACTGTCGGTGCGCGGGCTCGCTACCGCTCTGGTGGTTCTGCGCGGCGCGTTGATCCGCACCGGTATCGGCGCGCTGATCGTCGGTGCGGGCGAACTTGTCTACCAGTTCACCCGGCTTGTCGAACGCGTGGGGGGCGTCGGCGAGGCGTTTCGACTGCTGTCCGATCTGGCCTCCGAAGTGTGGGGTCGTGTAGGCCTCGCGCTCGACGCGGTGCTGGCCCGGATGGCGGCGGGTTGGGAAGAGCTGAAGGCCACGGCGCTGACTGCGCTCGACGGCGCCATCACCGGGGTTGTCAGCTTCGGCGACCGCTCCGTGGCAATCTTTCAAGGTGCGTTCGATGCGATGAAGGCGATCTGGGGACGTCTCCCCAGCGCCATTGGCGATTTCGCGTTCCAGGCGGCAAACGGATTGATCGGTGGGGTCGAGGCGATGCTGAATGGCGTTGTCACTCGGATCAACGGCTTCATTTCGGCGCTGAACGGCGCGCTGGACCTGCTCCCCGAATGGGCCACCGGCGAAGGTGGGGTGCGCATCGGCACGCTCGATCCGGTGGCGCTCGGCCGGATTGACAACCCCTTCGCGGGCGCGGCCGAGACGGCAGGAGCTGCGGCGGTCGATGCTTTTTCGGCAGCACTTGAGCGCAGCTACGTCGACGCGCCTGATCTGGGGCTTGGGGCGGCGGCCGAGGATGCTCGGGTCCGGGCCGAGGGATACCGCGAAGCCGCGGGCATGTTGAGCGATGCCGCCACCCGGCCGCTGGCGGCTTGGGATGCGCTGAAGACGGCCGTTGCAGGCAGCGGGGCGGAGTCCGAAGCAGCGCTTCAGGATGCGGCGATTGCGGCGACCGAGCTGGGCACCGCATTGGACGACACAGGACGCGCCGCCACGGGTGCAGGTGCTGCCGCCGGGGCCGCCGCCGCCGCCGCGAAGCCTGACGCCGAGGCGGCCGTCACCGGATGGCAGGCGGTCACCAAGGCACTGTCCGGCTACGCCACGAAGGCGCGCGAGATCGGTGGCGATATCGGCCAGAGCCTCGTCAGCGCCTTCACCAGTGCCGAAAACGCCGTCGGCGAGTTCGTGAAGACGGGCAAGTTAAACTTCGGCGACCTGGTGACGTCGCTGCTGGCCGATCTCGCCAAGCTGGCTGCGCGCCGGTTCATCCTCGGGCCGATCGCCAATGCGCTCTCTGGGGCCCTCGGCGGTGCGGGCGGGATCTTCGCGAACATTCTTCATGCGGGCGGTATGGTTGGAGCGGCCGCACCGTCGCGGATGGTCCCGGCGATGGCTTTGGCGGCGGCACCCCGGATGCATTCGGGCGGCATGGCCGGGCTGCGCCACGACGAGGTGCCCGCGATCCTGCAGCGGGGCGAGCGGGTGCTGTCACGCCGCGAGGCTCAGTCCTACGGCGCAGGCGGCGGGGTCAACGTCACCATCATGGCCCGCGATGTCGAAAGCTTCCGGCAATCGCGCACGCAGGTCGCGGCAGACATTGCCCGCGCGGTCTCGCTCGGCCGGAGGGGCATGTGATGGCGTTTCACGAGGTTCGGTTTCCCGACACCATCAGCCGGGGCGCGCGCGGCGGGCCGGAACGACGCACGCAGATCGTCGAACTGGCCTCGGGCGACGAGGAGCGCAATGCCAGCTGGGCCAACTCGCGGCGCCGCTACGATGTCGCCTACGGCATCCGCCGCGCCGACGATCTGGCGGCGGTCGTCGCCTTCTTCGAAGCCCGCAATGGTCGCCTGCATGGCTTCCGTTTCAAGGATTGGGGCGACCACAAGTCCTGCCTGCCATCCGGCACACCATCGTCCCCCGATCAGTCGATCGGCACCGGGGACGGCACGACTACCGCCTTCCAGCTGGTCAAGCGCTACGCCTCCGGTGCGCAGGCCTGGACGCGGACCATCGCCAAGCCGGTCGCGGGCACCGTGCGCATCGCGCTGGGCGGTGTCGAGCAGCCGTCCGGCTGGTCGGCCGACACCACAACCGACCTCGTCACTTTCAGTGCCGCGCCGGGCGCTGGCGTCGCAGTCACCGCCGGCTTCGAATTCGACGTGCCCGTCCGCTTCGACACCGACGTGCTCGACGTCACCCTCGACCTCGAGCGGCTCGGCTCGATCACGTCCATCCCGCTTCTGGAATTGCGCCGATGAAGACCTTCGACAACGACTTGCAGGCCCATCTCGACGATGGAACGACGACACTCGCCTGGTGCTGGCGCATCCTGCGCGCGGACGGCGTGACCTTCGGGTTCACAGACCACGACCGGACGCTGAGTTTCGACGGCACCGACTTCGAGCCCGAAAGCGGGCTGACGGCGTCCGAGGTGCGCTCGGGCTCGGACCTCTCGGTCGATGCGCAGGATGCCGAAGGCGTGCTGACCTCGGACCGAATCACCGAGACGGACATCCTCGACGGCCGCTGGGATAACGCGGAGGTCGAGGTCTGGCGGGTGAACTGGTCGGACCCGACACAACGTCTGTTGATGCGCCGGGGCGCCATCGGCCAGATCCGGCGCGGGCGGCTGTTCTTCGTTGCCGAAGTGCGCTCGCTCGCCCATGTGCTGGGGCAGACGGTCGGGCGGACATTCCAGGCGACCTGCGACGCGGCGCTCGGAGATGCACGCTGCGGAGTCGATCTCGACGATCCCGTTTTCACTGGCACCGGCGCCGCCATCGACATCCTGTGCGACCGCGCCTTTACCGCCTCGGGTCTCGGCGGCCTCTCCTCAGGCTGGTTCACCTTCGGCACGGTTGAGTGGACGAGCGGCGTCAATGCAGGGCGGCGGGCAGAGATCATCGCGCATGACGTGACCGACGGCATCGCGGTGCTAACGCTGCTCGAAGCACCGGTGCGGTCCATCGCCGAGGGCGACGACTTCATCGTCCGCGCGGGCTGCGACAAGCGTATGGAGACCTGCGGCGCGAAGTTCGCCAACGTCGCCAACTTCCGCGGCTTCCCGCATATCCCCGGCCAGGACGCGGTACTCCGCTATGCCACCAAGGACGGTGGGCACGACGGGGCGGTACTGTGAACGCCGCCGTCATTGTTGGGGCCGATCCGGACCGCGTTGTCGCCACAGCCCGCAGCTGGCGCGGCACGCCTTATCACGATCATGCCAGCCTGAAGGGCGTTGGCTGCGACTGCCTCGGGTTGGCGCGCGGCATCTGGCGCGAGGTGGTGGGCCCTGAGCCGTTTCCGATCCCGCCTTACAGCCGCGACTGGGGCGAGACCGGCCCGCGCGAGGTTCTGGCCGAGGGGGTGCGGCGGATGATGCCGGAGATTACTGCCTCGGAGGCCGGCCCCGGCGCGCTCGTCCTGTTCCGCATGAAGCCACGCGCCATCACCAAGCATGTCGGGATACTGACCGGCAACGACACCTTCCTCCACGCCTATGAGCGGCTCGGCGTGGTCGAGGAACCGCTGGCGCACGCCTGGCGGCGGCGCATCGCGTTCGCCTTCCTGTTCCCGCAACGCTGAGACCCTGACATGGCCACCCTCGTTCTCGGTGCCGTTGGCGCTGCCATCGGCGGCAGCATCGGCGGTGCCATCCTCGGCGTCAGTGCCGCCACCATTGGCGGTTTCATCGGCTCCGCCATCGGCTCAGTCGTCGAAAGCTGGATCGTCTCGTCGCTGGCGCCCACGCAGCGGATCGAGGGCGCGCGGCTCGACACGCTGCGGATCACCTCGTCCACGGAAGGAGCCGTCATTACGCGCCTTTATGGCCGGATGCGGATGGGTGGCAACATCATCTGGGCGACAGATTTCCGCGAGGAGACGAAGACCACCACTCAGGGCGGCGGCAAGGGCGGCGGGGGCGGCAAGGTCAAAACCACCGAGTATCTCTACTATGCGTCCTTTGCCGTCGCCTTGTGCGAGGGCCCGATCACCGGCATCGGCCGCATCTGGGCCGACGGCAAAGCCGATGGACCTCTCCGGGGTCACGTGGCGTTGGTATCCCGGCGGCGAGGCACAAGGTCCCGATCCGTTCATCGCCGCGAAAACCGGCGCGGCCAGCACGCCCGCCTATCTCGGCACCGCGTATGTCGTCTTCGAGGAGCTGGCGCTTTCCACTTATGGCAACCGCCTGCCGCAGCTCTCCTTTGAGGTCTTCCGTCCGCTTGCGGATCCCGACACCGCCGAGGGGCTGATCCGCGCCGTCACCATGATCCCGGCCTCAGGTGAGTTCACCTACGCGACGCAGGCCATCCGCAAATCCGACGGCGGGGCGACGCAGGCCGAGAACCTGAATGCGCTGCCGGACGCGACCGACATGGTGGTGGCGCTCGACCGGCTGCAGGCGATGGCGCCCGCCGTCGAGAGCGTCAGCCTCGTCGTGGCCTAGTTCGGCGACGACCTGCGCGCGGGCTCCTGCAAGGTGCGGCCGGGTGTCGAGGTGTCGGCAAAGTCGACCACGCCCGCCTCCTGGACGGTCAACGGCGTCAGCCGTGCCAATGCCTTTCTTGTCAGTCGCGACGCAGAGGATCGCCCTGTCTATGGCGGCACGCCGTCCGACTTCGCCGTCGTACAGGCCATCCAGGAGATGAACGCCCGCGGGCTACGCGTCACCTTCTATCCCTTCATCCTGATGGACGTGCCGCCCGGCAACAGCCTCCCCAACCCGTACTCCGACAATGCCGCCGAGACGGGCCAGCCCGCCTTCCCCTGGCGGGGGCGGATCACCTGCTCTCCGGCGGCAGGCTACGCCGGGGCCGTGGACAAGACCTCCACGGCGGCCACGCAGGTCGCAGCGCTGTTCGGCGCGGCGACACCTGCCAGTTTCAACGTCTCGGGCGAGAGCGTCAGCTGGACCGGCGCGGCTGGCGACTGGGGTCTGCGGCGCATGGTGCTGCACTACGCCCATCTCTGCGCAGCGGCGGGCGGGGTCGACGCCTTCCTGATCGGCACCGAGATGCCCGGGCTGACGACAATCCGCTCGGGCGCGTCCACCTATCCGGCCGTGCAGGCGTACCGGGATCTTCTTGGCGATGTGCGCTCGATCCTCGGCGCTGGGACGAAGATCGGCTACGCCGCCGACTGGCCGGAGTATTTCGGCCACCAGCCGGGCGACGGCAGTGGCGACGTGTTCTTCCACCTCGATCCGCTCTGGGCCGATCCTGATATCGATTTCGTCGGCATCGACAATTACATGCCGCTCTCCGACTGGCGCGACGGGTTCGAGCATCTTGATGCGCAGGACGGCTGGCCGGCGATCTACGACCGCGCCTACCTGCAGGCGAACATCGCAGGCGGCGAAGGCTTCGACTGGTTTTACGCTTCCGATCTGGATCGCGCCGCGCAGGTCCGGACGCCTATCAGCGATGGCGCCGCCAGCAAGCCGTGGGTCTTTCGTTACAAGGACCTGCGCGCTTGGTGGTCGAACCCGCACTACGACCGTCCGGGCGGGGTGGAGAGCGGGACGCCCACTGCATGGGTGCCGGAGTCGAAGCCAATCTGGTTCACCGAACTCGGCTGTCCGGCCATCGACCGCGGCACGAACCAGCCGAACGTCTTCTTCGACCCGAAGTCGTCCGAGAGCTTCACACCGTATTTCTCGCGGGGCTGGCGCGACGATGCCATCCAGCGGGCCTATCTCGAGGCGATGCATCTTTGGTGGGGCACCCCGGCGAACAATTCTGTCTCCAGTGTCTACGGCGGCGGAATGGTGCATGTGCCGGAATGCGCCGCCTGGACCTGGGACGCGCGGCCCTATCCGTTCTTCCCGGCGCTGACCGACGTCTGGACCGATGGCGCGAACTGGCGGCTCGGTCACTGGCTGACCGGTCGGCTCGGAGCTCCGCCCATTCCATGGCGAGGCTTCGCGTGAGGTGGATCACCCCCGCCTTCGACGTGTTGTAGTGCGCCTGCAATAACCCGCGATTGACGATCGAGCCGGACATGGAGGCGATGTTGACGATGGAGCCGCGCCGGCGCGGCAGCATCACCCGGGCTTCCGCTTGCGCCGTGAGGAATAGGCCCGTCAGGTTGATGTCGAGCATGTTTCGCCACTGCTCTTCGGACATGTCTTCGGCGGCAGTCGCGTTGGCGATGCCGGCTGCGTTCACCGCCACCGACAGCGGCCCCAACTCGGCCTCGATACGCGCCACCGCGTCGGCGAGCGCGCTCGCCTCACGGACATCGGCCTCCAGCACGAGACAGCGGCGGCCATGCTGCTCGATGCCTTGCAAGGTCGCGGCGAACCCGCCGCTGCCGGGGCGATCGAGGCAGGCGACATTCGCTCCCGCCTTTGGCCCGTCCCCTCGCAACCCTAGGCCCCAGGCTACGCGCTGGGGCCTAGGGTTGCGGATACTTTGTCCGGTGCGGACAGCCTTACTGCTCGAGCGTCTCCCAGTTGCCGTCCCGCACGACCCGGATTTCCAGGTCGACAGGCAGCTTGGTCTGCCCGTTCTCGTCGAAGCTCGTACGGCCCATTGCACCATCATATTCGGTCGCGCGGATGGCTTCGGCTACGGCGGCGCGGTCCGTCCCGGCCTTCTCGATGGCGGCGATGATGATGTTCGCCGCGTCGTAGGCATTCTTGGTGTAGGTGCCGGCCGGCTCGGCAAAGCCCGCCGCTTCGTAAGCCGCGTTCATTTCGGCCAGCTTGTCGTTCTCCTGCTCCTTGACGATGCCGACCATCGTGCCTTCCGCCGCGTCGCCGGCGATCTTGATGAACTCGGGATCGTAGAAGCCGTCGACGCCGATCATCGGGACGTCGAGGCCGACTTCCTTCATTTGCTGGCGCACGAGGCCCGCTTCCGTCACGACACCGCCGAAATAGATCGCGTCGGGATTGCCGCTCTTGATCTTCGTGAGCGTCGCTCGGAAATCGGTGGTGCCGACGGGTGCGGTTTCCGCCGTGACGATCGTGCCGCCGGCGGCCTCGAAGGGCTCGGAGAAGGCCGTCACGTTTGCGGCCCCGTAGTCGCTGGTATCGGAAACGATGGCTATGTTCTTGCCGACGTTCTCGACCGCCCACTTCGCCAACGGCTCGTTCGTGTTGACGAGCGTCGTGACGACACGCGACAGGAGTGGATTGTTGGTCTCGGTAATCTTGGGACTGATCGCTCCCCAGATTACGAAGGGAATCGCGGCGCGCGTGATCACCGGGGCTGTGGCGAGGGCGACGCCGCTGTTCCAGTGGCCCGTCGCGGCCACCACGTCCGGATCGTTGGTCAGCTTCAACGCGGCCGATACACCGGTCTGGGGATTGGCACCGTCGTCAAGGATGACCGGCTCGATGTCGAAGGGCAGATCGCGGGCATTCGCCTGGTCAACGGCAAGCTGGAAACCGTTGCGGGCGGTGAGGCCCTGCTGGGCGTTACCGCCGCTCAGGGGCCCGAGAAAACCGATCTTGACCGTTTCCTGCGCCTGAGCCACGCCTGCCGTCGCGATAGCGGCCACAACGGCCATTGCGGCTGTCGTTCCGCGCAAGATGCTTGTTCTGTTTCGCACTCGACTTGCTCCATCCCTTTGCCGCCGATGTCCGGCGGCGGTTCATCATGAAAGGCAGTAGAGAAGTCTACTGCCGCCATCCCCGGAATTGGAAATCGCATATGCGGATGTCACGCTTTGGTTTTTCTGAAGCGTGTTCATAAACTTTGCCGATGCCGCAAAAGAAGGCAGGGCTCAGGATAATCGATCCGTCACTTCGGAAAAAACGATTTAGCCCGAACGCGAACCCCGTGCTTAGCGTAGCCGCAAGTTCGCCGGGGTAGGTTGGATGACCCGCGTCATGGCGCCGACGATGGGCCGGGAAGGATTGCAATGACTGATCTGCTGCTCCAGCAGCTTTTGAACTGGATTGTTCTGGGCAGCATCTACTCCCTGATCGCCGTCGGCTTCAGCCTTCTTTTCGGTGTCCTCAACATCATCCATTTCTCGCACGGTGACGTCTCCTTTGTGGCGCCGTTCGTGGCACTCGGGGCCGTGCAGGCGGTGATCGCGAGCTTCCCCGTCGTCGCGGGCTCGCCGGTGCTCCTGCTTCTTTGCCTGCTTCTCGCGCTGGTGCTTACGGGCCTGCTCGGCGTCGTTCTGGAGATCCTGGTAATCCGCCGTTTCCGGGACGCGCCCGTGATGATGGCGCTGGTCGCCACGGTCGCCCTCGGCATCGTTCTTCGCGAACTGATCCGCCACCTGTTTCCGAACGGCAGCAATCCGCACTCCTTCCCGCGTTTCGTCAGCGGAGAGTTCATGGTCGGCGGCGTCACAGTCTCCTGGTTCAGCATGGTCGCGGTCGTGTGCGCCATCGTGGCGGTCGCGGCCTTGTTCGCGCTCCTCAACAAGACCAGGCTGGGCCTGCACATCCGTGCCGTGTCGCAGGATCGCGACGCAGCGCGCCTCATGTCGATCAGCCCCACCCGGATATTCCGGTTCACCTTCTTCATCGCTTCAGCGGTCGGCGCGGTCGGCGCCCTCTTCTTTGCCGGCTATGCCAATCTCGTGCGCTTCGATTTCAGCGTGGAGGTCGGGCTCATCGGCTTCTCGGCGGCCGTCGTCGGTGGTCTCGGTTCGATGGCCGGTGCCATTGTCGGCAGCCTGCTCATCGCCGGGCTCGACACCTTCGTCCAGGCGGTCGTACCGAATGGCGCCTCCTACAGGCTGGTCTTCGTGTTCTTGCTCGTGATCGCCGTCCTCGTCTTCAAGCCCTCCGGCATCTTCGGCCGGACCGTCGTTGAAAAGGTCTGACGATGAGCACGAACCGCGTCACCGCCAGGGCCACCGCCTTCCCCGTCTCCGGGCTCCTGATCGTGATCGTCACGGAAATCCTCGGCGCCGCCTTCCTGCGTGAGTTCCTCCTGGCCGAGGACTGGCGCTACGTCGTCGGGCTGCTCGCGATCTTCGCGCTTGCTCTCGTCCTTATGCAGCAGGTTCCGGCTCTCGAGCGCCGGATCGAGGACGCTTTCGACAGGCAGAAGGGCGCAGCCATCGTGCTCGGCCTGATGCTGGTCCTGGCGTTCCCGTTCGTCCTCGACGGCAACACCTATGCCTTCCACCTTTGCGTCATCGCGCAGCTCTACGCTGTCCTCGCCCTCGCGCTGAACTTCCAGCTCGGAAGCGCCAACATTCCGAATTTCGCCACCGGCGCATCCTATGGCATCGGCGCCTATGCGTCGGCTCTTCTCGCCCTGAACTTCGACGTCAGCTTCTGGCTCGCTTTGCCGGCCGCGGCAATCGTGGCGACCATCTTCGGCTTTCTCCTCGGCTTGCCCTCCATGCGCACCCGCGAAAGCTACCTGGCGCTCGTCACCATCGCCTTCGGCGTGGTGGTACACCAGTTGCTCAACAACCTGGAATTCACGGGTGGTCCGAACGGCCTCGTCGGCATCCCGGTGCCGGAGCTCTTCGGCCACTCCTTCGCCTCTCCGCTCACCATCTTTGGGGTGCAGCTCCCGTCGCAGGCGAACTTCTATTACCTGTCGGCGCTACTCGTCGCCGTCGCGATACTCTTTGCCTCCCGGCTCCACAATTCGCGCGTCGGCCTCGCCTGGAACGCGCTGCGCGCCGACGATCTGGCGGCCCGGTGCCAGGGCATCAACACGACCTGGTACAAGGTGCTGGCGTTTGCCGTGGATGCCTTTCTGGCCGGCTTCGCCGGCACCATCTACGCCTTCTACGTCGGCTACATCTCGCCGGACAACTTCACGTTCCTCGTCTCCGTCACGATCATGACGATGGTCATCGCCGGCGGGATGGACAACATCCTCGGCGTGATCGTCGGGGCCTTCCTGCTCACGCTCCTGCCCGAGAAACTGCGCGCCTTCTCCGACTACCGTATTCTCTTCTTCGGCGTGACGGTGATCGCGTTCCTGATGATCCGGCCGCAGGGAATCTTCCCGCAGCGCCTGCGCCGCTACTGAGGGCGCTGAGATGGTGGCACCCGTCATCCTTTCGGGCAGGAGCCTGACCATGCGCTTCGGCGGCCTCGTCGCGATGGCCGAAGTGGATTTCGACCTGAGACGCGGCGAGATCCTCGGCATCATCGGCCCGAACGGCGCGGGAAAGTCGACGCTCCTGAACATCATTACCGGGCTTTACGTCCCGTCGTCGGGCGAGGTGAGGCTGGAGGGCGAACGATTGAACGGCGTGCCGCCGCACAGGATCGTCGGACGCGGCATCGCGCGCACCTTCCAGTCGAGCCGGCTGTTTTCCGACCTGAGCGTCATCGACAACGTCGTCATCGGTCGGCACTCGAAGACCCGGTCCGGCGTCATCGACGCGATCTTCCGGCGCAGCCGCGCCGACCGCGAGATGGCCGCCTCCGTATCGATCGCCGAGGAACTCCTGAAGGCCGTCTCGCGCGATCTCTTCGAGCAGCGCCACCGGCTGGCGGGAGAACTGCCGCAGGCGGACCGACGCCGGCTGGAGATCGCGCGCGCTCTTGCCAGCGAACCGAAGGTCCTGCTCCTCGACGAGCCGTCTTCCGGCATGGATGATGCCGACACCGACGCGTTGATGGACGATATCCGGGCGCTGTGCGCAGCCCGTCCCGACCTGTCTTTGATGATCATCGAGCACGACATGCGCCTCGTCGCGGCCCTGCCACACCGCGTCATGGTGCTCGACTACGGCCAGAAGCTCGCCGATGGGCCGTTCGAGGAGGTCCGGCTGATTCCGCGGGTGCAGGAAGCCTATCTCGGCAGGAAGGCGGCGCAGAATGCTTAAGCTGGAGAAGGTCGACACCGATTACGGTGTCGTGGCGATGTTGCGCGACGTGACGCTCGAGGTGAGGCCGGGTGAGCTCGTATGCATCCTCGGGCCGAACGGAGCGGGCAAGACCACGACCTTCCGCGCGATCGCGGGGCTGCTGCCGCTTACGGGCGGTCGTATCGAGATCCTGGGACACGACGTTTCGAAGGTGCGTACGGAGGCCTTGAGCGGGCTCGGCGTCGGCTTCGTGCCGGAGGGTCGGCGGCTCTTCGCGGAAATTTCGGTGCGCGACAATATCCGTCTCGGGTTCGAGGCGCAGAAGGCGCCGGACCGTTTCGAGGACCGGCTGGATGAGATGCTGGCGATCTTTCCCCGCATCGGGGAACGCATCGCACAGCGTGCCGGCACCTTGTCGGGTGGCGAGCAGGCCATGGTGGCGCTTGCCCGGGCGCTCGTCGGATCGCCGAAGCTGATCGTGATGGACGAGCCCTCTCTAGGTCTCTCGCCGAAGCTGATCGACGAATATTTCGACACGGTGGCCGAGATCAACCGGAACGGCACCACCGTGCTGCTGATCGAGCAGAATGCCGAGACGGCGCTGTCGATCGCCCATCGCGGCATTATGCTGGTGAAGGGTCGCGTCGTCGTCTCCGGCCAAGCATCGGACCTCCTGGCAAGCGATGAACTCCGTCATCTCTATCTGTGAGGGCAAGCCCCCGTGTCGACCCTGACACTCGACCTTCTCGACCGCCTCGTTGCCTTCCCGACGGTAAGCCGCGATCCGAACCGCGACCTGAT
Source organism: Aurantimonas aggregata (assembly GCF_010500835.1). GTDB lineage: Bacteria > Pseudomonadota > Alphaproteobacteria > Rhizobiales > Rhizobiaceae > Aurantimonas > Aurantimonas aggregata. The sequence continues at coordinate 39,372 of NZ_JAAAMJ010000022.1, read as the reverse complement.
CGACTTCGTCGCGAGCTTCCTGGCCGAGCGGGGCATCGAAAGCCAACTGATCGCCACGCCGGACGGCAGGAAGGCCAATCTCCTAGCGACGCTCGGTCCGAAGGACAGGCCGGGCATCATGCTGTCCGGCCACACGGACGTCGTGCCGGTCGACGGCCAGGCCTGGTCGTCCGAGCCGTTCCGCATGGGCGTCAGGGACGGTCGCGCCTATGGCCGCGGGACCGCCGATATGAAGGGCTTCGTCGCGGCCGCCCTCGCACTCGTTGACAGGGCAGTCGGCGCGAAGCTGAGAACGCCGCTCCAACTCGCGCTCAGCTACGACGAGGAGATCGGCTGCGTCGGCGTCCGCTCGATGATCGAGGAGATGTCGGGCCGAACCTGGCAGCCACGTTTCTGCATCGTCGGCGAACCCACCTCAATGCGTGTCGCGCTCGGGCACAAGGGAAAGCTGGCCGCCAGGGCATGTGCACGCGGCGTCGCCGCCCATTCGGCGCTCGCTCCGCATGGCCTGAATGCGATCCATCTAGCCTGCGACTTCGTCGATAGGCTGCGCTTCCGGCAGGCCGAACTCGCCACCGGCGGCCGTAAGGATGCCGATTACGACGTGCCCTACACGACCATCCATGTTGGCAGGATCGGCGGCGGCACGGCGCTGAACATCGTGCCGGAGCAGTGCACGCTCGACTTCGAGATCCGCAATGTCGCCGCGGACGACGCCGCGGATATTCTGGAACGCCTGCGGCGCGACGCCGACGCCATCGTCGCGCGCGAGACCACCCGGTTCGAATGCGCCGCGATCGATATAGAGACGGTGAACGCGTACCCGGCGCTAGATACGTCCCCGGATTCGGAGGTTGTGGCGTTCGCGAAGGCACTCGTCGAGGACGAGCGCACCTTCAAGGTCGCCTACGGGACGGAGGGCGGACTGTTCCAGGCGAACCTCGCCATTCCGACGGTCGTGTGCGGGCCGGGCTCGATGGATCAGGGGCACCGGCCGGACGAGTTTGTCGCCCTCGACCAGCTTGTCGGCGCCGATCGGATGATGGACCGGCTGCTGGCGAAGCTTCTCGTCTGAGGCTTTCGAACCGATGCCGGAGGCCGCCACACCAGCCTTCCGAAACGCCGAAGCAGGGCTGAACCAAATCGTAATTTCTGAAGGACGGGCACTCCGTTAGGCCCTTACGCAGACTTCCATCAGGTGCGCGTTCGGCGCCGGAGAAGGACACGGAAATGTCAGTCGAGACGGTCGACACCCTCGTCGTTGGTGGCGGGCAGGCGGGTGTCGCGATGAGCGAGCATCTCACCCGGCGGGGCCTGCAGCATCTCGTGCTGGAGCGCGCACGGATTGCGGAGCGCTGGCGGACCGGACGGTGGGACTCCCTCGTCGCCAACGGGCCGGCATGGCACGATCGCTTCCCTAGCATGGAGTTCGCCGGCATCGACGGCGATGCGTTCGTCCCCAAGGACAAAGTCGCCGAGTATTTCGAGACGTACGTCGCCAGGTTCGGCGGCCCCGTCCGCTGCGGCGTGACGGTGAACAATGTCGAGAAGCTTGCCGGCCGCCCCGGCTTTCGCGTCACGACGTCCGGAGGCACGATCGAAGCCCAGAACGTAGTGGCCGCCACGGGCGCATTCCAGAACCCGGTGATCCCGCCGATCGTGCCCGAGGACTCCGGAGTTACCCAGCTTCATTCGAGCGCCTACCGCAATCCCGAGCAATTGCCGAGCGGCGCGGCGCTTGTGGTCGGTTCGGGATCATCCGGCGTGCAGATTGCGGACGAACTCGCCCGGGCAGGCCGGCAGGTCTACCTTTCCGTCGGGCCGCACGACCGCCCCCCACGCTTCTACCGCGGCAGGGACTTCGTCTGGTGGCTTGGTGTTCTGGGAAAGTGGGACGTCCAGGCGCAGGCCCCGGGCACCGAACACGTGACCATCGCCGTGAGCGGCGCTCACGGTGGCGAGACGATCGACTTCCGCCGCCTGGCCGCGAACGGGATCACGCTGGTCGGCCGGACGGAGTCGTTCGACGCCGGCGTCCTGACCTTCGCGCCGGATCTGGCCGAAAACATACGGCGCGGCGACGAGAACTACCTCGCCCTTCTAGAGGAGGCAGACGCCTTCATTGCCCGAAACGGCCTCGACCTGCCGGAAGAACCCGAAGCGCGCCACTTCGCGGCGGATCCCGCCTGCGTGACCGATCCGGTGCTGAACATCGATCTGAAGCGGGCGGGCGTGACGGCGATCATCTGGGCCACGGGCTTCTCGTCCGATTACAGCTGGCTCAAGGTGGATGCTTTCGACGGGAGCGGCAGGCCTGACCACCAGCGCGGCGTCGCTAGCGAGCCGGGAATCTACTTCCTCGGCCTGCCCTGGCTATCCGGTCGGGGTTCGAGCTTCATCTGGGGCGTCTGGCATGACGCGAAATACATTGCCGACCACATCGTGACCCGGCGCGGCTACATGAGCTACCGGCCGTCTGCCGAGCACGACAGCGAAACGAGTCCGGCACCGGCCGGGCGCGTGGCCCTGTCTGGAACCTGAACCGGCTGAAGATCCCGACGACCTGCCCCGCCTGATGGAGGATACCATGGCGCACACGCGCATCCGCAAATTCAATACCAAGGACACCTATCCCGAGCAGAACCTCGACAACGATCTCTGCCAAACAGTGGTCGCCAAAGGCAGCATGGTCTTCGTGCGGGGCCAGATCGGTCAGGACCTCGAGACGTCCAAGAGCGTGGCGGTCGGCGACGTCGAAGGGCAGACCGAACAGGCGATGGCGAACATCGCGATGCTGCTCGGCGAGGCCGGCGCCAAGCTCGAGCATGTCTGCAAGATCACGATCTACATCGTCGATCCCCGCTACCGCGAAGACGTCTACCGCGTCGTCGGCAAGTGGCTGAAGGGCGTCTACCCCGTCTCCACCGGCATCGTCGTCTCGGCGCTTGCCCGACCCGAGTGGCTGGTCGAGGTGGATTCGATCGCGGTCATCCCGGAGGATGCGCAATGACATTTTCCATCGTCGCACGCTGCGCCGACACGGGCATGTTCGGTGTGGCCGTATCGTCCTCATCCCCGGCAGTCGCTGCCCGCTGTGCTCATGCGAGGGCCGGCGTCGGTGTGGTCGCAAGCCAGAACGTGACCGACCCCGCGCTGGGGATCCGGGCGCTCGATCTCATGGCCCTGGGCGCCAGCGCCCCCCAGACCATCGATGTCCTGCGCGCATCGTCGGGTCACATGGAGTACCGGCAGGTCCTTTCGGTGGACTGCAAGGGTAACTCTGCCATCCATTCCGGTCCGCGCGCGCTGGGCACCTGGGCTGAGGCCAAGGGGCAGGATGTCGCCTGCGGCGGAAATCTTCTGGCAAACCCGGATGTACCGGCTCGCATGGTCGAGGCCTTCGCGGCGTCCTCCGGCCATCTGGGCGACCGTCTGGTAGCCGTCATGAAGGCGGCACTCGCTGCCGGCGGCGAAGCTGGTCCCGTTCGTTCTGCCGGCATGAAGCTGGTCGACCAGGTGTCTTGGCCGGTCGCCGATCTGAGGGTCGACTGGAGCGAGAATTGCCCGATCGAGGACCTGTCCTCGCTATGGACTATCTACAAGCCGCAGCTTGCCGATTACGTGACGCGGGCGCTCGATCCCTCTGCTGCCCCGAGCTACGGCGTTCCCGGCGACGAGTGATTCGGTGCTATAGGGCCTGGGAAGCATCCCGTGCCCGAGGTCTCGATGCGCTATACGCTGCGCCAACTTGAATATTTCATCGCTGCCGGCGAAGCCGGCAGCATCACGCTCGCCTCCGAGCGGATCCACATTTCCCAGCCATCCATCTCGACGGCCATCTCCCATCTGGAGCAGGAACTCAGCGTCCAGCTTTTCGTCCGGCATCACGCCCAGGGGCTGTCGCTTACGCCGGTGGGACGCGAGCTTCTGCGGGAGGCCAAAAGCTTGATCGCTCAAGCCGAAGGTCTCTACCTGCTGGCATCCGAGACTACCGACCAAGTCCGCGGTTCGCTGTCGCTAGGCTGCATGCTGACGCTCGCGCCGATGCTCGTGCCGGAGCTGACCTACTCCTTCACCTCGGCGTTTCCGGCGGTCACGATGCGGCATATGGAGGGCGACCACGAGGAACTCTTCCGCGGCATCCGGCACTCCGAGCTGGATCTTGCCCTCTGCTACGACCTTCACGTCCCGGACGACATTGAGTTCACGCCGCTGGTCGAGCTGCCGCCGCATGTGCTGGTAAGCGAGAGCCACCCCTTGGCGTGCCTGTCATCCGTGACGCTGACGGAACTGGCGGAAAACCCGATGATCCTGCTCGATCTGCCCATCAGCCGGGAATACTTCCTTGCGCTTTTCCTGAAGCAGGGGCTCGAGCCGGCTATCGCAGCGCGCTCCGCCCACCAGGAGGTGGTCCGCACGATGGTGGCAAACGGGTACGGCTTCTCGATATTCAACGTCACGCCGCGCTCCGATTTCGCGTTGGACGGGCGGCGGCTCGTGCGGGTGCGCCTCGAGGGAGACCACCGACCGATGACGATCGGAGTGGCAACGTTGAGGTCGCTCCGCAAGACGAAGCTCGTCGCCGCGTTCAGCTCCCACTGCCAGGCCCACATCTCCGATGCCTACATTCCGGGGATGGTCGCCCCGAGGCTGCTCAACGCGGTAGATTGAGACCGCATGAGACAGGGTGAGAAAGAGTGAGCTTTGCCCTAAGCACGCTGCCAGGAGACGTAACGGTGACGTATCGAATTGATGATGGAAGATATTACTTTTTGTTTTCAATCGGATAGCGGTTACTAAGGACTCCGTCCCTGGGCACCATTCGACCTATCGCACAGTCCGGAATGCTGACGTCGGCGCAAGTTGCTGCGCCGGTGCCTAGGCGACAGGCTGGCCCCGCGGCGGATCGGCGATCGTTGCGTTGCCGGGAAGGCTCGAACGACCGTTCCGGGCCGCCGGCTCCGCGGTCGCCGTGAGATCTACCGGTCGCGATCCGCACCGAGGTGATTCCGCCGTGCAGTCACCGGAAAATCGTTGACTGAGCCAACCGCCGGACGCCATCGCGGCAGTGGATCACCGATCTGGCCACAAAGAGTTGCCGGACGTATCTCGGGCTGGTCCGGCTCCCCTGCCCGACGCTCACGGTGCTCCCGTCGCGCCCCTCCGGCTGGACGCGCCGATGCCCGCACCCGATCCGGTCGCGGCCGACATCGCCCCTTCGCCGGCCCGCAGAATAGGCGCAGGTCGATAACCGGGCAGAGCGGAACCCGGGACGTCAGAGCGCGTGTCGCGCCGTCAGCCGCTGGCGGCGCATAAACGCGGGGTTCGCGCCTGGCGCGTCTCAGCCGGCCGGCGGCGCGGCGTGCTCGTCGTCGATGCTGCGCGTGTCGCCCGTCGCGACGATCGTCCGGGTCGCGTCGACATTGGCGTAGATCCACAGGATCTTCATCGGCTCGGTGTCGGAGGCGTTGATGAAGCGGTGCGGCAGGTTGACCGGGATGAAGGTCGTGTCGAGCGGCTTCAGCACATGCCGCTCGCCGTCGATCTCGGCGATGGCGTTGCCCTCGAGGAGCATGACGCTCTCCTCGCAATTGTGGCTGTGCACGGGGATCGCCGCGCCGGGCGCGAACTCGGTGATGCCGTTGATGAAGCTGGTCGTGCCGCTGGCGCGGTTGACCAGCGGGGTCGTTTTCGCGCCGCCGCCGCGCTCGCGGGGGGTGATCTGGTCGGGGCGGAAGATGCCGGGTTTCGAGCTGGTCATCAGGAGGCCTTTCTCTCGGTTTCGGTGAGCGGCGCCTGCGCCGCCTTGGCGGGGCCAATCCAGAGCGTCTTGATATTGGTGAATTCGCGAATGCCGTGGGCGCCAAGCTCGCGCCCGTAGCCCGAGCGCTTGATGCCGCCGAAGGGCAGGCGCGGATCCGACGCGGTCATGCCGTTGACGAACACCGCCCCCGCCTCGATCCGGCGCGCGAAGCCCCGCGCCGCCCCGATGTCTGCCGTCCAGAGCGCGGCGCCGAGGCCGAACTCCGTCTGGTTGGCGAGGCGGATCGCTGCCTCGGCGTCCCTGACCCGCACGATGGCGGCGACCGGGCCGAAGGTCTCCTCGCAGAACGCTGCCTGGTCGGGCGTCACGTTGTCGATGACGGTCGGCTCGTACCAGTAGCCCGGCCCCTCGACCTTCCTGCCGCCGGTCTTCAGCGTCCCGCCGGCCGAAAGCGTCCGCTCGACCTGCGCATGCAGGCTGTCGCGAAGATTGCCGCGCGCCATCGGCCCGATATCGGTGTCGCGCTGCATCGGATCGCCGAGCTTCAGCGCCTTCACATGTTCCACGAAGGCCTCGACGAAGCGGTCGGCGACGCTGTCCTCGACGATGAAGCGCTTGGCGTTGACGCAGGACTGCCCGGCATTGGTGTAGCGCGCCTTGACGGCGACCCTTGCGGCTTCCTCGATGTCGGCATCGGCCAGCACGATGAACGGGTCGGAGCCGCCGAGCTCCAGCACCTGCTTCTTCAGCGCCGTTCCGGCCTGCGCCGCGACGATGGCGCCGACTTCCGTCGAGCCGGTTAGGGTGACGGCGGCGATCCGGTCGTCCGCGATAAGGCCGGCGACCTTGTCGGAGCCGACCAGCAGCGTCGCGAACAGGCCCTCCGGGCAGCCCGCCTCCCGCATCAGCGCCTCGATCGCCAGCGCGCATTGAGGAACGTTGTTGGCGTGCTTGAGGATGGCGCCGTTGCCGGCCGCCAAGGCCGGCGCGAGGAAGCGGATGACCTGCCAGAACGGGTAGTTCCACGGCATGATCGCCAGGACGACGCCGATCGGATCATAGAGGATCAGGCTCTCGGCGGCGTTGGTCTCAACGCGCTCGTCGGCCAGGAAGCGCGGCGCCGCCTCGACATAGAACTCGCAGGTGGTGGCGCATTTCTCGATCTCGGCCTCGGCCTCGGCGATCGGCTTGCCCATCTCGGCGGTGATCATCGCGGCGTAGCGGTCGCGGCCGGCACGAAGGGCTTTCGCCATGCGCGTCAGCAATTGCACCCGCTCGGCAATGAGGACGCCGCGCCATCTGGCCTGGGCATCGGCGGCGGCCGCCAGCGCCGCCTCGACGGCCTGGCTCGAATGCTCGTCGTAGCGCGCCAGTTCGGCGCCGGTGGTCGGATCAACGGACAGGATCACGATCGGCCCTCGCATGGGTGGCGCCCGCGGGCGCCACGTTCGTCGGATGTCGGATGACGCTGCTCAGCGGTCCTTCGGGACGCGGCCGGTCTTTTCAGGGACCAGGAAGTCGAAGTCGCATCCCTCGTCGGCCTGAAGGACCGTGTCGAGGAACAGCTTCTTGTAGCCGCGGTCCGAGCCCTCGTGCACGGGCGCCTTGAAGCTGAGCCGGCGCTCGGCGAGTTCGGCGTCGGAAACGTCGAGATGCAGGCGCCGCCCCGGCACGTCGAGCTCGATCATGTCGCCGGTGCGCACCAGCGCCAGCGGCCCGCCGGCCGCCGATTCCGGCGTGACGTGCAGGACGATCGTTCCGGAGGCCGTGCCGCTCATCCGGGCGTCGGAGATCCGCACCATGTCCTTGACGCCGGTCGCGGCGATCTTGCGCGGGATCGGCATGTAGCCGGCTTCCGGCATGCCCGGCGCGCCGATCGGCCCGGCATTCTGCAGCACGAGCACGTCGTCCGGACCGACATCGAGATCCGGAGCGTCCACCCGCTCGGCCATGTCGGCGATCGAGGTGAAGACCACCGCGCGGCCGCGATGCGTCAGCAGCGAGGGCGTCGCCGCCGACTGCTTCACGATGGCGCCGCCGGGCGCGAGATTGCCGCGCACGACCGCCATGCCGCCTTCCGGATAGACCGGTGCATCGAAGGGCGCGACGATGTCCTGCTGCCAGCCGGCGGGGGCGGCGTCCATCTCCTCGCCCAGCGTGCGGCCGGTGACGGTCAGGCAGTCGAGGTGGAGATGCGGCTTCAGCTCGCGCAGGATCGAGACGAGGCCGCCCGCCGCGTGGAGATCCTCCATGTAGTTCTGCCCCGAGGGCTTCAGGTCGACCAGCACCGGCACCTTGCGGCCGATCCGGTCGAAGGCGTCGAGGTCGAGCGACAGGCCGCACCGTCCGGCGATCGCCGCCAGATGCACGATGCCGTTGGTCGACCCGCCGGTGGCCAGCAGCACGGTCAGGGCGTTCTCGAAGGCCTTCTCGGTCATGATCGCCGAAGGCAGCAGCGGTTGCGTGGCGAGCTGCGCGGCGATCTGGCCGGTGGTCTCGGCGATGCGGCGGCGGTCGGCGGAGACGGCGGGCGCAGTGGCACCGCCCGGCGCCATCATGCCGAGCGCCTCGACGGTCAGTGCCATCGTCGAGGCCGTGCCCATGACGCCGCAGGTGCCGGCGCCCGGCACCAGCCGGTCGTTGACCTCGGCGATCTCGGTGGCGTCGACCTCGCCGGCCCGGTGCCGCGCCCAGAAGCGCCGGCAGTCGGTGCAGGCGCCGACGCGCTCGCTGCGGTGGCGGCCGGTCAGCATCGGCCCCGTGACCAGCTGGATCGCCGGCACGTTGGCGCTCGCCGCGCCCATCAGCTGGGCGGGCACGGTCTTGTCGCAGCCGCCGATCAGCACGACGGCGTCCATCGGCTGCGCCCGGATCATCTCCTCGGTGTCCATCGCCATCAGGTTGCGCAGGAACATCGAGGTCGGATGCGAGAATGATTCGTGGATCGAGATGGTCGGGAACGGCACCGGCAGCGCGCCGGCCAGCATGACGCCGCGCTTCACCGCCTCGATGAGGTCGGGAACATTGGCGTGGCAGGCATTGTAGCCGCTGGCCGTGTCGACGATTCCGACGATCGGCCGCTCCAGCGCGTCGTCGGAATAGCCCATGCCCTTGATGAAGGCCTTGCGCAGGAACAGCGAGAAGCCGGCATCGCCATAGCTCGTCAGCCCCTTCTTCAGTCCGCGTCCGTCACGGTCCGTCATTCGATTCTCCCCGGCACTATCCTTGCGCGCCACCAACCATACCGCCGTCAAGATTGTCAACAATCTGTTTGACAACGACGAAACCGACTGCCTATGGTGCCGCTCGCGCCGAGAAGCGCATGACAGAACTGGGAGGTTCACTATGAAATTGGTACTCGCCGCGGCTCTTGCCGCCACGACGGCGTTCGTTTCCCCTGCCCTTGCGCAGGACGGAAAATATACCGCCGCCAGCGACATCAACGTCCTGCAGGGCTTCAAGGCCGGCGGTGGCTCGGACGCCCTCGCCCAGCTCGTCCACCCGTTCCTCGCCGAGGAGCTCGGCGTCAACTTCATCAACCAGTACATTCCCGGCGCCACCGGCGCGATCGCTTGGACGCGCCTTGCCAAGCAGTCCCCGAAGGACGGCTCGACGGTCAGCATCACCAACACGCCGATGCTGCAGACCAACTACATCATGAACCCGTCGATCACCTACACGATCGACGAGATCACCCCGATCGCCAACATCGTCACCGATCCGGGCATCGCCGTCGTCGCGGCCGACTCGCCGTTCCAGACGTTCGAGGACTTCGTCAACGCGGCCAAGGAAAGCCCGAGCACCGTGACCGTCGGCAATTCCGGTGTCGGCGGCGACGACTACTTCACCTCGCTGCAGTTCGAGCGGGAGTCCGGCGTCCAGCTCCAGAAGGTCCCGTTCCAGGGTGACGGCCCGTCCTGGACGGCCGCCATGGGCGGCAAGATCGACGCCAGCTTCACCAATGTCGGCGTCACCTACTCGCAGATCCAGGAAGGCAATTTGCGCCCCCTCGCGGTCTTCTCGGCGGAGCGCCTCGAAAGCCTGCCGGACGTGCCGACCGCCACGGAACTCGGCTACGATCTCGTCGCCGGTTCCTCGCGCGGCTACAGCGGCCCGGGCGATTTCCCCGAGGAATCCCGCCAGCAGATCATCGACGCCCTCGCGAAGGTGATGGAGAATCCCGACTTCCAGGCCGCCGCCGACAAGCAGGGGCTGATGGTCGATTTCATCCCGGGTGACGAGTATGCCGCCTTCCTGAAGAAGCAGGAGGGCGAGTTCCAGGCTCTCTGGGCGGAGATCAAGGACGACGTGCAGGCCGCCCAGTAAGGCGACGCACCGGCGGCGCGTCTTCGGGCGCGCCGCTTCCTCCTTCCGTCAGCATCCAGGAATCCCGAGATGGGTCAGATCGTCGTCGCCCTCGCCGCCATTGCGCTTGCCTTATTTTTCAGGAGCGAGGCCGCGGCCTATCCCGCCACCGCCGCGCGGCTGCCCGACCTCCTCAGCGTCGTGATCATCCTGCTCGCCGCGGCCGCGATCGCCCAGGTCGTCTGGTCGCGGCTGCGCCCGAAAACCGCTCTGGCCGAAGCCGGGCCCGGCTCGGACACCCCGACCGACTGGCGCAGCCTGGTCATCGGGGCGAGCTTCCTGGCGCTGATCATCCTGTACGCCTTCAGCATCACCCGCATCGGCTATCTCATCGCGACCCCGCTCTTCCTGGCGATTCCCCTGGCCGTGCTGCGTCCGATCGGACTGGTGACGGCGGTGTCGACCATCGTGGCGGTCACCGCCGTCATCTTCGGCATCTTCGTCTGGTTCCTGAACCTGTCGATCCCCCTTTATCCGGCCTTCTGAGGAACCTCGCGATGGAATCCTTCTTCTGGATCGGTCTCGCCAACGTCGTCGAACCGGCCAATCTCGCGGCCATCCTGATCGGCGTCACGGTCGGCATGTTCGTCGGCGCGATGCCCGGCCTGTCGGCGACGATGGCGATCGCGCTGCTGTTGCCGCTGACCTATTCCTTCCGGCCGGAGACCGGCCTGGCGCTGCTCGCCTCGCTCTATCTGGCGGCGATGTACGGCGGCTCGATCGCCGCCATCCTCTTGCGCACGCCCGGCACGCCGGCCGCTGCCGCCACCGTCCTCGACGGCTATCCGATGGCGCAGAAGGGCCAGGCCGGCAAGGCGCTCGGCCTGTCGCTCACCGCCTCGCTGATCGGCGGCGTCATCTCGGCGATCGTGCTGCTGACGGTGGCGCCGCTGCTCGGGCGCCTCGTCCTCAATTTCGGCCCGGTGGAGATCTTCGCCATCGCCGTCCTCGGCATCACCATCATCGGCTCGCTGTCGCAGGGCTCGACCATTCTCGGCCTGATGTCCGGTGCCATCGGCCTGCTGCTCGGCATGGTCGGCATGGACCTCACCACCGGCACGCCACGCTTCTCCTTCGGCTTCCTCGAGCTCTTCGGCGGCATCGACTTCACGGTCGCGCTGATCGGCCTGTTCTCGATCCCGCAGGCGGTGCGCCTGATCATGCAGGGCAACACCAACAAGAACGCCCGGGTCTCCAACGTCACCGACCGGATGCTGCCGACGGGACCGGAGTTCCTGAAGATGCTGCCGAACAGCCTGCGCTCCTCGGTCATCGGCGTCTTCGTCGGCCTGATCCCCGGCACCGGCGGCGATACCGCCTCCTGGTTCGCCTATAACGAGGCCAAGCGGTTCTCGCGCAACAAGGCCGAGTTCGGCACCGGCTACCCCGCCGGCATCGTCGCGCCGGAAGCGGCGAACAACGCCGTCGTCGGCGGCGCCCTGATCCCGACCATCGCGCTCGGTATTCCCGGCTCGGCCTCGACGGCCGTGCTGCTCGGCGGCCTGATGGTGCACGGCATCCTGCCGGGCCCGTCGCTGATGACGGATTATGGCGACGTCACCTACACGCTGCTCTGGGCGGTGCTGTTTGCCAATGTCGCGCTGTTCCTCGTCGGCCTGCTGTTCACCCGGGCCTGCGTCGCCGTCACCAAGATCCCGAACCGCGTCGTTGGCCCGGTCATCGTGGTGCTGTCGGTGATCGGTGCCTATGCGATCAACAACGCGGTCTTCGATATCGGGCTGATGATCGCCTTCGGCATGCTGGGCCTTGCCTTCGACAGTTTCCGCATCCCGACGCCGCCGCTGGTCATCGGCCTCATCCTCGGCCCGATCCTCGACACGACGCTGCAGCAGTCGCTGCTGATCGGCGGCGGCCAGTGGACGGTGTTCATCGAGAACCCGATCTCGGCGACGCTGCTGGCCTTCGCGCTGCTTTCGATCCTGCAGGCGACGCCGCTCTTCGGCTCGCTGGCCCGGCGGTTCCGTACCAAGCCGGTCAAGGGCGCCGAGCCCGCCGGCGGCGACGTCGCGGGAAGCCGCGAGTAAGTCTGGAAAAGCTCGGCGGATGGATCCCTAGCCGCTGGGCCCGCTAAGAGGTTATGGGTGGAGCAAATCTCGGAGCGGCGTGCGAAGGAAGACCTGATGATGTCCCATCTGGCCAAGGACACCCGCGACGACCCGGCACGGCCCGGCGGCAAGCGACGCAGCGGCGAGGACATCTCCGCCGAGATCGTCACCCGGCTGGAGGAGGACATCGTCTTCGGCCGCCTGCACCCGCGCGAGCGGCTGGTCGAGGAGGAAATTGCCCTCCGCTTCGGCGCCAAGCGCCATCTGGTGCGCCATGCGATCGCCGAACTCGAGCGGCTCGGCCTCGTCGAGCGCTACCGCAACCGCGGCGCCGTCGTCCGGCTTTACGACGCCAAGGAAGTCGAGGACATCAACAGCGTGCGCGAACTGATCGAGGCGCATGCCGCCTCGCTCATCCCGCTGCCGCTGCCCGAGGCCGCCATCGCCGAGCTCGACGCGATCCAGAAGTCCCACCACGAAGCGATCCTGTCGGGCGACCAGCGCCGGGTCTTCCGCGACAATATCGACTTCCACCGCAAGCTCTTCGCCCATTGCGGCAACGAGGCGCTGATCGAGGCGATCGCCAATTTCGCCCAGAAGTCGCATGCCTACCGGCACATCTTCCTGAACGACAAGCCCTACCTCCTGTGGGCGGCCGAGGACCATGCCAAGATGGTCGCCGCCGTCCGCGGCGGCGACCGCGCCGCCCTCGTCGAGCTCTGCCGCAACCATCTCGCCCCGGCCAAGAACTACTACGTCAAGACCTACCGTTCCCGCTTCGCCGGCGACGAGGAGGGTTGAGGCGGTCGGGTCCCTGCCGGCCCGGCAGGCTAGCCGCATCGGCGGCGACGGCGCCAGGTATCAGTCGTCGAGATCGCGGGCATCCTGCCCTCGCTGGAAGAAGAAGACGCAGAGCGTGACGACGATCGCGCAGGCGATCAGGCCCAGCACCCGCTCCAGCAGGCCGTCGATGCTGGTCGGCGACAAGAGGAAGACCGGGCAGAGGACCACCCATGCCACCATCAGCCCGATCAGGATGCGTCGCGTCACGGCGCTCCGCTCGCCGATGGCGCTCGCCATGCAGAGCGGCGCCAGCGTGAAGAGCGCGCCGATCCCATAGACGAGGTAGATGTGGATCACCACGCCGTCATCGTCGCCGTCGCCATATTCGTTGCGTGATCCGATGATGACGACGAGTGCCGCGAGAATGGCGAGCGAGAAGACGCCGATGGACCAGCCTGCCCCGCCCAGATGCGCATGCGCCGCCGCGAGGGAAACCGCGAAGAGGCCGGCGGCGAAGCCGTAGAGGGAAACGTCCATGACGATCTCCCATTCGCCGGCGGCGAGGTCGCTGATCGTGTCCGAGACCCAGTGATAATCCGGGACCATCGCCTGCGCGATGAACATGCCGATGACCAGCACCGCACATCCGAGGAGCCCGATCGCGGCGAGCGTCTTCAGGAAATAGGGGCGCTCCGTGATGACGTGGTCGCCGTTCGAGTGGTTCATTCACTTACTCTCTCTAGGCCGCCGAAGCGGAGAATTCTCGGTCACGGCTTCGGCGCACCATCACGCTGGAACGAAACCGGTCAGGCGCATTGGTCGAGACGACGGTGTCTGCCGCAGATATCGGATAGTGATGACAGCCGTGCCGATGGCAGGGTCCGGCAGGCGAACCGGCGATGTCGCCTGGCGCCGGTGCTTGTTCTCCAGCCGTCGGCCAGCGTCGTCACCCGACGACGACCTGGAGCGCCACGGCCCCGGCGTAGATGAGCAGGAGGAGGAGGCTCTCGGTCCCGATCCGTCCGGGCCCTTGGCGCTGGCGCAGGATCAGGCCGCCGATCAGGAGTCCCGTCATCAGCAGGGCCGAGACGATCCAGAAATAGTCCTGGTCGCCGACCGCGTGATAGAGCGACCCATCGCGATAGGCGACGTCGGAAGCGGTGAGGAACAGCGTGTCGAACGTATTGCCGCCGATGATGCCGCCGACCGCCAACTGCAGCGCGCCCTTCCTGACGGCGGCGACGGTCGTCACCAGTTCCGGCATCGAGGTGACGTAGGCGGTTCCGAGGGCGCCGACCAGCGTGTCGGAGATCTGCACCCGGTCGGCGAGCTCCGACGCCGTCTTGGCGATGACGTAGCCCGCGACACCCATCAGCAGCATCAGGAGACCGAAGGTCAGGAAGAGGCGAAGCGTGCTCTCGGCCTTGCTCTCGGCGTCCTCTTCCTCCGGCTGGTCGGTCTTTGTGGCGTTGGTCTCGACGGGCGTCCACATCGGCGCTTCGTGCACCCGCCGGCCGGCAACCAGCCCGGCCGCATAGACCAGCGGGATGGCGAAGGACACCGGATGCACCGCCCAGATCGTGTATTCGGGCGTCGTCAGCGCCACGAAGGGCAACGTCAGCAACACCATCAGGACGATGCCCTGGAACACGTTGCCGAGATCCGCCGCGGCATGTTCCAGATTGACCTTGCGATAGAACATGTCGGCCACCGCCAGGAACACCGTCTGGGCCGCGATGCCGCCGACGCTGTTGGCGAAGGCCAGCGAGGCGCGCCCGTCGAGGGCCGCCGTGACCGACACGATGATGCCGCTGAGCGAGGTCGCGGCGCCCAGCAGGACGGCGCCGATGATCGCCTCTCCGAGCCCGGTCCGGTCCGCAATCTTGTCCGCGAGGCCAGCCATCCGCAGCCCCGAGAAGAAGATGACCCCGCCGGCCGCCAGAAACGCTACGATAAGAACCGTCGTCGAAAGATCGCCCCACATGCGCCTCGCCTTGCCGGTTCGTGAGCCGGGCGTGCATGCTGGGTAGCAACGCGCCGGCATCGATTTCAAGACGGCGCGCGCCTCGCGCACCGGCGCCGCTGCGCGGCAGGATCCGCAGCCGCAGCGTCGGGAAGCCGGATCTAGGGCGCGCCGCCGCATAACCCATGGTCATGCTTCCGCGTTGCTTCGGGAAGGGCCGGGTTGCAGGGAGTCCCGGCGCTCGGCGCCTGTTATGGAACTGCGCCAGCGGCTCGGCCGCTGTTTCGGGTATGGCTGTTGGCAAGATCGGGGAGAGTGCATCAAACGCATCATTCGAGCCGCAGGACGGCATCGGATCATGGCGCGCCGCAGATGCCATCCCCGCAAACGACCCCGACAATCAGGACTTCAGCTGGGCAGAGCGCCAAGCGGAGCGCCGCCGGCCGATGGAGCGGGTTGGTGGTGTAGCGAGGTAAACGTCGCCATGATCGCTCCCGCTTAAGGAACAACTAATGTGACGCGGTCTCCTGGGGCCCCAGCCTCATGATCGTGCGATCTACGAGACGGCAGGAGCTTGAAGATCCAAGCGGGCCTCGGCGGCAAATTTCGAAGCGGCTACTTTTGTCCGGCAATTTTGACGGCGGTACTGCTCAGTCCAGTCCTACGCCAAAGCGTCTGCCGCCCATGTTGGAGTAGTTTATTTCCAAGGTGTAGCCGCCAATCGTCTCGTATGCAGCTCCATAGAACGCGCCGCTTTCTTTTTCTCTTCTGGCAGCGTCTTCCGCAGAAATTCTGTTTAACTTAGCGAAGAGTGCTTCAGGATCGCTGATTCCAGGGACAACCGCAGCCATCACTGCCCGCATCATGTTTTCGAGGTACTCGTATGAAAATTGCTGCCCTTCGACAACACTGACGCCGATGTTTGAAAACATACCGTCTTGTGAGCACGCTATCCCAGCCTGGATATCATCAATACCCTCGATGTCCCAATATCCTACAGGGGCATGTTCCATAGGCTTTACGATAAAATCAGGTAGGGGAGCGCGTCGTAGCTCTGAGATCACGGCTTCGCACTCGACGGCGTTCGCGCTGGTCCAAGAGGTTGTCCCCAACACGAAGAGAACAGAAAGCTTCAGAGGCTGCATCGACATTATTCTCGCTAGAATCAGCAGGGCCAGAGGTTCACCGCGCCGCCGGCAGATAGCCGAACGGAAGGCCGGATGCCGAAAACGTGCCTAGTCTGTAGCACAAGTCGTGAGCGGCGGGCCTCTAGGCGGCGTTCTTCCTGCTAGCCTGCTGGCAGATTTTCGTGGGTTTCTACCAATTCTTGCATCAACTCGGCATTCTGCGCCGCAAGCTCTCTAGCTTTAGGGTGTGAGGCGGCCTTGCTCAAGCACATCCATGACACGCTGAAAATGCGCGAGATAGGCGAGCGCTGGTGGAACAGCAAATTCATTGCCGGTGAGTTGGGCAATTCGACTTGCTTGTTCCTTTCTTCGACGGCGAGCTTTGTCAAGAACTCTCTGCGAGGTCGTCTCTCCGCCGCCCGGGTCTGTACGAGCAGTGTAATGAGTGTGGTGGTTGAGCCGATGACGGCACCTGCCAAGGCGGATAGCAGCGGAACAAGAGTCGGGTCCATTGTGAGATTGTTCCTCGCCTCATCTTCAGCCAGATGCTCCAATAGGCCTTTACCCAAGACAAGAGAAAAGCGAATTGAGGGGCGAGGCAACATTGCCTGCAGATCGTGTGCCGAGCGCCGCCGCATCCTCGCCGAGGCCAGGGCGCGAGGCGGCATCAAGGGCGTGGTGAGGGCGATCCCGAGTGTCGGGAGGCATTTGGCTAGTTCGGCTGCCATGCTCAGCCCAATGTCACCCAGACAGTTGTCAGCGCGGACGCTTGGCATCGAGGAACGCCAGCCAACGGATGAACCCGCCCGCCTGCGAGATCATGAAGATGGCTAGCTCGAGGGGTGGCTGAGCCGGATCTTCTGTCCCAGGCTCATGTCGGTAAAAGTGAGCGCCATCGATCCAATCCGTGAAGGATTGCACCTGCTTCTGAGCCAGATAGATCGCCGGCTTCTGTGCGGCATATACCGCGTCCACCAACGGCTGCAGATGCTTCCGCACCTCCCCCCCACTTAGTTGATGCGCTGTCGGAAACATCAGTCGGAAAAGAGCCTCGGACGCAAAGAATGCTGACCGCAGCCCGCCCTTTCCGTCTACGGGCTGGCGATCAAGACAGACGAACGCCTCGTCGAACGCGGCCCGAACTCCATCGAAGCGAGCATCGGTCAGAGATGCGATCGTGGAAACGCGCATCCTCTCGAATTCGCTGTCCTGAGCGAAGTGAACGCCAGCTTCATCGTCAATCCGATAGCGGACCTGCTCTTCCTGAAATATTCGGCGAGCTTCAGCCAAAAAGCTCTTTCGCTCTCGTCTTTGCTGATGCTCATCATAATGGTCAATGCACTGATAGCGAATCGTAACTGAGTCCAGAACATCACGGAGCTCTATTGCATTCATTATCCGCAGCCAGGACGACGGATAATTGTATTGTCCTAGCTGCAGGCCAAGCTCCCGACTCATCAGGCTTCCGAATGTTTCGAGATCACCCCTGACGGAGCAATAGAGGGAACTGAGTCGGTTCCGCATACGACCACTATCGGGAAGCAGTTCGGAGTGACGCATGTACAACTGGCTGAAACGCTGCCCTACAGGCTCTGACATCGCACCTCACGAAGCGCTGAAACCGGTTCAAGCGCGAAACGAAATTTTCAAAAGTAATCAAACACGGCTCGCGGCGGAAAGCGACCAAGCGCCGGTCGCAGGTCGGGCTCGTCCACGAAAATCAACGCTCAGCAGAAGCGCACGCTGACCGAGATAGCCCGCGATCATACGACATACGGAGATGGCTATCCGCGTCCTGACGTCGATCATGATCGACAAGGCTGCGCCTGCAGCCGCCCGCGCCACGGCGGCGAACCACGTTCTCGACTAAGGCTGGGGTAAGCCGACGCAGTCCCACCAGCATGCCGAACCCGGCGGGGGCCCGATCCCAACTGTCGACCTGACCAACATGAGCCCCGATGACCTCGACCGCCTCGAAGCCTTCTTCGGCCCGTTTGCCGGATCCCGCGACGATGATGAGGCTGATCCGGGCGGAGAAGGCGAGGCGGGCGGCCTAGGCTGAACGCGATCGGGTCGCCGAGCGCATTCGTGCCCGGCGATTGTCAACAATCCCGCCAACCATCTGCCCACTGACCGCATGGGTCCCATGCAGTGCAGCATCTGACTGTGCGGTGCGAAAGCGCCTAGGTTCTGTCTCGTACAAGAGACGGAGACGAACAATGTCCAAGACCCCCCGCACCACGACGTTCTACACCCGCATGAAGGCTTCCCTCGCCGGTTTCGGCTCGAGCATCGTTGAAGCCCGCCGCCGCGAGATGGAATACCGCATGCGCTTCCCCGGCTCGATCGACTGATCAGCCGCTAGACGCAGCACCGCCGCCGGTTTCGGCGCGGTGCGGCGGCGGCTCGACGGCCCAGGCGCTTTCCATCAGCACGCGGACGAGATGCGTCCGCGGGGAATTGCCGAGCTGCAGGAACCCGAGCTCGCGCACCGGCGCTGGCTCCGGCAGCGTCAGGCGACGCACCCCGTCCGGCCAGGGCCCCGCCCAGTCCGGCACCAGCGACACGCCGAGCCCGCGCGCCACTATCATCGCGATGGCGTCCAGCGCGTCGAGTTCGAAGCGCTCCTTCGGCGCGATGCCGATGGCGTCGAGGAACGACGCCGCCAGACGTCCGCCCCATTGCCGCCGGTCGTAGCGGATGAAGGGCGAGGTGCGCAGGATCGCCGCCACGTCGGTGCGCCGGTCGTCGGCCGCCACCAGCAGCACCAGTTTCTCGCGCCGCCACAGATGGAAGCTCATCGCCTTCGGCATGTCGAAGGACGGGCGCACCAGCGCCGCCACATCCAGCGCCCCTGACACGACCCGGTCGTAGAGCCCGGCGGACGTGCCCGGCTCGAGATAGAGGTCGAGCCCCGAATGGCGCTCGGTCAGGCGCTCCAGCACCTGCGGGAACAGCCCGGTCAGCGCCGTGGCGATCGCCCCCACCCGTAACTCCCCGACGATCTCCCCGCCCAGCGCCGCGGTCCGCAGCTCGCTGATCTGCCGCAGCACCTCGCGGCTGCGCGCCATCACCGCATGGCCCGCTTCGGTCAGCCGCACCGTCCGTCCCGAGCGGGCGACCAGCCCCACGCCGATCTCCGACTCCAGCGCTCGGATACGCTGCGCCACCGCCGTCGCGGTGATGCCCAGATCGTTTGCCGCCGCGACGAACGAGCCTTTCTCCGCGACGCGGACGAGGGTCGCCAGATGGCTGCTATCCATGGGAACCAACATTTCCTTCAGGGTGAACGAAGGAGACCGTACTTCATCTTTGTGTTCGAGACACGCACCCTCCGCCCGATTCGCAGAAGGAGTGTTTGCATGGATCTCGGGATTGCACAGAAGACCGCCCTGGTGCTCGGCGCCGGCGGCGGGCTCGGCAGCCGCATCGCCACGACGCTGGCCGGCGAAGGCGTCAAGGTCGCGGTCGCCGACCTCGACGCAGCAGCCGCCGCGCGCACCGTCGGCGAGATCGAGGCCGCTGGCGGCAAGGCCATGGCGCTTGCCTGGGACCTCGCCGATCTCGACGTGGTCTCCGCCAATGTCCGTCGCATCGAAGCCGAGCTCGGCCTCGTCGACATCCTCGTGTCGATCACCGGCGGCCCGCCTCCCGGCGGCGTCGCCGGCCAGCCCGTCGATCTCTGGCGCAAGCATTTCGAGGCGATGGTGCTCTCCGTCTTCGCCATCACCGATTGCGTGCTGCCCGGCATGCGCCAGCGCGGCTGGGGACGGATCATCACCTCCACCTCGTCCGGCGTGGTCGCGCCGATCCCCAATCTCGGCCTCTCCAACGCGCTCCGCTCGACGCTGCTCGGCTGGTCGAAGACGCTGGCCGGCGAAGTCGGCCGCGACGGCGTGACCGCCAATGTCGTCCTGCCCGGCCGCATCGCCACGGGCCGCATCGGCTTCCTCGACGAGAAGAAGGCCGAGCGCGAGGGCCGCAGCCTCGAGAGCGTCGTGGCCGAGAGCACCGGCGCCATTCCGCTCGGCCGCTATGGCGACCCGCAGGAATATGCCGACGTCGTGGCCTTCCTCGCCTCGACCCGGTCGTCCTACGTCACCGGCAGCGTCATCCGCGTCGATGGCGGCTATGTTCCGAGCATCTGATCAAGGGGAACCGACATGACACTCACCGCTGAAGCGATCGCCGTCCTCAAGGATGTCTCGACCGCCACCATCACCACGATCCTTCTGAAGAAGGGCCTGCGCAACATCTGGCTGCGCGGCGCCATACCGCTCAGGCCGGGCCAGCCCCGCCTCGTCGGCCCCGCCTTCACGCTGCGCTTCGTGCCGGCGCGCGAGGATCTGGCGACGCCGGCCTCCTGGGGCTCGCCGATCTCGACCAGGGCCGCCATCGAGGCGATGCCGGAGGGCTGCCTCGTCGTCGCCGACGCCATGGGCGTCACCGATGCCGGCATCTTCGGCGACATTCTCTGCGCCCGCATGGCCAAGCGTAACGTCGCCGGGCTGATCACCGACGGCGTGCTGCGCGACGTCGCCGGCGTCACGCGCACCGGCCTGCCGGTCTGGAGCCGCGGCTTCGCCGCCCCGCCCTCGGTCGCCGGCGTCACCTTCGTCGGCTGGCAGGAGACCATCGGCTGCGGCGGCGTCGCGGTGATCCCCGACGACGTCATCGTCGCCGACGACGACGGTGCCGTGGTCATCCCGAAAGCGCTGCTCGACGACGTCCTCGCCGAAGGCCCCGAGCAGGAGCGCATGGAAGCCTGGATCGTCGAGGAAGTGGAGAACGGCGCCAGCCTGCCCGGCCTCTACCCGATGAATGCCGAGACCAAGGCGCGTTACGACGCCTCGAAATAGGATATGACAGACATGCTTTCTTCCGACACCAGGGGCGTCTTCGCCATCGCGCCCACGCCCTTCCTGCCCGACGGCTCGCTCGACGCCGCCTCGGTCGACCGGATGACCGACTTCTACTGGGAGGCCGGCTCCGACGGGCTGACCATCCTCGGCATCATGGGCGAGGCGCAGAAGCTCGAGCCCGAGGAATCGCTGCAGATCGTCCGCCAGGTGATCGCCCGCGCCGGTAGCCGGCCGATCATCGTCGGGGTCTCTGCGCCGGGCTTTGCCGCCATGCGGCGCCTCGCCGGCGAGGCGATGGCGGCCGGCGCCGCCGCCGTGATGATCGCACCGCCCTCTTCGATGCGCACCGACGACCAGATCGTCGGCTACTACGCCCAGGCGATCGCCCAGATCGGCACGGACATCCCCTTCGTCCTGCAGGACCATCCGCAGGCGACCCTCGTCCAGATGACGCCGGGCGTCATCAAGCGGATCATCAACGACAGCCCCTCCTGCGTGATGCTGAAGCACGAGGACTGGCCCGGCCTCGACAAGATCTCGGCGCTGCGCGACTGGGAGCGCGACGGCTCGCTCCGTCACGTCTCGATCCTCTGCGGCAACGGCGCGCTGTTCCTCGAACTCGAGATGCAGCGCGGCGCCGACGGCGCCATGACCGGCTACGCCTTCCCGGAGATGCTGCGCGATGTCGTCGACATGAGCCTCGCCGGCGATATCGACGCGGCGCAGGACCTGTTCGACGCGCATCTGCCGCTGCTGCGCTACGAGCAGCAGCCGGTGATCGGCCTGTCGGTCCGCAAGTACATCCTGGCCAGGCGCGGGGCGATCGCAAACGACACGCTGCGCACGCCGGGGCCGAAGCTCAGCGCCGCCACCAAGGCCGATGTCGAGCGCCTGCTCGCAAGGCTTGCCCGCACCGACCGTCGGGCGGCATTCTGACGATCTGAAACGACGGGGCGGTCCGAGAAGGGCCGCCCCGCCCACCGTCGCCTGTCCGACCTCGCCACGGCCTGAATGCGCCGCCGAAGGATGTTGACGATATTGTTGACAATGTGTAGGCGTGAGGACGATAGCGTTGTCGGGAGGCAGGTATGGAAGTTGATACAATGAGACGGGCGGGCGATGCGCCCAAGGCCGCCCCCTCGCCGAGCCCGGCCGCGCCGACCGCAGCGCCTGCCGAAACGACCGCCCCGGCCAGTGAAACCCGCGCCGATCCGGGCGCCGGCCTGCCGCAGCCGCAGAAGCCGACGCCGCGCAAGTTCCGCGACCTCCTCGCTCTCGACGATTTCGAGCGCCACGCGAAACGCCATTTGCCGCGCATGGTCTTCGGCTACGTCTCCGGCGCCGTCGAGACCGGCGCATCGCTGCGCGCCGCCCGCGACGCCTTCGCCGAGCACCGCTTCCTGCCGCGCATGTTCGTCGACGTGTCCGGCCGCGACCAGGGCGTCACCCTGTTCGGCAAACACTATTCCTCGCCCTTCGGCATCGCGCCGCTCGGCGGCGCCGCCTTCATCGCCTACCGCGCCGACCTGCAGCTCACCGAGGCCGCCCGCGACGCTAAGATCCCGATGATCCTCAGCGGCTCCTCGCTGATCAGCCTCGAGGACGTCCACGCCGCCAATCCCGATGCCTGGTTCCAGGCCTATCTCGCCGGCGACCAGCCGCGCATCGACCGGCTGGTGGATCGGGTCGGTGCGGCCGGCTACGAGACCCTCGTCGTCACCGGCGACACGCCGCTGCTCGGCAACCGCGAGCACAATATCCGCAGCGGCTTCTCGATGCCGATCAAGATGACGCCGAACGTCATGCTGCAGAGCGCGCTCGCCCCGTCCTGGCTGCTCGGCACGGTGCTGCGCACCTACTGGAAGCACGGCACGCCGCATTTCGAGAACACCGACGCCGAGCGCGGGCCGCCGATGATGTCGAAGCTGGTGCGCAACACCAAGAAGCGCGACGAACTCGCCTGGTCCCATGTCGAGGCGATCCGCCGCAACTGGAAGGGCAATCTCGTCGTCAAGGGCATCATGACCGCCAGCGACGCCCGTATCGCCCGTGAATGCGGTGTCGACGGAGTGATCCTGTCGAACCATGGCGGCCGCCAGCTCGACTACGCCGTCGCCCCGCTCGATTGCCTCGCCGAGGTCGCGTCCGAGAAGGGCGCGATGAAGGTGATGATCGACAGCGGCCTTCGCCGCGGCACCGACGTCCTGAAGGCGGTGGCGCTCGGCGCCGACTTCGTCTTCCTCGGCCGGCCCTTCCTCTATGCGGCGGCGATCGGCGGCGCCGACGGCGTGTCGCATGCGATCGGCATCCTGCGCGCGGAAATCGACCGCGACCTCGCCCTCATCGGCGTCAAGCGGCCGCAGGACCTCGACTCCAGCTACCTCGCCCCGGTCCGCCCGCGCGACTGAGCCGGACGCCCGAGCCATGCAGGCGACCGGCAATGGTCGCCCACCCAAGGAAAACATCATGCCCCTGAAACTGATGAGCACGCTGGCCGTCGAGGTCGCCCTGAAGCGCCGCCTCCTGCCGGCCTTCACGCAAACGACTGGGATCACCCCGGACGTGACCTGGAACCCCACCACCGTCATCATGCAGCGCATCGCGGCGGGCACCCGCGCCGATGCGATCATCCTGATCGACAAGTCGATGGCCGAGCTCGTCGAGCGCGGCATTGTCGTCGCATCCAGCGTCGCCCCCATCGCCACGGCGAAGATCGGCGTAGCGGTCGCCGGCGACGCGCCGGCGCCGAAGCTGGAGACGGTCGAGGACCTCAAGGCCGCCCTCCTCGGGGCGCGCTCGGTCGCCTATTCGCGCGGCGGCGCCAGCGGAATCTATTTCGCCAAGCTGATCGAGAAGCTCGGCATCGCCGAGGCGGTCAACGCCAGGGCGACGATCATCCCGGAAGGCTTCACCGCCGGCCAGATCGTCGCCGGCAAGGCAGACCTCGCCATCCAGCAGATCAGCGAGCTGATGTCGGTTGACGGCATCCAGATCGCGGGCCCGCTGCCCGAGGCGGTCCAGGCCGGCACGGATTTCTCCGTCGCCGCCTTCGCGGACGCGGAGAACCCGGATGATGCCACCCGGCTGATCGCGCATTTCACCTCGGCCGCGGCCGGCGCGGCCTACGAGGCGGGCGGCCTGACCTCGCGCCTCGCCCGCATTTGACCGTATCGAAAGACCGACCGATGGCAGCCAGACCCCGTATCGTCCTCTACCACGCGACCCCGGTCGCCATGGAGCCGGTCGCTTCCGCCATGGCGGCGCTCTGGCCGGAGGCGGAGGCGGTCAACCTCCTCGACGACGGGCTGACGCTCGACCGGGCCAAGGAAGGCGCGACGATCTCCGAAGAGCTGATCGAGCGCTTCGTCGATTTCGGCCGCTATGCGCTGCGCATCGGCGCCGACGGCATCCTCGTCACCTGCTCGGCCTTCGGCCCGGCGATCGACCGGATGAGCGAAATCCTGCCGATCCCGGTGCTGCGACCCAACGAGGCGATGTTTCGCGCGGCGATCGCCGCCGGCAGCCGCATCGGCATGCTGGCGACCTTCGGCCCGGCCGTCTCGACCATGGAAGCCGAGTTCGATAGCTTCACCGCCGAGACCGGTTCGGACGCGACGCTCGAGACAATCGTCGTGGCGGAGGCGATCGACCTGCTGCGCAAGGGGGACGCCGCCACGCACAACCGTCTGGTCGCCGACCGTGCGCCGGAACTTTCCGGCCACGACGCAATCATGCTGGCGCATTTCTCGACCTCGCGCGCCGCCGAAGCCGTACGCGCCGCCGTGAGCGTGCCGGTGTTCACGGCGCCGGAAGCGGCGGTAACGCGCATGAAGCAGATGATTGGGGAGACAGGGCCATGCTGATCGGTGTCATCGCCGACGACTTCACCGGCGCCGGCGACATCGCCAACACGCTGGCCAAGGGACTTCCCGGCCAGGGCGGGCTCAAGGTCTCGCAGTTCATGGGCGTGCCGGGCGAAGACGCGCCCAAGGACATCGAGGCCGGCGTCGTCTCGCTGAAGAGCCGCTCGATCCCCGCCGCCGAGGCCGTCGCGCAGTCGCTGGCGGCGCTCGCCTGGCTGCAGGCCCAGGGCTGCCGGCAGATCGTCTTCAAATACTGCTCGACCTTCGATTCGACCCCCGAGGGCAATATCGGCCCGGTCGGCGAGGCGCTGGCGAATGCGCTCGGCGTCAGCGGCGTCGTCGCCTGCCCGGCCTTCCCGACGGTCGGCCGCACCGTGCATCAGGGCCATCTCTTCGTGCATGACCGGCTGCTCAGCGAAAGCGGCATGGAGAACCATCCGCTGACGCCGATGACCGACCCGGACCTGCGGCGCTGGCTCGCCCGCCAGTGCCAGGCGCCGGTCGGGCTCGTCGCCGCCCCGGTCGTCCGGCGCGGGCCAGAGGCCATCCGCGACGCGCTGCGAGAGGCCGGCGATCGCGGCGAGATCCTCGTCATCGCCGATGCCGCGACCGACGACGATCTGGTCGCGCTGGGAGAGGCGCTCGCCGACGCGCCGTTCCTGACCGGCGGCTCCGGCATCGCCATCGGCCTGCCCGCCAACTTCATCGCGAAGGGCCACGCCCAGGGCCGCAACCCGAGCCCCGTCGCCATTGCCGGCCCGGGCGCGATCCTTGCCGGCAGCTGCTCGCGCGCGACGCTTGGCCAAATCGAACACCATGCCAAGGATCACCCGACGCTGGCGATCGCCGTCGGCGACGTGATGTCCGGCGCCGTCACCGTCGCGACCCTCTGCGAATTCCTGCAGGGCTCCGCCGATCCGGCGCCGCTGGTCTACTCCTCCGGCAAGCCGGAAGACGTCGCGGCCGCGCAGGCGCAGTTCGGCCGCGAGGCAGTGGCGGAAAAGCTCGACGCCCTCTTCGCCGAAACCGCCCGGGCGCTCGTCGCCAAAGGCGTCACCCGCCTCGTCGTCGCCGGCGGCGAGACCTCCGGCGCCGTGGCGCAGGCGCTCGACCTCGGTGCGCTGACCGTCGGGCCGGAGATAGATCCGGGCGTGCCGATCCTCACCGGCGAACGCCACCGCGTCGCGCTGGCGCTGAAATCCGGCAATTTCGGCGGCCCCGATTTCTTCGCCCGCGCCCTTTCGGCCCTCGCCGGCGACGCGCCGCGATGACCGCGCCGCACGAGATCAATGCGGCGCGCGAGCTGATCGCCCGGACCGGCGAGACGCTCTATAACCGGCAGCTGGCGCACGGCAGCGCCGGCAATCTGTCGATTCGCCTCGACGACGGAACGCTACTGCTGACGCCGACCAATTCCTCGCTCGGCTATCTCGACCCCGCCCGCCTGTCGCATCTCGCCTCCGACGGACGCCTGCTCGACGGCGACCCGCCGTCCAAGGAAGCCTTCTTCCACCTCGCGGTTTATGATGAGCGGCCGACGGCGCAGGCCGTGGTCCATCTGCACTCGACGCACTGCGTCGCGGTCTCGTGTCTCTGCCACGAGACGACCGACGACGTGCTGCCGCCGCTCACCGCCTACCACGTGATGCGCGTCGGCCGGCTGCCGCTCGTCCCGTATTTCCGGCCGGGTGACCAGGCGCTGGCCGGTGCCGTGCGCAAGGTCGCGAAGGACCACCACGCGATGCTGCTCGCCAACCATGGCCCGATCGTCGCCGGCAAGTCGCTGCGCGACGCCGCCTGGACCTACGAGGAGCTGGAGGAGACGGCGAAGCTGTTCTTCCTGCTCGGCGACCGCAAGACCAGCCCGCTCGACGCCGCCCAGATCGCCGAGATCAATCGCGCCTTCCCGAGCTGAGCCAGACCCGAACGAAAGCCGCGATGACCGACACGTCCCGCTACAGCGCCCATATCGGCTATCTGTTCAACGAATGGCCGCTCGAGGCCCGCATCGAGGCCGCCCGCGCCGCAGGGTTTTCCGCCATCGAGCATCCCGCGCCCTATTCGGTGCCGGCCGAGACGATGGCCGCGCTGCTGCGCGAGGCGGGCCTGCCCTACGTGCAGTTCGGCCTGCGCTCGGGCGATGCCGCCCGCGGCGAGAAGGGCATCGCGATCTTTCCCGATCGCCGCGACGAGTTCCGCGCCAACCTTGCCGAGGCGTTCGACTACGCCGAGGCGATCGGCGTCCGCATGCTCCACGCCATGGCCGGCGTCCTGCCCGAGGCGGAACGGCGGCCCGAACACCGCGCCTGCTATCTCGAGAACCTCGCCCTCGCCGCAGAGGAAGCCGAGAGGCGCGGCATCCGCATCATCGTCGAGGCGATGAGCCCCGGCGCCGTGCCGGATTACTTCCTGCCCACCGCCGCCGCGGCGCGCGAGGCGATCGCAGAAGCCGGCCACGCCAATCTCGGCCTGCTGCTCGACATCTTCCACACCGTCGCGGCCGGCGACGATCCGATCACGGCGATCCACGCGAGCCGCGACACGATCGCCCATGTCCACATTGCCGATCATCCCGGCCGCCACGAGCCGGGCAGCGGCACCATCGACTTCGCTACCGTCCGCTCGGCCCTCGCCGACATCGGCTATGCCGGCTTCATCGGCTGCGAATACGTCCCCGCCGGTGCCACCGCCGACGGGCTCGGCTGGTTGCCGCGCCGCCCGTAACGCCATCATGGCGCAGGCCAAGTGGCAGCTACGCAAGCGGCCGGGAACACATGGCGAAGACCGGGATTGACCGGGGGACCGAGCCGGCGGACCTGCGCCGGGCTCACGCTTTTCCACGGAGCTTTTCCATGACCACCAACCCCAACACCGGCCATCCGCAGCCGCCGCAGCCGTCCCAGAAGCAGGACATGCCGGGCGAGACCTCGGCCATGACCCCGAGGCCCGACCACGGCGAGGAGAGCTATCGCGGCTCGGGCCGGCTCGATGGCCGCGCCGCGTTGATCACCGGCGCCGATTCCGGCATTGGCCGCGCCGTCGCCATCGCCTATGCCCGCGAGGGCTGCGACGTGCTGATTTCCTATTACGACGAGCACGACGATGCCAAGGAAACCGCCCGCTGGGTCGAGAAGGCCGGCCGCAAGGCCGTCCTCTGCCCAGGCGATATCAAGGACGAGGCCTTCTGCATCGGCCTCGTCGAGAAGACCGTCGCCGAGTTCGGCCGCATCGACATCCTCGTCAACAACGCCGCCCACCAGGCAGCCTTCGAGCGCATCGAGGACATCACCGCCGAGGAATGGGACGTCACCTTCCGCACCAACATCTACAGCCAGTTCTACCTGTCGAAGGCCGCCGTGCCGCAGATGAAGCCGGGTTCCTCGATCATCAACACCTCCTCGATCAACGCCAAGAACCCGACCCCGATGCTCCTCGCCTACGCGACGACCAAGGGCGCCATCTCCAACTTCACCGCCGGTCTCGCCGGCTATGTCGCCGACCGCGGCATCCGGGTGAACGCCGTCGCCCCCGGCCCGATCTGGACGCCGCTGATCCCTTCCACCATGCCGGAAGACAAGGTCGAGAGCTTCGGCGAGAACACCCCGATCGGCCGCGCCGGCCAGCCGGCGGAACTTGCCGGCGCCTACGTGATGCTGGCCTCCGACGAGGCGAGCTACATCACCGGCGCGGTGATCCCGGTCACCGGCGGTCGCCCGATGCTCTGACGCCCTTGCCTCGGACCCCGTGCTCGCCGCAGAAAGAGGGCGAGCATGGGGGAGACAGGCATGACACCGTTCATCTTCAACACCACGGCGTCGATCGTCTGCGAGCCCGGCGCGGCCAGGCGCCTCGGCGCCATCGCCGCCGGCCGGCTCGGCGACCGGGTGCTCTTCGTCACCGATCCCGGCCTCTCCGCCCTCGGCCTCGGCGCCCCGGCCATCGCCGCGCTTGAAACCGAAGGCGTGTCGGTCACTCTCTTCGACGCCGTCGAGGCAGACCCGAAGCGCGCGACGCTGGAGCGCGCCGTCGAAGCTGGCCGCACCGCCGGCGTGACGGGCGTCGTCGGCTTCGGCGGTGGCTCGTCGCTGGACGTCGCCAAGCTCGCCGCTTTGCTGCTCGGCTCGAACGAGGACCTCGACGACGCCTGGGGCGTCGACAACGCCGCCGGCCCGCGCCTGCCGCTGGTGCTGATCCCGACCACGGCCGGCACCGGCTCGGAGGTGACGCCCGTCTCGATCATCACCGTTGGCGACAACGAGAAGCGCGGCGTCTCCTCGCCGCTGATCCTGCCGGACATCGCCATCCTCGACGCCGAGCTGACGCTCGGCCTGCCCGCCGCGATCACCGCCGCCACCGGCATCGACGCGATGGTCCACGCCATCGAGGCCTATGCCTCGAAGAGCCCCAACAACAATCCGCTGTCGCGCATGCTGGCCCGCCAGGCCCTGCAACTGCTCGGCGCGCATATCGAGACGGTGGTGACCGACCCCGCTGATCTGGGCGCCCGGCAGGCGATGCTGCTCGGCTCGATGCTCGCCGGCCAGGCCTTCGCCAATTCGCCGGTCGCCGCCGTCCATGCGCTGGCCTACCCGATCGGCGGCCGCTTCCACGTGCCGCACGGCCTCTCCAACGCCCTCGTCCTGCCGCATGTGCTGCGCTTCAACGCGCCCGAGGCTGCCCACCTCTATGCCGAGATCGCCGCCGACGCCTTCCCGGTGCTTGCCGAAGAGCCGGGCACCCAAGGCCGCTGCGCCGCCTTCATCGCGGCGCTCTCCGACCTGTCGCAGCGGCTCGGCCTGCCCCAGCGCCTGCGCGATGTCGGCGTCGGCGAGGCGGACCTGCCGGCCATGGCGGCGGACGCGATGCTGCAGCAGCGGCTCCTGGTCAACAATCCGCGGACCGTCGGCGAGGCCGATGCGCTGGCGATCTACCGCGCCGCCTGGTGAGGCTCAGGCCCGCGCCAGCGCGATGGCGATGCCCTGGCCGACGCCGATGCACATCGTCGCCAGCGCCAGCTGGCCGTCCCGCTCGGTAAGCTCCAGCGCCGCCGTCCCGGTGATCCGGGCGCCCGAAGCGCCGAGCGGATGGCCGAGCGCGATCGCCCCGCCATTGGCGTTGACATGCGCCGCCGCCGGGTCGAGCCCCAGCTCGCGCAGCACCGCGATGGCCTGGCTGGCGAAGGCCTCGTTGAGCTCGACCACGTCGAAATCACCGGGGGCGATGCCGAGCCGCGCGCAGAGCTTGCGCGTCGCGGGCGCCGGCCCCATGCCCATGATCCGCGGCGGCACGCCGGCGGTCGCGCCGCCGAGGATGCGCGCGATCGGCGTCAGGCCGTGGCGCAGCATTGCCGCCTCGGAGGCGACGATCAGCGCCGCCGCGCCGTCGTTTACGCCGGACGCATTGCCGGCCGTCACCGTGCCGCCCTCCTTGCGGAACGGCGTCGGCAGTCTGGCGAGTTTTTCTTCGGTCGTGTCGCCGCGCGGATGCTCGTCGGCCTCGACGAGGATCGGCTCGCCCTTCTTCTGGGCGATCGCGACGGGGACGATCTCGCGCGCCAGCCGGCCGGATTTCTGCGCCGCCACCGCCCGCTGCTGCGAGCGAGCCGCGAACGCGTCCTGATCGGCGCGGGAGATCTGATAGTCGGCCGCGACGTTCTCGCCGGTCTCGGGCATCGAGTCGACGCCGTATTGCGCCTTCATCAGCGGATTGACGAAGCGCCAGCCGATCGTCGTGTCGTAGATCGCCGCCTGGCGGGAGAACGCCGTCTCGGCCTTCGGCATGACGAAGGGCGCCCGCGACATCGACTCCACCCCGCCAGCGATCGCCAGCTCGATCTCGCCTGCCCGGATCGCCCGCGCCGCAGTGACCACCGCGTCCATGCCGGAGCCGCAGAGCCGGTTGAGCGTCACGCCGGGCACGCTGTCCGGCAGGCCGGCCAGAAGCAGCGACATGCGCGCGACGTTGCGGTTGTCCTCGCCGGCCTGGTTGGCGCAGCCGTAGAAGACCTCGTCCAGCTCCGCCCAGTCGACGCTTTCGTTGCGCTCCATCAGCGCCCGGATCGGCACCGCGCCGAGATCGTCGGCCCGCACGGCGGACAGCGCCCCGCCGAAGCGGCCGACCGGCGTGCGGATGAAGTCGCAGATGAAGGCCTCGGCCATGCTGTCTCCCCTCGAATGACCCTGCTCATGCCGCCGCTTGCCACAGGTAGTAAGCGGGACCCGCCGACAGCGTCAGGCCGCGTTGGCGGCCGCTCCGTCCGTCGCCGCAGCCGCCTCGTCACGCTTGGCGCGCTCTTCCGCGACGTGCCAGAGCCGGCTGATGCGCTGTTCGGCCGCCGACGCATCGTCGGCGAAGAGACGCTGCGCCGCGTCGAGGCTGACCTGGCGCAGTTCCGCCTGGCGCCGCTGCATCAGCGCCAGCACCACCGCCTGCCCGTCCTGCGGGCCGAAATCGTCCGGCGCGGCTTCCATCTCCGCCCGCAGCACAGCGTAGTCATGGTCGAGCCCGAGATCGTCGCCGAGCGTCTTTGCCGTGTTCTCCAGCGGCGCCATCGCTTCCGGCCAGAGCGGCCCCAGCAGCTTCAGATGCATCGAATGATATTTCGCGCGCTTGCGCAGATCATGGAAGGTTGTCGCCTCCCCGCGCTTCACGGCGTCGCGAATCTCGTCCCGCGCCTGGCCGACGATGCGGGCAAAGCCGCTGGCGACGATGGCGGCGGCGTCGCCGGCCTTGTTCTTCTTGCCGACGGCGAAAGCGTCGAGCCGGCTGCGCGCCTCGGCAAGGCTGCGCAGCGTCGCCTCGATGGCGGGGGCGAGATCGCCGCCGGCAGCCGCCTCGCGCTGCGCCACCAGATGCTGCCGGATCGGCTCGAACGCCTTGGCCGCACCTTCGTCCTTGTAGTGGGCCTCCAGCGCGTCGAGCGACTCGACCAGGGCCGCGCGATCGCGCACGCCGGACAGCGCCCGGGCCATGTCGCGGAAGCGGGCATTCTCTTCGACGTAGAATTTCGGCCGCGCGTCGCGCACCAGCCGGATCAGGCCACGCAGCTTCTTCAGCCGCTTGCGCACATCGTGCACCGCCTCGTGCCGGTCGCCCGCCTCGTCGGCGAGCTCGTGCTCCGCCTTGTGGATCTGTTCGCCGGCGATGCGCCGAAATTCCGCGTCGAGCGGTGCTGCGGGGTCGAATCTGTAGGCCATCCACCATCGTCCTTCTGTTGGCTGATGACCTATGGGCCGACGTTGGCGGCGGCAAGGGTTACTTCGCCGCGACGTCAGTCCGCTACGGGCAGCCCGTAGAGCGCCAGCCGCGCATTGAGGAAACGCGGATCGCCGGTCACCTCGCGGCCGAGAAATGCCGGCAGCGGCGGTTCGTCGGTGATGTCCGTCAGCTCGATCTCGGCGAGCACCAGCCCGGCCAGTACCCCTTCGAACACGTCGACCTCGACCCGCCAGGCGCCAAGCGGTACGATGTGGCGGGTCTTCTCGACCAGATTGCCGATGCGGCTCTCGCGCAGCGTCTCGGCATCGTCCAGGGGAATGTCGTATTCGAACTCGCCGCGATCGGCGCCGCTGCCGGTCTTGATGGTGAGCCGGGCGCTCGTCTCGTCCCGGATGCGTACCCGTACCGAGGCGTCGGGACGCGTGAACAGATAGAACTGCGCCAGGCGCGCGGTCTCGGTGACCTTGCTCCGCCAGTCGTCGTTCGCCACCAGGAATTTTCGTTCGATCTCGCGTGCCATGTCCGAAGACGCGCAAAGCAGCGCGCTTGTTCCCCTATGCCCTTTCGGACGAAAGCCGTTTCTCGCCCGCCCGGGTTCGCAAGGTCGTCGCGATGAACGCGCCGATGAAGACGATGGTCATCAGGAGGACGATGGTCGGCGCCGGGGCGCTGTCGATGAAGAAACTCAGATAGACCCCCGCGAGCGATGCACCGGCGGCGACCAGCGTCGCCGTCAACAGCATCATGCCGAACGAGCGGGTGAGCAGGAAGGCAATGGCGCCCGGCGCGATCAGCAGCGCGATGGCGAGGATGATGCCGACCGCCTTCAGCGCCCCGACGATGGTCAGCGACAACAGGCAGAGCAGCCCGTAATGGATGACCCGCACCGGCAGGCCGACCGCCTTCGCCTGCGCCGGGTCGAAGGCATGCAGCAGGACATCGCGCCATTTGGCGAGGATGATCCCTGCGACCACGAGCGCGATGATGCCGCTCTCGATGATGTCGCCCCAGCCGATGCCCAGCATGTCGCCGAACAATATGTGGTCGAGATGCACATCGGTCTGGATCTGCGTGTAGAGCACGAGGCCCAGCGCGAACATGCCCGAGAACACGACGCCCATCACCGTGTCCTGCTTGATCCGGCTGTTCTCCTGCAGGAAGCCGGTGGCGAGCGCGCAGGTCACGCCGGCGACGAAGGCGCCGATGGCGAGAGGGATGCCGACGATATAGGCGATCACCACGCCCGGCAGCACCGCATGGCTGATCGCGTCGCCCATCAGCGACCAGCCCTTCAGCACCAGGAAGCAGGAGAGCAGCGCCGCCGGCACCGCGACCAGCACGGAAATGATCAGAGCGTTCTGCATGAAGGGAAATTGCAGCGGCAGCAGCGCCGTCTCGAAAAAGCTCATGGCGACGGCTCCAGCGCCTCGGCCCGTCGCCGACGGGCCGCCAGCATGCCGTGCTTCGGCGCGAAGACGAAGGTGACGAGGAAGATCGACGTCATCAGGACGACGATGATGCCGCCGGTCGCCCCGTCGAGGAAGAAGCTGGCATAGGCGCCGACGAAGCTGGTGATGGCGCCGATGGCGACGCTGATCAGGATCAGCCGCGGGAAGCGGTCGGTCAGGAGATACGCCGTGGCGCCGGGCGTCACCACCATGGCGATGACCAGGAAAGCCCCGACCGTCTGCAGCGCCGCCACGGTCGAGGCACTGAGCAGGGTGAAGAACACGATCTTCAGCAGCGTCGGGTTCAGGCCGATCGAGCGGGCATGGTTCTCGTCGAAGAAGGTGACCATCAGGTCCTTCCATTTCAGCCCGAGCACCGCCAGCGATACGAAGCCGATGATCGCCAGCTGCAGCGTATCCGAAGGCGTGATGGCGAGGATGTTGCCGAGCACGATGGTCTGGATGTTCACCGAGGCCGGCGACAGCGAGACCATGAACAGGCCGAGGCCGAAGAACGAGGTGAAGATCAGGCCGATGATCGTGTCCTCCTTCAGCCGCGTGCGCTGGTTGAGGAACAGCATGGCGCCGGCCGCGAGCCCGCCGGACAGGAAGGCGCCGAGCGCGAAGGGCAGGCCCAGCATGTAGGCGCCGGCGACGCCGGGCACGATGGCGTGGCTCAGCGCATCGCCGATCAGCGACCAGCCCTTCAGCATCAGATAGGCCGAGAGGAACGCGCAGACCGCGCCGACCAGCGCCGACACCCACATCGCATTGACCATGTAGCCATAGGCGAAGGGCTGGAGCAGCGTCTCGATCACGGCAGGACCTTTGCGGGCGCCGCCGCCGGATCAGGTGCCATCTCGCCGGCGCCGTAGAGCACGAAGGGCCGCTCGTCGTCGGACAGGACGCCCACGGGGCCGCGGCCGCCCCCCTCCGGCGCCTCGAAGGCGAAATGGCGCAGCACCCCGCCGAAGGCGCGTTCCAGATTGGCCTGGGTGAAGATCTCCGGCGTCGGCCCGTAGGCGAGCACCGTGCCCTTGAGCAGGATCGTGCGGTCGCAGAATTCCGGTACGCTGCCGAGATTATGCGTCGAGACCAGCATCACCCGGCCCTCTTCCCTGAGGTCCCGCAGCAGCTGGACGATCGCGTCCTCGGTCTTGACGTCGACGCCGGTGAACGGCTCGTCCAGAAGGATCACCCGGCCGTCCTGCGCCAGGGCCCGCGCCAGGAACACCCGCTTGCGCTGGCCGCCCGAAAGCTCGCCGATCTGGCGCTTGCGATAATCCGCCATGCCGACGCGGGCGAGTGCCGTGTCGACGGCCGCCTTGTCCTTGGCCGAGGGAATGCGCAGGAAATTCATGTGGCCGTAGCGGCCCATCATCACCACGTCCTCGACCAGCACCGGAAAGCTCCAGTCGACCTCCTCGGCCTGCGGCACATAGGCGATCAGGCCCTTTTTCAGCGCCTCGCGCACCGGCAGGCCGAGCACGCGGATCTCGCCCTTGGCGACGCGAACGAAGCCCATGATCGCCTTGAACAGGGTCGACTTGCCGCTGCCGTTGACGCCGACCAGCGCGGCGATCGTGCCCGTCGGGATCGCGAAGCTCGCATCCCGCAGGGCCGTCTGGCCGTTGCGGTAGGTCACCGTCGCGTCGGTCACGCGGATGCCGCCGCCGGCTTCCGCCCGGGCGGCTTCATGAAGATCGGGCCCCATCTCGTTCATCGTGCCATCTCGTTCATCGGGAAAGGCACGCGGTGATGGTCTCTGAGGTCACGCGCAGGAGATCGAGATAGGTCGGCACCGGCCCGTCCGCCTCGCTCAGCGAGTCGACATAGAGGACGCCGCCATAGGTCGCGCCGGTCTCGCGCGCCACCTGCTCGGCGGGATCGGGCGAGATCGTGCTTTCGGAGAAGATGCAGCCGATATCGTTGGCGCGCATCGTGTCGATGACCTGGCGCACCTGCTGCGGCGTGCCCTGCGCATCGGCATTGATCGGCCAGAGGAACAGCTCCTTCAGCCCGAAGTCGCGGGCGAGATAGCTGAACGCCCCCTCGCTCGTGACCAGCCAGCGCTTTTCCTCGGGGATCGTCGCGAGTTCCACCCGGATCGGCTCCAGCGCCGAAGCGATCTCCGCCTTGTAGGCCTCGGCGTTGGCCGTATAGGTGTCGGCATTGTCCGGGTCGGCCGCGCCGAAGGCTTCGGCGATGTTGTCGATATAGATGTTCGCCGCCTCGCCCGACATCCAGGCATGCGGGTTGGGCTTGCCCTCGTAGGGGCCGGCGGCGATGCCCATCGGCACGACGCCGTCCGACACGACGATGCTCGGCACCTCGGAGAGGTTCTGGAAGAACCGCTCGAACCAGAGTTCGAGATTGAGTCCGTTCCACAGGATAAGCTCAGCGCCCTGCGCCTTCAATATGTCGCGCGGCGTCGGCTGGTAATTGTGGATCTCGGCGCCGGGCCGCGTGATCGATTCCACCTCCGCCGCGTCGCCGGCGACGTTCCGCGCCATGTCGGCGATCACCGTGAAGGTGGTCACCACCTTGAGCTTTTCCTGTGCCGCCACGGGGCTGGCGAGGAGGCCCGCTGCCACGAGAAGGGCGATGGTCCACCGGACGGTGCGCATGGGTCGTTCGCCTCATTGGAAGGATTACAGTCTACCAGATAGACCCGCCGCCGCACCGCGTCAATGCAATTGCAAATCATTCGCAACAAATCGGCGTCATCTCCCTGCCGTGATGGGCTGCATTTGAAACGCGCCGTAGACCGGGGGCATCGCGCCTCTATCTTGCGGCAAGGGACGAAAATCGATCGGTCGTCCAAAGGGTTGGCCGATCAGACCCGCTGCGGCGGGACGGGAGAATGAAGCATGTGGAATAAACTCAGAACGCTGTTCGCTACGGGCCGGGCGACACCGGCACCGGCAGCGGAACTGTCGCGCCGCCGGTTTCTCGTCGGCCTTGGCGTCGTCGGCGGCCTCGCCGTCGTCGCCCCGTCGCTGCTGCGGGCAGCGCCGGCCGCGGCGGCCGAGCCCCTGCCCGCGCCGGGCCCGCTCGCCGATGCCGAGGACAGCTACGAGGTCGCCCAGCGCTGGGACGATCGCCGCTACCGCCGGGACTATCGCCGCCGCGACCGCCGCCGGCGCGAAAGCCGTCGGCGCTACAACCGCCGCGACTTCGTCCGCAGCTGCCAGCGCGACCCGCGCTTCCGGCGCAACAACCGCGATCTCTGCCGCCGGGTGATCGGTGGACGCGGCCGCCGCGGCAGCTGCGTCAATATCGGCCCGGTCACCATCTGCGACTGACGAAACCCGAGCGGGCGGCCGTGTTTCGGTCGCCCGCCACCCGCTTTTCTCGTGATGCCGGGCGCCCCGCGCAAGAAACCCTGCTTTCAACACCGCTAAAAATCGTTATATCGCGGCCATGAGCACCATGCCCGCGAACACGCCCCTCGACCACATCCGCAATTTCTCGATCGTCGCCCATATCGACCACGGGAAATCCACCCTCGCCGACCGGCTGATCCAGTCGACCGGCGGGCTGGAGCTGCGCGACATGAAGGAACAGGTCCTCGACTCGATGGATATCGAGCGCGAGCGCGGCATCACCATCAAGGCGCAGACCGTGCGCCTGCACTACACCGCCAGGAACGGCGAGACCTACGTCCTCAACCTCATCGACACGCCCGGCCATGTCGACTTCGCCTACGAGGTGTCGCGCTCGCTCGCCGCCTGCGAGGGCGCGCTGCTCGTCGTCGATGCCGCCCAGGGCGTCGAGGCGCAGACGCTCGCCAACGTCTATCTCGCCCTCGACAACAATCTCGAGATCGTCCCGGTCCTCAACAAGATCGACCTGCCGGCCGCCGAGCCGGACAAGGTCAAGGAGCAGATCGAGGACGTCATCGGCCTCGACGCCTCGGACGCGGTGATGATCTCCGCCAAGTCCGGCCTCGGCATCGAGGACGTGCTGGAGGCGATCGTCCATCGCCTGCCCGCCCCCAAGGACGGCGACCGCAGCGCCCCGCTGAAGGCGATGCTGGTCGATAGCTGGTACGACGCCTATCTCGGCGTCATCGTCCTCGTGCGCATCATCGACGGCGAGCTGAAGAAGGGCCAGCTCATCCGCATGATGGGCACCGACGCCAAGTACCCGGTCGACCGGGTCGGCGTCTTCACCCCCAAGATGGTCCAGGTCGACGCGCTCGGCCCCGGCGAGCTCGGCTTCATCACCGCCTCGATCAAGGAGGTCGCCGATACCCGCGTCGGCGACACGATCACCGACGACAAGCGCCCGACCACCACCATGCTGCCCGGCTTCAAGCCCGCCCAGCCGGTGGTGTTCTGCGGCCTGTTCCCGGTCGACGCCGCCCAGTTCGACGATTTGCGCGCCGCCATGGGCAAGCTGCGGCTCAACGACGCCAGCTTCTCCTTCGAGATGGAATCCTCGGCGGCCCTCGGTTTCGGCTTCCGCTGCGGCTTCCTCGGCCTGCTGCATCTGGAAATCGTCCAGGAGCGGCTCTCCCGCGAGTTCGACCTCGACCTCATCGCCACCGCCCCCTCGGTGGTCTACGACATCAAGCTCACCGACGGCACCACCATCCAGCTGCACAACCCGGCCGACATGCCGGACGTGATGAAGATCGAGGCGATCCTCGAGCCGTGGATCAAGGCGACGATCCTCACCCCCGACGATTATCTCGGCAACATCCTGCAGCTCTGCCAGGAGCGCCGCGGCATCCAGACCGACCTCTCCTATGTCGGCAAGCGCGCCATGGTCAGCTACGAGCTGCCGCTCAACGAGGTGGTGTTCGACTTCTACGACCGGCTGAAATCGATCTCGAAGGGCTACGCCTCCTTCGACTACAACATGGCCGACTATCGCGAGGGCGACCTGGTGAAGATGAGCGTCCTCGTCAACGGCGAGCCGGTCGACGCCCTCTCGATGCTGGTCCACCGCGCCCAGGCCGAGCGCCGCGGCCGCGGCATGTGCGAGAAGCTGAAGGAGCTGATCCCCAACCACCTCTTCAAGATCCCGATCCAGGCGGCGATCGGCGGCAAGGTCATCGCCCGCGAGACCATCTCGGCGCTCCGCAAGGACGTCACCGCCAAATGCTACGGCGGCGACGCCACCAGAAAGCGCAAGCTCCTCGACAAGCAGAAGGAGGGCAAGAAGCGCATGCGCCAGTTCGGCAAGGTCGACATCCCGCAGGAGGCGTTCATCGCCGCGCTGAAGATGGATAGCTAGCGGCTCCAGGCTTGCCGGTACCAAGCCCGGAGCGCGGCGCTGCCATGCGGCACTGGGGCCTCGGACGCCTCCGCGGTCGCGGTCAGTCTTCTCGACGCAGCCTGGCAAGCTCCGCGGCGAACGCCGCGTGGAGTTGCTCGCCTTCATCCCCGGGCAATAGTCTCGCGAGATCGGGGAACCGGGTCTCCCAGCTCTCCGCCTCCCCGGCATCGAAGGGCATGCGTTCGGCGTTCCGAACGAGCCGGACGAGCGCAGTCAAGTGCTTGCGAATAAAGACCGGATCAACCGGGCGCGGGGCAACGACGGGCTTGGCGAAGAGGGGCAATTGGCTCATCCCGCACACTAGCCATTTGCACCCGGTGGGATCGAGTCCCGCATCGGCCTCCTTGCCTATGCGTTCGACCTTTCCACAAGAAGCCGTTCATCCGCCGAGAGATCGTAGAGTTCGAACAGCGCTTCGTTCATCGCCCGCTCGGCCGCGGCGATGGCGGTCGTCTGCGCGGAGAGCGCCCCGATGCGGTCGATGAACTGCCGGGCAGCAGGTGGAGCGCACCCCGTTTTGACCGAACAGGTGGCATAGCCGATAAGGCATAGGCATCCGCCTATGAGTACGACTATGTCGAAAGCTCCTGATGGCCCGTTTTCTCGGGTTGAAGTAATCACTTCCGT
>NZ_JAAAMJ010000021.1 GCF_010500835.1 Aurantimonas aggregata | reverse complement strand
AGTCGGTCGCCGCCAGGTCTGCAAATCGCAAGCGTGATAACTTCACAACAAACAATCAGCACACATCGCCATATCAACGAACGCCCCCGTCCTAAAAACGGGGGCGTTCGTGCGTCCGGATTCTGGATGAGGCGAAGCCACGCGGGGTTGTCGGCGCGCGTTTACTGAGCCCGCTTGATACCCGTTGTGGCCGCGATCGGTGGACGATCGCTGGTCAGGCGTGGCATCGCCGCTATTTCGCCTTGTGGGACAGACACATGAGGCGCTCGAAGGGCGTTACCACGGAGTATCCAATATGGTCATCAGATCCGCAGTCATCACGCTTGTCGCAGCGACGCTGGTCGTGTCGGCCGGTTGCAGCCGCACCCAGCGCACGGTTGCCGGCGCCGGCATCGGCGGCGTCTCGGGCGCGCTCATCGGCGATGCGGTGGCGGGTACCGGCGGCGCGGTCGTGGGCGGCGTCGGCGGTGCCGTCGCGGGCGGCGCCATCGGCCGCAACTACTGAGTTTCAAAGGGCTGCTATCGGCCTTTTCGCCAGCGAACAAAAAAGGGGCGGCGTCGCAAGACGCCGCCCCTTTCTCGTTCAGGCCAGGCGCGGTGCGGTCAGCCGGCGGTGAGCGGCGAGATGGCGATCTCGACGCGCCGGTTCTGGGCCCGCCCGGACTCGGTGGCGTTGGAGGCTACCGGCTGCGTCTCGCCGAAGCCCTGCGTGTTCAGGCGTCGGGAATCGACCCCCTGGGTGGCCAGATACTGGCTGACCGAGGTGGCACGCTGCTGGGAGAGCTGGAAATTGTAGGCGTCGGACCCCTGGCTGTCGGTGTGGCCGTAGACGTCGACGATCGAGCGGTCGTATTCCTTCAGCACCAGCGCGACCGAGGTCAGCGTCGAGTAGAAGCCCGGCAGGATCGACGACTGGTCGGTCGGGAAGGTGATGTTCGACGGCATGTTGAGGATGATCCGGTCGCCGACGCGGGTCACCGAGACGCCGGTGCCCTGCAGCTGCGCCCGCAGCTTGGCTTCCTGGTTGTCCATGTAGGCACCGACGCCGGCGCCGCCGATCGTGCCGATGCCGGCGCCGATCAGCGCCGCGCGCCCGGCATCGACGCCGGTGGCGCGGCCGACGAGATAGCCGCCCAGCGCGCCGACGCCGGCGCCGATACCGGCACCGCCCACGGTATTCGAGAGCTGCGATTCACCCGTGTAGGGATTGGTGGTGCAGCCGGCGAGGGCCGTGCTGAGGGCAAGTACGAGAGCGATCTTCTTCATGCGCGTTCCATCCAGCCTGTAGTGGGCGGCGCTCGTCGGCGCGGCCTCGTGGTGCGATCCTGAGGGCGTTAGACAGCACAGATGACTGGAATGGGGCTGGCGCAAGGCGAAAAGCAATATCTGCGGCTTGTTGCCGGGCTGTCACGCCGCGCCTCGTCGCTTGACGCGGATCAAGGCCCGGCGGAACCGACCGCTCGATGATGGGGACATGTCGTCCTTTCGGAGCGCGTCACGATGGACAGCGAACTCGAAGCCAAGATTCTCGACATTCTGGACCGGCATCGCATCATGACGATCGCCACGCTGCGGCCCGACGGGTGGCCGCAGGCGACGACAGTCGGCTATGCGAGCGTCGGGCTGACGCTGTATTTCCTGTGCGCCCTGGACAGCCAGAAAGCCGCCAATCTGGCGCATGACGACCGCGTCTCGCTGACCATCGACCACGATACGCCGGATCTGATGGCGATCACCGGTCTCTCGATGGCCGCGCTGGCCGAAGCCGTGACGGATCGCGCCGAAGCGGAAACGGCGCTGCGGTTGATGCCGGCGAAATATCCCGCCTCCACGACCCTGCCGATGCCGATGCCGGGACCCGATGAGGTGCGGATCTTCCGGCTGACGCCGGTGGTGATTTCGGTACTCGACTATGCCAAGGGATTCGGCCACAGCGACCTCGTCACCGTCTGAGGCGGTAGCCTCCCAACGCGCGGCGCCGCATTGCGGGGCGCCGCGCGGCGCCTCGGAGCCGGCTGGACCGTTCCCCGAGGCCGCTGCATCGCGAGGTAAGAGCCTCAGGCGGCCTTGGCGGACTTCAGCAGGCCGCGATTGACCAGCAGCTCGGCGATCTGGACGGTGTTCAGCGCCGCGCCCTTGCGCAGGTTGTCGGCGACGATCCAAATGTTGAGGCCGTTCTCGAGCGTCTGGTCCTCGCGGATGCGCGAGATGTAGGTCGCGTCCTCGCCGGCGCACTCGTAGGGGGTGATGTAGCCACCGTTCTCGTGCTTGTCGACGACCAGGCAGCCCGGCGCCTCGCGCAGGATGTCGCGGGCCTCGTCGGCGGTGATCGGCTTCTCGAACTCGATGTTGACCGCCTCGGCATGGCCGATGAACACCGGCACGCGCACCGCGGTGCAGGTCACCTTGATCTTCGGGTCGAGCATCTTCTTGGTCTCGACCATCACCTTCCATTCCTCCTTGGTGGAGCCGTCATCCATGAAGACGTCGATGTGGGGAATTACGTTGAAGGCGATGCGCTTGGTGAACTTCCTGGTCTCGATCTCGTCGGCGACGAACACCGCGCGCGACTGCGTGAACAGCTCGTCCATGCCTTCCTTGCCGGCGCCGGAGACCGACTGGTAGGTCGACACGACGATGCGCTTGATCGTCGCGAAGTCGTGCAGCGGCTTCAACGCGACGACGAGCTGGGCGGTCGAGCAGTTGGGATTGGCGATGATGTTCTTGCGCGAGAAGCCGACGATCGCGTCGGCGTTCACTTCCGGCACGATCAGCGGCACGTCCTGGTCGTAGCGGAAGGCGGAGGAATTATCGATGACGACGCAGCCCTTGGCGGCGATGCGCGGCGACCATTCCTTCGAGACGTCGCCCCCGGCGGACATCAGGCAGATGTCGGTGCCGGTGAAGTCATACTGGTCGAGGGGCTTGGTCTTCAGCGTCTTGTCGCCGTAGGAGACCTCGGTGTTGAGGCTGCGGCGTGAGGCCAGCGCCACGACCTCGTCGGCCGGAAAACCGCGCTCGGCGAGGATGTTGAGCATCTCGCGACCGACATTGCCGGTAGCGCCGACGACAGCGACCTTGTAACCCATGAAAGCACCCTTCGCTCTCCCCACCGATCGTCGCACGCTTGTGTACCGCCCCGGGGGAGACCAGCGGGGCAGGCGGCGTCAGATCAACGGCGTTTTGGTGGAGCGCGCGGACATCGTGGCGATATGCGCGGGATCGGCCGGATTGTCAATCACGCGAGCTTTATGCGACGTCGGCGCGCAGCGCGATAGTTGCTGGTGCCAGGCGGCCATGCGGGCAGCATGGCCGGGTTCATCAGCACGGGAGTTTCCGCATGATCCGCAGCAGACTGATACTGCCGGTGGCGCTTGCCGCCACCGCGCTCGCCGCCTTGCCGGCGCTTGCCCATCATGGCTGGGCCTGGACCGAGGACCAGGAGAGCCGGCTGGCTGGCACAATAGAGGCGATGTCTCTCGGCAATCCGCATGCGTATTTCGATATCGCCGCAGAGGACGGCGTCTGGCGGGTCGACCTGGCGCCGCCCTCGGCGACGGCGCGCTCAGGCCTCGTCGAAGGGGTTGCCGCGGTCGGCGACACGGCATCGTTCACCGGGCACCGCTCGCGCGACCCGCAGGAGCGCGTGTTCAAGGCGGAGACGGTCACGGTGAACGGCGAGACCTACGACGTCTATCCGCGCCGCGAGAAGACGCTGACGCCGCAGACGTGAGCGAGGCCCCGCGATGATCGGCGACCTCCTCGCCGGTCTTGGCGCGACGCCGCTGGCAGCGGCCCTGCGGGCCTCGCTCTACGCCTATCCGCTCGTCAACGCGGCGCATATCCTGTCACTGGCGGCGCTGTTCGGCTCGATCCTGGCGCTGGATCTACGGCTGCTCGGCGTGGCGAAGGCCTTGCCGGTCCAGCCGCTGGCCGTGCTCCTGCCGCGCGTCGCCGCGGGCGGACTGGCGATGGCGGTGCTGACGGGAGCGCTGCTGTTCCTGGTGCAACCGGTGGATTATGCCGCTAACCGGTTCTTCCTGGCGAAGATCGGCCTCGTCGCCATCGGTACGGCGCATGCCGTCCTCGTCAGGCGCAGCCGCGGCTGGCAGGTCGTGCGCAGCCCGCTCGGCATCGTCACGCGTGGGCTGCGCCTATCGGCTCTGGCATCGCTGCTGATCTGGACCGCGGCGATCGTTTGCGGACGCTTCATCGGCTTCGAATAGCGGCCAGGCAACGAAAAACGGCGCCCGTGGGCGCCGTTTGGACTATCGGTCACGCAACGGTGACCTCTCGGTGAGCCGCCGGATCAATCCGGGCGGCGCTGCGGAGCGCGATTGCCGCCGAATCCACGGCTGGCCTTCTTCGCGATCCAGCCGAGGAACAGTGCCTTGAGGATGCCTCTGATCATGATCTTATCTCCGGTTTCATGTACCGAAAATGCACGAAACCGCGAAGGGTTGCGCCGCCGGCGCAGCGGATCGGCGCCGATTCCTGGCCCCGCCTCGGTGTTTCAGCGGGAGACTCGCTCGCGGAACCGGGTGACGACCGCGTCGCCCATCTCGCTCGTTCCGACACGCCGGCAGCCGTCCGCCATGATGTCGCCCGTGCGCACGCTCTCCAGAACGTCCGCGATCGAGGCCTCGAGCGCGTCGGCCTCGGCGATCATCGCGAAGGAATAGCGCAGCGCCATGGCGAAGGAGGCGATCATCGCGAGCGGGTTGGCGATGCCCTGGCCGGCGATGTCAGGCGCCGAGCCATGGACGGGTTCGTAGAGCGCCTTGCGCCTTCCGGTGGCCGCGTCCGCCGCGCCGAGCGATGCGGAGGGCAGCATGCCGAGCGAGCCGGTCAACATGGCGGCG
Organism: Aurantimonas aggregata; assembly: GCF_010500835.1. Lineage (GTDB taxonomy): Bacteria > Pseudomonadota > Alphaproteobacteria > Rhizobiales > Rhizobiaceae > Aurantimonas > Aurantimonas aggregata. The sequence goes on along the minus strand of NZ_JAAAMJ010000021.1, from coordinate 48,008 downwards.
ATATCGGACAGCATGTCGCCGAAGAGATTGTCGGTGACGATGACGTCGAACTGCCGGGGCGCGCGCACCAGCTGCATGCCGCCGGAATCGGCCAGCATGTGCTCGAGCGTCAGGTCGGCATATTCGTCGCGGTGGATGCGCGTGACGACCTCGTTCCAGTAGAGGCCGGACTTCATGACGTTGCGTTTTTCCATCGACGTCACCTTGCCGCGGCGGGTGCGCGCCAGTTCGAAGGCGGCGCGTGCGATGCGCTCGATCTCGTAGGTGTCGTAGACCTGCGTGTCGATCGCGCGCTTCTGGCCGTTGCCGAGATCGATGATTTCCTTGGGCTCGCCGAAATAGACCCCGCCGGTGAGCTCGCGGACGATCAGGAGGTCCAGCCCCTCGATGATCTCGCGCTTGAGGCTCGAGGCATCGGCAAGCGCCGGATAGCAGATCGCCGGCCGCAGATTGGCGAAGAGCTGCATGTCCTTGCGCAGGCGCAGCAGGCCGGCCTCGGGCCGCATCTCGTAGGCGACGCCATCCCATTTCGGACCGCCGACGGCGCCAAACAGCACCGCATCGGCGGCGAGCGCCAGTGCCATGGTGGCATCGGACACTGGCGCGCCCTCGGCGTCGTAGGCCGCGCCGCCGACGAGGGCCGTCTCGGTGACAAAGCTCGATCCCGTGGCCTCGTTCATCACCGCGACCAGCTTCTCGACCTCCGCCATGGCCTCCGGGCCGATGCCGTCGCCGGGAAGGAGCAGGAGCTTACGGGTGGTCATGGGGCGGGTCCTCTGTGCTGCCGTCAGGTCGCGTCGGCTTTACACCAAAGATCTGCGGCGGACACCCTGCGGGCCGGAAAACCGCTGGAACCCGGACAGGTGAGGTTGCAGCCCGCGATCTGAATAAAGTCTTGCAATGGTCACAATCCGGCAAGTTCCCGTTAACCGCGCCGGGCGGATAAGCGGCAATCAACCCATGACACAACGCCTCGCCGGCCACTGCTCTCCCGGAGAGTTGCCAGCCGGTGCCGGCGTTCGGGAGACGGTTCTTGCCCTTCTTCATTCCTTCCCATGTCGCCGACAACATCACGCTCAGCCTGATGATCCTCGCCGGCGTGACGGTCTCGCGCTGGACGGTCGAATGGGCGGTGACGCGGCGCTGCGACGCGCTGGCCGCGCGGCGGCGCCGCTTCACCATCCGCGCCGTCTGCAACGCCGCCGTTGCCATTGCGCTGCTGGGCATCTGGCTGAGCGAAATCCAGAACATCATGTTCTCGCTCGCCGCCGTCATGGTGGCGCTGGTGGTGGCGACGAAGGAGCTGCTGATGTGCGTTGCCGGCTCGGTGCTGCGTTTCGGCGGACATCTGTTCAAGGTCGGCGACCGGATCGAGCTGACCGGCATCCACGGCGAGGTCATCGACCACGGGCTGTTCTCGACCACCATCATGGAGCTGCCGCCGCATCATCTCGGCCATGCCGGTACGGGGCGGATGGTGATGCTGCCGAACTCGATCCTGCTCACCGGCCCGGTGCGGGTCGAGCCGCAGCCGCGCCAATATGCGCCGCATCGCTTCACCCTGACGCTGGAGGGACAGGCTGCGCCGCGCGAGGTGGTGAACCATATCCGCGCCGCGGCGCTGGCGGCGCTGGCCGGCGATCTCGACCGGGCGACGCGCTTTCACCGGCTGACCGCCGGCAAGGCGGGGGCCGACATCGCCGGTCCCGGCCACGAGGTCGCCGTCGCCACCACCGATCTCGGCAAGCTGCAGTTCCACATCATGATCTATTGCCTGGTGAAGGACGCGCGGGCGCTGGAGCAGACCATCCTGCTGGACGTACTGGAAAAGCTGCCGCTCGGCGAGCGGACGCCGCGGCCGGCGGAGGCGAAGGCCTGGGCGGAGATCGCGCAGCAGCTGCGCGAGGGGGCCGGCCAGCGCCGCGGCGCCGCAGCCTGACGCGGCTGCAGGAGGCCTCGCCGCCTACATGTGGCGCGCCATCTGGCGCCGCAGCTTGAGGCGGGCCCGGCGCGAGCGCAGCTGAAGCGTCTCCACGCTCTGCGGCACAATTCGCACCACGCCATCCCGCGTTTCCAGCGCGAAGTGACGCTCGGCGCCGACCGGGCGATGGCTTGAGCCGTAGAGTGCGACGACGACCAGTTCCAGCTTGGTCACCTCGTTCGGCGTTGGTGCGCCGGGCCGGTCCTGCCCCAGGAGCGTGATCAGATCGTCGAAATGGCCGAGGTCGATATACTGGCCGGTGACGAGGCTGCCCTGCGCCATCGTCGAGCGCGGATCGGCGCCCAGATCCTCCGGCAGGTCGCGCAGGTCGGTGAGCGCCACCTCGTAGTGGCCCTCGGGCGAGAGCATCGTGGCGATCAGGCTGGTCACGTAGATCGGCTCGACGCTCATGTTGGTGACGAGGCAACGCGAGCGAAGCCCGGAGCCGGCGCCGCGGGTGATCAGGATGGAGGAGCGCCGCTGGCGCCGGTAGCCGTTGAGCAGCAGCTGCAGATAGACGATCCAGACGCCGAGCATGGCAACGTTCACCGCCAGACCGAGCAGGTCGACATTGGCCGATAGCCAGGCAGTCATCGAGCGACGCCGGAAAGGCGCAAGGGCACGTAACGTCCGGTCATGCGGATGACGGGCGTGCGCTCATGCCCAGGGCCGGCGTTCGGCAAGGGCGTCCTCGTAACTGCCGATCGCATCGGCCTTCTCCATCGTCAGGCCGATATCGTCGAGCCCGTTGAGCAGGCAGTGCTTGCGGAACGGATCGATTTCGAAGCCGATCGTACCGCCGTCCGGGCCGCTGATGGTCTGCGAGACGAGGTCGATGGTGAGCCGGGCATTGGCGCCGCGTTCGGCGTCGTCCATCAGCAGCGCCAGCTGCTCGGGCGTGACGCGGATCGGCAGGATGCCGTTCTTGAAGCAGTTGTTGTAGAAGATGTCGGCGAAGGACGTCGAGATCACGCAGCGAATGCCGAAATCGAGAAGCGCCCAGGGCGCATGCTCGCGCGACGAGCCGCAGCCGAAATTGTCGCCGGCGACGAGGACGCTGGCCTGGCGATAGGCCGGCTTGTTCAGGACGAAATCGGGATTCTCCGAGCCATCGTCGCGATAGCGCATCTCGGCGAAGAGGCCGCTGCCGAGGCCGGTGCGCTTGATCGTCTTCAGATAGTCCTTCGGGATGATCATGTCGGTGTCGACATTGACCATCGGCAGCGGCGCGGCGATCCCCGTCAGCGTGTCGAACTTCTGCATCCCCGGCATCCTTCCCTGGCGTGGCGTTGCTTGTGGCAAGGGCAATAGCACCTCGCGCGGACGGGGCAAACTCCGCTAGCCGCCACCGCGATTGCCTGTTTCACGTGAATCGGCGAAGAGGGCGCATGACCCTTGCCATCCGTCCTCGCCGGTCGCTGCTGTTCGTGCCCGCCGCCAATTCCCGCGCGCTGGAGAAGTCGGCGTCGCTCGCCGCCGACGGGCTGATCTACGACCTCGAGGACTCTGCTGCGCCGGAAGAGAAGGAAGCCGCGCGCGAGCGGCTGCGCGAGCATCTGGCGGGCAGCCATTTTGGCGGCGCGCGCATCGTGCGCATCAATCCGCTGGACAGCCGCAACGGGACCGAGGATTTCCTGATGGCGCGCGGTGCCGGCGTCGACGCGATTCTCGTGCCGAAGGTGGAAAGCGTCGCCGGGCTCAAGCAGGTGGCCGACGCGCTGGCCGAGACCGACGCGCCGGGGTCGATGCGGCTCTGGGCGATGATCGAGACACCGCGCGGCATTCTCGACGTCGGCGAGATCGCCGCCGCTTCCTCCTTGTGCCGTCTCGATGCGCTGGTGGTCGGGCCGAACGATATCGCCCTGTCGACTGGAATCGAGCCCGGGCCGGACCGGGCCGAGCTGCTGCCCTGGCTGATGCGGATCGTGCTGGCGGCCAAGGCCCATGGCTTGGTCACGCTCGACGGCGTTTATGCAGATTTTCGCGACGCGGCCGGATTCGCCGCTGAATGCGCGGCCGGGCGGCGCATGGGGTTCGACGGCAAGACGCTCATCCATCCGGCGCAGGTCGACGCCGCCAACGCGGCCTTCGGTCCGTCGCCCGAGGCGGTCGCCGGGGCGGAGCGCGTGGTGGCGGCCTTTGCCGATCCGAAAAATGCCGGCAAGGGCGTGATCCAGATCGACGGCCGCATGGTGGAACGCCTGCACCTTGAACAGGCGCGGCGACTGCTGGATCTCCAGGCCGCGATCACGGCGGCTGGGCATCGACGCAACGAAGGGACCGACTTGCGATGAAACTCTATCGACTGCTTACCGGCGAAGACGATGCCGCCTTCTGCCACAAGGTCTCGCTGGCGCTGTCCAGAGGCTGGGAACTGCATGGCTCGCCGACCTACGCCTTCGATGCGGCGAGCGACAAAATGCGCTGTGGCCAGGCGGTCATCAAGACCGTCGAGGGCAAGGACTACGACCCGGCGATGAAGCTCGGCGAGCAATAGAACGCCCTCAGTCGGCGTTCTCCTCCAGCGTTTCCATGTCGTCGTCCGACAGGCCGAAATGATGGCCGATCTCGTGGATCAGCACGTGCCGGACGAGATAGTCGAGCGTCTCCTCGTGCTCGGCCCAGTAGTCGAGCATCGGCCGGCGGTAGAGCAGGATGCGGTTCGGCATCTCGCCGGTCACCGGCGTTCCCAGCTCGCCGACGCCGCGGCCCTCGAACAGGCCGAGAATGTCGAACGGGCTCTCGAGCGCCATCTCCTTGACGACGTCGTCATCGGGAAAGTCGGCCACCAGAAAGCGGATGTCGCCGCAGAGCGCGCGGAACGCCTCGGGCAACTCCGCATAGGCCTCGATCGCCAGCGCCTCGATGTCGTCGAGGCCGGGGGCCATCCGCCCGCGCCAACCGGTGGCGTCGTTCTCTGCCGTCATGCGTCTTGTCCTCCGAGGCTGGTCACGCCGCCCATCTAGGCGCGCGGTGTCGCCGTTGGAAGACGGGGCCTCATCGGCCGGCCGGCAGGGAAGCGTACCAGGCGGCGACGGCGTCGATCTGCTCGTCGGTCAGGTTGATGGCGATCGGCCGCATGAGATGCGAGAATCGGGTGCCGCCGCGATCGTCCTCCTTCCAGAGATGGAGGTGGGTGCGCGCGTACCATTCCGGTTGGCCGGCGAGATACGGATAGAGCGGATTCTGATCCCGTTCCGCCGCCCCGTGACAGCTCTCGCAGGCCGGGATCTTGCGCGAGGGAATGCCGCGCTCGGCGATCAGGCGGCCGAGAGCAAGAAGTTCCTGCCCCTCTTCGGGCAGGCCGCCGGCGGCCGCGGCTGGGACCAGCTGGTTGTCGGTACGCGCCTCGGCCGGCAGGATCTGCGGCGGGATGCCGTCTTCGCGCGCCGCCTGTGGTGCGTCCGTGGCGGCGGTTCCGGGTTCTTCGGGGGATGATGGGGGAAGCCCGGCCTGCGGCGGCGCGACCGGATTGGCCGCTTGACCGCCCGGCGTCGGCCGGCCGGCATACCAGGCGGCAAGACGGCGCAGCACGTCTTCAGGATAGCGCCTGGCTGGCGGCTGCATGAAGCCGGAATGGCGATCGCCTTCCGCAAATGCCTGCAGTGTCGCGAACAGATAGGGTTCCGGCTGGCCGGCGATCACTGGAAAGGCATCCGAGTCCGGGCCCGCGCCCAGTCCGTCGCGACCGTGACAGCGGGCGCAATCGGCCAGCGCTTCCTCGACGATGCCGTCGAGCGCGGCGAGGGTCTCGCCGCCGGCTTCGAGCTCAAGGGTCGGTCGCGCGCCGCCCAGCGCCAGATCGGCATAAATCTGCGGCGTCATCTCCGGCAGGGCGCGCAGGAAGGCAACCTGCGCCCACACCTCGTCGTCGCGATCGAGGGTCGGCCAGGCCGGCATGCCGGAATACTTGATCCCGTGCTTGACGATCCAGAAGAGCTCGCGGTCTTCCCATTCAGGCACCTGCGCTTCCAGCCGGGGCGGTGGCGGCGTCATCGACAAGACCACCGGCGATTGCGGCACGCCGGGCGCGCCATGGCAGGCCGCGCAGCCGGTGGCGAAATGGCCGACGGACCGGCGCACCAGTGCCGGATCGTCGAGGTCGATGTCCTCCGGCACCTCGATCAGCATCGACTGTCGGTCGACGACGTTCTGCATGGTGAAATGCAGGAACCAGCCGACCGGTCCGAAATGTCCGGACGAGGCGGCGATGGGCACGAGGCCCGAAAGGCTGACGGCGAAGGCGAGGACGACCGCGCCGGCGATCGCGGCGAAGAGGGTCTTCCAGGTGGCGACGAAGGCGATCCGCATCACTCGCTCCCGCCGGCTGCGGACGCCGGATCGCGCAGGATCGAGGCGAGCAGCACGAGGCCGCCGGCCAGATAGGCGCTGCCGCCGACCGCCAGCATGATGGCGCCGCCCAGTTGCTGGTCGCCGAGCGGCGTCAGGGTCGCGGCCGGCGAACAGAGCGCGGCGCAGGCATAGAGCGGGCGCGGCGCGAAGAGGAGGAGCCCGCCCAGCAGCGTCATATGCATCGAGGTGACGAGCAGGGCGCCGATGCCGGCTGCCCGCGCCGCCGGCCGCCGGCTGTCCGCCGCACCGATGGCGCTGGTCCAGACCAGCAGGCCGACGGTCAGAAAGGACGCCTGCTCAAGCACGAAGATCGCGGGCTCGACGCGCGCCGCGTCGTGCAGCGCCGGCGCATGCCAGGCCCAGACGGCGGCGAACTCGGCGAAGGAGGCGACGATGGCGACGGAAGGCGTCAGCCTTGCGACGCTGGCGGGAAGCAGGCGGGCGAGACCCACCGCCAGGAGCGGCGCGGCCAGCGCGACGACGCCCATATGCATGACCATGTGGGCAGCGAAGGACCCTTCGGCGCGAATCGGCAGGGGTCCGAGCCAGAGCAGCGCGAGCAGCAGCGCGCCGGCGGCGAGCGGCCAGGCCTTCGCCACCGAATGGCCCGACGAGCCGGGCATGGCCGCCGGTCCAGCGTCGGCGTGGGGCAGGAGCCGGGCGCGGGTCATCGGCAGTCCACGTTGAAGAAGGCCGGCAGGGCGACGAAGATCACCGAGACGAAGGACAAAGCGGCGAGGAGCAGCGTCGAGAATTCCAGGAAGCGCTCCCGGTCGAGGTCGGTGTCGGCGTCGTGCGTGAAGCCGCGATCATGGCCGCGCCATTCGCGCAGGGCCCGCCGGAAGACCACCGCGATGATTGCCAGCGCCAGCACCGTCAGCCCGGCGACGACCAGCCGCGTGACGACGATCGGCTCGAAGATCGCGACATTCGGGGCGCATTCGAAGGCGGCGACGATGTAGCAGAGCAGGAAATGCAGCGCCCAGACGGTGGGCGCGACGATGAGGGTCCAGAGCGTGTCCTGGGTCTGCTTCGGCGTGTCCATCTGCGCCTCCTCAAACCGCCAGGGGGAACAGGGCGACGGTGGCGACGGCAATCGCCGCCGTCGCTGCCATGAAGTGCCAGTAGAGCGCGACATTGGCTATGTCGATGTCGTGTTCCGGCGTCATCCGGCCAGCCAGCGAGCGGGCCAGACAGTAGAACAGCATCAGCGCGCCGACGGCTGCATGGACCGCGGTCCAGATCGCCAGCACCCAGACCGTCGCCGGATAGACGTGCGTCACCGGGTCGAGGCCGGTGACGAAGGGGGCGTAGACCAGCGCCGCGCCGCCGGCGAGCGCGAGGCCGCCGCCGCCTGCCATGAGCAGCTGCGCCTCGGGGACCGCACCGGCCCTGTTGATCCGCAATGCCAGCAGCGCGGCGAGCCAGGCGGCCAGCATCAGCGCCAGCGCAACGAGCGGCCAGAACAGGCCCGGACCGTCGGCGTCGGCGGGCGGGAAATCGGCGTGGATGGTGAAGAAGAAATAATAGCCGAAGACCAGCGACAGGAAGGCCGTGCCGTCGCCGATCATGGTGATCAGCATCGCCCACCAGCCGACCGAATGCGGCCCGGAGGCATAGAGCGGCAGGCTGAGACCCCGCCCGACGTCCTTCACCCGCTTTTCCGGGATGATGGCGGTGCCGCGCCAGAGCCAGAGGATGATGGCACCGGTCGCCAGCACCATCGAGGCCATCGTCGCCAGCCACCAGTGGAAGGTGGCGAGGATGAACACCGCGCCGAGCAGGACCGCCGCGCAGAACGGCATGAAGGACGGGCCGGGCACGCGCAGGCACTGGACGGGCGTCGCGTCGAGCACGCCGGTGACCAGCGTCTCGCGCTTCATCTCCTCGGCATCGGGCAGATAGAACCGGCCCTTGTCGACGTCGTCGACGAAGTTCGGCTGTTGCCAGATCGGGTAGCGGGTGGTGATCAGCGGAATCGAGCGGACGCCCCAGCCCTTGTCCTCGGTGTCGGCCAGCCATTCCAGCGTGCCTGCATTCCAGACATTGCGCGGCGCGAAGGGAAGGTGGCCGCGCGGGCGCAGCGCGTCGAAAACGACGAGCAGGAAGCCGGACGCGAAGACGAAGGCGCCGATGGACGAGAGCAGGTTGGGCAGGTCGAGGGACAGCCCCGCCGGATAGGTCCAGACGCGCCGCGGCATGCCCATGAGGCCCGACCAATGCATCGGCAGGAAGGCGAGGTTGAAGCCGACGAACATCAGCCAGAAGGCGACCTTGCCGACCCGGTCCGACAGGCGGCGGCCGGTGAGCATCGGCCAGTAGTAGTAGATCCCGGCGACGACCGGGAACAGCATGCCGCCGATCAGCACGTAATGCAGGTGCGCGACGACGAAATAGGTGTCGTGCGCCTGCCAGTCGAAGGGCACGATCGCCACCATGACGCCGGTCAGCCCGCCGAGGACGAAGATCGCCAGGGCGCCGGAGACGAACAGCATCGGCACCGAATAGATCACCCGGCCGGTGAGCAGCGTCGCCAGGAAGACGAAGATCTGCACGCCGGTGGGGATCGCCACCGCTTCCGAGGCGGCGGAGAAGAAGCTGAGCGATATCGACGGCAGGCCGGTCGTGTACATGTGATGGGCCCACAGGCCGAAGGAGATGAAGCCTGTGCCGACGGCGGCGAGCACGATCCAGGAATAGCCGAGCAGCGGGCGCTGGGCGAAGGTCGGCACGATCATCGCCAGCAGCGCGATCGCCGGCAGGAAGACGATGTAGACCTCCGGATGGCCGAAGATCCAGAAAAGGTGCTGCCACAGCATCGGATCGCCGCCGCGCTCCGGATCGAAGAACGGCCAGTTGAACAGCCGTTCGAGCTCGAACAATATGTCGCCGGCGATCAGCGGCGGGAAGGCGAAGAGGATCATCCCGGCGACGACCAGCACGTACCAGGCATAGAGCGGCATCAGATTGAGCCGCATGCCGGGCGGCCGGCATTTCAGCGTGCCGACGATCAGTTCAACCGCCGCGGCAATCGACGCCACCTCGATGAAGGATAGGCCGAGCAGCCAGATGTCCGGCCCGTAGCCGGGGGTGAAGCGCTCCTGCGTGGTCAGCGGCGGGTACATGAACCAGCCGCTGGTCGGCGCCGACGAGAAGAAGATCGAGCCGCAGACGAAGACCCCGCCGATCAGGAAGCACCAGTAGCCGAAGGACGACAGTCGCGGGAACGGCAGGTCGCGGGCGCCCAGCATCTGCGGCAGGATGACGATCGCCACGGCCTCGAAGATCGGCACGGCGAAGAGGAACATCATCACCGTGCCGTGCAGCGTGTAGGCCTGGTTGTAGAGATTGGCGGTGAGGAAGTCGTTCTCCGGAACCGCCAGCTGCACCCGCATCATCAGGCCGAGCACGCCGGCAAACAGCATGAAGGCGAAGGCGGTGGCGGTGTACCAGATGCCGACTTCGGTGTTGTTGACCGCCGACCAGTAGCGCCAGCCCTTCGGCGCCGCCCAGACCTCGCCGAGGCGGGCTTCCTGAGCCTCGCGGACCGCCGGGTCTTCCTGGTCGGCATTTGTCGCGCCGGTGATCCCCGGCAGGCCGAAGTCGCTCATCGCAGGTCTCCCAGCCAGCCGGCGATGGCGGCGATCTCGGCGTCGGGCAGGACGCCGAAGGCCGGCATCTCCACCCCAGGCTTGACGTGATCGGGCGAGTGGATGAAGGCGGCGATGTTGGCTTCGCTCGTCTCGAGCAGCCCGGCGCCGATGGTGCGGCGCGCGGCGACATGGGTCAGGTCCGGCCCCACCGCGCCATCGGCCGGCGTGCCGCGCACGGTATGGCATGCGCCGCAACCGCTCGACAGGAAGAGGTCCAGCCCCGGACCGGCGGTGACCGCGGCAGATTCGGCCTGGCGGGCGACATAGGCTGCATAGTCTGCCTCCGGCACGGCGACGACGCGGAAACCCATCTGCGCATGGGCGTCGCCGCAGAACTCGGCGCAGACGCCGTTGTAGACGCCCTCGCGCGTCGGCTCGAGCACCAGGCGGTTGACGCGGCCGGGGATGGCGTCGGTCTTGCCGGCGATGGCCGGCACCCACAGCGAATGGATGACGTCGGGACTGCCGATCAGGATCTCGGAGCGGCGGCCGACCGGCAGCCACAGCTCGTTGGCGCTCTCGACGCCGCCGGAGGGCAGGCTCTTGGCGACGCCCGGCTCGCCTTCGACGTCATAGGCGATGCGCCACCAGAAGCGTTCGGCCGAAACCGCGATGGTGGGACCGTCCGCCTCGCGGCGGAAATCCGGCATGATCGACAGGCCCCAGGTCAGAAGCGCGGCAAGGACGACGACCGGGAAGACGCCGCCGCCCCAGATGATCAGCCTGAGGCCCGCCGCCTCGCTGAAGGCGCCCGGATGCGCCTTGGTGACGTAGATACTAAGGCCGATGACGAGGACCCAGATCACCACGGCGCCGACGACCATGACCCAGAACAGGAAGGCGACGTTTTCGGCCTCGGTGCCGGCTCCGGCGAAGGTGGATTGCGGTCCGGTGCAGCCGGTCATGAGCCCGGCAAGCGAAACGGCGGCAAGGGGCGCCAGGGCAATTGCCCGGGGCGTGGTTTCGGCTGGGCGAACAGCATGGATCGTCGGCTGCGATCGGCTGGACTGCTTTCGCCGCATGATCTTTCTTCCCCTCGCACGGCCCGATTTCTGCCGCATTGCGACAACTAGCAGGCCCAGTGGTTTCGGCCACCCTGGCGGGTCGTCGAAGCCGGCCTACTGGAAATTCCGTCCCTTCGGCAGGACCTGGCGAATCTCGCGGTCGTTGGCGGGGCCGGGCGGGCCGTTGCCGGCGGCGACCATGCGCAGATGGCGGTGCATGAGCTTCTTCTGCAGGCGGCCTTCGTCGACCGGGCGGCGCACCTCGTCGGCTCGCGCCAGTGCGGCGCCGAGCGAGGCGCCGAGAAAGGCCGCATCCGGGCCCGCTTTTGCCGGGTTGGCCTCAACCACGGGCCGGATCTTGGGGCGGTGCAGCGGGCTGCGGACATGGTCGGCCGGCGCAAGGCCCGCATTCGCCGGAAACTCGCCGCGGGCAACGCCCATCAAGAGCGGCGTCAGGTCGGTGATGGTTTCCGCCACGACATGGATGACGCCGTGATCGGCCTGCATCCTGCCATCCACGCGCACGAAGCGAGCACCCAGCACGATCGGCCGGAAGCGCTCGAAAATCTTCGGCCAGACGATGATGTTGGCGACACCGGTCTCGTCCTCGATGGTCATGAAGATGACGCCCTTGGCCGAGCCCGGCCGCTGACGGACGAGGACGAGGCCGGCGACGCTGACGCTTCTGCCGGAGCGAAGTCGCTCCAGGTGCTCGTTCGGCATGACCCGTCTGGCGTCGAGCTCGCGCCGCACGAAGGAGACCGGATGCGCCTTCAGCGACAGCGACAGGAAGCGGTAGTCGTTGATCACCTCCTCGCCGACCGGCATCGGCGGCAGATGCGCGTCCGGCTCGGCCTGCAGCTCGGTCGCCGACACGCGCTCAAACAGCGGCAGCCGCTCGGCGGCGCCGTTCGGATCGAGCGCCCGGCAGGCCCAGAGCGCATCGCGGCGGGAAAGCCCGAGCGAGCCGAAGGCGTCGGCATCGGCCAGGCGCTCGATCGTCGCGCGCTTCAGCCCGGATCGAAGCCAGAGGTCACGGACTGAATCGTAGCCGGCGCCCCGCGCCGCCACCAAAGCCGTCATCTCGGCCTCGCCCAGGCCCTTCACCTGTCGGAAGCCGAGCCGCACCGCATGGCGCGTCTTGATCACGCCCTGCATCGAATGGTGGCGCGGCTTCATGCGGCCGGGATCGAAGGGAGCTTCTTCCAGCGTCTGGTCGAAGGCCGAATGGTTGACGTCGACCGGCCGCATCTCGACGCCGTGTTCGCTGGCGTCGCGGACGATCTGCGCCGGGGCGTAGAAGCCCATCGGCTGGGCATTGAGGAGGGCCGCCGCGAAGACGTCCGGATAATGGCATTTCAGCCAGCAGGAGGCGTAGACCAGGAGCGCGAAGGAGGCGGCGTGGCTTTCGGGAAAGCCGTATTCGCCGAAACCCTCGATCTGCTTGAAGCAGCGCTCGGCGAAGTCGCGCTCGTAGCCGCGATCGACCATGCCCTCGACCATCTTCTTCTGGAAGGTATGGATGGTGCCGACCCGCCGGAACGTCGCCATGGCGCGGCGCAGCCGGTCGGCCTCGTTGGGGGTGAAGCCGGCGGCGACGATGGCGATCTTCATCGCCTGCTCCTGGAACAGCGGCACGCCGAGGGTGCGGCTGAGCACCTCCTCCAGTTCAGGGCTTGGATAGGTGGCCTCCTCCAGCCCCATCTTGCGGCGCAGATAGGGGTGGACCATGTCGCCCTGGATCGGGCCGGGCCGCACGATCGCCACCTCGATGACGAGGTCGTAGAAGCAGTTGGGCCGCAGCTTCGGCAGCATGGTCATCTGCGCCCGGCTCTCGATCTGGAAGACGCCCAGCGTATCGGCCCGGCAGATCATTTCATAAGTCGGCTTATCATCCTGTGACTCGGAGAGCTGGGCAAGGGTCACCGTCCGGCCGTAATGGGCTTCCAGCAGGCCAAAAGCCCGGCGCAGGCAGGACAGCATGCCGAGCGCCAGGATGTCGATCTTGAGGATCCCGAGCTCGTCGAGGTCGTCCTTGTCCCATTCGACGATGGTGCGCCCCTCCATGGCGCTGTGGAGGATCGGCACGACCTCGTCGATGCGCCCCCGCGTGATGACGAAGCCGCCGACATGCTGGGAGAGATGGCGCGGGAAACCGGCGATCTCCTCGGCATATTTCAGCACGTTGGCGGTGGTGGGATCGCTGGCGGAGAGGCCGGCGGCGGCCGCCTCCCGATCGCCGAGATCGCCGGCGTGATAGCCGCCCCAGATCGAACCGGAAAGGGCCGCGACCGCATCCTGCGACAGGCCGAACGCCTTGCCGACCTCGCGCGCCGCGGAACGGGCGCGATAGGTGATGACGGTGGCGGCGAGCGCGGCGTTGTCGCGGCCGTAATGCGCGTAGATGTACTGGATCACCTCCTCGCGGCGCTCGTGCTCGAAATCGATGTCGATGTCCGGCGGCTCGCGCCGGTCCGACGAAATGAAGCGCTCGAACAACAGCCCCGCCCGTTCCGGCGAGACCTCGGTGATGCCGATGGCGAAGCAGACGACGGAATTGGCGGCCGAGCCGCGGCCCTGGCAGAGGATGCCGTGCTCACGGGCATGGCGGACGATGTGGTGGACAGTGAGGAAATACGGCTCGTATTTCAGCTCGGCGATGATCTTGAGTTCGTATTCGATGCGGGTGGTGACGCTTTCCGGCACGCCCTGCGGATAGCGCCATTTGGCCCCCTCGTGGGCGAGGAAGCGCAGCTCGTCTGCCGGGCTGCGGGTCAGGCGAAGGGCCTCGTCGGGATATTCGTAGGAGAGGCTCTTCAGGTCGAAGCCGAGGCCTGCGAAGAAATGCCCGGCATTCTCGACCGCCGCCGGATGGTGGCGGAACAGCCGCTCGATCTCGCGCGGCGCCTTGAGGTGGCGTTCGGCATTCAGGGTCAGGAGGGTGCCCGCCTCGGCGATCGGCACGTGGGCGGCGATCGCGGTCATCACGTCCTTCAGCCGGCGCCGCCCGGGCGCGTGGTAGAAGGCGTCGTTGGTGGCCAGAAGCGGCGTCCGGCAGCGTTCGGCGAGCCGGGCGGCGCGGGCGAGGCGGCGCGAGTCGAGCCCATCATGGGCAGGGGCTGCCGCCAGCCAGACACGCTGCGGAAAAGCTTCGCAAAGCGCCTCGAGGCAGGCCGCGACCGCCGCCTCGACGGGTTCGGCCTCGGCGCCGCCGCCCAGCGCCGCCGGCGCCAGCAAGGCAAGGTTGATGCCTTCGCCCCATTCCAGGAGGTCGGGCAGGGTCAGCAGGCAGTCGCCCTTTTCGGTGCGCAGATTGCCGCGGCTGAGCAGTCGGCAGAGCCGGCCCCAGCCGGCGCGGCCCTGCGGATAGGCGAAGATGTCGGGCGTTTCGTCGGCAAACACCAGCCGGGCACCCGGCGCATAGGGCAGCGCCGCTTCCTTGGCGGCCTGATAGGCCCGGACCACGCCGGCGAGGCTGTTGCGGTCGGCCAGGCCGAGCCCGGCAAGGCCCAGCCGGTGCGCGGTGACGACCAGCTCCTCCGGCTGCGAGGCGCCGGCGAGGAAGGAAAAGCAGCTGGCGACGCCGATCTCGGGAAATGCCCGCGGCGGGCGATAGGGGTCGATCCTCATGCGAAGAGCCCGTGCATGAACCAGGCGGGCCGTCCGTCCGGCACCTGCAGCTCGGGATCGATCCCGGGGTCGGCCCGGCCTTCGCGGAACAGCCAGAAGCGCCGCCCGGCGTCGTCCTCCACCCGGTAATAGTCGCGCGTCGCCGCATCCGCCTCGCGCCACCATTCGGCGGCGATGCGCTCCGGCCCCTCGGCCCGGCGCACCACGTGCAGCGCCCTGCGCCAGCGGAATTTCAGCGGCGCGCCGTCCGGCACCTCGAAGCTCGCCTCCACCGGCTCGGGCACCGCCAGCATGCGCAGCGGCCGCGGCGCGCCCGAGGCGCCGACGGCGGCGGCCGGCCACGATGCCGGCGCCCCGGCCGTCACTGGCCGCCAGCTGCCGGCGCGTTCGGGACGGTGGCTCGCCCCCGGCTTCAGCCGCAGCACCTGCGCCTCGCCGAGTCGCGCGCCGAGCCGGTCGACCAGCCCGGCAAAGGCGTCCTCGCCGCCGCTCTCGCCGGAAAGATCGGTCTGGATCTCGGCCATCGCCTCGGTGTCGTGCACCGCCAGCTTGACGAGGTCGTAGCCGAAGCCGGCGTCGAAATCCTCCCCCACGCCCTTCATGCGCTCGCGGAACAGCCGCAGGATCCGCGCCGGCTCGCGCACCGGCCGGGCGGCGCCGACCATCAGGCGGTTGACCGCCCCGTCGACCCTGAACAGCGACAGTTCCAGCCGCCGCGCGCCCTCGCCGCGGCGTTCCAGATCGATTTTCAGCCGTCCGGCGAGGCCGAACA
This sequence comes from Aurantimonas aggregata, assembly GCF_010500835.1. Classification (GTDB taxonomy): domain Bacteria; phylum Pseudomonadota; class Alphaproteobacteria; order Rhizobiales; family Rhizobiaceae; genus Aurantimonas; species Aurantimonas aggregata. The sequence goes on along the minus strand of NZ_JAAAMJ010000021.1, from coordinate 32,615 downwards.
GGATGCGCTCGACATCCTCGACCAGACTGATCGGCTCGAATAGCGGGCGTTCGGCGAGCAGTGCCGGGACCGGCCGGCGCGGGCCGATCGGGCGCTCGGCGAGGCCCACCGCCTCGTCGAGCCGGTCGAGCAGGCCGGCGCTGAAACGCCGGGCAAGGCCGGCACGCGGCAGCGACAGCAGCGCACCGACATTCTTCAGCCCGAGCCGCTGCAGCATCGCTTGAAGATCCGGCGCAAGGCGCAGCGCGGCGACCGGCAAGGCGAGCACCGCGGCACGCTCGGCCCCGGCCGGCACGCAAAGCCGGTCGCCATGCCCGACCAGCGCCAAAGCCGTGCCGGCATGGCTGGCGATCGCCGAGTTCGCCCGGAAACCTTGGTGGAACAGCCGGGCAAGAAGATCGTCCATCAGCGCCTTTTCGCCGCCGAAGAGATGCGCGCAGCCGGAAATGTCGAGGACGAGCCCGGCCGGCGGATCGAGCGCGACCAGCGGCGTATAGCGGTCGCACCAGTCGGCCACCGCCTCGAGCAGCCGGCGGTCGGCATCCGGCTCGGCCGCCAGCGTCTCCAGCCCCAGGAAGCGCGCCTTGGCCTCGGCGAGCCCGGTTCCGGGGACGAGGCCCAGCGTCTCGGCACGGTCGCAGATGGCGGCGATGTGAAAGGCGCTGCCGACCGGCGCGTAGAGCGCCAGTGGTGCCGGCTCGGCGCCCGCCTCAGCCCGTGCGTCGGAGCGCCAGAACCGCCCCATCCGCGCGCGCCGGATCCGGTCGGTCGACAGTTTCGGCAGCGACACGGCGAGAAAGCGCGGCCGCCGGCTCCCCGGCATCGAAACGTCGTTCATCGGATTTCCACTCCAGGAGAACATCGTGGGGACGGCCGGCGCGGGATTTTTCCACCGCGACGGCAAACACCGGATCGCCGATCAGCCGCCGCTCGCCCGCCAGATCGGCGACAGGTGAGGCCGGGCCCGGCCTGATGCGCAGTCGCAGCGGCGCGGCGGTGGCCTCGGCCCGGGCGCTCTGGCGCAGCAGCAGCAGCGGCAGGCCGGCGGCTCTCGCCCGCAGATGCAGCCGTCGCGTGCCTTCCAGCCCCAGCCGGGCCGGATTGCCGCGGATCTCGAGGATCGCCATCGCCAGCGACGGGGAGGCGGCGGCCTCCTCGGCCGCCCAGGCGGCTTCCTCCAGCCGCCTGGTGCGCACCAGGCAGAGCGAAGCCGGGTCGAGGCCGAAGCCGGCGAGGCCCGGCCCGTAGGGCAGGCCCGCCTCGGCAAAGGCGAGAGCGTCGCCGATCCACAGCAGCGGCCGACCGGGCCGGGCGCCGAAGCGGATGGCGAGCGCCAGGGCAAAGCCCGAGAGCGTGCCACCGTCGCGCGTCTCGTCGAGATGGATCTCGCTGAGGCCGGTCGCGGGAAAGCCGCCGCCGAGCGCGGCGTCCGCCTCGGGGCAGCCGAGCGAGGCCAGTTCCAGCGTGCTGCGCCGCGCCACCTGACCCTGTGTGCGGTCCGGGTTCTCCAGCCGGCAGACCGGCTCGCCCTCGATGGCGGCGATCCGCGCCTTGAGCCCGGCAAGGGCATGATTCCTAGAAACGCCGCCGGCGCCCGGCGGACGCGCAGCGGCGGCACTCCCGGCGCGGTACAGCGAGGAAAGATCGGTCGAGGCCATAGGATTCTCCTTCGTCCGCAGGGCTTTGCGGCCGTTCCGCCTCGGCAAGAGGTTTGTTCCTGATATGTTCTTATGGATTCCAGAGGGCCCGAGGAGAGTCAAGCGGAGTCTGGCCAGGGGACGGATGGCCGCGTCGGAAAGGACTGGATTCCTTGGATTTCAGGAAATAAAAAAGCCGCCGCGGGGGATCGCGGCGGCTTCTAGTCTAGGTCTTCCGATGTGACTTGAGGGTCAGGCGTCCTTGGTCACGTGCGGGCGCTCGCCCGCGAAGAAGAACGGCCGCAGCCGGACGCCGAGGGTCGAGCCGGCGAAGGCCGCGACCAGCCACAGCCAGCCATGCAGGCTGCCCGAGGCGATGCCGCCGAAATAGGCGCCGATATTGCAGCCGAAGGCGATGCGGGCGCCGTAGCCGAGCAGCAGCCCGCCGATGACCGCGGCCAGCACCGAGCGCTTCGGGATGGCGAAGTTCGGCGCGAAGCGGCCGGCCAGCGCCGAGGCGAGCAGGGCGCCGAGGATGATGCCGAAATTCATCACCGAAGTAACGTCGGCAAAGAGGTTGCCGGCGAGCGCCGTCGCGTTGGCCGGCTGCTGCCAGTAGAACCAGGCCGACGGATCGACGCCGACGAACTGCGACAGCTTGGCGCCCCACAGCGCGAAGGCCGAGGTGATGCCCCAGGGCCGGCCGGCCAGCGCCAGCGTGGCGAAGTTGAGCAGCGCCAGGGCGATGGCGCCGGCGACCAGCGGCCAGGGACCGCGGGCGAAGCGCGCCAGACCCTGGCGTTTGGTCGGCTCGGCCTTTTCCAGCCCGCCATGCCGACGCTTCTCGACGAGGATCGTCACCGCCGCGATCACCGCGAAGAGCGCGAAGGACAGGACGATGCCGAGCGGTGCGCCGAAGGTCTCGACGACCGAGATCGGTTCGAAGGCCGGCAGCGCCATCCACCAGTCGAAATGGATCGTCGCGAGCAGCGAGCCGACGATGAAGAAGGCCAATGTGATCAGCATGCGGGCGTTGCCGCCGCCGGCCGTGTAGAGCGTGCCGGAGGCGCAGCCGCCGCCGAGCTGCATGCCGATGCCGAAGATGAAGGCGCCGACCAGCACCGACACGCCGACCGGCGAGACGAAGCCCGACACCTCCTGGCCGAACAGGCTGCCGGCGGCGAGCGCCGGGAAGAACAGCGCGACGGCGATGGCGAGCATCACCATCTGCGCCCGCAGGCCGCGACCGCGGCCGTCGCTGATGAAGTTGCGCCAGGCCGAGGTGAAGCCGAAGGCGGCGTGGTAGAGGACGAGGCCGAAGGCGCCACCGACGACGAAGAGCGCCGCGATGCGCGGGCTCTGGCCGAGGCCAAGCCCGAGCGCGCCGATGAGGCCGAGGCCGAGGGCGACCCAGACGGCGGGGCTCACGGCACCGCCGGGGCGGCCGGCCATGGTGATCTGCGACATGAATGTCTCCGGGATGCTTGTGTCAGGCCATGAGATAGGGTGGGGGCGGGACCCCGACGACGCATGGATTGCTCGGAATTCGTCAGGCAGGCGAAAGTTCTGCCGCGAATCAGCGCGGAATGAGGTGACGGCGCCTCAGGCGCGCGGCATGCCGGTCCGACCCATCGCTCACGATATGACAAGCAAATGCCAGCCACAGGGAGAACTCGATACAATTGCCCGTCGAGTACGGCGATGGCGGACGCGAAGTTTATGCGGATAGACGAAAGGCGACGCGGACCGCTCTCGAGATGGCGACCGGCAACATCGTCATGTGGGTTTCGCCGGGATAGGTCTCGCAGACCACGCTGATCCGCGGCAGGTTTGCCAGGCGAGTGGCCATGGCCTGCGTCAGAGCCAGCGTCTGTATCGTCCTGGCGTGCGCGATACGTTTCGCCGTGTCCTCGCGCTCGTATTGGAAGGGCGCCAGCTCCGGCGACGCGGCGAACAGCTTCTCGCTGTTTAGGAGCAGGCCGTCCTCCCAGGAGATGGTTGGGCTGGCGGCGACATAGCGCGTCTCCACGAACGCCAAGGCTTCGTGCTCGATGAATTGCAGGAAGCGATCGGCGCCTCCCGTGACCACGGCAGGTGCCCCCTCGGCAAACGGCGGATAGGTACGGCCCGGCGGTGGCGACAGGTCGAAGGAACGACGCAGGGGATCGTAGGCGTCGTCGCCGGGGTATCCGATCGCGGCGATGACGCCCGGCTGTACGTCGGTGCCCATCGGATAGGCTGCCTGAACACCGACCGTGTCGACGGCCGTCGCGATCATCGCGTTGCCGTCGGTCATGACCAACAGCGGCCACCCGTCTGGCGGCGAATTGCCGGGCGGAACATGGACGAACAGTCGCCAGATCTCGCCGTCCGCTCCTTCGATGTCGAAGAGACGCGTGTCGGGCAGCAGGGCCCACTCGCCGCTCGATCGTTGCTGGCACGAATCCAATTCTGTGTCCCATCAGCATCAGGCGTCGATCTGGAGCGACTATACGGTTCAGGGCGGACAGGCCAAGGGTCTCGGCGTCGGGGCGGGGCTTCGCTATGTCGGCGAGAGCTGGGGCGACGACACCAACAGCTTCAAGAATGATTCCCGCATCCTCGTCGACGCGTCGCTGTCCTATGATTTCGGTGCGGCCAACCCGAAGCTCGAAGGCGTCAGCGCGCAGGTCAACGCCAAGAACCTCTTCGACAAGCGCGACGCCACCTGTTCATCGGGATATTGCTATCGGGAAGAAGGCCGCAACGTGATCGGATCCCTGCGCTACCGGTTCTGACCCGTTGCGACGGCATCATTCTCGGCGGCACTGCTGGGATTCACGGCGTTACCTCGTTCGAGGATAGCGGCGCCCGCCGAGCGTTCGTCGAGAAGGGTATGCCTTGTCCGACGAACGCGCTCGGCGCAGACCGGTCCCGGCCCGTTCGGTCCGCTGCAGCGGGTCGGCCATCACACCCGGATCCGGCGCAGCGCCGCGTCGGGCTCGCGGCGGCCGCGCCATTGCTTGGGGTAGCCGAAGGAGACTTCCTCGAAGGCGACGCCGTCGATGACGCGCGAGGACGGCATGTGGAGATGGCCGGAGACCACCGCGCGGGCGTTGAACCGGGTGTGCCAGTCCTGCGTGCGCGTCGTGCCGCACCAGATCGAAAAGCGCGGAATGCGTGGCAGGCGGGCCAGCTCCTCGCGCAGCGGCCAGTGATTGACGAGGATGTTGGGGATCGCGGCATCGAGCCCGTCGAGGCGCGCCCCGGTGGCGGCGACGCGGGCAGCGCACCAGTCGCCGCGGCTGGCGTGGGGCGTTGCCAACAGCAGGCTCTCGTCGGCGCAGCGCAAACCCGCCTCCCGTGCCCAGGCGACGGCTGATTCCAGCGCCACGTGCGCCGGCCGGAAGGAATAATCGTAGAGCAGGAACATCGGCACGATGCGCACGAGCGTGCCGTCCACCGCGATGACCGGATAATCATCCTCCGGGGTGAGGACGCCGCGCTCGCGGCAGCGCTGCACGAAGCGCGCGTAGCGCGCCTCGCCCTTCAGCGGCGTGCCGTGCGAGGCGACGGCCCAGAGCTCGTGATTGCCCGGCACCCAGACCAGCTGGCGGAATTTGTCCTGCAGCGCATCGATGGCGAGATCGAGATGCCGCTCGGTCTCGCCGACATCGCCGGCGAGGATCAGCCAGTCGTTAGGGCGCGCCTCGATGGCGTGGATCGCCTCGCGATTGGCGGGATGGCCGAGATGCAGATCGGCGACGGCGTAGAGCTTCACGCCGTGCGCCCGTCGGCCGGCGCATCGAGTGAGACGGCGGCAGGCGTCAGCGCTTCGTCGAAGCCGGTGAGCGGCACGATGCGGCGGAATTGGACGTTGGCACCAGACGCGCCAGGCGAGATCGCGAGGGCGAGCCGGTGGGTGTCTGACACCCCGCCGCGCCAGAAACGCCAGCGCGCCGGATCGTCCGGGCAGGAATCGTGGAATTCGATGGTCGGCTCGGTGCCCGCCAGATCGTAGGAGAAGCCGTCGAGCGGCAGGGCAAGGCCCATGCCGCGGGCCTTGATATAGGCCTCCTTGAGCGTCCAGACGGCGAAGAAGCGCTCGGCCAGCAAGGGGCCGCCAGCGCGCACGAAGTCCGCCTCCGTGGCTGAGAAATACCGGCCGGCGAGATCATGCGTGGCGCTCGGCCGATCGGCGCTCTCGACATCGATGCCGAGATCGCAGTCGCGCGACACGGCGAGTGCGGCCAGCCCGCGCGTGTGGGAAAGGTTGAAGACGAGACCCGGGGCGGCGCCGACGATGGCCGGCCGGCCGTATTCGTTGGCCTCGAAGCGCCAGTCCGTCGGCGCCGTCGGGGCGTAGCGCGACAAGACGGTGCGCACCAGCGCCTTGCCCACCAGAAACTCGCGGCGTGCGCCCTCGACCTTGTAGCGCTGGTGGCGCAGCCGCTCGCCGGGATCCAGCAGGCGTTCATAGGCGGCCTCCAGCGACGTCGGCACGTCGGCGAGGAAGCCGAGCCAGACGTCGACCTGGCCGGCGGGCGGCCCGGGCAAAGAGGTCATCGGCACGGTCAGCGACCGAACAGCTGGAATGGCGCCGACACGGCGACGCTGGGAAGGATCAGCGTGCGGGACATGGGCGGGCAGGTGTAATGGTTCTGGCGCATCGCGCTGATATGGTGAGGCGCGCAGCCGATGGCGAGGCGACCGGCGGAACGGGCGCCCGGTTCACGACGTTTGGCGGGCTCAACAGACAGATGAAAGGCCGACCCATGAGCGAACTGCATTACCGGATCGTCGAGCATGACGGCGGCTGGGCCTACAAGGTCGGCGACGTCTTCTCCGAAACCTTCGCCGACCACGACACCGCCTTCGCCGCCGCCAAGGACGCGGCCGAACGCCAGCGCCTCGCCGGCGAAACCCGCGGCATCAGCTACGAGACCGCCGACGGCAAATGGCACGAGGAAGTCGCCGACGGCGGCGACCGGCCTGAGACCGAAGTGGACGACGTGGCGCCGAAGGGGTGAATCCCGTGCAGCGGGTGCGGCGACAACGTCGCAGCCGCTGCCATTTCGGCTTGCCGCGGCAACATTTATCCGCGGCGTCGGGCTTTGCCCCTTCGATCGGACCTCGGAATCGAGAATTGACGGCGTTGGACCGATGCGTCCGGTGCACTTTAGCGCGCAAGAGTGCCCTTCCGCCCGGCGCTAGAGCATCAGCCGTCTTCACACGGCGGCGTTGAGCCGCATCGAACTGTCAGCGAGGCCGGTGTCTGCAACCGGCGTGTAACCGCGAGTCCAATGTCGCCGGCGGGCGAAGCAGTGGCGCAACTCGCGGTCATCGCTCCTCAAAATCTCTCTCCCCATAAGTGAGCAAATCCTCAAGAATGGTGGCACTTGAGCGAAGGGAAAAAACTATTTCTTTGGTTTTTTCACGGGAGCAAGCTCCGCTTTGACGCTTGCTTGCGAGGCGTTGGGTTTTGGAGGCTGAACCTTCTTCTGCTTACCCTTGCTTTCCTTCATATATCATATCCTTGATTAGCAGTTAAATTTATCTTTAGGAGCTTGTGCTGCCATATTTATATGGCCCAGATCTGGAACGTTAGTCGCCTGGCTTCATCTGAGCAATCGCTGCACTCAGATAATCGTCGGGCATGTCGTAGTGATCATGAAAGCCAATACAGCGATACGGCGTAGTGAGCACACACGGGCGAGGCCGGTGCGCTGTCCGCGCCCTGACATGCGGCGGTGAAAAGGCTCATCTGCCCGGAGTCGAGGTCGGATCCTGATTTTCTCGATGTCATGGCCACGTCGTCGGGAAGGGTAGCGCCTTTCGAATGCGCCATGCGGGCAACCGCATCAGCGTCACGAATCCTTTCTCCGAGATGCGTGCCGCAAGCCTCGCTCATGCCTGGCTGCGGAAAGCCGGCGCATTGATGCCGAATGGTATCCTCCTCAGCTGCATCGAAAGCGTAGAGTTGCTCATGGAGACTGATTCTATGACCCTGCGCTGCGCGCTGACGGCAACCGCTGCCGGACTTTTCGCCTTTCCGGCTCAGGCGGCTGAGCCGTTCGCCATGCAGGCGGAAGACGTGGTCGTGTCGGCGCCGGCAGCCATGGCCGCGCCAGCCCCGTTCCAGATGCTCGCAAGCGACATCACTTATGATGGCACCGCACGTGCCGACGGCGCCATGATAACGCGCAACACTGACGAGAGCGTCTTTTTCCGCGACGAAGCGTCGGCGGCTGATGCTCAGATCGTCTTGAACGAGGGTGGTGCCGCATTCTTCGAGGATCGCAGCACCGCTGAAACTGCCCTGCTGACAGTGAACGGCGAAGCGGCTTTCTCGGGGTCCAGCACGGCCGGCAATGCCTCCATCGTGACGAACGCCTCGGGCCAGACGCGCTTCACGGAAGGCTCAAATGCCGGGGCTGCGACCATCGAGAACAACGGAACGCTGAACTTCGTCGATGCGGCGAGTGCCGGCGCTGCCGGCATCACCAACAATTTCGGCGGGAATGTCGCGTTTGCCGGCGACGCGAATGCCGGCGGCGGCGCTGCGCTGACCAACAGCGGAACCGTCCGGTTCACCGACCAGGCCTCCGCCAACGATCGCTTCATTGCCAACAATGCGACCGGCGAGGTGGTGTTCGAAGGCGCGGCAACCGCCGGGGCAGCCGTCATCGGCAACTCAGGCTCGCTGCGGTTTGCCGGTGCCAGCACGCTGGCGGACGGTCGGATCATCGGCAATCGGACCGGCACGATCGCATTTTCGGAAGACGCCACGGCCGGGGCTGGCGAAATCAGCCATGCCGGCGTCCTGAGCTTCACCGGACGCTCGTCTGCCGGTTCGGCATTGGTCGAAACGCTGACTGGTGGCGCGACTTACTTTTCCGAGAGTGCCTCCGGTGCTCGCGCCGAGATCCGCCTACAGGACGGCGCCGTGGTCGATTTCTCTGGCATCACGACGGGTGCCACCAGCGTCGCCTCGCTCTTGGGGACAGGCCAGGTGTTCCTCGGTGGCATTGCCCTGACCGTTGGCGACGACGGTCCGCAGCGCACCATCGGCGGGATTTCGGATGGCGGCGTCGCGGGAGGTACGGGCGGCTCGCTGATCAAGGTGGGCACTGCCGTGCTCGGCCTCGAGGGCGTCAATAACTACACCGGAGCGACCGACGTTCGGGCGGGAACATTGCTCGGTGCCGCCGTCAACGCTTTCGCCCCCGGCTCGGCCGTGACGGTTGCGGACGGCGCGCTGCTCGACATTGGCGGCTTCGCCCAGGAGATCGGCTCGCTAGCCGGTGCCGGCCGGGTCGATCTCGCCGCGAACACGCTGACGCTCGGCGGGGACAATCGCTCGACGGTGTTTTCCGGCACCTTCACGGGCGCGGGCGGCTTCGCCAAGCAGGGCGACGGCACGTTCACGGTCGCCAATACCAGCGTGATCTTCGGCGCCTCGCAGGTCACCGGCGGCACGCTGCTGGTAGCCGGCGGCCTGCCGCTCGTGCCGCTTTCCGTATTCGGAGGCGGGACGGTGACGGGAGGCGGGACGGTCGGCTCGCTCGCTCTTGGTGCAGGCGGCACGCTCCTGGCTGCCGGGCCCTCGCTGCAGATCGTCAACGACCTGACGTTTGCCCCGGCCGCGATATTTGCCGTGGTGCCATCGGGCATGCTGACGCCGGTCGTCGCCGGCGGGACGGCGAGCCTCGGCGGCGCCAGCGTCGTGGTCACCGGGCTCGATCCGGCGATCCCCTACGAGGAAATTCGCCGGCGGACGATCCTGATTGCGGACGCAGTCACGGGCACCTTCCGGGAACCGATACTAGCCGGCGGCTCGGCCTTCCTCATCCCGTCGCTCGAATACGGTCCGACGACAGTATCCCTGATCCTCGACAGGCTGGCACCCGCCCTGCCGCCCAGCCCGGGCGCGCCCTTACCGGTCTTCGTCGCTGCCGCGCAGAGTGCCAATCAGTTCGCGACCGCGCAGGCCCTCGACGGGCTTTCCCAGATCGCGGGAGCCGAAACGCTCCCCCTCTACAACGCCGTCCTCTTCTCCGACCTGGCCGGAGCCCGGTCCGCCTTCGAACAGCTTTCCGGCGAGGTGCATGCCGCCGTGCGCGGCGCGCTCGTGGATGGCAGCCGTCATGCCCGTGACGCCGTCGCGTCGCGGGTCGATACCGTCATGTCCGGGATCGAACAGGGATCGGACGGTGCGCGTTCGATCGCTCATGGACCATGGGCCTACGGCTATGGGTCGATCGGCGAGGCGAAGGCCACCGACGGCGCGGCTTCTGCGGATCGCGAAGTCGGCGGCGTCTTCCTGGGCGGGGATATTCCGCTCACGGAGAGCGCCCGGCTCGGGCTCTTCGGCGGTTATGGTCACACGCGGGTCAGCGTCGACGCCCGGGGCTCCAGCGCCAGCATCGATACGGCCCACATCGGGGCTTATGGCGCCGGCGCTCTCGGGCCGGTGGAGGCACTGGTCGGGGCTGCCTACAGCTGGAACGACGTGGACACCCAGCGCGCCGTCTCGTTCGCCGGATTTGCGGACAGTCTTTCGGCCAATTACAGCGTCGACGTCTCGCAAATATTCGGCGAGATCGGCCACAGGATCCACCTCGGCGGCATCGACATCAAGCCGTTCGCCGGCATCGCGCATGTGCATCTCGAGTCGGACAGCTTTGCCGAGAACGGCGGCGCGGCGCGACTGAACTCCGGCGGAGGGTCCTCCGACACTCTCTTCACGACGCTCGGTGTGCGTGGCAGCGGCGACCTGACGATTGCCGGCGTCGATCTTTCGGCGCGCGGAATGGTGGGGTGGCGCCATGCATCGGGCGATCGCACGCCCGTCGCGGCGCTGGCCTTCGGCGCGGGTCAGCCCTTCACGGTCCAGGGTGTGCCGATCTCCCGCGATGCTGCCATTGTCGAGGCCAGCGTCTCCACGATAATTGCGCCGAACGTCTCGCTCAGTTTCGACTATCTCGGGCAAATCGGCACTGACGCCACCGACAGCAGCTTTCGCGTCGGGCTCAACAAGCTATTCTGACGTAACTGCTTACGGCGTGACCGTATGGCTACTGCGCACCTCGCGGTTTCTGCAGGTCACTTCACGCACCTTGATGGCGTGCTCGACATTTACGACGGTTTTAGGAGGTCGACGCTTTCAGAAAGCCCATGAGCGGGAGCACCAGACGGCATAGCGAGAGACTCGCTGGCTTTCACGTGGACACCACGGAAGCCTGCGTCTCGCTGCAAGCGATCCGTTGATGTGTAAGTTATGGATAGATCTAGGAAAATTGGAGCGGGCGAAGGGATTCGAACCCTCGACCCCAACCTTGGCAAGAGATTGCTCCGCCGCGAAGCGGGCTCGCTTGAGTACGCTGAAACACGATAATGGCATGCTTTGAAAGGGTTTCTCTACGCCAGACCACGCTACCGTACGCCATGGCTTTCTCCCACCTGCTTCCTTTTCGCTTACCGCTGGCGTAGGATCGCTGCCTGGTAAGCAGGACGCCGCCTATGCCCAAACTCACCAAACGCGCCGTCGAGGCGCTCCGCCCCGAACCGGACCGGGAGGTGTTTGCCTGGGACAACGAACTGCGTGGCTTCGGCGTGCGCCTACGGCCCAGCGGCGCTAGTTCCTACATCATCCAGTATCGCAACAGCGAAGGCCGCAGCCGCCGCCTGACGCTCGGCTCGCTGCAGGTCCTCACCCCCGAGCAGGCCCGCGGTCTCGCTCGCGACAAGCTCGGTTTGGTCTGCAAGGGTGAGGATCCGGCCGACGAGCGCAAGGCGCTGCGCGGGGCGCCAACCGTCTCGCAGGTGTGCGACTGGTACCTCGAAGAGGCTGGCGCTGGCCGCCTGCTCGGCCGCAAGCGCCGCCCGGTCGCCGCCACGACGCTGGCGCTCGACCGCAGCCGGATCGATACCCACGTCAGGCCGCTGCTCGGCACTCGTATGGTTCGCGCTCTCACCATCGCCGATCTCGAGACGTTCCAAGCCCACATCGCGAGCGGGAAGACCGCTAAGGAGCGGGTCGGGCGCGGCGGCGTCACGACGGGCGGCACCGGCGTTGCAGGCCGCACGCTCGGCATGCTGCACACCATCTTCGAGCAGGCGGCGCGCTGGGGTGTGATCGAGACGAACCCCGCCAAAGGCGCGCGCAAGGTGGCAGGTGACAACAAGCGTGAGCGGCGGCTGTCTGCAGCCGAGGTGACGGCGCTTGGCCAGGTGATGCGTAAAGCGCGCGACGAGAGCCCAACGGCGGCCGCCGCCGTCACGCTGATGCTGCTCACCGGCTTCCGGCGCATGGAGGCGCTGGCGCTCCGGCGCGAGTGGATCGACGCCGGGGCAAGCTGCGTGCGGTTTCCCCAAACCAAGACCGGCGCGCAGGTCCGCCCCATTGGGCAGGCGGCGCTGCGCCTCCTGCAGATGCAGCCGATCCTCGGCAACAGCGCCTTCGTGTTTCCAGGCGAGATCGGCAACGACCATTTCGTCGGCGTCTCGCGCGTGCTCACTCGGTTGTCGGTCGCAGCGAAGCTGGAGCCTGTCACGCCGCACCTGCTGCGGCACACCTTCGCGAGCTTCGCAGGCGACCTCGGCTACTCCGAACTCACCGTCGCCGCCCTGCTCGGTCATGCGTCCCGCGGCGTCACCCAGCGCTACGTCCACCTCGACAAAGCCACCCAACTCGCCGCCGATGAGGTCTGTCGAACCATCAGCGAACTGCTAGAAGGTTGAGCAACGGCACGGGAAGCGATCGGTAGGAGCGGCGAGAAGCGGACCGTCAGCTTTCGGGCAGTAGGTGTCGAGAAGCTGCGGTTATCTGCGCGAGATGCACGACCGCTACGGATCGCCGAGCTTCCTCGCAGCCTACAATGCCGGCCCGCGTCGCTATGAACAGCATCTCGCGGGCCGCCCTCTGCCGGCGGAGACACGAGCATATCTCACGACACTCGCGCCTCTCGTTAGTGGCGGCGACGTTACGATGTCCGTTACCGTCGCCGCCACCGATCCCGACGCCTGGATGCGCGCGCCGCTGTTCGTCGGCCGCGCTGAGGACGCTGCGACTGTCGATCCGATGCAGCTCGACGGTCAGTCGGAGGACGGTCCGAAGGCGGTGCCCGTCAGCGATACGTCCACTGTCGCGCCGCAGTCAGACAGGCTGTTCGTCGCCCGGCCAGGTGCAGGACGGCCGCAATGAGCGCGGTTTCCTCGTATCGCAACGTGGCGGGCAGCAGCGTGGGATGGAGCACGTTGAGGCGGGAGACAGGGCGCACGACCGGAGGATGGCAAGATAAAAGAGGCTCGCCGGTCTTCAGCCAAGCCATTGAGATGGCTTGTCTCTCGGCGTGCCTATCGGTCGGGTCGCGTGCCGCGATGATAGAATTCTCCAAAGATATCAACGCTGTTTCCGGCACTGTACGACTTGCGTCCCGATTGGCGGGGCAGGCATGAGCGAGGGCGATAGCGATTTCCGCATCCGGCCAGGGCGCATCCGCAGCACCCGCGCGCCGAGGACAAAGAGCTTTGTCAACCAGGTGCTGCGCGCCGCTAAACGGGCCGGGCATACCGATGGCGCGTCCAGCTCGGGGACGAAGTCCGAGCGATCGCCCGCTTATGGCCGCTCCAGTTTCGGGCGAGGCCGGATCAGCTTCAGCCGGAACCGTCTCTTTTCTCCAACCGGCGTGTCGTCGTCGCCGCTCGGATTGGCCGGCATTCCGGCAAGGCGTTTCGGTCAGCCCCACTGTCCGCACATCTGTCCTATCTGAAGCGCGACGGCGTAACCCGTGACGGCGAGAAGGCCGTGATGTTCGACGCGGGCAGCGACCGCGCCAACGACTTGGCCTTCGCGGATCGATCGAAGGATGATCTCCACCACTTTCGCTTCATCGTCTCGCCCGAGGACGCCAGCGAGATGACGGACCTTCGCGCTTTCACGCGGGACCTCGCCGCGCAGATGGAAGCCGACCTTGGCTCCCGCCTGGACTGGGTCGCCGTTGATCACTGGAACACCGACAATCCGCACGTCCACCTGTTGGTACGTGGCGTCGCCGATACCGGCGCGGACCTGCGCGAGAAGCTTCAGCTCATCAGCCAGAAGACCAAGCTCGCCGAAGCGATCCGCTACACGCTCTCACGCTGGGAGGGCCTCTGCCGCTTCGCCAGCGACGGACGCATCGAGATCGACAACAACACCGTCGAGCGTTCCATCCGCCCGCTCGCTTTGACGAGGAAGAACGCGCTGTTCGCCGGCTCTGACGGCGGTGCCGGCCACTGGGCCGTGATCGCCTCGCTGATCGAGACCTGCAAGCTCAACGACGTCGATCCCCGAGCCTATCTGACGGCGGTCATCACACTGATCGTTCAGGGACATCCCAACAGCGCAATCGACGAGCTGATGCCGTGGCAGTTCAAGCCGTCCGACAGGCTCGCCGCCGTGGCTTGAAGACGACGCTCTTACGACGATGTTGGAGATGATGAGGAGCTCCGACCGTAGTCAGACCCAGCGCACATCTATGTGCTTTCCAGACAAACAGGGGCTCGGAGTGGCCTCCTGATCGGCCGGATGCCCATCGACCTGTGCTTGCCACCAGCTAGGCACCTAGGCGATCCTGACGCATTCGCAGCGTCACGATGACACCATCGGGGTTCCAGTCGTATGCGATGCTTCCCCCAAGTTGGTTGGATATACTCTTGGACACCAACTGGCTTCCGAACCCTGCTTCGGCTCTCAGGGTCGAAACCGGCGGGCCACCTTTCTCGGTCCAGGTCATGGTGACGTCGCCGTTCTCCGTCACGCAGCCGACAACGATGGATCCGGTCTCCGTAGCGAGAGCACCGTACTTCAGTGAGTTTGTGGCCAGCTCATGGACGATGAGGGCCATTGTCGTCGTCGATGCATCGCCTACGACTAGATCCGGAACGGCCACGCGGATGCGGCCCGCACCTCCTCCATCTCCGATGTAAGGATCGAGGAGAACGCTCAGCAACTCGCCAAGCGATACCGCTTTCCCAGGACCTGTGAGGCCGGGTCTCACCAGTTCGTGCGCCTTGTTGAGCGCCGTTAGACGGCGCGACAGATCGAGCGACATTTCGGCCGACGTCGTGGTCGAGCGTGCGGAGATGTTGGTCAGGGCGGCCGCGATGGCAAACAGGTTCTTGACCCGGTGCCCCATCTCGGTCGCCAGCATCTCCCGCGCTTCCTCGGCCCTCATCCGCTCGGTGATGTCGAGGAAGACGCCGAACATGATCCTGCCGACGGCGTCGAGATTGTCGCCCATTCCGCGGACCGATACCCATTGGATCTCATCGGAATGCAGGATTCGGAAGTCCGCCTCATAGGCGCCGAGAATTTTCCGTGCTTTCGTGAACGCAGCCCTGACCCTCAGGAAGTCGTCGGGATAGATGCGTGCGGACAGATCCTCGAAGGTGATCCGCCCGCTGCCGATCCCCCACAGCTCGTGCGAGCGTTCGTCCATGGTGAAGAGGTCGGCGTCGATGTTCCACGACCACAGTCCCACGCCCGCAGCGTTCGTGGCGGTTCGCAGGCGGTTCGCGTCCCATACCGGGTTCTCGGAGCTCGGCTCCGGAACGACCGTTCGGCCCAGGGACAGCAAGTTCGCGAGTTGACTGCCCAGTACCGAGCGCTCGTAGGGCTTCTGAAGCATGGGGAGCGAGCGGTAGGCGGCCCGCATGCCGCTCTTATGGTACCCGGTCGAGAAAACGAATGGCACGCCGCGCGCTGCCAGAGCATCGGCGACAGGGTAGCTCTCCTCACCGTTCAGATTGATGTCGAGAACCGCCGCGTCCACCTCGACCGTGTCGATGAGCGCCAGCGCTTGATCGACACGGGCGGCGGGACCGACGACGGCACATCCCAACTCAGCGAGCATGTCCTCCAGCGCCCACGCGACCATCACCTCGTCTTCTACGAGGAGGATTCTGCGCCCTGATAGTGCGCTACTCATTCTTCATCCAGCCAGCTTCCTGCGATATCGGCATGACGATGCGGCAGACGACTCCGTCCGTGTCGAAGGCGAGACTGACCTCGCCGTTCACTTCTTGCGCCAGGCCGCGCTCGATCAATCTGGAGCCGAAGCCTTTGTGACTGGGCTGGTTGACCCGTGGCCCGCCGCTTTCCTGCCATTGAAGCGTCATTCGTTCACCGCTCGGCCCACCTTCGACTTGCCAGGAGATGTCGACCTTGCCGGAGTATCCTCCTGAGAAGGCGCCGTGTCGCACGGCGTTTGTGGCCAGCTCGTGGAACACCATGCCGAGGGTCAACGCCGTCTTCGGCTCCAAGCGAACGCCATCGCCCTTCATCGAGAAGCGTGGCACCGAAGAATCGTCCAACTCGAAGGGTCCTAAGACCTGCTCGAGGACTTCTCGGATCCCGACGCGATCCCAATCCTGCGCCCCGAGGATGCTGTGGGTCTTGGACAGGGCCAGTATGCGCCCTTCCAACGTCTCGATCGTTTCCCTGTCGGTCATGCCGTTGAGGGTCCGGCCGATGATCGACAGGACGGTCGCAAGGGTGTTCTGCGCACGATGGTTGAGCTCGTTCAACAGAAACCGAAGCCGATCCTGCTCCCGGCGATGCCTGGTGACGTCTACGAACGACGCGAAATGCTGGACGACGACGCCTGCATCGTCCTTCACCGGGGAGACAAAGACCGAGGCCCAGAAAATGCTGCCGTCGCGGCGGTGATAGCGGATCTCCGGATCGACATCGGAGCTGCCGTCAAAGGCACTTTCGATGTCGGCAACGCTGTCGGGATCGGCTCCCTGCGCCATCAGGAAATTGAAGCTCTGGCCGAGAACCTCGTCTCTCGAATAGCCGGTGAGGTCGAGAAAGGCATCGTTCGCGAAGGAGATCGGCTTGTCCGGCTCTTTTGCGTCGGTAAAAACCATGGCCATCCGCGTCGTCTCGGCAGCCACCACGAACGGCCCGAGGTCCTGCCGAAACCCTTCGACCTCAGACTCCGCGTCCTTTTGGTCTCCAGACTTGACGTTCTCGTCAGGCATGATCGAGCTCCTTGTCATGCCGCGTTGAAACGCAATCAACCAAATCGAGCGTCCCGTGCGGACCGAGACGCTGCCGTGGGATCCAGGGCCCGCACGAGCGCTGGGCCCGGCCACCGATGCATAGCATTTAGCGTGGCTTTCGGAGGAATCGACCTGTCGTCTGCTCATTTCATGCAACGTCATGGCCCTGACCAGCTTGGCACCGATCCTGCTATCTTTGAACTCTATGCGCGGCGTGAGGAGACGCGACGGGAACACGCGCGCGAGATCGTCGCCGAGCTTGGGCTGTGTCCTGTGCGGGCAGGCGATTACCGCCTTTTCATTGCGGCCGCTGCGCACACGGCAGCAGCCACGGAGAAAGGCGGCCCGATCGTTCAGGCCATTATCGAGAAACTCAAGGACGAGGGAACCCTCGTTCCCGGTGCCGAGCTTCTTGAGCGCCTTGCCCTTGCAGGTCGGGCAGCCGCACGCAGGCACGCTTATCGAGACCTGATCCAGGGACTGGGCAAGGTGTCCCTCGATGCGCTCGATCAGCTGATCGTCGGTCGCGCCGGCGACCGCACGCTGCTCGGCTGGATCGCAGAAGCGCCGGAAGGGGCGAAGCTGAAGAACCTCAAGGCTGCGATCGTGCGGCTGGAGGTGTTGCGCGGCGCCGGCATCCTCGACGAACGGCGCAAGTCCATCCATGCCAACCGCTATGGCATCATCGCGAAGGAAGCACGGATCCTCCATGCCCGCGAGATGCTGCGCCTTTCGACCGAACGCCGGCACGCCACGCTGACCGCGTTCGTGATCGAGCGCCAGGCCGCGATCACCGATCTTGCGCTCGACATGTTCAGCAAGCTCATCGGCAGCGCCCGGCGCAAGGCCGAGATTAGCCGTAAGGAGCGACTGCTGAAGGAGCCCCGATCCTCGCCGGCGTCGCGGTCAGTCACATGCAGCTCGGGCAAGCGCTGATGAAGGCGCGCGAGACCGGCGCCGATCTGTCGGCCGCGGTCGCCGGCACCATCGGCTGGGATGGGCTTGCGGCCAGCGTGACGGTCGCGGCCGGGATGGTCGGTCCTGGCCGAAGCGACGAACTCGATGAAATCGTCGATCGGCGGAAGTCGTTACGCAAGCTCGCCAAACTCGTCTTCGAGGCGTTCCGCTTCCAGTCTTTCCGGTCCGACGACCCCATCCTCGCTTCGGTCGAACTGCTGCGCGCCCTCCACCGGGGACATCCGCTGCCGCAGCAGCTGCCGCTTTCCTTCCTCACCCGCAAATGGCGGCGCCGTGTCCGCGAGCGCAACGGCGACGTCGATGCCCACGCCTGGGAGGTGGCGGTTCTCGTCCACCTGCGTGACCGGCTGCGGGCCGGTGATGTCTGGGTCGAGGGCAGCCGCGCCTGGCGGAGCTTCGAGGACTATCTCCTGCCGCGTTCCACCTTCGCCGTGATGCGCGCCGAGCAGCGCCTTGGCCTGGCCGTGCCGGACAGCTTCGCCGCCTGGCGCACCGAGCGTGTCGCCACTCTCGATGCGAAACTGCAGGCGCTCGCCCAAGCGGCTGCCGCCAACAGGATTCCCGATGCCAGCATTACGGACAAGGGCCTGTCGGTGTCGCCGATCCGCGAGGAGGAACGGGACCGGGTCACCGCGCTCAGCCGGCGCCTCTACACCCTCGTTCCGCGCGTGCGGATCACGAGCCTGCTCGCCGAGGTCCACAGCTGGACCGGCTTCCTCGACAGCTTCACCCATTATCGGACCGGTGCCGGCGCGGGCGACGAGGCCGCGCTGATGGCCGCGATCCTTGCTGACGCCACCAATGCCGGCGCCGAGCGCATGGCCGAGAGTTCGCGCGGCGTCACCATCCACCGGATGATGTTGATGGTCGATCGGCATCTTCGGCCCGAAACCTACGCCGCCGCGACCGCCGTGCTGGTCGATGCCCAGCAAGCCCATCCCTTCGCTGCGATCTGGGGCGATGGTCACGTCTCCTCCTCGGACGGCCAGTTCTTTCCCGCCGGCGGACGTGGCGAGGCCAGCCTCGATTATAATGCCAAATATGGCACCCGGCCTGGCGCCTCGCTCTACGGCTTCCTCTCCAACCGCTTTGCCTCCTTCTTCTCGCGCCTGATCCAGGCGTCGGAAACTGAGGCGCCCTATGTCCTTGACGGGCTCCTCCACAACGAAAGCTCGGTCGAGATCCACGAGCATGCGACCGATACCGCTGGTGCGACCGAGACGGTCTTCGCCATGTTCCAGCTGTTCGGTTACCTGCTCATCCCGCGCATCCGAAATCTCGGCAGCCGCAGGCTGTTCGTGATCGATCCCAGCGCAGACTATGCTCCGCTCGGTCCGCTGATCGGAGGCAGCGTCAATATGATGGCCATCGAACAGCATTGGGACGAGGTGCTGCGCCTGGCCGCCTCGGTCGGTTCCGGCCTTGTGCCGCCATCCGTGATCCTCAAAAAGATCGCCGCCTCGCCTCGTCAAAACGGGCTGTCCCAGGCGTTGCGCGAAATCGGGCGGATCGAGCGCTCGATCTTCATCTGTGACTGGCTGCTTGACCCGAAGCTGCGACGCCGCTCGCATGCCATCCTCAACAAGGGAGAAAGTCGCCATGCACTCGCGCGCGCCATCTTCCTCCACCAGCTCGGCGAGCTGCGAAACCGCATGGCCGAGACGATGACCTATCGCGCTTCCGGCCTCAACCTCGTCGTCAACGCGATCATCCTGTGGAACACTGTCTATCTCAGCCGCGCCGTCGGCTTCGTGCGGGGCCAGAATGTCGCCATACCCGGCGATCTCCTCGCCCAGGTCGCGCCGCTGCCCTGGAGCCATATCGCGCTCACGGGCGACTACCTCTGGAACGAGATTGACCGACCCCTCGAACGCTTCCGCCCGATCCGCGCCAACCGCTTCAATCCCAGGAACTTCCTCTTCCCTTAGCGGGTATCATTGCAGAGATTCCCACGGAGCCCCTCCAACACGGTCGAGCGGACGATGCGCCCGATCGCCCTTGGAAGAAAAAATCATCTTTTTGCCGGCAGTGAGGGCGGAGCGCAGACGTGGGCAATCCTCGCTTCGTTGATCAACACGGCCAAATTGAACGAGATCGATCCTTATCTCTGGCTCGTCGATGTCGTGGAGCGGATCGTCTCCGGACGGACACCGATCAATCGGATCGATGAGCTTCTCGCCTGGAACTGGAAGCCGGCGGTGACCGTCGATCTCCAGACGGCGGCCTGATCGTCAGCGGGCGCCGATCGGCGTCGGCACCGTCTCGGCGTCCGTCGTGTCCGAATGCACCGCTTCGCGGATCAGCCGATCCGTCGTCTCCTCGAAGTGCATCCAAAGGTCCGTGTGCATATCGGAGAACTGGCGCCAGACCACTGCATCGAAGAACCCCCGCGACGCCCGCACCATGATCGTCGTCCGACGCTGACGCCGATAGCGGTAGGGCCGGATCCCATAGCGCCGGCACAAAGCGACGAACAACCGCACGGCCCAAGGGTCCGGCATCGAGAATTGCATCTCGACCGGCGGGTCCTGCCGGCCGATCTCTGCGAGCTTCGCCTTCAGCCGCAGGACAGCAGCCCCCGCAGCGTCCCGTTCACCCGCCGTCCCGGCGCCGAAATACAGAGCCTCGACCTTCTCGATCTTCTCGCGAAGCTGCTCCTGGATGACCATGGTCCGCCGCCCCCTCAAGCGAGGGCATCATTCCAGACACGGCCCCGTCAACATAGACGCTGGCCTACTCCACAGACTTCAAGGTGGAGCGCTCGCGGCGCTTACGGTCAACCGATCTGCCGCCTTATCTCGCGCATGACGCGATCCTGGTAACGTCCGCGCCGTTCGAGGCGGCGTGGGCAAGGCGGCTGCTGACGCATCCGTCCAGTTCATTGCACCTATTGCACCACTCGGCGGCTCCGGTCCTTGCCACGTTCGGGACCGAGGGCAAGAAGCCGAACTGCTCTTGATGCGGAAAGTCAGATATTGATGCCGCTCGCCAGCGAGCCTCGCCCATCGCCCAACGCGGTCGAATAATTTCCTGCTTGCTCCTCTAGCTACTAGAGGACGTAAGCTTGCGTCGAAGACGACGCAAGGAGAGCGCCATGAGCGCGACAAAGGGCGAGAGCCGCTACCGTGTAACCGGCATGGATTGCGCGGCCTGCGCCAACAAGGTCGACACTGCGATCCGACGAATTCCGGGAGTCGAGGACGTAGCCGTTTCCGTGTCAGCCGGAACGGTAAGGGTCCGTTACGCCGATGGCTTCGAAGGGTCTGCGGTGGTCAGGCAGGTCCGGAACCTTGGCTATGGTGCCGAGCCCGCGACCGAACGCAGTTCGGGATCTGCCAACCACGCGTCCGGCGAGCATGGCCTCGCACTGGCGGATGCCAGTAATTCCCATGGCGGTCCAAGTGAAGCTGAACTGGCGTGGTGGCGGACGCGGAAGGCTCAGCTGACGGCCGCCTGCGGGGTCGCGCTCCTTGCGGCCTACGTACTCGGCAACCTCGTTCCATCGCTGGAGCGTCCCGCCTTTCTGGCCGCACTCGCGGTAGGTCTCGTACCCGTCGCCTGGCGAGCGATCACCGCCGCCCGCTTCGGCACGCCGTTCTCGATCGAGACGCTGATGAGCATCGCCGCCATCGGCGCCGTCTTCATCGGTGCCGAGGAGGAGGCCGCGACCGTCGTCCTCCTGTTTCTCGTCGGCGAGATGCTCGAGGGCGTCGCGGCGGGTCGTGCCCGAGCCAGCATCGAGGGCCTCTCCGCCCTCGTGCCGAAGACGGCTTTCCTCGAGAGGGACGGCCAGACGACGGAGGTTCCGGCCGACAGCCTTGCCGTGGGGTCGACCATCCTCGTCCGTCCTGGGGATCGTATCCCGGCGGATGGCACCGTGGTGGAAGGATCCGGCGAGGTCGACGAGGCTCCGGTTACCGGTGAGAGCGTCCCGAAGCGCAAGGCCGTCGGCGATCCCGTCTTCGCCGGCACGGTCAACGGCGGATCCGTCCTGCGCGTGAAGGTCACGGCGGCCGCATCCGACAACACGATCGCGCGCATCGTCCGGCTTGTGGAGGAGGCCCAGGAGTCGAAGTCGCCGACCGAGCGTTTCATCGACCGCTTCTCGAAGGTCTACACCCCCGCCGTGCTTGTCGTCGGCGCCCTCGTCGCCGTCGTCCCGCCGCTCGCCTTCGGTGGCGACTGGGGCGAGTGGATCTACAAGGGCCTCGCCATCCTGCTGATCGGCTGCCCGTGCGCGCTGGTAATCTCGACGCCCGCCGCCATCGCCGCGGGCCTCTCCGCCGGTGCCGGTCGCGGTCTGCTGATGAAGGGTGGGGCGGTACTGGAAAGCCTCGGCACGATCACCGCCATCGCTTTCGACAAGACGGGGACGCTGACCGCGGGTAGGCCGGTCGTCACCGACATCGTCCCCGGAAGCCGCTCGTCCCATCAAGTGCTGTCCCTGGCCTCGGCCCTCGAGAGGGGCTCGAGCCACCCGCTGGCTATGGCGATCCTCGACCGAGCAAAGACCGACAAGGTGCCCACCCCACCGACGTTCGACGCGAACGCCGTTCCCGGGGAGGGCGTCGAGGGCAGCGTCGGCGGAGAGCGGGTGTTCCTCGGATCGCCGCAGGCCGCTTCCTGGCGCACGGCGCTCACCGCCGATCAGGAGAACGCGATCGCGGCGCTGAACGCCGAGGGCAAGACGGTGTCCGTCGTGGTGGTCGCCGGGTCGATCGCGGGTTACCTCGCCATGCGCGACGAAGCCCGGCCCGACGCGATGGCGGGGCTTGAGAGCCTGAAGGTGTCCGGCATCCGGACCATTATGCTGACCGGCGACAACAGGCGCACGGCCGAAGCCGTTGCGGCGGGTCTTGGGATCGAGGCGCGCGCGGAACTCCTGCCGCAGGACAAGCAACGCATCGTCCGTGAACTCCAGGCGGAGGGCTTCAAGGTCGCCAAGATCGGCGACGGCATCAACGACGCGCCGGCACTGGCGGCTGCCGACATCGGCATCGCCATGGGCGGCGGCACCGACGTCGCGCTGGAGACGGCGGACGCCGCCGTGCTGCACGGGCGGGTGAAGGACATCCCGGACATGATCGCGCTCTCGAAGAGCGTCATGGGTAACATCCGGACGAACATCGCCATCGCGCTGGGGCTGAAAGCCGTGTTCCTCGTCACCACCATCATGGGGATCACCGGCCTCTGGCCCGCGATCCTTGCCGACACGGGCGCGACCGTCCTCGTGACCGCCAACGCCATGCGGCTGCTCGGTTGGAGGCCGTCATGAGCGAAGCTACCGACCTTCTGCTTCGCCATGGACCGCTGATCGTGCTCGCCGTCACCGCGGCGTGGCTCGCCATCGCCACCCGCCGGACATCGTCCCTGATCGGCGGGCGGGCCTATGGCTTCGGCGCAA
This sequence comes from Aurantimonas aggregata, assembly GCF_010500835.1. Classification (GTDB taxonomy): domain Bacteria; phylum Pseudomonadota; class Alphaproteobacteria; order Rhizobiales; family Rhizobiaceae; genus Aurantimonas; species Aurantimonas aggregata. Next base: position 9,566 of record NZ_JAAAMJ010000021.1, on the reverse strand, counting down.
GCCTGCGGCAACGGCTCGCACGGCTGCTCTTCGCCGGCTCCATCGTCGGCGCCGCGGTAGCCCTCGGAGCGCATGCGGCCGGGTACGCAACGGCGCTCTTCTCACCCGTTGCGGGCGAAGCTGCGGTCATCCGCCTCGTCGGGCTGGCGCTGGCCGTTGCCGGGCAGGGGCTGACGCTGTTCGCTCAAGGCGCCATGGGACGGCGCTGGCGTGTGGGCCTGCCGGAGACGGCGCCAGATGCATTGGTCTCGACGGGTTTATTTGGCCTGTCCCGCAACCCGGTGTTTCTGGGAATGCTCGCGATGGGAGTTGGATCGGCGGTGGCGGTTACATCCCCCGCCATGATCGCCTGCGCGGTCAGCTTCTGGATCGCTTGCGAGATCCAGATCCGGGACGAGGAGCGCTTCCTCCAGCGCTCGTTCGGCCCCGACTATCTCGACTACCGAAGCGTCGTGCGACGCTGGATCTGACAACAACGAAAGGATGAACCGATGATGTCCAAGCGGACGACATTCCTCGCCGGCGCGCTTGCCCTCCTGTCCACTTCGGTCCTCGCGGCCGAGAACGTCGAGATGTTCTCGACGTCGGGGTGCGGGTGTTGCATCGGCTGGATGAAGCACCTCGAGGATACCGGGTTCGAGGTTACGAACGAAAACCTCGCGATGGCGGATCTTTACGCCAGGAAGATGGAGGCCGGGCTAAAGCCGGGCCAGACTTCGTGCCACACGGGTTACGTTGGCGGCTACGTCGTCGAGGGGCATGTCCCCGCCGCAGAGATCAAACGACTTCTCGTCGAGAGGCGCGACGCGATCGGCATTACCGTTCCGAACATGCCCGCCGGCAGCCCAGGGATGGGTGAGAGCGACGAACCCTACCAGGTGCTGCTCGTCATGAAGGACGGCTCGACCGAGACCTTCGCGAGCTACCCCAAGTGACGGCGGTGCTCCGAACCGCAATCCTCGCTGCCTGCCTCGTCCTCCCGGCACTCGTGTCGGCTCACCAGTTCACGGCGGGGTCGATCACTATCGATCATCCGACATCGCGCCCGACACCGAAAGCGGCGAAGACGGGGGTTGGCTACCTCTCGATTTTCAACGCCGGAACCCAAGCCGACCGCCTCGTCGGAGGATCCGCGGAGGCGTCGGAGCGCTTAGAGCTGCACGTCACCGAGATCGTCGACGGCGTCGCGCGTATGCGTCCAGTCGAGGGCGGTGTCGTGATCGAGCCGGGGGCAACGATCGACCTCGCTTCAGGGGGCATCCACATCATGCTCGGCGGCCTTAAGGGGCCGCTCGTCGCAGGGGAATCCTTCCAGGGCGAACTCGTGTTCGAGAAGGCCGGCGCGATTTCCATCGAATTCAACGTGGAGCGGCCCGGCGTCGTCGCCCCAACCACGCACGAGGGCCATCCTATGGGCGAGAGCCAGTGAACCTCGCTTTGATCCGGTTGATGCTCTGGAGCCTGCTCGCCGGAGTTACCGTACTGCTTGCTTTTGCGCTCACGGGCCTCGTGGATCTCCGCTCGGGCATCGGGCCCGTTAAGTATGTGACCACGGGTGTCTCGACGATCGGCGCCGAGTTCGCGCTCGTCGACCAGGATGGCGCGGCGCGGACGTGGTCGTCCTTCCGGGGCAAGCCCGTCGCCGTATTTTTCGGTTTCACGAACTGCCCCGACATCTGCCCGACGACGCTCGCCGAACTATCCCTGCTCCTCGAGGGCATGGGTCCGGAAAGCGACAACCTCACCGTCGTCCTCGTCAGCGGCGATCCAAAGCGCGACACGCCCGCTGTGCTGAAGGAATACCTCACGTCCTTCGATCCCCGCATCACGGCCCTGACCGGTGAGGAGGGGCAGATCGACGCCGCCTTTTCCGCCTTCAAGGCCTACCGGAAGGTCGTGCCGCTGGAGCGTGACGAATACACGGTGGACCACTCGGCGGGCGTCTACCTTTACGACCGGGAGGGGGCCTTCGTCGGCACGCTCGACATGCACGAGCCGCAGGAAGTGCGGATGGAAAAGCTCGAGCGCCTAGTCTCCGTATAACATCAGCTCCCAGGAACCCCACCCGCTGCTTCACAGAAGAAATGACGCATGGTCGGAACGGTCGACTTCGTCCTCCGATGCACCCTCGCCGTCGTCTATGCGGCGCTGGGGCGCTGTTCGGCGCCGTGATGACCTTCGTCGCGACAGTTCCGGCGGATTTGAGGCGAGAGATCGTCCCCGAAGCGCGACACGCCGGTTCTGCCTATGCTCGACACGGGCCGTCGCGGACGCTTGACCAGCCTCGCCGTTGCCCGTACGTCCTCCAGTCGCTGGAGCAGCGGGTGAGAATCATGACCGAGCGTGGATATTCCATTGGGGAGGCTTCTGAGCGCAGCGGCGTGAAGGTTACGACCATACGATTCTATGAGAACATCGGACTGATCTCGGCCCCGGAACGCACCGGCGGCAATCGCCGGCTGTACGGCGCCGCGGAGGTGGACCGAATAACCTTCATCCGGCACGCCCGCGAGCTTGGTTTCGAGATCGAGGACATACGAGGCCTACTTGCCATGGCAGAGAAGCCCAACGCTTCATGCCAGGAGGCCGACAGGATCGCCCGTCACCACCTCAAGGGTGTCAACCACCGCCTGAGGCAGCTTGAGCTGATGCGCAAGGAGCTTCACCGGATGATCGAGGAGTGCGAGCACGGGCGCGTCTGTGACTGCCGCGTCATCCAGACCCTCGCCGACCATGGCCAGTGCCAGCACCACCGCCCAGAGAGCTGAGAACGCCGGGAAGGCGGGAATAGGGGGCCGTCGTTGCAAGACACCTGGCTGGTGCAGGGGGACATCGTCCCGGGCGTCACCAGACGCCGACCTGCTCCGACTGCCGAAAATCGCACCCGGCCGAAGAGCCAATTCCTCATCCGAAGGGCGGCTTGAACGCAGGCTTCCCGAACCGGATGCAAACCAGCAATTTCGCCCTAGATGCCGTAATGGGCCGGCCTTCGCGAGCATAGCCAAGTTGGGTGGCTGTCCCTCAGAATGATGGTGTTGAAACGGAGTCCGAGTGATCGGCTCCACGCATCACGAGAGGAACAGCCATGGAATATTATGCGGGAATTGATGTCTCTCTGGAAGAGAGCAGCATATGCGTTGTGGACGCGACCGGAACGATCGTGCGCGAGGTCAAGATCGCCAGCGAGTCAGAGGCGCTGGTCCGCTATTTCGACGAACTGGCATTGTCTGTCAGCCGCATTGGGCTTGAGGCCGGACCGTTATCGCAGTGGCTGCATGCCGGGCTTGCTGCCGCCGGACGCGACGTGGTTTTGCTGGAGACGCGGGACGTGAAGGCTGCGCTCTCGGCGATGACGGTGAAGACCGACCGGAAAGATGCACGCGGGATCGCCCAGCTTCTGCGGATGGGATGGTACCGCCCGGTTCATGCCAAATCGATGACTTGCAAGGATAGCCGAGCCCTTCTTGTTGGACGCAAGCTTCTGCAAGGCAAGCTCCTCGACGTCGAGCTGAGCATCCGCGGAATCCTGCGCGGCTACGGGCTGAAGGTCGGCGAAGTGAGCCGTGGAAGGTTTGAGGCGCGTATCCGGGAACTGACGGCAGGCCACGTCACTCTGGAGACGGTGATTGGCGCGATGCTGGCGGCGCGGGCGGCGTTGTGGAGCGCCTTCACCAAACTGCATCGCGAGATGCTGAAGATCGCGCGCGTCGATAAGGTTTGCCGGATATTGATGAGCACGCCCGGCGTCGGCGCCCTGGTCGCCCTGACCTATCGCTCGGCGGTGGATGACCCGACGCGGTTTGGAAAATCCAGCGCGGTCGGAGCCTACTTCGGGCTCACGCCCAAAAAATATCAATCCGGCGAGACCGATCGGGACGGCGGTGTCAGCAAGGTCGGCGACGCCATGGTGCGAACTGCGCTCTTTGAAGCTGCGCACGTCATGCTGACGCGTGCGACCCGCTTCTCGAGCCTTAAACACTGGGCTCTCGACGTCGCCAAGCGCCGGGGCATGAAGCGCGCCAAGGTGGCCCTTGCCCGCAAGTTGGGCGTCGTGCTCCATCGCATGTGGATGGACGCGGCCGAGTTCCGCTGGAGCAAGACCGCTACGGCTGCATAGGAGGTAAAGCAGGTTCGGAGCGAGCCGACACGGCATCGCTTCTACAAAGGTCCCGTCGCTGGGACGAGGGCTTGGCAAGGTCGTGTGTAGTGCTGTGAATGCTTCGGCAAACCACGCTTCCTAGATTGACCTGCCGGCTCTGGATCTGATGGCATAGTGTGGCGGCCTTCGCGCTGACCACGGACAGAAGCATGATCCTGGCGACGAGATGCATTCAGAGGGGCTTGACGAACGAGGGCCCATTACAGAAGCATTACAGTTGGGGAGGAACTCGACCGGCCGAAGCTGAAGCCGCTGCCGGTGGAGCCGTATTTCTTTGCCGAATGGCGCCTCCGGCGCGTTGGCATCGATTACCATGTCGAGGTCGAGAAGCACTTCTACAGCGTTCCCTTCCGCTTCGCCCGCCAGGAGGTCGAGGCACGGATCACAGCCCGCACGGTCGAGGTCTTTGCCAGGGGCGAGCGGATCGCCGCCCACATTCGCTCGAGCGGCAACGGCGGACACACCACCCTTCGCGATCACATGCCCTCCAGCCATCGCCGCCATGGCGACTGGACCATTGATCGGATTCGAAAGGAGGCTTGCCTCGTCGGCGTGGCGACCGGCGTCCTTTGCGAACTCATCCTCGAGCGAAGATCCCATCCCGAACAGGGCTTTCGCACCTGCATCGGCATCCTGCGACTGGCCAAACCCGCCGCGCCCTGCGGCTCGAAGCGGCCGCCGAGCGAGCGATCGAGATCGGAACGCTGTCCTACGGCTCGGTCCGCTCGATCCTCGACAAGCGTCTCGACCAAACTGGGAAGAGACAAGAGCCCGGATCGGATGCCGCACCGATCCTTCACCCCAACATCCGCGGCCCCCGCTATTACCAATAGGAGACCATCATGCTGTCGCACCCCACCCTCGAGCAGCTCCATCAGCTCGGCCTTGCCGGCATGGCCGAGGCTTTCGCCGAGATCGAGGCCTCCAGCCAGGTCGGCAGGCTGACCCATCCCGAATGGCTCGGTCTCCTGATCGATCGGGAGGTCACCCATCGCCGCGACAAGCGTCTCGCCGCCCGACTTCGATACGCCAAGCTCCGCCATCAGGCCGTCGCCGAGGATGTCGATTACCAGGCACCGCGAGGTCTCGACCGCACCCTCTTCCAGAAGCTCTGCGGCGGCGCCTTCATCGCCGCCCACGACAATCTGTTCCTCACCGGGCCGACCAGGGTCGGAAAGAGTTGGCTGGCGTCCGCCATTGGCCACAGCGCCTGCCGCGACAATCGCTCCGTCCTCTATCAGCGTGTGTCCAAGCTCTTCGCCGACCTCGCCACGGCACGCGGCGACGGTCGCTACGCCCGGATCATGCGTACCATCTCGGGGGCGCAACTCCTGATCCTCGATGACTGGAGTCTCGAGCTTCTCGACGATGCCGGGCGCCATGATCTGCTGGAGATTCTCGAAGACCGATACGGACGCAAATCGACCGTCGTCACCAGCCAGATCCCTGTTGAGCGCTGGCACGAGGTCATCGGTAATCCGACCTACGACGACGCCATACTCGATCGCCTCGTCCATAACGCCCATCGCATCGAGCTCTCCGGTGACAGCATGCGGCGAACGCGCCTCAAACCCGCTTTGAGAGATTGACCGAGCAAGCTCTGGGTGACAGGAAAATCAGAGGCCAGCAGCGCTCGAAAGGGCGGGCGACATCATCCCGGAATCCCGGGCGACTTGATCTCGGAATGGCCGGGCGACTTCGTCGGAATACGCAGATTGCGGTAGCGGTCGGCGCCGACGATCCATATCTCCTTGGCACGGATGCTCTCCCGCAACGGGCTGAGGACACAAAGCTCGTAGCTGATGCGATTGACCCGGCCGTCCTTGTCGATGACGGCGCCGCGCCATTTGGCTGGAACGACCTTGTCGATCGGCACGTCCTGCCAGGAAACAAAACGGCGGCCGTCATCGACCATCGTCCTCATCCAGTTCACGGCGTCAACGACAGGTCGCCAGGCCGCGTTGTTGGAGCGAAACTCCAGGACCGAAAGCAGCCTCGGCACCATGCGGCGGTACTGGCTGGCATAGGAACCGCGCATCACCTTGTAGATGCGCCGGTCGAGCGCCCCTTGCGCGCGATACTCGTTGACGATCGCCGCCAGCTTCGTCTCACCCGCAACGGGAAAGATTACGTCGCAGACCCGTCCAGACGGATTATCGATGGCCGCGCCGGCGATATCGACCAGCAGACACTCCTTGCCGTAAACTTTCTCGATGTCGCGGGCGATGCCGGCGATCACCTTGCGCCTGGAACGCGTCGTGATCCGATGAACCGTCTCGATCAGAAGGTCGATCATGGCGTCAATGATCTTCGACTGACGCGACATCAGGGAGACTGCGTAAAGCCCCAGTTGCCGCGTCCGCGGATGACGGCGCATCTCCGAGGCCTTCTCGCCCCCAACCCGTCGCTCGATCTGTTCGATCCATGCTGTTCCGGGCACCGACAAAAGGTCACCCGGCAGGTCGAGCGTTCGAATGAAGGCCAGGCGATCTGTCACGGCGATGATGTTGTCGAGCGAGGCCTGACCCGCATCGCTCTTGATCGAATGAAACCCCGTCTCGTTGTCGGGATCGGCGAGCGAAGCTTCCATCGACGCCTGGGCTTCGGGATGAAGGCGATCGGTGACACAGCCGAGATAGGCATCGAGAAACCGCTGACGTTCCGATCGCGCAAGCCGCTCCAATTCCTTGCGCGACGAAGCGAAGATTTTGCCGTCCCGACACCAGAGAAACACCCGCTCCATCATCGCGCCGACCGTCATGCCGGACGGACAAAGCTCGGTCGATATCCAGGCGGCAAGCGCTTCGCGGTCCGCCGGCTTGATGCGGCGAAAGCCGAGATAGCGAAGGATCTCGGAGCGATGACGCCGGCCTGAACGTCCTGCGAAATCGTAACCGGCAAGATCGCCGCCGCCGAGCTGTTCAACGACATACCCGATCGCATCGCCCGGCACACTGTTGGCCGCATCGGCGAAAAACCCATGCGCGGCGAAGAACTTCAACTGGACGGCGAAGCCAGCTCTCGCAACGAGGGGCTTGGTGTTCACGAAACCGATGTCGGAAAAGGAAAGGCTCCACACGCCAGCCAGGTCCTCAGCTAAAATCCTGCCATCCATCCGCCCGCTCCTCAAAAGCGGAAATCTCAATGGCCACTCGTCAGCGAGTCAATCTCACCGGCCATGTTCACTCATCGTTCCTCAAGTTGGCCGAAATCGCAGCTTCGGGCCGATTGGGCCTGATCGTCGGCAGCATCGACACGGTGTTCCATACCTATCGTATCACCCACGATCCTGGGTCAGTCGCGCGGGGCGTCGGCGCCATTCGTCACGACCGGGATCGACCCCGCGACCGGTGCCATGCTGGCCCGCAATCCCTGGAACACTTCCTTTGTCGGCCGGGTCGCGTTCGCCGACATCGGCGGCCGACAGACCGGTTGGAGCGGCGACCGCTGCGCGTTCCTGGGCCGCAACGGGTCGCTCGCGGACCCTGCGGCCCTGCGAGGGCGGGCGGCGCTCTCGGGCCGGGTCGGCGCTGGCCTCGACCCGTGCTCCGCGCTGCAGGGCATGGTCGAGCTGCCGGCGGGCGGCTCGGTCGAAATCCTGATCCTCCTCGGCGAAGCCGGCTCGGTCGAGGACGTCGGGGCGTTGATCGCGCGCTATCGCGCAACCGACCTGGACGCCGTCCTCGCCACGGTCGAGGAGCATTGGGCGGACATCCTCGGCGCCGTCCAGGTCAAGACGCCCGACCGAGCGATGGACATCATGCTGAACGGCTGGCTGCTCTACCAGACGCTCGCCTGCCGCATCTGGGCCCGCTCGGCCTTCTACCAGGCGAGCGGGGCCTATGGCTTCCGCGATCAGCTTCAGGACGGAATGGCGCTGACCTTCGCGCGGCCGGAGATGACGCGCAGTCACCTTCTCCGCGCTGCCGCTCGACAGTTTGTCGAGGGCGACGTCCAGCATTGGTGGCTGCCCTCGTCCGGTCAGGGCGTGAGGACACGCATCTCCGACGACCGCGTCTGGCTTGCCTATGGCGTGGCGACCTATATCGAGGTCGCCGGCGACGAGGCGATCCTCGACGAGGTCGTGCCCTTCCTGGACGGCCCACCGCTCGCCGAGGGGAAGCACGACGATTTCTTCTTGCCGAGAACCGCGGACGAGTCCGCTTCGCTGTTCGAGCATTGCGCCCGCGGCCTCGACCAGTGCCTCACGCTGACAGGAGCGGACGGCTTGCCGCTGATCGGGACCGGCGACTGGAACGACGGCATGAACCGCGTCGGCGAAGGCGGACAGGGCCAGAGCGTCTGGCTGGGGTGGCTGCTGCTCAAGACCATCGATCTGTTCGCGCCGTTGGCGCAAACGCGCGATCCGAACCGTGCCCGGATCTGGCGGGCGCATGCAGTGACCGTGAAGGCTGCGCTCGAGGAGAGCGGCTGGGACGGAGAGTGGTATCGGCGCGGGACGTTCGACGACGGTACGCCGCTCGGATCGGCCATGAGCGAGGAATGCCGGATCGACTCGATCGCCCAGTCCTGGGCGGTGCTTTCGGGTGCTGCGGACCCGGCACGCGCCGCCACGGCGATGGCCTCCGTAGACGCCCATCTCGTCAGGCCGGAGGATGGCTTGGCGCTGCTCTTCACGCCGCCGTTCGACAAGACGCCGCTCGACCCCGGCTATATCAAAGGATATCCGCCGGGCCTGCGGGAGAACGGTGGCCAGTATAGCCATGCCGCGATGTGGGCCGTGATGGCGTTCGCCGCGCTCGGGGAGGGGGCGCAAGCAGGCGCGTTGTTCGCTCTGCTCAATCCGATCAATCATGCCCGCACTCCGGCCGAGACGGCGCGGTACAAGGTCGAGCCGTACGTGGTAGCCGCAGACGTCTATTCGGTCGAACCTCTGGTCGGGCGCGGGGGCTGGACCTGGTACACCGGATCGGCGGGCTGGATGTACCGCGCCGGGATCGAAAGCATCCTGGGCCTGCGGCAGCGCGGCAGGTTCCTGACGATCAACCCGTGCATCCCCGCCGGGTGGCCACGCTTCGACGTAAAGCTCAGGCAGGGCGGGACGCAGTACGACATTTCCTTCGAGAACCCGTCAGGCGTTTGCGTGGGCTTTGCTCGGGTCGAGCTTGATGGCGCGGAGATCCCTGCTGGACCCAATCCGTTGCAGCTTCCTCTGGACGGTGGCACGCATGCGATGCGGATCACCCTCGGAGCGGCAGTTTCGATGGTGAATGCGTGAGCTTCAGGCAGCTGCGCCGAAGAGCCAGCCGATCAACGCCGTGTTGATTTCCACTGAGAGCTGACCCAGGCAGCAGCGGTTTTTCCATCGAGAACTGACCCATGTTTGAACTCGTTCCCACGCCATCGGTGCGGGGGACATCGGAGTGATCGACATGGAGTTATTGAG
>NZ_JAAAMJ010000020.1 GCF_010500835.1 Aurantimonas aggregata | reverse complement strand
CCGCTCAGAAACGGGCAGAAACGTCATGCGAACCCTTGGATCGCTCCAAGGACGGCGCCAGACTCGCGTCTCCGGATGATCCCCGCGGCAAAAACCACCGAAAGCGGAGGGTTCTTGCGGGTGTCCAGCTGGGTCAAGCCGGAATAGATGTCGTTCTGCGACAATGATGAATGCCCCTACAGAAGAATTGGACGTGAACAGTCTGGCCCCGCACCTGAAACCGGTGCAGGTTCAGCCCAATAACATCAACGAAATCAAAGCCTTAAAAGTAGCGTGGTGACCCCGGCAGGATTCGAACCTGCGACCATCGGCTTAGAAGGCCGGTGCTCTATCCTCTGAGCTACGGGGCCGTTGCCGGCGAAGCGGGTCCTGCCTGATGGCGGCCCAATACCCTCAATGCGTCCAGGGCTGGCGGCGATCGTAGCGGAAATTGTCGGCGTAGGCGACCTTCACCGGCCTGGTGATGCGCGGCTCCTCGACCCGGTAGGCAATCGCATTGCGCTCGGCATACTCGACCGCCTGCTCGCGGGTCTCAAAGGAGAGCTTGATCTGCGAGCGCATGTCGCCGGACGAAGTATAGCCCATCAGCGGTTCGACGCGCTTGGGCTCCTCCGGCTCGTAAACCAGCAGCCACTCGCGCGACTTGGCCTTGCCGGACTGCATGGCGTTGCGGGACGGACGATATATTCTGGCGACCATCTCTGCCTCGTGTGGCGATACCGATGTGCAATGCGCCACCGGCGCTGGTCGGAGCGGCAGGATTCGAACCTGCGACCCTCTGGTCCCAAACCAGATGCGCTACCAGGCTGCGCTACGCTCCGGACACGGCGATGCGCCTGTCTGTCGGGGGTTTGGCGGCTTGGGCCGTCAAAGTCAAGGCGTCCCCGCGAGTTGGACGGCGAAGCGACGGGCGACGCCCCCGAAGACCCCTCAGATAATTTCTCCCCAGGCATCTATTTTCCCCGTGAAATAGTGCCTGATGATCTTCACGGCTTCGTGCCCGATCCGCTCTTCCGCGCTCAAAGATGTCAGGTGCGATACGTGCCGTCGATGATAATACGTCCGCTCATCATAGTAGGAGAATCCAACATCTTTCACTTTTTCGCCGGAGACTGAAAGACTGTCGGCCATTTCCTTGACCGCTCTCTTGTCGTGAGTTTTGGCTATACGGTAAATTTCGAGCGGGGTTGCATCGACGGATAGCGCTCGAGAAATCTTCCATGCCGCCCGGAACGGTCGCTTATCGATATCCTCGTATCGAACGATCAAAGCGTGCTTTCTAATCTGCTCGAAGAAGCCGAACCATTTTTCCAACCGGTCGATGGCGTCAGACAAAGGCGCGTCGAACGTTTCCATCCAAGATGCGATCGCATCTTCCGGCTTCCTGACCGTGCAGATTGCCTTGACCGCACCCAACTTGATGAGCCGCAATGTATGCTCATCAGTCACGTGAGCCTTGATTATGATGTGATCTGCCTCACCCGAGCGCGGAATGACTGCATGAATGGAGGAATGAGGCTCTTGGTACAGGACTCCCCTCTTGGCCAGGAGTTCGCGCACCACATTGAAGCTGAATGTTGACCCACTTCTCTGCATTCCGGCAACGAACACGAGCATTACACTTCCCCGGCAAGCGCCAATATCGAGAATGAACACCAGACCGCACGACGGCAATTGTCAATCGCACCTCAAGTTGAAGGCGCTAGCACACTGAGCCGACTCCATCGGTGATGAGGCTACTGCATGTCGTCGTGCGTTGCGGGCACGAAGATGGCGGCCCCGGCGCAGAGCTGGCGGCGACACGAACCGATCGCCTGCGGGACAGGTTCGTATCCTGTACGCGATCTCGTCTGCTCTCCCCCCTCAGGGCGACGGAATAATCTCGTGTTCGAGCCGATCGCCCTTCGCCACGCCGTAGCGGGCAGCCGCCCCGCCGTTCAGTTCCAGGACATAGCGCACCGGGACGCCGGAGGGAATCGTGTCGAGCGACAGCGGCTGGGCGTTGGTCTTGATGCTCGCCACCGTGCCGGTCTCGTCGATGAACAGCATGTCGAGGGGAATCAGCGTGTTCTTCATCCACATCGAGACCGGGCGCGATTCGTCGAAATCGAACAGCATGCCCTGCCCGGCCGGCATCGATTCCCGGTTCATCAGCCCGGTCGCCCGCGTGTCGGGCGTGGTCGCGAGTTCGACCTCGATCGCGTGGCGTCCCGTGGCGGTGACGAGCGTCGCGCTGGAAAGATCGTCCCCGGCGAACGCGAAATAACCCGCGCCCAGTAAGGCAGCGGCGGCGACGAGGGCGGCGAGAAGCGGCTTGCGGAGCATCATCGATCGTATCCGGCGTCAGTGGGAGGCAGGCTGGACCGGCCCGGTGCCGGGATGGACCTCGGCGGCCATCAGCCCCTTGGCGCCGTCGCCGAACCGCACCAGCACTTCCTGGCCCGGCTGCAATTCGGTCAGGCCGTAGCGACGCAGCGTTTCCATGTGCACGAAGATATCTTCGGTGCCCTCGCCGCGCGTCAGGAAACCGTAGCCCTTGGTCCGGTTGAACCATTTGACCACGGCCGGCACGAGATCGCTGTTCGGCGTGACGGCGACATGGGTGCGCGAAGGCGGCTGCTGCGAGGGGTGCACCGCGGTCGAGGAATCCATCGAAAGGACCCGGAAGGCCTGCAGGCCGCGATCGCCCTGCTGGACCTCGCAGACGAGGCGGGCACCCTCCAGCGCCGTCGAGAACCCGTCCCGGCGCAGGCAGGTGACATGCAGCAGGATGTCCGGACCCTGGCCATCGGGAACGATGAAGCCGAACCCCTTGGACACGTCGAACCATTTGATGTGGCCGGACACCACGGTGATCTCGCCGCTGCCCGGTGCATCGGCTTCGCTGCGCATGTGTGCAGAGAGTCTCTCGGGCATGCGGGAGTCCTGCGCTGACACCAAACCGAATCGCTGCAATCGAGCTTAGCATTAACCCTGCCGATCTCGGCAAGAGCCCCGGCGTACCAGCCCGTCGAAATATGGGCTTGTCACCAGATGCTGCGACAGCTGTGATGTGCCAGAGGCAATTTGCACAGATCGCCGTCGTGTCAGGCAGCGGAACGTGTTGTTGACGGGGTGGTCTGGACACGTGCTGGGCTTGGCGCGGCAAACGTCCACCCTACCCTGTTGCCCATCCCACCAACCGGAGCCCTATCCATGCGCTATCTGCACACGATGGTCCGCGTCACCGACGTCGACCAGTCCCTCGACTTCTACTGCAACAAGCTGGGTCTGGTGGAGACCCGCCGGATCGAAAGCGAACAGGGACGCTTCACGCTGATCTTCCTCGCAGCGCCGGGCGACCAGCCGGGGGCCGCGGAAAATGCCGCGCCGCTGATGGAGCTGACCTATAACTGGGACCCCGAGGAATATTCGGGCGGCCGCAATTTCGGCCATCTCGCCTACGAGGTCGACGACATCTACGCGACGTGCCAGACCCTCATGGACAAGGGCGTGACGATCAACCGTCCGCCGCGCGATGGTCGCATGGCCTTCGTCAAGTCGCCCGACAACATCTCCTTCGAATTGCTCCAGAAGGGCGAGTCGAAGGCACCGGCCGAACCGTGGTCGTCCATGCCGAACACCGGCACCTGGTAGCATCGAGCGGCGGCGGCTACGGTCGCCGCCACCATTCTGCTGCCGCATTCTGGCCATAGGTCCTCAAATAAGCTTTACTAAGAAGGTTGCGCATTCGCGCTTGCGTTACGTCCCGTGGGGATCGGGCGTCGAGCAAGCGCCAAGGATACGATCAGGCAAGGCAGGCCCCGAAGACCTGCCGCGAGAGGGGTGGTGTCCATTGACGACGCAATTCGCCGGCGCCCGCGCCGCGGCGCTTCGTACACGCTTGCTGGCCGCAGCGCTGTTCGCGACTGTGCCGGTTCTGTCGTCCTGCGTATCCGCCGTGGACGACAGTTCGGCCTTCGGGTTTTCCAATCTCGGCGCTGATGCGGTCGCGGCGGACGCCGCCGAGTCGATCGCGGCCGATGCTTCGGCTTCGGAGGACGCTGCGCCGGCGGAGGCCGCACAGTCGGCTGCCCCCGAAGAAATCGTCGCAGCCAGCCAGCCCGCCGCCGCGACGCCCCCTCCTGCCACCGCCGCCGAGAGCACGCCGTCCTTGCTTCGCCCGACGTCGGTCGATGGCAAGGCCGTCGCCGCCTATGCGGGCGGATCCGTCACCGAAGGTGACCAGGTGGCCGCGCTTGCCCCGAGTGGCAAGGAAACCTCGCTGTTCTCCTCGTTGTTCGCCCGCAGCAACGCCAAGCCGCCGGTCCCCAATGCCGACAAGCGCAAGGGACAGCGTGTCGTGCTGCGCCAGGAAGGCGCGCCCGTGGCGAGTGGCGACTTCGCCCTGCCCGGCGTCGACCCGACCTCGCTGTTCGAGATCGGCCAGCGGGCATCGGCGGAGGACGAGGACCTCATGGAAGATTCCGCCATGGGCTACCAGGTGGCCTCGCTCACCGGCATGGCGCGGCTCAGCCCCAACGGGCTTCGCGTTCAGCGCGAGGACGTCGACACGTCCTGCTTCCCGTCGCAGCTCGTCGGCATGTTGCGCTCGATCGAGCGCAAATTCGGCAAGAAGGTCATCGTCACCTCCGGCTACCGCAGCCCGACGCACAATCGCCGCGTCAACGGCGCCACCCGCTCCCAGCACATGGGCTGCAAGGCTGCCGACATCGTCGTGCCCGATGCCGACCGATTCGTCGTCGCCGCCTATGCGCGCTCCCTGCCCGGCCGCGGCGGCGTTGGAACCTATTGCCATTCCGCCGCCATCCACGTCGATGTCGGGCCGCAGCGCGACTGGAACTGGCGCTGCCGCCAGCGCAAATAATAAGAAGCATCAGCAATCGCAGGCGGTTGCCGGGTCTTTACCAAGCGCTGGCTTGCCAGGCCCGCGGTGTCACAAACCCGGCAAAAAGTCCGCCGCCGCGCTTGCGATCCCCGGCGAAGCCCCTTATACACCGCGTCGCTGCGCCCATCGTCTATCGGTTAGGACGCCACCCTTTCACGGTGGAGAGAGGGGTTCGATTCCCCTTGGGCGTACCATTTGCCCCTGATGGCCTGTCGGCCATCCGAGAATCCGGTCACTCAACGCCGTCATTACCAGCTTGCCCCGATGGCTGCTGAATGATATGATTTGCAGCATGTCGATCTCGGACCATCTCTCGAGACGCAGACTCGTTTGGCATTACATCCACGCGCGTCCAGAGACCCGCCCGCCCGGTGATCCGGCGACACATTGCCCCCAGTACATTTCCTGCCGCAGCGGCCCACCGTCGAGACGGCTGGCGCAAGATGTCGAGGACGCGAGCGGCGCCCATTGAATATTCTCGGGTAATTGCGTCCGCCGCGATGACGAGCCTTGCAGGCCGTCGTCCGAACCAGTAGGAACGGCGCCGTTGGGGCCTCGTGGCGGAGTGGTTACGCAGAGGACTGCAAATCCTTGCACGGGGGTTCGATTCCCTCCGAGGCCTCCATTAAATTCCCGGTTCAAATCAATATTTTAAGTCGTCGAGGGTCGGGGTTTCGGCCCCCTTCATGTTGCGATCATGTTGCAGCCAGTTCCCTTGAACTGCGGGGGTTTGCCGCTGGCCTCGGCTACTCCACGCGACACGGGATGCGACACGGCGAATCGGATCTGCGACAAGATTCGGATGGGACCGCGCGTCCGGCGCCTAAGTATGCCTGTCGGGCACGGTTACCCGCGCCGGGGGCATTCTGCACTATCGTAAAATCCGACAGTGCCTGACGGACATCCTCGCCTCCGAGGAGGCGGAACCGTTCACTCTGCTACTCATTCTCAAGCCGACTGATCAAACAGGAGGAACCGGGATGCGTATCGAGACTGCCGTCGCAATTTTCGTTAATTCGGCCTTCTTCAGCATGGTGGCAGCGATTGGGGTCGCCGGAGTGTATGTCCTGTTCCCATAAACCTGCCATCCGCCGCAGCTCGTGTGGGGCGCAGAGGATGTTCCGGCCGTTGGCCAGGCTCTCCCGTCCTCACCTGATCAGCGCCGTCGAGCAGACCTTGCTCCAGCACCTCGGGGACCACCCCCTGCCCCGCCGCGGCTCGATCTATCGGCGCCGAAATGTTTGAATGGATGAGCGGCAGTAGCAGGAGAAGATCGCCCCGCCGCGCGGTACGTGGCAGGGCGCCGAGCGCGTGTGGGTTGGACGTGACGCGCTCGCAGCCTCCGCCGTGCTCTTCGTCAGAGGCCGGCCGGGAAGCTATCCAGTCAGGGGGCGAACGCAAGCCCGTTTAGTCAATAAGTGGACGCGGGGCGCGCTTTTGGCCCGTCGATGCTGTCGGAGAAGGTGATGGTCAATGTGGCGCCGGCGGACCTGCCCAAGGAAGGCAGCCATGTGCGAGCGTGAGCCCCCCGCTGAGAAGGCGTCACCGATTGGGACGCGATCATCACTCACCAAGTGCTCGCTACAACATCACGCTGGCGATCTCGGCTGCGTTATCGGCATGCTGGCTCAACTTCTGCAGGGAACTCGGATGCTTAAGGAAGACGCGAAGCGCTACGTTCTGGCCAAGTGGTGGGCCCTTCCTCCAGAAGAACGGAGGACGGAAAACCAAGCGGCCGGCTTCGCAATGCGGATGGCGAACGAAGTGCATTTCCGGGCGCACGCCGAGCGGTATCAGTTGATCATGGGCTGGCTGCTCAAGCATCTCTCTCGAGAGTAGCCCTCCCGGCTGAAGCCTTCCGCCCCGCCGCCGGGTCCGGCGAGCCTGAGGGCAATCAGTGCGGTTGCACTTCTTATCCTGGAATGATCCCTTGCTCGGGTAAGAGGGAATCTTTCCGCATGTCAGCAGTTTGCGATCTACGTCGCCTGGAAGGCGACAATCTCGTCGTCCACTTTGGCGGACGGCTGAGCGAAGTAGACGTATTCACCTACGGCCGGAGCCTGCTGGAGTTCTCAGAGCTCCTGCGCGAAATCAACGGTGCCCTGAACCCAGGCTCTCGCCTCGAGGTCCGGATCGTTGCCGATGGGCCGGGCAGCTTCCGCGTCCAGCTGCGTATCGCAAGGCACATTCTCAAAAACCTTTGGGCTGCGATCGAGGGTTCGCCTACCGGATCCGCCTCGGTTGGCAGCTTTCTCGGCGCGATCGCCAGCGTCCTGCTGCTCAATCTGGTTTCACCGTCGGAGGACGAGCAGATTGTCGTAGGCGACGACGTCGTCGAGATCCGGCGGGGCGATACGCTGATCATCCTGCCGCGTGAGGCCAAGGAGGCGGCCGAGCAGGTGCAGAAGAACCCGGCAGTGCTGGACCGGGTGCAGCGGACCTTCGAAGTGCTGGAGGACGATCCCTCGATCGAGAGCTTCGGCATCACGAGGCATCTGAACGATCCCGAGCCGGAGTTCGAAATCCAGCGGAAGTACTTCCGCGAGCTCGCCGAAAAGGGCGACAGGGTAATCAGCGACGAGGCCATTCGCATTGTGCCGCACAAGGCGACCCTCGTCCTCAACAAGATCTGGCTCGACCGCTCGAAGACCCGGAAATGGCAGGTGGTCTGGAACGGCTTTCCAGTCAGCGTCACAGTCCACGATGACAGCTTCTTCGACCGTCTGGCTCACCGCGCCATCACCATTCGCCAGGGAGACGCGCTGCGAGGAACTCTGGAGGTCCGGCAGGAGCGCAACGAGATGACGGGTGCTTGGGAGAACCGTGAATACCGTGTCACCGAGGTGGACGACGTCATCTACCCGCCGCAGCAAGGCGAGATGCTGGACTGACGGTGGCGCCCGAAGGGAAGCTCTGTTCGGCAGCATCCCTTTTTCCCCCTGCCCAGTGGCCCTCAAGGGAATCAACACGACGTTCGCCAGCGGTGGCCTGCGCGGGCCTAAGCCGCGGCTCTGACGTCGAACTCGGCCTCCAGACGCGCGTAGATCAGCCTGCAGGGTGCCGCACGGCTCCAAGACCTCGACACCGTCCTGTAGTTGCGCCACCCTTCACTCGGGAGATGGGGGGAAACGATGAGCGACGCACTTAACAACCGCCTCGGCGGCGAGCGGATCAGCAGCCGACAGATCGACGAACTGATTGGTCTCGCTCGGGGGGTGGCAGCAGACGGCTCCATCAACCAGGCCGAAGTTGAGTTCTTGCAGAAGTGGCTGGCGGGGAACGTCGAGATCACTGGCCACCCGCTGGTGCGGACACTCTACCGCCGCGTCAATGAGATGCTGAGCGACGGCATCATCGACGAGGATGAGAAGGCCGAACTGCTCGATACTCTGAACCGCTTTTCTAGCCGCGACTTCGAGCTCGGGGAGGTGTTGAAGGCGACAACGCTGCCGCTTTGCAATCCGGCGCCGATGCCGCTCGCCTTCGAGGGCCTCCGGTACACGTTCACCGGGACGTTCAACTACGGGAAGCGCAAGGACTGCGAAGCCGCCGTTGTCGAACGTGGCGCGGACGTCGGCTCGCTGACGGCCGCTACCAACGTGCTGGTGATCGGCGTCTATGCCACGGACTCTTGGAAACACTCGTCATTCGGCAACAAGATACTGAAGGCTTGCGAACTTCGAGATCGGGGACACCCAATCTCGATCGTCGCGGAAGAGCACTGGACGCGGCACCTATGATCGGAGCCGTTACCCTCGGCAATCCACGCGACATGGAGTGCGACATGAAGGGCATTGGAAGACTGGTCTGCTGGTTCGTTCGGACGATGCCGAGCCGATGAGTACCGCCAATTACCAGGCCAGGGCGGACGCCTCCGAGGTAGAAGCTGCAAATGCCGAGACCGACCGCCAGCGACAGCGGCATGAGGAATCACGAAAGAACTGGCAGCGTCTGACCGACCAGGCACAACGGTTTGAAGCCGAGAAGGCGCGGCTTCTGGCCATCCGGCAAGATGAATAGGCAGATGCCGGCGCGTGGGCGCCAAGGATCCGCCGCCTCATCGCCTATCTCTCCGGCCATCCGCCGAGATCCGGCAGAAGGCAGCTGCCCTTGTCACGATGCATGAGCCCCAGGGCACCTGGTTGGCCGCTCGCGAGAAGCGGCGGCTGGCGAGGCACGACGGCACTTCTCCCGGACCCACGCCCGTCGTCAAGCCGTGACGAAGGTTCCCGTTGACGCTGGCCACAGCGGCCACAGATGAACTTGATGATCCGCCGTCTGCTCTCACTGCTCTTCGGAGCTTCAGCCGAAACCCGGCAGGAAGCGAGGGTCTTGATTGTTCTTCACGGACCTGAGAGGGCGTGGCTAAGGGCCCGCGACAAGCTGCGGATGGCGGGTGTGGTGGATGCGGAAGATGACAGCCGCTACTGGCGCGACGTCATGCTCGAGATCGAACGGCGCACCGGCTATCGGCATGACAAGGACACTGCATAACGAGCAAATGATCGTCGTGGCCGCTGTGGATCGTCCCGCCGCAGAGAATTGCGGCGGACGCAGCGAGGGTATGCCGGGACGTGACGCGCCGTGTGATCTTCTTCGGTCGCCAAGTGGCGCCTGCGGGAAGTATGGTGTCCTCCGCCGGTGGCCGGAGCTCCGCAGTCGGCGAAGCCAATGAGGGGAAGTAGACGGAGCGCAAACCGAAACTTGGCTGCCGGTTGCGCCGCAGTTTGCCTCGGCTGATTACAATCCGATACACTGCTCAGATGATCATTCAGGAGAATGCAGTTTCGGCCCGCCCGTCTAAAATATCTGCGTGGATGAAAATCCAGGCGGAAAAGCCTGAGATCATGGCAGAGGTCGAGAGACTTCTCGGGAGGCGAACTCGTGACATCCGCCTGAGCGGCGAGCTTCTCTCCCTGTTTTGGGAGCGTACGTGGTCACAGACTGCCAAGATCATCCGCTCATGGATGATATGGGTGGCAATTCTAGATGTGTTGACGCTCGCACTTAATATGGTGCTGGTTCCGAGCTCGGTGGCGCAAGCCATGCTCCTACCCGGCAGCATCGTCCCGCCTGTCGCGGTCGCCGTCATATTGGTCTGGCGGAGGCCCCGCGGCCCTTGGGTCGAGGGCGCCTCCCTCATTCTGGGCCTATTCCTGATCCTGCTCTCCATCGCACTAGTCGGTTTGAGTGCCGGAGGCGAATTTCATGAGCGCTATCTGAACATAATGCTGTTCGTGGCAATAACTGCCATCATCATCTTTAGCATTCCTTTGCTGTGGACGGCGTCGATCGCAGTCTTGTCCCTAAGTATCTACTTTGTTTTTCAGCTTAAGAACCCTGGGATCGGCATGTGGCATGCCGTGGACGGTGCTCTGTTCTTCGCGAGCGGAATGGTCGCAACGATCGTAGCGCGTCGAACCATGACGATCCTGGCTCAGAAGGCATTCCTTCTGGAACTTCGAGACAAAGGACGCGTCGCGGAGCTAGCTGAGGCGAATGACCGGCTTGAGCGGCTGACGAGAACGGATCCGCTGACCGGGCTCGCTAACCGGCGCTGGATGACCGAGATGGTGGGCAGACTCTGGAACGACAGACGATCATGCTCCGATGGCGCCGCCATGCTGATGTGCGACATTGATGACTTCAAGTACTTGAACGATCATCTTGGTCATGCTGAAGGCGATCGCTGCTTGATTAGAGTAGCCAGCATCATCAAAGACTGCCTGAAAAGAGAACAGGACCAAGTGGCGCGCTACGGCGGTGAAGAATTTTTTGTGCTACTTCCTGCAACGGGAGAGGACGGTGCTTTAGCGATGGCGGAACACATTCGCCGGAGTGTCGAGGCCGCCGCTCTTCCAAACCCCACGTCTCGCGTCTCGTGTCATGTTACCCTCAGCATCGGGATTGCCGTCTCGACTCCGGATACCGATGAGATTTCGTCGGAATTGCTTCAGCGTCAGGCGGATGCAGCACTTTACCGGGCGAAGGGGACAGGGCGCAATCGCGTAGTCATCCATCAGCAAGGCGAACCGGGTACATCGGCTGCGGGTACGACTACGGCAACGTTGCAGTAGTCTTCGGCACCGCCGCTGCTGCGGAATTCCACTTGGCTAGCCCCTTGGAACACCTCCCCCCCGTCCTTCCGCCCCCCAAGCCGTGAGTCGGGGAAAGGGGGGATTCCCTCCGGGACATCCACTGCGTTTGCGGGGAGATAAGCCTCCTCTGGTAGCCGCTCTGAGCTTTGATCCAGGAGGTCTGAGCAGGACCGGCCGCTCAATCAGAGACGGGGTTCGCTCCGCCATGCTACAAGTGGCACGACTGCTTTCAATCATGAAGCGAGAAACAGCTTCTTCAGATAGCGCTGGTCAAGACGGCGCCGTACGGACACCTCATGATCGATAATTTTGCGCAGCCAAGCCGAGGCCTGTTCTTCCTCAAGATTATGCTGCCAATGCTGGCTGTGGCATTGCTCCTGAATGGCATTGCGGCGGCAATGCTGTGGTGGTCGGCCTCGGAATCGGACCGTGTCTCGATCGACCGCCAGCACATGTTGGTCGATGTGGTGGTCGCTGAGATCCGGTCGAAGATCGCTCATGATCAGGAGAGCGTAACGGTCTGGGACGACGCCGTTACGGAAGTGAAAAACCCCGGTGGCGCGGAGTGGATCGACGTCAATCTGGGTTCATGGATGGCCAGCTATTTCGGCCACGACCACGCCTATGTTCTCGATCCCGAGGATCGGCCCATCTATGCCTTTGCCGACGGTGCGCAGCAGGATCCCTCGGCGTTTGCAGCCGTCCGGCCGCAGGCGCAGCTCTTCGTGGCGGAGTTACGGTCTCGAATGGCGTCGGGAGATACCGAAGGTATATCCGATCGCGTGCTCACTCTCGGGGCATCGGATCTCGTGAACATCAATGGCCGTCCGGCCATTCTCAGCGTCAAGCCAATCGTCTCCGATACGGGCGACCTCGTCCAGGTACCGGGTGAGGAGTATATGCACGTCGCCGCGCGCTACCTCGACGGCGAGTTCGCGGCCGGGCTCGAGCGAGACTATCTTCTCGATGATCTGAGGTTTTCCTGGGATGCGGAGGCGCCCCCTGGCTCGGCGTTGGTCCCGCTTCTCAAGGACGACGGCCTGCCCCTCGGATATCTCGTGTGGACGCCGTTCAGGCCCGGCTCGACGGTGCTGTGGCGGGTCGGCCCTGTCATGCTGGGCCTCGCGATCGCCAGTCTGATCGTCCTGGCGGGCCTGCTCGTCGCGCTCCGCCGCCGGTCGATCAATCTGTCTTCGAGCGAAGCGGAAGTCCGACATCTCGCCCATCACGATCTCCTGACTGGCCTCGCCAATCGCGCACAGCTCGCCAAACGCTTCGGTGCGGCGCTTGCGGACCGCCGGACGGGCGATAACCTCACACTGATCTATCTGGATCTCGATCACTTCAAGGAGGTGAACGATACGCTCGGCCACCCGGCCGGCGACGAGCTCCTGCGAGAATTTGCCGATCGCCTCAGGAGATTGACCACGCAAGCCGATACGGTTGCCCGCGTCGGGGGCGACGAATTCATCGTCCTGACCCGCTCGCTATCGTCTTCACAGGCCGTCGCCGATTTCTGCACAACCCTTATAGAGACGACAAGGCGCCCCTTCGACCTGGAGGGCACGCAGGTGTTTGTCGGAGCGAGCGTCGGGGCGGCAAGAGCGTCGCACCCGTCGGATGATCGTGAGGAGCTATTTCGAAAAGCTGACGTCGCCCTCTATCACTCCAAGCGGTCGGGGCGCAGCAGCTATACGCTGTACGACCCGCAACTGGACCAGGCGGCGACGCTGCGCCGGAACCTGGAGCGGAACCTGCGAGCCGCGCTGGAGCGGCCGGGCGAGCTTGAGGTGCACTATCAGCCGCTCATCCGCGCAAACGACGGCACGATCTCCGGATTCGAGGCCCTGTTGCGGTGGCATCACCCTACCGAGGGGCCGATTTCGCCGGCGGTGTTCATACCGGTGGCCGAGGAGACAGGACTAATTCTCCGGCTGGGTGCGTGGGTCCTCCAGCAGGTATGCACCGACACGAGGGCCTGGCCTGTCGACACCCTGGCGGTGAACGCCTCGATGATCGAGCTGCACGATGAGCATTACGGCGCCCGCGTCGAGAAGATCCTTCTCGCGAACGGAATGGCGCCGCAACGCCTCGAGCTGGAGATCACCGAAAGCGCCTTCTGTGAGAGGGCAACGGTCTGCGAGAAGAACATCACGTATCTGCGCGGGCTCGGCGTCAGGTTCGCGCTCGACGACTTCGGCACGGGCTTCTCGTCGCTGGGACGGCTTCACGATCTCCGTGCCGAAGCCCTGAAGATCGACCGCAGCTTCGTTGCGGGGTTCGGAACCGACAACGGTGACGAAGCGATCGTGCAGGCTATCGTCGACCTTGCACAAGCCGTCGGGATGAAGACCACTGCCGAGGGCGTCGAGACGGCCGAGCAAAGGGACCTCCTGGCCGCAATGGGATGCGACCAGCTACAGGGCTTTCTGCTTTGCCGGCCGCTGCCTGCCCGCGAGATCGAGACATTGCTGCGAGCGGAGACGACCGAAACGGCACTTGGGGCTCCGGATAGGGGCGGACAGTGGTCCGTCATGAGGTGGCGGAAGCAGGAAGCGATAACCGGGATGGCCCGCTGACCCTACCATGCTGCCACACAGCGAGTGTCGATCTCCGCCTGGTTCGCCTCCTCCCCGTCCTTCCGCTCCCCCTGGGCAACGATCTGCAGCACGTCATCCGGCAACGGCCGCCGCAGCGCCGACGCCTCTGCCCACTCCGCCTGCAACCAGACCTCGATCTCCTCCGGCTCGGTCAGGATCACCGGCATCGCCTTCGGGTGAATCGGCCCGACGATGGAGTTCGGCTCTGTTGTGAGAAAGCCGTAGAGGTCGGCGTTCACCTCCCCTCCTTCACCTTCCGAACGCTGGTCCAGTTCGTCCAGATCCCGGCGAAGACCATCAGCGGCCGGCTCTCGTCCCGGGCGAACCAGGTCGGCACCTTCTTGCCGTCGATCGTGTCGTATTCGCAGAACGACGTGAGCGGCACGACGCAGCGGTTGGCCGGCCCGAGCCAGCGGCGCCAGTGCGGGCTGTGCGTCCGCCGGATGTTCGTCACGCCGGGATCGGTCTTCTTGCCTTCGAGCGCAACTTCGGCGACAGCATGCCCCAGCGCGCCATTGTCAGTTCCCGCACGCCGTCCTCGCTATACCGGATGATGGGCGCGGTTGTGTCGGGGAAGACGCCCGGCAGCGGCGGCATGTTGCCCGTCCGGTCCCGCATGGCGCGGGTGAACTCGAGAATGGCCGTCTGGTCCTTGGTGATGGAATAGACAGGCGGTTGAGGCCGTCGAGCAGGCGGAGCGCTCATCGCTGTCGTCTTGATCTCCAACCGCAATTCTGTTCGGGGAGGCTGCCACTTTCACGCGCTTGGACGCTGCCGGGTTGACCGAGACTAAACCGCACTCGCCCGCTTTCGAATATGCAGCCCAGATTGTATTGCGCGGCTCCGATTATTCGCGCGAACTCAAAGCAATCTCGCGGACGCCATGAATCAGGAACTGGAATGGTGTCACGCCAGATGTCGGCCACGTATGCCGAGCAGACCATCATGCCCTCGTCACGATGGTCCTCTTGCCCATCCGACCGATCCTGTTGGTTCCGTTCTAGGAATGGTCCGAGGCGAAACTCCCGTTCAAACCGTTGTTGCGCCTCAGTCGGCCCGCCATCTGAGATCAGCAGGGCGGCGGTCAAAGCGACGACTGTGCGTGCGCGCATAAAAATACCTCCACGGTGACACAGGTCATCCGCTGGAACATGCTGGTCTTCGCACTAGTTCCGCGCAAGGCCGCGCAACGCTTCAAAGAGACCGTCGTGGCCGCCCCGGCGTCCCCGCGAGTGAAAGACCTGTCAGAAGTGCGGCAGGAGAGGGTAGCAGCGGGCGGGGGCGAGATTGTGAGGCAGACGATCACGCGGAAGTCGTTCACCTGCAGCCGGGATATGTCGGCCTGTTCCACAGCGAGGCCCGCTGGCCGAGACGACGCTAGCTGTCAACGCGCAAGCGTGCTGCTGCGCCCGGCGGGAATCCCCTTGCATGATTTTAGTGCCTTTGGACCCTCTCGCTCGTTCGATCGTTCTCTTGGGATAGGGACGTCAGGCGGAGGAAGAGCCGTGCTGAAAAGTTTGGTTATGGGAATAGGGTTACTGGCGACCGGTGCGGTTCCGGCTGGGGCTGGGCACCTCCAAAGCGATCCGTTGGTCCAGCAGTGGCATGACGCCCGTTACGTCTGCAAACTAGGCAAAGATCGCCAGGGAGCCCGCGTGCCAGAACATGAGCGAGATGCCATCTGTCATACGCTCGAGCGGTTCAGCTTCATCCTTCGGGAAGGTGCCCACTGCTGGAGCGTATCGGAACAGGAATGGTTCCCATCCGGGCGGGACGACCGCTCATGCGATCGCGTCGCCACGGCGCGCTAGGCCCGGCACGGCCCCTGCGTTGCGGCCCGCTCAACGCAGTTGGCTGGTGCCAACAGCATGAAAGTGCGAGACAAAGCGAAACGAAAACAGAGGCCCCGGGCGGGGCCCCTGTTCAGTCCTGCGGCTTTACCGCAATTAGCCGTCAATCTGCTTCTGAACGGCTTGGGCAAGGGCTTGGGACGAAGAGGTCGCCTCGCAAGTCGCGTCGCCGGCCTTCTTCTGCTCAGCCAGTACGTTGGCGTTTACGTCGCAGACCGTTGCCGCCACGCCCACCGGAACCTGAACCTGTGTGACGTCTACCAGGTCGGAGACCTCGACATTCAGATCGTTGGCGATTTCCTGAAGCACGACGTCGCCCAGAGATACGGTCACGAGGCCTTCGGACGTGCTGTTGTTGCCGCCGCCGCCAGCGTTGCCGGAGTTACCCTGGGCAAAGGCAGAGCCTGCCAGCGCGAGGACGAGAACGGCTGCGGATGCTGTGGTCTTGAACATGGTATCGTTTCCTAATGGTCTTCGTCCCTGTCGAGGACCACAATCATTCAACATCCAATCCGTTCCGGCGAAAGGTCCAGATCACCTTCGGATTACGAAGCGGCCGCAACAACCAATCGTTGGATCCAGCACGGATCCAAAGCGCCTCCGAGTCATCAATCTGCGGTCGGAAATCGGAGACACTGCGACCAACGGCTTCGCCCCGCATGTACATGCTGGTGGTCGGCGCGCCAGTCGATAGTGGCGATCTTCCGACGTATAGGTGCGGTCTCCGCCACCACGAGTTCGGCACCGTACGGCGCGAGCGCCAATCGTCTTGCTCCCTCCCGTATCTGCCGTGTAATTCTGCTCAGCCCGACCGCACGCGCACTAACGTACGCTTTCCCGTTTCGAACCCCAGCGGATGCGACGGAAGCCGGCTACCGTCTACGGCTTTGCCAAGCAGTCGGGGCGGCACGCTGAAGATGCGAGCAGCGTCGGCCGCGGAACGCAGATCGGCCTCTGGCTGCCGCGATCGGATGTTCAAGGCCGGCAGGTACGGCGCACCCGTCTATCGGCCGAACCGAAGGCCCCGGCCATCAGGGGCACTTCCGAGATACTTCTGGTCGACGATTCGAGCGGCCTGCTGGCGACGACGGTGGCGTTGCTGCGCGACCGGCAATTCGAGGTAGTCTGTGCCGGCGGCGGTGCCGAGGCGCTGACGCTTCTCGAAAAGAATCCCGATCGGTTCGATCTCATGATCACCGACTTCGCCATGCCGATGGTCTCGGGGGTCGAGATCGTGCGGTTCGCCCACAATCTCAAATCCGACTTTCCGGCGATCCATCACGGGACACGCCGATCTAACAGCATTGGGAGTCCGGCCGACAGGCGTGCCGGTCCTCAGGAAGCCGTTCGATGAGGAAGAGCTCTTGGACGCCATCTGGTCGGTTAATTCAGCAGCAGAATATCCCGAAACGGGAGATGGCTGAGTTTTACGCGCCGAACCAATCGCGGCACAGCTATTCACGCGAGTTCTCCGAAGGATTCACTTCGACCTGCGGCACCGTCACGGTCCTCTCCTCAGTCGTCACGTCGAGATCAGGAACTTGAATATCCACATCAACGTCGGGAGCACGCCCACCCTCGATCGTCACGTTTGGTAGCTCGCCTGTGTCATTGACGTTGATGTTGAGAATGCCGAAGAACCAGAGCCCGACGACCACAGCAATAAGGAGGAGCAATATAGGAATGACAGGACCTTGGCTTCAGCGTTGGGGGTAGTCGGGTGCAGTGCAGACCGCCGGTAGGTCGGCGCCCGTTGCCCCGCAGCAGGATTGCCACGGGGCTGCACGGACGTCTGGACTGTTAGCGGATGATGCGCACGATCTGCCGAGTCTCCGCTTCCACGAGAACGGGCACTCCATTCACGTAGACGTACCGGTATTCATAGTCCGGGATTTCCCGCAGTTCGACCGTCTCGGGAAGAGTGGCTCCGACCACTACTTCGCCTTCAAGGTAGATCGGGTCCACCGGGTTCGATTTCACATAGGTAACCGCCGGCTCCGGCACATCAGCGGCTGCACCCAGAGCTGCGCCTGCAACCCCTCCCACCGCTGCTCCGATAGGCCCGCCGACTATTGCCCCTGCAATTGCCCCGCCTGTTGCACCGGCGACCGCGCCGTCGGCACTTGTGTCATAAGTCGCGACCGGCACACCGACGTCTGCGCGACGCTCGGTAATGACCACCCGCTCTCCGGAGAGGTCGGCGGTCAGGTAGTCAGAGTAGGCCCATCCCTCGGTTCCCTCGTAGGTGACCTGACACCACTTGCTGTCCTCCAAACAGCCCGTGATCGTGGCACTGCCATCGCTTGGGATTGCCCCGAGGACCTCATATTGCGGACCAGGGCCGGAGCGTAGGTTTAGGTCAGTAGTTGCAGTGGCCGCGGTCTGTGCCAGGGCAGAGCTGGAAAACGCGAGGAAGCCGCCGAAGGCAAGGGCGGTGGTGAGGTGATTTATGGTCATCGGTAATCTCCGATCAGCTAGAACACTGTAAAAGCGTACGAACGTCCCTCTGAGGGAGAACACGCTCACAATCTGCGGGTTCCGCCGCCTTGCGACCGCTCCAGATCTCGACCGCGGAAGAGGGGCCAAGGCTCGCGCCAGTCGGCCCTCCGCGGCGGGCAAATACGAAGAACCCTGGTGTGGCGTTACCGGCCATTTTGCGGCTGACGGCCGGCACCATGGCCCGGCCGCTGATGGACGCGGCAAGCGATGCGCAGCATAATTGCCGACAAGGGCTACGACGCCGGCGCGCTGCGTCGGCGTCTACAAGCCGACGACGAGGCCCGCTACAAGGGGCGCTGGCGCATCGAGGCTGCCTTTTGCTGCTTGAAGGACTTCCGACGCATTGCCACCCGCTACGACAAGCTCGCCCGCAACTTCCTCTCGGCGGTCGCGCTTACAGTCGCTATCGCGTTCGGGTCTTAATAAGTCTGAACGTTAGGGATCGGCGCATGACGAACTGGAAGGGCGCCAGTCCAGCCCGACCGCCAGCGTGATCGAGAGTGTAAATACCACCGAACGCGGCGGGAATAGGGACTACGAACATGTCGTCCGAATTAAAGGACGGTAATCCGGAATACTCGGCACGCTTGAGGCCCCGGACAATGATCAGCTTGCGTGGATCGTCAGCTAAGTATCTGTTGCGTCGGCGCACCTATGTGATTCAATGGTGACAGCACCGGCTTTCGGATGGCGACAATGTGGCCGCACTCGGGCAGTGTTCCTGCCATAGGGACACACCACCTGGAATTAGCCATGAGACGTTTTGCCCTGCTTCTCGCCTCCACCACCTTCGTCGCTCCAGCCCTAGCTGCTGACGCGATAGTTTACGAAGAGCCTCCTGCGCCAATGGCCCCGGTGGCGGTCGTGGCTCCGGCCTCCGGCTGGACCGGCCTCTACGTCGGCGGTCATGCTGGATATGCCTATACGGACGGAAGCTCCGTTCAGAACTTTTTCATCACCATACCTGGAACGCCTGGAGCGCCTGGGCGGGCCGCTATTCCCCCGATGGGCGAAATTGCTGTGGGCACCCCGGTCGCGTACTCCTACGGCTGCGGCGTAGATGCAGCGACCCCCGCCTGTACCTTGAGCGTCAACGGGCAGGTAGTTGCAGATGGTCTCAGCCGCGATGAGCTTCGAGATGCCGTAGTGGCCTTGGGCGCTCCTGCAGACGTTGATGTCGGTGGCACCGAAGGTGCTGGCACCGCTACGACGGTAACCGTCATACCCGCAACGCCAGGAAGGCCTGCGATAGCAGCCGTTCCGGCAGTCCCGCCCCGGACCGTCCGAGCCGAGGATCTCGGCTATTCCCGCTTTGCCGAAGAGGACGACGGCTTCGTTGGGGGTGTCCATGTTGGTTATGATCAGGAGTTTGGCTCCGTCGGTTCCAGCACACTGGTGTTGGGCGTTGTCGGCGACATATCTTACGTCGATATCGAGCGATCATTCGGCTTTACCAACGGTGTCGACACCGTTTCGGCGCAGCAGGAGTTGGACTACCTCGCCACGCTGCGACTGCGCGCAGGTTTGGCCTTCGGGAGCATTCTTGCCTACGCCACCGGTGGTCTCGCCGTGGGCGAAGTCGACACCACGATCAACATGTTCGGCGATGCGGCCTCGGAGTCGGATACGCGCCTCGGGTATTCGGTGGGCGGCGGGTTGGACTTCCTGGTCACGGAAAACCTCAGCCTCGGCGTCGAATATCTCTATACCGATCTCGGCAGTGACGATTTCTCGCGAAGCACGCTTCTTACGGACGGACGCCAGCTCGATTTCTCGTCGGACAAAGACTTCGATTTTCATACCGTTTGGGCAAAAGCATCTTTCCGCTTCAACTAGGCGCGCAGCTTCAAGCCATCGCTGTGCGAAAACCGCCCGCCGGATCAGATGAACCGGCGGGCTGTCTTTGTCTCGGAGCGACGTTCTGCCGACCGGGCTGGCGGCGACGTATTAAGCACGCCAATCGGTCTCGCGGCCGACGAGCCTCACCAGATCGTCGTTGCCGCAGCTCTCGCACGTGATTGGAAGGGTGATGCCCAGGTGCACATGATCGCGACCGAGCTTTGCCACGAGATCATCAAGATCGATCCGGAAGCCCCTGACGCATGTGATGCAAAACGCGTCCACTGCGAATCCGTGATCGAGAAGGTCTCCAAGCGTCTGGATAAACATTGATGATCCGATCCGCGGCTGCTGCCGCGGGCGAGAACATACAGTCTTTGACAGGCTAGACCAGCGGCCGTGTCAGGTTCTCACAGAGAGATCAGTTCCTTTGAGGATCACCGGGATCCCCTGGTTGCTGCATTCCTCGACAATGATCTCGCTGATGGTATCTTCGGCCACGTCCTCGCCGCTAGCAGAACTCTCCATGACATCCCGCCGCAGCGCTGCAACGTCGATCGCGGAATACCCGGCGTCTCGATAGCGCGATATCGAAAGACGGACCTGTTCTCGAATTCTACTGATCACTATTCCCTCCTGCAGACCGCCGCATGCGACCTTGGAAGGCGCGGCCCAGCAGAAATATTACCGGTCCGCGACAACTTTGTGTCGCGATATCCGCCCGAAGGGCTGAACGCGAAGAAGCCGCCGCCCCGGTGAAGGGACGGCGGCTGAGGCATGACGGCGATGTAGATGTGCAGGTGGCGCTTACACGCGCGGGCGATTTGCCGGATCGATCGGGCGGTTCACCGTCTCGATATGCGTGTTCCGCTTGCGCCCAGCCAGACCGGCCAGGCCCAAAAGGCCGATGAGCCCCAGCCAGCCAAGATCGAAGCCGTCGTCTTCGTTCTGAGTCGTAATTGGCTGCACTGTTTCAGTATCTGGCGCTGTGGCCTGAGCGAGAGCGGCAGTTCCGGTGGCGGAGAGGAGCCCCGCGGTGAGAGTTGCTGCGTACAGGGGATTGCGTCGCATTTGATTTCTCCAGTGATAACTGAAGCTGCAATGGCTGCTGGTGGGGAACGTTCCCGTGAAGTCGCCGTGAAGTGCGGTGGCAGCCACAGATACGGGCAGCACAAGCTGACGATCTTTACTCAGATCTCACTGACGCTAGGCAGCGAAAGAGATTTCGGTCGGCTCAGGCCGGGAAGGGAAAGTCTCCCGGAGAATCGCATGGCCCGTTATTATTTCGACATCAACGACAATGGGCTCAGCGTCCCTGACGACGAAGGCGTTGAGTGCGGGAACCTGGCAGCGGTCCGCGAAGCTGCCATCGATGCCCTTCCCCGGATGGCCTGCGACGCGGTGCCGGCTGGAGATCATCACGTGATCAGCATCAGCGTGCGCGATCAGGCTGACAAGCCGGTGTTCCAGGCGTCGCTGACCATCGATGCCGGTTTGGCCGCAGTAGGCCGGCGCCTGAACGACAAAAGCCGTCGCCCCAGTAATGGGACGGCGGCTGTGGAATCGCGTCGAGGTGCGGTGGACTAGCGGCGGGGCTTTCGGCCGAGGCCAAGCTGCTTGGCGATACGTGAACGCGCGGCCGCGTAGTTCGGGGCGACCATTGGGTAATGCGTGGGCAGGCCCCACTTCTCCCGATACTCCTCGGGGGTCAGACCATGGTGTGTCATCAGATGGCGTTTAAGCGACTTGAACTTCTTACCGTCATCGAGGCAGATGATGAAGTCGCCGTAAATTGACTTTTTGACCGGCACCGCAGGCATCGGCTTCTCGGCCAAAGGCACCTGCTCCGGCGCAATAAAAGTCTGATTGAAAGCGCCGTACACGTTAGAGATCAGGTCCGGCAGCTCCGACACAGGCAACGAGTTATTGCTGACATAAGCGGCGACAACTTCGGCGGTCAATTCCATCAGCAGCTCATTGCTGCCGAGGCTCTCGAGCTGATCCATAATCCTCTCCGATTATTTAAAGACATTTCCTACAGTCTGTATTGGATTTCTCTAATTTAGTGTCAAGCTTAGATTGCAGGTTCCCAAGATTCAGCCGGTAATACCGGGGGACCTTCCAAACCGAATTTTCCGGCTTGGGCTCGAACGCTTGCAAAGCGGCCCTCACCCAGCCGGAGCCTTGCGTCGAACACGAGGTCGAGCATCACCCGAGAAACGAAAAGCCGCCGCCCTGGCGAAGGACGGCGGCTTTGGCATGACAGCGGTGTGGGAGGCGGTCAATCCTACGCTTCGTGCCCCCGGTCTTCCTCGGCGTCCCGCGCATCAGTCTTCGCCTCTCGAGCTTCCAGCCGCCGTTCCATGTCAGCGATGACGCCCTGCAGCTTCTTCACCTCTTTGGTAAGTTCGATGATCGTGGCTTGGAGATCCTTCTCCCGCAGCGCGGCGTCGGCCAGCGAAACCCGCAGGCTGATGCCGCGCTTCATTTCCTCATCGTGACGCTCGCGCATTGCATCATAGGCCTGCGTGATGCGGGCCAACTCGTGCATCAGCTTGTCGTAGAACTGCTCTCGGTCCTCCCGCATCTCACGGCGCTCGGCCTCGCGTGAGGCCTCGGCAGCACGAAGTTCGTCGATGTGGTCCTGCCGTTCCTGAATGCGGGCCTTCTCTGCCTTCTCGCGGGCCAGCTCGGACGCCGACAGCTGCGACGCCCGTTGCTTGTCACGTCGGTTGATGAGCCATGCGACGACGGCAGCTATAGCGGAGCCGACCATCAGGAGGACTGGGATGGCTTCCAGATATTCCTGGATATCAGGGGTCATGTTGCGCTGCTCGGTCCCGGGCTTGATTTGTGCAGTGGAGCGGCGCACCGCTGGCGAATTCGGCATGGGTCACACCGGCGACGCGCTCAGCGCCAGCAAGGCGATAACCGCCACGCCGGCGACGACGCCCCAGAAGGTGCAGCGGAACGTGCTCACCGGCCCATCCGCTTCATGATCACCTCGAAGGCGTCGTCGGACTGAGCCGCCCTTGCCGCGACGGGGCCGACCTCCGGGCTCACCTTCGATTCCGGTGACGCGGCGGCGATCGCCACGATGTCGTTGTTGACCCGCTTGATGATGTCGAGCACCGACGGCGGCAGGATGTATTCCAGCGCCTTGCCGATGCCGAGTGCAATGAAGGCGCCCGCTTCGATCGGGATGTCGGTGCCGGCCCATGTGTTGAGCGCCAGCACAGCCAGGAAGGCGAGGACGGCGAACAGGCCGCCAGTCCACACCTTGCGATCGGGAATCCATTTCGACATGGGTCAGGCTCCGTAGTGCTGGCGAAGGCCGTCGGTCGCGGCCTCGATGATGGTGAGGTACTGGATGGCAGTGAGCGGCGCGCCCGGTGCCGGCTCGACAGGCGTCGGCGCAATAGGGACCGGCAGCGGTGCCGGCTTTTCCGGCACGACGATCGGCTGGGCCGGCTCCACGCCCTTCAAAGCGGCGAGCGTCGCGGGTCCGGCATAGCCGTCATCCTTGAGCCCGACCGAGCGCTGGAACTCCATCACCGCCGCCTCGGTGCCGTAGCCGAAGATCCCGTCCGCGACGCCGTCGGCGTAGATGCCGACCGCCTGCAGATCGAGCTGCAGCTGCCGCACCGCCTCCCCCTGCTCGCCGCGCACCAGCATGCCGTCGGCCATCGGGTCCGCCTCCGGACGCCCGATCGTGTAATCGGCCTGCTCGATCAGCTCGGACTCGTCCAGCCGGCGCGAGAAGAGACCCGCCAGGCGCTTGCCCTTCGCCGTCACCCGCGTGGTCTTCAGGAGATCGGCTGCGTCCTTCATGTCGCCGCGCTTGGCGGCGGCCGCCCAGCGATCCGACAGCGTGCCGGCGCCGCAGTTGAAGGTGACGGACGCCATCGCGTCGAAGACGTGCTGCGCGACCGCCTTGCCGAGGAAGCGGTTCACCGCGGCCCCGTACTCCTCCCGCATCAGCAGGATAAGCACCTCGGCCGCTTCGGCCCGGGTCATCGTGGCGCCCGGCCCGAACTTCTGGCTGGGACGGTTCTTCCCCCACCAGGTCCGGAGCGCCGAGGACGCCCAGGTAAAACCGGTACCGATCGTCCCGACCCCGACCGGGTCGAGATAGTAGCGAGGGACGAACCCCTCATGATGGCCGACGAACGTCGCGCCGGCGGGACTGATATCCATGACGGATCTCCATCAACGAGAAAGCCCGCCACGGCGGACCGGGACGGGCTCAAGAAAACGGCCGCTTGATGCGGCCGGGTGGATGGTGGAAGCCACGACGCTATCGCGGCGCCGGCGTCGGGACCGGCACGCTCGCCGGCGGCGCGCCGGATGCGGCGCGGCCGTCCTTTCCGGCCTCGCCCGTCGGCTGCTTGATTTCGAGGCTGGTCGTGGCGCCCCCAGAGCGCGTCGCCTTGTGGGTCACGCCGACGATGCGGTAGGTGCCGTCGATGCCCGGGCGGGCGCCGGCGAGGATCACCGTGCCTTCGGCCTGCGCCTCGACGGCAAGATCCATCTCGATCGTGCCGCCGCCGCCCTCGCGCTCGCTTTCGCGGCCGCGGGCTTCAGCAATTCCCTTCGCCTGGTCGGCATCAGCCGCATCGGTCTGCACCGCGTCCGACGCCTCGACGCCCTCGACGCCCTCGACCGTCACCTCCTCGGTCCGGAACGTCGCGTTCTCCCGGTCGAAGAACCGCACCGTCGCGCGCTTGTAGCGGCCGCGATTGGCGACCGGCGAGATCTCCCAGGAGATGACGTTGCCCGGGATGCGCGCCAGGACGGTTGGCATCGCGCCGCCGGCGGCGCTGAGACCCTGACCGCGCTTTGCCAGCACGGCGCGGTCGCCGCGGATCTTGAACGTCGCGCCCAGCTCGCGCGCCAGCTTCTGCCCCCAGCCAAGAAAGGTCTCGCCGTCAGGGCTCCAGTATGGCCGCCGGATCGCCGCGAAGGCCGGGTCTAAAACCACCCCGGCGAGGCCGCCCATCTCAGCGGCCTTGCCGAGTGCCTCCTGCAGCGTGGCGTCGTCCATGTGCCAGCGCTGGCCGTCCTTCACCTTGCCCTTCGCGTCGAAGCCCTTGGCGGTCACGGACAGCATGCGACCGCCGCCGCGCGAGCCCGCGGATCGGACGCTGTCGACCGTGCCCTCGAAGATCTGCGCGCCTTCAAGGGCGATGATCACCCGCGCGCCGTCTTGCGGCAGCAGCGCCTGGCCGCCGGAATCATCGAAGCTGAGCGAGCAGCTGTCGCTCGCCGTGCCATCCTTGTCCGAGACGCTGATATCGGTGAGGAACGGCCGCATGTTCGCGGTGACGTCCTGCCCGTCGATCAGGACGCTCCAGGCGACTTTCCAGGCCATGACCTATCCGAATAGTGAGACGACGCGGCGGGCCGATGGCGCCGCCGACGGTGGGTCGGGAATGAGCACCGTTGTCCCCACGGGGATGACGGCGCCGTGCTCGGCCAGCCCCGGGTTCAGATCGAGCGCCGCGATCATCGTCTCGCGTGCCCGGACCGGTCCGAACTCTGCGGTCAGAAGCTGGTCGAGCAGGATCGACTCGCCGCGCACCAATATCGGCCTGGCCATTTTCATCTCCCGATGGCACCGAAGATCGACAACAGCGCGCCGATGATGCTGGCGCTGGCGCCTTCCGGCGACGTCCGCGCCATCGTTACCGAATGGCCGACCGTGAAGCCGACGCCATCCCGCATCAGATTGCTGTGGCTTTCGCGGATTTCCTCGATGACGAACCAGCCGAGCATTCTGCCGTCGCCGCGCATGACCGGCAGACGCTGCCCGGCGCGGCGGAACGAGTGCAGCGCCTCGAGCTGGGTCAAGCCACCGATCTTCGAGGGCAGCAGCTGCCCCGACACGGTGAGCCGGTCCTCGCCTTCACCCATGAATTCGCGGCCGGGCAGCGTGCCGATCAGCGGCTTGACGGCGAAGTCGGCCGAGGCCGAGCGCTCGACCGTCTCGACGCTGAAAGGCCGCGTGTCCAGATCGACGGTACCGATCGAATAGAGCATCAGGCCACCCTGTATCCGCCGTTCCAGTGGCCGCCGGAGAAGGCGTCCCTGATGGCCTTGTCGATCGCCCGCGCGGTCTTTTCGGCAAGCGCGGCTTCATCCATGCCGGGGCCGGGATTGATCGTGATGCCGCCGAGATTGATCACCGGCGTGCCGGCATATCCGGTCGACGCACCGCCACCGCCCCGCCCGCGCGGCACCATCATGCCAGCGGTCTCGTCGGCGGGATGCACGAAGCCGCTTCGGTTTGGCGTGATCAGCTCCGGACCCTCCTCTCCGACGAGATAGGTGCGGCCGCCGGCAATCGCGCCGCCGGCGGCGCGCGCGGCGTCAATGGCAGGCACGTCGCCGGGCATGATCGGCTGCAGCGGATTGGCGTTGGCCGATCCTGCCCCGGCCGCGGTCGATCCGAACGCTCCGATGGATGAGACGGCTCTGCTGGCGCGCCTGACCAGCCCCTCGATCGCGGTGACAGCCTTTCGAATGCCCGCTACCAGAGCGCTGAACGCGGCGACGACGTTCTCGAAGCTCGGCGCCGGGATCGTCAGGTTGGTGAAGAAGGAGACGATCTCCGCGATGATATTCTGCATCGCATCGAAGGCGACCCGAACCGGCGCCGCCATGTCCATATTTGCGAACGCCGACGCAATCCGTCCAGGTATCGCTATCAGGTCATCAAAACCCGGAACCGGGATCGCCCCCAGCGTCTGGAAGGCGGTTCGGAATGGCGCTGCCATGTCAATATTCGCGAGGGCGGCCGTGATCCGTCCAGGGATCGTTTTGATATCTGCGACCAGACCGCTGGCGATACCCGCCAGATCGGTCGATCCGATTGCCGCGACGATTTTGCCTGGCAGGCCAGCCAGGGCACCAACAAGCGCCTGCGCCATGCGCTCGCCAGCGCTTCGGAACTCGGCGGTCGCATGTTCCGAATACTGGTTCATCTCGAACAGGTCGCCGAACCAGTTACCGATCTGACCCGGTATGGCCTTGACCATTGCGATCATGTCGGAGATGCCTGCAGATATAACGGCTTTGGCCGCGTCGAACCCAGCGCGCATGCCGGCCTCATCGAAGCCAAGCCACACACCAAAGTCGATCAGTTTCTCTTTTGCCCACGACCCGACTGCGGATGCCAACTGAGACCCGAAGTCGCTGATCGCGGAGATGGCGCCGCTCAGAGCTTCGCCGATGACAGATGCAAACCCGGAAAAGAACTCCGAGATTGGCACCCAGTATTTATAGACCGACGCCGCGATGCCGGCGACTGCCAGAACGATGCCGCCGACGAGAAGCCATACCGGCGCCGTGATGCCGGCGAGGCCCGCGACGAATGCCGTGAAGACGCCCGCCAGTGCTCCCGTGACACCAGCCGCTGCGGGCACAAGAGCACCGGACGCAGCGGTCATGCCTGCAATCATGCGCGTGGATGCCGCGGCATTGCCAACGCCGGACATGCCGGCAATCATCCGCGCCGATGCGGCGCTTGCCGCCGCAGCCTTGTCCGCCGATCGCGCCGCCATCGAGAATCCGGTGAAGGCTGCCTGCCCCGCCGCACGACTCCGGCGACCGAACAGGCTGGCCGCCGCCGTCACGGCGCCGAGCGCGCCGCCGATGCCCTTCAGGCCGGCTATTGCCGTGGCGAGATATGCCCCGCGCATCCAGAAGAAGCTGAATTGCGCTGCCAGCGACGCGACCCGCAGGGCGACAAGACCGGCGGTCAATGCGACCACCGTCGACGTCAGGCGGGGGTTGGCGTCGGCGAAGCGGGCGATGGCAAGCGCTAGCGGGCCGAGAGCGTCCATAACGCCATTAAGCGCCGGAAGGAGCGCCGAGCCTATAGCGATGCCTGCAGCCGTAGCTTTGTTCGCGAAAAGCTGCATCGCGTTCGCTGAGGTCTTTGCACGCTCCTCGTATTCCCGCTGTGAAGACCCGAGGTAGTCGGACCGACGTGATACAGCGGCCAACGCCTTGTCATACAGCTCGATGTTGGCGATCAGCGGCATGAACCCGCGCGCTTCCTCGCCGAAGGCACCGAACGCCGTCGTCATGCGCTTGGCCGGATCTTCGATCTTAGACAAGGCTACGAGGACTTCGCGCAGCGCGGCGACTGGATCCTTGCCGAAGGCCTTGGCAACGTCGGCTTCGTGCATGCCGAGGTCACGGAAAGCCGCAACCTGACTCTTCGCTGCCGAATTGCCTCTCGACATCATCTTGACGACGTTGCGGAACGATGTCGCGGCCACCTCCGCTTCGGCGCCGGACGCGATCATCGCCGAGCCGAGCGCGGCCGTCTGGGCGGACGTGAAGCCGCCCATCTCGCCGACAGAGGCAATCCGCTTCATGTACTCCACGAGGTCCGGTGCGGCCGATGCCGATGTGTTCGACAGGTGGTTGATCACGTCCGCCAACTCGGACGTGCCCGCGACGGACAACGAAAGTTGCGTCTTGATCTCTGCCAGGGCCTTGCCGGTATCTCCGGCCGCCATATCCCACGCGACGGAGACTTTCGACGCGATCTCTGCGAAACCCAGAAGCTCCTCACGCGCGATATCCGACTGCCCCGCCTCCGCGACGATGGCTGCAATGCCCTCGGCCGCGATGGGCAACCGTGTCGACATCTCAATGATGTCAGCGCCCATCTCCTTGAAGGCGGTAGGCGTAGGGAAATCGACGACCTTGCGGACGTCGGCCATGGCACTTTCAAATTCCATTGCCGCCCGGATGGGGCCGCCAATGGCGTAGGCGAGTGTCCCGGCTACAGCCACCGCCTCGACCATGCGGCCACGCATGGCGTCCATCTGGCGGTTGTTCGCCGCTAGGCGCCCCTGCAGATTGTCGACGGCGCCGGCGATGCCGCGCGCGGGGGCAGTCACCCGGTCGATCAGACTGAGGATCAACTGGGAAGTGAGCGTGGCCATGCGAAATCCTTGACGCTCAGTGCTGAGCACTTACCCTGCGGAAAAACAGGAGAGGTTCATGTTCAAGTCGATAATCATCGCCATCGCGCTTCTTGTCTCCGCACCAGCTTGGGCAGATGCTCTCTCAGAGGGGCGTGACGCGATCGAGCTTCATTTGGTAAAGGCAGGGCGCTGGAATGCGGTCGTCTGCAACTCGCAGGACATCGGCGGCAACCAGTTTGTGTATTGTCATCCCGTCTTGGACGACAGCTTCGGCGGACTTTTTGCTGTTACCGCTGATGGGGATCGACCGGTCGTGCACCCGGTCAATGGCAAGGCCAAGCAGTATATGCCTGATGAGGCCATCAGCGCAGTGGACGGCAGCAAAGTTGCCGTACGGCCATGGACAGGTGAACCCGTGTCCATACCCGACATTCTCAGCGGCTTTCAGAGCTAACCTCGCCGGCCCTTCGGCGCCTCAGCCTTAAGCACCCGCCCGAGCGACCGTTGGTATGCCACCAGCTTGTCGATGTCCCATTCCTCGACGGCATCGATAGACGTGTTCAGGTGGCGGGCGATCGACGTGATCAGATCCCGCCACTGGAACGCTACGCCGTCGCCTTCGCCTTCTCCATCGCCGCCCTTGCCGACTTTCCCATCAGGGGAACGATCGCCTCCCCGACCTTCTCGATGTCCTCGATGTCGAGCTCCTCAGTCACCGCGACGTCGACCCCGGCAAGCGCGGCGAACATCAGGTAGCCAGCCCGCGCCTTGTTCGGCTCGTCCTCGGCCACCAAAGCGTCCTTCGCCTTCATCCGGCGGAAGGTGAGAGAGCCGATTTCGCGCCCGTCGAAGGTGACGGGAAAGTCGAGATCGACGGTGACGGACTTCTGCTTGTCCGCCATCGGTCAGGCCCCCAGTGCCGAGCGTACGCCGGCGAACAGATCATCGCCGTTGCGGCGGATCACCCGCTCCCAGAAGTCGAAATAGATCAGCTCCTCGCCGTCCAGCACGAACTCGAAATGGGTCACCTCGTTGAAGGCGTAGTTCGAGCCCTGCATTTCGGCGGGGTCGCTCTCATCCGGCTCCCACGACGTGACCGCGCCCTCGATGATGCCGCGCGCGGGAATGTCGCGGTTGGTCTTCTTGTCGCGATACGCGGCCGCAAACGTCCAGCGGTCGACGACGCCCATGCCGCGGAAGACTTCCCGGTCGATGCCCTTGGCCGAGAAGGTCGGCTCGAGCGCCTCGATGCGCGGCTGGGTGAAGTTCACCGCGCCGACGCCGCCACCAGGCGAGTGCTCGCTGGTGACGAAGTTGACCGGCGGGATGGTGAGCGTCGCGATCGTGGTCGCGCGCGACGTTCCGGTTTCGGTGGCACGACGAATGTCGACCGCCGTGAGCATGAGAAGGGGCTGCTGTGCCATGGATCTGTTCTCCTTCAGGCGACGGTGTTGAGGCGGGAAACGATCTCGGCGACCAGGCCCTCGACCGCCGGGCGATACCGGCGAATGTCGGTGTCGGCGCGCTTGAACACCGGCGCCGGCTCGATGCCGAGATCGAGCTTGATGCGGCCGAGCCGGATCTGCTCCGGCGAGTTCTGGTCGGGGATGAAGACATCCTTGTTGTAGCCGAGGATGTCGTCCGCCGCCTTGTGGTCGCGGAGCATGAACAGGATCGAGTTGATATAGGCCTCGACCAGGTCGGCGGTGATCTTGCGGCCGAGGAACTGCCGGGTGATCTGGATGAGCTTCACCGTGATGTAGTCGGCGCCGCGCACCTGGTGGATCTGCTGCCACAGCTCGCCGGTGTCGGTGTTGTCGATACCGATGAAGACGAAGCCGCCATCGGCGACCGCGCCGTCGACATTGACCTCGCCGGAGGCGACGATCGAGACATTCGCCTCGAGCATCATCTGCCCCTCGGTCGAACCGTCGAGCAGCGAGAACGGCAGCTTCCGCGACAGGCCCGCCAGACCGTAGATCTGCTGGTTGGCGATCGGGTCGAAGGGCCGCCCCTCGTTTTCGTTGTCGATGCGCATGAACAGGCCGAGCACCCGCGGGCCCATCGGCCGGGTGACGATCTCGGTGCCCTCGTAGACGCGGGCTGCGATGCCGACCGGGATCAGCCGCTGCGAGGCCATGGTCTCGCGATCGTCGATCGCCAGCGCCGCCGACGTCGGGTCGACGTCGACGACCGCAATCGCCAGGAGCGTCTCGGCGGCGATCGGCAGAGCCGCGACAACCGGATTGGTCGTCTGGGGATCGGCGCGCCAGGCGGTGCGGCCCGCCCAGATCAGCCGCGGCGTGCTGTTGGTCTCCGACGGGATCGAGGCGACATCGGCAAGCGCGGCAACGATGTTGGCGGCGGTCGCCGGAACGTCGAGGCCCTCGGCGACGCGCACCACCGTGACGTCGGCGCCGCGATTGACGCCGGTGAGCTGGGCGCCGATGCCGGCAACCGCATCGGCGAGCGGCCCGGTGCCGAGCGCGGCGATATAGACCGGATCGCTGGTGGAGAACCGCACGGCCTGGCCGAGCGGGAAGATGACCTCGTCGGCATCCTCTGACGTCTCGATCAGAAGCGCGCGGGAGAAGTCGGCGCCGAGAACCGGTACCGGCTCGTCCATGGGACGGGAAAACTGCATGCCGAAGATGGGGGCCGACATTGGGCGCTCCTTTCAGATTGATGACCAGGCAAAGAAAAGGGCCCCCCGATTGGCGAGCCCTTAGTTTCGTGTGGCGGCAGGTTCAGCGCTGCCGGCGGTGGAAGATCCAGCCGAAGGCCGCGACGCCGGCGAGCATCACTGCCGCCATCGGCCATCCGACAATCGACGCGACGCAGAGCGCCATCTCGATATCTGCCTCG
This sequence comes from Aurantimonas aggregata, assembly GCF_010500835.1. Taxonomy (GTDB): domain Bacteria; phylum Pseudomonadota; class Alphaproteobacteria; order Rhizobiales; family Rhizobiaceae; genus Aurantimonas; species Aurantimonas aggregata. Next base: position 48,251 of record NZ_JAAAMJ010000020.1, on the reverse strand, counting down.
AGGCGGTCGCCGCCGAGCCCGTAGGCGAGATCATGCGCGGCACAGCATGCCGACCAGTCGACGTCGCCCAGGCGGTCTGGCCAGAGCGTGCAGTGGTCAATCGCCGGACGGGGCATCGGGCTGCCACGGCGCCATCACGTCGGCGAAAGCGTCGTCGATCGCGGCGGCCGTGACCACGGCACCGGAGACGATCGCCGCCTGCACTTCGCCTTCCCGCTGAAAACAAGCGAGAACGTGCAGGCGCGCCGCGACCGCCATCTCCTGCACCTGGGCATTCGTCACCAGCTCGAAACCATGCGGGAACTTCCAGGGGCTGGGATCATCACGCACGTCGAGTCCGACGGCCTGCAGCTCGGCCATGTATTTTGCCTGGCTGCGTTCGTCCGTCGGCAGATCCCAGCCGTTCCAGACGGTGCCGGCAGTCTCGGTGCGCCAGCGCCGATCGGCGGCATGGGCAAGAGCCGCCTCCGGCGACAGCTCATCGGACGCGGCAGCGGGCGGGACGAAGAGGCCGTCCAGCCGGGTCCAGCCCTGCCTGGCTTCATCGGGCACCTCTTCCGAAGCCGCGATGATGTCGGCATGGAAACTATCCTCGAGCGCGAACCCCTCCGGCGGCACGAGGAAGTCGACGATCATATCGTTGACGACGTAAGCGATCTTCATCGATCAATACTCCAGAATGAGCTGGCCCGGGCCGCCGGCCCCGCCCGTGTTGACGCCGCCGGCACCGTTGCCGCCGAGACCGGGATAGAGGCCACCGATGCCGCCGCCTCCGCCGATGGGCGGGAGGTTGACCGCAGAGATGTTGAAGCTGCCGCCGCCGACGCCGCCCTGGGGGCCGCCGAGCGTGCCGGTGCCACCGACACCGCCCTGCATGTTCACCTGACCACCCGAGGCGAAGCCCGGCCCCACCGTCGAGTTGGGCGAACCGGAACCCGCCGGCGCGCCGATACCGCCCGGCGCAGACGCAAAGGATGCGAAGGACGTGAGGCCGCCATTGCCACCTGGGGAGCCGGCGGGCGCCGCGGCGCCCGCCGCGCCCACGACGATCGCGTAGCTCGTCCCCGGCACGACGGGATAGACGCCGTCGAAATAGGCGGCACCGCTGCCGCCGGAGGCAGCCCACGACGCGTTGCTGCAGCCGCCGCCGCCGCCGCCGCCGCCCCGGCCGTAAACGCGGACAAGCGTCACGTCATCCGGGCAGACCCATACGTGTGTGCCGGGGCCGTAGACGATCATCAGCCCCTTTGCGATCTTCCGGACTTGCTCCTTCAGGCCGCCCGGGGTGACGGCCCGGCCGAGATCCGCCATCGCGGCCGTTTCAGCCGGCGTCGCCAGCTCGACAAGACCGATGCGGGTCTCGGTCGCCGTTCTTGCCAGAAGCGAGGCGGGCGTGATCCCGCGACTCGCGTCGGTGCCGGCGACCACTTCGGCGGCTGTCGCCAGCTCGACAAGGCCGGTTCGCGTTTCCGTCGCGGTCCGGCTCGAGAGAGCTGCGGGCGTCAGCGCCTTCTCAGCATCCATGCCGGTCTGCGCATCGGTGTTGGACGCCAGCTTGACGTCGCCGAGAGAGTTCGCGGTGGCCTGTAGGCCCCCGATCACAAACCAGCCTGAGCCGCCGGCATAGACCAGTTCAAGGATGGCCGTCGGCGGGATAGCACCTGACTGAAGGGTGAACGGCGCGTTCGAGTTGCTGACGTTCTGAGCGCCAAGACCGTTGACGTTCAGCGTCACGGCGCCGGTATTCTGAGCCGTCACCCTCACCCGCAGAGACATGCCGATGTAGAGTTCGGTCGGTGCCGGGTCCAGCGTGACCGTCAGCGCGTTGGCGGTACCGCCCGCAGTGACATATTCCATCTTGCGCCGGGCATCGGTGAGGCCGAGCGGATGGACCCCTAGGGCCTGCGAGGCCCCGGCAAGCGCCTCGGCCCGCGTCGCCAGCTCGACCAAACCCTTCCTGGTCTCACTGGCCACCAGCTCGGTGAAGACGCCGGACAGCCGCATGAAGACGCGACCGTCGGGCAGGCCGACGCCGACGCCGTTGCGCGGCGTGATCAGTGCCCAGCCGGCGGACGTGAACTCGGCAACCTTGTTGGCATGCCCTGCCCAGGATCCGGTGGCGCCGGTCGGGATGACATAGGTGTCGCCGATCGCCGGCGAGGCCGGCGGCGCCGCCGTCGTCACCGAGATGACCGGGATCCACGGCAGCACCGAGAGCCGCTGCAGCGCGACCGCCATCGAGGGGTCGACGGTGATCGCGACCGCGGTCGCGTTGGCGACCTGGATCTGGATGCGCAGCGTTCCCTCGACGACCTGGCCGCTGGAAGGGATCGGCTTGTTGATCGCCGGATTGACCCGGGCAATGGCGATCAGCGCGCCGGTGTCGTCGAAAAGCCCGGCCTCGGTGATGGTGTAAGGACCATCCGCCGCCGCCAGATAGATATCGGCATAGAGCGTATTGAGCGCGCCAGCCACGACGCCCTGCCCGGAAATCGACTTCCGGGCGACCTCGCTGTAGAGGGCGGTCTCACCGCCAGACGGCGCGGTGGCGCCGGAGCCGATGGCAATCGAGACGAGATTGATGGACGTCTCGGCAGCGAGGGCTGCCGCGATCTTCTGCGCGCCAACCGTCGTGATGAGGGCATAGCTGATCTGGGCCATTGCGCGCTATTCTTTCGGATTGATGGTGTGCGTCAGGAGGCCCGCGGTGATAGCGCCAGCGAACAGCTGGCCACCGATGGTCTCCCCGGTGAACTGGAAGGGCTGCACCGTCCATGCGAGCGACGTCCGCTCATGGGCATGGAAGCCGAGAGGCCCGGCGAAGGGGATGGTCGCCCGCGTCGTGAAAATGCGGCTCTTCGGCTTCGACGAGCGCACCGCCTCGATGGCCTGGATCTGCGTCGCAAGGTCGAAGACGGGGCCGCCGTCTGCGTAGATGATCTCGACCCGGAACGTTCCCCGGCGAGACGGCGGGGTCTCCTCCCACCATTCGACGATCGTGGAGTCGAGGTCGAAGGCATCGAGCGCCCGGCGCACCGCGCCACGCGTTCCCTTCAGCCGATGCACCATCGGCGAGGCGGCGATCATCTTGCGCTTGCGCGCCTCCGGCCAGGCCGGATCCCAGACATCGACCGATAGCGCCCAGGCGAGCCACGGCAGCAGAACCGTCGGGCACCGCCACGGATCCCAGGCCGTGGCGATGACGCGCGGATCGGCATCCGCCAGCGCCAGAAGCTCGACCGTCAGCAGCGCCTTCTCGATCGGCGAGGCTTCCCGCGGAAGGATGGCGGCAGCGACCGCACCGGCGGCCGTGACGCGCTCGGCCGTCGTCACGTCCACGACCCTTCCGACTGCACCGCATGGATGGTGACGCCGGTACAATTCGGCGCCTGCTTGGATCCGCCGGCGACGTCGGTCGTCGGCGAGATGCCGGTCACGGCCTCGACGCCAGAGACATAGGCCGCGCCGAAGATGCCATGCACCTCGGCCTTCACGCCGACCCGCCGCCGCTTGTCGACATAAGACCGGACCGCCACCTCGGCCGCCGCGATCAGCGGTGCCGGGTCGGCGCCCCGCGCATAGGTGATGGTCATCTCCACCGCATAGTCGACGACGGCCGCCGGCTCGATCCGGACATTGTCACCGATCGGGCGCACGTCCCGCGCCGAGGCCGCCGCATAGGCGCGGTCCAGGAGGCTCTGGTCGCACGGCCCATAGGCGACGGCGGGAAGGATCACCACCAGGACTTCGGGCGCGATGACCGGATCGCCATTGCCGCGCCCGGCAAAGGGCGTCGAGCGCGCTCCGACCGAATAGGCATCGGCGTGGAGGCCGGCGCTATAGGTGGCCGCGTCTTCTTCCGAATAAGCCCAAGCGTCGGCGATGTCGGGAACGCCGTCCAGCTCGAGCACCTGGAACACATAGGCGCCGAGCGGGCCCGCGGTGGAGAATGCCTCCGAGGCGAGCGCGACGCGATCGCGAAACCGGTCGTCGCTTTCGACGATCACGTTCCCCTGCTCGTCGACGTCGCTCTGCCGGGAAAGCAGCTCGTAATAGGTGGCGGCTATATGGTCGAGATCGCCGCCGCCGGCATTCGCCAGCGAAACGGCGCGGACCTTCTCGTTGACCAGCTGCCGGAACAGCATTTCCTCGTAGCCGCCGCCGCGCGCCACGGCGACCATCAGCGGCGAGGCCTCGATCGTCGTCACGTCGTAATCCAGCCCGAACTCCGACAACGCGAGCTTCAGATACTCGCCCCGCCGCGCGCGGATTTCCTCGAAGTCGACCTCGAGCACCGCCGGCATGGGGCCGAGGGCGGCGAGGTCCGCCTGGACGAAGCGGCTCATGTCGTTACCTCGATAATTCCTGTTGCACCCGCCGTGAGCGCGAAGCTGCGCACGCCCTCGACCGTCTCGTCGCCGAGGTGCCCGCGCGGGCGCCAGTCGACCTCGATGCCGATCGTGGCGATGCCGGCGCGCAAAGCGTCGACACCGCCCTCGACGTCGACCCGGCGGACCCGGAAGCGCGGCTCCCAGAGATCGATGGCCGCGGCGAGCAGGACGCGGAACACCCCGAACAGCTGCGGCGTCATCAGCCGCCCGAGCAGCGGCAGGACCGCGGCTCCGAACTCGCGCAACATCACCAGCTCGCCGACGCGGGTGGTGAGGATGACCTCGACCGACTGCAGCGCCGAGGCGTAGTTATCGATGACCGCCCCCGTGCGCCGATCGAAATCCATGGCGTCAGTCGGCCTTCTTGTCGGCCTGGGGCTTGGCATCCCAGGACTTCGGCCGCTTGCCGCCCTTCAGCGCCAGTCGCTCATGCTGCAGGTCGTAGGCGGCAGCCTTCGGCGACAGCTCCATCTCGGTGCGCTTGCCGACCCGCTCGCCGGCAATCCACGGGACGCCAGGCTTCACGTCGTACGTCTTGCGCCCATCGTCGGTCGCGGCGGTGCTGCCCCCGGTTTTTGCCGTGGTCCGTTCCATTGCAAAGCTCCTAGCTTGGCTTCGGGTGATGCCCGCGGGAATATCCCTACGGGCCGATGAAGACGTTCGGGCTGCCCCCGGCGGCGGCGCTTCCGCACGCCACAGGATCGCCGGTGCGGGCCGCCTGCTTGCCGTTGCAGAACACCGTCGGCGAGCCGGCAGCGAGAACGCTGGCGTGCGTTTCAGGGATCTGCGGACAAGTGTGCGCATTCCAGGCATCGCCCTGCCGATGCAGCGCAATCCCGTTGACGAATACGTTCGGGCTCGCCGCCGCGTTGGGTCTCGGCGGCCAGCACCCATGGCCGGTGCAGGCCATCCCGAGGACGTGAGCAGCGGGCATCAGTTCAAGTCGATCCGCGGCGAGTTCATCACTATGCCGTCCGACGAAATGACGACGGACGTCCCTCCGGTGGTGATCGTCAGCGCCCCGCCGGCGACCACGATCCGGACGCCTGCGTCCTCGAAGACGTTGGCTGCCATGTTCTGGTTCGGACTGGCGTTCTCGGCCGAGTAGCCGCCGCGGAAGACGAGGCCCTGACGCATGTCGCCGGTCGGGCTCATCACGCCGACGATCTGCCCCTTCTTCAGGGGAACACTGGTCTTGCCCGTCTCCGGATGTGGTAGCCACGGCGATAGCCACGGCTCGCCATCGGCGCCCTCCCCCAGCTTCAGGCGATAGCCCTTGGCAGCGTCGATCTCCTCGACCGGTCCTAACTTCAGGCTGTTGCCGAACGCTGTTTTCAGGGCTTCGATGTCGGCCTTCATCCCGATGATCTCGGCGAACATCAGACGATCTCTCTCTCGTCGCCGACGCCGTCCACCTCCACCGCGCCAACAATGAACTCCGGCGTCTCGCGCAGCTCGTCCTGCGCGATCGGCCCGCGTCCCAAGGCCAGTAGCTCTGCCGCCGTCATGCCGTGCCGGCGCTGCAGTATTTTCCAGTCGGGATCGCTACCGCCGACAATGTCGAGCATGGCCTGTGCCTGTGCCTGGTAGACCGGGTCTGCCGACGCATCCAGCATGGCGAAGAACCGCGCCAGGGGGGTGCCGGGATCAATCGGCTCGCCGCGCACGGGATCGTCGATCAGGTCGACGGTGATCCGGGTCTGGTGGCCGGCCAGCCGCTGGCCGTCATCGGAGTTCCGCTTGCCTCCGATCTCGACCTTCGTGACGCGGTAATGCAGGCCGCGATAAATCTCCGCCCACTCGTTGTCCGGGTCAGACAGCGCGTCGATGATCTGCCGCTGCACGAGGTCGAGAAAGAATTCGAAGTTCTGATCGGAGGCGGGGATGGCTACGCCGACGATCTGCGAGACCCCGGTCTGTTCATCCGTTTCGGTCATCGCCATCGAGATGCCGGCCTCGATGACCAGGACGCACGATCCGTTGTCGACCAAACTGCGACCCGTCATCCCTTCGACGGTGCCGTTGTCGGTGTAGACGCTGACGAAGGGACGATCCTCGTCCGTCCGCATCGTACCGTCAGCGGCGATGTCGAGGGCGCCGTTCGGACTGTCGAGGACCTTGGAACCGACGAGGGTGTGGCCCTTGATGGCTTCGACGGCGGCAATGCGTAGTGCGATCCGTGCAAGGCTCATATTTCGCCAAGCTCCATTACAAGGCGCGTCTCGCCCCGGTCATCGACCCGAAGAACCTCGAACCACGGTTGCCCGCGGCGGGAGATCGCCCGCACCCGGTCGCCAACCTTGATCGCCGGCCCCGCGTAAAGAGCGGCGTCAATGGACAGCTCCGCCTTTCCAGCCGCAAGCTGGGTGCGCCAGCCCTGAGCCCAGCCTCCCGCCACGTTCGTTTCGTTGCCGCCTCCGACACGAAGAAGCGCCTCGACTTCGACAGCGGGCCTCGCGGGATCAACGGCGCCGCTCTTGAGGAACGACAGCCGCACCGGCTCCGCGAATACACTGTCCACAGACGCGAGAACTCGATCGCGGATGGAGTGATGACGCGCAACGACGGGCATGGTGACCTCCGGATCGAATGGAAGGGCCGGCGCGAACCGGCCCCGCCGCTACTGCGCTTCGAGCGCCTTGATAATCTCGGCCTTGGTGTCTCCGGCCTTCACCTCGACACCGCGCTTCTCCGCCTCGGCGACGAGCTCGTCCTTCGTCATGGCAGACAGATCGGCCGAGCCATTGCCCGAAGAGTCCTGCGACTGCACCGAAGGATCCGCGACGGCTTTGTCCGCATCGACGTTGACGTGCTTGTGGGTGCCGGCGGACACGGCCGCAGCCGCTGCGCCGTAGCGCATCGTCTCGACCTCTCCCGACTTCTTGTTCTTCACCTGCATGGGATCATCCTCCTCAGTTGCTCGTCGTCAGCTTCACGAGAAGCTTCGGACGCTTGACGATGGGGAGCGGGTTCGACTGGCTGTGGATCTTCACCCAGCGCTGGAATTCGGGATCGATGGCCGTGCGGACATAGATCTCGTCGCCCATCGTGTTGACGGTGTCGATGAAGTCCGCTGGCGCCCAATAGGTCCGGAACATGTCCGTCGTGCCGAGCGGGAAGGCGATGGCCTCGCCAGCCGGAACGAAGCGCCGGGTGGCGTAGGTGCCGTCTTCCTGCAGGTAGGTGGCCGAGCCTCGGTATTCCTCGATCGTGAGACCCTGGAACGGGAAGCCGCGGCGAACGTCCTGCCGAAGCGGATTGTTGGCGCCATCGTAATATTTGAAGATGTCCTCGACCTTCGCGTGGCCGATGAACTTCTCGTACCATTCGGGCGATGCCAGGACATGAACGCCCGACATCACCTCGCCCATGAGGTTGTCTTCGATGTAGGTAACAACCTCGCGGGCCTTCGCCTTCACATCGGTGGCCGCAGTGCCAAGCACGAAGTCGACCGTCTTCTGCGTCACGCCGAACTCGTTGAAGAGGTTCAGCAGGGACGAGCCGTCGTAGTCGAGGATCTCGCCGCGAAGGGCGCTCATCCGCATGTGCTCGAGCGTGATCGCGTGCTTGCGACGCATCGTGATCTGCTTGCGGTTGACGAGGCTCTGGACCGACTCCAGGACGCCGTCCGCCGCAGTGCGGGCGATGATGTTCTGCACGTCGTCCGCCCGCACGAAATCGTCGTGAGGGATGTGGAACGTGGAGAACTGGCGGGCGCTGCGCTTCTCCGGCATCCCGAGCGAGGACGGCGCGCCGCGCTCGCGGGTGGGCAGGAGGTTGAGCGTGCCGTTCTCGAACTGCACCGCCACGGTGGTCGTGGTGATGGGCTCGCCGACGAACAGGCCAAGATCGTTGATCCGGCCGTAGTCGTTCGGGACGATGTTGATCGCCGCCGTCAGCGACGTCGACGAGAACGCCGCGTTGCCAAAAATGTCGAGGATGGGGTTCATCGGTTATGCTCCTTCGCGCACGAGGATCGGCGGATTGAGCGCGCCGAGAGCTGCATGGATGGCGGCCCGCTCGGCGGACGTATCGACGTCGGCGCCGTACTTGAGGCCCTGGTGAACGACCTTCGCCTTGCGGGCGACGATCACGGCAGCGGCGTCGGCCGAGGTGGCGTCGACGAGACGCATGACGATCCCGGCGGCATTTTGGCTGCCATCGACCGCGGCAACGGTGACCACTGCGTACTTGCCGGAGGCCGTGATCTTGCCGACGACGGTGCCGCTGTCGACGATCCCTGCGCCGGAGGCGATGATCACCTCCTCCACCGAGTAGTCGTGCTCGTATTCCTTCAGCCAGTCGCTGGGGTACCGGCCTTCACTGATGAGAACGGACATTTATGCGACCTCCTTCTGGCCGAGCAGCTTGCGCATGTTGGCGACCATCGAGGGCGCCTGCGCAGTGGTGGGGGACGTCTTGCCGGTGAGACCCTGACCGTTCAGACGGCGTGGCTCATTCTCGGCTTCGACCTTGCCGGACGCGGCGAGGATGGCCTTGGCGGCCTCGGCCTTCACACCGGCATCCGCCAGCGCCTTGGCCTGCGGCTCGCGCCCCTTGGCCTCTTCCAGGGCCATGATCGCGTCGGTGTTCTCACGGGCCTGCTTCTCGGCGCGGAGCGTTTCCAGCTCTTCCTGAAGCGACGCCGTGGTGTCGGCATCCTTGGATGCCTTCATCTCCGCCTTCAGGGTCTCGATCTCGGCGGCGAGTGCGTCCGCCCGATCCTTATCGGTCATGGGGATCTCCTGTGATTGACCGGGTGTTGCCGCGGCGGACGCCGTCGGCTGCTTGGCCGCGCGAAGCGTCCAATCCTTCTCCCGCGCCCGCGCAACGAGGCGGTCGGGCGCGTGGGCGAATATCTTCTGGTCGGCATACGGGAAGGCTGGCGCGGCTTCGGCAAAGTCGATGACATCTGCCGACTTGCGGTCGGCGAAGCCTGCCTCGATCGCCTCGTCCGCACCGAAGTAGGTGGTCGCGCTCATCCAGGCGCGGACCTCTCCGTCCGTCTTGCCGGTACGCTCGACATAGACCTCGGCATAGGCATCGAGGACCAGGCGCTGGTACTGCGCAGCGCTCTCGACGCCTTTGCTGTCGGCGAAGAAAAGGGTGATCTGCGGCTCGTGCACCATCCACAAGGCGCCTTGGCACATGACGATCTCGTCGGCGGCGCATGCGATGATGGTGGCTGCTGACATGGCAACGCCCGTCACGACGACGGTGGTCTTGCCTGCCCTCATCTTGATCGCGTTGGCGATGCCCTCGCCCTGGTCGGTGAACCCGCCCGGGCTGTTCAGGTGAATCGTCAGATCGCTATCGCGACCGGCACGGGCGAACGCCAACAGAACGTCGGCGTGCGTGAAGTAGTCGTCGAAAATGTCGAAGCCTACGGCCCCGACCAGGTGAAGGTCGGATCCGTTGAGAATGCAGGCCATGCGGCCCTCCTCGTCAGTAAGGCCGCGCCCTTGCGGCGAGAGCGTATCGCGACCGCCTGCCCTGCGACTTCGCGCACTGGCGCTCGGCGTATTGGATCGCGGCCTGAAGGTCGGCCGCCGATACCTTCGTGTAGCGGGCCATGTCGGCGCCGAAGCGCGCTTCCTCGAGCATGTCGCCGGAGACGCGGGCGAACTCGATCTCGCGGAGCTGGGCCACCCGCGCGCACCAGTCGATGTCGTCGGCCATCAGGCGTCTTCCCTTGCAGGCTCGCGACGGCCAGGCGCAGCCGCGCCATCGGGTCCAGCACCGCCGCCGCGAGGCCGCCCAAACGGTACCGGGATGCCCGCGGCTTCCATCACCTTGATCTCGCGCTCGATGGCAGTGAGCAGTTCCTGCGGGTTCTTGCCCCGGGCAATCGCCTCGTCGGCGTGCGACGACAGGCCGAGCTCCATTAGGATCTTCGACGCCAACGCATCCTTGTACGGATCGGCTGAGGGCTTCTCCGGTCCCTGGAACTCCGCCTGAAATACCGCCTCGGGATCGCGCAGGAACGCCTGGTAGCCGCCTTTGAAGGCGATACGCCCTTCGTAGATGCTCTCCTCGAGCCACTGCTCGAAGATCGCCTGGACGAACGGCACCACGATGCGCTGGCGACGCCGCATCACCATAGGCCATATCGACGCGACAGCCATGCGGACCGAGGAATAGTTTGCGTTAGAGTGGTCCCCGGTGAAGCTCTCGAACGTAACGCCGAGGCACCGCGCGATCTCCCGCTGCAGGTTCTGGGCGAACGGCACGTAATTGTTCTGCGGCGCCGAGGCCGTCACCATCTGCAGATCTTCGCCGGGGCCGAGATGAGCGACGCGCGCCGGGTCGGTGAGCGACAGGGTGCCGCTTTTCAGCGCCTCGAAGCGGGCTGCCCACACCTCGACAAGATCGGCGCGGACGCCGTCGACCGTCCGGGCCCACACGATCGGGTCATAGCCTTCAGGGACATCTGTATCGACGAGCGACTGGATGGCCTCGAAGGCTTCCGTGCTTGCCTCCGGGCTTTTGATAATCGCCGCGAAGGCTTGCTGCATCAGCGCGACAGCCAGTGTGGCGTCGGCGAGCTGGTCCGACTGTGCCGCCACCTTCAGGATCGGCGACATCGGCGAGATGCCGCGTCCGGCGTTCAGATGTTCACCTCGGTCCATGACGTGAATGACATCCTGCGCCGGCACGTCATGGTCGATCTCGAGCCCGCCCTCGCGGATGCGGAACCGGTACTTTTGGGGACGACGGACCGCGTCTCGGAATATCCCGCCTTCCAGCCCCTCGAACTCACGCGTCGTGCGTGGGCAGCGATGCGGGGCGACCAGCGAGACCTTCAGGCCGGTGCGGGCGCCCATCGCCCGGCGCTGGCTATTGGTGAGCCGATCCAGAACTCCGAACCCTTCGCCATAGGCGAGATAGGATCGCAGGATAGCGTCGCTCATCTCTGCGATCGTCATCTCGCCGCCGAGGTCGCATTCCTTCGGGTTCCACGCCCACTGCAGCCAGGCTGCCTCGACCGCGCGACACCAGGCGTTCGCCTCGTCGTCGCTGTAGCCGAAGCCGGCCAGCCGGGCGCGGCAGTTGAGCTTGAGCTCGACACCGATCGTGTCACAGACGATCTGGGAGACGGCACCCGACAGCCACCCGCTGTTGTGGATGAAGTCCAGCGCCAGCGCCGACGCACGCTCCGCGGCTTCGTAGACGTCGACCTTAGCGTCCCGAGTGACGGCACGGCGCATGTTGAGGAGGCCAGTTCGATCGCCGCGGAGGTGGCGGGCGGTAGCTCTGGCCGGCCGGGGCTGAACCGGCACCAGCGCCGTCGAGTCCGCACGCGGAGAAGCTGAGGCCCCCGCTTTCACGCGGACCCGAGGCTTTGCATCGCTCATTCAGGGTATCCTATCGGTACATGTTCCAGCGTGGCCGCTGGCGAACAGGGCGCGGCGGCGGCGTTATCTGCACCGGCTCTGCGCGATCGGCCTCGGTTTCAGGCGCTTCCGGTTCGTCGGTCGCACGTTCGGGCACTTTGGGCGTAGCCGGCTGAGACCGGAGCTTCACCGGGAGCGAGAGACGGGCTGCAAGTGCGTAGACGAGGCAGTCCCATGCCTCATTCCGGCGCCCGACCGTTTTCGGCTCCCACTTCCTATGCGGGAGCTTGTTGACGTACTTGATCACCGCGTGCTCGGCGGTCAGCTGCTCGAAGTAGTCGCCGCTCAGCCCCTCTGCGGGGAAGTGGATCGCCCGCGGGTTCGGTCGGTCTTCCTGCGGCAGTATCGCGAGTCTCGACGAGAGATCGTCCTTCGCCGTGTCGACGCCCACCGTATACGGCTTGTCGCCGCTGTTCTTGGTGCGCGTAGGGGTCTTCGACCAGATCTGCCGCGGCTGCTTCGGGTTCGCATTCCCGCGTCCGATGATCGGATAGACCCGGCGCCGTTTCCGATCCCTGCAGAACTTGTAGACCATCTCGGAGCGATGGCCGGCACTATCGATGCAGCCGGCCTGCGCCACCAGCACCCGGCCAGATTCGGTCTTGAAACGGGACGATATCACCGCGTCAAAGCGGTCCCACACGTCGATCTTGGACGTGTCGCCGATCTCGACATGGTGAACCGCGACCCACGCCTCGTCATCCATGCCCCAGGCGACGAAGGTGATTTCGATGCGGTCGTTCTGTGTGTCGGCGCCGTAGGTGATCAGCCTCACATCGTCAGGCAGCGTCTCGTCATTGTACGGCTCGCACCGCGCCCGCAAAGCCTCAGGGTCGGTGATCTCAAAGGCTTCCTGGTGCGGCTCCCCGAGAACCAGGTTCGTGAACGTCTTGCGCTGCGACGGGTCGCGGTAGACCCGCAGCCACTCCTCGGCCAGATACTGCCAAGCCGCGTTGGGGAACAGCGAGTAGGCCGCCCAGATGTGGAACCCTGCATGGCCGGTGGATGGCTTGGCGGCTACCCACTCGCCGTTGTCGATCATCCGGGGCTTGTCGTGCTCCTCGATCCGGCAGCCTTTCGCTTCGCAGCGGAAGTGCGCGGTCTTCGGAAGATGCTGCCCGTCCTCCGCCTTGTCCCATTTAAGGTTTTCCCAGCGCAGCGTCTGCTTGTGACCGCACCTGGGGCACGGCACGAAGTAGCGCCGCTGGTCGCTCTCCTCCCAGGCTTTCTGGATGCGGCTGACGCCATCGATCGTCGGGGTGGATCCCAAGATGATCTTCCGGTTCCAGAACGATTCCGATCGCTTTGTTCCGAGCGCGATCTGGTCGCCTTCGTCGCCGGCCCCCTGCGCTGGGTAACCGTCAACTTCGTCGAATGCGATGATGCGCGCCGTGATGCGCCGAAAGCCGCCCGGGCTGTTGGCGCCGACGAAGGAGACCGACGAGCCGTTCCGGAACACCCGCTTCAGGATGCGCTGATTGGAATCCTTCGCCTTCAGATCGCCTGCGATCTCCGCCAACACGGGCGTATCGCGCAGCATGGGAGCGACTTCTGTCCGACTATAATCCTCCGCGTCCTCGACACGCGGCTGCACCACGAGAACCGGCGAAGGGTCCTGGTGAATGAAGTACCCGACGATGTGGTCGAGGATCTTCGTGTACCCGACGCGGGCGCTCTTCATCACGCTGATCTGGCGCACCGACGGATCGGTCACCGCGTCCATCATGCCGTTCTGATAGGCGAAGGCGACGAACTTGCCGGCGTCCGCGCTCGTCTCAGGCGACAGATAGGCGAACTCGTCAGCCCACTCGCTCAGCGTCAGGATCGGCGGGCGACTGAGTGCCTCCGCCCGGCCCCGCCGAAGTCGGTCACGAAGCCTTTGCAAGCCTCCGCTGCATGTCTCTTCGTAACTCGTCAGAGCCAACGCTTCCATGACCGTCAAGCGTCAACTCCTCGAGCGCGGTCGCGATCTCACCGTCGATCAGCGCTTTGATTTCTTCCGCCGATCGAAGAGCCGCGGCACGGGGCGCAATCTTCGATGAAATGTTCAGCAGCTTGTTGCGGACCAAGCTGTATTCCCCGACGACGGCCATCACGACGTCGTCTATCTCGACGACTGCGGCGATGGCCTTGTCCAGTTCCAGCCGCCGCATCAGCGCGAGGCTGTTCTCCTTGATCCGCTCCGCTTCAGCCTTGGAAAACACCGACCGGCCGTCAAGACTGAACTCCCGCGCAGGTTCTGTCGCCTTCTGCTCCTTGCGGGCAGCCGCGGCATTTTTGCCCGCAGTGCCCGCACCTGCCCGCGTTCGCGTTCGCCAGTCCGTTCCGACTAAAGCGGGATCGAGCGAACCGTCTGTAAAGGCGACGAGATGGCCGCTCTTCAGCTTGCGGCGGACGATGCTGTCGTCGCACCCGTCACGCCTTGCGAACTCGCGGATTGAGATGCCTTCAGCCATTCCTGAACCGTCCGAACATCGCCCGCCACTTCCTGAATTTCGCGAGGAAGCCCGACGGCGCGATCAGTCGTCCCCAGCGATTTCTGAATCCCCTACGCTGCAAGGTTTTGCGGGCACCAATTAGAGGTCGGCACCTAGACGAATTCGGCGGGTCGCCGCCGTATAGGGCCATTTTCGATGGGCACGGTCCCTGATCCGGGGGGGTATGCTGCATTGCACTCCACCCCGTCACAGGTCACGTCAGCACCCCCTTGGTGACGAGCCGGATGTGCCGAGCGACCTTCTCGCTCAGCTTGGCCTGGCCTATCCGCTGGAACGCATCCGCTGTCGCGCCCTTCACCATCTCGTCGGGGATCCGGACGTCTGACTTCATCGTTTCGAAGTCTCGGCCCCATCGTGTGCCGCGGGTCGGGCGGAAAACCTGGCCGCCCAAGCCCAGCTCCTTGCGGCCAGGGAACAGGCCGCCCTTGATGAAGGTGTGCGCTAAGACCTGGCGCTGGCCGAAGGGAGCGGCGCTGACACCCCTACGAGTTTCTCTGGCGCCGAAGTACTTTAACCGGATGAAGCCGCCCTTGCCCTGCAGCTCGTATTGCAGATCGGATGCGCTGGCCTTCTTCACCCTCAGCGCCTTCCGGGCAACGCCAACCTTCAGCCCCGTCTGCTCGGCGAGTGCACGCTGGGTTGGTGTCTTGGTGTCGCGTCCGGCCTCGTTGATGGCGCGACGGTAGGCGTTGCGGGCTTTCTTCTCGCCGAGTGCTTCGACGGCATCCTCTAGGCGCGGGAGACCGTTGCCGCGGACGGTGAGCATCAGGGACATCGGATCTCCTTCAGCACGCCCTTGATGCCGTCTCGCGCCTCGGCCTCGGCTCGAATGCGGAGGCGCACTTCACAGGGGCGGCAGGGCATGCGAGCCTCCGCGCTGCAAACGAGGTAGGAATCGAATAATGGCCATCTTCGAGGACAAGCAACTGCCCCCTCACGGGGCTACCGGCGACGACAAGCGCGACTTCCGCATCGCTTGGCTTCATCGCCGCGTAGAAAACCTGGAAGCGATCATCTTTGAGTTGCTCCGCGATCGCGCGCAGTACGAGGATGTCCAAGGCTACAAGGCTACCCTTGACAACCCAGGGTTCGCGCCGTCGAGTTCATCAATCCGAAACCGCACCAAGACCATGGCACATGCTGTGCACGCCGGCTGGAAGAAAGAGAATTTGGGATGGCCCGACCACCCCAATTCCGCGTCTGCGCCATCTTCCGACGGCAAAGTCGGGAAATAACCTCCCTGCGGGCTACAGCCTTGGGATTGGTAGCCCGCCAGCGTGTATCCGCCGCGCCACCTCGACTAGATCGACACCGGCCAGCCGCGCATATCGCTGCAGCCCAAGCACCGCGCTCTCCTCAGCCTGCCAGTGCGGCCAGTAAGCTCCGGCGGCGACACCCTTGACCGTCAGAGAATGCGGTAGGCCGAGGACATGGGCGAGGATAGCGTGCCCTGCCTCGTGCTCCCGGCTCATCTGCACCAGGTCATCCCATGTCAGGGACGCGTCGTCCTTCGCATAGCCGAGAGAGACGGCGCGGGCGCGGTCCTCGGCACTATCGCCGGGCCATGCCTTCACGAAGCTGCCGTCGCCGAAGAGCGTGGTGGTGAGCCCGGAGGCTTCCATCTCGATCGAGGAGCCGGCGAGGTGCAGGGCTAGCATTGTGTCCTGCTCCCCGCTTGTGGCTGCCCTAATTCCAGGCCGACGAATCCAATGGACGAAAACCATGTCCGACGATCGCTACACGCTTCGCAAGGATCCGGACGGCACATGGAGCGTCGTCGACATCTTCACCGACCTGCCCGCGGTCGTGAATGACCAGGTGATGATCCTGATGGACATGGAAGAGGCTGAGGAGGTTGTCGGCCTGCTCAACGGGCTCGATCGTGCCAAACGAGCAGCCGCAGCTATGAGGCACTAGGACGGGAGCGGGCAAGGGACGAATCCGTGGGGCCGCGAAAGCTGGCGTACCCGCTCCCTACTCGTGCGACATGCTTGCTGCCCCTCGAAACTGCCAGTCGTCCCACCGACCGCCAGCGTGAGCCAGCGAGGCAAACAGCCCGGCGATTCGATCGGTTGGTGCTCAACCAGTTGCGGCTTTTTGTGGAACCGTCTCCCGCACCGCCTCTTTATCGACCATCATCAACAACAACAGGGATCAGGAAAATGTCCTATCGCTTTACATCCGTGATCGCGGCGTCGCTGCTCGGTACGACCGCACTGGTAGCGTCCGCGTATGCACAGGATGCTGCGCAGACCGAGGCTAACGTTGAGGCTTGTGAAAACCTCCGCACCCTCAACGATGAGAATGCCGAGCTCTTCAACGAAGAATTCGTCGTCGGTGCCCGGCAGGTGGTGGAGCAGGACGATCCGGCCGTTTGCGGCCCGTGGCTTGCAGAAGCCGAACGTGCCCTTCAGGAAAATGAAGGCGCCGATCTATCCGCCACCGGTGGCCGTATCGTCGTGACGCAGCCTGAGCCGACGGTCACCGTCGACCAGGCCGATCCGCAGGTTTCCGTCAGTCAGGAAGATCCGACGGTGTCGGTCCAGCAGGCGCAGCCGGAAATCATCGTACGTCAGCAGCAGCCGACCATTCGCGTCGAGATGCCGCGTCCGACGATCACGATCGATCAGCCGCAGCCGCAGATCATCGTCCGCATGCCGGATCCCGAGGTCAACGTCACGACACCTGAGCCGCAGGTCTCGGTCAGTCAGGCGCAGCCTAAAGTCTCTGTCGAGCAGGGCCAGCCGCAGATTGCGGTCGAGGAGCCGACGGTGGATGTCGAGGAGCAGGGCTCCGCGAACATCCAAGTTCAGCAGGGCCAGCCGATCGTGACCCAGGAAGGCGGCGATTCTGACGGCGCTACGGTGAACATCGAGGAAAGCCAGCCGGCTGTCAGCTACGAGCAGGCAGAGCCGAAGATCGAGTTCTCCGAGACCGGCGAGCCGAACATCCAGTACACTCAGTCGGGCGAGCCGGACATCCAGGTGGAAAAGATGGACGGAAACGCTGCTGCAGCGCAGGGCGCCGCTGCAACCCAGGGCGCTACCGCCGCTGAGGGTGGCGCCGCAACGGAGGGCGCCGCTGCCACCGGCCAGCCGCAGGGCCAGGACCAGTTCGCCAGCCTGCGTGCCGGGGATGAACCGCTGGAGGCCGGCGAGCCGACGAAGGTCGCCGCATCCGAGATCATCGGTCGCAACGTCGTCAATGGCGCCGACGAGGACCTGGGTGAGGTCGAGCGTCTGGTGTTCGTCGACCAGCGCATCTACGCCGTGCTGGCCGAAGGTGGGTTCCTCGGACTTGGCGAGCGTGAGGTCGCACTGCCGTTGGACGCCATGTCCATGCGGGGCGACGAGCTTCTCCTTCGCGGCATGACCGATGAAGACATCGAGGCACTGCCGGAGTTCGACGCATCATCGGCCCCGGAGTATGCGGCCGACGAGCAGGTCGAAATCGGCACGCTCTAAGGGGAAACCCAAAGGGGCCGTTCAGGCTGAGCGGCCCCTTTTTAGATCGGGCCGCTCGGCCATTTGCCGGCGGCGCTCCGTTTGACGCTCTGCCCATCTCGTATCGCGATTTGCGGGATCGTCGACCGGTCTGAGTGCTGGGTCGGATCGCCAGGAGAAGTCTCTGGGCCCCTTGGGCGCTTCATCCTCGACCGTATCTGCAAAGTATGCCGAAATGGCCCCTTCGAACAACACCCCTGAACCCTGCATTTCCTTATGCTGCAACACGTTGCCGCCTAAAGCCGATGCAATTTGCGAGATTGCCCGATCTTTTCGGCGCCGCCCGGTCTCTGGATGGATGCCCTCTACCTTGAAGCACCACGACGCGAAGGTCTGCCCGCCGGCCTTCGATTTGGCCCATGCCCATAGCGCACGTCGATTGTCGGGACTGGAAACGAGAACTGCGGTCCAGCGCTCGCACTGCTCTAGGCAGGAGATGGCAGCCGCGCTTGGCCGGGTGGTCTCGCCTTCCCAGAACCGCCGCCGCTCCTCTGCCAACGGATCGTCACCGGGCAGCAGATGATCCCCGTGGCTTCGGCCCCAGCCGTTCATGTCGGCGCGGGTACGGACGTATTCAGGCATGGCAGAGCCGTACTCCGTCGGCTTCGTCCCTTTCACCTGGCGCTTCCGGTTAGTCTCCGCGGCGGCTATGAACCGTTCCGCGATCTCTGCCTCGTTCATGCTTGTCTCCGATCGTCGAGAAGGTCCAATTGTCCGGCGTTCGGGCCAAACCGCCGATAGGCCCGTTCGTAGAGCATCCCGACTAGTGCCGGCCGCTGGTGCACGATGCCGGATAGGTCGCGGGTCACCAGCTGCAGTTCACCCACCGGGGTCGCGTCGAACAGCTCGAGGAATGCTGTTGCGTCGTTCTCGATGATGGACGAGCAGGCCCGGATCATGTCGGAAGCCGCCCAGAAGCCGACCTCGTCCATGCACAGACCGTTGTTTGCCGTCTCCGCCAGCGTTGACAGGACCATCCGGACGTGATCCTCCCCGAACCGCCGAAGGATGCGCCCCACGGTCTCCGGTGCCCGAGTTTGACCCGGTCTTGGGTATGCGGACTTCCCGATCACCTCGATGCCGTATTCTGACAGGAGAGCGAGGACAGCGGTGTTCGTCATCCGGCCTCCCTCTCCCGTTCGATCTCATCCTGGATTCGGGAGGCATATCCCAGTGAAGCGCGGTCTCGCTCCACGTCGAGGACCTGCTCCAGGACACCGTCCCGGCCGATCGCCGCCAGTTCATCGGCGCGCTCGTTGCCGGCGGTGCCGTTGTGTCCCCTCACCCATTCCAGCGTGATCGGCACCAGGGTCAGAGCCACGTCGAGCTCCCGCCACAGATCGACGTTGGCGAGCTCCTTCTCGACACCGCGGCGCCAGCCCTTCTTCTTCCAGCCGTGCCGCCAGTCGTTGCAGCCCTTCACGACGTACTGGCTGTCGCAGATCAGCCGGGCCGGCTCGACGATGCGGCGCTCCACGAACCACCGCAGCGCCATCAGCGCGGCGGTGATCTCCATGACGTTGTTCGTGGTACCGGCCGCGCCGCCGTGCTGGGCGTGGATCTCGACATCGTCGCGATAGACGACGAAGCTCCAGCCGCCAAAGCCCGGGTTTGGTTCACAGCCGCCGTCGCAGAAGACGACGAGGCCCGTGTCGAAGTCCGTTGCTGAGGTGGCGACGGGCCGCGGCGGTTTCGGCCGAGAGACCTTGCCGCGCTTGGTCTTTGAGCTGGTGACCAGAGATGTCCGATTTGAGCGGGCAGATGACTTGCCCGATGTGCTCGCGGCGTCGGCTGCGGCCTTCTCCATCCGCTGCAGAAGTGTAAAGCACGACGTGCCCTTCGGCGGGAACTTGAGCCGGGTGCCGAGCAGCTGCTGAGCCATGAACGCCGCCTGGCGCTCGGATTTGAACGCGGTGACGTCGGCGCCGAGGCTGACCAGCTTGCTGCGGAGCGCGACGAGCGATTGAGGAAGCTGGTAGGTCATGCCGCCCTCCTCCGCTTCCTGCACCGCTGGAACCACGTCGAGGCGAGCCCCTTCCACGCCGGGCAGCCGTGGGTCGCCGCAAACCGCTTCGCTTCGGCGTCGGCCGCGGTACCCATCGCGAGGACTGTCGCCGTGAGGTCCTCGCCATCGATGACGCCGCAGAACTCGTCGGCCATCATCAGGTGCTCCACCGCCTTGATGTGCGTCGCGGTGATCGGCGCCAGTTCGGCCTTGGCGAGGATCTCGAGGAGCTGCCGGGCCCGCATGGCGCCCCGCCGGCCGATGATGGCTTGGATGGCGGCAACGGCGATGCAGTCACCCGGCTTGTAGACCTGCGGGTGCTTCGGGATCCTGATGCCGGCCCGTTCGCACACCTGGCGAACTGTTTCCGCATCCTCGTCGCCGGTGGCGAGATGGGCGAAGAACAGCTCGAGCGCGCTGGTGTTCTTCCGCTTCGCATTGATGCCGACGAAGCTCGCCGCCTCCTCGGCCACCCCGTCGGCCGTGATGATCACCGCCGGCACGACAGTGACGCTCGGGTGCAGCTGCGCGGCGCGCGCCCGGTGCTGACCGTCGATGATGCTGAAGCGGCCGCCCTCCTTTGGAGCGACGACGAGCGCGCCGAACCGGTCCCAGCGGAAGCCCTCGGCGATCTTCGCCACCCGCTTTTCATCCTCCGGCCGCTGGTACAGAGGATCCACGTCGAGCAGATCGACGTCGAGCCAGTCGAGGACCGGCACGTCGCCAGGATCGGGCATGTTGGTCGAGGCGCTCATGCTTCCCTCCCGAAAATGTGCGGCAGAGCGCGGTGGATCTTGGCCAGCCCATCGGCTCGGGTCTTCCGAGCAAATTCGGCCATCACCCGGGCCGTCTCTTCCTCAATCGCGCGATCGGCTGCGACCCCGATGCCGAAGAGCTTGTCGCGCAACGCGACGATCTCGCCCTCTGTCGACGCCGCGGCGACCACTTGATCGCGGAAGCGACGGCCGGGCTCATCGAGGACCGTGAACGTCTTCGGCATGACGCGTGCGACATGGAGGACGTCGAACTGATCGGCCGGCCGGTTGAGGCAGGTCCAGCCCGATCCTTCATAGACGAGGCGATCGAGCGCCTCGCGCAGTTCGCCGCTGCCGGGGAAAGGACCATATCCTTCCTTGTAAGCCAGCACCCACTGGCCGGGCTCGATGTGGACGAGGGAGTTCATGCGATCCTCCGAATTTCGGTGATGACCCCGTCACCCTTCGGTCGTGGGATCCGGTAGGCCGTTTCCATCGCTGCCTTGCGGATCAGCGCCGGCAGTGCGTCGATCACGTTCGACGGTTGAGCCGCGGCCCAGGAGAACAGATCAAGCTGCTCGGCCATTGCGGACCTCCGTCTTCCACTCGGCAATGTCGCAGGGGAACAGCGCTTCCCGGATCAGCCGCTGAAGGGCTGTTTCCATTCGATGCGCAGGTACGCCCATCTGGACGAGGAACTTGCGGTTCTCCTCCAGCGACGGCTTCGGCTCGAACGCGAATTCCTGCGCGTCGAAAGCCTCGCGCGTAGGCACTAACCTTTCATCGTCGAAGCGGATCTTGTTTTGTCCTTCTCCTAGATCCTGGTCCTTCTCCTTCTCCTTCTCCTTGCTTCGAAGGCCCTCCGAAGCCCCTTCGAAGCCCCTTCCCGACGACCGCTCGAAATCCTCCAGACAGAGCGCATCACGAAGGTTGAAGACGTCCCGGTAGCGGGCATAAAAAGCGAGTGTTATCTGACAGATAGGAAGTTGCGCGAGCTGCTTGGCGACGGCCAAGACGCGGTTGTCTTTCGGGCTCAGTCTCGGCGCCACCTGCGAGATCGCCATCTCGTGCACCCAGACGATCTCGTGTTCTTCGTCGTAGGAAGCCAAACCCTCCTCAATGACCCTTCGAAGCCCCTTCGAAGCCCCTTCGAAGGGTATCCCCAGATCGATCGACAGGTAGTGCAGATCGAGCGCGTAGATGCCGATCATTGTCGAGTGCGGACTGGTCGTCAGGTGGTAGTAGACGGCGATCGCTGTCGGGTCGCCGCGGAGCTTCTTGATGTCCATCTGCCAGACGACAGGCGGAATGGCGGCGAACGATCTCACATCGATCTCCTTCTGATCGAATTGGCCTCAGTGATCGCCGCACTGTGCTCGTGATCGTAGCCGGTGCTGCCGCCGGCTGGGATGGTGGTCATAGCTCACCTCCGCAATGCGGGCAGATCTTCTGCTCGTGGCGGCTCGACCTGGCTCGCTGGTGAGCCACCTCCAGAAGGTTGAGTCGGTGGATCGTCGCTCTCGACCATCCGCTCGAACTCATGCTCTGGGATTTCGGCGATCTTCTTCGCCTGCCAGATCTTGCGCCTCGACATGCCGGTGATGGCCGAGATGTCCCTCTCGCTCGCATCCTTCGCGATTGGATCACCCCGCTGGGGCCTCTGCTTCTTTGCGCTCATCGGTCCGGCTCCTGAGACGAGCGGTCGATGATCCGGCAGCCGACGTCGCGGGCCCAGGCAACGGCAGCCTCGTCGGCCTTGGCGCAGTCGGTGCCGACATAGTCGTGAAGGACACCTCCCTCCTCATCGACGAAATCAACCATGTGGACCCACCGCCCAATCAGGTGGCGGTCGTCTCCCCCGGTGCATCGACCGGAGGAGATCAGGACGTGGGAAGGGTTGAATGCGACGACGGTGCTCATGCCTTACCCCCGATCGCTTTGCGGATAACTTCGCCGTCGATCGTTCGCTCGACCCGCTGCCACCATCTCTTGGCTTCCGCCCGGTCCGCGATCACCCATGCCTCAGCGGCGATCGAAGTCGGTACGCCCATGTCCTCGACAGCCTTCATGCCGTCCTCGCCACGGGCCATGGCTTCGGCCGCCACCTTGGCGAGTTCGTCGAGCACTTCCTCTCGTGTTCGGTTGATCATGCCGCGGCCCTCCCTTCCAGGAAGACCGTCACCGCCGTCAGGACGTTCTCGATCAGCGCCGGCTGATAGCCGCCGCCAACAGATTCCTTGCGGACGAGGCGGATGGCCTCGATCGCGCCGGCATTGGTCGTTGGTGCTGGAGGCGCCGTGCAGAGGCGATCGTAGGAGGCACGCCACGTCGCGGCCGCCAGCGCCTCGTTCTGTTCGTCCGGCAGATCGCCGGAGGCGCCGTAGGTGGCCACGCCCTTCCCGTACCGAATGACGAGCGCCAGCATCGGATCCTGCGCCGGCTCCGCATATTCTGCGTTAACGGCCGCGTTCCAGCCGTTCGACCACTCGGTAGCGACCCGGCCGCTGGCGGCATAGTTCTCGCCGATCAGGTGAATGAACGCGGCCTTCTGTTCATCGGATAGGACGTGGCCGTCCTCGACCAGGGTCAGCTGGCAGAAGCATTGGAGCGCGTTAGCGTGATCCAGCGCCTCGTAGATCGGGCCCTCAACTTCGAACATTGCGTCTCGGTAGGTGGTGCCGGTCATGACGCCCTCCGCTGGCTGAAGGCGAAGGTGTTCGCGTCGTCCCATGCAAGGTGCGCCGCTTCGAATAGCGCCTGCGTCTGATAGATCGCGAACGTCAGCGCCTCGGCTGAGTTGTGCTGGATGACGAGGCACCGTTGCCCGAGCACCTCCTCATAATTGACGTGCTCGATCAGCTGACTGACGACCCGCGCCATATTCACGGCGTCGCACAACGGTGACTCGAGCCGGTTGACGGCATCGATGATCGCGTCGGGACCGGCTGGCGTCCTGGCGCCGGCGGTGTTATCTTGCTGCCTGTTCACAGCGTTCTCCTCTCGGGGATTGTTGGGACCATGGCTCGGCGAGGCTGCACCCTCGGCCGGGCCTTTTGCTTTCTGAAGGGCCATCAAAGGATCGCCCTCCGATCCTGCGAGCGCCGGACGATTGAGCTTGTCCGAGCCTTCGCCTTGTCGATGACGCGCCGAGCGCGCCATGCCCCAGAACCGGGCCTGAAGCGGATCGAGCCATCTCACGCTGCGGTCTCCATGAAGAAGGCGATCAGCTTGCCGCGCTCGGCGACCCATCGCGATCCGACCTGCTTCGCCGGCAAATGGCCGGACGCGAGCATGTCGTACGTCTGCCGCTCGTTCCTCCCGATCATTTTCGCGATGGCTGCGATGCCCCAAACGAGATCGAGCGAAGCTTCCTCAGATTTTGTCATTTTCCGTAACCCTTTCTTCATAAGACGGTAATAGGGGTACTACCGTCTTATGGTTGACGTCAAGCGCGACCAAAGACAGTGCTAGGGTAAATTTGGGGATCAGGGGAAATGGCGAAAGCGGGTCGCGGCGCGGATCAGTACATGCTGCGGTTTCCGCCGGGTTTGCGGGATCGCGTAAAGGCCTACGCGGAGCTTCAGGGCCGCTCCATGAACGAAGAGATCATCCGCATTCTGGAAAATGAATTCCCTGAGCCCGTGGGAATCGAAAGCAGGGTGTCCTACATCCTCGACCTGCTGAGGATATTGAAGGCGGGTGCGGAAAAAACTCCTCTGAGCCAACTTTCCGGCGAACTCCTTGATACCGTCCGAGCAATCGCTGACGGGACAATTCAAGGCGTCGATGAAGATTCTCGGGAACGGATCAGGCTACGGCTCGATCGCTGGGAAGAGGAATTCGCCGACGATGAAGCCGAGCTAAGCACACACGGTCTTGATCAAGTCGAGATCGAAGCGCTTTCCACAGGGCGCTCCACGGCGAAGTATCCGCTGGATCCGGAATGGCGCTCCATGGTGCGACGGCTCGAGCGCGGCGACGCCATGTCGGACGAACAGTTCGAGGTATATCGGGAAGGCTACGAAGCCGGCTTGAAAGCGCGCTATGAACGGATATCGGCGGTCGACCTCGACGACGAGAAGGACGTCGAGCCGTGAGCGTCCGGAAGCGCTCCTGGACAACAGCGAAGGGCGAGGCGAAAACCGCCTGGGTCGTTGATTACGTGGACGGCGCCGGCAAGCGCCGGCTGAAATCCTTCAAGCTCAAGAAGGCTGCTGACGCCTTCGCCGCCACTGCGACGGTCGAGGTCCGGGAAGGAATCCATGTCGCGGACAGCGCCAGCGTGACGGTCGAGACCGCGGGCGAGCTCTGGATCACCTCGGGTCTGAACGCCGGCCTCGAGCAGTCGACGATGAAGCAGCGGCGGTCGCATCTGGACATCCACATCAAGCCCCTGATCGGCAGCACCCTCCTATCGAAGATCACCGTGCCGACCGTCCGGGATTTCGAAGACCGGATGCGCAGGGACGGCCGGTCGGCGATCATGACGCGGAAGGTGCTGACGTCTCTTGGATCGATCCTGTCGGACGCCAGCGAGCGCGGGCTCGCTACTCGGAACCCGGTGCGCGATATTCGCAGCGGCCGGAAGGGACGCGACCGGCGAGCAGAGCGGCGCCAGAAGGGACGTATCGAGGTCGGGGTAGACATTCCCACTCGCGAGGAGATCAAGGCGCTTGTCGGTGCCCTGGACGATGCCTGGCGCCCGCTGCTGATCACCGCGATCTTCAGCGGCATGCGCTCCTCAGAGCTTCGCGGGCTCCGCTGGCAGGACGTCGACTTCAAGCGCAACCTGATCAGCGTGAACCAGCGGATCGATGCCTATGGCGTGGTCGGGGCCCCGAAGTCGGAAGCCGGCACGCGCAAGATCCCCGTCCCGCCTCTCGTCTTGAATGCGCTGAAGGAACATCGGCTGAGGAGCGGCGGCAACTCCCTCCTCGTCTTCGGCAATGATGACGGCGCATCCCGGACACATGCCAGCATCGTCCGCTCGGGGCTGATCCCCGCCATGATCCGAGCCGGGGTCGTGGTCGCCACGGGCGAAGTCAGGAAAGGCGAGCCGGCCATGGCCGCGAAATACACCGGCCTGCATTCGCTTCGGCACTTCTACGCCTCCTGGTGCATCAATCGCCGGGAGGATGGCGGTCTCGGGCTGCCGGCCAAGATGGTCCAGGAGCGGCTCGGCCACGCATCGATCGTGATGACGATGGACGTCTATGGACATCTGTTCCCGAGGGATGACGCTGAAGACGAACTGGCAGCCGCAGCAACTGCCCTTCTGTCTTGACGCGACATGGACGCGACATGGCGCCATAAATCTCAATTAAATCAATGGTCCTCAGGGGACTGCAAATCCTTGCACGGGGGTTCGATTCCCTCCGAGGCCTCCATAGCCACACTCGGGCATCCGATCTGATCGCCGAATTCGGTGTGGTAAAACGAGCCTGGCCACACGCTGAAAAAGTTGTGGCATTCTGTTTCGGCAATACCCTTCGCATGGACTGTCGGGCGTTCGGCACCGACGTGATATGGCCGGGCTTGCCCTGCCCTCCCGGCCGAAGGAATCATCCATGCCCGTCAGCAAGCTCTTCGTCGTGCAGCAATTCGTGAAACAGGGACGCCGGCTCATGAACGGGCAGACCATGCAGTTCAAGACGGCTGCGGAAGCCAAGCTTCGAGCTGACCGTGACGGCGCCCGACTCGGCAATGTGGTCGGCGTCGTGGCTGTCGAGCAGACCGTCGACGTCGAGACGGGCGAAGTCCTGGAAGAGCCGATCGTGCTCGTGCGGCACGGCGAGGTGCCGGCGGAGGTCGCAGGAGATTGAAGTCCCCTTGCCTGTATCGGCCACCTGCTCGGACCTTGGCTTTCGTCCAGTTTCGGCGTCGCCGATGTTTATGGACTTTCAGGGAAGGACGGTGTGCGCGGATCCGGCGCCTGGTGGTCGCTCAAGTCACGCGCGGTAAGCAGCCTTCACGAAGATTGACCGGAAACCGACGCCGGAAACCGGCCATCGCCCGGGATTTTGCCGGATCGCGTCGTGTGTGTGACGCAGCGAACACCATTGGTCTGGCTGGTCGGCGTACAGGGAGTGATCCAGACATCACCAAGACGAGCGGGCCAAGCCCATGCAGACCGACAACGCCAAGACCGACGCGTCGCGCAAGAAGCCGCCGCTGAGCCCGGAAGACCGCCACGATCCGTTCGAGAGCCGGTCGAAGTCGCCGGCCAACGACAACGGCTGGTACGACAGCTTCGACCACTGACCGAACCGATTGGCGTGGTGCCGATCGGCTTTTCCCCTCCCTTATGCCGAAAAGCTGACCGGCGGGCAGAATGGCCTCAGGCCGACGACCGGGACTGCAGACTTGCCCGCTTCGGCCGCATCTCTCCGGGCAGCGTGGCGATCAGATCGTCGCGGAGTACCTTCACGGCGGGCAACATGCCGCGCCGCGAGGTGACAGCAGGTACATTGCCGAGTCGCCGGCGTGATGTTTCGGCAGCACCCGTTCGAGCCCGTCGGCCGCAAAGGCATCCAAACAGATCGCTTCCGGTAGCATCGCGCCCCCGAGCCCCTCGACCGCGGCCTCCCGCGTCACCGCGAATTCATTGCAGATAATCCGGCGTTCGTGGCGGATCCGCGTCGGCGCGCCGTCCGGGTCGTAATATTCCCAGAGATCCTGATCGGCGGCCTTCGGGTAGGTGATGGTCGGCAGCGCCGAAAGGTCCCCGCACGGCGATCGGCGGATGGGCGGCAGGAAAGGCACGGCTGGCGGCCAGCACCATGGCGACAGGCCCGAGCCGGCGCGCGATCAGGTCGCGATTTTGATCGAGACCGGAGTTCGCCCGGATCACCACGTCCGCCCGCTCGGCCAGGAGATCGACCTTCGCCAGCGAGACGAGAAGCTGCTGTGTTGCACCGCACATGATCCGTCGGTGGAACCCGCTACGATTGCCAATGCGACAACGAAGGATGATCAGGATGAAAACGCTTCCGCTCCTCGCAGCCGGCCTTGCCCTCGCAATCGCCGCCCCCAATCCGGCCGCTGCCCAGTTCGCCTCGACGGGCGACGGGATCTTCGGCAATTTTTATGGCACCGACCGGAACGTCGAAACGCAAGACGCCACGCGGCCGAAGCCGCAGCCGCGCCAGCCACTGGCCTACCAGGCGCAGCCGAAGATGAAGTCGACGGTTTCGTTCGAGACACCAGCGCCCGTCAATGGCGTCGGCCCCTGGACGCCCTCCTGGAAGCGCGTGAACGACGAAATCGTCCGCTGAGGGTGCCGAGACAGGCGCTCCAGTGCCCCGAGCCTTTTTCGGCTTGACGATGTTCATGCTTTGTACCAGTTCGCAGGGATGGTGGCAAAACGAACAGTGGGCGAAGCCGCCCGGGCGGAAATGCTGGTGACGGCGCGATGTCGGGGATGCGGGCATGCCGCTTCCTTCCTGGCGAGCGACCTTGCAAGTGTTGCCGATCCGGCCCTTGCGCTTGATCGGCTGCCGTTCAGATGCCGCGAATGCCGGCTTCGCGACTGCGAGGTCAATGCGGAGGAGATCGAACGTGACCGCCGGCCGGGCATCGTCATCTGGCGGCCAACCCGGCTGCGTTGACCGGCGTCGGTCAGTCGCTCGGGTCCCGAGGCAGGCCAGCCGACGTTTTCCCGCCGTCGGTACGGGGCTGCTGCTCAACGTTGTTCGCCTTGCCGTTGGCGCGCCAGCGGCCCCATTTCACGGCCGTCCGGCGCCGGGCACGGCGGACGATCGCGAAATCAACCGACAGGATGATGAGGCCGAGCGGGATCATCCAGAAGCCGAGGATCGGCAGGAAGCCCAGGATGCCGCCGATGGTCAAGGCGATTCCCAGGCTGACGCGGGTTGCCCGGTTTGCCGGCAGCGTGAAGTCTCGCCCGAACAGCCGAATGCGCTGCGGTGCTGTGCCCGGCACCGTCGGCTCTTCCTCGCGGTCAGTCATGCGTCGCGCCGGGCTCTGCCCGTCCCTTCAATTGCTGCTCTGCCTCACATGGGGTCTGCGGGCGGCAGGACAAAACATCCTGGCACTGCAGCCCCGTCCGGTTTTTTGCCCGGCGCGGCTTGGCAAGTCGGGTATAGCTTTGCTATAGGCACGCCAACGCTGAGACATGCGTATTCCCCGGTAGCTCAGTGGTAGAGCACTCGACTGTTAATCGATCGGTCGCTGGTTCGAATCCGGCCCGGGGAGCCACCGTCCATTCATCACTGATCGAATCGAATGCCCGCCGCGATGATTTTCCGGCGACGGGCAGCGC
This sequence comes from Aurantimonas aggregata, assembly GCF_010500835.1. Lineage (GTDB taxonomy): Bacteria > Pseudomonadota > Alphaproteobacteria > Rhizobiales > Rhizobiaceae > Aurantimonas > Aurantimonas aggregata. The sequence continues at coordinate 19,424 of NZ_JAAAMJ010000020.1, read as the reverse complement.
TTTGTCGCACCCGCCTCGCCCCGTCGCGCGCCTGCTACAGCTAAGCCCGCGACGAGAGGGACAGGCATGAGTACCCGAGATGCATCGACGAACGACCGACGTCCGATCGTCGTATGGCTGCGCGACGATCTGCGGCTCGACGACAATCCGGCACTGGCCGAAGCCGCCGGCACCGGCCGACCCGTCGTGCCGCTCTATGTGCTCGACGACGAAACCGACGGCGTCCGTGGGATCGGCGGCGCGCACCGCTGGTGGCTGCATCATTCGCTGGCGGCATTGACGCAATCGTTGAAGGGTATCGGCGCCGATCTTGTGCTTCGCCGCGGCAAGGCGGCGGTCGAGGTCCCCGCCATCGTCCGGTCGGTCGGCGCGGGAGCGCTGTTGTTCAACCGCCGTTACGACGAGGCCGGGCGCGCGGTCGACCAGGCTGTGGCCGACGCCCTCGAAGGCGACGTCGCCGTCAGGGCCTTCACCGCGAATATCCTCCACCGGCCGGAACGTGTGACCACCAAGACCGGCGGCTACTACAAGGTCTACACGCCGTTCTGGAAGAACGTCTCCGAGACAGAGCCGCGCAATCCGATCGACCCACCCCGCAGCCTGGCGATTCCCGATGAACTGCCGCGCTCCGACACGCTCGACAGCTGGCAGCTCCGCCCGACGCAGCCCGACTGGTCCGGTGGCCTGGCTTCATTCTGGGAGATCGGCGAGGCCGCAGCCCACCGCCGCTTTACAGCCTTCTGCGACGAGCGCCTCGGGACCTATGACGACGGGCGGGACCGCATGGCGATCGACGCGACCTCGCGCATGTCGCCGCATCTGCGCTGGGGTGAGATATCGCCCTATCGCCTCTGGCATGCGGCTATCGCGCGCGCCGCCGAGGACGAAACGATCAGGCCGGAGGCGATCCAGACCTTTCGCAAGGAGCTGGTCTGGCGGGATTTCAGCTACCATCTGCTCTACCATTTCGGTCCGCTCGGCACGGAGAACTTCAACGCCCGCTTCGACCAGTTCCCCTGGGAGACTGACCGTTCCGTGCTGCGGGCCTGGCAGAAGGGGATGACCGGCTATCCGATCGTCGATGCCGGCATGCGGCAGCTCTGGCAGACCGGCTGGATGCACAACCGCGTGCGGATGATCGTCGGGTCGTTCCTGACCAAGGACCTGCTGATTGACTGGCGCGAGGGGGAAGCGTGGTTCTGGGATACCCTCGTCGACGGTGACGTCGCCTCGAACAACGCGCAGTGGCAGTGGATCGCCGGTTCCGGCGCCGATGCCCAGCCGTTCTTCCGCATCTTCAATCCGATCACCCAGAGCGAGAAGTTCGACCCGGACGGCGCCTATATCCGCCAGTACGTTCCGGAACTGAATGACCTGCCGGCGCGCGTCATCCACGCACCCTGGACGGCGGCCGCAAGCACGCTCCATGAAGCCGGCGTCGTTCTCGGGAAGACCTATCCGGCGCCCATCGTCGACCACGGCAAGGCGCGCGACCGCGCCCTCGCTGCCTATCGTTCGGTCCAGGGCTGAGCCGCGACGGCGGGGGCAACCCGAGGACCGACGGGAGTCACAGAAGAACGTGGAGCCGAACTACGGCGCGCTCCCGGCCGGACGGCGTCGGTATTCCCTCCGACGTTTCATGGCCGTCCTCCGCCTGCAATGCCGGTTTGTCACCGTCGCATGGGACCCGCGTTTGCGAGTGGACGCGACAATGCGGCACGGGTCCCCTAGATAAGGGATACGATCCGGCGCGTCGCTCAGGTGAGTCGAGCGTGTCGCCAACAGCAGGACAAGGCACCCGCATGGACGATATCGACTTCACCCTTCCCGCCGACATCTTCTGGGCGCGCTCCGCCCGCCGCGTGCTGCCCAAGGGCGGCCTTGCACACAAGCGCTTCGATACGCTGGCCGACGCGATCTGCCACGTGATGCAGGGCGACGAAATTCCGCGCTACAGCCTCTCGATCGACACGGATGATGCGTCCTTCACGCTGCCGGAGATCGAGGAGATCTTCAAAAGCGAACCGTTCGCGCCGTATCGGCAGGGAACGGACACCGTCGCAAGCGCCAAGTAGGCTGGCGGTCGAGGTTCGATCACTCGGCGGGTGGGTCCGTCGCGATGCGGTCATACGAGCCGGCAGCCACGTCTGCGGCACCCAACGCTAGTGCGCGGCAAGCGCCAGGATGCAAGCAATCGCGATGACCATGCTCAAGCCGCGCCTCTTCGACAGCTATTCCGGCGACCACGTCGCCCATGTGCTCGATACGCTCGAGCGGCGTATCGAGGCCGACTCGCGTGAGGCACCGGCCAGCGAGTTTCACCAGGGTCGCCTCTCGGCGATCCTTGAGCTGCGACGCATCCTTTCGGAAGCCCACTACCGGGAATAGTTCCCGGTCCGGGCTCCGCACCCTCACCCGCAACCTGGGGTTCGCCAGATGCCGTGAGAGCATGTGCCGTTGTGCTCTGCCACGTTGACAGGCTTGGGCTAAAAGCGTCATTTGCCCGGGTTACGTATCGTCAGCAGCAAGAAACCATGCGCTGCCCCAGCTGTAGCACAGAGAACCCGGCCGGCCGCACCCACTGTGAAGACTGTGGGGAGCCTGTTGTCGTCTCCTGTCCCGGCTGCGCGGCGGAGAGCCCGGCGGCGGCGGCCTTCTGCAGCGCTTGCGGGACCCGGCTTTCCGATCGGCCCCCGGCCACCGCCCTCAAGCTGACCGCGAGCGGCGAGTTCAAGCAGGCCACCATCCTCTTCGCCGACATCGTCAGTTCGACCCGGCTCTTGGCGCGGCTCGACCCGGAGCAGGCGATGGATCGCCTCAGGCCGGCGATCGCGGCGATGTGCGACGCGGTGACGCGCTTCGACGGAACGGTCGTGCAGACGATGGGCGACGGCATCTTCGCGCTGTTCGGCGCGCCGCGCGCCCAGGAAGGCCACGCTTTTCTCGCCTGCGAGGCCGCGCTGGCGCTGCAGCAAGCCTTCGCCCAACGCGAGGACGGGCTGAAGATCCGCGTCGGGCTGCATACCGGCGAAGTGGTCTTTGGCCCGCCGGGCGCCGATCCGCAGGGCCGACGGGATGCGCATGGCGTGGCCATCCACCTCGCCAGCCGGCTTCAAGCGCTGGCTGACGCAGGCGGAATCTGCATTTCCGAACAAAGCTATCGCCTCATCCGCTCGAGCTTCGTCACAGGTTCGCTTGGAGCCCGGAGGCTGGAGGGCATTCCCGAACCGGTCTCGGTGTTCCAGTTGCTGGCCCGGCGGCGCGGTCCGGCCAGCCGCGAGTTTCGCGGCGCCACCCTCACCGCCTTCTGCGGCCGGACGACCGAGATCGGCGCGCTGCGCGACACGCTTTGCGCCATCGAAAGTGGCGAGACCCGTGTTACCGGCATCGAGGGCGCGCCGGGCAGCGGCAAGAGCCGCCTCTGCTACGAATTCGCCGAATGGTGCCGCGGGCGCGGCCTGCCAGTCTACGAGGCCCGAGCGCAACCCTACGGCCACGCAACGCCATTGCAGCTGGCGCTGGATTTCCTGCGGATGATCCTGCAGGTCTCCTCGTCCGACGACCCCGAAGTGACGCGGGACCGGATTGCCGAGCGTCTGACCGAGATCGGCGCGACCTTTGAGGCCGACCGGGCGCTGCTGTTCGAATTTCTCGGCCTTGCCGACGAGCAGCAACGTTCCCTGGCCAGCCCCAAGGCTAGGCAGACGCGGCTCCTGGACATTCTGCGCGACCTCGTCCGGCAGATCGGCCGTCAGCCCTCGGTGATCATCGTCGAAGACCTCCACTGGGCCGACGCGGCGAGCGGCGAGTTTCTCGCCGCGCTGGTCGAGGCGGTGGAATCGACGCGGACCATGCTGGTCTTCAACTACCGGCCGGCTTATCGCGCGCCGTTCATGCGCACGCCGCACTATCGCTCGATGTTCCTGGCCGAGCTCAGCAACACCGAAACCGACGCGATCCTCGACACGCTGGTCGGCACCCGGCCGGAACTCAAGGATATCCACCGCCGCGTCGCCGAACGCAGCGGTGGCAACGTCTTCTTCATGGAGGAGCTGGTGCGCTCGCTGTCGGAGAACGGCACGCTGCTGGGTGCACCGGGAAGCTACACGCTCGGCTCGCCGGCCAACGACAACGCCCTGCCCTCGACCGTCCAGGACGTCATCGGCGCCCGCATCGACCGGCTCGATCCGGTCGAGCGCGCCGTGCTGCAGATCGGCGCGATGATCGGCAAGCAGTTTCCGCTCAACGTGCTGGAGAGCGTCGCCGAGGTACCGCAGGCGGACGTCCAGACGGCGCTCGACCGGTTGAGCGCAGCGGAAATGATCGAGCCGCAACAGGGCGCCGGCGGCCGCTGCTATGCCTTCCGCCATCCGCTGATCCAGGAGGTCGCCTACCGGACGCAGCTCAAGTCGCGCCGGGCCGTGCTTCACGCCGCGGTCGCGGAGGCGATGCAGAGCTATTCCGAGGGCAGGCTGGACGAGGACGCGGCCCTGATCGCCTATCACCACGAGGCGGCGGGCCACACGCTCGCGGCTGCGACATTCGGTGCGCGGGCAGCCCGCTGGGTGGGCGCGACCAGCACCGGCGAAGCGATCAAGCGCTGGCGGAAGGTCCGCACGATGCTGCTCGGGGAAATCCGCTGCCCCGAGGTCGACCAGCTGCGCATCATGGCGAGCGCCCAGATCGCGTGGCTCGGCTGGCGCGAGGGCGTGACCGTCGAGGAAGCGCGGCCCTATCTGGCGGAGGCGCTGCAGATCGCCCGCGAGACCGACGACGCGATGGTCGCGCTGCTGCTCTTCGTCGAGGCACGGCTGGCCGGAGCCAGCGGCGGCCCGGCCGACGACTATGCCGCCCAGATCGAGCAGGCGCTGGCCCTGGTGGAGCCGACCGGCGACCGCGGGCGTGCCGCGACGCTCAACGCCTCGCTCAGCCAGGCCTATGGATGGGCGGGCCTGTTCACCAAGGCGCTGGCGGCCAACGACGCCGCGCTCGAGCGCATCCCGGCCATCGAGCCCTTCGACCACCAGTTCCTCGGCTATAGTGTCGAGCACTGGGTGCTCAGCCTCAGGGGCCGTATCCTCGTCCATCTCGGACGCCCGGACGAGGCGCGGGCCTGCTTCGACCAGATGCTCGCGCTCGAGCCGGCCCTCGTCGATCCGACGGTGCTGTTCATTTCGCATCTCGGCATGATCGAGTTAGCCTGGTTCCAGCAGGACGCGTCGCTGGCTGCCGAACACGCCGCCTCCGTCGCGGCGCTCGCAGAGCGACACGGCAGTCCGTATCTGTTGGTCTTCCGCCATTACTGCAACGGGCTAGCGACCGCGATCGGTGGCGATCCAGTCGCCGCCCTGCGGGATCTGGAAAGGGCGCTCACTTCCATCGTTACGATGAAGGCCGCACGCGACCACGCGGCGGATACTCTGGCTGTCATTGCGGAGTGCCACTTCCAGGCCGGCCAGGAAGCGCAAGCACTTGCCGCTGCAGACCAGGCGATCGACGCCGCGCGGACGCTTACCGCCCGCATGCCCGAACTCCGAGCCATGCTTGTGAAGGGGGCGGCCTATCTTGCCCGCGATGGGTCCGCGCGGCTACTCGAGGCGGAGGATCTGTTCGATGAAGCCGACAGGCTCATCCAGCAGACCGGTGCGTTCGTGTTCGAACCGATGCTTGCGCAAGGTCGAGCGATGATGGATCCCCTGCGAGATTTCCCCCTATACGGTTACAAGTAGAGTGAATTCACGCATGCCATATCCTGTCACCAGTGCAACCCGCGCCTGGAGTTCAGTTTCGCAGTAGGTCGTCCATCGCTCCGGGCTGGTACTGTAGAGACCCGGCTTCGCCTCAGCCGAAGCGGGCCGCGCCGCGACGAAGTTGACCGCAAAGCCGATCCGGCTGGTCGCCCGCAGATTGTCGAGGACGGAAGCCACATAGGCCTCCCAGCGGTCCCGCGGCGCATCCAGCGCAACGTTGAAGATGCCGCTGGCGAACGAATAGTCCGCGACACGCGGGCAATCGCCGCCCGTTGCAAAGGCGATCGCGGGCTGGCCGCGCCACAGGCGTTTCGCCTGCGCGATCATCGCCGCCGACAGGTCGACGCCGAGATAATCGAGCGCGATGTCGGGATGGCGCCAGCCCAGATAGGCCAGCAGCGCGCCGTAGCCGCAGCCAAGGTCGTTGAGGACAAGCTTCTTCGAGGTAGAGAGATCACAGAGCTTGAGCAGCTGCACGAACCGCATTTCCTGGGTCGGCACGCAACTCCAGTCGACCCCCAGGGGTGTGGGACCAAAGCGGGCGAGTCGACGCGAATAATAGGCATCCACCGTCTCGCGAAGATCGGCGAACGCGTCTTCGCCTCCAGCGCCCGGTCCGGCGTGCGGTGGCAGGCCCTGCCCGCCACCGGGTTCGATTGTCGTGCCGTCCACCGGATCGGCCTAGGCTGATCGCGGCTTCATGGGCAGCGAGATGATCAGGTAGTCGGCCTCGATGAAGAACCCCTTCACCGGGCCCTTCTCGATCAGGACGCGCTTCTGGCCCTCGACGCGGGAATCATGTGCCTTGAAGTAGACCGGCAACGGTTTGCTGGAGGCAAGGTTCTCGACCAGCGAGGACACGATCGCCTCGTCGCCGTTCATGCCGTCGATACTCGACTCGTAGGAGTTGAGGTCCGCCAGCATCCGGTACCAGCGGTTCTTCGACCGGGCGTTCCAGAAACCGCCGAGATTCATGATCGCAGCGCTTTTCTGGAAGCTGCGACCCTTCTGGAAGATCGCAAATTCCTGTTGCAGCGCGACCATCTCCTCGATCCCGCCAAACTCTTCCGGAGCGCCACTCTGCGGCGGCGCGAAGCGAATATTCAGCAACTCGAAGAGGTTGTTGATGTAGACATCATCCTCTCCCATGATTTTACCCATCGACTGGCTCTTTCACTCAGTTGAAATCGAAAGTTTAGCGAGATGGCCGCCGTAAGCGGACGGTCATGATTATCAGTTGATTCAGGGGAAGACGGCGAAGGGTCTTTTACTGCAGGCGCCGTGCGACCTTCGCCGTCTTGGATGGCTATGCGCCCAAGGAAACGCCTTCGGGGCGCAGCTCCCCGGAAGAGACGAAAGACGTGCTTGTCTCGACGTCTGCGCGGGCGGAGTTTCGCGGCCGCATGGGAAGCGAGATCGTCAGGTAGGGAATGTCGATGAAGAAGCCGGCGATCGGGCCACTCTCGACGATGACACGCCGCATTCCTTCTACCCGGGAATCATGTGCCTTGAAGTAGACTGGCAGGGGCGCCCTGGAGGCGAGGTTTCTTATCAGCGAAGCGACGATCGCTTCATCGCCGTTCACGCCCTCGATATTCGACTCGTAGGAGTTCAGGTCGGCGAGAACGCGATACCAGCGGTTCCTCGCGCGGGTGTTCCAGAAGCCGCCCAAATTCATGATGGCGGCACTGTCGCGCAGGCTCCGCCCTTCCCTGAAGATTGCGAACTGCTTCTGCAGAGCGACCATCTCCTCGATCCCGCCGAAATCGTCATCTCCGTGACCCTGCGGCGGCGCAAAACGAAGATTCAGCAGTTCGAAGAGGTTATTGATGTAGACATCATCCTCTCCCATGATTCTTCCCATCGGACACCTACCTTCCTGTGGTTGGATAGACCAAGTTTGGAGAACGAAGACTATCTACCATGACGCAGGGGCATATTAAAGACTGTCGCGCGATTTTTGTTACGAGCGGGCGATGTACTCTTTCTTCGCCGAGTGGTCGCCATGCTCGGACACCGCTGCGCGCGCCGGCCGCGTTTCGCGCGCCGACGCACCGTCGTCGAGACCACCTTCTCCGCCCGGGACGCGCTGTCGACGGTTCGTCGGCTTGCCTCGCCCCGCGCCCGACCATAGGTTCGCGGCAGCGTTCCTTGCCCCCACGATCTCCGAGTCCCCCCATGCCCCGATACAACTCTGTCCTCGACGCCATTGGCAACACGCCGCTGATCCGGCTCAAGCGTGCGTCGGAGGAGACCGGCTGCGAGATCTACGGCAAGGCCGAGTTCCTCAATCCCGGCCAGTCGGTGAAGGACCGCGCCGGGCTCGCGATCATCCGCGACGCGGAGGACAAGGGCCTGCTCGACCCGGGCGCGATCATCGTGGAAGGCACGGCGGGCAATACCGGCATCGGCCTGGCGCTGGTCGCCAATGCGCTCGGCTACCGCACGGTCATCGTCATTCCGGAAACCCAGAGCGAGGAAAAGAAGGATGCGCTCAGGCTGATGGGCGCCGAGCTGATCGAGGTGCCGGCGGTCCCCTACAGGAACCCCAACAACTACGTGAAGCTGTCGGGGCGTCTCGCCGAGCAGCTGGCCCGGACCCATCCGCAGGGCGCCATCTGGGCGAACCAGTTCGACAACGTCGCCAATCGCGACGCGCATGTGGTCACCACCGCCGAGGAGATCTGGCACCAGACCGCCGGCGAGGTGGACGGCTTCATCTGCGCCGTCGGCACCGGCGGCACGCTGGCCGGCACGTCGATCGGGCTGAAGCGCCGTTCCGGCCGGATCAAGATCGGCATCGCCGACCCCATGGGCGCCTCGCTCTACAACTATTACGCCCACGGCGAGCTGAAGGCCGAAGGCTCGTCGATCACCGAGGGCATCGGCCAGGGCCGCGTCACCGCCAATCTCGAGGGCTTCACCCCGGATTTCGCCTATCAGATCCCGGACGAGGAAGCGCTGCGGATCGTCTTCGCGCTGGTCCACGAGGAGGGCCTCTGCCTCGGCGGCTCGTCCGGCATCAACATCGCCGGCGCGATCCGCATGGCCCGCGAGATGGGACCCGGCCACACGATCGTGACGATCCTCTGCGACTACGGCAACCGCTACCAGTCGAAGCTGTTCAACCCGGCGTTCCTGAAGGAAAAGGGTCTGCCGACCCCGGACTGGATCGAGGCGAAGCCGGCTGAGTTCGACATCCCCTACGAGAGCGTGTCGTGACCGAGCGCGTCTACCAGGAGGATTCCTACCTTTCGACGATGGAGGCCCGGCTCGAGCGGATCGAGCCGGCGGCCGAGGGGGGCCTTGCCGGCCTGGTCTTTCCCAGCACCAATTTCTTCGCCGCCGGCGGCGGCCAGCCGGGCGACAGCGGCTTCGTCGAGACCGAGGACGGGCGCCAGATCCGGGTCGTCGACACGGTCTATGCGCCGGACAAGGCGACGGTGCTGATGCTGGCGGAGGCCGGCGCCGTCCTGCCCGAGCCCGGCGCGACGCTGGTGCTGCATGTCGACTGGCAGCGCCGCTACAGGCTGATGCGGATGCACACGGCCTGTCACCTCCTCAGCGTCGTCTGCCCGTTCCCGATCACCGGTGCCGCCGTCGGCGAGGAGGAGAGCCGCGTCGATTTCGACATTCCGGACGCCTCCGCCGACAAGGCCGAGATCACCGCCAAGATGATGCAGCTGGTGAGCGAGAACCACCCGATCTTCACGCGCTGGATCACCGATGCCGAGCTCGATGCCAATCCCGGCCTGGTGAAGTCGGCCAATGTCCGCCCGCCGCGCGGCACGGGCGGATCCGGCTGGTCTGCATCGGGGAGGACGGTGCGGTCGACACCCAGCCCTGCGGCGGCACGCATGTGCAGGAGACCGGCGAGGTTGGCGAAATCCACATCGGCAAGATCGAGAAGAAGGGCAAGATCAACCGCCGCTTCCGGATCCGCTTCGGCCCGCTCCCGGCTTGAGATTTCGCCAGAACGATATGCCCGCCTTGCCTTTCGCTCCCGCCCTGTCCGGGACTATGCTGACGTGCTGCGCCGGCTGTAGCCGACGCAGCGGCGCACAGATACGAGACCATCGCCATGACCCAGAACCCCTTCCTGATCAGCCCCGAGCAGCTCGCCGAGACCCTCGGCCGACCCGGCATCGCCGTGGTCGACGCCTCGTGGTATCTGCCGGCGCAGAACCGCTTTGCCCGCGCCGAATATGACACGGGCCACATTCCGGGCGCGGTGTTCTTCGACCAGGATGCGGTGGTGGATCCCGCCTCCAGCCTGCCGCACGCGTTGCCGAAGGAGACGGTGTTCGCGGAAGCCGCCGGGCAGATGGGCATTTCCGACACCGACACGATCGTCGTCTATGACGGCATGGGCCTGTTCTCGGCGCCGCGGGTCTGGTGGCTGTTCCGGGTGTTCGGTGCGGAGGACGTGCGCCTCCTCGACGGCGGCTTCCCTGCCTGGCAGGCGGCCGGCCTGCCGGTCGAGACCGAAACGCCCTCGCCCACCCCGGCCGTCTTCGACGCGCACCTCGACCGCGACGCCGTCGCCTCGCTGGACGAGATGAAGGACTGGGTCGAGATGGGCGGGCGGCAGATCGCCGACGCCCGTCCCGCCGACCGCTTTGCCGGCGAAGCAACGGAACCCCGCGCCGGCGTCCGCGCCGGCCACATGCCGGGCGCCGCCAGCGTGCCGATCGGCCTCGTCACCGAGGGCGGCAGGCTGAAGTCGCCGGAGGCGCTGCGCGAGACCTTCGCGGCGGCCGGCGTCGATCCGGACGCACCGGTGGTGACGAGCTGCGGCTCCGGCGTCACCGCCGCGGTGCTAAGCCTGGCGCTCGCCAGCCTCGGCAATGCCGACGTCAAGCTCTATGACGGCTCGTGGACCGAATGGGGCTCGGCCACCGACACTCCCGTCGAAACCGGGCGCTGAACCGATGGCGCTCCTCACCACCACCGTCACCAGCCTGCAGATAAGCACCCGGCCGCAGCAGATGGTTCCGCCGCCGGCCTTGCCTGAGCCGGTCGTCGTCGAGGAAGTGCCGCTGATGCCGCTACCCCGCTACCGCGCGCTCTACCGCGCCGTCGGCGAGGCGCATCACTGGACCTCGCGGCTGCTGTCGGACGAGGCTCTGCGCCGGGAGATCCACGGGCCGGCCATCCGGATCTTCGTCGCCACGAGCGGCGCGGCGACAATCGGCTGGTTCGAGATCGAGACGCGGCCGGCGATCGGCGAGGCGCGCATCGTGCATCTCGGCGTGATGCCGGAATTCCGCGGCCGCGGGCTCGCCGGCTTCCTGCTGTCGCAGGCGATCCAGGCCGGGTTTTCCGAGGGCATCAGCTGCGTCTCGATTGAGACCAACACGCTCGACCATCCGGCCGCGCTGCCGCTCTACCTGAAGCACGGCTTCCAGCCCTTTGCCACCCGCCAGGTACAGACGCCGGCGATCAACCCGGCGCCTGCCCGCGCGTCGGAAACCACGCCGTGAGAGTGATCTCCTTTGCGGATGCCGACGGGCTTTTGTCCTGGACGATGGTCGCCGACGCGATCGCCGCGGGCCATCGCCTGCCGGCGCCGCAAATCGGCGACATGCTGCTATCGAGCGATGGCCGGAGCCTGTTGAACCGGGCAGCCTGGATTCCCGGCCTCGGCATCGCGCTGAAGTCGGTCACCGTCTATCCCGAGAACCCCCGCTGCGATCCGCCGCTGCCGACCGTGCAAGGCAGCGTCCTGGTGTTCGACGAGGCGAGCGGCGCGCCGGTGGCGCTGGTCGACGGCATCCTCGTCACCAAGTGGAAGACGGCCGGCGATTCCGTTCTCGGCGCGCGCCTGCTCGCCCGGCCGGATTCTTGCAGGCTGCTGATCTGCGGCGCGGGCACGCTGGCGCGCTCGCTGGTCGAGGCCTACCGGGAGGTGTTTCCGCAGCTGGAAGAGATCCGCATCTGGAACCGCACGCCGGAAAAGGCGGCGCAGCTGGCTGCCGATTGCCAGGCGCCGGGCGTCACTGTCCGTGCCGTCACCGACCTTGCCGCCACCGTGGCCGAGTCGGACATCGTGTCGACCGCGACGATGGCGGTGGCGCCATTCCTCAAGGGCGAGTGGCTCCGGCCCGGCACCCATGTCGACCTCATCGGCGCCTACCGGCCGGACATGCGGGAGGCGGACGACGCGGTGCTGACGCGCGGCGAACTGTTCGTCGATTCCCGCCGCACCACGATCGGCCATATCGGCGAGATCGAGATTCCGCTTAAGCAGGGCGTAATTGACGCCAGCGACATTCGCGGCGACCTCGCCGAGCTGGTGGCAGGCACCGCCGGTCGCAGCGGCCCGGCGGCGATCACGGTGTTCAAGAACGGGGGCGGCGCCCATCTCGACCTGATGGTCGCCGACCTCATCCGCCGCACCGTCACGGCCCAAGGCTGAGCCGCCAAGGCCGAGGACGCGATGGCGGTTTCGCCAACGCGCGAGACGCGATAGAGCTTCTGGCCTTCCGCCGCCAACCGGACGGGTACCCGTGATCCTACGCATAGTCCTCGCTGTCGTCTTTCTCCTCGCCCTCGCCGTCGCGGCCGTCTGGTTTGCCGGACCGCGCGAGCCAGCCGACCTGACCGCGACCTTCGATCCAACCGCCATCGGCAACGACCCCGAAGCCTATCTCGCCCGCAGCGAGGCGGACGTGCCGAATTTGCGGCCGAATGCGCAGAAGGAGATCGTCTGGGCGTTTCCGGCATCGAAGGCCCGCACGCCCTTGGCGATGGTCTATGTCCATGGCTTCTCGGCAGCCAAGGGCGAGACGCGCCCGCTCGCCGATGACGTCGCGCGGGCGCTTGGCGCCAACCTCTTCTACACCCGCCTTGCCGGCCACGGCCGCGATGGCGCCGCCATGGAACAGGCGAGCGTCAACGACTGGATCAACGACCTCGCCGAGGCGGTCGCCATCGGCCGGACGATCGGCAACCGCGTCGTCGTCATCGCGACCTCCACCGGCGCGACGCTCGCCGCGACCGGCGCGGCGCATGGCGGCTTCATGCAGCACGTCGCCGGGCTGGTGCTGATCTCGCCGAATTTCGGCCTGCTCGACCGCTGGTCCTTCGCGCTCGACCTGCCCTTTGTCCGCGAGATCCTGCCGCTCTTCGGCGGCGACACCTACAGCTTCGAGCCGAGCAGCCCGGCACAAGCCGAGAACTGGACGACGCGCTATCCGATCGGCGCGCTCGCCCCGATGGGCGCGCTGGTCCGTGCAGCACGGGCCGCCGATTTCCAGGCCGTGCTGACGCCGCTGCTGGTGCTCTATTCGAAGCGTGACGCCATCGTCGACCCGGTCGCCACCGAGGCCGTCGTCGCGGAATGGTCCGGCCCGGTAGAGGCGGTGGAGATCACCGGCAGCGGCGACCCGGCGAACCACGTGCTCGCCGGCGACATTCTCTCGCCGCAGACGACGGCGGACGTCGCGGCGCGGATCACCGCGTGGATCGAGGCCCTGCCAACCGGCTGAACCGGCCTATCGCGTCCTTAGGTCACGGCTGAAGGCGTAGGCCGCGAGACCTGCGGCGAGCAGCAGCGCGTAGAACCCGAAAAGGATGGTGTAGGCGCCATCCGGCGAGGTGCCGCCCGTGGCGGTGGCGAAGACGCCGCCCGACAGGAACTGGATGATACCGGCGCCGCCGATCGAGAAGAAGTTCATCAAGGTGACACCGCGGCCGACGAGATGGGCCGGCACCATCGCTCTTGCATGCGCCATGATCAGCGCATAGCCGGCGCCGAAGAATGTCACCGCGGTCATCAGGATGATGGCGATGGTTGGCGAGCCGCCGCCCGCCGCGGCAAGGCCGGCAAGGCTGATCGCGGTGAGCGCGATGCCGACGAACGGCACCCATTTGCGCGTGTTGAACAGGACGTCGAGCGGCCCGTAGCTGATCGTGCCGAGGATCAGGGCAATGGCCATGACGAAGGTCGCCCCGCCGATCGCCTCGATGTCGTAGCCGTGGATTTCGGCGAGGAACGGACCGGCCCAGAGCCCACGCAGATTGGCGGCCGGCGCGTAGGCGACGATGGCGATGGCCATCAGCGGCCAGAGCTGGCGCATTTTCAGCAAGGTGAGCAACGAGCCGCTGCCCTTCGGCGCCTTGGCAGTCGGCGGATCACGCACCCAGACCGCCACGGTCACCGCCGCGACCAGCGTGACGCATGCGAGCCCCGCCATCACGGCGCGCCAGCCGAACGCCTCCGTGGCGAGGGCCAATGGGGCTGATCCGAGGACGCCGCCCGAGAGGCCGAACGCCACGATCCAAGAGGCGAACATGGCGAAGCGCTGCGGCGGAAACTGCCGCGCCAGAAGGTAGAACGCCGCCATCAGCACGGCCGAGCAGCCGACGCCAATCAGGCCCATCGCCGCGATGATGGCTGCGGGTCCCTCGGCGATCGAGAACAGCGCCGCGCCGGCGACGGCGGCCAGCAGCACCAGCGACGCTGTGCGACGCGGTCCGTAGTGGTCGAGGGCCCAGCCGACAGGAAACTGCATCAGCGCAAAGGCGATGAACCAGACACCCGATGCCGTCGCCAGCACCGCCTCGCCGACCCCGAGATCGGCCACCAGCACCGGTGCTAGCACGGCCAGAAACGACCGGAAGAACTGCGACAGCACGTAGGTGACGGCGAGAATGGCGATGCCGCTCACGATCCCGCCACCCGTTCCGGCACCGACCCGCCCTGCCCGATGGTCATTCGCCGCGTCCGGTCAGATCAGCAGATCCGCCAGGATCTGGTTGTCGGTGATGTCCTGGTAGCTGACACCGGCTTCGTCGAAACGCCCCAGCAGGCCGGCAAAATTGGCGGCATTCTTTGTCTCGATGCCGATCAGGATCGACGCGAAGTCGCGGGCCGACTTCTTCAGATATTCGAAGCGGGCGATGTCGTCGTCCGGGCCGAGATAATCGAGGAAGTCCTTCAGCGCGCCGGGGCGCTGGGCGAGCCGCAGGATGAAGTATTTCTTCAGCCCTTCGTAACGCAGCGCCCGCTCCTTGACGTCGGGCAGGCGCTCGAAATCGAAATTGCCGCCCGAGACGACCAGGACGACGGTCTTGCCGCGCACGCTCTCGCCGAGGTCGCGCAGCGCGTCGATCGCCAGCGCGCCGGCGGGCTCGAGCACGATCCCCTCGACATTCAGCATCTCCAGCATGGTCTTGCAAAGCCGGCCTTCCGGCGAGAGCAATACGGCGTCCGGCGGAAAGCCCGACAGCGTCGCGTAGGGCAGCGCGCCGATCTCGGCGACGGCGGCGCCGTCGACGAAGCCGTCGAGCTGCGGCAGCCGCACGCGCTCACCACTGACCAGGCTGGTGCGCAGGCTGGGCGCACCCAGCGGTTCGACGAAGCGGAAATCCGGCCGGGCATCGCCCTCGAAATAGCGCACCAGACCGGATGCCAGCCCGCCGCCGCCGACCGGCAGCACCAGCATGTCGGCGATCTCGCCATCCAGCTGCTCGACGATCTCGAGACCGACGCTGGCCTGGCCCTCGACGATGTCCTCATGGTCGAAGGGCGGCACCATGGCGGCGCCCGTCTCAGCCGAGTAGGTCCTCGCCGCGGCGTAACAATCGTCGAAGAAATCCCCGACGAGCTCGATCTCGACGGCATCGCCGCCGAACACCCTTGTCTTGTCGATCTTCTGCTGCGGCGTCGTCACCGGCATGAAGATGCGACCGTTCAGGCCGAAATGCCGGCAGGCGAAGGCGAAACCCTGGGCGTGGTTGCCGGCCGAGGCGCAGCAGAAACGGCCGGTGGCCGTGCCCTCGGCGATGCGCTTGCGCATGAAGTTGAAGGCGCCGCGGATCTTGTAGGAGCGGACCGGTGTCAGGTCCTCCCGCTTGAGATAGATACGGGCGCCATAGCGCGCCGACAAATGCTCGTTCAGTTGCAGCGGCGTCGGCGGAAACAGCGCGCGCAAGGCCTGTTCCGCGGTGGCGACGCGGCTGCGAAATTCTGACTGGGACATGGACTGATACTTTGACAACGGTGGCCGGCCGCGATGCGGCTGCCTGGAAACTCAACGCCGGCTGAGCGGCGACAGGAAGCGGCGGCCCTGACGGGACGCCGCAGGCCGGACGCGTCTAGCCGAGGGAACGCTGCGGGGCAGCGAACGCGGCACACGCGCCGGCGCCGATAATCGAGGCGGCAACTCCACCGATCGATGTCGTCATAGCCATCGCACGCCCCTTTCTTTGCTCGTTTGCCGTCGTTGCACCGGCAGCCATCGGCCATCGTCGGCGTTTTGTAAAGTCGCGACCATGGTCTTGGGTCAGACGAAGAGATCGACGAGTTCGAAGCGGTCGACGTCGACGATGCCCTTGTCGGAGATCCTGAGGCTCGGGATCACCGCCAGCGCCAGCAGCGAGTGCTGCATGTAGGCGTTGTTGAGCGTACACCCGGCTTCCCGCATCGCGGCGATTAGACCGTCGGCCTTGGCGGCGACGATCTCGGCGCGTTCGTTCGACATCAGGCCGGCAATCGGCATCTCGATCAGCGCCCGTTCCTCGCCATCGGCGAAGAACACCACCCCGCCGCCGACTTCGCCGAGCCGGTTGGCGGCGAGCGCCATGTCTTCGTCCGACGTGCCGACGACGATCATGTGGTGGCAGTCATGCGCCACCGTCGAGGCCATGGCGCAGCGTCCGCGATAGCCGAATCCCGAGACGAAGCCGTTGACGACGTTGCCGGAGCCGCGATGCCGCTCGACCAGCGCGATGCGGCAGATGTCATGAGCGGGATCCGCCATGGCGACGCCGTCAGCAACGGGGACGTGGGCCGTCAGCGCCCGCGTCGGCGCCTGGTTCTCGACCACGCCGATAACGCGTGCCGGAACCGACACACCGGCACCCGCCGGTGCCCTGACTTGGAAGTCGGCTGCCTTCAGGGCCTTGCCCAGCCGCACCGTGTCGGTGGCGCTTGCCGGATAGGCGTAGGACGGCATGTCGGCTTCCAGCCGGCCCGCCGAGGCCAGCCGGATGCCGCGGCCATAGACTTCGTCGATTTTCAGCTCGGCGAGATCGGAGACGATCAGAAAGTCGGCGCGGCGGCCCGGTGTCACAGACCCGATCTCGCGCTCCAGCTTGAAATGCTCGGCGGTGTTGATCGT
Organism: Aurantimonas aggregata; assembly: GCF_010500835.1. Taxonomy (GTDB): domain Bacteria; phylum Pseudomonadota; class Alphaproteobacteria; order Rhizobiales; family Rhizobiaceae; genus Aurantimonas; species Aurantimonas aggregata. Next base: position 2,548 of record NZ_JAAAMJ010000020.1, on the reverse strand, counting down.
CGCCATCTGGATCGCGGTGATCGGCTTCAGCCCCCGGCCGATGGCGTGGCGCACCGCCCGGTCCATATGGCCGTCGCGCACCAGCGTGCCGGAATGGCAGTCGTCGGTGCACAAGATGAAATGGCGCGAGTCGAGGCCGAGCTCGGTGATGGCGCGAACCTGTGTCGCGACGTCGTACCAGGCCGAGCCCAGCCGCAGCATCGCCTTCATGCCCTGGCGCACGCGCGCTACCGCATCCTCCATGCGGGTGCCCTCGTGGTCGTCCTCGGGCCCGCCCGCGACATAGCCGTGGAAGGCGCGGCCCAGATCGGGCGAGGCGTAGTGGCCGCCGACGGTGCGGCCGGCGCGCCGCGTCGCGGCGATCTCGCCGACCATCGTCGGATCATTGGCCGCGACGCCCGGAAAGTTCATCACCTCGCCGAGTCCGATGATCCCCGGCCAGCCCATCGCTTCGGCGACGTCGTCCGGGCCGAGCACGGCCCCACCCTCCTCCAGCCCCGGCGCCGACGGCACGCAAGACGGTATCTGCACCCAGACGTTCACCGGCTGCGCCAGCGCCTCGTCATGCATGAGCCGGACGCCGGGCAGGCCGAGAACGTTGGCGATCTCGTGCGGATCGATGAACATCGAGGTCGTGCCATGCGGGATGACTGCGCGGCAGAACTCGGTGACGGTCACCATGCCGCTCTCGACATGCATGTGCGCGTCGCAGAGGCCGGGGACGACGTAGCGCCCGGCAGCGTCGACCACCTTGGTCCCCTCGCCGATTGCGTGGGACGCGTCCGGCCCGCAATAGGCGAAACGGCCGGAAACCACGGCGATGTCGGTGGCGGGAATGATTTCGCCGGAGTGCACGTTCACCCAACGGGCGTTGCGGACGACGAGATCGGCCGGGCCGCGGCCCATGGCGACGTCTACCAGGCTCGATGCCACTACCTCGAAGGGTGGAAAAGGATCAGCCACTGTTTCGCCTCCATTCGCGCCTGCCGATCCGATCAAGCTTTCGTGACCGCGCGCCAAGGTTGTGTTCCGCTTGGCGTTACCACGTCGTCGGCGGTGTCGTCACTGAACAGATTAATCCGACGTCCTGCAAATCCGGCGTTGGCTGGTGCGGGCGGCGGGACTCGAACCCGCACGGGACGAAGCCCGAGGGATTTTAAGTCCCTTGCGTCTACCATTTCGCCACGCCCGCGCACTGCGGCAAGTCATCCGAGCCGGCCGTTGCTGTCAAGTTGCGTGGGCTTGCGGCAACAGGACGCAAAGAATCCGATGGCGAAATACGGCGAAAATGCGTAGGGTCAAGTTCAGCAAGAAGCCGACAAGGCCAAGGCAGGGGGCGGGAAAATGGCAGGCAGTTTCAGCCGTCACGACGGACCTCACTCGAACGAGGACATGTCCAACGCAGACATGTCCGAGGTCGGCGGCATGGACCTTCTCGCGCGGCTCCGTAAGCAGAACTTTGCCCTCGAGCGGCTGCGCAACGCGCTGGATTTCGAGGACGATGTCGCCGGCCCGCTGCAGCGCGAGCCGCTGCCGGTGTGAGGCGTCCCACGCGGCTCCAGGTCCGAGGCGAGACTCCATCGAACCTTGCCATGAGCGCCTTCAGTTCATCAGCATCTTGCAAGCGGCCCGTCGGGCCGCTCACGTTTGTGAAGCTGCTTATTCGGCCGCCTTCGGCGACCGACCGGTCAGGCCGTGAGCTTACCGGCAATCTCGGCGATGTGCTTGCCCTGGAAGCGCGCGCCGTCGAGCTCGATGGCACTCGGCATGCGCGAGCCGTCGCCCTTGGCCATGGTCGTCGCGCCGTAGGGTGAGCCGCCGACGATCTCGTCCATGTTCATCTGCCCGGCGAAGGAATAGGGCAGGCCGACGACCATCAGCCCGTGATGCAGCAGCGTCTTGTGCGCCGAGATAAGCGTCGTCTCGTTGCCGCCATGCTGCGATGCCGAGGACGAGAAGGCGCCGCCGACCTTGCCGATCAAAGCGCCGGTCGCCCACAGCGGACCGGTGCGATCCCAGAAGGACTGCATCTGCGACGCCATGTTGCCGAAGCGGGTGGGCACGCCGATGATGATCGCATCATAGTTTGGCAGTTCCATCGGATCGCAGACAGGATAGGGATGGTCGGTCTTGAAATGGGCGGCCTCGACGACCTCCTGCGGCGCCGTTTCCGGGACCCGCTTGATGTCGACGCTCCCGCCGGCGCTCTCGGCGCCCTCGGCCACGGCTTTCGCCATCGCCTCGATATGACCGTAGCTCGAATAATAGAGAACGAGAATCTTCGCCATGAAGCACTATCCCTTGTCGTGAAAATTCAATTGGCCGGCCGTTCGGCCGCCCCTGGATGCATATCGTACTTCGCCGTCGATTTGTCTGGCGCCCTTCGGTGACGAACCGTCACTGGCGGCGAAACGATATCTGAGAGCCCGATTCGAAAGTTGGTCAATGATATGAGGGTCTTGCGATCCTCCGGGTTAGCATGCGGATGGAAGCGATATTGGCCCATGCGGTTGTGCTTTCGATGGATTTCTCCCAGTCCTTAGCCAGT
>NZ_JAAAMJ010000002.1 GCF_010500835.1 Aurantimonas aggregata | reverse complement strand
CCGACTACGACGACATCGTCGCCCACTGCTGTGACGCTTGGAACAAGCTCGTCGATCAGCCCTGGAAAATCATCTCAATCGGAATGCGGGACTGGGCGCATGAGTTCTGATCAGCGCACGTTGGTATAATTTGGTTGAGAAGCTGAGATTGGCCGAGAATGAACGAGCTAGAACAGGTGACAGGATTCATTCGAATTCGGCTGCAATCCATGCTTGAGGGACAAGGCCTCGCCCGCGCCATTCCTCGGTCAGGTCGACACCGGGTAGCTCCCCCCAGACATCCTCGTCTGCGTGGTCCAAGACGATGATCTGGAGGCGGGCCTTCGCAGCCGTGACCTCAACGCCCAGGAGCGCAAAGACCTTTCTTACAGCAACCACGTCCTGATCCCTCCAAGCGATAAGGCCGGGTCCCTCGTCGCCCGCGGCCCGCTTCGGAAAGTAGACTTGGCTGGGCTGGTCGAAGATCAGCAGCCCAGGGACTGGGTGGTGAGGCTCGGCAAGAAAGTAGTGCTGCAGCGCGAGCATCAGCGCAATGTGATAGGCGAGCCAGTTTGCGCCGCTACCGATCTCCCAAAGATAGTCCTCGCGCGTCCCCCGGGTCACCTTGACGGTCAGGTCTTCGATCAACAGCCTAATCGGCGCCTCGGGCCACTCCGCGTCAAGTTGCGGAACCAGCCGGTTTGCGTGGTGGGCGACCTGATTCAAGGCGTTGAACAGCTTGCGCTGGATGTCGGTTTCGGAGATCGTCTTTTGCAGAGTCGCGATATCGGCCTGCAGCGTGGCGATCTCCTGTCGCAAGTCGGACGACTGGTCCGCGCGATCGTAGAGGTGGAGTGCTTGCTCCAATCGCCCAAGGAAGCGTTCGAGTCGATCAAAGCGATTGGCCTCGTCTCGGGCGGCGTCCGAGTCCTGTTCGAGCGCTGTAATTTCAATACGCGCCTCGTTTAGCTCGGAGAGCACCGCTTCAGCGGCGCCGCGCTGGCGCAGGATTTCCTTGTCGAGGGTGTTGGACAGGACAGGGTGTGTCCGAAGCCGAATTTCCAAACCGTCGAGGTTGTTGCAAAGAGCCAGGATCTTCTCTCGGCCGCCGTCCCCGAGGGCGACCACCGGATCGGCCGATTCGTCGGCCATGTCTCTCAGCCACGTCGACAGGCCCAAACGGTCACGTTGAATGCGCATGGCGTCGCCGTACGCCTCGCTGCTCTCCACCAGACGGCGCAGTTCGTTAAGCCGTTGACGATGCTCGGTCAGGCGCGAGGCGAGTTCGGTTTCCAGAGCTCGAAGGCTCTCCAGACGCGTAAGCACGACATCGATGCCGGCCAGGCTTGGTCGAGCCAGGCTCGAATTGCTGTTCGACACCCACCGAAGCAGGTCGACGACGTCGGTCCAGTCCTTCGGCACTTCCGTGGAGGAATCGACCAACCCAAGTTCAACAGCCTGCCGCAGCCATGCCTCCGCCTCGGCCCGCCAGGCGCCGGTCGCTGATACGATCACTCGAAGCTCGGCTTCCTTTCGGCGGAGGTTGCGCTGGAGCCGATCTATCTCGAACCGCGCCTGGAGAATCCTTGCGGTCACAGCGCCCAGAACGTACGGAAAGAGGGTCTTAAGCTTCTCGCGGTGTTCAGTCGTGTCGGCTTTGAAGAACATGACGTCGGGGTTAGCGACCACGTTCTGGGGCTGGAACGTAAAGGCCATCAGGTCGCGGAAGCTTGGCCTCAGCTTGAACCCGTTGTCCGTTCCCGGCTCAAAATCAAGGTCTGTCAAGCCTGCGAGGCGGTTCATCGCGCGCTTCACGTTGTCGACGTTGGTCGTTTTGTCGTTGATTGTCTCCGGCACTTCGACCTCCGTGCCCTCCAGCAGCACCATGTCGCCCGTGCTCTGTTGATCCCCTGGTTCGCGTCGTGCCAGGAGCTTCTGGCCCTCCAGCGTGTCGATTAGAATCCCGAACCAGCTGCAGTTCTCACGGATCACGCCCACCGGGATCGCGCATTTGTCTGAGCCAAGGCAGTAGTCGATGATCGGGATCACCGCGGACTTCCCGGTCTTCGACGCTCCGCTGATGACGTTGACAACGCCGGGCTCGAACTTGACGACCCGCGGCTCCGTGCCGATGCGCGGCCAAAGGATCAGTTTTCGAAGTTGAAAATACATCTAGAACTCCACCCGCAACAGGTTGGCCACCTGAGGGGTTCCCAGCTTCGAAAACCAGAAGCCCAACTTCTCCGCCGCCGGTCCGAAATGCCTGACGCGCTCTGGAAGGACCAGCTTCTTCGGTTTCGGTTCTGGCGTATTCGCTCTCAAGTTGGCGTTACTGTAATCCAACGACAGCAGGCGTCCACTCACGCCGACGGCGATCGATTGCAGGGTCAGCTCGCGAAGCAGCAGCGCCCGTTCGTGGACGGCGAGGAGTTGTTCGCGTTCCTTCCCGAGCTTGGCTGCAAAAAGCGCCAGCCCGGAGGGCCTGTTTGTTGAGGTCACGATGTTGAGCGTCGCGCGATGCAGGACGATCGGCAGCACAAGAAACGCCAGGGCCAACGGCGCTGGGCGTTCGTCGTCAGCTTGGAAGCCTTGTCCGAACCGCCACAATGCGAAGGCCCCAAGTCCTGGATTCTGGACGAGAGCGAGGTCGCTGAGCGGCGGGCGCGATTGGCCAGCCTCAGTCAAATCGCCGGCTCCAGCAAAGTCTTGTAGTCGGGATGCCAGCCGAGCCGCAGTCCGTGAGCGAGAGCGTTGAACGATCCGTGGACGAAATGGCCGGGGACAACACGGCCATCAAGCGGAGGCTGCAACTGAGCGCAACGCCTATAGACGATCCTCCCGCGCACCGTTGCGGGGTGTCCGGCCTGCACGTCCTGCACTTCGGCGCTGACGTGCGCGTAGCGACCGACAAGATCATCGTCCCACTCGCTTAGGTTCTTCTCAAAGATCAGCCCGCTTTCGCCCCAGACCGAGATGTCGGCGAGCGTTCTGAGGTAGTCGCTGACGGCCCGAACGCACGCCTCGTCTCCAACCTCGATCAATTCCAGCTGACGGACGAAGGCGGGACGGTCGGCGATCAACTGTTCGACAGCCTCGACTGGCGGCTGTTCGGTAAATGACGACAGCAGTCCTGGAAGGTTGTTCTTCTGAATAAATGCTCTTTGCTCGGCTTGAAACGCATAGGCGTCCAATATGGCGGGCTTCCCGGCTCTTATCAGCCTGTCCGCCGCCTCCTTCGCTGCGCCGATTGCGCGTTCGCACACCAGGTCAAGGATGAGCGGAGAGACCGTAGGCTTGAAGATCGCCCGTATCGGATCGACAGGATCTGCATCGACACTGACGACGGTGATGTTCTTGATCAAGGCGGCGCGATGAGCCGCATCAGCGTTCAGGAATGCCTGGACGTCGGCGTCGCACGCCGGAGCGGCTTTTAGCTTGCCGCGGGCCTTGATGAGGTTGGCGACCAGCGCTTCGACGTCGGCGTCTGTTTTGGCGTCGTTAACCGCGGTCGCAAGTCCGCCCGCCTTTACGGGCGTGACGTAGAGCCGGAATCGGCTGGTCATCGGGTCGATCTCGCCGGCCACCATGAAGCTGAGCCAGTTAGCCAGCGACTTCCACAGGTCCACCGCCCAGTCGGAAATCGGGTTCTGCTTCGGTGCGCTCTTGGTTTGCTCCAGTATGACTTCGCCGCCGGCGAGATGAACCGCTACATCGTCGAGATATTCGAGAGAGACGGAGGCGCCGCCAGGTGCGGTGAGCAGGTGAAAGCAAAAGGCGCACAGGTTGCAGCGCATAGCCGAGATATTGGCCAGCTGCGCTGTGTTTACCCGTCTGCGTCATAACATTCATCGCCACCCCGACCCTTGCGAGTTGCAGTCTCAGAGGAATACACCGACGATTGTGGTGCAGTTTGCCATTGCTTACAATCGGAACCTAGACGGATTGGCCCGAAATCTGGGTTGGCTGAACCCTTGGTCCTATAGATCCGTCAGCAGGTACTTGATCGCTTAAACGAGCGGAGGCCGGTTGGGCCACAGGTGGATTCAAAGGCCCGCTTCTCGGCCGCCAACCGCCGTCCGTTGTCTTGGCGACCCGACCTACGGCTTGGCATTCTCGATGTCCGCTTCCGCGGAGAGGCAAATCCAGCTTCAACGGCCGACATGGGCGCACTGCTGCCATAACCCAGCGATCATATCGCGACGAAACAAGCCCAATGACGCCGTCGGCGAGGTTGGAAGTGGGGAGAGTTCGCCGTGCGACAGATTTCCGAACTCGGCGAGGGTCGGGCAGGCGCTAAAGCGCAGAAGATGCAGGTGTTTCCGGTTCCGTACTTTTCGGGCGCAGTTCAGAGCCTCAGAGAATATCCGGAGGAGAGAGAGCCTAACAGGCTCCCCGGGGCCAACGCGCAGTCAATAGGTTTCACCCCAGAGCCTGCAGATCAGGGCTTGTGCTCACAGTCCGCGGGCTTCAGAGGACGTTCGACTGGGAGATGATGGCGGTGAGAGAGGGATTCGAACCCTCGATACGGTTTCCCGTATACACGCGTTCCAGGCGTGCGCCTTCAACCACTCGGCCACCTCACCGCAAGTTCAGGCTGGAAGAGGGTGGTTGGACCCGCTTCACCGGTCCGTTCCGGGCTTTGCCGGAACGGTTCGGAACCATCGAATGGCAACCGGCCGGGTCGCCCCGGCGCATCGGTCGGCCAGCGACGAAACCGCTACCTCGAACGGCGCGGACTATAGCCAGAACGCCTCGCGGTTCAAGCGCCGATTTGGTCCCACGTCGGGTTAGGGGCCGGACGAGGTCCTCCGCAGGGGCAGCGGGGCTAGGGGCGCCGGCGGTCGCGCGCGAAATCGTGCGCAAGGCGGCAAGCCGTTTCGGCAGTTCCGCATTGCCAGGGAACGCGGCCATCCCCACATAGATCGGCAAGCCAGGATGCCGGGACGGGTCTGAGACGGCAGCGGCAGGCACGGTGAGGTCGGGCGGCCGGGGCCGCGTCGCCGCCGGCCTTTCCCAGGGGAGCAGGGTGCGCATGCGGTTTTTCCTTCGTCTGATCGGCAGCCTGTTCCTCGCCATCGGCGTCGTGTTCGCCGCCGGCGACATCGCCCGCTCGCTGGCCGCCGACGCGACGCGGCTGATGCCCGTGGGCGAGGCGCTGGCGCTGCTCGGCATCGGCGTCGATCCGGCCGCGACCGGCAGCGCGACGGCGACGGTCGCCTATGCGGCGGTCAGCGGCTGGTCGGTGGCGATCACCGCGGGCGCCATCGGCATCCTGTTCCTGATTCTCGGCCGGGCCCGGCGCCGCGTTCGCCGCGACGCCCTGCGCTGAGCCATTTCTCAAAGATGCCAGAAAGGACCTTGGCATGTATGTTCTCGACATGTTTTCCAAGAAGATGAAACTGCCGACCGGATCCGACGCGCTGCCCGGCCGCGACGCGGCCCTGCCTACGGCGGAGCGCCATTTCGTCAACGGCAAGCCGCTCCAGGGCCCGTTTCCGGAAGGGCTGGAGACGGCCGTCTTCGGCATGGGCTGCTTCTGGGGCGTGGAGCGCAAGTTCTGGCAGTTGCCGGGCGTCTATGTGACGGCCGTAGGCTATGCCGGCGGCACCACGCCCAACCCGACCTACCAGGAGGTCTGTACCGGCCAGACCGGGCAGAACGAGGTGGTGCTCGTCGTCTACGATCCTGACGCGATCTCCTACGACGAACTCCTGAAGACTTTCTGGGAAGGCCATGACCCGACGCAGGGCATGCGCCAGGGCAACGACATGGGCACCCAGTACCGCTCGGGGATCTATACGTTCAGCGATGGCCAGCGCGAGGCGGCCGAAGCCTCCAAGGCGCGCTACCAGGCCGCGCTCTCCGCAGCCGGGCACCGGGGCACGATCACCACCGAGATCGAGCCGGCCGGGCCGTTCTACTATGCCGAGGAGTACCACCAGCAATATCTGGCGCGGAACCCGAACGGCTATTGCGGCGTCGGCGGGACGGGCGTCGCCTGCCCGATCGGGGTGGGTGTCGCCGCCGCTTCCTGACGGTCGCGCGCAGGGCAGGGCGACGCGCCCGCCCTGCGCGGATTTCGGGTGATTCTTCTTCTCCGCCATGCCAGTCTCGGGAAAGTCGCGGCGCCTCTCCGGCTGTCGCGCGGCTTCTCCCGTCACAAGCAAGAGGGATCGCGTCACCCATGAAACAGTTCCTGGCCGGACTCCTGGCTGCCACCATCCTGTCGGCTTCGGCGGCGTCTGCCGCCGATTTCGCCCCTGCCGTCCTTTACGACATGGGCGGCAAGTTCGATAAATCCTTCAACGAGGCCGCGTTCAACGGCGCGGAGAAGTTCAAGGCCGACAGCGGCACCGAATATCGCGAGTTCGAGATCACCACCGAAGCCCAGCGCGAGCAGGCGCTGCGCCGCTTCGCGCGGGATGGCGCCAGCCCGATCGTCTCGGTCGGCTTTGCCCAGGCGGCGGCCCTGGAGACGGTCGCGGCCGAATATCCCGACACCCAGTTCGCCATCATCGACGCCGTGGTCGACGCGCCGAACGTCCGCTCGATCCTGTTCAAGGAAGAGGAGGGCTCGTATCTCGTCGGCATTCTCGCGGCGATGAAGTCCGAGACCGACAAGGTGGGCTTCGTCGGCGGCATGGACATCCCGCTGATCTCGAAATTCGCCTGCGGCTACAAGGGCGGCTTCATGTCGGTCGCAGCCGATGGCGAGGTGTTCGAGAACATGACCGGCACGACCGGGGCGGCCTGGAACGATCCAGTCCGCGGCGGCGAGCTGGCCCGCTCGCAGATCAACCAGGGCGCCGACGTGATCTTCCATGCCGCGGGCGGCACCGGCATCGGCGTGCTCCAGGCGGCGGCCGACGAGGGCAAGTTCGGCATCGGCGTCGATTCCAACCAGAACATGCTGTTTCCGGGCCAGGTGCTGACCTCGATGGTCAAGCGCGTCGACAACGCCGTCTATGCCGCCTTCGACGACGCGGCGAAGGGCAACTGGACCGCCGGCACGCTCGTGCTCGGCCTCGAAGAGGACGGCGTCGGATATGCGATGGACGAGCACAATGCCGAGCTCGTTACCGCGGAGATGAAGGAAGCCGCCGACAAGGCGCGGCAGGAGATCATCGACGGCACGATCACGGTGCACGACTACACGAGCGATTCGAGCTGCCCTTACTGAACTTCACGCAGCCACCGTATTGAAGGGGCGTCCCGGCAGCGGGGCGCCCTTTGCCGTGCGCCATTCGGCCGCGCGACTTCGCAGCGCCCCGTCCCAGTGCTAGAGCCGCTGCCGATCGTCGATGGACCGGCCATCGCAGGGAGAGACGTGCATGAGCGAGAAGGTGATCTTCGACACCGATCCGGGACAGGACGACGCCGTGGCGCTGCTGGCGGCGCTCGCCTCGCCGGAGGCGATCGAGGTGCTCGGCATCGTCACCGTCGCCGGCAACATCCCGCTGTCGCACACCACCCGCAACGCGCTGAGCCTCGTCGAGCTGGCCGGCCGGACCGACGTGCCGGTCCATGCCGGGTGCGAGCGGCCGATGCTGCGCCCTCTGGTCACCGCCGAGCATGTGCACGGGCCGACCGGGCTCGACGGGCCGGACCTGCCGCCGCCGGTCGTCACCGCCAGTCCCCAGCACGGCGTCGACTTCCTGATCGACACGATTCGAGCCCATCCGCCCCAAACGATCCGGCTGCTGGCGCTGGGCCCGCTGACCAATATCGGCGTCGCTGTCGCCAAGGCGCCCGACATTGCGGCGCGGCTGAAGGACATCGTCCTGATGGGCGGCGGCTATTTCGAGGTCGGCAACATCACCCCGGCGGCCGAGTTCAACTTCTATGTCGACCCCGAAGCGGCTTCGATCGTCTTCGCCAGCGGCGCGGCGATCACCGTCCTCTCCCTAGACGTCACCCACCAGATGCGCGCGACGCGCGAGCGGATCGCGACCTTCCGCGATCTCAGCAACCGGTCGGGCGCTGCTGTCGCGGCGATGCTCGACTTCTCCGAAGGCTTCGACGTCGAGAAATACCAGTGGGAGGGCGCGCCGCTGCACGATCCCTGCGTCACCGCCTTCGTGCTGGCGCCGGAGACCTTCACCGGCCGCGCGGTGAACGTCGAGATCGAGACCGGCAGCGCGCTGACGCGCGGCATGTCGGTCGTCGACTATTGGGGCGTCACCGGCCGGCCGAAGAACGCCTTCTGGGTCCGCTCGGGCGATGCAGATGCCTATTTCGCGCTGCTGGCCGAACGGGTCGGGCGGCTGCCCTGAGCAGCACGCCGGGGTTCGTGAAAACTTCAGTAGTGCGGCGGCTTGGTGGCCTCGGCCTTCGGCGTCGCCACCGCTTCCAGGGCCTCGAAGCGCTCGCCGAGCCCCTTCAGCGAGCGCTGCATGCGCTCGATCATCTCGAAGGCGCGGCGCAGCTCCTCCGACAGTTCCTCGATCGTCTGCGCCTGGTGCGCGACCATGATCTCGAGGTCCTCGATCCGGCTGGTCGCCGGCTCCTCGGTGCTGCTCATCGGGCGATCTCCGCAAGTTTTGCCCGCATCGTCCCGGGCAGCGCCGTCGGGCGGCGTGTCGCCCGGTCGACATAGACGTGGATGAAGAATCCCTCGGCCGCGGCACGATCCGCATCGCCGCGGAACAGCCCGACCTCGTAGCGAACCGACGAAGTGCCGATCCGCGCCACGCGGATCCCGGCGGTGACCGGATCGGGGAAGGCGAGTTCGGCGAAATAACGGCATCCGGTCTCGACGACGAGGCCGATTGTGTCGCCGCCCTGAATGTCGATGAGGCCGTTTTCGATCAGCCAGCCATTCACCGCGCTGTCGATCAGCGCGTAATGGACGACGTTGTTCATGTGGCCGTAGATGTCGTTGTCCGACCAGCGGGTCGGCAGCGTCGCGAAGGCGGCGTAGGCGCTGCGCGAGGCGGGCTGCGCCCGCGCGTCGGTGCGATCCTCTGCGGCTGACATCGTGGCTCCCGGGTCCCGCGCCGTCGCCTCGCCCCGAGGACGGCTGGTGCCGACGGCTATCGCACAAAACGTCGCTTCTGCCGAGGCGCTTTCCGCTTTCCATCGCGGGGTGCGCTGACTACTGTCCTGTCACGAGGGTCGCGTACAGAGTATGCCCATGGCCGAGCCGGCGATCGAGCTGATCGACATCGACAAGCGTTTCGGCCTGGTCCGGGCCAACCGGCGGGTCAACCTGACGGTCGAGCGCGGCACGATCCACGGAATCGTCGGCGAGAACGGCGCTGGCAAGTCGACGCTGATGTCGATCATCTACGGCTTCTACCAGGCCGATTCCGGCGAGATCAAAGTCGGCGGCCGGACGGTCGAGATCACCGACCCCAACGCCGCCATCGCCGCCGGTATCGGCATGGTCCACCAGCATTTCATGCTGGTCGAGAACTTCACCGTCGTCGAGAACGTCATGCTGGGGGCCGAGCAGTCGCCGCTCCTCAGGTCCGGCATCGCCAAGGTCCGCGCCGAGCTGAAGCGGCTGGAAGCCGACCATTCGCTCAACGTCGATCCCGATGCCGTGGTGGAGGAACTCCCCGTCGGTCGCCAGCAGCGGGTGGAGATCCTCAAGGCGCTCTATCGAGGCGCCGAGATCCTGATCCTCGACGAGCCGACCGGCGTCCTGACACCGGCGGAAGCCGACCACCTCTTTGCGGTGCTCCGCCAGCTGCGCGACGAGGGCAAGACGATCATCCTGATCACCCACAAGCTGCGCGAGATCATGGCGATCACCGACCGCGTGTCGGTGATGCGGCAGGGCGAGATGGTGGCGACGCGCCAGACGGCCGAAACCTCCGTCGGCGAGCTCGCCGAGCTGATGGTCGGGCGACGGGTGCTCCTGACCGTGGACAAGCAGCCGGCCGCGCCCGGCGCGGTTCGGCTCGACGTCAGGGGCCTGACCGTGCGCGACGGCCGCGGCGTGACCATGGTCGACGACGTCTCGCTGACGGTGCGGGCCGGCGAGATCGTCGGCATTGCCGGCGTCGCCGGCAACGGCCAGTCGGAGCTGCTCGAGGCGCTGTCGGGCATCCGCCGTGCGGAGGCCGGGCGGATCGCCATGGCCGGCCACGAGATCGACCCCTGCGTCGAGGCCGATCCGGCGATGCTGCGGCGGATTGGCTGCGCCCACGTGCCGGAGGACCGGCACAATATGGGCCTCGTCCTTGCCTTCGAGGAAAACGAGAACGCCATGCTCGGCTATCAGCGCGACAAGCGCTTCGCCCGTGGGCCCCTGCTCGACCGGGACGCCATGCGCCGGGATGCGCGCGAGAAGATCGAGGCCTACGATATCCGCCCGCCCGACTGCCGGCTGAAGACCGCGAATTTCTCCGGCGGCAACCAGCAGAAGATCGTGCTGGCCAGGGAGATGGAGCGCGACCCGGAGGTCCTGCTGATCGGCCAGCCGACCCGCGGCGTCGATGTCGGCGCCATCGAGTTCATTCACCGGCGCATCATCGCCATGCGCGATGCCGGCAAGGCGATCCTGCTGGTGTCGGTCGAGCTCGACGAGATCCGCGCTCTGTCGGACCGCATCCTGGTGATGTTTTCAGGGCGCATCGTCGGCGAGCGCGGCCCGCACGCCAGCGAGGGGGAAATCGGCCTGCTGATGGCCGGAGTGCATGAAAGGGAGGCGGCGGAGTGAAGGACGCACGGATCTGTCTCGTGACGCTGGCAGTCGACGATCTCGAACGCTCGGCGTCGTTCTACCAGGCGCTCGGCTGGACGCGGACCAGCGCCGGCAACGACACGGTGATCTTCATGCAGGGCGAGCGCATGGTCCTGTCGCTGTTCGGCCGCAAGGACCTCGCAGCCGACGTCGGCACCTCGATGGAAGGTAGTGCCGCCCCCTATCCCAACGTCGCCCTGGCGATCAACATGAGCACCGAGAAGGATGTCGACCGGCTGTTCGACCAGGCGGTGGCGGCGGGTGGCGCAGCGGTCAAGCGGCCGGAGCCGACCTTCTGGGGCGGCTATTCGGGCTATTTCTCCGATCCCGACAGCCATCTCTGGGAGCTTGCCCACAACCCGTTCTTCCGGCTGACGCGGCGCGGCCATATCGATCTCCTGAAGACGCCGGCATGACGCGCCGATGAGCCGTCCCTTCGTCAAGCTGCCGGCCTGGATCGACTACGGCCTCATTCCGCTGGTCAATCTCGTCGTCGCTTTCGCAGTCGCCGGCCTCGTCGTGCTGCTGGTCGGCGAGAGCCCGGTGGAAGCGGCACGCCTGATGCTCCGGGGGGCCTTCGGCTACGGCGAAGGGATCGGCTTCACCCTCTATTACACGACCAGCTTCATCTTCACCGGGCTTGCCGTCGCGGTCGCCTTTCACGGCGGGCTGTTCAATATCGGTGGGGAGGGCCAGGCCTATCTCGGCGGCCTCGGCGTCGCCACCGTGGCGCTCGGCCTCGGCGGCATCCTGCCCTGGTGGTTGAACCTGCCGCTCGCCGTCGCGGCGTCCTGCACCTTCGGGGCGCTGTGGGCGCTGATCCCGGCCTGGCTGCAGGCGCGGCGCGGCAGCCACATCGTCATCACCACGATCATGTTCAACTTCATCGCCGCGGCGCTGATGGTCTACCTGCTGGTCAACGTGCTGAAGCCCGTCGGCACGATGGCGCCGGAGACCCGCACCTTCGAGGCCGGCGGCCAGTTGCCGAAGCTGGATGGCCTGTTCGAGCTGTTCGGTGCCAGCCTCGGCGGCGCGCCGCTCAACGTCTCGCTGTTCGTGGCGCTCGCCGCCGCCCTCTTCGTCTGGGTGCTGATCTGGCGCACGCGGCTCGGCTACGAGATCCGCACGCTCGGCTTCTCGCCCCGCGCCGCGCGCTATGCCGGCATGTCCGGGACGCGGCTCGTCGTCGTGACCATGCTGATTTCCGGCGGCCTGGCCGGGATGATGGCGCTCAACCCGGTGATGGGCGACCAGTACCGGCTGCTGATCGACTTTCCGGGCGGCGCCGGCTTCGTCGGCATCGCCGTCGCGCTGATGGGCCGCGGCCATCCCGCCGGCATCGTCCCGGCGGCGCTGCTCTTCGGCGTGCTCTACCAGGGCGGGGCGGAGCTCGCCTTCGACATGCCGGCGATCTCCCGCGACATGATCGTCATCATCCAGGGCCTCGTCATCCTCTTCGCCGGCGCGCTGGAGAACATGTTCCGGCCGGGCGTCGGGGCCGCCTACCGATGGGCGCTTCTGCGCCGGGGCCCCGTGATCGGCGCGGAGGAGGCGCGATGATGGATCTCGGCGCCTGGATCAACGTGCTCGATTCAACCATCCGCCTGTCGACGCCGCTGCTCTTCGCGGCGCTCGCCGGCCTCTATTCCGAGCGGGCCGGCATCTTCGACATCTCGCTCGAGGGCAAGATGCTGATCGCCGCCTTCGCCTCCGCCGCGGCCGCCGCGGTCTGGGGCTCGGCCCTGCTCGGCCTGCTCGTCGGCGTCCTCGCCGCCACCGCCTTCTCGCTTGTGCACGGCCTTGCCTCGATCACCTATCGCGGCAACCAGATCGTTTCGGGCGTGGCGCTCAACTTCATCGCCGCCGGCCTCACCATCATTCTCGGCCAGGCTTGGTTCGCCCAGGGCGGCCGCACGCCGAGCCTCACCGGCGACGGCCGCTTCGCGTCGATCACCCTGCCGGGCGCCGAGGCGATCGCCGACGTGCCGGTGATCGGGCCGATCTACGCGGTGATCGTCTCCGGCCAGACGCTGCTGGTCTACGTCGCCTTCCTGATGGTGCCAGTGACCTGGTGGGTGTTGTTCCGCACGCGGTTCGGCCTGCGGTTGCGGGCGGTCGGGGAAAACCCCGCCGCCGTCGACACAGCCGGCATCTCGGTCACCTGGCTGCGCTACCGGGCGGTGATCATCTGCGGCATCCTCACCGGCTTCGCCGGCACCTATCTTTCCGTGGCGCAGGCCGCGGGGTTCACCCGCGACATGACCGCCGGCAAGGGCTACATCGCGCTGGCCGCGCTGATCTTCGCCAACTGGAAGCCGATGCCGGTGATGTTCGCCTGCCTCTTGTTC
Source organism: Aurantimonas aggregata (assembly GCF_010500835.1). Classification (GTDB taxonomy): domain Bacteria; phylum Pseudomonadota; class Alphaproteobacteria; order Rhizobiales; family Rhizobiaceae; genus Aurantimonas; species Aurantimonas aggregata. The sequence continues at coordinate 373,008 of NZ_JAAAMJ010000002.1, read as the reverse complement.
GGCTTTCTCGACGCCTCCTCGATCCGCATCCAAGGCTTCTCCCTGCCGCTGATCGGCGAGATCCCGGCGCAGTTCGTCCAGGCGCTGCCCTACATCCTGACCGTCGTGCTGCTGGCCGGTTTCGTCGGCAAGGCGACGCCGCCCAAGGCCGGCGGCATTCCCTACGTGAAAGAACGATGAGGCCGCCGCGCGATGCCGGCGGGCCCTTGAGGAACCGTTTCCATGGCTGAAGACCTGTTCGCGCTGGCGCGCTCGGCGATGCGCAAGGCACACGCACCCTACTCGAAATTCCCGGTCGGGGCGGCGATCCGCACAAGCGACGGCCGGATCTATGCGGGCTGCAACATCGAGGTGGTCAGCTTTCCCGAGGGCTGGTGCGCCGAAACGACGGCGATCGCCCACATGGTGATGGATGGCGGCGGCCGCATCGCCGAGATCGCCGTGCTGGCCGAGAAGCTGGCGCTCTGCACGCCCTGCGGCGGCTGCCGCCAGCGTATCGCCGAGTTCGCCGACCCGCGCACGAAGGTGCATCTCTGCGACGAGACCGGGGTCAAGGAGACGCTGCTGCTCGGCGATCTCTTCCCGCGCGGTTTTGCGGCGGAGGATCTCGGTTGAGCGTCGATCCGGGCCGCCTGCGAAGCCTTCTCGGCGACCGGACCGCCCGTGTCGCGCTGGTCCTCGGCTCGGGGCTCGGCGGTCTCGTTGACGCGCTCGATGACAGGCTGCGGATTCCCTATGGCGACCTGCCGGGGTTTCCGCAGAGCGGCGTCAGCGGTCATTCCGGCGAACTCGTCTGGGGCCGCTTGAGCGGCGTGCCGGTGATCGTCCTGTCGGGCCGGATCCATTATTACGAGGCGGGCGATGCCGCGGCGATGCGGCCGGCGCTGGAAGTCCTGAAGGCGCTAGGCGTCGAGATCCTAGTCCTTACCAACGCCGCGGGGTCGCTGAAGCCGGAGCTTCCGCCCGGCTCGGTGATGCTGATCGACGACCACATCAATTTCTCCGGCCGCAACCCGCTGATCGGCGAGCCCTCCGACGCCCGCTTCACCGGCATGACCGAGGCCTATGACGGGGCCCTGCGCGGCCACATGCGCGCGGCAGCTGAATCGGAGAGCCTGGAGCTCGCCAGTGGCGTCTACATGTGGTTCTCCGGCCCCTCCTTCGAGACGCCGGCGGAGATCCGCATGGCCCGCACGCTCGGCGCCGATGCCGTCGGCATGTCGACCGTGCCGGAGACGATCCTGGCGCGTTTCCTCGGCCTCAGGGTGGTCGCCGCCTCGGTCGTGACCAATTACGGTGCGGGCATGACCGGCGCGGAGCTGTCGCACCAGGAGACCAAGGACGTGGCGCCGAAGGGCGGGGCGATCCTCGGCCGCATTCTCGCGGCCGCTCTGCCGCGGTTCTGAGGTCTTCGCCATGATGGTTTGCCGACGTGGCCCGACGGAATTCTGAGAAAGCCTGAGATGAACGAACATTCCGATGCCGACGCAGCGCGTGCCCTGATCGCCTGTCTCGACCTGACCAATTTGAACGACGACTGCACCGAGGCGGATATCGCGGCGCTCTGCAAGCGCGCCGAGACGCCGCAGGGACGCGTCGCGGCGATCTGCATCTGGCCGCGCTTCGTCGCCCTGGCGCGGTCGCTCGCTGCACCGGAACTGCGCATCGCCACGGTGGTGAATTTTCCGCACGGATCGGATGATCCGGAACGCACCGCTAAGGACGCCGCTGCGGCGCTGTCGGATGGCGCCGACGAGATCGACATGGTGATCGACTATCGCCGGCTGGCCGACACGCCCGGCCATGTCGAACGCCAGGTGCGGACGGTGAAGCAGGCTGTCGGGCCGAAGCTCCTGAAGGCGATCCTCGAGACCGGCGAACTGGCGACGCCGGACCTCATCGCGCAGGCCGCGCAGGAAGCGCTCGCCGGCGGCGCCGACTTCCTCAAGACCTCGACCGGCAAGACCGCCCGCCATGCCAGCCTCGAAGCAGCGACGATCATGCTGCAAGCGATCGCCGCCCATGGCGGCACGGTCGGCCTGAAGGCCTCCGGCGGCATCCGCTCCTTCGAGGACGCCCGGTCCTACCGCGACCTGGTCGAGGAATTCTGCGGCACCGGCTGGGCCGGTCCGGAGCATTTCCGCATCGGCGCCTCCGCCGTCCTCGGCGACTTCCTGGCGGTCGCGGGCGGCACGGCCCGCGCCACCCACAAGGCAACCTATTGATGCTGCCGCAGGAGGTCATCCGCGCCAAGCGCGATGGCGGGACGCTCGAGGCGGCGGACATCAAGGCATTCGTCGCCGGCTTTGCCGGCGAACGCGTCACCGAGGGGCAGGTGGCGGCCTTCGCCATGGCGGTGTTCTTCCGGGGCTTGGAGACGCCGGAGACCGTCGCGCTGACCGAAGCGATGCGCGATTCCGGCGACGTGCTCGACTGGTCGGACCTCGACCGGCCGGTGGTCGACAAGCATTCGACCGGCGGGGTCGGCGACAATGTCTCGCTGATGCTGGCGCCGATCGTCGCCGCTTGCGGCGCGGCGGTGCCGATGATCTCCGGTCGCGGCCTCGGCCATACCGGCGGCACGCTCGACAAGCTGGAAGCGATCCCCGGCTACGACGTGGCGCCCGACAACGCCACCTTCCGCCGGACGGTGCGCGAGGTGGGCTGCGCGATCATCGGCCAGACCGCCCGCCTCGCCCCGGCTGACGCGCGTTTCTACGGCGTCCGAGACGTCACAGCGACGGTGGAATCGATCCCGCTGATTACCGCCTCGATCCTGTCGAAGAAGCTGGCGGCGGGGCTCGAGGGCCTCGTCCTCGACGTCAAGACCGGCTCCGGCGCCTTCATGGCCCGGCCGGAGGACGCGAAGGCCCTGGCGGCCAGCCTCGTCGGCGTGGCGAACGGCGCGGGTCTCAGGACCACCGCGCTGATCACGCGGATGGACGAGGCGCTGGCATCGGCGGCGGGCAACGCCGTCGAAATCCGCAACGCCGTCGGTTTTCTTACCGGCGCGCAGCGCGATCCGGCACTGGAGGCGGTGACACTGGCGCTCGCGGCGGAAATGCTCATGCTGGCAGGGCTTGCGACGACGCCGGCCGACGGCCATCGCCTGGCGACGGCGGCGCTGGACGATGGGCGCGCGGCCGAACGCTTCGGCGAGATGGTCGCGGCCCTCGGCGGGCCGGTGGATTTCGTCGAGCGGGTCGACGCTTATCTGCCGCAGGCGCCGCTGGTTCGCGACGTGACGGCCGAACGGAATGGCACCGTCGCCAGCGTCGAGACCCGCAGCCTCGGCCTTGCTGTCGTTGAGCTCGGCGGTGGACGGACCCGGCCGCAGGACGCTGTCGACCATGCCGTGGGCTTGAGCGACCTCGTGCCGATCGGCCGGCATGTGGCGAAGGGCGAGCCGCTTGCCCGCATCCACGCCCGCGACGAGGCCGCACTGGAACGGGCCGCCGCGACGCTCCGGTCGGCCTACACGCTGGCCGAGGTGCCTTCGCGCGGCCCGGCGCCGGCGGTCATCGAACGGATCGGCTGAGCGCCGGCCGGCACGTCCGCCGTCACTGGCGGAGCGTCAGCTGGGCGCCGTCGCTCTCGAAGCTGAGCTGGTTGAGGAAGCTCATGCCGAGCAGCGCGGTTGGCAGCGTCCCGTCGCGCATGACCATCGCGTCGACATTGCGCACCGTGAGCGTGCCCAGCTCGATGCGGTCGAGCCGGGCGATGGCGGCGGGGGCAGGCCCATTGGCGGTCTGCACCGTACGGCGCCAGTCGCTGGCGCCCAGCACGACGCCGAGGCGGCGGGCGGTCGCCGCGTCGATGGCGACCAGGGGCGCGCCGGTGTCGACCAGCACGGAAACCGGTCGACCGTTCATCCGCACGTCGGTGCGGAAATGCCCGTCGCGATCGGCGGTCAGCCGCGCCGCCCGGCCGGGGACGGCGGGCGCCACGGCAGCGTCCTGGACCGTCGGCGCGGGGTCCAGCGTCTCGACCTGCCCCGACAGCATCTGCGCCCGGTAGCGCTCGAACACCGACGGTGCGGCAAGCCCGACGAGGGACGAGACGACGAGGACGAGGACGAATTTCGACATGGCGGCCGGCCTGCGCGGTTGCGGGTCGCAGACAGGCTGGGATGTCGAGCTTAAGGTTCTGGCAGGAGCGACCCCCTGCCGCCCGGAATTCTGCGGTCGGGGTTGCCGGGACGTTAATGCCTGCGTCGATTCCCTGAGGATGGGCGGGTCTATTTCGTCCCGTACATCCGGTCGCCGGCATCCCCGAGGCCGGGAACGATATAGCCCTTCTCGTTGAGATGGCTGTCGATGGCGGCGGTGAACACCGGGATGTCCGGATGCGCCGTGCGGAACCGCTCGATGCCCTCCGGCGCGGCGAGCAGGCACAGGAACCGGATATTCCTCGCGCCCCGCTCCTTCAGCTTGTCCATCGCGGCGATCGCCGAATTCGCCGTCGCCAGCATCGGGTCGACGACGATGACCACGCGGTTGGCGAGGTCCTCCGGCGCCTTGAAGTAGTATTCGACCGGCTGCAGCGTCTCGTGGTCGCGGTAGAGGCCGATATGCGCGACCCGCGCCGCCGGGACGAGATCCAGCATGCCTTCCAGGAGGCCGTTTCCGGCCCGCAGGATCGAGGCGAAGACCAGCTTCTTGCCCTCCAGCACGGGCGAGTCCATCGGCTGCAGCGGCGTCTCGATGCGGATCATCGTCAGGTCGAGATTGCGCGTGACCTCGTAGCAGAGCAGCGTCGAGATCTCGCGGAGCAGCCGGCGAAAGCTGGCCGTCGAGGTCTCCTTGTTGCGCATCAGCGTGAGCTTGTGCTGGACCAGCGGGTGGTCGATGACGGTGACGCCGTCCATGGGGCCTCGCTTTCCTGTCTGCCGTTTCGCTTCCTGCTTAACCGCCCGCCGAAGGCGCGCCAAGTGCGATCGCCGCGCGGCCGAGACGATCGAGCAGGCGGTGGCGCGTCGCGTCGTCGACGAACGCCGCCTCGATCGCCTGGCGGGTGAAGCCGAGCCGGGTGCCGGCATCGATCCCCGCTTCGGCGGCGAACGCGTACTCGTCGGCGAGCGTCGTCCGGAAGAACGGCGGGTCGTCGGAATTGAGCGTCACCCGCACGCCGGCCGAGACGAGCCGCTTCAGCGGATGCGAGGCGGCGTCCGGGTAGATGCCGAGCGCGAGGTTCGAGCCCGGGCAGACTTCCAGCACGATGCCTTCGCCGACGATACGCCGCACGAGCTCGGGGTCCTCGATGGCGCGCACGCCGTGGCCGATGCGCGACGGCTTCAGCGCATCGAGCGCCGCGCGCACGCTCTCCGGGCCGCAAAGCTCTCCGGCATGGGCGGTGAGGCCGAGCCCGGCGTCGCGGGCAATGGCGAAGGCCCGGGCGAAGTCGGCCGGCGTGCCGATGCGTTCGTCACCCGCCAGCCCGAAGCCGGTCACGAGGGGATGGCTTGGCCTGGCGGCAAAGCGTGCCGCCCGCTCCACCGCCTCGGGCCCGAGATGGCGGACCCCGACGACGATCATCCGCGCCTCGATGCCGCTTTCCTGCCGCGCCTGCTCGATGCCGCGCGACAGGCTGGCGACATAGGCCTCCGGGGCCAGACCGGCCTCGCACGCATGGTCGGGCGAGACGAAGAACTCGGCGTAGATCGCACCGGCCGCGGCAAGCCGGCCGAGATGGTCGGCGGCGAGGTCGGCATAGTCCGCCTCGCTGCGAAAGACGCTGGAGGCACGGTCGTAGGCGGCAAGGAAACTGGTGAAGTCGTGCCAGACATAATGCCCGTCGCGGATGATGCCGCTGACGTCGATGCCGTGGCGCGCCGCATGGGCGCGGACGAGGTCGGGATGGGCGGCGCCCTCGATATGGCAGTGGAGTTCGGCCATCGGCATTACCCCGCCCCGCCTTGCACGGGCGACTGCCGGCGAGGGTGCTTCGCTCACAGGAAGCTCGTGCCGTGCCGGCCGGCGGGAAGTTTCAGATGTGCCGCGACGCTCTCGCCGATATCGGCGAAAGTGTCGCGATGGCCGAGCGGGCCGGGCGCCACGTCCGGCCCGAAGACCAGCAAAGGGACGTTTTCGCGCGTGTGGTCGCTGCCCGTACATGTCGGGTCGCAGCCATGGTCGGCGGTGATGATCGCGAGGTCCCCCGGCTGCAGCCTGGCTTCCAGTTCCGGCAGAAGCGCGTCGAACGCCTCGAGTGCCGCAGCATAGCCCGCGACGTCGCGGCGATGGCCGTGGAGCATGTCGAAATCGACGAAATTGGCGAAGACCAGGTCGCCATCCGCCACGTCGTCGAGCGCGCCGAGCATCGCGTCGAACAGCGCGTCGTTGCCGTCGCCCTTGCGCACCTCGCTGATGCCCTGGCCGGCGAAGATGTCGCCGATCTTGCCGATGGCGATGACCTTGCGGCCGGCAGCAACGGCCCGGTCGAGCAACGTCGGCTCCGGCGGCGGCACCGAATAGTCCCGTCGGTTGGCGGTTCGCCGGAAGCTCGCCGCGTCTTCGCCGATGAACGGCCGCGCGATCACCCGGCCGATATTCAGCGGATCGACGTGCCGGCGCGCGATCGCGCAGAGCTCGTACAGGCGCTCGAGCCCGAAATGCGTCTCGTGGGCGGCGATCTGCAGCACGCTGTCGGTGGAGGTGTAGAAAATCGGCCGCCCGCTCGCGACGCTCTCTTCGCCGAGTTCCTCGATGATCTCGGTGCCGGAGGCATGGCGATCTCCGAGGATGCCGGGAATGGCGCTGTCGTCGACGATCTGCTGGATCAGCGACGCGGGGAAGGCCGGTATCGTGCGCGGGAAATAGCCCCAGTCGAACAGGACCGGCACGCCGGCGATCTCCCAATGGCCCGAGGGCGTATCCTTGCCGCGCGAGGTTTCGCCCGCCGTGCCGTAGCGCCCCGTGACGGGCGCCTCGCCATGATCATGGCCGGTGGCACGATACAGCCCGAGGCGGCGAAGGTTCGGCAGGGCGAGGGGGCCGGCGCGCAGGCCGGTCCGATCGGCGTTGCCGGCCTCTGCCGCGGCGAGGATGTGGCCGAACGTGTCGGCGCCGACGTCACCGAAGGCCTCGGCATCCCGGGCGCCGCCGACCCCGAAGGAGTCCATGACCATGAGTATTGCGCGACCCAACAATCTCTCCTCGCGGGCTTCTGCGGGAGTGCCTGCCGTCGCCTGTCACAACCGGCGAGCAGTGCTCCCTCTGTCCGAAGAGATAGGCGGAAACGGGCGAAAATCAGGAGGCAGGTCCGGCGCCGTATGGCTATCGCGCGTCGGCGCTCAGCGCTTGGCGGCGTCGGCGGCCATCTGCTGGCGCGTGGCGTATTGCTGCGTCGCCTGCATGAAGGCGTCGGCATTGTCGCCGATCGTCACCGTCGGCTCGCATTTCGGCGCGCAGGCGTAGGTGACGCGATTTGCCTGCCGGAACACCCGCACGGTGTTGGCTTCGAAGGTCTGCACCGCCACCTGCTCGTCGAGGATCGTTTCGCCGCCGGCGTCCAGGATCACCACGTTGGTGATGCCGTAGCTCTTGCCGGTGAGCACCAGGCGCTCCGAGCTGAGAACCTCGATGTCGACGATCGCCGGGTTGCCGACGATGACGGTGGCGGCCGGCCGGTCGATCTGGAGGATGCGGGCATGGTCGACGGCGACGCCGAGGATGTCGCCCGTGTCCGCGGCGCGGACGGGTCCCGCGCAGAGAACGGCGACGCCGAGCGCGAGAAGGGGCAGAACCCGGGAAAGGCATGACGTCATCAGGCTGGCCTGCATGCGAGGGCGGTTGCGATATTCGTATAAGCCAAGGGTAAACGCAGCATTAATGAAGATCTATAGTAATCTTTCCTGGGAACCTGCCGGGGTCATGTAATGAAAATTCAACCAAGAAGCTTAAGCCGTTCGCAAGGGCCTGCGGGTACATTCGGTTATCCGATCGACGAAAACAGTCGACGGGAGTGCTGAAAACGGGTTTTCAAGGAGTTCCCATGTCCAAGCTTTTCGTTCGCTTCGCCAAAGACAAGTCCGGCGCCACCGCCATCGAATACGCCCTCATCGCCGGCCTGATGGCGACGGCGCTGATCGCCATCTTCGCCACCCTCGGCGACAACCTGACGACCGCTTTTGCCAGCATCGGCAGCAGCATGCAGCCGCAGTAAGCATTGGCCGGCACAGGCCCCGGCATCGGCCGAGCGGGCCGGCATGTACCTCGGCACCGGGACGGCGGCATCGTTCACCGTCCCGGTCTCGCGTTGAACGGAAGGATCTTGCCATGCTCGTCGCCCTGCTGATCCTGATCTTTCCCTTTGCAATGATCTATGCGGCCATGAGCGACCTCGTCTCGATGACGATCGCCAACCGGGTATCCGTTGCTCTTGTCGTCGCCTTTCCGATCGCCGCCCTGCTCGTCGGCCTGCCCGCGGGCGTGATCGGCGCCCATTTCGCCGTGGCTTTTGCCTGCCTCACGGTGACCTTCGGCATGTTCGCCGCGGGCTGGATGGGGGGCGGTGACGCCAAGCTGCTGGCCGCGACCGCCCTGTGGTTCGGCCCGACGCCGGCGCTGGTCGAGTACATGCTTTTCGGTGCGGTCTTCGGCGGAATCCTGACGCTGGCGATTCTGCTTTCTCGGGCCATGCTCGCCCCTGTTACCGGGATCGTCTTCGTCGACCGCCTGCTGGCTCCCGAGACCGGCATTCCCTATGGCATCGCGCTCGGTGCGGCAGGCCTTGCGGTCTTTTCCGGCAGTGTCTGGATGGACCATGCTGTCGCGAACCTGTCCATGGCAGCTTTCTGAACACTTCTTTGCTTCGGCATAGCGGCTTTACAGGTTTCGTTAACCATACATTGAGAGTTTCACGGCGATAACCATCGCTAACGAGCCGCGTTCCTGCGGCACTGTTGGCGGAGGTCGATCGGATGAAACTTGCGCGTCTCGCGGTCGTCGCCGTTGCCCTCGTTGCAGCCCTCGGTGCCGGCATTCTCGCCCTCAACCTGTCGCAGCCGGCCCCGGTCGAGCCGGTGATCATCACCGCCGAACCGGCCGAGCCGCCGATCAAGCTTGTCGACGTTCTCGCCACGACGACCGACCTGTCCATGGGCACGCCCGTGGAAGGGGCCCTTTCCTGGCAGAAATGGCCCGAAGACGGCGTCGGGCCGACCTTGATCCTGAAGCAGAACCGCCCCGAGGCGATCGAGGAACTCAAGGGCTCGATCGCCCGCCAGTCCTTCTTTGCCGGCGAACCGGTGCGCGAGGCCAAGCTGATCCAGGCCGATCGCGGGTTCATGTCGGCGATCCTGCCGGCGGGCAAGCGGGCTCTTGCGATCCAGATCGCGGCGGAGACCTCGGCGGGCGGCTTCGTCCTGCCCAACGACCATGTCGACGTCATCATGACGCGGCGCCAGCCCAGCACCAACGGCGAGGCCGACCGCTTCGTCACCGAGACCGTGCTGCGCAACCTGCGGGTCCTCGCCATCGACCAGACGATCGAGGAGCAGGACGGCCAGAAGGTGGTCGTCGGCTCGACGGCGACGCTCGAGGTCGATCCCGACCAGGCCGAGGCGTTGACCGCGGCCCAGCAGATGGCCGACCGCCTGGTCCTGTCGCTGCGCTCGCTGGCGGACTCGGTGCCCGGCTCGCCCGGCTATGCCGCCTTCCTGCTTGCCCAGGAGAATGCCGCGAACGGCCGGATCAAGGTCATTCGCTACGGTCAGACCACCGACATCACCACCAGCAAATGACGAGCCGACCGATGACCGCACTTTCCCCCTACGATCGGTTTCGGGCCGGGCTTCGCCGGTCGGTGCTCGCCCTCGGCGCCGTCTCGATGGTCCTCGCGCCGCTCTCGCCGTCCCAGGCGGTGGCCCAGACCGTTGTCAATGTCGGGCAGGGCGTCCAGCCGGTCAGTCTCGGGCTCAACAAGACCAAGGTCATCGTGCTCGCCTCCGATGCGCACGACATCCTCGTCGCCAATCCCGCCGTCGCCGACGCGGTGACCCGCGATGCGCGGCGGATCTACATCTTCGGCAAGCAGGTCGGGCAGACCAACATCGTCGTCTTCGACGGCCAGAACCGGCAGATCGCCTCGATCGACCTGCGCATCGAGCGTGACATCGGTGGTCTCGAGGCCTCGATCCGCAAATACGTGCCGGGCTCCGAGGTCACGGTGGAGATGCTGAACGACAACGTCGTCCTGACCGGCAGCGTGCAGACGCCCCAGGATGCGGCCAAGGTCGAACGCCTCGCCCGCATCTTCGTCACCGGCGGCGAGGCGACGACCGGCCAGTATATCCAATCGGCGACGGCTTCCGGCGGCGTAGGTGGCGGCGACGGCGACGTCGCCTTCGCCCAGGAGGACAGGCAGCGGAGCCAGATCGTCAACCTCCTGCAGATCGCCGGCGAGGATCAGGTCACGCTGAAGGTCACCGTCGCCGAGGTCCAGCGCTCGGTCATCAAGCAGCTCGGTATCAACGGCATCGGGCGGGGCTCGTCGGACGGCATCGGCTTTGGCGCATTCGGCGACAATCCCTCTGGTCTCGGCCGGGTTATTTCGAGCGCCGGCGGCTATTTGTTAAACGGCGGCAGCAGCGTCAACGGTATCTCGGCCCAGCTGAACGCCATGGAGCAGGCGGGCGTGATGCGCACCCTCGCCGAGCCGACGCTGACGGCGATCTCCGGCGAGAAGGCGAGCTTCAAGGTCGGCGGCGAGTTCACCGTCCCCTCGGGACAATCGGTGACGCCGGACGAGGTGACCAACATTCGCGACGCCAACGGCCGCATCGTCGATACGGAGACCGTCGAAGGCTACACGACCATCGAGACGCGCGAGATCGACTACGGCATCGGGCTGGATTTCACCCCGGTCGTGCTTTCTCCGGGGCGCATCAGCCTGAAGATCCGCACCAGCGTCTCCGAGCCGACCTTCGAGAACCCCTTCCATCTCAGCGGTGACTCGGCCAGCCGAGGCCTGAGCGTCGTCGGCATCCGCAAGCGCCTCGCCGACACCACGGTAGAGCTGCCCTCCGGCGGATCCCTGGTCATCGCCGGCCTGGTCCGAGACGAGGTTCGCCAGGTGATCTCCGGCTTCCCGGGCCTTTCCAAGATCCCGGTGCTGGGCACGCTGTTCCGCTCGCGCGACTTCCAGCGCTACGAGACCGAGCTGGTGGTGATCGTCACGCCCTATCTCGTGCGTCCGGTGGCGCGGCAGGCGCTCGCCCGGCCCGACGATGGGCTGGCCATCTCGAGCGACGGCGCCGGCAACTTCCTCGGCCGCGTCAACCGCGTCTACGGCCACATGGAAACCAAGCTGCCGCCCGGCCGGTACCACGGCGTCGTGGGCTTCATCTACAAATGAGCGCGTCGGGGAGATCGAACGTGACATCGCCATTCAGATCCCGCGGCGCCGCGCGCCGGCTGTTCGCCCGCCCGGCGCAGTGCCTGCCGCTGCTCGCACTGCTGCTCGCCGGCGGCTGCGCCAACGTCCACCACGTCGAGGTCGGTGCCATCCCGGACGATTACCGCACCCGTCACCCGATCGTGGTGTCCGAGGCCGAGACCGCCCTCGACATTCCGGTCGTGGTGTCCGACGGGGCGCTGTCCTACGCCAACAGGGGCCGGGTGGAGGATTTCGCCGATCGCTTCCGCGCCTCCGGCGCCGACTTTATCCAGGTGCAGCTGCCGTCCGGTTCGATGAACCAGTACGCGGCGGACCGGGTGTCACACGATATCGTCAAGGTGCTGAACGGGCGCCGTGTTGCCCGCGACCGGGTCTTCGTCCAGCCTTATCCGGCGGTCGGCGCCAGCGGTCCGACGCCGATCCGCCTCGCCTTCACGACCCTCGTCGCCAAGACCGGACCGTGCGGGCGCTGGCCCACGGATCTCGCCGAGACCTCGCAGAACAAGAACTACCACAATTTCGGCTGCGCCTCGCAGCAGAACCTCGCGGCGCAGATCGCCGACCCGCGCGACCTCCTGTCGCCGCGCGGCGTCGACACGATCGACGCGGAACGCCGGACCACCGTCCTCGACAACTATCGCCGGGGCGTGCGCACGACGTCACAAGCCCCCGAGACCGAAAGCGACTACGAATGGTAGTATCGGAGAGCATCATCGATCTGTCCGGCGGCGAGGCCGAAACCCGCGCCATCGAGATGAGTCCGGACGCGCTGCAGGACGTCCGTCCGATCCCGCGCGTCTCGATCCAGGCTTTCTGCGAGACCGACGGCGTGGCCAAGCCCATCGAGAAGGCGGGCCTCGATCGCCGGATGGCCAAGGCCCATCTCAGGGTACACAAAGGCGGTATCCGTGCCGCGGCGGAGCATTTCTCCAGCGCGCCGACGCCGAACCTCGTCATCCTCGAATCGCGCTATCCGCCCGGCGAACTCGTCGAGGAGCTGGAAGCGCTTGCCGATGTCTGCGATCCGGGGTCGAAAGTCGTCGTCATTGGCCATTACAACGACGTCACGCTCTACCGCGACCTGATGCGGCGGGGAATCTCGGAATATCTCGTCGCGCCGATCTCGATCGCCGACGTCATGGAAGTGATCGGATCGCTGTTCACGGCGCCGGATGCCGAGCCCCTCGGCCGTTCGATCGCCTTCATTGGCGCCAAGGGCGGCGTCGGCTCCTCGACCATCGCGCACAACGTCGCCTGGGCGATCTCCAAGCGCTTTTCCAGCGACGTCGTCCTCGCCGATCTCGACCTGCCCTTCGGCACGGCGAACATCAATTTCGACCAGGATCCGGCCCAGGGCATCGCCGAGGCGATCTTCTCGGCCGATCGGATGGACGACGTGCTGCTCGACCGGTTGCTGTCGAAATGCGCCGAGCATCTGTCGCTGCTGGCGGCGCCCTCGGCGCTGGACCGCACCTACGACTTCGCCGGTGACGCCTTCAACGCGCTGATCGAGGCCGCCCAGCGCGGCGCGCCGGTGGTGGCGCTCGACGTGCCGCATGCCTGGGGCGACTGGACGCGCAGCGTCCTGACGCGCGCCGACCAGATCGTCATCACGGCAACCCCCGACCTCGCCAACCTGCGCAACACCAAGAATCTCGTCGACACGCTGCGCAAGCTTCGGCCGAACGACCCGCCGCCGCATCTGGTGCTCAACCAGCTGGCAATCCCGAAGCGGCCGGAGATCGAGCCGGGCGAGTTCTGCGATCCGCTCGGCCTCGAGCCGATCGCCCAGATCGCGTTCGACCCGCAGATGTTCGGCAAGGCAGCAAACAACGGGCAGATGGTGGTGGAGACCGATCCCAGGCATGCGGCGGTCGCGGCGTTCGATCACATCGCCCACGTGCTGACCGGTCGTCACGAAGGCCGCAAGCCGAAGAAGTCGAGCCTCTTCAGCCGGCTTCGCGGCAAATAGTCCGGCATCGGCACAAAGGCAGGAGCGGAGATCATCATGTTCGGAAAGCGCGGGAACGAGAAGCCGCTCGCTCGCCCGGCTGCAGCGCAGCCGGCCTCGCCGCCACCGCCGGCGGCGCCCAGCCTGCCGTCCGGCTTGCGCGATGCCGTGGCGGTCATGGCTGCACCGACCGCCCCGTCGGCGCCGGCACGTGACGTCCAGCGGTCGGGCGAACGCATGCCCGGCGTGCGCCCCGACAGCTATTACGAGCGCAAGGCGCAGGTCTTCACAGCCCTGATCGATACGATCGACCTGTCGCAGCTGGCCCGGCTCGACGCCGAGAGCGCCCGCGAGGAAATCCGCGACATCGTCAACGACATCATTGCGATCAAGAGTTTCGCGATGTCCATCGCCGAGCAGGAAGAACTGCTCGGCGATATCTGCAACGACGTCCTCGGTTATGGTCCGCTCGAGCCGTTGCTGGCGCGCGACGACATAGCCGACATCATGGTCAACGGCTCCCGCCACACCTTCATCGAAGTCGGCGGCAAGATCGAAGAGACCAACATCCGGTTCCGCGACAACCAGCAGCTCCTGAATATCTGCCAGCGCATCGTGAGCCAGGTCGGCCGGCGCGTCGACGAGACCTCGCCGATCTGCGACGCACGCCTGCCCGACGGCAGCCGCGTCAACGTCATCGCGCCGCCGCTCGCCATAGACGGCGCGGCGCTCACGATCCGCAAGTTCAAGAAGGACAAGCTGACGCTCGACCAGCTGGTCAAGTTCGGCGCCATCACGCCGGAGGGCGCGGCGATCCTGCAGATCATCGGCCGGGTTCGCTGCAACGTCGTGATCTCCGGCGGCACCGGTTCCGGCAAGACCACCCTGCTGAACTGCCTGACCCGCTATATCGACGCGGACGAGCGCATCATCACCTGCGAGGACTCGGCCGAGCTGCAGCTGCAGCAGCCGCATGTCGTGCGGCTGGAAACGCGCCCGCCCAATATCGAGGGCGAGGGCGAGATCACCATGCGCGACCTCGTCAAGAACTGCCTGCGCATGCGGCCCGAGCGGATCATCGTCGGCGAGGTGCGCGGACCGGAAGTGTTCGACCTCCTGCAGGCGATGAACACCGGCCATGACGGCTCGATGGGCACGATCCACTCGAACTCGCCGCGCGAGTGCCTCAACCGTATCGAGTCGATGATCGCCATGGGCGGCTATTCGCTGCCCTCGCGAACGGTCAAGGAGATCATCGTCGGCTCGGTCGACGTCATCATCCAGGCGGCGCGCCTGCGCGACGGGTCCCGCCGGATCACCCACGTCACGGAAGTGCTCGGCATGGAAGGCGACGTCATCACCACGCAGGACATCTTCGTCTACGACATCATGGGCGAGGACGCGCAGGGCAACATCATCGGCCGGCATCGCTCCACCGGCGTCGGCCGCCCGGCCTTCTGGGACCGCGCCCGCTACTACAACGAGGAACAGCGTCTCGCCCAGGCGCTCGACGCCAGCAACGTCCCGGACGCGGCGGGAACGCGCTGATGCTGACCTCGGCCGCGGGCATCCTCTTCATCCTGCTGTCCACGATCGCCGCCGGCGGCCTGGCCTACGCGGTCCTGCAGCCGCGCATCACGTCCGAGAAGAAGGTCGAGGCGCGACGGTCGCAGTACAGCCGCGACGAGAACGACCGGGTCGCGGTCAAGTTCGCCCGCGAGCGCCTGCGCGAGCAGGACAAGCGCCGCAAGACCATCCAGACCTCGCTGAAGGAGCTCGAGGCGCGCACCCGCGAGCGCGACAGACTGACCGGCAAGCTGTCGCTGGCGCGCCGGCTCGAACAGGCGGGGCTGACCATCACTGCCCCGCAGTTCGTGTGGATCAGTGTCGGGACGGGCTTCTTCAGCGGGCTCCTGGCGCTGGTGTTCGGCGCGGGCCTCGTCGGATCGCTCGGCATCGCCATCGTCGGCGGGCTCGGCCTGCCGCGCTTCGCGCTGGCGCATCTGCGCAACAAGCGCCTGGCGAAATTCATCGAGGAATTTCCCAATGCCCTCGACCTGATCGTTCGCGGCATTCGCTCCGGCCTGCCGCTCAACGACACGCTGCGCATGATCGCCGGCGAGGCGGCCGAGCCCGTCAAGAGCGAATTCCGCAAGATCGTCGAGACGCAGCAGATGGGCGTCTCGACCTCCGAGGCGGTCGAACGCCTCTATCGCAACGTACCGACGGCCGAGACCAATTTCTTCTCCATCGTCATCACCATCCAGGCCCAGGCCGGCGGCAACCTGTCCGAGGCCATCTCCAACCTCTCCAAGGTGCTGCGCGAGCGCAAGAAGATGAAGGGCAAGATCCAGGCGATGTCGATGGAAGCCAAGGCCTCCGCGACGATCATCGGTGCGTTGCCGATCATCGTCGGCTTCCTCGTCTACCTGACGACGCCGGATTACATCGGGATCCTCTTCGAAACCCATTCGGGCAATCTGATCATGATCGTCGCGGCGGTCTGGATGGCGATCGGCGTGTTCACCATGAAGCGCATGATCAGCTTCGACTTCTGAGCGGGCAGGCCGCGCGGTAACCCGCCCGGCCGCAGGGAATACAGCCGGGAAAGGCCGCCGACTTATGCAATCGCTCTTCGATTTCCTGGGTGTCTCGAGCGCGATGGTGTTCAGCGCCGTCATCGCCATCGCGGTGTTCACCACGTTTCTCGCTTTCGCCATGCCGATGCTCGCCGGCAACCGCCTGCAGAACCGCATGCGTTCGGTAGCGCTCGAGCGCGACGAGATGCGGGCGCGCGAGCGGGCGCGGCTTGCCACCGAAAAGGAGAACGGCCGCGGCGCCGGCCTGCGCCAGCAGCAGAACCGGGGCATCGCGGCGCTGGTGGTCGAGCGACTGAACCTGCGCACGGCGCTCGCCGACGAGGGCACGGTCGCCAGCCTGCGGGTCGCCGGCTATCGCGGCCAGCGCCCGCTGACGCTGTTCCTGTTCGCCCGAGCCGTGCTGCCGCTGGTGATGCTCTCCGTCGCCCTGTTCTACGTGTTCGGTCTCGGCCTGTTGGCCGAACAGGCGACGATGATGCGCGTCGCGGTCTGCATCGGCATCGCCTATCTCGGCTTCTACGCGCCGATCCTGTTCGTGAAGAACCAGGCGGCCAAGCGCCGGCTGTCGATCCAGCGGGCGTGGCCGGATGCGCTCGATCTGCTGCTGATCTGCGTCGAATCCGGCAACTCCATCGAGGCGGCCTTTCGTAGGGTCGCCGAGGAGATCGGCATCCAGTCGATCCCGCTCGCCGAGGAGCTGGTGCTGGTCTGCGCCGAGCTGTCCTATCTGCCCGACCGCAAGGTGGCCTACGACAACCTGGCCGCGCGGACGGGGCTCGAAGGCGTGCGCGCCGTCACCACCGCACTCGTCCAGGCGGAGCGCTACGGCACGCCGCTCGGCAACGCACTCAGGGTTCTGGCGCAGGAAAATCGCGACATCCGGATGAACCTCGCGGAGAAGAAGGCCGCATCGCTGCCGCCGAAGCTCACCGTGCCGATGATCCTGTTCTTCCTGCCGGTGCTGTTCGCCGTGATCATCGGACCGGCAGCCATCCAGATCATGAAGCTGCAGTAGTCGCTGCCGCACCGCGCTTCGATGGCAGTCGGGAATCGAATGGGAAAAGGAGGGCTCGCGCTGGTGGAAGCGCCGGCGGTCTCAGCCGTCCTGGCCTTCCTTGTCCTTCAGCATCGACCAGGTGTTCTGCTGGGCCAGCATCTGCCGCAGATAGGCGACATTGGCCTCGGCCGCCTCGGGCGACAGTTCCGCCGAGGCGATCTTCTGGGCTTCCTCGAAGCGGCCCTGCAGGCCGACGACGAGGGCCAGGTTCTGGCGCACGCGGCTGTCGACGCCGGGCTGGCGGGCGGCCGTCCGCAGATAGGATTCGGCGGCCTGAAGGTCGTTGCTGAGGAGATGCGACATGCCGAGATTGGAGAGCACCGTCGGCTCGTTCGGCGCAAGGTCCAGCGCCTTGCGATAGAGGCCCCGCGCCTCGGCCGACTGGCCCATCTGGTCGAGGATCGCGCCTTCTGCCGAATACAGCCGCCAGTCGGGAAAGTCCGGGGTCTGCGCGCGGCGCACCGTTTCCAGCGCCTTCGGCAGGTCGCCGGCGGCGGCGAGCGCCTTACCGTAGGCGGAGAGGACGTCGCGGTCCTTCGGGTGGGCGATCGCCACCTGCTGCATTACCGCCAGCGACTGGTCGTTGCGGCCGACCATCTGCAGGGAGGCGGCGTAGGAGAGGCCGACTGCCTTGGCCTTCGGATCGCGCTCGTAGGCTGCCCCGTAGGATTGCACGGCGCCCTGCAACCGGCTGGCCGGCATCGCGGCGACGGGCGCCGAGCCGGAGGATCGCCCGATCGAGCCGGTGGTCTCGCGCGACACCGAGGCGCAGCCCTGCGCGGTCAGAAGCGTGGCTGCCACGGTAACGAAAAGGCCCTGTCGGAAGGCGCGAATCGCTCTATTGTCCCGCGCGATCATGACCTGCTCCCGTGTCGTCCGCGATGTGCCAATGGCTCAGCTCATTGAGCCACGTCTCCTCGCCAGTCATAGTCTGTTAACCCTAACGGTCGGTTAACGCCCGGCTGCATCCCCTGGAATCCATGCCATGCCGCTTACCCTGGTTGATCAGACGAACGAAGCCCTGCCGGTCTGGCTGGCCGAGACGGGACGTCTCGACGCCTTGCCCGAAGCGGCGCGCGCCTGGGCAAAGGCCCTGCGGTTCAGCGCCGAGGCGGGAAGCGTCCTCGTCGTGCCCGGAGAGGGCGGTACCCCCGCCAGCGCCGTCCTCGGGCTCGGCAAGCCGGATCCACGCCGTGGCGCGGCCGAATGGCGGGGGCTGCTCGCCGGCGCCCTGGCGCGAAAGCTGCCCGATGGCGACTGGCGCTTCGCCGACGAGCCCGCGGTCGACCATGATGTCGCAGCGCTGGCGCTCCTGCTCGGCCAGTATCGCTTTGGTCGCTATCGCGGCGGGGCGAAGGGCGACGACAAGCAGCCGCAGATCCGCTTCCAGACGCCAGGCGGCGTCGACAGGGCCGAACTTTCGGCGGTGGCCGATGCCGTGTTCCTCGCCCGCGACCTGATCAACACCCCGGCCAACGACATGGGCCCGGCCGAACTGGAAGCCGCGGCCCGCACGTTGGCCAAGACCTTTGGCGCGACGGTCGAGACCATCGAGGGCGACCAGCTTCTTGCCCGGAATTTCCCGATGATCCATGCCGTCGGTCGTGCCAGCACCTCGGCGCCGCGGCTGATCGACCTCACGTGGGGCAAGCCGTCCGACCCCAAGGTGACGCTGGTCGGCAAGGGCGTGATCTTCGACACCGGCGGGCTCGACATCAAGCCGGCCGCCGGCATGCTGCAGATGAAGAAGGACATGGGCGGCGCGGCGAACGTCCTGGCCTTGGCGCAGATGGTGATGGCGCGGGGCCTTGCCGTGCGGCTGCGCGTGCTGATCCCGGCAGTCGAGAACGCCATTTCCGGCTCCGCCTTCCGGCCGGGGGACGTCCTGACCAGCCGCAAGGGCAAGACCGTCGAGATCGGCAACACCGACGCGGAAGGGCGGCTGGTGCTCGCCGATGCGCTGGCGCTCGCCGACGAGGAGGCGCCGGAAATGCTGATCGACATGGCGACGCTCACCGGCGCCGCCCGGGTGGCGCTCGGCCCGGACCTGCCGCCCTTCTACACCGAGGATGACGGCTTCGCGGCCGATCTCGCCACCGCCAGCGAGCGCGTCGCCGACCCGCTCTGGCGCATGCCGCTGTGGCAGCCTTACGCGGCGAACCTGTCGTCGAAGGTTGCCGACACCAACAACGTCACCAGCGACGCCTTCGCCGGCTCGCTCACCGCGGCCCTGTTCCTGCAGGGTTTCGTCGAGAAGGCTGCGAGCTGGACGCATCTCGACATCTTCGGCTGGCGGCCGAAGCCCGGCCCTACGGGGCCGGTCGGCGGCGAGGCGCAGGGCATCCGCGCCCTCTACGCGGTGCTGAAGCAGCGCTATCCGGGTGAACGGAACTGACGGTCCCAGGACTGATGCCGGAAAGTAGACGCGAGGACACCGCCGCCATGACCAGCCTCGATCCGCGCCGGCACGCTTTCCGTGCCGATCTTGCCGAGAAAGGCCTCGAAGGCGAGGTCGAGGCGGCCCGCTTCGCCGAGGGGGTGCCGCGCCGTGTCGCCGTGCCATTGGCGCCGGTGCGGCGGCGCCCGGCGCCCGATGCGCCGGTGGAAACCGAGGCGCTCTTCGGGGAGGCGGTGATCGTCTTCGACGAAGACGCGGGCTGGTCGTGGGTGAAGCTTGCCGAGGGCTCCGCGGAAGCAGCTTATGTCGGCTACATGCCCAGTGACGCGCTCGGCGCCAGCACGGCACCGACGCATCGCGTCCGCGTGCCGCGCACGCTGGTCTTCCCGACCCCGGACATCAAGCGCCCGCCGCTCTCCTTCCTGCCGATGGGCGCGCTCGTCACGATCGCCGGCACCGCCGCCGACCACAATGCCAGCTACGCCGAACTGCTGCCTGAGGGCTTCGTCGTCGAGCAGCATCTGGAACCGGTGAATGCGGTGTCTTCGGACTTCGTGGCCGTCGCCGAGCGATTCCTCGGCGCGCCCTATCTCTGGGGCGGCAAGAGCGTCGCCGGGATCGACTGCTCGGGACTGGTGCAACTGGCCTGCACCATGGCCGGCATCGCCGCGCCGCGCGACACCGACATGCAGGAGCGCGAACTCGGCACGCGCCTTGCCGGCATCGAGGCGCTGGCGCGCGGCGACCTGGTATTCTGGAAGGGCCATGTCGGCATCATGCTGGATGGCACGGAGCTGCTGCATGCCAACGCCCACGACATGCTGACGGCCGTCGAGCCGCTGGCCGAGGCGGTCGCGCGGATCGCGGCGCGGGGCTCGGCCGTGACCAGCATCCGCCGGATCAGGGCGCCTGCCGCCGCGACGGGCAGCGTTCCGGTGATCGTGACTTGACCTTCCTGTAGCAGGAAGCTCGCAGATGGGCGCCACCACCATGGAGAGCCCTTATGTTGAAGCACCTCGTTCTTGTCGCCGCGCTGGCAATTTCCCCGGCTGCGATCGCACAGGATCACAGCGGCCATGGCGCCGCTGCACCGATGGACGGCACGGCCGAGATGGATCACGGCGCGATGGGCCATGGTATGGTCGCTGCCGGAGACGCGCCGTCGAGCCGCGCCTACGCCGAGGCCAACGACCGGATGCATGCGGCGATGGGCGCCGATCTCACCGGCGACGCCGATGTCGACTTCGTCCGTTCGATGATCCCGCACCACCAGGGCGCCATCGACATGGCGCGGATCCAGCTCGAATACGGCAAGGATCCCGAACTCGCCGCGCTGGCCGAAACCATCATCGCCGCCCAGGAAGCCGAGATCGCCGAGATGGAGGCCTGGCTGGCAGCGCGCGGTCACTGACGCGCGACAAGGGTTCGGCCCTCAGGCCGCGCCTTCCGGCCGGGCGCCGAAGCCGGTCATCGGCGACGGCGAGGCCGTCATCTCGGCCAGCAGCCACTCCCGGAAGGCGCGGATCTTCGGCACGTTCCGCCGCGGCTCGGCGTAGCACAGCCAGTAGAAGTGTTCCTCGTCGGCAACGAGCTCGAAGGGCTGCACCAGCCGGCCGTCCCGCAGCGCTTCCTCGTGGAAGACCGGGGTGAGGATGGCGACGCCGTGGCCGGCGATGGCGGCGCGGGCGACGACGTGCTGGTCTCCCATGTCCGAAAACGGACGCTGCGTCGCATCGAAGCCGCTGACGCCGGCGGCTGCAAACCACAGCGGCCACCACAGATCGTGCGGATCGAGGAGCGGGGCTTCGAGCAGGTCCGCGGGGTCCTTCAGCGGGCCGAGCCGCTCCAGCAGCTTCGGCGAAAGGATCGGCGTGAAGCCCGTCGCGAACAGCCGGTGCTGGACGAGGCCCGGCCACGGCCCGCGCCCGGCGCGGATGGCGATGTCGACCGCGTCACGGCGAAAATCGACGATTTCGCGGGTGGAATCCATGCGCACCCCGATCTTCGGGTGCTGCATCTGGAAGAAGCCGATGCGTGGGGCCAGCCATGCCGCGCTGAAGGTCGGCACGACGCTGAGATGCAGCAGCGCATTGTCGTCCGCCATGATCTGCCCGAACCCGGCGGCGATCATGTCGAATGCTTCGGTCAATACCGGCCGCAGGCGCTCGCCGGCCTCGGTCAGCACCAGCCCGCGCGGCCGCCGCAGGAACAGCTTCAGGCCGACGCGTTCCTCGATCAGCTTGATCTGGTAGCTGACGGCGGCCTGGCTCATGCCGAGCTCTTCGCCCGCCCGGGTGAAGCTCAGATGCCGGGCCGCCGCCTCGAAGACCCGGACTGCCGCCAGCGGCGGCATCGATCGCCCGCTCATCGCCTCGCACCTCTCGCATAAGCTCTCCTTATGCCAACTGATCGCGCTTCGATTGGCTTGGCAAGCCTGTCGGGCTCATTCTTCGGTCAATGCCGCTCTGGCGGCGAGGTTTGGGAGACCGACATGACCTGGGAATTCGGTAAGCTTCTGCCCAGCCTGCTAGCGCTCGCGATCGGCCGCCTGCCGATCGCGTCGGAGCCGCCGCCGGCACACCGGCTCGACGCCGACGAGCTGCCCGACGCGGTGAAGCGCGATCTCGGCCTTTTGGACGGGCGCGGTCCCTCCCTCAGGCGGCCGGAACGGAACGGGCGATTCTGAACGTTACCCGGATCGGCGGCTCAGTATCCAGCCGAGCGATCGACCAGATGCTGCAGCGTCTCGCCGCGCCCATGCGCCGCGATCTGCCGCATGATCGTCGGCGCCAGCGCGTCCGGGTCTGAGGACGCCGCGACATGCGGCGTCACGAACACCCGCGGATGTGTCCAGAGCGGGCTCGTGGCCGGCAGCGGCTCGACGGTGAAGACGTCGAGCGAGGCCTCCATCAGCGTGTCCCGCTCCAGCGCGTCGAGGATCGCCGCCTCGTTCTGCAGTCCGCCGCGGCCGGCATTGATCAGCACCGGCCCGCCCAGCGGCGTGTCCCGCTTCAGGCGCGACAGCAGCTTGGCATCGATGATGCCGCGCGTCGCCTCGGTCAGCGGCAGCAGCACGACGAGAATGTCGGTCGTTGCCAGGAACGGTCCGAGCCCGTCGATCCCGGCGAACATCTCCACGCCCTCGGCCGATTTCGGCGAGCGGCCCCAGCCGGCGACGCGGAAGCCGAGCGCCCGCAGCTTGTCTGCGGCGTCCCGGCCGAGTTCGCCGAAGCCCATGATGCCGACGGTGATCTCGCGCGCCGCCGGCTGCATCCGCTCGTGCCAGATCTTCTGCGCCTGCTGGGTGCGATAGGCGCGTCCGCGGCGGAAATGGTCGAGCACCCGCCAGACGACATATTCGCTCATCCGGCCCGACAGATCGTCGGCGACGATCCGCGCCACCGGCACGTCCGGCAGGCGCTTGTCCGCCAGGATGTGGTCGACGCCGGCGCCGAGCGAGAAGATCGCCTTGAGGTTCGGCAGGTTTTCCAGGAGCCCGGGCGGCTGCTTCCAGACCACGGCATATTCGATTGACGGGTCGGTCGAATCCTTCGGCTCGAGCACGATCGCGCGCTCGCTCCCGGCCTGCTGCAGCGCTGCCAGCCAGCGCATGGGGTCGAAACCCGTCACGGAGAGAAGAATGGTCAATGCTTAGTCCCTGATGTCGATCGAGCCGAGCAGCGCCTGCGCCCGGGCCCGTCCCTTGCGCGCGAACCAGTGCGTGCAGGCGATGAGGTAGCCGTTCTCGACGCGGCCTTCGTCGACCGCGGCGATGAGGTCGTCGACCGGCGCGAGGATCGGCCGGATGTCCTCGTTCTCGTCCGCCTTGCCGGCCGAATTGGTGAGGCTGCCGGCATCGACGATGGCGAGGAAGATCGTCGCATGCTCGGTGGTCAGGCCGGGCGCTGGCAGCATCCGGAAGCAGGCCTCGATCGCCCGGGGCACGAGCCCCGTCTCCTCGGTCAGCTCGCGCGCGGCCGCCGCTTCGATGCTTTCGCCGGAGTCGACGATGCCGGCGGGCAGTTCGAGTGCCGCCGCGTTCGCGGTCTGCAGGGCGGCAGCGAAGCGAAACTGACGGATCACGACGATGGAGTCGCGATCCGGGTCGTAGGGTATGATCGTTGCGACGTGCCCCGTCGCTAGGTATTCGCGGTCGATCGGGCCCACCTCGCCCTCGCCGTCGAGCCGGGCGTGGCGCAGCGTGGCGACGCGAAAGTCGCGGAATCCCTCGTGCAGCAGCGTGTCGCTTTCCACGTCGAAGGGCATGGGCTGGTCGGTCAGCTGATCGCGATAGTGGCTGGTCGTCATTCCGATACGATCCCCGTGGGCGCGGCGGCGAGATCGAAGGCGGCCGCCATCAGCGCCTTGGTATAGTCCGTCTGCGGGCGATCGAAGATCTCGTCGGCCGGGCCGCGCTCGACCACGAGGCCGTTGCGCATGACGATCACCTCGTTGGCCAGGGCGCGCACCACCTTCAGATCGTGGCTGATGAACAGATAGGCGAGGTTGTGCCGCTTCTGCAGGTCGCGCAGCAGGTCGACGACCTGCGCCTGCACGCTCATGTCGAGCGCCGAGGTCGGCTCGTCGAGCATGACGAAGCCCGGGTTCAGCACCATGGCTCTTGCGATGGCGACGCGCTGGCGCTGGCCGCCGGAGAATTCGTGCGGGTAGCGAAAGCGCGTCGCCGGATCGAGCCCGACCTCGTTCAGCGCCTGGACGACGCGGGCGTCGCGGCCGTCGGCGTCGAGGCTGCGCTCGTGGATGCCGAGCCCCTCGGCAACGATGTCGGCGATGGTCATGCGCGGGCTGAGCGAGCCGAACGGGTCCTGGAAGACGATCTGGATGCGCTCGCGCAGCGGTTTCATCGCCTTGAAGGAGCGCTCGTCGATCCGTTCGCCGTCGAAGCGGATTTCGCCCTTCGAGGAGATCATCCGGCAGAGCGCCAGCCCCAGCGTGGTCTTGCCGGAGCCCGATTCCCCGACGACGCCGACGGTCTGGCCGGCCCGCACGGCGATGTCGACGCCGTCGACCGCCTTTACGTGGTCGGTGGTCTTGCGGAAGAAGCCGGTCTTGATCGGAAACCAGACCTTGAGGTCCTTCGCTTCCATGACCAGCGGCGCGTTGGCGTTGGCTGCTGGCGGCCTGCCCTTCGGTTCCGCCGCCAGGAGATGCTTGGTGTAATCGTGCTGCGGGTCGGCGAAGATCTGGGCGGTCGGTCCGTGCTCGACGATCTTGCCGCGATACATCACGCAGACCCGGTCGGCGATGCGCCGCACGATGCCGAGATCGTGGGTGATGAACAGCATCGCCATGTGGCGCTTCTGCTGCTGCACCTTGAGGAGTTCGAGGATCTGCGCCTGAACGGTGACGTCGAGCGCCGTCGTCGGCTCGTCTGCGATCAGGAGATCCGGCTCGTTGGCCAGCGCCATGGCGATCATCACGCGCTGGCGCTGTCCGCCCGACAGCTGGTGCGGATAGGCGCCGAGGCGCTTCTCCGGCTCGCGGATGCCGACCTGGTGCATCAGCTCGAGCGTGCGTTCACGCGCCGCACGGTCGCGCATGCCGCGATGGACCTTCAGCACCTCGCCGACCTGCCGCTCGATCGTGTGCAGCGGGTTGAGCGAGGACATCGGCTCCTGGAAGATCATCGAGATGCGGTTGCCGCGAACCCGGCGCAGATCGTCCTCGTCGTCGTCGATCAGGTTCTCCCCGTCGAACATGACGGCGCCGCCTGGATGGCTCGCCGACGGGTAGGGCAGGAGCTTGAGGATCGACAGCGCCGAGACCGACTTGCCGGAGCCGGACTCACCCACGAGCGCCAGCGTCTCGCCGCGGTCGATCGAGAACGACACGTCGTCGACGGCGAGATTGGTGTTGCCCCCCTGGTGGAAGGCGACCGACAGGTTCTCCACCGACAGCAGAGGTCCTGGCGCGGGCGCGGCGGCGATGCTGGTCAAGACGCGATACCTTTCATGCCGGATGCCCGTGGGCGTGCCCGTGTTGGGCGTGATCGCCCTCGGCCGCCGCGTCGGCGCAGCGGCCGCGCTCGATCTCGACGGTGGCGTGGCCGATGGCGAAGCGCTTTGCCAGTTCCGCCTTGATCGCGCGGATCGTCGCCATCGGCTCGGCGCCGTCGACGATCGCCGCGTGCAGCGTGACCATCGGACGTTCCGGGGTCAGCGCCCAGGCATGGACGTGATGCACCTCACAAACGCCGGCCACGTTCGCGACGAGGTGCGGGGCGATCGCGTCGACGTCGAGGCCCTCCGGCACGCCCTCGAGCAGCAGGTGCCCGGCATCGCGCACCAGGCGCCACGCCGAGACGAGGATCAACAGCGCCACCAGCACCGACAGGATCGGATCGATCGGCGTCCACCCGGTCCACAGGATGACGAGGGCGGCGGCGATCGCGGCGACCGACCCGAGCAGGTCGCCGACGACGTGCAGCACGGCGCCGCGAATGTTGAGATTGTCGTTGTCTGCCCCGTGCAGGATCGCCAGTACGCCGAGATTGACCGCGAGGCCCAGCGCGGCGATCGCCAGCATCGTGCCGCCGAGGATCTCGCCGGGCTGGCCCACCCGGTGCCACGCCTCGACGACGATGAAGCCGGCGATGGCGAACAGCGCGATGCCGTTGACGAAGGCGACGAGCACCTGGAAGCGGGCATAGCCATAGGTGCGCTTGTCGTCGTGCGGCCGCCGCGCCAGGCGGAAAGCCAGCCAGCCGAGCGACAAGGCGGTGAAGTCGGTGAGCATGTGCCCGGCATCGGCAAGCAGCGCCAGCGAACCCGAGACCAGCCCGCCGACGACTTCCGCCACCATGAACAGCCCGGTCACCACCGCGGCGATGGCGATCCGCTTCTCGCTGGCACCATGGGCGTGGCCGGCAAAGCCGTGGGAATGGCCGGCATGATCGTGATCGCTCATGGCCTCACCGGAAGCTCTTGCGGGGATCGAAGGCGTCGCGGACGGCTTCGCCGACGAAGACCAGCAGCGACAGCATCAGCGACAGGACGATGAAGCCGGAGAAGCCCAGCCAGGGCGCCTGCAGGTTGTTCTTGCCTTGCGCCAGCAACTCGCCGAGCGACGGCGAGCCGGGCGGCAGGCCGAAGCCGAGGAAGTCGAGCGAGGTCAGCGTGGTGATCGAGCCGTTGAGGATGAACGGCAGGAAGGTCAGCGTCGCCACCATGGCGTTGGGCAAGAGGTGCCGGACCATGATCGTCC
Organism: Aurantimonas aggregata; assembly: GCF_010500835.1. Classification (GTDB taxonomy): domain Bacteria; phylum Pseudomonadota; class Alphaproteobacteria; order Rhizobiales; family Rhizobiaceae; genus Aurantimonas; species Aurantimonas aggregata. The sequence continues at coordinate 346,381 of NZ_JAAAMJ010000002.1, read as the reverse complement.
AGTCGCCGACGCCGAGCGACCGTGCCGCGGTGACATATTCGAAGTTGCGGGCCCGCAGGAACTCCGCCCGGACGACGCCGACGAAAGCGACCCAGGAGAACAGGAGCATGATGCCGAGCAGGATCCAGAAGCCCGGCGGCAGGATCGCCGCGATGATCAGCAGCAGGTAGAGCACCGGGATCGACGACCAAATCTCGATGAAGCGCTGGAACAACAGGTCCACCCAGCCGCCGAAATAGCCCTGCACCGCGCCGGCGGCGACGCCGATGACGGCCGAGGCGCCGGTGAGGATCAGCCCGAAAAGCACCGAGATCCGGAAGCCGTAGATCAGCCGTGCCGCGACGTCGCGCGCCTGGTCGTCGGTGCCGAGCCAGTTCATGTTGCCGAAATTGCAGTTCGGGTCCTCGACGGCGAGCGGGTAGCGTTGGCAGCGTTCCTCCTCGGTGAACATCCATGAAGGGGCGGACGGCGCGGGGGTCGGGATCTCGTTGTTGACTGTCTGGTAGGAGTAGCGGATCGGCGGCCAGACGGCCCAGCCATTGGCCTCGATCTCCTCCTGGACGAACGGATCACGATAATTGGTCACCGGCAGGAAGCCGCCGAACACCTCCTCGGGATAGTCGACGAGCACCGGGTAGTAGAACTCGCCCTTGTACTCGACCAGCAATGGCCGGTCGTTGGCGACGAGTTCGGCGAAGGAGGTGATCACGAACAGGAAAAGGAAGATCCAAAGCGACCAGTAGCCGCGCTTGTTCGCCTTGAAGTTCTGCCAGCGCCGAATGTTCAGCGGCGACAGCCGCGGCCGGCGGGTCAGCGACGCCTCGGGGGACATCTGCGCGATGCCGGCGGTTTCTTCACGCGCGATCTCGGCCGCGTTCTGGTCCGGCAACGCATCGCCAGACTCCGGCCGATCCCGCCGCTCGGCGTCGAGGCGATCCTTCAGGGCGTCATCCATGATCAGCGCCCTCCCGTCGCGGCGGCAAGAGGGGCGCAAGGGCCGCGGAGACGTCCGCCCATGCTGCGGGAGAAGCTGACGCTTGACACCCACGCGGCGTCATCCTCGGGCCCCGTCCCGAGGATCCAGTGGCGGTCCATCGTAACAGCGACGCCGATCACGGCACGCACTTCCGGCAATGTCGGTATCCTCGTTCCCCTGGATCCTCGGGACGGGGCCCGAGGATGACGGAGTGACGGAGCCCGAGGATGACGGCGGAGGGGACAGGTGATCACGTTCATGCTCAGACCTCCCGCCGCTCGAAGTCGATGCGCGGATCGATCCACGTATAGGTCAGGTCCGAGATCAGCGTCGTGAACAGGCCGATCAGCGAGAAGATGTAGAGCGTGCCGAACACCACCGGATAGTCCCGCTGATAGATGCTCTCGAAGCCGAGCAGCCCGAGCCCGTCCAGCGAGAAGATCGTCTCGATCAGCAGCGAGCCGGCGAAGAAGGCGGAGATGAAGGCGCCGGGAAAGCCGGCGACGATGATCAGCATGGCGTTGCGGAAGACGTGGCCGTAGAGCACCTGGCGCTCGGTCAGGCCCTTGGCGCGGGCGGTGGTGACGTACTGCTTGCGGATCTCGTCGAGGAACGAGTTCTTGGTCAGCAGCGTCGTCGTTGCGAAGGCCGACAGCGCCAGCGAGATCAGCGGCAGCGTCAGGTGCCAGAAATAGTCCGGGATGGTCTGCGACACGCAGCGCGAGGCGTCGAACGCCTCCGACCAAGGCGCGCACCAGTCGCCGCGGATGCCGTCCGAGAGGAGGCCGCGCAGCGGGAACCAGTCGTAGAACGAGCCGCCGGCGAAGAGGACGATCAGGAGTACCGCGAACAGGAAGCCGGGAATGGCATAGGCGACGATGACGATGCCCGAGGTCCAGACGTCGAAGGCCGTGCCGTCCTTCAGCGCCTTGCGGATGCCGAGCGGGATCGAGATCAGGTAGGACAGGAGCGTGATCCACAGCCCCAGCGATATCGAGACGGGCAGCTTTTCCAGGATCAGTTCCCAGACCGAGATCGAGCGGAAATAGCTCTCGCCGAAATCGAAGCGCACATAGTTCCACAGCATCAGGCCGAAGCGCTCGAGCGGCGGCTTGTCGAAGCCGAATTGCTGCTCGAGCCGGGCGATGAAGGCCGGGTCGAGGCCCTGCGCGCCGCGGTAGCTGGAGTTCTCGCCGCCGCCCTGGCTGGCGCCGAAATCGCCGCCGCCGCCGGAAACGCGGTCGGTCGCGCCGCCGGCCTCGCCCTGCAGGCTGGCGATGACCTGCTCGACCGGGCCGCCCGGCGCGAACTGGATCACGATGAAGGAGATCGCCATGATCCCGAGCAGGGTCGGGATCATCAAAAGCAGGCGGCGGAGGATGTAGGCGCCCATGGCCGGGTGTCGTCTCCGAGTGGTCGCGCTTGGTGCCCGATTCGGGCTGTATCACGATGCTTCGTCTTGATAGCCCGCATCCGCGGGTTCCGCAAAAGCCGGTACCGTTGGCGGGCCTGTCAGCCGCGTTGGACGGACTCGGCCTTGTCCGGGTCGAGCCACCACAGCCGCTCGATCGGCCAGGCATAGTCGGGCTTGGTCTCCTTGAACCCGAATATGTCCCAGAAGGCGGCTCGGTGGACATTCGAGCTGATGTTGGGCAGCCAGTCGAGCCGCCAGCGCAACACCCGGTCGAGCGCCCGCATGGCGGTGACGAGGTCGTCGCGGTTGTCTGCCGCGCCGGCCGCCGCGATCAGCGCGTCGACCGCCTCGCTGGCCATGCCGGGATAGTTGTACGCCCCGGCACGATCCCGCGCGTCGCTGCCGAAGAACAGCGTCAGGCCTTCCCGCGTCGGGGTAGCGTTCAGGCTGAAGGCGGCGAGGATCATGTCGAAGTCGAAACGGTTCACCCGGTCCTGGTATTGCGCCGGATCGACGAGGCGGAGGGAGGCGTCGAGGCCGATCCGCCGCAGCGTGTCGATGAACTTGGCGTAGACGCGTTCCTGCTCCTGGCCATAGGTCAGGAACTCGAGGCGGAAGGTCTCACCGGCAGCGTTGACCATGCGGTTGCCGTCGAGCCGCCAGCCGGCTTCGGCGAACAGCGTCGTCGCCTGCCGCAAGAGGGCACGGTCAAGACCGCTGCCGTCGCTGACAGGCTGTACCCAGACCTCGCCGAACACCTCGTCGGGGACGCTGCCACGCAGCGGCTCGAGCAACGCCAGCTCGGCCGCGGAGGGGGTTCCCTCGGCGACGAAGTCCGAGGACTGGAACGGCGAGTTGGAATGGATGCGCTGGCCGAACATCAGGTTGGCGTTGGTCCACTCGAAGTCGAAGCACATGTTGATCGCGTGCCGGACCCGGCTGTCGGCGAAGCGCTCGCGGCGCTGGTTCAGCGCCCAGCACTGGAATTTCGGCCGTTTCTCGCCGGGGAACTCGCGCGTGATCACGTCGCCGCGCGCCACGGCCGGAAAATCGTACTCGGTCGCCCAGGCCTTGGAGGTGAACTCCTCGCGGAAGGTGATGATGCTCTTCTTGAAGGCCTCCAGCGCCGGCTGGCGATCACGGAAGAACTCGATGCGCAGCGTCTCGAAGAGGTCGAGACCGCGCGAGAATGGCAGGTCCTTCGCCCAGTAGTCCGCCCGCTTGCGATATTCGATGAAGCGGCCGAACTCGGACCGCGCGACCTCGAAGCGCCCGCTGCCGGGGATCCCCTCGCGGCCGACACGGGCAAACTCCTTGTCCGCGAAATAGGCTCGCGGCATGATCGGCAGGCTGAGCGCGCCGAGTGCGTCCTGGTAGCTCTGGCGCTCGGTGAAGCGGATCCGCACCGTCGCTGGATCCACCGCGACAACGTCCTCCAGTTCGCGCAGCGTGACCTGGAGGCTCGGGTGGCCCTCTTCCTTCAGGGTCTCGTAGCTGAAGACGACGTCGTCCGCCGTCACCGGCGCGCCGGTGGAAAACCGCGCTTCCGGCCGAAGCCGGAAGGTGAAGCCGTGGCGGTCCTCGGACAGGGTGACGCTTTCGGCCAATGCGCAGTAGACCGCGTCGGGCTCGTCGAGCGAGCCGAGCATCAGCCCGTCATAGAGCGCTTCGATGCGGGGCGGCGCGTTGCCCTGCAGGACGAAGGTGTTCAGCGTGTCGAAGGTCTCCGGCGACTGGTTGAGGACCCAGTTAGACACGGCGAGGTTCATCTGCCCGCCGACCGGCGCCTCGGGCGAGGCATAGTCGAAATGGGTGTAGTCCGGCCCGTATTTGAGGTCGCCGAAGGCCGAGAGGCCGTGCAGCGGCGTGTCCGTCGGAACCGCCGCGAAAGCCCACCCCGGCAGGAGCGGAACCGCGCCGACGGCCAGCGCCAGCTGCGTGAAGCGGCGACGGGTGAGGGACGTGAGCGCCGTCGCCATCAGTTGGTGGAGGTCTCGGCGGCGGACTTGATCCACCAGGAAAACGGGTCGAGGCCGGAATAGGCGGGGCCGGTCTCCGGCATGCCGAGCTTGTTCCAATAGGCCAGCCAGTCCTCCGCCTTGTACCATTGCGGCACGACGTAATATTCCCAGAGCATCACCCGGTCGAGCGCCCGCGTGGCGGCCACGAGGTCCTCGCGGTCGGTGGCGAAGACGATGGCGTCGATCAGCCGGTCGATGGCCGGGTTCTTCAGGCCCGCATAATTCCGGCTTCCGGGAACGTCGGCGACGGTGGAACTCCAGAAGTCGCGCTGCTCGTTGCCGGGCGAGAGCGACTGCGGATAGTAGGCCATGCCCACGACCTCGAAGTCGAAATTGTTCATCCGCTCGATATACTGGTTGGAGTCGACGATCCGGACATTGGTCTTGATGCCGAGACGCTCCAGCTGCCGGGCGAACGGCTCCAGGACGCGGGTATCCTGCGGGTCGTTGCCGAGGAACTCGATGGTGAAGGGCTCGCCCGTGGCGGTGTTCACCAGCGTCGTGCCGCGCAGTTCGTAGCCGGCCTCCTGCAGCAGGCTGAGCGCCTCGCGCAGGTGATCGCGGGCGGACCCCGCATCGCTGTAGACCGGCAGGGTGAATTCTTCGGTGAACACCTCGTCCGGAATCTGGCCGCGCAGCGGCTCGAGATATTTCAGCTCGGCGTCGCTCGGCAGGCCCTTGGCGGCAAGCTCGCTGTTCTCGAAATAGCTCGCGATGCGCTCGTAGAGGCCGAAGAACAGTGTCCGGTTCATCTCCTCGAAATTATAGGCAAGGGTCAGGGCCTTGCGCACCCGCCGGTCCTGGAACTTCGGCAGCCGGTTGTTCAGCACATAGGCCTGCATCGACTGGACCTGCTCGGTCTCGATGGTCTCGCGCACCACCTGGCCGTTTTCTGCGGCTGGGAAGTTGTAGCCCTCGGCCCAGCGCCGCGACATGTTCTCCAGCCGCCAGTCGTCGAGGCCACCCTTCTTGAAGGCCTCCCACGCGGCGTTGGAGTCGCGCAGATAGACGTAGCGGATGCTGTCGTAATTGTAGCGGCCGACCCGCGTCGGGTGGTCGCGCGCCCAGTAGTCCTCGACCCGCTCCCATTCGACCCACTGGCCGGTGGAACTGCCGGAAATCCGGTAGGGTCCCGAACCGAGCGGCGCCTCCGAAGTCGGCTGGGTGATGTCGCGCTTGTTGCCGGCGGCGTCGGTGCCCTCCCACCAATGCTTCGGCAGCACGGTGAGGTCACCCATGATGTTGGGAAGTTCGCGGTTGCCGGTCTGGTCGAAGGTGAAGGTGACCTCGCCCTCGCCGGTTTGCTCGACCTTGGTGACGTTCTTGTAGTAGCCGGTCCACTGCGGATGCAGCTCGGTCAGCGTCGTAAAGCTCCAGATCACGTCTTCGACGGTGATCGGCTCGCCGTCGTGCCAGCGCGCATCCGGGTTGAGGCGGAACGTCACCGAGGAGAAGTCGGCCGGATAGCGGATCGCCTCGGCGATCAGGGAATGGGAGACGGCCGGCTCGTCCGGGGACTGCTCCATCAGCGTGTCGTAGGCGAGGCCACCGCCGAAGGCCGCCAGGCCTGCCGCGGGCGTTCCGCGCACCACGAACGGATTGAAGCTGTCGAACGTGCCGACCACCGTCTCGTTGAGGCGCCCGCCCTTGGGTGCGTCGGGATTGACGTAATCGTAATGCGCGAAGTCCGCCGGATATTTCGACGGGGCGATCAGCGAGGTGGATTCCCGCCACTCGCCCGCCGCCGGACCCGCGGGCGCGGCTGCGGGGGTTGCCGTCGTTTCGCTGCTTGTCTGCGCCGGAGCGGATCCGAGACCCAGGCCCATCAGCATGGCGACGAGGCAGGCGAGGGGGGCGGTTCGCGTCGGCAATGGCAAGAGAAGACCTCCGTCAGGATTGCGGGCGGGCAAAGCGAAGACGTTTCAGGACATTTATGGCCAAGGTGCGATGCCAAGTCACCTGACGATAACGTAATGCGGCATCGGCGCCCGGCAGACGGCCGCCGCCGCGCATCCCTTGAACGCAAAAGGCCCCGGTGGTGACCGGGGCCTTTCGATGAAAGCGGCTAATGGAGGCCGGGCAGCGCTCAGTTCGCCGCAGCGCCTGTCTCGTCGAAGGTCGAGAGATACGCGATGATGTTGGCGATCTCGTCGGCGTTCCGGATGCCCGGGAAGACCATCTTCGTGCCAGGCACCAACTCCCGCGGGTTCTCGAGCCACTGGGTCAAGAGCTCCGGAGTCCAGGTCGGGTTCTCGGCGGCAAAGGCGGTCAGGGCCGGCGAGAAGTTGTAGCCTTCGACCGAAGCCACGGCCTCGCCGACGATGCCGTTGAGCTCGGGACCGATCTTGTTGACCGCTCCCTCGCCGACGGCGTGGCAGGCGGCGCATTTGCGGAAGGCCGACTCGCCGGCAGCAGGATCTCCGGCGACGGCCACCGGCTCGGCTGCGGCAGCCGCTTCCGGCGCCGGTGCGGCGGCAGGCGTCTCGGCGGCAGGTGCGATTGCAGCCGGGGGAGCAGCAGCTTCCGGTGCGGCAGCCGGCGGCGCAACGGCGGCAGGCGGCGCGGCAGGAGCTGGCGCGGCAGGCGCCGCTGCCGGGGCGACGCTCTCGGCGCCCTCGGCGACCGTTCCCTGGGCGGCGGCGGTGGTGTCGCCGGCGGTCGGAGCGGCCGGCGCATCGGCGGCCTGCTGGGCCTCGGCGGGCGTCTCCGGCTGGGCGTCGGCCGCCTGCACCGGGGCAGCTTCAGCGCCCGGAGCCGGCTGGGCCGCGTCGGAATCGGTGACGGCGGGCGCCTGCGCGGTTTCGCCAGCCTCCGGCGAAGGATTGGTCGTGGCGGCGGGGTCCGTGACCTCCGCCGCTGCTTCAGCCGGAGCAGCTTCCTCAGCCGGAGCCTCGGGCAGCGGCGCCGGGGTGTCGGCATGCGTGCGCAGATAGGCGATCAGGTCGGCGCGGTCCTCCGGGTCGCGAAGGCCGGCGAAGCCCATCGCGGTACCAGGAACGTGAGCCTTCGGGTTCTCGATGAAGTAGCTCAGGTGATCATAGTCCCAGACCACCGAGCCGCCTTCGGAAAATTCCTGCAGGGCCGCCGAATACGAGAAGTCCGATACGCTGGCGATCGGCCGGTTGACGACGTCCCAGAGATGCGGGCCGACCCCGTTCGGACCGCCCTGCTCGGCGTTGTGGCAGGCGCTGCACTTGCGGAACTGGGCGGCGCCCGCCTCGGCGTCGGCGGTCTGCAGCAAGGCTGCGATCGGCACTTCCGCCTCTTCGGTCGCTCCCCCGGCGCCCTCTTCGGCCTCGGCCACGACGATCTCGAATCCCGGCGTCTCGGGGGTTTCCGCGTGGAACAGCCCTTCCGCGAGGAGGCTGCCGCCGAACAGGACGAAGATCGTCCCGAGCAGGGCGCCGAAGATCTTGTTGGCCTCGAACGAATTCATGGGCGGAGGAAACCTCTCTGCGATGTCGGGCCGAACGCCGACGCTTTACCGAGCAAAAACGCGCGGAACCTAGGTCTTTTGCGGTTTTATGGCAACAGCTGTAAGAGGCGGTTCCGCCGCGCCTTTTGTCATCCATGAAGGCCGCATTCAAGCGCTTTCGCACTCACATCCGGTTCACGTTTCGCCCATGTCCATCATCGTGCTCATCCCGGCCCGCCTCGGCTCGACGCGCCTGCCGAAGAAAGCCCTTGCCGATATTGGCGGTCGGCCGATGGTGGTGCGGGTCGCCGAACGGGCTCAGGCTGCGGGGATCGGCCGCGTCGTCGTCGCCACCGATGCGGAAGAGATCCGGGCCGCCGTCGAGGCTGCGGGCTTCGAGGCCGTGAACACCTCGCCGAATCACCAGTCCGGCTCCGACCGGATCTTCGAGGCGCTCCAGATCGTGGACCGGGACGGCATGGTCGAGACCATCGTCAACGTCCAGGGTGACCTGCCGACCATCGAGCCGGAGGCGATTCGCCAGGTCCTGGCGCCCTTCGAGGATCCGCGCTGCGACGTGGCGACACTCTGCGTCGAGATCCGCGACGAAGCCGAGAAGACCAACCCGAACGTCGTCAAGCTGGTCGGCTCGCCGACCGGCGCGTCGCGGCTGCGCGCACTCTATTTCACCCGGGCGACCGCGCCCTGGGGCGCGGGGCCACTCTACCACCACGTCGGGCTATACGCCTATCGGCGCGCCAGCCTCGAGCGTTTCGTCGCGCTGCCGCCCTCGACGCTGGAGACGCGCGAGCGGCTGGAGCAGCTGCGGGCGCTCGAGGACGGGATGCGGATCGACGCCGAGATCGTCGATACCGTGCCCCTCGGGGTCGATGCGGCTGACGATCTGGAGCGTGCCCGCCTCATGTATGGAGTAGCCGTCTGATGAGCGATCAATCCACGAAGCTGCCGCTGATCGCCTTCCAGGGCGAGTTCGGCGCCAACTCCGACATGGCCTGCCGGCAGGTCTTCGGCGAGACGATGGAGCCGCTGCCCTGCCCGTCCTTCGACGACGCCTTCGAGGCGGTGCGCTCGGGCGAGGCGGAGCGGGCGATGATCCCGATCGAGAACACGCTCGCCGGCCGCGTTGCCGACATCCACCATCTGATGCCCGACTCCGGCCTGCAGATCGTCGGCGAGTATTTCATGCCGATCCATTTCCAGCTGATGGTGCTGCCGGGGGCAGGGCGCGAGGCGATCCGCAGCGTCCACAGCCATATCCACGCGCTCGGCCAGTGCCGCAACTTCATTCGCGCCAATGGCTGGAAGCCGCAGGTCGCCGGCGACACCGCGGGCGCCGCGCGCGAAGTCGCCGAGGCGAGAGACCCGAGCCGGGCGGCCTTGGCGCCGGAACTGGCGGCCGGCCATTACGGGCTCGACATCATCGAGCGCAATGTCGAGGATTCCGAAAACAACATCACCCGCTTCGTCATCCTGTCGCGGCCGGACGCGGCGCCGCAGGCGCTCTGGGCGCCGCAGGGCGGGCGCACCGTGACCACCTTCGTCTTCGAGGTGCGCAATCTGCCGGCGGCGCTCTACAAGGCGCTCGGCGGCTTCGCCACCAACGGCGTCAACATGACCAAGCTCGAGAGCTACCAGATCGGCGGCCATTTTGTCGCGACGCAGTTCTACGCCGACGTCGAGGGCCACCCCGACGACGATTCGGTGCGCCTCGCGCTCGAGGAACTCGCCTTCTTCACCCGCCGCGTGCAGATCCTCGGCGTCTATCCCGCCGCCGAAGGCCGCCTCGACGGGCCCCTCGGCGCGCCGGGGGAGTAGGCCTCACCCCTCGGCAAACGCCTTGATCAGGTGGTGGGCGATGGCGAAGCGTTGCGGCACGGAAAGCCCCTCCGGATGCGTGCCGGCCAGCATCGAACGCACCTCGTCGCGATCGAACCAGCGGCAGGCCTCCAGTTCCGTCGCGTCGAAGACGATCGGCCCCGCCGGCGCCAGCGCCATGCAGCCGATCATCAGGCTGCCGGGAAACGGCCAGGGCTGCGAGGCGAGATAGTCGACCCGGCTCACCGCGAGCCCCGCTTCCTCCGCCGTCTCGCGCCGCACCGCGTCCTCGATCGTCTCGCCCGCCTCGACGAAGCCGGCAAGGCACGACCAGAATTTCTCCGGAAAGCGCGGCTGGCGGCCGAGCACGCAGCGCCCTTCGCCGTCATGCACCAGCATGATCGTCACCGGGTCGGTGCGCGGGAAGACGACGTCGCCGCACGCCGAGCAGCGCCGACGATAGCCGGCGGCTTCCGGATGGGTCTCCGCCCCGCAGCGGGCGCAAAACCGGTTGCGGCCATGCCAGCCGAGGAGATGCGCCGCCTGGCCGATCTGGCCCTCGCTATCGGTGTCGAGCAGGCCCTGCATGGCGATCGACCGCAGATCGATCAGCACCATGCCGTCCTCGGGCTCGAACCCTTCGGCGAGCCGGGCAGCCAGATGCGGCTGTCCCGCCATGTCGGTCCCAAGCAGCACGCAACCGTCGAGCCTCGCGCCCAGCGCTTCGGCCTCGGCGCGGCTGAACAGCGGGTCCGGCCTCTCGGTCCGTAGCAGCCATCTGTCGGCACTGGCCAGAAACAGCCGCGCCGCCGGATGCGCCAGCGCCTCGGCAAGGCTGGCGTCGGTGCGGTGCTCGCCGTCGCGCGACAGGCGGTTGCCGGCAAAGCCGGTGCGTGCGCTCAGTTCCGCTCGCGCGGCGTCCGGCCGGTGGTCGTCGTCCCTCATGCCGGCAGCACCGCCTGCCGGATCATCTCGCAGAACTGCTCGGCCTTTGCCGGGTCATAGGTCTCCCGCGCGCCGAACCCCCAGACCGGACCCGGCCAGTTCGGATCCCCGGCGTTGCGTGCCACGATATGCAGGTGGAACATCGGTACGACATTGCCCAGCGTGCCGATATTGATCTTGCCCGCGCCGGTCGAAGCCTTCAGCGCCTTGGCCACCAGCCCCATCTCGAAGGTCAGCATGGTCTGGTCGAGCGGCGTCAGATCATGGAATTCGGTGATGCCGCTGCGTTGCGGCACGAGGATCACCCAGGGCCAGCGCCGGTCGTTCATCAGCCGCAATTCGCACAGCCCGAGCCTGCTCACCGCCACGGTGTCCGCCGCCAGACGGGAGTCGAGTTCGAAGGCTTGCATCGCATGATCTCCAGAAGCACCCGTCTTGCATTTAGGTCGGCGATCATCGATATGGAGGTCGGGAGGTTGGTGGTGGACGAGCCACTCGCCAACCGGGTCAGGTCCGGAAGGAAGCAGCCCCAACGAGCTATGGCACGGGTCATCGTGCCAGCCTCCCACCTTTTCCTGCCTTTGTGTGAGCCGCGGCGCCCTGGCGCTGCTCTCGCTGCCGCTCAGTAGAGCCGCAGCAGCACCGGCAGATAGCCCCCCGCCTGCAGCATCTCGACCGCCTCGAAGAACGGCATCGCCACAAAGAAGACGAGGCCATCGCCCATCGTGCGATACACCAAGGCCATGTCGACGGTGATCTTCGGCACGTCCCGGAACAGCGAGATATCGGGGAAGAAGCGCGGCACCCGCGCCACGTAGCTGTCGAACGGGGCGCCGAACGCATCGCGCAGATAGGCCTCCTCCCGAAGGATCACGACGCGAAACGCCACGGCGCAGCCGATCATGAAGACGAGGCCGAGCACGATGCTGCCGGTCGCCGCTCCGGCGCCGCCAGCGGCGATGCTGGAAAAGACGTAGAGCGGGTTGCGGGAGATCGAGTAAGGGCCCTCGGCGACGATTTCCGCGGCCTTGCGCCCGCCGATATAGAGGGTGCACCAGACCCGCCCGGCAATGCCGATCACGATCAGCCCCAGGCCGACCACTTCGATCGTCTCGTGAATCTCTTCCGGCCATGCCGAGCCGACGAAGAGCAGCGCCATGAAGGCGACGACGAGGATGGCGAAAAGCGCAAGTTTGCGCTGCTGCTGGTATCGTCCGAGGGCCATGATGTTTCCTGCGGCGCGCCCGGCCGCCCGGCATGCCACCGCCCGTTGCGGTCGCGTGAAGTTGGGAGTGTCGTCCGCCTCATTCAAGGCGAAACGACGGCCATGCCGCATCTGTGCGACGGGGGTTGCGCCGCCCATCCTTTCGCTTCAGAACCGGGCGGAGCGTGGCATCTCGGCGGGCGGCGACGCCGAGCGGGGCACCTGCCTCCAGATCCGGACCTGACGCGATGAGCGATACCGACAGCGGCACTGCGACGAAACCGGAGGGCGCCACGGCGCCCTACCGCGTCCTTGCCCGCAAATATCGCCCGGCCTCGTTCGAGGATCTGATCGGCCAGGAGCCGATGGTCCGCACCCTCACCAACGCCTTCGAGACCGGCCGCATCGCCCAGGCCTGGATGCTCACCGGCGTGCGCGGCGTCGGCAAGACCACCACCGCCCGCATCCTTGCCCGGGCGCTGAACTACCAGACCGATTCGATCGACCAGCCGACCATCCACATGGTGGAGCCGGGGATCCACGATCAGGCGATCATGGAAGGCCGGCATGTCGACGTCGTCGAGATGGATGCCGCCTCCCACACCGGCATCGACGACGTGCGCGAGATCATCGCACAGGTGCGCTACCGCCCCGTCTCGGCGCGCTACAAGGTCTACATCATCGACGAGGTCCACATGCTGTCGAACCAGGCCTTCAACGGCCTGCTGAAGACGCTGGAGGAACCGCCGGAACACGTGAAGTTCGTGTTCGCGACGACCGAGATCCGCAAGGTGCCGATCACCGTCCTGTCGCGCTGCCAGCGCTTCGACCTGCGGCGCGTCGACACGCCGACGCTGATCGCGCATCTGCAGAAGATCGCCGGTGCCGAGGACGTCGCGATCGACGCGGAAGCCTTGCGGCTGATCGCCCGGGCGGCGGAAGGCTCGGTCCGTGACGCGCTGTCGCTGACCGACCAGGCCATCGCCCACGGCGCCGGCGCGATCTCCGGCGTCGCGGTGCGCGACATGCTCGGCCTTGCCGACCGCGTCCGGATCATCGACCTCTTCGAGACGCTGATGAAGGGCGACGGGCGGGCGGCGCTGACCGAGTTGCGCGACCAGTACCAGGCCGGTGCCGATCCCGCCGTCGTCCTCGCCGATCTCGCCGACTTCACCCATCTCGTCACGACGCTGCGCTACGTGCCGGAAGCCGCCGACGACGCGGCGCTGTCGCCGATGGAAGCCGAACGGGGCCTGGCCTTCTCGACGACGCTGTCGATCCGCACGCTGAGCCAGGTCTGGCAGATGCTCCTGAAAGCGCTGGAGGAGATCCGCAACGCCACGACGCCGCGGCAGGCCGCGGAAATGGCGCTGATTCGTATCGCCCATGCCGCCGACATGCCGTCGCCCGACGATCTGGTGCGGCTGATCCGCAAGGAAGGCACCGACGCGCTGCCGGCGCCGAGGACGCAGCCGGCTGAGCCAAGCCGCCCGGCCGAGCCGCGCGATCCGCCCGGCGGCGGCAATGGTTCGGCGGCCTCGGCACAAGCGCGCTTGCCGCGGCCTGCATCCAGCGCATCGCCCTCGCGGGCCCACCTTGCCCTAGCCTCGACCAGCGCGGCGCCCGAACGGGCATCGCCGCAGCAGTCTGCCGCGCCGGAAATCGCCATCGGGTCGCTGGAGGACCTCGTCGCGCTCGCCGAGACGAAGCGCGATTCGCTGATGCGGGTGTCGATCCACCGCTATCTGCGGCTGGTGAAGCTGGTGCCCGGCCGCCTCGAGGTGGCGTTGACGCCCGAAGCGCCGCGGACGCTGATCAGCGATCTGACCCGCAAGCTGCACGAGTGGACCGGCCAGCGCTGGGTCGTGGCGATATCGAGCGGCGAGGCGATGCCGACGCTCGAGGAAGCCGAGACCTCGCGCCGCGCCACGCTTTTGTCGGATGCCGCGCTCGATCCCGAGGTCGCCGCCATCCTGTCGGCGTTTCCGGGTGCCAAGATCGTCGACGTGCGACTGCGCGGCGAGGCTGAGGCGGCGGTGGTCGTCGAGGAACTCGCCGCACTGGTGGACGACGACATTCTGAATGATCCGTCCGAAATGGACGACGACGAATAGGAGAACAGCGATGAAAGACCTGATGGGCATGATGAAGCAGGCCAAGGCCATGCAGGAGAAGATGGCCGGCCTGCAGGACGAAGTCGCCCGGATCGAGGTGACCGGGCAGGCCGGCGGCGGCGTGGTCAGCGTCAGCCTCAACGGCAAGGGTGAGATGCAGGGCATCGCCATCGACCCCAGCCTCCTGCGCGAGGAAGAGAAGGACATCGTCGAGGATCTGGTCGTCGCCGCGCATAACGACGCCAAGGGCAAGCTCGACCTGGCCATCCAGGAAAAGACCCAGGAGATGACCGCCGGCCTGCAACTGCCGGGCGGCATGAAGTTCCCCTTCTGACAGCGCAGACAGCCCCCGCGGACTTGCGCCCGAACTGGGCGGGAGCGACGGCCGCTTGGCCGCGCCTTCGCCGCGACAAAGGATAGCCGACCGGCTCGTCATACATGGCAAAACCCATTGCAGGCCCGGAGATCGAGCGGCTGATCCAGCTGCTGGCGAAACTTCCGGGTCTCGGCCCCCGCTCGGCGCGCCGGGCCGCCCTCCATCTCGTCAAGCGGCGCGAACAGCTGCTGTCGCCGCTCGCCGCGGCGATGGCCGAGGCACGCGACAAGGTGACGATCTGCTCGGTCTGCGGCAATATCGACACGTTCGATCCGTGCACGGTCTGCACCGACCATTCGCGCGACCAGACGACGGTGATCGTCGTCGAGGACGTCGCCGATCTCTGGGCGCTGGAACGCGCCAAGGCGCTGAATGCCGCCTATCACGTGCTCGGCGGCGTCCTGTCGCCGCTGGAAGGCGTCGGGCCCGACGACCTGACGATCCGGCAGCTGGTCGAGCGGGTGCATCGCGGCGGCATCAGGGAACTCGTGCTGGCGGTCAACGCCACCGTCGAGGGCCAGACGACGGCGCATTACCTGATGGACCAGTTGGAAGGGCTCGACGTGAAGGTCACGCGGCTCGCCCACGGCGTGCCCGTCGGCGGCGAGCTCGACTATCTCGACGAGGGCACGCTGGCGGCCGCCATGCGCTCGCGCACCGGGCTCTAGGAGGCCCGGCGCATTCGGGCGGTGACGCCCGCAGGATGTTTTTGCGGCATCCCGCCTGTCGCCGCCGTGAAACGGCCATGCAAGGCTGCAGCATCGTGATGGCGCCGACGATCATCGGTGCAGCCAGACCCCGCCCGCTCAGTCCGTCACCGACCGCCGATTGGAAGCCATGCTCCGCACCCTGCTCGCCGTGACCCTTTTCCTCTGTGCGCTCGCCCCGGCCGGCGCGCAGAATCTGGAGGCCGGTTTCCGCAATTTCCTGGAATCCGACATCTGGCCGGCGGCGCGCCAGCGCGGCGTGCCGCGCCCGATCTTCGACAAGGCGTTCCAGGGCGTCAGCCTCAACCTGAAACTGCCGGACCTGCGGCTTCCCGGATCGGGCGAGGGCGTCGCAGAGACTAATTTCCAGGCCGAGTTCAAGAGCGGCGCCGACTATCTCTCCGAGCGCAACGTCGCCGGCAATGTCAGCCAGGGCCGAGCGCTGCTCCAGAAGCACAAGGCGCTGCTCGACCGGATCGTCGCCCGCTACGGCGTGCCGGCGCCGGTCATCGTGGCGATCTGGGGCCGAGAGTCCGGCTTCGGCGCGGCGCGGATCCCGGAGAACGCCTTCCAGGTGCTGGGCACCAAGGCCTATCTTGCGCGGCGCAAGGCGATGTTCCGCGAGGAATTGATTGCAGCGCTGCAGATCGTCGCCGACGGCCATCTGAAGGTCTCGGAGATGAAGTCCTCCTGGGCCGGGGCGCTCGGGCAGCCGCAGTTCATGCCGACGAAATTCCTGGCGCTGGCGGTCGATTTCGACGGCGACGGCCGCAAGGACATCTGGAACTCGGTCCCCGACACGCTCGCCTCGATCGCCCATTATCTGCGCCAGTCCGGCTGGCAGCCCGGCCGCGACTGGGGGTTCGAGGTCGTGGTGCCGGAAAGCGTCTCCTGCGCCAACGAGGGGCCGGATCGCGGCCGCCCGATCTCCGAGTTCGCCGCCGCCGGCGTCACCCGTGTCTCCGGCCGGCCGTTTCCGGCAAACGAGCTCGGTGCGCGCGGCCATCTGATGATGCCGGCCGGGCGCAACGGGCCAGCCTTCATCGCGACCCCGAATTTCTACGTCATCAAGGAATACAACAACTCCGACCTCTATGCCCTCTTCGTCGGCCATGCGGCGGATCGCAAGCAGGGCGCCGGGCCTCTGGCGGGACGGTGGCGGGAGACCGACAGCCTGACGCGCGGCGATGTTGCGCGGATGCAGCAGAAGCTGATCGCGCTCGGCTACGACGTCGGCGGTGCCGACGGGTTGGCCGGCTTCAAGACCCGCCGCTCGATCGGCGATTTCGAGGCGAAGAACGGCATGGCACCCACCTGCTGGCCGAGCCGGGCGCTGGCCGGGCGGCTGTAATCGGGGCTTGTCCCCAGCTGATTTAACCTTTCGTTGATGATCCCTGCCGAAAGCTTTGGGTTGTGGCGGCGCGCGTCTGGCGCGGGCTCCGGACCGCTTGTACGCAGGATTGGTGGAACCCGAGGAGAGTGGGCCGTGATTCGGTCTGCCAAGCGGCGGGAGTTGCCTGGGGAGGCGACACGGACGGTCCGGCAAAAACGGACCGTCCGGCCTTCTCCATCGGCGCGTGCACCGGACATTTTACCGGAATATTCACCGTTTCGATGTTTTCATCGGCTTGCGGTCGGAAAACGTCGCGAAAGCCCCGGCCTGCAATAGTTTTGCCACATCAATTTCCGATCTCTACGCGATCCGATGGCTGCGATTCGCATCGTGGCATCTGACATGGGGGACATGCCGACTTGGGACGCTTCGTCTGGATACCTGCTGGCATCGCCGTCTTCGCGGGCCTCGGCTACGCGGCGGCCGGCAATGTCGAGCGCATCGTGGCGAACCTCCCGTTGGCCGCGACCGATGATGCGACCTTCGTTCCGCCCAAGCCCGACGATCGCGTTCGCCTGCCCTACAGTCGCGGCGGCGGCGATACCTTCGTCGCGATAGCGACGGCGGCACCCTTTGGCGGTGCCGGTTCGACCGATCCGCAGCCGACGATCTCGCTGGACGACGATGCGAGCTCCGTCAGCGAACTGGCGCGGCTTGCCGCTGCGGGCGACCGCGCCGCCGAGACCATCGACGTCGCCGAACTGGCCGTCGACGACGAGGCTGTGGTCACCGCGACCAAGCTGTTCGATTCCGATGCGCCGCGTTGGGCCTCCCGGCACTTCGTCGAAAACCCGCTCGTGGGTGGCGTCTTCCGCGGTGATGGCCTGCCCTCGAGCGCCAGCGCGCTGCTCGAAGAGGCCGGAGCCGCCCGCTACGTGCTCCTCGGCGAGATCCACGACAATCCCGACCATCATCGCCTGCAGGCCGACATCGTCGCCGATCTGGCACACGCCGGCAAGACGCCGTCCGTGGTGTTCGAGATGGTGCCCGAGCGTTTCAGCACCGCCCTCGAGAGCTTCCGCGATGCCGGCGACGGCGATCTGGAGGAACTTGCCCGCCAGCTCGAATGGACCGAGCGCGGCTGGCCGAATTTCTCGATCTATCGCCCGATCTTTGAAGCCGTGGTCGAAAACGATCTGACGATGGCCGCCGGCAATCTCGACGAGGCAATGGTCGGCGCGATCTCGAAGGGCGGCCTCGAGGCGCTGTCCGCCGTCGACGTCGAGCGCCTGTCGCTGAATGGCTCGCTGCCCGAAACGCAATCTGCGGAACTGGCCGATGCCATCCGCGACGCCCATTGCGGCCTGATGCCGGATGCGGCGATCGAGCCGATGAGCGTCGTCCAGCGTGCCCGCGACGGCGCCCTTGCCGATGCGCTGATCGGCGCGGCCCGGGAGAGCGGCAGTGCGGTGCTGATCGCTGGTTCCGGCCATGTCCGCAAGGACCGGGCGGTCCCTGCCATCATCGCGGCTCGCGAGCCGGATTCGAAGTCGGTC
Source organism: Aurantimonas aggregata (assembly GCF_010500835.1). Classification (GTDB taxonomy): domain Bacteria; phylum Pseudomonadota; class Alphaproteobacteria; order Rhizobiales; family Rhizobiaceae; genus Aurantimonas; species Aurantimonas aggregata. Next base: position 328,484 of record NZ_JAAAMJ010000002.1, on the reverse strand, counting down.
TCCGTACAGATGGTCGAAGTCAGCGGTTCGGCCGGTTCCCAGGCCGATTACGGTCTCGTCCAGGACGCTCCCGCACCCTACGACTTCACCATCTTCACGCCGCGCGCGGACGTCACCGACCATTGCGCCGAGCTGCGCGAGCGGATGGGCCGCGCCGCCGACTGACCCCGAAGGCGCAGCCGGCGGGATTTGTCAGAATTCGTAGAAGTTGCGGATCGCCTGCCAGCCATCTTCCGCCGTATCGGCGAAGGTGATGAGGTCGAGATCGGACGGTGCGATCGTGCCTTCCTCGGCCAGCGCCTCGAAATTGATGACGCGGCGCCAGAATTCCTCGCCGAACAGGATCACCGGGATGCGCTGCATCCGCCGTGTCTGGATCAGAGTCAGGCCCTCGAACAACTCGTCCAGCGTACCGAAGCCGCCCGGAAAGATCGCCATCGCCTTCGCCCGCAGCAGGAAGTGCATCTTGCGGATCGCGAAATAGTGGAAGTTGAACGAGAGTTCCGGCGTCGTGTAGGGGTTCGGCGCCTGTTCGTGCGGCAGGGTGATGTTGAGGGCGATCGATACGGCCCCGACATCGGCGGCGCCGCGATTGCCGGCTTCCATCACGCCGGGACCGCCGCCGGTGACGATGACGAATTCCTTGCCCCCATGCGTATCGGCCGAGTGCTGCGAGGCGAAGCGGGCGAAGCGCCGCGCTTCCTCGTAATAGCGCGAATTCGCCTCGAGATTGCGCTTCTGCTCCGGAGTGCGGGCCGCCCACGCGTCCTTGCCGGGTTCCGGGATGCGCGCCCCGCCGAACAGGATGACCGTCGAGACGATGCCCGCGTCGTTGAGCGCCATTTCCGGCTTGGTCAGCTCGAGCTGCAACCGGACACCGCGCAGTTCCTCGCGGGTCATGAAGTCCGCATCGTCATAGGCCAGCCGGTAGGTGGGCGAACGGGTCTGCGGCGTCGCGGGGAGGGCCTTCACGTCCTGCTTGTCCCGCTGCGAACTGGGAAACGGATCCCAGCCGTTGTGGTCGCGGGGTGTCTGCTGCGTCACGAGTGCCTCGCCTGCTTCGAATTGATTCCTCAGGGGCCTTCAACTAGGGTCCGGGCCGATTTCGACAGGGCGCCAGCCGCCCGTTTCTTCCGCTTTTCCAGGAGCCTGCCGATGACCGCGCCCGACCGCGCCGCCCTCGAATCGACGATCGAACGCGCCTTCGACGAGCGCGACGCCATCTCCGCCTCGACCACCGGCGCGGTACGCGAGGCGGTCGAGGCGGCGCTGGAGATGCTCGACCGGGGCGAGGCGCGCGTCGCGACGCGCGGCGACGACGGCGCCTGGACGGTGCATCAGTGGCTGAAGAAGGCAGTGCTGCTGTCGTTCCGGCTCAACGACATGACGGTCATCGATGGCGGCGCCGGCGGCGCCACCTGGTGGGACAAGGTGCCCTCGAAATTCGCCGGCTGGGGCGCGAACCGGTTCCGCGAGGCCGGCCTGCGCGCCGTGCCGGGCTCCATCGTCCGCAAGGGCGCCTTCATCGGCAGGGACGTCGTCCTGATGCCGTCCTTCGTCAATCTCGGCGCCTATGTCGATAGCGGCTCGATGGTCGACGGCTGGGCGACGGTCGGCTCCTGCGCCCAGATCGGCAAGAACGTGCACCTCTCCGGCGGCGTCGGCATCGGCGGCGTGCTGGAGCCGCTTCAGGCCGGCCCGACGATCATCGAGGACAATTGCTTCATCGGCGCCCGCTCCGAGGTAGTCGAGGGCTGCATCGTGCGCGAGGGTTCGGTCCTCGGCATGGGTGTCTTCATCGGTCAGTCGACCAAGATCGTCGACCGCGCCACCGGCTCGATCACCTATGGCGAGGTCCCGCCCTATTCGGTGGTGGTCGCAGGTTCCCTGCCGGCGGCCAAGCCGATGGGCAATGGCGAGCCGGGCCCAAGCCTCTACTGCGCGGTGATCGTCAAGCGGGTGGACGAGCGCACGCGCTCGAAGACCTCGATCAACGAGCTGCTGCGCAGCTGATCGCTTGGCGCCGCGCGCCGGGCAGCCGATATCCAGCGACGGAGAGGATCATGGCTGGGCGAACCCGTCTGAACAGCGTCTGGCCGGTGTCGCTGGCGGCCTTCGGCAGCCTGCTCGGCTGGCTGCAGCCGATGCCGACCATTCCTGCTGGCCATGACGGGATCTGCCGCACCGAGACGGCGTCCGGCGTCGAGTACATCGTCTGCGACGTGCCGCTCGATCGCTATGACGTTTCGCTGCGGGCCGCGGCCGCGGACGGCCGTCCCTACGAGACCTTCGAACGGGCCAGCGCCAGCGTCGAGGGCGCACGCGTCCGCCTGATCATGAATGCTGGCATGTACCACGAGGACCGGCGCCCGGTCGGCCTGGCGATTCAGGATGGCCGCGAGATCAGTCCGCTGGTGCGCGGCACGGGGAGCGGCAACTATTCGCTGCAGCCGAACGGCGTGTTCCTCGTCGAGGACGGCAAGGCGCGGGTGATGGAGACCGGCGCCTATGTCGCCGGCGACCACAACCCGGACCTCGCCACCCAGTCCGGGCCGATGCTGCTCATCGACGGCGAACTGCATCCGCGTTTCATCGACGGGTCCGACAGCCGCTATGTGCGCAACGGCGTCTGCGCCAGCGATGACGGGCGCACCGTCCGCCTTGTGCTGTCGCGCCAGGCGGTGAATTTCTGGGACTTCGGGTTGTTCTTCCGCGACCAGCTCGGCTGCCGCGACGCGTTGTTCTTCGACGGCCAGGTGTCGAGCCTGTATTATCCCGACGCCAACATTGCCTACCGCCGGGACCGGCTGGGGCCGATGCTCGTCGTCACCGACCGGCGCGGCGACTGAGGCAGCCGGACTTTCACCCGTTCGCAGTGTTACTCAGCCTCTGCACCGCGCAGAAGGGGCGCGACCTCGTCGTCGAAGCCCATGCGCGCTGCCAGCGCATCGTCGTTGATGCCGGGCTCTTCCGTCACGGCGGCGACCCGGCCGCCCTTGGCGGATGACGGAACCGGCGCCGCGGCCACTTCGGTCGTCTCGGCTGATGTGGGCAGGGACGGAACGGCGGTCTTTTCCGTCGGGGCGAGGGCAGTCGCCACGGCCGTCTGTGCCGAAGGCTTGACCGGTGACGCGACCGACGCGGTTGCGGTCGCCTCGGCGGGCTTTGCCTGAACTTTCGCGGCCGCCTGTGCCGTTGCCGCCGGCGTCTCGCTCGCCGACGCCGGCTTCGGCTGGATCGCGGCGATCATCGTGCCGAGCAGGCCCTTTTCCTCTTCCGGCGCCGCCTCGGCCGGCGTTGCCACGCCCCGCCGCTTGTTGACCTCGGCCATGTGGGCCTTCACCGCCGAGCAGTAGCGCGCCGCCGACTGGCTCATGCGGGTGGTGCGGTGGCCGCCTTTGTATTTCATCGACGCCTTGCAGACGTCATGGCCGCCCTGTTCCCAGGCGCCCTTCAGATACTTCATGCCGTAGGTGAGGTTGGTGTCGGCGTCGAACAGATCGCTCGGCGAGCCGGCAAAGCCCATGCTGCGCGCCGTCGCCGGCTTGATCTGGCTGAGCCCGTAGACGCCGCCGGCACCCTTGGCCTTGGGATTGTAGCGGCTTTCGACGCGGACGACGGCATAGGCCAGTGCGGGCGGGATGCCGGCATTCAGCGCGTGCTTCTCGATCAGCTGGTCGAGCGCGGCGCTGCCGGAAATCGTGCCTGACTCGGCTGCCTGGCGGGCTTCGCGAGCGGCGATCTTGACGTCCTTCTCGGACGGCGCGGTGGCAGGAGCAGCTTCGGCGGTTTCGGTCTTTTCGGTCGCGTCGGCTTCGGTGGCCGCGGCGCCTAGAGCGAGCGGCGAGCCACCCGGCCCGTCGGCAATGCAGCCGGAGAGCGCCAGAAGCGCCGCGATGCCGGCGAGCGGCAACAGACGAAGCCGTTGCACGCCGGTGGCGGCCCGATCCCCCGATCCCATGAAGTCCCCTCGCAGCAATTAACCCCGGTTAACGCTTTCAGCCGGGAACGCGGCGGAAACGTGGCGCGGCCGCCACAAAGCCCGGGAGAACCGGCACCGTGGTCGGTCCCCAGGCATCTGTGGCGGGCGCGCATCATCTCGGCTATCTGGGGACATGACCGATACGACCGATCCATCCGCCGTCCTCGCGGCGCTGATCCGCTGCCCCTCCGTCACGCCGGAGGAGGCCGGATCCCTTGCCACGCTTGCCGCGATGCTGGCGCCGCTCGGCTTCGCCGTCGAGCGCCCGGTGTTCAGCGATACCGGCACGCCCGATGTCGAGAACCTTTTTGCCCGCAAGGGCGAGACCGGGCCGCATCTTACCTTCGCCGGCCACACCGACGTCGTCCCGCCGGGCGACAGCGGCGACTGGCTCCACGACCCGTTCGCCGCCGCAATCGTCGACGGCGAGATGTTCGGGCGCGGCGCGGTCGACATGAAGGGTGGGATCGCCGCCTTCGTCGCCGCCGTGGCGCGGCTCGAAGCGCGGGGCGACCTCCCGGCCGGCCAGATCTCGCTGCTGATTACCGGCGACGAGGAGGGACCGGCGGTGAACGGCACCGTCAAGCTGCTCGACTGGGCCACGGAACGCGGCGAACGTTTCGACGCCTGCGTCGTCGGCGAGCCGACCAACCGTGCGGTGCTGGGCGACATGATCAAGGTCGGCCGGCGCGGCTCGCTCTCGGGCGAGGTGAGGGTGACCGGCCTCCAGGGCCACGTCGCCTATCCCGATGTCGCCGACAATCCTGTGCGCACCGTCGTCGCCATCGCCGAGGCGCTGATGGCCGACCCTCTCGACGAGGGCACCGACCGCTTCCCGGCGTCGAATCTCGAGGTGACGTCGATCGATACCGGCAATCCTTCGGTCAATGTCATCGCGGCCCGCGCCCGCCTCTATTTTAACGTCCGCTTCAACGATCTTTGGACCCCGGAGACGCTCGCCCACGAACTGCAGCGCCGGATCGACCTGGCGGCCGGCACGTCCCTTCTGCGGCCGGGGCGCGCCGCCGCCGCGGTGGAGGTCGTCTGGCGCGAGCGGCCGGCCGAAGCCTTCGTCACCCGCGACGACGCATTGACGCAGTCGCTGATGGCAGCGATCGCCGAAGTGACGGGCCGGACGCCGGAATTGTCGACATCCGGCGGCACCTCCGACGCCCGCTTCATCAAAGATTGTTGTCCGGTTGTCGAATTCGGACTTGTCGGCAAGACGATGCACATGGCCAATGAGAGGGTCGCTCTGGTCGATCTCGAAGGACTGACGCAGATCTATGAAGCCTTCATCACCCGCTGGTTTGCCGCCCGCCCCTGATCTGGTGCCGAGTTTCGACGACGTGCTGCGGTATTTCTCCGGCGCTTTGCTGCTGATGAGCGGCAAGAGCGAGGGTCTGCGGCGCCTCGATCTGTCGGCCGACGGGTTCTGGCAGTCGTTCTCGGCGATCGTCGTGGCCTTGCCGCCGATCGCGCTCTCCTGGATCGAATACGAGGCCATCGAGCGCGACGCCCCGGTCGCTGAAGCCGGTCCCGTCATCATCTACGCCGCGCATGCGCTCGCCGACGTCACCGGCTGGCTGCTGCCGATCATCGTCCTGATGCTGGCAGCCAGGCATATCGGCTATTCGAAGAAGATCGTGCCGCTGGTGGTCGCGACCAACTGGGGCGGCGCGCTGCTGGCCTGGGCCTTTGCCCCGTACTGGCTGCTCCTGCTGCTGCTCGGCGCCAGCGAGGCGACGGCGCTGCTCGGCGTTATCGTCAGCTTCGCCTCGATCGGGCTGACGGTGCGGCTGATCTATGTCGCCACCGGCAAGGATATCGGCGGCGCCTTCGCCGTCACCACGCTGATGGTCGTCTCGTCGCTGGTCAGCTACGGCGCCGTCATGGATCTCACCGGCGTGCCGCTGGTCTGAGCCGAGGGCTCAGCCGTTGTCGAGCACCGCCTTGAGGAATTCGCGCGTGCGCTCCTGCTTCGGCTCGCCGAAGATCGTCGCGGGCGTGCCTTCCTCGCAGATCGTGCCGCCGTCGAAGAACAGGATCCGGTCTGAGATCTCGCGGGCAAAGCGCATCTCGTGGGTCACCAGCAGCATGGTGAGGTCGTGCTCCTCGGCGAGCTGACGGATGACGTTGAGGACGTCGCCGACGAGTTCGGGGTCGAGCGCCGAGGTCGGTTCGTCGAACAGCATCACCTTCGGCCGCATCGCCAGCGCCCTTGCGATGCCGACGCGCTGTTGCTGGCCGCCGGAGAGCTGGCCAGGAAACTTGTCCGCCTGGTCGACCAGCCCGACCATGTCGAGCAGTTCCTCGGCGCGGTCGTTGGCTTCGGCCTTCGGCAGGCCGAGCACGGTGCGCGGCGCCTCGGTGAGGTTGCGCCGCACGGTCATGTGCGGGAACAGGTTGAAGTTCTGGAACACCATGCCGAGCTTTTCGCGCATGTGGCGCAGATGCGCTTCCCCGGCCGGCTTCAGCTCGCCACCGCTCTCCTCGTGCCACAGCGGCTCGCCCTCGACCCGGACGATCCCGTCGTCGATCGTCTCCAGCGTCATCAGGATGCGCAGCACCGTCGACTTGCCCGAGCCGGAAGGCCCGATGATGGTCACCTTCTCGCCGGGCTGAACGCTGAAGTTCAGCCGGTCGAGCACGGTGACCGGCCCGAAGCGCTTGACGACGTTCTCGAATTCTATGATCGGCTGGGTCATCGGAGCGGCAGCCCCCTCTTCGGCAGGTTCGTGTCGAGCGCCCGCACGCCGGCGGCGGCGATGAGCGTCAGGATGAGGTAGAGACCGCCGACCATCGACAGCGGGATCAGATAGTTGAAGGTCCGGTCGCCGATGATCTTGGCGACGTTGAGCATTTCCAGCACGGTCACGACGGACAGGATCGGCACGTCCTTCATCATCGAGACGAGATAGTTGCCGAGAGCCGGAATGATACGCGGGATCGCCTGCGGCAGCACGATGCGGGTGAAGGTCCGGCCGGAGGCGATGTTCAAAGCGCGGCTCGCCTCGTGCTGGCCACGATCCACCGCCTCGAGCCCGCCGCGATAGACCTCTGAGATGTAGGCACTGTACTGCAGCCCCAGCGCCAGCGCCCCGGTCATGAAGGCCGGCAGCACGATGCCGAATTCCGGCAGCACGTAATAAAGGAAGAACAGCTGCACGAGCAGTGGTGTATCGCGCAGGAACTCTGCGATCGCCTTGGCCGGCCAGGCGATCAGCCGCGTCGGCGCGGCCTTGAGGACCGCGAGGAAGAGGCCGAGCACCAGCGCGATGACGAAGCCGAGCGCCGTGGCCTGGATCGTCACCACCAGGCCCCAGAGCAGCATCGGCAGGATCGAGATCGCGAAGGCGAGATTGCTCGACGTGTCCCATTCGTAACCGAACAGCATGGCTTACGCTCCCGTCCGGCGCCAGCGCCCGACCGAGCGCTCGAGCAGCTTCATGAAACCGGACAGGACGAGCGCCATGCCGAAATACATCAGCAGCACCAGCGAATAGACGGTGACGCTGTCCTGGGTGAAATTGCGGATCTGTTCGGCCCGGAAGGCGAGGTCCGCGAGGCTGATCAGCGAGACCAGGGCGGTATCCTTGAGGTTCTGGATGGCGAGATTGCCGAAGGTCGGCATCATCTCCGGGATCGCCTGTGGCAGGGCGATGCGCCACATCGCCTGGCGGTCGGTGAAGTTCAGCGCCCTGGCGGCCTCGAACTGGTCCCCGTGCACCGCCTGCAGCGCGCCGCGCACCACCTCTGCCCCGTAGGCACCGATATTCAGCGCCAGCGCCAGGATGCCGACGGTGACCGGGTCGAAGCGGAGGTCGATGCCGACCGCCTCGCCCGCCAGCGGCAGCGCGAAGTACAGCCAGAACAGCTGCACCAGCAGCGAAGTGCCGCGGAAGATCTCGATATAGGAGACCGACAGCCAGCGGATGGCCCTGACCCGCGACAGCTTACCGATTCCGAAGATGAAGGCGAACGCCGCGCCGAGCAGCATCGAGGCGACCGCGATCTGCGCGGTGACGAGGGCGCCCTCAGAGAGCGGCCCGAGATAGGCTAACCATTCCATGCGTCAGTGTTCCAACCGGCCGGTGGCCGATCCTGACGGACGACCGAAATGCGCCGGCGAGCTTCCGCCCGCCAGCGCCCCAATTCTGTCTGTGCCCAGCTATCAGCTGGAGGAGTCGCAGAGCTCCTGCGTCGTGCGCTGGCCGGAGCCCTCGATGTCGGCCTCGGAGAAGCCGTAGCCCGAGAGGATCTCGCGCCACTCTTCGGTCTGCTTGAACTTCGTCAGCTCTTCGTTGAAGGCGTCGCGCAGCTCGGTGGAGCCGCTGGCGAAGGCGAAGGCGCCCCAGCTGCGGACTTCAGCGCCGTCGATGACCGGATCCTCGAACGAACCCGCGCTCTCGACACCGTCATCCTTGTCGGCCAGTTCGCTGACCGTCAGGCTGGTCGCAGCGTAGGCATCGGCCCGGCCGGTCGAGACGGTGGAGATCGCATCGGCGTTGCTGGCGATCGTTACCATGCGGTCTTCCGGGACGCCGAGCTTCTGCAGCATTTCCAGCTGGTCGGCACCGGCCATGATCGCCACCTTGCCGTCATGGTCGGCGAACGCCGCGTAGCTGTGCAGATCCTTCGGGTTGCCGGCGGCGACCAGCAGACCCTCGCCGTAAGAACTGTTCGGCTCCGAATAGATCACGCTCTGGCAACGGTCCGGCAGGACAGCCATCTCGGCGGCGGCGACGTCGAAGCGATCGGCGCGCAGGCCCGGAATCAGCGAAGAGAAGTTCGTGCTCGTCCACTCGATGTCCTCGATGCCCATCTGCTCGAAGACGTGGCGGGCGACGTCCGGCCCGGCGCCCTTCGCCTCGCCGCTCATGTCCATGAACCCGTAAGGAATTTCGTTGGCCACCGCGATGCGGACCGTGCCGCCTTCGCGGATTTCCTCAAGGGTGGCTGCCGAGGCGGCTCCGGTTGCAAGGACAGTGGCCGAAATTGCGGTCGACAGTAGTGTATTGCGAAGCATATTGGTCATCGTGACTCCATCTATGACAGTCGTCCCAGCCGGAATGCCGGCAGACCTGATCGTCAGGCGCATCGGAGGACGGTTGATCAGCACAGAACATGTCGCCGAGCAGCCCTTGCGGCGCCGGTCATTCTGGCTTCGATTGAGGAGCCAAGGATATCTGCTTTGAGATGTTTTTCAACCGCCGGGTGGCAGAAAGGCGGCAGCGCGGGGGCGGACAAGCGTCCTGAGCGGGGCCTATCCCCTTGGGACGAAAGGCGCCGAGACATTTCGGCGGAATATTTTCAGCGCATGCGCTCGGGGGCCGTCTCGGCGGCTGCCGGCGTATAGGCCGGCAGCGTCCGCTTCGGCGCCGTGCCGTAGGTGATCTGCGTCAGATACAGCCCGTCCGGCGGCGCGACGGGGCCGCAGCGGGTCCGGTCGCGGGCTTCGAGCGCGGCGACTAGGTCCGCCTCGCTCCAGCGAGCTTCGCCGACCAGCTTCAGCGTTCCGGCAAAGGAGCGGATCTGGTTGTGCAGGAAGGACTGCGCCCGGGCGTGGATGTGAATCTCGTCGCCCGGGCCGCGGAGGACGTCGAGCTGTTCCAGCGTGCGGATCGGGTTCTTCGCCTGGCAATGGGCCGAGCGGAACGTGTCGAAGTCATGCGTGCCGACAAGGCGTTGCGCAGCCCGGTGCATCTCCTCGACATCGAGCGGCCGTGACACCCACCAGACCCGTCCGGCGAGAAGGGCCGGCGGAGCCCGGCGGTTGAAGATGCGATAGAGGTAATGCCGCTGGCGGGCGGAGAAGCGGGCGTCGAAATCCTCGCCGACGCGCTCGACCGCCAGGATCGACACCGGCGCGTCGCGCAGATGCGCGTTCAGCGCGTCGCGCACGACGTCCGTTTCCCAGTCGCGGGAAAGATCGAGATGCGCAACCTGCCCGGTGGCATGCACGCCGGCATCGGTGCGCCCGGCGCCGAACAGCGTCGCGTCTTCGCCGCTGAACCCGGCGACCGCCCGCTCGATCTCTTCCTGCACCGAGAGGTCGGTCTTCTGCCGCTGCCAGCCGCAATAGCTTGTGCCGTCATATTCGATGGTGAGCTTGTATCGGGGCATCGGCGGGTCGTCGCCCTTTGCGGTGTTCGGAGAGCCTGTCGCTACAAGGATAAGGCGCCGGTCGCTACCGTCTTTGGCGCATGCGGCTTTGCTCAAGCCGTGGCGGCCGCCACGAGCCGGGTCCCGGCGGCGATCGGGTTGCCGCGCAGCCATTCGTTCGCCGGCATCGGCCGTCCGCCCGGCCGCTGCAGCTCCAGAAGCCGCACAGAGCCCGTTCCGCAGGCGACGAGCAGCCGGTCGTCGAGCGTCGTGCCTGCCTCGCCCTCGGCGTTCTCTTTCCGGGCGCGGAGGATCTTCACTCGCTCGCTCGTGCCGCCCAGCGTCATCTCCGAAAACGCCCCAGGCGCCGGGGCGAAGGCGTTGATCTTGCGTGCGATGCCTTCCGCTCCGCCGCCGAAGTCGATCGCCGCCTCGGCCTTGGTCAGCTTGCGGGCATAGATGGGCTCACGCCCGGTGCGTGCGGCGAGGGCGTCCTGGTCCTCGAAGGTCAGCGTCCCGGCCTCGAGCTTCGCCAGCGCCTCGACCATGAGCGAAGCGGCCATCGCGGCCAGCCGGTCGTGCAGCTCGCCCGCCGTCTCGGTGTCGCCGATCGGCGTCTCGGCGGTCAGCGCGACCGGGCCGGTATCGAGACCCGCTTCCATCTGCATCACCATCATCCCGGTGACGGCGTCGCCGGCCTCGATCGCCCGCTGGATCGGCGCCGCGCCGCGCCAGCGCGGCAGCAGCGAGCCGTGACCGTTGAGGCAGCCGAAGCGCGGCGCGTCGAGGATCGCCTGCGGCAGCAGCAGGCCGTAGGCGACCACCACCCCGACATCGAGCCCGAGCGCCTCGAAGGCTTCGACGTCGGCCGGGTCGCGGAAATTGATCGGGCTGCGCACGGCAAGGCCGAGCCGCTCGGCGGCCACCTGCACGGGCGAGGGGGTGAGCGTCAGGCCGCGCCGGCCGGCCTGGCGGGGCGGCTGGGTGTAGACGGCGGGAACTTCATGGCCGCCTGCAACGATCGCCTGCAACGTCGGAACCGCGAAGGCCGGGGTGCCCATGAATCCGACGCGCAGGCCCATCGTCAGGCCGTCGTCTTGCGGGCCGCCTTGGTGAACTTCTTCACCACCATGTCGCGCTTCAGCTTCGAGATGTAGTCGATGAACAGGACGCCGTTGAGATGGTCGATCTCGTGCTGCAGGCAGGTGGCGAGAATGCCGTCGGCCTTCTCCTCGTGCAGCTTTCCGTCGAGCCCGAGATAGCGGACCGTCACGCCGGCCGGCCGCTCGACCTCGGCGTAATAGTCCGGGATCGACAGGCAGCCTTCCTCGTAGACGTTCATCTCGTCCGACTGGGCGAGGATCTCCGGGTTGAGATAGACCCGCGGCGTCTTCTCCTCGTCCTCCTTGGCGACGTCGATGACGAGCAGCCGCAGCGGCTCGCCCACCTGGATGGCCGCAAGGCCGATGCCGGGGGCGTCGTACATCGTCGCCAGCATGTCGTCAGCGAGGCTCTTGACCTGCGCATCGACGCGCTCGACGGGCTTTGATGCCTGGCGCAGGACCGGATCGGGCAGGATGATGAGGGGTCGGATCGTCATGGCGCTCACGTAATCGCTGGCGTCAGGCCGGTCAATCGTGCGCGAGGGCTGCAAAGCGTTGCGCTGGCCCGGATTGAGCGGAGATGCGAGGATGTTCCTGTTTTGATCCGATTCGTTTACGAATCGCCGGTAGGGTCGCGACATGGACAATGCCGCTTTCGCCGATTTCATCAGCCGCCCGGTCGGCAGTCTTTTTGGCCATCCGGTCATGCCGACCGAGATCGCGCTGGCGGGGCTCGCTCTGCTGTTCTTTATCCTGTGGCGCAGAGCCGCCCGCCTTGCCGGTCGGGCCGCCGAGGCAGCCGAGCGCGAGGCGGAGGCCGCCGACCGGCTGGACGCGGTGCTGAAATCCCAGGCCGAGATCACCGGCCGCATGCAGACCATGGCGGAGATCTTCGGCGCGCGGCAGGCCGATCTCACCCGAACGCTGGCCGAACGCTTCGACGGGCTCTCCTCCCGCGTCGGCCAGTCGATCCTGCAGACCACGCACGACACCAAGGCCTCGCTCTCCGCGCTGGCCGAGCGCCTTGCGGTCATCGACCGGGCGCAGGGCGAGATCCGCGGCCTCGCCGGCGAGGTCGTCCGGCTGCAGGACATATTGGCCAACAAGCAGTCCCGCGGCGCCTTCGGAGAGGGACGCATGCAGGCGATCGTCGCCGACGCGCTGCCGAGTGCGGCCTATACGTTCCAGGCAACGCTCTCCAACGGCAAGCGGGTGGATTGCCTGATCCGCATGCCGAACGGCGCGCCGAGCCTCGCCATCGACGCGAAATTTCCGCTGGAGGCGTTCTCGGCCTTGCGCGAGGCCGGCACCGACGATGCGCGCGCCTTTGCGGCAAACCGCATGCGCCGCGACATGGACGTGCACGTGAAGGCGATCGCCGAGAAATATCTGATCCCCGGCGAGACCCAGGACACTGCCTTCCTGTTCGTGCCGTCCGAGGCAGTGTTCGCCGATCTGCACGAGCATTTCGAGGACGTGGTGCAGAAGGCGCATCGCGCCCGGGTGGTAATCGTCTCGCCTTCGCTGCTGCTTCTGTCGATCCAGGTCGTGCAGGCCATCTTGAAAGACTCGCGGATGCGGGCGGAGGCCGGCCGCATCCAGCAGGAAGTGCGTCTGCTTTCCGAAGATCTCGCCCGCCTCGACGCCCGCGTGACCGCGCTGAAGGGGCATTTCGGCCAGGCCGGCCGCGACATCGACCAGATCCTCGTCTCCACCGACAAGCTCATGCGCCGGGGCGAGCGCATCGAGGCCGTCGGCCTGGGCGACGAGCCCGGCGCCTTGCCGCACAGGAGTGCATCGGTCTGAGAGACGTATGAAGCAGAACTCGGCGTTCAACTTCGTGTGAGCCAAGGGCCGCACGAAAAATTGCATACGCAACCGTCTTAAGAAAAAGTAAAAGTCCGCGCAACCAAACGGAATAAGCTGCGTTACTTCGGCTGTCACCGTTTCGTCAAAAGGGGGATGACATGTGGCGCGGGGCCCAGATTTTGATTGCAGCGACGGCACTGGCGGTAACGCCGGTGATGGCGCAGGCGCCCGCCGCACAGCCCTCCGAACTGGCGCTGGCCTATAACGCCCAGACGGATGCCGCCTTCCGCAAGGGACTGCAGACGCGCCTTGCCTGGACCGGCGACTATGTCGGCGCCTTCGATGGCGACATCGGCGCCGCGTCGCTGCGCGCCATCCGCGATTTCCAGGCACGCCACGGCATGATCGCCACCGGCATCATCGACGAGCCAATGCTGAAGCTGCTGGTCGACCTGTCCGACCGTGCCCAGAGCGGCGTTGGCGCAACGTTGGTGGACGACGCGGCAACGGGCGCGCGGATGTTGCTGCCGCTGTCGCTGGCGCAGGACCGCGGCGAGACGGAAGTCGGCAATGTCTGGCGCTCGGCCGATGACAGTATCGAGATTGAGACGATCCGGATCGCCGATACCGGGCAGACGCTGAGCGGTCTGTTCGAGGTCCTGAGCGAGCCGACCGACAGTCGCACCGTTGCTGATTCCGTCTTCGGCGGCGAGTGGTTCGTCGTGCGCGGCAAGGAAGCCGGCCGCAGCTACTACATGCGCTTTGCGGCACGCGGCGGCGATCTCCGGGGTTTTTCGGTTTCCTACGAGGCCGATGAAGCCGATCGCGTGGCTCCTTACGTCGTCGTCGCATCCAACCTGTTCGATCCCTTCGCCGGCGAGCCGCAGGCCCCGCTCGTTGCGGCCAACGAACCGAATGCCTTTTCTTCCCTGCTCGCCCGCAAGCGCGAGCAGGGCCTGGGCAGCTCCGCCGATGCCCGCTACGCCATGGCCTCGATCGACCCGACCCAGCCAAATCTCTTCGAGGTTCCGGGCGACATGGTGCCGAACGAGGCGCCGGCCTTCGACATGGCGGGCTCCGGCTTCATCGTGTCGCGCGACGGCTGGCTTCTGACCAACGCCCATGTCGTCAATGCCTGCACGCGGGTCCTCGTCGGTAAAGGCGATGTGGTTTCCCAGACGATCATCGACCCGGAAAACGACCTCGCGCTGATCAAGGTCGACCGGGCGCTGGGCGAACCGCTGGAGATCTCGGCCGAGAAGCCGCGTCTCGGCGAAGACATCCTCGCCCTCGGCTTCCCGCTCCGCTCGATCCTCGCCGATTCGCTCAACGTGACCCGCGGCAACGTCTCTTCGCTGCTCGGTCTTATGAACGACGAGCGCTATCTGCAGATCTCGGCGCCCGTCCAGCCGGGCAATTCGGGCGGTCCGCTGATCGATCTTGCCGGCCGCGTCGTCGGCGTGGTCACCGCCAAGCTGAATGCGGTCGCTGTGGCCGACGCCACCGGCGACATCCCGCAGTCGATCAACTTCGCCATCCGTCCGGGTGCGGCGACCGCCTTCCTGTCGGAAAACGGCATCGCCTTCGCACACGCTGATGCATCCGAGCCGCTGGCCAGCGTCCCCGACGCCACCGCCGAGGTGAAGGATTCGATCTTCCCGGTCATCTGCGTCGGCGGCTGATTTTCGGCCTTCCCTTCACCACGTTATATCCCGACAAGTCGCGCCGTTTCGCGGAACGGCTCGTTCGGTCGCCCGTTGCCCTCCGAATGGGGCAATCCCCCGATGCAGACGGAGCAGACCATGTCAGGCCAAGCAGACCAGCCTTCCGATTCGACACTGATCCGCAGTCAGCAGGACAAGGACACGCCGGAACACATCGCCCCTGACGAGACCCGTGAGCCTGCCGGTCGCAGCGACAGCGACACGCAGAGCCAGCGCGAGCGTGAAAGCGCCAAGGCGGGCGTTGCCCCGAACGGCCGGGAGCAGATGGCGTCGATCTTCGAGCAGAATGGCGGCGACAGCGGCGACAAGTCGGTCGAGCCGGAAAAGGGCGGCTCGTCCGCTGATGCGGACAAGGGGCTTGCCCAGCGGGGCCGCTCGCTTCTCGGCGAGTAAGACCTCCGGGAAGCGATCGCAAGCGTGGGCTACTGCTTCGCCCCGGCCTGACCTTCAGCGGATGGAGCGCAGGAACGTCTTCAGATCGTCCGTGACGTAGTCGATGTGCTCGCCCTCACGGCCTTCGTGCTCCCAGATGTCGCCGAAGGTCTCCTCGAGATTGTGCGGGACGATCAGCACCGTCTGCATTCCCAGCGCCTTCGGCACGACGAGGTTGCGCGCGAGATCCTCGAACATCACGGCACGGCTGGCCTCCACCCGGTGCAGCCCCATGAACTTGTCGTAGGTCTCGCTCGCCGGCTTCGGCACGAGGCCGGCCGCGACGAGGTCGAAGATGTCCTCGAAATGATCGAGGATGCCCAACTGGCGCGCCGCCCGCTCGGCGTGGCCGCGATCTCCATTGGTGAAGATGAACTTGCGCCCCGGCAGCGCCTTGATCTCGTCGCCGAGGGCCGCATCGGGGTCGAGCCAGGAATAGTCGATGTCGTGGACATATTGCAGGAACGCGTCCGGATCGACGTCGTGCTCCTGCATCAGCCCTCGCAGCGTCGTGCCGTAGCGCCGGTAGAAATCCTTCTGGATGATCCGCGCCTCGTCCGGCGGCAACGACAGGAAGTCGGCGACGAATTCGGTCATCCGGACGTCGATCTGCGAAAACAGGTTCGAGTGTCGCGGGTACAGCGTGTTGTCGAGATCGAACACCCAGTCGCGCACATGCGCAAAATCCTGGGGCGTCGCCTCGGCCGTCTGGCGGATGGTGGTCTGTGCGGTCATGGATTCCGGGGTGAGAAGCTAAGGCGGCCTTGCCAAGCGCTACCGAATGGTGGAGCGGAGGTTCTGACGAAAACCTGACAGGTCCGCCGTGCCGCTCTGGATCCCCATTACCATCGCCGCCGCCTTCCTGCAAAACCTGCGCTCCGGCCTGCAGCGGCAGCTGAAGGGGCGCATGGGCTCAACCGGCGCGACCTTCGCGCGTTTCGGCTTCGGGTTTCCCTTCGCCGTGCTCTATCTCGTTGCGCTGCACCGCATCGGCGACATGCCCCTGCCGACGCCCAACGCGGTCTTCCTGCTGGCCGTGACGGTCGGCGGCGTGGCGCAGATCCTCGCCACCTTCCTGCTGGTCTATCTCTTCGCCTTCCGCAACTTCATGGTTGGCACCGCCTATTCGAAGACCGAGCCGGTGCAGGCCGCGATCTTCGGCCTGATCCTGCTCGGCGAGACCGTGAGCTGGCTGGCCTTCGCCGCCATCCTCGCCGGCGCCTTCGGCGTCGCGCTGATATCGGTCGCGGGACGCGGCGATGTCAGGATCGGCAAGGCGCTGTTCTCGCGCGAGGCGGGGATCGGCATCCTCTCGGGGGCGCTCTTCGGCGTCTCGGCCGTCTGCTTCCGCGGCGCGTCGCTGTCGCTGGAGGACGGCGGGGTGCTGATCCGGGCCGCGACGACGCTGGTCTTCGCGACCGGCATCCAGACCCTGGTGATGCTGGCCTGGATGCTGCTGCGCGACCGGGCGGAACTTGCCGCCGTCGCGCGGGCCTGGCGGCCGGCGCTGCTCGTCGGCCTCGTCGGGGTGACCGGCTCGGCCGGCTGGTTCACCGCGATGACGCTGGAGAAGGTCGCCTATGTCCGGGCGCTGGGCCAGATCGAGCTGGTCTTCACCTTCGCCTCGTCGGTGTTCTGGTTCCGCGAGAAGATTGCGCCGCTCGAGCTGGTCGGCTGCCTGATCATCGCCGCCTCGATCCTGACGCTGCTCGGCGCGGCGACCTGACGGGTCAGCGGACGATCAGCGTGCCCGCCCCGTGCTCGGTCAGCAGCTCCAGCAGCACCGCGTGGCGGGTCTTGCCGTTGAGGATGACCACGCCGTCGACGCCGCGCTCGATCGCCTCGATACAGGTCTCCACCTTGGGGATCATGCCGCCGGAGATCGTGCCCTCGCGGATCAGGCTGCGCGCCTCGGCGACCGACAATTCCTTGATCAGCTGGCCGTTGCGGTCGAGGACGCCCGGTACGTCGGTGAGGAACAGGAGGCGCGAAGCCTGCAGCGCGCCGGCAATGGCGCCGGCGAACGTGTCGGCGTTGATGTTGTAGGTGGCACCGTCGCGGCCGGGTGCGACCGGCGCGATCACCGGGATCATCTCGGAGCGCGCCAGAAGGTCGAGCAGCGTCCGGTCGACCTCGACGGGCTCGCCGACGAAGCCGAGATCCACCACCCGTTCGATGTTGGAATCCGGATCGACGACAGTCTTGCGGGCCTTCTCGGCGAAGACCATGTTGCCGTCCTTGCCGCAGAGCCCGATCGCCCACTCGCCCTCGGCATTGATCAGCGCGACGATTTCCTTGTTGATTGAGCCGGCGAGGACCATCTCGACGATCTTCACCGTCTCCTCGTCGGTGACCCGCAGGCCGCCCTCGAAGCGCGACTCGATGCCGAGCTGGGTGAGCATGCGGCCGATCTGCGGTCCACCACCGTGCACGACAATCGGGTTGATGCCGGACTGTTTCAGCAGGGCGATGTCGCGGGCGAAGGCCTTGCCGAGCTCGGGATCGCCCATGGCATGGCCGCCATATTTCACCACGACGGTCTTGTTCTCGTAGGCCTGCATGAAGGGCAGGGCCTCGGCGAGCACATGGGCGCGGTTTTCGCCGTTGTCGGTGGAGGCTTGGGTCATCAAGGGTCTGCCCTGCTAATGGCGTGCCGGCGGCTTCTAGCTGGAAACGGCGGGAAGCGAAACTGTCGATGGGGACGGGCGAGGTCGCAGACGTCGGTCTGCGCCCGATTGTCGCTCACGCGCTCGTGTCGAGGGCGAAGGCTGGCGGAACGGGATTTGCCGCCGAGATAGCAACAGGCGCCACCGACGGAGAATTCATGCCCGCCTTCATCACCCGCCTCGTCCTGCTGGCTTCGATGCTTTTCGCCGCCTTGCCTGCGCTCGCGCAGGATGCTTGGGAGCAGGCCCGGGCGCCGGGGACGCATCTCCTGATGCGCCATGCGCTGGCGCCGGGCACCGGCGATCCGGCGAATTTCGTCCTCGGCGACTGCGCCACCCAGCGCATCCTGTCCGAGACGGGGCGCCAGCAGGCGCGGCGGATTGGCGAGCGCCTGCGGGCCAATAACGTCGCCGTCGACACCGTGTTGACCAGCCGCTGGTGCCGGTCCGTCGAGACCGCCGACCTGCTCTCCGTAGGCCCGGTGACCCCCGAGCCCGCCCTCGACTCGTTCTTCCAGAATCGACAGACGGCCGCCGACCAGACCGCCGCGCTGACGGCGCGGCTCGCCGCGCTCGACTCGGCCGGGCAGAAGGCCGTGCTTGTCACCCATCAGGTGAATATCACCGCGCTCACCGACATCTTCCCGGCTTCCGGTGAGATCGTGCTGATCCGCCTCGGCCCTGACGGGCAGGTTCGTGTCGCGGGCCGCATCCGCCCGGAATAGAAGCTCAGCCTTCCACCGCCCGCTTGAGGTCGTCGATCGCGCCGGGGTCCTCGATCGTCGCCGGCATGTCGAATTCGTCGCGGTCGACGATCGCCTTCATCGTCCGCCGCAGGATCTTGCCCGAGCGGGTCTTCGGCAGGCGATCGACGACGACGACGCGCTTGAACGCCGCCACCGGCCCGATGCGGTCGCGCACCAGCGCGACCAGCTCGCGCTCGATCTCCGAGCGATCCTGGCGGTTGGCGTTCTTCAGCACGACGAAGCCGCAGGGCAGTTCCCCCTTCAATTCGTCGCGCATGCCGATCACCGCGCATTCGGCAACGGCCGGATGACCCGCGACCGCCTCCTCCATCTCGCCGGTCGAGAGCCGGTGGCCGGCGACGTTGATCACGTCGTCGGTCCGGCCCATCACGTAGACATAGCCCTCGTCGTCGACGAAGCCGGCATCGGAGGTCGAGTAATAGCCGGGATAGGCCTCGAGATAGCTCTCGCGGAACCGGTCGTCGGCGTTCCAGAGGCTCGGCAGGGCGCCCGGCGGCAGCGGTAGCTTCAGCGCGATGGCGCCCATCTCGTTGGCCTCGACCTCCTGGCCCGACGCGTCGAGGATCCGGATGTCGAAGCCCGGCATGGCGACGCCCGGACTGCCGCGCTTGACCGGCAGCAGGCCAAGCCCTTTCGGGTTGGCGGCGATCGGCCAGCCGGATTCGGTCTGCCACCAATGGTCGATCACCGGGCGATCGAGCGCCTCTTCCGCCCAGATCAGCGTCTCGGGATCGGCGCGCTCGCCGGCGAGGAACAGCGCCTCGAATTTCGACAGGTCGTAGCGGCCAGGCAGTTCACCCTCCGGGTCTTCCTTGCGGATGCCGCGAATCGCCGTCGGCGCGGTGAACATCGCCTTGGCGCCGTGCTCGGCGGCGACGCGCCAGAACGTCCCGGCATCCGGCGTGCCCACCGGCTTGCCTTCGAAGAGGATCGTGGTCGCGCCGCGCAGCAATGGCCCATAGACGATGTAGGAATGGCCAACGACCCAGCCGACGTCGGAGACGCAGAAGAAGGTCTCGCCCTCGCCGGTGTCGAAGATCGCCCGCATCGACCAGGAGAGCGCGACCATATAGCCGCCATTGTCCCGCACCACGCCCTTCGGCCGGCCGGTCGTGCCGGAGGTGTAGAGGACGTAGAGCGGGTCGGTGGCCTGCACCGGCACGCAGGGGACGACCCGGCCGGCGTCGAGCGAGGCCAGCCCCGCCTCCCGCAACGCCGCCCAGTCGTGATCGCGGCCCGCGACCATGCTGCACGCCAGCTCCGGCCGCTGCAGGACGATCGTCGCCGACACCTTGTGGGCGGCGAGGTCGATCGCCCGGTCGAGCAGCGGCTTGTATTCGACCTTGCGGGTCGGCTCGAGGCCGCAGGAGGCTGACAGGATCACCGTCGGCGTCGCGTCGTCGATGCGCGTCGCCAGTTCCGGCGCGGCGAAGCCGCCGAACACCACCGAATGGATCGCCCCGATGCGGGCACAGGCCAGCATGCTGACCACCGCCTCGGGTACCATCGGCATGTAGATCAGCACCCGGTCGCCCTTGCCGACGCCGAGGTCGGCCAGCGAGCCGGCCAGTGCCTGCACCTCGCGCAGCAATTCGCCGTAGCTGACGTGCCGCTGCCGGCCGGTGATGGCGGAATCGTGGATCACCGCGATGGCGTCGCCGCGTCCCGCCTCGACATGCCGGTCGAGGGCGTTGAAGCAGGTGTTGCATTCGCCGTCCGGGAACCAGCGGCCGTAGACGCCGGCGGCCGGGTCGAAAGCCTTTGTGGGCAGCTTCGTCCAGGCGATGTCGGCGGCAGCGGCGAGCCAGAAGCCCTCCGGGTCGCGGCGCCAGGCGGCATAAGTCTCGTGATAGCGGCTGGTCATATGATCCTCCCCGACGCGCTGCCGGCTTGCCGCCGGTCTTCGTGTCGTCCGCAATCTACCGGGCCGTCGGGCGGAACGGAACTGCTGCTTTCGCCTCGGTCGCTGTGCCGGGAGCCTGCCGCGACGCCGGCGGAGTCACATGGAAGCGACAGTTTCTTCCTTTAGGGAATATTCTGCAGCTCACTGCCTTCTTTGCCGTTGCCAGAACCCGGCAACCGCTGCAGCATGAATCCCCGTTCGGGTTGTGGGCGGGCCGGCAAATGTCGCGACGGACGGGAAGACGTTCTGCCTTGCTGGCCTTGATCCTCGTGGCCGCGATTCGGCCGACCGGGGCGCTGGCTGGCGCCTGGACCTTGGCCGAAGGAACCGGCCAGGCGATCGTCACCGGCCTCTATGCGACGGCCGACAGCATCTTCGATGCGCAGTCCAACGTCACTGAGCGTCCGGATTTCGAGAAGGGCACGGTCAGCCTGCTGCTGGAATACGGGCTGACCGACCGCCTGACACTCGTCGGCACCGGGGAGTTCGGCGGTGAGCGCGACGGCGACCCGCCGGCGGCTCGCCCCGCACTCTTCGACGCCTCGCTCGGCGCCCGCCTGGCTCTGTTCGAGGACAGCGGGGTCGTCGTCTCCGGCCAGCTCTCGGGCCGGCTGGAGCGGGCCCAGGCGGTCGGCGGCGACGAGGGATTTGCCGGCCTCGACTGGACCGCGCCGCAGATCGAGCCGCGGCTTCTGGCAGGCTACGGCTTCTCGCTGGGCGACTATCCTGCCTTCGTCGACACCCAGGCCGGCTATCGCCTGGCACTCGGCGACGGTCCCGACGAGGTCCGGCTCGATGTCAACTTCGGGATCAGGCCGTGGGACGACATCCTGCTGCTGGCACAGGGCTTCTCGACGATCTCCGCCGGCGGCGACGGCGCTTCCTACGCCTATCACAAGGCCCAGGGCTCGCTCGTCTACGACCTCAACGACCGCTGGTCGCTCCAGGCCGGCGCCTTCGCCACCGTCGCGGGCCACAACGCCTTGCGGGAGCGGGGGCTGATCAGCGCCGTCTGGTATCGCTTCTGACCGGGGCACTCGGCACCAGCGTCGCTGTTGCCGCTTGCTTCGGCTGGCGAGCAGAACGCTGCGTTTCGGCCGCCGCTGGGCGGCTCTCCTGCGCCGCGCCGGGCTGCGCCGCCGGAGACACCCGCGCTCTTTTCGCCGATGCCGGCAGGAACAGCGCCACGATACCCAAAACCGAGCCGGCCGCCAGCACGGCCGCCTGACCGTCGAGTTCTAGCGTCCACAGCGTCAGGACGCTCACCGACAGCCACAGCACCGGCGCCAGCGCCAGCAGGAAGCGCCAGCGCGAGCGACTGAAGGCGAGCAGCCCCAGCGCCGCCATGGCGGTCGGATCGGGCGCCAGCCCGAACCATTCGAGGCCGGCGAATTCGCGGCCGGTGGCGAACGCCACCAGCGGATGGACGAGCAGCGTGTGCATCGTGACGATCGTGGCGACCAGTGCGCGCGGCGAATTCCGGTCGACCAGCGGATCGAGTCGGCCCGCGAGCGTCCCGACCACGACGAGCAGTCCGGCCTGGCCGAAGAACAGCCATGCCGGATAGACCGCCGCCCAGTTGATCGTCGCGTAGACGCCGAGGAAGAACAGCGTGGCCGAGAGCGCGAAGGCGGCGGCCATTACCGCCGCGGCGATGCGCATGGCGGCCCGGGCCTTCATCCGGATGGCCACGAGGGTTGCGAGCCCTGCCAGCACGGTCGCCGCCGGCAGCAGCCACAGCGAGCCGTTCATCTGGGCGAACAGCCCCTCATAGGTGGCGGCGTCGAACAGCAGAAAGTCCTGGAGCCGGTAGGTCGTCAGATCATCGAGCATGGTTCGGCTTTACAGGCTCTCGAAGGCGCGCGCCATCGCCGCCCGCAGCGCCGCGTCCGGCATCGGGCCCTGCGCGGCACCCATGTTCTCGCGCAGATGCTCGACGCGCCGCGTCGCCGGGATGGCGACGGTGACGGACGGATGCGAAACGATGAACTTCAGCAGGAATTGCGGCCAGTTCGCCGCGCCGATCTCGGCCGCGACCGCCGGCAGTGGCGCGCCCTGCACAGCGTCGACGAGGGCACCTTGGCGGAACGGCCGGTTGGCGATCACCGCGATGCCGCGCTCGGCGGCGAGCGGCAAGAGCCGCGCTTCGGCCTCCCGGTCGGCCATGTTGTAGGTCAGCTGGACGAAGTCGATCGGCCGCTCGCGCATGATCGCCTCGACCTCGTCGTGCCGGCGTCCGTGCGAGGTGGTGATGCCGACATGGCCGATGCGTCCTTCCGCCTTCATCGCCTCGAGCGTATCGAGATGGCCTTCCCAGCCGAGCAGATTGTGGACCTGCAGGACGCCGAAGCGCGGCACGCCCCAGAGCGCCTGCGTCTCCGCGATCTGCGACGGCCCGTCGTCGGCGTCGGAGGTCCAGACCTTGTCGGCGGCGAACAGCGTTTCCGGGATGCCGATCTCGCGCAGGCCGTGGCCGACTGTCGCCTGCGCCGAGCCATACATCGGGGAGGAGTCGATCATCCCGCCGCCCATCTCGAAGAAGGCGCGCATGACGTCGGTCCGCTGGGCCAGGGTGGCCGGATCGTTGCCGACATTGAAGGTAATCCACGTGCCGAGGCCGATGACGGGGAGTGCCTGTCCGGAAGACGGGATTCGCTTGGCGAAAGGCGGCTCGACTTGCGCCTTGGCGGCGCGCGGCCAAGCAGCCAGCGTCGCCGCGCCGGCTGCGGCACCGCCGATGAAGCGTCGTCGGTTCATAGTGATCATCGCCATCGTCTTCCCCTGCAGCTAGCCGGCTCGTCGAAGGTCCAACCGCCTCCGGCCCTGCAGGTTGCAGCTGTTGCGGGCTTCCACTGATCAACAGCACTTGAGTGGAAGCGGCCGCCCGAGCCGGGCAGCGCCCTGACGGGCTGGATTTTGAGTTGCGTAACTCAACCAATTCCGGCTAGCGTCCGCGCCATGGAGGACCACCCGCAGAGCACCCTGGTCGACGTCGCCCGCGAGGCCGGCGTGTCGCGTGCCACGGTCGATCGCGTCATCAACGGCCGCCCCAACGTCAAGGCCAAGACCGTCGCGAAGGTCCGCGACGCGATGGCCCGGCTGCATTACCGGCCGGACCCGCTGGCCGCCGGTCTCGCACGGCGCTCGCGCCACCGCTTCTGCTTCGTCCTGCCGACCGGCACCAACGCCTTCATGCAGGATCTTGCCACCCAGATCGCCACCATGGGCGACTGGCTGGCGCGCAACCGCGCCTTCGTTGACCGGGTCGAGGTCGACGTCTTCGATCCGCAGGCGCTGGCAACCGCGCTCGACGAACTGCCGCGCGCCTATGACGGCGTGGCCGTCGTCGCGCTGGACGATCCGCTGGTGCGGGCTTCCATCGACCGGCTGGTCGCCGACGACGTGCCGGTGGTGACGCTGATCTCCGACGTGCCGGCCTCGCGACGCCTGCGCTTCGTCGGTATCGACAACAGCGCCGCCGGCCGCACCGCCGCGATGCTGCTCGGTCGCTTCCTGGCGGGGCAGAAGGGCGCCGTCGGCGTGCTGGTCGGATCGCTGTCGCTACGCGACCACATGGAGCGCTGCTTCGGCTTCTCGCAGCTGCTCGGCCGTGAGTTCCCCGGCCTGCGCATCCTGCCGGTCGTCGAGATGCGCGACGATCGCGATCTCGCCGAGACCGCCGTCCGCGATCTGCTGAAGGCCCATTCGGATCTCGTTGCGCTCTACAATGCCGGCGCCGGCAACCAGGGTGTCGCCGCGGCGCTGAAGGCGGCCCGCAAGACGCCGCGCCTGGTCTTCGTGGCGCATGAATTGACCGCGCTGTCGCGCGAATTGCTGCTCGCCGGCGTCGCCGATGCGGTGATCGCGCAGAACCCCGGCCACGAGGCGCGCTCCGCCGCCCGACTGCTCCTGTCGCGCGGCCTCGACGAGGCGATCATCGCCGAGCAGGAGCGGATCCGCATCGACATCTTCCTGCGCGAGAACCTGCCCTGAGTGCCGGTCACGGAATTTTTTGAGCTACGCACTTCAAAACGCTCAAGGCCTATGCAAGGGTCCGGGCACGTTTGGCGCGGCGGGAGGAGACCGGTCGCGCGACTGATGGGCAGACGCCTGGGAGGGCAATCATGAAGACGATGAAGGGGCCGGGGATCTTCCTCGCCCAGTTCGCCGGCGACACCGCGCCGTTCAACGATCTCGCGTCGATTGCCGGCTGGGCCGCCGGTCATGGCTACAAGGGCGTGCAGATCCCCACCTGGGACGCGCGGCTGATCGACCTGAAGAAGGCGGCCGAGTCCAAGGACTATTGCGACGAGATCACCGGCATCTGCCGCGAGGCCGGCGTCGAGATCACCGACCTGTCGACCCATCTCCAGGGCCAACTCGTCGCCGTGCATCCGGCCTTCGACGAGGCCTTCGACGGCTTTGCCGCGCCGGAAGTGCGCGGCAACCCGAAAGCCCGGCAGGAATGGGCGGTCGACCAGCTGAAGCTCGCGGCCAGGGCCTCGGCGAATTTCGGCTTCACCAGCCACGTGACGTTCCCCGGCGCGCTCGCCTGGCCGTTCCTCTATCCCTGGCCGCAGCGGCCGGCCGGGCTGATCGACACCGCCTTCGAGGAGCTGGCCAAGCGCTGGGTGCCGATCCTCGACGCGTTCGACGCGGCGGGCTGCGACGTCGGCTACGAGATCCATCCGGGCGAGGACGTCTTCGACGGCGCCACCTTCGAGATGTTCCTCGAAGCCTGCGGCGATCATCCGCGCTGCCAGATCAACTACGATCCGTCGCATTTCGTGCTGCAGCAGCTCGATTACCTCGAATTCATCGACATCTATCACGAGCGGATCTGCGCCTTCCACGTCAAGGACGCCGAGTTCAACCCGACCGGCCGCCAGGGCGTCTATTCCGGCTACCAGCCCTGGGTGAAGCGGGCGGCACGCTTCCGTTCGCTCGGCGACGGCCAGGTCGATTTCGCCGGCATCTTCTCCAAGCTCGCCGAGCACGACTACGATTCCTGGGCGGTGCTGGAGTGGGAGTGCTGCCTGAAGTCGCCCGAGCAGGGCGCGGCCGAGGGCGCGCCGTTCATCGCGGCGCACATCATCGAGGTCACCGACAAGGCCTTCGATGATTTCGCCTCCGGCGGCACCGACGAGGCGGCCAACCGCCGCATGCTCGGCATCGGCGGCTGAGGGAGGGCGGCATGGCGATCGAAGGACGCGACGAGACCCACGCCCGGCGGATCCGCTACGGCATGGTCGGCGGCGGACAGGGCGCCTTCATCGGCGGCGTGCACCGCATCGCCGCCCGCATCGACGACCGGTTCGTGCTGGTCGCCGGGGCGCTGTCATCGACGCCGGAAAAGGCCAAGGCTTCGGCGGCCGAGATCGGTCTTGATCCCGAGCGCAGCTACGGCTCCTACGAGGCGATGGCGATTGCCGAGAAGGCCCGAGAAGACGGCATCGAAGCGGTGGCGATCGTCACGCCCAACCACATGCATTTCCCGGTGGCGAAGACCTTCCTCGAAGCCGGCTTCCACGTCATCTGCGACAAGCCGATGACGACGACCCTGGCCGAGGCGCGCGAGCTGGCCGGCATCGCGAAGGAGTCCGGCAAGGTCTTCGTGCTGACGCACAATTACACCGGCTACCCGATGATCCGCCAGGCGCGGGCGATGGTCGCGGCGGGCGACCTGGGCGACATCCGCGTCGTCGTTGCCGAATATGCGCAGGACTGGCTCGCCGGCCGCGCCGAGGATACCGGCTCCAAGCAGGCCGGCTGGCGCGTCGACCCGGAAAAGGCCGGCGCTGGCGGCGCGATTGGCGATATCGGTACGCATGCCCACAACCTCGCCTGCTTCGTCACCGGCCTGAAGGTCGAGCGGCTGTCGGCCGATCTCTCTTCCTTCGTCGAGGGCCGCCGGCTCGACGACAATGCCTCGATGCTGCTGCGTTTTGCCGCCAGGAACGGAAAGGCCGCCAAGGGCATGCTCTGGGCGAGCCAGGTCGCCGTGGGCAACGAGAACGGGCTGACGCTGCGCGTCTATGGCGACAAAGGCGGGCTCGAATGGTGCCAGGAGGAGCCGAACAAGCTCTGGTTCACCCCGCTCGGCGAGCCGAAGCGCCTGCTGACCCGCAACGGCGCCGGCGCCAACGCCGCCTCGACTGCGGTCTCGCGCCTGCCGGCCGGCCACCCGGAAGGCTATCTGGAAGGCTTCGCGACGATCTACGCCGACGCCGCCGAACTGATCCGCGCCGCCGACGAGGGCCGCGCGCCGCCGGAGGGCCTCGCCTTGCCGACGATCGAGGACGGGATCGACGGCCTCGCCTTCATCGAGGCCTGCGTCGCCTCCTCGAAACAGGACGGCGCATGGGTGGCGCTGTGAAACCCGCGGCCGCCCCTCTCCCCCCTTGCGGGGGAGAAAGCGATTTCATCGTCTTGGGGCCGCAGGCCCCAAGCGATAGAAATCGCAAGAGAGGGGCAACTGCGCCTTCTTTCGAGTGTGAGAGCGGCGACGTAGGGGCTCAACCCCTCTCTTGTCTTTTCAGCGGTTTGGACCGCGCTGCGCTTGGTCCAATTCCGCGAAAAGACGTTCTCTCCCTCAAGGGGAGAGAGGGCGCTTCGTCCTGCGCCGTCGTCCCCGGGGTGCTCCAGCAATGAGCGACCGTCCCGCCCCGATCCTCGCGGCGCGCGGTGTGCGCAAGTCGTTCGGCCCGGTCGAGGTGCTGCATGGCATCGACTTCGCGCTGCGGCCGGGCGAGGTGCATGCGCTGGTCGGCGAGAACGGTGCCGGCAAGTCGACGCTGATGAAGTGCCTGGCGGGCTACCAGAAGCCGACCGGTGGTCAGATCCTGCTCAACGGCCAGAAGGTGGACTTCGCCGACAGCGAGGCCGCCGAGCACGCCGGTATCGTTCTCATCCACCAGGAGTTCAATCTCGCCGAACAGCTCTCCGCGGAGGCCAACATCTTCCTCGGCCGGGAGATCAGGAAGGGCTTTTTCCTCGACTGGAAGGCGATGCGCGAGAAAGCCGGGCAGCTCCTGCGCGAGCTCGGCACGCCGATCGACACGCGGCTGCCGGTGTCGCAGCTGTCGGTGTCGCAGAAGCAGATGGTCGAGATCGCCAAGGCGCTCGCCCGCAACGCCCGCGTCCTGATCATGGACGAGCCGACGGCGGTGCTGACGCTGCGCGAGGCGGAGGTGCTGTTCACGCAGATCGAGCGGCTGAAGGCGGACGGCGTCGCCATCCTCTACACCTCGCACAAGCTCGACGAGATTGCCCGGGTCGCCGACGAGGTGACGGTGCTGCGCGACGGCAGCTTCGTCGCCGATGCGCCGGTCGCCGAGATGTCGCCCGACCGCATGGCCGAGCTGATGGTCGGCCGCCAGCTGAGCGACCTCTTCCCGCAGAAGGACGCCGACGCTGCGGCCGAGATCGTCCTGTCGGTGCGCGACTTCAGTGTCCCCGGTCATGTCGAGACGGCGAGCTTCGATCTTAGGCGCGGAGAGATCCTCGGCTTTGCTGGCCTCGTCGGCGCCGGCCGCACCGAGCTGATGGAAGGCATCATGGGACTGCGCCCCGCCACCGGCACGGTCCAGCGGAACGGCGCGACCGTGCGGATCCGCAACCCGAAGGACGCGACGGGACACGGCATCGGCTACCTCACCGAGGACCGCAAGGGCTGCGGCCTGCTGCTCGGCTACGGCATGCGCGAGAACCTGACGCTGCTCGGGCTCGACCGGTTCACCGGCGTCTTCGTCGACGAGAAGGCCGAGGACCGGGCGCTCGACGCGGCGATCAAGCGCTTCGATATCCGCACCGGCTCGCGGACGATCCCGGTCGGCAACCTCTCCGGCGGCAACCAGCAGAAGCTGCTGCTGGCCAAGACCATGCTGGTCGAGCCGCAGATCGTCATCCTCGACGAACCGACGCGCGGCATCGACATCGGCACCAAGCAGCAGATCTACAATTTCATCCACCAGCTGGCCGCCGAAGGCCGGGCCGTGATCGTCATCTCCTCCGAGATGTCGGAGGTCATCGGGCTCTGCCACCGCGTCATCGTCATGCGTTCCGGCCGGCTCAACGGCGAGGTGGCGGGAGACGACGTGACGGAGGAGGCCATCGTGCGACGGGCCATGGGACTGGAAGGAAGTGCATCGCATGTCGGCTGAAGCGAGCTCCGTCGCAAAGCCCCGGAAGGGCGTGGACTTCCACGTGCTGGGGCCGCTGGTCGCGCTGGTGGCGCTGGTCATCCTCGGCATGTCGCTGAACGACCAGTTCCTGTCTTCCGGCAACGTCACCAACGTCCTCGCCCGCTCGGCCTTCATCGGCATCATCGCGGTGGGCGCGACCTTCGTCATCACGATCGGCGGGCTCGACCTGTCGGTGGGCTCGATGGCGGCCTTCCTCGCCGGCGTCACGATCATCATCCTCAACGCCCTGGTGCCGGTGCTCGGCATCGGCTGGAACACGATCATCGTCGGCATGGCAGCCTGCCTGCTGCTGGGCCTCGCCGCCGGTTTCCTCAATGGCATCCTGATCACCGTCGGGCGGATCGAGGCCTTCATCGTGACGCTCGGCACGCTCGGCATCTTCCGCTCGCTGGTCGTCTGGCTCGCCGACGGCGGCACGCTGTCGCTGAACTTCGAGCTGCGGGAGGTCTACCGGCCGGTCTATTACGGCGGCGTCGCCGGCATCGCCTGGCCGATCATCGTCTTCGCCCTCGTCGCCATCGCCGGCGAGATCGTCATGCGCAAGACCGCCTATGGGCGGCATGCGGCGGCGGTCGGCTCCAATGCACAGGTGGCGCGCTATTCGGCGATCCACGTCGATCGGGTGCGGCTTGCCACCTACATGCTGCAGGGCATGCTCGTCGGCATCGCGACGATCATGTACGTGCCGCGCCTCGGCTCGGCCTCCTCGACCACCGGCATCCTGTGGGAGCTAGAGGCGATCGCCGCGGTGATCATCGGCGGCACCGTCCTGAAGGGCGGCTTCGGCCGCGTCTGGGGCACGGTCGTCGGCGTGGTGATCCTCAGCCTGATCGACAACATTCTCAATCTGACGGACCTCGTCAGCCCCTATCTCAACGGGGCGATCCAGGGCGTCATCATCATTCTGGCCGTCGTCTTGCAGCGCGGTCGAAAAGGCGCGGCTTGAATTCGCGTCGCAACAGGGAGGAATGACATGAAGAATTTGATGAAACTGGCAGGGGCGGGCTTGGTCGCCACTGCGCTGGCACTGCCGAGCCTCGCCATCGCGCAGGATGCGGAGAAGGTGACGATCGGCGTCTCCATCCCGGCGGCCACGCATGGCTGGACGGGCGGCGTGAACTTCCATGCCCAGCAGGCGATCGACAGCCTGACGGAGACCTATCCGCAGCTGGAGTTCGTGCTCGCCACAGCGGGCGACCCGGGCAAGCAGGTTTCCGACGTCGAAGACATGATGGCGACGCGCGACATCGATGCGCTGGTCATCCTGCCGTTCGAATCCGACCCGCTGACAGGCCCGGTCAAGCGTGTCGCCGATGCCGGCAAATGGGTGACGGTGGTAGATCGCGGCCTCGCCCAGGAGGGCATCGAGGATCTCTACGTCGCGGGCGACAACACCGCCTTCGGCCGCGTCGCCGGCGAGTACTTCAAGGAGAAGCTCCCCGACGGCGGCAAGATCGTGGCGCTGCGCGGCATTCCGACGACTATCGACAACGAGCGGGTCGAGGCCTTCGAGGCGGCCCTCGAAGGCTCGAACATCGAGATCGTCGGCATGGAGCACGGCAACTGGAACCGCGACAAGGCGTTCGAGGTGATGCAGGACTTCCTGTCGCGCTTTCCCGAGATCGATGCGGTCTGGGCCTCCGACGACGACATGGCGCTCGGCGTCATCGAGGCGGTCAAGCAGGCCGGCCGCGAGGGCGACATGTGGGTG
Organism: Aurantimonas aggregata; assembly: GCF_010500835.1. Taxonomy (GTDB): domain Bacteria; phylum Pseudomonadota; class Alphaproteobacteria; order Rhizobiales; family Rhizobiaceae; genus Aurantimonas; species Aurantimonas aggregata. Next base: position 298,078 of record NZ_JAAAMJ010000002.1, on the reverse strand, counting down.
CTCGGCGGTGCCGGCATGAAGCAGATGATCGAGCGGGTGAAGGCCGGGGACGCCATGGTTCCGGCCGACGTCACCTATCCGCCGGCGATGATCGCCACGGCGATCCGGCTGACCGCCGACCGCTTCGTGTCGCAAGCGCCGATGGAAGGCCGCTTCATCATCGGCTCGGTGCTGGTGACCCCGGAGAACGCCGACCAGTATCTCTACCCGGACTCGCCGTTCTGATCGAGATATCCGGCTAAAGGCCCGCGATATCCCAGCGGGCTACGGCCCGTCCGCCAGGGCACCGGCGGACGGGCTTCATCACCGGCGCGCGCCATGCGGCGCTCGCCACAACGTGCTGCATCGAACGGGCGCGACGCGCCCCCTCCAGGAATTGCCGCCATGACCGCAAACTTCTTCAGCCAGAGCCGGCCGATCGCCTTCGCCGGCACCGACAGCCGCGATCCGCTCGCCTTCCGGTACTATGACAAGGACCGCATGGTCATGGGCAAGCGGATGGAGGATCATCTGCGGTTCTCCGTCGCGTACTGGCATTCCTTCACCTGGCCGGGCGGCGATCCGTTCGGCGGCGAGACCTTCAACCGGCCGTGGATGCACGGCGGCGATGCGCTGGGCCTCGCCAAGCAGAAGGCCGAAGTCGCCTTCGACATGTTCCGCCTCCTCGACGTGCCGTTCTTCGCCTTCCACGACGTCGACGTCGCGCCGGAAGGCGAGACGCTGCAGCAGTCGATCGACAATCTGAAGGCGATCACCGACATCTTCGAGGAGAAGATGGCGAACGACCGCGTGCGCCTGCTCTGGGGCACCGCCAACCTCTTCTCGCACCGGCGCTACATGGCCGGCGCCGCGACCAATCCCGACCCGGACGTCTTCGCCTATGCCTGCGGGCAGGTGAAGGCGGCGCTCGACGCGACGCACCGCCTCAACGGCGAGAACTATGTCTGCTGGGGCGGCCGCGAGGGCTACGAGACGCTGCTCAACACCGACATGAAGCAGGAGATGGACCAGCTTGGCCGCTTCCTGTCGATGCTCGTCGACTACAAGCACAAGATCGGCTTTGCCGGCCCGATCCTGATCGAGCCGAAGCCAAAGGAGCCGACCAAGCACCAGTACGATTTCGACGTCGCGACGGTGTTCGGCTTCCTGCAGAAATACGACCTCCTCGCCGACGTGAAGATGAACATCGAGCAGAACCACGCCATCCTCGCCGGCCATAGCTTCGACCACGAGGTCAAGCTCGCCTATGCCCGCGATCTATTCGGCTCGCTCGACATCAACCGCGGCGACGACCTGCTCGGCTGGGACACCGACCAGTTCGCCATGGACGTCAAGGAGATCACCCTGGTCTTCCACGAGATGCTGCAGCATGGCGGCTTCACCACTGGCGGGCTCAATTTCGACGCCAAGATCCGCCGCCAGTCCATCGACCCGGATGATCTGCTGATCGCCCATGTCGCCTCGATGGACGTCTGCGCCCGCGGGCTGCTGGCCGCCGAACAGATGCTGGCGGACGGCGCGCTGAGCCAGCCGCTGGCGGACCGCTACGCCGGCTGGCAGGATGGCGAGGCAAAGGCGATGCTCGCCGGCGACCGCACGCTCGAGACGATCGCCGACCGCGCGCTCGGCCTCGACCCGCAGCCCCGCTCCGGCCGGCAGGAATATCTGGAAGGCGTGGTCAACCGCTACGTTTGAGGCTTGAAGGGGATGGGTGACGATGTGTATTTATACACATGGATAGTCGTGCCATCCTCTCCGTCCTGCTTGCCGATGGATGGCGCGAAATCCGTCGGCGAGGGAGTCACGTCCAGCTGAAGCATCCGACGAAGTCCGGCCTCGTGACGTTGCCCCACCCCAAGCGGGATCTGCCGCTCGGGACCTTGCGGAGCATTGAAAAGCAGGCCGGGCTCTCACTGAGGAAATCCAGATGAACGACTATATCGCGATCATCCACCAGGACGGCGAAAGCGATTTCGGCGTCTCGTTTCCCGATTTTCCGGGGTGCGTCACCGCCGGACGGACGCTCGACGAAGCCCGCACGATGGCCGAGGAAGCGCTCGCGCTGCACGTCGACGGCTTGCTGGAAGAGAAGGTGACGCTGCCGGCGCCATCCTCGCTGGAAACGGTGATGACGGACCGCAATTACCGCGACGGTGTGGCGATCCTGGTGGCGTCACCGCGACGTGCACCACGAGCGGTGAGGGTCAACGTGACCATCGCCGCCGATGAACTGGCGGAAATCGATGCCTATGCGGCGCGGCACGGTTTGACGCGGTCGGGCTTCCTCGCCGCGGCGGCCCGGCGGAAGCTCGACGAACCCGCCTGAGCAGGCGGCAGACAAAGGATATTCATGACCAACTATCTCGGGCTCGACCTCGGCACGTCGTCGCTGAAGGCGCTGATCATTGGCGAGGACCAGCGTCCGGTCGCCTCGGTGTCCGTGCCGCTCACCGTCGAGCGGCCGCATTTCGGCTGGTCGGAGCAGGACCCGGCCGCCTGGATCGCCGCCTGCGAGACGGCGCTGGAGAGACTGAAGGCCGAGCATGGCGCGGCACTCGCCACTGTTGCCGGCATCGGCCTTTCCGGCCACATGCACGGCGCGACGCTGCTCGGTGCGGACGAGACGGTGCTGCGGCCCTGCATCCTGTGGAACGACACCCGCAGCCACCAGGAGGCGGCCGAGCTCGACGACGCCGAGTCCCGCGCCATCACCGGCAACATCGTCTTCCCCGGCTTCACCGCGCCGAAGCTCGTCTGGGTCGCGCGCAACGAGCCGGAGACATTCGAGAAGGTCCGGCGCGTCCTGCTGCCGAAGGATTATCTGCGGCTTTGGCTGACCGGCGAGGCGGTGTCGGAAATGTCGGACGCCGCCGGCACGGCCTGGCTCGATACCGGCCGGCGCGAATGGTCCAGACGGATGCTGGAGAAGACCGGCCTGTCGGCCGATCACATGCCGCGGCTGGTCGAGGGGACGGACGTCTCCGGCCATCTCCGACCCGAACTTGCCACGCGCTTCGGCCTGACGCCGGGCATCGCGGTCGCCGGCGGCGGCGGCGACAATGCCGCGTCGGCCTGCGGCGTCGGCGTCGCGGAACCCGGCACCGGTTTCCTGTCGCTCGGCACGTCGGGCGTCCTGTTCACCGCGGTCGCCGGCTATCACCCGGTGCCGGAGACGGCTCTCCATACGTTCTGCCACGCCATTCCCGGCCTCTGGCACCAGATGGGCGTGACGCTTTCGGCCGCCGGCTCGGTCGAATGGCTGTCGCAGCTGCTGAAGGAAGAGCCCTCGGCGCTGACCGGGGCGCTCGGCGAGGAACTCGGCGAGCCGGGGCGGCTGGTCTTCCTGCCGTATCTTTCGGGCGAGCGGACGCCGCACAACGACGCCGACATTCGCGGCGTCTTCGCCGGTCTCGACGCCGGCAGCGACCGGGCGGCGATGACGCAGGCCGTCCTCGAGGGCGTCGCCTTCTCGATGCGCGACAGCGTCACGGCCGGCGGTGGAACCTCGCCGCAGCGGCTGATCGCCGTCGGCGCCGGCTCGCGGTCGGCCTATTGGCTGAAGCTGATGGCGACGGTGCTCGACACCGAGATCGCGCTCCCCAAGGCCGGCGATTTCGGCGCCGCCTTCGGTGCCGCCCGCCTCGGCCTGTGCGCCGCGACGGGCGAGGATCCGAAGAGCGTAATGACCGAGCCGCCGATCGCGCGGCGTTTCACGCCCGAGCGCGACAAGGTCGATGCCTATTCGGAAGCCTACGAGCGCTATCGCCGGCTCTATCCGGCGGTGAAGGCGGCCATGGCCGGCTGATCGTCCCGGCACCCGGCAACCCCAGGCCCGTAAGCAAAAGGGGCGCCCTCTCGGCGCCCCTTTTGCTTCAGTCCGTCATCGCGCCGGGGCCGGGCGTTGCGCCGGGCGGGCACTTGCCGAGGATGATCATGCCGAGGACCTCGTCCTTGGTGACGTCGCCGGTCTTGGCGCCGCCGACAACCTGGCCGTTCTTCATCACCACGACGCGGTCCGCGAGGTCGAAGACGTCGTGGATGTCGTGACTGATCAGGAAGATGCCGATGTCTTCCTTCTTCAGCTCCTTGATCAGCTCGCCGACCTGCGCGGTCTCCTGCGGTCCGAGCGCGGCGGTCGGCTCGTCCATGATCAGGATCTTGGCGTTGAACAGGATCGCGCGGGCAATTGCGACCGACTGGCGCTGGCCGCCGGACAGCGCCTTCACCGGCTCCTTGAAGCGGCGGAAGTTCGGGTTCAGCCGGCCCATCACCTTGCGGGCCTCGGCCTCCATCGCGCCGTCGTCGAGCGTGCCCCAGGGAGTGAGGATCTCGCGGCCGAGGAAGAGATTCGCCGCCGCGTCGACATTGTCGGCCAGCGCCAGCGTCTGGTAGATCGTCTCGATGCCGTAGGCCTTGGCGTCGCGCGGATTGCCGATCGCGGCGGCCTCGCCGCGCACGAAGATCTCGCCGCTGTCGCGCTTGTAGGCGCCCGACAGGATCTTGATCAGTGTCGACTTGCCGGCGCCGTTGTGGCCGAGCAGGGCGACGACCTCGCCCGGATAGAGATCGAGCGAGGCGTTCTCGACGGCATGGATGCCGCCGAACGAGATCGAGATGTCCTTCAGTTCGACCAGCGGCGCGCCGCTGCGATCGACCGTATCGACATGGCCGGGACCGTGATCGGTGATGGCCTCCATCGTCGTGCTCATGCGGCCCTCCTGCGATAGACGGTATCGATCCACACCGCGACGACGAGGACGACGCCGACGACGATCGACTGCAGCGGCGAGTCGACGCCGAGCAGCACCATGCCCGACTGCAGCGACTGCATCACCAGCGCGCCGAGCATGGCGCCGATGATCGTGCCGGCGCCGCCGGCAAGCGAGGTGCCGCCGATGACCGCGGCGGCAATGACGTAGAGCTCGTCCAGCGTGCCGAGCGCGTTGGTGGCGGCGTTGAGGCGGGCGGTGGAGATCGCCGCGCCGAGGGCGGCGAGGGCGCCCATCAGCATGAACACCTTCATCAGCACCCAGCGGGTGTTGATGCCGGCGAGTTCGGCGGCTTCCGGGTTGCCGCCGATGGCGAAGACGTAGCGCCCAAAGCGCGTGCGGCGGGCGACGAAGGTCATGACGATGCCGACGACGATGGCGATCAGCACCGGCACGGCGACGCCGTAGCCGATCTGCAGGCCGCCTTCGGGCGCTTCGATGCCCTGCGCCTCGGCATAGCGGCGGGCGATCGCCGACGGCCAGTGATAGCTGTTGAGGATCCAGGCGGCGCCGAGGATCGCGGCGAAGGCGATGATCGCCATGGCGGCCTCGGCCCAGACCGGCCGGAGCGGGAAGCCGTAGCCATGCCGGCGGCGGCGGGCCATGACCAGCGACACCGCAACGGCGACGCAGGCGACGATCGCCAGGATCCACGTCCAGGTCTCGCCGAGCGAGCCGGTCGCGCCGCCACCCATCAGCCGGAACGTGTCGTCGAGCGGTGCGACGGTGCGACCCGAGGTTAGCCACCAGGCGCCGCCGCGCCACACCAGCAGTCCGCCCAGCGTCACGATGAAGGCCGGTACGCCGAGAAAGGCGATGACATAGCCCTGCAGGCCGCCGATCACGATGCCGATGGCGACGCCGACGGCGAGCGTGATGATCCAGCTGAACGGGCTGTTGAATCCGAGCAGGCCGGGCAGGATATCGACCTGCAGCGCGGCCATGGCCATGCCGGTGAAGCCGAGGATGGAGCCGACCGAAAGGTCGATGTTGCGGGTGACGATGACCAGCACCATGCCGGTTGCCATCACCGCAATCGAGGCGGTCTGGACGGTCAGGTTCCAGAGATTGCGCGGCGTCAGGAAGATGCCGCCGGACAGGATGTGGAAGACCACCCAGATGACCAGCAGCGCCCCGACCATGCCCAGCATGCGGGTATCGATTTCCGTGGCGCGGATGAAGCCGCCGAGGCCGCCGTCGCTCTTGGCGCCGCCGGCGGTGGCCGCGGGTCCGGTTGTCGCTTGGCTCATGACCGCCTCCCTGGCGGAGCTACGCGGCATTTCCGGCTTCCACCGTGGGATGCCGCATGCTCGGCTCGTTTGTTGTTGGTGCGACGCTATCGGGATCGATGCCGCCCGTCACGTCCGGACCGCAGGTTTCCGACACGCAGACGGCGGCCGCCCGGAAGCGGCCGCCTTTCAGCATTTATCGTTCGATCAGCCGCAGGCCGGGACCGACGCGGCGTCGGCACCCTGGCAGACCACGTCCTTCGACACCCAGCCGGCGTCGATGATGGTGCCGAGGTTTTCCTGCGTGATGGCCATCGGCGTCAGGAAGATCGACTGCATCTCGACGCCGTTCGGCCCGTCGCTGAAGGTTTCGACGCCCTCGATCTCGCTCATTTCGGCGCCGTCGGCGAGCTCGATGGCGATTTCCGCGGCGCGCTTGCCGAGCTCGCGGGAATCCTTCCAGACCGACACGGTCTGGGTGCCGCGGGCGATGCGGTTCAGCGCGGCGAAGTCGGCGTCCTGGCCGGAGACCGGTACCGAACCGGCAAGACCCTGAGCTTCGAGCGCCGCGATGGCGCCGCCGGCCGTGCCGTCATTCGAGGCGACGACCGCGTCGACCTCGTTGTTGTTGGCGGTCAGGATCTGTTCCATGTTCTGCTGGGCGTTGGCCGGGAGCCAGCCGTCCGTGTAGCTCTCGCCGACATTCTTGATCTTGCCGGAATCGATGGCGTCCTTGAGGACTTCCATCTGGCCCGAGAACAGGAAATCGGCGTTGGGATCGGCGGCGGAGCCCTTGATGAAGGCGTAGTTGCCTTCCGGCGCGACCTTCAGCACCTCTTGCGCCTGGATGCGCCCGACTTCCTTGTTGTCGAAGGTGATGTAGAAGGCTTCCGGGTTCTCGATCAGCCGGTCGTAGCCGACCACCGGGATGCCGTTGTTGGCCGCAGCCTCGACGGCCGGTCCGATGGCGTCGGAATCCTGCGCCAGGATGATCAGCGCGTCGGCGCCCTGGCTGATCAGCGATTCGACGTCGGTGAGCTGCTTGGCAGCCGAGGACTGGGCGTCGGCCGAGATGTAGGTGGCGCCGGCGGCCTCGAGTGCTTCCTTGATGGCAGCCTCGTCGGTCTTCCAACGCTCTTCCTGGAAGTTCGACCAGGATACGCCGACCGTCTTGCCGTCTTGGGCGGACGCGGATCCGACGACAGCCAGCGAGAACACCGCGCTGGCAAGCGCGAGCTTCAGATTCTTCATGGATTTTCCTCCCGGCGCTCAAGCGCCCGATCGTTCGACGACGGCCCGTTCTCCCGGCCGATCGAGACTTTTTCCAAGCCTCGGAAAAAATGGTGACAGCAAATCTCATCCGTGTCAACGTGGCGATCACAGGCCTTGGTTACCCGCCGGGAGAGCGGGCCCAGGGTGGGAGGAAACGCCGCCAATGCTGGCCAAGACCGATGCCGACGACGTGCGCGCCCATAATCGCCACGCCGTCATCGACCACCTGAGACGCACCCCCATCTCGACCCGCAAGGCGGTGAGCGAAGCGACCGGGCTTTCGGTTTCCGCCGCCTCGGCGATCGCCACGGCGCTGCTGCGCGCCGGCATCCTCGAAGAGGTCGACGACGATGGCCGGGAAGCACGGCGTGGCCGGCCCGGCAAGGCGCTGACCCTGGCCGCTTCCGCCGCCAACGTGGCGATCGGCAAGGTCGCCGTCGGCGAGGTCTCGGTGCGATTCGCCAACTATGCCGGCGCTGTCCGCGGCGAGGCGCGGCGCGAATGCGACCTCTCCGATTTCGGGCGGGACGAGATCGTCGCGGTCTTGCTGGCGCTCCTGCGCGAGGCAGCCGGTGACACCCCCCGGCCGGCCTTCGGCAAGCTGATCGTCGCCGTGCAGGGCAAGACCGACAGCGGTCTGTCGCGCATTCTCTGGTCGCCAGCGCTGAAGGCGCGCAATCTCGACATCGCGGCGCCGCTTGCCGCTGCCACCGGCGCCGATGTCCAGGTCTTCAACGACTGCTCGCTGATGCCCGAGGCGTTCCGCTGGACGCCGGATTTCAGCGGCCGCGACTTCGCCACGCTGTTCATCGGTTTCGGCGTCGGCATGGGGCTGCGGCTCGGCGGCTCGACCTTCCAGGGCCAGCGCTCCTCGGCGGTCGAGTTCGGCCACATCAACCACATGCCGGGCGGCGCCCTCTGCCGCTGCGGCAATCACGGCTGCGTCGAGGCCTATGCCGGCGACTACGCCATCTGGCGGCGCGCCCATGGCCAGGCGGACGCGGTGCCGACCCGCCGCATCAGCGACGCCGACATGCATGGGCTCGCGGCGCTGGCCCGGGACGGGCAGGGCGCGGCGGCGACCGCGTTCGAGGAGGCGGGGCTCGCGATCGGCTACGGGCTAGGCCGCGTCTTCACGCTGATCGATCCGCTGCCGATCGTCTTCACCGGCTCCGGCGCCCACGCCATGGACCTGCTGGAGCCGGCGATCCGCCGCGGCATCCGCGAGAGCGCCATTGACGGCCTGGGTGCGGACACGGCCTTCTCGATCGCCGAGGATGTCGATCAGCTGATCTTCTCGGCCGCGACGGCGCATGCCCTGGCCGCGCTCGACGATCGCTTCGCCCGTTTCGCCGGAACCGAGATCGAGGAGGCCGCCTGATGCTGCGCGCTGTCGCCCTGTTGCTTGCTGCCGGTCTGGTGCTGCCCGCTCTGGCGGAGGAGCCCGCCTGGAGCGAAAAGACGATCCGCGAGCGTCTGGACCAGGCGGCCATCGCCGGGCCGATCAAGGGCGAAGCGCTCGAGGACCTGGCGCTGAAGGGCAAGGACCTGTTCGAGGCGCGCTTCACCGTGCTGGACGGCGCCGGGCGGCCGAACGCGACGCAGGCGATCGTGCCGACCGCGACGCGGCGTCCCGCCGAGCATGCCTTCCAGCGGCTCGCCGGCCCCGACGCCAATGCCTGCTCCTCCTGCCACAACGAGCCGGTGACCGGCGGCGCCGGCGGCTTCGTCGCCAATGCCTTCGTCTCGGAAGGCTTTGAGAGCGCCGAGTTCGACACGCTTGACCCGCAATTTTCAAACGAGCGCGGCACCAACCACCTGTTCGGCGCCGGCTTGGTCGAGCTGCTGGCGCGCGAGATGACCGTCGAGCTTCGTGCCGGACGGGCGGACGCCCTGCGCCGCGCCCGCGCTTCTGGCGAACCGGTGCGGGTCGAACTTGTCGCCAAGGGCGTCGATTTCGGGCGCATCACCGCGCAGCCGGACGGCTCGGTGGACCTTGCCGAACTCGATGGGGTGGATGCGGACCTCGTCATCCGCCCGTTCACTCAGAAGGGCGTGATGACCTCGCTGCGCCAGTTCACCGTCAACGCGCTGAACCAGCATCACGGCATCCAGCCCGACGAGCGATGGGGCACGCGCTGGACCGGCACCGCCGATTTCGACGGCGACGGCTACAGTGACGAGATCGGCGCCGGCGAGGTGTCGGCGATGGTGGCGTTCCAGGCGACGCTGCCGCCGCCGATTGAGGCTGCGCCCGACGATCCGGCCTGGCGGGAAGCTGCGAAGCGGGGTCGCGTCGTCTTCGCCGATCTCGGCTGCGAGACCTGCCACCGTCCGGCGCTCCCCTTGAAGAGCCTTGCTTTCCAGGATCCGGGCCCGGTCGATCTCGCCGGCACGCTGCGCCAGGGCGACGTCGAGACGCCGGCCGTCTACGATCTGGCGACGCTCGAATGGGCGGCGCGGCTACCGCGCAACGCCGCGGGCGAGGTGCTGGTGCCGCTGTTCGGCGACCTCAAGCGCCATCGCATCGCCGATACGCGCACCGCCGCCCTCGGAAACGAAACGCTCGCCCAGCGCTTCGTCGAGCGCGACGTGTTCATGACCGCCGAGCTCTGGGGCCTTGCCGACACCGCACCCTACGGCCATCGCGGCGACGTCACGACGCTCGACGAGGTGATCCGCGCCCACGGCGGCGCGGCGGACAAGAGTGCTTCCGGCTATCGCGACCTGCCGGAGGCCGACCGCTCGGCGCTGATCGCATGGCTGAAGACGCTGTCGGTGGGGGAGTGAGCGGGATGGTTGCGACGAAACGCAGCTCAGTTTTGCGCATTAGCACCCCCCTCTGTCCTGCCGGACATCTCCCCCACAAGGGGGGAGATTGGCAGCTTCGTCGCCTCGCCCTCTTCTGCAAACGCCCCGGCGCTCCCGGTGCCGTAGAAAGCGAAACGGCTTTGAGGGGCCGCCAAAATCCTGCTGCGGAGAGTGCCAAGGATCCACGAACGAGAAAGAAGCGCGGCCTTGGCGGCAGGCTGATCTCCCCCCTTGTGGGGGAGATGCCCGGCAGGGCAGAGGGGGGTAGGTCGAACCCGCCTTTCGGACCGATTGGGTTCGCCGCGCAACTCCTCCCGCGCCTGGTCCTAGCAACACTATTCGCCCTGACCGCCATCGCGCCCCAAGCCACAGCCCAGGCCGAAACCGCACCCGGCTTCGCCGCCGACACGCCGCTCTTCCACGAAGAGGCGAAGGCGGCCGGCATCGAGCATGTCTATGGCGGGCCGTGGGAGTTCTTCGTCGGCGGGGGTGGGGCTGTCTTCGACTGCAACGGCGACCGCTTCCCCGACCTGTTCCTCGCCGGCGGCGAGGGGGAAAGCGGCTTCTACGCGAACCGGTCACAGGCCGGCGGCGCGCTCGCCTTCGAGAAACTGCCGCAGCCGATCGACCCGAAGGACCTCGCGAACGTCACCGGCGCCTATCCGCTGGACATCGACCAGGACGGGTTCGAAGACCTCGTTCTGCTCCGGGTCGGGGCGAACATCCTCCTCAAGGGTGGCCCCGACTGCCGCTTCGAGAAGGCGAACTTTGCCTGGGGCTTCGAGGGCGGCCGAGCCTGGACGACGGCGTTCTCGGCGATCTTCGAGCCCGGCGCATCCTTCCCGACGCTCGCCTTCGGCAACTACGTCGATCGCGCCGCGCCGGGCTCGCCCTGGGGCACCTGCGCCGACAATGTGCTGATCCGCCCGCGAGCGGGCGCGACGGACGCTCCCGATTATTCCGAGCCTCTGGCGCTGTCGCCCGGCTACTGCGCCCTGTCGATGCTGTTCACCGACTGGAACCGCTCCGGTGAGCCGGCGCTGCGCATCACCAACGACCGGCAATATTATCGCGGCGGCGCCGAGCAGCTCTGGCGGCTGGAGCCGGACCGCGCGCCGCGCCCCTACCGCAAGGCGGACGGCTGGCAGCACCTGTCGATCTGGGGCATGGGCATCGCCGAGGGCGACGTGGACGGCGACGGCACGCCCGAATACGCGCTGACCTCGATGGGCGATACCAAGCTGCAGTTCCTCGACCGCGAGTTCGAGGACGCGCCGACCTATCGCGACGAGGCCTTCGACCGCGGTGCGACGGCCCACCGCCCCTATGTCGAGGATCAGGGCAAGCCCTCCACCGGCTGGCACGCCGAGTTCGCCGATTTCAACAACGACACCGCGCTCGACCTGTTCATCGCCAAGGGCAATGTCGAGGCGATGCCGGATTTCGCCGCCTTCGACCCCGACAACCTCCTGATGGGCGGTTTCGACGGCCACTTCACCGAACGCGGCGAGGCGGCCGGCCTGGCGCTCGACACCAAGGGGCGCGGCGCGCTGGTCGCCGACTACAATCTCGACGGCGCGCTCGACCTGCTCGTGGTCAATCGCGGCCAGAAGGCGAGCCTCTTGCGCAACCGCGGCGCCGCGTCCGCTTTCGGGACGCGGCCGCTCGGCAACTTCCTCGAAGTCTCGCTCTCGCAGAAGGGCGCCAACCGCACAGCACTCGGGGCCAAGCTGGCGGTGAAGATCGGCACCAGGACGCTCTACCGCACGATCCAGGTCGGCGGCGGCCATGCTTCCGGTCGTTCCGGATTCGTGCATCTCGGCCTCGGCACGGCCGAGCGCGCCGAAATTCGGGTGCAATGGCCGGACGGGGCGTGGAGCCACCCCTACCGGGTCTTCGCCGACAGCTTCGTGCTGATCGAGCGCGACGCGCCGGCCGCCCGCTACTGGTACCCGGATGCCGAACGCCCCGCTTTCGGAAGCAACGAGGCAGCAGCACGCTGAGTCGCTCCCAGCCGGGGCGGGTCAATCTGCCGCGGTGTCTTGCTCAATGCCCGCATTTCTGCGGTCCTTACGGAAAAGTGAGGACTGCGGCGAGGCAACCGACCCTCTCCGCAGGACTTTGGGTCTCTAGCTAGTTGTCCCGGGCGCTGTTCGGCGTCGGGCGGTCCGCGTCGGCGCCGTCCCCAAGGCCATCATCGAAAAGGAAGTATCCGTGTTGCGAGTCCCGTCGGCAGACGACGAACTGTCATTGCCCATGACGAAAGACCTGGAACGTGCTGCCCGTCCGCCGGAGCCCGCAGGGCTGCCTGTCGCCGTGCGTCGGCTGATCGTGCTCGTCCTCAATCTCGTGACGCTCGTAGCGCTGGCTGCCGGCGTGGTGACGCTGCTCAGCGCCGATGGCGTCATCGACGGTGCCGAATGGGTCATGCTGGTCGGCTTCATGCTGGCGACGCCGTGGACGGTGCTGGGTTTCTGGAATGCCGTCATCGGCCTCGTCCTGATGCACGGGCCGGCCGATCCGGCACGCAGCGTCTATCCGTATTTCTCGGCCGGGCCGGTCGGCCGCGTTCGCCACCTTCATAGCCGCACTGCGCTGACGGTGTTCCTCCGCAACGAGGACCCGCGCCCGATCTTCGAGCGGATCGAGGCAATGCGCATCAGCCTCGAGCGCACCGGGCTCCGCGAGCATTTCCGCTTCTTCGTTCTCAGCGACACCAGCGAGCCAAAGATCGCCCTGGCGGAGGAGGCCGAGTTCAGGCGCTTCGCAACGGTGTTTGCAGACGACGATCCGATGCGCCCGGTCTATCGCCGCCGCGCCAAGAATGTCGGCTTCAAGGCCGGCAACGTCCGCGATTTCCTCGAGCACCACGGCGACGCTTTCGACTTCTACCTGCCGCTGGACTCAGACAGCGTGATGTCCGGCGACGTCATGTCCCGGCTGGTCGCGACGATGGAGGCCAACCCGCGCTTCGGCATCCTGCAGAGCCTTGTCGTCGGCACGCCCGCGACCAGCGGCTTTGCGCGCATCTTCCAGTTCGGCATGCGCCACGGCATGCGCTCCTTCACCATGGGCGCCAGTTGGTGGACCGCCGATTGCGGCTCCTACTGGGGCCACAACGCGGTCATCCGCACGCGGGCCTTCCGCGACCATTGCGAGTTGCCGATCCTGCCGGGACGGGCGCCGCTCGGCGGCCACGTGCTCAGCCATGACCAGCTCGAGGCGGTGCTGATGCGGCGCGCCGGCTACGAAGTCCGGATCGTGCCGGTCGAGACGCAGAGCTACGAGACCAGCCCGCCGACGCTGCCGGAGTTCGCCAAGCGGGACCTTCGCTGGTGCCAGGGCAACATGCAGTACTGGCGCTTCCTGCGTGCATCGGGGCTGATGGCCATCAGCCGTTTCCAGATCCTGCAGGCGATCCTGATGTACATGGCCCCGCCCGCCTGGATCGCGATGACCATCGCCGCGACCGTCAAGGGCGTGACCGGCACGTTCGATCCGGCCTATCTCCAGCTCGGCCTCGGCCTGTTCCTGACCATCTTCGTCCTGTCGATCGCGCCGAAGATTGCGGGCGTTATCGACGTGCTGGCGACGCGCGGCGCCGTTCGAGCCTATGGCGGGCCGATCCGCTTCCTCGCCTCGGCGCTGATCGAGATCCCGGTGTCGATGCTGATGGCGCCGATCGTCGCCGTCTATGTCTCGCTCTTCCTCGTCGGCCTGCCGTTCGGACGCTCGGTGACGTGGAGCGGCCAGAATCGCGACAAGCTCGGTGTCGGCTGGACGTCGGCGTTCAAGGCCATGTGGCCGCAGACGCTGCTCGGCTTCGCCATGGCGGCGGTGCTCTTTGCGGCCAGCCCGGTGGCGCTGCTCTGGGGCGCGCCGTTCGTCGCCGGTCTCTGCCTCGCCGTACCGTTCACCGTCATCACCGCCTCGCCGGGCTTCGGGCGGATCGTCGCGCGGGCAGGTCTCTTCGCGACGCCGGAGGAATCCATTCTGCCGCGGCTGCTGCGCGGGCTGATCCCGATCGAGGCGCGGCCGTGGCGCGGGGTCGAGGGACGCACCTCGCCGCTGCTGCCGGCAGCCGTACCGCTCGCCGCCGAAGCTGAAGCCGGTCGTCGCTGATGCGCTTCGGTACGGAGTTTCGTGGCTGGCTCGGGATCCTGAGGAGCCTGCGCGTCTATCACGGTGATCGCAGCCATCACGATGGGCTGACGCGGCTTTACCAGCCGTTTCTCTCGCCCGGCGACCTTGCCTTCGATATCGGCGCCCATGTCGGCGACCGGATCAGGGTCATGCGGCAGCTCGGCGCCCGTGTCGTCGCGATCGAGCCGCAGCCGCGGCCGGCGCGCCTCTTGCGGGCGCTGTTCGGCCGCGATTCGTCGGTGACAATCCTTCAGGCCGCGGTGGATGCCGCGCCTGGCATCCTCGAACTGCGCATCAACGGGGCCAACCCGACCGTGTCGACGGCCTCGACCCAGATGGTCACGGCGGCGGCGGGACACGAAAGCTGGGGCAGCGAAGTCTGGAACGAGACCGTCAGGGTCGAGGCGACGACCATCGATCGCCTGATCGTCGCCCATGGCGAGCCGGCCTTCATCAAGATCGACGTCGAGGGGCTGGAGGATCGCGTGCTGGCCGGGCTCAGCCGGCCGGTGAGGGTTCTGTCCTTCGAGTTCACCACGCTGCAGCGGGACGTGGCGCTGCGCAGTCTCGCGCGCGCCGGCGACCTTGGCTATCGGCGTTTCAACATCTCGCTCGGCGAGACCCACGAAATGGTCTTCGACGAGCCGTGTTCGTGGGAAGCAATCCGCGACAAGCTGCGCGACCTACCCGACGCCGCGAATTCCGGCGACGTCTACTGCTTCCGCGACAACGGGGCGTGAGCCCGGCGGCGGTTCATCCCTCGAACAACTGGTCGAGCATGTGGCCGCCGCGGCGCGACTTGGTCCGCAGATAGCCGGTGTTCTGGGCCGTCAGCGGCCCGAGCACCGGCGTGCGCGAGACGACGTCGATGCCGCAGGCTCGCAGATACGCGACCTTCAGCGGATTGTTGGTCAACAGGTCGACGCGGTTGATGTCGAGGCCGGACAGCATGGCCGCGGCCGCCTCATAGCGCCGTTCATCGGCGCCGAAACCCAGCTGCGCGTCGGCGTCGATCGTGTCCAGCCCTTCGCCCTGCATCCCGTAGGCGCGCATCTTCGCAGCGATCCCGGTGCCGCGGCCTTCCTGGTCGAGATAGATCAGCACGCCGCCGCCGCGTTCCTCGAGCGTCTTCAGGCCGCCGCGCAGCTGGTCGCCGCAGTCGCATTTGAGCGAACCGAAGAGATCGCCGGTGATGCAGGACGAGTGGACCCGTACCGGTACCGGCCGGCTGCGATCGGGATCGCCGACGACGATCGCCACCTGGTCGCGCTGCGCCAGGCCGCCGCGGAAGATCACGAACTCCGCCGACTCGATGCCCTTCAACGGCACCTCGGTTCGCGCCACGACCTCGAACCGCCCGAGATTTGCAAGATTGGCGGCGTCGAGATCGCCGAGCTCGAGCGAGACGGCGTCGGCGAAAGCCGGGTTGTCCGCCGTGACCCGGCCGCAGACGACGGCCGGGAGCAGCAGCGCCAGCCGGGCGGCCAAAGCGGCTTCGGACTCCAGCGGGCCACCCTCCCGCCAGTCGCGCAGCCGGAAGGCGCCGCGCAAATAGCCCAGATGGCAGGCCTCTGCAAAACCGATGCCGCCGAGCGGCAACAACGCACCGGTCGGCGCGGTCAGGCCAAGGACGGCCGCGCGCGTCGGCGTCAGAAACAGGTCGTGACGGTCGCCGAGCGCCGCCCCGAACGCCTCGTAGGCGGCTCGATCGGCGGCATCGAGGGCGAGCGCGGCCAGCGTCGCGCCGTCGTTCCCGCGGATCAGCACCGGCCGGCCATAACGCAGCTCCGCTGCTGCCCGCTCGCAGCGGATGGCTGCCGTCGACCCGCCAGCCGGCAGCAGCGCCGGCGTTGCGGCGGTCTTCGCGTTGATCATCATGTTGCCCATGGCCCGTCCTCGCCCGTACTCACGCATGCATGTTGGGTCCGCCGACGCGCATGCCAGCAGCCTGAGGAAGAAACATCGTCTTCGATCCGAAAACGGCGAGAGGCGAAGCGCCGCGTTGACGCAGATGTGCAAAGCCACAGTTTCATCGCCGAACCCCCCGCGCGCCTTGCGCCCTCCCGCCGGATTAGCCGTTGCAATACAATCGCCTACCATCCCCGATGACGACACGCTGTCCGAGACTGGCGACCCGCAGCGGGCGCTCGTGCGCCGACGTTCGGGCCCTCGTGACGCTCTGCGAGGCCCGATGACGACACTTTGTCGCGCTCTGTGGCTGGAAGGCGAGAATGATGCAGCGCTCAGGGACAGTCCGCTGCCGGCCGTTGCCGACGGCGACCTGCGCATCGAGAGCCGCTTCGGCGCGATCAGCCGCGGTACCGAGGCGCTGGTCGCGGCCGGACGCGTGCCGGAGAGCGAATACGAGCGAATGCGGGCGCCGTTCCAGGAGGGCGATTTCCCCTTCCCGGTTAAATACGGCTATGCGGTCGTCGGCGAAATCGTCGAAGGACCGGCGGAAAGGATCGGCGAGACCGTCTTCTGCCTCTATCCGCACCAGGACCGCTTCTCGGTTCCCGCGGAGGCCGCCGTCCCCATCCCCGCCGCGGTGCCTGCCGAACGTGCGGTGCTGGCCGCCAACATGGAAACCGCGCTCAACATCGTCTGGGACGCGAAGATCGGGCCCGGCGACCGGGTGGCGGTGGTCGGCGGCGGTCTGGTCGGCATGCTGGTCGGTAGCCTCGCGGCCCGCATCCCCGCCTGTGGGGTCACCATCGTCGACCGCGATGGCGGTCGGGCCGAGACCGCCGCCGCGCTCAGCTGCAGCTTTGCCGCGCCAGGCGACGCACCGACCGAATGCGACGTGGTGATCCACGCTTCGGCCAGCGAGGCGGGTCTTGCCACGGCGCTCGATTGCGCCGGCTTCGAGGCGCGGCTTGTCGAGGCGAGCTGGTATGGCGACCGAAGCGTCGCGGTGCCGCTCGGCGGCGCCTTCCACAGCCGGCGGCTCTCGATCGTCGCCTCGCAGGTCGGCCAGCTGCCGCCGGAGCGGCGGGCGCGCTGGGACTATCGCCGGCGTCTGACGGCAGCGCTCGACCTCCTCGCCGATCCCCGCCTCGACATCCTGATTTCCGGCGAGACACGTTTCTCCCATCTCGCCGCCGCCTACGCCGGGATCCTTTCCAACCCGGCAACGCTCTGCCATCGCATCCGCTATGACTGACCCGAAAGGACTGCCCATGTTCGCCGTCGAAGTTCGCGACCACATGATGATCGCCCACAGCCTGCCACGCCAGGTGTTCGGCCCGGCGCAGGGCATGCACGGCGCGACCTTCGTGGTCGACGCCGCCTTCTTCACCGAGGACATCGACGATGACGGCCTGGCCATCGATATCGGCCTCGCGACCCAGATCCTGTCCGAGACGCTGAAGCCGCTCAACTACCAGAACCTCGACGCGCTGGAGATATTCGACGGCAAGGTGACGACGACGGAGTTCCTGGCCCGGCACATCTTCCGCGAAATCGCCGGACGGATTGCGGCGGGCGCTCTCGGCACCGGCGGGCAGAAGGTCGTCCGCCTGAAGATCCAGCTGCACGAATCCCATGTCGCGCGGGCCTGGTACGAGGCCGATCTTTGACGCGACCGCTGGTCTTCGCCATCCCCGGCGATATCGAGACCCGAAGCGGCGGCTATGGCTATGACCGGCGGATGCTGGCGGAACTTTCCGGCCTCGGCTGGGACGTGACGCGTCTGCATCTGCCCGGCAGCTTTCCGGCGCCGGGCGCCGCCGACCTGAACGCGACGGCCGCCGCCCTGGCCGCGATCCCGGACCGGACGCCGGTTCTGATCGACGGGCTTGCCTTCGGAGCGATGCCCGACATTGCTCGGGCCGAGGCAGGCCGGCTCAGGCTGGTGGCGCTGGTGCACCATCCGCTGGCGCTGGAGGCCGGGCTCTCGGCCGCGCAGCGCGAGGGCCTCGAGCGCTCGGAACGGGCGGCGCTCGGCTTTGCCGAAGCGGTGGTGGTGACCAGCCCGGCCACCGCAAGTGAACTCGTCGCCAACTGGGGCGTTCCGGCCGAACGCCTCACCGTCGCGCTGCCCGGCACCGATCCGGCGCCGCGCGCCAAGGGCAGCGGCGGCGCGCCGTTGATCCTCGCCATCGGCACGCTGATCCCGCGCAAGGATCATGCGACGCTGGTCGCGGCACTCACCCTTCTGGCCGACCACGACTGGCGCTGCCGCATCGTCGGCGGCTTGGACGCCGATCCGGCAACGACCGCGGCGCTACGCGACCAGATCGCCGGCAGCGGCCTTGCCGACCGCATCGAACTCGCCGGCGCCCTGCCGGACGTAGCGCCGGCATACCGGCGCGCCGACATCTTCGCCCTCGCCAGCCGCTACGAAGGCTACGGCATGGTCTTCGCGGAGGCGATGGCCAACGGCCTGCCCATCGTCGCCTGCAGGGCCGGGGCCGTCGGCGACGTCGTCCCGGAATCCGCCGGCATCCTTGTCGCGCCGGGCGACGTCGCGGCCTTTGCCGACGCGCTCGGACGGCTGATTGCCGACCCGGCACTGCGGGCGGAGATGGCCGCCTCCTCCCATGCCGCCGGGCGGAAGCTGCCCTCGTGGCGCCAATCCGCGGCGACCCTCGCCGCCGCCCTGGAAGGAGTGGCACGATGAGCGGCTTCGAGGCACGCTGGCTGGATCTCCGGGAGCCGGCCGATATGGCCGCCAGGGATCCCGAGCTTCTGGAAGCGGCGGCGGCATATCTGTCCGCCAGGCCGAACGCGCTCGCCGTCGATCTCGGCTGCGGCACCGGCTCGACGCTGCGCACGCTCGGGCCGCTGGTCCCGGGCCTCAACTGGCGGCTGGTCGACAACGATCCCGCCCTTCTGGCCGAGGCCGAGCGGCGCCGGCCGCCGGGCAGCTCGGTCGAGACCCTGCTCGCCGATCTCGGCGATCTTGATGCGCTCGAACTGAGGCCGGCGCGGCTCGCTACCGCCTCGGCCCTGTTCGATCTTGCCTCGCGGGATTTCGTCGCGCGCCTCGCCGGGCGCCTGGCGCGCGAGGGTATCGGCCTCTATGCGGCGCTGAGCTATGACGGGACGATCGTCTTCGACGTGCCGCATGCCGAGGACGCGGCCATGGTGGCGCTGTTCAATGCGCATCAGCGCAGCGACAAGGGCCTTGGCCCGGCACTTGGCCCCGACGCCGGCGCGGCTCTGGCGGACGAGCTCGCCGGTCAGGGCCTCGATGTCCGCACAGCGTCCAGCCCCTGGCGGCTCGACGGGGGAATGTCGGGGCTGCAGACGAAGTTCGTCGAGGGCATGGCCACGGCCGTGCGCGAGACCGGCGAACTTGCCGAGGCCGCGATCGCCGCCTGGCTTGATGCGCGGCTTGCGGTGGTGGAGTCGAGTGGCTGCCGTGTCGGCCATCTCGACGTGCTGGCCTTGCCGCGATAGCCGCTAGAGCATGCGCTGCAGGGTCGGATCGCGGCGCAGCACATGGTGGTGCAGCACCCCGCCGATATGCAGCGCGAACAGGACGAGGATGCTCCAGCCGAGGAAGACGTGGATGGTCTTCAGGGTTTCCGCTGCGTCCGACTTGCCGATCGGGCTCCAGACGGTGAAGAGGCCGAACCAGTCGAGCGGAAAGCCGAAGGCGTTGGTCGTCAGGAAGCCGATGACCGGCTGGGCGATCAGCGCGACATAGAGGAGGGCATGCACCGTCGCCGCGGCGCGTTCCTGCAGGACCGGCAGCGGCGGGCCAGGTGGGGGCGGGCGCAGCAGCCGCACGGCGAGCCGGGCCAGCATCAGCCAGAGGATGAGGAAGCCGAACGATTCGTGCAGCATGTAGAAGCTGAGCTTGGCGTCCTCGTTGATGAACTTGATCACCATGCCAAGCGGCCAGACGACGATGACCAGGATCGCGACCAGCCAGTGCAGGATGCGGGAGGGAACCGGGTAGCGCCGGTCCTCGGGCAGATAGGCATCGATCGGCGTCATCGGCAGGCTCCGTGGCGGGACGGCAGACGAGCTTAACCGCAGATCGTCGCCTTGCGAAATGCCGGATTGCAGCGGCCGATCATCGCTCTGTCGCGTCGATCTCGGCGCCCGTCGGCATGGCGGACTGGGCGCCGATCTTGCGGCAGGCGAGCGAGCCGGCGATGACCGCCCTGCTTGCCGCCTGCGGGACGGCGAGACCGGTCGCGAGCCCGGCGGCGAGCACGCCGACGAAGGTGTCGCCGGCGCCGGTGGTGTCGACCACGCTCACCTTGTGTGCGGCGATCCTCTGGAGCGACGCGACGGGGTCTGCGACGACCGCGCCCTCGGCTCCTAGCGTCGCGATCACCACGATGCCATGTCGCTCCGCCAGCGCGCCGGCCTGCTCGGCGGAACTGCCTGCCGCGAGGCCCGCCAGATGAGCGGCGGCCGCGAGTTCCGTCTCGTTGACTACCAGCCAGTCGGTGAGCGCCAGCAGTTGCTCCAGCGCGGCCGCATCGAGCTGGCGCGGCACCGGCGCCAGGTTCACGACGACGCGCGCGCCACGAGCACGGGCCTTGGCCGCCGCCGCGAGGTTTTCGGCGAGCGGTGTTTCCATCTGGAGGACGAGGACGCTCCGCGCATCCAGCCTCTCGTCGTCCAGGGCTTTCGCGGTGAAACGGCCATTGGCGCCGCTGGCGACGGTGATGGCGTTTTCACCGGCGGCGTCGATGCTGATGAACGCGCAGCCGGTGCGGCCCGGCACTGTCTGGATGGCAGCGACGTCGATGCCTTCCCGAGCGAGATTCGCGGTCACCGCCCGGCCCAGCGCATCGTCGCCGACGGCGCCGACCATGGCGACGCGGCCGCCGAGCGCCCGCGCGGCGGCGACCGCCTGGTTCGCGCCCTTGCCGCCGAAGAGCTGGTCGTAGCCGGGCGCGAGCACCGTCTCGCCCGGCCGCGCGATCGTCTCGACCCGGCAGACGAGGTCGACATTCAGGGAGCCGAAAACCACGACCAGCGGCGTATTTCCTTGCCCGCTCATCACCGGATCATGCCGGATGGCGATGGATCGGGTCGATCCAAAGGACGGTCTCGGGCTTTTCGACCGGCTCGATGTCGGGGATGTTGACGACGACGGCCTCGTTGTCGGAGCGCACCAGCACGCATTCGAGCGGCGCGCCGGGGTCGGCGTTGATCTCCTGATGCGGTACGTAGGGTGGCACGAAGATGAAGTCGCCCGGCCCGGCCTCGGCGACGAATTCCAGCCGCTCGCCCCAGCGCATGCGGGCCTTGCCGCGCAGCACGAAGATGACGCTCTCCAGCGCGCCGTGATGGTGGACGCCGGTTTTGGCGTCCGGCTCGATGGTCACCGTGCCGGCCCAGATCTTCTGGGCGCCGACGCGGGCGTGGTTGATCGCCGCCTGGCGGAACATGCCGGGTGTCTGCGCGGTGTTGGGATCGAGCTGGTCGCCCTTGATGACGCGCACGCCGTCATGCTTCCAGCGGGGCTCGTCGGGATGGGGATCGGTCATCAGGCCTGTCCGCTTGTCGTGGTCGGGCAAGCTAGCGCGCTGGCCCCGACAGCGAAAGCCTCGACGGTTCTGCGCGCCGCTCAGGCCGCCTTGGCGCAGGCGGCGCAGCGGCCACGCAGCTCTATCGTCGTCTTGGCGACGGCGAAGTCGACCTTCTTCGCCAGCGTCTCCAGCCGGTGGATCGTCGCGTCATCGGACAGCTCGAGCACCTTGCCGCACTGCTCGCAGATGGCGAACACTGCCGCATCGTGTTCGCCATGGCCGTGATGGCAGGCGACGAAGGCGTTGAGGCTTTCCAGCCGGTGGACGAGACCGATCTCCACCAGCTTGTCCAGCGCGCGATAAACCTGCAGCGGCGCGCGAAGCCCGTCCTCGCGCAGATTGTCGAGGATCGTGTAGGCGCTGAGCGGGCCGGGGGCTCGGGTCAGCGCCGTGTAGACCAGCGACTGGTTGCGCGTCAGGTCGGGATGCGTCGAATTCATGAACGGGCTCCGCCGAGGGTTCTGTTTCGCAGCGCCATGGCCCAGCCGGCCAGCGGCGACAGGCTGATCAGGAACAGGAGCAGCGCAGCGACGACGATGCTGGGCCCCGACGGCGTGTCCCACTGAAGCGAGCCGAGCAGGCCGCCGATGGCGGCGAGAACGCCAATGATCGCGGCCAGTGCCGCCATGCCTTCGGGGCTCACCGAGAAACGCCGTGCCGCCGCAGCCGGGATGATCAGCAGCGCGGTGATCAGGAGGACACCGACGATCTTCATGGCGATGGCGATGACCACCGCCATCAGCACCATGAAGATCAGATTGGCGAGTTCGGGGCGCATGCCTTCCGCGGCGGCGAGGTCGGCATTCACCGTCGCGGCGAAGAGCGGGCGCCAGATCGTTGCCAGCACCGCCAGGACGAGGGCGCCGCCGCCATAGATCAGCGCGATGTCGGTGCGCGAGACGGCGAGGATGTCGCCGAAGAGGAGGCCCATCAGGTCGACCCGCACCCAGGGCATGAAGGCAATCACCACCAGCCCGATGGCGAGCGCCGAATGCGACAGGAGGCCGAGCAGCGAATCCGAGGAGAGCGAGGCACGGCGCTGCAGCCACAGAAGCGCCAGCGACACGAAGGCCGCCACGGCGAAGACGGCGAGCGTCACGTTGACCTCGAGCAGAAACGCCAGCGCGACGCCGAGCAGCGCGGCGTGGGACAGCGTGTCGCCGAAATAGGCGAGCCGCCGCCAGACGATGAAGCAGCCGAGCGGTCCCGCGACGAGGGCGACGCCGATCGCCGCGACGAAGGCCCGGGCGAGGAAGCCGTCAAGCATGGGTCTTCTCCGGACGCGGCGCAGTCACGTGTGGCTCGGCCGCATCTCCGTGATCCGCGTGGTCGTGACCCCGGTGCCCGTGGCCTGCATGGTCGCGGGTCGAATCCCCGCCATCGCAACTGGCCGTCACGCTGCCGTCGGCCTGGCGCACCCGCCCGTCCGGCAGGTGCGTATGGTCGTGGTGGTGACGATAGAGCGCCAACGCGTCGGCCGTGCGCTCGCCGAACAGCCGGCGATACTCGTCACTGGCCGCCACGACGCTCGGCGCGCCCTGGCAGCAGATATGGCCGTTGAGGCAGATCACCCGGTCGGTCGCCGCCATCACCACGTGCAGATCGTGCGAGATCAAGAGGATGCCGCAGCCGAGCCGGTCGCGGATCGTCACGATCAGCTCGTAGAGCGCGATCTCGCCGGAGAAATCGACGCCCTGCACCGGCTCGTCGAGGACCAGCAGCTGCGGCTTGCGCGCGATCGCCCGCGCCAGCATGGCGCGCTGGAACTCGCCGCCCGACAATTCGCGAACTTCCGCGTGGCGCAGATGCGAAATGCCGGTGCTCTCGATGGCGGCGCTGATCTCGTCCGGCGTCAGGCGATTGGTCAGCTGCATGAAGCGCTGCACCGTCAGGGGCATCGTCCAGTCGACCGAGACCTTCTGCGGCACGTAGCCGACGCGCAGATCGGCCGCCCGCTGTGCCGTGCCCTCCGACGGCGTCCAGATGCCGAGCGCCAGCTTCGCCGTGGTCGACTTGCCCGAGCCGTTCGGTCCGATCAGCGTGACGATCTCGCGCGGCCGCACGTCGAGATCGACGCCGCGCACCAGCCAGCGGCCGGCGCGCTGCATGCCGGCGCCGGCGAGGGATACGAGGGACGACGAGGAAATCATCAGGATGGAGCCTGGCGGAATGCGAATGGGTGCTTGAGCTTCCCTATCCCATACGTTATAGCGTTACGCAACATTGTAACGTGATAACAAAACAAACGCTTGGAGTGTCCATGGTCCGCCTGCTCGCCCTTTCCGCCTCGCTGATGTTCGCTACGGCGGGGATCGCTTCTGCCGCCCCGAATGTGGTCGTGTCGATCAAGCCGCTGCATTCGCTGGTCTCGGCGGTCATGCAAGGTGTCGGCGAGCCGTCGCTGATCGTCGCCGGCGCCGGCTCGCCACACAATTACGCGCTGAAGCCGTCGCAGGCCGCGGATCTGGAACAGGCCGACCTGATCTTCTGGATGGGCCATGAGCTGGAGACTTTCCTCGAGCGTCCGATCGAGACGATCGGCGCCGGCGCCACGTCCGTGTCGCTGATCGATGCGCCCGGCCTCGAGCTTCTGCCCTTCCGCGAGGGTGGCGCCTTCGAGGCGCACGACCATGCGCATGAGGGCCACGACCACGGGGCCGAGGCTGCGGGCGGTCATGACCATGCCCCCGAGGCAGCAGCGGAGGAGCCGCACGAGGAAGCGGCTGCCGGTGCGGAGCACGACCACGAGGAAGCGGCGGGCGAGCCTCACGATCACGCGGACGAAGCGGCTGCTGCGGAGGCATCGCACGATCATGCACACGAAGCCTCGGAAGGCGGGGAGCACCACGACCATGGCGAGTCCGACCCGCATGTCTGGCTCGATCCGCAGAACGCCAAGGCGCTCGCCGCGGCCATCGGATCGGCGCTCGCGACCGCCGATCCGGAGAACGCCGAGCGCTATGCCGCCAACGCTGCGGCACTCGACCAGCGGCTCGACGAGCTGACGACACAGGTCGCGGCAGAGCTCGAGCCGGTGAAGGGACGCGGCTTCATCGTCTTCCACGACGGCTATCATTATTTCGAGCATCGCTTCGGGCTCGAGGCGGCCGGCTCGATCACCATCAACCCGGAGACGCCGCCCGGCGCCGAGCGTGTCACGGAAATCCAGGCACGGGTGCGCGAACTCGGCGCGACCTGCGTCTTCGCCGAGCCGCAATTCGAGCCGCGCATCATCTCGGTGGTGACCGAAGGCACCGACGCCCGCACCGGCCGGCTCGACCCGCTCGGCGCCGACATCGCCGACGGGCCGGAACTCTACTTCGAGCTGATCGAGACCATGGCGGCATCGATGCGCGATTGCCTCGCCGATCCGAGCTGACACGCTGCCGAGTGGCGTTTCGCCGTCCCGTTGCCGGCACGGTCACAGATCCGTGCCGGCAACGGATAGGCCATTGAGCCTTCACACCCCCTCGCGCTAAGTCCGATGGACCCTGTCGATCGGTCCTGGCGCCCAGCGATCCCGCGCCGTGTCCGACCGGTGGGGGGCAGGGAGGGGAACGCCATGGCCGACGATCGGACGATCGAGGAATTCGACTACATCGTCGCGGGGGCCGGCTCGGCGGGTTGCGTGCTCGCCAACCGCCTGTCGGCCGATCCGCGCAACCGCGTGCTGCTGCTGGAGGGCGGTGGCAAGGACAATTGGATCTGGTTCCACATCCCGGTCGGCTATCTCTTCGCCATCGGCAATCCGCGTTCCGACTGGATGTTTCGCACGGTGCCGCAGGCGGGACTGAACGGGCGGGCACTGGCCTATCCGCGCGGCAAGACGCTGGGCGGCTCCTCGGCGATCAACGCGATGATCTACATGCGTGGCCAGGCCGCCGACTACGATCACTGGCGCCAGCTGGGGCTGACCGGCTGGGGCTGGGATGACGTCCTGCCGGTGTTCAAGGACATCGAGGACCATGTCGACGGGGAGAGCGCCTTCCACGGCGCCGGCGGCGAATGGCGGGTCGAGCATCCGCGCATAAGCTGGGAGATCCTCGACCGGGTGCGCGACGCGGCGGAGGCCGCGGGCGTGCCCAAGATCACCGACTTCAACACCGGCGACAACGAGGGTTCGGCCTATTTCCAGGTCAACCAGAAGGGCGGCCGTCGCTGGAGCGCGGCGCGCGGCTTCCTGAAGCCGGTCCTGCATCGCCCGAACCTGACGGTCGCCACCGGCGTGCTCATCGAGAAGGTGGCGATCGAGGCGGGCCGCGCCGTTGCGGTTCATTACCGCAAGGACGGCGAAGCGATCGAGGCGCGGGCGCGGGCCGAGATCGTCCTGTCCGCCGGGGCTGCCGGCTCGCCGCTGATCCTGGAGCGCTCCGGCATCGGCGATGGCGAACGCCTGCGCACCCATGGGCTGGAATGCCGGCACCATCTGCCGGGCGTCGGCGAGAATCTGCAGGACCATCTGCAGATCCGGCCGATCTACAAGGTCCACGGCATCAAGACGCTCAACTCCGAATACGCCAATCTCTTCCGGCGCGCGATGATGGGCGTCGACTACGCGCTGCGCCGCCGCGGGCCGCTGACGATGGCGCCGAGCCAGGTGGGCGCGTTCGTGAAATCCTCTCCCCGCTATGCCACCGCCAATCTGGAGTTCCACTTCCAGCCGCTGTCGCTCGACGACTGGGGCGCCGGCCTGCACACCTTTTCGGCCTTCACGGCGAGCGTCTGCAATTTGCGCCCTACCAGCCGCGGCCGCATCCACCTGTCGGGACCGGATTTCGACCATCCGCCGGAGATCGATCCGAATTATCTCGCCACCGACGAGGATCGCGAGGTGGCGGTCGAAAGTCTCGAATGGGCGCGCCGCATCGTCGCCCAGTCGCCGCTCGCGCGCTACCGGCCGGAGGAATACAAGCCCGGTGCCCATGTCGCCTCGAGGGAGGACATGCTGGTGGCCGCCGGCGACCTCGGCACGACGATCTTCCATCCGGTCGGGACGGCCAAGATGGGACCCGAGGGCGACCGCATGGCGGTACTCGACGAGCGGCTGCGGGTGCGGGGCATCGCCGGCCTGCGCGTCGCGGACGCTTCAGTGATGCCGACCATCACCTCCGGCAACACCAATTCGCCGACGATCATGATCGCGGAAAAGGCGGCGCGGATGATTCTGGCGGACGGCAAAGCCGGATGAAACCACGCACAACTGAACGGGACGATGCATGCTCAATCGCCGGGACATGGTCAAACTGGTCGGAGCTCTGCCGCTTCTGGCAACGACGCCGGCCAGCGCCCGAGGCACTGCGTCGGGTCCGCTTCCCGTGAGCGACCATTTCGACGGCGAACGCTTCCACAACCCGGACAATGCGCCGGCAAAGGGCTTCGCCGACCTGCTGCGCTGGCAGCTGAGCGGCGAGAAGACCGAGTGGCCGGAGGGCTTTCCGAGCCCGTTTCCCCGCGACCGGCCGCCGGCGCGGGTCGATGCCGGGCTGCGCGTCGTCCTGGTTGGCCATTCCAGCTTCCTGATCCAGGGCGGCGGCCTGAACATCCTCGTCGATCCGGTCTGGTCGGAGCGCGCCAGCCCGGTGTCCTTCGCCGGGCCGCGCCGCAAGAACGTGCCGGGGATAGCCTTCGACGACCTGCCGGCGATCGATGTCGTGCTGGTCAGCCACAATCACTACGACCATCTCGACCGCGCGACCCTCGTCCGCATCTTCGAACGCGACGCGCCGCTCTTCGTCGCGCCGCTCGGCAACGACCGCGTCATTCGCGGCCGCGAACGCGACATGCGGATCGTCACGGCGGGCTGGGGCGATGGGGTCGAGCTGGAGCAGGGTGCGAGTGTCCGGCTGGAGCCCGCCCGGCACTGGTCGACGCGCGGTCCCGGCAGCCGCAATCGCGCGCTGTGGTGTGCGTTCACGCTGAGATTGGGCGGCCGAACGGTCTACTATGCCGGCGACACGGGCTTCGGCGACGGCGAGCAGTTCCGCCAAGCCGCAGCCAACGCCGACCGAATCGACCTGGCGCTGCTGCCCATCGGCGCCTATGCGCCGCGCTGGTTCATGCAAGACCAGCACATCAACCCAGAGGAAGCCGTCCGCGCATTCGAGCTTCTCGGCGCAAGACAGGCGCTTGGATGCCACTGGGGCACGTTCCAGCTGACCGACGAGGGCGTCGAGGATCCGGCGCGGGATCTGGCGGCGGCACTGCAGGCGCGGAGAATCGCACCCGGCCGATTCATTGCCGCGCGTCCCGGTCAGGTCTGGACCAGTACGTAGGCAGCACGCGAAGCGCCACGCATGACCGCTCACAATAACATCGTGAGGTTCGGCAATCGGTGATCGTCGCTACCGCACGTCTCTGGCGAAACGTCGATCTCGTCTGACGAGGCAGAAGTGAAATGGTGCGCCCGAAAGGATTCGAACCTCTGACCCCCAGATTCGTAGTCTGGTGCTCTATCCAGCTGAGCTACGGGCGCGCTCGGCACACGCTTGAAGCAAAGCGTCTTGTGCCGGTGCCGGGCTAACTAGCCGCTCGGGCGGGTGATTGCAAGCAGAAGCGCGGCAAATTCCGAAGCCGCGTCGCCGAAACGCGTCGAGGCGGCTGGGACGCGTCGCCCCGAGGCGTGATCAAGCCCGGCCGACCGACAGGGACGCGGGCGCCAGATGCTTCAGCCAGAGCGTGATTCGCCAGCCAGGCCGTCCGCCCGCGCCGGCAGGTGGATCTCGAAGCGGGTGCCCGGCAGGCGCCGCTCGGCCAGCGCGATCCGGCCGCCATGCGCCTGGACGATCTCGGCGACGATGGCGAGGCCGAGCCCGGTTCCGCCGGTGCGGGCCGAGCCCTGGAAGGCCTTGAAGAGATTGTCCCGCGCCCGCGCCGGCAGGCCCGGCCCGGTGTCCTCGATGCTGACCAGCACCTCGTCGCCCGGCTCGGGCCGGGCGACGACAGTGATGCGGCGCACCAGCGAGGGCAGGTCCGCCGCGTCGCCCTCCAGCGCCTGGACGGCGTTGCGGCAGAGATTGACGAGCACCCGGTGGAACTGGCCAGGGTCGACGGCGATCTCCAGGGTCTTCGGGACGGCGTTGACGAACTCGATGGGCGTGCCCTCCGGCGGCGCCACGACCTCGAAGACGTCGTCCACCAGCCGCGCCAGCCGCACGGCGCGTTTTTCCGGCGGGCTTTCGATCGCCCGTCCATAGGACAGCACCGACTGCGTGTAGCTCAGCGCCCTGTCGAGACTGCGCACCAGCGGCGGCACGACCCGCTGGACGCGCGGGTCGGGCACGTCCGCCAACCGGTCGGAGACCATCTGCGCCGAGGCGAGGATGTTGCGCAGGTCGTGGTTGATCTTGGCGACGGCGAGGCCGAGATCGGCGAGGTGGCGCTGTTCGCGCAGCGTGCCGGCAAGCCGCGCCTGCATGTCGGCGAGTTGCGCTTCGGCGGTGCCGATCTCGTCGCCGCGCCCGCTCGGCCGGATGATCCGGCTGGGATCGGCGGGGTTCTCGCCGAAGCGGATCATCGCGCCGGTGATCGCCTGGATCGGCCGCACCAGGTAATAGCTGATGGCGACATAGACGAGCAGCGCGGCGAAGGAGGCGATGGCCAGCGACAGGAACAGGATGTTGCGCGAGTAGATCAGCATGTCGCGCCGCAGCGGGCGCTCGGACATCACCACTTCTGCCACCAGCGCACTCTCGCCGACGGGGCCGTAGATCCGCATCGTACGGTCGCCGCCGAACAGCAGCGTGTCGAAGGCGCCGAGGATCATCGGTACCGGGTTGCGGTCGGCAAGGTCGATCTGCAGTTCGGCGACATCGATCATGTCGGCGCGGGCGATCAGCCGCGAGGCGCCGCCCTCGACGATCGCGACCAGCATGGCGTCGAGGGCGACGAGCAGGCTGGCGCCCTGGTCTGCATCGAGTGCTGCGCCGATTTGCGCTTCGCTGCCCTCCGAGGCGACGCCTGCGACGGCTGCCGTCTCCAGCTTCGCCTCCAGCCAGTTTTCGCGGAAATTGGCGATCGAGGGAACGAAGATCAGCACTTCGGCGAGCATCACCGCGAGCATGGTGATCACGAGAAGCCGCCGGGACAGCCGTCGGCGCCCGGTGCGGGGAGGGGCCTGCACCGACGCCTGGTCGCCGCCGGGGCCGTTCATCGATTGCTGCAAGGCCGCACCGTTCCCCTACGCCCTTCGTTGCGCGCCGGGAAACGCCCCGCTTCCTCGCCGGGGCGCCTTCAGCCGAACCGCCGCAGGAAGGCGATCGCGCGGCGCACGAAGGGGCGCCGCGTATACGGAACATAGTAGGAAGTCGCGGCGCGTTTGCCAATTTCCGAGAGTGTCGGGTAGGGCGAGACGAAATCCCTTAGATCGCCGACCGTCAGCCCCTTGCCGATGGCGAGCGACAGGAGATTGGTGATCTCGTCCGCGGCGTGGCCGACGATGCCCGCTCCGACCAGCCGCCCGCGCCGCCCGACGACGAGCTTGATCAGCCCCTCGGTCCGGCGCTCGGTCTGCGCCCTGTCGTTCTCGCCATAGGGCCATGTCAGCACCTCCGCGGTGATGCCCTGGGCATCCGCCTCGACCGCGGTGAGGCCCACCTGGCCGAGCGGCGGATCGGTGTAGGTGACGCGCGGCAGCGTGTCGCGCGGGGTGCGGATCGGCAGCCGGAACAGGATCGCGCGCACCACCAGCCCGGCATGCAGATTGGCCAGATGGGTGAATTGCGGCCCGCCGGCGATGTCGCCGATGGCATAGGCCCGGCGGTTGCTGGTGCGCAGGTCCCTGCCGACCGTGATGCCGCGCTTGTCGTAGTCGATGCCAGCGGCTTCCAGGTTCAGCCCCTCGACATTCGGTGACCGGCCGACGGCGACGAGGAGATGCGAGCCTTCGATGGTCGCCGTCGATCCGTCGCGGCGCTCGACGTCGACCTGGATCCGCCCGGCCTCGCCTGCGACACGCACCACCCTCGTGCGCTCCTCGATGGTGACGCCCTCCGCCCGCAGCCGGTCGAGGACCACGGCGGCGAGGTCGGCATCCTCGCGGCCGAGCGCGGTTTCGCCGTCGAGGAGCGTGACCTTTGCGCCCAGGCGGCGATGCGCCTGCGCCATTTCCATGCCGATCGGTCCGCCGCCGATGATCACCAGATGTTCCGGGCAGGTGGTCAGGCCGAAGATCGTCTCGTTGGTGAGATGCGGCGTCTCCGCCAGTCCCTCGATCGGCGGTACCAGCGGCGAGGAGCCCGCCGCGATGACGAAGCGGCGCGGGCGCACCAAGCGGCCGCCGGCCGAGACCGTCCGCGCATCGACGAACGCGGCACTGGCCTTCAGCACGGTGACGCCCAACCCCTCGAAGCGCTCGACCGAATCGTTCGGCGCGATCGTCGCGATGACGTCCGCGACGTGGCGCTGAACCGCGGCGAAGTCGATCTGCGGCTCGCCGGCCGAGACGCCGAAGCGCGGTGCCTCGCGAATGGCCGCTGCGTGATGGGCGGCGGCAAGCAGCGCCTTCGAGGGAACGCAGCCATAGTTCAGGCAGTCGCCGCCCATGCGGCCGCGCTCGATCAGGACGACGGGGACACCGAAGGCGGCCGAGGCGGCGGCCGTGGTCAGGCCGCCGGAGCCGGCGCCGATGACGCAGATATCAGGGGTCAGGATCTCCGCCATGAGCGGTCAGTCTCCTTGCGTCTCGATCGGCTCGGTGCCGGGTCGCCGGTTCCTGAGATAGGTCTTCTTCAGCACCAGGCCGAGAACGGCGAGGGCGCAGAGGCCGATCAGCGCGTAGGTCATGTCCATCGTCACCAGCTTGGCGAGCGTGATCTCGCCCTTGCCGGCCTTGGCCAGCGCCTGGTTGATGCCGCTGCCGAGGAAAGCATAGACCATCGAGCCCGGGATGATGCCGAGAAAGGTGCTGGCGACGTAGGTCCGCAGCTTCACGTCGAAGAAGGCTGGCGCGAGATTGACCGCGACGAAGGGCAGGACGGGGGTCAGCCGCAGGACGAGCAGATAGGCGAAGGCGTCGTCGCGGAAGCCTTCGGCGAAGCGGGCGAGCGAACCGCCGGCGCGCCGACGCAGCACGTCGCCGAACGCATGCCGGGCGGCAAGGAACAGCGCGGTGGCGCCGATCGTCGCGCCGATGACGGTGAGGGTGCCGCCGAGAAGCCAGCCGAACAGGAACCCGCCCGCCACCGTGAAGATTGCCGCTGCCGGAAAGGCGACGGCGACGAGGATCGCGTATCCGGCGACGAATCCGGCCGAGGCGACGAACAGGTGGTCCATGACGAGACTGCGCAACGATTCGCGGCTGTCGAGAAATGCGTGCAGCGAAATCTGCCGATGCAGTCCGGCGGCATAGGCGACGAGCAGCGCGGCGACGATGATCGCCAGCGGCGCGAAGCGCCAGATGGCCGCCCGGGGCCGGGCACCGTCCGCGGGATCCGTCGTCTCCGGCTGTGCGAGGGGGTCTCGTGATGACATGCTCGGTCCAGTTTTCAGGCTGGCAGGTTGCGCATGAATGGCCCGTCGGCAAGAGCGATGACGCGATAGTCGCAAGGATCACGTCGGATTGAACCGGTCGATGTCGACGGACCGGCGATTGACTTTTCCGGCCGGCTCTTCCAATAAGCCTCCATACGAGCGGGCAGCGTCCGCGCGACAACGAATGCGCGCTCGCTTTTCGCCCTGACATCCATACTCGGAAACGACGAAGGGCCGCGCAATCGGGCGCGGAATCGCCACGATGAAACGTACTTATCAGCCGTCCCGCCTTGTCCGTAAGCGCCGCCACGGATTTCGCTCCCGCATGGCCACCACCGGTGGCCGCAAGGTGATCGCAGCGCGCCGCGCTCGCGGTCGCAAGCGGCTTTCGGCCTGACCTGACGCTGGCTGTTGGACGAGCGTCCGATGGCCATCGGCAGGATGCGCAAGCGCGCCGAGTTTCTGGCCGCGCGCAAGGGCCGACGCCTGAACGGCCCCTGCTTCTTCATAGAGGCACGTGACCGGGGTGACGGAACCGATCCACGCGTCGGACTGACCGTCACCAAGAAGGTCGGCAATGCCGTCGTGCGCAATCGTATCCGCCGTCGCCTGCGCGAGGCGGTGCGGCTCGGCGCCGAGGCTGACATGGTTCCCGGCTTCGACTATGTGATCGTCGCCCGGCGCGAGGTCCGCGACATGCCCTTCGCCGCGTTGAAGGACGAGCTGTCCCGGCGGCTCGCCCGGACGAAACAGCCGCAAGGCGGGCCGGCGACGGCCAAACGGCGCGATCCGGAGCGTCGATCGGGGTCTGACTGATGCAGAACAATCGCAACTTCCTGATCGCCATGGCGCTGTCCATCGCCGTGCTGGTGGGCTGGCAATTCCTGGTGATGGCGCCGCGCATGGAAGCGCAGCGCCAGATCGAGACCAGCGAGAGCGCCGCGCCCCAGAACCCGGGTTCCCTGCAGACCCCCCAAACGCCCGCCGGCACGCCGCAGGATCCGGTCGCCTCGCCCGCCGGTCGCGAGAGTGTCGTGCCCAGCGGCGACGTCGCTGCGCCCGAATCGCTCGGTCGCGAGCAGGCTCTGGCCGCGACGCAGCGGATCGCGATCGACACGCCTGCCGTGTCCGGCTCGATCAATCTGACCGGGGCCCGTCTCGACGATCTGCGCCTCAAGAATTATCACGAGACGGTCGACGACTCCTCGCCGACGATCGTCCTCCTGTCGCCCGAGCAACTCGCGACGGGGTATTTCGCCGAGTTCGGCTATCTCGGCCAGGCCGCCGGCACGCTGCCGGGTCCCGCGACCGTCTGGGAAGCCGAGGCCGGCGCGACGCTCACCCCGTCGACGCCGATCACGCTGACGGCCGACAACGGCGCCGGCGTCACCTTCACGCGGCTGATCTCCGTCGACGACAAGTTCATGTTCACGGTGGAAGACACCGTCGAGAACGCCGGCGAGGCGCCGGTCACCCTGTCGCCCTATGGCCGGATCGCCCGTTACGCCAAGCCCGAATCGGCATCGATCTTCGTGCTTTTCGAGGGGCTCATCGGCGTGTTCGGCGAGGACGGCCTGTCGGAGGTCACCTTCGGCTCCATCGAGGATGACGGCCGCTACTCGCCGCCGGCGGCCTCCAGCGGCTGGATGGGCATCACCGACAAATACTGGGCGACGACGCTGGTCCCGGAGGCCGGTCGGCCGTTCCAGTCACGCTTCCTCTATCTTGACGGACAGCGCCCGCACTATCAGACGGAATACGTCTCCGACCCGCTGACGCTGGCACCGGGCGCTTCCGCGACCACCACGACGCGGACCTTTGCCGGCGCC
Source organism: Aurantimonas aggregata (assembly GCF_010500835.1). Lineage (GTDB taxonomy): Bacteria > Pseudomonadota > Alphaproteobacteria > Rhizobiales > Rhizobiaceae > Aurantimonas > Aurantimonas aggregata. The sequence continues at coordinate 264,059 of NZ_JAAAMJ010000002.1, read as the reverse complement.
AAGGTCGTCGGCGACATCGACGCCTACGAAGAAACGCTCGGCATCCAGCAGTTCGGCCAGCTGATCGACTGGGGCTGGTTCTATTTCATCACCCGGCCGATGTTCTTCGCCATCGACTGGTTCTATGCCCTGTTCGGCAATTTCGGCCTGGCGATCCTGGCGGTCACCGTCGTCCTGAAGCTGATCTTCTTCCCGCTCGCCAACAAATCCTACAAGTCGATGGCGCGTATGAAGAACATGCAGCCGAAGATCATGGAGCTGCGCGAGCGCTACAAGGACGATCGGCAGAAGCAGCAGACGGAGATGATGCGGATCTACAAGGAGGAGAAGATCAATCCGGCGGCCGGCTGCTGGCCGATCCTGATCCAGATCCCGGTTTTCTTCGCCCTCTACAAGGTCCTGTACGTGACGATCGAGATGCGTCACGCGCCGTTCTTTGGCTGGATCCAGGATCTGGCCGCGCCGGACCCGACCAGCCTGTTCAATCTGTTCGGGCTGATCCCGATCGACGTTCCGACCTTCCTGATGGTCGGCGTCTGGCCGATCCTGATGGGCATCACGATGTTCGTGCAGATGCGGCTCAACCCGACGCCGCCGGACCCGACGCAGCAGATGATCTTCACCTGGATGCCGGTGATCTTCACCTTCATGCTGGCCTCGTTCCCGGCCGGCCTGGTGATCTACTGGACATGGAACAACTTCCTGTCGATCCTGCAGCAGGGCGTGATCATGAAGCGCAACGGCACCAAGATTGAGCTGTGGGACAATCTGCGCGGCATGTTCCGCAAGAAGGCGCCGGAGAACTGATTGCCGCGACCGGGCGGCAGGCGACGGCCTGCCGGCCACCGAGCGGAGTGAGCTTCGATGCATGGTCCTGATCCGGCTGATCACTATCCGTTGCCGGGCCACAGGCGGGTCGGCTTTCTCAAGCCGCTGGTGATTCACCCGCAGATCGAGATCGGCGAGTACAGCTACTACGACGACCCGGCCGGTCCGGAACGGTTCGTCGAGGCCTGCGTCGGTCATCTCTATCCCGAACTGGGCGATCGTCTTGTGATCGGGCGGTTCTGCGCAATCGCTTCGGGCGTGCGGTTCATGATGAACGGCGCCAACCACGCGATGACCGGGCTCTCGACCTATCCCTTCAACATCTTCGGGAATGGCTGGGAAAGTGGCTTCGACGTCGCCACGATCGTCGCCGGAGTCCGGGGCGATACGACGATCGGCAACGATGTGTGGCTCGGCGAGCGGGCGACCATCCTGCCGGGCGTGTCGATCGGCGACGGCGCCATCGTGTCGAGCCTTGCGGTCGTGTCGCGTGACGTCGAGCCCTATACTGTCGTTGCCGGCAACCCTGCACGCGAAATGCGCCGGCGCTTCGACCAAGGGACGGTCGAGCGTCTCAGGGCCGTGGCATGGTGGAACTGGTCCGCCGAGAAGATTACGCGCAACCTCGACCTGATCCGGGGCGGCGACGTCGAAGCACTGGAGACCGCCCGATGAGCGTCACGAACGAGAACGCCGAGGGGCCGGCCATCGAAGCGCCGCCGCCCGCCGATCACCGCTTCTTCGCCCGCCCGTGGGTGTTCGTGCGGGGCGTGCCGGCGATGAAGTTCCTGCCGCCGGAAGGCCCGCCCGAGATCGCCTTCGCCGGGCGCTCCAATGTCGGCAAGTCCTCGCTGATCAACGCGCTGCTCGGCCAGAAGGGCCTGGCGCGGACGTCGAACACGCCGGGCCGGACGCAGGAGCTGAACTTCTTCGTGCCGGACGGCTATGGCGGCGAGACGCTGGAGCTGCCGCCGATCGCGCTCGTCGACATGCCGGGCTACGGCTACGCCAAGGCGCCGAAGGACAATGTCGACGCCTGGACACGCCTCGTCTTCTCCTATCTGCGCGGCCGCGCGAGCCTGAAGCGCGTCTTCCTGCTGATCGACGCGCGGCACGGCATCAAGAAGAACGACGGCGACGTCATGGACCTGCTCGACAAGGCGGCGGTCTCCTACCAGATCGTCCTGACCAAGATCGACAAGATCAAGCCGCCCGCCGTCGAGAAGCTGCTCGAGGCGACGGCCCTCGGGATCGCCCGCCATCCCGCGGCCTTCCCGCGAATCCTCGCCACCTCGTCGGAAAAGACCGTCGGCCTCGACGAGCTCAAGGCCGAAATCGCCTCGCTGGCGGACTGACGCGCCGTCAGGCGCCGGGCGGCAGCAGGCGCTGGCGGATCCGCTCCTCGATGCGCCGGCGCACGTCGCGATAGGCATCGAGGATCTGTTCCCGGCTGCCCGTGGCGGCGGAGGGATCGGGCATCGGCCAGAACTCGACATCGACCGAGGACGTGCCGGTGGCGTCGAGGGCGACGTGGTGGGCCTCCGGCGCCATGGTCACGATCAGGTCGAAATAGCTGTCCTCGAGATCCTCGAAGCGCTGCGGCCGCCGCTCCCCGAGATCGAGCCCCTGTTCGGACAGGACGATGTCGACGAACGGGTCGCGCTGGCCGCTGCGGACGCCCGCCGAGGCGATGTAGACCGAAGCCGGCAGGATCGAACGCGCGAGCGCCTCGGCCATCGGCGAGCGGATGGCGTTCATGCCGCAGACGAAGAGTACCGAACTCGGCAGCGGTTTGGAGTCGGCCGGCTCGCTCATCGCCGAGGACCGGACTTGGCCGCGGCCGCAGGGAGGCCGTAGATCATTGTGGTCCCGCTCGACCGCGCCACGGCGCTCAGCTCCGCCAGTGCAGGACGCAGATCAGCGTGAACAGACGGCGGGCGGTGTCGAGATCGACCTCGATCTTCCCCTTCAGCCGCTCCATCAGCGTCTGCGAGCCGTCATTGTGGATGCCCCGCCGGCCCATGTCGATCGCCTCGATCTGCTGCGGCGTGGCGCTGCGGATCGCCTCGTAATAGCTGTCGCAGATCAGGAAATAGTCCTTGATCACCCGGCGGAACGGCGTGAGCGACAGGATATGCGTCGCGACGGCCTCTCCGGCTTCGTCCCTGACGTCGAACACCAGCCGCTTGTCGGCGAGCGACAGCTTCAGCTTGAAGCGACCGTCTGCCGAAGCACCGGCCGGCACGAAGAAGTTCTCCTCGATGAGGTCGAAGATTGCCACGGCCCGCTCGTGCTCGACGTCGGGCGTGGCGCGGCCGATCGTCTCGTCGAGTTCGACGTCGATCAGGCGGCCACCAGGCTGGGTTTCGGGGTGTGCCATCGCCGGCTCAGAGATTCAGGCGGATGGAGACGGAGCGCCCGTGCGCGTCGAGACCCTCGACCCGGGCAAGCTCCATCGCCGCCGGTCCGAGCGCCCGCAGCTGCTCCGGCCCGAGCTTGAGGATCGAGGTGCGCTTGACGAAGTCGAGCACCGACAGGCCCGACGAGAACCGCGCCGAGCGGGCGGTCGGCAACACGTGGTTGGAGCCGCCGACATAGTCGCCGATGACTTCCGGCGTGTGCCGGCCGAGAAAAACCGCGCCGGCATTGCGCAGCCGGGCGAACAGCGTCTCGGGATCCTCGACGGCGAGTTCCAGATGCTCCGGCGCGATCCGGTCGGACAGGGCAGGGGCGGCATCGAGACTCGGCACGAGGATGATCGCACCGTGATCGTTCCAGCTCGCCCGCGCGGTCTCGCCGCGCGACAACTGGCCGAGCTGCCGCTCGACGGCCCCGGCGACGGCATCGGCAAAGGCGGCGTCGTCGGTGATCATGATGGATTGCGCCGCGACGTCGTGCTCGGCCTGGCTGAGCAGGTCGGCGGCGATCCAGTCCGGATCGTTTTCGCCGTCGGCGATCACCAGGATCTCCGAGGGTCCTGCCACCATATCGATGCCGACCGTGCCGAACACCCGACGCTTGGCTGCCGCGACATAGGCGTTGCCCGGGCCGACGATCTTGGCGACCGGCGCGATCGTCTCCGTGCCGTAGGCGAAGGCCGCAATCGCCTGGGCGCCGCCGATCCTGTAGATCTCGTCGACTCCGCAAAGCCGTGCGGCCGCCAGCACCAGCGGATTGAGCGCGCCGCGCATCGCCGGCACCGCCATGGCGATGCGCTCGACGCCGGCGACCTTGGCCGGAATGGCGTTCATCAGGACCGAGGACGGGTAGCTCGCCGTGCCGCCCGGCACATAGAGCCCGACCGATTCCACCGCGGTCCAGCGGCTGCCGAGCTCGACGCCGATCGCGTCTATATAGCGATCGTCGGACGGACGCTGGCGCTCGTGGTGGCTCTTGATCCGCTCGTAGGCAAGTTCGAGGGCCGCCAGCGTCTCGGGCGCGGTGGCCGCATGGGCCGCCTCGATCTCGTCCGCGCCGACCCGCAGCGTCGCCGCCGTCAGTTCGAGCCCGTCGAAGCGCGACGTGAGTTCGATCAGTGCGGCGTCGCCCTCGGCGCGCACTTTGGCGATGATGTCGCGGACGGCGTCGTCGACGTCGGTGGATGCCTCGCGCTTGGCACCGAGCAGCGCCCGGAAATCCGCCTCGAATCCGGCGTCCGTGCTGTTCAATCTCGATGGCACTGCGGCAATCCCTCTCTCCCGGTCTCCCGCCGGGACCTCAATGTCCCGCCGCCCCTGCACTTATGCGTTAGGGTCGGAACGATCGTGATCCGGACGGGCGTCGGTGCTCCAGGCGCCGCCGATATCGGCGAGCTGCGCCTCGATCACCTCGACCTCCAGCCTTATCGCGGAGCCGCCGGCAAAGACAAGCTCGACGGTTCCGGAGGGCGAGGTGGTCTCGGTGAACCGGATCGCCAGCAGCACCAGCACCTGTTCGGCCGCCCCCATGTCGACGCCGAGGCGCTTCACCGAACGCACCCGGTCGAAATGCAGCACCGAGCGGCGCCGCTCGTAGCTGCCCTTGCCGAAGAGCCGGAAACGGCCGCGGTCCTTGGCCGACTCCCAGACGAAGCGGTTCATCTCCATGACGAACTGCCCCGCCTGCGAGCGGAAGTGACAGTCCTTCAGCTTGACGACGGCGTCCTGGCAGTGCGCCGAGACGATCGCGAGGTCGTCGGCGTCGACGGCGAGAAGGCGCAATTGGTCCATGTCGCGCGGCAATCCGTTCCTGGGGGCGAAACCCGCCCGTGTCAGCATGACGCGCCGCACATAGCGCGACAGTCGCCGATAACAACGCATCCCAACGGATGCGCGCGGTTATCTGCCTCCTGCAGAGAGCTGATTGCCAGGCGTTAACCCTTTCCCGCTACCGTCGCGCGGCGACGATCACGAGGCCAAAGCGGGGCGAGTTCAGATGCAGGACGAACGCGGTGGATTCGAAGGTCAGCTCCGCCCGACAGCGTCGCGGTTCCAGGCGCTCGACGGGTTGCGCGGGATCTGCGCCCTGCTGGTCGTGGTCTTCCACGCGCCGGTTTCGGGCGCAGTCTACGAATCGAGCTTCTTCCGGCACGGCTTCCTGTTCGTCGATTTCTTCTTCGTCCTGTCCGGCTTCGTCATCGCCCACGCCTTCCACGACAGCCTCGCGCAGAAGCGGAACGGGTTCGATTTCCTGCGCGGCCGGTTATTCCGGGTCTATCCGCTGCATCTCTTCATGCTGGCGCTGTTCGTCGGCTTCGAGCTGTTCCTCTATGTCACCCGCGGGCCCGGCGAAGCCTTCCAGGGCGGCAACGGACCCGTGGCGCTCGTCCACAATCTCCTGATGACGCATTCCTTCGGCGTCCTCGACACGATGGGGTGGAACTATCCGAGCTGGAGCATTTCCGCCGAACTCCTGGCCTACGGGTTCTTCGCGCTGGTGGTCGTGACGGTGCCGCGCGCCCTGCTGCCGCTGATGGTGCTCTGCATCGTCAGCGGTATCGTCGTCATCGGCGCCGCGGAAGGCACGATCGACACGACGGTCGGCTATGGCTGGCTGCGCTGCCTGATGGGCTTCTCGCTCGGCGTCATCGTCCGGCTGGTGCTCTGGCCGCGCACCGATACGGCGGTGCCGACGGACCAGGGCCTCGTCTGGACGCTGGCGGAACTTGCTGCCGTCGTGATGGTGGCGGTGTTCGTCACGGCGCTCGGCGGCACCAGCCTGTCGCTGGCTGCGCCCTTCGTGTTCGCCTTCGCGCTCTACGTCTTCGCCCATGAAGGCGGGCTCGTCAGCCGTCTGCTGCGCTCGAAGCCCGCGACCTATCTCGGTCTCGTTTCCTACTCGGTCTATCTCACCCACGCCTTCGTCATCTCCCGGGTGGAGAACGTCGCCACCGTCGTCGCCGGCAAGACCGGCTGGGCGATCTTCTCGACCGGCATCGACGGCAAGCGCCTGCTCGGCGCGACGGAGGGGCAAGCCCTGCTGGCGCTCGGCCTGATCGTCATGGGAACGCTGGTTGCCAGCGCGCTGACGTGGCGCTTCGTCGAACGGCCCGGCATGGCGCTCGGCCGCCGTCTCCGCGAGCGGCAGGCCCGCACGGCACGGGTAGGGCGGACGCTGGCCGGCGGCGGAAGCCTGTCAGCCGCCGACTGAACGCCTCATCGCTGTAGTCTGTGGCAGGACAGGAGCCGCAGCCCGGCGACGGCCATCCACAGGATCATCCAGATCGGGTTGGCGCGTTCGAAGAGGAAGCTCTCCAGGAACGAGTTGAGCAGCAGGAAGGCGAGGATCATCAGGAACATGTCGGCGAGGCGCTGGTCCTCCGGCCGGTTGCCGATCCTGACGTAGTCGCGCAGCGGCAGCAGCACGAGCACGAGGACCGCCAGGCAGAGGCCCGGCCAGCCCGTGGACAGCGCCATGTCGAGGAAGCCGTTGTGACCGTTCGGGCTGGCGCGCGTATCCCAGGCCAGCTCAAAATTGCGCTCCGCGCCGTAGACGACATTGGTCTGCCAGAAGGAGTTCAGGCCGAAGCCGGTCCATCCGTGGCCGTCGAACAGTTCGAGAGCGAAGCGCCAGATATCCGTGCGGCCGGTGAAGGTGGTGCCGGGCAGGACCGCCTGAAGGATGGAATCGAGCGTCGGCGAGAGCACCGTACCCAGCGTCAGCAGCGCCATCGCCGTAACCACCGCGCCGACCGCCATCGCCGGCAGCAGCCTTCCGCCGAACAGCCGCAGGCCGATGACCAGGCAGGCGACCGCCGGCAGCAGCGCCGTGGCGGTCTTCGAGCCGGTGTTGATTACGAACAGCACCGACAGGCCGGCGATCAGCAGCCCCGACCACCGCTGGCCTGAACGGAAGAGATAGAGCCCGCAGAAGAACAATGCGCCCATGACGGCGCCGGCGACGTTCTTGTGACTGTAGATGCCGCGCCAGAGCCCCGCATGCTGCGGCTCCGTGCCGCCGCCGTCATGGATAGCGACGCCGGGCATGGCGATGATGCCGACATAGGAGAGGCCGAGCACCACGAGGGCGGCGATGGTCAGGCAGATCCGGAAGGCGCGGGCATCGCGCGGCAGCGACAGCGCGCCGGTGACGGCGATCATCGCGAGGATCGTGAAGGCGGCCGTCCGCAGCGCGTTCTGCGGGCTGTAGGCGAACAGCGCGCTGACCACCAGCCACGCCGCCATCATCAGCCAGGCCGGCCGCAGCAGCGACAGCGCGACCGATTTGTCGGTGAACAGCAAATGCCCGGCGAGCGCCGCGGCGGCCAGGGCGGAATAGCCGACCTGGTTGACGATGTCGCCGGCGTCCCGGCTGCCCTCGAACGAAACCGCGAAGGGCGAGAATGTCGTCAGCAGCAGCGTCAGCAGCCCGGCGCCCAGCGCGAGGCGCGTGGCGTCGACCAGCCAGGCGCCGGCGGTACGGCGGCCGGCCGGATCAGTTCTGGTCGGGACGGCGATATTGCTCATTGACGATCCCGAATTCGGCGAGCAGGCGGCCGACCGCCACCTGCATCGGATAGAGGCCGGCGACGGCCGAACCTGTGCGCGCCGCAAGCGCCGCCGAGCGGAAGGGCGAGGCAGCCAGCAGCGCGGCGCTCTTGGCTAGGCGCCGCAGGCTGCCGCGGCGGCCAGTTTGGCGGCGGCGCTCGATGATCGACGACAATGCGCCGTTGCGAAGGCCGCGGGCATTGAGCCAGGAAAACTCCATCCGGCGCGGCGGCGTCGTTTCGTGGACCGGCGCCTCGGCGCACCAGCCGAAGCTGAAGCCACGCTCGCGGCAGCGCGAATAGAAGTCGCTGTCACCGCCGCCGATGAAGTTGAAGGCGGTATCGAGGAAGGGCGCGCCCATCGTTTCCAGCACCTCGCGGCGGATCAGCACGTTGCCGGACGAGTAGAGGATCGGCACCCGACCGGTCACGGCATAATGCGGGACGAACACCGGGTGCCGGAGAAGCCCGCGGCCGGCCGCCGTCTCGAAGACCGGCACTTGCGGGCCGCCGACGATATCGGCCGGCAGCGCCTCTGCCGTCTCGACCAGCCGCTCCAGCCAGTCCGGGCCGGCGATCTCGTCGTCGTCGATGACGGCGAGGTAGCGCATCGACGGGAACCGTTCGAGGGCGGTCGACCAGCCGGCATTGTAGGCCGAGCAATTGCCGCGCGCATGGGCGGTGATGACCAGTCCGGCGATCGCGCCTTCGGCGAACAGCGGATCGGCGGCGAGCCGCCCGGCGCCGCCCTCGGCGTCGTTCTCGATGACGATGACCGCGAAGCGCTGCGACGTGGTCTGCGCCTGCAGCGACTGGAGCGTGCGCAGGAGATGCTCCGGCCGCCGGAAGGTCGGCAGCGTCACCACCAGGTCAATGGCATCGCCGGCGAGGCCGGGGGACACGCGTTCGATGCTGACGGCTTCTGGCATTCGGGCACCGCTGGTGGACGATCGTCCCCGATCAACAACAGAAGAAGGTGAAGAAACCATCGCCTCGAGGTCCCCATCGTCGCTGCTGCGACGATGGGGACGGCCTGACAATCACTTTGCCGGTATTTGCGGGACCGGATTAGGGCGATGGCAATCTCGGGCTGCGATAGTAACCTCATCTGAGGCGAACCGGGCGGCTGGACCTGTGCATCTTCTGTTCGTTTCATCGCTGCTGCCGACGGAGAACCCGACGACCGGGTTCGAGATCGCCAACCAGGCGATCATCGCTGCCTATGCGCGCCAGGGCGTCCGGCTGAGCTTTGCGGGGTTCCGCCGGCGTGACGCCGAGGGGCCGGCCGACACCCGTGGCGACGGGATCTGCCTCGGCGACATCGTGCTGGAAAATGCCGGCGCGGGCCGGGCGCAGAAGGCGCTGTGGCTCGCCGGAGCCCTGGCGAGGGGACTGCCGGTGACGGCCGCCAAGCTCGCGGGCCTGTCGCGGCGCGCGCTGCTCGTCCGGCTGGTTGAGGCGGGGCCTGTAGAGGGGCTGATACTCAACTCGTTGCAGATGCCGACCGCCTATCCGTTCCTGACGCAGTTTCCGGCGATCTTCATCGCCCACAATGTCGAGCACCGCTCGGCGGAGGAGAACGCCGCCAACGCCGGCAGCCGGGCAACGCACCTGCTCTATCGCCGCGAGGCCGCCCTGCTGAAGCGCGCCGAGCAGCGGCTCTGCCGCGAAGCCGCCGTCGTGCACACGCTGAGCGTCGAGGACGGCGCCGGCCTCGGCCTTGCCGGCCACCCGAAATGCCTGCCGCTGGCCCTGACCGTCGGTCGCAGGCAGACCGCCGATGACGGCCACCGCGATCACGATATCGGGCTGATCGGCACCTGGAGCTGGGCGCCGAACCGCGTCGGCCTCGACTGGTTTCTCGGCGAGGTGGTGCCGCGCCTGCCGCCGGACCTCACGGTCGCCATCGCGGGCCGGCTCGACGGGCCGCCGCCGCTGACCCCGACGAATGTCGCATTTCTCGGCCGGGTGGACGACGCGCAGCGCTTCGTTCGCGGCTCGCGGGTGCTGGCGCTGGCTACCAGGGGCGGCACCGGGGTGCAGTTGAAGACCATCGAGGCGTTCGAGGAGGGCATGCCGGCCGTCGCGACGTCGCAGGCGCTGCGCGGCGTCGCGACGCTGCCCAAGAATGCCGACGTCGCCGACGATCCGGCGAGATTTGCGGCATTGCTCGCTGCCCGCGTCGCAGCTGAGCGGCAAGGCGCCGATATCCGGCTCGACGGCAGCGCCTTCGCCGCGTCGCAGCGTTCGGAACTGGATTGCGGCATCGCGGCCGGGCTCGAACTGTTTGCCCGCGAGCTCGCCCTCGGGCGCCGGATGCCCGAGATGGGGGCACTGGACGAGCCTGCCCTGGCCGGGCACCAACCATGACCGCGATGACCCCGCCGCGCTCGGCGGTCCCGCTGCCGCAGGCGATGCCGGTTCGAATGATCGCCGGCGTCGCGGTCGCCGACGTCACGGCCGGCGCGGTCATCGCGGCGCTCGGCGCCTCGCTCGCTGCCGGGCAGACGACGCGCCTCGCCTTCCTCAATGCCCATTGTGTCAATCTCGTCCGCCGCGACCCGCGCTACCGGCACGCGCTGGCGCAGTTCCAGGTCCTGCCCGACGGGATCGGGGTCGATATCGCCGGGCGGATTCTCCACGGCGCACCGTTCCGCGAAAACCTCAACGGCACGGATTTCGTGCCGCGGCTTCTTGCCGGGCTCGGCGATCCCCTGCGCGTGGCGCTGGTCGGCGGTGCCCCGGGCGTCGCGGAAGCGGCGGCGGCGCGGCTGGCCGCCAGCATTCCGGCGCATGTCTACATCCCGGTCGTTGACGGCTATTTCGGCGAGGACCGCGCGCCGGTGCTGGCGAAGCTGACGGCCGTGCGCGCCGATATCGTGCTCGTCGCGATGGGCGTGCCGGCACAGGAGCTGTTCATCGCCGACCATCTCGATGCCCGGCACGGACGGCTCTTCGTCGGCGTCGGCGCGCTGTTCGACTTCCTCGCCGGCGATGTCGCGCGCGCGCCCCGCGCCGTCCGCGCCCTGCGGCTCGAATGGCTCTGGCGGCTGGCGCTCGAGCCCGGTCGGCTCTGGCGCCGCTATATTCTCGGCAATCCGCTCTTTCTGCTGGAGATCCTGCAAGATAGGTTGCGGCGCAACAAAACCGCGACGTGACGTCAGCCGGTGGGTGATGTCGGAGGAAGCTTGCAGACAGCGATCATAACCTCGAGCTATCGCGGCGACCTCGAGCGGTGTCGATTGCTCTGCGAGAGCATCGATCGCCGGGTTACGGGCCATACGCGCCATCTCATCCTGGTTGAATCGCGTGATGTGGCGCTGTTCCGCAGCCTTGCCGGGCTGCGTCGCGAGATCGTCGACGAGCGCGACCTGCTGCCCGGTTGGCTGCGCCCCTTTCCCGATCCGCTGTCGCTCGGCCGACGGCGCTTCTGGCTTTCGCCGAAGGGCCCACCCTTGCGCGGATGGCACGTGCAGCAGCTGCGCCGCATCGCCATGGCCGCCGCGCTCGACGAGACGGTGATGGTGTCGGTCGATTCCGACGTGGTGTTCCTGCGCCAGTTCGATGTCGCCTGGTTCCACGAGGGCGAGAAAGTGCGGTTCTATCGCCATCCCGGCGCTCTAGGCGGCCTCGAACCGGGCGCCCGCGAGGAGCATCGCAAATGGTCGCGCAAGGCCGGTCAGTTGCTCGGCATCGAGGATCCGCAGGAGACCGACACCGCCTACATCGCCACGCTGATCGCCTGGCGCAGCGACACGGTGCGCGAGATGCTCGACCGCATCGAGAGCCGGACCGGCCGCTCCTGGGGGTCGGCGTTGGCCGGCACCCGCGCCCTGTCCGAATGCACGCTCTACGGCCGTTTCGTCGACGAGCTGGAAGCGCGGCCGGACCGGCACCTGCCGGGCGACGGCAATCTCTGCCACATGTACTGGACGGGCGCGGCGATGGGAGCGGAGGCGCTAACGGATTTTGCCGCCGACCTCGCCCCGCATCAGGTTGCGGCCGGCATCCAGTCCTTTACCGGCACCGATCCCGCACTCATTCGCCGGGCTGCGGGGCTGGCATGACCGCGCGCCTCGGGCGCGGCGAGCGCGACCAGTCCAGCGCTGCGTAGGTCGCTGCCGCCGAGACGATCCACAGCGCGAAGAACAGGCCGTTGAGGCCGATCACCCAGCTCTCCGTCGTCGGCATCGTGCGCAGCAGCATCACCAGGAAGCCCGCCTTGATCAGGCCGATGATCGCCAGGATCAGGGCACGCAGCGTGGTCTTGCCTCGGGCATAGAGCAATTCGCTCTCATATTCGATGAGGTTGCGGAACGCCGGCACCGTCAGGGCGACGAGGACCAGCGGCGCGGCATCGGAGACGTTGTCGCCGAGCGCCGTCGGGAACACGTGCAGGAAGCCGCCGAGGGCGGCCAGCCCGGCGATCGAGACGATCGCGACGCCGGCCTCGACGCCCCAGCGCACCGGCCAGCGGCTCAGCAGCGCCGGATTGCGCATCATCCGCTGCACGATCATCGTGTTGAAGGAGCGGATCGGAAGCGCCGTCAGGTCGATCAGGCGCATCAGGATGGCGTAGATGCCGGCCGCCTGCGGACCGCCCAGCGACAGGACCAGCAGCTTGTCGAGTTCCGACTGCAGATAGAAGATCACCTCGGCGCCGGCCACCGAAACGCTGTCGCGCCAGCGCGCCAGATAGAGGTCCGGTCGGAAGCGCAGGCGCTGGCGCGGATAGTAGATCAGCACGGCGAGGACCGCTGCCACCGCGTTGGCGCCGAGATAGGCGAGCGACCATGTCGCCAGCGACCCGCTGGCGAGAAACAGGAAGCCGACGGCCGCCGCGGCCCGGATCGCCGAGCCGGCGATGACGATGATCGCGCCGCGGGCGAAGCGGCCGAGGCCGTTGTTGACGATGATGACGATCTCGAGACTGCGCCAGAACAGCACCTCCGCCGTGACGATCGCGGCGAACGCGCCGACGCTCATCTCGCCTTGGAAGAAGGCGAGATAGAAGCCGGCAGCGGCGATGGCGACCAGCGGCAGCGACAGGGTGAACGCCGCGAGCAGCCCGGCCGTGTAGGCGCCGATCAGCCGCGACCGTCCCGTCGCCACGCGGTAGAGCGGCGAGACGAAGCCGAAGCCGGCGATCCGCGACAGGACGATGCCGGTCGCCGACGCCGTGGCGAACAGGCCGAAATCGCCGACCGACAGCGCATTGGCGACGCAGACGAAATAGGCGAGCGACAGGACCAGCCGCCCGGCCGAACCGGACAACAGCGAGGCGTAGTCGCGCACGAGGTTTAGGTTGCCCTTAAGCCTTCCCGTCCAGACTGCGATCGGCGCCATTCACGATTCCTGGAGTAGGGCACTTCGATGATCACGCATCGGCGTCTTGCCGCGCGTCGCTGGGCCGCAGCCGGTGCGGCGATTGTGCCGGAATATCCGCCGGCCGCCCATCCCACCAGTAAGGCCGCACCCTTAACGCGGCGTTCCTTCATGGTGGCGGGCGCCGGGCTCATCCTCGCCGGCACGGCCGATCGCGATGCGCGGGGGCAGGGCACGGCGGTGATGCCGCGCCGCGTGCCGCTCGGCGGGGCCGTGCAGGCCGAGTATATCGACGCCGATCCCGCCTATCGCCAGGCGTTTCTCGACCATTGCGACCTGATCATGCCGATGAACGAGCTGAAGTTCGATCAGATACGGCCGACGCGCGACGCCTGGAATTTCGAGCCCGCCGACCGGCTGGTGGAGTTTGCCCTGGCGAATGGGAGGCAGTCGCGCGGCACCTGCCATGTCTGGTGGAACGCGATGCCGGCTTGGGTCGAGGCGATCGACGATGCGAGCGAGGCCGAGGCCGTGCTGATCGAGCATGTCGAGCGGGTCACCGACCGCTATCGCGGCAAGCTCGTCGGCTGGGACGTCGTCAACGAGGTGATCGCCAACGACCCGCAGCAGGAGGGGCCGCTGCGCCGCACCGGCTGGCTGCGCAAGCTCGGGCCGCGGCACATCCCGATCGCCTTCGCCGCGGCCGCGCGGGCCGATCCCGATACGCGGCTGGTGATCAACGACTACGACCTCGAATTCGTCGGCCCGCGCTTCGATGCGCGCCGTGACGTCATGCTCTCCATCGTCCGGCAGTTGCAGGATGGCGGGGTCGAAGTGCACGGCGTCGGGATGCAGGGGCATCTCTACGCCGACCGGGAGATCGACAGGCCGGGCCTCGAACGCTTCCACCGCGACCTCGACGCGCTTGGCGTCGGCCTGCTGGTCACCGAACTCGACGTCATCGACTGGCACAGCCCCGCCGACCCGCAGGCCCAGGACGCGACGGCCCACCGGCTGGTCTCGGACCTGCTCGACGCGATCTTCGCCTGGAAACCGCCGGAGTCGGTGATCATCTGGGGCATAAGCGACCGCTACAGCTGGATACCGGCAGTGCTGCCGCGGCCGGACGGAGCGCCCGACCGCCCCCTGCCGCTCGATCGCGACATGGAGCCGAAGGGCTGGATGCGCCTGCTCGACGAGCGCCTCAGGCGCGGCAGCTGAGGAATGCGCGCCTTAACCGTTTATTGAGCATAATGCGCGATTTTGACATCTCGGGAGCGGTGCTGTCTTAACGCCGCTTGGCGAAGCGGTGGCAGTCCATGTTCTCGAATTCCAATACGCCCGGGACCCTCGACGCTCCGCGTTACGATCGCAGAGCGCCTGCGCCGACGACGCTTCTCGACCCGGTCTACATCATCCGCTCGGTCTGGGCGTCGAAATGGCTGATCGCCTTCACCACCCTCGTCGGGATCCTTGTCGCGGTCGCCGTGGCTCTATCAACGCCGAAAGAATACACCGCGACGACCGAGATCCTGGCCGACCCGCGCGACATCAAGGTCGTCGCCAACGAGGTCACGCCGAACGGCCTGCCGTCGGATGCCACGCTGGCGCTGATCGAGAGCCAGATGGCGGTGATCTACTCCAACGACGTGCTGGGTCGCGTGGTCGACGACGCGGATCTCGTGTCCGACCCTGAATTCAACGGCACGGCGGAATCGACCTTTGGTTCTGTGACGGCGTGGTTCAATGGCCTGTTCGGCAACGCCGAGGCGATCAACACGCGCCGCCGCCTGCAGACGCTCGCCAATTTTCGCCAAGCCACCACTGTCACACGTGATCCGAAGAGCTTCGTCCTCAATCTGAGCGTCGAGACCTGGGACCCGGACAAGTCGGCGCAACTCGTCAACCGCGTTGCCGAGACCTTCATCGACCAGCTCGGGCGGGTACAATCCTCGACGGCGCGGCGTGCCAGCGACGCGCTGTCCTCGCGGCTGGCGGAACTGCGCCGGTCGGTCGTTGAGGCCGAACGTGCGGTCGAGGAATACAAGTCGGCTAACGGGCTGGTGGGCGTCGGCGGCCGCCTGGTCGACGACGACTACATCCTGCGCATGAACGACCAGCTGGCCCGTTCGCGCAGCGACATCACCGCGCTGCGTGTCCGCGCCGAGCAGATGGCCAATGCCAGCGTCGACGCCGTCGTCGAGGGCTCTTTCCCGGAGGAGCTGACCTCCGAGGCGCTGAGCCGGCTGCGCAACACCTATTCCGAGCTGGCGCAGCAGACGGCGAGTCTCGCCGTGACGCTCGGCCCACGGCACCCGCAGCTGCTCGCCAGCGAGCAGGCGCTGGATTCAGCCCGGAGTGCGATCAGCCAGGAGGTCAGCCGCATCGTCGCCGCGGCGCAGACCGAATTGTCACGCGCCGAGCAGACCAATCGCGATCTCAACGAGCAGATCGACGAGCTCAAGACCAAGCAGGTCGCCACCAGCGGATCCTTCGTCAAGCTGCGCGAACTTGAGCGCGAGGTCGAAGCCTCGCGGGCGGTCTACGAGGCGTTCCTGCTCCGGGCGCGCGAGACCGGCGAGCAGGAGATGCTGAACACCGCCAATGTCCGCGTGATCTCCTCGGCGACGCCGCCGCTGGAGCCCTCCAGCGTGTCGCGCCGCGCGGTGGTCATGGTCGGGGCCGTTCTCGGTCTTCTCGCCGGCATCGGGCTTGCCGTCCTCTGGGCCATCATCACGATCGTCCGCAGCATGCCGGCAACGCGCCCTGCGGCGCCGGCCGCCCCGATCCCGACGACCCTGCGGCTCCCGGACGCGACGAGCGACTTCCGGCCGACTGTCCTCGCGGCAGCGAGCGACATGCGCCGGGAGCGTCCGGCCAACGACGGCGAGGAACCCGCTGAGAGTGGTACCGGGCGGCTGGCCGACACGTCGGAAGACGATGCCGAACAAGGCACCGTGCCTTCTGCATCGGAGATGGCGCTCGTGCCGGAGGTACCGGTCGCGGAGGCTGCCCCGGAGGACGACGAACATCGCCAGCCGGCATATGACGTGCCCCCGACGGAGCGCCGCCGAACCCTGCGGGAGCGCATCCAGGCCCTCGCCGAAGAGCATCCCGCGCCGGCCAATCCGAGCCTTGCGCTGATCGAGGAAGACGCCGAGGTCGAGCGGCTCCAGGAAGACATCGCGGCGGTCAAGCGTCACATCGCCGAGATCCGCAGCCGGCGCCAGGCCATCTGAACGAGGCGCGCCGCATTCAGCCGACGCGCAAGTATCAGAAGACGCTGGCGCCCTGGTCGGCGGTGCCGACAGCCGAACGGAACGCCGCGAAGAGTTCGCGGCCCATGCCGAATTCATTGGCGGACAGATCCGGCTGCTCGGGCATGCGCGCCTCGAACTCGGCCGCATCGACCAGCACTTCGAGCGTCCCCGCCTCGCCATCGAGCCGGATCATGTCGCCTTCGCGGATACGGGCGATGGCCCCGCCCGCTTTTGCCTCGGGCGTCACGTGGATCGCCGCCGGCACCTTGCCGCTGGCGCCCGACATCCGCCCGTCGGTGACCAGCGCGACGCGGTGGCCACGATCGAGCAGGACGCCGAGCAGCGGCGTCAGCTTGTGGAGTTCCGGCATGCCGTTCGACTGCGGCCCCTGGAAGCGCACCACGGCGACGAAGTCGGTGTTGAGGTCGCCGGCATCGAACGCCGCCTTGAGGTCGTTCTGGTCGTGGAAGATCTTCGCCGGCGCCTGGACGATGCGCCGCTCGGGCTTCACCGCCGAAACCTTGATCACCGCCTTGCCGAGATTGCCGGTCAGCATCCGGACGCCGCCATTGGAGGAGAACGGCTGGTCGGCCGTGGTCAGCACCTTCGGGTCGCCGCTGTCGCGGGGCGCATCCGCCCGGATGACCGACTGGCCGTCGATGCCGAGCTTGGCCTCGACGGCGTAGGCGCGCAGCCCGGCGCCCCAGGCGGTGCGCACGTCGTCGTGCAGCAGCCCGCGGTCGAGCAGTTCGCGGATCAGGAAGCCCATGCCGCCGGCGGCATTGAAATGGTTCACGTCGGCGAGGCCGTTCGGATAGACGCGGGCGAGCAGGGGCGTCACGTCCGACAGGTCGGAAATGTCCTGCCAGCTGAGCTTGATGCCCGCCGCCGCGGCCATCGCGACGAGATGCAACGTATGGTTGGTGGATCCGCCCGTTGCGTGCAGGCCGATCACGCCGTTGACCACGGCCCGCTCGTCGACCACCAGCCCGGCCGGCGTGTATTCGTTGCCGAGCGCCGTGATCGACAGGGCCCGGCGCGTCGCCTCGCGGGTCAACGCATCGCGCAGCGGCGTGTTGGGGTTGATGAAGGACGAGCCCGGCGTGTGCAGGCCCATGATCTCCATCAGCATCTGGTTGGAATTGGCCGTGCCGTAGAAGGTGCAGGTGCCGGGGCCATGATAGGACTTGGACTCCGCCTCGAGCAGCGCGTCCCGGCCGACCTTGCCCTCGGCGTAGAGCTGGCGGATGCGGCTCTTCTCGTCGTTCGGCAGTCCGGACGTCATCGGCCCGGCCGGGATGAAGATCGCCGGCAGATGGCCGAAGGTGAGGGCGGCGATGACGAGGCCCGGCACGATCTTGTCGCAGACGCCGAGATAGACGGCGGCATCGAACATGTCGTGGCTGAGGCCGACGGCCGTCGCCATGGCGATGACGTCGCGCGAGAACAGCGACAGTTCCATGCCTGCCTGGCCCTGCGTGACGCCGTCGCACATCGCCGGAACGCCCGAGGCAACCTGCGCCGTCGCGCCCACGGAACGGGCCGTTTCGCGGATGATCTCGGGATAGCGCTCGAAGGGCTGATGCGCCGACAGCATGTCGTTATAGGCGGTGATGATGCCGAGGTTAGGCGTGACGCCGCCCGACAGCCGCGCCTTGTCCGTCGGCCCGCAGGCGGCGAACCCGTGGGCGAGGTTGCCGCAGGTCAATGTCGAGCGCTTCGGGCCATCGGCAGCCTTTCGGCGGATACGGGCGAGATAGGCGTCCCGTGTCGTCGCCGAGCGCTCGCGGATGCGATCGGTGATTTCTTCGATGCGGCGATCTGCGGTCATCGACGGAACCTCATGTCATGCGGTTTCAGGGCGCCCAGAACACGGCCAGCTTTTCCACCCGGGGCGCACGGAGCACGGCGCGCACCGGCATCGCGTCGACCGGGCCTGGCTGCATTGCCGCCTCGTAGACGGCAAGCTTCTCCTCACCCTCGATATGGAGAGCGAGGAAGCGTGTGTCGACGATCAGCGGCAGGGTAAGCGTAATGCGCGGCTCGCCGGCGCCGGGCGCACGGATCGGGGTAACCGGTTCGCGCGTATCCGGGTCGATGGCAGCGGCGAGATTGTCGGCCTGCGGAAAGAACGAAGCGGTGTGCCCGTCGGTGCCCATGCCGAGCACCGTCACGTCGAACGGGCGCGCAAGTCGCAGGAAGCGCAGGCGCAGTTCCTCGGCAACGTCTTCCGGCGCCGGCGCGTCGATGTAGAACGGCAGGAAATGCGCGCTGGCGGCAGGGCCGGTCAGCAGGTGCCGGCGCACCATCGCGGCGTTGGATCGCTCGCTGGTCTCGGGCACCCACCGCTCGTCGACCAGCGTCACGGTGACGCTCGCCCAGTCGATCTCGGTCTCGGCGAGGCGCTCGAAGAAGCGCTTCGGCGTCGAGCCGCCGGACACCGCAAGGGTCGCGACGCCGCGCGTGGCGATCGCCCCGGCAAGCACCGCGGCAACGCCGGCGGCCAGCGCCTCAGCGAGATCCTCGCGGCTGTCATAGCGATGCAGGGTGGGCGACTGGGTCAAGACGGCCTCAATCCGGTTCGTGCCAGGTCCGGCCATCGCGCTCGATCAGCGCGACGCCCGAGGACGGGCCCCAGGTTCCGGCGGTGTAGCCTTGCGGCTTCATCCCCTTCTCGTCCCAGCCGCGCAGGATCGGATCGACCCATTCCCACGCCGCCTCGACCTCGTCTCGGCGCATGAACAGTGTCTGGTTGCCGCGAATGACGTCCATCAGCAGGCGCTCGTAGGCATCCGGATTGCGCACTCCGAAGGACGCGGCAAAGCTCATGTCCAGTGGCACGTGCCGCAGCCGCATGCCGCCAGGCCCCGGATCCTTGATCATCAGCCACTGCTTGACGCCCTCGTCGGGCTGCAGCCGCATGACCAGCTGGTTCTGGATGACGTTGCCGGCCGAGCCGGCGAAGATGTTGTGCGGGATCGGCCGGAAGGTGACGACGATCTCCGACATGCGCTCCGACAGGCGCTTGCCGGTGCGCAGGTAGAACGGCACGCCGGCCCAGCGCCAGTTGCCGATCTCGGCCTTGATCGCGACGAAGGTCTCGGTGTCGCTGGCGCCGTCCCCCAGATCTTCAAGGTACGAGCGGACAGCCGCGCCGCCGGAAGCGCCCTGCTTGTACTGACCGCGCACGGTCCGGCTCTCGACATTGCTCTGGTCGATCGGCCGCAGTGCCCGCAGCACCTTCAGCTTCTCGTCGCGCAGGGCGTCAGAATCCAGCGACGACGGCGGCTCCAGCGCGACTAGGCACATCAGCTGGACGATATGGTTCTGCACCATGTCGCGCAGCGCGCCAGCCTTGTCGTAATAGCCGGCCCGGCCTTCGAGGCCGACGGATTCGGCGACGGTGATCTGCACGTGGTCGATATGGGCGGAGTTCCACACCGGCTCGTAGAGGGCGTTGGCAAAGCGCAGCGCCATCAGGTTCTGCACCGTCTCCTTGCCGAGATAGTGGTCGATGCGGAAGACCTGCTCCTCGCTGAAATGCTCCCCGATCGTCGCGTTCAGTGCCCGCGCCGATTCCAGGTCGCGGCCGACCGGCTTCTCGATGACCAGCCGGCTTTCGGGCGTGGCGAGGCCCTTCTCCGCGATCCGGGTGGCGATGTCGGCGAACAGGGCCGGTCCGACGGCCAGGTAGAAGGCGCGGATTCGGCTCGGGTCGGCCTCGTCGAGGAGGGCGAGCAGGCTGTCCCAGCCGCCGTCCGCCTTCGCGTCGATCTGTCGGTAGTGGAGCCGCGAGAGAAACCGTTCGATCGAGGCGTCCTCGAGATCGGCCGTGCCCACGTGCTGGCGCAGCGCCTCCCGGGCGAAGGCGCGGTACTCGTCGTCGCTGATCTCGCTGCGCGAGGCGCCGATGATGCGCGCTTCCGCCGGGATCTGCCCGTCATGGTCACGGTGATAGAGGGCGGGCAGGAGCTTGCGCTCCGCCAGGTCGCCATTGCCGCCGAAGACGACGTAGTCGAAGGGCTCGACCGGAATGATCTGGCTGGACATGCTGTGTCCCTTGTCGAAAAGCGACGCGATCGCGAGGGATCCGACCGCTCTTTAGTCTAATCGATTGAATAATTCCACCGCCGAGAAAAATTCCTGAATGCCTGATGCAAGCACGGTCAGGCGGAAGCGATGGCCGATCGGATTGGCTCAGCCGGCCACGGCCCGCCGGGCGTTGGCCCGCGCCAGGGCAGCCAGCATGTGGTGATCGGCAAAGGGCTTCTTGATCGACTCCACCGGCCCGGCGTCCTCGGGCAGATCCAGCGCCTCGCCGTAGCCGGTGACGAAGATGAACGGGATGTTCTTGCGGTTCAGCGGGCCGATCAGCGCGAAGCTCGTCTCCGACCCGAGATTGACGTCGAGCATCGCGAGGTCGACGGCTTCCGCATCGAGGATCGCCAGGGCGTCGGCGACGCTCGCCGCGGTGAAGACCCGCGCAATGCCGTTGTCGAGCAGGATCTGCTCGGCATCCAGCGCGATGATCATGTTGTCCTCCACGATGAGGGCGCTGAGGCCCTGGAGGCTGCCGGTCTCGGTCATTGTCTCCGCTGTCTGGGGGGCTTCCCCGATGGGGAGGCGCTGTGTGTCGCCGTCCCGGAGTTGATAGTGGGAGGCTGGCAGGCCGAAACGGGCCGCCAGGCCGGATAGATGATAGGTGACCTCGGCGTCGCCCCCGAGATCGTGCGGGATCGATCGCTCGATGATCGTCGAGCCGAAGCCGCGCCGGCTGGGTGGCGCCACGGGTGGGCCGCCGGTCTCGCGCCAGTCGATCTGGCAGGTATCGTTGGCGTCGATGTGCCAGGAGACCGTGACAGACCCGCTGGAATCCGAGAGCGCACCGTACTTCGCCGAGTTCGTTACCATTTCATGGAAGACCAGCGCCAGCGTCGAGAACGCCCGGGCTTCGACATGGATCTCCGGTCCGTCGAGGCGCACCCGCCCCGCCTTGCTGCCGATATAGGCCTGGACCTCGGTCTGGATGATTTCCGCAAGGTCCTGCGCGGCGAAATTCTGCTTGGTGATCTGGTCGTGGGCGCGGGCCAGCGCCTGGATGCGCCCGCCGATGATCGACGCGAACTCGTCGACCGAGCGCACGCCGGGGCGGCTCTGGACGATCAGCGCGCGGATCAGGCTGAGGATGTTGCGGACCCGGTGGTTGAGCTCGGCGATCAGCAGTTCCTGGCGCTGCGCCGCGAGCGACTGCCGCCGCTCGGTCTCCTCGTTGAAGCGTAGCAGCACTTCGAGGATCGAGACGCGCAGCGTTTCGGCCGCCTTGCGCTCGGCCTCGGTGAAGGCGAGCGACTTGCCGCGCACCGTTTCCTGCCAGGCCTCGAAACTCTTGCGCGGCGTCAGGCGCGGTCCATTCGGGCCGAAGGTGCCGAGCTTCGATGCTGGGTCGCCCGCCCATTGGATCGTCTGCACGATCTCCTTGCGGAAGAACAGCAGATAGTCGCGCGGCGAGCGCGAGATGGGAATGGCGAGGATGCCTGCGACGCGATCGGCATAGTTCTCGGCTGCCGGGTGCACGGCGGCGAGTTCGTCGGTGGCATAGATCCGGCTGGCGGCGGCGCGGTTGAGGAAGCGCGCCAGCGCCGGCATGTCATCCGCCAGGGGGCAGAGGCCGAAGCTGCGGGTCGTGCCCTTGGCGTAGACGGCAAAACCGTCGCAGGGCACGATCTGTCGCAGATCGTCGGCAAAGTCCGCCAGTGCCTCGACCGACGGCGTCGCCGAAACGATCTTCCCGACGAAGCGATCGTGCAGGTCTCGCACCGTCTCCTCGGCGCGCCGCTGCTCCTTCTGCAGCCGCGCCTCGATGATCAGGGAGATCATCTGCCCGAACAGTTCGGTGGTGCTGCGCAGCTCCATTGCCAGGTGGCGCGCCGAATAATGGTGCAGGGCGAACAGGCCCCAGAGCCGGCCGTCGATGACGATGGAGATCGAGAACGAGGCGGAGACGCCCATGTTCTTCAGATACTCGATATGGATCGGCGAGACGGCGCGCAGCAGCGACAGCGACAGGTCCAGCGTTTCGCCGTTCGGATCGAGGCCCGGCTCGATGGGGACCGGTTCGGCGTCAACGTCGGCGATGATGCGGATCTGGTTGCGCACGTAGAGGGCACGGGCCTGCTGGGGAATGTCGGTCGCCGGATAATGCAGGCCGAGAAAGCTCTCGAGCCCGCTCCGCGACGATTCCGCGACGACCTCGCCCGAATTGTCGTCGGCAAAGCGGTAGAGCATGACCCGGTCGAACCCGGTGACGCCGCGCAACTGCCGGACGCTTTCCCGGAACAGGCCGGCGAGATCGTCGGTCCGCTGGATCCGCGCGATCAGGCTCTTGACCAGCGTGCCGGGATTGGTCGCCGGGCCCTCGGCCGACGGCTCGGCCTCGATGACGATGGAATGGCCGCTCACATGGACGGCGACGTCGAACGGCCGGCCGGTGCCGAGCAGATCGAAGCCGAACAGCCGCTCGGAGCCCTCGTTGTGGGTCAGAAGCTGCAGCCGGCCGCGGACCGCGTGCATTGCGGCTGACGGCAACAGCGTGTCGAGCGGCTCGCCCAGCAAGCTATCGGGTGAACAACCGTCGACGAAGGCTCCCACATTGGCTGAGACATGCTGGATCATCCAGTCCATGGACGCCGCGACGAGAAAGCCGAAGCCCTGGATCCGGCCGAGCCGATGAATCGGCTCGCGGTCGCAATTGGTCAGATCGACGGCGAACTGGGTGGGGTCGCTGAGGTTCAAGACGTGGCGGCCTCCGGGTGGCGCGTGGTGCCTGCGAAGGCGGCTTCGAACACGGCGAAGGCGGCTTGCGCCGCGGCGATTGCCCGTCGCCGTGCCGTCTGCGAGACGACCCGGTCGGACAGGGCGGCCATGCGGTCGCCGAACGCGTCGGGGCCGGCCGCACTGGCGAGATAGGCGGTGGAGATACCCGGCCACCGCCGTGCTAAATCCTTCGCGATGAACTCCCGATGAATGAAGCGTGCCCCGAGCCGGGAGCCGTCGAGGACGTAGATCAGTCCGGCCGCTTCGGGCAGATCCGGCCGGTCGAGGATCAGCGGCTCCGCCAGGACAGGGTCGAGGTCCATGGCCCGCATATCTTCCGCCAGCGAGACCAGCAGCGGTTCCCGCCGCGTGATCAGCCTGTCATCGAGGCGCTGGCCGATCCCGGCGAGCACCGGCTCGATGGCGGCATGGCAGGCGTGATTCATGCGGATGAAGCGGTGGTAGCCCCCCGCATCGCAGGCGCCGGTCATGTCAGCAAAGTGCCGGTCGAGGCGTCGGTGCGGCGTTTCCGTGGCTTCCCGCAGCACGGCGCGCAGAGTCGTGCCGGCGCGGGCATTCCCCGAGCCGGAGTTTTCAACAGGACAGAGCGCCGCATCGTTCATCAGAGCCAAGGGAATGCCTTGATAATGCAGGCTCATCAAGGCCATGACCGACCGTGACAGGGCTCGGATCCGCCGTCAGCGGCGTCGGCGGGCAAACAGATGGGGCGGCGTTCGCGAAATCGCCAGTGTCAAAACGCAAAGCGGGAGAGGCAGAGAAATCGGTTGCGATTCTCAACAGTCGCGAAAGGACTGATACGCTTGCGAAAATCGGCGCCGGTCAAATTTTCGGCGGGGACAGCGACCGTGGTCCGCAGCCTCGGGATCGTGAGCTCACAGACGTTTAGTCGGGCACGAAAATAGTCCTGCCGTCAGAGACGGTCGCGCAACGAGAACCACGTCATCGCCATGAACAGCAGCGGTGATCGCCAGCGTCGTCCGCCGGGAAAGGCCGGGATTCGCAGCGCCTCGAACGCGGCGAGGCCATCGCGGTTGCCGCCCGAGACCCGGTCGGCGTAGAGCCGCCCTGCGAAGTTCGCCAGCATCACCCCGTGGCCCGAATAGCCGCCGATCGAGGTGATCCCGGGCTCGACCTCCCGGACATACGGCAGGCGTTCCATCGTGATCCCGACCGAGCCGCCCCAGGCGTGGGTCAGCCGGACGTCCTTCAGCTGCGGATAGACCTCGGCGATCTGCTTGCGCAGATGCCGCGTGATGTCGCCGGTCGCGGCGGTGTAGGCCTCGCGGCCGCCGAACAGCAGCCGCCCGTCGACGCTCTTGCGGAAATACCGGACGACGAAGCGGGAATCGGCGCAGGCTTCGCCGCCCGGAAGGATCGCGTCCGGATCGGCCAGGGGCTCAGTCGCGCCGATGAACGAGCCGATCGGCATGACATGCGCGTCGACCTTGGCGTCGAGGCCGGTGCCGTAGGCGTTGACGGCGATCAGCGCCCGGTCGGCGGTGACCTCGCCGGCCGCGGTGCGGGCGACGACCCGCCCATCCCGGCGCTCCAGCTTCTCCACGGGGCTCGTCTCGAACAGCTGCGCGCCGGCAGAGGCGGCGGCCCGGGCACTGCCGACGACGAGCTTCATCGGGTTGATGTGTCCCGTGCCGGTATCGCGGATGCCGCCGAAATAGCGCGTCGAGCCGAGCCGCTCGGCGGTCTCCGCCGCGTCCATGAAATGCGCGTGCGGATAGTCGTAGCGGGTGGCCAGGTTCTCGACCTCGGCCCGGTATTCGTCGACATGGCGCCGCCGGTGGACGACGTTCAGCTGCCCCGGCGTGAGATCGACATCGAGGCCGTTGTCGGCGATGAAGTCGAAGAGATTGGCCTTGGCGTCCTCGGCCAGATCGAACAGCGCCTTGGAGCGCTCGAACCCGTATTCCGCCTCGATCTCCTTCGGCGAGAGCCGCTGACCGGTGCCCATCTGCCCGCCGTTGCGACCCGAGGCGCCGTCGCCGAAGCGGTGGGCTTCGAGCACCGCCACCCGGATGCCGCGCTTTGCCAGATGCAGCCCGGCGGAGAGGCCCGTGAAGCCGCCGCCGATCACGACGACATCGACGGACAGGCTCTCGGTCAGCGCCGGATAGGCCGGTCGCTCGACGCTGTCCTCGTACCAGGAGCGTCCGGGCGCGATGGGTGACTGATATGGGCTCAAGCGATCAAACCTGCAGCAGCAGGAACTCGCGCTCCCAGGGGCTGATGACCTGCATGAAGGTCTCGTGCTCGCCTCGCTTGATGCCGGCATAGGTGCCGACGAAGGACCGCGAGAACACCTCGTGGAAGGCCGGCTCGGCCTCGAAGGCGGCAACCGCCTCGAGCAGGCCGCGCGGCAGCGATATGCCGCCATCCTCGTTGACCGTCTGGTCGGTCGGCTCGTCCGGATCGAGGGCGCCGACCATGCCGAGATAGCCGCAGGCGAGCGAGGCCGCGATGGCGAGATAGGGGTTGGCGTCGGAGGACGGCAGGCGGTTCTCCACCCGCCGGCCGGCGGGATCGGAGGTCGGCACGCGGAAGGCCGTGGTGCGGTTGTCGTAGCCCCAGGCCGTGTTGGTCGGCGCGCTCATGCCGTAGGTCAGGCGGCGATAGGAATTAACGTAGGGCGCCATCATGATCAGCGCCGCAGGCACGTAGCGCTGCATGCCGCCGATGAAGTGGAAGAACAGCGCCGACGGCGTGCCGTCGTCGTTGGAGAAGACGTTGCGGCCGGTGCGCGCGTCGTTGACCGACTGGTGGATGTGCATCGCCGAGCCCGGCTGGCCCTGGATCGGCTTGGCCATGAAGGTCGCGTAGATGTCCTGGCCGAGCGCCGCCTCGCGGATGGTGCGCTTGAACATGAACACCTGGTCGGCGAGTTCCAGCGGGTCGCCGTGGCGCAGGTTGATCTCGAGCTGGGCCGCGCCCTCCTCGTGGATCAGCGTGTCGATCTCCAGCCCTTGCCGGTCGGAGAAGTCGTAGATGTCGTCGATCAGCTCGTCGAACTCGTTAACGCCACCGATCGAATAGGACTGGCCGCTCTGGATCTGCCGGCCGGAGCGCCCGATCGGCGGCACCAGCGGATAGTCAGGATCGACATTCTTGGAGACGAGGTAGAACTCTATTTCCGGCGCGACCACCGGCTTCCAGCCACGGTTCTCGTAGAGCGCCATGACGCGCTTCAGCACGTTGCGCGGCGTGTAGCCGACGGCGGCGCCCGACTGGTCGACGAGATCGCAGATCACCTGCGCCGTCGGATCGCTTTCCCATGGCACCAGCGCCAGGGTCGAAAGGTCCGGCACCAGCTTCAGGTCGCCGTCATTCGGCGAATAGCGGAACTCGCCGCTCTCCTCCGGATACTCGCCGGAGATCGTGTGCATGAAGAGCGCGGAGGGCAGCGCCAGCGACGTCTCGCCGACAAACTTCTTCGCCGGCATCATCTTGCCGCGCGCGACGCCCGCCAGATCCGGGGTGATGCATTCGAGATCGTCGATGCCGCGGGCGGCGAGCCATTCGGTCGCCTCCTGCATCGAGCGCACGCCGCGCTTGGATTCCAGGAAGATGCGGGTCTCGTCCGGCGACAGCTTGAGATGGCCGATGTCGCGCTTCACCGGCATCGGAGCCCCCTTGATCGGGCTCGCCTCGTTGCCGCTGCCCTTCGGGCGCGGGGCGCGGCGGTTGAGCCGGGCGGGAACCGGGGAACGGGGCGGTTTCGTCCTTGTCGTGTCGGGCATGCAGTCCTTCGCGGGGCCATTCGGCGCAGGCGCGAGCATAGCCGGCCACGCAAGGCGAGGGAAGGTGGAACGGGCCGCGATCGCGCGCGGCCCGTTGTTTCCCCTGTCTTCGCGCAGCAATCCAGCCGCCGCTTCAGGCGCCGGTCTTGACCACCACCGGGATGAGCAGGTCACCCCAGTTGCCGTCGCCGCCATGATGACGGGCCGAACGCACGAGCTCGACCGAGACGCCGGACTCCACCGCCTTCATCACCGACTGGTTCAGCCGGTGGAGGTCGTTGGCGAGCATGCGGATCGCCGCCTGCTGGGCTTCGTCCATGGCGGAGGACTGCTCTTCGGCGCGTTCCTTCACCCTTGTGCGCGGGCGGTCTTCGCTGTGGCTGATCGTGGCACTCATCGTTTCTCTCCCGTTGTCATTGCCGAATGATCCCGCGTGGCGACACCGCCACCCGGGACGTCGTGCCTATTCCGCCGCTTCGCTCATCGGCGCGACGGCCTTGAACTGCGCGCTCTCGGTGGATTCGCCCATGGCGGTCGTCGAGGAACTGCCGCCGGTGATCGCCATCGACACGGCGTCGAAATAGCCGGTGCCGACTTCGCGCTGGTGCTTGGTGGCGGTGTAGCCGTCCGCCTCGGAGGCGAACTCGGCCTCCTGCAGCTCCGAATAGGCGGCCATCTGCCGGTCCTTGTAGCCGCGCGCCAGCTCGAACATGCCGTGGTTCAGCTGGTGGAAGCCGGCGAGCGTGATGAACTGGAACTTGTAGCCCATGGCGCCGAGCTCCTTCTGGAACTTGGCGATCGTGGCGTCATCGAGGTTCTTCTTCCAGTTGAAGGAGGGCGAGCAGTTGTAGGCGAGAAGCTGGTTCGGATGCTCCTTGCGCACTGCCTCGGCAAAGCGTTTCGCCTGATCGAGATCGGGCTTGGAGGTCTCGCACCAGATCAGGTCCGAATAGGGCGCGCAGGCGATGGCCCGGGCGATGCAGGGCTCGAGGCCGTTCTTGACCCGGTAGAAGCCCTCGGGCGTGCGGCCGGCGTCGTAGTCGACGAAGGGCTGGTCGCGCTCGTCGATGTCGGAGGTGATCAGCTTGGCGGCTTCCGCGTCGGTGCGGCAGATCACCAGCGACGGCACGCCCATGACGTCGGCCGCGAGGCGGGCTGCCGTCAGATTGCGGATATGCGCCTGGGTCGGGATCAGCACCTTACCGCCGAGATGGCCGCACTTCTTCTCCGAGGCCAGCTGGTCCTCGAAATGCACGCCCGCGGCGCCCGCCTCGATGAACGCCTTCATGATCTCGAAGGCGTTGAGGGGCCCGCCGAAGCCGGCCTCCGCGTCGGCGACGATCGGCGCGAACCAGGTGTCGACCGACATCTCGCCTTCCGCGTGCTCGATCTGGTCGGCGCGCTGCAAGGTGCGGTTGATGCGCCGGCAGAGCTCCGGCGCGGCGTTGGCCGGATAGAGCGACTGGTCGGGATACATCGACGAGGCGGTGTTGCTGTCGGCGGCGACCTGCCAGCCGGACAGGTAGATCGCCTTGAGGCCGGCGCGGACCTGCTGCATCGCCTGGTTGCCGGTCATCGCGCCGAGCGAATTGACGAAGTCCTCCGAGTGGATCAGCTGCCAGAGCCGGTTCGCCCCATTCTCGGCCAGCGTGTAGCGGATCTGCATGGAACCGCGCAGCCGCTGGACGTCCTCGACGCCGTAGTCGCGGGTGACGTTGTCGAAGCGGCCTTCGGGGGCCGAGGGAACAAGGTTGTAAAAATCGGTCATGGCAGGTGATCCTCCGTATCGGTCGGCGGCGCAGTGACAATCTGCGACAGCGCTCGATTCGGAAGATGTCAGGGGCATGCTGGGGATTACAGCCTTGTTCGTCCGGCGGGCCATCGAATTCGGGTCGTCTTGTCGAAGTCTTCACAAGGCTCGCTTGTCAGTATGTCACAATTGTCATAGGATGTTAGTCGCCCGGTATCGGTCCTTGTGCCGCTCCGCGTCCTGTGGCGGCGCCGCCACAACCGTTCGTATTTTCGCTAAATCACCATCCCGCAACACAAATTGGCCGCGCCAGCAGATGATTCGAAACTTCCTTCTGCGATCGTTCCCCCAGTCGTCGGTGAACGAGCGAATGGATGATGGAGTAAACGATGCGTGCCGTGCGTACCGTGTTGAGTCTGCTGGGGCTGATCCGCGACGAGTCGCAGCGGCCGTATCGTCCGGAGCGCTATTACATGCGCGGTCCGGGGCCTGCCTGTCTGCGTCGGATGCAGAGCGGCGGGCCGCTCGCCCACTGAGGCGAGACGCGCTTCGGCGCGGTGTTGTACTGGGCCCTGCCGCGTCCTCGCTGCACGGCCGCCGCTGATGGCCGAGAACAAGATCTTTGCCGGTCCGCGCATCCGCCGCATCCGCAACGGGCTCGGCCTGACCCAGACGGCGATGGCCGAGGCGCTCGGCATCTCGCCGTCCTATCTCAATCTCATCGAGCGCAACCAGCGCCCGCTGACGGTGCAGCTGATCCTCAAGCTGTCGCGCACCTACACGATCGATTTCACCGATCTGCAGGGCGGCGAGAAGCAGAACTCGCTCGCCGAACTGCGCGGCGTGTTCTCCGATCCGCTGCTGTCGGGCGAACTGCCGGGCGAGCAGGAGCTGCTCGAGGTGGCGGATGCCGCGCCCAACGCGGCGGCGGGCATCGTCAAGCTCTACCGCGCCTATCGCGAACAGCAGGCGCGACTGACCGATCTGTCGGTGCTGCTCGCCCGGGAGGGGCGCGAGACGCGGCTGGCAGGAACGCGGCTGCCGATCGACGAGGTCCGAGAGACCTTCGAGACGCGGCCTAACCACTTTCCGGCAATCGAGACGGCGGCCGAGCGCTTTCATCAGGTGCTGGCCCCGGGCGACGACCTGATGGCCGGGCTGAAGGCCTGGCTGCGCAGCGAGCACGACGTCTCGGTGCGCGTGCTGCCGGTGCAGACCATGCCGAACTGGCGAAGGCGCTTCGATCGCCATTCCCGCCGGCTGTTCCTGTCGGAACGGCTGGCGCCCGCCGACCGGCTCCGCGAGACGGCGATGGAAGCCTGCCTCCTCGCCTTCGGCGACGTGATCGCGGCGGAAAACGAGACCTTCGGCTTCTCCAGCGACGAGGCGCGCCGGCTGGGCCGCTTCGAGCTGCTGCGCTATGCGGCGCACGCACTGATGATGCCCTACGCGGCGTTCCAGTCGGCCGCCCAGCGCGCCGCCTACGACGTCGACGTGCTGCGCGGCCGCTTCCAGGTCTCCTTCGAGCAGGCCGCCAACCGGCTGACCATGCTGCAGCGCCAGGCGGCACCCGGCGTTCCGTTCTTCCTGCTCGAGGTCGACAATGCCGGCAACCGCTTCCGCCGCGCCGGGGCGCGCGGCTTTCCGACCCAGCGCTTCGGCGGCGACTGCCCGAAGCTGCCGATCCATGCCGCCTTCGCCCAGCCGGGACAGATCCTCGTCGAGGCGGCGCAGATGCCGGGCGGCGCCGAATTCCTGCTTATCGCGCGAACGCTGGAAGGCCTGCAGGCGGGGTTCGAGGAGCGGCCGCGCCGAACCGCAATCCTCATCGGCTGCGACATCGGCTTCAAGGACGAGACCGTCTACGGCCGCCATCTCGGCGGGGCGCCGGTTCCGACCGCTATAGGTCCGGCCTGCCGTCTGTGCGAACGCCAGGGCTGCCTTGCCCGGGCGGAGCCGCCACTGACCCGCCCGCTCGGCCTCGACGAGATGGTCACCGGCCTGTCGGCGTTTGACTTCCAGTAGGCGCGGAGCCACATCCGGCCTGCCGCACCGGCGATTGTCGCAAAATCGTCATGAAGCCCCCGGCGGCAGATTGGCTGGCTCTCCAGCGATCGCAAGGCGTTTTGACCTGAGTGAAGTGAAGCAATGGACAAGCCTGTCAGCCAGCAGAAACTGAAGACCGAGGGCCTGGAGGACACGCTGACCCGCGAGGGTTTCGTCGTCCGCTCGGTCCAGCGCCTCGTCGACGGCGCCGAAAAGCTCAATCTCAAGCACTCCGCCGTGGGCAATCCGCCGGTGTTTCCGACCGACGCCTTTCCCTGGGCGCGCGAGGTCGAGGCCGAATGGCGGCTGATCCGCGGCGAGCTGGACAAGATCCTCGTGCGCAAGGGCGAATTGCCGGCGTTCCACGAGATATCGTCGGAGGTGCGTTCGATCTCTTCCGACCAGAACTGGAAGACCTTCTTCCTCTGCGGCTATGGCATCAAGTCGGAGGAGGCGATCCGCCAATGCCCCGAGACCTGGCGGATCCTGCAGAAGATCCCCGGCCTCAAATCGGCAATGTTCTCGATCTTCGAGCCCGGCAAGCACCTGCCGCCGCATCGCGGCCCCTATAACGGCGTGCTGCGTTTCCATCTCGGCCTGATCGTCCCGGACCAGCCCGACAAGGTCGGCATCCGCGTCGACGACCAGACCTGCCACTGGGAGGAAGGCAAGGCGCT
Organism: Aurantimonas aggregata; assembly: GCF_010500835.1. Lineage (GTDB taxonomy): Bacteria > Pseudomonadota > Alphaproteobacteria > Rhizobiales > Rhizobiaceae > Aurantimonas > Aurantimonas aggregata. The sequence continues at coordinate 232,626 of NZ_JAAAMJ010000002.1, read as the reverse complement.
GATCTTCGACGACGCCTACGAGCACGAAGCCTGGAACCACTCGGACGAAGTGCGGGTCGTGCTGTTTGTCGATTTCGAGAAGCCGCTGACCTTTCCCGCCAGCCTGACCAACAAGGCGGTCCTGAACATGGCGGTGTTCACCCCATTCATCCGCGAGGGGTACAAGGCTCACAAGGCTTGGGAAAAGCTGTTCTATGGCGAGGGCACCAAGCACCGCTAGGCGAGAGGAGCGCTCCGGTCGATGACGATGCGAAGGGACAATCTGCAATGGCGGGCGATGGCGAGCGCCGATCTGCCCGCCGTCGCCGAACTCGCCGACCGGATCCACCCGTTGTTGCGGGAGGATGTGGCGATCTTCGCCGACCGGCTGCGGCTCTATCCGCAAGGCTGCCTGGTGTTGGCCGATGGCGAGGGCGGCTGCCTCGGCTACGCGGTCGGCCATCCCTGGACCCAGGGGGCGCCGCCGAAGCTCGACACGCCGCTCGGCGCGCTGCCGCAACCGGCCAACTGTTTCTACCTCCACGACGTGGCGGTCGCCCCCGAGGCGCGCGGCCACGGTCTGGCGGCACCGGCCGTCGAGCACCTGCTGGAACTGGCGGAAGCCTACCGCTGCGCCGCTTTGGTATCGGTCTACGCCACGGCGCCGTTCTGGTCGCATTTCGGCTTTGCCGAGGCGGCCGGCCGGCTGCCGCCCGGCGCTCTCGCCTCCTACGGCGCGGATGCCCGTTACATGATCCGGATGACGCCGCGCTGAGCAGTGCTCCATCGTTGTGCAAACGTCATCAATCGGGACTGGAAATCACGGTGCCGATGCCCTTATGGTCGCTACCACCACATGCTGGTGTTGCGGGCGGCCACCCTGGCGGCCCGAACGGTTCACCGCAAACAGGGGGCTTCGTCGATGAAGCAGTATCTTTTCGGGGCGGCGGTAGCGGCTCTTGCCATGACCCTTTCGCCCGCCAGCGCCCAGGAACGCGTCGTCAACGTCTATAACTGGTCGGATTACATCGACGAATCGATCCTCGCCGACTTCACCAAGGAAACCGGCATCCGCGTCGTCTACGACGTGTTCGATTCCAACGAGATCGTCGAGACCAAGCTGCTCGCGGGCGGCACCGGCTACGACATCGTGGTCCCGACCGGCACCTTCCTCGCCCGCCAGATCCAGGCCGGGGTCTTCCAGCCGCTCGACAAGTCCAAGCTCACCAACTGGGACAATCTCGACCCGCAGGTGATGGAGCGGCTGGCCCGCTACGATCCGGAGAACCAGCACGCGATCAACTACATGTGGGGCACGACCGGCCTCGGCTTGAACGTCGGGATGGTCGAGGAGCGCCTCGGCGAGGATGCGAAGCTCGACACGTTCGACCTGTTGTTCGACCCGGAAACCGCCGCCAAGCTGGCCGATTGCGGCATCTACGTGCTCAACACGCCCGAGGAAGTGGTGCCGGCGGCGCTGAACTATCTCGGCCTCGATCCGAATTCGGACGAGCGGGAGGATCTCGACAAGGCGCAGGAGCTGCTGCTCTCGATCCGCCCCTATGTCCGCAAGTTCCACTCCTCCGAATATATCGAGGCGCTCGCCAACGGCGACATCTGCATGGCGCTGGGCTGGTCGGGCGACATCCTCCAGGCGCGCGATCGCGCCGCAGAAGCCGGGCAGGGCGTTGAGATCCAGTACGTGATTCCCGAGGAGGGTGCCGTCACCTGGCTCGACAACATGGCAATCCCTGCCGACGCACCGAATGTCGAGGAGGCGCACGAGTTCCTCAACTACATCATGCGGCCCGAGGTGATCGCCAAGGCGACCAACTACGTGAACTACGCCAACGGCAACGCCGACTCGAAGGAATTCGTGAACGCGGACATCCTCGAGGACCCGGCAGTTTATCCGCCGGAGGAGACGCGCCAGCGACTCTATGCGATCGACCCGAAGGACCCGGCTGCGCAGCGCCTGCAGACGCGGCTCTGGACCCGCGTCGTCACAGGCCAGTGACAGGCCTGAACCAAAGCCGGGGCGGTGACGCCCCGGCTTCCGGTACCCACTTGCGGAGGCAGTTCCCCCGATGAAGGCGCAGTCGCTTGGCAGCATCCGCAAGAGCTTTGCGCCCTGGGCCGATCCCACTCAGCAGCCCTATATCGAGTTCGACGCGGTCACCAAGGACTTCGGCAATTTCACCGCCGTCGACGACCTGACGCTGTCGATCTACCGCCGGGAGTTCTTCGCGCTGCTGGGCGCGTCCGGCTGCGGCAAGTCCACGCTTCTGCGGATGCTCGCCGGCTTCGAGACGCCGACAAAGGGGCGCATCGTCCTCGACGGCGAGGACCTCACCGGCACGCCGCCCTACCGGCGGCCGGTGAACATGATGTTCCAGAGCTACGCGCTGTTCCCGCACATGAGTGTCGAGAACAACATCGCTTTCGGCCTGAAGCAGGAGGGCATGGGCAAGGGCGAGCGCGCCGACCGCATCGCCGAGGTGCTGAAGCTGGTCAAGCTGGAGCCCTATGCCGCCCGCAAGCCGCACCAGCTCTCCGGCGGCCAGCGCCAGCGCGTGGCCCTCGCCCGCTCGCTTGCCAAGCGGCCGAAGGTGCTGCTGCTCGACGAGCCGCTGGGCGCGCTGGACAAGAAGCTGCGCGAGGAAACCCAGTTCGAGCTGACCGACCTGCAATACGAGCTCGGCATGACCTTCATCGTCGTCACCCACGATCAGGAGGAGGCGATGACCATGGCGGACCGGATCGCCATCATGGAGAAGGGCCAGATCGTCCAACTGGCCGCCCCGCCGGAAGTCTACGAGGCGCCGGCCTCGCGCTTCGTCGCCGACTTCGTCGGCAGCGTGAACCTCTTCGAGGGCAAGGTGGTTCGCAAGGATGCCGCCCGCATCGTGCTGGAGGCGCCGGGCGGCGGCGAGATGGTGGTGGATTCGACGGCGCCCGCGGAGATCGGCGAGACCGCCTGGTATGCGGTGCGGCCGGAGAAGCTGCGGATCTCGGCCGAGCCGATCGAGGGCGCCAACGTCCTGTCCGGCGAAGTCTGGGAGATCGCCTATTTCGGCGACATGACGTCCTTCCACATCCGGCTCGACAACGGCCAGATCGTGCGCGTTTCGATGATCAACCGGCACCGCTTCAGCCCGCTGCAGCTGACCTGGCACGATCGCGCCCATGTCGCCTTCGATGCCGATGCCGGCCTGCTCCTCAACCGGTAGAAGTCAGGATAAGCGGGCGATGGCAGCAGCAAGAACCAGCCTCTTCAAGCGCGTCGTCATCGCGGTGCCCTATCTGTGGCTCGCGGCGCTGTTCCTCGTGCCGTTCCTCATCGTCTTCAAGATCTCGGTCTCGAACATCGCGACCGCGATCCCGCCCTACACGCCGACATTCGGGGATCCCTCGACCTGGCTGGAGTCGCTCGGCCAGCTGACGCTCGACAACTATCGCTGGATCGTCGACGACGCGCTCTACATCAACGCCTACGTCTCCAGCCTGATCATCGCGGGAATCTCGACGTTCCTTGCGCTGCTGATTGGCTATCCGCTGGCCTACGGCATGGCGCGCGCGCCGCTTGGCCTGCGGCCGCTGCTGGTGATGCTGGTCATCCTGCCGTTCTGGACGAGCTTCCTGATCCGCGTCTACGCCTGGATCGGCATCCTGAAGCCCGAGGGGCTGCTGAACCAGTTCCTGCTGTTTCTCGGCGTCATCGACACGCCGCTGATCATCACCAACACCCACACGGCGATCTATATCGGCATCGTCTACTCCTACCTGCCCTTCATGGTGCTGCCGATCTACGCCAGCCTGGAGAAGATGGACGACACACTGCTGGAAGCCGCCGCCGATCTCGGCTCGACGCCGGCCCGGGCGTTCTGGCGGATCACCTTCCCGCTGTCGCTGCCCGGCGTCCTCGCCGGCTGCTTCCTGGTCTTCATTCCCGCCGTCGGCGAATTCGTCATTCCCGACCTGCTCGGCGGGTCGCGGACGCTGATGATCGGCAAGACGCTCTGGCTGGAGTTCTTCAACAACCGCGACTGGCCGGTCTCCTCCGCCGTCGCCATCGTCCTGCTGCTGCTCCTGGTGGTGCCGATCATGATCTTCCAGCGGGTCCAGGCCCGGCAGGAGAATGCCGCGTGACCCGCCGCTGGTCCGGCTTCAACATCGCGTCGGTCGTCGTCGGCTTCGCGTTCCTCTACCTGCCGATCGTGCTGCTGATCATCTACTCGTTCAACGAGTCGCGGCTGGTGACGGTCTGGACCGGTTTTTCGACCCGCTGGTACGTGCAGCTGTTCGACAATCAGGGCCTGATGGACGCCGCCTGGGTGACGATCCGCGTCGGGCTCCTGTCGGCGAGCGTCGCTACCGTCCTCGGCACACTCGCGGCGCTGGCGCTGACCCGTTACACCAGCTTTCGCGGTCGCATGCTGTTCACCGGCATGGTCTTCGCGCCGCTGGTGATGCCCGAGGTGATCACCGGCCTGTCGCTGCTGCTCTTGTTCGTCGCCATCGACTTCAACCGCGGTTTCTGGACCGTGACGCTCGCCCACATCACCTTCTCGATGTGCTTCGTCGCCGTCGTCGTCCAGTCGCGGCTGGTCTCGATCGACCGCTCGCTGGAGGAGGCCGCGATGGATCTCGGCGCGACGCCGGCCCGCACCTTCCTGTCGATCACGCTGCCGATGATCTGGCCGGCGGTCTTCGCGGGCTGGATGCTGGCATTCACCCTGTCGCTCGACGATCTGGTGATCGCCAGCTTCACCTCCGGACCGGGGGCGACGACCCTGCCGATGAAGATCTACAGCCAGGTGCGGCTGGGCGTGACGCCGGAGATCAATGCCGTCTGCACCATCCTCATCGCCATCGTGACGGTGGGGGTGATCCTCGCGGCGCTCGTCAACAAGCGCAACGCCTTCGTCAAGCAGCGGGATGAACGGATGGCGGCCGGCGCCTGACGCCCGCAGCCCCGTCGTCGTCAGTTCCGGCAGTCGCAGGACGTCGTGTGGGCCGATTCGATGGCCGTGAAGGTGCGCTCGATCGCCGCGAGCATCGGATCGCCGCCCGGCGCTGGCCGGTGCGCCAGATAGTCCAGCGCTTCGATCGCCGACAGCGCCGCGAGCAGCGCGCGCCGGGTCGGCGCCTCGCTTGCCGGAACCGTCGTCGCTGCGAAGGCGGGCTGCAGGGCGGCGAGCCGCGCGAGAACCGGGCGCTGCTCCGGAGCATCCGCCTCTTCCTCCGCGTCGCCCATGTCCTCCTCGGTCAGGCTGGCGACGAGATCGCGCGCCGCGGCGATCGCGATCAGCCGGTCGATGGCGGCGAGACGGTCCGCGTCAGTGGCGAGCGGGATCGGCGCCACCATGGCCAGCGGCGGCAAATCCGGATCGATCCGCGGACCCTGGAAATCCTTGAAGGTGGTGTTCGTCTGCATCGGGTCGATTGCCGGATCGCGCTCCAGGCCGCGAGACGGCCGGAAATCGACGATCGACAGGAGCAGGTTGCGGTATGGTGGGGCATAGCGGGGCGACGGCGCCGGCCTTGCGGCCGCTTCAGCCGCCCGGATCGCCTGGCGCGTGGCCTTCGCCTGCACCGTCACCAGCGCCTCGCCGTCTGTTGCCCCGCCGCCGACCCGGGCGATCTGCGCCCGCAACAGCGCGAGGTAGTCGACGACACCACCGCAGAGAAACGGCGTCTCCTCCTGCGAAAGATAGTCGCCGAGTTCGCTCGTCACGCGATCCGCCAGCCAGCGGCTGTCGGCGCTGGCCAGCCAGGCGGGCCGCCCGCGGCCACGGGCGAGGCTGTTGGCCTCCTTCAGTGCGGCCATCTCCTCGCGGCTTCGCGGCATGCTCGGCGGCGCGAACACGAATGCGCCGGGCATCGCCCCGTCACCCTTGAAGGCGATGGTCTGCGCGGCTTTCAGCGCGGCGTATTCCTCTGCTTCGATGGACGACAGCGCGGCGTGAAATCGACCGGAACAGGATGGTTCGGCCGCTGAGGCAGGGGCGGCCGCAACCAGGAGCGTCGACAGGGCAGCGACAGCGAGGACGCGGGCGGACATCGTCATACGGGAAGCATCCGTGGATGGCCGGATGCGATGTCGCCGATAGCGTCGCCGAAAATGGCCGATGCTCTATCGCGACGTCACGTCCGGGTTGGGCCAATGGCCTGCCATCGTGAACGCGACTGGTTTCGATGTGGTGAATTCGCCGTTGTTGGACGCGGTCATCGGGGTGGCGGAATCGAAGGTCCCGCGAATCCGCATCTCGTGCGTCAGCGCCGAAAGCACCCCTGCGGCCCGAACGGTGCCGGTGCCGCTGGCGAGAACGAACTCCCGCAGATGGATCCGCGGCCCGAATGTGGCGAGGCGGGTTTCGAGCCTGGTGAAGGGTACGGTGGCGCCTGAGGTACCTTCGGCGAGCGCCCGCGCCCCCGGTCGGCGGAACACGTCGGGGTCGAAGCCGGTCAGCACTCCGCTCTGGGTTCTGACCCTGGTATCGAACTGGACGTTGCGCGAGATCGAAGCCCAGTCGGTGACCGGCGTCGTCATCTCGGCCGAGATATCGGACCGGCCGGCGACTCCCACGAGGGTGATGTCGAGCGCGGCGAACAGTGCCGCGGTATCGACGTCCGACAGGGTGAGGTGACCGGTCGCCTGCGGCGGCATCTGATCGGAATCGACGACGATGTTCGCCTGGCCGCGGCCGCCCAGCAGGATGGCGTCACCGACGTCGATCGTCGCCTTTCCGTCGGCCACGAGCAGTGCTGCGGCGACGTCTTCGGCCGTCACCGCGCCGAGCATGGCGCGTTCGGCGGAAAGGCGAAGGTCGAGACCGATCTCCTGGGTAAATCCGACGTCGATCCTGCGTGTCAGATCGAAGGGATCGTCCGGCAAAGGCGCCACGGCTCGCACGAGGGGCGTGAGGTCGAGCCTTTCGAAGGCCAGCGTCCCGCCGACCGTTGCCGTGTCGCCGGCAAAACTTGCCTCCAGCGCGCCGCGGCCGTTGCTGCCGGCGATCCGGACGTCGGCATTCTGCAGGTTCGCGTCGACACCGGCGAAGATCAGGTCGCCCGCCACCGAGAGCGCGCCGACATTTGGCACCGGCGCGCTCGGATCGGCGAGCCAGTCGATGCTGCGGCTGAGCGAGGGACTCTCCAGCTGAACGCGGCCGGTGATGCCGGCATTGCGGTCGAGGCTGGCATCACCGTCGAAGCTCGCCACCAACGTCGGCGAAGACATGACGAAGTCGACGCTGCTGGATCCGCCAGTCATCAGGGCCTTCTTCGACCCGAGCTTGATGCGCATGGTCGTCGTGTCGCCATTCCACACGAAGCTTCCCGCCGCATCGAGGCCGTCCCCCCCTGCGCTGCGGTTGACGACCAGGTTGGCGTTGCTGAAGCCGCCCGCCTCGTCACCGGCTCGGAAGACGCCTTGGCGGATATCGACCATCCGCGCGCTTGGCAGCCGCGCCAGAAGTTGCATCGCCATGGCGCGCGGGCCGTCTGCCGGAGGCGCAACCACCGTGTCGGATAGATCGGTTCCGGCGGGCCCGGCCGGTTCACTGGCTTCGGCATGATATTCCGGCCGGATCAGGACAAGCCGCGATATGCTGGCTCTGCCGAACATGGCATCGACGGGATCGAGATCCGCGACCACACGCTCGACGCGCAATGCTTCGCCGTCGTCCATGCGCAGTCGTTCGGCGCTGATTCGGGTTATCGGCAGGAGCGAGTAGCTTACCGGACCATCGATCGACACGGGCCCGCCGACCGCCCGCTCGAGTTCAGCCAGAAGCATTCCCCGCGCTTCGTCCGATCCGAGCGAAAGCCGCGGCAGCACGACGAGGGCGGCGACAAGGGCAAGAGCGCCGAGCACGATACCGGCGCGCACCCGACGCTTCGCGAACGCATGAACCGCTCGTTCGAGCCGGTCTCGGGGGGAGGGCCGCGTCACGAAACATCCTTCTTCAGTCGCGCCATTTGTAATCGTCCCAAGCTCCAGAAGCAAAGCCTTGGGGCAGACCGCATCGGCGAGGCTGGCGCTCCACTCCGGGCGTTGCCAATGCAAAGGTCCTATGGCACCAGCAAGGCAGGGTGCGCGGAGGATCGACGATGGGCGGCAAGCTGCTGTGGACGCCGGATGCAGCGCGGATCGCGCACCACCCGATGACTGCCTTTGCGGCAATGGCGGCGGAGCGGCACGACCTCAGCCTTCCCGATTACGACGCATTGCACCGCTGGTCCGTCGACCGCCGCGCCGACTTCTGGGCGGATGTCTGGGATTTCTGCGGCGTCGTCGGCGAACGCGGCGAAACCGCCCTTGCGCCAGGCGCCACCATGCGTGACGACCGCTTCTTCCCCTATGCCCGGCTCAACTTTGCCGAGAATCTGCTGAGCTTCGCCGGCGAGGGGACCCGCGATGGGGACGCGATCGTCTTTCGCGGCGAGGAAGCGGTGCGCCAGCGCCTCTCCTGGCGCGAACTGACCGACCTCGTCTCCCGCTTCGCCCAGGCGTTCCGCGCCGAGGGAGTCGTCGCGGGCGACCGCATCGCCGCGATGATGCCGAACCTGCCGGAAACCGTCGCCGCCATGCTCGCCGCGGCGTCCATCGGCGCCGTGTGGTCATCCTGCTCGCCGGATTTCGGCGAGCGCGGCGTGCTGGACCGCTTCGGCCAGATCGAGCCGAAGCTGCTGATCTGCTGCGACGGTTACTTCTATGCGGGCAAGCGGATCGCGATCGCCGACAAGCTTGGCCCGATCACCGCCAGCCTGGCACCGCAGCGGACGATCGTGGTGCCCTATCTCGGCACCGCCGAGGCGGTTGCGGCGGCGGTCACCAATGGCATCACCATGGAAGGCTTCCTGGCGCCGTTTACCCCGGCGCCCATCGAGTTCCAGCAGCTGCCATTTTCGCACCCGCTCTACATCCTGTTCTCCTCCGGCACGACGGGGGTGCCGAAATGCATCGTGCATTCGGCCGGCGGAACGCTGCTGCAGCACCTGAAGGAACATCGCCTGCACTGCGGCTTCGGGCCGGACGCACGTGTTTTCTATTTCACCACCTGCGGCTGGATGATGTGGAACTGGCTGGTCTCGGCGCTCGCGACGGGGGCCACGTTGCTGCTCTACGACGGCTCGCCCTTCCACCCACGTCCGTCGGTGATCTTCGACTACATGGCGGAGGAGCGCGCGACATTCCTCGGCACCAGCGCCAAATTCATCGACGCGGCGCGCAAGCAGGGGCTCGAGCCGCTGAAGACCCACGACCTCTCGACGCTCGAGATGCTCGGCTCGACCGGCTCGCCGCTGTCGCCGGAAGGTTTCGAATACGTCTATGCGGCGATCAGGCCGGACGTGCACCTGGCATCGATGTCCGGGGGGACCGACATCGTCTCGTGCTTCGTGCTCGGGGTGCCTCTGCTGCCGGTCCATGTCGGCGAGATCCAAGGCCCGGGCCTCGGCATGGCTGTCGATGTCTGGGACGAAAGCGGCCGGCCTCTGGCCTCCGGCAAGGGCGACCTCGTCTGCACGAAGGCATTCCCGTCGATGCCGGTCGGCTTCTGGAACGATCCCTCCGGCGAGCGCTACAAGAGCGCCTATTTCGACCAGTTTCCCGGCGTCTGGTGCCATGGCGACTTCGCCGAATGGACCGAGCACGGGGGCATCGTCATCCACGGCCGGTCAGACGCGACGCTGAACCCGCAGGGCGTGCGGATCGGCACCGCCGAGATCTACAACATCGTCGAGCAGATGGACGAGGTGGCCGAAGCGATCTGCATCGGTCAGCCCTGGGACGACGACGTGCGTGTCGTCCTCTTCGTGCGGCTTTCGGACGGTGCCCGTCTGACCGACGACCTTTCCGGTCGGATCAGGACGGCAATTCGCCAGGGCGCCTCGCCGCGGCACGTGCCGGCCAAGATCCTCGAAGTGGCCGACATTCCGCGCACCAAGTCCGGCAAGATTGTCGAACTGGCGGTACGCGAGGTGGTCGAGGGGAGACACGTCCGCAACCTCGAGGCGCTCGCCAATCCCGAAGCGCTGGCCCTGTTCGCCGATCGGGCGGAACTGCAAAGCTGAGCTGCTTCACGTACGATGTGCCCCTCACGAAAACGCCGGCCCCTGCAGGCCGGCGTTGATGGATGTGGGATCTGCGGGTGAAGCTTACTGGGTCTGGAGGCCCTTGGCTTCCTCGACCGCCGTCATGCAGGCCGCTTCGTCACCGGCCGCGAGAGCTGCTTCAGCCCGGTCGATGGCATCCTGGAAACCACCGTCTTCGTTACCGGCCGCATTCGCCATCGTGCTGGCGCCGGCCTGACCGCTGGCTGCGGTATCGGCGCCTGCCTGCTGTGACTGCGCGTCCTGGCCGGACATCGCAGTCTCCTCACTGGCGGCGTCCTCGAGCGGCATGTTGCTGCCATCCTTGGCGATCTCGCCAGCCTGCCCGCCGGCATCAGCCTGCTGCGAGGCGCCGGCCGCTGTCCCGGTTCCTCCGGCAGGTGTCGTGGCACCGGCGGTCGCCGCCGCTGCCCCGGCGCCGCCGGTCGGCGCGGTGCTGCCGCCGGCAGTCGTCGAGTTGTCGGTCTCGAGCGGCGCCGTGCTGCCATCCTTGGAGACCCCGCCCGACGTGTCGACGCCTGCGCCGGTCTCGAAATTGGTGGTCGTGCCTTCGGCCGGGCCGCTATCGGCAGCGCCGGAGATGGAAGCGGTGACGTCGCTGTCCTGAAGCTGCGCGATTTCCTCCCGGCAATCCGCCGAGGCTGCGCTGATGGGGAGGGCGAAGAGGGCAACGCCCCCGAGCAAGAGCGATAGACGTGTCATTCCCGTGTTTCCTCTTATCGTTGGCCTGGGCAGAGGAAACGCCCTATCAACTTCACGGTTCCGTAATTGCCGCGAGAGGATGCTTGCCGGCGACTGGAACCGGCCGAGGCTTACAGCCGCCGGAAAGCTCTCATGCAGGATCCGTGTCGGCGAGGATCGAGCGTGTGAGCAGGACCACCGGCAGGATTCCCACCAGCACGATCATCAACGCTGCGACGGCGCCGTCCTCGAAGGCGGCGCGGGAGGTCTGCGCATACACGAAGGTCGCCAGCGTATCGAAATTGAACGGGCGCAGCAGGATCGTCGCCGACAATTCCTTGGCGGTGTCGACGAAGACCAGCAGGAACGCCGTCAGCAGTGCCGGGCGCATCAGCGGCAAGAGGACCTGGCGCAGCGTTCCGCCGGGACTGCGTCCCAGCGTGCGGGCGGCCATGTCGAGATGCGGCGAGAGCTTGGAGAAGCCGCTTTCGATCGCGCCGTGGCCCATCGCCATGAAGCGCACGAAACAGGCATAGACGATCGCAAAGCCCGAGCCCGACAGCAGCAGGCCGGTCGAGACGCCGAACCATTCGCGCATCCGCGCGTCGACGAAATTGTCAAAGGCAGCCAGCGGGATCAGGATGCCGATCGCCAGCACCGTCCCGGGCACGGCGTAGCCGAGCGCGCCGACGCGTACCAGCGCCGAGAGTCGGCGGCTACGCGTCAGCCTTATGCCGTAGGCCATGAAGAATCCGGCGGCGACGGTCAGCAGTCCCGCCGATCCTGCCACCGTCACCGTGTTGCGCAGCGCCCGCCAGAGCTGCGGATCGCTCAATTGCGCGGTCCGGCTGAGCGCATAGTCGCCGAGCACGTAAAGCGGGATTCCGAAACCGGCGACGATCGGCAGCAGGCAGGCCAGTGCCGCCGCAAGGCCCTTCCAGCCGGGCAGGGCTTCGCGACCGGTCTGCGGCCGGTCGCCGCGATGGATGGTGAAGCGTTGCTGGCGCCGCCCCAGGCGCTCGACCAGCACCAGCAGCACGATGACCCCCAGCATCATCAGGGCAATCTGCGTCGCGCCCTGAAGGTCGCCGCGGTTCAGCCAGGTCGAATAGACCGCGAAAGTCAGCGTGCGCACGCCGAGGAATTCCACCGCGCCGATGTCGTTGATCGCTTCCATCAGGGCGAGCGCGATGCCGACGGCGATCGCTGGACGCGCCATCGGCAGCAGGATCTTGAGGAAGACGGCGGCGCGCGACGCGCCGAGCGTGCGGGCGACGTCGCCGGCCTTGCGACCCTGCATGACGAAGACCATCCGCGTCGTCAGGAAAACGTACGGGTAGAGCACCGAGGAGAGGATGAACACCGCCCCGCCCAGCGAGCGCACGTCCGGGAACCAGTAGTCGCGGCGGGTCTCGAAGCCGAAGACCTCGCGGATCGCACCCTGCACCGGCCCGGTGAAATGCAGGAACTCGACGAAGCAATAGGCGGCGATGTAGGTCGGCACCGCCAGCGGCAGGACCAGTGCCCAGGCGAAGGTGCGGCGGAAGGGAAACTGGAACGTCGCCACCAGCCAGGCGGTGACGACGCCGGTGGTTCCCGCCACGATGGCGATGCCGAGCATCAGCAGCAGCGTCACCCGGCTCGCCTGGGGCAGGATCGTCTGGGCGAGATGCGCCCAATTGGTCGACTGGCCGGTGAGCGCAATGACGACGAGTGCCGCGATCGGCAGGATCACCGTCAGCGCCACCAGACCGGCGCCGACCAGGTAGCCGCGATCCTGCCGCCGCCGGAAGCGGAAACGTGGCCGGGGAACCGGGGTGAGCAGCGGCGCGGAAACGGACATGGCGGCCCCGGCCTAGGCCGACTTCAGCAGGCGGCGGGCCGGACGCGGGTCGCGCAGGCGCGTCGTCTGGCCACGCGGCGCATCAAACAGGCAAGCGCCCGGGACGAATTTCGCCCGGGCGCGGATGGTATCGGTTGGCAAGGACCGGATCAGCTCTGCGGACCGTCGTCGTAGCCGACTTCGTCGACGATCTCGGAGGCCTTGGTGCGGTGCTTGGCGATCTCGGCCAGCGGCATGTCGTCGACCTTCAGTTCACCGAACGAGGTCACCACTTCCGACGCCGCGATGCCGGGCTCGAGCGGATACTCGTAGTTCAGCTCGGCATAGATGCGCTGCGCCTCGTCGCCGGAGAGATACTCCATCAGCTTCAGCGCGTTCTCCTTGTTCGGCGCGTTCTTGGCGAGCGCGATGCCGGAGATGTTCACGTGCGTCCGGCCGTTGTCGAAGGTCGGCATCACGACCTTGATGGCGTCCGCCCACTCCTTCTGCTCCGGCTCCTTCTCGTTGTTCATCATCAGGCCGACATAATAGGTGTTGCCGATCCCGATGTCGCACTCGCCGGCTGCGATCGCCTTGGCCTGGTCGCGGTCGCCGCCTTCGGGACGCCCTGCGAGATTGTCGCGCAGCCCCTCGACCCAGGTGCGGGCCGCCTCTTCGCCGTGATGGGCGATATAGGCGGCGATCAGCGCGATATTGTACTGGTGCTGGCCGGAGCGGGTGCAGAGGCGCCCCTTCCACTTCGGATCGGCGAGTTCCTCGTAGGTGATCGCCTCGTCGCCGACCCGCTCCTTGGATGCGTAGACGACGCGGCCGCGGGCGGTGAGGCCGAACCATTCGTTCTCGGTGTCGCGGAACGCGGCGGGAATGTTCTCTTCCAGCGTCGCGCTTTCGACGGCCTGCACGACGCCGGCCTGCTTGGCGGCATCAAGGCGACCGATGTCGACGGTCATGATCAGGTCGGCCGGCGAGTTGGCGCCCTCGGCGGCGATGCGTTCCTCGAGCCCCTTGTCGATGAAGATCGTCGCCGTGGTCAGCCCGGTCTCCTCGGTGAAGGCGTCGAGCACGGGCTGGATCAGGTCCGGCTGGCGCGAGGTATAGATGTTTATGTCCTCTGCCTGCGCGGACGCTGCGGCAAAGGTGGCCGCGACGAGGGCCGAGGTGGCCAGCAGGCGGGCCGGACGGGCGATCGTTCTGAAATGCATGAAAAGCTCTCCCTCTGACTGCGAAGGCATGCCCCCGTCAGCGATGGCGGATGTCAGCGGATGCTCAACCGGTCCGGTATCGGACGGGAATTCCGCGGGTGGTGCCGGCCAGAAGCGGACGTCGCCGACGCCCGTTTCATGCACGAATAGTGCTGAAAACGCAAGCAACGGGCGCCTGAAATATCAACAATATCAATGGATTGGAGGTGTTCTAAAGTTGAATCGTTCTAAACTAGATTGTTCTGGTCAGGAATACCTGTCCTTAGCTGGCAAGAACCCTTTGGCGCGGAAACAGAATTTCCACCAGCGTTCCTTCGCCGGGCGTCGAGGAAATGGTGAAATTCGCCCGGTTGGCTTCGGCCATCGCCTTTGTCAGCGGCAGTCCGAGCCCGGTTCCTTCGCCGCGCCGCCTTGATGTCGGGTTCACCTGCTGAAACGGTAACATCGCGATCTCGATTTCGTGTTCGGTCATCCCGATGCCACTGTCGCGGAATCGGAGCGCTACGTCACCCTCCGCGACATAGCTGGTCGACACGATGATCTGGCCGCCCGGCGGCGTGAAACGGATGGCGTTGGAAACGAGGTTCATGGCGATCTGCCGGATCGAGCGGTGGTCGGCGACCACCGGCGGCACCGACGAAGGCAGGTTGGAACGCACGAGCACGCGTTCGCGATTGGCCTGCGGCTGCATCAGCGCCACCACTTCGGCCATCACCGCGTTCAGCGACACCGCCTCGAAGGACAGGTCGAGCTTGCCGGCCTCGATCTTGGAGATGTCGAGGAGGTCGTTGACGAGGTCGAGGACGTGGTGCCCCGAGCGCTTGATGTCTTCCAGATATTCCAGATAGCGGTCGTTGCCGATCGGGCCGAAGCATTCCGTCGCCATCACGTCGGCAAAGCCGATGATGGCGTTCAGCGGCGTCCGCAGTTCATGGCTGACATTGGTCAGGAACTGGCTCTTCTGGACGCTGGCCGCCTCGGCCTGGCGGCGGGCGCTCGTCAGTTCCTCCTCCACGCGCTTCCAGTGGGCGATGTCGCGGATCACTGCGCACCAGCCGCGATCGTCGGGCAGGGGCCCAAGCGTGATCGACAACGGGATGAAGCCGCCCTGGGCGACCCGCCCGATCACCTCGCGGCCCTCGTTGACGATCGCCGAGGCGCCGCCTTCGCGCAGGCTCTCCAGATACTCCATCGTCGCCTTCTGGCTCTCATGGGCAAAGAGCGTGACGAAGGGCCGGCCGGCGCTGTCGTCTTCCTCGATCCCGAAGAGCGCGTGCGCCGAGCCGTTCATCGAGCGGATGTTGCCGGCGGAATCGATGAACACCACGCCATCCGTCGCGGTGTCGAGGACGGTGCTCAACTCCCGCACTTCGTGGCGGAGCCGCTTGACCTCCTCGTCATGGTCCGGCTCTTCGCTCTCGCCGCGCAGCGCAGCGACGCTGGCGCCGGGCGAGGCGAAGAACGACATGACCAGACAGGAGCGCCCGGCGATGGTCGAGCGTTGCATATGGGTGCGCACGGCGGTCGTCTCGCCGGTGACGCGGCGGATGTTCATCTCGCCGGCAACCGCATCGTCGCGATCGGCGAAGAGATGTTCCAGCCCGCCTTCCGCCTCCAGCGCCTCGACGCTCCCGTAGCCGGTGAGGTCGAGGAACTCCCGATTGCCGTAGGCGAGGGCCTCGCGGACCTGCACCAGCACCGGCAGCGGCAGATGCGCATAGACCGTGGCAAGCGCCTCGATGAGCCGACGATCCGACTCCGCCAGGCGAGCCGCCTTCTGCGCCTCGTCCAGCTCGTCCTCGTCGTCATTCGGTACGAGGTCGTTTGCTGCGGCAAGATCGTCCGAGACCGGCGTCTCTTCCGCATTCTGGCCGTCGGCACCTTCGCTGAAGGCCTCGATCCGCCGCGCCGCCATGCGGACGGCCTGTTCCAGGTCGCGCGGCGTCTCGTCGTCGGACAGGGTCTGGCCGATGCGGCGGAAGGCCTCTTCCTCGGCCTGGCTGAGGGCGCCGTCGCGCGGCCGGCGCCGCTCTTCCAGCCGGATCACCTTCGGCGCCGCGTCGCCATCCGGGGGCTGTTGCGTTGCGGCGCGCCGGCCGAACGGCGTTGCCGTGTCCGGTACTGACGCATCGTCAGATGCGTCCGTCAGATCGCCAGGTTCGGCTTTCGCCGCTCCATCCGCGCCGGGCGTCACGCCCGCCAGAGCGAGGCCGAGCTTTTCGGGATCCGCGACGGCCTCGGCGAGGCGGACGATGCCGAATCCGCGAAAGCCGTCGAAGCTGCGGTCGCGGGCATAGACAGGCAGCGCGGCGAGATCGACCGGCGCCTTGCGGTCGGAATTCTCCACCGGCCAGTGGATGACCCGGCCGGACCAGGTGTCGCGGCGCTCGAGGAGTTGCGTCACCTCGCCGTCCGGATCGAGCCCGTAGGCGCGAGCGACATCGGCGAAGCTGCGATCGACGACGTCGGCCGAGCGCGGCCCGACGGCAGCGGCAAATTCCGGCGACAGCGACCGGAAGCGCCCGTCGCTGTCGATCCGCCAGACGAAGCGCACGGAGGCGATGTCGAAGCGCGGATCGAACGGCGCATCGTCGCGGCGCTCTCCCGCGTCGTTCGTGTCCTCGTCTTCCGCCGCGATCGTCTCGGGCGCAGCGGCGTCGGATGGCGCCAGATCGCTGACCTCGTCCGCATCGGCCTGTTCCGGCACGTCCGCATCCGTCGTCGGCGCCAGGTCCGGCTCGTCGAGGACAGCCTCATCGGCGGCGACGGGATCGGTCGGCGCTGCGGGCGGCGTCACTTCCGCCTGCTCATCCGTTTCGTCCACCCCGTCGAACGGCGACGCGTCGAGTTCGGGGGTATCGAGCGCTGTCGGCACAGGTGCAGCCACCGCCGGCCCCCAGACGGAACGCAGAGGGCGCAGCCCCGCCGACGCCGGTGCGGAGGGGCCAGGCGTCGGCTCGTCGCGTGGCGCGTCCTCGCCGGCAGACGGCGCCGCGGCCTCGGTGGCGGGCTCCTCCGCCTCGCTCTCCGGCTCTGCGGCGCCTTGCGCCGTTTCGGCCGTGTCCACCGAAGTGTCCGGCGTCTCATCCGGTGCCGACTGGTTAGCCGCTTCGACCGGCGGCGATTCGCTGGCCGGATGGCGGGCATACCAACGGGTCAGAAGTGCGCTCATCCCGGTCTTGCGGCGGTCGGCGCCTTCTTCTTGGGAAGCCGGAGCTGATACGTCGGGTGCGTCCGCCGCCTCAGCGGCTTCGGCCGCTTCGGTCGGCGCCGATCCCGCGACAGGCTCCGGCCGGTAGACGAGGACATGCTCGTCGCCGAGCCGCGCCATGACGCCGGTTTCGCCCTGCTCGTCGAACCGTAAGGCCTCGTCGGACGCGAAGAATGAAGCGACGGCCGTGTCGTCGACGGCGTGGGAGGCGTCGCCGGCAAGGCGCCCGCCGTCCCGGCCCCGGATTTCCGCCAGCGGCATGCCGGATTCCACCAGCAGCCGCTGCGCGGTCGTCTCCCACGTCTGCGAGGCGGCCACGGAAGCCGGGATGACGACCAGCGCCAGCTTGCCATAGGGTTCGATGTTGATATGGGCCAAGTCGGCATCGACCAGCGCGCCGCCGGGGCTGCGCAGCTTCGCCGCCGTGGCGCCGGCCGCGAACATCCGGGCCGAGGCACGCAGCTGCCGCGCGGCCGCGGAAACGGGGGCGGCGTCGCTCGCCTGCCGGGGGCCGGGAGAATCGATCTGGAAGAAGGAAGCGGCGGTCGCGTTGGTCCAGAGCAGTTGCGAGAGATCGGGCGTGAACACAGCGACGCCCGCGCCGGCGGCGTTCGCCTGGCGAATCTCGGGACGGGTCATGATCGCGGGTGCCAGGGGCACCGTCGATGTCGCCATAAGCAACGCTTCCAAACCTTGCCGTCCGCTTCGGCGCATTCCGCACCGGTTCGGGGCCGACGTTAAGAATGGATTCATAATAGCGACCGGGACATGAATCCAGAATCTTCGCCTTTTCTGCCGTTCCGTCGGTCCAGAGGGTTAACGCGACAGCGCCGAAGGTCTCGGAAACGACGCTTATGTTGCAGTGCACAATGGAAGCTGCTATCGAAATAGGCAGCCGCGCCATAGAGTGGGCTGCGGCGCGAGACCGTGAGGAGACAGTCGATGGCAGACCAGAAGAATACCGCAAACGACCCCTTCGCCATGCCGAACCCGCAGGCGATGATGGCCGGCATGGACCCGGCGCAGATGTCCGAGACCTTCCGCGCGATGACGCAGAAGTCGATGGAGCAGTCCAAGGAAGCCTACGGCCGCATGAAGGCGGCCGCCGACGAGGCGACCAAGGCGCTCGAATCGACGATGGAGAACGTCCATCAGGGCTCGCTCCAGCTGTCCAAGAAGGCGATCGACGCCATGCGCAGCAATGCCGAGATGGGCTTCCAGCACCTCGACAAGATGATGTCCGCGAAATCCTTCGCCGAGGTCATCGAAATGCAGACCGCCTATGTGCGCAAGCAGGTCGAGCTGGTGACGGACCAGGCCAAGGACATGCAGAAGCTGAGCCAGTCGGTGGCGCAGGACATGATCAAGCCGGGCCGCGACGCCTTCCAGAAGGCCAGCAAGAACGCCTGACAATTTTCGCCCGGCAGCGGACGTCCCTGAAGAGGGGCTTCCGCCCGCCGGACGGATCGCCCTTCGCCTCGTGGCGGGGGGGTCTGCCTGTCGGTCGGACGGCCGTGGCGCCATCTGAAGGCGCTTGTCACGGCTCCTTGTCCGGCGACGCCCATTCCCGAAACGCGGCTCCCGACGGCGAACACCGCCGGATGGGCTTGCGTGCGGCGCCGAAAGATTTTATCTGCTCGGTTCGCGGACGAAAGTCCGCCGTGCGGTTGTAGCTCAGTTGGTTAGAGCGTCGGATTGTGGCTCCGGAGGTCGGTGGTTCGAGACCACCCAACCGTACCATTCAAAAGCCTCAAGAGTTGAGATCCTGCCTTATCGGAGTGGTCGCGCGTAGCGACTGCCTGCGTCGCCTCGCGATGTGCGTCGATCTGTGGACTGAGGCTTCGTTGCCTCAGAACAGATCGCCCTGGTTATCGGCGGTTGCCGTCCTTCGTGGCGCTCGGGGCTTGGCCCGCGCAGGCGCCGGCGCTACCGGCACCGCATCGCCCTCTCCAGTCGCAACGGCCGCCCGGCGTTCCCGTCCGGCAAACTCCACCTCGAAATGCATGCCGGGCGCGAGCCCCTCGGCCCGCACGATCGGCACGTCGCCGGGGCCGCGGATGATGGCGTAGCCGCGCTCCAGCACGCGGCGCGGGTCGAGGCTGGTCGCGACGCGCCAGGCCGCCGCGAGGCGCTGCCTTCGGGCATCTGCGCTGCGGGCCGCCGCGACGGCCAGCCGCTCCCCGAAGGCGTCGAGCCGCAGGCGGGCGGCTTCGCTGCGGGCCCAAATCACGTGCGGCTGGAGGTGCGCCGCGACGCGGTCGAAGCGCTGGCGCCGGGCGACGACCAGCGCCTGGACGGCATGGGCCGCGTGGCTCTCGTGGTGGCGGAGGTCGGCGCGCTTTTCGCGCAGCATCGATTCGAGGGTCTTGGGCGTCAAGCGTGACGCGATCTCGCCATAGGCGCGGCGCTTGTCGCCGACCGCGACGCGCAGGCACTGGCCGAGCGAGGTCGTCGCCTCGTCGAGCCGCCGGCGCGGCAGCGTCAGCAGCATGTCCGGCGTCGGCAGCGCCCGGGCGGTGGCGGTGACGGCCTTGCGCTCCTGCTCGAGCCGGCGCGAGATCGCGCCCGCGTGGCGGGCGTGAAGGTTCGCCAGATTGGCGAGGAGGTCGGCGCGGACCGGCACGGCCATTTCCGCCGCGCCCGTCGGTGTCGGCGCGCGGCGGTCGGCGGCATGGTCGATCAGCGTCCAGTCGGTCTCGTGGCCGACCGCGGAGATCAGCGGGATCGCGGAAGCGGCCGCCGCGCGCACCACCGCCTCGTCGTTGAAGCCCCAGAGATCTTCCAGGCTGCCGCCGCCGCGCGCGACGATGATGACGTCCGGCCGCGGGATCGCGCCACCGGGCTCGATAGCGTTGAAGCCGGCGATGGCCGCGGAGACCTCGGCGCCGGAGGTCTCGCCCTGCACCCGCACCGGCCAGACCAGAATATGCACCGGAAACCGGTCGGCGATGCGGTGATGGATGTCGCGGATGACCGCGCCGGTGGGCGAGGTGACGACGCCGATGACCCGCGGCAAGAACGGCAGCGCCCGCTTGCGCTCGGGCGCGAACAGGCCCTCGGCTTCCAGCTTGCGCTTGCGCTCGGCGAGCAGCGCCATCAGCGCGCCGGCACCGGCCGGCTCGATCGTCTCGATCACGATCTGGTATTTCGACGAGCCGGGGAAGGTGGTCAACCGGCCGGTGGCGATGACCTCCAGGCCCTCTTCGGGCTTGAAGCCCAGCTTGACGAAGGCGGTTCGCCAGACGACGGCGTCGATGCGGGCCTTGTCGTCCTTCAGGCAGAAATAAGCGTGGCCGGACGAATGCGGGCCGCGATAGCCGGAGATCTCGCCGCGCACCCGGACATGGCCGAAGGCATCCTCGACCGTGCGCTTCAGCGCGCCGGAGATTTCCGAGACGGTGTACTCGGCGACGTTGGAGACGGCGGATTCGACGGAAAGGCTCATGGCGTCACTGTGCGGTTCGGGCGGCCCGGGTCAAGGGCGCCGGGTGACGCTCATTTGACCAGCGAGACCATGCCGCGGGCGCGCTGCGGGCGCCCGGTGCGGGTGTCCGGCAGGTGCGACGGCCGCGCCTGACTTTCCGGCGGTGCGAGATTGGCGAGGCTCTCGCGGATGTGCTCGACCAGCGCCGACACCACCGGGCTGTCGGCGCTGCGCGAGCGGATGACGCCGATCTCGGTGTCCATCAGCGTCGGGAAGTCGTCGTATTCGCCGAGAATCCGCATGCCCGGCCGCAGCGCGCATTCCGGCAGCACGCTGACGGCAAGGCCGGAGAGCACAGCCGAGGTGACGATCTGCGCCGACCATGAGGTGAACAGCACCTTGTAGCGCCGGCCGATGCGGTCGAGGGCGGCGCAGCCCTGCGTCCGCCAGACGCAGTCCGGCCGCCCGAGCGCCAGCGGCAGCACCGGCTCGTTGTGGGTGTCGTGCGAGGACGAGGCGACGAAGTGCAACGGTTCGCGCCGCACGATCTCGGCAAGCTTCGCACCGGGATAGCAGTCCGAAACGAGCGCGACGTCGAGGCGGCCCTTTTCCACGTGCTCGGTGAGGTTCGACGACGGTTCGCAGGCGATCTGCAACTCGACCAGCGGGTTGGAGCGCGAGAAGCGCGCCAGGATCTCCGGCAGGAAGCGCTCGGCGTAGTCGTCCGGCAGGCCGATCCGGACATGGCCCTGCATCGCGTCGTCATCGAACGCCGACAGCGTTTCCTGGCTCAGCGCCATCATCCGCCTGGCATAGGCGAGCAGGCGCGAGCCCTCGTCGGTGATGCGGATCGTCCGGCCGGTCCGCTCGAACAGGCTGACGCCGAGGCGATCCTCGAGGCGACGCATCTGCATCGAGACGGCGGACTGGGTCTTGAAGACGTCGTCCGCGGCGCGGGTGAAACTGCCGGCATCGACGATGGCGACGAAGGTGCGGAGCTGGTCGAGATCGAGCGGGGCGGTCATCGGCTTTCCCATCACTGAGAATGATGCTTCATATTACGAACATTCGTTGGTCTAATCAATCGGGGCCGACTACCTTCATTCTTGTCAGGAACAACTTGGGGGTCGGACTGGTCGACACGTCGCAAGGCGTGGCGTCGCCGCCCCCGCTTTTTCCGACTTTCACATGGCTGCCAAAAAGGAGATCAGGCCATGACCATCCTCCACAAGCCCCTCTGGGATGCACCCGCTGCCACGATTCGTCAGGCGGGGAAGACGGTATTCGGCGCAGCCGGCGCGATCGTCAGGACGATGGGCAATCGCCGCGCGGCGCGCCGACTGAGCGAGCTGCCGGATTATCTCCTGACGGATCTCGGCATCCGCCGCGACGACGTGAGCGAGGCGCTGCACGCCGACTGGCACGAGGACCCGACCTACCGGCTGGCGATGACCGCGGCACGGCGCCGGCGTGGCCTCGGCGACTGATGCATCGGATCGGGGCTTCGACGTCTCAGACGCCGGAGCCCTCCGCTTCCTCGACGGCCGCCGGCGACAGCAGCAGCTTGTCGATCCGGCGCCCGTCCAGATCGACGACCTCCACCGTCCAGCCGTTCCACGCGAACCGGTCGCCGGTTTCCGGGATCGTTCCGAAGCGGTCGAGCGCGAAGCCCGCGACAGTGTGATAGTCACGGGTTTCGGGAAAGCCGAAATCCGGCAGTGCCGCCGCGACCGAATCCACCGACATCGTCGCATCGACCAGCCATGACCCGTCCGGCCGCTGCACCATCGAGGGGTTGCCCTCGGGGCTTTCCGGCAGCGTGCCCGCGATGGCGACGAGAATATCCGTCGGCGTGACGATCCCCTCCAGCGAACCATATTCGTCGAGCACGACGGCGAGATGGATGTGGGTCGTGCGGAAACGGTCGAGCAGCTTCAGGATCGGCATCGTCTCGTGGACGTAGAGCGCGTCGTGCATCGCCGTCCGCAGCTCGATCCGGCCGTTCCGGCGCTGCTGTTCCAGGAGATCCTTGGTCTGGACGAGGCCGACGACGTCGTCGCTCTGGGTGTCGATCACCGGGAAGCGCGAATGGCCCGCTGCCACGATTTCGTCGAGGACTATGTCGGCGGGATCGTTCAGATCGACCCAGATCACGTCCGGCCGCGGCACCATGATCGAGCGGACGGTGCGGTCGGCGATGCGGATCACCCCCTCCAGCATCTGCCGTTCCTTCGGCTTGAACACCCCGCTGACCGTGCCTTCGGCGATCATCGCGCGGACGTCTTCCTCGGTCACCGCTCCGCTGTTGTCGCCGCTCGACCCGAGCAGCGACGCGACCGCTTCCGTCGAGACCCGCAGCAGCCAGACGAGCGGCGCGCCGCATCGCGCCAGAAGGCTCATGAACGGTGCGACAAAGGCCGCGATCTGCTCGGCCCGCCGCAGCGCGAAGCGCTTCGGCACCAGCTCGCCGAACACCAGCGACAGATAGGTGATCGCCACGACGACGATGACGAAGGCAGCGGTCTCGGCATAGGGGCCGACCAGCGGCCAGTCCGCCATGACGGCCGCCAGCGGGGCGGCGAGAACCGACCCGCCATATGCGCCGGCGAAGATGCCGACGAGCGTGATGCCGACCTGCACGGTCGACAGAAAGCCGGTCGGGTCCTCGGTCAGGCGCAGCGCCGCCTTGGCGCCGCGGCGACCTTCCTTCGCCATCTGCTCGAGGCGTGAGCGGCGCGCGGAGACGAGCGCCAGCTCCGACATGGCGAAGAAGCCATTGAGCAGGATGAGAAAGAGGATGATGGCAATTTCGACGACAGGCACTGGTGGGTCCGGCAAAGAGGATTCGGGAGAAGAATGATCGTGTGTCAGCCGGTCTCACGGTCGTCGCCGCCGCCGTAGCGGCGGAAGATCGCCATCATCTGCTGGGCGTAATCGTCCTGCAGCTGCGTTCCGCTGCCGGCGGGGTTGCCGCCGTCTTCCGGCGCCCGAGACAGGTCCGCGTCTGCCGACGGCAAAACGCCGTCATCAGGGGCAGGATCAGCTGCCGCTTCCGGCGCCTCCGGCGGGGTCATGCCGCGCAGGAAGCCGCCCATCATCGCCTCGAAGGGCAGGAACGCGGCCAGCGGATCGGTCGGTGGTGCGGTGGGCTCGGCGGCCGGCTGGGCCGCGGTTGTCGCGCCCGTCGGCGGGAGCCACGGCATCTCGCCCTTCAGCGCATTGCCGAACAGATTGCTGAGATATTCCGAACCGGGGGGATGCACGGGGTGGCGGTCGTCGGGCGTGTCCGACGGCCGGCCAAGCGCCTCCATCGCGTTCGCCCCGCGCCGCATCATCTCCGCCATCGCAGCGGAATAGTTGCCTTCGGCGAGGCCTTTGGGCTGGTTGCGTGCCGCGTTGGCGATCATCGTCTGGACCATGGTCTGCATGGTCAGGATCGACAGATTGCGCATCAACGTGTCGACGGTGTCCGGTGCAACGCCGCTCGCCATCGACACGTGCCGCGACACGGCGGCCGCCAGTTCCCCCGAGCCGAACAGGGCTGCGGCGAGGTCGCGCGCGGCCGGCGTCTGCGCCAGCGCCGGATCGGCTTGGCCGCTGGCATTCCAGAACGGCCGAAAATGATGCGAGATTCTGGCCCAGGCGGCCGGGTCCAGCATCGCCCGCTGCAGCGCCAGCGTGAAGGCGGGAGCGAGCGCGTCAGCGGTCTTGCGCATCTCCTGCTGCGACAGCTTGAACGAATCGGCCAGGCGACAGGCAGCAAGGCCGGAGTCGCCCGCAGTCAGCCAGTCGAAGAAATCGGTCATTGCGACCTCGGTCCGCAGCGTGCCCTGGCGCCACCGCCAAACGATGCGCACGCAAACACATGGTGCGCCAATGGCGCCAGCCAAGCATGATTCGGCGGCGGACGCATCAATTTCCGGCGGCAGACATGCGGGGATCGCTGTCCGCCGCCGGACCTCAGTAGGTCAGGTGCTTGAAGACCCGCTCCATCGACCGATCCCACTGTTCCTCATAGAGCCGGACCAGCTCCTCGCCTGACGTCGTGCCACGGGCGACGACCTCTTCCAGCGGCGCCAGGAAATGGCTTTCGTCGTTGCCTTCCTCGTTGCGCCGGTTGCGGGCGACGAGGCCCTGCCGCGCCAGCCGCACGGTTTCGCGGGCGATGTCGAGGACGGTGCCGTCCCGGAACGGCGTGCGGAAGCCGCTTCGCGGCACTTCGGCGCGCATTGCCGAGACCTCCTCGAAGGTCCAGTCGCTGGTGAAATCGTCGACCGCCTTGAGGGTCGCCTTGTCATAGAGCAGGCCGACCCAAAAGGCCGGCAGCGCGCAGATCCGCCGCCACGGGCCGCCATCGGCGCCGCGCATCTCGATGAAGGTCTTCAGCCGCACGTCCGGGAACAGCGTCGACAGATGATTGGTCCAGTCGCCCATCTGCGGCTCGGGATCGTCGATCCGGCCTTTGAGGGCGCCATCCATGAACTGGCGGAAGGTGACGTCCGTGGTGTCGTGGTAGCGGCCGTGGCGGGTGACGAAATACATCGGCACGTCGAGCGCCCATTCGACATAGTCGCGATAGGTGAAGTCCGGCTTTAAGACGAAGGGCAGGAGGCCCGAACGCTGGTTGTCGACGTCGGACCAGACGTCGGAGCGCCAGGAGGCGAGACCGTTCGGCTTGCCCTCGGTGAAGGGCGAGTTGGCGAACAGCGCCGAGGCCACCGGCTGCAGGCGCATGCCGACCTGCATCTTGCGGCGCATGTCGGCTTCGTCGGCGAAGTCGAGATTGACCTGGATCGTCGCGGTCCGCAGCATCATGTCGAGGCCGCGCGTGCCGACCTTCGGCATGTAGTTGCGCATGATCGCGTAGCGCGATTTCGGCATGATCGGCGTCTCGGCGAGCGTCCAGGTCGGCGACGAGCCGATGCCGAGGAAGCCGATGCCGAGATCCTTGGCGACGGCCCGCACTTCGGCGAGATGCGCGTTGGATTCGCGGCAGGTGGCGTGAATGGTTTCCAGCGGCGCGCCGGAGAGCTCGAACTGGCCGCCGGGCTCGAGCGAGATGGCGCCCTGGCCGTTGCTGCCGTAGAGCCCGATGATCTTGCCGTCGTCGACGATGGCTTCCCAGCCGGACAGCGCCTTCATGCGCTCGAGCAAAGTCGCGATGCCGCGCTCGCCCTCGTAGGGCACGGGCGAGAGATCTTCGGTGTAGTAGCCGAACTTCTCGTGCTCGGTGCCGATCCGGAACGCGGCTTCGGGCTTCTCGCCAGCCTTCAGATACGCCGTCAGGTCCTCGACCGAGGAGACCGGCGTCAGGTCGGTGGTGTCGCGCGCCATGGCAGTTCATTTCCCTCAGTCGACATCCGATGCCGCACCCTTGAGGGCCCGGACGGAACCGCAACGGGTTGCCCAATGATGCGTGCGAACGCAAGAGGCTTTGCCGTTGACGGTGCGGGCTCTAACGGAGCCTCACCCCTCGCGCCAGTCCCCGACCGCAGCCTGCAGGACGGCGAGGGCCGCGACGGCGGCCGTATCGGCGCGCAGGATCCGGGGGCCGAGTGACATCACCGTGACGAAGGGCAAGGCGCGCAACTTGGCGCGCTCGTCCTCGGAAAACCCTCCTTCCGGGCCGACCAGCAGGGCCAGGGGCCCCGGCGGCATGGCGCGCAGGGTGTCGATCGGGCTCTCGGCCTCCTCGCGCTCGTCGCAGAAGATCAGGTGTCGGGCAGGGTCCCAGGCCGCCAGCAGCGCGGCAAAGCCGATCGGGTCGCGGCAGTCCGGGACCGACAGGATGCCGCACTGCTCGGCGGCCTCGATCGCGTTGGCGCGCATCCGGTCGATATTGATCCGCGACGCCTGCACGTGCTGCGTCATCACCGGCTGCAGGGTCCCGGCGCCCATCTCCACGGCCTTCTGCACCATGTAGTCGAGCCGCGCGTGCTTCAGCGGCGCGAAGAGGTAGAGAAGGTCGGGGAGCGGGGTCTGGTCGCGGATCCGCACCAGCGGCACGAGATCGAGCTTCTTCTTAGCCGGCTTGCGAAGTTCGCAGCGCCATTCGCCGTCGCGGCCATTGAAGGCAAGGACGGCGTCGCCTTCGCCGAGCCGCAGGACGTTCAGAAGGTAGTTGGCCTGAACGGGGGAAGCGCCAACGGCTTCGGCCTCGACGAGATCTGCGTCGACATGGAGGCGGGGGCTCTTGAAGTCGTGGCTCGGCATTGTCGTCCCCGCTGCTGCAATCTCCTCATGCCGGAACTCGCCGGACGGGTCGAGGGGATGGACGCGGCGGATGCGGACATTGCGGCGTCAGTGCATGAAGTCCGGACAGCGGCGCAGGTCCCGGCGGTCTCGTCGGAACCTGCGAAACGGACCTAAGCCGCCGAAATCCACTCCGGGCAACGGGCCGCGTTCAGATTGGGCCGTCTATGCGGCTTGGCGAGACGGGATCGGAGGCCGGAAACGTCTCGTCCAGCGCCTCGTCGAGCTCTTCCTCGTCGGTCATCAGCCCTTCCTCGATATCCTCGGCCGAGCGCTTGTCGGTGTCGGGGGTCTCGCGCTCGACGCCCTTGTCGACGCCCTCCTGCGAGCGGTCTCGGGGACCGGTATTGTCGGTGGCCTGCTGCTGAAGCGTCGTCATGATGGGTACTCCTGTGTGTCGGCGAATGAACGGTACGCGCGGTCCGACGTTCCGTGCCGGCCATGGATCTTCTCAGGACAGCGCTGGACGCCGTGCAAGGGCTGCCGCGATCCCGGCGCCGATCAGGAAGGTGCCGCCGAGCCTGCTCAGGGAACGCAGGAAGCGCTTCTGGCGCACGAGACGGCGGGCCCGGCCGGCGATCATCACGTAAATGAGCGCGTTGAGAATGCCCAGCACGACGAACACGGCGACGAGAACGGCGGCCTGCGGCCCATAGGCTTTGCCGGGATCGATGAATTGCGGGACGAAGGCCACGAAGAAGACGATGCCCTTCGGATTGAAAAGCGTCACCAGGAACGCGTCGCGGAAGACCCGCGCCGAAAGCCTCTTCGCGGGCGGGATGTCACTGGTGTCGTCATCCGCTGCGAGAGATCCGGGCGCGCGCCACATGCGCATGCCGATCCAGACGAGATAGGCGGCGCCGGCCCATTTCAGCGCCATGAAGGCCGTGGCGGAGGCCGACAGTAGAACGCCCACGCCGGCCAGCGACAGGCCGGCGGCGAGGAGGTCGCCGAGCCCGACCCCGGCAATGCTGGCCAGCGCCACCGACCGCCCATGCGCGAGCGCCTGGCCAACGACCATCACGATCGTCGGACCGGGGATCGCCAGCACGATCAGCGAGGCGAGCGCGAAGGCAGCGAGGGTGGCGGGTTCGATGGGCATGGCGGCGGCTCCGTGAGGGCCGCGACAGCAATCCACCGCAGCCCCCGCCGGTCAAGGCCCGTCACGCGCCGCGTCAGTCGACGATGACGATGTGCAGCGCCCGAGGCCCGTGGGCGCCGAGAAGCAGCACCTGTTCGATGTCGCCGGAGCGCGACGGTCCGGTGATGAAGTTCACCGAGCGCGGCATCCTGCCTTCGCCGTAGCGCTGGCGCAGCGCCGGAAACAGCGCCTCCATGTCGCCCTCGATATCTGCCGCCCTGACCACGACGATATGGTTCTCCGGCAGGAAGTTCAGGCTGGTCGGGTTTTCCGGTCCGGAGACGAGGCAGAGCGTGCCGGTCTCGGCGATCCCCGCCTCGGCATGCGAGAGCGCGTTGAGGTCGTTGCCGTCGCTAGCACCGCGGCGGATCGTCAGCGCGGTCGCGTCGAAATCGGCGCCGGCGATGCGCGGATCCTCACAGAGCCGCAGATCGGCGGGGAAATTGTTCTCCCTGAGCCAGCGCGACACTTCCGCAGGGAGCTCGGCGTAGCTCACGACCCGCGCCGTCGTCGCCTGGACCTTCTCGGCCATGGCGATGAACAGCGCCACCTGCTGGTCATGGGGCAGCTGTCCACGCCGGGGCACGATGCCCGGCGCCTTGCCGGCGAGCCGCGCGTCGACGATCCGCTGGCGCTCGGGATCGTGCGGCCGGCCGCCATTGGCGCGGCGGATGCGGCCGAGAATGGCGTCGCGTGTCGAGGCGCTCAATGTTCGGCTCCGTTCGTGCGCGCGGCGTATTGCTGCATGAAGGTCTTGCCCTCGGGTGCCGGCAGGTCGCGCCATTTGGTCCAGCCGCCGGCGAGCGGCAGCGAGGCGAAGCGGCGCTTCGATCCGCCGGCGCGGTTCAGCAGCGGCATGGCGATCGAGACTGCCGCCCGGTAGAGCTTCGGATGCCGGGCGAAGAACGCCCAGACGCCGAGCCCGGCGCGCTGTGTCGTCGGCTGCAGATGGCTCTCGAACTCCTTCTCGCGCCAGTGCCGCATCATCTTCGGCAGCGGGATGCGCATCGGACAGACGCTTTCGCAACGGCCGCAGAAGGTGGAGGCGTTCGGCAGGTGTCCGGACTTGTCGACGCCGATCAGCGACGGGGTGAGCACCGCGCCCATCGGGCCCGGATAGACCCAGCCGTAGGAATGGCCGCCGACCGCGTGATAGACCGGGCAATGGTTCATGCAGGCGCCGCAGCGGATGCAGCGCAGCATGTCCTCGAACTCCGTGCCGAGCATGTTGGAGCGGCCGTTGTCGATAAGGATGACGTGGTACTCGTCCGGCCCGTCCGGATCTTCCGGGCGCTTCGGCCCGGTCGACAGCGTCGTGTAGACGCTCATGTCCTGGCCGGTGGCCGAACGCGCGAGGATCCTGAGGATCTGCGCCATGTCCTCCAGCGTCGGCACCAGCTTCTCGATCGAGGCGAGGACGACGTGGCACTTGCCGAGCAGCTGGGTGAGGTCGCCATTGCCCTCGTTGGTGACGATGACGGAGGAGCCGGTCTCGGCGATCAGGAAGTTCGCGCCGGTAACGCCGATATCGGCCTCGCCGTATTTCTGGCGCAGGATCTGCCGCGCCTCGCCCAGCAGCATCTCCGGCTCGACCAGGCTGCGCATCGGGTCGAGATCGACATGGACTCGTCGGAAATCGGCTTCCACCTGATCGCGATTGACGTGAACGGCGGGCGCGATGATGTGGCTCGGGTGCTCGCCGCGCAGCTGGATGATGTACTCGCCGAGATCGGTCTCGATAGGGACGATGCCGTTCTTCTCCAAAAAGGCGTTGAACCCGATCTCCTCGGAGATCATCGTCTTGCCCTTGGTGACGGTCTTCGCCTTTCGGCGCCTGGCGATGTCGAGGAAGATCTGGTTGGCGTGGTCGGCATCCTCGGCGAAATGCACGATGCCCCCGCTGGCCTGCACCTTGGCGACATAGGCCTCGATATAGAGGTCGAGATGCTTCAGCGTGTGGTTCTTGATGGCCACCGCATTGTCGCGCAGCGCATCGAACTCCGGCAGCGCGTCGACCGCCTTCTGCCGCTTGTCGATGAAGCCGCGCTCGACATTGCCGAGCGCCCGCTGCAGGTCGACATCGGCGAGCGCCTTGACGGAATTGGCCTTGAAGGTCTGGGAGGTGATCTGCATCGGGCGACCCTATTCGAAAGCGTGGTCGCAGCGCGGCGTCACCGGTGGGCGATGGCCTGCGGCGAAGGAGAGCGGAGCCGGTGCGAAGCGGTCGCTCACAGCTTGCCGCCGATCGGCGGCGCATCGGTCATGCCCGCCAGCACTTCCGCCACGTGCCGGACCTCGACGGCGATGCCCTCGCGCTTCAGCTTGCCGTCCATG
Source organism: Aurantimonas aggregata (assembly GCF_010500835.1). Classification (GTDB taxonomy): domain Bacteria; phylum Pseudomonadota; class Alphaproteobacteria; order Rhizobiales; family Rhizobiaceae; genus Aurantimonas; species Aurantimonas aggregata. The sequence continues at coordinate 202,440 of NZ_JAAAMJ010000002.1, read as the reverse complement.
TTCATCAGGCAGCCGAGATCGCCGGCGAGCAGCATGTCGGCGCCGCTCATCCCGACATTGCGGGCCTTCTTGGTGACTATGGCGTTGGAGATGTCGGGATACTTGACGCAGAACGTCCCGCCGAAGCCGCAGCAGACTTCGGCGTCCTTGAGTTCGGCAAGTTCGAGCCCGTCGACGCTCTCCAGCAGCATGCGCGGCTGCCGCTTGATGCCAAGCTCGCGAAGGCCGGAGCAGGAATCGTGGTAGGTCGCGGTGCCCGAGACCTGCGCCGCGACGGTCGTCATGCCGCGCACGTCGGTGAGGAAGCTGACGAGTTCGTGGACCTTGTCGGAGAAGGCATTGGCGCGCGTCTCCCAGGCCGGATCGCCGGCGAAGAGCTCGGGATAATGCTTCTTCAGCATCGCGGCACACGAGCCCGACGGGGCGACGACGTAGTCGAAGCCCTCGAATGCCGCGATCACCTGTTCGGCGATGGCGCGGGTGTCGGCCCGGTCGCCGGAATTATAGGTCGGCTGGCCGCAGCAGGTCTGCGCGGCGGGCACGCTGACCACGCAGCCGGCATCCTCCAGGAGCTTGATCGCGGCAAAGCCGACGCTCGGCCGGAAGAGGTCGACCAGGCAGGTGACGAACAGCGCGACCCGGGGTTGGCCTGTCGGCGAAACGGCATTCTCGTTCAAGGGCTTCTCCCTGGCGGGGTACGATCCCCGCTTATGTCTGACCGCTGTTCTGGGCCGGTTTTGCGGCGGGTGCAAATCAGTCTTGGTATCCGTCCCCGCCATCGGCTAGCAAGAGCGGCACGGCAAGGGGACTGAAGATGAGCGGGATCACATTGCGCAAGGCCTCGTTCGATCGCTTTCCGACCGATCCGCGCCGCGCGGCGGTGCTGGGCGAATTGCATGCGCGGCCGTTCCCGCTGATCAAGCCGCCGCGGGTGCTCGTCGTCCTCGCCTTCATGATCGAGGACCATGGTGAAGCGGACCTTTCGGTGCTCTCCGAGATGTCGGTGCGCCGGGGCGTGCCGCCCCCGGCGGCGGGCGCGCGGACGCATTCCTTCGCCTTCGGCAAGGGCAAGCTGCGCTGGGAGCGCCACACCGAATTCTCCACCTATTCCTGGGACGGGCCGCCGCCGGAGCGCTTCGGTGACGCGGTCGACGGCCACCCGTTCGGCTCCGAGTTCCGGGCGCCGGGCCTCTTCATCGCCGGGGTCCGCCTCGAGTTGCGGCCCGACGACGCAGCCGGACAGGCAGCCCTCGAAAGCTTCGACAAGACGAGTTTCTGCTTCTCGACCATGGAAGGCGGCCGCGCCCGCGCCGCCACCGATTTTCGCCAGGATGGCGACGGATTGACGCGGATGCTGGTGCTCGCCGACGATCTGCCGCCGCCGCGTGCCGGGGCGCTTGCCATGCGCCTCGTCGAGATCGAGGTCTACCGCACGCTGGCGCTGCTCGGCCTGCCGCTCGCCCAGTCGGTCGGGCCGGCGATCCAGGCCCTCGAGGGCCAGCTGATGACGATCACCGAGGAGATGACCGGCGGGACGGAGGACAGCCGCAACCTCTTGCAGGAGATCACGCTTGCCGCGGCGCAGGTCGAGGCGTCCTCCGCCTCCGTCCTCTACAGGTTCGGCGCAAGCCGGGCCTATGACGAGATCGTGCGCGAGCGCCTCGGCGCGGTGGGCGAGCAGCCGATCGTCGGCCAGGAAAGCTGGAGCGCCTTCCTGAAGCGGCGCATGGGGCCGGCGATGCGCACCTGCCGCGCCATCGAGGAACGCCAGTCGGGCCTGTCGGAAAAGCTGAGCCGCGCCGCCAATCTGCTGCGCACCCGCATCGACGTCGAGCTGGAGCACCAGAACCGCGACCTCCTGTCGTCGATGGATCGGCGGGCGCGGCTGCAGTTGCGGCTGCAGCAGACCGTCGAGGGCCTCTCCGTCGCGGCCATCGGCTATTACGTCGTCAGCCTGTTCGGCTACATCGCCAAGGCCATCGAGCACGAGGGCTCGCCGGTTTCCGCGACGGTCATGACCGCAATGTTCGTGCCCGTCGCGCTTCTCGCCGTCTGGCTGGTCGTCCGACGGCTGCGCATCACCCACATGAAGGGCAGCGGCGAAGACGGGCACTGAAGCCGGCGGCCGCTTGTGGACGCGGCCGGGCAGGGCGCCTAGTTTTGGAGCGAACGGGAGACTGAGACCATGGCCGTCATGATGCCGAAGCCGTCACAGGCGATCCTCGATCGCCGCGCGGCGATCGTTGCCGCCCTGCGGGCGATCGTGCCGGGCGAAGGCGTCGTCGATGCCGCCAACGAAATGGCGGTGTTCGAATCGGACGGCCTCACCGCCTATCGCCAGATGCCGCTCGTCGTTGTGCTGCCGGACACGGTCGCCCAGGTTGCGGCGGTCCTATCCTATTGCCACGCCAACGACATTCCGGTGGTGCCGCGCGGCTCGGGAACCTCGCTGTCCGGCGGCGCCCTGCCGCTGGAAGACGGCGTCCTGCTCGTCCTGTCGAAGTTCAACAAGGTCATCGAGATCGACTACGACAATCGCTGCGCCGTCGTGCAGCCGGGAGTCACCAATCTCGGCATCACCAAGGCGGTGGAGGGCGAGGGCTTCTACTACGCGCCGGATCCGTCCTCGCAGATCGCCTGCTCGATCGGCGGCAACGTCGCGGAGAATTCCGGCGGGGTCCACTGCCTGAAATACGGACTGACCGCCAACAATGTCCTCGGCATCGAGTTCGTCACGATCGAGGGCGAGGTGATGCGGCTCTGCGGCAAGCATCTCGACGCGGAGGGCTACGACCTCCTCGGCCTGATGACAGGGTCGGAAGGGCTGCTGGGCGTCGTCACCGAGGTGACGGTGCGCATCCTGCAGAAGCCGGAGACGGCCCGCGCCGTGCTGATCGGCTTCCCGACCTCCGAGCAGGCCGGCGAATGCGTCGCTGCGATCATCGCCAAGGGCATCATTCCGGGCGGCATGGAAATGATGGACCGGCCGGCGATCCACGCCGCCGAGGATTTCGTCCATGCCGGCTATCCGCGCGACGTCGAGGCGCTGCTGATCGTCGAGCTCGACGGGCCGGGGGCGGAAGTCGATCACCTGCTCGCAGAGGTCGAGGCGATCGCCAATGCCAACGGCGCGGTAACCTGCCGGGTCTCGCAGTCGGACGAGGAACGCGCCGCCTTCTGGGCCGGCCGCAAGGCGGCCTTCCCGGCGGTCGGGCGCATCTCGCCGGACTATTACTGCATGGACGGCACGATCCCGCGCAAGGAACTGCCGAAGGTCCTCGCCGGCATGAAGGCGATGTCGGAGAAATACGGCCTGCGCGTCGCCAACGTCTTCCACGCCGGCGATGGCAATCTCCACCCGCTGATCCTCTACGACGCCAACAAGGAGGGCGAACTGCACCGGGCCGAGGAATTCGGTAACGACATCTTGCGCCTCTGCGTCGCGGTCGGCGGCGTCCTGACCGGCGAGCACGGGGTGGGCGTGGAAAAGCGCGACCTCATGCCGGAAATGTTCAACGAGGACGATCTGAAGCACCAGCAGCGGGTGAAGTGTGCCTTCGACGCCAAGCATCTGCTCAACCCCGGAAAGGTCTTTCCGCAGCTCCACCGCTGCGCCGAACTCGGCCGCATGCATGTCCACAAGGGGCAGGTGGCCTTTCCCGATTTGCCGAGGTTCTGATGGCGGCGGCGGCTTTGCAGGATGCCATCATGTCTCAGGCGACGAAGATTGCCGAGGATTGCGAACGTGCCGCGATCCGCGATGCGCTGCTATCCGGTCAATGGAACGCCATCAACCTCTGGCTCGGGCTTTCCGCTGCGCTGGCGGCGGCGCTGAGTGCCGCCCTGGCCGGAGCTGAATTCCTGCACGCCGGCGACTCGCAGCGCGGCGGCCTGTACAGCGGCGCCGCTGCCATCATCGCCTCGGTGGCCACCGCCGTGCTGACCTTCCTGAAGCCGTCGGAAAAGGCGGCGAGCTACCAGCAATATTCCAACAAGTATCACGCCCTGCGCGATCGGATCCGAAGCTTCGTGGCGATTGTTCCGCATCGCGAGGACCCGGACGTGGATCCGCTGGGCGAGTTTGAGAAGCTTCTGCAGGAGAAGCGGCAGATCGACGCCGAGCATCCGATCCTGCCGGAGTGGGCCTACCGCAAGGCCCACGAAAAGATGAAGGCGAAGCTGGCCCGCAAACGGGAATTCCAGGAAATGCAACCGGCGCGTAACGAAAGCGCGGGCCGGGATAGCGGGCTTATGAACGACCAATGATCCATGAACTGCTTCGTCCCGAGACGCCCGAGAGCCTGCGCGAAATCATTGCCGCCGCCATCTCGGCGGAAGAGCCGCTGGCGATCGAAGGCCATGGCTCCAAGCGCGGCCTCGGTCGCCCCGTGCAGGCGGCGAGTACCCTGTCGCTGGCCGCCATGAGCGGCGTCACGCTCTACGAGCCGGAGGAGCTTGTCCTCTCGGCCAGGGCCGGAACCCCGATCGCCGAGATCGAGCAGCTGCTCGACGACAACAACCAGCGCCTGGAATTCGAGCCGCTGGACTATGGCCCGCTGCACGGGCTGGAGCCGGGGCAGGGCACGCTCGGCGGCGTCATCGCCTGTAATCTCGCCGGGCCGCGCCGTCTGAAGCAGGGCGCGGCGCGCGATCACATCCTCGGCGTTGCCGCCGTGTCGGGCCGCGGCGAGATCTTCAAGTCCGGCGGCCGGGTGGTCAAGAACGTCACCGGCTACGACCTCTCCAAGGGGCTGACCGGCTCGTTCGGCACGCTGGCGGTGATGACCGACATCACGGTGAAGGTGCTGCCGAAGAGCGAGACCGAGACGACCCTGGTGCTGCGGGGGCTCGGCGACGATGCGGCCGCCGGCGCCATGGCCGCCGCCATGGGCTCCTCGGCGGAGGTGTCTGGCGCGGCGCATCTGCCGATGTTCGTCGCCGCGCGGGTCGCCGACGGCACGCTCGGCAAGGATGCCGCGACGCTGATCCGGCTGGAGGGGTTCGGCCCCTCGGTCGCGGCGCGCGCCGCGCATCTGGGCGCGGCCCTCTCGCGCGTCGCCCCCCTGGAGCGTCTGGAGGCCGATGCCTCCCGTGCGCTCTGGCGCGACGTTCGCGACGTGCGGCCCTTCGCCGACGGCACGGCCAAGCCGGTCTGGCGCCTCTCCGTCACGCCGACGCGGGGGCACGAGATCGTCATGAGCCTGCGCATGCAGACCGCGATCGACGCCTTCTACGACTGGCAGGGCGGGCTCGTCTGGATGCGGATGGAGGGCGAGCCGGCCGCCGCTCTGGTGCGCGAGACGATCCGCCGCTTTGGCGGTGGCCACGCGACGCTGGTGCGGGCATCCGAGCCGGTGCGGGCGGCAAGCGATGTCTTCCAGCCCCAGCCGGGCCCGCTTGCCGGCCTCACGCGGCGACTGAAGGAGCAGTTCGATCCGCAGGGCGTGCTCAATCCGGGCCGGATGGGGTAAAGTGTGCATAATGCACGGCCGCGAGGATGATCGATCATGACCGAAGACGAACTGTTCGAGTCGCATCCGGACATTGTCAGCGGAGCCCTCGTCTTTCGCGGCACGCGGGTGCCCGTGGATGCCCTTTTCGAGAACCTTGCCGGCGGATCCTCGCTCGAGGAGATACTCCTGGACTTTCCGAGCATTGGACGTGAGCGGGCGGAAGCCGCCATTCTGTTGGCCGCACGAGGCCTTCACGGCAAGGCCGCATGAACCGTGTCCTGTTGGACGAAGGCGTGCCACGCGGATTGGCGAAGGCCCTTAGGGATCGCGGGATCGCCGCGACTGCTTTTCCCAATGACTGGAAGCAGCTGCCGGATGGCCATCTGCTCGCTCGCGCCGAGGCGGAGGCTACGAGATCTTGGTGACCAACGACAAGAACCTGCCTTTCCAGCAGCCGCTGGCGGGGAGCGGTCTGGCCGTTCTGGTCCTCGCTTCCGCGGACCGGAAGCTGACCGAAACAATGGCCGACGCCATCACCCGGATCATCGCAAGCTTAAGTCCCGCACGTGCGTTCCTCCTTCGACGGGATGGAACCCTGATCGCCGATTTCGGCCCTTCTTCTCCAGCGCCGTGAGCCTACTGAATGCAAACCACCTTCTCGCCCGCCCAGCTTGCCGATCCGGAGATCGCCCATTCCGAGGGGATCATCCGCAAATGCGTGCATTGCGGCTTCTGCACTGCGACCTGCCCGACCTACGTGACGCTCGGCAACGAGCTCGACAGCCCGCGCGGGCGCATCTACCTGATCAAGGAGATGCTGGAGAACGACCGGCCGGCCGACGAGAAGACCGTCAAGCACATCGACCGCTGCCTCTCGTGCCTGGCCTGCATGACCACCTGCCCGTCGGGGGTCAACTACATGCATCTCGTCGACCATGCCCGCACCCATATCGAACGGACCTATCGCCGGCCGCTGGTCGACCGGATGATCCGCAAAGTGCTGGCGATGACGCTGCCTTATCCGGCACGGTTCCGGGCGAGCCTGACTTTGGCGCGGATCGCCCGGCCGCTGGCGCCGCTCTTTGCCGCCGTCAAACCGCTGAAGCCGCTGGCCGCCATGCTGAAGCTCGCGCCCGCCGCCGTGCCCCCACGCTCGCCCGTCAACGAGCCCGGCGTGCATCCGGCATCCAGCCCGCGCCGCGGTCGCGTGGCGATCCTGCGCGGCTGCGCCCAGTCGGTGCTCGATCCGAAGATCAACGAGGCGACGGTGCGGCTGCTGGGGCGGCTCGGCGTCGAGGTGGTCGTGCCGAAGGGCGAGGGCTGCTGCGGCGCGCTCGTCCATCACATGGGCCAGGAAGACGATGCGCTGGGCTTTGCCCGCCGCAATGTCGATGTCTGGAGCCGCGAGATCGCCGCCGGCGGGCTCGACGCGATCATCGTCACCACGTCGGGCTGCGGCACGACGATCAAGGATTACGGCCACATGCTGCGGCTCGACCCGGCCTATGCCGAGAAGGCCGCGCTGGTCTCCTCGCTGGCGAAGGATGTCACCGAATATCTGTCCGGGCTCGACCTGCCGCTGCCGGTCAACGCCACCGATCTCGTCGTCGCGTACCATTCGGCCTGTTCGATGCAGCACGGCCAGAAGATCACCATGGCGCCGAAAGTGCTGCTGGCGCAGGCCGGCTTCACCGTTCGCGACGTGCCGGAGGGGCATCTCTGCTGCGGCTCGGCCGGCACCTACAACATCCTGCAGCCGGAGATCGCCGCGACGCTGCGCGACCGCAAGGTGCGGAACATCGAGCGCATCGCGCCGCAGGCGATTGCCACCGGCAATATCGGCTGCATGACGCAGATCGGCTCGGCGACGGCGATCCCGATCCTCCACACGGTGGAACTGCTCGACTGGGCCTTCGGCGGCGAGAAGCCGGCAAGCCTCGCCGGCACCGAGCCGCGGCAACAGGCGGCTCTCGTCGCCGCGGAATAGACCCGGCGGCAAACGGCCCGTCGTCGCAGGCGGGCCGTTTCAGGATTGTCGGAGTGGCGTCAGCCGCCGAACAGGGCCGTCAGGGCATTCGACCGTACCGGGCCGAGATCGGCATAGAGACCCTTCGGGCCCTGGCCGCTCGGGCCGATGACGATCACCTTGCTGCCGTTCGGGACGCGCGAATAGAGGTGCTCGACGTCCTCGTTCATCATCCGGATGCAGCCCGACGACATGTTCTGACCGATGGTCCAGGGCTGGTTGGTGCCGTGGATGCGGAACAGCGAGTCGCGGCCGCCGCGATAGAGATACATCGCCCTCGCACCGAGCGGGTTGGCGGGCCCGCCTTCCATGTAGGCGGGCAGGATGCGGCCCTTGGCGCGCTCGCGCTTGATCATAGCGGCCGGCGGCGTCCAGCCCGGCCATTCCGCCTTGCGCCCGACCTTCATGTTGCCGGACCAGCCGAAGCCTTCCTTGCCGACGCCGACGCCGTAGCGGGTCGCCATGCCGGCGCCCTCGACGAAGTAGAGATATTTGCGCTGCGAATCGACGATGATCGTGCCCGGCGCCTCGTTTGTCTGGATCCGCACCTGCTTGCGCATGAAGGCGGCGGCCGGCCTGCGCTGCTGCACCTGGCGGGTCTGCGTCCGGGCCTGCGCCGCGTTCACCGTCTGCCACGTGTTCGTCGCGTAATCGTAGCGGCGCTCCTGGGCGCCCGCCTCGATGGTCATGAAAAGCGCCAGGGCGGCGGCGAGTCCGACCCCGATCGAAGGCTTGGCAGAAGTCATGCTGTTTCCCTCTCGCTCGCGGACCGGCTCGTCCGCGTCAATCTTATCACAATTTCGCCATGATTCGAAGGCGCTTGCCGGCTCATCCTGGCTCCGGTTCCATCGCGTCCTGAGTCAGTGTTTTCAGGCCGTCAGCGCACGACAACCTTCGTGCCGATAGTCACCCGCTCGTAGAGCTCCATCACGTCCTGGTTGCGCATCCGGATGCAGCCGGAGGAGACCGACTGGCCGATCGTCCAGGGCTGGTTGGTGCCGTGGATGCGGTAGAGGGTGGAGCCGAGATAGAGCGCCCGCGCGCCGAGCGGATTGGCCTCGCCGCCCTTCATGTGGGCCGGCAGGATCCGGCCGTTGCGGCGCTCCCGCGCGATCATTTCCTTCGGCGGCGTCCAGCCCGGCCATTCGGCCTTGCGGGTCACCGGGTGGCGGCCCTTCCAGGCAAAGCCCGGCTTGCCGACGCCGACGCCGTAGCGCCGCGCGGTGCCGCCCTTGCCGACGTGGTAGAGGAACTTCGAGCCGGTATCGACGACGATCGTCCCCGGCGCTTCCTTGCCGCGATAGGCGACGTCCTGCGGCAGGTAGATCGGATCGACATGGTGCTGCGGCACCATCTGGCGCGGCCGCTGCATCGCCACCTGCTGGGGCTCGCCGGGATGGAAGCCCCGCCGCACCACCCCCCGCGTGTGGCGAGGATCCGCGGCCGCAGGGGCGGGGTAGCGCACGACCCGCCGGGCACCGGCTGGATGTTCGCGCAGCACCGGCCGCGCCCGTCCGACGGCGACCGGCCGGGTGCCGAGCACGGCCCCCGAGAGATTGTTGGTCGGGCTGTTCATGTGCGGCCGGCGGTATCCCGGCACGACGCCGCTGCCCGGCGACAGCTGCAGGATCCATTCGCCCCGCAGCGCCGGCGATACTTCGACCCCGCGCTGCTGTGCGAAACCCGTCGCCGGATGCCCGATGACGGCAGCAAGGGCTGTGACGGCGATCAATGAAAAAATGCGTCGCATGGCGGATCCTCGTTCCGTTGCCCGGGGCAAGCACTCCCCGCAACCGGTCTCGGCCACAGCTTCGCCGCAAAGCCCGACCGAACGGTAAATGCCGCAGGGCGATGGCCACGTGGGTATCGAAACCAATTCAGAGGGTTAACGAGCCGTATCTGCCGCGGCAGTCGCCCGGTCGGAGTGCGCGCTTCGCACCCCGGGATGCTTTTGGGTCACATCGTTTCAAACAGCGACCTAAAGAGCCACTGGTCATTGTGCAGTGCAGCATAAATGGTAGATTTCTGACGCTGGGTCACCCCGGCAAAGGCCGATCAGAGCCATAGAGGGAAAACGCAGGGCAGTTCGGGCCGCCGCGGCGCGCCCGGGGATCAACCTCGACACGGCCGCCGAGCGCGGCCTCTGGAGCATTCCATGATCGCTCTTACCCTTATCGTCTGCCTCAACGCTGCCCCGGCCAATTGCCAGTCCGAGAACGTCGCCTTCGACGGCTCCATCATGCAGTGCGCGATGTTCGGCCAGGCGGCCGCCATCCAGCACCTGCAGGGGCGGCCGAAATGGCATCTGAAGCGCTATCGCTGCGATACGCGCCGGCTGACGGACGCCTGAACCGAGCGGGCCGCGGCGCTCAAAGCCGCGGCCGTCCGCCGCTGCGAGTTTGCCGTCGCCGTCCGCGCTGCCTCTGCCCAGGGGGCAGGCTTCGTCGCACCGTCCCGCGTCTTGTCAGCATCCGGCTCGCCTGCGATGACGGTGGCCATGAGCGAGCCCCTCGATCCACCGCCCGGCCTGACGGAAGGCCCTGACGGGCGCCTGCGCTGTGCCTGGCACGGCAGCGACGACGCCTATCGGCGCTACCACGACGACGAGTGGGGCCGGCCGGTGGCGGATGACGACCGCCTGTACGAAAAGCTCTGCCTCGAGGGGTTCCAGGCGGGCCTCTCCTGGCTGACGATCCTGCGCAAGCGTGAGGCTTTCCGCGAACTCTTCCACGGCTTCGCCGTCGACCGGGTCGCGGCGATGGACGAGGACGACATCGCCCGGATCGTCCTCGACGCGCGGATCATCCGCCATCGCGGCAAGATCGCCTCGGCCATCAACAACGCCCGCCGCACCCAGGCGGTGCAGGCGGCGCACGGCTCGCTGGCCGCCTTCCTCTGGGCGCACGAACCGCCTGCCTCGGAGCGGCCGGAGAGCGTCGACTGGGAATGGCTGCGCGCCAACCCCGTGACCCCCGCCGCCACGCGCCTGTCGAAGGCGCTGAAGCAGGCCGGCTTCACCTTCGTCGGCCCGACCACGATCTACGCCTTCATGCAGTCGATGGGCTTCGTCAACGATCACGTCGCCGGCTGCTGCGTGCGCGACGAGTGCGCGGCCGAGCGGGCGGCGTTCGTGCGACCGGCATCGGCGTAGGACTGCTGCCGAAAACAAGCGATTGTGCTTGTAAGTCGCCCGGACAAGCACCCTCTCGACTCAGTCCGGTTTCCAGATGCCCTGATCCCAGGACCGGATCGACATTCCAGCGTCGGCCAACATAGGAAGATGGCGCGAGGCGGCATCTGCTGCAGCATTCGTCGCGCCGCCTGCGGTGCCACGGATCGGCCGCGCGCGCGGCATTGAGGCGCACCTGCATGTTCAGATGTTCGAGCAGCGATAGCATTGCCCGCCGCTGATCGCCGTCCCGGCGTTTCAATTCGGCTTCGAGCGCGATCTGCCGTGGAACGGTGGCATTGTAGGCGCGGAAATGGTCGTCGAGCTTGAACTCATTTGGGCGAGGCTCCTCCAGACACAGTCATCAAGGAGTCCGGAGAGCGTGGCCGAACCCAGGCGTCGGAGTGACAGCGCAATCCCCTTATTCCGGTATGTAGGTTCCCCGCTCCAGCGCATTCAGCAAACCGATCGCGTCGGCGGCTTGGGGATATTCGCGCCGGGCATGGATCAGTCGAAGCGTCTCTCGCGCCTCGTCCGGCAGAACCGCGAGAGTTGCGATGGCAGCGTTCAAACGGACCTGCGGTTTGATATGATCGAATAACGTCCGTAGCACCCTACGCTGATCGCCCTTCCGCAAGCGCAATTCGTCTACGAGCGCGATGTAGTCGTCCACAAGGCGATTATATCGGCCCGTGATCATCCTCGTCGACCGCATGAGATTGGGAAAGACTCACGTCAAGAAACGCTTGGACGAGCTGTCCAACTGAGTAGGACCGATAGTCTTTTTTCGTCATTTGAGCAGGCCTTTTTCACGCAGTTGCTCGAGGCCCATCAAGAAGCGTTCCTCCCAGCTACGACCACGGAGAAAGTTCCGAGGAGACTGCCAATCATATCGAGGATTGCGTCTCTGATACCAAGCCGAGATTTCCTCGTGCTGTTATCGCGGAATCCGCACGAGATTATCATAGCTGTTGATCATCGACTGCGGGTAGCCATCCTGCTCCGCGGATGTTTTCTCGACGATGTGGTGGACGTGGGTGCCGTCCCTGTCGGCCTCGGCTTTTACCGCGCGGCGCAGATCGTCGAGCGGGCGCGGTTCGTCGAGCGCGGTTTCGATCTCGTCGAAAAAGCCGGTGAGATAGCCAACGGCCTCCAACGCGCGGGCCGCCAACGCGATACGCCGCTCCGGCAGACGACGAAGCGCCCGCAGCAACCACAGCGCCCAGCGCTTGGCGATACGATTACGCGCCGAGTCCGTTTCCGGATCGCGCTTCGGCAGTTCCGGCGGGTCCTCCATCGGCGGGCCGCCATTGTGGCCGATGCGGGGCTGCCATCGCCCCCGCCAACCCCTCGCCTTGCTCCCGACCGGAGCACGCGGTAGGGGAACGGCGCAGGGACGCGGCCTCTGGCGCCCGTCGAACCTCCTCCGGAATGCACATCATGGCCGACAAGAAGAAGAAACCGACCAGGGTCAACGCACGGCTGCCGCGCGGTTTCGTCGATCGCGACGCGGCCGATCTGCGCGCCCAGGATGCGATGCTGGCGACGATCCGCCGGGTCTACGAGACCTATGGCTTCGAGCCGGTCGAGACGCCGATGTTCGAATATACCGACGCGCTCGGCAAGTTCCTGCCCGATGCCGACCGGCCGAACGAGGGCGTGTTCTCGCTGATGGACGACGACGAGGCGTGGATGTCGCTCCGCTATGACCTCACCGCGCCGCTCGCCCGCTATGTCGCGGAGAACTACGAGACCCTGCCCAAGCCTTATCGCAGCTACCGCGCCGGCCATGTCTTCCGCAACGAGAAGCCGGGACCGGGGCGTTTCCGCCAGTTCATGCAATTCGACGCCGACATCGTCGGCGCGCCGAACGTCTCGGCCGACGCCGAGATGGCGATGATGATGGCCGACACGATGGAGGCGCTGGGCATTCCGCGCGGCCAGTACGTGATCCGGGTCAACAACCGCAAGGTGCTGGACGGTGTGCTCGAGGCGATCGGCCTCGGCGGCGAGGAGAATGCCGGGAAGCGTCTGACGGTGCTGCGGGCGATCGACAAGCTGGATAAGTTTGGTGTCGAGGGTGTCAAACTTCTACTCGGGGAAGGCAGGACGGACGAGAGTGGTGATCGAACGCCGGGCGCGGGGCTATCGGAAAACGCCATCAATAAAGTCGTGCAGTTCGTAATCGCTCCCCTCGGTCATGTCCTCACGAGAGAGCCATTGGCCGCAGGTTCGAATCCGGTCGCGCTAGGCAAAGTAGAGGGGTATCTGAACGTCGATAATCAAGCCGCCCTTCAGCGATTGGCTACCGCTGACATCACCTCTGAGCAGTTCCAAGAGGGTTTGACCGAACTTCAGCAGATAGCTGCGTTCTGTGGAGCAGCCGGCTATGGCGACGGCCGCATCCGCATCGACCCCTCCGTCGTCCGCGGCCTCGAATACTACACCGGCCCGGTCTTCGAGGCCGAGTTGCTGTTCGACGTGGTCAACGAGAAGGGCCAGAAGGTGCAGTTCGGCTCGGTCGGTGGCGGCGGGCGCTATGACGGGCTGGTGTCGCGCTTCATGAGCCAGCCGGTGCCGGCGACGGGCTTTTCCATCGGCGTGTCGCGGCTGATGACGGCGCTGAAGAATCTCGGCCGTCTGGAGACCGCGGAGCGGCCCGGCCCTGTGGTGGTCACCGTCATGGACCGCGACCGCATGGCCGACTACCAGGCGATGGCCGCCAGGCTGCGCGCCGCGCTGAACACCGACGCGGACGGCAACCCGACCGCCGAGCCGGTGCCGGTCGAGGTCTTCCAGGGCAATCCCAAGCAGTTCGGCAAGCAGCTGCAATATGCCGACCGCCGCAACGCCCCGGTGGTGATCATCCAGGGCGGCGACGAGAAGGCCGCCGGCAAAATTCAGGTCAAGGACCTGATCGAGGGCAAGAAGATCGCCGAGACGATCGAGGACAATGCCGAATGGCGCGAGGCCCGCGCCGGTCAGGAGCTCGTCGACGAGGCGGACATGGTCGAGGCCGTGCGTGCCATCCTCGCCCGTCATGCCGCAGCTGACGCGGCCTGAGCCGGTGAGCGATACCGCCGCGATCCCGTTCGAGACGGCGCTCGGCGCGCTCTTCGCCGCGCGTGGGACGGAGCGCGTGCGGGTGCCGATCATCCAGCCGGCCGAGCCCTATCTCGACACCGCCGGCGAGGCCTTCCGCCGCCGCATCTTCATGACCCGCGGCGAGGCAGGCGAAAATCTCTGCCTGCGGCCGGACTTCACCGTGCCGGTCTGCCGTGACCATGTCGCGAAGGCCCAGCAGCTGCCGCGCCGCTATTCCTATCTCGGCCTCGTCTTCCGCCAGCGCACGGGCGGGCCGGCGGAGTTCTTCCAGGCCGGCATCGAGGATCTCGGCGAGGAGAACCGCGCGACGGCCGATGCCCGCGCCCTGGCCGACGCGCTGGCGGGCCTTGCGGCCTGCGGCGTCGATGAAGCGGCGCTCGACATCGTGCTCGGCGACCAGGGCCTTTTCGAAGCGTTCCTGCGCGCGCTCGGCCTGCCGGAAGGCTGGCAGCGCCGGCTGATCCGCACCTTCGGGCATGACGACCAGCTGGAAGCGGCGCTGAAGGCGCTGGCCAGCGGCGGGGCTGCACGGCTCGAGGGGGTGGAGCCCGAGATGCTGGATCTCGCCCGCCAGCGGGAGGAGGGCGCCCTGACGCGGGCGATCCGCCGCCGCATGGACGAGGCGGGCCTGCCGCCGCATGCCGGCCGCTCGCCTGGCGAGATCGCCGCGCGGCTGATCGAGAAGGTCGCCGTCGCCGAAGCCCGGCTGAGCGAGGCCTCGCTCGGCCTTCTGCGGCGCTTCCTCGCCGTCGATTGCCCGCTGGCGGAGGCCGCCGACCGGCTGCGCGCGCTGGCGGAAGAGGCCGGGCTCGATCTCGGCCGGGCGCTCACCGTCTTCGAGACGCGCAACCTGGCGCTGCTCGCGGCCGATGTCGACCTTGCCGCGGTGCGCTATCGCGCCGCCTTCGGCCGCCCGATCGACTATTACACCGGCCTGGTCTTCGAGGTCCGGGCGCATGGCTCCGACCAGCCGCTGGTCGGCGGTGGCCGCTACGACCGGATGATGACGATGCTCGGCGCCGCCGAACCGATCCCGGCCGTCGGCTTCTCGCTGTGGCTCGACCGGATCGGCGATGCGCTCGGCGGAGGAGATGCGCGATGAGCGTGACGCTGGCGATCCCGTCCAAGGGCAGGCTCAAGGAACAGGCGCTGGCGGCGCTGGCCGGGGCCGGCATCGACGTCGCGCCGGCGGCCGACGAGCGCAGCTACCGGACCGTCGTCACCGGCGCGCCGGGGCTCGACGTCCTGCTGCTGTCGGCCTCGGAGATCGCGCGCGAACTGCGCGACGGTGCCGTCGATTTCGGCATCACCGGCGAGGATCTGATCCGCGAGACCATGGCGGAGCCGCAGGAAGCGGTGGAGATCGTCGCGCGGCTGGGCTTCGGCCAAGCCGACGTGGTGGTCGCCGTGCCCGATGCCTGGCTCGACGTCGAGACGATGGAGGATCTGGGCGACGTCGCGGGCTCCTGGCGCGCGCGCCATGGCAGGCGGCTGAGGGTCGCGACGAAATACTGGCGGCTGACGCAGAGCTTCTTCACCCGCCGCCACGGCATCCAGAGCTATCGGATCGTGGAAAGCCTGGGCGCCACCGAGGGGGCGCCGGCCGCCGGTTCGGCGGACATCATCGTCGACATCACCTCGACCGGTTCGACGCTGACGGCGAACCATCTGCGGATCCTCTCGGACGGGCTGATCCTGCGGTCCGAGGCGTGCCTGGTGCGATCGCTGGCGGGGCGCCGCGACCCTGAGGACGCGGCGCTGGCCGAGACGTTCGCGGCGCGGTTCCGCTGACAGCGGGGACCGCGCCGTCGGATCAGGCGTAGCGGCTTTCGCGCTTGGTCTTGTCGACGGCCATCGCCCCGGCGCCGGAACCGGCGAGGACGAGGAAGCCGCCGGCCAGCGCGATGTTCTTCAGGAGCGCGCTCTGCTCGCCGAGATGGGCGAGGACGCCGGTCGCCAGGCAGAACAAAGCGAGCGCGATGGCCACGGCCCGGACCTGGAAGCCGGCGAGAATGGCAAGGCCGCCGAGTAGCTCGAAGGCGCCGACGAGATAGGCCATGACGAGCGGCGCCGGGAAGCCGAGGCTGGCGAGATAGCCCGAGAAGCCTTCGGCGCCGACCAGCTTGCCGAAGCCGCTGACGATGAAGATGACCGAGAGCAGAACCCGGCCGGCCAGGATGAGATGAGGGTTCATGTAAAGTCTCCGATTGCCCGAGGGGCAGAAGTCCCCTTCGTTGCGACAGGCTGCAAAGTAAACGGTCTTCAGGCGAAATGCAGCGGGCGCTTTAGCCGACGAATTGTCAACTGAAATCGATACAATTGCCCGCTCAAGGGTGACGGCGCCGTCCCGCCACCCTTGCACGAAAATGCCTGTCAGCCCGGCCGGATCATCGCCGCCGGATCGACGATGCGGTCGTAGTCCTCGCCCGACACATGGCCCGAGGCGATCGACTCCTCGCGCAGGGTCGTGCCGTTCTTGTGCGCCGTCTTGGCAATATGGGCGGCGTTGTCATAGCCGATGCTCGGGGCGAGCGCCGTCACCAGCATCAGCGACTGCTCCATCAGGCTCCTGATCCGCGGCTCGTTCGCCTCGATCCCGTCGACGCAGTGTTCGGCAAAGCTTTCCATGCCGTCGGCGAGCAGGCGGATCGAGGTGAGCACCGCCTTGGCGATCACCGGCTTGAAGACATTGAGCTCGAAATGGCCCTGGGATGCGGCGACCGTCACCGTCGTCTCGTGGCCGAAGATCTGCGTCGCGACCATGGTCAGCGCCTCTGCCTGGGTCGGGTTGACCTTGCCCGGCATGATCGACGAGCCCGGCTCGTTGGCGGGCAGGTTGAGCTCGCCGAGGCCCGAGCGCGGCCCGGAGCCCAGGAAACGGATGTCGTTGGCGATCTTCATCAGGTCGGCGGCGAGCGTGTTCAGCGACCCGTGGAAGAACGTCAGCGCCCCATGCGAGGCGAGCGCCTCGAACTTGTTCTCGGCCGTGCGGAACGGCTCGCCGGTGAGCGTGGCGATCTCCGCCGCGACGGCGACGTCGAAGCCCTCCGGCGCATTCAGCCCGGTGCCGACGGCGGTGCCGCCCTGAGCGAGCGCGTAGACGCCGTCCAGCGCATCGGCGATGCGCTTCTTCGACAGCTGCAGAGCCGCCGCATAGCCGGAGAATTCCTGGCCCAGCGTCACCGGCGTCGCGTCCTGCGTATGGGTGCGGCCGATCTTGATAATGTGGGCGTATTCGTTCGCCTTGGCATCGAGCGAGCGATGCAGCCGGTCGAGCGCCGGCAGCAGCAGCTTGCGCGTCTCGAGCACCGTGGCGACATGCATGGCGGTCGGGAACACGTCGTTCGACGACTGGCTCATGTTGACGTGGTCGTTCGGGTGGATCGGCTGCTTTGAGCCCATCGTTCCGCCGAGCATCTCGATCGCCCGGTTGGAGATCACCTCATTGACGTTCATGTTGGTCTGTGTGCCGGAGCCGGTCTGCCAGACCACCAGCGGGAAGTGGTCGTCGAGCTGGCCGGCGATGATCTCGTCGGCGGCGCTCTCGATGGCGTCGGCGACCGCGCCGTCGAGACGGCCCATCGACGTGTTGACCCGGGCGGCGGCCTTCTTGACCAGCGCCAGGGCGGTGATCAGCGGCATCGGCTGGCGATCCCCGCCGATCCGGAAATTGTTCCGCGACCGCTCGGTCTGCGCACCCCAGTACCGATCCGCGGCAACCTCGATCGCGCCGATGGAATCCGTTTCGCGCCGTGTCTGGCTCATGCCACCCCTCCAAAGCTGTTGAGGCCGCGGCAAGGCGGCCAGCGGGGGATACCTATTCCGCTTCGCATGAAATCGGAACCCCACCCGAGCAGTCGCTGCGCCAACGGCCGGATTCGCGACCGAGGCTTTTCCGTCGGCGAGTAAGAACGTTCGAAACGCTGATAAAACGGTTTTGAAGCGGGTTTTATCGGGCAAAGACTTCATCCTGCCCCGGTCTGCGGGCAATATACTGCCGCAATTGAACCGAGACCAACGTGCTGCCTGAAGAGTAGGCAGGCAACGTCGGCGATCTATGGCATCATCTCTGAGAGAACGGGAGGTTATACTGAATGATAAGGACGATCATGGTAGCTGCCGCTGTGCTCGCTTCGGCATCATCGGCGCTTGCTGTAACCGTTCACAACCGGGACGACGTGACGCGACAGGTGACCTTCGACAAGGGAGCGGAAGAGGTGATGCATCCGCTCGAGGCGGGTGCCTCCGTCACCGAATCTTGCCCGACGCGCTGTGCGGTCCGCGTTGCCGGCCGCGGCCACGATTTCCTCGCGCAAGACGGCGATAGGCTGGCTATCGAGGGCATGGTCGTGGTCCGCGATACCGATACCTAGCTCAAGGCCCGACAGATTTTACCGGCTCGGTAGGACCCCCGGTAAGTACAGGTCGCCGCCTGTCGGCGACCCGTTACAGACCGGTGAGCGTCAGCTGGCCGGGCAATGGGCGCCGGTGGCGGCCCAGGCTTCGTACAGGGCGCCGAACTCTTCCTGCGTGCCCGGTGCCTTCTCGCGCCCGGCACCCGGCTCCCAGCCCCAGCCCACCAGATCATCGGCGGCCATATGCTCGACCAGTTCGGCGAGCGTCTTGCCGCCATTGCGGTCGACATCCTTGATCTGCTCGCAGATCTCGCCCAGCGAGCGGCCTTCCCAGGCCATCTCGATCGGCGCGAGATGCCAGTTGGGATTGCCAGGGATCGACTCGAGTCCCTCGGCCTGGGCGATGACGGCGACGTTCTCCGGGCCGTGGCAGGTGTTGCACTGCATGCCGATGGCGCCGAAATTGGCCTCGCCGCGTTCGACGGGCGGCTGGTGCGGATGCATGTCCATGCCCTGCAGCGGCCGGTTGCCGGCCGGGTGGCAGTTCACGCAGCGCGGATGCAGCAGCACCTTGCCGGTTTCCTCGAAGATCGCCACCGACCGCGCCGCCTCGTCGGCAATGTTGTCGAAATCGGAGACCGGGCGGAGCGACTGGCTGCCGTCCGGCCGCGCCGTCACCGCCGGCGTCGACGGCTCGGGGGCCTCGGGCGCACGCTCCTGGGCGACGGCGGACGCCGCCACTGCCAGGCCAAACGCGAGCGCGATGCCGGTCAGGCGACCGGCAAGATATGTCTGTGACGTCACGTGTCTGGTCCTGTTGTTCACGACGTGAGGGAGCCGACGATCGGCAGGCGGCGAACCGGCTGTCCGGTCAGGCGGCGCCAGGCATTGGCGACGGCAGGTCCGATCGGCGGCACGCCGGGCTCGCCCACCCCGGTCGGCGGCTCGGTCGACTCGATGATCGCCACCTCGACCTCCGGCATTTCCTCGATCCGCAGCGAGCGGTAGTCGTGGAAGTTCGACTGCATGATCTTGCCGCCTTCGCCGAGCGTGATCTGGTCGAACAGAATGGCGCCGAGGCCGTAGCCGATGCCGCCTTCCATCTGCGCCCTGATGACGTTGGGGTTGACGGCGACGCCGCAATCCACCGCGCACCAGACCTTGTGGACGCGCGGGCCGCCATCCGCCCCGATCGACACTTCGGCGATCTCGGCGACATAGGTGTTGAAGCTCTTGTGGACTGCGACACCGCGCTGGCGCCCGTCCGCCACCGGCGAGCCCCAGTCGGCGATTTCGGCGACCCGCTTCAGCACGGCGGTGTGGCGCGGATGCTCGGAGAGTAGCGCCAGCCGACCGTCGACGGCATCCTTGCCGCCGCGTTCGAGCAGCTCGTCGATGAAAGTCTCGACGGCGAAGCCGGTGTGCGTATGGCCGACCGACCGCCACCACAGGGCCGGTACCTGCAGCTCGGTCTGGTGCGCGCGCACCCTGAGGTTGGGGATCGCATAGGGGAGGTCCGATGCGCCTTCGACCGTGGTGTCGTCGAGCTCGGTCTTCTTCATGATCGACTGGCCTGCGATGACCTGGTCCCAGGCGACGATGTTGCCGTCCGCGTCGATCGCGCCCTTCAGCGAATGGACGTAGATCGGCCGGTAGAAGCCGCCGCGAATGTCGTCCTCGCGCGTCCACATGTGCTTGACCGGGCGGTTCATGCCGGAGGCCGCGAACACCGCCGCGGCTTCCCGCATGTAGGGCGAGCCGAACTGCGCGCGCCTGCCGAAACTGCCGCCGGCGAGCTGCGTGTGGACGCGCACCATGGACTGGTCGACGCCGCAGGTCTCGGCGATCGCCGCCTTGTCCTGGCCGGGGAACTGCGAGCCGGTATAGCAGTCGATCGAGCCGTCGTCGGCGCGCATCAGCACCGCATCCAGCGGCTCCATCGGCGCATGGGCGAGGAACGGGAAGACCAGATCCGATTCCAGCCGGGTGATGCCGTCGCCCGAAAGCGCCGTCTCGACGTCGCCATTGTCGGTCGCGCCGAGCAGCTCGCCGTCGATCAGCCGGCGATAGTCTTCATAGATCTCCTCGCTCGAGCGCGATTCCGCCGATGCGAGATCCCATTCGATGGTGAGCGCCGCGCGGCCCTTCAGCGCCGCGAAGGTGTTCTCGGCGTAGATCGCGATGCCCTGCGGCACGCGCTTGACGTCGACGACACCCTGGACCTGCCTGGCCGCGCTGTCGTCGAAGCTCTTCACCGTCGCGCCGAAATGCTCCGGATGCGCGACCATGGCGATCAGCATGTCGTCGGCAAGGACGTCGAGGGTGAAGATCGCCGTGCCGTCGGTCTTCGCCGGCGTGTCGAGCTTCGGCCGGTCGGTCCCGATCAGGACGAAATCCTTCGGATCCTTCAGCACCGGGTCGGTCGGCGGCTCCATCGTGGCGGCCTTGTCGGCGAGTTCGCCGAAGCCGGTTTCCCGGCCGCTGGCCGCATGGCTGACGCGGCCCTTGGAGACGGTGATTTCGCCGGCGGGCACGCTCCACATCTCCGCCGCTGCCGCGACCAGCATGGCCCGCGCGGTGGCGCCCGCAACCCGCATCTGCTCGTAGGAGTTGGCGATGGCGGTCGAGCCGCCGGTGCCCTGCAGGCCGAAGGCGAGGTTCTTATAGATCTCGTCGTCGGCCGGTGCCGCGGCAGCCCGCATCTGGCCCCAGTCGGCGTCGAGTTCTTCGGCCACGATGGTGGCCAGGCCGGTATAAGGGCCCTGGCCGAATTCGATGTGCTTCGACAAGACGGTGACGGTGCCGTCCGTCGCGACGCGCACGAAGGCGTTGAGATTCTGCACCGGACCCATGGCATCGGCCGGCGTGCCCTTGAGCAGCGCGCTTGCCGCGATAGACCGGGACGCGAGCGTCACGCCGATGACGAGGCCGGTGCCGGCCAGGAAGCTGCGCCGCGAGACCTTGATGTTCTGAATGCCCATGGCTCAGCCCTCCAGCGTGTCGGCGGCGTCGTGGATCGCCTGCCGGATGCGGACATAGGTCGCGCAGCGGCAGATATTGCCGGTCATCGCGCCGTCGATGTCATCGTCGCTCGGCTTCGGGTTGAACTGCAGCAGCGACACGGCGGACATGATCTGGCCGGACTGGCAATAGCCGCATTGCGGCACGTCGATCGCCGTCCAGGCCGCCTGCACGGCCTGAGCTTCCGGCCCTTCCAGGCCTTCGATCGTCGTCACGCTGGAGCCGTCGACGGTGGAGATCGGGGTTACGCAGGAGCGACGCGTCATGCCGTCCAGATGCACGGTGCAGGCGCCGCACTGGGCGATGCCGCAGCCGTACTTGGTGCCGGTGAGCCGTTCGGCGTCGCGGATCACCCAGAGCAGCGGGGTGTCGGGATCGCCGTCGAACGTCTTTTCCTGGCCGTTGAGCGTGAATGTGACCACGGGAGCCCCCTTTCGGTCGGCTGCAGGGAATGTCGCCGCAAGGCGCTTCCGCTGTTATTGGATTTGTTCCAGTCTAGACGATGCCGGAAAAACAGCAATGGCTTCAACGCCCATGCGCCGATGCGTAAGTCAGGCTTGCTATCGGCCGCGGTCGCGATACGGGCAATGCCTTGCCTGCCGGCGGATGGATCCGTGGCCGCAACGAAAAAGGCCGCCTCCCGAAGGAGACGGCCTGCATGCATGCCGGAAGATTGGCGTCAGCTGATCTGGTCTTTGACCGCGTCCTTGACCTTGCCGTAGTTCTTCTGGGTCTTGCCTTCGACCTGATCGACTTCGCCTTCGGCCTCGAGGCGCTCGTTGCCCACAGCGCGGCCCGCGGCTTCCTTGATCTTGCCGCCGATTTCCTTGGCGCCGCCCTTGATTTCGTTCTCATCGACCATGGGATCACTCCTTGTCCGAATGCCGGCAGAACTGCCTGGCTTGTAGACAGCTAAACGGTTCGTTCGACTTATGGTTCCGGCCAGCGAGGTGACGTCCTACCGCAGCAGGCCGACGATCTGGGTTGCCGCAAGGCCGCACACGAGGATGCCGACAGCGCGCAACAGGACAGTCTCCGAAACGCGGCGGACGATGTAGCCGGCGAAGGGTGCGGCGAGAACGCCGCCGACAATGAGGCCGAGGACAGCGAGGCCATGCACTGACAGACCGCCCGCTTCTTCCCAGTGCCCGGTGGCAAGGGCAAACAGGAAGGTCAGCGATACTGAAAGGGTGACGAGGATTCTGCGGCGTTGACGCTGCCGATCACGTAGCGCGGCTGGCCGCCGGCCCCGAGCAGGCCCGATGTGAGGATCGGCCCCCAGCCGCCACCGCCGATGGCGTCGAGAAATCCGCCGCAGGCCGCCAGGGGCGCGACCGTCCGTCGCGAGACGGGCCGGCTGGGGATCTTCCGGAACGAGCGCGACAGGAGATACAGCCCGATCACCGCCAGATAGGCGGCGACATAGGGGCGAACGACATCGCCGGAAATCCCGGTCAGAACGTACGTCCCGGCGACGCCACCGAGGACGCCCAGCGGCACGAGCCGCCAGAACAGCGTCCAGTCGATGTTGCGGTTGACGAGATGCGCCGTGCCGGAGGCCGCCGTGGTGAACAGCTCGGCCGTATGAACCGCGGCCGACGCTGCGGCCGGTGCGACGCCAAAGGACAGGAGCACGGTGGAGGAGACGACGC
Source organism: Aurantimonas aggregata (assembly GCF_010500835.1). Taxonomy (GTDB): domain Bacteria; phylum Pseudomonadota; class Alphaproteobacteria; order Rhizobiales; family Rhizobiaceae; genus Aurantimonas; species Aurantimonas aggregata. Next base: position 179,659 of record NZ_JAAAMJ010000002.1, on the reverse strand, counting down.
CGTAGGCCATGCCGAGGGCGCCATCGACCAACTGGGCAAGCGCGCCAACGATGAGAAACAGAAGAAAATCGCTCATGCGGCGAAAATCCGACAGTTGATGATCGCTTCAGGGTAGGGGGTTCCCGCGCGCAGGACAGGAAGGAAAATCCTGCCGAGGCGCCAGGAACGACATGCCCTGTGCGTTCTTATTCACCGCCGGAGCCAGTAATTTTCGCAACGTGAAATGCGGTTGCCGCAGCCGCCCAACGAAAAAGGGGCCCGGCGAAATGCCGAGCCCCTCGATAGTCCGGATGGACCGTTCGGTCGGACTTTAGAAGTCCATGCCGCCCATGCCGCCCATGCCGCCGCCCATGCCGCCTGGCATGCCGCCGCCGGCCGAGTCCTTCTTGGGGGCCTCGGAGATCATGGCTTCGGTGGTGACCAGGAGGCCCGCAACCGATGCCGCGTCTTCGAGAGCCGAACGCACGACCTTGACCGGATCGACGATGCCCATCTGGATCATGTCGCCGTACTCGCCGGTCGCGGCGTTGTAGCCGAAGGTGACGCTATCGTTGTCGAGGATCTTGCCGACGATGATCGAACCCTCGGCACCGGCGTTGGTGACGATCTGGCGCAGCGGAGCCTGGAGGGCGCGGCGCACGATGGTGATGCCGGCTTCCTGGTCCTGGTTGATGCCCTTGATCGTCAGCGCGTTGGAAGCGCGCAGCAGAGCCACGCCGCCGCCGGCAACGATGCCTTCTTCGACGGCCGCACGGGTCGCGTTCAGGGCGTCGTCGACGCGATCCTTCTTTTCCTTGACCTCGACCTCGGTCGCACCGCCGACGCGGATGACCGCGACGCCGCCTGCGAGCTTGGCCAAGCGCTCCTGGAGCTTCTCGCGGTCGTAGTCCGAGGTGGTCTCCTCGATCTGCGCCTTGATCTGGCCGACACGGGCCTTGATCTGCTCGGACTCACCGGCGCCGTCGACGACGGTGGTGTTTTCCTTGGTGATCGAGACCTTCTTGGCGCGGCCGAGCATGTCGAGGGTGACGTTCTCGAGCTTGATGCCGAGATCCTCGGAGATGACCTGGCCGCCGGTGAGGACGGCGATGTCCTCGAGCATGGCCTTGCGGCGATCGCCGAAGCCCGGTGCCTTCACGGCAGCGATCTTCAGGCCGCCACGCAGCTTGTTGACGACGAGCGTGGCCAGGGCCTCGCCCTCGACGTCCTCGGCGATGATCACCAGCGGCTTGCCCGACTGGACGACCTGCTCGAGCACCGGCAGCAGCGCCTGCAGGTTCGACAGCTTCTTCTCGTGCAGGAGGATGTAGGCATCCTCGAGCTCGGCGACCATCTTCTCGGCGTTGGTCACGAAGTACGGCGACAGGTAGCCGCGATCGAACTGCATGCCTTCGACGACTTCAAGCTCGGTCTCGGCGGTCTTGGCTTCCTCGACGGTGATGACACCCTCGTTGCCGACCTTCTGCATCGCCGAAGCGATCATCTCGCCGATTTCGCGCTCGCCATTGGCCGAGATCGTGCCGACCTGTGCGACTTCGTCGGAGGTCTCGATCTTGCGGGCCGCGGCGGCCAGCGCCTCGACGACCTTGATGACGGCCATGTCGATGCCGCGCTTGACGTCCATCGGGTTCATGCCCGCTGCGACGGCCTTGCCGCCTTCGCGAACGATCGCCTGGGCGAGAACCGTGGCGGTCGTGGTGCCGTCGCCGGCCTTGTCGTTGGTCTTCGAGGCCACTTCGCGCACCATCTGGGCGCCCATGTTCTCGAACTTGTCCTCGAGCTCGATCTCCTTGGCGACGGTGACGCCGTCCTTGGTGATGCGGGGCGCGCCGAACGACTTGTCGATGACGACGTTACGGCCCTTCGGGCCGAGGGTCACCTTCACCGCGTCGGCGAGGATGTCGACGCCGCGCAGCATGCGTTCACGAGCGTCGCGGCCGAATTTTACTTCTTTAGCTGCCATGTTCTTGATTCTCCCGGGCGCGCCATCGAAGGCCGCGCCGTGTGAATTTCGTGATGGAAAGGATCCGGGGTCTCGCTGGCCTTAGCCGACGACGCCCATGATGTCGGATTCTTTCATGATCAGGAGGTCTTCGCCGTTGAGCTTGACCTCGGTGCCGGACCACTTGCCGAAGAGGACGCGGTCGCCGGCCTTGACGTCGAGCGGCACGACCTTGCCGGCTTCGTCACGGGCGCCGGAGCCGACGGCGACGATCTCGCCTTCCTGGGGCTTTTCCTTGGCCGTATCCGGGATGATGATGCCACCGGCGGTCTTGGCTTCGGACTCCACCCGGCGTACCACGACGCGATCGTGCAGGGGACGGAAGTTCACAGCTGCCATGTTCGTTTGAACCCTTCTTGGACGATACGGCCGGACCCCTGAAGGCGTCCGGCTCGAAGCATTTGGCACTCCCCGAGGGAGAGTGCTAACAACCGGGAGATAGTGCGAGCGGACCCTCCGTGTCAAGACTTCGTGAGGATCCATGCCGCAGATCGAGGCCGGTAACGATGCCGCTCAGCCGCTTCGGCTTGACCATCCGGCGGCCCGCCTCTATCGCCACCTGACCCCCTCGGAGAGCCTGACGATCATGGACATGTCGACGAAAAGCCCGGCCCGCCGGATCGATTCCCTCGGGGATGTCACCGGCGGCTACGACGCGATCTTCTGCGACGTCTGGGGCGTGGTGCATGACGGCCTGACCAAGAAGCGCCCCGCCGAGGCGGCGCTGGCGGCCGCGCGGCAGGCAGGCCTCAAGGTGGTGCTGCTGACCAACGCGCCGCGACCCGCCGCCGCGGTGGCCGCCCAGCTCGACACGCTGGACTTCTCGCGCGACGCCTATGACGCCATCGTCACCTCGGGCGACGCCACCGTCGCACTGCTCGATGAACTCGGCGGCCCGATCTTCCACGTCGGTCCGGCGCGTGATTTCGACCTCTTCGAGGGGACAGGACTCGAAAAGGTCGACGAAGCAGACGCCCACGCCGTCGTCACCACCGGACTGTTCGACGACGATACCGAGACGCCGGCCGATTACGCCGACATGCTCGCCCGGCTTGCCGCCCGCAGCCTGCCGATGGTCTGCGCCAACCCCGACATCGTGGTCAACCGCGGCGACCGGCTGGTTTTCTGCGCCGGCGCCCTTGGCCGCGACTACGCGGCGCTTGGGGGCACCGTGCGGCTCGCGGGCAAGCCGCACCAGCCGATCTACGATCTGGCCGCCCGCGTCATCGGCGGCATCGACCGCTCGCGCATTCTCGCCATCGGCGACGGGCTGATGACCGACATTGCCGGGGCCAATCGCTTCGGCATCGATGTGCTGCTGATCACCGAGGGCATTCACGGCGCCGAACTCGGCGGCCCGGACGCCGCCTCGCACACCATTGCCGCCATGCTGGCGGAAAAGGGCCTCGCCGCCAATTACCTGATGGCGGATCTGCAGTGAGCCGAGGCGGGCTCGCGCGGCTGTCGTCTGTTGAGGACCTCCCGGCCGAGCTGGCGGGCGGCATCGTGGCCGTCGGCAATTTCGACGGTGTGCATCGCGGCCACCAGGCGGTCTTCGCCGCGGCCCGGCAGATCGCCAAGGCCGAGCGGCGGCCGCTGGTCTGCCTGACCTTCGAGCCGCACCCGCGCACCGTCTTCAACCACGACCGGCCGGTGGCCCGGCTGACGCCTGCGCCGATGAAGGCGCGCCTGCTGGAGGCACTCGGCTTCGACGCGGTGGTCGAGCAGCCCTTCGACGGCGCCTTCGCATCGCTCGATCCTGATCGGTTCGTGAAAGACGTGCTGGTCGACAGCCTGCAGGCCAGCCACGTCGTCGCCGGCTTCGATTTCCATTACGGTGCCAGGCGTGGCGGCACGCCCGAGACGCTCGCCGCGGCCGGGCAGCGCAGCGGCTTCGGCACGACCCTGGTGCCGGCGCTGGTCGATGTCGGCGGCGAGACCGTCTCCTCCAGCCGCATCCGGACGCTGCTGGCGCACGGCGAGGTCGACGCGGCGGCGGCTCTGTTCGGTTATCGCTGGACTATCCGCGGCACCATCGGCAAGGGCGCGCAGATCGGCCGCACGCTCGGCTACCCCACCGCCAACATGACGATCGAGCCGGAGACGCTGCTGGCGCACGGCATCTACGCGGTACGCCTGCGCCGCGCCGACGGCAGCCTGCATGATGGTGTCGCGAGCTTCGGCCGCCGCCCGACCTTCGACGACGGCGCGGCGCTGTTCGAGACCTTCCTGTTCGACTTCTCGGGCGACCTCTACGACGAGACGGTCGACGTCTCGCTCGTCGCCTATCTGCGGGGCGAGGAGCGCTTCGACAGTGCCGCGGCGCTGGTCGCGCAGATGGACCGCGACAGTCTCGCGGCGAAGGCGGTGCTGTCCGCGATGCGTCCGCTCAGCGATCTCGATCGGACCATCGCTTTCTGAGGCGTTTCTCACGCCTGTCGTCGTCCGGCGTCGCGTGCCCCAGCATGAGGGCGAAGCCGATCTGCACGCCGGCAAATGTCAGGCCGAGCAGATAGACCAGCAGCGCGAAGGCGAGCAATCCGATATCGGAGGCGCGAAGGACCGTGCCGAAGCGGCCGATATCGGCCAGCGCCAGTGCCGAGACGAAGAAGGCGGCGGCGGCGAAGCCGATCAGCGCATTGCGAAGCAGGAAACGGAGCAGTTCCGGCATGGCGGTCACCGCGTGGGGCGGGGCGTCGGCGCCCGCCTGCCCAACCGGACATAGGTTCCGCAGGCCGGACGGCAATCGCGTCTTCGGTAGTGCTCGCCCGGCAGCAATCCGCCATTCTTTCCTTCGCCGCGCGGAGTTGCTAAAGCCAGCCCCATGTTGGGTCCGTGCATATCGCCTGTCGCGAGACGAATTAGCCGCCCGTCCTTCTGATCGGCTCGCCCGAGTCGGGGAAGGACCGGGACGCTTCGCCTGTCCGCGCCTGACACTCCATTTCTCGCGCCGCCTCTTTCGCGCGGCGAACGACACGGTTGAACCGCATCATGTCCGACACCGATACCAAGCCCGGCTCGCAGCCCGCCCCCGCCGACGCCGTCGACTATTCCAAGACGCTTTTCCTGCCCGAGACGGAATTCCCGATGCGGGCGGGCCTGCCGCAGGCCGAGCCCGCCTGGATCGCGCAGTGGGATGCGATGGACCTCTACGGCACGCTGCGAAAGGCCTCAGCCGGCCGGCCGAAATACGTGCTGCATGACGGCCCGCCCTACGCCAACGGCAACCTCCATATCGGCCACGCGCTGAACAAGATCCTCAAGGACGTCATCACCCGCTCGTTCCAGATGCGCGGCTACGACGCCAATTACGTGCCGGGCTGGGACTGCCACGGCCTGCCGATCGAGTGGAAGATCGAGGAAGCCTACCGCGCCAAGGGCCGCAACAAGGACGAAGTCCCGGTCAACGAGTTCCGCCAGGAATGCCGCGAGTTCGCCGCTCACTGGGTGGGCGTGCAGTCCGCCGAGTTCCGCCGCCTCGGCGTCGAGGGCGACTTCAAGAACCCGTATCTGACCATGGCCTTCAAGGCGGAGTCGGTGATCGCCGGCGAACTGCTGAAATTCGCCATGTCCGGCCAGCTCTATCGCGGCTCCAAGCCGGTCATGTGGTCGGTGGTCGAGAAGACGGCACTCGCCGAGGCCGAGGTCGAATACGCCGACCACGAGAGCGACACGATCTGGGCGAAGTTTCCGGTGGCCCAGGCTATCTACACAGAAGCGCAGTGGGTTTCCCCGTCCGACTCGGAAATGCGTGAGCTGGCCAAGACGGTCGCCGATAAACAGGCATCAATCCGTCAGGCATTCGTCGTAATCTGGACGACGACGCCCTGGACTATTCCCGGAAATCGGGCCGTCGCCTATTCACCGCGTATCTCCTACGGACTCTACGAGGTCACCGCGGCGGAGAACGATTTCGGCTCTCAGCCCGGCGAGAAGTTGATCTTGGCCGATGCACTAGCCGAAGAGGTCTTCAAGAAAGCTAAGCTGGGCTTCCAACGACTATTCGACGTTCCGGCTCGAACGATGTCGACCATGACGCTCCAGCATCCGCTCAATGGAGTGGGGGGCGGCTACGGCTTCCCCGTGCCGCTGCTCGAGGGCGACCACGTCACCGAGGAGGCCGGCACCGGCTTCGTCCACACCGCGCCCGGCCACGGGCGGGAGGATTTCGACGCCTGGATGGCGGCGCGGCGCGGCCTGGAAGCGCGCGGCATCGACACGGCGATCCCCTTCACCGTCGACGATGACGGATTCTATACGAAGGACGTGCCGGGCTTCGGCCCGGATGCGCCGGAAGGCCCGGCCCGCGTCATCGACGACAAGGGCAAGAAGGGCGACGCCAACAAGCGCATCATCGACGCGCTGATCGCTTCGGGCAATCTCCTCGCCCGCGGCCGGCTGAAGCATTCCTACCCGCATAGCTGGCGTTCGAAGAAGCCGGTGATCTTCCGCAACACGCCGCAATGGTTCGTCCACATGGACAAGGACCTCGGTGGCTATGGGATCAATGCGGGCGTGACGGCCCCAGCCGACGACACGCTGCGCGGCCGCGCGTTGAAGGCGATCGAGGAAACCCGCTTCGTGCCGGCCTCCGGCCAGAACCGGCTGCGCGGCATGATCGCCGACCGGCCGGACTGGGTGCTGTCGCGCCAGCGTGCGTGGGGCGTGCCGATCTGCGTCTTTGCCGATGCCGACGGCGAGATCCTCAAGGACGACGCTGTCAACGCCCGCATTCTCGAAGCCTTCAACGAGGAGGGCGCCGATGCCTGGTTCGCCGAGGGCGCCAAGGAGCGCTTCCTCGGCAACGAGCACGATGGCGCCAAGTGGACAATGGTCCGCGACATTCTCGACGTCTGGTTCGATTCGGGCTCGACCCACGCCTTCTGCCTTGAGAAGCGCCCGGACCTGAAATGGCCCGCCGACCTCTATCTGGAAGGCTCCGACCAGCATCGCGGCTGGTTCCACTCCTCGCTGCTGGAAAGCTGCGGCACCCGCGGCCGGGCGCCCTATGACGCCGTCCTCACCCATGGCTTCGTCATGGACGAGGAGGGGCGCAAGATGTCGAAGTCGCTGGGCAACGTCGTGACGCCCCAGGACGTCATCAAGCAGTCCGGCGCCGACATCCTGCGGCTCTGGGTAGTGTCCTCGGACTATTCGGAGGATCTGCGCCTCGGCAAGGCGATCCTGCAGACCAATATCGACTCCTATCGCAAGCTGCGGAACACGCTGCGCTGGATGCTCGGCACGCTCGCCCACGACCACGGCGAGACGGTGGACTTCGCCGACATGCCGGAACTCGAGCGGCTGATGCTGCACCGGCTGGCCGAGCTCGACGAGATCGTGCGCAAGGGCTACGATTCCTTCGACTTCAAGCGGATCAGCCGGACCCTGCTCGACTTCATCGTGGTCGAGCTCTCGGCCTTCTACTTCGATGTCCGCAAGGACTCGCTCTATTGCGATCCGCCGTCGGCGACGCGCCGCAAGGCATCGCTGCAGGTGGTGCGCATCATCTTCGACCGGCTGGTGACCTGGCTCGCGCCGATGCTGCCCTTCACCATGGAGGAGGCCTGGCTGTCGCGTTATCCGGACGCGAAGTCGGTGCATCTGGAGCAGTTCCTGCCCGTCGATCCCGCCTGGCGCGACGACGCGCTGGCGGCACGCTGGCAGAAGCTGCGCCGGGTCCGGCGCGTCGTGATGGGCGCGCTGGAGGAGAAGCGGCGCGACAAGATCATCGGCTCGTCGCTGGAGGCAGCGCCGGTGGTTCATGTCGCCGACCCCGAGCTGCGGGCGCTGGCAGCCTCCGTCGACTTCGCCGAGATCGCCATCACCAGCGGCCTGACCATCTCGGCCGAACCCGCGCCGGAGGGGGCCTTCACGCTCGCCGACACGCCGGGGATCGCGGTCGTCTTCCACAAGGCCGAGGGGCGCAAATGCGCACGGTCCTGGAAGATCACCGACGATGTCGGCGCCGATCCGGAATACCCGGACGTCACGGCCCGCGACGCCGAGGCGCTGCGCGAGCTGAAAGCGCTCGGGTTGCTGACCGCGGCATGAGGGATACGGCAAGGCAGGCAAGGCCGGTGAAGCGGGCCTTGCTTGCCAAGGTCCGGCGCGCGTCCTAAGACACGGCTCGGAATTTCGCCAGATTTGCCTGTCATGGGCGGGTTTCGATCGTCCGGGTCGAGGGGATGGGCCCGAACGAACACTGATCGGCTTAGGGGGCCGCAAGCGATGACTTCAACCACCATGCGAAGGGCTTTCTGCGCCGCGACGCTGCTTGCGACTGCCCCGGCGCTGACCGGTTGTCTCGGCCCCACCTACGGGACCGGCAAAACACAGGGCGAAACCTTGTTCGACGATCTCAACAACGTCGTGTCCCTCGGCGGCAGCAAGACCGGCGAGATCGCCTACAGCCCGCGTCCCGAACTGGTTCGCCCGGAAAACACTTCCGTGCTGCCGGCGCCGCAGCCAACCCGCAACACGACGAGCGACCCGAACTGGCCGGAGTCGCCCGAGCAGCGCGCCGCGCGCCGCCAGGCCGCCGCCTACCAGGGTGACGGGCCGGTGCCGGCGGACGTTGCCTCCGCCCGCAAGGAGGGCGTGACGCAGGCCTATCTCGATCGCACGAGGGGCAGCGGCTATACGTTCACCAACGATGACGACCCGCAGATCCTCTCGCCGGACGAATTGAAAAGCCGCGGCGCGTTGATGCGCGAGCGTCTGCAGGCTTCGCAGCAGGGCAGCCCCACCCAGCGCCGCTACCTCAGCGAGCCACCGCTCGACTATCGCAAGCCCGCCGCCACCGCTCCCGTTGGCGAGCCGGGCCTCGACGAGAGCGTCAAGGAACGGCGCATTCGCGGCGCCAGCAGTGACGGCCTCGGCACCAAGATCCGCAACCTCTTGCCGTTCTGATCGACCGGTTACGCGTCAGCGCCGTCGGCGAAAGAACTCCCTGAGCAGCGTCGCGCTCGCCGTCTCCGCGATGCCGGAATAGACGTCCGGCGCGTGATGGCAGGTCGGCTGCGCGAAGAAGCGCGGGCCGGATTCCACCGCGCCGCCCTTGGCATCGACAGCCCCGAAATACAGCCGGCGGATCCGGGCGAAGGAGATCGCCGCGGCGCACATGGCGCAGGGCTCCAGCGTCACGTAGAGGTCGCAGCCGGTGAGGCGCTCCGAGCCGAGCGCGGTGCAGGCCGCCCGGATCGCCAGCATCTCGGCATGCGCCGTGGGATCGTTGCGCGCGCGGGTCTCGTTGCCGGCCTCAGCCAGCACCACGCCGTCCTTGACGATGATCGCGCCGACGGGCGTCTCGTCCCGCTCGGCGGCCAGGCGCGCCGCCGCGACGGCCATATCCATGAAATTCGCGCCTGCCACGCTGCGGTTCCTCTCGCTCGTTTGCCGGCGACCTGTTAGAGCACCAGCCAAACGCTGGATCGGCGCGTCTGCCGTCGATGGTCCGGACAGCTTCGGCTGTCGCCGTGATTTCACCGGAGCGGCCAGCCGATCCGATACAATTTTGACCCCAAAGGGCTTTGACGGCCGTGAGGCTGCCAGCAAGGGCGAATACCATGAGCGATACGACGAACGGCGACGACAGGAAAGGCCGCGGCCCCGGTGGCAAGGGCGGCCGCGGCGGCAAGCCCGGCGACGGTCCGCGCCGGCCATCGGGCGGCAAGCCGGCTGGCGGCAGGGGCGGTGACCGTGGCGAGCGGCCATCGCGCGCCGCGCCGAAGGACGGCCCAGCCCGCCCGCCGCGCGGCAATGACCGGCCCCGTGACAACGACCGGCCCCGCGCCGAGCGTCCGGCTCGTGCCGAGGGCGACCGCCCGAAATCCTTCCGACCGCGGCCGGACGGTGACTCACGGCCCCGTGACGGCGACGGCGGCGGCAAGCCGGCGTTCAAGCCGCGCAGCCGCGGCATGCTTTCGCATGGCGGCAGCGCCGGGGAGGGGCGGCCGGAGCGGCCGCGCAGCTACGGCCGCCTGCAGCACGACGGTCCGAAGGACGAGCGCAAGGCCCGCCCGATGAGCGACGACCGCAAGTCGCGCGCGTCGAGCAGCGATGCGCGCGACAGCGGGCCCAAGCGGCCGCCGCGGGTGGCGGCGGAGGTCGATGCGACGGGGTCGATGCGCATCGCCCGCCGTCTCGCCCGCGCCGGCATCGCCTCGCGCCGCGACGCCGAGGGGATGATCGCCGACGGCCGCGTCCGGGTGAACGGCAAGGTGCTCGACACCCCGGCGCTCGACGTGACCGGTCAGGACATCATCGAGGTTGACGGCTCGCCCTTGCCGGCGATCGAGCGCACCCGCCTCTGGCTGTTCCACAAGCCGGCTGGCACCGTCACCACCAACCGCGATCCGGAAGGCCGGCCGACGGTGTTCGAACGGCTGCCGGGCGACATGCCGCGGGTCCTGTCGATCGGCCGGCTCGACATCAGCACCGAGGGGCTGCTGCTGCTGACCAACGATGGCGGCCTCGCCCGGGTGCTGGAGCTGCCGTCCACCGGCTGGCTGCGCCGCTACCGCGTACGGGCGCATGGCACGATCAACCAGGCCAAGCTCGACGAGCTGCGCCAGGGCATCGCCATCGACGGGGTCTTCTACGGCGCCATCGAGGCGACGCTGGACCGCGAGCAGGGCGCCAACGTCTGGCTGACGCTCGGCCTTCGCGAGGGCAAGAACCGCGAGGTCAAGCGCGTGCTCGGCCATCTCGGCCTCGACGTGAACCGGCTGATCCGCTTGTCGTTCGGGCCGTTCCAGCTGGGCGACCTGAAGGAAGGCGCCGTCCAGGAGATCAAGGGAAAGATGCTGCGCGAGCAGCTGGGCGAGCGGCTGATCGAGGAGGCGGGCGCCGACTTCGAGGCGCCGGTGACAAACGTCTTCTCCAACAAGCCGGTCCAGGCCGAGGAGCCGGGCCCGGATCTGCGCCCGAAGCGCCGCGGCGACTGGGTGTCGGCCAGCGAGACGGCACCGAACAAGAAGAAGGTTCGCGAGGCGAAGCGCGATGATGCGCTCGGCCGGCTCGACACGCGCTCGCCGCGCGGTGAACGCGACGACCGATCCGCCCGCAAGCCGGCCGGCGGCCGGCCGGAGCGCGGCGAGCGGCCGGGACGTCCCGAGCGCGGTGCGCGCGACGAGGGAGACCGGCGGACGGGCAGCCGTTTCGACGGACCGAAGAAGTCCTTCGGCGATCGCGATGCCGGCGGTGACGATCGGTCATCGGCGAAGAAGCCGTTCGGCGAGCCTAAACGTTCGGCCAACGTCTGGATCGCGCCGGGCGCCAGGCCGCTCGGGGCCCGCAACGCGCAGGCAGCGCAGAACCGCGCGGCTGGCGAGCGTCCCGGCAGCGACCGCCCGTCCCGGGGCCGTCCGTCGCCGACCGATCCGAGCAAGCGCGCCGGCAAGCCGGGTGGCCGGCCGAAGCCGGGCGGCGCGCCGCCCCGGCGTCCCCGGAAGGACTGACGCATGCGCATCGTCGGCGGTGAATATCGCGGGCGCCGCCTGGCGACGCCGGCCGGCGACGCGATCCGGCCGACCAGCGACCGCTATCGCGAGACGCTGTTCAACATGCTCGGCCATCGGGCGGGGTTCGTTCTGGACGGGGCGCGGGTGCTGGACCTGTTTTCCGGCACCGGTGCGCTGGGGCTCGAGGCGCTGTCGCGCGGCGCCAGATTCTGCCTGTTCGTGGAGGAAAGCACCGAGGGCCGCGGCCTCATCCGCCAGAATGTCGAGACGTTCGGCCTGCAGGGCCGCTCGCGGATCTTCCGCCGCGACGCGACGCGGCTCGGCCCGTCCGGCGCGGTCGAGCCCTTCGACCTGCTCCTGGCCGATCCACCCTATGGCAAGCGGCTGGGAGAGGCCGCGCTCGCCTCGGCGCTGGCCGGCGGCTGGCTGAAGCCGGGCGCCGTCGTGGTGCTGGAGGAAGCCGCAACCGCGCCGTTCGACGTACCGCCGGGGCTGCGGCTCGAGGAAGCGCGCGCCATGGGCGAGACAGTTCTGCGGTTCCTCGTGGCGGACGCGAACGCGGCTGACGGCGACCTAACTAAACCGTAATTGGCCTCGACTCCTGCGATCCGCCAATATGCGGCTCACCAAAGGGCGACCGCGTCCGGCAGATGCGGACGAGACGCAAAAGCGAGGCACCCCCGACGATGACTGATTTTTCGCGAAAGTACCGCCTGTCGGCGAGCGTGCTGGCCCTGGCGCTGGTCCTGCCGTTGTCGCCCGCCGCATGGGCCGAGACGGTTGCCGCGCCGGCAAGCGAAACGACCGCCCCGCAGCCCGCCGCAGCGGCCGAGAGCACCGAAGCCAAGCAGGACGCCGCAGAGGTATCATCCTTCACGCTCGAGAACGGCCTGCAGGTCGTGGTCCTGCCCGACCACCGCGCGCCGATCGTCACGCAGATGGTCTACTACCGCGTCGGTGCGGCCGACGAGGCCCCCGGCGAGAGCGGCATCGCCCACTATCTCGAGCACCTGATGTTCAAGGGCACGACCAGCCATCCGGAGGGCGAATTCTCGGGTGCCGTCGCCGATCTCGGCGGGCAGGAGAACGCCTTCACCTCGTCCGACTACACCGGCTACTACCAGCAGGTGCCGGCCGAGGCGCTGGAAATGGTGATGGAATTCGAGGCCGACCGGATGGCTAACCTGGTCCTGTCGGAAGAAGCCGTCCTGCCGGAGCGTGACGTCATCCTGGAAGAGCGCCGGATGCGGGTCGACAACGACCCGTCCTCGCAGCTCCAAGAGATCGTCCAGGCGACGATGTTCCAGAACAGCCCCTACGGCACGCCGGTCATCGGCTGGCGCTCGGAGATCGAGCAGCTCACCCGCGACGATGCCATCGCCTTCTACGACAAGTATTACACGCCCAACAACGCCATCCTGCTGGTCGCCGGCGACGTCACCGAGGCGGAGGTGCGCCGGCTCGCCGAGAAGACCTACGGCAAGGTCGAGCGCCGTGCCGAGCCGGGCGAGCGGTTCCGTGCCGCAGAGCCCGAGCCGCTGGCGGAACGGACCGTGACGCTGGCCGATCCGCGCGTCACCCAGCCATCGGTCCAGACGCTCTACCTGGTCCCTTCGGACACCACGGCCGAGGGCGGCGAAGCAGAGGCGCTCGATATTCTCTCCGATATCCTGGGCGGCGGCACGACCAGCCGGCTCTACCGATCGCTCGTCGTCGACAAGGGCATCGCTGCCCAGACCGGCGCCTATTACGGCGGCACGGCCCTCAAGGAGGGGCAGTTCGCCGTCTATGGCACGCCGCGCGGCGAGGCGAACATCGATGAGGTCGAATCCGCGATCGAGGCCGAGATCACCGACATCGTCGAGAACGGCGTCGACCAGGAAGAACTCGAGCAGGCCAAGAATCGGGTCCGCAAGAACCTCATCTATCTGCGCGACAGCCAGACAGCGATGGCACGCCGCTACGCCGCGGCCTTGTCGACGGGCCGCACGATCGCCGATGTCGAGGCGTGGCCGGATCGCATCGAGGCGGTGACCGTCGACCAGGTCAACGCCGTGGCGCGCAAATATCTGCAACCGAAGCGTTCGGTGACCGGCTATCTGCTGCCGGAAGCCTCAGCCGACACCCGCTCCTGATGTTCAGCATCGCCCGAAGGATCAGACCGTTGAAGCCATTCGCCCACACTGTCGCCGTGCTCGGCCTGACGCTGACCGCCGCCGCCATGGCGGCGTTTCCCGCCGCCGCCGTCGAGATCGAGGAAGTCACCAGCCCGGGCGGGATCAAGGCCCTCTTGGTCGAGGACTACACCAACCCGCTGATCGCCATGAAATTCGCCTTCAAGGGCGCGGGCTCGACGCAGGATGAAGACGGCAAGGAAGGCACCGCCAACCTGATGTCCGGACTGCTCGACGAAGGCGCCGGGGACATCGAGAGCCAGGACTTCCAGGCGCGGCTCGACGATCTCGGCGTGTCGCTGAGCTACGACGCCAGCCTCGATGATTTCACCGGCAATTTCCGCACCATCACCGAGTTCGGCGACGAGGCCTTCGACCTCCTGCGCCTGTCGGTCAACCAGCCGCGCTTCGACGACGAGCCGGTGGCACGCATCCGGGGCCAGATCGCCGCCGGCATCGTCGCCGACGAGAACGACCCCGGCCAGCTGGCCGGCGAGGCCTTCCGCAACACGGTCTTTGCGGACCATCCCTATGCGCGCCCCAGCGAAGGCACGCTGGAGAGCCTGGCGACAGTGATGGCGCCCGACCTGAAGGAATTTCGCGACCGCACCTTTGCGCGCGACAATCTCTATGTCGGCGTCGTCGGCGCGATCAGCCCGGAAGAGCTGGGCGCCAAGCTCGACGAAGTGTTCGGCGACCTGCCGGAGACGGCCGAACTCAAGGACGTGCCGAATATCGATCCGGTTACCGGCAAGACCGTCGCCGTTGATCTGGCGGTGCCGCAGACGACGATCCAGATGGCGCTTCCCGGCGTCATGCGCGACGACGAGGACTTCTTCGCCGCCTATCTGATGAACCATGTCCTCGGCGGTGGCAGCTTCACCTCGCGCCTTTACCGGGAGATCCGCGAGAAGCGTGGCCTCGCCTATGGCGCCGGCTCCTGGCTCGCGAGCTACGACCACGCGGCGCTGCTCGGCATCAACACCGCGACGCGCGCCGATGCGGCCGAGGAAAGCATCCGGATCATCCGCGAGGAACTGACTCGCATGGCGGAGGAGGGGCCGACCGAGGAAGAACTCGCCAAGGCCAAGACCTACGTCACGGGCTCTTACGCGATCCAGAACCTCGACTCGTCGCTGGCTATCGCTTCGACCCTCGTCGGCATCCAGCTCGACGATCTCGGCATCGACTACATCGAACGCCGCAAGGACCTCATCGACGCGGTGACCATAGACGATGTCAAGGAAATGGCCCGGCGGCTGCTGTCCGTCGAGCCGACGGTCATCACGGTCGGCCCCGCCGGAGCCTGAGGCGGTGAGCGACGTCGCGCTGGCGCTCGGTGGCGGCGGCGCCCGCGGCATTGCCCATATCCACGTCCTCGAGGCGCTGGACGAGCTGGGTGTCGTGCCGAGCCGTATCGTCGGCTCGTCCATCGGCGCGGTCATGGCGGCGGGCTATGCCGCCGGCATGTCGGGCGCCGATATAAGGGGGTTCGCGCTCGAGACGTTCGCCCGCAAGCGCGAGGTGCTGGCCGGGCTTTGGCGGACCCGGCCGCTCAGCTTCAAGGATTTCGTCGAGGAAGGCGGGTTCCGGCTCGGCCAGCTCAACGCCAGGCGGGTGCTTGCCGCCTTCCTGCCCGCTGACCTGCCGCCGCATTTCGAGGATCTGCGCATTCCGCTCGGCGTGATGGCGACGGATTTCTACGAGCGGCTCGAATGCGAGATCGATTCCGGCGACCTGCTCAGCGCGCTTGCCGCATCCTGCGCGCTGCCGGCGATCTTCCGGCCGGTCCGCCGCAAGGGTCGCGTGCTGATCGACGGCGGCATCTTCAACCCGCTGCCCTTCGACCGGCTCTGCGACAGGGCCGACATCGTCATCGCGGTCGACGTCAATGGCGGCCCGGAGGGCGACGGCAGCGGCCTGCCGACACCCATGGAAGCGATGTTCGGCGCAACGCAGCTGATGATGCAGTCGATCATCGACACCAAGCTCAAGCTCCGCGCGCCCGACCTTCTGCTTCGCCCGCCGGTCGACCACTACCGCGTGCTGGACTTCCTGCTGACGCGGCAGATTCTCGACGAAACCGCGTCCTTCAAGGAGGATGCCAAGCGGGCCATCGACCGGTTGCTCGGCGAAACGCCCGGCTACCGGCCTGTTGCCCCAAAGCCTGAAGCAGGCGCGTCGACCGCCTGACAGAAGCACTCGCTGCGTGTCACGTCAGATCGAGGCGACGCTTGCCGCGAGGACGGCACCCGGGAACCTGCCCAGCGGAAGCCATGCGTTCAGTGGGTCTGTCGCGCCACTTCCTCCAGGAAACGCATCAGGCCCGTCTCGACCCGCGTGAGCCCCTCGCGCTGCCGTCCCTTCAACAGGTCGATCGGGAGCCGTTCCGCCTCGAAGGCTTCGACGATCTCCGGGTGGACGTAGGACGAGCGCGCCACCGCCGGCGTGTTGCGCAGTACCTTCGACACGGAGCGCATCGCCTTGGCCACGGCCCGTTTACGCTTGGCCTCGGTATCGGCGCCATCTGTTTCCTCGATGAGGTAGCGCAGCGCCTCGGCCGAGCCGTGGAAGGTGCGAAAATCCTTCGCCGAGATGCGGGCCTCGGCTGCCTCCCGCAGATAGTCGTTGAGCAGATTGGCGGTCAGTTCGCGCTGCTTCTTCTTGCCGTCGGGAAACCGGAACAGCCGCTGGCCCTTGCCCTCGCGCACCCGTTGCAGCGAGCGCACCAACGCCTTGTCGGCGATCTCGATGCGGTTTTCCTTATGGGACTTGCCGACGAATTTCAGTACCGCGACGTTCTTGACGATACGCAGGTTCTGCTTGCGCAGCGAGGCGACGCCGCGACCGCCGTCTTCGGCGTATTTCTCGTGCCCGGGCCGCATCGCCGCGACGTCGATCAGGCGCGTCGCCAGGGCCGAGGTGCTGAGGCGGTCCACGGTGCGGCGTTTCAGGTCCTTGGCGGTCCGGCGCCGCAGCCGCGGCAGCGCGCGACCGAAGCGCAGCAGGCGCTCGGTCTTCACGGCGTTGCGGACGTTCACCCAGTCGTCGTGATAGCGATATTGCAGCCGGCCCTTCTCGTCGCGACCGATCGCCTGGATATGGCCGTTCTCCTCGACGCAGATCCGCACGTCGGTCCAGGCCGGCGGGATCACCAGCGCCCTCAACCGCGCCTTGAGGCGCTTGTCGGCGATCTTCTCGCCGTTGCATAGGCAGATCTTGTAGCCCTTGCCGCTGGGCCGCCGTTCGATCGCGAACAGCTCGGGATCGACCATGGTCAGGCCAAAGCGTTCGGCGTGCTGGGCAAGTTTCAGGTTCATGAAGGGCAGGCACCGCAACCGGAAATGGTCGCGGCGTGAACGCCGCCTTTGGCGCGCTGGTTCCTCTCCCGGACGCGCCGAATGGTTGGCCGGGCACACGGAGAACTACCGGTATGCGATCACCCCGACCGCGTCTTGTAGGCGGCGAGCCGCTTCAGGGAGAACGGTCGACCCGGTCGCCTGCGGCGAGAAGACGCGCCGTCGGTGGCGGGGTCCCGCGGCTCGTCGTCGCCGGCCGGCCGCTCCACCGCCTGGGCCGTCTGGCGCGGCTTGACCAGAGGCTCCGGCGTTACCGGGCGTGTCGTCACCATGTCGTTGCCGGCATAGAGACCCTCGACTTCCTGCAGCTTCAGCCGCTCGATGTCGCGGGCCCGCACGTCCTCGACGATGCGCTCGGCCAGCGCGTCGTCGATGCCGAGCCCGGTCAGTGTCTCGCCGCCGAACACCAGGGCCGATTCCACCGTCTCGCGGATCTCGAAGTCGACGCCACGCGCCCGCAGCGACAGCGCGTGGGCGCGATCATAGGAGCGCACGTAGAGGCTGACATTGGGAAATTCCGAGCGGATGAGATCGACGATGCGGTCGGTGGTCTCCCGCTTGTTGGTGCAGACGGCGACCAGTCGTGCCTTGCGGATTCCCGCGGCCTCCAGCACCTCCTTGCGCATGCCGGAGCCGAAATAGATGCGGAAGCCGAAGC
Organism: Aurantimonas aggregata; assembly: GCF_010500835.1. GTDB lineage: Bacteria > Pseudomonadota > Alphaproteobacteria > Rhizobiales > Rhizobiaceae > Aurantimonas > Aurantimonas aggregata. The sequence continues at coordinate 162,002 of NZ_JAAAMJ010000002.1, read as the reverse complement.
GGGTGGCGTTGCGGATGCGCTCGGCCGAGGAATCGAGGATCGTTACGTCGATGCCGCTCGACAGCATCACCTGGGCGACGATCTGGCCGAAGCGCGAGAAGCCGATCATCAGGACTTCGGAACCGGCGCCGTCGAAATCTTCATCGAGGGTCTCCGCCTCGCTACCCCGCGTCGCCAGCCGGCCGAAATAGGTCGCCAGCGGGGTCAGGGCCATCGACAGCGTGACGATGGCGATGAGCAGCGAGGCGGTCTCGATCGAGAAGATCCCGATTGCCGCGGCGGCGCTGAACAGCACGAAGCCGAATTCCCCTGCCTGGGCGAGCAGGGTCGACACGCGCGCCGCCGTCGCGTGGGTCTCCCCGAAGCCGCGTCCGAGCCAATAGAGCAGGACGGCCTTGACGATCATCAGGAGCGGCGTCGCGACGAGGATCGCCAGCCAGTATTGCGCGATCCCCGCCAGATCCAGAGACAGGCCGACGCCGATGAAGAACAGGCCGAGCAGCAGGCCGCGGAACGGCTCGATATTGGCCTCGAGCTCGTGCCGGTAGGTCGATTCCGCCAGAAGGACGCCGGCGATGAAGGCCCCCATCGCCATCGAGAAGCCGGCCGCCGCCATCAGCAGCGCCGACCCGAGCACGACGAGCAGCGCCGCGCCGAGCATCACCTCGCGCGCCCCGGAGGTCGCGACGATCCGGAACAGCGGGTTGAGGCAGTAGCGCCCGACGAGGACGAGGGCGACGACGGCACCGATGGAGATCGCCACCTGGACCGGGTCGAAACCGGTGTCCTGTGCGAACGGGGCGAGGAACGGCAGCAGCGCCAGCAGCGGCACGACCGCCAGATCCTGGAACAGCAGCACCGAAAAGCCGGTCTCGCCGTGCCGCGTGTTGGTCTCGCCCGCCTCTTCGAGCAGCTGCAGCCCGAAGGCGGTCGACGACAGAGCAAGGCCGAAGCCGATGACGATGGCGGCGTGCCAGTCCTGTTCGAATGCATAGGCCGCGGCGCCGAGAACCGCCCCAGTCACCAGCACCTGCGCCAGGCCGACGCCGAAGATCTGCCGCCGCAGCGCCCAGAGGCGGCCGGCCTTCAGCTCCAGCCCGATGATGAACAGCAGGAAGACGACGCCCAGTTCGCCGACATGCAGGATCTCCTCGCCGTCGAGCACGAGCCGCAGCACCGGCCCCATGACGATGCCGGCGGCGAGATAACCGAGCACGGTACCGAGCCCGATCCACTTGAACAGGGTGGCGGCGACGATGCCGCCGCCGAGAAGGATCAGGATCTCGAGGAACAGGGGGGTGGAAGCTTCCAAGGCGGGTCTCGTCCGGGCGCGGCGTTGATCGACCGAGGGGTTGCTGACGCGACCCGCATCTTGATGGCTGTCGCGTCGCACAATAGATGGTCTTCATACGAAAACCAGCAGGCACAATCATGGACAATGACACGGCGCGGCTCCTGACGGTCGCCGAGCGGCTCATCGAGACCGCACGAAGGGCCGGCGCGGACGCGAGCGACGTGGCGGTAATGCGCTCCTTCGGCCGCTCGGCCTCGGTGCGCCTCGGCAAGGTCGAGGACACCGAAAGCGCCGAAAGCGAGGGAATAGCCCTCCGGGTCTTTGTCGGGCGCCGCGTCGCCACGGTCTCGGCCGACATCGCGTCGGACACCGAGCGCCTCGCCGAGCGCGCCGTCGCCATGGCCAGGGTATCGCCGGAGGACGCGTTTGCCGGCCTCGCCGATCCGGCAAGGCTCGCCAGCGACGACCTCGACCTCGATCTCTACGATCCGACCGAGATCGCGGCGGGCGACATGGTCGACCAGGCAATGGCGATGGAGGACGCGGCGCGTGCCGTTGCCGGTGTCACCAACTCCGGCGGCGCGTCGGTCTCGGCCGGCGCCTCGGGCCTGGTGCTGGCGACCTCCACCGGTTTCGCCGGACAGCGGATGCGCTCGGGCTTTTCCCGCTCGGTCAGCGTCATCGCCGGCGAAGGCGTCGGCATGCAGCGCGATTACGACTTCGACTCCCGCATCCATGCGGCAGACCTCGATTCACCCGCGGCGATCGGCCAGCGTGCCGGCGAGCGGACCGTCCGCCGCGTGGCGCCCGGCAAGGTGCCGACCGGACGCTATCCGGTGATCTTCGATCCGCGCATCGCCCGCGGCCTGATCGGCAGCCTGGTCTCGGCGATCAACGGCGCGGCGATTGCCCGCGGCACGAGCTTCCTCAAGGATCGGATGGGCTCGGCGGTGCTGCCGGCGTCGTTCACGGTCACCGACGAGCCGCTGCTGCGCCGGCGGCCGGGATCACGACCCTTCGACGGTGAAGGCGTGCGTGGCGAGACGCTCTGCCTCGTGCGCGACGGCATCCTCGAGAGCTGGATCCTCGATTCGGCGACGGCTCGCGAGCTGGGGCTCGAGACCAACGGCCGCGGCTCACGCTCGGCCGGCGGCGTTTCACCATCATCCAGCAACGTCATCGTCTCGGCCGGCACAATGACGCCTGCGGAACTCGTCCGCGACACCTTCTCGGGGCTCTATATCGACGAGTTGATCGGCCACGGCGCCGATCTCGTCACCGGCGACTACAGCCGCGGCGCGTCAGGATTCCTGATCGAGAACGGCGCGATCACCACGCCGGTCTCGGAAATGACGATCGCCGGCAATCTGAAGGACATGCTGCTGTCGCTCACCGCCGCGAACGATCGCGACGAACGCTTCTCGATCGTCGCGCCGACGCTGCGGATCGATACCATGACCGTCGCAGGGCGATGAATTGACCGGTTTCGCTGAAGATCTGGCGCTGATCAGCCAGGCCGCGAAGGCGGCCGGCGATCTTGCCATGCGCTATTTCCGCCAAGACCCGAAGGTCTGGTGGAAGGAAGGCGATTCGCCGGTCAGCGAGGCCGATTACGCCGTCGACGCGCTGCTGAAGCAGACCCTGCTCGACGCGCGGCCGGGCTATGGCTGGCTGTCGGAAGAGATGCAGTCCGCCGACCTCCAGGATGTCGGGTCGGCGCGCTTCTTCGTCGTCGATCCGATCGACGGCACGCGAGCCTTCCTGCGCGGCGAGGACACCTGGTGCGTTTCGGTGGCGGTGGTCGAGAACGGCCGGCCCGTCGCCGGAGTCATCGCGGCGACCGCGCTGGGCGAGCATTTCGAGGTGACGGCCGACACGCCGACGCGGATGAACGGCGTGGTCTGCAGGGCCTCGTCACCCGGCCCGGACGATGCGCTGCGGCTGGCGGTCCCCGACAGCATGCGCAAGCGCCTGCACGAGGCCGCGGGCGACGGTGTGCTGCTGGAAAAAGCCGTGCCGTCGCTGGCCTATCGCCTGGCGCTGGTCGCCGCCGGACGGATCGACGGCACGCTGGTGCGCCCGCGCGCCAACGACTGGGATATCGCGGCCGCCGACCTGCTGATCGAGCGGGCCGGTGGGCTCTTGTCCGATCGTCATGGGGCTGCCAGCCTTTACAGGAGCCGTGGCAAGAGGCATGGCCTGTTGGTCGCGTCGTCGCTGAGCGCCCGGGATCGGGTGCGCCGGCTTGCCGACGTGATACCCGATCGAACCGAGACCTGAGCAAGGACTGTCGCCATGGATGATCAAGCGCCGAAGCAGCTTCTCCATCTCGTCTTCGGCGGTGAGCTGAAGGACCTCCGGGAAGTCGAGTTCAAGGATCTGGAAAGCCTTGATATCGTCGGAATTTTCCCGGACTACGCGTCTGCTCTCTCGGCCTGGCGCAGCAAGGCACAACAGTCCGTGGACAACGCCTCGATGCGCTATTTCATTGTTCACATGCACCGGCTGCTGAGCCCCGGCCAGGCGTGACCGATCCGATTGCCGCGAGTGCCTACCGCCATGACGGGTGAGATCATGGCCGATGACAGGATCGGAATGCAGACTGGTTCGCCCGAACGTCCCCCCGTCCGCAGGCGATGGCGCAAGTCCCTGCGACGGGGTCTTCGCCGGGTCATCCGCGGCCGCTTTGCCACGTCGGTCCTCGGGGCGATCATCTATCTCGGCCTGCGTTTCGTCCATGCCACGCAGCGCAAGGCGGCAGGGTCCAGCGACTGGCGCGGCGACCTGACCCGGACGCATCCTGCCATCGTCGCCCTGTGGCACGGGCAGCACCTGCTGGCACCGTTCTTCCGGCCGGTCGAACTGCCCTATGTCGCGCTGCTGTCGCGCAGCAGCGACGCCGAGTTGAATGCCAATGTCGTCGAGCGCTTCGGGATCGACACCGTGCGCGGCTCCGGCGGCCGCGCCGGTGCCGATGGGTCCCAGAAAGGCGGCGCGCGGGCGCTGATCGCGCTGCGCCGACGCCTTGCGGACAGGATCGGCGTCTGCATGATCGCCGACGTCCCGAAGGGAACGCCCCGCGAGGCGGGGCAGGGCATTGTCATGCTCGCCCGGATCTCCGGGCGGCCGGTCCTGCCGAGCGCTGCGGTGACCAGCCGTCGCTACGTCGTGAAGAGTTCCTGGGACAGGACGGCCCTGCCGCTTCCCTTCGGCCGGATCGCCGTGGTGGTCGGCGAGCCGATCCACGTCCCCGCCGATGCGGACGAGGCCGTCATGGAGGCCAAGCGGCACGAGATTACCCGGGCGATCGAAGCGGCGAATGTCGTCGCGGAGCGCCTGGCGCGAGGCGCCGCGTGAGTGATCCGCTCGCCCGTGCCGCCCTGGTCGCATACCGGCTCGCCGGGGCGCTCGCCTATCCGCTGCTCGGCCCCTATGTCGGCTACCGTGTGTCGCGCGGCAAGGAGGATTCCGGCCGTCGCCGCGAGCGCTACGGCTATGCCAGCGTCGCCCGCCCGGAAACCGGCCCGCTGGTCTGGGTCCATGCCGCCAGCGTCGGCGAAAGCGTCGCCGTGGCGCCGCTTGTCCGCGCCATCGCCGCCGACGGGATCAACGTCGTCATCACCACCGGCACCATGACCTCGGCGAGGCTCGTCGACGAGCGGCTGTCGGACTGCGCCGTGCACCAGTATGTCCCGCTCGACCTCAAGCCCTCGGTCGGACGCTTCCTCGACCATTGGCGCCCGGACGTCGCGATCGTCGCCGAGAGCGAGATCTGGCCGATGACGCTGCTCGAACTCGCGCGGCGCCGCATCCCGCAGGTCCTGGTCAATGGCCGCCTGTCGGATCGCTCGTTCAAGCGCTGGAAATCAGCGCCCTGGATGGCCGAGGCCCTGCTCGAGAAACTGGCCCATGTCGTGGCGCAATCGGAGGTCGATGGCGAGCGCTTCCGCCTTCTCGGCGCGCACGCCGTGACGGTCGCCGGCAATCTCAAGGCCGATTCCCTGCCCCCGCCCTGCGTCGCGGAGGAACTGGCTGACCTGCGGCAGGCTTTCGGCAACCGGCCGCGCTGGGCAGCCCTCTCGACCCACGCCGGCGAGGAGGAACTCGTCGCTTCCGCCCACAAGCGCATCGCCGAGCGCCATCCGGGCCTGCTGACGATCCTCGTGCCGAGGCATGCCGAGCGCGGCGACGCGATCGAGAAGCTGCTGACCGATGCCGGGCTGGTCGTGGCCCGTCGCAGCCGCGGCGAGGTGCCGGACCACACGACCGATATCTTCCTCGGCGACACGACCGGCGAGATGGGGCTCTATCTGCGGCTGACCGAGATCGCCTTTCTCGGCAAGTCGCTGGCCGGCGAGGGCGGGCAGAACCCGCTCGAGGCAGCGATGCTGGGGACGGCAGTGTTGTCCGGCCGCTACGTCCAGAATTTCCGCGATTCCTACCAGCGTCTCCTGAAGAACGGCGGCGCTCGCATCGTCCGGGACGGCGACGCGCTCTCGGCGCATGTCGAGCAGCTGCTGGACGAGCCGAAGACGCTGCACCGGATGGCCGACGCCGCCGGCGAGACGGTCGAGGAAATGCGTGGCGCCCTGTCGCGCACCATGCAGGCGCTGCAGCCGTTCCTGCACCCGTTGAAACTGTCGATCGGGCTCGAGCAGCGGGGCCAGGCCGCCTGGCGGCGATGATGCACCGCGAGACGCCGCCATTCTGGTGGCAGGAGCGGTCCATCGCGGCGCGGCTGCTGGCCCCGGCGGCCTACATCTACGGGCGCGTTGCCGGCCGCAATCTGGCAAAGGGCACACGCGCCGATGTCGGCGTGCCGGTTCTGTGCGTCGGCAATTTCACCGTCGGCGGCGGCGGCAAGACGCCGACGGCGATGGCGCTGGGAAAGGCGGCCAAGGAAGCGGGCTTCACGCCGGGGTTCGTCTCACGCGGCTATGGTCGGGCCGGTCGCACGGCGGTGCTCGTCGATCCAGCGCATCATTCGGCGGCGGAAGTCGGTGACGAGCCGCTGCTGCTGGCGACGGTGGCACCGACGGCGGTCGCGGCCGATCGCAAGCGTGCCGCCGCGATGCTCCGCGCCGAGCGGGGCGTCGATTTCATCATCATGGATGACGGCTTCCAGAGCGCCCACCTGCAGATCGACTACGCCCTGATCGCGGTGGATGCGCGGCGCGGTCTCGGCAACGGCGCGGTGATTCCGGCAGGGCCGCTGCGGGCGCCGCTCCTCGACCAGATCCGCGCCGCCGACGCGCTGCTGGTGATCGGCCCCGGCGAGGCGGCGGACCCGCTCATCCGTCGCACGGCGCGGGCCAACAAACCGGTCTTCGAGGCAGCGATCACCGCGCCCGGCGGCGAGCGCTTCCGGGGCCTGCGGGTCCTCGCCTTCGCCGGCATCGCCGATCCCGGCAAGTTCTATGACAGCCTGGCCGGGCTGGGTGCCGAGATCGCCGAGACGAGGGACTTCCCCGACCACCATGTCTTCTCGAAGAGCGACATGGACGAGCTCTCGGCCGCCGCCTGGCGCTCCGGCCTGCAACTCGTGACCACCCGCAAGGACGCCGTCCGCCTGTCGACGGGCGGCGAGGCGACAAAGCTGTTCATGAAGGAATGCGAGGTGCTGGACGTGGTGCTCGGCTTCCTGCCGCCGAGCCTCGGCGCGCGTATCGTCCGCGATACGCAGCGTGCCTTCCGGCGGCGTAGATACGGCTGAACCTGAGTCTCTGGTGTCAGCTGCCTGCCGACGTCTCGCGCTCGCGCCGGAACGCCGCCTCGGCATCGACATAGGCTTCCTGGCGCGCAACGCTCCAGTAGCGCAGGAGGTCGAGCGGGATCGCCTCGCCGGTCACGGCGCAGCGGACGTAGGAGCCGGCGCGCAGCACCTGGAAGTCGGGCGTGGCGTAACGAAGGAGCGCCTCGCCGCCGCTGTCCATGCGGTTCATCGTAATCTCCGCTTCTCGGCCGGGTGCGTGTCGTCATCGGGCACGCATGCGGCATTGCCCGACTGTCCTAGGAGGGCTCGGCGGTAGCGTCAACGCCGAACAGCCACAGACGTGCGCTCAGCGCCGGCCGAACATCTTCTCGATATCGGCGAGCTTCAGGGCGATGAAGGTCGGGCGGCCGTGATTGCACTGGCCGGTTCCGGGCGTCGCCTCCATGTCGCGCAAGAGCGCGTTCATCTCTTCCGGGCGCAGCGACCGACCCGCTCGCACCGAGCCGTGGCAGGCGATGGTCGCCGCAACGTGGTCGATGCGGCTCTTCAGCGTCCCGGCGGTGCCGAGATCGGCGAGCTCGTCGGCGATGTCGAGGATCAGCCGCCGGCAGTCGACCTGGCCGAGGATCGCCGGTGTCTCGCGCACCGCGACCGCGCCCGGACCGAAGCGTTCGACCGCGAGGCCGAGCTGGCCGAGCGGCTCTGCATGCTCCGCCAGCCGCTCGGCGTCGTCCTCGGGCAGGTCGACGATCTCGGGGATCAGCAAGAGCTGCGAGGCCAGCGTCTTGCCGTGCAGCGCCGTCTTCAGCGCCTCGTAGACCAGCCGCTCATGTGCCGCGTGCTGATCGACGATGACCATTCCGTCCTCGGTCTCGGCGACGATGAAATTGCCGTGCAGCTGCGCCCGCGCCGCGCCGAGCGGATAGCGGCGCTCGGCGCCAGCTTCCGGATCGATGGGGTCGGCTCGATATGGCGGCGCTGCGCTATCGATCGGCCCTGCGGCGCCGTCGTCCTGTAACGGGCGATAAGGCGAGGTGGACGCGCTGTAGCTTGTCTGGGCCGGCGACGCGAACCCGCCAGGGGCGAAGCCGTCGAAGCGACGCGGCGCGGCTTCAGGAGCGCCCTCGGGGCGGAAGCGGTCCATCAGGCCGCTGGCGCCCGTGGTCGTAGCGCGCAGGCCCGCCGCGGTGAAGGCCTGGCGGATCGCGCCGACGATCAGGCCGCGGACCAGGCCGGGATCGCGGAAGCGCACGTCGGCCTTGGCCGGATGGACGTTGACGTCGACCAGCGCCGGGTCGAGCGTCAGGAACAGCACGGCCACCGGATGCCGGTCCCTGGCCATCACGTCGGCATAGGCGCCGCGCAGCGCCGAGAGGAGCAGCCGGTCACGCACCGGCCGTCCGTTGACATAGACATATTGCGCCAACGCGTTGCCGCGGTGGAAGGTCGGCAGGCCGGCGAAACCTTTGAGCTGCACGCCTTCGCGCTCGGCCGCGATGGCGATGGCATTGGCGCCGAAATCCTTGCCGACCACCGCCTCGATGCGCCGCAGGCTGTCGCGGCCGTCGACCGCCTCGAACACCGTCTGGGTGCGGTCGGGACCGGCGAGCTCGAACCGTACGGCCGGAAACGCGATGGCGAGGCGCCGGACGATCTCGGTGATAGCCGCGCCCTCGGCCCTGTCGCTCTTGAGGAATTTCAGCCGCGCCGGCACGGCATGGAAGAGATCGCGGACCTCGACCACCGTGCCGCGTGACAGGGCCGCCGGGCGCGGCCCGCTCACCCGGCCGCCATCGACGGCGATCTCGAAGGCTTCCGCGGCACCGGCCGCACGGGACTTCACCGTCAGCCGCGCCACCGATCCGATCGAGGGCAGCGCCTCGCCGCGAAAGCCGAGTGTTTCGATGGCGTCGAGCCCGCCCGCTAGCTTGGAGGTGCAATGGCGCCGCACCGCCAGCGGCAATTCGTCGGCGGCGATACCGCTGCCGTCGTCGGTGACGCGCAGGAGGCTCTTGCCGCCCGCGGCCGTGGCGATCTCGATGCGCCGCGCGCCCGCGTCGAGCGCGTTCTCAATCAGTTCCTTGGCGACGCTCGCCGGCCGCTCGACCACCTCGCCGGCGGCGATCTGGTCGATCAGGGCATCGGAGAGCTGGGCGATCGCCATGGGGTTTCGGCTGCCGGTGATGTGTCGGGGATCCGCGAGCGGGCTCACCCCGCTCGGATCCCGTGTCTATCGCGGCGGGGCGATGCGGGCAAACGCGGGCGGTGCGCGCCTGTGGACGGCGCGCCGTCTCAGACGCGTTCCTCGAGCATCACGTAGACCGACCGTCCCTCGACGATCAGCGTCTCTGAGGCATCGACCACGCAGGGTTTCTCCTGCGGCGCGTCGGAGCGGACATGCAGGCAGAAGCGGTGGCCGGGGCGGGGGAGGGGCAGCGTAACCGTCGAAGGCGCCCGCGCAGCGTTGAGATAAATCACCGCCCGCTCGCTCTCGTCGTCCGCGTCGCGCCGCGGCGCGTAGACCGACATGCCGAGGAAGTGCCGCCCGCCATCGTCCCAGTCGGATGCGTGCATCACCATGCCGTCCTCGCGCAGCCACTCGACGTCCGGCACGTCGCCGCCGTCGACCGGCGCGCCGGTGAGGAAGCGGTCGGCGCAGAGCGCCGGATGCTCGCGCCGCAGCCGGGAGAGCCGCGCGGTGAAGTCGATCAGCGCGTCGTCGGCGTTCTCCCAGTCCAGCCAGGAGATCTCGTTGTCCTGGCAGTAGGCGTTGTTGTTGCCGCCCTGGGTGCGGCCGAACTCGTCGCCGGCGACGATCATCGGCGTGCCGCGCGCCACCAGCAGCGTCGCCAGCAATGCCCGGATATCCTTGCCGCGCGCCTCGATGATGCCCGGGTCGTCGGTCTCGCCCTCGACGCCGTTGTTCCAGGAATGGTTCTCGTTGTGGCCGTCGCGATTGTCCTCGCCGTTGGCCGCGTTGTGCTTGTCGGTATACATGACGATGTCGGCGAGGGTGAAGCCGTCATGCGCCGCGATGTAGTTGACGCTGGCCGACGGGGACCGCCCGTCATGGTCGTAGATGTCGGCCGAGCCGGCCAGGCGCGTCGCCAGTGCCCCGGTCATGAAGCCGGCACCCTGCCAGAACTGCCGGACGTCGTCGCGGAAGCGGTCCTGCCACTCGAACCAGGGCTTGGGGAAATTGCCGACCTGGTAACCGCCCGGCCCGACATCCCAGGGCTCGGCCACATGGATGCGGTCCTTCAGCAGCGGATCTGCGGCGACCATCTTGAAGAACGGCGCGTCGGTCGAGAATCCCCCATCGACCCGGCCGAGCACGGTGGCGAGATCGTAGCGGAAACCGTCGATCCCGGTGGTCTCGACCCATGTCCGCAGCACGTCGACGAACATCCGCGCGACCGGCGCCTTATCGGTCGCCATGGTGTTGCCGGTACCGGTGTCGTTCAGCATGAAGGCTGGCTCGCCTTCCGGGTGGCGGTAGTAGAGCAAATTGTCGAGGCCGCGATAGGAGATCGTCGGGCCGGTCTCGTCGCCCTCGCCGGAATGGTTGAAGACGACGTCGAGCAGCACGCGGATGCCGCGCGCGTGCAGCGCCTCGACCGTGCGGCGGATTTCGGTAAGCCCGCCGGGCGCAAGCCGCGGATCGGGCGCCATGTGGGTGATCGGGTTGTAGCCCCAGGCATTGGTGAGATTGAGATTGAGCAGATGGCCTTCGTCGATCCACGCGGCGAGCGGCATCAGCTCGACCGTCTCGACGCCGATCCGCTGCAGATGATCGAGCAGGTAAGGTTCGGCCAGCGCCGCCACGGTGCCGCGGATCGCCGCCGGCACGTCCGGATGGCGCTGGGTGAAGGCGCGGACCTGCATCTCGTAGGTGAGGCCGGGCGGCGCGAAGGGCAGCGGGGCCGCATCGCGGGCGAGATCGGTGACTACGGCCCGCGGCACGAAGGCTGCGCTGTCGAGTTCGCGCCCCGGTGGCGCGGTCAGCACCGGCGTGTAGACGAACGGCCGATCGAGCTGGATCGCGTAGGGGTCGACCAGCAGCTTGGAATAGTCGAAGCGGTGACCTTCCTCCGGCTGGAACGGCCCGACGGCCCGCAGGCCGTAGCGGGCCCCGGCGGCCAGCCCCGGCACGAAGCCGTAGCGCGTGCCGCCGTCGCGGCCGGGCAAGGGCAGCCTGTCGGTCTCCAGGCTGCCTGCCTCGTCGAACAGGCAGAGATGGATCGCCTCGGCATTTTTCGAATAGACGGCGAAATGCACGCCGTCCGCCTCGATCGTCGCGCCGAGCGATGAAGGCCTGCCGCGCTCGGCGGTGATGTCGTAGGTCATGGGCTCGTCGTCGCGATCAGGTGATGACGTCGGGCCGGGTCCGGCCCGTGCGCTTCCTGATCTCGCCGATCGCGTCGGCGGTGTCGACAAGCTCCTTGAGCGCGATTTCCGGCGCCGTGGCATGGCGCGCCGGGTCCTTCTCGTAACGCTCGATATAAACCCGGAGCGTCGCCCCTTGCGTCCCCGTGCCAGACAGGCGGAAGACGATGCGCGAGCCGCCCGAGAAGACGATGCGGATGCCCTGGCCGGTGGCGACGGAGCCGTCGATCGGGTCCTTGTAGGAAAAATCGTCGGCCTCCGAGACGACGAGCGTGCCGAAGCGTTGGCCGGCCATCGAGGCGAGCCGGTCGTGCAGCGATTCCATCAGCCCCTCCGCCGCGGCGGAATCGATCTCCTCGTAGTCGTGCCGCTGGTAAAAGGTGCGGCCGAACTCGGCCCAATGGCTCTCGACCACCGCCCGGACGCTCTCGCGTCGCGCCGCCAAGATGTTGAGCCAGAGCAGCACGGCCCAGAGCCCGTCCTTCTCGCGCACGTGGTCGGAGCCGGTGCCGGCGCTCTCCTCGCCGCAGATCGTCACCTTGCCGGCGTCGAGCAGCGTCCCGAAGAACTTCCAGCCGGTGGGTGTCTCGTAGAGGCCGATACCGCGCTTCTCGGCGACCCGGTCGGCGGCCTGGCTGGTCGGCATCGACCTTGCGATGCCGGCGATGCCGCCGGCATAGGCGGGGGCCAGCGGCGCGTTGGCGGCAAGGATCGCCAGCGAGTCCGACGGCGAGACGACGATGCCCTTGCCGACGATCAGGTTGCGGTCGCCGTCGCCGTCCGAGGCCGCACCGAAATCCGGCCCGTCCGGCGCCATCATCTCCTCGATCAGGGCGGCGGCGTGGACCGCGTTGGGATCGGGGTGGCCGCCGCCGAAATCCGGCAGCGGCACGCCGTTGATCACCGTGCCGCGCGGGGCGCCGAGGCGGTTTTCGAGGATCTCCCGGCCATAGGGTCCAGTTACCGCATGCATCGCGTCGAAGCGCAGCGTGAAGCCCGAGGCAATGAACTCGCGGATCAGCGCGAAGTCGAACAGGCTCTCCATCAGGTCGGCATAGTCGGCGACCGGATCCACCACCTCGACGACCATGTCGCCCAGCCGGCTCTCGCCGATACGCGAGATGTCGGGGGCGGTTTCGGTCCAGACCCGGTAGCGTGTCAGGCTCGAGGCCTTGGCGAAGATCGCCTCGGTGATCCGCTCCGGGGCGGGGCCGCCATTGGCGATGTTGTACTTGATGCCGAAATCGCCGGTCGGGCCGCCCGGATTGTGGCTCGCCGAGAGGATGATGCCGCCGGATGCCTGGCGCTTGCGGATGAGGTGCGAGGCAGCCGGCGTCGACAGGAGCCCGCCGCGACCGACGATGACGCGGCCATAGCCGTTGGCCGCCGCCATGCGGATCGCCAGCAGGATCACCTCGCGGTTATAGAAGCGGCCGTCGCCGCCGATCACCAGCGTGTCGCCGTCGCCGGTCGCGACCGCGTCGAAGATCGCCTGCAGGAAGTTCGCCGCATAATGCGGCTGCTGGAAATGCGGCACCTTCTTGCGCAGGCCGGACGTGCCCGGCTTCTGGTCGTCGAAGGGCTTGGTGGCGATCGTCTCGATCATGGCGTCAATCTACTCTCTCGTGAGATCGCGGAAGAGATCTGCGTAGATCCGGGCGCTGGCGCGCCAGGATACATCCGCGTTCATGGCCGAAACCTGCATGCTTCGCCAGCCTTTCGGGTCGGCATAGAGCCTGAGCGCGCGGTCGACCCCCGCCATCAGTGCCGGGCCGGTGGGCGGGCCGAAGATTACCCCGGTCGCAACCCCGGCGCTGGCCGCGGCGTGGTTGGCGTCGATCACCGTGTCGGCCAGGCCGCCGACCTTGGAGACGAAGGGGATGCAGCCGTAGCGCAGGCCGTAGAGCTGGGTCAGGCCGCAGGGCTCGAACCGGGACGGGATGAGGATGGCGTCGGCACCGGCCTGAACCCGGTGCGACAGCGTCTCGTCATAGCCGATCCGCACGCCGACCCGGTCGGGATTGCGGGCGTGGGCGGCCAGGAACTGTCCCTCGATCGCGGACTCACCCGAACCGACGACCACCACCCGGGCGCCGCGCGCGACGATCGCGTCGCAAGCCTCGGCAACGAGATCGAGGCCCTTCTGCCATGTAAGCCGGCTTACAACGGCCAGGATCGGGCCGTCCTCCCGACGCAGCCCAAACTCGCCCTCGAGCGCCCGCTTGTTGTGGGTGCGGGCCTTCAACGCCCTCGAGCTGTAATGACAGGCGATGGCCGGATCGGTCTGCGGGTCCCAGACGCTCGTGTCGATCCCGTTGACGATGCCGACAAGCCGGTCGCCGCGGCCGCGCAACAGGCCGTCGAGCCCCATGCCGCCGGCTGGCGTCAGGATCTCGTCCGCATAGGTCGGACTGACCGTCGTGACGAGATCGGCGGCATGCAGCCCGCCCTTCAGGTAGCCAACATTGCCGTAATATTCGACGCCCTCGATCGACCAGGCGGTGTCCGGCAGGCCGAGGGAGGCGAAGATCGAACTCGGGTAGCTGCCCTGGAAGGCGAGGTTGTGGACGGTCACCACCGTTTTCGGCCGCGGCCGGTTCGACACCGCCAGATAGACCGGGGTGAGGGCCGCCTGCCAGTCATGGGCCTGGACGATATCCGGCAGAAAGCCCGGAATCGCGCCCTGCGCGATGGCCGCCCCGGCCTTGGACAGCGCCGCAAAGCGCGCCCAGTTGTCCGGATGGTCGAAACCGCCGGCGGTCACGTAAGGCCCGCCGGAACGGTCGTAGAGATGCGGGGCGTCGAGGACCAGCAGGTCGAGTCCGCCGAGCGTCGTCCCGATCACCACGGCCGGCCCGCCGAACAGATCGTCGAAGCGGCAGAGCGCGTCGCCCGAGCCGATCTGGCGCATCACGTCAGGATAGCCGGGCATCAGCGTCCGCACAGCGATGTCGTGCTCGGCGAGCGCCAGCGGCAGCGCGCCCGCCACGTCGGCAAGGCCGCCCGTCTTGATCAGCGGAAACACCTCCGAGGCGACGGAGAGCAGGCTGAGGCTCATCAGTAGGACAGCCTGTCGATCATCGGCTTGGTCACCAGGCAGATGCCGCTCTCGGTGCGGCGGAAACGCTTGGCGTCGAGCTCCGGATCCTCGCCGATGACCAGCCCGTCGGGGATGTGGACGCCGCGGTCGATCACCGCCTTGGTGATGCGCGCATGGCGGCCGATATGGCACTGCGGCAGCACCACGGCGTGGTCCAGCATCGAATAGGAGCGCTGCCGCACGCCGGTGAACAGCAGCGAGCGCCGCAGCATGCCGCCGGAGATGATGCAGTCGCCGGAGACCAGCGACGAGACGGCGGAGCCCCGGCGACCCTCCTCGTCATGCACGAACTTCGCCGGCGGCACGGTCTCCGCGTAGGTCCAGATCGGCCAGTCGCGATCGTAGATGTCGAGCGGCGGGATGATGTCGGTGAGGTCGATATTGGCCTGCCAGTAGGCGTCGACCGTGCCGACGTCGCGCCAGTAGGCCTCGGTGTCCGGCTCGTTTGCCGAGCGCACCACCGAGCGGTTGAAGCGATGCGCGTAGGCGACGCCGTGGCGCACGATATGGGGAATGATGTCCTTGCCGAAATCCCGGTTGGACGTTGTGTCGGCGGCGTCGCGCCGCAGCTGGTCCATGAGGAAATGCGTCTCGAAGACGTAGATGCCCATCGAGGCGAGCGCCGTGTCCGGCCGGCCCGGGATCGCCGGCGGGTCGGCCGGCTTCTCGATGAAGTCGGTGATCCGGTCCTTCTCGTCGACATGCATGACGCCGAAGCCGCTGGCTTCCATGCGCGGCACTTCCAGGCAGCCGACCGTCACGTCCGCCTTGGAGTCCACGTGCTGCTGCAGCATGAACTCGTAGTCCATCTTGTAGATGTGGTCGCCGGCGAGGATGACGATGTAGCGCGGCGCATAATCCTCGATGATGTCGATGTTCTGGTAGACCGCGTCGGCGGTGCCGGCATACCACTGGTCTTCCGAGACGCGCTGGCTCGCCGGCAGGATGTCGAAGCTCTCGTTGCGGCCCGGCCGCAGGAAGTTCCAGCCGTTCTGCAGGTGCCGGATCAGGCTGTGGGCCTTGTACTGCGTGGCGACGCCGATGCGCCTTATGCCGGAATTGATGGCGTTGGACAGGGCGAAATCGATGATCCGCGTCTTGCCGCCGAAGAACACCGCCGGCTTGGCGCGCGTATCGGTCAGTTCCAAGAGCCGGCTGCCCCGGCCGCCGGCCAGCACGTAGGCCATGGTGTCGCGCGCCAAAGGCGCGATGCGTCGATTCTCAGGCATTCTTCTCCCTCCCTAACGGCAGCGGGGGCCCCCGTGCATCGGACCGGCCGAGACCAGTCTGATGCCCGCTTGTGACCAGCAATATCCCCACGCGCCAGTCAGAGCGAGATAGCGCACCGCGCGCAAGCGGCTACGCCGTCAGCGTGCCAATGCGACAGAAAGCAGAGGCCCTCAACCGGCCTGGCCGGGCCCCGCCTTCCAGATGTCGCGGGCATACTCGCGGATCGAGCGGTCGGAGGAGAACCAGCCCATGCGGGCGGTGTTGTGGACCGCCTTGGCCTGCCACTCGTCCTGCCGGGTGTAGAGGTCGTCCAGCGTGCGCTGGGTGTCCCAGTACGCCTTGAAGTCGGCGCAGATCATCCACCAGTCGTTGTTGTAGAGGTTCGAGACCAGCGAGTGGAAGCGCGACGGGCTGTCGGGGCAGAACAGGCCGGAGGAGATCGCGTCCAGCGCCTCGCGCAGCATCGGCTCGTTGTCGATGATCGAGCGGCCGCTATGGGCCTCGCGGCGGCGCTGCGCCACCTCGCTGGCGGTCAGCCCGAAGATGAAGATGTTGTCCTCCCCGACATGCTCCAGCATCTCGACGTTGGCGCCGTCCAGCGTGCCGATGGTCAGCGCACCGTTCAGTGCGAACTTCATGTTGCCGGTGCCGGAGGCCTCGAGCCCGGCCGTCGAGATCTGCTCGGAGAGATCCGCCGCCGGCATGATGATCTCGGCGAGGCTGACATTGTAGTTCGGGATGAACACCACCTTCAGAAGGTCGCGCACCGCCGGATCGGCGTTGATCACCCGCCCGACATCGTTGGCCAGATGGATGATCTCCTTGGCCTGCACGTAGCTCGGCGCCGCCTTGCCGGCGAAGATCTTCACCCGCGGCGTCCAGTTGCGCTCGGGATGCGAGCGGATCTGGTCGTAGAGGGCGATGGCCTCGATGATGTTGAGGAACTGGCGCTTGTATTCGTGGATGCGCTTGACCTGGATGTCGAAGATCGCCGACGGGTCGACGCTCGTCGCCATGCGTTCGCCGATGACGTTGGCAAGCCGCTCCTTGTTCTGCCGCTTGATCGCGGCAAAGCGCTCGCGGAAGGCGGCGTCGTCGGCGAGATCGTCGATCTCGATGATCTTCTCGATATCGTCGAGGAAGCCCGGGCCGATCGCCTCGGTGATCAGCCCCGTCAGGCCGGGATTGGCCTCCATCAGCCAGCGCCGCGGCGTCACGCCGTTGGTCTTGTTCTGGATCCGGTCCGGATAGAGTTCGTGCAGGTCGCGGAACACCGTCTGCTTCATCAGGTCGGTGTGTAGCGCCGAGACGCCGTTGACCGCGTGGCTGCCGACGAAAGCGAGCTGGCCCATGCGGACGCGCCGGCCGTTGCCCTCGTCGATCAGCGAGATCGCGGCCACCTGGCCGTCGTCATAGCCATGCTCCTGGGCCGCCTCGCGAATGATCCCGGCATTGATCGCGTAGATGATCTGCATCTGCCGGGGCAGCAGCCGCTCGAACAGATGGATCGGCCAGTGCTCCAGCGCTTCCGGCAGCAGCGTGTGATTGGTGTAGGAGAAGGTGGCGCGGGTGATCGTCCAGGCCTCGTCCCATCCAAACCCGTGCACGTCGACGAGCAGCCGCATCAGTTCGGCCACCGACACGGCGGGGTGGGTGTCGTTCAGCTGGATCGCGACCTTGTCGGCAAGGTTCGACAGATTGTCGTTCTCTTCGAGATGCCGGCGGATGATGTCCTGCAGCGAGGCGGAGGAGAAGAAATATTCCTGCCGCAGGCGCAGCTCCTGACCTGCCTGGTGGGAGTCTGCCGGGTAGAGCACCCGCGTGATCGCCTCGGCCTTGTTGGATTCCACCAGCGCGCCGATGTGGTCACCGGAGTTGAAGGCATCGAGCAGGATCGGGTCGAGCGCCTGCGCGCTCCACAGCCGCAGCGTGTTCACCTGGCGGCCGCGCCAGCCGACCATCGGCGTGTCGTAGGCGACGGCGAGCACCCGCTCGGCAGGACGCCAGACCTGCCGCGCCGGGCGACCGGCTTCCTGAATCATCGAGACCTTGCCGCCGAAGCCGATCTCGTAGCTGGCGTTGCGC
Organism: Aurantimonas aggregata; assembly: GCF_010500835.1. Taxonomy (GTDB): domain Bacteria; phylum Pseudomonadota; class Alphaproteobacteria; order Rhizobiales; family Rhizobiaceae; genus Aurantimonas; species Aurantimonas aggregata. The sequence continues at coordinate 144,194 of NZ_JAAAMJ010000002.1, read as the reverse complement.
CGCTCGAACTCCCACGGATTGCCATGCACCAGCCAGTTTTCCGGCAGCTCCACCTGGGCGCCATCGGCGATCTCCTGGCGGAAGAAGCCGTGGACGTAGCGGATGCCGTAGCCGTAGCCGGGCACCCCGGTCGAGGCCATCGACTCCATGAAGCAGGCGGCGAGCCGTCCGAGGCCGCCATTGCCGAGCGCGGCGTCCGGCTCCAGGAGCTCGATCATGTCGAGCTCGACGCCGTAGCGCGCCAGCGCCTCGCGCACCGGCTCGGTGAGGCCGAGATTGTTGATCGCGTCGCGCAGCATGCGGCCGATCAGGAATTCCATCGAGAGATAGCAGACCCGCTTGCCGCCCTCTTCGGCGAAGCGATCGGCCGACTCGAACCAGTGGTCGATGATCCGGTCGCGAACCGCCAGGGTCGTGGCGCGCAGCCAGTCGTATTTGCGGGCCGAGGCCGGGTTCTTGCCGATCGAGTAGGTGAGTTTCTCGACGATCTGCCGGGCCAGCGTGTCCGGGTCGTTCAGCCGCGGCTCGGGCTTCTGGACACCGTTGCCATTCAGCGCGGCTTCGTTGGTCTGGACCGGTGCGGACATCAGATACCTCTTATTTTCCGGATGGCGTCGACGAGGCCGCCGGTCGACGCGTCGCGTCCCTCGGCCGTCGTTTCGCCGGTAACGACCGGCACCAGCCGGCTGGCGAGTTCCTTGCCGAGCTCGACGCCCCATTGATCGAAAGCGTTGATCCCGTAGAGTTGGGCTTCGACGAAGACGCGGTGCTCGTAGAGTGCGATGAGCCTGCCGAGCATGGCCGGGTCGAGAAGCGGATAGAGCAGCGTCACCGACGGCCGGTTGCCCGGGAACACCCGATGCGGCGCGATGGCTTCGGCCTCTTCGGGCGACCTGCCGGCGTCGAGCAGTTGCTGGCGCGCCTCGGCGAGGTCGCGGCCGCGCATCAGCGCCTCGCTCTGGGCAAGGCAATTGGCGAGCAGCAAATCCTGATGGATGCGCATCGACGCCGGCTCGTGCGCCAGGGCGCCGACCAGGAATTCGACGGGCACGACATCCGTGCCCTGGTGCAGCAGCTGGAAGAAGGCGTGCTGGCCGTTGGTGCCGGGCTCGCCCCACACGACCGGGCCGGAGATCGCCACCGGCTCACCGTTCGGCCCGACGCGCTTGCCGTTCGATTCCATGTCCAACTGCTGCAGATAGGCCGGGAAGCGTGCGAGGCGCTGGTCGTAGGGGATGATGGCGCGGGTCGGATAATGGCAGAGCGCGCGGTGCCAGTAGCCGACGAGGCCGAGCAGCACCGGCAGGTTCGCCTCCAGCGGCGCCGTCCGGAAGTGCTGGTCGACGTCGCGGCCGCCGGCAAGGAATTCGCGGAACCGCGCGCTGCCGATCGCCAGCATCAGCGGCAGGCCGATAGCCGACCAGAGAGAGTAGCGCCCGCCGACCCAGTCCCAGAAGCCGAACACCCGGTCCGCGGCGATGCCGAACTCGGCGACCTTGTCGAGCGCCGTCGAGACGGCGGCGAAATGCGCCTTCACCGCGTCCTCGCCCAGCGCGCCGGCAAGCCATTCGCGGGCGGTGGCGGCGTTGGTCATCGTCTCGATGGTGGTGAAGGTCTTGGAGGCGACGATAACCAGCGTCGTCTCGGGATCGAGCTTCGCCAGCGTGTCGGCGATGTGGGCGCCGTCGACATTCGAGACGAAATGCGTCCGCGGCCCGTCGTGATAGGGCGCGAGCGCCAGCGTCGCCATTGCCGGGCCGAGGTCGGAGCCGCCGATGCCGATATTGACGATGTCGGTGATGTTCCTGTCGGTCGCGCCGCGCAGTTCGCCCGTGCGAATCCGCTCGGAAAAGGCGGTCATCGCCTTGAGCACGTCCTCTACGGCGCCGCTCACCGGATTGCCTTCGGTGCGGTAGCCGTCCTTCGGCTCGCCGCGCAGCGCGACATGCAGGACCGCGCGGCCTTCCGTCTCGTTGATCAGCGCGCCGGCGAACATCGCGTCGCGCCGCTCTTCGAGCGACCGCGCGCGGGCGAGATCGAGCAGCGCCTGCAGTGCTGCGGCATCGATGGACGTCTTGGAAAAATCCAGCAGAAGATCGCCGTGACGGGCGGAAAATCGTGCGAACCGGTCCGGATCGGCGGCGAACAAGGCGCGCGGCCCGTTCTGCTGTGCGGCCGCCGCCAGTGTCGCGAGATCCGCCCCGCGGGTTTCGTCAGGCCTCATCCACAGGCTCCTGTTGCCGCAGTCCGACGCGCGGCAGAATTCGAGAGCCGGCTAGCCGTCCCTTTAGGCCGGTTCACCGGGCGTGGCAAACAGTCTTGTCGGAAATTGTGATGGGAATTCGTGCAGATTGGAAGCCTGCCTGAATCTTGATCCGAAGCAGCGGGAGCGGCGACATGCGCCGCTCCCGCTGGGTGTCCAGCTACCGGTCAGTCGATGGTGACGGTCTTGACGTTCATGAAGGCGTGCATGCCTTCGCCGGAGAGTTCGCGACCATAGCCGGAGCGCTTCACCCCGCCGAAGGGCAGGCGGGGATCCGACGCGGTCATGCGATTGAAGTTGGTTGCACCCTGGTCGAGTTCGCGCACGAAACGCTGCTGCTCGGCAGGCTCGTTTGTCCAAACCGATCCGCCGAGGCCGAAATCGGAATCGTTGGCGAGCGCGATCGCCTCGTCGGTGCTGCGCACCTTGAAGAAGATCGCGCAGGGGCCGAACAGCTCCTCGCGATAGGCTGGTGCCGCTTCCGGCACGTCCGCGATGATCGAGGGCTGGAAGAAATAGCCCGGCCCCTCGGGCGCGCCGCCACCGGTGACCAGCTTCGCCCCGGCCTTCACCGAGCGGCTGATCTGATCGCCGAGGTCGTCGACGCTGGAGGGCAGCGCCAGCGGGCCCATGCCGGTCTCCGCGTCCATAGGATCGCCGAGCTTGATCGCCTCGACCTTTTCCCGGTAGCGGCCGAGATAGTCCTCGTAGACGTCCTCGTGGACAATGAAGCGCTTGGCGGCGATGCAGCTCTGGCCGTTGTTCTGCATGCGGGCGACGACGCCGACCTCGGCAGCCTTTTCGAGATCCGCGGAGGGCATGACGATGAACGGGTCGGAGCCGCCGAGCTCCAATACCGTCGGCTTGAGCTCCGAGCCGGCGACGGCGGCGACGGCGGAGCCGGCACCCTCGCTGCCGGTCAGCGTGGCGGCGCGGATGCGCGGGTCACGCAGGATGCCCTCGACCCGTTTGGAGGAGACCAGCAACGTCTGGAACACGCCCTGCGGCGCGTCCGCCTCGAGCAGGATTTCCTCGATCTTCATCGCGCAGAGGCTGACATTCGAGGCGTGCTTCAGGATGCTGACATTGCCCGCCATGATCGCTGGCGCGGCAAAACGGAGGACCTGCCAGAACGGGAAGTTCCATGGCATGACCGCGAGGATCGGCCCCATCGGCAGATAGGCGACGTAGTTCTGCTTGGCCGGTCCGTCACGATGATCGTCGGCGAGCAGCCTTTCGCCATGGTCGGCGTAATAGCGGCAACCGACGGCGCATTTCTCGACCTCGGCGACGGCTTCCTTCAGACGCTTGCCCATTTCCAGCGTCGCAAGACGACCCAGTTCCTCCTTCTTGGCTTCGAGCAGATCCGCGGTGCGGCGCAGGAGGTCGGCGCGGCGGCTGAATGGCGAGCGACGCCAGTCGGCAAAGGCCGCGTCGGCGTTGGCCAGCGCATGCTCGACGTCCTTGTCGCTGTGCTCGGCGAATTCCTCGATCGTCTCGCCGGTGGCCGGATTGATGCTCGTCGGCATGGGATGCTCCTGGTTCAGCAGATCGCAGCGAAGGATGCCGCGGTTCGGCGCCAAGATAGGCTACCGGCCAGGATTCGAAAGGGTGGTTTCGCTCGGCGCCGCCAAGGCCCTGAGACGGAGGGTAGGCGGAGTTGTCAGGCGGCGGATGGCGGGCGCTAGAACTCGCCCTCGTAGAACACGCCGACCTCGCCGCCACCCTGAGCGTCCACCGCGCCGCGCGCCTTGAGTCCGGCGCCGAGATCGAGATCGATCGACACGCGACCCGTCGAGTCGACGCCGAGATAGGTGTTGTCGTTGATGTAGCGCCCGACGCCGACGGCGGTCTGGCCGTCGGCGGTGGTGCGGATGTCGAGATCGTCGACTCCAAGCTGCGCCCGCAGATTCTCCAGAAGCCCGGTCGAGCCGCCGACGCCGGCGAGCGATGCGGCGGCCTCGGCAAGCTGCGCGATCTGCAGCGGCGACAGGTTCGACGTACCCTGGTCGAAGATCAGCCGGGCCAGGACCTCGTCCTGCGGCAGGGCCGGGGACGCGGAGAAGGTGAAGCTCGGGTCGTTCGCCGGCCCGGTTACCGCGACATAGACGGTCGCGTCGCCGGTATCCGATGCCGCGAGCAGGTCGAGCGTCGGGATCAGCGCGCCGGTGAAGCTCAGCCGGCCGCGCTCGAAATCGAGGCGCCGGCTGAGGATGATGAAGCGGCCGCGCTGCAGCTCGAAGCCGCCGACGATGCTCGGCGCGTTGGCTGGCCCGGTGATCTGGATCGTGCCGCCGAGCTCGACATCGAGGCCGCGGCCGCGCACGAAGACCCGGCTCGGGGCGTTGAAGGTCAGGTCGAAGGCGATGCCCCCCTGCGAGGCGCCTTCGCCGCGGTTCGGGAACAGCTCGCGCTGCTGCTGCAGAACCGCCGCGCTGGCGTTGACGTGGGTCACGTCGATCCGGGCGAGCGAGCCCGGCAGGTTCTCCGGCACGAGGACGTTGATCTCGGAAGCGTTGATCGTCCCGGCGAGGAGCGGGGTCTGGGTCAGCGGCCCGGTCAGCGTGAGATCGGCGCTGAGCCGCGCGCCGATCAGTTCGCCGTCGCTGTAGCGGCCATCGACGAGGCTGATCGTCAGGTCGGCGGGAAATCCGTCCGACAGGCCGACACTGCCGCCGATCGACAGCTGTCCGCCGGACGAAAGGTTGGCACTGAAGGACTGGATCGTCGCCGTCTGGCCGTTGAGCGCAATCGTGGTCGAGATGCCGTCGATGGCGATGTTGGCGCCGGTGTCGACGAAGCGCGACCCCTCGGTCGAGATCGTTCCGACGACGTTCGGCTGGCTGGCAGGGCCGGTGACCCGCGCGTCGATCCGGGCCGTTCCCTCGAGCGAGCGGCCGCCGTCGGCGAGGATGCTGTTGGCAAGCGACAGCGGCGCGGTGCCGGCAAGGGTGAGGTCGAGCTGCGGCGTCCCCGCCAGGTTGACCGAGCCGTCGGCCCGGAAGTCGATGCCGTTGCCGGTCAGCGTCGTCGTGGTGGTGACGGCGTTGCCCGTGTATTGGCCGCTGCTGTCGATCGCCAGCGCGCCGACACCGGCGTCGCGGGTCTGCTGGATCGACGCGCCCGTGACGGCGATATCGTAGGTGACGGACGGGCTGGAAGGCGATCCCGCCGCCCGGACCGTGCCGTTGATCGTGCCCTGCGGCGCGATGTCGGGCGCCGCCGAGCCGGCGATGGATGCGGGCACGTCGTTGATCTGGGCCGTCAGGTTCAACGCATTGGCGCCGGCGGTGCCGGTGACATCGATCGAGCCCCCGCCGATCGCGACATTGGCCGTGTCCAGCCGCAGCGTATCGCCGGCATACTGCCCCGCGACCGTGCCGTTGATCGCAGGCGCACCCGCGGCGCGACCCTGGGCGACGGAGACATTGTTCAGGGCGATGTCGAAGCGGGCGTCCGGGTTGCCGATCGAGCCGGTCGCGGTGGCCGTGCCGTCGATCGTGCCTTGCGCCCCGAGCCCGTCGACGAAGCCGTTGGCGAGGCCGACGGGGAGTCGGTTGATCTGGACATTCACATCCAGTTGCTGGCCGACCGTACCCCGTGCGGTCAGCGAGCCGTCACCGACCGTGACATCAGCATTGGCGATGGTCGCGGTGCCGTCGGCATAGGAGCCGGCAACGTCGAGCGACAGCGGCGCGACGCCGGACTGGGCAATCTGCCGGCTGGTGATGCCGGTGCCGGTGAGGTCGAATGTCGCCTGCGGGTCGGACAGCGAGCCGGTCGCCGTGCCGCTGCCGGAAATCGTGCCCTCGGCGTTCAGCCCGTCGACGAAGCCGTTGGCGAGGCCGACCGGCAGGTCGTCGAGGCGGAGGTCGATGTCGAGATTTTCGCCGATCGTGCCCGATGCCGACAGCGAGCCGTTGCCGACGGTGAGATTCGCATTGGCGATGGTCGCGGTGCCGTCTGCATAGGCGCCGGAGACGTCGAGCGAGAGCGGCGCGATGCCGGACTGGGCGATCTGCCGTGTCGTGATGCCCGTGCCGTTGAGGGTGAATTCGGCCCGCGGGTCGGAAAGCGAACCGGTCGCCGTGCCGTTGCCGGAGATCGTGCCCTCCGCCGCCAGATCGGGCAGATAGCCATTCACCAGACCGACGGGCAGCTGGTCGGCCGAAAGCTGCAGGTTCAGCCGCTCGCCGACCGTGCCGCTGGCCGTGAGCGATCCCTCGCCGACGTTCACGCGGGCGGTCGAAAGGTTCAGCGTGCCGTCGGCAAGATTGCCCGACGCGGTGAGCTCGAGCGGCGCGATGCCGCTTGCTTCGATGCCGTCGGCGGTAATGCCGGAGCCGGCAAGGTCGAACGTGGCGGCCGGGTCGGACAGCGTGCCGGTGGCGCGGGCGGTGCCCGAGATCGTGCCCTCGGCGCCGAGCCCGTCGACGAATCCGTTCACGAGGCCGACGGGAATGCTGTTGACGTCGACCGCGACGTCGAGGGTCTCGCCGATCTGGCCGGAAGCGGTGAGCGAGCCGTCCCCGACATTGACCACGGCCGTTTCGAGGTCGGCCGTGCCGTTGGCATAGCTGCCGACAAGCCGCAGATCGAGCGGCGCGACGCCGGACTCGGCGATCTCGCGGGTGGTGATGCCGCTGCCCGACAGGTCGAAGGTCGCCGCCGGATCGGACAGCGATCCGCTGGCGTCGGCTGTTCCGGAAATGATGCCCTCGGCCTCGAGACCCGGCACGAAGCCGTTGGCGAGCCCGACCGGCAGGTCGTTGGCGCGCAGCGTCAGGTCGAGCGTTTCGCCGATCGTGCCCGAGGCGGTGAGCGATCCGTCGCCGACCGCGACATTGGCTTCGGCCAGATCCAGCGTGCCGTCGGCGTAGGAGCCGGAAAGGTCGAGCGTCAGCGGCGAAATACCGGCCGCAGCGATCTCCTCGGCGGTGATCTCGCGGCCCTCGATGTCGAAAGTCGCGGACGGATCGGCCCGCGAGCCGCTGACGCTCGCCGTGCCCGAGACGGTGCCGGCAGCGTCGAGCCCGTCGACGAAGCCGTTGGCGAGCGCGGCGGGGACGTTGTCCAGCGCGACGCTGATGTCGAGCTGCTCGCCGACCGAGCCGTTGGCGACGATCGACCCGTCGCCGAGGTCGACCCGCGCGGTCTCGAGCATCAGCGTGCCGCTTTCATAGGTGCCGGCGAGCACCGCCTCGACGGGCGGGACATTGGCGGCGCGCGACTGGCCGACCGCGAGTTCCGTGGCGTTGATCGAGAAGCGTGCCGCCGGGTCCGAGGCGGCGCCGGAAATGTCGGCGGAGCCGTCGATCTGGCCGGCAGCGGCAAGGCCCGGCACGAACGGGTTGGCGATGGCGGCGGGAACCGAGTCGAGCCGCAGCGCGAGGTCGAGCGTCTCGCCGGCCGTGCCGGCGAGGGATACCGTGCCTTCGCCGGTGTCGAGAACGATCTGCGGCAGCGTCGTCGTGCCGTCGGCGATGCGGATCGTCGCCGGCTCGCGCAGGCTGACTTCGGCGTCAGGGATTTCCGCTTCGAGGCGCGAGAGCGTGATCAGTGTCGTGCCCGGCTCGAAGCTGGCATTGCCTTCGAGGCGCAGCGGCACGCCGTTGGCCTCGGCGGTGGCTGCAAGGCCGGTGGCGTCGCCCTGGCGCGTGAGGTCGATGGCGAGGTAGCGCACCGAAAGGCCCGCGGCATCGATCGCCTCGGCGCTGACGCGCCCCGTGGGCCGCGGCGTGCCGAGGTAATCGCTGACTTCGAGGTCGATGATCGCGGCCTGGAGCGTGTTGCCGGCAAAGCCGATCGAGTCGCCCACGAGTTCCAGTGTCGCCACTGGTGTGTCGTCGCCGTCCACCGACAGATCGATCGTGCCGGTGACGTCGCCGGAAGCATCGACGCCGCCAAGCGCTGCCAGCGGGCCGATATCCTCGACGTCGACATTCAGCGTGCCCACCGGGGCAAAGGCGGAAGTGAGCGTCAGGTCGCCGGTGATCGCGTTCGGGCCCTGGCGGATGGCAAGGTCGTTGATCCGGCGTTCGCCATTGGCAAGCGTCTCGAGCTGCGCCGTGCCCGACAGCGGCTGGCCGTCGAGCGTGCCGGTGATCTCCACCGTCCCTGCCGGCGCGGATGCGTTGAACGTCCCGCGTGCCGTGACGTTGAGATCGGCGAGTTCGCGCCCGTTGATGCTGAGCCCGTTGCCGGAGATCTGGAGATCGACGTCGGGCTGCTCGACCGGCCCGGAAGCGGTGAGCGAGAAGGTCGCAGCGCCGGAGAAGGCGGAATTTACCGTGCTCGCCTGCTGGAGTTCGCCATCGATATCGGCCGAGACAGTGCCGTCCGACAGCGCGGCACGGCCGCCGATCGTCAGACCCTCGCCGCGCACCGACAGGTCCTGGGCCGAGATGCCGGCATCCGGGGTGCGGGCGAAGCGGCCGGAGACGGCGAGTTCGTCGCCGGCCAGCGGGATCGCCGCCGCCGACAGCGCGGCGGTCTGGAAAGCCGATTCGAGCGCGAGATCGAAGGTCGCGAAGTTCAGCGCGGCCGTACCCTGAAGATTGATCGAGGCGACATCGGTGATGGCGCGGCTCGGATTGAACACGAGGCCGTCCTCGGTCAGCGCGCCGTCGACGGCAAGGCGCAGCGGCCCGGTGAGGAAACGGTCGGCGAGCCCCTCGGGGGCGGCGACCTCGGCGGCCGTCGCCTCGATTGCAAGCGGTCCCTGGAAGCCGGAAAGATTGAAGCCGGTACTGGTCAGCGTGGCATCGACATTGGTCGCGACGTATTCGCCGTAGCCGGCTCGCGGCAGCTGTGCGGTAACGTTGAGGCCGGCGGCGCCGAGCGCACCGGTGATCTGGCCTTCGAGTCCGGTGATCTCGAGTTCCGTCGCGCCTGGCGGCGTGCCGAAGGAGAGGGCGATCGGGCTGCCGTCGCGCGAGGCAATCGCGACGGTCAGGTCGTTGCCGGCGCCGGAGAGATCGAGCGTGCCGCTCGCGGTCGCAGCCAGCGCGTCCGAGGAGAGCTCCGCCTGGTCGACGACGTAGAGGCCGTCGTCGCGCACCAGCATCTGCACGTCGAGATTGGCGCCGCCTTGCAGGAAGCGCTGGTACTGCTCGGGTACGTATTGCTGTGCCGCGACGCTGAGCGAGGCTGAAACCCGGCGGCCGTCATCGGCGCCGTCGACACGGGCGGTCAGCGTCGCTGCCTGCTCACCGCCGACGGAGAGCGAGCCGTTTGCCATGAAGGCCGACAGCGGCCCGGAGCCGTTGATCGCAAGGTCCACGGCCGGCCGGTCCGGGATGTCGAGCAGCGTCGCGACGAGACCGCCGGCCGGTTCGCTCGCCGTTACGTCCAGTCGCAGCTGGTTCTGGTCGGGCGCGTAGCCGATGTCGAGGGCGATCTGCCCCGGCTGGTCGAGCCGGTCGATATTGGCCCGGACATCGAGACTGGTCGGATCGGCGGCCAGCGTCAGGCTGCCATTTGCCCGCAGCCGTGCCTCCGTCCCGGCGATCGCGGCGCCGACGACGAATTCCTCGATCGCCAGATTGCCGATGTCGGCGGTGATCGACGGCAGGGAGAAGCCCGAGCTGTCCCCTTCGGTCTCCGGTTGGCCCGTCGGCAGCCGCTCGAGGACGATCTGGCCCGCTGACAGGTTCTCGATGGAGAGATTGGAGCGCACCAGCGCGAAGGGTGACCAGTCCATCGCGAGGTCACTGGCGGTCAGGAAGGTGCCCTGCGGATCGCTTACCGTGACGCTGGCAATGCGCAGGCGCCCGGTCAGGGCGCCGGAGAGGCCCTCGATCTCCACCTGCATCGTGTCGCTCGACAGGAAGTTCTCGAGCTGGTTGGCTACGAAGCCCTGCGCCGCCGCCGGGCGCATCGGCGCCAGCGTCAGCATCGAAGCCGCGAGGCATGCAAGGAGGGCGAGCGAGAAGGACCGGAGTGCTTTCATCAGAAGGCTTGCCCGATGCCGGCATAGATCTGGTAGCTCGCATCGCGCGGGCCGGGATCGAGCGGGATGGCGACGTCAAGCCGGATTGGCCCGAAGCTGGTCAGGTAGCGGGCGCCGACGCCGGCGCCGATCTTGAACTCGGAGAAGTCGGGGACGAAGTCGTCGCCGACCGTTCCGACATCGACGAACGGCACGATCTGGATGTTTTCGGTCACGCCGATCCGCGCTTCCGCCGAGGCCTCGAACAGCGACAGTCCGCCGGTCGGGGTGTCGGTGAAGACCTCGTTGAAGCCCGGCGGCGCGAAGGACGGATAATACGGTCCGACCGACTGGAACTCGTAGCCGCGCACCGAACCGCCGCCGCCGGCGAAGAAGCGCCGGTCGTTCGGGATGTCCTGGAGATCGGCGCCGAAGATCGTGCCGTAGCCGACGCGGCCGGCGAGGATGAAGCGGTCGCTGTCGGAGAGCGACAGATAGCTGCGCCCGTCCAGCCGCGTCTTGGCAAAGGGAGTCTCGGTGTTGAAGCCGTAGGTCGGCTCGACCAGGGCCTGGGCGTAGAAGCCCTCGGTCGGATTCAGCTCGTTGTCGCGGTTGTCGAACGTGTAGGTGATCGGCAGCGATGCCAGCAGATAGTCCTGCGTGCCGAGATAATCGGTGATTTCCTCGTATTCGCCGCGCAGGATCACCGAAACCGTCTGGTTCGGGTCAATCTCGTACTCGACGCCGCTGGTCGCGGCATAGCTGACGCGGTCGTAGGCTAGCGGCTGCTCGCTCTTGGCTTCCAGCGAGCCGATATAGACCGAGTTGGGACCCAGCACGCCCGGCTTCTTGAAGACCAGCGAGGCGGCATAGTCGGCACCGTCGGTCTCACGTGCCTCGTCGGACAGGGCGGTGGCGCCGAGGCGCGAGATCGATGCGTCCAGCCGGATCGATTCGGCCCGGCCGAACAGGTTGCGGTGGCCGACATAGCCGGAAGCCCCGGCGCCGGCGGTGTTGGAATAGGTGGCGCCCACGCCGTAGAAGCCGAACTTGCGTTCGCCGACCTCGATCTGCACCGGCAGCGAGCCGTCCGCCGCCTGCGCCTTCGCCTCCCTGACGGTGACGCTTGAAAAGACGTCGAGCTTCAGCAGCCGGTCGCGGGCTTCGGAAAGCTCCTCGGGCGAGAACACCTCGTCCGCCTTGACGCCCGCCATGTAGGCAATGAATCCCGGATCGACGTCCTTCGCCCCTTCGACGTAGGTCTGCCCGAACGGGACGGGGTTTCCCGGCGCGAGATCCACGTCGTATTCCAGCCGGTCGGTGGCGGCATCGGCGATGATGTCGCGATCGGTGACGGCGACGAAGGGGCGTCCCTGCTCGCGCAATTCGCGGAAAAGCCGCGCCTCGCCCGCGAGCACGTCGGCGGAGCCGGCGGAGGCGCCGGGCGTCAGGTCGTAGCGCGCCGGATCGATCGGGATCCCCTGTGTAGAGATCGAGACGCGCCCCAGCGTATAGAGCGGGCCGGGGCGCACCCGGATCGACACCGGGACGGGGCGCGATGTGTCGAACTCGGCATCCGGCTGAAGGTCGACGATGTTGCGGCCTTCGATGAAGATGTCGACGAGCCCGTCATAGCGGGCGTTCTCGAACAGCGCTGCGACGAGCCGGCGGCGGTCGTTGCGGGCCCGGGACAAAAGACCCAGCGAGCCGGATACTGCTTCCTCCTCGCCGGAGATCAGCGTCGATGCGTCCCGAATGCTGGATTCGATCGAGCCGTCGTCGCCTGGCGCCGGGGCCACGGTCAGGCTCACCGAGTAGCGGATCGGGTCGATGATGTCGGCGTCCGGCGCCTCGTCCTCGAAGAAGCGGAAGCCGAAGATCTCGAAGGCGGCAGCCGAGCGGGGGCTGGCGGCCACGAGACACGAGCCGGCCGCCAGTATCACCAGCTTCGCGCAGGAGTTGACCCTATAATGCAATAATTCGCTTCCCGCTGCCGCTCGAACTCGCTGTGGGGGGCGCAACCGACACCCACCGCCGCGCTGTCGCGCTGGCGACGTCGTTCGTGCGGTCGAAATTCTCCCCCTGCGTTTCCTAGCATGGCGGGAAATCGTGAAATAACAACTACAAGCCGTTACTCGATGTCGTCTCCACCCCGTGCGGAAGTGATTCCGCTGGCTGCTTGTGCCGCAACGGTCACAGCTTCCGCAGGGTAGGGCAGGGCCGCCGAGACATCTCGTCGCGCCCGCCTGCCGAGCGCTGTTGCAAGCTCACCGCGTCGTTCGCCCTCCTTTGGAGGCTCCCCCAATGCGCCGGGTGCGGCTGAATGGAATGGTTCTGAAAAGCGCTTGAAGCCGTCCCGGAGAGAGGGCACTGTCGCCACCAGAGCGCGCCGCCGAAGGCGCGCCACGCAAAGCAACCGGCCTGGCGTGTCGCACGACACGGACGGGCAGTCGGTTCCGGGGAGGGTCCTATGAGCGAAGTGACGATGACCGTGAACGGACGGGAGATGACGGGGACGGTCGAAGACCGCACGCTTCTCGTCCAGTATCTGCGGGAGAACCTCGGACTGACCGGCACGCATGTCGGCTGCGACACCTCGCAGTGCGGCGCCTGCGTCGTGCATGTCGACGGCAAGGCGGTGAAGTCCTGCACCATGCTGGCAGTCCAGGCGTCGGGCTCCGCCGTCACCACCATCGAAGGACTGGCGAACGGTGCCGAGCTGCACCCGGTGCAGGCGGCGTTCCGCGAGCATCACGGCCTGCAGTGCGGCTTCTGCACGCCGGGGATGATCATGACGGCGGTGGACATCATCGGCCGGCACGGCAGCGACCTCGACGAGCATACGGTCCGCGAGGAACTCGACGGCAATATCTGCCGCTGCACGGGTTACCACAATATCGTCAAGGCGATCCTGGCCGCCGCCGGCGCCGGCGAGCCGCAGCGCCTGGCCGCCGAATAGGCAGGCCGCGCGGCATGGCATAGCGATCACGAGCGGCCGGACCGCCGGAGGAGGCGGTTCCTGGCCGGTTTTCGAACACTGGGAGGTTTCGGAATGGGTATCGAAGGCATCGGCGCACGGGTTCTGCGCAAGGAAGACAAGCGGTTCATCACGGGCAGGGGCCGCTATGTCGACGACATGGTCGTGCCGGGCATGAAATATGCCGCCTTCGTCCGCTCGCCCTACGCCCATGCGACGATCACGGGCATCGACGTTGCCGCGGCTTCGGCGATGCCGGGCGTCATCGGGGTGCTGGTCGGGGAGCAGCTGCAGGGCGACGGGATCGGCAATCTGATCTGCGGCTGGGGCGTCTCGTCGAAGGACGGCTCGCCGATGAAGATGGGCGCCTATCCGGCGCTCGCCGTCGGCACGGTGCGCCATGTCGGCCAGCCCGTCGCCGTCGTGGTGGCGGATACCCGGCTTGAGGCCCGTGACGCTGCGGAAGCCGTCGACGTCACCTATCAGGAGCTGCCGGTCGTCGTGCAGGCGACCGACGCCCTCAAGGAGGGCGCCCCGCAGCTGCATCCCGAAGCGCCCGGCAATCTGATCTTCGACTGGGAGCTCGGCGACCGCGCCGCGACCGACGCTGCCTTCGAGCGGGCGGCCCACGTCACGAAACTTCACATCGTCAACAATCGCCTCGTGCCGAACCCGATGGAGCCGCGCGCCGCGCTCGGTCACTACGACATGGCCGACGACCACTACACGTGCTGGACGACGTCGCAGAACCCGCATGTCGCCCGGCTGGTGATGAGCGCGTTCTACAACGTCGCGTCGGAGCACAAGCTGCGGGTCATCGCGCCCGATGTCGGCGGCGGCTTCGGCTCGAAGATCTACATCTACCCGGAAGAGATCGTCTGCCTCTGGGCGTCCAAGCGAACCGGCGTGCCGGTCAAGTGGACGTCGGATCGCTCGGAGGCGTTCCTGACCGATGCGCATGGCCGCGACCACGTCACCGAGGTCGAGATGGCCTTCGACGCCAACCAGCGCATCCTCGGCCTGAAGGTCGACACCATCGCCAATCTCGGCGCCTACATGTCGCTCTTCTCCTCGGCGACGCCGACCTATCTCTATGCGACGCTCTTGTCCGGCCAGTACGACATCCCGGCGATCCACGCCAATGTCCGTGCCGTCTACACCAATACCGTGTCGGTGGACGCCTATCGCGGCGCCGGCCGGCCGGAGGCGACCTATGTCGTCGAGCGGACCATGGAGACGGCGGCCCGCGAAATGGGCGTCTCCCCGGCGGAACTGCGCCGCAAGAACTTCATCCGCACCTTCCCGCACCAGACGCCGGTGATCATGAACTATGACGCCGGCGATTTCGACGCGAGCCTCGACGCCGCCATGGCCGAGGCCGATGTCGCCGGCTTCGAGGCCCGCCGGGCCGAGGCGCGGGGTCGCGGCAAGCTGCGCGGCCTTGGCATGAGCTGCTACATCGAAGCCTGCGGCATCGCCCCGTCCAAGGCGGTCGGCTCGCTCGGCGCCGGCGTCGGCCTCTGGGAATCGGCCGAGGTCCGGGTCAATCCGGTCGGCACGATCGAGATCCTCACCGGCTCGCACAGCCACGGCCAGGGCCACGAGACCACTTTCGCCCAGCTCGTCGCCGAGCGCTTCGGCCTGCCGGTCGACAACGTCCAGGTCATCCACGGCGACACCGACAAGGTACAGTTCGGCATGGGCACCTACGGCTCGCGCTCCGGCGCGGTCGGCATGTCGGCGATCGTCAAGGCGCTCGACAAGGTCGAGGCCAAGGCCAAGAAGATCGCCGCCCACGTGCTGGAAGCGGACGCCGGCGACATCGTCATCGAGAATGGCGAGGTGAAGGTCGCCGGCACCGACAGGAAACTCGCCTGGCACGAGGTCTGCCTCGGCGCCTATACCGGCCACAACCTGCCGGACGGCATGGAGCCGGGCCTCAAGGAGGGCGCCTTCTACGACCCGACCAACTTCACGTTCCCGGCCGGCTGCTACATCTGCGAGGTCGAGGTCGACCCCGAGACTGGCACCACCGAGATTGTCCAGTTCGTCGCCGCCGACGATTTCGGCCGGGTAATCAACCCGATGATCGTCGAGGGCCAGGTCCATGGCGGGCTTGCCCAGGGCATCGGCCAGGCGCTGCTCGAGGGCACGCATTACGACGACACCGGCCAGCTGGTGACGGCGTCCTACATGGACTATGCGATGCCGCGCGCCTGGGACCTGCCGATGTTCAAGGTCTCGACGTCCGAGACCCTCTGCCCCGGCAACCCGCTGGGCATGAAGGGCTGCGGCGAGGCCGGCGCGATCGGCTCGCCGCCGGCCGTGATCAACGCCATCACCGATGCGATCGGCAACAACGATCTGTCGATGCCGGCGACCCCGGAAAAGGTCTGGCACGCACTCCACGCGGTTGCCTGAACAACGAGATTTCCCGGCGGCGCGGTGTCGCCGGGGGGCTTTGCCGCCCTGACGCCTTCAACCTCGCGCCGCGCGGTCGGCCTTCTGGCCGACCCGGCGCCGTACGGAGCAGACCCATGTACGAGACAGTCTATCACCGCCCGACCTCGCTGGAATCCGCCGTCGCGCTCATCGGCGAGAGCGGCGGCGAGGGCAAGTACATGTCCGGTGGCCAGACGCTGATCCCCACCATGAAGCAGCGCCTCGCCGCGCCATCCGCACTGGTCGATCTGCGCCACGTGCCGGAGCTCAAGGGGATCGAGGTCAATGGTCGCTCGATCCGCATCGGTGGCGGCACCACCCATGCGGAGGTCGCGCAGCATGAAGGCATCGCCGGCGTCTGTCCGGGCTTCAGCGAGCTGGCCGGCCTGATCGGCGATCCGGCTGTGCGCCATCTCGGAACGCTCGGCGGCTCGATCGCCAACAACGATCCAGCCGCCGACTACCCGGCGGCGATGCTGGCGCTCGGCGCGACGATCCACACCAACCGCCGGGACATTCCGGCAGCCGACTTCTTCCTCGGCCTGTTCGAGACGGCGCTCGAGGAAGACGAGATTGTCACCGCCGCCTCGTTCGAGGCGCCGGACCGCTGCGGCTACGAGAAGTTCCGCAACCCCGCCTCGCGCTACGCCATGTGCGGCGTGTTCGTCGCCCAGCGCGGAACGGACGTGAAGGTCGGCGTGACCGGCGCCGGCTCGAACGGCGCCTTCCGCTGGGAGGCGGCGGAGCAGGCGCTGTCGTCGAACTTCGACGGTTCCGCGGTGGCGGATCTTGCCGCCGACGAGGGCATGATGATGTCCGACATGCACGGCACGTCGGCCTACCGCGCCAACCTCGTGAAGGTCGTCACCAAGCGGGCCGTTGCCAAGGCTGCCGCACACTGACAAAGTTCTGCGGCGCGCGTCCTTTTCAGGCGCGCGCCGGGCATTCCCTGGCTCGACTGACTGACTGTCGGGCGGGTGCATCAGGCCCCGCAGCGGCCAGCGCCCGGTGCGCCATTTGACGCATCAAGCGATCGTCGGTGGCGGAACATTTCAGGAACGGTATGTTGGCCTGATGGCCAAAACCACCCTCATCGACAAGCTCGCGATCCTCTCGGACGCCGCCAAATACGACGCTTCCTGCGCTTCCAGCGGCTCGACCCGCCGCGACTCGGCGAAGTCGAAGGGCATCGGCTCGACCGAAGGCTCCGGCATCTGCCATGCCTACGCGCCGGACGGGCGGTGTATCTCGCTGCTCAAGATCCTGATGACCAATTTCTGCGTCTATGACTGCGCCTATTGCGTCAATCGGTCGTCGTCCAACGTCCCGCGCGCCCGCTTCACGGTCGAGGAGGTCGTGCAGCTGACGATGTCGTTCTACCGGCGCAACTATATCGAGGGCCTGTTCCTCTCTTCCGGCATCATCCGCAGCTCCGACTACACGATGGAGGAGATGGTGCGGATCGCCCGCAAGCTGCGGCTGGAGGAGAACTTCGCCGGCTATATCCACCTGAAGACGATCCCCGATGCGTCGCCGGCGCTGATCGAGGCGGCCGGGCTCTTCGCCGACCGCCTGTCGATCAATATCGAACTGCCGACCGACGCGACGCTGGAGGCCTTCGCGCCGGAGAAGAAGCCGCGCGACATCCGCCGCGCCATGGGGCATCTGCGCGCCAAGATCGAGGAGCACAGAGGCGAGAAGCGCGACCGGGCGAAGCCGGCGCGCTTCTCGCCGGGCGGCCAGTCGACGCAGATGATCGTCGGCGCCGACGGCTCGGACGACGACCGCGTCCTCGCCCGTTCCGAAAACCTCTACGGCAACTACCGGCTGAAGCGGGTCTATTACTCCGCCTTCTCGCCGATCCCCGACGCCTCCAGCCGGCTGCCGCTCGGCAAGCCGCCGCTGATGCGCGAGCACCGGCTCTATCAGGCCGACTGGCTGATGCGCTTCTACGGCTTCGACCGCGGCGAGATCGTCGCCGGCGGCGAGGCGGGCATGCTCGACCTTGCCATCGATCCGAAGCTCGCCTGGGCCCTCAAGCACCGCGAGCGCTTCCCCGTCGACGTCAACCGGGCCGACAAGGAGACGCTGCTGCGCGTGCCGGGGTTGGGCACGCGGGCGGTCGACCGGATCCTCTCGACGCGCCGGCACCGCACGCTGCGGCTCGACGACGTGGCGCGGCTCTGCCAGTCGGTCGCCAAGGTCCGCCCGTTCATCGAGGCGCTGGACTGGACACCCGGCGCGGCGACGGACAGTGCGGGGTTAAGGGAGCGGTTCCTGCCGAAGCTGCGAGCGCCGGCGCAGATGGAGCTGTTTTGAGGGGACGGTTGAGCTTTCATCTCAGCTGCATTTGACAACGTCAGCGTTGTGCCGCGGCGTCCAACAGGATCGTCATCCTCGGGCCCCGTCCCGAGGATCCATGCTTCCGCGCGGCAATGGCCTGTCCAATGCGGCCACAACCGGTCGGGCAGGTCGTGAGCAGCGTGCGGGATTGGAACTGGATCCTCGGGACGGTGCCCGAGGATGACGTCAAAGGGGATGGCGCAGTCAGCCGCTAAGCCCAGAGACGTTTGACAAGAACGGGAACAAGTCGGTTCCGCGCCAAGTTGAGATTTCCACCCACCTCATCGGTCGTCCATGTTCACCGCCCCGCTCTCCTTCCCCGCCGACTTCGACGGCTGGCGCGTCGCTTCCCGCACGGCGCTGGCGCTGGGCGTTCCCCCCGAAGAAATGAGCTTCACGGTCGGCGAGGAAACGCCTGGCCTCTTCGCCGAGCCGCTTCCGCCCGCACCCGCTGGCGCCCCGCAGCCCACCGTGCCGAAGGCGTTTCCGGAGCTCGCCGCCAAGCTCGTCTGCCATGCCGATACCGACCGCTTCGTCTTCGCCTACCGGCTGCTCTGGCGACTGCAGACGGAAAAGCAGCTGCTGGAGATCGCCTCCGATCCCGACATCATCCGGGCGCGCGAGATGGAAAAGGCGGTGCGCCGCGACAGCCATAAGATGAAGGCCTTTGTGCGCTTCCGCGAGATCGAGGATCCCGAACTCGGCCGGCACTACGTCGCCTGGTTCGAGCCCTTCCACCACATCGTCGAGCTGACCGCGCCGTTCTTCGCGCGGCGCTTCGCCGGCATGGTCTGGACGATCCTGACGCCGGAGCGCTCGGTGCACTGGAACGGCTCGGACCTGTCCTACCTGCCGGGGGCCACCAAGGACATGCGGCCCAAGGACGACGACATGGAGGCGCTGTGGCTCACCTATTACGCCTCGATCTTCAACCCGGCGCGGCTGAAGGTGAAGGCGATGCAGGCCGAGATGCCGAAGAAATACTGGGCCAACATGCCCGAGACCGCGCTGATCCGGCCGCTGATCGAGGGCGCCGAGGCTGCGTCGCAGCGGATGATCGAAACCGCACCGACCCTGCCGGGTTTACGACATGAACGCCAGGTGGAGCGGGAGCGGATGGCAAGACGGGTTCCGGCTGAAGCATCGGAAGAACGCACGCGGCCGGTGGATCTCGAAACGGCCCGCAACGGGGCGAAGCACTGCAAGGCCTGCCCGCTCTGGGAGCCGGCGACCCAGACCGTGTTCGGCCGGGGTCCTGCCGACGCGCCGGTGATGTTCATCGGCGAACAGCCGGGCGACCAGGAGGATCTCGCCGGCGAGCCCTTCATCGGCCCGGCCGGCAAGGTGTTCGACCAGGCGCTGGCGGCGGCGGGGATCGACCGGACCCGGGCCTACGTCACCAATGCGGTCAAGCATTTCAAGTTCGTGCCTCGCGGCAAGCGGCGCATCCACGCCAAGCCGAATGCCGGCGAGGTCCAGGCGTGCCGCTGGTGGCTCGACGTCGAGCGCGAGCTGATCCGCCCGAAACTGGTGGTGGCGCTGGGGGCGACGGCTGCGGCGGCCGTGCTCGGCCGGACCGTGACGATCCGCGACACGCGCTCGAAGCTGATCGACCTCGACGAGGAGACGAAGCTGCTCGTCACCGTCCACCCGTCTTACATCCTGCGCCTGCCGGATGCGGCGGCGCAGGCTCGGGAGAGCGCGGCGTTCAACGCCGACATGGCGCTGGTGCGCCGGACGGTGCCGGAACTGGCGCTCGCCGCCTGATCAGCCGATCAGCACGCTGCGGATGATCAGGCCGAGCAGGCTGACCGCGGCGATGCCGCCGAGCCAGAGCAGGACGAACCAGCCTAGGCGCTTCCACAGGCTGGCCGGTGCGTCGCCGGGCTCGCCTGCCGGCCGGGTCAATGGTGGTAGCCTTCGCCCTCGACGACCTTGCCGCGGAATACCCAATAGGCATAGCCGGTGTAGATCAGGATCATCGGGATCAGCACCGACGCGCCGACCAACAGGAAGATCAGCGAGGCGTCCGGCGCGGCCGCGTCCCAGATGGTGATGTCCGGGGGGATGATGTTCGGGTAGAAATTGATGCCGAGGCCGGCGAAGGCGAGGACGAAGATCGTCAGCGCCGACAGGAACGGCCGCACGTGCTTGCCGCGTGCCAGCGAACTGAACAGGCTGAAGGCGGCGAAGGCGACGAGCAGCGGCACCGGCGCGACGTAGAGGATCTGCGGGAAGGTGAACCAGCGCACGTAGAACTCGGCGTCGAGGAACGGCATCCACAGGCTGACGAGACCGATCAGCACCAGCGTGCCGATGCCGGTGATCCAGGCGAAGCGATTGGCGATGTCATGCAGTTCGCCCTCGGTCTTCATCACCAGCCAGGTAGCGCCGAGCAGGGCGTAGCCGACGACGACGGCAACGCCGGTCATCAGCGAGAACGGCGTCAGCCAGTCGAACCAGCCGCCGGCATAGGCTCGGCCATCGACGTCGATGCCCTGAACCAGAGTGCCCAGCGCGATGCCCTGGCTCAGCGCCGCGACGACGGAGCCGATGAAGAACGAGACGTCCCACATCCAGCGGCCCCGCACCGTCCGGAAGCGGAACTCGAAGGCGACCCCGCGGAAGATCAGCGCCAGCAGCATGGCGATGATCGGGGCGTAGATCGCCGGCATGATGATCGCGTAGGCCAGAGGAAACACCGCGAACAGGCCGCCGCCGCCGAGGATCAGCCAGGTTTCGTTGCCATCCCATATCGGCGCCACGGTGTTCATCGCCGTGTCGCGGTTCTCGTGGCGCCCGAGCAGCGGGAACAGGATCCCGGTGCCGAGGTCGAATCCGTCGAGGATGACATAGGCGATGACGGCGAAGGCGATGATGAATGCCCAGAGAACAGCGAGATCCATGGTCGTCTCCTCAGTCCCGTGCCGGTTCGGGCGTGTTGCGCCCCTCGAGCGAGGGCGCCGGCGTGATGCCCGCCGTGCGTGTCGGCTGGTGCGGCGGGCTCGCCTCCTCGAAGGGAGTCGGTGTCTTGCCCATCAGGCGCAGGATGTAGAACGTCCCGGCGCCGAAGAGCAGGAAATAGACCACGATGAAGGCGACGAGCGAGGTGCCGACCGCTTCCGCCGCGATGGGCGAATGGCTCTCGGATGTGCGCAGGAGGCCGTAGACGGTGAACGGCTGGCGCCCGACCTCGGTGGTGATCCAGCCGGCGATGACGGCGACAAACCCCATCGGCCCCATCGCCAGCATCGCCCGCTGCAGCCAGGGGCTCGCATAGAGCGATCCGCGGAAGCGCTTGAACAGCGACCAGACGCCGATGCCGAGCATGGCGAAGCCGATCGCCACCATCACCCGAAAGCTCCAGAAGACGATGGTCGAGTTCGGCCATTCGTCGCGCGGGAAGGCGTCGAGCCCCTGCACCACGCCGTCGATCGAATGCGTGAGGATGAGCGAGCCGAGATAGGGCACGTCGACGGCGTAGTCGGTGCGGCCGGTCTCCATGTTCGGGATGCCGAAGAGCGTCAGCGGCATCGAGCCGTCGCTGTTGGTCTCGAAATGCCCCTCGATGGCGGCGATCTTGGCGGGCTGGTGCTCCAGCGTGTTCACGCCGTGGAAGTCGCCGGCGACGATCTGCATCGGGGCGACGATCGTCGCCATCCACAACGCCATGGTGAACATCACCCGTGCGTGGGCATTGCCGCGGTCGCGCAGCAGATGGAACGCGCCCACTGCGCCGACGACGAAGGCCGTCGTGAGATAGGCGGCGAGCACCATGTGCACGAGCCGGTAGGGGAAGGACGGGTTGAAGACGATCGCCCACCAGTCCTCGGGGACGAATTGGCCGACATCGTTGATGCCGTAGCCCGCCGGCGTGTGCATCCAGGAATTGACCGACAGGATCCAGAATGCCGAGAAGAAGGTGCCGATCGCCACGACCAGGGTGGCGGCAAAGTGCAGCTTCGGGCCGACGCGCTTCTGGCCGAACAGCATGATGCCGAGGAAGCCGGCCTCGAGGAAGAAGGCGGAGAGAACTTCGTAAGCCATCAAGGGACCGAGGATCGGCCCGGTCTTGTCGGAGAAGACCGACCAGTTGGTGCCGAACTGGTAGCTCATGGTGATGCCCGACACGACGCCCATGCCGAAGCTGAGCGCGAAGATCTTCACCCAGAAATTGAAGGTCTCCATGTAGACCGCCCGGCCGGTGGCCAGGAAGAGGCCCTCCAGCACGGCCAGATATGAAGCCAGGCCGATGGTGAACGCCGGAAAGATGATGTGGAAGGAGATCGTGAAGGCGAACTGGATCCGGGCGAGGAGGACGGGGTCGAAGCCTTCGAACATGGCGGTACCTGACGGGTTCTCATGCGGTGCACGGACTATAGGCGTTGTGCGGCGCGAAAAATAGCACGTTGCGACCATTCGCCGGGTGGCCGGCAAATCGGGTTTCCTCTTCGCGACCCTCGCGAACGACCTTTTTGGATGCTCCTGCTGCTGTCTTGATCAGCGGTTCCGCTGTTATAGAGGCAAAGCATTGTGCAGGGGGAGACAGGGCATGGACAGCGCGAAGACGCGGCAGGAACTGGCGTCGATCTTCCGGGAGGCGGTCGCCACGGCGCATCCCGCGGCGATCCTCGCGCCGCATCTGCCGCCACCCCCGGTTGGCCGCATCGTGATCCTCGCCGCCGGCAAGGCCGCCGCCTCGATGGCCGCTGCCGCCGTTGCCCATTACCGCGACAGCCACGGCGTCTCCGACGACCGCCTCGTCGGCCTCGCCGTCACGCGCGATGGCTACGCGCTGGATGCCGGTCCGATCGAGGTGGTCGAGGCAGGCCATCCGTTGCCGAATTCGAAGGGCCTCGAAGCCACCGGCCGGGTGCTCGAACTCGCCGGTTCGGCCGGCCCCGACGACCTCGTCCTCGCGCTGATCTCCGGCGGCGGCTCGGCCAACTGGCTGCTGCCGGCCGACGGCGTCAGCCTTGCCGACAAGCAGGCGGTGACGCGGGCCTTGCTGCGCAGCGGCGCCGGCATCGGCGAGATCAACTGCGTGCGCAAGCATCTGTCGCAGATCAAGGGCGGGCGCTTGGCCGGCGCCTGCGGCGGTGCGCCGCTGGTGACGCTGGCGATCTCGGACGTACCGGGCGACGATCCAAGCGTCATCGCCTCCGGACCGACCGTGCCGGACACGACGACGCTGGCCGACGCGCGGGCCATCGTCGAAAGGCGCGGGCTCGACCTGCCGGAATCCTGCCGCGCGGCGCTGGCTACGCAAGCCAACGAGACGCCCAAGCCGGGCGATCCGGCCTTCGCCGACACGAGCTACACCATCATCGCGACACCGGCGGCTTCGCTCGAGGCCGCGGCAAAGGCGGCATCGGCCCTCGGCTACCGCGTCGAAAGCCTCGGCGCCGACGTCGAGGGCGAGGCGCGTGACGTGGCTGGCGAGCACGCGAAGATGGCGCTGGCGGCGAAGGCGCGCGGCGAGCGCGTCGCGATCCTCTCGGGCGGCGAGCTGACGGTGACGATTCGCGGCGAAGGCGAGGGCGGTCCGAACCAGGAATATGCCCTGGCGCTGGCCATCGCCCTCTCCGGCGCATCGGGCATCGCCGCCCTGTCCGGCGACACGGACGGCACGGATGGCGGCACCGGACTGGCAAGCGACCCCGCCGGCGCCATCGTCCTGCCGGACACGCTGGCACGGGCGAAGGCGGCCGGCATCGACCCGGCCGTGTGCTTGGCCGCCAACGATTCTACCCGCTTCTTCCGCACCATCGGCGATCTCTTCGTGCCCGGGCCGACCCACACCAACGTCAACGATTGCCGGATCATCCTCGTCGGCTGATGGCGTTCCTGTGGACAGAGGCCGGTCTTTGCCGAAGCCACGCCGAGCAGCGTGCTAGGGTCTGTCGCAAGACGGCGGCGGCTGTGCCCGGTCGCCGTCCCAGCCACTGACCCTCACGCGGAAAGACTGTCCATGACGGTTGCCGTCGATCTCGGCACGACCCACACCGGCGAACCGGCGGAGCTCGATCTCGAGGAGCTGCTGTCGACGCGGCTCCTCGTCCAGGGCAATTCCGGGTCGGGCAAGTCGCATCTCTTGCGCCGACTGCTGGAGAAGAGTGCCGGCTGGGTGCAGCAGGCGATCATCGACCCGGAAGGCGATTTCGTCTCGCTGGCCGAGCGTTATGGCCATGTCGTCGTCGACGCCAACCGCACCCCGGCCGAGCTCACCCGGATTGCCGCGCGGATCCGCGAGCACCGCGCCTCTGTCGTATTGGATCTGGAAGGCCTCGACGCGGAGGTGCAGATGCTGTGCGCTGCGGCCTTCCTCAACGGCCTGTTCGATGCCGACCGCGCCCACTGGTTCCCGATGCTGATTGCCGTCGACGAGGCGCATCTCTTTGCGCCGGCGATGGCCGGCGAACACTCCGACGAGTCGCGCCGCGCCTCGCTCGGCGCCATGACCAACCTGATGTGCCGCGGCCGCAAGCGCGGCCTTGCCGGGGTCATCGCCACCCAGCGCCTCGCCAAGCTGGCCAAGAACGTCGCCGCGGAAGCCTCGAACTTCCTGATGGGGCGGACCTTCCTCGACATCGACATGGCCCGCGCCGCCGATCTGCTCGGCATGGACCGCCGGGCGGCGGAGCGCTTCCGCGACCTCGAGACCGGCAATTTCGTGGCGCTCGGACCGGCCCTGTCGCGCCGGCCGGTGGCGATCCGCATCGGCCCCGTGGAAACGGCCGGCCGCAGCGGCCGGCCGTCGCTGCTGCCGCTGCCGGAAACGCCGCGCGCGGCGATGGAGGACCTGATCTTCACCGCCGGGGCCAACGAGGCAGCGCCCGAGCGCCGGCCTGCGCCACGTCCGCAGGCGGCGCATGTCGGCACGCGCGAGCTCATGGAGCGCGTCGCCGCGGCACCGGCGCTGGCGGGCGCCGTCGATCCGGTCGACGACGATCCGCGCCCGGCGGAAGAGCGCGCGGCAGCCGTCGACCAGATCTTCGCCGAGATGCTGGAAGACCCGGACGCCGCGTTCCGGCCGGTGCCGGTGCTGTACCAGGAATTCCTCACCCATTGCCGGCTGAAGCGGCTGCGCGGCGTCGAGACCGACATGGCGGCGTTCCGGCGGCGCCTGTCGCTGGCGCGCGCCGGTGTCTCTACGGAAACCGAGGACGAGGCCTGGCAGGCGGTGATCGAGCGCGCCGGCGATCTGCCGGAGGAGATGCAGGGCGTCTACATGATGCTCGCCCGCGCCGCACGCGACGGATCGCAGTGTCCCACCGACGCGGCACTCGCCCAGGCCTATGGCAGCCATTCGCCGTCGCGCGGGCGCTTCCTGCTGGGGTTCATGGCCGAGCGCGGGCTGATTACCGCCGAGGCCGATTTTCGCGGCAACCGGGTGGTGACGATCGCCGGGACCGACTGGCGAACCTCGCTGCCGCAGGTCCGGCTGGACGCGCTCGACGAGGCGCGGGCGCGCCGGGCCGAGCGGCTGGCGCGCGGAGCGAGCTGAGCGCGGCGGTCACCACGAAGCCTGGAGTGCCTGTGCCGCCGCCGCTCGACCTTCGCTTTTACGTCACGCGACCAGATGACAGGCTGGCGCCCGTTGGCGCGTTATGAGATCAAGGAAAGCCCCAGGGCAGGTCCGTCGGGCGCGACGCGCCGGGCGCAC
This sequence comes from Aurantimonas aggregata, assembly GCF_010500835.1. Taxonomy (GTDB): domain Bacteria; phylum Pseudomonadota; class Alphaproteobacteria; order Rhizobiales; family Rhizobiaceae; genus Aurantimonas; species Aurantimonas aggregata. The sequence continues at coordinate 118,573 of NZ_JAAAMJ010000002.1, read as the reverse complement.
GGGACGTGCTGGCCGCCCCCGCCGATTCTCCGGGTCGTGCCGCGGCGGCCGTGCCGGGTCCTGGCAGGCCCGACATCGTGCCACGAACGACAAGCTGGTTACCGATGTCCCATGTCGCGCTGATCTGCCCGCCCTTCCACAGTCACCTCCGTGTCTTCGAGGCGCTGGGCGGCGAGTTGCTGCGCCGCGGCCACCGCGTGACGTTCCTGCTCAACGCCGGAGCCTCGCCGTCTGCCGGCCCGCCGGGGCTGATGCGCCGCGAGACCGGCAGCCGTTCGGGTCGCGACATCGAGGCCCTGCTCGCCCGCGCCGCCCGTCCGACGGGGCCGCTCGGGATCCTGCGGACGGTCGCGGACGCTGCCGAACTCACCGACGAACTCTGCCGCGACGGCCCGGCGATCCTGACGGACATCGGCGCCGATGCCATCGTCGGCGACGCGATGGAACCGGCGGCGGGCCTTCTCGCCGACCATCTCGGCCTGCCGCATGTCTCGCTGTCGGCGGCCCTGCCGGTGCATCACGACCCGGCCGTGCCGCTGCCGTTCCTGTCCTGGTCCTACGATCCGAGCGAGCGGGGCATGAAGCGCAACCGCGGGGGCGAACGCGTCGCGCGCTTGCTGCTCACCCGCCAGCGGCGCACCATCGCGCGCTGGGCGGATGCGTTCGGGCTGCCGCCCCGCGACGGCTTGGCCGACTGCCTCTCGCGGGGGGCGCAGATCTCGCAGCTTGTTCCGAGCTTCGATTTTCCACGGGCGGCTGCGCCCCATCGCCACATGGTGGGGCCGCTGCGGGCCGGCCCGCGCGACGCGATCGCCAATGACGATGCGGGTGGAGGCCGGCCGCTGGTCTTCGCCTCGCTGGGCACGCTGCAGGGCCACCGGGTCGATATCTTCCGCGCCGTGGCGCGGGCCTGCCGCGACCTCGAAATCCGCTGTATCGTCGCCCATTGCGGTCGCCTGACCCCCAGCCAGGCCGCGCGGATCGACGCCGATCTGGTCACGGACTTCGTGCCGCAGGAGAAGATACTGCAGAGCGCCGCAGTTTGCGTTACCCATGCGGGGATGAACACGGTGCTGGATTCGCTGGCCGCGGGCGTGCCGATGCTGGCCATCCCAATTGCTTTCGACCAGCCGGGCATCGCCGCGCGGATCGTCCATCACGGCGTCGGCGAACGGCTCTCCCGCTTCCTCGTGTCGCCGGGCCGGGTGAAGGCATCACTTGCTCGGCTGCTCGCAGAGGCTAGTTTCCGGGATCGGGCCCGCGCCATCGGGCGCGACATCGCGACATCCGGTGGGGTGGGGCTGGCAGCGGACATCGTGGAGGAGGCGATCCTCGGCAGGGCGTCGCGGATCGAAATGGGGCGTAACGGATGACCGGGGGCGGAGAAGCAATGATCGACGTCGCCTTTGTCGGCGGGGGGCTGGCGAATGGACTGGCGGCGTATCGGCTGGCGACGACGCGCCCCGATCTGACCGTCCGGCTGTTCGAGGCCGGCGAGGCCGTCGGCGGCAACCACACCTGGTCCTATCACGAGGGCGACCTCGGACCCGGCGGGCATGAGTGGCTGGCGCCCTTCGTCACCTATCGCTGGAACGCCTACGAAGTGCGGTTCCCGGACCGAAGCCGCCGGGTTGGAACGGGCTATCGGAGCGTCGCCTCGGAGCGGTTCCGCGAGGTTCTGGAGGCGACGCTGGGCGACGCGATCGAAACCGGCGCGCGGGTTCGCGACGTCACCCCCGACAGCGTCGTGCTCGATGGCCGCGTGGTCCAGGCCCGCTGCGTGATCGACGGGCGCGGCCACTCGCCGAGCCCGCATCTGCGGCTAGGCTTCCAGAAGTTTCTCGGCCAGGAGCTTGAGCTGACGGCGCCGCACGGCCTGCCGCAGCCGATCATCATGGACGCCACCGTCGCCCAGGCCGACGGCTATCGTTTCGTCTACGTCCTGCCGCTGACGCCGACCCGGCTGCTCGTCGAGGACACCTATTACGCCGACGGCCCGGATTTCGACGAGGACCGGCTGCGCGGATCGATCGATGCCTATCTGAAGGCCCATGGCTGGGTCGCCCGGACGGTGCTCCGCGAGGAGCGGGGCGTGCTGCCGATCGCCATCGACGGCGATATCGAGGCGTTCTGGGACGACAAGAACAGCGTCGCGGCCAGTGGCCTCGCCGCCGGCCTGTTTCACCCGACGACCGGCTACTCGCTACCCGACGCGGTGAGGCTCGCCGATCTTCTCGCCGGCCTGCCGGAGCTTTCCGGTGCGGCGGTCTTCGCCGCGACCCGCCGCCACGCCGTCGAGACGTGGCACGCGCGTGGCTTCTTTCGCATGCTCAACCGGCTGCTCTTCTTCGCCGGGGTTTCCTCCAAACGGTACAAGATCCTGCAGCATTTCTATCGCCTGCCCGACCCGCTCGTTTCCCGCTTCTACGCGGCGCAGTTGCGGACCTTCGACAAGGTCAAAATCCTGACCGGCCGGCCGCCCGTGCCCTTCGGCAACGCGCTGAAGGTGCTGGCGCGCCATCGCCTGACCGGGGAACTGGCATGACCGGCCCATCGAATGGCGCCGGCAAGAGCGGGCCCAGCGCCGTGGTCGTCGGCTCGGGCTTCGGCGGGCTGGCACTCGCAGTGCGCCTGCAGTCGGCGGGCTTCAGCACCACGCTGATCGAGAAGCGCGACAAGCCGGGCGGGCGCGCCTATGTCTACGAGGATCAGGGCTTCACCTTCGATGCCGGCCCGACCGTCATCACCGACCCGGACTCCCTCGAGGAACTGTTCGCGGCGTCCGGGCGCCGCATGGCCGATTACGTCGAGCTGCTGCCGGTCTCGCCATTCTACCAGCTGCGCTGGGAAGACGGCGTCAGCTTCGACTATGTGAACGATCAGGAATCGCTGGACCGGCAGATCGCCGCGCTCAACCCGGCCGACGTCGCCGGCTATCGCCGCTTCCTCGCCTACTCGAAGGAAGTGTACCACGAGGGCTACGAGAAGCTCGGAACCGTTCCCTTCCTCTCCTTCCGCGACATGATCCGCGCCGGGCCGCAGCTCGCCCGGCTGCAGGCCTGGCGGAGCGTCTATGCCAAGGTCTCCGAGTTCATCGAGGAGGAGCACCTGCGGCAGGCATTCTCGTTCCATTCGCTGCTGGTCGGCGGCAATCCCTTCGCGACGTCTTCGATCTACGCGCTGATCCACGCGCTGGAGCGCAAGGGCGGTGTCTGGTTTCCGCGCGGCGGCACCGGAGCCCTGGTGCGCGGTCTGGTCAGGCTGTTCGAGGAGATCGGCGGCCGCATTGAACTCTCGGCCGAGGTCGCCAAGATCGAAATCGAGAGCGGGCGGGCGAAAGCCGTGCTGCTCAAGGACGGCCGGCGCTTTGCCGCCGACGTCGTCGCCTCCAATGCCGATGTCGTCCACACCTACGACACGCTGCTCGCCGGCAACGCGCGCGGCAAGGCGGAAGCCAAGCGGCTTAAGGGCCGGCGTTTCTCGATGTCGCTGTTCGTCATCTATTTCGGCCTGAAGACCCACCGGCCGGACATCCAGCATCACACGGTCTGCTTCGGCGCGCGCTACCGCGATCTCATCTCCGAAATCTTCAAGGGGCCGAAGCTGGCCGACGACTTCTCGCTCTACATGCACAATCCCTGCGTGACCGATCCGTCGCTGGCGCCGGAGGGTGCCGGCAGCTTCTACGTGCTGTCGCCGGTACCGCATCTCGGCAATGCCGACATCGACTGGGACGTCGAAGGGCCGCGCTACCGCGACCGTATCCTCGACTATCTCGAGGAGCGCTACATTCCGAACCTCAAGGCAGACCTCGTGACGAGCCGCATCTTCACCCCGTTCGACTTCCGCGACGAACTCAACGCGCATGTCGGCTCGGCCTTCTCGCTCGACCCGGTGCTTACCCAGAGCGCCTGGTTCCGGCCGCACAACCGCGACCGCGACATCGCCAATCTCTATCTGGTCGGCGCCGGAACCCATCCTGGCGCCGGCGTGCCGGGCGTCATCGGCTCGGCCAAGGCGACGGCCGGGCTGATGATCGCCGATGCCGGGCTCTGAGGCGCTGATGTCGGTATCAACACCTCTCGCCGTGCCGCTCGATCCGATCGCCCGCGCCGACCTTGCCGCCATGGCCGAGGACGCCATCGCCAAGGGGTCAAAGAGCTTCGCCGCCGCGGCCAAGCTCTTCGACCCTGAGACCCGCCGCAGCGCCATGATGCTCTATGCCTGGTGCCGGCATTGCGACGACGCCATCGACGGCCAGGTGCTGGGCTTCGCGCGGCGGCCCGACAGCGAGGCATCGCGGCCGGACGAACGCATGGCGAAGCTGGAAAGCGAGACGCTGGCGGCGCTGGCCGGTAAGCCGATCAGCGATCCCTGCTTCGAGGCGATCGGCGATGTCGCGGCGCGCCACCAGCTGCCGCCGGCGCTCCTGACGCAGCATCTCGCCGGCTACCGGATGGATGTCGACGGCCGACGCTACGAGACGATCACCGACACGCTCGACTATTGCTACCATGTGGCCGGCGTGGTCGGCGTGATGATGTCGATGGTGATGGGCGTGCGGGAGGAGGCGACGCTCGACCGGGCATCGGATCTCGGCATCGCCTTTCAGCTGACCAATATCGCGCGCGACATCGTCGAGGATGCGCGCGCCGGCCGCATCTATCTGCCCGAAGAGTGGCTGGCGGAAGCCGATCTTCGCCCCGGCGACGTTGTCGACCCGCGCCAGCGGCCGGTGGTGGCGCTGCTCGCCAACCGGCTGGTCGACCTCGCCGAGCCCTATTACGCCTCGGCCTTCCATGGCCTCAAGGACCTGCCGCCGCGCTCCGCCTGGGCAGTTGCCACCGCCCACGGCGTCTACCGGGAGATCGGCCTGCAGGTGAAGGCGCTGGGGGCTTCGGCGTGGGATCAGCGCGTCTCCACCGGCCGCCGCCAGAAACTGCGCCACGTGACGCTGGGCGCCGCCCGGGCCGCGATGTCGCGCCGCGCCGCGCCGCAGGCGCGCTCGCCGGATCTCTGGACCCGACCACGGCTCGGCGACGCCTGATCGAGGCGAGACGGCGCGCCTCGGCGGCCGTCATTCGCAGCGGCGGACATCATTGCCTGGTGGCGCCCGCGTCTGCACCCGTGTCGCGCCGGCGCCCGGCCGCGACCGTGCCTTCGGTGCGCAGCTGCCGGGTCAACTCCTCGATTGGCGGGGCTTAGCGGAAGCCGAAGGAACCCCCCCGTCCTTGCCCTTGACCGTCTGGTGCAGCCGATGTGCCTGCACCAAGCGTTTGGCGTAGCCCTTTGTGCGGGATGTGCCGGAACGGCCCGCGCTGATGCACCAGACCGTCATGGACGATGAAGTGGAACGCGCCATAGAGCGTGATGCCGGTCGCGACCGCCCCGACGATCAAATAGCCGTAGCTGGCAACGACGAACAGCGAGATCGCGAAAGCGGCGAAGGCCACGGCGTAGAGATCGTTCTTCTCGAACCAGCCTTCGCGTTCCTCGTGGTGCGAATGGTGCCAGCCCCAGCCCCAACTGTGCATGATGTATTGGGGCGCGGCCCATGCGAAGACTTCCATTCCGAGGAAGACCGCAAAGGGGATGGCCGCGAGAACCGGCCAGTCCGTCGTCTCCATCCTGCCTATCTGGCGCCGGCTTCCTGCTCGCGCAAGCCGGCCTCGCTGCCCGCCGCCTCGGCCATGCGGGCACGCAGCGTCGTGTCGAAGATCGCGCCGACCAGGATATGCATCCGACCGGCGGGCCCGAACACGTCGTTCAGCCGCGCATGCGCGGTCTCCACGTGGCGATCGATGCGGTGGACGACGGACGGCCGCCCGAGCATCGAGACGATGGTCGACTTGCCGACATCCTTGCCGATGTCCTTGCCGATGGTGATCGCGCTGGAGCCGCCGTCGAGGAGGTCGTCCAGCAGCTGGAAGGCGTGGCCGAGTTCGGCCGCGAATTCCCGCAGCCGGGTCCGCGTCATGGCATCGGCGCCGGCGACCACAGCGCCGATCTCCACCGCGGCGGAGAACAGCGAGCCGGTCTTCAGCCCGTTGGCGACCGCGATGTCGGCGACCGGGCGCGCGGCGCGCCCGCCGCGCAGATCCTCGAACTGCCCGCCAACCAGGCCGCCCACCCCGACAGCACGTGTCAGCAGGCGAATGCACTCGGTCCGCGCTGCCGGCGGCAGCGTCTCGATCGTCGTCAGCATCTCGAAGGCGCCGGCCAGCACCCCGATGGAGGCCAGCACGGCGACATCCTCGCCATAGGTGATGTGAACGGCCGGCTGGCCGCGCCGCATCGTCGCATCGTCCATCGACGGCAGGTCGTCGAGAATCAGCGAGGCGGCGTGCACCATCTCCACCGCGCAGCCGGCGTCGATGGCGGGGCCGAGATTCCCCCCCAGATCCTCCGCGGCGATCGCGGTCATCAGCGGCCGCAGCCGCTTGCCGGGCGCCAGGACACTGGCCGCAATGGCCGCGTCCAGCTGGGTCTGGCCGGGGAGTGCCCGCGGGATGAGATCGGCCAGTCGCTGGTCGATCTTGCGGACATAGACGGCGACGCCGCTCTTGAGGTCCACTGTCATGGCGAAATGACTGCCTTGAAGTCAAACAAACTTGTCACTGTCCATTCGTACACGAAATCCGATAGGGAATGCTAACACGAACCGCGCGAGATGCGACGGCCATCGGTCGGTTCAATTACAACTGCGACGATAGGACTGGCATGCAGGGTACGGAACGGGGCGGGTCGTCGTCGACGGGCGATATCGGGGCGCGCAAGAGCGATCATCTCGACATCGTGCTTGCCCCTTCGCTCGCTTCGCAGCGCGCCGCCAGCGGTTTTGCCCGTGTCGTCTTCGAACATGTCGCGCTGCCCGAGCTGTCGCTGGCCGAAATCGACCTGTCCACCGAGTTCCTTGGCCGACGGCTTCGGGCGCCCCTGCTGATAAGTTCGATGACCGGCGGGCCGGAGCGCGCCGCCCGAATCAACGCCCATCTTGCGGAAGCCGCCGAGGAACTGGGCATCGCCCTCGCCGTCGGTTCGCAGCGAATCGCTCTGGAGGGCCGCGCCTCCGGCGGTCTCGACCGCTCGCTGCGGCGGCTCGCGCCGAGCATTCCGATCCTTGCCAATGTCGGCGGCGCGCAGCTCGTCCTCGGCTATGGCCGCGACGAAGCCGAGCGTGCCGTCGACATGATCGGTGCCGACGCGTTGATCATCCACCTCAACCCGCTGCAGGAAGCCCTGCAGGAAGGCGGCGACACCGACTGGCGCGGCGTGCTGGCAGCGATCGAGGCGCTCGTCGCCGTGCTGTCCGTGCCTGTGGTGGTCAAGGAGGTCGGGGCGGGAATTTCGGGGGCTATCGCCCGGCGCCTGGTCGATGCCGGCGTCCACGCCGTCGACGTGGCCGGGGCGGGCGGCACGAGCTGGGCAGCCGTCGAAGCCGAGCGGACATCGGACCCGGCGCGACGCGACACGGCGCTGCTGTTTGCCGGCTGGGGCATCCCGACCGCCGACGCTATTCTCGGTGTCCGTCAGGCCTGTCCGGAAGCGCTTCTCATCGGCTCCGGCGGGATTGCCAACGGCCTCGATGTGGCCCGGGCGATTCGCCTCGGCGCCGATCTGGCCGGCCAGGCGGCCGCGGGCCTTGCCAGCGCCGATCATTCGGCGGAGGCGACGGCGCTACACTTTCGCACGGTGATCGACCAGCTGCGGGTCGCCTGCTTCTGCACCGGCTCGGCAGACCTCGCCGCCCTGCGCCAGGCAAGGCTCGTCGAAACGCCGGCTACGGGCTGAGCAAGCCATCGTCGGTCGAAAGCCGTTCCTTCGCACCGGACAGCGAATCGGGCGGGTAGAGCCGGTCGATGAGCGGCAGATGCCGCGCGCCGCGCTGCACCAGGAAATCCATGAAGGCAAGTTCGGCCGGCGCCGTCATCCGTTCGCGCCGGCTTACCCCGTACCATTTACGCCGGATCGGCATGTCGGCGACGTCGAGGATCACCAGCCGCCCCATCTCCACCTCGAACGCGATCGTGTGGGCGGAGATGAAGGCGATGCCGAGCCCGGCCATCACCGCCTGCTTGATCGTCTCGTTCGAGCCCATCTCGGCCGACGCAGCTTCGAGGCCATCCGGATAGGCGGCAAAGAAGATCTCGAGCGACGAACGCGTGCCCGATCCCGGCTCGCGGATGATGATCGTCTCCTCCAGCAGCCGCTCGCGGCTGATATCGCGCTCGCGGGCCAGCGGATGATCCGGCGGGGCGATCATCACCAGCGGATGATCGCCGAAGAAGGTCGACGTCACCGGAAACTCGACCGGCGGCCGGCCCATCAGCGCGATGTCCGACTGATAGGCCTTGAGATCGGCGATGATCGCCAGCCGGTTGCCGACGGTCAGCTTGATCTCGATGTCGGGGAAGGACTGCCGAAACGCCGCGATCAGCCGCGGCGCGAAATATTTCGCCGTGGAGACGGCGCCGAGCCGGATCGTGCCGGAGCGCACGCCCTTGATCGCGCCCACCTCGTCGCCCAGCGCCCGCAGGCTCGTCTCGACAGCATTGGCGGCGTTGAGTACGGCAGAGCCGGCCGCCGTCAGGCGCATGCCGTCATTGGTCCGGGTGAAGAGTGGCAGACCGACATCGTCCTCGAGCTGCTTTATCTGTAGTGTCACGGCCGGCGCGGTGAGGCCGAGCTGGCGTGCCGCAGCGGCGATCGTCCGATGTCGGACGATGGCCTGGACGGAACGAAGCTGGCGAAGTGTGAGGTTTCGCATGCCCACCCGTTAGACAAATTTACCGGTGCGGTAAAGATATTAAATTTTACTTATGGCTCACTGCTGTCCAGTGTTCACGTGGATGAACGGGGACGCAGAGCCTCGACATCCCAGGAGGAAACCCATGACATCGTCTCTCGACGCCTATCTCGGCTCGCAATGCGATTCCGACCCGACGCGGCGGCAGGTCGCCGAGACGATCCGGCAATTGTGCGCCGCTTCGGTCAAGGTCCGCAACACGATCACCAACGGCTCGGCCAGCGAGCATCTCGGCGCGTCCCGCGACGCGATGAATGCCGGCGGTGACGTCCAGAAGGAGCTCGACGTCGTCGCCGACCGGCTGTTCCTGGATGCGGCCAAGGCAGCCGGGATCGCCTATTTCGGCTCGGAAGAGCAGGACGAGGCGATCGTCATCGACAGGGACGGTGCGCTGGCCCTCGCCATCGACCCGCTCGACGGCTCGTCCAACATCGAGACGAATGTCTCGATCGGCACCATCTTCTCGATCCTGCCGGTCACCGACGCGCACCGCGGCGATCCAAAGTCGGCGTTCCTGCAGCCGGGCTCGCGCCAGCTGGCGGCCGGCTTCTTCATCTACGGGCCGCAGCTGCTGCTCGTCCTGTCGGTCGGCAACGGCACGCACGTCTTCATCTTCTCGTCGAGCTTCGGTGGCTTCGTCGAGCTGATCGGCTCGGTCTCGATCCCCGAGCGGGCCAGCGAATTCGCCATCAACGCCTCCAACTACCGCCACTGGGAGCCGCAGATCCGCTCCTATATCGACGATTGCCTGGCCGGCGCCGAAGGGCCGCGCGAGCGCGACTTCAACATGCGCTGGATCGGCTCGATGGTCGCCGACTGCTACCGCATCCTCGTGCGCGGCGGCGTCTTCCTCTACCCGGGCGATGCGCGCAAGGGTTACGCCAAGGGGCGCCTGCGCCACGTCTACGAGGCGAGCCCGGTGGCCTTCTGCGTCGAGCATGCCGGTGGCAGCGCCACCGACGGGCTGCACCGCATCCTCGACATCGTGCCGGACAGCCTGCATGCGCGCACGTCGCTGGTGTTCGGCGGCAAGCGCGAGGTCGCGCGGATTGCCCGCTACATGGCCGATCCGGCGGAGCTGAGCGAACGCTCGCCGCTGTTCGGCAAGAGAAGCCTGTTCAGGGCCTGAGACGACGAGAATACGCCGGAGCGAAGGGGCGCTCCGGCGCCGGGAGGAACGAAAGCATGTCCGCACGCCATCCGATCATCGCCATCACCGGGTCCTCGGGCGCCGGCACCACGTCGGTGAAGAACATCTTCGACCAGATCTTCCGGCGTGAGCAGGTGCGGGCGGTGTTCATCGAGGGCGACGCGTTCCACCGCTTCGACCGCCAGGCGATGAAGGAGCGCATGGCCGAGGAGGAAGCGGGCGGCAACCGCAACTTCTCCCATTTCAGCCCGGAGGCGAACATCCTCGACCGGCTGCAGGAGGTCTTCGAGGAATACGGCCGCCGCGGTCGGGGACAGACCCGCCACTACATCCATGACGACGCCGAAGCCAAGATCTACGGCACGCCCCCCGGAACCTTCTCCGAATGGGCTGCCTTCGAGGACGACAGCGACCTTCTGTTCTACGAGGGGCTGCATGGCTGCGTGAAGACCGATACGGTCGATCTCGCACCGATGGCCGATCTCAAGATCGGCGTCGTGCCGGTCATCAACCTCGAATGGATCCAGAAGATCCATCGCGACAAGGCGACCCGTGGCTACTCCACGGAAGCCGTCATGGACACCATCCTGCGGCGCATGCCGGACTACGTGAAGTACATCTGCCCGCAATTTGCGCGCACCAACATCAACTTCCAGCGCGTTCCGATCGTCGATACGTCGGACCCGTTCATCGCGCGCTGGATCCCGACGGCGGATGAATCGATGATCGTCATCCGCTTTGCCAATCCCCGGGGGATCGATTTCCCCTATCTGCTGTCGATGATCAACGGCAGCTTCATGTCTCGCGCCAACTCCATCGTGGCACCGGGCAACAAGCTCGACATTGCCATGCAGCTGATATTGACCCCGTTGATACTGCAGCTGATGGAAAAGAAGCGCCGCGCTTCGTAGCGCGATCAATTCGGAAGGAAGATTTCATGTCCCAGACCGCCGCCCAGCCAGCGCCCGAGACGACCGACCTCAAGCCCCGCGACATGGCCAACGCCATCCGCGCGCTTTCGATGGACGCCGTCCAGAAGGCCAATTCCGGCCATCCCGGCATGCCGATGGGCATGGCCGACGTCGCGACGGTGCTGTTCAAGTCGTTCCTGCGGGTGGACCCCTCGCAGCCCGAATGGCCCAATCGCGACCGGTTCATCCTGTCGAACGGCCACGGCTCGATGCTGCAATATTCGATCATGCATCTCCTCGGCTTTCCGGAGATGACGATCCAGGAGATCGAGAATTTCCGCCAGTTTGGCAGCCGCACCGCGGGCCATCCCGAATATGGCCATGCCGCCGGCATCGAGGCGACCACCGGCCCGCTCGGCCAGGGCATGAGCATGGCGGTCGGCATGGCGCTCGCCGAGCGGATGCTCAACCAGCGCTTCGGCGACGACCTCGTCGACCACTACACCTACGCGATCGTCGGCGACGGCTGCCTGATGGAGGGCATCAGCCACGAGGCGATCGACCTCGCGGGCCATTTGAAGCTCAACAAGCTCATCCTGCTCTGGGACGACAACAAGATCACCATCGACGGCGACATCAATCTGTCGACCTCGACCGACCAGAAGCAGCGCTTCCTCGCCCATGGCTGGAACGTCTACGAGGTCGACGGCCATGATGCCGAGGCGCTGGAGACGGTGATCGCCGCCGCCCGCCAGAGCGACAAGCCGGCCTTCGTCGCCTGCAAGACCATCATCGGCTACGGCGCGCCGAACCTGCAGGGCACTGACAAGGTGCACGGCAACGCGCTCGGCGCCGACGAGGTCGCCGCGGCCCGCAAGAACATGGTCTGGACGTCGGAGCCCTTCGTCATTCCGGAGCCGATCACCAAGGCATGGCATGCCGTGGCGGCCGAGGGGCGCAAGGCTCGCGAAGCCTGGGAAAAGGCCCGAGATGCCTCCCCGAAGAAGGCTGCGTTCGAGAAGCAGTACGCGACCACCCTGCCGGAAAACCTCGCGACGCTGATGGCCGAGGCCCGCGCCAAAGTCGTCACCGACCAGCCGGCGGTCGCGACCCGCAAGGCGTCCGAAATGGCGCTCGGGGTGATCAATGGCGCCACCGAGGTGACCATCGGCGGCTCGGCCGACCTGACGCCCTCGAACAACACCAAGACCAAGGGCCTTAAGGACATCACGCCGGGCGACTATTCCGGCCGCTACATCCACTACGGCATCCGCGAGCACGGCATGGCGGCGGTGATGAACGGCATGGCGCTGCATGGCGGGTTCATCCCCTACGGCGGCACCTTCATGTGCTTCACCGACTATGCCCGCGGCGCGATCCGCCTGTCGGCGCTGATGGAGACCCGTGTGGTCTACGTCATGACCCACGATTCGATCGGCCTCGGCGAGGATGGCCCGACGCACCAGCCGGTCGAACACCTGGCGATGCTGCGGGCAACGCCGAACCTTCTCCTCTTCCGGCCGGCCGACGGGGTCGAGACCAACGAGGCCTGGGAGATCGCGCTGACCGAGAAGAAGCATCCCTCGGTCCTGGCGCTGTCGCGTCAGAATGTGCCGACGGTGCGGACCGGCGATACCACCGAGAACCGGTCCCGCAAGGGCGCCTATGTCCTCAAGGAAGCCGACGGGGAGCGCGACGTGACGATCCTGTCGACCGGAACGGAAGTCTCAATCGCCATGGACGCCGCCCGCAAGCTCGAAGCCGAAGGCAAGAAGGTCGCCGTCGTCTCGATGCCCTGCTGGGAGCTGTTCGAGGCGCAGGACGAGGCCTATCGCAAGAGCGTTCTCGGCACCGCGCCGCGGATCGCCATCGAGGCGGCCGTGCGGCTCGGCTGGGACCGCTGGATCGGCGAGAACGGCCGCTTCATCGGCATGAAGGGCTTCGGTGCCTCGGCGCCGGCGCCGGAGCTCTACAAGCATTTCGGCATCACCGCGGACGCCGTCGTTGCGGCGGCGCACGAGCTCGCCGGATAGGCGGCGACACCGCTCAGGGAGGACTGCTCACATGGCCAAGATCACGCTGCGACAATTGCTCGATCATGCCGCCGAACACGACTACGGCGTGCCGGCGTTCAACATCAACAACATGGAGCAGGGCCTGGCGATCATGGAGGCGGCCGCCGCGTGCGACGCCCCGGTGATCATGCAGGCCTCCCGCGGCGCGCGGTCCTACGCCAAGGACATCATGCTGGAAAAGATGATGGACGCGCTGGTGGAGATGTTTCCGGCGATCCCGGTCTGCATCCACCAGGACCATGGCAATGACGAGCAGACCTGCCTGACGGCGATCCGCCACGGCTTCACTTCGGTGATGATGGACGGATCGCTGGAGGCCGACATGAAGACGCCGGCCTCCTACGAATACAACGTCGCCATCACCGAGCGCGTCACCCGCATGGCGCACTGGGTCGGCGCCTCGGTCGAGGGCGAGCTCGGCGTCCTCGGCTCGCTGGAGAGCGGCGAGGGCGAGAAGGAAGACGGCCACGGCTTCGAGGGCAAGCTGTCGGAAGAACAGCTGCTCACCGATCCCGAACAGGCCGTCGACTTCGTGCGGCGCACCAGGGTCGATGCGCTGGCGATCGCCATGGGCACCTCGCACGGCGCCTACAAATTCACCCGCAAGCCCGACGGCGACATCCTCGCGATGCACGTCATCGAGGCAATCCACCAGAAACTGCCCAACACGCATCTCGTCATGCACGGATCGTCGTCGGTGCCGGAAGACCTGCAGGCGATCATCAACCGCTATGGCGGGAAGATGCGAGAGACTTACGGCGTGCCGGTGGACGAGATCGTCCGCGGCATCCGGCACGGGGTCCGCAAGGTCAATATCGACACCGACTGTCGGATGGCGATGACCGGCCAGTTCCGCAAGGTGGCCATGGAGAAGCCGGAAGAGTTCGATCCGCGCAAGTTCATGGTCCCGGCGATGGAAGCGCTGCGCAAGCTTTGCCTCGACCGCTACGAGCGCTTCGGCTGCGCCGGCAAGGCCTCGAGGATCAAGGTCCTGCCGCTCGACGAGATGGCGATCCGCTACGGCAGCGGCGAGCTCGATCCGATCGCGCCGATGCAGGCCGCCGCATAGCAGACGGCGGCCCGCCGGAAGGGCCGCCGCACACGACAGGTACCGAAGTGACAGCAGGCACACGGCGCGGGGGCACCCTCCGCGGCGAAGGGACAGTCTTGTCCTGAAACGGCCGTCGCCGGGCGTGGCGGGCGGCTCGCGAACCACCAGAGGAGGAGAACCAGATGGACCAGAAATCCCAGACCGTCACCGGCAAGGACCGCTACAAGTCCGGCGTCATGGAATACCGCAAGATGGGCTATTGGGAGCCCGACTACGAGCCGAAGGACACCGACATCATCGCCTGCTTCCGGATCTCGCCGCAGGATGGCGTCGATCCGATCGAGGCGGCGGCGGCAGTGGCCGGCGAATCCTCCACCGCGACCTGGACGGTGGTCTGGACCGACCGCCTGACGGCGGCGGAGAAGTACCGGGCGAAGGCCTACCGCGTCGACAAGGTGCCGAACACCGACGACCAGTATTTCGCCTATATCGCCTACGATCTCGACCTGTTCGAGAACGGCTCGATCGCCAACCTCACCGCCTCGATCATCGGCAACGTCTTCGGCTTCAAGCCGCTGAAGGCGCTGCGGCTGGAGGACATGCGGCTGCCGGTCGCCTACGTGAAGACCTTCCAGGGCCCGGCCACCGGCATCGTCGTCGAGCGAGAACGCCTCGACAAGTTCGGCCGGCCGCTGCTCGGCGCCACCGTCAAGCCGAAGCTCGGCCTGTCGGGCCGCAACTACGGCCGCGTCGTCTACGAGGCGCTGAAGGGCGGGCTCGACTTCACCAAGGACGACGAGAACATCAACTCGCAGCCCTTCATGGATTGGCGCGAGCGGTTCCTCTACTGCATGGAGGCGGTGAACAAGGCGCAGGCCGCCACCGGCGAGATCAAGGGCACCTATCTCAACGTCACTGCCGCGACGATGGAGGACATGTACGAGCGGGCCGAGTTCGCCAAGGAACTGGGTTCGACCATCGTCATGATCGACCTCGTCATCGGCTGGACGGCGATGCAGTCGATGGCCAAGTGGGCGCGCCGCAACAACATGATCCTGCATCTGCACCGCGCCGGTCACTCGACCTATACGCGGCAGAAGGCCCACGGCGTGTCGTTCCGCGTCATCGCCAAATGGGCGCGGCTTGCCGGCGTCGACCACATCCATGCCGGCACGGTCGTCGGCAAGCTGGAGGGCGATCCGGCCACCACCAAGGGCTATTACGACATCTGCCGCGACGAGTTCACCCACCAGAAGCTCGAGAACGGCATCTTCTTCGACCAGCCCTGGGCCTCGCTCAACAAGATGATGCCGGTCGCCTCCGGCGGCATTCATGCCGGCCAGATGCACCTGCTGCTCGACCTCCTCGGCGAGGACACGGTGCTGCAGTTCGGCGGCGGCACGATCGGCCATCCGATGGGCATCGCCGCCGGCGCAACGGCCAACCGCGTGGCGCTGGAATGCATGGTGCTGGCCCGCAACGAGGGCCGCGACATCGTTCGCGAGGGACCGGACATCCTCAACGAGGCCGCCCGCACCTGCACCCCGCTGAAGCAGGCGCTGGATACGTGGAAGGACGTGACCTTCAACTACACCTCGACCGACGCTCCCGACTACGCGGTGACGGCGACCGCCGCCTGAGCCTCGTTGGCGAGGCCGGGGCGGGACGCCTCCCAGTCCTGCGCCGGCGGACATTCAAAGGCGCCGCGATGCAGGCGGCTTTCAGGCCCTCACCCGGCCTCCGCTTCGCTCGGCCACCCTCTCCCGCAAGCGGGAGAGGAAACTATCGACGTCAGCTACCCGCGACGAAACAACGATCACAGGAGAGCATCATGCGTATCACCCAGGGCGCCTTCTCGTTCCTGCCCGACCTCACCGACGAGCAGATCACCGCGCAGGTCCAGTACTGCCTCGACAATGGCTGGGCGGTGAACCTCGAATACACCGACGACCCGCACCCGCGGAACACCTACTGGGACATGTGGGGCCACCCGATGTTCGACATCGCCGACGCCGCCGGCGTGATGATGGAACTCGCCAACTGCCGCAAGGCGCACGGCGATCTCTACATCCGCATGTCGGCCTTCGATTCCACCCATGGCTGGGAGTCGGTGAAGCTGTCCTTCATCGTAAACCGGCCGGCCAACGAGCCCGGCTTCCGCCTCCGCCGCCAGGAATCCGGCGGCCGCAACATCCGCTACACCACCGAGCCCTACGCCACCGACAAGCCGGAAGGCGACCGCTACGCGGAGTGAGGTCGACGGAAGGGGCTCCCTCTCTCCCCTTGCGGGAGAGAACGTCATTCCAAGGAATTGGTCCGAGCGAAGCGAGGTCCAAATCTTGAGAATGACAAGAGAGGGGCTCCACCAATGACGCCGCTGCCCGCAACGAAGTCCGTGGCGGGGGCGGTGACTTCTTGGAATTCCGACAAGAGTGGACACGGGAAACCTCTCTCTTGCGATTTCATCACTTAGCTTCGCAAGTGATGAAATCGCTTTCTCTCCCTCAAGGGGAGAGAGGGCTCCCCGTCCTTACCGAAGAGGCAGTGGCTGCGCTTTGCGTATGCGGGTCGCGTGCGCGCAAGCAAACCCGCATCGACACAGTCGGTGCGGAAGACTGGATCCTCGGGACGGGGCCCGAGGATGACGACGCGCCAGGAGGGTGCTCGCTTCTTAGCGGGGCACCCGGACGGCGAGATCAACGGGAGGTCATCCAATGAGCTATCTCGATCAGGTGGAGAAGGGCGGTAAGCCGGCGAAGGGCGCCGATGCGCCTGCCGCCCGCGATCCGGCAGCGAGCGGGGCGGCACAGGGAGGCGGAGAGGCGACCGGTGCCGAAACGCCCGCCGCGCCCACCACCGTCGATCTGCAGCAGGAATATCGCGATGCCGGGGTCCAGGACGTGCTGGAGGAACTCGACCGCGAACTCGTCGGCCTCGCGCCGGTGAAGAAGCGCATCCGCGAGACTGCGGCGCTGCTCCTCGTCGAGCGGGCGCGCAAGCGGCTTGGCCTCGCCCACGACACGCCGACGCTGCACATGAGCTTCACCGGCAATCCCGGCACCGGCAAGACGACGGTGGCGCTGAAGATGGCCAACCTGCTGCATCGCCTCGGCTATATCCGCAAGGGCCACCTCGTCTCGGTCACCCGCGACGACCTCGTCGGCCAGTATATCGGCCATACCGCTCCCAAGACCAAGGACATCCTCAAGAAGGCGATGGGCGGCGTGCTGTTCATCGATGAGGCCTACTACCTCTACCGGCCGGAGAACGAGCGCGACTACGGCCAGGAGGCGATCGAGATCCTGCTGCAGGTGATGGAGAACCAGCGCGACGACCTGGTGGTCATCCTTGCCGGCTATGCCGACCGGATGGACAAGTTCTTCGAATCCAATCCGGGCTTTCGCTCGCGCATCGCCCACCACATCGACTTTCCCGACTACAGCGACGACGAACTCTTGCGCATCGCGGTGGGCATGCTGGATCGGCAGAACTACCGGCTGAGCCCAGAGGCCGGGGAAATGCTGGCGAGCTATATCGAACACCGCCGCGGGCAGTCGCATTTCGCCAATGCGCGATCCATCCGCAACGCCCTCGACCGGGCGCGCTTGCGCCAGGCCAACCGGCTGTTCGAGCAGGCGGTCGGGCCGCTGGACGCGGCGGCGCTGTCGTTGATTGCCGCCGAGGACATTGCGGCGAGCCGCGTCTTCCAGCAGAAGGCGGCCAGCGACCAGCCGGCTGCCACACCCGAGGAGACACCATGACGAGACCCCTGATCATCGCGCCGTCGATCCTGTCCGCCGATTTCTCGCGGCTCGGCGAGGAAGTCGCGGCGGTCGACGCGGCGGGTGCCGACTGGATCCATCTCGACGTCATGGATGGCCATTACGTGCCGAACATCACCTTCGGCCCGCCGGTGATCAAGGCGATCCGCAAGTCCTCGGCGAAGGTGTTCGACTGCCATCTGATGATCGAGCCGTGCGATCCCTTCCTCGAAGCCTTCGCCGAGGCCGGCTGCGACATCATCACGGTGCATGCCGAGGCGACCAAGCATCTCGACCGGTCGCTGCAGGCGATCCGCGCGCTCGGCAAGAAGGCCGGCGTGTCGCTCAACCCGGCGACGCCGGAAAGCGTCATCGAATACGTCCTCGACCGGCTCGACCTCGTGCTGCTGATGACGGTCAATCCGGGCTTCGGCGGCCAGGCCTTCATCCCGTCGGTCGTCGAGAAGGTCCGCCGGGTCAAGGCGATGATCGGCGACCGCGACATCCATATCGAGATCGACGGCGGCCTGACGCCGGAGACTGCGCCGCTGGTCGTGGCGGCCGGCGCAGACGTGCTGGTCGCCGGCTCGGCCGTGTTCAAGGGCGGCACGCTGGAACATTACGCGTCGAACATGCGCGCCATCCGCCAAGCCGGGACTGGTGGCGTCTCGCAAACTGCATGAACGGCAGAGCATCCTGTTGCGAAGCCTTGCCGAATTGTGTCGGCCATGTGGAACTAAGGAATACAATCCTCGTTAACCTCTAATCGACACCAGTTTGACGGAGGTACGACTTGGTTCAGAACCTGAAGCCGCGCGCACGCATGCTGGGAGCAACGAGCGCCATCGCCGAAGTCAGCGAGATCCTCAGTGTGGATATCGTCAAGGGTGAACTGGTGATCAGCGACAGCGACGGCGAGCATCGGACCATCACCGTCAGGGACGGTTTCTTCATGCGATCCATCCCGCAGCCTGGCAATTTTCTGATCCGCTACGCGGATGGTCACATCTCGCATTGCAGCCGCCGCCGCGCCGTCATCGCCAACGCCAACATCACCGTTCCGTCGACCCCGGTTCCGACCGCCGCCACGGCCTGAGCGCGCACCGTGCATGCCGGCTCGGCGCCCTTTGCACGTTGCCACCGGCTTCCCGCGAATGACCGTGGCGCTTGATGCGGTGCCCCGAGCCTTCTAGACCTTCCTGAGGATCGACGGTCGCTTGGGAGGGCGCGTGGACTTCTCGCTCAGCGACGAACAGCAGCAGATCTTTTCGATGGCACGGGAATTCGCCGTCGAGAAGATGGCGCCGCATGCCGCGCGCTGGGAGGAGGAAAAGACTCTACCGCGCGAACTGCTGGCGGAACTCGCCGATCTCGGCATGGCAGCGATCTGTGTCCGCGACGATCATGGCTCGGGCCTGTCCCGTCTCGACGCGACGCTGATCTTCGAGGCGCTGTCCTATGGCGACCCATCCGTCTCGGCCTTCCTCTCGATACACAACATGGTCGCCTGGATGGTCGACAGCTTCGGCACCGAGGCGCAGCGCGCCGAATGGCTGCCGAAGCTCGTCTCGATGCAGGCGGTCGGCAGCTATTGCCTGACCGAACCGGGCTCGGGCTCGGACGCCGCCGCGTTGCGGACGACGGCGAAGGACGACGGGGATCATTACGTCCTCGACGGCACCAAGAGCTTCATCTCCGGCGCCGGTTTCTCCGAACTCTACGTGGTGATGGCGCGCACCGGCGGGGCGGGGCCCAGGGGCATATCCGCGATCCTCGTCGAGAACGGCACGCCCGGCATGAGCTTCGGCGCGCCGGAGAAGAAGATGGGCTGGATCGCCCAACCGACGGCCGAGGTGCGCTTCGAGGCCTGTCGCGTGCCGCGCGCCAACCTCCTTGGCGAGGAGGGCAGGGGCTTCACCTATGCCATGATCGGGCTCGACGGCGGCCGACTCAACATCGCTGCCTGCGCGCTCGGCGCGGCGCAGGCCTGCCTCGACAAGTCGGTGGCCTACATGAAGGACCGCACCGCCTTCGGCCAAAGCCTCGCCGAATTTCAGGCGCTGCAGTTCCGCCTCGCCGATATGGAGACGGAGTTGCAGGCGGCGCGCATCTTCCTGCGCCAGGCGGCCTGGAAGCTCGACGCCAAGGCACCCGACGCCACCAAGCACTGCGCCATGGCCAAGCGCTTCGTCACCGACGCGAGCTTCGAGGTCGCCAACATGGCGCTGCAGCTGCACGGCGGCTACGGCTATCTCGCCGACTACGGCATCGAGAAGATCGTCCGCGACCTGCGCGTCCACCAGATCCTCGAAGGCACCAACGAGATCATGCGGGTGATCACGGCGCGGGCGCTGCTGGCGGAGCATTCATGAGCGAAAGATCGCAAGCTGATGTCCTGATCCGGATCGAAGGCCGGGCAGGGCGCATCACGCTCAACCGCCCGCAGGCCCTCAACGCCCTGAACCACGGCATGGTGGTGGCGATCGAGGCGGCGCTGCGGGCATGGGAGAGCGACGGGCGCGTCGCGCTGGTCGTCATCGATGCGGCCGGCGACCGCGCCTTCTGCGCCGGCGGCGACATCGCCGAACTCTATCGGCGTGGGCTTGCCGGCGATCTCGGCGCCGGGCGGCGCTTCTGGGCCGAGGAATATCGTCTCAACAGGCTCATTCGCCATTACCCCAAGCCCTTCGTCGCGCTGATGGACGGCATCGTCATGGGCGGTGGCGTCGGCCTGTCCGCGCATGGCAGCCACCGGATCGTCACCGAGCGCTCGATGGTCGCCATGCCCGAATGCGCCATCGGCCTCGTGCCGGATGTCGGCGCCTCGCTGCTCCTCGCCACCGCGCCCGGCCGGCTCGGCGAGTATCTCGGCCTGACCGGTTTTCGCATGGGTGCCGCGGACGCCATTCTCGCGGGCTTCGCCGATGTCGCCGTAGCGTCCGACCGGCTAGCGGAACTCGTGGCGCGCCTTGTCGAGATCGGCGATCCGGGCGTGAGCGAAATCTATTCCATGGCCCCTGCCGACGCGGGCGTGCTCGCGGAACGACGCACGGTCATCGACCGCCTCTTCGAGGCCTCCGACGCGGCGGTGCTCGTTGGAGGCCTCTCGGCCGATGGCAGCGCCTTCGCGGCGCAGACCCTGGAGGCGATCCGCAAGGGCTCGCCGCTATCCGTCGCGGCGACGCTGGCGATCATCCGGACGGTCAGGCGGGACCCGACCATCGAGACGGCGCTCCGCCACGAATACCGCTTCACCTTCCGCAGCCAGGAATACGGTGATCTGCAGGAAGGCATCCGCGCCGCAGTGATCGACAAGGACCGAACCCCGCGATGGTCGGTGGCGCGGCTGGAGGACCTGCCGGCGAGGCGGGTCGAGGCCATGCTTGCGCCCCTTCGCGACGCCGAACTCACATTCGAAGACAACGGGGAGGAACGGCCATGAAGATCGGTTTTGTCGGTCTCGGCAACATGGGCGCGCCGATGGCCACCAATCTGGCGAAGGCCGGCCACATGGTGACTGGCTACGATCCGGCCGGCGTGACGGCGGAGAGGGTCATCGTCGCCGAGACGCTGGAAGGCGCGGTGCGAGGCCAGGCGGCGGTTATCACCATGCTGCCGAACGGCGCGATCGTGCGCGCCGTGCATGATGACATCGCCCGGCTGGCCGAGCCGGGCGCGTTGCTGGTCGACTGCTCGACCGTCGATGTAGATAGCGCCCGCGCCGTCCATGGCATAGCGCTTGATGCCGGGCTCCTGTCGCTCGACGCGCCGGTCTCCGGCGGCACCGGCGGCGCGGCGGCCGGCACGCTGACCTTCATGGTCGGCGGCGGCGCGGACGCCTTCGCGAAGGGCCAGCCGCTCTTCGAGATCATGGGCCAGAAGGCGGTTCTCTGCGGCGAGGCCGGCGCCGGCCAGGCCGCGAAGATCTGCAACAACATGATCCTCGGCATCTCGATGATCGGCGTCTGCGAGGCCTTCCACCTGGCCGATCGTCTGGGCCTCGACCGGCAGGCGATGTTCGACGTCGCCTCGACCTCGTCCGGCTCCTGCTGGTCGCTCAACACCTATTGCCCGGCGCCGGGCATCGGACCGAAGAGCCCGGCCGACAACGACTACAGGCCGGGCTTTGCCGCCGAGCTGATGCTGAAGGACCTGAACCTGTCGCAGGAAGCCGCCGATGTGTCGGGCGCCGCGACCGAGCTCGGCCGGCACGCCCGCGACATCTACGCAGGTTTCGTCGAGGCGGGCGGAAAAGGCCGGGATTTCTCGGCGATCCTCGAGAAGCTGACGGCACGGTAGGCCGATCGGTCAGAGCTTCACCGTCCGTAGTCGCAACGCGTTGGCGATGACCGATACCGAGGACAGGCTCATCGCCGCAGCCGCCAGCATCGGCGACAGCAGCAGGCCGAAGACCGGATAGAGGATGCCCGCGGCGATCGGCACGCCGGCCGCGTTGTAGACGAAGGCGAAGAACAGGTTCTGACGGATATTGCGGATCGTCGCCTGCGCCAGCCGGCGTGCGCGAACGATGCCGTTCAGGTCGCCCTTCACCAGCGTGATGCCGGCGCTCTCGACCGCCACGTCGGCGCCGGTCCCCATGGCGATGCCGACATCGGCGGCGGCGAGGGCCGGCGCGTCGTTGACGCCGTCGCCGGCCACCGCGGCCTTGGCGCCAGAGGCCCGCAGATCCTCCACCAGCGCCTGCTTCGCCTCCGGCGAGAGCCCGGCCCGAACCTCGTCGATGCCGAGCGTCCGGGCGACGGCCTGCGCGGTCCGCTCGTTGTCGCCGGTCGCCATCACGATCCGCATACCGCTGTCGTGCAGCGCCCGGATGGCGGCCTCCGTGGTCGGCTTGATCGTGTCGGAGACGGCCAGGAGGCCGGCGGCCCGACCTTCGATGCCGACGAACATCACCGTCTTGCCGTCGGTTTCCATGCCGCGCGCGGCCTCGTCGAGCGACGCCGCGTCGATGCCTTCGGCTTCCAGCATGGCGCGGTTGCCGAGCACGACGGTGGCCCCGCCCACCGTGCCGCGCACGCCCTTGCCGGTGATCGCGTCGAAATCCGTGGCATCGGACAGTTCAGCCCCGCGACCCCTCGCGCCCGCGACGATCGCCTCGGCCAGCGGATGCTCCGAGCCGCGTTCGAGGCTGGCGGCAGCCGACAGGAAAGCCGTCTCGTCGCCGTCCACCGCTACCACGTCGGTGAGGCGCGGCCGCCCTTCCGTGAGCGTGCCGGTCTTGTCGATCACCAGCGTGTCGATCCCGGCGAAGCGCTCCAGCGCCTCGGCGTCCTTGATCAGCACGCCCGCCGATGCGCCGCGCCCGGTCGCCGTCATGATCGACATCGGCGTCGCCAGACCCAGCGCGCAGGGGCAGGCGATGATCAGCACCGAGACGGCGGCGATCAGGGCATGGATCATCGCCGGCGGCGGGCCGACCAGCGCCCAGACGGCGAAGGCGATGATCGCGACGAGAACGACGGCCGGCACGAAATAGCCGGCGACCCGGTCGGCGAGGCCTTGGATCGGCGCGCGGGATCGCTGCGCCGTCGCCACCATCGCGACGATGCGCGACAGGGTGGTATCGGCGCCGACGGCCTCCGCCTTCATGACGAAGGAGCCGGTGCGGTTCAGCGTGCCGCCGGTGACCCTGTCGCCGGCGCTCTTCTCCACCGGCACCGGCTCTCCGGTGAGCATCGATTCGTCGATCGAGGAACGGCCTTCAACGACCGTGCCGTCGACCGGCACGGCTTCGCCCGGCCGTACCCGCAGCCGGTCGCCGCTGGCGATGGCGTTCAGCGGCACGTCCTCTTCGCCGCCATTGGCGCCGAGCCGCCGTGCTGTCTTCGGCGCGAGGTCCATCAGCGCGCGGATCGCCGAACCGGTGCGCTCGCGCGCCTTCAGCTCCAGCACCTGGCCGACGAAGATCAGCGCGACGATGACTGCCGCCGCCTCGAAATAGACCGGCACGACGCCGGCATGGCCCATGCCGTCCATCGCCATCCCGGTGCGGAACGAGGCGGGGAAGAGGTCCGGCAGGAACGTCGCGACGAGGCTGTAGCCATAGGCGGCGCCGACGCCGAGCGAGATCAGCGTCCACATGTTGGGCGAGCGGTTGACGATCGACGCCCAGCCCCGCTTGAAGAAGGGCAGTGCCGCCCAGAGCACCACCGGGGTCGCCAGCAGGAACTCGGCGTAGACGGCGGTCTGCTCGCCGATCCATTCGCGGACCGGCAGCCCGACCATCGGCCCCATGGTCAGGATCAGCAGCGGGATGGCGCAAAGGGCGCTGACCCAGAGCCGGCGGGTGAAGTCGACCAGCTCCGGATTGGGGCCCTCGTCGCCGGTCGGAACGCCCATCGGCTCCAGCGCCATGCCGCATTTCGGGCAGTCGCCGGGCGCGTCGCGGACGATCTCCGGGTGCATCGGGCAGGTATATTGGGTGCCGGCGGGGGCCGGAGCGGGGGCAGGGCGATCGCCGAGATACTGCTCGGGCGCCGCCTCGAAACGTTTCTGGCAGCCCGCCGAGCAGAAATAGAAGCGCTCGCCCTGATGCTTGGCCATGTGCCGGGCGCTGGCGCGGTCGACATCCATGCCGCAGACCGGGTCCTTCGCCGTGAGATAGTCGTCCGGCGCCGCCTCGAACTTGTCGCGGCAGCTTTCCGAGCAGAAGTGGAAGACCCGGTCGGCATGATGCAGATGCGGCTTGCCGGCGTTGGGGTCCACGGTCATCTCGCACACGGGGTCGCGAACCAGCGCGGGTTCCTGCGTAGCCGCCCCACAGGCCGAATGATCGTGCGTCTTCGCCATCGTCATGTTTGTCGTTCCTTGCGCGTTACCGGCAGATGGGGCTTCCCCTGACTGGAAGGTCAAGGGCGGACGTGTTCAGGGGGCGCTGCCCGCAAATTGACCGGACGCAGCTCTTGCCTTCAGATGCGTCAGAGTGGCCTTTGGGCCGATATGCGACCGGAGGAACGATCATGTCCGGCGAAGACCTCAAGACCCTGCTCGCCAAGGCCTCCCCCGCCCGCTCCGGCGACTTCCTGGCGGAAATCGCGGCGGCGACCCGGCAGGAGCGGGTGAAGGCCCAGCGCCAGCTGGCCGATACGACGCTCGGCGCCATTCTCGAAGCGCCGCTGATCGATCCGGAGGAAGACGACGTTTCGGCGCTGATCCTGCGCCAGCACGATGCCGATTCGTTTCGGCCGATCGCCGGCTGGTCGGTCGGCGAGATGCGCGAATGGCTGCTCTCGGACGATGCGACGCCGCCCGCCATCGCCGCGCTCAAATGGGCGCTGACCCCGGAAATGGTCGCGGCGATCGCCAAGATCTGCCGAAACCAGGATCTGATCGCGATTGCCCGCAAGCGACCCGTCGTCACCGCCTTTCGCACGACCGTGGGCCTGCCGGGGCGCTTGTCGGTCCGCATCCAGCCCAACCATCCGACCGACGACCCGCGCGGCGTCGCGGCCTCGATTGTCGACGGCCTGGCCTTCGGCTGCGGCGACGCGGTGATCGGCATCAACCCGGCCACCGACAGCCCGTCGGCCATGCGCCGCCTGCTCGAGCTGATCGAGGAACTGCGCCTGCGCCTCGGCTGCCCGGTGCAGTCCTGCGTGCTGGCCCATGTCACGACGGCGATCGACGCGATGAACCGGGCGGCGCCCGTCGACCTGGTCTTCCAGTCAGTGGCGGGCTCGCAGAAGGCCAACGCCTCCTTCGGCATCTCCCTTGCGATGCTGAAGGAAGCACACGACGCCGCGCGCGGGCTGCGGCGCGGCACGGTCGGCGACAACGTCATGTACTTCGAGACCGGCCAGGGCTCGGCCCTGTCAGCCAATGCCCATCACGGCATGGACCAGCAGACCATGGAGGCGCGGGCCTATGCGGTGGCGCGCGAATTCGATCCGCTGCTGGTCAACACCGTCGTCGGCTTCATCGGCCCGGAATATCTCTATGACGGCAAGGAAATCATCCGCGCCGGGCTGGAGGACCATTTCTGCGGCAAGCTGCTCGGCGTGCCGATGGGCGTCGACGTCTGCTACACCAACCACGCCGAGGCCGACCAGGACGATATGGACAATCTCCTGACGCTGCTCGCCGTCGCCGGCGTCAATTTCGTCATGGGGGTGCCGGGCTCGGACGACGTCATGCTGAACTACCAGTCGACCTCCTTCCACGACGCCGCCTATGTCCGCCGGGTGCTCGGTCTGCGCCCCTCGCCGGAGTTCGAGACCTGGCTGATGGATGCAGGGATCTTCAACCGGGAGGGTTTCCTGAATCCAGCCGACGGGTCGCTGATGCTGGCCGCGAGGGCGCAGCTGCTGGAGGCCGCCGAATGAGCGACCTGCGCAAGCCGGGGCAGGGCGGACCCCATCCGCTGGCGCGGCTGCGGCGCCATACCGACGCGCGCATCGCCCTCGGCCGGTTCGGCGCCGGGCTGCCGACCGCGGCGCATCTCGACTTTGCCGAGGCCCATGCCGCGGCGCGCGACGCGGTCCATGCCGCATTCGACGTCGTTGGCGTCGCGGCGGCGCTGGCGGCTTCCGGTCATTCCTCGCTACGCGTCGAAAGCCAGGCGCCGGACCGACCGACCTATCTTCGGCGCCCGGATCTCGGGCGGCTGCTAGCGCCGGAATCCGCTGCCCTGCTCCGCCAGACGCCCGGTCCACACGACCTGGTGCTCATCATCGCCGACGGCCTGTCGGCCTTTGCTGCCAACAGCTACGGCGCCGAAGTCGCCGCGGGGATCCTCGAACGACTGCCAGACGCTTGGACCGCCGCACCGGTGGTCGTCGCCAGCCATGCGCGCGTTGCTTTGTCCGACCCGATCGGCGAGGCTTTGGGTGCCCGGATCGCGCTGATGCTGGTCGGCGAGCGGCCCGGCCTGTCGGCTGCCGACAGTCTCGGCGCCTACCTGACCTTCGGACCGCGGCCCGGACGCAGCGACGCAGACCGCAATTGCGTCTCCAATATCCGCGATCGCGGTTTCAGCCCGGCAGCGGCTGTGGAGAAACTCCTCGCCCTGATCCAGCGTTCGCACGAACTCGGGCTCTCGGGCGTCGGACTCAAGGACGACGGCGACGACCGGCTCACCAGCGAGTCGACATCCGCGCCGCTCCTCTCCTCAGGATGAATGCACAGTCATTGGGCTGATGGAGAACTGCCCAGATTGACGCCATAACGATTCAGTGATCGTATCGCTTCGGGAGGCTTCACCGGGGATCTGCTGCCATGCTGTCTGAACGCAAAGCCATTTCATACCAGACCGCTGACGCGGGATATTTCGACAAGCGAAGTCTGAAGAAATACGCCGGCGTCTGGTCGCTGTGGGCGCTCGGCGTCGGCGCGGTGATCTCCGGCCACTATTCCGGCTGGAACCTCGGCCTCGCCTCCGGCGGCTGGGGCGGCATGTTCATCGCCACCATCCTCATCGCCATCATGTATCTCGGGCTGACCTTCTCGATCGCCGAGATGTCGCCGGCGCTGCCGCACACCGGCGCCGCCTACTCCTTCGCGCGGACCGCCATGGGCCGCTGGGGCGGCTTCGTCACCGGGCTCTGCGAAAACGTCGAGTACGTCCTGACGCCGGCGGTGATCGTGTTCTTCATCGGCTCGTACCTGACCGGCATCTTCGAAACGCCCGCTTCCTTCCAGCCGGTCTGGTGGATCGTCGGCTACATCCTCTTCGTCGGCCTTAACGTCGTCGGCGTCGAATTGTCGTTCAAGGTGACGGTGGTCGTCACGCTGATGGCGCTGGCGGTGCTCGTGATCTTCTGGATCTCGGCGATCCCCGATGTCGACTTCGCCGCCAATGCGCTGGACATCGCACCCGGCGGCGGCCTGCTGGAGGGCGGCAACGGCCCCTTCCTGCCTTTCGGTCTCACCGGCGCGCTGACCGCTCTGCCCTTCGCCGTCTGGCTGTTCCTCGCCATCGAGCAGCTGCCGCTCGCCGCCGAGGAATCGGTCGACCCGAAGCGCGACATGCCCAAGGGCATCCTCTTCGGCATGCTGACGCTGATCGTCTCGGCTTTCATGATCCTGTTCCTCAACCCGTCGCTGCCGGGCGTCGGCTCCTTTGCGCTCGGCTCCTCGGGCGAGCCGCTCCTCGAAGGCTTCAGCGCGATCTACGGGTCGGGCATCGCCAAGCTGCTCGCCTTCGTTGCGATCATCGGGCTGATCGCCTCGTTCCACACGATCATCTTCGCGCAGGGGCGGCAGATCTACTCGCTGTCGCGGGCAGGGTATTTCCCGCGGGCGCTGTCGATCACCCACGACCAGCGCAAGACGCCGTATCTCGCCATGGTGGTCGGTGCTTCCGTCGGCCTGGCGATCATGCTCGTGCTGTTCGTCGGGCTCGGCGCCGATGCGGGTTCGGCGATCATCGGCGGGACGCTGCTCAACATGGCGGTGTTCGGGGCGATGTGTTCCTACATCGCCCAGGCGATCTCATTCATCCTGCTGCGCCGCAACCATGCCGACATCGCCCGGCCGTATCGCAGCCCCTTCGGCATTCCAGGTGCCGTCGCGACGATCGTCATCGCGGCAGTGACGCTGGCCTTCCAGCTTTCCGACCCGACCTATCGCGCCGGCGTCATCGGGGTCGCGATCTGGTTCGCCATCGGCATCGCCTATTTCGCGCTGGTCGGCCGGCACCGCCTGATCCTCTCGCCGGAAGAGGAATTCGCCATCGAACAGGCGGAGCGCGCGAAGACGGGTGCCGCGCCAGTGGGCGACGTCGCCATCTGACAGAATGAGGCGGCGGTGATCGAAGGTGCCGCCGCCTTTCCCTCGCGCCGCAGGTCGCTATCTTGCCTGCCGCGCGTGCGGCGCTGACCCCGCGTGCTGGAACGACGTGAGGGAAGCCCGCCATGAAGACGATCAAGCTCGGCCGCACCGGCCTCGACGTGACGCCCATCTGCCTCGGCTGCATGAGCTACGGTGTTCCGGAAGCCGGCACGCATCCCTGGTCGATGCCGGAGGAGGAGAGCCGCCCCTTCATCCGACGGGCGATCGAGCTCGGCATCAATTTCTTCGACACCGCCAACGCCTATTCGGCCGGCACCAGCGAGGAGATCGTCGGCCGGGCGCTGAAGGACTTCGGCAACCGCGACGAGCTGGTGATCGCCACCAAGGTGTTCAACCGGATGCATGACGGGCCGAACGGCGCCGGCCTGTCGCGCAAGGCGATCATGTCCGAGATCGACAACAGCCTGAAGCGGCTCGGCACAGACTATGTCGACCTCTACCAGATCCACCGCTGGGACTACGGCACGCCGATCGAGGAGACGCTCGAGGCGCTCCACGACGTGGTGAAGGCCGGCAAGGCCCGCTATATCGGCGCGTCCTCGATGTTCGCCTGGCAGTTCGCCAAAGCGCTGCACCTGTCCGATCGGCACGGCTGGGCCCGCTTCGCGACCATGCAGAATCACCTCAACCTGCTCTATCGCGAGGAGGAGCGCGAGATGCTGCCGCTCTGCCGCGACGAGGGGATCGCGGTGATTCCCTGGTCGCCGCTGGCGCGTGGCCGGCTGACGCGGCCATTCGGCGAGGCGACCAACCGCACCGAGACAGACGAGGTCGGCAAGGCGCTCTACAAGGCGCATGAAGATGCCGACAAGGGCGTGATCGAGGCGGTCGGCACGGTCGCCGCGGCGCGTGGCGTGCCCCGTGCACAGGTGGCGCTCGCTTGGGTGCGGCAGAAGCCCGGCGTCACCGCGCCGATCGTCGGCGCCACCAAGATGCAGCATCTCGACGACGCCGTGGCGGCGCTGGAGATCGAGCTGTCCGCCGATGAGATCGCGGCGCTGGAAGCGCCGTATGTGCCGCGTCCGGTGGCGGGCTTTCGCTGAAGACACGCCCCGGCATCCTGAGGCTCCGAGGGTCTGCGTCATTGACGGCAAACCCGCGGGGTGCCTAGCGTCGCAGAGGCTCACCCGGCATGGGTGCAACGGCGAGGCGACACGATGGCGGCGAACAATCCGAACGACCCCGACCCGACGCTTCTGCCCGTCGACGATGCGGCGCTGGCCGCCCGCCGGGAGGCGCTTGCCAGGCGTATCGCCGACCAGCGGAAGCGGCTTCCGGAAAACCGCGAACCGGCGGACCGATCGCAGGGAATGCAGGGCGTCGCGCAGGGGCTGAAGATCGCCAGCGAATTTGTCGCGGGCATTCTGGTCGGCGCGGCGATCGGCTATCTGATCGACATGCTGGCCGGCACGTCGCCCTTCGGGCTCATCATCTTCCTGATGATCGGCTTCGCCGCGGGGGTTCTCAACGTCATTCGCGGAGCCTCCGGCACCGGCCCGGCCGGCGGGCCTCCGGGAAGCGGGACGAGCACGCCGGATTGAGCGACTGCAGCAAAGTCTTGCGCAGGGTGTTGCGAAGCGGAGTTCGGGACGCTATTGGGCAGGGCGGCCCTCGCCGGGTAGCGAATGTGACGAAGGACCACTGAGTTTGGCGACCAACCCGACCGATCCGATCCACCAGTTCGTGATCTCCAGAATCGTGCCGATCGAAATCGGCGGACTGGACTTCTCGTTCACCAATTCCGCCCTGTTCATGGTGGTCACGGTCGCGCTGACGACGGCGCTGCTCTATTACTCGACGCGTGGTCGCGGCCTGGTGCCGAACCGCATGCAGTCGGTATCCGAGCTGTCCTACGAGTTCATCGCGAACATGCTGCGCGATGCCGCCGGCTCCGGGGGGATGCGCTTCTTCCCCTTCGTGTTCTCGCTGTTCATGTTCATCCTCGTCGCCAACCTGCTCGGGATGGTGCCGTATTTCTTCACCGTCACCAGCCATCTGATCGTCACCTTCGCGCTCTCCGTGCTGGTGATCGGCGTCGTGGTTGTCTACGGCATCAAGAAGAACGGCCTCGGCTTCTTCAAGCTGTTCGTGCCGTCCGGCGTGCCGGCGATCCTGGTCCCGCTGGTGGTGATCATCGAAGTCGTCTCGTTCCTGTCCCGGCCGGTTTCGCTCTCGGTTCGTCTCTTCGCCAACATGCTGGCGGGCCACATCACGCTCAAGGTGTTCTCCGGCTTCATCGTCTCGATGACCGCCATGGGCGCCCTCGGCATCGGCGGGGCGATCCTGCCGCTCTTCATGACCGTCGCTCTGACGGCACTCGAATTCCTGGTCGCCGCGTTGCAAGCCTACGTCTTCGCGGTCCTGACCTGCATGTATCTCAACGACGCGATCCATCCAGGCCACTAAGACATCCCCAGGATACCCCAGGGGCGGCCGTCCAGCCGCCACATCAGCCGCAATCGAAATTTCAAAGGAGTTTGACATGGACGCGGAAGCAGCAAGATACATCGGTGCCGGCCTCGCATGCTTCGGCATGGCGGGAACCGCCCTCGGTCTCGGCAACATGTTCGCCGCCTATCTCTCGGGCGCACTGCGCAACCCGTCGGCCGCCGACGGCCAGTTCGGCCGCCTGATCTTCGGCTTCGCAGTCACGGAAGCGCTCGGCATCTTCTCGCTGCTGATCGCGCTTCTGCTGCTCTTCGCCGTCTGATCCAAGCAGCCACTGAAGACGAACCGGCCGGCGGCAGTCTCTGTCGCCGGTCCGTTTGCCGGAGCCCTCGATGTTCGTAAGCCAAGCCTTCGCGCAGACCGAATCGCCCGACGTCCTGCTTCCGCCGGCGAGCCCGGCGCCGTCGACGCATGGCGAAATCTATGTCGAGGAAGGTCATGAGGGCGGTTTCCCGCCGTTCGAGACCGAATATTTCCCATCGCAGCTGCTCTGGCTGGCGATCACTTTCGGCATTTTCTACCTCGTCCTGAAGAAGGTCATCCTGCCGCGGATCGCGGGAATCCTCGAGAACCGCCGCGATCGGATCGCGCTCGACCTCGAGGCCGCCGATCGCATGCGCGCCGACGCCGACGAGGCGCAGGCCGCCTACGAGCAGGAACTCACCGAGGCCCGCGACCGCGCCCATGGGATCGCGCTCGAAGCCAAGGAATCGGCCCGCACCGACGCCGAGAGCGAGCGCAAGCGCATCGACGGCGAACTGGACGGCAAGCTCGGCGCCGCCCAGGTCCGAATCGACGACATCAAGCGCGAGGCGCTGAAGGATGTGGGCTCGATCGCCGAAGAGGCGACCGACGCGATCCTGCGCGAGGTCGCGCGCATCGAGGCACCGCGCGAGGAAATCGCCGGCGCCGTCACCGCTGTTCGGAGCTGACGGCCATGATGGACAATTCATTCTGGGCTCTTGTCGGCCTGATCCTGTTCTTTGTGATTATCTTCTACGTCCGCGGGCCGCAGAAGGTCGGCAAGACCCTCGACGACCGCGCGGTCCGCATCCGCCAGGAGATCGAGGAAGCGCGCGAGCTGAAGGAAGAGGCCAAGCAGCAGCTGGCCGAATATCAGCGGCGTCGGCGCGAGGCCGAGGTCGAGGCGCAGGACATCCTCGCCGCCGCCAAGCGCGAGGCAGCCCTGATGCTCGAGGATGCGCAGCGGCGCAACGAGGAATACATCACCCGCCGGACCGCCATGGCCGAGGCCAAGATCGCCCAGGCCGAGACCGACGCGATCGCCGAAGTGCGTGCCTCTGCCGTCGATCTCGCCGTCGAGGCGGCCGCGAAGATCCTTGCCGAGCGCCAGGCCGCCGAAGGTGGCCGGTTCATCAACGAATCGATCGCAGCGGTCCGCAAGAACCTCAACTGAGATTCCGGGCAGCCATCGCTGCCTTCAAGTCATCAACGCAATCTAGAGGCTGCCGTAAGGCGGCCTCTTTGCGTTGGGGCAGGCATTTACCTTGCGGGGGAGAGCAGCGCGGCCTTCCGGCGAAGCCTGCTGGCCGCAGTTTTCCGAGGAGGCCTCGCCGTCACTCGGCCGCGTCGAGCAGGTCCGGGCGCAGCGGCCTAAAACTCATGCGATGCAGCGGCGTCGGCCCGAGGCGGGCGATGGCCGAGAGATGCTCGGCCGTCGCATAGCCGACATGCCGCGAGAATCCGTAGCCGGCATAGGTCGGGCAGGCCCGATACATCATCCGGTCGCGCGTGACCTTGGCGACGATCGAGGCTGCGGCGATCGACAGGCTCAACGCGTCGCCGCCAATGACGGCCGTCCCCGGACAGCGGAGGCGCGGCGGCACGTCCCGCCCGTCGATCAAGACATGGCACGGCGGGTCCC
The DNA here is from genome assembly GCF_010500835.1 of Aurantimonas aggregata. Lineage (GTDB taxonomy): Bacteria > Pseudomonadota > Alphaproteobacteria > Rhizobiales > Rhizobiaceae > Aurantimonas > Aurantimonas aggregata. The sequence continues at coordinate 85,677 of NZ_JAAAMJ010000002.1, read as the reverse complement.
CCAGCGCGTGCAGCGCCCGGCGCATGGCGAGCAGCGTCGCGCCGCGGATGTTCAATATGTCGATCTCGCGCGCACTGGCGGACGCGATGCCCACCCAGGCGGTCGCGACGATCTCGCCGAACAGCCGTTCGCGGTCTACGCGCTCGAGCTTCTTGGAATCATCAAGGCCCTGCGGCAGCCGTGCGGGGTCGAGAATCACCGCTGCCGCCACGACCGGGCCAGCCAGCGGGCCGCGACCCGCCTCGTCGATGCCGGCGACGCAGCGCGCGCCGGAGCCCAGAAGCTGGTCTTCGCGCGTGAAGTCCGGCCCGGGCGCCTTGGCGGCCCGGCCCTTGGGAAGAGCGGGAGAATCGGAGGAACGGCGAGCCATGATGCGGCAAGACTCGCGCATTCTCCGATTCTCCACAAGCCTCGCCGATCACGGGGTGAGGGATCGACGAGCCCTGGCCGGACCAGGGGTGGCGGTCCGGCCGAGACGTTTTCCGGCAGGACCGGTCTAGAGCAGCGCCAGCTGCACGCCGGTGCCCCGCGGCGGGGTGAACAGGTCGCAGCGCAGCTTGGTGCGCGCCTCGTTGAGGCCGAGGCGCCGCGCCGTCATCTCGAATCGCCGCCGGATCTGGAAGGCATAGGGCCCGGTGCCGCGCATCCGCTTGCCCCACTCGGCGTCATAGTCCTTGCCGTCGCGCATAGAGCGCAGCAGGGACAGGACATGCCGGTAGCGGTTGGGGTAATGGCGCAGCAGCCACTCCTTGAACAAGGGCGAGACCTCCAGCGGCAGGCGCAGCAGGACGTAGCCGACCTCCCGCGCCCCTGCCGACTGGGCCGAGTCGAGGATCCGCTCGATCTCGGAGTCCGTGAGGCCCGGGATGATCGGCGCCATCATCACCATCGCCGGGATCCCGGCTTCCGACAGCGCCTTGACTGCCTCCAGCCGCTTGGCTGGGGTGGCGGCGCGGGGTTCCATCGTGCGGGCGAGGCTTCGATCGAGAGTCGTCACCGACAGCGCCACCTTGGCGAGCCCCTTGGCCGCCATGCGCGACAGGATGTCGATGTCGCGCGTGACCAGCGCCGACTTCGTCACGATGCCCACCGGATGGTTCGCCGCCTCGAGCACTTCCAGGACCTCGCGCATGATCCGCCAGGTCTTCTCCACCGGCTGGTACGGGTCGGTATTGGTGCCGATGGCGATCGAGCGGACCTCGTAGCCGGGCTTCGACAGCTCGCGCTCCAGGAGTTCGGCCGCGTTCGGCTTGGCGAACAGCTTGGACTCGAAGTCGAGCCCCGGCGACATGCCCATATAGGCGTGCGTCGGCCGCGCGAAGCAGTACACGCAGCCATGCTCGCAGCCGCGATACGGGTTGATCGACCGGTCGAACGAGATGTCCGGCGAGCTGTTGCGGGTGATTATCGTCTTCGGCGCCTCGACCTGCACCTCGGTCTTGAACGGCGGCAGTTCCTCGAGGCTGTTCCAGCCGTCGTCGAACGCGACGCGCGCGAAGGGCTCATAGCGGCCGGTGGGGTTGATCCCGGCGCCGCGGCCGCGTCGCCGCATCCGGTCGACCCGGAGGCCCGAGCCGTCGATCAACTGATTGGCGATCTCGACTCCGTTCGCCGTAGCGAACGCTGCGCGGTCGGCGTGGCTGACGTCCTGCATGGTCTTACCCTTCCGGTTCGAACCCTCGGTGGACTTGTGAACAAAGACCTAATGCTCGAATGAGAACAATACAAGAACAAAATGCCTGCTGGCCAGGAATGCGGCGCTCGGCTATCGAGGGGCATGCTCACTGTGCTGATGGAATGCGGGACGGACGATCAGGGTGTGGCGGCGACGCTGGCGACGCTGGTGCCCGGCGCCGTAGAGGGCGTCGTCCGCGAGGTGGTGCTGGTCGATCGGGGAATGTCTGCGGAAAGCCGCAAGGTCGCCGATCATGCCGGGTGCCGCATCGTCGCGGCCGCGGATCTGCGCCAGGCGGTAACGGCCGCACGGGGGGAATGGCTGCTGATGCTGGAGCCCGGCGCGCGGCTGCAGCCCGGCTGGATCGAGGCGGTGATCGAGCATGCCGACGCCGTCGCGCGCGGCAATGCCCGTATTCCGGCGGCCCGCTTCTCGCGGTCGCGGGCGGACAGGCCGAGCCTCCTCGGTCGGCTGCGCCAGTCGCGCAGTGCTCTCGTCGAAGGTTTCATGATGCCGAAGCAGCAGGCCGTGGGGCGCGCGCGGGCGGCTTCCAGCCTGGAGGCCATGGCCAAAGGCGTCGCTGTCGGCACCCTGCCGGCGGACATCCGTCCGGCCCCGCGTCACCGCCCGCGGGGCTGATCCGTCAAGTCAGGTCGAGCGGCCGCCGCGTCGCAGGTGCTCGTCGAGCCGCGGCATGATCTCGACGAAATTGCAGGGCTTGTGGCGGTAGTCGAGCTGCGGCTCGAGGATGTGATCCCAGCCGTCGCGGCAGGCGCCGGGCGAGCCGGGCAGGGCGAAGACAAAGGTGGCGTTTATGACCCCGCCGGTTGCCCGCGACTGAATCGTCGAGACACCGATCTTGTCGTAGGAAATCCGGTGAAAGATCGTCGAGAACCCGTCCATGCGCTTCTCGAACAGCGGCTCGAGCGCTTCCGGCGTCACGTCGCGGCCTGTGAAGCCGGTGCCGCCGGTGGTGATCACCACGTCGACGTCGGCGCGGTTGCACCATCCCTGCACCACCGCCCGGATTGCGTCGACGTCGTCGGTGACGATCTGCCGGTCAGCCAGACGATGACCATTGGCGGTCAGGCGCTCGACCAGCACCGAGCCCGACCGGTCGTCGTCGAGGCCCCGCGTGTCGGAGACGGTGAGAATGGCGATAGACAGGGGAATGAAGGCGCGTTCGTCGCTCATGCCGTGGTCAGCTCCGTGTCGGCAGGGTCCGAGACCCACCATGAGGGATAGGCCGCTTTCAGGCCAAGCCTTGCCCGATGCAGCGACGGGCGATCGGCAAACAGGCCGAACACCGTGGCGCCGGAACCGGAAACGCGGGCGAACAGTGCGCCGGCGGCGCGCAACGCGTCGGTCACCTCTGCGATCGCCGGGGCAATCGTGGTGGCGGGCGCTGCGAGGTCGTTGCGGGTTTGCCCGAGCCACGCCGCCAGCGCGACGGCATCACGGAACCCGTCCGGCGGAAGCAGCGGCAGCTTCGCATTGTCCCGGCTAGCCAGCGCCCGGAACACCGCCGGCGTCGCCACCGCCACCCCCGGATTGACCAGGAGGATCGGCAGGTCCGGCAACGGCGCCAGCGCCTCGACATGCTCTCCAATGCCGGAGACGAGGGCAGGGCGGCCCGTCAGGCACATCGGCACGTCGGCGCCGAGCGTGACGGCGTCTGCCGCGATTTCGGCGCTTGCGACCGGGCAGGCGTTCGAAATGATGCGAAGCAGCGCCGCCGCATCTGCCGAGCCGCCGCCGATGCCCGCCGCGACCGGCAGGCGCTTGTCGAGATGGATGGCGAGAGGCGGCAGTGCCAGGCCAAAGGCCGCGACCCGCGCGCGGGCGAATCGCGCCGCCTGCAGCAGGATGTTGTCCGCTCCGTCCGGTACGGAGGCGGCGAACGGTCCCTCGACGACGATCGTGTCATCGTCGCCACCGGGCGTGACAGACACCCTGTCACGCGCCTCGGCCACGAAGGTCACGAGGCTCTCCAGCCGGTGATAGCCGTCGGTCCGCTGGCCAACGACGTGCAGCGCCAGGTTGACCTTGGCGGGAGCGTCGCCGGCGGCGGCGGGGAGCGCCAGAGGCTTCACGGCTTGCGGCCGGTCAGTCGGCGGCTTCGATGCCCGTCTCCGGTGGCGCTGCGTTGGCGCGCGGACCACTGGGCGCCGGCGCCTCCTCTGCCGGCTCGGCCCGGCCGTCCGCCGAACCGCCTTCGTCGGTCTCCGGCTGGAGACCTTTCTCAAGCTTGACCTTGATCGCCTCGATCACGTCGGGCTCCGGGGCCGGCTCGCCGTTCAGCGCCCGCTCCCACTGGAACTCGGCCTCGCGCTTGCGGCCGACATGCCAGTAGGCGTCGCCGAGATGGTCGTTGATCGTCGGATCCATCGGCGTGATCAGGACGGCGCGCTCCAGCTCGTCGACCGCTTCCTGGTAGCGTCCGAGCCGGTAGTAGGCCCAGCCCAGCGAATCGATGATGTAGCCGTCGTTCGGGCGCAGCGTCACCGCCTTCTTGATCATGTCCAGACCCTCTTCGAGGTTCCGGTTCATGTCGACCCAAGAATAGCCGAGGTAGTTCAGCACCGCCGGCTGGTTCGGCGAAAGCTCCAGCGCCTTGCGGAAGTCCGGCTCCGCCTGATCCCACTGCTTCAGCCGCTCATGGGCGATGCCGCGCTGGTAATAGAGGTTCCAGCCGGCCGAGTCCTTGGCTTCCGCCAGGCGCACCGCCTCGTTGAGCGACTCGGCGGCGCCGGCATAGTCCTTGTCCGCGGCCAGCACGTCGGCGAGCGCCGTGTGCGACTGCACGTCGTCGGGATAGTCCCGGACCGCGCGGCGCAGATGCTCCTTGGCCTCGTCCTTGCGCTCGGCATACCAGAGGTCGAGCCCGATCTGCAGCTCGGCAGTCCGCCGATAGGCCGAGCTCTCCGGGATCTCGCGATAGTAGGAGATGGCAAGATCCAGCCGCTCGGAGCGCTCGGCGATGCCCGCCAAAGCCGTCAGCAGCGCCGGGCTGCGAGGCTCGATCGCCCGCGCCAGCTGGAAATACAGCAACGCCACCTGCTGGCCGTCGCCGCGATTGATCGCCTGACCCAGAATGTAGAGCGTCTCCGCAGCGCCGTCCTGGACGTCGGCGACGGCCGGTTCGACCGTCTCGCCCTTCTCGATGCGGGCGCGCAGATGCAGCAGCGGATCGTAGGTGCCGACGAGCGCCAGGCCCTGGTCGACGGCGGCCAGTGCCGCGTCGCTATTGCCTGCGCGCATCTCCAGCCGGGCGAGCGCTTCGGCTGCCGCGAGGTAGGCGTCGGGCGAGGTGCGGGCGAGTTCCTGGTCGTCGGCGACCTGCTTGTAGGACCGACGGGCGACGTCGACGCGCCCGGCTACCTCGGCGAGGAGCCCCTTCTCGTAAGCGTTGAAGATCGCATACCAAGGCGCCGAATCGAGTTCGTCGATACGCGATAGCGCGGCATCGATCCGGCCGGCGCCAAGCTCCGCCCAGGCGGTCAGATGGCCGAGCAGCAGCGCGTCGAGATCGCTCGGGTTGACGATGTCGAGTTCGGCGATCGCCTTGTCGTAGTCGCCCTTGCGCAGTGCATCGACGCCGAGCGTGATGCGCGCGACCTTGCTGGCTTCCTCGCTGTCGCGCAGCTTGGCGGCGAGATCGATGCCGTCCTCGAACCGGCCATTGGCGAGATACGCGAACATCGCGTCCTGCTGCAGGAGATTGGAATCCGGGTCGATCGCCAGCGCCTGGCTGTAGAAGTCGCTGGCCGCTTCGAGATCGCCCTCGAGCTGGGCCGCCTTGGCGGCAAGATAGGCGCCGGACAGCGACTGCGCCCGCACGCCGATCGTCGCGGCGGCCGGTGGTTCGTTCGTCGATCCGGCGGCCATCGCGCTGAGCGGGCTGCCTGCCAGGAGCAGGGCGGTCGTCAACGACGAGAGAAGGCGCGTTATCTTCACGTGAGATCCTCTTCCGGGCGGGCTTCGGCCACGGGCCATGCTCGACGCGCGGCCGAGTCGTTCCGGCAGGCCGGACGATTCGCCGAGGTGAAGTCAAGCCGCCCCATAATGCAAGGGCATCGCCTTGTTGCGCCGAGAGATTGGCGGGAATGCGACTGGGTTTTGCCCCCGTCGCGTTACACGATCAGTTGACCCGGTCGATGCAGAATTCGACGACGCTCAGCAGCGCATCCCGGCTGGGGGTCCGCGGCAGCGTTGACGCTGCCGCATAGGCGGCCTCGCCATGGCTGCGGGCGCGAGTGATGGTCGCGTCGAGCGCCCCGTGCCCATGCATCAGGGACTTGGCGCGCGCCAGCGCCTCGTCGTCGTTGCGGCCGTGCTCCATTGCCTCGCGCCAGAACGCCTTTTCCTCGTTGTTGCCGGCCTGATACGCGAGGATCACCGGCAGGGTGATCTTCCCCTCGCGGAAATCGTCGCCGGTGTTCTTGCCGAGATCAGCAGCGGAGCCGCGATAGTCGAGCACGTCGTCGACCAGCTGGAAGGCAAGGCCGAGGCTGCGGCCGTAGTTGCGCATCGCCATCCGCTCGGCATCGCCGGCACCGGCGACCACGGGGCCGACCTCGGCCGCCGCAGCGAAGAGCGCGGCCGTCTTGGCGTCGACGACCGCCATGTAGTCGGCCTCGCTGGTGGTCATGTGCTTGGCGGCCGAGAGCTGCCAGACCTCGCCTTCGGCGATCACCGCCGAGGCGCTGGAGAGGATGTGGAGGGCTGTCAGCGAACCCACTTCCACCATCATCTTGAACGCTTGGCCGAGCAGGAAGTCGCCGACCAGGACGCTCGCCTGGTTGCCCCAGATGGTCCGCGCCGTCTTCTTGCCGCGCCGCAGATCGCTCTCGTCGACGACGTCGTCGTGCAGCAGCGTCGCGGTGTGCATGAACTCGACGCTGGCCGCGAGCTTCACGTGCGCGTCGCCGGTATAGCCATGGGCAAGGGCCGAGGCGATGGTCAGCATCGGCCGCAGGCGCTTGCCGCCCGACGAGATCAGGTGTTCGGCGATTTCGGGAATCAGTTCGACGTTCGATCCGGCCATCGCCAGAATCAAGGCGTTGACGCGCGTCATGTCGGGGCCGCTCACGGCAATCAGCGGTTCGATCGAGGCGCGGGTATCGATCCGCCCGACGGGTATGGCCAAGCTCACCATGTCACTCCGATGGTTTCCTCGACGGCCGCAGTGCACACTGCCAACGTCGCGAGGCTAAGATGGCGTCATTGTCGCCGATAGGAAGGCCGGGCGCCTGAACCGTCCGACGGCAAAACGTACGGCGCGACTTGTCATCAGGCTATGAGTGCCTCCACCTAGGGCGCCACAAGCGTCCGTCCGGTCCGTCGTCCGACGGTTCTCCCGAATACGCCTCGAAATGGTGCCCTACATGCAGGAACTGATGCGCTCCAATGACGCGGTTCTCCTATCCTTCGTCGACGCCTTGCTCAAGGACGCGCAGATTCCGCATTTCGTCGCGGATGTCCACATGAGCATCCTCGACGGCTCGATCGGCGTCCTGCCGCGACGCGTCCTGGTGGATCCGGACCGGCTGGACCAGGCGCGCCGCCTGCTGCGCGACGCCGAGCTCGGCCATGAACTTTCCTGACGCGCCCTCTGTCGCTGCCGGGGCGGACACCCTGGAAACCCGGTGCGACGCCTTCTATGACGGCCGCTTCGCGTTGCTGCAGCCGGTCGGCAAAGGCTACCGCTCCGGCCTCGATGCGCTGCTCCTGGCGGCGACCGTGCCGTCAGCCGCGTTGGGGGCGATGGCCGATGTCGGCGCCGGCGCCGGCGCCGTCGGGATCGCAGCCGCCTGCCGCAGCGACGGCGTGACCGTCACCCTGGTCGAAAAGAGCCCGGCCATGGCGGAGCTGGCGCGGGGGAGCGTGGCACTGCCGGCCAATGCGCGGCTCGCACCCCGTCTCGCGGTCGTCGAGGCCGACATCCTTGCGACTCGCCCGGCGCGGGAGGCGGCGGGCCTGGCGGACGGGGCGTTCCAGTTCGTGTTGACCAACCCGCCTTTCTATCCGGACGGCCATCGCGCATCGCCCGACAGGCTGCGGGCGGAGGCGCTGACCGGCACCGACGGACAGTTCCTGCCGGCCTGGATCAAGGGCTGCGCAGCGCTGCTCGCCAATGGCGGGCGATTCGTCGCGGTCCTGCCGCCGGCGGCGCTGTCGGCCGTGCTAGGTGCCTGCGACGGCCGGCTCGGCGGCATCCATGTCCTGCCCATCCACGCTCGCGAAGATACCCCGGCCGTGCGGCTCCTGGTCTCGGGCCGCAAGGGATCGCGCGCGCCGCTTGCCCTGCTCCCGGGCCGTTTCCTGCACGAGCCGGACGGGGCCTTGAGCCGGTTTGGCGAGGATGTCGGGTCCGGGCTCGCCGATATTATGGTCGGTGTCTGAAGCTTCTCGCCGAGAGCCATCGGGCGACGGGAGACATCCTCTCAGTTGTGTCCCCGCCGTTCGCGCTTACATCCGGATCCTGATCATCCAGCAGCAAAGGCTTCCCGTGGCCAATTTCCTGACGCGATACCTGCCCCGCCGCTTCCGTTCCGACGCCATCACTATTCCCGTCGTCCGCCTCTCCGGCGCGATCATGGCGAGCGGCAGCATGCTGCGGCCGGCGCTATCGCTCGCCACCGCCGCGCCGCTGCTGGAGAAGGCGTTCGCCCACAAGCGCGCGCCGGCGGTCGCCATCATCGTCAACTCGCCCGGCGGGTCTCCGGTGCAGTCGCGGCTGATCTACCAGCGCATCCGCGATCTCGCCCGCGAGAAGGACAAGCGCGTCCTGGTCTTCGTCGAGGACGTCGCGGCTTCCGGCGGCTACATGATCGCCTGCGCCGGCGACGAGATCATCGCCGATCCGTCATCGATCGTCGGCTCGATCGGCGTTGTCTCGGGATCCTTCGGCTTCGTCGAGGCGCTGCGCAAGCTCGGCATCGAGCGCCGCGTCCACACCGCGGGCACCAACAAGGCCACGCTCGATCCCTTCCAGCCCGAACGGCCCGAGGACATCGAGCATCTGAAGGCCCTGCAGCGCGAGGTCCACGACACGTTCATCGCCCTCGTCAAGGAAAGCCGGGGTACACGGCTGGTCGAAAGCGACGACCTCTTCTCCGGCCTGTTCTGGTCCGGCATCCGCGGCCTGGAACTCGGCCTCGTCGACCGCCTCGGCGATCTGCGCGGCGTCCTGCGCGAGCGCTACGGCAAAACCGCCAAGCCCGTCCTCATCCAGGGCAGCCGCGGCCTGTTTGGCCGCAAGACGCCCGGCATCAACGCGGGAGCGGAGGGCCGCGGCATGGCGGCAATCGGCGCCGGCATCACCAGCGAGTTCATTGGCACGGCCGAAGAGCGTATGCTCTGGGCGCGTTACGGCCTCTGACGGCGGAACTTTCAGGGCGCGCGCTCGTACCTTGCCGAGGCGCGCGCCGCCACGCATATTCGCGGAACACTCGAACGATGGTCGAACTCATGCCGCAGTTTCTTCTTCTCGGCCTTGTCGGCGCGGCCGCCTGGTACGGCTACAAGCAGATGACACGGGATGCGCAGAAGCTGGCCGAGCGCAGCAAACGCTCGGAGGAGGAAATGCGCACTGGTGCGCAGGGCACGCTGGTCCGCGGTGAGGACGGCGTCTACCGCATCAAGAAGGACTAAGGCCTTGGTCGCCTTCACCGTTCGCATGTGAACGCCCCGCGGGACGGATTGCTGCGACATTTTGCGCTTAGCCGACTGGCAAGTCTGCGGACGGTTGAACGGAACGATGGGGCCGGGTGACCGGTTGGGTCGGAACATCCAATCCTGACGTTCCGGAGATCTATCCATGAAAGCCATCACCTGGCACGGCAAGCACGACATGCGCTGCGACACCGTTCCCGATCCGGTCATCGAGGACGGCCGCGACGCCATCATCAAGGTCTCCGCCTGCGCCATCTGCGGCTCGGACCTGCATTTCTACGACGGCTTCATGCCGGGCATGAAGTCCGGCGACATCGTCGGCCATGAGTTCATGGGCGAGGTCATGGAGGTCGGCCGCGACAACAAGAAGCTGAAGATCGGCGACCGGGTCGTCGTGCCCTTCACCATCGTCTGCGGCGACTGCGAGCAGTGCAAGCGGGGGAACTTCTCCGTCTGCGAACGCTCCAACCGCAACGCCGATATGGCCGCCAAGATGTTCGGCCATTCCGGCGCCGGCCTCTACGGCTACACCCACCTGACCGGCGGATATTCCGGTGGCCAGGCCGAATATGTCCGCGTTCCCTACGCCGATGTTGGTCCGGTCGTCATTCCGAACGGCATGAGCGACGAGGAAGTGCTGTTCCTCGGCGACATTCTCCCCACTGGCTGGCAGGCCGCCGCCAACTGCGACATCGAGCCGACCGACACGGTCGCCATCTGGGGGGCCGGCCCGGTCGGCCTCTTCGCCATGCAGAGCGCGATGATCATGGGCGCCAAGCAGGTCGTGGTCATCGACGAAGTGCCCGAACGCCTCGCCATGGCCGAAGCCAAGGGCGCCATCACCATCAATTTCCAGAATGAGAGCGTGGTCGAGCGCCTGAACGAGCTGACCGGCGGCAAGGGCCCGGAGAAGTGCATCGATTCCGTCGGCATGGAAGCCCATTCGGGCTACGAGGCCGAGCATCTCTACGACCGCGTCAAGCAGGCGGTGATGGCCGAAACCGATCGCCCGCACGTGCTGCGCGAGATGATCTATGTCTGCCGCCCGGCCGGCATCATCTCCGTTCCCGGCGTCTATGGCGGCATCATCGACAAAATCCCGTTCGGCGCCGCGATGAACAAGGGCCTGACCTTCCGCATGGGCCAGACCCACGTGAACAAATGGGCCGATGACCTTCTGATCCGGATCCAGGAGGGCCAGTTCGACATGACCTCGATGATCACCCATCGCGGCTCGCTCGAGGATGCGCCGGCGCTCTACAAGACCTTCCGCGACAAGGCCGACGGCTGCGTCAAGGTCGTCCTGAAGCCCTGATCGTCCCGGTGCCGGGCGGCGAGAGATTGCCCGGCACCGCCTCCACGCGCCGCGCCGCTTGACCCGCCGGCTCCGGACATGGCACCTCCGCCAGCTATTGGCGGCCGCGCGCCCCGCTCTCCGGAAAGCCCGTTACCATGTCTGACATTCCCCCGCACATGGACCCGCGCCGCTCCTTCCAGGCGCTGATCCTGACGCTTCACCGCTACTGGGCCGACTATGGCTGCGTGGTGCTGCAGCCCTACGACATGGAAGTCGGCGCCGGCACCTTCCATCCCGCGACGACGCTGCGCGCGCTGGGGCCGAAACCCTGGAACGCCGCCTACGTGCAGCCGTCGCGGCGGCCGAAGGATGGGCGCTATGGCGAGAACCCCAATCGGCTGCAGCATTATTACCAGTACCAGGTGATCCTGAAGCCGAACCCGTCGAACCTGCAGGAGCTCTATCTCGGCTCGCTCAAGGCGATCGGCATCGATCCGCTGCTGCACGACATCCGCTTCGTCGAGGACGACTGGGAGAGCCCGACACTGGGCGCCTGGGGTCTCGGCTGGGAATGCTGGTGCGACGGCATGGAGGTCTCGCAGTTCACCTATTTCCAGCAGGTTTGCGGGATCGAATGCGCGCCGGTGGCGGGCGAGCTGACCTACGGGCTCGAACGCCTGGCGATGTACGTCCAGAACGTCGACAACGTCTACGACCTGAACTTCAACGGCCGCGACGGCGACGAGAAGGTCACCTATGGCGACGTCTTCCTGCAGGCCGAGCAGGAATATTCCCGCTACAATTTCGAGATCGCCGACACCGCGACGCTGTTGCGCCATTTCGAGGACGCCGAGAAAGAGTGCCAGGCGGTCCTGGCCTTCGGCGCGCCCACGGGACCGGGCGGCCTCCACCACTGCGTGTTTCCGGCCTACGACCAGTGCATCAAGGCGAGCCACGTCTTCAACCTGCTCGACGCGCGCGGCGTCATCTCCGTGACCGAACGCCAGAGCTACATCCTGCGCGTGCGCAACCTCGCCAAGGCCTGCGGCGAGGCGTTTTTGCTGACGGATGCGGGTGGCGCCGTGGCGATTTCCGCCGCCGCCTGAGCTATCTGGCGTCGCTGCCGTACCAATTCCGGCCGCGCCCTTTATATCGCCGGTCAGGGACAGATTTGGCGCGCCGTCACGAACGGGCGCGCCGCAGGTAAGGAACGACCGGATGCAGTGGCGCGGGCGCAGGCAATCCAGCAATATCGAGGACAGGCGCGGTTCGGGCGGCGGCATGCGCGGCGGTGGCGGCATGCGCCTGCCGATCCGCGCCGGCGGCGGCGGATCGATCCTGATCATCATTGTCGCGCTGGTCCTGTGGATCGGCTTCGGCATCAATCCGATGACGCTGCTCGGCATGGATTCCGGCACCGGAACGCAGACGACGCAGAGCGGGCCGGGCGTCGCCGGCACGTCCGACAGCACGGACGATTTCGTCGCCACGGTTCTGGCCGACACCGAGGACGTCTGGGGTCGCCGGTTCCAGGAGGCGGGCGAGACCTATCCGGCGCCGACGCTGGTCCTGTTCAACGGCCAGGTAAACTCCGCCTGCGGCAATGCCGGCGCGTCGACGGGGCCGTTCTACTGCCCGTCCGACCAGCGGCTCTATATCGATCTCACCTTCTTCGACCAGCTGCGCAACCAGCTGAACGCGCCGGGTGACTTCGCCCAAGCCTATGTCGTCGCGCACGAGGTCGGCCACCACATCCAGAACGTCACCGGCGTCCTGCCGGAGTTCAACCAGGCCCGGCAGTCGATGAGCGAGGCGGATGCCAACGCGATGTCGGTGCGGGTCGAGCTGCAGGCCGACTGCTATGCCGGGATCTGGGCGCACGACACCGACCAGGCCGGCTATATCCAGGACGGCGACATCGACGAGGCGTTGAATGCCGCCGAGCAGATCGGCGACGACACGCTGCAGAAGCGCAGCCAGGGCACGGTCGTGCCGGACAGCTTCACCCACGGTACGTCCGAGCAGCGCCAGACCTGGTTCCGCCGTGGCTACGAGAGCGGCGACATGGCGTCCTGCGACGCGATCAACGCCGATATCTGACGCGGATCGGGGCGGGTCGCAGCCATGGCGATGACCCGCCTCGAGGCGAAGGCGCACCGCGCCCGCCGCGCCATTGCCGCACAGACCACCGCGCTGGAGGAGCACCTCTGGCGCGGTATCCGCGCCATTCCCGACGAAGGCGGCCATTTCCACCGGCAGGTGGTGATCGGCCCCTACCTCGCCGACTTCGTCTCCCATCGCCTCCGCCTGATCATCGAGATCGACGGCGCCCAGCACGGCCGCCCGGAACAGCGGGCAAGGGACGCGGCGCGCGACCGCTGGCTCGCCGACCGCGGCTACCATGTCCTGCGCTTTGCCAATGATGCGGTCCGCGCCGATGCCGCCGTGGTGCTCGTTGCCATCCGCGCCGCGGTCGACGAACGACGGCATCTGCCGCCCGGCGCCGAACCCGCACGGCGGGAGATCGTCGGCAAGAAACGCCCGCGGCCGAAACCCGGGACGTCCTGAAGCGGGTCGTCCGTGGGAGCGTCACTCGCTCTTGTCGCCTGTCTGCAAACCTTTCGTCGGGTGGACGGTTGATCGACGGACGGAACTGGGCTTCGATCCGATCTGTGGACAACGCCGCCGGGGAGGGGCGCGTGCCGGCTCTCGGTCGCTCGGTGATGATCGTCGGCAGTCCCGGCGCCGGCAAGTCGACGCTGGCCCGCCGGATCGGCGCCGCGCACGGCCTCCGCGTCGTCCACATGGACCAGCTCTACTGGACGGCTGGCTGGCGCAAGCGCGAGGCGCGGCGCCAGATCGCGCTGGTCGAGGACGCCGTTGCCGAACCGGGCTGGGTGTTCGACGGCAACCACACCGCGACCATGCATATCCGGACCGAAAAGGCCGACACGCTGATCTGGCTGGATCTGCCGCGCTGGCTCTGCGTCCTGCGCATTCTCCGCCGGATCGCCGCAAGCCACGGGCAGGTGCGGCCCGACATGGCGGCGGGCTGCCCCGAGCGCTTCGACGCCGAATTCCTGAAATGGGCGTAGACGTTCCCGACGCATTCCGGCCCGGGACTGGCCCGCCTCTACGCGGCGTTCCCGCGGCAGAAGTTCCGGCTGACATCGCCGCGGGATGTCGCGACGTTTCTGGCGGCGCTGGAGTGACGATGGCCCGGTGACGGCTTGCAATCGCCGTTGAGCCATGGTGCAAGGCCCCGACATTTCCTGCGATTGCGAAACGCCCATGCCCGACCTCCTGCTCGAACTCCGCTCCGAGGAGATCCCGGCCCGCATGCAGCGCAAGGCGGCGGGGGACCTCAAGGCGCTCGTCACGAACGCGCTGGTCGAGGCGGGGCTGACCTACGAGGGCGCCCGCGAATACTGGACGCCGCGCCGCCTGACGCTGGACGTCCGCGGTGTCGACGCCCGCTCCAGGGACGTCGTCGAGGAGCGCAAGGGCCCGCGAACCGACGCGCCGGAAAAGGCCATCGAGGGCTTCCTGCGCGGCGCCGGTCTCGCCTCGATCGACGAGGCGGTGATCCGCAGCGATCCGAAGAAGGGCGATTTCTACGTCGCGACGATCGCCAAACCCGGCCGCCCGGCCGAGGAAATCCTGGCCGACGTCCTGCCGGGGATCATCCGCAACTTCCCCTGGCCGAAATCGATGCGCTGGGGCCCCGCCTCGCGCGAGCCCGGCTCGCTGCGCTGGGTGCGCCCGCTGCAGTCGATCCTCTGCACTTTCGGCCCCGAGACCGAGGAGCCGGTGGTCGTCGACATCGAGGTGCAGGGCATCCGTGCGTCCAACGTCACCAGCGGTCACCGTTTCCACGCGCCGGCAGAGTTCCGCGTTCGCCGCTTCGACGACTACGCGGACGGCCTCGCCCGGGCCTTCGTGGTGCTCGATCCCGAGCGTCGCAAGGACATGATCCGCCACGATGCCGAGAACCTCGCATTCGCGCTCGGCCTGGAAGTCGTGCCCGACGAGGCGCTGCTCGAGGAGGTCTCGGGCCTGGTCGAGTGGCCGGTCACATTGATGGGCGAGTTCGACGAGGCGTTTCTGGCGATCCCGCCGGAGGTGATCCAGCAGACCATCAAGACCAACCAGAAATGCTTCGTGACCCGGCAGACCGGGGTAGGGACCCTGTCGAACCGTTTCGTGCTCGTCGCCAACATCGCCGCCTCCGACGGCGGGGCGGAGATTGCCCGCGGCAACGGCAAGGTCGTGCGCGCCCGCCTTTCCGACGCGCTGTATTTCTGGAAGACCGACCAGGCCGATCTGCCTGACCTGGACGCGCTGCGTCCCGCGGCAGAGAAATTCGGCCTCGACCTCGCGCGGCCGCTCGACCAGCGCATGGCCAAGCTCGACGCGCTGGGCGTGACCTTCCACGCCAAGCTCGGCACGCAGGGCGAGCGGGTGGCCCGCATCGCGGCGCTGGCCGAGACGATTGCCGCGACTGTCTATCCGGACGGCGCGACGTTGGGCAGCGAACGCGTAACCGCGGCAGAGCTCAAGACCCTCGTCCGGCGCGCCGCATTGCTTGCCAAGGCCGACCTTACCACCGAGGCGGTCGGCGAGTTCCCGGAGCTGCAGGGCCTGATGGGCCGCTATTACGCCGCGCTGCAGGGTGAGCACGCCTCCGTCCAGGCGGCGATCGAGGATCACTACAAGCCGCTCGGGCCGACCGACACCGTGCCGACCGACCCGGTGGCGATCGCCGTCGCGCTGGCGGACAAGCTCGACATGCTCGTCGGCTTCTGGGCCATCGACGAGAAGCCAACCGGCTCGAAGGACCCCTACGCGCTCCGCCGCGCGGCGCTGGGCGTGATCCGGCTGGTGCTGGACAATGGGCTGGTGCTGCCACTGGGCTCCCTGATGCCCGCCGGCGACCTCCTGTCCTTCTTCCACGACCGCCTGAAGGGCCAGCTCCGCGAGTCTGGTGCCCGCCACGATCTGGTCGACGCCGTTCTTTCCAGCACGCAGGACAGCCAAACTTCGATCTCCCCCCTTGTGGGGGAGATGCCCGGCAGGGCAGAGGGGGGGCCTGTCCCGCAACCCGTCCAGCCTTATGACCTCGCGCATGGGCAGATGACGTCACCCCCCTCTGGGCCCATCTCCCCCACGAGGGGGGTGACCAGCCAGTCGCAATCGACGGCGCTCAACGACGACCTGCTCGACATCACCCGCCGGGTGACGGCGCTCGGTACCTTCCTCGACACCGAAGACGGCGCCAACCTCCTCGCCGGCACCCGCCGCGCCGCGAACATCCTCGCGGCGGAGGAGAAGAAGGGCACGGCCATCGCCGCGTCCGTCTCGCTCGATCTCCTCACCGAGCACGAGGAGAAGGTCCTGGCCGGCGCCATCGACCGCGCCGAGCTCGAACTCGACGAGGCGCTCGCCGTCGGCAATTACGCGCACGCCATGGCAGCGCTCGCCCGCCTGCGGCTGCCGGTCGACGCGTTCTTCGATAAGGTGCTGGTCAACGCCGAGGATGCCGCGGTCCGCGCCAACCGCCTGGCGCTCCTCACCCGTATCCGCGCCGCGACCCGCCGGATGGCGGACTTTTCGCGCATTGCGGGGTAGGCGGGGTAAGTTGAGGTGTCCGCGCACCTGGCGGTGCGGGCAGCCGCCTCGGCCAGCGCGCGGCCGCGATCCCGGCAGTGCCACCGAGGCCATGCGGCTGCGTCTCGGCTCAACGGGTGGACGGTCGACCCGCTATCGCCACCACCGCGCGTTATCCCCGGGCTTGACCCGAGGACCCATTCCTCTTGGCAGACGCTGCCGCGCGCGGCAGAAGTGTCGCTGCCGTCCTGAGACCGCTCGGACTGGATCCTCGGGACGGGCCCGAGGATGACGCCGTTCATGGGTTCACTGTGCGTGCGGGGTCCTCGATGCAGGCACCGCGGCCGGAGATGGCCCGTCCCCCATAGCCGCGATCGTCTTCCTCGGGCCCCGTCCCGAGGATCCATGGGGCGCTGACCGGCGGTGCGGTGGTTGTCGAAGCGAACCCGACCGCAATCGGCAGGGCCAATTCAGCTGTCACAGGCCTCGGCCTCCCATCAGGACGACCGTGGCGCAGGGGCGGGCTTCGCGCCCCACTGACCGCTGGAGATGCCGAAAAGCCACGAATCCCAGCCGCATTAACCCTTTCTTCACCAAAACCTGTGCGAAATCGTCGGATTGTGTCAAATTCTACGCAATCCGAATGCCCTGCCGAAATATCTGGCAGCGACTGTAACATTTTGTGATTGAAGCGCCCGGAACCTGCCTGATTTCGGTGTGAGACGTAAGGGCATAGCCGCTTGGGGCAGTTGGAGCTTCGGCTCTGGGGACCGCCGCCCGGCATGCATGAAGACTGCGAGCGACTTCGAGGGGAAACCACCGAATGACGACACTGAGCGCCGCTTTGGCGGCCGCCCTGAATCTCGCCTGTGCCATCGCTGCCGGCACGGTCCTTCTGGCGACACCGGCCGCGGCCGCGTGGAACGCTCCCTGGAAGTCCGAGGACAAGGCCCTCGTCATCGACGCCTACGAATTCAATCCGATCAACTGGCAGGAACTGTCGTCCGACAAGCGGATCGCCGGCTTCATCAACAAGGCGTCAGACGGCCTGCCGCCGGAATGGAACTGCGGCAAGGTCGACAACGACGCCTACAAGCTCTGCAAGAACCGGTGGTGGAAATATTCCGTCACCAAGGAACTCTACATGACGCGCCGCGAGATGGCGAAGATGAAGGGGCTGCTCTGGGGCGCCTATCATCTGGCCCGGCCCGGCAATCCGCGCGCGCAGGCTGACCATTTCGTCGATTTCGCCGAGCCGGCCGAAGATGACCTGATCGCCCTCGACATCGAGGACATTTCCGACGAGTGGATGACCCTGTCGGACGCCGAGATCTTCGCCGACCAGGTGAAGATCCGCACCGGCCGCTACCCGGTCCTCTACACCAACGGCAACACCGCCGAATACATCTCCAAGAACAAGGCTGAATACCCGCTGCTGTCGCGCCTGCCGCTCTGGTACGCCCGCTACCGCGAGGACATCACCGGCAAGTTCCCCGAGGAGACGTGGCCGAGCTACGCGCTCTGGCAGTTCTCCTCGATGCACAACTGCAATACCCGCAGCTGCCCTTACCGGGTGCAGGGCGCCAAGACCGACATCGACGTCAACGTCGCCTCGATGGACGTGGCCGAGCTGCGCAAGGCGTGGCCGTTCGACGAGCTGATCGAGACGAAGCCCGCCGAGGAAGACCCCGCGATGCTGATCGCCTCGGTCGACGAGAAGACCAAGGCGGCAGTTGCCGGCATCACCGAGCCGAAGGGTCCGCATCTGCCGGAGCCGGCGCGCCGGGTGCCCGAGGCGCCGCTGCCGGGCACGCTCGCCGCCGCCTACGCTCCCGCCGCGCACCATGTCGGCCTCGACCCGCTGAAGATGCTCGCGGACGTCGCCCGCCAGGAACAGCAGGGCGGTGCCGCCGGGGCCGTATCCGTCGCCGCCAGCGCGCCGCAGGCGGTCGAAGGCACTGCCAGCCTGTCGCAGGAAGCCGCCCGCAAGCTGCAGGACCATATCGGCACGCTGCGCTCGGCGATCGCCATCGCCGCCGAAGAAGTCGACCGGCTGTTCATCGGTAGCGCCGATGCCGCCACCATGCCGGAAGCCGCTGCGTCGGACGAGGAAGCTTCCCTTCGCACCGATACGCCGCGCTCGCGCTTCGTCGAGGTCGTGAAGGCCGCGACGGCAGCCCAGAAGGCCGGCGCCCTGCCGATGCCCGCCCGAATCCTCTCGCAGTTCGGTGGTGACACCTCTCCCCGTGGCCCGCGCGTCGTGACCGGCTCCGGGCGCTACGCCGAACTGGCGCTGCCCGACCAGCGCATCCTCGGCGCCTTCGCGGCAACCCGCTAGGACCGGCACGCGATGGCGGCAAACGCCGCTTTCCGCTTTCCTTCCACGGCGTCTTCTGCGATCTCCCTCGCGTGCAGACCGATCTCATCCCTGTCACGGCGGCTGACGCCGAACCGCGTGCCCTGGCCCTGCTGGAGGCTGGCGCCGCCATCGCGCTGCCGACCGAGACCGTTTACGGGCTTGCCGCCGACGCCACCAACGGCACGGCTGTCGCGGCGATCTTCGCGGCCAAGGGGCGGCCGCGCTTCAATCCGCTGATCTGCCATGTACCCGGCCTCGCGATGGCCGGGCGCCTTGCCGAAGTTGGTTCCGTCGCCGAACGGCTGGCTGAGGCGTTCTGGCCGGGCCCGCTGACGCTGGTTCTGCCGCTTCGATCGGACTCACCCGTGCATCCGCTGGCCACGGCGGGCCTTTCGACGGTGGCCATTCGCGCCCCGAAAGGCGTCGTCGGGCGTCTCGCCGAGGCGCTCGGGCGCCCGCTGGCGGCCCCCAGCGCCAATCCCTCCGGTCGCGTCAGTCCGACCAGCGCGGAACAGGTGCTGCGCGGGCTCGGCGGCCGCATTCCGTTGATCCTCGACGGCGGGCCGTCCTCGGTCGGCCTGGAATCCACCATCGTCCGGCCTGAGCGGGACCGGCTGGTGCTGCTGCGCGCCGGCGGCATCGACCGGGCGGCGCTTGCCGCCGCGACCGGATTACCCGTCGTCGACCCGGCTCCCGACGCGGCCTTGTCGGCACCCGGCCAGATGACCTCGCATTATGCGCCAGCCGGCCGTGTCCGCCTCGATGCAACGAACGTCGAGCCGGGTGAATACCTCATCGCCTTCGGAGCGGGTCTCGTCCCGGGGGAGGAAGCCGCCGCCGGCGTCGTCAATCTCAGCCCCGCCGGCAGCCTGGCGGAGGCGGCCAGCAATCTCTTTGCGGCGCTTGCAGCCTTCGACGCACCGGAGATCGCGCGGATCGCCGTCGCGCCGATCCCGCACGATGGACTCGGCGAGGCGATCAACGACCGGCTCCGCCGCGCCGCGGCGCCGCGTCCGGAAATCTGAGCGCCCAGACCATAGGCGTTTCGCCTCGACTCCGGTGTCGCCGCCGCCTATCTGGCAGGTCATGGATATGATCGACACGCCGCTCCCCGCCGACCTTCTCGCCCGCTTCGCCGCGATCGTCGGCGAACGCAACGCGCTCACCGATCCGGACCTCGTCGAGCCCTATCTGCACGAGCCGCGCGACCTCTTCCACGGCCGCACCGGCATGGTGCTGCGGCCGGGCAGCACCGACGAGGTCGCCGCGATCATGCGCCTCGCCAGCGAGACCCGCACCACCATCGTGCCGCAGGGCGGCAATACCGGCCTCGTCGGCGGCCAGTCGCCCCGCTCGCCCCGCGAGATCGTCGTCTCGCTTTCGCGGATGGACAAGGTGCGGGCGGTCGATCCCGTGGGCCGGACGCTGACGGTCGAGGCCGGCGTCGTCCTGAAGCGCGTGCAGGAGGCGGCGGACGCGGCCGGGCTGTTCTTCCCGCTGTCGCTCGGCTCCGAGGGCAGCTGCCAGATCGGCGGCAACCTCTCCTCCAATGCCGGCGGCACGGGCGTGCTCGCCTACGGCAATTCCCGCGACCTCTGCCTCGGCGTCGAGGCGGTGCTGGCGTCGGGCGAGATCTTCCATGGCCTGCGCCGGTTGAAGAAGGACAATCGCGGCTACGATCTGCGCCATCTCTTCATCGGCGGGGAGGGCACGCTTGGCATCATCACCGCGGCCGTCCTGAAGCTGTTCCCGAAGCCCGCCGGCCGCGAGGTCGCCTATGTCGGCCTCGCCTCGCCGGAAGCGGCCCTGCAGCTGCTGCGCCATGCCGAACGCCTCGCCGGGCCGCAGCTTTCGGCCTTCGAGCTGATGCCGCGGATCGGCATGGAATTCACCCTTCGCCACAGGCAGGGCGCGCGCGACCCGCTGCAGACGCCGCATGCCTGGTACGTCCTGATCGAGATCAGCTCCAGCCGTTCGGCCGAGGACGCGCGCGACACGCTCGAGGCAGTGCTGACCGAGGGCTTCGAGGCGGGAGTCGTCGACGATGCCGTGCCGGCGAAGTCGCTGGCGGAGGCCAATGCCTTCTGGGCGATGCGCGAGGAGCTGAGCTGGGCGCAGAAGCCGGAAGGCGGCTCGATCAAGCACGACGTCGCCGTGCCCGTGGCGCTGGTCCCGGAATTCCTGGCGAAGGCCGATCGCGCCGTGGCCGAGGCGATGCCGGGGGCGCGCGTGGTGGCCTTCGGCCATCTCGGCGACGGCAACATCCACTACAACATCTCCCAGCCCGTCGGCGCCGACACCGCCGCCTTCCTGGCGCGCTGGCACGAGATGAACGTCATCGTCCACGGCATCGTCGCGTCGATGGACGGCACCTTCTCCGCCGAGCACGGCATCGGCCAGCTGAAGCGCGACGAACTCGCCGCAAGCAAGCGGGGCCCCGAGATCGAGCTGATGCGGCGCATCAAGGCGGCCTTCGATCCTGACGATATCTTAAACCCGGGAAAGCTGGTTTAGACTTGATTCAAGTTTTATCCTTGCTAACCCTTCTTGCGGGTCATGAAGACTTAACTGACTTTCTTAGCGGGGCCGCAAGACGCCGCAGCTACTGTCTCCATAAGCAAGGCCGGGATCACATCGGCCGCAGGGAGAGCCGTCGGCTCTCAGGAGAGACAGAGGCGTCAACACATGAATACCGCTCCGTTCGATGCAGCAGTGAGGCCCGTCTGGGCGACGCTTCCGGTCCGGCTCGATCCGGCCGCCTGCGATCGCCGTCAGACGGTCGAGATCATCGAGGATGGCGAGGTCATCGTCTGCCGCGTCGACAGGCGCGGCGCGGTGATCCGCCGCAAGCTCGGCGGCTCCGGCCTGCCGGTATCGATCGCGCTGCCGGCCCGCGCCTTCCGCGGCGTGGCAGCCCGCGCCATGGAGACTGCGGAAGGTGAGGTGACGGTGACGCTCGAACTCCACCATGACGACCCGCGCTGCACGGTGCCGCTGCTGGTCGCCAGCGATCTCTACGACGTCGCCGCCGACTGGCGCGGCTGGTCCGAGCTGTTCGGCCTGCCGATGCTGATGGTCGAGGCCGACGGCACGATCTGCGCGCTCGAGGACACGCTCGGCGCCATCAAGGCGGCCCAGCCGGCGCCGCGCCGCCGCTCCGCCAACCGCCAGCGCCGGCCGCGTTTCCTGGCCCGTCGCAAGCCCGGCGGTCTCGGCATGCGCATGGTCGTCGCCGGCGAGGAAATCATCGCCCGCAGCTGACCGGAACGGCTGGCGCCTGGCGTCAGCCGCCCGTCACGGGGAACGACAGCGCCCAGAGCGCCGAGAAGATCAGGCCGAAGAACACGATCCAGCCGAACAGCGTGTTCGACTTGAACAGCTTCAGGCACTGGTCGGGGTCGTCGATGTCGAGCGTGCGGATCTGCCAGCCCATCTGCGCGGCACCGATGGCAAGGCCCGCATAGGCCGGCCATGCCGGGCCACCGCCCATCCCGTTGCCCGTCGTCGCGAAGGCGGCGAGAAACAGCCCAATCGTTGCGGCATACAGCACCACCAGCGCCGGCTTGGTGCGGCTGCCGAACAGGCGCGCCGTTGAGCGCACGCCGACAAGCGCGTCGTCTTCCTTGTCCTGGTGCGCGTAGATCGTGTCGTAGCCGATCGTCCACAGGATGGAGCCGGCGTAGAGAAGCAGCGCGCCGGGCGCGAGTTCGCCCCAGTAGCCCGCCCATCCCATCAGCGCGCCCCAGGAGAAGGCAAAGCCCAGCCCCAGCTGCGGCCAGTCGGTGAAGCGCTTGAGGAACGGGTAGATCGCGACGACGCCGAGCGAGGCGATCCCAAGCAGCACCGAGAAGACGTTGAACTGGATCAGCACCAGGAAGCCGACCAGCGCCTGGGCGACGAGGAACATCTTCGCCTGCGAGCGTGACACGCGGCCGGACGGCAGCGGGCGCGAGCGGGTCCGCGCCACCATGTCGTCGATCTTCTGGTCGACGAGATCGTTGTAGGTGCAGCCGGCGCCCCGCATGGCGATCGCACCGACGAGGAACAGGAAGAGCTGCCAGAGGCTCGGCAGGCCGAGATGCACCGAACTCGGCGCGACTGCCTGCGGCGCCAGCGCTGCCGCCCACCAGCATGGCCACAGCAGCAGCTGCCAGCCGATAGGGCGGTCCCAGCGGGCGAGTTGTGCGTAGGGCCAGACACCGCGGGGCAGGGTGCGATAGACCCAGTTATCCGATGGCGCGTCTGCAACGCGGTCGGTGCGGTCGGCGAGGCCGGTCTTGAGATTCGACATGGCGAGAGAGTGATTGCACAAGAGCCGCAGTCAAGGCTTTTCGCCGAATTTCACCTGTTGTGCCGCCGCCGGTCGCCTTGACCTTTCCGGCATTGCGACGGTAACCGCCTGCAGCCGGTTCCTCTGCCGGCGGTGCGTCGAATCGGAGAAGACATGGCGATCAACGTGCTGCTGGTGGGCTCGGGCGGCCGCGAACACGCCCTGGCGTGGAAGCTCGCGCAGTCGCCGGAGCTGGGAACGCTGCATGCAGCGCCCGGCAATCCGGGGATCGCCGAACACGCCAGCCTCGTCTCCCTCGATATCGCCGACCACGCCGCGGTCGCCGGCTTCTGCCGCGATCACGACATCGGTCTCGTCGTCGTCGGACCGGAAGCGCCGCTGGTGGCGGGCCTTGCCGACGCACTGGCCGAGGCGGGCGTTCCCGTGTTCGGGCCGTCAGCCGCCGCGGCGCAGCTGGAGGGCTCCAAGGGCTTCACCAAGGATCTCTGCGCCCGGCACGATATCCCGACTGCCCGCTACCGGCGCTTCACCGATGCGGCAAGCGCCCGCGAATATGTCGAGGCGGGCGGCGTTCCGGTCGTCATCAAGGCGGACGGGTTGGCCGCCGGCAAAGGCGTCACCGTGGCGATGACCCGCGACGAGGCGCTGAAGGCCATCGACGCCTGCTTTGCCGGCGAGTTCGGCGCGGCCGGTGCCGAACTCGTGGTCGAGGCGTTTCTCGAAGGCGAGGAGGCGAGCCTCTTCTGCATCTGCGACGGCGAGCGGGCGGTGTTCTTCGGCACGGCGCAGGACCACAAGCGCGCCTTCGACCGCGATCGCGGACCGAACACGGGTGGCATGGGCGCCTACTCGCCCGCGCTGCCGATGACCGAGGCGGTCACCGCGCGGGTCATGCGCGAGATCATCGAGCCGACGCTCGCCGGCATGAAGGATGCCGGCACGCCATTCCGCGGCGTGCTCTATGCCGGGTTGATGCTGACCGAGGAAGGCCCGCAGCTGATCGAATACAATGTTCGGTTCGGGGATCCTGAATGCCAGGTGCTGATGCCGCGGCTGAAGAGCGACCTCCTGCCGATCCTGCTGGCCTCCGCACGAGGCGATCTCTCCGGCATCGTGCCGGAATGGTCGAACGAGCGGGCGCTGACCGTCGTCATGGCGACGGACGGTTATCCGGGAACCTATGTCACCGGCACCGAAATCCGCAGCCTGCCGAAGCCCACCGACGACGCGCTGATCTTCCATGCCGGGACGGCGGTGCGCGACGGCCGGCTCGTTGCCGTCGGCGGCCGCGTGCTCGACGTGACGGCGACCGGCGCCAGCGTCCGCGAGGCCGCGCGCCGCGCCTACGACCTTCTGGAAAAGGTCGAGTGGGACGAAGGGTTCTGGCGCTCCGACATCGGCCATCGTGCCATCATGACCGAGCCGAACTGAGCCGCGCCGCCACCGCTACGTAGACGTCACCGTCGATTTTCGCCGGCCATCCTCTGACGTTTACGTAAGAGATGCGTTACAAGGGTGGGAAACCGCCTGCGGGACCATACATCTGGATGGAGCAGGCTGCGAACGGGAGAGCGAAGTCATGTCATTCCGCCAGGAGAAGCTGACACAACCGATCTACCGCTGGGCCAAGCGGGCGATGCCGCCGATTTCCGACACCGAGCAGAAGGCGATCGACGCCGGCACGGTCTGGTGGGACGGCGAGCTGTTCACCGGCAATCCCGACTGGGCGAAGCTCCTCGCCATGCCGCCGGCGCGGCTGTCGCCGGACGAGCAGGCCTTCATGGACGGGCCGGCCAACGAGCTCTGCGCGATGATCGACGAGTGGAAGATGGTCTGGGAGGACAAGGATCTCCCGCCCGAGGTCTGGACCTTCCTGCGCGAGAAGAAATTCTTCGGGATGGTGATCCCCAAAGAATATGGCGGGCTCGGCTTCTCCAACACCGCCCATTCCGAGGTGGTACGCAAGGTCTCCTCCTGCTCGGTCGTGGCGGGCGTCACCGTCATGGTCCCGAACTCGCTCGGACCCGGCGAGCTCATGCTGCATTTCGGCACGCAGGCGCAGCGCGACCATTGGCTGCCGCGCCTCGCCGACGGGCGCGAGATCCCCTGTTTCGGCCTGACCTCGGCCGAGGCCGGCTCCGACGCCGCGGCGATGACCGACAGCGGCATCGTCGAATATGGCGAGCACGAGGGCGAGCGCGTCCTCGGCATCCGGCTGAACTTCAGCAAGCGCTACATCACGCTCGGCCCCGTCGCGACGGTGATGGGCCTCGCCTTCAAGATGTTCGATCCGGAGAACCATCTCGGCAAGGGCGAGCAACTCGGCATCACCGTGGCGCTGCTGCCGACGGCGACGCCGGGCGTCACCCATGGCGACCGCCATATCCCGCAATTCACCTTCTTCCAGAACGGCCCGCTCTACGGCAAGGACGTCTTCATCCCGCTGGACTGGGTGCTCGGCGGACCCGACCGGGTGGGCGAAGGCTGGACGATGCTGATGACGGCGCTCGCCGCCGGTCGCGGCATCTCGCTGCCGTCGCAGTCTGCGGCATCCGCGGCGATCTGTGCCCGTACCACCGGCGCCTATGCGCGGGTGCGCACCCAGTTCAACGTGCCGATCGGCATGTTCGAGGGCATCCAGCAGCCGCTCGCCGACATTGCCGCCAATGCCTACCAGATCGACGCGGCGCGGCGGCTGACCGTCGCGGCGCTCGACGAGGGGCACCGCCCTTCGGTGATCTCGGCCATCATGAAGGCGCACGCCACTTACCGGATGCGCGAATCCATCGAGCGGTCGATGGACATCCACGGCGGCAAGGCGATCATCGACGGTCCGAACAACTATCTCGGCCAGCAGTACAAGTCCGTGCCCATCGGCATCACCGTCGAGGGCGCCAACATCCTCACCCGCAACCTGATGATCTTCGGCCAGGGGGCGATCCGCGCGCATCCCTACATGCTGAAGGAACTGCTGGCGCTGTCGGACAAGGACGAGGCGCGGGGCCTCAAGGACTTCGACACGCATTTTTGGGCCCATGTCGCACACGCGCTGAAGAATGCCGGCCGCACCTTCGTGCGCGGCTGGACCGGCGGCCTCGCCGCCCCGGCGCCGAAGGGCGCCGCCTTCACCAGCCACTGGCGCCAGCTGTCGCGCTATTCCTCCGCCTTCGCCCTGATCGCCGACCTCTCGCTGCTGACGCTCGGCGGCGCGCTGAAGCGCAAGGAGATGATCTCGGCCCGCCTCGGGGACATCCTGTCGGAGCTCTACCTTCTCGGCGCGACGCTGAAGCGCTTCGAGGTCGAAGGCCGGCCCGAGGCCGACAAGCCGCTCGTCGAGTTCATCATGCAGAAGGGCTACAACCGCATGGGGCTCGCCTTCAACGGCGTCCTGGACAATCTCCCCTCCCGCTGGGCCGCGGTGCTGACGCGGGCGCTCGCCTTCCCGCTCGGGGTTCCGTACCAGGAGCCGGCGGACGAGCTGACGAGCGAGGTCGCGGCCATCCTGATGCGTCCGTCCTCGCAGCGCGACCGGCTGACACCTGACATCTATCTCGGCGAAGGCCGAGCCGAGCATCCGGTCAAGGATCTGGAGCTGGCCTTCGAGCTCGTCTCCGCTGTGGCGCCGATCGAGAAACGGATGCGCGAGGCCAAGCAGCGCGATCCGGCCCGGGCACGCGACGAGGGCCTGATCACCGAGGCCGAGTTCACGCAGCTCGCGGAAGCCAAAGCAGCGGTCGACAAGGTCGTCGCCGTCGACGCCTTCCCGATGCACGACGTGTCGCCCATCGCCGCCCAGCATGATCGTCCGAATGGTGACGATTCCGGCGAGCGGCGCGAGGCGGCGGAATAATGGCCCGCGCGGTCTATCTCGTCGACGGAGCACGGACGCCCTTCATCAAGGCGCGCGGCCGGCCGGGGCCGTTCACCCCGGTCGACCTCGCGGTCCAGTGCGGCCGCCCGCTGCTCATGCGCCAGGCTTTCGAGCCGGACGCGATCGATCTGGTCATCCTCGGCTGCGTCAACGTCGTCGCCGACGAGATGAACCCGGCGCGGGTCGCCGGTCTGCGGCTCGGCCTGCCGGACGAGACGCCAGCCTTCACCGTGCAGATCAATTGCGGCTCGGGCATGCAATCGATCGACACCGCCTTCCGCTATATCGAGGGCGGCACCGCCGACATCGTGCTGGCCGGTGGCACCGACGCGCTCAGCCATTCGCCGCTGGTGCTGCGGCGCGGCGCCGTCGACTGGTTCGCCGAGTTGAACGGCGCCCGCTCCACCGGCGACCGGCTGAAGGCCTTCGCGGGGTTGAAGCCGGATTTCCTCAAGCCGCTGATCGGCCTTGAGCGCGGCCTGACCGACCCGATCACCAATCTCAACATGGGGCAGACCGCCGAGCTGCTGGCGCATTATTTCGCCATCTCCCGGCAGGAAGCCGACGAATACGCCGCCGAGAGCCACAATCGTTTGGACCGGGCGACCAATGAGGGCTGGCTGAAGGACGAGATGCTGCCTTCCTTCGGGCGCGACGGCGATGTCTACGAGCGCGACGACGGCGTCCGCCCCGGCTCGAGCGCCGCGAATCTTGCCAAGCTGAAGCCGGTCTTCGAGAAGCCCTACGGCAAGGTCACCGCCGGCAATTCCTCGCAGATCACCGATGGCGCCTCCTGGGTGGTGCTGGCCTCCGAGGAGGCCGTTGCGCGTCACGGAATGAAACCGCTGGCGCGCATCGTCGATTCTGAATGGGGCGCCCTCGATCCCTCGATCATGGGGCTCGGTCCGGTCGTCGCCACCGCGCCAATCCTGAAGCGTCAGAACATGGGCGTCTCCGACGTCGATCTCTGGGAACTGAACGAGGCCTTCGCGGCTCAGGTCCTTGCCTGCCTCAGGGCCTTCGAGACGGAGAACATCGCCAACGACTTGCTCGGCCTCGATGGTCGCGGCGGCGCCATCGATCGCGCGCGGCTGAATGTCGACGGCGGCGCGATCTCGCTCGGCCATCCGGTCGGCACCAGCGGCACCCGCATCACCCTGCATCTCGCCAATGCCATGCAGCGGCTGGGCCACAAGCGTGGCATTGCCACCGAATGCATCGGCGGCGGCCAGGGCGGCGCCATGTTGTTGGAAGCGGCGTGAGAACGCGACTGCCCGAAACCGACGGTCCCGACGAGAAGACGAGAACCAGCCCATGAGTCGCATGCTCGCCGCCCTTTCCGACCAGACCCTCGAACTCGGCCCCGCACGTTCGGCCGGGCCGGAGGGTAACTGGCGCTTCGCGATGGATACGGACCACGTCGCCTGGCTCGTCCTCGACCGGCCCGGCAAGTCGGTCAACACGATCGACCGCAGCGTCATCGAGGAACTCGCGGGCCACGTCGAGCGCATCGCCGAGCGGCGGCCGACGGCGCTGGTCATCCGCTCGGCCAAGCCCTCCGGTTTCGCGGCGGGCGCCGACATCCAGCAATTTGCCGGCGCCTCGACCGCCGAGATCAGTGCCATGCTGGAGGAAGCGCATCGCGTTCTCGACAGGCTGTCGCAACTGCCCATGCGCACCATTGCGGTGATCCACGGCCACTGCCTCGGTGCTGGCCTCGAACTGGCTCTCGCCTGCGACCGGCGTATTGCCGTACCGGATGCAAGCCTCGGCTTTCCGGAGGTAATGCTCGGCCTGCACCCGGGTCTCGGCGGCACCTACCGCGCCACGGCGATCGCCGATCCGCTCGAAGCCATGACGATGATGCTGACCGGGAAGCCGGCGACCGCGAAGAAGGCCAAGGTCGTCGGCCTCGTCGATGCGGTGGTCGAGGAGCGGCATGTGCGCGCCGCCGTGCAGGCGGCGATCCGTGGCGAGCTCGAGCCGGCCGGCGGCAGCTTCAAGGCGCAGGCCTTCTCGCTCCGCCCGGCGCGCGCCCTGATGGCCAGCCAGATGCGGCGCAAGGCGGCCGACAAGGCGCCGAAGGCGCATTACCCGGCACCCTATCGCCTGATCGATCTCTGGGAGGAGCACGGCGGCAACGCCAAGGCGATGCAGGCCGCCGAGGTCAGGAGCTTCGCCGAGCTGATCGAGACCGAGACGGCACAGAACCTCGTGCGGGTGTTCTTCCTGCGCGAGGCGATGCGCGGCCTCAAACAGGGCTCGTCCGCGATCAGCCGGGTCCATGTCGTCGGCGCCGGCGCGATGGGCGGCGACATCGCCGCCTGGGCCGCACGCGAGGGCTTCCACGTCACGCTGGGCGACGTCGCGAACGAGCCGATCGGCCGGGCCATGAAGGCCGCGACCAAGATGCTCACCGCCACACTGAAAGACCCGCTGAAGATCCGCGACGCGCTGGATCGCCTCACGCCGGACCCGCACGGGCTGGGAATCCGCCAAGCCGATCTCGTCATCGAGGCGGCGCCGGAACGCATCGACCTGAAGCGGACCATCTACGCCGCCATCGAGCCGCAGCTGAAGACGGGCGCGTTGCTGGCGACCAACACTTCGGCGCTGCCGCTGGAAGACCTGGCCGAGGGCCTTGCCGATCCCTCGCGCCTCGTCGGGCTGCATTTCTTCAACCCCGTGTCGCGCATGCAGCTGGTCGAGATCGTCCGGCACGACCGGATCAGCGCCGAAACTCTGCGCCGGGCGACCGCCTTCGCGGTCAAATTGTCACGGCTGCCAGCGCCGGTGTCCTCGGCACCCGGCTTCCTCGTCAACCGCGCGCTGACGCCGTACATGGCCGAGGCGCTGATCATGGTGGACGAGGGTATCCCGAAGGAGCGAATCGACCGGATCGCCGAGAGTTTCGGCATGCCGATGGGGCCTGTGGAATTGGCCGATCAGGTCGGGCTCGACATCGCCCTCGAGGTTTCGGCCTCGCTGCGCCAGCGCCTCGACGTGCCGTTCCCGGACAGCCCAGCCTGGCTGGAGAAGCTGGTCGCGGAGAAGAAGCTCGGCCGCAAGACCGGCTCTGGCCTCTACGAATACGATTCCGACGGCAAGCCGAAGAAGCAGCGCGTCGAAGCCTCGCCGGAGGACGCCAAGAGCGACCCGGACCTGCTGGACCGGATGATCCTGCCGATGCTGAACGCCGTGGTCGCCTGCCTCAGGGAAGGCGTCGTCGAGCGGGAGGATATCGCCGACGGCGCGATGATCTTCGGCACCGGCTTCGCGCCCTTCCGCGGCGGCCCGATCCATTACGCGCGTCATCGCGGAATAGACGAGATCACGGCAAAGCTCCGGGCGCTGGCCGAGAAGCACGGTCCGCGCTTTACGCCGGACGCCGGCTGGGATCGCCTGAAGGGCTGACCAGGCCAGGTCAGCCGAGTGACGCTTCAGAGCGTCGTGCAGACATAGTCCTGCGTGCCCAGCCCGGTGCCGCCGAGCGTCACCCGGTCGCCGGGGCGCAGGAAGCGCGGCGGGTCGTAGGAGAGGCCGACGCCGGCGGGCGTGCCGGTTAGTATCACGTCGCCCGGCTCCAGCCGCATGAAGCGCGAGATGTAGGAGATGAGATAGGGAACCTTGAAGATCATCTGCCTTGTATGGCCGGTCTGCTGGCGCTCGCCGTTGACGTCGAGCCACAGCTCGATGTCCTCGTGGTTGATCGCCGACGGCGGCACCAGCCATGGTCCGAGCGGCGCGAACGTGTCGTGCGACTTGCCTTTTGTCCACTGGCCGCCGCGCTGCAGTTGGAAGCTGCGCTCGGTCAAATCGTTGGCCAGCGTGAAGCCGGCGACATGGCGGAGCGCCTCCTCGACCCGGACATATTTCGCGACGCGGCCGATCACCACCGCGAGTTCCACGCCCCAGTCGACACGATTGGCCATCCGGGGGATCTCGATCGGGTCGTTCGGGCCGGAAGCGGCGGTTGCGGCCTTCAGGAACAGCGTCGGTTCGGGATTGATCTTGAAGCCGGCGAGTTCGGCGCTGTCGCTGTAGTTCGGGCCGATGCCGATGATCTTGCCGATGCGCCGCACGGGCTTGCAGAGGCGGACGCCGCCGGCGACGAGCGGCAGCGTGGCATGATCGTGACTGCCCAGACGGCTGAGGGAGTCCGGATCGAGCGATTCCCCCTCCAGGGAGGTGACGTGATCGCTCAGATCGCGAATGCGGCCGTCACTGTCGATGCAGCCGGGACGCTCTACGCCCCGGTCCCCGAACCGTACAAACCGCATGAATGCTACTCCCTGTCCCTGCCACGCAAATGGCTCCGGAGGTCGTTCGGTTCCTTGCGATAGATTGACGATTACGTAAGATGTCTACCGATCGAAGCTGGCCGAGTCAGGCGCTGGCGCGCACGATAAATCTTGGGAGGATTCGCCAATGTACAAGGCCCCGATCACCGATATCGCCTTCGCGCTGGAGAAGGTGGCCGGCCTCGGCCCCGCCATGGAACAGGGCCTGCTCGGCGAACTGACACCGGACCTGCTGCAGGCCGTGCTGGAGGAGGCGGGCCGCTTTGCCGGCGAGCGCGTCGCGCCGCTGGCCATGAGCGGCGACCGGGAGGGTGCCGCGGTCAAGGATGGCGTCGTCACCACGCCGAAAGGCTGGCGCGAGCTCTATGCCGACTGGAGCGCCAGCGGCTGGAACGCGCTGACCGGCGCCGAAGCCTTCGGCGGCCAGGGCTTGCCCACGGCGCTCTCCGCCGCGGTCTTCGAGATGTGGAA
Organism: Aurantimonas aggregata; assembly: GCF_010500835.1. Lineage (GTDB taxonomy): Bacteria > Pseudomonadota > Alphaproteobacteria > Rhizobiales > Rhizobiaceae > Aurantimonas > Aurantimonas aggregata. The sequence continues at coordinate 54,128 of NZ_JAAAMJ010000002.1, read as the reverse complement.
TTCCGCTTCGATGGGCTTCGCGATCGGCCCGACGCTCACCGTCGGCGCGGTCGAGGCGCTGGAAGCGCACGGCTCGGAGGAACTGCAGGCCCGCTATCTGCCGAAGCTCGTCTCCGGCGAGTGGATGGGGACGATGAACCTCACCGAGCCGCAGGCGGGTTCCGACCTCTCAGCGCTAAAGGCTCGCGCCGAACGCGCCGCGGACGGCACTTACCGGATCTTCGGCACGAAGATCTACATCACCTATGGCGAACAGGATTTCACCGACAACATCGTGCATCTGGTCCTGGCGCGCCTGCCGGATGCGCCGGCCGGCGTGAAGGGCATCTCGCTCTTCCTGGTGCCGAAGTTCCTGCCCGAGGCAGATGGCTCCCTCGGCCGGCGCAACGACGTGTTCTGCTCGGCGCTGGAGCACAAGCTCGGCATCCATGGCTCGCCGACCTGCACGATGATCTATGGCGACGGTTTCGTCGCGGGTGAGGAAGCCGGCGCCGTCGGCTGGCTGATCGGCGAGGAGAATCGCGGCCTCGCCTGCATGTTCACGATGATGAACAATGCCCGCCTGCTCGTCGGCATCCAGGGCGTCGGGGTGGCCGAGGCGGCCTGCCAGCAGGCGCTGTCCTATGCCGGCGAGCGCCGGCAGGGCCGCGCGACGCGCCTCGTGCCGGATGGCGGGGCGCCCGGACAGATGAGCCCGATTCGCGACCATCCCGACGTCGCGCGCATGCTCCTGACGATGATGGCGCTGACCGGCGCGGCGCGCGCCATCTGCTATGCCTGCGGCCACGCCACCGACATGGCCCGTGCGCGCGCCGACGATCCGTCCGCGGCCAAGGCCTGGAAGGAGAGGGCCAATCTCCTCACGCCCGTCGCCAAGGCCTTCGCCACCGATGTCGGCGTCGACGTCGCCTCGCTCGGCATCCAGGTGCATGGCGGCATGGGCTATGTGGAAGAGACCGGCGCCGCGCGGCTTTTGCGCGACGCGCGCATCGCGCCGATCTACGAAGGCACGAACGGCATCCAGGCGATCGACCTCGTCGTCCGCAAGCTCGGCCAGTCCGGCGGCGCGACGATGGAAGCCTATCTCGGCGAGCTGACCGAAACGGCCGATGCCGTCGCAGCGCGGAACGAGCCGGCATTTGGGGCTACCGGCGCGGCATTGGCGGCCTCGCTCGCCGATCTGCGGGAGGCGACGGACTTCATGACCAACTGCGTGGCGGACGGCGAAATGGATACGGCACTCGCCGGCGCGACATCCTACCTGCGGCTGTTCGGCCTGGTCGCAGGCGGGGTGTATCTCGCCAAGGGGGCGCTCGCCGATTCTTCGCGGCCGGATCGCGCCACCCTGGCGCGCTTCATGGCCGAGAATCTCCTGACCGAGACCGCAGCGCTCTCGCGCCAGGTCATCACCGGCGCCGCCAGCCTGAACGCTGCGCGGTCCCTCCTCGAAAGGGATGCACGATGAGCGATTTGATCGAGACCGGCGTCGAAGCCGGCGTCCTGACCCTCCGGATGAACCGGCCCGACAAGAAGAACGCCATCACGCAGGAGATGTACCGGACGATGGCCGACGCGATTACCGGCGCGGGCCAGGACGACGCGATCGCCGCGGTGCTGATCTGCGGCGCGCCCGGCACCTTCACCGCCGGCAACGACATCAAGGATTTCACGGCGGTTGCCATGAGCGGCACCCCGCCGCGCGACGCCTACGACTTCCTCATCGCCCTCGCGACGACGAGGAAGCCGCTTGTCGCCGCCGTCGACGGCATCGCCATCGGCATCGGCACGACCATCCTGATGCATTGCGACCTCGCCTATGCCTCGCCCGCCTCGACCTTCCGCACGCCGTTTCTCGATCTCGGCGTGACGCCGGAGGCCGGCTCCAGCCTGATTGCGCCGCGGATCATGGGCGACCAGCGCGCCTTCGCGCTCCTGGCGCTGGGGGAAACCTTCGACGCCGAGGCGGCGCGGCAGGCCGGCCTCGTCTATGCGGTATCGGAAGACGCCGAGGCCGCCGCCCTGGATGCCGCGCGGCGCCTGGCGAAGAAGCCGCCGGAAGCTCTGCGCATCGCCCGCGAGTTGCTGCGCGGCAGCCAGGACGAAATCGTGAAACGGATCGACCGCGAAATCGGCCATTTCACCGAGCGCCTGTCGTCGGAGGAGGCGAAGGCCGCTTTTATGGCCTTCATGTCCCGGTAGCGCCGGTCGGCTCGGCTCGATCGGTCGCGCCCCTTGGCTTCGGCGGGGTGAGGCCTCACTCAGGCTTGGCTTCCGCCCGCCCTTGTCCAGCGACAGGCCGCTCCCTCCCTCACGGCGTCATCCCCGGGCTTGACCCGGGGATCCATTCCAAACCGTCCGAGCCGCCGATTCCGGTGGGACACGCCTCAACGCCTCTGCCGCCATTCAACGTTCCTGGATTCTCGGGACGGAGCCCGAGGATGACGACCCTTGGTGGGCGCAGGTGCCTTTTCGTCGAGTTGGTGGACTGACGTGTCGTAACGGCGGTGTCCGCACGCGTTTCCGTCGCCGGCAACGGGCACGTGGGGGCGCTGGCTGACGCCACCCTCTGGCAAACCGGGACGGTCCCGCCGCCGTCGGCGACGCGTCAGATCATCCACCGGCGTCATCCTCGGGCCCCGTCGCGAGGATCAGTTTGAGCGCCCTCAGGCCGACAGCGGCATCGCTTCCCTGCCGCGCGGCGGCAGCTTCCGCGGTGAGGCAGGGATCCCGGGGTCAAGCCCGGGGATGACGCCGTGAGTGTGGTGACTGCCACCTCGCCGATGCGGTTGGCCTTCATCCACGCTTTCGACGGTCTTCCTCGATGCTGTCGGTGGTCTGCCCGTGGCCACCCTCTCGCCCAACGCCGCCGCACTTGATGCCCTCGACGGGCGCAGACTCTCCGATCCCCGGCTCCTCCGCCTCATCCCGAAACAAAAACCGGTATGTTCCGACGCAGCCGACGAGGCAGATGCCGGCCGCGATGACGATGATCGGCCAGGTGCCGTGTTCGGCGAAGAACACCCGGAACGCCGCGCCGAAGATGTAGGCGCCGAGGCCGTAGGCGCCGGCCCACAGGGCGGCGCTGATCGTGTTCAGCAGCAGGAATTTCGGCCAGCTCATGTGCATCGTGCCGGCGACGAAGCCGTTGAGCTGGCGCAGGATGATGATGAAGCGGGCGACCAGCACGACCCAGATGCCGTAATCCTCGAAGCGCTTCTCGACCATGGCGAAGCGGCGCTCGCCGAGCCCGACCTTTTCGCCCCAGCGCACCACCATGTTCCGGCCGTAGCGGCGGCCGAGCAGATAGCCGAGATTGTCTCCGACGACCGCCCCGACCATCGCGGTCAGGAACACCGCGCCGAGGCTGAGCGAGCCTTCGCCTGCCAGCATGCCGGCGGCCATCACCAGGCTTTCACCCGGCAGCGGCAGCCCGGTCGATTCCAGGAGCACGACGACGAACAGGAACGCGTAGCCGTAGCTGGTCAGGTACTCGGTCACGGTCTCGGTTCAGGCTGGTGGAAAGAGAATGTCGCGCTCGTCGGACAGGCGGACTTGGCTCGCATGAATAGCCGGGGACGGCAAGCGAGGCCGGCGCGACGTCAGCGCTCCAGCAGCGCGACGACTTCCACGTGATGCGACCAGAGGAACTGGTCGACGGGCGTCACGGAGGTCAGGCGGTAGCCGCCGTCGATCAGGATGCGCAGATCGCGCGCCAGGGTCACGGGATTGCACGAGACGGCCGCGACGCGGCGCACCGTCGAGGCGGCCAGTTCCTGTGCGACAGCCTCGGCGCCGGCCCGCGGCGGGTCGAACACCACGCCGTCGTAGCGCTTCAGCTCCTTCGCCTGGATCGGCCGGCGGTAGAGGTCGCGCTTTTCCGTCGTCACCGCCTTCAGGCCGGCGGCGCGGCGCCAGGCAGTGTCCAGTGCGGCGAGTGCCGCTGGGTCGGTCTCGACTGCGTGAACCGCAGCCTGGCGGGCCAGTCGCAGCGAGAACGTGCCGCAGCCGGCGAAGAGATCGGCAATCCGCTTGGCGCCGGAAAGATGACCCTCGACCAGCGTCGCCATCGCCGCCTCGGCCGACGCGACGGCCTGGGTGAAGGTGCCGGCCGGCAGTTCCACCGAGACGCCGTCGAAGGCGAGAGTCGGCGGCCGCGTCATGATCACCGTCTCGCCACCGACCGTGAGGCGGGCGAAATCTTCTGCCAGCGCCAGCTTCACGGCGTTGCGGCGCACCGACTCCGACAGCTTTCCCGCGTCGGCGACGACGACGTCGAGCCCGGTTGCCGTCGCCGTGACGGTGATCCGCAGCGGCCGCCGGCGGTCGACGAGAAGGCTTGCCAGGCGGCGCAGCGCGGGCAGGGCGCGCTCGATCGCCGGCAACGCGATGACGCAGACGGTGATCGGCACGATCCGGTTCGACTCTGCGGCGTTGAAGCCGAGCACGACGCCGCTATCCACCCGCGCCGCCGAGAGAACGACGCGCCGGCGCGATGCCGGCGGGCAGGGCACGAGTTCCGCCACCTCGGCCTCGATCCCCTCGCGGGCAAGCGCCTTGAGGACCAGGTCGCGCTTGAACAAATGGTAGAGTTCGTTGTCGGCGTGCTGCATGTCGCAGCCGCCGCAATCGCCGAAATGCGGGCAGGGCGGCGTCTGGCGATGCGTCGACGCTTCCACGATCGTCGTCGTCTTGAACGGCGTGCCCGGCCGCTCGATGGCCACGGTCTCGCCGGGCAGCGTGAACGGCACGTAGACGGGACCGTCGGCGGTCTCGGCGACGCCGTCGCCCTTGGCGCCGAGATGGTCGATGGTCAGGTTCACTGCTTCGTCCCGGCCAGCAGGAATTCGTGATTGCCGTCGCCGCCGGCGATCGGCGAGGGGATCAGGTCGATCGCCCGCCAGCCCGGCTGGTCGTCGAGCCAGGCACGGAGCGCCTCGGCGACCGCGGGCGCGCTGTCGGGATCGCGCAGCAGACCGTTCTTGGCGATCGCGTCGCGGCCCGCCTCGAATTGCGGCTTGACGAGGAAGACCGCGTTCGTCCCCGGCTCGGCGAGTTCCAGCGCCGGCGGGAGGGCAAGGCGCAGCGTGATGAAGCTGACATCGGCGACGAGAATGTCGAATTGCCGGCCGCCTATATCTTCGCGCTCCATGTCGCGGGCATTGAGCCCCTCGATCACCGTGACGCGCTCGTCGGCGCGGATCCGCGGATGCAGCTGCCCGTGCCCGACGTCGATCGCGACGACATGCGCGGCGCCGCGGCGCAGCAGCGCCTCGGTGAAGCCGCCGGTCGAGGCGCCGAGATCGACGGCCGTGCGCCCTGCGACATCGATGCCGAACCGGTCGAGGGCGAACTCCAGCTTCAGCCCGGCGCGCGAGACGTAGTCGGCGGCCGGATCGTCGAGGGTGATGACAATGTCCGGTGGAACGTTGAGGCTCGGCTTGGTGACGGTCAGGCCGTCGACCTTGACGTGCCCGCGCCGGATTGCGTCGCGGGCCCTTGCGCGACTCGCCGCTAGGCCTCGTTCGCTGACGAGGCTGTCCAGTCGCACGCGCGACAAATGCTGCTCTTCGGTGGCTGCCATCGGGAGGTCATGCGGGCCGGCGACGCAAATGGCAAGCGGCGATAGCGAGGCAGGACCTTCTCAGGCCTGCATCACCCGGCTCGCCTCGGTGCCCAGCGCGCGGAAAACCGCATCGACGATGCCCTGCTTGTCGAGCCCGGCGAGCTTGATCATCGCTTCCGGGGAGGCGTGGTCGATGAAGCGATCCGGCATGACCAGCGGCCGGACCTTCAGCCCGCGGTCGAGCAGGCCGCTGGTCGCCAGATGCTGCAGCACCTGCGAGGCGAAGCCGCCGCTGGCGCCTTCCTCGACCAGGATCAGCACTTCGTGATTGCGGGCGAGGCGACCGATCAGCTCGGTGTCCAGCGGCTTGGCGAAACGCGCATCGGCCACCGTCGTCGACAGGCCGAAGGATTCCAGCTCCTCGGCGGCGGCTAGACTGTCGGCGAGCCGGCTGCCGAAGGACAGGATCGCGACCTTGGTGCCCTCGCGCAGGATGCGGCCCTTGCCGATTTCCAGCGCGACGCCGCGGTCCGGCATCTCGACGCCGGTGCCGTTGCCGCGCGGGTAGCGGAAGGAGATCGGCCCCTCGTCGTAGACCACCGCGGTGCGCACCATATGGCGCAGTTCGGCCTCGTCGGCGGCGGCCATCACCACCATGCCCGGCAGCGGCGCCAGAAAGCCGGTGTCGAACGAGCCTGCATGGGTCGGGCCGTCGGAGCCGACGAAGCCGGCGCGGTCGATGGCGAAGCGCACCGGCAGCTTCTGGATCGCCACGTCGTGGACGATCTGGTCGTAGGCGCGCTGCAGGAAGGTCGAGTAGATCGCGGCGAAGGGCTTGTAGCCTTCCGACGCGAGCCCGGCGCAGAAGGTCACGGCGTGCTGCTCGGCGATGCCGACGTCGAAGGTGCGGGTCGGGAAGAGGGCCTCGAACTTGTCGAGCCCGGTGCCGTTCGGCATCGCGGCGTTCACGGCGACGATCTTGTCGTCTTCCTGCGCTTCCTGGATCAGCGATTCGGCGAAGACGGCGGTATAGCTCGGGGCATTGCCCTTGGATTTTGCCTGTGTCCCGGTGATGACGTCGAATTTCGACACGCCGTGATACTTGTCGGCCGAGCTCTCGGCGGGGGCGTAGCCCTTGCCCTTCTTGGTGATCACGTGGACAAGGATCGGCCCGGTCTTGGCATCGCGAACGTTCTTGAGGACCGGCAGGAGATGGTCGAAATCGTGCCCGTCGATCGGCCCGACGTAGTAGAAGCCGAGCTCCTCGAACATCGTGCCGCCGGTGAAGAAGGCGCGGGTATATTCCTCGGTCTTGCGAGCGCCCTCGCGCATGAATTCCGGCAGGCGCTGGGTGATGTGCTTGGCCCGGTCGCGCAGCGTCCGATAGGTCTTGCCCGAGACGAGCCGGGCGAGATAGGCGCTCATCGCCCCGGTTGGCTGGGCGATCGACATGTCGTTGTCGTTGAGAATGACGATCAGTCTCGCGTCGAGCGCGCCGGCATTGTTCATCGCCTCGTACGCCATGCCGGCGCTCATCGCGCCGTCGCCGATGACGGCGATGACATTGTTGTCGCCGCCAGACAGGTCACGCGCCACGGCCATGCCGAGACCGGCGGAGATCGAGGTCGAGGAGTGGCCGGCGCCGAACGGGTCGTATTCGCTCTCCGTGCGCTTGGCGAAGCCCGAGAGGCCGCCTTCCTGGCGCACGGTGCGCATGCCGTCACGCCGCCCCGTCAGAAGCTTGTGCGGATAGGCTTGGTGGCCGACATCCCAGATCAGCCGGTCGTCCGGCGTGTTGAAGACGTGATGGATCGCCACCGTCAGCTCGACGACACCCAGTCCTGCGCCGAGATGGCCGCCGGTCCTCGACACCGCGTCGATCAGGTCCTCGCGCAGCTCGTCCGCCACCTGCCGCAGCTGGCTCTCCTTGATCTGGCGCAGATCCGCGGGCGAAGTGATCTGATCGAGCAGCGGCGTATTCAACTCGTGGGACACTGAATCAACCTTTCAGAGGCCATCGGGACGGCAGGAACTCGCTTACATCGGTTCCAGATTGCATGGTTCAAGCCGGATGGTCCACCAAACGCGATGTGGCGGCGCAGCAACGTGAGGCACACCGGAGATGGGGATGGCTGGAGGCGGAACGCATCGACCGCGGCTGTGTCGCCGCTACGGTTTCGCCGCGAGTGGTTCGGCATGGACGTGAGGCAGCGAACGGCGGGACCGGGCGTCGCGCCCGGTACGCCTGCGTCAGCCCGGATCGAGCGGCTCGGTGCCGACCGGCTTGCCGGCACGGTTGAGCTTGATCTTCTCGACCTTGTCCTCGGCTGCCGAGAGCAACCGATCGCAATGGTTCTTCAGCTTCTCGCCGCGCTCGTAGATGCGGATCGAGCGGTCGAGCGGCACGTCGCCGCGCTCGAGATCCGAGACGATCCGCTCCAGCGAAGCCAGGGCTTCCTCGAAGCTCATGCGCTTGATGTCGGAATCGTCGCTCGGCAGCGCGGCTTCAGGTGTATCGGACATCGGCTCTCGTCGTTGGTTTGGCTGGGCGCGTGGCAGAGGCTTGCTGCCGGCCCCTGTCAGCCGGTCATCAGCCGCTTGACGTGCGCGGCGGTGGAGACGGCAAGGCCCTGCAGGTCGTAGCCGCCTTCGAGCAGGCTCACAAGCCGCCCCTGTGCATAGCGGTCGGCGATGGCCAGAAGCTCGGCCGTCGCCCAGTCGAAATCGCCCTCGGTCAGCTTCAGATTGCCGAGCGGGTCGCGGTAATGGCCGTCGAAGCCGGCCGAGACGATTACCAGATCCGGCTCGAATTCCCGGAGCGCCGGCAGGATCCGGCTGCGGAATGCGTCGCGCAGCATCTCGCCGTCGTCGCCGGAGGAAAGCGGCGCATTGACGATGTTGCCGGCGCCGGTCTCGTTCTTCGCGCCGGTGCCCGGGTAGAGCGGCATCTGGTGGGTCGAGCAGTAGAGCACGCTGGGATCCGACCAGAAGATCTCCTGCGTGCCGTTGCCGTGATGGACGTCCCAGTCGACGATGGCGACGCGCTCGAGGCCGTGCACCGCCTGCGCGTGGCGCGCGGCGATGGCGGCGTTGTTGAACAGGCAGAAGCCCATCGCCACCGCGGTCTCGGCATGATGGCCGGGCGGACGCGCTGCGACGAAGACGTTGTCGGCTTCCTTCGACACGACGTCGTCGACCGCCGCCACGGCGGCGCCGACGGCGCGGAAAGCGGCCGAAAAGCTCTTCGGGCTGATGATCGTGTCGCCGTCGACCCGCACCAGGCCGTCCGTCGGGATGGCCGTCGCGACCTTGCGGACATAGGCTTCCGGGTGGCAGCGATAGATCGCCTCGAGCGAGGCTTCCGGCGCCTCTGCGCGGTCAAGATGCTGGAAGCATTCGGCCTCGAGCGCCGCCGACACCGCGGCCATGCGCTCCGGGCGCTCCGGATGGCCGGGACCGGTCAGGTGCTCGGCGAAGACCGAATGGTGATAGAGGCGCGTCGTCATGGCTGGCAGGAAACCGGGCTCGTCCGCTGGGTCATCCGGTCGTCCTCCTGTTTCGTCGCACCGTCCGCCCAAGGGCTAGCGCGTTGCGGTCGGCTTATCAATCGCCCCAATCGTCGGATGCGGCCGATCCACTTCGACAACCGGAAGGCGATCAGATGCGTCCGGTCTGCCCGCGATGGCGCAGATAGTGATCGGCGAGGGCACAGGCCACCATCGCCTCGCCGATCGGCACCGCCCGGATGCCGACGCAGGGGTCGTGGCGTCCCTTGGTCATCACGTCGACCTCGGCGCCCGCCGCGTCGATCGACCGACGCGGCGTCAGGATCGACGACGTCGGCTTGACGGCGAAGCGCGCGACCACCGGCTGGCCGGTGGAGATGCCGCCGAGGACGCCGCCCGCATGGTTCGACAGGAATTGCGGCTGCCCGTCCGGCCCGGTCCGGATTTCGTCGGCATTGTCCTCGCCGGTCAGTTGCGCCGCTTCGAAGCCGTCGCCGATCTCGACGCCCTTGACCGCGTTGATCGACATCAGGCCGGCGGCGATGTCGGCGTCGAGCTTGCCGTAGACCGGCGCGCCAAGACCCGCCGGCACGCCCTCGGCGACGACCTCGACGATGGCGCCGACCGAGGAGCCGGCCTTGCGCACCGCGTCGAGATGGTCGGCCCAGCGCTTGGCGGTCTCGGCGTCGGGGCAGAAGAACGGGTTGCGGTCGATCTCGCTCCAGTCCCAGCGGCTCCGGTCGATGGCGATCGTGCCGATCTGCACCAGCGCCGCCCGCACGGTCAGTCCCGGCACGACCAGCCGGGCGATCGCACCGGCTGCGACCCGCGTCGCGGTCTCGCGCGCCGACGAGCGGCCACCGCCGCGATGGTCGCGGACGCCGTATTTGATGTCGTAGGTGATGTCGGCGTGGCCCGGGCGATAGCGCTGGGCGATGTCGGAGTAGTCCTTCGACCGCTGGTCGACATTCTGGATCTCCAGTGCGATCGGCGTCCCGGTGGCGACGAGTTCGCCCTCGGCCTCGCCGGGCACGACGCCGGACAGCACCCGCACCTGGTCGGGCTCCTGGCGCTGGGTCGTGTAGCGCGACTGGCCGGGGCGGCGGCGATCCAGGAACGCCTGGATCCCGGCTTCGGAAAAGCGGATTCCGGGCGGTGTCCCGTCGACCACGCAGCCGATGGCCGGGCCGTGGCTCTCGCCCCAGGTGGTGACGCGAAACAGATGACCGAACGTGTTGTGGGACATGAAACTCCGCCGGGTGGAAGCATATTTCTGAAGGGCGATGTAGGCCCTGCGGGGCGAACCGGTCAAATGCAACGAAACGCAACACATCGTTAAAGTTTCGGCGCCACTTCCGACACAATCCCATCCGACTTTGCCATGGCGTGGGCAAATGGCTCGCGGGGTACCGGGGCTCCGGGGATCAGGGCCCCGGGCGGCGATCGCAGGAGGCAGTTCGATGACCAGGCAGATACTCGCATTTTTCGCCAGTTCGGTGCTGACGGTCGCGATGCAGATTCCGTCGATGGCCCAGGAAGTCGACGGGACGATCGAGGCGGTCGATCGCGAGCGGGCGGAAATCCGTCTCAGCGACGGTCTCGTCTACATGCTGCCGGATGGCTTCGACTTCGATGGCGTCAAGGCCGGCATGGACGTCGTGCTGATCTATGACGAGCAGCATCCGCTCGGCACGATCCGCCTCGTCTGAGGCTGAAGCGACCTAGACCCAGGCGACCTTGCCGCTCTGCCAGTGCAGGATGCGGTCCTGCGGCACGCCGAAGCGGGCCGCCGTGTCCGGCGCCATCCCGGCATAGCGCCGCAGGAAGATGCGGGCGACGCCGCCATGGGCGGTGACCAGGCTGGGCTCCGACAGCGCGTCGAACACCGGCCCGACGCGCTTTTCCAGCATCTCGTAGCTTTCACCCAAGGGCCCAGGCGGCACGAAATGCCACTTGTCCGCCTTGCGGGCGGCGATCTGCCCGGGTTCGCGGGCGCCGATCTCGGCCAGGGTCGAGCCCTGCCAGTCGCCGAAATGCAGTTCGACCAGCCGCGGATCGCGCTCGAAAGCGTCGGGGTCGAGGCCAAGCTGCGTGCGGATGATCCGCATCGTCTCGACCGTGCGCGACAGCGGGCTCGAGATGAAGCGGAGCGACGCGGCGCGCTCGCCCAGCACGTTGCGCAGATAGAGGCCGTTGCGGGCGGCCTGAGTGCGGCCGAGCGGCGTCAGCGGCACGTCTTCCTGTCCCTGCAGTCGCCCTTCGGCGTTCCAGGCTGTCTGGCCGTGGCGGCACAGATAGAGGAGGGGAGGGCTCATGCCGACACCAGCAACCGCGCGGGCTACGGGACGTCCTTGACGACGGAGATGTCCGGCGCGTCGACCGCCTTCATGCCGACCGTGTGGTAGCCCGAATCGACATGGTGGACTTCGCCGGTGACGGCCGTCGACATGTCGGAGAGGAGATACAGGGCCGACTGGCCGACCTCGTCGATCGTCACCGTCCGCTTCAGCGGCGCGTTGTACTCGTTCCACTTCAGGATGTAGCGGAAATCGCCGATGCCGGAGGCCGCCAGGGTCTTGATCGGGCCGGCGGAGATCGCGTTGACGCGGATCTTCTGCTTGCCGAGATCGACCGCGAGATAGCGCACAGAGGCTTCGAGCGCGGCCTTCGCGACGCCCATGACGTTGTAGTGCGGCATGACCTTTTCGGCGCCGTAATAGGTCAGCGTGAGCATCGAACCGCCATCGGTCATCAGCTTCTCGGCCCGCTGTGCGACCGCCGTGAAGGAATAGACCGAGATCAGCATCGTCTTGGTGAAATTGCCTTCCGACGTGTCGACGTAGCGGCCGGTCAGCTCGTCCTTGTCGGAAAAGCCGATGGCGTGGACGAGAAAGTCGAGCTTGCCCCAGCGCGCCTCGAGACCTTCGAACACCGCGTCGATGCTGGCGCTGTCGGCGACGTCGCAGTGACCGGCGACGAATGCGCCGAGTTCGGCGGCGAGCGGCTCGACGCGCTTCTTCAGCGCGTCCCCCTGGTAGGTGAGGGCGATCTCGGCGCCCTGCTCGGCGAGCGCCTTGGCGATGCCCCAGGCGATCGAGCGGTTGTTCGCGACCCCCATCACGAGGCCGCGCTTGCCGTTCATCAATCCGGTTGAATGTGCCATGGCGCGAATCCCCCGGACCTACTGCAATGGGTGGTTTAGACGGCGGCGGGTATGGCACAGCCCCGCCGGACCATCAAGCGCAGTGGCCGTCTCGCCCGGTTAGTCCGTGGCGAGCTCCTGCTCGGCGCGCTGGCGAAACAGCGCTTCCAGCTCGGGATCGTCCTTCGGCAGCATCACCCGGACCGAGACGAGCAGATCGCCCCGTCCACCGGCCTTCGTCGTCAGCCCCTTGCCCTTCAGGCGGAAGGTCTTGCCGGAGCTGGTCCACGGCGGGATGCGCAGCGAAACCCGGCCGTTGAGGGCCTCGACCGCGATCTTGCCGCCCAGAACCGCCGTTTCCAGAGGCAGAGCGAGGTCATGGACGAGGTCCCGTCCGTCGATGCGGAAGCGAGGATGCGGCACGAAGCTGATGGTCACCAGCGCGTCACCGGCCGTGCCGCCGGGCAGCGGCGAGGGCTGGCCCTGGCCCTTCAAACGGACGGTCTGGCCGTCCTCGACGCCGTCGGGCAGGCGGATGGCAAGCCGCTTGCCATTGGGAAATTCCGCTTCCACCTTGTCGCCGGCGACAATGTCCTCGAGACGGACCGCCAGCCGCGCATTGAGGTCGGCCCCCTTCGCGGCGGCACTGCGCGCGGCGTTGAAGCCAGGCCCTTCCGCGGCGCCCCGCCGTCCGGCGCCGCCGGAAAACGCCTGCTCGAAGAAATCGGAGAAGATGCCGTCCGAGCCGAGGTCGTCGGCACGGCCCGAGGAGCGGAACTCGAACCCGCCAGGCCGCGCGCTGCGCCGCGCCCCGCCGAACGGGTCGCCCGAAAAGCCCTGGAACTTCTGCTTGCCTTCCTCGTCGATCTCGCCGCGGTCGAACTGCGCCCGCTTCTCCTTGTCGCCAAGAATCTCGTAGGCCTGGTTCGCCTCGTTGAAACGGTTGATGGCGCTCGGATCGTTGGCGTTGGCGTCCGGATGAAACTGCTTCGCAAGCTTGCGGAAGGCGGTCTTGATCTCTTTCTCGCTCGCCGACTTGGCGACGCCGAGGACGGCGTAGGGATCGCGCATCTGGCAAGAGGTCCTTCGAGTACGATGATGGCATTCGGCATGCGCGCGGGATCGGCCCGCGCCGGGGTTATATGGGCCCCTGCTGCTAGAAATTTAAGGGCTGACCTGGCGTGAGACGGTTCAGCTTCCCGCTTCGTTGAAGCTGACCAGTGCCCATTCGCCTTCGCCGACGGTGCACGCCTCGCCGCGATAGAGGGCGATGCCGTCGAAGCGTTGGCGCGAGGTCTCGAAGCTGCGGCATATCCGGGGCCCGTCACGAACCTCGCGTATGGCGGACAGGACGCCGTTTGCGCCGGTCTGCGGATTGGCCCAGGCATGCCGGACCTCGCCGCCCTTGATGTCGGCCGTTGAGACCGCGTTGCGCACGGTGCGCTCGTCGGAGGCGAGTTCCTCGTTCGGTGCGGCGGCGGGCTGGGCGCGGTCGATCGAGCCGGTGATCAGCTCCGAATCGACCATCCCGTCGAGGCCCGGGCCCGAGACGATGCAGCCGCCAAGTCCCAGGGAAAGAACGCTGGCCGCAAGAAGCTGGTATCGTGCCATCGATCTCTTATCTGTTGCCGCGCCACGCCCTCTTGGGAATCAGAGGGCGTTCCCCATTGCAAGGAACACAGCGAATATGGCGAATGAAGCCTTAACCCTTGGTGAAAGACCTGTGGGCGACGACCCGTTCGGCCTTTTCGCGAACTGGCTGGCGGACGCCGAGACGAGCGAGCCGAACGATCCGAACGCCGTGGCGCTCGCGACCGTCGACGGAGCGGGCCTGCCGGACGTCCGGATGGTGTTGCTCAAGGATTTCGACGCCGCCGGCTTCGTCTTCTATACGAACTTCGAAAGCGCCAAGGGCCGCCAGCTTCTGGCATCGCGCAAGGCGGCGATGTGCTTCCACTGGAAGTCGCTGCGCCGGCAGGTCCGGCTTCGCGGTCCGGTGGAAGTGGTCAGTGAAGCCGAGGCGGATGCCTATTTCGCTTCCCGGCCGCTGGGCAGCCGCATCGGCGCCTGGGCCTCGGCGCAGTCGCGTTCGCTCGACAGCCGCGCCGTGCTGGAGGCGCGCGTCGCCGAACTGGGCGACCAGTACGGCGGCGGTGCCGTGCCGCGGCCGCCGCATTGGTCCGGTTTCCGCCTCGTGCCGCAGCAGATCGAGTTCTGGCACGACGGCGCCTTCCGGCTACATGATCGGGCGCTGTTCACCCGTGACGGCAACGCCGGCGCCTGGCGGATCGAGCGGCTTTATCCGTAAGGGCACAGCGAGCCTGCTCTTGTCGTCAGGCTCGCACTAATGGCCAGTAGAGCTGGGCCAGGCCTGCGGCGTTACGTCTCCGTCCCACCGACGGTGATCTGGTCCATCCGCAGATGCGGCTGGCCGACGCCGACCGGAACGCCCTGGCCGTTCTTGCCGCACATGCCGACGCCGGTATCGAGCGCGACGTCGTTGCCGATCATCGAGACGCGGTGCATCGCCTCCGGTCCGTTGCCGATCAGCATGGCGCCCTTCAGCGGCTCGGCCACCTTGCCGTCGCGGATCCGGTAGGCCTCCGTGCAGCCGAAGACGAACTTGCCGGAGGTGATGTCGACCTGGCCGCCGCCGAAGGACACGGCGTAGATGCCGTCCTTCACCGACGCGATGATCTCCGCTGGCTCGTGCGGGCCGGCGAGCATCATCGTGTTGGTCATGCGCGGCATCGGCGCGTGGGCATAGGACTGGCGACGCCCGTTGCCGGTGGCGGTCGCCCCCATCAGCCGGGCGTTCTGCCGGTCCTGCATGTAGCCGACGAGCGTGCCGTCCTCGATCAGCACGGTGCGGTTGGTCGGCGTTCCCTCGTCGTCGATGGTCAGCGACCCGCGCCGCTCGGCCAGCGTGCCGTCGTCGACGACGGTGACGCCTTTAGCGGCGACCTGCTGGCCCATCAGGCCGGAAAAGGCCGAGGTCTTCTTGCGGTTGAAGTCGCCTTCGAGCCCATGGCCCACGGCCTCGTGCAGCATCACGCCCGGCCAGCCCGAGCCGAGCACGATGTCGAACGTGCCGGCCGGGGCGGGCACGGCCGTCAGGTTGGTGCGAGCCTGTTGAAGCGCCTTGTCGGCGATCGCCTGCCAGTTCTCGGCGACCATGAATTCCGCCAATCCGGTCCGGCCGCCGGCGCCGAAGGAGCCCGATTCCTGCCGGTCGCCGGCGCCGCAGACGACCGAGATGTTGATCCGCACCAGCGGCCGGATGTCCTTCGCCAGGCGGCCGTCGGCCCGCAAGATCTCGACCGTCTGCCATTGCGCGCCGAGCGTTGCCGACACCTGCCGGACGTCGTCGCCCTTGGCGCGCAGATAGGCGTCGATTTCCTGCAGCAGCTTGACCTTCGCCTCGAAGCCCGGCGTCGGGATCGGGTTCTCGTCGCCGTAGAGCTTGCGATTGGTGCCGGCCGGCGGCTCGGCATAGGTGCCGTGATGCCCGGTCTTGACCGCGGCGACGGCGCTCGCGGCGCGCTTGAGGGCCGCTTCGGAAAAATCGCCGGCATGCGCGTAGCCGACTGCTTCGCCGGCCACTGCGCGCAGCCCGAACCCCTGGTCCAGCGAAAAATTGCCGGATTTCAGCCGGCCATTGTCGAAGACCAGCGATTCCGATTCGCGGTACTCGAGGAACAGCTCCCCGTCATCGGCGTCGGCCAGCGTCTCGCCGAGGATCGCGTCGATCTCGGCGCGGGAAATGTCGAAGCGCTCGATCAGCGACGCGGTCATGAAAAACTCCTGAGATGGCGACTGTGGCTGCGCAGATATGATCGCGCAGCCGTCCTGCCAACCGCCATCGAGCCAGACCCTCAGAGCAGGGAGCCGCGACGACTAGGGCAGGGCGTCGAAGCCGTCCTTGAAGCCGGCAAGGTCGACCGGGATGCCGATGCCCTGCTCCGGGGTCTGGAAGACGATGAAGGTCGCGGTGGTGCCGGCCGACAGCGTCGTCAGCAGCTCGTCGGCGAGGATCACCTCGGCATAGCAGCCATCCTGGAAACAGCGGACGAACTGCGCCCGCCCGATATCCTTGCCGTCGACATAGAGGCCGAGGCCGTTCGGCAGGAGAATGCCGAGCGGCGCCAGGATCCGCAGGATACGCGCCTGCTGGTCGGCCGTCTTCAGCGCGACGATCGACAGGCCGACTTCCGGCCGGTCCTCGGCGACGACGTTCTGGAGGAGGGCGCATTGTTCGCCGGTTGCGCCGGCCGGCTCGTCGCAGACCACTGCCCAGGAGCCATGCTGCGACTTCACCGTCCCGGTCGCCCCGGACTGGGCGGCCGCCGGGCCGCTCGATCCAAGTCCGGCGAGGAGGAGGGCCGCAAGAAGGGGCCGAAGGGTTCTTGTCATGGGAAATATCCGAATCACGCGCTCGTACCGGTTTGGCGCGGGCATGGTAAACAAATGCTTATCGCACGAGACGCCGGGACGCTTCGAGAGGCGACCATGCATCGCGGCACGACGCTAGCACGCGTCGTCGTTTCCTTGCAGGGCCCCTTGCAGGCAAGTGGCCCGGACGATGCCCGAGGTCCGGGCTGAGACTTTCGCGATTTTGTCGCAAGCTTATGACCCTTCTAAGATGTTGCGGCGCGCCGGGTTTCGTGGTTTGAAGCGGTGGACTGCCAGACATATTTGTTTTTTAATATGTATGGGCGTGCGGGCATCGGCTCCTGCCGGCCGCATCATCGATGATCAAGGGCTGCCGCGGGTGCGACAGATGGAGATAATGCGAGTGAGACGATCGTTCTTCGCCGCCGCGGCGTTTCTGGGAGGGGCCGGCACCGCGTCGGCACAGGATGCCGCCCTGATCCCGGGACAGCCACATCCATGGCAGATGGGGCTGCAGGAGGCGCTTTCGCCGATCCAGGCGCAGGTCCACTGGTTCAGCAATTACACGCTGGCGTTCATCATTCCGATTACGGCTCTCGTGGCCGCCCTCCTGGGCTGGTGCATCTATCGCTACGCCGCGCACCGCAACCCGCAGCCGTCCCGCACCAGCCACAACACGACGATCGAGGTCGTGTGGACACTGGCGCCGGTGATCATCCTCCTGTTCCTGGCCGTGCCGTCCTTCCAGCTCCTCACCGCGCAGTACAATCCGCCGCGCGAACCCGAGCTGACTGTGAAGGCGACCGGCTACCAGTGGTACTGGGGCTACGAGTACCAGCCGATCGAGACCGAGGGCGAGGCCGCCGCCGAGCCGGTTTCTTTCGAGTCATATCCGCTGCTGGAGGAAGACCGTGACGGCTCCGGCAAGGAAGATCGCGCCGTCTATCCGCATCTCCTGGCCGTCGACTCCGAGATGGTCGTTCCGGTGAACACCGTCATCCGCATCCTTTCCACCTCTGCCGACGTGATCCACGCCTTCGCGTTGCCGTCGATGGGCGTGAAGGTCGATGCGGTGCCGGGCCGGATCAACGAGTATTTCATGGAGCCGCTGCGCGAGGGCATCTACTACGGACAGTGCTCCGAGCTCTGCGGCCAGGCCCATTACAACATGCCGATCGCCGTGCGGGTGGTGTCCAAGGAGCAGTTCGCCAGCTGGTATGCTGCTGCCGCCGACGACCTCGCCGGCGCCAATGCCGCGTTGACCGCGCAGATCCAGTCCGCCGGCGATGTCGCCGTGGCCGGCCGTTAAACACTAGGGTTCGAGGAGATCGACATGGCTTATGGAGCCACTCACGACGCCCATGGCGACCACAAGCCGACCGGCTGGACGCGCTGGGTCTATTCGACCAACCACAAGGACATCGGCACCCTCTACCTGATCTTCGCGATCTGCGCCGGCATCATCGGCGGTGGTCTGTCGGTCGCGATGCGCATGGAGCTGCAGGAGCCGGGTCTGCAGATCTTCGGCGATCCGCAGATCTACAACGTCTTCACCACCGGCCACGGCCTGATCATGATCTTCTTCATGGTGATGCCGGCGCTGATCGGCGGCTTCGCCAACTGGATGGTGCCGATCATGATCGGCGCGCCGGACATGGCGTTCCCTCGGCTGAACAACATCTCCTTCTGGCTCCTGGCCGTGTCCTTCCCGCTGTTGCTGCTCTCGATGTTCGTCGAGGGCGCGCCGGGCGCCAACGGCGTCGGTACTGGCTGGACCATGTACCCGCCGCTGTCGACGTCTGGCCATCCGGGGCCCGCGGTGGATCTGGCGATCTTCTCGCTGCACATTGCCGGCGCCTCGTCGATCCTCGGCGCCATCAACTTCATCACCACCATCCTGAACATGCGCGCGCCGGGCATGACCCTGCACAAGATGCCGCTGTTCGCCTGGTCCGTGCTGGTCACCGCCTTCCTGCTGCTTCTGTCGCTGCCGGTCCTGGCGGGCGCCATCACCATGCTGCTCACCGACCGCAATTTCGGCACGACCTTCTTCGATCCGGCCGGCGGCGGCGACCCGATCCTGTTCCAGCATCTGTTCTGGTTCTTCGGTCACCCCGAGGTCTACATCCTGATCCTGCCGGCCTTCGGCATCATCAGCCACATCATCTCGACCTTCTCCCGCAAGCCGGTGTTCGGCTATCTGGGCATGGCCTACGCCATGGTCGCGATCGGCGTGGTCGGCTTCGTCGTGTGGGCGCACCACATGTACACCACCGGCATCTCGCTCAACACGCAGCGCTACTTCGTGTTCGCCACGATGGTCATCGCGGTGCCCACCGGCATCAAGATCTTCTCCTGGATCGCGACGATGTGGGGCGGCTCGCTGTCCTTCAAGACGCCGATGCTCTGGGCGATCGGCTTCATCTTCCTGTTCACCGTCGGTGGCGTCACCGGCGTCAAGCTGGCCAATGCCGGCATGGACCGGGTGCTGCATGACACCTACTACGTCGTGGCGCATTTCCATTACGTGCTGTCGCTGGGTGCGGTCTTCGCGATCTTCGCCGGCTGGTACTACTGGTTCCCGAAGATGACCGGGTACATGTACAACGAGACGCTTGGGAAAATTCATTTCTGGCTGACCTTCGTTGGCGTTAACATCCTGTTCTTCCCGCAGCATTTCCTCGGCGCCGCGGGCATGCCGCGCCGCTACGTCGACTACCCCGAGGCCTATGCGGGCTGGAACTTCGTCTCCTCGATGGGCTCCTACATCTCGGCCTTCGCGGTGCTGGTGTTCCTGTACACGGTGTTCGAGGCGTTCTCGAAGAAGCGCGTCGCCGGGGCCAATCCCTGGGGCGAGGGTGCGACCACGCTCGAGTGGCAGCTGCCGTCGCCGCCGCCCTACCACCAGTGGGAGACGCTGCCGCGCGTCAAGTAAGACGGCAATCTGCCCGCGGCCGTCGGCCGGCGGGCGGATGCGAGAAGTGGCTGCCGTCTTCCGGGACGGCGGCCCACCGGACCGGATGAACCGGTCGACCGGAGCAGTCCGAGGTTGATTTGACGTTTCTTGATGCCACCAGCACAACGGCCGCTCCCGACAGGGTGAGCCTCGCCGAACCGCGCGAATTCCTGACGCTGTTGAAGCCGCGGGTCATGTCGCTGGTCGTGCTCACCGCGATCACCGGCCTGGTCATGGCACCGGGCGATCTGCACCCGACTTTGGCGTTCATCGCCGTCCTGTCGATCGCCATGGGTGCCGGCGCCTCCGGCGCGCTCAACATGTGGTACGATGCCGACATCGACCGGCTGATGACCCGCACAGCACAGCGCCCCGTGGCCGCGGGGCGCATCGCGCCCGAGACGGCACTCGGCTTCGGCGTCGGCTTGTCATGCCTTTCAGTGATGATGCTCGGCCTTGCGACCAACTGGTTCGCCGCGGCGCTGCTCGCCTTCACGATCTTCTTTTATGCCGTCATCTACACGATGGGCCTGAAGCGCCGGACGCCGCAGAACATCGTCATCGGCGGGGCGGCGGGCGCCTTCCCCCCGATGATCGGCTGGGCCGCCGTGACCGGCGGCGTGGCGATCGAGAGCGTCGTCCTGTTCCTGATCATCTTTCTCTGGACGCCGCCGCATTTCTGGGCGCTCGCGCTTTTCAAGATGAAGGACTACGGCAGTGCCGGCGTCCCGATGCTTCCGAACGTCGCGGGCGAGCGGACGACGCGAAACCAGATCTTCCTCTACTCGGCGGTTCTCGTGCCCGTCGCGGTCGCTCCCTGGCTGCTCGGCTTCGCCGGGCCGGTCTACGGCATCGCCGCGATCGTCCTCGGGGCGAACTTCCTGCGCCACGCCTATGCAACGCTGAAAATGGCCGACGGCGACGCCCAGATGGTGCCGGCGAAAAAGCTGTTCGCCTTCTCGATCTTCTATCTGTTCGCGCTGTTCGCCATCCTGCTGGTCGAGGGTCTCGTCGGCGGCATGGTCTCGACGGGTGGGCTCTGAGATGGAAGATGATGGCATCCGGCTGACCGAGGCCGAGCAGAAGGCGCGGCGCAACCGCAACATCGCGATCGGTGTCGTCCTCGTCGCGCTCGTAGTGATCTTCTATTTCGTCTCGCTGGCAAAGATGTCGGCATGAGCGGCCCCTCCGACCGCCTCCCCGAAAAGACCGTCCGTCGCGGCAGGATTATCGCTGTCGCCTGCGCCGCCTTTGCCTTCGGCATGGTCGGTGCCGCCTACGCCTCGGTGCCGCTCTACGAGCTGTTCTGCCAGGTCACCGGCTATGGCGGAACGACCCAGCGCGCCGATAGCGAATTCGGCCGGGTCGTCGACCAGTCGGTCGTGGTGCGGTTCGACGGGAATGTCGCGCCGGGCCTGGCATGGACCTTTGGTCCGAACGAGCGCGAGATTACCGTCAAGCTCGGCGACACGCGCCAGACCAGTTTCCATGTCCGCAACAATTCGGACAGGCCCGTGACCGCGCAGGCAACCTACAACGTGACGCCGGACGCCGCCGGGCTCTACTTCAACAAGATCGCCTGCTTCTGCTTCGACAACCAGACGCTCCAGCCGGGCGAGGAGATGGACATGCCCATCGTGTTCTTCATCGACCCGGATATCATGGAATCGGAAGAGTTGAAGAACGGCAGGGCGATCACGCTGTCCTATACGTTCTTCCCGCAGGGCGGCGCGTCCGAGCCGGTGGCCACCGCGCCGACGGACGGGGGAACGGGCGCCGCAACGGACAATCTTTGACGTCTCGCGCCGCGCGCTGAAGCGCCGGTGGGGGATCTATCGCAAGCTGGAGTTTGCCGCCGATCTCTTGTAGTCAGATCGCCGAGCAGTAAGGGAGACCGGGGAACCGCGATGGCAGACACGCACGCCAAGCATCACGATTATCACATCATCGACCCGAGCCCGTGGCCGTTCATCGCCTCGATCGGCGCGTTCATCCTGATGATCGGCTCGGTCAGCTACATGCGTTACGCATCGGGCGGACAGTTCCTGGTCTTCGGGATCGATCTGGCGACGCCGTGGATCTTCTTCGTCGGCCTCGCGATCGTCCTCTACGTGATGTACGCGTGGTGGTCCGACGCCATCAAGGAAGGCCAGGAAGGCGCGCATACGCCGGTCGTGTCGATGCATCTGCGCTATGGCATGATCATGTTCATCGCCTCGGAGGTGATGTTCTTCGTCGCGTGGTTCTGGGCATTCTTCGACGCTAGCCTGTTCCCGAACGAGGCCGTCCAGGCGGCCCGCACCGAGGTGCTCGGTGGCCAGTGGCCGCCGGTCGGTATCGAGGTGCTCGACCCGCTGCATCTGCCGCTGTTCAACACGGTGACCCTGCTCCTGTCGGGCACGACGGTCACCTGGGCGCACCATGCGCTGCTGCACAACGACCGCAAGGGTCTGGTCTGGGGCCTTGCGCTGACCGTGCTGCTCGGCCTGATCTTCTCCTACGTGCAGTATTACGAGTACGCCCACGCGCCATTCGCCTTTGCCGGTTCGATCTACGGCTCGACCTTCTTCATGGCGACCGGCTTCCATGGCTTCCATGTCATCGTCGGCACGATCTTCCTGATCGTCTGCCTGATCCGCGCGATGAAGGGGCAGTTCAGCCCGGAGAAGCATTTCGGCTTCGAGGCGGCTGCCTGGTACTGGCATTTCGTCGACGTGGTGTGGCTCTTCCTGTTCTTCAGCATCTATGTCTGGGGCAGCTGGGGCGGTGTCATCCACCAAATGTGATTCTGGCTTCAGACAGCGACCTTGGGGGAGGCGGCGCAGCAATGCGGCCGCCTTCTTCGCTTCAGGGAACGAGCACATGACCGATCAGCAGCCCGATCAGGCTTCGGCCGACCCGACCCGCGCCGGTCTCCTGGGACGCTGTCCGCGCTGCGGCGAGGGCAAGCTCTTCGCCGGCTTCCTGACGGTGGCGCCGCGCTGCTCGAACTGCGATCTCGATTACGCCTTCATCGATTCCGGCGATGGTCCTGCGGTGTTCGTCATCCTGATCATCGGCTTCGTCGTCTGCGGCCTGGCGCTGTGGGTCGAGGTCAGCTTCAACCCGCCGCTCTGGGTGCATCTCCTGCTCTGGCTGCCGCTGATCCTGGCGCTCGCGCTGCCGCTGCTGCGGGCGTTGAAAGGCCTGATGATCGCCCTCCAGTACAAGCACCGGGCGGCGGAAGGCCGGCTCGACCATGGTGAATGATCCGGAGGCCGTAGCGAGCGGGCCGGTCCAGCCCTTCCGCATGAGCCGCGGCCGCTACTGGTTCGCCATCGTTGCCTGTCTCGTCGGCATCGTGATCCTGATGGCGCTCGGCACCTGGCAGGTCGAGCGACTGCAGTGGAAGGAAGCGCTCGTTGCGCAGATCGACCAGCGCATCGTCTCCGAGCCGATCGATCTCGACGCGCTCGAAGCGCAATTCGCCGCCACCGGCGACGTCGACTACACGCCGGCGACCGTCGAAGGCCGCTTCCTCAACGAGGGCGAGCGGTATTTCCTGTCGACCTTTGACGGGCAGGCGGGCTGGAACGTCTATGTCCCGCTGCTGACGGACGGCAATCGCCTGCTGTTCGTCAATCGCGGTTTCGTGCCCTATGACCGGCGCGACCCCGAGACACGCCGCGAAGGTCAGGTCGAGGGCCCGGTGACCATCACCGGCCTCGCCCGCAATGCGCCGACGGAGGAGCCCGGCTTCTTCGTCCCCGACAACGATCCGGGCGGAAACACCTTCTTCTGGCGCGACGTCGACTCGATGGCCGAGGGTCTGACGATCCCGCCGGGCGTTCGCACCTTGCCGTTTTTCGTCGATGCCGGTCCCGGCCGCGCTCCCGGCGGCTGGCCGGTCGGCGGCACGACGGTGGTTCAGATACCCAACAACCACCTGCAATACGCGGTCACTTGGTATGGGATCGGACTCGTCCTCATCGTCATGACTGTACTGCTGGTCGTTTCGGACTGGCGCGCCCGCAAGCCTTGACACCCGCCGGTCGCATCCCTTCATTCGGCCGGGGCACACCGCCCCAGACCCGGAGCCTCGTTTGCCCAATTCCCAAGCCAAGCCGAAACTGACGATCCGCATGTGCGAGCCGCGCGGCTTCTGCGCCGGCGTCGACCGGGCGATCCAGATCGTCGTGCTGGCGCTGAAGAAGCACGGCGCGCCGGTCTATGTCCGCCACGAGATCGTCCACAACCGCTACGTCGTCGAAGGGCTGCGCAACATGGGCGCGGTCTTCGTCAAGGAACTCGACGACGTGCCGGACGACGGCCAGCCGGTGGTGTTCTCCGCCCATGGCGTGCCGAAATCCGTGCCAGCGGCTGCTGCTGCCCGCGAGATGCTCTATCTCGACGCGACGTGCCCGCTGGTCTCCAAGGTCCACAAGCAGGCGATGCTGCACGTCAAGCGCGGCCGCCACGTGCTGCTGGTCGGCCACAAGGGGCACCCTGAGGTGATCGGCACGATGGGTCAGCTGCTGCCGGGCGAGGTGACTCTGATCGAGACCGAGGACGATGTCGCCGCCTTCGTGCCGGCCGATCCGGCGGCACTTGGCTTCGTCACCCAGACGACGCTTTCGGTCGACGACACCAGCGGCATCATCGCGGCGCTGCAGGCGCGATTCCCGGATATGCAGGCGCCGTCCTCCGAATCGATCTGCTACGCCACGACCAACCGGCAGGAAGCGGTGAAGGCGGCAGCGCCGGGTGCGGACCTGTTCATCGTCGTCGGCGCACCCAATTCGTCGAACTCCAAGCGGCTGGTCGAAGTCGCCGAGCGGGCGGGCGCCATGCAGGGCGCGCTGGTCGAGGGCGTGGCGGACCTGCCGTGGGACTGCGTTCCGCCGGGCGGCGTGGTGGCACTCTCCGCCGGTGCCTCGGCACCCGAGATCCTGGTCGATGCGATCGTCGACGAATTCCGTTCGCGCTTCGAGGTGACGGTCGAGCTGGTGCGAACCGCCGAGGAAACCGAGAGCTTCCCGGTCATGCGCTCGCTGCGCGAGACGCCGCTCACCGCTGCCGACATGGCCTTCGTCAGCGGCCGGAACTGAGCGCGTGGCGGTCTATACTGACATCTCGGAAATCCAGCTCGCCGACTTTCTCACCGACTACGGTCTCGGCGCGCTGCTGAGCTACAAGGGCATCGCGGAAGGGGTCGAGAACTCCAACTTCCTGCTGCGCACGGAAGCCGGCACCTTCATCCTGACGCTCTACGAAAAGCGCGTGAACCGCGACGACCTGCCGTTCTTCGTTGGCCTGATGGAGCATCTGGCCGAGCGCGGCATCTCCTGCCCGCTGCCGGTGCATACCAAAGCGGGCGAAGCACTCGGCGAGCTAGCCGGGCGGCCGGGCGCGATCTTCACCTTTCTTGAAGGCATGTGGACCCGCCGCCCGACCGCCGATCACTGCCGCGCCGTCGGCCGTGCCATGGCCGGGATGCACGCGGCAGCGGGCGATTTCGGTCTCCGCCGCGAGAACGGTCTGTCGCTCGGCGAATGGCGGCCGCTGTTCGAGAGCTGCGGCGATCGCGTCGACGAGATCGAGCCGGGTTTGGCCGCCGCGATCGACGAGGAACTGGCGTTTCTCGAGGCGAACTGGCCGGCGGATTTGCCTGACGGGATCATCCACGCCGACCTCTTCCCCGACAATGTCTTCTTCCTCGCCGGCGAACTCTCCGGGCTGATCGACTTTTATTTTGCCTGCAACGATCTGCTTGCCTACGACCTCGCCATCGGCCTCTGCGCCTGGTGCTTCGAGGCCGATGGCAGCTTCAACGTCACCAAGGGCCGCGGCCTGATCGAGGGCTATGCGAGCGTGCGCCCCCTTAGCGCCGCCGAGGTCGCGGCGCTGCCGATCCTGTGCCGCGGCGCGTCGATGCGCTTCATGCTGACACGGCTCTATGACTGGCTGAACGTGCCGGAGGGCTCCTTCGTCACCAAGAAGGACCCGCGCGAATATCTGCGCAAGCTGCGCTTCCACCGGGCGGTGGCCAGCGCCGCCGAATACGGCTTCGATATCGATCGGGTGACGCAATGAGCGGCGAAGGCGGCGACAGGGTCGAGATCCACACGGACGGGGCCTGCTCGGGCAATCCCGGCCCTGGCGGCTGGGCAGCGATCCTGCGTTTCAACGGCGCGGAGAAAGAGTTGAAGGGCGGCGAGGCGCTGACGACCAACAACCGCATGGAACTGATGGCGGTGATCGAGGCGCTCGCCGCGCTGAAGCGGCACTGCGCCGTCGATATCTATTCGGACTCCCAGTACATGCGGGACGGGATCACCAAGTGGATCCACGGCTGGAAGCGCAATGGCTGGAAGACCGCCGACCGCAAGCCGGTGAAGAACGCCGAGCTGTGGCAGCGCCTCGAGGAAGAGAAGGGCCGCCACGACGTGACCTTCCACTGGGTCCGCGGCCACGACGGCAACGAGCTGAACGAACGCGCCGATGAACTGGCCCGTGCCGGCATGGCGCCGTTCAAGAAGAAGGTCGCGGGCTGACGATGGCATCGCCGGCGCCGTGGCGCCGACGACAGCCGTGTGTCAGAGCTGTTCGAGCAGCGCTTCGGCCGAAGACGTGTCGGCCCGGCCCGGCGAATCCTCGATGTTCAGCGCCGTGACCACACCGTCCTCGACGATCATCGAATAGCGCTTGGAGCGCGTGCCGAGGCCGGCGACCGACAGGTCGATGTCGAGGCCGACGGCCTTGGTGAACTCGCCGTTGCCATCCGACAGGAAGGTGATCTTGCCGGACGCTTCAGTCGACTTTTCCCAGGCGCTCATGACGTGGATGTCGTTGACCGCGACGACGGCGATCGTGTCGACGCCCTTGCCGCGGATTTCCTCGTTATAGGTCAGGAAGCCGGGCAGGTGGTTCATCGTGCAGGTCGGCGTAAACGCGCCGGGGACGGCGAACAGCACGACCTTCTTGCCACCGAAGATCTCCTCGGTCGACAGATCCACCGGTCCGTCCGACGTCCGGGTCTTGAGGGTTGCGTTGGGGATCTTGTCGCCTACACCGATAGCCATGTCTCGTCTTTCCCTTCCCGGAACGCTTCCGGTCTGCTGCCGGCACCTGCCCGCGCCGGTGCAACTGGAGCATTTCGACGCTTTGTCGAGCCGAAACTACTGCGACAGAGCGACCGCGAGGCCCTTTGCCTCGAGGGCGCCGGCGTTATCGGTGAAGACGACGTCGACGCGCTCGGGCGGCCCCGTCTCGCCGCGCGGCCGCTCCAGCACCGGTACCTGGAACACCAGCTCGTCGCCGTGACGCGCTGGCGCGCCCGGCTCGTCGAAATACCAGCCAGCGGGACCGGCAACGAAGAGATCGGCGGCGTGGTCGGAAACGTCCGCCTCGTCCGTTTCGGGGCGGGTGATAGCAACCGCCAGCATGTCGCCGGATAGCGTTGCGGACGCAAGCGCGCTTGCCTCGCCCCTGACCGGAAGCGCCGAAAAGGCGGCCTGGACGGCGGCGCTATCGGCCTCCGCTGTGGTCAGCGTCGCCTGGACGGGGACGCAGATCTCGCGGCAGACCCCGAGCAGGACGGAGGCGGCCACCGGGCCGAGCGCTGCGCCCGTTTCAGGCGCCAGCACGAACGCCACGGCCAGGGAATGCCTGTAGCCGTTGGCGCGCGCGAGCCCTTCGCCGAAGCGTTGCGGCGCCGGGAAATGCAAATCCGCGTGAGCAAGTCCCTCGGTGGCGGTGAAGTCGATCGTCGGCGGGATGCCGGAGGCGCCTGGATCCACCCAGTAGGTCTTCCAGCCGGGCGCAAGGTCGAGGATCAGCGCGCCCCGCACGCTGCCATCTGCGCCAGCGGGCGCGGTGGCGAGGCGGACGGTCATCGGCTCCGCGGCGCTTACGGAACGGGCTTCGGCAGAGCCCATTGCTGCAAGGATGCCGATGGCGGTGGCTGCGAAACGGCAGGTTTCGAGAAGGCGCATCGCTCTCCGGTTTCCGGTTTGTCGAGGTGCCCGAGCAGAAAGGCAGGCGGCGATCCTTAACCAGGACCTTCGGGCGCAGCCACTCAAAATCACGCGACCGGCCAGCAAAGGGGGCGCGGCGTGACTATCTTGCTCTGGTCGGATCGGCGCGGCGGTGCCACGATAGGGCACGGTCGCGGAAAGGATGATCGGGAATGATGATGCTGAGAGACGAGAACGAAGAGACCACCGCGGATTCGCTCGAGGGTCATTTCCTCATCGCGATGCCGGCTCTGGACGCCGAGCCGTTCAATAGGACGGTCATTTATGTCTGCGCCCACTCGCCGAGCGGCGCCATGGGCTTCATCATCAACAAGCCCCAGCATGTGAGCTTCCCGGAGCTCCTGACCCAGCTCGGCATCGTCGAGAGCGAGGACGACATCAGGCTGCCCGCTGGCGGTCGCGAAGTGTCGGTCTGCATGGGTGGTCCCGTGGAGCGCGGGCGCGGCTTCGTCCTGCATTCGGACGACTACGATTCCGAATCCACCGTCTCCGTCGCCGAGCGGATCTCGCTGACGCCGACGCTCGACATCCTCAAGGCGATCTCGCAGGGCATCGGTCCGCGGACGGCGATCATGGCGCTCGGCTATTCCGGCTGGGCGCCGGGCCAGCTTGAGGGCGAGATCGCTGCCAATGGCTGGCTGACCTGCAAGGCCGATCTGTCGATCGTCTTCGACAGCAAGCTCGATGACAAATACGGCCGGGCCCTGGCGCTTTTGGGCGTCAACGCGGCGTTCCTGACCAGCGAGGCCGGCCACGCCTGACCGCCAGCTCAACTGGCGCGTTTCAGGCCCATCTGGTCGAGCAGCATCTTGCGCGCCTGATCGACGGTCAAAGGCTGCGAGAACAGGAAGCTCTGGGCGAACTCGCAGTTCAGCTGGCGCAGGAGATTGAGGTCGGACTCGGTCTCGATGCCCTCGGCGACCACCTTCAGCCCGAGATCATGGGCCATCGTCACGATCGAATTGAGGATGATCGGCCGCTGCGGCTGGGTGTTGTTGCGCAGAAACGACTGGTCGATCTTCAGCGTGTCGAACGGGAAGCGCATCAGATAGGCGAGCGACGAATAGCCGGTGCCGAAATCGTCGAGCGACAGGCCGACGCCGATTTCCCGGAGGCGCGCCAGGAGCTGCGCCGAGCGCTCGGGATTGTCCATGACCAGCGATTCGGTCAGTTCCAGCTTCAGCGATTCCGGCGGCAGCCGATAGCGAGACACGACGGTGCGAACGTCCGCAATCAGGTCCTGGCGGATCAGCTGCCGGCTGGAGATGTTGACCGAGACGAAGATCGTCTGATCGGATGTCATCAGGTGCCAGTCGCTGAGCCGCTTGGCTGCCTCTTCCAGCGCGAACTGCCCGAGTTGCACGATCAGGCCGGTGCTTTCGGCGATGGGCACGAATTCGCTCGGCGAGACGGCACCCCGGCGCGGGTGTTCCCAGCGCAGCAGCGCCTCGAAGCCCGCGACGGACTCGGTATCGAGGCGGACGATGGGCTGAAACGCCAGCGACAGCTCGTTGCGCTCGAATGCCCGCCTGAGGTCCGCCTCGAGCTGCAAGCGGCTCGATCCGATGGTCTTGTAGGCCGGGCGGAACGGCTCGATCCGGTCGCCGCCATAGCGCTTGGCCTGATACATGGCGAGCTCGGCTTCCTTCAACGCCTCGTTGGCCGTCGAGGCCTCGGTCCAGCCGGTCAGGCCGATCGAGCCGGTCAGCACGATCTCCCGGCCGGCGAAGGCGATCGGTGCCTTGATCGCCTCGCGCAGCGCCTCGGCAAAGCTGGCGACGGCGCCGACCTCGGTCTCCGACAGAAGGATCAGGCCGAACTGGTCGCTGCCGAGCCGCGCGAGGGAATCCTGCGGCTTAAGGATGCGCTTCAGCCGCCGTCCGACGGTGAGCAGGATCGTGTCGCCGGTGGCAATGCCGAAATCGTCGTTGACCTGCTTGAAGCGGTCGAGATCGATGAGGAACAGCGTCGGATGGACGTCCTCCCGCGTGTTCGACAGGACGCCGATCGCATCCAGCCGGTCCATGAACAGTTCGCGGTTGGGCAGGCCCGTCAGCTGGTCGTGCAGCGCGTCGTGGAGCAGCCGCTCCTCGGCCTTCTTGCGCTCCGTCACGTCCTTCAGCGTCCCGACGCAGCGCACCACCTCGCCGTCGCTGCCGAGCACCGGGCGGGCCCGCAGCGAGACCCAGTGATAATGGCCATCTTCGTCCCGCATCCGGAATTCCTGGGTGATCCGGCCGCGCCTGTGTTCCAGGATGGTGTCCAGTGTCAGCTTGAACCGGTCGCGGTCGTCCGGATGGAGGATCGGAAGCCAGTCGCGCGCGGGCCCGTTCATCGAGGCGATCGGCATCCCGGCCAGGGCATCGCCGTCGGCACCGGCAAAGATGCGGTCGCGGCTGACGTCCCAGTCGAACACCGCATCGCCCGTGCCGGACAGCGCCAGCGAGCGACGCTCCATGTCGGACAGAAGCCCGTGCGCGAAGCTGCCGCCGGCGAAGGCGTGCTGCATGACCGTGAAGCCGATCAGGAGCACGATCAGCACCAGCCCGCCGCCGAGTGCCGGCTGGATGATGTCGTTGTCGATCTGGCCGGTCACCGTCATCCAGCCCGCGAACAGCCAGAGCCCGATCAGGCACCAGGTCGGTATCAGCATGATCGCCCGGTCGAACCGCTTGAAGGACAGAAAGCCGATCAGGCCGAGGCCGGCGACCGCGGTGGCGGCCAGCGACAGGCGCGCGATGCCGGACGCCAGCTGCGGATCGAACGCCGCCATGGCGCCGAGACCGCCGAGGGCCGCCAGCCAGACCACCGTGAAGATCGACAGGACGCCGTGCCAACGGTTGAGATGGAGATAGGTGTAGAGGAACAGCACCAGCGTGAAGGCAAGTGCCACCTCGGTACTGGCGCGCCAGACCCGTTCCTGGCCGGGCAGGATCGGCACCAGCTTCTGCCAGAAATCGAAGTCGATGCAGATATAGGCGAGGACTGCCCAGGCGAGCGCGGCGGTCGCCGGGAACATCGCCGATCCCTTGACGACGAAGAGGATGGTCAGGAAGACCGCGAGCAGGCCGGCAATCCCGAGGACGATGCCGCGATAGAGGGTGAAGGCGTTGACCGTGTCCTTGTAGGCGTTGGGCTCCCAGAGCCGGATGTCCGGCAGGCTGCTCGCGGTCATCTCGGCGACGAAGGTCACCACCGCCCCGGGGTCGAGCGTGACCAGGAAGACGTCGGCTTCGGCACTCGGCTGGCGCTCGAGGGCGAAGCCCTGCGAGGGCGTGATCGAGGCGATGCGCTGCGAGCCGAGATCGGGCTGCCAGACGCCCGAGCCGACGAGCTGGAAATGCGGCGCGACGACGAGCCGGTCGAGCTGCTCGTCGGTGTTGTTGGCCAGCGCGAAGGTGGCCCAGAGGCCGGACGCCTGCGGCGACGTCGCCTCGATCTCGATCCGCCGCACGATGCCGTCGGCGCCGGGAACGGTGGAGACCTGGAAGCTACGTCCCTCGCCGCGGGAGATCTCCACGGCGGTCTGCATGTCGATCGCGGTGTCCTCGCGGGCGATGCTGACCGGCTCCAGCGCCCGTGACGGCATCGTCGTGGCGAGAAGCGCGATGAGAAACGCCATCACTGCCACTGCGATATTGCCGAATACCGTCATCGATCGCATGCGCGCGGCAGAGCCTCCTGGATGTCGGCGAAAATGCATGGCGAGCCTACGCTTCGCCCGTCCTGCTGGCACCAGCTCTGGACTGCGAACCCGACCATTCTTCGGCGAGAAGCGCGTAGAGATAATGATCCTCCCACCGGCCGGCGATCTTCAGGTAATTTCGCAGATGCCCCTCGCGGTGAAAACCGCATTTCTCCAGTAGCCTGATCGAGCGGGCGTTGGAAGGCAGGCAGGCCGCCTCGATCCGGTGCAGGGCCTGGATGTCGAAGACGAACAGCTTGATGGCCTCGACCGCGCGCTGCATCAGGCCGGCGCCGGCATAGCGCTGGCCGATCCAGTATCCGAGCATGCAGCTCTGCGCGACGCCACGTCGGATCAGACCGGCCGTGATGCCGCCATAGAGCGTCACGCCGTCGGCATCGAAGATGAAGAAGGTGAAGCTGGCGCCCTCGCGGGCTTCCAGCCCGTAGCGGCGCAGCCGCAACCGGTAGCTTTCCCAGGACAGTTCGTCCGCCATCCACAGCGGCTCCCATGGCCTGAGAAAGTCGCGGCTTTCGGCTCGCAGTTCCTTCCAGGCGACATAGTCGGTCCGGCGCGGCATGCGCAGCATGACGCCGTCACCCTCCAGGCTGGGAAACTGCGGTCCGTTGAGCAGGTCGAGGACGCTCATCGCGCTTCGCTCAGCGGCCCGCGGCGGCCCTGGCCACGCCGGCGCTCTCGCTGGTCAGGCGCCCGGCGATGTCCGCCTGGGCGGGCAGGCGCGACAACGGCCCGATGGCGGCGAGCGTCGGGTTGGTGCCGACGAACAGACGCTGGGCGAGATCGGCCAGCCGCGGCGCGTCGATGGCGTCAAGCCGGGCGATCAGCTCCTCGTTGGCGATGGTCTCGCCCTTGAACATCAGCTGCCGGGCGATCTGGCCGGCGCGCGCGGCGGGGCTTTCCTGCGACATCAAGAGGCTCGCCCGCATCTGGGCTCTCGCCCGCGTCACCTCTTCGGCGGTGATGTTCTCCGACGCCTTCAGCAGTTCGTCGACGATCACCGGCGCGAGTTCGGCAAGTTCTTCCTCCCCGGTCGCGGCATGGATGCCGAAGATGCCGCTGTCGGAGAAGCTCCAGTGGAAGGCGTAGATCGCGTAGCAGAGCCCGCGTTTCTCGCGGATCTCCTGGAACAGCCGCGAGGACATGCCGCCGCCGAGGATCAGCGACAGGATCTGCGAGGCGTAGAAATCGCGGGCGTAATAGGGCCGGCCCTCGAAGCCGAGCACCATCTGCGCGTCCTGGAGGTCGCGTTCCTCGCGGAACTCACCGCCGGTGTAGCTGGCGAGCGTGCGCGGCTGTGCCCGGTTCGGCAGCGGCGACACCGTGCCGGAACCGAAGGCCGCGGTCACCTGGTCGACGATCGCCTGGTGCGAGACCGCGCCCGCCGCAGAGATGATCATGTTGTTCGGCGCATAATGGCGGGCGAGATAGCGGCGCAGGTCATGCGGCTCGAAGGACTTCACCGTCTCGCGGCTGCCGAGGATCGGCCGGCCGATGATCTGGTCGCGAAACGCCGTCGCCTGGAAGTGGTCGAAGACGATGTCGTCGGGCGTGTCCTCGGCGGCGCCGAGCTCCTGCAGGATCACCTGCTGTTCGCGCTCGAGCTCCTGCTCGTCGAAGCGGGAATCGATCAGGATATCGGTGAGGATGTCGAATGCCAGCGGCACGTCGTCCTTGAGCACCCGCGCGTAATAGGACGTCGTCTCGACGCTGGTGGCAGCGTTCAGCTCGCCGCCGACATTCTCGATCTCCTCGGCGATCTGGCGCGCATTGCGCTGGCTGGTGCCCTTGAACGCCATGTGCTCGAGCAGATGCGCGATGCCGTGTTCGGCGGGCGCCTCGTCGCGGGCGCCTGCCTTCACCCAAATGCCAAGCGCGGCGCTCTCCAGGAGCGGCATCGTCTCGGTGGCGACCGTCAGCCCATTCGCGAGCCGCGTGACTTCGACGCTCAAGCGTCGGCTCCTTGGGTGACCGCGCGGGAACGCGCGAGTACGTACTGCTCGATCGCATCGATATCGTTGGGCAAGCGGTCCACTTTCTCGATCTTTTGCATCAGGTCGGCATGGCTTGGCGGCAGGGCCGGCGAGAGGCCGCAGGCCTTCTTGACGGCATCCGGGAATTTTGCCGGATGGGCGGTGCCGAGCGTGATCATCGGGGTTCCGGACATGTGGGTCTCGGCGACATGCACCCCGACGGCGGTGTGCGGGTCGAGGAGATAGGCGGTCGTCGCGAGCATCCGGCGGATGGTCTCGGCGGTTTCCGCCTCGTTCGTCGCCCCGGCGTCGAACTCAGCCCGAATGGCCGCGAGCACCGAGTCCGGTAGCTGGAAGCCGCCCGACTGGCCGAGCTGCTGCATCAGGCGCCGTACCAGATCGGCATCGCGGCCGCTCGCCTCGAAGATCAGCCGCTCGAAATTCGACGAGACCTGGATGTCCATCGACGGCGACATGGTGGCGTGGACGCCGCCGGTCTCGTAGCGGCCGCGATCCAGCGAGCGCACCAGGATGTCGTTCTCGTTGGTGGCGATGACCAGCCGCTCGATCGGCAGGCCCATGCGCCGCGCCCCGTAGCCGGCGAAGATGTCGCCGAAATTGCCGGTAGGCACGGTGAACGAGACGGTCCGGTCCGGTGCGCCGAGGCTGACTGCAGCGGTGAAATAATAGACGATCTGGGACATGATCCGGCCCCAGTTGATCGAGTTCACGCCGGACAGTGCCGCTTCCTGGCGGAAGCGCCTGTCGTTGAACATCGCCTTCACCAGCGCCTGGCAGTCGTCGAACGTTCCGTCCACGGCGACGGCATGGACGTTGTCCGCGCCCGACGTGGTCATCTGGCGCTGCTGCACCGGCGACACCCGGCCGTGCGGGAACAGGATGAACAGGTCTGTGCGGTGGCTGCCGGCAAAGGCGGCGATCGCCGCGCCGCCGGTGTCGCCCGACGTCGCGCCGACGACGGTCGCGCGCCGCCCACGCTCTGCGAGGACATGGTCCATCAGCCGCGCGATGAGTTGCATCGCGACGTCCTTGAAGGCCAGCGTCGGCCCGTGGAAAAGCTCCAGCACGAAATGCGCCGGCCCGACCTGCACCAGCGGCGCGACCGCCGGATGCGGGAAGGTGGCGTAGGCTTCGTCGACCATGCGCTTCAGGTCGGCGGGCGCGATATCCTCGCCGACGAAGGGCAGGAGAATGTCGTAGGCGACGTCGGCATAGGGCCGGCCGGCAAAGCCGCGAATGGCCGCGGCGTCCAGCGTCGGCCAGGTCTCGGGAACATACAGGCCGCCGTCACTCGCAAGACCCGCCATCAGGGCATCGGCAAATCCGAGGACCGGCGCTTCGCCTCGCGAACTCACGTATTTCACGTCGTCTCCACTTCGCATTCCGCTCGCATGAGGCTGGTGATCCGTCGCCTGTCGGGCGCCCTACCCGTCGCCTATCCGCGATCCGGCTGATATAGAACGGCGCGTCACAATAAGGGAAGAACCGAGCGATGCATATGGTGACTGCCCTCAGGGGCGCTATGGTCTGCGGCGCGATGGCGCTGCTGTCGGCGTGTTCCTCGAGCAATAACGGCGCGCAACTCGAGGCTGATGCCGGCGCCCTCGCGGCTCCGGGCGCTGCGACGGCGTGGGAGGCTGGATCGGAATCGCGCTTCTGTCCCCAGGTGACGCTTCGCGAAGGGACGGCGATCCTGCGCAAGAATGTTGGCGACGAGGTCGACTACGTCGCGTCCATCACCGAGGCGACGCGCGATTGCCGGATCGTCGATGGCCGCCTGCGCATGCAGGTCGGCGTGACAGGCCGTATCGTTCCGGGTGCCGCGGCGCAGGCCCGCGCGGTGAACCTGCCGATCCGGGTCGCCGTGCTGCTCGGCGAGGACGTGATCTACTCCGAGCTCGGGCGACAGGCCGTGTCGATCGCACCGGGGGGCGGGGCGAAGACCTTCCGTTATGTCGACCAGGGCATCGCCCTCGACCCCAGCGAGACCCGCGTGGTCATCTATGCCGGTTTCGACGAGGGGCCGCCGGAGTGATCCGGCGCACCGCGCCTGCCTGATCCGCACCGGCGGCGCGGCGCTGACGCCGCTGCGCCGCCTCAAGCGTCCGACCAGATCGCCAATGCCTCGACCACTGCCGGAAAATCCGCGAGCCGGCTGATCACGGTCTCGGCGCCCGCCTCGGCGAGCGCTTCAGCATGGCCGGCATAGCTGTGCCGGCCACCGGTGAAGCCGACGACGCGGCATCCCGCAGTGACGGCCGCGGTAACGCCATGCACCGAATCCTCGATCACGATGCTGGCCTTCGGGGCGACGGAAAACTGCTCGCAGGCGTAGAGGAAGACGTCGGGGGCGGGCTTGCCCTTCTTCGTTCCCACTTCGGTGGCGCTGAAGACGTTCGGCGCGAACTCGTCCCACAGGCCGACATGGTCGAGCATCAGCTCCAGCCGGCGCGTCGACGAATTCGAGCAGATGCAGCGCGGCAAGGTCAGCCGCTCGATCGCCTCACGGGCGCCGGGAACCTCCTCGACCTCGCTCTCCAGCCGTCGGTCGATTTCGGCATCGACCCTTGCTGCGAAATCCTTCGGGAACCGCGTGCCGGTCTCCTCCGCAAGCCGCGCCATGATCATCGGCCAGGTCAGTCCGGCAAAGCGCGTCGCGAAGTCGGCGGCCTCGATCTCAATCCCCTGTTCCTGCAGCATCTCGGTCTCCACCGCCGCGGCGATGATCTCCGAATCGACGAGCACGCCGTCACAGTCGAAGATCACGAGCAGGGGGTCGGCCATCATCAGCTCCACGCAGAAGGGGGGGTCGGGATCGCTCCGGCGCGGGCAAAAGGCGGCGGGCGATATGGTCCGCGTCGCCTAACACGCGGCGCCCGATCGGACAAAGCCACTATTTCACCGATTGTTTACGTCGTTCGGTAACCATGATGCCAGACGAGTACCCGCGTAACCGGTGGTGATCATGGCATACAAAAGCTCCGCGTCCCTTGCGACGTCCGTCGAGAACGATCGGTCCGAATGGCTCGACCGCATCCACAAGGGCCACTGCGTCGCCCGTATGGAAGCGCTGCCGGAAAATTCGGTGGACGTGATCTTCGCCGACCCCCCTTACAATCTGCAACTGGCAGGCGACCTGACGCGCCCCGACCAATCGAAGGTCGACGCGGTCGACGACGCCTGGGACCAGTTCGAAAGCTTCCAGGCCTATGACGCCTTCACCCGTGCCTGGCTCCTGGCGGCGCGGCGCGTGCTGAAGCCCAACGGCACGATCTGGGTGATCGGCTCCTACCACAACATCTTCCGCGT
The DNA here is from genome assembly GCF_010500835.1 of Aurantimonas aggregata. GTDB lineage: Bacteria > Pseudomonadota > Alphaproteobacteria > Rhizobiales > Rhizobiaceae > Aurantimonas > Aurantimonas aggregata. Next base: position 17,548 of record NZ_JAAAMJ010000002.1, on the reverse strand, counting down.
CGGCGCGGCGATGCAGGATCTCGGCTTCTGGATCCTCAACGACGTGGTCTGGCGAAAGACCAACCCGATGCCGAATTTCCGCGGCCGCCGGTTCCAGAACGCCCATGAGACGATGATCTGGGCATCGCGCGACCAGAACGCCAAGGCCTATACGTTCAACTACGATTCGATGAAGGCGGCCAACGACGACATCCAGATGCGCTCCGACTGGCTGTTTCCGATCTGCTCGGGCGGCGAGCGGTTGAAGGATGCCGATGGGCGCAAGGCGCATCCGACGCAGAAGCCCGAAGCGCTGCTCGCCCGCGTGCTCTTGTCCTCGACCAAGCCGGGCGACGTGGTGCTCGATCCATTCTTCGGCACCGGCACCACCGGCGCCGTCGCCAAGCGTCTCGGCCGCCATTACGTCGGCATCGAGAGGGAGGACGAATATATCGAGGTCGCCGAGGCGCGGATCGCCGCGGTCGAGCCGCTGGAAGCCCATTCGGTGCGGGCAGCGGTGAGCAAGCGCGCCGAACGCCGCGTGCCGTTCGTCAGCCTGGTCGAGGCCGGGCTGGTGCAGCCGGGCGCCGAACTCACCGACTCCCAGCGACGCTGGACGGCGCGGGTACGGGCCGACGGCACGATCGCCATCGGTGACGACGCCGCCTCGATCCACCGCATTGGGGCCCGGGTGCAGGGGCTCGACACCTGCAACGGCTGGACGTTCTGGCATGTTCGGACAGGCGAGGCGCTGACCTCGATCGACGACCTGCGCCGCACGATCCGCGACAGCCTCGGCGCCGTCGAGGCGTAAGGCGCCGAACCGGAACCTCAGCGCGGCAGCGTCGGCACGGGCAGGCCCCGTGCCGACAGGTCGCGCGCCAGGGCCTCGGCGGAGACGAAGTGGATGGCCTGCCAGCCCACTTCCCGCGCCCCCGCGACGTTGACCGGCGTATCGTCGATGAACAATGTCCGTGCCGGCTCCAGCGCGAAATCCGCGGCATGGCGGTGGTAGATCGCCGCGTCCGGCTTGATCAGCTGGATGTCGCCCGACACGGTGACGCCGCGGGTCTCGGTCAGGAACGGGAACTTCGCCTGCGCCTCGCAAAACGTGTCGGAGGCGAAATTGGTCAGCAGCGTCACGTCGATGCCGGCGGCGATGAGTTCGCGCATGATCGCGACGCTGCCGTCATGGGCATGCGGTACCATCATGTGCCAGTTGCGGCGGAAGGCCCGGATATCGTCTTCCCGGTCGGGATGGCGCGCGATCGCCTCGGCTTCGGCATCCGCCCACGGACGGCCGCGATCCTGCTCGAGGTTCCAGTCGTGCGAGCATACCTCGGCAAGAAAGTACGCCCGCTCGGTCTCGTCCGGAATGATCGTGCGATAGGGGATATGCGGATCGTAGTGGATCAGCACCTTGCCGATGTCGAAGACGATATGGTCGATGATCATGACGTGCCTGTTCAGAGGGTATCGGGGACGGCGGCGGCGAGCACCTTGCGCATCAGCGTCGGCAGCGCCTCGCTGTCCCACGCTTGCGGCGCCGACCACCAGCCCTCGCCCGGTGGATCCGTTTCGACCGCGGCGCGGTAGACGTCGAGCGCCAGCTTGAAATGGGTGAAGCCGTGGAAGACGGTGCCGCAGGCCTGCCAATCGGCGGGGAAGGGCGCGGCTGCGCTCCCGAGTGCCCCGTCCGAACGCGCGTTCCAGTTGCTGCTCGGCGGCTCGCTCATGCCGCCCAGCATGCCTGTCGTCGCCCGCTTGCGCAGCCATACGGCACCGTCGCTCCGCCGGATCGCGACGAAGGCGGCGCCGCGGCGGGAAGGCACCTCCGCCTTCGGCTTCTTGACCGGAAACATCTCCGGTCGGCCCTCGGCCGCCGCGCGGCAATGCGGGCGGATCGGGCAGAGAATGCAGCCTGGCCGGGTCGGCGTGCAGATCGTCGCGCCGAGATCCATCATCGCCTGCGCGAAATCACCCGGCCTGAGATTGGGCGTGAGTTCGCTCGTCCGGGCGCGTATCTCCTTCTTCCCGGCCGGGAGCGGCGTCTCGATGGCGAACAACCGGCTGACGACGCGCTCGACATTGCCGTCCACCACGGCGGCCGGCTCGTCGAAGGCGATGGCGGCGATCGCGGCGGAGGTGTATTCGCCGATGCCGGGCAGGGCGCGTAGCGTCGCGGCGGTGGTCGGGAACGCGCCGCCATGCTCGCTGGCCACCGTCCGCGCGCAGGCATGCAGGTTCCGAGCGCGGGCGTAGTAGCCGAGGCCGGCCCAGGCCCCGAGCACCTCGCCTTTGGGCGCTTCGGCGAGATCGGTGACGCCCGGCCAGCGATTGACGAAGCGGGCGAAGTAGGATTTCACCGTTGCGACGGTGGTCTGCTGCAGCATGATCTCGGACAGCCATATCCGGTACGGGTCCGGCAGGATTCCTGCAGCCCGCGCCTGCGGCGAGACGCGCCAGGGCAGCGTCCGGGCATGACGGTCGTACCATTCGAGCAGGTCAAGAGAGAGCGGAGGCGGGGCGATGGACATCGAGAGTTCCGGTTTGGCGCCGTTCTCTAGCCGCCAGCGCGCCTCATGGCGAGATGGCGCTGCCGCCAGGCCGACAAGGTCGCAGCCTCACCGCGCCCTTCAAGGCCTTCTTCGATGAGTGACACGCGCGGCCCGTCCTCGCGCTTTCCCCGGCGCGGCGTGCAGCCGATCGCCGACATTGTCGGTGGCGTCATGGATCCGATCCTGCGCCGCAAGGCCGGCATGACCATGGGGCTGATCTCCGCATGGGCCGAGATCGCCGGGGCGCGGCTGCATGACGTCACGCGGCCCGAGCGCCTGGTCTGGCCCGCCCAGCGCAGCGACACCGACCCGTTCGAGCCGGCGACGCTGATCGTCGCCTGCGAGGCGGCGGCGGCGCTGCGGCTGCAGCACCAGACCAGCGAATTGATCGGGCGGGTCAATGCCTTCTTCGGCTTTTCCGCCGTCGACCGGATCAAGATCGTTCAAAAATCCGTCACCCCGGACAAGGTGGACCGTCGGCCGGCGCTGCGCGACCTCGTCGCGGGCGAGCCGGAACGGATCGAGGCGATGGTCTCGCGGATCGAGGATCCCAAGCTGCGCAACGCCTTGCGGGAATTTGCCAAGGCCTCGCTGCGGCGATCGAGGCGCGACGCCGAGTAACCGGCGCGCCCAGCCGTCCTCACTCGGCGAGTTGGAAATGCCGCATTTCTCCCGTACATCGACGGGGAACGCTGTCTCTTGCCGTGAAGGTCGCTTCCTTATGACGAAACAGAACTCTGCCGCCCGCACCCGTTCCGTGACCCTTCCGAGGGCAGCGCTGCTCCTCTCGGGCGCATGTCTGCTGGCCTTCGCGGGCTGCACCGACGAGGTCGACAGCGCGGCAGCGGACGCGATCGCCGCGCCGCAGGGCGTCGTCCAGATGGCGCAGGCCGAGACCGCGCCGGCCGAGGCTCCGGCGACGCAGGCCGTCACGCCGGCTGCCGAGGCGCCCGCCGCCTCGGGCTCGGCCGATGTCGAGGCGCTGATGGAAGAGGGGCCGCTCCCCGATGTGATCATCGGCGACGCGAATGCGCCCGTCACGATCATCGAATACGCCTCGATGACCTGCAGCCACTGCGCCGATTTCCACGCCAATGCCTATCCGGCGATCAAGCAGCAGTACATCGACACCGGCAAGGCGAAGCTGATCCTGCGCGAGTTCCCTTTCGACCCGCGCGCGCTGGCCGCGTTCATGCTGGCGCGCTGCACCGCCGACGACGCAAGGCGGACCGCGATGATCGACGTGCTGTTCGACCAGCAGGGCGAGTGGGCGCGGGCGGAGAACGCGTCTGCCGCGCTGCTGAACATCGCCAAGCTCGCCGGGATGAGCCAGGACGAGTTCACCACCTGCCTGAACGACAAGGAACTGCAGGAGAAGATCGTCGAGACGCAGCAGCGCGGCCAGGCCGAGTTCGGCGTCGAGGCGACCCCGACCTTCTTCGTCAACGGCGACAAATATTCGGGCTCGCTGTCGCCCGAGCAGATGGCTGCGGTGATCGAATCCCACCTCTAGCGTCTTATCGCTGCGAGCCGGCATCGGGCCGGCTCGCAGCCTGATCCCGGCCGCCCTCGGCGGATCGGCTGTTTTTGCATTGCAGCAATTGGCGTTGCGCCTATCTTCTTCTAGACGTGGGCGGTCCGGGAGAGGCACCCCCGTACGGGAGGCAGTCTGCAGCATTCGATGCCCAAGCGAATTTTCCATTTCAGACGCGGCACGGCGGATCGGCCGGCCGACGCCGCCGAGGCGTTGGGGTTGAAGGGTGCGAACCTCGCCCTCCTGGCTTCGCTCGACCTGCCGGTGCCGCCCGGTTTCACCATCGCGACCTCGGCATGGCGCGAGGCCATCGGCGTCGGCGAGGACCTGCCGCAGGCGCTGCGGGCCGATCTGCGCGGCGCCATCGAGGATCTCGAGGCCGTCACCGAGCGGCGGTTCGGCGGCGATCGCCGCCCGCTGCTGCTGGCGGTGCGCACCAGCGCCCGCTCGCAGATGCCCGGCATCGCCGAAAGCGTGCTCGACGTCGGGCTGAACGACCGCACGGTCGACGTGCTGGCCGCCGAACTCAACGATTTCTCCTTCGCCTATCGCAGCTACCGGCGCTTCATCGAGAGCTTCGCCGTCCTGGTCTTCGGCGCCGACCCTTCGGAGCTGGAGGAAATCTTCGATGCCGAGCGCGAACGTGCCGGCTGGGGCGAAGAGCCCTGCTCGGTGGCGGAGTGGCGCGCGCTGATCGCCCGCTATCAGGCCTATCTCGACGACGAGATCGGTCTCGTCCTGCCGCAGACGCCGCTGGAGCAGCTCTACGGCGTCGTCGAGGCCAGCTTTGCCAGCTGGCGCCGTCCGGTCGCCGTCGCGCACCGGGTCCTGCATGGCATCCCGGAGAATGCCGGCCTCGCCGTCACCGCCCATGCGATGATCTTCAACGAGCGCAACCTGAATTCCGGCACCGGCCGGGCGCTCTCCCGGCACCTGCAGAGCGGCGAGTCGCGGCTTTCCGGCGAGTTCTGGCTCGGCTCGCATCGCCAGCAGGAAATCGGCGGCCGGCCGCCGGTCATCGACCTGGCGGAACAGGAAGGCGCGGCAGCGTTTCCTGCCGACATCGACGAACTGACCGGTTTCGTCCGCCGCATCGAGGCGCATGTCGGCGACGCCGTCGAGGTCGAGTTCATGGTCGGCGACGGCGAGCTCTTCCTGATGCAGTCGCGGCTGGCGCGGCGAACGCCGGCGGAAGCCATCCGCGTCGCCGTGGAACTGGTGAAGGAAGGGCTGATCGAGGAAGCCGAGGCGATCCTGCGGATCGACCCCGCCTCGCTCGACCAGCTGCTGCATCCGACGATCGAGCGCTCGTCGGATCTCGTCGTGCTGGCGCGCGGCATGCCCGCCTCGCCGGGCGCGGCGACGGGCGAGATTGCGTTTACCGCAGAGCGTGCGCAGGAGATGGTCAACGAGGGGCGGGCGGTCATTCTCGTCCGCACCGAGACCTATCCGGAAGACATCCACGGCATGCATGTCGCCGAAGGCGTCCTGACCATCCGTGGCGGCACCACGAGCCATGCCGCCGTCGTCGCACGCGGCATCGGCAAGCCCTGTGTGACCGGAGCGAGCTCGCTGCGCATCAACGCAGCCAACCGGACGCTGCACGCAGGAGACCTCGTGCTGCACGAAGGCGACCGCATCACCATCGATGGCGCCTCGGGCGAGGTGATCGAGGGCGCGGTGACATTGCAGCGCCCCTCGCTTACGGGCGACTTCGCGACGCTGATGGAATTTGCCGACCGGGCGCGCCGCATGCGGGTGCGCACCAATGCCGAGACGCCGATCGAGGCGCGCTCGGCGCGGGCCTTCGGCGCCGAGGGCATCGGGCTCTGCCGCACCGAGCACATGTTCTTCGAAGGCGACCGGATCCGCGCCATGCGCGAGATGATCCTCGCCAGCGACGAGGCGGGACGCCGTGAGGCGCTGGCCAAGCTGCTGCCGATCCAGCGTTCGGACTTCATCGAGCTGTTCGAGATCATGGCCGGCCTGCCGGTGACGATCCGCCTGCTCGATCCGCCGCTGCACGAGTTCCTGCCCAAGAGCGACACCGAGATCGCCGAGACCGCGGCGACGCTGCATGTCGAGGAGGCGGTGCTGAAGCAGCGCATCGCGGCGCTGGAAGAGTTCAACCCGATGCTCGGCCATCGCGGCTGCCGGCTCGCCATCTCCTATCCCGAGATCGTCGAGGTGCAGGCGCGGGCGATCTTCGAGGCGGCGATCGAGGCGGGCGAGAAGACCGGCGACGCAGTGGTGCCGGAGATCATGGTGCCGCTGGTCAGCCTCCGGCGCGAGCTCGACTTCGTCAAGGACCGCATCGACAGGGTCGCGGCGCAGGTGATGGCCGAGCGCGGCCGCACCGTCACCTACCAGGTCGGTACGATGATCGAGCTGCCGCGCGCCATCGTGCGGGCCGACTCGATCGCGGAAGTCGCCGACTTCTTCTCCTTCGGCACCAACGACCTGACCCAGACAGTCTACGGCATCTCCCGCGACGACGCCGGCAACTTCCTGTCGACCTATATGCGCGAGGGCATCATCGAGCGCGATCCGTTCCAGACGATCGACGTCGAGGGCGTCGGCGAGCTCATCGCCATGGGCGTCGAGAAGGCGCGGCGGACGCGGCCGGACATTTCGCTCGGCGTCTGCGGCGAGCAGGGCGGCGATCCCGCCTCCATCGCGTTCTTCGAGCAGACCGGGCTCGACTACGTCTCGTGCTCGCCCTTCCGCGTGCCGATCGCGCGGCTGGCCGCGGCGCAGGCGGCCATCCGCGCCCAGCGCGGCGGGCAGCGGGGCAGGGGCCGGCGCCAGGAGACCTGACCGCCGGCCGCGCTATCGTCGGCCATCATACTACAAATAGTAGAAATAGATCGCGATCGAGCTGGCGATGCCGACGATGATGTTCATCGGCACGCCGATCTTGATGAAATCCATGAACTTGTAGTTGCCGGCCGCATAGACCAACGTGTTGGTCTGGTAACCGATCGGCGTCGCGAAGGACGCCGAAGCGCCGAACATCACCGCCACGACGAGCGCCCGCGGATCGATTCCCACCGACGCAGCGAGTGCGATGGCGATCGGCGTGACCACCACCGCGACGGCGTTGTTGGTCACGATCTCCGTCATGATCGACGATACCGCATAGATGATCAGGATGACGACCAGCGGCGAGGCGCCCGACAGCAGCGGCGCGAGGCCGCCGACCATCAGTTCCACCGCGCCGGTGTTCTGCATGCCGATGCCGATCGCCAGCATGGCGAAGATCAGGATCAGGATGTCGCCGTTGATCGAGCGCCACGCCTCGTCCGCATCGAGGACGCGGATCAGCAGCAGCCCCGCGATAGCGATGAAGGCGAGCATCTGGATGCTGGCGATGCCGAATGCCGCGAGGACGACGACGCCGAGCAGCGCGCCGATGGCGATTGGCGCCTTGCGCCGGCGATAGGGCCGCGCCTGGCTGAGATCGATGCCGATGAGATCGTTCGCCTCGGCGATGCGCGCGATTGCCTCGGGTCGTCCCTCGAGCAGCAGCCCGTCGGCTGGCCGCAGCTTCGTGTCGTAGAGCGAGGGGCCGGGCACGTGCCGGTGCCGCCGGACGCCGAGGACGTGCACGCCCGAGCCCGAGATTCCGACGAGATCGGAGATCTGCCGGCCGATGCCCCGCCGGTGCGCCGCGACCGTCGCCTCGACGACGACCCGCTCGTCATCCTTGGCCGCCGACGCTGCGACCCGCGCAACGCGGAAGTTCTCGTCGGCATGCAGCGTCAGCAGTTCCTCGGGGCTGGCGAACATCACGATCCGGTCGCCCTTCTGGATCGTGACCTCCTCGACGCCCTTGCGCGTCGTCTCCGAGCCGCGCCGAAGCGCCAGCGGGCGGATGCCCCGCGCGCTGAAGGCAGAGGCAGCCCCGACGGTCTCGCCGATTGCCGGCGCACCCTCCCGCACCACGACCTCGGTGAAATACTCATTGCCGCTGCCGTCATCGAGTGCGTCTGCCGCCGACGTGCGGTCCGGCAGCAGGAAGCGGCCGACCACGAGAAGATAGATGACGCCGGTGATCGCCGTAACGATGCCGATCGGGGTGATCTCGAAGATCGAGAAGGCCGCGAGCCCCTGGTCGCGGGCGACACCGTCGACCAGGAGATTGGTCGAGGTGCCGATCAGCGAGCAGGTGCCGCCAAGGATCGTCAGGAAGGACAGCGGGATCAGGAGCCGCGTCGAGCTGACCCCGAGCGCGCGGCCGAGTTCCGTCATGATCGGGATGAAGACGATGACCACCGGGGTGTTGTTCATGAACGCCGAAGCGACCAGGACGCCGGTGCCGAGAACGACCAGCGTCGCCACGGGGCGTACTCCGGCGCTCTTCACCAGCCAGCTCGCCGCGCCTTCCAGCGTGCCCGTTCGCACCAGCGCGCCCGACAGCACGAACATCGCCGCGATGGTGATCGGCGCGGGGTTGGCAAAGACCGAGGTGAGTTCGTCGCCGTCGATATAGCCCAGGATGAGGAACGCCACCGCACCGCCCGTTGCGATGACCTCCGGCGGATAGGCTTCCATCGCGAAGCCGAGAAACACCAGGCCCACGATCGCCAGCGCGATGAAGGCGGAATAATCCGTCAGGAAGCTGTCCATGGGAACCGGTCGATGAGAGCTCGAAGACGCGGCAATTGCGAAGCCTGCGGTCTTTGGCAAGGGCTGGTCCGGGACGCTTCTTTAGCCGGACCCCGTGCGCTGTGGACCAAGCGCCTGGCGGCAACCGGTCTGCGCCGGTGATCGCCAGGGAATTAAATCGATCGTCGACGGACCGCAGCCTCGGTTCGAACGCTGCGCGGTGGCGGTTCCGAGGCTAGGCGGTGCCTTCCGCGCCGGCAAGGCCGAAGGGCAGGTCGTCGCGGATTCGCGTGAGGACGCCGACGAAGGCGCGGGCGAAGCCGTGGAAGCGGTCGCCGATCTCCTCGCGACCCGACACGCGGATGTTGTCGGCATCGGCGTTGAGAACGGCGAAGACGATGGTGTCGCGATCCGTGCCTTCGATGCGCACGGCGGCGATGCGGGAGGCGTCATCGAGCGTCCCGTCGGCGGGAATGTCGAAGAGAAGTTCGCCGCCGACGACGGCGGCCGCGGCGCGCACGCAAGTCTCGAAATCGCTCTGGGTGAGATCCTGCATGTCGAGCGCGAGTTCGAGCTCGACCGCCTCGAACGTGTCGGCAATTGGGTCCTGCCCGGCGTCGATGTCGGCTTCCATACGCATCGGGCGCTCCTCGGTAGATCCTTGTCCCATGGGGTACGGTGCCGCCGCGAAGCGGCCGAACTGTGGCAACGGGCCGCAAGTTGCCGGCAACTGGACAAGGCGCCGATCGTTGCCGACAGTAGCGACGCCCGGGGAGGGGCGCGTTGCATTGCCGGGAGGAAAGACATGCAGGGTCTGATGCAGCCATGGCCGCTGCTGTGCTCGAAGGTCATCGATCACGCGGCGATCCAGCACCCGCACCGTGAAATCGTCAGCCGTTCCGTCGAGGGGCCGATCCATCGCACCGACTATCGCACCGTCCGGAGCCGTTCGCTGCGCCTTGCCAAGCGCCTCGATCGCGAGGGGATCGGGCTTGGCGATCGCGTCGCGACCATGGCCTGGAACACCTGGCGGCATCTCGAGTGCTGGTACGGGATCGTCGGTATCGGCGCCGTCTACCACACGCTGAACCCGCGATTATTCCCCGAACAGATCGCCTGGATCATGAACGACGCCGAGGACCGGCTGCTGTTCGTCGACCTGACCTTCCTGCCGATCGTCGAGGCGATCGCGCCGCAGCTGGCGAGCCTCGAGAAGATCGTCGTGCTGACCGACGCGGCGCACATGCCCGAGAGCTCCCTCGCCAATCTCGCCTGCTACGAGGACTGGCTGGCCGAGGCCGACGACGACTTCGCCTGGAAGGCGTTCGACGAGAACACCGCAGCCGGCATGTGCTACACGTCCGGGACGACTGGACACCCCAAGGGCGTCGTCTATTCGCACCGCTCCAACATCCTGCATTCGATGCTCGCCCAGCAACCGGACGCGATGGGGCTCTCCTCGCGCGACGTCGTGCTGCCGATCGTGCCGCTGTTCCACGCCAATGGCTGGGGTCTCGCCTTCACCTGCCCGATGGCCGGTGCGGCGATGGTGATGCCCGGACCGAAGATGGATGGCGCCTCGGTCTCCGAGATGCTGGTCTCGGAGAAGGTGACGTTCAGCGCCGCCGTGCCAACGGTCTGGCTGATGCTGCTGCAGCATCTGGAAAAGCACGGCGGGGCCTTGCCGGACCTTAACCGAGTGGTGATCGGCGGCTCGGCCTGCCCGCGCGCCGTCACCCAGAAGTTCCAGGACGATTACGGTGTCCAGGTCATCCATGCCTGGGGGATGACCGAGATGAGCCCGCTCGGCACGCTCTGCACCATCAAGCCCGAATACGCCGGGCTCGAGGGCGACGCGCTGCTCGACCTGGAGATGAAGCAGGGCCACCCGCCCTTCGGCGTCGAAATGAAGGTGACGGACGACTCCGACGCAGACACGCCATGGGACGGCAGGACCTTCGGCCGCCTCAAGGTGCGCGGGCCTTCGGTCGCTGCTTCCTACTACAAGGGCACCGGCGCCGAGGCGTTCGGCGCCGAAGGCTGGTTCGACACCGGCGACGTCGCCCATATCGACCCGCACGGCTACATGCAGATCACCGACCGCGCCAAGGACGTCATCAAGTCCGGCGGCGAGTGGATCTCGACGATCGATCTCGAGAATCTCGCGGTCGGGCATCCGGATGTCGCCGAGGCAGCGGTGATCGGCCTGCCGCATCCGCGCTGGGACGAGCGGCCGCTGCTGGTGATCGTGCCGAAGGAGGGGCGGGACCCCGGGAAAGCAGAAATTCTCGGTTTTCTGGAAGGCAAGGTCGCCAGCTGGTGGATGCCGGACGACGTCGTGTTCGTCGAAGCGATCCCGCATACCGCCACCGGAAAGATCCAGAAGATGGCGCTGCGCGAGCAGTTCCGGGGCTACAGCCTGCCCTCCGCCTGACAGCCGCCGGGGCTTCCGCCTTAGGCCAGCGGTGGGCTATGATCGGCGGCGACATCGAAGGGTGCGGTCATGAGTTCTGTCTACGGGCGCCTGCCGGTTTCGGGTCACTATCTGCGCAAGCGCCTGCGCTATGCCAGCTTCGCACGCCGGCTTGCCGCCTTCGCGCTGGTCCTGCTCGTCGCCGCGATGGTGATCTACCGGCTGGGCGCGATCGCGCCGCAGGCGCTGATCGGGCTGCTGCTGCTGGTCGCGGGGGTGGCAAGCGTCGCCCTCCTCATCTCGGTCGTCGGGCTGATCCGGGTCTGGTATCGCGGCGTCGATGGCGGTCGCACCGCGATGAGCGCCTGTTTCCTGTCGCTCGTGGCGCTGTTTCCGTTTGCGCTCGTCACCTATCTTGCTTTCATCAATCCGCGCGCCAATGCCGCCTATACCGAAGCGCTGGCCCCCGACGGCGTCGCGGCGGCGGCCGTGACCCAACCCCCCACCGGCTGGCGGTCGTTCTTCGCCGCTCCGGCCGCGCCGGAGCAGCCGAGCATCGTCAGCGGCCGGCGCTATGTCGCCGAGGCACCACGGGTCTTCCAGACGGCGCGGATGGTGGTCGAGGATTCCGGCTGGCAGATCGGGGAAATCGTCGTCGGCGATCCGTCGCTGCCGGCGCCGCCCGAGCCCGCCGAGGGCGATCTGGGGATCAGCGGGCTGACGGGCATTCCGATCCCGACGCCGCGCGATAGCATCGACCTGGAAGCGGCCGCCGATCCCTACGCCGTGCCGGAAAGCGACCAGTACCGGATCGAGGCCGTGGCACGCGACCTCCTGTTCGGCCTTCCGAGCGACATGGTCATCCGCATCGCCGCCGATGACGGCGACACCTATGTCGACATGCAGTCGATGTCGCGTTCCACCGGCATCGATCTCGGCGAAAACCGGCGCATCATCGAGGGGTTCCTCGCCGATCTCGACACCGCGATGGCGGGCCTCGAGACAATCGCCGCCGGCGAATGAGCAGCCTTTGGTGGGTCTCCGGGCCGGATCGTCAGGTCGGCGTGTAGGCGCTTGTCAGCGACGCGAGCCCCGGGGTCGCGGCCATGCCCCGCGCCACCAGATCCTCTAGATGCGCCAGCACCGACAGGCCTGCGGCGGGATGAAGCCTTGGGTCTACGTCCCGGTACAGCGCCGCGACGATCTGGGTTATATGCCGGTCGCCGGCCGCCAGCCGCGCCATGATCGCTGCTTCCCGCCCGTGCCGATGGTCGATCAGGCCGCGGACGAAAGCCGCCGGGCTTTCGACGACCCCGCCATGGCCCGGCAGATAGACCCGTTCGTCGCGTGCCAGGAGTCGGTAGAGCGAGCGCATGTAGTCCCGCATCGAGCCGTCGGGCGGCGCCACCACCGTCGTCGACCACGCCATGACGTGATCGCCAGACAGGAGCACGCCGTCCGTGCCGATGGCAAAGGCGAGATGGTTGGCCGCGTGGCCGGGCGTGGCGATCGCCGTGACCGCGACCCCACCGAGCGTCAGGGGCTCGTCGTCGTCGAGCACGCGGTCGAAGGCGATGCTCATGTCGGCGCTGGCTTCCATGCGCCCGGCTTCGTCGGCCAGCATCGGCCGGGCCGGGCGGTGGGGACCGCCGCCGATCACCGGCGCGAAGGTCTCGGCCTGCAGCCGTCCGACCGAGCCGGTATGGTCGCGATGCGTATGGGTGAGGAGGATCGCGTCGACCGGCCGGCCGCCGATGGCCGCAGCCAGGGCCACGGCATGCTCCGGCTCGTCCGGTCCCGGATCGACCACGAAGCAGCCGTTCGCGCCGCCGATCACGTAGCTGTTGGTGCCACGAAAGGTGAAGGGTCCCGGATTGCGGGCCGTCACCCGCAGGATGCCGTCGGCCACAGCCACCGCCCTGCCATAGGCCGGATCGAACTGCTTCTCGAAGGAAAGCATCGGCACATCCCTGCCAGGCTCTGAATTCTTAACGCCGAGCCCTAGACGGCCCGATCCCCGAACGCCAGACGTTGCTCCGCCTGCACGTCCTGCAAAGGACCAGAGCCAGGCCGCGCGCGCCAAGAGCGGGGTGGTGCGACGGGCACCCTGCCGACACGGCGGACCCAGCGAGTTATGACGATGCCGCGTACGCGGCAATCGTTGCACGGCGATCCGCCAGACGCTATAGCACGGCACGCAGCGCGCATTGGGGCGTCGCCAAGTGGTAAGGCAGCGGCTTTTGGTGCCGCCATTCGCAGGTTCGAATCCTGCCGCCCCAGCCAGCCGGTCTTCGGCATTTCCCTGACATGCAAGGCCGCCGGGGAAACTCACGAAGTTTCAGCAGCTTATCCGTCATCTTGCCGCTGGTAGCGCAGTCTCTCCGGCCAGTTTAGCGCGTTTCCACGCGATGGTTGCCGGACTTTCTCCGTTGGCCAAATTCCCGACATGCTCGCGGAATGGTGCAAGAAAATGCTCAACGCGTGAGTTGCCTGGCACTTTGCTGGAGCCCCGAACGAGAAAAGCCGCCGATGGCAGGCGGCGGCTTCTGTACTTCGGATGCTAGTGAGTTGTCAGTCGAGCAGGATCGCGCGCTGCTCGTTCCAGTCGAGGGGCAGGGGGCGCGAAGCCTTCAATCGTTCAGGCGTCAGCGTGACAGGCTGCCTGCCCGTGACGATCATCTCGGTGATGTCGGGAGCGAGGAAGGCCAGCGACATGTTGCGGCTGACATGGGAAACCTGTTGGCGATCTTGCTTGGCAATCGCGGCGACAGTCGCTACCCGGCCAGAGCGCAGATCGTCGAACCAGCGATGGCCGTCATGGACGAGACGAACGAGATCGCCATCGGGTGAACGCGTCTTGCTGGTCACCTCGCCGAGGATGAGCCGTACCTGCTTGCCAGAGCGCTTTAGCTGCATCGGGACGATGATCTCGATCGGCTCATCGTCGTCCTTCAGATCTGCGCTGCGGCCGGGCTCGGCGATTCCCAACGCCGCAGCCAGCGCCTCGCGATTGATGTCGAGGACGACGCTGTTCTGCCCCAGCTCGATCCGCTGGATGAACGCAGCGACTGCCTTCGGCCCAGTGTCTTTGCTGGCGCCCGCCTGCTGCTTGTCGATGGCCAGAGCCAGACGTTTACCTGTCTCGATCGTCTTCGTTAGATGGGTGAGGTCGGCAACGCCAGCGATGGTAGCCAGCCACTGTGGATCGCTCAGGTGGCCAGCGAGGGTGGTGAAGACAAGTTTCTCGATGTCCGGCGCGGGCACGCGCATGCCTTTGTCATCGCTGCCTCGCACGAGGGGACGTGTAGTAGCGGTAGCGGCGCCCTGCTTTGACGGCATATGTCGGGCTCATCCTGTTGCCGCTGCGATCAAACAGCAGACCACCCAAGGGTGCCGAGGCCCCGCGCGATCCAATGCCACGCCGCCTTCTTTGGTCCCCCAGGCGTGACGGCACCTCGTTCCAGAGCTTCTCGCCGATGATCGCCGCGTGTTCGCCCTGATGAACCTCACCCCGATGCTCGATCTCGCCGCGATACAGGCGGTTGCGAAGAATCTGGTAGAGCGCGCCGCGGCTGAGGCTGGAGCCGCCCATCTCCTTGCCGTCGCCGAAGCGGCGGCGCTTCGAGACGATGCCATCGGCGTCGAGGGATCGTTTGAGGTCGGCAATCGAGCCGACCTCTAGATAGCGCCGAAAGATCTCCCGAACGATATTGGCCTCAGGCTCGTTGATGACCAGCTTTCGGTCGATGCCGTCATAGCCGAGCGGCGGTAGGCCGCCCATCCACATGCCGCGCCGCTTTGATAGGGCGATCTTGTCCCTGATGCGCTCGCCCGCCACCTCGCGCTCGAACTGGGCGAAGGAAAGAAGCACGTTGAGCGTCAGTCTACCCATCGAGGTCGAGGTATTGAATGACTGGGTAACAGAGACGAACGAGGTGCCGTGCGCGTCGAACAGCTCGGTTAGCTTGGCGAAGTCGGCAAGCGATCGCGTCAGCCGGTCGACCTTGTAGACGACCACGATGTCGATGAGACCGCCGCGCACGTCCTCCAGCAGGCGCTTGAGGGCAGGGCGCTCCATTGATCCGCCTGAAAGGCCCCCATCGTCATAAGCCTCCGGCAGCAGGCGCCAACCTTCATGGGTCTGGCTCGAGATAAAGGCTTCGCAGGCGTCCCGCTGAGCGTGGAGCGAGTTAAAGCTCTGCTCGAGGCCTTCTTCGCTGGATTTGCGCGTATAGACGGCGCAGCGCAGCTTCGGGCGCCGTCCCTGGGTCGGAGACGTCTCAGTCCGAGCCATGCTTGCTCTCCCGCGCTACAGTCAATCCGAAGAAGGCAGGGCCAGACCATCTTGTGCCGGTTATCTCCCTGGCGATGGCGCTGAGCGACCTGTAGGTTCGGCCACGATAGAGATATCCGCCAGACCCGTCGGCAGCGACCTCGATTGTCCGTCCCTGCCACTGCCGAACGAAGCGCGTGCCCGCCTTCACACGGCGATCGATGCGAGCCCGCTCTACCTTCTTCGTTGTCCTGCCGCACGTAAGGGCGGCGCGAGTAATGGCGGAAAGGCCGCCGATGGCGTTCTCCTGCAGCCGGTAGGCAATTGCCTGGATGAGAAGCTCGCGGCTCATACGGATAGGGGCCTCGGTGCCGTAAAGCTCGAGCCACCGGCTGCGAAGCAAGCCGAGGTCAAGGACCGGCGAGGCCTCCGATCTCCTTCTGGATCTTGAGATCATTCACCGCCGCCGCCTCAGACTGCGATCCTGTAACGGCGGATGCCGTCAGCCTTCTCGCTGGCGACGTTCAGCCCATGCTTCTTCCTGAGCGCCCCGGAGAGAAAGCCGCGCACCGAGTGTGCCTGCCAGCCGGTCGCCGCCATTAGGTCCGGAAGAGCAGCGCCCGCTTCACGTCGGAGCAGTTCAACAATGGCTGCGCCCTTCGTGCCATCCCGAAAGGCGGCACCGGGCGTTGCGCTGTTGCTCCTAGCGACCTCCTCGCTGACCTGCGATGCGGTATCCGGGGCATCTGCATCGGCGACCGGCCCTCCTGGCGATTTGATGTTCGTCTGCTCGGTCGGCTCGGATACGCCGATGGCGGATAGTCCTGCCGGCGTGATCGTGAGGGTCAGCCGCTGGCCCTGATCGCCGCGCGCCCACTCGTGATCATCGGAACGGGCAGTCCCCTCCTGGACAAGCCGTCGCCGCAGCAGCGACTTGAGCGCTCGCTTGGCCGTGCCGCCTTTGTTGCCGATGCCCTTTGGCAGTGGGAGAACGCGCCCCTCGGTGTGCCGAGCCGCCTGGCTGAGGATGACAAGGTGGGTATCAAGGACAGCGAGGCCGACGGTGAAGCGTTCGAGGCTGCGCTCGACGCAGCGCTGTTCAAAGAGCCGGGATCGGCGGAAACGTTCTTACGCGCCTACATCGAGCCCCAACTGGCCGAGATCGAGAACGCGCCGCAGCACGTCTACTGGTTGGACGAAAAGCCCGCCTTCCACGATCTGCGCCCGACGCTGCCGATGGAGTGGCTAGAGCGCTTCCCGCAAATATCTCAGGAGGCGATGCGTCCGCTGTTCGGCATGGCGTCGAGGTACGGGCGACGGGAAGACCTGGTTGCGCTCATAGACCGGCGTTGCGCAGATCCTCTGGTTGATAGCGGTAAGGAAACCGAGCAGGACAAGCGTGCACGCGGTCGCCGAAAATTCTGGCAGCTCAATGCCGTGCTTTATCAGACGCCAGGTCATGAGGCGGCGTGGCAGGAACTCAAAACCGATCCGCAGGCGGTCTTCGGTTTCGAAGGCCGCATCGGTCGAATGTATGGACGCGAAGGTGACGATCATGCGCCAATAGCGGCGGAGACCATATACAAGATCATGGATGCATTCGTGCCGGTCTGGCCGAAGGTTCATCTGCCGAGCAGCTGGGGCTCGGGCGATCCCGAAGACCAAACTGCTTATCGTTTCCTGCGCGACTGCATCTGGAAGATCGCGGAAGATGCGCCAGTGCGCGGGATCGAGGTGCTCGAATGGATGCTGCCCGATGTGCGTTTTGCGGATTACCGCGAGGCGATGCTGACGATGCGCGCTGAAGCCCAGCGAAAACTCGCGCTTCAGGATTTCAGGGCACCGCGTCCGTCGGAGATCCACAAACTTCTCGAAGAAAACGACGTGGCATTGACCTGCCACTGAGCTGTCATCCAGCGGCAATTAGAGCCTCGGCGATTTCTGTTACGCCGTGGGGGGCGGGGTGAGCAACCGGCGGAGGCGCGGAGCCTTCATCGAGCGAAGCGTCGGAGCCGGTTGCGGTGAGGGTTCCGGCGAAGGCCGCCGGGGTCTGGTATCCGAGCGAGGAATGCGGTCTCGCAGTGTTGAAGTCCTGCCGCCATTCGGCGATGGCGCTGCGGGCGTGATCGAGGCCGAAGAACAGGCTCTCATTCAGGAGTTCGTCGCGCATCCGGCCGTTGAAG
>NZ_JAAAMJ010000019.1 GCF_010500835.1 Aurantimonas aggregata | reverse complement strand
ACTGGCTAAGGACTGGGAGAAATCCATCGAAAGCACAACCGCATGGGCCAATATCGCTTCCATCCGCATGCTAACCCGGAGGATCGCAAGACCCTCATATCATTGACCAACTTTCGAATCGGGCTCTTAGGGCTAAAAAGTTGTTGCACTGAGAAAGGATCGTGCGACTGACGTCAGATGGTCGTTGGCTCACCACGAGTAACGAAAAGCCGTACTTCCGCCCCTCTTTCGCAATGCGTTCGAACGACCATAGCGCCTGCCTTTGGACCGCGTCCGCGTCATCCTTTACAGGTAAATAAAGGTGCGCCTCGTCACACAATAGAGTTATCGGCGTCCGGGCATCGGCATTCATCCAGAACTGAACGTCATAAAGCAGTCTGGCAAGAGTTCCTGTTACGACCGGGAGCACATCTGCCGGCACCTCGGAGAAATCAATGATCTTGATGCCGCTGCCTGAGTCAGCTCGAAGGAGTTTCACGATCTGTTTGGCGAGCCATTCATAGTCGAGAGCTGCTGGTGGCGGTGAGAACATGAACCCATACCGGCGATCATCGAGTTTTGATTCTAGGCGAGAGATGAAGCGCGTCAGCTTATCTTCCCATTCCCCCTTAACGGGGCCACTTTTCCCAATTCCTTTTGTAATGTTGTCGGTTCTTAGACGCTCGACTAGATCCGAAATAGCATAGGGTATTGGCGAATCGACGGTAAAGGTTTCCTTGACCTTACTTTTTCCAGACGCATCCAGCGTCATGCCTTTCAAGTCGCGAACATGAAGTGTGAAGCGTGAAGCTTGATTGGGCGCGTTTTGATCGCTCCGATCCAAGATCATCGACAGCATCTCATCACGGTTTAGAAGCCAGTATGGCAGGAACAGCGTGTCGTCTTTCGGTGCAGCCAGATCCCCGGGGCCAGCAATGCGGAAGCGCTGTGCGAAGCCGCCTTTGCTTTTGTCCGCGAGTGGTTCGTATTCGCCGTGCATGTCGAATACAATAAGGTTCGGATATTTAAGCTTGGCCGCCCTCTCAAGGATCAGCGCGACTGCCCAGCTCTTGCCGGACCCGGTGCTGCCAAGAATCGCGGCATGACGTTGGAAAAACTTGTCGCCACTGGCGATCGCTTCAGCGCTCCGGTCGGCAACGAACGTGCCGAGTTTTAATCGCTCTTCCTCGGCGAACCCAGCGCCCAGTATACCCATGAAACGCTGAAGATTTCCGCCATCTATAACAAAGCAGTCCCGATCGATTTGGGGGAAGCTATCCGCGCCGCGTTTGAATGTGTCGGCCTTATCGCCATCAACGGTCCTGTACGTGCCGATGACGAAGGCTTGCATGTGATCTGCGGGCGAGACTGTTAGTGCTCCAGGATCGCCGCCTTCGGGATTAGGAAGCTCTTCCCGAAGAGACCGCGTCACCCTGTCTGCCATCGCTATAAGAAATTCCGCCTGCGTCGCGCCCTTGATGGCGACGAGTTGACCGATCCCTACACGGGTTAGCATGGCAGAATTGGTGACATCGATTGCGACGCGGCTGGTGTCGACTCCAGCTACACGCCCAATTTCATCATTGTCCACGAACACAAGCGCTGGGCCGGTCATACTAAAAAACTCCCCTCACAAATCCGTCGAGATCCCAATAGTCTATAGCAGGATAAAATATTTCCGCTCCATCTATGATGAAGCGAGTGCCTGAAACTCCATCTTCTTCGTGGAATTCAGCAGCTAACACGTTATTGTTCTCAGCAGCGATCTCTCTTGCCTTCGGAGAAAGCCCACGGGTTAGGATAACAGTCTTCGTTCCCGCTTTAATGCGGGGCGTGAGATGGGTTTCCAAGTGATCATCATTGAAGCCGTAGCCAATGATTAGGAAGCGATGGGCCTTGTCGATCGCGTCGTTAGCTTTCTCGCGATGCTTATCAAAGGGGCTCTCGTAGCCGCTCCTGAATTTGTTCAGCCCCGGAGTTATGATGAGACGGGAGAGCGGCAGCGCCCCGGCGTAGCGGACCGGACGGCCCTCGCGGTGATACCAGTCGAGGCTACCATGAGGTTTGAAAACATTAGCTTTTGGCGCGAACTTGTATCGGACATTCCTGCCTACCAACTTCACGCTTCGGCAAAAACTCCAGTAGCTGTCTTGCGGATCAAGGCGCGCTGCAAAATGACCGGCGAACATCGTATCGACGCCTAGGCCAGCCTCCTCACAAGCAAGCTCGGCGAGGCGGTCATAATTTGTCGTCACGATCGGTATTCCCGCATCGGGTTTCAGCAGATGTGGGATGAGTCTGGTTAGGCGAAGTGTTCTCGAATTGTTAAACACCTCTGAAATGATTCCGGCTTCGGCGGCGGCAATGAAGTCGCCGGTGCTTTGCACGATGGCCGCCTCCAAGGACGGCGTAGGAGCATGCTTCAGCAGCGCGCCTTCTAACCCTTCCTTTTCGATGAGAGGATGGATTTCCTCCCAAAGTTCATTGTCACCCGGAGTAAGGCTGGCAGGGATATGTGTGACCAGATGGTGCCCGAGCGCGCCCATCCCGGGAATGCCCTCTCCACAGGACAGCCCAGACCCAATAACTAAAACGAGCCCGTCACCAAGATGTTCTTGTAGCTGCCTCTTCAGTACGCTTATTTCCACGGCCCCCCCAATCGGCGTCGCTGCGCCATTGCCTCGCCAACGTACAGGGTCGTCGAATGCAGGCAAGCGCAAGAGATGCCGTGGTTTCTGCAAAAATTCAGGGTGATTTGGACATTGCTTAAATTCGGCTCAGCGGATCACTGGTGTGTCGATAGAGGCGCTGTCAATTCGCTCGAGCAGAGCGGACGTTCGACGGCATCTTGCCCAGTCTCATCAGATATTGTGAGAGGCGCGCGGCAGATCGGAATATCAGCGAGGTGCATAATAGAGTTTGATGAAGCACAATCGCACCTCTTTTCCCCCTGTCTCCCCCCGCCCCGCGCCCTACGTCGCAGCCAAACCGGAGACACCATGGTCAAGCTCAACAAGATCTACACGCGCACCGGCGATGCCGGGGAGACCGGGCTCGGCAATGGCGAGCGGCGGCTGAAGTCGGATCTGCGGGTCGAGACTTATGGCACGGTCGACGAGCTGAACGCGGTGATCGGGATGGCGCGGCTTTCGGCCGACGCGGACCTCGACGCGATGCTGGCGCGGATCCAGAACGAGTTGTTCGATCTCGGCGCCGAGCTGGCGACGCCGCTGACCGGCGAGCCGCTCGGCTACGAGCCGCTGAAGATCATCGCCTCGCAGGTCGAGCGGCTGGAGCGCGAGATCGACGCGATGAACGAGAGGCTCGAGCCGCTGAAGAGCTTCGTGCTGCCGGCGGGATCGGCGGCGGCGGCGCATCTGCACCATGCGCGGACCGTGGCGCGGCGGGCCGAGCGGCTGATGGTGGCGCTGGGCCGGGTCGAGACGGTGGCGCCGGTCGCGCTGACCTATGTCAACCGGCTGTCGGACCATCTGTTCGTCGCCTCGCGTATCGCCAATGACGACGGGCGGGCGGACGTGCTCTGGGTGCCCGGGGCGAGCCGCTAGCGGCGGACTGCCGGAGGCAGGGCGGCGCCGGAATGCAGCGGAGGCTTCGGCCGGACGGGGCGGGGCGTGGCCGCTCGCGCGGGACGGCCGGGCGCTCCGCTCGGTGGCCGACAAAGCGGGGCTTGAAAGATGCGGGCCGGGGCGTCACTAAGCCGGCAGGCACAGACGTCGCTTTGACGATTACGTAAGAATCCGATATCGCGTCGGGCAGATTTGAGGCCTCGGCCGGAGCTGCGCCGGGCCTGGGCGGCCCGCTGCGGGCCGAGCAAGGGAGAGCATCCGCATGAAGGTCCTCGTCGCCGTCAAGCGCGTGGTCGACTACAACGTCAAGATCCGGGTCAAGCCGGATGGCACGGGCGTCGACCTCGCCAACGTCAAGATGAGCATGAACCCGTTCGACGAGATTGCCGTCGAGGCGGCGATAAGGCTGAAGGAAGCCGGCACGGTCACCGAGATCGTCGCCGTCTCCGTCGGCCCGCAACAGGCGCAGGAGACGATCCGCACGGCGCTCGCGATGGGCGCCGACCGCGGCATCCTGGTCAAGACCGACCAGCCGACCGAGCCGCTGGCCGTCGCCAAGATCCTCAAGGGCGTGGTGGACGAGGAGAAGCCCGACCTCGTCATCGTCGGCAAGCAGGCGATCGACGACGACTGCAACCAGACCGGCCAGATGCTGGCGGCGCTGCTCGGCTGGAGCCAGGGCACCTTCGCCAACAAGATCGAGGTGGCCGACGGCCGGGCGGTGGTGACGCGCGAGGTGGACGGCGGGCTGCAGGTGGTGGATCTTTCGCTGCCGGCGATCGTGACGACGGATCTGCGGCTCAACGAGCCGCGCTACGCCTCGCTGCCGAACATCATGAAGGCGAAGAAGAAGCCGCTCGAGGAGAAGACGCCGGAGAGCTACGGCGTCGACATCGCGCCGCGGCTGGAGATCGTCTCGACGGCCGAGCCGAAGGGCCGCGACGCCGGCATCAAGGTGGCGAGCGTCGACGAGCTGATCGACAAGCTCAAGAACGAAGTCGGCCTGCTCTAAAGCGCCCTTCCAGGAGATCATCGATGACCACGCTTCTCATCGCCGAACACGACAATGCGGCGCTTTCGGAACAGACGGCCAAGGCGCTGACCGCTGCGGGGCAGCTCGGCGGGGACGTGCACGTGCTCGTCGCGGGCTCGGGCTCTGGCGCCGTGGCGGAGGCCGCGGGCAAGCTCGCCGGCGTCGCCAAGGTGCTGCATGCCGACGGCGCGGCTTATGCCAACCAGCTGGCCGAGCCGCTGGCCGACCTCGTGGTCGGGCTGGCGGCGGGCTACGACGCCATCGTCGTGCCGGCGACCACCGGCGGCAAGAACGTCGCGCCGCGCATCGCCGCGCTGCTCGACGTGATGCAGGTTTCGGACGTCACCAGCGTCGAGGGGCCCGACACATTCGTGCGGCCGATCTATGCCGGCAACGCCATGCAGACGGTGAAGTCGCGCGACGCCACGAAGGTGATCACGGTGCGGACCTCGGCGTTCCAGGCGGCCGGCGAGGGCGGTTCGGCGCCGGTGGAGACGGTGGCGGCGGCGGGCGATCCCGGCCTGTCGCGCTTCGTCGAGGACAGGCTCGCGCACAGCGAGCGGCCGGAGCTGACCAGCGCCAAGATCATCCTGTCGGGCGGAAGGGCGCTCGGCTCGAAGGAGAAGTTCGAGGAATATCTCTTGCCGCTCGCCGACAAGCTCGGCGCGGCGATCGGCGCCTCGCGCGCCGCGGTGGACGCCGGCTACGCGCCGAACGACTGGCAGGTCGGCCAGACCGGCAAGGTGGTGGCGCCCGACCTCTACATCGCCGTCGGCATCTCCGGCGCCATCCAGCATCTCGCCGGCATGAAGGACTCCAAGGTGATCGTCGCGATCAACAAGGACGAGGAGGCGCCGATCTTCCAGGTCGCCGATTACGGCCTGGTCGGCGACCTCTTCCAGATCCTGCCGGAGCTGAAGGACAAGCTCTGAGGCAGAGGCTTTGACGGGGTTCCGGCGCCCCGATAGGCTGGCGCCGGGACGAGACACGAGACGGGAATTGGCGATGGACAAGGGCATCGAGACGATCGGCATCGTCGGCGCCGGGCAGATGGGCGCGGGGATCGCCCATGTCTCGGCGCTCGCCGGCTATTCGGTGACGCTCTACGACATCACCGAGGCGCAGCTGCAGGAAGGCCTGAAGCGCCTCGGGGCGTCGCTCGACCGCAAGGTCGCCTCGCAGAAGATCACCGAGGCGGAACGCGCCGCGGCGTTCGCGCGGGTGGTGACGACGAGCGATCCGGCGGGGCTTGCCGGCGTCGACCTGGTCATCGAGGCGGCGACCGAGGACGAGACGGTCAAGCGCAAGATCTATCGCGACATCTGCCCGCATCTTAGCCCCGACACGATCCTCGCCACCAACACCTCGTCGATCTCGATCACCCGGCTGGCGGCAGCGACCGACCGGCCCGAGCGGTTCATGGGCATCCACTTCATGAACCCGGTGCCGGTGATGATGCTGGTCGAGCTGGTGCGCGGCATCGCCACCGGCGACACGACCTTCGAGGCGGCGCGGGCCTTCGTCGCCTCGCTGGAGAAGACCATCACCGTGTCGGAGGATTTTCCCGCCTTCATCGTCAACCGCATCCTTTTGCCGATGATCAACGAGGCGATCTACGTGCTCTACGAGGGCGTTGGCTCGGTAGAATCGATCGACACGGCGATGAAGCTCGGCGCCAACCACCCGATGGGCCCGCTGCAGCTCGCCGACTTCATCGGCCTCGATACCTGCCTGTCGATCATGCAGGTGCTGCATGACGGGCTGGCCGATTCCAAGTACCGGCCGTGCCCGCTGCTGGTGAAATATGTCGAGGCGGGCTGGCTCGGCCGCAAGACCGGCCGCGGCTTCTACGACTATCGCGGCGAGACGCCGGTCCCTACGCGGTAGGGGGCGGGGCTTACGGCTTGGCGGGATTATGCTGACCGTTTGCCGGCCCAGGCGTCCTCGATCGCCGCATTAATCGCCTCGATCGTCAGGGGCGGACCAGCATGATGCGCGTTGAGCATTCCGAACGTGTCTTCGATACGGCCGTGCGGGCGAGCGGCGCTCGGGCCGGCTTCGGGCGTTGCGGCGCTGAGGCTGACCCGGCCTTGCGGATCGAGCTTCACGGCAAGGCTCTCGCCGGGTTTCACGCCGAGATGGTCGAGCATCGCCCGGTCGAGGGTGACCTTGCCGCTCTTCGTGACGGTCAGGATCGTCGTCATGACGTTTTCTCCGGACGTTCCGGAAACGTAGGCCTCCAGCACGCCAGGTGGAGCCGGCCTGCGAAGGCGGGGCGTCCTCGCGGCTGCTGCACCGCAGTTTGCCAAAGGCCGGTCCCGGTTAGGCGAGGGCAGGCCTAAGGCATTGCCACGGGGCGCGTTGGAATAGAGGCAGGGGTCGAGTTGCGCCGAGAACGCTCACGTCTTCGTAAATTCGCTCGCCAAGACGACGACGGTCCTGGAGGATTTCCGACCTCAATCGCCAACCGCATATTGGCGCCTTACCTAGATGTCCGCGCGCTAGTTCTGGTTTAGTGTCCCGGTGACGACCTCATGCGGCTGTCCTCGTTTCCTCAGCTATTCGCTCAATAACTTCCTGAGAGCGAGAGAAAGGAATCACAGTTGCGCCGACTTGCAGCAAAGCGATGTCGGCCGCCGTCCACGACTCAGCGTCATCATAGATGATCCGCTGTTGGATAAGCGGGTCGTGTCGGGCCTTCACATCCAAGTTGGCAACTACGCGCGCGTTGATCGAAGCAGGATCATTTATAACCGGGTCAACTATGAACTTTCTGCCGTTAGCGAATGAGATAACGGCTGGGAATTTGTGTGATTTCTGACTTGCCCCCAGTAGGCGCGTTTCTGTCACCTGATCCTTGAAACGACTAAGGAGAAATGCGGAAAGCAGCTTCTTGAAGTCATGACGGCGCCGAACCCCACCGTGGGCGTAAAGCCAATCGGCTAAGTCCTTGGCGACGTTCGCGACATGGGCAACGGCGACCGCCGCCTCGTCCGGCGAAAAATAATCGCTACTCAGAACGCCGCCGCGAATGCTCAGGCCACGGTTCATCACAAAGGGCCGAACCAGCTTTTCAGGGTCTGGCAATACGATGCCCGCGCCAAGCGCTTCGCCTAGCGCCTCTCCCTCATCTGAGGCCATGAGTTTGAGCGCTCCCCCGCGAAGCGTAACTCGAACAAGCCCCCCGGATGGATAGGCGCAAGCCGTCGTTATGCGCAAAGACCCATCGGTGTCTTCGATCGCAAAGGCCTCGGCCAGTGAGCGTTCCACCGTAGCGCGCACGGCCGATGGAAATGGCCCGAATAGTGACGCCAGCGAATTCATAGCAGCGTGTCTCGTGTCGGAAGGGCGATATAATGCCCGCTGGGCGGCTGTTCGATATTCGTCCGCGAACAAAACCACCGTAGCAGTGAATCAAATCCGCCAGCGACTGTAAACTTTTCGGCCAACTCCAGCCGTTGAGCCACCGGCGCACCCTTAAAGAAGCGACGATTTAGCTCCCATGAATGGAAATGCGGCCCTTTCACAATGGCCGGAAGGCCATCGTTGGGCAGTCGGCGGGTGTTTGGGTGTGTCTCATCGGTGTAATCCAGCCGACAAATAGCTGCATTGTAACAAAGAGAAATGCGGAATTTGAGTTCCGTCGCGGAGGGGAACCCGACCAAAACCAGCCGTGCGGCCTTATCGCCTTCTCCCCGGTACTCCAGCGGGAATTCGACCATCCTCTCATGAGCAGAATAGCCGGGTCCCCAAGAGTATGCCCCTACTGCTCCCACGAGCCTTTTTGGCTCTGCAACAAATGCATCAAGAGCCTCAAGTAGGTCTGCCTTCCCCGCCATCGTCCCCCCGACCAAGGCCAAAGGCGAAGGTGCCACACGAAGAACCGGCCCGCAAACGTTCTGAGCTTAAGCGCGCTCACCTTGAAGGACGAAGATTGCTCCCACCAATCTCGAGATGTTGACGCAGGCCTAGGCCGCCCCCGCCCCACTCTCCCGCACCACGTCGATCAGCCGCACCGCATCCGGGCTCGCCCACTCCGCCGGGCCGTTGATGGCCGCGCGGGCGCAGCCGTCGGGGCCGACGAGGAGGGAGACCGGCAGGCCGAAGGCGACGCCCTGGCCCTTGAGGTCGTTGAAGACGCCCATCGTCTCGTCGCGGTAGAAGGGAAGGGCGGTCAGACCGGTCTCGGCGTAGAAATCCTTCGGCTTCTGCGGGTCGCCCATGTCGACATTGATCGGCACGACGGCGAAATCCTCGCCGCCCTGTTCGCGCTCCAGTGCGTCGAGGGCCGGCATCTCCTCGCGGCAGGGGCCGCACCAGGTCGCCCAG
Source organism: Aurantimonas aggregata (assembly GCF_010500835.1). GTDB lineage: Bacteria > Pseudomonadota > Alphaproteobacteria > Rhizobiales > Rhizobiaceae > Aurantimonas > Aurantimonas aggregata. The sequence goes on along the minus strand of NZ_JAAAMJ010000019.1, from coordinate 71,076 downwards.
AGATTGACCAGGACGGTGCTGCCGGCGAAGTCGGCAAGGCTTGCCGCGGCGCCGTTGGCGTCCTCGAAGGCGATGGCGGAGACGTCGAAGGGCTTGTCGAGCGGTGCCACGGCCGCGACCTCGCCGCGGGCGTTGGCGTCGAGCGCCGCGGAAAGCGTCTCGTCCAGCGTGCAGCGATCGGCGACTTCGTTGCCAGACCCCGTTTCGCTCACGTATAGGACGGCTCCCCCCGCCGCGACGCCGCACAACAGCGCCAGCACCGCGACGAGACCCAGCCGCCGCCCGTTCGAAGCCTTCGGTGTTTCGTCGGACATGTCGTCGAGAACCTTTCGGGATTCCATGAGCGATAAGATCAGCAACGAGATGTGGGGCGGTCGTTTCGCCTCTGGGCCCGCCGCGATCATGGAGGAGATCAACGCGTCGATCGATTTCGACAAGCGCCTATATGGCGAGGATATCGACGGTTCGAAAGCCCACGCGATGATGTTGGGCGTGCAGGGGATCATCCCCGCCGACGACGCGGCCCGGATCTGCGAGGGCCTGGAGACGATCCGCGCCGAGATCGCCAGCGGGAATTTTACCTTCTCGCGGCAGCGCGAGGACATCCACATGAATGTCGAGGCGCGGCTCGCCGAACTGATCGGCCCGGCCGCCGGGCGGCTGCACACGGCGCGCTCGCGCAACGACCAGGTGGCGGTGGATTTCCGCCTGCACGTCAAGTCGGCGCTGGGCCAGACGGCAGCGGCGCTGGAAGCCTTCATCGCGGCGCTGCTCGACAAGGCGGACGAACATGCCGGCACGGTGATGCCGGGCTTCACGCATCTGCAGGTGGCGCAGCCGGTGACCTTCGGCCATCACTGCCTCGCCTATGTCGAGATGGCGTCGCGCGACCTGTCGCGCTGCCGCGACGCGATGGAGCGGCTCGACGAAAGCCCGCTGGGCGCCGCAGCGCTCGCCGGCACCGGCTTTCCCATCGACCGGCATGCGACGGCAGCGGCGCTAGGCTTCCGCGAGCCGACGCGCAATTCGCTGGATTCGGTGTCGGACCGGGATTTCGCGCTGGAGTTCCTGTCGATCGCGGCGATCTGCGCCACGCACCTGTCGCGCCTCGCGGAAGAGATCGTCATCTGGTCGACGCCGCAATTCGGCTTCATCCGGCTGTCCGACGCGTTCTCGACCGGCTCCTCGATCATGCCGCAGAAGCGCAACCCGGACGCGGCCGAGCTGGTGCGGGCCAAGCCCGGCCGCATCAACGGCGCGCTGATCTCGCTGCTGACGGTGATGAAGGGCCTGCCGCTGACCTATTCGAAGGACATGCAGGAAGACAAGGAACAGGTCTTCGACGTGATCGATTCGCTGTCGCTGGCGCTGGCGGCGGCGACCGGCATGGTCCGCGACATGACGGTGAACGTCGATGCGATGCGCCGCGCCGCCGGCCACGGCTATGCGACCGCCACCGACCTCGCCGACTGGCTGGTGCGCGAGGCCGGCCTGCCGTTCCGCGAGGCCCATCACGTGACGGGCAGGGCGGTGGCGACGGCCGAGGCGCAGAATGTCGGGCTGGAGGACCTGCCGTTCGAGGCGCTGCACGCCATCGATCCGCGGATCACCAGGGACGTCTATTCGGTGCTCGGCGTCGACGCCTCGGTGGAAAGCCGCACCAGTTTCGGCGGCACGGCGCCCGACAATGTGCGGGCGCAGATCGCCTACTGGCGCGGGCGCCTCAGCGAGGCCGCGCGATAGTCGCGGCGAGGTGGTGATTTCTTCGGCGGGAACGGCTATCACGGCGGTGGCGAAGTGCCACAATCGGCAGGCAACAGCGCGGGCATGGGCGACATGACGGATCGATCGAGACGGGCGGCGACAGTCGTCCTGGTCATGGCAGGCGCGGCGCTTCTCGGCGGCTGCGGGGTGAAGAACATGCCCGTGGCACCGGATTCCGACGGGACGCCGACGGTCGTCACCACCGAAGGCAATACCGCGACCGGCAACTCTATCCTCGGCAGCGGCAGCGGCGCCTCGACCGTGAGCTCCGAGCGCATCTCCGCGATCGAGGACGACAACATCGTCAGCGCGGCGGAGGTTTCCCGCAATCCGGCGTCGGCCGGCTCCACCTTCATCCTCGACCCGCTGCTGAACTGAACGCCGCCGGCCGTCCTCGCATCACCGTGGCGACATGAATCATTTCGAGATCCGGGACGGCGCCCTCTACGCCGAGGGCGTCGCCGTGGAGCGCATCGCGCATGATGTCGGCACGCCGTTCTACTGCTATTCCTCGGCGACGCTGACGCGCCATTACGAGGTCTTCACCAAGGCCTTCGCCGATATCGACGCGCTGGTCTGCTACGCGATGAAGGCCAATTCCAACCAGGCGGTGCTGGCGACGCTGGCGCGGCTCGGCGCCGGCGCCGACGTCGTCTCGGGGGGCGAATTGCTGCGGGCGCTGCGCGCCGGCATCGCGCCGCAGAAGATCATGTTTTCCGGCGTCGGCAAGACGATCCCGGAGATCGACCTGGCGCTCGCCGCCGGGATCTTCTGCTTCAACGTCGAATCGGAGCCCGAGCTGGCGGTGATCGCGGCCCGGGCCGAGATGGCCGGGCTTACCGCGCCGGTGTCGTTCCGGATCAACCCGGACGTCGACGCCCGCACCCACGCCAAGATCTCCACCGGCAGGAAGTCCGACAAGTTCGGCATCGCCTTCGACGACGCGCTCGCCATCTACGACCGGGCGCGGTCGCTGCCCGGCATCGCGGTGTGCGGCATCGACATGCATATCGGCAGCCAGATCATCGATCTCGAGCCCTTCGACCTTGCCTTCGAGCGCCTCGCCGGGCTGGTGCGGCAGCTGCGGGAAGCCGGCCACACGATCAGCCATGTAGATCTCGGCGGCGGGCTCGGCGTGCCCTACAAGCGCGACAACGCGCCTCCGCCGGAGCCCACCGCCTATGCCGAGATCGTCAAGCGCCACGTGCGGGACCTGGGCTGCCAGGTGGTGTTCGAGCCGGGCCGGCTGATCGCCGCCAATGCCGGCATCCTGGTGACGCGCGTGCTCTACGTGAAGGAGGGCGGGGACAAGGTCTTCGTCATCGTCGACGCGGCGATGAACGATCTCGTGCGCCCGACGCTCTACGACGCCTGGCACGACATCCATGCGGTGATCGAGCGGCCGGATGCCGGGCGAATGGTCGCGGACGTCGTCGGCCCGGTCTGCGAGAGCGGTGATTTCTTCGCCAGGGACCGCGACCTGCCGGCGGTCAAGGCGGGGGACCTGGTCTATCTCTCATCGGCGGGTGCCTACGGGGCGGTGCAGTCGGGGACCTACAATTCCCGGCCGCTGATCGCCGAGGTGCTGGTGCGGGACGACGACTTCTTCGCGGTGCGGCCGCGCCAGACGATCGACGAGCTGATCGCGCTCGACCGGCTGCCGCCCTGGCTCGACGACACGGCGTAGCCGCCCGCGCCGGGTTCACAGATGCGTCACCCGCCTCGTCTTCGCCGTAAAAACGGGTAAGGTTCTCAAGTCTTACGAGGAACGAGAGCTGGCCATGACGCAGGACGACCGGCGCAAGGACTTCCCGCGGCCTGGGCGTCTCGCCCTGACGCGCAGGCTCTCGGCCGCGGCGCTCGTCGTCGAGCGGGCCTGGCCGCTGGTGGTCGCCTTCCTCTGCCTCGCGGCATTGTTCCTGACATTATCCTGGTTCGGCCTGTTCGCGGCGATGCCGTTCGCGCTGCGGGCCGTCGTGCTGGCGGTGCTGGCCGGGCTGGCGCTGTTTGCGCTGTGGCGGAACCGCCATCTGCGCTGGCCCAGCGCGGAAGAAGTCGACGCACGGATCGAGCTGGTCAGCCGGCTGCGGCACCAGCCGCTGCGCACGCAGGACGACCACGCCGCGACCGCCGATCCGTTCGCTTTGGCGCTGTGGCACGAGCACCAGCGGCGCATGGCGGCGCAGCTCCGCCATCTCAGCGGCGGCTCGCCGCGCACGCGGACCGAGCGGCTCGACCCGTTCGGCCTGCGGGCGATGGTGGCGCTGCTGTTCGTCACCGCCTTCGCCTTCTCCTTCGGGCCGGGCGGCGGCCGGGTGGTCGATGCCTTCGGCACGATGGACGTTCCGGGCGCGGTGACGGCGCGGGTCGACGCCTGGGTGACGCCGCCGACCTATACCGGCCGGGCGCCGATCTTCCTGACCGAGGCGGCTCCGGCTGAGGGCGGCCCCGTTGTCGTGCCGGAAGGCAGTGTCCTGTCGGTGCGGATCTCCGACGCCACGGCGGCGGACCTTTCCTTCAAGCCGGCCCGCGAGGGCGCCGAGGCCGTTCCGGCTGCGCCGGTCGGCGCGGACCTGGACGAGGACGAGGCGGATGTCGCGGCCGCGGAAGCCGGCGAGACCGCCGCGCCGGCGCCGGATGGTCCGCGCGAATATGTCTTCACGCTCGAGGAAAGTGGCGAGGTGGCGCTGGCGACGTCGTTCTCGACCATGGGGCGCTGGGGCTTCGACGTCACGGAAGACGCCGACCCGCTCATCGCCTTCAAGGAAGATCCGTCGGTGGCGCAGAACGGCGCGCTGCAGCTCGTCTACACGGTCAGCGACGACTACGGCGCCCGCAAGGGCGCGGCGGAGATCGTCGTCGAGGAGGAGAATATCGCCGAGGGCGCGCGGCCGCTGGTGGCCCCGCCGGAGATCAACCTGGCGCTGCCGCGCCGGGCGCGCGAGCCGACCGAGGGGCGGACCAACGCCGACCTGACCGAGAGCCCCTATGCGGGCGCCAAGGTGGCGATGACGCTGGTGGTGACCGACGATGCGGCGCAGACCGGGCGGTCCGAGACCAAGCGCCTGACGCTGCCGGAGCGGCGCTTCAGCAATCCGCTGGCGCGCGCGGTGATCGAGCAGCGGCGGCTCCTGGCGCTCGACGCCGATTCGGTCGACCGGGTGGTCGCGCTGCTCGACGCTACCACGCTGCGCGGCGACGAATTCATCGAGAACCCTACCGACTATCTGGCGCTGATGGCGGTGCGGACCCGGATCGCGACCGCGCATGACGACGCGGCGCTGCTGTCGTCGGTCGACTTCATGTGGGAGATCGCGCTCGGCATCGAGGACGGCAACCTGTCGCTGGCCGAGCGCCGGCTGCGCGACGCGCGCGAGCAGCTTTCCGAGGCGCTGGAGGACGGCGCCAGCGACGCCGAGATCGACGCGCTGATGCAGGAACTGCGCGAGGCGATGCAGGAATACATGCAGGCGCTGGCCGAGGCGATGCAGAACCAGCCGCCGATGAGCCAGGACCAGATGCAGATGGGCGACGTCCAGGAGATCCGGCCGCAGGATCTCGAGCGGATGATGGACCAGATCGAGGATCTGGCGAAATCGGGGTCGAAGGACGCGGCCCAGCAGATGCTCTCCGAGCTGCAGCAGATGATGGACAATCTCCAGGCGATGCGTCCCGGCCAGCAGCAGCAGGGCGGCGAGCAGAACGCCATGCAGGAGCAGATGAACAAGATGGGCGAGCTGCTGCAGCGCCAGCAGCAGCTGATGGACCAGACCTACGATCTCGGTCGCCAGCAGATCCAGCGCCAGCAGCAGCAACAGCAGCAGCAGGGTCAGCAGGGCGAGCCGCAGCAGGGCGGCGAGCAGGGTCAGCAGGGCGAGCCGATGACCGCCGAGGAGATGCAGGAGCTGATGGAGCAGCTGCAGGCGCAGCAGGGCCAGCTGCAGGAAGAGCTTCAGGCCATGCAGCAGGAGCTCGAGGCGATGGGCATGGAGCCCTCCGACGGCTTCGGCGAGGCCGGCGAGGCGATGGGCGAGGCGGAAGGTGCGCTCGGCGAGGGCGATGACGGCGAGGCCGTCGGCCAGCAGGGCCGGGCCATGGAGGCGATGCGCCGCGGCGCCCAGGACATGATGCAGCAGATGCAGCAGGCGATGCAGCAGGGCCAGCAAGGCCAGCCCGGTCAGCCGGGGCAGGGCCAGATTGGCCAGGGCTTCAACGGGATGCAGCAGCGCTCGGGGCGCGATCCGCTCGGCCGCCAGCGCCAGACACAGGGGCCGGATTTCGGCCAGGATGTCGGCGTGCCGGACGAGATCGACACGCAGCGGGCGCGCGAGATCCTCGACGCCATCCGCGAGCGCCTCGGCGACAGCCTGTCGCCGCAGCTGGAGCGGGAATATCTGGAACGGCTGCTGCAGACGCCCTGAGGCGGCCACGCCGCCGCCGGTCAAGGCGTGCGGCGTGTCGCGGGTGCTGGTCTCGTGAAGGAAGGCGGCAGGCGGCTCAGGCGCAGCGGCGGGCGACTACCGGCAGGATCTCGTCCGGCTCGCTCGCGGCGCGGCCGGCTGCCCGCTCCGCCAGGATGCGGCCGACCTCGCTGCGCAATTCGGCGATGCTGAACGGCTTTTCGACGACGCCTTCGATGATAGCGGTGAGATCGTCGGCGTTCTCCTTCTGCTCGGCATAGCCGGTCATCAGGAGGATCGGCAGTTCCGGCCAGATCGCGGCGATCTCGTGCGCCAGCTCGATGCCGGTCATCGCCGGCATGCGGATGTCGGACAGGACGAAATCGAATGCGCCCTTCTGGGCCGCGAGCATCTCGAGCGCGAGTTCGCCGTCCTCGACCGCGACCACCTCGTGGCCTTCGAGGCCAAGCGCCCGCTTCACGAGCAGGCGGACGCCCGGATCGTCTTCGGCAATCAGAATTCTCGCCACGCCATTCTCCTGCAGGTCGTCATAGCCGTGCGCGCATCTACCACCGGCATAGGGCATCGGCCTGACCTGAAGCTTAACGGGCAGGAACTATTCCACCACCTTGCCGACGAAGGGCAGCTCGCGGAAGGCGTGCGCGACGTCCATGCCGTAGCCGACGACGAAATAGTCGGGGCAATCGAAGCCGACATAGTCGGCCTCGATGGCGGCCTTCCGGCGCATGCGCTTGTCGAGGAGGACGGCGATCTTCACCTCCTTCGCGCCACGACCCAGCAGCATGTCGCGGGCGAAGCTGATCGTGCGGCCGGATTCGAGGATGTCGTCGACGAGCAGCACCGTGCGGCCCTCGACCGGGCTCTCGACGTCGCGCAGGACACGGATTTCGCCGGGCTCGGTGCCGGCGCCGTAGCTCGACAAAGTGATGAACTCGACCTCGGGGGCGAGGCCGGTCAGGTGCATGGCGCGGATCAGGTCGGCGGCGAAGACGAAGGAACCCTTGAGCACCGACACGACCAGGAGGTCGGTGGAGGGCGTCGCGGCGATCTCCCCGGCGACGCGCATGACTTCGGCGGCGATCCGCTCCTCGTCGAACAGCGTCTCGATGGTCTTGCCGCGTACGGTGATCACAGGCCGCCCACCGCGAAGTCGACGGCGATGTCGCCATCGGTGCCGGCGGGAACCGCCAGCGCCGAGAGGAACTGCACCGACTGGCCGGCGCCGAGTTCGCCGATCCCGGCGCGCAGCGGCTTGACCTGGCGGCTGCCGTCGGGGGCGCTCATGACGATGTGCATCAGCGGAACATTCGCCGATCGGGTCGCGACATTGGCGAGCCGGCCGGCGACGGTCAGGACGGCGCCATCGCCGCGCGGCGAAAGGCTGGTCTCGACATCGCTGAGGATCACGCCGCCCGACGGCGACATGACCAAGGGTGCTGCCACCGGCGCCGCCGCCATCCACAGGACCAGGAACGGCAGCGCGAACATGCCGACGACGAAGGCGGTGGCGATGGAGGCGGCGTCGCGCAGCCGCAGCGATCGTGCATGGGCGACGATGGCGCGGGCGGCGCCGCCGGGCATCGGCCGGGCGCCGCGCGGCGCCCGGCTCTGCCAGAGGAGGTCGGGGGCCGCCGTCTGGGCGTCGTGGCGGCGCCTCGAGCCCGCCGGATCGAGTGGCGCGCGGCGGCCGAACAGGGTGCGGGCCTCGGCTTCCCCGGTCGGCGCGGCAAGGCTCAGCCGGGCGGCTTCCATCTCGGCGGCGGACTTGTCCCGGCGGATGCGCGTCGTCACCTCGGCCGTGCCCTCGATCACCCGGGCAGGGGCAGCGGGGTCGGCGCGGTGGCGGCTTTCGTCCGATACGGGCGAGGCTCGGCGGAACTCGGTCAACGCATCCTCCCGGTCATTCACTTCAGAAACGGGTAAGGAAACATGCTTAACAAACCGTGAAGCCGCCCCTCGGCGAAGTGGTCGACGCGGCGGCCTGAAATGAACACAGTCCGGCGCATCCTGACGGCGGCACGAAAATGGGGGAAACTTCGAGGATGATTCGGTTCGAAAATGTCGGGCTGCGCTACGACATGGGGCCGGAGGTGCTGCGCGATCTCTCCTTCGAGATCCGGCGCCAGTCCTTCCAGTTCCTCACCGGCCCGTCCGGCGCCGGCAAGAGCAGCCTGTTGCGGATGCTGTTCCTGGCGCTGAAGCCGACGCGCGGCCTGATCACCGTACTCGGGCGGGATGCCGCGACCCTGTCGCGCGCCGACCTGCCGTCGATAAGGCGCCGCATCGGCGTCGTCTTCCAGGATTTCCGCCTGCTCGAGCACCTGACCACCTACGAGAACGTCGCGCTGCCGCTCCGGGTGCGCGGCAAGGACGAGGCCAGCTACCGCCAGGACGTGATCGACCTGATCAAGTGGGTCGGGCTCGGCGAGCGGCTCAACGCCTCGCCGGTGGTGCTGTCGGGCGGCGAGAAGCAGCGCGCCGCCATTGCTCGCGCGCTGATCGACCAGCCGGACATTCTCCTCGCCGACGAGCCGACGGGCAATGTCGACCCGCCGCTGGCGCGGCGCCTGTTGCGCCTCTTCCTCGAACTCAACCGCACCGGCACCGCGGTGGTCATCGCCACCCACGATCTCGGCCTGATGGAACAGGTCGACGCCCGCCGCATGGTCCTCGCGGATGGCAGACTGGAAATCTATGACTGATCTTGCCGAACGGTGGCTGGACCTGCGCGAATTCGTCGAACGCACGACGGGGCTGACCCGCCGCGAGCGCCCGGCGCCGATCGTGCCGCCCGCCAACGTCGCCGGCCGGGCGCTGATGACCGTGATCGCCATCATGACCTTCCTCGCCAGCCTGACCGTCGGCGCCGTGACGCTGGTTTCCGACACGGCCGGGCAGTGGCAGAGCGACATCTCGCGCGAGATCACCGTGCAGGTGATGCCGGACGACGGCGTCGACATGGCGGCCGCCCTGCAAACGGTGCAGACGATCGCCAACGGGACGCCGGGCATCACCGGCGCCTCGGTGCTCGACGACGCGGCCACCGGCCGGCTGTTGCAGCCCTGGCTGGGCACCGGCCTCGACCTCGACGAACTGCCGGTGCCGCGCCTCGTCATCATCGCCATCGACGGAGATTCGCCGCCGGATTTCGCCGCCTTCGCCGCGCAGCTGACCGCCGCCGTTCCCTCGGCCCTGCTCGACGACCACCGCGCTTGGGTCTCGCGGCTCGTCACCATGGCACGGGCGATGGTCATCGCCGGGCTGGCGGTGCTGACGCTGGTGCTGGTCGCGACCGTCCTCACGGTTATCTTCGCCACGCGCGGCGCGATGGCCGGCAACCGCCAGATCATCGAGGTCCTGCACTTCGTCGGCGCCCGGTCGGGCTTTATCGCCGGGGAGTTCCAGGGCCATTTCCTGCGCCTCGGCCTGTTCGGCGCACTGGGCGGCGGGCTTGCCGCGCTGTTTCTCTTCGCACTGATGGGGCTGTGGACGCGGACCAACCAGGCGACGCCCGAGGCCGACCAGATCAGCGCGCTGTTCGGCTCGTTTTCCATCGGCTGGACCGGCTATGTCGGGGTTGTGGTCCTGATTGCAACCATTGGCGGCCTGACGGCGTTCACCTCGAGGATCACGGTGATGCGGCAGCTGGCGGCGATCGACATGATTTCACCGGTCGAAGGGTAAGGCCTCGTTAACCCTGTACGCCCAGAGTCGGGCAAACGGGACGACCGGCGGTTCACCACTCCGCCGCAATCGCGGGAATAGACTGCCGAATGACGAGTTTCGTGCCGATCACCGACAGTCCCGAACAGACGGCGCCCCCGGCTGACGGAAAGCGTCGGCGCCGGCCGATTGGCGTGACGTCCATCGTCGTGCTCGCCTTCGTCGCGCTGTGCGGCTATCTCGCCGGCGGTTTCCTGCGCTTCACCGAAGAGGTCAACCTTCTTTCCAGGCCGGCGGCGTTCGCCGCTGCCGACGGCATCGTAGTGCTGACCGGTGGTGCGCTGCGCATCGATCACGCCATCGACCTCCTGAAGGAGGGACGCGGCCGCCGGCTGCTGATCAGCGGCGTCAATCCCGGCACCAGCGTCGATGCGCTGGCCCGCCTGACCGACACCGACCGGGAATGGTTCGACTGCTGCGTCGACATCGACTACGCGGCGCTCAACACCGTCGGCAATGCCGAGATCGCCGGTCGCTGGGCCCGCGAACAGGGCTTCCGCGACCTGATCCTGGTGACCAGCGACTACCACATGCCGCGCTCGCTGATCGAGTTCGACCGGGTCGGCAACATCCGCTCGGTCACGCCCTATGCGGTGCGGCGCAACGATCTGTGGCGGGACGAGCAGATGCCCTCGGCGCCCGGCCTGCGCGTCCTGGCGAGCGAATACGTCAAGTTGATCGCGGCGCGCTTCCTGGGCACGATCGGGGTCGTCGCCAAGGAGAGCGTCTCGACCCGCGTCGCCCATTTCAAGCCCTGACGATTGCCGGCTCCGCGCTTGGGCCTCGATTTTCCCGTCCTGCCAGCGTAGACCCTGCAGCGACCGCTGGCGGGAGACAGGCTCCCGCATGGCCCAGATGACCGCCGCGGGAGCGATCCCTTGATCATGTTTCTTCGCTCGCTGGCCTTCAACGGCCTGTTCTATCTCAACCTCATCGTCCAGCTGCTGGTCTATTCGCCGGTGTTCTTCTTCGTCTCGGAGGCGACGGGCTGGTGGATCGTCAAGAACTGGGCGCGCTCCAATCTCTGGCTGCTCGAGCATGTGGCGGGGATCCGCAGCGACATTCGCGGCAAGCAGAACCTCGCGCCCGGCCCGATCATCATCGCCGCCAAGCACCAGTCGGTCTGGGACGTCTTCGCCTTCCTGCCCTATCTCGATCGCCCGACCTTCATCCTCAAGAAGGAACTGCTGTCGATCCCGTTCTTCGGCTGGTTCGCGAGGCGCATGCGGATGATCCCGGTCGACCGGGCGCGGCGGGGCGGGGCCGTCGCCTCGATGATCGAAGGCGCCGAGAAGGCCGCTGCCGACGGGCGCCAGATCGTCATCTTCCCGGAAGGCACGCGCACCGCGCCGGGGGCGGCGCCCGACTACCGGCAGGGCGTGTTCCGGCTCTACGAGGCGCTTGGGCTGCCGGTCGTGCCGGTGGCGCTGAACTCGGGGCTCTATTGGCCGCGGCGCCAGTTCGTCCGCCGGCCGGGGACGATCCGCGCCGACATCCTGGCCCCGGTGCCGCCGGACCTGCCGCGCGCCGAATTTCTCGACCGGCTGCGCGGCGGGATCGAGGAGCGCTCGGCCGATCTCCTGGCGGAAGCCTATGCCCGGGACGGCTATGTTCCGGCGGCTTCCGCGGCAAAGCCTGATCTCGACGACGAGCCCTCGGCCCCGCGCTGAGCGCTCAGAGCCGCGCGACGACCTCGGCCAGCCAGCGGTCCTTCAGTCCCATCTCGGTGATGTGCGCCAGCGCGCTTGTGACGTAGTCGACATTGGGGCCGGACTGGCCGTGGGCGCCACGGACGATGACGGCGGCCTCGGCCGGGGTCATGCGCCCGGCATACTGGCTGTGGCCGCGGTCGACGATGTAGGTGAGGGCGCGCACGCTCCCGCCGTCATGCAGCCGGAGCGGCAGATGCGCCTCGCGATAGACGTTGGTGACGAGTTCGCGCTCGCGCAGATAGGCCACCACCGCGTCGGCCTCGGCGGCCGCCACACGGAACGCCATGCCGACGCAGGAGCCGCCGCGGTCGAGCCCGAAGACCAGGCCCGGCCGCTGCGGCGTGCCGCGATGGACGTGCGAGTGGATGCAGAGCGCGCGGTGATAGCCGGCGAGCCGCGCCGGCTGGCGGTCGAGAAACGCAAAACCCGGCCGCCAGATCAGCGAGCCGTAGCCAAACACCCATAAATCGTCCATTGCCCTCAAATCGCCCTGTCCGTCGGTTCTGCCGGCCGGGTGCTCACAAAGGATACGGCGATGGCGGCGTCAAGCGGCTCGGCCCGGAAGGCCTATCTCTGGATCGTCGTCGTGGCGGTGGCGCTGTTCCTCGCGCTCACCGCTGCCTGGTATTTCCTCGCGGCGCAGCTCGATACGCGCATCGATGCGACGATCGAAGCCGCTGCCGCCAACGGCGTCGAGATCGGCTGCCCCAACCGTGCGGTCGTGGGCTACCCCTTCCGGCTCGGCCTAAGCTGCGACGCGGTGACAGTCGATCCGCGCGGCGAAGGGCTGCGTCTCGCCGCCGGCGGGCTGCGGACGGCGGCGCAAATCTACCAGCCGAACCAGGTCGTTTCCGAACTCGGTTCGCCGTTGATCGTCGATTCGCCGGAGGCCCCGCCGCTCGACATCCGCTGGCAGCTGGCCCAGGCGAGCGCCAGCTTCTGGACCGAGGGGCTCGACCGCTTCTCGCTGGTCGTCGAGGCGCCGGACGTGGCTTTGGCGCAGCCGGCGGCCGGGCGGCTGCCGCTGGCGACGGCCGAGCATCTGGAAGTGCATGTGCGCCGCCGCGATGCCGATCTCGATCTCGCCGTGACCGATCGCGGCATTCGCATCGTGGCGCCCGAGATGCCGGCACTGCCGGCGTTCGACGTCGCGCTGGACGCGACGATCGCCGGCGCGGCGAACTGGCTCGCCGGCGGCGCCGGCGGCACGTTGCGGGAGGCGATGGCCGATCGCGACGCGACGCTGCGGGCCTTGACGATTGATTCCGGCGATGCCGGGGCGGAATTGTCCGGAACCTTTCGCTTCGACGCGGACGGGGAGCTTTCCGGCGATTTCGAGCTGGCCGTGACCGATCCGCAGCAGATCGCGGCGCTGGTCGCCGAGGCGCTGCCGCCGCTCGCATCGGTGGCGAACTCGATCGCCGCGGCGGTGGGTTTCATCGGCCGCCAGGAGAACGGCTGGACGGTGATCGGGCTGAACGTTCGCGACGGCGACGTGTCGGCCGGGGTCATCCCGCTCGGCAGCGTTCCGCCGCTGCAGTAGAGGCTGGGATTGCCACGCTGCTAGTCTCTCCCGCCCCTTAACCGTTCTGCGCAGGCGCGGCCGCCCATTGAAACTCGCGCAAAGCCGTCGATCGTCATGACCGCCCGGGCATGGTCGAGGGGTCGCGTGCTGCATGGCGAACGCCGATGATGACGACTTCGCTTTCCCGCGCTTCGTAGAAGATCAGATAGGGATAAGGCGTTGTCACGATCCGCCGCAACCGGCGTCGGCTCGTCATCTGGCCGCTGAGGGGGTGCTCGATCAGGAGATTGATGGTCTTCTGGATGCGCGATCGAACGCGGCTTGCGGCTTGCGGCCTGCGGGGATTGCTCCGCGATATGGGCGAGCACCTGTTCCAGCTCATAGGCGGCCGTCGGCGTATAACGCAGTCTCAACGGTTGTATTTCGCCCAGACCGCCTGCACCTGCTCGTCCGTCGCGAACTCGCCGCGCTCGGCTTCCGCAAGCGAGCCGGCAAGCGAGGCATTTTCCTCGGGCGTCAGTTGATAAACTGGCCCATCATCACCGGCGAGGCGCAACAGCACACGCGCAAACTCGTCCTGCTGATCGGCGGGCAGGGCGCGGACGCGCGCAACGGCCTGTTCTAGTAGCTTTGTCATGCGCCAATTATGCACGTCGTTTCCACCCAAAAACAGCGGAAATAGATCTGCAGCCTAGGCCCGGCGCCTATGTCTCGTCCTTCGGGCCGCGGCCGTGCTCGCGGCCGAAATCCGGCTGGGCCGTATCCTGACCGGCCTCAACGATGCCGCGCCGTATGGCGCGGGTGCGGGTGAACAGCTCGAACAGCGTATCGCCGTCGCCCCAGCGGATCGCCCGCTGCAGCGTCGCCAGATCTTCCGAGAACCGCGCCAGCATCTCCAGCACCGCCTCGCGGTTGTGCAGGAAGACGTCGCGCCACATCGTCGGGTCGGAGGCGGCGATGCGGGTGAAGTCGCGGAAGCCGGAGGCGGAGAACTTCACCACTTCCGACTGCGTCACCGTCTCGAGGTCGGCGGCGGTGCCGACGATGTTGTAGGCGATCAGATGCGGCACGTGGCTGACGATGGCCAGCACCAGGTCGTGGTGCTCGGCGGTCATCACCTCGACATTCGAGCCGCAGCCCTCCCAGAAGCGCTTCAGCCGCTCGACGGCCTGCGGATCGGTGCCCTCGACCGGCGTCAGGATGCACCAGCGGTTCTCGAACAGCTCGCGGAAGCCGGCGTCGGGCCCCGACTGTTCGGTGCCGGCGATCGGGTGGGCGGGGACGAAGTGGATGTGCGCCGGCAGGTTCGGCTGCATCTGCTGGATGACCGAGCCCTTGACCGAGCCGACGTCGGAGACGATCGCGCCGGGCTCGAGCGCGGCGGCGATCTCCTTCGACACCGCGCCGCAGGAGCCGACCGGCACGCAGAGGATCACCAGGTCGGCACCGCGCACGGCTTCCGCGGCGTCGAGGTGGTAGCTGTCGCCGAGGCCAAGTTCTGCCGCCCGCGCCAGGGTCTCGGCGCGGCGGGTGGTGATGGCGATGTGATCCGCGAGCCTGTGGGCGCGGATGTTGTGGGCGAGCGACGAGCCGATCAGGCCGATGCCGATCAGCGCGACGCGCGCGAAGGGGGCTTCACTCATGCGGTCGCCTTGCCGAGAAATTCCGCCAGGCTCGCGACGACGCCGCGATTGGCCTCTTCCGTGCCGATCGACAGGCGCAGGGCATCCGGCAGGCCGTAGCCGGCGACGCGGCGCAGGATGTAGCCCCTTGCGGAGAGGAAGTCGTCGGCCTCGGCGGCGGTGCGGCCGGGCTCGGCCGGGAAGTGGACGAGGACGAAATTGCCGACGCTGGGCGTCACCGCGAGGCCGAGATCGGTCAGCGCCTTGGTCGTCCATTCCAGCCAGTGGGTGTTGTGCTCGACCGCCGTCTCGAGGAAGCCGCGGTCGCGGATCGCCGCCGCGCCGGCCGCGATCGCCAGAGCGTTGAGGTTGAACGGCCCGCGCACGCGGTCGAGCGCGTCGACCACCGCCTCCGGACCGTAGAGCCAGCCGATGCGCAGCGCGGCAAGGCCGTAGATCTTCGAGAAGGTCCGGGTCATCACCACATTGTCGGCCGAGGAGACGAGCTCGATGCCGGCGCCGTAGTCGTTGCGCCGGACATATTCGGCATAGGCCGCGTCGAGCACCAGGATGACGTTGCCCGGCAGGCCGGCATGCAGGCGCCGCACCTCGTCGAACGGCAGGTAGGTGCCGGTCGGGTTGTTCGGGTTGGCGAGGAAGACCAGCTTGGTGCGCTCGGTGACGCGCGACAGGATGGCGTCGACGTCGGCCGTGGCGTCCTTTTCCGGCGCGACGACGGGCGTCGCGCCGCGGGCGAGGATCTGGATCTTGTAGACGAGGAAGCCGTGCTCGCTGTGGATCGCCTCGTCGCCGGGCTCGAGATAGCACTGGCAGAGGAGGCCGAGCAGCTCGTCCGAGCCGTTGCCGCAGAGCAGGGCGCGCGGGTTCAGCCCGTGCACCTCGGCGATGGCGCGCTTCAGCGCGTCGGCCTGGCCGTCGGGATAGGATTCCAGATGCGTCAGGGCGGATGCCGCCGCCTCCAGCGCTGCCGGCGAGGCGCCCAGCGGGCTCTCGTTGGAGGAGAGCTTGTGGAGGCGAACGCCTTCCGGCGCCTTGCTCTTACCGGGCACGTAGGCCTCGATGTCCAGGATACCCCTGTTCGGAACGGGTCGCATCGTCCTGATCTTTCGCTTGCGGATGGCCCGGAAGCTGCCTTCAGGGCAGGCCGGACACGCGCGGAATAACCGCCGGCCGGGCCGATGTCGAGGGTCGCCGGCCCGGCCGATATGCCCGTCGGGGCGCGACATCATTGCCGGGGCTGCCGCAAATGCGTATCTGAGGCCTCATTGATACGGAGCGAAGGGGAGGCCGGTCCGGGCAAAGCCGCACGGAAGGCCACCGATCACCATGCCGACGACGATCGCCGATACCGCCCGCCAGGACCTGGAAAACGCCGCCGGCAACCGCGAGGTGTACGACCCGTCGAGCCCGGTGGCGCATTTCGGCGCGGACGAGCCGCTGCTGCTCGACGCCGGCCGCGCGCTGTCGCCCTTCCAGATCGCCTACAACACCTACGGCACGCTGAACGAGGCCAAGTCCAACGCGGTGCTGGTCTGCCACGCGCTGACCGGCGATCATTACGCCGCCAGTCAGTCGCCGGTGACCGGCAAGCCCGGCTGGTGGTCGTCGATCATCGGTCCCGGCAAGCCGATCGACACCGACCGGTTCTTCGTCATCTGCTCGAACGTCATCGGCGGCTGCATGGGCTCGACCGGACCGGCCTCGATCGACCCGGCGACGGGCGAGCCCTACGGGCTCGACCTGCCGGTGATCACCATCCGCGACATGGTGCGGGCGCAGGCGATGCTGGTCGAGCGGCTCGGCATCGACACGCTGTTCGCGGTCATCGGCGGGTCGATGGGCGGCATGCAGGTGCTGCAGTGGACGGTGAGCTACCCGGACAAGGTGTTCGCGGCCCTGCCGATCGCCACCGGGGCGCGGCATTCTTCGCAGAACATCGCCTTCCACGAGGTCGGCCGGCAGGCGGTGATGGCCGATCCCGACTGGCATGGCGGGCGCTATTTTGCCGTCGGCAAACGGCCGCGCAAGGGGCTCGCGGTGGCGCGGATGGCGGCGCATGTCACCTATCTGTCGGAAATGGCGTTGCACCGGAAGTTCGGTCGCAATCTGCAGGACCGCGAGACGCTCGGCTTCGGCTTCGATGCCGACTTCCAGATCGAGAGCTATCTGCGGCACCAGGGCATGACCTTCGTCGACCGCTTCGACGCCAATTCCTATCTCTACATGACCCGGGCGATGGATTATTTCGACATCGCCGGCGATTTCGGCGGAAGGCTCGCCAACGCGTTCCTCGGTGCCAAGACGCGGTTCTGCCTCGTCTCCTTCTCCTCCGACTGGCTGTTTCCGACCGAGGAGAATCGCGCCGTGGTCCACGCGCTGAACGCCGCGGCGGCCTCGGTATCGTTCGTCGAGATCGAGACCGATCGCGGCCACGACGCGTTTCTCCTGGAAGAGCCGCATTTCTTCGCCGCGATCGACGGGTTCGTCTCGTCCGCGGCGCGGGCACGGGGGCTCTGACGATGGCAGTCGCGGAACTGAACGCCGAGGCAGCAAGGGCCGGGGCAACGGCCACGGCGCGTGTCGATCTCGAGCTGATCGCCGATCTCGTCCCGCGCGGTGCCCGCGTGCTCGACGTCGGCTGTGGCGACGGGCTGCTGCTGTCGCTGCTGGAGCAGCGGCGGGGCGTCGACGGCCGCGGCATCGAACTCAGCCAGGAAGGCGTCAACGAATGCGTGGCGCGCGGCCTGTCGGTGATCCAGGGCGACGCCGACCGCGACCTGGTCCACTATCCGGACGACGCCTTCGACTACGTCATCCTCTCCCAGACCATCCAGGCGACGCGCAACCCGAAGACGGTGCTGGCGGAACTGCTGCGAATCGGCGAGCGGGCGATCGTGTCGTTCCCGAATTTCGGCCACTGGTCGATCCGACTTTCATTGCTGGCGCGCGGCCGGATGCCGGTGACGGCGAACCTCCAGCATGCCTGGTACGAGACGCCGAACATCCATTTCTGCACCATCCGCGATTTCGTCGGGCTTGCCGAGGAACTGGGGGCGACAGTGGAGAACGCCGTGGCCATCAATGCCACGGGCCAGAAGATGGGGATGCAGATGCCCTGGGCGTTCTGGAACCTGTTCGGCCAGCAGGCTGTGTTCGTGCTGCGGCGGTAAGGGCTTGATCCGGCTGGGAAGACGATCATGCACTCTATGCGCATCTGTTCTCGTCCTACTGCCGGAAGGCGCTGATCGCGATTAAGCGCGGCCCTTCCGCCTCGATCGCTACAGCCCGCGCTCGAGCATTTCCAGCAGCTCGAAGCGGAGCTGGCCGCCGCCCTCTTTCAGCGAGATCACGAAGCGCGCGTCGCCGTGGTCGGTGGTCCTGGCGTAGCCCGTCAGCGTCCTGACGCCGGAGAAGGTGCCGGTCTTGTAGCGCGAACCGCGCCGGCTCTCAGTCAGCAGTTCGGCGTGGGGCGCGAAGCGGTCGAGGACTGCGGCGAGACCATGGGCGGTGAAGCGGTTGTCGCGGCTGATGCCCGAGCCTTCCACCAGCTGAATTTCATCGGCGATGCCGAGATCCGCCAGCATCTCGCGCGCGACCTTGAGCGACTTGTCGAGGCTGACCGGCGGGCCGAGGCGGCTGGCGCCGACTTCCAGGAAGACCTGGTTGGCCATGTAGTTGTTCGAGCCGATGAGCATCAGCCGCAGGATTTCGGTGAGGTCGCGCGACTGGCGGTGGACATGGACCGGCTCCAGCCCGGCCGGAACGGCGCCTGTCGTTATTTCGCCGTCGACGCTGCCGCCGGCCCGCTCGATGAAGGCGGCGATGAGTTCGCCGGCATAGCGCACGCCGACGCTCGGGTCTTCCTGGGTCAGGCTGATGCGGCCCCTGCCGTTGGGACCGCGCGCACGGAATTCGCTGATCGCCAGCGGCGTGATCGGGGTCTGCTCTTCGGCGGAACGGACGGTGTCCCCGTCGCGGACAGCGGCAATCGTGTTGAAGTTCGCCGCCAGCGCCGCGTTCAGCGCGTCATAGGCCTCGTCGGTGACCTCGATGCCCGGAATGCGAAGCGCGGCGGGATAGTAGCTCGCGTCGAGGACGATGCCGCGGAAGGGCTCCGTGCCGGTTTCGGCGAGGAGCTGCGGCGCGAGCAGCGCCAGTTCCTCGGAGACCAGGAACGGGTCGCCGCCACCGCGGACATAAAGCACCCGGTCGTCGTCGAGGTAGAAGCTCGTCTCGAAGCGATAGTCGCCGCCGAGGACCTCCATGGCGAGCCACGCCGTGACGATCTTGGCCACGGAAGCCGGAACGAAGGGTTCGTCGGCATTCTGCGCGATCAGCTCGTTGCCGTCCTCGTCCAGCACGAGCACCAGCCCCGATGGCGCGAGAGCCGCGATCCGGCTCTTCACGTCGGACGCGGCAGGGGCAGTCAGCAGCAGCACCGCCAGGGCGACGGCAAACGGGCGAAACGACACGGCAACTCCAGCATGGGCCAGCGCATGCGACACGCGCCCCACACTAATGGCGTCCGGGCGGCAGGCAAGCCGGATCGCGGACGATAGGTTCAAAGCTCGGGACGGACGGCGGCCGCGCTCCCCTCAGAGGCCATCACTCCGGCATGTCCGGGCGCCCGCGCCGGCGCCGGCCGGGACCAGTACCGGCTTGATCGCCCGGCGGCGTTCGCGGGCGGTCGAGGCGACCGGCAGGCCGCGATAGAGCTGCTTGGTCGCCTCGATGATGACGACGCCGGCGAAGACCGGCCAGAAATCGCGGCCGAGACGCTCCAGCGGCGCGGAGAGGCCAAGCAGCGGGCGCTTGCGGAAGGGCGGAAACAAGAGCGCCTCCGACCAGGAGCTCGGCGTGAACATGGCGTCGCGCAGGAGCCGCGTCAGCTGGCCCCGCGACCACGGCCGGCCCGACCCCCACGGCGTGTGCTCGAAGCGCGCCCAGACGCCCCTGCGGTGCGGCACGAGGATGACGATGCGCCCGCCCGGCGCCAGCACCCGCCAGGCCTCGGCCATCATGAGTTCGGGGCTCTCGGCGAATTCCAGCGAATGCACCATCAGGATGCGGTCTACGGACGAATCGCCGAGCGGCAGATCTTCCGAGCCGACCAGCACGGTGCGGGACGCGGCGAAGGGCGGCCAGTTCTGCGCGCCCTGGGCGGCCGGCATGAAGGCCAGCGCCCGCTCGGCGTCGGACGCGAAGCGATCGATATAGGGCACCGCGTAGCCGAGCCCGACCAGCCGCTCGTCCGGAATGTGGCGCCAGACCGGCGTCAACGCGAGCGACACGGCGCGCGCGGCGGCCTGGCCGAGCGGCGAGGCGTAGAACGCGATCAGGTCGTTGATGTCGGCGTTGGTGGTCAGCTGCAGGGTCCCTCGGGCAGTCGCGGTTCGGCCGGCCACTATAGACCGGCCCGCATAGAACAGCAGCAAGCTGGCCCGAAACTCCAGCAGCGTATCGCGCCCCGATGCTGACAGGAACGCTCGGCGCCCTAACTCGACCCCAACAGGATCCCAACAGCGAGTAACCTATGGCTTCGATCGAGATCAGGCAGTTTCCGTGCCGAACCGACAATTTCGGTGTCCTCGTCCACAACAAGGACACCGGCGCCACCATCTCCATCGATGCGCCGGAAGAGGCGCCGATCCTCGCCGCGCTCGCCAACACCGGCTGGACGCTGACCCATATCCTGACCACCCACCATCACGGCGACCACGTGGCCGCCAACGAGGCGCTGAAGCAGCGTTTCGGCGTCGAGATCGTCGGGCCGGAGAAGGAGCGCGACCGGATCCCGGGGATCGACCGGACAGTGACCGGTGGCGACAGGATCGAGCTCGGCGGCATCGCCATCGAGGCGATCGACACGCCGGGGCACACGTTGGGCGAGATTTCCTATTATTTGCCGGAGGCCAAGGCCCTGTTTGCGGCCGACGCGCTGTTCTCGCTCGGCTGTGGCCGGCTGTTCGAGGGCGACGCGGCGATGATGTGGGAATCGCTCAAGCGGCTGCGGGCGCTGCCCGACGACACGATGCTCTATTGCGGGCACGAATATACCGCGACCAATGCCAAGTGCGCGATCGCCGTCGATCCGGACAATACCCAGCTGCGCGAACGGGTGAGGGAGGTCGAGACGCTGCGGATCGCCGGCAAGCCGACGCTGCCGGTCAGGCTCGGGCAGGAGAAGGCGACCAATCCGTTCCTGCGCGCCGACGACCCGGAGCTGGCGAACGACATGGGGATGGCGGGCGCCGAGCCGGCCGCCGTCTTCGCCGCGATCCGCAAGAAGAGGGACCAGTACTGATGAGCTCCTCCGCACTTCGCCTCGTCCGCACGCTCGGCCTGAAGCCGCATCCCGAAGGCGGCTGGTACCGCGAGACGTTTCGGGACGAAGCGGTCGACGCGGCAGGCCGGGCCCGCTCGACGGCGATCTATTATCTCCTCGAGGCGGGGGAGACGTCCGAATGGCATCGGGTGCGGGACGCCGCCGAGGTCTGGCACTGGTATGCCGGCGCGCCGATGGTGATCACCGTGTCGGAGAACGGCCACGACGCTTCGGCGCATCGGCTGGGTCCGGATATCGGCGAGCACGAGGCGCCGCAATTCGTCGTGCCGGCGGGCTGGTGGCAGACCGCGACGAGCCTCGGCGAATACACGCTGGTCGGCTGCACGGTGGCGCCGGGCTTCGATTTCGCGGCCTTCGAGATGGCGCCGCCGGACTGGCGGCCGACGCCGCGCGAGGCGGGTCGGAAGTAGGCCGGAGATCAGGCGTCGCGTCGGGCGAGGCGCGCGAACAGCGGCAGCGCGGCGAGACCCGCGCCGCCGGTGATGAGGATCGCCGCGGCGACGACGCCGAGGCTCATCGCGGCTTCGCCCGCCGCAACGAGGATCAGCGTCGACAGCAGCGGCGCGGCATAGCTGGCGGCGCCGATGACCTGGATGTCGCCGCGCTTGACCGCGTAATCCCAGACGTAGAACGCCGCGCCGACCGGCATCAGGCCGAGCAGCAGGACGGCGAGCCATTCGCCGTTGGTGGCCGGCAGCACGGTGGTCTCGAAGGCGAGATGCGCGGCGAGCGAGAATAGCGCGGTGGCGGCGCAGAAACCGGTGACGACGTCGGTCGGCACGTCGCCGAAGCGGCGCGACAGCAGCGAATAGCCCGACCAGGTCAGGGCGCAAAGGCCGGCGAGGGCGTAGCCGAGGCCGTTTTCCGCCGAGAGCGACAAGCCCTCGCCGCCGGTGACGATGATGCCGGCGCCGGCGAGGCCGAGCAGGGCGCCGAGCGCATGGAACCAGCGCAGCCGCTCGCCGGGCAGCATGGCGGAGCCGAGGACGATCAGCAGCGGCCAGAGATAGGCGATAAGGCTCGCCTGGGCGGCCGGCGCGTTGCGGAGCGCGGCGAAATACAGCGCATGGTAGCCGAACAGGCCGGCGACGCCGACGAGCCAGACGACCGCTGGCTGGCGGAACACCCGCCACGGCGCGCCGCGCGCGAAGAACACGGCGATGCCGATCAGCGTGGCGATCGCGAAGGTCAGGGCGGCGAGGAGGAAGGGCGGCACGCTGCCGCTCCGCGCGGTCAGGAGCGCCAGCAGCGACCACATCAGCACCGCGGCAAATCCGAGCAATGTCCCCAAGGCCGCGTCCCCGTCCGGCAATGGCGCGGGTCTAGCGAGCGGCCCGGGTGCGGTCAATGCGGGGGCGAGCCCGAGCGCCGCGACTTTCCCGCGGCGTCAGCGGCTCTCGTTACCGTACCGCGACGGAGAGGGCGCTCAGCGTCAGCGGGCCGACCTGCGTCGGAATGCGGGCATAGACCGGGACGAACACATCCGGCTGGGCGATCGGCGCGAACCACACCTGGATCGTCTGGTCCTTCAGGAACTTGAGCCCCTTGGAGTCCTTGTCGTAGCCGCTGACCGGCCGGATCCGGGCGTTGCAGACCACGGCCTCGCCGGAAAACCCGGTCATCGAATAATTGTTGGTGCCGCCGGAGGAGAGGACGAGATCGAGCCGTGACCAGCCGTCATAGAGCGGCAGCGTGCGATTGCAGACGGATGCGGCGTCGCCGGTGCGGATCATCAGGCCGCTGAGCGGATCGACGACGGAGGTAAGCTGGGACTTGGCCACCGGAACGTAGCTCGGCTTCGGCTTGTCGCGCTTCGGGCTGACGGCGCTCGACGTCACCCGGCCGCCGGCGAAGGCGACGTCGCTCGACCAGCGCTTGCGGTCGCTGGAATAGTCCAGCGCATAGCGTTCGGCGGCAAAGCCGCGGCGCGTGACGGTCCCGGACACCTTGCTGGTGCCGCCGGTGTCGGTCACGAGGCTGCCGAGCCCGCTGGAGGAGAGCTGCCCCGAAACGCTGAAGCGGCCGCCTTCGATGACGGTGTCGAAGGACGCCTTGCCGATCGGCAGGCCGATCACCGCCATGCCGTAGCTGGTGGTGATCCGGGCCGTCTCGGCGGCGGCGCCCGAGGCGCCGAGAAGGACGAGGCCGAGCATGCCGAAAAGGAATCGCTTGCGCATCATTGGTCTATCCATAAAAGCAGGGGCACGCCGTTGCGACCGTCTGAGCGCAGGAACGGCGCGCTTTTGTGGCCAGCCGCGCCGATCCCGCAAAGTTGTTGTGGCTTGACGCTGCGGTTCTCAGGGCTTATAGAGCCGGTCGAATTTCCGATCATGCCCGACAGCGATGATCGCGCCGTTATTAGCGGCGGCGCGTCCCCGTCGGGTTCTAGGTTAAGCTGAAAGGTGATCTGATGTCACGCGCCTGCGAACTGACCGGCAAAGCTGTCCAGTCCGGCAACAATGTGAGCCACGCGAACAACCGTACGCGTCGCCGCTTCCTGCCGAATCTGTGCAACGTTTCGCTGATCTCCGACGCGCTCGGCCAGCGCTTCCGGCTCCGTGTGTCGGCCTACGCGCTGCGTTCGGTCGAGCATCGCGGCGGTCTCGACGCGTTCCTCGCCAAGGCCGACGAGGCGGAGCTGTCGCAGCGCGCCCGTCTGCTCAAGCGCCAGATCGCCAAGAAGGTCGCCACCGAAGCCGCGTAAGGCTGCCGTGACCGACTGACCAAATCCGCCGGGCCTTCGGGCTCGGCACTGGTTCCATCACCCAGGCTAAAAAAATGACATCCCTACGCACCTATCTCCTGCCCGTGGCAGCGATGACGGCGATCGTCCTCGCGTCGAATGTCGCCGTGCAGTTTCCGGTCTTTGCCCAGATTGGCAGCCTCCAGCTCGCCGACGTTCTGACCTGGGGCGCCTTCACCTACGGCTTCGCCTTCCTCGTCACCGACCTGACCAACCGTCGCTACGGCGCAGCCGTGGCGCGCCGCGTGGTGATGGCGGGCTTTGCGACGGCGATCCTCTGCTCGGTCGTCGTGCCGCCGATCCTCTACGATCTCGGCTGGCTCGAATACGCGACCACGGGCGATCGCCTGCTGCGCATCGCGCTCGCCTCCGGCGGCGCATTCCTCGTCGCGCAGCTGCTCGACATCGCGGTGTTCAACCGGCTGCGGCAGGCCGGCTGGTGGCGGGCGCCGGCGGCCTCGTCGGTGAGCGGATCGGTGGTCGACACCTTCCTCTTCTTCACCATCGCCTTCGCGCCGGTCTTCGCCTTTGTCGGGCCGAACGACGGCTTCGCGCTGGAGGCGGCGCCGTTGTTCGGCGTATTCGCCACCGAGGCACCGCGCTGGGTTTCGTGGGCGCTCGGCGACCTGACGGTCAAGCTTGCCATCGCTGTGCTGGCGCTGGTGCCCTACCGGCTCATCATGCAGCAATTCGCGCCGTACCGTTCGGTCGACGCGGGCGCATCCGTCTGATCTTCTTCCACTGAGTTCGACGTCCGGCGGGTTACGGCCCGCCGGTCAGCGACGGCCGCCCATCGCGGCACGGCGGCGGCTGCCATGGCCGCTACGCGGTGCGCCTTCCTGCTCGAACAGGTCGGCCAGCTGCTCGGTCATCGCGCCGGCCAGTTCCTCAGCGTCGACGATGGTGACGGCGCGGCGGTAGTAGCGCGTGACGTCGTGGCCGATGCCGATGGCCAGCAGCTCGACCGGCGAGCGGGTCTCGATCTCCTCGATGACGGCGCGCAGATGCCGCTCGAGATAGTTGCCGGGATTCACCGACAGGGTCGAATCGTCGACCGGCGCACCGTCCGAGATCATCATCAGGATGCGGCGCTGCTCGGGGCGGGCGAGGAGGCGGTTATGCGCCCAGATCAGCGCCTCGCCGTCGATGTTTTCCTTCAGCAGGCCCTCGCGCATCATCAGGCCGAGATTGCGCCGGGCGCGCCGCCAGGGCGCGTCGGCCGACTTGTAGACGATGTGGCGCAGATCGTTGAGCCGTCCGGGCTTGCCCGGCTTGCCGGCTTTCAGCCAGGCCTCGCGCGACTGGCCGCCCTTCCAGGCGCGCGTCGTGAAGCCGAGAACCTCGACCTTGACGCCGCAGCGCTCCAGCGTGCGGGCGAGAATGTCGGCGCAGGTCGCCGCGACGGTGATCGGCCGGCCGCGCATCGAGCCGGAATTGTCGATCAAGAGCGTGACGATCGTGTCGCGGAAATCGGTGTCGCGCTCCATCTTGTAGGAGAGCGGCTGCATCGGGTCGATCACCAGCCGGACCAGCCGGGCGGGATCGAGATAGCCTTCCTCGAGGTCGAAGTCCCAGGAGCGGCTCTGCTGCGCCATCAGGCGGCGCTGCAGGCGGTTGGCGAGGCGGCCAACGACGCCCTGGAGCGAGGCCAGCTGCTTGTCGAGAAACGCGCGCAGGCGGTCGAGCTCGGCCTCGTCGCAGAGTTCCTCGGCGCCGACCATCTCGTCGAAGGCCTTGGTGAAGACCTGGTAGTCGGAATCGAGCAGCTGGTTGGACAAAGGCTGGTGCGGCCGGCGGGTCTCGCCGGGCGTCTCGCTGTCCTGGCTGTCGTCGTCGGCGGGATCGTCGGCCGTGACCTCGGAGGATTCCGGCTCGGCCGTCTCCTGGTTCTCGCCTTCGGTCTCGCTCTCCTGCGGCATCGCCTCGTCGCTGCCGCTCTCCTTCTCGGAGCCGCCTTCCTCGTTGTCGCGGGTCTGGTTGTCGCCGGACTCCTCGTCGTCGTCGCTGCCCTCGCTGTCGTCCGAATCACCGAGCTCCTCGGCCATCTCCAGCGAGACCAGCATGTCGCGCAGCGCCCGCGCGAAGGATTGCTGGTCCTCGACGGTCTCCGACAGGCGGTCGAACTTCGGCCCGGCCTTGTCCTCGACGAAGTCGCGCCAGACGTCGACCAGCGCCTGGGCGCTCGGGGGCACCGGTCGGCCGGTCAGCCGCTCGCGCACCATCAGCGCCACGGCATCCTCGATCGGCGCCTCGGCGCGGTCGGTGACGTCGGAGAGGTTGGAGCGGAAATACTTGTCCTCGAGCATGGCGCCGAGATTGTCGCCCACGCCCTGCATCGCATTGGCGCCGATCGCCTCGACGCGGGCCTGCTCGACGGCGTCATAGACGGCGCGCGCGCCCTTGCTGTCGGGCGCGAGGCTCGCATGCATCCGCGCGTCGTGGCGCGCCTTGCGCAGCGCCATGGCGTCGGCGAGGCCGCGGGTCACGGCAAGATCGTTGCGGGTCGGCCGCTTGGTCAGTTCGGGGAGCTTGGCGCGGCTGCCGGACAGGCCGGGACGCTCGGAGCCGAAGGTGATCTCGAGATCGGCCTCGCCGGCGATCGCCCGCAGGCAGCCGGCGACGGCGCGCCGGAACGGCTCGCGGTCGGCCGGCGGAGAGCCGGGGGGACGCTGGTTGTCGCCGATGCGGGCCACGGTCTCGGTTCAGTCCAGAACGAGGTTCGCCGCCGATTCCGGCAGCTCCTCGCCAAGCGCGCGCTGGTAGAACTCCGCGACCAGCGGGCGTTCGAGGTCGTCGCACTTGTTGAGGAAGGTGAGGCGGAAGGCCATGCCGAGATCGCCGAAGATCTCGGCATTCTCCGCCCAGGTGATGACGGTGCGCGGGCTCATGACGGTCGAGAGGTCGCCGTTGACGAAGGCCGAGCGGGTGAGGTCGGCGACGCGGACCATCTTGGAGATGGTCTGGCGGCCTTCCTTGGTGTCGTAGCTGCGCGCCTTGGCGGCGACGATCGAGACCTCGGTGTCGTGCGGCAGATAGTTCAGCACGGTGACGATCGACCAGCGATCCATCTGCGCCTGGTTGATCTGTTGGGTGCCGTGATAGAGGCCGGTCGTATCGCCGAGGCCGACGGTGTTGGCCGTCGCGAA
Source organism: Aurantimonas aggregata (assembly GCF_010500835.1). Classification (GTDB taxonomy): domain Bacteria; phylum Pseudomonadota; class Alphaproteobacteria; order Rhizobiales; family Rhizobiaceae; genus Aurantimonas; species Aurantimonas aggregata. The sequence goes on along the minus strand of NZ_JAAAMJ010000019.1, from coordinate 44,053 downwards.
GAGCCGGAAGGCCGGATGCGGGCGCACCACGCGGCTCTGGTCGAGCAGGGTCAGGCGGCCGGAGGATTCCAGCACGCGCTGGATGACGAACATCACGTCGGGCCGGCCCGCATCGTATTCGTCGAAGACGAGGGCGACGTTGCGCTGGTAGGCCCAGGGCAGGATGCCATCGCGGAATTCGGTGACCTGCATGCCGTCGCGCACGACGATCGCGTCCTTGCCGACGAGATCGATGCGGCTGACATGGCTGTCGAGATTGATGCGCACGCACGGCCAGTTGAGGCGCGCCGCGACCTGCTCGATATGGGTCGACTTGCCGGTGCCGTGATAGCCCGAGACCATGACGCGCCGGTTCTTGGCGAAGCCGGCGAGGATCGCCAGCGTCGTCGGCTTGTCGAAGATGTAGTCGGGGTCCAGCTCGGGAACGTGCGGGTCGGCCTCCGAAAAGGCCGGGACGGTCAGGTCGCTATCGAAACCGAAGGTTTCGCGGACGGAGATCGTGGCATCCGGGAGGGGGGCCACTTCCAGTTCCGCTGCACTCATCATACCTCCAGAGGCCCGGTGCCCGTCGGGGCCGGCCGGACCATGTCCATTCTCTGATGTTGCCCGTCCTCGAACGAGAGCGGGGTCGCCTGGTCGCGTCGCGGCCCGCCGCGATCAGGCCGAGCCCGAAGCGGTCAGTCAACGGTTAGCAAAAACCGGACTGCTTCAAAAGCTTGTAGGCCTGGATCACTTCGCGCAGCTTGTCCTCGGTGCTGCGGTCGCCGCCATTGGCGTCGGGGTGCAGCTGCTTGACGAGGTTCTTATAGCGCCCGCGTATGGCTTCGCCAGTCGCGTCGCGCTCGAGGTCGAGCGTTTCGAGCGCCTTCACTTCCAGGGAGCGCAGCTTCGGGCGGCGCGCTGCGGTCTTGCGGGCGGCCGCCGCCTCGGCGCCGAACAGGCCGAACGGATCGCGGGCGCGGCCGTTCCAGCGTCGCGTGCGGGCGGCCGTCGCGGCACGGGCGGCGTCGCCCGCCGTGCCATTATGCCCCATCGTCCAGGTCGGCCGGTCGCCGGTCAGGCTGTCCTTCAGGTGACGCTGGATGTCCTTGTCGTTCAGTCCGGAGAAATAATTGTACGACTTGTTGTACTGCCGGACGTGGTCGACGCAGAAATTCAGGTACTGGCCCTCGTGATCCCGCCCCATCGGAGCCTTGTAGATACCTGCCTGGTCGCAGCCTTCCCACGCGCATTCGGGCGCGCGCGGAGGCTCGGCTGAGCGTTTGCCTTTGACGCGGATCGCGTCGAAATATTTGGAGTCGAGTTTCATCACCGGCGATTATGGTGCTGCAGCATCGGTCGAACAAGAATTGACAGATCGGAAAAAGCCCGAAATTCAAGGGCTCCGGCTGTTTCGCGCAAGCTTCGTCGCGGCGGGCAGGGCGCTACAGGCCGGAATGGCAGGACAAGGAGCGGCATTCGATGAGTACCCGGGCAACGATCGAGGCAAAACTCACCGAGGCTTTTGCCCCCGAGACACTGGCGGTGATTGACGAAAGCCATCTCCACGCCGGCCACCACCACGGCGAGAGCGACCACCACGCCGCCTTCGACGGTTCGGGCGAGACGCATTTCCGCGTGCGGCTGGTCAGCGACGCGTTTGCCGGCAAAAGCCGGATCGAACGCCACCGGGCGATCAACCAGGTTCTGCGGGACGAATTGGCGGCCGGCGTCCATGCGCTGGCGATCGAGGCGGCGGCGCCGGGCGAGCCGACACGGCGGTAGCCCACGGTCCCGCGTGCGCCCTGCGTCGCGCGGCTTATCACATATGAAACGTGATGGATGATGTTCTGTGCATCACTATCGACGTGTGGTAGCTTAGTCGGATCGTAACCGACAGGCTTGCCGATGATCACCTCCGCACAGATGCGTGCCGGCCGGGCGCTGCTCGGTCTCGACCAGCGCCAACTGGCGGCGCTGTCCGGCGTGTCGCTGCCGACGATCCAGCGGATGGAGGCGAGCGAGGGGACCGTGCGCGGCGTCGTCGACACGCTGGAGAAGGTGGTCGCGGCCTTCGATGCCGCCGGCGTCGAGCTGTTGTCCGAGCATGTGCCGAGCCGCGGCAGCGGGCGCGGCGTTCGGCTGAAGCAGGCCGCCACTCCCGAAGCGGGGCTCGTCTGACGCCATGGCCACCATACCCACCACGCCGAGCCAGGTGAACGACAGAGGCGAGACATCGCCGAGGCCCGCTGCCGCGCCGCCGATCAGCACAATGGAAATGTTCACGCCGAAGATCGTGACCACGCTCCGCGAGGGCTACGACCTGTCGGCGTTCAAGGCCGACGCCGTGGCAGGCCTCACCGTGGCGATCGTCGCGCTGCCGCTTTCGATGGCCATCGCCATCGCGTCCGGCGTGTCGCCGGACCGGGGGCTGACCACGGCCATCGTCGGCGGCTTTCTGGTGTCGCTGTTCGGCGGCAGTCGCTTCCAGATCGGCGGGCCGGCGGGCGCCTTCATCCTGCTCGTCGCCGCGACCGTCGCCGCGCACGGGATCGAGGGGCTGATCGTCGCGACGTTCCTCTCGGGGCTGATGCTGGCGGCGCTCGGCGCCCTGCGGCTCGGCACGTTCATCAAGTACATTCCCTATCCGGTGACCGTCGGCTTCACCGCCGGCATCGCCGTCGTCATCGCCGCGACGCAGCTGAAGGAGTTCTTCGGCCTGACGCTGGCCGGCGCGGAGCCGGGCGAACTGGTGGAGAAGCTCGGCGCGCTGGCCGCTGCCGCGCCGACGCTCGATCCGTCGACGCTGGCCATCGCCTTCACGACGCTGGCGCTGATCGTCCTGGTGCGCCATTTCCGGCCGCACTGGCCGTCGCTGCTGATCGCCGTCGCCGCCGGCTCGATCGCGGCGACGGTTGCGGGGCTCGACATCGCCACGATCGGCAGCCGCTTCGGCGGCATTCCGTCGTCGCTGCCGATGCCGCATCTGCCGGTCTTCTCCTGGGACCTCGTCGTCGCGGTGCTGCCAGCCGCCGTCTCCTTCGCGCTGCTCGGCGCCATCGAGAGCCTGCTGTCGGCGGTCGTCGCCGATTCGATGAGCGGCCGGCGCCATCGCTCGAACTGCGAGCTGGTGGCGCAGGGCATCGCCAATGTCGGAGCGTCGCTGTTCGGCGGCTTCTGCGTCACCGGCACCATCGCGCGCACCGCGACGAACGTCCGCGCCGGCGGCCGCAGCCCGGTCGCCGGCATGCTGCACGCGGTGTTCCTCTTGGTCTTCGTGCTCGTGGCGGCGCCGCTGGCGGCCTATGTGCCGCTCGCCGCGCTGGCAGCGGTGCTCCTGTTCGTCGCCTGGAACATGGCGGAGCGGCACGAAGTGTTCAGCCTCCTGCGCAGCTCGCGCGGCGACGCGGTGGTGCTGACCACCACCTTCCTGCTGGTGATCTTCCGCGACCTGACGACCGGGATCGTCGTCGGCTTCTCGCTCGGCGCACTGCTGTTCCTGCATCGCATGGCCGGGGCGGTGACGGTCGAGGGCGCACATGCGCCGCTGGTCGAGGCCGACCGCGCCGACGGCGATCGCGATCTGGGCGAAAGGCCGTTCGACGAGACGCTGGTCCGCGACCCGGACATCTTCGTCTGCCGGATCTCCGGGGCGTTCTTCTTCGCGGCGGCCGGCAGCGTCGGCGCGGTGCTCGACCGGATCGCCGAGCGGCCGCGGGCTTTCGTGCTCGATGTCGCGGAAGTGCCGTTGCTCGACAGTTCGGCCGCGGCGACCATCGTCGCCTTCGCCCGCAAGGCACGGCGCGACGGGGCCCTGCTGCTGATCGCCGGGGCAAGCGAGGCGGCCCAGCGCCTGCTCGACGTTCAACAGGGAAAGAGCGCGCCGCCGCTGCGCTTCACCGCGACGGTGGCGGAGGCGGTTGCCGCGGCGCGGGCGGAGCTGGACGCGGCGCCGGCGTCTCAGGCCTAACGCGCCGCGCCGGCCGCGCTCGGCTCAGTCGGGCTTTCGCTCGTCGGATGGCGTCTCGTCCCAGACGGGAGACGCGGTGTCATCGACGCGGTCTGGCTCCTCGTCGCGGTCGGCCCGGTCGTCGGCTTCGTCCCAGCCCGAAGCCGTGGCCGCCGCTTCTTCGGTCTCGTTCATCTCGACCAGATCGTCGTAGCCCTCGTCGTAGAAATCGCCGTCGGTGGCTTCCGACACCGCGACCGCGCCGGCGCCCGGCGACTGGGTCCCGAGCTTCTTGGGCGGCACGAGGATGGTGGCGGGGCGGATGCGCAGCTTGGCGATGCGGTTCTTCTCGCGCTTGAGCACGGTGAAGCGCTTCTGGAAGAAGGTGAAGGCCTGGCGCTCCTCCGGGATCGTCTGGGTCTCGTGGATCACGAGGCCGGCGATGGTCACCGCCTCGTCGTCCGGCAGGTTCCAGTCGAGGGCGCGGTTGAGATCGCGGATCGGGACCTGGCCGTCGACCACGACCGAGCCGTCGGCCTCGGTGGTGACGCCCTGCATGTCGAGATCGTGCTCGTCGGCGATGTTGCCGACGATCTCTTCCAGGATGTCCTCGAGCGTGATCAGGCCTTCGACCTCGCCGTATTCGTCGACGACGATGGCGAAATGGCCCTTGCGGCGCAGGAAGGCGTTGAGCTGGTCCTGCAGCGTGGTGGTCTCCGGCACGAACCACGGCGGATTGCAGATCTTAAGGATGTTGATCCTCGAGGGATCGTTGTCGACCTCGTGCAGGGCGCGCAGGAGGTCCTTGGCATGCACGACGCCGACGATGTTGTCGTAGTCGTTCCGCCAGATCGGCATGCGCGTATAGGGACTTTCGAGGATCTGGCGGACGACGTCCGCCGGGTCGTCGTCGCCGTTGACCTGCCGCATCGAGGTGCGGTGGACCATGACGTCCGAGACTTCCAGCTCGTGCAGGTCGAGCAGGCCGCCCAGCCGGTTGCGGTCGGCATTGACCAGCGAGCCCTCGCGATGCAGCACCTCGACCGCGCCGCGCAGCTCCTCGTGCGCCGTCAGCAGCGAGGCGCCGGATTCGAGGCTGACGCCGAACATCGCCAGGATGCGCCGGACGATCCAGTTGATCACCCCGGTGAGCGGCCCGAACAGCGTGACGATGATGCTGACCGGGCGGGCGATGGCCAGCGCGAAGGCGTCGGGCCGGGCAATGGCCGCCGATTTCGGCAGGACCTCGCCGAAGATCACGACGATGATCGTCATCGCGATGGTGGCGTAGATGACGCCGGACTGGCCGAACAGGCCGAGAAAGGCGGTGGTCGCCAGCGACGAGGCGAGGATGTTGACGAGGTTGTTGCCGATCAGCAGCGCCCCGATCAGCCGGTCCTTCTTCTCGATCAGCGTCTGGACGAGCGTCGCGCGGGCGTCGCCGTTCTTGGCGTGGCTCATCAGTCGGGCGCGCGAGGCCGCCGTCAGCGCCGTCTCCGAGCCCGAGAAGAAGCCGGAGATGCAGACCAGAACCACGACGATGGCGAGCATGATCCAGAGCGTGGCGGTCATCGGTCAAGTTCCCTGGCAAGAAAGGCTTCGACGGCGGCGGGATCGACGTCATTGGCGACGAAGGCCCGACCGATGCCGCGCGTCAGGATGAAGGTGAGGCGGCCCTTCTCGACCTTCTTGTCCTGGGCGATGCCGCGCATCAGTTCCTCCACGGTCAGCGGCGCGTCGGGAATGGCGCCGATCCGCACCGGCAGGCCGGCCGCGGCAAGATGGGCGGCGACACGGTCGGCGTCCTCCGGCGGACAGAAGCCGAGTTCGGCCGAAAAGCGGTGGGCGAGGACCATGCCGATGGCGACGCCCTCGCCATGGACGAGCCGCGCCGCGTCGTAGCCGACGGCGGCTTCCAGCGCGTGGCCGAACGTGTGGCCGAGATTGAGCAGCGCGCGGCTGCCATGCTCCTCCTCGTCGGCGGCGACGACGGCGGCCTTGGCCTCGCAGCTGACGCGGATCGCCTCGCCGCGCGCGGCGCCACCGCCGAAGACGCCGCCAAGGTCGGCTTCCAGCATGTCGAAGAACGCCGGCCGGTCGATCAGGCCGTATTTGACCATCTCGGCATAGCCGGCCGCGAACTCGCGCGGGCTCAGCGTGTCGAGCAGTGCCGTATCGGCGAGGACGAGCGAAGGCTGGTGGAAGGCGCCGACGAGGTTCTTGCCGCGCGGCGAGTTGATGCCGGTCTTGCCGCCGACGGAGGAATCGACCTGGGCGAGCAGCGTCGTCGGTACCTGCACGAAGCGCATGCCGCGCCGCACGATGGCGCTGGCAAAGCCGGCGAGGTCGCCGATCACGCCGCCGCCGAGCGCGATCACCGCGTCGCCCCGCTCCAGCCGGGCGGCGAGGATCGCGTCGACCACATGGGCGAGCTGCTCGAAGGACTTGGTCTTCTCGCCGGCGGGCAGGACGATCTCGACATGCTCGATGCCGGCGGCGCGGAGCGCGACCGACAGGCGCGTCAGATAGAGCCGGCCCACCGTCTCGTCGGTGACGATGGCGGCGCGGATGCCGGGAAGCCGGGCGACGATCTCCGCGCCGGCCGCGTCGATCAGGCCCGGGCCGATCAGGATGTCATAGGAGCGCGCGCCGAGATCGACGACGACTCGGCGACGCGGGGCCGTGCCCTGGGGCTCGGCGCCGAAGGCTGCCTCTCGTTTCATCGCGCGACTTCCTTCTCGAGATAATGGTGCAGGGCCTCGACGATCTCGGCAGCGATCACCTCCCGCTTGACGTTGCGGGTGCACACGGTGATGTCGGCCTTAGCATAGACGGGATAGCGGACGTCCATCAGGTTGCGCATCACGGCTTCGGGATCCGGCGCCTGCAGCAGCGGACGGCCGGGCCGCTTGCCGACACGCTCCATCAGCGTCTCGAGGTCGGCCTTCAGCCAGACCGTCACGGTCTTTTCGGCCAGCACAGCGCGGGTATCCTCCCGCATGAAGGCGCCGCCGCCGGTGGCGAGGACCTGCGGGCCCTCCGCCGCGAGCCGGGCGATGACACGCGCTTCCAGGGCGCGAAATTCCGGCTCGCCATAGGCCTCGAACAGCTCCGGCACGCTCATCCGGGAGACGGTCTCGATCTCCGCGTCGCTGTCGCGGAATGGCACGGACAGATAGTTCGCGAGCTTGCGGCCAACCGTGGTCTTGCCGGCACCCATCAGCCCGATCAGCGTCACCGAACGGTTCTCGAGAAGGGGAAGGACTGCCGTCGCCGCGTCCGTAGGCTGTTGCCTGCTCATCGTGCCTTTCGCCGCATCCGCACACCGGGCGAGCGCGGGGTTTGCCGCCCACGTCGCCGCTCCTCCGCCCCGACGATGACGTCGGCCCGCTTGCGTTGCCGCTCATTCCCACTAGAAGCGACAGGTCATACGGGACATCATCCAGAGCGAGTGCGCCAGACCGCGATGCCGACCCTCGTCCGCCTCCTGACGACGCTTCTGATCGTTGCCGGCATCATCTACGGCATCATGGCGGCGCTCGTCTACTTCGTCGAGCCGACGCGCCGGGAGATGATCGTCGACGTGCCGCTGCCGCAGACGAAGCCTGCGCCCGTACCCGAAACCGGGGAACTGCGGCCGTGAGCACCGCAGCGGCGGTCGCGGGGCGGGACGCTGCCGACATCGAATCGTTTCTCGAGATGATGGCCGTCGAGCGCGGCGCGGCGGAGAACACCGTCGCCGCCTATCGCCGCGATCTCGAGGACGTCGCCGGCTTCCTGTCCGGGAAGGGCGGGACGCTGCACGATGCCTCCACCGATGCGCTGCGGGCCTACGTGGCGCGCATGGCGGCCCGCGGCTTTGCCGAGTCGAGCCGCTCACGCCGGCTGTCGGCATTGCGGCAGTTCTATCGCTTCCTCTTCACCGAGGGCGGACGCCGGGACGATCCGACCGGGCCGATCGAGGGCGCGCGCAAGAAGCGGCCGCTGCCGAAGATCATGAGCGAGGACGAGGTCGACGCGCTGCTCGACCTCGCTGCCGCCGACGCCGCCGATCCGGCGCTCGCGCCGGGCAAGGCCGTCCGGGCGGCGCGGCTGCATGCGCTGGTCGAGCTCCTCTACGCCACCGGAATGCGGGTCTCCGAACTCGTCAGCCTGCCGCGCTCGGTGCTGCGCTCGAAGAACCGGATGATCGTCGTGCGCGGCAAGGGCGACAAGGAACGCATGGTGCCGGTGGGCGAGGCCGCGCGAGAAGCGCTGCAGGGTCTCGCCGAGGCGATGCGTGTCGCCAACGTTGGCGATGGGCCCTGGCTGTTTCCGGCATTGTCGGAGAGCGGCCACCTGACCCGCCAGGCCTTCGCGCGCGATCTCAAGGCGCTGGCCGCGCGGGTGGGCATTCCGGCGGCACGAATCTCGCCGCATGTGCTGCGCCACGCCTTCGCCAGCCACCTGCTCAAGCACGGCGCCGATCTCCGCTCGGTGCAGGAACTGCTCGGCCATGCCGACATCTCGACGACACAGATCTATACCCATGTGCTCGAGGAGCGGCTGATTCGCCTCGTCACCGACCATCACCCGTTGTCGGCGGAAAGTCGCGATTGACGCCAAGCCCCAAGGGTTTTCTTGACAAGGCTGCGCCCGGCCGCCAGTTTCCGCCGCGAAGCAGATCTCCAAGCAGAGTGCCAGGCAAGCGCGGCCCACAGGGCCGGACAGGCCGGCTGTGCGAACCGGCCGGCCGCCGCCTCGGTCGACAATCCAAAGGACGGCCAAAGCCGCGTATCTGATGCACAATTATCTGGATTTCGAGAAGCCTGTCGCCGATCTGGAAGGCCAGATCCTCGAGCTGAAGAAGATCGAGTCGAGCGAAGACGCGGTCGACGTAACCGAGGAGATCGAGCGGCTGGAGAGGCGCTCGCGGGACGCGCTGGCCGACCTCTACCGCAAGCTGACGCCCTGGCAGAAGACGCAGGTCGCGCGCCACGCCGACCGGCCGCATTGCCTCGACTACCTGCAGCGGCTGATCACCGATTTCGTGCCGCTGGCGGGTGACCGGTTCTTCGCCGAGGATTACGCCATCATCGCCGGCTTCGGCCGCTTCGACGGCCGGTCGGTCGCCGTGATCGGGCAGGAGAAGGGCAGCGACACGCAGACCCGCCTGAAGCACAATTTCGGCATGGCGCGACCGGAGGGCTACCGCAAGGCGGTGCGGATCATGGAACTCGCCGAGCGGTTCGACATCCCGGTGCTGACGCTGGTCGACACGGCCGGCGCCTATCCGGGGATCGGCGCGGAAGAACGGGGCCAGGCCGAGGCGATCGCCCGTTCCACCGAGGCCTGCCTCAATCTCAAGGTGCCGATGGTCTCCGTGATCATCGGCGAGGGGGGCTCGGGCGGCGCCATCGCCATCGCGACGGCGAACAAGGTGCTGATGCTCGAGCACGCGATCTATTCGGTGATCTCGCCGGAAGCCGGCGCCTCGATTCTCTGGCGCGACTCGACGCGGGCGCGCGACGTCGCCCAGGCGATGAAGATCACCGCCCAGGACCTGAAGGAATTCGGGGTCATCGACGAGATCGTGCCGGAGCCGCTGGGCGGCGCGCACCGCGCCTCCGACGACGCGGTCGACACGGCGGCGGACCATGTTCGCAAAGCCTTTGCGGAGCTTTCGGCGCTCGATGGTGAGTCCCTGCGGCGACATCGGCGGGAAAAGTTCCTCGCCATCGGACGTAATCTGTGAGCCTGTTGCCCTCAGGCCACTGACTTCCCTTCCGGCATTTGCCAGAATGAAGCCATGCTCGCCGTTCGGGAGAATGGGGTCCTGACCTGCCAGGCGAGGAATTGGCTTAACGGCTTCTTAATCCGGCAGTACCAATGTCGAGGGAAGTCGCGATGGGGACTTCGGCCTGGCCGAAGTGTCGCCATCGCAAGGATCCGGATCGTGCGGGGTGTGCACCGGATCGAGAGGGACGGCGTCGGTTGGATGCCGTGTGCGATAGGGGACTGAGGGGATGTTTATCCGACGCCTCGTGACGGCGGCCGCGCTTGCGGCCAGCATGTTTGCGCTGTCCGCCTGCCAGTACGAGGACCTCGTGCCGGCCAATGCGCCGCTGCCTGCCGATCTCGTCCGGGCGATCAAGGCGCAGGGAATGGGGGTCCATTCGCCCGTTCTCGTCCGGCTCTACAAGGAAGAGTCGGAACTCGAGATCTGGAAGCAGAAGACCGACGGCAGCTACGCGCTCCTGAAGACCTACGAGATCTGCGCCTGGTCGGGAAAGCTCGGGCCGAAGAAGAAGGAAGGCGACCGTCAGGCGCCCGAGGGCTTCTACACGGTGACGCCGGCGCAGCTGAACCCGAATTCGAACTACCATCTCGCCATCAACATGGGCTACCCGAACGCCTATGACCGGGCCAATGCCCGCACAGGCAGCCATCTGATGATCCACGGCTCGTGCAACTCGTCCGGCTGCTACGCCATGGACGACGTGCAGGTGCAGGAGATCTACACGCTCGCCCGCGATTCCTTCGAAGGCGGCCAGCGGGCGTTCCAGATCCAGGCCTATCCGTTCCGGATGACGCCGAAGAACCTCGCCCGTCACCGCAAGTCCGAGCACTACGCGTTCTGGAAGATGCTCAAGATGGGCTCGGATCATTTCGAGATCACCAAGCGTCCGCCGAATGTCGGCGTCTGCGAGAGCCGCTACATTTTTGACCAGAGCGCCGCGACCGTCGCCGGCCTGACGCCGAACGGGCCGTGCCCGGTCTTCCAGACGCCGGCCGAGATCGCCGCCAAGGTCGCCGCCGACGCGGCCCAGGAAGAACAGATCGCCGCGCGGCTGAAGCCCAGCGAATTCGCGGTGACGTCGAGCTTCACCTATCGCACCGGCGACCCGATCACCGCGGACGCCTATGCGCAGGAGCAGAACCGCCGCAAGGGCTACGACCGCGACGGCAACCGCATCGGCGGCAGACGCGCCGGCGCGTCGTCTTCGGAAAGCGGCGGGTCAATCTTCTCGAGCTTCCTGAACTGAGCTTAGCGGCGAGGATGGCTGTGGCCATCCTCGCCGGATCAGTCCTGTGGTCCGCGCCTGTCAGGGCGGAACGTTTCGGCCACGAGCCGGCCAGGCGTTCGTCTCGAGCAAGGGAACGCCGCAATGTCCCAGACGACCTATCAGCCTGAAGCCGCGTCGCATGGCGACCACCCCGCCGGGAATGCGCTCGCCATCGGGGACTATCTGTCGGCCCCGCCGAGCCGGGAGGCGCTGGCGGAGATCCTGCGCATGATGGGCACACGGCCGCGGGACATGCTGCGCCGTGAGGGAACGCCCTATGTGGAGCTCGGACTCGACGATCCGGCCCTCAGCGACGAGGAACTGCTGGAGGCGATGATCGCCAATCCCGTCCTGATCGCTGCCCCGGCCGGCCTCGCAGCCTGAACCGCAGGTTCTTCGGACAGCTTCACCGAGACCGTGCCACCGGCTGCTCGAAACCTGCCGACACACCGATCAGGCGTGCCGGCAAAGCCTCTTCGAGGTGTCTTCAGACGAAGGCGCCGTGGCAGTGCTTGAACTTCTTGCCGGAGCCGCACGGGCAGGGCTCGTTGCGGCCGACATGGCCCCAGCCTTCCGGGTTCTCCGCGTCACGCGGCATGCCGTTGGCCGCAGGCGCCACGCCGGCGGTGATCATCTGCGCCCCGCCACCCATCTCGTCCTCGCCGGTGGTGGGATCGGCATGATGCCCGGCCATTTCCGGAACCCGCGGCGGCTGAGTCTCCTGCGGCGGGCGCACAAGTTCCACCCGCATCAGCTGCTGGGTGGTACGCTCCCGCAGATTGGCGAGCATCGACTCGAAGAGCTCGAACGCCTCCGACTTATATTCGTTGAGCGGATCGCGCTGGGCATAGCCGCGGAAGCCGACGACCGAGCGCAGATGGTCGAGATTGACCAGATGCTCGCGCCACAGCGTGTCGATCGTCTGCAGCACGACGTTGCGCTGGATGTAGATCGCGACGTCGCGGCCGAAGCGCTCGGCCTTTTCCGCCGCCGCCTTGTCCGCGGCTTCGCGGATCCGCTCGCGGATGTCGTCCTCGGCGATGCCTTCCTCTTCGGCCCATTCGGGGATCGGCAGGTCGAGATTGAGGAGATCGATGGCCTCGGCCTTCAGCTCCTGCGTCGACCACTGCTCCGGATAGGCGCGCTCCGGGATGTGCCGGGCGACCATGGCGTCGATCGTGGCATGACGCATGTCCGCGACGGTCTCGTCGAGCTCGGGTGCGTCCATCAGTTCGATGCGCTGCTCGAAGATGACCCGACGCTGGTCGTTCATCACGTCGTCGTATTTCAGGAGGTTCTTGCGGATGTCGAAATTCCGCGCCTCGACCTTCTTCTGCGCCTTCTCGAGCGCCTTGTTGATCCAGGGGTGGACGATCGCCTCGTCTTCCTTGAGGCCGAGCTTGGTCAGCATGGAGTCCATGCGCTCGGACCCGAAGATGCGCATCAGGTCGTCCTGGAGCGACAGATAGAACTTCGACCGGCCGGGATCGCCCTGGCGGCCGGAGCGGCCGCGCAGCTGGTTGTCGATGCGCCGGCTTTCGTGGCGTTCGGTGGCGAGGACGTAGAGCCCGCCCGCGGCCATCGCCTCTTCCTTCAGCCGCTTGATGTCGGCGGTGATCTGGGTCTCCAGCGCCGTCCGCTCCGGGCCCTCGGGCATGTCGCCCAGTTCCCGCGCGATGCGCATCTCGGCGTTGCCGCCGAGCTGGATGTCGGTGCCGCGGCCGGCCATGTTGGTGGCGATGGTCACCGCGCCCGGCACGCCGGCCTGGGAGACGATGTAGGCTTCCTGCTCGTGATAGCGGGCATTCAGCACCTGGAAGTCCTTGAGTCCCTCCTTGCGCAGACGCTCGGCGAGCATCTCGGACTTCTCGATCGAGGTCGTGCCGACGAGGATCGGCTGGCCGCGCAGCGCCGCATCCTTGATCTCCAGGGCGATGGCGCGGAACTTCTCCTCGAAGGTCCGATAGACCTCGTCGTCCTCGTCGAGACGCTGGATCTGCTGGTTGGTCGGGACCTCGATGACGTCCAGGCCGTAGATGTCGCCGAACTCGGCCGCCTCGGTCTGGGCCGTGCCGGTCATGCCGGCCAGCTTCTTGTACATGCGGAAATAGTTCTGGAAGGTGATCGAGGCGAGTGTCTGGTTCTCGGGCTGGACCGTCACCCCTTCCTTGGCCTCGAGGGCCTGATGCAGGCCTTCGGAATAACGCCGGCCCGGCATCATGCGGCCGGTGAATTCGTCGATGATGACGATCTCGTCGTTGCGGACGATGTAGTCCTTGTCGCGCTGGAAGAGCTGATGCGCCTTCAGGGCGTTGTTGACGTGGTGGACGATCGCGACGTTCTCGATGTCGTAGAGCGAGTCGCCGTGCAGGTGCCCGGCCGCCTCGAGCAGGCGCTCGAGCTTCTCGGTGCCGTCCTCGGTGAACGAGACCTGGCGCTGCTTCTCGTCGACGTCGTAATCCTCGGGGCCGAGCTGCGGGATGAACTTGTCGATGGTCTTGTAGAGATCGGACCGGTCGTCGAGCGGCCCGGAGATGATCAGCGGCGTGCGTGCCTCGTCGATCAGGATCGAGTCGACCTCGTCGACGATCGCGTAATGATGACCGCGCTGGACCATCTGGCCCCGCTCGTACTTCATGTTGTCGCGCAGATAGTCGAAGCCGAGCTCGTTGTTCGTCGCGTAGGTGACGTCGCAGGCGTAGGCCGCACGGCGCTGGTCGTCGGACATGCCGTGGACGATGGTGTCGACGGTGAGGCCGAGGAAGCGGTAGAGCCGGCCCATCCAGTCGGCGTCGCGGCTGGCGAGGTAGTCGTTGACCGTGACGACGTGCACGCCCTTGCCCTCGAGCGCGTTGAGATAGACTGCGAGGGTGGCGACGAGGGTCTTGCCCTCGCCGGTCTTCATCTCGGCGATGGCGCCGGAGTTCAGCACCATGCCGCCGATCATCTGGACGTCGAAGTGACGCATGCCGAGCGCCCGCTTGGCACCCTCGCGGACCACGGCGAAAGCCGGTGCGAGAAGGTCGTCGACCGTCTTGCCGTCGGCCAGCTGGGCGCGGAATTCGTCGGTCTTGCCGCGAAGCTCCTCGTCGGTGAGGGCCGCGAACTCTTCCTCATAGGCCGCGATGGCTCGAATGCGCTGATCGTAGCGCTTGACCATGCGGTCATTCGCCGAACCCAGCAACTTGCGGGCTAGCCCGCCAAAACTGACCATGAAGGGACCTTCCAGAGTGTCTGCATCTGCCGACCCCGTCCCCGACGCCGCCGTTCGCGGTCGCTGGTTCCGGTCGATCCCTGCGCTTGCGGGGCCTTCAAACTTTACGGAAGGCGGCTGGACTTTCGGATCGCGCGAGAGATAAGAGGGGGCCAAACCGTTGTCAACGGCGCCCCGCCTGCCGGGGATGCCGCATTCCGGGGCCATCGAAGCGTCGCCCGAGAGGCGCGCGGGCACGCGAAGCCAGAGCCCCATCCTCCCATCGAACCGCAAAGGATGCTCTTTGCCATGACCATCGATCTTCGCCTGACGCTCGCCGCGAGCGCGATCGCTCTCACCTTCCTGGCCGGTCCCGTCCGCGCCGCGGACGCCGATATCGTCGCGAAGGTCGGCGCGGCCGAGATCACCGAGGGTGACCTCAGCGCGGCGCAGAACGAAATCGGCGCCCAGTTCCAGCAGCTTCCCGAGGAACAGCGTCGGCTCGCCGTCTTGTCCGCGCTGATCGACATCAAGGCACTGGCGCAGGAAGCCGAGAAGGCCAAGCTGCAGGACGAGCCGGCCGTCGCCAGCGAGATCGACTTCCAGCGCGATCGTGCCCTGCATAACGCCTTCTTCGCCAGGAACGCCGTCGCCACCGTGACCGAGGACGAACTCAAGGCCCGCTACGACGCCGAGATCGGCGCGATGCCGACCGCCGAGGAAGTCCATGCGCGCCACATCCTGGTGAAGACCAGGGAAGAGGCCGACGCGGCGATCAAGCGGCTCGACGAGGGCGCGGATTTCGCCACCGTCGCGCAGGAGCTGTCGACCGGCCCGTCGGGTCCGGAAGGCGGCGATCTGGGCTTCTTCAGCGCCGGGCAGATGGTGCCGGCCTTCGAGACGGCCGCCTTTGCCCTGGAGCCCGGCCAGTACACCAAGGAGCCGGTTGAGACTCAGTTCGGCTGGCACGTGATCCGGGTCGAGGAGAAGCGCCAGGCCGAGCCGCCGAGCTACGAGCAGGTCAAGGAGCAGGTCCGCCAGGTCGTGTTGCGCGAGAAGTACATGGAGCTGGTGAGCCAGGCCCGGAACGACCTGACGGTCGAATATGTCGATCCGGCGCTGAAGCAGCAGATCGAGGCGATCGAAGGCGCGATGGAGCCGGCACCGGCCGACGCGCCGACTTCCGACACGCCGCCGGCGGAGTAGCGGGTCCTCGGCGCGCCTTTCCGGCGCGCCGTCCTCCTTCGCATCGTCCCGACCCTTGGCCCGGCCCGGCCGGCGTCCGTTCCTAGCCGTCGAAGGATTTCATGACGACGCCTGTCTCTCCTCTGGCCCCGGCCAGCATCCCTGAGCTTCCCCCGATCGAGGGTGTCCGCATCGCGACGGCGGCGGCCGGCATCAAGTACAAGGGGCGAACTGACCTCCTGGTGATGGTGCTGGACGCGCAGACGACCGTCGCCGGCGTCTTCACCACCTCGAAATGCCCCTCGGCGCCGGTGGATTTCTGCCGCGAGAGCCTGAAGGGCGGCACCGCGCGGGCGCTGGTGGTCAATTCCGGCAACGCCAACGCCTTCACCGGCAGGCGCGGCCGCGAGACGACGGCGCTGACGGCGGAGGCGGCCGCGGCGGCGCTCGATTGCGGGACGGACGCGATCTTCCTCGCTTCCACCGGGGTCATCGGCGAGCCGCTCGACGCCGGCAGGTTCTCGGATCTCCTCGCCGGCCTGACGGACGCGGCGCGCGAGGATGGCTGGCGCGAGGCCGCCGAGGCGATCATGACCACCGATACCTATCCCAAGCTCACGACCCGCAAGGTGACGCTGGGCGGCGCGACGGTGACGATCAACGGCATCGCCAAGGGCGCCGGCATGATCGCCCCCGACATGGCGACGATGCTCTCCTTCGTGGCGACCGATGCGGCAATCGCCGCGCCGGCGCTGCAGGCGATGCTGGCCAAGGGTGTCGGCCCGAGCTTCAACTCGGTGACCGTCGACAGCGACACCTCGACCTCCGACACGCTGCTGCTGTTTGCGACCGGCCGTGCCGCGGCGCGCGGCTGCCCGACGATCAGCGACGCGAAAGACCCGGCAGCTGCCGATTTCCGCGCGGCGCTCGACGATCTGCTGCTCGATCTCGCCCGGCAGGTGGCGCGGGACGGCGAGGGCGCCCGCAAGGAGATCCAGGTGACCGTCGAGGGCGCGACCAGCGACGCCGCGGCCAAGCGCATCGCCCTGTCGATCGCCAACTCGCCGCTGGTCAAGACCGCCGTGGCCGGCGAGGACGCTAACTGGGGCCGGGTGGTCATGGCCGTCGGCAAGGCCGGGGAAGAAGCCGACCGCGACCGCCTCGCCATTCATTTCGGCGACATCCGCGTCGCGGTCGACGGCGAGCGCGATCCGGCCTATTCGGAAGCCGCCGCCTCGGCGGTGATGCAGCGCCCCGAGATTCCGATCCGGGTCGAGCTCGGCCTCGGCACCGGGCGATGGACCGTCTACAGCTGCGATCTCACCAAGGAATATGTCGCGATAAATGGCGATTACCGAAGCTGAGAGGCTGCGACAGCTGGCCGTGGTGCGCCGGCTCGAGGCAGCGGGTTTCCGCGCCTGGCCGGCGTCGTCGACGGCGTTCGACGGGACGTGGGCGGTGCGGCTGACCAAGTCGTTTCCGGCCAAGCGGCTCAACTCGGTCAATCCGCTCGATCCGTCCGACAACGCAGACATCCCGGAGCGCATCGAGCGGGCACGCCAGACCTTCATCGACTATGGCCGTACGCTCATCGTACGGCAGTCGCCGCTGGCGCCCCCCGAACTCGTGCGCCATCTCGACGACGACGGCTGGAGCCGCTTCGGCGAATCCGTGGTGATGACAGCCGACCTGACCAAACTTTCCTTCGACAGCGCCATCGACCGGATCCCGATAAGAGACACCGCCCGCTACATCGAGGCGAGCCTGATCGTCCACGAGCGGCCGGCGGAGCTGCGCGCCGGGCTGACGGAGATCATCGAGGCGATCCGCCCGCCCACCGGCATGTTCGTCCAGGAGGACAAAGGCGGCGCGCCCGTCGCGGTGGCGCTCGCCATCCACGACAACGACCTGACCGGCCTGCTCGATGTCGCCGTGGCGCCGAGCCAGCGGCGCCAGGGCACCGGCCGCGACCTCGTCGCCACGGCGCTGCGCTACACCGTGCGCAAGGGCGCCAAGACGGCCTGGGTGCAGGTCGAGGCGGACAACGCGGCGGGCCTGTCGCTCTACCACGCGCTCGGCTTCAAGCCAGCCTATCGCTACGTCTATCGCGCCCCGCCTGGTGAGGCGACGTGAACGGCGAGCGCCCGCTGCTCGTCGTCGTCGCCTGCGCGCTGATCGACACCGACAACCGGATCCTCCTGACCGAGCGGCCGGCCGGCAAGTCGCTGGCCGGGCTCTGGGAATTTCCGGGCGGCAAGCTCGATTCCGGCGAGACGCCCGAGGCGGCGCTGATCCGCGAATTGCGCGAGGAGCTGGGGATCGAGACGCAGGCGGCGTGCCTCGCGCCGCTGACCTTCGCCAGCCATTCCTACGACGGCTTCCATCTGCTGATGCCGCTCTATGTCTGCCGCCGCTACGAGGGGATCCCCTCGGGCCGCGAGGGGCAGCGGCTGAAATGGGTGCGGGCCTCGCAGCTGCGCGACTATCCGATGCCGCCGGCCGACGAGCCGCTGATCGCCCATCTGGTCGATCTGCTCTGAGCCGCCCCCGCAAAATCGGCGATCGTTAAGATCTGATTCAATCTTTCTTTATCCTTGCCCGTCACCCTGAGCCGGTTGGTGCGGTTGCGAGGCGACGATGCGCGAATTCCAGGACGAACTGAACGATTTCCGCCTGCAGGCGTCCATCCGCGAGCTGCGGACCGGCCTGCTGCGCGCGACGCTGCTGTTCGGGGCGATCACGCTCGGGCTGGCGCTGGTCGTCGTCCCGGCGGCCCGCAAGAGCGTCGACTATGTCGCGAGCAGCCAGCAACTTGACACGATGACCACCGGCTCGATCGGCGCCAGCCGCTACACGGTCCACCGCAGCGTGCTGCAGGCGCCGGGCGCAGGGCCCTGCATCGTCCACGCCGGCGGCCGGAGATCGGGCGCATGCTGACCCGCCGGCGCATCGCCGCCCGTCTTGACGCATTCCGCCGCAACCGGAGCGGCGGCGTTGCCGTCGAATACACGCTGGTCGCCGCGATCCTCGGCACGGCCCTCGTCACCAGCATCCAGCCGTTGACCGAGGCCTTCGTCGCGACGTTCCAGATGATCGCAGCCGCCTTCTGAGCGAAGCCTGTCCGGTCAGGACGGACCCGAGCGATCCTTCAGCGCGGCGGCCAGGCTCGCCTTGGCGCTGCCCGGCTGCAGCGGCTTCTGCTGGCTCTCGTGCGGCGCCCAGCCCGACATGTAGATGACGTCGAACGTCGCGCGGATCCGGCCGTCCTGATCGGCGTAGCGCTCGGCATAGATCTCGGCCGCGCGCAGGAACAGGCGCCGCGAGGACGGCCGACGCGAGCGCTCGACCAGCATGTTCGCCATGCCCATCGCCCGCAGATCCTGCATCAGCTGGAACAGATTGTCGTAGCGGACTGTCAGCCGGTCCTGGTCGGTGACCGGCAGCGCGAAGCCGGCGCGCTGCAGCAGGGCACCGGCGTCCCTTATGTCGGCGAAGGGGGCCACCCGCGGGGAGACGCCGCCCATCAGCTCGGCTTCCGCCGCAAACAGGGACGCCCGCAGCTCGCTCAGCGTGTCGCCGCCGAGGAAGCCGCAGAGGAACAGGCCGTCCGGCCGCAAAGCGCGGCGGCACTGGACGAGCACGCCGGGCGTGTCGTTGGTCAGGTGCAGCGACAGGGTCGAGACGACGAGGTCGACGCTCGCCTCGGCCAGCGGGAGTGCCTCCTCGTCGCCCAAGGCGGCAAGGTCCGGCCCATCCAGCAGCGCTTCCAGCCGCTCAATCCGGACGACGCGATCGGCCTTGCCCGCGGCGCGAAGATGCGCCGCCATCTCGCCGGTATGGCCACCCAGATCCACCGCTACCGGAAAATGGCGCTCGACCAGCGACAGTCGTTCGGCCAGTTCGTCCGCGACCGCCCGCAGCAGAAACCGCACGGCGGACGGGGCGCCGGCATCCAGCCAGCGGCGGCGGCGGCTGTCGAGGAGGTCCCGGTCGAAGACGCGGTGTCCGGGCATGTCCGGCATGGTGCTCTGTCTCTTACAGGTGTGGCGATGAGGCGCTTGTAGCTGCCCGCGGCAGGAGTATCGTCAAGGGTCGAAGGTGGCCAGCGGCATGCCGCGAGGTTCGAGGAGGGCGTCGGGGCATGGGATGGCTGCACCGACAGGTCCGCAAGGGGCCGGGAGGCGGAGATCGATGAACTTCATCAGGCGCGGGACGATGGCGATCGGCGGGTCGATCGGGCGGCTGCTGTTTCCGCCGGTCTGCCCCGGCTGCCAGGCGGCGCTGACCGGCGCCGGGACCGTCTGCCCGGAATGCTGGCCGAAACTGCGCTTCATCGAGCGGCCGTTCTGCGAGGTGCTCGGCCTGCCCTTCGCCTACGATCTCGGCAAGGGGTTCCTCTCCGCCGAGGCGATTGCCGAGCCGCCGCCCTTCGCGCGGCTGCGGGCAGCGGTGATCTACGAGGATCTCGCCGCCCGGCTGGTGGGCGCGCTGAAATACAGCGACCGCACGGATCTGGTGCCGCTTATGGCCGGGTGGATGCAACGGGCGGGGGCGGAGCTCCTGGCGGATGCCGACATCGTCGTGCCGGTGCCGCTGCACTCCGGCCGGCTGTGGCGGCGCCGGTTCAACCAGTCCGCCGAACTGGCGCGGCGGATCGCCCGCGAGGCTGGCACGGCCTATTCCGCGCTGGCGCTGAGGCGGGTCAAGCCCACCCGCAGCCAGGTCGGGCTCGGCGCCAGCCAGCGCCAGGAGAACGTCCGGGGGGCCTTCAAGGTGGTCGATCCGCGGCGCCCGGAGATCCAGGGCCGGCGGGTGCTGCTGGTCGACGACGTCTATACGACGGGCGCCACCACGGCGAGCGCCACCAGGGCGCTGAAGCGGGCCGGGGCGCGGGATGTCGACGTGCTGGTCTTTGCCAGGGTTGCGGGGGGCACGGCGTGAAGCCATATGCCTTGCGAACCGAAATTTGCACGGAAATCCCATGCCCGACGTCGTCATCTATACCCGCCAGCTCTGTGGCTTCTGCACGCGGGCCAAGCGCCTGCTCGAGGAGAAGGGCGTCGCCTTCGAGGAGAAGGACGCCAGCGTCTCGCCGCAGCTGCGCCAGGAAATGATCCAGCGCACCAAGGGCGCCGCGACCTTCCCGCAGATATTCGTCGGTGACACCCATGTCGGCGGCTGCGATGATCTCTACGCGCTGGAGCGGGCCGGCAAGCTCGACCCGCTGCTGGCTGCCTGAGCCGATTAGGGGAACGAAGCGATGACCGTCTTTACCGCCGCCGTGCTGCAGATGCGCTCGGGCCTCGAGCCGGCGGCGAATGTCGCCGCGCTGGAAGAACTGGTCGCGGAAGCCGTCGCTCAGGGCGCGAACTACCTGCAGTCGCCGGAGATGACCGGCATGGTGCAGCGTGACCGCGCCGAACTGATGCAGCGGCTGCGCGGCGAGGATGACGACCTGGTGCTGGCGGCGGCCGCCCGGCTGGCGCGCCAGCATCGCGTCCATCTGCATGTCGGCTCGACGGCGATCGCGCTGGACGACGGCAAGGTCGCCAACCGCGCGGTGCTCTACGCGCCCGACGGCTCGCTCAAGGCACGCTACGACAAGATCCACATGTTCGACGTCGACCTCGACAATGGCGAGAGCTGGCGGGAATCGCGCACCTATCGGCCGGGCGAATGCGCGGCGCTGGCCGACCTCGCCTTCGACGATGGCTCGGCGCGGCTCGGCTTTGCCGTCTGCTACGACATGCGGTTTCCGCAGCTGTTCCGCGAGGAGGCCTTGGCCGGGGCGGAGATCCTCACGGCGCCGGCGGCCTTCACCCGCCAAACCGGCGAGGCGCACTGGCACGTGCTGTTGCGGGCGCGGGCGATCGAGAACGGTGCCTATGTGATCGCGGCGGCGCAGGGCGGCCTGCACGACGACGGCCGCGAGACGTTCGGCCATTCGCTGATCGTCGACCCGTGGGGCCGGATCGTGGCCGAGGTCGACGGCGACAGCCCGGGCGTGGCGCTGGCGCGGATCGATACGGCCGAGGTCGCGTCGGCGCGAGCGAAGATCCCCAATCTGAAGAACGCCCGGCCCTTCCGGGTCGGCGCGGTGGGTGACGACGTCGCGGGCGCGTCCGAGGCGGCGGAGTGATCAGCTTTGCGCTCCGGTGCGAACCGCATGGCCATGGCTTCGACGGCTGGTTCCGCTCCGGCGAGGATTTCGAGGCGCAGGCGGAGCGCAAGCTGGTGGAATGCCCGGTCTGTGGCACGACGGACGTCGCCAAGGCGCTGATGCGGCCGGCGATCGGCAAGGGCGGCAAGGCATCCGCCGCCGGCGATCCGATGCAAGCGGCCCCGGCGCCGGGCGGCGGCTACGTCAACGCCGAAGCGGCCAAGGTGTATGCCAAGCTCCAGGAAATGGCCCGGGAACTGCGCGCCAAGGCCGATTATGTGGGCCCGCGCTTTGCGGAAGAGGCGCGGCGGATCCATTACGGCGAAAGCGAAGCGCGACAGATCTACGGCGAGGCGTCCCCGTCGGAAGTGAAGGGCCTCAGCGAAGAGGGCATCGCGGCGCTGCCGCTGCCGTCGCTGCCGGAAGACAAGAACTAAATTTACCGCGCGGCATGACCGTTTCGGCTGCCGCGAGCGGCCTCGTTCCCATCACGCCGCCCGATGTCCGGCCGGACGATCAAAAAAACCGCAGCCACCGTAGATTTCGCCCAACTTCGCTTGTCCTATGGGCAGGGCGGCCGCGACGGCGCCCTCGACAGGGGAGGCAAGACGATGCGCGTGATGGTGATGGTGAAGGCGACGACGGATTCCGAGGCGGGTCTGATGCCCGAGCCGGCGATGTTCGAAGCGATGGGGAAGTTCAACGAGGAGCTGGTCAATGCCGGCATCATGCGGACCGGCGACGGCCTGAAACCCTCGTCGCAGGGAAAGCGGATCGCCTTCGACGGTCCGAGCCGAACGGTCATCGACGGGCCCTTCGCCCAGACGAACGAGCTGGTCGCCGGCTTCTGGATCTGGGAAGTCCGCGACATGGCCGAGGCCGTCGAATGGGCCAAGCGCTGTCCGAACCCGATGCCAGGCCCGAGCGAGCTCGAGATCCGGCCGTTCTACGAGATGGCCGACTTCGCCGAGATCGCGGGCCCGGAGATCATCGAACAGGAAGAGCGGTTGCGGGCGAAGCTGGAAGGGGGCGCACCCGCTGCAGAACGCGCATAGCTGCTGCGCCCAGGGACGCAAAAGGGTCGGTCAGCGCGACGTCCGCGATGAACGAGATGCGATGCCGGGACAGGCCGGAGCCTGCGATCTCAGCCGCGGGCGGATTTCGCCAGCGTGACGCCCTTCTTGCGCGGGCCGGGGCCGCCGTCCTCGAACAGGCCCTGCTCGGTGGCTTGCTGGAAGAGCAGGTCGCCCTTGATCCCGGCGATCACCCGGAGGTCGCGCAACTCGCAGAGCCCGGCGATACGGAAGGCCAGGGGCCGAAGGTGCACGCGGTTGTAGCAGAAGAAGGCGAGGCGGGCGCGGGCTTCCGGGTCGATCTCGCGGATCAGCGCGATCCGCGTTCGTTCATCCGACCGCAACAGCAGGGCCAGCACCTCGAGGGGCACCGGGCAGGTCGCTTCGTTCGGGACCTGGTCTCTGTTCGCCGCCACCATCTCACCCTCGGGATCGTTGTCTGTTCGTGCCGGATTGTCAGTGCCCGCCTTGACGCGGCGCAGTTCCCGCCGCTGGACCACAATCGCCCTTGGGGCTTGCCCAAAGCTTACGGGTAGCCGGCTAACGGGCTGATGCTGCAGGATGTCCCCGGGTTTCTGCCCGCCCGCCGCTCAGAGTGAGGGGCGTCGGGCGAGGACCATGTAGTTGACGTCGGTGTCGCGGGACTGCCGCCAGGCATCGGCGAGCGGGTGATAGACCACGCCGACCTCGTCGATCATCGACAGGCCCTGGCGCTCGACCGGTGCGGCGATCTCCTCCGGGCGGACCAGCTTGGAGAACTGATGCGTGCCCTTCGGCAGCCAGCCGAGGACGTATTCGGCGCCGACGATGGCGAAAGTGTAGGCCTTCAGCGTCCGGTTGATGGTGGCGACGAAGAGCAGGCCGCCTGGCTTCACCATCGCGGCGCAGGAGGAGAGAAACAGGTCGACATCGGCGACATGCTCGACGACCTCGAGGGCGAGGACCACGTCGAATTTCTCGCCGCCGGCGGCGATCGCCTCGGCCGTGGTGGCGCGATAGTCGATCGACAGGCCGCTTTCGGAGGCGTGCAGGCGCGCGACCTCGATGTTGGTCTCCGACGCGTCGGCGCCGACGACATCGGCGCCGAGCCGCGCCATGGGCTCGCAGATCAGCCCGCCGCCGCAGCCGATGTCGAGCAGCGACAGGCCCTCGAAGGGCTTGCCGCGCGACAGGTCGCTGGCGAAGTTCATCGCCAGCTGCTCGCGGATATATTCCAGCCGCACCGGATTGAACTTGTGCAGCGGCTTGAACTTGCCGGCCGGATTCCACCATTCCTGTGCCAGACGCGAAAACCGCTCGACCTCGCCGGCATCGATGGTGGTGCCCTCGCTTGCGTTCATCGTCGTCTCGCTCCTTGTTTTCTTTCTGCGCATGTTCCGCCGCAGGCCACGAAGTCAAGCGGCCGCGACCATCGGCAGCGCCGCCGCGGCGGGCGGATTGCGGTTCCGGGCCGCATCGGCTACGGAACGGCCGCTCGTCGCCAGGGGTGGCGGGCACTTCGCCTCGTGCCCGTTTCACAGCAGTCGGACACCGTCCCGCACCTCATACGACACCGATCCGCTTTCATGGCCCGCATCGTTCTCAAATTCGGCGGCACGTCCGTCGCCGATATCGACCGCATCAAAAACGTCGCGCGGCATGTCAAACGCGAGGTCGATGCCGGCCACGACGTGGCCGTCGTGGTGTCGGCGATGTCGGGCAAGACCAACGAGCTCGTCGGCTGGTGTCGGGCGGCGTCGCCGATCCACGATGCGCGCGAATACGACGCCGTGGTCGCCAGCGGCGAGCAGGTGACGGCCGGACTGCTGGCGATCACGCTGCAGGCGATGGGCGTCAACGCGCGCTCCTGGCAGGGCTGGCAGATCGCCATCAAGACGGATGGCGCGCATGGCGCGGCGCGGATCCAGGAGATCGACGCGGCCGAGATCGTGCGGCGCTTCGCCGACAACCAGGTGGCGGTGATCGCCGGCTTCCAGGGCATCGCGCCGGACAACCGCATCGCGACGCTCGGGCGTGGTGGCTCCGATACCAGCGCGGTCGCGGTGGCAGCGGCCATCAAGGCCGATCGCTGCGACATCTATACCGACGTCGACGGCGTCTATACGACCGACCCGCGCATCGAGCCGAAGGCGCGCCGCATGAACCGCATCTCGTTCGAGGAGATGCTGGAGATGGCCTCGCTCGGCGCCAAGGTGCTGCAGGTCCGCTCCGTCGAGCTCGCCATGGTGCACAAGGTGCGCATGTTCGTGCGCTCGTCATTCGAGGACCCCGACGCGCCCGGCATGGGAGACTTCGACAACCCGCCGGGAACGCTCATTTGCGACGAGGATGAAATCGTGGAACAGCAGGTCGTCACAGGGATCGCCTATGCCAGGGACGAGGCGCAGATCTCGCTGCGCCGGGTCGAGGACCAGCCGGGCGTCGCCGCGGCCATCTTCGGCCCGCTGGCCGAGGCCGGCGTCAATGTCGACATGATCGTCCAGAACATCTCCGAATCGGGCGCCACGACCGACATGACCTTCACGGTGCCCGCAGGCGACCTGCAGAAGGCCACCGCGGTGCTCGAGACGGCGAAGTCGGCGATGCGCTACGAAGCCATCCAGAGCGAGCAGGGCCTGACCAAGGTATCGGTCATCGGCGTCGGCATGCGCAGCCACACCGGCGTCGCGGCCACCGCCTTCAAGGCGCTGGCCAGCCGCGGCATCAACATCCGGGCAATCACCACCTCGGAGATCAAGATCTCGATCCTGATCGACGGCGAGTACACCGAGCTGGCGGTCCGGGCGCTGCATTCGGTCTACGGGCTCGACAAGCCCTGACCCTTCGGGTTGAAGCCCGACCTTGCGCTAGGTAAGACGCGGCACAAGGCGGGTTGTCCGCAGGGGATCGTGGATCATCCGCCATTCGGTTGTCTCCGAGGCACGGAAGTGTGATCTGATAGAACGAGAGTCGGACCGTACCGGATTACCGGTGCGGTCGGCCGTCGCCGGAAAAAACGAGAGAGTGCGTTGATCAGGAGCGACATGTCAGGTCCGCGCGTCCTCATGCGCCGCATTCGGGAGCTCATGGCCGAGCCGCTCGACCCGCAGGCGCGTCTCGACCAGATCGTCCGGCAGATCGCCCAGAACATGGTGGCCGAGGTCTGCTCGCTCTATGTCCTGCGGGCCGACGCCATCCTCGAGCTCTACGCCACGGAGGGCCTGAACCCGGGTTCGGTCCACCTGGCGCAGCTGAAGCTCGGCGAGGGCCTCGTCGGCACGATCGCCGCGACGGCGCGGCCGCTGAACCTTTCGGAAGCCCAGAAGCACCCCGCCTTCACCTACCTGCCGGAGACCGGCGAGGAGATCTACAACTCGTTCCTCGGCGTGCCGATCCTGCGGGCCGGACGCACGCTCGGCGTGCTGGTGGTGCAGAACAAGTCGGCGCGGCTCTACCGCGACGAGGAGTCCGAGGCGCTGGAAACGGTCGCCATGGTGGTCGCCGAGATGATCGCGGCCGGCAGCCTGGAAGGCCTGTCGCGGCCCGGCGTCGCGCTCGACCTGTCGCGGCCGGTGAGTTTCGACGGCGAGGCGCTGTCCGACGGGATCGGCATCGGCCACGTCATCCTGCACGAGCCGCGCGTCGTCGTGACCAATCTCTTCAACGAGGACGTCGAATCCGAGGTCGACCGGCTGGGCAAGGCGCTGGCCGTCCTGCGCGTCTCGATCGAGGACATGCTGGCGCGGCGCGACGTCGCCGCCGAGGGCGAGCACCGCGCGGTGCTCGAAGCCTACCGGATGTTCGCCCATGATCGCGGCTGGGTGCGCCGGCTGGAGGAGGCGGTGCGCAACGGCCTGACTGCCGAGGCGGCGGTCGAGAAGGTGCAGTCGGACATGCGCGCGCGCATGATGCACATGACCGACCCCTATATCCGTGAGCGGCTGCACGATTTCGACGATCTCGCCAACCGGCTGCTGCGCCAGCTGATCGGCCGCGACGGCCACCCCGAGGATTCCACCGAGGGCGACGCGGTCATCGTCGCGCGCTCGATGGGCGCGGCGGAACTGCTGGACTACCGGCGGGAGATGATCCGCGGCCTGGTGCTGGAAGAGGGCGCGGCGACGAGCCACGTCGTCATCGTCGCCCGGGCGCTCGGCATCCCGGTCGTTGGGCAGGCGAAGGGCGCGGTCTCCATGTCGGAAAACCGCGACCTCATCATCGTCGACGGCGAGGATGGCGGGGTGCATCTGCGCCCGCCGTCCGAACTGGCCGCCCTGTTTTCCGACAAGGCGCGGTTCCGAGAGCGGCGCCAGGAGCGCTATCGCTCGCTCCGCGACGTGCCGTCGTGGACCAAGGACGGCGTCGCGATCGACCTCGAGATGAATGCCGGCCTGCTGGTCGACCTGCCGCAACTGGAAGAATCCGGCGCGGCCGGGATCGGCCTGTTCCGCACCGAGCTGCAGTTCATGGTCGCCTCGACCATGCCGCGGGCCAGCGACCAGGAGCGGCTCTATGCGGCGGTGCTCAACGCCGCGGGAGAAAAGCCCGTCACCTTCCGCACGCTCGATGTCGGGGGCGACAAGGTGCTGCCCTATATCAGCCAGTCGCCGGAGGAGAATCCGGCGCTCGGCTACCGGGCTCTGCGACTGGCGCTCGACCGGCCGGGGCTGATGCGCACGCAGCTGCGGGCGCTGCTCAAGGCCGCCGCCGGCCGGGAGCTGCGGGTCATGTTCCCGATGGTGACCGACGTCGGCGAGGTGGAGCAGGCGCGCGAACTGATCGACCGGGAGCTCAAGCATCTCGCCCGCTTCGGCCATCCGATGCCCGCCGAGCTCAAGATCGGTGCGATGATCGAGGTGCCGTCGACGCTGTTCCAGCTCGACGAGTTGATGGCGGTGCTCGACTTCGTCTCGGTCGGCTCGAACGATCTGTTCCAGTTCTTCGCTGCCGTCGATCGCGGCAATGCCCGCGTCGCCGGTCGTTTCGACGATCTGTCGGTGCCCTTCCTCAGGGCGCTGCGGACCATCGTCGAGGCCGGGAACCGGCACGACGTGCCGGTGACGCTGTGCGGCGAAATGGCCGGGCGCCCGCTCAGCGCGATGGCGTTGATCGGCCTCGGCTTCCGCTCCATATCCATGGCGCCCCCATCGATCGGGCCGGTGAAGGCGATGATCGTCGAGATGGACGTCGCCGATCTCGAGAAGGCGATGCGCGAGAAGCTGGGCGAGGCCCACGGAGCGGGCGGCCTGCGCGAGATGCTGCTCGAATACGCCAAGGCGCATTCGATCCCCCATTAGCGACCCGGATCGCAACGGGGCACGGCGCTCCGCTTCCGCCCGCGACCGCCGGTCGACGGCGCGCAGTCCTTCCAGCTTCAGACAATTCAGGACCCCATGGCAAATTTGCCGAGCGCGAAACTCAACGAAATCCTGTCCCGGTTCGGCTATCTCGAGAACGAGATGGCCAAGAGCCCGGAGCACGGCATCTATGCGGGCCTGGCAGCGGAATATTCGGGTCTCGAGCCGGTGGTCGCCGCCATCCGCTCGTATCGACGGATCGAGGGTGAACTCGCCGGCTCGCTGGCGCTGCGCGACGATCCGTCGGCCGATCGCGAGATGCGCGAGCTGGCCGAGATGGAGATCGACAGCCTGCGGGCCGAGCTCGAGCGGCTGACCGACGAGATCCGCATCCTGCTGCTGCCCAAGGACGCCGCCGACGAAAAGGGCGCGATCCTCGAGATCCGCGCCGGCACCGGAGGCTCGGAAGCCGGGCTCTTCGCCGGCGACCTGTTCCGCATGTACCAGCGCTATGCCGAGCTCCACGGCTGGAAGGTGGACGTCCTGTCCGCCAGCGAGGGCGAGGTCGGCGGCTACAAGGAAGTGATCGCCGCGATCAAGGGCGCGGGAGTCTTCTCGCGGATGAAGTTCGAATCGGGCGTCCACCGTGTGCAGCGGGTGCCGGAGACCGAATCGGGCGGGCGCATTCATACGTCCGCCGCGACGGTCGCCGTGCTGCCGGAGGCGGAGGACATCGACGTCGAGGTGCGGCCCGAGGACATCCGCATCGACACGATGCGCGCGTCCGGCGCCGGCGGCCAGCACGTCAACACCACCGATTCCGCCGTGCGCATCACCCATATCCCCAGCGGTATCGTCGTGACCTCGTCGGAGAAGTCGCAGCACCAGAATCGCGCAAGGGCGATGCAGGTGCTGAAGGCGCGGCTGTTCGACATGAAGCGGCAGCGCGCCGACGACGAGCGCTCGGCCGCCCGCAAGAGCCAGGTCGGCAGCGGCGACCGCTCGGAGCGCATCCGGACCTACAATTTTCCGCAGGGCCGCGTGACCGACCACCGAATCAACCTGACGCTCTACAAGCTGGACCGGGTCATCGAGGGCGAGATGGACGAGCTGGTCGAGGCGCTGGTCGCCGATCACCAGGCGCAGCAGCTGGCCGCCGTCGGCGCCGATGCCTGAGAGCGGGCGCGCCCCCGCCGAGGCCCTGCTCCAGCCGGCGGCCGCGCGGCTGCGGGCCGGCGGGGCGGTGACGCCCGATCTCGACGCGCGCCTGCTCCTGGCCGAGGCGGCCGGGATGCCGGCCAGCGCGATGCACCGCCATGCGCTGCTGGCGGCATCGCCGGATCTCCCCGCGCGATTCGCGGCGTTTCTCGAGCGCCGGCTGGCGGGGGAGCCGGTGCACCGGATCATCGGGCGCCGGGCGTTCTACGATCACGAATTCCTGCTTTCGCCCGATACGCTCGAGCCGCGGCCGGACACGGAGATCCTCGTCGACGAGGCGTCCGAGGCCGTGGCGGCCTCCATCGCGGTGACCGGGCAGTGCGTCTTCGCCGATATCGGCACGGGGACCGGCGCCATCGCCGTCTCGCTGCTCGCGCTGCACGAGGCCGCGACCGCCCTCGCCACGGACATCAGCGAGGCGGCGCTGGTCACCGCCCGACAGAATGCAGAGGCCGCGGGTGTGGCGCGCCGCATGCTGCCGGTCCGCATGGATTATCTCGCAGGATTGGCCGGGCCACTTGATCTCCTGGTGTCGAACCCCCCATATATTCCGCACCACGACATTGCATCGCTGGCGCGCGAGGTGCGCGACCATGATCCGCTGAGGGCCCTCGATGGCGGCGCGGACGGACTGGTCGCCTATCGCTCCATTGCCGAATTCGCTGCCGCCGTGGTTCGTGTCGGGGGCGAGGTGATCGTGGAGATCGGCATCGGCCAGGGACCATCGATAGAAGAGATTTTCCGCGACAAGGGCTTCGTCTTTGTCAGGACGGCTAAGGATCTCGGCGGAAAAGACCGCGTGCTGCGGTTTCGGTCGCCGGGTCGCGTTTAAACCGCAAAGTCCTGCAAGAAAAGCCTGTGCGACCGGTGCAAACCGCTCGGGAAGTGGCGAGAAAGCACTTGTGGCTGGACGTTTTCCCTTCTAGGGTCCTGGCCATAGCCGAGCATTCGAGGGGGACATCCCGATTGATGCCGCAGTGGTGCGGCGCGGGATGCTCGAGATGACCGATAGGTCGTCCGTGCCGGCATTGGGTGTCGCCAGGCGCAAACACTTAAAACTCTCTGAGGCGGCTGTGCAGCTGCGCGGCCGATGAGCATGAACGCGCTTGGCGCGTTCGCAGGCAAGGGGCCAGACCGGCGCGGCCGGCACATCCAGAAGACGGGAAGAGCATGAGGCCAGGACAGCAGCAGCAGCAGCAGAAGAACCGTATGCGCGGTCGGGGCCGGAAGGGTCCCAACCCGCTGTCTCGCAGTTACGAGTCGAACGGTCCGGACGTGAAGATCAGGGGCAATGCGCAGCACATCGCCGAGAAATACGGCATGCTGGCGCGCGACGCCTCCGGCGCCGGCGACCGGGTCATGGCCGAGAACTATCTGCAGCACGCCGAGCATTACAACCGCATCGTCGCCGCGGCGCAGGGCCAGTTCCAGCCGCAGCGCGACGACCGCGACATGCGGGACGGCGACGACGACGACGACGATTCGCAGGACTCGCAGGAGTTCCGCAACGACGAGCGGCCGGCCTCCAACGGCGCCCGCGAATCCGACCGGGACGGTTTCCGCGACCGCGATTCCAACCGCGACCGCGACGGCAACCGGGATGGCAACGGCAACCGCGACCGCGAGCAGAACCGCAATCGCGACAGCAATCGGGACCGGGACAGCAATCGCGAGGGCAACCGTGACCGCGACGGCAATCGCGACGGCAACCGGAACCGCGACAGCAACCGCGATCGAGATGGCAACCGCGACAACCGCGAGCGTCGTGATCGCATCCAGCCGCAGGGCACCGGGCCGCAGCCGGTCATCGCCCATGACGCGCCGCGCAATGGCGACGGTCAGCGCGACGAGCGGGCACCGCGCCAGGAGGCCGACGGCCGACGCGATCGCGAAGAAACGGCCCACGCCGGCAATGGCGCCGTGCCACGCGACGAGAATGCGCCGCGCCGCGACGCCGACAGAAGCGGCGAGACCGAGGAAGTCGTGAACGCAGCGCCGACCAGCGCGTCCGCTTCGGCCGATGAGCAGGCACCGCAGCCGCGGCGTCGCGGTCGTCCGCGTCGCAACCGCGACGAGGAGACCGGTTCGAACGAGGCAGTTGCCGCGTCGCCGGCTCAGGCTCCCGCCATCGAGGCGGCCGACACGCAGCCGGCGGCGCAAGCCGATGCGCCGGAGGGCGAAGCCCCGGTCAAGCGCCGGCCCGGCCGGCCGCGCAAGAAGAAGCCCGAGGACGGTTCGGGCGGCGCCAGCGACGGCGAGGGCAACGCATTGCCTTCCTTCCTGCTGGCGTCCAACGGCTGACCAGCCGCCCGCGGGCGGTCAGGCTGCAGGAATTCGAATGGCGTCGCGGTCTCCGCGGCGCCATTCGTCGTTTCGGCGGTGGCCTCCTGGCGATTTCCGGATTGCCCTGACATAGCGCAATGACAGGACGTGCAGTTCTGCAACAGTCGCGCGTCGGGCCCCTTCCGGCGGCGATGCGCTTTCCCCATATGTTGGTTGGGCGGCTCGCCGGAACGGGGGCCGGACTCCAGGAACACTCGGACCTTGCCTCTGCAGTGAGGGAGGTTCGCGGCAGGAGAGCGACATCATGAATCTGGAAAAATACACCGAGCGCGTGCGCGGCTTCATTCAGGCCGCGCAGACCCTGGCGGTCTCGCGGGACCACCAGCAGTTCACCCCCGAACACCTCCTGAAGGTGCTCGTCGACGACGAGGAGGGGATGGCGGCCGGCCTGATCGAGAAGGCTGGCGGTCGCCCCGCCGACGTCAAGCTGGCGGTGGACGCCGCACTGGACGCGCTGCCCCGCGTGTCGGGCGGCGGCGGCCAGATGTACCTGGCGCAGCCGCTGGCGAAGGTCTTCGCTACGGCCGAGGAGATCGCCAAGAAGGCCGGCGACAGCTTCGTCACCGTCGAGCGGCTGCTGCTCGCGATGGTGATCGAGAAGGCCGCCAAGACATCCGAGATCCTCAAGGCGGCGGGGCTGACGGCAAACGGGCTGAACGAGGCCATCAACGCGCTGCGCAAGGGCCGCACCGCCGACTCGCAGTCGGCCGAGAGCGGCTACGACGCGCTGAAGAAATATGCCCGCGACCTGACGACGGCCGCGCGCGAGGGCAAGCTCGACCCGGTGATCGGGCGCGACGACGAGATCCGCCGGACGATCCAGGTCCTGTCCCGGCGCACCAAGAACAACCCGGTGCTGATCGGCGAGCCCGGCGTCGGCAAGACCGCGATCGCCGAGGGCCTGGCGCAGCGCATCGTCAATGGCGACGTGCCGGAGGCGCTGCGCGACAAGCAGCTGATGTCGCTCGACATGGGTTCGCTGATCGCCGGCGCGAAATATCGCGGCGAGTTCGAGGAGCGGCTGAAGGCGGTCTTGTCGGAGATCACGGCTGCCGCCGGCGGCATCATCCTGTTCATCGACGAGATGCACACGCTGGTCGGCGCCGGCAAGGCGGATGGCGCGATGGACGCCTCCAACCTGCTGAAGCCGGCGCTGGCGCGCGGCGAGTTGCACTGCGTCGGGGCGACGACGCTCGACGAGTATCGCAAGCATGTCGAGAAGGACGCCGCTCTGGCGCGGCGCTTCCAGCCGGTGTTCGTCTCCGAGCCGACGGTCGAGGACACGATCTCGATCCTGCGCGGCCTGAAGGAGAAGTACGAGCAGCACCACCAGGTGCGCATCTCCGACTCGGCGCTGGTCGCCGCGGCGCAGATGTCGAACCGCTATATCACCGACCGTTTCCTGCCCGACAAGGCGATCGACCTGATCGACGAGGGCGCGGCGCGGCTGCGGATGCAGGTGGATTCCAAGCCCGAGGTGCTGGACGAGATCGACCGGCGCATCATGCAGCTGAAGATCGAGCGCGAGGCCCTGAAGAAGGAAAACGACGACGCGTCCCGGAACCGGCTCGAGCGGCTGGAAGGCGAACTCGTCAACCTCGAGGAGGAGTCCTCTGCCATCACTTCGGCCTGGCAGGCGGAGAAGTCGAAGCTCGGCCATGCCGCCGACCTCAAGCGGCAGCTCGACGAAGCCCGCAACGATCTTGCCATCGCCCAGCGGCGCGGCGAGTTCCAGCGCGCCGGCGAGCTGGCCTACGACGTGATCCCGAAGCTGGAAGCCGAGCTGAAGACGGCGGAGACCCAGGACGGCAAGGGCACGGCCGGTTCGATGGTCGAGGAGACGGTCACCGCCGATCACATCGCCCAGGTCGTGTCGCGCTGGACCGGCATTCCGGTCGACCGCATGCTCGAGGGCGAGCGCGACAAGCTGCTGCGGATGGAAGACGAGCTGCAGAAGCGCGTCGTCGGCCAGGGCGAGGCGGTGCAGGCCGTGTCGCGGGCGGTGCGGCGGGCCCGTGCCGGGCTGCAGGACCCGAACCGGCCGATCGGCTCGTTCATCTTCCTCGGCCCGACCGGCGTCGGCAAGACCGAGCTTACCAAGGCGCTCGCCTCGTTCCTCTTCGACGAGGAGACGGCGATGGTGCGGCTCGACATGTCGGAATACATGGAGAAGCACTCGGTCTCACGGCTGATCGGGGCGCCTCCCGGCTATGTCGGCTACGAGGAGGGCGGCGCGCTGACTGAGGCGGTGCGGCGCCGGCCGTATCAGGTCGTGTTGTTCGACGAGATCGAGAAGGCGCATCCGGACGTGTTCAATGTCCTCCTGCAGGTGCTCGACGACGGGCGCCTGACGGACGGACAGGGTCGGACGGTCGACTTCCGCAACACGATGATCATCATGACGTCCAATCTCGGGGCCGAATACCTCGTCTCGCTGCGCGACGACGAGGATGCCGAGGCCGCGCGGGAGCAGGTGATGGCGGTGGTGCGGGCGTCGTTCCGGCCGGAATTCCTCAACCGCGTCGACGAGACGATCTTGTTCCACCGCCTGCATCGCTCCGAGATGGGGGCGATCGTCGATATCCAGATGGGGCGGCTGGAGAAGCTGCTGGCGGACCGCAAGATCACCATCCTGCTCGACGAGAGCGGCCGGGAATGGCTGGCCCAGAAGGGCTACGATCCGGCCTACGGGGCGCGGCCGCTGAAGCGGGTGATCCAGCGGGAGGTCCAGGACCCGCTGGCGGAACGGATCCTGCTCGGCGACATCGGCGACGAGGCGATCGTGAAGATCACCGGCGGCGGCGAGCACCTGATCTTCCACGTCGTCGGCTCGAAGTCCGGCGCACCGGGAGACCGGGTCGCGGCCTGACCAGGAGTGGGCCTGAGCGGCCAAGTGGCCGCCGCCGCCTGCGCACGATGACACCGATACGAAACGGCCGCCGGGACGAGATCCCCGGCGGCCGTTTCGGTTTCAGCCCTGCCTCAGCCTACCGGTCAGATGTAGGCCGGCCGATAAAAGTCGTCGATGCGACGTCCGTATTCGAGATCCCAGTCCGGCGCGGCGCCCGCGGCGTAGCGCGGCGCCTCGCGCAGCTGGTCGATCGTGATGCCGACCACGTAGCCGCCCTGGCGCTCGTCGTATTTCAGCGTCTCCCAAGGGAGCGGGTGGTATTCCTCCCCGATGCCGAGGAAGCCGCCGAACGACATGATGGCGTATTTCACCTTGCCGTCGCGCTTGCCGAGCACGAGATCGTGGATGTGCCCGAGATGGTCGCCGTCGGTGTTGTAGACGGCGGTGCCGGAAACCCGGCTCGCCTCGATGTTGTCGACACCGACGCTGGTGCCGGCCGGATCGTCCGTACCCATGATGCTCTGCCCTTCGGTCGATGACATGACGTCTTCTCCTTCGTGGATTTCTCTTTCTTGCAACGCCTCGGCCAGGTGCCCGTTCCGCTCACAGGCCTCGCCGGAACGGCGAGCGATCGATGGAGAGACCGATGCGACAGACCAGAACTCCCGATGGCACGTCCGTGCCGGTGCTGGGCCAGGGCACCTGGATGATGGGCGACGAGCCGGGGCGCCGCGACGCCGAGATCGCCGCCCTGCGCGAAGGGATCGACCGCGGCATGACGCTGCTCGACACGGCGGAGATCTACGGCAATGGCCGCTCCGAGGAGCTGGTGGCGGAAGCGATCGAGGGGCGCCGGGACGCGCTGTTCCTGGTCTCCAAGGTGGCGCCGGGCAACGCCTCGCGGCAGGGCACGATCCGCGCCTGCGAGGCCTCGCTGCAGCGGCTCGGCACCGACCGCCTCGACCTCTATCTGCTGCACTGGCGCGGCAGCGTGCCGCTGGCGGAAACAGTCGCGGCGCTGGAGACGCTGAAGGATTCCGGCAAGATCCTGCGCTGGGGCGTCTCGAACTTCGACGTCGACGACATGGCGGAGCTTGCGGCGGCCGGCGGCGAGGCCGTGCAGACCGACCAGGTGCTGTACAATCCGTCAGAGCGCGGCATCGAGCACGATCTCCTGCCGATGCTCACCGAACAGGGCATCCCGGTGATGGCCTATTCACCGATCGGGCAGGGCGGAGACTTGCTCGACGACGCCACGCTGGCGCGGATCGCCGAACGCCACGGCGCGACGCCGGCACGCGTCGCACTCGCCTTCGTGCTCCGCCAGGAGGGCGTCATCGCCATCCCGAAGGCCAGCAGCGTGGACCATGTCCGCGACAACGCGGCGGCCCTCGATCTGACGCTCGATGCACAGGATATGGCCGAACTCGACGCGGCTTTCCCGCCACCCCACAGCAAGCAGCCGCTGGCGATCATCTGAGCCAGACGCTTCCGGGGTCGGTCAGTCTTCCTTGAAGAAGACCTCGACCGGCCCCTTCAACTTGATTGTCAGAGGCTGGCCCTTGCGGTCCTTGGCCTTGCCGGCCTGCACCCGGATCCAGCCCTCGCTGACGCAATATTCCTCGACATTGGTCTTCTCGACGCCCTTGAAGAGCACGCCGACGCCGCGCTCCAGCAGCGCCGCGTCATGGAACTCGCTGGCGGGATCGGAGGAAAGGCGGTCGGGAAGCGTGTCGGTCATGTCTCTGCCGGTCTCTGTGTTCATAGGGCCTGACATAACGGCGGCGGCGACTTTGCCAAGGCTGCGGCCGTCCCGGCCTTGCCCCAGGCTGGAGCGGTGTCGCCTTCGTGAGACTTATCTGCGGCTTGGACATTTTCATGTCCGGTTCATCTGCCATTTCGCAAGCTTGACGTGTGGCCGTGAGACGATGGTCGCGAAAGCCGGCTGGAGAGACGACGATGATGCGAGACCTGCGATTGCTCCCGGCACTGCTGCCGCTGCTCGCTTTACCGGCCGTCGCGATGGCGCAGGACGCGCCGGTCCAACTCGCCCAGTACTATGAGCCGGGCGACGCCGGAATCGCGGAAATCTACATCGACGAGTTCGGCCGGCGGGTGGTCATCGACGAAGCCGGGCGCATCGTCGCCATCGAGGAGCCGCGCCGCGAACGTTTCCAGGAGCGCCGCAGGCAGTTCGAGGAGCGCGGCGCCATCATCGACGCGCCGCCGCCGCCCGGCGTGACGCTGCAGGGGCGCGTCGACCTGCCAGCGCCTCCGGGCGTTTTCGACAACCCCGGTTTCGGCGGCCAGCCGCCGTCGGCGGATCCCTATTACGACGGCCCCTACGAGGACGACCGCGGCTACAACGCGGCGATCGAGGGCGCGCCGCTGCCCGACGCCGGCGGACCGGTCCAGGAGGCGGAACTGCCCCGCGGCATGCAGGACCTGCCGGGTTACTCGTCCGACCTGCCGGCGCCGGGCGCGCCGATCGTCGAGGGCCAGACGATCGAAGAGAGCGACCCCGCCCCGCAGGTCGCGATGCCCACCGGCAAGAACGCCAAGGCCGAGATCGCCGCGCTGCAGGTGCTGCTCGATCGCGCCGGCATGTCGCCGGGCGTCATCGACGGCCGCATGGGCTCGAACGTCAACAAGGCGGTCGCGGCCTATCAGGAACGCTACGGGCGCACGCTGCCGACGGGCGATTCACGGGCCCTCGCCGAGGAACTCGACGCGACGGGCGGTCCCGCCATCGTCACCTACGAGATCACCCCGGAAGACGTGTCGGGCCCCTATGTCGCGTCGATCCCCGCCGACTATGGCGAGAAGGCGCTGCTGCCGGAGATGAGCTTCGAGCGGGTCTCCGAACGGCTCGCCGAGAAGTTCCACATGGACGAGGCCTATCTCATCGAGATCAACCCCGGCGCCGACTTCAACCGCCAGGGCACGCGGCTCAAGGTGATGTCGGTGGGCGAGAGCGCGACGGGCGAGGTTGCCCGCATCGTTGCCGACAAGGGCCGCGAACAGGTCCGGGCCTATGCGGCCGACGGCTCGCTCATCGCGGCCTATCCCTCCACCATCGGCTCCTCCGACACCCCGTCGCCCACCGGCGTCGTCCAGGTGAACCGCATCGCTTTCGACCCGAACTACACCTACAATCCGAAGGTCAATTTCAAGCAGGGCGAGAACAACAAGGTGCTGACCATCCCGCCGGGACCGAACGGCCCGGTCGGCACGGTCTGGATCGCGCTGTCGAAGCCGACCTACGGCATTCATGGCACCCCCGAACCGTCGAAGATCGGCAAGACCAACAGCCATGGCTGTGTCCGCCTGACCAACTGGGATGCGACGGAGCTGGCCAAGATGGTCAAGGCCGGCGTGACGGTGGAGTTCGAGGAGTAGAAGCGGATATTAACCTCTGGTTAACTACGCCGATGATACCAGCTAAGGCGACGGAAGCCGTATGGTTTCCCTTTGTTTACAGCGGCTTGGCACCTCGGGGACTTTCATGAAGACCGTTTCGACCGCTTTCCTGATCCTCGCGGCGGGCCTTGCGCCGCTGCCGGCTTACGCCTTCTCGGAGCCGCTTTCGGAAAGCTCGATCGATACGGCCGACTTCGCCGTGTGGACACAGCAGCAGCAGGAAGCCGATTCGGTCGCAGCCTCGGCGCGCAACGATCCGACGATCCCGGATACCGAAGCAGCCGAGGGCCCCGACGAGGCCGCCGTCCCGTCGACCGACCCGGAAACCGTCGCCTCGGCGGCCGACGGCATCGACAGTCCCGCGCCCCCGGAGATCGCCGTCACCGACGAGCCCGGGCAGGTGGTCGAGACGCCGGCCTATTCGACCGATGGTCCGGATGAAGCGGCGCTCGAGACCGCCGACGAGCCGAAGACCCCCGACCCGTTCCTCATCCGCCTGCAGGTGCTGCTCGATCGGGCCTACGCCTCGCCGGGCGTGATCGACGGCTATCTCGGCGACAACACCCGCAAGGCCATCGAGGCTTATGAGCGGATGCGCGATCTGCCGGCCGACGGCGAGCCGGACGCCGATCTGTGGAACATCCTCGCCGTGGATCAGGGCAAGGCGATGACCACCTACGAGATCACCGAGGCCGACCTCGAGGAACGCTTCGTCGAGGAAATCCCGAGCGACTACGGCGAGATGGCCGAAATGGAATGGCTCGGCTACCGCGATCCGGTCGAGATGCTGGCTGAGCGCTTCCACGTCCATGCCGACCTGTTGAAGAAGCTCAATCCCAACGCCGATTTCAACGCATCGGGCACGGCCATCCTGGTGCCGAACATCGGCAAGGGTCCCGAAGCCAAGGTGGCGAAGATCGTCGTCGACAAGACACGCGGCGAGCTCTTCGCCTATGACGCCGCCGGCGCCATCGTCCTCGCCTATCCGGTGACGATCGGCTCCGCCGACACGCCCTCGCCGGACGGCGTCCTGACGGTGCAGGCGATTGCGCCGAACCCGACCTACCATTACTCGCCCGAGACGAACTTCCAGCAGGGGGAGAACAAGGAGGTGCTGACCATTCCGGCTGGGCCGAACGGTCCGGTCGGCTCGATGTGGATCGACCTCTCGCAGCCGACCTTCGGCCTGCACGGCACGGCCCATCCCGAACTCGTCGACAAGAGCAACAGCCATGGCTGCGTGCGGTTGACGAACTGGGACGCCGAGACGCTCGCGAAGCTGGTCGAGCCCGGCGTCACGGTCGTGGAGTTCGAGGGTTGAGCCGGCTTCTGCGCCGAAGCAATCTCCTGGTCACCGCATGCCTGTGCGTCGGGGCGGTAACGCCTGGCCTGGCGCAGAATCTGCCCTGGCCGGACGCCAATCCGCTGCAGTCGATTGACCGGCCGTCGCGCCCGGCTGCGGCGCAGAAGCGCCGAGCGCCCAAGGCGCCGGTCGTGGCGCAGGCGCCGGCCGAAGCCGCCGTGCCGACGCCGGAAGCCCGCCCCGATACGGCAGAGGATGACGCGCCAGAGGAAGGCGCTGCGCCAGCCGACGGGGAAGCTTCGACAGAGGACACAACGGCTGACGATGACGCCGTCGCCGCGCCGCAGGAGAGCGAATCGGCTCCGGCGGATGACGACGACGCCGCGGCAGAGGGGCCCGAGCCGACCGACGCATCTCCTGCAGACCTATCCGAGATCCCGCCCACCGGCGAGATTCCGACGCCGGATGCGCGGCCGGATCGCGCTTCGGACGAGCCGGCGGACCCTCAGCCGGTGCCCGAGGCGGTTGATTCCGCGCCTGCAGAGCCGACGGTAGACGAGCCGGCAAGGCAGACGCAGCCGATTCCCGACGCCATGCCGGTGACGCCGGAGGTTCCCGATGCGGACGAGGAGCCGTTGACCCCGGCGAACCTACGGCAGCTCGAACAGTCCGTGACCCCGGCGGCGAGCGTGCTCGCCGCCGCCGCCATCGCCGACGCGGTCGCCTGCGAGGCCGAACTCACCGAGCGCGGCGTCGTCTTCACCGTCGAGCCGAGCATCAGCGAAGGCGCCTGCGGTGTCCTGCGGCCGGTCAATGTCGAGCGGCTTTCCTCCGGCATCGCGGTCTCGCCGAAGACCCAGCTGCTCTGCCGCGCGGCGCTGGCGCTCGACGAATGGATGACGACGAGCGTGGTGCCGGCGGCCAGGGTCAATCTCGAGGATCGGGCGTTGACGGAGTTCCGCCACGCCTCGACCTATGTCTGCCGCAAGCGCGCCTCCGAGAGCGGCATTTCCGAGCATGCGCGCGGCAGTGCCGTGGACATCGCGGCCTTCGTCTTCGACGAGGGGCCGGACATCTCGGTCGAGGCGCAGGCGCCGGGTTCGCCCGAAGCGAAGTTCCAGCGGGCGGTGCGCGTCGGCGCCTGCGGCCCGTTCCGCACGGTCCTCGGGCCCGGCACTGACGCAGACCATGCGACGCATTTCCATCTCGACATCGCCGCGCGGAAGAACGACGGGACCTACTGCAAGTAGCGGGCCAGCAGGCCGGGACTTTCCCGCCAGCCGGTGACGCCTATATCGGCGGCATCGATCCCGTCCGGAAAGCATCTGCCATGCCCTATCTCGCCGAGGCCAGCCGTTACGATTCCATGCCCTATCGCCGGGTCGGGCGATCCGGGCTGAAGCTGCCGGCGATCTCGCTCGGCCTCTGGCAGAATTTCGGCGGCGCCGACGTGTTCGAGACCGGGCGGGCCGTCCTGCGGCGCGCCTTCGACCGCGGCGTCACGCATTTCGATCTCGCCAACAATTACGGCCCGCCCTACGGCTCGGCGGAAGAGAATTTCGGCCGCTGGATGGCGCAGGATTTCCAGCCCTATCGCGACGAGCTGATCATCAGTTCCAAGGCCGGCTACGACATGTGGCCGGGGCCCTACGGCGATCTCGGCTCGCGCAAGTATCTCGTGGCGTCCTGCGACCAGAGCCTGAAGCGCATGGGGCTCGACTATGTCGACATCTTCTACCACCACCGGCCCGACCCCGAGACGCCGCTGGAAGAGACGATGGGCGCGCTCGACCATATCGTGCGCTCCGGCCGCGCGCTCTATGTCGGCATCTCGTCCTATTCGCCCGAGCTGACCCATCGCGCCCACGCGATCCTCGCCGCGCAGGGCACGCCCTTCATCATCCACCAGCCATCCTATTCGATGCTCAATCGCTGGGTGGAGGAGGGGCTGCTCGATACGCTCGCCGGGCTCGGCCTCGGCTGCATCGCGTTCTCGCCGTTGGCCCAGGGGCTGTTGACCCGCAAGTATCTGCACGGCGTGCCAGCGGGCACGCGCGCTACGCGGGAAGGCTCGCTGAAACCGGCGATGCTGAGCGAGGAGAATATCGCGCGGATCCGCCAGCTGGCGACGATCGCCGAGGCGCGCGGCCAGAGTCTGGCGCAGATGGCCATCGCCTGGGTGCTGCGGCGGCCGGAGATCACCTCGGCGCTGGTCGGGGCGCGCAGCGTCGAGCAGCTCGACGATTCGCTCGAGGCGCTGAGTAATCTCGACTTCTCCGCCGACGAACTGGCCGCGATCGATCGCCACGCCACCGAAGGCGGGATCGATCTCTGGCGGGCCCAGTCCCGGGTTCAGCCGTCGGAATAGTACGGTTGGATTGGTGCCGGGCGATCAGCGCCCGGCGACGAGCGGCGATTCCACCTGCTCTTGCAGCAGGCTGTCGATCCGCTGGCGCTCGTGCTGGAAGCTTTCGAGTTCCGCCCCGGCCAAGACCTTGCCCGACGGCAGCTTGATGCGCATCGGGTCGACCTTCTGGCCGTTGACCTCGACCTCGTAGTGAAGATGGTTGCCGGTCGACAGGCCGGTCGAACCGACATAGCCGATCACCTGTCCCTGCCGGACCTTGACGCCCGGCTTGATGCCCTTGGCGATGGCGCTCTGGTGGGAATAGGAGGTCACGTAGCCATTGGCATGGCGGACGACGGTCTGCCGGCCGTAGCCGCTGAACCAGCCGGACTTCTCGATGACGCCGTCGCCGGACGCCAGGATCGGCGCGCCGCGGGGCGCTGCCCAGTCGACCCCCCAGTGCGGCCGGACATAGCCGAGCACCGGATGCTTGCGGCCGGTGGAGAAGGACGAGGTGAAGCGGCCTTTCGGCAGCGGCTTGCGCAGCAGGAACTGCTTGGCGCTGCGGCCGTCCTCATCGAAGAAGTCGGCGGCCTCCGCGTCGTTCGGCCGGAAACGGTAGAAGCGGCGGGTGTTCTCGCCGAAGCGCACGTCCACGAACAGGATCTCGGACGCGTCGGTGGCGACTTCCTCGCCCTTTTCCAGCGAGAAGAACGCAGCCAGGCGATCGGTCGGGCCGAGCCGCGACTGCAAATCGACTTCGCTGGCCAGCATCTGCAGCAGCTGCCTGCAGAGCCGGTCGTTGAGACCGTAGGCAAGCCCCGCCTGGTAGATGCCGTCATAGACGGTGGGCATGTCGGCCCGCAGCGGCGCCTCGTCCTCGTTGTCGTCGAAGGCGT
Source organism: Aurantimonas aggregata (assembly GCF_010500835.1). Lineage (GTDB taxonomy): Bacteria > Pseudomonadota > Alphaproteobacteria > Rhizobiales > Rhizobiaceae > Aurantimonas > Aurantimonas aggregata. The sequence goes on along the minus strand of NZ_JAAAMJ010000019.1, from coordinate 1,811 downwards.
CCGCGACCGAATCGCCGAGCTCGGGCGCCAGGGCGGGCTCGAACGGCCCGTCCTCGGTCTCGGCGACGGTGGCGAGATGGTCGTCGCCGCGATAGGCGGACAGCCGCACCACATGGGCGGTATCACCCGTCGTCTCGACGCCGACCCGCAGGGCGTCCCCGGCGCTCAACTCCGCGGCACCCAGAAGCTCGACGAGCGCGGTCGTCGCCTCGGCGCCTTCTTCCTCGGTATGGCCGTTGCGGTCAAGAATCGCTGCGATCTCGGCGCTCTCGCGGACCGGAATGATCTCTTCGTGGAAGCGGGGCATCGTTTCGGGACCATCGGGCGCGGCGAGGGAGACGTTCTCCTCGATCACCCGGAAGGCGGAACCCGGCTCGTATTCGGAGGCGTCGCTGGTGAGGTCGAATCGCTGCGGATCGATCATCGTCAGCGCCGCCACGCGGACCGGCTCGTAGGACAAGATCGGCTCGACGGAGCGGATCGCCCGCTCGGCTTCCGCGACGCCCACCTCGCCACCCGGCTGGTAGCTCGCCGCATCGAAGGTGAAGGGCTCGACCTTGAGCCGCAGTTCCGATTCGACGCGGGCGCCGTAGATCTGCGCGGCCTGCTGCTCGACCGCGGCTGCCTCGGCGTCGGCCGGATCGCCGAACATGTTCAGCGGGTCGAAGCTCGGGTAATCGGTGCTGGTCTGGTGCCGCGCCGCCAGCAGCATGTTGACGTAGCCGAAGGGCAGGGTGCGGATGACCTCGCGGTCGCCCTCGCGGGTCATGGTCGAGAGTTCGAGGATCTGCCGGCTGCGGGCGATCGGAATCGCCGTCGCGACGACCCGCTCGCCCTTTTCAGACGACCCGGCGGGGAGTGCGAGACTGGCCAGGCGGCCGGCGGGCCGCGCCGCGCCCTGGTAGCCGTCGAGCGCGGCGGAGAGGGCGATGCCCATCAGGGCCGTCGAGGTCAGGCCGGTCAGCAGAGTGCCCGCAAGCCATCGCGCCGACACCTGTCGGCGATCGGGTCTGCGGCGTCGATCGGCAACGAGCGCTGGCTCGTCGCCAAAGAACGGCTTGTCCTGCGGCAAGCTTGGTATCCCCCTACATTCCAGTGGGCAGCCATCCACCAACAAGGTGGCGGAATTCCGCCGCGCGCCATCCTTATGAACGATGAACCCTTCGTCGGCCATACCGTCCCGACTGCAACGGCTCAAGATCCACGCGCGGGTTCGTGCGCAGGTACGTCACCTGCGCGAGGCTGCCGGCATTCGCGAAGCGTGGGTGTCCCGGCGGGGGGAGGGCCGGTGACGGCGCGGGCAATACCATCGGCGGCCACCGGTGCCTTTACGGGTATCGTGTCGCCAACGCCTCCGGTTCGACGCTTCACCTGCGCAGGACAGGGTGTGGCCCGGCCGGACAGGCGCTACAGGCGGCGCGGACAGGGCCCGAGCAGGTTTTTGAACTTTTTGCGAAGGTTGGCGTTGACAGGGGGATCGGGCACCGCCTATACAGCATTCAACAACGACGGCGGCGGCGCCGGGGCGACCCAGACGGGGAGCCAAGAGCTGGTTCGGACCGAAAGGTTCAGGCCGGTTTGAATTCGCGCCGCCTCATCATTGTTTTTCGAGTGCCGCTGGTATAGCGACCCTCCTCAGGGTATGTCAGGCTTTTGTCTGTTTTATCCGACGACACATGTTTTGTGGCGTGTTCTTTGACAATTGAAGATTGAGAAGAAAGAGAAATGTGGACGGCGGTTGTCTGTCTGGAGCTCTTGGCCGGTATCCTTTCCGGACGGGAGTATCCATGAGAGAAACGACCTGATCGTTC
>NZ_JAAAMJ010000018.1 GCF_010500835.1 Aurantimonas aggregata | reverse complement strand
AACGGAAGTGATTACTTCAACCCGAGAAAACGGGCCATCAGGAGCTTTCGACATAGTCGTACTCATAGGCGGATGCCTATGCCTTATCGGCTATGCCACCTGTTCGGTCAAAACGGGGTGCGCTCCACAGAAGACGCGCATATATATGATTTGGCAAAGCAGGTGCTTCACTCGGCACTCAGAGAGTATCCGACGGGCAGCGCTGAGAGTTTGATACCTGATTCGGTGCTAAATCGAGCTCTTGAGAATTTGCGCCATTGGGATAGCATCCGATGGCTTGTGCCATTTTGGTATCTTAGCGTGTCAGGGGCGTCATTTGGCTATATGTTACGATCGGATGCAGAATACGTTAGGGCTACAGCGGCGGCTCTGCTTGCGGTCGGATTGGCATGTTTATGGTTAGTGTATCGAACTATACGATACCACCAATTACAGCGTCTATCACTGGCTCGGATTTACCTCGACAAGAATATATCTGAGAAGGCCCTCGCGAGAATTTTCCTCGGGAGTAGTGATATCCTACTCTCAATGGATCTTGGAGTGTCCGGCGTAACGCTGAGAGCTACAACTTGGTTCTTGTTTCTGATGACAGCTGTTTGCGCGGTTTCAGCGTTGGTTTTATGGTACGGAGATATTAATTCGATGATGTCACATCTGGAAGGTTGGTGGGCTCAAATCGAAACGCCGTTACATGTTCCGAAAGGCAAATAGGATGCCTCTTAACCTACCTATTCAAGAGGATAGGAACCATAAGCGCAGCCGCGGGTGAGTTTTGGTAGAATGGCGGATTAAGCGGGATATAACTGCTGACGTTGCCCCCTCTGCCTAATCCAGTTTGAAGTTCGTTCTGGCCCATCGAGAGGACCAGGACATGAAGCGCAGTCGTTTTTCGGAAGAACAGATCATCGGCATCCTGAAGGAGCACGAGGCCGGGGTGCCGGTCGCCGATCTGTGCCGCAAGCACGGTGTCAGCGATGCGAGCGTCTACAAATGGAAAGCCAGGTTCGGCGGGATGGATGTCAGCGAGGCGCGGCGCCTGCGAGCGCTTGAGGATGAGAACACCAAGCTGAAGCGGATGCTGGCGGACGCGATGTTAGACAATGTCGCCCTGAAGGATCTTCTGGGAAAGAAGTGGTGACGCCCGCGGCCAGGCGGAGTGCCGTCGCCCATCTCATGGAGCGCCACGAGATGAGCGAACGGCGGGCGTGTAAAACCATCGGCTGCTGCCGCATGACGGTCCGCTATCGCTCCATCCGACCACAGGACGAGGCCCTGCGCGAGCGCATGGTCGCCCTTGCCCGGGAGCGTCGGCGCTTTGGATACCGGCGCCTGCATGTCCTGCTGAAGCGGGAGGGACACGCGGTCAACCACAAGAAGCTCTTCCGTCTCTACCGCGAGGAGCGATTGGCGGTGCGCCGCCGCGGCGGTCGCAAGCGGGCGATCGGAACCAGGGCGCCGATCCGGCTGCCTCTGGCGCCGGGCGAGCGCTGGTCGCTGGACTTCGTTTCCGACCAGTTTACCGATGGTCGCCGCTTTCGGATCCTGGCGGTCGTCGACGACTGCTCCCGCCAGAACCTGGCGCTGATTGCCGACACCTCGCTCTCCGGAACTCGCGTCGCACGCGAACTGGAGCGGCTGATCGCCCGCCATGGCAAGCCGACAATGATCGTCTCGGACAACGGCAGCGAGTTCACCAGCAATGCCATCCTCGCCTGGGCCGACAAGACGCATATCGAGTGGCACTACATCGCCCCGGGCAAGCCGACGCAGAATGCCTTCATCGAAAGCTTCAACGGCCGTCTTCGCGACGAGCTTCTGAACGAGACGCTGTTCTCGTCCCTGCACCATGCGCGAGCGATGCTGGCCCGATGGCAGGCCGACTACAACACGACCCGTCCCCATTCCGCACTCGGCTGGAGCACCCCGTCCGCCTTCGCCGCCACCTTCCATCCGCAACGGGCGCCGACGCTGCGCCTCAGCAATGGCTCCGCGTCGACGCCCGTCGCTCAACCCGCAAACGAACTCAGCAAAACCGCCGGGAGCGAACTCAGCGAAAATCGGGTGCGCACGACCTGGTCCGGTTTAACTGCGAAGGATTCATTGTGCGCCAGAAAGGGTTCGAAACCCGTTTTTTGGACTGTGTACAGCGCCCGCTCACGCTCGAATCCTTTCGCATTGGAACTAAGTAATTCGACTACTTTTTGTCTTGTTATAGGTGTATTTTCTTCACTCGACGGCGAGAGAAATAAAGCTAAATTAATGCTTGAATCCGACTTCCCGGGAGCTTCGATTTACGCTTAAATGGGCGCGTAATTTCCGGTAATGAGTGTCAGGGAGTTATTAGAATGACTGAAGAGGACCATCCAGCTTCCGAGCATAGAGGTGCAGGAGTGGTTGCGCCCAGCTACCATCGACCACGACGAAAACTCCGCTCCGCCCAGGCAGACGATCACGCCGCATCGACGGGGTCAACGAACAGACGCAAACTCAGACCAAGCGGGAGCCGCAAGGTCAGCGGGCTGCGTGTTATCTGTCGTGGATTTATTATGGTGACGACACGGGAGGTTTGTGCGGCCGAGGCTTTGATCGCGGAAGCAGGCGACCCGGATCGAGGATACGTGTTGAACGCGATACCACCGGAGAGGGACCCAGATGAGTGATAATCTCGCATCCCTTCGCAGTGGTAAGGGCATCCGCTCCCAGCGTACAGCTCGTATCAGCGTGTCCAAGGGGGAGACAGCAGCGGCTACAGCGAGCCGTCGCGGAGTCATATATACGAGAGTGTCCGATCCTAAGAGCGCAGAAAAGAATATATCGATTCCGGACCAGTATGCACGATGTAATTTGTATGCAAGCCAAAATGCTATTATCGTCGTTGATACGTTTTCTGATCCGGGAAGGTCAGCGAAGACAGACAAGCGACCACAGTTTCAGAAGATGATGCGAAATGCATTATCTGAAGATAAACCCTATGACGTAATAATTATATACCACACAAGTCGCTTTGCGAGGAATATGGATAATGCGGGCTTCAATGAAGCGCGGCTTCTTGAAAATGGCGTCGAGGTTGTAAGCGTTAGCCAATTCTTTTCCAAGGATATCGCCGGATTTATGAGCCGGAAACTAAGCCAGATGTTCGATCAACAGCATTCCTTGATCACTTCGGTGAATGTCAGGAACGCGCGCAACAGGATGGCCCGTGAAAACCTATGGCCCGGAGGCCGTCCGCCGCCAGGTTACATGCTGGAGTATAATCTGAATGAGCGAGGGGTGCGCAGAAGCCGCTTAGTAGTGGACGAACAGCAAAGGCCTATAATAAAAAAGATATTTTGCTTTTATCTTTACGGAGACGGCAGCGGGCCGCCGATGGGTATCCGAAATATAACGACCCGTCTAAACAAAGATGGACTTCTGACCAGAGATATTTCGCGGTGGAGCCTAAATGCGGTCCATAGAATTCTTACCAACCCTGTTTACTATGGTGAATATCATTTCAACCAAAACCCAAACCAAGACGGTTATGTTGAATATGATGGCCCCATAATAATAAAATGCCCAGAGATAATCGACAAGAGTGATTTTTACCAAGCGCAAACGATGCTTCAGGCCAAAGATCCGCTGAAAAATCCTGCAAAGGCGATTAGCAGCGCACTGTTACTTTCTGGTATAGCACGGTGCATTTGTGGATCAAGTCTGATCCTTCGAACTGGCACTGGGAAAAGTAAAAAAGTATACAGATATTATCGCTGTTCCCAAGAGGCTCGAAAAGGCCGATCAGACTGCCCGGGTGTGCTATTTCCAGAGGATTATTTGAATGAAATTGTATTAACAAGCATTAGAGAGGTCGTCCTAGAGCCCTCTCGCCTTGCTGTATTGCTGCATGAGATCGACAACCGGCGTCGCATTATCGAAAGTTCACAGACAATGCTGTTGCCGGCGCTGCGGCGGAGGCTGCAAGCAGCCGACGCCGCTCTGGCCCATCTGCTCAATACAGCGAGATTGGTGAACGACCTAGCCACGAATCCGACGTTCGTTCGATCCGTTCAGCAAGCACAGGACGAGTCGCAACTGGCACGCGCCGCGCTCAACCAAGCGACCATTCAGACGGATGTCTCAGAGCCTGTCACGGCTACGCAGATTCTCCTTTTTTCTGAACGAATGAGAGATCGGCTAAGCGGCGCGGCCAATCCAGTTTTGAAAACGTACCTTCGCTCCATCGTGGCCGAAATTGTGGTCTGTGCCGAGACGATAACGATCGTGGGCGAGACCGACGCTCTTGAGGAGGCAATCGGCAACCAGACTGATGAAGAGGAGCCGGACCGACTGGTTGCGCCTGGGGTTCGCAGATATGAACGCAGATGGCGGATGGGGTGGGATTCGAACCCACGAGACGGTCTCCCGCCCGCCGGTTTTCAAGACCGGTGCCTTCAACCGCTCGGCCACCCATCCGCTGTCTGCCGAGTTACCTGCGCGGCGTCGCCATGACAAGGGTAGCGCAGGGTGCGCGGATCGGCGGCGATGTGTTGGACGCTTCATCGAAACAATTCGTGATCGAAATTCGAATGCGGCGTTGATCGAGCGGAAATGTGGCTTTTGTCCGGGTTCAGGGGCCGCCGCGTGATGCCGTTCTGTGGCCTCATCGCCGATCTGGTTGCGCGAGCAACCGCTTGGCGGCCGGGGCAGCCGGGCACTCGCGCGATCCCGGCGAGATGACAGGCGGCGCGCCCGGATCGCGCCTTGTGCACGTGGGCCACTGTCAAGAGAGCGAACGGGCGGGGACGCCGATTTTTCACGTCCGGTCACGTTGATTCACAGATTCATACGCTGTTAACTCGGCGGCTTCAGGGGTGCGGGCGCTGGGGAGCGTCCGTCGCGCCTTAGTACAGAGTTCGCATGGGGAAGGGGGACCGCATGGCCATCGTGGCAGCGGATCATGGGCGTCGGATGATCGCCCTCGGCGTGATGTTGGCCGCGGGGCTGGTGTTGCCGGCTTGTCAGGGTACCAGCGCCGACGCGTCAGGCGACGAGGTTGCCGAGATCGGCACCGCCGTGAAATTCGACTCCAAAACCTTCGGCGTCCCGGCCAGCCCCCGCGTCACCAATCTCAAGCGCGTTCCCAAGGGCGGCGGCCGCGCCCATGTCGGCAAGCCCTACAAGGTCCGCGGCGAGTGGTACTATCCCAAGGACGAGCCGGGCTATGTCGGCGAGGGCCAGGCCTCCTGGTACGGGCCGAACTTCCACGGCCGGCTGACCGCGAACGGCGAGATCTACGACATGCACGGCCTGTCGGCCGCCCACAAGACGTTCCCGCTGCCGTCCTATGCGATGGTCACCAATGTCGAGACCGGCAGCCGCGTGATGGTCCGCGTCAACGATCGCGGCCCGTTTTCGCATGGCCGCGAGATCGACGTCTCGTCGCAGGCGGCCGAACTGCTCGGCTTCAAGAACGCCGGAATCGCCGACGTGAAGGTCGAATATGTCGGCCGCGCACCGCTCGAGGGCGACGATACCCCGGTGCTGATGGCGAGCTATCAGCCCGGCCAGGCCGCCGGCGAAGCCCCGGTCATGGTCGCCGAAGGGCAGGGGGCATCGCGCGAAGGCGGGTCGCTGATGGCCTTTGCCGGCGCCATCGGGCTGCCCGGCGTGCGTCCGCTGGACCGGACCACCGACGATACCGGCCGCGCGGGTGGCATCGATCTCGGCCGGCTGCTGGGCGCCAGCCGCATCCCGGCGTTCAGCTCCTCCTATGCTGGCGCAACGGCCGAAGGCGGCGCGCTCGCCGCGGTCCAGCAGGTAGCGGCCGTGCCGCAGGCTTCAGCCGCCGAACGGATCCAGATCGGCGTCATCGATCCGGCCCTGATGGAGCGCGTCCGCAGCGTGACGCTAGGCGAGGGTGCGCTGGAAACGGAGACCGTGCCCGGTACCGCGATGATATCCACATCCTTGCGCGTCGACGCCGACGCCTCCGCCGATGCGGTGCTGCGGCGCCTGTGGCAGGTCGGGGCCGGCGACGCATTCGTCATTCGCGACTGACCGGCACGAACGAACTTGCCGTAGGACCGGCCGGCGGCCTATTTTGGGCTCGTTCCGCGGACGCAATGCTTGTGTCCGGCGCCAGGCCGAAGGTCCGCCCCATGTTCCGGATAGCCATCCTCTCGGCGCTCGCCGCCGCGACCGTTCTGGTATTTCCAGCGTCGTCCGTAACGGCGCAGGAAGCCGCGCCGCCCGCGGTGGAGACGGCTGCCGACGAAGTCCTGCTGGTCGACGGCGAGACCGGCACGATCCTTTTCCAGAAGAACCCGGCTCAGCCGTTTCCGCCGGCCTCGCTCGCCAAGATCATGACGATGGAGATCGTTTTCGCCGCGCTCCGCTCCGGCGAGATCAGCCTCGAGACGACCTTTCCGGTCAGCGAGCATGCCTGGCGGACAGGCGGCGCGCCGTCAGGCACCTCGACCATGTTCGCCGCGCTGAACTCGCAGGTGCCGGTCGCGGACCTGATCCGTGGCACGATCGTCCAAGCCGCCAACGATGCCGCGATCATCCTCGCCGAGGGGATGGAGGGATCCGAAGCGGCCTTCGCAGCGCGCATGAACGAGCGGGCGGCGGAACTCGGCCTCACGAATTCGCGCTTCGCCAATCCGACCGGCCTGCCGGCCGAGGACCAGCAGGTGACGGTAACCGACCTGGTCCGGCTCGCCCGGCATCTGCGCGCCACCTATCCGGAGCTTTATGCGATCTACGCCGAGCCATCCTTCGAGTGGAACAAGATCTTCCAGCGCAACCGCAATCCGCTGCTGTCGGCTGGCATCGGCGCCGACGGGCTGGGCACCGGCTTCACCGAAGCGTCGGGCTACGCGCTGCTTGGCGTCACCGAGCAGGACGGGCGGGTGACGTTCCTTGCCATGAGCGGCCTCGAGAGCGAGCGCGAGCGCGCCGCAGAGGCGACGAAGCTGCTCCGCTGGGCCAGCGAAACCTTCGAGCAGGTGCCACTGTTCGCGGCCGGGGCGACGATCGGGACCGCCGACGTCTTCGGCGGCACGGCCGGCTGGGTGCCGGTCGTCGCACAGACGCCGGTGACGGCGCTGCTCCCGGTGGAGGCGGGCGACCGCGTCCGTGCCCGGATCCGCTACGAGGGGCCGCTGATCGCGCCCGTCGCCGAGGGTGCGCCGGTCGCGACCCTGGACGTGCTGGTCGATGGCGCGCCCGTCCTGTCGCAGCCGCTTGTTGCCGGGGCGGGATCGGCCTCGGGCAGCTTTGCGGACCGCGCGCTCGGCGCGGCCAGGGAACTCGCCTTCGGCTGGGTGCGGGCATTTTGACGGCGGAGCGATCGTGACAGGCATGTTCATCACCTTCGAAGGCGGCGAGGGCAGCGGCAAGACGACGCAGATCGTGCGCCTGGCCGAGCATCTGCGCCGCGCCGGCCACAACGTGGTGACGACGCGCGAGCCCGGCGGGTCACCGGGTGCCGACGCGATCCGCCATGTCATCCTCTCCGGCGCGGCCGAAGCGCTCGGGCCGGAGATGGAGGCGATCCTCTTCGCTGCGGCGCGCGCCGACCACATCGCGCTGGTCATCGGTCCGGCTCTGGCGCGCGGAGACATCGTGCTGTGCGACCGCTTCCACGACTCCACCCGGGTCTACCAGTTCCTCGACAGCCCGCTCGATCGCGGCCTGATGCAGCGCCTCGAGCGCTCGACCCTCGATGACGTCTATCCGGACCTGACCCTCATCCTCGACGTGCCGGCCGATCTCGGTGCCGCCCGAGCCCGCGAACGCCGGGGCGGGGGCGAGATCGACCGGTTCGAGAAGGAAGCCGAGACGTTGCACGAGCGGCGGCGCCAGGCATTCCTGAAGATCGCCGAGGAGGAACCGGAACGCTGCATCGTGGTCGACGGCGCGCAGCCGATCGACACGGTCGCAGCCGAGATCGCCGAGATCGTCGACGACCGGCTGGACGCAGCGCGCTTCGAGGCAGTCGGACAGTCGCTCGACGCGAGCCGGCTGGTTCGATGAGCGACGCGAGCCTCGGCGCGGCAGCGGCGCACGACGACATCGACGGCGTTGCAGGGCCGCTTTCCACGCTGCGCCTGTTCGGCCATCGCCCAGCCTGGGACGAACTCGTCTCGGCGCGTTCCGGCGGGCGGTTCCACCACGCCTGGCTGCTGCAGGGGCCGGTTGGCATCGGCAAGGCCACGACCGCCTACGCCGTCGCGCGAGCCCTCCTGGGGGCGCGCGAAGAGGCCGGGGAGGGCGCGACCGCGGGGTTCCGCCCGGACGATCCGGTCGTGCGCCAGATCGCTCAGGGCACGCATCCCGGCCTCGTCCACATCGTGCGGCCGAGCAACGAACGCACCGGCGGCTTCCGCACGCAGATCACCGTCGACGAGGTGCGCCGGCTGAACCGGTTCTTCCATGCCACGGCGTCAGCGTCGGGCTGGCGCGTCGCGCTGATCGATCCGGCCGACGACATGAACCGCAGCGCCGCGAACGCCCTCCTGAAAATCCTGGAGGAGCCACCGCCGCGCTCGACCTTCCTGATCACCAGCCATGCGCCGGGACGGCTCCTGCCGACGATCCGCTCGCGTTGCCGACTGCTGCGCTTCGACGCGCTCGATGCGCCGGATCTGGCGTCGGCAATAGAAGCCACCCGTCCGGGGACCGATGCCGCGGCAATCAAGGCGGCGATACCGCTCGCCGAAGGCAGCGTGCGACAGGCGCTGATGCTGATCGGCAGCGGCGGCATCGAGATCAACGCGACGTTGGCGACCCTTCTGAAGGCTGATCGCCCGGACTGGAATGCCATCCACGCGCTGGCCGACGCGCTGACCCTCAAGGGCCGCGAAGCCGCCTATGATCTGCTCCTCGCAGCCCTGCTGGCAGCGATCGCCGCCGAGAGCGAGGCCCGCCTTAACGTCGGCGACGGGGAGGGCGCGGCCCTGCTGGCAGCGCTCTGGCAGGCGGAGTCTTCGCGCCTGCGTGAGGCGGCTGCCTACAATCTCGACCGCAAGCAGACCCTGCTGACGCTATTCGACGGCTTCTACGCCGAGCGCGACGCGCGGCACGCCGCCTGACGCCGATTGAGCAGGCCTGCCGAATGCTCTATGTCCGCGGGTGACCCTGCTTTTCCCGCATTCGATGAAAGCCCGATGGCCGAACGCTTCTATCTGACCACCGCGATCTCCTACCCGAATGGTCGCCCGCATATCGGCCACGCGTACGAACTGATCGCAACCGACACGCTGGCGCGCTTCAAGCGGCTGGACGGCTACGACGTGTTCTTCCTGACCGGGACGGACGAGCACGGGATCAAGATGCTGCAGAGCGCCCGCGACCAGGGCATGAGCCCGCGCGAGCTGGCGGAACTCAACTCGGCGCAGTTCGAGCGGATGGCCGAGGCGCTGGGCGGCAGCAACGACGACTTCATCCGCACCAGCGAAGGGCGTCACCGCGAGGCGAGCCAGGCGATCTGGAGCCGCATGCAGGCGGCGGGCGACATCTACAAGGATGCCTATTCCGGCTGGTACTCGGTGCGGGACGAGGCCTATTACGGCGAGGAAGAGACCACCGTCCGCGAAGACGGCCAGCGCTACGGGCCGCAGAATTCGCCGGTCGAATGGGTCGAGGAAGAGAGCTACTTCTTCAAGCTCTCCGACTTCCAGGAACGGCTGCTCGCCCACTACGAGGCCAATCCGGACTTCATCGGCCCGACCGAGCGGCGCAACGAGGTGCTGTCCTTCGTCCGCTCGGGCCTCCGCGACCTGTCGATCTCGCGCACCACCTTCGACTGGGGCATTCCGGTACCGGGCGACGAGAAGCACGTGATGTATGTGTGGGTCGACGCCCTCACCAATTATCTGACGGCGACGGGATTTCCCGGCGAGGGCGAGCGCTCGGCCTTCTGGCCCGCCGACCTCCACGTGATCGGCAAGGACATCGTCCGCTTCCATACCGTCTACTGGCCGGCGTTCCTGATGTCGGCGGGCCTGCCGCTGCCGCGCCGGGTCTTCGCCCACGGCTTCCTGTTCAACCGCGGGGAGAAGATGTCGAAGTCGGTCGGCAACGTCATCGACCCGTTCGCGCTGATCGACGTCTACGGCCTCGACCGGCTGCGCTATTTCCTGATGCGCGAGGTGCCGTTCGGCCAGGACGGCAACTACTCGCACGAGGCGATCGTCAACCGGACGAATTCCGAACTCGCCAACGACCTCGGCAATCTCGCGCAACGGTCGCTGTCGATGATCGCCAAGAACTGCGACGGCAAGATCCCGGTGCCGGAGGGCTTTGGCGAAGCCGACACCGCCATTCTCGACGCCGCGAAGGAGCTGCTGGCGAAGGCCAGGATCGCCATCGACCGGCAGGAGCTGCACGCCGTCCTTGCAGCGATCATCGCGGTGGTCAGTGAGGCCAACCGCTATTTTGCCGGCCAGGAGCCGTGGGCGCTGCGCAAGACCGAACCGGTCCGCATGGGCACCGTGCTCTACGTCACCGCAGAGGTAATCCGGCGCGTCGCGATCCTCCTGCAGCCCTTCGTGCCGGAGAGTGCCGGCAAGCTGCTCGACGCACTTGGAATCGCGGCGGACGAACGCAGCTTCACCGAACTGACCCCCGACGTCGCGCTTCGGCCGGACATGCCTTTGCCGGCGCCGCAGCCGGTGTTTCCGCGCTTCGTCGAATCGGAACCAGAGGCCGGCTGATGGCCCTGCCGTTCCTCGTCGACAGCCACTGCCACCTCGATTTCCCGGATTTCGACGCGGAGCGCGACGCCGTTCTGGCGCGGGCTCGCGCCGAGGGCATTGGCCTGATGGTGACGATCTCGACCTATGTCTCGCGGATCGACCGGCTGACGGCGATCACCCGGGAGCATGCCGAGGTCTTCGCCTCGGTCGGCACACATCCCCACAACGCCGGGATCGAACCGGACACGACGGTCGAGACGCTGGTGCGGCTCAGCCAGGACGAGAAGATCGTCGCGATCGGCGAGGCCGGCCTCGACTATTTCTACGACAAGGCGCCGCGCGATGTGCAGGAGAAGGTGTTTCGCACGCATATCACGGCCGCCCGCGAGACCGGGCTACCGCTGGTGATCCACTCGCGCGATGCCGACGTCGACATGATTCGCATCCTGGAGGATGAAAGCGGGAAGGGGGCCTTCCCCTTTATCCTGCATTGTTTTTCGGCCGGACGGGCTCTCGCGGAAACAGGCGTCGAATTGGGCGGCCACGTCTCGTTCTCCGGCATCCTCACCTTCAAGAATTCCGAGGAGATCCGCGCCATCGCCGCGGACGTGCCGATGCAGCGCCTGCTGGTGGAGACCGACGCGCCGTATCTCGCGCCGCCGCCGTATCGCGGCAAACGCAACGAGCCGGCCTATGTGCGGCACACGGCCGAGGTTCTGGCCGAGACCAAGGGCGTCGACCTGGCGGCAATTGCCCGGGCAACGTCGGACAATTTCTTCGCGCTGTTCGATAAGGTACCCGATCCGCGTGGCGCGTAGACCGGCAGCGTGGGAGATGCGGCTCGCGGCCGGAAGCTGGCGAGCCTTGTCTGCCATTGTATCCTTCGACGCGCTGGGAAGCACTATAGGGCCGGAACCAGAGCATTGAGCGACATTCTCCGCCTGACGATCCTCGGCTGCGCTTCCTCGCCAGGCGTCCCGCGCATCAATGGCGACTGGGGCGCCTGCGATCCGGAAAATCCGAGAAACGTCCGCAGCCGCGCCGCGGCGCTGATCGAGCGTATCGGGCCCGGTGGCCGAACCATCGTGGCGATCGACTGCGGGCCGGACTTCCGTGCACAGATGCTGCGGGCTGGCGTGCCACGGCTCGATGCCGTCATGCTGACGCATCCACATGCCGACCACATCCACGGCATCGACGATCTGCGCGGCTACATGCTCGTCCAGCGAAACCGAATTCCGGTCTATGCCGACGCTGCCACGCAAGTGCGGGTTTTCCAGGCGTTTCGCTATTGCTTCGAAACGCCCGCCGGCAGCAATTATCCGCCAATCGTCGATCATGTCGGCATCGAGGGCGGCCAGCCATTCGAGATCACCGGCGCCGGCGGGCCGTTGCATGTCCTGCCGATCCACATGGAGCATGGTTCGATCCACTCGTTGGGTTTCAGGATCGGCGATCTGGCTTATTGCAGCGACGTCAGCGACTTTCCGGATGCTGCCGTCGCGGCGCTCACCGGCGTCCGGCACGTCGTCATCGATGCACTCCAGTACAAACCGCATCCGAGCCATCTGACCGTCGACCAGGCGCTTGGCTGGATCGAGCGCTTTGGCGCCGCGTCGGCAAGCCTGACCCACATGCACACGCCGCTCGATTACGAGACGCTGTGCCGCGAACTACCGCCGCATGTCCGGCCGGCGCATGACGGGCTGGTCATCGAGCAGGAGATCGACTGATCAGCTGCATATTTCCGATCCACTTTCCGAGCCACATAAGAGCACCAGCACAAGCCATTGCACCGGCTGACTTATACAATTGGTTCCATAATCTATCTTATGCCACTTTGGTATGTGGTGCCTCGGGCCGGCAGTTGACCGAGGCGTGCTCAGTGCGCGTCGCCGACAGGCCTGCGGCCGATCCCTTCCCCGTTCGGCCGAACGGGGCTATGGAGACCCGCCTCTCGTTGCAAGGATCCCCGGCATGACGCCCTCTCGCGAAATCACCCGCCTGATCGAGATCATGGCGGCGCTGCGCGATCCGGCTGGCGGCTGTCCCTGGGACCTCGAGCAGGATTTTTCGACCATCGCGCCGTACACGGTCGAGGAAGCCTACGAAGTCGCCGATGCGATCGAGCGCGACGACATGGTCGATCTGCGCGAGGAACTCGGCGACCTGCTGATTCAGGTCGTCTACCACGCCCAACTCGCCGCCGAGGCCGGCAGCTTCGATTTCGGCGACGTCGTCGACGGCGTCACGCGCAAGATGATCCGCCGTCATCCACACGTCTTCGGTGACGCAGAGGCCCGATCGGCGGGTTCCGCGCAGGTGCATTGGGAGCGGATCAAAGCCGAGGAACGCGCCGAGAAAGCCGCGCTGCGCGAGGCCAACGGCATGGCGGCGAGCGATACCGGAACGGATGCCGCAGCCCGGCATCTCGATGTCGTCTCGACGGCCTTCCCGGCGCTGACGTTGGCGCTGAAGGTGCAGAAGCAGGCAGCCGATGTGGGCTTCGATTGGGACAGCGCCGAGCCGATCATCGCCAAGATCGACGAGGAACTGGCGGAACTCGCCGAGGCTGTCGAGGCGCGCGACGTCGATGCCAGCGAGGCCGAGCTCGGCGACCTTCTGTTCAGCGTCGTCAATCTCGCCCGCTTCCACCGCATCGATCCGGAGGTGGCGCTACGTCGCTGCGTGCTGAAATTCCGCGATCGCTTCGGCTTCATCGAAACCGAGCTCGCCGCCACGGGCCGCTCGCTGCAGGCGGCGAGCCTCGAAGAGATGGAAGCGCTGTGGATCGCTGCGAAGGCCCGGCCGGACGGTACGCCAGGCTGATCCCCCTTTACGCGGACGCCTTGTCTGTCAGGGCTCTCCGAACACGTCTGGATCGTGGTTTGGGCGCTGCTGCAGCCCGCCGCGAAGCCGCATCGGCGATCTCGGTCCACTGTGCTGCTTCTTCAGGATCGTCGAGAGCACTCTCGGGAAAGCGATAATACGGCATTCGTGTCGGCACTCGACCCGGACGCGTGTAGGTCCAGCGCGCCAATCCCGCGGTCTCGTACAGCGGCTCGCTCTCAGCGTCGCTCTTCAGATGCAGTACGCCGCCGACAACCAGAGCGACGATCCGATCGCCGCAATAAATCCCCTGCCCGCCGAACAGTCGCCGGATCTTCAGATCGCTCAACGTGTCGAAAAGATCTTGGAGATACGCCTCGTCCATGCATGACCGGCGGGGGGTGAACTCAGCCGCGACCGGCGAGCGCCGCGAGGTCGGCCTGCTTCAGTTCGACGGATTCGCCGCAGCCGCAGGCCGAGGTCTGGTTCGGGTTGCGGAAGGTGAAGCCGGACCGCAGCACCGTCTCCTCGTAATCCATCTCGGTGCCGAGCAGGAACAGGACGGCCTCCGGCGCGACGAACACCCGCGCGCCGTCATGCTCGATCGCGTCCTCATTGGGCTTGGCTTCCCGCGCGAGATCGATCGTGTACTCCATCCCGGCGCAACCGCCCTTCTTGATGCCGACGCGCAGCCCCAGCGCATCCGCGCCCTGGGAGGCGAGGATCGCCTTCACCCGATCGGCGGCGCTGTCGGTCATGCTCATGACGGTGAAGCGGCCCATGGCGGCATCCTTTCGGCAGTCTACAGTCGCAATATACTAGCATGAAGATGGGTGGTCCGGCGAGGTGTCGCAAGCGGACGGATCGTTCCGGATCCGGACGACGCGCTCGCACGGCGGTCAGCGAACCCAGAGTTCGCGGGTCGCCAGTTCGGCCGCGTGGCCGTCCGGATCTCGGAAATAGAGGCTGTGGCCCCGGCCCTTCGGCCAGGCGATCTCGCTTTCGATCTCGACCTCGCAATCGCGAAGGTGGCGCCGCCAGGCATCAACGCTGTCAACGGGAATGCCGATAGCGAAATGCGCAGGGCCGCCGCCGTCATGCGGCGGGATCATGCCTCCCGGTGTCTCGACCGGTTCGAGTGTCGACCCACGCGAAAAGAGGATCAGCACGGTGTTGTCCGGCATGCGGAAGACGGTGATGCGCTCCTCCTCCAGAAGCGTCGCGAGGCCCAGCACCTCGCGATAGAACCGCTTGGCGCGCTCCATGTCTTCGACATAGAGACAGGTCTCGAGCAGCCCGGAGAGCGGCGGCGCCATGGTCGTCGACCGGGCTCAGTACCAGCCGACGGCGACCTGGGCTTCCTCGCTCATGCGCTCCGGCGTCCAGGGCGGATCGAAGACGAGCTCCACCTTCACGACGCCGACGCCGTCAACCGAGCTCACGGCATTTTCCACCCAGATCGGCATTTCGCCGGCGACCGGGCAGCCCGGCGCCGTCAGGGTCATCTCGACGTCGACATTGCGCTCGTCGTCGATGTCGATCTTGTAGATCAGGCCGAGTTCGTAGATGTCCGCCGGAATCTCCGGGTCGTAGACCGTCTTCAGGGCACCGACGATATCGTCGGTCAGCCGCGTCAGTTCCTCGGCCGGGATCGAGGATTCGCTCGCCGGCGCACCGGACGCCATCGCGACATTGGCGGCGGCAGTATCCTCGGCGATCGGTGCCACGAGCTTGGTGTCGTCGGTCATGCCATTCATCCTCAGGCGAAGAATCGCCGCGCCTTCTCCAGCGCATCGGCGAGAAGGTCGATTTCGTCGAGCGTATTGTACATACCAAATGAGGCCCGGCATGTGGAGGTCGCACCGAAGCGCTTCAAGAGCGGCTGGGCGCAATGCGTCCCGGCTCGCACCGCCACGCCCTCGCGGTCGATCACCATCGACACGTCATGGGCGTGGATGCCCTTGAGGTCGAAGGAGACGATGGCGCCCTTCCCCGGCGCCTCGCCGTAGATGCGCAGCGAGTTCACCGCCCGCAGCCGCTCATGCGCGTAGTCGCGCAGGCTTTCCTCATGCGCGGCGATCGCCTCGCGGCCGATGCCATTGACGTAGTCGAGCGAGGCGCCGAGGCCGATCGCCTGGACGATCGGCGGCGTGCCGGCCTCGAAGCGATGCGGCGGGGCGTTGTAGGTCACCATCTCCTCGGTGACCTCGACGATCATCTCGCCGCCGCCGTTGAAAGGCTGCATGCGTTCGAGAATCTCGCGCTTGCCGTAGAGCACGCCGATGCCGGTCGGCCCGTAGACCTTGTGCCCCGTGAACACATAGAAGTCGCAGTCGAGATCCTGGACGTCGACCGGCAGATGCACGGCGCCCTGGCTGCCGTCGACGAGGACCGGGATGTTCTTCGCATGCGCCAGCGCCGCGACCGCCTTCACGTCGACGACCGTGCCGAGCACGTTGGACATGTGGGTGGTGGCGATCAGCTTGGTGCGCGGCGTGATCGCCCGCTCGAAAGCCGCGATATCGATCGATCCGTCGTCGGCGACGGGCACGAACACCAGCTTGGCGCCCTTGCGTTCGCGGATGAAATGCCAGGGGACGATGTTGGAATGATGCTCCATGATCGTCAGGACGATCTCGTCGCCCTCCCCGATCTCCTGCATGCCGTAGCCATAGGCGACCAGGTTGATCGCTTCGGTGGCCGAGCGGGTGAAGACGATCTCCTCCGGGCTCGGGGCGTTGAGGAACGACGCCACCTTGCCGCGCGCCGCCTCGAATTCCTCGGTGGCGCGGTTGGAGAGGAAATGCAGGCCGCGATGGACGTTGGAATAGTCCTCGCTATAAGCCTTCTGCACGGCGTCGAGCATCGCCCTCGGCTTCTGCGCCGAAGCGCCGCTGTCGAGGTAGACCAGTGGTTTCCCGTAGACTTCCGTCGACAGGATCGGGAAGTCGCGGCGCACGGCATGGACGTCGTAGGCGACCGTGGCGGCACTGTCTCGGGCGATGGCTTCGGCTTTCATGAACGATGAACTCCAGCTGCGGGTGCGGCGGTTGTCGCCGGAGCGCACGGGTCCGTGTGGCCCGCCCGCGCCGTCGCGATCGGCGACCCGATCAATGACTGCGGGCGAGCCAGGCGTCGATGCGCTGCATCAGCGCATCCTCGACCGCCTCGTCCTCGAGCTCTTCCACCACTTCCGCGACGAATGCCTTGACCAGCAGCGCCCGCGCGATCGGCTCCGGAATGCCGCGCGACATCAGGTAGAACAGGTGATCGGCGTTGATCTCGCCGGCTGTCGCGCCATGGCCGCACTGCACGTCGTCGGCGAAGATCTCGAGCTCCGGCTTAGCCAGGAATTCGCCGTCATCCGAGAGCAGCAGCGTGTTGCACGCCATCTTCGCATCGGTCTTCTGCGCCTCGCGGGCGACCTTGATCATGCCCTGGAAGACGCCTCGGCCGCCGGTCAGGATGTTGCGGAAAGTCTCGGTCGCCGTGGTGTTCTCGAAGGTGTGGCGAAGCGTCGTGGTGACGTCGATATGCTGTCCGGCCTCGAGCAGGTTGATGCCCCGCATCTTGATCTCAGCGCCCTCGCCCGCCGTCGTCGCGTGCACCTCGTAGCGCACCAGGGCGCCACCCGCATTCAGGAGGAAGAGCGTGAACAGCGCGCCGGCCCCGACGCTGACGTTCAGCTGGCCGAGATGAGTCGCGGCTGCTCCCTTCTCCTGGTCGACGATCCAGGTGACCCGGGCGCCAGCCCGAACCTCGAGATGCGACACACCGGTTGACGGCGAAGAGCCGCCCTCGCCTTCGAGCCGCTCGACAAATGTGGCCGTTGCGCCGGCCCCGACGGTGCAGCGCACGAACCCGTGGGAGTGGCTTCCTGCGCGAGCCCGCAGCTCGACCGGCGCGGCAAGCGCCACGCCACTGTCGACGGAGACCTCGACGGCCGACGCGCTAAAGGCAGCGTTCAGCATGCGCACCGTGTCGAGCCCGCGGTCGAGATGATTGGGCGTCGTCTGCCAGTCGGCCGTTTCCGCCGACGCGGTCACGGTCAGGCCACTAAGGGCATGACCGACTTCCGGAGCGTCGAAATCGACGACGTGGCTGTTGGCGAGCAGCGGCGCCAGTATCGCGCCGGAGGCATCTGCGGCCGGCGTAATGCCGGTATCGCTCTGCCGGCCCATCAGGCCGCGCAGGTCGGTGTAGTGCCACGCCTCGATGCGGCGATGCGGCAATCCTTCGCGACGCAGCGCCTCGACGGCTTCCCGCGAGGCGATGCTCGCATCGCCACTCTCGGCGATCTCGATCAGCGCCGATTCAGCGGCTGTCCTGGGTTTCAGCTGATGCACCGTCATGGTCACGCAGCCTCGCCGATGATCTGGCCGTAGCCCTCGTTCTCCAGCTGCAGCGCCAGGTCCTTGTCGCCCGAGCGGATGATGCGGCCCTTGTAGAGGACGTGCACCGTGTCCGGGACGATGTAGTCGAGCAGGCGCTGGTAGTGGGTGATGACGAGGAAGGCGCGCTCCGGCGAACGCAGCGCGTTGACGCCGTCGGCGACGATCTTCAGCGCGTCGATGTCGAGACCGGAATCGGTTTCGTCCATGACGCTCAGCTTCGGCTCGAGGAGCGCCATCTGCAGAATCTCGGCGCGCTTCTTCTCACCGCCGGAGAAGCCTACATTCAGCGGCCGCTTTAGCATGGCCATGTCGATGCGAAGCTCGGCCGCGGCAGCCTTGGCCCGGCGGATGAAATCCGGGGTCGTCATCTCGCCTTCGCCGCGCGCCTTGCGCTGCGAATTGAGCGCGGTCTTGAGGAACGTCATGGTCGGCACGCCCGGGATCTCCAGCGGATACTGGAAGGCGAGAAACACGCCGGTCGCGGCGCGCTCGGCCGGGTCCATCTCCAGGATCGACTGACCGTTGTAGAGAATGTCGCCCTCGGTGACCTCGTAGTCCTCGTGGCCGGCGATGATGTAGGACAGCGTCGACTTGCCCGAGCCGTTGGGGCCCATGATCGCCGCGACCTCTCCCGCGGCGACCGTCAGGTCGACACCCCGGAGGATTTCGGTGCCCTCGTCGGCGACGCGGGCGTGAAGGTTCTTGATTTCCAGCATGTTAGTTCCTGCGATCAATAGCTGCGCAGATCGCGCAATTCGTAGTGTTGGGAGCGTTCGTCAAACCGTTTCAGGACCCGCCTCGCCTCGTCCGGGACGTAGGCGCGTTCGTGATCGTCGCCGACGAAGGCTTTCACGTTGTCGATGGAATCGAATTCCATGATGGTGATGAACTCGACCTCGTCGTCAAGCGGGCGCCGCATCACCTCGATGCGGCGAAACCCGGGAATCGCCTTGCCCTCGATGCCCTTGATCACCTCCGAGCGGAGGATCGATTCGTAGGTGTCGGCGTTTTCCGGCGTCGTATATCCATGCCAGATCCGCTTGATCATCCCACCGAGCCCTCGAGGCTGATGCCGATCAGCTTTTGCGCCTCGACGGCGAACTCCATCGGCAGCTGCTGAATGACGTCGCGCACGAAGCCGTTGACGATCAGGGCGACCGCCTCCTCCTCCGGAATGCCGCGCTGCATGCAGTAGAACAGCTGGTCGTCGGAGATCTTCGACGTCGTCGCCTCGTGCTCGAACTGCGCCGTGGCGTTGCGCGCCTCGATGTAGGGCACGGTGTGGGCACCGCAGTCGTTGCCGATCAGCAGCGAGTCGCACTGCGTAAAGTTGCGGGCGTTGGACGCCTTGCGGTTGGCCGTGACCTGACCGCGATAGGTGTTGTTCGACTGGCCCGCCGAGATGCCCTTGGAGATGATCCGGCTGGTGGTGTTCTTGCCGAGATGGATCATCTTGGTACCGCTGTCGATCTGCTGGCGGCCATTGGACACGGCGATCGAGTAGAACTCGCCGCGGGAATTGTCGCCGCGCAGGATGCAGGACGGGTACTTCCACGTGATCGCCGAGCCGGTTTCGACCTGCGTCCAGGAAATCCGCGAATTCTTGCCGCGGCAGTCGCCCCTTTTGGTGACGAAATTGTAGATGCCGCCTTTGCCTTCCTTGTCGCCGGGATACCAGTTCTGCACCGTCGAGTACTTGATCTCGGCGTCGTCCAGCGCGATCAGCTCGACGACGGCCGCATGCAGCTGATTCTCGTCGCGCTGCGGCGCCGTGCAGCCTTCAAGGTAGGAAACGTAGGAGCCCTCATCGGCGATGATCAGCGTCCGCTCGAACTGGCCGGTGTTCTTCTCGTTGATGCGGAAATAGGTCGACAGCTCCATCGGGCAGCGCACGCCCTTCGGCACGTAGACGAAGGAGCCGTCGGTGAAGACCGCCGAATTCATCGTGGCGAAGAAATTGTCCGACACCGGCACCACCGAGCCCAGATATTTCTTCACCAGATCGGGGTGCTCGCGGATCGCCTCGGAGATCGGCATGAAGATCACGCCGGCCTTCTGCAGCTCCTTCTTGAAGGTCGTCGCGACGGAGACCGAGTCGAACACGGCGTCGACGGCGACGCGGTGCTCGACCGGCGCCATCAGCTCGCCATCGTCGTCATATTGCGGCGCAGGCGCGGCTTTGACGACGCCGGCAAGGATCTCCTGCTCGCGCAGCGGAATGCCCAGCTTCTCGTAGGTCCGCAGGATCTCCGGATCGACCTCGTCGAGCGAGGCGGGACCCGACATCGACTTCGGCGCCGCATAATAATGGATGTCCTGGAAGTCGATCTCGGGGTAGTCGAGGCGCGCCCAGGAAGGGCTCTCCATCGTCTTCCACCGCTCGAAGGCTTCCAGCCGCCATGCCAGCATCCATTCCGGCTCGCGCTTCTTGGCCGAGATCAGGCGGATGATGTCCTCGTTCAGCCCCTTCGGGGCGACGTCCATCTCGATCAGGGTCTCGAAGCCGTATTTGTACTGGTCGACGTCGATCTGTCGGACCTGGTCGATGGTTTCCTGGACTGCTGGCATTCGTAAGTCTCCATCCTCGCCGGATTCAAGGTCCGGTGGTCGGTGCGGTCGTGGCCAGGCAGGCCCCGCCGCGACGCTGTACATAGCGACGATGCACCCGTGTTTTTAGGGTGTCGCACCGTCACGCATAGTTGGCGGCATCATGCCGCCCGATCGTGGCTCCCCTGCCCGCGCCGTCTCCCGGCGAGAGCGACATAGGCATCGGCAAACCGGTCGAGCTCGGCTTGGCTCGTGTCGTAGCCGAAGCTGACGCGCAACGCACCCTCGTCCGCCGCGATGGCGAGGCCGCCCGCGACCATCCCTTCGATGACATGGCTGCGGCCGACCTTGCCCGACGAACAGGCCGAACCGGACGACACCGCGATGCCGGCAAGGTCGAGCGCCATCTGCGCCGTCTCGGCGCGTAGTCCGGGCAGCGCCAGGGCGACCGTGTTCGGAAGTCGCTCGGCGTCGGCGCCCAGCACGATGGCATCCGGCACACGCTGCCGGATCGCCGTCTCAAGGTGGTCGCGCAGTTGCCGCAGCCGCAGGGGCTCGGCAGCCACACGCGCCATCGCGACGCGCACTGCAGCACCCAAACTGGCGATCGCCGCCACCGATTCCGTGCCGGCGCGGCGACCGCCTTCCTGGCCGCCGCCGCGCAAGAGAGGCAGCGGTCGGGTCGAGCCCGCTCGCAGGATCAGCGCACCGACGCCCTTGAGGGCGCCGAGCTTGTGGCCCGAGATCAGAAGCGCGTCGGCACCCAGTTCGGCAACATCCACGGGAACGCGGCCAAGTGCCTGGACGGCGTCGACGACGAGCCGGACGTTCCGACCGGCGATGGCAGCCTTGATGCGGTCCAGCGGCTGCATCACGCCGGTCTCGGAATTGCCCAGTGTCAGAGCCAGCAGGCCCGGCCGCTCCGCGTCGCAACGCGCGGCGAACGCCGCGACGGCTGCAATATCCACGATCCCGTCCGCATCGACCGGTAGCCGAGCCACGGCTTCGGCCGAAAATTGGCCGCCCTCGCGAATGCAGGGATGATCGGTGTCCACCACGGCCAGATGCGCCAGACCCGTCTCCACCCCGTCGATCAGCCAGAGCGGCGAGAGTGCCATGACCGCCGCCTCGGTGGCGCCGCTGGTGAAGACGACATTCTGCGGCGCCGCGCCGACCGCCTCGGCGACGGCACGCCGCGAATCCTCGACGATGGCGCGTGAGCGCCGCCCCTCGGCGTGGACGGAAGAGGGATTGGCCGCATCGAGCGCCGCGATCGCCGCCGCACGTGCTTCCGCCAGCAGCGGCGCGCCGGCATTGAAGTCGAGATAGAGGCGCGGCTCACCTGCGGTCATGCGCTCTCACTTGCGGGTCTGATTCGATCGAAACAACAGGCACCGGCGCAAAATTCTTGAATTTTCACGAGCGGCCGGACTACAAGACGCCTTCAAGGACGCGCTGTAGTTTATAATCGTTCTAAACTGGAGCTTACGGGACCAGTTAGGCCGCGTCAAGCAGCGTCTCGCGGAGCAATGATGCTCGCCAAGGAAGAATAATATGCCCGAAGTGATCTTCACAGGCCCGGCCGGCCGCCTCGAAGGCCGTTACCAGGCCGCCAAGGAGAAGAACGCCCCGATCGCGATCGTGCTGCACCCGCACCCGCGGTTCGGCGGGACGATGAACAACCAGATCGTCTACCAGCTGTTCTACATGTTCGTGGAGCGTGGCTTCACCACGCTGCGGTTCAATTTCCGCGGCATCGGCCGCAGCCAGGGCGAGTTCGACCACGGAACCGGCGAACTCTCCGATGCCGCGTCGGCGCTGGACTGGGTGCAGAGCCTGCATCCCGACTCAAAGCAGACTTGGGTCGCTGGCTATTCGTTCGGCTCGTGGATCGGGATGCAGTTGCTGATGCGCCGTCCCGAGATCGAGGGCTTCATGTCGATTTCGCCGCAGCCCAATTCGTATGATTTCTCGTTCCTGGCGCCCTGCCCGTCCTCCGGTCTGATCATCCATGGCGACAAGGACAAGGTCGGCCCGCCCAAGGACGTGCAGACCCTCGTCGACAAGCTTAAGACCCAGAAGGGCATCATCATCACGCAGAAGACGCTGGAGGGCGCAAACCATTTCTACTCGGATCACACCGAGCAGCTGATGGCCGAATGCTCCGACTATCTGGACCGTCGCCTGGCCGGCGAACTCTCCGACCCGCGTCCCAAGCGCCTGCGCTGATCAAGCGCCGAGCTCAAAAAATGGCGCGACGCGGTGCCGGCGCAGGCACCGCAAGCACGCCGCCGGAAGTCGGCACCCGGCATCCGGTGGTCGTCGGCCAGGTCAAGGAACGCCCGGCGAGCGAGCGAACCGCGAGATAGGCCCAGGCTTCGGCCTCCATCGCGTCGCCGTCGAATCCGGCAGCCTCGGCGCTGATCACTTCGGCGTCGGGTCCAGCCCCCTCGGCGAGATCGGCCATGATTGCCGGATGGCGGCGCCCGCCGCCGCAGATGATCCAGAGCTTCGGCTTCTCCGGGAAATGCACGGCAGCCTTCAGGATGGCCTGCGCCGACACGAAGCAGAGCGTGCGCGTCACGTCCTCCAGCGACCCCGCGCCCGGCGACGGCACGGCGAAGTCGAAGCGATCGAGCGACTTCGGCACGTTCCGGTCGAAGAAATCGGCCGTGAGATAGCCGTCGGCGAGCTTGCGCAGGATCCCGCCTTCGCTGGCAATGGCGCCGTTCTGGTCGAAGGCGATGCCGGCCTCGCGCTCCAGCCACTGGTCGAGCAGCGCGTTGCCGGGGCCGGAATCGAAGGCGATGGGATCATGTTCGCCATCCAGATAGGTGACGTTCGAGATGCCGCCGATATTGACGAACACCACCGGCAATGCCGCGTATTCCTCCGGGCGGTTCGCCGCCAGTGCCGCGTGGTAGGCTGGGACCAGCGGCGCGCCCTGCCCGCCTTCCTGCATGTCGCGGGCCCGCATGTCGTAGACGACGGGGCGGCCCAGCCGCTCGGCCAGCAGCGCGCCGTCGCCGAGCTGCACGGTCAGCGCCTGGTCCGGCCGGTGCAGCACGGTCTGCCCATGGAAGCCGACGACGTCGATCGATGCGCGGTCGATGCGCGCGTCGTCCAGGAAGCGTTCGACCGCGGCGGCGTGGCGAAGCGTCAACTCGGTCTCGAGCGCGCCGAGATCGCCCGGACGGTCATCCCGGTCCCGGAGGGTCTTGGCGCTCTCCAGCCCCGCCGCGAGGCGGCGCCGGAACGCTGCCTCGTACGGATAGACACGCGCCGGACCACGGATAACGCTCGCCTCGCCATCGGTATCGAGCAGCGCGACGTCGATCCCGTCGAGCGACGTGCCGCTCATCAGGCCGATCGCGCGGCGTCGTCTCGTTCCGGTCAAAATCGGCTCCGCATCTGGAAATGTCGGTCAGGGCTGGTAAACGGCTTCGACCGACGAGGGAACGAGACGTTCCCGCAAACCCCTACAGGATCATAATCCCATGGCCCGCTTCAAGTCCGAGTTCCTGTCGACGCTCGCGGAACGTGGCTTCATCCACCAGTCATCCGACGAGACCGGCCTCGACGAGCTATTCAGCCGGGAGACAGTGACCGCCTATATCGGTTTCGACCCGACCGCCGCCAGCCTGCATGTCGGCTCGCTGATGCAGATCATGATGCTGCACTGGATGCAGAAGACCGGCCATCGCCCGATCGCGCTGATGGGCGGCGGCACCGGCATGATCGGCGACCCGTCCTTCAAGGACGAAGCGCGCAAGCTGCAGACGCCGGAGGGCATCGCCGAAAATCTCGCCGGGATCAGGCGCTCCTTCGAGCGCTACCTCCGCTTCGGCGACGGGCCGCAGGACGCCCTGATGGTCGACAACGCCGACTGGCTCATGGACATCAACTATGTCGCGTTCCTGCGCGATGTGGGACGGCATTTCTCCGTCAACCGCATGCTGTCCTTCGATTCGGTCAAGCTGCGGCTCGACCGCGAGCAGTCGCTGTCGTTCCTCGAATTCAACTACATGATCCTGCAGGCCTACGACTACGTCGAGCTCAGCCGGCGATATGGCTGCCGGCTGCAGATGGGCGGCTCCGACCAGTGGGGCAACATCATCAACGGCATCGATCTCGGCCACCGCATGGGCACGCCGCAGCTCTATGCCCTGACCTCGCCGCTGCTCACCACCTCGTCCGGCGCGAAGATGGGCAAGACCGCCAATGGCGCGGTCTGGCTGAATGCCGACATGCTGAGCCCCTACGATTTCTGGCAGTACTGGCGGAATACCGAGGACGCCGATGTCGGCCGCTTCCTCAAGCTCTACACCACCCTGCCGCTCGACGAGATCGCCCGGCTGGAGGCGCTCGGCGGCTCGGAGATCAACGAGGCCAAGAAGATCCTGGCGAACGCGGTGACGGCCATGCTGCACGGCGAGGCGGCGTCCGACGAGGCCTCCGAGACCGCCCGCAAGACATTCGAGGAGGGCACGCTCGCCGACACGCTGCCGACGATCGAGGTCGACCCGGCGGAATTGCAGGCCGGCATCGGCCTCCTGTCGCTGATCGTGTCGGCCGGCCTTGCCGCCTCCAACGGCGAGGCGCGGCGGTCGATCAAGGGCGGCGCGGTGCGGCTCAACGACCAGCCGGTGGTCGACGAGCGGCAGACGATCGGTCTCGGCGATCTGAACGACGGCGTCGCCAAGCTTTCGGTCGGACGCAAGAAGCACGTTCTCGTCCGCCCGGCCAGCTGAACGCCAGGCCAGACGCAGCCGTCGGTCAGTACTCGAAGATCCGCCGGAAGATCCCGGGCGCGATCGCCGAGATCGGATTGACGGCGAGCGTCGGGTCGCCGAACGGGCCCGCGAGGCGGTAGGTGATCCCGATCAGCCCGCCTTCCGCGCCATTGCCGAGAATGCCGCCGACGAAGGGGATCGCCCCGAACAGCCGGTTCACGCCATAGGCCGGCATGAACGAGCCGGACATGTCGATCTGCCGCGCGGTGTCGTAGATCACGCCCTCGAAGCTCGAGCCGAAGATCGGACCGCGCAGGATGCCGTCATAGGCGACCAGCCGGTTGCCGTCCCAGGAGAGTCCCGTCGAGGCGGTATCAAAGTAGGCCTGGGACACTTCGAGGTCGCGCCCGAGCGCGCCGGCCAGGCTGTTCGGGTCGGCGCGAGATGTACCCACGAGGCTGGCAAGCCTTGGTTCGTCAACCAGCGTGAAGTCGCGGAGCGACAGCGGGCCGCTGATCCTGCCCTCCGGGTTGCCGGTGAGCCGCAACCCCAGCGAGCCGCCGGCCATGCGCTTGTACAGGCCGGCAAAGCGCAGCAGCGCGCCGGCATCTCCCGCGTCGAGCCGGATGGCGCGCCCGACCTCCCCCGGCTCGACGGCCAGGCTCACCGGGCTGCCGCGCGGCGTCGTGGCGGTCAGCGACGTCGCAAGGCCAGCCCGGCCGCCGTTACGGTAGCTGATGGCGGCATCGCGCAGTTCCTCGCCATCGAAGCCCAGAAGCCGGTCGACCTTCACCGAGACGGTCAGATTGCCGGCGGAGCCTCCTCCGCTCGAGCCCGACCAATCCGTCTTCAAGCGTCCCAGCATGGCGCGCGCATCAAGGCTGCTGCCGGACACGGTGACCGCGTAGCCCGAGTCGCTTCGCTCGATCGTCGCCGCGACGGAATCGTCGCGGTTGAAGGCAGCACGCCTCAGCTCCATCCGGCGCAGGCCGGCGGAGTCCAGCTCGACCGTCCCCTGCGCCGAAAAACCTTCGCCCTTCAGCTCCGCGGTCGGCAGGACGATCCGATCGCCCTCCATCGCCATCTCGAAATCGAGTGTCGCCGGCACGCCCGGCCCCTTGCTCCAGCCGATCGCCGGCACCGACAGGCGCGCCGAACCGAGATCCACAGATCCGAGGAATCGCTCGCCGGAGCGGGTAAGACGCGCCGAGACCGGTCCGTCCAGCATGTCGCCGAGCTTCGGCAGCAGGGTCTTGACCTGCGCCCCCTCGAGCGAGGCGGTGACGGTGAGGCTCGGCTCGCCCACCGGGTTCGGTGCTAGCGGCTGCGAGAAGTTGATCGTCGCCGGGACGCCGTCGACCATCGCCTCGACGTCGCCGATTGCCGAACCGGGGGCGACGCTGACGATGCCGGTCATGGCCGAAATGCTGCGGCCGGCGATCGGGCGCTTCAGCGCGACGGCGTCGACATCGGCGACGACCGACCAGCTTTCGAGCCGGACCGAGCCGGCGGTCTGTGGCGCGGCCGGGTCAGCCCGCAAGGGCGGTCGCGGCAAATGGAACGCGACACCGACGCCGAGCTCGGCCCGCCCGGACACCTCGTCGGGCTGCCAGTCGGTCTGGCGAAGTGCCCGCACCGGATCGCGGTTCGCCAACTGCAGCAAGGTCGTCGCGTCGCCGGCAAGGTTCAGTGACAGAAGGGCCGCGGTGCCCTCGTCGGTTCGTCCGAATTCGATCGACGATGGCAAGATCATCACGTCCGCCTCATCGAGGAGCGCTGCAGATTCGATGCTGACGACGGTCATGCTGCCCTTGGCATCGATACGGCCCGTGGCGGATTTCACCAGCGGCATCTCGCCAATGGTGCGGAACGACACGTCCGCGAGGTCGAGCGCCAGTTTGAATTCGTCCTCGGTCGGCCCGGAATCCGGCGTCATGATCGCGCCAAGCCGCTCTATGCTGAGATCGAGGCCGACCGAACCGCTGGTCACCGAGCCACCGGAATCGATATGGGCCAGCACCCAGTTGCGGGCGCCGTCGGCCAGGAAGAACGGCCAGAACGCCTTGACGTCGGGTACCGCCAGGTCGTTCGCGTCCATCCTCAACGTCAGCCGGTCGGTGGGCTCGAAGCCGCTGACCGCCCCGTGCCCGGAAAGCTCGCCGGCACCGACCCGCAGCGCCAGATGCTCCAGATCGATCCGCCCCGTGGCGGTCCGGACCGAACCTTCAAGACCGAACATGGCCGACCGGACAGGTCCCGTGTCACTGCCGATGGTCGACGTCAGCCGCGTCGTCGCGATCTGCACCGGTAGAGCGCCGTCCGCATCGGCAACGAGGCCAATCCGGCCGCCGAATTCCGCGTGTGCGTCGCCTAAATCAAACGCCCCATCCTTCAGGACGATTTCGTCACCGTCCTCGTGGATTGCCAAGCTCAGGGATGCCGAGGGAATGTCCACCGCTTGGCGGCCGCGAAACGTGCCGTCCTTCATGGTGACCGTCGCAACTAGTTCGCGGCCCGCGCCGTCGCTACGCATCGTCACGCGCAACGTCGCGGGAATGTGGATATCAGGAGCGGGCGATTCGCTCGGCGGCTGACTGGTGTCGGTCCCGAGCGTCACTCGGGAAGTTTCAAATTCCAGCCCCGAAAGCTCTCGGCCCGCCGCGTCAAGCTGCACCTCTCCGGATGCTGCAACCGCCTGCTCGCCGAACGTCCCGTTCGTCTCGAGCGTGAAACGCCCGTCTCCGGTTTTCCGGATCGTCAGTTCGGAAATCCCGCCAATCTCGGGGGCATCGATGACAGAGAGATCGGAAACCCTCAGCCGTCTCAGTCCCGTCCTGTCGAGATCGCGAATCGATCGGCCGAGGGAAGCGAATATCGTCGCGGGCGTGGGCAGCGCGCCTGAAGGCTTGGCGTTGATAATCTCCGAAGCGATGCGGACGCCCGAGACCCCTACCCGGTCGACGACGAGCCCGTCGTCGAAGAGCGCCCCCAGACCGATGCCCACCCCGATCCGGTCTGCAGTCGCCACGACCGCGCCGCTGGCCCTGTCGCGCAGTGTCACATCCGCGAAACGCAGACCGAGACCGGCACTGGCGTCGAACCCGACCCGCTGCCGGTCCATCTCGACGATGAAATCGGGACCGAGTGCCGTCGAGATGATCCGCTCGGTCTGCGCCTCGAGTATCTCCTGTCCCGTGTCCGTCCAGAGCAGCAGGGCGATGGCCGCGGCCGCGACGACGAGCAGGATGACCGCGAAGCTGGCGATTCCCGCCAGCAGCCGGATGGCAGCCTTCATCGGGACC
Source organism: Aurantimonas aggregata (assembly GCF_010500835.1). GTDB lineage: Bacteria > Pseudomonadota > Alphaproteobacteria > Rhizobiales > Rhizobiaceae > Aurantimonas > Aurantimonas aggregata. Next base: position 53,438 of record NZ_JAAAMJ010000018.1, on the reverse strand, counting down.
GCACGCGGGCGTATAAGCGGACCTCACTGGCGTTTGACGCTGATTGCAGGCTTGGCCGCACGCCGGCAGGTCCTTTCATCGCCGGCCTGAACGCGTCAGGCAACGGCCGGAAATCATCGGAACCCGGGCAAAGCGGGTCGGTCTGCTGCCGGTGACTGCATGTCGCTCCTTTCGCGACTTGCAGATCGATGCCGATCTGTTCGACATGGCCTTCCGTCGTTCCCCATTATGCCGAAAGGATGACTTCATGGCGCTTTCCGTGGGCGATCCCTGCCCTGACTTCTCCCTGCCCGACGATCGAGGCGAGATCGTCTCGCTCGAACAGATGAAGGGCAAGGGCTTTGTCCTCTATTTCTACCCGAAGGACGATACGTCCGGATGCACGCTCGAAGCTGTCGAGTTCGGGGCGCTCAAGCCGGAGTTCGACGCGATCGGCGTGCCGGTATTCGGTGTCTCGCCCGATCCGGTCAAGAAGCACGGCAAGTTCCGCGACAAGCACGATCTGCAGGTCCGTCTCCTGTCGGATGAGGAGAAGTCGCTGATCGGTGCGTTCGGCCTGTGGGTCGAAAAGAGCATGTACGGGCGCAAATACATGGGCGTCGACCGGGCCACCGCTCTGGTCGACAAGGCAGGGACCATCGTCCGCCTGTGGCCGAAGGTGAAGGTGCCGGGCCACGCCGAGGAAGTTCTTGAAGCCGCGCGGCAGATGGCCGCCGACGCATGAGCGATACCGGCGCCATCGACCGGATGCCGTCGACGCTCCGTCAGGCAGCGATCGAGGCGCTGCTTGAGGCCGATCTCGATCGCAAGGTCGAGCGCACCAACACCGCCTGCCGGCTGTGGTTCGGCCGGCGGCTCGGCGTCCACGCGCCGACCGACCCGGCACTGCCCGACCGCCCGGGCCGGCCCGCCGAGCCGATGCTCGTCTCGCCCCGCACCGTCAAGCGCCGCTCCGTCCATACGCCGGCCGGACGCATCGCGATGATCCATGCCCTCGCCCATATCGAGCTGAACGCCATCGACCTTGCGCTCGACATCGTCGCGCGCTTTGCCGCCGAGAAGGTGCCGCGCTCGTTCTTCGATGGTTGGATGACTGTGGCACAGGAGGAGGCCAAGCATTTCGGCCTTTTGTCCCGGCGGCTGGCGGAGCTCGATTCGCACTACGGTGCCCTGCCCGCCCATGATGGCCTGTGGCAGGCGGTGGAAGCGACGTCCCACGATCTCGGCGCCAGGCTGGCCGTCGTGCCGCTGATTCTCGAAGCCCGCGGCCTCGACGTGACGCCGTCGCTGCTGGAAAAGCTCCACGCCGTCGGCGACCGCGAAACGGCTGCGATCCTCGAGATCATCTACAACGACGAGAAGAAGCACGTGGCGATCGGCGCCAAGTGGTTCCGGTTCCTCTGCGCCCGCCAGGGGCACAATCCCGCCGAGCGATTCCAGGAGCTGGTACGCGCCTGTTTCCGCGGCGAGGTGAAGGCGCCGTTCAACGACCGGGCCCGCGCCGAGGCCGGCCTGACGCCGACTTTTTATCGTGCTCTGTCGCCACTTTCGCGCTGATCGCGCGGCTCAGCAGACGGATTGTTAACCCTAACGATCTCTAATCCAACCGTCAGCCGCAGGGACTTCTCCTGCATCGACCCCCGGATTGGACGATGGCAGCAGCACGACACGACCGGACATTCGGCGCGTTCCGGCAGGCGCACACCGTGATCATCGCCCGTGGCGATGAGGTCCGTCATTTCACCATCACCCCGCGTCGTCTGGCCGTCGGCGTGGCACTGGCGGCGACGCTCGCCGTCGCGGCCGTCGCGACGCCCACCTGGTATATGCTGCAGAGCCAGAAGAGCGCTCCCGCTGTGGATGCCCGAATGTCGCTGCAGCGTGAGTACGAGCAGCGGATCGCGGCGCTGCGGACGCAGGTCGATTCGCTCACCAGCCGCCATGCCCTGTCGCAGCGGCTGGTGGAGACCAAGGTCGACGTCCTCCTGGGACAGCAGGAGGAACTGGCGGCTCGCTACGACAGGCTGCTGCCGCTCTTCAATCGTGCCGAGGCATCGGGGCTGATCGCCAAACCCGTGCCGCTGCCGACCGCGAAGCCGGCGCTCGCGGAAGAGCCGGAACTCTCGGCCGACATCGTGCCCGCGACAGACAACGGCGGGCGGGCAGGGTCTCTCGGCGGGAATGTCGATCAGGACCTGCGCACGGGATCGATCACGACCGATGAGCGCCCCGCGAATGGACATGTCGCCGATGCCACGCTTCGCGAGATCGGCCGGGCAATCGACATGGTCGAGTTTCACCAGATTGCCGAGTTGCAGCGCCTTGCCGATTCCGCGCGGGTGCGGACCGTGAAAATCGCAACCGCCCTCAAGACGGCCGGCATCGCGCTCGGCGACAGCGCACCGGAGGCGGCAACCGGCGGCCCGTTCGAGCCGGTGCCCGCCGGATTCGATTTCGACGCGACGGTTTCCGAACTCGACACGGCCTTGACGGCCCTGCAAGCGGTCGGCTCGCTCGCCGCCAGCCTGCCGCTGACCCCGCCGATGGCGCACCGCTACGTTTCCAGTACCTACGGCGTCAGGCCGGATCCGTTTCTGGGCCGCACCGCGCTGCATGCCGGCGTCGACTATGCCCTGCCTCAGGGCACGCCCGTGACGGCGTCCGCCCCCGGAAAAATCGTCCGGGCCGGCCGCGCCGGTGGTTACGGCAACATGGTCGAGATCGACCACGACCGCGGCATCACCACGCGCTACGGCCACCTGTCGAGGATCAGCGTCCGGGTCGGCCAGGAAATCGCCAAGGGCGCGCCGATCGGTGCGGTCGGCTCCACCGGGCGCAGTACCGGTCCGCATCTGCATTACGAGATCCGCCGCGGCGGCAACGCGGTCGACCCGGAACGCTTCTTCCGCATCGGCGACCGGATCGGCACGGTCTCCTGAACGAAAAGAGGGGCCGAACAGCCCCCCTTTCCTGCCTCAGTCGAGATCGCCGGCGGCTTCGTCGCCGCCACGGACGCGGTGTGCCAGGGCCGCTTCCATGAACTCGTCGATGTCGCCATCCAGCACGTCCTGCGGCGAGGTGCATTCGACCCCCGTCCGCAGATCCTTCACCATCTGGTAGGGCTGCAGCACGTAGGAGCGGATCTGGTGGCCCCAGCCGATGTCGCTCTTTGACGCTTCGGTGGCGCTGGCCGCCTCCTCGCGCCGCTTCAGCTCTTCCTCGTAGAGGCGCGAGCGCAGCATTTCCCAGGCCTTGGCCTTGTTCTTGTGCTGCGACCGCTCGGCCTGGCACGACACCGCGATGCCGGTCGCCAGATGGGTGATGCGCACCGCCGAGTCCGTGGTGTTGATGTGCTGCCCGCCGGAGCCCGACGCCCGGTAGGTATCGATGCGCACGTCCGATTCCGACACGTCGATCTCGATCGAATCGTCGACGACCGGATAGACCCAGACCGAGGCGAACGAGGTGTGGCGCCGCGCCTGGCTGTCATAGGGCGAGATCCGAACCAGCCGGTGGACGCCGGATTCGGTCTTCATCCAGCCGTAGGCGTTGTGGCCCTTGAACAAGAGCGTCGCCGACTTGATGCCGGCCTCTTCGCCCGCGTGCTCTTCGAGCACCTCGACCTTCATGCCGGACCGCTCCGCCCAGCGCATGTACATGCGCTGCAGCATCGCCGCCCAGTCCTGACTCTCGGTTCCGCCGGCGCCCGAATGCACTTCGACATAGGTGTCGTTGGCATCGGCCTCGCCGGACAGCAGCGTCTCGATCTGGCGCTTGGCGACTTCGGTCTTGACGTCGCGAATCGCTTTTTCAGCCTCCGAAACGATGTCCGGATCGCCCTCCTCTTCGCCCATGGCGATGAGTTCGACGCTGTCGGCGATCGTCTGCTCGAGACGGCGGATGGAAGCGACGGAGGTCTCGAGCTGCTGGCGCTCGCGCATCAGCGCCTGCGCCTCGGCCGGATCGTCCCAGATGGTGGGATCCTCGGCCTTGTTGTTCAGATGGTCGAGACGCCTGAGGGAGCTATCCCAGTCAAAGATGCCTCCTCAGCAGGCTTACGGCCTGCTTGGTCTCGTCGACAATGGTCTCGATCTCGGCTCGCACGCCGCCATCTCCTGAGGTTCATGCTGATCAATCACGCGACGTCGGGCTTCGGGCCGCGACCGCGCTTCGGTCCGGCGACACCGGCCGAAGCCTGCGTCGCCGGCGGCGTCTATAACGCCGTTCGGTTCAGATGGCTAGAACAGGCCGCCGCCGCCGCCCTGGACGATCGCTTGCTCGGCCTCCTGCGACACCTCGCCGGTGCCGAAGTCCGAGGCGACCTCGTCCATGCCGATGATCTCGTAGGCATCGGACGGACCCGTCCCGGGCTTGAACGCCTCCATGATGACGTCGGCGCCGGTGCCCTCGGCACGCATGCCGGTCGTGCGGTTCACGGCAATCAGTTCCATGCCCTCGGGGGCCTTGAACTCGACCGGCGTCTGCCCCTCGACGGCGTGCTTCATGAACTCGACGAACACCGGTGCGGCGAGCCCGCCACCAGTGGCGCCGTCGCCCATCGGCTGCGGGTTGTCGTAGCCGATGAAGACGCCGGTCACGAGATCCGGCGTAAAGCCGACGAACCACACGTCCTTCTCGTCGTTGGTCGTCCCGGTCTTGCCGGCGATCGGTACGCCGACTTCCTTGACCCGCGTGGCCGTGCCGCGCTGGACGACACCTTCCATCATCGAGGTGATCTGGTAGGCGGTCATCGGATCGAGGACCTGGTTGCGCTCGTCCACCAGTTGAGGTTCGGCCTGGCCATTGTAGTCGCCGACGTTGCACTCGGCGCACTGGCGCTGGTCGTGCTTCAGGATGGTGCGGCCGTAGCGATCCTGCACCCGGTCGATGAGCGAGGGCTGCAGCGAACGCCCGCCATTGGCGATGACCGCATACGCCGACACCATGCGCAGCACGGTCGTCTCGCCGGCACCGAGCGCCATCGGCAGGTAGGGCAAGAGCTTGTCGTAGATGCCGAAGCGCTCGGCATACTGGGCGACGAGATCCATGCCCATGTCCTTGGCGAGGCGCACCGTCATCAGGTTGCGGCTCTTCTCGATGCCGAGACGCAGCGTCGAGGGACCGGCCGAGCCACCGCCGTAGTTCGACGGCTCCCAGAACCCGCCATTGCCATCCGGCAGCGAGATCGGCGCGTCGAGCACGACCGATGCCGGCGTATAGCCATTGTCCAGCGCAGCGGCATAAACGAACGGCTTGAACGAGGAACCCGGCTGCCGATAGGCCTGCGACGCGCGGTTGAACTCGGATTCGGCGAACGAGAACCCGCCGACCATGGCGACGACGCGGCCGGTCGACGGCTCCATCGAAACCAGGGCACCCTGCACCTTCGGCGGCTGGCGCAGCAGCCAGGCCGTCCCCTCGCCCTTCGACTGGACGTAGACCACGTCACCGCGCGACAGCACTTCTGCGGCGGTCCGAACGGTACCCTTGCGCTCTTCGGTGTTGAGGCGGAGCGCCCATTTCATGTCCGGCAGCGCGATCGTCCCGATCTCGCGCTCGGCGCCCCTGGCTCCGGACATGCCGCGGGGCGGCTGAAGCCCGATGTCGACGCGTTCGGATTCGGTCGAGAGCACGACTGCGAGGCGCCATTCCGGCACGTCGGCCAGCGGCTCGACCTTGTCGATCGCCGCCCCCCAGTCGCTGCCGACGTCGACATGCGTCACCGGTCCGCGGAATCCGCGGGCCTGGTCGAACGTCACCAGCCCGTGGTGCAAAGCGGTGCGGGCATGCGCCTGAAGGTCTGGGTCGAGCGTGGTACGGACCGAGAGACCGCCTTCGTAGAGGGCATCGACGCCGTAGCGCTGAACGATCTCGCGGCGCACGTCCTCGGTGAAGAATTCCGACGACGCGAGGTAGGTGCCGGTCGGGCGCGGATTGACGTCGAGCGGCTTGCCTTGCGCTTCCTGCGCCTCGGCCACTTCGATGAAGCCGTTCGAGGTCATCTGGTCGATGACCCAGTTGCGGCGCTCCAGGGCGCTGTCGGTGTTGCGGAACGGGTTGTAGTTCTCGGGCGCCTTGGGGAGCGCGGCCAGATAGGCCGCCTCCTCGACGGTGAGCTCGTTCACCGACTTGTCGAAATAGGCGAGCGATGCGGCAGCGACGCCGTAGGCGCCGAGGCCGAGATAGATCTCGTTGAGGTAGAGCTCGAGGATCTTGTCCTTGGAATAGGCCTGCTCGATCCGCAGCGACAGGATCGCCTCCTTGATCTTGCGATCGAAGGTCCGTTCGTTGGTCAGGAGGAAGTTCTTCGCCACCTGCTGCGTAATCGTCGAGGCGCCCTGCATGCGACCGCCCTTGGCCAGCACCAGCACGGCGCGCGCCACGCCCTCGATGTCGATGCCGGGATGGCTGTAGAAATTCTTGTCCTCGGCCGAGAGGAAGGCGTTCTTGACGAGATTCGGAATCGCCTGGATCGGCAGGAAAAGCCGCCGCTGGCGCGCGTATTCGGCCATCAGCGAGCCGTCCGAGGCATGCACCCGCGTCGTCACCGGCGGCTCGTAATTCGCCAGGACCTGATAGTCGGGCAGGTCTTGCGCCGTCCGCTCCAGGTACCAGGCGATGCCGCCGGCGACGAGGAGGAAGAACACCGCGCCTATCCCGAAGAAATAGCCGAGCAGTCTGATCATCGAAACTCCGTCCGGTCCGGCCTGACGCCTCTACCGGTCCCCAACGCGTCGTCCCCTTGACGAGGCGACCGGCTGCCCAGTGATCCGGCATCGAAGACCTCGACGCGGATCGTGCATTCCGTTGGCTAACCTCTGGGCGTCAAATGCGGCAAGCCCGTGGATGCCACTATGTCCGCCAATCTGAAAGCGGCGAACGTGACGATTTTATCACAGCTAGCCGACTTCCTGCCACTGGCGGCGTCATTCGGTGCCGGAAGCCCGTGCCGCCTGTTCGCCGCGGAAGAACCCGACGATCGCGTCGGCGATCGCTTCCGACACGTCGGCGCGCCATGCCGCATCGGTCAGAAGCTTTTCGTCCTCCCTGTTGGAGAGGAACCCCATCTCGACAAGCACGGAGGGTACGTCTGGCGCCATCAGCACCTGGAAACCGGCCGATCGCTTCGGATTCTTGATCAGCCGGACGTCATTGCGCGCCAGGTCCTCGACCAGCGAGGCGGCGAAATGTTCCGAAAAGCTTACGGTCTCCCGGCGCGTCAGGTCGACCAGTATGTCCACCACGTCAGGCGCGCTGCGTTGCCACTGGGCGCCGGCAAATCGGTCGGCGGCGTTCTCGGTCGCCGCGATCTGCCGCGAGAGTTCGTCCGAGGCGTTTTCGGACAAAGTGTACACCGTCGCCCCGCGCAGCCCCGCGGCCCGGATCGAATCGGCGTGGATCGACACGAACAGATGCGCCTGTTCGCGCCGACCGATCGCGGCGCGCTCGTCGAGCGGGATGAACACGTCCGACTCGCGGGTCAGCACGACCTTCACCCTGGGATGCGTCAGCAGCGCGTCGCGCAGCGAGAACGCCGCGGCGAGATTGATCTCCTTCTCGTAGGTGCCGGATTTGGATACCGCGCCGTTATCGACGCCGCCATGGCCGGGATCGATGACGATGATGAGGTCCCGATCGGCTTCGATGTCGCGGCGCGGTGCCGGCGCCTCCTGCGACGCTGCGGGTGCCGCATCGGCCACCGGCTCCGGCGACGGGACGACGTTCGCCGCGTTTCCGATCGTTAATTTCACGATCTCGCCGCCGGATCGCGCCTGCCGCTCGATTGAACTCACGGCGTCCTGCTTCAGCTCATAGATGAAGCGGTACCGGTCGCTCGCCGCGAGGCCATGGCGAACCGTTGCGACGAAGGCGTTGTCCGGCGGGGTCACGATCGGCACGACGGGCAGCGTGTCAATGAAGTCGATCGCAACCCGGTCGGGATTGACCAGTCGGAGCAGCCGCGTCTCTGCCGCCCCGTTCAGGTCGAACCTCACGCTGTAGCCGGATTCATCGACGCTCTGGTCGAGCCCGGTGATCAGCTTCTCGTCCGCCTCCGCCACCATCGAGGTCGGCGCGACGAGCATCAGCGCGACAAAAAGCGCTGAGCCGAGGCGGATCGCATGAGAGCGGACGTTGCAGGTCATTCCCACCATTTGCTTCGGATGGACCGTAGGTGCCGGCGGCGAATCGTGCGGACCGGCTACGCTTCGAAACCGGAGAAAGATGATCACACTGGGGCGGGCGACGCAGCGGCGCAGACGCAAGCCCTGTCTGTATGTGCCAGTATCCACCGGAACTTGCCTCGGGCTTGGCCCACAGGGCCGCCGCGCAAGGTCCATCACGGTATCGCCCTTGTCTCTTGGTGCTGCGCAGCCTAAAAGCGGAAGTGAGGCTTAGTGTGACACGGATATGTGTCGTCGCCGAGTCGGAGCCCCTGCCGCAGCGGATTTCCCACTGTCCGACGGCGATCTTCATGGGCGCGACGACCCCCCGCGGCATTCGACCACGTCATCGGGCCTCGTGGAAGATTTTCGACCGACGCTGGAGCCTTCGTCCAGCCGGTTGTTCAGCGATGCGGACATGCACTGTGCCAACAGCAACGGTCCGCTCGTTCCGTCGGCCGCCACAGCGGCCATCCAGTTGTTGCAGGTCGTGATTTTGTCGCCAGCCTCCAGATCCCCATCGACGCAGCCAGTCCGGACCTCACGGCCCGGATTTGCGTCTTGCCGGGGACGGACGCGGTTGACGCTAGCGGCCGATACGGGCTCGCGCCCAGCGATCGACGGTCCGGCACGCATTGCCTCCCCGCGATCCCGCGCGAGCGCCCGGGAGAATTTGCATGGCAAACAAGATGCTGATCGACGCCTCCCATCCGGAGGAAACCCGCGTCGTCGTCGTACGCGGTAGCCGGATCGAGGAATTCGACTTCGAGTCGGAACACAAGAAGCAGCTCAAGGGAAACATCTACCTCGCCAAGGTGACGCGGGTCGAACCGTCGCTCCAGGCCGCTTTCGTCGAGTACGGCGGCAACCGCCACGGCTTCCTCGCCTTCAACGAGATCCACCCCGACTACTACCAGATCCCCAAGGCCGACCGGCAGGCGCTGATCGAGGAAGACCTCGCTCGGGCCGAGGAAGAGGAAATCGCCGAGGACGCCAAGGTCGCCCGCAGTCAGCAGAACAAGCGACCGGCCCGCAGCCGCGCCGCCGAGCGCGACGACAATGACGGCGACAGCGTCTCCGAGGAAATCGAGGAAGCCGGCAACGCGTCCGAGACAGGCCATTCGGGCGAGGATCGCCGCGACGACGAGAACCACGAGGCGCGCTCCGGCGACGCCGACGAGAACGGTGACGACGAGAACGGCGACGACGAGGCTTCCGGCTCGAACGAAGCCGACACTGAGTCCGGCGACAAGGGTGGCGAGCGCGAGCAGCGCAACCGTCGGCGTGGCCGCGGTCGCCGCAACCGTTCGCGCACGGGCGACGACGACCACGCCGACGAGAACGGCGAGGAAGAGGAGATCGACGAGGTCGGCTCCGAGGACGCGATGGAGGAAGTCCCCGTCCGCCAGGTCCGCCCGCGCCGCCAGTACAAGATCCAGGAGGTGATCAAGCGCCGCCAGATCCTGCTCGTCCAGGTCGTCAAGGAAGAGCGCGGCAATAAGGGCGCCGCCCTCACCACCTATCTGTCTCTGGCCGGACGCTATTCGGTGCTGATGCCGAACACCGCGCGCGGTGGCGGCATTTCCCGCAAGATCACCAACGCCGTCGACCGCAAGCGCCTCAAGGACGTGGTGCGCGAACTCGAAGTGCCGCGCGGCATGGGCATCATCCTGCGCACCGCCGGTGCCAACCGCACCAAGGCCGAGGTCAAGCGCGACTACGAATATCTGATGCGGCTCTGGGAGACGGTGCGCAACGTCACGCTGTCCTCGATCGCCCCTGCCCTCGTCTATGAGGAAGGCAGCCTGATCAAGCGGTCGATCCGCGACCTCTACAACAAGGACATCGACCAGATCCTGGTCGCCGGCGAAGGCGGCTACCGCGAGGCCAAGGACTTCATGCGGATGCTGATGCCGAGCCAGGCAAAGGCCGTGCAGCCGTACCGCGACCCGACGCCGATCTTCGCGCGCCAGGGCATCGAGGGGCAGCTCGACCGCATGCTGCAGCCGCACGTCACGCTGAAGTCCGGCGGCTACATCATCATCAACCAGACCGAGGCGCTCGTCGCCATCGACGTCAACTCCGGCCGCTCCACCAAGGAGCATTCGATCGAGGACACTGCCTACCAGACCAATCTGGAAGCGGCGGAGGAAGTCGCGCGCCAGCTGCGGCTGCGCGATCTCGCCGGCCTGATCGTCATCGACTTCATCGACATGGAAGAGAAGCGCAACAACCGCGCCGTCGAGAAGAAGATGAAGGATTGCCTGAAGAGCGATCGCGCCCGCATCCAGGTCGGGCGGATCTCGCATTTCGGCCTGATGGAAATGAGCCGCCAGCGCATCCGCGCCAGCGTGCTCGAATCCACCATGCAGACCTGCCCGGTTTGCGAGGGCACGGGCCACATCCGCTCCGCCTCGTCGCTGGCGCTGCACGTGCTGCGCACGATCGAGGAGCACCTGCAGAAGCATTCGAGCCACGACCTCATCGTCAAGGTTCCGACGGCGACGGCGCTCTACGTCCTCAACGAGAAGCGCAAGCGCATCGAGGAACTCGAGCGGCTCTATGGCCTGCGGATCATGATCGAGGCGGACGAGAGCGCCGGGCGCCAGGGCATCCAGATCGACCATGGTGCGGAAGCGCCGCGGGCGCCGATGCCGATGGAAGCGATCCAGTCCGATGAGGTCGCGGCGATCGACGCCGCCGAGGAAGCCGCCGACGAAGAGGCGGCACGGGCAGCGGCGGTCGACATTGCCGAGTCCGACGAGCATGAGGCCGAAGCCGAAGGCCGGGTCGAGGAGGCCGCCGACAGCAGCGAAAGCGGCCGGCCGCGGCGTCGCAGGCGTCGGGGCCGCCGGCGGGACGGTGACAAGTCCGAGACGGAGGCCACCTCCTCGGAGGACAATAACGGCGCCTTCGCCGAGGACGATGATAACGAGACCGATTCTGCCGAGCCGCATCACGCGGTGGCGAGCGACGATGACGAGCGGGGTCGCCGCCGGCGCCGGCGCGGTCGCCGTGGCGGCCGTCGCAACCGCGAGGACACGCCGGAAAACGGCGAATCGGGTGATGCGGAAACGCCGATCGCCGCGACGGTCTTCGTCGCCGACGGGACGGAGGATCGGGCCAATGCCGATCAGTTCTTCCCGGATGCTCCGGTGGCCGCCGTCAGCGAAGCCGAGCCGGTCCATGCGGTTGCGGAGGAAGCCCTAGCGGCAGAGCCGGTGGAGGAATTCGCCGGCCAGGCAGAGGTGACCGTCGAACCGGTCGCCAACGATGATCGCCAGGACGCTCCGATGGAGATCGCATCCAGTGGCGATGCCGGCGAAGCGACCGCTGCCAACGACGACCTGCCGACGACCGAAGCCGAGCCGGCTTCGGCACCGAAGGATCCGGTGGTGACCTCCGGCAGCAGTGCTGAGTCGGGCAAGGAAGAAGACAAACCGCGCCGCACCGGCTGGTGGGCCCGCCGCAGCTTCTTCTGATCGCCTCCGGCATCAGGCACTGAATCGAAAGGGCGGCCATGTGGCCGCCCTTTTTTGTTTTCACGCATCCCGAAGCGGCGGACCGCAGCAGGGGTCAGCCGCGCAGCAGTGCCTGCATCCGGTCGAGCGCCTCGCCGAGGCTGGCATGGTCGCAGGCGTAGGAGAGCCGCACGAACCCCTCGCCGCGACGCTGGTCAAAATCCGTGCCGGGCGTGATCGCCACGTGGCAGCGCTCGAGAATGGATTTGGCGAACGCCGTAGAGCCGATCGCCCCCTCGGGGATACGGGCATAGGCGTAGAACGCGCCGTCGATCGGCGCGATGTCCCGATAGCCGAGGCCGGGCAGCCGCGCCGCCAGGAGGTCGCGGTTGCGGATATAGCCGGTACGCACCGCGTCGAGTTCGTCGCGTGAGTCGAATACCGCGGTGGCCGCGACCTGCGACATCTCCGGTGCCGAGATGTAGAGGCTCTGGCCGATCCGCTCGGCGGCCCGCACCAGGCTCGGCGGCAGCACCAGCCAGCCGATGCGCCATCCGGTCATGCAGTAGTATTTCGAGAACGAGTTGACGACCAGCGGGCTGTCGGAGAACGCCAGCGCCGTCTCCTCCGCCTGGCCATAGGTCAGGCCGTGATAGATCTCGTCGGAGATGAAGCGGATGCCGGCGGCATCGGCATATTCCACCAGCCGCCGCAGCTCGTCGCGGGGTGTCATCGTGCCGGTGGGGTTGGCCGGGCTGGCGACCAGAACGCCGGCGACGGGGCCTGACTCGTGCAGATGCCGCAAATGGTCGGCGGTAAAAACGTAACCGGTCGAGGCGTCGACCTCGTGCTCCACCGGCACCAGCCCCAGCGCCTTCAGGATGTTCCGGTACGCCGGATAGCCGGGCGCCGCGATGGCGATCCGGTCGCCGGGATCGAAAGCCGCGAGAAAGGCCAGGTTGAAGCCGGCGGACGATCCCGTGGTGACCATGATCCGCTCGGACGCGACGCTCTGTCCGTACGCGTCCTGATAATGCCGGGCGATCCGCTCGCGCAGGTCACCGCGGCCAAGCGCATCCGTATAGGCGACACGGCCATGGTCGAGCATCAGCCGCGCCGCGTCGCGTGCAGCCTGCGGCGCAGGCGCCGCCGGCTGGCCGACGGCGAGCGAGATCACGTTCTCGCCGCGCGCGATCATCCGGTTGGCCTCGGCGAGCACGTCCATCGCCCGGAACGGATCGATCTCGGAGCGGCGGGAAGCGGTGAGCGCGCGGGTTGGGGTCACGGGCGGTTCCAGTCTGTGGGTGATGGCATCGCGGCGAACGCCGAGGGTCGACTTCATAGACGCGATCGGTCGTCGTCAGCTAGGGTGGCATGGCAGACAGAACGCACCGTCCGCTTCGCTTTCCCTCAAATTCGCCGGATTGCCGTGACGAAACATCGAAAGACGCGCCGTGCTCAAGCAGCAAACGTCGTTCGAATGACGGCCGACACCGAGGTCCTTTGAATGAAACGCCCTCTGCATCGCCTCTGCCGGCATGTCGCCGTGCTCGCCACCGCATTGTCGGTCGCTCTCACGCCCGTCTCGGCGCAGTCCCGCAGCGAGAAGGCCAGCCTGCCGGTCGTGCGCGACGCCGAGATCGAAGCACTGGTCGCCGACTATGCCCGCCCGATCCTCAAGGCGGCAGGGCTGTCGCGGTCCGGAATCCAGATCGTGCTGGTCAACTCTCCGGGCTTCAACGCCTTCGTCGCGGGTCGGCGCATCTTCATCAACACCGGCGCGATCACCGCGACGGAGACGCCCAACCAGCTGATCGGCATCATTGCCCACGAGATCGGCCATCTCGCCGGCGGTCACCAGCAGCGGCTGCGCGAGCAGCTCGAGCGGTCCCAGACGATTGCCATCGTGGCGGGACTTTTGGGTGCCGGCATCGCGGTGGCCGGTGCCAGCACCGGCGCGGGTGGGGCGGCGCAGGCCGGCGCCGGCCTGATGTCCGGCGGCAGTGCCGCGGCGCAGCGCAGCCTCCTCAGCTACCAGCGCGGCGAGGAATCGGCCGCCGACCGCACCGCCCTCACCTATCTCGACCGGACCGGCCAGTCCGGCAAAGGCCTGCTCGAAACCTTCTCGACGCTCGACCGCAACAATCTGTTTGCCGCAGCGCGATCGAACTATCTGTCGTCGCACCCGATGCCGCGGGACCGCATCGCGGCCCTCGAAGCGGCGGCCCGCGAAAGCCAGCATTTCGGCCGTGCCGATCCACCGGCTCTGGTCGAACGACACAATCTCGCCCGCGCGAAGATCGCGGCCTATAACGGCGGCATGGGCGACGTGCGGCGGCTGTTCGCGCGCGATCCGCGCGGGCTTCCGGCGCTTTACGGCGACGCGATCGCCACGCAACTCGCCGGCTCGACCGCCTCGGCCTTGCAGAAGATCGATGCGCTGATCGCGGCTCGCCCCAACAATCCCTGGTTCCACGAGATGCGCGGCGAGACGCTGATGGCGGCAGGCCGGGCGTCGGAAGCCGCGGCCGCCTATTCCCGGGCGGTCAAGCTCGACGGCACCGGCTCCGGCCTGCTCAAGGCGCAGGTCGGCCAGGCCATCGTCTCCGGCGGCGACCGCTCGCAGATGCCGAAGGCCATCGAGTTGATCCGCGGGGGGCTTCAGTCGGACCCCGCCAATGCGTCGGCCTACCGTTTTCTGGCCATGGCCTATGGCCAGCTCGGCGAGGTCGGACAGGCCGAACTTGCCACGGCCGAGGGCTACTGGCACGGCGGCAACATTCGCCAGGCCCAGATTTTCGCCACCCGTGCGCAGCAGAAGCTCAAGCGCGGCTCGCCCTCGTGGCTGCAGGCCCAGGACATCATCCAGACCAAGCCGCGGTCATGACCACAAGGAATTCACCCAACGTGACACGACAGACCCTTCTCGCGGCGGCCGCAAGCCTCGCGCTCGCCCTGCCTGCTGCGGCCCAGACAGCCCAGCCCCGGTTCGACACGGAAGCGACGCAAGAGATCGAGTCGATCATCCATCGGTATCTGGTCGAGCACCCGGAAGTGCTGCTGGAGGCCCTCGACGCGCTCGAAGCCAAGCGGGCGACCGAGCAGATGGCGTCGCAGAAGGATGCGATCGAGGAACATAGCACCGCGCTCTTCGCCTCTCCCGAGGGCACGGTTCTCGGCAATCCCGATGGCGACGTCACGCTGGTCGAATTCTTCGACTACAATTGCGGCTACTGCAAACAGGCACAGGCGGACGTCGACGCCCTGCTCGCGGCGGATCCCGACATCCGCTTCGTGCTCAAGGAGATCTCGGTACTCGGGCCCCAGTCGCTGGCAGCCTCGCGGGTGAGCCTTGCTGTCCGTGAACTGGCCCCGGAACGCTATGGCGAGTTCCAGCGCACCCTGCTCGGATCGCGCGGCGTCGCCGACGAAGCGGCAGCAATGGGCGTGGCGGAGGATCTGGGCATCGAAACGGCTCCCTTGCGCACGGCGATGTCTTCCCCCGCGGTCTCAGCGGCGCTGGCCGAATCGAACGAACTCGCCGAAGGCTTGGCGATCAACGGCACGCCGAGTTACGTCCTTGCCGACGGCATCCTGGCCGGCGCGGTCGGCAAGGAGGCGCTCGCGGCCGGCATTGCCAATGTCCGCGCGTGCGGAAGCACCAGCTGCTGACGTCAGGCGCGCGAAACAGGCAGCCGACGCTTTCCCCGGCGGCACGATGGCTCTATACGGACAGGCAAGCGCGTCGGGCACGCGCGGCCGTTCCGAAACAGAACGAGGGTCGATGACCTCGACGATCTACATCCTCAACGGACCGAACCTCAACACGCTCGGCCGGCGCGAACCCGCGATCTATGGCTCGGCGACGCTCGCCGATGTCGAGCGCCGTTGTATCGAGGTCGGCGAAGCTGCCGGGTTCGACATCGTCTTCCGGCAGTCGAACCATGAGGGTGAACTGGTCGACTGGATCCATCAGGCCCGCGACGAGGCGGCGGCAATCATCATCAATGCCGGTGCCTACACCCACACGTCCCTCGCCATTCACGACGCGCTTCGTTATTTCGACAAGCCGATCGTGGAAGTGCACATTTCGAACATCCACGCGCGCGAAGAGATTCGGCACAAGAGCCTCATCGCGCCGATCGCGCTGGGCATGATCGTCGGGTTCGGGCCGGTTGGCTACGAGATCGCGATCGCTGCCCTCAAGTCGCGCCTCACTTAGAGCATCGGGTCCGAGCGGCCGAAGGAAAAAGATGTCCAGAGAAGATCACAACCTCGACCCCGCGCTGGTGCGCGAGCTGGCGACCATCCTGAACGACACCGACCTGACGGAGATCGAGATCGAGCGCGGGTCGGTCCGGGTGCGCGTGTCGCGCCAGAAGGACTATCCGCAGCCGATGCAGTACATGCAGGCCCCTCAGCCGATGCAGCAGGCCCTCGCCCCCGCGTCGCAGCCGGCGCCCGCGGCACCGACCGGGCCTGAGCCCGGCACCGTGCCTTCGCCGATGGTCGGCACGGTCTATCTCGCTTCCGCACCTGGCGCGAAGAACTTCATCGAGGTCGGGCAGCAGGTCGCCGAAGGCGAGACGGTGCTGATCATCGAGGCGATGAAGACCATGAACCAGATCCCGGCGCCTCGCGCCGGTCGGATCACCCGCATCTGCGTCGAGAACGCCCAGCCCGTGGAATACGGCGAAGCGCTCGTCGTGATCGCGTAAGGGGCCAGCATGTTCAAGAAGGTCCTGATCGCCAACCGCGGCGAGATCGCGCTGCGGGTCCTGAGGGCCTGCAAGGAACTCGGCATCCCCACTGTGGCGGTGCACTCGACCGCCGACAACACCGCCATGCATGTGCGTCTTGCCGATGAAAGCGTCTGCATCGGCCCGCCGCCGTCGCGCGACAGCTATCTCAACATTCCCTCGATCGTGGCGGCCTGCGAGATCTCCGGCGCCGATGCGGTGCATCCCGGCTACGGCTTTCTGTCGGAAAACGCCCGCTTCGCCGACATCCTCGACGCCCACAACATCACCTTCATCGGCCCGACCGCCGAGCACATCCGGATCATGGGCGACAAGATCGAGGCCAAGCGCACCGCAATGCGCCTCGGCATCCCGGTCGTACCCGGCTCGCCCGGCGCCGTGACTGACGACGACGAGGCACTGCGGATAGCCGACGATATCGGCTTCCCGGTCCTCGTGAAGGCTTCCGCCGGTGGCGGTGGCCGCGGCATGAAGGTGGCACGCTCGCGCGCCGACCTTTCGGTCGCCCTGTCCACCGCTCGGACCGAAGCGGGCGCCGCTTTCGGCGACGACGCCGTCTATATCGAGAAATATCTCGAGAAGCCGCGCCATATCGAGGTGCAGGTCTTCGGCGACGGCAAGGGCAATGCCATCCATCTCGGCGAGCGCGACTGCTCCTTGCAGCGTCGCCACCAGAAGGTCTGGGAAGAAGCCAATTCGCCGGCCTTGACCGAGGAGCAGCGCGCATCGATCGGCGGGATCTGCGCCGATGCGATCGCCAAGCTCGGCTATCGCGGCGCCGGCACGATCGAGTTCCTCTACGAGAACGGCGAGTTCTTCTTCATCGAGATGAACACCCGCCTGCAGGTCGAGCACCCGGTCACCGAGGCGATCACCGGCCTCGACCTCGTCCACGAACAGATCCGCGTCGCCGCCGGCCAGGGCCTGTCGATCACCCAGTCGGAGATCGTCTTCTCGGGGCACGCCATCGAGTGCCGGATCAACGCCGAGGATCCGAAGACCTTCGCCCCGTCGCCGGGCACGATCACCCATTATCACACGCCGGGCGGCCTCGGCGTTCGCGTCGATTCGGGTGTCTATCAGGGCTATGCGATCCCGCCCTTCTACGACAGCCTGATCGGCAAGCTGATCGTTCACGGCCGCAACCGCGCCGAATGCATGATGCGCCTGCGCCGGGCGCTCGACGAGATCGTCGTAGACGGGGTCAAGACGACGCTGCCGCTGTTCCGCGATCTCGTCGACAACCCCGACATCGGCGCCGGTGACTACGACATCCACTGGCTGGAGAACTACCTGGCCGCCGGCGGAGCCGGGTAATCATGGTTCGGCGGGGCGGTCAGCGGTTCGAGATCACGCCGGCCATCCTTCTGAAGGCCTATGCGTGCGGCATCTTCCCGATGGCCGAGAGCGCCGACGACCCGCGCATCTTCTGGATCGACCCGACCGAGCGCGGCATCCTGCCGCTGGATCAGTTCCATCTGTCGCGCAGCCTGCGCAAGACGATCCGGCGGCAGCCGTTCGAGATCCGCATCGACACGGCGTTCCCCGCCGTCGTCGATGCCTGCGCCGAGCCGGCACCCGGGCGCACCCAGACCTGGATCAACAGCCAGATCCGCGCGCTCTATCTGGAACTCTTCCGGGAAGGTTTCGCGCATTCCGTCGAGGCGTGGGAGGGCGTGCACCTCGTCGGCGGTCTCTACGGCGTGTCGCTGGGTGCGGCCTTCTTCGGCGAGAGCATGTTCTCGCGCCGCACCGACGCCTCGAAGATCACGCTGGCGTATCTATGCGACCGGCTCAGGCGCGGCGGTTACCAGCTGCTCGACACCCAGTTCCTGACGGAACATCTGGCGAGCTTCGGGGCGATCGAAATCCCCCGTGACGACTACCAGCTCCTGCTCGAGGACGCCGTCGCCGCGGACGCGACATTTCACCCTTCCGGTGCGGGAACCGCCGAGTCGGTCTTACAGTCCTTCAGCCAGACGTCGTAGACCGGGTGCTCCACGGCGTTGAGGCCGGGAGAATCGGCAAACATCCAGCCGGAGAAGATCTGCCGGATCTCCCGGTCGAGCGTGATCTCGTCGACCTCGATGAACGCATCGGTCCGGGTCGCCTCGCCCTCGGCGCTGGTGTAGCAGACCTTCGGCGTGACCTGCAGCGACCCGAACTGCACCGTCTCGTCGATATAGACGTCGAAGCTGGTGATCCGGCCGGTGATCTTGTCCAGACCGGAAAACACCGCCACCGGGTTCTCGACACGCTGCTGCGCGCTGGCGGGGGCGCATGCCATGACCATCAGCGCAGCAAGGATCGACGTCGGGAGGCGGCGCTTCATCGGATGACCTTCAGTCGGCACGGGCGCAAGGGCCTGTGTCACAGGGCGTGCCACGCAATTGCGGCGGAGGCTGGGACGGATAGCCGGACGGACCCGACCGGCAACCAACCACGGCGGGCGCGGACCGCGTCCGCTCGTCCTGAACGGCAGCCAAACCTGTCAGGGCGTCCAGGCGTCGTAGTCGCCGGTGACGCGCGGCCGGTCGGCCGGGTTGAGCAGCGAGCCCTTCGGCCGGTAGGCCTTGCCGGTGCCGGTGAAGTTCGGCAGATGCGGCTTCTCCCAGGCGTGCGGGCGGTAGTCTTCCACGGTCGGCGGCGTGTCGACGCGGTGATGCATCCAGCCGTTCCAGCCGGGCGGGATCATCGAGGGCTCGGCAGGACCGTTGTAGATGACCCAGCGCTTCGAGCCGTCGGCGTTCTCGTGATAGACGTTGCCGAACTCGTCCGTGCCGACGTTGCGGCCGAACCGCCAAGTGTAGAACCTCGTGCCGATCGTCTGACCGTTCCACCAGGTGAAGATCTGCAGCAGCCAGTCTTTCATGGCGATCCCAATCCGTCTCGATGCCGGGACCTTATGCTGCCCCGCTGGTGAAATGTCCATTGCCGGGCTTGGCGGCTCACCCGAGCGGCTTTTCGTAGATCGCCGCCGGAATGCCCGAATCCGCCGCACCGCAATTCGCCGTCGAACCGGTCTTGGCGAATCCCCGGGCGCGATAGAAGCGAATGGCCGGTTCGTTGGCCTCCTCCACCTCCAGCCGGAGTCGGTCCGCCTGCGGAAACGACTCGATGATCTCGGCAAGCAGGGCGCTGCCCAATCCGCTGCCCTGGCAGTCGGGATGGACGTAGAGCTGGTGCAGCACGACGGTCTTGCCGTCCGGCCCGGCAGCCGCGGCGAAGGCCATGCCGCCGATGCGCTCGCCGTCGTCGCCGACCACGAATTCGGCGTTCAGCTTGCCGAGGCGTGACTTGAGCGCGTCGACCGAGTGCCACGAGCCGGTGATCTCGGCCACGCGATCGGCGCCGTAGATGCCGTCATAGGTGGCGTGCCAGGTCTCGCCGAGCAGCACGCTGACTGCTTCCAGGTCGCGCAGGCCTGCGGTGCGAACGTAGAAGGTCATTCGACGCCGAGCTTCGCCTTGACCAGTGCGTTGACCGCGCCGGGGCTCGCCTTGCCGCCGGTCGCCTTCATCACCTGGCCGACGAACCAGCCGGCCATCGACGGCTTCGCCTTGGCCTGCTCGACCTTGTCCGGGTTGGCGGCGATCACTTCATCCACCGCAGCCTCGATCGCGCCTGTGTCGGTGACCTGGCGCATGCCGCGCGCCTCGACCACTTCCCGCGGATCGCCGCCTTCGGCCCAGACGATCTCGAATAGCTCCTTGGCGATCTTGCCCGAGATCACTTCCTCGCGGATGAGGTCGAGGATGGTGCCCAGCTGCGCGGCCGAGACGGGACTGGACTCGATCGACTTGCCGTCCTTGTTCAGTGCGCCGAGCAGATCGTTGATCACCCAGTTCGCCGCCTGCTTGCCGTCGCGTCCTTCGGCGACCTTTTCGAAGTAGTCCGCAATCGCCTTTTCCGAGACGAGGATCGAGGCGTCATAGGCCGATAGGCCCGCATCGGCGATCAGCCGGTTGCGCTTCTCGTCCGGCAGCTCCGGCAGTTCCTTCAGCAGCGCGTCGATATAGGCCTGGTCGAACTCCAGCGGCAGGAGATCCGGATCGGGGAAATAGCGATAGTCGTGCGCGTCTTCCTTGCTGCGCATCGCCCGCGTCTCGCCCTTCACCGGGTCGAACAGCCGCGTCTCCTGGTCGATCGTGCCGCCATCCTCGAGGATCGCGATCTGGCGTCGTGCCTCGGAATCGATTGACTGGCCGACGAAGCGGATCGAGTTGACGTTCTTGATCTCGCAGCGCGTGCCGAAGGCGCCGCCGGGACGTCGCACCGAGACGTTGACGTCGGCGCGCATGGAGCCTTCGTCCATGTTGCCGTCGCAGGTGCCGAGATAGCGCAGGATGGTCCGCAGCTTGGTCAGGAAGGCCTTCGCCTCGTCGGCCGAGCGCATGTCGGGCTTGGAGACGATCTCCATCAGGGCGACGCCGGAACGGTTTAGGTCGACGAACGACATCGTCGCATGCTGGTCGTGCAGCGACTTGCCGGCATCCTGTTCGAGATGCAGCCGCTCGACGCCGACCTCGATCGTCTCGAACTCGCCTTTCGAGTCGGGCCCGACCGCGACCGAGACGATCCCCTCCCCGACAATCGGGTCCTTGAACTGGGAGATCTGGTACCCCTGCGGCAGGTCCGGGTAGAAATAGTTCTTCCGGTCGAACACCGACCGGTGCCGGATCTCGGCCTTGAGACCGAGCCCGGTTCGGATCGCCTGGCGAACGCATTCCTCGTTGATCACCGGCAGCATGCCCGGCATCGCGGCATCGACCAGGCTGACATGGTCGTTCGGCGCGCCGCCGAAGCTCGTCGAGGCGCCGGAGAACAGCTTCGACTCCGACAGGACCTGCGCATGGACTTCCATGCCGACGATGATCTCCCAGTCCCCGGTAGCGCCGGCGACGAAGTTCTTCGGATCGGGCGTGCGGGTGTCGACGAGGGTCATGGCGTATCCGGAAACCTGCTGAGGAGCGTGCTAGTTCGCTAGAGGAAAGGCCGAAGGGGTTCAAGCGCGCCGGCGGTCAGCTTCCCACGGCTTTGTCCCGTCTGCTGCGATCTGCTTTTCTATATGCTAGTTTTGAGCTGCCTTCTTCAAGGAGCGGTTCATGAGCGCCCTCACCGAGACACGGCCATCGTCAGTTCTTCCCACAGACCTGACGATCGCCGCCTTCTTTGAATGGCTGGAAGGCCAGCCGAGACGGTTCGAGCTCGTGGACGGGGCGCCGCAGATGCAACCATTCGTGAAGCGGTCGCACTCTCGGATCGTCGGCAATCTCGACCATATGCTTCAGACACAGATCGACCGGTCGGCCTTCCTCGTCCACCAGGGCGACTTCGCGATACAGACGGGTCCCCGATCAATCCGCTACGCCGACATTATGGTCGAGCCGGCAGGAGGACCGCCCGGCGGCCGCACGACCGACAGCGCCGTACTCATCGTCGAAGTTCTGTCCGAGTCGACGGCCCCGGAGGATTTCGGACCCAAGCGCGTCGAATACCAAGCCCTGAAGGCGCTTCAAACCTATCTCGTCGTGGATCAGGAGACGCCCCGTATCTGGCAGTGGGATCGCGGTTACGACGGCAAATGGTCCGCGCATGCGACGATCGTTACCGCCGGTGCAGTTAAGGTGGCGGCCCTGGCCTGTGATCTTCCGCTAGATGAAATCTATTTTGGCATCCCTTCGGCCGCGAACAATTCGCAGGACTGAGTCAGCCAGCCCCTAGTGCCGCGATGATCGCGGCGCGCTCGTCCTCGAGGCTTCCCTTCGCCGCCGGCCGTCCGGCCTTGCGATACCAGTAGGCGGCATTGTCGGGATCGCCCTCGACGCGATGAAGATGCGCGTGGATCCAGGCCGCTTCGGCCGAGGGATCGTCCTGCACCACGGCGTGCGCGCCCAGCCAGTCGCCGGCCGCCAGGCAGTCGAGGGCCTCGCGCAGCTGGCTCATCGGCTCACCACCACTTTGCCGGCTCGAAGCGGCCAGCCGCCTCTTCGATCACCGAGCCTAGCGAGAACAGCGTTTCCTCGTCGAACGGCCGGCCGATCAGCTGCAGCCCGAGCGGCAGCCCTTCCGCCGTCAGCCCCGCCGGCACGGCGATGCCGGGAAGGCCGGCCATGTTCACCGTGACGGTGAAGATGTCGTTGAGGTACATCTTGACCGGATCGGACGCCATGTCCTGATCGGCGATGCCGAAGGCCGCCGACGGCGTCGCCGGCGTCAGCAACGCGTCGATACCGTCGGCATACACCGTCTCGAAGTCGCGCTTGATCAGCGTGCGAACCTTCTGCGCCTGCAGGTAATAGGCGTCGTAATAGCCGGCCGACAGCACGTAGGTGCCGATCATGATGCGGCGCTTGACCTCGCGGCCGAAGCCTTCGGCCCGCGTCCGCTCGTACATCTCCGTCAGGTCCTTGCCGGGCACGCGCAGGCCGTAGCGCACGCCGTCATAGCGCGCGAGGTTCGACGAGGCTTCGGCCGGGGCGACGATGTAGTAGGCGGGCAGCGCGTATTTCGTGTGCGGCAGCGAGACGTCGACGATCTCGGCGCCGGCGTCCTTCAGCCAGGCGATACCCTGCTGCCAGAGCGCCTCGATCTCGGCGGGCATGCCGTCGACGCGGTATTCCTTCGGCACGCCGATCCGCAGCCCCTTCACCGAACGGCCCACGGCGGCCTCGTAGTCGGGCACCGGGCGGTCGACGGAGGTCGTGTCCTTGGGATCGACCGACGCCATCGAGCGCAGCATGATCGCCGCGTCGCGAACATCGCGGCCGATCGGGCCGGCCTGGTCGAGCGAGGAGGCAAAGGCGACGATGCCCCAGCGCGAGCAGCGCCCGTAGGTCGGCTTGATGCCGACCGTGCCGGTGAGGGCCGCAGGCTGGCGGATCGATCCGCCAGTGTCGGTCGCCGTAGCACCGGCGGCCAGATGCGCCGCGACCGCCGCCGCCGAGCCACCGGACGAACCGCCGGGTACGAGGTCGACATTCGACCCCTTGCGGCGCCAGGGGTTCTTCACCGGTCCGTAGCAGGAGCTCTCGTTGGAGGAGCCCATGGCGAACTCGTCCATGTTGAGCTTGCCCAGCATCACCGCGCCGTCCGCCCACAGATTGGCAGTCACGGTCGATTCGTAGCGCGGCTCGAAGCCTTTCAGGATCTTGCTGCAGGCCTGCGTATGGACGCCCTCGGTAGCGTAGAGATCCTTGATGCCTAGCGGAATGCCTTCGAGTGGCCCTGCCTCGCCCTTCGCGAGGCGTTCGTCCGACCGCGCTGCCATCGCCAGCGCCTTGTCCGGCGTCGGCATGACATAGGCGTTGAGCTGCTCGTTGGCCGCTTCGATTGCCGAAACGTAGGCCTGCGTGAGTTCGGTGGCGGAGAACGCCTTCGCCTTCAGCTTGTCGCGGGCCTCGGCGATGGTCAGGGATGTCAGATCGGTCATCGGGGCAGCATCTTTTCGTAAAAGCGACTGAATTCGGAATTAGGGTAGTCGAGGAAGGCGCCACGTCGTGTGAAGCCGGCGCGTTCGTAGAGCGCCCAAGCCGGTTCGAAGCCGGTCGTGCCGCCGGTTTCCAGGACGAGCCGCTCGAGCTTCTGGCGAATGGCCTCCGCCTCGATCGCCTGCAGCAGGCGCCAGCCGATGCCGGTGCCGCGCATGGCGGGGATGGAGAACATCCGCTTCACCTCGCCGAGCGAGGCGTCGTGACGGCGCAGCGCGCCCATTCCCACCACGGCCTGGGCATCGTCCCGCGCGACGAAGACGGTGGTGTCATCACCCGCCATCTGTTCCGCCGTCATCTGGAACTGGAACTCCGGCGGCGACAAGGGCCTCAGATGGGCGTTCAGATCGGCCACCAGCGCCCGAATTGCATCCCGCAGGGGCGTCTCGACGGCGATGGACACGGCCATGCGGCGCTACTCCACGACCTTCGGCACGACGAAGAAATGATCCTCGCTCGCCGGCGCATTGGCGACGATGTCGTCCGCCTTGCCGCCGTCGGTCACTTCGTCCTGGCGCTTCCGCATCACCATCGGGATCACCGAGGTCATCGGCTCCACCCCCGCGACGTCGACCTCGCCGAGCTGTTCGACGAAGCCGAGGATGGCGTTGAGTTCGCCCTCCATCGCTGCGACATCCTCGTCGGTGACGGCGATGCGGGCCAGGCGGGCAACCCGGCGGACGGTGGCGGTATCGACGGACATGGCGGTCCTTGCGAACTGTATGATTATCTGGCGCGAGCTATAGCGACGCGGCCGTAAGGAGGCAACGCCGGCCTCCCCCGGCGCTGCCGCGACGCAAAGTCGTGACCGTCGTCAGACCTCGAAGGCGACGCCGATCGCCGGGTTGCGGACCCTGCCGGCGTCGCCCTCCATCGCCTCGACGAACTTGTCGGGACTGGCGTCGAGCAGCGGGATCGTTCCCCAGTGGATCGGGACGATCATGTCGAAGTTGAAATAGCGGCGGCAGGCAAGCGCCGCGACGGCGGCGCCCATGGTGAAGCGGTCGCCGACCGGCACCATGGCGATCTTCGGCGCATGCAGCTCCTCGATCAGCGCCATGTCGGCGAAGATGTCGGTGTCGCCCATGTGGTAGACGGTCGGCCCGTCATTGAAGTGGAAGACCAGGCCATTCGGCATGCCGAGATAGGTGACGCCGCCATTTTCCTCGATGTTGGCAGAGGAGTGGAAGGCCTGCGTCAGGGTCACGGTGAAGTCGTCAAAGGCGACGGTGCCCCCGGTGTTCATCGGCTCGACCGACTCGACGCCCTTGGCGTTCAGCCAGTTCGCCAGTTCGTAGGTCGCCACCAGCTTGCAGCCGGTCCGCTTCGCGATGTCGACCGTGTCGCCGACATGGTCGCCATGGCCGTGGCTGAGGACGATGTGGGTAGCGCCGTTGGCGGCGTCCTCGACCGAGCCCTTGAAATGCGGATTACCGGTGAGGAACGGGTCGATCAGAATGACCGCGGACCCGGCCTCGATCCGAAAGGCGGAATGGCCGAAATAGGTGATCTTCATGGGGGCGCTCCTGCGGCTGGACGAGGCGGGCGGCCGCCCTGTCCGAGCCGCCACTGCGCGTGCTAAGTGCGCGGCCGCGGCCCGGCGTCAAGACGACCGGGCGGGATCCGGCGTCTTCCGCCACCGACCAGACGGAGACAGTGCGTCCCATGCCGGTACTGACGCTCGAGGAATTTGCCGCCACCGTTCCGTCCGGCCGGACGATTGCGGGATTCGACCTCGGCACCAAGACGATCGGGCTGGCGATCTCCGATCTCGGCCAGCGCTTCGCGACGCCCCGCAAGGTCATTAGCCGCACGAAGTTCACCGCCGACGTGGCGGCGCTGCAGGTGGCTCTCGCCGCCGATCGCGTCGCCGGAATCGTCATCGGCCTGCCCCTCAACATGGATGGGTCGGAAGGCCCCCGCGCGCAGTCGACGCGGGCGTTCGTGCGCAACTATGTCCGGCTGGACGAGCGGCCGCTGATGTTCTGGGACGAGCGCCTGTCGACCGTGGCGGCCGAGCGCGGCCTCCTGGAAGCGGACGTCTCCCGCGCCAAGCGGGCGACCCGCATCGACTCGGCGGCGGCCTCCTTCATTCTGCAGGGCGCGCTGGACCGGTTGACGCTGCTGCGGTCTTAGGCGACCGGCTCCGCGGCGCCGCGCTGACGCCACCAGGCGGCGATCCGGCGACGGCGGCGGAACGCGATGATCGCGCCGAGGATGACGCTGTCGACGACCAGCGCCTTGGCGATCATCGGCGGGATTTCCGCCGGGTCGATGCCCAGCATCTCGCCGTAGATGCCGAAGACATGGTCATGCAGCGCCCGCGAGAAGACCAGGTCGCTGACGTCGTTGAGCGACAGGAAATACCAGCTCCAGAAGATCGCCAGCGGTGCCAGCCATAGAACGAGCAGAGTGCGCATCAGCCTTGATCGCTTTCGCTGGAGTGACGCCGCTCGCGTCGTGGCAGTGCATCGCGCCGTGCCGCCTCGATCGCCCGCATCGCTGCGTCGAACTCGCGGTCGCCGGTGTCGTCGATGGAGACCAGATGATCGAACAGCAGCGCGCCGAAGCTGAGGGCCAGCGCAAAGAGGAAGCCCGGTCCCTCGCCGAACAGGCCGGCGAGCGGTGAACCGGAAAGGGAAGCGGCGACGTAGAGACCGAAGAACGCCGTCAGCAGGCTGGCCGCGATCGGCTCGGCCCGTTCGGCGTTGCCACGAGGCGCGGCATGCAGCCATGCCAGAGTGGCGCCGAGCCCGGTCGCGAGCGATGCGAGGATCGCCGCGAAAGCGGCTGCATCGGGTGCGGCAAGACCGAGCGGAAGCGGTAGCGGCAGAGCGGCGACAAACCCGGCGACGCCGTCCGGCGCTGTCAGAAGGCCCGTCTCGCGCAGCAGGCCGGCGGCGCTGACCGCGCTAAAGCCCGCCCAGGCGCTGAGTGCGAGGGTGGTCAGCATGCGCTGCATGGAACCCTCCTTCCGTCATGGTTACCGATCCGTTAACGCCAGTGTCGCCCTCGGCCGGTCGGGCCGCAATCGAAACCACTCATTAACCTTAATGACGCCTTTTTCCGTGAGACTACATCTCCGAGAGTCGACGCCGGGGAAGGCGAAAGGTTCCAGGTGGAGTGATTAGCGGATCGGCGGGAACAGATCATCGACGAGGGCGCGGGAATCGTGCCGACGATCCAGCATCCCGTAGGTATGGCGGAAGACCCCGCCAAGCCGCGTCTCGGCGAAGGCTTCGGCAGCCCGACCGAGGCCGAGCCGGCACATCGCCGCCGTCGCGGCGGCCAGCGCCATCTGTTCCGCCAGCAGCCGGCAGGCACCCTCGTCCGATGCCGCCATGGCCATCGCGGCCCTCAGGACGCCAGGGGTCTGGCCGGCCGTCTCGCCCATGTCCGCGGCAATCATCGCGATGACAGCCTCGAAGGCCGCCGGGTCTCGCCGCAGGATCCGCGCCAGATCGAGCGCGATGACGTTGCCGGAGCCCTCCCAGATCGCGTTCACCGGTGCCTCGCGATAGGCACGGGCGAGCCGACCATCCTCGACATAGCCATTGCCGCCGAGGCACTCCATCGCCTCGTAGACGAGCGCCGGCGCCATCTTGCAGATCCAGTATTTGGCGACGGGCGTCATGACACGCGCATAGGCGACGTCGGCTTCTGTCCGCTTCGCCGCCCCGTCGAAGGCCTCGGCGAGGCGGAAGGCCAGCACCGACGCGGCGGCGACGTCGAGCGCCATGTCGGCGAGTACCCGGGTCATCTGCGGCTGGTCGACGAGAACCTTGCCGAACACGCTTCGCTCGCGGCAGTGATGGACCGCTTCGCTGAGCGCGCCCCGCATCAGCCCGGCCGAGGCCAGCGCGCAATCGAGCCGGGTCAGCGTCACCATCTCGATGATCGTCCGGACGCCGGCGCCCTCCGCGCCGAGCCGCGTCGCGTCGGCATCGACGAACTCGACCTCCGACGAGGCATTGGAGCGGTTGCCGAGTTTGTCCTTCAGGCGCTGGAAGTGCAGCCCGTTGAGCGATCCGTCATCCCGCCGGCGCGGCATCAGGAAGCACGTCGGCCCCTCCCCGGTCTGCGCCAGTACCAGGAAGCCGTCCGACATCGGCGCGGAGGTGAACCATTTGTGGCCGGTGACCCGGTAGTTGCCGTCGCCTTCCGCCACCGCGGTCGTGGTGTTCGCCCGCACGTCCGTGCCGCCCTGCTTCTCGGTCATGCCCATGCCGAGCGTGACGCCCGCCTTGCTCAGCGGCGGCTTGACGCCCGGGTCGTACTGGCGGGTCGCGATCACCGGCATCCAGGCGGCGCGGACCGCAGGCGCGGCGGCGATCGCGGCGACCGAGGCGCTGGTCATGGTGATGGGGCAGAGATGGCCGCACTCCACGCCGGCGGTCATGTAGAAGCGGGCGGCGCGGCTGCGGTGGCGACGCCCCTCTTCTTCCTCGGGGCCGCTCCAGACCGAAGCATGCAGCCCGTCGGCGATCGAGCGCCGCATCAGCGCGTGGTAGGCGGGGTGGTAGTCGACGAGTTCGAGGCGCCGGCCCTTTTCGTCGAATCGACGCAGCTTTGGGATCTCGGTGTTGGCCAGCCGCGCCAGATCATGCGCCTCGAACGAGCCGCAGAAGCGGCCATGGCGCTCAAGCGCCTGGCGCGTCGGGTCCGCGAGATCGCCCGTCAGTAGCTGGAGCAGCGGGTCGCTGCGATAGGCGTTGAAGCCCGGATAGTCCGACGACTGGTTGAAAACCGTGTGGGTCTGGAATTTCGTATCGGCCACGCGTTCTTCCCTTCGGATGTAACGGAGCGATCCTTGCCGCAATTCCTGCAATTGCCTATAGGCGTCGTCCTGATGAACGCACCAGACACACCCCCGATCTTCCCGCATCGCCACCTTCTCGGCATGGCAAACCTGTTGCCCCACGAGATCGACCAGTTGCTCGATCTCGCCGAAGCGGAGGTCGAAGTCAGTCGGCGGCGCGACAAGAAGCGCAGCGTCCTCAGGGGGCGCACCCAGATCAACCTGTTCTTCGAGGCATCGACGCGCACCCAGGCCTCCTTCGAGCTGGCCGGCAAGCGTCTCGGCGCCGACGTCATGAACATGTCGGTCGCCAACTCCTCGGTGAAGAAGGGGGAGACCCTCCTCGACACGGCGATGACGCTGAACGCCATGCGGCCGGACGTGCTGATCGTGCGCCACCATGCGGCCGGTGCGGTCGCGCTGCTGGCGCAGAAGGTCGGCTGCTCCGTCATCAACGCCGGCGACGGCGCGCACGAGCATCCGACCCAGGCCCTGCTCGATGCGCTGACGATCCGCCGCCACAAGGGCCGGATCGCCCGGCTGACAGTGGCGATCTGCGGCGACGTCCTGCACAGCCGCGTCGCCCGATCGAATATCCTTCTCCTCAACGCCCTCGGCGCCAGCGTGCGCGTCGTCGCACCGTCGACGCTGCTGCCGGCCGGCATTGAGCAGATGGGCGTCACGGTGTTTCGCGACATGCGCGAGGGGCTGAAGGACGCCGACGTGGTGATGATGCTGCGGCTGCAGCGCGAGCGCATGGCCGGTTCCTTCGTGCCCTCGGTTCGCGAATATTTCCATTATTACGGCCTCGATGCGGAAAAGCTCGCCTTCGCCCGGCCGGATGCGCTGGTCATGCATCCGGGCCCGATGAACCGCGGCGTCGAGATCTCGTCCGAAGTTGCGGACGGGCCGCAAAGCGTCATCGAGGAGCAGGTGGAGATGGGCGTCGCCGTCCGCATGGCGGTGATCCAGGCGCTGCTGCCGGGCCTCGGGAGCAACGCATGACGCGCCCGCTCGTCCTCGAGGGCATCCGCATCGTCGATCCCGATCGCGGCGTGGATGCCGCCGGCACGGTGATTGTCATCGACGGGAAGATCGCGGCGGCCGGCGCCGACGCGCTCAACCAGGGGCATCCCGAGGGCGCCGAGGTCGTCGACGGGCGACGGTTCACCGCCCTGCCCGGGCTGGTCGATGCCCGCGTCTTCATCGGCGAGCCGGGCGGCGAGCACCGCGAGACGATCCGTTCGGCGAGCCGTGCCGCGGCCGCCGGCGGCGTCACCTCGATCCTAACGATGCCGGACACCGATCCGGTCGTCGACCACGTCGCGCTCGCCGAGTTCGTCATGCGCACCGCGAGGGAAACCGCCGAGATCAACGTCTTCCCGGCCGCGGCGCTGACGCGCGGGCTGCTCGGGCAGGAAATGACCGAAATCGGGCTTCTCGGGGCCGCCGGCGTCCGGGCTTTTACGGAAGGGCGCAAGACCATCGCCAACCCGGCGTTGCTGCGCCGGATCATGACCTATGCGCGCGATTTCGACGCGCTGGTCATGCACGAGACGCAGGATGCCGAACTCACCGGCTCGGGCGTGATGACTGAAGGCCTGCTGGCTTCCTGGCTCGGCCTGCCCGGCGTGCCGCGCGAGGCCGAGGTGATCCCGCTGGAGCGCGACCTTCGCCTCGCCGAACTCACGGGCTGCCGCTATCACGCCGCCAAGATCTCGACCGCGGCGTCCGCCGACGCGGTCAGGCGCGCCAAGGCCCGCGGCCTGTCCGTCACCGCCGGTGTCTCGATCAACCATCTGGCGCTGAACGAGAACGACATCGGCGAGTACCGCACCTATTTCCGCCTGTCGCCGCCGCTGCGCCCCGAAGATGACCGCAAGGCCATGGTCGAGGCGGTCGCCGACGGCACGATCGACATCATCGTCTCCTCGCACGATCCCCATGACGAGGACGGAAAGCGCCATCCCTTCGCGGAGGCCGAGGTTGGCGCCATCGGCCTGGAAACGCTGTTCGCCGCGGCGCTACGGCTGCACCATGACGGTTCGCTGTCGCTCATGCGCGCCATCGAAACATTGACGACGGCGCCTGCTAGGTTGCTCAAGCTCGATCGCGGGACATTACGGCCCGGGCGCCCGGCCGACATCGCGATCGTCGACCTCGATGCGCCGTTCATCTACAGCAAGGCCGACATCCGCTCACAGTCGAAGAATACCGCCTTCGAGAACGCCCGCTTCCAGGGTCGGGTCTTGCGGACGATCGTCGCTGGCCGCACAGTCTTCACCGCGACAGACGGGGACTGAGCGTTTGGGGAGCGGGGAACAGATGTGGCTGATCGCGCTGGCATGCCTTGCCGGCGGCTATCTTTCCGGCTCGATTCCCTTCGGCCTGGTCTTCGCCCGGTTGTTCGGCCTCGGTGACCTGCGCCAGATCGGTTCGGGCAATATCGGCGCCACCAATGCGCTGCGCACCGGCAACAAGGCGATGGCAGCGCTGACGCTTGCCGGCGACGTCCTGAAGGGAACCGTCCCGGTGCTCGTCGCCTCGCGCTGGGGCAACGAAGCTGCCGCCGTCGCCGGCCTTGGCGCCTTTCTCGGTCATCTCTTCCCGGTCTGGCTGGGCTTCAAGGGTGGCAAGGGCGTTGCCACCTATCTCGGCATCCTGCTGGGCATGGCGCCGGTCGGTGTCCTGGTCTTTGCTGCCGTCTGGCTGTCCGTGGCGGCGATCTGGCGCTACTCCTCGCTGGCCGCGCTTGCCGCGACTCTGGTCGTGCCGATCGCCTGCGTCCTCCTCGGCTACAACGCCGCAGCGGTGCTTACAGCCGTCCTGACGCTGATCGTCTACCTGAAGCATCACGCCAATATCCGTCGGCTGCTTGCCGGCACGGAGGGCAAGATCGGGGCCAAGGGTTGAGCGGCGGTGCGGCTCCCCGGCGCGGTGTCGTCCTGCCGGACGAGACGCGTCTGGCATGGCTGCAGTTGATCCGTAGCGACAATGTTGGCCCCGTCACCTTCCGCACCCTGATCAACCGCTTCGGTGGCGCGGAAGCCGCGCTGGCCGCTCTGCCCGACCTTGCCGCACGTGGCGGCCGGCGCATCCGAGTCGCCAGCCGCGGAGCGGCGGAAGAGGAGCTTGCGCGCGCGACACGGCTCGGTGCCCGCTTCGTCTGCCTCGGCGAGCCCGACTATCCGGCGCTGCTCCGCTCATTCGATCAGGCGCCGCCGGTGCTTGCCGTGATGGGTGACATGGAGACCGCCCAGTTGCCCGCCGTCGCGATGGTCGGTGCCCGCAATGCCTCGCTGTCGGGGATCAAGCTGACCCGCACGCTCGCCGCCGAACTCGGCGCAGCCGGCTATGCTGTCGTCTCCGGCCTTGCCCGCGGCATCGACGCCGCCGCCCACGAGGCGGCGCTCGAGACCGGCACGATCGGAGTCTTCGCGGGCGGCCTCGACAAGCCCTATCCGAGTGAGCATCGCCCCTTGATGCGGCGGATCGTCGATGGCGGCGGCTGCCTCGTTTCGGAAATGCCGTTCGGCTGGGAGCCGAGGGCCATCGACTTTCCCCGTCGCAATCGACTGGTCGCCGGTCTCTGCCTGGGGCTCGTCGTGGTCGAGGCGGCGATGCGGTCGGGCTCGCTGATCAGCGCCCGCCTCGCGGCGGAAATGGGACGGCTCGTCTTCGCCGTGCCGGGATCACCGCTCGACCCGCGCGCTGCCGGAACGAATCGGCTGCTGAAGGACGGCGCGACGCTGGTCACCGAGGCGGCCGACGTCATTGCGGCGCTGCGGCCGCTGGACGCCCGCATGCGGAGCGACGACATCGCCTTGGAGGAGCCCGCCGGCCACGAACCACCGGACGAGCCAGCGCAGGGCGAGCGCGAGCGGATCGTCGAGACGCTAGGCCCGACGCCGGTCGCGATCGACGACATTATCGCCCATACCGGCTCGCGGCCCGGCGCGGTCCAACTCGTCCTGCTCGAACTCGACCTCGCCGGCCGTCTCGAACGACATCCGGACGGCAAGGTCTCTCTACTGCTTTGACCGCTTGCCGCGGGAAGCGAGCTGTCGATCCGCCTCCAGCCGGGCCATCTCCATGAGATATCCGAGGACCGACCCCTCCGGTGCACCGGATACCACCCTCAGTTGCTCCAGCATGTCGCGCACATACTGGAGATTTGCTCGCGGATCCTGGGAGTTCGATGACATGGACGGTGCAACTTCCTGAAACGAGGGGTTCCCGGTGCGCCGGTTGCGCAGACACGAATACGCGCCCTGGTTATATACTTAAGGTTATTCCCGCAGAGGTTGCAACCAGATTTGGGCCACGCAGGCGTCGGGGTTGACCCTGCGGCTGCGACTGTCCATGTGACGGGACGGCGCTCGCCTCTCCTCATTCGGCAGCTCAGCTGGCTGTCATGCGTCGCCCCCTCAGCTCTCGGGATCGTTTTCTCATGGATGTCGTCATCGTTGAATCGCCGGCCAAAGCGAAGACGATCAACAAGTATCTCGGCGGCAACTTCCAGGTTCTCGCTTCCTACGGACACGTGCGCGATCTGCCGGCCAAGGACGGCTCCGTCCGGCCGGACGAGGATTTTGCTATGGACTGGGAGGTCGCCAAGCTCTCCCAGAAGCGGCTGAACGAGATCGCCCAGGCGGTGAAGAAGGCCGACCGCGTCGTCCTCGCCACCGATCCGGACAGGGAGGGCGAAGCGATCTCGTGGCACGTGCTCGAGGTCCTGCGCCAGAAGAAGGTGATCGGCACCAAGCCGGTGAGCCGCGTCGTCTTCAACGCCATCACCAAGAAGGCGGTCCTGGACGCGATGGCCAACCCGCGGCAGATCGACGAGCCGCTGGTCGACGCCTATCTGGCCCGCCGCGCCCTGGACTATCTGGTCGGCTTCACGCTCTCGCCGGTGCTCTGGCGCAAGCTGCCCGGCGCCCGTTCGGCCGGCCGCGTCCAGTCGGTGGCACTGCGCCTCGTCTGCGACCGCGAGGCCGAGATCGAGGTCTTCAAGCCGCAGGAATACTGGCAGCTCAGCGCGTTGCTGGCGACGCCGCGCGGCGACGAGTTCCGTGCCCGCCTGACCGCCTTCGCCGGCGACAAGCTGCAGAAGATGTCCATCGGCGACGAGGCACGGGCGACGCTGATGCGCACCATGCTGGAAGGCGCGACCTACCGCGTCGACAGCATCGAAGCCAAGCCCACCCGCCGCAATCCCGGCCCGCCCTTCACCACGTCGACGTTGCAGCAGGCGGCCTCCGCCAAGCTCGGTTTCTCGGCCTCCCGCACCATGCAAGTGGCGCAGCGTCTCTATGAAGGCATTGATGTCGGCGGCGAGACCGTCGGCCTGATCACCTACATGCGGACCGACGGCGTGCAGATCGCGCCCGAGGCCATCGAGTCGGCGCGGCAGGCCATCGCCACGACCTTCGGCCCGCGCTACGTCCCCGACAAGCCACGCTTCTACGCCACCAAGGCGAAGAACGCACAGGAAGCGCACGAGGCCATCCGCCCGACCGAATTCAGCCGCCAGCCGAAGGATGTCGAGCGCTTCCTCGATCGAGACCAGGCGCGGCTCTACGACCTGATCTGGAAGCGCACAATCGCCAGCCAGATGTCGGCTGCCGAGATCGAGCGGACCACCGCCGAGATCGTCGCCGAGGGCGACGGCAAGACCGCACGCCTTCGCGCCACCGGTTCGGTCATCAAGTTCGACGGCTTCATCGGCGCCTATGTCGAGCATCGCGACGACAGCGTCGCGCCGGCTGCCGGCGAGGACGACGACGAGTCGGCGCGGCTGCCCGAAATCCGCTCGGCCGAGGATCTGGCCCGCCGCGCGGTCGACGCCTCGCAGCATTTCACCGAGCCGCCGCCGCGCTATTCGGAGGCCTCGCTGATCAAGAAGATGGAAGAACTCGGTATCGGCCGACCCTCCACCTATGCCGCGACGCTGCAGACGCTGGAGGACCGCGATTACATCGTCCAGGACAAGCGCAAGTTGTTGCCGCAGGCCAAGGGCCGGTTGGTCACCGCCTTCCTGCACAATTTCTTCGAGCGCTACGTCGAGTACGACTTCACCGCCGGCCTGGAGGAAAAGCTCGACCGGATCTCGGCGGGCGAGCTCGCCTGGAAGGACGTCCTGCGGGAGTTCTGGCTGGACTTCTCCTCGCATGTCGACGGCACCAAGGAGCTGCGGGTCTCCAATGTCCTCGACGCGCTGAACGTCGAACTCGGGCCACTGGTCTTCCCGGCGCGCGAGGACGGCACCGATCCGCGGGCCTGCCCGCGCTGCGGCGAGGGCCAGCTGTCGCTGAAGCTTGGCAAGTTCGGCGCCTTCGTCGGCTGCTCCAACTATCCCGATTGCGGCTTCACCCGGCAGCTCGGCACGAGCTTCTCCGCCGATGCGGCGGGCGACGACCAGGCGGACGGACCAAAGGAACTCGGCGCCGATCCCGCGACCGAAGAAATGGTGACGCTGCGCAGCGGCCGGTTCGGCCCCTACGTCCAGCGCGGCGAGGGCAAGGAAGCCAAGCGTTCGTCCCTGCCGAAGGGCTGGGAGGTCGCCGACATGGATCTCGAGAAGGCGCTGCGGCTCCTGTCGCTGCCGCGCGAGGTCGGCTTGCATCCCGAATCCGGCAAGCCGATCCTTGCCGGGCTGGGCCGCTACGGGCCGTTCCTGCAGCATGACGGCATGTACGCCAATCTCGAGACCATCCAGGACGTGTTCGAGGTCGGCCTCAACCGCGCCGTGACGGTGATCGCCGAGAAGAAGGAAAAGGGTGGCCGCGGTCGTGGCACCCCGGCGGCGCTCGCGACGCTTGGCGAGCACCCGGATTTTGGTGGCCAGATCACAGTTCGTGACGGCCGTTTCGGGCCCTATGTCAATGTCGGCAAGATCAACGCCACGCTGCCGAAGAGCAAGGACCCGGCGAGCGTCACGCTGGCCGAGGCGATCGTCCTGTTGAACGAACGCGCCGAGAAGACTGGCAAGGGCGGCCCGGCCAAGAAGGCTGCCGCCAAGAAGCCGGCCGCGAAGAAGGCACCGGCCAAGAAGGCGGCGGCAACCGACCGCAAGGCACCGGCGAAGAAGGCTGCCGCCAAGGCGCCGGCGAAATCAGCCGCCAAGACTGCAGCAAAGAAGCCGGCCAAGGTCGCCGCCAGCGGCGGCGATACTGTGCCCTGGGATGCGGACTAGGCCATGGCGAGGCGACAACCCGGGGCCGATGCCCGGCCGGAACTGACCCGCGAGGCGGTGCTGCGGTTCATCGCAGAGAATCCCGGCCACGCGTCGAAGCGTGACGTCGCCAAGGCCTTCGGCATCAAGGGCGACGACCGGCTGGTCCTGAAGAACCTTCTCAGCGATCTGCAGGCCGAGGGCGTGCTGGCGGGCGGGCGCAAGCGCTTCATCACGCCCGGCGCGCTCCCGAGCATTGCCGTTCTGGAGATTCGCGGCCGCGACGATGACGGCGGGCTTCTGGCCGAGCCAGTCAGCTGGGACGAGGCGCAGGACGGCGAACGCCCGCGCATCCCGGTCATCCAGCAGCGCGACAAGGCACCGGCGGCCGGTCTCGGCGAACGCATCCTCGCCCGCATCGAGACCGACGAGCACGGCCTTCGCACCGCCCGCGTCGTGCGTGTGTTGGAGCGCCGCAAGTCGTTGTCGGTCGGGGTGTTCCGGGCACGCCCGGGTGGCGGCGGCAGGGTCGAGCCGGTCGAACGCAAGCAGCCAGAATACACCGTCGCCCCGGGCGACGAAAAGGGTGCCAAGGACGGCGACCTGGTCGAGGTCGAACCCGGTCAGCGCACCCGCATCGGACTGCCGACCGCGTCCGTCATCTCCGTCGTCGGCTCGATGAACTCCGAGCGCGCGATCTCGACGATCGCGCTCCACGTCCACTCGATCCCCCACGTCTTTCCGCAGAGCGTCCTCGCCGATGCCGACAAGGCCGGCCCGGCGACCATGGATTCGCGAGAGGACTGGCGCGATCTGCCGCTCATCACCATCGACCCGGCGGATGCCAAGGACCACGACGACGCGGTGCACGCGACGGACGATTCCGATCCCGCCAATGTCGGCGGCATGATCGTCACCGTGGCGATCGCCGACGTCGCCTATTACGTCCGCTCTGGCTCCAAGCTCGATTCCGAGGCCCGGCTGCGCGGCAACTCGGTGTACTTTCCCGATCGCGTCATCCCGATGCTGCCCGAGCGAATCTCCAACGATCTCTGCTCGCTGAAGGAGGGTGTCGACCGCCCTGCCCTTGCCGTGCGGATGGTGATCGGCGCGGACGGCGAAAAGCGCGGTCATGCTTTCCACCGCATCATGATGCGCAGCCATGCCAAGCTCGCCTACGAGGAAGCCCAGGCGGCGATCGACGGCCAGCCGGGCGAGGCCGCGGCGCCGATGCTCGAGCCCGTCCTGAAGCCGCTATGGAAGGCCTATGGGCTGGTCGGGCGGGCACGTGAGCGCCGCCAGCCGCTCGATCTCGACCTGCCCGAGAAGAAGATCAAGCTGGACGAGACCGGCCGCGTCGACCGTGTCCTCGTGCCGGAGCGCCTCGATGCCCACCGGCTGATCGAGGAGTTCATGATCCTCGCCAATGTCGCGGCGGCCGAGACGCTGGAGCAGAAGCGCCAGGCGCTGATCTACCGCGCCCACGACGCTCCCTCGCTGTCCAAGCTCGAGGCGCTGCGGGACTTCCTGCGGACGCTGGAGATTTCGCTCGCGAAGGCCGGCACGCTCCGGCCGTCGCACTTCAACAGCATCCTGCGGCAGGTGAAGGCCAGCGAGCACGAGACACTGGTCAACGAGGTGGTGCTGCGCTCGCAGTCGCAGGCCGCCTATTCGCCCCAGAACATCGGCCATTTCGGCCTCAACCTGGTGCGCTACGCCCATTTCACCTCGCCGATCCGCCGCTATGCCGACCTCATCGTCCACCGCGCGCTGATCACCGCGCTCAAGCTCGGCGACGGCGGCCTGAGCCGCGAGGACGAGGAGAGCCTGGAGCAGACCGCCGAGGAGATCTCGCGCGCCGAACGCCGCGCCATGGCGGCGGAACGCGACACGGTCGACCGGCTGATCGCCCATCATCTGGCCGAGCGGCTGGGCGAGGAGTTTGCCGGGCGCATCACCGGCGTGACGCGAGCCGGGCTTTTTGTCGTGCTGCCGGCCTACGGTGCGGACGGGTTCGTCCCTATATCCACGCTCGGGGCGGAATATTTCCACCACGACGAGGTCGGCCACGCGCTGGTCGGCGAACGCAGCGGCCATGGCTACCGGCTCGGCGACGCGGTCGAGATCAAGCTGGTCAATGCCCTGCCGCTGGCAGGCTCGATGCAGTTCGAGATGCTCACCGAGCCGCGCCAGCTGCCCGGATCGACCGCGTCCTTCCACAAGGCCCAACGGCGGGGCCCCAAGGGACGCGACAAGAACGTGGCCGCGAAGACGAGGAAAAGACGATGAACCAGCCCATGAGCGCCGGCACCTTCGAGACGCGCGCCAACAGCCGCGAGGGCGAGCGGCCGCTCTGGCCGGCTCTGGTCAACGGTTTCCGCAGCCGCTGCCCGAACTGTGGAAAAGGCAAGCTCTTCAAGGGCTTCCTCAAGAGCGTTGATTCGTGTTCCGAGTGCGGGCAGGAGATCCATCACCACCGCGCCGACGATCTACCACCGTATCTCACCATTTTCATCGTCGGCCACGTCGTCGTTGCCGGCTTCATGGCGCTCGACGAGACCGTTGCCCTCTCTATGTGGACGCAGCTGGCGATCTGGGTGCCGATCACGATCGCGATGTCGCTGGCTCTGATGCAGCCGCTGAAGGGCGCGACGATCGCCCTGCAATGGTCGCTGCGCCTTGGCGGCTTCGGCGGCGAGGAAGACGCGGACCGGGTCGGGTGACCACCGAGGCTGCGCTGGAGGCACTTGAAGCCGAACGTGCGCGCCTGAGTCTTGCTCGTCCGAACGGGCCGCTTCTGCGGCCCCGCGACGCTGGCACGCTGATCGTCGTCGACCGGACCGGGCCGGTGCCGCGCCTGCTGATGGGACGCCGCTCGCCCGGCCATGTCTTCATGCCCGGTCACTACGTCTTCCCCGGCGGCCGCGTCGATCCGGAGGATCTGCGGCTCGCCGCCTCGTTCACGCTGCCGGAGAACGCGCTCGCCCGCCTGTGCGCCGGGCCGCCCTCGCGGTTCGACGCGCGCCGCGCCACCGCCGTCGCCCTCGCCGCCATCCGGGAGACCTTCGAGGAAACGGGCGCCATGGTCGGCGCCACCGGCGTGCCGGTATCCTTATCCGGTCACTGGCAGAGCTTTGCGGCACGGGCGATTCGCCCGGCGCCGGAATTGCTCGTGCCACTGGCCCGCGCCATCACGCCTCCCGGGCCGCCGCGGCGATATGACACCCGTTTCTTCTGCGTCGATGCGAGTGCCATGGGCGGTGTCATGGCCGGGGAGCCGCCGACCGATGAGCTCGAGGCCGTCGGATGGTTTCCGTTGGACGAAATCGGGCGGTTGACGATCGCGACGATCACACGGCGGGTGCTCGCCGACCTCGAAATACGATTAGCCGACGATTCCTTTCTGGACGCGTCGCGTCCGATGCCCTTTTACCGTTCTGTGCGCGGCCGCTTCGTCCGCGACCTGCTCTGAACGAGAGGCCCTCGGGCGATGGACAAGTGGACGCCGGCTGACATCGTCGCCGAGGCGGAGGCAGAGATCACCGAGATCGACTGGATCGCGGCAGGCGCCGCGATCGCCTCGATCAGTGCCGTCGGCATCGCGCTGGGCCTCGGCTTGCCGCTGCTGAGCGTCATCCTCGAGCGGCGCGGCATCTCCGCGACCATGATCGGGGCGAACACGGCCGTCGCCGGCGCGGCCTCGCTCCTCGCGGCCCCGTTGATCACGCCCATCGCACGAGTGATCGGGGTGCGGGTCTCGATGCTCGCCGCCATCGTCCTCTGCGGCTTCTCGGCCATCGGCTTCTATCTCGCGACAGCGTTCTGGATGTGGTTCCCGCTACGGCTGGTGTTCCACTTCTCGATTACCGCGCTCTTCGTCCTCTCGGAGTTCTGGATCAACGCTGCTGCACCGCCCGGCAGACGCGGCTTCATCCTCGGCATCTATGCGACCGTTCTGTCGCTCGGCTTCGCCGCCGGCCCCTGGATCTTCTCGCAGGTCGGCTCCAGCGGCTTCCTGCCCTTCGGCATCGGCGCCGGCGTGATTTTCGCCTCGGCGATTCCGCTGTTCTTCGCCTGGAACCGTCAGCCGCTCCTTGGCAAGCACCAGAGCGGCGCCTTCTGGCGGTTCATCTTTTCCGTGCCGACCGCTACCGGCGCCGTGCTGGTGTTCGGCGCAGTCGAGGCCGGCGGCTTCGCGCTCTTCCCGATCTATGGCGAGCGGATCGGCTTCCCCGAAGCGTCGGCGGCCCTGCTGCTGACTGCGATCGGGCTCGGCAACGTCCTCATGCAGATCCCGATCGGCCTCGTCTCGGACAAGGTCGCCGACCGGCGGCAGCTGCTCTCGCTCTTCGCCTTCGTCGGGCTGGTGGGCACGCTCTGCCTGCCGCTCCTGGCTGAAAGCTGGTGGCTGATGGCGGGCGTGCTGTTCCTCTGGGGCGGCGTCGTCGCCGGCCTCTACACGGTCGGTCTGGCGCATCTCGGATCGAAGCTCTCCGGTTCCGACCTCGCCTCCGCCAACGCCGCCTTCATCTTCTGCTATTCGGCCGGCATGCTGGTCGGGCCACAGGCGATCGGCTCGTCGATGGACCTCTTCGGCAACAACGGCTTCTCCTGGGCGCTCGCCGTATTTTTCGCCGCCTACCTCGCGCTGACGCTCGTCCGCCTCGCGCTGAGCCGGTACCGGACTTGACTTGGCGGCGCGCGTGGCTATGGTCCCGCTGAAATCCGCCGACGCGATGCGCCGGCGCATTGGCGCGTGGCGCGCCTGCCGCATCTGCGGCGCGCGCACGGGTCGACAGAAGTTTTCAGCCGCGCTATCGGCAAACGGACGGGACCCTGGCGGTCCGGTCGGCGCGGCGCGCATCAGCGAACGGACAGGGCGATGGCCAAGGCAACGACGATCAAGATCAAGCTCCTCTCGACGGCCGACACCGGCTTCTTCTACGTGACGAAGAAGAACAGCCGTACGATGACCGACAAGATGACCAAGACGAAGTACGACCCGATCGCGCGCAAGCACGTCGAGTTCAAGGAAGCCAAGATCAAGTAGGCTTCCGTCGTCGTCCGACAGATGATGGCGCCGCTCCGGCAACGGGGCGGCGTTTTTCGTGCGCCTGCAATCGGGTGTCGTGCGTCTGGGACTGGTAATGCGCCTGGGATCCGTCAGGATCGGGCCATCGACGTAGGAAAGGCCGCGTAGGCCGCTTTAAGCCAGGGCCGACCGGACCGCGCTCCCGGAGCGGTCGAGCCCGAACGGTGAAGCGGTCCCTTGCTCCCACGACAGCGCGTCGGAGCGAAAATGGCCGGCCGGCTTGATGCGACGGTACGAGGAAACCGTCATTGCATGAAGCCGACCGGCCCCCCACGGGACCCAGGAGATGCGGCGGACCTGAGCATTCCATGGGGTAGCTGTGAAGATCTCGGGATCCCCCTTGACCTCCGATTTCGACGTGACACTCGCTCAGAACCGATTCGAATGCAACGAGATTGGCCGCACTGTCTTGTGAACTTTAATTAATGGTTAAGGACGTTTCCGCGCCGCCGATCCCGTTGGCGAAGCTCAGGCTGCGACCTGGACTTCCACCCGGTTCCGCCCTCCCCGCTTGGCGGCATAGAGCGCCGCATCGGCGCGCTTCAGCAGCGACAGATTGTCATCCCTGCCGGGCTCGAAGACCGCCAGCCCTTCGCTGACCGTCACCATGATCGCCTCTCCCTCCACGACGAACGGCTTCTCGCAGACGCATTGGCGGATTCGCTCGGCGATGGCGCCCGCGGTGCTGGCGTCCGCCTCGATCATCAGGATGGCGAACTCCT
Source organism: Aurantimonas aggregata (assembly GCF_010500835.1). GTDB lineage: Bacteria > Pseudomonadota > Alphaproteobacteria > Rhizobiales > Rhizobiaceae > Aurantimonas > Aurantimonas aggregata. The sequence goes on along the minus strand of NZ_JAAAMJ010000018.1, from coordinate 11,779 downwards.
CCCCGCCGAAGCGGCAGGCAAGGTCGCTGGAGCGCAGGCACTGCGACAGGCGGGTCGCGAACTCCTTGAGCACGCGGTCCCCGACATCGTGACCCCAATTGTCGTTGATGCGCTTGAAATGGTCGATGTCGGCCATCAGCAGGGCGAAGCCGACGCCGGTGTCCTCAGCCGCCGCAACAGCCCGGGCCATGTGGGTTTCGAGGAAGCGACGGTTGTGGAGACCGGTGAGCGGATCGGACACTGCCAGCTGGATGGTTCGCTGCACCGAGTTGCGCAGCCCGTCGTCGTAGCGCTTGCGCCGGATCTGCGTCCTGATCCGGGCGACGAGCTCGTTGCGGTCGATCGGCCGGTGGATGTAGTCGTTGCCGCCGAGTTCCAGCGCACGCGCGAGCTTCATCTCGTTGTCCGACCGCGCGCTGGCAGGATCGGCGTGAGCCGGCTGGCCTCGTTGGAGCGCAGCTGCGAGATCAGCCGCAACGGGTCGACGCCCTTCCCGTCCATGTCGATCAAGAGGACATCCGTTTGGCCTGCGGCGGCGGCATCGATGAAGTCCGACGCGTCGTCGATTATGTCGACGGACGCGACCCCCTTGAGGTGACGGCGGATGCGCTGGCCATGTTCGGCCGATTCGCTGAACAGCAGCACGTGCGGGGGTGGCTGCAGCAGGTCCGGCCGGAAATGCGTATCGGCCGCCATCAGGCTGACGGTAGTCTCGGCGCGGCGCCGCAGCTCGTCGGTGACGAATTTCAGCCGCGTCAGGCTGCGGACACGGGAGAACAGCGCGAGGTCGCGCACCGGCTTGGTCAGGAAGTCGTCGGCACCGGCCTCGAGCCCCGTTAGTCGATCGGAAGCCTGGTCGAGCGCGGTGATCAGGACGACCGGCAGATGCGTCGTGCGCGGGTCTGCCTTCAGCCGGCGACAGACCTCGAACCCGTCCATTCCGGGCATCATCACGTCGAGGAGCACGAGATCGACAGACTCGGTCTGGCAGATTCGCAGCGCGTCCGGGCCGTTGGTGGCCGTGACGACCTGATAGTATTCCGCCGTCAGACGTGCATCGAGAAGCTTCACGTTCAGCTCGATGTCGTCGACGAGGAGAATACGGGCCGTCATCGCAGATCTCAGCTCTCACCCAGGAACGAACGGATCGTCTCGATGAACTTCACCACCGATATCGGCTTCGAGATATAGGCCTCGCAGCCGCCCTGGCGGATGCGCTCCTCGTCGCCCTTCATGGCAAAGGCCGTGACCGCGATGATCGGGATCTTGAACAGCTCCGGATCGCTCTTCAGCTGGCGCGTGACATCCAGTCCCGAGATCTCGGGAAGCTGGATGTCCATCAGGATCAGGTCCGGCCGGTGTTCGCGCGCCAGGTCGACGGCGGTCAGCCCGCTGCGCGTCTGCACCGTCGCGTAGCCGTGCGCCTCGATGAGGTCACGGAAGAGCTTCATGTTGAGCTCGTTGTCTTCGACGATCATCACGGTCTTGGCCATCGGGCACTCCTCGCCTCGACCCTCACATGGTCTTCGGCTATTCAGGGTCTCTTCTAGCGGGAACTGATTTAAGAAGTGGGAATCGATCGGTTGCGGTCTCTTAACGATAACAATCGGTTACCTGGCAGTTCCCGGCAAGCCACGGTCAGCCGCGAGACCGCTGATTCCGTTGCGGTTCAGGCACTTGGCTTCATCGCGGCCGATCGGCCCCTGCTCGACCGCTTCCTCGCCGTGACCGGCATCAACGTCGCCGAGTTGCGCGCCGCCGCCGCGACGCCCGGTTTTCTCGCCGGCGTCCTTGATTTCGTGCTCGCCCACGAACCCACCCTGATGGCCTTCGCCGCGGACCAGTCGCTCGACCCCGCCCTTGTGGTGGCTGCACGCGAAGCCCTTGCCGACAGCTTCGGCGCGACGCCGCGATGAGCCGGCGCAGCGTAACCCAAGGACCGCGAGTCGGCGAGATCATGCAGTCGCACGAGGCGCTGCTCGTCCTCGACATCGACGAGGTGGTTCTCGAATTCATCGCGCCGTTCCAGGAACTTCTCGCCGAGCATGGAGCGCACCTGAGCGCCGAGAGCTTCCGCCTGACCGGCAATGTCCGCTCGCTGTCGACCGGGGCGGCGTTGACCGGCTCCGAACTCGACCAGGTAACGATGCGTCTCTACGAGGATCAGCAGGAGCGCCAGAAGGTGGTGCCGGGCGCGGTCGAATCGCTCGGGCGCCTCGCCGGCACGGCCGACATCGTGTTTCTCACCGCCATGACGCCCTCCTTCTATCCCCATCGGCGGGCGTTGCTGGATCGCGAGGGTCTCGCCTTCCCGATGATCGCGACGGAGCGCTCCAAGGGCGCCGTCGTCGCGGAACTCGGCGTGCGCTGGAAGGGCCCGCTGATCTTCGCCGACGATCTGCCGCCCAATCTCGTCTCGGTGCAGCGCAGCTATCCGGCTGCCCACTTGATCCATCTGATGGCCAACGAGGCCTTTCGCCCGCATCTGCCGCCGTTGCCGAACGGCGCGCTCGCCGCCGCCGACTGGGCTGAGGCCGAATCGCTGATTCTCGCGATCCTCGACGGCGAACCGGCCCGGACCCGCGGCGCCGCATAGCAGCGCTGCTTTCGCCGCGATTTCCCTCCGTGGGCGGCTGGGCTATCCTGCCCGCCAGCAACTCGCCCCGAGTCCGACATGTCCGCCCCATCACCCTTGCGCTTCTGCCGGGACTGCCTCGTCCGCCAGGGCGCGAACGGGCGCCGCTGCACGTCTTGCGGCAGCCCCCGGGTCGCGGATCACCCGGAACTCGCCGATCTCGCCATCGCCCATCTCGACTGCGATGCGTTCTATGCCAGCGTCGAGAAGCGCGACCGGCCGGAGTTGCTGCATCGGCCGGTGATCATCGGTGGCGGGCAGCGCGGTGTCGTCTCGACCGCCTGCTACATCGCTCGCATCCGCGGCGTGCGCTCCGCCATGCCGATGTTCAAGGCGCTGAAGCTCTGCCCTGACGCCGTGGTTTTATCGCCCGACATGGCGAAATACGCCGGCGTCGGCCGCGAGGTCCGGGCGATGATGCTGGCGGTCACTCCGCTGGTCGAGCCGCTGTCGATCGACGAGGCGTTTCTCGACCTGTCCGGCACGGAGCGCCTGCATGGCGAACCCGCGGCGATGACGCTCGCCCGGCTCGCGGCCCGCGTCGAGAAAGACCTCGGCATCACCGTCTCGATCGGCCTGTCGCACAACAAGTTCCTCGCCAAGGTGGCGAGCGACCTTGAGAAGCCGCGCGGCTTCTCGGTGATCGGGCGAAAGGAAACCCTCGCCTTCCTCGCCGACAAGCCGGTGACGAAGATCTGGGGCGTCGGCGGCGCCATGGAACGTTCGCTCGCCGGCGACGGCATCACCAGCATCGGCCAGTTGCAGACCATGGACGAGGCCGGGCTGATGCGGCGCTATGGCCAGATGGGTCAGCGCCTGTATCGGCTGTCCCGCGGCATCGACACGCGAAAGGTCGATCCGAGCAGCGAGATGAAGAGCATCTCGGCGGAAACCACCTTCAACAGTGACCTGTCCGCCGCCGCCGACCTGGTGCCGCTGCTGCGCGCCCTCAGCGAAAAGGTCGCGCGGCGCCTGAAGGCGACGGACCTGTCGGCGATGACGATCGTCCTGAAGCTGAAGAGCGCCGGCTTCCGCATCCGGACGCGCAATTTCAAGCTCGGCCAGCCAACGCGGCTTGCCGACCGGATATTCGCAACGGGCCGGATGCTGCTGGAGAAGGAGATCGACGGCACGCGCTTCCGGCTGATCGGCATCGGCTGCTCGGACTTCCACCCGGCGGTGATGGCCGACCCCGACGATCTCGTCGATCCGGGCGCCGCCAAGCGCGCCAAGGCGGAGGCGGCGCTCGACCGGTTGCGCGACCGCTTTGGCCAGAGCGCAATCGAAACCGGCTATACGTTCGGCCGGACGGCACGAAAGCACGTCGCGACCTCCGGCACCTTTCGCTCGAAGCCGGTCGAGGCGCCGGACGACGACGCCAGTTAGGGCCCGGCGACGCGCCCGGACCGATTCCGCCGCCTAGCAGGTTCCATTGCCTACAGGAGCTCGACGTCGAGCACGCCGGGCGCGGCCTTCACCGCGCTCGCCATCTGCGGCGAGACGCGGTAGCGACCGGGCAACGTGATCTCCACCTCCCGCTCGCCGGCGTCGCGCACCAGGATCACCGAAACCTCGCTGTCGCCGTCGGTCTGCAACTGGCTGCGGACCAGTTGCAGGGGCGCCGCGTCGCGCATGAAGATGCGCAGCGCCTTCTGCATGCGCACCGCCTCGTCCTCCAGCGACTGCACCGACTGCACGCGCAGCGAGATGCCTTCCGGGCGTTCCTCCGCGGAAACCGTGACGATCACCGAGGCGCCCGGCTCCAGCATGTCGCGGAAGGCGTAGAGCACCTCGGAGAACAGCACGACCTCGTACTGGCCGCTCGGATCGGACAGCTGGACGATGCCGATCTTGCCGCCGGTCCGCGTCTTGCGCTCCTGGCGCGAGGTGACCGTTCCGGCGAGCTTGCCGGCGCTGGCGCCGCGCTTCACCCCGGCGGTGACCTCAGCATGGGTCTGGACGCGCAGGCGCTTCAGCGTCGCCTTGTATTCGTCGAGCGGGTGCGCCGAGATGTAGAAGCCGATCGCCTGGAATTCCCGCAGCAGCTTCTCGGCCGACGTCCAGAGCGGCGCCGGGTTGAGCCGCAGCGGCTCCGGCGCGTCGCCGGCGGAGCCGAACATGTCGTGCTGGCCGGAGGTGCGGCCCTCGTGGACGCGCAACGCGTAAGAAGCCATCAGCTCGATATTGGCGGTCAGGACCGCGCGATCGTGGCCGAAGCAGTCGAGCGCGCCGGCGGCGATCAGGAATTCCAGCGTCCGCTTGTTGACGATCTTCGGGTCGATGCGGGCGCAGAAATCCTCCAGCGAGGCGTATTCGCCCTCACCGCGGCGCTCGACGATGTGCTCGACCGCCTGCTCGCCGATGCCCTTGATCGCCGCCAGCGCGTAGAGGATCCGGTCCTCGCCGACCTCGAACGCCTTGTGCGAGGTCTGCACCGAGGGCGCCACCACCGTGATTCCCAGCCGTTGGGCATCCATGCGGAAATCGTTGAGCTTGTCGGTGTTGCCGCAATCGAGCGTCATCGACGCGGCGAGGAACTCGACCGGGTAGTTCGCCTTCAGATAGGCCGTCTGATAGGCGATCAGCGCGTAGGCCGCCGCGTGGCTCTTGTTGAAGCCGTAATCGGCGAACTTGGCGAGCAGATCGAAGATCATGTTCGCATGGGCTTTCTCGAGCCCGTTGGCGACGGCGCCCTCGACGAAGCGCACGCGCTGCTGGTCCATCTCGGCGCGGATCTTCTTGCCCATCGCGCGGCGCAGCAGGTCGGCTTCGCCGAGCGAGTAGCCAGCGAGGACCTGGGCGATCTGCATCACCTGTTCTTGGTAGATGATGACGCCCTGGGTCTCCTGCAGGATCGGCACGATCTTCGGATGGATGACGTCGACTTCCTCGTCGCCATGCTTGCGGGCGTTGTAGGTCGGGATGTTCTCCATCGGGCCCGGCCGGTAGAGCGCGACCAGGGCGATGATGTCCTCGAAGCGGTCGGGCCGCATGCCGATCAGCGCCTTGCGCATGCCGACCGATTCCACCTGAAAGACCCCGACAGTTTCGCCGCGGGTCAGCATCTCGTAGCTCTTGGCATCGTCCAGCGGGATCGCCGCAAGATCGATATCGATGCCCTTGCGGGCGATCAACGACACCGCCTTCTGCAGCGTCGTCAGCGTCTTCAGGCCGAGAAAGTCGAACTTGACCAGGCCCGCCGGTTCCACCCACTTCATGTTGTACTGGGTGACCGGCATGTCGGAGCGCGGGTCGCGATACATCGGCACGAGCTTCGACAGCGGCCGGTCGCCAATGACGATGCCGGCGGCGTGGGTCGAGGCGTGGCGGTAGAGCCCCTCGAGCTTCAGCGCGATGGAGATCAGCCGGTCGACGATCTCCTCCTTCTCGCGGGCTTCCTGCAGCCGCGGCTCCTCGACCAGCGCCTGCGCCAGCGTCACCGGGTTGGCCGGGTTCTGCGGCACCAGCTTGCAGAGCTTGTCGACATGGCCGTAGGACATTTCGAGCACGCGCCCGACGTCGCGCAGCACGGCGCGCGCCTGCAGCGTTCCGAAGGTGATGATCTGCCCGACCTGGTCGCGGCCGTATTTGCCTTGGACGTAGCGGATGACCTCCTCGCGCCGATCCTGGCAGAAGTCGATGTCGAAATCCGGCATCGACACGCGGTCCGGGTTGAGGAAGCGCTCGAACAGCAGCGAAAAGCGCAGCGGATCGAGATCGGTAATGGTCAGCGAATAGGCGACCAGCGAGCCGGCACCGGAACCACGGCCGGGCCCAACCGGGATGCCCTGCGCCTTGGCCCATTTGATGAAGTCCGCAACGATCAGGAAGTAGCCCGGAAACTTCATCCGCTCGATGATCGTCAGCTCGAAGTCGAGGCGGGCGCGGTAGCTCTCCTCGGTCTCGCCCGGCGCAAGCCCGAGCGTCGCCAGCCGCTTCTCCAGCCCCTCGAAGGCCTGGCGGCGCAGTTCACCGACTTCGGCCGCATCGGCCTCGACCGGATCGGCGTCGGCGCCGGCAAAGCGCGGCAGGATCGGCGCGCGGGTGCGCGGCCGATACGAACAGCGGCGGGCAACCTCGATGGTGTTCTGCAGGGCTTCCGGCAGGTCGGCGAACAGAACCGCCATCTCGCCCTGGGTCTTCAGGCAGTGATCGCGCGACAGCCGGCGGCGATCCTCCTGGCTGACCAGGCGGTTGCTGGCGACCGCGAGCAGCGCGTCATGCGCATCGAAATCGTCGGGGCAATAGAAGAACGGCTCGTTGGTCGCCACCAGCGGCAGCGCCATGTCGTAGGCGATCTGGATCGTTTCCGCCTCCACGCGGCGGCTCCGCCCCTCCTGGCGCTGCAGCTCGACATAGAGCCGGTCGCCGAAGCAGGCCGCGAGTCGCTCGAGCCGGGCCCGGGCGAGCGGGCCGCGGTCGCCGGCGAGCGCGAGACCGATCGGCCCGAGCGGACCGCCGGTCAGGCAGATCACGTCCCCGCAATGCGCCTCGATCCACTCGACCGGCACATGCGGCCGCTGGGTGTCGGGGTGGCCGAGATAGGCCAGCGAGACGATCTCGACGAGGTTGGCATAACCCGCCTCGCTCGTCGCGATCAGAACCAGGGGCGCCATCGGCAGTGCGTTGCGGTCGCCGCGCCCGCCCCGGCCTTCGGTGATCGTGTCGCCGAAATCGACGTCGAGTTGGCAGCCGACGATCGGCTGCAGCCCGGCCTTCGCGGCCTTTTCGGAAAACTCCAGCGCGCCGAACAGATTATTTGTGTCGGCGATGCCGATCGCAGGCGCCTCGTCGGCAACGGCGAACTTGATGATCTGGTCGAGCTTCAGCGCGCCTTCGAGCAGCGAGAAGGCGCTGTGCACCCGCAGGTGAATGAAGCGGGGGCTGTCACCGATGTGATCGCTCATCCGGAAGCTCCTGGGTCACGGGCGCCCCAGGTCGTCGCCCCGAGGAGCCCCTTGGCGGCATCAGTCCCGCTGTCCTACCCGCTCCGCCGCCGCCCGGTAAGAGCGCGCACGAACCGTCCCCAGGAAAGCGACCGGTCAGACCGCGTGGACGAGAAGCGTGAGGCTGAACACGAAACCGGACAGGGCGGCCAGCGACAGGAGATCCTTGGTGATTTCGAGCATCTTCGTTCCCTTTTTGTTCTATGTTCGCCATCTGTTCCTCTCGTAGCGGCAATGTCAAGCGCCAGGCGCACGAAAGCGTGGCCTAGCGAGAGACGAGCGATGTCGAAGGGTTTGGAGATCGCCGACGAATGCCGGCGCTATGTCGAGACCGTCGGCGGTCAGCCGAACTGGTGGGGCACGATCCGCCCCTGCTCGATGGTGATCGAGCGATCCATTCGTGCCGCCAGCTCGTGATTGTGCGTGGCGATCAGGGCCGCGACGCCGGACTGGCGGACCAGCGCGGTCAGCGCGTCGAAGACGTAGCCCGCTGTCGTCGGATCGAGATTGCCGGTCGGCTCGTCGGCCAGCAGCACGTGCGGCGAATTGGCGACGGCACGGGCGATCGCCACGCGCTGTTGCTCGCCGCCGGACAACTCGGCCGGGCGGTGCAAGGCGCGCTTGCCGATCCGCATGTAGTCAAGCAGTTCCTGCGCCCTTGCTTCCGCGGCGACGCGGCCGAGCCCGAGAATCATCTGCGGCAGCATGACGTTCTCGAGGGCCGAGAACTCCGGCAGCAGATGATGGAACTGGTAGACGAATCCGATCGACCGGCGCCGCATCTGCGTGCGGCGATCATCGCCAAGACTGCCGCAGGCCTCGCCGCCGACATAGACCTCGCCGGTGTCGGGTTTCTCGAGCAGGCCGGCAATGTGCAGCAGGGTCGACTTGCCGGCACCGGACGGCGCGACGAGCGCGATCATCTCGCCGGCGTGCACTTCCACCTCGGCTCCGTCGAGGATCGTGAGCTTGCCCTCGCCTTCCTTGAAATGTCGACCGACCGCCTCGAGCCGCAGCGCAACAGTGTCAGTCATCATTCGTACCGCAATGCCTCGACCGGATCGAGCCGGGACGCCTGCCACGACGGCAGGATCGTCGCGACGAAGGAAAGGCCGACCGCCATCAGGACGACCAGCACGACCTCCGACACGTCGATCTCCGCCGGCAGCTGGCTGAGAAAATAGAATTCAGGATTGAACAGCGTGGTCCCCGAGAGCCAGGAGAAGAACAGCCTGATGTTCTCGATGTTGAGGCAGAACGCCGTGCCGAGGATCAACCCCGCGAGCGTCCCGGCCAACCCGATCGAGGCGCCGGTGATCAGGAACACCCGCATCACCGCGCCCTTGGTCGCACCCATCGTGCGCAGGATGGCGATGTCCCGGCCCTTGTCCTTCACCAGCATGAAGAGGCCCGAGATGATGTTCAGCGCCGCCACGAGAATGATCAGCGTCAGGATGATGAACATGACGTTCCGCTCGACCTGCAGCGCCGAGAAGAACGACTCGTTCTGGGTCTGCCAAGTGACGGTGTAGGCCGGGCGCTGTGCCGCCGCCTCGATCTGCGGCTGCAGCAGGCGCACCGCGTCGGGATCGTCGACGAACAGCTCGATCGACTGGGCCTGATCCTCCTGGTTGAAGAACAGCTGGGCCTCGGTCAGCGGCATGTAGACATAGGCCGCGTCGTATTCCGACAGGCCGATCTCGAAGATCGCCGTGACCGGATAGGCCTTGACCCTCGGGGTCGTGCCCAGCGGCGTCACGTCGCCCTCGGGCGACACGAGGGTGATGTTGTCGTCGAGCCGCAGGCCGAGCGCTTCGGCAAGACGGATGCCGATGGCGACGCCGCCACCCGTGTCGAAATCCGTCAGCGTTCCCTGGCGGATGTTCTCCGAGATCGGCGCCAGCTCATCGAGGTCGGCGCCGCGCACGCCCTTTACCAGCGCGCCGGTGCTGGTGGTGGCGGGGCCGGAGGCCAGCACCTGCCCCTGCACCAGCGGCATGGCGAAATCGACGCCCGGCACCGTTGCGACGCGCTGTGCGACGACGTCGAAATCGCGCAGCGGCTGGTCGATCGGATAAAGGATGACGTGGCCGTTGACGCCGAGGATCCGGGTCAGCAGCTCGCCGCGGAAACCGTTCATCACCGACATGACGATGATCAGCGCCGCGACGCCCAGCATGATGCCGATGAAAGAGAAGCCGGCGATCACCGAGACGCCGGCGTCCCGCCGGCGCGCCCGCAGATAGCGCCCGGCGATCATCCATTCGAAGCGGGAGAACGGCCGGGTCGAGCCGCGCTTCTGCGCCGGCGCGGCCGGTGCGAGCGTCGCTTCCGTCAAGCCAGCACCCGGTCCAGGACCGCCGCGATCGGCAGCGTCTCGCGTTCGCCGGTGGCCCGATCCTTGATCTCGGCCTCGCCCGACTTGGCTCCGCGCGGGCCGACGATCAGCTGCAGCGGCAGACCGATCAGGTCCATCGTGGCGAATTTCGCGCCGGCGCGGGTTTCCTGGTCGTCATAGAGCACCTCGACGCCAGCGGCCTCGAGCTGCGCGTAGAGCTCGTCGCAGACGCGGTCGCAATCGGCATCGCCCGGCTTCATGTTGATCAGCCCGACGTCGAAGGGCGCAACCGATTTCGGCCAGATGATACCGTTTTCGTCATGCGAGGCCTCGATGATCGCCGCGAGCAACCGGCTCGGGCCGATCCCGTAGGATCCCATGTGGACGGGAACATCCTTCCCGTCCGGGCCGGTGACGACAGCATTCATCGGCGCGGAGTACTTGGTGCCGAAGTGGAAAATATGGCCGACCTCGATGCCGCGGGCGGCGAGCCGCTCGTCCTCCGGCAAGGCGTCCCAAACGGCCGTCTCGTGCATCTCGTCCGTCGCCGCGTAGGGGGTCGTCCAGGTGTCGACAATCGCCCGCAGGGCCGTCGGATCGCTGAAATCGACGTCGGCGCCAGGAACCGGCAGGCCGAGATAGTCGCGGTGGCAGAACACCTCGCTCTCGCCGGTGGCGGCGAGGATGATGAATTCGTGGCTGAGGTCGCCGCCGATCGGACCGGTATCGGCCCGCATCGGGATGGCCTTCAGGCCGCACCGCTCGAAGGTCCGCAGATACGCGACGAACATCCGATCGTAGGACGCGCGCGCCGATTCGAAGTCGAGGTCGAAGGAATAGGCGTCCTTCATCAGGAACTCACGGCTGCGCATCACGCCGAAGCGCGGGCGTACCTCGTCCCGGAACTTCCACTGGAGATGGTAGAGGTTGAGCGGCAGGTCCTTGTAGGAGCGAACCGAGGACCGGAAGATGTCGGTGACCATCTCCTCGTTGGTCGGCCCGAACAGCAGGTCGCGGCCGTGGCGATCCTCGATGCGCAGCATCTCCTTGCCGTAATCCTCGTAGCGCCCGCTCTCGCGCCACAGGTCGGCGGACTGAATCGTCGGCATCAGCAGTTCGATAGCGCCGGAGCGGTTCTGCTCCTCGCGCACGATGTCGCAGACCTTGTCCAGCACGCGCTTGCCGAGCGGCAGGAACGAATAGATGCCCGCCGCCTGCTGCCGGATCATCCCGGCCCGTAGCATCAGACGATGCGATACGATCTCGGCTTCCTTCGGCGTTTCCTTGAGAATCGGCAGAAAATATCGCGACAGGCGCATGATGAGTCCGGTCAGATCCAGGGTCGGCGGCCACGTGGGCCACGGAGCCGCCTCATAACTGGTAGACTGCAGAATGGAAAGGCAGGATGGACCGGACGCAGGAAGCGCAGAACGGCAGTCGAAGCGATGACATCAAAATTTGACATCGCCGCAAATTTCGCGTGACAACACGCGGCGGTCTGGCTAACGTCCGGCCTTATAAAGAAGGCGCCCGTGAGGCGCCGACTGCGGTCTAGTCTCGGGAGGACGCGGTTTCCGGCGCGACACATCGTCGCAGCCCCGAACAAAGTCTTCGGTGTGAAATCCAGGCACGCAACCTCAACCATGCAAGGCGAAAGCCTTGCATTTTTTTTGCCCTCCGCTTTTGCCGGTTCCGCTTCCTGATCGTCCATAGGCCGATCACGGCGTCGGCTCATACCAACGTGCGCGATAGCTGACTCTGTAGGGGTTCCCAAGGCGGGCGAAGTCTGAATCGATGGAGGCAAACGGAGGTTTGCCATGGCTTCAGCGATCCCGCTTCGTTCCGATTTCAACGGACCCG
>NZ_JAAAMJ010000017.1 GCF_010500835.1 Aurantimonas aggregata | reverse complement strand
GGCCAAATGCGAGAAACCGACGAAAGAGAAAACACGGAACTTGACCACCACCTGACCAGTCCAACATCATCTAAGCCGGGTCAGTTCTTGATGGAAATCCTGGGTCAGCTCTCAGTGGAAATCAACATGCGCGTGTCAGTCGGGAGCGCCGCTTCGGGCTGCAGTCGATCCTGGGCATGCTCGGCGAATGCCTGGATCGAACCGACGACGCGTTCTGGGAGCCGGTGATGGATGAGATCTGCAGTGTTGCCTTCGCCAGGCTTCCGATGTCCAGCACTGGCCATTTCATGCAGCGACGTCCGCCGAAGCGCCTTGTTCATTCGATCGTCAGCGCAGCCGAAGAGTACGGCTTGAATGTCAGCGGAACGCGTCGCTATCTCCGCCGGGCGGATGTAATCGGCCCGGAGACGGATGCTCTGCCACCGGACAAGGTGACGTTCCCGGCTGACGCCCTGCCGCCGCGCAGGAAGCTCCTTGAGCAGAGGCACCGACCAGGGGAGGGGCTCAGTACGGATGGACCTGTAAGCGTGACCGAGGCCGCTGCTCTCCTCGGGATCGGGGCGAAGTACATGGCGGGCTGCGATTTTCTCCTCGCGGATCGCCAGAACGGGAGATGGCGTCAGTTCGACCAGAGAAAGGTTGCGTCGTTGCGGCACGCGATGCTTTCAGGCGCCGTTCTGGTGAATGAGGCCGGCCCTGAAGACTATGGCATCGAAGAGGTTGCTCGGCGGTGCCACGTCACTTTTGCAGCCCTCGTCGGTTACGTCGAGGCGGGCGAGGTCTCCTGGAAGGGCCGTCTCGCTAAGTCGCAGTCTCTGGAAGGCCTTCTGTTCAGAAAGTCCGAGATCTATCGGATTCTGTTCCCTATGGAAGAGGGCGAGATCGAACTGCGGATCGCAGCGGATCGCATGGGGTACGACAAGGGCATTCTCTACCGGCTGGTCAAGGATGGCCACTTGCCGGCACGTCAGAGGATCAACGGACGAGGTGGTCCCCGCGGCTGGGTGGTCCGCCTCGCCGACGTCGAGACTTTGATGGGACAGACCATGCGTTTCGACGAGGTCGCGGCAGCGCTGTCCATGAAGAAGCAGCAGGCAAAGAGGGCCCTGAAGGCAGATGGCATCGTACCGATTTTCGAGGATGCCCGTGTTGGGACGGTCCTGTTCTGGCGGCAGGAGGTCGAACAGCACCTCGCGAGTTCAATCTCCGCCCTTAATAGATAGAAGATATCGAATCAAGCGCATTGCATGAAGACTATCAACTCCAAGGGAAGAAAATCCGAAAGATACTAGAATTATCGCCTTGACTGTCGTCTTCTAAGATATAAGCGATTTCTGAATCGGAAAGGTCCATCCGTTTTAATGATCTCGTTACATCCAAACCCTTGCGACGAGATCTCCTCAGGATCTTAAGAAGCCTTTTGTTAATATCCCAGTCATTAGAAATATGGGGCAGGCTTCTCTCCAAAAAAACTCGTGTATGCGGAGTGAAACTATTTCTTAATGCGACAATCCTCAGCCTAGGCAGTACATCCTGAATTACGTCGATTGATTCTGACAGTCCATACCTTAACGCAAAGGCTATGAGATAGGCATCAACAGCGATATTCTGGTTGGTCGTTGCATCGGCGCCGGAGCGATTGGCTGCCTCCCATACGTCTTTAGGCGCTTCATTAATCTCCATAGAAAAATATATAAGGGAGAGAGCGTGGAAGATCTCTAACTTGCCACTAAGTTCCGGAAGCGCTCTGGTCATCACCTCACGACTATGACTAGAGAATGTATCACGCCAATCCGCTCCGAGTTCGTCGCTCACACAAAGGCGAACCGCCTCAACAAACGCATCGCCGCTGAATTTGGCCACTGCGTCTTTTGCTGTACCTGTCCGAGGAAGACTCATCAGTTTTCTGAGAAGTCGACGGGTGGCCTCAGGATCGTCAGCGATCTCCAGAAGGCCAATAACGTCAGATTCTTCCAGGCGATCGAGGTCGAGCTTCCCGATCAATTCCGGCCTGTTACGAAGCGCATCAAGCACAAAATCAATTGGGATGCTTGCATCATCCAACGTTGCCGGTTCAACATTCTGCACCAACAGTTCACGGATGAAATTTCTATCAAACTCGAAAGTGTCGCGTACGCTGTGGAGCGCTAGTGCGGCTCTCTTGATATCCAGTTGGTCGAACGCCGCAATAGCATTCCCGACCTCATCTGGCTTCACCAGCCCTGTAGAGAGAGCTTGCGCGTGCGTGGCGAGTTCTACGAAACCCTTTCCATCAAGGCGAGAAACAAGGGGCGGCGCTCCCGCCGGGGCTCCAAGCAAATCTCTTTTCAATGTCGCCGCGTCTAGAGGCTTCGGGAACCGATTGATAATATCATCAGCCGACAGACTGATACGTTCTCCGCCTTCTATTGCCAAATGAGTTCGGATCAACTGTTCGAATGCCTTCTTAGGTCGTGATACGTCTTTCCCATATCGCCATAGAAAACGACGAAGGTGCGTGATATTTGGAGAAATGGCGTCAGATACAGCTGCCGGCAGCCAATCCAGTCGGTAATTTGCCTCCCTATCCACGACTGACGATTGATATTTACTGGTAGATACTCTGATAATTAGGCCCTTGTTTTTAGAATTATCAGAGGTGAAGACTGTGCTGAACATGAATTCTGATCTAAGTTTCGGCCATTGCTGAGACCATACCGCTAGCAACGATCTTTCGAATTCTTCACCAGGAATTTTGCTGCAAATTACTTCCTCGTTTTGATAGTAAGAGGACGTAATGACCGCTACGAGCGCGGGATCTGCGGGAGGGGACTTCGCGAGACGGCGAACGTTTATTTTCTCGCTATACCTATCAAATGAAATCCCAGGATCAGGTCGGCTGAAAAGCGTCTGGAGGACTCCGAGGTCGATCTGCGTAGAAAGAAATGCCCGGGGAAGGAGCAGAATGTGGCTCCATACGCACCCCGGCCTCGATTGTTCCGGCGCGGACCAAGTCTTGATATACGCGAACGCACCGCTTTCCTTCAGGGTGAAGCCGTTGATATAGCTAGAGCTTGCGGACATTCGCGCACCAGGCGCAAGATCCGAGCGTGCCGCCAGATCGTAAGCGTCGCTGGAAGATAGATTGAGAGACGCTGCAAGCTGCCTGTGGCCATCGACATAGCCGTAGAGAGCTTGATCAATCTTGAGCGTCTGCGATTGCATTGTCACCGATCAAGCCCGCTGAGCCACGCGATAGGGTGGGTCAGATCGTGCGGGCCTGCGCCATGACCCACGACCCGTATGCGGCGACTTGCCACTGGCTCCGCCAACAACGCGACTCTGTCACTCGGCTGCCCTGGCTCTTCCTTCTTTGGCAAATGTCCACCTTGCGCCGAAACGCCGTAGATCCTCGTGTCAAAGCGATGGGCGTGGCTCTTCAGGTACTGATCCAGCAAAGGCATACGCTCTGCCAACCAGCGTTGCGGAGTAATTCCCTCGGGAGCCTTGTCCCATGCCGAAACAATGACGGCAACTCGGGCGGGCGAAAGGCCGATATCGTGCTCACTGAATGAGTCTAGGAGATCAGTTATTTGAACCTGTCTTGGAGTATGCTCGGGCTTGAACTCTACCGGCTCTAGAAGGTCCGTTGGGGAACTGGAAACTTGTGACGAAGCGGTATCGTGTGCATTTCCATCGGCGTCAGGTTCAACATTGGCCAAATGCGCACCAGCGCCATCTCCTTTGTGGCCCTCTTCAGCCAAGTCAGGCATCTCTTTAGGCATCTCGTCGGGCATCGCGATGCCGATGTCGACAATTGAAACATCGTCCACAGCTCGTAGCGTCGTGACGAACAACATGAGCCCCTCACACCCGCGAATCATTTCTTCGATTTGGGTATCGAATTCGCGCCTAACGAAAATTTGCTCGAATGTTTCTCCCGACATGTCGATAAAAGAGAGGCCAACCTCGTCGTCCAGGCCGTCCGACCGAAGATTGATGGTAATGGGCTGCCAGGTTCCAAACGGGGTGTGTATGACTTGCCAGCCTTCTTCCCAGGCAGATGCGATTTCCTCTAGATAACGATAATCACCATTGTGCGATCCTTTCGTGAGGGCGGTAGGAACCTCTCGTGAATCTACAAGGTGCCAAAGCGCCGCAGCAAAGGTCGTCTTCCCCGATGATTGAAAGCCCATTACTACATGACGATGGCGGGTCATCTGGCGCATTTTCCTGACTTAGGTCCGTCCGAATAGTCTCACATTGCGGCGTTATCCCCACCAAGGGCGATGGGCCACCCTCTAGCCGACCCGGTCCGCACACAATCTATGAGGCGACATCATTTGGTCGATCCAGCGGGCCGGGGCTACCGCAGGAAGTGGGAGGGCGACACCTGCCGGTTTTTCGTGCGACCACCCCCTGAGAAGATCCTCCAGACCAAGGATGCCGACCGCGTAGTTTGACCGAGGTAACGCACATATCCGCCGAACGTCGACTCTGTGACCTGCCTGCCCAAATTCGCTCACTACGGCTCTCTCAAACTCCCCCAGTTCATCAAGATCAGGTATGGAATGCCCGGCTGGGGCGAGCTGATCGAGCTTAGTGGACAAGATTTCGAGGGTACTGCCCGGCGCTACGGCATTGTTGTTAAGGAGCGCCCATATCTGCTGCTTGAACTCCCGCTTGTAGCCAGTGCGTGTCTCCGGGTTCACCATTCTGCCGGCATCGAGAATGAAACAGACCCTGTCCGCCATCTGGAGTTCCCATAGATTTGGGATCAGATCCGTGTTTCGTCGTGCCTCTCGAAAATCCTCTCCAGATCGATCCGCGATCATTATGTGCTGCTCTCCTCCGGGCCCGACGACATTTAGATGGAAGAAGCCCACATCTTGGCGGCTAGTCCGAGGGGTTGTGGGAATATCCCGTTCCGATCGGACAAGAGCGGAATGATGAAGGCGTGCAAACGCCGTGAGTGTATAGCTCGACTTAAAGGAATATTCAGCAAGCGGTCCCTTGCAAAATGACGCGTAAAGCGCTGAGATCAGTGTGGATTTTCCACTTTTCACGTCCCTGACCAGAGAAATCGTGGTGGTGGAAAAGGATTTACGGAATGGCCACAGTTCGTCCCGATTGAGCACTTCCCCCCGGCGCAGCCGGCCCTTTTCCTCCGGAGGAGTTTCAGATCCCTCTTCAGTTTCCGAGGCATCCTCGCCGAGATCGAGGTCCATCTCATCGTGCCCGTACTCCGGACAAGATTCGAGTGGATCATTTCCAAGGGCGCATATGCCGGTCGTGGCTACGTTGCAGTCATCTCTGACGCACTGAGCACCGCTGGCCATCAGAGCCAGTCCAGCTTCATGAACATGCGTTCATAGAAGGCCTGCACTGCGATCTCGAATCGTGAAAGTTTGGCTTCCATCGACAGGGAAGTCCGCTTCTGAAAGACGGCAGGGACTGCGCTCGCCAGGGACTCTTCATCAAGCAAGCCAAGGCCGAAGTGGAGCGAAGAAACGACACCGATTGGTTTCGAGATGCCCTTAAGCAGGATAGCGCGATCTTGGTCACCAAGGGCGGTCAGTGTTTCTGCGATCGACTGCTCTGCGTCGGCCTCCGGCCCAAGGGCATCCCGTATGATACCCAAGGCACCATGAGGTCCTGGAAGAACATTGATCATTGTCGCGATATCAACGCCCACAAGGAAAGGCAGGGCGTGATCATCGATCTCCGATAGCGGACGATCCAAGAGATAGCTCCAGCGACCGATGTGCCACCACAGGAGATCGACTTCTTCGGCAAGTCGGCGATTTTCAACCGTGAGGTCCGTCAACGCCTCATTGAATTTAGCTGTCAGCCGCTTCTCAGCTTCCTTCGCTTCCCCTGCGACGGCTTCGATTGCAGCATGCAGTGATGCTGCGTCGCCTGCCTTCGCGGCTGACAGCGTCTTCGATACATCCCGCCAAGCCGGAGCGGCTATACGATTCTCATACCTTAGACCCCGGGAACGACCTTGACTTGCCAAGGAAGCCCGCGCCGCGGCGACTATCTCCCCGTTGTCTACGGTCCGCCTACGCCCGCAGAAACTTCCGACGAGTACCATGGCCGGTGTTATTTTATACCCAGACGCGATCAGGTCCTCTAAAACGAGGGTAGCAATTATCCTTGCCTCATTTACGTCTCTCGAAAGAGAGAAATGAGGATCTTTCTCTTTTACGATCCCTTCAATCCAAGATTGCGAATTATCCTGATGTTCCAATATGCCGAATGACAAGCATACTATGCTAACTATTTTTTCTGCGGATTTGCCAGTCTCTGTTCGTAGCCTCTTATGACTGGCGCGACGCGCCTCTACAATAGATCGATCTGCGACAGGCTGAAACCCTTTATAGCGATCAATAAACGAGAAAGTGTTTTCAGAATTGCTCATTTGTTACCTTGGCCGTATAACGCTTCATCGGTCATTTCGTTAAGCGCTGGAAGTCTATTCTGCGACTTTGCTCGGTTTACTGCCGCAAGGACAAATTCATAATCCTTTAGACCTTGATCGCCATCTTGATCTAAAGAGAGGTGCACAATTATTTGCCGCTGCACATGCTCTGCCAAGCGAAACATCTTGCTTGCTACAATCCTGGCTGACACACTTGTTGAAGATGTCTTGGGTTCATCGGGTGGCGTCATGACAGTGGTCGCCCCCACATGTGGCTTATCGACAACAATGGGTGCCGACCATTCAGAAAGCCGATGTCGTGCTTGCCACGTCTCAGCCTGGTCGTGATCAGGCACAGCGATGAACCGCGCTCCCTCTCGCTTCCGGACCCAGATCTCGGCATCGAGGTACCTCTTATCGCCTTCGTATCCGATTGAGAGGCCAATCCAGTTGTAGCCTGGATCCCATCCCGGCTCATCACGATCTGGCTGGACAGCTCCCGCACGTATCGTAGTAAAATGCTTCCCCTCTTCGATTCGTCGAGTGTGCTCATGACCGAATAAATGCAGCTTTGCGACCGCTTCTATGCGCTCACGAAAGCCGGCGCCATTTTTCAGCCAGCCGTACGGGTGGTGACACATCACGACATGGGCCACGCCGTATTCCCTTTGGATCTGTGCTCCCGCCGGATCAACAAACATCTGGTTTGGAGAATCCTGCGCGTCCGATATCAAAGCCGAGTTGAAGCCCCAGATTCGTAGCTTGGAACCGTCCTCCATATCCCAGTCGCGTGTTGTGAAGGGCTTGATATCAGGATGAGCCTCATCGTAGGGCCCAATAGAACAAAGAAAGCGCGCCGCAAAGCGATTATAGTTATCTATTGGCGCAAACATTAGTTGTGCGGAAAAGTTATCAGATAGGTATTCTCTCAAAAATTTGTCAGCATCTTTGGCGTCGCACGATCGTAATTTTGCACGGGCGTCACGATGTAATGGTTTTGCCGCCTGAGACCATTCAACGTCGTGGTTGCCGGGAATTACAAAGACGTCTTCTATTTCACAACCTGCTGCGGGGCACAGTTTGGAATGGAGCCATGAGAACGCAAAATCATACTCACGCTTCGTTCCAGAAAACGCGATATCACCTGAGATCAAAATCGCATTCGCGGCCCTTCCAATTCGCCTGCGCATTAGCTGAACATCGTGGACAAGATCGTCGCGCAGTCCCGCGTTTGGATCGTCATCACGGTCAATTTCACTAGCGCGGAAGTGAATGTCAGACAGATGGAGAAATAACACGATAATTCCCTTATTCTATAATGCTCGCCGCCTACAGGAGTGGTATTCAGAACCATAAAAAGAGTTAAGATGTTTTAATATACGAAATTATTAGTTTATATCTGCCTGGATTGTTGCCCACCATAACATGAATACCGCCGCGGCCATCTGCCAGACTGATCGCCGGCTGGTCATAATTGACGAGAATTCGCATTTGGCTCTCGCGGCTCGAGTGGCGTGGGTCCGGGAATCCGAATCATTGCATCTATTGTATCAAATGAATTCAAGATTCTGACCCGTTGACTAAGGTGCATCTGCCTCGCCTGGTGGACCCCCTGCAAGTGACCGACCGGGCTATGCGTCCGGCGCTTAGAATGGACCTGCATCTTCCGCGCCGTCGAACCATCCACCGGCCAGTCCTTTGCCCTGGTTCTGCCTTATGCCGACAAGGCAATGATAATATCTGCCTTGCCGCGGTCGCCCACACCATTTCGGAAACCCAACGCGACAAAAGGATGGAATTCCACCCTGTTGTGTCGCGGGAAGCGATCTATGTGTCGCAAGCCACGACGAAAGCCCGGTTTCCCGGACGTCATTGATCGGGTGAAATGCAAACTATGTGTCGCGCTACACCAGTTCCCCCTTTATCTTTTGTCCTGTTCTCGACGATGCGCCAGCCGGCTTCTGGCGGCAGCAATTGATCGCGTCGAGATCTTGCGTCGGGTGAGTGATACCGGGACGCCGCGTCGCTGATCCGGGCGAGCGGTGGGCCCTTCATTCCGCATCATCCGCAAGCGTGCAGCCTACGCCACGGCTATTTCGGCGTGGCCGGAAACCGCCGGCTGACAAAGCGCGAGCCGGCGATGCCGAAGCGCCAGGGGATGTCTGCGGCCTGGGTGATGCCGATCCGGGGCCCGGCGACGATGGCCTCAGGCGTCGGCCCGCGCTCCAGCCGGAACGGTGGCGCGTCGAGCGGCAGGCCGTCATGGTCGGCGGTGATGGCCAGCGCCTGCGTCAGGCGTCCGGGGCCGGCGCAGAGCAGCCGCGGATCCTCCATCCGCCGACGCTCCTGCATCGCGGCCAGCCCCGCCAGCGGCTCGAGCGCCCGGATCAGCACGGCGCTGCCGGTCTGGTCAGCCCCGCAGACGATGTTGAAACACCAGTGGATGCCGTAGGACCGGTAGACATAGGCTCGCCCCGGCGGCCCGAACATCGCGGCATTGCGCGCGGTCGGGCCGCGAAACGAGTGCGAGGCCGGGTCCTCGTGATCGTAGGCTTCGGTCTCGACGATCACGCCGCCGACGCCGTCGACGAGCAGTCTTGTCCCCAGAAGGTCCCGCGCGACGTCGACGGCATCGCGGCGGAAGAACTCCGGCGACAACTGGCCCATCTCAACGTCCTTCTGTCGTTGGCATCGTGTCCGCCAGAGGCAAGCCCGGCGCGGCGTTAAACGAGCCGGTACCAGATCGGTCGCATGGCGGGTATGGGGTGGCATCCATCCTGGTGGCTCCTGCGACAGGGCGGCCCGTCCCACAGCAGCCAACCTCCGGATGCAGTGAGGCGCGACGGCAGGCGCCCGTTCTCCGATACAAGCGCATGCGGGTTCGAGACGGCACGGCTTCCCCGGATAATCGTTTGATCGACGGAGAGTTTGCGGGCACCAACAGCGTTCCGCTGGCACCGCCAGTCCGTCACGGCCGAGACCATGCCCGAGCCCATCACCATCGACGACGCGGAGGATCCGCGGATAGAGCCGTTCCGCGATGTGCGCGAGCGCGATCTCGTCGGGCGTTCCGGCTTCATCGCCGAGGGCAGCGTCGTCCTCGACCAGCTGCTGCAGGCCGGCCGCTTCAGGCCGACGGCGTTCCTGATCCTGCGGAACCGCCTGGAGGGCGTGCGCAGCCGGCTCGCCGGCTTGCCCGCCGACGTGCCGGTCTATGTCGCGGAGCAGAAGGTGTTCGATCGCATCGCGGGCTTTCCGGTCAATCGCGGCGTGCTCGCCCACGGCGCGGCGGTCGGCGTGCCGTGGTCCGTCGCGGAAATCCTGGCGCGTGCGGCTGCCACCGGCCGGCCGCTCGTCGTCGGCGTCGAGATCGCCAATCACGACAATCTCGGCGCGATCTTCCGCAATGCCGCCGCCTTCGGGGCCGCCGGCATCCTCTTGGACGAGACATCCTGCCATCCGCTCTACCGCAAGGCGCTGCGGGTCTCCGTCGGCACGGCGCTGACCCTGCCGTGGGTTCGCGGCGGGACGGGAGAGGCGCTCGTGGCGGCATGCGAGGCGGCCGGTTGCCGGCTGCTGGCGCTGTCGCCCTCGGGCGAAACCAGGCTTGCCGGCATCGGCCCGACGGCGCGCCCGGCACTCTTGCTGGGGGCGGAGGGCAGGGGCCTTCCGGCGGCGCTGATGCATCGCTGCGAGACCGTTCGAATCGAGATGCAGCCGGAGATCGACAGTCTCAACGTCGCGACGGCCGCCGCGATCGTCCTGCACGCGCTCTATTCGGCGGCGTGATCGGCGTCGTCCTTGCGCAGGCGGCGGGCTCGCTGCGCCAGCGTCGGGCGCTCGTCGCCGCCATCCTTCTGCGGATCGGCATCGAGGATCCGGTCGATCGGCGAGCCGCGGCCTTCGACTGACGCCGTTAGATGGATCACCCTTGCGGCGATGTCGCTGATGCGCTGGCGCAACCGCGCCTCGTCGAGGTCGGCTTCGTCCAGCGGGTGGGCCGGCAGGTCGAGCGCGTCACGCACCCGCTCACCGACCGTCGCGGTGGCTGTCGCTGTCACGGGCTCCGGTTCATAAGCCTCGATCGGTGCGTCGGCGGCCGGATCCGCGCCGGCAGCGGACACCACGGTCGGCGCCTTGACGTCCGCCAGCAGCGCCGGCTCGTCGAGACCTTCTTCCACCACCGCCGCGAGCCGCGCGATCTTGTCGTCGCGGTCGGCGAGTTCCGCCGTCAGGCGCGACACCCGGTCGTCGAGCTTTCGGGCGGTCGCCTTTTTCTTCTGGAAACGGGCTTCCAGCGTGCCGGCCTCGCTGCGCAGCCGCTCGATCGTCGCCTCGCGCTCGCGGTCCTGCCGGTCGGCCTGGCGAAGCTCGTCCGCGAGCCGCTCCGACTTGCTCTCCAGCGCGACGATGGCGATCTGCCGCTCGTCGGCGATCTGCGTCAGCTCACGGAACCGGGCGGCCAGCGCATCCATCTCCTCGATGCGCAGATCGAGATCGTGGCCGGTCTCGCGCAGCTCGCTCTCCAGGCGCCCGTAATCGGCGCGATGGGCTTCGAAGGTTTCGGTGAGTTCCCGCAGTTCGAGATCACGGGCCTCGATCACCGCCTCGAGTTCCCGGTTCTGCCGTTTCAGATCGGCGTTCTCCCGTGCGACGCGCCCCGCTTCCGCCCGCTCCAGCGCCGCCTTGTCGCGCATTGCCAGCGCGTCCATCTCGCGGCGCCGCGACATCAGCGCCGCTTCCGCCCGGACATGGTCGAAGCTCGCGCGGATCTCGTTGGCGCTGACCGGGATCGCGGCCTCGAACTCGCGCCGGGCGAGCCGCCTGGCGCGGCCCATCGCCAGCGGCGTCAGCAGCAGCGCAATCAGTATTGCCGACAGAAAGCCGAAGAGAAATGTCAGACCGGTCGCGATCATTGGGACCTTCGAAGGAATTGCTGCCGCGCGTGTATAGCGCAAAACGGGCGGTATTCGCCGCCCGTTCCACGCAGAAATGATGTTGGCCTGCCGCTATGCTTTGACGGCAACGCCGCCACGACGGCTCAGAACGGGTTCCAGGTCGGCATCGGCGTCACCTTCAGATAGCCGAGATTGACGCCGAGGCGAGCGCCGAGGCCGGTCTTGACCGGAACGAGGACGATGTCGTCCCGCACGAGGACGGTCATGCCGAGGCCGCCGACGAGATAGGCGCTGCCGGTGACGCCGGCGAACCGGCCGTAAATCCCCTCCACCGAGGGCAGGTTGTAGACCAGCATCATGGTGCGGGCGCCGTCGCCGCCGAAATCGAAGCCGAGCGAGGGGCCCTGCCAGAACATCCGGTGCTGGCCGGCATTCTTGGTGAACAGCGTGCCCTCGCCGAAGCGCAAGCCGCCGACGAAGGCGCCGGCCGCCTCCTCGCCGAGGATGTAGCCGTTCGGCAGGCCGTAGCGTTCGAACGCGTTCTCCACCAGCTGCGCCAGGCCGCCGGCCGTGCTGCCGAAGAACTGGTGGCCGGTGGTGACGATCTCGTCGACCGTGTAGCCCGATTGCTGCTGCTGGGCGACGGCCGGCCCCGACAGGACGAGGCCCAGCGCGACCGCGGCGAGGGCGGCGAACTGGCGGACCGTTTTCAACATGCGGTTCATGATCGGATCCTTTCAAGAACCCGGGCTGTCGGCCGGTAAGGCGGTGCCCGCGAAGCGCCCCGAGGCGCGATCTCCTCGATTTGAGCAAAACATGGTTGTCATTTGCCTAACGGCTTCCGCCGGCTGCCGGCGAGGTCGTCGCCGATCCCGCCGGAGGGTCTGCCTCGGTTGACGCCTCCGGCGCCAAAACCCATGCTCGCCACCGAAACGGCGCGGCTGATTCGCCGCGAACGACCGACGGACTCAACGGAACGGACCCGAATGACCACGCTTCCCGAGCTTTCCGCCGCAGACCTCGCGGCGCTGCTGTCCAGCCGGCTTTGCCACGACATCATCTCGCCGGTCTTCGGGATCCAGAGCGGCCTCGAGCTCCTCGACGACATGCCGAACGATCCCGAATCGATGGACTTGGTGCGCAAGTCGCTGAAGGCGGCGGTCGCCAAGCTGCAGTTCGCGCGGATCGCCTTCGGCGCGGCCGGCTCGCAGACGGCGACGATCGACCTGAACGAGGCCAAGACCGTCGCCACCGGCTACATGGACCACGAGAAGGCCTCGCTCGTCTGGGTAGGCGAGCCCGGCTATGTCGGCAAGAATTTCGTCAAGATCATCCTCAACCTCGTGGTCCTCGCCAGCTCGTCGATCAGCCGGGGCGGCGAGGTGCGGGTCGAGATCGAGAGCCTGGAGCCGCCGCGCGCCACCGTGCGGGCCAGCGGCGACCGGGTGCGGATGCAGCCCCGCCTGATCGCCCTCCTCGACGGCCAGGCTGCCGCCGACACCATGGATGCCCAGGCGATCCAGCCTTACTACACGCTGTTCCTCGCCAGGGAATCGGGCCTCGGTGTCTCGCACGAGCTTTCCGAAGGCACGGTGGTCTTCCGCGTCGCTTGACGCCGACGAGCATCTTTACCTAATCTTACCGCTGTTTCTGAACGCTACGGCAATGCCGTCGGTGTAGGGCTTGTACCGTTGCAGCCACGCCGTCGGCGGTTGCATTGCGGAGGAGCCGGTCATGCAGACCTGTCTGGTGGTGGACGATGCGCCGATCGTCCGAAAGGTCGTGTCGCGGATGCTGCCGCAGCTTGGCCTGGTCGTTGACTGCGTCGCCAGCCCGAGCGATGCGAAGGACTGGCTGGAAGAGAACGGCCTGCCGGACCTCGTCCTTGTCGCCGCTGCGGTCCTCGGCAACGACGCCCCGGATCTGGTGCGCCAGATCAAGGCGCTGCCCGGTGGCGACCGGGTGATCGTTCTCGCCGTCATCGTCGACGGCAATCTCGGCCTGATGACCCGCCTGAAGCGGGCCGGTGTCGCGGGATTCATCTACAAGCCCTTCGACCGCGCCTCGCTGCGGGCGGCGATTACGCCGTACCTCGCCGCTAAAGCGACCCCGTGGAACAGCGGCAGCGAGCCGCGTCCCGACCAGTTCCGCGTCGCGCCGTGAGTGACCGGCGACGTTCCGGCGCATCGGCACGCCGCTCGACGCCACCTGCCGGCGCGGATGCCTGAACGACGAAACCCGCCGCGGCAGGGCCGGGCGGGTCTCGATCTCGCGATGATGGCCGGATCAGGCGGCGCGGGCTTCCTCGGGCTCGCGCAGCACGTAGCCGCGGCCCCAGACCGTCTCGATGTAGTTCTTGCCCTCGGTCGCGGTGGAGAGCTTCTTGCGCAGCTTGCAGATGAAGACGTCGATGATCTTCAGCTCCGGCTCGTCCATGCCGCCGTAGAGATGATTGAGGAACATCTCCTTGGTGAGGGTCGTGCCCTTGCGCAGCGAGAGCAGCTCCAGCATGGCGTATTCCTTGCCGGTCAGGTGCACCCGCTGGCCGTTCACCTCGACCGTCTTGGCGTCGAGATTGACGGTGAGATCACCGGTATTGATGACCGACTGGGCGTGCCCTTTCGAGCGCCGGACGATGGCGTGGATGCGGGCGACCAGCTCGTCCTTGTGGAACGGCTTGGTCATGTAGTCGTCCGCGCCGAAGCCGAGACCGCGAACCTTGTCCTCGATCCCGGCCATGCCGGAGAGGATGAGGATCGGCGTCTTCACCTTCGACAGGCGCAGGGTCCGAAGCACCTCGTAGCCCGACATGTCCGGCAGGTTCAGGTCGAGGAGGATCAGGTCGTAGTCGTAGAGCTTGCCGAGATCGACGCCCTCTTCGCCAAGATCGGTCGTATAGACGTTGAAGCTCTCCGACTTCAGCATGAGCTCGATGCTCTGGGCGACCGCGCTGTCGTCTTCGATCAAAAGAACGCGCATCAGTAGATCCTCTCAGCCATCCGCGCCGAACTACGACATCCGGCAAGGCTTTCGTTTGTCTAAACTCCGGCCGAAACGTGGCAGGAAATGGTTAACAAATTATCGTGGTCCATCATGGACTTCGGGCAATTCCGCCCGCGGGCAGTTCAGGACGCGGCGCTCGGTGCACCCCGCGGCGCTTGTTCGATGCGCCAAACACGGGGAACTCGGTTTACCCAGCCTTAAATCCTCGTCCCTATGATTAACGGTGCGCGTAAACAGACGGTTAAGAGGCTTAGCCCGCGAGGCTTGCCCGAAACCCGTTTGTCGCGGTGTTCAAGCCGGTTCCGTCAAGGAGCTGTCAGCTGGGGAATCGAGTATGAAGCGGGACAATCTGGTACGACTGACGCGTTTCAAGGTCATGGAAAAACGCCGTCAGCTCGAACAGCTCGAGATGATGATGAGCGAATTTGCCCGCATGGCAGGGGAACTGGACCATCAGATCAACACCGAAGAGAAAAAGGCCGGCATCAGCGATGTCGCCCATTTCGCCTATCCGACCTTCGCCAAGGCGGCGCGGATCCGGCGGGACAATCTGAACAATTCGGTCAAGGACCTGAAGGTGCAGATCGCCGCGGCCCGTCTCGCCCTCGAGGAGGCGGATGCCGAACTGGTCAATGCCGAGAAGCTGGAGCAGCGCGACGTCGCGCGCGAGGAACTGGAACAGCGGCGCGAAGCCCTGGGCTGAGGCGCCAGCGCCTCTGAAAACCGGCCGGCCCCTGCGAACCGTCACGCGGGCGGCCGGCGCCGACTGTCGGCTGGCGCCTCTTTTGCGAGCCGCCCGATCGAACAGGCTGGCCAGCGTCGGACAGACCCGCGCATGCCGCAAAGGCACCAACAAAAAAAGCCGACGAAGTGCCGGCCTTTTTTGTTGGTGATACTCCTGTGAACTCAGTGCAGTTCGAGTCTCTTGCGATACTCCTGCAACTGGGTCGTCCGCAGCCCGGCGAGACCGTGCTGATCGATGGAAACCTGCCAGGAGAGGAACTCCTCCACCGTCAGCGTATAGCGTGAACACGCCTCGTCGAGGCTGAGCAGGCCGCCGCGCACAGCGGCAACCACCTCGGCTTTGCGGCGGATCACCCAGCGACGCGTATTCGACGGCGGCAGGTCGGCCATCGTCAGCGGACTCCCGTCGGGGCCGATGACGTATTTGACACGCGGTCTGATCTGATCGGTCATTGTACTCTCTACTACACTCAAAGACCTAATCTCAGCGTCACGTTAGCCCGACGCTTTTAAAATTCCGTCAAGCCTGTCGTAAGCTTTCGATAAGAACTTGAACGGGTTTGCATCAGGCCACTGGAGTCATTGACATCTGGTTGCCGTACCGGAGGAAAGGCGTGCGCTTTTGCATTTCGCCGTGGCTCCGCCTACATCCAGCCGATGACCGCAGCAGCGCCGCAGAGCCCGTCCATGCTGAACAGCCTCGATCTGCCGAAGCCCGCCGCCGACACGCGTGTCGTCGTCGCGATGTCCGGCGGCGTCGATTCGTCCGTCGTCGCGGCGATCCTCAAGGACGAGGGCTACGACGTCGTCGGCATCACCCTGCAGCTCTACGATGCGGGCGAGGGCGCCCGGCGGGCGGGCTCGTGCTGCGCCGGCCAGGACATCGCCGATGCCCGCCGGGTCGCCGAGACGCTCGGCATCCACCATTACGTGCTGGATTACGAGGAGCGCTTCCGCAAGGCGGTGATCGATCCCTTCGCCGCGAGCTATCTCGCCGGCGAGACGCCGATCCCCTGCGTCGCCTGCAACCAGACCGTCAAGTTCCGCGACCTTCTGGCGACGGCACGCGATCTCGGCGCCGACGCGCTGGCGACCGGCCACTACATCGACAGCCGGCAGAATGGCGGCCATCGCAGCCTCTACCGGCCGCGCGACCTCGACCGCGACCAGAGCTACTTTCTCTACGGCACGACGCAGGAGCAGCTGGACTTCCTGCGCTTTCCGCTGGGTCGCCTGACCAAGCCGGAAACAAGGGCGTTGGCCGAGCGGCATGGCCTCGCCATCGCCGCCAAGCCCGACAGCCAGGACATCTGCTTCGTCGCCAAGGGTCGCTACAGCGACGTGATTCGCCGGCTGCACCCCGATTCCGGCCGGCCAGGCGACATCGTCCATGTCGACGGAAGGCATCTCGGCCGCCATGAGGGCATTCTCGGCTACACGATCGGCCAGCGCCGCGGCCTCGGGATCGCTGCCGCCGATCCGCTCTATGTCGTCGCGATCGAAGCGGGCGAGGCACGGATCGTCGTCGGCCCGCGCGAGGCGCTGGCGACGCGCCGGCTGCGGTTGCGCGACGTCAACTGGCTGGGCCGCGCCGCCCCCGAGGCGTTCGCGGCGGGCGGCCCCGAGCTGTTCGTGAAGGTCCGCTCCACCCGCCCGCCGGCCCCGGCCCGGATCGTCGCGACGGCTTCCGGCTGGGAGGTGGAGATCCTCGGCGGCGAGGAGGGCGTCGCGCCCGGCCAGGCCTGCGTCTTCTATGCCGGCGAAGGCGAGGGCGCCGAGGTGCTGGGCGGTGGCATCATCGCCGCGACGGCGCGGGCGGGCGACACCGAAGCCCTGCCGATCGCGGCGGCCGCCCAGGCATAGCCTACCGGTTGCCGGCCCCGCGGCCGGCATCCGCCGTCGGGCCCGCCGGCCGCGCCACATCGTCGATGCGGCTTCGCCCGTCGGTCGCAATCGCGGCGAAAGCCCACGGACGGCGCAGGTCGCTTTCGCCTTTGCGGCCATCGAGCCGGTTTTGCGATCCCGCGGGCATTGACACAAAACGCCCCCCGCTCCTATATCGCGCCGACCCGCCCGGCCACGCCGCGCCGGGTCAGGCGGCGGGGTAGCTCAGCTGGTTAGAGCAGCGGAATCATAATCCGCGTGTCGGGGGTTCAAGTCCCTCTCCCGCTACCAAACCTTCCTCGTTGGATTTCGCCCGCCCCGCGCGCCGCCCGAATCCACGGGCACGCCGGAGCGCCTGCGGCCCGGCAATACCGCAGCTCTGGTGGCATGGCCCGCGGTCGCTGCTCAGCCGGCCCTTGCCTGGGCGATGGCCTGCTTCATGTCGGCGGGCGCTACCACGCCGGGGAAGAGCGCCGTTCCGACGACGTAGGCCGGCGTGCCCATCAGGCCGAAATTCTCCGCCTGGGCGCTGTTGCGCTGGAGGATGCCGTTGATCCGGTCGCTGTCGGCATCGTAGGCGGCGTTGAGCGCCGCGATCTTGAAGCCGGCCTGGCTCAGCGTCGTCTCGATCAGCTCGGGCGTCAGCCGACCGGGCGTCGCCATCAGCGCCGCCAGCGCCTTCGGGTGATGCGTACCGGCGGCGAGCGTCAGGCGCGAGGCGTAGAGCGAGGCGGGTCCGAAGATCGGCCAGTCCTTCATCACGTGGCGGATGCCGCCAT
This sequence comes from Aurantimonas aggregata, assembly GCF_010500835.1. Taxonomy (GTDB): domain Bacteria; phylum Pseudomonadota; class Alphaproteobacteria; order Rhizobiales; family Rhizobiaceae; genus Aurantimonas; species Aurantimonas aggregata. The sequence goes on along the minus strand of NZ_JAAAMJ010000017.1, from coordinate 71,976 downwards.
CCTCACGCACCAGCCTGACGACATCGGGATGGGCCTGCTTGCAGTAGGGGCACTGGTAGTCGAAGAACTCCACGATGGTGACGTCGCCGTCCCTGTTGCCGAGCACCGGCACCTCGGGGTCGAACAGCACGGCGTCCTTCGACATCGGGTCGGGCGCGGCGGACGCGGTCCGGGCGATCAGCGGCGTCGCGCCGATCGCGAGTGTGCCGATCAGCAGGCTGCGGCGGTCGATCATGGTCATGTCAGGTCTCCTTCGGCGATGGATTGCGGCTGGCCATCCGGCTCGCGCTCGATCATGTCCGGTGTCGGCTTCCAGCGCGGCCAATCAACCTTGCGCCCGATGATGCCCTCGCCGGTGAACTCGAGGCCTGCCTGGCCGACGCCGACGCCGTAGCGCATCGCCGGGCCGTTCTCCATGACGAGATAGCGGAAATGCGCCGCCGGATCGACGACGATCATGCCCGGCGCTTCCGGGCCGGCGACGTCGAGGCTCCGGCGCTGGTTTTTCTTCGGTCAGGTGCGCCGCCGGGCTTGCCGGCATGGAATGGCCGTCGAACGCGGCATGGTGTGGGTCGCCGAAGGCCGGCCGAGCGGCATAGCCAGGCGCCGGTCGGGACATGTCCCCGACGGTCGAATACCCGCCACCATCGAAGACCGGCGATCGCCAGCCACCGACCCGGGTGGACAGCGTGTGTCATTGATGGTGTCTGGCCGGCAGATTGCGAAACGTCGGCGCGCGGCCTGCGACCCCGCGGGATCGGCCGGTCGCGCCATGCCCCGGCAGGGAGGCCTGAATGGACGAAGCTTTGAGCCAGGCGTTGCACTGGACGACGCGCGGCATCGAATTCGCCGGGATCCTGGTGATCGTCATCGGGACGATCGTCGCGGCGTTGACCTTCCTGCGGCAGAAACTGCGCGGTGACGGCGTCGGGTCGTTCCACGCATTTCGCGCAAGCCTCGGCCGCGCCATCCTGCTCGGGCTGGAGTTTCTCGTCGCGGCGGACATCATCAACACCGTCGCCATCGAGCCGACGCTGGAGAGCGTCGCGGTCCTCGGGGGCATCGTCGTGATCCGGACCTTCCTCAGCTTCGCGCTGGAGGTGGAGATCAATGGCCGCTGGCCCTGGCAGAAGAGCCAGTCGGCCGAGGAGGCTGCCCGGAGCGGCCAGTCGGGCGGCGGGTAACGGCAATGCAAGGCAACGGGCGGCGCGAGGCTACGGCGGCGTTCGGACGTCATCACCATCGTGCCGGCATCTCGATGCCAGATGCATCCTGGCAAGGCTCGGCGCGTTCGACCCCCAGTGGAAGTGCAAGGAGATACCCATGAGCTACGCCCGCTTCGGCGCCATGATCGCCACCTCGACGATCGTCATGTTCGCCCTGATGTACCTCAATACCTACGCCCTGGACCACGTGTTCTACAGCCAGACGCGGACCTGGATGGCGATCTACATGGGCGCCGTGATGGCGGTGATCATGCTGGGCTTCATGTGGTCGATGTACAGGAACAAGGCCGCGAATTTCGCCATCCTCGCGGCGGCGGTGATCGTCTTCGCCGGTTCGCTGTTCCTCCTGCGCAGCCAGGAGACGGTCGGCGACGTCGCCTACATGAAGGCGATGATCCCGCACCATTCGATCGCCATCATGACCAGCGAGCGGGCGCAAATCACCGATCCGCGCGTCCGCCAGCTCGCCGACGAGATCCTCGAAGCGCAGGTGCGCGAGATCGACGAGATGAAGCGGCTGATCGCCGATCTCGAGGCAAGCCCGCCGGCCGACGATGCGCCCGTGCTGCCGGCGCGCCCGGCAATGGCAAATGGATCGCCGCGATAGAAGCGACCGGCCGCCGCCGCAGATTTCCCGATCGCCGCGATGTCGCCGATCCTCATCGCCGCCATTTTCCGATTGATGGCGGTGTCGTTGCGCTGCAATGTGTCCCTGGTCTGGATGATGGCGCTGCACAAAGGAGCCGGTGCAACCCAGCCGGCGTGATCAAGCACAGCAGGGACCCATGTGAATGAGTGAAACCGGTGGTCTCAATGCGGATGCGGACGGCCCCGCACCGCGGCTACTGGACAGAGACGCAAAGGCGCGGGCCGAAACGGGCCAGCATCAGTCCAGGCAGGCCTTTCTCCTCGACTTCAGCGACTGCCTGCGCGAAATCGCCGCACCGCGCGCCGTCATGGCGGCCGCTGCCGGGCTGCTGGGCCGGTATCTCGGCGCGAGCCGCGCCGGCTACTCCGAGCTCGAGACGGATGGCGTCCATTTCCACATCGAGGATGACTGGCGGGCAGATGGCGTAGGCTCCATAGCCGGCCGGCACCATCTGGAAAGCTACAGCCCCGAGTTTGCCGGCGTCCTTCGCCTCGGCCAGGCCGTCGTCGTCGAGGATTTCGACACCGACCCCCGGACCGCCGGAAAACCGCCGGCGGCCGCGCACGCAGCCCTCGGGATCCGCGCGCAGCTTGCCGTGCCGCTGGTCAAGACGGGACGGCTGATCGCGCTGCTGTTCGTGCACGACGCCATGCCTCGACCCTGGAGCGAGGCGGACGTGGCGCTGGTTCGCGAAATCGCCGAACGCACCTGGGCGGCGGTCGAACGAGCCCGTGCCGAGGAAGCCCTGCGCGTCAGCGAGGCGCGGTTCCGCACCGCCCTCGAGATCGGGACGGTCGGCGCGATCTATTTCGACATGGATGGCAAGCTTACCGATGCCAACGATGCCTTTCTCCAGATGGGCGGCTACAGCCGCGCGAATCTGGAGGCAGGACAGCTCAACTGGCAGACCCTGACGCCACCGGAGTGGATGGCGGACTCCGAGCGGGCCTTCGCCGAACTGACGACGAAAGGCCAGACCCGGCCTTACGAAAAGCAGTATATCCGGGCGGATGGATCGCGCTGGTGGGCGCTGTTCGCTGCCAAGTTGCTGCCCGATGGCACCGGCTTCGAGTTCGTGCTCGACATTACCGACCGCAAGCAGACCGAGGAGCGCCTGAACGACACGACGCGACGGCTGAACGCGGTGCTGAACAACGCCTCCGTCGCCGTCTTCGTCATGGATGAGCGCCAGCACTGCATCTACATGAACCCGGCCGCCGAGGCGCTGACCGGCTATTCGCTGGACGAGACGCGCGGTCGGCCGCTGCACGACGTGGTGCACCACACGCATCCCGACGGGCGCCCCTTCCCGATCGAGGAATGCGTGATCGACCGCGCCTTCCCGGAGAACAACAACATGCAGGGGGAGGAGGTGTTCGTCCACAAGGACGGCAGCTTCTATCCCATCGCCTTCACCGCCAGCCCGATCCGCGACGAGGCCTCCAAGACGATCGGCACCATCGTCGAGGTGCGCGACATCTCCAGCGAGAAGGCGGCCAAGGAACGCCAGGCGCTGCTGATCGGCGAGCTGCATCACCGGGTGAAGAACACCCTCGCCACCGTCCAGTCGGTCATGAACTTCACCCTGCGCACCTCCGACAGCATGGAGTCGTTCCAGGAGGGCATGACCAACCGGATCACCTCGCTCGCCCGCAGCCACACGCTGCTGACGGACAATGAATGGGCCGGCGCCGACCTGGAAAAGATCGTCCGCGCCGAGCTCGAGCCCTATGACGACGGCAAGCGGCTGACGCTCGACGGGGTGAATTTCCACCTTCCCGTGGATGTCGCCGTGCCGCTCGCGATGGCGGTGCACGAGCTGACCACCAACGCCGTCAAATACGGCGCCCTGTCGGTCCCGGGAGGACGACTGAGGGTCAGCTGGAAGAAGGAGCCGGCGGAAGGCGGCAGCACGCTCTGTCACCAGTGGGCCGAGAGCAACGGTCCGCCCGTCACGCCGCCGACAAGGCGCGGCTTCGGCTCGACCCTGCTGGAGCGCCTCCTGGGCGGGCAGCTCGACGGCACCGTTGCGGTGGCCTATCCGCCCGAGGGTGTGCGAGTGCGCATCGAGGCGCTGATCGCCGGCGCCTGAGGGTCGATGGCCAGGATCCGTAACCTCATCCTCGTCCTCGGGGACCAGCTGACGCCGACACTGACGAGCCTTGCCGCCGGCGATCCGGCGCGGGACCGCGTGCTGATGGCCGAGCTTCACGACGAGGCGACCTATGTGCGCCACCACAAGAAGAAGATCGCCTTCCTCTTCTCGGCCATGCGCCACTTCGCCGAGGAACTGCGCGGCGCCGGCTGGACGGTCGACTACGTCACGCTCGACGCGCCCGGCAACCGCGGCAGCTTCAGCGGGCAGGTCGCCGAGGCCGTGGCCGAACACCAGCCGGAGCGGATCGTCGTCACCGAGGCGGGCGAGTGGCGGGTGGCGCAGATGCTGGAAGGGTGGAAAGCGCAGTTTTCCGTGCCCGTCGACATCCTGCCGGACGACCGCTTCCTCTGCTCCCCTGCCGACTTCGCCGCCTGGGCCGAAAGCCGCAAGCAGCTGCGCATGGAGTATTTCTACCGCGACATGCGCCGCAGGACCGGGCTGTTGATGGACGGCGACCAGCCGGCCGGCGGCCAGTGGAACTTCGATGCGGAGAACCGCAAGCCCGCCGATATCGACCTCTTCATGCCGCAGCCGAAGACCCATGCGCCCGACGCCATCAGCGAGGACGTGCTCGCGCTCGTCGCGGCGCGCTTCGGCAACCATTTCGGCGACCTGCTGCCCTTCCGCTATGCGGTCACCCGCGCCGACGCCGAGGCGGCCGTCGATGCCTTCGTGACGGAGGCGCTGCCGAATTTCGGCGACTACCAGGACGCGATGCTGACGGGCCAGCCGTTCCTCTACCACGCCGTCATCGCACAATATCTGAACTGCGGGCTGCTCGACCCGCTCCGCGTCTGCCGGCAGGTGGAAGCCGCCTTCCGCGCCGGCACCGTCCCGCTGAACGCCGCCGAGGGCTTCATCCGCCAGATCATCGGCTGGCGCGAATATGTCCGCGGCATCTACTGGCTGAAGATGCCGGGCTACGAGAACAGAAACCATTTCGGCCACACGAGGCCGCTGCCGGACTTCTACTGGACGGCCGAGACCGACATGGCCTGCGTCAGGGCGGCGGTCATGCAGACAAAAGAGCTGGCCTACGCCCATCACATCCAGCGGTTGATGGTCACCGGCAATTTCGCGCTGCTGGCGGGGATCGATCCGCACGAACTGCACGAATGGTATCTCACCGTTTATGCCGACGCCTATGAATGGGTGGAGCTGCCCAACACTGTCGGCATGAGCCAGTTCGCCGATGGCGGCCTGCTCGCCTCCAAGCCCTATGCGGCGAGCGGCGCCTACATCAACCGCATGTCCGACTATTGCGGGCCCTGCCGCTACGACGTGAAGCAGCGGACGGGCCCCGATGCCTGCCCGTTCAACGCGCTCTACTGGGACTTCATCGCAAGGCACCGCGAGAAAATCCGGCACAATCCCCGCATGGCGCAGATGGTCCGCACCTTCGAGAAATTCGCCCCCGACGAGCAGCATCGGATCGCGGCCAGCGCCGCAACCTTCCTGGCCGGCCTTTGACCAGCAAGCGCTTCACCAAATCGACCCTGCCGCAGAAGACCTGCGCCGCCTGCGGCCGGCCGTTCGCCTGGCGCCGGAAATGGGCCCGCGACTGGGACCAGGTGAGGACCTGTTCCGAACGCTGCAAGGGCGATCTGCGGCGCAAGAACGCCGCCGCACGGCCGGCCCCTTCGGCTTGACCCACGCCGCTCTCGCGCCTGAATCGCGTCGCCGAGGGCGCCGCGTTGGCTCGCTAGAGCGCGTCCGCCGCCCGGACGACGGCGATGAAGAGGTCGCCGTATTTGGCGAGCTTGGCCTCGCCGACGCCGGAGATCGCCGCCATTTCCTCGGTGTCGGTGGGCCGGGCTTCCGCCATGGCGCGCAGCGTCGCGTCGTTGAAGATCATGTAGGGCGGCAGGCCCTGCGCCTTGGCGAGGCGGAGCCGTTCGCGCCGCAGCATCTCGAACAAGGCGCCGTCGGCGTCCGACAGGCCCTCGACCGCGCCCGAGGTGCCGCGGAAGCGCGTCGCCTTGCTGTCGCGGTCCTTGCGGAAGGTGAGCTTGCGCTCCCCCCGGAACACCGCGCGGGCGCCTTCCTGCAGCTTCAGCACGCCGTAGCTGTCGGCATCGACGGCCAGCAGCCCGATGGCGGTGAGCTGGCGGGTGACCGACTGCCAGATCCGCGGCGCGACGTCCTTGCCCTGGCCGAAGATCGGGATCTGGTCGTGCCCGGCCTTCTTCACCTTGTCGGTTGCCTTGCCGGTGAGGACGTCGATGACGTGGCCGGCGCCGTAGCGCTGGTCGGTGCGGTAGACCGCGGCGAGCAGCTTGATGGCGGCGTCGGTGGCGTCATAGGTCTCGACCGGGGAGAGGCAGGTGTCGCAATTGCCGCAGCCGCCGGGATGGCTCTCGCCGAAATGGGCGAGCAGCGCCGCGCGGCGGCAGTCGGCGGTCTCGCAGATCGCCAGGAGTGCGCTGAGCTTGGCATGGCCGTTGCGCTTCACCGCCTCGTCAGCCTCGCCCTCGTCGATCATTCGCCGGCGCTGCACGACGTCCTGCATGCCGTAGGCCATCCACGCCTCGGCCGACTGGCGGTCGCGGCCGGCGCGGCCGGTCTCCTGGTAGTAGGCCTCCACCGAGGAAGGCATGTCCATGTGCGCGACGAAGCGCACGTCCGGCTTGTCGATGCCCATGCCGAAGGCGACGGTCGCCACCAGCACGAGGCTGTCCTCCTGCAGGAAGGCGTCCTGGTTGGCGGCCTTCACATGGTGCGGCATGCCGGCATGGTAGGGCAGGGCGCGGATGCCCTGCTCGTTGAGCCAGGAGGCCGTCTCCTCGACCTTGCGGCGCGACAGGCAGTAGACGATGCCGCTGTCGCCCTTGTGGCCGGAGAGGAAGGCGAGCAGCTGCTTCTTCGGGTTGTCGCGCTCGACGATCGAATAGCGGATGTTGGGCCTGTCGAAGGAGGTCATGAACACCGGCGCCTCGCCGAGCCGCAGTCGCTCGGCGATGTCGGCGCGCGTCGTCGGGTCGGCCGTCGCCGTCAGCGCGATGCGCGGCACGCCCGGATAGTCGTCGGCGAGCGTCTCGAGCTCGCGGTATTCCGGCCGGAAGTCGTGGCCCCAGGAGCTGACGCAATGGGCCTCGTCGATGGCGATCAGCGACAGCTTCACGCGCGACAGCGTGTTCTTGAAGCCGCCCATCACCATCCGCTCGGGCGTGACGTAGAGCAGCTGCAATTCGCCCGCGAGCAGCGCCCGGCGAACCTCCGTCCGCTCCTCCTCGCTCATCGACGAATTGATCGCCGCGGCGCTGACGCCGGCCTGCCGGAGTGCCTCGACCTGGTCGCGCATCAGCGCGATCAGCGGCGAGACGACGATCGCCGTGCCGGGGCGGCAGAGCGCCGGCACCTGGTAGCAGACCGACTTGCCTTCGCCGGTGGGAAACAGCACCAGCGCGTCGCCGCCTTTCACCAGCTGGTCGACGACGGCGGCCTGCTTGCCGCGGAAATCCGCATGGCCGAACACTGTCTTCAGCGCCTCGCGCGGATCCTTGAAGACGGCCTTCGTCGGCGAGGGGGCGACGGGCGCGAATTCCTCGTCGGCGAACGGCCGCTGGTCGGATGTCGGCTCGAATTCCTCGGTGGCGTGGACGGGTCTTGGCATGTGATTCTCCTCGCAAGCCGCAGCTTCCGCATTACGGCGCCCGTCGCAAGGCGAGGGTGGCTTGCCCGTCTGGTGGCGCAACCGCGCGCCGGTTTCAAGGCTGGCGGTTCCTGGGGCCAGTGGCCCAGCCTCGGCAGACGCTCCGCGCGCAGGGCTCGAACGTTCGGACCAGCCAGCCTCGGGCGCTCAGTCGCTGGGAAACAGGATGACGCAGGCGCCCGGCGCGAGACCCTTCAGCACCGCCGCCGTCTCCGCGTCACGGTGGCCGATCTCGATCATCCGCAGGGCGGTCCGTCTTCACCTGGCGCTCGGCCCGCTGCAGCGTCGCCTGCCTCAATCGGGTATCGGCGCCGCCGGCCGGGGTGGAGCCAGGGTCGCGAGCACCTGGGTGATCAGGCCGTTTTTGGTCTGCGTGACACGCAGCTCGCGATACCAGTTGACGAGGTCGCCCCAGGGCGCGTTGACCTGGGCGAGGCCCGAGATGAACGCCACGACGGTGCCGATTTCGGTTTCGCCGCGCGACACGAAATAGCCGCCAACCCCCAGCACGGCGGCGACACCCAGATGGTGGAACAGGTTCATCGCGAAGTTCATCGAGTATTTGAGTTTGAAGATGCCCATGTTCAGCGCGAACACGGCACCGATCTCGCGGTCGTACAGACGCTCGGCCTGCCTGGCATCGACCGGCGCGTCGATGATCTCGATGCTGAGGGTGCGCAGCGTCGCGATGCGCTGGCCGACGCGCCGGTTGATGGCATTCTGCATGAGCGGGACGAAGATGATCTGCGGCGAGAAGACCGCCACCGCCACGATCGCCATCAGCGGATTGAGGTAGGTCAGGTAACCGAACACGCTGAGGAGGATGCCGCCCTGCAGCAGCGGCTCAGAGATGCTGACGCCGACGAAGCTGCCGATCGGCTCGGCCTCGCTGAGGACCAGCGATACCTCCACCCCCGGCGGCAGCGGCCGGCGCGCACCGTGGCGGAAATGCCCGATGTCGCCGAGGATGGCGGCCCGGAGCCAGCGCACGGCGCTCTCGCTGGTTCGCCCGCGATAGATGTTCATGCCGAGCTTCAGGAGGCCGAGAATGAGCGCCAGCAGGGCGTAGAAGGCGGCCAGCCACGCGATGGACCGCCAGTCGGCACCGTCCGTCGCGTCGTTGACGATCCGGCGCTGCAACTCCAGCGGCAGGATGTTCACGAGGAACACCGCGACGGAAAGGAGCACGAGCAGGATCTGCTCGCGCCAGCCGCTGTGGAAGATGAGGCCGGACAGCTTCGGCGGAACGGCCAGCGTGGCCGGCTGGTCGGGTCCACCCGGCGGCGCGGTCGCAGCCCCGCGCGTGCCGCGCTCTTTCGGGCCGGCGGTCGGCGGCAGAAGCCGCAAGGCGACTGGCCAGAGTGATGTACGCACTGACGGCTCCGCTTACCGGCGACGGTATCCTGTGCTTCCTCTGTGCAGGGCCGCCGGGCGCCGGCTCATTGATCCGGATCAACCCGGCCGATTGAATCAGTCTTTACGAGCGATACGATGCCGCGGGAGTCGCGACGGCGGCGAGAGCATCGACGCCGGACCACTTGTCCGAAGCATTCGGGAGTCAACTTGTACTTTCTCGCGCTCGCCACCGACTACGACGGCACCCTGGCGCATGACGGGGTGGTGATGGCGGAGACCTGCCGCTCCCTCGCGCGACTAAAGGCGTCGGGCCGGCGGCTGATCCTCGTGACCGGCCGCGAACTTCCCGATCTCGTCAGGATCTTTCCCGAGACCGCGATGTTCGACCGGGTCGTCGCGGAGAACGGTGCGCTCCTCTTTGACCCCGAGACCGGCCTGGAGCAGCTGCTGGCGCCGCCGCCGCCGGCCCGCTTCGTGCAGAGGCTCCGCGAGCTCGGCGTCGGGCCGATCTCCGTCGGACGCGGCATCGTCGCGACCTGGGAGCCGCACCAGGGCGTCGTCCTGCAGGCCATTCGCGAGCTCGGCCTGGAGCTGCAGATCGTCTTCAACAAGGGCGCGATCATGATCCTGCCTGCCGGGATCAACAAGGCTTCCGGGCTCCGGGCCGCGCTGCGGGAACTGGATATCTCCAGACACAACGTCGTCGCCGTCGGCGATGCCGAGAACGACCATGCGCTGCTCGCGGCGAGTGGCTGCGGCGCCGCTGTCGCCAATGCCGTTGCGTCGGTCAAGGAGGAGGCGGACGTCGTTCTGGCCGCCGATCATGGCGCCGGCGTCGTCGAGCTGATCGACCGCATCCTGGCAGAGGACGCAGCCATCGCGCCGCCCGGCCGCCGCGGGATCCGGATCGGCAGCGATCGTCAAGGGAGCGAGGTCGTCATCGCGCCGGCCTGCGGCGGCGTCCTGATCACCGGCCGCTCGGGCAGCGGCAAGTCATGCCTCGCCACGGCGCTCACCGAGAGAATGGCGGAACGGCAATTCGAGTTCTGCGTGATCGATCCCGAGGGCGACTATATCGACCTGGAGCACGCCGTGTTCATAGGCACGCTGCGCGCGCCGCCCCCGGCGGCGGAGGCGCTGAAGCTGCTGCGCGACGATGCGGTCAATCTCGTCGTCAACACCCAGGCGCTGCCGCTATGCGAACGGCGGTCGCTCGTTGTGGCGATGCTCGCACAGATCGCGCGCCTGCGCGCGCGTACCGGCCGCCCGCATTGGCTGCTGATCGACGAGGCCCACCAGGTGCTGCCGGCCGGCACCGACGAGGACGGCCCCGGCGAATCGTTCGACACCGCGGCGTCCGTCCTCGTCACGGCCTACCCTGAAGCCGTTTCTCCCAGAGTCATGCAGAGTATCCAGGCCGTCCTCCTTGTCGGGGGCCACGACAGCGACATGATGGCAGGCCTGGCAAGGGCGCTGGGGGTGCCGGTGCCGGAGGGGATCCCGGCCTGCGGACCGGATGAGGTACTGTTCTGGCAGCCGCGTTCGGCCGAGCCGGCCGCGTGTATCGAGGTCGTGTCACCGGTCCAGGTGCATCGCCGCCACCGCGGCAAATACGCCGTGGGAGACGTCGGCGCAGACCGCAGCTTCTACTTCCGCGGTTCGCTCGAAGCGATGAACCAGCCGGCCCGAAACCTCTATCGCTTCGTCGATATCGCGGCCGAGGTGGATGACCCCGTCTGGGAGCATCATCTGCGGGCCGGAGACTATTCCGCCTGGTTCCGCCACGTGATCCGCGACGAGGATCTGGCCCTCGAGGCAAAACGCGTCGAGGAGGACCGGACGCTGGCACCACAGGAGAGCCGCCGCCGCATCCGCAAGGCGATCTGGCGGCGCTACGCCGCCCCCGCCGACTGAGGCGCCGGGCGCTTCGTCTGTTCAGTAAAAGCAACGCTAGTAGGTCGGCGGCGAGATGGCGCTGACGATCTCGGCGGGTTCGTCGCCGGTGTTGCGGAAACGGTGCCGTTCCCGGCTGTCGAAATAGTAGCCGTCCCCGGTCTGCAGCGTTCGCGTCGCGCCGCCGACGGTCAACTCCACCGAGCCGGCGATGACCATGCCGCCCTCGTGCGCGGGATGCGCGAAGGCCTCGCCCGTATCGGCGCCGGGAACGTAGCGTTCGTGCAGGATCAGGATGTCCCGGTTCGGGTGGTTCACCCCGATCATCCGGTAGGAAATGCTCTTGGGGTTGCCGATCTCGACCAGATCGGCGGACTGGTAGAACGGCGAATAGCCGACCGTCGATTCGAGGCTGGCGAAGAAGCCGTTCAGGGTGGAGCCGAGGACGTCGAGGATCGCGCCGATCGTGTTGACGGACGGGCTCATCCTGTCGCGCTCGATCAGGCTGATGGTCGATGGCGACAGGCCCGAACGACTGGCGACCTCGCGGACCGTCAGGTCGCGGCGGCGACGCAGCTCCAGCAGTTTCGCCCCGATCTTCGGCATATGCTTCCTCCCGATCTGGTCGCATGGCAGGAAGTCCGGCCTGTCCAGGCGCGTATTCCATGCAGAATAATCAACGGCCGGCCCGACGCCATGGCACGGCGGCCGGCTTTCCGCAATTCTGACGCCCACTTCCTCGCTCGATGGGCAGCAGAATGACCAGGCTCGATCCGGTTTTCGCCGACAAGATCACTTTCGTCAAAGCCGTGCAGCGCGATGCCGTGTCGGACACGGCCTCGATCGAGGCGCTGGTGAAGACGATCCTCGGCAATGTCCGTGAACGCGGCGATGCAGCGGTCCGCGACTACGCCAGGGAGTTCGACGGCTCGGACCTGCAGGAATTCGAGGTAACGCAGGAACAGCGACAGGCAGCCCTCGCGGCCCTCGACCCGCAGACGCGCGCCGACACGGAATTTGCCATCGAGCGCGTCCGGGCCTTTGCCGAAGCCCAGCTGGCGACGATCCTGCCGCTCGAATCCGAGCCGCTGCCGGGGCTGCATCTCGGCCACCGGGTCATCCCGATCCGGCGCATCGGCGCCTATGTCCCCGGCGGGCGTTACCCGCTGCTGTCCGCGCCCGTGATGACGATCGTGCCGGCCAGGGTCGCCGGCTGCGAGGAGGTGATCGCCTGCCTGCCGCCGACCGCCCATCCGGCGATGATCGCCGGCTGCCATCTCGCCGGCGCGGACCGGATCTTCCTCGTCGGCGGGGCGCAGGCGATCGCTGCGATGGCGTTCGGCACCGAGACCATCCCCGCCGTCGACAAGATCGTCGGACCCGGCAACGCCTTCGTCAACGAGGCCAAGCGCCAGGTCTTCGGTCCGGTCGGGATCGATCAGCTGGCCGGGCCGAGCGAGATCTTCACCGTGGCCGACCATACCGGCGATCCGGAGATGATCGCCACCGACATGCTGGCCCAAGCCGAGCACGACATCCGCACGCGAGTCGGGCTGATCACCACCGATCGCGCGCTCGCCGAGGCGACGCTGGAAGCCGTCGAGCGCCAGCTCCTCGACCTGTCCACCGCCAACGTGGCAGGGCCGGCCTGGCGCGACTACGGCGAGATCGCGGTCTGCGCCGACGAGGCGACGATGATTGCCTATTCGGATTTCATCGCCGCCGAGCACCTGCAGGTGCACACCGCCGACCCTCAGGCGACCGCCGCCAGGCTGCGCAATTACGGCTCGCTGTTCATCGGGCCCTTGGCGAGCGTCGTCTATTCCGACAAATGCTGTGGCACCAACCACACGCTGCCGACGATGGCCGCCGGCCGCTACACGGGCGGGCTCTGGGTGGGCTCTTTCGTCAAGATCTGCACCCACCAGTGGCTGGACGAGCGCGGCGTCGCGGCCGTCGCGCCCCCGGCGGTGCGCCAGAGCGCGGCCGAGGGCCTCGAAGGCCACCGCCGCGCCGCGGCCTTCCGGCAGCGGTGACCCGGCGGGGGCGGCCTGGCGACGGCGGGTCGCCTGCCGCGCAAGAACCAGTAAACCCGAGCGGGGCTAGTCGAACAGGCGCAGCCTTCCAGATGCAGAACCCACGGGGCATTTCGTGTCCCGTGTATTCGCTGGCGCCGCGCCGCCCTCTTGAGAAAACGCACCGTAACGGCCGAGCGGCGCCCGTTCAGAAAGTCGCCCGATGGATCAGGACGTGCATGAGAACCGCCTGAGCCCGGCGTCCGACGCGGAGGATCTCAATACCGAGGAGCGGCGGGCGGTCGACCATCAGAGCCGGCCGAGCGCGACCCTCATCCACGAGACCATCCGGGCGGAGGGCGAGCGGGAACTCGATCGAACCGGCTTTGCCCTGATGATGTCCGGACTGGCAGCGGGCCTCTCCATCGGCTTCTCGGTCGTCGTGCCGGCAGTCTTCATGGTGTCCCTGCCGGATACGCCTTGGCGTCATCTCCTGACGTCGCTCGGCTACACGGTGGGCTTTCTCATCGTCGTGCTCGGTCGCCAGCAGCTTTTCACCGAGAACACGCTGACGCCGATCCTGCCGTTGCTGCGCGGGCCGAGCTGGTATCGACTCTGGCGGGTGTTGCGGCTCTGGGGAATCGTCCTCGCCGCCAACATCGCGGCGACGTGGATCTTCTCGGCGGTCCTCGCCTTCACGCCGCTGTTCGACACGGAGATGAAGGCGGCCCTCGCCGAGTTCTCCCGAAGCACCATGGCCTCACCCTTCGGGTCGATGTTCCTCAAGGCGGTGTTCGCCGGATGGCTCATTGCCCTGATGGTCTGGCTCATGCCGGCTTCCGGCGATTCCAGGCCCTTCGTGATCATCATCGTGACCTATGTCGTGGCCGTGGCCCATCTCGCCCACATCATCGCCGGATCGGTCGAGGCCTCGTATCTGGTGCATATCGGCGAAGCCTCGCTCCACGACTACGCCTTCCGTTTCTTCCTGCCGACGATCCTGGGAAACACGCTGGGGGGCGTGTTCCTGGTCGCATGCTTCAACTTCGGCCAGGTCGCTCCGGAATTCCGACCCCATATCAAGGGTTGAGGCGACGCCGGCTCGCCGTCTATACATGTGAAATTTTCTATATATCATGCGCCTGCAATCTGAGGGCAGCTGCAGGGGGGACATCATGCTCACCAGACGACGCTTCACGATCGGGGCCGCCGCCCTGGCCGGATCGCTCGGGCTCGGCTCGCGCTTCGGCGCGTCGGCGGCGAGCGACGCGCTGACGACGCTCAGCGACGGCCATCTCGAAATGCCCACGGACTTCGTTCTTCGGGGTATTTCCGCCGAAGTGCTCCAGGAGATCGGCGTCGATCGCGGCGCGCTCGGCACGACGCTCGCCTCGCCCTGCATTCTCACGCTGCATCGCAGCGGGGACCGGCTCGTCCTGTTCGACGCCGGCGCGGGCACGAACTTCATGCCGAGCGCCGGCAAGCTGCCCGAGAGCCTGGACGCCGCCGGCATCGACCCGGCCGCGGTGACGGACGTCATCTTCACCCACGCCCATCCCGACCACATCTGGGGCGTCCTCGACGATTTCGACGAGGTGCCCTTCGCCAATGCGGCATTCCATGTCTGCCAGACGGAGTGGGACTACTGGCGCTCCGACGCCGCGCTTTCCGAGATGCCGGAAGACCGCCAGGTTTTCGTCATCGGCGCCCGCAGCCGTTTCGACGCGATCGAGGAACGCAGCACGCTGTTCAAGCCCGGCACGGAGGTGATCTCCGGCATCGAGGCGGTCGCCGCCTTCGGCCATACGCCGGGCCACTGCGCCTTCGTGCTGCACGGGGCGGACGCGCCGGTGATGGTGGTCGGCGATGCGATCATCAACGATCCGATCTCGTTTGCCCGGCCGGACCTTGCCTGGGCCGCCGACCAGGACCCCGAGACGGCGGCCAGGACCCGTACTGCGCTGCTCGACCGGCTGGCGTCGGAGAAGCTGCGCTTCGTCGGCTTCCATCTGCCGAATGGCGGCCTCGGGCGCGTTGAGACGGCCGGCGCCGGCTTCCGCTTCGTCCCCGAAAGCGCCTGAGCTACTCGGCCGGGCCCCGCTCGATCCGCAGGAAGGCGTGGCGGATCGAGCCTTCGAGAATGAAAGCGAGGCCGAGCCGCGCGCCCACGGCGATCGAGACCAGCGCGATCGGCGCGGAGATCGTCAGCAGCGAGGCCGCGGATATGCCCTGGCCGATCGTGCAGCCGAGGGCGAACACCCCGCCGACCCCCATCAGCACCGCGCCGGCGAGGTGCCGCGACAGTTCGCGCGCATCGTCGCAGGCTTCCCATCGCACGTCGTGGCGCCGCACGGCCGCCGCCGCGGCGCCGAGCACCACGCCGAGAACGAGCCCGGCGCCGTAATCGGGCAGGGCGCCCGTCACCGCGATCAGCTGCAGGATCACGTCGCCGGGCGGCACCACGAAGGAGGCGCTCTCGATCTGCACCGGTGCGAAGGAGCGGGCGGCGATGAAGGACGTCGCCACCCAGCCGAAGGCGACCGCTGCGCCGATCGCGATCCCGGCGGTGACCTTGCCGCGGTCGTTCCGGAAGGCGGCGGACCGGAACACCCATGCGGCGAGGGAAGCGACGACGACGAGCGTGACGATCGCGGAGACCTCGCGTCCGGTGACGGCGCTGATCAGGCTGCCGAGCGACTGGTCGGGCGAGCCCATCCGGGTGAGATCGACGGCCTGCGAATCGACGATCGCGACCCGTCCGAGCGCGATGATCCCCCGCTGCGTGGCGAGGGCGGCGAGGCCGAGGACGATGACCACCACCAGCCCACCCAGCGAGCCGCCGCCGAGCCGCACCAGCGCGCCGAAGCCGCAGGTGCCGACGAGCGCCATGCCGAAGCCGAAGGCGAGCCCGCCGAGCACCGCGCCCGTCCAGCCGAAGCTCGGCGTCAGGTAGAAGCTCTGGCTTGGATCGAACAGGCCGGCGAGCACCAGGGCCTGGGTGAGGAAGATGGCGACGAGGATCGCCAGGCCCCAGGCGCGCACGCCGTTGTCGTCGCCAGCGTACCAGCGCCGCTCCAGGGCGGACAAGGTGCAGAAATGGTGCCGCCGCGCGACGTAGCCCATCGCCACGCCGGCGACGAGACCCGCCAGCGGCAGCGCGAGGCCGCTTTCGATCAACATGATGGTGCCTCCCGAGCGTCTTCTTGGAACGCTTCGAAGGAAAGCCTAGCCCCGCTGGTCAGCAGTCACAAGCGACTCGGCGTTTCAGGGTCGCGATACAGGCCGCGACCGGCGAAAGCGGTCAGTCGCCGCCGCGCTTCTTGCGGACCGGGGCGCAGAACAGCTCGTAGAGCGTGCCGATCAGCGAGGTGACTTCCTCGTTGGCCAGCCGGTAGTAGACGGTTCGCCCGTCGCGGCGCGTCTTCACCAGCCGGTCGAGGCGCAACCGCGCCAGCTGCTGCGACACCGCCGCCTGCGGCATCGACAGGATCGCCTCGATGTCGCCTACCGAGCGTTCGCCCTCGGACAGGAGACAGAGGATGACCAGCCGCATCTCGTGCGACATCGCCTTCAGGAGGTCGCTTGCCTTGCGCGCCTGTGCGAAGAACGCCTCGGTCTCCTCCGGCGAGGTGGAGGGGTCGAATTTCGGGACGGACCAGTTGGTGAGATTGCTCAATTCACTCGCTCGATCAGATCGCTGGGTCGGACGCGTCGGCGCCGCCCGTCAGTTTGGCCAGCATGTCGTCGAGAAGGCCCCAGAAGAACGCGTCCCCCGGATAGCCTCGCATCCGGGCGATCTCCTGACCATCCTCGACGAGCACGAAGGTCGGGGTCACCCGCTCCTTGGCGACGTCCGCGAGGTCTTCCGGCCAGGGCTCGGTCAGGTCGACGCGGCGCAGCGGCGCGAGGCGCCCGGCCGCCGTCGCCGGATAGGCCGGCGCGATCTCGGCGTCGAAGCGCTCGCACCAGATGCAGCCGGGCCGCTCCAGCACCAGCAGCTCGGCGGCCAGGGCCGCTCGGCCCGGCATCGCCGCGAAGGCCAGCAGCAGGGTGGTCAGCAGAGCGAAGCGCCGGCCGGGCGGCCGTGTCATCGCGAGCATCCGGTTTGCAATAGATGAAAACATATGCATTCTTCTATTTAATGCGAAGCCCGGATCGGCGCAATCACAAGCGCTTCCGGGAGCACCACATAATGTCGCACCCGGAAACGTCCAAATGCTAGATGTTGGCTACGGCGCAGCCTTGCTGGCGGGGCTCTTGTCCTTCGTCTCGCCATGCGTTCTGCCGATCGTCCCGCCCTATCTCGCCTATCTGGCGGGGCTGAGCTTCGACCAGGTCCGCGACCGCGGCGCCGAGCCGGCGGTCAAGCGCCAGATCATGCTGGCCTCGCTCGCCTTCGTCGCCGGCTTCACCACCGTCTTCGTGGCGCTGGGCGCCACCGCCAGCGTGCTGGGGCAGGTCGTCGCCGAGTGGTTCGACGTCCTGTCGGTGATTGCCGGCATCATCATCATCGTCATGGGGCTGCATTTCCTCGGCGTGTTCCGGCTGGCGCTGCTCTACCGCGAGGCGCGGGTGCAGGTGGCGCGCAAGCCGGCCGGCCCGGCCGGCGCCTACGTGATCGGCCTTGCCTTCGCCTTCGGCTGGACGCCTTGCGTCGGGCCCGTCCTGGCTGCCATCCTGTTCGTCGCCGGCACGCAGGACACGGCGCTGCGCGGTGCCGGGCTGCTCGCCGCCTATTCGCTCGGGATCGGCGTGCCCTTCTTGCTGGCGGCGGCCTTCGCCACCAGGTTCCTGGCTCTGGCGGCACGGTTCCGCCGGCATATGGAAACGGTCGAGAAGATCATGGGTGGCGCGCTGGTGCTGACCGGTATCCTGTTCGTCACCGGCCAGATGGCGACCATATCCTACTGGTTGCTGGAGACCTTTCCGGTCTTTGCCACGATCGGCTAGGTCCGGCGCCAGGCGCGCCGGAAACAAGGGAGGAGAAGCGCATGATGAGGCAGATTTTTTTCGCCGCTGCGGCGCTGTTGTGTCTGGCCTCGGCGGCCCCTGCCGCGGAGGTGGGCGACGACGGGCTGCACAAGGAGCCGTGGTTCACCCTGACATTCCGCGACGTCGCCGACGACATCGAGGCGGCCCGCGCCGACGGCAAGCGCCTGGCGCTGGTGTTCGAGCAGCGCGGCTGCATCTACTGCCGGCAGATGCACGAGGAGGTGCTCGCCGACCCGGCGGTCGCCGACTACATCGCGGCGAATTTCCACGTGGTCCAGTACAATCTCTTCGGCGACGAGGAGGTCACCGATCTCGACGGCAGCACGCTGGCGGAAAAGACCGCGGCGCGGCGCTGGC
This sequence comes from Aurantimonas aggregata, assembly GCF_010500835.1. GTDB lineage: Bacteria > Pseudomonadota > Alphaproteobacteria > Rhizobiales > Rhizobiaceae > Aurantimonas > Aurantimonas aggregata. The sequence continues at coordinate 53,678 of NZ_JAAAMJ010000017.1, read as the reverse complement.
GCGTGGTGTTCACCCCGACGATCCTGTTCATGCCGGAATCAGCCCCATCGGAAGGGACCGCCGGCGACGCCGCCGTTGCCACCATGCCGGGCGCCTTCGGCAAGCAGACGTTCCTGCACATGTTCCAGTGGGTCCGCGAAAAGGGATACCAGGGCGAGGAGCATTTTCAGAAATATCATGCTCGCAAGCTGGCCGAGGCCGGTGCCACAATAGAGTCGAGCCAGTGATTGCTGCGCTGCGGTGCAAACCGTGAGCAGTCGCAATACATTCGAAAATAACAATACTTGCATTCATTCTCCCGGACTGCTTTACTCACTGCGGGAAAACGAAGCAGTTTCGGCCGACGAAAGCCGGCATTCGGGAGGTATAATTTGTCCATGATGCGCCCGTTCGCGCTCGGCCTTGCTCTGACCATGGCGTTGCCGCCGCTGGCCCTTGCAGCCGAGACCGCTCCTGCCGATGTATCCTTTGCCGACGCCCAGATCGCCGATCCGCTGACCGACAAGGCCGGCGACCCGGCCGAGGGTCGGAGCGTCTTCATGGATCGCGGCCTCGGCAACTGCCTGGCCTGCCATGCCAATGCCGATCTCGACGACCAGCTGTTCCACGGCAATGTCGGGCCGGAGATGAACGGCGTCGCCGATCGCTGGGAGCCGGGCCAGCTGCGCGCGATCCTGGTCGACGCCAAGCAGGTCTTCGGCGAACAGACCGTCATGCCGGGCTTCTACACGCTCGATGTCGGCGTCAACGTCGCCGAAAAATATCAGGGCAAGCCGATCCTCACGGCCCAGCAGGTCGAGGATGTCGTTGCCTATCTCGAGACGCTGAAAGGCGACTAGGAAGGAAATTTCCATGAACATGACGAGACGCCAGATCTTCGCGCTGTCCGCCGGCGCTGCCACCTACGGCCTGTTCGCCTTCACCCCGAGCCGGGCCTTCGCGAGCGTCGAGGCGACCGAGGAGGCGCTGGCCGCCTTCACCGGCGGCACCGAGCCGCAGACCGGTACGATCAGCCTGACGGCCCCGGAGATCGCCGAGAACGGCAACACCGTGCCGATCTCGGTGACGGTGGAGAGCCCGATGACCGAGGACAGCTACGTGGAATCGGTGACGATCCTCGCCGAGGGCAATCCCAACCCCGAGGTCGCCACCTTCCACTTCACCCCGATGAGCGGCAGCGCAACGGCGACGACGCGCATCCGGCTGGCGCAGACCCAGAACGTCATCGCGGTGGCGAAGATGAACGATGGGTCGGTGTTTTCCGACCGCAAGGAAGTGAAGGTCACGATCGGCGGCTGCGGCGGCTGATTGCCCGCCCTGAGCCCGTCGAACCGAGATCGAGAGAGATGCGTGACCTTGCTTCCGGCGAGCGTCACATGAGGAGAACCAGACCATGGCAACGCCGAAGCCGAGAGTGAAAGTCCCCAAGAGCGCCAGCGCCGGGGAAATCGTCACCATCAAGACCCTGATCAGCCACGAGATGGAATCGGGCCAGCGCAAGGACGCCGACGGCAACGTCATCCCGCGGCAGATCATCAACAAGTTCACCTGTGAGTTCAACGGCACCAAGGTGTTCGAGTGCGATCTCGATCCCGCCGTGTCGGCCAATCCGTATTTCGAGTTCACCGCCAAGGTGCCCGAGAGCGGCACGTTCAAGTTCACCTGGGTGGACGACAACGGCGAGACCTACACGGACGAGCAGCCGATCGAGGTCCAGTAGGCGCCGGATCCGCATCCGGGTGAGGAAAGAGGGTCGGCCGTAAGGCACTGGCCTCGTCGTGGGAGGAAAACCGTTTGAACAAGTCTGTCATCGCCCTTTTGGGCTTTTCCTGCCTCGGCAGCCTGGCGCTGGCGTCCGGTGCCTATGCCGATCCCGTCGACGAGACGCTGACGATCGACGGCGAGGAGATGATCACCGTCGCTCCCGCGCCGACGGAGCCGCCCGGCCACGCCTTCGAACAGGTGGAATCCGGCTGGCTCTACCGCGAGGCGGAGACCCGCGCGACGCAGATGGACAGCTTCGAGAATCCCGGCATGCTCAATGTCGAGCGCGGTGAGGAAATCTGGAACACGGTCGACGGTGACGCCGGCAAGTCCTGCGCGACCTGCCACGAGGACGCGTCCGAGACGATGGCGGGCGTCGGTGCCCACTATCCGAAGTGGAATGCCAAGGCCGGCAAGCCCTTTAATCTCGAGCTGCAGATCGATGCCTGCCGGACCGAGAACATGCAGGCCGAGCCCTACAAGTTCGACGCGCAGGACCAGAAGGACCTCGTCACCTTCATCAGGCACCAGTCGCTGGGCGAGCCGGTGGATATCGACCTCGCCGAGGGCGAGATGATGAGCTGGTGGGAGAAGGGCAAGGAGCGCTATTACCTGCGCACCGGCCAGCTCGACCTGTCCTGCGCCTCCTGCCACGAGAGCGCCAACGGCAAGTACATCCGCGCCGACCATCTGAGCCAGGGCCAGACCAACGGCTTCCCGACCTATCGCTTCAACACCGGCGGCATGGTGTCGCTGCACAACCGTTTCCGCGGCTGTGTCCGCGATACGCGGGCGGAAATGCCGAAAGCCTTCTCCGACGAGCTGATGGCGCTCGAGGTCTACACCGCCTGGCGCGGCGAGGGCCTGTCGGTCGAGACGCCGGCCGTGCGCCAGTAGCAAATCCGCGGCAGCTCCGGCTGCCAGCCCTTGAACCGGCCGGTCCGGATCGCCTCGGCGGTCCGGATGGAGGATGACCCATGTTTTCCAGACGCGAATTCCTGACGGCGACGGTGGCACTGGGGGCGCTGACGGGATCCGGCCTGTCGGGCCGCTGGTCCCGGGCCGCCGCGCAGCAGCGGCTGACCGAGGACGATTTGCTCGGCGCCGCCGATTTCGGCAACGTGACGCTGCTCCATGTCACAGACATCCACGCGCAGCTGAAGCCGGTGTATTTCCGCGAGCCCGCCGTCAATATCGGCATCGGCGCGGTGGCGGGCCTGCCGCCGCACGTGACCGGCGCGGACTTCCTGAAGCTTTACCAGATTGAGCCGGGCTCGCCCGACGCCTACGCCCTGACGTCGGAGGATTTCGGCGCCTTGGCGCGGCAGTATGGCAAGATGGGCGGCCTCGACCGGATCGCCACGATCGTCCGCCGCGCGCGCGCCGAACGCGGCGAAGGCAACGTGCTGCTCCTCGACGGCGGCGACACCTGGCAGGGCAGCTACACCGCCAACAAGACCGCCGGCGCCGACATGATCACGGCGATGAACGTGCTGGCGCCCGACGCCATGACCGGGCACTGGGAGTTCACCTATGGCACCGACCGGGTGCAGGAGGCGATCGACTCCCTGGCCTTCCCGTTCCTCGGCTCGAACATCTTCGACAATGAATGGGACGAGCCGGCCTTCGAGGCCTGGAAGATGATCGAGCGCGGCGGCGCGAAGATCGCCGTGATCGGCCAGGCCTTCCCCTACACGCCGATCGCCAATCCCTCCTGGCTGATCCCCGGCTGGTCCTTCGGCATCCGCGACGAGCAGATCGCGCTGCATGTCGAGGCCGCGCGGGCGGAAGGCGCCGATCTCGTCGTCCTGCTCTCCCACAACGGCTTCGACGTCGACCGCAAGCTGGCGACGCGGGTTCCGGGCATCGACATCATCCTGACCGGCCACACCCACGACGCGCTGCCGGAACCGGTGAAGATCGGCAACACGCTGCTGATCGCGTCGGGCTCGAACGGCAAGTTCCTGAGCCGGCTCGATCTCGACGTCTCCAATGGCCGGCTGAACGATTTCCGCTACCGGCTGATCCCGGTGTTCTCCGACGTCATTGCGCCGGACGCCGAGATGGCGGCGGTCATCGACGAGGTCCGCGCGCCCTATGCGGACGAATTGCAGCGGGTCATCGGCCACACCGAAGGGCTTCTCTACCGCCGCGGCAATTTCAACGGCACCTGGGACGACGTCATCTGCGAGGCGCTGCTCGCCGAGCAGGACGCCGAGATCGCGCTGTCGCCGGGCTTCCGCTGGGGCACGTCGCTGCCGGTGGACAGCGACATCACCGTCGAGGACCTGCACACGGTCTGCGCCATGACCTATCCGGCCGTCTATCGCAACACGATGAGCGGCGAGATGCTGAAGACCATCCTGGAGGATGTCGCCGACAATCTCTTCAATGCCGATCCCTATTACCAGCAGGGCGGCGACATGGTCCGCGTCGGCGGTCTCGGCTTCGCCATCGATCCGACCAGGACGATCGGCTCGCGGATCACCGACATGACCGTGCTCAAGACCAAGGCGCCGATCGAGGCCGGCCGCGACTACGTCGTCACCGGCTGGGCGTCGGTGAACGAGGGCACCGAAGGGCCGGCGATCTGGGACGTGGTGGAAAGCTACCTGGCGAAGAATCCGACCGTTTCGCCGGAGGAAAATCGCAGCGTGACGGTCAAGGGCTGACACGGGACGGTCGACAGGCACGCCGCGCGCTGATATATGCAAAATATCATATAATTCTATGTCGGGAGGTGGCCGATGACTGACAGGGCAGGAATGACCGGGGAGGGAACCTCCCGCCGAAGCTTCCTCATGCGCAGTCTGGCGCTGGGCGGCGCGGCAGCCTTTGCCGGAACCGGCGGTTCGCGGGCGGCCGAAGGCGGCGACCCGGCGATCACCGAGCTGAAGGACTGGAACAGCTATCTCGGCGAGGGCGTCGTCGCGCGCCCCTACGGGACGCCGTCGTCCTTCGAAGCCGGGGTCGTGCGCCGCGACGTGCCGTGGCTGACCGCCGATGCGACCAGTTCGGTCAGCTTCACGCCGCTGCACGATCTCGACGGCATCATCACGCCGAACGGGCTCTGCTTCGAGCGCCATCACGCCGGCATCGCCGAGATCCCGCCGGACGAGCACCGGCTGATGATCAACGGCCTCGTCGACCGGCCGCTGGTCTTCACCATGGACGATCTGAAGCGCTTTCCCCGCGAGAACCGCGTCTATTTCCTCGAATGCGCGGCCAACAGCGGCATGGAGTGGCGCGGCGCCCAGCTGAACGGCTGCCAGTTCACCCACGGCATGATCCACTGCGTGATGTATACCGGCACGCCGCTGCGCTACCTCCTGGAGGAGGCGGGCGTGAAGACTGCCGGCAAGTGGCTGCTCGCCGAGGGCGCCGACGCGTCCGCGATGACCCGCTCGATCCCGATGGAAAAGGCGCTCGACGACTGTCTCGTCGCCTGGAAGATGAACGGCGAGGCGCTGCGGCCCGAACAGGGCTATCCGGTGCGCCTGGTTGTGCCCGGCTGGGAAGGCAATATGTGGGTCAAGTGGCTCCGCCGCCTCGAGGTCGGCGACCAGCCCTGGGAGCACCGGGAAGAGACGTCGAAATACACCGACCTTCTCGCCAGCGGCAAGGCCCGCAAGTTCACCTGGGGCATGGAGGTGAAGTCGGTCATCACCAATCCGAGCCCGCAGGCGCCGATCACCCACGGCAAGGGCCGCACGGTGGTCACCGGCCTTGCCTGGTCCGGCAATGGCCGCATCGACCGGGTCGACGTTACGCTCGACGGCGGGCGGAACTGGCACGAGGCACGGATCGACGGGCCGAGCCTGCCGATGGCGCTGCACCGCTTCTACTACGATTTCGAATGGGACGGCTCGCAGCTGCTGCTGCAGTCCCGCGCCGTCGACGATCGCGGTTTCGTCCAGCCGACCAAGAACGAGCTGCGGGCCGCGCGCGGCGACAACTCGATCTACCACAACAACGGCATCCAGACCTGGCTTCTGACCGCGGACGGAGGGCTCGAAAATGTCGAAGTTTCCTGAGGCCCTGTTCCTCGCCGGACTGATCGCCGCCGGCGCGGCGGGCATCGTCGCGGTATCGGCGGAGGAGCCCGCCGGCGCTCCGCTCGGGCTCGGCCGCGTCGCCACGGAGTCCGAGGTCGCCGCCTGGGACATCGACGTCCGGCCGGACGGGCAGGGGCTTCCCGTCGGCAGCGGCACGGTGCTGGAAGGCGAAGCGATCTTCGAGATGCAATGCGCGTCGTGCCACGGCGATTTCGGCGAGGGGCGGGATCGCTGGCCGGTGCTGGCCGGCGGTTTCGACACGCTGACCCGCGCGCGCCCGGAAAAGACCATCGGCTCCTACTGGCCGTATCTGTCGACGGTCTACGACTACATCCACCGGGCGATGCCCTTCGGCAGCGCCCAGACGCTCGGCGACGACGAGGTCTACGCGCTGACCGCCTACGTCCTCTACCTCAACGACATCGTCACGGACGAGGATTTCGAGCTCTCCAACGAGAACTTCACCTCGATCGAAATGCCCAATGCCGGCGCGTTCGTCCCCGATGACCGGGAACAGGAAGCGCACTACAAGACAGGGGCCGAACCCTGTATGGTCGACTGCAAGCCGGCTCCTGCGGAGATCACCATGCGGGCGCAGGTGCTCGACGTGACCCCCGACAGCGAGGGCGCCGCCGGCGGACAGGTGGACTGAGGACGCGGGGCCTTGCCCGCTGCCGTCCGCCGCATCGGGAGTAGCTGGCCATGTTTCGATCCTTTCGTCTGCTTCGCGCGGCCCGCGCCACCGGGTTCCGCCTGCCCGCCGCAGGCCTGATGCTGGCGCTCGCCGCGATGGTAGCCGCCCCCTTCGCGGTGCTGCCCGCCGCCGCCCAGCCCGCCGAGGATGACGGCGGCTTCGTCACGCACCGTCTGGCGCTGCAGGTCTCCGACGACGACGAGGCGGCGATGCGCTCGGCGCTGGACATCGCCGCCAATGTCTCGCGGTTCTATTCCGACAAGGCCGAGGAGATCGACATCCGCATCGTCGTCTACGGTCCCGGCCTGACCATGCTCCGCCCGGACAGGACGCCGGTGATGGAGCGGCTGACCTCCTTCGACCAGAGCATGCCGAACGTCGCCTTCGTCGCCTGCGGCAACACGCTCGACACGCTCGAGCGCGAGGAAGGCAGCCGGCCGGAGATCGTCCCCTTCGCCGAGGTGGTGGAGGCCGGTGTCGCCGAGCTGATCCGCCTCGACGAGGAAGGCTTCACCATCGTCAAGCCCTGACGGGCCGGCCGAATGCCGACAAGGGTGCGCTCTGGCGACCGGCGCAGCCCTTGGTTCGGTCCCGGCCAAAGGGGCCTCTGGAACCAGAATCCAACATTGTGATAAGCGGCAGGAAACTGGTTCGCTGAACCGGCAGCTCGGGCACATCTGTGGCCTGAACATATTCGCTTATCCGCATATCTTCGCCGGAGCGGCAACCGGCAGGATTTCTCGCCATGGACTTCATCCCCCTGATCGATCTCATCGGCGAGAACGCCACGGCGCTCGTCGGCGGCATCGTCATTGGCAGCCTCTTCGGCTTCTTCGCGCAACGCAGCGCCTTCTGCACCCGCTCGGCGGTGCTGGATGTCACTCGCAGGCGCGATTACGCCGCGCTCGCCACCTGGGCGGCCGGCTTTGCCGCCGCGGTGCTCGGCGTCCAGCTGCTGCTGAACTACGGCTATCTGGACGTGCGCGACACGCGGTTCTTCTCCACCGCGCAGAGCCTCTCCGGCGCGCTGATCGGCGGCACGCTGTTCGGCATCGGCATGGTGCTGGCGCGCGGCTGTGTCTCGCGCATGCTGATCCTCGCCGCATCCGGCAATCTGCGGGCGCTCTACATGTCGCTGGTGATCGCGATCGTCGGCTATGCCACTTATGCTGGCCTGCTTGTGCCGCTGCGTGATACGGCGGGCGGGCTGTGGAGCACCGCGGCGATCGGCGGCAACGACCTCCTGGCGCATGCCGGGCTTGGCCCGTCGGCCGGCCTCGTCGTCGGCGGCGTCCTCGCCCTCGTCGCACTGGCGATCGCCTTCGCCGTCCGCGCCTCGGCCTGGCGCGTCCTCGGCGGCATCGGCGTCGGCGCCAGCGTCGTCGCCGGATGGTACTTCACCTACCAGCTGTCGCTGCAGGTCTTCGAGCCGATCCAGGCCGAGAGCCTCTCCTACATAAGGCCGCTGGCGACGACGAGCGCGCTCGCCGTCAGCCCCGACGCCTTTGCCGGCCTCGACCAGGGCGTCCTGATCGGCACGCTGGTCGCCGCCTTCCTCGCGGCCGTCGCCTTCCGGGAATTCCGGGTGGTGACCTTCTCCGAGCCGGGTACCCCGTCGATCCTGCGCTATACGGCGGGCGCCGCCCTGATGGGCTTCGGCGGCATCCTCGCCGTCGGCTGCACCATCGGCGCTGGCCTGACCGGCGGCTCGGTGCTCGCCGTCTCGTCGCTGGTCGGGCTGGGCTCGATGATCGCCGGCGCCGCGGTGGCGGATCGCTTCGTGGACCGCCAGGCCATTGCGGCGCCCGCATGCGATGCCGTCGCCGCGTCATAACGCCGGGCGTAAGCCGGCCTGACGAGCGGAAAGCGACGATGATGCTGCGGACCGGTGCGACGGCCTGATGACGGTCGGCAGTGCCCCGGATCAGCCCGCGCGGCGGCCTGACGCCATCAGAATCGCCACCAGCCTCTCGCATCCCTCGCGGGCCGCGCCGTCGTTCATGATGCGGTGGAACGCCTCGGCGCAGGCCGGAACTTCCAGCTCGACCTGGCGGGCGATCCGCGCCGCGACCTCGTCCGGGCTCTCGCGCCCGCGTGCCGCGACGCGCTGAACGAGCACCGCCTTCGGCGCGGTGATCTCGACGATGGCAAGGCGGGCGAACCGCGCGGCGGCCTCGGTGAGCGTGCGCCGGGAGATGTTGGCGACGACCGTCTTGCCCGAGGCCAGCGCATCGTCGAGGCAGGCGGGCAGGCCGTAGGCGAGGCCATGCGCATGCCAGGACAGGCAGAACGCGCCGGCGGCCTCGGCTTCGGCGAAGTCCGGCCGGCTCATCACGTCATGATCCTCGAGCTCGGTCATGGCGTCGCGGGTGACGATCCGGCGGGCGAAGACGACGTCCGGCTCGTTCGCGAGCGCCTCGGCGGCCATGGCCAGCAGCGTGTCCTTCCCGGCGCCGCTGGGTCCGACCACGGCGACGAAGGTGCCGGGCCGCTCCGCCGTCAGCGCGGCGTCGGCCGTGGGCCGTGTATCGGTGTCAGGAGACACGGTTGCCCTCGCGCCAGACGGACCGGACCACCGGCGGCTCGCCTTCGTGCGTACGTACGCGTACGAGGTCGGCGCGGAGGCCGACGGCAATGGCGCCGCGGTCGGTGAGGCCGACGGCGTCGGCGGGGTTCAGCGTCACCAGCCGGATCGCGTCCGGCAGACTCGCCTCGCCGCTGTCGACGAGGTGGAACACCGCCTGCAGCATCGAGAACGGCACGTAGTCGGAAGACAATATGTCGAGGATGCCGAGCCGCAGCAGCTCGATCGCCGAGACGTTGCCGGAATGCGAGCCGCCGCGCACGATGTTGGGCGCGCCCATCAGCACGTGAAGACCGGCTTCGCGCGAGGCGGCTGCGGCCTTCACGGTCGTCGGGAACTCGGCGACGCTGGTGCCCAGCGCCAATGCCTCGCCCACATGCGCAAGCGTCGCGTCGTCGTGCGAGGCGAGCGCGATGCCGCGCTCCCGGCAGGCATCGGCGATGTCCCGCCGGTGGCTTTCGGCGAACGCGGCGGATTCGCCCATCCGCTTCGTGCTGAATGTCTCGAAGGCTTCGTCGGAGAGGCCGAGCTTCATCTGGTAGTAGGTCCGATAGGCGCCGAGATCGGCGAACTGCCGCTGCCCCGGCGCATGGTCCATCAGCGAGACCAGCCGGAGCCGCGGATTGACCGCCAGCTTGTGAAAGCCTGCCAGCACGTCCTCGGCGGAGACTTCGCAGCGCAGGTGGATGTAGTGGTCGGCGCGCACCCGGTCCTCGGCCACCGCGCGGCCGATCATCTCGCCCATCTCGGCCATGTCGTCGGCAGTCAGCGTGGCGTTCTCGTCGGTGCCGACCCGCAGCGCGTCGAAGACGGTGGTGATGCCCGACCCGGCGATCTGGTTGTCATGCGCCTGGATCGCCGCCAGCTTGTTCCACAGCACCTTCGGCCGCGGCATGAAATGGCCTTCGATATGGTCGGTATGCAACTCGATCAGGCCGGGGATCAGCGTGTCGCCGCCGACGTCCTCGCCGGTCGCCGACGGACCATCGCCGATCTCGGCGATTAGGCCGTCGCGCAGCACCAGATGCCCGTCGATCACCGTATCGGCGGTGACGATGCGGGCATTGGTCAGGATCATTTCGTCAGGCATGTCGGATGGCTTCTGGGCTGGGGAATCGAAAGGCGAGGGGCGGCGACCGCTTCGTTGCGAGGCGGGCAGCGCCCATCGTCATGTAACGAAGCGCCGCAGCCGCTGCGAGAGGAGATCGGTCAGGACCACCGTCGCGACGATGATGATCAGGATGGCCGCCGATTGCGGATAATAGAAGCCGCGCACCGATTCGAACAGCACCTGGCCGATGCCGCCGGCCCCGATGACGCCAAGGACTGTCGCGGCGCGGACGTTGGATTCGAAGCGGTAGAGCGAATAGGAGATCCACAGCGGCAGCACCTGCGGGATGACGCCGAACACCACTTCCTGCAGCTTCGACGCGCCGGTGGCGCGGATGCCTTCCACCGGCCGCGGGTCGATCGCCTCGACGGCTTCGGAGAACAGCTTGGCGAGGATGCCGGTGGTGTGGATGAACAGCGCCATCACGCCGGCAAAGGGGCCGAGGCCGACGGCGACGACGAACAGCACCGCCCAGACGATCTCGTGGATGGCGCGGAAGAAATCCATCAGCCGGCGGGCGGGCTGGAGGATGTACCAGGGCACCATGTTGTGCGCCGAGAGGATGCCGAAGGGGATCGCCAGCAGCACCGACAGGACGGTGCCCCAGAGCGCGATCTGGACCGTCACCACCATCTCCGTCGCGTAATAGCGCCAGTCGGTGAAATCGGGATTGGCGAAGCCGCTGGCGTATTCCGCCATGTTGTCGGCATCGGTGAAGAGATAGGTCCAGCGGCCCATTTCGGCCGGCGCCCAGCTCCAGATCAGGCCGAGGGCGAGACCGCCCCAGATCACCGCGTTCCAGACGCTGCGGGACCAGTCGCGGCCGGCATTGAGGTCGGGCACGGCGGGGCGGGTAACGGAAAGCGCGTCGTTCGTCATGGCGGCATCCTGCGGGTCGAAACGGACCGGCCGGCCCCTGTCAGGGCGCCGGCCGGGTGGACGAGAACCAGTCGGCGGCAGGCAGGGCGCCCGCCGCCTTTGGGTCGATGTCAGCTCTGCTCTGCGCTCTTGATCTTGGCTTCGTAGCCGGCCTTTTCGGCTTCGAGCTTCGCGATCTCGGCTTTCTTCTCTTCGTCGGTCTTGCCGGTGTCGGCCTCGATTTGCGCGATCGACTTCGACAGCTCCATCACCCGGATCGGCAGCAGCTGGTCGTTGGTGCTTTCGCGGAACGGCGCCCATTCGAGACCGGCCAGGACTTCCTTCTCGGCGGCCACGTCACCGTCCGACTGGTCGGTGCCGTAGGTCAGGAAGAAGGTCTTGATCTTGTCCTTGGTTTCCTGCGGCAGGTTGGTCGACCAGACCATCGGATCCGACGGGATCAGGGGCGACTTCCAGATGATCTTCATCTTGGCGAAGGCATCCGGGTTGTTCTTCTCGATCAGCGCCAGGTTCTCGGTGTTGTTCGCGGCCGCATCGACCTGGCCGTTGGCGACGGCCATGGCGTTGGTCTCGTGATTGGCGTTGGTGACGTTCTTGAAGCATTCCTTCGGGTCGACGCCGTTGGCAGCGAAGACGAAGGTCATCGGCACGAGATAGCCCGAGGTCGAGTTCGGGTCACCGAGGCCGAAATCCAGCGACTGGTCGCAGGTGAGCAGGTCTTCGACGCTGGTGAGCGCGGAATCGGCCGGCGCGAGGACCAGCGACCAGTAGCCCGGGCTGCCGTCGAGGGCGACGGTCTGGGCGAAGATCTCGCCGTTCGCCCGGTCGACCGCTTCCATCGCCGACTTGTTGCCGTACCAGGCGAGCTGCACCTTGTCGAAGCGCATGCCCTCGATGACGCCGGCATAGTCGGAGGCGAAGAACGGCTTCACGTCGAGGCCGGTCTTCTCTTCCATGGCGGCCAGGAACGGCTCCCATTTCGGCCGCAGGTTCTGCTGGCTCTCGGTGGAGATGATCCCGAATGCGAGTTCGGTCGGCGCGGCGTCCTGGGCGAGGGCCGCGGACGACAGGCCGGCCGCCAGCGCGGCAGCCGCAAGGCTCTTGAGGATGGTCTTCATGGGGGTGTTTCCCTGTTGATGGTGTTTCAGGTCTGCTGTCACGCCGGAGCGAGTTCCGGTGTGGTGACCGACAGTTTCTTGGGCGCCGCGACGCGCCGGTCGTCGACCGGCAGCGCATCGGGCAGCACGAGCTCTTCCGAGTCGGAGCCGTAGAGCTCGGTGAGGAAGGCGTTGGTGAGGGCGCTGGACGGGCCGTCATAGACGATCTCGCCGTCCCTGAGCGCGATGGTCCGCGGGCAGTAGCGGCGGGCGTATTCGACCTGGTGCAGCGACACGACCGCGGTGATCTTGTCGGTGCGGTTGATGTCGGCGAGCGCGTCCATCACCCGCCTTGCCGAGGCCGGGTCGAGCGAGGCGATCGGCTCGTCGGCGAGCAGCACGCGGGACTTCTGGACGAGGCAGCGGGCGATCGCGGCGCGCTGCTGCTGACCGCCGGAAAGCGTCGAGGCGCGCTGCCAGGCGACGTCCGGAATGCCGACCCGGGCGAGGGCGGCGCGGGCCGCCATCCGCTCGGCCCGGGTGAACAGGCCGAGCGTGCCGCGCCAGCGTGGGATCCGGCCGAGATTGCCGAGCAGCACGTTGGTGATCACCGGCAGGCGGGAGACCAGGTTGAACTGCTGGAAGATCACGCCGATCTCGCGCCGCATGACGCGGGCGCCGTTGCCGATCCGGCCGCCGGTCTGGATCGTCTCGCCGAACAGCTGGATCTGCGAATGGCTGTTCTGGTCGGCGCGCTCCAGTCCGGCGATATGCCGGATGAGCGTCGACTTGCCGGAACCGGACGCCCCGATCAGCGCGACCATCTCGCCCTCTTCGATCGTCAGGCTGACCTTGTCGAGGGCCTGTTTGCGGCCGAAGCGCTTGGAGAGATCGCGGATCACGATGGCAGTCATTCTGTATCCCGTAGGGCTCGTTGACGGGGTCTTCCTAGGCCTGCTGCATGTGAGCCCGATGACGCGCCGGTGACCGTTCGGTGACGGTCGAACCACTTGGCGGCGCAGCCTTTTCCGACTTAGCCGCCGTGCCTGTCGAGGAAGGCTTCGGCGTCCAGCTGGCGGAAGTCGTCGAGGGCCGCGCGCAGCCTCTCGTGCGGCCAGTCCCACCAGGCGAGCGCGTCCATCCGGGCGCCGATCTCCGCGGCAAATCGGGGCCGGATCGGCCGGGCCGGCACACCGCCGACGATCGTGTAGGGCGCGACGTCCTTGGAGACCACCGCCCCGGCTCCGATCACCGCGCCGTTGCCGATCGTCACGCCCGGCAGGACGGTGACACCGTGGCCGATCCAGACGTCGTGGCCGATGGTCACGGTGCGGGCCCTGCGGGCGGCGAAGAACGGCGCCTCGTCCTCGGCGTCGTCGAAATAGTCGCCGGCGCGGTAGGTGAAGTGGTGCAGCGTCGCGCGCTCGACGGGATGGTTGGTGGCATTCAGTCGGACGCTGGCGGCGATGTTGACGAACTTGCCGATCACCGTTCCCCAGACGCCGCAATCGCGCATCATGTAGGAATAGTCGCCGATCACCGTCTCGGCGACGCGGCAGCGCTCGTCGATCTCGACATAGCGGCCGATCGTCGTCGTCTCGACGATGGCGGTCTCGTGGATCAGCGGCGTGTGTTTAGACAGGCGCGCCATCACGCCGCCGCCCGGGCCGAGAATGTTGAGACGTCGACGATCCGCGTCGCGATCCGGTCGCGCACCTCGCCGTCGTGGAAGATGCCGAGAATGGCGGTCCCTTCGGCCTTCTTGGCCTCGATCATGGCGCAGACGACGTCGCGGTTCTCGGCGTCCAGCGAGGAGGTCGGCTCGTCGAGCAGCAGCAGCGGATGGTCGGTGATGAAGCCGCGCGCGATGTTCACCCGCTGCTTCTCGCCGCCGGAAAACGTCGCCGGCGGCAGCTCGAACAGGGCTTCCGGCAGGTTGAGGCGGGTCAGCAGTTCCTTCGCCCGCGCCCGCGCCGCCTCGACCGATGTGCCGCGCGAGACCAGCGGCTCGGCCACCACGTCGATCGCCGGCACGCGCGGAATCGCCCGCAGGAACTGGCTGACATAGGCGATGGCATCACGGCGGAGCGCGATGATCTCGCGCGGGTCGCCGCTGGCGAGATCCGCCTCGTGGCCGCTCTTTGGATCGCGGATCAGGATCTGCCCGCCATCGACGGCGTAGTTGCCGTAGACCATGCGCAGGATCGAGGACTTGCCGACGCCGGACGGGCCGCCGAGGACGACGCATTCGCCGGGGCCGACCGTGAAGGCGGCACCGGCGACCACCGGCAGGCGCAGCCCGCCGCGCAGATGCATGGTGAAAGTCTTGGCGACGCCCTGCACCGTCAGGATCGGTTGGGATTGGTCGGACATGGCTCAGCTTTCCGGGATCGAGGCGACGAGGAGCTGCGTATAGGCGTGGTGCGGGTCGTCGAGGACGCGGTCGGTCAGGCCGTGCTCGATGATCCGCCCCGCCTTCATCACGATCATGCGCTGCGACAAAAGACGGGCGACCGCGAGGTCGTGGGTGACGATCACCACCGACAGGCCCATTTCCGACACCAGCGTGCGGATCAGGTCGAGCAGCCGCGCCTGCACCGAGACGTCGAGCCCGCCGGTCGGCTCGTCCATGAAGACGAGGCGCGGGCGGGTGACGAGGTTGCGGGCGATCTGCAGGCGCTGGCGCATGCCGCCGGAAAACGCTACCGGCTGGTCGTCGATCCGGTCGGCGGCGATCTCGACGCGGCCGAGCCAGTCGGTCGCCGTCGCGCGGATCTCGCCGTAGTTGCGGTCGCCGACCGCCATCAGCCGCTCGCCGACATTTGCCCCGGCCGAGACGCGCATCCTGAGGCCGTCGCTCGCATGCTGGTGGACGAAGCCCCAGTCGGTGCGCATCAACAGCCGCCGCTCGGCCTCGCCGAGGCTGGCGAGGTCGCGCATCGTGCCGTCGCGCATGGCGTAGGAGATCGTCCCGGACGTCGGCGCGAGGCGCGTCGAGATGCAGTTCAGGAGCGTCGTCTTGCCGGACCCGGACTCGCCGACGATGGCGACGACCTCGCCCGGCCAGACGTCGAACGACACGTCCTCGCACCCGACGCGCGCGCCGTAGGTCTTGGTGATGTCCCGGACGGAGAGGAGGGGCCCTGCGTCGGCGGGGATTGATTGGCTCATGGGACAAGCTCGCAGATGACTTCGGGGACAGCGCCCTGTCGCTCGCCTTTCGCAGGCGTCGCCGATAGTGTCGACGAATGGTCGAGGGGCCGCTTTTCGAATGGGATGATCGCAAGGCGGCCGAGAACGTCGCCCGCGGCCGGCCGCCCTTCGAAGACGTGCTCCGCTTCGATTTCACCTCGGCGATGATTGCCGACGATGGGCGCTGGGACTACGGCGAACGGCGTATACAGGCCATTGGCATGATCGATGGCCGTGCCCATTTCCTGGTCTATACTGAACGCAACGACCGTCGCAGGTTCATATCGCTCCGAAAGGCGAACAAGAGGGAGATTAGTCTCTATGAGCGTTACACGCAGATCGGCGATCGCTGACCATTCGCCCAGCCCCGAGAAGTGGGAAGCGGCGCGGGCTGCGGTGAAGCGGGCCTTGGCGGAAATGACGCCGGAAGAGGACGCCGCCATCACGGCGGACGCGTTATCCGATCCAGATTGCCCGCCGCTTCCTGAGGATACCGTCCTGATACCGTGGGTCGAATACGAAGCGCGTCGACTGGGCAGGACACGGGTCGCCGTCGACGACGATCTCGTCGCCAGGTTCCGGAAGACCGGAGATGGTTGGGAGGAGCGTCTCAACGACGCGCTTCGGGCCGTCGCGCCAGCGAAATAACGGAGCTCGAGCCTTTCGGCACCCGTCCTCATCGCGTCGCCTCCGGCCCGCCATCCCCGACATGCCCCGCCTCGCGGCGGGTTTCGCACCAGTCGGTGTCGGAGCAGACGAACATCCGGCCACCTTTGTCGTCGGTGACGACCTCGTCGAGATAGACGTTCTCCGCCCCGCACAGCGCGCAGGGCCTGTCGAAGGTCTGGACCGCGAAGGGATGGTCCTCGAAGTCGAGGCTGACCACGTCGGTGAAGGGCGGCAGCGCGTAGATGCGCTTCTCGCGGCCGGCGCCGAAAAGCTGGAGGGCCGGTGAGCGATGCAGCTTCGGGTTGTCAAATTTCGGGATCGGCGAGGGGTCCATGACGTAGCGCCCCTCGACCTTCACCGGATAGGCATAGGTCGTCGCGATGTGGCCGTGCCGGGCGATGTCCTCGTAGAGCTTGACGTGCATCAGCCCGTATTCCTCCAGCGCGTGCATCACCCGTGTCTCGGTCTCGCGCGGCTCGAGGAAGCGCAAGGGTTCGGGGATCGGCACCTGGAAGACCAGCGTCTGGCCGGCGGTCAGCGGCGTTTCCGGCATGCGATGCCGGGTCTGGATGATCGTCGCATCGACGGTCTTCGTGGTCGTCGCCACCCTGGCGGTCTTCTCGAAGAAGGCGCGGATCGACACGGCGTTGGTGGTGTCGTCGGCGCCCTGGTCGATGACCTTGAGCACGTCGGCCGGCCCGATGATCGCCGCCGTCACCTGCACGCCGCCGGTACCCCAGCCATAGGGCATCGGCATCTCGCGCGAGGCAAAAGGGACCTGGTAGCCGGGGATGGCGATCGCCTTCAGGAGGGCCCGGCGGATCATCCGCTTGGTCTGCTCGTCGAGATAGGCGAAGTTGTAGGTCGGAAGCGCCGCCGTCATCGTGCCGGGCCTTCTGCTGGAATGGAGAGCGCGGAAAGCCGCGAAGGGGAAAGGCGATGGGAGCCGGCTGGCTGGCACTCGGCAAACTGGCCGCCATCCTCGGCGGCCTGGCGGTCGCCTGGTACCTGCTGAGCCGTAGGGACCGCTGAGGCGAAGCGGGCACTCATTCCGCCGCGTCCTTCAGCTCATCGCCCGCTTCGGTTGCCGCAGCATGCTCGCGCCGCAGGCGGCGGACGAGGTCGAGCTCGGCCTGGAAGTCGACGTAATGCGGCAGCTTCAGGTGCTCGACGAAGCCCGTTGCCTGGACGTTGTCGGAATGGGCCATGACGAATTCCTCGTCCTGCGCCGGGGCGTTGCGCTCCTCGCCGAACTCGTCCGCCCTGAGCGCCCGGTCGACGAGGCTCATCGCCATCGCCTTGCGCTCCGACTGGCCGAAGACGAGGCCGTAGCCGCGGGTGAACTGCGGCGGCTCCTCGGCCGAACCCTTGAACTGGTTGACCATCTGGCACTCGGTCAGCCGCACCCGGCCGATGGTGACGGGAAAGCCCACTTCCGGCATCTCGATCTCGACATCGACGAAGCCGATGCGGATCTCGCCGACGAACGGATGCGAGCGGCCGAAGCCGCGCTGGGTCGAATAGGCGAGCGACAGCAGGAAACCCTCGTCGCCGCGCGACAGCGCCTGCAGCCGGAGGTCCCTTCCGGCGGGAAATTCCAGCGGCTCGCGGGTGAGGTCGCCCGGCTCGCTGGTCTCGGCGGCGGCATCGGGCTCGATCAGCCCGTCCTCGCCGAGAATGTCGGTGACCCGCGCGCAGCGCTCGCCCGGCCAGTCGCGCCGGGCCCCGGCCTCGACCGGCTCGTCGCCGGCCATCGCCGGATCGATCAGCCGGTGCGTGTAGTCGAAGGTCGGCCCCAGCAGCTGGCCGCCCGGCAGGTCCTTGTAGGTCGCCGAGACGCGGCGCTCGATCCGCATCGCGCCGGTGTCGACCGGCACGGAGTAGCCGAAGCGCGGCAGCGTCGTGCGATAGGCGCGGATCAGGAAGATCGCCTCGATCAGATCGCCGCGCGCCTGGCGCACGGCCATCGCCGCGAGCTCGGGGTCGTAGAGCGAGCCCTCGGCCATCGCCCGGTCGACGGCCAGCGCCAGCTGACCGGCGATCTGCTCCAGCGTCAGCGCCGGGACATTGCGGTCGCCGCGGCGACGATCGGCGAGCAGGCGGTGGGCGGCGCCGATGGCGGCCTCGCCTCCCTTGACGGCGACATACATCTCAGCGCTCCGCGATCTGTGTGGTGCGCGGCAGGCCGAGTGCCTCGGCGCCGGCAACGAGCAGCACGTCGATGCCGCAGGGATAGAGGCCGCGATTGTCGGCCCAGTCGGAAAGGAAGCTCGCCGGCAGCCCCCGCGGGCTGGCGAAGGCTTCGGTCTCGATGCCGGGACCGGTGAGAAGCAGCGTCGGGCCGCCGCGCAGGTCCGGCAGGCAGAGGATCAGCGTTGCCGAGCGGTCGGGGAAGTCGGCCGTGCCGACGGCGAAGCGCGACAGCGACGGCAGCGCGGATGGCTCGCAGATCAGCGCGAAGGACGCCGCCGCGGGATCGGCAACGATCGCCGCGCCGGTATGGAAGATCAGCCAATCGGCGATGCCGGTAGCCTTCGCCGCGTCGTCGAGCCAGACCGGCGTGTCGTAATCGGCCAGTGCTGCCAGGAAGGCGCCGGCCGCCGGCGGTACCGGTGCCGGGGGCTGGGCAAGACCTGCGAGGTCGACGATGGTGCCGGGTCGGGCGAACGCGCCCATGATCGCGGAAAACGCCGCCTGGGCGTCGAACACCGGGTCGGCGAAACCGCCTTCGAGGGGAGCCATCGTGTCGGCCATCAATCGTCTCCCCGGACCATGGTGAAGAAGTCGACTCGGGTCGCTTCCGTCTCCTCGGCGGAGTGCCGGTCGGCCTCCGCCTGCTTCGCCAAGGCCGGCTCGACGACCTCGGCCTCGATCGCGTCCCGCCAGTCGTCGCGCTGCCAGCCGGCATCGAGCTGGGCGGCAAGCCGGGCGTGGTCGGTGTCGCGGCCGAGCACCATCGCGTGGCCGACCTCGCCTGAGGCGAGGCGGACGCTGGCTCTCGTCACGCTGGCCTCGCCGAGATTGAACGGCGCGCCGCCGCCGCCGATCCGGCCGCGCAGCATCACAAGCCCGGCTTCGGGCCCGCGCAGGCTGGTGGCCGCCGTCTCGCCGGCTATGGCGTCCCAGGCGGCCGCCAGCGTCGGCGCGTCGCTGGCGGCGAAGGCGC
Organism: Aurantimonas aggregata; assembly: GCF_010500835.1. Taxonomy (GTDB): domain Bacteria; phylum Pseudomonadota; class Alphaproteobacteria; order Rhizobiales; family Rhizobiaceae; genus Aurantimonas; species Aurantimonas aggregata. The sequence continues at coordinate 34,467 of NZ_JAAAMJ010000017.1, read as the reverse complement.
CCATGGCGCGGCGGCGGGCGGTCGGGTCGGACGGATGGCCGGGAGCGGCTGACATGAAGGCTTCGTTCCTATTAGTCTATTGGAGTAGACAACTAGATCTGCTCGATGATAGATACACAAGCGACGATGACGTGACAATGACGATCGTGCGTCGGACAGACGGGGCAGGGGCAGAATCATGGACGACACGGCCGATGGCATCGCGCGCTGGCGCAAGGTCGCCGACGAAATCCGCGCGATGATCGGCGCCGCCGGGGCGGGCGCGCCCGACAGGCTGCCGGTCGAGACCGAGCTGGCGGCCCGCTTCGGCGTCAACCGCCATACGGTGCGGAGGGCGATCGCGGCGCTGGCGGCCGAAGGGCTGCTGCGCCCGGAGCGCGGGCGCGGCACCTTCGTCGAGCGCCGGCCCGACCGGATCGTCTATCCCGTCGGCGCCCGCACGCGGTTTACCGAGAACATCTCGCAGAATGCCCGCCAGGCGGCGGGCCGGCTCATCGGCTCCGGCCGGGAGAGCGCCGATCGCCACATCGCCAACCAGCTGCAGCTTGCGCCGGGCGCGGCGCTCGTCCGGCTCGAAAGCCTCAACGTCGCCGACGGCGTGCCGCTGTCGGTTGGCACCAGCTGGTTTCCGGCCGATCGCTTCCCGCGCATCGTTGCCGCCTATGCCGAGACCGGGTCGATCACGAAGGCGCTCGCCGCCCACGGCGTCGCGGACTACGCCCGCCGCAGCACCAGGATCACCGCCGAGCGTGTCGCGCACGACGACGCCGAGCACCTCGGCTGCGCTTCGGACGCGATCGTCATCGTGTCGGAGTCGGCGAACTACGATGCCGACGGCGTGCCGATCCAGTTCTCCCGCAGCCGCTTCCTCGCCGACCGGGTGGAGCTCGTCTTCGACAGCTGAGCGCGGCCTCATCGGCCGACCGGCCCTCGAGGCTGCTGTGAGCACGATCATCGACCGGCCTACTGGAACCGGGCGCGCAGCCGGTCGGTGAAATATTCCATCACCAGCACGATCGCGAAGATGGCGAGGATGATCGCCGAGGCGTTGCGGTACTGGAAGAGATCGAAGGCGACCTTCAGCTCCTGGCCGATGCCGCCGGCGCCGACGAGGCCCAGCACCACCGAGGAGCGGACGCCCTTCTCCAGCGCGAACAGCGAGCTGTTGATCAGCGTCGGCATGATGCTCGGCAGCGTCGCGCCGAACAGCACGCTCACCTGGGATGCGCCGATCGCCCGCAGGGCCTCCTGCGGCTTCTTGTCGGCCTCCTCCATCGCTTCGGCGAAGAACCGGCCGCAGAAGCCGACCGTATCGACGACGATGGTCATCGTGCCGGCAACGGCGCCGAGGCCGACGGTCGACACGAAGATCAGCGCCCACACGAGATCCGGTATGGTGCGGAACAGCGAGACGAGCGCCCGCGGCAGTTGCCGAAAGGCGCCGAGCGGCGAGATGCCGCGCGCCGCCAGCCAGGCGATCGGCAGGCTGATGACGACGCCGATCACCGTGCCGACGAGCGCGATCTGCAGCGTCTCGAGAATGCGCCAGCCCATGCGCTGGAGGAATGACGGCTCGAGATTGGGCGGCAGCATCCGGCCGATCAGCTCGATCATCTGCGGCGCCCCGGCGGCCAGCCGCTCGGGCGACGGCGCGACTTCGCCGAGCGAGACCAGGAACACCGCTGCGAAGGCGACGAGCAGGGTGAAGGTGATCGGCGAGATCGACGGCAGACGCGAGGGCACGCGTGACGGAGCGGGCGCTTCAGCCATGGAAGACGTCTTCCATCTGCTGCCGGTCGACCATCGGGGTCGGCAGGTCGAAATGCACCCGGCCGGCCTTCAGCGCGATGATCCGGTCGGAGTAGTTCAACGCGTGCTCCATGTCGTGCGTCGTGTACACCAGCGTGATGCCGTGCTCGGCGGCGAGGTCGGAGAAGATCGTCATGATCTCCCGCCCGACCGCCGGGTCGAGGCTGGCGGCGGGTTCGTCGGCAATCAGCAGCTTCGGCTTGCGGATCAGCGCCCGCGCGATGGCGATGCGCTGGGCCTGGCCGCCGGAAAGCTGGTCGGCGCGGGACGATGCCTTGTCGGCGAGGCGCACTTCGGCGAGCACCGCCATCGCCTCCTCGCGCCAGTCCTCGCGGGCCAGCGAATGGTGCCAGGCGCGCCAGCCGCCGGGCAGGCCGAGCTTGCCCTGGATGACGTTGGTCAGCACGGACTGGCGCCCGACCAGGCCGTGGTGCTGGAAGACGAAGCCTATCTGCCGCCGCAGGCGCTGCAGCTGCGCTCCGCTCGGCGCCGACCGGAAGGTCTCGCCCAGCGTCATGATCTCGCCGTCGCTGAGCGGCAGCAGGCCGACCAGGCATTTCAGCAGCGTCGACTTGCCGGCGCCGTTCGACCCGATCAGCGCGACGCGCTGATCGGTCTTGATGTCGATCTTCAGTCCGGCGAAGACAGGTTTCCCGTTCGCATAGGACTTGCCGAGATCGCGGGTGCTGATGATGGTCGAGGACGGCAGGCCGTTAATCGCCTGCAGGACCTCTGCTGGCGGTGTGGGGACGGGCGGCCGGAACCGCCCTCCCGTCGCAGGGGTCTGGGTCAGCGCCACGCTCATTCGACGAAGGCGGTGAAGGTGTCGACGCCGATCGTGCGGTACATCGAGCGCACGTAGTCGTATTCGCTGTCGTCGATGTCGGTGAGGAACGTGCCGCCCTTGAACTTCTGGTTGTCCTCGCCCTGCAGCACGGCGCCCATCAGCTCGTTGCCCTTTTCGAGAAAGGCGTCGCGGATCGTCTCGAAGGTCTCTTCCGGAATGTCCTTGCGGGCGACGAGAATGTCGTTCGGCAGGTCGCGGCCACGGGCGACGACGGCGAAGGCCTGATCGGGGAAGGCTTCGCGGATCGAGTTGAGGTGGCCGAAATTTAGCCCCATCGCGGCGATGTCGCCGCGGATAAGCGCTTCGGCCGCGACGTTGCGCGAGATGATCACCGCCTCGTAGTCCTCGCCATAGACGATGCCCTGGTCGGCGAGTGCCTGTGCGGGTCCGAGATGCTGCGAGGTCGAGCCGACCGAGCCGAAGGCGATCTTCTTGCCGTTCAGGTCCTCGATGGTGCGGATGGGCCCGTCGGCGAGGACGGCGATCTGGGCGAAATAGTCCGGACGCTGCCAGGCGACAACGATCCGCGGATCGCTGAGTTCCTTCATCACCACGTATTCGGCCGGGCCGGTCAGGACCAGCTCGACCTGTCCGGCGTTCAGCGCCTCGACGGCCGCGGTGCGCGAGCTGACGGCGATGAGCTCGATGTCGAGGCCGGTCTCGGCTTCGAGGGCTTCCTGGAAGCCGCCGAATTCCTGCTGCAGGGCCTCAAGACCCTCGATGTCGGTGACGGCGAAGCGGACCGGCTCGGCATAGGCCGAGACCGTCGTGGCCACCGTGGCGGCGAGGGCGAAAACCAGGGAACGAAGCATTTTGGCGGTCCTTCTGTATAGACAGGAGATTGGGTTCGGGGGTACCTGTATAGACAGCAGATGACGCGTCGATGACACGCGAGGACAGGGCGACGACGATGAGCTGGGTGATCGAGAACGGGCGGGCGCTGGTGGATGGCGACTGGAGCGAACGGCCCTTGCACGTCGAGGGCGCGCACATCGCGGACACGGCCGGGCGGCCGCGGCGCCTGGACGCAAGCGGCCTGCTGGTCCTGCCCGGCATCATCGACATCCACGGCGACGCCTTCGAGCGGCAGATCATGCCGCGGCCGGGGGTGCGCTTCGATGTCGGCCTGGCGCTGCGCGATACCGACCGGCAGCTGGTCGCCAACGGCATCACCACGACGTTCCATGGCGTGACGATTTCCTGGGAGCCGGGGCTGCGCTCGCTCGAGGCGGCGCGCAGCTTCATCGCGTCGCTCTACGCGCTGCGCCCGCGCCTCAGCTGCGACACGCGCCTGCATCTGCGCTGGGAGACCTTCGCGCTCGACGCAGTGGCCGAGGTGACCGAATGGCTGTCGCTCGAGCCGTCGCCGATCCTCGCCTTCAACGACCACACGACGGGCTCTGTGCTGAAGGGGACGATCGCCCGCAAGATCGGCCAGATGGCCGAGCGCTCCGGCCTTTCCCGCGAGGACTACATGGCGCTGCTCGACGCGGTCTGGGCGCGGCGGGACGAGGTGCCCGCCGCCATTGCGGAACTGGCGGCGTCTGCGCGGGCAGGCGGCAACGTGCTGCTCGCCCACGACGAATCATCGCCCGAGGAGCGCGCCCGCTTCCGGGCGCTCGGCGCGCGCTCCTGCGAGTTTCCGCTGAACGTCGAGACGGCCGCGGCCGCCCGCGCCGGCGGCGAGGACGTCATCCTCGGCGCGCCGAACGTCGTGCGCGGCGGCAGCCACAATGGCGCGATGGACGCCCGCACCGCAGTCGAAGCCGGCCACTGCACGGTCCTGACCAGCGACTACCACTATCCATCGCCGCTGCATGCGGCGTTTGCCCTGGCCGATGGCGACCCTGCCGCGCTGGCCCGCTACTGGTCGCTGGTCTCGGCCAATGCGGCGCGGGCGGCCGGCCTGCCGGATCGCGGCAGCCTGGCAACGGGGAAGCGTGCGGACCTGATCCTGGTGGATATGTCCGACCGGCATCACCCGCAGGTCGTTGCGACGATGGTCGCCGGGCGTATCGTCCATGCACGCCGGGCGCTGGGCGAATCGCCCGTCGCGGCGCCGTCGGTGGCGGCGCCGGCACTGGCGGTGGGGTGAGGACATGAGCAGCAACGTCTCGCGCATCGCCGACACGCCGGATTTCGGCGGACTGGTGTTCCGGCCGCGCAGCGATGCGCCGATCTGGCAGCAGATCCACGACCACGTGCTGGCGCTGATCGAGGACGGACGGCTCCTTCCGGGCAGCCAGCTGCCCGGCGAGGTGCATCTGGCCGAGATGTTCGGCGTCACGCGCATCACGCTGCGCCAGGCGCTGCTGCAATTGCAGCAGGAGGGGCACCTGACCTCGCGCAAGGGCGTCGGCGTGTTCGTGCGCAGCCCGCCATCGGCGCTGTCGGTGCGCGACGGCAGCCGCTTCTTCGACAGCCTGCGCGCCGACGGCAAGCTGGTCGAGACCCATACGCTGGTGCTGGAGGAGGATTTCGCGGATGCGGCGGCGGCGGCGCAGCTGCATCTGCCGGTCGGCGCGCCGGTCATCCGCCTGTGCCGGGTGCGCGCCGCCGACGGGCAGCCGATCCACGCCAGCACCAAGATCCTGCCGGCGAGGCTGCTGCCGGACTTCGCCGCGGTCTATGCCAGGCGGCAATCGGTCACCGACGTCTTCGTCGCGCATGGCATCGGCAAGTATCGCCGCATCGAGACGCGGATCAGCGGCGGTTTCGCCACCGTCGAGGAAGCCAGCCAGCTGGCGCTGACGCCCAGCACGCCGGTCTTCCGCACCAGCTCCGTCAATGGCGACGCGGCAGGCAACCGGATCGAATGGAGCACCGGCTGCTGGCTGCTGACGTCCGTCGACTTCGTCTTCGACGCCCCGCATCCGCGATGAGGACCGGCTCCTGCGGAACAACCGTGCCAGCAGTCATCGCGTCGCGGCCTGGGCCGCAACGATGGTCAGCGCATCAGAAGCGGTCGAAGCTCGTCGGGTCGATGCCGAGCGCCTTGAGCGAACGCGGGTCGGGACGGCGACCCGCCTCGACGGCGGCCGCGCAGCGGTTCGAATGGACCAGCAGGCTGGCGAAACCGCGGATCTGGCCGGCGACCCTGCTGGTGAAACTTGTGGACTGGGACATGGAACTCTCCTCGAGTGATGCCCTCAATATCGCGATGCAGCATGGCGATCGGTAGAGACGAAAACAGCTGGCTTCCATGCGGCGACGGAATAGCTCGGCGCCGTTCTTGACCCCCGTGCCCGCAAGGGCCTACCGCTAGGAGCGAGCCGCGCCGGCAAGGAGCTTGAAGTTCATGCCATCGCAGACCTGCCCACAGTCGGCCCCGCGCGGCTGGAACGAGACCCGGAGACCTTCATGACCGTGCAGCCGAATTCGATCGAGGCCCGCGACATCGCGTACCACCTCCACTCCTACACCAATGCCCGCCAGCACGAGGCGACGGGTCCGATCATCATCGACAAGGGCGAGGGGGTGTTCGTCACGGACACCGACGGCAACCGCTACATCGAGGCGATGGCCGGGCTCTGGTCGGTGGCGGTCGGCTTCGGCGAGAAGCGCCTCGTCGATGCGGCAAGCCGGCAGATGGCGCAGCTCAACTATTACCACACGTTCAGCCACAAATCGCATGGGCCCGCGATCGAGCTCGCCGAGCGGCTGGTCGCGATGGCGCCGGTACCGATGTCGAAGGCCTACTTCACCAATTCCGGCTCCGAAGCCAACGACACGATGATCAAGCTGGTGCGCTACCGCTCCAACGCGCTCGGCCTGCCGCAGAAGAAGAAGATCATCAGCCGCATCCGTGGCTATCACGGCGTCACGCTGGCCTCGGCCAGCCTCACCGGCCTTCCCAACAACCACCGCGCCTTCGACCTGCCGATGGAGGGCATCTTCCACACGACCTGCCCGCATTACTGGCGCGAGGGCCGTGACGGCGAGAGCGAGGAGGCCTTCGCCACCCGCTGCGCCGAGGATCTGGAAGCGCTGATCCAGGCCGAAGGCCCGGACACGATCGCCGCCTTCATCGGCGAGCCGGTGATGGGCGCGGGCGGCGTCGTCGTGCCGCCGGCGACCTACTGGGAGAAGATCCAGGCGGTGCTGAAGCGGCACGACATCCTGCTCGTCGCCGACGAGGTGATCTGCGGGTTCGGCCGCACCGGTCAGATGTTCGGCAGCCAGACCTACAATATCGAGCCCGACATCATGACGCTGTCGAAGGCGCTGTCCTCGTCCTACCTGCCGATCTCGGCGCTGCTGATCAACGACCGCGTCTACCAGCCGGTGGCCGACCAGTCGTCGGAGATCGGCACGTTCGGCCACGGCTACACCGCCTCCGGCCATCCGGTGGCGGCCGCCGTGGCGATGGAAAATCTCGACATCATCGAGGAGCGCGGCCTTGTCGCTCGCGCCGCCGAGATGGGCGAGCTGATGCAGGCGGGCTTGCGCACCCTCGAAGACCACCCGCTGGTCGGCGAAGTGCGCGGCGTCGGCCTCATCGCCGCGGTCGAGCTGGTCACCGACAAGGCCGCCAAGACCGCGCTGGAGAAGCCCGGCGCGCTCGGCGCCCATGCCTTCGCCATCCTGCAGAAGAACGGCATCATCTCCCGGCCGATCGGCGACGCGCTCGCCTACTGCCCGCCGCTGATCATTGAGAAGGCGCATATCGACCTGATCGTCGAGACCACCCGCAAGAGCCTCGACGAGCTGCACGCAACGCTGTGATACGGAGCGCCGACGGGGACGTCAGTCCTCGTCGGCGGCCATCTGGCTGAGCACCTGGCCGCGGCCGCGGGCACGCATGACGAGCGGCACGACCAGCGCGAGCAGCGCCAGCGTCAGCAGGATGATCGTCAGCGGCGAGCCGACCAAGACGCTCGGATCGCCCTGGCTGATCGCCAGCGCCCGGCGCAGTTGCTGCTCGGCCAGCGGCCCGAGGATCAGCCCCACCACCACCGGCGCGATCGGATAGCCGAAGCGGCGCAGCATGTAGCCGAGCAGGCCGAAGCCGAGCAGCATGCCGAGCTCGATCGGCGAGGGGTTGGCGCCGATCGTGCCGAGCGTCGCGAAGACCAGGATGCCGGCATAGAGCCACGGCCGCGGGATCGTCAGCAGCCGGACCCAGAGGCCGACCAGCGGCAGGTTCAGCACCAGCAGCATCAGATTGGCGACGAGCAGGCTGGCGATCAGCCCCCAGACCAGTTCCGGCCGCGTCGCGAACAGCAGCGGTCCCGGCTGCAGGCCGAATTGCTGGAAGCCGGCGAGCATGATCGCCGCGGTCGCGGTCGTCGGCAGGCCGAGCGTCAAGAGCGGCACGAGCGTGCCGGCGGCCGAGGCGTTGTTGGCGGCTTCCGGCCCGGCGACGCCCTCGATGGCGCCGTGGCCGAATTCTTCCGGGTGCTTCGATAGCTGCTTTTCGGTGGCATAGGACAGGAACGTGCCGATCTCGGCGCCGCCCGCCGGCATCGCGCCGATCGGAAAGCCGATCGCCGTGCCGCGCAGCCACGGCTTCCACGAGCGCTGCCAGTCGGCCTTCGTCATCCAAACCGAGCCGCGGATCGCCTCGACCTTTTCCTGCAGGCGCTGCGAGGAGGCGGCGACGGTCAGCGTCTCGCCGATGGCGAACAGCGCGACGGCCAGCGTGGTCACCTCGATGCCGTCATAGAGGTCGGGAACGCCGAAGCTTAAGCGCGCCTGCCCGGTCTGCAAATCGATGCCGACGAGGCCGAGCGCCAGGCCGATGCCCAGCGCGGTGAGGCCGCGCAGTGTGGAATCGCCGAAGGCTGCCGAGACCGTGACAAAGGCCAGCACCATCAGGGCGAAATACTCGGCCGGACCGAAGGACAGCGCGAAGCGCACGATCACCGGCGCGATCAGCGCGAGGCCCATCGTGGCGATCAGGCCGGCGACGAAGGAGCCGATGGCCGCCGTCGCCAGCGCCGGACCGCCCCTGCCGGCGCGGGCCATCTTGTTGCCCTCCAGCGCGGTGACGATCGAGGCGCTCTCGCCGGGCGTGTTAAGGAGGATCGAGGTGGTCGAGCCGCCATACATGCCGCCGTAATAGATGCCGGCGAACATGATCAGCGAGCCGGCCGCGTCGAGCTGGTAGGTCACCGGCAGCAGCAGCGCGACGGTGAGCGCCGGGCCGATGCCGGGCAGCACGCCCACCGCGGTGCCGAGCGTGACGCCGATCAGCGCGTACATCAGGTTGGTGGGCTCGAGGGCGGTGAGGATGCCCTGGCCGAGAAGCACGAACGTGTCCATGGCGATTCCTGCCGGCCCTCAGCCGAAAAGTCGCTCCAGCACGCCTGCCGGCAGCGAGAGCTTGAGAAGCTTGGTGAACATGAGCCAGAGCGCCAGCGACAGGAGGATGCCGATCGGGATGGTCTTCCAGAAGGCGCCCCGCCCGAAGGCCTTGGCGGTCGCGGCAAAGAGCAGGCCGGTGGCGATGGAGAACCCGACGACATTCAGGAGCAGCAGCTGCGCCGTCAGCCCGCCGACGATCCAGACGATCGGGCCGACCGCGTCATGCTCGCGTTCGGGAAAGCCGCCGCGCAGCGCGCTGGCGATCGTCCAGATCGAGAGGACGCCGAGAAAGGCCGCGATGGCGTAGGGAAATGCCTTCGGGCCAATCTGCGTATAGGCGCCGCCGGTGACCAGCAGCGTGTTCCAGAAGATCACCAAGGCGAGCGCCAGCAGCGCGATGCCGATGGCGACCGCCGCCCAGTCTGGGCGGCGGCGGCTGGTCCCGGAGGACGGGACGTTCTCGCTCATTCCTGGACGAGGCCGATGGTCTTGAGGATGGCGCGGGTCGTCTCGACGTCCGTCGCCAGCTGCGCGGTGAAGGCGTCGCCGGAGAGATAGGTATCTTCCCAGCCGTTGCGCTCCAGCGCTTCCTGCCACTGTTCGGACTTCACCATCTTCTCGATGTCGGCGGTGATCTGCGCCTTCTGTTCGTCGGTGATGTCCGGCGCGGCCGCGACCATGCGCCAGTTCTGGATCACCACGTCGATGCCCGAGCTCTTCAGCGTCGGCGCGTCGATGCCCTCGATCGGCTCTTCGCTGGTCATCGCCAGGAGACGCAGCGTGCCGGCGGCGATCTGCGACTCGAACTCGCCGTAGCCGGAAATGCCGGCCGCGACCTGCTGGCCGAGAATGGCCGCCAGCGCCTCGCCGCCGCCGGAGAAGGCGATGTAGTTGATCAGCTTTGGGTCGACGCCGGATGCTTCCGCCAGCAGGCCCGCGGCGATGTGGTCGGTGCCGCCGGCCGAACCGCCGGCGATCGCCACGGCGCCGGGATCGGCCTTCATCGCGGCGACGAGGTCGTCGATGGTCTGGAAGTCCGAGGCGGCCGGCACGACGATCGCCTCGTATTCGCCGGTGAGGCGGGCGATCGGGGTGACGTCGTCGAGCGAATAGGGCGCGTTGTTGGTCAGGATCGCGCCGACCATGACGTAGCCGCCGACGATCAGCGCCGAGGCATCGCCGCTGTTCTGCGAGATGAACTGCGCCAGGCCGATCGTGCCGCCGGCGCCGGGAACGTTGACGACCTGCACGTCGCCGGCGACGCCGGCTTCCTGCATCGCGGTCTGCATGGTGCGGGCGGTCTGGTCCCAGCCGCCGCCGGGCGCCGCCGGCGCGATGATCGTGTAGCTTTCGGTCTGGGCGAGGGCGCCCGTCGCGGTGATGCCGGCGATCAGCGCGGCACCGAGCAAGCGTTTCAGCATGGTCTTTCCTCCCAAGGTGGTCCGCCCGGCTCGGCCTGTCGGACCACCCCGCGCCCGCGTCCCAACGCGTCGGCGAGGCAGGCCCCTGATGACAGGCGCCGACGGATCCTGCACAGGATGCGTAACGCCAGAAACGCGCAAGTTGCAAGCGGCTCGATGGGGAGGGCGCGCTGGTTCGCGGCAACTGACGTTGCCTTCTCAGATCTCCTCCACGCTGCGAACCATGAACAGGGACGCGAAAGACAGGAGGCCGAAAAGAGCAATCGTATTGCCGAGTCCCAAACCCGAGTTCACCAGCCCTGCCAGCGGCGGAGCGACCACATTGCCCAGTGCGTAGACCATGAGAACGGCGGTGAAGCCGGTCGTCGCGATGTCCGGAAACAGGCGCTCGCTCCAGAACGAGTAGGTCGCACTGAGCGCCATGAGGCAAATGCCTTGCAGAGCGGCGGAGACGATGGCGCCCACCCAGCTATGCGGCAGATAAGCCAGCAGCAGTAAAGAGACGCCCGAACTGGCGAACAGTCCTAGAAGCAAGGCACGCAGGCCCACCTTCTTCTCGACGTCGCCCGTGAGGAGGCCCAAAGAGCCAGCCAGTCCGAAAGCCAGGAAAAGAACCGGGCCGGTCAGATTGCTGGAGAGACCGGCGAGCCCGCCCGCCTCGGTGACGTGTTCGATCCAATAGGAAAGATAGGTGCCATTCGTTGCGCCGAAGGAGAACGCAAAGCCGTAGAGCGGAACGGCCGCGCGAGTGCTGACGCGTCTCAGAACCTTGCGCAGGTCGACGGGACTCGGGCGGTCGAAGCCATCACGCTTCGACAGGAGGATGATCGGGGCGATGACGGCGCATAGCCCTATGGGCGCGAAAGCCCACCAGGCCATCCGCCAGGACTGCCCGAGGGCGGCGACGCCAAGAGCCAGCAGCCCAGCGGCAACGATGCCGAATGTTGTTCCCGTGCTGACGATCGACAGGACGCGCTTCTCGTAGCGATCTGCCACGGCATGTTCAGCCATCGCGTTGAAGGGGGTCCAGGCGAACCCCGCGCTTCCAGAGGCCATGGCAACGCCGAGGCTCATGACAATCAGGTCGGAGGAATAGGCCGTAAGGGCGAACCCCATCGTGGCAACGCATCCTCCGAGGAGAACCGGCAATCTCGGCCCGAACCGGGAGGTCAGCCAACCGGTCAGGAAGAGCGCGAGAAAGAAGGACGCAAATGCAAAACTCGCGATACCGCCAGCCACGCCCGCGCCGAACGAGAACTCTTCCCTTAACTGCGGAAGGAATAGACCGTAGGCCATGCGCCCGGGCCCGAAGGCCACGGCTGTCGCTATGAAACCGACGATCGCAATTCGATTTCGAACAATCACTACAGCGGCCTCATCTTGGGGACCGGTGAAGAAGGCTGGCAGCGAAAATGCGTTCCGTGCCGCATCTGAAACAGAACTGGTTTCTTCCGTTTCAGGCAATTCTCACCAGCATCTACCCCAGGAACCGCCCGTACTCTTCCAGCCGCAGCGCAAAGCTCGGCACGCCCAGCGGCTCCAGCGCCTCCCCGGCAGCAACGTCGCTGATGACGCCATACCCCTCTGCTCCCGGCTCCCGAAACACCCGCGTTTCCAGCCGGCGGCCGTCGATGACCCACAACTCCCGGACGCCGAACGCGGCGTAGATCTCGGCCTTGCGGCCGCGATCGTAGGAAAGGCTCGACAGGCCGATCTCGATCGCCAGCAGGCAGGTGCCGCCGTCGAGCCGCTCCAGCCCCGAGGCGCGTTCGAACACCACGAAGTCGGGTTCGAGGAACGTGTCGTCGGCCAGCCGGAAGGTCGTCTCGGGGTTGGTTGCGAACTGGCGCGGAAGGTTGCGGACCAGCTGTTCGTTCAGCCACATCTTGATCCGCTCGTGCGTCATGCCCTTCGGTGACATCGGGACGATCTCCCCGCCGATCAGTTCGAACCGTTCTTTCTCGGGAATGACGCCGGTCTCGACGAAAGCCTCGATCTCCGCGACGGTGAACCGGCGGCGCGGCAGGCCTTCGGCGGCGCGCGTCGTGTTGGGCGCAACGGCGGTGTCGTCGTCGATCGGGTAAGCGATGAGTTTGGACATGGCGCGACCCTTCGCGATGGTCGATGGCATAGTAATCCGTGGAACGGACGCCCAATTCAAGGCGTAACGTCTCAAGGCATCCGACACCCGCGGGAAAGCGCGTTTGTTGACATAAGCATATCTTTATGTGATTTCCTGCCGTGAATGACGGAAGGTACGTCCCCCATGATCGATACGCTCGACCAGCTCTTCGGAGCACTGACCGAAGGGCGTTCGCCGGCGGAGGCCGCAAGGGCCCTGCGCAAGGCGGCGTCCGAACGCATCCTTATCCTCGACGGCGCGATGGGCACCGAGATCCAGCTGCTGGGTCTGGGCGAGGACGATTTCCGCGGCCACCGCTTCGGCGCCTGCGAATGCCATGTCCAGGGCAACAACGATCTCCTGAACCTGACCCAGCCGAAGGCTATCGAGGACATCCACTACGCCTACGCCATCGCCGGCGCGGACATTCTGGAAACCAACACCTTCTCCTCGACCACCATCGCCCAGGCCGACTACCAGATGGAGGACCAGGTCTACGAGTTGAACCGCGACGGCGCGCGGCTGGCGCGGCGCGCCTGCATCCGCGCCGAGCAGAAGGACGGCAAGCGCCGCTTCGTCGCCGGGGCGCTCGGGCCGACCAACCGCACCGCCTCGATCTCGCCGGACGTCAACAATCCGGGCTATCGCGCCACCTCCTTCGACGATCTGCGCATCGCCTATGGCGAGCAGCTGCGCGGCCTGATCGATGGCGGCGTCGACCTGATCCTGATCGAGACGATCTTCGACACGCTGAACGCCAAGGCGGCGATCTTCGCCTGCGAGGAGATCTTCGCCGAGAAGGGCGTCGACCTGCCGCTGATGATCTCCGGCACGATCACCGACCTGTCCGGCCGTACGCTCTCCGGCCAGACGCCGACGGCGTTCTGGCACTCGGTTCGCCACGCGAGGCCCTTCACCATCGGTCTCAACTGCGCGCTCGGCGCGAGCGCGATGCGGGACCATCTGTCGGAGATTTCGGCCGCCGCCGACACGCTGGTCTGCGCCTATCCGAATGCCGGCCTGCCGAACGAGTTCGGCGAATACGACCAGAGCCCGGACGCCATGGCCGCCGAGGTCGAGATCTTCGCCAAGGAAGGCCTCGTCAACATCGTCGGCGGCTGCTGCGGCTCGACGCCCGACCACATCAAGGCGCTGGCGACGATGCTGGCGGGCTACAAGCCGCGGCCGATCCCGGTCATCGAGCCGCTGATGCGCCTGTCGGGCCTCGAGCCCTTCACGCTGACGTCCGAGATTCCCTTCGTCAATGTCGGCGAGCGGACCAACGTCACCGGCTCGGCGAAATTCCGCAAGCTGATCACCGCCGGCGACTTCGCCGCGGCGCTCGTCGTCGCGCGCGACCAGGTCGAGAACGGCGCCCAGATCATCGACATCAACATGGACGAGGGCCTGATCGACTCCGAGCGGGCGATGGTCGAGTTTCTCAACCTCGTCGCCGCCGAGCCCGACATCGCGCGCGTCCCGGTGATGATCGACTCCTCGAAATGGTCGATCATCGAGGCCGGGCTGAAATGCGTCCAGGGCAAGTCGATCGTCAATTCGATCTCGATGAAGGAGGGCGAGGAAGCCTTCCTGAATCAGGCCCGTCTGGTGCGCGCCTATGGCGCCGCCGTCGTCGTCATGGCCTTCGACGAGGAGGGCCAGGCCGACACCGAGGCGCGCAAGGTCGAGATCTGCACGCGGGCCTACAAGCTCTTGACCGAAGAGGTCGGCTTCCCGCCCGAGGACATCATCTTCGATCCGAACGTCTTCGCGGTGGCCACCGGAATCGAGGAGCACGACAATTACGGCGTCGACTTCATCGAGGCGACGCGCCGGATCACGTCGACCCTGCCGCATGTCCACATCTCGGGCGGCGTGTCGAACCTCTCCTTCTCGTTCCGCGGCAACGAGCCGGTGCGCGAGGCGATGCACGCCGTGTTCCTCTACCACGCCATCCAGGCGGGCATGGACATGGGCATCGTCAATGCCGGCCAGCTGGCGGTCTACGACACGATCGAGGCCGACCTGCGCGAGGCCTGCGAGGACGTCGTCCTCAACCGCCAGCCGAAGGGCGGCGGCACGGCGACCGACCGGATGCTGGAGATCGCCGAGAAATATCGCGGCACCGCCGGCAAGGAAGCCCGCGTCCAGGATCTCGCCTGGCGCGAGAAGCCGGTCGGCGACCGGCTCGCCCACGCCCTCGTCAACGGCATAACTGAGTATATCGACCTCGACACCGAGGAGGCGCGGCTCGAAGCCGCGCGTCCGCTGCACGTCATCGAGGGGCCGCTGATGGACGGCATGAACATCGTCGGCGACCTGTTCGGCGCCGGCAAGATGTTCCTGCCGCAGGTGGTGAAATCGGCCCGCGTGATGAAGCAGGCCGTCGCCCATCTCCTTCCCTACATGGAGGAGGAGAAGCGGCTGAACGGCGGCGAGGGCCGCAAGAACGCCGGCAAGGTGCTGATGGCGACCGTCAAGGGCGACGTCCACGACATCGGCAAGAACATCGTCGGCGTCGTCCTCGCCTGCAACAATTACGAGGTCATCGATCTCGGCGTCATGGTGCCGGCCTCGAAGATCCTCGAGGTGGCGCGCACGGAAAAGGTCGATATCATCGGCCTTTCCGGGCTGATTACCCCGTCGCTCGACGAGATGGTGCATGTCGCGGCCGAGATGGAGCGCGAGGGCTTCGACATCCCGCTGCTGATCGGCGGGGCGACGACCAGCCGCGTCCACACGGCGGTGAAGATCCACCCGCGCTACGAACGCGGCCAGAGCGTCTACGTTACCGATGCCAGCCGTGCCGTCGGCGTCGTCTCCAGCCTGATCTCGGAGGAGACCCGCGACCAGACGATCCAGACGGTCCGCGACGAGTACAAGAAGCTCGCCGACGCGCATGAGCGCAGCGAGCGCGACAAGCAGCGGCTCGCCCTCGTCAAGGCGCGCGCCAACCGCTTCCAGACCGACTGGGCAAGCTACGAGCCGACCGCGCCGTCCTTCAGCGGTACGCGGGTGTTCAGCGACTGGGACCTCGAGGAGCTGTCGCACTACATCGACTGGACGCCGTTCTTCCAGACCTGGGAGATGAAGGGCCGCTATCCGGGGATCCTTCAGGACGAGCGCCAGGGCGAGGCGGCGCGGTCGCTGTTCGCCGACGCGCAGGCGATGCTGAAGCAGATCATCGCGGAAAAGTGGTTCCGCCCGCAGGCCGTCATCGGCTTCTGGCCGGCGAATTCCGTGGGCGACGACATCCGCCTCTATACCGGCGAGGACCGCAAGGCCGAGCTGGCGACGCTGTTCACGCTGCGCCAGCAGCTGACCAAGCGCGGCGACCGGCCGAACCTCGCGCTGGCCGACTTCGTCGCGCCGGCGGAAACCGGCCGACCCGACCATGTCGGCGCCTTCGTCGTCACCGCCGGCATCGAGGAGGAGGCGATCTCCAACCGCTTCGCCAAGGCCAATGACGACTATGCCTCGATCATGGTCAAGGCGCTCGCCGACCGCTTCGCCGAGGCTTTCGCCGAACGGCTGCACGAGAAGGTGCGCCGCGAGTTCTGGGGCTACGCGACGGACGAGACCTACAAGCCGGACGAGCTGATCGGCGAGCCATATCGCGGCATCCGGCCGGCGCCGGGCTATCCGGCGCAGCCCGACCATACCGAGAAGACGACGATCTTCGACCTGCTCGACGCGGAAGCGGCGATCGGCGTCAAGCTGACCGAGAGCTTCGCCATGTGGCCGGGCTCGTCGGTCTCGGGGATCTATCTCGGCCATCCGGAGGCGCATTATTTCGGCGTCGCCAAGGTCGAGCGCGACCAGGTCGAGGACTATGCCGCCCGCAAGGGAATGGACGTGCTGGAGGTCGAGCGCTGGCTGGCGCCGGTGCTCAACTACGTGCCGAAGCCGGCCGAGCAACCGCGCGCCGAGGCGGCGGAATAGGCGAGGGGCTCCCGCCCCGGCGTCCGGCTCCCTATATGCGGCCGGACGCCAACAGATCCCGAGCATCGATGGATATCAAAGAGACCATGACCGCCGACGAGGTCTGGGCCAGCGCCCCGTCGCCCTGCGTCGACATCTGCAAGTACAAGCGCCAGGGCCGCTGCGTCGGCTGCTCGATGACGCAGATGGAAAAGCAGGCCTTTCCCCATTCGGGCGGCGCCGAGGCGAAGAAGGCGTTTCTCGAGACGCTGATCGCGCGCCTCGCCGAGACCGGCCGCAACCCGGCCTTCTGGGTGATGTCCTACCGCCGCAAATGCGAGCGCGAAGGCGTGCCCTGTCCGCTCGACCTCGAAAGCTGAACCCCAAAACGAAAAGAGCGAGGCCGCCCTTCGGCAGCCCCGCTCTTTTTCATGGCGACGGCGCGGGTGACGCGCCGGGATCGGCCGATCAGGCCGCGGTGGTCTTCAGGTGGGCGCGCAGCATCCAAGCGAACTTGTCGTGCGCCTCGATGCGGGCGGTGGCGAGATCGTTGGTCGCGTAGTCGCCATGCTGGTCGGCGACTTCAGCCAGCGCCGAAAGCGTCGCCGACAGCGTCTCCTGGTCCTTCAGCATCACCTCGATCATCGTCTTGGCGTCGGTGCGGCCGTCATGCTCCTCGACGGCGCTGCGCTCGAGGAAGACCGAATAGCGGCCCTCGGCATGGACGTCGAACTGCTTGATGCGCTCGGCGAGCGTATCCTGCCCCTCGAAATGATCCTCGTAGATCTCCTGGAACAGCTCGTGCAGCGGACCGAAGGCCATGCCGGTGACGTTCCAGTGGAAGTTCTGCGCCTTCATCGTCGTGACCGAGGTCTCGGCCAGGGCCTGGGTCAGGCCCCCGACGATCTCTTCCTTGGCGGTCGGCTCGATCTTCGCGGCTATCAGTCCCATGGACCCATCCTTTCGTGCGGCGTTGTTCTTAGAATGACTCCAAACTAAGCCGCCGCGCGGTCCGGATCAAGTCGGCGTGACGACTTTTTAGAAACTTTCTAAAGAGCGCGGGCGAGCGAGCCGGCGAGGAAGCGCATCCAGCGCCGCGCCTCGGGCCGCACCCGCCAGGCCACATGCGCGGCAGCAGCCGAATCCTGCCCCGATGCCGACGCGTCGAGCAGCCGGAGCAGCCAGATCTCGTCGTCGGAAACGCTGACGGTACCGGGGCGGTAGAGCGCGATCTCGCGGCTCGCCTTGTCGGCCAGCCCGCGGAAGAACGCCGTCGCGAAGCGCTCCAGCGAGACATTGTCCTCGCCGGCGAGCAGGAAGCAGGCGCGCTCCAGATCGGGCTTGGGCGCCAGTCGGCTCTTCAGCGCGAACCAGCGTAGCCGGTCGAGCATCTCGCGCTCCGCCGTGGTCAGCGACGGTGCGGCTGGCGCACCGGCTGGCAGGGCGGCGCCGGGAAAGGCGAGAATGCGGGCTGTTCCGTGGGAGGAAGGCTCGGCAAGAAGGTCGACAGCAAGCGCGGTCATGGTCATCCGGATGAGCAGGTTGCGGCCGCGATCAGCTATTTTTGAACGATTCTAAACTTGACAGCGGCTGTCATGTATCTTCATAGCAGCGGTCAAAGCGAATGCAAAGCGCGACATTCCGCGCGGCACGCCGACCCCCAGAATCCTTAGGAGCCCGGCTCTTGGCCAAGCGTTGGCGCGACGCGCCGTCCCCCTGCATCGACATCTGCAAATACCGCGACGCCGGCCAGTGCATCGGCTGCGGCATGACCAAGCCCGAGAAGAAATCCTTCAAGCGCCTCGGCGGCAAGGAAGCGAAGAAGGCGTTCTTCCGCGAACTCATCGCGCGCCTCGGCACCCGCACCGACCGCTGGGCACATGTCTACCGGCGCAAATGCGACAAGAAGGACGTGCCCTGTCCGCTCGACCGGCTGGAGACCCGCGCCGACGCCTGAGCGCCGACGCGGGGCCCGCTCAGCTTGCGTAGCGCTCGTACCAGTCGGCGGCATGCGACCCGTCGACGATCACCCGCGCGCTGTCACCGTTCGACGTGATGCGGATCGGCTCGCCGTCGAAGGTGGTGAAGCTCATCGAGACCGGCTCGTCATAGAGCGAGAGCTGCTCCTCGATGATCGACACCGCGACGCGTTCGCCGAGACGCAGCGACTCGTAATAGTCCGTATAATAATGGACGCCTGCCATGTTGCGGGCATTCGCGATGTTCATCGCCAGCTTGTCGAGTTCGCCCTGCACCGTGTAGCCGGCGGCATCGGAGGCCGGGACCAGTTCGCCACCCTCGTTCTGGTTGCCGTTCGAGAACGTGGGCATGAAGACAGGCCAGGGCCAGGCTCTTTCGGTCACGCCGTCGGCCTCGAACATCTCGAAGAAGGCCTTCAGCATGGTGACGCAGGCGCCGGCCACCGTCGCGTGGCCTGCTCCGTAGGCGGGGTGGGTCGGCGAGCCCTCCGGGAAGGCCATCGGCAGGAGATAGTTCGCGCTGTCCTGGATGGTCGGGAAACCCTCTGGAGGCGGAGCCTTTGGCTTGATGCGGCTGGCGCCGTTCTGTTCCAGGTTGTGCGCGGCGATGGCGGTCAGCAGGGAGGCGGGAATCGCCCCCCTCAGCATGCCAACCCGGTCCGCCACGTCCCCATGGCCGAGATGGTCTGGATCGGCGGCATGAAGCGTAATCAATGCTGCGGCGACTTCCGGGCGCATGCGCCGGTGATGCATCCATTTCTGCCGCCATACGGCTTTCAGCGCGCGGGTGGCGACTTCTGTCACCAGGCTGAGGATGTGCGGCCCGCCGAACGAGGCGAAGGCGCTGCGCGTGCTGCTGCGCGTTTCCGGCATGCCGCGATCCTTGGGAAAGCTGCGGCCGTCGTTTGCCATCATCAGGCAGGCGACGAGGTAAGCCTGGTAGAGCGCGTCGTAGTGGACGTAGGTCGCGATGTCCCGCGGCGTCGTCAGATAGCGGCGCCGGCCGAGGAAGATGTCGAAATTGTTGCCGTCCACGCCATTCTGAGCGTCCAGCCACGTCGCCCAGCTGGTCAGGTAATCGACGCACGGCTGCGCGACGATCGAGCGCTGGTCGATGATCTGGGTGCCGAAGAACACGAACCCGTCATTGTGGTCGACTTCGGCGCAGATGCCGCGGAAGTCCGGGCCGGCGCCGTTCTCGGGCGCAACCGTTCCGTCGAGGTTGACGAATTTTCCGGCGGGGGAATCGTTGGAGTTTCCGCTCAGCATGAATTGCGAGACCCAGTGGCCGTGCTTCGAGCCCGGGGTCGAGCCGCGGAACAGGGAATTCCCGTCGGTGATCGTTCCGCGTGTTTCGTAGCGGCGTTGAGCGGCGGGGGACAGCTTGCCGGTAACGCTGCCGTTGAGAAACGGAACGCTTCCCAGCGCGTCGATGATGGTCTGGACCGCAATGCCGCCGGCGGCGGTGCCGGTACCCGTGGCGATGTCGGTGAAGTAATTGTCGCGAAGCAGCGCCATCGCGTAGAGCTCGGCCATCTCGGCGGCGAATTCGGGACTGGTGATCTCGGGCGCTGCACCGATGGCGAGCGCGCCGGCGTCGGCCCCTTGCGTGTCGTAGACCAGCCCCGTCAGCGGGCTGGTCAGCTTGCGGTACCCCGGCGCGCCGCCGGGATACTCGGCGTATTGCGGGGGATTGGTTTCCGTGAACGGTCCGGCATTCGATCGATTGGCGCCGATGGGAAGCGTCTCGAGCGATCCGGCGTCGCCGCTGGTCAGCGCGGCCACCATTGCCTGATAGGTCGGGGCATGGACGCGGCCCAGCACGTCATGGGGCAAGGACTTGTGGTAATTGGCTAGCCTGCCCGCGCCGAAGCCTGTCTCTTCGCCATTGGGCGACGTGACGCCGGCGCCGCGTCTGCTGGCGAGTTCCGCCAGCGAAGCGCGTCGTTCTGAAGACCGCGTACGGCGGGAATGACAATCGGGCCGGGGAATACCGAGCGTGTTGGTCATGGCGCAAATCCTGTCAGAGTGAATGGACGATGCGTGTTGCTCGCCTTTCAACAAGTGCGAACCAGGATCACGTACGCACGCCGATCATCTTCGGAATAGCTTCTACGTCACACCAGAAGTATACGTTTTACTTAGAATATGTTGGAGATAACGACATGTAAGATGCGGGAGTTTGCGCGAGGACAACAGAAGAGGACAGCTCGGTTCGGCGGTCGCTCTCGCACGGCCACGCGTCCGGCTGGCTTCTGTATGGCGCGCCAATGCTGTGCCCGGCGACGTCGCTTGGCGCTTGTCGCCAAACCTCGATAGAGAACGTCGCGGACAAGCCTTCGACGGCACCAATGAGACGGAGCGACCATGGACGAGAATCCCCAGCGCCAGGACAAGCCTTGGCCGGCCTTCCTGGACTTCATCTTCAGCGCCAACATGACCGCCGGCACCATCCGCATGGTCGCCACCATCGCGGTCTTCGTGGCGGTGTTCGGGACGGTCTTCTGGCTGTTGGACTGAACCCGAGCGCCCAGGCGTCTCAGGGTCGCCGATGGCGACACGCTGGCCCCGGGGCCTTGGCTGCCCGTACCGCAGGCGCTAGCGCGCGCGGCTAGGTCATGAAAGTTCAAGACGGCCGGCCAGCAGTCCGCCGGCCGGCCGGCCGAAACGAAGAGACCCCGAGACACGATTCCCGGGGTCTCCTCTGCTTGCTGCATCAGAAGCGGAAGGTGAAGTCCGCCCGCGCCTGGTTTTCCGACGCATCGCCGGAGAACTCGCCGTGATAGGACACGCCGAAGTCAGCGCTGTCGCTGAGTTTCATGCCGACGCCGAGGGAGACCTTCGCCGCATCGCGGCCGATCGGCGCGCCCTCGACGGCGAAGTTGCCGCCATCGGAGAACGCCACAAGGGTCTCCGGCGCCAGATCACCAAAGGCATGCTGCCAGCCGGCCATGGCGTCGACAGTCAACGCGGTGCCTGCGAGATCGAAATCTCCCGAAGCCCTCAGACCCACCGTGGTGAAGGTGACCTGAGCGTCGCTGTCGGTCGCCGAAAGAGCCGCGGCCCCGCCGGTTTCGGAGAAGTCGTCCGTCGACAAGATCGCATGCGACAGATTGGCGAAGGGCGCCAGTTCCGTGGTTTCGCTCAATGCGATGCCGTAGCTGGCCTCGCCGAAGAACTGCGTCACCCCGGCATCGTAGTCGGCCTCCAGCTCATCCGAGAAGCCGCCGAAGCCGAGCGAGCGTTTCGTGTCGACCTGGCTGAAGCTGTAGGCCGCACCCGCCTTGAACGACAGCTGGCCGATACCGGTGCTGCCGTAGATGCCGACATGATAGCTGTCGATGTCGGCCGAGCCGACGCTGCCGCCGCTGTCGAGGGACGAGCGTCCCCAGCCGGTCATCAGGCCGAGAAGCAGGTTGTCCGCGACCTGGCCGTCGCCGCCCACGAAGACGCCGCCGCCGTCCAGATCGTAGGAGGCGGTGTTGTCGTTGCCGTCGAACTGGCCGAGGGCGCCGTAGCCCGACGTCCAGAAGCCGGTATTGCCCGCGCTCATGCGGTCGAAGACCGTGTCGCTGACGATCCGGGAGTTGGAGAGCAGCGCCGACTGGACGCTGGCGTGCAACTCGCCCGAGACCTGATCGAAGGCGTCGCGGGCTTCGGCTTCGTTCATGAACAGGACGGCATTGTAGAGGGCGAGGCTATCGGATCCCGCCGTCTGGTCGAGCGCGTCGAGCCCTGTGGCTGCGGCGCGCTGGTTGGCGGTCTCAGCCGCCGTGACAAAGGCCTTGCCGCTCCATGTGGACAGGCGCAGCGTCACGTCGGTCGGCGTGTAGAAGAGCTTCGAGTCGATGAACGCCGAGTCGATCAGCAGGCTGGCGAATTCCCCGGTCACGTTGCCCGCGGTGAGGAAGCTGTAGCGCTGTCCCGCCGCATAGCTGACCGTGCGATCGAGGACGATGGCGTTGAGTGTCGCGCCGTCGATCGCGGCGGTGCCGCTGACGATGGTGCGGTCGGAGCTGCCGTTGCTGGCAAGTTCCAGGTCGTAGGTGGACCCGGCGGCGAGCGACAGGTCACCATTGACGGTGATCGTGCCGATCGAGTTGCCCGGCGACAGACGGCTGCCCTTGTTGAGCGTCACGCTGCCGACCGTGCCGGTGCCACCCAGGACAGCGCCGCTTTCGACGTTGAATGCCCCGCCCCAGGAGCCGTCGACGGAGAAGCGTCCGCCGCTGACGAGCGTCTTACCGGTGAACTGCGAGCCGTCGCCGGTATAGACGAGATTGCCCGTGCCGCGCTTGTCGAAGCTGCCGGTGCCGGCGACGTCGTTGGCCATCCTGCTGTCGACGAGGGTGTTGACCGCCAGCTGACCCGTCGCGTCGATCTGGATGTCGCCGGTGCCGAAGGCCTGGCCACTGGTGCCGACGAGCATGCCGCCGCCGACGCGGGTGCCGCCGGAATAGGTGTTGAGGCCGGTCAGCATCAGCGTGCCGGTGCCGTCCTTGGTCAGCTTGCCGGCGCCGCTGATGTCGTTGCGCCAGGCGTCGAAGGCGTTGAAGCCGTCGAGGCTCTTGTCCATGGTGACGGTGACGTCTTCCGGGAAGGCGCCGTAGCCGTCGGCCGCGGCGAACAGGTTGAGACGGCCGTAGCCCTCCGGATCGTCCATCACCGGCAGCCCCGAAGGCAGGCCCGTCGTCGCCAGGACCGCGCGGCGCTGGTCCGCGGTCAGATAGGGCATGCGGGTTTCCAGAAGGACTTCGGCGCCCTTGGGAACGTGCATCGGCTTGTCGGTGGCGCCGATCGGCGCGAAGCCGTAGGTGAGGCGCTCGGCGACATAGGCGGCGTTGGCCTCGCGGTCGGCGAAGCGGTCGACCGACAGGTCCCCGTCATGGGCGGCGACATAGAGATCGGACGCCGTCGCGGAACCGGTCTCCTTCATCAGCCAGGCCTGCGCCTGCTCATAGGCGTCGTGCTTCAGGTCCTGCCAGTTGAAGCCCTCGTCGCCATTGGCGCGGTTGAGGTTGTAGACCACGGCGGCGGTACCGAGCATGCGGCCGCCGATGACGTCGAGCGGCGAGTGCATGCCGGCGAGGATGCGGCTGTCGCCCATCGACACGCCGCGCGTCACGAGTTCCTGGAAGCGTTGCGGAACCATGTAGGCAAGGGCGAGCGTGTCGCGCCAGCCTTCTGCGGTATGACCGCTCGGAAAGCCGCCGTCCCTGACGGGCGTCGTGCTCTTGGCGGGCTCCAGCGACGGCACGACGGATACCGCGTCCGACCAGCGCCAGGGGCGGGCATATTTGAAATAGCGCTTCGTCGGCTCGGTCGAGGCGTGATAGCCCATCCGGCCGACGAGTTCGACGGCGATGCCGAGATCCTCGTTGCCTTCCCACCAGCCTTCGCCGTTGTTGTTGCCCTTGTCGTCATACTTGACGGTGGTGGCATCGTCGGCGACGCCGAGAATCGTCGTGTACTGCTTGCTGCCCTTGACCCAGGCTTCCTGGAGCGGCCCAAGTCCGTTCAGGACGCTGTAACCCTTGGCCCGGCGGTCATCGAGATAGGCGTCGGTCGCTTCCTGGTCGGTGCGATCGCGCGTGATGTCGATGACGTACTGGATGTTGTGGTCGTGGACGGCCTGGTTCAGGATCCGGCCATCCGTCGCGCTGCCGGGAATGCCGTCCCAGTCGGTCTTCGGAACGGCGGGAAACCCGTAACCGGCACCGATCGCGTTGTCGGCATCGACATAGGGCGTCCGTGGTTCCCAGATTTCCAGGAAGCCGCTGAGCAGCCGCACCCCTGCGTTGGTTTCCTTGGTCGCATAGCGCGGGTCGTTGCGTTCGTTGGAATACCCGGTGTCCATGAACGCCGGGACATCTTTGTTCAGATACGCTTCCTGCGCCAGGGCGATGGAAGGACAGACGGTGAGCAAGACGGCGAGTGCCGTCGAGAGCTCGAGCTTCTCGATGTTAGACAATGGTGGTGCCCCCTGAAAAGACTGCGTTAGGACAGTCAGGGGGGGCTGCCTATACGGCCTCAGTAACATCTCCGTGACGTCGCCAAGGTGCTGATGGTGCTGAGTGTTTTCGGTACGCCGAAGCCGTTGTGGTCGCGAAGGCGTCACTTGCGATTCCCGATCGCCGTCGAATCCAACTGTCGAGCAATGCCAGGGATGGCATTGCATTGCCGCCCTCCGGAATTCATCTGGCCCCAACTCGGACAGCGGCCGTCCCGGACACGCCCTGGCGGCGCCGACCGGACGGAGCGACCGCAAGAAAAGGGATGGCAGGCGTGCCCCGCCATCCCGGGGGATCGTTATTCGGCTGGCATCGCCGCGATGTCGCGGATGGCGCCGTCGACGCCGGTGATGGCACCGGTCTCGGTGGCCGCGCCCGTCTCCAGGTCGACGGTATAGAGCGTCGTGCCGTTGACCAGCCAGGCGGTGTTTGTGCCGTCCTCGGTCGTCTGCACGTCGAAGGCGTAGGTGTCGGCCGGCTCGGCGATGCCGAACTTGCCGACGGCCACCAGCGTGCCGTCATTCGGCGACGTCTGCTGGATCAGCGCGCGGATGGTCGCATCGACGTCGTACATGGCGGTCGATTCCGGTTTGCCGAACGAGTTGATATAGGCGGCCGCCACGATCGCCGGCGCTTCGCCCGAATGCATGTCGGCGGCGGCGAAGGCGAGTTCGCCGTCAACGGTGACCTCGCCGGTATCGACATTGACCCGGTGGTTGGTGGTGCCGGTCATGTAGCGCAGGCGGTCCGCCATCGGGTTGAAGTCGACGATCACCGGCGCGTCGCCGATCTCGAGCGGCGTGTCCATGGTCGAGAGTTCGGTGGCCGCGCCCGTCATCGGATCGATCGTGATGATCGTGTTCTGTGCCGTCACGCCGATCAGCGTGCCGTTGGCCGGACGCCAGTCGATGCCGACCAGCCGGTCGACGCCCGTGACCTCGACGGTCCCGCTCGCTGCCGGATTGTCGGTGTCGAGCATCACCAGGGTCTTGTCCCCGGTCAGCCCGACGAGCGGCGCGGCGAAGCCTGCCGTGGTGGCGGCGAAAAGCGCGGTGGAGGCGATCATCGCCATTCTGACGGTCTGCATTTCGTATCTCCCGGAAGGTCGTTGCCGGACAGCGGTCGACGGACGAGTTCCGCCGGCGCTTCCTGATGGGAGGACACGGCCCGATGCCGAACGGGTGCAGCATCGGCGAAATTTTCCGGAAGTTCGTGACCGGGCCGCCGCCTGACGGGGTTTCTGCCGATCACGCTGCACCCGTTCCGCCCCGACGCGTGTTACCGCCATGGATGAAACGAGAACCGGACACCACAGAAGAGATGATCGGTCGGCCAGCGCCGCTCGTCCCGGCAGCGACTTTCGCGGCGGGATCGCGTATTGCGGCAATCTCGCCAGCTGCGACCGGTGGCTGTCCGCCTGAGAGTTCGTGCAGGGCTGAAATGGGATTCGATCACGCGGCCGCCATCCTTGCCTGTGCGAGGGGACGCCATGAGGCGCTGAAGGCGCTCTACGACGAGGACGCCGCGCGCCTTCTCGGTATCGCGATGCGCATCCTGCGGCGGCGCGACGTCGCCGAGGACGTCGTGCAGGAGGTCTTCATCAGCGTCTGGCGCAAGGCCGACAGTTTCGACGCCGGGCGCGGCAATGGCCGGGCCTGGCTGTCGCGCATCACCCGCAACGCCGCGCTGAACAGGCTGCGGGCGATGCGCCCGACGGCCGAGCTGGATGAGGCCCGCCTGGACGAGGTGCCCGACGACGCCGACGATCCCCACGCGGCGCTGGCGCGGTTGCAGGACGCCAGCCTGCTGAGAGCGTGCCTCGAGCGACTGGACGAGGCGAAGCGCAAGGCGATTCTCCTCGCCTATGTCGACGGCTGTTCCCAGACCGAGATCGCCGAGCGCATGGCCATGCCGCACAATACCGTCAAGTCGTGGATCCGGCGCGGCCTCCTCCTGCTTCGGGAGTGCCTCACATGACCCGCCGGAACGACGTCCGTACCGATCTTCGCGCCATGCTGGCCGTGCTCGGCCACGAGGGCGCCGCCGGGTCCGCCCGCCAGGCTGTCGACCCGGAAGCGCTGGCGCACTGGCAGGCGGCGTTCGAGCCTCTGACCGCGCTCGCCCCACCGGTCGAGCCCTCGCCGGAACTCTGGTCCCGCATCGCGGCCGCGACCGCGCCGGAAGCCGTGCCGTCGACAAGCGCTGGCGCGCAAGCCCAGTCACGGCAGCCCGCTGCCGCGCCGCTGTGGGAGCGCCTCTGGTCGAGCCTCGGCCTGTGGCGCTTCGCGACGGCGGCGCTCGCCGGCACGGCCGCGGGCTTCCTGTTCTTCGAAGCGCCGGACACCGGCCCGACCGACCCCGCCGCCTATGTCGCGGTGCTGCAGGCGCCGGAAGGCGAGCGCCAGGCCGGCTGGATCGTCGAAGTGGCGGCGGACCGCAGCATCCGCCTCGTCGCGCTCGGAAACACCAGCGTCGGCGATGACCAGGCCCTGGAGTTCTGGACCAAGGCTTTGGATGCGGCCGGGCCGACCTCGCTCGGGCTGGTACCGGGCGGCGGCGTGACCGCGATCCCCCCCGGCGCGGTTCCCCCGATCGGCCCCGACCAGCTGTTCGAGATCACCCTCGAGCCGGCCACCGGATCGCCGATCGGCCGCCCGACCGGCCCGATCCTCTTCATCGGCCGCGCCAGCGCCGTGTGAGGGGGGTCGCGGACCGTGCGCGCTGCACCGCGGGGCACGTAGGCTGGGTCCCAGCCGCGAGGGACGGGAAGCGTCGCCGGCTTGCTGCTGATGCTTCGACCGCGTGCCTGCTCGGCCCGGGCGATCGGCGGCGATGCTTGTCAGCCACCCTCCGGCTGCGGATAATCGCCGCCTGCTCTCGCTGCCGATCCGAAGGACCACCCCTTGCCCCATCTCGCCCTCTACAACTTCAACAATTTCCGCGTTCCGTCGCAGGAGTCGGCCAACCGCGGCTTCCACGACCGCAACGACGTCAACTTCGCGGCGGCCGAGCTGAGCGAGGGGTTCGTCGCGCGGTCGGGCCATCCGGACGAGCCGGGGCCCGAAAGCTGGGGCGAGCAGGTCTATCCGCGGTTTCATGTCGAGAACGGCGACGGCTGGGCGCCGGCGACCCTGTCGCTGTGGCGCGACCTGCCGGCGCTGTTCGCGTTTTCCTATGCCGGCATCCACGCCGAAGCGCTGCGCAACGCCCGCCAGTGGTTCGACCGGCAGGCCTGGCCGACCTACGCCCTGTGGTGGGTGGAGGAGGGGCACATTCCGGAATGGCGCGAGGGCGTCGACCGCTTGGAGCATCTGCACGACCACGGCCCGTCGCCGCACGCCTTCGACTTCAAGCGGTCTTTCGATCCGGCGGGCAATCCGACCACCGTCGACCATGACGCGGTGAAACGCTGCCGGGAAGCGAACGAACGGGCGCAAGCCCGGTTGGTCGATACCGTGTAGTGTTTCAGGTCATCGCATCGGCGAAGGCGGCGCGCTAACAGCCGCCGCCCTTGCCCGATGTAGGCTTCGCTACTCCGCCGGCACGGCCTCGCCCGCCGGCTTCGCCGTCGGCGCCGCGGTGCCGCGTGGGGCGTCGTTGCGGGCCAGCAGCTTGTAGAACAGCGGGATGAAGAAGATCGCGACGAAGGTCGCGGCCAGCATGCCGCCGATCACGCCGGTGCCGATCGAGTGGCGGCTGGCCGAGCCCGCGCCGGTCGAGATCGCCAGCGGCACGACGCCGAGGATGAAGGCGAGCGACGTCATGATGATCGGCCGGAAGCGCAGCTTGGCGCCTTCCAGCGCGGCGTCGAAGGCCGACAGGCCCTCGGCCCGCTTCAGCACGGCGAACTCGACGATCAGGATGGCGTTCTTGGCCGCCAGACCCACCAGCGTGACCAGGCCGATCTGGAAATAGACGTCGTTGTCGAGGCCGCGGATGCTGATCGCCAGCAGCGCGCCGAGCATGGCGAAGGGCACCGCGAGCAGCACCGCGATCGGCAGCGACCAGCGCTCGTACTGCGCCGACAGGATGAAGAACACCATCAGGATGCCGAAGCCGATGGCGATCAGCCCGGTGCCGCCGGAGGCGATCTCCTGGTAGGCAGAGCCGGTCCAGGCGACCTGGTAGCCGTCCGGCAGGCTCGCCGCGGCGATTTCCTGCATCGCCGCCAGCGCCTGGCCGGAGGAGAAGCCGGGGGCGGGGCCGCCCGAGACCTTCGCCGCGGTGAAGGCGTTGAACCGCTCGATCAGGTCCGGCCCGACGACGCGGCTGACCGTCACCAGCGTGTCCAGCGGGATCATCGAGCCGTTGGAGGCCTGGACATAGACGAAGCGCAGATCGTCCGGCTTCTCGCGGAAGTCCGATTCCGACTGCAGCGAGACGCGGTAGTTGCGGCCGAGCAGGGTGAAGTCGTTGACGTAGAGCGAGCCGAAGGTCGACTGCATGGTCTCGAAGATCGACGAGATCGGCACGTTGAGCGCGAGCGCCTTCTGGCGGTCGACGTCGATCTCGTATTGCGGCACGTTGGCCGCGAAGGTGGTGCGCACGCCGGCAAGCTCCGGCCGTTCGGCGGCGGCCGCGACGAGCGCGTCGGTCGCCGCGATCAGCTGCTGCGCGCCGGCGTTCTGCCGGTCCTGGACGAACAGGTCGAAGCCGCCGGTGGTCGACAGGCCCTGGATCGGCGGCGGGTTGAAGGCCAGCACCATGCCGTCCTCGATGCCGGCATTCATGCCGATGAACGGGCCGACGAGGTTGCGGGCGTCGAGCGAGGGATCGTCGCGCTCGCCCCAGTCCTTGAGGCTGACGAAGGCGACGCCGGCGCTGGATTTCTGCGTGCCGGCGAGAAGGTCGAAGCCGGCAAAGGCGGTGACGTCCTGCACCGCCGGATGCTGGCGGAGATTGGCGCTGACCTGCTCCATCACCTCGGTGGTGCGCGACAGGGAAGCGGCCGGCGGCAGGATGGCGATGACGAAATTGACGCCCTGGTCCTCGTCGGGGACGAGCGAGCCGGGGATCGTCTGGAACAGATAATAGCTGCCGCCGACGACGCCGGCGAAGATGACCATCGCCAGGATCGCCCGGCGCATGATGAAGGCTACGCCAGCCCCGTAGGCGTTGGTGAGCTTGTCGAAGCCGCGGTTGAACCAGCGGAACGGCGCCCAGGGCTCGGAATGGGTGTTCTTGAGGAGCACGCCGCAGAGCGCCGGGGTCAGCGTCAGCGCGACGATGCCGGAGATGGTGACGGAGACGGCGATGGTCACCGCGAACTGGCGGTACATCGTGCCGGCGAGGCCGCCGAGAAAGGCGACCGGGATGAACACGGCGCACAGCACCAGTACGATGGCGATCACCGGCCCCGCGACCTCGGTCATCGCCTTGGCGGTGGCATCCTTGGCGTTCTTCCCCTCGGTGCGCATGATGCGCTCGACGTTCTCGAGCACCACGATGGCGTCGTCGACGACGATGCCGATGGCCAGCACCAGACCGAACAGCGTCAAGAGGTTGATCGAGAAGCCCAGGGCCAGCAGCACGCCGAACGTGCCGATGATCGACACCGGCACCGCCAGCATCGGGATCAGCGTCGCGCGGAAGCTCTGCAGGAAGACGAAGACGACGATGAACACCAGCACCATCGCCTCCAGGAAGGTGATGACCACCTCCTCGATCGACGCCTCGATGAATTTGGTCGTGTCGTAGGGAATGGCGTAGGCGATGCCGCTCGGGAAATTGCCCGAGAGCTCGTCCATGCGGTCCCGGACCCCGGCCAGCGTGTCCAGCGCGTTGGCGCCCGGCTGCAGATAGATGCCGATCGGCACGGTCGGGATGCCGTTGTAGGTGGCGTTGAAGCCGTAGTCCTGGGCCCCGAGCTCGACCCGCGCGACGTCCTTGAGGAGCAGCGAGGCGGTGTTGGCGTCGGAGCGCAGGATGATGTTCTCGAAGGCTGCCGCGTCGGGCAGGCGGCCGGCCGTGGTCACCGAATAGGTGAAGGCGAGGTCGCTGTCGGAAGGCTCGGCGCCAAACTGGCCGGCGGCGAATTGGGCGTTCTGGTCGCGGATGGCGGTGGCGACGTCGCCCGGCGTCAGCCCGTAGGAGGCGAGCGCGTCCGGGCGCAGCCAGATGCGCATCGAATAGTTGCGGGCGCCGAAGAGCTGCGCCTCGCCGATGCCCGGCAGCCGCTTCAGCTCGTCGAGGACGTTGAGGAGCACGTAGTTCGACACGTAGGTCGCGTCGTAGCGCGGGTCCTGCGACGACATGGTCAGGACGGCGAGGATCGACGAGTTCTGCTTGGCGACGGTGACGCCGAGGCGCTGCACCTGCTCGGGCAGGGAGGCGTTGGCCTGCTGGACGCGGTTGTTGACGTTGATCGTCGCCTGGTCCGGATCGGTGCCGCTGGCGAAGGTCACGGTGATGGTCGCCGAACCCGTCGAGGAGTTCGTCGACTGCATGTAGAGCATGTCCTCGACGCCGTTGATCTGCTGCTCGATCGGCGCGGAGACGGTCTGGGCGATGGTCTCGGCGCTGGCGCCCGGATAGGAGGCGCGCACCTGGACCTGCGGCGGCACCAGCTCGGGATACTGCTCGATCGGCAGCGAGGTGATCGACATGATGCCGCCGAGCACGATCAGGATTGAGATGACCGCCGCGAAGATCGGCCGGTCGACGAAGAAGCGGGCGTTCACTGGCCGGCCTCCGCGCCGCTCTGCTCGTCACGCGCCGCCTGGCCGTCGGGCAGGGCGGTCAGCGGCACCGGTGGGCCGGCCGCCGCCTTGGTCGGCGCGGTTTCCGCATCGCCGGTCGCCGGAGCATTGCTTGCCTCGGCCGGGGGCCCGTCCCCGGCGGCTTCCGGGGGCGTCACGGCGGCCGGCGGCGTCGCCGGTGCCGCGTCGGCCTCTCCTGCGGGCGCTGTGGAGGCATCCGCCGGCGCATCCGCTGCCGGCGGAACGGCGTTCGCGGGCTGGCCGCCGGCGGGGGCCTCCTCCGCCTCGTGCGGCGCCACGGGCGCGTTCGGGCGAACCTTGACGACGCCCTCGATGATCACCCGGTCGCCATCGGACAGGCCGTCGGCGAGGAGCAGCGAGCCGTTCAGCTCGCGGTCCACCCGCACCGGCCGGACTTCCGCGATGTTCTCGGCATTGACCGTGTAGACGAAGGTACCCTGCGGCCCCTGCATCAGCGCCTCGGTCGGGACGGTGACGGCGTTTTCCACCGAAAGCCCCTCCAGCTGCAGCCGCACGAACTGGCCGGGCAGCAGCTTGTCGTCGGGGTTCGGCAGCACGGCGCGCGACAGGATCGTGCCGGTCTGGGAATCGATCGAGGTCGAGGTGAAGTCGATCGTGCCGGTCTGGTCGTAGGTGGCGCCATCGCCGAAGGCGATCGTCACCTTCAGGTCCGAGGGATTAGCGCCGCCCTGAAGCCGGCCGCTGTCGATCAGGTCGCGGATCGACGCCGCCTCGCGGTCGGCGGCGGAGAAATTGACGTAGATCGGGTCGAGCTGGCTGATCCGGGTGAGCAGATCGCCGGTGCTGAGCAGGCTGCCCTCGGGCACCTGCTCGAGGCTGGTGATGCCGCTGACCGGTGCCTCGACGGTCGCATAGCCGAGCGACAGCGTCGCGGTGCGCAACTGCGCCTCGGCGGCGGCGACCTGCGCTTCGGCAAGCTCGCGCGCCGAAACGGCGTCGTCGAGCGCGGCGCGGCTGGAAGCGCCGCTCTGCGCCAGCGTGCGGGCGCGCTCTTCGCTTCGCTGCGCCTGGCCGCGCTGGGCCTCGGCCTGCATCACTTCGGCCCGCGCGAGCGCGACCTGCGCCTCGTAGGGCGCCGAATCGATGCGGAAGAGCAGGGTGCCCTGCGCGATGCGGGCGCCTTCCTCGAAATCACGCTCAAGCAGGATGCCGCCGACCCGGGCCCGTACCTCGACCTCGCGGGACGCTGCGACGCGGCCGGCATATTCGTAGGTCACCGGCAGCGTGCGGCTCTGAATGGTCATCACCGTCACGGCGGGCGGGGGCGTCTCGCCGCCACCCTGCGCATGGGCCGGCACAACGACAGCCAGGAGCAGCCCCGTCAGGGCCGCGATTGGCAGGAATGCTCTCGATCCGGACATTCTCAATCACTTTCCGGCCGCAGCGGCCCCTTCCTCTTGCATTGCAGCATACATACAGCCATAAATGTATCCGAGCAAGGGGAGGCACATGTGCGACGCACCAAGGACGATGCACTGCTGACCCGCGAGGCGATCCTCGACGCGGCGGAAGCGCGCTTCTACGACCATGGCGTCGCATCCACCACCCTGTCGCACATCGCCACTGCAGCCGGGCTGACGCGCGGGGCGATCTACTGGCACTTTCCCAACAAGCTCGAACTGTTCCGCGCCATGCACGAGCGGGCGAAGCTGCCGCAGGAAGCCTTCTTCAGCAGTGCCACGCCCGCCGCACGGCGATCCCTGGAAGAACTATACACCAATTCGATCGAGGCGTTCCGTCATCTTGAGCGCGACGAACGGGCGCGCAAGGTGCTGACCATCCTGCTGCTGCGCTGCGAATATGTCGGCGAGATGCAGGACGCGATGATGCGGCGGACCGACGCGGACAATGCCATGCACCGCACCGTCGCCGCGATCTTCGCCGCCGTCCAGCATCGCGGCGAGCTGAAGCCGGAATGGCAGCCGGAGATCGCCGCTACCGCCTATGTCTGCGCCGTCGGCGGGGTCATCTCGGAATGGCTGCGGTCGGAGCGCGGCTTCGACCTGGTGACGGTGGGCGGCGGCGTGGTGCGCAGCGTCATCATCGGCTTTGCCTGTCCGGGGGTGCCGATCGCCTGCCTGGAAGAGAAATCACTCGCGGCAGAAGCAGCCCGCGGCTGCACGGGCGGACCCGCGGGCGGGCGCTAATCGCGCGGCCGCCGGGGGGTGCGGGGAGATTTCTTTTCCGCATGGGCCGAAATTTGGAACGCCGGCCGCTGACCTCGCGCCGTTGAGGTTCTATGTAGCGACGGCCCATGGCGTGTCGCACCCTCGCAAGGCGTGGCGTGCCGCGGAATGAAAGGACGTGTTCTCGATGAATTCTCTCGCCGCTCAGTCCGAGCCGCAGCCCGCCTTCCCGATCCCGGCTGGTGTCTTTGCCGAGCGCGTCACCGCGGTCCGGCATTTCACCGATACGTTGTTCTCCTTCCGGATCACGCGGCCGCAGAGCTTTCGCTTCCGCACCGGCGAGTTCGTGATGATCGGTCTTCCCAACGCCGAGAAGCCGGTGTTCCGCGCCTATTCGATCGCCAGCCCATCCTGGGACGAGGAGCTGGAGTTCTTCTCGATCAAGGTGCCGAACGGCCCGCTGACCGAGCATTTGCAGAAGATCGCCGTCGGCGACACGGTGCTGATGCGCAAGAAGTCGACCGGCACGCTGGTCCTTGACGCGCTGATCCCCGGCAAGCGGCTGTTCCTGTTCTCCACCGGCACCGGCATCGCGCCTTTCGCCGGCGTCGTCCGCGACCCCGAGACCTACGAGAAGTTCGACCAGGTCATCCTCACCCAGACCTGCCGCAGCCAGGCCGAGCTGCGCTACGGCCGTGACCTGGTGGAGGAAGCGCGCTCCGACGAGCTGATGAGCGAGTTCATCGGCGACAAGCTGCTGTTCCACACCAGCGCCACCCGCGAGGGCGAGACCCGCGGCCATCGCATCACCACGCTGATCGAGAACGGCCAGCTGTTCGAGGCGCTGCAGATCCCGCCGCTCGACCCCGCCACCGACCGCGCGATGATCTGCGGCTCGATGGCGATGCTGAAGGACACCGAAAAGCTGCTCGACGCCCGCGGCTTCGAGGAGGGCGCGAACAACAAGCCCGGCACCTACGTGGTCGAGCGGGCTTTCGTGGACTGAGCGAACGCTCTTCGACTGTGGTGCTGGAGCCGACAGGTCATCCTTTCGGCTCATACCAACGTGCGCTGATCAGAACTCATGCGCCCAGTCCCGCATTCCGATTGAGATGATTTTCCAGGGCTGATCGACGAGCTTGTTCCAAGCGTCACAGCAGTGGGCGACGATGTCGTCGTAGTCGG
>NZ_JAAAMJ010000016.1 GCF_010500835.1 Aurantimonas aggregata | reverse complement strand
CGGGTCCGTTGAAATCGGAACGAAGCGGGATCGCTGAAGCCATGGCAAACCTCCGTTTGCCTCCATCGATTCAGACTTCGCCCGCCTTGGGAACCCCTACAGAGTCAGCTATCGCGCACGTTGGTATTACTGGGGCTTGGCCGAGCTGACGTTCTCGGGCCAGATCACCTGGTTCTTGCCATCCTGGATCTGCGCGACGGGGATCGGGACGAAGTCGGCGCCCGCCTTGATCGCATGGTCCTCGCCGAACTGGATGCGGCCGAGCAGGCACTCGTAGTCGGTCGCACCGATCGCCTCGGCCAGCGCCTCGGGCTCGGTGCCCGCAGTGTCGATGGCCCGCAGCGCGACGACCGCCGTGCAGTAGGCATGGGCGTGGCTGTAGTTCGCCGGCTCGCCGTACTCGGCCTCGATGCGGTCGGAGAACGCCTTCTGCTCCGGGTCGAGGTCGGGCGCGTACTGCAGCGCCGCCCAGTACATGCCTTCGGCGATGTCGGCGGCCTGGTCCATGAATTCCGGCTTGGTCGGGTAATAGATCGCCAGATGCGAGGTCTCGAGCGCCTGCTCCTGCAACTGGCGCACGAAGGCGACGCCGGAATTGACCACGGTGAACACCGACACCAGCACGTCCGGGTCGGCGTCGCGGACCTTGGAGAGCTGCGGGTAGAAGTCGGTTGTCACGGTCGGCACGGTCTCCGTCGCGACCACCGTCCAGCCGTCCTTCTCGAACAACTCGCCGATCTTCTCGGCGTTGGCGATACCGTAGTCGGTGTCCTCGACGACGAAGGCGATCTTCTTGTCGCCCGGCGGGACGATATCGCCCTCGAAGGCCCAGGCGTAGAAATCGTGCACGGCGATGCCGTAGCCGTCGCTGTTGTAGCCGCCCTTCCAGAACAGCTTGAAGCGGTCGGGATCGGACATCACCTTGTCGGCGATCGCCGAGGCGACCGGCTCGGCGCTGAGGATCGGGATGTTGTACTGCGGCGCCATCTCCATCAGCGCCAGCGTCACATGGCTATGCAGCGTGTCGCCGATGATCATCTTGACCCCGTCGCGGGTGATCAGGCGCTGTGCCGCGCTGATGCCGACCTCCGGCTTGGAGTTCGAGTCCTCGAGCACCAGCTTGATCTGCGCCGGGTTCTGGCTGACGTAGTCGCCCTTGCCCTCGTTCCATTCCTTGACCGCGAGTTCCATGCCTTCCTGGTGGGCCTTGCCGGTATTGGCGGCCGGTCCGGTTAGCGGCCCGATCGCGCCGATGGTGACGTCTTCGGCAAGGGCCGCGGGCGCGGCCGCGGCCATCATTGTTGCGGTCAGGAAGCCCGCCGAAAGCAGGCGGGAAATTTTCGAACGCGTCATCAGCTTCATCTCCGTTGGGTTATCGATCTTGGGACCGCCCGCCCGACAGGATCGGCTCAGGTTGCACGGGCGGGGTCGGCGGCAGGCGCCGGGCGGCCACGCCGCCCGCGTAGTTTCAAACCGGCAATGCCCTGTGGCGCGAGGAAGACGAAGGCCACGATCATCGCGCCATAGAGCAGCATGCGGTAGTCCCCGACCTCGCGCAGCACTTCCGACATGACCGTCAGCAGGAGCGCCCCGTAGATCGGGCCGAAGAACCGTCCGACGCCGCCGACGATGATCATCGCCAGGAGCGTGATCAGCATCTCCGGCCCGGCCACCGATGTCGGCGTCAGGATCAGGACGTAGTGGGCGTAGATCGCGCCGCTCAGTCCGACGACCGCGGCGCTGACGGCGAAGGCGAGCAGCTTCCATGTCGCCAGATGGATGCCGAGGCTCTCGGCTGCGGCTTCGGAATCCTTGATGGCAAGGAAAGTCAGGCCGGGCCGCGAGGTCAGGAAGATCAGCAGGGCAAGGTTCACCGCCAGGAAGAACACCACCGTCAGCGCGTAGGAGCCGATGGCGTTGCCGATGCCGAAACGTAGGGTCAGATCGCCCAATTGGATCGGGTCGAACGGCGGAATGCCCCAGAAGCCGAGTTCGCCGCGGGTGATGTCCTTGAGGTTGGAGAAGACCAGCCGGACGATCTCGGCGAAGGCAAGCGTGACGATCGCGACATGCGGCATGGACCGGATGCGCAGGATCGGCAGGCCGATGAAGATGCCGGAAATCGCCGCGGCCAGGGCGCCGATCCAGATCGTGATCCACGGGCTGACGCCGCCATAATAGGCGACGAGCGCCGAGATGTAGGCGCCCATGGCGAAGAAGGCGTGATGGCCTAGGGTCTTCAGGCCGAGGATGCCGAGCGTCAGGTTCCAGCCCGTGGCGAACACCGCGAAGATCAGGAACAGCGTCAGGATGTGCAGGATGTAGTCGTCGACGGGCAAAAAGGGGACGACGACGAGCAGCACGGCGTAGAGCAGGAGCAGAAGAAAGGGGCGCTTGCCGAAGACTTCGAGCATGGTCTCTTCCTCAGGCCTCGCGGCCGCTGAACAGGCCGTTCGGACGCACCCAGATGACGGCGATGAGGAACGTGAAGGCGACCACGTCCCGCCACTCGCTCGGCGCGAAGGCGACGGAGAAGGATTCGATCAGGCCGAGCAGGAAGCCTGCCGCGACCGCCCCGCCGAAGGAGCCGAGACCGCCGAGAATGACGACGGCGAACCCCTTAAGAAGATAGGAGACCCCCATCCACGGGTTCACCGAGATCAGCGGCGAAAGGAGGATCGCCGCGACGCCGGCAAGCGCCGCCGAAATCGAGAACACGGCCGTATAGACGAGGCCTGCCGGAATGCCGACGGCCTGCGCGGCCTCGGCATCCTGTGCCGTCGCCCGGATGATCCGGCCGAGCTTGGTGCGGTAGAGCACGATGGCGCAGGCCCCCATCACCGCCAGGGCGATGAGGAAGATGGCGATGCGCTGCCACGGCATGCGCAGGTCGCCGATCACGACGATGCCGTGGAAGAAATACGGCACCGCCTGGAACTGCTCGCCCCAGATCAGCTGGGCGCCGCTCTGCAGGAAGATCGACAGGCCGATCGTCGCGGCGATGACCTGGAACGGCCAGTCCTCGCGGCGCAGCAGCGGCGCGATGGTGAGGCGCTGGATGCCCGCGCCGAGGATGACGATGATGGCAAGGGTGATCGCCGAGGCGGCGAGAAGCGGCCAGCCGAGCGTCACCGCGAAGAGCAGGATCAGGTAGCCCGACAGCATCAGGAGTTCGCCATGCGCGAAGTTGAGGACGCGGGTGGTGCCGTAGACGAGCGCGATGCCGGAGCCGACAAGTGCGTAGATCGAGCCGGTGATCAGCCCGTTGATCAGGAGTTCCAGGAACTGCGCGCTGCTCATGACGCTTCCTCGCGCAGGCCGAGATAGACCCGCTTGACCTCGGGATGCTCCAGCATCTGCTCGCCCGAGCCGCTGAGCGCGACGCGACCACCCTCGAGCAGGTAGCCGCGATGGCTCATGGCGAAGGACGTCTTGGCGTTCTGCTCGTTGAACAGGATCGCGACGCCGCGCTCGTTGACCATCTTCATGATCGCGTAGACGTTCTTCACCATGGCCGGCGACAGGCCGAGAAAGGGCTCGTCCATCAGCAGGATCTTCGGGTCGGCCATGAGGCCGCGGGCGATTGCCACCATCTGCTGCTGGCCGCCGCTCAGCTTGCCGGCGGTGGCGTTCAGATGGTCCTTGATCTCGGGGAGCAGCTCCAGCACCCAGTCGAAGGAACTTCGCGCCTCCGCGCCGGTGCGGGTATAGGCGCCGAGCATGATGTTCTCGCGCACGCTCATCCGGGGAAACAGCCGCCGGCGCTCGAGCACGATGCTCATCCGCCGATGCGGGCGCACCGTCGCCGCCTTGCCCCGCAGATCCTCGCCGTCGAGCAGGACCTTGCCGGCCGAGGCCTTCTTCAGGCCCATGGCCGCCTTCAGGATGGTGCTCTTGCCGGAGCCGTTCGGCCCCATCACCGCGACCATCTCGCCGGCGCCGACGGTGATCGACACGTCCCAGAGAACCTGCGTGGCGCCGTAATGGACGTCGATGTTCTGCAGCTCAAGCATCGCCGTCGCCCAGATAGATGCGGCGGACGCCCTCGTGCTCGGCCACTTCGGCCATCGAGCCGGCGACGATCACCTCGCCCCTGTTGAGGAAGATCGCATCGTCGGCCAAGCCCAGGAGGACCTCCATGTTGTGCTCGACCACGACGATGGTGATGCCGCGCTCCTTGCGCATCCGCCGGATCAGGTCGAGGATCTGGGGGATGCTTGGCCGGTCGACGCCGCCGGTGACCTCGTCGAGAAGCAGGAGGCGCGGCCTGGTTGCCAGCGCCCGCGCCAGTTCCAGGCGCTTGCGCTGGCCGGTGCTCAGCATCCGCGCCGGATCATCCATCTTGGCCGACAGGCCTACGAAATCGACGTAGCTCGCCGCTTCTTCGCGCGCCGCATGCATCGGCGTCGATTTCGCGACGAGAGGCACCATGACGTTCTCGAGGACGGTCAGCCCGCCGAAGGGCTGGGTGATCTGGAAGGTCCTGGCGATGCCGAAATGACACCGGCTGCTCGGAGACTTGCCGGTGACGTCGTCGCCTTCGAAGATCACGTTGCCGGACGTCGGCCGGATCGATCCTGCGATGACGTTGAAAAGCGTGGTCTTGCCCGCCCCGTTCGGGCCGAGGATCGCGGTCGTCTGTCCGGTGCGGACCGAAAGATCCACCTCCTGCAACGCGACGATCCCGCCGAATTTCACGGTGACGTTCTCGACGTTCAGGAGAGCTGCCAGCATTCACGAACCTTTTATGCAAGGGCAAGCTAGCCATACAAATCCGGTCTGGCAATACGGCGTCGCTCAGTTTTTGCACAGCTTCTGGACACGAAGGCGGACTGGTCAGTTTCTGGGCGAATTCGTTCGCATCCCGTATTGACGAGGCGAAGTGACCCCGCCTATCCAGAGTGGACACCGTCGGACATCCCGGCGGCGGCGTGCGGGAAAGCTGGCCATGCCCCTCGATCCAAAGCTTCGGCAGGACATCCTGGCATCCGTTGCCACCGGCTTCGGGGCGCAGGTGGCCTTCACCCAGAAGCTGGTGTCGTTTCCCTCGACGCGGGGCGACGAGCACGCGATCCAGGACTTCCTCTTCCAGGCGATCCGATCGCGCGGCTACCGCGTCGATCGGATCGCCTGGACAAGGCAGCAATCGCCGCCCATCCCGGCGGCGCCCCGTGGTCGGACGAACATTCCGACGCGCCGATCGTCGTCGGCATCCACCATCCGCGCGAAGAGACCGGCCGCTCCCTGATCCTGCAGTCGCATCTCGACGTGGTGCCGCCCGGCCCCGCCGCCATGTGGGAAACGGGTGCGTTCGAGCCGCGGATCGCCGGCGACTGGCTGTTCGGGCGCGGGGCGGCGGACATGAAGGCCGGCGCGGCCGCCAACCTGCATGCGCTGGACGCGTTGCGCCGGCTGGGACTGCAGCCGGCCGGGACGGTCTACATCCAGTCGGTCGTCGAGGAGGAATCCACCGGCAACGGCGCCCTGATGACGCATCTGCGCGGCTACAAGGCCGACGCCGTGCTCATTCCCGAGCCGGAAGACGAGATGCTGGTGCGCGCCAATACCGGCGTCGTGTGGTTCCAGGTGGAAGTCGCAGGCCTGCCGGCGCATGTCCGCGAGATGGCCACCGGCACCAACGCGATCGACGCGACCTACCGCATCATCCAGTCGCTGCGGCAGCTCGAGGAAGCGTGGAACGCCCGCAAGGACGAGCATGCCTTTTTCGACGAGACTCCGCACCCGATCAATCTGAACATCGGCAAGATCGAGGGCGGCGACTGGGCCTCCTCGGTGCCCTGCTGGTGCCGGATCGACTGCCGCATCGCCATCTATCCGGGGACCGACGCATCCGTCGCCGCCGCGGAGATCCGCGACCATGTCGCCGCCTTCGCCCGGCACGATCCCTACCTCTCCAACAATCCGCCGACTGTGACCTTCAACGGCTTCCGCGCCGAGGGCTACGTCCTCGATCCGGGCTCGGCGGCCGAGGCGGTCCTGGCAGAGGCACACGAGGCGGCCGTCGGCGCGCCGTTGAAGAGCTTCACGACGCCGGGCTATCTGGATACCCGCGTCTATGCGCTGTACGACCGCGTGCCGGCATTGTGCTACGGTCCGGTTTCCCGCAACATCCACGGCTTCGACGAATGCGTCAGCCTGTCGTCGGTCCAACGCATCACCGGCGCCATGGCCCTGTTCATCGCCGAATGGTGCGGGACCGAAACGATTGCGTGAGTGCTCGGCACCGCCCTTCGCCGCATGCCGGGCCCGGCTGCAGAACACGGCCCCGCCGACGGCTTGCTCGGCACGAAGTATCCGGGCGGATAGCGGCGGAAGCTAGGACAGGACGCGAACCGGCAGTGCCGGACAGGGAGACGAGATGAGCACGATCAAGACGGTTGAGGAACTGCGGACGGTCTACAAGGCGCCGATGGAGCGGGCGGTGCTGAAGGAGATGGTGGGGCTCGACAAGCACGCCCGGGCTTTTCTGGAACGCTGCCCCTTCGTCATGATCGGCTCCTGTGCCGAAAGCGGCCGCGCCGACGTCAGTCCGAAGGGCGATGCGCCCGGCTTCGTCCACGCCCTCGACGACCGCACCGTCGCGATCCCCGACCGGCCAGGCAACAACCGGCTCGACACGTTCGAGAACATTCTCAGCAATCCCCAGGTCGGACTGATCTTCCTCGTTCCCGGCATGAACGAGACCCTGCGGATCAACGGCCGGGCCGAGATCAGCACCGACGCCGACCTGATGGCGCGGTTCGAACACCGGGGCAAGCTGCCGATCAGCGTGATGGTGGTGCATGCCGAGGAGGTCTATTTCCACTGCGCCAAGGCCTTCATCCGGTCGGGCCTCTGGGACCCGTCGACCTTCATCGAGCGCGGCAGCTTCCCATCGTTCGGCGCGATGATGAAGGACCAGATCGCGCTCGAGGAAACGGCGGCGGAGATCGATCGGAACCTTGAGGAGCGCTACCGGCTGACGCTTTACTGACGCACGCCGGAACCATCCAAGTCACGTCTTGAGGCGCTACGACACCAGCTTGTCGGCGCAGGCGAGCTTGGACGACTTCTGTTCCGGCGCGCTGCCATCGCTTGGCACCAGAGCCAGTATCGTTGGCCTGGCGCCGAGAATTTCCGTCAGTTCGCGTCCCGTCAGGAACGGCCCCAGGGCGCTCGCCGTGCGGGGCGGACTGAAGAGATAGCCCTGAACTTCCGTGCATCCCTCGAGGCGAAGCCGTTCGAACTGGACCTCGGTCTCGACCCCCTCGGCCGTGATCGTCATGCCCAGGCTGATGCCAAGTCCCGTCACGGCGCGCACGATGGCCGCGTCCTGGGGATTATCGGCAAGCTCCTTGATGAACGACTGGTCGATCTTGATCTTGTCGAAGGGGAACTGTCTCAGATAGCCGAGAGACGAGTAGCCCGTGCCGAAATCGTCCATCGAGATGCGCACGCCGAGTTCTCGCAGCTGATGCAGCGTGGCGAGGTTGATCTCGCTCTCCTGCAGCAGCACCGATTCCGTGATCTCCAGCTCGAGCCGGCTGGCGGCGAGCCCGGATGACTCCAGCGCATTGACCACGGCCGGGACGAGATTGCGGCTCTTGAACTGAACGGGCGACAGGTTCACCGCGATGCTGAGATCTTCCGGCCAGTTCGCGGCCTCCGTGCACGCCTGTAGCAGCGCCCATTCGCCGAGCGGCACGATCAGGCCGATTTCCTCGGCCATCGGAATGAACTCCGCCGGCGAGACCATGCCGCGCTCGGGATGATGCCAGCGCATCAGCGCCTCGAACCCGCTGACGGTGCTCGATCGGGCGGTGATCACCGGCTGGTAGTATAGCTCGAACTCTCCGGCCGCCATGGCGTTGCGCAGGTCGAGGTCGAGCGCCCGCCGCGCCCTGAGCCGCGAGTCCATCCCCTGCTCGAAGAAGTGGAAGGTGTTGCGACCGTCGGCCTTGGCCCGGTAGAGCGCCACATCGGCGTTCTTCAACAGGACGTCCGGCTGGTTGCCATCGCCGGGTGCCAAAGCGATCCCGATGCTGGTACCGATGACGATCTGGTGTCCCTCGATCTCGTAGGGGGCGCTGATCGCCTCGATCAGACGGCGTGCCAGGATGCTGGCCTCCGCCGGCGTCTTGACCGCCGGCTGGATCACCGCGAATTCGTCGCCGCCGAGACGGGCGACGATGTCCCGCTCCCCCAGGCAGTCGCGAAAGCGTTCGGCGACGGCCTGGAGCAGCTTGTCGCCGATCGGATGGCCGAGCGTGTCGTTGACGCTTTTGAAGTGATCGAGGTCGAGGCAGAAGATCGCCAGCTTCTCGTCCCGCTCGCGGATGCCACCCAGCGCCTTGTCGAGCCGCTCGCGGAACAGCACGCGGTTGGGTAGGTTGGTGAGCGCGTCATGGTGGGCCATGTGCGCGATGCGCGCCTCGGCCTTGCGCCGTTCGGTGACATCCATGACGGCTACCAGCACAGCCGGTCGCTCGTCGACGCTGAGCACCCGCAGATAGGGATAGACGACGATCTCCGACCCGTCCGCCTTGAGGTGCCGCCAGGCCTCCTCGGCCTCGTAGCCTTCCTGGACGTTCTGCAGCACGGCCCGTGCCGTCTCGCGGGTCTCCTCCGGCCGGATGTCGAGCACCGACATGCCAAGAAACGCCTCGCGGCTGTAGCCGTAATGTCGGACGGCGGCATCGTTGACCTGGAGGAAACGCAGCGTGGAAGGATCATACAGCCACATCGGCACGGGATTGCTGTCGAACAGCAGCCGGAACGAGGCTTCGCGCGCCTTCACGCCGGCGATGTCGGTGAGCGTGACAGACAGGAGATCGCGAACCGGCGAGATGCCGATCTTGACGTGCCGGATCCCCTCCGCGCCCGGAAAGGAAATCTCGAACTGCCGGCGCTCGCCGGTCTCGAGCGAATGCCTGAGTTGGGCGAGCACGCCATGCTCCTCCAGATTCAGGTCGATCTCGGACAGCCGCCTCCATTGCAGCTTGTCCTGCGTCCTGCGCAGCAGGCGGCAGGCGCCGTCATTGACCGAGATGATCTGGAAGTCGTTTGGTCGACCCTCCTCGTCGCGGATGGCCGTCAGCGCGAGCATGCCCTCGTCCGTCGCGCTGAACATCGTGTCGACGAGGCTGTAGCGCTCGTTGCGATCCTCCATGCAGGCGAGGATCACCGGGGGGCCCCAACGGCTCTTCAACGGAAACGCCACCACGTTGTACGTCTCGACGATGCCGTCGCTGACGACATGCGCCAGCGCCCGACTGGGCTCGCCAAACCGCAGTGCCGCCGCGATGACCTCTCCCAGCGCGAGCCTGCACTCCGGCCGGAGATCTTCGACCGGAATATCGGCGCCATCCTGACCGAGCCATTTCCGGAACGTCTCGCCGAACCGCACGATCCGGAACCCGCCGCTCTCGTCCTGCACGATCAGCGCGAGTTGTTCGGCCACCTGACCGAGGCTGCCCAGCGCGACATCCTCGTAAGGCGGCAGCCGTGCCCCGGCTCGGGCCGCAAGC
The DNA here is from genome assembly GCF_010500835.1 of Aurantimonas aggregata. GTDB lineage: Bacteria > Pseudomonadota > Alphaproteobacteria > Rhizobiales > Rhizobiaceae > Aurantimonas > Aurantimonas aggregata. The sequence goes on along the minus strand of NZ_JAAAMJ010000016.1, from coordinate 87,305 downwards.
CAGCGGCGATAGAGGCCGTCCAATGCAGTGGTGCGAACGAACGCATCCGGGAAATTCGATCGAGGAACTCTCATCGCCACGGAACTTGTTCTCATTTGTCACTGCTCAGCGAGCACACCCATGCCGGCGAGCTTCTAACAAAGCATTAAACCGACCGCAGAAGCCTGCGACGCAGGGAGCAGTCTCGGTTCTGAACCATGTCCCAAGGTTGTCTGATCAGGCCGCCGCGTCGGCGGGACGGCGGCGCAGGAACGCGGCGAGCCCGGCGAGCAGCAGCGTGCCGATGATCAACAGCAGCGCCGCGGCGGCGACGGCGGGCGAGATGTTCTCGCGGATCGAGGAGAACATCTGCCGGGCGAGCGTCCGCTGGTTCGGCCCGGCGACGAAGAGCGTCAGCACCACCTCGTCGAGCGAGGTGGCGAAGGCGAACACCGCGCCCGTCACCACGCCCGGCATCGCCAGCGGCAGCGTGACGCGCCGGAACACCGTCGACGGCGGCGCCCCGAGGCTGGCGGCGGCGCGCTCGGTGGTCCGGTCGATGCCCTGAAGCGCGGTCGAGACGCTGACGATGACGAAGGGCACGCATAAGACGGTGTGCGCGACGATGACGCCGAGATAGGTGCTGGAGAGGCCGATCCGGGCGAGCGAGATCTGCAGCCCGACGCCGAGAACCACCGCCGGCACCACCATCGGCAGCAGGAACACCGTCCGGACCACGTCCGGGAACGGGATCGCGCTGCCGCGCAGGGCCAGCGCCGCCAGCGTACCGAGGACGACGGACAGGGCCGTCGCGCCCGATCCGATGATCAGGCTGTTGACGATCGAGGCGCTCCATTGCGCCGACTGGCCGAGTTCCCCGAACCAGCGCAGCGAATAGGCCTCGATCGGGTAGTTCAGGAAGATGCTGTCGGTGAAGGCCAGCGGCAGGATCGCGACGATCGGCAGGATCAGGAACGCCATCATCAGCGTCGCGAAGAGTGCCTGGAAGACGCGCAGCATGGCTCAGAGCCCCGTCGGCGTCGTGCCGCGCGAGAGGCGGCCATAGACGAGATAGAGGACGGTGGTGATGGCGAGGAGGATCAGGCCGAGCGCGCCGGCCATGCCCCAGTTGGCGGTCTGCAGCGCATAGAACGCGATGATCGAGGAGATCATCTGGTCGTTCGGCCCGCCGATCAGCGCCGGCGTGATGTAGTAGCCGATGGCCACCATGAAGACGAGCAGCGACCCCGCCAGCAGTCCTGGCAGACTCAGCGGCAGGAGGATGCGTCGGAACGCCGCGAAGGGCGTCGCGCCCATCGAGGCGGCGGCCGGCATCAGGTTCTTCGGGATCGCCGCGACGACCGAATAGATCGGCAACACCATGAAGGGCAGCAGGACGTGGGTCATCGCGATGACCACGCCGAGCCGGTTGAAGATCAGCGGCAGCGGGCCATCGATGAGCCCAAGCCCGATCAGCGCGCCGTTGATCAGGCCCTCGTTCTGGAGGAGGATGAACCACGCGGCGGTGCGCACGAGCAGCGACGTCCACAGCGGCAGGAGGACGGCGAGCAGCATGAGATTGCGCTTCCAGCCGCTCAACGACGCGGCGAGCATCGCATAGGGCAAGCCGATCAGCGCGCAGAGCGCCGTGATCGTGCCGGCGATGGCGAAGGTCCGCCAGATGATCAGCCGGTTGGCCGAGGTCGCGGCCGGCGCGGCGACGATCTCCCCGTCGGCGTCCCGTTCGAGATCCAGCGCGGCAAGCAGGTTACGGTCGGTATAGGGGGCGACGCTGACGGCGATCGCCTGCCAGTAGCGGGGCTCGGCCCACCGTTCGTCGACCGCCACGAGGTCGAGACGCTCGCCGGCCGCGGTGTCCTGCGCCGCGTTCGCCGTGCGGCTCATCAGCGTCCGAAAGCCCGACACCTGGCTGTTCAGCATCCGCACCGCGCCACCGAGCACCGACCGCGGCGTGTCGCGGAGATCGGCGACCAACGCGTCCTGCACCGCCGCGTCCGGGATGCCCTCGCCGTCCCACACGCCGATGGCGGCGGCGGTCTCCGGCAGCGCGCCGCCGATCGCGTCGTTGTGGACCGCGACGGCGACCATCGTCCACAGCGGCCAGATGAAGAACACGCCGAGAAACAGCGCCAGCGGCAGGATCAGCAATCCGGCGCGCAGCCGCGCGTTGGCGAACAGCCCGCTCATGCGCTGAAGACCGAGCAGTCCTCGGCGCGGAAGGCGATCGGCAGCCGCGTTCCGACCGGCCAGCTTTCGGCACTGCGCTCGGCGCGGGCGACGAGCCGCAGCGACCCGCAGGCAAGGTGGAAGCGCAGATGGTCGCCCTGGTAGACGACGTCCTCGACCTCGGCGTCGAGGATGTTGTCGAAGCCCGGCGCCGGTGTCAGGCAGATGCGTTCAGGCCGCACCGACACCACGATATCGGCCCCGGTCGGCACGGTCGGCGCCGCCGCGACGATGCGCCGGCCGCCCTCGACGACGATCTGGACGGTCTGACCGTCCGCGGCGCCGTCGATACGACCTTCGAGCAGGTTTGTCTCGCCGATGAACTGCGAGACGAATCGGTTCCGCGGCCGGTCGTAGACTTCGCTGGCCGTCCCGATCTGGGCGATCTTGCCCTTGTCGAAGATCGCGATCCGATCCGATATGGTCAGCGCCTCGGACTGGTCGTGGGTGACGAAGACGATGGTCAGGCCGAGCCGGCGATGCAGATCGCGGATCTCCAGCTGCATCGCCTCGCGCAGTTGCTTGTCGAGCGCGCCGAGCGGCTCGTCCATCAAAATGACCTTCGGCTCGAAGACCAGCGCGCGGGTCAGCGCGACGCGCTGCTGCTGGCCGCCCGACAGCTGCGAGGGCCGGCGCTCGGCCAGATGCTCCAGATGGACGCGGGCCAGCGCCTCGGTCACCCGCCGCTGCACCTCGGCTTTGGCGACGCCCCGCATCTGCAGCGGGAAGGCGACGTTCTCGGCGACGCTCATGTGCGGGAAGAGCGCATAGTTCTGGAATACCACGCCCATGCCGCGGCGATGCGGCGGCAGGTCGTTGAGACGCTGTCCGTCGAGGACGATCTCTCCGGACGTCGCGTCCTCGAAACCGGCGAGCATCATCAGGATCGTCGTCTTGCCGGAGCCGGACGGGCCGAGAAGGCTGAGGAATTCACCCTTGGCGACGTCGAGATTCAAACCCTCGACCACTTTCAGCGGGCCGAAGCTCTTGGCGACGTCGCGAAGCTCGATAAAGGCGGCCATGGTTCCTTTCGCGTGGTGATCAGTCGCGGCGCGAGAGGCGCCGCGACTTGTCGAGATGGCGGGAACGCCCTGCCCTTACTGAGCCAGCCAGGCGTTGAAGCGCTCGTTGAGGGCCTCGATGTTGTCGACCCAAAAGTCGCCGTCGAGGGCGATCGCGCCTTCGAGATTGTCCGGCGCGGTCGGCAGTTCCGCCGAGACTTCGGGCGCCAGCATCTCGCCGGCCGCCTTGTTGGTGAGGCCGTAGGCGATGAATTCCGGCAGCTTGGCCTGGTTCTCCGGCAGGCTGGCGAACTGGATGAACTCGAACGCCGCGTCCTTGTTGGGTGAATCCTTCAGGACGACCCAAGAATCGATCGCGTAGATCGAGCCCGGCCAGACGATCTGGAAGTTCTTGCCCTCGGCCTTGTTGATGCCCGCGAGACGCCCGTTATAGGCCGTGGTCATCACCACCTCGCCGGAGGCCAGCAGCTGGATCGGCTGCGCGCCGGCTTCCCACCAGACGATGTCGGCCTTGATCTCATCCAGCTTGGCGAAGGCGCGGTCGACGCCTTCGGGCGTTCCGAGCACGTCGTAGACCTCCTCGACCGGAACGCCGTCGGCCATCAGCGCGAATTCCAGCGAGTATTTCGGTCCGCGGCGGAGGCCCCTTTTGCCGGGGAACTTCGTCGTATCCCAGAAATCGTTCCAGCTCGTCGGGGCCGTCTCCAGCTTGTCGGCGTCGTAGGACAGGCCCGTCGTCCACACGATCGCGCCGACGCCGCATTCGTTGACTGCGGCATCGATGAACTTGTCTTCGCCGCCCAGCGCGCTCCAGTCGACCGGCTCGTACATGCCGTCGGCGCAGCCCAGCTCCAGCTCCTCCGTCTCGACCTGGACCACGTCCCAATCGGCCGGCGGGGTGGCCATCTTGGCGGCGATGACGCCGTAGCCGCCGTCCCACGTCACGTCGAGGAGCGGCGCCCCGGCCTTGTCGCTGAACGGCTTGAAGTAGATCTCGCGCTGCGCGTCCTGGTAGTTGCCGCCCCATGAGACGACGGTCAGGTCCCGCGCCTGCGCAGCGGTCGTACCGACCGCCGCCGTCACCGCGAGCGCCGCAGCGACCCTAAGCATTCCTGTTCTCATCATGGCACGACCCCTTTTCGTTGAACGGATTCGAACTCAACCACGAATCTCTGCCGATGACAGTCGGAAAGCTTCTACGGTGAATAAAATAACCACTGCTTCAGCATGTCGGCGGCGTGATCGCGCTGACGATCCGTGCCGGCCCGTCGCCGGCATTGCGGAATCGATGCGGCGTTCGACTGTCGAAATAATAGGCGTCGCCGGCCACGAGTCGCCGCCGCTCCGCCCCGACGCTGACCTCGACGGCGCCGGCGGTCACGACACCGGCCTCCTGGGCAGCATGCGAGATGGCCTCCCCCGTATCCGCTCCGACCGCATAGGTCTCGCACAGCATCACGATCTGGCGGTTTGGATGGTTCATCCCGACAAGCCGGTAGGAGACGCCGTCGGAACGGCCGATCTCCGGAAGATCGTCGCCCCGGTAGAACGGCGAATGGGGCGTCGACGCGCTCATTCCGGAAAAGAAACCGGTCAACGTCGACCCCATCGCCTCGAGCATCGCACCCAGCGTATCAACGGAGGGGCTCATCCTGTCACGTTCGATCAGCGACACCGCCGAGTGCGAAATCCCCGACCGTGCCGCCAGTTCGCGGGTCGTCAACTGCCGACGCCGCCGCAGCTCCCGTAGTCCTTCACCGATCGCCGGCACTGCCTGCCCTCCCTTGAAGCCTTCGCGTTGATCAATCTGCCACCTCGCTCAAAGATTGAGCGAACACCTGCCTGATGTTCATTATAATAAGCGGAGTATTCCACTCGTGTCAGTCGCAAACGGTAAAGAGGAATTGGAGGCACGGCGGAAAGCCACGAGGGTTCCATGTCCCGAGCCTTCGGATCGACTGCTGCAGCCGCATGACATTCTCGCCAAGAGCACAAGAGCAATTGCGCCCCGGCCAAGCGACACGGTATCCTGCTGCAGGATGCCGAACGTCCCTTCGGGACAGATCCGCTTCCCCGTCAGCATTGCAGATACAGCCACAGTCATTCCGCCGTTCCCCATGCCGCGCGGGTCGCGCAACCCTTCCGTCGTACCCGCCGCCCATCAGAAACCCGAAACTCTGGAGTCAGGCCAATGGATACCGTGATCACCCGCGATGGCGTCAGCATCTTCTTCAAGGACTGGGGGCCCCGAGACGCCCAGCCCATCGTCTTCAGCCACGGCTGGCCGCTCTCGTCCGACGACTGGGACGCGCAGATGGTGTTCTTCCTGAACGAAGGCTTCCGCGTCGTCGCGCATGACCGGCGCGGCCACGGCCGCTCGACGCAGGTGCCCGACGGCCACGACATGGACCACTACGCCGACGATCTTGCGGCGGTAACCGCGGCGCTCGACCTGCGCCAGGCGGTCCATGTGGGCCATTCGACGGGCGGCGGCGAGGTCGTCCGCTACATTGCCAGGCACGGTGCGGATCGGGTGGCGAAGGCGGCCATCATCGCCGCCGTCCCGCCGCTGATGGTCAAGACCGATGCCAATCCCGGGGGCCTGCCGAAGGAAGTCTTCGACGATTTCCAGACTCAGGTCGCCACCAACCGGGCGCAGTTCTACCACGACGTCCCGGCCGGCCCCTTCTACGGCTTCAACCGCCCCGACCGGCCGGCCATGGAGGGCCTGATCCTGAACTGGTGGCGGCAGGGCATGATGGGCAGCGCCAAGGCGCATTACGACGGCATCGTCGCCTTCTCGCAGACCGACTTCACCGAGGATCTGAAGAAGATCGACGTACCGGTCCTCGTGATGCATGGCGACGACGACCAGATCGTGCCCTACGAGGACTCCGCGCCCCTCTCGGCACAGCTGCTGCGCGACGGCACGCTGAAGACCTACAAGGGCTTCCCGCACGGCATGCCGACGACGGAAGCGGCGACCATCAATGCCGACCTCCTCGCCTTCATCAGGGGCTAGCGTCGAGCGCCCCAGGATCAGTCGCCGAGGATCTCCGGCATGTCGACCCGGCGGCCCTCGGCGGCGGAGCGGCTCGCTGCCTCGGCCAGCGCCAGCGCCATGTAGCCGTCATGGCCGGTCGTCAGCATCGGCGTGCCGTTCGTGAGCGCCGACAGGAAGCTGGCGATCTCCGCCGCATAGGCGGCGGCGTAGCGGTCCATGAAGAAGTTCTGCAGCGGCGGACGTGTGTAGCCCGCCGCCGATGCTATCGTCACGTTCGCCTCGTGCTGGTTCTCGGCCGAGACCATGCCGTCCGAGCCATGCGCCTCGATGCGCTGGTCGTAGCCATAGGTGGCGCGGCGCGAATTGGTGATGACCGCCTGCCGGCCGCTCGCCGTCGTCAGAATGATGCTCGCCGTGTCGACATCGCCGAGCTCGCGGACGCGCGGGTCGACGAGGACGGAGGCCGTCGCCATCACGCTCGCCACCTCCTCGCCGAGGAGATGCCGCGCCATGTCGAAATCGTGGATGGTCATGTCGCGGAACAGACCACCGGATCGCGGCAGATAGTCGAGATGAGGCAGGCCGGGGTCGCGGCTGGTGATCACCACCTGCTCGACGGCGCCGATCCGCCCGTCATCGATGGCGCGCTTCACGGCGACGAAATGCGGATCGAAGCGGCGGTTGAAGCCGACCATCAGCGGCGTACCGGTCTCGGCGACGACCGCGAGGCACTGCCGCACCCGGTCCAGCGACAGGTCGATCGGCTTTTCGCAGAAGATCGGCTTGCCCGCCCGCGCGAATAGCTCGATCAGCTCGGCATGGGTGTCGGTCGGCGTGCAGATCGCCACCGCGTCGACGTCATCAGCGGCGGCGATCTCCGCGATGGTGCGCACCGGGCAGCCATAGGCGGCGGCGAGCGCCTCCGCGGCCGGGGCCATGGCATCGGCGACAGCGGCCAGGCGCGCGCCGGGCGTTGCGGCGATGGCCGCCGCGTGGACCTTGCCGATCCGGCCGGCACCGAGGACTGCAATGGAAAGCGACATGGGAAACCTTGTCATTGGATGGCCATAGGGTGGATCGACGCGATGGTGCGCAGCTGAAAGGATCGTCGTTTGTAAACTCAGCCGCGCGTGTCGGCGACCATCACGCGGGCGCCATCCGCCTGCGCCGAGCGCGCGATGGCATGGGCGACACGCTCGATTTCGAGCGCCTGGGCGAAGTCCGGCCCGGGGCGTTTCCCGCCCGCAAGGCCGGCGAGGAACTGCGCGGCCTCGATGGTTTTCAGGTCGTTGAAGCCGAGCCCGTGCCCCGGCGCCGGGCAGAAGGCGCCGTAAGGCACATGCTCCGGGCCGGTCAGGATGGTCCGGAAGCCTTGCTCGGCCTTCGGGCCGTCATTGGTATAGAGCTGCAATTCGTTCATCCGCTCCTGGTCGTAGACGATCATGCCGCGGCTGCCATGCGCCTCGAACCCAAGGCTGCCCTTGCGGCCCCAGGCGGCGCGCGAGATCGTCAGCGTGCCGTGGAAGCCGGCGGAAAAACGCACCAGCGCGCTGGCGACGTCCTCGTTCTCGACCGCGCCATCACCACCTTCCGGCAGCGGCCGCGTCGCATAGGCAGCGCCCATCTCGGCGACGACGGAATCGATAGGCCCACCCAGCGCCGTCAGCAGCGAGATCAGGTGCACGCCGATATCGCCGAGCGCGCCGAGACCGGCCTCCGAAGCGCGGCATCGCCACGTCCAGGGCAGCGCCTCGTCGGCCTGGTAGTCCTCGTCGACCCAGCCGCGAAGATGGAACAGCCGGCCGATCCGCCCCTCCGCCACCAGCCGGCAGGCATGGGTGAAGGCCGGATTGCGCAGGTAATTGTAGCCGACGAGCGTGAGGCGGTCGCCGCTCGCCGCGGCCATCGCCTCGGCGTCGGCCAGCGTCACGCCGAGCGGCTTTTCGCACCAGACATGCTTGCCGGCGGAAAGCGCCGCCTCGGCCATCGGGCGATGCAAAGCGTTGGGCGTGGTGATCGACACGACATCGACGGCGGGGTCGGCGATCAGCGCCTGCCAGTCGTCGCCCGCGGCCTCGAAGCCGAGCTGCTCGGCCATCGCGCACGCTTTGTCGAGCGGCGTGTCGCAGAGATGCACGAGCCGCACCGGCGGCAGGCCGCCCATCACGGCATTGGCGTTGCGCCACGCCAGCGCATGCGCCTTGCCCATGAAGCCGGTGCCGATCAGTCCGATGCCGATTGTCATAAGCCCTCCTCCCCCTCGGCGGCGGTCATATCAGTTGTGGAATTTTCATTCCATTATTTTCTTTCTCACCCACTTCGATGATAGTCGCGCGCTGAACGGGAGCCGAAGCATGCCGGACGAAACCGCACCCCAGAGCATCGAAGCGTTCCACCGGCGCCTGCAGGAACTCTCCGGCACCTTGCCCAAGCGGCTGGCGCAATGCGCCGAATATCTCGCCGGCCATTCGGACCGGATCGCGCTCTCCACCGTGGGCGAACTGGCGAAGGGGGCCGGCGTGCAGCCTTCGGCGATGATGCGCTTCTGCCAGATCATGGGGTTCTCCGGCTTCTCGCAGATGCAGCGCCTCTTCCGGGAGGGCTATGCGCAGGTCTGGCCGGATTACGGGACGCGGCTGAAGAATCTCGGCGAGGCGGGATCCGAGAGCCCTGCCGCGCTGCTCGCCGAATTCATCGAGACCAGCCAGCTCTCGCTCGAGCGTCTCGCGCGAACCTTCGACGGCGATGGGCTGGAGCGGGCTGTCGATGCTCTCTCCGGCGCGCGCACCATCCATGTGGTCGGCTTGCGCCGCGCCTTCGCCATTGCAGCGTATCTCGACTACGTCTTCGACAAGATGGCCGTGCCCTCGCTCCTGCATGACGGGCTGGGGCGGCTTGATCGGCGCCACGCGCTGATGCCGGACGACGCGCTGCTCGCCGTCAGCTTTGCCCCCTATAGCGCCGAGACGGTGGAACTCGCCGAATATGCCCAGGATCGCGGCCTCGCCGTGGTGGCGATCACCGATACGGTGCTGAGCCCGCTGAGCGGCATCGGCGCCCAGGTGCTCACCGTCACCGAAGCCGATTTCGGTGCCTTTCGCGGCCTGTCGGCGACGCTGTCCCTCTCGCTCGCCCTCGCCGTCTCCATCGGCGCGCGGCGTCGCGGCGCCGGAGAAGCGCTTGCGCCGCCGGATAAAATGGAATAATTATTCCAATCAGGCGTCGGGAGGATGCCGCGCAGGCAGGTGCCTGCCATCTCAACGGGAGGAACACGATGAAACGCATTCTCGCTATCGCGTCGCTGGCGCTGGCTCTGTCCGGCGGCACGGCGCTCGCCCAATCGATCATCGTGGTTTCCCACGGCCAGGCCAACGACGCCTTCTGGGCCGCCGTCCAGAACGGCGCGCAGGAAGCCGCGAAGGATACCGGCGCCAGCGTCACCTACCGCGCTCCGGAAACCTTCGACATGGTGGCCATGGCCTCTCTGATCGACGCCGCCGTCAACCAGGAGCCGGACGGGCTCGTTGTCTCCATCCCCGATGCCGACGCGTTGGGCGACTCGATCCGCCGCGCCGTCGAAGCCGGCATTCCGGTCATCTCGATGAATTCCGGCGGCGACGTCTCCAAGGACCTCGGCGCCCGGCTGCATGTCGGCCAGTCGGAACGCGACGCCGGCAAGGCCGCTGGCGAGCGCCTTGCCGAAATGGGCGGCGAAAAAGGCATCTGCGTCAACCACGAGGTCGGCAACGTCTCCCTCGATCAACGCTGCGAGGGCTTTGCGGAAGGCTTTGGCACGATCTCCGTCGTGCCCACCTCCAACGATCCGCAGGACGTCCAGTCGCGCGTCCGCGCCGCGCTCGATTCCGATCCGGAGATCGACACGATCCTCGCGCTCGGCGCGACCACCGGTGGCGAACCCTCCGTCGCCGCCGTCCAGGCCACCGGCCGCGGCGAAGAGATCCGTGTCGCCAGCTTCGACCTGTCGGCGAACTTCCTCGAGGCGATCGCCAACGGTCAGGCCGCCTTCGCGGTCGACCAGCAGCAATTCCTGCAGGGCTATCTGCCGGTCGTGTTCCTCGCGCTGAACGCCGAATACGGGCTGATGCCGGGCGGCGACGTCCCGTCCGGCCCGAATCTCGTCGAGCAGGACGCCGCCGAGATGGTCATCGACCTGTCGGCCCGCGGTATTCGCTGATCGCCCAAGCCGGGAGCTGCGCACGCGCTGCTCCCGGCGCCCTGCCGGGCCTCCACACGCAGCCGTACCATCAGGCCGGATGCGCCCGCGCGGCTGCGAACCAGACCGTCCGACCACGGATGCGCCAGAGACGAGGAAGACCATGGACACCGGCAAGACGCTTGACGACGAGCGGCTGAAGAAGGTTTCCGCGCTGACGCGGATCTTGCAGCGCCCCGAGCTCGGCGCCCTCGCCGGTCTCGTCCTGGTGACGGTCTTCTTCCTCTTCACCGCCGACCCGGTGATGTTCAGCCTTGCCGGCGTGATCAACTTCATGACGCCGGCCGCCCAGCTCGGCATTCTCGCCCTCGGCGCAGCCCTCCTGATGATCGGCGGCGAGTTCGACCTCTCGGTCGGCTCGATGGTTGCTTTCGCGGGTCTGATCTTCGGCGTCGGGCTGACGCTTTACGACCTGCCGCTCAGCCTCGCCATCCCGCTGACCTTTGCCGTCGCGGCGTTGAGTGGCGGCATCAACGCGCAAATCGTGCTGCGCACCGCGCTGCCCTCCTTCATCGTTACGCTCGCCTTTCTGTTCATCCTGCGCGGCCTCAGCCTCGTCGGGCTGAAATGGGCGACAGGCGGCGCCACCCAGCTTCGGGGCATCCAGGACGCAGTCGAAGGCGACTGGCTGCTGCCGGTGTTCTCGGGCGACGCGTTTCCCGGGCTTTTCCGCTGGCTCGCCGAGCAGGGCATTGTCGCCAGTTTCTCCAATGGCACGCCGCGTGTCACCGGCATCCCGGTCGAGATCCTCTGGTTCGTCGCCCTCACGGCAGTGGCGACGTGGATCCTTTTGCGAACGCCGTGGGGCAACTGGATCTTCGCCTCGGGCGGCGACCAGACAGCGGCGACGAATTCCGGCGTGCCCGTGCGCAAGGTGAAGGTTGCGCTCTTCATGCTGACCGCATGCTGCGCCGCCCTCGTCGCCATCATCACCGTTCTCGACGCCGGATCCACGGACGCGCGGCGCGGCTTCCAGCGCGAATTCGAGGCGATCATCGCCGCGGTCATCGGCGGCGCGCTGCTGACTGGCGGCTACGGCTCGGCGATCGGCGCCTTCTTCGGCTCGATCATCTTCGGCATGGTGATGATCGGGCTCTCCTACACCAGCATCGACCAGGACTGGTACCAGGTGTTCCTCGGCTCGATGTTGCTGATCGCCGTCGTGTTCAACAATCTGATCCGCAAGCGCGTGACGGGGGAGCGTTGAGATGAGCGAAGCCATCCTTGAAATGCGCGACATCGAAAAGCACTTCGGCAACATCGTCGCCTTGGCCGGCGTCAGCTTCGATGTGCGTCCCGGTGAATGCCATTGCCTGCTCGGCGACAACGGCGCCGGCAAGTCGACCTTCATCAAGACAATGTCGGGCGTCCACAAGCCGACCCGCGGCGAGATCCTCGTCGACGGCCAGCCGATGAACTTTTCCAGCCCCCGCGCCTCGATGAACGCCGGCATCGCCACCGTCTACCAGGATCTGGCGATGATCCCGCTGATGAGCGTGACGCGCAATTTCTTCATGGGGCGCGAGCCGACCAAGGGGAAATGGCTGTTCAAGCGCTTCGACATCGAGCACGCCAACAAGGTGACGATGGAGCACATGCGCGCCATGGGCATTGCGCTGCGCGAGCCGGACCAGGCGGTCGGCACGCTGTCCGGCGGCGAGCGCCAGACCGTCGCCATCGCAAGGGCCGTCTATTTCGGCGCGCGCGTGCTGATCCTCGACGAGCCGACTTCGGCGCTCGGCGTCCGCCAGACCGCCAATGTCCTCTCCACCATCGACCGGGTCCGCAAGCAGGGCGTCGGCATCGTCTTCATCACCCACAACGTGCGCCACGCCATGGCGGTCGGCGACCGCTTCACCGTGCTGTCGCGCGGCAAGACGCTCGGCACCAGCCGGCGCGGCGAGATCACGGCGGAAGAGCTGCAGGACCTGATGGCCGGGGGCCAGGAGATGGCCAAGCTAGAGGGATCGCTCGGAGGCACGGTGTGAAGCGCCTCGACGTCATCACCATCGGCCGCTCGTCGGTCGACCTCTACGGCGCCCAGGTCGGGGGGCGGCTCGAGGACATGGGCTCGTTCCACAAATATCTCGGCGGCTCGCCCACCAACATGGCGACGGGCACGGCGCGGCTCGGGCTGAAATCGGCGCTGATCACCCGTGTCGGCGACGAACACATGGGCCGTTTCATCCGCGAAGAACTGGAGCGCGAGGGCGTCGACGTGCGCGGCGTAACAACCGACCCGGAGCGCCTGACTGCCCTCGTCCTGCTCGGCATCCGCGACGAGCACCGGTTTCCGCTGATCTTCTACCGCGAGAACTGCGCCGACATGGCGCTCTGCGAGGAGGACATCGACCCTGGCTTCATCGCCGAGGCGCGCGCGGTCGTGGCGGCCGGCACGCATCTGTCGCACCCGCGCACCGAAGCGGCGGTCCTCAAGGCCTTGCGCCTCGCCCGCGACAGCGGCGCCCGCACCGCGCTCGACATCGACTACCGGCCAAACCTCTGGGGCCTTTCCGGCCATGGCGACGGCGAGAACCGCTTCATCGAAAGCGACGCGGTAACCGCCCGCCTGCAGGGCCATCTCGGCCTTTTCGACCTGATCGTCGGCACGGAGGAGGAATTCCACATCGCCGGCGGCTCGACCGATACTTTGACCGCGCTCCGCGCAGTACGCGAACTGACCGGCGCGACACTGGTGCTGAAGCGGGGCGCGGCCGGAGCCGTCGCGTTTTCCGGCGCGATCCCCGCCGATCTCGACGACGGCGAGGCCGGTCCCGGCTTCCCGATCGAGGTGTTCAACGTGCTCGGCGCCGGCGACGGCTTCATGTCCGGCCTGCTCAAGGGCTGGCTCGACGACGAGAGCTGGCCGAAGGCGCTCGAATACGCCAATGCCTGCGGCGCCTTCGCCGTCTCGCGCCATGGCTGCACGCCGGCCTATCCGAGCCTCGAGGAGCTGCAGTTCTTCCTCGCCCGCGGCATTCGCACCCCTGCCCTGCGCCACGACGCCGAGCTCGAGCAGATCCACTGGTCGACCAATCGCAGTGTCGACTGGCCACAGATGCGCGTCTTCGCCTTCGATCATCGCATGCAGCTTGAAGAGCTCGACGGCGCGACGCCGGCGCGGATCGGCGCGTTCAAGGCGCTCTGCCTCCGGGCGGCGCTGCAGGTCTCGGGTGGCCGCCATGGCTATGGCATTCTCTGCGACGACCGGCTCGGCCGCACCGCCCTCCATGCCGCCTCCGGCACCGGGCTGTGGGTCGGCCGCCCGGCGGAGAAGCCGGGCTCGCATCCGCTGGCCCTGGAAGCCGAGTTCGGCGAGGACTGCGGCAACCTCGTCGAGTGGCCGCTGCATCAGGTCGTCAAGGTCCTGTGCTTCTGTCACCCGGACGACACCGCCGCGATGCGCGCCGACCAGGAGGCTACGCTGAAGCGACTCTATCGGGCCGCCCGGCGCAACCGGCTGGAGTTCCTGCTCGAAATCATCCCTTCCAAGTTGGGCACCGTCGACGACGACACCAATGCCAGCCTGATCCGGCGTTTCTACGAGATCGGCATCTATCCCGACTGGTGGAAGCTCGAACCTTTGACCAGCCCCGAGGCGTGGGTGGCGGCCTGCGCCGCGATCTCCGACAACGACCAGAATTGCCGCGGCATCGTGGTGCTCGGGCTCGATTCCAGCGAGGCGGATCTCGGCGCAAGCTTCACGGAGGCGGCACGGCACGACCTCGTCAAGGGCTTTGCCGTCGGACGCACGATCTTCGGCTCCGCCGCGCGCGATTGGCTCGCCGGCGCGATCGACGACGATGCGGCGGTGGAGCGGATGACGCATAATTTCTCGCGCCTCTGCGCCCTTTGGGACGCGGCAAGGGACTCGACGAAGGAGAATGCCGCATGACGACGATCCGGCTGACAGCCGCGCAGGCGATGGCTCGCTGGCTTACCGCGCAGATGACTCCGTCAGGCGAACCCTTCATCGCCGGCTGCTGGGCGATCTTCGGTCACGGCAACGTCGCCGGAATCGGCGAGGCGCTGGCTGGCGTTCAGGACGTCCTGCCGACGCATCGTGGCCAGAATGAGCAGACCATGGCGCATGCCGCCATCGCCTATGCCAAGCAGCTGGGCCGCAGGCGCGCGATGATGGTGGCCTCCTCGATCGGGCCCGGCGCGACCAACATGGTGACTGCCGCAGCCCTCGCCCACGTCAACCGCCTGCCCGTCCTGTTCGTGCCGGGCGACGTCTTCGCCGGCCGCGGCCCCGACCCGGTGCTGCAGCAGGTCGAGGATTTCACCGACGGCACGGTCTCGGCCAATGACTGCTTCCGGCCCGTCAGCCGCTATTTCGACCGCATCACCCGGCCGGAACAATTGCTGACCGCCCTGCCCCGTGCGATGCGCACAATGACCGATCCGGCCGATTGCGGCCCGGTGACGCTGGCCTTCTGCCAGGACGTCCAGGCGGAAAGCTACGACTGGCCTGAAAGCTTCTTCGCCAAGAAGGTCTGGCCGTTCCGCCGCCCCGCGCCGGATCCGGCAGAGGTGGACAATGTGGCGGGGATGATCCGTGCCGCCAGGCAGCCGGTGATCGTCGCCGGCGGCGGCGTGCATTACGCCGGGGCCGCGGACGCGCTGGCCTCGTTTGCGGCGCGCTTCGGCATCCCGGTCGTCGAGAGCCAGGCCGGCAAATCCGCCCTTCCCTGGGACCATGAATGGAATTACGGGCCCGTGGGCGTCACCGGCGCCACCTCGGCCAACACGGTAGCGGCGGGCGCCGACCTCGTCATCGGCGTCGGCACCAGGTTCCAGGATTTCACCACCGGCTCCTGGGCGCTGTTCAAGAACCCCGCACGCCGCCTCGTCTCGATCAATGTCGCCGCCTATGATGCGATGAAGCACGGCGCCGAGCCGCTCTGCGCCGATGCGCTGTCGGCCCTCGATCATCTCACCAAGTCGCTCGAAGGCCACCGCGCCCCAACGCCGGAACCTGGCCTGAAACAAGCCTGGTTCGCCTCCGTCGATCCCCTCACCGACGCGCCGGACGGCGGCAATTCGCTGCCCACCGACCAGCAGGCGATCGGCGCCGTGCAGCGCGCGAGCCACGCCGACACGGTCGTGATGTGCGCCGCCGGCACCATGCCGGGCGAACTCCACAAGCTCTGGAAGGCGCCACGCCCCGGCGCCTATCACATGGAATACGGCTATTCCTGCATGGGCTACGAGATCGCCGGCGCGCTCGGCATCAAGCTGGCCGAGCCGGACCGTGACGTGATCTGCATGCTCGGCGACGGCAGCTATATGATGGCCAATTCCGAGCTCGCGACGGCGGCGATGATGGGCGTGGCCTTCACCATCGTCCTCACCGACAATCGCGGCTATGGCTGCATAAACCGGCTGCAGATCGCCACCGGCGGCGCCGAGTTCAACAATCTCTACGCCCATAGCGGCATGGCGAATGCGCCGGCCATCGACTTCGTCGCCCATGCAAGGGCGCTGGGTGCCGAGGCGATGAAGGCGGCGAGCATCGCCGAGCTGGAAGCAGCGCTCGCCACCCGTGCCGATAGGACCGGACCCTTCGTCATCGTCGTCGACACCGATCCCTATCCCTCGACGCCGCATGGGGGGCACTGGTGGGACGTCGCGGTTCCAGAGACGTCGGCGCGCGACGAGGTCCGCGCCGCGCGCAAGGCCTATGAAGACCAGCTGAAAGAACGCTCATGACGCTCTACGGAACCAACCCCATCGCCTGGTCCAATGACGACGACCAGACGCTCGGCGCCGAGATCACCCTGGCGCAGTGCCTGGACGAGGCGGCGGCGATCGGCTTCGACGGGATCGAGAAGGGCCACAAGCTGCCGGCGACACCGGAGGGCATCGAACGCGAGCTCGGCGGGCGCGGCCTGCGCTACGTCTCCGGCTGGCACTCGCTGAACCTCCTGACGCAGGACATCGAGACCGAGAAGGCGGCGATGCAGCCCTTCCTCGACCTTTTGAAGGCGGTCGGCTCGAACGTGATCATCGTCTGCGAGACCTCGAACGCAATCCACGGCAATGACGGCGTGCCTGTCAACGCCAAGCCGGTGCTGCAAGAGGCGGACTGGCCCGCCTTCGGCGCCGGCGTCGAGGCGCTGGCGGCCTTTGCCGCCGGTCAGGGCATCACCCTTGCCTATCACCATCACATGGGAACCGTGGTCGAGACGCCGGACGAGATCGACCGGCTTATGGCGCATACCGGCCCGGCGACGAAGCTCCTGTTCGACACCGGCCACTGCTTCTTCGGCGGCGGCGACCCGGCTGCGGTCGCAGCGCGCCACATGGCCCGCGTGGCGCACTTCCACGCCAAGAACGTCCGCCCCGACATCATGCGGCAGGTGCGCGAGGAGAACCTCTCCTTCCTCGAAGGCGTGCGGCGCGGCGTCTTCACCGTGCCGGGGGATCCCGAAGGCGGCGTCGACTTCCTGCCCGTCCTGAGCATCGCCGCCGAGCACGACTATGCCGGCTGGCTGGTCATCGAGGCCGAGCAGGACCCGGCGCAGCGTAACCCCCGCCATTACCAGGCGATGGGCCTCAAGGCGCTCCGGGCCTTCGCGCGCGAGGCGGGTCTCGATCGCAGCGAGGCCGCGGCATGAAGCTCCTGCGCAAGCCGCAAGGGCCCACCGGCCTCGTCCACGACATCACGCCGGAGAGCGCCGGCTGGACCTATGTCGGCTTCAAGCTCTGGCGCCTTGCCGCCGGCGAGAGCGCTGAGGGCATACTCGGCGGCGACGAAGCGATCATCGTGATGGTCGAGGGCAAGGCCGCGATCACGGCGGCGGGCACGGACTGGGGCGTCCTCGGCGAGCGCATGGATGTATTCGAGAAGTCACCGCCGCACTGCCTCTATCTGCCGAATGGCAGCGACTGGAAGGCCGTCGCCGAGACCGACTGCACGCTGGCCCTGTGCCTGGCGCCCGGCAAAGGCGGCCATGCCGCAAGGCGCCTCGGACCGGAGGGCATCACCCTCACCCAGCGCGGCGAGGGTTCCAACGCCCGCTTCATCAACAATATCGCAATGGAAGCCGACGACGTCGCGGACTCGCTCCTCGTGACCGAAGTGTTCACGCCGGCCGGCAACTGGTCGAGCTATCCGAGCCATCGCCACGACGAGGACCGGTTTCCCGAGATCACCCATCTCGAGGAGACCTATTATCACCGGCTGAACCCCGCCCAGGGCTTCGGCGTCCAGCGGGTCTATACCGAGGACGGCGCGCTCGACGAGACGATGGCGGTGAAGAGCCACGACGTCGTGCTGGTGCCCCGCGGCCACCACCCCTGCGGTGCGCCGCACGGCTACGAAATGTATTATTCCAACGTCATGGCCGGGCCCTTGCGCAAATGGCGATTCATCGCCGATCCCGACCATGCCTGGCTGATGTAGTGCGCCGCCCTCAGGGCGTGATCGCCACCTTCAGAACGCCGTCGCGCTGGTTGGCAAAGAGCTCGTAGGCCTCCTCGATCCGCTCCAGCGGGAAGCGGTGGGTCACCATCGCCTGCAGGTCGATGCGGCCCGACGCCACCACCTCCATCAGCCGGCGCATGCGCTCCTTGCCGCCGGGGCAGAGCGTCGTGACGATCTTCAGGTCGCCGAGTCCCGCCATGAAGGGACCGAGCGGAATGGTGAGATCGCTTGAATAGACGCCGAGGCTGGAGAGCGTGCCGCCCGGCCGCAGCACCTTGAGGCACGATTCGAACGTCTGCTGCGTGCCGAGCGCCTCGATGGCGACGTCGACGCCCCGGCCGTCGGTGAGCTTCATGATCGCCTCGACCGGGTCGCCGGCCTTGAAGTCGACGACGTGGTCGACGCCGAGCGAGCGGGCGACCGCCAGCCGCTCGGGCACGGTGTCGACGCCGATGATCGTCGTCGCGCCCATCAGGCGGGCGCCGGCCGCGGCGCAGAGCCCGATCGGCCCCAGCGCGAAGACCGCCACCGTGTCGCCGATCCGCACCTTGCCGCTCTCGGCGCCCGACAGGCCCGTCGACATGATGTCGGGGCACATCAGCACCTGCTCGTCGGTCAGCGCGTCGGGAACCGGGCTGAGATTGGCCATGGCGTCCGGCACCAGCAGATATTCGGCCTGGCAGCCATCGATCGTGTTGCCGAAGCGCCAGCCGCCCATCGGCTTGAAGCCGTGGCGCGTGCCCGCCCCGTCCTGCGAGTGGCAGCCGCAGAGGCAGGCATAGGAATGGCCGCTCGGCGTGATCGCGCCCGCGATGACCCGCTGGCCCTCCCGGTAGCCGCTGACCGCCGAGCCGAGCTTCTCGATCACGCCGACCGGCTCGTGGCCGATCGTCAGGCCCTTCTCGACCGGGTATTCGCCCTTGAGGATATGCACGTCGGTGCCGCAGATCGTCGTGGTGGTCACGCGGATCAGCGCGTCCAGCGGGCCGACATCGGGGATCGGCTTCTCGCCGAGCACGATTCGACCGGGCTCGACGAAGATGGCGGCTTTCATCATGCGCGTCATGGGGGCTCTCCAGTGGGCGTCATCGGATCGGCGGCGACCGCGGCGGCGCGGCACGCTCCGGCTGCATCGATAGCGCAGGCCGGACGCTGTCGACTTGATGCAGAGCAAGTCGGCAGCGTCCGGCAGACCCGGGCGGACCACACGGTGCCATTGCTGTCGTGAAGGCGAAAAAGATAAAGGCTGCAAAAGCTCAGGTGAGGGTTCGACTCCCGGCGCTTCGTTCGCCATTGTCGCGGCGTCACCAGCCGAGAGCGAAATTTGCCATGCAGCGGCACGATCCAGCGCCCCTACGCAGAACCGTGCGCAAGTCGCGAATGCTGCGGCGATCCCGGGCGGTCTGGGGCAAGCAGCGCGTCTGGCGGCCGCGGCTGATCTTCTGGGCGGGCGCGCTGGCGATCGGCCTGGTCAGCGTCGGCTTTGCCCAGCTGGCGGACGCGGCGCACCAGGCCTTCGAGGCAATCCGGTCGACCCCGGCTTTCGGAACGGCGGCGATGCTGGTGCTGCCGCCGGCGGGCTTTGCCCTGTCGGCCTATCTGGCGCTGCGTTTCTTCCCCAATTCGCAAGGCAGCGGCATTCCGCAGGCGATCGCCGCCCGCCATCTCGAACGTGACGCCGATCGCGGCGAGCTCCTGTCGCTGCGCATCGCGGCCGGAAAGATCCTCCTGACCCTGCTCGGGCTCCTGTCCGGCGCCTCGATCGGGCGCGAGGGCCCTACCGTCCAGGTTGGCGCAGCCATCATGCTGTCGGCGGGACGCCTCGGCGGGATGGTGCAGGCGCGCGGCCTGATCCTGGCAGGCTCCGCCGCCGGCATCGCCGCGGCCTTCAACACGCCGCTCGCCGGCATCGTCTTCGCGATCGAGGAGATGGGCCGCGCCTACGAGGCCCGGACCAACGGCCTTGTCCTCTCCGCCGTGGTGCTGGCCGGCCTCGCCTCGCTCGGCCTAACCGGCAACTACACCTATTTCGGCGAGAGCGATGCCGTGGCGAACACCCTGCAGGACTGGGGACTGGTGGTCGCCTGCGGCGTCGCTGGTGGGGCCCTCGGCGCCGTGTTCACCGCCAGCGCCCTCTGGCTGATGCGCCGGATCAGGCGCTGGTCCGCCACCGCGCCGATCCGGCGTGCCGTCGGCGCGGCAGCACTTTGCGGCGTCATCGTCGCCGCCGTCGGCTTTCTGTCGGACGGTGCCACCTACGGCACCGGCTACGAGCAGGCGCGCGGCGCCGTCGAGGGCGATCCGCTGCCGCTGATGTTCTTTGCCGAGAAGTTCGTCGCGAGCCTCGCCTCGATGGCATCAGGAATTCCGGGCGGCATCTTCGCGCCCTCACTGGCGGTCGGCGCCGGCCTCGGATCGACGATCGGGGTGCTCGTCGGCGCCGGCTCCGGCCTGGCCGCGACGCTCGCCATGGCGGGCTATTTCGCCGGCGTCGTCCAGGCGCCGATGACCGCCTTCGTGATCATCCTGGAAATGACCGGCAACCAGGGCAACGTCATCCCGCTGATGCTGGCCTCGCTGCTCGGCTTCGGCACCGCCCGCCTGGTCTCCGGCGCGCCGCTCTACCACAGCCTCGCCCGCAACTTCGTCGCCGACGTGCTGCGCTTGCGCCGCTCGCAGGCGCGCGGATCCGACGACATGGCGCCCTAGGCGGATGCGGCATGGGCGGCGGAGCCGCACGCGACCGGCACTGCGCGCCGGCGCTGGCGACTACCGCGACCGTTTTTCCAGAAGAGCTTCGAAGAGGTCGGCGGCATCGTTGGCCAACGCTGCCCCGAGGCAAAGACCCCAGACATTCTCCTCGGCTTCTCCCTCGGCCCTCTGCAGGTTTTCTTCGGCAGCTTCGCGAAGCCGCCGGATCATGGGGACGATCGCGTCGTCGGGATCTGGAAAAACAGCGGTCATGCACCTCTCACGATTTCCGGCAGACGATGGATGCCGTCATCCGGCAATCCTCGGATATCGTAGATAGGGCTGGCGCGGTGGTTTATCGCGTTCCGCCTGCAATAGGCGCCGCGAACCGCGCCAGTCGCGATAGCTTTTCGGTCAGGGCGAGATACGTGATGTATCAGGGCACGGGCGACCGGTGCCGATGCCGGCGCCAGCCCTTGCATGATCGCGTGGCAGGCCTCAGCCGCCGGCGAGCCCGGCTGTCAGCTGGCGCCAAGCGGCTTCCTCGGGATGATCGCGGCGCCGCTCGCCATAGAACTGCGCAACCAGCTTGCGCCCTGCATCGTAGAGCTCGACCGTCGTAAGGTCGCCGTCCTTCGACGGCTTGCGGACCTCGAAAGCCTCCGCGACCAGGTCCTCGCGCAGATGCAGATCGAAGCCCGGATCGAGCACGTTGATCCACGGCCCCATCGCCTTGATGTTCTTCACGTGGCCGGTGAAGATCTGGATGCAGCCGCGGCTGCCGACGAAGCACATGATCGGCAGCGCCTGCTCGCTCGCCGCGGTCAGCAGCGCCGTCGCCGCGCCTTTTCCGAGGCGCCGCACATGCTGGTCGCCCATCACGTCGAGCGAACCGCGGCGATCGAGCCCGTGCCGGCGCAGCATCGGGAAGAACTCGTGGACGTCGCGCATGGCGGCGAACTCGCGGCGGAACGCCTCGGCATCCGCGGTGCCGGTAACTTCTTCGACCGGATAGGCTACGATCGAAAGCGGCTGCGGCACCGGATCGGCGAAACGCTGGCGCAGCGCATCGAACGCCGCGACATCGGAGGCCGGACGCAGGTGGATCTTGATCACCGCCTCGCCTTCCGCGTCGAAGATCTGCAGGCTGCGGCGCGGGCCTTTCTCGTCCGGCAGTGCGACCGCGAACGCATGATGCCAATGCTTGAGCAGCAGGCGAAGGTCGAGCGGCGGGTTGACCACCAGCCCCATGTGCCCCGATAGGCTGATCTCGCCGAACGTGCCGACGATCTCGTGCACCGCCGCCTCGTTGCGGGTCAGCGACATCACCTCGCCGAGCGCCGGCATCGCCTCGACGATCGCCGCCATCTCGGGCCGCAGGCGGACGACTTCCGGGCCGTCATGCCCGGCGAGGAGCTCGGCTTCCGAAAGGCCGCGCTCGCGGGCGAGATCGCGCGCACGCTTGCCGGTCGCGAAGAACGGCACGGCCGCCGTGGGGGCGGCAGCGAGAGAAGAGGCTTCCATGGCGTTTTCCTGGGTTTTCAGGCCGCGCTCTGCGGCAGAACGAAGGGAATGCCGGGCGGCGGCAGCGCGCCGACCCGCAGATTGAGGTGAAAGACGCGCGCGATGAGCCCGTCGGTGAGGATGGCGGCGGGCGAGCCGTCGGCGACGATCGCGCCATGCGCCAGGACGACGAGGCGATCGGCGAAGCCGGCCGCGAGATTGAGGTCGTGGAGGACCGCCACGACCCCGCCACCGGCGCGGGCGAAGTCGCGCCCGATCGACAGCACCGCCAGCTGGTGGCGGATGTCGAGGCTGGAGATCGGCTCGTCGAGGAACAGGTAGCGCGGCTTACCGTGGGCGACCGGCGGGCCGATCTGGCAGAGCACGCGAGCGAGATGCACGCGCTGCTGTTCGCCGCCCGAGAGCTCTTGGTAGTAGCGGCCTGAAAAGCCATCGAGATCGACGCGCTTGAGAGCGTCGACGATATCCTGCGCCCGGCTCGCCCGCCCGCCGGCGTCGAGCCCGAGCCGCACGACTTCGGCGACGGTGAAGGGAAAGGCGAGCGCCGAGCTCTGCGGCAGGACGGCGCGGCGGCGCGCCAGTTCCCGCGCCGGGACGCTCGATAAGGGTCGTTCGTCGAGCAGCACGCTGCCCTCGTCCGGCTTTATTTCGCCGGCCATCAGCTTCAGCAGCGTCGACTTGCCGGCGCCGTTCGGGCCGACGACGATGGTGAAGGCGCCGGGCTCCACGTCGAGCGACGAGGGATGGAGCGCGGCCCGGCCGCGATAGTGGACGCTGGCTTCGTCGATGCGGATCATGCCCCTGCCCTCAATAATCCGCGACGCCGCGGCGGCGCAGCAGGATCCACAGGAACACCGGCGCGCCGATCCCCGCCGTCAGGATGCCGAGCGGCAACTCGGCGGGCGCGACCAGGGTGCGGGCTGCCATGTCGGCGACCAGCAGGAGGCTCGCCCCGAACAGCGCCGAGGCGGGCAGCAGGTAACGGTGATCCGGCCCCAGCCAGAGGCGCAGGAGATGCGGCACCACGATGCCGACGAAGCCGATCGTGCCGGAGACGGCGACGGCAGCCCCGGTGGCCAGTGCCACGAGGACGATGGTGACGCGCTTCAGCGCCTGCACGCGCACGCCAAGATGGAAGGCCTCCGCCTCGCCCAGCACCACGCCGTTGAGGCCGCGGCCGACCAGCGGCGCGAAGACCAGCGCGGCGACCATCATCGGCGCCGCGGCCGCCAGCTTCGCCCAGCTGGCGCCGCCGAGCCCGCCGAGCGTCCAGAAGGTCAGGTCGCGCAGCTGCTCGTCATTGCTCATGTAGATGAGGAACCCGGTACCGGCGGCTGCCAGCGCCCCGAGCGCGATGCCGGCCAGCAGCATCAGCGCAACCGAGGAACGGCCGGCCAGCGTGCCGATGCGATAGATCACCAGCGTCGCCGCGAGCCCGCCGCCGAAGGCCGCGACGGGCAGCGCGTAGATCCCGAAGAAGGCGGCGTAGGGGGCCAGCACGCCGGCGGACAGGACGATTGTCGCCACCGCCGCGAAGGCCGCGCCGGACGAGACGCCGATCAGACCCGGATCGGCCAGCGGGTTGCGGAACAGGCCCTGCATCATCGCCCCGACCGTCGCCAGCGAAGCGCCGACCAGCGCGCCGAGCAGCACGCGTGGCAGCCGGATCTGCCAGACGATCACCCGGTCGGAGATGGTCGCGGCCGTGCCGTTCGGCCCGTCGAGCAGCACGTGCATGACGGTTGCCGGCGACAGCATCGCCGGCCCGACCGCCAGTGCCAGCAGCGCGGCAAGCGTCAGCAGCGCGGCGAGCACGCCGAGGCCGATCTTGGCCCGCACACTGCGATCGCCGGAAAGCCCGACGGAGCGGCTCATCCGGACTGCGCCGATCGCCGAACTAGCGGACATCTGCCGTCCGGGCGGGGACGATCCCCGGATAGAGCGTGGCCGCGAGCTCCCGCAGGGCGTCCGGCGTGCGGGGACCAAAGCCGAGGAGATGCAGCGCGTCCATGCGGATGACGGTTCCCGTCTGGCCGGCAGGGGTTGCCGCGAGACCCGGCACCGTCAGCGGATCGACGGCCTCGAGGCCAGGGCGCGTCACCATCAGGATGGCGTCGGGCTCGAGCGCCGCGACGGCCTCGGACGACAGGATCTTGTAGCCCTCGACATCGCCGAAGACGTTTTCCGCCCCCGCCAGCCGGATGACGGCGTCGGCGCCGGTGCCGCTGCCGGCGGCGTTGATCCGCCCGTCGACCAGCGACAGAATGAACAGGACGCGCTTCCTGTCCTCGATGCCGGCAAGGTCGGCCGCGAGCGCCTCGAATCCCGCGTCGATCGTCCCGGCCATCGTCTCGCCGGCTTCCGCCTTACCCACCGCGGCAGAAACTGTACGGACTTTTCCGGTCAGTTCCGCCACCGTGTACCCGGTCGGCATGTGCTGGACGGCGACCCCAGCCGCGTCGATCAGGTCGACGGCCTGCTGCGGGCCGGCACCGTCATCCATCAGGATGAGGTCGGGCGAGAGCGACAGCACGCCTTCGGCGGAGAGCTGGCGCATGTAGCCGACATTGGGTTTTTCGGCGAGCGCCTGCGGCGGGTAGAGGCTCGTCGTGTCGACCGCGACGACGCGGTCCTCCTCCCCCAGCGCATAGAGGATCTCGGTGATCGCCCCGCCGATCGCGATCACCCGCTGCGGCTCGGCGACGGCTTGCGCGCCGGCCGGCGCGGCGACGGCGCACAACACGGCGGCAGTAGCGATGGCGGACAGGCGCATGGTCGATCCTTCTGGCTCGATGAGCACAATTCGGCCGCAGCCGGCTTCAGGTACATCTGCCTGATTGTCGTAAAGACCGGCACCCGTCAAGAAGAGTCGTAATCAAAAGTACAGTAGAATTCTTCTAATTTAGAATTGTTAGCATCTAGAATGCATCTAAAATGAGATTTATATATTCATTTGCTGTTGACTCCCTAACATTTGCCTCAGTAAGTGGCGTCATACCGGAAATCTAACAATGTATAACGTGGAATAATTCCAGACGGCGCAGGGGTCCGGGGGCGCTGCGCGAGGGGCGATGACGATGCGTGACATGATGCGAGCGATGATGACGGGGGCGGCGGTCTCGGCCCTTCTGACGGGCGGTGCGGGGGCACAGACCGTCGCGACGCAGGACAACCTTGTCCTCGACCCGGTCATCATCGAGTCAGGCGAAGCAGCGGCACAAGATGGCGTCGGCGGGACGGTCACGACCAGCACCACGCTGCGTGCCACCATCGACAACAAGCTGATCGACAGCATCGAGGATCTCGGCCGCACAGAGGAAGCCGGCATCAGCTTCAATCGCGCCACGCGTTCGATCAATATCCGCGGCCTGGAAGGGCCGCGCGTGCTGACCACGATCGACGGGATCCGGGTGCCCTATCTCGCCGATGTCGTTCGCGGCGCCAGCGGCGGCGCCGACAGCTTCGATTTCAGCTCGCTGTCAGCGCTCGACCTGACGCGCGGCGCCGACCCGCTGCTCGGCTCGGGCGCGCTCGGCGGCGTCCTCGCTCTGCGCACGCTCGACCCCGAGGACCTCCTGCCGGGCGACAAGACCCTCGGCGCCCTCACCAAGAACGGCTACGATTCCGTCGACGAAAGCTGGTTCACCTCGAACGCCGCGGCGATCCGCGTCGAGAACACTTACGCCCTGATCCAGGGCGGCTATCGCGGCGGCCACGAGATAGACAACCAGGGCGACATCGACACGCTCGGCGCGACGCGGACCGAGCCCAACCCGCTGGACTACGACCAGTACAACATCCTTGCCAAGCTGCATCAATATGTCGAGGGCGGGCACCGCTTCGGCGTCACCGGCGAGATCTTCAGCCGCGACGACGACATCGACACGCGCACCAGCCAGGGCGCGACGGGAAACTACCTGGCGGGGAATTATTCGTCCGGCGAGGACGTCAAGCGCGAACGCGCGATGTTGACCTACGACTATCTGTCGCCGGACTGGGGCGCTAGCTGGCTGGATGAGGCCTCGGCGGTGCTTTACTACCAGAACGTCGAACGGCACTCGACGATAGACGCCTACCGCTCGACGTCGGTCGTCGGCCCCTATTACCGCGATAACAGCTTTGCGGAGGAATCCTTCGGCTTCAACGGCCATGCGACGGAAAATTTCGAGACCGGCATCGTCTCGCACCGGCTGACCTTCGGCACCGAGTTGCGGACCGCGACGACCACCCAGTATTCTTACGGCGAGGACAATTGTCGCCTTCCCTATACCGGCTCGTTCAGGGTCTGCAACAATCTGCACACCAACCAGTCCGACACGCCGGAGGTCGACAGCAACGCCGTTAGCTTCTTCGCCGAAGATGTGATGGGCTTCAACGATGGTCGCCTGCGCCTGACGCCCGGCCTGCGCTTCGACTGGTACGAGGAGACACCGCAGCTCACCGACGAATATGCCGGCAGCGCCGCCTATGACGGGACGCTGCCGCCCGGCTCCAGCGACACGGCGGTCTCGCCCAAGATCCTCGTCGAATACGACCTCTTGCCGGAACTCACTGCCTATGCGCAGTGGTCGATGGGCTTCCGGGCGCCGACCGTCTCGGAACTCTACTCGCGCTTCGGCGCGGACGGCACCTATCTGCGCGCCGGCAACCCCGAACTGGAAGCCGAGCGCAGCAACGGCTTCGACATCGGCATGAAGTACGAGAACGCGAACTACGGCGCCCACATCAACGTCTTCCGGACCGAGTACGAGAACTTCATCGACGTCGTTCAGCTGGCGCCTCCTGGAGGTCTCTACCCCCAGGGCGGCATCTCCAGTTACCGCAACATTCCCGATGCCCGCATCTCCGGCGTCGAGCTCGGCGGCCATGTCCGCTTCCTCGACTACTGGACGGCGCGCGGCTCGCTGGCCTACGCCGAAGGCCGCAACCTGACGGACGACACCTATCTCGACTCCGTACCGCCGCTGACGGCGATCCTCGGCCTCGGCTACGCCCAGCTGGAATGGGGCGGCGAGGTCTCGACGAAGCTGGCGGCACGCCGGGACAAGGTGGACGAGGGCTACGAGGCACCGGGCTACGGCGTGGTCGATCTGACGGCTTGGTATGCGCCCGAAGCCCTGCCCGGCTTCAAGGTGGCCGGCGGCGTCTTCAACGTCTTCGACAAGACCTACTACGATGCGGTCAATGTCCCCGACAGCCCGTCCCAGCCCGATCTCTACTATTCCGAGCCTGGCCGTTCGTTCAAGCTGAACCTGACCTACCAGTTCTGAGCGTCCGGCCTCCCGACCGCGAGCGGCCATGCGGCTGCCGCGGTCGGTTCCCCGGGGCATGGCGAGGATGCGCACTGCACCCGTCCCTGCAGGCGGCACGCCCATCGCCCGGCCAGGTCATGCCGGGACCTGATCTGCGGCGAGCAATCGCTCGAACACCGCCATCTGGCTCGTGCCGCCGAGGTCGCGGTGGTTTCCGGCAATGTCGGAGCACGCCACCTGATAGCGGTTCCGCAAGGCGACGCCTTCGGCCCACTGGCGGAAACGCGGCCGATCCCACTCGAAGCGATGGTCGGGATGCCGGAAGCGGTTCGGGGGCACGCCCAGCAGGCCGTTGAACTCGGCATTGGGGGTGGTGACCACCACCGTCGCCGGCCGCATCACCGCAAAGACGGCGCGTTCGAGGGAACCGAGGCGGGCTGGGTCGACATGTTCGATGGTCTCGACCAGCACCGCACAGTCGAAGCCGGTATAGGTCGGCCCGGCCTCGATCAGCGATCCGTGCACGAGCTTGATGCGCTCGACGCCTTCGTCCAGCAGGCTCCCCAGCCGGGTGCGCAGCCGCGCCAGCGCCTCGTGTGACAGGTCGATGCCGACGAGCCGGTCGATCTGCCGTTCGCCGGCGAGCTCCGTCAGCAGATCCCCATCGCCGCAGCCGAGATCCAGCACGCTGCGCGCGCCCGAAGCCCGCACGGCACGCAGGACGGCATCGAGCCTTTGCCGGTGCAGCCATGACGTCATCGGCTCCCCCCGGCCCGCGGCCGGCGGTCTTGCAGCCCGGCCCGGGTCATCGCGGCGTCATATCTCGTCAGATGTCGGCTCAATCGATCTCCTGCCCGTTGTCCGGCGCCACATCTGGCACGTCGCTCGTGCCATCGGAGCACGCGGGGCAGCCGGCATAACATGGGAAAGCGTTTCGTGCGCCGCTCGTCGCCTCGCATCTGGCTTCCTGCCCCTGCCGCCCCTATCTGCCGCGGGAGAAACGGCCGGGCGGCGGCCGGGAGACGAATGATGCGGTGGCTCTGGATCCTCCTTGGAGGCCTTTCCCTCGTCGCCGGCGCCGCCGGCGTGGTGCTCCCGCTCGTGCCGGCAACGCCCTTCCTGCTGCTCAGCGCTTTCGCCTTCTCGCGCGGCTCGCCGCGGCTCGAAGCCTGGCTGATTGGCCATTCCCACCTCGGGCCGCCCATCCGCAACTGGCGCGACGGCGGCACGATCAGCCGACGGGCCAAGCGCACCGCACTGGCGGTGATGGCCGTCACCTTCGCCGGCAGCTGGCTCGTCGGCGTCGGCACGACGGTGCTTCTGATCCAGTTCCTCGCTTTGGCCGGCGCCGGCCTCTTCGTCGCAACCCGGCCGGAGCCGTCGGAAGCCGTGCCCGCCGCGATCGATTGCGATCGCCAGGACGGCTAAGCCCTGGTCGTGACGGCCCGGTCGAGGCCGGTCACCCCTCGTTCTGGCCGAGCAACGCCAGCGTCCCCGCGTCCATCCGGCCGCCGAAGAGCCGGTCCAGCGCCCGTCGAAACAGCGCATCCTCGTCGGCGGCCTTGGCGAACAGCGTCATCGACGAATGGAACTTCATGTCGTCCGGCGCCCCGAAGATGGCGTTGGCCGAGCGGCCCTCGACCCCCAGCACCGTCTCCGTGCAGCGCCTGAGGCGGGGCCCGAGCACGACATGATTGAGATAGGCGCGCGCTTCATCGAGCGACGCGAGGGCGTAGAACTGCGCGGTCGGCGAGCGGCCGAGACCGTCAAGCTGCGGGAAGACGAACCACATCCAGTGGCTCTGCTTCCGGCCGGCGGCGAGTTCCGCCAGGACCGTGGCAATGACCGGGTCCTGCGCGTCGACGAATCGTGCGAGATCGTTGGACTTGGCATCCATCTCAGCTCTCCTTGACCGGGCGTCGCCGCCGCTTCAACGGCGTGTCGGCGAGTTCGATCCAGGTCGGCGCGTGGTCGCTCGCCTTTTCCCAACCGCGCATGTCTCTGTCGACGCCGGCCGCGGCCAGACGCGGTGCGATCGCCGGGCTGAGCAGGAAATGATCGAGCCGCAGGCCGGCGTTGCGTCCATAGGCGTTCCGCAGATAGTCCCAGAACGTGTAGATCACCGCGTCCGGATGCAGCGCCCGCAGCGCGTCGAGCCAGCCCTGATCCAGAAGCCCGGCGAAAGCCGCCCGAACTTCCGGCCGGAAAAGGGCGTCGCCCTCCCAACGCTCCGGCTTGTAGACATCGAGCTCGGTCGGCATGACGTTGTAGTCGCCGGCCAGCACCACGGGCGCGCCGGTCTCGATCAGCATCTTGGCGTGGTTGGCGAGGCGCTGGAACCAGCGCAGCTTGTAGTCGAATTTCGGGCCCGGGGCCGGGTTGCCGTTCGGGAGATACAGGCAGCCGATAAGGACGCCTCGCACCGCCGCCTCGATGTAGCGGCTCTGCTCGTCCGCATCCTCGCCGGGCAGGCCGCGCCGTGTTTCCAGTGGTTGGGTGCCGCGCGCCAGGATCGCGACGCCGTTCCAGCTGCGCTGCCCGTGCCAAATCGCGCCGTAGCCGGCCTTCTCGATCGCGGTCGCCGGAAACTTGCCATCGGGCGCCTTCAATTCCTGCAGGCAGACGACGTCCGGCGTCGTCTCCTCCAGCCAGCGCAAGAGAACGGCGAGGCGTCCGTTGACGCCGTTGACGTTGAAGGTCGCGATCCGCACCGCCGGCGCGCTCAGGCCGACCGCATCCCGGCAAGCCAGCCGAGCCCCTCGTCCGTGCCGGCGCGTGGCCGGTATTCGGCGCCGACGAAGCCGTCATAGCCGAGCGCGTCGATCGCCGGCAGCAGCCAGTCATAGGCGATCTCGCCCTCGTCCGGCTCGGCCCGCGACGGCACGGCGGCGATCTGGACATGGCCGATCAGCGCCCGGTGCGCCTCGAAGCGACGCAGCAGGTCGCCTTGGGTGATCTGCGTATGGTAGCAGTCGAACATGATCTTCAGCTCCGGCCGGCCGACCCGCGCGATGATCGCCGCTGCATTCTCGATGCCGACGAGGAAGTAGCCGGGCGCATCGCGATGGTTCAGCGGCTCGATCAGCACGGTCATTCCATGTCCCGCCGCAAGCTCGCAGGCATGGTGCAAATTGGCTTCGAACGCTTCCGCCGCGCCGTCTGCGCCGAGCGACTTCCCGGCCATCACGTGGACAGCGGACGCGCCGATCGCGGCGCCGTAGGCGAAGGCCTCGTCGATCGCCGCGCGCGCCTCGGCCTCGCGGCCCGGCATGGCGGCCAGCCCGAAATCCCCGGCATCAGGCCCTTTGCGCGTGTTGATGCCGAGCATCGGCAGCCCGGTCTCGGCAAGCGCGTCGCGCACCGCGCCGACATCCTCGTCATAGGGCCAGTGGCACTCCACCGCCGAGAAGCCGACGCGGTGAGCAGAACGGATCGCATCGGGCAGGCTCATCCCCGTCCACAGGAATCCGAGATTGGCGGAAAAGCGCGGCATCGGTGGAACTCCCTGGCGGCGTCGCGGTGCCAACGGCTGTTTGCCGACAGCGGTAACCGGAAAGACTGGCGCATCCATAGCCGAAGCGGCAAGAGGAGGAAAAGCAAGGACTCGCCAGCCGCGCTTCGCTGTGATCGCGGTGCTTGGCAATATGCCAGGCGCGGCTATCATGCACCACAACGCGAGATGCCGTTGAACGGGCACCTCGCAATGCGCGGAGAACGCACACCTATGGCAGTTTCGGTTCTGGAAGCCGGCAGCAGCACCGGCCTGCCGGTTTTCGCCGACATCGAAGCGGCGCGCGGGCGCCTCGACGGCATCGCGCATCGCACCCCCGTGCTGACCTCGCGCTTCGCCGACGAGCGCACCGGCGGCCGGCTGTTCTTCAAATGCGAGAATCTGCAGCGGGCCGGCGCCTTCAAGTTCCGCGGCGCCTACAACGCCATCGCCGCGCTGCCGCCCGAAGCACGCCGGCGCGGCGTCATGGCCTATTCCTCCGGCAACCACGCCCAGGCGATCGCCCTGGCGAGCCGGCTGCTGGACGTGTCGGCGACGATCCTGATGCCGATCGATTCGCCCGCGATGAAGATGGCGGCGACGCGAGGCTACGGCGCCGAGGTAGTCACCTATGATCGTTACACCGAGGACCGCGAGACACTGGCCCGCGATCTCGCCGCCGAGCGCGGGCTGACGCTGATCCCGCCTTACGACCATCTCGAGGTCATCGCCGGCCAGGGCACGGCGGCCGCCGAGCTGATCGAGGCGACCGGCCCGCTCGACATGCTCCTCGTCTGCCTTGGCGGCGGTGGCCTCCTGTCCGGATGCGCCCTGGCCGCCGCCGCGATGTCGCCCGGCTGCCAGGTGATCGGCGTCGAGCCGGAAGCCGGCGACGACGGCCGGCAGTCGCTGGCCAGGGGCGAGATCGTCACCATTCCCGTGCCCCGCTCCATCGCCGACGGCGCGCTGACCACCCATCTCGGCCAACTTACCTTCCCGATCGTCCGGGAATTGGCGAGCGACATCGTCACGGTGCCCGATGAGGCGCTGGTCGAGGCCATGCGCTTCTTTGCCCAGCGGATGAAGATGGTCGTCGAGCCGACCGGGTCCCTCGCGGCAGCCGCCGCCTTCAGCGGCGCGGTGGCATGCGAAGGCCGCCGGGTGGGGGTGATCGTCAGCGGCGGCAATGTCGACCTGGCGAGCTACGCCCGCTTCCTCGCCGGCTGACGCGTCGGAGCGCCGGCGCAGAGCCGTTGGGGCACGCCCGAGACAAGCGCATACTGGCAGTCGAGTGGTAGCCACTGACGGCCGCCGGGTTCGAGGAGTGACGCATGATAACGGTATCTGCGGCCAGAATGGCGGCTATCCTGGCCTTCCTTTGCCTCTCAGTCGGAGCGACGGCGGCCCAGCAGGCTTCGGGCTGCACGTCCTCCACCCTGGGCAATCCGCCCCGCGCGATGATCCGATGTCCCGGCGGACTGGTGATCGAGGCGGAAGCCGCCGCCGCCATCACGATCCGCGCGCCTGCCGCCGGTGCCGCTCCCACCAGCGTTGCCCTCTCCGGCCGAGCGGTGCTGATCGACCTGACGCCGCCCCGCAGCTTCCAGATCCAGACGCCGCACGCGATCGCCTCGGTGCGGGGCACCATCTACGCGGTCGATGTCGAGGCCGGCGCCACCGCGGTGTTCGTCTCGCGCGGCGCGGTGCAGGTAGCGGCCCGGCAGGGCTCCGGCACCGTAACGCTCGGGCCCGGCGAAGGCGTCGACGTCCGCCCCGGCGAGCCGCTCGTCGTGCGCCGCTGGCCGCAGGAGCGCGTCGCGCGGCTGCTCGCCCGCTTCGGGCAATGATGCTGCGGCGGCCCGGCGGCTTGCTGCTGTGGACCGCCGTCGCCCTCCTCCTCGCTGCTGCCTGGGCGGGCTGGCTGGCGACCATGCACCTTGCCGGAGAGCGCAGCCTCGTCGACCGGATCGAGAATCCGCTGGCCGACCTCCGGCTGCTCGTCGCAGGGCCGCTGCCCTCGCCTGATAAGGTCGTCATCGTCGCGATAGATGACGGGACCGTGGCGTCCGAGGGCGGCTACCCGCTGCCACGCAGCCGGCTTGCCGCCCTGATCCGGGCTACCGATGCGGCGGGCGCCCGCGCGCTGGCCATCGATCTCTTGCTGGTCGATCCGACCACGCCACGCGACGATGCCGCCCTGGCAGAAGCGCTCGCGACGATCCCGACCGTCATCGCCGCTGCCGGCCGGTTCGATCGCGGCAACACGGTGACGAACGCGTTTCCGGTGACGGCAGAAGAATTGTGGCCCCTGCCCGCCTTTACTTCAACGGCGTCGGTCGGTTTCGCCAATGTCTCGACCGACGCCGCCGGCACGCCGCGTCACCTTCCCCTTCTTTTCGAAACCTCGCGCGGCCCGATGCCGGGCTTCGCGCTGCGGGCCGTCGGGCTCTACGACGGCACCGATCCGGTATTGGGCCGCGACGTTGTGACAATCGCTGGCGTGGCCGTGCCGCTGGATCTCGGCTGGAACCTGCCGCTGCGGATTTCCGGCCCGGCGCGCAGCATCGAGACGGTCAGCGCCGCCGACGTGCTGGCAGGAAACAGTGCAGCCCTCATCGGTCGCCTCGCGGTCCTCGGCGTCACCGCGACGGCGGTCGGCGACACCTTCTCGACGCCCTTCGATCCCGTCACGCCCGGTGTCGAGATCCTGGCGAACGGCATCGCCAACCTTCTCGAAGGCACCGGACTCGTGCGTGACGGGTCGATCCGCCGGATCGACACGTCGGCGGCGTTGGTCCTGGCGGTCGGCGGCGTCGCGCTGGTGTCGCTGCTGCCGCTCACCGTCGGGCTGGTCACAGCGACCGGTGCCCTGCTGCTCTGGGTCGCGGCGACCTTCGTGCTGTTCGACCAGGGTTTCTGGCTGAGCGCCAGCCTGCCCCTCGCGGCCGCGCTTCCGCCGATCGGCGTGGCCGTCCTTGCCCGGCAGATCTACGAGCGGCGCCTGACCAGACGGCTGGCGGAAGCGGAGCAGTCCCTGCGCCGCTTCCAGCCGCCGGCGCTCGCCCAGCGCATCGCCCGTGATCCGCAATTCCTGCGCGAGCCAATCGAGCAACCGGCGGCGATCCTCTTCGTCGATCTCTCCGGCTTCACCACCCGCAGCGAGGAGCTCGGTCCGCTGCGCACGCGGACGTTCCTGAAAGAGTTTCACACGATCGTCGTCGAAGAAATGGCCGCCCACCATGGCGTAGTGCTGAACTTCATGGGCGACGGCGCCATGACGGTTTTCGGCGTGCCGGATGCGGCGCCGGACACGGCTTCCGAAGCGTTGGCGGCTGCCTTCGCTCTGGCGCGACACGTCGGCGCATGGTTGCGGACGGCGGCCGGCGCCAGCGATGGGAACGGAGTCCGGCTCGGCCTGCATTACGGCACCGTCGTGCTCTCCCGGCTCGGCCACGACGCCCACCAGCAGATCACCGTCAGCGGCGACAACGTCAATGTCGCGAGCCGGCTGATGGAGGTCGCCAAGGCGCATGGCGCGACGCTGGCCGTGTCGTCGGAGCTTCTCGACGCCCTGGACAAGGACAGGGCCGGTTTCGGCGAGCCGGACTCGGTCGGACAGGTCGATATCCGTGGCCGGCGACAGCCGGTCACCGTCGCGCTCTGGCACGGCGAACGCCCAGCCTGGCCGGAAGCGACGCCCGCCCCCTGATGCCATGCTGTGAACCGGCGCGGCATGCCCCTATCTTGTCGACGACGCGGTTGACGGGCGCTCCTGCCTGCCGCCGATGAGGAACAGCCGCCTGCCCCGATCCGACTCCCCCCGCCATGTCGTGCTGCTCGGCGCCGGCCATGCCCATGTGACCGTGCTGAAGGCTTTCGGCGATCGGCCGATGCCCGGCGTCCGGCTGACCCTGGTGACCCGCGACGTCCATACGCCCTATTCCGGCATGCTGCCGGGCTTCGTCGCCGGCCTCTATGCCTATGACGAGTTGCTGATCGACGCGGCCGGCCTGGCCCGCTACGCTGGCGCGACGCTCATGCGCGGCGAGGCCATCGGGATCGACCCCGAGGCGCAGACGCTGGATGTTCGTGGCCAGGGCGCGGTCGACTACGACCTGTTGTCGGTCGATATCGGCTCGGTGCCCAACCGCGCGCCGGGCGCGGCCGGGATTCCGGTCAAGCCGATCGGCGATTTCGTCGACCGCCTGGATGTGCTCGGCCGCGCGGCGGCTGCCGACGGTGAAGGCTTCACCGTCGCGATCGTCGGCACCGGGCCGGCCGGCGTCGAACTCGCCTTCGCCCTCTCCATGCGCCTGCGGAGCGGCGGCAGGGGGGCGACGATCATTCTCGTCGGCCGCGATCCGGAGATCCTGTCCGAGCGTAGCCCCCGGACCCGCAGGCGATTGACCCGAGCTTTAGCCGACAAGGGCATACGGCTCGCGACGGGTTTTGACGTGATCGGCTTCGAGGACGGCGAACTCCGCGCCGCCGACGGGCGACGTATTATGGCTGACACGGTGCTCTGGGCGACCGAAAGCGCCGCGGCGCCCTGGCTGTGCGACACCGGGCTGGCGCTGGACGCAGGCGGCTTCATCGCCGTCGACGCGACGCTTCGCTCGCTCTCGCATCCGTCGGTCTTCGCCGCCGGCGACATCGCCGCCCTGCCCGATCCGCGCCCCAAGGCCGGGGTCTTCGCCGTCCGGCAGGGACCGATCCTCGCCCGCAACATCAGGCACGCATTGGAGGACACGCCGCTCGGGCCCTACCGGCCGCAGCGCCACTGGCTGTCGCTGCTGTCGACCGCAGACGGAAGCGCCGTCGCCGACAAATGGGGCCTCTCCACCGAGGGGCGCTGGGTTTGGCGCTGGAAGGACTGGAACGACCGCCGCTTCGTCGATGGCTACAACGCGGTCGCGCGCCGCACCCCGCGTTAGGATCGACGCGCCTATTCGACCGCGATGCCGGGCGCATACGACGGGGCGCCCGAGAACGCCACGACCGGTGCCGCGCCGAGATACCGATCGATCAGCTCGACCATGTAGGCATCCCGCTCGCGCCCGGTCTTTCCACCCATCACGACGACGAGGATACGCCGTCCGCCCCGCTTCGCGGTGGCGATGAGGTGGAACCCGGAATCGCGGATGTAGCCGGTCTTCAGGCCGTCAACGCCCGGCACCTTGCCGAGCAGCTTGTTGGTCGCCTGGTAGTGCCGGCCGCCATAGTCAAACCCGGTCTTCGAGAACATCGGCGCATAGGCCGGAAAGCGGGCAAGCAGCGCGCGGGCGAGCGTGGCCATGTCGCGCGCCGTGGAGACCTGCAGCGGATGGGGCAGGCCGGAGGCGTTGGCGAAGTTCGTGTGCCGCATGCCGAGCGACCGCGCCTTCGCGGTCATCGCCGCGGCGAAGGCCGGTTCCGATCCGCCGAGATTTTCGGCGATCGTCGTCGCCACGTCATTGGCCGACTTCACCGCCAGCGCCTGCGCCGCATCGACGACGCGGATAGTCGACCCCGGCTTCAGCCCCAGCTTCGACGGCACCTGCGCGGCGGCATTCTCGCTGACGACCAGCTCGCTGCCGAGCGACAGCTTGCCGCTCTCGACCGTCTCGAACAGCAGATACAGGGTCATCATCTTTGTCAGCGACGCCGGATAGCGCAGCCCGTCCTCCGCGTCGGCGTAGAGCGTCCGGCCGCTCTGATAGTCGAGCACGAGCGTCGAGGCGCCGCGGATCTCCGGCTCACCGAGGGCGATCGCAGGGGTCCCGGTCTGGGCATAGGGCAGCAGCCCCGCCGACGTCAGCTCCGTCGAGCGGCAGGCGACGAGCGACAAAGCAAGGAAGGCGACGACCGCCGCTCTGGGGGCGTCGATCAGGCAGAACCGGCGAAGGCGGTTTCCGTTCACGGGGCGAACCTCGGTGTGGTTTCAATGAGCTAGGCGCGCCCGGCTTGGCCTGTCAAACTGACAGCATCCCCTTCAGGCTTGCTTAACGCTCTGTGTGCCCCGACGGGCACAATTCGCCTGAGCTCTCGGACGTGGGCGCCAACCGCTGTCCGGCCTGCGCAACGCCGTGTCGCAGCCGCGCGATGCGTTGCTGCACTGCACCGCCTATGCTGCAGGCACCAGCGCGATTCGCCCGCTGGCTCCTGCCTCGGCGAATCCGTGCATCCCGCAGACGAGACCGACAGGCCTGCCATGACCGACCAAGCCTTCATCCTGACGCTGTCCTCCAGGGACCAGCCCGGCATCGTCGCCGCGGTGACGACCGAACTTGCCGACGCCGGTGCGAACATCGCCGAGAGCGCGCAGTTCTGGGACCGCCAGAGCGACCGCTTCTTCCTGCGGATCGCCTTCACGGCGCCGCAGGGAACGCAGCGCGACGCGCTGGAGCGGCAGCTCGCGCCGGTCGTTTCGCGCTTCGACCTGAAGACGACGATCGCCGACCTGTCGCGCATGCCGCGGATCGTGCTCCTGGTCTCGAAATTCGACCACGCGCTGCTGCATCTGCTCTACCAGATACGCGTCGGCTGGCTGCGCGCCGAGATCGTCGCCATCGTCTCGAACCACGAGGATTCCCGCCGCACCGCCGAGTACGAGGGGGTGCCATTCCATCACTGGCCGGTGACCCGCGAGACCAAGGCCGAGCAGGAAGAGAAGCTCCTGACGCTGGTGCGCGAGAGCGATGCCGATCTCGTGGTGCTCGCCCGCTACATGCAGGTCCTGTCGGACAATCTCTCAAGGCGCCTGTCCGGCAAGATCATCAACATCCACCACTCGTTCCTGCCGAGCTTCAAGGGCGCCAAGCCCTACCACCAGGCGCATGAGCGCGGCGTCAAGCTGATCGGCGCGACGGCGCATTACGTCACCGCCGACCTCGACGAGGGCCCGATCATCGAGCAGGAGACCGAGCGCGTCACTCATGCGATGTCGCCCGACGATTTCGTCGCCGTCGGCCGCGACGTCGAGAGCCGCGTGCTTGCCCGCGCGGTGAAGATGCATCTGGAGCAGCGGGTGATGATCAACGGCCACCGCACGGTAGTGTTTAAGTAAAGGCGCGGCCTGTCCGGCCGCCCGAGCCAGGCCTCAGGCCACCGCCGCCATCGTCGCCGGCGTCGCGCCCGGCTGAAGCGCGAACACGTCGTGTGGCGAAAAGAACAGGTCGACGACCGTGCCGCGGACGGGCGGCGGCGATGTCGGGCGGTTGAACGTGTCGGCGAGGATCGTGCCGCCGGCGACGGACAGCCGCAGCCGCACCACTGACCCCAAAAAATGCGCGTCCTCGACGCGGCCGCGTAAGCAGTTGACCCGTTCCGGCGACGGCTCGAGCTTCACCGCCTCCGGCCGCAGCGCCAGCGTCACCGGCGAGCCGGCGGCGCCCGGGCTCGGCTCGGCGAGCGTCACCGGGCTGCCATCGACCGTCACGCTGCCGCCGGCCGCCCTCACCCCTTCGATCAGGCTGAGCGTGCCGACGAAACCGGCGACAAAACGGTTGTTCGGCCGGTTGTAGATCTCGAACGGCGCGCCGCACTGCTCGATGCGGCCCTCGCTCATCACCACGATGCGGTCGGACATCGACAGCGCCTCTTCCTGGTCGTGGGTGACGAAGATCGTGGTGATCCCGAGCTCGCGCTGCAGGGCCCGGATTTCCTCGCGCAGCGACAGGCGGATCTTGGCGTCGAGGGCCGAGAGCGGCTCGTCGAGGAGGAGAACCCGCGGGCTCGGCGCCAGTGCCCTGGCGAGCGCCACGCGCTGCTGCTGGCCGCCGGAGAGCTGGTAGGGATAACGGTCGGCCAGATGCGGCAGCTTGATCAGCTGCAGCATCTCCTCGACCCGCAAGGCGATCTCCCGTTTCGGCCGGCCCGCGACCTTCAGCCCGAAGGCGACATTGTCGGCGACCGAGAGATTGGGAAACAGTGCATAGGCCTGGAACACCATGCCGATCCGCCGGCGGTTCGGCTGCTGGTGGGTGACGTCCTCGCCGTCGATCCGGATCGTGCCGGCGGTGGGAAGCTCAAAGCCCGCGACCATGCGCAGCATCGTCGTCTTGCCGCAGCCGGAGGGGCCAAGAAACGAGACGAACTCGCCCTTCTGGATGGCGAGGTCGAAGCCATGCACCACGGTGTTCGGGCCGAAGCTTTTGGTAACGCCGGCAATGTCGAGAAAGCTCATCTTGCGGCACGCCTGGACAGGGTGAACAGAGAACGGGGCAAGCGGCGCCCGCCGGTCGCCTTGCGGCCGGAGAGCTGGATCAGCGCCATGCAGGCCCAGGTGATGGCGAAGGCGATCACCGCCAGCGCCGCAGGCTCGTAGGCCCGGTCGGCGCCAACCAGCGCGAGATAGGGGCCGAATGCCGGACGGTTGAGGAGGCTCGCCAGCACGAACTCGCCGATGACGATCGCGAAGGTGAGGAAGGCGCCCGAGAGCACGGCGGCTCGGACATTCGGCAGGATGACCTTGAACAAGATGGTGCTGCGCCTGGCCCCGAGGCTCTCGGCCGCCTCGGTCAGCGTGCGGATGTCGATCGCCGCCATGCCAGTGTCGACCGCGCGGAACATGTAAGGCAGCGACAGGACGACATAGCCGAAGACGAGCAGCAGGTTGGTGCCGTTCGCGGTCGCCGTGAACGGCAGGAAGGACGAGGAATTGTAGAGCCGCAGATAGCCGAAGACGAGCACGATCGGCGGGATCACCAGCGGCAGCAGCGTGATGAATTCCACCACAGGCCGCAGCTTCGGGAATCTCAGCCGCACCCAGTAGGCGGTCGGCACCACCAGCAGCGCGCCGAGCACGATCGTCGCCGATGCCGCGACGATCGAGAAGGTGAAGGTCTCGCGGAAACGCGGGTCGGCGAAGACGACGCGGTAGGCCTCGAAGCTCCAGATGCCGCGCAGCATCGACAACGAGAACTCGAAGGTCGCCACCAGCGGCAGCAGGAAATACAGCCCGCCGAGGAGGACGACGAGATAGGGGCCGACGGTCGACGCTTTCATCGCTGCCACCGTTCGGCACGAGCCCGCAGCCACAGATAGAGAAGGTTCGAGCAGCCGGTGATGACGATCATCCCGAAGGCCAGCGCATAGCCGAGATTGGGGTTGTAGAGCACGTCGCCGCGGATCTGGGCGTAGAGCAGGATCGGCACGATGTTGAGCGACGAGCCGGTCAGCGCATAGGCGGTGGCGATCGCCCCGAAGGCGTTGGCGAAGAGCAGCAGGAAGCAGCCGAGGATCGACGGCGCCAGCACCGGCAGCCCGACCATGCGCCAGTATTGCCAGCTGGTGGCACCGAGAATGGAGGACGCCTCGCGCCATTCCTTCTTCAGGCCGTCCAGCGCCGGCGCGATGATCAGCACCATCAGCGGGATCTGGAAATAGAGATAGGTGATCGTCAGGCCCCAGAACGACAGGAGGTTGAAGCCGAGCCGGTAGATATTGATGCCGAAGCTCTCGTTCAGGAACACCGTGACGAGACCCAGCCGCCCGAGCGTCGCGAGAAACGCGAAGGCGAGCGGAATGCCGGCGAAGTTCGAGGCAACGCCGGAGAAGGTGAGGATGCTGGGGCGGATCCAGGCAGGCAGCCCACCATGGACGATCGCATAGGCGATGAAGAAGCCGATCAGCGCGCCGAGCGCGGCCGAGGCGACGCTGATCTTTATCGAGATCCAGTAGGCCGCCATGATCTGCGGCGTGAACAGGCCCTCTATGTTCGCGAGCGTCAGCGCGCCGCTCGGATCCTGGAAGGCGCCGAAGACGAGATACACCGTCGGGCCGACCAGGAAGAGTAGCGCGAACAGGAAGAACGGGACGATCCCGAGCCAAGCGAGCGAGAACGGAGCCCCCTTCACGGGCGGACCCGCGACAGACGCCGACCTTGCATCGGGCAGAACTCCGTCGACGACTGACGCCATGCTTCCCCGCTCGAAACGCCTGCATGAAGGGACCGCCGCGAGACGGCGGCCCCCATGTTCAGATTACTGAACGGTGGCGCCGACGACGCTGTCCCACTGCGTGGTGATTGCCGTCTTGGCCGCGTCCTGTTCCTCGAGGGTCGGGAACTTCGCGGCTTCGTAGGAGGCCGCAGGCGGCAGCGCGTCGAGCAGGTCCTGCGGGATCTTGCCGGCGGCCGACATGGCATTGAAGCGGATCGGGTGGCAGTAACCCTTCAGCCAGGTCAGCTGGCCCTCGTCCGAGTAGAGATACTCCATCCAGAGCTTGGCGGCGTTCGGATGCGGCGCGTAGGCGCTGATGCCCTGAACGTAGACGCCGGCGACGACGCCGGAAGCCGGCACGACGACTTCGGTCGGCGGGTTATCGCCCAGCGTGTCGCGCGAGGAAAGCGCGTTGTAGTCCCAGTGGATGAGCACCGGCGTCGTGCCCTGTGCCAAGGTCGCGGTCGAACCGACCACCGGCACGAAATTGCCGGCTTCGTTGAGCCGCTTGAAGAAGTCGAGACCGGCCTGTCCGACGGCAGCGCCGTCACCGTCCGGCTGGGCAGCCAGGCCGGCGGCGTAGACAGCCTGAATTGCCTGGTTCGACGAGCGCGGGTCGCCCGAAAGCGCGACCGAATTGGCGAATTCCGGCTTCAGGAGGTCGTCCCAATCCTGCGGAACCTCGTCGACGATGTCCTTGTTCACCTGGAAGGAAAGAACGCCGTAATAATCGCCGTACCAGTGGCCGTCGGCATCCTTGGCGTCGTCCGGGATCTCGTCCCAGGTGGAGACCTTGTAGGGCATCAGCAGGCCCTCGGCCTGCGCCGCCGGGCCGAAGGAGAGGCCGACGTCGATGACGTCCGGTGCCTGCGGGCCGGTATTGCCCTGGTTGGCCTTGATCGCCTCGATCTCGTCGCCGGAGCCTGCATTCGGGTTGAGCTCGTTGATGGCGATCCCGTACTTCTCCTTGAAGCCCGCGATCATCTCGCCGTAATTGCACCAGTCGTGCGGCAGGGCGATCGTCGTCAGCTGGCCTTCTTCCTTGGCCGCGGCGACAAGTTCGTCCATCGACATCGCCGCGCCGTCGGCCGTCTGGGCAAAGGCCGCGCTGGTGGAAAGCGACAGGATCGCGGTCAATGCCGCGACGCGTTTGCAGGAGCTGTTCATGCGGAAACCCTCTCTGGCCTTCCGCCGGATCGGCGAAGGCGGTCAACCCCAGTCGTCTCACTCGGAGCGCCGGTGCGTTAGCACCGGCACATGACACTTGGATGTCGCTCTCTCGCCGCAATCCACTGGTGATCGGCGAGATGCTTCGGCGACGATCCGTCATCAATCCGATATTAAGCACCGGTAACCCGTTATCCGGCAAGAGCAGGAAAAAAGATGACCGGATTGTCCGCCTTCACGGCTGCCGGCCGCTTCCATCGCGGCAACATCCACACACATTCGGATCGCTCCGACGGCGCGCTTTCGCCGCAATCGGTCTGCCGCCATTACGAGGAGGCCGGCTACGACTTTCTCTGCCTGTCGGACCATTTCCTCGAGCGCTTCGGCTTTCCCGTCACCGACACGACGGCCTTCCGCAGCAACCGGCTGACGACCATCTTCGGCGCCGAGATCCACGCGCCCGAGAACAGCCACGGCGAGATCTGGCACCTCCTGGCCTGCGGCCTGCCGCTCGACTTCGCGCCGCTCGAGCCGGACGAGGATGCCGTCGCGCTGGCGGCGCGGGCCGTGGCCGCCGGCGCCTTCCTCGGAATCGCCCATCCGCAATGGTCGTCTCTGACCATCGAGGACGGACGCCAGATGGCCGGCATCGCCCATGCAGTCGAGATCTGGAACACCGGCTGCGACGTCGAATGCGCCCGCGGCGACGGCACGATGCTGCTCGACGCGCTGCTCAACGAAGGCCATCGCCTGACCGGCTACGCCGCCGACGACGCGCATTTCAAGCTGGCCGACTACAACGGCGGCTGGATGATGGTGAAGGCCGAGGCAAACGAGCCCGAGGCGCTGCTCGCGGCGATGAAGGCCGGCGCCTACTACTCGACGCAAGGGCCGGCGATCCTCGATATCGTCGTCGAAGCCGACCAGATCGAGATCACCTCCTCGCCGGCCGTCACGGTCTCGCTCGTCGGGCGCGGTTCGCGGGCCGAATGCGCGACCGGCCGCCAGCTGACCAGAGCCACCCTGCCGCTGTCGCGGTTTGCCGGCGACTGGTGCCGGGTGGTGGTGACCGATGCCGCCGGCCACCGCGCCTGGTCGAACCCGATCTGGCTCTGAGCCCGCCACGCGGACCGGCCAGCGCTGGGCAAATCGCGTCGAGGGGCCTATGTCCGCCCCGCCGCAAGACAATATGCGGTTCCCCGTGGCGCCTCCTGCGGCCGCCGCCCCACCAAGCTGACTGTGACCCCGCCCATGCGCGCCGCCATCTACTTTACGCCGCCCGCCGGAGCCCCCCTGACACGGGCGGCGGCGGAATGGCTTGGCCGCGGCGCCTTCGACGGGGAGCCGACGCGGCCGCGCGACAAGCGCCTCGATCCCCTCGTCGAGCAGCCGGCGCGCTACGGCTTCCACGCCACGATGAAGGCGCCGTTCCACCTCGCCGACGATACCGATCTCGCCGATCTCGATGCCCGCCTGGCCGCCTTCTGCGCCTCCCGCGACGCCGTCGCGATCGATGCGCTGGTCATCGACCGGCTGGGATCGTTCTTCGCCTTCGTCCCCGAAACACCGCCGGTGGCGCTCGTGGAACTCGCCGCCGCAGTCGTGCGGACGTTCGAGCCGATGCGGGCGCCGATGAGCGAAGAGGACATCCGGCGCCGTAATCCGGACAAGCTGAGCGAGCGCCAGCGCGAACAGCTGGCCGAATGGGGCTATCCCTACGTGTTCAACGATTTCCGCTTCCACATG
The DNA here is from genome assembly GCF_010500835.1 of Aurantimonas aggregata. Lineage (GTDB taxonomy): Bacteria > Pseudomonadota > Alphaproteobacteria > Rhizobiales > Rhizobiaceae > Aurantimonas > Aurantimonas aggregata. Next base: position 43,597 of record NZ_JAAAMJ010000016.1, on the reverse strand, counting down.
ACTCTGACCGGGTCCGTCGATGCGAAGGACCAGGCCAAGGTCGGGAAGCGGCTCGCCAAGCACTTCGGCGCGCTCGACGGCGCCCCGATCGCGATCGACCGGCTGGCGATCTTCGTCGAGCCGGAGCCCGGCGCGCCGTTCCGGCTGCATTCGATGCATCCGTTCGATCCCCGTCGCGACCGGACGGAGGTCGCGGGCGCGCTTGTCGCTTGACTTGCCACGTGCTGCCGTTCTTGCCTCGTGCAGACTGTCCTGACCGGGAGGAATCGAAATGACGGATGTGAAGGTCGGCGTGTTTTCCAGCATCGCCTGCCGGCTCGGCGAGGGCGCAACCTACGACCCGGCGACCGGCACCGCCTGGTGGTTCGACATCGAGGGCAAGGCGCTGCTCGAGAAGCCGACGGATGCCGACGAGGCGACTGTCCATCCCCTGCCCTTCATGGCGAGCGTCTTGGCGGTCATCGACGGCGACCGCCAGCTGATGGCGGCGCAGGACGGGCTCTACGTCCGCGACCGGCGCAGCGGCCGGCTGTCGCTGCACAGGCCGATGGAGGCGGAAAACGCCGCCACGCGCTCGAATGACGGCCGCGTGCATCCCTCCGGCGCGCTGTGGGTCGGCACGATGGGCATCGACGGCGAGGCAGGGCTCGGCGCCATCTACTGGTACCGGGCCGGCGAAATGCGCCAGCTCTATCCCGGCATCGGCATTCCGAATTCCATCTGCTTCTCGCCGGACGGGTGCATCGCCTATTTCACCGACACCAAGAACTACCGGCTGATGCGCGTCGACATCGACCCGGATAACGGCCTGCCGATCGGCGAACCGCAGCTGTTCTTCGATCACACGAGCCGCGAGGGCGGCATCGACGGCTCGGTCTGCGACGCCGAGGGGCAGGTCTGGAACGCCCGCTGGGGCTCGGGCATGCTCGACACCTACGCGCCGGGCGGCACCCGCATCGGCTCCATCGCCATCGGCGCAAGCCGGGTCACCTGTCCGGCCTTCGTCGGCCAGAGCGCCGACCGGCTGATCGTCACCTCCGCCTGGAGCGGGCTGTCCGATGCCGAACGTCGGGAAGACCCCGATGCCGGCAAGACCTTCGTGCTCGACCTGCCGGTCAAGGGCCGGCACGAGCCGAAGGTGCTGCTGTAGCCGCTGCTCAGCGGGCGAGCCAGCCGCCATCCACCGGCAGCACGGCGCCGTGGATGTAGCGCGCCGCATCCGACGCCAGGAACACCGCCGCGCCGCCGATGTCGGAGGCCTCGCCCCAGCGACCGGCCGGAATGCGCGACAGGATCGCGGCGGTCCGGTCGGGATCGTCGCGCAAGGCAGCTGTATTGTTGGTGACGATGTAGCCCGGCGCGATGGCGTTGACGTTGATGTCCTTGCCGGCCCACTCGCAGGCGAGCAGCTTGGTGACACCGGCGATGCCGTGCTTGGAGGCGGTGTAGCTGGCAACGCGGATGCCGCCCTGGAAGGTCAGCACCGAGGCGATGTTGACGATCGAGCCGCGCCGCCCGTCCGCGATCGCTGCCTTGCCGAAGGCCTGCGACAGGAAGAAAGCCGTCTTCAGGTTGAGATCGAGCACGTCGTCCCAGTCCGCCTCGGTGAAGTCCACCGCGTCGGCCCGGCGGATGATGCCGGCATTGTTGATCAGGATGTCGAAGGCCCCGTGCTCGGCGGCTGCCGCCTCGAACCGGCCGACCGCGACGTCCTTGTCGGCGAGATCGCCCAGCCATTCGCTCGCCGCACCGCCGGCGGCAGCGATCGCCGCCTGCGTCTCGGCCATCGGCGAACGACCGGCGCAGGCCACCGTCGCGCCGGCCGCGGCCAACGCGACGGCGATGCCCTGCCCGATGCCGGTATTGGCGCCGGTGACGAAGGCGCGCTTGCCGGAAAGGTCGAAGCGTCCGCTCATTTGAGGTCGCTCATGGCGACCATGTCGACGTCGCGATAGTCGACATTGTCGCCGGCCATCGCCCAGATGAAGGTGTAGGAGGCGGTGCCGGCGCCGCAATGGATCGACCAGGGCGGCGACAGCACCGCGTCCTCGTTCTTGACCACCAGATGCCGCGTCTCGGCCGGATCGCCCATCATGTGGAACACCCGCGCCTCTTCCGGCAGGTCGAAATAGAGATAGGCTTCCGAGCGGCGGTCATGGAGATGCGCCGGCATCGTGTTCCAGACCGAGCCGTTGTGCAGCGTCGTCATGCCGACGACGATCTGGCAGCTCTCCATCACGTCGGGATGCACGAACTGGAAGATCGAGCGGTCGTTGGACGTCTCGGCGGCGCCGAGATCGACCCGCTTGGCGGCGTCGATCGTCACCAGCCGCGTGTCGAAGCGGCGATGCGCCGGCGCCGAGAGGATGTAGAAGCGGGCGCCCTCGCCGGAAAAGGTCAGCGGCGCGTCGCCGAGCCCGACATAGAGCATGTCGCGATGTCCGAGATCGTAGGCGCCGCTCCCCGTTCGCACGTTGCCCGCCGTGCCGACATTGACCACCACCGCCTCGCGCCGGTCGAGGAAGCCCGGCGTGCCGGTCTCCTTGGCGCTGTCCAGCACGAGTTCGCCGCCGGCCGGCACGGCACCCCCGACGATCAGCCGGTCGTAATGGCTGTAGACGAGGCTGATCTCGCCTGGCTGGAACAGCCCCGCCATCAGGAACTCAGCGCGCAGCCCTTCGGTGTCGAGGGTCTTGGCGTGGCGCGGGTCGATCGCCTGGCGTGTTTCGATCTTCATGGGGTCTCGTCCTTCAGGTGTCTGGTAGGTGCACCCACGGCGCCGCGGTGCCGTGGGTAAATCGGTGGCAGGCCGGATGTCAGGGCGTGAGGAAGTCTTCCCGCGCCGGGGCGAAGACGTCGATCAGTCCACCACCACTGGCGCTCTGGCAGGAATGCACGGCGTTCGACGGCACGACGATGCTGTCGCCCTCGCCGATCGTCCGCATCTCGCCTGAGATCGTGAAGTCGAAGCTGCCGGATTTCACGTAGGTCGACTGCAGATGCGGGTGGGCGTGCGGCGGACCGTAGCCGCCGGGCTGGAACTCGACCTCGACGACCATCATCTCCGGCGTGTGCGACAGGATCCGCCGCCGGACCTTCTCGTCCACCTGCGTCCACGCGCCGGCGGTCTGTGCGGTAGCATTGCTCATGTTCTCTCCTTCAGGCCGTTGCGGCTCCGCCGCGGCCGTATTCCGAAACGGTTGCCGCGGCGCCGCGATCGAGAAGCGCCGCGAGTGCGGCGACGACGGGGCGAACGAAAGCATCCGAGCCCGCCAGGTCGCGACCGAAGATCTCCTCGACGCCGAGATAGGCCGCAGCGAGCTTCTCGGGATCGCGGCCGGCCGCCTCGCCGATCGCCTTCAGCCGGTCGGCCAGCGGGTCCCTGACGTCGATCGCCGCGCCCTTCTCGTCGATGCCGGTGACATAGCGCATCCAGGCGGCGACGCCGAGCGCCAGCCGGCCGATCGGCGCCCCGGCGGCGAGCCGGTCGCGAACCGTGCCGAGCAACCGCTGCGGCAGTTTCTGCGATCCGTCCATGGCGATCTGCCAGGTCCGATGCTTCAGCGCAGGGTTGTTGAAGCGCTGGACGAGCGCGTTGCGATAGGCCCCGAGGTCGGCGCCGGGCACGTCGAGCGTTGGGATGACCTCCTCGCTCATGAGGTCTCGGACCAGCCGCTCGAAGGCCGGATCGGCCATGGTTTCTGACACCGTCTCGTAGCCGGCGAGATAGCCGAGATAGGCCAGCGTCGAGTGCGAGCCGTTGAGCATCCGCAGCTTCATCCGCTCGAACGGCTCGACATCGCTGACCATCTCGACGCCGACGGAAGCGAAGTCCGGGCGTCCGGTCGGAAAGCGATCCTCGATCACCCATTGGGTGAACGGCTCGGTCATCACCGGCCAGGCATCCGCGACGCCGAGTGTCGCCGCAATCTCGGCGATATCCGCCTCGCTCGTCGCCGGCACGATCCGGTCGACCATCGTTCCGGCGAAGGCGACGTCGTTCTCGACGAAGCGCGCGAGGCCGCTATCGATCAGCGCGGCGTATTGCGCGACGATCCGGTGCACGGTCGGCCCGTTTTCCGGCAGATTGTCGCAAGGCATCACCGTGAACGGGACGATCTTCGCCTCGCGTCGCCGCCGCAGCGCCTCCGCCAGCAGGCCGGGCGTCGAAATCGGGGCACGCGGCCGGGCGAGATCGGCGGCAACATCGGGATGCGTCGGGTCGAGATCGCCGGTCGCCGGGTCGTGGCAATAGCCCTTTTCCGTGACGGTCATCGAGACGATGCGCACCGCAGGGTCGCACATCGCGGCCAGCAGCGCTTCAGGGTTCTCCGGCGCGACGTGGATCGCCTTCAGCGAGCCGACGACGCGCAGCCTGGTCTCGTCGCCGGAGCGGATGGCGACCGTGAAGAGATTGTCCTGCGCGGCTAGCGCGTCGCGCATGTCGGCTCGGCGCAGCGAGGCGCCGACGATCGCCCATTGCGGGTCGTCGGCGAGGATGTCGTCGAGATACACCGCCTGATGGGCGCGGTGGAACGCCCCGACGCCGAGATGCACGATGCCGGCCGCCGTCGTGCGCGGATCGTAGGTGGGCCTCCGGACCTGGCGATCCAGGTCCGGCAGCGTCCGGAGCGACAGTCTATTCATGCGATCACCGGAACAGCGACGGCAGCCAGAGCGACACGGCCGGGACGTAGGTGACCAGCGCCAGCACGAAGACCGCGGCGCCGTAGAACGGCCAGATCGAGCGCATCGCCTGCCAGACCGAGATCTTGCCGATGGCGCAGCCGACGAAGAGCACCGCGCCGACCGGCGGCGTGCAGAGGCCGATGCCGAGATTGAGCACCATGATCACCCCGAACTGCACCGGGTCGACGCCATAGGCGGTGACAACCGGCAGGAAGATCGGCGTCGTGATGATGATCAGCGGCGACATGTCCATGAACGAGCCGAGGCCGAGCAGCATCACGTTGACCATCAGGAGGATGACGAACGGGTTGTCCGACACGCTCTTCATGAAGGCGACGAGTTCGGCCGGCACCCGCAGATAGGCGAGCAGCCAGCCGAAGGCAGCCGCCATGCCGATGATCAGCAGGACCATGGCCGTCGTGCGGACCGCCCCGAGGGTTGCCTGGGTGAAATCATGGAAGCTGAGCGAGCGATAGCAGATGATCGTCGCCACCACGGCGTACACGACCGCGATGCACGAGCTTTCCGTCGCCGTGAAGACGCCCGAGCGCACCCCGCCGAAGATGATGCCGATCAACAGCAGGCCGGGAATGGCGCCGACGAACAGGATGGCCACCATCCGCCAGCCGGGGAAGCTTTCGGTCGGGTATCCCCGACGGACCGCCACCCACCAGCTGACGACCATCAGGCTCGCGGCGAGCAGCAGCCCCGGCACGACGCCGGCTGTGAACAGGTCGGCGATCGAGATCGTGCCGCCGGCCGAGATCGAATAGATGATCATGTTGTGCGACGGCGGCATCATCAGCGCGATGATCGAGGAGACGACGGTGATGTTCACCGCGTAGTCGGCGCCGTAGCCGCGCTTTTCCATCTGCGGCACCATCAGGCCGCCGATGGCCGAGGCATCCGCGACCGCCGAGCCCGACACGCCGCCGAACAGCGTCGACGCCGCGACGTTCACCTGCCCGAGGCCGCCGCGGGCGTGGCCGACGAGCGAGCCGGCGAAGGCGACGAGCCTTCCGGCGATGCCGCCGCGGACCATCAGGTCGCCGGCATAGATGAAGAACGGAATGGCGAGCAGCGCATAGACGCTGAGGCCGGAATTCAGCCGCTGGAAGACGATCAGCGGCGGGATGCCGATATACATGACCGTCGCCAGCGAGGCGATGCCGAGACAGAAGGCGATCGGCGTGCCGATCAGCAACAGGAACACGAAGGTCCCGAAGAGGATGGTGAGTTCCATGGTGGCTTCAGTCCGCAATCGCGAAGGCGTTGGCGTTCTCGAGGCCGCTGAAGCGGCGCAGGATGCGCTCGACGGTGAACAGGATGGACAGGCCGCCGCCGACGATGAGCGGCAGGAAGCTGAGGCCGACGGACAGGCCGAGCGTCGGGATCACAGCGCCCCACGTGCCCTGGAGCAGCTGGGTCCCGTAGATCATCATCGCGAGCGCGAAACCGAGTACCGCGAGGTCCGAGATCGTGCGCAGGACGATTTTTCCCGTCGGCGGCATGACGTACATCAGCACGTCGAAGCCGAGGTGGTAACCCTCGCGAATGCCGACCGAGGCGCCCAGGAAGATGAACCAGGCCATCAGGATGACGGCGACGGATTCCGACCAGCTCGGGCTGCTGTTGAGCACGTAGCGGCCGAAGACCTGCCAGAAGATGACCAGCGTCATCGCCACGAGCCCGACGCCGGCGGCGTAGAGCGCGGCTTTCGCGAGGAGCCGAATGAAGGGGTCGATCGCGAGCAGTGCGTCACGCATGTGCGTGCGGCTTTCGTTCGTTGCGGGAATGGATGACGGGCACCCCCGGCTCGCGCCGGCGGGTGCCCGGTTCTGGGGCCTACTCGGTCGCCTGGATGCGGGCGACCATGTCCTTCAGGACGTCGCTGGTGACGTGCTTCTCGTAGACCGGCTTCATCGCGTCCATGAAGGGCTGCTTGTCGATCTCGCGGACGATCTCGACGCCGGCGTCGGTGACAACCTTCTCCGATTCCGCCTCGCGCGCCTGCCAGAGCTTGCGCATCTCGGCGACGCTGTCCTGCGCCGCGGTCCGGATGATCTCCTGGTCTTCCGGCGTGAGCTTCTCCCAGCTCATCTTCGACATCACGAGGATCTCCGGCACGCTCATGTGCTCGTCGAGCGTGTAGTACTTGGCGACCTCGTAGTGCTTGGAGGATTCCAGGCTCGGCCAGTTGTTCTCCGCGCCGTCGATGACGCCGGTCTGGATGGCCGAATAGACCTCGCCGTAGGGCATCGGCGTTGCGTTGGCGCCGAGCGCATTGACCATGTCGACGAAGACGTCGGATTGGATGACGCGGAACTTCATGCCCGCCAGGTCTTCCATCGAGTTGATCGGCTTCTTGGAGTTGTAGAAGGAGCGGAAGCCGGCGTCGTAGATCGCCAGTCCGATCATGTTGTGCGGCGCGAAGGACTCCAGCACTTCCTGGCCGATCGGCCCGTCGGTGACCGCATGCAGATGGTCGGTCGAGCGGAAGATGTAGGGCAGCGAGAACGCCCGCGTCGCCTCGACGACGTTGTTCATCGTGCCCATCGAGACGCGGTTGAGATCGATGACGCCGAACTGCGTCTGCTCGATCGTGTCCTTTTCCTCGCCGAGCTGCGCCGAATGATAGACCTCGACCGCGATGCGCCCGTCCGTGCGCTCCTTGATGAGTTCGCCCATGAACTCGACCGCCTCCACGGTCGGGTAGCCGTCCGGATGCGTGTCCGACGAGCGCAGGACGATTTCCTGCGCGAAGGCCGAAGACGCGAGACCGGCGAGCGCGGTGGCGACGGCGAGCCGTGTGGCGATAGTTCTGATCATGCCCATGTTGTGCTTCCTCCCAGAATGCAGCGGCGATGCCGCCGTTAGAGCCTGTAGGCCTCCTTGGCCAGGCGATAGGTGAGATCGTGCGCGACCTCGAACGCCTCGTCCTCGTCGAGGCGTCCTGTCGTCACGAGCTCGGCGAGATAGCCGCAGTCCACCCGCCGCGCGACGTCGTGCCGGGCGGGGATCGAGCAGAAGGCGCGGGTATCGTCGTTGAAGCCGACGGTGTTGTAGAAGCCGGCTGTCTCGGTGACCTGTTCGCGGAACCGCTTCATCCCCTGGAAGGAATCGTAGAACCACCAGGGTGGCCCGAGCCGCAGCGCCGGATAGACGCCGGCCAGCGGCGCGAGCTCGCGGGCATAGACGGTCTCGTCGAGGGTGAAGAGGATGATGGTGAGCCCCGGCTCCATTCCCACCACGTCCAGCATCGGCTTGAGCGCGTCGACGTAGTTCGTCGGCATGGGGATGTCGAAGCCCTTGTCGCGGCCGAACGCGGCGGCGACCGGACCCGAATGGTTGCGGAACGAGCCGGCATGGATCTGCATCACCATGCCGTCCTCGACCGAGAGCTTGGCCATCTCGGTCAGCATCAGGGCCCGGAACTGCTCGCGCTCGTCGGCCGAAGCGTGGCCGTCGCGCACGCGGTCGTAGAGCGCAGCAGCCTCGGCAGCGGAAAGACTGGCGGTGCGCGCGGTCGGATGACCGTGGTCCGTCGCCGTCGCGCCATGCTCACGGAAGAAACGCCGCCGCGCCCGATGCGCGTCAAGATAGCCGGCGAACGTGCCGGTGTCGCAGCCGGTCAGCTCGCCGAGCCGGACGAGGTTGGCGGCAAAGCCGGGAAAGTCCGGGTCGACGACCGCGTCCGGGCGATAGGTCGTGACGACGCGGCCGCTCCAGCCGCTCTCCTTGATGGCGCGGTGGAAAGCCAGATCGTCGAGCGCCCCCTCGGTGGTGGCGATGACCTCGACGCCGAAGCGCTCGAAAAGTGCCCGCGGGCGGAAGTCTTCCTGCGCCAGGCACTCTGCGATGCGGTCATAGGCCCTGTCGGCATTCTCGGCCGAGAGGCGCTCATCGATACCGAAGAGGTTCTGGAAGGCGTCGTCGAGCCAGAGCCGCGTTGGCGTGCCACGGAACAGATGGTAGTTCTCGGCGAAGCGCCGCCAGATCACCCGCCCGTCGGTCTCGACCGGCGAACCGTCGGCGGAGGGCACGCCCAGCGCCGCCAACGGCACGCCCTGCGAGACCAGCATCCGGAAAATGTAGTGGTCGGGCACAACGATCAGGTGCGCCGGGTCGGGAAAATGCTGGTTCTCGGCGAACCAGCGCGGATCGGTGTGGCCATGCGGGCTGACGATCGGCAGGGACCTCACGGTCTCGTAGAGCGACCGGGCCATAGCCCGCGAGCGCGCTTCAGTGGGAAACAGCCTGTCGTCCGCCAGAAGCGCCATGGTTCTCCTCACCCTCAGCTTGTGTGTGGACTGGTATGGTAGTATGCGAAGGGTGTCAAGAGGATGGCCATGCCGCACCAACCCGCTCTTTCAGCACCTGTTTTGCCTGCCCGCGGCACGATCGCGGATGCGGTGTTTGCCGAGCTGCGTCAGGCCATTCTCGAGCTGCGCCTGCCGCCGGGGACCGGCATTTCGGAGGCGGAGATCGCCCGCCGCATGGGCGTTTCGCGCCAGCCGGTGCGCGAGGCGTTCATCCGCCTGGCGCGGACCGGCTACCTCAAGATCCAGCCGCAGCGCCGCACGGAAGTCGTCAAGATCTCCGTCCGCGAAGTGCTGAATGCCCGCTTCATCCGGGAAGCTCTCGAGGTCGCGGTCGTTCGCGAGGCCTGCGAGGGCGAGCGCGCCGCGCTGGTGGAGAAGCTGGGCGCGAACCTGCAGCTGCAGCGCGCCGCCCAGGCCGCCGACGACCGGCGCGAATTCCACCAGCTCGACGACATGTTCCATCGCCTCATCGCGGAAGGCGCCGGCTGCGGCTTCGCCTGGACGCTGATCGACGAGCAGAAGGCGCAGATGGACCGGATGCGTTTCCTCTCCCTCGCCTTCGGCCAGCCGGCCGTCTACGACGACCACATGGCGATCTACGAGGCGATCAGGGCCGGCGACCCGGCCGCGGCGGAGGTCGCGATGCGCACCCATCTCGGCCGCCTCAACCAGCATCTCGTGCGCCTGAAGGCCGAGTTCGAGCAGTTTTTCGACGACGCGGAACAAGCCTGATCGTCGCCAATATTGACTGAGGCACCGCGAGACCGGGCCGGAAGACGGGGGAAGACATGCAGGAAACGTGGCGCTGGTTCGGCCCGCAGGACCGGATAGGGCTTCATGAGATTCGCCAGACCGGCGCACGGGGAATCGTCAACGCACTGCACGAAATCCCCTATGGCGAAATCTGGAGCGAAGCGGCAATCCGCGACCGCCAGGCGATCATCGAGGCCGATCCGACCCTCGGGCTGCGCTGGCAGGTGGTCGAGAGCCTGCCGCTGCACGAGGGCATCAAGCTCGGCGACGGCGACCTGTCGCGCATCTTCGACGCCTATCGCCAGTCGCTGCGCAATCTCGCCGCCTGCGGCATCGAGATCGTCTGCTACAATTTCATGCCGCTGCTCGACTGGACGCGCACGCAACTGGCCCAGCCCCTGCCCGGCGGCGGCAGCAGCCTGCGTTTCAACATGCACGAATATGTCGCCTTCGATGTTTTCATGCTGGAGCGGCCGGGCGCCGCCGACGGTCTCGCGCCCGATTTGCTGGCCCGCGCCAAGGCGTGGTTCGATGCCTCGGACGAGACCGAGCGCGAGCGCCTGCTTAGCGCCATAATGGCGGGCCTGCCCGGCGCCTACGAGCGCTACGACGTGCCGGGCCTGCGCGAGGTGCTGAAGCGCTATGACGGCGTAAGCCGCGACGACGTCCGGGCGAATTTCCGGCGCTTCCTCGAAGAGGTCGTCCCGACGGCCGAGGAGGTCGGCATCCGGCTCTGCGTCCACCCGGACGACCCCCCGCGGCCGCTTTTCGGCCTGCCACGCGTCGTCTCCAATGCCGACGACATCGCCTTCGTCATGGACTGCGTCGACTCGCCGGCGAACGGCCTGACGCTGTGCGCCGGCTCGCTCGGCGCCAACCCGGCCAACGACGTGCCGGCCATCGCCGCGCGTTTCGCCGAGCGCATCCATTTCGCCCATCTGCGCAATGTCGCCAAGGAAGAAGACGGCTCCTTCGAGGAAGCCGATCATCTGGGTGGTGACAACGACATGGTGGCGCTGATACGCGTCCTGCTTGCGGAAGAGCGCCGGCGCAAGACCGCCGGCCGCGCCGACTGGGAGATTCCGATGCGACCCGACCACGGCCACGAACTGCTTTCCGACGTCGGCCGCGGCACGCATCCCGGCTATCCGCTGATCGGACGGCTGCGCGGCCTCGCCGAACTGCGCGGCGTGATCGCCGCGGTGAACGCCATCGACGGTGCCGCCGCGTGAGCATGCCGAAGACAATCATCGTCTCGATCGGCGAGTGCATGGTGGAGCTCGCCTCCGCCGGAGACGGGCTCTACCGCAAGGGCTTTGCCGGCGACACGCTGAACACCGCCTGGTATCTGCGCCGCGAACTCGGCCCGGACTGGGCCGTCGCCTATCTGACCGCCCTCGGCACCGATGGCACGTCGGACGAGATGCAGGCCTTCTTCGCCGACGCCGGACTCGTGACGGATCACGTCCGCCGCATACCGGAGCGTATGCCAGGCCTCTACATGATCCATCTGGAAGGTGCCGAGCGCAGCTTCTCCTACTGGCGCGACAGCGCCGCAGCCAGGCTGCTGGCCGCCGATCCGGCGCATCTCGCCCGGGCCTTCGCGGCGGGCGACGCCTTCTACTTCTCCGGCATCACGCTGGCGATCCTGCCCGCGCCCGACCGGCAACGCCTGATCGAGTCGCTCGGCGCGGCCAAGGCCGCCGGCAAGACCGTCGCCTTCGATCCGAACATAAGGCCGCGGCTCTGGCCGAACCCGGCCGAGATGCGCGATGCGATCACCGCCGGCGCGTCGGTCTCGACGATCTGCCTGCCCAGCTTCCCGGACGAGGAAGCGGCCTTCGGCGACGCTTCGCCTGATGCGACGGCGGAGCGATATCTTGGCTGCGGCGTCGGCGAAGTGGTGGTCAAGGACGGCGCCGATCCGGCGCTGGTCGCGACCCCCAAACACCGCGAGCGCATCCAGCCCGCGACGATCACCGACGCTGTCGACACGACCGGCGCCGGCGACAGCTTCAACGCCGGATATCTCGCGGCGCGGCTCGCTGGCGTCCCGGCGCCCGACGCCGTCCGCCGCGGCCATGCGCTGGCCGGCGAAGTCGTCCGCCACTATGGCGCGCTGATCCGCTGACGCGGCAAACCCTGCCTCCCGGCGGCGGGATTTCCCCATCCGTCTGACCTAGCGTAAGCTTCCGCGGCCGGCAGCTTTCAGCCGGCTTGACGCGAGGGAGCACCGCGATGATCCGGTTGGCTGTTCTGGCAATATCCCCAAGGCTGCTTTGGCCTCTCCTCGGCGCCTTCATCGGTCTCGTGCCGGCGCCTGCCGGCGCCGACGATGCGGAATCGTCGCCAGCGACGCTCCTCCCCGCCCCCATCGCGCCGGTGCCGCCGCTTCTTGACCGGCAGCACGTGGAGGCCGCCGTCGGCCGACTCGACGACGTCGTCGAGGCCGCGATGGCGAAAACCGGGATCCCCGGCGTCGCGGTCGCGGTCGTCTACAGGGACGAGATCCTTTATGCCAAGGGCTTCGGCCTGCGCGAGATCGGACAGCCGGCGCTTGTGGACACCGACACGGTGTTCATGCTCGCGTCGGTATCGAAGCCGATCACCTCGACGATCCTCGCCCGTCTCGTTGGCGACGAGCTGTTCGACTGGGATGATCCGGTGCGCGGCCACGATCCGTCCTTCGCGCTGTCCGATCCCTATGTCACCGAAAACGCGACCTTCTCCGACCTCTTGTCGCATCGCTCGGGGCTGAACACCGGAGCCGGGGATCTCCTGGAGGATCTCGGCTTCGACCGCGAGACCATCCTGTCGCGGCTCGATCAGCAGCCGCTGGACCCGTTCCGCTCCACCTACCACTACAGCAATTACGGCTATACCGCAGGCGCGGTCGCGGCGGCCAAGGCTGCCGGCGAGCCATTCGAGGATCTGGCCCAGCGACTTCTGTTCGAGCCGCTCGGCATGAGCCGATCGAGCTTCCGCCACGCGGATTATTTGAGCCATGCGAACCGGGCGCGGATCCATGTCCGCGTCGGCGATCCGGCCGAGCGGCGCTGGGAAGCGCGCTACGACCGCATGCCGGATGCCCAGGCACCGGCCGGCGGTGCCAGCGGCTCGATCTTGGACCTTGCGCAATATCTGCGCCTGCAGCTGGGCGCAGGCACCTTCGAGGGCGAGCCCATCGTCGGTGCCGGTGCGTTGGCGACCACCCATCTGCCGCATATCGCGGGGCGCCTGCCGGCCGACCCGACCGAGCGGGCCGGCTTCTACGGGCTGGGGTGGAATGTCGGCTATGACGATCTCGGCCGCGTGACGCTCGGCCATTCCGGTGCATTCGTCCTCGGCACCTCGACGGCGATCCTGCTGCTGCCGGGCGAGGCGCTCGGCATCGCCGCCGTCACCAACGGCGAGCCGATCGGCGTGCCCGAGGCGATCGGCTCGACCTTCATGGACATCGCCCAACATGGCGAGCAGACCGTCGACTGGCTGAGCTTCATCGGCGGCTTCTTCGCCCAGATGATGGCCGCGGAGCGGGACGGACCCGATTATGCCGAACCGCCCGCCCGCGCCGCACCGCCGCGCACCGACGACGCCTATGCCGGCACCTATGACAACAGCTATTACGGCCCGCTTGTGGTCGAGGCCGACGATGGAATGCTGTCGATGAAACTGGGCCCCGCCGACGCGCCCAAGCGCTTCCCGCTCACCCCCTACGATGGCGACGTCTTCACCTTCGAGCCGATCGGCGAGAATGCCGCGCCGCTATCCGCGGTGCGGTTTCGATCGGGTGGCGATGGCAGCGCCAACAGCGTGACGCTGGAATTCTACGACCGGGCCGGCCTCGGCACGTTCCACCGCAACTGACCGGGCGAGCCCCGCCTCACATCGTCGCGCCGATCTGCCAGGGCACGAACTCGTAGTCGCCGAGGCCCTGGGCCTCTGACTTCGACGCCTCGCCCGAGGCGACGCGCAGCAGCAGTTCGTAGATCTCGCGGCCGGCCGTCTCGATCGACATGCCCTCGGAGACGATGCGCCCGGCGTCGTAGTCCATGTCCTCTGTCATCCGCCGGTACATCTCGCTGTTCGTCGCGATCTTGATCGACGGCGCCGGCTTGAAGCCGGCCGCCGACCCGCGCCCAGTGGTAAACGCCACGAGGTTGCAGCCCGACGCGATCTGGCCGGTCACCGAAGCCGGATCGTAGCCGGGCGAATCCATGAAAACGAAGCCCCGCGCCGTGATCGGCTCGGCGTAGCGGAAGACCCCGGTCAGCGGCGAGGTGCCGCCCTTGGCGGCGGCGCCGAGCGACTTCTCGAGGATCGTCGTCAGCCCGCCCTTCTTGTTGCCGGGCGAGGGATTGTTGTCCATCGAGCCCTTGTTGCGCGCGGTGTAGTCCTCCCACCACTCGATCAGTCTCACGAGCTTCTGCCCGGTTTTCTCGTCGATGGCGCGGCGGGTCAGCAGGTGCTCGGCGCCGTAGATCTCCGGTGTCTCCGCCAGCACCCCGGTGCCGCCCTGCGCGACCAGGAGGTCGCAGGCATAGCCGAGCGCCGGGTTGGCGGTGATCCCGGACCAGGCGTCGGAGCCGCCGCATTGCAGCCCGACCATCAGCTCCGAGGCCGGGCATGGCTCGCGCGTCGCGGCATTGGCGATCGGCAGCATGGCGCGGATCTTCTCGATGCCGATCTCGACGGTGCGGCGCAGGCCCGCGACGTCCTGGATGTTCATCGCCTGGAACATCGGGCCCTTCTCGATGCCGTAGGCCTCGAGCAGCCAGTCGATCTGGTTGACCTCGCAGCCGAGCCCGACCATCAGCACGCCGGCGACGTTGGGGTGGCGCGCATAGCCCCACATTACCCGCTGCAGCGCGTCGAACCCCTCCCCGTCGCCGCCCATGCCGCAACCGGTGCCGTGGACATAGGCCGTGACGCCGTCGACGTTCGGGAAGGCCGCCAGTTCCTCCGGCCTGAAGGCCTCGGCGATCTTGCGGGCGGCCGTCGCCGAGCAGTTCACCGAGGTGAGGACGGCAATGGTGTTGCGCGTCCCGACCCGCCCGTCGGCTCGGCGATAGCCCATGAACGTGTCGCGCGGCGCCTCGGGCACCATCGCGACAGGCCGCAGATCCGTGGCGAAGTCGTAATTATGCGCCGTGCCGCGGAACGCGACATTGTGGGTGTGGACATGCGCGCCGGCGGCAATGTCCTCGGCGGCGTAGCCGATGATCTGCGCGTATTTCATCACCGGCTGGCCAGCGGGGATCGTCCGGGTCGCGATCTTGTGGCCGCGCGGGATCAGCCCGAGCGTCAGCGTCTCCTCGACCGCCGTGCCGGCCTCCAGGGCGCGCAGCGCAGTGACGACGTTGTCGGATGGGTCGAGGCGGACCGTCGGCGTGGTCATGGTCGGGGAGTTCCTGCATTCGCGGTCGCCCCGGCGCCGGTGCGATCGGTGATGGTGGGTATCGCCATCCGCGGATGGGCTGCGCCCGCCAAAGCGGCGCGCCGAAGAATACCACATCGCGCCATTGCGCTTCGACGCGCAGCCAATATGATGGCCAAAAAAACAGTGTATACATTAGGGAGGAAGAACATGAAACATACGCGCCAGAAGTTCGTGCTGCTCGCGTCGGCGGCCGCGCTAGCGATGTCCGCCAACGCCGCCTCGGCGGAGACGGTGCTCAAATGGGCCCATGTCTACGAGGCCAGCGAGCCCTACCACACCTGCGCCGTCGAGACGTCGGACAAGCTCAAGGCAGCCACCGAGGATCGATACGCCATCGAGGTGTTCCCGGCGTCCTCGCTCGGCAAGGAGGAGGACATCAACGAGGGGCTCGGCCTTGGCACGGTGGACATCATCTATACCGGCCAGCTCTTTGCCGGCCGTGCCTTCGGCGCGGTGGCCATCGGCGGCGCACCCTACATGTTCCGCAACTACGACCACTGGGACAAGTTCCGCTCGTCGGACCTCTTCGCCGAGCTCGCCGAGGGCTATCGCGAGGCCTCTGGCAACCACATCGTCGCCACCACCTATTACGGCCAGCGGCATGTGACGGCGAACAAGCCGGTCCTGAAGCCCGAGGACATGGCCGCCATGAAGATCCGCGTGCCGAACGCGCCGCTCTACATGATGTTTCCCAAGGCGGTCGGCGCAAACCCCACCCCCATCGCCTTTGCCGAAGTATACCTTGCACTGCAGCAAGGCACGGTCGACGGGCAGGAAAACCCGCTGCCGACGATCCAGGCGAAGAAGTTCCACGAGGTCCAGTCGGACATCTCGCTGACGGCCCATATCAACGACGCGCTGCTGACCATTATCGGCGGCCCGACCTGGGACCAGATGGACGAGGCCGACCGCGAAGCCCTGACCGGCCTTCTGAAGGAAGCTTCCGACTGCGCCACCACGCAGGTTCGCGAAACCGAGGCGGAACTCGCCGCCTGGTTCAAGGAGCAGGGCGTCAACGTCCACGAGGTCGACGTCGCGCCCTTCCGCGAGGTGACAATGGAACTGCACAACGGCCCCGACGCCACCTGGGAACAGGAGGTCTACGATCGCCTCCAGGCCATCGAATAGGCGCTTCGGCTGGATCATCCCGGGCGGCCCTGCCGCCGCCCGGCCTCACGCAGGCAGCGGAGACGACGATGGCATCAGACGCCCAGAGACCGGAGCCCGAAGCGGGCATCCGGGCGGAAGAGCCGAGCGCGCTCAGCTCCGAGCCGGTCGACCTGTCGGACATCCGATGGAGCGACGGGCTGGTGCTCTTCGTCTTCTGGCTCCTGTCCTTCGTGGTCTTCCTGCAGTTCTTCACGCGCTACGTGCTCAACAACTCGCTCGGCTGGACCGAGGAAGTGGCGCGCTTCCTGCTGATCGGCGTCACCTTCATCGGGTCGGTCATGGCGGCTCGCAAGGAAAGCCACATCGCGGTCGAGCTGTTCTACCGCTATCTCTCGCGCCGCGGCCGCTACGTGGCGCAGCTGACGGTCGACGTCATCTCCCTCGTCTTCTTCGCGACGATGGGCTGGTTCTGCGCCGAACTGGCGACCAAGACCCAGCAGATGATGGTCTCGATCGACGTGCCGAAATCCTGGATCTACTGGGGTGTCACCGCCTGCTTCGCCTTCATGGCGCTCTACGCGCTTCTTGCCCTCGTGCGGCACCTGCGCACCGGCACCAGCCGGCTGATCGACCCGGAACGCTTCGCTCTCACCGGTACCGGCCTTTGACGCCGACACCTGCCGCTCCGCGACGCCGCCCACCGCAACCGCCGGCGGAAGCCCTGCGCGACCGCCGCCCGTCGTCCCACGTCGACAGGTCCCCATGCTCCTGATCCTCCTCTTTGCCTCCCTTCTCGGGATGATCATCCTCGGCGTGCCGGTGGCCATCGCACTCGCCGGCTCGTCAGCGATCTTCATCCTGGTCGAGGGCCGGGTGCCGGACGTCGTCGTCATCCACCGCATGATCAACGGCGTCGATTCCTTCCCGCTGCTGGCCATCCCGTTCTTCATCCTCGCCGGCAATTTGATGAACGCCGCCGGCATCACCGAGCGGATCTTCGACTTCGCCAAGGCGATCTTCGGCTGGATGCGCGGCGGGCTTGGCCACGTCAATGTCGGCGCATCGGTGATCTTCGCCGGCATGTCGGGCGCCGCCGTCGCCGACGCGGGCGGCCTCGGCGCCATCGAGATCAAGGCGATGCGCGACGCCAATTACGAGCCGGATTTCGCCGTCGGCATCACCGCCGCCTCCTCGACCATCGGCCCGATCATCCCCCCATCGCTGCCGATGGTGATCTACGGGGTCGTCGCCGGCGCCTCGATCGGCCAGCTCTTCGCCGCCGGCTTCATCCCCGGTCTCCTGATGGCGGTGTCGCTGATGGTGATGATCGCCGTCTATGCGCGCATGCGGGGTTATCCGATCGACCAGCCCTTCCGCCTGTCGATCCTCGGCTTCACCTTCAAGCGCGCCTTCCTGTCGCTGCTGACGCCGGTGATCATCGTCGGCGGCATCCTGTCAGGTGCCTTCACCCCGACCGAGGCGGCGATCGCCGCCTGTGCCTGGGCCCTCATCCTCGGCCTCTTCGTCTATCGCAGCCTGTCGCTGAAGCGCTTCCTGCGGG
This sequence comes from Aurantimonas aggregata, assembly GCF_010500835.1. Classification (GTDB taxonomy): domain Bacteria; phylum Pseudomonadota; class Alphaproteobacteria; order Rhizobiales; family Rhizobiaceae; genus Aurantimonas; species Aurantimonas aggregata. Next base: position 25,722 of record NZ_JAAAMJ010000016.1, on the reverse strand, counting down.
TCTCCTTCGACACGATCGAGACGACGGCCGTGGTGCTGTTCATCGTCGCGGCGGCCTCGATCTTCGCCTGGATACTCACCTCCAACCGGGCGCCCGAGCATTTCGCCTCGCTGATCCTGACCGTGTCAGAAAATCCGATTATCGTCCTTTTGCTGATCAACCTCATCCTGCTGGTGGTCGGCTGCTTCATGGAGACGGTCGCGGCGATCACCATCCTGACGCCGGTGCTCCTGCCGATCGCCATCAAGATGGGCGTCGATCCCGTGCATTTCGGCGTCATCATGGTGCTGAACCTGATGATCGGACTTTTGACGCCGCCCATCGGCATGGTGCTCTACGTGCTGTCGCGCGTTTCCGGCGTCCCGTTCGAGCGCTGCATGCGCGCCACCATGCCGTTCCTGGTGCCGCTGTTCTTCGTCCTGGGCCTCGTCACCTTCATTCCCGCGGTCACCATGTGGCTGCCGACCTTGCTCTATCGCTAGAGCCGGATAGCTTCGGGCGCCGAACACCAGCACGAGGCAGGACATGCGTCTTTACAAGAACCCCACCTCCCCCTTCGCCCGCATCGCCCATGTCGCGCTGATCGAGGCGGGCGTGGACGATCTCGACGTTCGGAATGTCGATCTCTGGTCGGATCCTGCCGAGCTCCTGGCCGCCAACAGCGCCGGCCGGGTGCCCTGCCTGGTGCTGGACGACGGCACCGCCATCGCCGAATGCCTGCTGATCGCCGCCTATGCCGAACAGCTGCGGCAGGCCGGCGACGACGGGGCCGGCGGGTGGGACCCAGCCTGCCTGGCGGTTGCCGGCACCGCACTCGGCGTCTGCGACGCGGCGGTTCAGACCATGATCGGCCGCCGCATCCTCAGCGGCGGCTTTCAGGACACGGGCTTCGACGAGCAGGATCTCGGCCGCAAGCGCCGCCACGCGATCATCGAGGGTCTGCGCGTCGTCGACACGGCCCTTGTCGGCCGCGACTTGGCAGACCTCGATCTCGGGCAGCTCGTCGCGATCGTCGCGCTGGACTACGTCGACATGCGCTTTCCCGCCGCCGACTGGATCCCGCCGACGCCGCATCTGCGGGGACTGCGCGACCGGTTCGCCGACAGGCCGTCGCTGGCCGCGACGCGGCCGCCTGCCTGAGGAGGCAGGCCGGTGCCGGATCTCGTCGTCATCCTCGCCGCCGCCCGCACGCCGCTCGGGAGCTTTCAGGGCGAACTCATGCCGCTGACCGCCCCGCAACTGGGTGCATGCGCCATTGCCGCGGCGCTGGAGCGCTGCGGCGGCGCGCCGGGTGACGTGGCGGAAGTGACGATGGGCTGCGTCCTGCCCGCCGGCCTCGGCCAGGCCCCGGCACGCCAGGCGGCGATCGGTGCCGGCCTGCCGACATCCGTTCCCTGCACCACCGTCAACAAGATGTGCGGCTCCGGCATGATGGCGGTGATGATCGCACATGACGGCCTCATCGCCCGCCCCGAAGGGCTGCAGGTTGCCGGCGGCATGGAGTCGATGTCCAACGCGCCGTATCTCCTGCCGAAGGCGCGTGGCGGCCTCCGGCTCGGCCACGGCGAGGTCCTCGACCACATGTTCCTCGACGGGCTGGAGGACGCCTACGACAAGGGGCGGCTGATGGGCAGCTTTGCCGAGGACGCGGCCGAGGCGTACCAGTTCTCCCGCCAGGCGCAGGATGAATTTGCCGCCGCCTCGCTGGCGCGGGCATTGGCCGCCGAAGGCCCGGAGACGCCGACCGAGATCGTTCCCGTGGCGACGACGACCCGAAAGGGCACGTCGACCGTGACCCATGACGAGCAGCCCCGGAAGGCGGACCCCGCCAGAATCCCTCTGCTGAGACCGGCGTTCCGGGAGGGCGGAACCGTCACCGCCGCCAATTCGTCGTCGATCTCCGACGGCGCGGCGGCGTTGGTCCTGTCGCGCAAATCCTTTGCCGAGAAACGAGGGCTCGCGCCTTTGGCGCGGATCGTCGCGACCAGCCGCTTCGCCGGCGAGCCGGCCCGGTTCACCTCCGCACCGGTAGAGGCCATCCGCCGCGTGCTCGACGCCGCCGGCTGGCGGCTCGGCGACGTCGATCTCTTCGAGGTCAACGAGGCCTTCGCGGTGGTGCCGATGATCGCCATGCAGGATCTCGGCATTTCGCACGACATCATGAACGTCAATGGCGGCGCCTGTGCGCTCGGGCACCCGATCGACGCCTCCGGCGCCCGGATCCTGGTGACCCTCGTCGCGGCACTTCGCCAGCGCGGCGCAAGGCGCGGCATCGCCGCGATCTGCATTGGCGGCGGCGAGGCGACCGCGGTGGCTCTCGATATGCCGGACTGATCCTCCCGCAAACCGAAACGGCCGGTCCCGCGAGGGACCAGCCGTTTGGCATCAGTCGATGGCCCTTCGGTCAGTCGCGATCGTGCTTGGGGCCCTTGCCCTTGCCGTCTTCGGCGTGGTTGCGGTGATGCTCGCCGTGACCCGGCTTGCCGTGCCGCATCTCGCCATCACGGCCGCCGCGACGCTCGCGCATCTCCGCGCGGTGCTCCTTGCGCGCGTCCCGCATCATCGAGCGCACCAGGCTGCGCGCCGTGTCGATCTGCTCGGGGGTCAGCGTCTGCTGCAGGTCGGCCAGTGCGGCCTTCAGCGTCTCGGCCCGCTCGCCCTGCTCGATCGCCCGGTCGGCCATACGGTCGAGCATCATGAAGCCCGGTCCGGCTGCCTCTGCCGCGACGGTGTCGTCGGCATCGTCAGCGGTGTCGACCGAGTCTGCGCCTTCATCGGCATCGTCGCCCGGCAGTTCGACCTGATCCTCGATCGTCTCTTCGAGCTGCGAATCCTCGAAGGCGCCCGGCGCCTCAGGCGCCGCCCCGGCGTTCGGCATCATCATGCGGCCGCCACGACGCGGACCCATGTACGGCGGCTGCGCGCCATCGGCGAAGGCGACGAGAGCGCCGGAAAAGGTCCGCCAGGCGGCCATCTGGTCCGGCTGCACGCCGATCCCGGTCTCGATGGCGGCAAGCGCACCGGCGACCTTGGCCGGCGAGAACATCCGCATCATCTGGCCGTGGTGGCCGCCGCGCGGGCCATGATGGCCGCGCTGCATGTGGTGACGACCGCCGCGCTCACGTCCCATGCGGGGACCGTCGCCGCGCTCAGCGCCTGGCGTCGCGGGACCGGCCTGGGTTGCGCCGGCCGGGCCTTGTGTGGGTGCCTGGGCATAGGCGGCACCGGTGCCGGCCATAAGCGCCGCGCCGAGCAGCGCGATCAGTTTCGACGGGCGGCGGGAATTCATGGAAAGACGGGTCATGCGAATATCCTCTCGTTCGATGACTGGTGGACCCTGAACCTAGGCGCCGGATGTTGCCGTCTTGCGGCCAAGTGTTGCGAAACATGGCCACGCGGCGGAGAGTTGTTGCAAAACGTTGCCAAAGCGCGCCCTGCAACCTCGCGTTACAAGAATTCCCTCGCCTCGCGCCTCGGCCCCGGCGAGAAAAGATGACGAGCCTCAGGATGCGCAGCATGAGCCAGCCCCACATTCTCGTCGTCGACGACGACCCGGAAATCGGCCGCCTTCTCGGGCGCTATCTCGAGAGCCAGGGATTTCGCTGTTCGATCGCCGCGTCCCGGCGGGCCTGCGAGCAGAAGATCGGCGATTCCCGCATCGACCTCGTCGTGCTCGACGTGATGCTGCCCGACGGCTCCGGCCTCGACATGTGCCGGGATATGAAGGAGCGCCGGCCGGACATGGCGATCATCCTTCTCACCGCCCTCAAGGAGGATGTCGACCGCATCATCGGCCTCGAGCTCGGCGCCGACGACTATCTCGGCAAGCCGTTCAATCCGCGCGAGCTGGCGGCGCGGATCCGGGCAGTGCTGCGGCGCGGCGGCGAGGCCCCCGCCGAGCGCGCGCCGGCGCTCTATCATTTCGACGGCTTCTCCGTCGACCCGGAGCGCCGCATCGTTCGGGCCGCGGACGGCGAGGAGATCGTCCTCACCGGCGCCGAGTTCGACATGCTGATGATCTTCCTCGACCGGCCCGGCCGCGTGCTGTCGCGGGACGTGCTGATGGACCTCCTGCACGGGCGCACTGCAGATCCCTTCGACCGATCCGTCGACGTGACGATGAGCCGCCTGCGCCGCAAGTTCAGCGACGGCGGCGTGTTCCGCCTGTTCAAGACCGTCCGCAACGGCGGTTACCAGTTCGCCGCGCGGGTCGACCGGCGCGAGGAGCCCGAGCAATGAGCTCGCTGCGGGCGCGATTCGCGATCCTGCTGGTCCTGGCGATCGTCGGCGTCGTCGCCATCGCCGCGGCGGTTTCGGTCCAGGTCATCGAGCGGCCCGACCGCGAGAGCTTCCGCCAGACCTTTTCGGAGGAGGTGCGGATCCTCGCCTCGGTGCTCGCAGACGACCCCTCCGCGGCCGAACGGCACGGCATCGTCACCGCCGGAGAGCCGCTGCGCGAGCCGGGCTTCATGGTCCGCGAGGCGCGCGGCATCCAGGATTCCCTGACGCAGGCCGGTCTCGACATCCCCGTGCGCATCGTCGGCGATCCGGAAGCGCGCACCCGCCAGCTGGCGTTCGAGTTCGCGCCCGGCGAATGGGCCTATCTGCCCTATCCCGGCTTCCCGCCGCGCAATTGGCCGGTCTTCGTCTTCTATATGACTCTCGTCGTCGCCGGCGCCGCGGCGGTATCGCTGTTTGCCGCGACCAAGGTCACGCGGCCGCTGCGGCTGCTCGACGAGGCAGTCTCGACGGTCGGCACAGACGGCCTGCCGGCGCATGTGCCGGAGGACGGACCGGCGGAAGTCCGCGCCACGGCCGCGGCGCTGAACCGGCTGACCAGCCGGGTGCGCGACGCGATCGAGAGCCGCATGCGCCTCGTCGCCGCCGCCGGCCACGATTTGCGCACGCCGATGACGAGGATGCGCCTGCGGGCCGAGTTCCTGCCGGACGAGGATCGCGAGGTCTGGCTGAAGGATCTCTCTGAGCTCGACCGCATCGCCGACAGCGCCATCCGTCTCGTCCGCGAGGAGGTCGACCCCTCGCCCGGCGAGGCCATCGCGCTCGGGCCGCTGGTCTGCGAGATCGCCGCCGAGTTGCGCGAGATCGGGCGCATCGTGGAAGACGTCGACCCCGGCAAGGAGCCACTCTCCGCCGCCGCCCGGCCGTTCGCGCTGAAGCGCGCCTTGCGCAACCTGATCGACAACGCCGCGCTGCATGGCGGCGGCGCCCATGTCAGCCTCCGGCGCAACAGTAAGGAGGCGGTGATCGTCATCGCCGACGACGGACCGGGCATCCCCGAGGCGGTGATCGGCCGCGCCTTCGAGCCCTTCTTCCGGGTCGACCCCGGCCGGCGCCAGTTCAAGCCGGGTGCGGGGCTCGGGCTTGCCATCGCCAAGGAGATCATCGACGGGGCCGGCGGCTCGATCAGCATCGTCAACCGGCCGGGCGGCGGGCTGGAGCAGACCGTGAGGCTGCCGCTGGCGGCCTGACGGGCTCCGCAACAAAAGACACGTTTCGTAACCGGATCGATGGGCGTCGGGCGCGGTTAGTTCACCGACAGGGACGTCAGGAGATCAAGCCATGTTCATGAAATCACTTGCCGTCGCGCTCAGCCTCGCGGTCGCGCTCCCGGCTTTCGCCTCGCCGGCCAGCGCCGCCGGTGGCAAGGAAGTCCACCGTACGGTCGTCAAGCAGAAGACCGTCGTCCATCGCGGCAAGGACGTTCGCCACGATCGCCGCGACGCCCGTCAGCAGCAGCGAAACTGGCGCCATCGCGGCGGCCGGTCCCGGCGCAATATCGCGGCCGGGCGGTCAACGACTGGCAGCGCCAGGGCCTGCGCCGACCGGCCAACGGCCAGCGCTGGGTCCGCGTCGACAACGACTATCTGCTGGTCGCCGCGGCCTCCGGGCTGATCGCCAGCATCGTCGCCGCGTCGCGCTGATCGCGCGGGGCACTCGAAAGCTTGAGCCCGGGCTGATCGAAGGATCGGCCCGGGCTTTCGATATACGGCCTCCTTTTCCGGGCCGGCGCCCGCATCGTCAACCAGCGGTCTCGCGGAGGAAGCGCGCTTCCAATTCGGGGTCGAGGGGCGTCGGCGACAGATCCACACCGGTGGAAAGCCGTGCTCCGATCGCCTCGAGGGCGGCCACGCGGGCGAACTTCTTCTGGTTGGCCGGGATGACGTGCCAGGGCGCCCAGGCCGTGTCGGTGCGCGCCAGCATCTCGTCGGCGGCCCGCTCGTAATCGTCCCATTTGTCGCGATTGCGGAAATCCTCGAAGGAGAGCTTCCAGCGCTTCAGCGGATCGTGCAGCCGCTTCTCGAAGCGCTTCAGCTGCTCGTCGCGGTCGATGTAGAGGAACACCTTGGCGATCCGCGTTCCCCCGTCGACGAGCTGCTTCTCGAAGGCGTTGATCTCCTCGTAGGCGCGCTCCCATTCCGGCTCTGTTGCGAGGCCCTCGACCCGCTCGACCAGGACGCGGCCATACCAGGACCGGTCGAACACCGCGATTTCGCCCTCGGCCGGAAGCCTTTCCCAGAACCGGGCCATGTAGTGGCGTTCCGCATCGCGCCCCGTGGGCGCGCCGATCGGCCATACCCGGAAGCCGCGCGGGTCCATGACGCTTGCCATGCGGCGGATGGCACCGCCCTTGCCGGCCGCATCCCACCCTTCGAAGACCACGACGCCATCATCGCTCGTCTTGAGGTAGGCCTGGTGGATCTGCTGGAAGCAGGTCTGCGCGTCGGCGAGCCGTGTCTCGTAGTCCTGCTCGTCGATCCGCGTCGTCAGATCGAGATCGGCGAGGCGCACGGGCGACTTCTTGTGGGACATGTCCGTCATCCTTCGATTGCAGGGCTGCACATAGGGCTTGCGAAGGCATCAGCGATACGGTCCGATAATGTTTGGCCTCCTTACCTTTGCGGCTGTATCGTCGGCATCCTCTCGCCTTGTCGCTTCGACGCCTATTGTCGCGTGACCATCGTCCGCCGCCTTACCGGATCCCACCCCATGAACCCCACCCACCGTCTGCTGCTCGGCGGCTTCCTCACCCTCGCGGTGGTGATGGGGGTAGGCCGTTTCATCTACACACCGCTGCTGCCGCTGATGCAGCGCGACTACGGCTTCGGGCCGGACGTCGCGGGGATCATCGCGGCGGCCAATTTCGCCGGCTATCTGGCAGGGTCCATTCTCGCCTCCTTCGTGCCGGCCGGGCCGTCACGGCGCCGGGCGCTGCAGATCGGCCTCGTCGCCAGCGTCGCAACGACGATCGGCATGGGCCTGACCGACGATCTCGCCGCCTGGCTGGTGCTGCGCGGCGTGTCCGGTCTCGCCAGCGCCTTCGCGATGATCGCCGCCGCCGGCATCATCGCCGAAGCGCTGGCGGGCATCGGTGCCGAGGCCAAGCTCGGTTGGGTGTTCGGCGGCGTCGGCTCGGGGATCGCGGTGTCGGGTCTGCTGGTCCACGCTGCCTCCCCGGCCCTCGACGCATCAGGGCTCTGGATCGCCGCCGGCCTGATCTGCGTGCCGCTGGTGCCGGTGATCATTGCCGAGGTGCGCGACCGCCAGTTGCCGGCGTTGACGCGCCAGCCCGATCCGCGGCGGCGCGTGCCGCGGCCGCTGCCGTTCTGGCCGCTGCTCGTCAACTACACCTGCGAAGGCCTCGGCTATTCGGTCTTCGCCACCTTCATCGTGGCGATCGTCAAGAGCCGGCCGGGACTGGCGGAGATGGGCGACTGGGTGTGGATCATGGTCGGCCTCGCCGGCCTGCCGAGCTGCCTGATCTGGTCGATGATCGCGCAGCGCATCGGCTTTGCGGCGGCTCTCGCCTCTGCCTACGTCGCGCAGATTCTCGGGGTCATGCTGCCGGTGCTGAGCAGCTCCGCCACGGCGGCCCTGCTTGCCGCTTTGCTGTTCGGGGGCACCTTCATGGCCATCACCGTGCTGACCATGCCGCTCGGCCGCCACGGGCTCGGCGGCCGCGGCTTTGCCGTCCTGACCGCCGGATTCGGGCTCGGCCAGATGCTCGGACCGCTGGTCGCCGGCTTTCTCGTCGCCGGCGACGCCGACTACAATCTGGCGCTCACCGCCTCGGCATCCGTGCTGGCTCTCGGCCTGATCGCGCTGCTGGTGGCGGTCAGGCTGCGTCCGTCTCCGGCGTGACCGGGTCGAAGCTTTCGAGCGACGCCAGGAAGTCGTCGCACCAGTGCGCCGCCGTGCCGGCGAAGACCGCTTCGCGCATGTGCTCCCAGCGATGGCTGCGCTCGTCGAAGGACATCGTCAGCGCCCGCTGCAGGGCGCGGGCAATGTCGTCGGTCGAATAGGGATTGACGATCAGCGCGTCGGACAGTTCGGCGCGCGCGCCGGCAAAGCGCGACAGCACCAGGACGCCCGGGTCGTCCGCTGCCTGCGCGGCGACAAACTCCTTGGCGACGAGGTTCATCCCGTCCCGCAGCGGCGTCACCAGGCAGACCCGCGCGGCGCGGTAGATCCCCGCCAGCGCGCGGCGGGTGAAGCCGCGCGTCATGATTTGGATCGGCGTCCAGTCGAGCGTCGCGAAGCGGCCGTTGATGTGCCCGGCGAGTTCTTCCAGTTCCCGCCGCAGGTCGACATAGGCGCCGAGTTCCGAGCGCGAAAGCGGCGCGACCTGCAGGAACTGCACGTTGCCGCGATTCTCCGGATAGTCCTCGAGCAGGCGCTCGAAGCCGCGGAAGCGCTCGACCAGCCCCTTGGAATAATCCATCCGGTCGACGCCGACGATCTGCAGGCGGTCGCCGGCGAGATCGCGCAGCATCTCCTCGTGCTCGCCGGCCTCCGGGGACGTGGCGAAGCGCGAATAGCCGTGCGCGTCGATGCCGATCGGGAAGGTCTGGGCCAGCACGGTGCGGTCGCCGACCCGGACGCGGCGGCCGTCGAGCTTCTCGCCGCCCAGTTCGCGGATGCAGAACGCCACGAAATTGCGCCGGTCGGTCTCGGTCTGGAAGCCCACCACGTCATAGGCGAGCATGGCGCGCACGATGTCGTGGCTGGCCGGCAGCGCCGTGAATATCTCCGGCGGGCAGAACGGAATGTGCAGGAAGAAGCCGAGCCGGCCCTCGTAGCCGCACTGGCGCAGCTCCGATCCGAGATAGAAGAAATGATAGTCGTGGACCCAGACGAGATCGTCCTCGGCGAGCATCGGCGCGAGACGCGAGGCGAAACGCTGGTTCACCGAGCGATAGACCCGGTCGGACTGGCGGTCGAAATGCGCAAGATCCAGCCGGTAGTGCAGCAGCGGCCAGAGCGAGCGGTTGGCGTAGCCGTAGTAGAAACCGTCGATATCCTCCTGGTTCATGTCGATGGTGGTCATCGCCACATGATCCTGAACCTCGGTATGCTCGGCGCTGAACGTACCTTCCTCGGAGATGTCGCCGCTCCAGCCGAACCACAGCCCGCCCCGGCGCTTCAGCGCGTCGGAAAGGCCCACGGCGAGACCGCCGGCCTTGCCCTCGTCGTTGAGCGGTCCCACGCGGTTGGACACCACCACCAGTCGTCGCTGTCGGTCAGCCATTCGATCCCTTCCCGCCACCCTGGAACCGGCAAGCGCCGGCTCCGCCTCGTCCCATCGGGCAAAATCCGTCGCTCACGTCGCGGCGCCCAGCCAGTGGTGCACGGCCCCGACATCGGCGAGGCGATGCGCCGCGACGCTCTCCTTCGTTCCGACCTTGATCGAGACACCCCCATTGTCACGCACATGCCTGAGGGCGAATTCATCGGTCGTGTCGTCCCCCACATACACCGGAACCCTTCCGGCAAAGGGCGGCTGTTGCAGCATCTCGGCGACGGCGACACCCTTGTCCATGCCGGCCGGGTGCACCTCGACGATGTTGTCGCCGAGCATGACGACCAGATCGTCGCGCCCCTGCGTCGCCTCGGTCATGGCCTGTTCCGCACGATCCTTGAGATCCGGCGCCGTCCGGTAATGCAGGACCAGCGCCGTGCCTTTGTCTTCCAGCGTCAGCCGGCTTTCCGCCAGAAGCGTCGGGGCCAGCGCCGCGCGGAGGGCGTCCAGCGTTTCCGGGCCGGCCAGCCGCTCGACCGCGCCATCGGGGTGGAGCCTTCGCTCCAGCCCGTGGACGCCGGCCGCGGCAAAGCGCAACGGCGACAGGAAGCGGTCGAGATCCGCGATCCGGCGGCCGCTGACGATCGCCAGGGCGCCGGAAAGCTCCGCCCGCAGCGCCTCGAGCCGCGCCAGCGCGGCAGGCGCGATGACCACCGCACTCGGATCGTCCACGAGATCGACGAGCGTCCCATCGAAATCGAGGAAGACGGCGTGGCGGCGGGAATCGATGAGCGGCGGCTGCGACATGACCCGACCTAACACAGGCAACGGCTCCCTCGCAGCCAGAAATTGCCTCAGCCGTGGACTAGAGGGGGCGGGCGAGGCGCGCGAGGGTCGCAGCATCGGCAACGCCGGTCGCAGCCAGCGAAACCGACCGCTGGAAGGCGCTCAGCGCCGCTTCCGTGAGCGGTCCGAACAGTCCGTCGACGGCGACGGCGTGGCCGTGCTGGCGCAGGCCGGCCTGCAAGTCCTTCACTGCCGCGCCGCGCGTGCCCCGCGCAAGGGGTGCATCATCGGCGGGCGCCGCAAGCAACCGGTGCGCCTCGCGCCACGCCGCCGCGATCTTCGCGTCATAGCGGTTGCGCTTGTAGCCGGGGCCGTTATAGCGCCGCGCAAAGCCGGCGTGGTCGCCATCCGCCAGCCGCCTGTCGAGATGACCAAGCGTCAGGAAGCGCGCGCCTATCGCGAACTGGCCGTCGACCGACAGGCGGGCCGTGCGTCGCAGTTCCTCGGCGCTGGAAAAGCCGAGCGCCTGCCAGTGCGCGCCCATCACCTGGCAGAGCCCCCACGACGTGGAGGCGATCGTCGCCGCCGGATCGATCCTTGCGGCCCGCTCGAACAGCCGCCAGCGCGCCGACTGGGCGCCGGGATTGGCGACAGCCCCGGCGCGCGGGTGCGCCAGGCCCTCGGCCCGCGCGCGCTGACGTGCCGGCCCGGCCAGCAGCCGGTCGAAATAATGCCCTTCGAAGCGGATCAGCGGCTCTGCCCGGCCATCGAACACCGCCAGCGCGACGGCCCGCGTCTCGACCAGCGCCACCGCCAGCAGCACCCTCGGATCGACGCCGGTCGCCTCGCCGGCGCGCCGCGCTGCCGCCAGCACCATTTTCTCCACCGCCATGCATCGCTCCCGTCCCAAACGTGTCGGGTCGAGTGTCGCAGCGGTGATGGGCAGGGGGAGAAGTTTCCTGCACGCCGCCCCTTGTCGGGACAGCGTGCCGAACGTCAGGCGGCGTTGGAAGCGAACGTCCGGGAAGCGTGCGCCGGCGCGTGGCCGGGTGCCCGCGCACCGGCAAAGCTGCCGGAGACCTGGTCGGCGATCATGTCGGCGGTGGCGGCCGCCAGCGTCCAGCCGAGATGGCCGTGGCCGGTGTTGTAGAAGACGCCCGGCCGCTTGCCGGGGGCAACGCGCGGCAGCATGTCCGGCATCATTGGGCGCAGGCCGGCCCAGGGCACGACGGAATCGGTCGACACGCCCGGGAAGCGGCTGCGGCTCCATTCGACCAGCGGACGGATGCGCGAGGCCTTGATGTCGCGATCCTCGCCGGCGAACTCCGCCGTCCCGGCGATGCGCAGCCGGTTGGCGCCGAGGCGGCTGGTGACGATCTTGGCATGTTCGTCGAGCAGGCTGACCCACGGCGCGGCCTCGCGGCTCGCCGCATCGGCGAGCTCGACCGTCACGGAGTAGCCCTTGACCGGATAGATGTTCACCCGGTCGCCGAGCTGAGCGGCAAAGCGGCGGCTGCCGACGCCGGCGCAGACGACGATCCCGTCGAAGTGGTCGCGGCGCGGCTCCCTGGCGGGCATGGCGCCGCCCTGCCAGACGACGTCGACACCGCCGCCGGCGCGCGTCGCGAGGGAGCGCACGTCGGCGTTGAACTGCAGGCTCGCGCCCTTGCGGATACAGGCCTCGGCGAGGCGCCGAGTGAATTTGTGGATGTCGCCGGTGAAGTCGGATTCGGTGAAGAACCCGCCGATGAAATTGCCGCGGATCGCCGGCTCGATGGCGGCGATCTCGCTCGGCGTCACCGACCGGCGCGCGAGCCCGCCCTTTTCCAGGAGCCGGTTGACCTTGGCGGCATGCTCGAATTCGCCCTGCGTCTCGTAGACGTGCAGGATGCCGCGCTTCTCGAGGTCGAAGTCGAAGCCCTCGTTGTCGGCCATCTCCAGGAGATGCCGCCGGGCCTCGATGGCAAGCTTCGTCGTGGCGATGGTGTTCGCCTCGTAGCTGCGGGCCGCCAGCACGAATTCCAGCATCCAGCTGATCTTGTGCCATGAGGGCGCCGGATGGACGAGCAGCGGCGCGTCCTTGCGCAGCATCCATTTGAGCCCCTTCAGGAAGGTGCTCGGCTGGTTCCACACCTCGGCGTTCGACGCCGAAAGCTGGCCGCCATTGGCGAAGGAGGTCTCCATGCCCGCATAGGCGTTGCGGTCGAAGACCGTGACGTCGAAGCCGCGAAGGAGAAGCTGGTAGGCGGTGGTGATTCCGGTGATGCCCGCACCGATGACGGCGATGGAAGTCATGACGATCCTCTCATCCCGCCGCAGCGGGGATGTCGTTCATGCCCCTCCCGTCATGAGCCTGAGAGTTTCACGGAACGCGGAGAATTCCTCGCGCCGCTTTCTCCTTCGGCGGACATCCCCAAGGGAATGTCGCTCTTCGGAATTCGCGCCGACGCAGCGGTCCTTTTGCCTGAGAGTTTCCGGGGCGGTTGCTCCTTCGGCGCCAGCCTCTCGGCTGGTCTCTCCCGCATGCGTCTGTGCCTTCCTTGTAGGCGCTTATGTGCACTGCCGCAAGACGCGGCAGACCGTGCCAAAGCAGGGAACCCATGCAGATTGAGGAGGGCATACATGCTGCCAGCGCAGGGCTGGCCGCCAGACGCTCGAAACGCCTGAAGCAGGCTGATCTGGCTCGGCTCAGTCGAGCCGACGGCCGCTGGCGCCATCAAAACGGTGGACCGCATCAAGTCGCCCCGCTGCCCGGACCTTGGTGCCCGGCTCCAGATGGCTGTATCCCGGCACCCGCACGGCGATCTCCGGCCCCTTCTCCGCCAGGGCGCCGAAGACGTAGCTCTCCGCCCCGACAACCTCGACGCCGGTAACCGTGAGATCCGCCACGAACTCTCCGGCCTCGTGCGCATCAGCCTCGACCAGCCGCATGTGCTCGGGGCGGATGCCCAGCACGACGCCGTCCGAGACGCCGCCCGGCAGCCCGTCGAGGCCGACGAGGCCCTCGCCCGCCCCGCCGGCCGCATCCAGCGGCACGAGATTCATCGCCGGCGAGCCGATGAAGGTCGCGACGAACAGGGTCGCCGGCCGCTCGTAGAGATCCATTGGCCTGCCGGCCTGCTCGATCCTGCCGCCGTTCATCACCACCAGCTGGTCGGCCAGCGTCATCGCCTCGAGCTGGTCGTGGGTGACGTAGAGGCTGGTGGTCGCCAGCCGCCGCTGCAGCCGCCTTATCTCGGCGCGCATCTGCACCCGCAGCTTGGCGTCGAGATTGGATAGCGGCTCGTCGAACAGGAAGGCCGCGGGCTCGCGGACGATGGCGCGGCCCATGGCGACGCGCTGACGCTGGCCGCCGGAAAGCTGCCCGGGCTTGCGGGCGAGCAGCGGCGCGATCTCGAGGATTCCCGCCGCCTCGTCCACCCGCCGGGCGATCTCAGGCTTCGGCATCTTGCGGTTCTTCAGACCGTATTCGAGGTTCTGTCGCACGCTCATATGCGGGTAGAGCGCGTAGTTCTGGAACACCATGGCGATGTCCCGCTCGGCCGGCTCCAGCTCGTTGACGACCCGCTCGCCGATCTGGATCGTGCCGGAAGTGATCGATTCCAGCCCAGCGACCATGCGAAGGAGGGTCGACTTGCCGCAGCCGGACGGCCCGACCAGCACGACGAATTCGCCGTCGTCGATGCCGAGCGAGACGCCCTTCACCGCTTCGACGCCGCCGGGATAGACCTTGCGGATGTCGGTGAGTTCGATGCGAGCCAAGCCTATTTCTCCGATTCGACGAGGCCGCGCACGAACCATCGCTGCATCAAGACGACCACCAGGACCGGCGGCGCGATGGCGAGGATCGCGGTGACCATCACCTGCGGCCACGGCGTGTCCGCGTCGGCAAACGACACCATCTTCTTCAGCGCGATGACGATGGTGTTCATCTGGTTGTCGTTGGTGACGAGCAGCGGCCACAGATACTGCGTCCAGCCATAGATGAAGAGGATGACGAAGAGCGCGGCGATGTTGGTCTTCGACAGCGGGATGAGAATGTCCCGGAAGAACCGCATCGGCCCGGCCGCGTCGATGCGCGCGGCTTCCACCAGCTCCGGCGGGATCGTCATGAAGAACTGCCGGAACAGGAGCGTCGCGGTCGCCGAGGCGACCAGCGGCAGGATCAGCCCGGCATAGGTGTCGATCATGCCGAGATCGACCATCACCTTGTAGGTCGGCAGGATGCGCACCTCGACGGGGAGCATCAGGGTGATGAAGATCAGCCAGAAGAACGCCATGCGGAACGGGAAGCGGAAGAACACGATGGCGAAGGCCGACAGGATCGAGATGACGATCTTGCCGATGGCGATGCCGAGCGCCATCACCGTCGTGTTGAACAGCAGCGTGCCCACCCCGACGCCGCCGATCCGGCCGACGCCGCCGAACAGCGCCTGGCTGTAATTGTCGACGAACTCGCCGCCCGGCACCAGCGGCAGCGGCGGCCGCAGGATGGTCTGCAGCGTCTGCGTCGAGGCGACGAAAGTGTAGTAGATCGGGAACGCCACGATCAGCACGCCGAGGATCAGCACCAGGTGGGCGATGGGGCGGCCGATGCCGCCGCGCTCGATCATGCGAGCCTCGTCAGGGCATCAGCCATAGTGCACCTTCTTCTCCACGTAGCGGAACTGCACCGCCGTCAGGGCGATGACGATCGCCATCAGGATCACCGACTGGGCCGCCGAACTGCCGAGATTGAGGTTCACGAACCCGTCGATATAGACCTTGTAGACGAGCGTCTCGGTCGCCCGCGCCGGGCCGCCGGCGGTGACCGCGTCGATGATGCCGAACGTGTCGAAGAACGCGTAGACCGTGTTGACCACCAGCAGGAAGAACGTCGTCGGCGCGATCAGCGGGAAGACGATGGTCCAGAAGCGCTTGGTCGAGCCGGCGCCGTCGATCGCCGCGGCTTCCACCAGTGATTTCGGGATCGACTGCAATGCCGCGACGAAGAACAGGAAATTGTAGCTGATCTGCTTCCAGGCCGCGGCGACCACCACCAGCACCATCGCCTGGTCGCCGTTGAGCAGCGGATCCCAGTCATAGCCGTTGCGCCGCATCATGTAGGCGAAGGTGCCCATCGCCGGGTTGAACATGAACAGCCACAGCATGCCCGCGACGGCCGGCGCCACGGCGTAGGGCCAGATCAGCAGCGTCCGGTAGAAGGTCTTGCCGCGCAGCACCTTCTCCACCGACGTCGCCAGCAGCAGCGCCAGCGTCATGGCCAGCACCGCCGTCGCGATCGAGAAGATCGCGGTGACCTTGATGGCGTTGAGATAGGCGGGGTCGGAGAGCACCGCCTGGAAATTGTCGAGCCCGACGAAGCGGGTGCGCAGCCCGAACGGGTCCTGGCTGAGCAGCGACTGGTAGATTGCCTGGCTGGCCGGCCAGTAGAAGAAGACCAGCGTGATCGCCACCTGCGGCGCGAGCAGCAGATAGGGCAACCACTTGTTCGGGAAGATGGCTTTCACCAGGGGCGACATTCATGCTGGCCCGCTCGGCGTGATCGCCGCGGGCAGATAAAGAAGTGCCGGGCGAACGCCGCCCGGCACGATCGCAGGATTTTACTGCGCTTCGGCGATCGCCTCGTTGCCGAGCTGGACGATCCGGTCGAGCGCCGTCTGGGCGTCGATGTCGCCGGCCAGCATCGCCTCGAACTGCTCGTTCTGGATGTCGCGGATCTGCGGCAGGTTCGGCAGGCGCACGCCCTTCGAGTTCTCGGTCGGCGCCTTGCCCATCATCTGGCTGATCGGCGTCTCGCGGCCTGGGTTCTCGTCGTAGAAGCCGGACGCCTTGGTCTGCTCGTAGGCTTCCATGGTGACCGGCAGATAGCCGGACACCTGGTGCAGGCGAGCCTGGATTTCCGGCTGCGAGAGGAAGTTGAAGAACTCCGCGATGCCCTTGACCTCGTCGTCGGACTTGCCGCCGAACACCCAGAGGCTGGCGCCGCCCGGGATGGTGTTCTGCGGTGCGCCTTCGGCGTTGGCGTCATAGGGAAGCTGGCCGATGCCGTAGTTGAGGCCCGACTTCACCACGTCGCCGAGACCGCCGGAGGACTCGGTCAGGATGCCGCACTCGCCCGACAGGAAGAGCTGCTTGGCTTCCGAGGTGCGGCCGCCGTAGCGGAACACGCCGTCCTTGGCGAGATCGGCGATCGCCTGGAAATGCTCGACATAGATCGGCGCATTGACCTCGAGCTGGACATCGGTACCGGCGAGGCCGTTCTCCTGCGTGCCGTAGGGCAGATTGTTCCAGGCCGCGAAGTTCTCCAGATGGATCCAGGTCAGCCAGGTCGTGGTGAAGCCGCATTCGGCCGCGCCGGATTCCTTGATCGTGCGGGCGGCCTCGAAGACCTCCTGCCAGGTGGCTGGCGGGGCATCGACGTCGAGCCCGGCCTTCTCGAACACGTCCTTGTTGTAATAGAGGATCGGCGAGGACGAGTTGTACGGGAAGGACAGCATGGTGCCGTCCGGCTTGGAGTAATAGGCGACGATGCCGGGCAGGTAGTTCGACTTGTCGAACGCGTAGCCACCGGCCTCGAGCACCTCGGCCACCGGCATAACGGCGCCCTCGGCGCCCATCATCACGCCGGTGCCGACGTCGAAGACCTGGATGATCGCCGGCGGCTGGTTGGCGCGGAAGGCGGCGATGCCGGCGTTCAGCGTCTCCGGGTAGGTGCCCTTGAAGACCGGCTGGATCGCGTAGGCGTCCTGGGACTCGTTGAATTCCTTGGCCAGCGTGTCGACGACTTCGTTGTTGGCGCCGGTCATCGCGTGCCACCACTGCAGCTCGGTGACGGCGAAGGCCTGGCTGGCGCCGGCGATCAGCGCGCCGACCGCGACGGCGGCCTTGAGAAGGTTGCGGGTCATGTTGGTTTCCTCACCGTTGAAGCGACTCTCGTGCCCTGTTGCCGAGCGTGTCCAAGCCGCTGTTGGTAAGAGTGCTTCAAAACCGGTCCATGACACAATCATGAAGCTTTCATGACAGCCTCGAAACGCGTCGATCGCCCGCTTTTTCGTCAGCAAGCGCACCAAATGCGCTCGCCTTGAGGAGGTAGACGAGACGGTGCGCCGTATCGCGACACGAATCGGCCTATTCGCCGCGCGGAAAGCGCTGCGATTCTTCCAGCGTGTTGAGGTCCATGTGGTTGCGCATGTAGCGCTCCGACGCCTTCTGCAGCGGCTGGTGATCCCAGGGATAATAGGCGCCGTTGCGCAGCGCCTCGTAGACCACCCAGCGGCGCGCCTGGCTTTCGCGCACGTCGGCGTCGAAACGCCCCATGTCCCAGCGCGCCCGCATCTCGGCCTCAAAGCCCGCCAGCGTCTCGGCATGGGCGGGATCGGCCGCCAGGTTCACCAGTTCGTACGGGTCGGCGTCTAGGTCGAAGAGCTGCGGCGGGTCGAGCTCGCAATGGTTGAACTTGAAGCGTCCCCGCCGGATCGACACCAGCGGCGCCTCCGAGCCTTCCGCGGCATATTCCATGTAGACCGGCGCAGGCGACGCGCCGCCGCGCGCCACCGGCAGCAGCGAGTGGCCGTCGGTCCACGGCGCGACTGCCTCGAGGTCGATGCCGGCGAGATCGCAGAGCGTCGACGCCAGATCGATGGTCGACACCGGCGCGTCGACGCTGCGTGGATCGAGCCCGGGGGCCATCAGCATCAGCGGCACGCGGGCCGAGCCCTCGAAGAAGTTCATCTTGAACCACATGCCGCGCTCGCCCAGCATGTCGCCGTGGTCCGACAGGAAGGCGACGATGGTGTTGTCGTCCATCCGCGTGCGGGCGAGCACGTCGAGGATCGAGCCGATCTTCTCGTCCAGATAGGAGATATTGGCGAAATAGCCCCGCCGCGCCCGGCGGACCTCGTTCTCGGTGACGTCGAAACTGGTGGAGTCGTTCGCGCGGTAGAGCCGCTGCGAGTGGGGGTCCTGCTGCTCGTAGGGGATATCCCCCACCGCCGGCGCCAGCTGATCGCAATCCTCGTAGAGGTCCCAGAACTTCCGCCGGGCGACATAGGGATCGTGCGGATGGGTGAACGACACGGTCAGCGCCCAAGGCCGGTCGTCGGCGCCCCGCGACAGATCGTAGAGCTTCTGCTCGGCGTGGTGGGCAACCTCGTCGTCATATTCCATCTGGTTGGTGATCTCGGCGACCCCCGCCCCCGCGACGGAGCCGAGATTGTGGTACCACCAGTCGATCCGCTCGCCCGGCTTGCGGTAGTCCGGCGTCCAACCGAAATCCGCCGGATAGACGTCGGTCGTCAGCCTCTCCTCGAAGCCGTGCAACTGGTCCGGCCCGACGAAATGCATCTTGCCGGACAGGCAGGTGTAATAGCCCGCACGCCGCAGATGATGCGCATAGGTCGGGATCGCCGAGGGAAATTCCGCGGCATTGTCGTAGACGCCGTTGCGCGACGGCAGCTGCCCCGACATGACCGCGGCGCGTCCCGGCGCGCAGAGCGGGCTCGGCGTATAGGCGTTGCGAAACCGCACCGACCGGGCCGCCAGCGCCTTCAGGACCGGCGCGTGCAGGAAGTCTGCCGGCCCGTCGGGAAACAGCGTGCCGTTGAGTTGGTCGACCATGATGATCAGGATATTCGGTCGGTTCATGTAGTCCCCTGCGTGGCTGTTGCCGCAGGGATAGCGCGGACGGGGCGCGGGAGCCAGTCGAGCGTCGGCAACGCACCCCGCCGAACATTCTTGCGCGCCGGAACCGCCTCGGGCCGGCAGGGTCGGCAGACCCGGATTGATCGAGGACAAGGCGCCCTGGTCCGATCCGCGCGAAGCTGCGTGCAGCCGCTCTGCGCGTTGCCGTCGAGCGGTGCGTGATCTCATTCTTCCGGCTGCGCTCCCTCGTGGGGGCCGGCCCGCTCCGATCATTGCAGGATGCCCCATGAACGACGCCGCGACGCCGATACCGCATCACGCGCTCGATGCGGAGGCCACCCTCGTCGCCTTCGATACCGGAAGGGGCGGGCTCAGCCAGGACGAAGCCCTCCGGCGCCTGGACCAACACGGGCCGAACCGTCTGCCCGAGCCGCCGAAACGCAGCCCGGTCCTGCGCTTCCTTCGCCATTTCCACAACGTGCTGATCTACGTCCTCATCGCCGCGGCGATCGTCACGGCCGTGCTCGGCCATTTCATCGACACGGCCGTCATTCTCGTGGTGGTGATCGCCAACGCCGTCATCGGCTTCATCCAGGAGGGACGCGCCGAACAGGCGATGGCAGCCATCCGCGACATGCTGGCGCCGCACACGTCGGTCCTGCGAGACGGCGAGCGACGTACCGTCGACAGCGCGGACGTGGTCGTCGGTGACATCGTACTTCTGGAAGCCGGCGAGAAGGTCCCCGCCGACCTCCGTCTCTTCGAGACGAAGGGGCTCCTCGTCCAGGAGGCGATCCTCACCGGGGAGTCGCTGCCAGTGGAAAAGAGCACGGCCGCCGCCGCGGCCAACGCCCCCCTGGGGGACCGCACGGCCATGGCCTTCAGCGGCACGCTCGTCGCCGCCGGCACCGGACGCGGCGTCGTGGTCGCCACCGGCCCGGCGACGGAGATCGGACGGATCAGCGGCATGCTGTCGTCGGTGGAGACGCTGACGACGCCGCTCGTCCAGCAGATGGATCGCTTCTCGCGCTGGCTGACGGTACTGATCCTGCTGATCGCCGCGATCCTCCTCGCCTTTGGCTATTTCCTCGAGCATTTCGCCTTCGCCGACATGTTCATGATCGTGGTGGGCCTGTCCGTCGCCGCGATCCCCGAAGGCCTGCCCGCCGTCCTGACCATCACTTTGGCGGTCGGCGTACAGGCCATGGCACGGCGCAACGCCATCGTCCGGCGCCTGCCGGCGATCGAGACGCTGGGCGCGGTCTCGGTGATCTGCACCGACAAGACCGGCACGCTGACCCGCAACGAGATGATGGTCGCCTCGGTGGTCACAGCCGGCGACGCGTTCATGGTCGAGGGCGAAGGCTACGCGCCCGAAGGCGCCATCCGCCGCGGCGAGACGGTCGTCGATGCTGGGGAAAATCAGGCCCTGCGCGAAATCGCGCGCGCCGCCGCGCTGTGCAACGACGCGGTGCTCAACGGCGAAAACGGCAACTGGACGATCCAGGGCGACCCGATGGAAGGCGCGCTGCTGGCGTTGGCGCGCAAGATCGGCGGCGATACCCCCTCACCCCGCGCCGAGTGGCGCCGTGTGGACGAGATTTCCTTCGATGCACGGCATCGCTACATGGCCACGCTTGACCGCAACACGCACGGCACCACCCTCGCCAGCGCCAAGGGCGCGCCGGAGCGCATCCTGGCGATGTGCGCGACGCAGCGCCGCCCGGACGGTGGCAGCGAGGCGCTCGACGAACACGCCTGGAACGAAGCGGCCGAAGCCATCGCCGCGAAGGGCCAGCGCGTGCTCGCCATCGCCACCCGCACGATGGCGGATGGGCACGCGGCGCTCGGCCATGCCGATCTGGAGGGAAAGCTCGTCCTCGTCGGGCTGGTCGGGCTGATCGATCCGCCGCGGCCGGAAGCGATCGCGGCGGTCGTCCAATGCCACGAGGCCGGTATCCGCGTGAAGATGATCACCGGCGACCATGCCGGGACGGCGGCAGCCATCGGCCGGCAGATCGGCCTCCAGAACCCCGACAGGGTGCTGACCGGCACCGATCTCGACATGATGGACGACGCCGCGCTCAGCAACGCCGTTGCCGAGACCGACATCTTTGCCAGGACCAGCCCCGAGCACAAATTGCGGCTGGTCACGGCGCTGCAGTCGCGCGGGCTGACCGTCGCCATGACCGGCGACGGCGTCAACGACGCGCCCGCCCTCAAGCGCGCCGATGCCGGCATCGCCATGGGACTGAAGGGCAGCGAAGCGGCCAAGGAAGCGGCCGAGCTGGTGCTGGCCGACGACAATTTCGCGTCGATCGTCGCCGCGGTCCGCGAAGGCCGGACGGTCTACGACAACATCAAGAAGGTGATCAGCTGGACCCTGCCGACCAATGCCGGCGAGGCGCTGACGATCATCGTCGCGCTGCTCCTCGGCATGGCATTGCCGGTGACCGCCATCCAGATCCTCTGGATCAATCTCGTCACCAGCATCACGCTCGGAATCGCGCTCGCCTTCGAGCCGACGGAGGAGAACACCATGCGCCGCCCGCCGCGTCCGCGCGGCGAATCGCTGCTTTCCGCCGGTCTGACATGGCACATCGTCCTCGTTTCGCTGCTGTTCCTCGCCGGTGTCTTCGGCATCTATGCCTACGCGATCGACCAGGGCCATTCCGACGTCCTGGCCCGTACCATGGCGGTCAACACGATCGTGGTTCTCGAGATCTTCCACCTGTTCTTCATCCGCAACCTCTACGGCACCTCACTGACCTGGGCCGCGGTGCGCGGCACCAAGATGGTCTGGGCGACGGTGCTCGGCGTCACCGCCGCCCAGTTCGCCTTCACCTATGTGCCCTTCATGCAAGACGCGTTCGGCACGGTTGCCGTGTCGCCGCTGGACGGCATACTGATCGTCGGGATCGGGATCGTCTTCTTCGCCGTCATCGAGGTCGAAAAGCAGTTGCGCCTGGCGCTGCTTGCCGGCAAGGCCTGATCCGCCAGGTTCGGCCGGGTTCGGGCTCGAAGGCAGGAAAGCAGGCGAAGTTGGTGACGTGACAAGGCAGCAGCTCGAACGGCACCAGGTCTGGCTCTATCTCGCCGCGATCATCACGGGACTCGGCGCCGGGACCGCGGCACCGGCCGTCGCCCCGTTCCTGGAAACCACGCTCTGGCCGGCCCTGGGATTCCTGCTCTACACCACCTTCACCCAGGTGCCGCTCACCGGAATTTCCCGCGGGTTCCGCGATGGCCGCTTCATCGGCGCTGTGCTGGCCGGCAATTTCGTCCTGATCCCGCTTCTTGTCTGGAGCCTGCTTCTGGTCGTCCCGGACGACCCGGCGATCCGGCTCGGCGTCGTCCTGGTGCTGCTGATGCCCTGCACCGACTGGTACGTCACCTTCACCCATCTCGGCGGCGGCGACACGCCCCGCGCCATCGCGGTCACGCCGGTGAACCTGATCCTCCAGCTCCTGCTCCTGCCTGCCTATCTCTGGCTCTTCATGGGCGAGACCTTCCTCGATCTGCTGGCGGCGGACCGGATCGCGACAGTCTTCGCCACGCTGCTGCTCCTGCCGCTGCTGGCCGCTTGGCTCACCGAAGTCTGGGCCGGGCGCAAGGCATCGCGTGCCGGGCGCATCGCGGCAACCGGCTGGCTGCCTGTGCCGCTGCTGGCGCTGGTGCTGTTCATGATCGCGGCCTCGCAGGTCGACGCTGTCTTTGCCGCGACGCCGGTCCTTGGCCAGGTGCTCGGCGCCTTTCTGGCCTTCCTCGTCGCGGCCCTGCTGATCGGGCTGGCGCTCGGCCGCCTCGCGCGCCTCTCTGCCCCCGCCAGCCGCGCTTTGATCTTCAGCCTCGGCACCCGGAACTCGTTTCTCGTCCTGCCCCTGGCTCTGGCGCTGGCCCCACAGTGGCAGACCGCGACCGTTGTCATCGTCTTCCAGTCGCTCGTCGAGCTCTTCGGCATGCTGGTCTATCTGTGGCTGGTGCCGCAACTGGTGCCTGCTCCGAACGGGTGAGACGCGGCTCGATGGCTTGGGAAATGGGACTCACGCCTTCAGGGGCGCGATGAGCGTCTGGCGCCACGGCTGGCCGCACCTGACGAGTGGCCAAGGCGAAGCTTTCGCCGCCATGGGCTGCTTCACGACCCCGGCATGACGCAGGCGATCCGCTTCCAAGCCGCGCCCTCCTTGGGCCTGACCCAAATATCCAGGCCGAGCCACCAGAGCCACCAAGTGGGCGGCAGGAGGGACATAAAGACGACGAAATGCCAGGGGCCGAGGACGCCTGTCGCAACAAACGAAAACGCCCGCGAAGCCAAGGGCTTCACGGGCGATTTTGGTTGCGGGGACAGGATTTGAACCTGTGACCTTCAGGTTATGAGCCTGACGAGCTACCGGGCTGCTCCACCCCGCGTCACGACCGTGCGACTCAATGCGCCGCCGGTGAGAGGGATATATGCGACAGCACGATGAATGAAAAGGGGGGCTTCGCCGAAACCCGGAACAAAAACGTTCCTTCGGCCAGCGGACGCGCAAGCCGATCTGTCATCGCACGCGCGAAGGCTAGCAGAACCTCCTTCGGCTGAGAAGCGCCCGGCCGCCGCGCCGCGCCGCGCCGTGCGTCGCCGCCTTAATCCCGCAATTCGCGCCGCAACACCTTGCCGACGCCGCTTTTCGGCAGCTCGTCCCGGAACACCACCTCGCGGGGCCGCTTGTAGCCGGTGAGATTGTCCTTGCAGAACGCCTTCACCGCGTCCTCGGTGATCGCCGGATCGCTGGCGACGACGAACAGCTTCACCGCTTCGCCGGAGTTGGCGTCCATGACGGCGATCGCCGCGGCCTCGACGATGCCGGGCATGCGCGTCGCGACTTCCTCGATCTCGTTCGGATAGACGTTGAAGCCGGAGACGTTGATCATGTCCTTCTTGCGATCGACGATCTTGAAGCAGCCCCGCTCGTCCATGATGCCGACATCGCCGGTGCGGAAGAAGCCGTCGCGGGTCATCACCTGCGCGGTCTCGTCCGGCCGGTTCCAGTACCCGACCATCACCTGCGGCCCCCTGATGGCGATCTCACCGCGTTCGCCCATTGGCAGATCGTTGCCCGCGTCGTCGATGATGCGGAATTCGGTGGACGGCAGCGGCATGCCGATCGTCCCGGAAAACTCCGTCGCATCGGTCGGGTTGCAGCTCGCCGAGGGCGAGGTTTCCGACAGGCCGTAGCCTTCGCAGATCGAGCTCCCGGTGGTCTTGCGCCACAGCTCGGCCGTTGCCGCCTGCACCGCCATGCCGCCGCCGACGGAGAGCTTCAGCCCCGACCAGTCGACATCCTTGGCATCGGGATGCCGGGCGATCGCGCCGAACAGCGTGTTGACCGCCGGGAAGGAGTGGAAGCGATGCTTCTTCAGCTCCTTCAGCGTCGCCTTGATGTCCCGGGGATTGGGAATCAGGATGTTGCAGCCGCCGTTGCGCATCGACAGCATCATGTTCACGGTGAATCCGAAGATATGGTAGAGCGGCAGCGCGCAGACCGTCAGCTGCTGCTCGCCCGGCTTCAGGCCGCGCAGTGCCGGCTGGTTCCACAATTCCGACTGCAGGACATTGGCGACGATATTGCCGTGGGTGAGCGTAGCACCCTTGGCGACGCCCGTCGTCCCGCCGGTATATTGCAGCACCGCGACATCGCTGAGCTCGCTCCGTTCGGGCCGGAAGGTGGCAGCGCGCCCCTTCGCCATCGCCTGCTTGAACGTTACAGCGCTCGGCAGGTCATAGGCCGGCACCATCTTGCGCACGCGGCGAACCACGAAATTGACGATGTGGCCCTTGAGCCTCGGCAGCATGTCCCCCATCGAGGCCACGACGACGTGCTCGACCGGGGTCTCGGCCCGGCACGTCTGGAAGGTCCTGGCCATGTTCTCGAGGATCACCAGCGCCTTGGCGCCGGAATCGCTGAGCTGGTGCGCGAGTTCGCGCGGCGTGTAGAGCGGATTGGTGTTCACCACCACCATGCCGGCCCTCAGCACCCCTGCCACGGCGACCGGGTACTGGAAGACGTTCGGCATCATCAGCGAGACCCGGTCGCCCTTCTTCAACCCCAGCGACTGCAGATAGGCGGCGAAGACACGGGAGGCTTCGTCGATCTCGCCGAAGCTCATCGTTGCGCCGAGAAAGTGAAAAGCCGGCTTGTCGCGGTTCTTGGCGAAAGCCTCGTCCAGAAGCTCGGCCAGCGAATGGTAGGGGAACGCCGGCAGCTCCGCGGGAACGCCGGCGGGATAATGCTGCAGCCAGGGTTTGTCCATGTGGTTCTATCCTCCCGTTTTGAAGGCTAGGGATAACCGAACCGGCACGCGAACGACAATGGTTTCCGTTTACGTCAATCGAGAAACCCGCCCGCAAGCGCGCCAGCGGCCGATCGGGCACGGCGTGGCGGCCCGGATCGCACCGCAACCATCAGTCCTCTTCAGGCAGGGTGCGTCGCTGCCCCAGTTACCGCGGCAGTCTTGAGAGTGGCAGGCGACACGGCGGCCGCCGCTGTACGAGTCGGCTTCGCCAGACGTCCGAACCGACACCGCCGCAGCCGAGCCCTCGCCCGGTCTCGGCTGTCCGCCGCGCATGACACAGGCACGGCTAATTTCCAGAATCCGGACGCACGAACGCCCCCGTTTTTAGGACGGGGGCGTTCGTTGATATGGCGATGTGTGCTGATTGTTTGTTGTGAAGTTATCACGCTTGCGATTTGCAGACCTGGCGGCGACCGACT
>NZ_JAAAMJ010000015.1 GCF_010500835.1 Aurantimonas aggregata | reverse complement strand
G
Source organism: Aurantimonas aggregata (assembly GCF_010500835.1). GTDB lineage: Bacteria > Pseudomonadota > Alphaproteobacteria > Rhizobiales > Rhizobiaceae > Aurantimonas > Aurantimonas aggregata. The sequence goes on along the minus strand of NZ_JAAAMJ010000015.1, from coordinate 102,741 downwards.
CAGATTGGTGGCGTAGAGGGTCGAGGCCTGCGCTGCCATCCGGCTCGGATAGTCGGTGTAGCCGACGACGGTGACGCCGTTCGGGCTGGTGACGATCTCGTCGGCGACGGTGAGGTCGCAATTGCCACCGCGCTCGGCGGCGAGGTCGACGACCACCGAGCCCGGCTTCATCGCCGCGACCATGTCGGCGGTCCAGAGCTTGGGGGCCGGCCGGCCGGGGATCAGCGCCGTGGTGATGACGATGTCCATCTCCGGCGCCAGCTCGCGGAACCGTGCCAGCTGCTTCTCGCGGAATTCCGGGCTCGACGGCGCGGCATAGCCGCCGGTGGCCGCGCCGTCCTGGGCTTCCTCGAAGTCCAGGTAGACGAACTGCGCGCCCATCGATTCGATCTGCTCGGCGACTTCCGGTCGCACGTCGAAGGCATGGGTGATGGCGCCGAGCGAGGTGGCGGTGCCGATCGCCGCGAGGCCGGCGACGCCGGCGCCGACCACCAGCACCTTCGCCGGCGGGACCTTGCCCGCCGCGGTGATCTGGCCGGTGAAGAAGCGGCCGAAATGATTGCCCGCCTCCATCACGGCCCGGTAGCCGGCGATGTTCGCCATCGATGACAGCGCATCCATCTTCTGGGCGCGGCTGATGCGCGGCACCGCATCCATGGCGATGACCGAGCCGCCGGTCGCCGCCAGGCGCTGCAGCAGCTCGGCGTCGCTGGCGGCATTGACGAAGCCGATCAGCGTCTTGCCGGCGTGCAGCCGCGCGATCTCGCCGTCCTGCGGCGGGCGAACCTTGAGGACGATGTCCGAGGCCTGCCACAGGCTATCGGCGTCGGGGACGATCTCGACGCCGGCGGCACGGTAGTCGGCGTCGGCGAAGTTCGCTGCCTCGCCGGCACCCGCCTCGAGCAGGCACTGGTAGCCGAGCTTCTGCAGCCGGCCTGCGCTGTCGGGCGTCAGGGCGACCCGGCGCTCTCCCGGATAGCTCTCGCGCGGTGTTCCGATCTTCATTCGCGTGTCTCCTCGCGCGTCTGGTTGCGCCGCCGGGATGTCCCCGCCGCGAACCCGCTGATCATGGGAAAACGGACGTCCTACCCGGCCTCTCCAAAAGCTGTGTTTTCACTGGCTGATGGAAGGGAAAACCGCAAGCCCGCAACAACGGGCTGTCTTGTGATGGCAATGCGCAGTACCGTCCCAGATCGTCGGCACCGGGGCTGTCCTCGCCGCCGCAAACCAGCGAGTACAAGCCATGTCGACCCGCCTCCTGCTGCTTGCCGCCAGCCTGGCTGCCCTCGCCTTTCCCGCCGCCGCCCAGGTGACCGTTGAGAAAATCCTGACCACCGGCGTCACGGCGACCGGCCAGCCGATCGTCCTGCCGAAGGACAATGTCGAGGTGATCGTCTCCACCTACGACATCGCCGCCGGCGCCAAGTTGCCGTCGCACGAGCATCCCTCGACCCGCTACGCCTACGTGATGAGCGGCGAATTGCGCGTCATCAACACCGAGATGAACGAGGCGACGACCTACAAGACCGGCGACTTCATCATCGAAGCGATCGGGCAATGGCATTATGGCGAGGCCATCGGCAGCGAGCCGGTCCGGCTTCTGGTCATCGACCAGATCGAGAAGGGCCAGTCGACCGTCATCCTCGAAACGCCGGCAAAACCTGCCGCCACCCCGGCCGTGTCGGCTGGAACCCCGGCGGCGCCGGCGGCGCAGTAGCGCCCGGTCCGGCGAAGCCGACAGCATCCAGGCTCGACCGGCGCCTATTCCGTCGGCGCCGGGCCGGCGATCCAGCGATCGAGCGCCTTGCGGGTGCGCTCGGCGCCGAGATCGATCACGGCGCGCATCGCCTCGCGCGTCGCCTCCTCGTCGCCGGCCTCCATCGCGTCGACGATGCGCGCATGATTGGCCGCGACCTCGGCGATCAGCGCCGGATCGCTGGCCGGCGAACTCAGCTTGAGGGTGATCGCCATCGCCGCCTCGATGAGGCTGCCGATCGCCCGCATGAACGGGTTGCGCGAGATGTCGGCCACCGCGAGGTGGAACTCCAGGTCGACCGTCGCGATGCTGGCCCGGTCGTTTCGGGCGTCGCCGAGCCGCCCGACGATCTCGCGCAGCCTTGCGATGTCCTGTGACGTGGCACGCTGGGCGGCGAGCGCCGCCGCGGCCGGCTCGAAGGCGAGGCGCATGGTGGCGAGATCGAAGACGAAATCGTCGTCGAGACCCGCTTCGACGCGCCAGCGCAGCACCTCGGCGTCGAGAAGGTTCCAGCGCACCGGGTCGAGCACCCGCGTTCCGACCCGCGCCTTCGGCTGGATCAGCCCCTTGGCCGCCAGCGTCTTCATGGCTTCCCGCAGCACCGTGCGCGAGACCCCGAATCGGGCGCTCAGATCCTTGTCGCCGGGCAGGATAGAGCCGGGCAGGACGTCGCCGCGGACGATCTCCCGGCCGATCGCGGCGACGACATGGGCATGGCTGGTGCGCGGCGCACGGTCGGTGATGGTGTTGTCGAGGAGGCCCATCACGCCGGGCTGTGGCCGAGGGCTGCGCCGCCGCGCCGGGCCGAGAGCCAGACCAGCCCGCGCTGCAGCACGATGAAGGCGAACAGGAGGAAGCCGATGACGATCTTCGTCCACCAGCTCGAGAGGCTTCCGTCGAAGACGATGTAGGTCTGGATGAGGCCCATGATCATGATCCCGAGAAACGTCCCGGCGACGAAGCCGGAGCCGCCGGTGAGCAGCGTGCCGCCGATCACCACCGCCGCGATGGCGTCGAGCTCGACGCCGACGGCCGCCAGCGAATAGCCGGCCGAGGTGTAGAGGGAAAGCACGATCCCCGACAGGCCGGCGAGGAAGCTCGACAGCGCATAGATGCCGATCGTGGTGCGCGCGACCTTGACGCCCATCAGCTCCGCCGACTGCCGGCTGCCGCCGAGCGCGTAGACGTTGCGGCCGAAGCGCGTGCGGTGGGCGACGACGATCCCGACGGCGAAGACCGCCAGCATCACCATGCCGACGAAGGTCAGCCGGCCGCCGCCGGGCAGGCGGATCCACAGGTCCTGAAGCGCGCCATAGAAGGGATGGTCGATCGCCACCGACTGGGTCGAGACGACGAAGGCCATGCCGCGCGCGAAGAACATGCCGGCCAGCGTCACGATGAAGGCCGGCATGGCGAGATAGTGGATCATCGCCCCCATCACCCCGCCAAACAGCGTCGCCAGCAGCAGGACCAGGGTAATCGCGGCGACCGGGTGGAGCCCCCACTCGCCCACCGCGACGGCGATGAAGATGCCGGCGAAGGCGATGACCGAGCCGATCGACAGGTCGATGCCGCCGGAGAGGATGACGAAGGTCATGCCCACCGCGGCGATGCCGAGAAAGGCGTTGTCGGTCAAAAGATTGCCGAGGACCCGGGTCGACAGCATGTTCGGGAACTGCGCGATGCAGAGCGCATAGGCGACGAGGAACACGACGAGCGTCATGACAAGGGCGAAATAGCGCGAGGTGATCATCGCACGGTGCTCCGCTTGCGGCTTTCGGCGCGCTCGCGGGCCCGGCCGAAGAAGCCGAAGGCCGAACGGCTGGTCGGCGACTGCACCACGAGGATGACGACGATGATCGCCGCCTTGATGATCAGGTTGAATTCCGGCGGAAAGCCCGCCAGCAGGATGCCGGTATTGACCGACTGGATGATCATCGCGCCGATCAGCGATCCGGCGATCGAGAAGCGGCCGCCGAGCAGGGAATTACCACCGACGACGACGGCGAGGATCGCGTCGAGCTCCAGCCAGAGCCCGGCATTGTTGGCATCGGCGCCCCTGATGTCGGCGGCCGCGACGATGCCGGCGACGGCGGCGCAGAGGCCCGAGGCGGCATAGACCGCGACCAGCAGCGAGCTGGTGCCGATGCCGGCAAGACGGGAGGCCCGGCGGTTAATGCCGATCGCCTCGATCAGCATGCCGAGCGCGGTGAAACGGACGAGCGCGGCGACCAAGAGCCCGAGCACGACCCAGAGGATGACCGGCACGGGCATGCCGGCGACCGACCCGCTGCCGAGGAAGATCAGGCCGGGGTGGTTGAAGGTCAGGATGACGCCCTCGGTCACCAGCTGGGCTATGCCGCGCCCGGCGACCATCAGGATCAGCGTCGCGATGATCGGCTGGATGCTGAAGAAGGCGACGAGCGCGCCGTTCCAGAGACCGCAGAGAATGCCGACCCCGAGCGCCGCGCCGAGCGTCGCGCCGAGCGAATAGCCGCCGGTGATCGAAGCGGCGGCCACCGCGCCGGTGATCGCCATCACCGCGCCGACGGAGAGATCGATGCCCTTGGTGGCGATGACGAGGGTCATGCCGATCGCCAGCAGCGCCACCGGCGCGCCGCGATTGACCACGTCGATCAGGCTGCCGTAGAGCCGGCCGTTCTGGTAGGCGATATCGAGGAAGCCCGGCGAAATCGCGGTGTTCAGCGCCAGGATCACGGCGAGGGCGACGAGCTGCGGGGCGAGCCGGACGACGGCGGCGGGCAGGCTCATGGCTGCGCCTCGTCGGGCGTGGCCGCGGCGATCGCGGTCATGATCGCGCCGGTCGAGATGTCGTCGCCGGACAGTTCGCTGACGTGGCGGCGGTCGGCCAGCACCTGCACCCGGTTGGAATAGGCCACCAGCTCCTCGAGCTCGGAGGAGATGACGAGCAGCGCCATGCCGTCGTCGCAGAGCTTCTCGACCAGCCGGATGATCTCGGCATGGGCGCCGACATCGATGCCGCGGGTCGGCTCGTCGAGGATCAGGAAGCGCGGGTCAATGGCGAGCCAGCGGGCGAGAATGACCTTCTGCTGGTTGCCGCCCGACAGGAACTTGATCGGCGTCTCGCGGTCGGCGGTGCGGATGTCGAGCGCTTCGATGTAGCGGTCGGCGATCGCCTCCTGCTCGCGCCGGGGCAACGGTCGCGCCCAGCCCTTTCGCGCCTGCAGGGCGAGAACGATGTTCTCGCGCACCGACAGATCCTCGACGATGCCGTCCTGCTTGCGATCCTCCGGGCAGAAGCCGAAGCCGGCGGCGATCGCCGCCCGGGGCGAGGCCAGCGGCCGTGCTGCGCCGTCGATCTCGACGGTGCCGGAATCCGGCTGCGCGATGCCGAAGAGCAGTTCCGCAGTCTCGGTCCGTCCGGAACCGAGCAGGCCGGCAACCCCCACCACCTCGCCGCGTCGGATGTCGAGGTCGAAGGGCTCGATCGCGCCGCGCCTTCCGTAGCCGGTAAAGCGCGCGAGCAATTCGCCCTGGGCGGCCTCCTCGGCGGACGCCCGCCGGCTTTCTTCCTCCAGAAGCTCGTGGCCGAGCATCATCGAGACGAGCTCGAGCCGCCCGAGGCCCGCGATCGGTCGCGTGTCGATCAGCCTGCCGTTGCGCAGCACCGTCACCCGGTCGGCGAGGCGGAACACCTGGTCGAAGAAATGTGTGATGAAGACGATGCCGAGGCCGCGGTCGCGCAGGTCGCGGATGATGTCGAACAGCGTCGAGACCTCGGCGGCGTCGAGGCTCGCCGTCGGCTCGTCGAGGATCAGCACCTTGCCAGAAAGATCGACCGCCCGGGCAATGGCGACGATCTGCCGGATCGCCACCGAATAGCTGCCCAGCAGCACGTCGACGTCGATGTCGAGGCCATAGCCGGCGAGCACCGATCTCGCGTCGCGGTTCATCGCCCGCGTGTCGATCAGGCCGAAGCGGCGCGGCTCGCGGCCCAGGAAGAGGTTCTCGGCGACGGTGAGGTTCTCCAGGAGATTGACCTCTTGATAGACCGTGCCGATGCCGAAGCGCTGGGCGTCGGTGACGTCGCGCGGGTCGATCGGTGCGCCGTCCAGGCGGATCTCGCCGGAATCGCGATGATAGGCACCGGTCAGCACCTTGATCAGCGTCGACTTGCCGGCGCCGTTCTCGCCCAGCAGCGCATGCACCTCGCCGGCCTGCAGCGTGAAGTCGACGCGGTCGAGCGCCTTGATGCCAAGAAAACTCTTGCTGATGGCGCGCGCGCTCAACAGCGGCTCGTCGCTCATTGCCTGCTCCGCGCACGCGTCGGTCATGGGATGGCTGAGACCGGCCCGTCCGGGGCCGGGGGCGGGAGCCGCACACACGGCTCCCGCTTCTGTCCTCAGTAGCCGAGGTTCTTCTTTTCCTCGTAGACCGCCATCGGGTCGTCGGCCTGGGTGTAGAGCTTGGACTCCGTCTGGATGAACTTCGGCGGCATGGTGCCGTCGGCCTTGAACTTCTCCAGCGCGTCGAAGGCCGGGCCGGCCATGTTCGGCGTCAGCTCGACCGTGGCGTTCGCCTCGCCCGCCGCCATCGCCTGGAAGATGTCCGGCACCGCGTCGATCGACACGACGAGGATGTCCTCGCCCGGCTTCAGGCCGGCTTCCTTGATCGCCTGGATCGCGCCGACGGCCATGTCGTCGTTGTGGGCGTAGAGCGCGCAGATGTCCTGGCCGCCGCCTTCCGCCTTCAGGAAGCTTTCCATGACTTCCTTGCCCTTGGTGCGGGTGAAGTCGCCGGTCTGCGCGCGCACGATCTTGATGTTGTCGTGCCCGGCGATCGCCTCCGCGAAGCCGTTCTTGCGGTCGATCGCCGGCGACGAGCCGGTGGTGCCTTCCAGCTCGACGACGTTGCATTCCTTGTCGCCGACCGTTTCGACCAGCCATTCGCCGGCGACGCGGCCCTCATGCACGAGATCGGAGCCGACCGCCGTCAGGTAGAGGTCGTCCGCGGAATCGACCATGCGGTCGAGCAGCACGACGGGGATCTCGGCCTCCTGCGCTTCTTCCAGCACCTGGTCCCAGCCGGTGGCGACGACCGGGGCGAGCAGGATCGCGTCGACTCCTTGCGCGATGAAGGAGCGGATCGCCCGGATCTGGTTTTCCTGCTTCTGCTGAGCATCGGCGAATTTCAGGTCGATGCCGCGCTCTTCGGCCTCCTGCAGCGTGACCGAGGTCTCAGCGGCGCGCCAGCCGGACTCCGAACCGATCTGTGAAAATCCGACCGTCATGTCGGCGGCCATCGCCGACGACGACAGCAAGGCTGCGGCAAGAACGGCCGCGCCGGCATGTTTCATGAAACGCATGCGATCACCTCCCAGTGTTGAAAGCCGGTCTCCCGCCGACGGTCTAAGGTCGTATGATAATACTTTTGCTGTCAAGCCTCCGTCGCGAGCGTCGATCAGGCTTTTGCGTCGCCGGCGAAATCCGCTAGAGCGGACGCAGGATTTAGCGAAAGCGAAGGCAGGCGATGACCATCCGCGTCCACAAAGGCGATCTCCCCGACATTTCCCGCTACAGCGGCCCCGTCGCCATCGACACCGAGACGCTCGGCCTCGAGACGAGGCGGGACCGGCTCTGCGTCATCCAGCTGTCGCCCGGCGACGGCACGGCGGACGTGGTGCAGATCGCCAAGGGCCAGCGCGAGGCGCCGAACATCGCCGCGTTGCTGCGCGACGCCTCGAAGACCAAGATCTTCCACTATGCCCGCTTCGACGTGGCGGCGCTCTATCACGCCTTCGGGGTGATGACCGACGGCATCTTCTGCACCAAGATCGCCTCGCGCCTGACCCGCACCTATACCGACCGGCACGGGCTGAAGGATCTGGCGCGCGAGCTGATCGGCGTCGATCTGTCGAAGCAGCAGCAGTCCTCCGACTGGGCCGCCGAGACGCTGACGCCGGCGCAGGTCGAGTACGCCGCCTCCGACGTGCTCTACCTCCACGACATCATGGGCGGGCTCTACAAGCGGCTGGAGCGCGAGGACCGCATGGACATCGCCAGGGCCTGCTTCGCCTTCCTGCCGACGCGGGCCCGCCTCGACCTCGCCGGCTGGGACGAGGAAGACATCTTTTCCCACTCGGCCTGATTGCCATCCAAGCTGATTTCTCCCTCGGCCTGACCGCCGGCGCTTCGCCGGTCAGGCCCCGGCGGATCGATCTCCGGGGCCTGCGTTTGCTCGCTCTGCCATCAAAGGAGGCCGCATGGCCTTGTCGTATCGCCGCTCCCTGGCCGCGCTTTCGCTCGCGCTGATCTTCACGCCGGCCGCCGGCCAAGGCACGGAAGCGGGCGATTCCGCCCCGCCGATCGTGTTCGTCCATGGCGACGGCGATGGCGCCGGGTTCTGGACCACGACGTTCTGGCGCTTTGAGGCCAACGGCTATCCCGCCGATTTCCTGTTCGCGGCGGATATCGACCACCCGGCCGCCCGCACCCTCGACACGGTGCCGGAGGACAACCGCTCCTCGACCGAGGAGGCCGCCCGCGCCGTTGCGGCGACGGTCGATCGGGCGCTCGGCGAGACGGGCGCGGAGAAGGTGGCGATCGTCGCCCATGGCCGCGGTTGCCAGACGGCGCGCAACTACGTGAAGAACTTCGACGGAGCCGCGAAGGTCGCTCGGCTGGTGCTCGCCGGCTGCCTCAGCCACGGCGCCTATCGCAATCCGCAGGAGCAGCTCGACGCCGAGTTCAATGGCGCCGGGACCTTCCTGACCGCTCTCAACGCCGGCGGCGAGGTGCCGGAAGGCATCCCGACCACCGTGCTGCGATCGGATCGCTTCGACCTCTACGCTCAGCCTGACGGCCGCTTCCTCGGCCTGCCGGGCGAGCCGACGGGCGTCTCCTACGACGCCCCGGCGCTGGAAGGTGCCGAGGACATCGTTCTGGAAGGTCTCGACCACCGCGAGACGGCGACCGCGCCGGAAGCCTTCATCGCCCTCCATACGGCCGTGACCGGCCAGCCGCCGGCCCGTCTCGACGCCGAGCCCGAGACGGCACCCCAGATTTCCGGCGAGATCTCCGGCTGGGCGAATGGCGCCCCCACCAATATGGTCCTCGAAGGCGCGACGCTCACCGTCTACGCCGTCGATGCCGAGACGGCCGAGCGCCAGGGTGAGCCGGTCCTGCGCCAGACCGTGGCGGAGGACGGGCGCTACGGCCCGGTGGCGGTCGATCCGGCGCAGCCCTACGAATTCGTCGTCGAAGCGGACGGCTATGCGACGACGCGGATCTATCGCAGCGCCTTTCCGCACTCCACCGCGATCGCCGACCTCCGGCTGTTTCCCGCCGAGGCGGCGCCCGTCGCCGGCCAGCTTTTGTCCGGCGAGGTCGTCAACATGATGCGCCCGCGCGGCTATTTCGGCATCGACGACAACGCCACGCTCGACGCGCTGCCGGTGGCCAGCCGGCCGGAAGCCGAACCGGTGCCGGCCGTCTGGATCTCGGCCGTCGCGGTTGCGGAGACAGAAGCGCGGGCGGTGATCGGCGGGTTCGACGGCGAGACCATCGCGGCGCGCACGACGCCGGACGACGCGAGCGATGTCATCTGGATCGAATTGCGCGAATAAAGACGCTCAAGCCGCCGGGAAGACGCTGCTTTCGTCCCGAACCGGGGTGCGGGCGGTTGCCACGGAGGCTGGTTCGCCTCTAAGCCGTTGGGGTCGCCCAGTTGCTGCGGCGCGAACAGGACATTGTACGTGACGCAAGAAAAGCCGAGCTTTACCGAGAGCGAGCGCAGCGAAGCGATCCGGAGCTTCGACATTCTCGATACGCCGCCCGAAGCGGAGTTCGACGATCTGGCGCGGATCGCGGCGGAAGTCTGCGGCACGCCGATCGCGCTGGTCAGCCTCGTCGACGTGGAACGGCAGTTCTTCAAGGCGGAAATCGGGCTCGGCGTGCGCGAGACGCCGATCGCGACGTCGTTCTGCGCCCATGCGCTGCTGGTGGACGATATTCTCGTCATCCCCGACGCGACGAAGGATTCCCGCTTCGACGGCAATCCGCTGGTCTACCAGGATCCGAAGGTCCGCTTCTATGCGGGGGCGCTTCTGAAGACCCGCGAGGGCGTGCCGATCGGCACGATGTGCGTCCTCGATCACCAGCCGCGCGAGCTCGACGCCAACCAGATCCGGACGCTGCTGCTTCTGGCCCGCCAGGCGATGACGCAGCTGGAGCTGCGGCGCTCGCTGGCCGCGACGCGGCAGGCGCTGCGCGAGGCCAAGGACATGGAGACGCGGCACCGCCAGATCGTCGACAGCGCCATCGATTTCGGCATCATCACGCTCGACCTGGACGGGCGCGTCACCTCCTGGAGCGTCGGGGCCGAATCGATCCTCGGCTGGAGCGAGGCCGAGATGCTCGGCCGGCCCGCCGACGTGTTCTTCACCGAAGAGGACCAGGCCGCCGGCATTCCGGACCAGGAGATGCAGGCCGCGCAGGAACGCGGTCGCGGCTCCGACGAACGCTGGCACCGGCGCCGCGACGGCAGCCGGTTCTGGGCGTCGGGCGAGATGATGCCGCTGCGCGACGACGACGACAATCATCTCGGCTACGTCAAGATCCTGCGCGACCGCACGCTGCAGCACCAGGCCGAGGCCCAGCGCCTCGAGCTGACGCGCGAAATGTCGCACCGGATGAAGAACAGCTTCGCGATGGTCCAGTCGATCGTCGGACAGAGCCTGCGCACGGCATCCTCCGTCGCCGAGGCGCGCGACGCGATCGGCACGCGCATCGAGGCGCTGGCGCGGGCGCAGGACATCCTTACCCAGACCAGCGGCACCCACGCGGCGATCAGCGAGGTGGTGCGCGACGCACTCGCCCCCTACCGCACCGGCGAGGGACGCTTCGACGTCGCCGGCCCGGATCTCGAGCTGACCGCCCAGCAGGTGATCGGGCTGTCGCTGGCGCTGCACGAACTCGCCACCAACGCGGTCAAGCACGGCGCGCTGTCGGAGGCGGGCGGCTGCGTCGACATCGCCTGGCAGCACACGCAGGACGACGTCTTCGTCTTCGACTGGTGCGAGCGTGGTGGAGCGCCGGTCACGCCGCCGACGCGCACCGGATTCGGCACGCGGCTGATCGAGCGCATCGTCGGCCCGTATTTCGACGGCAAGGCGACGCTCGCCTTCGAACCCGGCGGCGTGACGTTCCGGCTCGTCGGCAGCGTCGGGCAGTCGGTCGATTCGCCGGACTAGGACCAAGCGCCGACAGTCGGGCAACGCCGATCATCGCTGCACGCGGACAGGCTATTCGCCCAATGCCTGACTGGGTCAGGCGGGCAGATGGTCTGAAAACTACATCGGGAAGCGATTTGGTGGAGCCAAGCGGGATCGAACCGCTGACCTCTACAATGCCATTGTAGCGCTCTCCCAGCTGAGCTATGGCCCCACGCCGCCGTCAGGCGGAAGACGCGGCCCCTGGGTGCGGGCCGCGTGGTGTGGCGGGTTCATATGAAAGTCCGCCACGAAGATCAAGCGATTTCCGACAGTGCCCGGCAAGGGCACCTGGATGGCTCGGCCGCCGCGAGGGCAGCCGAGCGGTCAGGCCCCCTTAGTCGTCGTCGTCGTCGCGGCCGCCGCCGATGATGTCGGCGACGTCGTCGTCCTCGTCTTCCTCGTCCGGCAGGAAGGTGTTGTCGTCGTCTGCCGTGTCCTCGTCGTCGCTGTCGTCGACATCGGGCAGATCAGGCGTCGCGTCGTCCGATTCCTCTTCCTCGACCTCGCTGAGCGACACGGTGTTCGGAGTCGCCTCGACCTCGACGGTCTCGACCTCCTCCTCTTCCTCCGCGACTTCCTTCACCACCTTCTTCTTCGAGGCGACGGCTTCGACCTCGAAATAGGAGCGCGGATAGGTTTTGCCGGTATAGGGCGAGACGATCGGGTCCTTATTCAGGTCGTAGAATTTGCGGCCCGTTTCCGGATCGATCCGCTTGGTGCCGAGTTCGGGTTTGGCCATGCTTGCCTCGTCGTCGTTCTGCCGCCGCACCCCCCGCCGCAGGTGGCGGCGGTCGGTGGGCAGGGTGGCGGGGGACCGGCCGCCGCGCCGCGGTGTCATCCGCTGCGAATGCGCCGCCGGCACGATGGTTGCCGCGTTCCCGGTCCGGTTGAAAATCGGTTGGTCCCTTACGGCGTCCCCCAGCCCTTGTCAAAGCCGGATCGCGGCTACAGAAAGGGCGGAGTTGCAGCAAGCCTTTCGGCACGATGCGACAAGGGCGCCATCGGCGTTGAAATCGCCGCGGAATCGGCGCGCCGACGCCAGCCAGGAACAGGGACGCAGCATGCACGGAACCACGGGCCCACGGCCGGTCGCCACGCGAGACGCCGGAAAGCTGAGCGGCCGGGTCAAGGTGCCGGGCGACAAGTCGATCTCGCACCGCGCCTTCCTGTTCGGCGGCCTCGCCAGCGGCACCACCCGCGTCCGCGGCCTGCTGGAGGGCGAGGACGTCATCGCCACCGGCAACGCCATGCGCGCCATGGGCGCCCGGATCCGCAAGGAGGGCGACACCTGGATCGTCGACGGCGTCGGCAATGGCTGCCTGCTGGAGCCCGATGGCGTGCTCGATTTCGGCAATGCCGGCACCGGCGTGCGGCTGACCATGGGCCTCGTCGGCGCTTATGATTTCGGCGCAACCTTCGTCGGCGACGCGTCGCTGTCGAAGCGGCCGATGGGCCGGGTGCTCGATCCGCTGCGGCTGATCGGCACGCAGATCGTCGCTCGCTCCGGCGACCGGCTGCCGCTGTCGCTGCGCGGGCCGCGCGTCGCCGCCCCGATCGAATACCGCGTGCCGATGGCCTCGGCGCAGGTGAAGTCCGCCGTGCTGCTCGCCGGGCTCAACGCCCCAGGCACCACGACGGTCATCGAGACGGTGATGACCCGGGACCATACCGAGAAGATGCTGGCCGGCTTCGGCGCGACGATCGCGGTGGAGACGGACGGCGGCGGCACACGCCGCATCCGTCTCGAGGGCCAGGGCAACCTCACCGGCGTCGCCGATTTCGAGGTGCCGGGCGATCCTTCCTCGGCTGCCTTCCCGATCGTCGCGGCGCTGATCGTGCCGGGTTCGGAGGTCACCATCGAGAACGTCCTGATGAACCCGACCCGCACCGGGCTTATCGAGACGCTGATCGAGATGGGCGGTTCGATCGAGATCCTCGACCGGCGAATCGCCGGCGGCGAGGACGTCGCAGACCTGCGGGTCCGCCATTCGACGCTCACCGGCGTCACCGTACCGTCGGAGCGCGCCCCGGCGATGATCGACGAATATCCGGTGCTCGCGGTCGCTGCCGCCTTCGCCTCGGGCACCACGGTGATGCGCGGCCTGGAAGAGCTGCGCGTCAAGGAAAGCGACCGTCTGGCCGCCGTCGCGGCGGGGCTCGCCGCCAACGCCATCGTCCACGAGACCGGCGAGGACTGGCTGACGGTCACCGGCGACCCGGAGGGACGCGGCTTCGGCGGCGGCACGGTCGCCACGCATCTCGACCACCGCATCGCCATGAGCTTCCTGGTGCTCGGCATGGCCTGCAAGGCGCCGGTCACGGTCGACGACGCACGGATGATCGCCACGAGCTTTCCGGCCTTCCAGCCGATGATGGCCGGCCTCGGTGCGGCCTTCGACGATGGCGCGGGCTGAGACTTGACGGCCGCCGTCGTCCTCCTCGTCCTGTTCCTGCCGGCGGCCGTCATCTACGGGCGCTACCGGGCCCGCCATCTCAGGCAACGCCACGAGGCCCTCCGTGGCCGGCTGGCGGCGCTGCTGCCGATGCCGGCCTTCCTGGCGGTCTGCGGGGCCCTGGCGATCGTCCACGAGACTGGGAGGGCCGATGCGCTTGCCACCGGCAACGGCGTCATCGACGCGGTGCTGACGCTGGCGCGCTGGGTCGGCGAGCTCGAGCTGATCCTGTTCATGGTCGCCGGGCCCTATCTCATCGGCGTCGTCATCGCCGCCCTCTTGCTCGCGCTCGATGCGCGCGGCTTCCTCGCGCTTGCCGCGCCGGCGCCGCTCGAGCCGACCGACACCGCTGCCAAGGATCCCTCGCCATGAGCCATCCCCTCACCATCGCCATCGACGGGCCGGCCGCCGCGGGCAAGGGCACGCTCGCCAAGCGCGTGGCGGCGCATTACGGCCTGCCCTATCTCGACACCGGCCTGCTCTACCGGGCGGTCGGCAAGCTGGCGGCAGAGGCCGGCGGCGATCTCGACGACGCCGAGGCGATGGCGGTCTTCGCCGCGCGGCTCGACACGTCGCATCTCGACGACGGTACGCTGCGCGGCCACGAGGCCGGCCAACTCGCCTCGCGCGTCGCCGTCCACCCGCCGGTCCGCGATGCGCTGACGGCGTTCCAGCGCAGCTTTGCCACCGGCGCGGCGGGCGCCGTCCTCGACGGCCGCGACATCGGCACGGTGATCTGTCCGCAGGCGCGGGTGAAAATCTTCGTCACCGCCAGCGCCGAAGTCCGGGCGCGGCGGCGCACCGACGAGCTTCGGGCCAAGGGGCGCGACGTCGACTACGCGCGGATCCTCGCCGAGGTGAAGGAACGCGACGCCCGCGACGCCGGCCGCAGCGTCGCGCCGCTGAAGCCGGCCGCCGACGCACACTTGCTGGACACCAGCGAATTGGGTATAGAAGCGGCGTTCCGGGCGGCCTGCGAGGTGATCGATCGATCTCTCGCCAACCCGAACGACGATTAGAGGGCGGCCTTCGCAAGACGGTCCGCCCTTTCGGCTATAGGCCGAAAGCGGGCTTTTGCCCGTCATGCCATGCTTAACACTGCCCGGCCGCGGTTCCTCGCGCCGAACGAAATCGCCTCCTGCCTGCGCGCGGAGGCCTTTCGGGTCCGTCCGCACCATCGCGGCACCGGACCGGACCGCGCCCACGGGTAAACGCAACACCAGACCGGGGCCTCAGCCCCACGGCGCGGCGCTTTTCGCCCTTCGATGCGGCGAAGAGTTTCCAAGGAGACAGAATGTCGAACGCAAACCCGTCGCGCGAGGATTTCGCCTCGCTGCTCGAAGCCTCGTTCCATGAACAGGACGTGGCCGAGGGCATGGTGGTCCGAGGGACCGTCGTCGCGATCGAAAAGGACATGGCCGTCATCGATGCCGGCCTGAAGGTCGAGGGCCGTGTCGCCCTCAAGGAATTCGGCGGCCGCGCCGGTGGCGAGCTGAAGATCGGCGACACCGTCGAGGTCTATGTCGAGCGCATCGAGAATGCCCTCGGCGAGGCCGTGCTGTCGCGCGACAAGGCGCGCCGCGAAGAGAGCTGGGTCAAGCTCGAAGAGAAGTTCAACGCCAACGAGAAGGTCGAAGGCCAGATCTTCAACCAGGTCAAGGGCGGCTTCACGGTCGACCTCGATGGCGCCGTGGCCTTCCTGCCGCGCAGCCAAGTCGACATCCGGCCGATCCGCGACGTCACGCCGCTGATGAACACGCCGCAGCCCTTCCAGATCCTCAAGATGGACAAGCGCCGCGGCAACATAGTCGTGTCGCGTCGTACCGTTCTCGAGGAGAGCCGGGCCGAGCAGCGTTCGGAGATCGTCCAGAACCTCGAAGAGGGCCAGACGGTCGACGGTATCGTCAAGAACATCACCGATTACGGCGCCTTCGTCGATCTCGGTGGCATTGACGGCCTGCTTCACGTCACCGACATGGCCTGGCGCCGCGTCAACCATCCGACCGAGATCCTGCAGATCGGCCAGACGGTGAAGGTCCAGATCATCCGCATCAACCAGGAGACGCATCGCATCTCGCTGGGCATGAAGCAGCTCGAGGCGGATCCCTGGGACGGCATCGGGGTCAAGTACCCGATGGGCGTCAAGGTCACCGGACGCGTCACCAACATCACCGACTACGGTGCGTTCGTCGAGCTGGAGCCGGGCATCGAAGGCCTCATCCACGTCTCGGAAATGTCCTGGACCAAGAAGAACGTCCATCCGGGCAAAATTCTCTCCACCTCCCAGGAGGTCGAGGTCGTCGTGCTCGAGGTCGACCCGAACAAGCGCCGCATCTCGCTCGGCCTGAAGCAGACGCTCTCCAATCCGTGGGAGTCGTTCCGCGACCAGTTCCCGATCGGCACGGTCGTCGAGGGCGAGGTCAAGAACAAGACCGAGTTCGGCCTGTTCATCGGTCTGGATGGCGATGTCGACGGCATGGTCCACCTCTCCGATCTCGACTGGAACCGTCCGGGCGAGCAGGTCATCGAGGAGTTCAACAAGGGCGACATGGTGAAGGCTCAGGTTCTCGACATCGATGTCGAGAAGGAGCGCATCTCGCTCGGCATGAAGCAGGTTGGTGGCGATCCGTTCGTCGATGCTGCCGAGGCCGGCGACGTCCGCCGCGGTGCGGTGGTCACCTGCGAGGTGACGGAGATCAAGGAAGGCGGGCTTGAGGTCAAGATCGTCGACACCGATCTCACCTCGTTCATCCGTCGCTCCGATCTCGCCCGCGACCGGGACGAACAGCGCCCCGAGCGCTTCCAGGTCGGCCAGAAGCTGGACGCCCGCGTGACGCAGTTCGACAAGAAGGCCCGCCGCGTCGGCGTGTCGATCAAGGCGCTGCAGATCTTCGAAGAGAAGGAAGCGGTGCAGCAGTACGGGTCGCAGGACTCCGGTGCTTCGCTCGGCGACATCCTGGGCGCCGCCCTCAAGGGTCGCGGCGACGAGGAATAGTCGGCAACCGGCTCCGGCCGGTTCCACGTGAAACAAAAGGCCCGCGGCGATCCCTCGCCGCGGGCCTTTTTCGTTGGTGGTCTTTAAATGAGAGGCAAGGCCGTCAGGCCATGCCGCTCAGGCGGCTTCGTCGAGGCTTTCGAAGACGACGTTGCCGTTGGTGTAGATGCAGATCTCACCGGCGATCTTCATGGCGCGTCGGGCGATCTCCTCGGCATCGTACTCGGTGTCGGCCAGTGCGCGCGCCGCGGCCAGGGCGAAATTGCCGCCGGAGCCGATGGCGATGACGCCATGCTCGGGCTCCAGCACGTCGCCGTTGCCGGTCAGCGTCAGCGTCACCTGGCGATCCGCAACGATCATCATCGCCTCCAGCCGGCGCAGATAGCGGTCGGTGCGCCAGTCCTTGGCGAGTTCGACGCAGGCGCGCATCAGCTGGTCGGGATACTGCTCGAGCTTGGCCTCGAGCCGCTCCAGCAGGGTGAAGGCGTCGGCCGTCGCCCCGGCGAAGCCGGCGATGACCTCGCCGCCCTTGCCGATGCGGCGGACCTTGCGGGCGTTGCCCTTCATCACCGTGTTGCCGAGCGAGACCTGGCCGTCGCCGGCGATCACCACCTTGCCGCCCTTGCGGACGGCGACGATCGTGGTGCCGTACATCGTCGCCGGGTCGTGGCTTTCCATGCTCATTCTTCGTGATCCTTTCATCCGGCAGGCCGCCGCCCGACAGGCGCGGCGGTCGCCGATCCGGGCCGCATGTGGGCGCTCGGACGGGTTTTTCCAAGTTGGGCCCCGCCAGTTGGCATCGACGCGGGCCGAGTGATAGAAGCCGGGCGCAACCGCTTGAAGGTGACGTGATGGCCGAGACAGCCGGGCGGCGCGATGCCGTCGTCGAGCGCAAGACCAACGAGACGAAGATCCGCGTGCGCGTCGATCTCGACGGCACCGGCCGTTCGACGATCGCCACCGGCGTCGGCTTCTTCGACCACATGCTCGAGCAGCTGTCGCGCCACTCGCTGATCGACATGGAGATCGAAGCCGACGGCGACCGTCACATCGACGACCACCACACGGTGGAGGACACCGGCATCGCGCTCGGCCAGGCGATCCGAAAGGCGCTCGGCGAGCGCCGCGGCATCCGCCGTTACGCCTCGCTCGACCTCGCCATGGACGAATGCCTGACCCGCGCGGCGATCGACGTCTCGGGCCGGCCGTTCCTGGTCTTCGACGCGCGCTTCCAGCGAGAAAAGATCGGCAGCTTCGATACCGAGCTGGTGCAGGAGTTCT
This sequence comes from Aurantimonas aggregata, assembly GCF_010500835.1. Taxonomy (GTDB): domain Bacteria; phylum Pseudomonadota; class Alphaproteobacteria; order Rhizobiales; family Rhizobiaceae; genus Aurantimonas; species Aurantimonas aggregata. The sequence continues at coordinate 85,003 of NZ_JAAAMJ010000015.1, read as the reverse complement.
TCCAGGCCCTGGCGCAGAACGCCGGCGTGACGCTGCACATCACCAATCTCACCGGCACCAACGCCCACCACGTCGCCGAAACCTGCTTCAAGGCGGTGGCCCGGGTACTGGGCGACGCCGTCGCGATCGATCCGCGCCAGGGCGACCTCGTGCCCTCGACCAAGGGCATGCTGGCGTGAGCGGCCCATGGCGCTGACCCGCTACATCGTCTTCGAGCCGCCGGCCTCGTCGGGCACCACCGACAGAGCGGTGTTCGTGCGCGACCGGTTCTCGGTCTGGGCGTTGCTGGTGCCGTTCCTCTGGCTGCTGCGCTACGGGCTGTGGATTTCGGCCGTCGTCGTGCTCGTCGCCGGCTTCGGCCTCGCCTGGCTGGGCAGCGTCGAGGGCTTCGGCCTCGCCGGGACGGTGCTGCCGATCCTCCTCGGCCTCATCGTCGCGCTGGAGGGGCCGAGCCTGCGCGCCGCGAAATACCGCCGCAAGGGCTGGCGCGAGACAGCCGCCTTCCACGCCGATGATCGCGCCGAAGCCGAGCTGATCTATTACGGCACGTCCCGGCCCGCGATCGCCGCGCCCGCGCCGGTTCTCGCCCAGGCGCCCTGGAAGACTGCGCCGCGCGCTCCGCGCCCTGCCGCGACCGGCGGCTTTTTTGACGCCATGAAGGCCCGCTGACCCATGCAGACAGTCGCCATCATCGACTACGGCTCCGGCAATCTTCGCTCGGCCGCCAAGGCCTTCGAGCGCGCTGCGAGCGAGGCGGGCGCCGACGCCGAGATCATCCTCACCGACGATCCCGAGACGGTCCGCCGGGCCGACCGGATCGTGCTGCCGGGCGTCGGCGCCTTCGCCGACTGCCGGGCCGGCATCGACGCGGTGCCGGGCCTGACCGAAGCGCTGCGCGAGGCGGTCGAAGCCCAGGCGAAACCGTTTCTCGGGATCTGCGTCGGCATGCAGCTGATGGCCTCGCGCGGCCACGAGAAGGCCGTCACGCAAGGCTTCGGCTGGATCCCCGGCGACGTCGTCCACATCACGCCGTCGGACCCGGCGCTGAAGGTGCCGCAGATCGGCTGGAACACCATCAAGGCGCATCGCGATCATGCGCTGCTCGCCGGCATTCCCACCGGCGAGGCGGGGCTGCACGCCTATTTCGTCCACTCCTACCACCTCGTCGCCGAGAACGAGGCCGACATTCTGGCGGGCGCCGAATATGGCGGCGAGGTCACGGCGATCGTCGCAAGCGGCAACAAGGCCGGCACGCAGTTCCATCCGGAAAAGAGCCAGGCGCTCGGCCTCGCGCTGATCGGCAATTTCCTGAAATGGAAGCCCTAGGACGCCGGATCGGCAGCCGCCACATGATTCAGGTCAATCCGCCGGGTCGGCAGGCGCGGTATCGGGGTAGGGCGAATCCCTCCTGACGCCGAGGCCAGGCATGTCGACACGTTTCCGAATCGCGATGCTGCTCTACGGCATGATCAACGCCGTGATCTTCGGCTTCGGCATCATCCTGGTGCTGAGCTTCCCGGAGATCTCCGAGGCCTGGCCGTACATCATCCCGGTCGTCGTGGTGGCGAGCTTCGTCCTCGCCGCGCCGATCGCCTGGATCATCGCGCCACGCCTCCGCGCCCGCAACCGGCGCGACCGGTAGGCAGGCGGACGACGCATCCGGGCTTGCCGGACGGGCTTCATGGTGGAAGAAGCGGTCTCCCCGAGCCTTCTGCGAGAGCCCATGCCCATTCTCTTTCCCGCCATCGACCTCAAGGACGGCGCCTGCGTGCGCCTCAAGCTCGGGCTGATGGAAGAGGCGACGGTCTACAACGCCGATCCGGCGGCGCAGGCGCGTGAGTTCCGCGATGCCGGCTTCACCCATCTTCATGTCGTCGATCTCAACGGCGCCTTCGCGGGCCGGGCGGTCAACGGCGCCGCCGTCGACGCGATCATCGCGGCGGTCGGCAGCACCATGCGCGTGCAGCTCGGCGGCGGCATAAGGACCATGGCCGACATCGAAGCCTGGCTCGACAAGGGCCTGTCGCGGGTGATCCTCGGCACCGTCGCGGTGCGCGACCCCGAGCTCGTCAGGCAAGCGGCGAAGCGCTTTCCCGGCCGCATCGCCGTCGGCATCGACGCCAAGGGCGGCAAGGTGGCGGTCGAAGGCTGGGCGGAGACCTCGCAGCTGACCGCGGTCGACCTTGCCCGCCAGTTCGAGGACGCCGGCGTCGCGGCGATCATCTACACCGATGTCGACCGCGACGGGATCCTGGCGGGCATCAACTGGGAGGCGACGATCGACCTCGCCGGTGCCGTGTCGATCCCGGTGATCGCCTCGGGCGGCCTCGCCTCGATCGCCGACGTGGCGCGGCTCACCATGCCGGACGCGCAGCTGCTCGAGGGCGCGATCTCCGGGCGGGCGCTCTATGACGGCCGGATCGACGCCGCCGAGGCGCTGCGCGTGCTTAGCGCCGCGGGCTGAGAGCAGCACCACCGAGCGCCGACTGTTACGGCAGTTCGGCCAGGAACGACTTGACTGCGGCGTTGAACGCCTCCGGCGCGTCGAGGTTTGAGACGTGCCCAGCCTCGACGGTGACGATCTCGGCCCGGCCGATGCGGCGGGCGATCTCGCCGGCGTGGTCGATGACCAGCTGCGTCTCGTGGCGGCCGATGACGACGAGGCAGGCGATGTCGAGGGCGCGGATCGCTGCCGGATCGGCCGCGACGATCGCCGCATAGGCGGCGACCACGGCATCGGCCGGCATGGACGAAAAGCCGTCGACGAAATGCCGCTCGGCGTCCGCACCGACCCATTCCTTGCCGAATATCTTCTTCGCGCCGGCAATGCCCCACCGCGCCGTGCGGTGCTGGCCGAGGACGGCGAAGGCCGCCGGCAGGATGCGCTGCGGCCCCAGCCACTCCAGCGCCGCCCGCAGCGGCCCGTTGAGCGACAGCGCCAGCGGCGTGTCGGCGAGCACCAGGGCGGCGACCCGCTCCGGCCGCTGCGCCGCCATTTCCAGCGCCACCATGCCGCCCAGCGAGACACCGCAGATCGCGGCGCGTTCGACCCCCAGCGCGTCGAGAAAGCGGAACGCGTCCACCGCCAGGCTCTCGACCGACATTTCCGTCGTGTCGCCCAGCGTCTCGCCATGGCCGCGCAGATCCGGCGCCAGCAGGCGATAGTCGCTCGCAAGGCCGGCGATCTGCGGGCGCCAGACGGATTTGGTCTGCACCGCACCGTGCAGGCACAGCACCGGCAGGCCCGACGCCGGCCCGGCCTCGAGATAGGCGACGGTGAGGTCGCCGGCGACGACCGATCGCGTGGCCAGGGTCTCTTGCGATGTCACGATCAGGCTTCCTGCTGATGGCTGCTTCGTCCGACCGGACGGTGGTTGCGCCAAGCCTATACAGGCATTGGCCGGCAAGTCGGCAGGCGATTTCCGCGGCTGGGCAAGGCCGCGGCGATGGCCGGTCACCCGGAGCCGATTCGCGCTGCCTCTTGCCGAGTTCCCTCGCGGCGTCGCATAAGGCGCGCACCAGCACAGCAAACGGCCGACGCCCCTGACGATGCCCGTTCCCGATCCGAACCCTTTTTGCCAGCAAGGCGCCGCCGGGGCCGTCGCCGTGGCGCACGCCGCGCCGCGGCAGACCAGGCGCTTTCCATGACCCTCAAGGCACGCATCATTCCCTGCCTCGACGTCAAGGACGGGCGGGTGGTCAAGGGCGTCAATTTCCAGGGCCTGGTCGATGCCGGCGACCCGGTCGAGGCGGCGCGCGCCTATGACGCCGCCGGCGCCGACGAGCTCTGCTTCCTCGACATCACCGCTTCCTCCGACAATCGCGAGACGATCTTCGACGTCGTCTCCCGGACGGCCGAGCAGTGCTTCATGCCGGTCACCGTCGGCGGCGGCGTGCGCACCGTCGCGGACGTGCGCCGCCTGCTGCTGGCCGGTGCCGACAAGGTGTCGATCAACACCGCCGCGGTGCTGCGCCCCGAACTCGTCGCCGAGGCGGCGCACAAATTCGGCGACCAGTGCATCGTCGTCGCCATCGACGCGCGGCGCGTCGCCGGCACCGAGGCGGCGCCGCGCTGGGAAATCTTCACCCATGGCGGCCGCACCGCAACGGGCATCGACGCGGTCGAGTTCGCCCGCCGTGTCGTTTCGCTCGGGGCCGGCGAGATCCTGCTGACCTCGATGGACCGCGACGGCACCAAGTCCGGCTTCGACATCGACCTCACCCGCGCCGTCGCCGACGCCGTCGCCGTGCCTGTCATCGCCTCGGGCGGGGTCGGCACGCTCGACCATCTGGTCGCGGGCGTGCGCGACGGCCATGCGGCGGCCGTGCTCGCCGCCTCGATCTTCCATTTCGGCACCCACACGATCGCCGAGGCCAAGGCCCACATGGCACAGGCCGGCATCCCGATGCGGCTCGATCCGGCTTTCCAGGCGTCCGTCCATCGGAGCTGATCGCCCGGCTCATCGAAAGGCTTGCAGCTTGCAGTTCACCCTCGCCGATCTCGAGACCATCGTCGCCGCGCGGATCGCATCCGGTGACACGCAGGCGTCCTACACGGCGACGCTGGCGGCGCGCGGCGCAAAGCACGTCGCCAAGAAGCTCGGCGAGGAGGCGAGCGAAACGGTGATCGCCGCCGTCGCCGAGGACGATGCGAGCCTCGTCGCGGAAAGCGCCGACCTGCTCTATCACCTCGTCGTGCTGCTGCAGGTCCGGCAGATCCCGCTCGCCGACGTCATGGCCGAGCTCGGGCGCCGCACCAGCCAGAGCGGCATCGCCGAAAAGGCTGCCCGGCCGGGCACGCCCAAGGCCGGTACGTCCAGCGAATGATGGACCAGCTGACCCCCTCGAAATTTTCTCCCTACCGCGTCTTCACCGCGGCGGAATGGGCGAAGTTCCGGGCCGATGCGCCGATGACGCTGACCGAGGACGAGGTCCGCCGGCTGCGCTCGATCGGCGATCCGGTCGATCTCGACGAGGTGGCGCGGATCTACCTGGCGGTGTCGCGCCTGCTCTACGCCCATGTCGAATCCTCGCAGCTGCTGTTTCGCCAGCGCCAGAGCTTCCTGTCGGGCGGCGCGACGGTGCAGAAGACGCCCTTCATCATCGGCATCGCCGGCTCGGTGGCGGTCGGCAAGTCGACCACGGCGCGCATCCTGAAGGAGCTCCTGGCCCGCTGGCCCTCCTCCCCCAAGGTCGATCTCGTCACCACCGACGGCTTCCTCTATCCGAATGCCGTGCTGGAGGCCGAGGGGCTGATGCAGCGCAAGGGCTTTCCGGAGAGCTACGACGTCGGGTCGATCCTGCGCTTCCTCTCCGACATCAAGGCTGGCCGGCCGCGCGTCGAGGCGCCGGTCTATTCGCATTTCGTCTACGACGTCGTGCCCGGCCAGCGGATCACCATCGACCGGCCGGACATATTGATCTTCGAGGGGCTGAACGTCCTGCAGGTGCGCGAGATGCCGAAGGACGGCAAGGCGGTGCCGTTCGTCTCCGACTTCTTCGATCATTCGATCTATATCGACGCCGACGAGGCGGAAATCCGCCGCTGGTATGTCGAACGGTTCATGCGGCTGCGCGAAACCGCCTTCCGCGAGGCGGATTCGTTCTTCCACCGCTACTCGCAGATCCCCGAGGACGAGGCACTGGCTATCGCCGAGGCGCTGTGGCGGGACATCAACGGCAAGAACCTCTACGAGAACATCCTGCCGACCCGGCCGCGCGCCGACCTGATCCTGCGCAAGGGCCCGAACCACCTCATCGAACAGGTGGCGCTGCGCAAGATCTGAGCGCAGCGGACGCGCTCCGCGATCGGCCGGCCGATCAGCCCGGAACGGTCACCCGGCGCAGCGTCAGGTTGATCCGGCCGCCATTCTTCAGGAGCGTCGAGGTCGCCGGGTAGATCCGGTCGACGCCGTGATGGCAGAGCCGCCCTTCGCCGCCGAGGATGACAACGTCGCCGGAGCCCAGCCGCAGCGAGGTCGTTCGCCCGCCCCGCGTCGTCTCGCCGATGCGGAACAGGCAGTCGTCGCCGAGCGAGATCGACACTACGGGCGCCGCGAAATCCTTCTCGTCGCGGTCCTGGTGGAGGCCCATCTTCGCGGTCTCGGCGTAGAAATTGATCAGGCAGGCCTCCGGCGGATGGTCGTAGGCCGAAACCTCCTCCCACAGCGCCAGCAGCGAGGCCGGCATGGCCGGCCAGGGCGCGCCGGTGACCGGGTGGTTCGGCTGGTAGCGATAGCCGTTGCGGTCGGCGACCCAGCCGAGCGGACCGCAATTGGTCATGCGCACCGACAGCTTCTTGCCGGTCCGGGGCATTTCCGGGTCATAGAGCGGTGCCTCAGCCACCACCGCGCGGATGCTGTCCAGCAGCGCGATCTGCGCCTCGCGGTCCAGATGCCCGGGCATGTGCCGGACGCCTTTGGGCAGCACGTTCAAGTTTGCGGCCCCATGGCTGCCGAACCGGTCAGGACAGATAGCCGAGCTGCGCGGCGAGGGCGACGGCATGGGTTCGGTTGGAGGCGTTCATCTTGCGCTGCGCCGCGGTCAGATATTGCGAGATCGTGTATTCCGACAGGGACAGGATGAGGCCGATCTCCGAGGAGGTCTTGCCCAGCATCGCCAGCTTCAGGCAGTCGCGTTCGCGCCCCGACAGCGGATTGTTGCGGCGATTTTCCTCGAAGCGGGCCGCCGCCAGCATGCCGAAAAGCGCGAAGGCGAAGACATGCAGCTCGCGCAGCGCCTGCGCCGAGACGTCGGGTTTCGCTCCGGCCAGCGACAGCGCGCCGTTGAAGGCGGTCAGCCCGTGCACCGGAAACAGCGCCCCGGCGAGACAGGATTCGGCGAGCAGCATCCGGGCGGCCGGGCTGGGGTCGGGCTCGTCGGCGCCGTACAGCGTGTCGATGTCCCAGACGAAGGGCATCGGATCGGTCTTCAGCGCGCCCACCACCAGCTTGAAGCGATGCAGCCCGAGCTGATCGTAGCTGCGCACGAAGCCGTCCGACCAGTTGCCGAACAGGAACCGCGTCGCCGTGCCGCCATCGTCGGTGGAGGGCATGGCCAGCGCTGCCGCGTGCGAGAACCCGTAATCGCCGGCGACGTCGTCGAGAAGCTGGTGCAGCAGCGGCTCGTCCCAGTCCGCCGCAAAGGCGGCAAGACGCGCCAGGGCGCCGTTCATGCCGGCGATCCGCAGGGGTGGCGAGCAGGCCGCGCGGCTTTCACCGCGGCCCTCGTCCAAGCTTTCATTGCTGTTGTCCCCGCGCATTCCAGACGGCATGCCGTGCTCGCTATCCGATCCAGTTGTCCCGTCGATTCGACCGCGATTCGGGTCCTCGCCATTGTGGCCGCAATCCCGGCGAGATTGAACCCTTGCCGGGGAGCCGCACCCGGTCGTGGCCACCGGGGTGGCAGCCGCCGGCCGGGACACCCATCTAGCGGCGAGGCGCTTGAAGCTGGCGCCGACCGATTGGCCGCCGACACGGGGCGGCACCCCCCGAAAAGAAGATATCCATGTCAGATTTTTCCCCCCGCGAGATCGTTTCCGAACTCGATCGGCACATCATCGGCCAGAAAGACGCCAAGCGCGCGGTCGCCGTCGCGTTGCGCAACCGCTGGCGCCGGCAGCAGCTGGAAGGCTCGCTGCGCGAAGAGGTGATGCCGAAGAACATCCTGATGATCGGACCCACCGGCGTCGGCAAGACCGAGATCTCCCGCCGTCTCGCCCGGCTCGCCGGGGCGCCCTTCATCAAGGTCGAGGCGACCAAGTTCACCGAGGTCGGCTATGTTGGCCGTGACGTCGAGCAGATCATCCGCGACCTGGTCGAGATCGGCATCGGCCTGGTCCGCGAGAAGAAACGCGAGGAGGTCAAGGCGAAAGCCCATCAGGGCGCTGAAGAGCGCGTCCTCGACGCGCTGGTCGGCAAGACCGCCTCGCCGGCGACGCGCGATTCCTTCCGCAAGAAGCTGCGCTCCGGCGAACTCGACGACAAGGAGATCGACATCGAGATCGCCGATTCCGGCAACCCGATGGGCGGCATGGAGATCCCCGGCATGCCGGGCGCCAATATCGGCGTGCTCAACCTGTCCGAAATGTTCGGCAAGATGGGCGGCCAGCGCACCAAGCAGCGCCGGACCAGCGTCAAGGAGAGCTACGAGCTGCTGATCGGCGAGGAATCCGACAAGCTGCTCGACCAGGAGCAACTGGTCCGCGAGGCGGTCTCGGCGGTCGAGAACAACGGCATCGTGTTCCTCGACGAGATCGACAAGGTGGCGAACAAGGACGGCCATGGCGGCGCCGGCGTTTCCCGCGAAGGCGTGCAGCGCGACCTGCTGCCGTTGGTGGAGGGCACGACGGTCGCGACCAAGCACGGGCCGGTGAAGACCGATCACATCCTGTTCATCGCCTCGGGCGCGTTCCACGTCTCCAAGCCGTCGGACCTGTTGCCGGAGCTGCAGGGCCGCCTGCCGATCCGCGTCGAGCTGCGGGCGCTGACCAAGGAGGATTTCCGCCGCATCCTCACCGAAACCGAGGCCTCGCTGATCAAGCAGTACGTCGCGCTGATGAAGACCGAGAACGTCGACCTGGAGATCACCGACGACGCCATCGACGCCATCGCCGACCTCGCGGTCTCGCTCAACGGCTCGATCGAGAATATCGGCGCACGGCGGCTGCAGACGGTGATGGAGCGGGTGCTCGACGACATCTCGTTCGAGGCGCCCGACAAGGGCGGCGAGAGCTATCGGGTCGATGCCGCCTATGTCCACAAGGCGCTGGACGGTATCGCCGGAAACGTCGACCTGTCGCGCTTCATCCTCTGAGGACACGCGCCAGCCGCCAGCGTTCCGTCGTTCTTGCCAGCGTTCCATAGATTTTAAGTGAACGGCCCCGCGCCCCCGGCGCGGGGCTTTTTCGTTTCCTCCGCCGGCCTGCGCCCCATGTGGGACGTCATCGCAGCGGCCGATTTCGGTCGCATCGCAATGCCTTCTTCGAGGAGATTTTCCCATGAAGACACTCACTATGCTGCTCACCGGAACCGTCCTGTCGGCGGGTCTTGCCGTCGTGCCGGCCCATTCCCAGGGCTCGACCGGCGATGCGTCGCCCGTCGAGCAGGTCGAAGGCCAGCCGCCTGCCGAGGGCGATCAGGGTATTCCGGCCGGCGAGCCGGTCGAGACCGCGGCTGCCAACGCGCCCGATCAGGAGCCGGCATTCCCCGGCCAGACGCGCGCGCCGCAGCCGAGCGAGATGCCGGACGTGGCGGTCGAGACTTTTGCCGAGGGCCTGCCGCAGCTCTGGGCCATGGAGTTCCTGCCGGACGACCGCATGCTGGTCACCGCCAAGGAAGGCGACTTCCACGTGATCTCCGCTGAAGGCGAGGCGGGCCCTGCGCTCAGCGGCATGATCGAGGTGGCTTCGGCCGGCCAGGGCGGCCTGCTCGACGTGGCGCTGGCGCCGGACTTCGAGACCACCAACCGCATCTTCTTCTCGTTCGCCGAGCCGCGTGACGGCGGCAACGGCACGTCGGTCGCCCGCGCGACGCTCAACCTCGACGACAATGGCGGCGGCAGCCTCGAGGATGTCGAGGTCATCTTCCAGCAGATGCCGACCTATGACGGCGACAAGCATTTCGGCTCGCGCCTGGTGTTCTCGCCGGAGGGCCATCTGTACGTGACGGTCGGCGAGCGGTCAGACACGCCGATCCGCGACGAGGCCCAGAGCCTCGTTTCGGGCCTCGGCAAGGTCTTCCGCATCGATCCGGAAACTGGCGAGGCGATCGCCGACAACCCGTTCGTGGAGCACGCCAAGATCCAGCCGGAAATCTGGAGCTGGGGGCACCGCAACCTGCAGTCGGCCGCGCTGGACGCCGACGGCCGTCTGTGGACCATCGAGCACGGCCCGCGCGGCGGCGACGAGCTCAACATGCCGGAAGCCGGCCTGAACTACGGCTGGCCAGCCATCACCTACGGCATCGCCTATTCGGGTGAGGAAGTCGGTCCGGGCCGCACCAGCCAGGAAGGCATGGAGCAGCCGGTCTATTACTGGGATCCGGTGATCGGACCGTCCGGCATGGCGCTCTACGACGGCGATGAGTTCCCGAGCTGGGAGGACGCATTCCTGGTCGGCGGACTCGTGACAACCGGCCTCGTCGTCGTCCATCTGGACGAAAATGGCGAACAGGTCGCCTTCGAGGAGCGGGTGCCGCTGGATGCCCGCATCCGCGACGTGCGCGTCGGCCCGGACGGGGCGGTCTACGCCGTCACCGAAGATCCGGATGCCGACACGTCTGCCATCCTGCGCCTGACGCGCGAGCAGTAGGACCGGCACGCGGTTCGAACGGACTTCAGAAGGAGGGCGGGCCGCTTCGGCGCCTGCCCTTTTTCATGGGCTGAGGTTGGGCCGGCTTCAGGCCGCCTGACGCGTGACGGCCGGTCGGCGGAAGGCGCTGATCTCGCGCGATCCGTCCCGGCCGATCGTCATGACGGAGTCGGGCGGCACCATGCTCCAGGTCTCGGAGCCCGCATCGCAGGGCTCGGAGGCAACGACGACGCCATCGCCGGCCTGGCGCCAGTAGAGCGTCGGCGGATGGCCGTCGCTGGACCAGCGATAGGCCCACAGACGGTCGCCATCGGCATGCACCGCGGCAAAGCGCAGCGGCTCGGCGACGCCCTGCCTGGCCGCCTCTGACTCGATGGCCGCAAGCGTCGCGCCGAGGGCGCCGACCGGGTCCTCGTCCAGGCCATTGCCCAAGGAAGCCAGGAAGATCGCTTCGGAATCGCTGGTGCCGCGGCGGCGTGCATACAGCGCGTCGGGGATCATCGCATCGACCGCCCGGCGCAGCGTCGGATAACCGCCGATCTGGCCGTTATGCATGAACAGGTGCCGGCCGTCTGTGAAGGGATGGCAATTGGCGGTGGACACCTCGCCGGAGGTCGCCGAACGGACATGCGCGACGAACATCGGCGAGCGGATCTGTCGGCAGAGCGAGACGAGGTTGGCGTCGGACCAGGCTGGCAATATGCCGCGATAGACACCCGGCTCCGGCCGCTCGCCATACCAGCCGATGCCGCAGCCGTCGCCGTTGACGATGGTGCGTGCCTCGCGCGCCGCCAGCGACTGCGAGATCAGCGAGGCGCGCGGCTCGACGAGCAGCTTTTCCAGGAGGATCGGCGGGCCGGCATAGGCGAGAAGTCGGCACATTCGGCATGGCACCGGGCAAGAGCGGACCGGCTTGCGGCCCCATCCCCCACGTTCCGCCTGGCATGGTTAATGCCAGGTTAAAGCAGGCAGTTTCACGTGAAACCGCGGCCCTTGCCGGCTGCCTGGCGGCGGCGCTTCTCCCGCACCGCCGCTTCGGCGCGTTCCGCGGCCTGCTCGACCTCCGTCAGGATCTTCCGGATGTCGTCCGGTGCCAGGATCGCGATCGACTCGGCCAGACGGTTGGCGAGCGTCGTCGCCTCGGCGCTCAGCCCGGCGGTCTCCACCGTCACCTTGGGATGCGACAGGGCCGCCAGGCGCTCGAGCTCCTCGGCGTCGTCCCAGATCACGTTGAGATAGCCGATGATCCGCTGCAGGAGGTCCCATGTGGGCCGGCCCCGTCGGCCATGCTCCAGCGCCGAGAGGTAGGCGCTCGACACATTGAGCGCGGCCGCCATCTGGCCCTGGGTGACACCACGCTCCTTGCGCAGCGCCCGGATGCGTTCGCCGAACGGGGTCATCGCGGTCGCCGCACCCGGACATAGAGCGCGCCGTCGCCGCCGTGATGGCGCTCGGCGCTATCGAAGCCGGAGACGAGGGGGCGGAACTCGGGACCGGCGAACCATTGCGGCACCACCCGCCGCAACACGCCACGGGAGCCGAAGGCCGAGCCGGCGGTGCCGCCACGGCCGGTAATCACCAGCACATGTCGCAGCCCCATCGCCTGTGCCTGGCGCAGGAAGCTCACCAGGGCGTCATGGGCGCGCTGCTGGGTCATCTCGTGCAGGTCGATGCGCGCGTCGATCGCCAGGCGTCCCTTGGCGAGCTTGCGGCGCGTCGGCTTCTCGATCGCGTGCTGGCTGAGGCGGGCGGCCGGCTCGGGCGCTGGCCGAACGGGGGCAAGCACGGCATTTGGCTTGGCGGCGGCGGGTTTTGCCGGGGCGGCCGGCTTTTCCACCCGGATCTCCGGCGGCAGCGGTGGATAGGACCGACCCTTCAGCGGGATCGCGGATCGCGCGACGCCCGCCCAGAGTCGGGCTTCCTCGGTGCTGAGGCCGCGCCGGCGCCTCATCGCGCCAGGCTCTCGGCGAGGCGCGGCGGCACCAGCACAGTGAAATCGGCGGCGTCGCGGATGCGCCCGGCGACGCGGCCGGCCTCGAACCCGGAGCCGACATAAATGTCCGCCCGCGCCGGCCCGATGATCGCCGAGCCGGTATCCTGGGCGATCATCAGCCGGTTGAACGGCCGGCCGCCGATCCGAAGCTGGGAGGCCGCGATGAAGTAGGGCACGCCGAAGGTTGCCAGTTCCCGGTCGACGGCGATCGAGGCGAGCGCCGTCAGCGGCACCTGCGCCGCGCCGACCGGGCCGAGCGAGGCATCGTCGACCGCCGCCTCGCGGAAGAAGATGAAGGAGCGGTTGCGATCGAACAGCGCGCGCTGGCGTTCGGGATGCGCCGCGAGCCAGGCGCGGATGCCGTCCATGTCCGCCTCGGCGAGGGTCAGCTCGCCGGCATCGACCAGCAGCCGGCCGATCGCCGTGAATTCGTGGCCGGACTTGGCGGCAAACCCGACCCGCATCTGACGCCCGTCGGTCAGCTCGAGCCGGGCGGAGCCCTGTATGTGGATGAAGAACGCGTCGACGGGATCGGCAAGCCAGGCGATTTCCAGCCCGCGGCCGCGCAGGAGGCCTGCCTCGATGGCGGCGCGGTCCGGATGTTCCTCGAGCAGCCCGCAGGATTTGCGCCGGGCAAACCGGAAAGACGGATCCATGCCCGGCGGCCGCGACACGTCGTCGATCTTCACCAGCTCCGGCGGCGGTACGTAGAGCGGAAAGCGGAAGCGCGGCGTCTTGATCGCCGAGGCCTCGACGACCGGTTCGTAATAGCCGGTCACGAAACCGTGCTCGCCGTCGGTCGCGGCGGCGTCGGGGACGATCTGCAGCGGAACGAAATACTCTTCGAAAAAGGCCCGGGCTACCGCATCATCGCGTTCAGTCGCGAGGGCCGACGCCGCAGCGTCACGGAAGGCAGCCGCCGCGATGCCGAGCGTGCCGGTCCGGAATGCCCCGGAAACGAGCTGCTCGGCGCTGCGACGAAAGGCGGCGTGGGCGAGCCCGTGATCCGCCGCCGCCCATTCGGGCAGGTCGGCGAAGCGGCGGCGGCGGAAGGCGACCATCGCCCTCGGCTCAGCCTTCTTCGGATTCGGTGCCGGCGAGCTTCCAGTTCGGATCGCGCGACCGCGTGTCGCGCGAGAACGTCCAGACGTCCTTCACCTCGACGACGGTTTCCGGATCGCCATCGGTGACCTCGCCCGACTGCGTGACAACCGCGGTGATCATCTGCGCGACGATGCGCACGGTGACCAGCGCCTCGCGGGCCTTTAGCTCGGCCGAGACCAGCGTCGCGTCGTCGATGCCGACGAAGGAGGACTGCATGCGCTCCCCGCGCGATTCGCGGTCGATGATCGCCTGCTCGAAGCCCTGGTAGACCTCTGGAGTCAGCAGGTTTTTCAAGAGCTTGCGGTCGCCGTCGGCGAAGGCCGTGACGATCATCTCGTAGGCGATCTTGGCGCCCTCGAGGAATTCCTTCGGATCGAAGGACGGATCGTTGTCGTAGATGCGCCGCAGCTCGGCGTTCAGCGGCGTTCCCGTCGGCGCCACCGCGTCGATGGTCTCGTAAGGCTGGCGCGGGGTCGCGGGCTCGCCGTTGTCCGGCAGGCGCCGGTGCGGCAGCGTGACGACGTTGCCGCCGGCGGCGGCATCCTCTCGCGGCTTTTCGGTGCGCGTATAGGGATCGAACGGCGGGCGCTCGTTGCCAGTGCGGCGGCCGAGCACGTTACGCAGCTGAAAGAGGACGATCACCGCCAGCACTATGAAGAAGATCGTCCCAAAACTCATTGCGCGCCGCCACCTCTCAGCCGAACCACTTGTCGTCCCCATATAGAGACGCACGGCAACGCATTCAAATTCCTTTCGACCGTTCCTATCTCTGTGATCGCAGCGAACGGTCCGAACCGGATGCCGCGACACCCCGGCGGGACGCCGGAAGAGCTTTTGCCGGAGAACCCGACCATGCCCCTTGCCCTGATCCCGGTCCTGCTTCTGGTGATCCCGATCCTCGAGATCGCCGTCTTCATCCTCGTCGGCAACCTGATCGGCCTGTGGCCGACGCTGGGACTCGTGGTCGTTACCGCGATCTTCGGGACGCTGCTGCTGCGGCGCCAGGGGATCGACACGCTGACCCGCATCCAGGCCGAGACACGGGCCGGGCGGGTGCCGGCGCGCGAACTCGTCAACGGCGTGATGATCGCCATTGCCGGCGTGCTCCTGCTGACGCCGGGCCTGGTCACCGACACGCTCGGGTTCCTCCTGTTCGTGCCGGCGATCCGCGACGCGGTCTGGAATTTCCTGAAGGCCCGGGTCGTCGTGGTCGCGTCCAGCGGTTTCGGCCGTGGTCCGGGGCCCGCGCCGCGCGGCGATCCGGACGTCGTCGACCTGTCGGGCGCCGAGTTCGAGCGTCGGCCGGATCCGACGTCGCCCTGGCGCGGCACGGACGGGCAGGCCGGCCCCGACGGCGAACCGCCGCGCCGCATCCTGCACTGAGGGTCGTCTTTCTCAGCCGGGCGCGCCTCGCCTTGTCCTGATAGCGCCCGCATGATAGCGCTCCGGCCGATCTTTCAGGCCGGCCAGCCCTGCGGCGACCGGCCGACCCAAGCCCGGCACGAGCCGCTTCAGGCGGTCGCCAAGCCGACGATACAAGCGAGACGGGAGCAGTCATGTCCGACACCACCGACCATCAGTCCGGCGGCAACGGCGGCACGCCGGCGACGCCGGCATCGGCCACGCCGCCGAGCATCAACATCCTCACCCAGTACATCCGCGACATGTCCTTCGAGAGCCCCAATGCGCCGGCGGCCCTGCGCGGCCAGAAGAAGGCCCCGGCGATCAACATCGGCGTCAATGTCGGTGCCAACCCGATCCAGGGCACCGAGGGCGAGTACGACGTGCGGCTGAGCCTCAACGCCAAGGCCGGCGAGGGCGCCGACCTGATGTTCAATGTCGAGCTCGACTATGGCGGCGTCTTCAAGCTGCAGAACTTCCCGCAGGAGCATCTCCTGCCGGTGCTGTTCATCGAGTGCCCGCGGCTGCTCTTCCCGTTCGCGCGGCAGGTGATCGCCGACGTCACCCGCAATGGCGGCTTCCCGCCGCTGATGATCGACCCGATCGACTTCGCGCAGCTGTTCCAGCAGCGCATGGCCGAGGAACGCGCCCGCCAGCAGGTCCAGACGACCTGAGGCGACGCCGCGCCCCGGCGCAGATCGCAGACGAGAAAGGCCGGCGCATCGCTCGATGTCGCCGGCCTTTTCATTTTCAGACTGCAGTCGATCAGGACGCCGCAGCCGCCGGTTCCGGTCGCTCGATGTAGCGCCACCACAGCGCGTCCTTGCCGAGACTGGCGACGAAGCCGGCATGGGCGACGATCTCGTCAGCCGAGAGACGCGGCGGCAACGGCACCGGCCGCGGCGCGATGCGGCCGAGATCCTCTTCCGACCCTTCCAGCGGCTCGCCGGTGTCGACGACGAGGCCCAAGGCCGCCTGCCGGCCGCCGATCAGCTCGATATAGACCTCGGCGAGGAGCTCGGAATCCAGCAGCGCCCCGTGCTTGTCGCGGCGGCTGGTGTCGACCGAGAAGCGCGAGCAGAGGGCGTCGAGCGTCGCCGGGGCCATCGGGAACTTGCGCCGCGCCATCGGCAGCGTGTCGATCACCATGCTGGAATCGATCGGCGGCTGGCCGATCCGCGCCAGCTCGGCATTGAGAAACTGCACGTCGAACGCGGCATTGTGGGCGATCAGCCGCGCCCCCGCAAAGAATTCGAGGAAATCGTCCGCGACCTCCTCGAACAGCGGCTTGTCGGCGAGGAACGCGTCGGAGATGCCGTGGACGTCGAAGGCGGCGGGATCGACCTTGCGGCCGGCCGGACGCACGAAGGTGTGATAGTTCCGGCCCGTCGGGATGTGGTTCCACAGTTCCACGGCGCCGATCTCGACCACGCGCTCGACCGCCGGATCGAGCCCGGTGGTTTCCGTGTCGAAGACGATTTCGCGCATGGGATACTCCGCTTCCGGTCTCCTTGTCGGGCAGGCGGGTCGACGAGGCAAGGCGACAGGGACGGCGACGCGCCCCTATCCACCAGCTTAAGTGTATGTTCTCTCTATGTTCTTTCGGCCCATGCTGCCAGCGTGATCAGCGGGGCAGGCGCGCGATCACCTTGATCTCGAAATCGAACCCGGCGAGCCAGTTGACGCCAACCGCGGTCCAGTTCGGGTAAGGCGGCTCGCCGAAGACGGTCGCGCGGACGGCGTTGACGGCGGCGAACTGGGTTTCCGGATCGGTGTGGAACGTCGTGACATCGACGATGTCGTCGAACGTGGCGCCGGCTGCCGTCAGCACGGCGGCGAGATTGTCGAAGGCCAATTGGACCTGCGCCTGGAAGTCGGGCTCGGGAGAGCCGTCCTCGCGGCTGCCGACCTGTCCGGAGACGAACAGGAGGTCAGCCGACCGGATGGCGGCCGAGTATTTGTTGATGTCGTAGAGGGCCTGCCGTCCGGCAGGGAAGATCGCATCGCGCTGGGCCATCGTGGCACTCCTGTTGTGAGAACTTGCGGCAATCGACCGTTATGTCCGTCTGCCGCACGCCGCGGCGCCCACTGTCGTCGGGGGCAGGATTGATATACGTCGCGTATGTGCATAGGTGATGGCATACGCGCCGTATGTCAATACGCATACTTCACGTATGCGAAGGAGGATTAGCCGTGGCCGGGAAACGTCGAGCAGAGATGGTGGAGGAAACCCGCGGCAAGCTGGTTCACGCCGCACGGCGCGCCTTCGCCGCCAAGGGATATGCCGCGGCATCGATGGACGAGCTGACGGCCGAGGCCGGCCTGACGCGCGGCGCGCTCTATCACAATTTCGGCGACAAGAAGGGGCTGCTGCAGGCCGTCATCGACCAGATCGACGCCGAGATGCTGGACCGGATGCGCGCGGCGAAGGCTGGTGCCGAGACGCCGTGGCTCGGCTTCCTGGCCGAGAGCATCGCCTATATCGAGATGGCGCTCGAGCCGGAGATCCAGCGCATCATGCTGCTGGATGGGCCGGCCGTGCTCGGCGATCCGTCGCGCTGGCCGAACCAGAACGCCTGCCTTGCCACGACCACGCAGACGATCCAGGCGCTGATCGACCAGGGAACGCTGAAGAGGCTGGATGCCGAGGCGGCAGCCCGGCTGCTCAACGGCGCAGCGCTGAATGCCGCCCTGTGGATCGCCGCCGCCGACGATCCGCCGGCGGTTCTCGACAAGGCGGTGGCGGCGTTCCGGCATCTGGCGGAGGGCATGCTCCGGCCAGAGGCCTGATTATCAAGGCTTCAGGAGAGGGGCCTAGAGCGCTCGGCAGCGCTTGACGATGGCCTTTACCGCCAGCCGGGCCGCTTCCATGCCGTTGCCGGTGTCGACGATGAAGTCGGCGCGGGCGCGCTTTTCCTCGTCCGGCATCTGGCGGGCCAGGATCGCTTCCAGCTTCGCCTCGGTCATGCCCGGCCGCGACAGCACCCGTTCGCGCTGGACCTCGGGCGGAGCCGTCACCACGACGATCCTGTCGCAGCGACTGTCGGCACCCGTCTCGAACAGCAGCGGCACGTCGAGGACGGCAAGCCGCGCACTGCGCTGGCGCGCCGCTTCGAGAAAGGCCTCCTCCTCGGCGCGCACCAGCGGATGGACGATCGCCTCCAGCCGCTTCAGCGCTTTCGGATCGTCGAGCACCCGGGCGGAAAGCTGTTCGCGATCGACGACGCCATTCACCACCGTCTCGGGAAACGCCGCCTCGATCAGCGGCGCGGCCTTGCCGGCATAGAGCTGGTGGACCACGGCGTCCGCCGAATGCACCGGCGCGCCCTCGGCCGCGAACATGTGCGAGGTCGTCGTCTTGCCCATGCCGATCGAGCCGGTGAGACAGAGCACGATCATCAGACGCCGCTTTCGATGTCGCGGACGATCGCGTCGCGCAGCGCCGCGTCGACCGCCGGGCGCCGGCCGAACCAGCGCTCGAAGCCCGGCACCGCCTGGTGCAGCAGCATGCCGAGCCCGTCCGACGTCCGCAGACCCCGCTCGGTGGCGGCCTGAAGGATCGGTGTTGCCAGCGGCACGTAGACGATGTCGGCGACCATCGCGTGATCGGGCAACGCCGAAAGATCGGGAAGCTTCGGCGCGAACCAGTCCGGCGTCTCGTCGTCCGGATCCGGCGCGGGAATCGGCGTCGTGTTGACCAGGAGGTCGCTCGAGGCAAGCAGCTCGGGCTTCTCTTCCTCGCCATGGGCGCTGACCTTCGGCCCGAAGCGCTCGGCAAGTTCCCCGGCCCGCGAAACCGTCCGGTTGATGACCCGAACGGACGGGATGCCGCCCTTCAGGAGCGCGAAGATCACCGCCCGCGCTGCGCCGCCGGCGCCGAGCACCGTCGCGGTGCCGGCATCGGCCCAGCCGGGCAGCTGCGCATCGAGATTTGCCGCAAAACCGTAGGCATCGGTGTTGCCGCCGACGAGCCGGCCGGATTTCTCGAACCACAGCGTGTTGACCGCGCCGATGGCCTCAGCCGCAGCGTCTCGGCGCGCGACCGCATCGAGTGCCGCCAGCTTGTGCGGCAGCGTAACGTTGCCGCCGACGAAACCTTGTCGGCGCAGGGTCTTGAAGAATTCGCCGATCTCCTCCGGCGGCACGCCGACGCGATCATAGGAGCCCGGCAGGCCGAACTGCTTCAGCCAGGCGCGGTGGATCATCGGCGAGCGCGAGTGCCAGACCGGCCAGCCGGTGACGAAGGCGCGCGGGCCCTCCGTCGCTGCCTGAACGAGGTTGGGATCGAAGATCGACCCTTCGCCGCGCGGGCGCTCGGCGCCGCTGACATAGGGCTCGGGTGTCCAGTCCTGCTCAGCCATCGATCTCTCCGCGACGCTGCAATTCCTTGACCAGCGGCAGCAGCGGCAGCCCGATGATGGTGAAGAAGTCGCCCTCGATCGATTCCATCAGCTGGATCCCCTCCTTCTCGATCTGGTAGGCGCCGACGCTGGTCAGCGCCTTTGGGCCGGTATGGGCGAGATAGCGGCCGATGAAGCCGGGATCGAGTTCGCGCAGCGTGATCGACGCCGTCGCGACATGGCGCCAGGTGACCGCGCCGTCCTCGACCAGCACCACGGCGCTGTTGAGATGGTGGGTGCGGCCGGAGAGCTTCAACAGCGTGCGGCGCGCGTCTTCCATCGTGGCGGGCTTGTGCAGCACCTCGTCGCCGAGCGACAGGGTCTGGTCGGCGCCGATCACGATCGCGCCCTGGTGGCGCGTCGAGACGTCGGTCGCCTTGGCCTCGGCCAGAATGCCCGCAATGTCTTCCGGCGAGACGCCGCTTTCGAGGAGGGGTAGCTCGATCGCCCGCTCGTCGAGGTCGCTCGCCTCCACGGTGAAGTCGATGCCGGCATTCTTGAGGAGCTCGCGCCGATGGACGCTGCTCGACGCCAGTACGATGCCCTTGGCCATTTCGCTCGCCTTTTAACGATTTCTTTAAGGACGCCGGGCTTGATAGCGCTTCGGATCGCGAAAGGCCAAGAGCGCCGGACTCGATTCGCCCCCCGCCGGCAAGCCGGCGCGGGAACAGCACCCATGATTCTTCGCCAGCCTGTGGGTTAACGAAGGGTTATGGGCGAGAGCCCGACCGTCCACCGGGCGCCGGGGGACAAGGGTGCGGTTGTCCCCAATCGGCGACGCCTCGCGGCGATGTGCGAGCATTGCGGGAATTTGTGGACGAGAGTCTGGTCATCCCCCATTCGTCCCCAGATGCGAGATCGCCCAAGGCCACGCTAAGCGCCGTCCCGGCCTAAGGAATCTCCCGACGATCCCCATTGCGGCGCAATACCCGTCATGATTGCCTGTGGACGATGGCCGCATGGCCTCCATCTACCGGCCCGTGTGGATTCCGACTATTCACCGACTCTAAGAATCATAATCTCTATCTAAGAGAATCTTTTCTTTATTGAATGGGAGCCAAGACCTGATGGAGAAGCGCAAGCTCGTCCGCGTCCTTGAGGGCGAAAGCGTCTCTCCCCCGCCGGTATGGCTGATGCGGCAGGCCGGACGGTATCTCCCGGAATACAGGGCCACCCGCGCCAAGGCCGGGGGCTTCCTCGACCTCTGCTACAACCCGGACCTGGCTACGGAAGTCACCCTGCAGCCGATCAGGCGGTTCGGCTTCGATGCGGCGATTCTGTTCTCCGACATCCTGGTGATCCCCGACGCACTCGATCGCGGCCTGCATTTCGTCGAAGGCGAAGGCCCGAAGCTGACGCCGCTGCGCGTCGACGAGATCGAGCGGCTGGACCCGTCCAGTGCGGACACGCATCTCGCCCCGGTCATCGCGACGGTGGCCCGGCTGCGCGAGCAACTGCCCGAGGAGACGACGCTGATCGGCTTCTGCGGCGCGCCCTGGACGGTGGCGACCTACATGATCGCCGGGCACGGAACGCCCGACCAGGCCCCGGCGCGGCTGTTCGGCTACACCCATCCCGAAGCCATGGAAATGCTACTTTCCATGCTTGCGGAGATGAGCGCCGACTACCTGATCCGCCAGCTGCAGGCGGGCGCCGACTGCGTGCAGATCTTCGATTCCTGGGCCGGCGTGCTGGATGAGGCCTCGTTCGAGGCCTATGCGGTCAAGCCCGTGGCGCGGATGGTCGAGAAGGTTCGTGCCGCGGTTCCCGGCGCCAAGATCATCGGTTTCGCCAAGGGCGCGGGTGCGTTGCTGTCGACCTATCGCCAGAAGACCGGCGTCGACGGGATCGGGCTCGACTGGGGCGTGCCGCTGTCGTTTGCCAAGGAACTGCAGAAGGATGGCGCCGTGCAGGGCAATCTCGACCCGCTGCGGCTGATCGCCGGCGGCCGGGCGCTCGACGAGGGCGTCGACCGGATCCTGGAAAGCCTCGGCAGCGGCCCGCTGGTGTTCAATCTCGGCCACGGCATCACGCCGAACGCCCCGGTCGAGCATGTCGAGGCGCTGCTTCGGCGCATCCGCGGCTAGCACGAACCGTCCAGCTGCCAGGGTATAAACCTTTCGCCGCGGCCCAGGGTATAAACCTTTCGCCGCGGCCGGCTTCGGTCTATGCCCTGCCCAGACTGCCGCCCGAAGGATCGTTTCCGCATGAAGAACGCCGTGATCGCCCTCGTCATCACCGCCGCCGCCGTGGCGCTGGTCTTCCTGCTGATCCCGGGCGACTACAACAGCACCGGCTATCTCTGGATGAAGTCGCTGCACATCATCGCGCTGATCGCCTGGATGGCCGGCACGCTGTATCTGCCGCGGCTGTTCGTCTACCACGCCGAGATCGGACCCGGCACGCCGCAGTCCGAGACCTTCAAGGTCATGGAACGCCGGCTTTTGAAGGCGATCATGAACCCGGCGATGATCGTCACCTGGGTTGCCGGCCTGTGGCTGGCCTTCAAGGGCGGCTGGTTCGTCGCGGACGGCAATGGCTGGCTGCACGCCAAGATCGTCCTGGTCGTGCTGATGTCGGGCCTCCATGGCTACTACTCGGCCTCGGTGCGGCGCTTCGCCAACGACGCCAACACGAAGTCCGTCAAGCACTGGCGCATCATGAACGAGGCGCCGACCATCCTGTTGATCCTCATCGTCATTCTCGTCGTGGTGAAGCCCTTCTGATGGCGGCCGACCGCGACGGGCCTGGACGGCAGAGCGAGTTGACGGGCGAGATTCCGACCGCGCTGGTCGTCATGGGCCCGTCCGGTGTCGGCAAGTCGACCACCGCCGAAGCGCTGGCCGCGGCGCTGGGCTGGCCGTTCGCGGAAGCCGATCGCTTTCACCCGAAAGCCAACATCGCCAAGATGACCACCGGACACCCGCTCGACGACGCCGACCGGGCGCCCTGGCTGGCAGAAATCCGGGACTGGATCACCGCACAGGCGGCAGCGGGTCGATCCACCGTCCTCACCTGTTCTGCGCTGAAGCACCGCTATCGCGACGTGCTGCGTGAATCTGGCGCGCGGGTGCGGTTCGTCGCTCTGACAGCCGATCCTGCGCTCGTCGCGTCCCGCCTGGAACATCGCAGCGGCCACTACATGCCGGCGACCCTGCTGCAGTCGCAGTTCGACGCGCTGGAGCCACTGGGCCCCGACGAGGACGGCGTGACGGTGACGGTCGACGTGCCACCGCCCGCGGTCGTGGCCCGTGTCCTTGAACGGCTTGGCCTCGCCACGCCGGGCTGACGTCAAAGCCCACTTGCGTTGGCGCCCGCCTCTGGCTATATCGAAGTGTGAATGCAGCCTCCTGAGAGGCGCGGTGGTGCCGAACAAGGTGCCCCGTGTCGTTCCCGCCAAAGACCGTTCGCGTCCGAGGCCTTATATTTCCCCATCGCAGTTTCCCATCGGTCCCGGTCCAGCCATCGGGGCAAGCCCCAAAGAGCATCCACCCGAATGAAGCTTCAGGACCTGAAGAACAAGAGCGCGCCGGAACTCATCGCGTTCGCCGAAGAAAACCACGTCGAGAATGCCTCGGTGTTGCGCAAGCAGGAATTGCTGTTCGCGATCCTGAAGCAGCTGGCCGCCGAGGAAGTCGAGATCGTCGGCGAAGGCGTCGTCGAGATCCTGCAGGATGGCTTCGCCTTCCTGCGCTCGCCGGAAGCCAACTACCTGCCGGGACCGGACGACATCTACGTGTCGCCCTCGCAGATCCGCAAGTTCCAGCTGAAGACCGGCGACACGGTCGAGGGGCCGATCCGCAGCCCCAAGGAAGGCGAGCGGTATTTCGCGCTTCTCAAGGTCAACACAATCAATTTCGACGACCCCGAGAAGATCCGCTACAAGAGCCATTTCGACAATCTGACGCCGCTCTATCCGGACGAGCGCTTCAAGATGGAGCTCGACGATCCGACCGCGAAGAAGGATCTGTCGGCCCGGGTCATCGACCTCGTCGCCCCGCTCGGCAAGGGCCAGCGCGGCCTGATCGTGGCGCCGCCGCGTACCGGCAAGACGGTGCTCCTGCAGAACATCGCCCATTCGATCACCGCCAACCATCCGGAATGCTACCTCATCGTGCTGCTCATCGACGAGCGGCCGGAGGAAGTCACCGACATGCAGCGTTCGGTGAAGGGCGAGGTCGTCTCCTCGACCTTCGACGAGCCCGCGACGCGCCACGTCGCCGTCGCCGAGATGGTCATCGAGAAGGCCAAGCGCCTGGTCGAGCATGGCCGCGACGTCGTCATCCTGCTGGATTCGATCACCCGCCTCGGCCGCGCCTACAACACCGTCGTGCCGTCCTCCGGCAAGGTGCTGACCGGCGGTGTCGACGCCAACGCCCTGCAGCGGCCGAAACGCTTCTTCGGTGCGGCCCGAAACATCGAGGAAGGCGGCTCGCTGACGATCATCGCGACGGCGCTGATCGATACCGGCAGCCGCATGGACGAGGTCATCTTCGAGGAGTTCAAGGGCACCGGCAATTCCGAAATCGTGCTCGACCGCAAGGTCGCCGACAAGCGGATCTACCCGGCCATGGACATCCTCAAGTCCGGCACCCGCAAGGAGGACCTGCTGGTCCCGCGCCAGGAGCTGCAGAAGATCTTCGTGCTGCGCCGGATCCTCGCCCCGATGGGCACCACCGATGCGATCGAGTTCCTCAACGACAAGTTGAAGCAGACCAAGTCGAACTCGGATTTCTTCGACTCGATGAACACCTGACGCTGCCAAACGGCTCTGGTTTCGATGATCAAAACGGCGGCCTTTGGGTCGCCGTTTTCGTTTCCGCCTCAGCATCGTTCCACGCTTGACACCCGTGAGCCTGTTGCGAGAGGTCGGGGGTAACAGGAGAGGGAGCGTCGAAATGGCCCAGCGACCGGATGCGGTGGAGCGTGTGGCGGCGGATGCCGCGGCTAAAGGCCTGAAGATCAGCATCATCGAGACCGCGACCTCGGCCCGCTCCGCCGCGGAAGCCGCCGAGGCGGTCGGCGCGCAGGTCGGCCAGATCGTGAAGTCGCTGGTGTTTTGCGGCCGGGACAGCGGCGAGGCCTATCTCCTGCTGGTCTCGGGCGCCAACCGCGTCAACGAGGCGGCGATGGCCGCACTGCTCGGCGAAGCGCTGGAGCGGCCGGACGCGGATTTCGTCCGCACGGCCACCGGCTTTGCCATTGGCGGTGTCTCGCCGCTCGGCGGCTCCGGGCGGCTGCGCACGTTCATGGACGAGGATCTGTTCCAGTACGCGACGGTCTGGGCCGCAGCCGGCACGCCCCGCCACGTCTTCGAGGTGGTGCCGCTGCAGCTGCGCAGTGCCACCGGCGCCAGCGCCGGGCCGGTCACCTGAGGTTGTAGCTGCTGGTGGCTTGCGGCGGCTCAGCCCTCGCCAAGCAGCGCCTGCAATGCCGCCGCGTCGTAGACCGGCGCCCGGCAGACGCGATCCTCGCAGATATAGGCCGCCGGCAGGCGCGACGGATGCACCGCGGCAAGCGGCATATAGGCGGGCAGCTTCTCCGGCGCGTCGGTGATCAGGTCGAGCCGGTCGAGGTCGACCCGCGCCCGAGCGAGGTCCACCATCGCGATGAAGCCCGGATCGGCCGGATCGCCGATGATGCAGAGCTCGCTGCCCCGCCGCAGCCGCCCCGCTGCGGAAACGATGCCCGGCGCTCCGCCGGCGCCTTCCCCGAGACGGCCTGCTGCCAGCAGCGCCGCCTGCTCGGCCCGCTCGGCGATCTCGATCGAGCCGGTCGCCTGGGCGAGCATCGACAGCCCCTCGATCACCGTCGCCGTGCCGCTGGGCACCGCCTCGTCGTGATCGCCGCGCAGGCGGATCGGCACGTCGGAGGAATCCGAAGGGTTGAGATAGTGTCCGCCGGTGCCGTCAGCATGCCAGCGTTCGAGCTCGGCGGCGAAGAACGATGCGCGGTCAAGATACGAGCTGTCGAGCGTCGTCGCGAACATCGCTACGGCGGCCTGGATCAGCGTGCCGTAATCGGTGGAGAGCGCCAGCCCGGCGGTGCGCCCGTTGCGGGCTGCGTGTCGCAGCCGGCCATCGACGATCATATGCGTCGAGACATAGGCGAAGGCATCCTGCGCCATTTCCAGCGCCCGGGGGTTGCGGGTGGCGCGGGCGGCTTCCGCCAGCGCCCGGATGGCCATGCCGTTCCAGTCCGCCAGCACCTTGTCGTCGCGACCCGGACGGGTCCGCTCCGCCCGTGCATCGAGCAGCCGGTTGCGGGCCTTGGCAAAGTCCGGATCGGCGGAGGTCGCGCCCGGATGCAGGCGGTGCAGGATCGACTTGCCTTCCCAGTTGCCGCCCGCCGTCACGCCATAGGCGCGCTTGAACGCGGCGTCGGCGCCGCCGAGCACGTCATCGATCTCTTCTTCGGTCCAGACATAGAAGGCGCCCTCCTCCGGATGGCCTGTCGCATCGAGGCTGTCGGCGTCGAGCGAGGCGGCCAGCCCTCCACCCTTCACCCGCATCTCGCGGGCCAGCCAGTCGACCGTCTCGTCGATCCGGGTGCGGAACAGCACGTCGCCCGACGCGCGGTAGGCCCAGCCCAGATGGCGCAGGAACTGAGCGTTGTCGTAGAGCATCTTCTCGAAATGTGGCACCAGCCAGCGCTCGTCGGTCGCATAGCGGTGCAGCCCGCCGCCGACATGGTCGTAGATGCCACCCGAGCACAGCGAGCGCAGGGTCCGCACGAACGCGTCGCGATGCGTCGCCGGGCCGCCCTCGAAGCTGGAGCGGGCCAGCACCTCCATATACGGCGCATTCGGAAACTTCGGCGCGCCGCGGAAGCCGCCGAGCACGGGGTCGGTCAGCTGGATGATTCGGCCGGCAGCCGGCGCCACCCCCAGCGTGTCCAGTCGCCCGGCCTCGGCCGTAGTGGAGAGGAAGCCGGAAAGCCGGTCGAGAATGGCCGTGGCGCTGCCGTCGAGTTCCTCCCGCCGGTCCTGCCAGGCGGTCGCCACCGCCTCGAGCAGCTGCACGAAGCCGGGCCGCCCGTGGCTCGCCCGTTTGGGGAAATAGGTGCCGCCGAAGAACGGCCGCCCGTCCGGGGTGAGGAAAATCGTCATTGGCCAGCCGCCTTGCTCGCCCATCGCCTGCAGCGCCGTCATGTAGAGCTGGTCGATCTCCGGGCGTTCCTCGCGATCGACCTTCACGTTCACGTAAAGCCGGTTCATCACCGCGGCGACCTCCGGATCCTCGAAGCTCTCATGCGCCATGACGTGGCACCAATGGCAGGCGGCATAGCCGACCGACAGCAGGATCGGCCGATCGGTGGCGCGCGCCTCGTCGAGCGCGGCGTCCGACCACTCCCACCAATGTACCGGATTGTCCTTGTGCTGGATGAGATAGGGGCTGACGGCATTGGCCAGGCGGTTGCCGGATTGGTCGCTCATGGGCTTTCCCTTCGGGCGGTGTCGCCTTTAGGCTAACGCGGCGGCCTCGGCTTTCGAGGGCCGGAGCCGGCAATCCTTTTCGTCGCTGGCCATGTGCGTGGTAGAGAGCACCGTGCTGCAGCCCGATGCCCGTTTGCGAAGCCGCCGACGCCCTCTCGTGTGCCGGTGCCCCGATTGAAGCCCAATTGTTCGGAACTGCCATGCTCGCCGATACCATCGCCGCTTTGTCCACGGGTTCGCTCCCCTCGGGCGTTGCCGTGGTGCGCGTGAGCGGCCCGGCGGTCAGGGAGGCGCTGAGGCGGATCGCCGGCGACGTGCCGCCGGAGCGGCGCGCGAGCCTGCGCAGCTTCCGCGGGCCGGACCGCAGGCTGATCGATCGCGGCATCGCGCTGTTCTTCGCCGGGCCGCGCAGCGTCACCGGCGAGGACCTTGCCGAGTTTCATCTGCATGGCGGCCGCGCGGTGGTTGCAGCGCTGCTCGAGACGCTGACGGCGCTGCCGGGCATGCGCCTGGCCGTCGCCGGCGAGTTCACCCGCCGCGCCTTCGAGAATGGCCGTATCGATCTGACCGAGGCGGAAGGGCTGGCCGATCTTCTGGCCGCCGAGACCGAAGGCCAGCGGCGCATGGCGGTGGCGCAGGCCGGTGGTGCCTTGCGGGCCGTCTATGAGGGCTGGATGCAGCGCCTGACCCACGCGCGGGCGATGATCGAGGCTTCGTTCGATTTTGCCGACGAGGGCGATGTCGGCGCCGATGTGGGTGCCGACGTCGCGTCCGACATGCGCCGCCTTGCCGAAGACATGCGGGACCATCTCGCCAAGGCCGGGCGTGGCGAAATCCTGCGCGAGGGCTACAAGGTCGCCATCGTCGGCGCGCCGAATGCCGGCAAGTCCAGCCTTCTCAATGCGTTGGCTGACCGAGAGGTGGCGATCGTGACCGAGATTCCGGGCACGACGCGTGACGTGATCCAGGCAACGCTTGATCTGGGCGGTATCTCGGTGCGGTTTTCCGATACGGCTGGCATTCGCGAAACAACCGACCAAATCGAGGCTATCGGCGTCGAGCGCGCCCGGGAGGTCATGGCGGCGGCTGACCTCGTCCTGGTCCTCGTCGATCCGGATCAGGCACCGGGGCCGCTCGCTCGGCTGGGGGAACTGCTGACTCACGTGAAACACCCGATGATGCTGGCCGGGCGGGATGAGGTCGTGGAGGCACCTCCGCCGCCGCATAACCCACGCCGCCAGATCCTGACAGTGCGTACAAAGACCGACATGTCGCCGGCAGGTCTGTCCGCAGAGACTGCCGAGGAGCGAAACGACGTGCGCTTCGATGCCGCGATCTCGACGCAGACCGGGGAAGGCATGGTAGCGCTCGTCGAACGGATTGCCACGCTGGCAGCTGAGGCAGCCGGGGATCCCGACGAGGCGGTGCCCGTGCGGGTGCGCCATCGGGAGTTGGTGAGTGACGCGCTGCGGGTACTCGATCAGTATCTGGCCGACCCTTCGGTGCCGCCCGAGGTCGCCGCAGAGATGCTGCGGATGGCCGGGGATCGGCTGGGCGCACTGACCGGCCAGGTCGGCGTGGAAGAGCTGCTGGATGTCATCTTTTCAGAGTTCTGCATCGGAAAGTGAGATGACTCACGTGAAACCAGCCGCAGAACGACTCACGTGAAACGATGCGCGAGCCTTTTGTTGCCCGGAAGACCAGCGCGCACCCGTGGCTAGGCTGCGGCGTTGTTTCCGCCCCTTTTCGGGACTATAGCCTGAGATTCCCTTGATCTTCCGGGCACGGCCCGTCACGACCTCAGAGATGTCGATGTCCTTTTCTCCGGCGCATGCCGCTCCTTCCTCCTGCGACGTGCTGATCATCGGCGGCGGCCATGCCGGCTGCGAGGCGGCGAGTGCGGCGGCGCGGGCGGGCGCTGAGACGCTGCTGGTCACACATCGCTTCGATACGATCGGCGCGATGAGCTGCAACCCGGCCATTGGCGGGATCGGCAAGGGTCATCTGGTGCGCGAGATCGACGCGCTGGGCGGGCTGATGGGCCAGGTGGCCGATGCGGCCGGCATCCAGTTTCGTCTGCTCAATCGTAGCAAGGGACCGGCCGTGCGCGGACCCCGGACCCAGGCGGACCGCCGTCTGTATCGCGACGCTATGCAGGCGGCCATCGCTGCGCAGGCCGGGCTGACGGTCCTCGAGGCCGACGTCGCCGATCTGGCGCTGGACGACGCCAACCGCGTCACCGGCGTGATCCTCTCGGACGGCCGGACCATCGCCTGCCGCGCGGTGGTGCTGACGACCGGGACGTTCCTCTCCGGCCTCATCCATATCGGCGACCGCAAGATCCCGGCCGGCCGCATGGGCGAGGATCCGTCGACCGGTCTCTCCGGCACGCTGCGCCGGCTCGGCCTGCGGCTGGGGCGGTTGAAGACCGGCACGCCGGCACGGCTCGACGGGCGGACGATCGACTGGCGCGGCCTCGATCGGCAGGGTCCCGATGAGGACCCGGTGCCGTTCTCCTATTTGACCGGCAAGATCACCAACCCGCAGATCGATTGCGGCATCACCCGCACGACGCCCGAGACGCACCGGATCATCCGCGAGAACCTAGCCCGCTCGGCGCTTTACTCCGGCCAGATCGAGGGAGCCGGACCGCGCTATTGCCCGTCCATCGAGGACAAGATCGTCAAGTTCGGCGAGCGGGACGGTCACCAGATCTTCCTCGAGCCGGAGGGCCTGGACGACGAGACGATCTACCCAAACGGTCTCTCGACGTCCCTGCCAGAGGATGTCCAGGAAGCCTTCCTGCGGTCGATCCCGGGGCTCGAGCGCGTCACCGTGCTGAAGCCCGGCTATGCGATCGAGTACGACCATGTCGATCCGCGGGAGCTGGACCGTCACCTGGCGGTACGCTGCGCCGAGGGGCTCTACCTCGCGGGCCAGATCAACGGCACGACCGGCTACGAGGAGGCCGCGGCGCAGGGCCTCGTTGCCGGCCTCAATGCGGCGCGGCTCGCCGGCGGGTGCGAGCCGGTTTCGATCGGTCGGGCCGACGCTTATGTCGGCGTGATGATCGACGACCTGACCCGGACCGGGATCACCGAGCCCTATCGCATGTTCACCTCGCGGGCCGAGTTCCGCCTGTCGCTGCGGGCCGACAACGCCGATCGGCGCCTCACTCCGCTTGGGCTTTCGCTGGGGATCATCGATGCCGAGCGCCGCGCGGTCTTCGAGGCGAGCGAGGCGGCCCTGTTACAGGCACGCGCCCAGCTCGAGGCAGCGACCCTGACCCCGCCGGAGGCGGCGCGGCACGGTCTGGCGCTGAACCAGGATGGGCGCCGCCGTTCGGCGTGGCAGCTGCTGTCGCAGCCCGAGATCGGCCTTGACCGGCTTACGCAGATCTGGCCGGAATTCGGCGCGATCGCGGGGCCGCTGCGCGAGCGGATCGAGATCGAGGCGGGCTATGACGTCTATCTGGCGCGCCAGCGCCGCGATCAGGAGCGGCTGCGGCGCGACGAGAAACGGACGATCCCGCCAACGCTGGACTTCAACGCGCTTGCCGGACTGTCGAACGAGCTGCGCCAGAAGCTGTCGGAACGTCGGCCCGGGTCGATTGCCGAGGCCGAGCGGATCGACGGGATGACGCCGGCGGCACTGGCGATCATTCTCGTGGCCATTCGGCGCCGGGAGCTGGCCGATGCGGCCTAACCCGGCACCGCCCCAGAAGCAACGGACGAAGCGGCTTTCCAGCCAGGATGTGGCGGCTCTCCTCGCCGAGGATCGGGCGCGGGTTCTCGAACAGTTCACTGTTTCACGTGAAACGCTGGCGCGTCTGGATCGATACGTCGAGCTGCTCGTCACCTGGCAAGCCCGCGTGAACCTCATCGCGGCATCGACGATCGGCGAGGTCTGGACGCGACACGTGGCGGATTCGCTGTCGCTCGAGCGGCGTCTGCCGCCGTTCCAGCGCGCCGTCGACCTCGGATCCGGCGCCGGCTTTCCGGGATTGGTGATCGCATCGGTCCGCAATGGGGCGACTGTCGATCTCATTGAGAGCAATGCGAAAAAGGCGGCGTTCCTGCGGACCGTCCAGCGCGACGTCGATCTTGGCGGCGCCGTCCATGCCGCGCGGATCGAGGATTGCTGCGCGGCGCTGGCATCCGCGGATATCGTGACCGCGCGTGCCCTGGCGTCGCTGGACCAGTTGCTGGGGCTCGTCGCGCCGCATATCGCACCGACGACGCGCTGCTTCTTCGCCAAGGGGCGAAGTCATGAACAGGAAATTAACGCCGCGACTGCCCTTTGGCGATTCAGCATGGTAAAGCATGAATCGGAGCTCGAGGATGGTTCGGTCGTGCTCGAGATCGGTGACATTGCGCCGCGTTGAGCGGGCCTCGGCAAGGACGAGCGTCATGCGGATCGAGCGAGATGGCGGCCTGCAGAACCGTTCGAACACGCGCGAGGCGGAAACGGGCCGATGGACATGGTAGCCGGGCGGTCGATGCGGATCATCACCATAGCGAACCAGAAGGGCGGCGTCGGCAAGACGACGACGGCGATCAACCTCGCCACGGCCCTTGCCGCGATCGGCAAGCGGACGCTGCTGGTCGATCTCGATCCGCAGGGCAACGCCTCGACCGGCCTCGGCATCGAGAAGGATGACCGCGAAGTCTCCTCCTACGACGTGCTGATGGAAACCGCCTCGATCACCGAGGCTGCGATGCCGACGGCGGTGCCCAACCTATCGGTCGTCGCCTCGACGCTGGATCTTCTCGGCCTCGAGATGGAAATCGCCGGCGCCACCGGCCGCGCCTATCGGCTGCGCGATGCGCTGCATTTCCATCAGGTGGAAGCGCCGCTGTTCGATTTCGTCCTGGTCGACTGCCCGCCGTCACTGAACCTTCTGACGATCAACGCCATGGCCGCGGCGGATTCGATCCTCGTGCCCCTGCAGTGCGAGTTCTTCGCGCTGGAAGGGCTCAGCCAGTTGCTGCAGACGGTCGAGCAGGTGCGGGATTCGCTGAACCCGACGCTCGACCTGCACGGCATCGTGCTGACGATGTATGACGGCCGCAACAATCTGGCGGCGCAGGTGGTGCGGGACGTGCGCGCCTACATGGGCGAACATGTCTATGACACGATCATTCCGCGCAATGTCCGGGTGTCGGAGGCGCCATCCTTCGGCAAGCCGGCGATCCTCTACGACATGAAGTGCTCCGGCAGTCAGGCCTATATCCGGCTTGCCTCCGAGATCATCCAGCGCGAACGCAAGCTGGTGGCGGCATGAGCGTGGCGAGACAATCGGGGGCGCCGGCAGGCCGCATGAGCAGGGGGAAACGGGCATGACCGAAGACAGATCGCGGCAGCGGCTCGGGCGGGGCCTCGCCTCGCTGATCGGCACCGGCGCCGCCGCACCCTCCCGCGCGGTGCCGGGCTTTCCGGCAGCCGAGCCGGCGATCCCGGCCGAGCGCCATATCGGGATCGACAAGCTCACGGCCAATCCGAACAATCCGCGCCGGCGCTTCGACGACGGCGAGCTGCAGGACCTGGCGGCGTCGATCCGCAACCACGGCGTGGTGCAGCCGCTGCTGGTACGCCCCAGCCCCGGCGAGAGCGACCGGTTCGAGATCGTCGCCGGCGAGCGGCGCTGGCGTGCGGCGCGGCTCGCGGGTCTCGTCGAAGTGCCGGTGGTCCTGCGCGACATCGGCGACCGGCAGTCGCTCGAGATCGCCATCATTGAGAACGTCCAGCGCTCCGACCTCAACGCGGTCGAAGAGGCGCTGGCCTACGAGCAGCTGATCAGCGAGCACGGCTATACCCAGTCCGACCTCGCGGACGTGCTCGGCAAGAGCCGCAGCCACGTTGCCAACACGCTGCGGCTCCTGAAGCTGCCGGACGAGGTCCGGGAGATGGTGGTTTCCGGCACGCTCTCCGCTGGCGCCGCGCGCACGGTGGTGACCGCCGAGGATCCGCTCGCCGTGGCCCGCGAGATCGTGTCCCGCGGGCTCAGCGTTCGGGAAGCCGAGGATCTCGCACGCGGGCCTTCGGCGGAACCTCTCGCCAAGCCGGCGAAGCCCCGCCGCAATGCTTCCGTTCCGGTGAAGACCGAGAAGGACGAGGATGCGCAGGCGCTGGAGCGGCTGCTGTCCGAGACGCTCGGCATGGCGGTGGAGATCGAGGTCGACGGCGAGGGCGGCTCGGTCCGCATCGCCTATGCCGATCTCGAACAGCTCGACGCGCTGTGCGGCCTGCTGCAGGCACATGCCCGCAGTCGCCTGCAGGGTGGCGAGCCCCGCCTGCGCTCGCTTTGAACTCTGCCGATTTTCGCCTGTTCCACGTGAAACAGCGCGCCGCGCTTTAGCTGCGGCGGGCCTTCAGCCGCGCCGCCTCGACGGCGACGTCGAGCAGCGTGCGGCGCGTGATCGTCAGCGCCAGGCTACTTTCCTTGCGGCTGGCCAGGATATCGGCCTCGATCCGGCGCAATGTCGCGCCGATCCGTTCCAGCGGCCAGGCGGCCAGTGCCACTTCCATGGCATGGCGCCGGCGGAAATGCGGGCGCCGCCGCTCGACGACCCGGCCGATCGGTTCGCCGCCCCGTTCGACCATCTCGCGCATTGCCTGCAGCTGCTGGAAATAGCGCAGCAGCGCCTGGTGCAGCTGGAAGGTCGCGGTGCCCGCCGTCACCAGCCGGTCGACGAGATGCGGCAGGCGCCGTACCTCGCCGCTGGCGGTGGCGTCGATCGTCTCTTCCAGCGTGTCGGCCGAGACGTCTCCGACGACCGCCCGCACGTCCTCCTCGACGACGCCGGTTGCGCCCAGCGCGTAGAGACAGAGCTTGCGGATTTCGCCGCGCGAAGCGAGGCGGTTGGCGCCGAGGCGGGAGCGCAGCTCGTCGCGCGCCGACCGGTCGATCGTCAGGCCGCTTGCGGTAAACTCCTCGTCGATCATCTGGTCGAGGGCCCGGCCCTCGTCCTGGTAGCAGGGCAGCGCCATGGCGAAGCGGGAGCGTTCGACGCTGGTGCGCAGCGCCGCGCTCTTCTTCAGGTCGCCGGCCTCGACGATCAGCACCGCGCCTTCGAGCTTTTCCTCCGCCAGCGTCGCAACGGCTTCGGCGAGCGCCTTGCCGGCCCCTGCCCCGCGCACGCGGATCAGCCGTTTGCCGCCGAACAGCGACATCGTCCGGGCCTCGTCGTAAAGACGGCCGACATCCTTCTCGAGATCGTCCGCCGACAAACGCACCGCCGCGAACGGGTCGTCCGGGTCTACTCCGGACTGCGCAGCGATCTTGTCGGAGCGTTCGGAAACGAGACCCGGATCGGGACCGTAGAGGAGGATGACCGGAAAGGAGAAATCCGGCCGCGACAGGAAGGCCTCGACCTCGCCAGCCTTTTTCTGCGCCATGGCCCGTTATCCGTTCCGATGCGGGCAAGGGGTTTTCACCCGCCTTGGTACCACCTTCCGCGCGGTGGTCAGCCGCCGGCTTCCTGCAGCGCCCGCACGATCGGGATCTCCAGCTTGGCCGCGAGGTCCTCGGCCGCCTGCTGACGCGCGTCGAGAAGCGCGCGCTGGCTCTGGTAGAGCTGGTTGGTGCGATCGAACGGTACGGTCGAGTTGCGGGTTGCGGTGTCGATCACCTGACCGTCGGACAGACGCACCAGTCGGTAGGTGCCGTTCATCCGGTAAAGCGAGGAAGTGAGCACGCCGCCCGCCTCGATGGCAAGGCCGGTCTCTCCACCGCTGACGATCAGCCGAACTTCGTAAAGGGGCTGGGCAACCCGCGCGCCCTGGTTCAGGCGGAACAGAAGCGCGTTGCGCACCACCTGAGCGGTGCGCGTGTTGCTTTCGGTAATGGCGATCCTGCCCCGCAGCGACTCGAGCCGCCCGTCCGGTGCCAGGGCGGAGACCGTGGCGGAATCCGTGCCGTAGAGCGGCCGCGCCGTGCAGGCGGGCAACACGGCCAGGGCTATGGCCAGCGCGGCGAGGACAGCGCGGGGTCGAACCCGATCAGAGGACGACATTGACGATTCTCCCGGGGACGACCACGACGCGCTTGGGTACCTGGCCGGCAAGAGCGGAGCGGACGACCTCCAGCTCCAGCGCGGCCTTTTCAATCTCAGGTTTGCCGGCGGTTGCGGCAATGGTCAAGTCGGCGCGCTTCTTGCCGTTGATCTGGACCGGCATGAGGACCGTGTCGTCCTTCAGCAGGGCCGGATCCACGTCAGGCCAGACCGCGGCGGCGGCGAAGCCGTCATGGCCGAGCACCCGCCAGCATTCCTCGGCGAGATG
Organism: Aurantimonas aggregata; assembly: GCF_010500835.1. GTDB lineage: Bacteria > Pseudomonadota > Alphaproteobacteria > Rhizobiales > Rhizobiaceae > Aurantimonas > Aurantimonas aggregata. Next base: position 50,078 of record NZ_JAAAMJ010000015.1, on the reverse strand, counting down.
CGGCATCATCGGCGCGATCAGCCGCACGAGGATCGACAGCGCTTCGGCGGCCGCCGCCGTCAGGGCGCGATCGTTCGCCGAGGCCAGCCCGCCGAAGGAAACCGACAGCGTGTTGACCAGCTCGTAGATGCGCGCGACGGCCTTGTTGAAGGCGAGGCGCTCGATGTCGTCGGCAACGCCCGCAGCGGCCCGATGGGCGGCGCGCCGGACGGCCAGCGCCGCCTCGCCGCCGCCTGCCCCGGCCGGATCGGCGCCCATAACGTGCGGGGCAGCCTCGTTGACCAGCCGCCAGAGCCGCTGCACGAAGCGATGCGCGCCCTCGACGCCGGCCTCGGTCCAGATCACGTCGCGCTCGGGCGGCGAATCCGACAGCATGAACCAGCGGGCCGTATCGGCGCCGTAGGAAGCGATGATGTCGTCCGGGTCGACGACGTTCTTCTTCGACTTCGACATCTTCTCGATGCCGCCGATCTCGAGCGCCGCGCCGTTCGACAGGCGCTTCGCGACCCGGCCCGCGTCGGTCTCGGTAATCACCACGTCGGCCGGGGCGACCCAGTCGCGCTCGCCCTCACGATAGGTCTCGTGGACCACCATGCCCTGCGTGAACAAGCCCTTGAAGGGCTCGTCGAGATCGAGATGGCCGCAGGCCCGCATCGCCCGGACGAAGAAGCGCGAATAGAGCAGATGCAGGATCGCGTGCTCGATGCCGCCGATATACTGGTCGACCGGCAGCCAGGCATTGGCGGCCTGCGGGTCGGTCGGCTCATCGGCACGTGGCGCGGTGAACCGCGCGAAATACCACGAGGAGTCGACGAACGTGTCCATCGTGTCGGTTTCGCGCCGGGCCGGGCCGCCGCATTGCGGGCAGGTCGTGTCGCGCCAGGTCGGGTGGCGATCCAGCGGGTTGCCGGGCTTTTCGAAGTCGATGTCGTCGGGCAGTACCACCGGCAGGTTGTCGCGCGCCTCGGGCACGACGCCGCAGGCATCGCAATGCAGCACCGGGATCGGACAGCCCCAATAGCGCTGGCGCGAGATGCCCCAGTCGCGCAGGCGGAAATTGGTCTCGCGGCTGCCCCAGCCCTCGCGTTCGAAGATCGCCAGCGTCTGGTCCATCGCCTCCTGGCAGGTGAGGACCGTGCCGGCCTCCCCGACCCAGCGGACATATTTCACCGTCGCGGTCTTCGGCGGCACGAAGGCGGTGTCGCCAACGGTCTCCTCGCTCTCCAGCGGGACGAAGACGTCCAGCACCGGCAGGCCGTATTTGCGGGCGAAGTCGAGATCGCGCTGGTCATGGGCGGGGCAGCCGATGATCGCGCCGGTGCCGTAATCCATCAGCACGAAATTGGCGATGTAGAGCGGCATCAGCCAGTTCGGGTCGGCCGGATGCGCCACCTTGATGCCGGTGTCGAAGCCGAGCTTCTCGGCCGTGTCGATTTCCGCCTGGGTGGTGCCGAGCTTGCGGCACGTCTCCACGAAGGCAGCGACAGCCGGCCGTTCGGCCGCCAGCGCCGCGGCCAGCGGATGGTCGGCGGCGATGGCCGCGAAGGTCGGGCCGAACATCGTGTCGGGCCGGGTGGTGAAGACCGGGAGCGTGTCGAAGCCGTCCGGCGCGCCGACGAGGCCGAAGGAGAAGCGCAGGCCCTCGGACTTGCCGATCCAGTTCTTCTGCATGACCCGGACCTTTTCCGGCCAGCCCGGCAGGTCGTCGAGCGCCGACAGGAGGTCCTCGGCATAGTCGGTGATGCGGAAGAACCACTGGGTCAGCTCGCGCTGCTCGACCTCGGCACCGGAGCGCCAGCCCTTGCCGTCGATCACCTGCTCGTTGGCGAGCACGGTCATGTCCACCGGGTCCCAGTTGACCTTCGACTTCTTCCGATAGGCGAGGCCCTTTTCCAGCAGGTCGAGGAAGAGCATCTGCTGGCGGTGGTAGTACTCGACGTCGCAGGTGGCGAACTCGCGCGACCAGTCGAGCGACAGGCCCATCGACTTCAGCTGGCCGCGCATCGTCGCGATGTTCTGGTAGGTCCACTCGCGCGGATGCACCTTGTTCTGCATCGCGGCGTTCTCGGCCGGCATGCCGAAGGCGTCCCAGCCCATCGGGTGCAGGACGTTGAAGCCCTTGGCCCGCCGATAGCGCGCCACGACGTCGCCCATCGCGTAATTGCGCACGTGGCCCATGTGGATGCGCCCCGACGGATAGGGGAACATCTCGAGGACGTAGTATTTCTCGCCGGGGTCCTCGGTGCGCGTCTCGAAGAGCTTCGCCTCGTCCCAGGATGTCTGCCAGCGTGGTTCGGCGGCGCGCGGATTGTAGCGTTCGGTGGTCATGCGGCGTTGGGGGGCCCTGTTCGTCGGAAGCCGACGTGATAAGTCGACGCTGACTTACCCTTATGTCGGCGCCGCGTTCAACATCGGCGTCCGTTGATTCTCTGCCGCAGGCGGCAAAACCGGCCATTCGGGCAACGAGGCAACATGAGCGACGCCATTCTCGAACGTTACCAGCAGGTCTGCGGATCGATCCGCGCCGCCGCCGAGGCCGCCGGCCGGGCCGCCGACGCGGTGACCCTCGTCGCTGTGTCGAAGACCCATGACGCAGACGCGATCCGCCCGGTCATCGAGGCGGGGCAGCGCGTCTTCGGCGAGAACAAGGTACAGGAGGCGAAAGCCAAGTGGCCGGCGCTGCGCGAAGAGTTCCCGGACATCGAATTGCGGCTGATCGGCCCGCTGCAGTCCAACAAGGCGGGCGAGGCGGTGGCACTGTTCGACGTCATCGAGAGTGTCGACCGCGAGAAGATCGCCCGCGAGATCGGCAAGGAGATGGCCAAGCAGGACCGCCACCCGCGCCTCTACGTCCAGGTCAATACCGGCGAGGAGGCCCAGAAGGCCGGCATCGCGCCCGGCGAGGCGGTCGCCTTCGTCGCGCGCTGCCGCAGCGAATACGGGCTCGCGATCGAGGGGCTGATGTGCATCCCGCCGGCCGAGGAGAACCCGGGCCCGCATTTCGCCCTGCTCGAGAAGCTGGCGAAGGAAGCAGGGCTGTCGAAACTGTCGATGGGCATGTCCGGCGACTACGAGACCGCTATCGGCTTCGGCGCAACCTCGGTGCGGGTCGGCTCGGCGATCTTCGGAGCGCGCGACTACGGATGAGCGTTTCGTCATCTTCCTGTTCCTTGAATGGCTCACCCTGCGGCAGAAATGACCCGGTGTTGGCGATTGCGCGGAACCGGGCTCAGCGCTCGTTGCTTCTCCCAAGGGGGACAGGCCCCTTCTAAAGGGATTTTTCCATGCAGGTTCCACAACGCGATGCCGAATATGCCCGGCGAACATTGATCGCTGCCGGCATCGTCATCGCGCTCGCGGCCGGGACCGCGCTCGTCTGGATGGCATCGGAAGCCATCTTCCTCGTATTCGCCGGCCTGCTGCTTGCCGCGGTATTTTCCGGGCTTGCATCGCTTCTCCACAAGACCGGACTGCCGAAGAAGGCAGGACTGGTCGCGGTGATCCTCTTGCTGCTGGGGCTGATCGCAGGGGGTTTTGCCTGGGGCGGATTTACCATCGTCCAGCAGTTCAGCGACCTTACCACCCTCGTCGAGGAGCAACTCAACCGGGTACCCGGACTGTTGGACGAGATGGATATTCCGGTCGGCGAGGAGGAGGCCGAGGACGGCATGCGGAACCTCCTGCCCGATCCGGGCCGGATCTTCTCGTCCGCCGTCACGATCGCAGGCGGCATCGGCAACGTCTTCATCGCCTTCTTCATCGCGGTGTTCATTTCCTGGCAGCCCGGTCTCTACCGGCGCGGCGTGGCCAGTCTCTTCGCCCAGTCGAAGCGCCGCCGCATCGACGAGACGTTGGTCAAGAGCAGCCATACGCTGGTGCTGTGGCTTGCCGGGCAGGCCATCTCGATGGCGACGATCTTCCTCGTGACGCTCGGGGCCCTCTACGCGATCGGCATGCCGAATGCGTTCCTGCTCTCCCTGCAGGCAGGCCTATTCGCCTTCGTCCCGACAATAGGTCCCTTCGTCGCCGGTGCCGTGATCGTCCTGTCCGGGTTTGCGGTCAGCACGGAGATGGCGCTGTACGGTCTTGGTGCCTACATCCTGATCCAGGGCATCGAGAGCAACGTGACGCAGCCGGTGGCGCAGCGCTGGACGAGCGCGCTTCCCCCAGCCCTCACCCTGGGTGCCCAGTTGATCTTTGGCGTATTGTTCGGCCTCGTCGGGGTGATCCTCGCCGTCCCGGTCGTCGCGGTGCTGAAGACCATCGTCGAGGAACTCTATATCAAGGATACGCTCGGGGGCCCCTACGACAAGGAGGCCGAGACTGCGGAAGCCGACGCTGCGATCGCTGCACAGTGAACCTCAGCGCTGTTCGACCGTTCCTTCGCATCCTGTCCGTCGAAAGGCCTTTCCCATGAGTTTCACCGGTTTCAGCCCGCTCGGCGTCATTGTCGCCGCCCTCCTCGCCTTCGCTTTCGGCTTCGGCTGGCATCGCGCGGTGGAGAAGTCGTGGATGACAGCCAGCGGCTATGGCGGCCGCCCGGCGCTGAAATTCGGGCCACTGGCGATCGTCTTTCTCGCCGAACTGGTGATGGCCGCGGCGCTGGCCGGCATCGTCGGCCATATCGGCGCAGTCACCATCGGCAACGCTCTGATCACCGGCGTCTTGATCTGGGCCGGCTTCGTCCTGACGACGATCGTCGTCGATCATTCCTACGAGGCACGGTCCCGCAAGCTGACCTATCTCAACGCTGCGCACTGGTTCGGCGTCATCGTCATCATGAGCGTGGTGATCGGCCTTTTTGGGTAACAGACTCCACAAGCGGGTGCGTAATCAGCCGGGCTTGAGCTCCATGAATCGGATGCGGTTGTTGAACGGGTCGGTGACCTGCAGCTCCAGCCGCGAGCCCTCATCCTGCAATCCCGGCTTCATGTAGCGGTAGTCCTGCGCCGCCAATTCCCGGTGAAGCGCGCGAATGCCGATCATGTAGACGCACATGTTGCCGCCCGGCGTCGCGTCGCCGGCGTGTTCGGAGAGGTGCAACCGGAGCCCGGCGCGCGAAACCTGCATGTAGAGCGGGAAATTGTCGCCGTAGCGATGCTCCCAGTCCACTGTAAAGCCGAGAAAGCCGAGATAGAACTCCCTCGCCTTGCCCACGTCGAAGATCCGCACGATCGGCACCGCCTGCTCGAAGGCCATCCCGGCCATGTCGGGCTCGGCGGCGCCCCCTCGATTCGCTGCGAGGATGTTCCAGTTCGCCAGTCCGAACTGGCGCGCCACGATTTCCAGCGCTTCACTGTGGGTGATTGTTAGTTTGCGTTCGGCAAGCGCCGTCCGCAGCTCCTTAGCCATGGCCTTGGCATCGCGATGATCGCGCATGTCCGCTCCCTCGTCCGGCGAAGTGTCCGTCGGCGCCCGCATTGCCAACGCCTTCGCCCGACGGTTGAGACGGTCAGGAAGGAGAAGTGGAGGCGTTCGCCATGCCCCTTCGGGGCGCGGGCTGCTGGCCGCCTCCGGCCATTTCTGCAGTCTAGATGCGGGAATTGTCTGTGTCAGCAGGAATCCCGCATCGGCAACGTGGTGGGGCAACTTGATCCAGACAGGGCTCGTGTCCCGCGAAAGTCTAACCCCCGCGAACTGGACCCTCGACGACGTTTCAAACTAAGTTGCCCGCCAAATGCCGGCGTCATACCGGCGCGACGGGAGGAACGAGCATGACGACGATCCAGGTCAAGGACGAGTGGAAGGCCGATGCCAAGCTGACCGAGGATGAGTATCGTGACTGGTACCGCATCAGCGTCGAGGACCCGGACGGCTTCTGGGGCGAGCACGGCAAGCGCGTCGACTGGATCAAGCCCTATACCAAGGTGAAGAACACTTCCTTCGCGCCCGGCAATGTCGACATTCGCTGGTTCGAGGATGGCACGCTGAACGTTTCGGCCAACTGCATCGACCGTCATCTGGCGATGCGCGGCAACCAGACGGCGATCCTGTGGGAAGGCGACGATCCGGCCGACAGCCGCGCGATCAGCTATCGCGAGCTGCACGGCGAGGTCTGCCGGATGGCCAATGTCCTGCTGGCCAACGGCGTCAGGAAGGGCGATCGCGTCACCATCTACATGCCGATGATCCCGGAGGCGGCGGTCGCGATGCTCGCGTCGGCGCGCATCGGCGCGGTGCATTCGGTAGTGTTCGGCGGGTTCTCGCCCGACGCGCTGGCGGGACGGCTCGAGGGCGCGCAGTCCTCGGTGCTGATCACCGCCGATGAGGGACTGCGCGGTGGCCGCAAGGTGCCGCTGAAGAAGAATGCCGACCGCGCCTGCGAGATCGCCGCCGCGGCCGGCCAGGACGTCAGGACCGTGCTGGTGGTCCGGCGCACCGGCGGCGAAGTGGCCTGGCAGGACGGGCGCGACGTCTGGTGGCACGAGGCGCGCGAGGAAGTCTCTGCCGACTGCCCGCCTGCCGAGATGGGCGCCGAGGACCCGCTGTTCATCCTCTATACGTCGGGTTCCACGGGCAAGCCGAAGGGCGTGTTGCACACCTCCGGCGGCTATCTCGTCTACGCCTCGATGACCCACGAATATGTCTTCGATTACCACGAGGGCGACATCTACTGGTGCACGGCCGATGTCGGGTGGGTGACCGGCCACAGCTACATCGTCTACGGCCCGCTCGCCAACGGCGCGACGACGCTGATGTTCGAGGGCGTGCCGAACTACCCGGACGCGTCGCGCTTCTGGCAGGTCGTCGACAAGCACAAGGTCAACATCTTCTACACTGCGCCGACGGCGATCCGCGCGCTGATGGGCGCCGGCGACGACAAGGTGCTGTCGACCTCTCGCGCCAGCCTTCGCGTGCTCGGCTCGGTCGGCGAGCCGATCAACCCGGAAGCCTGGACCTGGTACTACCGGGTGGTCGGCGAGGAGCGCTGCCCGGTGGTCGACACCTGGTGGCAGACCGAGACCGGCGGCATCCTGATCACGCCGCTGCCCGGCGCCATCGCCCTCAAGCCGGGTTCGGCGACGCTGCCGTTCTTTGGCGTCCAGCCGCAGCTGGTCGACAACGAGGGCGCCGTCATCGAGGGCGAGGGCGCCGGCAATCTGTGCATCACCGATTCCTGGCCGGGCCAGATGCGCACCGTCTATGGCGACCACGAGCGCTTCGAGCAGACCTATTTTTCGACTTATCGGGACAAGTACTTCACCGGCGACGGCGCCCGCCGCGACGCCGACGGCTACTGGTGGATCACCGGCCGGGTGGACGACGTGCTCAACGTCTCGGGCCACCGCATGGGCACAGCCGAGGTGGAATCCGCGCTCGTCTCTCATCCCAAGGTCTCGGAAGCCGCCGTGGTCGGCTATCCGCACGACCTCAAGGGCCAGGGCATCTATTGCTACGTGACGCTGATGGAGGGCGAGAACGAGACGGAGGAACTGCGCAAGGAACTTGTCGCGCATGTCCGCAACGAGATCGGCCCGATCGCCTCGCCCGACAAGATCCAGTTCGCGCCGGGCCTGCCGAAGACCCGCTCGGGCAAGATCATGCGCCGGATCCTCAGAAAGATCGCCGAAGACGATTTCGGCGCGCTGGGCGACACCTCGACATTGGCCGATCCCGGCGTGGTGGAGGACCTCGTCGAGCACCGGCAGAACCGCAAGGGGTAAGGCTGCGCCAGCCTTTGTCGCCGGGCGCGACGGGGGGCTAGCCCTCATCACCCTACCGCCAGTGGCTTGGCACACCGACCCTCTCGGCGTCATCCCCGGGCTCGACCCGGGGACCCATTCCAAATCGTCTGAGCCGCCAACAAACCCTTAACGGCGTTGCCGTTGAGCCTCCCATTCCGCCTGCACCGCCAAGACCTTGCGTGAAACTGGCGCAAAATGCGCCAGGCTCTTGCACTGCCGCATTTTTCTTCCCATACTTGCTTCGTGTTCAACGAAGCGAAAGGAGGTGATCCAATGTCGAGTGATTTCCAGGTACCGGTTGGGTCTCAGTATCTTGGCAACGCGGCGGAGCAGCCTCCTCGCTTCGTATAAAGATATGCAGATCCGGATTTCGGTCTGACGACCTCCGGTAATTGAGACATCACGGGGCCGCTTCCTGGAAACAGGGAGCGGCCTTTTGATTGTGCGGTGCCCGCTTCGACCGACCAGAGACCTGCCGATACGAAAAAGGCCCGCGCCACCAAGGGTGGCACGGGCCTTCGTCGTGTCAGGGGCGGCGGACCGGAGCCCGCCACCGCACAGATTGCTTACTGAGCCGGCGCGTCGCTGGTCGGCGCCATGCCGGTGCCGGTTGCCGGCGTCGTCGGCGCAGCGCCGGTGGCAGCCGCGTCGTCATCCATGTCGGTCGCCACTTCGCCGTAGGCCGGCGCGTTCTCGAGCTCTTCACGCGTCACGTTGAGCACGATCCGGTCCGGCAGGTTGTCCTCGCCGACGACCGGGGTCACGGTCTCCGTCGTCGAAGCGGTCATGTCGGCACCACCGGCCGGAGCGGCGGGATCGGCTGCCATACCGCCAGCGGCGGGTGCTGCAGCTTCTTCGGTCGCTTCGGCTTCAGCCTCGGTCGGCAGGCCTTCGGTCTTGCCCGGGCCGAACTCGAGCGCGTCCATGGACACGGCGACATCCTTCTCGCCAATGCCGAGGAAGCCGCCGACACCAACGAGGACGGCCATCACTTCACCCTGCTCGGACAGCAGGACGTCGCTGATGGAGCCGATGCTTTCGCCGTCAGCCCCGTAGACATCCTTGCCTTCGAGGTCGGACGCGCGCCATGCGCCGGTCGGCGGGACGGTGACGAACGGACCTTCGCCAGCAGACGCCATGTCGGTGCCAGTGCTCACGGCCGGGGTCGACGCCGTGTCAGTATCCATGTCCATGTCAGGAGTTTCAGCCGTGTCAGACTCGGCCTCGGCCGGCGGCGTAACCGTGTCGGTTGCCGTCGTGGTGGAGTCCATCGTGGCGCCGCCGGCATCCGGGGAAGCCGCTGGCTCCATCGACTGGGCCGGTGCCGATTCGTCGGACATCGACGGGGTTTCGGTGGTGGCCGGGGCGGTCGTGCCCTGTGCGAAGGCAGCGAACGGCATGACGACGCCGGCGAGAAGGACGGGGAGAAGGGTCTTGCGCATGGTTCGGTTCTCCAACAGTTGATCGTGGAGAAAGAATGTATGCCGCCCGTACTGGTTCCCGCCAAAATCGACAAGAATCGTCAAGACCGGCGAACGACGCATTGTAGGCGGGCGGGCGCCGTTTCTTCGCCACAATCAAGAAACGTCGGCGAAGAAGGTGCCGAACGATTGCTGCCTCGGCCGCGGGGGCGCTCCGCGGTCAAACGCCGTTCGCCGGCTGACGGTGATCTCAGGCGTAGAGGTCGCGCCGTGTCGGCGGCAGGCCGCTGGGCCCCTTGGAGCGCTTCGAGGCCAGCGTCTGGTAGATCAGGAGGCCGCCCCGCTCGAAGCCGAGCGAGACGCCGGCCAGATAAAGCAGCCACAGCCGCGCCCGTTCCTCGCCGGCGATCGCCGACGCCTCGTCCATGCGGGCGGCCAGCCGGTCATGCCAGAGGCGGCAGGTGCGGGCATAATGCTCCCGCCAGTTTTCGACGTCGTGGACCTCGAAGCGGTGCTTCTCGAGCATCTGCGTCGAATGGCCGACATGGTCGAGTTCGGCGCCGGGGAAGATGTAGCGGATGATCGCCGCATATTCCTTCGTGCCCTTGCGAAATTTCGCATCCGTCGCCTTGGCCGGCCGCGTGATGGCGTGGTGGAGATAGAGGCCGTTCGGCCGCAGCAGGCCCCGCACGGCCTTGAAATAGGCATCGTGATTGTCCCAGCCGACATGCTCGAACATACCGATCGAGGCGATCTTGTCGAACGTGCCGGTGAGGTCCTGGAATGGCTTCAGCTCGATAGTCACCTTGTCCGACAGGCCCTTGGCGGCGATGCGTTCGCGGGCGAGATCGTATTGCGCCTGGCTCAGCGTCACGCCGTGGCCGGTGACGCCGTAATGCTCGGCGGCGTGGATCAGGAGGGCGCCCCAGCCGCAGCCGATGTCGAGGAAGCGCTCGCCTGGCCCGAGCCGCAGCTTGCGGCAGATCATGTCGAGCTTGTCGTGCTGCGCCCTGTCGATATCGTCGTGCCAGCCGTCGAAATAGGCGCAGGAATAGAGCATGCGCTCGTCGAGGAAGAGCCGGTAGAAATCGTTCGAAATGTCGTAGTGGAACTGGATCGCCGCCATCGACGAGCCGCTGGCGCCGGCGCCATCGCCGGCCTGCGCCGCCGCCTGTCGCTTGCCCTGCCGCGAGAGGCCGTAGAGCGCCGGCAGGGCAGCCGCGATCTTGATCTTGTCGAGCTGCTTCAGGGCATCGCGCGTCTTGACGCCGGAACGCGCGCCGGCGATGTCGAAGATCGTCCCGCCCTCGATGTCGACGGCACGGGACATCCAGAGCTCGACGGCCGTGGCGATGCGCGGGCTGAGGGCCAACCGCGCCAGCGCCGCAGGATCGTTGAGGGCGAGGACAGGCCCATCCGCCAGACCGATGCGCTCGCCGGTCCATAGCCGCACGGCGATCTTCGGCTGGAAGGCCGCGACGGCCTCGCGCACGATGGCCTCGAGTTTCGCTTCGCCCGTCGCCATCGCCCATTCCCGTTTCACGTGAAACTGCTCGCAAGCCACTGCTCTGCGCATATCGCGGCAGGGGCGCAACGGCAATCGTCAGGTGCGGTTTGGGCGCCAGGCGACACGTCGCCTAGCCGATCAGGATCAGCCGGGGCTGAGTGTGCCTGCTTCGACCGCGCTCAGATCCTGGCCGTCGGCGCCGGTGCACCAGTCGCGGCGCTTGCCGCCGCCATAGGGGGCGACAAGGCCTTCGCGGAGCAGGATCCTGGCGAGATCGGGATGGTCGGCGGTCGACAGCGTCGCCAGCACGCGGCCAAAATACTTGTCGCCGGAGATATCGGCCAGTGTGACGGGCTGATCGCCCACGAGGGCCGACAACCGATCGGTGGCTCTGGCCGCGGCGGCCTTCTCGGCATCGCACTTGCCGCGATGCTCGGGCGCGTCGATGCCCTGCAGCCGCACCGCGACCTGCACGGCCTGCATCGGCCAGACGAACGCCTCGACCTCGACCGTGTCGCCGTCGCGGACCTTGATGACCCGCGCTTCGACGGGACCGGCGATCTTCCGCGGATAGCGGTCGTCAGCCGCCGCCGGTGACCAGATCGATGACGCGAGCACCGACGCGATGATGCAACCGGAAAGAGTGGAGCGCGAAGGAAGCAATGAGCACTGCCGGCGAATCAATGACGATGCCGGATAATATTCCTATACTGCTTCCTGCGCAATCGGGTTGCGGCTGCCGGAGTATCTGACCTAGAGGCATGTGCCGCCGCCGGTGGCGTTCGATCTAGGATACGAGGCCCACAATCAGCGGGCGAGATTCCGTCCGTCGCTGGCCCTCAGAAGTCGGAGGTGATGCCGTTCTTCTCCCAGTCGCCATAACGGACGGGCTCTGGTCCCTTCGGGCCGTTCACCTCGGTCGGGCGCTCGGTCGCGCCGGCAGCGGCTTCCTGCAGGCGGCGCCGTTCGGCGGCTTCCGCCAACGCCCGGCGGGCCGCATCCGGCAGGTCGGCTCGCGCCGTCGGCGGCAATTCCGGCTGAACGCTATCGGGCGTTTCTATCATCGTCGTCCTCATCCGTGCGCGGCTGACGATGGCCGGTCCGCCACGCGTGCGCCGCAAGCCGGCATCGTCATGTGCCTCGCGATTCAGATAAGCATTGCGGCCGTTGGGTGAAGCCCCCTATGCCGGTGCGGGATCGTTTGCGACCACCCGCGTGTCATCAGAGGCATTCTCGAACAAGCCGAGCGCCCTTGGTCATGCGCTCCCAGCATTGAAGAAGCCCGCCGCGATCCCCAGATTTCCTGCCGACACGGCGCGATTTTGACGCGCGGCACGGACCGGAGGACGACCCTCGCATGAACATGATCAAGACGGCGATGCTGATTGCCTTCATGACCGCCCTTTTCATGGGGGTGGGATTCCTGATCGGCGGACGCGCCGGCTTGATGATCGCGTTCGTGGTCGCCGCCGGCATGAACCTGTTTTCCTACTGGAACTCGGACAAGATGGTGCTGCGGATGCACAATGCCCGCGAGGTCGACGCCCGCACCGCGCCGGAGCTCTACCGCATCGTCGAGGGCCTTTCGGCCAATGCCGACCTGCCGATGCCCAAGGTCTACGTGATCCAGAACCCGCAGCCGAACGCCTTTGCAACTGGCCGCAATCCGGAGAATGCTGCCGTCGCGGCGACGACGGGGCTGCTCGAGCGGCTGACCCCCGAGGAAGTTGCCGCCGTGATGGCGCACGAACTGGCGCATGTGCAGAACCGCGACACGCTGATCATGACGATCACTGCGACGCTCGCTGGCGCGATCTCCATGCTCGGCAATTTCGCCTTCTTCTTCGGCGGCAATCGCAACAACCCGCTCGGCATGGTCGGGCTGCTGGTCGGCATGCTCGTCGCGCCGTTTGCGGCGATGCTCGTCCAGATGGCGATCAGCCGGACGCGGGAATATTCCGCCGACCGGCGCGGCGCCGAGATCTGCGGCAATCCGCTCTGGCTCGCGACGGCGCTCGACAAGATCGCCAAGAGCGCCGGCCGCATCGTCAACCAGGATGCCGAGCGCAATCCGGCGAGCGCCCACATGTTCATCATCAACCCGCTGTCCGGCCAGCGCATGGACGGGCTGTTCTCGACCCATCCCAACCCGGCCAACCGCATCGCGGCGCTCGAGGCGATGGCGTCGGAGATGGGCATCGGCATCGGGCGGGCCGGCAACCAGCGCGTCGCGCCGCCGGCGGCATCCGCCAGTGGTACGCGCCGGGGACCCTGGGGTTGAGCGCCGGGACGGACGGCAAGAAGTCCCGCCGCGGCGGCAATTTCGACGCCTCCCGCTCGGCACCGCGCAAGCGCCCGCTGCCGGGCAAGCCATCACAGGATCGCGGCGGTAACCACGCCCGCATTCCCGCCGGTCCCGACGGCTTCGTGCCGGACGGCTACTCGGCCGGCGACCGGCCCGGCCTCGGCGCGCGCCTGGTCACTGCCAAGCTCCTGTCGGCGATCGTCGACGCCAAGACCTCGGCCGACGGCCTGCTCGATCCGACCGGCGGCCATCCGGGCCTGCGCGCGCTGGAGCCGCGCGACCAGGGCCTGGTCAAGGCGATCATCCTGACGGCGCTGCGCTTCCGCGGCAAGATCGACCGGGCGCTGGACGCCTGTCTCGACCGGCCGCTGCCACCCAACGCGGCGTCGCTGAAGCATATTCTGCATGTCGGCGCGGCGCAGATCCTCTATCTCAATGTCCCCGATTCGGCCGCAGTCGATCTCGCCGTTGCCGCCGCCAACATCGATTCCCGCAGCCAGCGTTTTGCCGGCATGATCAACGCCGTGCTGCGCCGCCTCTCGCGCGAGAAGGAGGCGCTGGCGGGCATCGGCCAGCCGTCCGACAATGTGCCGGAATGGCTGATGCGCCGGCTGGTCGCGACCTATGGTCCGGAACGCGCGCAGGCGATCGCGCTGGCGCACATGACGCCCGCGCCGCTCGACCTCACCGTCAAGGCCGATGCGGCCGGCTGGGCCGAACGCCTCGGCGGCACCCACCTTGGGCGCTCGACCGTGCGCCTCGGCGAATTCGACGGCGCGGTGACCGGGCTTGCGGGCTTTGCGGAAGGCGACTGGTGGGTACAGGACGCCGCTGCCGCCCTGCCGGCGCAGCTGTTCGGCGATCTGACGGGCCAGCGCGTCGCCGATCTCTGCGCCGCGCCCGGCGGCAAGACCGCCCAGCTGATCCTCGCCGGCGGCAAGGTCACCGCCTTCGACATCAACGCCAACCGGATGAAGCGGCTGAAGGCCAATCTCGAGCGTCTGTCGCTGGAAGCCGAGACGATCGTCGGCGACGTTGCCGCCCATGCGCCGGAGACACCGTTCGACGCGATCCTGCTCGATGCGCCCTGCTCGTCCACCGGTACAATCCGCCGCCATCCCGACGTCGCCTATACCAAGGACCTGGCCGAGATCGAGAAGCTCGCCGGCGTGCAGGCGCGGCTCCTGACTGTTGCCGCCGACATGCTGGCGGTCGGGGGGCGTCTCGTCTTCTCCAATTGCTCGCTCGACCCGCTGGAGGGCGAGGATCTCGTCGAGGCGTTCCTCAAGGCTCGGCCGGATTATGTCCGCGACCCTGTGCAGCCGGAGGAACTACCGGGCTTCGGCTTCGCGGTGACGGAGGCCGGCGATCTGCGCACGACGCCCGAGATGATGGGCGGCGGCGAGGGGGCTGGCGGCGGACTCGACGGGTTCTTTGCCGCGCGGCTGCGTCGCATCTGAGGCGGACTTTCCAGGACTCGCCAGCGGCTTAGCAAAGCCTTTACCATATTGGCAGAAACTTGGCCCCAGAGAGCCGGCGTCCCGGCTTCATCGCCGCAAGGCGAGGAACCCGTGACGCCTGATTGGGGCCACGGGACCGGACACTGTCCGGAGCTGGGAAAAGGACGTGTCGACGAGCCTCGTGGATAGACCGCTGCTGGCGGTCCTGACGCTGCGGGAAGCGTGGCGGCGGGCTCGACGGCGGCTGCGCACCGGGCCGATCCATCGCTGGCGCTTCGCCGGCGGCGTTCCCGACCGGCTGCTGGTGGTACCGCCGAACCTTCGTCACGGCGATCCGGCCGTCGCCGAGGCGATCTATGCCGGACGCTTCCATTTCGCCGGTCAGCTCTTGGAGCCAGGGCGCTCGTCGATCTTCGAGCTGGCGCTGCCGAGCCCGGCCTATGCCGCCGAGCTCAACGGCTTCGACTGGCTGCGCCATCACGCCGAGGCGGGCGACGCGCTGGCTGTCGCCAATGCGCGGACCCTCGTCGACGACTGGATCCGCTTCAAGGGCCGCACGATCGCGGGCCCCGCCTTCGAGCCGGCGGTGACGGCGCGGCGGGTGATCAGCTGGATGACCCATGCCGACCTGCTGCTGACCGACGCCGAACTCGGCTTCTACCGCCGCTTCATGAAGAGCCTGGCCGGCCAGGCCCGCTATTTGCGCTCGATCGCCCAGGAGGCGCCCGACGGGATGCCCCGGCTGACGGTGCGGATTGCCCTGGCCCTGGCCGCGCTCTGCCTGCCGACGCCGAATGCGCGCATCCGCATCGCAGCGCTGCACCTCGCCGACGAGCTCGACCGGCAGATATTCCCCGATGGCGGGCACGTGTCGCGCGATCCCTGCGCCGTCGCGCGCATCCTCGCCGACATGATCCCGCTGCGCCAGACCTTCGTCGGCCAGGGCCAGCCGGTGCCGAAGGGCATCTACACCGCCATCGACCGGATGCTGCCGGCTTTGCGCTTCTTCCGCCATTCGGACGGGTCGCTGGCGCTGTTCAACGGCGCCGGGGCCGGCGACGTCCATCTCCTGTCGGTGCTGCTGCGTTTCGACGAGACGCTCGGCGAGCCGATGTTCCATGCGCGCCAGTCCGGCTACCACCGGCTCGCCGCCGGCCAGACCGTCGTCGTCGCCGATACCGGCTGCCCCCCGCCGCCGGCCTTCTCCGGCGGTGCCCATGCTGGCACGCTGTCCTTCGAGCTGTCGAGCGAGGCAAGCCGCATCGTCGTCAATTGCGGCCGCCCGATCGGCGAGGACGGTGACTGGCGCCGGCTGTCCCGGTCGACCGCGGCGCATTCGACGGTGACCATCGCCGACCAGTCCTCCTCGCGCTTTGCCCGCTCGGAAAGCCTCGACCGCTTCCTCGGCACGCCGCTGGTGCCGGGCCCGACCCATGTCGACTGCGCCGAGACCGGCGACAGCGGCCTCGGCTTCGAGGCGACGCATGACGGCTACGATCGCGGCTTCGGCCTCCTGCACAGCCGCCGCATCGAAGTGTCCCGCGACGGCCGCACCGTGCTCGGCGCGGACCGGTTCCTGCGCGGCGGGGGACACCGCCCGCAGATGATCGCCCGCGACGCGACGGCGAGATTCCATCTCCACCCGTCGGTGGTGGTGGAAAGCGCCGGCGCCGCGATCCGGCTCAGCGTCCGGGACCAGACCTGGCTGTTCCGCTGCGATTCGCACTGCGAGATCGAGGATTCGATCTTCTTCGCCGATGTCGCGGGGGCCCGCCGCACCCTGCAGATCGTCGTGCCGTTCGACGCGCTGTCGCCCGACGGCGTCGCCTGGCGCTTCGACCGCGAACGATAGGCGCGGCCGGGCATCAACGCCCGCGCTGCACATGGTCGATCAACGCGCGCAGCTTCGGCGCGACGTTCCGGCGGCTGGGATAATAGAGATAGAAGCCGGCAAAGTATGGGCTGTACGGCTCGAGGATCGGTATCAGGTCGCCGCGCTCGATCATCGGGCGGAAGCTCTGCTCCATGCCGAAAGTGATGCCGGCGCCGGCGACCGCGAGCTTGATCATCAGTGCCATGTCATTGGTGGTGAAGCGCGGCGGAACCGCCACGCGGAACTCCTTGCCCGCTTCGGCAAACTCCCACCGATAGGGGGCTGCCTTCGGAGACGGCCGCCAGCCGATGCAGTCATGCAAGGCGAGCTCGGCCGGATGTGACGGCACGCCGAAACGATCGCGATAGGACGGCGCGCACACTGCCAGCTGCCGCTCGTCCCCGGCCACCGCGACCGCGATCATGTCCTGCTCGATCACTTCGCCGAGACGCACGCCCGCATCGAAGCCTTCGGCGACGATGTCGAATTCCTCGTCGGTGACGGTGATGTCGAGTGCCACCTCGGGATTGGCGGCGGCGAAGTCCGCGAGAAACGGCCCCGACAGGAAACGCTCGGCGATCGACGAGACGGCGAGGCGCAATCGGCCGCGCGGGCGCCCGGTCTGGAGCGTCGCTTCCTCGAGCGCCGTACGGATGTCGGCGACCGCCGGGGCGATCTCGGCGTGGAGCCGCTGGCCGGCTTCGGTCAGGCTGACGCTGCGCGTCGTGCGCTGGACCAGCGCCACGCCGAGGCTCTCCTCGATGCGGCGGATCGTCTGGCTGACGGCCGAGCGGGTGACGCCCAGCCGATCGGCGGCGGCGCGGAAGTTCCGCTCTTCCGCGACGATGGCGAATACCGAGATTGCATTAAGATCGAGCTGCATTGGTTAGCAGGGCTTTTCAGTCTGGTTAGGAATCATCGGCTTATCGGGACAATGCCACGCGCCTATCCTTCTGACCATCGAAGACGTCACGAAAGGATAATCCCGATGTCCCTCGACAAGACCATCCTGATCACCGGTGCCTCCAGCGGCATTGGCGCTGCCATCGCCAGGGAACTCGGCCTGGCCGGCGCCCGGCTCGCCCTCGGCGCCCGCCGCACCGATCGTCTGGAGGCACTTGCCGAAGAAATCGGCGGCGAGGTCCTGGTGCGCCGCCTCGACGTCACCGATCGCGCCGATGTCGCGGCCTTTGCGGAAGCGGCGCGGGAGCGCTTCGGCCGCGTCGACGTGGTCGTCAACAATGCCGGGGTTATGCCGCTGTCGCCGATGGCGGCACTGAAGGTCGACGAGTGGGACCGGATGGTCGACGTCAACATCAAGGGCGTGCTCTACGGCATCGCCGCCGTGCTTCCGGAAATGACGACGCGGGGCTCCGGCCATATCGTCAACATCGCCTCGATCGGTGCGCTGCGGGTGGTGCCGACGGCCGCCGTCTACTGCGCCACGAAATACGCGGTGCGCGCGATCTCCGAGGGGCTGCGGCAGGAGAACGACCAGATCCGGGTCACCTGCGTGCATCCGGGCGTCGTCGAGAGCGAACTCGCCGACACGATCACCGATCCCGTGACAGCCGAGGCGATGAAGGCCTATCGCACCATCGCCCTCAAGCCGGACGCGATCGCCCGCGCCGTCCGCTACGCCATCGAGCAGCCGGACGATGTCGACGTGAACGAGATCGTGGTGCGACCCACCGCAAGCCGATGAGGCGGTCGTCCTTACTCGCTTTGCCGCTCGTTTCCATCGCCGCGGCATCACTCGTCGCACCGGAGGCTCAGGCCGAGATGACCACACGACAGAATGCACCCGCGGCCTCAACGCAGACCCACCCCTATGTCGGGATGTGGGTGACGGAGGACCGGCATGTCCGCCACGAACTGCTGCCGAACGGGCGCTACGACGAGGCGCGGGGAACCCGCGAAAGCGCCTATCAGGGGCGCTACGAGGTCCGCGGCGATCACATCGACTACTGGGACGACACCGGCTTCACCGCCGACGGCGAGTTCCGCGACGGCGTCCTGTACCATAGCGGCATGGTGTTCCACCGCCAGGAATAGCGCCCCGAACGCAGCGTGGGGTGGGCGATCAATCGTCCGCCCCATCGCTTCACGATCTAGCTGGCGGCGTTGCGCTTTCGGGTGGCGGCGGCCTTCTTCGCCGACTGCGAGCGCTCCTCGGCGGATCGCGAGGCGGCGGCTTCGCCGCCCTTCTTGCCGCCCTTGTGCGCGGCCGGATTGCCGGTCTCCTTGCCGCGGCCGGAGCCGGACTTGTTGCCGCCGCCATCGTCCTTATTGACGGTCGCCCAGGCGCGGCGCTCGGCCTCGTCCTCCGGCACGCCGCGCTTCTCGTAGCCTTCGGCGATGTGATCGGCCTTGCGCTCCTGCTTGTCGGTGTATTTGGACTTGTCGCCCTGGGGCATGGCGTCCTCCTTTGCGCAGTGATCTTTCGCTGAAACGGCCGATGATCGCGGCTGTTCCCGCGAGAGCGGGTCGAAGCCTTTACAGGATCAGGGCACCGCCCCAGCTAGCTGGCATGATCCGAACCCTATCCGTCCTCGCCCTCACCCTGCTGCTCGCCGGCTGCGGCATGAACCGTGCCGTCGGGGTCCTGCCCAACACGCTGGACGATCTCGGTGAACGCTCGGCGCCGATGCGCGGCGACGCGCCGCCGGTCCGGGAGAAGCCGTAAGCTTCGAGGTCGAGGCATTGCCCGGCGGCCGGGCGGCGACTATCAGACGGGCTTCAGCCACGATCACGGGAAGCCGCATGTCCGTCGAAGCCAACGCCACGCCCCTGCCAGACCGCGTCCCGGTCCGCCGCGCTTTGCTCTCGGTCTTCGACAAGACCGGCCTCGTGCCCTTCGCCACGGGTCTCGCCGAGCTCGGCGTCGAGCTGGTCTCGACCGGCGGCACGTTCCGCGCGTTGAGCGCGGCGGGCCTGAAGGTGCGGGACGTCGCCGAGCTGACCGGCTTTCCGGAGATCATGGACGGTCGGGTCAAGACGTTGCACCCCAGCGTGCACGGCGGGCTGCTCGCGATCCGCGACGATGCGGACCATGCGGCGGCGATGGCGGCGCACGGCATCGAGGGCATCGATCTCCTGGCGGTCAATCTCTATCCGTTCGCCGAAACGCTGGCCGGCGGCGCCGACCGTGCGACGATCGTCGAGAATATCGACATCGGCGGCCCGGCGATGATCCGCGCCGGGGCCAAGAACCACGGCTATGTCACCGTTCTGGTCGATCCGGCCGATTACGGCTCGGTGCTCGAGGAACTGCGGCAGGACGCCGGACACACGACACTGTCGCTGCGCAAGCGCCTTGCCATGCAAGCCTTCGGCGCCACCGCGATCTATGACGCTGCCGTCGCCAAATGGTTCGCCGCTGATATCGGTGACATGCCCGCCATCCGCAGCTTCACCGGAACGCTGTCCGAGACCTTGCGCTACGGCGAGAACCCGCACCAGAGCGCCGGCTTCTACAAGACCGGCGAGAGGCGGCCAGGCGTTGCGACGGCGCGGCAGCTGCAGGGCAAGGCGCTGTCCTACAACAACATCAACGACACCGACGCCGCCTTCGAGCTGGTGGCGGAGTTCGATCCCGCCAAAAGCGCCGCCGTCGCGATCATCAAGCACGCCAATCCCTGCGGCGTCGCCGAGGGGACGAGCCTCGTCGAGGCCTACCGCAAGGCGCTCGCCTGCGATCCCGTCTCGGCCTTCGGCGGCATCGTCGCGCTGAACCGCCGGCTCGACCGGCAGGCGGCGGAGGCGATCGTAGAAGTGTTCACCGAGGTCATCATCGCCCCGGAAGCGGACGACGACGCGATCGCGGTCGTGGCGGCGAAGAAGAACCTCCGCCTGCTCATCACGGGCGGCCTGCCCGATCGCAGTGCACCCGGCCTGACGGTGAAGTCGGTTGCCGGCGGCCTGCTCGTCCAGACGCGCGACAACGGCGTCGTCGACGATCTCGACCTGACGGTGGTGACCAAGCGCGCGCCGAGCGCGACCGAACTCGAGGACCTGAAATTCGCCTTCCGGGTCGCCAAGCACGTCAAGTCGAACGCCATCGTCTATGTCCGCGACGGCGCGACCGTCGGGATCGGCGCGGGCCAGATGAGCCGGGTGGATTCGGCCCGGATCGCCGCCCGCAAGGCCGAGGACGCCGCCGAGGCGGCAGGGCTGGCCGAGCCGCTGACGCGCGGGTCGGCGGTGGCGTCAGATGCGTTCTTCCCGTTCGCCGACGGGCTGCTCTCGGCGGTCGCGGCGGGCGCGACGGCAGTGATCCAGCCGGGCGGCTCGATGCGCGACGACGAGGTCATCCGCGCTGCCGACGAGAACGGTATCGCCATGGTGATGACCGGGATGCGGCACTTCCGCCACTGACGCCAGCGTCCCGGGGCCCGGCGAAAGCCTCGCGCAAACCGGCGATGGGACAAAGACCTGTTCCGGTGAGGCCGACCACGGATGGACTGGCGGCCTCGCCGTCGAACACCTTTACCCCGGAGGTGTTCGACCGAGGCACCGACCCCAGTGCCCGGCCCGGGAGGCGACGCTCACCAGCGCCCGCCTTCCCGGCCTCGCGCCGTTCCGGCGGCCCCACTTCCCCTTGCTGTCAGCCTTCCTGCCGCAACGGTCCGCGGATGTTCCAGAGCACCGCAAGGCCGATGGCGAAGAACACGATGATCGCCGACATGCCGATCCGCGACGCCGTCACCGGGTCGGTGAGCGACGCGGCGATCGCCGTCAGCGCGGCGACCGAGGCGGGCGCCAGGAACGACGTCGCCCGGCCGATCAGCGCATAGAAGCCGAAATACCGGCCGGCCTCCTCGGCGGTGACCGACTGCGCCAGCCAGGAGCGCGAGGACGCCTGCACCGGCCCGTAGGCGAGGCCGATCAGCATGCCGTAGACGACGAAGCTCCGCTCGGCGCCGCTGGCGAACAGGCCGCCTTCGGCAACCGGGGCGAAGGTCAGCAATCCGAACAGGGTGAAACCGGGGGCGGTCGAGGCGATGCAGATCGTCGCGACGACCAGGCAGACGATCGACATGACCACGACGCCCTTCGAGCCGAGCTTTGCGTCGAGGACGCTGGCGAGGAGGCAGCCGGCAATGGCCGCGACGTTGATGATGATGCCGAAGAGACCGCTTTCGGTCAGCGACCAGCCGAACATGCCGGCAGCGAACGCGCCGCCGAGGATCAGCAGGCCGTTGACGCCGTCCTGATAGAACATCCGCGCCAAAAGAAAGCGGAAGAGATCCGGCCTCGAGCGAATCTCGCGGAAGGTCGCCTTGAGGTCCTTGATCCCGTCGCGCGCGGCGGCGCCGATCGGCCGCTCCGGCTTGCGGTCCGGGGTGAGGAAGAACATCGGCAGGACGAAGACGAGGTACCACAGCGCCGCGAGCGGGCCGGTGGCGCGGGCGCCTTCGCCGAGCGCCGGATCCAGCCCGAACAGCGGCTGGAGGCCGAGCAGGGTGAGGCCGGTCTCGGTCGAGCCGGCAAGGAAGGCGAGGGTGAACATCAAGAAGATGATGCCGCCGGCATAGCCGAGGCCCCAGGCGATGTTCGAGACGCGGCCGATCGAGCGGACATGGATGAGGCGCGGGATCATCGCGTCGTTGAAGACGATCGAGAATTCCGCCGAGATCTGCGCAAGAACGATCAGCAGCGCCACCAGCACCAGCGGCGAGCCGGGCGCGGCGAACCACAACAGCGCCAGCGCGGTGACCTGGACGACGCCAAAGGCGGCGATCCAGGGCTTGCGAGGACCGGCCCGGTCGGCGACGGCGCCGAGCAGCGGGCAGAGCAGCGCGATGAACAGGCCGGCGACCGTCGCGGCGGCACTCCACCAGAACTGGCCGGTGGCGGGATCGGGTGCCAGCTGGGAGACGAAATAGGGGCCGAAGACGAAGGTGATGATGACGGTGAACAGCGGTTGCGCTGCGAAGTCGAAGGTCATCCAGGCCCAGACGCCAGGGCGCCGCAGCGGCGTCCGGTAAGGGGGCCCGTCGCGGTCGATCGTTGCGTCGGCCATGCTCGTGTCGCTCCTCGCCCCCGAAAAATACGGGAGCGTCATTCATGGACCCGATGGTGCCCGCGACAGGCTCTACGTCCCGCCGCGTCCATGAGCAAGCACGGCTTGTCGTCAGGCTTAAGGCGGAGGCTGCACGGCGGGCTGGCCCTATGCTATCGAGAGCCTTGGATCGATCATGATCTGGAGGATATCGCCATGGCCAAGGGTCAGATGCGCAGCAACAAGGAAGTCCGCAAACCCAAAGCGGACAAGAAGGTGGCACCGGTTCCGTCGACCGTGCCGGGCAAGTTCGCCGCAAAGAGCGACGACAAGAAGAAATAGTCCGGGGTGCGGCCCCGCATTCCCGCAGGAACAGGCGACTTCGGCCCGAGGGCTGATGTCGCCTGTCGTCGTTCTAGGTGGCGAGATCCGCCAGCAGACCTGCGGCGACGGTGAGCCGTGCGACGGACGTCTCGCCCGACCCCGCCAGGGCGGCGATCTGCGTGCTGATTCGATCGGCGGAGTCCTTGCGGCTGGCGGCCCAGGCCGCCGCCGGGTCGTCGGCATCGCGATGCGACCCGAGCGCGTCGGCAGTCAGGCGCCGCCTTGCGCTGGCGATCTCGCTGCCCGCCCGGTCGAGGGCCAGCATCTCGTAGTAGTCCGCGGTCTCGATGCCGAACATCGCTGCCTCGAGCCGGCCGATCTGGAACAGGTCGGTGAGGGCGAAATAGCAGGCGATGGTGCGCTCCAGCGGCGCTCCTGTTTCACGTGAGACAGCGGCGATGTCCGGCACCAGCGCGACCAGCGGCAGCGCCGCAATGTCGGCGGCAAGCGCCTCGGGCACGTCCTTTTCAACCCATTGCGCTGCGCGGCGGCCGGCTTCCTGGCGCGCGGCGTCGGTGGCCAGATCGAGCAGCCCCGGGCGCAGCCGCGCGAGCGCCTCGCGGCTGTCGACGATGGCCGGGGTGAGGCCGCCCTCGAACCGCTCGTTGCGGACGAACCAGCGCGTGGTGCGGATCAGGAACCGCCGGATCTCGGCATAGAGCGCGTTCTGGACGTCGCCATGCAGCCGGCCGTCCAGCGCATCCACCCGCTCGTAGAGCGAGCGCACGTCGAGCCCGTCCTTGGCGGCGACGAAAGCCCGCACCACGTCCGACGGCGAGGCGCCGGTCGCCTCCCGCAGCATCGTGCCGAAGGTCGGTCCGGTGCGGTTGACCATCTCGTTGGCGAGCACCGTCGCGACGATCTCGCGGGCCAGCCGGTGGCCCTTGATGTCGCGGGCGAAGTCGCGGCGCATCGGCACCGGGAAATAGTCGATCAGCCGGTCTTCGAGATAGGGATCGTCCGGGAGCGAGCCGGCGACCAGCTGGTCGAACAGCGTGATCTTGGCGTAGGCCAGCAGGACGCCGATCTCCGGCCGCGACAGGCCGCTGCCGGCGCCGCGGAGATCGGCGATCGCAGCGTCGTTTGGCAGCGTCTCGACGGTGCGATCGAGCGCGCCCGCCGCTTCCAGGATGGTCATGAAACGCGCCTGCAGCGCCAGCGCCGAGACGCCCAGCCGCTGTTCCAGCGAGATCGCGAGCGTCTGCTCGTAATTGTTGGCAAGCACGAGTTCGGCGACCTCGTCGGTCATCGAGGAAAGCAGCGTGTCGCGATCGGGACGCGACAGCCGTCCCTCCGACATCGGGCCCTTCAGCGCGACCTTGATGTTGACCTCAACGTCGGAGGTATTCACCCCGGCTGAATTGTCGATGGCGTCGGAATTGATCCGGCCGCCGGCGCGGGCGAACTCGATGCGGCCCTTCTGGGTGACGCCGAGATTGGCCCCTTCGCCGACGACCTTCGCCCGCAGGTCGAGCCCGGTGACGCGCAGGCCGTCATTGGCGCGGTCGCCGACATCGGCGTTGGTCTCGGCCGAGGAGCGGACATAGGTGCCGATGCCGCCGAACCAGAGGAGGTCGGCCGGTGCCTTGAGGATCGCGGTGATGACCTCGGCCGGCGTGCCCTGGCGGCGGTCCCAGCCGATCGCAGCGGCGGCCTCGTCCGAGAGCCTGATCAGCTTCTCGCGCCGCGAGAAGACGCCGCCGCCGGCCGAGAGCCTGGCCCGGTCGTAATCGGCCCAGGAGGAACGGGGCAGCGCGAACAACCGCTGGCGTTCCTCGAAGGATGTCGCCGGGTCGGGTTCCGGGTCGATGAAGATGTCGCGATGGTCGAAGGCGGCGATCAGCTTCGTCTCGCGCGACAGGAGCATGCCGTTGCCGAAGACGTCGCCCGACATGTCGCCGCAGCCGACGACGGTGAAGGGCTCCGCCTGGATGTCGCGGCCGAGTTCGCGAAAATGCCGTTTCACCGCTTCCCAGGCACCGCGGGCGGTGATGCCCATCGCCTTGTGGTCGTAGCCAGCGGAGCCGCCGGAGGCGAAGGCATCGTCGAGCCAGAAATCCACAGACTGGGCAATGGCGTTGGCGGTGTCGGAAAAGGTCGCGGTGCCCTTGTCGGCGGCGACGACGAAATACGGATCGTCGCCGTCGTAGCGCTTGATCATCGCCGGCGCCGAAACAGCGTCGCCGACGATGTTGTCGGTGACCGACAGCAGGGAGGCGATGAAGACGACATAGGCCGACCGGCCGGCGGCGAACCAGGCGTCGCGATCGGAGGAGTCGGGAAGCTTCTTGGGATAGAATCCGCCCTTGGCGCCGACCGGGACGATGACGGCGTTCTTGACCTGCTGGGCCTTCACGAGGCCGAGCACTTCGGTGCGGTAGTCCTGCGCCCGGTCGGACCAGCGCAGGCCACCGCGCGCCACCTTGCCGAAGCGCAGATGCACCCCTTCCACCCGTGCGTCGAAGACGAAGATCTCGCGGAACGGGACCGGTGCCGGCAAGCCTTCGACGGCGGCGGAATCGAGCTTGAAGGCGAGGGCCGGATCGACGTGGCCGGGCTCGGAATCGCCGGCGTCGGAGATGCCGTCTACGGCATAGAAATTGGTCCGCAGCGTTGCAAGGATCACGCCGAGGAAGCGCCGCACGATGCGGTCGTCGTCGATCGAATCGACGTCGTCCAGCGCCTCGATGATGGCGGCGTGGACATCGCCGGCGCCGCGCGCCTCGGCGTTGCGGGCGCTGCGCCGTTCCGGCTCGGCGAGCGTGTCGTCCTCCGGGCCGGGCGCCGTGTCGGATGCCGCTTCGCGGGACGGATCGAAGGCGGTCTCGAAGAGCTGCCAGAGCAGCCGGGCGATGGCCGGCTGGCGCAGCAGCGCCTCGGCCAGATAATCCTGCGAGTAGGAGAGCCCCGCCTGCCGCAGGTATCGCGCATAGGCGCGCAGCACGTTGGCCTGGCGAAAGCCGAGCCCGGCCTCCAGCACCAGCGCGTTGAAGCCGTCATTCTCGATCCGGCCGGCGCTGACCGCGGCGAAGGTCGCTTCCAGCGGGCGTCCGGCAGCATCCAGCTCGATGGCGCCGCCACGCCGGCGCACGAGGTCCATGTCGTGCAGATGGACGATCTCGCCGTCGGGGCGGACGATCCGGAAGGTCCGCTCGGAGACGACGCCGAACCCCATGTTCTCGAGGATCGGCACCCGCGTCGACAGGGAGACCGCCCGTCCGAGGTGATAGATCTTCAGGCGCAGCAGTTCCGCCGGATCGCCGTCGCGGCGGTAGAAATCCATCTGCAGCGCCTGGCCCGGCTGCAGGTTCTGGATGATCTCGGCATCGCCGACCGCCTCGGCAGGCGCGATCACGTCGCGATAGCTGTCCGGCAGGCCGGGCGCGACGGTCGCCAGATCGGCCGGCCGGCCGGCGCTGGCGAGGGCAGCCGTGAAGGCATCGTCCCAGTTCTTCGCCATCTCGACGATACGGGCCTCGAGGCGCGCCGGATCGACGTCCGGCGTCTTGCCGTCGATGCGGCCGATGATGATGTGGACGCGGGCGAGCGGCCCTTCCGGGAAGGCCGGGTAGTAGGCCGAGACATGCCCGTCATAGGCCTCGGCGAGCAGCGTCCCGATTCGCTCGCGCAGGCGCGAATCGTAGCGGTCGCGCGGCACGAAGACGATCACCGAGACGAAGCGGTCGAAGCGGTCGACGCGCGGCAGGATCCGCACCCGCGGCCTTTCGCCGAGCTCGACGATGGTGGCCGCGAACTCTTCCAGCAGCTCCACGTCGATCTGGAAGACCTCGTCGCGCGGATAGGATTCCAGCGCGTTGAGCAGCGCCTTGCCGGAATGCGAGCCGGGGCGGAAGCCGGAGCGGGCGATCACCGTCTCGGCCTTGAGGCGCAGATACGGGATGGTCAGGATCGACTGCGTATAGGCGCTGGAGGCGAACAGGCCGACGATACGGACCTCGCCGGCGAAGCGGCCTGCCTCGTCGTATTCCTTGATGCCGACGTAATCCATGTAGGCCCGCCGGTGCACCCGCGAGCGGGCGTTGGCCTTGGTGACGATCAGCGGCGTCGGCGCCTCGAGGAAGGCGCGGATCTCCGGCGTCGTCGTCAGCGGCCGGGTGGCGCGGCCGAGAATGCGCACGTCTGGATCGGCGAGGATTCCGAGCCCGTCTTCCGAGCGGCGGGCCAGCGCCTCGCCGCCCGCTTCGGCAAGATAGTCGTATTCGCGGCAGCCGAGGAAGATGAAATTGTCGTCGCGCAGCCATTCGAGCAGCGCCGTCGATTCGGCGATGAGCGTCCGCTCCCGGTCATCGGGAAGGCTTTCGGCCCGACGCCGCAGCGCTTCCACAGCGACGGTGACGCGCTCGCGCATCGCGCCGAAATCGGTGTTGGCCTGGCGCACCTCGGTCAGGATGCCTTCGAGCGAAGCCTTCAACGCGGGCGCTGCCTCGCGCTCGCCGAGCGGCTCGACGGCGAACTGGATCAGGCTGGTTCGCAAGGCCGACCCGGAGCCGGGGTCGCTCGGGTGGGTGACGGAAAAGCTCTCCAGGTCGCCGTCCGAGCCGCGCCGGACGTCGAGTACCGGGTGGGAGATGTAGTTGATGCCGGGCGACTTCTCGACGATTTCGGCGGTGACGGAATCGAACAGGAAGACCATGTCGTCGCTGACCACGGTGATCAGGTCCTGGGCGTCGTCGCCGCGGGTAAAGCCGGGGGGTCGCTCGATGCGCACGATGGTCCGGCCGGGGCGGTGCGCATCGAGGGCGGCGGCGGCGGCGGCCGCGGCGGCCGCGAGGGCTTCCGGCGAAAAGGCCGCGAGATCGTCGGCGGGCGGGCGCGCAAACAGCAGGGGGGCGAGTGTCGCGGCTTGGCTGCCCTCCCCGGCCGCGGCCACCACCGCCGTCAGAATCTCCGCCTTGCCGATATCGCGATGGTTCATGGTCAGCCCCTGCCGGTCGCCCTCGTAGCCTGCGCGACCTATCATAGGGGAGTGCGCCCAATGTTCGACGGCAGGATGACGATCGCGGCGCCCGGGGAGGCAGGATGGACGATCAGGAACCACGGCCGGTGACGGCGCTCGCGCTGATGCCGGAGGCGCCGCTCTCGGAGCGGACGGAGACATATTTCGCCAAATGCGTCGAGAAGCTCGGCCTCGTGCCGAACGTGCTCCGCGCCTACGCGTTCGACGAAGCCAAGCTCGATGCCTTCTCGACCTTCTACAACGAGCTGATGCTGGCGCCGGGCGAGCTCTCCAAGCTCGATCGCGAGATCATCGCGGTGGTCGTCTCGGCGATCAACCACTGCCATTACTGCCTGACGGCGCACGGCGCGTCGGTGCGCCAGCTCTCGGGCGATCCCGGCTTCGGCGAGGCGGTCGCCCAGAACTGGCGGGCCGCCGGGCTCGATGCGCAGCGCACGGCGATGCTCGACTTCGTCGTCAAGCTGACCGAGCGGCCGGACACGATCGTCGAGGCGGACAGGCAGGCGCTGCGCGACGCGGGCTACAGCGACCGGGCGATCTTCGACATCGCGTCGGTGGCGGCCTTCTTCGCCATGTCGAACCGCGTCGCCGCGGCCACCGACATGCGCCCGAACGCCGAATACCATTCGATGGCGCGGTAGCTGGACGTCAGATGCCGGCACTGGACGAGTTTCAGATCTCGACCAGCCTATCGGGAATCTCGTTCGGGTTGCGGTGGTCGCCCGGGAAATGCTCGGTGAGGATCGCGCCGGCGGCGGTGATCGCCGCGATATAGCCTTCCGCCAGCCGATCGGCCTTCGCCGCCTCGATCAGCCTTGCCACGATCGTGTCCCAAGCTTCCTGCGGCACCTTCGCCGCGATCCCGGCATCGGCAAGAACCTCGGCATAATGCTCGGCCTCCGACACGAAGATCAGGATCCCGGTCCGCCCCTTGGTCGAATGAAGGTTGTGGGCGAAGAACTGCGCCAGCGCGGTGCGGTGCGCCCGTTCCTCGGCGATGCTCTGCGGCACGAAGGCGAGGCGCAGGCGCGGCACCGCGGCGAAGAGCACCAGCAGCAACGCCGTTGCCGCCACCTGGCTCAGCACGAGAGCCAGCGCGGAGATGGCGAAGCCTGCCAGCGGCGCCAGCAGGACGGCGACGAGCGCCGCCAGCAGCGACAGGCCGAGCGCGACCGTCGCCGGGACGAAGACATAGGCGTCGCTGGACCGCGCGAACACGGCGTAGATCTCGCCGGTGGTTCCCGCCTCGGCGGCGCGGATGGCGTCGGTGATGCGGGCGTGGTCGGCCGGCGTGAAGGTCAATTGCGCCATCTACCAGCTCCCCGAGGATCCGCCGCCGCCGAACGAGCCGCCGCCGCCGGAGAATCCGCCACCACCGCTGCCGCCAAAGCCGCCGCCACCGAAGCCGCCGGCGCCCATGCCGGATCCGGCACCCATCGCCCAGGTCATGCCGAGCCAGCGATAGCGGTTCTTGCCGACCTTGCGGCCGCGCATCCGCGCCAGGCGCGTCATCAGGAACATGCCGATGACGAAGACCCAGACGCCGAAGAAGAACAGCGAGAACAGCCCTTCGGCGACGTCCTCCTCGCTCCAGTTCTGGTTGCGCTCGGCCCGCGCCTCCAGCTCGGCGGCGTCGCCGGAGAGGACCTGCAGGATGCCGTCGACGCCGGCGGTGATGCCGCCGGGGTAATCGCCGGCGCGAAAGGCCGGCAGGACGTCGTTCTGGATGATCAGGCTCGACAGCGCATCGGTGAGCGTGCCTTCGAGCCCGTAGCCGACCTCGATCCGCACTTCGCGGTCGTCGCGGCTGACGAGGAAGACGACTCCGTTGTCCTCGCCCGCCTGGCCGATCGCCCATTGCCGGGCGAGCCGGTTGGCGTAGTCGGCGATCTCGAAGCCCTGGAGATCCGGGACGGTGACGACCACGACCTGGTCGCTGGACGTCGTCTCGAAGGCGGCGAGCCGCTCGGTCAGCGCCGCCTCGGCCGCCGGGTCGAGCAGATCGGCGGTGTCGACCACCCGGCCGGTAAGGGCCGGGAACTCCTGCGCGCCGGCCGGAAGGGCCAGCAACACCAAAAGGGCGAGCGTCGCCAGCCGAGCGACCGCCATCCGGCCCGCCGCAGCTATCGTCATCGCTCGCACGGTACGCCCGATCCGCCCGGCCATCAGTTGCCGAAATTGACCGTTGGCGGGGTCTCGGATCCCGCAGTGGCTGTGAAGGGCTGCATCGGCTCGGCATCGGAATAGAAGATGGCGGCGATCCAGCGGCCCGGGATGGTACGCAGCTCGGTGTTGTAGACCCGCACCGCCTCGATATAGTCGCGGCGGGCCACAGAGATGCGGTTCTCGGTGCCTTCCAGCTGGCTCTGCAGCGCGAGGAAGTTCTGGTTCGACCGCAGTTCCGGATAGGCCTCGACGGTGACGAGCAGGCGCGACAGCGCGCCGGAGAGCTCGTCCTGCGCCGCCTGGAACTGCTGCACGGCGGCCGGGTCGGTCAACTGGTCGGCATTGATCTGCGTCTGGGTGGCTCTTGCACGCGCCTCGACCACCGCGGTCAGCACCTCGCGCTCCTGCTCGGCAAAGCCCTTCACCGTCTCGACGAGATTGGGGATCAGGTCGCTGCGGCGCTGGTACTGGTTCTCGACCTGTGCCCACGCGGCCCGCGCCTGCTCCTGGTAGGTGGGGATGGCGTTGATCCCGCACGCCGAAAGCAGCGGCACGAGGAGCATCAGGGCGAGGCCCGTCAGGAGGGCCCGGGCGCCGGACGGTCGGGCGCGGTCGGCAATCTGCATGGTGGTCTCCGGTAGGCTGGGGCAGCGGGGCCCGTTGCGCGGCACTCTAGCCCATCGGTTCACGATCCAGAAGCCGAACATCGCGGCGGGCAGTTGCCCTCGGCGGGCTTTTCGGACACTGCTTCTGTCATGACACGCCATCATGACGACGATGCACGCCAGCGCGAGGCCAAGGCCATTCTCGACCGGGTCCGCCAGGAGACGGAGCCGCAGGTCGGGGCGCATACCGAGGCGATGCTGACGCGGACGCGGGAACATTTCATGGCCGGCGACGCCGACCAAAACGACCGGATCGAGGTCATCGGGACGCGGATCGGCCGGCTGGCCGGCGTCGTCGGGTTCGTCGTCCTCTCCCTGCTGCTTGCTTCCCAGCTCTTCGGCGACTGAGCCCCGTGTCGACAGCCGAACCCATGCATCAGGGCGACCGCCCGGCGGTGATCTCGATCTCCAGCCACGTGGCGCGCGGCACGGTGGGCAATCGCGCCGTGGTCTTCGCGCTGGAATCGCTCGGCTTCCCGGTCTGGTCGGTGCCGACGGTGACGCTGCCCTGGCATGCCGGCCACGGCAAGGCGACGCGGATCGTGCCGCCGCCGGGCGATTTCGCCGCCCTGGTCGACGACCTCGCCGGCTCGCCCTGGCTCGGCGAAGTGGGCGCCATCATCACCGGCTATTTCGGCGATGCCACGCAGGTGGAACCGGCGGCTCGGCTGGTCGAGGCGGTCAAGCGCGTCAATCCGAAGGCGATCTATCTCTGCGATCCGGTGGTCGGCGACGAGGGCCGGCTCTACCAGCCGCAGGCGACCCTGGAGGCCATCCGCGACCGGCTGATCCCGCTTGCCGACATCGCGACGCCGAACCGCTTCGAGCTGGAGCTGCTCTGCGGCCTCGAGCTTGCCGACAACGCCCATCTCGCCGAGGCGGCGAGCGCGCTCGGGCCGGAGAAGCTGCTGGTGACCTCGGCCTTTCCGATGCTGCGCGGCGGCATCGGCAACCTGCTCGTCCACGACTTCACCGCGCTGCTCGCCGAGCATCGCTCGATCGAGGATGCCCCGCATGGTCTCGGCGACCTGACGGCGGCGGTGTTTCTCGCCCGCATCCTCTCCGGCCTCGGCTCGGAGAAGGCGCTGCAGACGACGACTGCAACGGTGTTCGAGATCCTGGCGCGGACCCGCAAGCGCGGTGCCGACGAGCTGACGGTGGAGATCGACGCCGACAGCCTGCGCCATCCGATGGCGATGGTGCAGATGCGCCGCCTCGCCTTTCCCGGCGGCAACCGGCGGGCCTGAGGACCGGCGCGGCCATGGTGCCCGACCGCGCTGATCCCGATTGATCGCGCCGCAGCAAAACGCTACTGGTCTCGCCATGACGCGCTTTCTTCCCGAGCACCTTCTCACCGGCTACCAGAGCTTCCTCGACAAGCGGCTGCCGTCCGAACGGCAGCGCCTGCGACAGCTCGCCGAATCCGGCCAGCAGCCGAAGACCATGGTCATCGCCTGCTGCGACTCCCGCACGGCGCCGGAAATCATCTTCGACACCGCGCCCGGCGAGATCTTCGTCGTACGCAATGTCGCCAATCTGGTGCCGCCCTACGAGCCGGACGGCGAGTATCATGCGACGTCGGCAGCGCTGGAATTCGCCATACACGCGCTGAAGGTCGAGCACATCGTCGTGCTCGGCCATGGCGGCTGCGGCGGCATCCATGCGGCGCTCTCGCCCTCGGCCGAGCCGCTGTCGCCCGGCGACTTCATCGGCAAGTGGATGAGCCTGCTCGATCCGGTGGCGCGCGCCGTCGGCTCGAACGACCACATGACCGATCTCGAGCGCCATGCCGCGCTGGAGCGCATCGCCATCCGCTATTCGATCGCCAACCTGCGGACCTTCCCGCCGATCGTCGCGCTGGAGAGCGAGGGAAAGCTGTCGCTGCACGGCGCCTGGGTCGACATTGCCCGCGGCGAATTGTGGGCGATGGATCCCGAGACCGGCGATTTCATGCGGCCGCTCGAGTAATTGCGCGAGACGGTTGGGCCGGCCTGTCAAGCACGCCCACCGCGATTTTGCCGCCCGGCTCACCGGTTTTTCGTGGATTGACGGTCACAATCGCTGGCCTGCGTCGCATTTTGGCACAGTTGAGCCTTGCGATGAGGGGCCGGCGCCCGCTTTATGGCCGGGAACGGTTCAGGGCAGGCAGCCCGGACCCGCAATTGACGGACCATGTCCCGGGGGAATGTGCGATGACGCGATCGATGAAGACCGGAGTGGCGCTGGCCGCGCTCCTCGTGGCGGCGGGCTGCTCGCGCTCGATGCCGACGATGGATACCAGCATGCCGAGCGGGCCGAGCTCGCTGACGCCGGCGCCGACCGGCCAGGTGGCCAGCAACCAGCTGCCGCCGCCACCGCCGCCGCCGCCGCCGAGCATGAGCGACATGAATGCCCCGACGGACACGGCAGCGGCCGAGCAGCCTGGCGCACCCGCGGGTGGCACGCAGGTCGCCTCGGTCGGTAGCGGCCAGCCGCTGACGCGCGGCGAGGTGCTCGGCGCCTACCGCGTCACCACGACGGGGGGCAACTGCCAGATCATCCTGTCGCTGACGCAGTGGACCGGCGGCTATCGCGCGGCTTCGCGCGGCTGCCCCGGCACGGTCGCCGACGTCTCCGCCTGGGACGTGTCGGGCAGCCAGGTCGTCCTGAAGGATTCCGGCGGCACGACGGTCGCCAATCTGAACTCGGCCGGCGGCGCCCGCTACGAGGGCACCACCACCAGCGGTCAGCAGATCAGCCTCTACCGCTAAGGCGGCAGAAGCCGGCCGCGCCTGGCGCGGCCGGTTCGATGGTGGCGATCCCCGATCCGGTGAGCCTTTCCGCATGGCGGGCGACCGACGTATTTATCCTACTGTTGTGATCTGGAGTTTCGATGGCGAGCCCCGTCACGCGTGAGCCGGCCCAGGCCCGCGGGCCTGTCCGCTCCGCTCTCGACCGCCTGATCGCCGCCGGCGAGATCGAGGCCGATCCGGCGCAGCGCCGGCTGGCCGACCATTTGGATCGGCTCGACCGAGTCCTGTCCGCCGCGACCGTCGCCTCCAAGCAGAGCGCACTCGGTTGGCTGTTCGGCAAGTCGCGGCCGACGGAGCCGATCAAGGGGCTCTACATCTACGGCGATGTCGGCCGCGGCAAGACCATGCTGATGGACATGTTCTTCCGCCAGAGCTCGGTGGCGTCGAAGCGCCGGGTGCATTTCCACGATTTCATGGGCGACGTGCATGCCCGCATCGGCATGCATCGCGAGGCGGTGAAGGCCGGGACCGCCAAGGGCGACGACCCGATCCCGCCGGTGGCGGCCGACATCGCCCGCGCGGCGCGGCTGCTCTGCTTCGACGAATTCTCCGTCACCGACATTGCCGACGCGATGATCCTGTCGCGGCTGTTCAAGGCGCTGTTCGAGGCCGGCGTCATCCTTGTCGCCACCTCCAACGTCGCCCCTGACGACCTTTACCGGGACGGGCTCAACCGGCCGCTGTTCCTGCCATTCGTCGCCATGCTCAAGGCCAACACCGACATCGTCGAACTGGCCGGCGCCGAGGATTATCGGCTCGCGGCGATCGGCAGCGACGACTGCTACGTCACGCCGCTGGGGCCGGAGGCGGCGGCGCGGATGGACGCCGCCTGGGCGGCTTTGCTCGCCGGCACGAAGGAAGGCACGGCGTCGCTCTCGGTGAAGGGCCGGACGGTCGCCGTGCCGCGGGCCGGCGGCGGGGCGGCGCGCTTTACCTACGCCAATCTGCTCGGACGCCCGCTCGGTGCGCAGGACTTCCTCGCCATCGCCCGGCGCTTCCACACGGTGATGATCGAAGACGTGCCGGTGATGGGCGAGGCCGAGCGCAACGAGGCCAAGCGCTTCATCATGCTGGTCGATGCGCTGTACGATGCCGGGCGGCGTCTGGTGATGTCTGCCGACGCGCCGGCCGAAGCGCTGTTTCGCGGCGCCAACGGCACCGAGGCCTTCGAGTTCGATCGCACCGCCTCGCGGCTGATCGAGATGCGCTCGGACGATTACCTGGGGCGATCGAACGCCGGACCGGCGGTCGATCTGGCCTCTCGGACGGGTGCCACGGGAACCGTCTGACCCGCGCGACGGAGCTGCGCATTGAAACAAATGCCAGTTCCGACTTACTCTTACGTAAGTCCCGAGTAATACAACCGGTTGAAATTGCTGGCCTTGCTTTCAGCAGTTGCACGAACCCGCCAGTCGGTCTATTGCCTCGATCCCAACGGCGGCACCGTTGCGGCTTTCCTTCATCCCGCGCTCGACGCGCGAGAGACGGACCCATCGGCGCGAGACCGTCATGGGACGACGCTTCGAGCGCGTCGTCGGGAGTCATCGGCGCGCCGGCCATCCATCGCGCGCAGCAGGAGGGAATGGCGTTGGCACGTAACAAGATCGCACTCATCGGTTCCGGCATGATCGGCGGCACGCTCGCCCATCTGGCGAGCCTCAAGGAACTGGGCGACATCGTCCTGTTCGACATCGCCGAGGGCACGCCGCAGGGCAAGGCGCTCGACATCGCCCAGTCCGGCCCGGTCGAGGGCTTCGACGCACATCTGTCCGGCGTCAACGACTATGCCGGCATCGAGGGCGCGGATGTCTGCATCGTCACCGCCGGTGTGCCACGCAAGCCCGGCATGAGCCGCGACGATCTGCTCGGCATCAATCTGAAGGTCATGGAACAGGTCGGCGCCGGCATCGCCAAATATGCCCCCGACGCCTTCGTGATCTGCATCACCAACCCGCTCGACGCGATGGTCTGGGCGCTGCAGAAATTCTCTGGCCTGCCCAAGGCGAAGGTCGTCGGCATGGCCGGCGTGCTCGACTCCGGCCGCTTCCGGACCTTCCTCGCCGACGAGTTCAAGGTCTCGGTCGAGGACGTCACCGCCTTCGTGCTCGGCGGCCACGGCGACACGATGGTGCCGCTGACGCGCTATTCGACGGTCGCCGGCATCCCGCTCACCGACCTCGTCAAGATGGGCTGGTGCTCTCAGGAGCGACTCGACGAGATCGTCCAGCGCACCCGCGACGGCGGCGCCGAGATCGTCGGCCTCCTGAAGACCGGCTCGGCCTATTACGCCCCGGCGGCCTCCGCGATCGAGATGGCCGAGAGCTACCTGAAGGACAAGAAGCGCGTCCTGCCCTGCGCGGCGAACCTTTCCGGCCAGTACGGCCAGCGCGACATGTATGTCGGCGTGCCCTGCGTCATCGGCGCCGACGGCGTCGAGCGGATCATCGAGATCGACCTCGAGGGCGACGAGAAGGCGCAGTTCGAGAAATCGGTCGGCTCCGTGCGCGGCCTGATGGAAGCCTGCCAGGCGATCGCGCCGAACCTGAAATAATCCCCGAGGGGCCGGCTGATCCCGGCCCCTTTTCCTTATGCTCCGCCCAGAGGCCGGGAGACCCAGATGAACATCCACGAATATCAGGCCAAGGAACTGCTCAAGGGCTTTGGCGCCCCGGTCGCCGAAGGCGTGGCGATCACCGAGGTGTCGCAGGCCGAGGCCGCGGCGCGGCAGCTGCCCGGCCCGCTCTACGTGGTCAAGAGCCAGATCCACGCCGGCGGCCGCGGCAAGGGCAAGTTCACCGAACTCGGGCCGGACGCCAAGGGCGGCGTGCGGCTGGCCAAGACGATCGACGAGGTCGTCGCCAATGTCCGCGACATGCTCGGCAACACGCTGGTGACCAAGCAGACCGGCGACGCCGGCAAGCAGGTCAACCGCCTCTATATCGAGGACGGCGCCGACATCGACCGCGAGCTCTACCTGTCGCTGCTCGTCGACCGGGCGGTCGGGCGGGTCGCCTTCGTCGTCTCCACCGAGGGCGGCATGGACATCGAGGCGGTCGCCGAGGCGACGCCGGAGAAGATCATCAACGTCGCCATCGATCCGGAGGCCGGCGTCACGTCGGCCGACGTCGCCAAGCTGAACGAGGCCCTGCAGCTCACGGGCCAGGCGGCGAGCGACGGCGAGACGCTGTTCCCGATCCTCTACAAGGCCTTCACCGAGAAGGACATGAGCCTCCTCGAGATCAACCCGCTGATCGTCATGACCGACGGGCGCCTGCGCGTCCTCGACGCCAAGGTGTCGTTCGACGGCAACGCGCTGTTCCGCCACGACGACGTCAAGGCGCTGCGCGACGAGAGCGAGGAGGACGCCAAGGAGATCGAGGCGTCGAAATACGACCTCGCCTACGTGGCGCTCGACGGCGACATCGGCTGCATGGTCAACGGCGCGGGCCTCGCCATGGCGACGATGGACATCATCAAGCTCTACGGCAAGGAGCCGGCGAACTTCCTCGACGTCGGCGGCGGCGCCAACAAGGAGAAGGTGACGGCGGCCTTCAAGATCATCACCGCCGATCCGGCGGTGAAGGGCATCCTGGTCAACATCTTCGGCGGCATCATGAAATGCGACATCATCGCCGAGGGCGTCGTCGCGGCGGTGAAGGAAGTCGGGCTCAAGGTACCGCTGGTCGTTCGCCTCGAGGGCACCAATGTCGAGAAGGGCAAGGCCATCCTCAACGAGAGCGGCCTCGCCATCACGGCAGCGGACGACCTCGACGACGCGGCCAAGAAGATCGTCGCCGCGGTCGGTTGAAGCAAAAGACATAATCACACAAATTGCCCTGTGTGATTATGTGGAGATGGAGCCATGAAGAACGTCACGCTCGCCATCGATGATGCCACTCTGGACCGAGCCCGCGCCTATGCGACCAAGCGTGGCACGACGCTCAATGCCTTGGTGCGCCAGCATCTCGAGCAGCTGGGCCGGAACGAGGAACGTCTCGATCAGGCCATGCGGGAGCTGCGCGCGCTGAGCGAGACGACTACGGCGCGGCTTGGTTCCGGCTATCGTTTCGATCGGGAGGACGCCTATGCAGAGCGAGTTCTTCATCGACACGAACGTCCTGATCTACGCAGCGACGGGAAGACATGAGTACCCCCGTCATTGGGAGATCGCCCATGACATCCTTGCCGCAGGCGGCAACGGACTATCCGGGCAGGTGCTGGCGGAATTCTACGTCATCACCACGAAGAAGCACGGGCTTCCGGCTTCGGAAGCTTTCGAATGGGTCCGGCGGCTGGCCCTCATGCCGGTCGTCGAGGTCGGCTCCGACGTCGTCGTTGAGGGAATTGCTCTCTCGCAGCGCTATCAGATTTCCTACTGGGACGCGGCACTCATCGTCGCGGCGGGCCGTCTCGGAGCCGGGACGCTCTACACCGAAGACCTCAATCACGGGCAGCTCTACGGCGTTGTCCGCGTCATCAACCCCTTCCTCGCCCGCTAGCGCGGTCGAGGCTCTTTCATCCAGCAGCGCCTTCCCGCGCCCCGGAGCCATCTGATCCATGTCCATTCTCGTCGACAAGAACACCAAGGTCATCGTCCAGGGCCTGACCGGCAAGACCGGCACGTTCCACACCGAGCAGGCGCTGGGCTATTACGGCACGCAGATGGTCGGCGGCGTCCATCCCAAGAAGGGCGGCGAGACCTGGACATCGGGTGCCGACGGCACGTCGCTGCCGATCTTCGCCACCGTCGCCGAGGCGCGTGAGAGCACCGGTGCCGACGCCTCGGTCATCTACGTGCCGCCGGCCGGCGCAGCCGCGGCGATCGTCGAGGCGATCGAGGCGGAGATCGGCCTCATCGTCTGCATCACCGAGGGCATTCCGGTGATGGACATGGTCAAGGTCAAGGCGCGGCTCGACCGCTCGAAGTCGCGCCTGCTCGGGCCCAACTGCCCCGGCGTGCTGACCCCGGAAGAATGCAAGATCGGCATCATGCCCGGCAACATCTTCAAGAAGGGCAATGTCGGGATCGTTTCGCGCTCGGGAACGCTTACATACGAGGCGGTCTTCCAGACCACCAACGAAGGCCTCGGCCAGACGACCGCCGTCGGCATTGGCGGCGACCCGGTGAAGGGAACCGAATTCATCGACATTCTCGAGATGTTCCTCGCCGACGACGCGACGCAGTCGATCATCATGATCGGCGAGATCGGCGGCTCGGCCGAGGAAGAGGCGGCGCAGTTCCTCGCCGACGAGGCGAAGAAGGGCCGCAAGAAGCCGATGGTCGGCTTCATCGCCGGCCGCACCGCGCCTGCCGGCCGCACCATGGGCCATGCGGGTGCCGTCGTCTCGGGCGGCAAGGGCGGCGCCGAGGACAAGATCGCGGCGATGGAGGCCGCGGGCATCCGTGTCTCGCCGTCGCCGGCGCAGCTTGGCAAGACTCTCGTCGAGGTCCTGAAGGGCTAGATCCGCCTTTACCGCGGATCACACGCGCAATTGCTCCCTGGCGCCATGGCTTTGCCGGAATAGGGACTAGAGGTGAAGGAAGGTCGCGGCCAACCGGGCTGCGACCCTCGCAGAGGCAAACAAGGAGACGGCGTTCCGAACGGACGCCGCGACGGCACCGATGGCACGCAATCAGGCGAACGAAAACCTCGCACTCACCTCTTTCCTCTATGGCGGCAATGCCGGCTATATCGAGGAGCTGTACGCCAGCTACGAGCAGGATCCGAATACGGTGTCCGCCGAGTGGCGCGACTTCTTCAGGGAGCTGAAGGACGACAAGGCGGCGGTGCTGAAGAGCGCCAGCGGTCCCTCCTGGGAGCGCGCAAACTGGCCGATCGCCGCCAATGGCGACCTGATTTCCGCCCTCGATGGCGACTGGGCGACGGTCGAGAAGCAGATCGAGACCAAGGTCAAGGCGAAGACGCAGGAGAGCGGCACCGTCGATCTCGACAGTCCGGCGGTCCGCCAGGCGACGCAGGACTCGGTGCGGGCGCTGATGCTGATCCGCGCCTACCGGGTCCGCGGCCATCTCCATGCCAAGCTCGATCCGCTCGGCATCGTCAAGGCGGCCGACGACGACTACAACGAGCTGTCGCCGGAGGCCTACGGCTTCACCGAAGCCGATTACGACCGTCCGATCCTCATCTACAACGTGCTTGGGCTCGAGACCGCGACGATCCGGCAGATCGTCGACGTCCTGGAGCGCACCTACTGCTCGACCATCGGCGTCGAGTTCACGCACATCTCCAACCCGCAGGAAAAGGCCTGGCTGCAGGAGCGCATCGAGGGCCCCGACAAGGGCATCGCCTTCACCGACCAGGGCAAGAAGGCCATCCTCAACAAGCTCATCGAGGCCGAGGGCTTCGAGAAGTTCATCGACGTCAAGTACAAGGGCACCAAGCGCTTCGGCCTGGACGGCGCCGAGGCGCTGATCCCGGCGCTGGAGCAGATCATCAAGCGCGGCGGCCAGCTGGGGCTGCAGGAGATCGTCTTCGGCATGGCCCATCGCGGCCGGCTCAACGTGCTCAGCCAGGTGATGGCCAAGCCGCACCGGGCGATCTTCCACGAGTTCAAGGGCGGTTCGTTCAAGCCCGAGGATGTCGAGGGGTCGGGTGACGTTAAGTACCATCTCGGCGCTTCGTCGGATCGCGAGTTCGACCAGAACAACGTCCACCTTTCGCTGACGGCCAATCCGTCGCATCTGGAAATCGTCAACCCGGTGGTGCTGGGCAAGGCGCGCGCCAAGCAGGACGCGCTGGCCGGGCGCAACCGCAACGAGATCGTGCCGCTGGAAACGCGCTCGAAGATCCTGCCGCTGCTGATCCACGGCGACGCGGCCTTCGCCGGCCAGGGCGTCGTCGCGGAATGCTTCGGCCTGTCGAGCCTGCGCGGCCACCGGGTCGCCGGCTCGATCCACTTCATCATCAACAACCAGATCGGCTTCACCACCAATCCGCGCTTCTCGCGCTCTTCGCCTTATCCCTCGGACGTTGCGAAGATGGTCGAGGCACCGATCTTCCACGTCAATGGCGATGACCCGGAAGCGGTGGTCTACGCCGCCAAGGTGGCGACCGAATTCCGGATGAAGTTCCACAAGCCGGTGGTCATCGACATGTTCTGCTACCGGCGGTTCGGGCACAACGAGGGCGATGAGCCGGCGTTCACCCAGCCGATCATGTACCGGACCATTCGCAGCCACCCGACGACGCTCGAGCTCTACGCCCAGCGCCTGGTCGATTCCGGCGTCGTCACCAGCGACGAGGTCGACAGCCGCAAGGCGGAATGGCGCAAGACGCTCGAGGAAGAGTTCGAGGCCGGCCAGGCCTATCTGCCGAACAAGGCCGACTGGCTGGACGGCGCCTGGGCGGGTCTGCGCAAGGCCGAGCAGGCCGACGAGCCGCGGCGCGGCGTTACCGGCGTGCCGCTGAAGACGCTGAAGGACATCGGCAACCGGCTGACCAAGGTGCCGGAGGGCTTCACCGTCCACAAGACGATCCAGCGCTTCCTCGATAACCGCGCCAAGATGATCGAGACTGGCGAAGGCCTCGACTGGGCGACCGGCGAGGCGCTTGCCTTCGGCACGCTGGTCTCGGACGGCCATCCTGTCCGACTGTCGGGCCAGGATTCCGAGCGCGGCACCTTCTCGCAGCGCCATTCGGTCCTCTACGATCAGGAGAACGAGAACCGCTTCATCCCGCTGGCGAACGTCGCCAAGGGCCAGGCGATCTACGAGGTCATCAACTCGATGCTCTCGGAAGAGGCGGTGCTCGGCTTCGAATACGGCTACTCGCTGTCGGAGCCGAACGCACTCACCCTCTGGGAAGCGCAGTTCGGTGACTTCGCCAATGGCGCGCAGGTGGTGTTCGACCAGTTCATCTCGTCCGGCGAGCGCAAATGGCTGCGCATGAGCGGCCTCGTCTGCCTCCTGCCGCACGGCTACGAGGGCCAGGGGCCGGAACATTCCTCGGCCCGGTTGGAGCGCTTCCTGCAGATGTGCGCCGAGGACAACATGCAGGTCGCCAACGTCACGACGCCGGCGAACTATTTCCATATCCTGCGCCGGCAGATGAAGCGCGACTTCCGCAAGCCGCTGATCCTGATGACGCCGAAATCGCTGCTGCGCCACAAGCGCGCGACCTCGACCCTTGCCGAGATGTCGGGCGACACGAGCTTCCACCGTCTCCTCTGGGACGACGCGGAGATGCAGAAGGATTCGCCGATCAAGCTCGTCAAGGACGACAAGATCCGGCGCGTCGTGATGTGCACCGGCAAGGTCTATTACGACCTCCTGGAGGAGCGCGAGAAGCGCGGCACCGACGACGTCTACCTCTTGCGGCTCGAACAGCTCTACCCGTTCCCGGCCAAGGCACTGATCAACGAACTCTCGCGCTTCAAGGGCGCGGAGATGGTCTGGTGCCAGGAGGAGCCCAAGAACATGGGCGCCTGGTCCTTCATCGACCCGTATCTGGAATGGGTGCTCGACCATATCGGCGCCGAGAAGCGGCGCGTTCGCTACACCGGGCGCCTCGCCGCCGCCTCGCCGGCGGCGGGCACGATGTCCACCCATCTGAAGCAGCTCGAAACCTTCCTCGAAGACGCCCTCGGCTGAGCCTGTCGAGCGTCCGACCGAAACCTGACCGAAGAGACCTGACCCACCCATGAGCACCGAGATCAAAGTCCCCACTTTGGGCGAGTCCGTCACCGAGGCCACGATCGGCCAGTGGTTCAAGAAGCCCGGCGACCGGGTCGAACTCGACGAGACGATCGCCGAGCTCGAGACCGACAAGGTGACGGTCGAGGTGCCGGCACCGGCGGCCGGCATCCTCGAGGACGTGGCGGTGCAGGCGGGCGAGACGGTCGGCGTCGGCGCCGTGCTCGGCTCGATCGGCGACGGCGATGGCTCGAGCCCCGCGCCGGAGAAGCCGAAGGCCCCCGAGGCGAAGGCCGATAGGGCGCCGGAGACCAAGGCCGATTACGGCGGCGGGGCCGCCGGTCACGCCGCGGCACCGGCCGGCAAGTCCGACGAGGCGGCGAGCGGCGGCATGAGCCCGGCGCCTTCGGCCAGGAAGATCATGGACGAGAAGGGGCTTTCCGACGGCGACGTGGAAGGCTCCGGCCGGCGCGGCCAGGTGCTGAAGGGCGACGTGCTCGATGCCATCGGCCGCGGCGCCCCGTCCTCGCCGCAGGAGACGCCGAAGGCGGCGCGGGCGCCCTCCAGCCCGGACGAGGAATCGCGCGAGGAGCGGGTGAAGATGACCCGGCTTCGCCAGACCATCGCCCGGCGCCTCAAGGAGGCGCAGGACACGGCGGCCATGCTGACCACCTTCAACGAGGTGGACATGACGGCGGTCATGGAGCTGCGCAAGAAGTACAAGGATCTGTTCGAGAAGAAGCACGGCGTGAAGCTCGGCTTCATGGGCTTCTTCACCAAGGCAGTCTGCCACGCGCTGAAGGAGATCCCGGCCGTCAACGCCGAGATCGACGGCACCGACCTGATCTACAAGAACTATGCCCATATCGGCGTCGCCGTCGGCACGCCCAAGGGCCTCGTCGTGCCGGTGGTGCGCGATGCCGACCAGATGACCATCGCCGAGATCGAGAAGGAGATCGGCCGGCTGGGCGTCGCCGCGCGCGACGGCAAGCTCGCCATGGCCGACATGCAGGGCGGCACCTTCACC
The DNA here is from genome assembly GCF_010500835.1 of Aurantimonas aggregata. Taxonomy (GTDB): domain Bacteria; phylum Pseudomonadota; class Alphaproteobacteria; order Rhizobiales; family Rhizobiaceae; genus Aurantimonas; species Aurantimonas aggregata. Next base: position 7,158 of record NZ_JAAAMJ010000015.1, on the reverse strand, counting down.
ATCTCGAATGGCGGCGTCTACGGCTCGCTGATGTCGACGCCGATCCTCAATGCGCCGCAGTCCGGCATTCTCGGCATGCACAAGATCCAGGACCGGCCGGTGGCCATCGCCGGACAGGTGGTGATCCGCCCGATGATGTACCTGGCGCTTTCCTACGATCACCGGATCGTCGACGGCAAGGAAGCGGTGACCTTCCTCGTCCGCGTAAAGGACAGTCTCGAGGATCCCGAGCGGCTGGTCCTCGACCTTTAAGGGCGAGGCAGGCCATCGGCCGGCACGGAAACGAAGCGCGGGAGACCGTCGATGACTGACCGGGTGATGATCGTGACCGGCGGATCGCGCGGCATCGGCGCGGCGACCGCCCGCCTCGGCGCCAGGGCGGGCTATGCGGTCGTCGTCAACTACGCCACCAACGAAGCGGCCGCCGGTGCCGTCGTCGCTGAGATCGAGACGGCCGGCGGTCGGGCGATGGCGGTGCGGGCCGATGTCGGCAGCGAGGCCGACATCATCGACCTGTTCCGGGCCGCCGACCGGTTCGGCACGCTCGGCGCGCTGATCAACAATGCCGGCATCGTCGACGAAGCGGCTTCGCTCGCCGAGATGAGCGGGGAGCGGCTCGAGCGGATGTTTCGCGTCAACATCACCGGCAGTTTCCTCTGCGCCCGCGAGGCGGTCCGCCGCATGGCGACCGGGCGCGGCGGCAATGGCGGGGCGATCGTCAACGTCTCCTCGGTCGCCGCCAAGCTCGGCGGGCCCGGCCAGTATCTCGACTACGCCGCCTCGAAGGGTGCGATCGACACGCTGACGGTCGGCCTCGCCAAGGAGGTGATCGACGACGGCATCCGCGTCTTTGCCGTGCGGCCCGGCATCATCGACACCGACATCCATGCCTCCGGCGGCCAGCCCGACCGCGTCGCCCAGCTCGGCCCCGGCCTGCCGATGAAGCGGGCGGGCACGGCCGAGGAAGTGGCGAAGGCGATCCTGTGGCTCGCTTCCGACGAGGCCAGCTATTCGACCGGCGCCATTCTCGACGTATCGGGCGCAAGGTCGATCTGGCCATAGCGGCACGGCAACCCGCCGGCTTGCCCATGCCGCCACCAGAAGGAGCGTCGAGATGGAAACGGAAATCGCAGCGGCCGTCACGGCCATGCCGACCGAACTGGTTCTGCTCGGCTGGTCCGTCGTGCTGGCGCTCGTCATGCTGGTGATCCACATCCTGACCACGACGCCGGATCTGGGGCTCGCGACGGCGGTGAGGCCGCGCGACGACAACCCGCAGCCGACCGGCATCCTCGCGGGCCGCGCCAAGCGGGCGTGGACGAATTTCACCGAGACCTACGCGCTGTTCGTCGGGTTGACGCTGGCCCTCGTCGCGTCGGGGCAGACCGGCGGTCTCGGCCTTGCCGGCGCGCAGCTCTGGCTCGTCGCACGGGTGATCTATGCGCCGCTCTATTATGCCGGCATTCCGTGGCTGCGGACCGGCGTCTTCCTCGCATCGATCGTCGGGCTGGTCCTGATGGTCGTCGATCTTCTCACCTGATCCGGGCCGCTGGCGCCCGCACTGTTCGAACAGGACTGGAAATGGCTGAACCCTTCGACCTCGTCGTCATCGGATCGGGACCCGGCGGCTATGTCTGCGCCATCAAGGCGGCGCAGCTCGGCCTCAGGGTCGCCGTCGTCGAGAAGCGCAAGACCTATGGCGGCACCTGCCTGAATGTCGGCTGCATCCCCTCCAAGGCGCTGCTGCATGCCTCCGAGATGTTCGCCGAGGCCGGCCATGCCTTCGGGGAACTCGGCATCGAGGCCGAGCCGCGGCTGAACCTGCCGAAGATGCTGGAGCACAAGGACAAGACGGTGAAGTCGAATGTCGACGGCATCGCCTTCCTGTTCAAGAAGAACAAGATCACCGGCATCATCGGCACCGGGAAACTCGTTTCCGCGTCCGAGGTCGAGGTCACGAAGGAAGACGGCGCCACCGAGACGCTGTCCGCCAAGGCGATCTGCATTGCCACCGGCTCGTCCGTTGCGGGCATTCCCGGCGTCGAGGTGGCGTTCGACCACGACACGATCGTCTCCTCCGACGACGCGATCGCGCTCCAGAAGGTGCCGGAGACGATGGTCGTCGTCGGCGGCGGCGTCATCGGGCTCGAGCTCGGCTCGGTCTGGGCGCGGCTCGGGGCGAAAGTCACCGTGGTCGAATATCTGGGCACGATCCTCGGCGGGATGGACGGCGAGGTCGCCGCGGCGTTCCAGAAGCTCCTGGTCAAGCAGGGCCTGACCTTCAAGCTGGGCGCCAAGGTGACCGACGTCGCCCGCAAGGAGGGCGGCGGCGCTGCGGTGACGTTCGAGCCGGCCAAGGGCGGCGAGGCGGAGACGCTTGCCGCCGACGTCGTGCTGGTCGCCACCGGGCGCAAGCCCTACACCGACGGGCTCGGGCTGGAGGCGGTCGGCGTCGCGCTCGACGATCGCGGCCGCATCGAGATCGACGGCCACTACAAGACCAGTGTCGACGGGATCTATGCGATCGGCGACGTGGTGAAGGGCGCGATGCTCGCCCACAAGGCCGAGGACGAGGGCGTGGCGCTGGCCGAAATCCTCGCCGGCCAGGCGGGCCACGTGAACTACGACGCGATTCCGTCGGTGGTCTACACCTCGCCGGAAGTGGCTTCCGTCGGCCGCACCGAGGAGGAGCTGAAGCAGGCCGGGATCGAGTACAAGGTCGGCAAGTTCCCGTTCATGGCGAATGGCCGCGCCCGGGCGATGCTGAAGACCGACGGCTTCGTGAAGTTCCTGGTCGATCCGCGCACCGACAAGGTGCTCGGCTGCCATATTCTCGGCGCCGGTGCCGGCGACCTGATCGCGGAAGCCGCGCTGCTGATCGAGTTCGGTGGCTCGGCGGAAGATCTGGCGCGCACTTCGCACGCCCATCCGACCCTGTCCGAGGTGATGCGCGAGGCGGCCTTCGCGGCCTTTGCCAAGCCGATCCACATCTGAGCCCGGGACCGCGGCAGCGCTGCCGTCCCCCATGAGTCAGCCCGAATGAAAAGGCCCGGCCGCTCGCGCGACCGGGCCTTTGGTCTCTGGAGGCTTGTGCCGTCAGCTCTTCTTGTCGGGAACCGGCGTCATCGGTGCGGTCGTCGTGCCGGCATCGGCGGTCACGACCGGGGCCGGGGCTTCGGCGGTGGTGTCGTGCGAGGCGCAGGCGGCCATGGCACCGCTCGACGCGGCGGCGAGAAGGCCTGCACTCAGGGTGACAGCGAGAAAGGATTTCATGCGGTATGTCTCCTTGGCTGTTGCGATCCGGGTAGCCTATGGGCGTTCGCCGCCGTCGAAAAGGCTGAAGGGGCGCCGTGTCTTCACTTTATGGTGCGTTGCAGCGGGGGATCTCAGCGATCCCCGTCGGCTCGGGTGACAGTCCATCCCTCTTGACGCAGCAACGCCACCAGTCCGGCGTCGCCCGGCAGATGCAGCGCCCCGACCGCGACAAAGGCGCCGCCGTCGTCGAGCATCGGCTGCATGCGTTCGACCATCCGCTGGTTGCGTTCGGTGACGACCCGGCGCTCGAACTCCGCATAGCCCTCGCCGGCGCCGACCAGCAGGCCGCCATTCGGCACCGCCGCCTCGATCACCGGCATGATCATCGCGATTCGCCCGTCCACGTAGAGCGCCAGCATGGTCTCCAGGATGTCGGGCATCCGGTCGGCCAGCGCGACGGTGGCGACGAGGCTCTCCAGCTGCAGGTCGAGGGAGAGCGAGGCGAGGGCCTCCAGCTGCTCGGCAGCGGTCTCGAGGCCGTCAACCGGCTTGCCGGCCGCCGCCGCCCGCTCGGCAAGCGCGGTGTCGAGCACGGCCTCGCCCTCATCCTTGCGCGCCGTCTCGCAGGCCGGCAGCATCAGGCTGACGGCGGTGAACCATGGCTGCAGGGTCTGAACCGACTGCAGCGGGATGCCACGGGCGGTGAGACCCGCCTCCACCATCGCCAGATCCGCGGGATCGAGCAGCGTTGCCAGCGTCTCGCCGCGCGGCAGATTGACGAATTCGGGATGCGCGAAGAACGCCGCCGCGGCCTTGGCCGGATCGGCGATGTCGATGGTCTCGATCACCAGCCGGTCAGCCGCCGCGAAGGCCGCCTCGGCCGGCGGTGGCAAGACGAGGACGCGGGGGTCGCTGAGGTGCATCGTCCCGAACAGGAAGGATGGGGCCACCCCGTCCCGCTCGATCCGGAAGAGCTTGCCCTCGCCGTTGGGCGTCGCCGCGGCTGCCGCCTCGACCGCTGCGAGCCTGCCGTCCGCGCGAAGCGTCTCGACGAGATTGCGGCCGCGGCAGTCGTTCTCTGAGTCCGTCGCGGCGGCGGGCGTGACGAAGAGCAGCCCTGCGGCGGCGAGAGCCGGCGACAGATGGCGGAGACGGCGCAATGCCGCGAGGGGACGGGCGAGGCTCGCGGTCATCAGGCAATCCCTGCTTGGCTCGGTACCGGGCGCCGTCGGCGGGCCCGCGGGTGGGTGTCGTCATAGACCGACAGCAGCCTTGCGGCGTCGACGGCGGTGTAGTTCTGCGTCGTCGACAGGCTGGCGTGGCCGAGCAGATCCTGGATGGTGCGCAGATCGCCGCCCGCCGAAAGGAGATGCGTCGCAAAGGAATGGCGCAGCGCATGCGGCGTCGCCGATTCGGGCAGGCCCAGCGCGCCGCGCAAGAGCGCCATCGCCCGCTGGACGATCTGCGGCCTCAGCGGCCCGCCCCGCGCGCCCCGAAAGAGGGGCCCGTTGGCAGGGAGCGGGTGGGGGCACAGCCGGCGATATTCGGCCGCCGCCACCAGCACAGCCGGCAGCAGCGGCACCAGCCGGGTCTTGCCGCCCTTGCCGGCGACCGGCATCGAGCGGGCCGCCGGATCGCCTAGCGCATCGCCCGGCAGCGACAGGGCCTCCGAGATGCGCAGGCCGCAGCCATAGAGCAGCGTCAGCACCGCGGTATCACGCGCGGCGATCCACGGCTCGGCGGCATAGGCGCCGGCTTCCTCGGTCACCGACAGCGCGTCGGCGACGCTCAGGGGACGCGGCAGGGATTTCGGCTGCTTCGGCGCGCGCATCGCCTTGGCCCCGGCCGCCGACGCCAGACCCTTGCGTTCCAGATGACGAACGAAGGAGCGCACGCCCGCAAGGCCCCGCCCGAGCGTCTTGGCGCCGGCGCCGTCACGACGGCGCGATGCGAGGAAGGCGCGCAATTCGGTGGTGCCGAGATCGACGAGGTCTTCCATCGCCGCGGGACGCGCATGGTAGCCGGTGAGGAAGACCAGGAACTGCCGCAGATCGCGCTCATAGGCGTCGAGCGTGTGGGCGCTGGCGTGGCGCTCGTTCGACAGCTGCGCCAGCCAGGCGGCCTTCTCGCCGAGCACCTCTGCGGTGGCGTGCACCAGCACCGCTTCTGCCATGGCTTGGTCCCTCCCCGAATCGCCGCTCGTCGCGGCGTCGATGGACAGCCTAGGCCGTCCCGGTAAACTCGGCGTATCGGCGGAACCGTGGCACGCCCGAAACGGTTGCCCGACCACTGCCCGGCCGCCTGCGAATCAGACGGGCGGCCGATGAAAGGCGCCGACGCGCCATGTCGAAAGGACAAATCCCATGAAACGTCATGCGACAGCAATCTGGAAGGGTGCCCTCAAGGACGGCACCGGGGCGCTCACCACGCAGTCCGGCGCGCTCCAGGATCACGGCTATTCGTTCAAGGCGCGATTCGAGGACGAGAGCGGCCGCTCGGGCACCAACCCGGAGGAACTGCTCGCCGCGGCCCATGCCGGGTGCTTTGCGATGCAGCTGTCGCATTTTCTCGCCGAGAACGGCACGCCCGCGGACGAGCTGAAGGTCCAGGCCGTGGTGTCGGTCGAGCCGGGCGAGGCCGGGTTCGACATCACCGAGAGCGCGCTCAGCCTCGAGGCGAAGGTACCCGGCGTCGATTCGGCGACCTTCGAGGGCCTTGCCAACAAGGCCAAGGAAGGCTGCCCGGTCTCCAAGGCACTCGGCGCGATCAAGGTCAGCCTCGACGCCAAGCTGGTCTAATGACCTGACGAAGATCCGCCGCTGCGAGAGCCCGACTCAGTCGGCCTTGCGGCGGCGGGCATAGAGCTCCAGCCGGTGCGACACAAGCTCGTAGCCGAGCTCGCGGGCGATCTCCTCCTGCAGCCGCTCGATCCGGTCGGAGCGGAATTCGACGACATCGCCGGTGTCGACGTCGATCAGATGGTCGTGATGGCGGCCCACGGCCTGTTCGAATCGCGACGGACCGCCCTCGAAGACGTGGCGCTGGATGGCGCCCTTCTCCTCGAGCAGCTTCATCGTACGGTAGACGGTGGAGAGGGAGATCGCCGGATCGATCGCGGCGGCGCGCCGGAAGATCTCCAATGCACCCGGATGATCCTCGCCGTCGGCGAGAATCGCCAGGATGGTGCGGCGGGGCCGCGTGATCCGCACGCCGGCTTCGCGAAGAATCGCTTCGTAATTGCCGGCTGCGTGCCCGTTACTGTCGTCCATGGCTGCCATCCTGCCGAAAGGCGGGCACCGGTGCACCCTTTTTCGCCGGATACGCCGTGCGGGCGAGCGGCGCAATCGGCAGATTCCCACGCGTCGACACGCGGGAAGGCCGGAGCAGGAAAGTCGTCGACCCCCAGGCAGCGGCGGCCGGACCCGGCCGGAGCGCCCTCCAACGCAGCTCGATCGAGGGGTCGAAAAGCCTTGCAGCACCGGGAATGCGGCGCCGCATGACGATACGGTGACGTCGGGGAAGCCTGTCACGCAGGGGTTTGCGCCACGAGCAGAAAATCGGCACCGCTGCATGATTTCCAAAAAGGGCTGTTGACTTGGGTTCCGGCCAGGCCCTATAAGCCACTCATCGACGGCGCAGGCGCCGCCGGCGAGCCCTTCGCTTCGCTCTTGTGTTGCCTGCCTTCGTCACCATATCACGAGTTCGGCCCGAACGGGCTTGCTCCAGGGTCTCTCCGGACGAAACGTCCAGACCGGCCCGCCGCCAATCGTTTTGAATGGCGTGTTCTTTGACAATTGAAGATTGAGAAGAAAGAGAAATGTGGACGGCGGTTGTCTGTCTGGAGCTCTTGGCCGGTATCCTTTCCGGACGGGAGTATCCATGAGAGAAACGACCTGATCGTTC
>NZ_JAAAMJ010000014.1 GCF_010500835.1 Aurantimonas aggregata | reverse complement strand
AACGGAAGTGATTACTTCAACCCGAGAAAACGGGCCATCAGGAGCTTTCGACATAGTCGTACTCATAGGCGGATGCCTATGCCTTATCGGCTATGCCACCTGTTCGGTCAAAACGGGGTGCGCTCCAAGGCCCTTGAGCCTAAGCGTATGGAGTAATCATGGCGTGGTCCGACGGTCTTGATCCAGCGACTCCAGCCCATCAGATTGCGGCGTCGATAAATTCTCGCGTTCGCGTGGTTGCCGGACCCGGTACCGGAAAGTCATTCGCCATGAAACGGCGAGTCGCTCGACTTCTTGAAAGCGGCACCGCACCAAGCTCAATCCTTCCAGTTACCTTTACAAGAGTTGCAGCAGAAGATCTTCATCGCGAACTTACAGGTATGGGGGTGCCGGGCTGTAATAGTCTCCAAGGCGTAACGCTTCACAGCTTAGCTCTGCGAATATTGATGCGGAATCATGTATTGGGGGCTACAGGCCGGGTCCCTCGACCACTGAACGAGTTTGAGCTTAAGCCACTCATCTGCGATCTGATGGGGGCCCATGGCGGCAAGCGAGCGGTCGATAAGCTTAAGAAGGCATATGAGGCAGCGTGGGCTCGTCTTCAGCATCACCAGCCGGGCTATGCACTGACACCGGCCGATGCGGCGTTTCAAGCTGACCTCCTAGCTTGGCTGAAGTTTCATGAGTCTATGTTGATTGGCGAAGTCATCCCGCAACTTCATCAGTATCTTCATTCAAATCCGGCGGCAGGAGAGAGGAATGAATTCCGTCATATCCTTGTCGACGAATACCAAGATCTGAACCGCGCGGAGCAGGGGGTCGTTGAACTTCTGTCTGGCGCCGCTGAGGTCTGTATCGTTGGGGACGACGATCAGTCGATTTATAGCTTCAAACATGCCCACCCCGACGGCATTCGAGAGTGGCTAAACGTCAACGCTGGTGCCGATGATATTGGTCTTGACGATTGCCGCCGCTGCCCGACACGGGTCGTCGAGATGGCGAACAGCTTGATAAGGCATAACGTCCAAAGACCTGTTCCGCGCCCCCTCAATCCGATGCCTGAAAACGGTGTGGGCGACGTTCGGATCATCCAATATCAAACCCTCCGGCAAGAGGTTAGCGGCGTCTCAGAGCTAGTCTCGCAGATGATTGCCCGCGGAACGCCGGCCGGAGACATTCTCGTCCTGACTCAAAGCAGGGCGTTCGGAACCCCCTTATATGAATCTCTCGTAGAGAGGGGAGTCCCGACCAAATCGTATTACGCGGAATCCGAACTGAGCCACGATGATGCTCAACGGGCCTTTGCGCTGCTCAAACTTTTTGTCAACCGAGAAGACCGTGTGGCGCTACGCTGGCTCGTCGGTGTGAATGGCAGCAATTGGCATGCTTCCGGCTACCGCCGGATTCGCGAGCATTGTGAAACCTCGGGAATCTCACCTTGGGAAGCAATGACGCAGCTCGAAAGAGGTGGGCTTCGGCTCCCATACACAGGCGGGATTCTGGACTCCTTCCGGGGGATTGTCGAAGCTCTTGGGGTCCTTGAAGCACTTCCCGACCTTCACGCCATAGTTAACCTACTATTCCCCGACGGACAAAATTCGACGCGCGATATCCGTCTGTTGTCGCTCGCCATTCTCGACACGATGGTTGGCGATGATCGCGAAGAATTCCTCCGCGAGCTTGTTGCTGCAATCGCTCAGCCGGAGATTCCGACGGAAATCGAAGATGTCAGGATCATGAGTTTGCACAAGAGCAAAGGGCTCAGCTCCCCGGCCACGATTATCGCTGGCTGTGTTCAGGGTCTCTTGCCAAGGCCTCCCGAGGACGGAATGCCGCCTGCTGAACATGCGCGCCATCTTGAGGAGCAGCGCCGCCTTTTCTATGTAGGGATCACGCGTGTCAAAGCTGCACCGCAGGCTGGAAAACCAGGCACCCTCATCCTCACCTATTCTCAGCGGATGCCGGTACGAGATGCGCTGTCAGTGGGCATCACGCCTGCCCGACAGCAATACGGCGAAGCCATTCTCCACGCCAGTCAGTTCATTCGAGAGCTGGGGGCGTCAGCTCCAGATCCGATCGCCGGATAACTAGCAGTATGAGGCTGATGTTTCTCCTGGAATTAGAACCACTTAATATCGCCGAATGACGTCGTACAGGTCGTAGTGTAATATGGTGCGCGACCCCACCGGATCGCCCACACCTGCCGGTCAGCCCATCTCCCCATCCCCATCCCCCACCACCGCCATCCCCACCCCCAGCTCCACCAGCGGCGCGGGGACGTCCGACCATTTCTCCGCTGCCTTGCACAGATCGGCGATCACACAGGCCGGGCATTCCGGCTTGCGGGCCTTGCAGACATAGCGGCCGTGCAGGATCAGCCAGTGATGGGCGTGGCGGCGGTAGGGGGGCGGGATGACGGCGAGGAGGCGGGTCTCGACGTCCTCGGGGGTCTTGCCGGGGGCGAGCCTGAGGCGGTTGCCGAGGCGGAAGATGTGGGTGTCGACGGCGAGGGTTTCCTCGCCGAAGGCGACGTTGAGGATGACGCTGGCGGTCTTGCGGCCGACGCCGGGCAGCGCCTCCAGCGCCGCGCGGTCGGCCGGGACCTCGCCGCCATGGCGGGCGATGAGCGCCTCGGACAGGGCCTGGACGTTCTTCGCCTTGGTGCGGAACAGGCCGATCGTGCGGATATGCTCGCGGATCGCGTCCTCGCCGAGGGCGGCCATCTGCGCCGGCGTGTCGGCGGCGGCAAACAGCGCCCGCGTCGCCTTGTTGACGCCGGCGTCCGTCGCCTGCGCCGAGAGCACCACGGCGACGAGCAGCGTGAAGGGGTTGGTGTATTCGAGCTCCGACTGCGGGTCCGGGCGCTGGACGGCAAAGCGGCGGAAGATCTCCGCGATCTCCTCCCGCCTGTAGGGGATGCGCGGCCTTCGCGCGGGGGCGCGACCCGGCGGGCGGGACGATGTGCCGCCGCCGGCGCGCTTGACCGATGAGGTGGGGCGACCGATCTTCTCTGCCATGACCGTCCCATACAGCGGGACCGGCGGCCGGGGAAACACCCCTGACCGGGATCGCTGGGGACAGGGACCGTCGGGGCCTTTCGAGAGGGCCTCTTGCCGGCCGGGAGGCGCGCGATGAACGAGACTGTCGACGACCGTCCGGACGCGGAGCGGCCGATCTTCGCCGCCCTGCTGGTGCCCTATCGCTCGCTTGGGCGGCGCGGCTTCACCATCATGATGGCGGCCTTCGCGCTGGTGTGCTTCGGCAGCGGCGCGATGTTCCTCGCCCAAGGCGCCTGGCCGGTCTTCGGCTTTCTCGGCCTCGACGTCGTGCTCGTCTGGTGGGCGTTCACGGCGAGCTACCGCTCGGCCAGGGCCCGCGAGGAGGTCACCGTGTCGCGCAGCGATCTGTCGATCCGCAAGATCTCGCCGCGCGGCGAGGTGCGCGAGGCGCATCACAACCCGTTCTGGGCAAAGTTCCGCGTCGCCCGCCACGACGAGATCGGCATCACGCGGATGAGCGTCGATTCGCAAGGCGCCTCGACCGAGATCGGCAGCTTCCTCAACCCCGACGACCGCGAGAGCTTCGCCCGCGAATTTACCCGCGCGCTCACGACCGCCAAGGGCAATTGAGCGCGCCCCGCGCCGGAAAACGGGTGGCGAGGCGGCGGTCCCGCGTGCAGTGATGGGGACGAAGGAGATCGCCATGCTGTCCATCGCCCCCGCCGCCTTCGAGCCGGCCCTGCAGCCCATCGCCTCCCGCGACGCGCTGTCCGACTACGACGTCGTCCGCCGCACGATCGAGTTCATCGCGACGCATTACCGCCGGCAGCCGAGCCTTGCCGAAATCGCCGGCGCGCTCGGCATGGAGGAGGCGGCGCTGGCCAGCGTCTTCCGCCGCTGGTCCGGCCTGACGCCGAAGGCGTTCCTGCAGGCGGTGACGCTGGATCATGCCCGGCGGCTGCTCGGCGACGGCGCCTCGCTGCTCGACGCGGCGCTGGAGGTCGGCCTCTCCGGCCCGTCGCGGCTGCACGACCTCTTCGTCAAGCACGAGGCGCTGTCGCCCGGCGCCTACAAGTCGCGCGGCGAAGGCATCGTGCTTTCCTACGGCTTCCACCCGACGCCCTTCGGCCTGGCGCTGGTGGTGGCGACGGAGCGGGGTCTTGCCGGCATCGGCTTTGCCGAGCCGGGCGACGGCGGCGAGGCGGCGGCGCTGGACGACATGCGCCGGCGCTGGCCGAAGGCGACGTTCGAGCCGAAGCCGGACGTGACGCGCCCGCTGGCCCAGCGGATCTTCGAGCCGGAAAGCTGGCAGTGCGAGCGCCCGCTGCGGGTGGTGCTGATCGGCACGGATTTCGAGATCCGCGTCTGGGAGGCGCTGCTGACGATCCCGCTCGGCCAGGCGACGACCTATGCGGCGGTCGCCAGCCGCATCGGCGCGCCGAAGGCGGCACGGGCGGTGGGCGCCGCGGTCGGGCGCAACCCGGTCTCCTTCGTCGTGCCCTGCCATCGCGTCGTCGGCAAGGCCGGCGCGCTCACCGGCTACCACTGGGGCATCACCCGCAAGCGGGCGATGCTCGGCTGGGAATGCGGCCTCCTGGCGCGCCCCTGAACGGCGCGCGCCGGGCTTTGGCGGGCGGGGCTCAGATCTTCCCGTCGAGGCCCATCTGGTAGTATTTGTGGACGATCTTCTCCTGGTTCTCGAGCAGCCAGTCGATCGACGGCTCGTTGCTCATCGCCTTGCGGATCGCCTCTGTCATCGCCTTGCGGTGGATGTCGAACAGCACCTTGTGGTCGAGATCGACGACGTCGACGATGGTCGGCGCGAGCCACACCGAGCAGACGATGCCGAGATCGTTGACCCGGTCCTTCGGCAGGATGCCTTCCCTGACCGCGTCGAGCACGCCGTTGGCGATGGCGAACTGCACCGTGCCCATCAGGATGTTGGTGTATTTCGGATCGTCGACGGTGACCTTGGAGACGCAGAGCGTCACCGGCCGGACCATGATGTCGGTGTTGAGCAGCGCGAAGACGCGGCTGTGGCCCTTGACCTGGTCGCCGGTGAGCGTGGCGATGGCGGTGCCGACCGGGCCGTCGAGTTCGCCGATGACGACTTCCGGCTCGGCGGCGGTTCCGGGCGGTCCGCCGGCGACGAGGGCCTCGCCGGTGCGAAGCACGATTCGATCGGTCATGATGGCATTCTCTCAGCTGTTTCCGGCGCCCGATGGGTGCCTAACACCCCTGGCGCGCGCATTCAAAGACGGCGGCCGGAGTCTCAGCCTTCCATCACCACCTTCTCGGCGACGGTCGAATCGGCGTTGAGCCGGTAGAGGATCGGCACGCCCGTGGCGATTTCCTGGCCGACGATCTCCTCGCCGCTGAGCCCGTCCAGCGCCATGACGAGGGCGCGCAGCGAGTTGCCGTGCGCGACGACCAGCACCGTGCCGCCGCCCAGCACCTTCGGCTGGATGTCGTGGATGTAATAAGGCCAGACCCGCGCGCCGGTGTCCTTCAGGCTCTCGCCGCCGGGCGGCGGCACGTCGTAGGATCGGCGCCAGACATGCACCTGCTCCTCGCCCCATTTCTTGCGGGCGTCGTCCTTGTTGAGGCCGGACAGGTCGCCGTAGTCGCGCTCGTTGAGGGCGATGTTGCGGATCGTCGGCAGGCTTGGTGCGCCGAGCTCGTCCAGCATCAGCGCCAGCGTCCGCTGGGCGCGGGACAGCTCGCTGGTGAAGGCGAGGTCGAAAATGAGGCCGGCTTCCTTCAGGCTGCGGCCGGCGTCCTTCGCCTCCTCGACGCCCTTTTCCGTGAGGTCGGGGTCCTTCCAGCCGGTGAAGAGGTTCTTCAGGTTCCATTCGCTCTGGCCGTGGCGGACGAGGACGAGGGTTCGGGACATCGCGGCGGACCTTTGTGGTTGGGATCGGAAGCTGGAGAGGGGCGTCAGTCGGTCAGGCCGAGCACGTCGCGCATGCCGTAGAGGCCGGGCGCCTGGCCGTTGGCCCAGAGGGCGGCGCGGACGGCGCCGCGGGCGAAGATGGCGCGGTCGGTGGCGATGTGGCTGAGCACCAGCCGCTCGCCCTCGCCGGCGAGGATCACCGAATGCTCGCCGACCACCGAGCCGCCGCGCAGCGTGGCAAAGCCGATCGTGCCCTCGGCGCGCGGCCCGGTCTGGCCGTCGCGGACGCGCACGCTGGCCTCGGCGAGGTCAATGGCGCGGCCGTTGGCGGCGGCCTCGCCGAGCAGCAGCGCGGTGCCGGAGGGCGCGTCGACCTTGTGGCGATGGTGCATCTCGAGGATCTCGATGTCGAAGGCGTCGGGCCCGAGGGCCCGTGCGGCCTTCTCGACCAGCCCGGCGAGGAGATTGACGCCGAGGCTCATGTTGCCGGACTTGACGATCCGGGCCCGCGTCGCCGCCTCGGCGATGGCGGCGGCGTCGTCAGGCCCGAGACCGGTGGTGCCGATGACGTGGACGAGGCGCCTTTCGGCGGCGATCGCCGCGAAGGCGACCGAGGCGGAAGGCGCGGTGAAGTCGATGATGCCGTCGGCGCCGTCGAGGGCTGCGTCGACATCGCTGGTGACGATCACCCCGAGCGGGGCAAGGCCCGCCAGCGTGCCGGCGTCGCTGCCGATGGCCGGCGAATCCGGCCGGTCGAGCGCGCCGGAGAGGCGCGCGCCCGGCGTCGCCGCGATCAGTTCGACCAGGGTGCGGCCCATGCGGCCTGCCGCGCCGAGCACGACCAGTCTCATCTCGCTCATTGCGGGCTCCCCTCCCTCGTTCGGCCGATGCGCGTCAGGGCCGGACTGTGTCGGCCAGCGCCCGCGCCGCCGGGTCGCGTCCCTCGCGCCCCTGCAGGCCGTAGAAGCGGGCATAGTGGCCTTCCTGCCGATCGACAAGCTCGCCATGCGTGCCGCGCTCGACGATCCGCCCGCCGTCGACCACCAGGATCTGGTCGGCCCCGACGATGGTCGAGAGCCGGTGGGCCACGACGATCACCGTGCGGTCGCGCGAAGCCTCCTCCAGCGCCATCTGCACCAGCGTCTCGGACCGCGTGTCGAGCGCCGAAGTGGCCTCGTCGAGCAGCAGGATCGGCGCGTCGCGTACCAGAGCGCGGGCGATGGACAGGCGCTGGCGCTGGCCGCCGGACAGGGTCACGCCGTTCTCGCCGAGCGGCGTGTCGTAGCCGTTCGGCTGGGTGACGATGAACTCCTCGGCCTGGGCGAGGCGCGCCGCCTCCTCGATCTCGGCGTCGGTGGCGTCCGGCCGACCGAGACGGATATTGTCGCGGATCGTGCCCTCGAACAGATACGGCGACTGCGGGACATAGGCGATCTTCTGGCGCAGCGACCGCTTGGTGACGGTGCTGATGTCCTGGCCGTCGATCAGGATGCGCCCTGCTTCGACGTCGTAGAAGCGCTGCAGGAGCGCGACGAGGGTCGACTTGCCGCCGCCCGATGCGCCGATGACGGCGGTCGTCTTGCCGGCCGGGGCGACGAAGTCGAGCCCGCGCAGCACCGGCTCGTTCCGGTAGTAGGAAAAGCCGACATCCTCGAAGACGACCTCGCCGCCTGTCACCGCGAGTTCGGGCGCGCCGGGCCGGTCGGACTGGCGCGGCTCGAGATCGAGGATCTCGTAGATCATCTGGGCGTTGACCAGCGCCCGCTCCAGCTGCACCTGCAGCTTGGCGAGCCTGCGCGCCGGATCGTAGGCGAAGAGCAGCGCGGTGATGAAGGCGAACATCGAGCCCGGCGAATAGCCGTAGACGATGGCGCGGTAGCCGGAATAGGCGATGACCCCGGCGATCGCGAGGCCGGCGACGATCTCGGTGACCGGCGTCGTGCGCTCGGTGATGGTCGCGATGCGATTGGAGCGCTCCTCGGCGGCGACGATGAGCCGCTCGATCCGCTCGCGCAGCGGCTTCTCCATGGTGAAGGCCTTCACCACCGAGATGCCCTGCGCGGCCTCCTGCATCGACGCGAGGACCCGGGCATTGAGGTCGATCGACTGTCGGGTGGCGGAACGCAGCTTGCGGGCGAGCCCGCCGATCATCAGCGCGATCGGCGGCCCGGCGAGCAGCGCGATGCCGGAGAGGACCGGATCCTGATAGATCATCACGAAGACCAGGAAGATCAGGCTGAGCACGTCGCGCGCCAGCGTCGTGACGGTGAGGTTCAGCGTGTCGCGTATGCCGGAGACGTTCTGGTTGATGCGGGCCGCGAGATGCGCCGAACGGTTCTCCGAGAAGAAATCCACCGACAGCTCGGTGAGATGCGCGAAGAGTCGCCGCTGGTAGCGCGCGACGATGTTGTTGCCGATCCGCGCCAGGATCACGCCCTGGCCGTAGGTCGCCAGGCCACGCACCGCGAAGGCGAGGAACACGACGACCGGCAGGGTGACGATGGCGCTGCGGTTCTGCTTGACGAAGATCTCGTCGATGACGTCGCGCATGATCCAGGCGAGGAAGGCCGTCGTTGCGGCGACGAGCACCAGGCAGACGATCGCAACCGAATACTGCCGGAGGAACAGCCGGCCGTTTTCGGCGATGATCCGCTTCAGCAGCCGGACCACCAGCCCGCGCTCGTCGGGCTTCGTCAGGGACATGGATTTCTTCACGCCGGGCGAGGGCTCCGCAATCGGTCGGTCGGTTTCATCGCCGGTCTATAAACATAGAGGCGGCGGATGCCTATCCGCCTCGCACGCTTCGATGGGCGGAGCGGACGCTTTGCGGCAATATTGCCGCGCCGGGCAAGGGCAGTCGCTCGCCAGTCGCGTTCAAAAACGGCGCGGCGCCCAGGCGCCCGGCACGTGCACCGGCCAGTGCCAGGGCCGGACGGCGACGATGTCGAAGCGCAGCGACAGGCGGTGGTGGTCCTTCTGGCGTGCGAGCCACAGATCCGCCGCCGCCTCGATGCGCCGCTGGGCGGCCGGACCGACCGCGTCCATCGCTTCTACGACGCTCGGCCGCGCCTTGACCTCGACGATGGCGACGAGGTCGCCGCGGCGCGCGACGATGTCGATCTCGCCGAGCTTCGTGCGGTAGCGCACGGCGAGGATGCGGTAGAATTTCAGCCGCAAGGCCCAGCAGGCGAGGCGCTCGCCGCGGTGGCCCTTGCCGAGATCGCGGCGTCGTCGCTCCGTCGTGCCGGGCGCCGGCGTCATGAACGGTCCTTGAGCTCCAGCGCGCGCTGGTAGAGTTCGCGTCGCGGCAGGCCGGTGAGCCGCGCGGCCTCCTGCGCGGCCTGCGTCGGCTTCATCTCGGCGAGCAGCCCGGCGAGGATGCCGTCGGTATCCGCCGCGCTCGCCGCCGCCTCGGCCGGCGGCGGCGCGATGCAGACGACGATCTCGCCGCGCACCTGCTCCATGGCGGCGAAGCGTTCCGCCAGTTCGGGCAGCGTGCCGCGATAGACCGTCTCGTAGGCCTTGGTCAGCTCGCGGCAGACCGCGGCCGGGCGTTCCCCGAGCGCCGTGGCCATGGCCGAAAGGCTGGCGGCGATGCGATGCGGCGCCTCGAAGAACACCAGCGAGCCCGGCACCCGCGCCAGCTCCTGCAGCCGCGCCGCCCGTGCCTGCTCCTTCTGCGGCAGGAAGCCGGCGAAGAAGAACGCGTCCGAGGGAAGGCCGGAGGCGCAGAGCGCCGCCAGCACGGCGGAGGCGCCGGGAATCGGCACCACCTTGATGCCGGCATCGAGGGCCAGCTGCACCAGCCGGTAGCCGGGATCGGAGACCAGCGGCGTGCCGGCGTCCGATACCAGCGCCACCGACTGGCCGGCGACCAGATCGGCGAGGAGGGCGGCGCCGGACTGCTCGGCATTGTGCTCGTGATAGGGGGTCATCCGCCGCTTGATGGCGAAACGCTGCAGGAGCTTGGCGGTGACGCGCGTGTCCTCGCAGGCAAGGCGATCGGCGCCGGCGATGATCTCCAGCCCCCGTAGCGTCACGTCGCCGAGATTGCCGATCGGCGTCGCCACGAGATAGAGGCCGGGCTCGGGGCGCGCGGCGGTGCGGGTCTGGCCGAAAAGGGCGAAGGTCGGGGCGGGGTCGTTCAGGGCGATCATGCCCCGGTTTACACGAAAGGCTTCGAGCGTGGAAAACGCTGAGTAAGGGACAACACACCGCAGATAGAATTCGACGGAGAATTTGGCAATCTTTGCCAAAGTCGGTAGGTTCACGGCAGGAGATATCGCCATGGCCACGATGAACGTTTCATTGCCCGGACCACTGAAAGCCTGGGTCGAGGCCCAGGCCGAAACCGGCCGGTACAGCAACGCCAGCGACTACGTGCGCGACCTGATACGCCGCGACCAGGAGCGGCTGGAGAAGATCGCCCAAATGCAGGCGCTGGTCAGCGAGGGGCTGGAAAGCGGCATCAGCCGGCGCTCGATGGACGACATCGAAGCGGCAGCACGCCGCGAGGCCGGGATCGATCCGTCCGGGCATGACCTATAGGCTGACGGAGAAAGCCGCTGACGACATTCAGCGCATCTACGCGCAGAGCATCCGGCTGTTCGGCGTGGTCCAGGCGTCGCGGTACCACGCCCGCCTGCGTCGGAGCTTCGAGGCGCTTGCCCGCTACCCGGAGCTTGCCCGCGAACGGACCGAACTCACGCCACCGGTGCGGGTCCATCCCTGCGGCGCCCACGTCGTCGTCTACCTGATCGACGCCGAGGGCGCCCTCATCGTCCGCGTCCGGCACGGCCACGAAGATTGGGCGCAAGACAGCTGAGGCCAGCTGCCGCTGCCGACGTCACTCGCCGATCGAGCGCTTCAGAGCTTCGTCGATCCGCGCCTGCCAACCCGGCCCCGTCGCCTTGAAATGCGAGACCACTTCCGGGCTCAGTTGGAGCGACACCGAGACCTTTTCAGTGCTGGTCCCCGAAGTGGCCCGACTGCCGCCAAACTGCGCGAGGATCTCCGGCGGAAAGGTCGCCTCGGGCGACCTGGCGCGACGAAAATCCGCCTCCGTCCACTCCGGATTGTCGATGTCGGTGACGGGCTCTCTGCTATCGTCCGACATAACGTTCGAACTCCTTTCGGTGCGCCCGGCGAAGGCTGATCGGACGGACCGACCCACCGCGAACGGTGAACGCCACGCAATAGGGCTGCCCGTCGATCAGGCCGAAGCCCCGGTACCGGACCTCACCATAGTCGTAGCGGTCATCTTCGACCACCACGCGCAGATCCAACTCGGCCGTCCGGGCCAGGGAAATGCCGTGCTTTGCGACGTTCTCAGCATCCTTGGCGGCATCGAACTCCAAAGCAAGCCAGCTCCGGCCAAACCACGTTTCATGCTGATCATATGGTGTCTCAGGGCTTCGACGGAAGCCACCTCACGCCAGATCGGCGACCACCGCATCCAGCACCAGCATGCCGGCGGGCGTGGCGCGCAGGCGGTCCGGGCCGATGCGCTCGACCATGCCGTGGGCCCGCAATTCGGCTTCGCTTTCCGGGTCGATGTCGCGGCCGGTGAGCCGGCGCCAGCGGGCGAGGTCGATGCCTTCGGTGAGGCGCAGACCCATCAGCAGGAGCTCGTCCGCCTGTTCGGTCTCGGTCAGCAATTCGTCCGTGATGGCGCCGGAATCCCAGGCCTCGACCATCTTCAGCCAAGTTTCGGGCAACGGCTCGTTGGCGACGGCGTGGCGGCCGTCCTCGCCCATCATCCGGCCATGCGCGCCCGGGCCGATGCCGGCATAGAGGCCGTAGCGCCAGTAGGTGAGGTTGTGACGCGATTCGGCGCCCGGAACGGCGTGGTTGGAGATCTCGTAGGCGGGCAGGCCGCGGGTGGCGGTGAGCGACTGCGTCGCCTCGTAGAGATCGGCCGAGAGCTCGCCATCCGGGACGATGAGCTTGCCGGCCTTGTGCAGGGCGTGGAAGGCCGTGCCTTCCTCGATGGTCAGCTGGTAGAGCGACAGATGGTCGGCGGCGAGGTCGATCGCCTGGGTGAGTTCGGCTTCCCAGCCGGCGACGGTCTGCTCGGGCCGCGCGTAGATCAGGTCGAAGGAGAGGCGCGGGAAGGTGGCGCGGGCGAGCTCGATCGCGCCCAGTGCCTGTTCGACGTCGTGCAGCCGGCCGAGCCGCCGCAGGTCCCGGTCGTTCAGCGCCTGGACGCCCAGGGACACGCGGTTGACGCCGCTAGCGCGGTAGCCGCGGAAGCGCGTCGCCTCGACGCTCGACGGGTTCGCCTCCAGCGTCACCTCGGCGCCGTCGGCGACCGTCCAGCGCTCCGCGATCGCGTCGAGGATCCGCCCGACCGTCGCCGGCTCCATCAGCGAGGGGGTGCCGCCGCCGAGGAAGATCGAGGTGACGGTCTCGCCGGGCGAGCGGCGCGCCGCCTCGGCGATCTCCCGCTCGAAGGCCGCGGCATAGCGGTCCTGGTCGATCGGCTTCTGCCGGACATGGCTGTTGAAGTCGCAATAAGGGCATTTCGCCGCGCAGAACGGCCAGTGCACGTAGACGCCGAAGCCCGGATCGCGCGGAACCGGGGGAAAGGCGAGAACGCCGCCGCTCGGGGGCATGTGCAGGGTCATGTGGTGCCGAGCGCCTCGCGCGCGAATTTCTGGAACGCCCGCGCCCGGTGCGACAGCGCATCCGGCTGGCCGGGCTTCCAGGCGTGCTTTTCTAGCGACATCATCTCGCCGAAGGTGCGGTCCTGACCATCGGGCAGGAAGATCGGGTCGTAGCCGAAGCCGAGCGTGCCGCGCGGCGGCCAGACGCAGGTGCCATCGACCTCGCCGCGGAAGAAATGCCGCTCGCCGTTCGGCAGGGCAAGACACAAAACGGCGACGAAGGTCGCGCGGCGCTGCGCCGGCTCGGTCGCGCCGGTCGCCTGCAGCTTTTCCTCGACATTGCGCATCGCCATGGCGAAATCGCGCTCCGGCCCGCCCCAGCGCGCCGAATAGATGCCAGGATCGCCGCCCAGCGCCTCGATGGCGATGCCGGAATCGTCGGACAGCGACGGCAGTCCCGTCGCCTCGAGGGCGGCGAGCGCCTTGATCTCGGCATTTTCCTCGAAGGTCGTCCCGGTCTCTTCCGGATCGACGAGACCCTTGTCCTTGGCCGACACGACGGTGAAGCCGAACGGCTCCATGAGCTCGCGGATCTCCCAGATCTTGCCGACATTGTGGCTGGCGACGAGCAGTGGGCCGTCGGCGGGATCGAGCCGGTTCAAAGCTCGGCTCCGAGCGCCTCGCGCTGCATGGCGACCAGCTCGTTGATGCCCTTGCGCGCCAGGGCCAGCAGCTTCAGGAACTCGTCTTCCGAGAACGGCGCGCCTTCGGCCGTGCCCTGGATCTCGATGATCCCGCCGGCGCCGGTCATGACGAAATTCGCGTCGGTCTGGGCGGTGGAATCCTCCGGATAGTCGAGGTCGAGCACCGGTTCGCCATTGTAGATGCCGCAGGAGATCGCCGCGACATGGCTGGTCAGCACGTCCTTGCGCTTGACCATGGCGCGCGCCTCCATCCAGGCGAGGCAGTCGGCCAGCGCCACGAAGCCGCCGGTGATCGCCGCGGTGCGGGTGCCGCCATCGGCCTGGATCACGTCGCAGTCGACGGTGATCTGGCGCTCGCCCAGCGCCGGCAGGTCGACGACGGCGCGCAGCGAGCGGCCGATCAGGCGCTGGATCTCCTGGGTGCGGCCGGACTGCTTGCCGGACGCCGCCTCGCGGCGCATCCGGTCGCCGGTGGCGCGCGGCAGCATGCCGTATTCGGCGGTCACCCAGCCCTTGCCGGAATTGCGCAGCCAGCCGGGCACGCGCTCCTCGAGGCTGGCGGTGCACAGGACATGGGTATCGCCGAACTTCACCAGGCACGAGCCTTCGGCGTGACGGGAGAAGTTCCGCTCGAGGCTGACCGGCCTCAGCTGGTCGCCGGCGCGTTTGGATGGCCGCATGATATGTCCTGACGATCGGTCGATGGTTAAGGCTTAGTTGCTTCGGGTTGTGCCGGGCTTGTATCGGCGATGCGACGGGGGAGCAAAATAATTCCGGCGATCGGCGCGTCGCGAGGTCCAAGGCGACGCCGGGAGGGTGTCGTCGGCGCGATGACCGTCGATAAGCGTTGATTCCGGCGGAAATCGATGCCGCGGCGACGGCCGGGCAGGCTCCCCGCTTGGCGCGGGCGTCCGCGCTCCTTATAGTCGGACCATGCGGAAGAAATTTGCGACGTGATGACTGAATTCCGCCTTCCCGTCAGTGATTTGGCCGCGGCAGGGGCGCTGCCGCTCGACGACCGCTCGCGCGAGGTCTTCCGGCTGATCGTCGAAAGCTATCTCGACATCGGCGAGCCGGTCGGCTCGCGCATGCTGTCGCGGCTGATCACCAACTCGCTGTCGCCGGCCTCGATCCGCAACGTCATGAGCGATCTGGAGGCCCTGGGGCTGATCTATTCGCCGCATGTCAGCGCCGGGCGGATGCCGACGGAACTGGGCCTGCGCTTC
Source organism: Aurantimonas aggregata (assembly GCF_010500835.1). Taxonomy (GTDB): domain Bacteria; phylum Pseudomonadota; class Alphaproteobacteria; order Rhizobiales; family Rhizobiaceae; genus Aurantimonas; species Aurantimonas aggregata. The sequence continues at coordinate 103,921 of NZ_JAAAMJ010000014.1, read as the reverse complement.
TTCGTCGATGCGTTTCTCGAAGTCGGCGATCTCGGCTCGTCCGAGCGCGAGGAGATCGAGGAGAAGGTGCGGCTTTCCGGCGACGGCCGGCCGTTCGAATCACTCCTGACCGAGGCGAGCCAGCTCCTGTCCGGCCTGTCGCGCGGCGCCGGCATCGTCGTGACGTCGAAATCGGACCTGCGGCTCAAGCATATCGAGTTTATCCGGCTGGAGCCGCTGAAGGCGCTGGCCGTTCTGGTCGGCGAGAACGGCGAGGTGGAGAACCGCATCTTCGACCTGCCGGCCGGGGTCACCGCCTCGCAGCTCGTCGAGGCCGCCAATTTCCTCAACGCCCATGTCGTCGGGCGCACGCTGGGCGAGGCAAGCGAGCGGATCGGCCGGCTGAAGGACGACACTGCCAACGCGCTTGACGTCCTGTCGCGGGAACTGGTCGATCGCGGCCTCGCCGTCTGGTCCGGTGCCTCGGCCGACCAGCCGGCACGGCTGATCGTGCGCGGCCGCGCCAATCTCCTGGAGAACGTCACCGCCACCGAGGATCTCGACCGGCTGCGGCTGCTGTTCGACGATCTGGAGACCAAGAGCGGCATCATCGAGCTGCTCGACCTCGCAGAGACCGGCAATGGCGTGCGGATCTTCATCGGCTCGGAGAACAAGCTGTTCTCGCTGTCTGGCTCGTCGCTGGTGGTGGCGCCCTACAAGGGCGGGACCGAGGCGGTCATCGGCGCCGTCGGCGTCATCGGACCGACACGCCTCAACTACCGGCGGATCGTGCCGATGGTCGACTACACCGCCCGCATCGTCTCGCGGCTGCTCTCCAAGGGGGCAGCCGAGCGACAGGCTTGATTTTGCCGCCGGCCGCTTCGATATGCGGCACCGAAGACTTTTTTGCGCACGCAGCCTGCCACGTTTCCCCAAAGGGAGCGCGTCGGCGTCGCGGCGCCAGCCTGAGACGGGATTGAGGACGGAATGACGATCGAGAACGGCCAGCGCCACGAGAGCGAAACCGACGACGCGGCAGGCGAGACCCGGCCGGGCGCCGCCGAAGCCGAATACGCGGCAGCCGATGCTGCGTCGCAGGAGCCGTCGCCGAGCGGCTTTGCCGACCCGGATGCCGCGGCCGGCGCCGACGCCGAGCGGATCGCCAAGCTCGAGGCCGAGAACGCCGACGTCAAGGACCGGCTCCTGCGGCTCGCCGCCGACATGGAGAATCTGCGCCGGCGGACCGAGCGCGAGATCAAGGATGCGCGGACCTACGGCGTCACCGGCTTCGCCCGCGAGATGCTGTCGGTTGCCGACAATCTGCGCCGCGCCATCGAGGCGGTGCCGGCGGAAGCCAAGGCGCATGGCGACGACGGGCTGAACGCGCTGATCGACGGCGTCGAGGTCACCGAGCGCAGCCTCATCTCGGCGCTGGAGAAGCACGGCGTGAAGCGGCTCGACCCGGAAGGCCAGCGCTTCGACCCGAACTTCCACCAGGCGATGTTCGAGGTTCCCAACCCGGAAGTGCCGCACAACACCGTCGTGCAGGTCGTCCAGGCCGGCTACGCCATCGGCGACCGGGTGCTGCGCCCGGCCATGGTCGGCGTCTCCAAGGGCGGGCCGAAGCAGGCCGCCGGCGAGGCCAAGCCTGTCGAATAGGCTGAATCAGGGGCAGCTTTAAGAGTGGGATCGAGTGACAATGTTTCTGCCGTCCATTCGTAATCGAGAGCAGTAGGTGGGAGGCTTTTAATGGAGCACTTACAGGAATTTCTAGACCTACCGAGTGATCCTGAGGAGGCTTTTGCGGTTTATCAGAGCGAGAAATGGAAGCAGTTGAATGAGCGGCTTCGAGTTGAAAATCGACCTGATTGGTCGGTTGAACGTGAGTATGTTGACGCAATTATAGCGTTCGATGAAGTTTATAGCTTATCATTTTTCGATAACTATAAAGATGTTCCAAGTGACGATAATTTCTTTGGAAGTTACTATAAGCAATTTGTTCGCCTTTCTGCGAAATTGACTTTGAAGATAAATCTTGAAGCCGCACGTCGTATTAAGTCTTCAGGATCCGAAATAGTTGTTCTCGATCCGGCGTCGCGATCAGCAATTCGTCAACTTATCGACGCAATTCGACAGAATATTGACACTCTTAGTATTAGCGAAGAAAAGAGGCGTACTCTTTTTCGGAAGCTAAATGCGTTTGCAGCAGAGATCGATCAAAATCTAACGCGAGTTGAAGCGTTTAAATCTTTTGCTCTTGAAGTGAATCAAGCTGCTGCAAATGCCAGTGAGGAATGGCGACCGGTCTGGGAGCGAGTAGATCGCGTTCTTGGCATGTTGGATAGTGCGAAGCATTGGGTAGAGTCTTTACCGGCCTGGAGCGAGCGGAAAAAGCTTGAGGGGCCGAAAAAGCAATTGGCGGCGCCTCAAACCAAAGATCTGGAAGACGAGATTCCGTTTTAGCGATTAGAGTCGCGGCGGCGCCTTGCCCGCCGCGCGACAGGCGGAGGTGAGCGTGTTCGCCATCAGGAGCGCGATGGTCATCGGCCCGACGCCGCCCGGCACCGGCGTGATCGCCGCGGCCCTGGCGGCAGCCGACGCGTAGTCGACGTCGCCGACCAGCCGCGACTTGCCTTCGCCCTTTTCCGGCGCGGGCACCCGGTTGATCCCGACATCGATCACCACCGCGCCCTCCTTCACGTAGTCGCCGGTCAGCATCTCGGCCCGACCGACGGCCGCGACGAGAATGTCGGCGTTGCGGCAGACGGCGGCGAGGTCTTTCGTGCGCGAATGGGCGATGGTCACCGTGGCGTTGGCGGCCAGCAGCAGCTGCGCCATCGGCTTGCCGACGATGTTGGAGCGCCCGACCACCACTGCGTTGAGACCCGACAGATCGTCGCCCAGCGCCCCGCGGATCAGGATCATCGAGCCGGCCGGCGTGCAGGGTACGAAGGCCTTGTCGAGTGCGCCGGTGGCAAGCCGGCCGACATTGATCAGGTTGAACCCGTCGACGTCCTTGTCCGGGTCGATCGCCTCGATCACCCGTGCCTCGTCGATCTGCCTGGGCAGCGGCAGCTGGACGAGAATGCCGTGGATCGCGGGGTCGGCGTTGAGGCGTTCCACGACGGCGAGGAGGTCTGCTTCGCTCGTCTCGGCGGAAAGCTCGTGCTTGACCGAGTGGAAGCCGCACTCGCGGGCCATCTTCTCCTTCGAGCCGACATAGACCTGGCTCGCCGGGTCCGCGCCGACGATCACCACGGCAAGGCCGGGCTGCGGTCCGCCGTCGGCCGTCAGCGCCGTCGTTGCCGCCTTCACTCTGTCGATGATACCCGCCGCGACGGCCTTGCCGTCGATCCGCCGTGCTTCGGCCATGCCTGTCGTCCCTCGCCATTGCCGGTGCCGTTCGCTTCTTAGGCGAAGCGGCCGGCTGGGGGAAACCGGATTTTGCGGGGAGCGACTCCCGCGGCGTCTCCCGAGGGCCTAGCGGTTGGCGTGGGCCTCGAGCCCCTGCGGGTCGAGCACGATCAGCCAGCCGTCCTTCAGGTCGATCAGGCCGTGGCGCTGCCATTCCTTGAGGCAGCGATTGACGTTCTCGCGCGAGCTGCCGATCATCCGGGCCAGCTCGCCCTGCGCCAGCGACAGCTTCACCGGCTGGACCCGCGAGCGCTCCGCCGCATCGGCCGCCGCGCGGATCAGCGTCCGGGCGAGGCGGGCCGGCACTTCCAGGAAGGCAATCTCCGTCATCCGCTCCTCCGAGCGGCGCAGCCGGGCGCACAGCAACTCCAGCAGCCGCAGCGCGGCGTCGGCGTCGTGGCGGATCAGCGCGACGACGTCGCGCCGCTCCAGCACCAGGAGCTCGCAATTGGTCAGCGCCGTCGCGGCGGCGGAGCGTTCCTTGCCGTCGAGCATCGCGACCTCGCCGAACACCTCGCCCGCCGGCAGGTCCGCCAGGATGATCTCGCGGCCGCTTTCCATCGGCGCGGTGATCCGCACGACGCCGGCGGCGATGGCCATCATGCTCTGGCCCGGCGAGCCCATCTGGAAGATCGGTTCCTTTGCCGCGTAACGCTTGAAATAGGCGCGGGCGGCCAGTTCCTGGCGCGCCGCCTCGTCCAGCGACCGGAAGATCAGGCAGTCGCGCAGCAGCCGGATCTTGTCCGGGCCGGGCTTCGGTTCGACGATCGTCATGGCACCCCGCCTCCCTCGTTTCGCATGGCACAACGAGCCGGGCCCTCAGGCCGATGCGCTTGCGCTGTGACTGCCATCACAGGCCCGCGAGACCGATTGTGAGACCTTGACCCTGCGAGAGCAATGGCGCTCCGCGCCGGGGCCGACCCGGCACACCCAACCTTCGAGGTGGGTCATGGTCAAGACAATCTGTGCCCTCGTCTTCCTCTCCGCGATATTCGCGGCGGATGTCGCGAATGGCGGCGAGATGCAGCCGGGCCAGCCCGCCAGCATCGAGTTCGACGCGGTTCGCGGCTCGGCGGTCTACACGGCCGAAGCGAAGGGCTACCGCGTCGAGGCGACGCTGACCGGTCGCGGCAGCCCCGAGGCGATGCGCTTCGTGACGACGCTGGCCGATGGCCAGCGCGCCGTCATCGCCGTCCCCCGCGCCTTCGGCATGGCGTGGACCGAAGTCGAGTTCGCCAGGGCCGGCGACGTCGTGACGATCACCGCCCCCGGCGACCTGCAACTCCAGGCATTCGCAAACTGATCTTGTCGAAGAGGAGGGACTCTCGTGAGTGACATCAGCCTGACCCGATACCGGCGCCGCGCGCCGATGAGCATCGAACCCGCCAGGGCCCTCGCCATGGTCTGGTTCCAGCGCCACCGCCAGCGCACCGCGCTGGCTTCCCTGGACGACCGCCTGCTGGCCGATGTCGGCCTGTCGCGCGAAACCGCGCGGGGCGAATGCCGGAAGCCGTTCTGGCATGCGTGAGCGGCGGGAAAGTCGCGCCCGGCAGCGCCGGGCAGCCCGCAAGCAGGCGAACCGGCGGCAGGCGCTGCGCGCCCGCATCCGGATCACCGCCCGCACCCATGTGCGCCGCAGCCCGCGCGTTCGGCTGCGGCGCTACACCGGTTGCCCGTTCCTGGTCGCCGTGCCGGTCGGGCGGGTGCTTACAGGCTTGCCGCCGTTCGTGCAGCCTGGTCGTAGTGCCCGGAGAGAACGCGCATCAAGCGCGCGACGCTGGACATCGCTTCAGCCGAAACGCCGAGTTCGGCGGCGCCAGCGACAAGGATTCGCTCTCGTAGGTCTCGGTAGCGGCGGCAGGCGGCTTCGCCTTCGCTGGTAACCTGGACCAGCCGCTCCTTGCCGGATTTTTCGCGGGAAACGAGGCCCTTGGCCTCGAGCTTGCGGATGGCGTAGGTCGCCAGATGCGTGTCCTCGATGCCGAGGACGAGGCAGATGTCGGCAAGGCGCTTGGCCTTGCCGCGATGCGTCACGGTGTGGAGGACGAGGATCTCCGTCGCCGTCAGCCCCGGCTGGCCGGCGGCGGTCATGCAGCGCTCCATCCAGCGCTCGAAGGCGTGGCCGCAGAGGATCATCCCGAACTCGACCTCCGACAGCGCCGGCATGGCGCCATCGGCTAGATGCGCCGAGGAGACGATCGGGCCGAAGGGCGGCTCGGTTGCGTCCCTGTCCGCCATCTCAGCCGCCCGAGAACATCGTGCGCGGCAGGAACAGCGCGAGGTCGGGGAACAGCGCGAGCAGCACCACCATCAGCGCCAGAAGGCCGAAGAACGGCGCGGTGGCGGACGCGATCCTGAAGATGTTCTGCCCGGTCAGGCCCTGGATGACGAAGAGGTTGAAGCCGACCGGCGGGGTGATCTGCGCCATCTCGACGACGATCACCAGATAGATGCCGAACCAGATCAGGTCGAAGCCGGCCTCGGTCACCAGCGGCATGACGACGGAGGTGGTCAAGACGACCATCGAGATGCCGTCGAGGAAGCAGCCGAGCACCATGAAGAACAGCGTCAGCGCCGCCAGCAGCGCCAGCGGCGAGAGCTCCAGCGAGCCGATATAGGCGGCGAGTTCCCGCGGCAGGCCGGTGAATCCCATGGCCGTCGTCACCACGGCGGCGCCGGCGAGGATGAAGGCGATCATTGCGGAGACGCGCGTCGCCGCCATCAGGCTCTCGGTGAAGTTCGCCCGCGTCAGCATGCCCTGCGCCGCGGTGATGGCCAGCGCCAGCACGACCCCGATCACCGCCGCCTCGGTCGGCGAGGCGATGCCGCCATAGATCGAGCCGATGACGCCGGCGATGAGCAGGATCGTCGGCAGGATGCGGCGGAGCGAGCGGAAGGCGCTCTCCGGCGCGATCACGTCGGCCTCCGGCGGCATCAGCGACGGCCTGAGGGTGGCGACCAGCGCCACGTAGCCCATGAACAGCAGCGCCAGCACGATGCCCGGCACGACGCCGGCGATGAACAGCCGGGCGATCGACTGCTCCACCGCGGCACCATAGACGATCAGGATGATCGAGGGCGGGATCAGCAGGCCGAGCGTGCCGGCGCCGGCCAGCGAGCCGATGGCGATCCTGTCGTCGTAGCCGCGGCGCTTGAGCTCCGGCAGGGAGATCTTGCCGATCGTCTGGGTGGTCGCGGCGGAGGAGCCGGAAATCGCCGCGAAGATCGCGCAGCCGACGATGTTGACGTGGACGAGGCGGCCGGGCAGCCGGCGCATCAGCGGCGACAGGCCGGCGAAGAGGTCCTCCGACAGCTTGGAGCGGAACAGGATCTCGCCCATCCAGATGAACATCGGCAGGGCCGTCAGGTCCCAGGAGGTCGAGGCCGACCAGAAGGAGGTGGCGAGGATCTGCGCGTCCGGCAGGACCGGGCGGGTGAGCAGCGCCGCCAGGGCGGTCAAGGTCAAAGCGAGGGCGACCCAGAGGCCGGAGGCGAGCGCCGTGAACAGGACGGCGAGGACGATCAGCGAGACCTCGAACATGCCCATCAGACGCCGCCCCCGCTGCCGGCGATCCGGTCGCGCCCGGTGAAGGCCAGCACCGCCTCGTCGACCAGCGCGATGGTGAGGATCACGAGGCCCAGCGCGAGGGTCGCCTGCGGCAGCGCGAGCGGCACGGCGACCATGCCGTAGGAGACGTCGTTGAACGAGAAGCTCTTCAGCGCCAGCGCGCCGGTGGCGTAAGCGCCGAAGCCGGCGACCGCGGCGCCCACCAGCGCGACGATGCCATCGACGCCCTGGCGCAGCCCGTCGGGCAGCCGCGCGGTGACGAGGTCGACGCGGATGTGGACGTTCTTCGCCAGCGTGTCGGCCAGGGCCAGGAACGTTGCCCCGGCGAGCAGGAAGCCGGCGATCTCGGCCAGCGACGGCACGACGAAGCGGGTGGGGGTCAGGCCGGCCGCGACCAGCAGCACGTCGAGCGTGCGGGCGCCGACCTGGGCGGCCACCAGCAGCAATATGGCCAGCAGGCAGAGCGCCGCAACGCCCGCGGCGGCGCTGTAGAGCGTATCCAGTACTCGGCGCATCGGCGCTCCCGTGGGCGATCGGCGGGCAATGTCACGGCCGGGCGCATCGCTGCGCCCGGCCGCCGGTTCGTCTTACTGCTGGTAGGCTTCGACCAGGGCGGCGCCATCTTCGCCGGCGCTGGCCTTCCAGGCCTCGGTCAGCGTCGCGCCGATTTCCTGAAAGCCGCTGGTCAGCGCTTCCGAAGGCTCGGCGACGGTGATGCCGTTCTCGGCGAGCAGATCGGTGGTGCGCTTGGTCTCTTCCTCGGACGCCGCCCAGCCGCGGGTCTCGGCTTCGGCGGCCGCCTCGGTGATGGCGGTCTGCGCTTCGGCCGGCAGCGCGTCGAAGGCCGCCTGATTGACGATCACCATGTTGCGCGGGAGCCAGGCGTTCAGCGGGTAGTAATAGGAGAGGAAGTCCCAGGCCTGCGAATCGACGCCCGTCGACGGCGACGTCATCATCGCGGCGACGCGGCCGGTGGAGAAGGCGGTGGCGATGTCCGACGCCTCGATCTGCGTCGGCACCATGCCGGCGGCATTGGCGATCGCCTCGGTGGAGGTGTTGTAGGCACGGAAGCTGCGACCGGAGAGCGCCTCGACCGAATCGACGGCGTCCTTGGTGTAGAGGCCCTGCGGCGGCCACGGCACGGAGAACAGCAGCTTCAGCCCTTCGGCGGCGAGCACCTTTTCCATCAGCGGCTTCTGGACGTCGTAGAGCTTGCGGGCGTCCTCGTAGCTGGTGGCGAGGAACGGCACGGAATCGGCGCCGAAGATGGCGTTCTCGTTCTCCAGCCGCGAGACCAGCGTCTCGCCGATCGGCACGATGCCGTCGCGGACCGAGCTCTTGATGTCCGGATGCTTGATCAGCGACTGGTTGAAGTGCGGCGTGATGGCGACGGCGTCGCCGGCGGCCTCGTTCACCTCGGCGATGAAGGTCGCGATGTTCTTTTCATGGAAATTGCCCTCCGGGTAGGGCGTCGGCATGTCCCAGGCGGTCTGGGCGAGGGCGATGCCCGGAAGGGCCGTGGCGACGGTGGCAAGAAGGAACGTGCGCAGATGCTTCATGGCGATCTCCCGTGACAAATGATGCGCAAGATTTCCACGAAAATTGCCACCGGTCAAACACGCTGATAATCTGCCGATAGTTTATCGATAACAGCTCAAAATAGTGGCGGAGTGCCGAACATGCAGGCAGTGGCGAACGGCAAATGGGACTTCTGGGTCGATCGTGGCGGCACCTTCACCGACGTGATCGGCCGGGCCCCTGACGGAACGCTGACGCCGAAGAAGCTGCTGTCGGAAAACCCCGGCGTCTACGACGACGCGGCGCTGGAAGGCATCCGGGACCTGCTGGGGCTGGAGCCCGGCGCCGCGATCCCGCCCGGCCGCATCGGCACGGTGCGCATGGGCACGACCGTCGCCACCAACGCGCTGCTGGAGCGCAAGGGCGACCGCACGCTGCTGCTGATCACGCGCGGCTTCCGCGACGCGCTGAAGATCGCCTACCAGGCCCGGCCGGACATCTTCGCCAAGGAGATCATCCTGCCGGAACAGCTCTACGAGCGGGTGGACGAGATCGCCGAGCGGGTGCTCGCCGACGGGACGATCGAAGCCGAACTCGACGAGGCCGGCACGCGCGAGGCGCTCGCTGCGGCAAAGGCCGACGGCATCGATGCCGTCGCCATCGTCTTCATGCATTCCTGGCATTTCCCGGCGCACGAGCAGCGTGCCCGCCAGCTCGCCGAGGAGGCCGGCTTTTCGCAGATCTCGGTGAGCCACGAGGTCTCGCCGCTGGTTAAGATCGTCGGCCGCGGCGACACGACGGTGGTCGACGCGTATCTGACGCCGATCCTTGCCCGCTACGTCCGCAAGGTGTCGGGCGCGCTCGGCGCCGATGCCGGCGACGCGGCGGCGCCGTCGCTGCAGTTCATGATGTCGTCGGGCGGCCTCACCGCCGCCGACCTCTTCCAGGGCAAGGACGCGATCCTTTCGGGCCCCGCCGGCGGCGTCGTCGGCATGGCCGAGACCGCCAAGCTCGCCGGCGAGGAAAAGGTCATCGGCTTCGACATGGGCGGCACCTCCACCGACGTGACGCACTATGCCGGTACCTACGAGCGGGCGCTGGATTCGGAAGTCGCGGGCGTGCGCATCCGCGCGCCGATGATGCGCATCCACACCGTGGCCGCCGGCGGCGGTTCGATCCTGCATCTCGACCAGGGCCGGTTCCAGGTCGGGCCGGATTCCGCCGGCGCCAATCCGGGCCCGGCCTCCTACGGCAAAGGCGGGCCGCTCACCGTCACCGACGCCAACGTCATGGTCGGCAAGCTGAAGCCGGAGCTGTTCCCGGCGGTGTTCGGGCCGGGGCAGGACCAGCGGCTCGACGCGGGAATCGTCCGCGAGAAGTTCGAGGCGCTGGCCGCCGGCATCGGCGAGGGCCGCGATCCGCGCGCCGTGGCGGAAGGGTTCCTCACCATCGCCGTCGAGAACATGGCCAACGCCATCAAGAAGATCTCGGTGCAGCGCGGCTACGACGTCTCGGGCTATCTGCTCAACTCCTTCGGCGGCGCCGGCGGCCAGCATGCCTGCCTCGTCGCCGACGCGCTCTCCATGGAGCGGGTGCTGATCCATCCGATGTCGGGGCTGCTCTCGGCCTACGGCATCGGCCTTTCCTCGCTGTTCGCGACCAAGAACCAGGCGCTGGTGGCGCCGCTGGCCGAGGACACGAAGGCCGAGATCGAGGCGCTCGCTGATCGCCTGGCGGCCGCCGTCGAGGCGGAACTCGCCGGCCAGGGCGTCGCCGCCGCCCAGGTCGACCGCACGGTGCTGCTGCAGCTGCGCTACGATGGCACCGATACGACGTTGCCGGTGCCCTACGCGGGCGACCTCGCGGCGGCCCGCAGCGGCTTCGAGGTGGCGCACCGGGCGCAGTTCGGCTTCATCTACGAGAACCGGCCGATCGTCGTCGAGAACGTCACGGTCGAGGCGGCCGAGCGCCGCGACGAGGCCGAGGCGGGCACCGCGGCCGACGCCGCGACCTATCGTCCAGAGCCCACGGAGACTGGCCGCATCTACACCGGCGGCGCCGAGCACGATGCGGCGATCTTCCGCCGCGAGGCGCTGCGGCCGGGTGCGCGCATCGCCGGCCCGGCGCTGATCGTCGAGGCGAACCAGACCATCGTCGTCGAGCCCGGCTGGGCCGCCGAGCTGACCGCGCGCGACGACTTCCTGCTGTCGCGCACCGAGCGCAAGCCGCGCCATGCGGCGCTCGGCACGGCCAAGGCGGGGACCGGGGGCGAGGCGGACGAAGGCGCCGATCCGGTGCTGCTCGAGGTCTTCAACAACCTCTTCATGTCGATCGCCGAGCAGATGGGCGTGACGCTGCAGAACACCGCCTCCTCGGTCAACATCAAGGAGCGGCTCGACTTCTCCTGCGCCGTCTTCGACGCCACCGGCGCACTGGTCGCCAACGCCCCGCACATGCCGGTGCATCTGGGCTCAATGGACCGCTCGGTGGAGACGATCATCACGCTCAACGAGGGCAAGATCCGGCCGGGCGACGTCTTCGCGCTGAACGCGCCCTACAATGGCGGCACGCATCTGCCGGACATCACCGTGGTGACGCCGGTATTCGACGAGCAAGAGGCGTCGAGTGCCGAAGGCACGAGGGGGATCAAAGGAGAGCCCAAGATCCTCTTCTACGTCGCCTCGCGCGGTCACCACGCCGATGTCGGCGGCATCGCGCCGGGCTCGATGACGCCGCGGGCGACGCGGGTCGACGAGGAGGGCGTGCTGATCGACAATCTGCGGCTGGTCGATGGCGGCGTCTTCCAGGAGGACGAGCTCCGCCACGTGCTGACCGACCACCAGTATCCGGCCCGCAATCCCGACCAGAACATCGCCGATCTCAAGGCGCAGATCGCCGCCAACGAGAAGGGCGTCGCGGAACTGCGCCGCATGGTCGAGACCTTCGGGCTCGAAACGGTCGACGCCTACATGGCCTATGTCCAGGACAACGCCGCCGAGGCGGTCCGCCAGCTCATCGACGGGCTGGAAGACTGCGAATGCGACTACCCGACCGACAGCGGCCAGGTGATCCGGGTGAAGATCACCGTCGACCGCGCCGCGAGAGAGGTGACGGTGGACTTCACCGGCACCTCGCCGTCGATGGGCAACAATTTCAACGCGCCCGAGCCGGTGACGCGGGCGGCGGTGCTCTACGTCTTCCGGGTCATGGTGGAAAAGCCGATCCCGATGAATGCCGGCTGCCTGCGGCCGGTCAGGATCGTCGTGCCGGAAGGCTCGATGCTGAAGCCGCGCTACCCGGCGGCGGTCGTCGCCGGCAATGTCGAGACCTCGCAGCACGTCACCAACGCGCTGTTCCAGGCGCTGGGCGCGCTGGCGAACTCGGAGGGGACGATGAACAACCTCACCTTCGGCGACGCCCGCTACCAGTATTACGAGACGATCTGCTCGGGCTCGCCCGCCGGCCGCATGAACGACGGCCGGTCCTTCGCCGGAACCTCGGGCGTCCATGTCCACATGACCAATTCGCGGCTCACCGACCCCGAGATCCTCGAGATGCGCTACCCGGTGGTGCTCGAGGACTTCCACATCCGAGCCGGCTCCGGCGGCGACGGCGAAAAGCGCGGCGGCGACGGGACGAAGCGCACCATCCGCTTCCTGCAGCAGATGGACTGCGCCATCCTCTCCTCGCACCGCACGCTGCCGCCCAAGGGCATCGCCGGCGGCGGCGACGGCGAGATGGGCCGCACCGAGGTCCGTCGCCTCGACGGAAGGCTGGAGCGCCTGGAAGGCTGCGACCAGACCGTGCTGGAGGCCGGCGAGGCGGTGATCGTCACGACGCCGACGCCCGGCGGCTACGGACGCGGGTGACGAGGGCGGTCGGGCGCCGGCGAATGATCGGATACGGGGCGCGGGGCTTGCTGGACCTCGCGCCCCGCCCATTTGAAGCTCCGGGCAGATCACGGAGTCGTCACCATGCAGCTTGATGGCAATGTCGCCGTCGTCACCGGGGCCGGCTCCGGCATCGGCCGGGCAATCGCCGAGGCGTTTGCGCGCCAGGGCGCCCGGGTCGCGGTCTGCGACATCGACGCAGACGGCGCCCATGCCACGGTCGGCGCCATCGAAGCCGCCGGCGGCGAGGCCATTGCGATCGACATGGATGTCACAGACCAGGCGGCCGTCGATGCCGGCGTCGACCGGGCGGCCCAGCATTTCGGCCGGATCGACACCATGGTTTCCAACGCCGGTATCCAGATCGTCCACCCGATCGAGGAATTCTCCTATGCCGAATTCCGCAAGCTGGTGACGATCCATCTCGACGGATCGTTCCTGCTGACCAAAGCTTGCGTCCGGCACATGTACCCGCAGCGCTCAGGATCGCTGATCTACATGGGCTCGGTGCACAGCTACGAGGCCTCGGCGCTGAAATCGGCCTATGTCGCGGCCAAGCACGGCATACTGGGCCTCGCCCGGGTGATGGCGAAGGAGGGCGGCAAGCACGGCGTGCGCGCCAACACCATCTGCCCGGGCTTCGTCAAGACGCCGCTGGTCGAGCGGCAGATCCCCGAACAGGCGGCGAGCCTCGGCATCCCGGAGGACGAGGTCGTCAGCCGCGTGATGCTCGGCAACACCGTCGACCAGGAATTCACCACCATGGAGGACGTGGCCGCGGTGGCCGTCTTCCTCGCCGGATTTCCATCCAATGCGCTCACCGGTCAGTCGATCGTCCCGAGCCATGGCTGGCACATGGTCTGACGGCCGGCCCGTCCTAGCTACAAACCCCGGAGGACTTATCCCATGGAAATCATTTCCCTGCAGCCCATCGTCGCCCTGATCGCCGGTATCCTCATTTTGGTGATCCCGCGGCTGCTCAACTACATCGTCGCCTTCTATCTGATCTTCATCGGGCTCGTCGGCCTGTTCCCCGGCATCTTCGACGGGCTCGGTTCCCTTGGCTGACGTGAAGGCCAGGCAGCGCGTCACGATCCTCGGCGGCGGCGCCGGGGGCCTGGAACTGGCCATCGGCCTGTCGCGGCGCAGCGACATGGACGTCACGCTGGTCGACCGGGTCAGCACGCATCTGTGGAAGCCGCGGCTGCATGAATTCGCCGCCGGCACGGTGAACTCAAGCCTTGCCGAGATGAGCTTCTATACGCTCGCCGGCATGCACGGCTTCCGCTTCGAGCAGGGCGACGTCGAGACGATCGACCGAACCGCGAAGACGGTGCGCCTGGCCGAGATGCGCAGCGCCACCGACCAGTTCATCACCGCGTCCCGCTCGCTCGCCTATGATTGCTGCGTCGTGGCGCTCGGCGGCTTGACGGCGACCTTCAACACCGAGGGCGTCGCCGAACACGCCATAAGGCTCGACGAGAAGAGCGACGCGGAGGAATTCCGCGACCTGTTCATCGCCCTGATGATCCATGCCCGCGTCAGCCGCGAGCCGGCACATGTGGTGATCGTCGGCTCCGGCGCGACCGGCACCGAGCTGGCCGCGCATCTGCGCCTGTCGGAGCAGGCCTTCGCGCATGAGCGGGGCAGCGACGAGATGCGCCCGCTCCTGAAGCTGACGATCCTCGAGGCGGCGCCGCAGCTGATGCCCGGGGCCGACGAGGGCCTGCGCAAGAGCGTTTCCGACCGGCTGGATCAGCTCGGCATCGTCGTGCGCACCAATGCGGCGGTCGACCTTGTGAGCGAGACCGAAATCCGCATCAAGACCGGGGAAGCGTTTCCCGCCGACGTCACCGTCTGGGCCGCCGGCCTGACCGGTCACCCGCTGCTGAAGCAGCTCGCCGATTTCGAGATGGACAAGAAGGGCCGCATCGTCGTCGACGACCGCCTGCGCTCCAGCATCGACCCGGCGATCACCGTCATCGGCGATGCGGCGAGCTTCACGCCCGAGGGCGCCGAAGCGCCGCTGCCGCCGACGGCGCAATGCGCCAGCCAGCAGGCCGACTATCTCGTCTCGGCGCTGCCGGAGCTTCTGGCGGGCGGCACGCCCAAGCCCTTCGTCTACAACGACCGGGGCCGTCTGCTGTCGCTCGGCGGCGCGGGCTCGGTCGGCCTCGTCGGCTTCCTGCGCAAGAACGATTTCCTCGTCGAGGGGCGCTTCGCCACGGCCGCCTATCACGGCCTGCAGCGCCGTCATCAATGGTCGGTGCTCGGACCGCTCCGGGGCTCGGTCGCCATCCTCGCCGACATGATGTCCCCGACAAGCGGACCGGCGATGAAGCTGCACGGCTGACGCCGACCGGGGATCGCCCGCCACGGGCGGTCCCGCCGAGAATAGCTGAAAGGACACCATCATGACGCATCCCGTCATCGCCGAAGGCAACGTCGCCGTCGTCACCGGCGGCGGCTCCGGCATCGGCCTCGCCGCCGCCACCCGCTTCGCCGAGGCCGGCATGGTCGTGGCGATCGTCGACCGGCTGGCCGATCGGCTCGCGGCGGCGAAGAGCACCATCGCGGAAGCCGCGCCGGGCGCTACCGTCCTGACCCTCGATACGGATGTCGGCGACAAAGCCGCCGTGGAGGCGCTGGCGAACGAGCTGTTCGGCCGCTACGGCGCCGTGCACCTGCTGCTCGACAATGCCGGTATCCAGCCCGGCAGCGACATCTTCGACACGCGCGGGACATGGGACGCGGTGCTGCGGACCAATCTCGTCGGCGCGATCCAGGTCGCGCAGATCTTCGGCGAGCGCATGGTGGCGAGCGGCGCGCCGGGCCTCATCGTCGTTTCAGGCTCCAAGCAGGGCATCACCATGCCGCCGGGCGATCCGGCCTACAACGTCTCCAAGGCCGGGCTGAAGGCCTTCACCGAGGCGCTGCAGCACGATCTGCGGGGCCGCGACGGCTGCCGCGTCGAGGCAAGGCTGCTGATCCCCGGCTTCGTCTACACGGCGCTCACCAAGGGCGACCGCTCCGAGAAGCCGGCGGGGGCCTGGACGCCGGAACAGACCGTCGACTTCATGCTGGAACGGCTCGGCACGGACGAATTCTACATCCTCTGCCCGGACGGCGAGGTGACCCGCGAGATCGACGCCAAGCGCATCGCCTGGACCGCCGGCGACATCACCGAAAACCGCCCGCCGCTGTCGCGCTGGCACAGGGACTGGGCGGAGAAGTTCAGGGCGTGGGCGGCGAAGACGGATTGATGTCGGACACGCCTTCTCGCGCCACGGCGAGGAGGCGATCGACTTCGACCACCCGCTCCAGCTCCGCCGCGATCTCGTCCAGCGCCGCCTCCACCCCGGCCCGATAACCCGCCGTCGACCCCGTGAGCCCGAACCGGGCGAGAAAGTCGCGGCGCCAGGTGTCGGCGCCGAACAGGCCGTGGAGGTAGGTGCCGAAGACCCGGCCGTCGGCGGAGATCGCGCCGTCGGGCTGGCCGTCGAGGAAGCAGACCGGCCGGGCACAGTCCGGCCCGAAGCTGCGGCCGAGATGGATCTCGTAGCCGTCGAGCGGGGCGCCGTCGGGCGTCGTTGCCTTCGCCTCGCGGACGGTCTTCTGCGGCTCCATGACGGTCTCGACGTCGAGCAGGCCGAGCCCAGCCGCCTCGCGCACCGGTCCCTCGATGCCGTCCGGGTCGCGCACCGTGCGGCTGAGCATCTGGTAGCCGCCGCAGAGGCCGACGACATGGCCGCCGCGAGCATGATGGGCGAGAAGATCGCGGTCCCAGCCGTTGGCGCGGAAAGCGGCGAGGTCGCCGATGGTCGATTTCGAGCCGGGAATCAGGACGAGCGCGGCGTCGGCGGGCAGTCGCTCTCCGGGGCGCACGAAGGCGACCTCGACATCGGGCTCCGCCTTCAGCGGGTCGAGATCGTCGAAATTGGCGATGCGGCCGAGCAGCGGCACGGCGATCTTCAGCGCCTTGCCGGCGCCGGGCGCCGACAGCCGCTCCAGCGCGACGGAATCCTCCGCCGGCAGCCGTGACGCGGCGGCCAGATGCGGCACGACGCCGAAGCTTGGCCAGCCGGTGAAGCCTGTGATCGCCGAAAGCCCGTCGTCGAACAGCGAGACGTCGCCGCGGAACTTGTTGATCAGGAAGCCGGCGATCATCGCCCGGTCTTCGTCCGGCAGGATGGCGTGGGTGCCGACCAGCGAGGCGATGACACCGCCGCGGTCGATGTCGCCGACGAGGATCACCGGCACCCCGGCGGCCGTCGCAAAGCCCATGTTCGCGATGTCGCCGGCCCGAAGGTTGATCTCGGCCGGAGAGCCGGCGCCCTCGACGATGACGAGATCGGCCTCGGCAGAGAGCCGGGCGTAGCTTTCCAGCACCGTCTGCAGGAGGCCAGCCTTCAGACGCTGGTAGTCGCGGCCCTTCGCCTCGCCGACGACCTTGCCGCGGACGACGACCTGGCTGCCGGTCTCGGACTGCGGCTTGAGCAGCACCGGGTTCATGTCGACGGTCGGCTTGGTGCCGCAGGCCAGCGCCTGCAGCCACTGCGCCCGGCCGATCTCGCCGAAGGCGTCGGAGCCGGGGATCGCCGCCACGGCGGCGTTGTTCGACATGTTCTGCGGCTTGAACGGCCGCACGGCGAGGCCGCGCCGCGCGAACAGCCGGCAGAGCCCGGCGACCAGCACCGTCTTGCCGACATCCGAGCCGGTACCCTGCAGCATGATGGCGGGAGTTCGCTTCATGCCGGTCATGAGAGCAGCAGTTTTGTCGCCAGCGCCAGGCACACCACCACCAGCAGCGGCCGGATCAGCCTGGCGCCGAAGCGCATGGCGAAGCCCGAGCCGATCCGCGCGCCGACGAATTGCGCGACGCCCATGGCGAGGCCGAGCTTCCAGAGAAGCGCCCCGGAAAAGGCGAAGATGACGAAGCCGCCGAAATTCGAGGCGAAGTTCAGGAGCTTGGTGTGCGCCGTCGCCTTCAGGACGCCGTAGCCGGCGAGCGTCACGAAGGCGAGCATGAAGAACGAGCCGGCGCCCGGGCCGAAGAGACCGTCATAGGCCGCGATGAGCGGCACCAGGAAGCCGGCGAACAGCGCCGGCGAGATCCGCCGCTCGGCGTCCTCGTCCGACAGGCCCGGCTTGAAGGCGAAGTAGACGGCGACGGCGATCAGCAGGAACGGGAGGAGGGTTTCCAGGACGTCGGTCGGCAGCACCATCGCCGCCAGGGCGCCGACCAGCGCGCCGGCGAAGGAGAGCAGCGCCGTGGGCATCAGCTTGCGCAGGTCGACATGGCCCTTGGCGGCGTAGCTGATAGAGGCGGAGCCCGAGCCGAACAGCGCCTGCAGCTTGTTGGTGCCGAGCGCCGTCAGCGGGTCGATGCCGCAGAGCAGCAGCGTCGGGATCGTCACCAGCCCGCCGCCGCCGGCAATCGAATCGACGAAGCCGGCAACGAAGGCGGCAAGTACGAGGAGGGCGAAGATCTCGGTCGGCATGGCGGTCTTTCGGCGCGCTTCGGGCGCGATCTGGGCGTCGTGGCAGGCGAGGTACCGACGAGAGGATAAGGGGCTTCATTGGTCATCCCGCGCGTCGAACGGCGATTCCTGCCCGGATCGCCCGACGACGACGCGCGAGACGAAGGCCGAGAAGGGGTCCGATTCAACGCCTGGGATGACGAAACGGAGAGGGGTTCCACCGCGTCTTGGTATCGCGCGCCTGTCGCAAAGCCAACTTGATTTGACGCCCGGCCCGCGGTGCTGTTTACGTCGACCCGCCTGACGGTGCCCGTATTCGGGCTGAGAGAAATTCCGGTGAGGCCGACCCAAGCAGGGGGCCAGGACGGAGCTGTCGGATCGGTCCGCGTGGGATAGTCTCGCGCGTCTCCTCCGGCGTTGCGAGGAGTGCGTGATGAAAGCCCTGATGCTGTGCGGCCATGGCAGCCGCGACCAGGCCGCGATGGTCGAATTCGGCGGTCTCGCCGACAAGCTCCGCACCCGCCTGCCGGACTGGTCCGTCGAGCACGGCTACCTTGAGTTCGCCAAGCCGGTGATTCGCGACGGGCTCGACAAGCTGAAGGCGAGCGGCGCCGAGACGGTGCTGGCGCTGCCCGGCATGCTGTTTGCCGCCGGCCACGCCAAGAACGACATTCCCTCGGTGCTCAACACCTATGCCGCCGCGAACGGCCTGCGGATCGAGTATGGCCGCGAGCTCGGCGTCGACCTGAAGATGATCCGCGCCGCCGGCGAGCGCATCAAGGAATGCCTGCGGGCGGACGGCTGGCATGACGGCGAGGCGCTGCACGACACGATGCTGGTCGTGGTCGGCCGCGGCGCGTCGGATCCCGACGCCAATTCCAACGTCGCCAAGGTGATGCGGATGCTGTGGGAGGGCCTCGGCTTCGCCTGGGGCGAGACGGTCTATTCCGGCGTCACCTTCCCGCTGGTCGAGCCGGGGCTCGAACATGCGAGCCGCCTTGGCTACAAGCGGATCGTCGTCTTCCCGTATTTCCTCTTCACCGGCGTCCTGGTGCGGCGGATCTACGACCAGACCGACAATGTCGCTTCCGCCCATCCCGACATCCGCTTCCTGAAGGCGCCCTATCTCGGCGCCCATGAGCTGGTGGTCGAGACCTTCGTCGATCGTCTCGGGGAAATTCTCGAGGGCACCAACAACATGAACTGCCAGATGTGCAAGTACCGCGAGCAGGTGCTGGGCTTCGAGGCGGAAGTCGGGCTCGCCCAGGAGAGCCACCACCATCACGTCGAGGGCGTCGGCTCCTCGCTCGACTGCACGCTCTGCGACACGGTCTGCACCGGCGCCTGCCGCGATGTCGCGCCGGCCGCGCCGCGCCACGAAACCGCCCATGCGCACGGGCATGACCACGGTCATGATCATGACCACAAGCATGACCATGCACACGACCACGCGCCGGGCCACGTCCACTCGCATGCCGAAGGCGAGGCGGGCGGGCACCCTCATCCCCACTCGCATTCGCACGGCGGACACGACCATTCCCACGATCACCACCACCACCCCTATCCGCATGCCGACCATCCGCTCGGCCCACGCTCGATGCGTCGTCCGTGACGCGCCGTCGCGGCCGCGAGGCGGCCTCGTGACGCCGAACCGATCGAGCAGCCGATGAGCGCCCTCTTTGATCGCTACGTCATCGTCGACTGGTCGGCATCCAACGCGCCTGCCAAAGGCAAGGATTCCGTCTGGATCGCCTTTGCCGAGCGCGAGGGCACCGAGACGCGGCTGGTCGAGACGATCAACCCGCCGACGCGGGCTGCCGCGATGGCGCGGCTGGAGGCCTATTTCCGCCAGGCGCTGGCGGACGAAAAGCGCGTCTTCGCCGGCTTCGACTTTCCCTTCGGCTATCCGGCCGGCGGCGCCGCGGCGATTGCCGGCAGCCCCGACTGGCGCGCCCTCTGGGGCTTCTTCGCCGATGCGCTGCAGGACCTCGAGACCAACACCAACAACCGCTTCGAGGTCGCCGGACGGCTCAACCGCGAGCAGCTCGCCGGCATGCCGATGTACTGGGGCCGACCGATGCACCAGGTGGTGCCGGGCCTGTCGGCGACCAAGCCCGATCCCTATCCGACAGGACTGCCGGAAAAGCGCGTGGCCGAGGCCCGGGCCGGCAAGGCCCAGCCCGTCTGGAAGCTCAACTTCACCGGCAGCGTCGGCAGCCAGGCGATCACCGGCATCGCCCGGCTCGAACAGCTGCGCCGCAACCCGGAATTTGCCGATCATCTGGCCGTCTGGCCGTTCGAGACGCGCTTTGCCTCGGCGCTGAATGCGCCGATCGTGCTGGCGGAGATCTATCCCGGCCTCATCAAGATCGAGCAGGGCGACAAATCCGCGATCGACGAGGCGCAGGTCGAGACGCTGGCGACGATCTTCAGCCGCTTCGACGCCGACGGACGCTTCGGCGAACTGCTCGCCGCGCCCACCGATCTGCCGGCCGATCAGGCCGCGACCGTGGTGGCGGAGGAGGGCTGGATCGTCGGCCTCGGCCACCGGCTGGCCGAGGCGCTTGGCGAGGACGACCCGGAGGCCTATGTCGCGCCGGGCGCGCGGCTCAACTATCTGCGCGATCCCGACGCGATCTATGCCGAGAGCTTCCGGCTGATCCGTGCCGAGACCGACCTGTCGCAACTGCCGGACGACGCGCAGGACCTCGCCATCCGGCTCGTCCATGCCTGCGGCATGCCGGAGATCGTCGCCGACCTCCTGCTCTCGCAGGATGCGATCGCGGCGGGAAAGGCGGCGCTCGCCGCCGGTGCGCCGATCCTCTGCGACAGCGAGATGGTCGCCCACGGCGTCATTCCCGGCCGGCTGCCGCAGCAGAACAAGATCGTCTGCCGGCTCTCCGATCCGCGCACAAGGCGCATCGCCGAGCGTGACGGCACGACGCGTTCGGCGGCCCAGGTGGACCTCTGGAGCGAGCTGATGGAGGGCGCGGTCGTCGCCATCGGCAACGCCCCGACGGCGCTGTTCCGCCTGCTGGAACGGCTCGACGAGGGCGCGCCAAGGCCGGCGCTGATCATCGGCATGCCCGTCGGCTTCGTCGGCGCGGCCGAATCCAAGGCCGAGCTGGTGCGCGATTCGCGCGGCATTCCGTATGTGACGATCGCCGGCCGGCGCGGCGGCAGCGCCATGGCGGCGGCGGCGGTGAACGCGCTCGCCAAGGGGCTCGACTGACCATGGCCGACCCGGTGCGGCCCTGGCTGGCGGGCCATGACGACGGCGGCAAGCCCGCGGAGGCTACGCCGGAAAGCCCGTGGCTGACGGTCATCGGCATCGGCGATGGCGGGCTGGACAGCCTGTCGGACGAAGCCCGGCAGCTGCTGGCCGACGCGACGACCGTCTTCGGCGGCGAGCGCCACCTCGCCATGCTCGGCGACACCGACGCGCAGACGATCCCCTGGGTATCGCCCTTCGCGGATTCGATCGAGCGCCTTGCCGCCTGCGCCGGGACGCCGACCGTGGTGCTCGCGACCGGCGACCCGATGTGGTTCGGCGTCGGCGCGACGTTGACCCGGCATTTCACGCCAGCGGCGATGCGCGTCATTCCTGCGCCGGCGGCCTTCCAGCTGGCCTCGGCCAGGCTCGGATGGCCGCTGCAGGACTGCGCCTGCCTCACCGTCCATGGGCGGCCGGTCGAGGCCGTCGCGCGGGCACTGGCGCCGGGCGCACAGCTGCTTGTCTATTCGGCCGACGGCCAGTCGCCGCAGGCGCTGGCGCGGCTCCTGACCGGTCGCGGCTACGGCCCGAGCCGGATGATCGTGCTGGAGCATCTCGGCGGCGAACGCGAGCGGGTGCGCGAGACGACGGCCGCCGGCTTCGACCTGGATGAGGTCGCCAACCTGAACACCGTGGCGGTGGCCTGCGTCGCCGGCCGGGCGGCCGAGCCGCGGCCGCTTGTCGCCGGGCTTCCGGACGACGCCTTCGTCCATGACGGCAAGATGACCAAGCGCGTGCTGCGGGCGCTGGCCCTCGCGGCGCTGGCGCCGATGCCGGGCGAATTGCTCTGGGATGTCGGCGCCGGCTCCGGCTCGATCTCGGTCGAGTGGCTGCGAAGCGCCGTCCGGACGCGTGCCATCGCCATCGAGCCGATCGAAGCGCGCCGGGCGATGATCGCCGAGAACGCCGCGACGCTGGGCGTGCCGGAACTCGTCGTGGTCGCCGGATCGGCACCCGAAGCCTTCGACGGGCTCGACCAGCCGGATGCCGTGTTCATCGGCGGCGGCCTGACGGACGGCGTTTTCGACGCGGCATGGGAGGCGCTGCGGCCGGGCGGGCGGATGGTCGCGCATGCCGTGACGCTGGAATCGGAAGCGCTGCTGATCGGGCTGCATGAGAAGCTGGGCGGGGAGCTGATGCGCGTTTCGGTGGAGCGGGCCGAGAAGGTCGGCCCCTATCGCGGCTTCAAGCCGTCGATGACCGTCATCCACTGGCATTTGAGCAAGGGCATCGGCCGATGAGCGGCACGCTCTACGGGCTCGGCGTCGGGCCCGGCGATCCCGAGCTGCTGACGCTGAAGGCACTGCGCATCCTGCAGTCCGCCCCCGTCGTCGCCTATCCGGCGCCGGATCACGGCACGAGCTTTGCCCGCTCCATCGTCGCCGCGCATCTGGGGCCGCACCAGGAAGAGATTCCGATCGTCGTGCCGATGCGCGTCGAGCGGTTTCCGGCCGCCGCGGTCTACGACAAGGCAGCGTCCGCGATCGCCGGTCGGCTCGCCGCGGGCCATGACGTCGCCGTGCTCTGCGAGGGCGACCCGTTCTTCTACGGCTCCTTCATGTATCTGTTCGAGCGGCTGGCCGATCGCTTCCCCACCGAGATCGTCCCCGGCGTGACCTCGGTTTCCGCCGCCTCGGCCCGGCTGCAGCGCCCGCTGGCGGCGCGCAACGACGTCCTGACGGTGCTGCCGGCGCCGCTCGACGACGACGCCCTCCAAGCGCGCATAGAAGCCTGCGAGGCCTTCGCGATCATCAAGCTCGGCCGGCATTTCGCCCGTGTCCGCGCGTTGCTCGAACGGCTGGGCCTTGCCGACCAATGCGCGCTTTGCGAGCGCGTCACGCTCGACGCCGAGCGCATCGTGCCGCTGGCCGAGATCGACGGGGACGTGCCGTATTTCTCGATGATCCTCGGCTATCGCGGCGCGGAAGCGGCGATCCTGCGCGGGCTCGGAGCCCAGCCAGCAGCGGAATCTGCATAATGACCAAGCCGGCCATCGTCATCCTCTCCGATTCCGCGCGTCCCGTCGCCGCGCGGATCGCCGCCGCCACCGGCGGCACGATCCATGGCGCCAGCGCCCGCTGCGCCGACGTCGCCGTCAGCTTCGACAGCGCAGCGACGCATCTGCAGGCGCTCTACACGGAAGGCCGGCCGATCGTCGCACTGATGGCGACGGGCGCGCTGGTGCGCATGCTGGCGCCGCTCCTCGCCGACAAGCATCGCGAGCCGCCGGTCGTCGCCGTCGCCGAGGATGGCTCGGCCGTCGTGCCGCTGCTCGGTGGCCACCATGGCGCCAACGATCTCGCCCGGGCTATCGCGGCGGCGCTGGGCACGGCGGCGGCCATCACCACCGCCGGCGATTTGCGCTTCGGCGTCGCGCTGGACGCGCCGCCGCCGGGTTGGCGGCTGGAGAACCCGGACTTCGCCAAGTCTGCCATGGCCGAGCTGGTCGCCGGCGGCACGGCGCGGCTCGCCGGATCGGCGCCCTGGCTGGAGGCCGCGCGGCTGAACTTCGCCGCCGACGGCGATGTGCTGCTGACGGTCACTGACGCCGTCCGCGCACCGAACCCCGGCGAGTTGCTCTACCGGCCGCAGAACCTCGTGCTCGGCATCGGGAGCGAGCGCGGCGCGCCGGTGGACGAGGCGATCGCGCTCTCCGAGGCGACGCTGGTGGAAGCCGGCGTGAGCCCCTTGGCGCTCGCCTGCGTCGTCTCCATCGACCTCAAGGCGGACGAGCCGGCCGTGCATGCGGTCGCCGCGCATTTCGGCGTCCCGGCGCGGTTCTTCGCCGCGTCCGCGCTGGAGGCCGAGGCCCCGCGCCTCGAAACGCCCTCCGAGATCGTCTTTGCCGAGACCGGATGCCATGGCGTCGCCGAGGGCGCGGCGTTGGCGGCCGTGGGCGCCGAAGGCCGGCTGCGCCTTGCCAAGCGCAAGAGCCGCCGCGTCACGGCAGCTTTGGGTGAAGCGCCGCATCCGGTCGACGCCGCAAGGATCGGCCGCGCGCGCGGCACGCTCTTCGTCGTCGGCATCGGACCGGGCGGCGCCGAATGGCGCTCGCCGGAGGTCAGCCGCATGGTGGCGGAGGCCACCGACCTCGTCGGCTACTCGCTTTATCTGGACCTCTTGGGTCCTCTGGCCGACGGCAAGACGCGGCATGATTTCGCGCTCGGCGAGGAGGAAACGCGGGTGCGCCACGCGATGCTTCTGGCCGGCGAAGGCAAGAGGGTCGCGCTGATCTGCTCGGGCGATGCCGGCATTTACGCCATGGCGACGCTGGTCTTCGAGCTTCTCGAGAAGGGAGGCCTCGCCGACGGCGCAAGGCGCGCCGAGATCGTCGTCTCGCCCGGCATCTCGGC
This sequence comes from Aurantimonas aggregata, assembly GCF_010500835.1. Taxonomy (GTDB): domain Bacteria; phylum Pseudomonadota; class Alphaproteobacteria; order Rhizobiales; family Rhizobiaceae; genus Aurantimonas; species Aurantimonas aggregata. The sequence goes on along the minus strand of NZ_JAAAMJ010000014.1, from coordinate 79,445 downwards.
GCTGCAGGCGGCCGCCGCCCGCGCCGGCGCGCCGCTCGGCCACGATTTCTGCACCATCTCGCTGTCCGACCTTTTGACGCCCTGGGCGGACATCCAGACCCGCGTCCGCGCCGCGGCGGAGGCGGACTTCGTCATCGCCTTCTACAACCCTGTCTCGCGCAAGCGCCGCACCCAGCTGGCCTTCGCCCGCGACGAGCTGCTGAAGCACCGCCCGCCCGGGACCCCGGTGATCCTCGCCACCAATCTCGGCCGTCCGGGTGAGCGCGTGCGGATCGTGACGCTCGCCGAACTCGACGTCGACGATGTCGACATGCTGACCGTGGTGATCATCGGCTCGTCGGAAAGCCGGTGCTTCACCACCGGCGACGGCAAGGCCTGGGCCTATACGCCGCGCGGCTATGCGGGCAAGGCCGGGACGGGGATGGCAGGTGGAAGCAAGGGAGAAACCGCATGACCGTCCATTTCATCGGCGCCGGCCCCGGCGCGCCGGATCTGATCACCGTGCGCGGGCTGCGGCTGATCGAGGCCTGCCCGGTCTGCCTCTATGCCGGGTCGCTGGTGCCGGAAGAGGTGGTGAAGGCGGCGCCCGCAGGCGCCCGCGTGCTCGATACCGCGCCGATGAATCTCGACGAGATCATCGCCGAGATGGAAAGCGCGCATGCCGCCGGCCAGGACGTCGCGCGGGTGCATTCGGGCGATCCCTCGCTCTATGGCGCCGTCGCCGAGCAGATGCGACGGCTGAGGGCACTGGGCATCCCCTTCGACGTGACGCCGGGCGTGCCGGCCTTCGCGGCGGCTGCCGCGGCGCTGCAGAAGGAACTGACCGTCCCCGAGATCTGCCAGACGGTGATCCTGACGCGCACCGCGATGAAATCCTCGCGCATGCCGGAGGGCGAGGAACTCTCGACGCTCGGCCAGAGCGGCGCGACGCTCGCCATCCACCTGTCGGTCCGCAACATCCCGCACATCCAGCGCGAGCTCCTGCCGCTGCCGGCCTACGGGCCGGACTGCCCGGCGATCGTCGCCTACCGGGTCGGCTGGCCGGACGAGGCCTTCATCCACGGCACGCTCGCCGACATCCATACGAAAGCCCGCGAGGCCAAGCTGACGCGCACCGCGCTGATCTTCGTCGGGCGGGCGCTGGGGGCGGAGGATTTCGTGGATTCCCACCTCTATGACGCGACGCAGGTGCATCTGCTGCGGCCGAAGCGCAAGGCGGCGGTCTGAGGCGGCTCAAGGCGCGATGGCGGCGATGATTTCCTCCACCGAGCGGACGACCGGCGGCGGAGGCTCCGGCGGGCGGTCGATCATGATCACGGACAGGCCGAGCTCCCGCGCCGCCGCGATCTTGGCGAAGGAGGCGCTGCCGCCGGAATTGCGGCAGACGAGATGGGTGACGGCGAGCCGGGCCAGCAGCGCGGCTTCGTCCGCGACGTCCGCCGAGGGCCGCGCCAACACGATCTCGGCCGGGAAGGGCAGCGGCGGCACCGGCGCCTCGATCATCCGGACGACGGGCTTGAGATCCGGCCGCGCCGCGAACGGCGCCAGATGCTGGCGACCCAGTGCCAGGAACGGCCGTGCATTGGCCGGCAAGGCATCGCGCGCGCCGGCGAGGCAGGCGACGGATGTCCAGCGGTCGCCGTCTTGGGCGACCCAGGGCGGGCGCACCAGCGCGATGCGGCGCGTGCCGGTGGCGTCCGCCGCGCGGGCGGCATTGCGGCTGATTCCGGCAGCGAAGGGGTGGGTCGCGTCGAGGAGGCAGGTCACGCCCTCCTGGCGCAGATATGCCGCCAGGCCATCGCTGCCGCCGAAGCCGCCGACCCGAACTTCGCAATCGGCCGGGAGCACCGGGGTGGTTGTGCGCCCTGCGAGCGACAGGATGATCCGCGCGTCCGGCCGCGCCGCGCGCAGCGCCGCGATGAGCTTGTTGGCCTCGGCGGTGCCGCCCAGCACCAGGAAGGTCTCAGCCGACCCGGGCAAGCACGCCTCCGTCGCGGTCGACGACCAGAATCTCGACGCCGACCGGCGCGCCGCGCAGGATCTCCAGCGCCGCCCGGCGGGCCGCTTGCGCCACCGGCGCGGCAAGGTCGATCCCCTCCGCGCGGGCAAGGTCGAGCACGGCCTTGGCGGTGTTGGCAGCGAGGATCTTGGGGCGCAGCGCCTCCGCGCGTTCGGGCGCGGCTGCGGCGACGAGGTCGGCGAGAAAGGCGAGGTCGACCTGGCTGCGGCCGGAATGCAGGTCCATCGCCCCCTGCGCCAGCTTGGTCAGCTTGGCGAAGCCGCCGGCGATGGTGAGGCGGTCGACCGGATGGGCGCGCAGATATTTGAGCAGGCCCCCGGCGAAGTCGCCCATGTCGAGCCAGGCGATCTCGGGCAGGTCCGGATAGAGCGCGCGGGCCGCCGCTTCGCTGGTCGAGCCGGTGGCGCCGACGACGTGGGAAAGCCCCGCAGCGCTCGCCACGTCGACGCCGCGGTGGATCGAGTGGATCCACGCGGCGCAGGAGAACGGATGGACGATGCCGGTCGTGCCGAGGATCGACAGGCCGCCGACGATGCCGAGGCGGGGGTTCCAGGTCTTTTCCGCCAGCGCCGCGCCGCCGGTGACGCCGATCTCCACCAAGACGTCGGCGGCCCTTCCATGCGCCGCGCAGAGCGCCGCGACGACGTCGCCGATCATCCGGCGCGGCACCGGGTTGATCGCCGGCTCGCCCGGCGGCAGCGGCAGGCCGGCGAGCGTCACCGTGCCGACGCCTTCGCCGGCGCGAAAGACGAGCCCCGTGCCCGGCGCGCCGAAGCGCACCGTCGCGACGATCTCGGCCCGATGCGTCACGTCCGGATCGTCGCCGGCATCCTTGATAATCGTCGCCATGGCGGTGCCGCCGCCGAGCGCCTGGCGGTTCAGCGCGAAGGCGGGCGTCTCGCCCTTCGGCAGAGTGATGCCCACCGGGTCGGGGAACTCGCCGGTGAACAGGGCCGTCAGCGCCGCCTTGGTCGCGGCGGTCGCGCAGGCGCCCGTCGTCCAGCCGCGGCGAAGCGGCCGGTCCGCCGCCGCATCGTCACTCTTGTCCTCGCCGCGCCTGACGTTCATGGCAGGCTTATAGGCCGCGCCCCGACGGCCGCAAAGCAGGGAGCCCGATCGTGACGGGGCTGATGATCGCCGCGCCGCAATCAGGCGCCGGCAAGACCACGGTGACGCTGTCGCTGCTGCGGGCGCTCAGCCGGCAGGGTGCGGCCGTCCGGTCCGCCAAGGCCGGGCCGGACTATATCGACCCGGCCTTCCATGCAGCGGCGAGCGGCCGTGCCTGCGTCAATCTCGATCCCTGGGCGATGCGGCCGGAACTTGTCGCCAACCTGGCCGCGGAGGCAGGGGAGGCGCCGGCCTTCGTCGTCGAAGCGATGATGGGCCTCTTCGACGGCGCCGCCGACGGCTCGGGCTCGGCCGCCGATCTCGCCGTCCTGCTCGGCCTGAATGTCGTCCTCGTCGTCGACTGCGCCAAGCAGTCGCATTCCGTCGCCGCTTTGGTGCGCGGCTTCGCGACGCATCGACCGGATGTCGCGCTCGCCGGGCTGATCCTCAACCGGGTCGGCTCGGACCGGCACGAGGCGCTGCTGCGCGAGGCGCTGGCGCCGCTGGCGATCCCGGTCCTCGGCGTCCTGCCGCGCGCTGCCGCGCTGGCGCTGCCGGAGCGGCATCTGGGGCTCGTGCAGGCGGGCGAGCATGAGGCACTGGCGGCGTTCCTGGAGCGGGCGGCCGACTGGGTCGCATCCGGCTGCGACCTCGATGCGCTGGCGGCGCTGGCGGCACCTTCAGCAAGCGGCGGCGGAGCTGCTGCCGCACCGCTTCCGCCGCTTGGTCAGTGCATCGCTGTCGCCCGCGACGAGGCCTTCGCCTTCGCCTACCCGCATCTCCTCGACGGCTGGCGCCGCGCCGGGGCCACGATCAGCACCTTCTCGCCATTGGCCGACGAAGCGCCAGCCGCGGACGCCGACGCGATCTACCTGCCGGGCGGCTATCCCGAGCTGCATGCCGGGCGGCTCGCCGCGGCCGGCACGTTTCGGCAGGGCCTGCGCAAGGCCGCCGCGCACGGCACCCGGATCTATGGCGAGTGCGGCGGCTACATGGTGCTCGGCGCCGGCCTCGAAGACGGCGACGGGACGCGCCACGCCATGCTGGATCTCCTGCCCCTCCAAACCAGTTTTGCAACGCGCCGCCTGCATCTCGGCTATCGGCGGCTGCAGGCGTCGGACGGGTTCGTCTGGCCCGGACGGCTGCGGGGCCACGAGTTCCACTACGCGACGATCGTCTCGGAGGGTCCGGGCGAGGCGCTGTTCACCGCCGAGGACGCGCGGGGCGACGACCTTGGCGCGTTCGGGCGGCGCAAGGGCAGCGTCTGCGGCTCATTCCTCCACGTCATCGACCGGGAGGCGTGATGGCGGCGCTCGACCCGGCACTGCGCCACGGCGGCGCGCTCGACGCCGCGATCGCAAGCTTCGGCGGGCGGCGCGCCGAATGGCTGGACCTGTCGACGGGCATAAACCCGGCGCCGCCGCCGCTGCCGCCGCTTTCGCCGGCGCTCTGGCAGCGACTGCCGGAAGCCGAGCTGGAGGCGGGCGCCATCGCGGCGGCGCGCGTCTGTTATGGCGCCCCGCCCCAAGCCGGCATCGTCGCCGCGCCGGGGACGCAGGCGCTGATCGCCGCGCTGCCGTCGGTGCTGCCCCGGAGCCGCGTCGCCATCCTGGAGCCGACCTATTCCGGGCACCGGACGGCGTTCGAGACGGCAGGCCATGCGGTCGCAGGCATCACCGCGCTGGGCGACATCGCGGCCGACGCCACGATCGTCGTCGTGGTGAATCCGAACAATCCGGATGGCCGAGCCCATGAACCGGCGGACCTGCTGGCGCTGGCGGACCGGCTGGCGGCACGGGGCGGGCTGCTCGTCGTCGACGAGGCCTTCGCCGATGCCGATCCCGCGCGCTCCGTCGCGGGGGCCACCGGGCGGCCGGGGCTGCTGGTCTACCGCTCCTTCGGCAAGTTCTTCGGCCTCGCGGGCCTGCGGCTGGGCTTCGCCCTGACCACGCCGACGCTCGCCGATGCGCTGCGCGGCAAGCTCGGCGCCTGGGCCGTGTCCGGGCCGGCGCTGGCGGTCGGCGCCGACTGGCTGGGCGACGCCAAGCTCTGCGCCGATGTCCGGGCCGCGATTGACCGCCAGCACGGGTTGCTGGCCGTCACGCTGGCGGCGGCCGGCCTGACGCCCATCGGCGGCACGCGCCTCTTCCAGACGATCCGCCACCCGGACGCGGCAGCGCTGTTTGCGGCGCTCTGTCGCCGGCAGATCCTGACGCGGCCTTTCGCCTACCGCACCGACTGGCTGCGCATCGGCAATGTCGTGGACACAGCCGAGGCGCGGCGGCTCGGCGCGGCGCTGGACGAAGCGCTCGGCGAGATCGCGGCGTGATCGACCGGCTGGCCGCTGCCGTTATCGGCCTCGTCCTCGACCGGCTGGTCGGCGATCCCGACTGGCTGTGGCGGCGCCTGCCGCACCCGGTGGTGCTGATCGGCAACCTCATCGGGACGCTGGATCGGCGGCTCAACCGGGAAGCGCTGGGCGAAACCGCGCGGCGGCGGCGCGGCGTGCTGGCGATTACCCTGCTGGTAACCGGCGCACTCCTCACCGGCTTCCTGCTGGCGGCCTTGTTCGCTGCGGCCGGCCCCCTCGGCCTGGTGCTCGAAGCCGTCGTGCTGGCGATCTTCCTGGCGCAGAAGAGCCTGATCGACCACGTGCGGGCCGTGGCGGACGCGCTGGACGGGGAAGGGATCACGGCCGGGCGCCGGGCGGTGGCGATGATCGTCGGGCGCGACCCCGAGCAACTGGATGCGGCCGGCGTCAGCCGCGCGGCGATCGAGAGCCTCGCCGAGAACGCCTCGGACGGCATCGTCGCGCCGCTCCTCTGGTACCTCGTCCTCGGCCTGCCGGGGCTCATCGCCTACAAGGTGGTCAATACCGCCGATTCCATGATCGGCCACATGAGCGAGCGCCATCGCGCCTTTGGCTGGGCGGCGGCAAAGATGGACGATGTCGTGAACTGGCCGGCGGCGCGGCTCACCGCCCTGCTGTTCGCGCTGGCGGCGGGGCTGGGTCGCAAGGCGGGGATCGGCACAGTCTGGGCCGTCACCCGCCGCGATGCGCCGTCGCACCGCTCGCCCAATGCCGGCTGGCCGGAAGCGGCAATGGCGGCCGCCCTCGGCCTGTCGCTCGGCGGACCGCGCCGCTACGGCGAGATCATGGTCGAGGCGCCGATGCTCAACCCGCAGGGACGGCGGGAGGCGGAGAGCGCCGACATAAGGGCCGGCATAGCGCTGTTCGATCGGCTGTCCCGCCTGTTGATGGTCGCGACCGCGCTTCTGCTGTTCGCCGCGATCACATAACGTTGGACATGGGGCAGTGCATCGGCCCACGCGGCCGATGCATCCTGCGGCGTCCGGCTTCGCCGGGCGATCAGCCTTCGGCCATGGTGCCGTCGGGGTTCAGCGTCACCCAGGCATTGCGTTCCGCCGACGCGTACATCGCCATGATCAGGCCGACATCGCGCAGCCCCATGGCGCCGGGGGTCCTCGGCTCGAAATCCTCCATCACGGCACGTGACAGATGGTCGATCTCGCCGGTGAACTGCCGCGCCGCCGGCTCCGATACCGGCACGATGCGGGTGCCGACGTCAGGCCCGGTTTGACGCAGTTCGTTGCCGCTGTACGACGTCGCCGGGTCGAGCAGGCCGGTGCCTTCGGTGCCGAGCAGCTGGATGCGGTTCTCGTTCAGCGTATAGGCGGAGGCGAGGTTGACCAGCGCGCCGGACGGGAACGTCAGCTGTGCGGTCAGCATGTCCTCGACCTCGCGGAAGCGCACGTCGTCGGGCGGATTGGCGATGGATGCGACCAGCGCGGTCGGCGTCTCGCCCAGGAAGTACAGCGCGCCGTTCAGCGCGTAGATGCCGATGTCCATGGTCGAGCCGCCGCCGGCGAGGTCGCGCAGGACCCGCCACTCGTCGCGGGGTCGCGACAGGTCCAGCGTGCGCATGGTGCTGGCGAGCACCATCTTCACGTCGCCGAACTCCCCGTCCTCTTTCATCTGCAGGGCGCGCTCGTTATGCGGTTCGAAATGCGCGCGATAGGCGATCATCAGTTTCTTGTCGGCCCGCTCGGACGCGGCGATCATCTGCCGGCATTCCTCCACGGTGTTCGCCATCGGCTTTTCGCACATGACGTGCTTTCCGGCTTCGAAGGCGCGGATCGTGTATTCGGCGTGCAGACCGTTCGGCAGCACGATGTAGACGACGTCGATGTCGTCGTTGTCGGCGATCTCATCGAAATTCTCGTAGTCGTAGATCGCGGCATCCGGCACGCCGTAATGCTCCGCGACCCGGGCCGCCTTGTCGGCATTGCCGGAAACCAGTGCCGTGAGCCTGGCGGTCTGCGAACGGGCAATCGCCGGAATCACCTGGTTCAGCGCGAAGGAGCCGAGCCCGACGACGCACCAGCCGAGGCGCTCGCCTGGCGGTAGCGGCATCTGCAGCTCGGCCTCCGGGAAGGGACGACCGGTCGCCTCGTCCGGTATGGTCGGCAGGTTCTCCGGCTGGGCCTGGGCCTGGCCCGCCAGGGCAACGCCGGCAGCGGTGCCGGCGGCAAGCTTGAGCATGGACCGGCGCGACAGGCCGGACGGGGTTTCGTCGGTCATGAAGGCTCTCCGTCGATGGGGCGTTCAGGTTGCGGTCGCGAAGGACGCGGGTGCCGGGCCGCCACGCGACCCTGAGGAGGCAATGCCGCCCGGCGGAGCCAGTTCCTTCCCACGCGCCAAAGCGCCGCAGAAGCTCGGCGGTCAGCCGAGGCAAAGCCCTACAAGGGCCGCGATCTCGGTCAGCTGCTGCGCCGCGCCGAGGCAGTCGCCGCTCTGTCCGCCGAGGCGGCGGCGGATGACGCCGCGAAACCACAGGAGCACGAGGCCGCCAAGGACAAGGCCGGCGAAGGCCGGCAGGATGCCGAAGGCCAGCGCGCCGAGGACGAGGAAGATGCCGTCGCCGACGAGCAGGGTGCGGAGCCCGGTCGCCTCCGTCGGCCGGCCCATCCGGTCGGCGAGCCCGCCCCGATCCGCCGACGGCAGCACGGACCAGAGCCAGGCCATCGCCCCGCGGCTCACCGCGGCAGCCGCGAAAAGCGCGAGGGCGGCAGCGCCCGGGTCGTGCTCCAGCAGTTGGGCGAGCAGGCCGATCCGCAGCGCGACCGACAGCAACAGGGCCAGCGCACCGTATGTCCCAATCCGGCTGTCCTTCATGATCGCGATCGCCCGCTCGCGCCCGTGATGGCCAAAGAGCCCGTCGGCGACGTCGCCGAGCCCGTCCTCGTGCAGCGCGCCGGTGGTCAGCACCAGCGTCCCGATCGAGAGCGTCGCCGCAACCAGCGGCGACAGGCCGGCGGCATCAGCCGTGATCAGCACCAAAGCGGCGGGAATCGCGGCCAGCAGGCCGGCGAGCGGAAAGGCGTGGGCATCCGCGCCGAGGGAGCTGTCGGCCGGGAACGAGGCGAAACGGGCGGGGAACCGCGTCAGGAAAACCAGGGAGCGAAGCGTCGCATCGGCGAATTCTCTCATCGCGGCCTCTTGCTCCCGTTCTTGCGGCGTCGCATGTCGACGTTTCATCCAGCCGTACCCGGTCCGCCGCGTCGCCAGCAACACTTTCGCCAGGAATGTCCCATGTCCATCACCGGCCTGCCCTTCGACGACATTCGCGAACTGGTCCGGCGCATGCCGGGGCCCGACATGGCGGCGGTGCGGGCCAAGCGCGAGCGCGAGGCGACGCTGACCAAGCCGGCGGGCTCGCTCGGCCGGCTCGAGGAGCTGTCGGAATGGCTGGCCGCCTGGCAGGGCAGGGCGCCGGCGGTGCGGCGGCCGCTGGTCGCGGTGTTCGCCGGCAATCACGGCGTCGCCCGGCACGGCGTCTCGGCCTTTCCCGCCGAGGTCACCGCCCAGATGGCGGCGAACTTCGCCGCCGGCGGCGCCGCGATCAACCAGATCTGCGCGACCTTCGATCTCGGGCTGAAGATCTACGACCTCGCGCTGGAACTGCCGACCGGCGACATCAGCGAGGAAGCCGCGATGGACGAGCGGACCTGCGCCGCGACCATGGCCTTCGGCATGGAAGTGCTGGCCGGCGAGCCGGATCTCCTGTGCATCGGCGAAATGGGCATCGGCAACACCACCGTCGCCGCCGCCGTGCTGGCGGCCTTGTTCGGCGGCGAGCCGGCGCTCTGGGTCGGGCCCGGCACCGGCCAGGACGCCGCGGGCGTCGCCCGCAAGGCTGCGGTGGTGGAAAAGGCGCTCGCCTTCCACGCCGGCCATCTCGCCGACCCGCTGGAAGTGCTGCGCCGGGTCGGCGGCCGGGAACTGGCGGCGATGGCGGGGGCGATCCTCGCGGCGCGGACGCAGCGTGTGCCGGTGATCGTCGACGGCTTCGTCGCCACCGCCGCAGCGGCGGTGCTCTACGCCATGGACCCCGCCGCGCTCGACCATTGCGTGTTCGGCCATGTCTCGGCCGAGCCCGGCCACATGCGGGCGCTGGAGCGCATGGACAAGGTGCCGCTGCTGGCGCTCGGCATGCGGCTTGGCGAGGGGACCGGCGCGGCGCTCGCGGCGGGCATCGTCAAGGCCGCCGCCGCCTGCCACGGCGGCATGGCAACCTTCGAGCAGGCCGCCGTCACCAACCGGGCCGAGGGTTCACATCACTGACTGCCCGTGGTGCCGGCGCGCCCTACATCGGCTATCATTGGCAAGGCACGCGTGCCGCGTTGCCCACTTGAAGGAACCGTCCCCGTGAAGCCTGTCCTGCTCGCTGCCGCTTTGTTGTTCTCGACCACTGCCCTGCCCGCGTTGGCCCAGGACGCCAGTAAACCGCCGGCCGCAACGCCGCCTGCGGCAGCACCCGCCGAGACTTCGCCGGAACCGGCACCCGCCGAGGCACCCGCGCCCGCTGCCGAAGCCCCCGCCGCTCCTGGCGAAGCGCCGCCGCCGCCGGCCTCCGGCGTCATGGCGGCGATCGATTCCGACGAGGTGCCGGTGATCTCGCTCAATCTGATGTCCGGCCAGGTCAAGGAACTGCAGGTGATCGGTGCCGACGACGAGGAGATCGGCGAGGTCAACGCCGTGCTCGGCGATCAGAACGGCCAGCCGCAGGCCGTCAGCGTCGAGATCGGCGGCTTTCTCGGCATCGGCGCGAAGACGGTCATCCTGATGCTGACCGACGTCCGTCTCGATCTAGGCAAGCTGCGGACCGTGCTGACCAAGAACGAGATCGAGAACCTGCCCGACTTCGGCGGCTGAGCCTTCGCGCTTCGCATGGCGTCATCGTGGCGTCAGGCGAAGAGGTCGCGCTCGTTGTCGACCGCGTCGCGGATGAAGTCCGCCACCGCCGTGATCCGCCGGACGTCGCGGACGCTCTCGTGATAGACCAGCCAGTAGCTTCGCCTGATCGATATCTCGGGCAGCACGCGGACAAGTCCCATTCGTCCGCCGGCCATGAAGCCGTGCAGGATGCCGATCCCGGCGCCGGCGGCGACCGCCTCGCTCTGGCCGAGCGCGCTCGACACCTCGAACCGTGCTGGCCAGTCGGCGACGATGTCGCCGTGATAGGCGAGGCGCGGGCTGTAGAGCAGGTCCTCGACCGCGCCCACGAGCCGATGCCGCGGCAGGTCCGCCAGCGTCCCTGGCGCGTCGTGAGCCTCCACATAGCCGGCTGAGGCATAGAGCCCCAGCGAGTAGTCGACGAGCTTGGCGGCCACCAGCCGCCCCGCCTGCGGCCGCTCGATGGTGATGGCGATGTCGGCCTCGCGCCGCGACATCGAGAAGGCGCGCGGCACCGGCACCAGCTGCACGGTGAGGTCGGGATGCATGTCGGTCAGCCGCCAGAGGCGCGGCGCCAGGAACATCGTGCCGAACCCGTCCGGCGCGCCGACCCGGACGCTGCCGGACAAGGCGACGTCGGTGCCGCCGATCCCGGCGCGGGCGGCGAGCATCGCCGCTTCCATCCGCTCCGCCTGCTCGAGGAAGGCCCGCCCGGTCTGCGTTAGCTCACAGCCGTTCGGTCGCCGGTCGAGAAGCCGCGCGCCGAAGGCGGTCTCCAGCGCCGTGAGGCGTCGCCCGACCGTGGCGTGGTTGAGCTCCAGACGCCGGGCCGCGGCGAGGATCTGGCCGGCGCGTGCCACCGCCAGGAACAGCCGGACATCGTCCCAATTGAAGTTCATCTGCTCTCCTGATGCGCGTAGAGCATTGATATACGCACAACGGATGCGCGCTGGGGAGGCTTGGCTTTTGCGGCCCAGCGGCGGAGAAAGGACCCAACCAAAATCCGGAGGAGGAAATTCATGGAACAGATCGGTCACTTCATCGGCGGCAAGCGCGTCGCCGGCACAAGCGGGCGCACCGCCGACGTGTTCAATCCCGCCACCGGCGAGGTCCAGGCGCAGGTCGCGCTGGCGGGTGCGGCGGAAATGCGCGCGGCGGTCGAGGACGCCAAGGCGGCGCAGCCGGCCTGGGCTGCGACCAACCCGCAGCGCCGGGCGCGGGTGATGATGAAATTCGTCGAACTCCTCAACCGCGACATGGACAAGCTCGCCGAGACGCTGTCGCGCGAGCACGGCAAGACCGTGCCGGACGCGAAGGGCGACGTGCAGCGCGGCCTTGAAGTGGTCGAGTTCTGCATCGGCGCGCCGCATCTCCTGAAGGGCGAGTTCTCCGAAGGCGCCGGCCCCGGCATCGACATCTATTCGGTGCGCCAGCCGCTCGGCGTCGTCGCCGGCATCACGCCGTTCAACTTCCCGGCGATGATCCCGATGTGGAAATTCGCGCCGGCCATCGCCTGCGGCAATGCCTTCATCCTCAAGCCGTCGGAGCGCGACCCGTCGGTGCCGCTGATGCTGGCCGAGCTGATGATCGAGGCGGGGCTTCCCGCCGGCATCCTCAACGTCGTCAACGGCGACAAGGGCGCGGTCGACGCGATCCTCGACGACCCTGACGTCCAGGCCATCGGTTTCGTCGGCTCGACGCCGATCGCGCACTACATCTATTCGCGCGGCTGCGCCAACGGCAAGCGCGTGCAGTGCTTCGGCGGCGCCAAGAACCACATGATCATCATGCCCGACGCCGACCTCGACAAGGCCGCCGACGCGCTGATCGGCGCGGGCTATGGTGCCGCCGGCGAGCGCTGCATGGCAGTTTCCGTTGCGATTCCGGTGGGCAAGGAGACGGCGGACCGGCTGGTCGCAAAGCTCATCCCGAAGGTCGAGGCGCTGAAGATCGGACCCTATACGGCCGGCGACGACGTCGATTTCGGCCCGCTGGTCACCGGCGAGGCGCAGAAGCGCGTCCTCGGCATGATCGACAGCGGCGTCGAAGCGGGCGCGGACCTCGTCGTCGACGGGCGCGGCTTCAAGCTGCAGGGCTACGAGAACGGCTTCTTCGTCGGCGCCTGTCTCTTCGACAACGTCACGCGGGACATGGACATCTACAAGACCGAGATCTTCGGCCCGGTCCTCTCGGTGGTCCGCGCCAAGGACTACGAGGAAGCCCTGTCGCTGCCGATGGAGCACGAATACGGCAACGGCGTCTCGATCTACACCCGCGACGGCGACGCGGCGCGGGACTTCGCCAGCCGCATCAATATCGGCATGGTCGGCGTCAACGTGCCGATCCCGGTGCCGCTGGCCTATTACACCTTCGGCGGCTGGAAGGCTTCGGGCTTCGGCGATCTCAACCAGCATGGCCCGGACGCGTTCCGCTTCTATACGCGGACCAAGACCATCACCAGCCGCTGGCCCTCGGGCATCAAGGACGGCGCCGAGTTCATCATGCCGGTCATGCGCTGAATCGAAAAAGATCTGGCGGACTACGAGGGCGCCCGCGACGGGGCGCCCTTTTTCGTTCAGCTCGTCCGAGGATTTGCGCTCTCGGCCCGCGGCATCGCCGCACCCGCCGGCTGGGGCGGCAGCCGCAAAGGCACGGGCGAATGCCCAGGCACCAGCCGGGCCGGCTTTGCGGCGAAGGCGGGACGCACGCCCTGCGACGCCACCCGCCACCAGTCGAGATAGCGGGCCAGCGCGATCTGGATGAAGAGGCCGCCGCCGATCAGCAGCGTGTCGAACAGGAAGTCCGGCGCCTGGCCGTGCTTGATGACCTGGCCGAACAGCGACAGGACGGTGCCGAACGCGAAGACCGGCAGCGAATGACGGCCGAGCATGGCGAAGACGTTGTCCCGGGTGACCGTCGAGAAGGGCGAACTCGGGGCCGCATTGGCGAAGAGATAGCAGATCGACAGGATGTGCAGGAGGCGCGGGAGGCTGACATAGGTCTTGTCGAAGCCCGTCAGGATCATCGGCAGCGGATAGGCGCCCCAGAGCCACCAGAGGTCGAGCCGGATCGTCAGGAACGACGCGAAGACATAGGCCAGTGCCGCGTAGAACAGCCACGGGCGGTAGGGGACGCTGGCCTTGCCCTCGACCCGCCGGAACCCGCAATACAGCCCGATGGCGAATATCAGCTGCCAGGCGAACGGATTGAAGAACCAGCCGCCGGGGAGCGGATAGGCCGGCACGTCGATGCGCCAGAGATAGGCGGCGAACCACATCGCGACGGCGGCGCCGAGCATGATGTTGCGGCTGATCCCGACGAGGAAAAGGTGCAGCGGCAGCAGCAGCAGCAGCACGGAATACATCGGCAGGATGTTCACGTAGCCGAGCTGGTGCCCGAGGCTGGCGAAGCCGACCATCGTCTCGAGCGGCATCGCGATGAACTGGGCCAGACCGATGTTCCGCATCAAGCCGCCTTCGCCCAGCGCCAGCGCGCCCCAGGAGAAGATCGCCACCGCTGCCATCGTCAGGCTGATATGGACGAGATAGAGGACGCCCGCCCGCCGCGCCGCCCGCAGCGAGGCGATCAGCTTCTCGCCGCCGAGGAAGAGCCGACCATAGGCGAAGGCCGAGGCGAAACCGGCGAGGAAGACGAAGAGTTCGGCCGCATCGGAGAAGCCGAAATTGCGGGAGGTATAGTCCTCCCAGAAATTCCCGGGAATGTGGTTGATGAAGATCATCGCCAGCGCGATGCCGCGCCAGAAATCCACGCGCTGGTCGCGGGTCTGGACGGCGATGGCAGGCGTCGCGCTGGTGATCATGCTGATGAACTAGGACTCAAACGGGATCGGGCAGCATCCCTGGTCCCTTCATCGTGTCATTCTCAAGGTCGGGCTGGTGGCGATCGAGGCGCGCAAGCCGCTGGCGCCAGACTGCGGCGTCGCGGATGACCGGCTCGGGGTCTGCCTCGAACGGCGTCTCGAACAGATGGCGGCGGCGCGCCCAGTCGCCCAGCGCCGGACTGCCCGTCGCGCTGATCAACAGCGGCGCGGCGACCAGCGGCAAGGCGATGGGCAACGTCCACAGCATGAGGTTGGGGGAATAATTGATCGTCGCCAGCAGCACCGCGGCGCCGGCGAGGACCATCCACCAGCTGGCCTGGAAGGCCGTGCCGAGCGGCAGGCTGCCGTCCTCGCGCTCGCTTGCCGGCCAGCCGGCATCTGCGCCGACGAGGATTTCGGCCACGGCCTTCGACTGGAACATCATCATCACCGGGGCGAGGATGCTGGTCATCACCAGTTCGACGGTCGCTCCGGCGATCACCGACAGGGCGCCGCCGAATTTGCGCCGCCGCTTCGTCAGCGCGCTGCCGAAGGTGATCAGGGTCTTCGGCAAAAGCAGCAGCACGAAGATGCCGAACAGCAGCAGCAGCGCCTTCTGGGTCTCCGGTTGCGGAAAGACCGGGAACAGCGAGTCGGCCGGGAAGTAGTTGGGCTCGGGGGCGAGGATCGGGTCGAGCAGGCTGACGATCAGGAACATCAGCCAGATCGGCGAGGCGGCATAGGCCATGATGCCGCTGACCAGGGCGACGCGGCTCCAGGGCTTGAGGCCGGGCGCGCCGAGCAGCTTGCCGTGCTGCAGATTGCCCTGGCACCACCGCCGGTCCCGCTTGGCGTATTCGATGATGTTGGACGGGGCTTCCTCGTAGGAGCCTTCGAGGTCGGGATCGACGCGGACCTTGTAGCCGCCGCGCGCCAGGAGTGCCGCCTCGACGAAATCGTGGCTGAGGATGTGGCCGCCGAAGGGCGGACGCCCCTTGAGCGTCGGCAGGCCGCAGCAGGCCGCGAAGGCCCGGACGCGGATGATGGCGTTGTGGCCCCAGAAAGGGCCTTCCCGCCCCTGCAGCGCGGCGATGCCACGCGAGAAGATCGGAGAGAACAGCGCCGCCGAGAACTGCAATGCCCGGCCGAACAGCGTCCGCCGGCCGATGATCAGCGGCTGGGTCTGCAGGAGGCCGAGCTCGGGGTCCTCGTCCATGCGCGCCACCATCTGCACGATGGTCTCCGGCCGCATCAGGCTGTCGGCGTCCAGCACCAGCATGTAGTCGTAGGCGCCGCCACTATTGGTGACGAAGTCCTCGATATTGCCGGCCTTGCGCCCGACGTTCTTCTCGCGATGCCGGTAATAGAGCCGCCCGGCCGCGCCGAGCTCGGCGAGCAGCAGCCGGGTCCCCTCGCGTTCGGCATCGACGCATTCGATCCGGGTCGAGTCACTCAGCACATGGACGTGAAACCGCTCGAGCTGGCCGATACGGCGCAGGCCCTCGATCATCGCCGCGACGCGGGCGAAAACGGCACGCGCGTCCTCGTTGTAGACCGGAACGAGGATTGCGGTCCGGCTGTCGCTGCGCCAGCGCGTAGCGTCGACGACGAGGCGGGGGGGCTGCGGCACGAGGATGCCGGCGAGCGCCATGTTGAATCCCCATGCCAGCCAGAGACAGCAGAGCATGAGAAGACCCACCTGGACGAAATGCAGGTTGGTCACGCCGTTCACGGTCACGACGACGAAGAAAAGATAGGTGGCAACGGCAGCCAGAAGCGCCGAGGCAGCGGCGAAGACAATCCGCTTCATCGTGATCAACGTCGTCTTCCTTTACCGGCCGAAACGTTGACCTCGATCAGTGCCGCCTGCTCGAGACCAGCCAATAGCGTTCAGCGGCCCAGCGAGAGCTTGGCAAACCCGCCGCCGAGCGAAAACCGCCGGCGCGTCGAAGCCAGCTGCTGCGTCGGCATCGTCAGTTTCGCCGACGGCGCGGGCACGGCGATCGTCCGGAGCAGGGACGCTGCTTCGGACTCCGACTGGCGGGCCGACGACAGGATGCCGTGCGCATCGTCGTCCGACCGTCCCTCGGCGCGCAGCCGTTCGCAGAGCGCGCTCGCGATCACGTCGTCCGCCAAGTCAGGCCGGCCGATGAGGGAACCCAGGTTCGTCTGCATGTCGATATCTGCCACGGTGCTCATAGAGTGCCCGTCCATTGATAGAGCCAAGTCTCGCTTATAATGCGCTGCAGCATGGAAAGTTTCACGCGCAGTTCGACAGCTTCCGAATCCTGCCGTTCGACTTCCAGCGACAAACGCCAGCCGCCGTCGGGGAGCCGCGACATCCCCGAGTGAAGCAGCACTGCATTGGGGGAAATGTCGATCATCGGCTGGAGTTCCGCATCCTCCGGCAGGTTGGCGATCGTGCCGCCTTCGAAGTTGATGGCGAATCGGCGCAGCGACGGATTGATGTCGGTGGCGGCCGCATTGCCGCCGACCCCGACGAAGGTGCCCGAGACCGTGGCCAGGCTCGAAGGCGTCTGCGCGTCGAGCCCCCACGACATGCGGTAACGAAACTCCAGGGCGCTGCCGGCGGTCGGCCGGTCCTCCGGAATCCAGAAGGCGACGATGTTGTCGTTGGCCTCCGAATCGGTCGGAATCTCCGCCAGCGCGATGGTTCCAGTCCCCCAGTCGCCGAGCGTCTCGACGAGCAGGGACGGCCGCAACTCGTAGCGGGCCTCGGTATCCTCGTAGCTGGCGAAGGACCGATCCCGCTGCAGCAGGCCGAACGAGCGTGGACTGGTCTCACGGAAGAACGACAGCGCCAGCGTCTGCGGGTTCTTCAGCGGGCGCCAGAGCCGCTCCCCGTCGGCGCGCTCGATGCAGAGCCCGTCGCTGTCGTGAACCTCGGGCCGGAAATCGTCGCGCCCCGCCCGATCGTTCTCCCCGAAGGTGAACATCGAGGTCAGCGGCGCGATGCCGAGGCGCGCGACCTCGTTGCGGAAATACAGCCGGTTCGAGACCTCGACCTCGGTCTGCACGCCGGGTGTTATGACGAACAGGAAGGCGCCGGCGACGCTCGGGCTGTCGAGCTCGGCCATCAGGCGGATCGAGTGCTCACCCGGCCGCGGCGCGTCGATGTAGAAGGCGTTGAATCGGGGAAACTCTTCCTGATCCCCGGTCGCCGTGTTGATCGCGAGGCCCCGCGCCGACAGGCCGTAGCGCGTGCCAACGCCGAGAGCGCGGAAATAGCTCGCCCCGAGGAAGGTCACCATCTCGTCGTAGTAGTCCGGCCGCTGCAGCGGCGCGTGGATGCGGAAGCCGGCGACGCCGGCGAGGCCGATCCCCTGGAACGCCGCCGGATCGAGCGGCGGGCGGTACTCGAAATCCTCGGACGTGAAGGTATGCGGACGGTAGATGCCGTCCTGCCCGATGAAGACATGGGTGGTTTCCCGGAAGATCCATCCCGGATGAAACGCCTGGAGGTGGAAGTCGACCGGTTCGGTCCGCCACAACGCGTGGTCGGGACGATAGCGGATCGCCCGGTGCTGGTCGTAGTCGAGATTGGCGATGACGTCCGGCAACTCGTTCGCCGGCGCCTCGTAGGGGCGGGTTGCCCGCTCGCGCATCTGCTCCGACAGCATGTCGAATGTGAACGGCGTATCGGTCGTCCCGACGGCGGCGTCGGTCGGCGCGGGTGCGGCGGAATCCTGGGCGAATGCGACAGGCGGAAGCAGCGATGCAAACCCGGCGGCGAGCGCCGTCTTGAGTGCAGTGCGGCGGGACGCGTAATTCAGGTTCTTCACGGGGCGCTAGCGGCTCTGGTGAGATTTGCGTTGGCGCCCAGAATAGGCACGATTGCGACAATTGAATAGCTAAGGCGCGGCGGCTACCGAAATATTGCAGTGCATGATGAACGCCCTCGAAAGGGCCTTCATCAAGGCCTTCGCTACCGGTCGTCGGCGCTGCCGGAATGGCTGAACCGGTACTTGCTGGAATGGCGATAGTGCTCCCCCGGGCGCAGCAGCGCCTGCGGGAATTCCGGGCGGTTCGGCGCATCCGGCCAGACCTGCGGCTCGAGCGCCGCGGCGGCACGGGACCGGATCGGCCGGCCGGCGAGGTCGATGGCGCTGCCGTCCAGCTTGGAGCCGTCATAGACCTGCAGCCCGGGCTCGCTCGTCTGCAGCGTCATGGTCAGGCCGGTCTGCGGTCCGGTGAGGATGGCCGCGGGTCGCACGATCGGCGAGCGATCGCCCACCAGGCAGAAATTGTGGTCGAGAAGCTCGGGCGCGTCCCGCAGCTTGCGCGGCGCCCGGAAGTCGAAACCGCTGCCTTCCACCGGCAGAATGCGGCCGTCCGGCAGGGTGCCGGCATCGATCGGCAGGTACTCGTCGGCGAAGACCTGCAGCAGATGGTCGCCGACATCCTCGCTGCCGTCGAGATTGAAATAGAGGTGGGAGCTGAGATTGACGACGGTGGCGCGGTCGGTCTCCGCCTCGTAGATGACGGACAGTTCGGCCTCGGGAGAGACCGCGAAGGTAGCGCGGCAGGTGACGCGGCCAGGATAGCCGGCCTCGCCATCCTCGGAGACAGAAACAAGGGTCACGCGGTCGGGGTGGCTGGCCTCGACGGTCCACTCCTTGGTCGAGAAGCCGTCCGGGCCGCCATGAAGGTGATGCGGCGGGTCGTTGCAGGCCAGCTGGTAGTCGACACCGTCGACGCTGAGGTGGCCGGCGCCGATGCGGTTGGCGAAGCGGCCGACCGTCGCGCCGAAATAGTCGCGGTTGCCGTTCTCGTAATGTGCGAGGTCGCCGGCGCCGACGACGAGCGAGTGGTCGAACCCGGCCAGACGCAGCGACCGGATCGCCGCGCCGGCGGTGACGATCTCGGCGCTGAGCGTCCCGCTGTCGATGATGATCGTCTGAGCCAAGTGCCGTCCCCGTGCCGTCCGCCGGTCTCCCATCGCAGGCGCCATGTCGGGCGTCAATGCGTGGGAACGGCCGGCCCGCCGTTCAGCGAAGCCGGCGAAGCTTCTGCGTCAGGAGTTCGCCGGTGCGGGCCAGCGACCGGTCGAGGATGGCGAGATCATCGGCCGGGATCGAGGCGACCAGGTCGGTCTCGAGGCGTCGCCAGACATTTCTGATCGATGTCTGGGCCTGTTCGCCGAGCGGCGTCAGCTGCACCATGGTGCGGCGCGCGTCGCGGCTGTTGGCGATGCGGGCGACGAGCCCCTTTTCGATCAACCGATCGAGCATCTTGGAGACGGTGGAGGGCCGGACCGCAAGCTGTTCGGCCAGTGCCGAGACGCTGATCGGGGCGTTGGGATCGAGCCGGTCCAGCAACTGGTCCTGGCCCGGATGCAGGTCGATCTCGGCCAGCAAAAGGGCCAGAAAGGCCCGCGTCGACTTGGCGATCGACAGAAGCGACGGCACGATGACCGGCGCCCCCATCTCGAGGTGGCGCGGAGCAACGGGGCTTTGAAGAGGCGATTGCATATCCATGAGGGGCCTTAGAACCGATAGCCGGGCGACGAACATTATATTGGTATACGAGATGGCAACTATTCTTTCGCCGGGCGGGTTCCCGTACCGTCGCCTACAGGGGATGAAGCCGCTTTGTTGCAAGCAGCGGCTCTCTTGCCCGGCTCAACCCGAAGGACCGGAATGGCAGACGTCAGAGTGATTTGTGCGATCGGGCGGAGCGGGCAGCTCGGGCTCGACGGCGGCATGCCCTGGGAGGGACGGCCCGAGCGGGCCTTCACCGAGGACGTCGAGCGCTTCTTCGAGATCACCCGCGGTCATGTCCTGATCGCCGGTCCGCGCACCATCGCCTCGTTTCCCGATTTCGCCCACGAGCATCGCACCCTGGTCGAGATCCGCTCGTCGGACGAGCCGGAGGAAGTGCTGTCGCGCTTTGCCGACCGCGTCGTCTATGTCGGCGGCGGTCCGGCCGTGTGGGACGTCTATGCCCGCTTCGTGCGGCACTGGGACATCAACACGCTGCCCTATGACGGCGAGGCCGACACCTGGTTCGACCCGGCCTGGCTGCTCGCCGGGGGAACCCGCCGGCAATCACCCGGCTGAGCAGACTTAATTTCGGTCGATCGTCGAGCCGAGACTGCGGGGATCGACGCCGCATTCGGCCGCGATCGCCGCGCAGAGGCCGTGCGCCAGCGCGCCGATACGTGGGTCCCGCGGCTCTTTCGGCTGACCCGCCAGCGTCGCGGGCGCGATCAGCCGCAGGCTGTTGCTCAGGAACACCGACCCCCGCGCGAGATCGTCGAGCGCCAGGGGCCGCTCGCGGGCGGTCAGGCCGAAATCGGCGGCGTGGGCGAGCAGCCAGCGCCGGGTGATCCCGTCCAGGGCGCCATCGTCGAGCGGCGGCGTCGCCAGCTCCTCGGCGGTCAGCAGGAACAGATTGGCCAGCGCGGTGCAGGCGACCCGCCCGACGGTGTTGAGGAACAGCGCTTCGTCGGCTCCCGCCTGCTGGACTTCCCGCTGCGCGAGCAGGGCATCTAGATAGGCGAGCGACTTCAACTGCGCGGTCGGCGATGTCTCGTTGCGCCGGATCGGCGATAGCGCGAGGCGAAGCGGCGCAAACATCGCGCTGGATGCGAGCGGCGCCGAGGCGCCGAGCAGCGTCGGTTTGGGGACAGGGGGAAAGCCGAGGCCGCGCGGGCCGGATCCCCGCGTCAGGGTCAGGCGGATCGAGCCGTTCTGCTGCCGCGCGGCGAGCGCTGCCAGGGCGTCGGCAAGATCGGCGCGCAAGACCGGTATCTCCAGCCGCGATGCCGCGGCGACTAGGCGGTCGAGATGCTCGCCGGCGCGAAACACCGTCCCGCCCAGGACCAGCGACGTGTCGAAGACGCCGTCGGCCAGCAGCAGGCCGCGATCGTCGGCCGCGATGGCCTGCTCGGCGGCGACAAAACGGCCGTTAAGCCAGATCTCGGCCATGCCAGCGCTCCGCCAGATCGAGGAAGTTCGCGAAGATCCGCTCGCCGTCTTCGGTGAGCACGGATTCGGGGTGGAACTGGATGCCGTAGGTCGGATGCGCCCGGTGCGACAGCGCCATGATCTCGCCTTCGGCCGAGCGCGCGTCGACGGTGAGCGCTGCCCGCATCGCCGGGGTCTCCTCGACGATCAGCGAATGGTAGCGCCCGACCGTCGTCGGGCCGTCGAAGCCCGCAAACAGCCGGGTCCCGGCATGCTCGACCGTCGACGCCCGGCCGTGCATCGGCTTCAGTGCGCGGGTCACCGTGCCCTCGAAGGCTGCGCCGATGATCTGGTGGCCGAGGCAGACGCCGAGGATCGGCAGCCGGCCGGACAGGCGCCGCACCAGCTCCAGCGAGATCCCTGCCTCCTGCGGGCTGCAGGGCCCGGGCGAGATGATCACCGCCTCCGGGGAGAGCGCTTCCAGCGCCTCGACGGTCGTCGCGTCGTTGCGCAGGATCGTCAGCTCGCCGCCCAGACGCTCGACATAGCGGGCGACGTTGAAGACGAAGCTGTCGTAATTGTCGAGGACGAGGATCATCGCGGCCCGTCCTCGAACGAGGCGAAGACCTTCACCGCCTTGGTGAAGGTCTCCTCGTATTCCGCCGCCGGATCGGACAGGACGGTGATCCCGCCGCCGGCCGACAGCCGGGCGCGGCCGCCCCTGAAGCTGACGGTGCGGATGGCGATGTTGAGATCCATCGTGCCGTCGAAGCCGAGATAGCCGATCGAGCCGCAGTAGATCTCGCGGGCGGTGCGCTCGATCTCGGTGATGATGTCCATCGCCCGCAGCTTCGGTGCGCCGGTGATCGAGCCGCCCGGGAAGGTCGCGGCGACGAGGTCCGTGGCGGTCTGCCCCGGCCGGAGGCGCCCGGTGACGACCGAGACGAGATGATGCACGGCGGCATAGGATTCCAGGCCGCACAGCACCGGCACCTCGACCGAATCCGCTTCGCAGACGCGCGACAAATCGTTGCGCATGAGGTCGACGATCATGACGTTCTCGGCCCGGTCCTTCTCCGATGCCAGCAGCGCTTCGGCCAGCGCATGGTCTTCGGCCGGGTCCGGGGATCGCCGGGCGGTGCCCTTGATTGGCCGCGCCTCCACCGCGTCGCCCGTGAGCTTGAGGAAGCGCTCCGGCGACGACGAGGCGATGGCGAGGTCGGGATACTCAAGGAAGGCGGCAAAGGGCGCCGCGTTGGTCTGGCGAAGCCTTTGGTAAAGCGCGAAGGGGTCGAAGCCATCGGGCAGGGTGGCCTGGAACGTCTGGGCGATGTTGGCCTGGTAGATGTCGCCGGCCAGGATGTACTCCCGCACACGCTCGATCGCGTCGCGATAGGGACCGGCGAAGAAGTTCGAGCGCCAGTCGAGGCGGCCGGCAGGGGCAGAGGGCGGCTCGGTTTCCGGCGCCGAGAGTGCTTCACTGAACGCCGCGATGCGCTCGCGCGCCCGTGATTCGCGCCCGGCCCCTTCGGACGGATGACCGGTCGAGATCAGGAAGGCCCGGCCGGCGACGAGGTCGAAGGCCAGCACCGTATCGTGGAGCCCGAAGCGCATCGTCGGAAGAGCCGGGTCGAGATCCGGCGGCATCGCGAGACGCTCCAGATGGTGGGCGAAATCATAGGAAACGAAGCCTGCAGCGCCGCCCTGGAACGGGGGCAGGCCGGGGATGGTCGCGCAACGATAGCGCGCCAACACGCCGTCCAGTGCGGCGAGCGGCGGCCCTTCAAGACGCGTGCCGTCAAGGCATGCGCCGCCGGCATCCACGGTGAAGCACGCGAACGGTGATGCCGCGACGAAGGCATAGCGTCCCAGCGTCTCGTGGCGCATGGCGCTGTCGAGAAAGGCGAGGCCGCCCAGCCGCCTCAGCCTTGCGGCCGCCACCGCCGGATCCAGAGGTTCGATCTCTTCATGGAGCATGCCGCCAGATGGTCAGAAGGCGGGCGTCTGGTCAAACCCTGCGGGCTGATCGATCGTCGCCCACCAATCCGGCTCGATCACGCCCGCTTGATGCCTCTTGGTGAGCAGCGCGGGAACACCAGTTCTCCGCGGAACGCGTGAGGACAAAGCGATGTCGCGAATTACACCAATCCTGCTCGGACTGGTCGTCGGCCTGGCCGGCTGCAACACCGAGACCCCCTATCCCAACCGCTCCCCGATCGCCGGTGCACGGGTCTCGGCCAACCCGAACCCGCCGGGCACGCCGGAATTCTGCCGGCAATATGCCCGCCAGACCGCCGGCAATCAGTACGAGAACCTCGTCGACCGCGGCGAGGACGGGTTCGGTGTCCGCGCCCTGCAGCGGCAATCGGCCGTTGCGGACGGCGACCGGGCGTATCGGAACTGTCTGGCCGGTCGCACCGGTTGAGGCCGTATTGGCGTTCCGTCCGGGCGATCCCGACGGACGTCCGGGGAAGGATTCACCGACCCTTCACCCGGACCGCGGATGATGCGGCGTCTTGAAGCGGCTTGCGGATCCTGTGGAATGACCGGCAACGACGGGTTCGAAGCCATATTGGGCGGCATGGAGGCCGCCGGCAACGGCGATCGCACCGGTCACGCCCGCGTGAAGACCGGCCCCGGCTTCTGGTCGGTACTGGGCGCGATGCATGCCGAGCCGACTGTCGCCCAGGAGGGTGAAGCGGCGGCGGACGCCGCGGACGCCACGGAGAGCGACATCGCGCTCGCGCCGAGCATCGATCCCGTCGACATCGCGCGGGATCTGGCGATACGGCCAGGCCTTACCGCGGCGCAGCTGAAAACTCTCCGACGTCTCTTTGCCGGGGCCAACCACCCCGACCGCATGCCGACAGTCTTCCGGGAACAGGCCACGATCCGCATGCAGGTCGCCAACCGGCTGATCGACGAGGCCCTGCGGGCCGGGCCGCCACGGCGCCATCCCGCCGCGTGATCGCGGGGCGGTGTAGGAGCGGGCACGTCAGTCGCCTTGTCTGCGGTGATCCCGCTGGGTAAACATGCAAGAAGTTGTCAGTAATGGCCTGCAGCCGCGCGTCATGGGGCGCGGGCGAAGAGGAGACCACCGATGATCCTTGCGCGCTCTGCCATCGGATGGGTCCTCTCCCTGGCGCTGGTCGGTGTATCCGGCTTACCGGCGATGTCGCAGACGACGCCACCCGCATCGCCTCCGCCGATCTCTCAGGTCCAAACCCCTGCCCCGTCGCCCTCCGGATCCGCCGCGCCGGCGCCGTCAGACCCTGCCGCGACCGCCGAAGCCGGACCCAACTGGCGGGTCAATTGCGACGGTGAGGGCGAGGCGCGTCGCTGTACGGTCCTGCAGAATCTGGTTGCCGACCAGGGGCAGGGCCAGCAGCGGCTGTTGACGGTGATGATCCAGCCGGGCGCCGACGCCCAGCCGGCGCTGCTCCTGGCGCTGCCGCACGGCCTGTTCCTGCCGGCCGGAGTTCAGTTGCAGATCGACGAGGGGGAGGCCCAGAAGCTGGTCATCCAGACCGCCGATCAGAACGGCAGCTACGCCGGCACGGCCCTCGACACGGGCCTCATCGACCGGTTGAAACGCGGCAGCGCGCTCGCCGTCACCTTCCAGTCGGCGCAGCAGCAGCCGGTCACCGTTCCGGTGACGCTGGCCGGCTTCTCGGCCGCCTTCGAGGATTACACGGCCGGCCGGGCCACCGCGACGCCGTAGGCGGCGGCGCGACAGCGGGCTCTCGTATCAGCCAGGCGAGCCGGGGCTCGCGGGGAGCCGGCGCGCCAGATCGCCCCAGCCGGGCAACGAGGCGATCTGGGCAAAGACCAGCGGCAGCGCGCCGTTGTGGCGCAGTTCCGCGAACCCGTCGTCGGAGAGCTTGTCGACCGCCGCCGTGTCGATGACCATGAAATCCTTCAGCGCCACCTTCGAGCCGCTCGGCAGCGTCAGCGTCGCCTGGTTCTCGGTCAGGAGATCGTGCTTGCGCAGCAGCTCGACGATCTTGCGCGTCGCGGCGATCTCCCGCTCGAAGGCGGCGCAGAATTCGAGCGCATTGTCGGTCACCTTGGTCGGTTTGCCGTCCTCGAACAGTCTCTCGCCGCCGTCCTCGATGATGCGCCCGGCGGCGCGGTCGACGCAGAGCGTCAGCCGCCCCTGGTCCTCGCCGGTGGCGAAGACGAACGGATAGCGCCGGACATAGGACGGGATGTAGGTGCCGGGCTCCCAGGTGCCGGCCGCGTCGACGAAGAGGTTCTCGCCATTCGATAGGCCGAGCACCGCCAGCGGCAGGAACTCCCCGGCTGTGGCGAAGACGATCGGGTAGTGCCGCGCGGCGAAGGGCGCTTCCGCGGCGCTGATCGGCACGGACACGGCCCGGGAAGCGAAGCTGAATTCAGCCTCCGTCTTCAGGCCGAGCGAGCCATGCCGCTCCGGCTGCAAGGCTTCCGGCCGCTCGTAGAACAGCGGCATGACGGGCTGGGTCTGGCTCATTCACGCGTCTCCCGATTTTCGGCCTGCCCGCCCGGTGCGACATCCCTCGATGCCACTGCCGGCCGCCGCCGCTATGTGCAGGTTGGTGGAAATTTGTCGGCGCGGCAATCGCCGGTTCCGATGCGCCCCGCATATCCGCTATTCTGGCGCGGGGCACGGCGTAGAAGGGACAGCGGATGGCCCAGCTGACGACACTGGACATGGCGCGGGCATTCGCCGGCAGCGCCTTCGAGGCGCGCAACGGCAATGGCGTGGTGCCGCTCGTGCTCAACGCGGTGACGCCGCTCGGCCAGGGGCTGCGGCCCGACGGGATGAGCTTCAGCCTGAGCTTTTCCGGCCCGGCCGCGCCGGCCCTTGCGCAGGGTACGGTCGCGCTGGTTGCCGCCGGCGAGGAGGGCGAAGGCACGCCGGTGTTTCTGGTGCCCGTCGGGCGGCAGGGGGAGCGCATGCTCTACGAGGCCATCTTCAACTGACCGACGCGCGCCCGTCGGCGGCGCCGACCTTCGCGGCACCGCCTGCCGGCCGCAGCATCAGGTCGTAGAGAACTACCCGAATCGCTGGCGAGGGGGCCTGCACAGAAGTATATTTAGGAAAGGACCGTCGGTGCGACAAAACCCTGAAATGCCGGATGATCGAATGGCGATCAGCTCTTTGAGCTGAACACCGGGTAGCTGTTAGCCGAGCTCGAACGTCGTGACCCCGTAGACCTGCCCCAAGGGCATGTCAGGAGCTGCGCCGTGCCACATCCGTGCCGTCTCGAAGACCGGGTGGAGTCCCCTATCGATCGCGAGTTGCAAGGCGCCCGCGTTCGGCTCGGGAGTATCGAGGACGATCAGGGCGTCCGGCGCGCAGGTCGCGGCGAGTGCCCCAAAGAGACGGGCGGCGATCGCCGGCGACATCGCGAAAAGCGGGCCGACCTTGAAGCCGTCGCGGCAGGTCCGGATGACGCCGTAGCCGGAAACAGTGCCGTCCGGCTCGCGAAGGAGAAGCGCGCGATGGCCGTCCGCGGCGATCCAGCGCCTGACGAAATCGCGGCGCATCGCCCCGAAATGCGCCGCGTCGAAAGCCGCCAGCGCATCGAGATCGTCCGATACGGGCGCTCGCACGCCGGGGTCGGGCCTGGCTGCGCCGCCGGCGAGGCCGGCATGGCGGATGTTGCGGTGGGACAGCGTGAAGCCGGCGCGCCGATAATTGTCCTGCTGGTCGACGACGCCGTCGAGACCCACGGTGCGACCCGCCAGACGCGCCATGCCGGCCTGCCAGAGCGTCCACCCGATGCCGTGGCCGCGGCGATCGGGCCGGACGATGTAGAAGCCGAGAAAGCCGAACTGTCCGCCATAGGCGACGACCGAGATGCAGGCGACAGGCTCGCCCGCCTCGATCGCCACGAGGAAGCCGTCCGGATCGGTCTGCCGGAACAGGGCTGCGTCCGAGAGGCCCGGGTTCCAGCCCTCGCAAGCGGCCCATTCCACCGCGAGTGCCATGTCGGCGTCGGTCATCGGGCGGATGGCGATCTCGCTCACGGGACGAACGGGCCCGCCGCGCGCAGGAAGCCGCCCGGCTTCGGGCGGGCCGGGGCGTAGCCGCCAAGCTTCGACGTCCTGAGGCCGAGCGACACCGCCGCCTCGGCGAGCTTGATTGCCGCGGCGACGCCCTCGATCACCGGCAGACCGTGCCGCTCGGCGAGCTCTGCGGCGAAATCCGCCATGCCGGCGCAGCCGAGGACGATCGCCTCGGCGCCATCCTCGTCGATCGCGCGGGTGATCTCCTCGGAGATGCGCCGGCCCGCCGCCTCGGGATCGGCTTCCAGCGCCAGCACCGGCAACTCGCTGGCCCGCACGCCGCAGCACAGCGCGGCGAGCCCGTTGCGGGCGAGGTTGTCGGCGAGGATCGGCACCGAGCAGGACAGCGTCGTGATCACCGCGAAGCGCCGTGCGACGAGGCTCGCCATGTGCGCCGCCGCCTCGCCGATGCCGATGACCGGACCGGTCGCGAGCGAACGGGCGGCGTCGAGACCGGTGTCGTCGAAACAGGCGATAATGAAAGCGTCCGCCCCGTCGTCCTCGGCCGCGGCGATGGCGCGCAGCAGGCCGGGCACGGCCAGCGCCCCGTCGACATGGCCCTCGATCGAGGCCGGGCCGTCGTCGTTCTGGCAGGCGATGATCGTCGTGCTGGGCGCGGCGGCCCGGCGGGCGGCGAGCGCGATCGTCTCGGTCATCGCGCGGGTCGAATTGGGGTTGATGACGGCTATGCGCATGCGATGTCAGGCACCCGGGAGTCCGCGCGCGGCGCGGCGCCGCTGCATCAGGATGAAAAGCCCCAGCGTGCCGAAGATGACGAGGAAGGACACCGCTGTCACCGTGGTGCCGAGCGCGTAGATCTCGGGCGTCGTCACGGTGGTGGTCAGCGCGGCGAGTTCCAGCGGCAGCGTGTTGGTCGATCCCATGGTCTGGCTCGAGCGGGCGATCTCGTCCCAGGACAGGGTGAAGCCGAACAGCGAGATGCCGATCAGGAACGGCGCGATCATCGGCAGGATGACGAAGCGAAAGCTCTGCCAGGGCGTCGCGCCGAGATCGCGGGCGGCCTCCTCGTAGCTCTTGTCGAGCCGGTTGAAGACCGCGAACATGATCAAGAGGCCGAAGGGCAGCGTCCAGCTGAGATGCGCGCCGAGGCCGGAGGTGAACAGGCCGATCGAGTTGCGCGGCGGCGTCAGGCCGAGCGCCGTCGCCGCCTGGCCGAGGAGATCGTCGAGGATGCGGAACTCCAGCGCGATGCCGAGCGAGACGACGATCGAGGGAACGATCAGGCTGGCGATCGCCACGTAGAACAGCGCCGTCGCACCGCGGAAGCGCTTGCGGAAGGCGAGCCCCGCCGAGACCGAGATGACCACCGTCAGCACCATGACGACGAGGCCGAGGGCGAAGGAGCGGCGGAAGGCGCTGCCGATGTCGACGACGCCGCCGCCGCTCCACAGCCGCTCGAACCAGTGGAGCGAGACACCGTTCATCGGGAAGGTGAGCCCGCCGGACGGGCCCTGGAAGGACAGCGCGAGGATCGTCGCCACCGGGCCGTAGAGAAACACCACGAACAGCGCGAAGATCGTCGCCAGCACGTAGAAGCTGAGTGGCCTGCCTTCCTGGCGTCTGTTCATGGTCAGAGCTCCTTGCGGATGTCGACGAGGCGCAGCATGCCCCAGATCGTCACCAGGACGACCGCGAGCAGGACGATGGCATTGGCGGCGGCGATCGGGAACTGCAGGAAGTTGATCTGGGTCTGGATGATCTTGCCGACCGAGGCGATCTGCTGGCCGCCCATGATGCCGATGGTCAGATAGTCGCCGGTGACGATGGTGACGACGAAGATCGAGCCGATCAGGATGCCGGGCTTGGCCAGCGGCACGATGACGTTGGTCAGCGTCTGCCAGCCGCTCGCCCCGGCGTCGGTCGCCGCCTCGACCAGCGAGCGGTCGATCCGCATCATCGAGTTGAAGATCGGGACCACCATGAACAGCGTGTAGAGGTGGACGAGGGCGAGGGCGACGGCGAAGTCCGAATAGAGCAGCCATTCCTGCGGCTGGCTGGTCAGGCCGATGCCCTGCAGGGTCTCGTTGACGAGGCCGTTGCGCCCGAGCAGCGGGATCCAGGAGATCGTCCGAATGACGTTCGAGGTCCAGAACGGGATGGTGCAGACCAGGAAGAGCGCGATCTGCATGGGCAAAGTGCGCACGTGGAAGGCGAGGAAATAGGCGATGGTGAAGCCGAGCGTCAGCGTGATCGCCCAGACGATCGCGACGAATTTCAGCGTCGACAGATAGGTCGCGAAGGTGGTGCAGAGGCGCGGCAGGTCGGCGACGCAGCCATAGAAGACGTCGGTGTAGTTGGTGAAGACGAAGGCCGGCTCGATCGAATACTCGGTATATTCCCAGAACGAGACGACGAAGGTGGTCACCAGCGGCAGCACGAAGAACAGCAGGAAGACCAGCGCCAGCGGCGCCGCCTGCGCGTAGGGCAGCCAACGCGGCGACCAGCTGGTGCGGCCGCCGCGGCGACGGACGATGCCGCCCGTCCGGCTGGACGCCCCGGCACCGGCCGGAGCGTCCATGGTCGGGTTGATCGCCTCAGGCGGCAATGAACTCGTTCCACTTGCGGATCATGTAGATGTTCTCGTCCATGACGGCGTTCCAGCAGGCGACGGCGCCCATGCGTTCGTCATAGGAGCCGCCGTCGCGGACCGCGCCGGCCTTCTCGAGCAGCTTGCCGTCCGGCGCGAGGATGTCCTGCTCGGCCGCGGCGCCCTCGAACCAGTAGGCCCATTCGTAGGGCTCCATCGCCTCCTTGGTCGTCTCCAGGACGGCGGTATAGTAGCCCTGCTTGGCCAGATGCGCGCCGGCCCAGCCGGACAGGAACCAGTTGATGAACTCGTAGGCCGCGTCCTTCTCGCGGTCGGCGATCGCCACCGGCAGGCCGAAGCCCGACGCCCAGGCGCGGTAGCCTTCCTTCAGCGGCTGGTACTTGCACTCGATGCCCTGGGTGCGCACGGCGGTGACCGCCGGCGACCACATCGACTGGATGACCACCTCGCCGGACGCCATCAGGTTCACCGACTCGTTGAAGTCGGTCCAGAAGGCACGGAACTGGCCGGCGCGCTTGGCCTCGATCAGCGCGGCGATCGTCTTGTCGATCTCCTCGCGGGTCATGTTGCCCTTGTCGCCATAGGTGATGTCGCCGCGCGCCTCGAGCGCCATCGCCGCATCCATGATGCCGATCGACGGGATGTTGAGCATCGCCGCCTTGCCCTTGAAGTCCGGGTCGAGCAGCGAGGCCCAGCTGTCGATCGGCTTGTCGATCAGGTCCGGCCGGATGCCCAGCGTGTCGGCGTTGTAGGTGGTCGGGATGAGCGTGATCCAGCCGGTCTCCTCGGTGGCGAAGGAGGTGGCCTTCTCGTCGGGCAGGTAGAAGACTTCGGCTGGCGCCGTGCCGTCGAGGCCGATCGCCTTGCCGGCGACCTTGCCCTCGCGGATGACGCTGGCGATCTTGCCCGCATTGGTGATCTTCGAGGCGTCGAGCCCCATGATGTTGCCCGAGGGCATGAGCTTGGGCAGGGCGAAATATTCGGTGTCGACGAGGTCGAACGAGTTCGGCTGGGTGATCACGCGCTTGGCGACGTCGTCGGTCGTCACCGCGATGTACTCGATGTTGATGCCGAGATCCTCGCTGGCCTTGGCGGCAATGCCGGGCGACTGGTTCACCGCCGTCGAGAGATAGCGCAGCGTGACCTTCTCCTGCGCGATCGCCGGAAAGCCGGTGACCTTGGTCACGACGCCGGCGCCCAGAAGCGCGGCCGATCCCTTGAGTACCGAGCGGCGATCGAAGCCGCGGCCGAGAGTTTGCTTGATCATCCGATGATCTCCCTGTTGCTGATGCTGTGGTTCAGGCGGCGAGTTCGTGACGGTCGGCCGCGTCCCAGCCGACCAGGACCTCGTCGCCGCGCACGACCGGGGTCCGGTCGAACTCCCGTTCGGGCAGGGTGGCGACGAGCTCGAGCCCGTCCGGGCGGGCGAGCGAGACGTGCACCGTCATGCCCTGGTACTCGACGCCGGTGACCGTCGCCGGCGAACGCCGGTCGGCGGCATCCGTCCCGGCGCCGCGATAGAGCCGCAGATGGTCGGCGCGGATCGCATAGGTCCGGCCCTCGTCGGGCACGACATTGTGGCCGCCCATGAACTGGGCGACGAAGCGGGTGCGCGGGGCGTTGAAGATCTCGCGCGGACTGCCGACCTGCTCGATCCGCCCGTCATTCATCACCACCACCATGTCGGCGAGCGCCATCGCCTCTTCCTGGCTGTGGGTGACGTGGACGAAGGAGATGCCGAACTCGCGCTGGTAGCGTTTCAGCTCGGCGCGCATGCGGATGCGCAGGAACGGGTCGAGTGCCGAGAGCGGCTCGTCGAGCAGCAGCACCGACGGGTTGGTCACCAGCGCCCGGGCCAGTGCCACGCGCTGCTGCTGGCCGCCGGAGAGCTGGGTCGGCAGGCGCGCGGCGTACGATCCCATGTCGACGAGGGCGAGCAACTCGTCCGCCTTGCGGCGGCGTTCCTCCTTGGCGACACCCGCCATCTTCAGCGAGAAGGCGACGTTGTCGCGCACGTCGAGATGCGGAAACAGCGCGTAGCTCTGGAACATCATCGCCGTGCCGCGCTTGGCCGGCGGCAGGTCATTGACGATGGTGTTGCCGATCATCACGTCGCCGTCGGAGACGAATTCGTGCCCGGCGATCATTCGCAGCGTCGAGGTCTTGCCGCAGCCGGAGGGCCCGAGCAGGCAGCAATAGGTCCCGCCCGGAATCCTCAGCGACACCCGGTCGACGGCAATCGTTTCGCCATAGGCCTTTGTCACGGCAGCCAGTTCCAGGTCTGTGGCGTTGGTCGGCAAGGTCGATCATATCCCGCGCGAGAGGAGCGTTCCCTCAGCGGTGCAAAAGCCGTGCCATCATGCGGCGCCGTGGCTGCACCGGCCTCGGCGTCTGCCGACCGCCACGTTGCTGCGAGAGGGTGCAGAGTGATGAAATGACAGGCAACCGGGTCGGTCGCAGGCGTCAGGGCGCCTCGATCGCGGGCACGGCGCGACCGACATCCTCCGGCGCCACCGCCACGGTCTTCAGGATTGCGTGGCAGGTCTCGCCCGGCTGCAGGTCCATCGCGCTCGCCGAGCGCTGGGTTATCCGCGCGAGCAACGTCTCGTCGCCCAGCCGCAGGGCAACCATGGCGCCGGGCCCCTGTCCGGGCCGCACATGGTCGACGTGGCCCTTCAGGATGTTGAGCGCGGACAGTCCCTCGGGCCGGGCGCGGGACAGGATGACGTCCTGCGCCGCGATCCTGACGCGCAGGCGCGTGCCGATGGAACCTGCGACGCGCGGCAGGAACAGCGCGCCGCCCGCCGTCGCCAGCTCGCTCAACCCGACGTCGTGATGGGCGACGACGCGACCGGTCAGGAGCGAGGCAGCGTCGCGTATCCCGAGCACCTGCTGCGGGTCGCCGAGCACGTCCTGAGCCGTCCCGACGGCGGTCACCCGGCCGTGGCCGAGGGCGACGACCGTGGTCGCCAGCCGGGCGACTTCCGATGCCGAGTGGCTGACATAGAGGATCGGGATCGCGACCTCGTCGCGCAGCCGCTCGAAATACGGCAGGATCTCCGCCTTGCGCTGGTCGTCGAGCGAGGCCAGCGGCTCGTCGGCGAGGATCAGCCGGGGCGCCGACAAAAGCGCCCGGCCGATCGCGACCCGCTGCTTCTCGCCACCCGACAGCATCGCGGGACGGCGATCCAGGAGATGGCCGATGCCGAGCATGTCGATTACCCGGGCGGGATCCTCGCGGGGCGCCGCCTTCGGCGCGAAGCGGCGGCCATAGGCCAGGTTCTGTCGCACCGACAGATGCGGAAACAACCGCCCCTCCTGGAAGATGTAGCCGATGCGGCGGCGATGCGGCGCCAGCCAGTGCCTGGCGGCGGTGTCGAACAACAGCCAGTCGTCCGCGCTGACCCGGCCGGCATCCGGTCGCAGAAGGCCCGCGACGGCGTTGACCAGCGTCGTCTTGCCCGAGCCCGAGCGGCCGTACAGCACGGTGACGCCTTTCGGCGCCTCGAAGGCGACGTCGAGCGAGAAGGCCCCGAACCGGTGCCGGATGGCGACCGAGAGCGTCATGTCCCGGCCACGCGACGGGCGACGCGCTGCGCCAGGAACTCCGAGACGAGAAGCGCGCCCATGGCGACGACGATCGAGACGATCACCAGCCGGCCTGCCGCCGCTTCGCCGCCCGGCACCTGCAGGAGGGCGTAGATCGCCGAGGGGATCGTCTGGGTCTGGCCGGGGATGTTCGAGACGAAGGTGATCGTCGCCCCGAACTCGCCGATCGCCTTGGCGAAGGCGAGGATCGCGCCGGCGATGACGCCGGGCAGGATCAGCGGCAGCGTGACCGTCGCGAAGACCCACGGCCGCGAGGCGCCCAGCGTCGAGGCGGCCTGCTCGAGCTTGGGGTCCACGGCCTCGATGGCGAGCCGGATGGCCCGCACCATCAGCGGAAACGCCATGATGGCGGCCGCCAGCGCCGCGCCGGTCCAGCGGAAGGCGAAGACGATGCCGAACCAGCTCTCGAGAAACCCGCCCACCGCGCCGCGCCGCCCGAAGCTGAGCAGCAGCAGGTAACCGGTGACGACCGGCGGCAGGATCAGCGGCAGATGCACGATGCCGTTCAGCACCTGCTTGCCGGGAAACGACCAGCGCGCCAGCGCGTAGGCGACGAAGACGCCGAGCGGCAGGCTGGCGAATGTCGCCCAGAGAGCGACGTGCAGCGACAGGCCGACGGCCTGCCATTCCTCGGGGCCCAGCCAGCCAGAGACGGCTTCCCAACTCACTCGATCACCGTGAAACCCTCGGCCTCCCAGATTGCCCTCGCCGCGTCGCTACCGAGATAGTCGAGGAATGCCGCGGCGACGGGGCTCTGGCTCTCCGCCGTGATGGCCGCAGGATAGACGATCGGGGCGTGGCTTTCCGTCGGAAACGTACCGATGACGCTGACATCGTCCTCTGCGGCGGCGTCGGTGGCGTAGACGATGCCGAGCGGCGCCTCGTTGCGCGCCACCAGTGCTAGGGCGGCGCGGACGTTGTCGGTCTGCGCGACGCGTGCTTCGACATCGTCCCACAGCCCGAGGCTGGTGAGCGCCGCCTTGCCGTAGATGCCGGCGGGCACCGCGTCGACCAGCGCCATCGCCAGCCGTCCGTCGCCCAGCATCCCCCCTAGATCGAGACTGTCATCGACGGTCACCGGCGCGGCATCCCCGCCGTGCGTGATCAGCACCAGCGTATTGCCGAGAAGGTCGCGCCGCGTCCCCTCGCGCAGGTCCCCGGCCACCGCATCCATCCAGTCGACGCTGGCGGAGACGAAGATGTCGGCCGGCGCCCCCTGCTGGATCTGCCGGGCCAGCGCCGACGAGCCGGCATAGGAGATCACCGCCGTGTTCCCTGTCTCGGCGCTCCAGCCAGCGGCGATCCGGTCGAGCGCATTGGTGAGGCTGGCCGCCGCGAAGACGACCACTTCGTCCGCCGCCGCCTGCATCGGCGCCAAGGCAATTCCGACCGCAAGGAAAGCGGCGACGATGCTCCCCTGAAAACGTGCCCTGCGCATGCGAAACTCCTGAGATGTCTGGTGAAACATATCGCTCCGCCGCGGCGTCGGTGGCAATCGTTATTTTCCGTCGGGAATATCGCTCAGCATCGCCTGCAGCGCCGACAGCTCGGTGGTCCCCGCCGTCGCTGCCTTTGCCGCGACGGCGCGATACAGCCTGAGCACCGACTCTCCAGTATCGGTCAGCGATGCGCCGCCGCCGCCCGTGCCGCCGCGCGTGCTGGTGACCAAGGGCTCCCGGAACATCGCGTTCAGCGTCTCCACCAGCATCCAGGCGCGCTTATAGCTCATGCCCATCTCGCGACCGGCGGCGGCGATCGAACCGGTCGCGCGGATGCGCTCCAGGAGCTCGGCCTTGCCCGGCCCCATCATCTCGCCGGGTCCGAAGACGATGCGCAGCCGCAGGCGCGGCTCATCCGGAGGCTGGTTCATGCGGTCACTTGGAAGCGATTTGCGTTGCCCCCGCAAGCCTGCGTGAAAGCGCGGCCGAGGCTCGATCGTCACGTGCTCAGGAACCCGTCAGCCCCAGGCACATTGGCTCTACGACTGGAGAGAAAGCATGCCCGAAGCCCGCACCCGCGCCCTCAGCGACGTTCTCGATCGCCTCGAAGCCGCAGCCCACGACGGCAGCATCACCGTACAGGAGGTGGTGGACGAGCTGGGAAACCGGTCCTTCGCGGCACTGATGCTGGTCTTCTCGCTGATCTCGACCTCGCCGGCGAGCGCCATTCCCGGCATCACCACGGTCGTTGCGGCGATCGTGTTCATCCTGGTCGTGCAGATGATCGTCGGGCGCAAGAGCGTTTGGCTTCCGAGCTTCGTCACCAAGCGGGAAATGTCCACCGAAAAGCTCTGCAAGGGCATCG
The DNA here is from genome assembly GCF_010500835.1 of Aurantimonas aggregata. Classification (GTDB taxonomy): domain Bacteria; phylum Pseudomonadota; class Alphaproteobacteria; order Rhizobiales; family Rhizobiaceae; genus Aurantimonas; species Aurantimonas aggregata. The sequence goes on along the minus strand of NZ_JAAAMJ010000014.1, from coordinate 43,775 downwards.
GCTGGCTGCGCAAGCCGGTGCGCTTTGTCGAGCGGTTCCTGAAGAAGCGCATGACGTTCCTGCTGCACCGGCCCTGGCTCTGGCTGCCGCTGATCCTGATCCTCGGGCTGACGCTGTTCATGCCGCTGATGGAGGTGATCCCGACCTCGGGTTCGATCGCCTCGGCGGTGATCGCGCTGTTCGCCGCCAGCCTGCTCACCCGTGACGGGCTGCTCGCCGGTGCGTCGATGCTGCTGATGCTGGCGGTGCCGGTGACGGTCTGGCTGAACTGGACATAGACGGCCCTATGGCGCCGGGGTGATGCGCCTGCTGCGTAAAGCCGCCCGTCTCACCGGCATGGCCGGCGGCCGGCGCTCCCCTAGGGCGCCTCGGCAAGGCGCCGCTTGCGCCGCTTTCGCGCTTCGTCCTGCATGTCGACGGCGGTGTCCGTCTCGTCGACGATCTCCTCGCCCAAGAGGGTCTCGATCACGTCTTCCATGGTGACCACGCCGGCCGTGCCGCCGTAACGGTCGACGACGAGGACGATCTGCTCGCGGTCGCGAATGAAGTCGTTGAACAGCTGGAAGAGATTGTAGTCTTCCGGCACGGCGACGATCTTGCGCATGAAGTCGCTCAGCGGGCGCTCCTGTGCGTCGTCGATCAGGTGCTCCAGCACGTCGTCCTTGAGGACGTAGCCGACGATCGTTTCCGAGTTGGCCGAATCCCGGAGCGGGATGCGCGAGAAGGTCAGCTCTTCCTGGTGATCGTAGAATTCCCGTGCGGTCATGGTCTGCAGGGCCGAGACCATGACCGTGCGCGGCGTCATCACGTCCCGCGCCGCGATGTTCCGAAATTGCAGGATGTTCTCGATGAACTGCGTCTCGTTCTCGTTGAGGCGGCCCTCCTGGGAGCCGATCTGCGCCAGCGCCAGGAAGTCGGTCCGGCTGAAGATGTGCGCGTCCTCCTTGGAGGTGAAGATCTTCGTGATCAGCTGGCAGAGCCAGATGATCGGCGCGAGGACCTTCAGCACGATGTCGAGCGAGCGGACGGTAAACGGGGCGAGCGCCCGCCACTGCGTGGCGCCGATGGTCTTGGGGATGATCTCCGACAGGATCAGGATGGCCGCAGTCATGGCCACCGGCACCACGACGCCGGTGATCATCGGGTTGCTCTCGGCCCAGATCCGCGTCGCCTGCGCGCCGACGCCAATGGCGCCGACCGTGTGGGCGATCGTGTTGAGGGTCAGGATGCCCGCCAGCGGGCGGTCGATATTGCCCTTGAAGTCCTTGAGGATCAGGCCCGTCTTGCTGCCCTCGTTCAGCTTGATCTGCATGTAGGAGGGCGAGATGCTGAGCAGCACGGCTTCCCACAGCGAACAGATGAAGGAAAGCACGATCGAGAGTGCCGCAAAGACGAACAGAAGAATGAACATCGGGTCCTGGGTTTGTTGACTGGGCACGCCGCCGCCATGGGAGCGGGACCGCGGTAATCTGCCATCTCTGCAACGGCACACTACCCATACACGTTCGAACCAGTTCCGGTTCCTTGCCATTCGGCACAGGGCGCGTCGATGACGGCAGCGGCGACGGACCGGCCAGATCAAAGCCGCCGTCGCTTCGCGAAGGAGACCCTCCGCGAAAGAAACGACGAAGGCCCGCCGCGATACGTCGCGACGGGCCTTGATCGATGGTCAGACGAACGGCTCTTCGACGAGCCGATCAGATGGCAGGCTTACTGCCACCAGGCTTCGTCGACACCTTCCAGCTCTTCGAGCTGCTCTTCGGAATAGCGCGTGATCAGGCTGTAGGACTGGTCGTCCACCGGCACGAGATCGACGTCACCGACGCGCAGCAGCACGTGCTTGTCACCGATGTCGAGGAAACCGCCTACTTCGACGACCACGCCGACGAGCTGTCCGGACCGGTCGAGGACGACATCCTCGATCTCGCCGATCTGTTCCCAGCCAGCGTCGACTGCGTCATAGCCCGAACGGCCCCAGACATAGTCGTTGCTCTCGCCCCACGTGCCCGCTTCATAGGCCTCGTTGGTCGTGTAGACGGGCCCGCCGGTGATGTCGCGGGTGCGGATGAGCTGCGCCCAGTCGGTCTCGGCCACACCCGCCGTCGTGGCGGGGGCCGGCGTGCCTTCGACCGGGGTCGCGACCTGTGCGAGGGCCGGGCTGGCTGCCAGGAAGAGGGCGGCGGCGGTCGCTGTGATGTATCGCATATCGTCTCCTTTTCGGTTCACTAGACCAACGGGAGACATCCGGTCCTGTTCCGAAAATGTCGAAAAAACAGCCGAATCGGGCCCTTTTGGGGGCTAAGAGGCATCGCCTTGGAGCCCTAGCGCTTCCAAGGCGCCCGGCTGATCTCGATCGCGGCGCGGATGGCGGCGCCGAGCGCTTCGTCGGAGATGGTCTCGGGAAGCTTCGTCGGCTCGAGGTCCCTGATCTCCTCGAAGCCGCCGCGACCGGCGTATTTCAGAGGTTCGACGGCGATAATTCCATCCCTCAGCCCCAGGCTGACATTGCCAGCGCCTTTATAGAGTGCGGAATTCGTCTTGACGCCGGCAGCAGCCCTCAGTCGCTCCCGGAGCTTGTCACCATTTTCTAGGTTCCAGTAGGCGTCGACCCGATCCCAATCGGGATGGTCGGGAGCAATATACCGACTGGCAAGCAGCGCTTCGCGGGAAGCTGCGCCCAGCGCGGCATCGTCGAGGTCCGCCGGGTGAATGCGATCGTAGCCATCGGGATCGAGCAATGCGGCACGGTAAACCGCCCAGGAGTGGATCCAAGCAAACCTTCTAAATGCGAGGATGGTAGATTCCTTGCGCACAGGAGGCGGTGGCGCCATTTTGCCGGAAACACTTGTCATTCGATGATCCACACGTTGAACTCAACCCCAAGGCTCTCGGCATAAGCCCGCGCGCGGTTGATCTCACCGATCGGCTTCCGCCAATCCGTGGCTCAGCGCTTCCAAGGCGCCCGGCTGATCTCGATCGCGGCGCGGATGGCGGCACCGAGCGCTTCGTCGGAGATGGCCTCGGGAAGCTTGGTCGGCTCGAGCCCCCGGATACCGTCGAAGCCGCCACGACCGGCGTACTTCATGGGATCGACTGCGATGGTTCCCCCGCGCAGGTCCAGATGGACATTGCCAGCGCCCTTGTAGAGCGCGGAGTTTGTCTTGACGTCGGCCGCCGCACGCAACTGCTCCTCCAACTTGTCCCCCTTTTCCAGGTTCCAGTAAGCACCCACCCGGTCCCAGTCCGGATGGTCGGGTGCGATATAGCGGCTTGCAAGCAGGGCCTCTCGCGCAGCCGCACCAAGGGCAGTGTCGTCGAGGTCTGCCGGATGGATTTGATCGTAGCCATTAGGGTCCAGCGATCCTGCGCCGTAGACCGCCCAGGAATGGATCCGATAGAACTTACGATACGCGGTGACTTCCGCCTCTTTTCGTACTGGCGGTGGTGGCGGAAGCTTGCGCGGAACGCTCGTCATTCAATGATCCTCACGTCGAATTCAACCCCGACGCTTTCAGCATAGGCCCGTGCGCGGTTGATCTCACCGATCGGCTTCCGCCACTCGTGTCTCAGCGCTTCCATGGCGCCCGGCTGATCTCGATCGCGGCGCGGATGGCAGCACCGAGCGCTTCGTCGGAGATGGTCTCGGGAAGCTTGGTCGGCTCAAGGTCTCTGATCCCCTCGAAGCCGCCGCGACCGGCGTATTTCAGAGGTTCGACGGCTATAATTCCATCCCTCAGCTCCAGGCCGACATTGCCGGCGCCCTTGTAGAGCGCGGAATTCGTCTTGACGCTGGCAGCCGCTCTCAGTCGCTCACGGAGCTTGTCGCCTTCGTCATGGTTCCAAAATGTGTGAACCCGCTCCCAGTCGGCATGATCGGGAGCAATATACCGACTGGCAAGCAGCGCTTCGCGGGAAGCTGCGCCCAGCGCGGCATCGTCGAGGTCCGCCGGGTGAATGCGATCGTAGCCATCGGGATCGAGCAATGCGGCACGGTAAACCGCCCAGGAGTGGATCCAAGCAAACCTTCTAAATGCGAGGATGGTAGCTTCCTTGCGCACAGGAGGCGGTGGCGGCATTTTGCCGGAGACACTTGTCATTCGATGATCCTAACATTGAATTCGACCCCAAGGCTCTCCGCATAGGCTCGCGCCCGGTTGATCTCCGCGATCTGTTCTGATGTCGAATTTGCTGAGATCGCAAGTTCGATACGCCTTCGATCGATCATGTCTAAAGTAATATGGTATTCTCCGACATCGTATTTCCGAAACCATCGCACCTGATTGATATAATGCTTCAGTGAGTAAAAGACATTCTTTGGACTCCGCCTGTAACCCAGCGCATCCGTATCAAGCGTCTTCGCGCTTGTGGCCAAACCAGTATTCTCGTCATAAAAATCGAACGTCTTGAAGTTTCGTGCCCGATCCTCGATCCGTTCGCCGAGCTCGCCGGTTGTGGCGAGATAGCGCTCCCAGGGCTCGCCCTGCGCCCGGATGCCCTTGCCCCAGACGATGCCGGGATTGGCGACGCGTTGCCAGTCGGCGTCGGGCGACAGCGCGCGGGCCCGGCGCGCGAGAGCCGCCAGCTCGGCTGCCGATGCGTCGTCCCCCAACACACGGCCCCGCAGCAGCCGCGCGACCAGGCTGCGCGCGGCCACAACGCCCGAAGGCACCGTGGCCAGTCCGTACAGCGCCGCCAGCGTGCGCAGGCGGGCGCGCTCCTGGTAGGCCGCCTCGACATCGGCGCGGGTCGCCAGACCCTGCCGATGCGCGGCGGCCAGCGCTGCGGGGCGGGCCTCGACCGCCTCCACGGCCTCCGCCAGGGCGCGCGCCAGGTCCGGCGCGTCGGCAAGCGAGGCGGCCAATCCGTCGACCCAGTCCCGGGCCGCCCCGAGAAGCGCATCGCGGCGCGCCGTTTCGGCCGCGGTGAGGCCGAGGAGCTGCTCCTTGACGACGAGATAGGCAAGCTGCGCGGCCTCGCTGCCGGTCTCCGCGACGGTCCGGATCGCCGCCAGCAGCGCCCACAGGTCGTCGGCCGACGGGATGAAATCGGAGACGAAATCGACGACGGCGTCGAGCCCGCCCGCCAGCACCGCCAGCGTGATCGCGCGGTCGTAGTCGCGATCGATCGTCGGGCGCCATTCCGGCGCGTCGTCGACGAACGGCTCGGCGATGCAGCGGCAATTGAACGCTTCGCCGGGATGGCCGTCCTCGGGCGGCTCGTCCCAATCGAACACCTGGTCGTCGTGCCTTGCGTGCAGCGGACGGACCCGACGATCGTCGCGGCTGCGCCAGATATACTGGCCGATGCCGAGCGCCTGCTGCCGTTCGGCATTGATGCGCCCGACGAAGCGGTGGACGAGCGCGTCATCGAAGAGGCGCCGCGCCGCTGCCCGGTCAGGATCCGCCGGCGACGCGGGGCGCGCCAGCGCGTCGCCACGATCCCACGCCGCGAGGGCGTCCCGCCGGGCCGCCGTCACCTTCGGAATGTCGCGCCGGCTGAGGCGTAGCGCGCCGAGCCGGTCGAGCAGCATCGCCTCGTTCGCCAGGGCCGCTTCCGCCAGGCGCGCCGCGAAACGTCCGCGCCGCGCGGCCCGGTCCGCCACGTCGTCGGCGACCCGCCGGGTCTCGAGCCACGATTCCCTGACCAGCGCGAATTCGAGGCGGGTGAGGGCGGCGTCGGCCTTGAGAGTGGTCAGTTCCTGTCGCATCGCCCCGCCGTCGTCCCCTTCGTCGGGACGAAGCATGCGGGCGTCTCAGCGACCGGGGATAACTAATCGGCGGTCAGGCGTGCGGCGACCGGCCAGCACGGAGGACGGTCGGCAGCGACCGCGCTTCAGGCGTTCGGCAGCGTGTTTCCGCAGGGATCGGCGCGGCGATTATCCCTGCCTTCCAGGATAATCGTCGGGAAGCACGAACGGGAAAGGCCCCGGCGCCCGATCGACCGGGACGGTGTGCGACACGATGCTCCTGCCGTGGAGGCTGTGCACCATGAAGGCCGGCGGCTCGAGCACGAAGGCCGAGGGGCCGCCGTCGCGCAGGTCGAAGGCCACCTGGTGGCCGACGGACGGCGCGATCTGGCAGATCGTCCCGCCGAAGCGGCGCTGGATCGAGCGGTGGACATGGCCGCAGAGCACACGCTCGACCTGGGCATGGCGACCGACCAGCGCCTCCAGCGCCTCCCGGCCTTCGCGCAGGCCATTTTTGTCCATGTGGCCGATACCGGTGTCGAAGGGCGGGTGATGCAGCATCACGAGCGTCGGCCGATCCGGCGCGTCGGCGAGCGCGGCGGCGAGAAAGTCGAGCGTCGCCGGCGACAGGGCGCCGTGGTTTTCGCCGGGCACCAGGCTGTCCAGTGCGACGATGCGCAGTTCGCCCCGGTCGACGACGTAGTTGAGTTCGCCGGTGGCCGGCAGGTAGCCGGCGCCGGCGAAGGCGGCGCGGAACGGCTCGCGCCTGTCGTGGTTGCCGGGCACGCAGTAGACCGGCACCGGCAGCCCCGACAGGAGGCCCGCCACGATGGCGTATTCCGCGTCGAGGCCACAATCGGTGAGGTCGCCCGTGACGATCACGCAGTCCGGCTGCGGGTCGAGGCGCGAGAGCGCGTGCACGGCATGTTCGAGATAGACGTTGGTTTCGCTGACGCCATAGGCGAGTTCGCCGGCGGGACGGACATGCGGGTCGGAAATATGTGCGATGAGCATGGGACGATCAGGCCTGGTTCGGAAATTCGAGGATGTCGCTCGCGTCGAGGTCGAACGCGACCCGTTCGCCCGGCATGAAGGGGCGGTCGGCGGGCAGGTCGACCTGCAGCCGATGTCCGGGATCGAGCGCGGCGACGAGGCGCTGCGTCGCCCCGAAGAAGGTCGTGGCGACGACGCGGGCGCTGATGGCGCCGTCCCCGTGCGATAACCGGATCGCCTCGGGGCGGAACCAGACGGTCGCCGCCCGGTCCGGCCCGCCCAGCGCGAGCGACAGCCGCGTCTCGCCCGAGCCGGCGGTCATGACGCCGTTTGCGACCGGCGCCTCGATGCGGTTCATCGTCCCGATGAAATTGGCGACGAAGGCATTGGCGGGCCGGCGGTAGATCTCCTGCGGCGTGTCGATCTGGGCGATGCGGCCGGCCTGCATGACCGCGATGCGGTCGCCGATCGCCATCGCCTCGGCCTGATCGTGGGTGACGTAGACCGCGGTGATGCCGAACCGCCTGAGCAGCGCGCCGATCTCGACCCGCAGATATTCGCGCAGCACGGCGTCGAGCGCCGCCAGCGGCTCGTCGAGCAGGAGAATGCGCGGCTTGATCGCAAGCGCCCTCGCCAGCGCGACGCGCTGGCGCTGGCCGCCGGAGATTTGCGAAATGCGCCGATCCGCCAGTTCCGCGATGCCGACGAGCTGCATCAGCCGTAGCGTCTCGGCCTGCCGCGCTTGTCCCGGCATGCCGCGCACCTTCAGGCCGTAGCCGACGTTTTCCGCGACGCTCATGTTGGGAAACAGCGCGTAGGACTGGAACACCAACCCGACATTGCGGCGCTCGATCGGCACCGCCGACACGTCCTCGTCGTCGAAGCGGACCATGTCCGGGCCGTCCGGGATTTCCAGGCCGGCGATGAGGCGGAGCAGCGTGGTCTTGCCGCAGCCGGACGGGCCGAGCAGCACCAGGATCTCGCCCTTCGGGATCGACAGCTCGATCGGATGCAGGGCGATGGTGCTCTTGAAGGTCTTGGTCAGGCCGCGAATGGCGACGGCCGCGCCGTGCCGCTCGGCCGAGGCATCGGCGGGGCTCATGACTTGAAGCGCCTTTCGGTGAGGTTGGCCGCAAGCTGCAGGCCGACGAGGAGGGGAATGATCATGATCAGGAATACCAGCGTGTAGGCGGAGGCGATTTCGAGCCGCATCGAGGCGTAGGCGTCGGCAAGGCCGACGGGCAGCGTCTTGGTCAGCGGCGTGTGCAGCATCCAGGTGAGGTTGAATTCGCCGATGGAGAGGGTCACGACGGTCAGCGAGCCGGCGACGACGCCGGCCCGGATGTTCGGCAGGACGACATCGAAGAAGCGGCGCCAGGCCGGCGCGCCGAGGCTCGCCGCGCCCTCGTCGGGGTGCGCCAGTCGATCGTCTCCAGCATCGCCGTCACCGCCCGCATCATGAAGGGCAGGGTGAAGAGGACGTGGCCGACGACGATGAACGCCGTCGACTGACGGAAGAACCCGTAGCCGCCATAGGCAAAGATCAGCCCCAGCGCGAGCGCGAGGCCCGGTATGGCGACGGGCAGCGTGACGATCTCCTCGACGATGCGGGCCATCCTGCCGCCGCGCCGCACCAGCGCGTAGCTCGCCGGGGTGCCGATGAGGAGGGTGGCGACCAGCGTCGCGCCGGCCACGAAGAGGCTGCGGACCATCGTGTCGGAATAGAGCGCCCAGACCTCCCGGACCCAGTCGAGGGTCAGCCCCGCCGACAGGCCGCGCGAATAATTGACGCTGAGGCCGGCGATCACCGACAGCACCACCGGCAGCACGAGGAACACCACGAGCGCGGCGGTGACCAGAGCCCCGGCGACGGTCGTCCAGCGGGGCCTAGAACGAGGTCGCATCGCGGAGCGCCCTCGTTCGTGCGACGGCGAGCGCCGCCCAGGTGAAGAGGCCCAGCATGATCGACAGCGCGGCGGCCATCGCCGCGTTCGTCGCCAGGGTGAACTCGGTGTAGATCAGCATCGGCACGACATCGACGCGCGTTGCCAGGGTGAAGGCCGTGCCGAAGGCGCCCATGGCGGTGGCGAAGCACAGCGCCCCGCCGGCATACATCGCCGGAAACAGCGCCGGCAGGACGACGTCGCGCTGGATCGCGACCGGCCCGGCGCCCAGCGAGCGCGCCGCCTCGACGAGGGCGGGATCGAGCTTTTCGGCCGCCGCCAGGATGGTCAACAGCACCCGCGGCACCGAGAAATACAGATAGCCGAGAAACAGGCCGACGATCGAATAGGCGAAGACGAGGTTGCTGCCCGTCAGCGCCCGGCTGACGCTGCCGACGAGGCCGAGCCGACCGCCGAACAGGATGATCAGGAAGCCGACCACGACGCCCGGAAAGGCCAGCGGAAAGGTCATCATCGACAGGAAAAGCCCGCGCCCTGCAAAGCGCCGGTTGGCCAGTGTCTGCGCGGCGATCGTCGCGACGATGAGCGTCGCCGCGGTCGTCACCAGCGCCAGCAGCAGCGTCGCGACGAGGCTCTCGCGGTAGCGCGGCTCGAGGACGATCGCGAGAAAGGCGCCGAAGCCCCGCTCCCCCGACGTCGCGGCGAAGGCCAGGTGGACGATCGGCAGCGCCAGGAAGGCGAGCGCGAAGATGGCGAGCGGCAGCAGCAGGAGGATATCGAAGCGCAGGCTTCGCATGGGCGTATCCGGCGATGATCGGGAGGAGGAGGAAGGGCGGGGGATGAGCCCCGCCCTCCGGTCGGTCTAGCGGACTTCGGCGAGATAGCGCTCGGTGAAGGCGGCCTGGGCTGCCTGCGCGGCCGCCCAGTCGATGTCCTTGGCCCGCTCGTACTCGCTCGCCGGCAGGAAGCGCTCGGCCACCTCGGCCGGCATCTCGACCGGGATCGACGGGCGCAGATAGGCCTCGGTCCAGGCGATCTGCGCCTCGTCCGACAGGAGATAGTCGAGCACCTTCCTGGCGTTCTCGACATGCGGCGCGTCCGCGACGAGGGTCATCACGTAGGGAAAGCTGACCGTGCCCTCGCAGGGCAGGACGAACTCGTACTGGCCGTCCTCGGTGTACTTGGCGCGATAGGCGTTGAAGTCGTAGTCGAGCAGGATCGGGATCTCGCCCGACACCGTGCGGGCATAGGAGGTCTGCATCGCGACGATGGCGTCGTTCTCGCCGAGGCTCTTGAAGAACTCGATCGCCGGCGTGAAGTCCTTGAGCGAGCCGCCCATGGCCGAGTTGACGGCGACGGCCGAAACGTAGCCGACGGCGGCCGAGGTCGGGTCGAGATAGCCGACGAGGCCCTGGTATTCGGGCTTGGCGAGATCGGCCCAGCAGGCCGGCACCGGCGCGCCGGCGAGGGCGTCGACATTGACGAAGAAGCCGAGCGTGCCCTGGTGCACCGCCCACCAGCGGCCTTCCGGATCACGCAGACCCTCCGGGATTTCCGCGAAGCGCGCCGGCTCGTAGGGCTGGACGAGGCCCTGCTCGGCGGCGGCGATGCCGGCATTGATGCCGAGATAGGCGATGTCGGCGACCGGGCTGGCGCGCTCGGCGATCAGCTGGGCGGTCGCCTGGCCGGAATTCTTGTTGTCGCCGGGAATGCTGATGCCGAGGTCTTCGCGGATGCTGTCCAGCATCTTGCCCCAGTTGGCCCATTCGGGCGGGCAGTTGTAGCAGATGACGTCGGCATCCTGCGCCAGGGCAGGGGCCGAGACGCCGAGCGCCGCGGCGGCGAGGATCGTCGAGAGGGTGACGCGCATGGTCATTGAGCTCCGGTGGCAAAGTGGGGGATGGAAGGGACTGCTCTATCGGCGCCCGCCGGGGGCCCGATGGTCTCGCCGCGTACCAAGGTAACGTCCACCGTCAGGCTTTCCGGCCTGCGGCGTCCGGCGGCGATATCCAGCACCATGGAGGCGGCGAGCACCCCCATGGTGAGGGAAGGCTGGCCCAGTGTCGTCAGCTTCGGCGACATCAGGGCGGTGATCTCGATCCCGTCGAAGCCGGTGACGGAAACGTTTCCCGGCACGCTCAGCCCCATGCGCCGCAGCGACGCCATGACGGTGACGGCGAGGAGATCGTTGGAGGCGGCGATGGCGCTCGGGCGATGCTTCTGGATCACCGAAGCAAGGTCGATATCCTGCGCGGCGTCGATGAAATCGACCTCGAACGCCGGGAGCGGCTCCGCGCCGACGGCGGCCAGCGCATCGCAATAGCCGGCATAGCGCGCCGCCGAGCGGTCGGAGGAGGCGAAGCGGCCGCCGACGAACAGCACCCGGCGGTGGCCCAGGCCGACAAGCATCGCCACGATCCTGGCCATGGCACCCCGGTTGTCGACCGACACCGATCCGATGCCCGGCAGGCTTTCGCCATTGTAGATCGTCACCGCCGGCAGCAGCTGGCGCGCGACGTCGCCGAGGACGCGGCTGGTGGCGGGATCGCAGACGGTGAGGATCAGGCCGCGCGGCCGCTCGGCGACGAGGGTCGCGACCACCTCCTCCTCGCGGGCGGTGTCGTAATGCGACTGCGCGATGATCGTCGACACGCCGCGGGATCGGCAGCACCGCTCGATGCCGGCGAGCGCCGAGGCGAAGACGGGATTGGTCAGGCTGGGCACGAGGACGCCGATGACCGGCCGGGCGCTGGAATCGCGCCGTTCGATGGCAAAGCCCAGCTTGAGCGCCGAGGCGACGACCCGCTGACGCATCGCGTCGGCGACCAGGCCCGAGCCGGTCGCGACGCGGCTGACCGTCGCGATCGAGCAGCCCGCCGCGGCGGCGACGTCACGGATCGTGGACCGGCCCATCTCTGCTCCTGTTGCCCGTGGACGGGACCATCCGGCCCCTGGTCGCCTCTGGTTACAGGTCGAGCGTGATAGGCGGATGAAGCTGTTACAGTCGTTTTCAGCGCTGCGTTCCCTGCGGTTGGCAGGAAGCAACGCCGCAGGGCAAACCCTCCCGGTAACTCCAGCAATTCCGTCGGGCGTCGGGTCAGACGCCCGAGCAGGCTCCGCACTTCTCCAAAGCGCGATCAGGCCGCGCCAACCGGCCGTCATCCGGCCGTCGTACAACGGCGCTAGGTACGGTCCGCAGCAATGCACAGCTGTGCAACGGATCGGCAATGACTGGTAATTTTCTCGAAATACGTGGCGTTCATGTCGGCTATGGCGGCAATCCCGTCCTGACCGATATCGACCTCGCCATTGCAGAAGGCGAGTTCGTCGCGCTGCTCGGCTCGTCCGGCTGCGGCAAGTCCACGCTGCTGCGCACTATCGCCGGCTTCAACACTCCGACAAGCGGCACCATCGCCATCCGGCAGCGTGACGTCACGGAGCTGTCGCCCGATCGCCGCGGCATGGCCCTGGTGTTCCAGTCCTATGCGCTCTGGCCGCACATGACGGTTGCGCAGAATATCGGCTACGGCCTCAAGCTTCGGCACAAGTCGAAGGCGGAGATCGCCGCGCGCGTCGCCGAGATGGAGGCGCTGCTGGGCCTTTCCGGTCTCGGCCAGCGCAAGCCGGGGGCCCTCTCCGGCGGCCAGCGCCAGCGCGTCGCGCTCGGCCGTGCGCTGGCGATCGACCCGGCGATCCTTCTGCTCGACGAGCCGCTGTCCAATCTCGATGCCCGAATCCGGCTTGCCGTGCGCCACGACATCCGCACCCTGCAGCAACGGCTCGGCATCACCGCCGTCCATGTCACGCATGATCGCGAGGAGGCCATGGTGATGGCCGACCGCATTGTCATCCTCGACCAGGGCCGGATCGCGCAGCAGGGTACGCCCGAAGACGTCTATAATAAGCCGGCTTCCGCCTTCGTCGCGGCCTTCATGGGCGCGGAGAACGCGCTGCAGCTCGAGGGTACGGTCGTCGCCGACCGCTTCGTGCTGGGCGCCCGGCCGGGGCAGGCGCCTTGCCAACTGCCGATGGCCGGTCGCCCGCTCGTCGACGGTCCGGTCGAGGCAAGGTTTCGCGCCGAAGCGGCGGTGCTTCTCGCCGCCGACGACGCCGGCTCGTGCCCCGATGCGACGCTCGAACTCGCCGGGACGGTCGCCGCCGTCAGCTATCCGGGCGGGCTCTGGCGCCATGTCGTGCGAACCGCCAGCGGCGAGGTGCAGGTCGACGCGCCCCGTGCCTTGGCGGTCGGCGACGCCGTCAAGATCCGCATCGCCCACCCTTCGCTGTTCCTGTTTTCGGCTGCCGCCCATGCCGCGGCGCCATCCCGTTCCCGGATCGCGGCCTGATCATCCGCGCCCTGGAAGCCTGCCCGACCCAACCCGTCATTCGGAGCTAATTGGATGAAGATGTTTTTCGGGGCCGCGCTCACCGCCGGCCTTCTCGCCTCCACCGCCCATGCGGCGGAATTGACCGTGCTGACCGCCGGCGACCAGAACATGGTCGACTACGTCAACGAATATCTGGGCCCGCTCTTCGAGGAGCAGAATCCCGGCAACACCGTCCGCGTCGTCGGTACCGGTCCCGGCGATGCCGGCTCGCAGAAGATCGTCGAGCGCTTCGACGCCCAGTCGAAGGCCGGCGTCGACAGCTGGGACGCCGACGTCGCCGTCGTCCACGAGAAGTTCGCCGGACCGATGGTCACCGCCGGTTATCTCGAGCAGTATCGCGGCAAGATCGCCTCCGGCGAGCTGGTGACCCGCACCAACGCCGACATGGCGCTGGGCAGCGACGTCGGCGGCTATGTCATGCCGATGTTCAACTCGCAGACCGCCTTCGCCTACAATCCGGCGCTCGTCGCCACCCCGCCGAAGAGCTACGAGGAACTCGTGGCCTGGGCCGAGGAAAACCCCGGCATGTTCGGCTATAACGGCATCAAGGGCGGCGCCTCCGGCGTCAGCTTCGTGATGGGCTGGATCTACGCCTTCGGCGAGGGCGATGCCGACAAGCTGATGAACGGCCCGTTCGAGGAGGCCGAGACCCAGAAATGGGACAATGCCTTCGCCGACCTCAAGACCTTCACCGAGAACGCCGTGCTGACCCCCGGCAATGCCGGCACGCTGGACGCGCTCGCCCGCGGCGAGATCGCCATGGGCCCGGTCTGGGTCGACATGTTCTATTCCTGGAAGGCCAACGGCCAGCTGCCGCCGGAGTTCAAGCTGGTGCTGCCGGCGCCGGGCATGCCGGGCCAGCCGATGCACTACGTCATCCCGGCCAAGAGCCCGAACATCGAGCTCGCCGAGAAGTTCGTGGCGCTCGCCACCAGCCCGAAGGTCCAGGCGGAGGGCATCGTCGAGCGCTTCAACTGGTACCCGGGCATCGACGCGACCCACGTCCAGGCCGAGCTCGAGCCGGCGGTCTGGGAGAAGCTGTTCACCGACATCACCCCGCAGGACCTTGCCCAGTACGGCAAGCCGTTCCCCATCGCGCCCTACAACGACGCGATCCTGACCGCCTACGAGCGCGCCGTCAGCAACTGACCGCAGGGGCGCGCGGCACGTCCGCCGCGCGCCTTTCTCCAGCCACGAGACCCTTCATGCCAAGCCGCCTCATCGGGCTTCTTCTGGTCCTGCCGGCACTCGCCATGATCGCCCTGTTCTTCATCGTGCCGCTGGCGGCTTCGGTGATCGGCGCCTTCGAGCAGGCGGACGGTTATGGCCTCGGCAATTTCGATACCGCCTTTTCGCTCTACAGCCGCGACATGGTCTTCACCGTGGTCATCGTCAGCCTGTCGACGGCGCTGATCGGCCTGTTGTCGATCGCCATCGCCGGCTACCTGACGCTGGGCGAGAACCCCAAAGCCGTCGCCATCCTGCGCTGGCTCTATCGCTGGCCGCTGTTCATCCCGTTCATCGTCGTCGGCCAGATCCTGCGGACGTTCCTGGCCAAGAGCGGCCTGATGAACGGCACGCTGATCGGCCTCGGCGTGCTGACGCCGCTGCAGGCGGTGAGTTTCCTCGACTGGCGCGGCATCGTCATCGCCTTCGTCTGGAAGCAGACGCCGTTCGTCACCTTGCTGGTCGCCGGCGCCATGGCATCGGTCGATCGCTCGACGATCGAGGCGGCGCGCAATCTCGGCGCCTCGCGCCTGCGCATCCTCGTCGAGATCGTCGTGCCGCAGGTCGGCACGACGCTGCTCGTCTCGCTGATCCTCTCCTTCGTCACGATGATGTCGGTCCTGTCGGTGCCGCTGATGATCAACGCCCAGTCGCCGACCATGCTGACGGCCGACATCGCCTTCCGGATCAACGCCTATGGCGACTACGGCGTCGCCAATGCGCTGGGGCTGATCTCGCTCGCCATCACAGGCTTTGCCGCCTGGCTCTATCTGCGCCAGAGCATGAAGGAGCGGGCATGACCGCCGCGTTCCCAAGGCTCGACCTATGGTGGCTGCCGCGCGCCGTGCTTCTGGGGCTGATCGCTTTCATCATCTTCGGGCCGCTCGCCAATCTGGTGCTCTGGGCCTTCGCGGAGAAATGGTACTTTCCGAACGCGCTGCCGCTGGAATACGGCTTCAGCTACTGGGAGCGGGTCTTCTCGCCGCGCGGCAACGCGATGGAATCGCTGTCCAACTCGGTGCTGGTCGCGTTCCTGACGGTGGCGCTGTCGCTGGCGCTGGCCATTCCCGCCGGCTACGCGCTGGCGCGGCTCGCCTTGCCACTGCGCGGCCTGATCCTGTTGTCCTTCCTGATCCCGCAGGCGTTTCCCAACCTCACCGTCTACGTCAACATCGCCCGGCTGTTTTACGAGGTCGGGCTCAACGGCACGATCACCGGCGTGGTTATCGTCCATACGACGCACGGCCTCGTCTATGCCGTCTGGATCGCTACCGCCGCCTTCGCCGCCGTCGACCGGGAGCTCGAGGAAGCCGCAAGGGCGATCGGCGCCTCGGCCTTGCGCGCCTTTCGCGACGTCGCCCTGCCGCTCGCCGCGCCGGGGCTCATGGCCAGCGCCATCTTCGTCTTCCTGGAGTCGCTGGACGAGTTCACCGGCAGCTATTTCGTCGGCGCGCCCGACGTCAGCATGCTGCCACTGCTGCTCTATACCGCCAGCAGCGGCGGCAACTACCAGATCGCCTCGATCACCGCGCTTCTCCTGCTGGTGCCCTCGATCGGTTTCATGCTGGTCGTCGAACGCTTCCTCAGGGCCGACGTTCTCTCCCGTGTCGGCCATTAGCCCCGTCCTGGCCCATGCCCGCCGCGCTACCTTCGGGCCGGGTTGCTCGGGGCGAGTGCGCTTATCCTTCATCGAAACCGTTCCAGGCTGAACCCTTGCCGCCGTCCCGTCTCACCCCCCGAGCGCAGTTCGTCAGCGCCCATGAAGTCGCCGAGCGCGCCGGCGTGTCGCGCTCGGCCGTCTCGCGCGCCTTCACCCCCGGCGCCAGCATCGCCGCCGAAACGCGGCGCAAGATCCACGAGGCCGCCGAGGTGCTGGGCTATCAGGTCAACGACCTTGCCCGGGGGCTGCTGGCCAATCGCAGCCGGCTGGTCGGGCTGGTGGTGACGAAGCCCGAAGTCGGCTTTCGTGCGCTGCTCGTCGCTTCCCTGACCAAGGCGCTGATCGCGCGCGGCAGCGTGCCGATCATGATCAATACCGGCCAGAGCGAGGGCGAACTGCTGGCTGCACAGCGGACGCTGTTCGGCCACCGCGCCGAGGCGACGATCATCCTGTCGGGCTCGCCGCCCGCCTCCTTCGTCGAACTTGCCCGCCGCAACGGCCAGCCCGTGGTGGTGATCGGTCGCTCGGAGCCGGGTGCCGACCATGTCCAGATCGACAACCAGGCCGCCGCCTGCACCGCCGCGGCGCTGTTCGCCGCCGCCGGTATGCGCCGTCTCGGCCTCGCCGGCGCGCAGTCCGGCACGCCGAGCATCGTCGAGCGCGAGACCGCCTTCGTCGCCGAAGCCGAACGGCTCGGCGCGCGGGTGATTGCCGTGCGCGGCAGCGATTCCGACTATGCCGGCGGGCTCGATGCCGCCGAGCAGCTGCTCACGGGTCCCGAGCGGCCGGAGGGGGTGTTCTGCGTCAACGACCTCGTCGCCTTCGGCGTCATCGACCATGCTCGCAGCCGCGCCGGGCTTGCCGTGCCGCAGGACCTCGCGGTCATCGGCTTCGACGACGTGCCGGAAGCTAGCTGGCTCTGCCACCGCCTGACGACGTTCCGTCAGGACCCCGACATCATGGCCCGCACCGCGATCGAACTGCTCGACCGGCGCGAAGCCGATCCGGACCTGGCGCCGGCTGTCGCCCGCATCGCGGCGCCGCTGGTGGCGCGCGACAGTTTCGTTCCTGCCGTGCCGAAGGCTTCGCCGACCCCATGATCAAGCTCATCCAGATCACCGACCCGCATCTGACGCTGCCCGGCGAGACGCTGTTCGGGCTCGACCCGCATGCACGGCTCGATGCCTGCCTCGACCATGTCGCCAAGCACCATGGCGACGTCGACCTGGTGATCGTCACCGGCGACCTCACCCATGACGGCGAGCCGGCTGCCTATGCCGCGCTGGCCGAACGTCTCGGCGGCTTCGCCCTGCCGTTCCGGCTGATGCTCGGCAATCACGACGACCGCGGCCGTTTCGCCGCGGCGTTTCCCGCCCTAGCGCCCGACGGCGGCTTCTTTCAGGGCTTCGTCGATACCGCCGAGGGCCGGCTGATCCTGCTCGACACGCTCGAGGCCGGGCGGGTCGAAGGGCACCTGTCGCCGGAGCGGCTGCACTGGCTCGACCGGACGCTCGCCGGCACGGGCGGCCGCCCGGCCTTCGTCTTCATGCACCACCCGCCCTTTCCGATACACGTTCCGGCGCTCGACGCGGTGCGCCTCGCCGACGCCGAGCGCTTCGCGGCGGTGCTGGCGCGGCACGAGAATGTGCGGCACATCTTCGCCGGCCACGTCCACCGCCCCAGCGCCGGCACCTGGAACGGCATCGGCTTCACCACGCTCTTCGGCACCTGCCAGCAATCGGCCGCGCTGTTCTCCGAAAACCGTTTCGAGACCTCGCTGGAGCCACCCTCCTACGGCGTCGTCTTCATCGACGCCGCAACCGTCACGGTCCACTTCGTCAGTTTCATGGCCTGAAGAGGCCGCGGCGTGGGCGACGTGCGCTCCTTGTGTCGTTGAGAGCGTCCCAAGGAAAGCGGCGCCGTGTCCAGCGCCGCCCTCACAAATGGCAGGAAATTATAGATCGAGGCTTGCCTTCACGGCGGGAAGGCCAGGCTGGCCGGCGAAATCGGTCACGCCCTCCAGCCAGGTGTCGAGGAGTTCCGGGCTGGCTTTCAGCGCCTCTTCGGCCGCCGCGTCGGCCGACATGCCCTCGTTGAGGATCTGCGCCATCATGCCGTTCTCCAGCTCCACCGAGAACGTCATGTTGTCGAGGAGCTTCGCCAGGTTCGGGCATTCTTCGGCAAAGCCTGTCCGCGCGCCGGTGCGAACCTGCGCCGAGCCCATGTCCGGCCCGAAATACTCGTCTCCCCCGGTGAGGTAGGTGAGTTCATATTCGGTGTTCATCGGATGCGGCTCCCAGGCCGGGAACACGACCCAGCCCTCGGCCCCTTCGGCCCGTTCGACCTGCGTCAGCATGCCCTGTTCGCTGGATTCCACCAGTGTCCAGTCGCCGAGGCCGAAGGCGTCGTCCTCGATCATGCGCAGCATGTTCTGGTTCACCGATGCGCCGGCCTCGATGCCGTAGATCTGCGAGCCGAACTTCTCGGCATTCGGCGCAAGATCCTCGAAGGAGGTCACCCCGGCTTCGGCGACATAGGCCGGCACGGCGAGGGTGAAGCGATTGCCGGAAAGGTTGACCTTCAGGACTTCCAGCTCGCCGCTCTCGACCATCGGGTCGACGATCGCGGTCTGAGCCGGCATCCAGTTGCCAAGGAAGATGTCGAGCTGATCGGTGGCAAGGCCGCGAAAGGTGATCGGAACCGACAGGGTGGAGATTTCCGGTTCGTAGCCGAGCGGCTCCAGAACCGCCTTCAGCAGCGCGTTGGTCGATGAGATGTCCGTCCAGCCCGGATCCGAGTAGCGGACGGTCTGGCAGCTGTCGGGCTCTTGCGCAACGGCGGTTCCGAGCATCAGCAGGGATGCGGCGGCCGTGGTGGTCAGAAGCTTGATCATGGCAGAGGTTCCTTTTCGGTGGGGTGGTGGACGGTGACTGGCATGCTGCCGGGTAACGTCAGTGTCGTCGATCGCTCACCTGCTCATGTACTGGCGAATGATCGCTTTGCCGCTTCGCCGGGCTGACGGCCCGGCCGGCTCCCTCCGGCATTGTGGTGGACGGCTGCCTTTCGACTAGGCCGGCAAGTCGGGAGAGGACCGCCTCAGGGGCCGCCGCCGCTCGCCCGCTGGCCCGGTCGACATGCAGGAGCATCTGTTCGGCTGTGGCGATCGGTTCATCGATTCCCGCTCGGGTCAGCACGTGGAAGAGATGCAACCGCTTGTCGTCGAAGGAAAGGATCTGCGTGCGGCAGGCCAGGTCCTCCCCAAGCCGCGCCTCGCCCAGATGACGCAGATGCGTCTCGACCGTGTAGTAGCTTGCCCCCGCTTCGACATAGGCGGCGTCGACCCCGATCCGGCGAAGCAGGACATCCGTCGTATCGCCGAAGACCTGCAGATAGCGATGCTCGGTCATGTGGCCGTTATAGTCCACCCAGCTCGGCTCCACCCGGGCGGACAGGCGAGCGGGGACAGGGTCGTCCTCGTCGGGGCTCGCGGCCTGCGCCTTGCGCCACAGATCGCCCTCGAAGGCGGCGAGCAGCTTGCCGGCCCCCCAGCCGCGGCCTTCGTCGGCGCCTTTCAGCGCCTGCAGGATGCCGACGAGGTTCTCGTCGCGGATCTCTTCGAGCCGGCGAAGCGACAGGCCCTCGTTCTGCGCATCCGATTGCGCGGCGATCTTCTCGACCAGCGCCTCGTCGAGGTCGACGACGTCGGTGAGCTTCGTCCAGGGCCATTTCAGCGCCGGGCCGAACTGCCCCAGAAAATGCCGCATGCCGGCTTCCCCGCCGGCGATGCGATAGGTCTGGAACAGGCCCATCTGGGCCCAGCGCAAGCCGAAGGAGTAGCGGATGACGTCGTCCAGGGTTTCCACGTCGCAGATGTCGTCCTGGATCAGCCACAGCGCCTCGCGCCAGAGCGCCTCGAGCAGTCGGTCGCCGACAAAGGCATCGATCTCCTTGGCGATCGGCACGCCCTTCATGCCGGTCGGCGCGAGGAGGGCGACCGCGTCCGCCACCGTCTGCGGATCCGTTAGGGAGCCGGGAACGATCTCGACCAGCGGCAGGAGATAGACCGGGTTGTAGGGATGGGCGACGAAGAAGCGCCCGGGACGGGTCAGGCCGGCCTGGAGATCGCTCGGCAGGAGGCCGGAGGTCGACGAGCCGATCAGCGCATGCGCCGGGCAGGCGGCATCGATCGCCGCCAGGACGCCGCGCTTGAGGTCGAGCCGCTCCGGCACGCTCTCCTGGATCCAGTCCGCGCCGGCGATCGCTGCCTCGATCGTGGCATGGAAGGTGAGGGTGCCGGGGGCGGGAAGCGGCGCCTGCGTCAGCCGGGCATAGGCGCGTTGCCCATTGGCGAGGACCTCGCGGACGATCCGCTCTGCGTCCGGATGCGGGTCGTGGACCGCGACGTCGATGCCGGCGAGGAGGAAGCGGGCGACCCAGCCGCCGCCGATGACGCCGCCGCCGATGCAGGCGACGCGGCGAAGATCTTGCCGCGCAATAACGGTATCTTCCCGAGGCTCCGGCGCGCGGGTCACCATCGACGCTCCAGCTTCAGCCGTTCCCGCACGTCGGCGGGCGACAGGATGCGGCTGCCCATGGCTTCGGCAATTTTGATTGCCCGTTCGACCAGCGCGCCGTTGGTGGCCAGCACGCCCTTGTCGAGCCAGATATTGTCCTCCAGCCCGACGCGGACGTTGCCGCCGGCGAGGATCGCCATCGCCGCGTAGGGCAGCTGGTTGCGGCCGATGGAGAAGGCCGAGAAGGTCCAGTCGGGCGGCAGGTTCGCGACCATCGCCATCAGGGTCTGGATGTCGTCGGGTGCGCCCCAGGGAATGCCCATGCAGAGCTGCAGCATCACCGGATCGTCGATCAGACCCTGCGCCTTCAGCCACTTGGCGAGGACAAGGTGGCCGCTGTCGAACACCTCGATCTCCGGCCGGACACCCAGTTCGCGGATGCGCACGGCCATCGCCTTCAGCATGGCCGGCGTGTTGGTCATCACGTAGTCGCCCTCGCCGAAATTCATCGAGCCGCAATCGAGCGTGCAGATTTCCGGCCGCAGTTCGGCGATATGGAGGAGCCGCTCCTCGGCGCCGACCATGTCCGTCCCGTCGACCGACAGGGGCAGAGGCTGTTCGGCCGATCCCAGCACGAGATCGCCGCCCATGCCGGCCGTGAGGTTCAGCACCACGTCGACGCCGTAGGCCGCGACCCGTTCCACCACGTCGCGATAGAGCGCCGGATCGCGGGACGGCTTGCCGGTGTCCGGATCGCGGACATGGATATGGGCGACCGCAGCGCCGGCCCGGGCGGCCTCGACGGCACTCGCGGCGATCTCGGCGGGCGTGACCGGCACCTTGTCGGAGCGTCCCGTCGTGTCGCCGGCGCCGGTGACGGCACAGGTGATGAAGACTTCGCGGTTGGGATGGAGCGGCATCGTCTGACCTCGTCGTCTGCTCGAGGAAGATTGACGCAACCGGCCCGGCTCTGCTTGGCTCGTTGCGAAATCAATTTGATCGAGTGCGAAACCCTTGTTCCAGCCGACCGACGATGTTCTCGACGTGACGCTGCTGGTCCTGCCGGACGCGTCCCTGATGTCGCTCGCCGCGACGCTCGATCCATTGCGCGCGGCCAACCGCATTTCCGGTCGGCTCTGTTATCGGCACCGGGTCGTTTCGCTGGACGGATGCGACCCGACGACGAGTTGCGGCCTGACGATCCGGGTGGACGGCAGGCTCGAGCCGACGATGCGCTGCGACCTTTTCGTGGTGGTCGCGGCGTTCAACGTGTTCGAGCACGCCACGGCCGCCCTGATGCAGGCCGTCAACCTCGCCGCCCGACAGGCTTCCTTCGTCGGCGGCATCGAGGCGGGGCCCTGGATCCTGGCGCTCGCTGGGCTTCTCGACGGCCGCGCGGCGACGACGCACTGGGAGGATCTGGAGGAATACGCAGTAAAATTCCCCGGCGTTCAGACCAAGGCCGACCGCTGGGTCTTCGACGGGCGGTTCGTGACGACGGGAGGGGCAGCGCCGGCGCTCGACTTTCTCCTGTCGCTGATCCAGGCGCGGCAGGGCCGCAAGCTGTCGCTGGATGTGGCCAGCCTCTACGTCTACGACGGCATGCGGACCGGCTCGCAGCGTCAGCCTGCCGTCTCTTTGGGGCGCTTGGCTCGGCAGGAGCCGCGGCTCGCCGCCGCCATCAAGATGATGGAATCGCATATCGAGGCGCCGCTGACGATCGCGACGATCGCCCGGCGGATCGGGACGTCGCGGCGTACGCTGGAAACCCTGTTCGTCAAGCGCGCCGAGATTTCGCCCGCCGCTTTCTACATGTCGCTGCGGCTCGATGCCGCCCGGCGGCTCATCGTCGACTCCGACCTGTCGGTGGCCGACGCCGCGGTCCGGTCCGGCTTCTCCTCGAGCGCCGCCCTGTCGCGTTCCTTCAAGCGCCGCTTCGGCCACAGCCCGAGGCAAGCGCGGCGGGCATCGCTTTGAAGGCGGTGGCGGCGGTCGCCGAGACAGGCTCGGTGCAAGCCGTCGTTCGGTTGCCCATCGTCGACAAGTTCCCGCGACTACTAGCCGCCTGACCTCGTGTCCACAGGCCGACAGCAGGTCGGGAGGCCATTCGCTGACGCCACACCGGCCATAGCTACGCCGCCAACCCCGGATGGCGGCGGAGGCGGTTTTTACGGCTGCAGCAGACCGAGCATGATGGCCCTGGCGATCGCCTGCTCCCTAGTCCGCGCCTTAAGCTTGGTTCGGGCGTTCTTGACGTAGAGTTCGATGGCGGCGGAGCTCAGATTCAGCTGGAAGGCAATGTCCTTCACTCGCTTGCCGTGCATCAGCCATGAAAGGCATTCGATCTCGCGACGCGACAGCGACGGCGCATGTGGATCCGGCGCATGGCGCAGACGCTCATGCGCATACATCGCCACCAGTCGCAGCAATGGTTCCTTCTCGGCGCGGATGGCTTCGACCTGCCTGCGATCGAGGGACGAACCGAGGTTCCAGCCGCTGCCGCCCGCCGACCCGATCGGGCCGACGGTCGCGGAAAAACCCGCTCTCATCCGAACTCTGCCGCCTCGTGGATGAGCTGCTGCTGCCTGCCGGAGAGATAGTCGTAGTCGGGGCAATAGTCCGACCCGGTCCCGATTGGCGTCAAGGTGGCGCAGCAATAGGAGAGGAAGGGATCGATCTGCTCGTATCCGCTGTCGCGATAATGGCTTGTCCAGGCCTCCGGCAGCGTCGTCGCCATCGAGGCTGTCGACGGCGTCACGCTGAGATAGATCAGGTTATCGAAGCCGCTGTCGGCGAAAAACCGGGACGTTCTTGCCCAGATCGTTTCCGGACACGCCGCACGAGGACGCGGTGACGGTCGGCGAGGCGGTGGCGGCGCTGGCCGATGCCAGCTTCGACCCGTCGCCAGACTACAACGTGCTGGCTGACCTGGTGCTCGAGGACGGCTGCCGACTGACGGATAAGGAACGGGCGGATTGCCACGCCCGCGGGCTGGCGATCGCGAGCCGGGCGTTGAACCACACTGGCAAGATCGCCCGCACCCAGGTGCGACGCGCGCTCGCCAAGCAGACCGGGCTGAAGCGCGACGTAATCGTGCGGGCGGTGAAGGTGTCGCCCTCGAGCCCGGCGACGCTGCGCTACCGGATGGACTCCGCCGGCGACGATATCGCGCTGAAGTACTTCGCCGCTCGCGAGACCCGGCGCGGTGTCTCGGCGGCGCCGTTCGGCAAGCGTCAGGTGTTTGCCGGCACGTTCCTGAAGGGCGGGCGGTTCCCGAACCGGAAGGCGATCGGCAAGTATGGCGGCAACGTCATGAAGCGGGTCGGCTCGGGGCGGTATCCGCTCGAGGTGCAGGTTTCGGGGGTGATCATTCCTGCCGAGATGGTGAAGGGCCAGACGGCCGAGGCCTTCACCTCGACGATCGGCCAGCGTCTGCCGCCGCGCCTCGACCGCGAGGTCCAGCGGATGACCAATGGCGTTATGAGCTGAGGCCTCAGCGCCCTCGCCGCCGCAGCTGTGGCGGCGCGGAGACAGTTTCGAGGAGTGGCGACCGGGCGACACCCCCGGACCCCGCCCCCCGGTTAGGGACCGTATCCGGGCTTGGCCGCGTGGCGGTGCGCCGAGCCCCCCAAACGTCGCCAGTTATACGCGCAAAATGCAAGGTTGACCGGGTTGACCCGGTTGACCTGGGTAACCCCGCGTTGACTGCCTGCTGAGGGCTGCGTTGCGACGACAACTCTTCGCGGCGTCGTCGGGCCCTGGAGCGGGCCACTCATCGCTCGTAACGCTTTCTCCCCGGGGTAGCGCCCTTGGAAGGCGAGCATCACGATCTGCCGGGTCGCTTGGACCCGAACCGTCAGCCCCAGCTCCCGCTGAGCGGCATGGCAATAGGCAATTTACGACATCACGCGATCTCAGGTCCTCGGACACGCCGGGGCTGAGATCGCCTTCATGGGTGAGGCAACCGCCCGCACCTCGCGCTTCTGGGACACCGGAGCCGCGGGGCGCGCTGGCGTGCGCCGCACAGCTAGCATCGGTGAACGAAATGAACGCTGGACCGAACGGATTGAGCCCGGCCGCGATGAGTGCGGCTGAGCGCCTGGCAGAGGTGGCGCGGCTGCTGGCCGCCGGACTGGTGCGCCTCAATGCCAGGCAGGCCGAGCGTGACGGCTGTGCGGTCGCCACGGATGAGGATTGACGGAGACAGTTCGCCTTTCCTTGCCGAGCCTGGCCGGACCGACGTGGACATCGCTTTCGCACAGAGCGTCAGTCGAAACGTCCGAAACGGAGATTCCTCGATGACCGCTGCTGCTTCTCGACCAGCCCAGTCGCCACAGGCAAGCGTGCTGGCTCAGGTCGCCGCGCTGAAGGGCGCCTCGGCTGCCGAACTGAAGCAGCGCTGGCGAGAGGTCTTCGAGACGGAGCCGCCACCGTATAGCCGCCGCTTCCTCGAAAGCCGGCTCGCCTATCGCCTCCAGGAGCTGGCTTATGGCGGCCTCTCCCGAGAGACGCGGGAGCGGCTGAACGCCCTGGGCGAGCAACTGGATGGCGGCAAGACCGCCGTGCGAGGCCGGCGCACCGATGATCGACCGATCGCCGGCACCAGGCTGGTCCGCGAGTGGCAGGGGACCGAGCACCAGGTGACGGTGCTTGTCGACGGCTACGAGTGGCAGGGGCGACCGTACAAGAGCCTCTCCTCGGTGGCTCGCGCGATCGCCGGCACACGCTGGAACGGCTGGACCTTCTTCGGCCTGAAGAACCATGGGAAGAACGGGTAAGGCGATGGTGAAGTCGACGACCTCAAAAGCTGCATCGGCATCGCGTGCGGCGCCCGTGCTGAAGAAGCGCTGCGCGGTCTACACGCGCAAGTCGAGCGAGGAAGGTCTCGACATGGCCTTCAACAGCCTCGACGCGCAGCGCGAGGCCTGTGAAGCCTATATCGCCAGCCAGAAGGCCGAGGGCTGGGTGTTGGTCCCCGACCGCTATGATGATGGCGGCGTCTCCGGCGGTACGCTCAAGCGCCCGGCGCTGGAGCGGCTGCTCGCCGATATCGAGGCCGGGCTAGTGGATGTGGTGGTGGTCTACAAGATCGACCGCCTGTCGCGCTCGCTGATGGATTTTGCCAGGCTCGTCGAAGTGTTCGACCGCACCGGCGTCACCTTCGTTGCCGTCACCCAGTCGTTCAACACCACCACCTCGATGGGCCGGCTGACGCTGAACGTGCTTTTGTCGTTCGCCCAGTTCGAGCGCGAGGTGATTGGCGAGCGCATCCGCGACAAGGTGGCGGCGTCACGCAAGCGTGGGATGTGGATGGGCGGCCACCCGCCGCTCGGCTACGACGTGAAGGACCGCAAGCTCGTCATCAACGCCTCGGAAGCGGCGCTGGTGCGGAGGATCTTCGAACGCTTTATCGCGGTTGGATCGGCGACCACGCTGGCGAACCAGTTGCGCGGTGGGGGAGTACGCACCAAGCGCGGCCGACTGATCGACAAGGGCGACATCTACAAGCTGATCAACAATCGCGTCTATGTCGGTGAGGCGGTGCACAAGGGCACGGCCTATCCGGGCGAGCACCAGGCAATCATCAGCCGAACCCAGTTCGACAAGGTGCAGGCGATCCTTGCCGGCAACGCCGGCAGCCGTGCCACACGCACCCGTGCGCAGACGCCGGCGCTCCTCAAGGGCCTGATCTTCGGTCCCACCGGGGCGGCGATGTCGCCGACGCACACGAGACGGCGGGGCCGGCTCTACCGCTACTATGTCAGCCAGTCGGTCCTGAAGGAGGGCAGGGCGGCCGCCTGTCCGCTCCGCCGTATTCCCGCCGGCGAGATCGAGGCGGCGGTCATCGCGCAGGTGCGGGGACTGCTGGTGACCCCGGAGGTGGTGATCGGTGCGTGGCGTGCGGCGCGCAGCGAGATCGAAGACCTCACGGAGGAGGATGTCCGCCAGCCGCTGGCACGGTTGGAACCGCTTTGGGATGAGCTCTTCCCGGCCGAGCAGGCGCGGATCATCCAGCTCTTGGTCGAGCGGGTGGATGTCGGCCTTGAAGGCGCCGACATCCGTCTGCGGGTGGAAGGTCTAGCGACTATCGCGAAGGACCTTGCCGCGATCGGCGGTCCAGACAGGAGAGCTGCGGCATGAGCAGCGTCGATCCCTCGACCATCACCGTTCGCGTCCCTCTGGCGATCCGCAAGCGAGGCGGTCGCAAGCTGGTCATCGCGCCGACCGGGGAGATCGGGCTTCCCACCAGCCGCACCAGGATCGACAGCAGCATGATCAAGGCGATCGCTAGAGGTCACCGCTGGAAGGGACTTCTGGAAGCCGGCACGTTCGCCTCGATGGCCGAGCTTGCTGCGGCGGAAAAGATCAACCCATCCTACCTCAGCCGCATCCTGCGGCTGACGCTGCTGTCGCCGTCGTTGATCCAGGCCATTCTCGACGGGCGGCTGCCGGCTGCCGTGACCCTCGACCGTTTGATGCAGCCGTTTCCTCTCGAGTGGGACAGGCAGGAAAAGATCTTTCGTCAAGCCTAGAGCCCGTCGACGCCGCGGTCGATGAAGGCCTCGATGCGCCGGCGGTAGGGATCGAGGTCGATGCCGTTCTCCTTCAGCCAGTCCGGATCGTAGTAGGTCGAGGCGTAGCGGTCGCCGCTGTCGCAGATCAGCGTGACCAGCGAGCCCGTCTCGCCGGCGCGCATCATGCAGGCGGCGATCCAGCAGAGGCCGAAGAAGTTGGTGCCGGTCGAGCCGCCGACGCGGCGGAACAGGCGCTCTGAGAGTACATGCATCGCCGCGATCGAGGCGGCGTCCGGCACCTTGATCATGTGGTCGATGACGGCCGGCAGGAAGGACGGCTCGACCCGAGGCCGACCGATGCCCTCGATCCGCGATCCCGTCGCGCAGGTGACGTCGCGATTGCCGGTCCGATACGCGTCATAGAACGCCGAGTGCTCGACATCGACGACACAGAGCCGCGTGTCGAGGCCGCGGTAGCGGATGTAGCGGCCGATCGTCGCCGAGGTGCCGCCGGTGCCGGCGCTCATCACCACCCAGGCCGGCGCGGCGTGAACCTCGCCCTGCATCTGGTCGAAGATACTCTCGGCGATGTTGTTGTTGCCGCGCCAGTCGGTCGCCCGCTCGGCGAAGGTGAACTGGTCGAGATAGTAGCCGCCGGTCTCGGCGGCGATGCGGATCGCCTCGTCATAGATCTCGGCGGCGCGCTCGACGAAGGCGCAGCGCCCGCCGAAGCGCTTGATCGCGGCGATCTTCTCCGGGCTTGTCGAGCGAGGCATCACGGCGATGAACGGCAGCTTCAGGAACTGCGCGAAATAGGCCTCGCTGACCGCCGTCGAGCCCGACGACGCCTCGACCAGCGTCGTGCCCTGGCGGATGGCGCCGTTGCAGATGCCATAGAGAAACAGCGAGCGGGCGAGCCGGTGCTTCAGGCTGCCGGTCGGATGCGTCGACTCGTCCTTGAAGTAGATGTCGATGCCCGGAAGGCCGGGGAAATTCGGCTTGACCAGATGGGTGTCGGCCGAGCGTCGCCCGTCGCCGGTGAGCAGCGCGATTGCCTCCTTGGTCCAGGCCTGCTCCTTGAGATCGGCGCCCGACAGCAGCGCCGAGCAGTCGAGGCAGAGATCGGCGAAGGGGAGCGTATCGGTCGAGGCATGCGGCTGGCTCGGTCGGTGGATTGTCATGATGGGGTCTCGGCGATCCGCGATTCTGCCAGCTGCCGCAGGGCGTTGCGGTCGATCTTGTTGGTCGGCGCGAGCAAGAGTTTCTCCTCAAACCAGATCCTGCGAGGATGCTGGAAAGCCGGAGCCCTTTCGAGAAAATGAGCCTTGAGCGCCGCCTCACTGATTGCCGAACCTGGCTTGCGCACGACGAATGCCACCGGTTTCGTGCCCTTGATGGCGTCCTCGACCGGCACCACGCAGGATTGCAGCACGTCCGGTGAGGAATCGAGCACCGCCTCCACTTCGGCGGGAAATATGTTCTCGCCGCCGGAGACGAACATGTCGTCGGAGCGACCAACGAAGTAATAGAAGCCTTGGGCGTCGGCGCGAAACACGTCACCGGTGTCGTAATATCCATCTTCGGTGAAAGGCGATGGAGTGGCCGGTCGGTTATGGTAGCCGAGCATCATACCCGGACTGCGCATTTGCAGCGTGCCGAAGCCTCTTTCTGGCCCGGCAAGGCGCACCGTGACTTCCGGATGGGGGTATCCGACCGACCCCTCCGGAGCCGGTTGGCCATCTGGGTGGGCACCGAAAACAACCGGGCCTCCCTCGGTTGTTCCATAGGCGTTGATGATCCGTGCGTTCGGCAAGACGTGCTGAACCTGATCGATCAACTGACCCGTGACGGGGGCAGAGCCCATACGGATCGTTCGGACGCTGGTCAAATCGGCAGTTGAGAGCGCTTCCTTCTCGCTTAGCATCATCGCGATCATCGGCGGCACCGCAGTCAGCCAGGTGCAGCCGTAGCGTTCAATCGCCTCGATATAAAGTTGCGACTTGAACTGCGGCAGTAGCACAGCGGTCGAGCCGCTGGCGCAGACGAGCAGCGACAGGGCGAGGGCGTTCATGTGATAGAGCGGCGCCGCGATCAGGACCCGCTCCTCTTCAAGGTGGTATTCGCCGACCCGGACTTCCGCGACCCAGCGGTGCGAGGCATGCGACAGGCGCACCCCTTTCGGGCGGCCGGTCGAGCCGGACGTGTAGAGGATCAGGGCCGCCTCGTCCGGGCGCGGCTCGATGGCATCAAAGGGCTGGAAGCGTCCCCGGACAAGATCCCAATTTTCATCCTCGAAGCAGAGCAGGGGGATGTCTGCCGCTTCGGGAGGCAGCGCTGCGCGCCGCTCGCTGTCGCAGATGAGGAGCTTAACGTCGCTGTCGGCAAGAATGTGGGCGATGGTGCCGGGCGGGAAACGATAGTTGATTGGGACAGGGATAATCCCCGCGCGCATCGCTCCCAGCAGGACGACGATGTAATCTGGACGGTTTGCCGCAAGGACGCCGATCCGGGCGCCACGCGGGATGCCGCGACCGACGAGCTCGTGGGCGAACGCGTCTGCCGCCTCGTCGAGGTCCTGGCGCGTCAGGACAGTCTCGACGCGGTCGAAGTCGAGGCCGATGAAGATCGGCTTTCGCGCATCCCTGCCTGTGACGATTATTTTGCCGAGGTTGCGGGACGCTGTCATTCTGCTTTCCTGCATTCAAGCCGCAGATCAAGGGAGGGGATCTCCAGGAGCCCTGAACCGCCGCCATCCGGTCGCCAGGTCACGGCGTCGAGGCGCGATGCCCGATCGGCGAGTGCATCAAGGTCGCCGAAGCGAAGCCCGAGTTCGGCGAAGCGCGCCGTCTCGCCGGGAACGACCTCCAGATCAAGGCCTGTCATGGCGATCCGATAACCGCTTTCGATCGTCTCGGCCTCGCTGCCGCAGAGCCATGCGTAGCGCTCAGCCTCCGCATCGGGGGCGGGACTGGCGATACGAAGTCGGTCGAACCCCGCAAATGCGTTTGGATGCGTCAGCCATTCCGGGCGCCAGACATAGTCGGGCGTCAGGTGCTGGCAGAAATACACCCGCCCTGCCGCGAACGGCAGCTTCACCGTGCGAAACCGCGCCTCGACGCTCGTGTCGTTGATCGTGACGGGACGCGAGAAGTCGATCGGCGGCGATGGCGCGAGTCCTTGCGCCTGAAGGCGGGCAAACGTCGCCTCGATATCGGTGCTGCGGAGCACAAGACCGTTGAGACCACCCGGGCTCTCCAGGATATCGGCGCGCTGTTTGCCTGTCCCCGGCACCCCGACAAGCTCGAGATAGGCACCGGGGACGAGCAGCAGATGGTTGAGCGATCCGAGCGAATGCCGCCCGAGCGGTGTCAGATGGAAGCCGAGCGCGGTGAACAGTGCCGCCGCCTCGTCGATGTCGAAGACCGTGTTGATGACGATGTGATCGAGCGCTTCCATCTGCGCCCCGTTACTTCGACGCGGGTGTCATGTAGACGCCGCGGCCGCTGGCGAGCAGCTTGCCGTCGCCGTCGAAGATCTGCGCCTCGCAGACCGAGACGGTACGGCCTGCCTTGATCACCTTACCGACGCAGCGCAGGTCGCCCTGCATGGCGGCGCGATGATAGTCGACGCGCAGGTCGACCGTCGGCACGCCCTTGCCGGTCTGCGACACCAGCGCCCAGTCGGCCGTCAGGTCGACCAGGGTGGCGAGGATGCCGCCATGGGTGTAGCCGGCATCGGCGTTCACCACCCATTCCGGCCGCCACCGTGCGGTGAGTTCGATCTCGCCCTCCCCGACCGAGGCCACCTGCAGCCCCAGCCACTGGTGGAACGGCCCCTTGAGAAGCAGCTTCTCGACGTCTTCCTTGCTCAGCATCGTGTGTCTTCCTTCCGGTATTCGCCCATCACGGGGTGACGACGATCTTGCCCATGACTTCGCGGTTCTCGATCAGACGCAGCCCTTCGGCGGCTTCCTCGAGCGACAGGACCTTGTCGATGACCGGTTTGAGCTTGCCGTCCTGGATGAGGTCCATGAGGGCTGCGAGGTTGTCCGAGTAGAAGCTGTTCGAGCCGATGATCTTCAGCTCGAAGCTCCAGATGTAGCGAAGGTCCTCCTTCGGATCGAAGCCGGCGGTGGCGCCGCAGACCAGCACGCTGCCGCCGCGCTTCAGGCAGCGGAGCGATGGCACCCAGGTGTCGCCGCCGGTGAAGTTGACGACCACGTCGACGCCGCCCTCGTAGCTACGCCGCTGCGGCTTGCCGAAGGTCGAGATCGCCCATTTGGAGAAGTCGGTGTCGCGGTAGTTGACCACGTGATCGGCGCCGAGCTCCTTCAGGCGCTGCATCTTGTCGTCGCTGCCGGCGCAGGCGATGACCTCGGCGCCGAGATGCTTCGCCAGCATCAGGCAACCGGTGCCGACGCCGCCGCTGGCGCCGAGCACCAGCACGCGATCGCCGGGCTTGACCGTATCGTGGGTGACCAGCATGCGGTGCGCCGTCCCGTAGGCGACGGGCAGCGATGCCGCGTCGACGAAACTGACGTCCGGCGGCATCGCGATCAGCTGGTCGGCGCTGACGGCACAATATTCGGCCATGCCGCCGTCGAGCATCTCGCCCATCAGGCCCTTGGCCTTGTTGAGCGGGTTGACCAGGACGCGGTCGCCGACCGTCCAGCCGGTGACGTCAGGACCGATCTCGGTGACCTCGCCGGCCATGTCGAGACCGATCACCACCGGCAGCGGGACCTTGATGCCCGGCATGCCGCGAACGGTGAAGACGTCATGATAGTTGAATGAGGATGCGCGCACGCGTATCACGACATGGTCGGCCTCTGCCGTCGGGACCGGATGGTCCTCGACGACCTTGAGGTTCTCGATGCCGCCATGCTCGCTGAGCACGAGCGCTTTCATCTTGCTTGGCAAAGTATTTCCTTCCTTGCTGGTCACTTACTTCAGGGCCTTGGAGGCTTCGTAGGGCTCGGTCCGCACGGCGTCCTCGGCAAATTCCCCCTGGACCGAGCCGACACCCTTGAAGACCTCGAACTCGGTGCGGAGCGACTCGACATCGGTCGGCTCCATGCTGACCATGTAGATGTCGTCCCAGAGCGCGGCGTAGGCTTCGGCATCCTCCTGGCTGATGTTGGCCTCCGTGATCAGCGCCTGCGCGACCTCGTCCCGGTTCGCGGCGCCGTACTCGTAGGCGTTGCGCATCCCGGCGACGATCTTGGCCGCCCCATCCGGGTTCTCCTCGAGCCAGTCGTTGCGGATCAGGCCGACACCCAGCACCGGCGCGGTGGGCTGGCCGGTGATCTTGCTCCATTCCTCTCGGAACGATCCGATCTCGCGGAAGCCCGCATCCGCCACGAGGGCGAGGCTGACCGTCCGGAGGGCCGCGACGTCGATGTCCTTCTGGATCAGGAACTGCGCGAGGCGGGAGTCATTGCCCGGGACGGCTTCGTAGCTGGCGCTTTCGATGCCGTAATTGGTCTGCAGGATCGCCGCGGTAATGGCCGCCGTAGCACTGCCGGCAGGCGACATGCCGACCTTCTTTCCAGCGAGCTCTTCCATCGACTGGATGGGCGAATCGGCGGGGACGACGAATTTCAGGTCGGCGACCTGGGTCGCGAGGATGATGCTCATCGGCAGGCCGTCGGCGGTCACGCTGAGCGCCGATCCGGCGCTGGCGCCGATGGCGAAGTCGATCCCGTCGGCGGCCATGGCCTTGGTCGGGGCATTCACGTCGGGAAAGGTCAGATACTCGACATCGAGCCCCTGCTTTTCCAGGAATTCGCCGGCCTTCAGGAAGCCGCCAAAGCCGAGGCTGACACCAGAGCTCCAGTAGCCGATGCGCACCGTCTGGGCGTTGGCCGGGAGTGCCGCTCCAAGAAGAAGCGTCAGGAAGGCGGTCATGCAGATACCGTTTTTCATGGGATGCTCCGTTGTCGTTAGGGGACAGCGCGCGGCGTCAGACCGGGACGGCCTTCTTCCATGCGAAGAGGTAATTCTCGGCGGGTTTGAGGATGCCGTATTCGAGCGTCAGCATCAGAATGACGAGTGTCAGCGTCCAGGCGAAAACTTGGTCGGTCTGGACAAGATCGGCGGCTTGGCGGAGGCGGTAGCCGATGCCGCTCGAAGCCCCGAGTGTCTCGGCGATGAGCACCACCCGCGCCCCGAAGCCGAAGGCCAGCCGCGATCCGGCAAAGAACTGCGGCAGGATCGTCGGCAGGTAGATCTTGCGGAGGATCTGCAGCCTCGACATGCGGAAGGACTGCGCCAGCTCGACATAGTCGGCGCTGACAAGCCGCGTTCCCTGCCAAACACTGGTCAGGATGAGCGGCATGGCTGTCATGAAGACGACGAAGATCGTGGTCGCCTCCGACAGTCCGAACCAGATCAGCGCGAATATCGCCCAGATGGTCGAGGAGACCGTGTTGATGATGACGACGGCAGGTTCCAGGAACTCGCCAATCCGTCGGCTTACCCCCATGATGAGGCCGAGCAGTGCCCCCACGACAGCTGCAATCAGAAAGCCCATGGCGACCCGCCCGAGCGTCGTGCCGAAATCCTGCCAGAAGGTCGGCGTGCCAATCAGCCGTAGCCATGTTTCCCAGACGCGCATCGGCGAGGGAACGACAAAGGCGGGAACGTTGAGGGAAGCGATGTACCAGAGGACGATGATCGTCGCGACGAAGGCGAGCCGCATCGCAAGGTTGCTGCCGCCGATCCGGCGGGTGCGCTCGGCCCACAGGGATCTCTCCCCCAGCGCAACATCTGCCGATCTGGTATCACTCATGTTCATATCACCCGGCGCAGGTCGCGAACCATCGCGTTCATCTCGGTCGAGAGGGGATCGCGGGGATAGGGAAGCGTGATCGGCACGATCGAATGGACGCGGCCGGGCCGCGGCGACAGCACCACGACGTTCTCGGCCAGCACCACCGCCTCCTCGACATCGTGGGTGACGAAGATCACCGTCATGCCGAGTTGCTGCGACAGGCGGATCACTTCGTCATGCATCTGCGTGCGGATCGACGGGTCGAGCTTCGAGAAGGGCTCGTCCATGAGTAGGATCGACGGCTGCGAGACAAGGCTCCGCGCCAGCGCCACCCGACTCCGCATGCCGCCCGACAGTTCGTGCGGAAACGTGTCGGCGAATTCGCCGAGATTGACCATCGCTAGCGTTTCGGCGACACGGCGGTCGCGCTCCGCCTTCGAAAGCGGCAGTGACTCGAGGCCGAAATGCACGTTCCGCGCAGCGCTCCGCCACGGCAGCAGCCGGTCATCCTGGAACATGTAGGTCATCGACGGGCTGCGGGAGCGCTCGCCGACGGGCTGGCCGCAGAAGACCACACGGCCCCCGTCCGGCTCGACGAGTCCGGCGATGATGTTGAGAAGCGTGCTCTTGCCGCTGCCCGAAGCCCCGACGATCGCCAGCTTGGAATGCCGGGGCACGTCGATGCAGACATCCGCCAACACGTGCAGGTCTCCGCCACTCTGACGCTTGAACCATTTGCTGATGCCGTGCAGGCGGATGACAACGTCGCTCATGGCTGCGCGATGAGGCTGGTCACGAGACGCGCTTGGGTTTGGTCGCAAGGTTCCTGAGCGCCAGCTCGGGCGTATCGCGAAGGCTGGCAAGCACCTTTTGGATCGTCATTTCCCGGAAGACCTCGACGTGCTGCCGGGCAATGCGTTCGGCCCCGTCGGCGTCACCGGCATCGAGATACTCGATGATCTGGATATGGTCGCTCTCGATGTTCGGACGCACGCCCTGGACGCCGAAGCCCAGCGCCACCAGCCGCGTCATCTCGTCGAGCAGGTTGCCGAGCGTGCGGCAGAGCCGTTCGTTACCGGTCGCCACCGCGATGGCCATGTGGAAGCTGCGGTTCGCCTCGAGGAAGAAGTCGATCTGATTTCCCACATCGGAAGACGTCTCTATCCGGCAGGCACGCTCGAGCCGCTCCAGCTGCGACCGTTTTATCCGGCCGACTGCGGCGCGCGCGGCAAAGGGCTCAATGGCCAGGCGGAGCTGGAAGACCTCGTCGATGTCCTTGAGGGTCACCGGAGCGATCCGGTAGCCCTGCCGCGGGATCGAGGTGACGAGACCGTCGTGGATCAGACGCTGGAGCGCGATCCGGCAGGTCGCCTTGCCGATCTCGAACCGGTCCATGAAATCGGGCTCGCTCATGATCGCACCGGGAAACAACCGGCACGAGACGATCTCGCGGTGGATTGCCTCATAGGCCCTGCCGGCCTTGAGACTGCTGTCCATGACTGTGAGTGATGCCATTTCATGGCCCCCATCGGCGCAAACGCTGCTTACTGCAGGTTCGTGAGCATCCTACGGCTAGAAATTTAGAGCAGTCAACTGGGCGGAGAATCTTGATTAAAAGAAGGATGGTTGAATCTTCATCTGATGGCAAATGTATACAAATCAATCGCTTATAAGCCGGTCTGCTCGAAGGGGAGGCGAGCCAAGACCAACGCGCAGCATGATATGCATTTATAATAGGCAAAAATAAAAACGACCTCTGTGAAGCATAAAGATGTTGAACAGTTCAGATTTGCTGCCTAGGCTGCTCACAACGCCGATGCCGATAATCGCGAAGCTAAAGCGACGGATCATCGGAATGCGGGCGCAAGGAGCCATCATGAACGAACTGTTTCGCGGCTTTCTCGATCGACTGCGCAGTGCCGGCGAACTCGTCGACCTGCATCAGCCTGTCGACATTCGGCACATCGCGACGCTCGTCGATCAATCCGACAAGGCGCTCTTCTTCCACGACGTGATCGGCTACGACATGCCGGTCGTCTCGGGCATCATCCGTTCCCGGGAGCGGGCGATCATGTCGCTCGGCTGCACGAGCTATCCCGAGATCGAGGCGAAGCTCCGCCAGGGGATCGACCACCCGATACCATCCGTCGACCTGCCGACGTCCTCCAGCCATGAGGTGATCATGGAGGGAGACGCCGTCGATCTCTACAAGCTGCCGATACCGATGTCCTCGATCTACGACGGTGGGCCGATGATCACCGCCGGCGTCGTGATGGCGAAGGATCCGGAATACGGGCTGAACTCGGGCATCTACCGCTTCATGGTGAAGGACCGGAACACCACCGGGATCGACATCGTCACGCCCAACAATATGCGCCTCTTCGCCCAGCGCGCCTTCGAGGCGGGGCGGCCGCTGCCGATCTCGATCTCGATCGGCACGCATCCGTTCGAGATCATGGGAGCGGGCTACCGCGCCCCGCTCGGCATGGACGAAATGGCGATCGCGGGCGGACTTCGCGGCACTCCGGTGAACCTTGCGCCGTGCAAGACCGTCGACGTTCCCTACATCGCCGATTCCGAGATCGTCCTCGAGGCGGAAGTCCTGCCGACCGGTTGGGTCTATCCCGAGGGCCGCTTCGGGGAGTTCACCCGACTGATGGGCGGGCTGCACTGGAACCCGCTGGTGCGCGTCAAGGCCATCACCATGCGCAAGGATGCGGTCTACTACGCCCTGCACATGCCTTGGGAAAACACCTGGCTCGCCGCACCCACCCGATACGCGACGGTTCGCCAGGCGCTGAAGACCGCGGGCGTGGTGGTCAAGGACATCAACGTCACGCTGGGCGCCTGCGCCTTCTGGCACGTGATCATCTCGATCAAGAAGCAGGCGGGCGACGGCAAGAACGCGCTGCTGGCGGCGCTCTCGGTGCTCGACATGAAGCACGCCGTGGTGGTCGACGACGATATCGACGTCTTCAACCCGGGCGACGTCGAGTGGGCTATCGCCACAAGGGTACAGGGTGATCGCGACATCATGGTTGTCACGCATGCGCGGGGCAAGCCGCTCGACCCAAGTCTCCCGCCGACGCCGCCCGGTATCGTGCCGACGACCGCCAAGGTGGGCATCGACGCGACGATCTCCGAAGGCATCCCGAAAGAGCGGTTTGAGCGCATTGCCTATGCCTATGCGGACACGGCGAAGGTCGACGACTATGTCGGCGGCAAGTCCGACGAGGCCGGTGAGGCCGAAACCGACCTTCTGGCGCTGGCCGAGGAAATTGCGGCGGAGCTGGCGGAAACCCCGATCTACTACACCGCGATCGCCGAGAAATTCGGCCGTTACCACTTCCCCGTGGTCGCCCGTGCGCTCGGCATCCTGCATGAGACCGAGCGGCTTTGGCAGGACCCGACCGGCCGCCTGTGTCTGCGCGATTCGCGGTTTGCCGCCCGTCCCCCGACACGATGAAGCCGCCCTGCCGGGCGGTCCGTAAGATCCGGCAGCATCCGTCAACGTCCACCAGTGAGGTTACAGCATGCGCATGATCCTAAGCCTTTCTGCCCTGGCTCTCGGCATCGGCCTGGCGGCGCCATCGGCAGCCCAGACCGTCGTCCAGCTCGGCGCTGCACAAACGTCGGCCGGCTCGCTGCCCGTCGTCGTCGCCATGCAGCAAGGACTCTTCGAGAGGAACGGGATCACCATCGAGCGCACCGACTTCGCCGGCGGCGGACCGGCCGTGCAGGCGCTGGCTAGCGGCAGCATCGACGTCTGCATCTGCGCCGCCGACCATGCCGTCCGCCTCCAGGAACGGGGCCTCGGCGGCAAGATCATCGTCGCGCTCGGCGACCACCATCTCTACGCGATCATGGCTCCGGCGGATTCGGAGGCGACCGATCTCGCCAGCCTGCAAGGCTTGCAGGTCGGGGTCACCTCGGCCGGCGGCCTAGCCGACAACACGGTGCGCTGGGCGATCAACGAAATCGACCTCGACCCCGACACGGACTATTCCATCATCGCCATCGGCACGGGTGGCGCGATGCGCGCGGCGGTCGAGAACCGCGCCATCGCGGCCGGCACCTTCACCACCCCTGACATCCAGTCGAATCTGGCACTCGGCGACGTCTACAAGATCGTGCACGACTTCCGCAGCATTCCCCACGCGGCCCAGGGCATCGTGGTGCTGGACAGCTGGCTGGAAGGAAACGAGGAGACCGCCCGCCAGTTTGCCGCCTCGGTGCATGAAGCGCTGCAGATGGTCCAGGCCGATCAGGCGGTGCTCGAAGAGGCCATCGCCGAGATGTTCCCGCAGTTCGAGCCGGCGCTTGTCACGCAGGTCGCGAGCGATGTGCGCGATGACTTTCTGTCGAAGGACGGCATCGTCGGCCGCGAAGCCTATGAGAACATGATGGAAACCGTCGCCATCGCCGATCCAAACGTCGAGGCCGTTCCCTACGAGGACGTGGTCTCGACCGAATACCTTCCCTGAGGAGCATTCGGCATGTCGGACAACGTGGCGATCGCGCCCGAAGCAAAGGCTAGCTGGCAGGGGGCGCGGGCGGTCGGCGGCAATCTGCAGTTCCGCCGCGCCCTCCTGCTCCTGGCTCTGCTCGGGGCATGGGAATTTGCCGCCGCCTTCCTGGTGAACCCGTTCTGGAGCAGCCGTCCCACCCTCGTAATCGAGCGGCTCGCCGCCATGACGATGGACGGCAGCCTCTGGCGGCATACCTCGATCACCCTTCTCGAGGCGGGGGCCGGGCTCATGCTCGGCGCCCTCGTCGGGATCCCCCTCGGCGTCCTTCTGGCGCGGGCGCCGCGGACGTCGGACACGGTCGAGCCGCTCATCATGGGCATTTACGGCCTGCCGCGGGTGGCGCTGGCGCCGCTCTTCATCCTGTGGTTCGGGATCGGCCTATTCTCGAAGATCATGATGTCGTTCACGATGGTGGTCTTCGTCTTCCTGCTGAACGTCCGCGAGGGCGTGCGTTCCGCCGATCCCGACCTGCTCGACTTGATGCGCTCGATGCGGGCGTCGCCGCTCTACACCGCGCGCACCGTGCTGCTGCCGGGCATCGTTCCGTGGATTCTCGCGGCTTTCCGCCTTGGTATCGGCCTCTCGCTAATCGGGGCCGTTGTCGGCGAACTCGTCGGGTCGAGCCGGGGGCTTGGCTGGTACATCCAGAGCTCCGGCGGCCAACTCGACACCACCGGCGTGTTTACCGGCCTCACCGTCCTGATGATCATCGCTATGCTCGCGAACCAGCTCATCGCGTTGTTCGAGAAGGGAGTCATCCTGTGGAGATGACCACGATCCATGCCGTGGAAAAGCCTCGCATCCGCCTCGAGGACATCCGCATCACCTTCCCGCGGACAGATGGCACCGAACTGCTCGTCCTGA
Source organism: Aurantimonas aggregata (assembly GCF_010500835.1). Lineage (GTDB taxonomy): Bacteria > Pseudomonadota > Alphaproteobacteria > Rhizobiales > Rhizobiaceae > Aurantimonas > Aurantimonas aggregata. The sequence continues at coordinate 4,724 of NZ_JAAAMJ010000014.1, read as the reverse complement.
ACGGGGTCTCTCTCGATGTCGGGATTGGCGAGTTCGTAGCCGTCGTGGGGCCGAGCGGCTGCGGCAAGTCGACGATCCTGCGCGCGATCTCCGGCCTGCTCACGCCGAGCTCGGGACGTGTGTTCATCGACGAGCAGGAGGTCGCCGGCACGCCCGACCATGTCGGGTTCATGTTCCAGAAGGATGCCCTGCTGCCCTGGCTGACCGTGACCGGCAACATCAACGTCGGCTGGAACTCGGAGGCGTGCCGGCCGGCGAGCGCAGGGAGCGATGCCGGGAGCTGATTTCCCTGCTTCAGCTCGAGGGCTTCGAGAACACCTATCCGAAGAACCTGTCCGGCGGGATGCGCCAGCGCGTCTCGCTCGGCCGGCTTCTGGCCTACCGGCCGGCCCTGATGCTGATGGACGAGCCCTTCGGCGCGCTCGACTACCTGACCAAGATCACCATGGGACGGGAGCTTCTGCGCATCTGGGAGGCCGAGCGGCGCAGTATCATCTTTGTCACGCACGACATCGAGGAGGCAATCCGCCTCGCCGACCGGGTCATCGTATTCGGTCCGCGACCCGCGAAGATCGTCGGCGCATATCCCGTCGACCTGCCACGCCCCCGCGACCTGCGCAGCCTGCGGTCCGACCCGGAGTTCATCCGGCTGACCGAGGCGATATGGTCCGACCTCGAATTGCCGAACTAGATCGGATCGATGCAATGACCAGATCCAACGTGGCGGGGCCGGAAGGTCGGGAGCGACTTCGTGACTTCGCGCTACGGCTATATGCGGCCGAAGGCACGGCGGGGGCATGTCTTGGGCTGCAGCAGCGCCAAGGCGCCAACGTCAACGTCATCCTCTATGCGGCATGGTGCGGAGTGGTCCGAGGCACCCTGCTGGCCCCCAAGGCTGCTGCCGATGCCGCAGCGGCCGTGCGCGACTGGCACGAGAGCGCCGTCATCCCGCTGCGCAACGTGCGCACCGACATGAAAGCGCGGGTTTCAGGTCCTCTCGCGGCGGAGATCCATGCGGTGCGGGAAAAGGTGAAACAGGTGGAAATCGAAGCGGAACTGATCGAGCTCGACCAGCTCGAGGCGATGCCGCTCGCGGCAGAGCATGATCCGGACCCGGATAGCTTGGCGCTACGCTCCGTACGGAACGCTATGATAGTCTTCGCTGAAGAACCGCTCGCCGAAGATGACCATGCTGCGATGTCGCTGCTGGCAATGCATGCGCAGACGATCGCCCACGGAGCGGATGCGTGAGCGTCGAAGACGAGCGCGAGCCGCTGGCCGCCATTCCGCGCCGAAAGCGCCTTATCGTCGCGATCACCGGTGCTTCGGGTGCAATCTACGGTGTGCGGGCGCTCCAGTTGCTCCGCGCAGTCGATGCGGTGGAGACCCATGTCATCGTCACCCCGTCGGCTCGCCGCACTCTTCGGGACGAGACCGACTATAATGAAGACGATATCCGCGCGCTTGCCGATGCGTACTACTCGGCCAAGGACATTGGTGCCGCGGTGTCGTCCGGGTCCTTCAAGACGATGGGCATGCTGGTTGCACCCTGTTCGATCAAGACCTTGAGCGGGATCGCGAACTCCTACGACGACGAACTGACCGTGCGGGCCGCGGATGTGTGTCTGAAGGAGCGGCGTCGCGTCGTCCTGCTTGTGCGGGAAACCCCGCTGCACGCAGGACATCTTGAGATCATGACACGCGCCGCACACGCCGGTGCGATCATCATGCCGCCGGTACCGGCCTTCTACCATCGCCCCGAGACCATTGGCGATCTCGTCGACCAGACTGTCGGCCGCGCGCTCGATCTTTTCGACATCGAATTGCCGACGACAAAGCGATGGCACGGGAGCGAGCGTAGTTCCGGAGGCAAGTGACACGCCTGGCAAAGCGTCTAGCGCTCTCGCGGAGCATCCTCTCCGGCCGAATCCCCGATCCTGACACCTTTTTGGAATGACCAGCATGCTGTCACCCGCTCACACCGCCTTTACGACCCGTCCCGAAATTCTCGGCACGTTCGGCACCGTCACGTCGACACACTGGATCGCCTCGGCGGTCGGGATGAGCATCCTGGAGAGGGGTGGCAATGCATTCGACGCGGCGGTCGCGGCCGGCTTCGTGCTGCAGATCGTCGAGCCGCACCTGAATGGTCCCGGCGGCGATATGCCGGCGCTAGTGTATTCGGCAGAAAAGCAGGTGGTGGAGGTCATCTGCGGGCAGGGCACTGCGCCAGCGGGCGCTACGATTGAGAATTATGCACGCGAGGGGTTGGAGAGCATTCCCGGCGACGGGCTGCTTGCCACCGTCATTCCGGGCGCCTTCGACGGCTGGATGTTGATGCTGCGCGACTACGGGACGATGAGCGTCCGCGAGGTACTGGAGCCGGCTATCTTCTACGCCAATAGCGGGCATCCGATGCTCCCACGCGTCTCCGCAACGATCGCGGGGCTTGCTGACTTTTTCGAAAAGGAATGGCCGACATCGTTCGCGACCTGGGCACCGGGAGGCGCCGTGCCGGAACCGCATTCGCCTTTCCGCAATCCCGTACTTGCAGAAACTTACCGGCGGGTTGTCGCCGAGAGTGAAAGCCGTCAGGGCCGGGAAGCCGGTATCGAGGCGGCGCGCGACGCCTTCTATCGCGGCTTCGTCGCCGAGGCGGTCGATACATACCTGCAATCCGCGGAAGTGATGGATGTGAGCGGGCAGCGCCATAAGGGCGTCCTGTCTCGAAACGACATGGCCAACTGGCGTGCGAATGTCGAAGTGCCGCAGAACTACGACTATCATGGCTGGCGCGTGGCGAAGACCGCGGCGTGGGGGCAGGGGCCGGTGCTGCTGCAGGGCCTCGCCTTGCTCAAGGGGTTCGATTTGACGAGCCTCGACACGAACGGCGCCGACTTCGTGCATCTCGTGGCCGAAGCGATGAAGCTCGCCTATGCTGACCGCGACGTATATTACGGCGATCCGGCCGAAGGCGCGGTGCCGCTCGATATGCTCCTCTCGGACGCCTATAACGACGAGCGGCGCCAGTTGATCGACGCAAATTCAGCGTCGCTCGACCTGCGACCGGGCAAACTTCCAGGCTTTGAAGATCTCCATGATCGAACCATGGCGATGCTCAACGCCGAGGGCATGACCGCCGGCGCCGTCTACGAGCCAACGATGGCGCACCTTTCCGAGAAGCGCGGTGATACCGTCCACATCGATGCGATCGACCGCTGGGGGAACATGGTTTCTGTCACCCCGTCGGGGGGCTGGCTGCAATCTTCTCCGGTCGTGCCGGGTCTCGGCTTCTGCCTGAACTCGCGCGCCCAGATGTTCTGGATGACGCCGGGACTGCCCACCTCGCTCGCTCCCGGGCGGCGCCCCCGGACAACTCTATCGCCATCTCTCGCCGTGCACGAGGATGGTCGCCGCCTTGCCTTCGGCACCCCCGGCGGCGATCAGCAGGACCAGTGGCAGCTCGCCTTCTTCCTGCGTTACGCCCATCATGGCGCCAATCTGCAGGCAACGATCGACGCGCCGCTCTTTCACACGACGCATTTTCCCGCTTCGTTCCATCCGCGCACGCGCGAGCCCGGCAACCTCACCATCGAGGAAAGTTTTGGCGGGCCAACTCTTGCGGAGCTGACGAAGCGCGGTCATCGCCTGACGGTGAGCGAACCCTGGAGCATCGGCCGGCTGACGGCAGCCCAGCGCGACGCGGACGGCCTCCTGCGTTCCGCTGCCACGCCCCGGTTGATGCAGGCGTACGCGGCTGGTCGTTGATAAAGAGATAAATCGCGATGCGTGGACGTCCGAAGGCCCCCCGCTCGTCATCAGCGTCATCCGCTCGATTCGGCTGTTGAGGAACAGCGCCGGCGCGAGCTGCATCGGCGATTCGAATTGTCTTTGCTGGGCCGAAAGGAGCGGTCCGCTCCACAGCCGCAGCCGGAGGAAAGCTGCCAATCGGCTCACGACCCATTCAGTCATTTCCCTTCCAACCACATATTGTTGAGCGCGGTCATGTTCGCGGCTCGCGCATTCGGAGACGGTCTATGGACCGTCCTGCTAAAGGAGCTTCGACCCGGCCGCCCGATGTTGGGATGGCTGGAGCCGATGCGGCAGCCTGAGACGTCTTGACGTAGCCTCATGTCATGGTGACAACCGCATATCGATGCCGATGCCTACAGGTGTTGGTGCTCTCAATACATCCTCCTGAGGACAAGGCGGTCGACTATGGGAATTGTCGCGAAGGCGACTGAAGTCGTGGGTGGCGCTGTCGCGCGCGTTAGGCGCTTTGGTTCTCCGTCGCATCAAGCCGTCGGGCTGACACCCCAGATTCCGGCGGCGCGAAAACAGGGAATCATGACCTTGAAACTTCCCGCCGCAGAGGGCTGGAAGGAGGGGCGCCTGCCCACCTGCGCGCCGGGGCTTCAGGTCAATGCCTTTGCGTCGAACCTCGATCATCCTCGCTGGATCGAGGTCCTGCCGAACGGCGACGTCCTCGTGGCGGAGTCGAAGGAGCAGCCGGAGAGGCCGCGCACCCTCATGGACCACGCTCAGCAGGCCACTATGCGCCGCGTCAAGGCGATCGGCCCCAGCGCCAATCGTGTCACCCTTCGGCATGGCGCTGGTCGGCGACCGGTTCTACCTCGGGAACACGGACGGCATTCGGTGTTTCGACTACCGGCCAGGCGATACGAGCCTCAGAGGCGGTGGTGAAAAGCTCGTCGACTTCAAGC
>NZ_JAAAMJ010000013.1 GCF_010500835.1 Aurantimonas aggregata | reverse complement strand
GACTGGATCGAGGATTATTGCGAGGTCCACCCGCACTCAGGATTAAAGTTCCGCTCGCCGCGCGAGTTCATCAGGCTCAGTGCCTAAACCCAACCGCCGCTTGTCCGGCGAAATGGGGTGCACTCCATTCTGATGCTCGGGGCCCCGCTACATTCAGAACGATTGGCTTCTGGATTTGTAGCCAATCGCGAATCTCGTTGGCTGCCTCCCTGATCGATACATCTGATTTATCTACATTAACTACGCAGACCGGTTTTGAAAAATTACCCGCAGTTAATATTGTCAGTTCGGTCCCTTTGCTTTTATTAGCTGTGGTTAAAACTAGCGTTGAATCCGAAGACCCAACGTTCAAACGGGTCCTTAATTCAGAGCTCGACTCGTCCGATTCTACTAGGTCGCGATAGCGGACGGAGAGTTCACCATCCTCGGCTAGCCGTCCCTTTGGAACCCAACCCCCAATGGAAATGCCAAGTTCCAGCGCTACGTCGAGCGCAGCGCGATCAACACCAGTCTGGCCACCGCTGACGATCTTATGAACTGCCTGTCGCATCGTCCCTACGATAATACTTCGTGGCATAGCAACATATTCAATACGTATCGGTTTGTCAGTAGGCCCGCGTAGTTTTCCGACGTGTTCTGACTGCATGCCACCCCTATCCGAAGAGTGAGTTACCCTTCTGCTCGGATTAGCAGAATGGGCCTCAAGCGATTTGCGCGGGCCGTGGTCTCAGGAAGTGTGCCCGATGGTTGCTGTGAATGCGTATCCAGCGAGCCGTCCTAATTCGTACAGAAGTCATGCTCTTACAGCGGACGTGAGGAGTTGTCGGTGCCCATCAGGACGGCTGCATGACCGAGCACCTCGGGCTGACGATCGCCCTCGTCGCCGCGGGCAGCGCCGTCGGCGGGATGGCGCGGTTCTTCGTGTCGGGCGCGGTGGCGCGGGCGGTCGGCGAGATCTTTCCCTGGGGGACGATGGTGGTGAACGTCACCGGCGCGTTCGCCATCGGCGTGCTTGCCGTGCTGGCGCGCAGCCAGGCGCCGTTTGCGAATCCGGACGTATGGCTCCTTGCCGTCACCGGGTTTCTCGGCAGCTATACGACGGTGTCGTCGTTCAGCCTTCTGACACTCGCTCTGGCCCGCACGGGCGACACGCGGCGGGCCGTCGCTAATGTCGTCCTGTCGCTGGGGCTCTGCCTTTCGGCCGTGGCGATCGGCATGCTGCTCGCGTCCACCTTCACGGCGGCGGTGCCCTCGTGAGCAGGGACAATTCCGCGCTTCCTTGGTGGCTTGGCGCTGGCGACAGTTTCGGGCTCTACGGCCTCGTCGCGCTCGGCGCGGCGATCGGTGGCGTCGGGCGGATGCTGGTCTCGCTGGCCCTCGCCGGCCCCGGCTTTCCGTGGGGAACGCTCGTCGCCAACGTCGTGGGATCCTTCGTCATCGGCTTCTTCGCGACGCTGAGCGAGCCCGGCGGCCGGCTGATGGCGAGCCCCGGGGTCCGGCAGTTCGTCATCGCCGGCCTGTGCGGCGGCTTCACGACCTTCTCGGTGTTCAGCCTCGAAAGCGTGCGGTTCCTCGCCGCGGGGCACTATCTGATGGCGGGCACCTATGTCGGCGTATCGGTAGTGACCTGGCTTGTCGCCGTCTGGCTGGGCTTCGTCATCGCCTCGCGGCTCAACGACATCGGCGGATTGGGCGCCCTGAAGCAGGAACTGGAGAATTCGGATGGCGATGGACATACCTGAACAGGCACGCATCCTGCGCATCTTCATCGGCGAAAGCGACAAGAGCGATGGCCGTCCGCTCTACGAGGCCATCGTCTTGAAGGCGCGGGAGATGCATCTGGCGGGTGCCACCGTCCTGCGCGGCGCCATCGGCTTCGGCCATTCCAGCCGCCTGCACACGATGAACATGCTGCGACTGTCGGACGATCTGCCCCTGGTCGTCGAGATCGTCGATGGCGAAGCCGCCATCGACGCGTTCCTGCCGTTGCTGGATCAGCTGATGACGGGCGGGCTCGTCACCGTCGAGACCGTCGAGGTCCGCCGGTACGGGCCGAGCAAGCAGGATTAGTCGACGGGGAAGAAGCGTGGGCCGACGAGGCGGATGCCTTCGGCCGTGCGGCGGATCACGACCGGCGCCGCCGTCGGGGCGGATGCCGCTTCGACCATCGCGGGGCGCGGGGTCGGCACCGGCACGAAGTCCGAATAGTCGCTCGTCCGCAGCGCGCTCGTGTCGAGCGATGCCATCTCGTACAGGGCGTTGCCGCCCTGGTCCTGGGCCGAAGCAGTGGTCGACAGGAAACCGGCGGCGGCCACGAGGGCGCCCGCGATGACGGTGAATTTCATGTTATTTTTCCGCGTCTTGTCTGGTCTGCCGGAATAATGGCGGAAAGGTGAAATCGTTCCGGCGCGAACACAAAAAGGCCGCCGTCATTGCGACGGCGGCCAATGTGTCTCGACTGTGAGATTATCCGGGCAGCTTGAAGGGCCTGGCCCCTGCTTACGATTGACCTCGTGTCATGGCGTTGATCTGCCGGTCCTCCAGGCTGCACCCGGCACCGCTTCGATGCGTGACTTCATAGGAGCCTGAGGGACCGCCATCCCGTCACAGTCCTGTCCCGTCAAGCGCAGCGTCGGGTTCACCACCGTCTGGAGGACCGACATGCATCAAGCTACCACATCCGACGCGATCATCATCGGCGTTGACACGCACAAGGACATTCATGTCGCCGTCGCGATCACCGGGCTCGGAGCGCGCCTAGGCACCCTTTCGGTTCCAGCGACAGCGGCAGGTTACCGTCAGCTCATTCGCTGGGCTGACGCCTACGGTTCCGTTCAAGCCTTCGGCATCGAGGGCACCGGTTCCTATGGTGCAGGACTGAGCCGGGCGCTCGCCTCGCAGGGGTGCCACGTCATCGAGGTCGATCGTCCGAACCGCCGGCTCCGGCGCCAGCGCGGCAAGAGCGACACGATCGATGCCGAGGCCGCCGCCCGCGCCGTTCTGGCGGACGAGGCCAACACGTCTCCGAAGTCCGGGAATGGGAACGTCGAGATGATCCGGCATCTGAAGATCGCCCGCGACACCGCGCTGAAGGCGCGCACCCAAGCAATGGTTACGCTCAAGACCCTTATCGTCAATGCGCCCCAGCCACTGCGCGAGGAGTTCATCACCATGACCGGCCCGATGACGCTGATCCGGGCGTTGGCGGCCTTGCGTCCCGGTCCCATCACCTCGACGACGGCCTCGGCCAAGACGGTGCTGCGCATGCTGGCTCGGCGCTGGCTCGCCCTCGACGCCGAAATCCGCGAACTCGATGATGCGCTCGAGAGGCTGGTCCGTCGCCAAGCACCGGACCTGATGGCGGCGCCCGGCATCGCCACCGGCACGATCGCGGAAATGCTGATTGTTCTCGGCGACAATCCCGAGCGGATACGATCGGAGGCCGCCTTCGCCAAGCTCTGCGGCGTCTGTCCCATCCCGGCATCCAGCGGCAAGACCACACGCCACCGCCTCAACCGCGGCGGCAACCGGCGAGCCAACGCGGCGCTGCATCGCGTGGCCGTTGTCCGCATGCGCTCCCATCCCGAAACCAAGCTCTACGTCCAGCGTCGAATGGCGGAGGGGAAGTCGCCGCGAGAGATCAGACGTTGCCTCAAGCGCTATATCGCACGGGAAATCTTCAACAGCCTCTGCAAGCCGAAATTGCGGCCCAAAACTGTATCAAATCCCTCTTGACCAACATAGGAGCATCAACGCTGGCGTCATAGGCCGGGTTGTCCGTCATGTGCTGGCCGATCCTAGATCGGCAGGCGGTCACCCGCTGCCCGGGCCAAGGCTTCCGACACATAGGCGAAGGAACGCGCCGCATCGGGGCTCGCATCCTCTCCATCTTCCGGCTCCAGCATGAAGATGAGGAACGACCGTCCGGTCGCCATGTACTCAGTGTCGAACTCGAACGGCACCAGCTCTTCGCGATCCGGCAGGTTGGTGTCGATGACGCAGCGCCACCGCAGCCCGCCATTGGCCTGAGGGAGCGTGAAGTTCACCACGTCGTCATGGGCGTTCATGACGATGAGCATGGTGGCGTCGGTACCCTTCCGCCGAATGCCGGTCGACTGGGCACGGCCGTCCAGCAGCACGCCGAAGCAGCGCGCCCCGGTGTCGTCCCAGTTCTCCTGCTCGAACTCGGTGCCGGCCGGGGTGATCCAGGCGACGTCCTTGACGCCCAATTCCTCGTCGAACGTCCCGTGCAGGAACTTGCCCCGGCGCAGCATCGGCAGGGACTGGCGGAGCATGATCAGCTTCTGGACGAACTTCGCCAGGTTGCGGCTTTCGCCGGTCACATGCCAGTCGATCCAGCCGATCTCGTTGTCCTGGGCATAGGCGTTGTTGTTGCCGCCTTGTGTGCGGGCGAACTCGTCGCCGGCCAGGATCATCGGCGTGCCGCGCGAGAACAGCAGCGTGGCAAACAGGTTGCGCAGCTGGCGGTAGCGGGTGTCGTTGATCTCCGCGTCGTCGGTCGGCCCCTCGGCGCCATAGTTGTAGGACAGGTTGTGCGAGTGGCCGTCGCGATTGTCCTCGCCGTTGGCCTCGTTGTGCTTGTCGTTGTAGCTGACGAGGTCGTTGAGCGTGAAGCCGTCATGGGCGGTGATGAAGTTCACCGAAGCCCACGGCTTGCGGCCGCGCTGGTCGAAGATGTCGGCCGAGGCCGAGATCTTGTTCGCCACCGCGGGCACCTGGCCCTCGTCGCCGCGCCAATAAGAGCGGACGATGTCGCGATAGCCGTCGTTCCATTCCGCCCAGCCTGGCGGGAAGCGGCCGACCTGGTAGCCGCCCGGCCCGCAATCCCACGGCTCGGCGATCATCTTGATCTCGCTGAGCAGCGGATCCTGCTGGCAGGCATGCAGGAAGCTCGACTCTTCCGAGAAGCCCGACGGTTCGCGGGCGAGGATCGTCGCCAGATCGAAGCGGAAGCCGTCGACCCGCATCTCGCCGGCCCAGTAGCGCAGGCTGTCGGTGACCATCTGCATGACGCGCGGATGGCTGGTGTTCACCGTGTTTCCGGTGCCGGTATCGTTGATGTAGTAGCGCTTCTGGTCGGGCAGCAGCCGGTAGTAGGTGGCGTTGTCGATGCCCTTGAAGGACAGGGTCGGGCCGTTCTCGTTGCCTTCGGCCGTGTGGTTGTAGACGACGTCGAGAATGACCTCGAGGCCGGCATGGTGGAAGGCCGACACCATTTCCTTGAACTCGTTGACGAACGGGCCGGCGAGATAGCGCGGATCCGGCGCGAAGAAGCCGAGCGAGTTGTAGCCCCAGTAGTTCCGAAGGCCCTTTTCGACCAGATAGCTGTCGTCGACGAAGGCGTGGATCGGCAGCAGCTCGACGGAGGTGACCCCGAGGCTGCGGATATAGTCGACGATCTCGCGGTTCATCAGCCCGGAGAACTTGCCGCGATCGGCTTCGGCGACGGCGGGATGGCGCTGGGTGAAACCCTTGACGTGGGTTTCGTAGAAGATCGTCCGTTCCCAGGAAACCCGCGGACGGCGCTCGTCGCCCCAGGTGAAGGCGGAGTCCACGACACGGCATTTAGGGACGAAGGCGGCGCTGTCGCGCTCGTCGTAGGAGAGGTCGCCGTCAGCGTGGCCGATCGTGTAGCCGAACAGCGCGTCGTCCCATTTGACCGCCCCCAGATGCTGCTTGGCGTAAGGGTCGAGAAGCAGCTTGTTGGGATTGAAGCGGTGACCGGCATCGGGCTCGTAGGGTCCGTGCACCCGGTAGCCGTAGACCATGCCCGGGCGCGCCTCGGGCAGGTAGCCGTGGAACACCTCGTTGGTGTATTCCGGCAGCTCGATCCGCTCGAGCTCGGACTTGCCCTCGGCGTCGAAGATGCAGAGTTCGACCTTGGTGGCATTGGCGGAGAAGATCGCGAAATTGACGCCGAGCCCATCCCAGGTGGCGCCGAGCGGATAGGGGCGGCCCTCCTGGACGCGCGAGCGGCGAAGCCCGGGCCGGGGCAGATTGCTCTGGGTCGTGTTGGGCGTAATGTGGATCGTCACGTGCGGGCTCGCGTGTGGAGGAGGTTATGTCGCAACAAGTCGCCAGCGGCCTCGCACGTTCCGCGACTGCGAACAGAAAGGATGTTAGGCGTGGGGCGATCCAGATGTCGGACCGCCGACGCCCAACTCAGACAGTCAGAACACTGGCGCCCACGGTGCGCCGGGCATCGAGATCGCGGTGCGCTTCGGCCGCCTCGGACAACGGGTAGGTCTGGCCGATGGTGATTTTCACCGCGCCCGATCCGACGATGTCGAAGACCGCCTTCGCGGACGCGTCCAGCTCGGCCGTCGTGCCGTTGTAGCTGTAGATACTGGGTCTGGTCGCGAAGAGCGAGCCCTTCTGGTTGAGCAGGCTGATCTCGAAGGCCGGCGCCTTGCCGGACGAATGGCCGAACGAGGCCCATAGGCCTCGCTTCCGCAGGCAATCGAGACTGCCGGGAAACGTGTCCTTCCCGACGGCGTCGTACACGACGTCGCATTTGCGTCCGTCGGTAATCTCCGCAACGCGGGCGACGAAATCGTCCTCGCGATAGTTGATGACGTGGTCGTAGCCGTTGGCCAGCGCCAGTTCGCATTTCTCTGCCGATCCGGCCGTGCCGATGACCGTCGCGCCGAGATGTTTCGCCCACTGGCCGGCGATGAGGCCGACACCGCCGGCGGCGGCATGGAACAGCAGCACCGTCTCCGGGCCCACCGGATAGGTCCGCCGCAGGAGATATTCGGCGGTCATGCCCTTCAGCATGATCGAGGCCGCGGTGGCGTCGTCGATCGTATCGGGAACGGCAACGGCGAGGTCGGCGGCGATGACGATCCGCTCCGCGTAACTGCCGTCGGCGCCGATATAGGCGACCCGGTCGCCGGGCTGGAAACGCTCGACTCCCTCCCCGACCTCGGCGACGATACCGACGCCTTCCTTGCCGAGCACGAAGGGCATTTTCGCGGACGGATAGACGCCCGTCCGGTAATAGACGTCGATGAAGTTGATGCCGGCCGCGGCCTGATCGACGAGGATCTGGCCTCTTCCAGGCCGGCCGGGATCATGATCCTCCCATTTGAGGACCTCGGGACCGCCAGTCTCGTGGATGAAGATAGCCTTGCTCATGCCTTGCCTCTACGTCTCGAGGCGACACGTGCGCTCACCAGAGCCTGCACGACGCCGCCGATCACGAAAAGATAGAGGCTGGTGGCTATCAATCCGACCTTCACCCAGGTCGGTGATGCGAAGTTGTAATACAGGGAGATGACGCCGAGGATCGACCACAGCGCCACTACCGTCATGTTCAGCGGACGCAGGCGGCGCACCCGGACGGGGTGGACGAAGTTTACCGGCGCGAAGGTCGCCGCGGAACAGACCACGACGGTGGCGAATACGATCCAACCGGTTAGCTCTGTCGCGAACAACACGAAGACGACCATGTTCCAGCAGACCGGGAAGCCGCGGAAGAAATTGTCCTTCGTCTTCATCCGCAGGTCGGCGTAGTAGACCGCGCTGGAGATGACGATCAGCGCCGCGGCGACGAACGACCAGGGCTCGCCGATCTTGTCCGACAGATAGAGCGCCACGGCCGGGATCATGCAGAAGGTCGCGTAGTCGATGATCGAATCGAGCAGGTCGCCCGACCAGTTGGGCAGCACCCGTTTGATGTCGATCTTGCGCGCGATCGGCCCGTCGATGCCGTCAATGAACAGAGCCGCGCCGAGCCAGACGAACATCGCCACCCAACGCTGTTCGGCGGCTGCGATCAGCGCCATGAACGCTAGGAAGGCGCCACTGGCCGTCAGCAGATGCACGGCGAAGGCGCGCCATTTGTCGAAGGAAGTGACCGGTTCTGACATGAAGCCCCAGGTGCTGTGCCGCATTCCGCCGCACGCGACGCATGGGCATTGCCATCCGCTGTAATGGTCGTATGTGCGTTTTCCAAGCGAAACGAGCATGGCTGTCTCGGTGTTGCAATCGCGGCGCCCTGCATTGCGAAGGAGTGAGCGTGTCCAGCAAGCGCAGGGAAATCGTGGTGGTAGGCGGTGGCCTCGCCGGAACGGCGACGGCGATCGGCTTCGCTGCGGCCGGTTTCGATACGGTGCTGATCGCTATGGAAGCAGCGCCGGACCGGCGCAGCACTGCGCTGATTGGCCGCTCGGTGGCGTTTCTCGACGAGATCGGCCTGATGGAGGAACTCGGCAGCGCGGCCGAGCCGCTGGCCGTCATGCGGCTCATCGACGACACAGGACGTCTGCTGCGTGCGCCGACCGTCGAGTTCGATGCCGCCGAGATCGGGCTTGATGCCTTCGGCTACAATGTCCTGAACGCCGATCTTCATGCTGCGCTCCAGCGCCGGGCTGCGAAGCTCGACCGGCTCGAGATCGTCGAGGACCGTGCCGTCGGCCTGTCGACCACGACGGACCATGCACTCGTCGAGCTGGCCGACGGCGGGCATTACGCCGCCGATCTCGTCGTGGCGGCCGACGGTCGCGGCTCGCCGATGCGGGAGACCGCCGGGATCACCGTGCGCAAATGGACTTATCCGCAAAGCGCGATCGTCCTCAACTTCGACCACGCGCTGCCGCACCGCTCTGTCTCGACGGAGTTCCACACGCGGAGCGGACCGTTCACGCAGGTTCCCCTGCCCGGCCGCCGCTCGTCGCTCGTCTGGGTCGAGGAGCCGCGCCTTGCCGACCTCTATGTCGATCTGCGCGCCGATCGCCTGGCGGAGATTGTCGAGGAAAAACTGCATTCCATCTTTGGTGCGGTGACCATCGAGATGCCGATCCAGCGGTTCCCATTGTCCGGTGCGTCCGTCGCGCGCCTCACCGGCGAGCGGCTTGCCCTTGTCGGCGAAGCCGGTCACGCCTTTCCGCCGATCGGTGCCCAGGGCCTCAATCTCGGCCTGCGAGACTGCGAGGCGATCATCAGCGTCGCCCAGGACAACCGGGATGATCCCGGCCGGGCGTCGGCGCTGCGGCGCTACGAAGCGATGCGGCGCGGGGACGTGCGCTCGCGCACGCTCGGCGTCGATCTCCTCAACCGCTCGCTGCTGGCTGATTTCCTGCCGGTCCAGTTCGCACGCACCGCCGGGCTGGCGGCGCTGGAAGCGATCCCCTTCCTGCGCCACTTCGCCATGCGCGAAGGCGTGGCGCCGGGCTCGGGCTTCGTCGGCCTGCCCCGCGCCCTACGGGAACGGGTCGGCCGGGACCGCCCCTGAGGCGATCAGGTAGAGCAGCAGCGTCACCGTCCCGACGGACAGGACGGTGGTGACAAGGACGCTGGCGGACGCCCGCTCGACCCAGACGCCGTACTGCTGGGCGATCACGAAGACGTTGGTGGCAGTCGGCAGGCTGGCGAGCAGCATCGCGCTTTGCACCCAGATCGGGTCGAAGCTGCCGAACGCGCCCAGCATAAGCCACACGGCGATTGGGTGCGCCACCAGCTTCAGTGGGACGATGAACGACAGTTCCGGCGGTACGCGCTTCAGCGGACGGAGCGCCAGCGTCACGCCCATCGCGAAGAGCGCGCAGGGCGCCGCCGCGTTGGCCAGCAGCTGCAGGAAGCGGTCGACGGGGTCCGGCAGGACGACATGGAAGATCGCCGCGGTCACGCCGACGATCGTGGCGATGATGAAGGGATGCGTGAATATCCGCAGGAGGACACCGCCGGCGATCTGCAGCGCCGTGCCGCGGCGGTCGCCGCCGAGCGCCATCATCAGCGGCGCCATGACGAAATGCAGCGTGTTGTCGAAGCAGAAGATCAGCGCTACCGGCACGGCCGCTTCCGGCCCGATGGCGACGAGGGCCAACCCCGGTCCCATGTAGCCGATATTGCCGTAGGCGCTGGCCAGGCCCTGCACCGTCGCTGCCGGAATGTCGCCGCGGCTGCGAGCCATTGCCAGGGCGAAACCAAGGGCGAAGATCACGAATGTCGCGAGGGTCGTCGCCGTGACGAACGCAGGGCTCGCCAGTTTTTCGACGGGAGTCTTCGCCAGGAGCTGGAAGAACAGCGCCGGAAGGGCGATGTAGATGATGAAGACATTGAGCCAGGCCAGCCCGTCGACCGGGTGCCGGACGATCCGGCCGGCCCCGAAGCCGAGCGCGATGAGCCCGAAGAACGGCGAGATCAGCCCGACAATGGCGATCAAGCAGGCAGCCCGGAGTGGCTTGGGGGATTCATGGCGATGGGCTTCGACGGATGCGACGACGGCGCGCTTGCTTTGCCGCTGCCGGATTGGCTAGTTGCCGTCGCTTAAGGGAGTCAGGAGAGCGATGCAAACCGCCCGCTTCTATATCGGCCAGGTCGTCCGGCACCGGATGTATCCGTTTCGCGGCGTGATCTTCGACGTCGATCCGGAATTCGGCAACACCGAGGAATGGTACCAGGCCATCCCGGAAGACGTGCGACCGCGCAAGGAACAGCCGTTCTACCACCTGCTCGCGGAAAACGCCGAGAGCGAATACGTTGCCTATGTCTCCGAGCAGAACCTCGTGCCCGACGACAGTCGCGAGCCGATCCGCCACCCGCAGGTAGGCGAACTGTTCGACGGTCCGGTCGACGGCGCCTACCGGCTCAAGGGCGCCCATCGCAACTGACTGCGGCCGCGATCGCGACGACCTGTGCCTTGAAATGCGAACGGCGGCTTTCGCCGCCGTTCCGATCTTGGGTTGTACCGTCGCCGGGCCGCAGATTGTTACTGCGCAGGCGTCTCGGGTGCTGCCTTGGCGGCGTTCTGCGCATCCTCGAACTTCTTCCGACGTTCCTCGGCCTGCTTCTGCAGGGCCTCGTTCAGCTCCTGCTGGCGCTGCGCCAGCTCGGGCTGGGCCGTCGGCGGGCCGTCATAGGCGCCAGTGAAGCCGGAAAGGGTGATCGGGATCGGATTGGCCTGACGCTGGAAGTTGATCGAGGTCACCGTCAGCTGACCGCCAGCCTTCATCGAGGCGACCAGCGCGTCGGTGAGCTCTGCCTCGGCGATGCAGCGGTCGGGGAAACAGACCGAGTAGTTCAGCGTGACCGGCGCATTGGTGTCGATCTTCAGCTGGACCCCGGCAGGGATCACCCGACCCGTGGGTACGACGGCCTGGATCACCTGCTGGTTCACGGCGCCCTTGACGTTGATCAGGTTGACCGCCGTGATCAGCTGCCGGGTGTCGGCGACCATCGTGTACTGGGTATTGCAGATCTCGTTCTCGCCCTGGTTCGAGCAGACCTTGAACCATTCCGCGGGGACAGGTTCGCCACTCGGCTGTGCGGCGGGCTGCCCGGCCGGGGCGCCCTGGGCACTCGCGCCGGAAACGCTGAAGCCGAATGTCGCGAGGCCGACGAGCGCAGCAGCGAGCATCGAGGTGGAAGCGTTGATCAGACGGTGCGTCACAGGAGTCAGACCCTCTCGGCGTGAATCGGAATGGAAATCGTGCGTTCCTTAGCGAGCCTCGACGTCATGCGCAAATAAGGCCGTTTGAAGGCTCCGAACCTGCCCCCAGACTGACCCAAGGCGGTAGGCAAGACAAGGGTTTGCGGGTAGAATCGCGATCAGACGAAACCGCGGAGACGACCAGCAGCATGCAGCTATTCCCGATCACCGGGCGAGCCTATTCTCGTCTTCTCCCGCTGCTTTTCGCCACCATGCTGGCAATGCCGTCCGGGCTTGTAGCCGCCGAGCCGATGCACGCACTTGCGATGCAGGGCGAGCCCGCCCTGCCCGCCGATTTCGACCACTTCCCCTATGTCCAGCCGGATGCGCCGCAAGGCGGAACGATGCGCTACGGCGTCTTCGGGACGTTCGACAATCTCAACCCCGTGATCGTCCGCGGCGCGATGACGACGGCGCGCGGCATCTGGTTCGACAAGGAGTTCGGCAATCTCGTCTTCGAGCCGCTGATGCAGCGCTCCGCCGACGAGCCCTTCACGATGTACGGGATGCTGGCCGAGACGGTCGAGACCGACGACGAGCGCAGCTTCGTCGAGTTCCAGCTCAATCCCAAGGCGACCTTCTCGGACGGCGAGCCGGTGCGGCCGGAGGACGTGCTGTTCACGGTCGAGATGCTGCGCGAGCACGGCCGCCCGATGTATGCCAACTGGCTACGGCCGGCGACGACGATCGAGAAGGTCGGCGAACACGGCGTCCGCTTCACCTTCGACGATACGGCCGATCGCGAGACGCCGCTGCTGATCTCTGGCCTGCCGGTGCTGCCCGAGCACGCCTTCGACCGCGACACGTTCGAGCAGACGACGCTGCAGCCGGTGATCGGGTCGGGTCCCTACCGCATCGGCCGCGTCGAGGCCGGCCAGCGGATCACCTATGAGAAGAACCCGGACTACTGGGGCAAGGACCTCGCGGTAAAGCGCGGCTTCGACAATTACGACACGATCACCATCGAATATTACCGGGACTCCAACGCCCAGTTCGAGGCGTTCAAGAAGGGGCTTTCCTACGTCTATCCGGAAGGCGACCCGAACCACTGGCGGACGGCATTCGACTTTCCGGCCGTGACCAAGGGCGACGTCATCCTCGAGACTTTCACCTCGGGCGCGCCTGCGACCATGCTCGGCTTCGTCTTCAACACCCGCCGGCCGATCTTCGAGGACCGGGCGGTACGCAAGGCGCTGTCGCAGTTGTTCGATTTCGAATGGGCCAATCGCAATCTCTATTACGGAGCCTACGACCGCACGGCGAGCTTCTTCCAGAACTCCGAACTCTCCAGCTTCGGGATTCCGGCCTCGGACGAGGAGAAGGCGCTGCTGGCTAAGATCGACGCCGACGTCGATCCGGCGGTGCTTGACGGCACCTATGCGCCGACGGTTAGCGACGGCAGCGGCAGCGACCGAACGGTCCTGCAAGCGGCGGTAAAAGCGCTCCAGGAGGCCGGCTACAGCTTCCAAGGCCGCTCGATGGTCGGGCCCGACGGGGAGCCGCTCGCCTTCGAGATCCTCGTGCAGTCGCCCGAGCAGCAGCGGATGGGCCTCGCCTTCAAGCGCACGCTCGACCGCGTCGGCGTCAACGCCACGGTGCGGCAGGTCGACGACGCCCAGTACCAGGCCCGGCGTTCGGATTTCGACTACGACATGATCATCGCGAGCTATACGGCATCGCTGTCGCCGGGCGCCGAGCAGGTCTATCGCTGGGGCTCGATCTCGCGCGACGCCAACGGCTCGTTCAACTTCGCCGGCGTCGCCGACCCGGCGCTCGACGCCCTGATCGACGACATCGTCACGGCCCGATCGCGCGAAGCGTTCGTCACGGCGGTACGCGCCTATGACCGGGTACTGATATCCGGCGCCTATGTCGTGCCGCTGTTCCATCTGCCCGAACAGTGGCTGGCGCGATGGAAGTTCATCGGCCGGCCGTCGATGACGCCGCTTTACGGCTACCAGCTGCCGGCCTTCTGGCATGAGCCCGCCAGCGTGAACTGACCGCAAGCCGCGGCCGCAGCATCAGTCAGTCGGCGCGGACGGGCCTCCGTCCGAATCGACTGAGGCGGCCGCGGGATTTGCCCCCGCGGGATCAGTGGAGGGCGTGTCGACGGACGGCACAACCGTCAACGGCGGCCCTTCTACCTCGGGCACCTGCGGGGGCCGCACCGGCCCAAAGGGCGCGACGACCTCGCTGACCGGTACGGCGAGGTGCATCGGCAGGAGCCGGCCAACCTTGTCCGAGAGGCCGATGATCGTCTTCGACAGGAACCGCCCGATGCGGCCCTCGGGCGCGCAGACGAGACTCGCGAGGCTGCCGTCGCCAGCCCTTTCGCCGGTACAGACGACCGTGTCCGACAGGCGCAGGGCCTCAGGCTTGAGACCGAGGAATTCAAGAACCGCGCCATTGCTGCTTGGCTGGCAGGCCATCTCGAAGTCGAGGCGGACCCGTTCCGGCGTCGAGGCGAAGCGCGCCACCTTGTGACGACTCTGGTCCCAGCGCAGGTTCGTGTCGATCGGTATGAAGCTCGGGATCGGCATGCCTACCAGACCAGACACGACACGCAGGTCGAAGGTCAGCGGCGTGCAAATCCCGGCCTCGTTCAGCCGGCTCTCGATGGTGCCCAGCGCGATCGGGTCGGCATCCACCATACCGACCGGATCGCTCTCCTGAGCAATCGTCGGAGTGGCGGCGGCGACGCCGGCCAGGAGGGCTGCCCCGAGCAGGGAGACATGGGGCGGCATCGAGCCGGTTCGAAAGGCGAGGCGGTAGAACATGCCCCGCCTTGAACGTCATCGGCACGGCGAAATTATGGGCCTCCGCCGCTGGCGCCGCAAGGTGTAACCCAGAGCGGCCGTCCCTCGGATAGCCGCTCTCAGGCGGCCTTCTTCTCCGCCTCGCCCGCGAAGCGCGCCAGCTGCGTGGCGATCGTCGCGGCACCGTTGAGCCGCTTCTCCGGTGTCGACCAGTCGCGGATCAATACGATCGACTGGTCCGGACGGATCTTCGCGGCGGCCCCCTGCTCCGAGATGTAGCGGACCAGCGCGCCGGGATTGGCGAAGTTCTTCTCGCGGAAGCTGACGACGAGGCCCTTTGGCCCGGCATCGAGCTTCTCGATATTCGCCTTGCGGCAGAGCGCCTTGATGAAGACCACCTTGAGCAGATGGTCGACCTCGGTCGGTAGCGGACCGAAACGGTCGATAAGCTCGGCGCCGAAGGCGTCGATCTCCCGGGCGTCGCCGAGATCGGCGAGCCGGCGATAGAGCGTCATCCGCAGCTGCAGGTCCGGGACGAAGCTTTCCGGGATCATCACCGAGGTGCCGAGCGCGATCTGCGGCGACCACTGGCCGTCGCTCTCGCTCTCGACGCCCTTCATCTCGGCCACCGCCTCCTCCAGCATCTGCTGGTAGAGCTCGAAGCCGACCTCCTTGACGTGGCCGGACTGCTCGTCGCCGAGCAGGTTGCCGGCGCCGCGCTGGTCGAGATCGTGGCTCGCCAGCTGGAAGCCGGCACCGAGCGTGTCGAGCGACTGCAGGACCTTCAGGCGGCGGTCGGCGCCCTTGGTCGGGGTCTTGTTCGCGGGGATCGTCAACAGCGCATAGGCTCGCAGCTTGGAGCGGCCGACGCGGCCGCGCAACTGGTAGAGCTGCGCCAGGCCGAACATGTCGGCGCGATGCACGATCATCGTGTTGGCCGAGGGAATGTCGAGACCGGATTCCACGATCGTGGTCGAGAGCAAGACGTCGTACTGGCCCTCGTAGAAGGCGTTCATGACGTCGTCGAGTTCGCCCGCCGGCATCTGGCCGTGGGCGACGGCGACCTTCAGTTCCGGCACCTCGCGGTCGAGGAATTCCTTGATCCCCGCGAGATCCGACAGGCGCGGGCAGACATAGAAGCTCTGCCCGCCGCGATAGCGCTCGCGCAGCAGCGTCTCGCGCACCACCAGCGGGTCGAACGGGCTGACGAAGGTTCGCACCGCCATCCGGTCGACCGGCGCGGTGGTGATTAGCGACAGCTCGCGGACACCGGTGAGCGCCAGCTGCAACGTCCGCGGGATCGGCGTCGCCGACAGGGTCAGGACGTGCACGTCGGATTTCAGCTCCTTCAGCCGCTCCTTGTGCTTGACGCCGAAATGCTGCTCCTCGTCGATCACCAGCAGGCCGAGGTTCTTGAAGTTGACACCCTTGCCGAGCAGCGCATGGGTGCCGACGACGATGTCGATCGTGCCGTCGGCGGCGCCCTTCTTGGTCTCGGCCAGCTGCTTGGTGGTCACCAGCCGGGATGCCTGCGCGACATTGAGCGGCAGGCCGCGGAAGCGCTCGCTGAAGGTCTTGAAGTGCTGGCGTGCGAGCAGCGTCGTCGGCACGACGATTGCGACCTGCAGGCCGTGCATCGCGGCGATGAAGGCAGCGCGCAGCGCCACCTCGGTCTTGCCGAAGCCGACGTCGCCGCAGATCAGCCTGTCCATCGGGCGGCCGAGCGACAGATCGTCGACGACGGCGTCGATCGCCGCCATCTGGTCCTCGGTTTCCTCGTAGGGGAAGCGCGCGGCAAACTCGTCCCAGAGCCCGTCCGGCGGCAGCAGCTTCGGCGCCCCGCGCGTCGCGCGTTCGGCGGCGAGCCGGATCAGCCCCGCCGCCATGTCGAGCAGGCGCTTCTTTAGCTTGGCCTTGCGGGCCTGCCAGTTGCCGCCGCCGAGCTTGTCGAGCATCGCCTCGGAGCCCTCGCCGCCGTAGCGCGACAGGAGCTCGATGTTCTCGACCGGCAGGAACAGCCGGTCGTCGCCGGCATAGCGCAGTTCGAGGCAATCATGCGGCGCGCCCGCCGCCTCGATCGTCTTGAGCCCGACGAAGCGCCCGATACCGTGGTCGACGTGGACGACGATGTCGCCTTCGTCGAGGCCGGTCACTTCGGAGATGAAGTTCGAGGCGCGCTTCTTGCGGCCGCGCCGCACCAGCCGGTCGCCGAGAATGTCCTGTTCGCCGACCACCGCGAGATCCGGCGTCTCGAAACCCGACTCGATCCCGAGAACGGCGGCAAGAACGAGATTCTTCGGCGCCTCGTTGACCTTCTTCAGGCTGTCGACGGGCTTCAGCCCTTCGAGGCCGTGCTCCTCGACGACCTGGGCGAGGCGCTCGCGCGAGCCTTCCGTCCAGGCAGCCAGGACGACGCGTTTACCGTCCGCCCGCAGCTTGCCGATATGTTTCACCGCCGCCTCGAAGACGTTGGTGTCGCCGCTGGTGCGCTCGGTCGAGAAATTGCGGCCGCGGGTGATGTCGAGATTGTGGACGTCGAGGTTCGGCGCGTCCGGCACGCGATAGGCCGACAGCCGGACCGGATCGGCGATCGCTAGACCCGCCGCCATCTCGTCCGCGGTCAGATACAGTTCCCCCGGTTCGACCGGATGATACGGCACCGATTCGCCGCTGACCTGGCCGGCGCCTTCCTTGCGGGCCTGGTAGTGGTCCTCGATCGTCGTCCGGCGCTCGCCGACCGCTTCCGCCACCAGATGGTCGAGGACCATCGGGAAGCCGTCGCAATAGTCGAAGAGCGTGTCCAGCCGCTCGTAGAACAGCGGCAGCCAGTGCTCCATGCCGGAGAAGCGCTTGCCCTCGCTGATCGAGGCATAGAGTGCGTCGCCGCGCATCGGCGCGCCGAAGCGCCGGACATAGCCGGTGCGGAACCGGCTGATCGTGTCCTCGCGGAGCGTGATCTCGGAGACCGGCGCCAGCTCGAAATTGCGCAGCTGCCGCGTCGTGCGCTGGGTGGCGGGGTCGAAGGCGCGAATCGTCTCCAGCGTGTCGCCGAAGAAGTCGAGCCGAACCGGCTCCTCCTCGCCGGGCGCGAACAGGTCGAGGATGCCGCCGCGCACGGCGAACTCGCCGCGCTCGCGCACCGTGGCAACGCGCTCAAAACCGCCGCGCTGCAGCGTACGGACGATGTCCTCCATCGCCACCCGGCCGCCGACATTGGCGACGATGGTCTCCTCGGCGAGGACGCTGGCCGGCGGCATCTTCTGCAGGAGCGCATTGGCGGTCGTCAGGATCAGCGCCCGGTGCGGATCGCGCCTGAGGGCCGCGAGCGCCGCCATCGCCGAGAGCCGGCGCGCCGCCGCATCCGAAGACGGGCCGACACGGTCATAGGGCAGGCAGTCCCAGGCCGGCAGCGTCAGCACCGGCAGCTCGGGCGCGACGAAGCGCAGCGCGTCTTCCAGCTCGCCGATCCGGTTGCCGTCGCGCATGACGAAGACGACGGGCTTCTTGGCCCCGCGCAGCCGCGCGATATCGGCGAGCAGGAACGCCTCGTAGCCCTCGAGGACGTTGCCGATCTCGAGGCCCGCGCCGCGCTCCAGCGCCTTCTTCAGCTTCGGGGAGATGCTCATCCCTGCTCCTCCCAGGCGCCGCCATGGAAGTCGCGAACGCGGCGGAAGATCGGCGTGTCGTATTCGGCGGGTGTTTCCACCTCGCCGGTCATCCACTGGAACAGGTCGCGGTCGATCGCTTCCATCAGATGTTCGTACTCCCCGAGCTCGGCGTCGGTAAGGCGGTCGATCTCGGAATCGGCGAAGCGGCCGAGCACCAGGTCCATCTCGCGGGTGCCCCGGTGCCAGGACCGGAAAAGCGCCTTGCGACGACGGACATCGAGATCGCTCGAGGAGCGCTGCATACCAGTCATGACGATCCTGTGGTGTGAATGCCGCCTCTATATAGGGAGCCTTCGGCACTGTCAGCCTTGCCTTCGGCCGGAACGCGGCTAAACCTCGCGCCGATGCGCCCCTCGATCCTCGATCCGCTGTTCGCCGCCGTCACCACGCTCGATGGCGTCGGGCCGAAAGTCGCGACGCAATTCCAGACGCTGCTCGCCGGTGCCGGCGAGACGGTCCGGGTCCGCGACCTTTTGTTTCACCTGCCGAGCGGGCTGATCGACCGGCGCAAGCGCGCCGAGATCGCGCTGGCGCCGGAAGGCTCGATCGTCACGCTGACCGTCCGCGTCGACCGCCACCAGGCACCGGGGCGGGCGCAGCGCTCGGTGCCCTACAAGGTCTTCGCCCAGGACGAGACCGGCGAGATCGCCCTCACCTACTTTCGCGGCCAGTCCGGCTGGCTGGAGAAGCTGCTGCCGGTCGGCGAGACGATGATCGTCTCGGGCCGGGTCGAATGGTTCAACGGCCGGCCCTCGATGGTGCATCCGGACTTCGTCGCCCCTTTGGCCGAGGCCGAGACGCTGACGCTGGTCGAGCCGGTCTATCCGATGACCGCCGGCCTCTCGCCGAAGATTCTGCGCAAGGCCATCACCCAGGCGCTGGAGCGGCTCCCGGAACTCGGCGAGTGGATCGATCCCGGCGTCATGCGCCGCGAGAGCTTTGCCGCGTTCGGTGCCTCGCTGCGCGGCCTGCACGATCCGGCGGACGCGATCGATCTGGCGCCGGAGGGTCCGGGCTACCGCCGGCTCGCCTATGACGAGTTCCTTGCCAGCCAGCTGGCGCTGGCCCTGTCGCGCCAGCGGATGAAGGCCAGTCGTGGCCGCGCCATGCCGGGCACGGGGGAATCGTCACGCCGCGTCGTTGCCGCCCTGCCCTTCACCCTCACCGACGGCCAGGACCAGGCGGTCGCGGAGATCCGCGCCGACATGGCGTCGGGCGAGCGGATGCTGCGGCTGCTGCAGGGCGATGTCGGTGCCGGCAAGACCGTCGTCGCGCTCATGGCGATGGCGACGGCGGCGGAATCCGGCGCCCAGTCGGTGCTGCTCGCGCCGACCGAAATCCTGGCGCGCCAGCACCATGACGGCCTGTCGCGGCTCTGCGAGGTGGCGGGGTTCAGCCTGACGCTGCTCACCGGCCGCGACACCGGGCGGACCCGCGCCGAGAAGCTCGACGCCATCGCTACGGGCCGGACGCAGATCGTCGTCGGGACCCACGCCGTTTTCCAGGAGGCCGTCGCCTATCATGATCTCGGTCTCGTCGTCGTCGACGAACAGCATCGCTTCGGCGTCCACCAGCGGCTCAGCCTGACCCGCAAGGGCGCCTCGCCCGACCTCCTGGTGATGACGGCGACGCCGATCCCGCGGACGCTGGTGCTCGCCGCCTTCGGCGACATGGACGTGTCGCGCCTGACCGGCAAGCCGGCCGGCCGCAAGCCGATCACCACCGTCGCCGTGCCGATGGAGCGGCTGGACGAGATCATCGCGCGGGCCGGCAAGGCCATGGAGGCCGGCGAGCGGCTCTATTGGGTCTGCCCGCTGGTCGAGGAATCGGAGAAGAGCGACCTGATGGCCGCCGAGGAGCGGTTCCGGCAGCTGAGCCAGCTCTTCGGCTCCGCGGTCGGCCTCGTCCACGGCCGTATGTCCGGGGAGGAAAAGGACCGCGCGATGGCCGACTTCAAGGCTGGCCGGACGAAGCTGGTGGTCGCGACGACCGTCATCGAGGTCGGCGTCGACGTGCCGGACGCGACGATCATCGTCATCGAGCATGCCGAGCGCTTCGGCCTGTCCCAGTTGCACCAGCTGCGCGGCCGGGTCGGGCGCGGCGCCAAGCCCTCTTCCTGCGTGCTGCTCTATCGCGCCCCCCTGGGCGAGACGGCGGCGGCGCGGCTTGCGGTGATGCGCGACACCGAGGACGGCTTCCGCATCGCCGAGGAGGACCTAAAGCTGCGCGGCGAAGGCGATTTGCTCGGCACCCAGCAATCCGGCGCGCCGTTCTTCCGCATCGCCCGGATGGAGCACCATGCCGATTTGATGGAGGTCGCCCGCGACGATGCGCGGCTGGTGCTGGCGACCGACCCTGAGCTGACGACGCCGCGCGGCGAGTGCCTCCGCGCGCTGCTCTATCTGTTCGGCAAGGACGAAGCGGTGCGGCTGCTGCGCTCCGGCTGACCGCCGGGGGCGCATGGCGCGCCGGTCAGTCGACCGGTTCAGGCCTTTCCCGTGCCCGCAGCCGCTCCGAAACCAGGCGCGACGCCTGCTGCGGTGACAGCGGTCCGGCCGGATCGTCCTCCGGCGAGACGAGGCCCGCCGAGATCACCAGCTTCAGCGCCGCCTCGATGCTCATGTCGAGGATGCGCACGTCCTCGCGGGGCACGAAGAGCAGGAAGCCGGAGGTCGGGTTGGGCGTCGGCGGCAGGAACACCGCCAGCATCTCGTCGCCCTGGTCGGACAGCACCTGGGCGATCTCGCCGCGCGCCGTCGTCGCCACGAAGACCAGGCACCACAGGCCCGGCCGTGGATATTCGATCAGCGCCGCCGTCTTGAAGGACGAGGACCGGTCGGCCAGCACCGTCTCGAAGATCTGCTTCAGCGCCGTATAGACCGACCGCACCAGAGGCATGCGGCCGAGGACGTTCTCGCTGCCGCCGATGATCGCCCGGCCGATGAAATTGGCGGTGAGGAAGCCGATCAGCGTGATCAGCACCAGCGCGACGACGAGGCCGAAGCCCGGCAGCGCGAAAGGCAGATAGGTGTCCGGCGTGTACTGGGCGGGAATGTAGGGTTTCACCCAGCCATCCACCCAGCCCATGAAGGACCAGGTGATCCAGGCGGTGATCGCCAGCGGGGCGCAGACGATGAACCCGGTCAGAAAGTAATTACGCAGCCGCGCCATCGCTCAGGAGACCTCCGGCGTCGCCGCGCCTGGCACGAACCGGGCGGCATCCGCGTGAAGAATCATCACCGCCGGCGGTGTCATTTGCAAGAACGTTCTTCGCGCCTGCGAAACAGGCGATGCGCTGGCGGTGGCCGCTCTCAGCCAATCGTCTGCAGGGCCGGGAAGGTCTCGAGCAGCCAGAAGGACATCGCCTGCATGCCGCCGGTCAGGAACAGGATGCCGGTGACGACGAGCAGCCCTCCCATCGCCTTCTCGACCGTGCCGAGATGCGCCCGGAAGCCGCTGAGCCAGCGCAGGAAGGCGCCGGAGAACGCCGCCGCCAGGATGAACGGAATGCCGAGCCCGGCCGAATAGAAGCCGAGCATCAGCGCCCCCTCGCCCACCGTCGCCTGCGTGCCCGCCAGACCGAGGATCGCCCCCAAAACCGGCCCGATGCAAGGCGTCCAGCCGAAGGCGAAAGCGAGCCCCATGAGATAGGCGCCACCAATGCTGTGCGGCCGGTCCGGCGCGCGCATCCGTATTTCGCGCGACAGGAAGGTGAGCCGGAACACGCCGAGGAAGTTCAGCCCCATGACGATGATCGCCAGACCCGCGATGATCCCCAGCCAGTCGAGATTTTGCCGCAGCATCTGGCCGATCGAACTGGCGCCGGCGCCGAGCATGACGAACACGGTCGAGAAGCCAAGGACGAAGCTGACGGCTGTGGCGAGCAGCCGCGTATGCGGCGCCGTGCCGGCAACCTGGCCGCTGCGCAGGTCCTCCGCCGACACGCCGGCCATGTAGCAGAGATAGGGCGGCACCAGCGGCAGCACGCAGGGCGACAGGAACGACAGCGCACCGGCGAAGACCGCGGTCGGATAGGAGAGGTCTGAGAGCAAGCGGCTCGCCTTCGGCTGGATCGCGTTGCGCCGCCGCAGGGTGGGCGGATCGCGCCGGGTTCTAGACCGCGCGTTGCTCTCGGGCAAATCGCAATCGCGTCACGGGATGCGGCGGAATTTCCGGTTGACCGCCAAAGGGCCGCTACCTATGGTCCGCCGCGTCTCCGCCGGTGATGTTCACGGGCGGTGCGAGCGCGTAGCTCAGTTGGTAGAGCAACGGACTTTTAATCTGTAGGTCCAGGGTTCGAGTCCCTGCGCGCTCACCAAATTTTACCTGCGCGGCCCGGAGACATAGGCAACAGTTTGTACCTCTGAGTTTGTCACCAGTCGTGCATCTGGCCACATGATCGCCGACAAATGTCCTCGGCAGCTTTAACCCCCTCCGACACGCGCAGCCTGCGAAAGCTTGCCGAAGCGCGCGCCGACCTCCATCTCTCTGGCATGGACCATCATCTGAACGAACCCGCCGCCAAGGCGGCAGTCGATGCCGTCGAGACCAGCGCCGCGGCCCTGACCGAAGCGCTCGGCCGTGCGGCCGAGCTCGGCATTCCCATGGAAATAGAGATACTCCCGCCGGACCACTCCACCGGACGACGTGAGATCGTCGCGCGGATCGTGCGATCCGAGACGGGGCGTCGGCCCGAGGATCTCAATTCTTCCAACGACGACTGAGCGTCTCGAACCTTGGGTCGAGCTGATCGCATGCCCCGGACGCTGTGACCGCCTACAGCGGCGAGATGTCGCCCCGTGCCCAGTCTTCCTCGGTTTGCGCGGCAAAAGCCTCGAACTGGCCGCCTTCGATGGCAGCGCGGATGCCGGCCATCAGCGACTGGTAGTAGGCGAGATTGTTCCAGGTCAGCAGCATCGAGGCGAGCGCCTCGTTGGCGCGCACGAGATGGTGCAGATAGGCCCGCGAATAATCGCGCGAGGCCGGGCAGTCCGATGTCTCGTCGAGCGGGCGGCTGTCCTCGGCGTGGCGGGCGTTCTTCAGATTGACCTTGCCGAAGCGGGTGAACGCGAGCCCGTGGCGGCCGGAGCGCGTCGGCATCACGCAGTCGAACATGTCGATACCACGCGCCACCGAGCGCAGGATGTCCTGCGGCGTGCCGACCCCCATCAGATAACGTGGCTTTTTCGTCGGCAGCACCGGCAGCGTCTCGTCGAGCGTCGCCAGCATCACCGCCTGCGGCTCCCCCACCGCCAGGCCGCCGACGGCATAGCCCTTGAGGTCCATCGCCGCGAGACGCTCGGCCGACCGAATGCGCAGGTCGATCAGATCGCCGCCCTGGACGATGCCGAACATCGCCTTGCCGGGCTGGTCGCCGAAGGCCACGGCGCAGCGCTCGGCCCACCGCAGGGACATCTCCATGGCGCGCTCGATCTCGGCGCGCTCGGCCGGCAGTCGAATGCATTCGTCGAGCTGCATCTGGATGTCGCTGTCCAGCAGGCCCTGGATTTCGATCGAGCGTTCCGGGGTCAGCGCGTGCTCGGAGCCGTCGAGATGCGAGCGGAACTTCACGCCCTTCTCGTCGAGCTTGCGCAGCGCCGCCAGCGACATGACCTGGAAGCCGCCAGAATCGGTGAGGATCGGATGCGGCCAACGGGCAAATTCGTGCAGGCCCCCGAGCCGCGCGACGCGCTCGGCACCCGGCCGCAGCATCAGGTGATAGACATTGCCGAGAATGATGTCCGAGCCGAGGTCGCGGACCTGGTCGAGATACATCGCCTTGACCGTGCCGGCGGTACCGACCGGCATGAAGGCCGGGGTGCGCACGTTGCCGCGCGGCATGGTGATCTCGCCGCGACGGGCAAGGCCGTCGGTCGCCGTCAGCTGGAACTGGAAGTGCTGGCTCATGTGCCCGTCCGATCGAGAAGGCAGGCATCCCCGTAGGAATAGAAGCGATAGTTGCCGGCAATCGCATGGGCATAGGCCGCCTGCATCGTCTCCAGCCCCGAGAAGGCCGACACCAGCATGAACAGCGTCGAGCGCGGCAGGTGGAAGTTCGTCATCAGCCGGTCGACGGCCTTGAAGCGGTAGCCGGGGGTGATGAAGATCTCCGTCGATCCGGAAAACGGCGCGATGCTGCCGTCGTCGGCTGCGGCGCTCTCGAGCAGCCGCAGCGAGGTGGTGCCGACGGCGACGATTCTTCGGCCGGCGCGCTTCGCCTCGGTCAGGCGAGCGGCGGTCGCGGCGTCGATGTGGCCGGTCTCGGCATGCATGCGGTGGTCCTGCGTGTCGTCGGCCTTCATCGGCAGGAAGGTGCCGGCGCCGACATGCAGCGTCAGGAACTCCGTCACGACGCCGCGTTCCGCCAGGCGCTCCATCAGCGACGGGGTGAAATGCAGCCCCGCCGTCGGCGCCGCGACGGCGCCTGCCTCGCGCGAATAGATGGTCTGGTAGTCGCGCCGGTCGTCGTCGTCGACCGGTCGGCGCGTGGCGATGTAGGGCGGCAGCGGGATCGAGCCGACGGTGGCGATCGCCTCGTCGAGCGCGGCGCCGTGGAAGGCAAAGGCGAACGTCACCTCGCCGGCCTCGCCCTTTTCCTGAACGACGGCGTCGAGCGTGCCGAGGAGGCAGACGCTCCCCTCATTGCCGAAGCGGACCGTGTCGCCCGGCTGCAGCTTGCGGGCGCCGCGCACGAAGGCCTTCCAAGTCGCGCCATCGAGCCGCTGGTGCAGCGTGACGCCGACGGACGGCTCCTCGGTGCCGCGGCCGATGCGGCGGCCTTCAAGCTGCGCGGGAATTACCTTGGTGTCGTTAAAGACCAGCACGTCGCCCGGTTCGAGTAGCGACGGCAGGTCGTCGACCGTGCGGTCGGCCAGCCCCCCGTCTGTCGACACCGTGAGCAGCCGGGCGCTCTCGCGCGGCGTTGCCGGGCGAAGGGCGATCAGTTCGTCGGGAAGCTGGAAATCGAATTGGTCGACGCGCATCGCGGCAGTCCATGGATGGTAAAATCCCGGGGCCCTTGCGGACCCCGGGATCGATTCAGCGAAGCCAAGGCAGGGAGATGCCGGCTACTGCCGGATCTCCCGGCCGCATCAGACGTCGGCAGCGACGCGCATCGTGGTGATCGAATCCGGATCGGTCACCGGCTCGCCGCGCTTGATCTTGTCGACATTTTCCATGCCTTCGATCACTTCGCCCCAGATGCTGTACTGCTTGTCGAGCCACGGGGCGCGATCGAAGCAGATGTAGAACTGGGAATTGGCCGAGTTCGGGTTCGCCGTCCGTGCAGCCGACACCGTGCCGCGCTTGTGCGGCTCGGCGGTGAATTCGGCTACGAGATCGGGCTTCTCGGAGCCGCCGGCGCCGGTGCCCGTCGGGTCGCCGGTCTGCGCCATGAAACCGTCGATGACGCGGTGGAAGACCACGCCGTCATAGAAGCCTTCGCGCGCAAGTTCCTTGACGCGGGCAACGTGCCGCGGTGCGAGGTCGGGCCGGAGGCGGATAACCACGCGTCCCTTCGTCGTCTCCAGGATCAAGAGATCCTCGGGGGTATCCTGCGCCATCTTGTTCTCCTTGATAGATCGGCTCCATGCCGAAGCGCCCCGCGGATGACGCGAGGCGCATATGGACCTTCCTTGGGGGAATTTGCCGGTTCCGACAACCCCCCACGCGGGCCTTGCCGTCTCGGGCGGTTATTCCTGGCCGGCGAGCCGGACCTTCACCATCTTGTCCGGATCCTCGACGGAGCCGTTCTGGGCCGCATCGCCCTTCTTGATCTGATCGACATTTTCCATGCCTTCGACGACGTCGCCGACGACCGTGTACTGGCCGTCGAGGAAGTCGCCGTCGGCAAGCATGATGAAGAACTGCGAGTTTGCCGAATTCGGATCCTGCGAACGCGCCATGCCCAGCGTGCCGCGATCAAAGGTCTCGTCGGAGAATTCCGCCTCGAGATCGGGCAGGTCGGAGCCGCCCATGCCGGTGCCGGTCGGATCGCCGGTCTGCGCCATGAAGCCGTCGATGACGCGGTGGAACACCTGGCCGTCATAGAAGCCGTCCCCGGCGAGCGTCTTGATCCGCTCGACATGGTTGGGTGCCAGATCCGGCCGCAGCTGGATGGTGATGTCGCCCGACGCGGTGGTGATGACCAACGTGTTCTCGGGATCGGCGCCCTGCGCGGCGGCGGGGCCGGCAAAGGCCGCGAAGGTCATCGCGCTAGCGAGGCCGAGCGTTGCGAATAATTTCATGTGGTTTCCATCCCAGACCTTGGCGCCCACGCATTGCGCGTCAGGCGACTTTCCTTCGTATCGCTTGTGCGACATTGGCAGGCACGAACGATGCGACGTCGCCACCCATCAGGGCGATCTGGCGAACCAATGTGGCGGTTATGGGCCTTGTCGGCGGCGAGGCCGGAAAGAACACGGTGACGATCTGCGGACGCATGGCCCCATTCATCCCCGCCATCTGCATCTCGTAGTCGAGATCCGTCCCGTCGCGCAGGCCGCGAACAAGGGCGACCGCGCCGGCCTTCGTCGCGGCGTCGACCACCAGCCCGTCGAACGCCACGACCTCGACCGGCGTATCCAGGCAATCGGTGATCAGCGAGGCCCGCTCGTCGAAGTCGAACATCGGTTTCTTGCCGGGATGGATGCCGATGCCGACGACGACCTCGTCGAACACCGCCCTCGCCTGGCGGAGGATGTCGATGTGGCCGTTGGTGATCGGATCGAAGGATCCCGGGTAGAAAGCGCGCTTCATCAAATCCGCCTACTCTCTCGGGAGCGTCCAAGCAATTCCCGGCCGTCTCGTCGCGGCGGACCTGAACGTCTCATGACCACCAGCTTCATCTTCCGTTACAGCCGCACCAGGCAGGGTGGAACTAAATCGGACTGCTGCAGTTATTCAGCCGAATTGATGGAGAATTCCATATGCTCGTCTTCGCACTTTCGCTGGCCATGGTCGTCACGCTCGTCACGGCTACCGTCGTTACCCTTCACAACGAATCGCAGCGCGCCCGCGTCAAAGTCACGGCGAACCGCTCGCGCCTGATGCGCTGATCGCTCGTCGTCGCGGCCTTCGCGCCAGCGACAACGGAAGCGAGTGGAGCCGACTAGCGGTCGAATGGACGCAAGGCTCGACGATCATTCTTCCCTGATAACCAAAAGGCCGCCCGGCATGTGCAGGGCGGCCTTTTTTCGTTTTATTCCGGTGGCAGATCGTCCGGAGCATCTGGTGCTTCTGATTTCCCCGGCGCGTCGTCGGACGGCGGCACATCGTCGGTGCTGTCGGCTTCCGCCTCCCCGGCTTCGTCCTCGCCCTGATCCGGGATGCGTTCCACGGACACGACGCGCTCGCCGTCGGCGGTGCGGAAGATGGTCACGCCCTTTGTCGCGCGGCCCTTGAAGCCGATGCCCTCGACCGGGACGCGGATCATCTGCCCGCGATCGGAAATCAGCAGCAGTTCGTCCTCCGCTTCCACCGGGAAGCCGGCGATCAGCGGCCCGATATCGGCGAGGCGCGAGACGTCGGTGGCACGGATCCCCTTGCCGCCGCGGCCGCTGGTGCGGAACTCGTAGGACGAGGACCGCTTGCCGTAGCCGAACTCGCTGACGGTGAGGATGAACTCCTCGGCGGCGCCGAGATAGGCGTAGCGCTCCTGGTCGATGGAGACGTCCTCGACGCCTTCTTCCTCGACCGTCGGCTCGGCGGTGACGTCGCCCACCGCTTCGCCTTCGACCGCGCGGCGCATCTTCAGGTAGGAGACGCGCTCCGCCGGCGTGGCGTCGACATGGTTGAGGATCGCCATCGAGATGACGCTCTCGCCGGTGCCCAGCGAGATGCCACGCACGCCGACCGAGTTGCGGCCGGCAAAAACGCGCACGTCGGTCACCGGGAAGCGGATGCACTGGCCGGACGAGGCGACCAGGAAAACGTCGTTCTGTTCCGAGCAGGTGGCGACGGCGAGGATCTCGTCACCCTCGTCCAGCTTCATCGCGATCTTGCCGTTGCGGTTGACCTGGACGAAGTCCGACAGCTTGTTGCGCCGGACCGTGCCGCGGGTCGTGGCGAACATCACGTTGAGCTCGGCAGCCGCCTCCGGGTCGCTCGGCAGCGGCAGGATCGAGGTGATGCGCTCACCTTTCTCCAGCGGCAGCAGGTTGATCAGTGCCTTGCCGCGCGACTGAGGCGTGGTCAGCGGCAGGCGCCAGACCTTCTCCTTGTAGACGATGCCGCGCGAGGAGAAGAACAGCACCGGCGTATGCGTGTTGGCGACGAACAGCCGGGTGACCGAATCCTCGTCGTTCTTCAGCGACATGCCGGAGCGGCCCTTGCCGCCGCGGCGCTGCGCCCGATAGGTGGCGAGCGGTACGCGCTTGATGTAGCCGCCATGGCTGACGGTGACGACCATGTCCTCGCGCGGGATCAGGTCCTCGTCGTCCATGTCGGCCGCGCCCTCGCTGAGGACAGTGCGGCGCGGCGTGGCGAACTCGTCGCGGATGGCGGTCAGCTCGGCCTTGATGATCTCGCGGACCCGCGTGCGGGACGACAGGATCTCGAGATACTCCTTGATCTCGGCGCCGATCTTGTTGAGCTCGTCGCCGATCTCGTCGCGGCCGAGCGCCGTGAGGCGCTGCAGGCGCAAGTCGAGGATGGCACGTGCCTGCGCCTCGGAGAGCCGGTAAGTCTCCTCCTCGGAGATGCGGTGGCGCGGATCGTCGATGAGGCGGATCAGCGGCGCAACGTCCTTGGCGTCCCAATGCCGCTCCATCAGCTGCTCGCGCGCTGTCTGCGGATCCGGTGCCTGGCGGATCAGCTTGATGATCTCGTCGATGTTCGCGACGGCAATGGCGAGGCCGACCAGCACGTGAGCGCGTTCGCGCGCCTTGCGCAGCAGGTACTTGGTACGCCGGTTCACCACTTCCTCGCGGAAGGAGATGAACGCCGCCAGCATTTCCTGCAGCGTCAGCTGCTCGGGCTTGCCGCCGTTCAGCGCGACCATGTTGGCGCCGAACGAGGTCTGCAGCGGGGTGAAGCGGTAGAGCTGGTTGAGAATGACGTCGGCCGTCGCGTCGCGCTTCAGCTCGATCACCACGCGGTAGCCGTCGCGGTCACTCTCGTCGCGGATGTCGGAGATGCCCTCGATGCGCTTGTCGCGCACGAGCTCGGCCATCTTCTCGATCATCGACGACTTGTTCACCTGGTACGGGACCTCGGTGATGACGATGGCTTCGCGGTCGTTGCGGATGGCCTCCGTATGGACCTTGCCGCGCATCAGGATCGAGCCGCGGCCGGTCGAATAGGCAGACAGGATGCCGGCCTTGCCGAGGACGATGCCGCCGGTCGGGAAATCCGGGCCGGGAATGATCGCCATGATCTCTTCGAGCGAGATCGTCGGGTTGTCGATCGTCGCGATGCAGCCGTCGATCACCTCGCCGAGATTGTGCGGCGGGATGTTGGTCGCCATGCCGACGGCGATGCCGCCGGAGCCGTTGACCAGGAGATTGGGGAAACGCGCCGGCAGAACCACCGGCTCCATCTCGCGCCCGTCGTAGTTCTCCTGGAAATTGACGGTTTCCTTGTCGATGTCCTCGAGCAGCGGGTCGGAGATCTTCTCCAGCCGGCACTCGGTGTAACGCATGGCGGCCGGGGGATCGCCGTCGATCGACCCGAAATTGCCCTGCCCGTCGATCAGCGGCGCCCGCAGCGACCAGTCCTGCGCCATGCGCACCAGCGCGTCGTAGATCGCCGAGTCGCCGTGCGGATGGAACTTGCCCATCACCTCGCCGATGACACCGGCGGACTTGCGGTAGGAGCGGTTATGGACGAGGCCCATCTCGCGCATGGCGTAGAGGATGCGCCGGTGCACCGGCTTGAGGCCGTCGCGCACGTCGGGCAGCGCGCGGCTGACGATCACGCTCATCGCGTAATCGAGATAGCTGCGCTGCATTTCCTCGATGATGGAGATGGAATCAATGCCGCTCGATCGTTCCGGCGGCGTCGTCTTGTCGTCTGTATCGGCCAAGAAATCGTCCTGAAGAGCTCGGAAATCGCTGCCCCGCTATAGCGCGGATGGCCTCACCGGTGCAAATCGGCGAGGCTTTTCAGATGGGGTTTTTGAGTAGTCTTTTCAATCGCTTGCAACCGGGCGAAAAGAAACCCGTGTGGGCAGTGCCACAATGTCCGCCGGCGCTTGCCGAATCGCCCGAAATGCCGGCTTCCGCAGGGCGAGGTTGACCGCGCATCGGCAACTGCTAGGCAGAAGCTCCGGTGGCTTTCTCGCGAGTGCGCATGGTCGACATCCTCCTCAGCGGCTTCGTGACGATCTTCGTCATCATCGACCCGCTCGGACTGGTGCCGCTGTTCCTGGCCGTGACGCCGGATGCCAACGCGGTGGAGCGCCGCTCGATCGCGGTGCGCGCCTGCGTCATCGCCTTCGTGATCCTCGTCCTCTTCGCCGTAGCCGGCACGGCTTTGCTGGAGGGCCTCGGCATCACGCTGGGGGCCTTTCGCGTCGCAGGCGGCCTGTTCCTGTTCTGGATCGGCTTCGAGCTGGTCTTCGAGCGACGCCAGGAGCGCCACCAGCGCAGTGCCGACCGGGCGGTCGACGATCCGGAGGTGGCGGACGTCGCGGCCTTCCCGCTGGCGATCCCGCTGATCGCCGGGCCGGGCGCGATCTCGGCGGTGATCCTTCTTTCCGGCAACCTGCCCACGGTCGCGGGCCGGGCCGGCCTCGTCGCCATCCTGTTCGTCACGATGGTCATCACCTTCGGCTTTCTCGCCGTTGCCGACCGGATCGACCGGTTTCTCGGCGTGACAGGCCGGGCGGTGATCTCCCGGCTGCTGGGCGTCCTGCTTGCCGCACTGGCGGTGCAGTTCGTGGCCGACGGCGCGGCACTGCTGATGGTCTCGAGCCAGGCTGCCGCGCTTTGAGGGGCGGCCCGGGCCTTGCCTAAACGCATGAGGCGAGCGGCGCTTTCGCGCCGCTCGCCTTTGCCGACTTCTCGGTGCCTCGACCTACTGCCGGCAGGCCTCAGAACGGGATTTCGTCGTCGAGATCGCGTGAGGATCCGCCGCCGCCGTAGCCGCCCCGATCGCCGCCGCCCGATGCGCCGCCGCCGCCGCCGCTGCTGGGGCCGCCGGAGCCACCGCCGCGCGATCCGCCACCGCCGCTTTCGTAACCGCCGCCGCCGCCGCCGGAACCGCCGCCGCCTTCGCCGCGACCGTCCAGCATCTGGAGTTCACCACGGAACTTCTGCAGGACCACTTCGGTCGTGTAGCGCTTCTGGCCCGTCTGGTCCTCCCAGCTGCGGGTCTGCAGCGCGCCTTCGATGTAAACCTTGGCGCCCTTTTTCAGGTACTGCTCGGCGACCTTCACGAGATTCTCGTTGAAGATCACCACGTTGTGCCACTCGGTGCGCTCGCGCCGTTCGCCCGACTGGCGGTCGCGCCAGCTCTCCGACGTGGCGATGCGCATGTTGACCACGGCGTCGCCGGATGTGAGGCGGCGCACTTCCGGATCGGCTCCGAGATTGCCGACCAGGATCACCTTGTTCACGCTGCCTGCCATGAGGAACTCCATACTTTTCTGCCGGCGGCGACCATATCGGACCGCGTTGCCGGGCGAAACCGCCGGGGGCGCCCCGGCCGGCTTATCCAGCGGAAGATTTCGGTGCAGTGCCGAGGCCCGCGCCGGAGGTGTGGCTTCCGCGTTGCGAAACGATGCGGGAGGCTATAGAACGAATAGAGAACATGCAACAGCGGAACGAATCGCGGCTGCCGCTTGGAACTGCGGTGCGGAAGACATAGATAACCGCGTCATCCCACGACAAGGAATGCCGAGCGCTTCATGGCCGAATTGAAGACGATCTCCATTCGCGGCGCCCGCGAACACAATCTCAAGAACGTCGACCTCGACCTGCCGCGCGACAGGCTGATCGTCATGACCGGACTGTCCGGCTCGGGCAAGTCGTCGCTGGCGTTCGACACGATCTATGCCGAGGGGCAGCGCCGCTACGTCGAGAGCCTGTCGGCCTATGCGCGGCAGTTCCTGGAGATGATGCAAAAGCCGGATGTCGACCAGATCGACGGTCTGTCGCCCGCCATCTCCATCGAGCAGAAGACGACGTCGAAGAACCCGCGCTCGACCGTCGGCACCGTCACCGAGATCTACGACTATCTGCGCCTGCTGTTCGCCCGTGTCGGCATCCCCTATTCGCCGGCGACCGGCCTGCCGATCGAGAGCCAGACGGTCAGCCAGATGGTTGACCGGGTGCTGGAGCTGGAGGAAGGCACCCGCCTCTATCTGCTCGCGCCGATGATCCGCGGCCGCAAGGGCGAGTACCGCAAGGAACTGGCGGAGCTGCAAAAGAAGGGCTTCCAGCGGGTTCGGATCGACGGCGAGTTCTACGACATCGCCGACGCCCCGGCGCTCGACAAGAAATACAAGCACGACATCGACGTGGTCGTCGACCGCATCGTCGTGCGGGCGGATCTGTCGGCGCGGCTGGCGGATTCGATCGAGACGGCGCTGGGCCTCGCCGACGGTCTCGCCGTCGCGGAATATGCCGACGGGCTCGACGAGAACGGCAAGCCGCGCCAGCTGGTGTTTTCGGAAAAGTTCGCCTGCCCGGTCTCCGGCTTCACCATCCCCGAGATCGAGCCGCGGCTGTTCTCCTTCAACAACCCGTTCGGCGCCTGTCCGCGCTGCGACGGGCTGGGCTCGCAGCAGGCCGTCGATCCGAAGCTGGTGGTGCCGAACGAGGCGCTGACGCTGAAGGGCGGCGCCATTGCCCCCTGGGCGAAATCGAGCTCTCCCTATTACGGGCAGACGCTGGACGCGCTCGGCCGTGTCTACGGCTTCAAGCAGACCGATCGCTGGGCCGATATCCCGGCGGCGGCGCAGACTGCGATCCTCGACGGCACCGGCCGGGAGAAGATCGAGTTCCGCTACAATGACGGGCTGCGCTCCTACAAGACGACCAAGGCCTTCGAGGGCGTCGTCACCAATCTGGCGCGGCGCTGGAAGGAGACCGATTCCGCATGGATGCGCGAGGAGATCGAGCGCTTCATGTCGGCGACCCCTTGCCCGGCCTGCGCCGGCTACCGGCTGAAGCCCGAGGCGCTGGCGGTCAAGATCGCCGGGCGGCATATCGGCGAAACTACCGAACTGTCGATCCGGGCTGCGCGCGAGTGGTTCGAGGCGCTCCCGGAGAAGCTCAACGCCAAGCAGAACGAGATCGCCGTCCGCATCCTCAAGGAGATCCGCGAGCGGCTGCGCTTCCTCGACGACGTGGGCCTGGAATACCTGACGCTGTCGCGGGCTTCCGGCACGCTGTCCGGCGGCGAGAGCCAGCGCATCCGCCTCGCCTCGCAGATCGGCTCCGGCCTCACCGGCGTGCTCTACGTGCTCGACGAGCCGTCGATCGGCCTGCACCAGCGCGACAACGAGCGGCTGCTGGTGACGCTGAAGCACCTGCGCGACATCGGCAACACGGTCATCGTCGTCGAGCACGACGAGGACGCCATCCTCGCTGCCGACTATGTCGTCGACATCGGGCCGGCCGCCGGAATCCACGGCGGCGAGGTCATCGCCGCCGGCACGCCGGCCGAGGTGATGGCGCATCCGAACTCGCTGACCGGCCGCTATCTCTCCGGCGATCTCGGCGTGCCGGTGCCGGCCAAAAGGCGCAAGCCGCAGAAGGGAAAGCGCCTCAAGGTCGTCGGTGCGCGCGGCAACAATCTGAAGAACGTCACCGCCGAGATACCGCTCGGGCTGTTCTCCTGCGTCACCGGCGTTTCCGGCGGCGGCAAGTCGACCTTCCTGATCGAGACGCTCTACAAGGCTGCCGCGCGGCGCATCTCCAACGCCCGCGACGTTCCCGCCGTGCACGACCAGGTCGAAGGGCTGGAGCTGCTCGACAAGGTCATCGACATCGACCAGTCGCCGATCGGCCGCACGCCACGCTCCAACCCCGCGACCTATACCGGCGCCTTCACGCCGATCCGCGACTGGTTCGCCGGCCTGCCGGAAGCCAAGGCGCGGGGCTACCAGCCCGGCCGCTTCTCCTTCAACGTCAAGGGCGGGCGCTGCGAGGCGTGTCAGGGCGACGGCGTCATCAAGATCGAGATGCACTTCCTGCCCGACGTCTACGTCACCTGCGACGTCTGTCACGGCAAGCGCTACAATCGCGAGACGCTGGAGGTCACCTTCAAGGAGAAGTCGATCGCCGACGTGCTCGACATGACGGTCGAGGAAGGCGTGGACTTCTTCGCCGCGGTGCCGGTGGTGCGCGACAAGCTGGCGACGCTGAAGGAGGTCGGGCTCGGCTACATCAAGGTCGGCCAGCAGGCGACGACGCTGTCCGGCGGTGAGGCGCAGCGCGTCAAGCTCGCCAAGGAACTGTCGCGCAAGGCGACCGGCCGCACGCTCTACATCCTCGACGAGCCGACCACCGGCCTGCATTTCCACGATGTCGCCAAGCTGCTCGAGGTGCTGCACGACCTCGTCGACCGCGGCAACACGGTGGTCGTGATCGAGCACAATCTCGAAGTCATCAAGACGGCCGACTGGCTGGTCGACATCGGCCCCGAGGGCGGCGACGGCGGCGGCGAGATCGTCGCTACCGGCACGCCCGAGGACGTGGTCAAGGTCGAGCGCTCCTACACCGGGCACTTCCTCAAGGAGCTGCTGGAGCGGAGACCGGGTATCAAGCGCGAGGCGGCGGAGTAGCTGGCACCGCCCGGCTCCCTTCGAAGTGATGGAATGATCCTCATCGGACAGTACGACTCCTCATTCGTGCGCCGCGTCGGCATCGTGTTGACGCTCTACGATATTCCGTTCGAGCACCGGCCGTGGTCGGTGTTCGGTGATGCCGACAAGATCGCCGCGTTGAACCCGCTGACGCGCGTGCCGACGCTGGTCCTCGACGACGGTGAGGTTCTGGTCGACAGCTACACGATCCTCGATCATCTGGACTCGCTGGTGCCGGCCGAGAAGGCGATGCATCCGCGTTTGGAACCTGAAAGGCGGCAATCGCTGAAAGTGACGGCCCTGGCGAGCGGGTTGGCCGACAAGGCCGTGAGCCTGTTCTACGAAAAGCGGCTGCACGACACCATCTCGCCGGTCTGGGAGGCGCGGTGCCTCAGCCAACTCCGCGGCACCCTCGTCGCGCTTGAGACCGACCGGGCCGGCCGCCACGGATCGTTCTGGTTCGGCAACCGCATCGGCCATGCGGACATCGCCGTGGCGGCATCGATCCGCCACATGACCGATTCCCATCCGGAACTGGCGCGACTGGAAGACTGCCCGGCACTTGCGGCGCATTGTGCGGCGATGGAAACCTTGCCGGTCTTCCGGCAGATCTCGCAGCCTTTCATTCCGCCCACGTGAGCGAACAAAGGGAAACCACATGGCCCAGTCAGGCACAATCCGCGCGGGCATCGGCGGCTGGACGTTCGAGCCGTGGAACGAGACGTTCTATCCGGACGATCTGCCGAAGAAGCGCCAGCTCGAATATGCCGCGTCGAAGCTGAAGACGATCGAGGTCAACGGCACGTTCTATCGCAGCCAGTCACCGGCGACCTTCGCAAAATGGGCGAACGAGACGCCCGAAGGCTTTGTTTTCTCGTTGAAAGCACCACGATTCGCGGTGAACCGGAAGGTGCTGGCGGAAGGCGGCGAGTCGATCGAGCGCTTCGTCACGTCGGGCATCGCCGAGCTCGGCGACCGGCTCGGCCCGATCCTCTGGCAGCTTGCGGCGACCAAGCAGTTCGATCCCGACGATTTCGGCGCCTTCGTCGATCTCCTACCCGAAAAGGCCGGCAATCTGCGCCTGCGCCATGTCGTCGAGCCGCGGCACGAGAGTTTCGCCTGCCCCGAGGCAGTCGCGATCTGCCGCAAGGCCGGCGTCGCCATCGTCTGCGCCGAGGCGGAGGATTACCCGCAGATCGCCGACGTCACGGCGGACTTCGTCTATGCGCGCCTCCAGATGGGCGACGAGGCCAACCCCACCGGCTATCCCGGCGACGCGCTGGATGGCTGGGCGGCGCGGGCGCGAAAATGGGCGGAAGGCGCCCAGCCGGACGATCTGCGGCGGGCCGATCCGGACAAGGCGCCGCCAAAGCAGCCGCGCGACGTGTTCCTCTATTTCATCCGCTCGGGCAAACCGCGTGCACCGCATGCCGCGGTGGCCCTGCAGGAGCGGCTCGACGCCGGCTGATCGGCCTGCCGGCGCGCGCTCGGTCAGTCTTCCCGCCTGACCAGCGCCTGCAATTCGATGTGGACCTTCGACAGCATTGCCGGAAGGTCCTCCGAGATCAGGCCCGGGCCGAACAATTCCGCCACCCGCCCGTGCATCCAGACGCCGACGCAGGCGGCCGCGAAGCTCGGCATGCCCTGCGCCAGTTGTGCGGCGACGATGCCGGCGAGGACGTCACCGGTGCCGGCCGTCGCCAGCCACGGCGTGCCGTTGGCGTTGATCGCCGCGCGACCGTCGGGCGCGGCGATGACCGTGTCGCGGCCCTTCAGAACCACGATGGCGCCCGCGCGTCGCGCCGCGGCCCGCGCGCGGTCCAGCTTCGACAGGCTGCAGTCGGCGGCGATATCCGGAAACAGCCGTTTGAATTCGCCCTCATGCGGCGTCAGCAAGAGCAACGGCTCGGCCGGGCCTTGCAGGCGCGCGCCCTCGCCCGCGGCTGCGAACAAAGCATCCGGCGCCTCCCGGAACGAGCTGATGCCGTCGGCGTCGAGCACCAGCCGCCGGCCCTTTTCCAGGATCGCGGTGGCGAAGGATCGGGCCGTCTCGCCGACCCCGAAACCGGGGCCGAGCACGAAGGCGTTGAACCGGGCATCCTCGATCAGCGTCGCCAGCTCGTCGGCGTCGTTGCAGCGCTTCAGCATGACCGCCGTCAGGTGCATGGCGTTCACCATCATCGCGGAAGCCGGCGCGAACAGCGTGACGAGTCCCGCACCGCCGCGCAGGGCTGCCAACGCCGCGAGCCGCGCCGCGCCCGTCTGGCTGGGACCGCCGGAAAACACCACCGCGTGGCCCCGGTCGTATTTGTGCCCAGCATCGGCGGGGCTTCGATAATCGCTCAGCCACAAATCCGGCTCGTTGGCGAAGGTCTGCGGCGCGATGCGGTCAAGCACCGCCGGTCCGATGCCGATATCGGCGACGATAGTGCGGCCGCAGAGGCTGCGCCCCGGCTCCAGCAGATGCCCCGGCTTGCGGCGGAAGAAGGTGACGGTGAGATCGGCGCAGACGGCGGCGCCGAGCGCCTTCCCCGATTCGCCCGAGACGCCGGACGGCAGGTCGATCGCGATGACCGGCGTCGCGGCGGCGTTCAGTCGGTCGATCGCGGCGGCGGCGATCCCTTCGACCGGACGGGCAAGCCCGGCGCCGAACAGGCCATCGATCACCAGCCCCGCGTCGGTCGGGTCGAACGCTTCTAGCGGCAGGGTAGCAACGCCCCACGCCGATGCCGCGGCGGCTGCGTCGCCCGACAATCGCGCGGGATCCACGAGGCCGTAAAGGCGCACCTCGCGGCCCGCTTCCCGTAGCAGCTGCGCCACCACATAGGCGTCGCCGCCATTGTTGCCGGGGCCGGCCAAGACGGCGATCCGCCGCGCATCGGGGAAATCCGCGACGGCCACTTTCGCCACGGCCATCCCGGCGCGTGCCATCAGCGCCGTGCCCGAGTCGCCGCCCTCGATCGTCAGGCGGTCGGCCTCCGCCATCTCGCGGGGGCTCAGCAGGATATGAGAGGATTTATCAGTCATGGGTTGCCTAAAGTTACAACTGTATGCCTAAGTTTTATGCACTTGGCGTGAATTCGTGCGTCGTCGGGTGTTGCCGCTATGGGCAGCGAACATTCGGCAGGGTAACGATAGATTCGATAAGCAGTCGCGCCGCAGCCTGCCATGGTGTCGCCATCGGAGCGGGCGGAGACGATCGCCACTATTTCGGGTGTCACGGCTCGAAGCCATGCCTTTGGCACGCCTCCTGCATTGGGCCGGGGGACGGGCCGGCGGCCCGTGACGGGGACAACGTCGTGAAGGAATGTCGATGAAGAAGGTCGAGGCGATCATCAAGCCGTTCAAGCTGGATGAGGTCAAGGAAGCTCTCCAGGACGTGGGGCTCCAGGGCATCACTGTCACCGAGGCCAAGGGTTTCGGGCGCCAGAAGGGCCATACCGAGCTCTACCGGGGGGCGGAATATGTCGTCGACTTCCTGCCGAAGGTGAAGGTCGAGATCGTGCTGGCGGACGAGAACGTCGCGGCCGCCGTCGAAGCCATTCGCAAGGCTGCCCAGACAGGGCGCATCGGCGATGGCAAGATCTTCGTCTCCAACATCGAGGAAGCGATCCGCATCCGTACCGGCGAAGCCGGTACGGACGCCATCTGACCCCTCACCGTCTCCCAACAAAACACATCGTTCAATATCAGGAAGGACCGCTATGACGAGCGCCAACGATATTCTGAAGCAGATCAAGGACAACGACGTTAAATTCGTCGACCTGCGGTTCACCGACCCCAAGGGCAAGATGCAGCACGTCACGATGGACGTGGGCATCGTCGACGAGGACATGTTCTCGGAAGGCTCGATGTTCGACGGATCGTCGATCGCCGGCTGGAAGGCCATCAACGAGTCCGACATGGTCCTGATGCCGGATCCGGAGACGGCCTACATGGACCCGTTCTTCGCCCAGTCGACCATGGCGATCGTCTGCGACATTCTCGATCCGATCTCCGGCGAGGCCTACAACCGTGACCCGCGCTCGACCGCGCGCAAGGCCGAAGCGTTCCTGACCCAGTCGGGCACCGGCGACACGGCGTTCTTCGGCCCGGAAGCCGAGTTCTTCATCTTCGACGACGTCCGCTACAAGGCCGACCCGTACAACACCGGCTTCAAGCTCGACTCGACCGAACTGCCGTCCAACGACGACATGGAATACGAGACCGGCAATCTCGGCCACCGGCCGCGCGTCAAGGGCGGCTACTTCCCCGTCCCGCCGATCGATTCCTGCCAGGACATCCGTTCGGAAATGCTGACCGTGATGGCCGAGATGGGCGTCGAGGTCGAGAAGCATCACCACGAGGTCGCCGCGGCGCAGCACGAGCTTGGCATCAAGTTCGACACGCTGACCCGCAACGCCGACAAGATGCAGATCTACAAATACGTCATCCACCAGGTGGCCAACGCCTACGGCAAGACGGCGACGTTCATGCCGAAGCCGGTGTTCGGCGACAACGGCTCGGGCATGCACGTGCACCAGTCGATCTGGAAGGGTGGCAAGCCGACCTTCGCCGGTGACGAATATGCAGGCCTGTCGGAGAGCGCGCTCTTCTACATCGGCGGCATCATCAAGCATGCGAAGTCGCTGAACGCCTTCACCAACCCGTCGACCAACTCCTTCAAGCGCCTGGTTCCGGGCTACGAGGCACCGGTCCTGCTCGCCTACTCGGCGCGCAACCGCTCGGCTTCCTGCCGCATCCCGTTCGGCCAGTCGCCGAAGGCCAAGCGCGTCGAAGTCCGCTTCCCGGATCCGACGGCCAACCCGTATCTC
The DNA here is from genome assembly GCF_010500835.1 of Aurantimonas aggregata. GTDB lineage: Bacteria > Pseudomonadota > Alphaproteobacteria > Rhizobiales > Rhizobiaceae > Aurantimonas > Aurantimonas aggregata. The sequence continues at coordinate 83,237 of NZ_JAAAMJ010000013.1, read as the reverse complement.
GCCTTCTCGGCGATGCTGATGGCCGGCCTCGACGGCATCAAGAACAAGATCCATCCGGGCGAAGCCATGGACAAGGATCTCTACGACCTTCCGCCGGAAGAGCTGAAGGAAATCCCGACCGTCTGCCGGTCGCTGCGCGAGGCGATGGAATCGCTCGACGCGGATCGCGATTACCTGAAAGCCGGCGGCGTCTTCGACGACGACCAGATCGACGCCTTCATTGACCTGAAGATGGCCGAGGTGCTGCGCTTCGAGATGACGCCGCATCCGGTCGAGTTCGACATGTACTACTCGGTCTGACGGCGCTTGCCGGAGGTCTCCGGCAGCGGCTGGAATACGATAAGGGGCGCCTTCGGGCGCCCCATATCATTTGTGCCGGAATTGCTGGAACAGCTCGACGGGAACCCGAGGCCGCGTCATCGGGGCAGCACCGGAAACCGTGGATAACGATAGGAAAACCGGGCCCGGGCGGCTCGACCGAGCGGCCCGGGGTTGAAGAACATTTCGTGAAAGTATAGGCAGGTTCCATGTTCGATTGGCGCTCGATCTTCCTGTTTTCCGGCCCGGACGCGACGGCGCGATGAGCGACGACCTGTTTTCCGGCAATGCCGCGCGCCAACCGGCGGCCCCCAAGTCCGCCAGCCGTACGCGCGCTGCGCCTGCCACGCCACCGCCGCCCGCCGAGTACACCGCCGCCGATATCGAGGTCCTGGAGGGGCTCGAGCCGGTTCGCCGCCGTCCGGGCATGTATGTCGGCGGCACCGACGAGAAGGCGCTGCACCACCTCTTCGCCGAAGTCATCGACAACTCGATGGACGAGGCGACCGCCGGCCACGCCAATTTCATCGAGGTCTCGCTGGAGGCGGACGGCACTCTCTCCGTCGCCGACAATGGGCGCGGAATTCCGATCGACCCGCATCCGAAATACAAGAACAAGTCGGCGCTCGAGGTCATCATGACCACGCTGCATGCCGGCGGGAAGTTCGATTCCAAGGTTTACGAGACCTCCGGCGGCCTGCACGGCGTTGGTGTCTCGGTGGTCAACGCGCTCTCCGAGCACCTCGAGGTGGAGGTGGCGCGCAACCGGCGTCTCTACCGGCAGATCTATGCCCGCGGCGTAGCCACCGGCCCGCTGGAAGAGGTCGGCGAGGTTCATAACCGGCGCGGCACGAGAGTGCGCTTCCGGCCGGACCCGCAGATCTTCGGCGCCGGCGCGCGCTTCCGGCCCGAGCGCCTCTACGCCATGGCGCGCTCCAAGGCCTATCTGTTCGGCGGCGTCGAGATCCGCTGGTCCTGCGACCAGGAGTTGCTGACGCCGAATGGCGAGATTCCGGCGCGCGACATCTTCCACTTTCCCGGCGGCCTGACGGACTATCTCGACACGACGCTCGGCAAGGACCGCGTCACGTCGCAGATCTTCGCCGGCCGCACCGAGAAGCAGACCGGCCACGGCGCGGTCGAGTGGGCCGTCAGCTGGACGCCGGACGACGGGTTCGTGCGCTCCTACTGCAACACCATCCCGACCGGCGAAGGCGGCACGCACGAGGCTGGCCTGCGCTCAGTGCTGCTGCGCGGCCTCAAGGCCTTCGCGGAAGTCTCCGGCAACAAGCGCGCTTCGGTGATCACCGGCGACGACGTGATGCTGACCGCGGCCGCGATGCTGTCGGTGTTCATCCGCGAGCCGGAGTTCGTCGGCCAGACCAAGGACCGGCTGGCGACAGCCGAGGCACAACGCATCGTCGAGCAGTCGATCCGCGACTCCTTCGACATCTGGCTGGCCTCCTCGCCGCAGGACGCGGCAAAGTTGATCGACTGGGTGGTCGAGCGCGCCGACGAGCGGCTGCGTCGACGCCAAGAAAAGGAAGTCAGCCGCAAGACGGCGACGCGCAAGCTGCGCCTGCCCGGCAAGCTCGCCGACTGTTCGCAGACCGGCGCGGCCGGGGCGGAACTGTTCATCGTCGAGGGCGATTCCGCCGGCGGCTCGGCCAAGCAGGCGCGCGATCGCAAGGTGCAGGCGATCCTGCCGCTGCGCGGCAAGATTCTCAACGTCGCCAGCGCCGGCCGCGACAAGCTCGGAGCGAACCAGCAGCTCGCCGATCTCGTCCAGGCACTCGGCTGCGGGACGCGCTCGAAATATCGCAGCGACGATCTGCGCTACGAGCGGGTGATCATCATGACCGACGCCGACGTCGACGGGGCCCACATCGCCTCGCTGCTGATCACCTTCTTCTACCAGGAAATCCCGGAGCTGGTTCGCAGCGGTCATCTCTTCCTGGCCGTGCCGCCGCTCTACAAGCTGACGCAGGGCGGCAAGACGTTCTATGCGCGGGACGAGCGCGATCGCGAGCGGATCGTCGAGAAGGAATTCAAGGGCCGCGGCAAGGTGGAGATCTCCCGCTTCAAGGGGCTCGGCGAGATGCTGCCCTCGCAGCTCAAGGAAACCACCATGGATCCGCGCAAGCGCACGTTGCTGCAGGTCGTGGTCGACGAGACGCCGGAAGCGGGAACCGCCGGTGCCGTCGAGGCGCTGATGGGCAACAAGCCGGAGGCGCGCTTCCGCTTCATCCAGGACCGGGCCGCCTTCGTCGAGGATCTGGACATCTGACGCCGTCCGGCGGAATGCTGCGGCAAAAGCCATCGGAGTATCGACCGTGACCCGGATCTTCCCAGCTGCCGCCTTGTTCGGTTCAGCCTTGCTGTTCGCCCTGCCCGCCTTCGGCCAGTCGCCCGAAGCGCCGGCGCCGAACGAGCCAGCAGCCAGCCCGGCCGCACCCGCCGTTCCTGAGACGCAGGCGGCCGCTCCGAGCGAGATGACGACAGGGTCGGCCGTGACCGCCGCCATCGACGCGCTTTCGCCCCTCGTCGAGGACGTGCAGATCGTTGGCCCCTGGTCGGAAGGTACGCGCCAGGGCGTGTGGCGGACCGTCATGGTCCAGTCGCCCGCCGACGAGACGGGGTATCATTTCTTCGTCCAGCAGCTCGAAGGCTCGGGCACCGACCATATCGTGCGGGCATCGACCGAGATCACCGAGATCAACCAGGTGGACGGCGCCATCGTCGGCTACCGGGCCGACGAGCCGAGCCCCGGCGCGCCGAGCGGCCTGACGCTGTTCTTTGACATCCTGCCGGCGGACGGCGAGATCGCCGAGACGTATGAGCTGCATTTCGCGCCCGACGCGCCTTACATGTTCGGCCCGGCGTCGAACTGAGACTGCCGCCCACACGGCGCTTCGGACACTGCGGCCTGCATTTCGGTGAGCGCCTGGGTCACGATGTCCGGCGCCTCCATCGAGAGAAGGTGCCCTTTTGCCTCGATCGTGGTGAGCCGGGCCAGCGGAATGGCTTCGGCCATTTCATGGGAACATTCGACCGGGATGATATCGTCCGCGGTTCCGACGAGAATGCGGGTCGGCATCGCGAGACGGTCGAGCGTCGGACGCTGGTCGGGGCGGCCGATGATGGCCGCCTGCTGGCGCGCGAAGGCGTCGATGCCAACTTCTTTGGCCATGGCGACGACCCGATCTCGCAGATCCGGATCGTGCCGCGCATCCGGTCCCAGCAGGCGCGGACAGAGCGTCTCCGCCACCGTCTCGATGCCCTTCTCCCGGCCGAGCGCCACCAGGCGACGGCGCACGGCGGTCTGCTCCGGCGTATCGGGCCGCGCGCTGGTCGCGACCAAGACTAGACCAGACACGCGATCGGGCGAATGCCGGGCGACTTGCAGTGCGACGTAACCACCCATAGAGAGGCCGCACAAAACGAAACGCGGCGGCGCATGAGCGAGCAGACGTTCGGCCATGGCGTCGATCGATTCATCGCGAACCGTGTCGGCAATGATGACTGCGTCCGGCGGCAATGCCGCGATCTGCGCGCGGTAGAGATCCGCGGTGCAGAGCAACCCCGGAATCATCACGATAGGCGACTGATTCACCATCCTTACCCTGTAAATCCCCTGTTTGAGCGCCATATAGTAGCTTGTGGTTGACTCGGAAAAGCTATCGCCCTACTGCCCCGCGGTAATGGGCCTTCGAAGTCGTAGACCGTAAACCCCATTATCCAAAGAGAACCTGACGCTTGAAACCATTTTCCGAACTCGGCCTCAGTGCCAAGGTTCTGGCCGCCGTCGAGGCTGCCGGATACAGCGAACCGACGCCGATCCAGGAACAGGCCATCCCGCACGCGCTGGAGCGCCGGGATATTCTGGGGATCGCGCAGACGGGTACCGGCAAGACGGCGTCCTTCGTCCTGCCGATGCTGACGCTCCTCGAAAAGGGGCGCGCCCGGGCACGCATGCCCCGCACCCTCATCATCGAACCGACGCGCGAGCTTGCGGCGCAGGTCGAAGAGTCCTTCGTGCGCTACGGCCGCGACCAGAAGATCAACATCGCCCTGCTGATCGGCGGCATGTCCTTCGGTGACCAGGACAAGAAGATCGACCGCGGCGTCGACGTCCTGATCGCGACGCCAGGCCGCCTGCTCGATCATTTCGAGCGCGGCAAGCTCCTCATGAACGCCGTCGAGATCCTCGTCATCGACGAGGCCGACCGGATGCTCGACATGGGCTTCATCCCGGACATCGAGCGGATCTGCAAGCTTCTGCCGGTCACCCGCCAGACGCTGTTCTTCTCGGCCACCATGCCGCCGGAGATTACCCGCCTCACCGAGCAGTTCCTGCAGAACCCCGTGCGGGTCGAGGTCGCCAAGCCGGCGTCCGCGGCACTGACGGTGACGCAGCGGCTGGTCGCCTGCCAGAAGGTCGATTCCGAGAAGCGCGAAGCGCTTCGCCGCGTCATCCGCGAAGAGACGGACCTGACCAACGCCATCATCTTCTGCAATCGCAAGCGTGACGTGGCGACGCTGTTCCGTTCGCTCGAGCGGCACGGCTTCTCTGCCGGCGCGCTGCACGGCGACATGGACCAGCGCTCACGGACCGCGATGCTGCAGAGCTTCCGCGACAACAAGATCCAGCTGCTCGTTGCCTCGGACGTCGCGGCGCGCGGTCTCGACATCCCGGCGGTCAGCCACGTCTTCAACTTCGACGTCCCGATCCATGCGGAGGATTACGTCCACCGCATCGGCCGGACCGGCCGTGCGGGCCGCTCGGGCAAGGCCTTCACGCTCGCCACCAAGGCGGACCAGAAATATCTCGCGGCGATCGAGAAGCTGATCGGCACAGAGATCGAATGGCAGGGCGTGCCCGCTGCGGCGCTGCCCGAAGAGCCCGCAGACGCCGCCCCTAGCGCCCGTCGCAGCTCGCGCCGCACCGATGCATCGGGCGCCGGCCGCACGCGCGTCCGCAAAGAGCGTCCGGCACGCACCCCTGAAGCCACTGACGATACAGCTGCGCCGGCGATCGAAGCCGATGCCGAGCCAGTCGCTGCCGTGATCGAGGAGCCCGAGGTCCGGGAAGTTCGGGCCGTCCCCGCACCGCGCCGTGCGCGCGGCGAGAGGACGGCGCGTCCGGCACCCGCCGCCGAGCAAGCGCCCGCCCCGGCGCCGCGCGCGCAGCCCGTCGACCAGAACCGCGGTCGCGGTGGCGACGACGGCAAGGCCCCGGTCGGCTTTGGCGACGACATCCCGGCCTTCATGCTGATCGGTACCGGCGCCCTGTAGCAGCCGCTGCCGACAAGGCATTTGAAGCTCACAAAAAAGCCGGCCCTTGGGCCGGCTTTTTGCTGTCTGGTGTGGTCGTGTCGCCGGTTCAGCGGATGGTGACATCCGGCGATTGCTGCGCCAGCCGGCGCAACTCGGTGCGCGCCTGCGTGGTGATCTCCACGGTCAGCGACACGGCGCCATCCTCGCGGTCCTCACGACCGCTGACCGAGGCGTTCTCGTAGAGCCAGGGCAGCATGCCCATGCCGTCCGGCCCGACATCAAGCGTCATCTCGCACAGCGTACCGGCGATCCGCCGCTCGACGTCGTCCATCAGCGGCGCGATGCCGGTGTTGGCGACGGCCGAGACGATGTGCGCCGCCCGCGGATCCGGCAGGCCTTCGCGCACCGCCTCGATATGGCTCAGCGACGCCTCGTCCAGAAGATCGGCCTTGTTCCAGATCTCGATGACGTGCTCGCTGTCGTCGACGTCGATATCGAGGTCGCGCAGGATCTTGCGGACGTCCTCGGCCTGCGCCAGCGTGTCCGGATCGGCCATGTCGCGCACGTGCAGGACGAGGTCGGCTTCGATGACCTCTTCCAGCGTTGCACGAAACGCCGCGACGAGATGCGTCGGCAGGTCCGAGACGAAGCCCACCGTATCGGAGAACCTGACTTCCGTGCCGTGCCGCAGCGTCGTGCGCCGGACCGTTGGGTCGAGCGTTGCGAAGAGCAGGTCCTGCGCCAGGACGTCGGCGCCGGTCAGCCGATTGAACAGCGTCGACTTGCCGGCATTGGTGTAGCCGACGAGGGCCACCACGGGATGCGGCGCCTTCTTGCGCTTGGCGCGATGCAGCTGGCGAGTGCGCCGGACGGCTTCCAGATCCTTCTCGAGCCGCTTGATGCGCTCCTGCAGCTGCCGCCTGTCCGACTCGATCTGCGTCTCGCCCGGACCGCCGAGGAAGCCGGCACCACCGCGCTGGCGTTCCAGATGGGTCCAGCTGCGGACGAGGCGGCCACGCTGGTAGTTCAGATGAGCGAGCTCGACCTGCAGCGTTCCTTCCTTGGTGCGGGCGCGCTGGCCGAAGATCTCGAGGATCAAGCCCGTCCGATCGAGCACCTTGGTATCGAGTTCGCGCTCCAGGTTGCGCTGCTGGACCGGCGTCAGCGGGTGGTCGAAGATCACCAGACCGATTTCCTCGGCCGCGACCACCCCCTTGATCTCCTCCAGCTTGCCGGCGCCGATCAGCGTAGCCGGGCGCGGACGCGGGCCGGAGACGACGCCGCTCGCCTTGATGTCGAGACCGATCGCCGCCGCCAGACCCAACGCCTCGGCAAGCCGCGCGTCGTCGCTGCGCCGCACGAGTTCGGCGCCGGGCGCAATGCCGTCCTCCTTGGCCGAGAATTGCTTGAACACCGGCACGAACACGGCGGCGCGCGTCGCGACGCTCGCGTGTTCGATGGGGCCCTTGGGATGGTTTTCGCGGGGTTCGGTCAATCAGTCGGTCCTGTCGTCGTCCCCGCCGTCGTGCATGTGGACCGGCTGGGAGGGCATGATGGTGGAGATGGCATGCTTGTAGACCAGCTGTGAGTGGCCGTCGCGGCGAAGCAGGACGCAGAAATTGTCGAAAGAGGTCACCACGCCGGTCAGCTTGACGCCGTTGACCAGGAAGATGGTCAGGGAGATCTTCTGCTTGCGTACGGTGTTGAGGAAGAGGTCCTGGAGGTTTTGCGTCCGTTCCGGCATCGCTGGTTCCTTGTTCTGTTTCTTATTGGCGAGACGACACCGGTCCGGCGTTCGCTCCGCACATGGTTCATCACCCGTCCCTCGGCAGCGCCGCGTAACGAGCTTGCGTTGTCGTTAACCCGAGGAATAGAGCCCCGCGGGGCTTTTCCCAAGATGATCCGGCGGCAGGTGCATGAAAAAACCTGTCCGGCGCGTGTCAGAAGAACTCCAGACTGACGCGGAACAGCTGTTCGACATGGCGGACCGCGCTCGCCGCGGCGAAGATCACCACCCTGTCCTTCGCCTTGATCTTCGTCATTCCATTGGGCCTGACATATTCGCCGTTCCGGTAGATCGCTCCGATCCGCAGGTTTTCCGGCAGATCCAGCTCGCGCAGCGGCTTGCCGACCAGCGGGGAGGTTTCCAGTGCCTCGGCCTCGATGACCTCGGCGAGGCCGTTCTGGATCGAATGGACGGCGCGAATCCGCCCGCGCCGGACATGCTGCAGCACCCGGGATATGGTGACGGAGCGCGGATTGATAAAGGCGTCGATACCCAGCGTATGGGTAAAGCTCTGATAGTCGGCGTTGTTCAGCAGCGTGAGGTTGCCGCGGCAGCCGAGACGCTTGGCCATGACGCTGGCGAGGATGTTGACCTTGTCGTCGTTGGTGAGCGCGACGAGCAGGTCGCTCTCCGAGATATCCGCCTCGTCGAGGATCACCTGGTCGAGACCGCTACCATGAAGCACGATGGTCCGCTTCAAAGCGTCGGAGATTGTCACGGCCCGATCGTGGTTCGCCTCGATCACCCTGATCCGCGCGCCGAGATTGCGCTTTTCCATCTGCCTGGCGACGTAGAGGCCGATATTGCCGCCGCCGACGATGACGATGCGTGCCGCCTCCGGCTCTTCATGCCCGAACAGGCCGAGCGTCCGACGAACCTGACCGCGCTCGGCGACGACATAGGCGACGTCCCCCGGCACCATCTGGTCGCTTGAGCTCGGCACGAACAGTTTGTCGCCGCGCCAGATCCCGACCACGGTGGCGTTGAGATCGGGAAACAGCTCCGTCAGCTGCTCCAGCGGCGTGTTGACCACCGGACAGTCTTCCCGGCACTCGATCGCCACCATCACGATCGTGTCGTCGGCGAAGCGGACGGCATCCATGGCGCCCGGCAGCGCGATCCGCCGCAGCACCATCTCGCCGACCTCGAGCTCGGGCGAGATGATCACGTCGATCGGCATGTTGTCGGTCGAGAACAGATCCTGCCAATGCGGCCGCAGATAGCTCTGCGCCCGAATGCGGGCGATCTTGGTCGGCACGTTGAACAGCGAGTGGGCGACCTGGCAGGCGACCATGTTGACCTCGTCGTGGAGCGTCACGGCGATGATCATGTCGGCCTGCTCGGCTCCCGCCTCGGCCAGAACGTCCGGCTGCGCGCCGTGGCCGACGAAGCCGCGCGCGTCCAGATTGTCCCGGATCGCCTGGATCAGCGGCGGCGACGTGTCGATCACCGACACGTCGTTGCGCTCTGAGGCGAGACGTTCGGCAATGCCGTAGCCGACCTGGCCCGCCCCGCAGATGACGACTTTCATGCTGTGCAATCCTTGGCCGACGCGCCGGCAAGCCGTTTCTTAACGGCTTCCCGATGCCGGTGCAAAGGCGTCGGGAAGCCCAGCGTCCGCCTCAGATGCCCAACGACTTCAGCTTGCGGTGCAGGGCCGAGCGCTCCATGCCGACAAACTCCGCCGTGCGCGAGATATTGCCGCCGAAACGGTTGATCTGTGCGACGAGATATTCCTTCTCGAAGACCTCGCGGGCATCGCGCAGCGGCAGCGCCAGGATCTGGCCGTTCGACTGGCTCGGCGTGCGCGGCAGCATGTCGCCGACCTCGCTCGGCAGCATGTCCGCCGAAATCGGCGTGTCGCCGTCGCCTTCCCGCGACAGGATCATCAGCCGCTCGACATTGTTGCGCAGCTGGCGGACGTTGCCCGGCCAGTCGCTCGACTGCAGCACCGCCATGGCCTCCGGGCCGATGACCCGCGGCTTGATGCCGGTCTGTTCGCTGATCTGCGCCATGAAGGCGTCGATCAGGGTCGGAATATCCTGCCGGCGATCCGCCAGCGGCGGCACGGCGATCGGCACAACGGCCAGCCGGTGGAAGAGATCCTCGCGGAAGCTGCCGTCGGCAATCATCGATTCGAGGTTCTGCGCCGTCGAGGAGATCACCCGGACATCGACCTTGATCCGCTTCGAGCCGCCGACCCGCTCGAAGGTCTGGTCGGTCAGCACCCGCATGATCTTGTTCTGGGTCTCGCGCGGCATGTCGCCGATTTCGTCGAGATAGAGAACGCCGCGATGCGCCTCCTCGAGTGCGCCGACCTTGCGTTCCACACCCGGCGGCGTCTCGGTGCCGAACAGCTCGACCTCCATCCGATCCGGCGTGATGGCGGCGGCGTTCAGTGCGACGAACGGCCCGTCGGCCCGGCTGGAGCCGGCATGGATCGCCCGTGCCACCATCTCCTTGCCGGAACCCGAAGGGCCGAGGATCATGACGCGGCTGTTGGTCGGCGCGACGCGCTCGATCAGCGTGCGCAGCTGGTTCATCGGATGCGACTTGCCGATCAGATCGGTGAAGTCGGTCGACCGCCGCCGCAGCTCGGAAACCTCGCGCTTCAGCTTCGAGGTCTCCAGCGCCCGCTCAGCGATGAGGATCAGCCGATCGGCCTTGAAGGGCTTCTCGATATAGTCGTAGGCGCCGCGCCGGATGGCCGAGACGGCGGTCTCGATATTGCCGTGGCCCGATATCATGACTACCGGAACCTCGGGGTGCTGCGCCTTGATGGCGTCGAGCAGGTCGAGCCCGTCCAGCCGGCTGCCGCGCAGCCAGATATCGAGAAACACCAGCCGCGGCAGGCGTTCGGCGATGGACTGCAGCGCGGCATCCGAGTCGCCCGCCGTCCGCGTCTCGTGACCTTCGTCCTCGAGAATGCCCGCCACCAGCTCGCGGATGTCGGCTTCGTCATCGACGATCAGGATGTCCGATGCCATTGGTCTCAGTCCTTTCTAAGGTCCCGTCCCCTTGCCGCCCGGCTTTCTCCGAAGCCGGAGCGGCGGGCAGAGTGATGCGAACCATGGCGCCGTGCGGCTGGTCGGGGGCATCGTCCAGCGCGATGGTGCCGCCATGGTCTTCGATAATCTTGCGCACGATCGCCAGGCCGAGGCCCGTGCCCTTCTCGCGCGTTGTCATGTAGGGTTCGAGCAGTCGATCTCGATCCTCGGTCGGAAAACCCCGGCCGTTATCGATGATGTCGATCCGGTGCCGATCGGTCCCGGCTTCGGCCCGGATGGTGATCCTGCCGTCGGTCGTGCCGGTTCCCTCCAGCGCTTCCACCGCGTTCTTCACGAGATTGCCGAAGGCCTGCGACAACAGGCGGATGTCGTAGGCACCGAGCATCGGCTGGCCCGGGATCTCGGCGGTGAATTCGATGCCGTGCTCACCCATCTCGCGCATGAACACCGCCTCCCGCAACGCCTCGCGCAGGTCGATGGTTTCCATCCGCGGCTTCGGCATCCGGGCAAAGGTCGAGAACTCGTCGACCATGCGGCCGATATCGGACACCTGCCGGATGATGGTCTCGATACAGCGGTCGAAGACCTCGCGGTCATCCTCGACGCGCTTGCCGTAGCGCCGGCGGATCCGCTCGGCCGAGAGCTGGATCGGGGTCAGCGGGTTCTTGATCTCGTGGGCAATGCGGCGCGCCACATCCGCCCAGGCCGACGTCCGCTGGGCATCGACCAGGTCGGTGATGTCGTCGATGGTGACGACGCTCGACTGGGCGCCCTGCGCCTCCTCGGACGAGGTGATGCGGACGGCCAGCGCGCGCTCGCGCTGGCGAATCCGCAGCTTGACCTCTTCCTGGTATTCCTGGCGATGCGAGGTCGTGGCAGCGCGATGAATCTGGCCGATTTCCGGAAAGACATCGGCCAGCCGCCGGCCCACGATGCCCTCTGCGCCGACGGCGAGGATGCGCTGCGCCGACGGATTGAGCATCGACACCGTGCCGTCACGTTCGACGCCGATGACGCCCACCGTGACGCCGGACAGCACTGCCTCGATGAAGCGGCGCCGTTCATCGATCACGTCCTTGGCGTGGACCAGCTCGGAGCGCTGGCTGCGCAGCTGCAGGATCATGTTGTTGAACGTGTTCGACAACGAGCCGACGTCGCCGTCGGAAGCGCGGACGGGAACGGAGACCGCGAGATTGCCCTCGCTGACCTCGTCGGCCGCGCCCATCAGGAGGCGGATCGGGCGGACAAGCCGGTCGGCGACCCCGATGCCGGTCCAGATTGCCGACAGGAGCACGATGAGCATGATCCCGAGATAGAGGATCGCGAAGGCGACCTGGAGGCCGAACCGGTTCGACTGGAGGCTGGAATACTCCGCCGACCGCTCCTCCATCAGCCGCAGCGCCGCGATCACCTCCGGGTCGACGGCGCGCACGGTGTAGAGATAGGCGTCGGAAATCTGCCGCAGCTGGATGATCGCCCCGACGAGATTGGTGACGCCCGGCGGAATGAACACCAGATTGCCGTCGGCAGCCTGCGTCAGCGCATCTTCGGGCGGTACCGGCAAGGGCCGCTCGACATCGACCTCGGCGACGAGGAAGGGCGTGCCGTCCGGCCGAAGCAACTGCGCCCCGAGCAGCGAGCGTCCCCTCGCCTGTTCGGTCATCAGCTGCTGAAAGCCGGTCCGGTCGAGATCGTACAGGCGGCGCTGCTGATCCAGGTCGTACGCCATCGAGAGCGTCGAACCCTGGAGGTTGCGGGCGTTCTCGTTGACATAGGCGCGCGCGACGCTGATCGAGGATTCGACGATGGTGCGGGTGCGGATCTCGAACCAGCGATCGAGGCCCAGATCCAGCGTGATGCCCGCGACAATCGCCACGAGGAGCGCCGGCAGGGCCGCGACGATCGAGAACAACAGGACGATCCGGACATGCAGGCGCGAGGCCGCCTTGCCCTGGCGCCGCGCCCGGACCATCCGCAGGACTTCCCGCCCGATCAAGCCGCACAGCAACAGCACGAAGGCACTGTTGACGATCGTTGCTATCGTCACGATCGTGTCGCTGGGCTCAATCGGCGTCAGGCCCATCAGCACGACGAACGAGATCGCGCCGGTCACCAGCGCGCCGACCACGGCCAAAAGGCCGGGGATCAGCATGAAGCGCCGCCGCTCAAGCAGGAACGGCACTTCGTGATCAGACTGGATCGGTTGCGACGTCATTATCCGCTGCGTTTGCTGGGCCCGTTGCCACACAGCAACAGAATGTGTCCAAACTGCAACGAGCGCCGCTTATTGCGTCATCTTATCGACCGGATGACGGAAATGTCGAGGTCGCGGATCTTCTTGCGCAACGTGTTGCGGTTGACGCCGAGCAGGTCGGCGGCCTTGACCTGGTTGCCGCGGGTGGCCGCCAGGGCCGCCGCGATCAGCGGATATTCGACTTCCCGCAGGATTCGGCCGTGCAGCCCGGGCGGCGGCAGGTCGTCGCCGAACGAGGCGAAATAGTCCGCCAGGTAGCGCTCGACCGAAGCGTTGAGTTCGACCGGCTTGCCGCCGTCCGATTCGATGCCTGGGGAGCGCGCACTGTCGTTGTTCAGCTCATGCTCGACCAACTCCGCGGATATCTCGTCCTGCGGGTAGAGCGCCGACAGACGGCGGATCAGGTTCTCGAGTTCACGCACATTGCCGGGCCACGGATAGCGCCGCATCACGTCGAGCGCGCCCTGGCTCAGCGCCTTGCGCGGCAGGCCTTCCTTCTCCGCCTGGGCGAAGAAATGCCGCGCGAGGTCCGACAAATCTTCGATGCGTTCGCGCAGCGGCGGCAGGCGCAGCGGGACGACGTTCAGCCGGTAGAACAGATCCTCGCGGAACAGGCCGCGGCTGATCAACTGGCGCAGATCCTTGTTGGTCGCCGCGACGATGCGGACATCCGTGGTGATCGGTGTGCGTCCCCCGACCACCGTGTATTCGCCCTGCTGGAGCACGCGCAGCAGCCGGGTCTGGGCCTCCATCGGCATGTCGCCGATCTCGTCGAGGAAGAGCGTGCCACCTTCTGCCTGCTCGAACCGCCCACTCGTCCGGGTCTGCGCGCCGGTGAAGGCGCCCTTCTCGTGGCCGAAGAGCTCCGATTCGATCAGGTCGCGCGGGATTGCCGCCATGTTGATCGCGACGAACGGGCCCTTTCGGCGGCGGCCGTAGTCATGGAGCGCGCGGGCGACCAGCTCCTTGCCGGTACCCGACTCGCCGCTGATCGTCACCGTCAGGTCGGTCTGCATCATCCGGGCGAGCGCCCGGTAGATGTCCTGCATGGCGGGCGAGCGGCCGACCAGCGGCATCGATTCCTGCAGATCGTCGGGCGCGGCGCGCGCGCCGCCCTTCGGCTCCGCCAGCGCCCGCCGCACGATCGAGACCAGCTCGGTCAGGTCGAAGGGCTTGGGAATATAGTCGTAGGCCCCCTTCTCCGAGGCCTTGATCGCCGTCATGAAGGTGTTCTGAGCGCTCATCACGACGACCGGCAGGTCGGGCCGGGAATTCTTGATCTTCGGCAGCGTGTCGAAGGCGTTCCCGTCCGGCATCAGCACGTCGGTGATGACGAGGTCGCCGTCGCCGGCGGCAATCCAGCGCCAGAGCGTCGCAATGTTGGAGGTGACCCGAACCTCGAAGCCGGCACGCATCAACGCCTGTGAGACTACCGTCCGGATCGCGGAGTCGTCGTCGGCGACGAGGATCTGCATGGTCATGTTGTCTTTCTCAGCCTTCGCTTCCGAAGTTGTAACGGGCCTCGCCCTCGCCCAGCTCCTCCCGCCAGGCCGGCATCAGGATGCGGAAGACCGTATGGCCGGGCTGCGAATCGCATTCGATCACCCCGCCATGGTCCCCGACGATCTTCGCGACCAGCGCCAGGCCGAGGCCCGAACCACTGGGCTTGGTGGTGACGAACGGGTCGAAGATGTATTCGCGGATGTCGTCCGGCACGCCGTCGCCGTTGTCCTCGACGCAGAACTCCAGCGGCAGCGTCACCCGGTCCTTGGTGCCGGGCACGGAGAGCCGTACGCCGGGGCGGAACGCCGTCATCAGCTTGATCTCGCCGTCCTCGCGATCGCGAACCGCTTCCGACGCGTTCTTCAGGAGGTTGAGGAAGACCTGCACCAGCTGGTCGCGATTGGCGAAGACCGGCGGCAGCGAGGGATCGTAGAGTTCGCTGATCTTGATGCCGCGGGCAAAACCGTTCTTGCCCAGCGTCTTCACGTGCTCGAGCACCGAATGGATGTTGACCGCCGAGCGCTCGATCGGGCGCTGGTCCGAGAACACTTCCATGCGGTCCACCAGCTTGACGATACGATCGCTCTCCTCCTGGATCAGCCGGGTCAGGCCGCGATCCTCGTCGCTTGCATTGGTCGCCAGCAGCTGCGCAGCGCCCTTGATGCCCGACAGCGGGTTGCGGATCTCGTGCGCCAGCATCGCCGCCAGTCCGGTGACGCTGCGCGCCGCAGAGCGGTGGGTGAGCTGGCGATCCATCTTGTCGGCGATCGACCGCAGCTGGATCATAACGACGACAAGCTCAGGATTGTCGGGCAGCGGCGAAACGTAGAGATCAACCATCCGGTCGGTGCCGAGGCGGGGAGACGAGACGTCGACACGGTACTCGCTGATGCGGGAATTCTCGTCGCGAACCTGCTCGATCAGCGCGAAGAGCGGGCTGTCCGCGGGCACGAAGTCCTGCAGGCGCCGTTTGGCCAGATAGGCCATGCCGGCGGAGAAGAACTGCTCGGCATCCGAATTGGCGAAATGGAACCGGCCATCGCGGTCGACCACCACCACCGGATGCGGCAGGGCGTTCAAGATCTTCATCTGCGCGGCGGTTGCCGACATCACTTCGTAGACATTGTTCATGCGTCAGGCCGCCTGCTGCAACGGACGGCGCCGGAAAGCCGGCTCCACCTCGGATAACCGCGTTGCGCCGAGGAGATGGCGCAGCCGGCGCTTGATCGCGGCCGTGTCGCTGCCGCCGAGAATGGCCGCGCGATCGGCGCCGGCAACCGTCGCCGTCGTTGCGGCGAAATGGTCGAGGTACCAGCCGAGATGCTTGCGGGCGCGGCGCAGGCCGCCTGGCGTGCCGTAATGCGAGAGCATCGCCTCATAGTGCTCCTCGACCAGATCGGCGAGGGACAAAAGCTGCAGGCCGGCCTCGCCGATGGCGCCAGCCAGCAACCCCGGGAGCCAGGGACGTCCCTGGCTGCCGCGGCCCACCATCACGGCATCGGCACGGCTTGCGGCCAGCATCGGGGCAATCTCTTCCGGGAGCGTCAGGTCGCCATTGGCGATGACTGGAATGGCGACGGCGTCCCGCACCGCAGCGATGGCAGGCCAGTCGGCCCGGCCTTCATAGAATTCCGAGCGGGTCCGCCCGTGTACGACGATCGCCTGCACCCCGGCGGCTTCCGCCTGCCGCGCCAGCATCGGTGCGTTGATCGTCGAACGATCCCAGCCGAGTCGCATCTTCAGCGTTACCGGCACGGTGCCGGCGCCCGCAACCGTCGCCTCGACGATGCGGAGCGCCAACTCGGGTTCGCGCATCAGCGCCGAGCCGGAGAGGCCGCCGACGACCTTCTTGGCGGGGCAGCCCATGTTGATGTCGATGATGTCGGCGCCCGCAGCGGCCAGCTGTTCCGCGGCCTGGCGCATCCACGCCGGATCGCGGCCAGCGAGCTGGACTACGTGCAGGCCCGGCCCGTCGCGCATTGCCCGTAGCGCGCTCTCCTGGTCGCCTTTGACGAACTCGCCACTGGCGACCATTTCGGATACGACCATGCCGGCGCCGAACCGGCGGGCGAGCCGACGGAACGGCACGTCGGAAATGCCGGAGAGCGGCGCCAGGAGAACGCGGTTTGCGAGCCGCGCTTCGCCGATGGTCAGGGGATCGCGCAGATCGGGCATGCCGAGACTCTTGCCGCCTATTCCTTGGGCGCCTTCGAAAGATGGCGATTCATGCGTCAGTGATTTGTACCATATCGGGGCATGCTCAAAAGACAAGCATATTGCTCTGCAACCTAACCGGAACGATGGGCGAAAAGGCATTGGTCGAGCAAAAGGGCAGCAGGCCGTGAAGCCGAGCGTCGCAGTGATCATCGTCGCCGCCGGGCGGGGCGAGCGCGCAGGCCAGTCCGTCGAAGGACCGAAGCAATACCGGACGATTGGGGGCTCGCCCGTGCTGCGGCGCACTGTCGAGCGTTTCCTGACGCATTCTGCGATCTGCCATGTCACCGTCGTGGTGCATCCCGACGATCTGGATCTGCTTTCCCGCGCGCTCGGGGATCGATTGCCGCAGGTGATCGTGGTCGAGGGCGGGCCGACGCGGCAGTGGTCGGTTCGGCTCGGCCTGGAAGCGCTGGCATCGGGCGCGGCGCCGGAGATCGTGCTGATCCACGATGCGGTCCGACCGTTTGCCGACGGCGCGCTGATCGACCGGACGCTGGCCGCGGTAGGCCCTGCAACAGGCGCCATTCCGGCCATCCCCGTGGCCGACACACTCAAGCGCGCCGCTGCGGGCGGCACGATCGAGACGACGGTCGAACGCACGAACCTCTACGCGGCACAGACCCCGCAGGGTTTCCCCTTCGCGGCGATCCGCGCCGCCCATGCCGCCGCCTCCGCGGAGACGCGCGACTTCACCGACGACGCCTCGATCGCCGAGTGGGCGGGCATGGCCGTCCGGCTGGTCGACGGCTCGGTCGACAATGTGAAACTGACCACCGCCCGTGATATCGCCCTCGCCGATGAGCGACTGAGAAGAGAGCCCAAGATGATCGATGTTAGGACCGGCAATGGCTACGACGTGCACCGCCTGACGGCGGGCGACCACGTCACGCTCTGCGGCATCGCCATTCCCCATGATGGCGCGCTGGACGGGCACTCCGACGCCGATGTCGGGCTGCACGCCCTGACCGATGCGCTGCTCGCCACCTGCGGCGCTGGCGACATCGGCGATCATTTCCCGCCCAGCGACCCGCAATGGCGCGGCGCGGCGTCGCACATCTTCGTCGAGAAGGCGGTGGCGGTCATCCGTGAACACGGCGGACGCATCATTAACGCCGATATATCGCTGATCTGCGAAGCGCCGAAGATCGCGCCGCATCGCGAGGCGATGCGGCTGGCTATCTCGGCGATGACCGGGTTGGCGCTCGAGCGCGTCTCGGTGAAGGCGACGACCAACGAGGCGATCGGCTTCGTCGGGCGGCGCGAGGGGATCGCCGCCATCGCCACCGCGAGCGTCGCCTTCGGAGACTCGGCGTGAACGAGGAAGCCACGACAGGGCGTCTCGCCGCGGCGGTCATCGAACGCTACGCCGCTGCCAATCTGACGATCGCGACGGCCGAATCCTGCACCGGCGGCATGGTCGCGGCCGCCCTCACCGACATCGCCGGCTCGTCCGCGGCCTTCGACCGCGGCTTCGTCACCTATTCCAATGCGGCGAAGATGGCGATGCTGGGCGTCGCCGACGCGGCGCTTGCCGCGCACGGTGCGGTCTCGGAGGAAGTGGCGCGGGAGATGGCGGAGGGCGCCCGGCGTCTTGCCGGCGTCGATGTGGCGGTCTCGATCACCGGAATCGCCGGCCCGGGCGGCGGGTCGGCGACCAAGCCCGTCGGCCTCGTCCACTTCGCGTGCGCCGGCTCTGCCGGCACGTTGCATCGGGAGGAGCGCTTCGGTGACACGGGTCGCGCCGGGATCCGGCTCGCCAGCACGGCCGTCGCGCTGGAGATGCTGCTGGATGCCCTGCCTGATCAGGTCGCGGCGGCGGGTTCCACCGTCGGCTCGCCATAGATGACGTTCGCCCGTTCCTCGAAGGCCTGCGAGAAGCGCCGGAAGGCGAAGTCGAACATCGACCCCATCAGCAGGCCCAGCGTGCGGCTCTTGAAGGCGTAGTCGATGAAAAACTTCACGTCGCAACCGCCATCCGCGGCGGGCGGGAAATTCCAGCGATTGTCGAGATAGCGGAACGGCCCGTCGATATAGCTGACGTCGATCTGGCTCTCGTCCGGCTTCAGCAGCACCTGCGAAGTGAAGGTCTCGCGTACCATCTTGTAGGCGACGGTCATGTCCGCGACGAGCAGTCTCCTGCCGTCCTTTTCCCGCTCGGACTGGATGACCAGCCGCTGGCAGAGCGGCAGGAACTCCGGATAGCGTTCGACATCGGCAACGAGCGCGAACATCTGCTCAGGTGAATGGCGAACGTGGCGCGTGGTCTCGTACTGGGGCATGGGCTCTGGCTGTCGGGGAGCGGATCAGGCGGCGGCCTGGCGGGCAAGCCGCGCGGCCTTCAGCCGGTCGAAATCTTCGCCGGCATGATGCGACGAGCGCGTCAGCGGGCTCGCTGCGACGACGAGGAAGCCCTTGCTCAGCGCGACCGTCTCGAAGGATGCGAACTCCTCTGGCGGCACGTAGCGAATGACCGGATGATGCTTCTTCGTCGGCTGCAGATACTGGCCGATGGTCAGGAAGTCGACGTCTGCCGAGCGCAGGTCGTCCATCAGCTGGAGGACCTCGTTCCGCTCCTCGCCGAGGCCGACCATGATTCCCGACTTGGTGAAGATCGTCGGGTCGAGTTCCTTCACCTGCTGCAGCAGCCGGATGGAGTGGAAATAGCGGGCGCCGGGGCGGACCGTCAGATAGTTCGACGGCACGGTCTCGAGATTGTGGTTGAAGACGTCCGGCCGTGCCGCGACGACGGTTTCGAGAGCGCCCGGCTTTCGCAGGAAGTCGGGCGTCAGGATCTCGACCGTGGTGCCGGGCGCGGCGGCCCGAATCGCACGGATTGTCCGCACGAAATGTTCCGCGCCGCCATCGTCGAGATCATCCCTATCCACCGAGGTGATGACCACGTGGTTGAGCCCCATCGCGGCAACGGCGCGGCCGACGCTTTCCGGCTCGCTACGGTCGAGCGCATGCGGCCGCCCGGTGGCGACGTTGCAGAACGAGCAGGCGCGGGTGCAGATCCCGCCCATGATCATGAAGGTCGCGTGCTTCTTCTCCCAGCATCCCCCGATATTGGGGCAGCCGGCCTCTTCGCACACGGTGACGAGGTTATTGGACCGCGCGATCGCGCGAGTCTCATGGTAGCCCTGAGAGGTCGGCGCCTTGACGCGGATCCAATCGGGCTTGGGCACCATCGTCGCGTTATCCGGGCGATGGGCTTTTTCGGGATGCCGCGGCCGGGGCAATACCCCGGCCGGCTGGCGATTATCGAGCACGGTGACCATGAACGTCATTTAGCCATGGCGCACCGGCGATGCAAACCTTAGACGCGGCCGCGACCGCGGAATGCCCGGAAGATGAAGATCAGCAGGCAGGCGCCGATGAAGCCGGTGATCAGATAGGCGATCCAGCCGGCACCGAAGGAGATGCCGAGGAGTGCCAGAATGGCATTGAGAACGATCGCCCCGACGATGCCGAGGATGATGTTCATCAAGAGGCCCATGTCGCTCTTCATGACCTGCTCGGCGAGCCAGCCAGCAAGGCCGCCGACGATGATCGCTGCAATCCAGCCTACTCCATTAACGTCCATGTCTCAGTCCTTCAGTATTGATGATGCTGCGGGAAATTGGGCAGGAACCGCCAACGGCAAGGCGCTGAAGAATAAAACTTTCAGACGCAACTATCGATGACTTAACGCGTTTCAGCCTGTCAGTTCACATGTGAATGACGCGGCCGTAGGCGTCAAGCACGCTTTCGTGCATCATCTCGGACAAGGTCGGATGCGGGAAGACGCTGTGGAACAGCTCTTCTTCGGTCGTCTCCAGTCCCATCGCGATGACGAACCCTTGGATCAGCTCGGTGACTTCCGCGCCCACCATGTGTGCGCCGAGAAGCTCGCCGGTCTTGGCGTCGAACACCGTCTTCACCAGTCCTTCCGGCTCTCCCAGTGCGATCGCCTTGCCGTTTCCCTTGAAGGGGAAGCGGCCGACCTTGACCTCGCGCCCGGCCTCCTTGGCCTTCGCCTCGGTCAGGCCGACGCTGGCGACCTGCGGCTGGCAATAGGTGCAGCCGGGGATCTGGGTCTTCTGCATCGGATGGACGTCGAGGCCCTTGATCGCCTCGACGCAGATCGTGCCCTCGTGCTCGGCCTTGTGGGCGAGCATCGGCGGCCCGGCGACGTCGCCGATGGCGTAGATGCCCTCGACATTGGTCCGCCCAAATCCATCGATGGTGACGATGCCGCGCTCGATGGCGACGCCGGCTTCCTCGAGGCCCAACCCCTCGGTGTTGCCCTGTACGCCGACCGCCGAGATCAGCCGTTCCGCCGACAGCGTCTGCGACTTGCCGTCCTTGGTCTCGACCGTCACCTCGACGCCCTCGCCACCCTTGGTAACCTTCGACACCTTGGCGTCGGTGAGGATGCGCATGCCCTGCTTCTCGAACTGCTTGCGCGCCAGCCCGGCAATCTCGGCATCCTCGACCGGCATGATCTGCGGCAGCAGCTCGACCACGGTCACGTCCGCACCCATGGTGCGATAGAACGAGGCAAACTCGATCCCGATGGCGCCGGAGCCCATGACGATCAGCGACTTCGGCATCGCCTTCGGCTTCATCGCCTCGAAATAGGTCCAGATCCGGTCGCCATCCGGCTCGATGCCCGGCAGGACGCGCGGGCGGGCGCCCGTCGCGACGATGACGTGCTTGGCCGTGTAGGTCCCCTCGCCCAGCACGCCCTTCGGCACCGGGTTCTGCGGCTCGACGACGGGCTTGGTCATCTTGCCGACCGAGACCTCGACCGGCCCACTCTTCCCGGCCTTGGTGATCTTGGCTTCGCCCCAGATGACGTCGATCTTGTTCTTCTTCATCAGGAAGCCGACGCCGCCGTTCAGCTGCGCGGAGACACCGCGCGAGCGCTTGACGACCGCCGCCATGTCGAAGCCCGGCTTCTCGATCGTCAGGCCGTAATTCGCGGCGTTCTCGGCATAGTGGAAGATCTCGGCCGAGCGCAGCAGCGCCTTGGTCGGGATGCAGCCCCAGTTGAGACAGATGCCGCCCAGATGCTCGCGCTCGACGACAGCGGTCTTGAAGCCGAGCTGCGCGGCGCGGATCGCCGCGACATAGCCGCCGGGACCGCCGCCGATGATGAGAATGTCGTAGGTGTCAGCCATGGGTCATCGTCTCCTCGGACGCGCTGTCGTCGTAGGCCTGTGGCGCGGCGCGATAGCTGCCGACCACATGGCGGAGATAAGAGCTGCGGACCGGTCCTGCCCTGCGTTCGACGCATGGGAGGCCGGTCGCAGGGTCATGCGGTCTCGCCGAGCAGCGCCTTCACCGGCTCGACAAGCGCCTCGCCCAGCGCCCGCGTATGCGCCGCGTCGAGATGGATCCCGTCGAGCGGGGTCGTCTCGCAGACCTCGGACGCATCGAAGACGGCGCAGCCGTATTCTTCCGCAACCTTGGTGCAGGCCGAACGGAAATGCTGCGATTCTTCGACCCCGTGGCCGAACAGCAGGGCGAAGTCCGGCTCCGTCGTCTCGCGGAAATGCGGCGGGGCGACGATGAGGATCTTCGGGACGGCGTAGCCGCGCTGATAGGGAAAGGTCTGTATGATCTCGACCAGCCGCTCCATCCCCTGGCGCGACTCGAACACCCGGCCGCCGCCGGTGTGGCGCTTGAGGTCGTTGGTGCCGAGCATCAGCACCACCAGGTCAAGCGGCTGGTGCGCGCCCAGCGCCGTGGGCAGCGTTCGGGCGCCGTTGCGGTCGCTCATCACGGTGTGATCGTCGAAGGCCGTGGTGCGCCCGTTGAGCCCGTCGGTGACCACGCAGACGTCGTCCCCGAGCGCCCTGGCGAGGACGTTCGGCCAGCGGTCGGCAAAGTCATGCCGCAGCCCGGTCTCGGCGTCGTAGCCCCAGGTCAGCGAGTCGCCGAAGCAGAGGACGGTCTTCATCGCCTAGACCAGCATCGACATCGGATTTTCGATCAGCTGCCGGAATGCCCCCAGCAGCTCGGCACCGAGCGCACCATCGACGGCGCGGTGGTCGGTCGACAGCGTCACGCTCATCACCGTGGCGACGGTGACGGCGCCATCCTTGACCACGGCCCGCGGCTCGCCGGCACCGACGGCCAGGATCGTCGCGTGCGGCGGGTTGATCACCGCGGCGAAATCCTTGATCCCGAACATGCCGAGATTGGAGACCGCCGTGGTGCCGCCCTGGTATTCCTCGGGCTTCAGCTTGCGGCTGCGGGCCCGCTTGGCGAGGTCCTTCATCTCGTTGGAGATCGCCGACAGCGTCTTCTCCTCGGCGCGGCGGATGATCGGCGTGATCAGCCCGCCCTCGATCGAGACGGCGACGCCGACATCGGCGTGCTTGTGGACGAGCATCGCGGATTCGGTCCACGAGGCGTTGGCGGCAGGCACGGCCTTCAGGGCCAAAGCCATCGCCTTGATGATCATGTCGTTGACCGAGAGCTTGTAGGCCGGGCGGTCGCCGCCCTCGCCCTTCACCATCGGTGCAGCAGCGTTGAGCTGCTGGCGGAGCGCCAGGAGCGCGTCGAGCTCGCAGTCGATCGTCAGGTAGAAATGCGGGATCGTCGACTTCGCCTCGACCAGCCGGCGGGCGATGGTCTTGCGCATGCCGTCATGCGGAATGGCCTCGTAGGAGCCCTCGGCGAAGAGCTTGCGGATCTGCTCGTCGCTGGCGCCCTTCGGTGCCGATGCCGCAGGCGCCGCAGCCGTTGCCGGCGCGGCCTTGTCCGGCGCTGCTGCGGGGGCGGATTTGCCGCCGTCCTTCGCGGCTGCCTCGACATCGGCCTTGACCACGCGGCCGTACGGGCCGGAGCCGGCGATCGACGTCACGTCGATCCCCGCTTCCTTCGCCAGCCGGCGCGCCAGCGGCGACGCAAAGACTCGCTCGCCTTCGTTCCGAGCCGGCGCCGGCTTCGGCGAATCGTCGGCTGCGCCGGTGCGCGGGCTCGGCGGCGCTTCCTTCGAAGGTGCCGTGCTGCCCGAGGCCGCGTCGGCCTCCGGGTCGGCCGCAATGGCGCCGCCATCGGCGGAGGCTGGTGCCGAACCACCCGAGCCGTCGCCCTTGGCCGCGGCGGCGACATCCTCGCCCTCGGCCGCCAGGATGGCGATAACGTCGTTGACCTTGACGCCTTCCGTACCGGCCGGCACCAGGATCCGGGCGACGGTGCCCTCGTCGACAGCCTCGACTTCCATCGTGGCCTTGTCGGTCTCGATCTCGGCGATGACGTCGCCGGAAGCGACCTTGTCACCCTCCTTCACCAGCCATTTGGCGAGGTTGCCCTCCTCCATGGTCGGCGACAGCGCGGGCATCGTGACGTTGATCGGCATCCGGGCGTCTCCTCAGTGGCCGTTGCGCAGGTTGCCCTTGCGCCGGGCGTGATGTTCTTCCGCGTGAGTGGCCAGCCCGGCGAGATGCCGCTGCCAGCCGTCGCGATGATCGAGCAGGAGCGTCGCGCGGTCGGGTTCCGGCGCTCGCTCCCAGCCCTGGTGTTCGATGGTCACGCGGGTGCCGCCATCCAAAGGCTCAAGGGAGACCGAGACGATCGTGTCGAAGTCCCAGTCCTCGTCGGCCCATACCATGACGAAGCCCTTCGGCGGATGAAACGCCGTCACCTCGGCCTTCGTCGTCTTCAGGCGCCCTGACGGGTCCGTCCACGGCTCGATGAAACGGCCGCCAAGCGCCGGCTCGAATTCGAGGTTGTCGCGCCACCAGGCCTTGAAGCAGTTCGGCTCGGTGAGGCACGCCCAGACCGAGCGAGGATCGGCGTCGACCGTGCGTGTCAGCACGAGCGTGCCGCCCTCCTCGGGCGGCTGCCGGTCGTCGTGGGCGGCTTCAGCGGCCATCGCCTCAATCCCGGTAGCAGACCGCCTTGACCGCATCGATCACTTCCTTGACCGATGGCAGCGCCAGCTTCTCGAGATTGGCGGCATAAGGCATCGGGACGTCCTTGCCGCTCACCTTGAGCACCGGCGCGTCGAGATGATCGAAGGCCCGGACCATCAGTTCCGAGGCGATATGGCCGCCGACGGAATTCTGCGGGAAGCCTTCCTCGACCGTGACGCAGCGATTGGTCTTCATCACCGAGCGGACGACCGTGTCCATGTCGAGCGGCCGGATCGTGCGCAGGTCGATGATCTCGACCTCGATGCCCTCCTTGGCGAGTTCCTCGGCAGCCTTGATCGCGTAGGTCATGCCGATGCTGAAGGAAACGATGGTGCAATCCTTGCCCTTGCGGTGGATGCGCGCCTTGCCGATCGGCACCGTCCAGTCGTCGAGCTTCGGCACGTCGAAGGCGTGGCCGTAGAGGATCTCGTTCTCGAGGAAGACAACCGGGTTCGGATCGCGGATCGCCGACTTCAGCAGGCCCTTGGCGTCGGCCGCCGAAAACGGTTGCACAACCTTCAGCCCCGGGATGTGGCTGTACCAGGCGGAATAATCCTGGCTGTGCTGCGCGCCGACGCGCGCGGCGGCGCCGTTCGGCCCGCGGAACACGATCGGGCAGCCCATCTGGCCGCCGGCCATGTAGAGCGTCTTCGCCGCCGAATTGACGATCTGGTCGATCGCCTGCATGGCGAAGTTGAAGGTCATGAACTCGACAATGGGCTTGAGACCCGCGAACGCCGCACCGACGCCGAGGCCGGCAAAGCCGTGCTCGGTGATCGGCGTGTCGACCACGCGGCGGGCGCCGAACTCTTCCAGCAGCCCTTGCGTGATCTTGTAGGCGCCCTGGTACTCGGCAACTTCCTCGCCCATGACGAAGACCGTCTCGTCGCGGCGGAGTTCTTCGGCCATCGCATCGCGCAGCGCTTCGCGGACCGTCGTCGACACCATCTCGGTGCCTTCCGGCACTTCCGGACCCATGTCGCCGTCTGGATCGGCCGGCTCGGGGTGCTTCATGCCCTCGGCCGGCACCTTGCGGTCGGCGGCGGGCTTTTCATCCTGCGTGTCGGCAGCTGGCGCCTCGGCCTTCGGCTCGGCGGCCGGCTTCGGTGCCGGAGCGGCTTCCTTGGCGAGGGCACTGGCGTCCTCGCCCTCGGCGAGCAGCATCGCGATCGGGGTGTTCACCTTCACGCCCTCGGTGCCGGCCTGGACCAGGATCCTGCCGAGCGTCCCCTCGTCGACCGCCTCGACTTCCATCGTCGCCTTGTCGGTCTCGATCTCGGCGATGACGTCACCGGCGGCGACAGTGTCGCCTTCCTGCTTCAGCCACTTGGCCAGCGTGCCTTCCTCCATCGTCGGAGAAAGGGCGGGCATCAGAATTTCGGTCGCCATGGTCGTCCCCTTACTCGGCCGCCTGCGGAACGGCGTCCGCGTAGATATCCGTCCATAGCTCGGACACGTCGGGCTCGGGATCGTTCTGGGCGAAGTCGGCCGCATCGGCGACGATCTCGCGCACGTCCTTGTCGATCGCCTTGACCTCGTCCTCGCTCAGGCCGTGCGGCCCGAGAAGCCGCTGCTTCACCTGCTCGATCGGGTCCGATTCGGCGCGCATCTTCTGCACTTCGTCGCGGGTACGATACTTGGCCGGATCCGACATCGAGTGGCCGCGATAGCGATAGGTCATCATCTCGAGGATGATCGGGCCGTCGCCCTTGCGGCAATGTTCGGCGGCGAGATCGCCGGCAGCCTTCACCGCCCGCACGTCCATGCCGTCGACCTGGATGCCGGGAATTTTGAAGGAGAGGCCGCGATGGGCGAAATTCGTCTCCGCCGAGGCGCGGCTGACCGAGGTGCCCATGGCGTAGCGGTTGTTCTCGATGACGTAGACCACCGGCAGCTTCCACAGCGAGGCCATGTTGAAGCTCTCGTAGACCTGACCCTGGTTGGAGGCCCCGTCGCCGAAATAGGTGATCGAGATCGAATCGTTGCCGTTGTAGCGGTTGGCGAAGGCAAGGCCGGTGCCGATCGGCACCTGGGCGCCGACGATGCCGTGGCCGCCGTAGAACTTCTTCTCTTTCGAGAACATGTGCATCGAGCCGCCCTTGCCCTTGGAGTAACCCGAGCGGCGGCCGGTGAGTTCGGCCATCACGCCGCGGGCTTCCATGCCGGTGGCGAGCATGTGGCCATGGTCGCGATAGCCGGTGATGACCTGATCACCTTCCTTCATCGCCATCTGCATGCCGACGACGACGGCCTCCTGGCCGATATAGAGATGGCAGAAGCCGCCGATGAAGCCCATGCCGTAGAGCTGGCCGGCCTTTTCCTCGAAGCGGCGGATCAGCAGCATGTCGCGATAGGCCTGCAGTTCGGCCTCGCGGGAGAACTCGACCGGCTGTGGCGGAACGTATTGCTCCAGCGTGGCGACGATGCCGGTCGACGATTCCGGCGTGTCGGCCGCCGTCGTACCGGCGCCCTGCGTTGCCCCGCCGGGGGCGGGTGACTTGTTCTGCCTGGTCGCCATGGGTGCTCCGGGTCTTGATCGGCCGACAGGCGGCCCCAAATTCTTGCCGAGAGTATAGTGACCGCCGCGCCCCCATCAAGCGAACGAGCGGCGTTTCGGTCGTGATGACCGCATTTTAATCCGTATTCAGTTAATCTGGTGCGGAGCAGCAATTTAACCGTTTTGCGGTTATGATATTTTTCGTAGTCGTCGTCGCAGGTTAGCGGAAATCGTCGCGCAGGATGACGATTTCGTCCTCCATCGCCACGTTGAGGCTGCGACGCGCGCGTTCGTCGATC
The DNA here is from genome assembly GCF_010500835.1 of Aurantimonas aggregata. Taxonomy (GTDB): domain Bacteria; phylum Pseudomonadota; class Alphaproteobacteria; order Rhizobiales; family Rhizobiaceae; genus Aurantimonas; species Aurantimonas aggregata. Next base: position 56,171 of record NZ_JAAAMJ010000013.1, on the reverse strand, counting down.
ATGTCGCGTTCCAGCGTCCCGTCATGCAGCAGCTGCACCCGTCGTTCCAGCGCCTCGCGCTCGCGGGTCAGCTCGTCGAGATGCGCCGTGCGCACCGCCAGCTCGCGCGTCAGCGAGGCCCGTGCCTCAAGCCCGTATTTGCCGCTCTGGGCGTGAATCGCAAAATAGGCGAGGAAGCTGGCCGTGATCGCGGGAACGATCAAGCGTCCGATCTGGGTGGGTCGTTTCTGAATCGTGCGCATCGGGCCCTCCGGGAGCCCGACACTGTCACGACCGGGATTAAGAGCGCGTAAACCACGCCCGATCCGACAAGGTGTGCGGCGTCGCTCGGTTGACGACGCCGCGGACACAACAGTCTTAGCCGCGCAGGATCGCCCGGCCGGCATAGACGGCCTGGTCGCCGAGCTCGGCTTCGATTCGAAGGAGCTGGTTGTACTTGGCCAGCCGGTCGGAGCGGGCGAGCGAGCCGGTCTTGATCTGCCCGCAGTTGGTCGCGACGGCGAGATCGGCGATGGTCGAATCCTCGGTCTCGCCAGAGCGGTGCGACATCACCGCCGTGTAGCCGGCACGGTGCGCGACGGAAACGGCATCGAGCGTCTCGGACAGCGTGCCGATCTGGTTGACCTTGACGAGGATCGAGTTGGCGACGCCCTTGGCGATGCCTTCCCGCAGGCGCTCGGAATTCGTCACGAAGAGGTCGTCGCCGACGAGTTGCACCGTGCCGCCGATCTGGTCGGTGAGCGTCTTCCAGCCGGCCCAGTCGTCCTCGGCCATGCCGTCCTCGATCGAGATGATCGGATAGGATGCTGCCAGCTCGCCGTAATAGGCCGCCATGTCGTTCGGGGAAAGCTTGCGACCCTCTCCCGCCAGGTCGTAGACGCCGTCCTTGAAGAATTCGGTCGATGCCGGATCGAGCGCCAGGAAGATGTCCTCGCCGGCCTTGTAGCCGGCCTTCCCGATCGCCTGCATGACGAAGTCGAGCGCTTCCTTCGCCGAGCCGAGATTCGGCGCGAAGCCGCCCTCGTCGCCGACATTGGTGTTGTGCCCGGCCGCCTTCAGCATCGTCTTCAGCGTGTGGAAGACCTCCGCGCCCATGCGCAGCGCGTCCGAGAAGCGCTCGGCGCCGACCGGCATGATCATGAATTCCTGGAAGTCGATCGGGTTGTCGGCATGTGCGCCGCCATTGATGATGTTCATCATCGGCACCGGCAGGACATGCGCCGAGGGCCCGCCGACATAGCGGTAGAACGGCAGGACACAGGCCTCCGCGCCGGCCTTGGCGACGGCGAGCGAGACGCCCAGAATGGCATTGGCGCCGAGGCGGCTCTTGTTCGCCGTACCGTCGAGCGCGCGGAGCACCGTGTCGATCCGCAGCTGGTCCTCGGCCTCGTAGCCGCCGAGAGCTTCGAGGATCTCGCCGTTGATCCCGGCGACGGCCTTCTCGACGCCCTTGCCGAGATAGCGCGACCCGCCATCCCGCAGCTCGACCGCCTCATGGGCGCCGGTCGAGGCGCCCGACGGAACCGCGGCGCGGCCCATCGACCCGTCTTCCAGGATGACGTCGACCTCCACCGTCGGGTTGCCCCGGCTGTCGAGAATTTCGCGTCCGATGATGTCGATAATGGCGGTCATGGGTACCCCTGTCGTGACGAACGAATGGTTCGAGGGGGTTCTAGTGCATGACGGCGAGGCTGGATAGCAGGGGATGCGGACGCATTACTTACGCGGTCGTCATCCTTGGGCCCCCGTCCCGAGGATCCAGAGCGGCGGTGACCCTCGTGGCGTGACTGGACGAGTCGAAGGCCCGAAAGACGGTCGTAGCCACAACTCACCCGGCGTGGAGTCTGGATCCTCGGGACGGGGCCCGAGGATGACGGACGGTGGGTGTCAACGCCTTTCCGTTCAACGCAGCACGACCAAACATGGTCAGCCTCAGATCGCCAGCTCTCGCACCCTCACCCAAACCCCTTCGTCACCGCGTCCAGCGCCTGCAGGCGCTTCAGCAGCTCCGGCATGCGGTCGAGCGGCACCATGTTGGGCCCGTCCGACGGCGCGTGGTCGGGGTCGTCGTGGGTCTCGATGAACAGCCCGGCGACGCCGACGGCGACGGCGGCGCGCGACAGCGTCTCGACGAAGCGGCGTTCGCCGCCCGAGGAGCCGCCCTGCCCGCCCGGCTGCTGGACCGAATGCGTCGCGTCGAAGACGATCGGCGCGCCGGTCTCCGCCATGATCGGCAGTGCGCGGAAGTCCGAGACCAGCGTGTTGTAGCCGAAGGAGACGCCGCGCTCGGTCAAGAGCACGTTGGCATTGCCGCTCTCGGTCACCTTGGCGAGAACGTTCTTCATGTCCCACGGCGCGAGGAACTGGCCCTTCTTGATGTTGACCACCCGGCCGGTCTCGGCCGCGGCGATCAAGAGATCGGTCTGGCGGCAGAGGAAGGCGGGAATCTGCAGGATGTCGCAGATCACCGCCGCCTCGCGGCACTGCTCCTCGGTGTGGACGTCGGTCAGTACCGGCAGGCCGAAGGTCCGGGCGATCTCCTCGAACACCGGCAGCGCGGCGGAGAGGCCGATGCCGCGCCTGCCGGAGAGGCTGGTGCGGTTGGCTTTATCGAAGCTTGCCTTGAAGACGAAGCCGATGCCGAGATCCTCGGTGATCCGCTTCATCCGCTCGGCGATCATCATCGCATGGTCGCGGCTCTCCATCTGGCAGGGGCCGGCGATCAGCGCGAAGGGGCGGCTGTTATCGAAGACCGCCTGTCCGGCGGCGACGCTCGTATTGGTGACGGTCATGGAAGGCTTTCCTCGAAGGCGATGAAGGCAGTGCCGGCGGCGGCGAGCGCTACGGTCAGCCGGTTCGACTGACGCCACGCGCCGGCGTCGCGGACCGCGGTGCTGGTCGCAGCGAGATCTGTGACCGAAAGGACAATACCGGCGATGACCAGGCCGCGTCGGCCGTCCCGGGCAAAGCCGTAGCGCTCGGCGGCAATGTCGTCGGTGATGATTTCGAGCACCGATCCGGCCAGAGGCAAACGCTGGCCCTCGGCGCCGTCTGCGACCAGCGGCTCGTCGCACGCGGACTCCAGCAAAAGGCGGGTGGCGAGCGAGACATCGCCAACCAGCACGATTCGCGAAAGGCCGTTGGCGCCGTTCGTGTGACGGGTCAGCGCGGTGCGGTCCGGCGCCGTGCGATGCAGCTTCTGGCAGAAGAACAGCGTCGCACCAAAGTCGGCGGGCGAGCGCGCGAATGTCAGGCGGAAGGACAAGGTCGCGCTGGTGCCGTCGGCAGAGACGAGATCGCGGGAGAACGCCACGACGCCGTCCTCGCCCAACCCGTGCTCGGCCAGTGTCTCGCGATCCACCAGCGCATCGTCCGAGCGGAGTGCAAGGCCCGAGAAGGCCGGCAGCGCATTGGCGCTGCGGAAAGCCGCATCGTGCCCGACGAAGAGATTTCCCTGGCCCAGCGCATCGCCATAGGCAGCGTGGTCGACGACCGCCAGCGGCTCCAGATAGGCGCCGTCGGCGAAGAACACGCAGGCATTGCCGGTGCCGAACGGGTGCACCGCATCCGGCGCCACCTGGAAGCCGAGGCTCTCGAGACGGGCTCGGGCCGACGGCAGGTCAGGGAACGGCAGGACGACATGGTCGAGGGGTCGCATGGCTTGGTCCTATGCATCTGCGAAGGCTTGACCAGATCCGCCCAAAGCAACCGCCGACACCGCCGGGCCGCCTCGCCCGACGCCGGTGATCAGACCAGGCGGCTCTGCTCCAGCGCCGCCGCGATGAAGCTGGCGAAGAGCGGGTGCGGATCGAAAGGCCGCGACTTCAGCTCCGGATGATACTGGACGCCGACGAACCAGGGATGGTCGGCGAGCTCGATCGTCTCCGGCAGCAGCCCGTCCGGCGACATGCCGGCGAAGTCCATCCCGGCCGCTTCCAGCACATCCCGATAGGAGCGGTTGACCTCGTAGCGATGGCGGTGACGTTCCTCGATCTCGGTCGTGCCGTAGATCTCGGCGATCTTCGACCCGGCCTTGAGCTCTGCCTTGTAGGCGCCGAGCCGCATCGTGCCGCCGAGATCGCCGCGTTCGGCGCGCTGCTCGAGCTCGTTGCCCTTCAGCCATTCGGTCATCAGCCCGACCACCGGCTCCTTCGTCGGCCCGAACTCGGTGGAGCCGGCCTCCTTGATGCCGGCCAGCGAGCGCGCCGCCTCGATCACCGCCATCTGCATGCCGAAGCAGATGCCGAAATACGGCACCTTGCGCTCTCTGGCGAAGCCGGCGGCGAGGATCTTGCCCTCGGCACCGCGTTCGCCGAATCCGCCGGGCACCAGAATGCCGTGGACCCGCTCCAGATAGGGTGCGGGATCCTCTTCCTCGAAGACCTCCGACTCGATCCAGTCGAGCTTGACCCGCACCTTGTTGGCGATGCCGCCGTGCTGCAGCGCCTCGATCAGGGATTTGTAGGCGTCCTTGAGGCCGGTGTACTTGCCGACAACCGCAATGGTCACCTCGCCCTCGGGGCTGCGGATGCCTTCGACGACCTGCTGCCAGAGCTGCAGCTTCGGCTTCGGCGCCGGGTCGATGCCGAAGGCAGCCAGCACCTCTGTGTCGAGGCCTTCGTTGTGGTAGGCGATCGGCACGTCGTAGATCGTGGCGACGTCCAGCGCCTGGATGACGGCAGTCTCCCTGACGTTGCAGAACAGGCTCATCTTGCGGCGTTCTTCGGCCGGAACCGGCCGGTCGGCGCGCACCAGCAGGATGTCCGGCTGGATGCCGATGGCACGCAGTTCGCGCACCGAATGCTGGGTCGGCTTGGTCTTCAGCTCACCGGCCGTCGGGATGTACGGCATCAACGTGAGATGAATGTACACAGCGCCGCCGCGCGGCAGGTCGTTGCCAAGCTGCCGGATCGCCTCGAGAAACGGCATCGCCTCGATGTCGCCGACAGTGCCGCCGATCTCGCAGAGGACGAAATCGAACTCCTCGTTGCCGTCGAGGACGAAGGCCTTGATCGCATCGGTGACGTGCGGGATCACCTGGACCGTGGCGCCGAGATAGTCCCCGCGGCGCTCCTTGGCGATGATCTCCTGGTAGATCCGGCCGGTGGTGATGTTGTCCATCCGGTTGGCGGACCGCCCGGTGAAACGCTCGTAGTGGCCGAGATCGAGATCGGTCTCCGCCCCGTCGTCGGTGACGAACACCTCGCCGTGCTGGGTCGGGCTCATCGTGCCCGGATCGACGTTGAGATACGGATCGAGCTTGCGCAGACGGACCCGATAGCCCCGCGCCTGAAGCAATGCGCCGAGGGCCGCCGAGGCAATACCCTTGCCAAGAGAGGAGACCACGCCGCCGGTAATGAAAATATATCGCGCCATGGGCCTTCCCGATAACCCCACGAGGGAGATTCTGCCAGTCGTTTTTGATCGCCAACGAAATTCGGCGGGACGCCTGAGGCGTCCCGCCGCTGCGATCATGCGGATTAAGTGTCTGGTCTACTGCTGGTTCGTGCCGGTCGTGGTGCCGGTCACCGGGGCCCCGGTGTCTGCCAACGGCGCTTCCACCGGCGGGACGGTCGGCTCGTCTGCTGCGTTCGGGGCGCTCTCGCCCGGATTGGCCGGGATCTGTCCGACCGGCTCCGCGGTGCCGTCGGCATCGGGAACATCGAGGGGAGCGTTCTGCGGCTCGACGGCCGAGGCTGGTGCCTCGGGCGCCGTCGCTTCGGGTGCGTCCGTCACCGGAGCCGAATCGCTGGGCGCGGACTGCATCGCGGCCGGCGGGGTCACCCCGTTCGGAACCGTGAGCGGCTGATCGCCCTCGACCGCCGCACCGTCTTCCGCCGGCAGGCCGCCGAGCTGGTCGAGCAGGCTGCCGCCCTGGTCGCCGTCATTGGTCGTGCTGCCCTGGTTGACCGGCAACCGGTCGAGAATGTCGGTAGGCTGGGCGCCGTAGCGAGCAAGCAGGCCGAGCGAGAGCGACGTGATGAAGAAGCCCGCGGCGAGGATGGCCGTCAGCCGCGTCAGCGCACTGGCCGCGCCGCGCGCCGTCATCATGCCGCCGCCACCGCCGCCGATGCCGAGGGCGCCGCCCTCGGAACGCTGTAGCAGGACCACGATCACGAGCGCGATGACGATCACCAAGTGGATGATGATGAGAATTGTTTCCATTGGACTTTCGCAACGCGTATTTTCGGGAGTTGGGCGCCTTCTATAGAAGCTTGGTCAGCTTTCCAACCGGATTCGGTAAGCGCTCTCCGCGCGCCACTCAGGAAGCGGCACGCGCCCTGCATATCGCGACGAAGTCCGCGGCCTTCAAGCTGGCGCCACCGACGAGTGCGCCGTCGACGTTGTCGACGCCCAGAAGCTCGGCAGCATTCGAGGGTTTGACCGAGCCGCCATAGAGGATTCGGACTCCGCCCGCGACCGCGTCGCCGAAGCGATCGACGAGGGTGTTGCGGATGAAATCGTGCACCTCGCGCACGTCGTCGACGGTGGGTGTTCGACCCGTGCCGATCGCCCAGACCGGCTCGTAGGCGACGACGGTGGTCGCGGCCTGCACAGCGTCCGGGAGCGAACCGGCCAGCTGCACGCCAAGGACATCGAGCGTGTCCCCGGCTTCGCGCTGGGCTTCGGTCTCGCCGACGCAGACGATGGCGACGAGGCCCGCCGCCCATGCCGCCTCGACCTTGGCGCGGACGATGGAATCGCTCTCGCCGTGATCGGCGCGGCGCTCGGAATGCCCGACGATGACGTAGCGTGCGCCGACATCCGCCAGCATGGCAGCGGAGATGTCGCCGGTGTGAGCGCCGGATGCGGCTTCATGGCAATCCTGGCCGCCGACGGCGACGGCCTCACCGAGGAGGCCGTGGCTGGCGGAAAGGATCGTGGCCGGCGGGCAGATCAGCAGGTCGAGGCCCTCCCCGGCCCCTTCGCGCACCGCCGCGGCGATCTCGGCGAGCTCCGGCAGCGATGCCAAAGTCCCGTTCATCTTCCAGTTGCCGGCAATCAATGGCTTCGGTCGCGTCATCGGCTGTTCCTCCCAGAGTGCGCCAGCGCGGACGTAACGGGCCGGCCATGCTAAATCAAATCCGGAGGGCTGCTTGCGCTGGGCCCACCGTCTTTCCTAAGAAGGCGTCCAAGGGACTGGACCGGTTCGATCTCGCCGCAACGGCGACGATTGCCGGCCTGCACGGGAGACCGGAATGCTCAATACCCTCCGCGACAGCGTCAAGGGCTGGACCGCGAAGATCCTGCTGGGTCTCCTGGTGCTCAGCTTCGCCGTCTGGGGCATCGGCGACGCCTTCCAGACCGGCAACGCGACGACCGTCGCCAGCGCCGGCGACACCGAAGTGTCGCTGCAGGATTACGCGCTCGCCTACAGCCGCGCCTCGCAGCGCCTGGCGCAGCAGATCGGGCGGCAGCCGACGGCCGAGGAAGCGCAGATGTTCGGCATCGACCAGGGTGTCATCGGCCAGCTGGTTGCCGGGGCGGTTCTCGACGAGCAGGGCCGCAATCTCCGCCTCGGCCTGTCTGAGGATCAGCTCGCCCGGCTGATCGCCGAGGATTCGAGCTTCCACGACGCGTCCGGCAATTTCTCCCGCAATGCCTTCCGCAACATCCTCGCCAATGCCGGGATGAGCGAGCAGGACTACATCCGCACCAAGGCCGACGAGGCGGTGCGCACGCAGATCATCGATGCGATCGCCGAGGGTGTCGACACGCCGGCCACTTTCGCGACGGCCCTCGGCCTCTACAATGGCGAACGTCGTACGGTCGAGTATGTGACCCTGACGCCGTCTATTGTCCCGCCCGTCGCCGATCCGTCCGACGACGTCCTCGCAACCTATTTCGAGGAGAACAAGGCGAACTACGCAGCGCCGGAATATAGGTCCTTCGCCTATGCGCTGCTGACGCCCGAAGCCCTCAGCGATCCGTCGACTGTCACCGACGAACAGATCGCCGCCGATTACGAAACCCACCGGGAAAACTACATCACCCCGGAACAGCGCCGCGTCCAGCAAATCGTGTTCCCGGACCGCGCCGCGGCAGATGCCGCGCAGGCACAGCTCGATGCCGGCTCGACGTTCGAGGCGGCAGCCGAGCAGGCCGGGCGCAGCATCGTCGACCTCGGCATGGTGGCCCGCAGCGCGATCCCGGACCAGGCGCTTGCCGATGCCACCTTCGCGCTGGCCGAGGGCGAGACCTCCGCGGTCGTCGACGGGCGCTTCGGCCCCGTGCTCCTGCGGGTGACGGAAATCCAGCCGGAGGGTGCTCGCCCGATGGAAGAGGTGTCGGAGGAGGTTCGCAACGAACTGGCGCTGGTCGCGGCCAATGACGCCGCGGCAGCGGCCTACAACGCCTTCGAGGATGCCCGCGCCGGTGGCGCCGACTTCGAGGAAGCCGCCCGCGGCGCCGGGATCACCGTCGTGACCGTCGAGGCTGCCGACCGCCAGGGCAACGATCGCACCGAAACGCCGATCGCGGACCTTCCCGCCGAACAGGAACTGCTGACCGGCGTGTTTGATACCGAGCCCGGCCTCGACAACGTTCCGATCAATTTCGGCTCGAACAGCTACGTCTTCTATGACCTGCTCAGCATCACCCCGGCCGGCGACCGCAGCCTCGACGAGGTTCGCGACCGGGTCGTTGCGGACTGGAAGGCCGCGGAGACCCAGCGTCTCCTCGCCGAACGCATCGTGGCGCTGCGCGCGGAACTCGATGCCGGTGGCGATCTCGACGCGATCGCCGCGGAAGTGGGCGTTCCCAAGCAGACTGCACAGTCGATCTCGCGCCAGTCCGGCGTCGCGGAACTGGGACAGGCGGCGGTGGCGGCAGCCTTCGGCGGCGGCAACGGCACCGTCGCTACGGCGCCCGGTTCGACGCCCGGGACCCAGCTGCTGCTGCGTGTGACGGAAGTGGCGCCGCCTGCCGACCCGGCGGCGAACGTTGCGGCAAGCGAACGCCAGCAGATGGCGACGATGCTCCAGGACGATCTGCTTCAGAGCTACGTGACCCTCCTCCAGAACGCCTATCCGGTGAGCATCAACGCGGCCGGCATCGAGAACGCCAAGGCCATGCTGCGGTGAGCCCAACCCTCAAACCCTTTCTCGCCAAGGTCGCGACCGGCGCATCCCTCGACCGGGAGGAAGCCGAGGCGGCCTTCGGCGTGATGATGGCCGGCGAGGCGACGCCGGCGCAGATCGGCGGGTTCCTGATGGCGCTCAGGGTGCGCGGCGAGACCGTCGACGAGATGGCCGGCGCCGTGTCGGTGATGCGTGCCAACATGCTCAAGGTCACGGCACCGGAAGGCGCCATCGACATCGTCGGCACCGGTGGCGACCAGGCCGGGACCGTCAATGTCTCCACCTGCTCGGCCTTCGTCCTGGCCGGCTGCGGCCTCGTTGTCGCCAAGCACGGCAATCGCGCGCTGTCGTCGCGATCCGGCGCCGCCGATGTCCTCACGGCACTCGGCGTCAATGTCGAGTTGCGGCCGGAGGCGATCTCCCGGACGATTGCGGAAGCCGGCATCGGCTTCATGTTCGCGCCGACGCATCATGCCGCCATGCGCTTCGTCGGGCCAAGCCGGGTGGAGCTCGGCACGCGGACGATCTTCAACCTGCTCGGGCCGATGTCCAACCCGGCGGGCGTCAGGAAACTCCTGCTCGGCGTCTTCGCCCCGGAATGGCTGATGCCGCTCGCCGAGACGCTGCAGGCGCTTGGCGCCGAGTCGGCCTGGGTCGTGCACGGCGACGGGCTCGACGAGATGACGGTCACAGGCCGTACCGACGTCGCGGCCCTGAGCAATGGCGCGATCACCACCTTCAGCATCGAGCCCGAGGATGTAGGACTGCGTCGCTGGACGATCGCCGACGTGCGGGGCGGCGATGCCGAGGCCAACGCGGCTTCGCTCCTGGCCGTGCTCGACGGGACGCACGGCGCCTACCGGGACATCGTACTCCTCAACAGCGCCGGTGCCCTGGTCATGGCCGGCGCCGCGGAGGATCTTCTTTCCGGCGTCGCCGCCGCGGCCGACGCGATCGACAGCGGCCGCGCCCGCGCCGCGCTCGACCGGCTGGTCGCCGTCACGAAGGGTTTTGCCGGAGCTACGCCATGAGCGACATCCTGCGGGAGATCGAGATCTACAAACGCGACGAGATCGAAGCGGCCAAGCGCGCGCATCCGCTCGCCGAGATCGAAGCGGCGGCGGCACGGGCCGATCCACCGCGCGGCTTCGTCGACGCCATCCGGCAGAAGCTCGCCGGCGGCGATCTGGCGCTGATCGCCGAGGTGAAGAAGGCGAGCCCGTCAAAGGGGCTGATCCGTGAGGATTTCGACCCGCCTGCCCTCGCCGTCGCCTACGAGCGGGCCGGCGCGGCCTGTCTCAGCGTCCTCACCGATGCTCCTTCCTTTCAGGGCGCCCCGGAGTTCCTGACCGCGGCGCGTGCGGCGACGACGCTTCCGGCGCTGCGCAAGGACTTCATGCACGACACCTACCAGGTGGCGGAGGCACGAGCCTGGGGCGCCGACGCGATCCTGATCATCATGTCCGCGGTGGACGATTCGCTGGCCGCCGATCTCGAGGCTGCAGCCGAGGCCTACGGGCTCGACGTCCTTGTCGAGGTGCATGACGAGGACGAGACCGAACGCGCGCTGCGGCTCCGCTCGCCGCTCATCGGCGTCAACAATCGTAATCTGCGGACCTTCGAGACGAGCCTCGACACCGCCGAGCGACTGGCGCGGCTGGTGCCGGACGATCGCATCCTCGTCGGTGAGAGCGGCATCTTCACCCATGCCGACTGCCTGCGCCTTGCCGATCACGGCATCCGGACGTTCCTCGTCGGCGAAAGCCTGATGCGCCAGCACGACGTGGAGGCTGCGACGCGCGCCTTGCTCGGCAAACCGCGTATCGCGGAGGGCGCCGCGTGAGCGAGGAGCCCCGCCTCACCCATCTCGACGCCTCCGGCGCGGCCGCGATGGTCGATGTCGGCGACAAGGAGGCCACGGTTCGGGTCGCCGTGGCCGAGGGCCTGGTGCTCATGGAGCCGGCGACGCTCGAACTGATCCTTTCCGGCCAGGCGAAGAAGGGCGACGTGATCGCCGTCGCCCGGATCGCCGGGATCATGGCCGCCAAGCGGACGCACGAGCTGATTCCGCTCTGCCATCCGCTGCTGATCGACAAGGTCGCGGTTGAGATCGAGGCTGAGCCGGCGCTTCCCGGCCTTCGCGTGACCGCGACTGTTCGGGTCGGCGGCCGCACCGGCGTCGAGATGGAGGCGCTGACCGCCGTCTCGATCGCGTGCCTGACGATCTACGACATGGCCAAGGCGGTGGACCGCTCGATGGCACTGACCGGTATCCGGCTCCTGTCGAAGTCCGGCGGCCGATCCGGCGACTGGGTGGCCACGGGGCCATGAGCCTCATCTCCGTCGATGCGGCCTATCGGCTGATCCTGCAGGACGCCGCACCCATCGCTCGGACGGAGGAGTTGACGCTGAGCGAGGCGGCGGGACGGGTGCTCGCCAGCGACATCGTCGCGCGCCGCACTCAACCGTCCTTCGATGCCTCGGCCATGGACGGCTATGCCGTGCGGTCGGCCGATCTCGCCGCTGGGCCAACGCCGCTCCGCCTCATCGGCGAAGCCGCCGCTGGTCGCGCTTTCGGCGGCACGGCCGGCGCCGGGGAGACGGTCCGGATTTTCACCGGCGCCCCGGTTCCGGAAGGCGCCGACGCGATCCTCATCCAGGAAGACGCCACGGTCGACGGGGCGGGCCGAATCCTGCCCGGCGCGACGGTGTCCGAGCGGCAGCACGTCCGGTTCGCCGGCATCGACTTTGGCGAGGGGGACACGCTGCTGCCGGGCGGTTGCCTGCTGTCGCCGGGCGCGATTGCGCTTGCCGCGAGCGGCGGGCACCCGACGCTGACGGTCCGCCAGCGCCCGCGCGTCGCGGTGCTCGCCACCGGCGACGAACTCGTGCTGCCCGGCGTCGCCCCCGGACCCGCCCAGATCGTCGCGTCCAACGGCTTCGGCGTTGCGGCGATGGTCTCGGCGGCGGGAGGTGAGGCGCTCGACTACGGCATCGCCCCGGATGACAAGACAGCGATCGCCGCGCGTCTCGATAAGGCGCTGGCGGAGGGGGCCGACATCTTCGTCACGATCGGCGGCGCGTCGGTGGGCGACCACGATCTCGTCGGCGCGGTCTTCGCCGAGCGCGGCGTCGCGCTGGATTTCTGGAAGGTCGCGATGCGGCCAGGCAAGCCACTGATGGCGGGGCGCCTGCACGACACGCGCATCGTCGGCCTGCCAGGCAACCCGGCTTCCTCGATGGTCGCGGCGATGCTGTTCCTCGTGCCGCTGGTCTCCCGGCTCGCCGGACGGCCCGTGCGCCCGCTTTACCGACATGGCGTCCTCGGCGCGGCAGTGCCGGAAAACGGCGAGCGGACGGATTTCGTCCGCTCGGTCGTCGTGATCGACGACGACGGCATCGCGACAGTCACGCCGCTGCCGCGCCAGGACTCCTCGCTGCTGTCCATCTACGCCCATGCCCAGGGCCTTTTGATGCGCGCGCCGCAGGCGCCGCCAGCGGCTGCGGGCGAGCCGTGCCGCTATGTTCCGCTGGACTGACGGGCTTGCAGAACACAACTAGAACAGATAGCTTTGTTCAGGTTTTGTTTTAAGGAGTCGCCCTGATGCTGACGCGCAAGCAGCACGACCTTCTGGTGTTCATCAACGGACGGCTGAAGGAGACCGGGGTGCCGCCTTCCTTCGACGAAATGAAGGACGCGCTGGATCTCCGGTCGAAATCCGGGATTCACCGGCTGATTACAGCGCTCGAGGAGCGCGGCTTCATCCGCCGCCTGCCGAACCGGGCGCGGGCGCTCGAGGTACTGCGCCTGCCCGAATCGATGCAGGCAGCCTCGACCGCTCCCGTCGGCCGTCCCGGCTTCCGCCCGAGCGTCATCGAGGGACGCGGCGCGACGGCGCAGAAGCCCGCAGAGCCGGCACGCAGCCCGCAGGGCAGAGGCTCCAGCGATGCGATGATCTCGATCCCGGTCATGGGCCGGATCGCCGCCGGCGTCCCGATCTCCGCCATCCAGCACAACACCCATTCGCTGTCGCTGCCGCCGGACATGATCGGCAGCGGCGAGCACTACGCTCTAGAGGTGAAGGGCGATTCGATGGTCGAGGCCGGCATTCTCGACGGCGATACCGTGGTGATCCGGCGCTCGGATACGGCGGCGCCCGGCGAGATCGTCGTGGCGCTGGTCGATGACGAGGAAGCGACGCTCAAGCGCTTCCGGCGCCGCGGCGACACGATCGCGCTGGAGGCCGCCAACCCTGCCTACGAGACGCGGATCTTCGGCGCCGACCGGGTCAAGGTGCAGGGCAAGCTCGTCGGCCTGATCCGGCGCTATTCCTGAGCACCCGCCGGCGCGGCGAAGCCTTTCACCGCATCTGACAGGGGCGACGCGATGTCCGGTGGTTGTGTCACCGCCGGAGGATTCGGCGCATCGACGGCCGGTGGCGTCGGGGGTATTGGCGTCGCGACGGCATCGGTTCCCTCTCCCGCCACCGCTTCTTCCTCCACCGGCTTTCGCCAGTATTCCGGCCAGGGCGCAGCCCGGTGGCTGTTCCACTCGACGAACGGCTCGGCGATCGACCTCGCGATGACGGGTCTTGCCGTCGCTGGGTCTGTGCTGACGGCCAGCGAGCCGCTCCGGCGCAGCGTCCGCAGGGTGACAAGCGCCGCGCCTGACCGGCATCTTGTCAGCCGGATCGCCCGGGCGACGATCGCGACATCGGCTTCGTCGCAGGCCTTTCCGGTCTTTTCGTAGTCATTCGTCCACGCGATCCTCATGCCGCTGCGAGTCACAAAGCGGCAGTAGCCCTCGGCACACTCGGCCGGCAGCCGGATTCGTCCGGCGCTGCTGGGCCGGATATGCGGCGTGAAGGCTCGCTCCCATTGCTCGGCTACGAAGTCGTTCGGCAGCTCGCGGAGGAAAGCGAGATCCCCGGCCTCGCCGACCGTCGCCAGCTCCTTGCCGTCCTCGAAAACCAGGAGTTCGGGCAGCGGTGAACGGTCGGGGAACAGTAAGAGACCGAATGCCGCCAGCGGCACCGCCAGCCATCTGAGACCGCTCGTGAAGAACGAGCCGGCAAGGATCGCCGCGGTGAGCAGCAGCAAGCCCTCCGCCGTCATCAGACCGACGCCGCGGTCCGGCAGGCGAACATGGACCTCGTAGGCGATGTCCAGCACCAGCGAAACGCCGGCGCCCATCAGTTGCAGGAACAAGCCGTCGAGGCCAAGCGGCATCAGCAGCGCGCCGATCAGTGCCAGGGGCATGATCCAGAAGCTGAAGAGCGGCATGGTCAGGAGGTTGGCGACGAAGCCGAACAGCGCCATACGGTGAAAATGGTAGGCCGAATAAGGTGCCGTGGCCGTGCCGGCGAAGAGGGATGTGGCAATGATTGCCACAAGCCCAACCAGCACGACGCGCCCGATCCCGCCCTTGCGCGGCGCGACGGCCTGGCCGCGGCGCCGTTGCCACGAATTCCACGCCGCATAGCCGCCGATCAGTGCCGCCGTCGCGGCAAAGCTCATCTGGAAGCTCGCCGTCATGACCGCGTGCGGGCGGAGTGCCACGACGACGATTGCCGCGATCGACAGGTTGCGCAGGGTGAGCGCCGGCCTGTCGAACAGCACGGCCAGCAGCATCACCGCCATCATGACATAGGCGCGTTGCGTCGCGACGTTGGCGCCGGATATGCCCAGATAGAACGTCGCAACGGCCAGCGCGGCGACGGCGGCGATCTTCTTGGTCGGCAACCGCAGCGCCACCGGGGCGATCAGCGCCAGGATCGATCGGACCAGCACGAGGGCGAAGCCCGCGACGATCGCCATGTGCAGCCCGGAGATCGACAGGACATGGGCAAGGCCGGTGCTGCGCAGCCACTCCTCCGAGTCTTCGGGGATGGCGGCGCGCTCGCCGGTGATCAAGGCGGCCGCGATGGCGCCGGCGGGTCCGCCGATCGTGTCCTGGATGCGCTCGGTCATCGAGAGGCGGACCAGCGCCAGCTCCGTGCGGATGCGTTCGACGAACCCAGGGACGGGCTCTGGGAGAGCGGCGCCCACCACGCCGTCCGGCGCCCCGAGGCCGAAACCATAGGCGCCGAGCCCGGCAAAGAAGGGCTGGAACGCGAAGTCGTGGCTGCCCGGATAGGCCGGCCCGGAAGGCGGCCGCAGCCGCACGAGCCCGGCATAGGTCTCGCCGGGCGCGATCGGCTGGTGGCGGCTGCCCACAAGGATCCGCACGCGCTCGGGCGGGCGCGACAGCACCGGCCGGTCGGTCGCAACGACGTCGATCATGTAGCGATAGCGGCCGCGATCGTCACGTTCCCGGGCGACGACCGTTCCGACGATGCGCACCGTTGCCTCGCCGGAAAAGATCGTCGTCGCGGTCCGCGTGATCTCGCTCGAGGCCAGGCCGGCGCCTGCCATGCCCATGCCCGCGACGAAAAGCGCACCGCGCAAGAGCGGGCGCCCGTCGAAGCACCAGGCGACCAGGAGCAGGATCGCGCTGGTGCCGAAGGCGAGGAGAAGCGAAGGTCGCCACCCGAGTGCGTGAACGAGCACAATGCCGGCGATCAGTGCGATCGGCACAAGATGGAAGCCGGCGCGGGCGCGGGTCTCCGCCTCCAATTGTGCGACGAGCCAGCCGGGAATGGCGTCGGACGCTGCACGGCGCCATCGCGGCAATCGGGCCGAAGTCCAGGCGCGGCCGTCGGAGCTGGGCGCAGTCTGCGGCGTGTCCCGGTCCGCGGTGGCTTCCATCGAGCTGCTCCGTCGCCTTGTCTCAGCCCTCGCCTATGCTACACAGCCGCGACGCGAATGCGATATCGAACGCGATCCCATTTTCTGCTTGATCGGAGAGACCATGGCGCAAGCCGTCGTTACCCGTTTTGCCCCCTCGCCGACCGGCTTCCTTCACATCGGGGGAGCGCGCACGGCGCTGTTCAACTGGCTCTATGCGCGCGCCAAGGGCGGCAAGATGCTGCTGCGCATCGAGGATACCGACCGCGAGCGCTCGACCGAGCCGGCGGTCCAGGCGATCATCGAGGGGCTGGAATGGATGGGACTGGCGGCCGACGAACCGCCGGTGTCGCAGTTCGAGCGGGCCGAGCGGCATCGCGAGGTCGTCGAGCAGCTGCTCGAAGCCGGCCAGGCCTATCGCTGCTACGCCTCCCAGGCCGAGCTCGAGGAGATGCGCGAGCGCGCACGAGCCGAGAAACGCCCACCGCGCTATGACGGCCGCTGGCGCGATCGCGACCCCTCGGAGGCGCCTGCGGGGGTCAAGCCGGTGATCCGCCTGCGGGCGCCGCTCGAGGGCGAGACGATCGTCGACGACAAGGTCCAGGGCCAGATCCGGTTTCCGAACAAGGATCTCGACGATTTCGTCCTGCTGCGCTCCGACGGCAACCCGACCTACATGCTCGCCGTGGTGATCGACGACCACGACATGGGCGTCACCCACATCATCCGAGGCGACGACCACCTGACGAATGCCGGGCGCCAGACGCTAATCTACCGGGCGCTCGGCTGGGACGTCCCGGTCATGGCCCATATTCCGCTGATCCACGGCTCCGACGGCGCCAAACTGTCGAAGCGCCACGGCGCGCTCGGCATCGAAGCCTACCGGTCGATGGGCTACCTGCCGGTCGCACTGCGCAATTATCTCGTCCGGCTCGGCTGGAGCCATGGCGACGAGGAGATCATCTCGACGGAGGACATGATCGCCTGGTTCGACGTCGACGAGATCAACAAGGGCGCGGCGCGCTTCGACTTCGCCAAGTTCGAAGCGCTCAACGGCCACTGGATCCGCCGGACGGACGATGCCGATCTGGTCGAGATGCTGATGACCGAACGGGATTTCCTGCCGAACGGTGCCATCCTGAAGTCGCATCCCGACGCCGAAATCCGCGCCAAGCTGTCGGCCGCCATGCCGGGGCTGAAGGAGCGCGCCAAGACGCTGGTCGAGTTGACCGAGAGCACCGCCTACCTCTTCGCGTCACGGCCCCTGCCGCTCGAGGAAAAGGCCGCGGCGATTCTCGACGACGGCGGCCGTGACATTGTCGCCGCCATAATGACCAGGTTCGAGGCGGCAAACTGGACCGCCGAGGACCTCGAAGTCGTGGTCCGAGACTATGCGGAGGCCGAAGGGCTGAAGCTCGGAAAGGTCGCCCAGCCGCTGCGCGCGGCCCTCACGGGACGCACCACGTCCCCCGGTGTTTTCGACGTTCTGGCGGTCCTCGGCCGCGACGAATCGCTTGGGCGGCTATCGGATCAGGCAAACTAAGGCCCACTTACAAGGGGTCTCATTTCGCGACGCAGCATGCTTCTTTCCGACAACTTGTGGCCTCAGTGGCTTTGGAGTAGGCAGGGGTCTGAGCAAACCTTGTGCGCTGCGAAGGGTAAACCTGCCGCCGCTTTTGGAAGGGGAAACGCATGACGGAACAGTCTTCGAGAATCATCGTGGGCGAAACGGAGGCGGATCTGGAGCTTCGCAGCGGGACGATCGGTCCGGACGTCGTCGACGTCACGTCGCTCTACAAGAAGACAGGCCTGTTCACCTACGATCCGGGCTTCTCGTCGACGGCGTCATGTGAATCCAAGATCACCTACATCGACGGCGACGAGGGCGTGCTTCTGCACCGCGGCTACCCGATCGATCAGCTTGCCGAGCGGGGCGACTTCCTCGAAACCTGCTACCTGCTGCTCTACGGCGAACTGCCGACGGCGCGAGAGAAGGAAGACTTCGTCTACCGCGTGACGCGGCATACGATGATCCACGAGCAGATGAGCCGCTTCTACACCGGCTTTCGGCGCGACGCCCATCCGATGGCCGTCATGGTCGGCTCCGTCGGCGCGTTGTCGGCGTTCTACCACGACTCCACCGACATCGCCGATCCGCATCAGCGCATGGTGGCCAGCCTGCGGATGATCGCCAAGATGCCGACCATCGCGGCAATGGCTTACAAATACCATATCGGCCAGCCGTTCGTTTATCCCCGCAACGACCTCGCCTATGCCGAGAACTTCCTGCACATGTGCTTCGCGGTGCCGTGCGAGCCCTACCGGATCAATCCGGTGCTGGCGCGGGCGATGGACCGGATCTTCATCCTCCACGCCGATCACGAGCAGAACGCTTCGACGTCGACCGTGCGTCTGGCCGGATCCTCGGGTGCCAACCCGTTTGCCTGCGTCGCGGCCGGCATTGCCTGCCTCTGGGGCCCGGCGCATGGCGGCGCCAACGAGGCTGCGCTCAACATGCTGACGGAAATCGGCACGGCCGACCGGATTCCGGAGTTCATCGCCCGCGCCAAGGACAAGAACGACCCGTTCCGCCTGATGGGCTTCGGCCACCGCGTCTACAAGAACTACGATCCGCGCGCCAAGATCATGCAGCAGACCTGCCACGAAGTGCTCGACGAGCTCGGCATCAAGGACGATCCGCTGCTGGAAGTCGCGATGGAGCTCGAGCGCATCGCGCTGACCGACGAGTACTTCATCGAGAAGAAGCTCTATCCGAATGTCGACTTCTATTCGGGCATCACGCTGAAGGCGCTCGGCTTCCCCACCGCGATGTTCACCGTGCTGTTCGCCGTGGCGCGGACCGTCGGCTGGATCGCCCAGTGGAAGGAAATGATCGAGGATCCGAACCAGCGCATCGGTCGTCCCCGCCAGCTCTACACCGGCGCGCCTTTGCGCGACTACGTGCCGGTCGACGGCCGCTGAACCTGGCCGGGTATCGGACGGGAATGAAAATGACGGGCGCCGCGGCGCCCGTTTTCATGTTCGGCGGCGGCGGGAAACGAGATCGAGGACGATCGCGGCGGCCGAGTCGCCCGGCGCCTCGGCGATCGCCATGCGGTCGCGGATCAGGCTGAAGCCCTCGAGCTGGGCGTGCCGCTCCGGCGTCTCGGTGATGAGCCGCTCGAGTCGACGGGCGAGAAGCTCTGGCCGGATGATCTCGTGAAAATGCTCCGGCACCAGCGGATGGCCGGCGATGAAGTTCGGCAGCGCCGCAGTCCAGGCGGTGATCAGGTGGCGGAAGCGATAGCCGACCGGATCGAGGCGATAGGTGAGCGCCATCGGGATGTCGGCCAGTGCGAGTTCGAGCGATACCGTGCCCGAGGCCGCGAGCGCCGCATCGGCCATTGCAAAGGCCTCCCATTTGCCCGCCTCGCCGGTGACGACGCGCGGCTGGATTGCCCAGCCTGCGACCTTCTCCCGTACCAGTGGTGCATGCCTGTCGAGCGTCGGCAACACCGACTGCAGGCCCGGCACGCGTTGGCTCAGACGTTGCAACGTGTCGCCGAAATCGTCGATCAGGCGGACGATCTCGCCGCGCCGCGAGCCAGGCAGCAGCAAGAGCGTCGGTGGCTGCTTCGCACGGCGATCGGCACCCGGTGCCTCGACCCGCGCGATGATCGCGCCAAGCGCCGGATCGCTCATCAGCGGATGGCCGACATAGGTAGCGGGCGGTCCGCCGAACCGGAGCATCGTCTCCGGCTCGAAGGGTAGCGCGCAGATCGCATGGTCCACATAGGGCCGCATCTTCGCGGCCCGGTTCTCGCGCCATGCCCAGATCGTCGGCGGGATGTAGTTGGCGATCGGCAGATCCGGCAGACGCGCACGCACGCGCTGGGCGACGCGATGCGAGAAGGTCGGGCTGTCAATGATCACCAGCGCGTCCGGCCGCGCCTTGACGATGAAGTCGCTGGTCTGGGACAGGCGCCGAACCAGCTGTGGCAGGCGTGCGACGATCGCGCCGATGCCGATGATCGACAGTTCGTGGATGTCGAAGAGACTTTCGAGCCCTTCGGCCTGCATCGCCTCGCCGCCGAGCCCGACGAAGGTGACGTCTCCCCCCGCCCGAAGCGCGCGCATCAGGTCGGCGCCGATCCGGTCGCCCGAGGGCTCACCCACCACGAAGGCGATCGTCGTCATGGCCGGACCTCCTCCGGTTCGTCGGCAAGCCCTACCAGCGCGATGCCGCTTCTGTCGCTCGCTGCCACCACGTCCTCGAGCCCGAGGATGAGGCTGCGCCCGGCGCTGACGCCGATGGCGGTGATACCGCCGGAGGCAGCTTCCGCGATCGTCGCCTCGCCGATGCTCGGCAGGTCGAAGCGCGAATCCTGCTGCGGCTTGACGCTCTTGACCAGCACGCATCGCTCCGACGGGGTCACACGCCCGCGGCGTCGAAGGTCGCCGACCCGCGCGAGCATCTCGCGCGTGCCCTCGACGCCCTCGACGGCGATCACCCGTTCGCACGAGGCGACGACGGCCTGGCCGATGTCGAGCTCGCCCAACCGTCGGGCCGCCGTGGCGGCGATCGCAATCGCCCGGCTTTCGTCGTCGCGAAGCGCCCGGCTTGAGAGCAGGCCTGTCGGCGCCAGCAGTTCCGGCACGATTTCCTGGACGGCGAGCATGGTGAAGCCGTCGCGCTCCAGATAGCGCGAGACGCCGCGCAGCAGATGGTCGTCGCCGCCGCGGACCATGCGAATGGCCGCCGGCAGACGGACCAGCGTGCGTAGACTGGGCAGAAGGGCACGGAAGTCGGGGCGCTTGGTGACGGTGCCGCAGAAGATCACGCGGCGAACCTGGTGGCGCTTCAGATAGGCGAGCGCGTCGCCGCTCCGGCCCCAGGCGAAGGCCTTGCCCTCATAGCCCGTCCAGTCTTCCGTGACGCCGTCGCCGATTCGGACCACGAGCGGCGTCCATCCGGCCGCAAGGGCCGCCGCGGCGACGATCCTCGGCAGCGAACCGCCGCCGGCGAGGATGCCGAGCCGCTCGCCCGGGCGCTCCGGTTCCACCGTCACCCCGGCAGCGACTGCCGGGGCGTGACCAGCGAGCGATCGCCGCCGGAACGGATGAAGCCCATCAGGTCCTGGACCAGCGGGTCCTCCGGGAACTCGGCCTGAACCTCGTCCATGTTTTCCTTGAACGTCAGGTCGAAGGAGAACAGCATCCGATAGGCCCGCCGGACGTTGCGGACGGCGTCCCGGTTAAAGCCCGCGCGCTTCATGCCGATGACGTTGAGGCCCGACAGATAGGCGCGGTTGCCCAGCACCATGCCGAACGGGATGACATCACCCTCGACAGCCGCAAGGCCGCCGACATAGGCGTGATGGCCGATGCGGGTGAACTGGTGGATGCCCGAGCCGCCGGCGATCGTAGCGTACTCGCCGATCGTGCAGTGGCCGGCCAGCATGACGTTGTTGATCAGCGTGACGTTCTGGCCGAGCACGCAATCATGCGCGACATGGGCACCGGTGAAGAAGGCACAGTCGTCGCCGACGGTCGTCTCCGAACGCCCCTGCACGGTTCCGGCGTTCATCGTCACGTGTTCGCGGACGAGGCAATTGCGCCCGATCACCAGCCGCGTGTCCTCGCCGCGGTACTTCAGATGCTGCGGCGCATGACCCAGTGAGGCGAAGGGCCAGATCTGGGCGCCCTCGCCGATCACGGTGTTGCCCCAGAGAACAACGTGCGAGCGAAGCCGGCTGCCGGCGCCGAGCCGGACCTGCGGGCCGATATGACAGAACGGACCGATCTCGCAGCCCGCGCCGATGACGGCCCCGTCCTCGACGATGGCGGTCGGATGGATCACGGATTCACTCATCGATCAGGACTGATCACGCGCAACGAGCATCGCGCTCACGCTGGCTTCGGCGACCTTAACGTCGTCGACCTTGGCGACGCAGTCGAACTTCCAGATGTTGCCGCGCTTCTTGGTTTGGGCGACGTGGTATTCCAGCCTGTCGCCGGGAACCACGGGCTTGCGGAATTTGGCGTTGTCGATGGTCATGAAATAGACCAGTTGCGGCACGCCCTTGCCGGTCGCCCGGGTGCAGATGGCGCCCGCTGTCTGGGCCATGCCCTCGATGATCAGCACGCCCGGCATCACCGGCGAGCCCGGAAAATGGCCGAGGAAATGCGGCTCGTTCGCGGTAACGTTCTTGATGCCCACCGCGCTCCGGTCGCCGTCGATGGCGATGATGCGGTCGACCATCAGGAACGGATAACGGTGGGGAAGAAGCTCGAGGATCGCCATGATGTCGATGCTCTCGAGCACGCTCACCGCCTCATTCATCGCCAGACCTCTGCGACCGCCCCTTGAGGGCCTGCTCGTGTAGATACGTCACTTCGCGAAACCATTCCCGTACCGGCCGCGCCGGTGTTCCACCCCAGCGAGCGCCCGGCGGCACATCGCCGTTGACGCTCGATACCGCAGCGATCTGCGCGCCGTCGCCGATCGTCACATGGCCCGTCACGCCGGTCTGCCCGCCGATCATCACCCGATCGCCGACCGTCGTGCTGCCGGATATGCCGACCTGCGCGACGATGGCGCAATGCCGCCCGATCCGCACGTTGTGGCCTATCTGCACCTGGTTGTCGATCTTGGTTCCCTCGCCGATGACGGTGTCGCGGATCGCGCCGCGATCGATGGTCGAGTTGGCACCGATCTCGACGTCGTCCTGAATGATCACCCGGCCGATCTGGACGCTTTTCGAAAGACCCGTTGCGCCGGCGGTATAGCCGAAACCGTCTTGGCCGATGCGCACGCCCGGATGCAGGATCACCCGGTTGCCGAGCAGCGCATTGGTCGCCGTTACGCCGGCGCCGATCCGGCAGTCGCGCCCGATCCGGCAATCCGCGCCGACGACGGCGCCCGCCGCGACCAGCGTGCCGCGACCGATCCGCACCCGCGGCCCGACGACGGCGAAGGCCTCGATCGTGGCGCCGTCTTCGATTTCGGCGGAGGGGTGAATTTCGGCGCGTGCCGAAATACCATCGATGCCGCTCGGCGACGTCGGCGCCGCAGCCATCGGGAAGAGAGCCCGCCCCGCCGTAGCGAAGGCAGTCGCGGCATTCTTGGCGATAACGCTGGGGATGCCCGCCGGCACCAGGCTGACGTGCTTTTGCGCGACCACGACGCAGCCGGCCCGCGTCTCGGCGAGGTCGGCGGCATAACGGGGAGCATCGAAGAAGGTGAGATCGTCGGGACCGGCTTCGCCGAGCGCGGCGATCCCGGTGACAAGGCGAGAAGCGTCGCGATCCGCGCCGAGCGTACCGCCAACGAGATCGGCAACGGCCTGAAGCGTCAGGCCGTTGCCACGAGGAAAGAATGTTGGATCTTGCATCAGTGACGGCGGGGGCACGAAGGCCCCCACCCCTTCCGCATCAGAAGCGCGAGGAGAAGCCGAACGAGAACTCCTGGGTCTCGTCGAAATCTTCCTTCATGAACGGGTGAGCGTAGTTCACCCGCAGCGGACCGAAGGGCGAGGCCCAGATCAGGCCGACGCCAGCCGAGGCACGCAGTTCCGCATCGGTGCCTTCGACGCCAGGGTCGCCCTCGAACTCCGAACCCCAGAGCGAGCCGGCATCGGCGAAGATCGCGCCACGGAAGCCGAGGTCGCGGGAGATCGCCGGCAGCGGGAAAGTTGCTTCCGCCGAGGCGTTGGCGAAGTTCGTGCCGCCGATCGCCACGCCATTCTGGCGCGGGCCGATGCCCTTATATTCGAAGCCTCGGACGATGTCCTGACCCTTGAAGAAGTTGTCGAACACCCGGAGCCCGTCGCCGCCCAGCGTCGAGACGTTGCCGGCGCCGCCGGTCACCGAGCCGATGACGTCGTATTCCTCGTTCAGGAGGTGGAAGTAAGTGCCCTTGCCCGTCGTCTTGATGAAGTTGGCATCGCCGCCGAGACCGGCGAATTCCTGCCCGGCCTGAAGGAAGAAGCCGTCGCGGGGATCACGGGAATTGTCCAGCGTGCTGTAGGTCAGCGAGTAGGACACCGACGACGTAATATACGGGCTGTCGCAGATCGCCTCGTTGATGATCGGCGACCTCGTGTAGAGCGGCGCGTTGGCAGGATTACCGTTCTGATCGAACTGGTTGCCGATGGGGTTCGGAGCACCGCAGGTGCTCGACGTATCGATGTAGCCGTCGTTCCCCGGGGTAATACCGTTCTGGTCGGTGATCAGGAAGCCGTTGTCGTCGCCGAACTTCTCCTGCTTGAAGTTGTAAGCGACCTGCGCCGTCAGGTGCTCGGTGATCGGCGCCGCGATCCGAACGTCGCCGCCGGTGCGCTCGGTGTCGTAGTCACCCGACGAGTTCGTGGCGTGATAGACGTCGAAACCGGCTGCCAGGCGGCGGCCGAGGAAATACGGCTCGGTGAAGGACAGCGTGTAGTTGCGCGTGTCCTGGCCGAAACCGGCCGAAACCTTGATGAACTGGCCGCGTCCGAGGAAGTTGCGCTCGGTCACGCCGATCTCGGCCACCGGGCCTTCGCTCTCGCCGCCGGTCGTGTAGCCGCCGCCGACCGACAATTCACCGGTCGCCTTCTCCACCACGTCGACGATGACGATGACGCGATCGGGCTCGGCGCCCGGCGCCGTCGAAATCGAGACGGTCTCGAAGAACTGCAGATCCTCGAGGCGCTGCTTGGCGCGCTGCACCAGCACCTGGTTGAAGGCATCGCCTTCCGAGACGTCGAATTCGCGGCGGATGACGTAGTCGCGGGTCTTGGTGTTGCCGCGGATCTCGATGCGCTCGACATAGGCGCGGGGCCCCTGGTCGATGACGTAGTCGATCGCGATCGTGCGGTTGGTGAAGTCGCGGTCGCCCCGCGGGGTGACCTGGGCGAAGGCAAAGCCGGCATTGGCGACGCGGTTGGTCAGGTTGACCAGCGTGTCCTCGACTTCCTTCGCGCTGTAGACCTCGCCCGGCTGCGTCTCCAGCTCGCTGTAGAGCGAGTCGGTGTCGATTCCCGGGACGCTGCTGTCGATGGCGACCCGGCCGAACGTGTAGCGCTCGCCCTCGTCCACCGTCACGGTGAGGAAATAGGCGTTCTGCGTCGGATCGAGCTCGGCGACGGACGAGACGATGCGGAAATCGGCGAAACCGCGATTGTAATAGAAGCGCCGGAGCGACTCCTCATCGGTCCGCAGCCGGTCCTCGGCATAGATGTCGTTGCGCTGGATGAAGCTGAGGATGCCGGATTCGCGCAGCGCGATCACCTGCTTCAGGCGCGAGTCGCTGAAGGCGCTGTTGCCGACGAAGCTGATCGAGGCGATCTTGGTGCGATCGCCTTCCTGGATGTTGAAGATGACGTTGACGCGGTTCTCGCCGACCGTCTGGGTATTGACGCTGACCACGGCGTCGCTGCGGCCAATGGCCGTGTAAGCGTCGCGGATGGCCTGAACGTCGGCCTCGGTAGTCGCCGACGAGTAGGCGCCGCGCGGCGAGGTCTGGACGGACGCGTTGAGCTGCTCATCCTTGATCTTGGAATTGCCCTGGAAGAGCACCTGGTTGACGATCTGGTTCTCGTCGACCTGCACGACCAGCGTGCCGCCGGACTGGCTGATCCGCACGTCGGAGAAGAGACCGGTGGAGAACAGGCGGCGGACCGCGGCGTCCTGGTCGGCCTCGCTGACGTTCTGCCCGGGCGTGATCTGCATGAAGCCGCGAATGGTTTCGGCCTCGACGCGCTGATTGCCGCGGACCTCGACCCGATTGACTACGGCGGCCTGCGCAACACTGACTGCGGAAAGCTGAGCACCGAGAGTCGTCGCAGCGAGAACGGTCGAAGAAAGCGCGATCGCCGAAGCAGCGCGCAGAATTTTCGTTCTAGCCATCATAGGCTCAACCACCTTTTTATTTCCAAGCCGCGACCTTCTAGGCAGCGTACTCGTCGATGTCTTTTACCGGCTTTCCGGGTCCGTTCAAGCAAACTGGACCGAGTCCATTGAGGAATTGGAAAAGTCGTTGCAACGTAGCCACGGCCTTCGTCGCCATGGTTAAATTTCTGCAAAGTCCCCCAAGTCCCCCGACCCGGCCAGCCCTCGTTCAGACGAGGCCCGAAATATCGTTCCAAAAGGCGAATACCATAAGCAGCATCACGAGGGCGAGACCAATTCGAAAACCGATCTCCTGGATGCGCTCGCTGAGCGGACGGCCCCTCACCGCCTCGAAGGCGTAGAACATCAGGTGGCCACCATCCAGCATCGGAATCGGCAATAGATTCAACAGCCCGATCGATACCGACAGGAGCGCCGCGAGGTTCAGAAGGGCGCTGAAACCGATGGTCGACACCTGTCCCGAAACCTGCGCGATGCGAATCGGCCCGCCGATCTGATCGGCGCTCTGCTTCCCGGTGATGATCTGGCCGAGGAAATCGACGGTCCGCTCGGTGACGAACCATGTCTGGGTCACGCCATAGCCCAGCGATTCGAGCGCCGACATTTCCTCGACGCGGAACGACGAGCCGTCATTGGTGGCGACGAGGCCAATGACCGGTGTCTCGAAACTGTTGCCGAAGCGATCCGTCTGGGTCTCGACGCGCGGCGTCACGGTAAGCTCCACCGGCTGACCGGCGCGCTCGACGACCATCGCGATCGGCGTATCGGGCCGCGCCGAAACGTAGCGCTGCAGATCGGAGAAATAGGCAATTGGCCGTCCGTCGGCCGACACCACCCGGTCGCCCGGCTGGAAGCCAGCAACGGCAGCCGGCGAGTCGGGCCGCACGTCCGAAACGACCGGATCGCCGACGACGCGGCCGTCGACGAAGGCGACGCCGGCGAAGATCACGATCGCCAGGATGAAGTTCGCGATCGGGCCGGCCGCGACGGTGGCGGCGCGCCGGCCGACACTGGCGCTCGGGAACGCACCCGCGCGATCGGCGGGAGCCATGCGCGCCATTGCGGCATGGTCGGGCACGGAAGCGGCGTTCTCGTCACCGAGGAACTTGACGTAGCCACCCAGCGGCACGGCGGCGAGGCGCCAGCGCGTGCCACGGCGGTCGTTGAAACCGAAGATCTCCGGGCCGAAGCCGACCGAGAACACCAGCGCCTTGATGCCCGACCAGCGGGCGACGAGATAATGGCCGAGCTCGTGGAAGAACACGATGGTGGTCAGGACGAACAGAAACGGGATTATATAGATGAGGCCCCCGCTCCAGAGACTGGCAAGGCCAACACCGAAATCCATTATCGTCACCTACTGATTGGTTGCGTCGGCACCAGGCACCAGCCTCGCTTCGACGCTGTCATAGCATTTCACGATCGCGTCGCAATGATGGCGCGAGGCCGCGGGCAGGCTCGTGCCGTCAGAGCGGAAAGATCCCGCGGGCGGGATGATCGAAGCCGGCGAGGAGGAGCCCGACGAGCCAGGCGATGGCGGTGGCGATGATCAGCCCGTCGATACGGTCCATCAGGCCGCCATGCCCCGGGATCAGCCGACCCGAATCCTTCACGCCGAAACGGCGCTTGATCCAGGATTCGTAGAGGTCGCCGGCTTGCCCGAAGATCGACAGCAGCGCCGCGAGGACGACGATGAACAGTCCCGCCGATCCTGCCACCCATTCGGCGAACAGGACGCCGAAGACGACGCCGGCGACGAGGCCGCCCAAGGCGCCCGAAATGGTCTTCTTCGGCGAGACCCGCGGCATCAGCTTGGGGCCGCCGATGCTGCGGCCGGTGAAATAGGCGAAGATGTCGGTCGGCCAGACGACCGCGATGATCAGCCCCAGCGCGGTAAGGCCGGCGGCGTCATCCCCGCGCAGCATGCCGGGCGTCAGCGAGGCGACCGCGGCATAGAACAGGCCGCCCAGCACCCAGTCGGCCTTGCGCTCGCCCCGGTCGACGAAGGCGATGAACGCGGCGCCGCCGAAGACGATCGCGACCGCCGCGAGGTAGAAGCCGAAAAGGAAGGCGATCAGCGAGAGATACAGCGCGCGCCGGGCAAACCGGAAGATCGGGCCAGCAAGTTTGGCACGCGTCATCCGCGACCATTCCTCGAAGACGATGACGCCTGTCGCCACGCAGAGCACGCGGAACGGCCAGCCACCGATCATGGTCAACGCCAGGACCAGAAGACCGAGAACGACGGCCGATATCAGCCGCGAGCGGAGATCGGTCCAAGTCGGCGCTGCGAGGAGTCGTCGGAGACCAAGACCCATCGGCTCAGGATGCTATTTCGCGCGACAGTCCGCCATAGCGGCGCTCGCGGCTGGCATATTGCGCGATGGCTTCCTCGAAGGCCTTGCGGTCGAAATCCGGCCAAAGGCACGGCAGGAAGACGAATTCCGAGTATGCCGCCTGCCACAGGAGGAAATTCGACAGGCGCAACTCGCCGCTGGTGCGGATGATGAGATCGGGATCGGGGATGCCCGCCGTGTCGAGATGGCTATCGAGATAGTCCGCCGTCAGAGCCTCCAGCGGAACCTCGCCGGCGGCGAATTTTGCGGCGACCCGGCGAACGGCGCGCGCCACCTCGTCGCGGCCGCCGTAATTGAAGGCGACGACCAGCGTCTGGCGTTCATTGTCCCGGGTAAGGTTTTCCGCCTCCTCGAGCAGCGAACGGATGTCGGGGGTCAGGTTGTCCCGCGCCCCGATGACCCGGACCCGCACGCCTTCCTTGTGAAGGTCGGCGAGGTCGCGCCGGATGAAGTGCTTGAGCAAGCCCATCAGTTCCTCGACCTCCTCCGGCGGCCGCCGCCAATTCTCCGAGGAGAACGCGAACAGCGTCAGGTAGTCGATGCCCAGTTCGCCGGCGGTTCGAACCGCCTGGCGCACGGCCTCGACGCCGCGCCGGTGGCCGACGCTGCGGGGCAAGCCCCGCGCATGAGCCCAGCGGCCGTTGCCGTCCATGATGATGGCGACGTGTTGGGGATGCCGCACCGTGATCCACCTTCTCCGATATTTTGCCGTCGCCTGCGGGTCTGGCTCCGCCGCGATCCTAGACCTGCATGATTTCGGCTTCCTTGACCGAGAGCATCTTCTCGATCTCGGCGATGGTGTCGTCGGTCATCTTCTGTACGCGATCGGAGGTCTGGCGGCTGTCGTCCTGGCCGATCTCGCCGTCCTTCTCAAGCTTCTTCAGCGTTTCCATCCCGTCCCGGCGCACGTGGCGCGCGGCGATCTTGGCGCCTTCGCCGTATTGCTGCGCCACCTTGACCAGTTCCTTGCGCCGCTGCTCGTTGAGTTCCGGCAGCGGAATTCGCAGCGTCTGCCCATCGGTGATCGGGTTGAGACCGAGACTGCTCTCGCGGATCGCCCGCTCCACCTTGCCGACCATCTGCTTGTCCCACACGGTAACGGCCACCATCCGCGCCTCCGGCGCCGTGACGTTGGCGACCTGGTTGAGCGGCATCTGGTTACCGTAGGCCTCGACGGTGATCGGGTCCAGCAGGCTGGGCGACGCACGGCCGGTCCGCAAGCCCCCGAGATCGCTCTTGAGGCTGGAGATGGCGCCGTCCATGCGGCGCTTCAGTTCGTTCAGGTCGAGTTCGGCCATCGGTTCCTCTTTCGGCAATACGGACGCAGGATAGTCAGTCGGAGACGATCGTCGCCCGGCCCGCGCCAGACAGTATCTTGGCAAATTCCCCCTTCTCGTGGATGGAGAACACCACGATGGGGATATGGTTTTCGCGCGCCAGGGCCACGGCGGCAATATCCATGACGGCCAATCCCCGACCGAGCACCTCGTCATGGGTCAGCCGCTCGAAACGGGTGGCGTCAGGGTTGCGCTTGGGGTCCTCGGAGTAGATGCCGTCGACCTGCGTGCCCTTGAACAGGGCGGCCGCACCCATCTCCGCAGCACGCAGCGCCCCGGCGGAGTCGGTGGTGAAGAACGGATTGCCGGTACCGCCGGCGAAGATTACCACGCGGCCCGCCGCCTGATGCGCAAGCGCGGTGCGCTGGGAAAAACTCTCGCAGATTTCCGGCATCGCGATCGCCGACAGGACGATCGTGTCGATCCCGAACTTGGTCAGCGACGTGCGCAGGGCCAGCGCGTTGATGACGGTCCCGAGCATGCCCATGTGGTCGCCGGTCACCCGGTCGCCGCCCTTCGACGCGACGGCAACGCCGCGGAAGATGTTGCCACCGCCGATGACCACGGAGATCTCGACGCCCAGGCGGCGGGCTTCGGCGATGTCGGAAGCGATGCGGTCGGCGACGGCGACGTCGATGCCGAACCCCTGGCTTCCCATCAGCGCCTCGCCGGACACCTTCAGAAGCACGCGCCGGTAGCGGATCTCGGACGTCATCATTCACCTTGCTTGCGTCCGCAGTCCCCCGCGGCAGCCCCGGAACGGGCCGCTTCAGGTATGCCGGAACGAATACGGGCCGTAAATCTGCCGCGGCGCGACGTTCAGGGCGCGTGGACGGCCCCTCCGGCCCCGCCTGGTCGGCCTGCGATACAATAAGGGCGCCCGCTTGTGAAGCGGACGCCCTCTCATGCGTCGGTTGGTGGAATTACTTCTTGCCGGCGGCCGCAGCCACTTCGGCGGCGAAGTCGCCTTCTTCCTTCTCGATCCCCTCGCCGAGGGCGAAGCGGACGAAGCCGGTGATCTTGGCCGGCGCGCCGAAGGAGGCTTCCGCCTCGGCCAGCGCCTTCTCGACCGTCAGGTCGGGATTGATCACGAAGCCCTGCTTCAGCAGCACGACCTCTTCGTAGAACTTGCGCAGCCGACCTTCGACCATCTTTTCGATGATGTTGTCCGGCTTGCCCGACTGGCGGGCCTGATCGACGAAGATCGCCTTCTCGCGCTCGACGGTCGTCGCGTCGATCTCTTCCGCCGTCAGGGCGAGCGGATTGGTCGCCGCCACGTGCATCGCCACCTGGCGACCGAACTGGGCGAGTGCTGCCTTGTCGCCGGTCGATTCGATCGCCACCAGCACGCCGAGCTTGCCGAGGCCGTCGGCGACCTGGTTGTGGATGTAGGACGCGACGACGCCGTCGCCGACCGACAGCATGGCAGAGCGACGCAGGCTCATGTTCTCGCCGATCGTGGCGATCGTGTCGCGGATCGTGTCGGTGACGGACTTGGACGCGCCCGGATAGGTCGCCGCGCCGACCGCCTCGACCGAACCGTCGGTCGTCAACGCCACCGCGGCGACGTTGCGGACCAGCGTCTGGAACGCGTCGTTGCGGGCGACGAAGTCGGTCTCGGAATTGACCTCCACGACGACCGCACGGGTCCCTTCGGATGCAGCGCCAACGAGGCCTTCCGCAGCCGTGCGGCCCGACTTCTTGTCGGCCTTGGCAATGCCCTTCGTGCGCAGCCAGTCGACAGCCGCTTCCATGTCGCCGCCGGTCTCCGAGAGCGCGGTCTTGCAGTCCATCATGCCTGCGCCGGTCATCTCGCGCAGTTCTTTTACCATCGCAGCGGTGATTGCCATGTTTGCCTCTTCAGAAATCATTGGGCGCACCGGTCCGGTCGGAACGGGTGCGCCAGAATTGTGACGCCGTCATTACGCGACGCCGCAGATAGACCTTGAGGCGCGGGCGGGTGCCGGTCGAACCGGCTCCCGCCCGGCCGGATCAGGCGGCGGTTTCGGCAGTCTCGGCGGTTGCCTCGGCCGGAGCGGCCTCGCCTTCCGGCGCTGCGACCTCAGCGGATGCTTCCTCGGCAGGAGCTTCCTCGGCCGAGGTCTCAGCGGGGAGATCCTCCTCGACCGGCGCTTCCTCGAGGGCGCCGAGATCGACGCCGGTGTCGCCCTGCTGGCGAGCGATGCCGTCGACCGCGGCACGGGCGATCAGGTCGCAGTACAGCGTGATCGCGCGGGCGGCGTCGTCATTGCCCGGGATCGGGTAGTCGATCGGCAGCGGATCGCAGTTGGAATCGACGACGGCGACGATCGGGATGTGCAGCCGCTTGGCTTCCTCGATCGCGATCGACTCCTTGTTGGTGTCGATGATGAAGATCATGTCCGGCACGCCGCCCATGTCCTTGATGCCGCCGAGCGCCCGGTCGAGCTTGTCGCGCTCGCGCTGCAGCGTCAGGCGCTCCTTCTTGGTGAAGGCGCGGGCCTCGCCACCGGCGAGCATCTCGTCGAGCTTGCGCAGGCGCTGGATCGAGTTGGAGATGGTCTTCCAGTTGGTCAGCATGCCGCCGAGCCAGCGGGCGTTGACGTAATACTGGGCCGAGCGCTGCGCGGCATCGGCGACGATGTCGGACGCCTGGCGCTTGGTGCCGACGAACAGCACGCGTCCGCCGCGGGCGACCGTGTCGGAGACGGCCTGGAGCGCGCGGTGCAGCAGCGGCACCGTCTGGCCGAGGTCGAGAATGTGGATGTTGTTGCGAGCGCCGAAGATATAGGGCGCCATCTTCGGGTTCCAGCGATGTGTCTGGTGGCCGAAATGGACGCCCGCTTCGAGCAGCTGGCGCATGGAATAGTCTGGCAAAGCCATCGGATGTTTCCTTTTCCGGTTGAGCCTCCACGGAACGAAGCGACCTTGTGGCCGCCACCGGTGGATCGCGTCGACCGAGCCAAAGCTCAACCGTCGAAACCCGACTTCCGTGTGTGGAATGGACGCGCGAATAACGCAAAAGCTGGCGGAGCGCAAGCTTTGTGGCCTTGGCGGCAACCCTCACCGGCTGCTTAGAGAACGGCCCAAAGGCTTATGGGCAGTCCGGACTATCCAGGAAATCCAGGCTGGCAAGACCACCCGTCAGCGCATAGCCGTCGAAGCGCAGCACCAGATCGTCGGAGACGCCATTCTCGTAGAGCGTATAGGCGGTCTCGAAGACCGGCATCCCGTCGCCGTCGCTGTCGGAATTGTAGAACGACTCGCTGACGCGCCAGGACCGCAGCCCGGCCAGCGGGTCGTTGGGCGTTGCCGCCGGTTCCGTTCCGAGGCCGTTCGTGGCGGCTGGAGACGCTTCAGGGTTTCCTGCTCCGCCCTCGGTGACGGGGCCGATGATCGCCGTGCTGGTCAGTTCCTTCTGAGGATCGTCGTCGCCATCGAAGAGCGCAGTTTCGACGATATTCTCGCCGGCCTCGGCCTTTTCGATCAGCGCGCGCGTGTGCTGCATGGGAAAGAGCGCCAGCGGGATGTCGACGCGGTGCTCGCCCGGCTGCGTGAAGGTCACGACGGTCCGCGTCCCGTCGGAAGCGGCCGTGCCGGCCACCGTGTCCTGCGGGCTGGAATCGACGAAGGTCTTGGTCTCGAACTCGAACCACGAACCGTCGCGCGATTCCCGCGATTCCGTCTGCTGGTCGGTGACGATC
This sequence comes from Aurantimonas aggregata, assembly GCF_010500835.1. GTDB lineage: Bacteria > Pseudomonadota > Alphaproteobacteria > Rhizobiales > Rhizobiaceae > Aurantimonas > Aurantimonas aggregata. The sequence continues at coordinate 23,097 of NZ_JAAAMJ010000013.1, read as the reverse complement.
AGCTCCTGCTCCTGCTGGAAGCGGGCGACGAAGCGGTAATCGAGGTCGTAGGCGTCGCAGTCGCCGGCAATCTCCACGGCGATCCGCCCTTCCGCGCCGACCAGGTCGCTCGAGTCCGCGGACAAAGCGAGGTCGTAGGAGGCGCGATGCAGCGCCAATTCCACAGCCGTCGCATGTGCCGTGCCGGCGCCGAGCAAAAGGAACGCAGTGGAGATGGCTCGCATGTCGACTCGATCTTTCACTGGACCAGCGGATGGGCTACCGCTCGACGGAATTCCGGGGCACGGAACCGTCTCGCCGATGTGGCGCGGCGGGAACGGACGCTGGTATCCGTCACGGCAAAGGAAGACAACATGATGTCCGACACGATCGAATCCCGCCTGAGCACCGCCGGCGTCGTTCTGCCCGAGGCCGCAGCGCCCGCGGCGAACTACGTTCCCTATGTGGTCACCGGCAACCTGCTCCAGACCTCCGGCCAGTTGCCGCTGGAGGGCGGCAAGGTCGCGGTGACCGGCAAGCTCGGTGGCGGCGTCAGCCTCGAGGACGGCCAGCGCGCCGCGCGGCTCTGCGCTGTCAACGTGCTGGCGCAGGCCAAGGCGGCGGTGGGCGGCGACTGGTCGCGCGTGTCGCGCCTCCTCAAGCTGACGGTCTTCGTGGCGAGCGCGCCGGAGTTCGTCGAGCAGCACAAGGTGGCCAACGGCGCCTCGGATTTCCTGGTCGAGATTCTCGGCGACGCGGGCCGTCATGCACGCTCGGCCGTCGGCGTCCCGGCCCTGCCGATGGATGCGGCCGTCGAGATCGAAGCCCTGTTCGAGCTCGTCTGATGCCGGGGGGCGGTCTGGACTGGCTCATCCGGCGACCGATCGCCCATCGCGGCCTGCACGACGGCAACCATCTGGTGGCCGAGAACTCGCTTCCGGCCGCCCGGGCGGCCATCGCCGCGGGCTATGCCATCGAATGCGACGTGCAGCTCTCGGCCGACGGCACGCCGTACATCTTTCATGACGACACGCTGGACCGGCTCACGGGCCGGGCCGACGCCTTCCGCGAGACGGATGACGCCGCGCTGAGCGGACTGGCTCTGGTCGCCGGCGGCGCCACCATTCCCACCGTGGCGGATTTCCTGGCGCTGGTGAACGGCGCGGTGCCGATCGTCATGGAGCTGAAGGGCATCTCCGCCGAAACCGATGCCGGCTATGTCGAACGTCTCCGCCCGGCGCTATCCGGCTATTCCGGCGAACTGGCGCTGATGTCGTTCGATGCCTGGCTCATCGATCAGTTGCTCGAAGCAGGACTGCCGCATCCTGTCGGCCTCACGGCGGAGGGGACGAAGCTGGAGGCCCTGCGCCGTCACCGGGAAATCTTCGGACGCGGCTGCGACTTCGTGTCCTACAACGTCCACCACCTCCCGAATGCTTTTGTCGGCTGGGTCCGCGAGCGCGGCGCCCCGGTGATGACCTGGACGGTGCGGACGCCGGATGATGAGGCGCAGAGCAGGCGCCATGCCGACCAGATCACCTTCGAGGGCTTCGCACCGCAGCACTGACGGCTTGCGCTGCGACGCGGACGGCATAAGTCTCATCGCATGAGAGAAACCGCGAAGACCCCGGCGAAAGAGAGCGAACGGACTTTCGTGGTCCGGGTCGTCGACAGCGTGACGCATATCGATCGTTCCGTCTGGGAAGAGCTGGCTGGCGCCAGTCCCGCTGTCGCCGGCGAAACGACACAAGCAACCTCCCCCAACCCTTTCGTATCGCATGCATTTCTCAGTTCGCTGGAGGACAGCGCCTGTGTCGGCGAGCGGGCCGGCTGGCTGCCGCAGCACCTGATCCTCGAGGACGAGGCAGGCCAGGCGATCGCGGCCGCACCGGCCTATCTCAAGAGCCATAGCCAGGGCGAATATGTCTTCGACCAGGGCTGGGCCGATGCCTTCCAGCGCGCCGGCGGCCGCTATTATCCCAAGCTGCAGATGTCGGTGCCGTTCACCCCGGCTTCAGGGCCCCGTCTGCTCGTCGGCCAGACGCCGGGCGCCGACATCCGCCGGCAGGCGCTGGCGGAGTCCGCCAAGACCTACGCGGAACGAACCGGTGTCTCATCGGTTCACGCCACTTTCTTGATCGACAAGGATCTTTCGGTCCTGGAGGACTCGGACTGGTTGCATCGCACGGACCAGCAGTTCCATTTCCTCAACCGCGGTTACGACACCTACGAAGCATTCCTAGACACACTCGCTTCGCGCAAGCGCAAGACGCTGCGACGGGAGCGCCGCGAGGCGCTGGAAAACGACATCGAAATCGTCTGGCTGACCGGAAGCGACCTGACGGAGGAAGCCTGGGACGCGTTCTATGCCTTCTACCTCGACACTGGCAGCCGCAAATGGGGACGTCCCTATCTCAACCGCCGCTTCTTCAGCCTGATCGGCGAGCGGATGGCGGACCAGACGCTGCTGGTGATGGCGCGCCGGGGCGGCCGCTATATCGCCGGCGCGCTCAACTTCATCGGCGCCGATACGGTGTACGGCCGCAACTGGGGCTGCATCGAGGAGCACCCGTTCCTGCATTTCGAGGTCTGCTACCACCAGGCGATCGACTACGCGATCGCCCACAAGCTGGCCGTGGTCGAGGCAGGTGCGCAGGGACAGCACAAGCTGGCGCGCGGCTACGAGCCGGTGACGACGCATTCGGCGCACTGGATCGGCCATCCGGGCCTGCGCCGGGCCGTCGAGGACTACCTCGAAAGCGAGCGCGAGGAGGTCGCGCGGGTCTCGGAGATCCTCGGCGAGCACACGCCCTACAAGAAGGGCGATGGCGGCGCGTCGCAAAGTTAGCGGTCATGCTTGGACAAGCGGGCGCAGGCCCCTACCCTACGGCCGATCCGCAACCATGACCGAGCCTCCCATGACCAGCTACGACGACGGCAACATCTTCGCGAAGATTCTGCGCGGCGAGATTCCGAGCCTCAAGCTCTACGAGGACGACACCGCGATCGCGGTCATGGACATCATGCCGCAATCGAAAGGCCACTGCCTGGTCATCCCGAAGGCACCATCGCGCAACCTGCTCGATGCCGACGATGCGACGCTTGCGGCGGTCATGCCGATCGTCGCCCGCCTCGCCCGCGCCGTCCGGACGGCGTTCAATGCCGACGGCGTGCGGATAGCGCAGTTCAACGAAGAGTCGGCGGGCCAAACGGTCTTCCACCTGCATTTCCATGTCGTGCCGGCCTATGAGGGTGTATCGCTCGCACCCCATGCGGGCGGCAGCGCGACCCCGGCAGAGCTTGAGAAACAGGCCGAGCAGATCCGGGCCGCGCTCGGCTGATCCCGATCGGCGTCAGCGGATGTCCCGCGGATGCCGCGCTTCAGAGCAGGAACGCTGCGCCAAGAAGCACAGCTTCCGCGACAAGGATTGCCGCCAGTACCCGGCGACCGCATGCGAGGTAAGCAACGAACCCGGCCGCGACCGCCCCGATGCGGGCGGCGGTGGGAATCGCGGCCAGAGAGCCGGCTGGGTACAGGACGAGCTGGGCGATCACCGCCGCCACCATCGACGTCGCGATGGCCCGGGTGAGCGAGGCGAGCGGCGAATGTTCGTCCATCCGTCCGGCCGTCAGCACGCCGAGATAGCGCCAGGCATCCGTCGGCAGCCATCCGGCGAGCAGGATGAAGGCGAATGGCCACCATTCGCCCAAGGGCGCGTCGAAGCTCAGGTCGAGGCCCGTCATGGATGGCGGCGCCTCTCGGCCCATTGCCCAAGGCCATAGGCAGCCAGACCGCCGACGATGCCGGCCACCATCAGCTCGAATTGCGGCCAAAGATAATGGGCCGGCGGCAGGGCCGCCATGCCGGCGAACAAGGCAAGGCGCCCGGAAAGGTCGCGGGCGGAGCCGTAGAGCGAGACGAGAAAATAGATCGGCGTCAGGAACGCCAGCGCCCCCGTCACCAGCGCCGGCAACTGGCACATCAAGTTGAAGGCGACTGCCACGATGATCGTGTTGACAGTCGTCAACGTCACGGCAAACCCGCCGAAGAACGCCGTCCGCTGTTCACGCGGCACATGCCGCGCCCGCTCCATCGCGAAGACCCAGCCAGTGATGGCGACGAAATGCGACAGGAAAAGAAGCGTCGATTTTCGTGTCCGGGATCCGGCGATCTCCGGCATCAGCGCGACCACCATCGGCATCATCCGGATCGACGACAAGCCGACCGCCAGTGCCGCCGCCGGCAGCGACGCGCCCGCCGTGATGGCGCCGACCAAGATGATGTTGGCAGGCAGCGCCCAGACCGTCGCGGTCATGAAGGAGGCTTCGACTCAGGTCAGTCCCGCTTCGCGCGAGAGCCCGGCAAATCCGACAAAGGCGGTGATGAGGATCAAGGCCGGGGCGCTGGCAATGCCCTTGGCGCCCTGCAGCGCCCAGTAGGCCGCACCCTGATCGTCGGCCGGATCGAGATGTTCCAAGACTGGCTCCGGCCGTCATGCTGAAAGGGCCGCCCCTGCGGGCGGCCCTCATTGCTCAGTTCAGCTTGCGCGGGACTTTCGGCACCGTGGCAGGCCGCTTCGACGCGGCGACTTTCCCGGCAGGCGCCGGCTCGGCCACTGCATCGTCCGGCTCGTCCTCGTCACTCTCGTCATCGTCCGGCTCGTCAATCTCCGCGCCATCCGCAGTGACCTTGCTCCGTCGACGCGACTCCGACTTCTTCGCCTTCGGCGGGACTTCGTCGGCGATCGCCTCGAGCGCGAGGGTCTTCGTGCCGTCTTCGGCCGTGTCCACGGTGACCTTCACCGTGCCGCCGCGCTTGAGCTTGCCGAAGAGCACCTCGTCCGCCAGTGGCTTCTTGATGTACTCCTGGATCGTCCGGCCAAGCGGCCGGGCGCCCATGTTCTCGTCGTAGCCCTTCTCGGCGAGCCAGGAGACCGCTTCTGGCGTCAATTCGAACGTCACGCCGCGTTCCGACAGCTGTGCCTCCAGCTGCATGACGAACTTCTCTACCACCTGGTGGATGACCGGTGTCGGCAGCGATCCGAACGGGATCACAGCGTCGAGGCGGTTGCGGAATTCCGGCGTGAACAGGCGGTTGATCGCCTCCTCGTCCGCGCCGCTACGCCGCGAATGACCGAAGCCGATATTGGCCTTGGCCATTTCCGACGCGCCGGCATTGGTCGTCATGATCAGGATCACGTTCCGGAAGTCGATCTGCTTGCCGTTGTGATCCGTCAGCTTGCCGTGATCCATCACCTGCAACAGGATGTTGAACAGGTCCGGATGCGCCTTCTCGATCTCGTCGAGCAGCAGCACGCTGTGCGGGTGCTGATCGACACCGTCGGTCAGAAGGCCGCCCTGGTCGAAGCCGACATAGCCCGGAGGCGCGCCGATCAGCCGCGAGACGGTGTGCCGCTCCATGTACTCCGACATGTCGAAGCGCAGCAGCTCGACGCCGAGCGACGACGCCAGCTGGCGCGCCACCTCGGTCTTGCCGACGCCGGTCGGGCCCGAGAACAGATACGAGCCGATCGGCTTGTCCGGTTCGCGCAGGCCGGCACGGGCCAGCTTGATGGCCGAGGCAAGGTTCTCGATCGCCGCATCCTGACCGTAGACGACGCGCTTCAGCTGCTCGTCGAGATGGGCGAGGACTTCCTCGTCATCCTTCGAGACGGCCTTCGGCGGGATCCGCGCCATGGTGGCGACAGTCGCCTCGATCTCCTTGACGCCGATCTGCTTCTTCCGCTTGGCCTCGGGCACCAGCATCTGCGAGGCGCCGGTTTCGTCGATCACGTCGATCGCCTTGTCCGGCAGCTTGCGGTCGTTGATGTAGCGGGCCGACAGCTCGACGGCCGAGCGGATCGCCTCGTTGGTGAACTTCACCCGGTGGAAATCCTCGAAATAGGGCTTCAGGCCCCGGAGGATCGACACGGCATCCTCGATCGACGGTTCCTTGACGTCGATTTTCTGGAAGCGCCTCACCAGCGCCCGGTCCTTCTCGAAGAACTGGCGGTATTCCTTGTAGGTGGTCGAACCGATGCAGCGGATCGCGCCCGAGGACAACGCCGGCTTCAACAGGTTCGAGGCATCCATCGCCCCGCCCGAGGTCGCACCGGCGCCGATCACCGTGTGGATCTCGTCGATGAACAGGACAGCGCCCGGATACTCCTCGAGTTCCTTGACCACCTGCTTCAGCCGCTCCTCGAAGTCGCCACGATAGCGCGTGCCGGCGAGCAGGGTGCCCATGTCGAGCGAGAAGATCGTCGCATCGGCCAGAACGTCCGGCACGTCGCCCTCGACAACGCGCTTGGCGAGGCCCTCGGCGATCGCCGTCTTGCCGACGCCGGGATCGCCTACATAGAGCGGGTTGTTCTTGGAGCGGCGGCACAGGACCTGGATGGTCCGGTTGATTTCCTCGGCCCGCCCGATCAGCGGATCGATCTTGCCGTTGCGCGCCTTCTCGTTGAGATTCACGCAATAGGCGGTCAGGGCGTCCTGAGCCGTCTTGCGCTTGCCGTCGTCATCCTGGCCCACGGTCGATTGGTCGTCCTCGGCGCCTCTGAGCGGCCGGCTTTCTGATTCGCCCGGCCGCTTGGAAATCCCATGCGAGATGAAGTTCACTGCGTCGTAGCGGGTCATCTCCTGCTCCTGCAGGAAATAGGCTGCATGGCTTTCGCGTTCGGCGAATATGGCGACGAGCACGTTGGCGCCGGTCACTTCGTCGCGGCCGGAAGACTGCACATGGATCACAGCACGTTGGATGACGCGATGGAAGCCCGCCGTCGGCTTCGAATCCTCGTCGTGACCCGTGACCAGGTTGGTGAGTTCGGTATCGATATAGGAGATCAGGTTCTTGCGCAGGAGATCGAGGTCGACGCTGCAGCCCCGCATGACGGCAGCGGCGTCCTTGTCCTCCAGAAGCGCAAGCAGCAGATGCTCAAGCGTCGCGAATTCCTGCCGGCGCTCGTTGGCGAGCGTCAGTGCCTGATGCAGCGACTTCTCAAGGCTTTGCGAAAATGTCGGCAAGCTTCACCTCAATTCTTTTCCATCACGCATTGCAGCGGATGTTGGTGCTGGCGCGCAAAATCCATGACCTGCGTGACCTTCGTCTCCGCTACCTCGTAGGTATAGACCCCGCATTCGCCAACGCCGTGGTTGTGCACATGCAACATGATCCTGGTGGCCGCCTCGGCATCCTTCTGAAAGAACCGCTGGAGCACGTGGATCACGAACTCCATGGGTGTGTAATCGTCGTTCAGAAGGAGCACTCTGTAAAGGCTCGGCCGCTTTGTCTTCGGCTTGGTGCGGGTGATGACAGACGTGCCGCGATCGGTGTCGCCGTCGCCGCCCTCATCCTTCCCCGCCTGCCCGCGCCCCGGGGCGAACCCGCCATCGGTCATGCGCTTCTCGTCGGTCAATTCAGCCACCATTCTCATCGCACCGTATGTATGTGCCGTCCGCCGGATTTTAAGACGCATCACGCGCTCGGCAAAGCATTCTCCGTCACCCGCCCGTCGTCGAGGCTTCGGGGTGGTGCGTCCCAGTCCTTCCACCAACAAAAAAGGCCCGGCGTCGTCCGGGCCTTCGAAAAAATTCCATTGAGGTGTCGTCTGCCCTGAGGCCCTGCCGGCTTGGATCAGGCGGCGACCTGCGTCTCGTCGGCCTTGGCCACCTTTGCAGCCGTCTCGGAGTTCTCGCGGGTGTATTCGACGCCGCGCCCGTAAGAACCCAATGCGATCTGTTCGAGCGGCTTGCAGGCCTCGCGCGCCATGTCAGCGTAGATCTCGCCGAACTTCGTCGTCTGGGACACCCAGCTCTGATAGATCGACTTGGCGAAATCGCCCTGCAACTCGAAGGTCTTGTCCATCGAACGCGCCTGCAGGAGCTTCTCCAGCATCGCCATCTGATGCTCATAGGAGCGCTTGCCGAATTCCGACGTTTCGGTGGCTATCTGCTGCAGGCCCTTGGTCACCACCGTGAGGGAATCCAGGGTGCTGTCCACGGCGCTCTTGCTGGTGCGGGTCGCATCTTCGTAACTAGTCATCATTGCGTTCCCCTGGCTGGAAGTTGCTTGTGCCGACGACGATCATCGCCGCCAGCGGGACTGATCATGCTGGCCTGAATATATTGCGCTGCACAATATTTGCCAACGCCTGACGGCATTGCGGGCCAGCGCCCGCATTGATGTCGGCTTTCTGCGCTACCGATGATTGCCGCGCACGGTGGAAGGGTTCGGCAACCATAAACCGATTGGTAAGCCCGTCCGCCTAATCTGCATTTCAACGGGGGCTGTCAGCGCCCGCCGGAATCCGAAGTGCCTGCGACATCGTGCCCGACATCTCGCGGCAGGTTCGCAGCAGGTCAGATCAAGAGAGTAGCCGCGTGCGCAAGATTTTTCCCCGTCTCAGAGCCGTCACCGTCGCGTTTGGAAAGACGCTCGGCTTCGCTGCCCTCGGAGGCGCGCTGTGCCTTTCGCAGATGTCCGCGGCCCACGCGAACCCGCGTTATGCCGGATTCGTGATCGACGCCAACAACGGCAAGGTCCTCTATGAGGACAATGCGGACGCGTATCGTTACCCGGCTTCACTCACGAAAATGATGACGCTGTACATGACGTTCGCCGCTCTCAAGACCGGCCGCGTCTCCAAGTCTAGCCAGATGCCGGTGTCGAAATACGCCGCTGCGCGGCCACCGTCGAAGCTCGGCCTGAAGGTCGGCTCGACCATCACCCTCGAGGAGGGCATCAGCGCCCTCGTTACCAAGTCCGCCAACGACGCGTCGGTGGTCATGGCCGAGTTCCTGGGCGGATCTGAAGCACGATTCGCAGAGCAGATGACGGCAACCGCCCGCAAGCTCGGCATGTCGCGCACCACGTTCAAGAACGCCAACGGCCTGCCGAACAGCGAGCAGCGCACCACCGCGCGGGACATGGCGACGCTCGGCATCGCGCTGCGCGAGCATTTCCCGGAATATTACGGCTACTTCTCGACGCGATCCTACAATTTCCGCGGCACCCGCCTCGGCAACCATAACCGGGTGCTCGGCCGCGTCGAAGGTACCGACGGCATCAAGACCGGCTACATCAATGCGTCGGGCTTCAACCTTGTCTCGTCCGTCAAGCGCGACGGCAAGAGCCTCGTCGCCGTGGTGATGGGCGGCCGTTCGGGCCGTTCCCGCGACGACCATATGGTCAAGTTGCTCAACCAGTACCTGCCGCAGGCCAGCACCCGCGACGGCGGCGCACTCATCGCCTCGCGTGCCAGCGTTCCGACGCCGATGCCGGTTGCCGCCGCTGCACCAGCAGCCATAACCGTCGCCGCCCTGCCCAGCAACGGTCCGGTGCCCGGCTCCCGGCCGGCGCCCGTCAATGTCGACGAACGCATTGCCCTCGCCTACGGCTCGGATGCTGCCGGCGCGATCGCCCGGCTGCCGCAGGCCGACGCTCGTCCCATCGTCGGCCGCGACGCCCTGCGCGCCGCCCTCGTCCAAGAGCGCCCTGCTTCGCACATTCCGTTCCCGGCCGTTTCCCGGCCGGCGATGAACACCGGCGTGCCGATGCCGCGCCTCGGGGTTCCGGGTGCCGTCGACCACGAGCCGACCGGCTCCGTCCAGTCGGCTTCGGTCTCTCGCCCGAGCTCGCCCTGGGTCGTCCAGATCGCCGCAGCGCCCGCCGCCGCCGACGCCATGAGCATGCTGTCGGAAGCCAAGCGCAAGGTCGGGGGACCGCTGAACGCCGCCGAGCCGTTCATCGAACCGGTCAGCAGTGGCGCACAGACGCTGCATCGCGCCCGGTTCGCCGGCTTCGCGAACAAGGACCAGGCCTGGGAGGCCTGTGCTGCGCTGAAGCGTAACGACTACAATTGCTACGCCGTCGCCAACTGACATGCCCGCTGCGGGCGAAAGCCCGTTCGGTTTCAATCCTAGTGTATCGCGTTTTGAGGGGATTCAGGCATGTCGATCGAACAGCATGGTCTCGGCCAGGAAGTCATGGAGACGCCCTTTCCGCGGGCCCTCAACCAGGGCGGGGCCCACCCGGTGCATCAGGCGGCGCTGCGCCTTGCCGAGGTCAGAGACGGACGCTCGCGCCTCAAGGCCAAGGATCTGGTGGCGCTGCTGCTCTGCCACGGGGCGCGGGCCTGGCGCTCCTCCCAGCCGATCTCGCACACGCGCATCCGGGTGGCAGGAACCTCCGGTACGCCTGCCCTCCGGCTACGCTTCCGCTGAACGGACGGTCTAGAGAAGGCCGAGTTCGAACAGTTCTCGGCTCAAGGCCGGCGGCAGCGCCTCGTCCGGCGTCTCTCCCCCGCCGAGGTCCATCGGCGCATCTTCGGGCTTGAGGTAGCGCCAGCCCTGGAAGGCCCGTCGCGGCTGCCAGGCGGTTCGGGTGAAGACCGGCTCCAGCACCAGACGGCAGCGCCCGATCCCCGCCTCGTCGACGAACGGGCGGACGGCGAGCAGACGCTGGCGAACCTGCGTATGGCCCTTGATCACCCAATAGAGCGACCCGCCTTCCACCAGTTCGGTGGCGCGCTTCGGGACCATCCGCGTGGTATGGATCTGCTCGACGGCCGTGCCCATCGTTCGGGCGTGCGCAAGGCGGCCCGCAACGTGGGTCTCGAGCTCCTCGATGGTCTCGACGCCGACGCATAGCTTGATGAGGTGGAGCGGCACGGCTGCCTTTCGAACGATCGGCGCTCAGTTGTCCGGTCGATAATCGGTCGGCCAGGCTTCAGTATGCCCGGGAGAGCCGCCTGGCGGCGCGAGTTGCAGCGGGCGGCGAATGCGGCAGTCGACCTCGGGCCGACCCCACAATGATCAGTTCGCGGCGATCGTCACCGTCTCGGCGCCGGCGAAAAGAAAGCCGAGCACGAGGAGGGCTGAGAAGACGGCGACCGTCCATACGGTCACGCCCCAGCACGACTTCTGCACACTGTCATCCATATATGAAACTGTCCTGCATTGATGTTGCGGCGGATCCGTCATGACCCCCGTCCCGGTCCGCAGCTGTTAAATATCCGTTAAGGCGTCGGCGTACAAGGCACCCCCCAGAAGGATTCTGTCGTCACTTTGCTGGCCCTGCCTTGAGCCGGACTTGCGCCGACGCCGCCAACCCTGTCACCTCCGGGCGGAATTGATCCGCAGAATCCGCGCGGTCCGGTCGACGGAAACGGTGCGGAATGGGAGACGGCCCGATGCTGATGATCGAGACGGCAGACGGCATCGCGGTGGCGATCTTTCTCGTCGTGTGGCTGGGGTACAACTGGATCAATGACCACGGCCCCCTCGCCGACAAGGGCCTGTCCAGCGCCATGAACGTCCAGCGCGGACGCTGGATGGAGGTGATGTCCCGGCGCGACCTGCGGATGATCGACACGGCCATCATGGCGGGGCTCCAGCAGGGCACTGCCTTCTTTGCCTCGGCCTGCATCTTCGCCATCGGCGGCTGCTTCGCGCTCCTGGGTTCGGCCGAACGAATCGCTACGATCTCGGCCGACCTGCCATTCTATGCCGGTCTCGACCGAGGCATGGTAGAGCTCAAGCTGCTCGGTCTGGTGCTGATCTTCGCCTACGCCTTCTTCAAGTTCGGCTGGGCCTATCGGCTGTTCAACTATTGCTCGATTCTCATCGGCGCTGTGCCGATGCCCTCAGATCCCACCGTGGACGCGGCGACGCGGGAACGGGCGGTACTGAAGGCGGCGCGGCTCAACCAGATTGCCGGCCGCAACTTCAATACGGGCCTGCGCGCCATCTTCTTCGCCCTCGCCTATCTCGGCTGGTTCCTCGGGCCCTATGCGCTGGTCCTGACGACGACGCTCGTCGTCGTCATCATCGCACAGCGGCAATATCGCTCGCCTGCCCGGGATGCCGTGCACGATTAGGCTCACCTGCCCGATCAGCGTGGCGCAGGGAAGAGCGCGTCGGTTCGGCCGGCGACGTAGTAGGCGGCAAGGCCGACATATTCCCGGATGGCGAAGTGGACCTTTTCGAGATTGCGCGTCGTCGCGGTCGAGGGACGCCACAAAGCCGCTCCGCTTGGCGTCCGGTAATCCACCGGATACGGGATCACGTCGAAGCCAGCGACGCGGAAGCACCCGACCGCCCGCGGCATGTGCGAGGCCGAGGTGACCAGCAGCCACGTCTCGCCCGGCTGCGGCTCGGCCAGTTCCTTCGCGTAGACGGCGTTCTCGAACGTGTCTCTGGCGCGGTCGTCGAGCAGCAGTCTGTCGGGTTCGAGATCGAGCGATGCGAAGAACACTTCTGCGACGTAGGTCTCGGGAATGTCCTCCTCCAGCACCGCCGCGACGCCGCCGCTGAAAAGTACCCGGGCTTCCGGATAGCGGAAAGCGAGGGCGCGGGCGACGGTGACCCGGTCGCCCGCCTCGTTCAGCTCCGGCTCGCCACGGGTGCGGGCGACGCGGGTATCGAACATGCCGCCGAGGACGACGATGCCGTCGACATCCTGCGGCAGCGACGGGCGCGGGAACCGATCCTCCAGCACTGCCGTCATGACGAGGCCGGCGGGCGTCAGGCTGCACAGGACCAGCGCCAGAGCCGCAAGCCCATAGAAGGCGCCGCCCAGACGCCAATAGCGCAGCCGGCGGGCGAGGAAGCCGATGGCGGCCACGAGGATGATGGCGACCAGCGGCTGCAGGACGAACCAGCCGATCTTGGCGATGATGAAGAACAGTCCAGCCTCCTGCTTCCGGCCGCGCGTGGGTCTAGGCGCGATCCCAGTGCGGCGCGAAGGACGGATCGACGAGGCGCGCCCTGCGCCGCGTCAGGTCGCTGATCGCCGCGTGCTCTGCCTCGGTCAGCGCGAAGTCGAAGATCTCGAGGTTCTGCCGCAGCCGCTCCGGATTGGACGTGCGGGGGATCGCACCGACCATGTCCTGCTCGATCTCCCAGCGCAGCACGATCTGAGCCGGCGACTTGCCGTGCGCTTCGGCGGCTTCCCGGATCACCGGATGACCGAGGACGTCGCCGCCCTGGCCGATCGGCGAATAGGCGATCATCGCCATCTCGTTGCGCCGGCAGGCCGAAAGCACGTCGTCCTGCGAGAGGAAAGGGTGATACTCGACCTGATTGCAGACCAGCGGGCGGGACGACATGGCGCACGCCTCGTCGACCATGGCGCTGGTGAAATTGGCGACGCCGATGTGGTGCGTCAGCCCGTCGGCAACGGTGCGGTTCAGCGCGTCGATTGATTCTTCCAGCGGCACGTCCCGGTTCGGCCAGTGGATGAGGATGAGGTCGACAGCCCCGATGCCCAGAGCCTCGATGGCCTTGTGGGCCGACGCGGAAAGGGCGTCCTCGGTGAGATCGGTCCACCAGACCTTGGTCGTGACGAACAGCTCTCCGCGATCGATGCCGCTGCGCCGGATGCCCTCGCCAACCTGGACCTCGTTGCCGTACATGCGGGCGGTGTCGATGTGGCGGTAACCCGCCTCGATCGCCTTCGCCACCATGTCGACGCAAGTCTCGCCTTCGAGTGTGTAGGTGCCCAGGCCGATGGACGGAATGCGAGCGCCGTGCGCCTCGATGATCTTCATGTCGTACCTCTTCGGGGATAGACCGCCGCGCGAAACGGCGGCATTGCCGTTCAACATAGGAAGCCGCCGTGGCTGTCCAGCTTCAAGGAACACGCGTGCCCCCAGCAGTCGGTCCCGCCCCCAGCGGGCGCATCGAAATCGTCGACATCGCCCGTGCCGTCGCGCTGCTCGCGATGGTGGTCTATCACTTCACCTGGGATCTCGAATTCTTCAACTATGTCGATCGCGGCCTGACCGGTGAGGGCGGCTGGCGGGTTTTCGCCCGGGTCATCGCCTCGAGCTTCCTGTTCCTCGTCGGGATCAGCCTCGTTCTCGCGCATGGCGGCGGCGTACGGTGGCGGCCGTTTCTTGTACGACTCGGCCAGGTCACCGCGGCAGCCGCCGCCGTCACGATCGCCACAGTGTTCGCCACGCCGAACAGCTTCGTCTTCTTCGGCATCCTCCATCACATCGTGGTCGCGAGCCTGATCGGCCTGGCCTTCCTGAGGCTGCCGTGGATCATCGCTGCGTTGGCCGCGGTCGGCGTGATCGCCCTGCCCTGGTTCGTCACCAGCCCGGCATTCGACACGCGATGGCTGGCCTGGACCGGCCTCGCCGAATCGCCGCCAGTGTCGAACGATCTGGTGCCGATCTTCCCGTTCTTCGGCGCCGTGCTCGCCGGCATCGCGGTCGCGCGGCTGGCGCAGCGAGCCGGGACGTTCGAGGCGCTGCGCCGCTGGAACCCGTCGCTCGCACCGCTTGTGCCGCTCGGCTGGCTCGGCCGCCATTCGCTGATGTTCTATCTGGTGCACCAGCCGGTGCTGATCGGCCTCGTCTATGTCTTCGCCCAGATCGCGCCGCCGGACCGCGATGCGGTGTTCCGGTCCGACTGCAGCCGAGCCTGCCTGGCCCAGCAGGACGAGCGGTTCTGCCAGGCCTATTGCGACTGCGCGCAACGCGAGATCGTCGCGGCCGATCTCTTCGATGCGCTGATGGCCGGCGACACCGACGAAGCCCAGATGACCCGGATCCGCGACATCATCAACGAATGCACGTTCCGGACGGTGGACCAGTTCGAGGCCCAGTAGCAGGCCGCTGAACGACGCGGTTGGCAGGGAGCGATGCGCCGGTCGCTACTCGGCGCGTGCCGTCTGGCCGACGCCGAGTTCGGCCATGCGGGTGAGGCAGGCCTCTTCGGCCGCGTCCAGCTCGCGCAGCAGTTCCTCGATGTCGCGGCGCTTCTGCTCGAGCTCCTGCCGGCGGTCGCCGACACGTCGGACGATCGCCCGCAGCTGCGCGGCCTCACCCGGCGGGCTCTTGTACATGTTCATGATCTCGCGGATCTCGGCGATCGAGAACCCCAGGCGCTTGCCGCGCAGGATGTTCTTCAAAAGCTGCCGATCGGAGTGCCGGAACAGCCGCGTCCGGCCCCGCCTTATCGGCGCGAGCAGGCCCTCGTCCTCGTAGAAGCGGATGGTCCGGGTCGAAATGTCGAACTCCCGGGTGAGCTCGGTGATCGTGTAATAGTCGCGCATGAAAGCGGGATCCCCGACAGCGGTGCCATAGCTGCATGAGGCCAGCCTTACGTAAAAGTCAATCCATGCACCGCAGCACGGCGCGCCCCCGGTGGTGCCGTCAGCCGATGTTGAACCAGATGGCGGCCAGGCCCAGAAACGAGAAGAACCCGACGACGTCGGTCACCGTCGTCACGAAGGTGCCGGACGCGATGGCCGGATCGACGCCGAAGCGATCGAGGACCAGCGGAATCAGGATGCCGGCCAGCGCCGCCGCCAGCATGTTGACTATCATGGCGATGGCGATCACTTCGCCAAGGCCGCGATTGTCGAACCAGAACGCAGCAACGAGGCCGATGATCACCGCAAACAGGACGCCGTTGAGCAGCCCGACGAGCGTCTCGCGCCGGATGACCCGCCCGGCGTTGTAGAGGTCGATGTCGCGGGAGGCGAGCGCCCGCACCGTCACCGTCATCGTCTGCGTTCCGGCGTTGCCGCCCATCGAGGCGACGATCGGCATCAGCACGGCCAGCGCCACCATCTGCTCGATCGTCGCGTCGAACAGGCCGATGACCAGCGAGGCGAGGATCGCCGTCACCAGGTTGATCAGCAGCCAGGAGAAGCGCGAACGCGCGGCGGTGAACACGGTATCGGAGATCTCTTCGTCGCCGACGCCGCCGAGACGCTTGATGTCCTCGTCGGCTTCCTGCTGCAGGATGTCGAGGACGTCGTCGATGGTGAGCACGCCGACTAGGCGTTCGCTCTCGTCGACAACGGCAGCCGACAGCAGATCGTACTGCTCGATGACCTGCGCCGCTTCCTCCTGGTCCATCTCGGCCGGGATCGCGTGGCGCGTCTCGTGCATGATGTCTTCGATCTTCTCCGGCCGCTTGGCGCGCAGGATGCGGTCGAGATCGACCGCGCCGAGCAGCTTGAAGGCCGGATCGATGACGAAGATCTGGGCGAAGGATTCGGGAAGGTCCTCGTCCTCGCGCATGTAGTCGATGGTCTGGCCGACGGTCCAATAAGGCGGCACCGCGACGAACTCGGTCTGCATCCGCCGGCCGGCGGATTCCTCGGGATATTCGAGCGAGCGCCGCAGCCGGATGCGTTCGCGGAACGGCAGGCGCTCCAGAATGTCCTTGCGATCCGCCTCGTCGAGATCCTCGAGGATGTAGACCGCGTCGTCCGAATCCAGCTCGCGCACCGCTTCGGCGATCTGCGCGTTCGGCATGGCGTCGACGATCGACATGCGGATCGCTTCGTCGACCTCGGTGAGCGCGGTGTAGTCGAACTGGTCGCCCATCAGCCGGACGAGGGACTGCCGCTCCCCGTGGTCGAGGGCTTCGAGCAGGTCGCCGAGTTCCGACTCGTGCAGATGGCCGATTTCCTGCTGCAGGAAGTCGGCATCCTCCGCCTCGATCGCGGCCTCAACGTTTTGGCGGAAAGGCTGCGCGACGAAGCCGTCCTCGTCGTAGACCTCGTTCCGCACACCATCTGCAGGCGCGTCGCTGTTCAGCTGCGGATCAGCCATGCACCCTCCCCGACTTGTGGTGAAACGGATCGACCCGCCGGCAACAGCGGTCGCCCCGCGTCTAGAGGATTTTCATCCACTTCGAAAGCACGACCGCCGCGATGATCCGGTGATGGAGGCCGCAAATGGGAGGCCACTATCGACCGGGATGCAGACCGTCGGCGGACGTGGCTTCCCGACAACATAATTGGCGCGCGGGAGGTGATGGATAATCGCGCGCCGGAGGCGTACATCGCGATGTCGCTGCCGAGCGCCGCCTCTGTCGTCTGCGGTGACAGCCAGAGCTGCTGCTACGGCGTCTTGCTCACGAACGGACCCCACATGGCGAGCCTGCATTACTTTAAGTGGTCATTCATCGTGACGGCCGTCGGCCTCGCGCTCGGCGCGTGGCTCGGCTGGAACGCCACCGGCACGATCGGTGGGATGTTCGCCGTCTTCTTCATCTGCGCGGTCCTCGCCGTCCTCGAGATTTCGCTGTCCTTCGACAACGCCATCGTCAACGCGAACAAGCTGAAGGAGATGACCCCGGTCTGGCAGCGGCGCTTCCTGACCTGGGGCATCCTCATTGCCGTGTTCGGCATGCGGGTTCTCTTCCCCCTCGTGATCGTGGCGATCGCCGCAAGCATCGGGCCGATCGCGGCCATGCAACTGGCGATCAACGAGCCGGCCGAGTATTCGCGCATCATGCTGGACGCCCATCTCTCGATCGCGGCGTTCGGCGGCACGTTCCTGATGATGGTGGCGCTCAGCTTCTTCTTCGACGAGCACAAGGAGATCCACTGGGTCCACGTGATCGAGTCGCGCGTCAGCCGCTTTGCCAGCATCCGGGGCGCCGAGATCACCTTCGTTCTCGTCCTGATGCTGATCTTCGCCCATCTGGTCGACTCGGCCGAGAAGCTCACCTTCGTCATGTCGGCGATCTATGGGCTGATCACCTTCCTGTTCGTCGACATCCTCGGAAGGGTACTCGACAAGGCCAACGAGGCGATGGTCGGGGCCGCCAAGGGCGGTCTCGGCGCCTTCCTCTATCTGGAGGTGCTCGACGCCAGCTTCTCGTTCGACGGGGTCATCGGTGCCTTCGCGCTGACCCAGAACCTGTTCGTCATCACCATCGGACTCGGCATCGGCGCGATGTATGTCCGCTCGATGACGATCATGCTCGTCGAACGCGGCACGCTGATGGAATACCGCTATCTCGAGCACGGCGCCTTCTACGCCATACTTGCGCTGTCGGTGATCATGTACGCACAGGCGGTCGTCCACGTGCCCGAGGTCCTCACGGGTCTCGGCGGTGCGGTCGTCATCGGCGTCGCCCTATGGTCCTCGATCCTCTACAACCGGCATAACCCGGCCGAGGTCGAGGGACCCTCGCTGCAGTCGACGACGGAGGACGCCGGGGGCCGACACTAGCCACCCGGCCCGGTCAGGCGGCCGGGGCGCTCGGCACGAACACCCGCAGCGCCTTGCGGTGGATCCGAAATGTCGCGGGCGTCTTCGATGCGAGATCCCCGTCGGCATTGACGTCATGCGGCCGCCGCGTGCTCAGCGTCAGGCCGGTGGACTGGAAGGTCCGGACCTTCTTCCACCGCCCTTGCGTGCCCCGCCGCAGCGACGGCGCCAGAGCAACGAGCTCCCACCAGTGCTCGACCTCCAGGCTATAGACGTCGAGCAGGCCGTCGTCGGGCGCCGCATCCGCCGCGACGGCCATGCCGCCGCCGTAGAATCGGCCGTTGCCGACGGAGACCTGCACCGTCCGGACACGCTCGACGACGCCGTCATGCTCGATGTCGACCGAGAAGGGCCGGCTCTGGCGCAGCAGCTTGAACGCCGCGATCGCGTAGCCCAGCTTGCCCCACTTCTTCTTGGCCGCCGCCGTCAGGCTGCGCGCCAGGTCGGCCGAAAAGCCGATGCTGGCGACATTGAAGAACAGCTGGCCGTTGACCTCGCCTAGATCGACGGCACGCAGTTTGCCGGCAGCGATGACCGAAGCGGCGGCGGTGATGTCGGTCGGGATCGTCAGGGTCCGGGCAAGATCATTGGCGGTCCCGAGCGGCAGGATACCCAGCGGCAGATCGGCCTCCATCAGCGCCGCCGCCGAGTCGCTCAGTGTCCCATCGCCGCCGCCGAGGACGACCAGATCGACCTGGCTCGCGTATTCCCGGATGATCTCGCGAAACGGACGCTCGTCCTGTGCCGGCTCGACAAGCGTCATCCCGGCCTGACGCAGCACGTCGAGCGCGGCCGCCGCGGACCCGTCGCCGCCGCTTCGGGCCTTGGCATTGAGGAACACGAGGGCCCGTTTCGGCAATGTGCCGCCGAGATTGTCTTGATTCATCGTCGTCCCCGTCGCCGCCCCGTGGTCCATGCCATCACGCGGCGAAGTGGCAACGTCCGGCCGGCTGCACAAGGCGCACGGGTCAAGCGCTCGAATCAGCACCGGCCGAGGCGGTCGACGGGCTCATGCCAGACGTCGTTGTCCGCACAACGGGCGTCAGCGACGAATTCCATTGGGGTTCGATCTGAACGTTCACCGCCGCATCCTGGTAGGAGATGCGGGATGGGGACCGGGAGGCCCCGACGCTCTTTGCCTTCAGAAAAGGCTGGTGCGGTCGAGAAAGGTGCCAATTTTTAAAGAAATCAAGCAGTTATGAAAAGGTGCGGGGAATTCGGTCGCTTTGTTTTGATTGAGGTATTTTCCGCTGTCCCCGCACCTAAGCACGCTGCCCCAGACCCGGCGACCGCCTGAATGCCGCGCTTCGCGGGCACCCCTGCGGCCGTCCGCTCTCGACCCTTCGGTGACGTTCCCACACCCCATCGTTGGTCCCCGAACCGGACGTGCCGTTCCGCCCTTCTACGAATTGGCAGGAGATAGAGGCTGCGCCGCCTTGCCGACACAGCGCGCGCGGCGTGATGGTAACAAGGTCCTAACCGTTAGTGCTCTCGCCATTTGGTCTCGATAATCAGGACGATACGAGTGAAACTGCATGGCATGACATTGAGCAGCCTCTGCATAGTCCTCTTCGCGATCATGTCGCTGACAACCCAAGCCTACGCCGAGCAAGAATGGAGCGGTTTGGCCAATGGTGACATCATCTTTCAGGATCGATCAGGGCCGCGCAGCGAAATTCTGAAACGTGCCAGCGGAACTTCTATTACCCATGTCGGGATCGTTAGACCGACAGGCGGAGGGTTTTATGTGGCCCATGTGATGCCCGAGCATGGCATGTTCGAGGAGCCGATAGAGAGCTTTATCGAGAAGGGTCGGGGCGGACGTTACTGGATCTCTCGCTACGATGGGCTGCCCTATCCTCCCGACGAGAACCATCCGGCGGTCGCATCTGCCTATGCATCCCACTACCTCGCCGAGTACGATACGTTCCACATGCCCGGTAATGAGGCGCTCTACGACGCCGAGTTCATCAACGTCGTTTACGGCGAGAACGGTGTGGACCTGGGGGAGCCGGCGACGCTGAAGTCGCTAGGGGTCCGATCTGAAAGTGATTTGACCACCTTGTTCGGGGAATGGGAGGCCCATCCGGTGTGCCAGTCGCGCAAGCTCAGCGCGCAGGACTGTCGCGCTGAGCTCATGGACTTTGAAATCCTGACGCCCGCCTCGATCGCGGAAGATGAGGAGCTTGAGCTGGTCTACACTAATGCCCGGTAGAGCCCTGTTCAGTTGAGGTGCGGGCCCAACCCGGATCCGGTGGGCACGGTACCTCCTATGCGCTGTGCGGTCGTGAAGATGGCTAGCTACTGCAAAGCGAGCGTAATCGACCGCGTTGTCCCCCCCAACCTACCCGTATCCGGCGGGAACCATTACGGCTTCTTCGCAGCCTATGGCACGCAGAAATCCACTACCACGATCCTTGAAATCGACCCTGAGCAGCGCATCGTGTTCTGGACGTTGTCCGATGACGCCGTGGAGGGCGACTTTGCCTGCGCACTGAAGGCCTTCGACTAGCTGAGTAGTAGCAGGTTTTGGCAGTAGACCGCCCTACCGAACGGCAGCTTAGCTTCGTTTCGACCGGAAGCGGACAGTCGTCTCTCCACCCCGTCCAGACGCTGCACCGAGGGAAGTGGACGGACGGCTGGCGACCCAACCAAGTCATAGCCGACGATTGCCGATCTCGCCGTAAGCGGACATGGGGTTTGAGCAGAAGGTCACGAGCGCGGACGGTCTCAGCACCGACTGGCTTCTTGACAGGCAGGTAATTACCTGCATATTTGTGTCTATGCAGATTAAGACCAATGCACATTGATAAAGTTTTCAAAGCGCTGGGCGACCCGACACGCAGAAAGCTGCTCGACCTTCTGTGTGAGAAGAACGGGCAGACGCTGGGCGCGCTTTGCGAAACCCTGGACATGACCCGGCAATCCGCCACGCAGCACCTCGGGATATTGGAGGATGCCAATCTGGTGAGCTCGGTCAGGCGTGGCCGCGAAAAGCTGCATTTTATCAATCCGGTGCCGCTGCACGAAGTCTACGAGCGATGGGTGAGGAAATTCGAACGCCAGCGGCTCAGCCTGCTGCACGATCTGAAGATAGAACTCGAGGGAGAGTAGCAATGACAAGAGAGACGACCAGATTTGTTTACGTAACCTATATTCTCTCGACGCCGGAAAAGGTGTTCGAAGCTATAACGAAACCGGATGTTGCAAGGCGTTACTGGGGCCACGAGAATATTTCGGACTGGAAAGTTGGATCGAAGTGGGAGCACATTCGTGCCAATGACGAACGCAGCGTCGAACTTGTCGGCAAGGTCATCGAGGTCTCTCCGCCGACCCGTCTCGTCATCTCGTGGGCGAATGCTTCGCAGGCTGACGATCCGGCCAGCCACAGCCGCGTGGCCTTCGAGATCGTTGAGTATGAGGAGATGGTCCGGTTGACCGTCACCCATGACGACCTGATTGCGGGCAGCGGCATGGCGAACGGCGTCAGCAACGGCTGGCCAACTATCCTCTCCAGCCTGAAATCCCTCCTCGAAACCGGCAAAGGTCTGGACGTCTTCGCCAAGCCAAAGGCTGCCTGATACCTGGCGGCGTCAAATGTCAGTCCGAGAAAGCATAGTCATGACCAAAGCCTATACCGGCGGCTGCGCCTGTGGTGCAATCCGCAGGGGCCTCTTAATCAGCGGGTCGTAGGTTCGAACCCTACGTCACCCACCAAATTTTCTGCAAAGATTGCAAAGACTTAATGTGGATAGGCTTCTCGGTTCCGCAGACCCTCCGCCGCCAGTTTGTCGATTTGGTTGCTTTACTTCAGACACTGATCCAATCCGAAAATGACGCTGTTAGCCTCGCCACCCCGAAAGCCATCGAGAGTGGAAGGTCACAGGGATACGCCTGGAGGGCATTACAGAGGTGGCATCCACAAGCGTGTCCGCTTTTGTGGAACTGAGCGCTGAGCAGCCGGTCTCCTTTCGACCCATTGCTGCCGTCCGACAAGATCGCAGCGATCGTCCGCTTCGAGCCCAACCTACCCATTCGTCAGGTTGCCGCGAATGGCTGCCTTCTGATGAACGCGCTCGGGCTAACGCCGAGGATTTGTCGGAACATGTAGGCGAACGCGCTTGACGATTCGTACCCCATATCGAAGGCAACCGATGTGACTTTGTGACCGGATGCGAGGAGCGAGACGGCGTGCAAAATCCGGGCATGGCGCAACCATTTGGAAGGCGGCATCCCCGTTTCTGCGGTGAACAGCCTTTCAACCGTTTTGCGGCTGGCAGACGCGTTTGCCAGCCATGCCTCAACAGATCGAACAGTGCCGGGGTCATTGAGCGCGGCTTGGGCGACCCCGCGAATACGGGCATCCTTTGGCAAAACCAGCGACAGCGGCACGTCACGCGCAGACAGTAACTCGTGCCTAAGAAGAACGTGCAGAGCGTCGTCGTGGTTGGTCCGTCGCGCATCGGTGCCTTCAGGCATGGTCGCGACGAACAAGGCACCAAGCAGCGGTGTCATGGCAATAACTCTGCAATCGCAACCAAGCTGATCCGCTTCACCGCCGTTCACGTCCACATAGAGCATCACGTTGTTGGACCCGTAGCGCATCCAATGCTCGGTATCTGGCGGTATCCAAACGGCCATGGCCGGACTCAGGAGTAGAACCCGGTTGGGCGTACCCACATACATGGAGCCTGAAGCGGCTGAGATGAGCTGGCCGTAATCGTGCACGTGCCAGTCATAGCTTTCTCCTGCTTCCGGTTTGATCGTCTCACCAAGATAGCGCGGTCGATACTCTGTGTCTGGCTGCGCATCCCTCACTGACGAATCCTCGATGGTAAATGACCTTTCTTCGACAGGCAGACATATCGCGCCCAAATAAGTTTGGTCAACGATCGGACATTGAGTCCGGTCCTCTGCATCGGACAACGCTCGTCACATGGACAACCGATCACTCATGACCTGGTTTGAACCGCCCCGAGTTTGTCGGAGGCTCCAACTCTTGAGAGACTGGAGCCATGACGAAGAGAACTCCGCCGTTTAGTCCCGAGGTGCGCGCCCGCGCGGTTCGGATGGTTTTGGATCACAGGGAGGA
>NZ_JAAAMJ010000012.1 GCF_010500835.1 Aurantimonas aggregata | reverse complement strand
ACTCAGGCGCTCCAGATGCTCCGAGAGACCGAAAAGCGACCGTTGCTCCATCGACCTGCCTCCAAATCATGACAGGCCAAGTGAATCACGAAATCACCCGCCAGGCGAGGTTCTTGCGGGTGGCCAGCTGGGCCAGGCGACGGCCATACCGGCGAGGCCCGAAGACGCGGTGCTCGAACGCGTGCCGAACCCGCAGGCCGGTGTCCGCTACGCGGTCCGTTTCACGGCCCCTGAATTCACGTCGCTTTGCCCGATGACCGGCCAGCCCGACTTCGCCCATCTGGTCATCGACTACGTTCCGGCCGCGTGGCTGGTCGAGAGCAAGTCCCTCAAGCTCTATCTGACATCGTTCCGCAATCATGGCGCCTTCCACGAGGATTGTACCGTCTCCATCGCGCGGCGGCTGGCCGAGCTGCTGGAGCCGGCGTGGCTGCGCATCGGCGGGTACTGGTATCCGCGTGGCGGTATCCCGATCGACGTCTTCTATCAGACCGGTCCGGCTCCGGTGGACGTCTGGATACCGGATCAGGGCGTGCCGCCCTATCGGGGACGGGGGTAGCGGCGCAAAGGGGACCCTCCGGTCCGCCGGCGGCTGTGTCGCAGGCTGCGAGCATCAAAAAGCCGATCGCAGGCCGTTGAACTCTCATGTCTTCGTCGTCCGATCGAACCGGCGAGATCTGCTGCTGGGCTCCCGTCCCAGCAGCACCACGCTCCGCTTTGGACTGCCGTTACGCCGCGCGGGCCGCGGCGAAACCGCGTTCAAGGTCGGCGCAGAGATCGTCTACGTCCTCCAGCCCGATCTGCAGGCGGATCAGCGTGCCCCCGTCGGGGCCCTTGGCGATCGTGCGATCGGAGAGGTCGGAGGGCACGGCGAGGCTCTCGTGTCCGCCCCAGGAAAAGCCCAGCCCGAACAGTGTCAGCGCGTTGAGGAAGGCATCGCCGGTCTTGCCGCCGCCCTTCAGGACGAAGCCGAACAGCCCGCTCGAGCCACTGAATTGCCGGCGCCAGAGCGCGTTCCCGGGAAAGTCGGGGAGAGCGGGATGCAGCACGGCGGCGACCTCGTCGCGGGACGCCAGCCATTCGGCAACGGCGAGGGCCGAGCGGCCATGGCGTTCCAGTCGCACGCCCATCGTCTTGAGGCCGCGAAGGACGAGATAGGTGTCGTCCGGCGCGGCGTTGACGCCGAGCTGGAGCTGCGTGGCGCGTAGCTGTGGCCAGACCTCGCGCGATGCGGAGACGCTGCCCATCATCACGTCGGAATGGCCGCCCGGGTATTTCGTCAGCGCGTGGATCGACAGGTCGACGCCGTGATCGAGGGGGCGGAACAGCAGCGGCGTCGCCCAGGTGTTGTCCATCATCGTGACCGCGCCGCCCGTGCGGGCTGCTTCGGCGACGGCGGCAACGTCGACGATCTCGAACGTATGCGAGCCCGGAGCCTCGATGAACACGACCTTCGTCTCCGGCCGCATCAGTGCGGCGATCCCGCCGCCGATGTGGGGATCGAAATACTCCACCGTCACGCCCATCCGCGTCAGCGTGCCGTCGCAGAAGCGCCGGGTCGGGTGATAGACCGAGTCGACGACGAGGCAGTGATCGCCGGCCGACAGGAAGGCGAGCAGCGGCACGGTGACCGCGGCAAGCCCCGACGGAAGCAGGATCGTTCCGGCCGATCCCTCAAGCTCGTTCAGCGCATCTTCGAGCGCCTTCGTGGTGGGCGTGCCGGACAACGCGTAGCTGAACGGCTGGCGCGCCCGGTCGCGCAACGTCGCCACATCGGGAAAAAGCACTGTCGAGCCGTGGAAGACGGGCGGGTTCACGAAGCCATGCTGCAACCGCGGGTCGTACGGTCCGTGAGCGAGGCGGGTGTTAACGCCGACCGTCTGATCGGATTTTGGGCGTTCGGTGCTCAATGCGTCAGCTTTCTGATGGGATTCTGGGATGTGGCAGGATCGATTGGCCAAATGCGCAGGGAAAAAAGTGTCAGCTTCTTGACCTGCACATTTTTATGACATGTCATTGCCGAGCCGAACAGAACCAATGGTGTGCCGGCTGGCCGGTGGCCGCTTGCGAGCGGGTTCTGGTTCGAGAAGAACAAGCTGAACCGAAAACCCAATTTGGGAAGGTATCCTGATGAAATTGAAGCTTTTGACCGCCGTGCTCGGCCTCTCGATCGCGGGTCTTGCCGTGAACGCTGCCTCCGCGCAAACCCTCCAGACGGTCAAGGATCGTGACAACCTGCGCTGCGGCGTCAACACCGGTCTTCCCGGTTTCGCATCGCAGGACGACCAGGGTGGATGGCAGGGTCTCGACGTCGACTACTGCAAGGCCGTCGCGGCAGCCGTCTTCGGCGATGCCTCGAAGGTCCAGTACTCGCCGCTCTCGGCTGTGCAGCGCTTCCCGGCGCTCCAGAACAACGAAATCGACATGCTGGCCCGCAACACCACCTGGACGATGGACCGCGACACCACGCTGGGTCTGACCTTTGCCGGCGTCAACTACTATGACGGCCAGGGCTTCATGGTGAAGAGCGACCTGAACGTGAACTCGGCTCTCGAGCTGTCCGGCGCGACGGTCTGCGTGCAGAGCGGCACCACGACGGAGCTCAACCTGGCGGATTATTTCCGCACCAACAACATGGACTACAATCCGGTCGTCATCGAGTCGCAGTCGGACGTGAACTCGGCCTATGACAGCGGCCGCTGCGACGTGCTGACCACGGACGCGTCGGGCCTTGCCGCCTCGCGGCTCGAGATGGGCAATGCGGACGAGCACGTGATCCTGCCGGAGATCATCTCCAAGGAGCCGCTCGGACCTGCCGTGCGCCAGGGCGACACGGAGTGGTTCAACGTCGTCAAGTGGGTGCACTACGCGCTGCTCAACGCCGAAGAACTCGGCGTGACCCAGGCCAATGTCGAGGAGATGCTGGAGTCCGAGAACCCTGAGATCCGGCGTCTGCTCGGCCAGGACAGCAATTTCGGCGAGTCGATCGGCGTCTCTCAGGATTGGGTGGTCAACGTGATCAAGGCCGTCGGCAATTACGGCGAGATCTTCGAGCGTAACATCGGCGTCAACACGCCGCTGCAGATCCAGCGCGGCCAGAATGCCCTCTGGACCAAGGGTGGTCTCCAGTACGGCATGCCCATCCGCTGATGGCGAACTGCGGCGGGCGCCCATCGGCGCCCGCCGCATCACGGCCCATCTCATCCGGTTGCAACCGCGCTGCCTTCGCCATCAGCGCCCGGGATAGTTCATGACCGCCGAGACCGAAACTCTGCCCCGACGATCGAGCACCGGCTCGCTGCTGACCAACCCCACCGTCCGCAGCATCGTCATCCAGGTTACGCTGATCCTCGCCATCGTGGCATTCGCCTGGTGGATCATCGACAACACCGCCCGCAACCTCGCCGCTGCGAACATCGCCTCCGGCTTCGGCTTTCTCGGCTCGCGCGCCGGGTTCGACATCGCGCAGGTGCCGATCGAATATTCGAGCAACAGCACCTATGGCAGGGCCCTGCTGGTCGGCATCGCCAACACGCTGCTGATCGCGTCGAGCGGCATCATCGTCGCGACGATCATCGGCTTCATCGTCGGCATCGCGCGTCTGTCGCAGAACTTCCTCGTTCGCATGCTGGCGACGGTCTATGTCGAGATTTTCCGCAACATCCCGCCGCTGCTCGTCATCCTGTTCTGGTATTTCGGCGTGCTCTCGGTCCTCAGCGGCCCCCGCGGCCTCGACGTAAATCCGCTCGGAATCTACCTGACCAATCGCGGCCTGCAGGTGCCGACCATCCTGTTCGACCCGCTGGCCTGGGCGACGGCCATCGCGTTCGTCATCGGGATCGTCGGCTCCATCGTGCTGGCGCGTC
Source organism: Aurantimonas aggregata (assembly GCF_010500835.1). Taxonomy (GTDB): domain Bacteria; phylum Pseudomonadota; class Alphaproteobacteria; order Rhizobiales; family Rhizobiaceae; genus Aurantimonas; species Aurantimonas aggregata. The sequence continues at coordinate 119,538 of NZ_JAAAMJ010000012.1, read as the reverse complement.
GCAACAAGGTGCGGCAGCTCGCGACCGGCGAGCGTCGTCCGCTGCTCTGGCCTGCCCTCGGCCTGATCATCGGGCTGCCGGTCGCGGTGTTCCTGCTCACGGGCATTCCGGCGGTTCTGGAGTTTCCCGAGGCGACGCGGTTCAACCTCGTCGGCGGGTTCCAGATGCGCCCGGAATTCATCGCGCTGCTGCTGGCGCTGGCGATCTACACGGCCGCGTTCATCGCCGAGATCGTGCGGGCCGGCATTCTCTCGGTTTCGGGTGGCCAGACGGAAGCGGCATCGGCCCTCGGCCTCAAGCGCGGCCACGTGCTGCGTCTGGTGGTCGTGCCGCAGGCGTTCCGGGTGATCATCCCGCCGCTGACCAGTCAGTATCTGAACCTGACCAAGAACTCCTCGCTGGGCCTGGCCATTGGCTACCCCGAACTCGTCGCCGTCGGCTCGACCGTCCTCAACCAGTCGGGCCAGTCGATCGAGGTCGTGGTGATCTGGATGGTCGTCTATCTCAGCATCAGCCTGACGGTGTCGGTGTTCATGAACTGGTTCAACTCGAAAATGGCGCTGGTCGAACGCTGATGAAGGGCGCTTAGGAACATGGAAGAAGATTTCGCCCGCTTTGTCTCGACCGAGCAGAAACAGCAGCTGCCGCCCCCCGCCAGCGAGGTCGGTGTCGTCGGCACGATCCGCCGCAACCTGTTCGCGACGCCGCTCGATTCCGTCCTCAGCATCGTTGCCGGCCTGTTCGCGGCATGGGCGCTGTGGAACGTCTTTAACTGGGCCTGGGTCGACGCGGTCTTTTATGGCGACGACCGCGAGGCCTGCCTGCTCGAGGGCGGCGGCCATGCCGGCGCCTGCTGGGCCTTCGTCAAGGCCAAGTTCGGCCAATTCATGTACGGGATCTATCCGCTCGGCGAGCGCTGGCGGGTCGACATCGTCTTCGTGCTCCTCGCCGTGCTCGTCGCGGCGCTGGCAATCCCGAGCGTTCCCTACAAGCGGATCAACGCGATCCTGCTCTTCGCCGTGTTCCCGGTCGTGGCGCTGGTACTGCTCATCGGCGGCAACTTCACCTTCTCGGGCGGCGAGGTCACGCTGTTCCTGCTCGTGGCCGCGGCCGTGACGATCAGCGGGGTCGCTGCCCGTCCGGACGTCGGCTTCTCGTCGTTGCTGAAGGCGGCGGCAGTGCTGGCGCTGGTCGGTCTGCTCGTACTGCTCTTGTCCAATGCGGTGGGCAGCGGGCGGGTGGATCTCCTCGGCCTGCGCTTCTCGGTCCTGACTCTGATCGCGTTCCTCGCCACCGTCGCGGCGATTGCGGCAGCGGTGGTGACGGCCATCCGTTCGCGCAACGGCAGCCTGTGGGGCGCGCTGGTGCCGACGCTGGTGGTCATCGGTTTCGTCTTCGTGATGACCGCCGATTTCGGGCTTTCCTTCGTGCGGACCAGCCTCTGGGGCGGGCTGATGCTGACCCTCGTCGTCGCCCTCAGCGGCATCGCCGCGTCGCTGCCGCTCGGCATCGCGCTGGCGCTTGGCCGTCGCTCGCAAATGCCGGCGGTCAAGCTCGTCTCGATCGTGTTCATCGAGTTCTGGCGCGGCGTGCCGCTGATCACCGTCCTGTTCATGGCCAACTTCATGCTGCCGCTGTTCCTGCCGGAGGGCGTCAGCTTCAATCAGCTGCTGCGCGCCCTGGTCGGCGTGGCGCTGTTCTCGGCCGCCTACATGGCCGAGGTGATCCGCGGCGGCCTTCAGGCGATCCCCAAAGGCCAGTACGAAGGCGCCGACGCGATGGCGCTCACCTATTGGCAGAAGATGCGCATGATCATCCTGCCGCAGGCGCTGAAGCTGGTGATCCCCGGCATCGTCAACACCTTCATCGGCCTCTTCAAGGATACCAGCCTCGTCTACATCATCGGGCTTGCCGACCTGCTCGGCACGGTGCGGCGCGGCTTCAACGACCCCAACTGGATCACTCCATCCACGCCAGCGACCGGCCTCGTCTTCGCCGCGTTCATCTTCTGGCTGTTCTGTTTCGCCATGTCCCGCTACTCGATCTACACCGAGCGTCGGCTGGACACCGGGCACACGCGCTGAAGGACCTGATCATGACCGTCGATACCGAAATCCAGCCGCGCGCACGCCTGTCGGGAAACATGTCCGACGAGATCGCCGTCGAACTGCTCGCCGTGAACAAGTGGTTTGGGGAATTCCACGTCCTGCGGGACATCAACCTCACCGTCCGTCGCGGCGAGCGGATCGTCATCTGCGGCCCGTCCGGCTCCGGCAAGTCGACGATGATCCGCTGCATCAACCGGCTGGAAGAGCACCAGAAGGGCCGCATCGTCGTCGATAACATCGAGCTGACCAACGATCTGAAGAAGATCGACGAGGTCCGGCGCGAGGTGGGCATGGTGTTCCAGCACTTCAACCTGTTCCCGCATCTGACCATTCTCGAGAACTGTTCGCTGGCGCCCATCTGGGTGCGCAAGATGCCCAAGGCCAAGGCCGAGGAGGTGGCGATGCACTATCTCGAGCGCGTCAAGATTCCCGAGCAGGCGCACAAATACCCTGGCCAGCTTTCGGGCGGCCAGCAGCAGCGCGTCGCCATCGCCCGCTCGCTCTGCATGAGCCCGAAGATCATGCTGTTCGACGAGCCGACCTCGGCGCTCGACCCGGAGATGATCAAGGAAGTGCTCGACGTGATGGTCGGTCTCGCGGAGGAGGGCATGACGATGCTGTGTGTCACCCACGAGATGGGATTCGCCCGCCAGGTGGCCAACCGCGTCATCTTCATGGACGCCGGGCAGATCGTCGAAGAGAACGAGCCGGAGGCCTTCTTCACCAACCCGCAGCACGAGCGCACGAAGCTCTTCCTCTCGCAGATCCTGCACTGAACGAAGCGGCGGGGAAGCTGTCCGGCAGCCCCGCCGACGATACCGCTTCGTACGGCGGGAGCGGCCGGAACTTACCCATCACGCGGCCGTTGTGCGGGTTCCTCCTTAGGATTGACCGCATTGTCCGAACGTAGCAGCGAGAGTCGGGTTGAGCAGCGCACGACGACGAACTCTCCGACGATAGGACTGGTCACGCCGCCGACCTCGCAGGGCGGCCCGCGTTGGGCCATCATCGGCATCTTCTTCATCATGTTGTTCGGCGCGCTGTATTTCGCAGCGAGTTTCGTGCTGCCGGTAATCATCGCGCTGCTGTTCGCGCTGGTGTTGAGCCCGGTGGTGCGGTTCCTGCGCCGGCGACTGAAGATATGGGAACCGGTGTCCGCTTTCGTGCTGGTCATCGGCACGCTGGCGACGCTGATCTCCGGCTTCTACATGTTGAGCGATCCGATCACCAAGATCGTCGGCGACGCGCCCCGTTACGTCGAGGCGGTTGATGCGCAGATGCGCTCCGTTCAGGAACGCATCGACCGCCTGCGGTCGGCGCAGCAGCAGGCAGAGACCACCGTCGAAGAGCAGACCCCGGATACGGCCGAGGAGGAAGAGCCACAGGAAGTGGTCGTAAGGAATCCCGATTTGCTCGACAGCGCGACGACGGCTCTTCCGCAGGTCGGCGCTTCCATCGCATTCGCGCTGGTCTTCCTGTTCTTCCTGCTCGCGTCCGGCGACCTGTTCTATCAGAAGCTCATCAAATCGATGCCGACGCTGTCGGACAAGAAACGTGCGCTCCACATCGCTCACGACATCGAACGCGAGCTGTCGCGGTATCTCTTCACCATTACGATGATCAACATCGGCCTCGGCATTGCGGTCGGCACGTCGCTCTGGTGGGTTGGGATGCCGACGCCGGTGATTTTCGGCGCGCTTGCCACGCTCCTCAACTTCATTCCCTATATCGGTTCGCTGCTCGGCATCGCGCTCGTCGGGGTGATTGCGCTGGCCGAGTTCGGCAATCTCGGCGCAGCGCTGGCGCCGGTGCTGCTCTACCTCGCCTGCACGACACTCGAGGGTCAGTTCGTGACCCCGCTGGTCGTCGGACGTCGTCTCGAGATGAACGCTGCCGCGATTTTCCTCGCCGTCGCTTTCTGGGGCTGGATCTGGGGCGTCGTCGGCATGTTCCTGGCCGTGCCGGTGATGGTGGCGATCAAGGTCTTCGCCAGTTATATCGAGCCGCTCGGGCCCTTGGGCGACTTCCTGTCGGTCGAGAGCAAGGCGTCCACCTCCGACGACGATGACGACTGACTGCTGGAGGCGTGGGACTTCAGCACAACGGTGCAGCGGTAGTCATTCGCAGATGCCAAAACGAAAAACGGCGGCTCCAAGAGCCGCCGTTCTTTGTTCCGCTATGTCGGGTCGGTCCGCTAGCGCGCAGCGCTCTCCACCGGCTTGACCAGCGGCGTGATGCGCCGGACGGTCACGCGCCGGTTTTCGGCGTTTTCGCTCTCGGTGTCGACCTTCAGATACTGCTCGCCATAACCCTGGGTGACGAGGTTTTCCGGCGGCACGTCGAAATAGTCGGTGAGGGCCGTGGCGACGCCCGCGGCCCGGCGATCCGATAGCGCGAGATTGGCGAGGTCGCTGCCGACCGCGTCCGTGTGACCTTCGATGAGGAAGGTCTCGGCCGGGTTCTGTTCGATCACCCGAGCGATCGCATCGGCCAGCGCCTGCAGGTTGGGTACCTGTTCCTGCGGAATGGCGTCGGAGCCGAAGGCAAAGTTGATCGTGCTGAGATCGATCCGACGCACCTTGTCACGGATCCGTTCCGAGCGACGCACCTCGTCGACCGAATAGATCCGCTCCACCGTCTCCACCGGCGGGGCGACGATCGTGCGATAGTAGAGATCCTCGTCCGGCTCGCGCGGGTCGACGATGTATTCGTCCATCGGGATGAGCAGGTCGATGGGATCGAGACCGGCAGCCGGATCCTCGTAATAGTCACCGTCGTCGTAGTTGCGTTCGTATGGGTCGTAGAACAGCACGTCTTCCCGGCCGTCGGGCATGACGCGCGAGCGCTGGATCACGTCGCCGTAGCGATTGGTGATCGTGACGATCTGCACGCCATTGTCACGCACCACCGTCTCGCGGGTCCGCTCGCGCGGCAGGCGCTCGTAATAGCGCTCCTGCGAGTCGACGGCGATTCGGTCATCATCGTTGCCGCGGATGAAGTAGCCGGCCGCGCCGCCGACGACGGCGCCGGCAACGCCCGCGCCGACGATCGACAGGATGTCACGGCCGCCGACACGTTCCACCACTTCGGCACCAGGCGGCAGCGGCGCCTGCTGCTGGACGACGGTGTTGTTCGTGTTGGTCGTCGTATTGTTGACGACGGTGTTGTTGGTGACGGAGCTGTTGTTGATCGACGTCGATCCGGCGGGCGCCTCGATACGCTCGCCCGGCTCGCTCCGCGCGGAACGAACCTCCACGGGCTCGGCCAGCTGCTGGACGCGCGCGTCGCTCTGGCTCACGCCGCCTTCCGGCACCGGCTCGTTCTGGATTTCGACGGACACCGGCTCGGCGGCCTGCGGCGCGGGCGGCGGAGCGATCGGTGCTGCGGCCTCGGCGGCAGCCGGTGCAGCCGCGTCAGCAGGAGTCGCGGGGGCCTCGGCAGGTGCCGCTGCTTCCGGCGTTGCAGGGACGGCTTCCGCGGGGGCGGCACCCTCGGGTGCCAGCTCTGCCGGGGCAGCCTCCGTTGGCGCCGCGCCGTCAGTTGCCGGAGCCGGCTCGCTCTCCGGCGCCTCGGCGGGAGCCTCCAGTGTCTCCGGTGCAGCTGCTGGCGCAGCCTCTGCCGGGGCAGCCTCTTCGGCTGCCGGTGCCGGCTCGGCCGGTGCCGTAGCCGGGGCTTCCTCGGCGACCGGCGCTTCTTGCGCAGGCGGGGCTTCGGCAGCCGGCGCAGCTTCAGGCTCGGGGGCAGGTTCCGGCGCAGCTTCGGCCGCCGGCTCCTCGGCCGGGGCTGCGGGCTCCTCTACCGGCGCGGCCTCCGCGGCGGGCTCCTCGACAGGCGCTTCGACTGCTGGTTCCGCTACCGGCGCTTCCGCCGCAGGTTCCTCGACGGGCGTCGCTTCGGCTGCGGGCTCCTCGACGGGCGGCTCTTCCACCGCAGGTACCTCGGCCGGCACGTCCGGCTCCGGTGCCGGCTCGGGGGCGGGCTCTTCTGCCGGGGCGGCTTCCGGCGCGGGCGCCGGCTCTTCTACCGCGGGTGCCTCGGGCTCGGGGGCCGGTGCCGGCTCCTCGACGACCGCCGCTTCCGGCTCGGCGACATCGGGAACGATGACGGCTGCGGGGTCCTCGGCCTGTGCCAAACGGTAGGGAGCAGCGTCCTGCGCGTAGGCCGCCAGCGGGCCGCTGAGGGCCGTCGATGCGGCCAGTGCCGCAACGCCCACGAAACGGCCTGTACGTTTCAAATTCGGCATGTTCTTCACCTTGTTGATCTCTCCCTTGCGGTCCGGGCCGCAGCCGCTTGGCACTTGCCGCGCGGGCGAACCGGGCCTGATGCCAGGCATGTACCATGCCGTCCGATGAACCGATCCTGAACCGCCACCAGTCAGGACACGGCGTCCGGGCGGCGGTCGAAGTCCCGGTGGGTTGTGAACGCTTGCGCCGGGCTCGACGTTCCGGCCCGGCACTGCTTGCCACTACCCGGGCGGATGCCAATCGTAGAGCCAGGCAAGATCCTGTCGCAGCCGGGCCGGCTTGCGCAGCGCCAGCACGGCATTCCGGCCGAGGCTGAACGGTCGCGGCAGATGGTAGACGAACTGGTGGAAGGCGACCCGGCGCCGAAGCCGGTCAATCCGTGGGCGCCGTTCCAATTCGTATCGCTTCAGGGCAGCGTGGCGGTCCGGCGTCTCGGCCAGTGCGGCCGCCAAGGCGGCCGCATCCTCGATCGCCATGCCTGCGCCCTGCGCCGCATAAGGCGGCATGGCGTGCGCGGCATCGCCGATCAGCACCACGCGGTCGTTGCGGTGGTGCCAGACACGGTCGGCGGTCACGGTCTGCAGCGGCCAAGCCGTAAAACGACCCGCCGCGGCGATCATCGGAACCAGGCGATCGTCCCAGCCGGCGAAGCGCCTGGCGAGCCCGCCGGCATCCCCGGCATCGGACGCCGGCTCGATGAGCACGAGATTGGTCTGGCGGCCGCTCGAAATCGGATAGGCGACGGCGTGGCGCCGCGGCCCGAGCCATGCTTCGACCGCAGAACTGCCAGTAGTCGGCTTGTTATGCAGGGTCGCCCGCCAGGCGACCGCCGTGGCCGGAGCCGGAGCATCAAGCCCGAGCTGGGCAGCAATCGTCGAGCGGACGCCGTCGGCGCCGACGACCATGCTGGCAGGGACATCCCGATTGCCGGTCTTGCCGTTTACCCGGAGTTGCAGACGATTCCCATCCAGCGACATGGCGGAAACCGCCGAGCCGAGCTCCAGCGCAACCCGATCATCCTGTAGTACCCTGGTTAGGAGCGCACCCTGCAGGTCGGCGCGATGCAGCGCGAGATAGGGCGTACCGTCGTCGGCGCTGACCGGCACCTCGGCAATCTGCCGGCCGCTCCTGGCGTCGCGCAGTGTGACCGAGGAAGCGCTGGTGCCGACCGCATTGAGCGCATCGCCGAGGCCCAGCCGCCAGAGCACCCGCAACGCGTTGGGTGAAAGCTGCAGTCCCGCGCCGATCTCTTCCAGCCGGGGTGCGCGTTCGAGGATCGTCGAGCCGATGCCGCGGCGTGCCAGTTCCAGCGCCAGCGTCAGCCCGGCAATGCCCGCACCGACAATGACGATGTCCGCTTCGGCAGGAATGGCGGGCAGGGGCTTACGCAGCCACTTCGACGAGCCGGCAGCCGACGGGCCGGGTTTCTTCCGGCGTCAGCGTCCCGTCGTAGCGATAGAGCGTCGAGCAGTAGCCGCAGACGATCTCCCGCTCGTCGCCCATGTCGAGATACACATGCGGATGGTCGTAAGGCGGCGTGGCGCCGCAGCACATGAATTCCGTCACGCCGATCTCGATCATGTCGGCGCCGACGTCGTTCTGGAAATGCGGAATCCGGTGTCCGGCCATCGCGATAGACCTTGGCTCTGATTGGCAACGCGGCGGACCATACTGGCGGCGACCCGGATTGAACAGGGGTGGCGCGGGCGCCGCCGGGCCATTAATCGGGGGCGGAACGATCATCCGCGGGGCAGGACAGGACGCCAGTATGGACCACTTCACCAGCGACGGTCTGGAACTCGCCTATATCGACGAAGGCAATCCGGACGGCGAGAGCGTCCTGCTCATGCATGGCTTCGCCTCGTCGATGCGCGTCAACTGGATCGACCCCGGCTGGGTGGTGAAACTCGCGGATGCCGGGTTCCGCGTCGTCGCCTTCGACCATCGGGCCCATGGCAACAGTGCCAAGCCCACTGATCCGCAGGCCTATCGTCCCGCGAGGATGGCGGGCGACGCCGCGGCGCTGCTCGATCATCTCGAAATCGGGCGTTCCGCCGTGTTCGGCTATTCGATGGGCGCAAGGGTCGCGGCCTTCGCCGCGCTCGCGGCGCCCGAGCGCTTCTCGCGCATCGTCTTCGGTGGTCTCGGTATCGGGCTCGTCAAGGGCGTGGGGAACTGGGACACGATTGCCGACGCGCTGCTGGCGCCCTCGCTGGACGATGTTTCTGACGAACGGGGCCAGATGTTCCGGGCCTTCGCCGACAGGACAAAGAGCGACCGCGCGGCGCTTGCCGCCTGCATTTCCGCCGCGCGGGAGGAACTGACGCCGGCCGATGTCGGCCGGATCGCCCAGCCGACCTTGATCGGCGTCGGCACGCGCGACGATCTTGCTGGCTCGGCCGATGAGCTTGCCGCACTGATGCCGAATGCCCGCGCGTTCGACATTGCCGGCCGCGACCACATGCTGGCCGTCGGCGACCGCACCTTCAAGGACGAAGTCGTCCGCTTCCTTTGCGAAGGCGACTGAGCGCCTCTGGCGGGGGAAAGACGCTGGTGACGCCCAACGGCAAGCCATGGACGAGATCGCCAGCGGTCATCGAGCGACGGCATCTTTTACTCGGCCGCCGACAGTCCTATTCTAGAGACGCATCCTCGATGCGTGACGATGCCCGTTCGGGAGAGCGCGATGAACATCCGAATTTCGCAGGCCCAAGAGAAGCAGGCCCAAGAGAAACTGCACCCGGTCGATCCGATCTGGGCGCAGGTCCGTCGTGAGGCGGAAGGCGTGGTGGCGCGGGAGCCGGTGCTTGCCGGCTTCATTCACGCGACGATCCTCAACCAGCCAAGCCTGGAAACGGCGCTCATCCACCGCGTGTCGCAGCGGCTCGACCATCCGGACGTGCCGGCGGTCCTGATCGCCCAGGCTTATAACGATCTGTTGAACTCGGAAGGCAGCTTCAGCGAGACGCTGCGCAGCGACATCCAAGCTGTGTTCGACCGCGATCCGGCCTGTGAGCGCTACATCGAGCCGCTGCTCTATTTCAAAGGCTTCCACGCGATCCAGACGCACCGCTTGGCGCACTGGCTGTGGAGCGAGGGGCGCCGCGACTTCGCCCTCTATCTGCAGGCGCGCTCCTCGGCGGTGTTCCAGACCGACATCCACCCGGCATCGCGCATGGGACGGGGTATTTTCCTCGACCACGCGACAGGCCTCGTCGTCGGCTTCACCGCCGCAATCGGCGACGACGTGTCGATCCTGCAGAACGTCACGCTCGGCGGGACCGGCAAGGAGTTTGGCGACCGGCATCCGAAGATCGGTCGCGGCGTGCTGATCGGCGCTGGGGCGAAAATTCTCGGGAACATCGAGATCGGCGAGTGCTCGAAGATTGCGGCGGGCTCGGTGGTGCTCAAGGCCGTCCCGCCTCACACGACGGTCGCGGGCGTGCCGGCCAAGATCATCGGCACGCCGGGCGACTGCCACGAACCCGCCCGCGCCATGGACCAGAGACTCGAACGCGGCGATTGATGCAGGTCTAAGGATTGATTTCGTCAGCCATGGCCTAGCTTAAGGGCTCCCGAACACGTGCAGGAGAACCCCGTGAAGCCTGACGAAATCCGCAAGGTCGAGGCCTATCTCAGGAAGAGCTTCAAGGCAGCGGACCTCGAGATCCGTCCGCTGGCCCGCAAATCCGACTCGGCCGAGGTCTATCTGAACAAGGAGTTCGTCGGACTTCTCGCCAAGGATACGGACGAGGACGAGTTGTCCTACCACTTCACCATGACGATCCTCGATATCGACCTGGAATAGGCGCGTCTGCCGAAGCGACCCTGTCGCTGGCAGCTTCCTAGACCGACAAACGAAAACGAGCCGTGTGCCTTTCGGTGCACGGCTCGTTTTCGTTAGGGGCAGGCGGCCCCGGGGAAGGCCGCCTGCGGAGGAGAGTTAGCGGACGCTACCGACCAGCATGTTGCGGTCGTCGGCGATGCCGACCCACTTGCCGGCGTGGCGCTCGGACTGGCGCTTCAGGAACTGGTAGTCGGTATCGCTCCAGGCCAGCACCCGGTCGTCGAGATTGTCCAGGATGTAATCGCCCTGGTCGGTCTTCACGGTGAGCACCGCATGGCCTTCGCCGTTCGGCTGGCGGACGACGGTGATCAGGAGGGCCGAGGCGGGAATGCCTTCACGGGCCAGCATGTACTGCTTGAGAAGGACGAAATCCTCGCAGTCGCCCTGGACCGTCGGGTACGACCACAGTTCCGGGACGCCATGCATGTCCTGGTCGGTCCGGGCAAAGATGGCGTTATTGACGGCGGCGTTGACCTCGACCAGCTTCGACCAGCTGTTCTGGCTGAGGCGGACCACGCCGACGGCGTCGTTGCGCCGGCAGGTGTCGGGATACGCCTTGCAAAATTCGTAATGGCCGACCGGCTGGGACGTGCTGCCGGTGGTGAGCATCGCGGTGTCGTTCGCTGCTGCCGGCGCCGCCGTGAGGGCTGCTGCCAGGAGTGCCACTGCTGCGATCGTCTTGCCGATGAAGTTCTGCATGTTCTGTCTCCCCGTCTGTACTGAGAGAATGCCATGATAGTTTTACTTTGAAGCGAAATGTCTCGTGTGCATTCGCGTCAATGCTTTATAGAAAAGTTCATAACTTTACTTGCAAGAGCTGAATTCGCGAAGGCAATTTGCATCGTCCCTGTTGGTCTTTTGTCAACCACGAGGATTGAGGGCAGACCGGGCGGGCGACTCTCATCGAAAACTTTGCCTGCCAGCCCAGGCGTGCGGCCTGCAAGATGGGATGTATCCAGCCGCGCAACTCTCGCCGCACCACCGTAGTTCGGCAGGCAGTTGTGTTGAGGCGGGCGACGGCGGGATCCGATGCCCGGCCGGGCCAGCGAAAGGCGCCAGAACACGAGCGCAGACAAGGCATGCGCGAGCCCGCAGCGTGGGGCCTACGCGTATGCCGCCTGATATTCGCAGGAGGGGGAAGGGGATCCGCTCGGACCCCCGGGTGTCAGTCGGCGCTGCGCCCGAGCATCTCGCCGGCAGGGATAGCGCCAAACTCGATGGCGAAGCCTTCCTCGAGATGCCGGACGACGCGGCCGTGGGTCGTGCCCATGGTCACACGGGCGCCGATCGCCGGGCGGACCTTGCTCGACACGGCGGCGCCGGACAGCGACAGGTCGATGATTCGGACCTGATAGCGGCGGCCGTCCTCGAGCACGACGTCGACGAACGGATTTTCCGGCGCGACGCGTTCGTGGCGGCGGTCCTCGGGCAGGTCGAGCTCGTGGCGATTGACCAGCCAAGTCAGCTGCGCCGCGAGCTTTTCGCGCTTGCGCTCGGTGCCCCTCAGCTTCAGCGCGAATCCGCCGGGCGAAGCCCTGACCACTTCGCCTTCGAGCCGGCCGAGGTGATCCAGATAGAGAATGATGTTTTCCCCGACGCGCAGTTCGACAGGGGTGGCGATCGACACGTCGCCGGGGGACATGTTCTCGGCGCGGCAGGGATATTCCGAATGGTCCTCGCGCATGAAACGGCCGAGAATGTCGACGGGGAAGCGGCTGAACCGTCGGCGCTCGTTGTAGTCCGGATCCGGCACTTGCTTCGGGACCTGCGTCATCATTCGTTCGCTCGAGAGGTGGCGGCGAATGTGCGCCGTGCCGTCTTTCCATAAACCCGGAAGCTTAATTTAGGATGGAATCTGCCTCGCGAAATCAAGCACCGATCGGGCTTTCCCAGTGATATTAACCGTTTCCGAGGGTTCGCGTTGCGCACCGACCCGCACAGGTCTAACCAATTGTAAGGACAGATGTAGCTCCTGTCGTCAGCACCAATAAGCACATCTCGACCTCCAGTCGGGTGTCGCCTGTTTACTCGCCGCCCCGCCCAGCGGGGCGGCTTTTTTTCGTCCGGTGGTGAAAAGCGGCTTGGATTTTCCCATGTGCCCATCGCGACCGGCGTGAACCGGCGAGACGCATCGACAAGGGCGGCCATGACACAGAACGATCTCGATCAGGCCCCGGAACCCGTATTCCGGCGGCAGCGCCCGCCACCGGCCTTCAACGTTCCTGGGATCGTGCTGGGGCTGATCTGCGTCTACATCGCCGTGCATGCGATTCGCATGTTCCTCCTCAGCCCGCTCGACGATTCGTTCGTGCTGGTCGACTTCGCCTTCATCCCCGGCTGCTACCAGGCCGTTGCCGAGTTCTGTGCCTATCAGAGGCCTGGCGCCGGTCTCTGGACGCCGCTCACCTATTCGTTCCTGCATGGCGACTGGATGCACCTTGGCGTCAACTCGGTGTGGCTGCTTGCCTTCGGGACACCTGTGGCGCGCCGGCTCGGCGCCGTCCGGTTCCTGCTGTTCTCCGGTTGCGGAGCGGTGGCAGGCGCTGCGGTGTTCTACCTGCTCAATCCGGAGATCGTGGCGCCGGTCATCGGCGCGTCGGGCGTCGTGTCGGCGCTGATGGGCGGCGCCTGCCGTTTCGCCTTCGGGGGAGCGGGCGGGACCATGTCGCCGGCGATCCAGGCTTATCTGCCGGTGGTGTCGATCCGCGAAGCGCTGTCCAACCGCACGGTGCTGATCTTTGTCGCCGTGTTCTTCGGCACCAACCTGCTGATCGGCAGCGCCGCCGGTGGCTTTCTTGGCGGTGGCACCGTTGCCTGGGAAGCCCATCTCGGCGGCTTTGCGTTTGGTTTCCTGCTGTTCAGCGTCTTCGACCGGCGGGCGCGTCCCCGGACCGCCTGAACTCGCCTCTTGCGATGCGGCCGGGACTGGCTCACCTTTCGGCAATGGCACCGGCGGGAGAAGGAGGCCTCGGGAGATGTCCGTAAACCAGATACTCGAGCACAAGGGCAGGGACGTGGTGACGCTCCATCCCGACGTGACGCTTGAAGAGGTCGCGCAGGTCCTGGCGAGGAAGAAGATCGGCGCGATCGTGCTGCTGGAGGAATCCGGGTCGGTCGCGGGGATCGTCTCGGAACGCGACATCGTGCGGGTAATCGGCACGGCGGGCGTTGCGGCGCTCTCGCACGGCGTCCGCGACGAGATGACCATGGACGTCAAAACCTGCACGGGCAGCACCGGCATCGACGAGGCGATGCAGATCATGACCGACGGGCGCTTTCGCCATCTGCCGGTCTGCGAGAACGGCAAGCTGGCAGGGATCATCTCGATCGGCGACGTAGTGAAGCGGCGAATCCAGGACGTCGAGCGCGAGGCCGCCGAGATGCGCGAGTATATCGCGAGCTAGTTGTTCCCGCGCATCGCGCCGGAACGTCTCAGACGGGCAGGCTGGCCCGCTCTTCGCCCATCTCGGCCATGCGCTGGATCTCGGCAATCTGGCTCATCGTCGCCTCGTAGCCGAGCGCGATCGCTTCTTCGGCGCGGAAAAATTCCGACAGGCCGATGTCGCGGACTCGCGGCTGCAGCGACAGATCCGGCGGGTCGCCCGCCAGTCGCGCCCGGGAAATCCGGTCCTGGATGATGTTGAACGCATCGACCATCGTTCGGGCGATGCCCATCTGGTCGCGCCGCAGGGCGGGATTGCCGCCTGCAGCCGCCACCACCGGGTCGGCCAGGCCGAGATCCTGCGGGCTCGCCGTGTCGCTGCCGCCGGCCGAGAGCCGGACGATGGCGGCGCGTCCGAACAGGTCGTAATGGAGGTTCACCGCGATCACGTGCCGCTCTTCGTAGACGCGGCAGACATTGACCGGCACCGGATTCACCAGCGCACCATCCATCAGCCGCCTGCCGCCGCACTCGACCGGCTCGAAGACGCCGGGCAGGGCGTAGGAAGCGCGCATGGCAAGGATCAACGAACCCGAATCGATCCACACCTCGTGGCCGTTGCGCGCCTCGGTGGCGACGCAGACGAGCGGCCGATCCAGATCCTCGATCCGGATGCCCTCGAGTTCCACCGACAGGCGGCGGCTGAGGCGCATGCCGCCGATCAGGCCATCGGCGCCAAAGCGGAAATCAAGAAAGCGCAGCAAGCCGCGCTTGGTCAGCGAAAGGGCGAAGGCTTCGAGTTCGTCGAGCTTGCCGGCGAGATAGCAGCCGCCGACCAGCGCCCCGATCGACGTGCCGGCGATCATCGAGACACGGACGCCGCTCTCGTCGAGCGCCCGCAACACACCGATATGGGCCCAGCCGCGGGCGGCGCCGCCGCCCAGCGCCAGCGCAACGCCGTTGGATCGCCGGGACGAGGGCATGACAATGGGCGGCTCGACCCCGACCGGGGCCTCTTCCCGCCATCCAAATACGCGATCAAACATCCTGCGCTGTCCCGACTGCACTGCGCCGTCCCATCACGAAGGATGGACGCAATCCCTGATTATAACTTTAAGGTAGGGACGATCGTCACGCCTTGTCGAGCGCAGGCACCAGACTGTGACCGTTTGGTTCAATTCTGCGATAGAAACACGTGTCCCGTCCGGTATGGCAGGTATCTTCGGGCTTCTCGACCGCGACCTTCAGCCAGATCGCATCCTGGTCGCAGTCCACGAGGATCTCGCGGACCGTCTGCAGCGCGCCGGAGGTCTCGCCCTTCTTCCACAGCGTCGATCGCGAGCGCGACCAGTAATGCGCAAAGCCGGTCGCCAGCGTCTGCGCCAGCGCTTCGGCGTTCATGTGCGCGACCATCAAGAGGTTGCCACTGGCATGGTCGGTAACCACGGCTGTCACCAGGCCCGCCGCATCGAAGCGGGGACGGAGCTCGCCTCCTTCCTCCTGCTCGGCGGAAATCGGCGAAGGCGCCGCGAACGACCCGGCACCCAGAGAAGGCTCTGTCACGGCCGACGGCCGGCCATGGCCAGGAAGCGTTCCTGCAGCTCGCGATCCTCGCGCAAGGCGCCATGGAAGGCCGTGGTCACCGTGGTCGATCCCTTGCTGCGGATGCCGCGCATCGCCATGCACATATGCTCCGCCTCCAGCATGACCGCGACGCCCTTGGGCCGCAGCATGCTCTCGATCGCCGCAGCGATCTGGGCGGTCATCGATTCCTGCGTCTGCAGTCGGCGGCCGAAGATATCGACCAGCCGGGCGATCTTCGACAGGCCGAGGACGCGGTCGTCCGGAAGGTAGGCGACATGCGCCTTGCCGATGATCGGCACCATGTGGTGTTCGCAATGCGAGTGGAAGTCGATGTCGCGGACCAGCACCATGTCCTCGTAGCCAGACACGTCCTCGAAGGTCCGGCCGAGCACGTCGCCCGGCTGGAGCTTGTAGCCGCCGAACAGCTCCTCATAGGCCTTCACGACCCGGGCAGGGGTCTCGCGCAGACCCTCGCGGGAGGGATCCTCGCCGATCCAGCGCAGCAGCGTGCCGACCGCGGCCTCGGCTTCTTCCCGGCTCGGGCGATCGTCGCTCTTGTCAGCTGGTTCGGGGAATTTCTTGACGACGGCTTCCATGCTGTCCTGCTCCGTGCGGGTCGGAATACGGGCGGCGACCCAGAGGGAATGGTGATCCGGTGCCTGTCCTTGCGAACCAGACAGGCCAACGGTCGAGATCTTCTTCAATGCCAATGCGCTCCCGCCTTCGCCGTCCCGCGCGCAGTCGAGGCGGGGGCGGCTTTCGATCCGGCGCCCACGATCCTATATAGTTGGCGACAAGACGAAATGACAGGGCGCAGCGCGCCGGGATAGGTTCCAGTGATCGACGACGTCTACAATGCGCGGATTCTCGAATTCGCCGGCAACATCCCGCGGATCGGCCGCCTCGACAATCCGGATGCCAGCGCCACGGCGCACTCCAAGCTGTGTGGGTCCACCGTCACGATCGACCTTCGGGTCGAGGACGGCAAGGTTGCGGATTTCGCCCATGAGGTGAAGGCGTGCGCGCTCGGCCAGGCGTCGTCCTCGGTGATGGCGCGCCACATCCTTGGCGCCAGCACTGCCGAGTTGCGGGAACTGCGCGAGACCATGCGCAAGATGCTGAAGGAAAACGGCGCGCCGCCCGAGGGCCGCTTCGCCGATCTGAAATATCTCGAGCCCGTCCGGGACTACAAGGCGCGCCACGCCTCGACGCTGCTGACCTTCGATGCCGTGGTGGAAGCGCTCGACAAGGTCGCCGCCAAGCGCGAGAGCGCCGCGGCCTAAGGGAAGTCACCCAAATGGGCGGCGCTCACCCGCATCGGCCGCAGGCTCGCTCCCGGAACTGGACAGGCAACTGGCGGCGGACGCCAGGACGGATCTTGGGCGTCGGCCTGGTGCGCCTTTACCAGCTGACCTTGTCGGCTTTCATCGGCAATGCCTGCCGACATCTGCCGACATGCTCGGAATATGCCTACGAGGCCGTCGCCCGCCACGGGCTGTGGATCGGCGGCTGGCTTGCCTGTTTCCGCGTCTTGCGATGCGGACCGGGCGGCACCTCGGGGATCGACCGGGTCCCGACGGAGATCCAGCCGAGAACGGCCGGCTGGCGACCCTGGACGCTCTGGCGATACGGCACCCGTCGCACCGGCGATGGGGGCTGAACAGACTCCGCGCCGGTAGCGGTCACGTCTGCCTTGGAATCCGCAGCACCTGACCGGGAAACACCAGATTGGCGTCGGCGACGATGTGCTGGTTGGCCTCCTGGATGAGAGGATAGCGCGAGGCGGCACCATAGTAGCGACGGGCGATGGCGGAGAGGGATTCGCCGCTTGCGACCGTGTGAAGCCAGTACCCGCCAAAGCCGGGCAGGATCATCGGGCCGTAGAGCACCGGAACGGTCACCGCGGGCGGCGGGACACCCTCCTCGCCGCCGCTGTCGTCGGTCACGGTGACGAAGAGTCGGCTGAGCGTGAAGGCCGCTGCCGACGGGATGGCCACCGCGGCCTGGAACTGCCGGATCGAGGTGGATCCGGCGGTGGCAGTCGCGACGATCTCGTCGTGTCCGTCGCTGATACGGATTGTCAGGTGGCTCTCGAACCCGACGGCGTTGCCAGCCACGAGGATCGGGTTTCCGACGAGATCGAATGGTTTCGGCTGGAGAATTTCGATGTTCACGGCGTGCCTCCCTTGCACAGGAACAGCTGCCTCAAATATATCCGACCCCGCCGGTGCCGGCAAACGACCGGCCAGGCGGCTCTCGCCTTACATGCAAACCACCCGCGATCGTAGGCGGGACTGGAAACAGAAAGACCAATCCGATGGCTGACGCCGTATCCCTCCGCTTTCCCGATGGCTCCGAGCGCGAATATGCCGCCGCATCGACGGGCGCCGAAATCGCCGGCGGAATCTCCAAATCCCTCGCCAAGAAAGCCGTCGCCTACGCGATCGACGGCGAAATGCGCGACCTTGCCGATCCGGTGGGTCGCAGCGGCGCAATCGAGATCGTCCTGCGCGACGACCCGCGCGCCCTCGAGCTGATCCGCCACGACGCTGCCCATGTGATGGCGGAGGCGGTGCAGGAATTGTGGCCCGGCACGCAGGTGACCATCGGCCCGGTGATCGAGAACGGCTTCTATTACGACTTCGCCCGCGACACGCCCTTCACGCCCGACGACCTGCCGGTCATCGAGAAGAAGATGGCGGAGATCATCCGCCGCAACGCGCCCTTCGCCAAGACGGTCTGGTCGCGGGACAAGGCGCGGGAGGTTTTCGCTGCCAAGGGCGAGGCCTACAAGGTCGAGCTCATCGACGCGATACCGGCCGACCAGGACCTCAAGATCTACAGCCAGGGCGACTGGTTCGACCTCTGCCGCGGACCGCACATGGCGTCGACGGGGCAGGTGGGCGAAGCCTTCAAGCTCTTGAAGGTCGCCGGCGCCTACTGGCGCGGCAATTCCGACAACCCGATGCTGACGCGCATCTACGGCACGGCCTGGGCCACCCAGGACGAGCTCAAGGCCTATCTCCACATGCTGGAAGAGGCCGAGAAGCGCGATCACCGCCGGCTCGGGCGGGAGATGGACCTCTACCACTTCCAGGACGATGCGCCGGGCACTGTGTTCTGGCACCCGAAGGGCTGGTCGCTCTACCAGACGCTGGTGTCCTACGTCCGTCGCCGCCAGGAGGCCGAGGGCTACCAGGAGGTCAACGCCCCGCAGTTGCTGGAGCGCTCGCTGTGGGAGACGTCCGGCCACTGGGAAAAATACCACGAGAACATGTTCGTCACGGAGACCGAGGACGAGCGGGTTTTCGCACTGAAGCCGATGAACTGTCCTGGCCACGTCCAGATCTTCAAGCATGGCCTGAAGAGTTATCGGGATCTGCCTCTGAAGCTTGCCGAATTGGGCATGGTGCATCGCTACGAGCCCTCCGGCGCCCTGCATGGCCTGATGCGCGTCCGCGCCTTCACGCAGGATGACGCCCACGTCTTCTGCACCGAGGCGCAGATCGCCGCCGAGAGCCTGAAGATCAACGAATTGATCCTGTCGATCTACCGCGATTTCGGCTTCGACCACGTGCTGGTGAAACTCTCGACCCGGCCGGATCAGCGCGTCGGTTCCGACGAGATGTGGGACCGGGCCGAAGCTTCCATGCGCGAGGTCCTGACGATCATCGAGCAGGAAGGCGGCGGACAGGTCACCACGGGTATCGCCGAGGGCGAGGGCGCCTTCTACGGCCCCAAATACGAATACACGCTGCGCGATGCGATCGGCCGGCAGTGGCAGGTCGGCACCAACCAGGTGGACTTCAACCTGCCCGGCCGGTTCGGCGCCTTCTATATCGACCGCGATTCGGAGAAGAAGACCCCGGTCATGCTGCATCGGGCGATGCTCGGCTCGGTGGAGCGCTTCATCGGCATTCTCCTGGAGAACTGTGCCGGGCATCTGCCGCTGTGGCTGTCGCCGGTGCAGGTGGTGGTGGCCACCATCACCTCCGACGCCGACGATTACGCGATGGAGGTCGCGCATCTGCTGAAGCGGGCGGGCCTGAAGGTCGAGACGGACCTGCGCAACGAGAAGATCAACTACAAGGTCCGCGAGCACTCGGTGGCCAAGATCCCGGTCATGCTGGTCTGCGGCAAGCGGGAGGCCGAGGAGCGCACGGTCAACATTCGTCGGCTCGGCTCGCGTGACCAGGCATCGGCGACGCTCGATTCGGCGCTCGCCGCGCTGGTCGACGAGGCGGTTCCGCCGGACCTGCGCCGGATCCGGGCGGAGGATGGCAGGGCCTGAGCCGGCGCCTCTATGGTGCCGGCCATCTCGCGACTGTGAACCGCAGCGTCATCCGCCTGTCATCGGCGAAGGGCAAATGCCGTAAGAGCAAAACTCTTGCGGCTGTTCATGAGACCATACCCTGAACTTACCTACGCCCGGCCCCATGACCGTCTTCTGAAGCGGTTGGCGATCGGCTGGATCGAGGATGTCTCCGGTCGGCGCCTGCTGGCGCGGCTCTATGGCAACTGGCGCAGCCGCGTGGCCGCGGGGGACCCGCTGGCCTTCAACGCGATGCTCGACCTGATGCGCATAAGGCTCGATTGCCGCGGCGCACTGCCTGAGCCGGCCACCCTGCCGTCGCATCTGGTGATGGTGGCCAACCATCCCTTCGGAATCGGTGACGGGATCGCGATGCTGGCGCTGGCCGAACGCCTCGGCCGGCCGTACCGGATCCTCGTCAACAACGATCTGATGAGGATCCCCGAGATGGCCGCCTACGGGCTGCCGGTGTCCTTCGAGGAGACGCGGCAGGCGCAGGCCCTCAATCTGGAGACGCGCCGCGAGGCGATGCGCCTCCTGTCGGAGGGCACCACCATCGTGATCTTCCCGGCCGGGGGCGTCGCCACCGCGCCGACGATGTTTGGTGCCGCCGCCGACCTGCCGTGGAAGCAGTTCACCGCCCGTCTCATCCAGTCGTCCCGCGCGGCGGTGCTGCCGGTGCATTTCGGCGGCCAGAACGGCCCGTTGTTCCATCTGGTCAGTCGCTGGTCGATGACGCTGCGACTGGGCTTGCTGATCGGCGAGTTCCGGCGGCTCTATGGCCGGGCGATCAACGTGACCATCGGCGACCTGATCGGCTACGAAGAGATCGCCGCCATCGACCGGCGGGCGTTGACCGAGCGGCTGCGGGAAATGGTCTTCGGCCTGGCGTCGCAGGAGTCGGAGGCCGACGACATGGCGGACCTGCGGGCTGCCTGACGGCGGAGGCTAGTCGCCCGAGCCGATGAGCGCGTCGGGCGCTTCCGAAAGGCTCGACGTCAGTACCTCGACATCGACGTTCTGCCCCGACTGCACCTCGAAAATGCGCTGGTAGACCTTGTCGCGGTTCTTGGCGATGAGGACATACTCGCCCTCGGCCAGGACCATCGACGGGAAGGCGCCGACGCTCTGCCGCACGATGTCGCCGGATGCCGTGGTGACCGACCAGGCGGTGTCGGCAAGCGCCTCGCCGCCAGGCTCCCTGACCAGCTTCATCGTCATCAGCGCGGCGCGGTGCTGCAGCGTCGCATCGGTGACCTTGCCGGCTTCGACGCGGATATCGGCCCGTACCAGCGCGTTGATCGAACCGTAATTGGAGACGACGTGATAGGTCCCGGCATTGAGCCGGACGATCTTCGACGCCGGTATGTCGCCGGCGACGAGGTTGCGTTCGGATTCAGTCTCGGCGTCGGTGTAGATGTCGAATGTCAGCTTGCCGGCATCGATCTCGGAACCGTCTGACACCAGGGCGTCCAGCCGCAGGCCGCCGGCATCGAGCACCACCACTTCGCGCGTCTTTACCCCGGTGAAGTCGATCCGACGGACCAGCCCGGCACGGCCGAACGCGACGTGCAGGATGTACGACCCGGTCGGCACCTCGAAATTGGCGATGTTGCTTTCCGACGAGGCGATCAGGCTCGGGCGGCCATCGAGACCGGGGATCGCCGAGAACAGCCGCCAGATCAGACCGTGCGGGATGCTTTCGCCGTCTTCCGTCAGCCGCGCCTCGAGCGTCAGCGTCGCGCGCGACCGGATCATGTCCTGGCTCGGCATGTTCTGCGGCGCATAGGCGGGCAGGCCGGGCAGGTCGATGGAAGGCACGCGCAACTTGCCGGGCTCGACGGGCAGGGCGATCGGATCGAAGCGCTGCAGCGAGCGGAGCGACGGCGCGCCGACGTCGGCGGCGTCGGGAACGAGATCGGCAGCAGAGGGCGACACATAGGCGCCGGGCTCGCGCTCCTTGTCCGACCCGAACAGACCGCGCGTGCCGCGGTCGAGCAGGGACGGTATCGGAATGTCCTGGGCGGCAGCGGATGCCGGCATCCAGAGCGCAATGCCCACGGCCATCAGAACACGCATGTCGATGGGCACCGCTCTGCTTCCCTCCGGCCTTTCGGCTCTCTGTCCCCTGATGCTTCATGCACGCAGATGCGGGACGATTTCAAGGCGCTTGGCTTCCCGACGCCCGGGTCGGCACGCGGGAGGTGGCGCCCGCGTTTGAATTGCGACTGCCGAAGCGATAGCAGAGGCGACTTACCAGACCGAAGGATGCCGTCTTGCCCGATGCAATCACGCTGCTCTCCACCCGCCGATCCGTGCCGATCCCGATGCTCGGCCTGCCGGCACCGTCCAGCGCCGAGCTGGAGACGATCCTGACGATCGGGGCACGGGTGCCCGACCACGGCAAGCTGGCGCCCTGGCGCTTCATCCTCTATCGCGGCGCGCCTGCCGAAGCGATCGGCGAAGCGCTTGCCGATTTGATCGAGACCCGCGACGGCGCGCCTTTGTCCGAGGGCCGCCGGCGCGTCGAGACGACGAGGTTGACCCGGGCGCCGCTGGTCATCGGCGTGGTCTCCACGGCGAAGGAGCATGTGAAGATCCGCGAGTGGGAGCAGGTCCTGTCCGGCGGCGCGGTGGCAATGAACCTCGTCAACGCGGTCCACGCGATGGGCTATGGCGCCAACTGGGTGACCGAATGGATGGCCTATGACGACGAGGCCAAGGCGCTGATGGGCATCGCGCCCGAGGAGCAGGTGATCGGCTTCATCCATGTCGGCACCCCGCAGGAGCCACCCAGCGAGCGGCCGCGCCCGGCTCTCGCCGACATCGTCTCGGAAGCCTTCGCGCCGGAGCCGCGCTGATGCTGTTCTACACCACCGACCGCAACGAGCACGGGCTGCCGCACGACCCTTTCAAAGCGATCGTCTCGCCGCGGCCGATCGGCTGGATCTCCACCCGGGCGAAGGACGGCTCGGTTAACCTGGCGCCCTACAGCTTCTTCAACGCCATCAGCGATTCGCCCAAGCTGGTGATGTTCTCGTCCGCGGGAATGAAGGATTCCGCCAGCATCGCCCTCGAGACCGGCGAGTTCGTCGCCAACCTCGCGACAGGCGACCTGGCACGGCAGCTCAACCGGACGTCGGCGCAGGCACCCAGGGGCATCAGCGAGTTCGCGCTGGCGGGGCTCACCGAAGCGCCCTGCCGCCTGGTGGCCGCGCCGCGCGTCGCGGAAAGTCCGGCGGCCCTCGAATGCCGTGTGACCCAGAGCTTCCACCCGAAAGGCGTCGACGGCGCGCCGTCGCCATACGTCATGGTGATCGGCGAGGTCGTCGCCATCCACATCGACGAGGCGATCCTCACCGACGGCATGATCGACATGTCCCTGGCCCGGCCGCTGTCTCGCCTTGGCTACCTCGATTACGCGGTCACCGACGCGGTGTTCCAGATGCCGCGGCCACGCATGCCGGACGCCAGCGACGTCTGAGCCGGCGCGCCGCGAGACGCGCCTTGAGCTTTGCCGTTATGGTGAACGAAACCTAAACCTTTGCTGGCGACAATCGGACAAGAGTTCGGTTTCGTCGCAGAGGGGTAGTGCGTCTCATGATCGTCCAGCGGTTCGTTCATTGGCGCGAGACGGCCACCAGCGCCGGACGCGCGGAAGCGGCCCGGGCCGTCGCGCAGGCTTTCGTCGATGGACGGTTTTGCCCCGCCGAGCGGGCCGAGGCCGAGGCGACTTTGACCCTGATGCTGGACGACCCGTCGCCCAAGGTCCGCCAGGCGCTGGCCGAAGGCCTTGCGGCAGCCAGGGGCGTTCCCGCCGTCATCCTGCGGGCCCTCTGCGAGGACAGCGACCCTATCGCCTGTCCCGTGGTCCAGTCCTCGCCGTCGCTCGACGACGAGGACCTCATCACCCTTGTGGCGAGCGGGTCTGATGCGGTGCGGCGCGCCGTCGTCGCGCGGCCTGTCCTGTCGGTTCGCGTTTCGGCGGCGATCGCCGAGATCGGCGACGCGCCCCTCTGCGTCGCGCTGCTCGACAATGACGGCGCGGCCGTTGCCGGGGTGAGCTACCAGCGGCTGGCCGAACGCCATGGCCAGGACGCCGATTTGCGCGGCGCGCTCCTGGCCCGCCAGGATCTGCCGTCGACGGTTCGCCAGACGTTGATTCTCGCGGCAGGGCAGGCGCTCGCAGCGTTGCCGCTATTGCGCTCGCTGGTCGGGCCTGGGCGTGCCGAGAATGTCACGCTTGCCGCCTGCGAGAAGGCGACGGCGAAACTGGCCGGGATCGCGCCCGCCGGGGAGATCCCGGCTCTCGTGGAGCATCTGCGGGCCAGCGGGCAACTGACGGCCGCCTTCCTGCTGCGTTCGGTCTCGACCGGGCACATCGACCTTCTGGGCGCGGCGCTGGCGCGTCTGTCGCAGACGCCGGAGCGGCGGGTCACGGCGATTCTCGCCGGCGGGCGCCAGAGGGCGGTCACCGCCCTCGTCGTCCAGTGCGGACTGCCTGCGTCGATGGGGCAGCTCTTCTGGATTGCGGTCACGACCTGGCGGGAGGTCGCTGCAGGCAAGCGGCCGGTGCGGCCGGAAGAGGTACCGCAGATGATCATGCAGCGCGTCGCGGCCAACGAGGAGTCCGAACGATCGCCGGCCAATCCCGACGATGCTACGCGATTCCTGCACCGGCTGGCGGCAGAAGCTGCGCACGACGCAGCCCGCGAACGGGCCCGTCGCCTGGCGGCCTGACGGCACTCGGTCAGTAGCGGAACTGTTCGGCCAGGATCCGCTCGTCCCAGGAATGCTCGACATCGAACAGGATCAGCCCGGTATCGGTCGCCGATTCGCGGATCGTGATCTTGCGAACCGACTTGACCTCCGTCGCGTCCGCAACCGCATTGACCGGACGCTTGTCCGGCTCCAGCACGACGATCTCGACCGTCTGGTGATTGGGCAGGAGGGCGCCGCGCCAGCGGCGGGGGCGGAACGGGCTGACCGGCGTCAATGCCAGCAGCGGCGCTTCCACCGGGATGATCGGTCCTTGCGCGGAGAGATTATAGGCGGTCGAGCCGATCGGGGTCGCCACCATGACGCCGTCGCAGACCAGCTCCTCGAGCCGGACGATGCCGTCGATGGCGATCTGCAGCCTCGCTGCCTGGTAGGACTGGCGGAACAGCGCCACCTCGTTGATCGCCAGCGCGTCGTGGGTGTTTCCCTCTGCGTCGATGGCAGTCATCGTCAGCGGATGGATGACGTTCTGGGTCGCCGCGGCGAGTCGCTCGCGCAGACCGTCCTCCCGATACTCGTTCATCAGGAAGCCGATCGTCCCCTTGTTCATGCCGTAGATCGGCACGCCGGTTCCCATGAAACGATGCAGCGTGTTGAGCATGTGGCCATCGCCGCCCAGCGCAACGATCACGCCGGCGTTCTCCGGCTTGTCGTTGCCGTAGAGGACACTCAACCGCCGCGCCGCTTCCTGGGCCGCCGGCGTGCTGCTGGCGAGAAAACTGATCGACTGGAGTTCACGTGACATGACGCCGCCTGGCCCTTGTGTCGACGCGGGCCAGGGCCGCGTCTTGGAACGGCTCAGCTAGCGCGGAAAAGGGTGAAGGCCAAGCGGCCCGCAGGATAGGCCCCGCGAAAGCCCCCGCCATCGAACACGGATCAGCCCGATAGCCGCGAAAAAGGCCGCTGCATCGCGCGCACTTTCGTGCTAATGCGCCCCTCGCGCCGGATTAGCTCAGCGGTAGAGCAGCGGTTTTGTAAACCGAAGGTCGGGGGTTCAATCCCCTCATCCGGCACCAGCCATTTCCTGCCCGATCGCAGGGCTTTCCCGTTTCCCTCGGCGACACCACGCGACAGGGGATGCAACATGGCCGACCGATACGATCCCCAGAACGCCGTCGTGATGGTTGATCGCGCAGCCAAGACTGCCAGAACCAGCCACCTCGGCGTCCCGGCCCTGCGAGATGCAGCTCACTTTCCCTTCGTCAGCAGCGCAAGGCCGCCTAGCACCACGAACAGCCCTGCTACGTGATGGGTCGTGAGCTGCTCGCCGAGCACGATTGCCGAGCCCACCACGCCGAACACCGGGACGAGGAAGGCGTAAAGGGAGGCGAAGGCGGCTCCGGCGCGTGCGACGAGGACGTAATAGCCAAGATAGGCAACCCCCATCCCGAGCGAGCCCTCGGCGACGAGCGGCCATACCGCCGATCCCAATTCCACGGAGAAAGGCTGCTCGAGGATCAGGGCGGCGAGGGAGAGCGCGACGGCGCCGAAGATGATGGTCCAGGCGGCGAGGACGTGCGGGTTGAGATCGCGGGTCTGGTGCGCGGCGAGGAGGCCGTTCAAGGCGAAGACCAGGCCGCCGGCCATCATGATCAGCATGCCGTCCAGATCAGCCGGATCGTCGGTAAGTGCCGCCCAGCCGCCCACGAAGATCACGAGGCCGGACAGCGCGACGACGATCCCGAGCATTCGCACCGTGGAAAAGGCACTTTGGCGCGTCACGAAGGTCGTCAGCAGGATCGTGGCAATCGGAACCGTTGTGCCAAGGACGGCGGCGAGATCCGCCGGCACGGTATGTTCCGCGGCGACCACCGCGAGATTGGGCAAGGCTATGGCGCTTACCGCCATCACCGCCGGCACCCACGGCCGCTTTTTGAGGTCTGGAAGCAATGCGTGCCCGAAGCCGAACCGCACGCTGCCCGCAATGACGATCGCGCCGACAATGGTCATCACCGCCGTGGCGGTGATCGGGGGAACGTGGCGCGCGGCTCCGATGAAGAGGTATCCGGCGGCCCAGGCGACGGAGATGGCGAAGAGCAGTCCAAACTTGAGAAGCATGGCGCAACGTCAGCCGAGATGCCGCCTTGCCGCGTACAGCGCGATGGCCGCGGCGTTGGAGACGTTCAGCGACTTGATCGTGCCCGGCATGTCGAGCCGCGCCAGGCGATCGACCGTCGTGCGCGTCTTCTGCCGCAATCCCTTGCCCTCGGCGCCCAGCACGATGGCGATGCGCTCGCCGGCGAGGGCCGTCTCGTAGGGCTCGTCGCCCTCCGAATCGAGGCCGATCGTCTGGAAGCCCTGCGCCGAGAGTTCGCTTAGCGCCTCGGCGAGGTTGACCACTTCCAGATGCGGCACGTGCTCAAGCGCGCCGGAGGCGGCCTTCGCCAGAACGCCGCTTTCCTGCGGCGAGTGGCGCGCCGTGGTGACCAGCGCGTCGGCCGAAAAGGCCGCCGCCGAGCGGAAGACCGCGCCGACATTGTGCGGATCGGTGACCTGGTCGAGGACGAGCACCAGCGTTGCGCCGGAAAGCCCGGCGAGCCGGCCGGGAATCAGCGGATCGGCTTCCAGCATCACGCCCTGGTGCACCGCCTCGCTGCCGAGCTCGGTGTCGAGCAGCTTCGGCTCGACGATTTCGACCGGGCAGGAAATCGTCTCCGGATCGATCTCGAGGCGGGCAAGGGCGTTCCGCGTCACCAAAAGGCGGTGCAGCTTGCGCTTCGGATTGGCGAGCGCCGCAGCGACGCTGTGCAGCCCGTAGAGGCGGATCCGCCCGGCCGGGGAGGGCTTGCCGGGCCGGGCCTGGCGCGGCGCCACGGCCGGCGGCAGCCCACCATCGGCGCGCTTGCGGTCGCGGTGGGCACGGCGGAGTTTGGCGTAATGGGTATCTTTGGGGCGTGCGGTGTCGTCGCTCATCCCTGCTGCTTACCGGAGGCAGGGTTCCGGCGAAAGGGCAGACCATGCGGCGTTGACAGATCGGTTCGGGACTTTCATAAGGCCGCTCGGATGCGCGTCGGGTTGCTGGTCGACTCGATGTGTCCGGCAGAGATCGTGTTCAGACCGGTCGAAGCGGTGCCGGAGGGGTGTCCGAGTGGTTAAAGGAGACGGACTGTAAATCCGTTCGCTTAGCGTACGCTGGTTCGAATCCAGCCCCCTCCACCATCGCCGTTCAGACAGTGCAGGCGCGGGTATAGCTCAATGGTAGAGCAGCAGCCTTCCAAGCTGAATATGCGGGTTCGATTCCCGCTACCCGCTCCAAGCCACCAGACCTCCTGAAGCCTTCGTTTCATGTCATCGGAACCGTCGACCGTCTTCGCGGCGGATGCCGCAACAGCGTCGTGCGGTGCAGCACGCTTGTCTTTGGCGGCGGCAATCGCTATGTCGCGCCGGAACTTCAGACCTCCGCACTGGGAGCAGGCATGGCCAAGAGTAAATTTGAGCGCAACAAGCCGCATGTGAACATCGGGACGATTGGTCACGTTGATCACGGCAAGACGTCCTTGACGGCAGCGATCACGAAGTATTTCGGCGAATACCGTGCGTATGACCAGATCGACGCGGCGCCGGAAGAGAAGGCGCGCGGCATCACGATCTCGACCGCGCATGTCGAGTACGAGACGGAAGCGCGGCACTACGCCCATGTCGACTGCCCGGGCCATGCCGACTACGTGAAGAACATGATCACCGGCGCTGCGCAGATGGACGGCGCGATCCTGGTGGTCTCGGCGGCCGACGGCCCGATGCCGCAGACCCGCGAGCACATCCTGCTCGCCCGTCAGGTCGGCGTTCCGGCGATCGTGGTGTTCCTCAACAAGGTCGACCAGGTCGATGACGAGGAGCTCCTGGAGCTGGTCGAGCTCGAGGTTCGCGAGCTCCTGTCGAGCTACGAGTATCCGGGCGACGACATCCCGATCGTCAAGGGCTCGGCGCTCGCCGCGCTGGAAGATTCCAACAAGACGATCGGCGAGGACGCGGTGCGTGCGCTGATGGCCGAGGTCGATGCGTACATTCCGACGCCTGAGCGTCCGATCAACCTGCCGTTCCTGATGCCGATCGAGGACGTGTTCTCGATCTCGGGTCGCGGCACGGTGGTGACCGGTCGTGTCGAGCGCGGCATCGTCAAGGTCGGCGAGGAAGTCGAGATCGTCGGCATCCGCGACACCAAGAAGACGACGGTGACCGGCGTCGAGATGTTCCGCAAGCTGCTCGACCAGGGCCAGGCGGGCGACAACATCGGCGCACTGATCCGCGGTGTGGATCGCGAGGGCGTCGAGCGCGGCCAGGTGCTGTGCAAGCCGGGTTCGGTGAAGCCGCACACCAAGTTCAAGGCCGAGGCGTACATCCTGACGAAGGAAGAGGGCGGTCGTCATACGCCGTTCTTCACCAACTACCGTCCGCAGTTCTACTTCCGCACGACGGACGTGACCGGCGTGTGCACGCTTCCCGAGGGCACCGAGATGGTGATGCCGGGCGACAACGTGACGATGGACGTGGTGCTGATCGTGCCGATCGCGATGGAAGAGCGCCTGCGCTTCGCCATCCGCGAAGGCGGCCGCACCGTCGGCGCCGGCATCGTCGCCTCGATCATCGAGTAGCGACTGACGGCATTCGTCGTCTGACTGGTAGACGGGCCCCGTGCGGGCCCGTTTGCATTTGAAGCGCTGATTTTAGACCTCCCGTCCCCCCGGATATTGGTCGGGGCGAGGGCGCGCAGCGCCTTCGGCTAAACCTCGAGCCGGCGCTCGCCCCCGGCTGGCGCCGGCGGCGGTATTTGCGCTAGACACCGGCAGAATTTTGCGGGGGAAGCGCGTGCGAGTCTGGACCGTCAGCGAGGAGAAGGCCGGCACCCTGACCCAGTGCCTCGGCGTTGCCGGCCATCTTACGGCCGAGCCTGTCGTCCATACGATCGGGCGACTGGCAAAATGGCGGCGCGGCCTCCTGTCCCCCTACCGGCGCGTCCGGGAGGCGGAACCCGACATCGTCATCTCCTGCGGCTGGTTCGCCGAACGCCACGTCGCGCGGATCAGGGAGCGCTTCGGCGGGCGTCCACTCGCGGTTCATCTGCAGCCGCCGGCCCCGCCATCGGCCGGGGTCTACGACCTCGCTTTCGTCTCCCGTCACGACTGGAAAAGCGAGCAGCTGGAGGGCACCGAGTATCGTGGCATGATCGGCGTGCCGCATCGCATCACCCGGCAATGGCTGGAGGAGCGGCGGCCTGCTGCCCGCGCGCAATGGCTGCCGGCTGGCGACGAAAGCCCGGTGGTCGCCATGCTCCTCGGCGGGCCGAACGGGGCCTATAACTACGACCCCCCGACGATCCAGCGCCTTGTCGACACGGCCCGGCAACTGGCGGCGGAGGGCCGCGTGGTACTCGTATCGACCTCGCGGCGCAGCCGCCCGGCGCTCCTGGAGGCGTTGCTCCGGATCGACGACCCACGCGTCCATGTCTGGGACCGGACGGGTGACAACCCCTATCGCGACTATCTCGCCGCCGCGGACGGATTTCTCATCGGCAAGGACACGGTGACGATGCATTGCGAGGCGTTGACGTCGGGGCGCCCCGTCTACAGCCTCGACCTCGCGCCGACCGACGGCGAGCGGCTCGATAAGTTCGAGTGGTTTCATCATGACCTGCAGGCGACGCTGGGGCTGACCCGACCATTCGAGGGGCAACTCGACCCGTATGACTACAGCTTCCCCGACCAGGCCGAAGCGATCGCCGATGCCATCCGGGCCTATCAAGCGGCGCGGCGTCGATGACGCATTTCCCACTGACACCGAGGCTGGTGCAGCTCCGCGAGACGCACCGCGCCGCGATGGACCGTCTCGGGCTGCTGCAGCGCCCGTGGGTCATCCTGGGCGGCGCACCGGAGCCGACGATGCCGGCCGCCCTGCTGGCCAGCCACGCGCGGGTGGACGTGAACAATGCCGGTCTGGCGGCGAAGCAGCGCGGCTGGGGCCCTGCCGATCTCACCGTGCGCCGCCCGGTGGAGTCGTGGACGGTCTTCCCCGACCTCGAGACGAAGGCGTTGCTCTGGTACAATGCCCGGCCAAGATGGCGGCAGCGCTGGAAGCTGATGCGCCAGCGCCAGGCGAAGATCGGCGCGCTGGTCTCCCTCGATCCCGACGATCGGGAGGCCATCAACCAGGGGCTGATCGGGCCGGAGATTCTGGCCATCGGCGAACTGGGCAAGCCGTCCACAGGCATCGCGGCGCTTTGCTACGGCCTATTCCTGGGCGTCCCCGAAATCGTCCTTTCCGGTTTTTCTTTTACCCGCGCGGGTCATTCCTACGACACGCTCGCCCGACCAAGGCTGCAGGTCGCCGAGGATCGCCTCGCTCTGGAGCGTCTGCGGAGCGATCGCGGGGTGGCGACGAGCGAGCCGGAACTGGCTGAAGATCTCGGCCTTCGGCTCTGGCGGCCGTGAAGCCATCCGCACCTGGATCCTTGCGAACGCGCTTGCGCCGGCCGCTGGTCGGGGGCGAGCCGGCCGCTCGGAATTGGCTATTCCGCGTCGGGGGTGTATGAGGCCCCGGTTTTATCAAACCACGAGGTCGTCACGTGAAGCACCCGCCAGTCCAGGTCTTCGTAGGGTTCGACTCCAAGGAAGTGATCGCCTACCACGTCCTTTGCCAGAGCATCCTCGAGCGGTCGTCGGTGCCGGTCCTGTTTTCTCCGTTGTATCTGCCGAATCTCGAGCAGGTCTTCACCCGCGAGCGCAACGCCCTGCAGTCCACCGAATTCTCCTTCTCGCGATTCCTCGTGCCTGCCCTGAGCAATTTCGAGGGCTGGAGCCTGTTCATGGATTGCGACATGCTGATGCGTGCCGACATCGCCGAGCTCTGGGCGCTGCGGGACGAGAATTACGCGGTGCAGGTCGTCAAGCATGACTACACGCCGAAGGTCGAGACCAAGTTCCTCGGCCAGGCGCAGACCAAATACGAGAAGAAGAACTGGTCGAGCGTCATGCTCTTCAACAATGCCCGATGCCGCGCGCTGACCACCGACTACGTGAATTCGGCCACCGGGCTCGAGCTGCATCAGTTCAAGTGGCTCGAAGGCGACGAGAATATCGGCGAGATTCCGGCGACCTGGAACTGGCTGGTCAACGAGTACGACTTCAACGCCGACGCCCGTAACGTCCACTTCACCGATGGCGGCCCGTATTTCGACGAATACAAGAATGACGACTATGCCGACGAGTGGTTCGCCGCGCGTGATCGCACGTTGTTCGTGCAGCAGCGTGGCGGCTGACAGGCGGGGCGGGGGCATTTGAACACGACGGGGTACCAGCCGGCGAGCCTGCCAGAAACGCGCGAGGGCTGGGCGGATTATTTCGGCGGTTTCGAGAGGGTCGTGCTCGTCGCCAACAGCGACGCGGTCGATATCGCTTCGCTCGCGTCGCGCTACGGCGAGGGCACGCTCTTCGTCTTCTTCAACAAGGTGTTCAAGGTTCTCGACGCGCCCTTCCAGAGGCCGTCTCTGCTGGTCGCCCGCAGCAGTGCGGCGGGGGCGAACATCGTCTATCGGCGGGAAGTCGACGACGTGCTGCGGCTCCTGCGCGGCGAGCATTTCCAGGGAATATTGAACCTCAGCGCCGGCGACCGGGAGGTCTTCAGCCCCGCCAAAGACTTCGGCGGCGCCAGGGTCGGCTATCTCGATCTCACGCCAGTCTTCGCCGGCTTCTATCCGCAGACGCATGTCCCGACGAGCGGGTTTGCGCTGGCCTACTGGCTGGCGGAAGCCTGTCCGCACTTGCCGATCGTCTTGGCCGGCTTCACCGCGCGCCGGTCGCAGGCTTGGAAGCTGTTCCACGACCATGAATGGACCTTCGAGCAGATCGTCAACCGGCTGCTGGTGCGCAACGGCCGGCTGACGATGGACGGCGGCAGCAGTGGCGGGCAATGGGACCGCATCGCGGAGCGCGTGCCCGGCATCACCCCGACGGACGTGGCATTGGTTTCGGCCGAGGTGCTCTCGGAGCGGCTAGAGGGCACCAACATCGTGGTCGACCGGCTGCTGTCCCTGACCCGGCTGCAGGGCCGTTTCAGCGGGTTCCTGCGCTCGCTGAAGCCCAAGACGCGCAAACAGAAGCTGGCGGAGAAATCGGCGGCTGAGTCGGCCGGCAAGTCCTGAGCGGGGCACGCCGTTCGCTCAGCCGGCGGCGACGCTTGCCAAGAGTGGGATGCCGGTTGCCCGGCTGAGGCCTGGTTCGGTCGTCGTGACCTGCGGATAGCGCTCGGCGACGACCGCGAGCGCTGCGCGATCCTCCGCGAGATGGCGTCTCGTGCGCGCGGAGCGGTCATAGGCATAGCCGTCGCTGTCGAGCGAGATGCCGGCCACGATGATCTGCGGAATGCCGACGGCGATCGCGTAGGCGATCAGCGCGACGCCGTTGGACGGCCGGATCTCGTCGCCGCTGCCGCCGAAGAGCGTTCCCAGCGTGCCGATGATGAAGGCATCGCGCTCCCGATCGGTGAGGGCGCATTCCTTCGCCCGCAGAAACGGGAGG
This sequence comes from Aurantimonas aggregata, assembly GCF_010500835.1. Lineage (GTDB taxonomy): Bacteria > Pseudomonadota > Alphaproteobacteria > Rhizobiales > Rhizobiaceae > Aurantimonas > Aurantimonas aggregata. Next base: position 86,772 of record NZ_JAAAMJ010000012.1, on the reverse strand, counting down.
TCGCGGCGGATGCGGGTCAGCGGGCTGTGGCGCTTGCACAGGCGCAGGACGGCTCTGAGTTCGAGCCCGGCTATGTCCTCCGGTTTCGTCTTGGTCAGAAGAAAGGTCAGATCGCCCGGCGGCAGACCGTGCTGGCGCGCGGCATGGCCGGCATATTTGACGTGGATGTGGGCAGTCCTTGCCGGAAACGGCTCCGGGACGTGGGGATCCGGCGCGGAACCGAGGATGAACCAGGGGCGGCTCGTGAGCCCACGGCCTTCCAGCCATGCCGTGTGCCTGGCCGACAGGGCGGCAAAATCCTTCGCGATAGCCTGCTCTTCGGCACCATCGAATGGTCGCCGTGCGATCTCGGTCATGGCGCTGCTCCTGCTCACGCTTCGCGTGTCGGCACCGGGTCCAGCGCGACGGACCTCAATGGCCGGCCATCAGCGCGCGGACGCGGTCGAGATCGGCGGGCGTGTCGACCGGAATGCCTTCGTCGTTCGGCACCTGCACCATCTGGACCCCGTAGCCATGCTCGACGAAGCGCAGCATCTCGACGCCCTCGGCCTGTTCCAGCGGTCCAGGCTTCAGCGCAGCGAAACGCTCAAGCCCTTCGCGCCGGAAGGCATAGAGCCCAAGCTGGCGCAGATGGCGGACGGCGCCGCCTTTCGGATAGGGGATCGGCAGGCGCGAATAGGCCATGGCGAGGCCCGAGACCGTCATCACCACCTTGACGACATTGGTGTCGATTGCGTCGGAGGGCGACGATATCTCGTTGTAGCCGTTGGATGCCTGGACATTCCGATCGTCGCAGGTGGCGATGCCTCTGGCGACGCGCGCAATCGCCTCCGGCTCGATCATCGGCTCGTCGCCCTGCACGTTGACGATGATATCGGCGTCGAGGCGTACCGCGCATTCGGCGACCCGGTCCGTACCGGAAACGTGATCGGAGCGAGTCATCAGCACCGGCAGGTCGAGTACTTCGCACACCTTTCGGATGCGGTCGTCATCGGTGGCGATCGTCGCCGCGTCGATGCCCTCGGCGGCGATCGTCTGCTGATAGACGTGCCAGAGCATCGGCTTGCCGTTGATGTCCGCGATCGGCTTGCCAGGAAAACGCGATGCGCCGAAACGGCAGGGAATGACGGCGACGATACGCGGGGCCATGATGCGGGTCCTCAGCTGAGCAGGAAAGTCTGGAGATCGGCCGGCGCGGCGGCCGCGAAGAGGCAGCCTGCCGGTCGTGCACCGTAACCCCAGTCGACATGAACGTAATCTATGCGTGCCCGCCGGGCGGCCTCCGCGTCGGAATCCATGTCGCCGATGAACACCGAGTCCGACGGGTCGACGTTGCAGTAAGCCATGGCAGACAGCAGATGGTCGGGTGCCGGCTTGCCGCGAAGCCCGTCCCGCGGCGTCATCACGACGGCGAAGCCGACCGACAGGCGGTCGAGGACGAGTTCGGTGCGTGCCGCGTCCTTCGATGTCACGATGCCGAGCTGGCGTCCGCTGTCGGCCAGCGTCGCCAGTACGGCCTCCATGCCCTCGAAGAGAGGCGTCGCGTGCAGCGACTGGCTGGAAGCCCGGCGAAACACCCGTTCGATGGCGCCGGCGGAATGAGCCAGCCCGAGTCGCGCCATGATGTCGGGGAAGGGCCGCCCGATCTCGGCGAAATAAACCTCGAAGGGCAGGGCGATCCCGCACTCTTCCTGAACGCTGTGCCAGGCGATCTCCATGTTGCGACGCGAATCCAGGATCACGCCGTCGAGATCGAACAGGATCAGGGACTTTGGCCGTGTCACCATGGTCATGTCTATGGCCGGCTCCGGTATGTTCTGGCTGCCGGCTGTTCTTGGTGCCAGCCTGCCCTCTGCCGCGGCGGATGTAGCGACCTGTCGGGAGGGTGTCCATGGCTAAGCGGGCGAGCGGGACTGGGCCGCTCACGGCTTCGTGGGCGTCTGGTGGCGCGGGTACGTCCTGTCAGGCCGTGTCATCCGGCGTTTGGCCGGGGCCGGGTTCGGGCGCTCCGTCCAAAATCGCTGTTGCAGTTCGGCACGCGAGGCGATATGCGGACCGCACGAAGGGGTATAGCTCAGTTGGTAGAGCGGCGGTCTCCAAAACCGCAGGTCGTAGGTTCGAGCCCTACTGCCCCTGCCAGCGCCCTCCGGTCTCGATCATTCGAAATAGACGCGACCGGGCTTGTGAATCACGTCAAGGGCGTTTAAATGGATTTTCACAGACACGTGGCGCGTGGGGCTGGTTAGCGGCCTTCACGCGCTTTAGCTATGAGCGGTGCATGGCCAAGACCAATCCCTTCACCTTTATCCAGCAGGTGCGCACCGAGACCGCCAAGGTCACGTGGCCGACCCGCAGGGAGACGATGATCTCGACGATCATGGTGTTCGTGATGGTCACCTTTGCCGCGGCGTTCTTCTTTATCGCCGACCAGGCCCTTGGCTATCTGGTCGGGCTGATCATGAACGTCAGCGTCTGACGCCAGACACCGCAGGAGTAATCGCAGCATCATGACAGCCCGCTGGTACATCGTCCACGCCTACTCGAATTTCGAGAAGAAGGTCGCGGAATCGATCGAGGAGCAGGCCCGGCAGAAGGGGCTCTCCGACAAGTTCGAGAAGATCCTCGTCCCGACCGAGAAGGTCGTCGAGGTTCGTCGCGGGCGCAAGGTCGACGCCGAGCGCAAGTTCTTTCCGGGCTACGTGCTGGTGAAGGCAGAGCTGACCGACGCCGTGTTCTCGATGATCAAGAACACGCCGCGGGTCACCGGGTTCCTCGGGCCGGACAATCGTCCGGTGGCGATTTCCGACAAGGAAGCCGAGCAGATCCTGATGCAGGTCCAGGACGGCGTCGAGCGTCCGAAGCCGACGATATCTTTCGACATCGGCGAGAATGTCCGTGTCTCGGACGGTCCGTTCGCATCGTTCAACGGTGTCGTTCAGGAAGTCGACCAGGAGCGCACGCGGCTCAAGGTCGAGGTGTCGATCTTCGGCCGGGCAACGCCCGTCGATCTCGAATTCGGTCAGGTCGAAAAGGTCTGATCGCCGGGCTTCGGCCCGATCCCAGTGCGGGAGGCATCGAGGCTTAGCCGGCCGACAATGCCGCACCGCGCGAACTGCAAGAAGCTGCCGGCCCTGTCGATACGGGCGTCCGGCACCAGAAACGAAAGCAGGAACCAATGGCTAAAAAGATCCAGGGCCAGCTGAAGCTGCAGGTCCCGGCCGGTTCGGCAACGCCGTCCCCGCCGATCGGACCCGCGCTCGGTCAGCGCGGCGTCAACATCATGGAATTCTGCAAGGCGTTCAACGCCCAGACGCAGGACCAGGAGAAGGGCCAGCCGATCCCAGTCATCATCACCTACTACCAGGACAAGTCCTTCACGTTCGTGATGAAGACCCCGCCGGTGAGCTACTTCCTCAAGAAGGCCGCCAACCTGCCGAAGGGGTCGCAGACCCCGGGCAAGGCCGTCGCCGGATCGGTCACCCGTGACCAGGTTCGCGAGATCGCGGAAAAGAAGCTGCAGGACCTCAACGCGACCAATCTGGACGCGGCGATGGCGATGATCGAGGGCTCTGCCCGCTCCATGGGCCTCGAAGTGGTGGGTTGAGACGATGGCAAAAGCTGGAAAGCGCATTCAGAACGCCCGTGAGGGCCTCGACCGCCTCAAGCTCTACGGCCTCGACGAGGCCGTCGAGATGCTGAAGCAGCGGGCGACCGCGAAGTTCGACGAGACCGTCGAAGTTTCGATGAACCTCGGCGTCGACCCGCGCCATGCGGACCAGATGGTTCGCGGCGTCGTCAACCTGCCGAACGGCACGGGCCGGACGGTCCGCGTTGCGGTCTTCGCGCGTGGCGACAAGGCTGACGAAGCCCGCGCCGCCGGCGCCGATCTCGTCGGTGCGGAAGATCTCGTCGAGCAGGTCCAGAACGGCACGATCGATTTCGACCGCGCCATCGCGACGCCGGACATGATGGCCCTCGTCGGCCGTCTCGGTAAGGTGCTCGGCCCTCGCGGCCTGATGCCGAACCCACGCGTCGGCACGGTGACCCCGGACGTCGCGGCTGCCGTCAAAGCTTCGAAGGGCGGCGCCGTCGAGTTCCGCGTCGAGAAGGCTGGTATCGTGCATGCCGGCGTCGGCAAGGTGAGCTTCGATTCCAAGGCGATCACGGAGAACATCCGTGCGTTCGCTGACGCGGTGCAGCGGGCGAAGCCGTCCGGCGCCAAGGGCAATTACGTCCAGCGCGTCGCGATCACGTCGACGATGGGCCCGGGCGTCCGGATCGATCCTTCGTCTCTCGTGGCTTCGGCCTGAGACTTTTAATCGGTGAACGGCGCCCCTATATGCGGCGTTCACCTTCAAAAAGGTTCCGGGGTTCGCCCCGGTACGTGGGAGTCCTTCGGGGCTCCTTGAATGCCTGTCCGAGATTGCGGGGCGACTGGTCTAACGACCAGTCATAATCGTCAGATAGCCCTCATGAGACGGGGTGTTCCGAATTTACCGGTCCGTCCGGGACTTCGGTTCGAACCTCCGAATGCCTTGCGTCGCCTGTCGGTTCCATCGGAATCGCCCGGGCAGCCGAGGGGACAGGATCTCCGAGCGTCGCCCGGATGGTCCGGGTGGCAAAAGGCAACCGGCTACGACGCCCTCGGGCGTTGCAGTCAAATGGAGAGAGGCAGTGGACAGAGCGGAAAAACGCGAATTCGTCACGGCGCTTCAAGAGACTTTCAAGGTCTCCGGAACGGTCGTGGTGGCCCACTATGCCGGTCTTACCGTCGCGCATATGAACGACTATCGGTCGAAGATGCGTGATGCGGGAGGCACCGTCAAAGTCGCGAAGAACCGCCTCGCCAAGATCGCTCTTCAAGGCACGGACGCCGAAGGCATCTCGAACCTGTTCGAGGGCCAGACTCTGATCGCTTATTCGAGTGATCCGGTCGCGGCGGCCAAGGTCTCCAACGATTTCGCCAAGGGGAACGATCGACTCGTGATCCTCGGCGGGGCGATGGGCAAGACCACGCTCGATGCAGATGGTGTGAAGGCCTTGGCCACCATGCCGTCGCTGGACGAACTCAGGGCCAAGCTGGTCGGAATGATCAGCACACCGGCCACGCGCATTGCTGGAGTTCTCCAGGCGCCTGCGGGGCAACTCGCGCGCGTCTTCGGAGCGTACGCCAAGAAGGACGAGGCGGCGTGAGGATGGTTCCTCGCTGCTCAACTCAAAGTTCGAACCTGAAGGAAAATCAAAATGGCTGATCTTGCCAAGATCGTTGACGAACTCTCGACCCTGACCGTCCTCGAGGCGGCTGAGCTGTCGAAGATGCTGGAAGAGAAGTGGGGCGTTTCCGCCGCCGCTCCTGTCGCCGTTGCCGCCGCTGGTGGCGCGGCTCCGGCCGAGGCCGCCGAAGAGCAGACGGAATTCAACGTCATTCTCGTCGCCGCCGGCGCGCAGAAGATCAACGTCATCAAGGAAGTCCGCGCGATCACGGGTCTCGGCCTGAAGGAAGCCAAGGACCTCGTCGACAACGCCCCGAAGCCGGTCAAGGAAGCCGTCGACAAGGCAGAGTCGCAGAAGATCAAGGACCAGCTCGAGAAGGCTGGTGCGACGGTCGAAGTCAAGTAATCGCGGCCTAGCCGCGGTTGCCAACGAAAATCCGGTAGGCGGGGCGGCTTTTGTCGTCCCGCCTTCCGTGCTCGCCGCAGCGGCGAGCAGGATCGGTGGCCCCGGTCCGGCGTCTCGATGCCTGCCGCAAACAGGCATGCGCGTGTCCCGACGGCTCTTCGGAGCCTTTCGGAGACGCGGGGGTACGTCCCGGTAGTTCGTCAGTACCGCCCAGTCCGTCCCGGACTGAGACGGCTCCTCTCGGCGGAGAGGAATAAGAGTTGAAGCCCTTCGGTCAAGGGCGATGTCACGAGAAGGAGCGACGATGTCTCAGACGACGACGTTTAGCGGTCGCAGGCGCGTGCGCAAGTTCTTCGGGTCGATCCCCGAAGTTGCCCAGATGCCGAACCTCATCGAGGTCCAGAAGGCCTCATACGATCAGTTTCTGATGGTGGAGGAGCCCAAGGGCGGCCGCACCGACGAGGGTCTGCAGGCCGTGTTCCGGTCGGTCTTCCCGATTTCCGACTTCTCGGGCCAGGCGATGCTGGAATTCGTCAAGTACGAGTTCGAGGCGCCGAAGTTCGACGTCGACGAGTGCCGTCAGCGCGACCTGACCTACGCCGCGCCGCTCAAGGTGACGCTGCGCCTGATCGTCTTCGACATCGACGAGGACACCGGCTCCAAGTCCGTCAAGGACATCAAGGAGCAGGACGTCTACATGGGCGACATGCCGCTCATGACGACCAACGGCACGTTCATCGTCAACGGCACCGAGCGCGTGATCGTCTCGCAGATGCACCGCTCGCCGGGCGTCTTCTTCGACCACGACAAGGGCAAGAGCCATTCGTCGGGCAAGCTTTTGTTCGCGGCCCGCGTCATCCCATATCGCGGCTCGTGGCTCGACATCGAGTTCGACGCCAAGGATGTCGTGCATGCGCGCATCGACCGTCGCCGGAAGATCCCGGTGACGTCGCTCTTGATGGCGCTCGGCATGGACGGCGAGGAAATCCTCTCGACCTTCTACGACATCGTGAAGTTCGAGAAGGACAAGAATGGCTGGCGCGTGCCGTTCTCGGTCGAGCGTGTCCGTAACCAGGGTGCCGTCGTCGACCTGATCGACGCGGACTCCGGCGAGGTTCTCGTCGAGGCCGGCAAGAAGGTCACGGCGCGCCAGGCGCGGCAGATGCAGGAGAAGGGCGTCAAGGCGCTTCGGGCGACCGAGGAAGACCTCTACACCAACTACCTGGCCGAAGACATTGTCGACCCGGAGACGGGCGAGGTCTTCCTCGAGGCCGGCGACGAGATCGACGAGAAGACCCTCAAGGTCCTGGTCGACGCCGGTCACGACGAGATCGCCGTGCTCGACATCGACCACGTCAATGTCGGCGCCTACATCCGTTCGACGCTTGCGATCGACAAGAACGAGGGACGCCAGGACGCGCTCTTCGACATCTATCGCGTCATGCGTCCGGGCGAGCCGCCGACGATCGACACCGCCGAAGCGATGTTCAAGTCGCTGTTCTTCGATGCGGAGCGCTACGACCTGTCGGCCGTCGGCCGCGTCAAGATGAACATGCGTCTCGACGTCGACGCCGAGGACACCGTGCGCGTGCTGCGCAAGGAGGACATCCTCGCCGTCGTCAAGACCCTGGTGAACCTGCGCGACGGCAAGGGCGAGATCGACGACATCGACAATCTCGGCAATCGCCGCGTGCGCTCGGTCGGCGAGCTCATGGAGAACCAGTACCGCATCGGTCTGCTCCGCATGGAGCGAGCGATCAAGGAGCGCATGTCGTCGGTCGAGATCGACACGGTGATGCCGCAGGATCTGATCAACGCCAAGCCGGCGGCCGCCGCCGTGCGCGAGTTCTTCGGTTCCTCGCAGCTCTCGCAGTTCATGGATCAGACCAACCCGCTGTCGGAGATCACCCACAAGCGTCGCCTGTCGGCGCTCGGACCCGGTGGTCTGACGCGCGAGCGTGCGGGCTTCGAAGTCCGCGACGTGCATCCGACCCATTACGGCCGGATCTGCCCGATCGAGACGCCGGAAGGCCCGAACATCGGTCTTATCAACTCGTTGGCGACGTTTGCTCGGGTCAACAAGTATGGCTTCATCGAGAGCCCGTACCGCAAGGTCGTGGACGGCAAGGTGACCGACGAGGTCGTCTATCTGTCGGCCATGGAGGAGTCCAAGCACCACGTCGCGCAGGCGAACGCGGTGCTGACGAAGGACATGAACTTCGAGAACGAGTTCGTGGTCTGCCGGCATTCGGGCGACGTCTTCATGACGCCGCGCGACAATGTCGACCTCATGGACGTCTCGCCGAAGCAGCTCGTGTCGGTCGCGGCCGCGCTCATCCCGTTCCTCGAGAACGATGACGCGAACCGAGCGCTGATGGGCTCGAACATGCAGCGTCAGGCCGTGCCGCTGGTGCGCGCCGAGGCGCCGTTCGTCGGTACCGGCATGGAAGCGATCGTTGCCCGTGACTCGGGTGCGGCCATCGGCGCACGCCGGACCGGCGTCGTCGACCAGGTCGACGCGACGCGTATCGTCATCCGGGCGACCGAGGACCTTCAGGCAGGCCGCTCGGGCGTCGACATCTACCGGCTGATGAAGTTCCAGCGCTCGAACCAGAACACCTGCATCAACCAGCGTCCGCTGGTGGCGGTGGGTGATCGGGTCGACAAGGGCGACATCATCGCCGACGGCCCGTCGACGGATCTCGGCGATCTGGCGCTCGGCCGCAACGTGCTCGTCGCGTTCATGCCGTGGAACGGCTACAACTACGAGGATTCGATCCTCCTCTCCGAGCGCATCGTCGCCGACGACGTCTTCACCTCGATCCACATCGAGGAGTTCGAGGTCATGGCGCGCGATACCAAGCTTGGACCCGAGGAGATCACCCGCGACATTCCGAACGTCTCGGAAGAAGCGCTGAAGAACCTCGACGAGGCCGGCATCGTCTATATCGGTGCCGAGGTTCAGCCGGGCGACATCCTGGTCGGCAAGATCACGCCGAAGGGCGAAAGCCCGATGACGCCGGAAGAGAAGCTTCTGCGCGCCATCTTCGGCGAGAAGGCTTCCGACGTGCGCGACACGTCGAGCCGCATGCCCCCCGGTGCGTTCGGCACGGTCGTCGAGGTGCGCGTGTTCAATCGACATGGCGTCGAGAAGGACGAGCGCGCCATGGCGATCGAGCGGGAAGAGATCGAGCGTCTCGCCAAGGACCGTGACGACGAGCAGGCGATCCTCGACCGTAACGTCTACGGCCGCCTGATCGACATGCTCGACGGCAAGGCCGCGGTTGCCGGTCCGAAGGGCTTCAAGAAGGGCTCGAGCCTGTCGCCGGATGCGATGCGGGAATATCCGCGTTCGCAGTGGTGGATGTTCGCGGTCGAAGACGAGAAGCTGCAGGCCGAACTCGAGGACCTGCGCAACGTCTATGACGAAGCCAAGAAGACGCTCGAGCAGCGCTTCATGGACAAGGTCGAGAAGGTCCAGCGCGGTGACGAGCTGCCCCCGGGCGTCATGAAGCAGGTCAAGGTCTTCGTCGCTGTGAAGCGCAAGATCCAGCCGGGCGACAAGATGGCTGGCCGGCACGGCAACAAGGGCGTTGTCTCGCGGATCGTCGCGGTCGAGGACATGCCGTTCCTCGAAGACGGCACCCATGCCGACATCGTGCTCAATCCGTTGGGCGTGCCGTCGCGCATGAATGTCGGGCAGATCCTCGAGACGCATCTCGGTTGGGCCTGCGCGGGCATGGGTCGGAAGATCGGTGAACTCATCGAAGCCTACAATGCCAACGGCGACATCAAGCCGCTGCGGGCGACGATCGAGGACATCATTCCGGACAACGACCGCAACGAACCGGTCCGGACCTACGACGACAAGAGCGTGCTCCTGCTCGCGGACCAGATGAAGCACGGCGTCACCATCGCGACGCCGGTCTTCGACGGTGCCAACGAGGCGGACATCAACAAGCTGCTCGAGCAGGCCGGGCTTCACAGCAGCGGCCAGTCGACGGCCTATGATGGCCGTACCGGCGAGGCATTCGATCGTCAGGTGACGATGGGCTACATCTACATGCTGAAGCTGCATCACCTGGTGGACGACAAGATCCACGCCCGTTCGATCGGACCGTACTCGCTGGTCACCCAGCAGCCGCTCGGCGGCAAGGCGCAGTTCGGTGGACAGCGCTTCGGCGAGATGGAGGTGTGGGCACTCGAGGCATACGGTGCGGCCTACACGCTGCAGGAGATGCTGACGGTGAAGTCGGACGACGTCGCGGGCCGCACCAAGGTCTACGAGTCGATCGTGCGCGGCGACGATGCGTTCGAATCCGGCATTCCGGAGAGCTTCAACGTGCTCGTCAAGGAAATGCGCTCGCTGGGTCTCGACGTCGATCTCGCCAACACCGCGGTGGAGCTTCCGGCTCCTGTCGACGGCCTGCCGGACGCGGCCGAATGACGTTCAGCGAGGCGCGGCCTGACAGGGCCGCGCAACGGATCGGCGCCCGCCGGCGCCGGTCCTTCTACGAGGAAGATTTCAGCGGTCGGCCTTGCCACCGCGACTCGGGGCTCCGCGTCCCAGAAGGAGAAAATCCATGCACCAAGAGGTCATGAACATCTTCAACCCGCAGGTTGCGGCGCAGTCGTTCGATTCGATCCGGATCTCGCTCGCCTCACCCGAGAAGATCCTCTCCTGGTCCTTTGGCGAGATCAAGAAGCCGGAAACCATCAACTACCGTACGTTCAAGCCCGAGCGTGACGGGCTTTTCTGCGCGCGCATCTTCGGTCCGATCAAGGACTACGAGTGCCTGTGCGGCAAGTACAAGCGCATGAAGTACAAGGGCATCATCTGCGAGAAGTGTGGCGTCGAGGTCACCCTCTCGCGCGTGCGGCGCGAGCGCATGGGCCACATTGAGCTGGCCGCCCCGGTCGCGCACATCTGGTTCCTGAAGTCGCTGCCGAGCCGTATCGGCACGCTGCTCGACATGACGCTCAAGGATATCGAGCGCGTCCTGTATTTCGAGAACTACATCGTCACCGAGCCGGGCCTGACCTCGCTGAAGGAGCACCAGCTCCTGTCGGAAGAGGACTACATGCTCGCGGTCGACGAGTTCGGCGAGGACAGCTTCACTGCGCTGATCGGCGCCGAGGCGATCCAGGAACTGCTGGGCGCGATGGATCTCGAGAAGATCGCGGGCGATCTGCGGGCCGAGCTCGCGGAGACGACCTCCGAGCTCAAGACCAAGAAGCTGATGAAGCGGCTCAAGATCGTCGAGAACTTCCTCGACTCCGGCAACAAGCCGGAGTGGATGATCATGAGCGTCGTTCCGGTGATCCCGCCGGACCTGCGTCCGCTCGTCCCGCTCGACGGCGGCCGCTTCGCGACCTCCGACCTGAACGATCTCTATCGCCGCGTCATCAACCGCAACAACCGCCTCAAGCGGCTGATCGAACTGCGCGCGCCCGGCATCATCATCCGCAACGAGAAGCGGATGCTGCAGGAAGCCGTCGATGCGCTGTTCGACAACGGCCGTCGCGGCCGCGTCATCACCGGTGCCAACAAGCGGCCGCTGAAGTCGCTGTCCGACATGCTGAAGGGCAAGCAGGGGCGTTTCCGCCAGAACCTGCTCGGTAAGCGCGTCGACTATTCCGGCCGTTCGGTCATCGTGACCGGTCCGGAGCTGAAGCTGCACCAGTGCGGCCTGCCGAAGAAGATGGCGCTCGAGCTGTTCAAGCCGTTCATCTATGCGCGGCTGGACGCCAAGGGCTATTCGTCGACCGTCAAGCAGGCCAAGAAGCTGGTCGAGAAGGAGCGTCCGGAAGTCTGGGATATCCTCGACGAGGTCATCCGCGAGCATCCGGTGCTGCTGAACCGTGCGCCGACTCTGCATCGTCTCGGCATCCAGGCGTTCGAGCCGGTGCTGATCGAGGGCAAGGCCATCCAGCTTCACCCTCTGGTCTGCACGGCCTTCAATGCCGACTTCGACGGCGACCAGATGGCGGTGCACGTGCCGCTGTCCATCGAGGCGCAGCTCGAAGCGCGCGTCCTGATGATGTCGACCAACAACATCCTGCATCCCGCGAACGGTCAGCCGATCATCGTGCCGTCGCAGGACATGGTGCTCGGGCTCTATTACCTCTCGATCATGAACGAGAACGAGCCGGGGCAGGGCATGGCCTTCTCCGACATCGGCGAGCTCGAGCAGGCAGTGTTCACCAAGGCGGTGACGCTGCACTCCAAGATCAAGGGCCGCTTCAAGACCGTCGACGCCGACGGCAAGCCGGTCTCGAAGATCTACGAGACGACGCCTGGCCGCATGCTCATCGGCGAATTGCTGCCGAAGAATGCCAAGGTGCCGTTCGACATCTGCAACGAGCTGATGACCAAGAAGAACATCTCCCGGATGATCGACCAGGTCTATCGCCACTGCGGCCAGAAGGAGACGGTCATTTTCTGCGACCGGATCATGCAGCTCGGCTTCAAGCATGCGTGCATGGCTGGCATCTCGTTCGGCAAGGACGACATGCTGATCCCGGACACCAAGCCCCAGATGATCGGGGAGACCCAGGCGCTCGCGAAGGAATACGAGCAGCAGTACAATGACGGCCTGATCACCCAGGGCGAAAAGTACAACAAGGTCGTCGATGCCTGGGCCAAGTGCACGGACAAGATCGCCGACGAGATGATGGCCCGCATCAAGGCTATCGAGTTCAACGAAGACGGCCGTCAGAAGCCGATGAACTCGATCTACATGATGTCGCACTCCGGCGCGCGTGGGTCCCCGACCCAGATGCGCCAGCTGGCGGCGATGCGCGGCCTGATGACCAAGCCTTCGGGCGAGATCATCGAGACGCCGATCATCTCGAACTTCAAGGAAGGTCTGACCGTTCTCGAGTACTTCAACTCGACCCACGGTGCCCGTAAGGGTCTGGCCGACACCGCCTTGAAGACGGCGAACTCGGGCTACCTGACGCGTCGTCTCGTCGACGTGGCGCAGGATTGCATCATCACGCAGACCGATTGCGGCACGCCCAAGGGTCTGACGATGCAGCCCATCGTCGACGCCGGCCAGGTGGTCGCGTCGATCGGCCAGCGTATCCTGGGCCGTACGGCGCTCGAGGACATCGTGCATCCGCTCACCGGTGAGGTCATCGTCAAGGGTGGCGTCACCATCGAGGAGCCGGATGTCGAGATCATCGAGAAGGCGCAGATCCAGTCGGTGAAGATCCGCTCGGCGCTGACCTGCGAAGTGCGGACCGGCATCTGCGCAATCTGCTACGGACGCGATCTGGCCCGCGGCACGCCCGTCAACATGGGCGAAGCCGTCGGCGTCATCGCGGCGCAGTCGATCGGCGAGCCTGGCACGCAGCTGACCATGCGGACGTTCCACATGGGCGGCACCGCACAGGTGGTCGACAGTTCGTTCCTCGAGGCGTCCTACGAAGGCACGGTCCAGATCCGCAACCGCAACGTTGTGCGGGACTCGGACGGCAAGCTCGTCGCGATGGGCCGCAACATGGCGATCCTGATCCTCGATCAGGCCGGCAAGGAGCGCGCGTCGCACCGCGTCACCTACGGCAGCCGCATCTTCGTCGACGACGGGGACACGGTGCGCCGCGGCCAGCGTATCGCCGAGTGGGATCCGTATACCCGCCCGGTGCTGACCGAGCTGGAAGGCATCGCGGACTTCGAGGACCTGGTCGACGGTCTCTCGGTGACCGAGCAGGCCGACGAGTCGACCGGCATCACCAAGCGTGCCGTCATCGACTGGCGTGCAAGCCCGCGCGGCCAGGACCTGAAGCCGGCGATCGTCATCAAGGGCGACGACGGCGAGATCCTGAAGCTGGCCCGTGGCTCCGACGCCCGGTACTTCCAGTCGGTCGACGCCATCCTGTCGATCGAGCCGGGTGCCCGCGTGAAGGCGGGTGACGTCCTGTCGCGTATTCCGATGGAAAGCGCGAAGACCAAGGACATCACTGGTGGTCTGCCGCGCGTCGCCGAGTTGTTCGAGGCCCGCAAGCCGAAGGACAACGCGGTCATCGCCGAGATCGACGGTACGGTGAAGTTCGGGCGCGACTACAAGAACAAGCGCCGGATCGTCATCGAGCCGCATGAGGAAGGCGCGGAGGCCGTCGAGTACCTGATCCCGAAGGGCAAGCCGTTCCATCTCCAGGAAGGCGACGTCATCGAAAAGGGCGACTACATCCTCGACGGCAACCCGGCACCGCACGACATCCTGGCGATCCGCGGCGTGGAGGCTCTTGCGAGCTACCTCGTCAACGAGATCCAGGAGGTCTACCGGCTGCAGGGCGTGTTGATCAACGACAAGCACATCGAGGTCATCGTCCGGCAGATGCTGCAGAAGGTCGAGATCGTGGAGTCGGGCGATTCCGGCTACATCCCGGGCGACAATGTCGACCGGATCGAGCTCGCCGAACTCAACGAGCGGCTTGAGGAAGAAGGCAAGAAGCCGGCTTCCGGCAACCCGGTGCTGCTCGGCATCACCAAGGCGTCGCTGCAGACGCCATCCTTCATCTCGGCGGCCTCCTTCCAGGAGACGACGAGAGTGCTCACCGAGGCAGCGGTTGCCGGCAAGACCGACACGCTGCAGGGCCTGAAGGAGAACGTCATCGTCGGCCGCCTGATCCCGGCCGGTACCGGCGGAATGATGACCCAGGTGCGCCGCATCGCGACCTCGCGCGACGACCTCATCATCGAGGATCGCCGTCGGGCCGCCAACGCGGCTGCCACCGACCGCATGCTGACCTCGGTCGACGACGCCGCCGAATAACGGCAGCGCCGGACCGCATGAGAAGACGAAGGGCCGCTCGCGAGAGCGGCCCTTCGTCGTTCTGACCCTTAGGCGCAGCGCAGGAGCCGGAGACGATGAGCGAGCCGACTGATCAGGCTTTCATGGCCACGCTGCAGGCCATCCGCGCCGGCGACATGCCGGGGCTGCTGGCGCTCAACAATGCCCACGCCGAGGAGTTGTCGCTCCTGACCACGGCTGAGTTCGCGCGTCTCGTGAACACGGCCTACCTGGCCATCCGGGCGACCACGGCAGCTGCCTTCCTGCTGGCGTTCGACCAGGACACTGATTACGCCAGCCCGAATTTCCTCTGGATGCGCGAGCGCTTCGACCGCTTCGTCTACATCGATCGTATCGCTGTCGCTGCGGAGGCGAGGGGGCGGGGACTGGCACGGCAGCTCTACGCCGCCGTGTTCGCCACCGCTGCACGCGCCGGTCACGTGCGCGTCGTCTGCGAGGTCAACCGCGAACCGCCGAACCCGACCTCCGACGCCTTCCATCGGGCGATGGGATTTGTTGAAATCGGCAGTGCCGATACGATGGATGGCGGGAAGTCGGTGCGGTATTTCGCGCGCGCCATCGACACTGCTGACGATACGGCAGCTGTTTCGAGCCTTCCGGCGGCCAGAGAGGCCTAGCCCTGCGTGTGCGGGGTTGACGGGGCCCGGCAGAATCGGTAAACACCCGCCAACAGAGCCGATGTGAAGCCGAATCTTCCCATGGACGCCACGTCCGGGATCCAGCGCTTCAAACAAGGCTTCGTTCAACGAGACGATACATCGCTGGCTGCACGACCGAAAGACGGTCCTCTGCATCATTCCGGGCAGTCCGCAGATAACGCGGATCCACTGCCCGGTTTCGCGCATGAGGGTCACTCCTCTCGCGGGTGGAGCGTTTTGTTCAGAACCTGGATTTGGAAGAAGAGGGAAGGTTGGAATGCCGACCATTAACCAGCTGGTTCGGAAGCCGCGCGTTCGCCCCGTCGAGCGCAACACGGTTCCGGCACTTGAGGCCAACCCGCAGAAGCGCGGCGTTTGCACGCGCGTCTACACCACGACCCCGAAGAAGCCGAACTCGGCCCTTCGTAAGGTCGCGAAGGTGCGGCTCGTCAACGGCTACGAAGTCATCGGCTACATTCCGGGCGAGGGTCATAACCTTCAGGAGCACTCCGTGGTGATGATCCGCGGCGGTCGCGTCAAGGACCTTCCCGGTGTGCGCTATCACATCATCCGCGGCGTGCTCGACACGCAGGGCGTCAAGAACCGCAGACAGCGCCGTTCGAAGTACGGCGCCAAGCGTCCGAAATAAGCCCCACGCCGACAAGTTGAAGAGACGATAGAATGTCCCGCCGTCACAGAGCCGAAAAGCGCGAAATCAACCCGGACCCGAAGTTCGGCGATCTCGTGGTGTCGAAGTTCATGAACGCCGTCATGTATGACGGCAAGAAATCTATCGCCGAGCGCATCGTCTACGGCGCGTTCGACGCCGTGCACGACAAGACCCGCCAGGATGCGGTCGTGGTCTTCCACCAGGCGCTCGAGAACATCTCGCCGCACGTGGAAGTTCGCTCCCGTCGTGTCGGTGGTGCCACCTACCAGGTCCCGGTCGACGTTCGTCCGGAGCGCCGTCAGGCGCTGGCTATCCGCTGGCTCATTACGGCGGCGCGCAAGCGTAACGAGACCACGATGGTCGATCGCCTTTCCGGCGAGCTGATGGATGCCGCAAACAATCGCGGTACCGCAGTGAAGAAGCGCGAAGACACGCACCGCATGGCGGAAGCGAACCGCGCCTTCTCGCATTATCGCTGGTAATTCAAGCTTCCGTCCGAAAGGCGACGCCCCTATGGCACGCGAGTACAAGATCGAAGACTACCGCAATTTCGGCATCATGGCCCACATCGACGCGGGCAAGACGACGACGACCGAGCGGATTCTCTTCTATACCGGCAAGTCCCACAAGATCGGCGAAGTGCACGACGGCGCTGCGACGATGGATTGGATGGAGCAGGAGCAGGAGCGCGGCATCACCATCACGTCCGCCGCGACGACGACCTTCTGGGAAGGCCGTGATGGCAAGAAGCGCCGCTTCAACATCATCGACACCCCGGGCCACGTCGACTTCACCATCGAGGTCGAGCGTTCGTTGCGCGTCCTCGACGGTGCGATCGCGCTTCTGGACGCCAATGCCGGTGTCGAGCCGCAGACCGAGACGGTCTGGCGCCAGGCCGACAAGTACCACGTCCCGCGGATGATCTTCGTCAACAAGATGGACAAGACCGGCGCGGACTTCTTCCGCTGCGTCGAGATGATCAAGTCGCGCCTCGGTGCACGGCCGGTCGTCGTCCAGCTGCCGATTGGTGCCGAGAACGAGTTCGTTGGCCTGGTCGACCTGATCGAGATGAAGGCCCTGATCTGGCGCGACGAGACGCTCGGCGCGCAGTGGGACATCGTCGAGATCCCCGCCGATCTCCAGGCTCAGGCCGAGGAATATCGCGAGGCGATGATCGAGGCCGCCGTCGAGATCGACGAAGGCGCGATGGAGAAGTATCTCGAGGGCGAGATGCCCTCGAACGAGGAACTGCGTCGCCTGATCCGCAAGGGTACCTGCGACGTGTGGTTCACGCCGGTTCTCTGTGGCTCTGCCTTCAAGAACAAGGGCGTCCAGCCGCTGCTCGACGCCGTCGTCGACTTCCTGCCGTCGCCGGTCGAAGTGCCGTCGATCAAGGGTATCGACCCGAAGACGGATGGCGAGATCATCCGCCGTTCGGCCGACGACGAGCCGCTGTCGATGCTGGCGTTCAAGATCATGAACGACCCGTTCGTCGGCTCGCTGACCTTTGCCCGCATCTATTCGGGCGTGCTCACCAAGGGCACCTCCGTGACCAACACGGTCAAGGAGAAGAAGGAGCGCATCGGCCGCATGCTGCAGATGCATTCCAACTCCCGTGAGGACATCGAGGAAGCCTTCGCCGGCGACATCGTTGCGCTCGCCGGTCTCAAGGAGACCACCACGGGTGACACGCTCTGCGATCCGCTGAAGCCGGTGATCCTCGAGCGTATGGAATTCCCCGATCCGGTCATCGAGATCGCGATCGAGCCGAAGACCAAGGGCGACCAGGAGAAGATGGGCCTCGCGCTCAACCGCCTGGCAGCCGAGGATCCGTCCTTCCGCGTCAAGACGGACGAGGAAAGCGGCCAGACGATCATCGCCGGCATGGGCGAACTGCATCTCGACATCCTCGTCGACCGCATGCGTCGCGAGTTCAAGGTCGAGGCGAACATCGGTGCGCCGCAGGTTGCCTACCGCGAGACGATCACCCGTCGCGCCGAAGTCGACTACACGCACAAGAAGCAGACCGGTGGTACGGGCCAGTTCGCCCGCGTCAAGATGATCTTCGAGCCGGCAGAGATCGGCGCAGGCTTCACCTTCGAGTCGAAGGTCGTCGGCGGCTCCGTGCCGAAGGAATACGTCCCGGGCGTCCAGAAGGGCATCATGTCGGTGCTGTCTTCCGGTCCGCTCGCCGGCTTCCCGATGGTCGACATCAAGTCGGAACTGATCGACGGCGCCTTCCATGACGTCGACTCCTCGGTTCTGGCCTTCGAGATCGCCGCCCGTGCAGGTTTCCGCGAAGCCATCCAGAAGGCTGGTCCGAAGCTGCTCGAGCCGATCATGAAGGTCGAGGTCGTGACGCCGGAAGACTATGTCGGCGACGTCATCGGCGACCTGAATTCACGGCGTGGACAGATCCAGGGTACCGAGCCACGTGGCATCGCCCAGGTGGTCAACGCCATGGTGCCGCTCGCCAACATGTTCGGCTACGTCAACACGCTTCGTTCCATGTCGCAGGGCAGGGCGCAGTATACGATGCAGTTCGATCATTACGAGCAGGTCCCGAACCAGGTCGCGGACGAGATCCAGAAGAAATTTGCCTGATCGGATCCGTCCGGAACAGAAATTCGGCTCCTTGAGCCGCGATAAGACAATGGAGCGCCACGATGGCCAAGAGTAAATTTGAGCGCAACAAGCCGCATGTGAACATCGGGACGATTGGTCACGTTGATCATGGCAAGACGTCCCTGACGGCGGCGATCACGAAGTATTTCGGCGAATACCGTGCGTATGACCAGATCGACGCGGCGCCGGAAGAGAAGGCGCGCGGCATCACGATCTCGACGGCGCATGTCGAGTACGAGACGGAAGCGCGGCACTACGCGCATGTCGACTGCCCGGGCCATGCCGACTACGTGAAGAACATGATCACGGGCGCTGCGCAGATGGACGGCGCGATCCTGGTGGTCTCGGCGGCCGACGGCCCGATGCCGCAGACCCGCGAGCACATCCTGCTCGCCCGTCAGGTCGGTGTTCCGGCGATCGTGGTGTTCCTCAACAAGGTCGACCAGGTCGACGACGAGGAGCTGCTGGAGCTGGTCGAGCTCGAGGTTCGCGAGCTCCTGTCGAGCTACGAGTATCCGGGCGACGACATCCCAATCGTCAAGGGCTCGGCGCTGGCGGCGCTGGAAGATTCGAACAAGACGATCGGCGAGGACGCGGTGCGTGCGCTGATGGCCGAGGTGGATGCGTACATCCCGACGCCTGAGCGTCCGATCAACCTGCCGTTCCTGATGCCGATCGAGGACGTGTTCTCGATCTCGGGTCGTGGCACGGTGGTGACCGGCCGCGTCGAGCGCGGCATCGTCAAGGTCGGCGAGGAAGTCGAGATCGTCGGCATCCGCGACACCAAGAAGACGACGGTGACCGGCGTCGAGATGTTCCGCAAGCTTCTGGACCAGGGCCAGGCGGGCGACAACATCGGCGCGCTGATCCGCGGTGTGGATCGCGAGGGCGTCGAGCGCGGCCAGGTGCTGTGCAAGCCGGGTTCGGTGAAGCCGCACACCAAGTTCAAGGCCGAGGCATACATTCTGACGAAGGAAGAGGGCGGCCGTCATACGCCGTTCTTCACCAACTACCGTCCGCAGTTCTACTTCCGCACGACGGACGTGACCGGCGTGTGCACGCTGCCCGAGGGCACCGAGATGGTGATGCCGGGCGACAACGTGACGATGGACGTGGTGCTGATCGTGCCGATCGCGATGGAAGAGCGCCTGCGCTTCGCCATCCGCGAAGGCGGCCGCACCGTCGGCGCCGGCATCGTCGCCTCCATCATCGAGTAGCGACGAGACAATCGGGCGCGGCGCCGGAGCAGTCCGGTCCGCCGCGCCCTTTGAATTCGCCCCACGGGGCAGGCGGGGTCAGTCCTCGCGACGACATGGCTGCCTTGAGAAGACAAGCGCTCGGAAACCGCCGCTAGGCCGGTGTGGTCCGACGAGAGGACGAATGAAATGAACGGCCAGAATATCCGCATCCGCCTCAAGGCGTTCGACCACCGGGTCCTTGACGCCTCGACGCGCGAGATTGTTTCGACTGCCAAGCGCACCGGCGCCAATGTCCGTGGTCCGATCCCGCTGCCGACGCGAATCGAAAAGTTTACCGTCAACCGCTCGCCGCACATCGACAAGAAGTCGCGCGAGCAGTTCGAAATGCGCACCCACAAGCGGCTCCTCGACATCGTCGATCCGACGCCGCAGACGGTTGATGCGCTCATGAAGCTCGACCTCGCCGCTGGCGTCGATGTCGAGATCAAGCTCTGATTCGAGCACGGGAAGGATAACGCCCCATGCGTTCAGGTGTGATTGCACAGAAGGTCGGCATGACCCGCGTCTATAACGACGTCGGCGAGCACGTGCCGGTTACCGTCCTGCGGGTTGAAAACCTCCAGGTCATCGCCCAGCGGACCCTCGAGAAGAATGGCTATAGCGCCGTTCAGCTCGGCGCCGGTCTCGCCAAGGTGACGAGAACTTCCAAGGCCATGCGCGGCGTTTTCGCCCAGGCCTCGGTTGAACCGAAGCGCAAGCTCGTTGAGTTCCGCGTAACGGACGACAACATGATCGACGTCGGATCCGAGATCACGGCCGAGCATTTCGTCCCCGGCCAGAAGGTCGACGTGACGGGTACCTCGATCGGTAAGGGTTTCGCCGGCGGCATGAAGCGCCATAATTTCGGTGGTCTTCGGGCAACCCACGGCGTCTCGGTCTCGCACCGTTCGCTGGGTTCGACCGGTCAGCGCCAGGATCCGGGCAAGGTCTTCAAGAACAAGAAGATGGCCGGTCACATGGGTCAGGTTCGCGTCACGACGCAGAACCTCGAAGTGGTCCGCACCGATCCCGACAAGGGCCTTATCCTGATCCGCGGTGCGGTTCCGGGTTCGAAGGGCGGCTGGATCGAAATTCGCGACGCCGTCAAGGCGGCGCTGCCCGACAACGCGCCGAAGCCGGCCGCGCTGCGCTCGGCTGCCGGTAACGGTGCCGCCGCGGAGACTGCGGACGCTTCCGAGGGAGCGGAATAATGGATTTCACGATCAAGAGCCTCGACGGCAAGGATGCCGGCCAGGTCACGCTCGCGGATGAGATCTTCGGTCTCGAGCCGCGTGAGGACATCCTGCAGCGCATGGTGCGCTGGCAGCTGGCCAAGCGCCAGCAGGGCACGCACCAGACGCTGGGCCGCGCGGAGATCGCACGGACCGGTGCCAAGCTCTACCGCCAGAAGGGCACGGGTCGTGCGCGTCACGGCTCGGCTCGCGCGCCGCAGTTCCGCGGCGGTGGCAAGGCCCACGGCCCGACCTCGCGCAGCCACGCTCACGACCTTCCCAAGAAGGTTCGGGCGCTGGCGCTTCGGCACGCTCTTTCGGCCAAGGCAAAGTCCGGCGGCCTGATGATCATCGACGATCTGAAGAGCGCCGATGCCAAGACCAAGGGCATGGTGAAGAACTTCGCCGATCTCGGCCTGGCGAACGCACTGATCATCGGCGGTGCCGAGCTCGACGTGAACTTCTCGCGCTCGGCTCGCAACATCCCGAACATCGACGTGCTGCCGGTCCAGGGCATCAACGTCTACGACATTCTCCGTCGCCGGACCCTCGTCCTTTCGAAGGCCGCCGTCGAGGCTCTCGAGGAGCGGTTCAAATGAACGATCTTCGCCACTACGACGTCATCACCAGCCCGGTGATCACCGAGAAGTCGACCATGCTGTCGGATTCGAACCAGGTGGTCTTCAACGTCCCCAAAACGGCTACCAAGCCGGAGATCCGGGCGGCCGTCGAGGCACTGTTCGGGGTGAAGGTCACCGCCGTCAACACGCTGGTCCGCAAGGGCAAGGTCAAGCGCTTCCGCGGCCGTATCGGTCGCCAGAGCGATCAGAAAAAAGCCGTCGTGACATTGGCCGAAGGCCAGTCGATCGACGTCTCGACCGGTCTTTGATCGGGACCGGAGGATTAGGCAATGGCACTTAAGAATTTCAAACCGAACACGCCGAGCCAGCGCCAGCTGGTCATCGTCGATCGCTCGGGCCTCTGGAAGGGCAAGCCGGTCAAGCATCTGACCGAGGGCCTCAGCCAGAAGGGCGGCCGCAACAATACCGGCCGCGTGACGGCTCGGTATCAGGGCGGCGGGCACAAGCGGACCTACCGCCAGATCGACTTCAAGCGGCGCAAGCTGGATGTCGTCGGTACGGTGGAGCGGATCGAGTACGATCCGAACCGGACCGCTTTCATCGCGCTGATCAAGTACGCCGACGGCGAGCTTGCCTACATCCTGGCGCCGCAGCGCCTGGCTGCCGGTGACCAGATCATCGCAGGCATGACCGGCGTCGACGTCAAGCCCGGCAATGCGATGCCGCTGTCGTCGCTGCCCGTCGGCACCATCATCCACAATGTGGAGATGAAGCCGATGAAGGGTGGTCAGATCGCCCGCTCGGCCGGGTCCTATGCCCAGCTGGTCGGTCGCGACCAGGGCATGGCGATCCTGCGCCTCAATTCGGGTGAGCAGCGGCTGGTTTCGTCCTCGTGCTTTGCCACGGTCGGGGCGGTGTCCAATCCGGACCATTCGAACATCAATCTCGGCAAGGCTGGGCGCTCGCGCTGGCTCGGCCGCCGGCCGCACGTTCGCGGTGTCGCGATGAACCCGGTCGATCACCCGCACGGCGGCGGCGAAGGCCGCACCTCGGGTGGCCGTCATCCGGTCTCGCCCTGGGGCAAGCCCACGAAGGGCAAGCGGACGCGCCAGAACAAGGCGACCGACCAGTTCATCATGCGCTCGCGCCATCAGCGTAAGAAGTAAGGGGTTTTTTCATGACACGTTCCGTCTGGAAGGGTCCGTTCGTCGATGGCTACCTTCTCAAGAAAGCCGAGAAGGCGCGCGAGAGCGGCCGCAACGATGTGATCAAGATCTGGACCCGTCGCTCGACGATCCTGCCGCAGTTCGTCGGACTTACGTTCGGCGTCTACAACGGCAACAAGCACATCCCGGTCTCGGTCAACGAGGACATGGTCGGACACAAGTTCGGCGAGTTCTCGCCTACCCGTACCTATTACGGCCACGGCGCCGACAAGAAGGCGAAGAGGAAGTAATCATGGGTAAGGTGAAGGCCGAGCGCCGGCTTAACGAAAACGAAGCGAGAGCTGTCGCCCGGACGATCCGTGTCAGCCCGCAGAAGCTCAACCTCGTCGCGCAGCTGATCCGCGGCAAGAAGGTCGAGGCCGCCCTGGCGGACCTGACCTTCTCGCGCAAGCGGATTGCCGAGACGGTCAAGAAGACGCTGGAAAGCGCCATTGCGAACGCCGAGAACAACCATGATCTCGACGTCGACTCGCTGATCGTGGCGGAAGCCTATGTCGGCAAGTCGATCACGATGAAGCGTTTCCACGCTCGCGGTCGCGGTCGTGCGAGCCGGGTGGAGAAGCCCTTCTCGCATCTGACGATCGTCGTTCGCGAGGTCGCCGCACTCGAGGAGGCCGCATAATGGGTCAGAAAATCAACCCGACCGGCTTCCGCCTCGGGATCAACCGCACCTGGGACTCGCGCTGGTTCGCCAACACCGGCGAATACGGCGAGCTCCTGCATGAGGATCTCAAGATCCGCGCCTATCTGCTCGAAGAGCTGAAGCAGGCAGCGGTTTCCAAGATCGTCATCGAGCGTCCGCACAAGAAGTGCCGCATCACGATCCACTCGGCACGTCCGGGCATCGTCATCGGCAAGAAGGGCGCCGACATCGAGAAGCTTCGCAAGAAGCTCGCCTCGATGACCGACGCCGAGACGCACATCAATATCGTCGAGATCCGCAAGCCCGAGATCGACGCGACGCTGGTGGCGCAGTCGATCGCCCAGCAGCTGGAGCGCCGGGTGGCGTTCCGTCGGGCGATGAAGCGTGCGGTCCAGTCGGCCATGCGCCTCGGTGCCGAAGGCATCCGGATCAATTGCGGCGGTCGCCTCGGCGGCGCCGAGATCGCCCGGACGGAATGGTACCGCGAAGGCCGTGTGCCGCTGCACACGCTGCGCGCCGACATCGATTACGGCACCGCCGAAGCCAAGACTGCCTATGGCATTTGCGGCGTCAAGGTGTGGATCTTCAAGGGCGAAATCCTCGAGCATGATCCGATGGCCTCCGAGCGCCGTCAGATCGAGGGTGATGCCCAGGGCGGCGGCGGTCGTCGTCGCGAGCACGCCTGACGGCCAGAATTCGGAGTAACGAAAGATGCTGCAGCCAAAGCGCACGAAGTACCGGAAGGCGTTCAAGGGACGCATTCACGGCACGGCCAAGGGTGGAACGAGCCTCAACTTCGGCTCGTTCGGTCTGAAGGCGGTCGAACCCGAGCGGGTCACCGCGCGGCAGATCGAGGCGGCACGCCGCGCGATCACCCGTCAGATGAAGCGCCAGGGCCGCGTCTGGATCCGGATCTTCCCGGACCTGCCGGTCACGTCGAAGCCGACCGAAGTCCGCATGGGCAAGGGCAAGGGCTCCGTCGACTACTGGGCCGCCCGGGTTCATCCCGGTCGCGTCATGTTCGAGATCGACGGCGTATCCGAAGACATCGCGCGGGAAGCGCTGCGGCTGGGAGCTGCGAAGCTCCCGATCCGCACGCGCTTCATCCAGCGCATCGCCGAGTAAGGAGAGTTTGAAGTGAAAGCTTCCGACGTCAAGACGCTGACCCAGGACGAACTCACGGACGAGCTCGCCAAGCTGAAGAAGGAGCAGTTCAACCTGCGCTTCCAGCGTGCCACCGGTCAGCTTGAGAACACCGCCCGCGTTCGCCAGGTGCGTCGCGATATCGCACGGATCAAGACGATCAACCGCTCCAAGGCGGCCGAGGCGAAGGCCTGAGGATCAGATAATGCCGAAACGCATCCTGCAGGGGACGGTCGTCTCCGACAAGAACGAAAAGACGGTGGTGGTTCTGGTGGAGCGTCGCTTCACCCATCCGCTGTTCAAGAAGACCGTGCGCCGGTCGAAGAAGTACAAGGCGCACGATGAGAACAATCAGTGCAAGATCGGCGACATGGTCTCCATCCAGGAGAGCCGTCCGATCTCGAAGGACAAGAGCTGGGTCGTCGTTTCCAACGACGCGGCAGCAGCCAGTTAATCGGTACGGTCGGTGAAGCGCCTCCGCGGCGCCTCCCGGCAACAAGCTTTGAAGGCGGCCTGATATGATTCAGATGCAAACAAACCTCGACGTCGCGGATAATTCCGGCGCGCGTCGTGTCATGTGCATCAAGGTTCTGGGCGGCTCGAAGCGGAAATATGCCTCCGTCGGCGACATCATCGTGGTGTCGATCAAGGAAGCTATTCCGCGCGGCCGCGTCAAGAAGGGCGACGTGATGAAGGCCGTGGTGGTTCGTACCGCCAAGGACATCCGTCGCGCCGACGGCTCGGTCATTCGGTTCGATTCGAATGCCGCGGTGCTCATCGACAACAAGAAAGAGCCAGTCGGCACCCGTATCTTCGGACCGGTTCCGCGCGAGCTTCGCGCCAAGAACCACATGAAGATCATCTCACTGGCCCCCGAAGTTCTATAGAGGAGAGCGGACGATGCAAAAGATCCGCAAGGGCGACACGGTCGTCGTGCTCGCCGGCAAGGACAAGGGCCGGTCGGGTGAAGTCATCAAGATGATGCCGAAGGACGAACGCGCCCTGGTGCGCGGCGTCAATATGGTCAAGCGCCATCAGCGCCAGACCGCTTCCCAGGAAGCCGGTATCATCAACAAGGAAGCTCCGATCCACCTGTCGAACCTCGCGGTCTCCGACCCGAAGGACGGCAAGGCCACCCGCGTCGGCTTCAAGAACCTCGACGACGGCACCAAGGTGCGCGTCGCGAAGCGCTCGGGAGAGCAGATCAATGGCTGAGACCGCAACCGCTTACGAGCCGCGGCTGAAGCGCGTCTATCGCGATGAAATCCGCAAGGCGCTGCTGGAGCAGTTCTCGTACTCGAACGAGATGCAGGTGCCGCGCCTCGAGAAGATCGTCATCAACATGGGTGTCGGCGAGGCGACGGCAGACTCCAAGAAGCCGAGCGTGGCCGCCGAGGATCTCGCGCGCATCGCCGGGCAGAAGCCCGTCGTGACCCGCGCCACCAAGTCCATCGCCGGCTTCAAGCTGCGCGAAGGCATGCCGATCGGCGCGAAGGTCACTTTGCGCAAGGACAAAATGTACGAGTTCATGGACCGGCTGGTGCAGATCGCCCTGCCGCGTGTCCGCGACTTCCGCGGCCTGAACCCGAAGAGCTTCGATGGCCGCGGCAATTTCGCCATGGGCATCAAGGAACACATCGTGTTCCCCGAGATCAACTACGACAAGGTTGATCAGATGTGGGGCATGGACATCATCGTCTGTACGACGGCGAACAATGACGAGGAAGCCCGGGCGCTGCTGAAGGCGTTCAACTTCCCCTTCCGCCAGTAACGGCAGTCGAGCAAAGGACGAGACAATGGCCAAAAAGGGCATGATCGAGCAGAACGAGCATCGCAAGAAGCTGGTGAAGAAGTACGCCGCCAAGCGAGCCGCTCTGAAGACGATCACCAAGAATGCCGACGCTCCCATGGAGGAGCGTTTCCGGGCGCAGCTCGAGCTGGCGGAACTTCCGCGCAACGGCTCGAAGGTGCGTGTCCGCAACCGCTGCGAGGTCACCGGTCGCCCGCGTGCCTATTATCGCAAGCTGAAGATGAGCCGCATCGCGCTGCGGGACCTGGGCAATAGTGGCCAGATTCCCGGCATCGTGAAGTCGAGCTGGTAAGGAGGTCACGCCATGTCACTATCTGATCCTCTCGGCGATATGCTGACCCGTATCCGCAACGCGATCATGCGCAACAAGTCGTCGGTGATGACACCGGCTTCAAAGCTGCGCGGCCGCGTGCTCGACGTCCTCAAGGACGAGGGCTACATTCGGGGCTACACGCAGACGGAATTCGTCAACGGCCAGTCTGAGTTCCAGATCGAGCTGAAGTACTACGAGGGCACTCCGGTGATTCGCGAGATCGCTCGCGTCTCCAAGCCTGGTCGACGGGTCTACGTTTCGGCGAAGACCATTCCGCAGGTGGCGAACGGGCTGGGCATCTCGGTGCTGTCGACGCCGAAGGGCGTCATGGCTGACCACAGCGCTCGCGAACAGAATGTCGGCGGTGAGGTGCTCTGCCGCGTCTTCTGACGCGGTAGCAGCCTCCCAGCGCAACGAACGGACAGGGTTTCGATATGTCTCGTATTGGTAAAAAGCCGGTCGCCGTACCTGATGGCGTGACTGCGTCCGTCGATGGGCAGACCGTCACGGTCAAGGGACCGAAAGGCGAGCTCTCCTTCGTGGTGAACGAAGAAGTGCTGGTGAAGATGGAAGAGGGCGCGATCCAGGTGGATCCGCGCGACCAGTCCAAGGATGCGCGGTCGAAGTGGGGCATGTCCCGCACGATGATCTCGAACATCCTGAACGGCGTGAAGACCGGCTTCGAAAAGAAGCTGGAGATCAACGGCGTTGGTTATCGTGCCTCGCTGCAAGGCAAGAACCTGCAGCTGGCGCTTGGCTTCAGCCACGACGTGCTCTATCCGGTGCCGGAAGGCATCCAGATCGTCGTTCCGAAGCCGACGGAAATCGTCGTCTCCGGCATCGACAAGCAGCGTGTCGGCCAGGTCGCCGCTGAAATCCGCGAATACCGCGGTCCCGAGCCGTACAAGGGCAAGGGCGTGAAATACGCGGACGAAACCATCGTCCGCAAGGAAGGCAAGAAGAAGTAGGGCTCGTTATGGCTACACCGAAGGAAAACCTGCGGCGCCGTGCTTCGCGCGTCCGCCGCTCGCTCAAGAAGGTGGCGAATGGCAGGCCTCGCCTGTCCGTTCACCGCTCGTCGAAGAACATCTATGCGCAGATCATCGACGACGAGGCGGGCCGGACACTGGCTGCAGCTTCGAGCCTCGATCTCAATCTGCGCGAAGCACTGAAGACGGGGGCCGACACGGCCGCCGCAGCTGCCGTGGGCAAGCTCGTCGCCGAGCGCGCCAAGGAGGCTGGCGTTACCGACGTGGTTTTCGATCGGGGCGCTTTCATCTATCACGGCCGCATCAAGGCTCTGGCTGATTCCGCCCGTGAGGGCGGGCTCAACTTCTGAGCCAGCCGTTCCGCCGGCATTGCGGCGGCGGAATGGCAACGAACCGGACGGTCGCCCTGGCGGCCGTCTTCGCTTAGACGCCTCCGGAAAAGAACAAGGAACAGGATATGGCGCCTCGCAATGACAGACATGACGATCGCGACGACGGTTTCGTCGACAAGCTCGTCCACATCAACCGCGTCGCCAAGGTCGTCAAGGGCGGCCGTCGCTTCGGTTTCGCCGCGCTCGTCGTGGTCGGTGACCTGAAGGGCCGCGTCGGCTTCGGCCACGGCAAGGCCCGTGAAGTGCCGGAGGCGATCCGGAAGGCGACGGAAGCCGCCAAGCGCGACCTGATCTTCGTTCCGCTGCGCGACGCTCGCACGCTGCATCATGACACCGAGGGCCGCCACGGCGCCGGCAAGGTTATCCTGCGCGCGGCCGAAGCCGGTACCGGCATCATCGCCGGTGGTCCGATGCGCGCCGTGTTCGAGGCCGTCGGCATGCACGACGTCGTCGCCAAGTCGCTGGGATCGTCGAACCCCTACAACATGGTTCGCGCCACGTTCGACGCGCTGAAGCAGGCGGTTCACCCCAAGGATGTTGCGGCTCGCCGCGGCTTGAAGTACTCGACCCTGCAGGCACGTCGACGCGATCTCGCGGGCGTTTCGGTATCGGCCGAGGATTGATTGGACGGGCAGGGGGTCGACCCCTGCCGCTTTGAGTGAAGGAGCCAATCGATGGCCGACAAGAAAACTGCGGGTAACACGATCACCGTCGAGCAGATCGGCAGCCCGCTCCGCCGTCCCGACGCCCAGCGCCAGACGCTGGTCGGGCTCGGCCTGAACAAGATGAACCGCCGCCGCACGCTCGAGGACACTCCTGCAGTGCGCGGCATGATCGCCAAGGTCCACCACCTCGTTCGCGTGATCGAGGAGGCCTGATCATCGATGCGGGCGCGGCCATCCGGCCGCGTCGCTTCGAAAGGCACAACCCATTGCCAGAGCATCTCTGCCGTCCCCTTTCGTCGGGACATCGCGTCGGGGATACTCCAGGAGAAGACTGATGAATCTGAACGAGATCTCCGACAAGCCCGGTGCCACCCATTCGCGCAAGCGCGTCGGTCGCGGCATCGGTTCGGGCACCGGCAAGACCGGTGGCCGCGGCGTGAAGGGGCAGAAGTCCCGCTCGGGCGTCGCCATCAACGGCTTCGAGGGCGGCCAGATGCCGCTGTTCCGGCGCCTGCCGAAGCGCGGCTTCACCAACATTTTCGCCAAGGACTTCACCGTCGTGTCCGTCGGGCGCATCCAGCAGGCGATCGACGCCGGCAAGCTCGATGCCGCCGGTGACATCGACGTCGCCGCGCTGAAGGCGGCGGGTGTCGTTCGTCGCACCAAGGACGGTGTCCGTCTGCTCGGTGATGGCGAACTGTCCGCGAAGATCAGCATCACTGTCGCGGGCGCGTCCAAGTCGGCGGTCGAGAAGGTCGAGAAGGCTGGCGGATCGGTGACGTCGGGAACCAGCACCGCGGCTTAAGCTGCGGCTTGCGCCCCACGTTCGACCCGCCTATCTCTCGGGCTCCCTCGTTGAGGGAGCCCGTTCTCTACCCGGGCCGGCGGGTTTCGCCTGAGCGTCTCTCGACCGACATGCGGGACGACAACCCGGAGACATCCCCTTCATGGCATCGGCTGCGGAACAACTCGCCGCTAACCTGAATTTCTCCGCCTTTTCCAAGGCTGAGGACCTCAAGAAGCGTATATGGTTTACGCTTGGCGCGCTTCTGGTCTACCGGCTCGGGACGTATATCCCGATGCCTGGCATCAATCCGGACGCGCTGGCGCAGGCCTTCTCCCAGCAGTCGTCGGGCATCCTCGGCCTGTTCAACATGTTTTCCGGCGGCGCCATCGAGCGGATGGCGATCTTCGCTCTCGGAATCATGCCCTACATTTCGGCGTCGATCATCATCCAGCTCATGACCTCGGTCGTGCCGTCGCTGGAGACGCTGAAGAAGGAAGGCGAGCAGGGCCGCAAGGTCATTAACCAATACACCCGCTACGGCACCGTGCTCCTGGCCACAGTCCAGGCTTACGGCATTGCCGCTGGCCTGGAATCGCAGCCGGGGATCGTCGTCGATCCGAGCTGGTTCTTCCGTCTTTCCGCCGTGATCACGCTGGTTGGCGGCACGATGTTCCTGATGTGGCTCGGCGAGCAGATCACCGCCCGCGGCATCGGTAACGGCATCTCGCTGATCATCTTCGCCGGCATCGTTGCCAACCTGCCCTCGGCCATCGCGAACCTGCTGGAACTCGGCCGGACCGGTGCCCTGTCGACCGCGATCATCCTTCTGGTGATCGTCGTGGCGATTACCTGCATCGCCGGGATCGTGTTCTTCGAGAGGGCGCAGCGACGATTGCTGATCCAGTACCCGAAGCGCCAGGTCGGCAACCGAATGTTCCAGGGCGACACGTCGCATCTGCCGCTGAAGCTGAACACGTCGGGCGTTATCCCGCCGATCTTCGCCTCCTCGCTTCTGCTGCTGCCGGTCACGGTCGCCAACTTCACCGACACGACGCAGCTGCCGGGTTGGGCGACCACCGTCGTCGCCTCGCTCGGCCATGGCCAGCCGCTTTACATGTTCTTGTATGCCGCGCTGATCGCCTTCTTCGCCTTCTTCTACACGGCGGTCGTCTTCAGCCCGAAGGACACCGCCGACAATCTCAAGAAGCACGGCGGCTTCATTCCGGGCATCCGCCCGGGTGAGCGCACCGCGGACTACATCGACTATGTCCTGACCCGGATAACCGTCATCGGCGCCATCTATCTGGTGGTGATCTGCCTGTTACCCGAATTTCTCATATCGGCCGCCGGCATTCCGTTCTATCTCGGGGGCACTTCGCTGCTGATCGTCGTCAGCGTGACCATGGATACCGTCGCCCAGGTTCAGGGCCATCTTCTGGCTCACCAGTACGAGGGCCTGGTCAAGAAGGCGAAGCTCAGAGGGGGGAGACGAGGGGGCAAATGATATTGATTTTGTTGGGGCCGCCGGGCGCGGGCAAGGGAACCCAGGCTCATCGGCTGATCGAACGGCTGGGCGTACCGCAGCTGTCGACGGGGGATATGCTCAGGGCAGCGGTGGCTGCCCAGAGCGAAGTAGGACTGCAGGCCAAGGCCGTCATGGATGCCGGCAATCTCGTGTCCGACGACATCGTCAACGCGATCGTGTCGGAGCGGATCGACCAGCCTGACTGCGCCGACGGCTTCATTCTCGACGGCTATCCGCGCACCCTGGTGCAGGCGGATGCGGTGGAGGCGATGCTGGACGCCAAGGGCCTGGCGCTCGATCATGTGATCGAGATGCGGGTCGACGACGACGTGCTGGTCAAGCGCGTCTCCGGCCGGTTCACCTGTGCCAAGTGCGGGGCGGTCTATCACGACGAGGACCGCAAGCCGACGGTGGACGGCGTCTGCGACGTCTGCCAGTCGACGGAGTTCAAGCGCCGGCCCGACGACAACGCCGAAACCATGCGCACCCGCCTGAGGTCCTATTACAAGGATACCTCGCCGCTGGTGGGCTACTACCACTGCAAGGGCACGCTGCGCTGGGTGGATGGCATGCAGGATGTGGACGCGGTGACGCAGAGCATCGAGCGTATCGTCAACGGCTGACGCTGCGCCAGCGACGACCCGGGGCAGGCGGTTGACTTGTCAAGCCCCGATGATCTATATCCTGCGCCTATTCGCGAATCCTTTGCGATCGGCGCAGGCCTTCATTCGGAAGTCCTGTATCGGTCGTTGTCGGCTGTAGGGCTCCCGCATCTTGTGCGAGGCAGCTTCTCTGCCCATTTAATTCTAGGAGTATGGTTGTGGCACGCATCGCTGGCGTCAACATCCCGACGAACAAGCGCGTCGTCATCGCTCTGCAGTACATCCATGGCATCGGCTCGACGTTCGCGAAAGAGATCGTCGAAAAGGTCAATCTCGGCGAAGAGCGCCGGGTGAACGACCTCACCGATTCCGAGGTTCTGCAGATCCGCGAGATGATCGATCGCGACTATCAGGTCGAGGGCGATCTTCGCCGCGAGACCGCGATGAACATCAAGCGTCTGATGGATCTCGGCTGCTACCGCGGCCTGCGCCATCGCCGCGGCCTGCCGGTGCGCGGCCAGCGCACCCATACCAATGCCCGCACCCGCAAGGGTCCGGCAAAGGCCATCGCAGGCAAGAAGAAATAATTCGCGGCGCGCCTTCGGGCGCGCTGTCGGTGTAGCCGCTGGAATAACGGCGGTGTCGATATCAACAGGACCGAGTTTATATGGCTAAAGAAGCACAGCGCGTTCGTCGCCGCGAACGCAAGAATATCACGTCGGGCGTCGCCCATGTGAGTTCGACCTTCAACAACACGCTGATCACCATCACCGACGCGCAGGGCAATACGATTGCCTGGTCCTCGGCCGGTGCGCAGGGCTTCAAGGGGTCGCGCAAGTCGACGCCGTTCGCCGCGCAGACCGCGGCTGAAGACGCAGCCAAGAAGGCCCAGGAACACGGCATGCGCACTCTCGAGGTCGAGGTGTGCGGACCAGGTTCGGGCCGTGAGTCGGCGCTTCGCGCGCTGCAGGCAGCGGGCTTCACGATCACGTCGATCCGCGACGTTACGCCGATCCCGCACAATGGCGTGCGTCCGCGCAAGAAGCGCCGCGTTTGATCTGATCCGGCTGCGACGGGCTTCGGCCCGTTTCGCGGCCGGTCGAGGTTGCGGCGGTCGGCGCGCGCCTCTCGGGCTGCGCGCCGAAGCATAATTCAAGCCGAGAAGCCGGGTCCGATCGCCCATGCGATCCGACCGACAGGCTCCGGTATCAGAACCATCGCCACGATTGGATAGTGGCGAGGAAACTGGAAGGCATCCGTCATGATTGCTAGCAATTGGCAAGACCTCACCAAGCCGAACCAGGTCGTCTTCAAGAACGGTGGAAGCCGGACGAAGGCGTCGCTGACCGCTGAGCCGCTGGAGCGCGGTTTTGGCCTGACGCTTGGCAACGCGCTCCGCCGCGTTCTCCTGTCGTCGCTTCAGGGCGCGGCCGTCACGGCCGTCCAGATCGACGGTGTCCTGCACGAGTTTTCGTCGATCCCGGGCGTCCGCGAAGACGTGACCGACATCGTTCTGAACGTGAAGGAAATCAACATCGGCATGCAGGGCGAAGGCCCGAAGCGGATGGTCCTTCGCAAGTCCGGCCCGGGCGTCGTTCGCGCCGGTGACATCCAGACCGTCGGTGACATCGAGGTCCTCAACCCGCAGCACGAGATCTGCACCCTCGACGAGGGCGCCGAGATCCGCATGGAATTCACGGTCGACACCGGCAAGGGCTACGTCCCGGCCGATCAGAACCGCGCTGAAGACGCGCCGATCGGGCTGATCCCGGTCGACTCGCTGTTCTCGCCGGTCAAGAAGGTGTCCTACAAGGTCGAGGCCACCCGCGAGGGGCAGGATCTCAACAAGGACAAGCTGACCATGTCGATCGAGACCGATGGCTCGATCACGGGCGAAGACGCGGTGGCCTATGCCGCCCGTATTCTCCAGGATCAGCTGGCGGTGTTCATCAACTTCGAGGAGCCGCAGCGCGACCAGCGCGCTGGTGCCGGCGCCGACGAGCAGATCGCCGAACTGGCCTTCAACCCGGCGCTTCTCAAGAAGGTCGACGAACTAGAGCTTTCGGTTCGTTCGGCCAACTGCCTGAAGAACGACAACATCGTCTACATCGGCGATCTGATCCAGAAGACCGAAGCCGAGATGCTCCGCACCCCGAACTTTGGTCGCAAGTCGCTGAACGAGATCAAGGAGGTTCTTGCCTCCATGGGTCTCCACCTCGGCATGGACGTCACCGATTGGCCGCCGGAGAACATCGACGATCTGGCCAAGCGCTACGAAGACCAGTACTGAGCATGCACTGCCGCTCCCGGCCTCGACGGTCGGGAGCGTTTTCAATCATTTAAAGGAACGGCGGCCTGTCGCTAGTCGGCAGGGACGCAAAGATCCCGACCCCCGGCCCTGGAGCCGGTAGACTTCCCGAGGAAAATCCCATGCGCCACGGCAAAGCCGGACGGAAACTAAACCGAACCGCCAGTCATCGTAAGGCGATGTTCGCCAACATGGCGGCGTCCCTGATCCTGCATGAGCAGATCGTCACCACGCTGCCCAAGGCGAAGGACCTGCGTCCGATCGTCGAGAAGCTGGTGACGCTCGGCAAGCGCGGCGATCTCCACGCGCGCCGCCAGGCGCTCTCGAAGGTTCGCGACGGCTCGGTCATTCCGAAGCTGTTCGACACGCTCGCACCGCGCTACGCGGACCGCCAGGGCGGCTATTGCCGCGTCCTGAAGGCCGGCTTCCGCCGCGGAGACAATGCGCCGATGGCCGTGATCGAGTTCGTCGATCGTGATCCAAACGCCCGCGGCGCCATCGACCGCGATCGTCTCGAGGACGAGGGCCAGGACGACGCGTCCTGATCCATTCGGTTGATCCGAAAATCGCTATCGACGGAGGGGCCCCAGCGGCCCCTTTTTCATGTCCGCAGATCGGCGATCATCCCGCAAAGCTGTTCGACATCCGGGCACATGAGGAACTGAGCATGGCGAGCGACACAGTCCTGATCACGGGCATTTCTGGCTTCATCGCCAAGCATGTGGCCCTGATCCTGCTCGAACGGGGCTACACCGTCAGGGGCACCGTGCGGTCTTCCGCCAAGGGCGAGGAAGTCCGGGTGACGCTGGCCCGCCACGGCGCAGCCGTCGACCGGCTCGAAATCATCGAAGCTGACCTTCTCTCGGATGCGGGGTGGGCCGAGGCCGCCGCCGGATGTCGCTTCGTCGTCCACATGGCATCGCCTTTCCCGATGGCGCAGCCGCGCGACCGGTTCGCGCTGGTGCCTGCCGCACGGGAGGGGACGCTGCGGGTGATCGGCGCCGCGCGGGACGCCGGGGTCGAGCGCGTGGTGATGACCTCGTCTATCGTCGCCGTCTATCAGGGCCACGGGAGCCGCGCCGACGCGCGCTACGGCGATGCGGACTGGTCGAACACCAACGATCCCTCCGTCGGTGCCTACGCCGTGTCCAAGACCGTCGCCGAGCGGGCCGCCTGGGAGGCGACGCGCGGGACAGGCCTGGAACTTGCCGTCATCAACCCCGCCTTCGTTCTAGGCCCGCTGCTCGACGCCGATGCCGGCACCTCGGCGATGCTCATCGCCATGATGATGCGCGGGCGCACGCCGGTCGTGCCGGATGTCAGCTTCGGCATCGTCGATGTCCGGGATGTGGCACAAGCTCACATGGCGGCGATGGAGACGCCGGCGGCCGCTGGGCATCGCTTCATCCTGTCGGCAGGGACGCGATCGCTGATCGAGATCGGCCGCCATCTTGCCGCGGCCGATCCCACCTTGCGGCGGCGGGTGCCGCGATTCGTCCTGCCCGACTACGTGGTCAGAATGGCGTCGAAAGTGTCCGCGCAGGCTCGTCTCCTGGTGCTGGAGCTTGGCCGCGCGAAGGATCTCGATGCCGATCCTGCCCGGACAAATCTCGCCATTGTGTTCCGGACGCCGGAGGAGGCCATCGCCGCGACGGCTGCCAGTCTGCGCGAATACGGTCTCGTGCGTTAAGGCGTTGAAAACGTGGAGGGTCTGACGCGGTCTAGTGCGTTAACTGCTCAGCGCGCGAAAGCCGTGAGTGTGGCGCAAAAGTCATCGTTGGCGCCGGCTTGGCGTGCCATACGAGCCACACGGTTCGAGGAATTCTGAAAATTCGGCGGAAACACGGCAACCAAATGGCCGCCCGGGCATTTTCGACCCCAACATAGGGACGTGCGCTGCGTCACAGTGGCGAGCTTTTACACGGGTTAAACTACTTCCATGCACGATGTGACCACGAACAACCTCAAGGGGCCTTCCACCATGCGCCGGACATTGCTGACGCTTCTCGGTGCGGTCGCCGCATTCGGCGTGCTGACGGCCAGCTACGCGACGGCAGAACTGCCGGAGCAGGCGCCGAGCGCCATCACCACCGGCACGACCGATCTGCGATAGCAGCCACAAAATCGACCAAGCTTGTGATAAGGGGCCCTCGTGGCCCCTTTTTCGTTGTCGGTCCCGCGTAATCCGCCGGGCCCAGACGACGCGGGGCGCTGTATAACGACAGGCGGGTCATGCGTCCGAACCAACTTTTCAGAATACTCCTGGTCACGCTCGTCGCCATTCCTTCGCTGCCGCAGGGCGCGGTCGCAGAGGAGGGGTGGAGCCTGCGCGGCCTCGTCCAGAGCCTCTTCGGCGAGGGCGATGATCCCGCTACTGGCGAAGGGCCGTACCCAGATCCAACCGTACCGCGCCAGCCTGACGCAGCAAGCCCGGTTCCGGCTGTGCCGGTTCCTGGAGACGCGGTCGGCGCGGACCGACGCGTTCCCGGCGGCAATGCCGAGATCCAGCTGTCATTCGCCCCGCTGGTCAAGGAGACGGCGCCCGCTGTCGTCAACGTCTATGCCGCCCGCGCCGTGCCGGCGCGCCAGTCGCCCTTCGCCAACGATCCGTTCTTCGGCCAGTTCTTCGGTCAGCGCTTCGATTCGCGCCCGCGCATGGAATCTTCGCTCGGCTCCGGGGTGATCGTCGATGCGACGGGTCTGGTCGTCACCAACAACCACGTGGTCGCCGACGCCGACGAGGTGAGGATCGCCTTCGCCGACGGGCGCGAATTCCAGACCACCGTTCTCCTCAAGGACGACAAGGTCGATCTGGCAGTGCTGAAGATCGACGGGGAGGGCCCGTTCCCGATGCTGGCCATGGCCAATTCCGACGGGCTGGAGATCGGCGACCTGGTCCTGGCCATCGGCAATCCCTTCGGGATCGGCCAGACCGTCACCAACGGCATCGTCTCGGCGCTCGCCCGCACGCATATCGGCGTCAATGATTTCGGCTTCTTCATCCAGACCGACGCGGCGATTAATCCCGGCAATTCCGGCGGCGCGCTCATCGACATGCAGGGGCAACTGGTCGGGGTGAACACCGCCATCTTCTCCCGGTCGGGCGGGTCCAACGGAATCGGATTTGCTATCCTCTCCAACATGGTAGCGAGCTTCGTTCGTGCAGCCCGCGAAGGCGATCGCTTTGAGCAGCCGTTCCTCGGCGCGGGCTTCGCGCCGGTCACGCCGGACATCGCCGAGGCGCTGGGGCTCGATCGTCCGACAGGTGCTCTCGTTCATGAGGTCGGCGGCGGCACGCCCGCTGCCGAGGCGGGGCTGGAGGTCGGAGACGTCATTCTGACGGTCGGCGACGTCGCCATCGACAGTCCCGATGCGCTCGGCTATCGTCTTGCGACGACGGGCATCGGCGGTGTCGCGAAGCTGCAGATCCTGCGCGGCGACGAGCGCCTTGCGTTGGATCTGCCGCTGCAGCCGGCACCCGAGACGCCGCCCCGCGACGAACGCGTCCTCGGCGGAGACACGCCCTTTGCCGGCACGACCGTGCTCAACCTCTCGCCGCGCGTCGCTTCCGAACTGGACCTGCCGATGAACAAGACCGGCGTCGTGGTGACGGCGGTCGCCCGGGGCTCCTACGCCGCGCGGTTCGGCCTCCGTCCCCGCGACATCCTGCTGACGCTGAATGGCGAGACGATCGAGTCGACAGAGGCGCTGGAAACGATGCTCGGTGGCCGTTTCCTGGGCTGGCGCTTCGAACTCGAGCGGGACGGTCGCCGCATGGCGCAGATGGTGCGCTGAGATGAGTGATCTTTTCGGCGATGCCCCCGCCGCACCCCACGGCTCTCCACGCGCTGCCGTCGCGTCGGACGACCGGTCGCGCCCGCTTGCCGACCGGCTGCGGCCTCGGACGCTGGGCGAGGTGGTCGGGCAGGAGCATCTGACCGGCCCGGACGGGGTGCTGTCGCGCATGCTGGATGCGGGAAGCCTCGGCTCGATGGTGTTCTGGGGCCCGCCCGGGACCGGCAAGACCACCGTCGCCCGATTGCTGGCGAGCGAGGTCGACTACGCCTTCCAGCAGATTTCGGCGATCTTCTCCGGCGTCGCCGACCTGAAGAAGGTCTTCGAGGCGGCGCGGCTCAGGCGGACCAACGGTACCCGGACCCTGTTGTTCGTCGACGAGATCCACCGCTTCAACCGGGCCCAGCAGGATTCGTTTCTGCCGGTGATGGAGGACGGCACCGTCGTGCTCGTCGGCGCGACGACCGAAAACCCTTCGTTCGAGCTCAACGCGGCGCTGCTGTCGCGCGCCCGTGTCCTGACCTTCCGGTCGCACGGACCGGAAAGCCTGACGCGGCTGTTGGAACGGGCCGAGGAGGCCGAGAGACGCAAGCTGCCGCTCGACGACGAGGCACGGCTGGCGCTGGTGAGGATGGCGGACGGCGACGGCAGGGCGATCCTGACACTCGCCGAGGAGGTCTGGCGCGCGGCGAAGACTGGCGAAATCTTCGACGCAGCGACCGTCCAGGACGTCGTGCAGCGCCGCGCGCCGGTCTATGACAAGAGCCAGGATGGCCACTACAACCTGATCTCCGCCTTGCACAAATCGGTGCGCGGCTCCGACCCGGACGCCGCCCTCTACTGGCTCTGCCGCATGCTGGATGCCGGCGAGAACCCGCTCTATCTCGGCCGCCGGCTCGTCCGCATGGCGTCGGAAGACATCGGCCTCGCCGACCCGAACGCCTTGAATGTCGCCCTGGCCGCCAAGGACGCCTACGATTATCTCGGCTCGCCCGAGGGCGAACTCGCGCTGGCAGAGGCGACGGTGTATCTGGCCGCCGCACCCAAATCGAATGCCGTCTATGTGGCGTACAAGGCGGCGATGCGCGCCGCGCGCGAGCACGGATCGCTCCTGCCGCCGAAGCACATCCTCAACGCGCCCACCCAGCTGATGCAGAGCGAGGGCTACGGTTCGGGCTACGCCTACGACCACGACGCGCCGGAAGCGTTCTCTGGCCAGGATTATTTCCCAGAGGAAATGGGCCGGCAGGCGTTCTACCGTCCCACCGATCGCGGCAGCGAAGCACCGATAGGCGAGAGGATGGCGCATTGGGCCCGGCTGCGCGAGACGGTGAAAAACAACCGTCGTTAGACCTATGGCCAGGATTTTCTTGCCGTCTCATGCAGAAAAAGTCGCCGCCGGGCCACAATCTTGCCTGAAATCGTGTATGACGCGATGGGAGGCCGGGTCTTTGCGCCGCCTCTAGACGCGCGCGCCACCACGACCGCCACCAATTTTTCGGCCGAATGCACCGCGCTGCCTCTGGCAGGCGGTCGCTTGCCGTGGCCTCGGGCACTGCCCGGCTGCACTGCCAGAACCGAGACGAGGAACCGATGAGCACCGAAGAGACGCAGATTCCTGAGGA
This sequence comes from Aurantimonas aggregata, assembly GCF_010500835.1. Taxonomy (GTDB): domain Bacteria; phylum Pseudomonadota; class Alphaproteobacteria; order Rhizobiales; family Rhizobiaceae; genus Aurantimonas; species Aurantimonas aggregata. Next base: position 47,527 of record NZ_JAAAMJ010000012.1, on the reverse strand, counting down.
ATCAGTGACCGAATATGAGGTTGGCCAGGATAACCTCCAGCGGTTCGGCCTCGACATCCACAACCCGGTATTCCCCATCTCGGCTGCGGTGATCATCACCTTCGTCGCGCTGACGCTGCTGTTTCCTGAAGCTGTCGACGGCTTCTTCGGCTGGCTTCGCCCGGCGATCACCTCGACCTTCGACTGGTTCTTCATCCTGGCCGGCAACATCTTCGTGCTGTTCTGCCTCTATCTCGTGCTGTCGCCGCTCGGAAAGATCCGTCTCGGCGGCAAGGATGCGCGTCCCGAATTCACCTATTTCGGTTGGTTCTCGATGCTGTTCGCTGCGGGCATGGGCATTGGCCTGATGTTCTACGGCGTTTCCGAGCCGATCACCCATTTTACCGCTTCGCTGGAAGGCGGCAGTGCCGCGCCGCTTGGCGGTGCCGTCGGCAACGAGCTGGCATCGCGCCGCCTCGGCATGGCCGCCACGATCTATCACTGGGGCCTGCATCCCTGGGCGATCTATGCGGTCGTCGGTCTGGCGCTTGCTTTCTTCAGCTACAATTGGGGCCTGCCGCTGACCATGCGCTCGGCCTTCTATCCGCTGCTCGGTGAGCGCGTCTGGGGCTGGCCTGGCCACATCATCGACATCCTGGCGGTTTTCGCCACGCTGTTCGGTCTCGCCACCTCGCTGGGGCTCGGTGCCCAGCAGGCCGTCGCCGGCCTGAACTATCTCTTTGGGATACCGGACACGCTGTTCAGCAATATCGTGCTGATCGTCCTCATCACCGGCGTCGCGCTGCTCTCGGTGCTCGCGGGTCTCGATGCCGGCGTGAAGCGGCTGTCGCAGATCAACATGGGCCTGGCGCTGCTGCTTCTGGCCTTCATCTTCGCGGTCGGCCCGACCCTCGTGCTGGTGCGCGGCTTCTTCGGCAATGGCTGGGAGTACATCAGGGAGCTCATCCCGCTGTCCAATCCGTTCGGCCGCGGCGACGACGCCTACCGCACCGGCTGGACAACCTTCTACTGGGCCTGGTGGATGAGCTGGTCGCCCTTCGTCGGCATGTTCATCGCCCGGGTTTCCCGCGGCAGGTCGGTGCGCGAGTTCATCACCTGCGTTCTCCTGATCCCGACGATCGTGTCGGTGATCTGGATGACCGTCTTCGGCGGCACGGCGCTGACCCAGACGATCGCCGGCTTCGATGGCATCGTCGATGCCGCGCTCGAGGTGAAGCTCTTCGTCATGCTCGACCAGCTGCCGCTGTCGATGATCAGCTCGTTCGTCGGCATCGTGCTGGTGATCGTGTTCTTCGTCACCTCGTCGGATTCCGGCTCGCTGGTGATCGATACGATCACCGCGGGTGGCAAGATCGACGCGCCGGTGTCTCAGCGGGTGTTTTGGGCATCGTTCGAAGGACTGGTGGCGATCGCACTACTTGCCGGCGGTGGCCTGGCGGCCCTGCAGGGAGCGGCCATCACGACCGGCTTCCCGTTTGCCTTCCTGCTCATCGCGCTGTGCTGGTCGACCTTCCTCGGCCTGCGCGCCGAGCGCCGCAAGCCGTTCCTGGAAAACGTCCGGGCGGAAGCAAGCTAGCCCCGGAGCCGCCACGTCGGCGGGGCACGGTCGGCGCTTGCGTGCCGACTATCCCCGCCGGGCGGCTGACGGTATAGAGGCGCAATGATGGAATAGCCCGGTCGCTATCGGCGGAGTGCTCTTCGCACCGCCGGCGTCCGGGTGTCGCGGCCCCGCTTGCGGGGCCGCTTTGGCGCATGTGGCGGTATGATCCGTCCGAGGCGCCGGGAAGGATTAGCCGGATCATGGCATCGGTCGAACAGAAGCGCGTGGAAGACGACGAGGCGGGCCTGCGCCTCGACCGGTGGTTCAAGCTGCATTATCCGGGCCTCGGCTTCGGTCATCTTCAGAAGCTGTTGCGGTCGGGGCAGGTCCGCGTCGACGGCGGTCGCGTGAAATCCGATACGCGGGTTGCGCCGGGCCAGATGATCCGAGTCCCGCCGATCGGCAGCGACGCCGCGCGCCGGGTCGGACCGCTGACACCCAACACGATGCGCGATCGCAACGACACCGACGTGTTGTCGCAGATGCTGATCTACGAGGACGACAAGGTCCTGGTATTCAACAAGCCGGCGGGCCTGGCGGTGCAGGGGGGCTCGGGCGTGTCGCGCCACGTCGACAAGATGCTCGAGGCCTGGCGCAGCCGGAAGGGCGAGAAACCCCGCCTGGTACACCGGCTCGACCGCGACACGTCCGGCGTCCTGGTGGTCGCCCGCACGCGCGGCGCGGCGACCGCGCTGACCCGCTCGTTCCGCGAACGCGACACCAAGAAAACCTACTGGGCGATCGTAAAGGGGGTTCCGGTCCCGCATGACGGCCGTATCTCGACCTACCTGGTCAAGGAGCAGACCGAGGACGGCGACCGCATGCGCGTCGCCAAGCACGGCGAGGAGGGCGCGGACCACGCGCTGACGAACTACCGCGTGATCGAGAACCTCGCGCAGAACTTCGCCTGGCTGGAGATGGAGCCCTATACCGGCCGAACCCACCAGCTGCGCGTCCACGCCCTGCATCTCGGCCATCCGATCCTCGGCGATCCGAAATATTTCGAGCACGACACCAATTGGGACTTCCCGGGCGGCGTCCAGAAGAAGCTGCATCTCCATGCGCGGCGGATCGTGATCCCGCATCCCGACGGCGGCCTCGTCGACCAGGTCGCGCCATTGCCGCCACACATGGTGCAGACCTTCAATCTCTTCGGCTTCGACGAGGAGCTCGGCGACTGATGAAGGCCATTTTGTTCGACTGCGACGGCACCATCGCCGATTCCTTCGGCGTGATCTGCGACATCATGCGGCGGACCTTCCTCGCGCACGGTCTCGATGCGCCCGAGGATGCTGCCACGCGCGACATTATCGGGCTGTCTCTGGACACCGCGATCGGCCGCCTGCATCCGGGAGTCGACTCGCTGCTGCTCGCCTCCCTGGTTACCGGCTACCGCACGCAGTTCCGCGCGGCGCGCGCCGAACCGGATTTCCGCGAAGCCCTGTTTCCCGAGATGAAGGGGCTGATCGATCGGCTGTCGGCGCGCGATTCCCTGCTCCTCGGCATGGTCACCGGCAAATCCCGCCGGGGCGTCGCAGCGATCTGCGAAGCCCACGACATGACGGCGGCGTTTTCCGTGGTTCGCACCGCGGACGACTGCCCTTCCAAGCCACATCCGGCGATGGTGCTGGAATGCTGCGAGGTGCTCGGCGTCGACGCTGGCGAGACGCTGGTGGTCGGCGATTCGATCTATGACGTCGAAATGGCCCGCGCTGCTGGTGCGACGGCATTCGGCGTCGCATGGGGTACCCATCGACCGGACATGCTGATCGCCGCCGGTGCGGCCGCTGTTGCCGGTACGCCGGCGGAACTCGATCGACTGATCGAAAGCTGGCACGACGGCGCCCTAACGGCGCTTCCGCGGGAAGCCCGGGCCGCGCTGTCCTGACCCGGCCGCTCCCGCAACGCTGAAGGTCTGTCTGTGTTTCCGATGGTTTCACTATCCCGACGAGTGACGCGATGAGCCAATCGATCGATCCGCGCCCGGAACTTCCCAAGCGCTTCTACACGGACGTCACCGTGGCGGAAGGCGAGGGTGGTCACGCCATCCTCCTCGACGGAAGGCCGGTCAAGACACCCGCCCGCCGCCCGCTGGCGATACCGAGCCGAGCCGTCGCCGATGCGGTTGCAGCCGAGTGGGACGCACAGCGGGAACGCATCGACCCGGCGACGATGCCCGTCACCCGCCTCGCCAACACGATCGTCGACGCCATCGCCGACAATCCGACGCCGGTGCGGGACGACGTCGCCCGTTATGCCGAGACCGACCTGTTGTTCTATCGCGCCGGGGACCCCGCGCCACTAGTCGAGCGCCAGCACGAACAATGGGACCCGATCCTTGACTGGGCGCATCAGCGGCTTGGCGTGCGCTTCCTGCTCGCCGAGGGCGTGATGCATGTTGCCCAGCCGGCGCCGTCGCTGGCTGCGGTGGCAGGCCACCTTGCCGAAATCGACGACCCGTTTGCCGTCGCGGCCCTTCACCAGGTGACAACGCTGACCGGCTCGGCACTGCTGGCGCTGGCACTGGCCGATGGCCATGTCGGCGCCGAAGAGGCCTGGGCGCTGGCGCATCTCGACGAGGACTGGAACATCGAGCAGTGGGGCGCCGACGCCGAAGCCGAGGCACGACGGGAGTTGCGCTGGCAGGAGATGCAGGCGGCGGCGCTGATTCTCGCCGGCCGTTAAGCCGGCTGACCGGTGAAGTTCGCCTCTGGTTGTGCTAACGGCCATCGGCGGCGCCGGCGACAAGGCGTTCTGGAGGAAAGCCGATGCGGGACATGCTGGGGGAACTCGAGGCGCGGCGCGAGCGGGCCCGGCAGGGCGGCGGCCCGGCGCGGATCAAGGCACAGCACGCCAAGGGCAAGCTGACGGCCCGCGAACGGCTCGACGTCTTCCTCGACGAGGGTTCCTTCGAGGAATTCGACATGTTCGTCCAGCATCGCGGGACGGATTTCGGCATGGCCGACCAGACCATCCCCGGCGACGGCGTCGTCACCGGCTGGGGCACGGTGAACGGCCGCACGGTCTTCGTCTTCGCCAAGGATTTCACCGTCTTCGGCGGGTCGCTATCGGAGGCGCATGCCGAGAAGGTCCAGAAAGTCCAGGACATGGCGCTGCGCAACCGCGCGCCGATCATCGGCTTCTACGACGCTGGCGGCGCCCGCATCCAGGAGGGAGTCGCCGCGCTCGGCGGCTATGCCGAGATCTTCCAGCGCAACGTGCTCGCCTCCGGCGTCATTCCGCAGATCTCGGTGATCATGGGTCCCTGCGCCGGCGGCGACGTCTATTCCCCGGCGATGACCGACTTCATCTTCATGGTCCGCGACACCTCCTACATGTTCGTCACTGGTCCCGACGTCGTGAAGACCGTGACCAACGAGACCGTGACGGCCGAGGAACTCGGCGGCGCGTCGGTGCACACGGTGAAATCCTCGATCGCGGACGGCGCCTACGACAACGACGTCGCCGCGCTCACCGAGATGCGCCGGCTGATCGATCTGCTGCCGGCCTCCAACACCTCGCCGGTGCCCGAACTCGCCTTTTATCAGTCGGTGACCGACGAGGATCCCTCGCTCGATACGCTGGTGCCGGACAACGCCAACAAGCCGTATGACATCAAGGAGCTGATCGCCAAGACGGTCGACGAGGCGGATTTCTTCGAGATCCAGGCGGCGTTCGCCAAGAACATCGTCACCGGTTTCGGCCGCATCGAGGGTCGCACCGTCGGCATCGTGGCCAACCAGCCGATGGTGCTGGCCGGGGTGCTGGATTCCGACGCGTCGCGCAAGGCGGCTCGCTTCGTGCGGTTCTGCGACTGCTTCTCCATCCCGGTCCTGACCTTCGTCGACGTGCCGGGCTTCCTGCCGGGCACGGCGCAGGAGCAGGGCGGCCTGATCAAGCACGGCGCCAAGCTGCTCTTCGCCTATGCCGAAGCGACGGTCCCGAAGGTCACGGTGATCACCCGCAAGGCCTTCGGCGGCGCCTACGACGTCATGGCGTCGAAGCATTTGCGCGGCGACATCAACTATGCCTGGCCGACGGCGCAGATTGCCGTGATGGGCGCGAAGGGCGCCGCGGAGATCATCCACCGGCGCGATGCGGCTGATCCCGAGAAGCTGGCGGAACACACGCGCGAATACGAGGAACGGTTCCTGTCACCCTTCGTCGCCGCCGAGCGGGGCTATGTCGACGAGGTGATCATGCCGCATTCGACGCGGCGGCGGGTCGCACGGGCGCTGGCGATGCTGCGCAACAAGGATCTCGAAAATCCCTGGAAGAAGCATGACAACATTCCGCTCTGAGCGTCTTTGCGAAACTCAGGCCGCGGCCCGGCACTGCGCGACGATGAGATTGCGACCGCGCTGCTTGGCGGCATAGAGCGAGGCGTCGGCAGCCGCGATCAGATCGGCGGGCGTGTTCATCGCCAAGTCGCGACTGGCGGCCCCGATGCTGATCGTCACGCGATAATGCGGCGACGCATCGGGGTGAGGGATGGCGGCGCGGTCCGTCGCCTCCAGTATCCGGTGCGCGACCGAGAGCGCGGCGTCGATGCCAGCGTGTGGCAGGACGACGGCAAATTCCTCCCCGCCGTATCGGGCGACGAGGTCGATCTCGCTGCGGGTCTCACCGCCGATGATCCGCGCGATCCGCTTCAGGCAATCGTCGCCGCACTGGTGACCGAGACGGTCGTTGTAGATCTTGAAATGGTCGATATCGATCATCAGCAGCGACAGTGGCTGGCCGGACAGCGCGGACAAAGCCCATTCGCTTTCCACCCGCTCGTCGAAGGCCCGGCGGTTGGCGATGCCGGTCAGCCCGTCGAGGCTCGCCAGGAGCTCGAGCGCCAGTTGCGCTTCCTTCTGCGCCGTGATGTCACGGAGGGTCTCGACGACGGCGATGAGCGTCCCGTCGTCGGCGCAGATCGGCCCGGCATCGATCGCGAGATAGCGCCGGCCACCGCCGGAGGGGAACACGCACCAGTTCTCGGCGGATAGAGCGCCGGTCTGGCAATCAAGACTTCGGTCGATCTCGTAGAATTCCGCAACGCGCGACGGTGCGCCTTCTAGAACGAGGTCGGCCAGGCATCGGCGCTGCTGCTGGTAGAAACCGGTCCAGTGATGCCGTGTGCCAAGGACCGCTGATGAAGCTACGCCGGTCATGCGTTCGCAGGCGCGATTCCAGATGATGACCCGACCGGCGGCATCGAGCACGAAAGTGGGGACGACCAGATGCTCCATCAACTGCACGGCGAAGGTGTGGCTTTTCGCTTCGCGCATCATCTCATCCACCCATCCCGTTCCGTCTGTACCGTTGCATCGCCATTATTGGGACAGAGGTCTTAACGAATCCTCTTTCACTATAATGGCATTCACACAGTCTTGGACGATCTGAAGGATCGGCAGTTAAGTTGAATTCTCCGTTGGGTCATTTTCGGGCAGTTGCGTGCAGTGCGGGTAGCTGGTCATTGTACGGCAGGGAACGATAGGGCCTGGTCGCGCGGGCCGGCCCGTCAGGACGGTGATCTTGATCTTCGCAGGATCAGCTCGAGTGCCTGACGGAACCGCGATCGGTCGGCGGCGGTAAAGGAGGCATTGTAGCCTTTGCTCTCGCCGGTTTCGCGCAGATGCTGCTTGAAGGCCCGCATGGAAAGCGCTGAACCGATTGATTCGGTCGTGAATTCGCGTCCTGTCGGGCCGAGGGCGGCGGCGCCCGCTTCGAGGGCCCTGGCGGCGAGCGGAATGTCCGCGGTGATGACGACGTCGTCCGGCGCCGCGGCGTCCGCGATCCAGTCATCGGCAGCGTCTGGGCCTTCCGCGACGACCACGATGCGCGCATCCGGGTAGCGGGATGGACGCATCCCTCCGTTTGATACAAGGAAGGCCTCGGCCTCGTGGCGCAAGGCCACTTCGATGGCCTCGTCCTTCACCGGACAGGCGTCTGCATCGATGAGCACCTTGCGGGACATCAACTGAGTCTCCGCGCGGATGCTCGCCCGGAGATCTTCCCCGGTGACGAGGAGGAACACGACGTGGCATGAAGAGCCATGACAACACTTGCCAGAACCTTCGAGAATACCCCGGCCGAAGTGCTGCGTGGCATTGCCATCATGATCGCCGCGGCGGCGTTCATTCCGCTGCTCGACGCCTTCGGCAAGCTGCTCGTCACGACGTACCGCGTCTCGCCAGGCGAGGTCGCGCTGTTCCGGCTGGTTCTGCAGGCGGGATTGATCCTGCCGGTTCTGCTGGTCGCCGGCGGACGCACCGGCCTGGCTACCACGCATCTCGGGCTGAACCTCCTGCGGGGGGCGCTGCTCGCCTTTTCCGGTGTCGCATTCTTTGCGGCCCTCGAGTTCATGCCGCTGGCCGATGCGTCGGCGGTGTTCCTGATCCAGCCGATGATCGTCACGCTCCTGTCGGGAATGCTGCTGAGGGAGCCGGTTGGCTGGCGACGAATCGCGGCAGCCGCCGTCGGGTTTGTGGGTGCGCTCGTCATTGTCCGTCCCAGCTATGCGATATTCGGCGTGCCATCGTTGTTCCCGGTGGTCGCGGCGGTCTGTGCCGCCTTGTACATGATCGTCACTCGCAAGGTCTCACCCGGCGCCAGGCCGTTGACCATGCTATTCTACTCGGGCCTTGGAGGCAGCGTTGTTCTGTCCGCGGTGATGCTGGTGGCCCTGCCATTCGATGTCCCGGCGCTGCGTCTAGTCTGGCCGGCATCCGGCGAAGTTTGGCAGCTGCTGTTCCTCACCGGCTTCATCGGTGCGATCGGCCATCTGCTGTTCATCCTCGCCTACCGCCTGGCGCCCGCGTCGGTCCTGGCGCCTTTCGGCTATGTCGAGATCGTTTCGGCCGTGCTCCTCGGCTACCTGATCTTCGGGGAGATCCCGGACGGCCCCAAATGGTTCGGCATGGCGATCATCGTCGGCTCGGGCCTGTTCATCTATGCTCGCGAGAAGCGCGTCGCCCGCAACAGACCGCCGCCGCCCTTGGTGCACTGACCAAGCGCCTCAGCCTGGAGCCGCTTCACCCTTTTCGAGTCGCGCAATCTCGCGGTCGATGCTGTCACGGCGGGACCTGAGGGCGGCAAGGCGATCGGCATGATCGGGACCGGGCGCCGGATCCTCCTCGGGCGCGGCGCCATAGCCGCCGATCAGCCAGGCGGGGCTGACGCCGAGTATCCCGGCGAGGGTTATCAGCTTGTTGGCGCGCGGCTCGGCGCGGTCGCGCTCCCATCCCCGCATGGTCTCCGGCTTCACGCCGAGGCGCCCTGCCAGCTCGGCCGTGGCCATGCCGAGCGTCTCGCGGCTGCGCTGTATCCGGCCACCCAGCGTATCGTGGTCCTTGCGATCGGTGATGTTTTCCAATTCTTCCTCCCGGTCCGGCAGGCTGATCATCCATGCCCGTGGCTGCCAGCCGATACGGAGGCAGAACAGGTGTCGGGCGACCTTGCCGCCTCTGGCTTGCAGGAACTTGCTGCAAAGGTCAAAACCATCGCCCGCCTATGACCAGCCGGAGCGCCCGCGATGTTCAAGAAGATCCTGATCGGCAATCGTGGCGAGATCGCCTGCCGGGTCATCAGGACGGCGCGCGCGATGGGCGTGTCCACGGTCGCCGTCTACTCCGATGCCGACCGGCATGGCGTGCACGTCCGGATGGCCGACGAGGCCGTGCACATTGGCCCGGCACCCGCCGCGGAAAGCTATCTTGTGGCCGAGAAGCTTCTCGCCGCTTGCCAGGCGACCGGCGCCGAGGCGGTGCATCCGGGCTACGGCTTCCTGTCCGAGCGGGCCTCGTTTTGCGAGCTTCTGGAAGCGAACGGCATCGTCTTTATCGGCCCCAAGCCGCGGGCAATCCGCGCCATGGGCGACAAGATCGAATCGAAGCTGTTTGCGCAGAAGGCCGGCGTCAGCATCGTTCCCGGCCATCTGGGCGTCGTCGAGGATGCCGACACCGCCGTGCGGATCGCCGAAGAGATCGGCTACCCTGTGATGATCAAGGCCTCCGCCGGGGGCGGCGGCAAGGGCATGCGCATCGCCTGGAACGCGGGCGAGACGCGCGAGGGTTTCCAGTCTTCGGCGAACGAGGCACGGAGCGCCTTCGGCGACGACCGCATCTTCGTCGAGAAATTTATCGTCGATCCGCGTCACGTCGAGATCCAGGTCCTGGCCGACTCCCACGGCAACGCCATCCATCTCGGCGAGCGCGAATGTTCGATCCAGCGGCGAAACCAGAAAGTGGTGGAGGAGGCGCCGTCGCCGTTCCTCGACGCCGCAACGCGCGCGGCGATGGGCGCCCAGGCGGTCGCGTTGGCCAAGGCGGTCGACTACCAGAGCGCCGGCACGGTCGAGTTCATCGTCGACCGTGACCGCAACTTCTATTTCCTCGAGATGAACACGCGCCTGCAGGTCGAGCACCCCGTCACCGAACTCGTCACCGGCATCGATCTGGTCGAGGAAATGCTGCGGATCGCCGCCGGGGAGACGCTGCGTTACGCCCAGGACCACATTCGTCTCGATGGCTGGGCGGTGGAGAGCCGGATCTACGCCGAGGACCCGTTCCGCGGCTTCCTGCCGTCGATCGGCCGGCTGACCCGCTATCGGCCGCCGCAGGAAGGCAGCGCCGGGGAGATCACCATCCGCAACGACACCGGCGTGCGGGAAGGGTCGGAAATCTCGATGTATTACGACCCGATGATCGCCAAGCTCTGCACCCACGCCCTGGATCGTACGGCCGCTATCGATGCGATGGGCGCGGCGCTGTCGCAATTCGAGATCGAGGGCATCGAGCACAACATCCCGTTCCTCGCCGCCCTGATGCAGCATCCGCGCTGGCGCGAGGGACGGATCTCGACCGCCTTCATCGCCGAGGAATATCCGGATGGTTTCGAGCGGCCGGCGGCCTCGGCGGCGACGCGGCGTAAGGCGGCGCTGATCGCCGTTTCGATCGAGATCGCCCGTAAGGTCCGCCTCGACAGGCATATCGACCGGCTGCGGGAGCACTCCGGAACGGCGCGCCGCGAATGGGTCGCGAAGATCGACGACGACTACTTTCCCGTCGCGGTCGACGCCGAGGCGGGCGAGGGTGCCCGCTCGGTGTTCGAGATGAGCCTCGACGGCGCGACCAGCCGGTTGACCACCGACTATCGCCCCGGTGTCTCCCCGTGGTCAGGCACCATCGACGGTGTCGCCGTCACGGCGCAGGTCCGTTCCGCGCGGGAGGGAGTGCTGCTGTTCCTCGACGGTCTCTGGCTGCCCTGCCGCGCCATGACGCCCCGCATTGCCGAACTCGACAGGCTGATGCCGGTGAAGCTGCCGCCCGACACGTCGCGCCTGCTGCTCTGCCCGATGCCCGGACTGGTCGTGTCGATCGCCGTTTCGGAGGGTCAGGCGGTCAAGGCCGGCGAGACGTTGGCGGTGGTGGAGGCGATGAAGATGGAGAACATCCTCAGGGCCGAGCGCGATCTCACCGTGGCGAGCCTCAAGGCCAAGCCGGGAGACAGCCTGGCGGTCGATGCGGTGATCATGGAGTTTGCGTGACCGGCTGACGCGCGTCGACGGTTGGGCCGAAGACGCGCACGAAGTTCTGGCGCAGCAGCATGTCGACCTCCGGCATCGTCACCGGAATGCCGAGATCGGCAAGGCTGGTGACGCCACTGCCACGGATCCCGCACGGCACGATGCCGGCGAAATGGTCGAGATCCGGATCGACGTTCAGCGAGATGCCGTGAAACGTCACCCAGCGGCGCACGCGGATGCCGATGGCGGCGATCTTGTCCTCGGCGACGACGCCCTCGATGCCACTGGGGCGCTCTGGCCGGCATACCCAGACGCCGACGCGGTCCTCGCGCCGCTCGCCGACGACCTGGAATTCGCCGAGCGTGGCGATGATCCATGCCTCCAGCGCCGCCACGAAGGCGCGCACGTCCTGCCGGCGGCGGGTGAGGTCCAGCATCACATAGGCCACCCGCTGGCCGGGCCCGTGATAGGTGTATTCGCCGCCGCGACCCGTCGCGAAGACCGGCAGCCCGCCGGCGTCGACGAGATCGGTATCCTGGGCGCTGGTGCCGGCCGTATAGAGCGGCGGGTGTTCGAGAAGCAGCACCGCCTCCGGCGCCGTTCCGGCGGCGATCGCCTTTGCCCGCTCCTCCATCGCAGCCACGGCATCGGGATAGGGCGTCAGGCCCTCCAGAATCAGCCACTCGACCGGCGGTGAACCCGCGCCGGCGGTGAATCGCTCGGCGACAGTGGCGAGTCGGGCCGTCGCACCATCTTTGTCATTCAAGGCATCCATGCGGTTCATGTAGCGATCCCCAAGCACCGGGAAAAGCGGCATTTCCTGCCGGTGGAGCGCGTCCAGCCGAATTCGCCGCACCATAAGGCGAAAGACCTTGTGCCTCCCGGTAAGTCTTGTTACATGCCCGCCACCGACGGCCTCGCGGCTTTCGGTACACGGCGTGCGGTCGTGGCGGAATTGGTAGACGCGCAGCGTTGAGGTCGCTGTGGGGCAACCCGTGGAAGTTCGAGTCTTCTCGACCGCACCACCTTATTTATAAGGCATTGAAGGGAAAGCAGTTTTTCCCCTCAACCCCGCACCTGCTACCAGGGTGCGGGGATAGAGTGTTCACCCGGCGTTCCGATCGAGTTTGCTGATGGCGCCTTTCGCCAGTCGGCGCCGGTCGGCGGCGCGGGTGTAGAGCGAAGCCATCGCGCCTCCCTGCCAGCCAAAAATCGCCTCCAGTTCTGCAACCGTAGCGCCAGCGTTCGCCGCGCGCGTGGCGCCGATCTTGCGGACGCCATGGGCCGACTTCTGGACCTTCGCCGAACGGCAGGCCTCGCGGAAATCGTTGCCGAAGGTTTCCTTGGTCAAAGGCTGGCCGCGCTCGCCGCAGATATAGGCGAGATCTCCGCAAGGCCCTGCGGCGAGCGTCACGGCGAGGACCGGGAGAATCGGGATCGTTACCTCCACCGTGTAGCGGCTCTTTTCGGTCTTCAGCGTGATCACGCCGTCGCTGACGTGCTGGCGTCCGGAGCGCACGGCGTCGCCGCGGCGAAGACCCGTGTAGAGCAGGACGTCCAGCCAGACACGCTGGCGCGTGCCGATCGGCCATCGGGCCTCGTAGCGGTCGACGTCGTCCTCGGTCCAAACCGGAAAGCCGTCGGTCTTCGGTCGTGCCGGGTTCTTCACCCCGGCGGTCGGGTCGACCGCGACGTGTCCCGCCTCGAGGGACCAGCGGAACAGGCCGCGCATGGCGTCCAGGAAGTTGCGCGCCTGGGCGGGCGTGGCGGCGCGCTTCTCCCGACCGGCGACGATGACGGCCTTCGTCATCGCCTGGTAGGGCTGCTTACCGACATTGGCGATCACGCCCTTGAAAATGTTCTCTCGCTGGCGCCGTGTGGCAGCCGAGAGCGTAAGCCAGCCGCCCGTCTCGCGGTATCGGGCAATCAGCCATTCCAGCGAAGCAGCGGAGACGGTAGCGCTTTTCGGCTGCAGCTCGTCGTTCACGGCGGCAGTGTAGGCGGCGGTGAAGTCGGACGATCCGTATTCGCCCTTGATGCGGATCCGCGGTCCATTCCCCTTGCGCACATACCAGACGACCGTGCCGTGGCGGGTCGTCTCTCGCAGCAGGTAGGGCGGGCGCTTGCGCGGCATGGCCGACACTATGGCACCAAATCGCTCGGCCACTCAATCCGCGGCTCCGCGACGATTCCGAGCGGCCGTGCCGTCAGGTGCACGACCAACGTCCCGTCGGGGCGGACCTCCACGTCGGAGGCGCCGGCCTGTTTCGCCGCGCGAATCGTCCGTGCCACATCGGCCTGCGTCAGGACCGCGCCACGTCTGGGCATCAGCTGGAACCTTCCTTCTTCAGCGCGGACCGTCCGGCGCGGTTGATCTTCAGCCGCGGGTAGTGGCCGGCATGATCGATGCGGGCGAGGCCCTGATCTTTCAGCACCAGGCCGGTGCCGGTGTCGACGTGGTCGGCGATGCCCCTGAAGCCGCCGGTGGTCCGCGCCAAGCCGAGCGGCCGTGCGCGGTGGAGCGCCTGCAGTGCCCGGCGGATGGCCGGATCGAGTGGCGCCAGTGCGGCGGGTCGGCCGTGTGGTTGGTGGTCAAGCCGGGTCATCGTGGCGGCGTCAATCCGGGGTGCCGACTTCGGTCAGCGTCGGGTCGGGCTTCGCTGGCAGGTCGTGGGGCAGCACCTGCGCCATCTCCATCGGCATGCCGGCCTTGCGGGCGGCCTCGTCGAGCCAGTCCAGGATAGCCTGCGGCTCGGTGTCGGCGCGCTCGCATTTCAGGACGGCGGTCACGAGCATCTTCATTGCTTCCGCCTGTTCTGTTCGAGGAAGGATTTGACGGCGGCGCGGTCCAGCGGCGCCTGACCGGGGCTGGTGAGCAGCTGCTGGTGCAGTTCGACGTCGAGGATCCGGATGCCGTCGACGCCCGCCCGCCGCCACTCGATCGCCACAGCGCTGCAGACGGAGTCGACGAATGCGCCGAGATCCGGGAAGGCGGGACTGAAGCTGTCGCAGACCGCGATCTGGGCGAGGCGGGTGGTCACGCCGCGTCTCCTTCGCGGACGCGACCGGGGCGGGCGGCCGGGCTGGGGCAGAGGCGGTCTAGTGTGAGGATGAAGCGCTCGGCGCTCGTGCCGGGCGCCCATGGCTTGATCCGGCGACGGCGTAGCTTCAGCGTCTTTGCCTGCTCTACGGATTCTACCCAGCGGCGCGGCGGCGGAAGCATCAGGTCGCGGCGCTCGGTCTTCAGCGCGCGGACATCGAAGAGCTTGACGATGGCCCGCCCGCGATCATCGATTGGCGGCAGGCCGGCGGCGCGATGGATTGCCCTGTCGAGCCGCTCCTCGATCCGCCGCCGTAGGGTCCGCCAGCGGGCAATCTGCGCCTCAACGATCATGTCGGGGACGCGCGCTTCTGCGGCGACGCTGGCGAACTCGGCCTCGATCGCGGCCTTGGCCGGGGTCGGCGTGTCGCCGAGATACGCCTCGTGCGCGTCGTGCAGCAGGCACCAGGCGGCGAGCGTCGGGTCGCCGGTTTCGTCTTCGCAGTCCTCTGCCATTAGCACCGAGTGCTGCGCGACGGAGAACGGCGTCGCGGTCTGCCCGGCATAGCGATTGATCTGCGCCAGGGCGTGGGCAATCTCGCTGTAGAGATGCTCCGGCTCGACGACGGGCGTGGCGAAGTCGAGCGCCCGGCCGGTGACGGTCTGGCACCAAGCGGTCATTTCTCTGCCCTGCCCATAAGTGGCAAGCCGCTGGCGGGGACCCCGGCGGTGCGAACGCCGGCCAGCTGGCGCGCGGCGTCGCCGTGCTGCTGCAAGTCGTAGGGCGTCCAGCCGAGGCCGATGAGGTCTGCGTCCGTACAGTTGCCGTCGAGGCCTCCGGCTATGTCAATCATGTCGGCTGCCATCGTCTCGAAGGGGGATTCGGTCCTGCCGCAAAGCAGGTTGCCCGCGCGAAGGTGGTCGCGCGCTGTGATTTCCTGCGGCGTCATGGGGCGTGTCTGGATCATGGGGAGGGTCCTCAATTGAGGTTGGCCGCCAGCCAGCCAAGACCGAGGCCAAGGGCGACGGCGGCAAGCGTGGCGATCAAAAGCACGGGGATGGCGACGAAGAGGTCGACGTAGCGCCGCGGCGGCGCGGCGTCGAAGGGACCGGACGTGAAGCACTCCGGCAATCGATCGGGGGGCGTGTGGCCGGCACAGACCAGTCAACGCCGAGCAGGCCGGTGGCGATTTTGTCGGCGCCCGCCTCGGAAAAGACGTCGGCCGCCGCCCAGGAAGGAGGAGGAGCGACGACCGATGATCCGTCAGCCTTGGGAGGAAAGCCGACGGATAAGCCGCCACGCCCGGGAGAAGGCGGCGTGGCGGATGCGATGCGCCGATGCGCAATCGGGGAAAGGGCTGCGGACCGCATAAAAGCTCCCAACGGGGTTCGATGAGAGCGAAGGCTAAGTCGGATAAATCCGACTGTCAATCGGAAAAGTCGGGTTAATCCACGGGCGCCGGCGCGAGGCGGAAAAGCTAGCCAGGGTCAAAATACGACTCGACTCCTACGCGCCAGTGAGGAATCTATCCGTGAACGAAAAGAGAACAAATGCGGGAGCGGCGTGGCGTTGAGCGCTCGGCGAAGTGACGAACGACTGTGGAGCCGGGCGCTAGCCTGTTCGGAAACCTGGGGCGACCGGCTGCTGATCGAGTTGTCATCGGTCCAGGTGCGGTGCGACGACTGCGGGCACTCGCGAGTGCTCGGGCCCTCAAATCTTCGCGACGCGGGCGGTCTCGGCGTTCACACCTACCGCGACCTCGCTGCAAAAATCAGGTGTGGGAAATGCCCTCGTCAGCCACTGAACGATCGGAACCTGACGCTCCGGCCGGCCTGGCGCTGTGAGGCTACTGCCTAGACAGGAGCGTGGAAGACGATCTTGTGGACGGAAAAGACGCGGCTGGTCTCGAAGGTGAGGTCCTCCGTCTCACCGTCGTCGGGATTATGCTGCTTCAAGCGCAGCATCTTCGAACTCTGCGACACGAACTCCTTGATATAGGTGTGGGGAGCCTCGTCGCTTGCTTCTTCGAAGATCTGTACGACGACATCATCTCCTGCGCGGACCGGCTCGTGAGGGTTGATCCAGACGGCCTCGCCGGCTTTGAACCTGGGCTCCATCGAGGTGCCGTAGACCTTCACGGCATATGCGCCTTCGACACCCAGAAGGTTTGGGGGGCGGAACAGCCGCCCGACCTCGGATCCGTTGAGAACGAAGCGTCCGTTCGGCCCCGTTACCGACTGACCCAGGAGCGGAACGGTCTCGCCTTGAGGAAATCGCTCATAGCGCGGTGGAAAGCTGGCATTCGGAATGGGGGCGGGAGCGGGGTGGAGCCGAGTTTCGTCGCCTGGCTCGTTCTGAGCAGACCATACCCACTCTAACGTAGCGTCCAGCCCCCTTGCCAGGCGCTCAACGTTGGGGCCGCGAACCGACTTTTTCCTGCCGCTCAGAATGTCGTGGATGAAGGTCCGCTCGAGCCCACCGCGTCTGGTGGCCTCGGCAGGGGTGCGACCAAGCTCGCGAAGCCTCTGCTCCACATTGGCTTTCAAAGGATACTCCATGTCGGATTTATCCGACAAATTGCGCAACCATGCTACTCGGAATTATATCGGGAAAATCCGTTTGATCAATCGGAAAAATCCGACTATCATTTCGGGCTATGGAAAACGAACTTCGCTCCCATTTGGCCGCCTGTTTCGCCGCCTTCAGTGCTGCCTCGTCATTGTCAGCATCCACGATCGCCCGCGCCGCCGCAGGCGATTGGCGGTTCTTCGAGCGCATCCAGACGCACTCCTTCACCGCTCGGAAATATGATGATGTCTTGAGCTGGTTCTCGACGAACTGGCCCGAGGGCGCGGTCTGGCCACAAGGTGTGCCCCGACCCTCGGAAGAGCCTCAGACCGAGGCGGAGAGAGTTGGCGGGTGTGCGCTTGCTCATGATGGCGAAACTGCGGCAACCAGGTTCAGCGGTCATGCAATAAATGCGCGCCACGCCGGTGCCGCGCTGCGGAGCGCAGCCAAATGAGCGCCGCCGACCCGAACTTCATCGCCTTCGCTCAGATCCATTTGCAAGCCGATCCGCTCGGCGCCTTCTGCGTCGCCGATGCCTTCGCCACCTATGCTGCCTTCACCCGGCGGCGTGACGCCGTAATGCTGTCGCGCGCGAATTTCGGCGCGCTGCTGACGGCGATGGCTCGGAGCGTCGGCGGTGGTCGCGAGGGCGACCGGATCTCAGCACTGTCGCTGATGGCGCCGGTTGCCGCGCCGGCCTGCGAGGCGGTGCGTACAGCGCCGTCGGTGCCGCCGATGCCGAGCGCCCAGCGGCTGCGCGTGCCGATCCTTCCGCCCCTTCGACGGGCACACGTCTCTCAGGATGAGGCGCTGCCCGTCCTTCGACAGGGCGGCGATGCCGTCGACCGGTTCCTGGCGACGCGGCTTGCCGAGCGGCCTGGCTATGTCGTGGCGGTGGAAACTTTGCGCAAGCTGGTGCGGTCGGAAGGCCTGCGCTTCGCCGAGGTCGTCGAGCGCGCGAAGGCGCGCTGCCACCAGGTACGCAAGAACGCCTGGGGACCGGACTTCCTGACCGATGCCCAGCTGATCGATGCGAGGGAGGCAGCGGAGTGAAAGCTAACGAGCGTCGAACCGGGGAACGTGAAACGGCACAGGCATCCGCTACGAGGGCAGTTCCCGCTGGTTGCGGAAATAGTCGTGCAGCTCGTCCTCACTCAGATCGAGCATATAGGTCACGTCGGCCGCCGAGAAGCCGGCTTCGAAGGCGAGGCGGATCGCGTCACACCGCGGCGTCCCCAGCACGTTCGGCACGGCGTAATCCCTTCGGTGACGAAGGTCATTATGTGTCTGGCTTTGCGTGGAATGAACCGTCTGCAGATGCGCTGACATGTCGAACTCCTGTTTCAGAGCCGCCCGAGCGAACGCAACACTTCTCGACATGGCGGGGAGAGGAAGCGCTGTTCGTCTTCATCTATCGCTATGGCGGTCATCGTCTACCTCGAATGCGGTTTAGGCGTGTTCGCTGCAATGCGAAGCGCTCAGGCGGGGACGTACGATGAGCGCACAGCGGATCTCGAGCGCCGCCGACCTGTTCATCGAAGAGGCCCGCGCCGTGTCGATCGCCGAGGCGGCCGAGCGGCTGGGGGTGGCAGGGCTGAAGCCATCGGGGACCGGCGAGAGCGTCGGACCCTGCCCGACCTGCGGCGGCACCGATCGGTTCTCCATCAACACGACTAAGAACGCCTGGAACTGCCGCGGCTCGGTCAACGGCGGCGGACGCGACGCGATCAGCCTCGCGGCGCATCTCGGCGGCCACGCCGTCAAGGGCCGTGACGGCTTTCTCGCCGCCTGCGCCGACGTTCTCGGCCGTCAGGTGCCGGACGGCGAGCCGGAGACGGAGGGAGCGCGGGCGGCGCGCGAGGCGAGGCTGGCTCAAGTTCGCGCCGTATCGGCGGCGAAGGCGGCGCGGCAGCAGAGCGAGGCCGGCGCCTATCGCGACCGCGAGCGGGCAAAGGCGCGGGGCAAATGGGGTGCGAGCGCGGAACTCGCGGCGGCAGCCGGGACGATGGTGCGGCGCTATCTGGCGCTGCGTCTCGGTGGCCACGCTCTGCCAGCACTGCCGTTTCTCCGCGCACTCGGCGCCGAGCCCTATTGGCAGGGCGACGACGAAGCCGGGCGCAGTGTCGCGATTCACGAGGGGCCGGCAATGGTCGCGCCTTTCGTCGATCCGCAGGGCGCCGTCATGGGCTGCCATCTGACCTGGATTGATCTCGCCGCACCGAAAGCGCGGCCATTGCTGCGGCAGGGCGCCGAGCCGTTGGCGACCAAGAAGATGCGCGGGTCGAAGATGGGCGGGCTGATCCCGCTCGTCGGCTGGTCGTTTGCCCCGCCCTTAAGCGGCAAGCCGCTGGCGGGGGCCTCGGGCGACCGGATCGTGCCGGAGCCGGGCCGAACGCGCCTGGTGATCGGCGAGGGGATCGAGAACACGCTGGCCGTCGGCATTGCGGAGGGCTTCCGCCGCGACACGCTCTACGCGGCTGCCGGCGACCTCGGCAATCTCGCCGGCCCCGCCGATCCAAAGTGCAACTTCGCGCATCCGTCGCTGACCCGGCCTGACGTGAATGGCAAGCTACGGGCACTGCGCGTGCAGGGGCCGGTGCCGAAGCCGGGGCAGGGTCCGGGCGACGCGGTGCAGGTGCCGGGCCAGGTCGACGAACTGCTGCTGATCGCCGATGGAGATTCCGAGCCCTTTGCCACCGGCGCGGCGATGCTCCGCGCGAAGGCGCGGCTCGAGACGGCCCATCGCGTTGTCGCAATCGCCTGGCCGCCGGCGGGCGCCGACTTCGCGGATCTGCTGACCCGAAGAAGCGAGGCAGCTTGATGGCGCCGAGGGGGGATAATTCCGGCCTCGAGGCCGTGCGGGCGATCCTTGCCGCGGCAACCGCTCAGGCATCGTCGGCGGGCCTCGATGCGCCACCGGCAGAGCCCGAAGCCCGCGAACCCGTTGCTGCCGGCACGGTCGTCGTCAACGGTCGCGAGTTGCCGCAGGCCGGCGATCCGGAGACGGTCGAGGATTTGGTCACCGCCGCCAGCGCGCACCTGCACCAGTCGGACACCGACAATGCGATGCGGCTGATCATGCATTTCGGCCGTGACCTGCGCGTGATGGCGCAGGAGAAGGCCAAGGCGCCGCTGTTCGTCGTCTGGACCGGCACGCACTGGGACACCGCTAACGGGCGGCCTCGAGCGGAGCGGCTCGCGCAGCGGCTTGGCGACCGCATCCTCGGCGAGCTGCAGTTCCTCTCGCCGTCGAAGAAACAGGCGGCCGTCCTGGAGGCGGCCGTGGCGGTTCGTGAGAAAGCCACCGACGAACTGTCGCCCTCGGACAAGCGCATCCTCAAGAATGCCGAGGCGATCGAGAAGGGCGTCGCTGGCGCGCGTAAGACGCGGCGTGACTTCGCCATATCGTCGAAGAACAAGAGCCGCATCGACAACATGCTGTCGGGCGCGGCGCCGCACGTCCTGACCGATCCCGACGAATTCAACGCCGACCCGCTGAAGGTAGCTGTGAAAGGCGCGACGCTTACCTTCTCGGTGGTGACCGAGCGCGAGGTGAACCCTGCGGCCGAGCGCGACGACGCGCCGGCGGAGACGCCCAGCCATATCGACGTGCGGCGGTCGAAGCTGACCGTCACCAAGGGGCATCGGCGCGAGGACCTGATCAGCGAGCTGGTTCCCGTCGCCTACGGCAGGCTGGCGCGCTGTCCGAAATGGACGGCGTTCCTCGAGGAATACCTGCCGAACGCGGAGGTGCGCCGCATGGTGCAGGTGGCCTTCGGGCTCGGCCTGCTCGGCGTCACCGTACAGAAGCTATTCTTCCACTACGGCTCGGGCGCCAACGGCAAGTCCGTCTGCATGGAAGTGATCTGCCGAGTGCTCGGCGAGGCGGCTGTGACACTGCCCTCGACCTCGTTCTTCGGCGGGCCCGGCCAGTCCGGCGGCGCGACGCCGGACGTCGCGCGGCTGCACGGGCGGCGCCTGCTGCGCGTCAAGGAACTGCCGCAGGGCGAGGATCTGCGCGAAGACCTGGTGAAGGAGCTGACCGGCGGCGAGGCGATCACGGTGCGCGACCTCTTCGCCGGCTACTTCGACTTCCAGCCGATCTTCACCGGCCACATGTCCGGCAACAACTATCCGAAGATCACCGGCACCGACAACGGCATCTGGCGGCGCATGGCCGTCGTGCTGTGGCCGAAGACCATCCCGATCGAGAAGCAGCGGGACTTCGAGGAGGTGGTTTCGGATTTCGAGCCCGAGCACCCCGGCATCCTCAACTGGCTGATCGAGGGCGCGCTGATCTATCTGCGCGAGGGCCTACACGTGCCCGACGCTGTGACTGCCGAGACGCAGAAATACCGCGACGAGATGGACCCGACGGCGGGCTTCGTCGCCCGCTGCGTCCGGCCCAAGCCGGACGACGAGGTGCTGGCTCGGGCCTTCTACCAGGCCTACTCGGCCTGGGCGGAGAGCGCCGCCGTCAAACCGATATCGGAGACCGCCTTCGGACGGATCATGGCCAAGAAGTTCGAGCGGCGGGACGACCGCGTTCGCCGCTATGTCGGCATCACGCTGATCGACGTGCCGGCGCGCGAGGTCGGCAGCGACTACCCATCCGGGTATGGCGGCGGATAGCGCGCCGTGACCCACCACATCAGCCGAAACGGTCAAGCCATTGAACCAGTTTAGGTTTCCTGTTCGTTTCGCTGGCCATCGCTCGACCTTAGCACGCCCGAACGCGCGAGGGTCTGCGATGGCTAGAGAGGGTCGCGAGCGTTCACAAAAGGGGTTCGGGGGCCTGCCCAGCAAGGAACTGCGATGGTCTGCGATGGTTTTCCGGCCCCTATGACACACGACGGGGTGAGGGGGGATGGCGGCTTCATGTCTATAGGAACAGCCATAACCCTCGCCAATCACCACAACATGCTGAAAGCGCTGATGAACAACCCTCTCTCAAACTATCGGAAACCCTCTCTCAAACCCTCGTAACCCTCGCAAGAGAAAGGAACTGGAATGAAACGGATCAGGATAGACGCGCTGCTGGCAACTCGAGGGCTACGGCGGATAAGCGAACCAGCTAGCATCCTGCGGGCTGTCTTGAACGAGCCGCAGATCCGACAGCGCGGCCATGATCTCCGTCTCGAGCTTGTGAATTTCTTCGAGGGAGATCCACCGGCGCTGGTCCAAGCTGTCGAACTCCGAGAGATACTGGTCCATGACAATCTCGGCGTATTCGATCGTGGCGCGGACACGGGCAAGGGCGCTTTCCGTTTCTTCGACAAGGTCAGGATCGGCGCGGCCAATCGCGAGCGCCGTCTCTGCGGCCTTCAGCACTCGCACCGCCATTCTCCGGCATGCGGCAGCTTCCTCCTTAACCGAGGTCGCCAGGCTCTCGACGTCTTCGGCCGTCGCCGGCGGCTGAAATCTGCCGGAGAGGATCGTTGCTCCGGCTGCCGTAGCGGTTCTGCTGGCGAGGGCTGCCGATGCCGTCCTTCTAGGCCGAGCTGGCGCCGTCTTCGCGGGCTCTGCCGGATCCCTGACTTTGCGGAAAAACCACATGACGGCAAAGACTGCAGCAAGCGCGGTCAGCCCAACCCACCATTCCATATCGAACTCTCCACTGCTGTGGCTCTGAGTCGACAACACCCTGCCGCTTGCTTCGATCCATCGGTGCTCCGCGCTGCACCCTATTCCAGGAAGCTCGGGAAGGGCCTGATTAGGGCCGCAAGCAAGAAATCTGGAACGAGTGAAGGCGGAAGACGATGAAACGGATCGGAATCGAGGCGCTGCTGGCATGGGCCTATCGGCAGGAACTTCCGAAGGCGGGGTCTGGCACGGTGCGCGGCCATGCCGGGCCGGGTGCCGGCATCG
Source organism: Aurantimonas aggregata (assembly GCF_010500835.1). Lineage (GTDB taxonomy): Bacteria > Pseudomonadota > Alphaproteobacteria > Rhizobiales > Rhizobiaceae > Aurantimonas > Aurantimonas aggregata. The sequence goes on along the minus strand of NZ_JAAAMJ010000012.1, from coordinate 24,936 downwards.
GCGGCTGGGACATGGTGGCGGACTATGGCGAGCTGCTGGCGCTGATCGACACGTCGAACGCCTGGGGCTGCGTGCCGGACTTCGGGATCGAGGACTATCCGCACGAGGACGCGGTGACGGTCGGCCAGGCGGTGGCGGCGCTGGCTGATGCCAGCTTCGAGCCGGCGCCGGACTACGACGTGCTCGCCGACCTGGTGCTCGAGGATGGCAGCCTTCTGACCGTCGAGGAGCGGGACGACTGCCACGTCCGCGGGCTGGCGATCGCCCGGATCAACGAAGGGCGGATGCCTGCGACGGTGGTGCGGATGGCGATGCTGGGTGCGGCGCCGGGGTGGACGAACTGGCCGGTAGCGCGCAAGCGGGTGAGTGGTGCGAACGGCCGCGACGTTTGGGTGCGGCTGGTGACGCGGGCGGGGCCGGACGGCGAAGCGGTGACGGTGGAGATGGACGGCTACGATCGCCAGCGGCAGCGCCCCTATCCCGGCGCCGTCCTGAAGACACGACTGACGCCCGATCCAGTGCAGCTCGTGGTCGATCGGGTGGAGTACCAGGCTTGGGTGCTGGCGCTGGGCGCGCTCGTCGCCGATCTCGACGGGAAGCTGACGGCGCACGCGCTCGACGGGCTGGATTGCGCCCTGTGGCCCTGGGAGGGCGAGGCAGCGCGAGTCGCGCCGCGGGTGCTTCTTGCGGGAAAAGCGCAGGACGCGCGAACGCGAGGCTCCTGTGCCGCTTGACATGCGGGCGGAATTTGGTGCATCCCTTGAACACTGTAAAAGTTCAAACGCCTCGGCCCACCAGCCGGGGCGTTTTGCGTTTCGGGGGTGCCGCATGGCCCTGGTGATCCGCTGGACCGATGCCACCGGCCTTCGCCGTCTCGGCGAGGCGATGCGCGGTTTGTCGCCGAAGGCCTTCAATGTCGGCGCGAGCCGGGCGTTGAACCATTCGGGCAAGATCGCCCGCACCCAAGTGCGACGCGCTCTCACCAAGCAGACCGGCCTGAAGCGCGATGTCATCGTGCGGGCGGTGAAGGCCTCGGCCTCCAGCCCGTCGGTGCTGCGCTACCGGATGGAAGGCGCCGGCGGCGACATCGCGCTGAAGTACTTCGCCCCCCGCGAGATCCGCCGGGGTGTCTCGGCGGCGCCGTTCGGCAAGCGCGAGGTATTCGCCGGCACGTTCCTGAAGGGCGGGCGGTTCCCGGGCCGCAAGGCCATCGGCAAGTTCGGCGGCAACGTCATGAAGCGGCTCGGCTCAGGCCGGTACCCGGTCGAGGCGCAGCAGTCGGGCGTGGTCATTCCCGCCGAAATGGTGAGAGGCCAGACTGCCGATGCGTTCACCTCGACGATCGGCCAGCGTCTGCCGTCGCGTCTCGATCGCGAGATCCGTCGGATGACCAAGGGCGTGATGAGCTGAGGCCTCGCCTCCGCCGCCGCCGCGACTGTGGCGACGCTGAGACAGTTTCGAGGGGTGTGGCGACGGGGAGACACCCCTAGACCCCCACCCCCCGGTTAGGGACCGTGCCCCGGGATGGCCAGGGGGTCGGCGCGCTGAGCCCCCGAAAAGCCACCAGTTTTTGGCCCTGAAAACAAGGTTGACCCGGTTGACCCGGTTGACCTTCTGGAGTTGACCGCCTTGTCGAATGTGACCGCTGAAAATTCGGGCGAAACGGAAGCCGTAGAGGCGTTTCGCGCCGGGCTCTGTCTGCTCGAGCAGCTGGTCCCGTACGAGCGGAACGCCCGCAAGCACTCGGCCGCCCAGGTCGAGAAGATCGTCGCCTCGATCCGCGAGTTCGGGTTCACCAATCCGCTGCTGGTCGACGTCGCTGCAGGGAACGGCATCGTCGCGGGCCATGGCCGCCGCATGGCGGTCAAGAAGCTCCTGGCGAAGGGCGAGACCATCCGCACGCCTGGCGGCCGTGCACTGCCGAAGGGCATGGTGCCGTTCATCGACTGCAGCGGCTGGTCGGACGCGCAGCGGCGCGCCTACATCATCGCCGACAATCGGCTTGCCGAGGACGCCACCTGGGACGAGGAATTGCTCGCCTCGGAGCTGGCCTCGCTCGCCAAGGATGGCGGCCTCGACATGGCGCTGACCGGTTTCGACATGGGCGAGCTGGACAAGATCCTCGGCCGCCTGCAGCGCGGCGGTGCGGCCGACGGCGAGGACGATGTTCCCGAGGTGCCGGTGGTGCCGATCTCGCGCCCCGGCGATCTGTGGCTGATGGGGCCCCACCGTCTGATCTGCGGTGACTCGACGTCGGCGGCGTCCGTCTCTCGCCTGCTGAACGGCGTCGTGCCGTTGCTGATGGTCACCGACCCGCCCTACGGCGTGAAGTACGATCCGAAGTGGCACACCGAGGCCGGCTATGGCTCGAAGGGCCAGGCGAACGGCGTGGTACAGAACGACGACCGTGCCGACTGGCGCGAGGCCTGGGCGCTGTTTCCTGGCGACGTCGCCTATATCTGGCACGGCGCGCTGCATGCTGGCGTGGTGCAGGCCAGTCTCGAGGCTTCGGGCTTCGCGGTCCGCTCGCAGATCATCTGGGTGAAGCAGCGCCCGGTGTTCTCGCGCGGCCACTACCATTGGCAGCATGAGCCGGCCTTTTATGCCGAGCGCACCGGCGAGGGCGATGCCGGTGCCGAGATCGTGCACGACCATGAGCTGGGCGCCTACGTCGTGCGCGTCGGGCGCACCGGCCATTGGAACGGCGACCGCCGGCAGTCGACGGTCTGGCAGATCGACCACATGAAAAACGACACCGGCCACGGCACCCAAAAGCCGGTCGAGTGCATGCGGCGGCCGATCCTGAACAATTCCTCGCCGGGGCAGGTGGTCTATGACCCGTTCCTCGGCTCCGGCACCACGCTGATCGCCGCCGAGACCGAGGGGCGGGCCTGTTACGGCTCCGAGCTGTGGCCGGCCTATGCCGACGTCATCGTCCGGCGCTGGCAGGAGTTCACCGGTCTCGAGGCGACGCTGGACGGCGACGGCCGCACCTTCGCCGCGATCGTGGCCGAGCGCACCGCCGCCGCCGAGGCGGCCTGAAGGGCTGAGCCATGGCGGCGGATGGTCTGATGAGCCAGGTCGAATACGCGGCGCACCGCAACGTGTCGAAACAGGCAATCGGCAAGATGATCAAGTCGGGCAAGATCCCGACGACGGTCCGCGGGGGGCGCAAGATGATCGACGCGGCCGAGGCGGACTTCGCGCTCGGCGAGAACCGGATGCGGGTCAACTCCGACGACGAGGATCCGCGCGACGCCTTCGGTGCTGGGTATGCGCCGGGGATGGGGCCGGGGTCTGGCGGCGGCAACGCGGCGGCCTCGAGCGCGTCGTCGGGGCTCACCAAGGCGCGCACCGCCAGCGAGGTCTACCGGGCCAAGATCGCCGAGCTGGAATTCAACGAGCGCGTCGGGCAGCTGATCCGGGTCGACGATGCGCGCAGGGCCATGGAGCGTTGCGCCGAGATGCTGGTCCGCGGGCTCGACCAGTTGCCGACCCATGCCGACGATCTGGCGACGGCGTTCTCGAGGAACGGCGTCGCCGGGCTTCGCGAGGCACTCAAGGGCGTTTCCCGCGATCTGCGGCAGACGCTTTCCGACAACATGCGGCTCACGGCCGCCGACGATGAGGGAGACGACTAATGGCGAAACATCCGCGCGCGCTCGCTCTGATCGCCGGCATCTTCGCCGGCATGCTGGCGCCGGTGGCGCCGATGACGCCATCGGCCTGGGCCAAGGAGCACCTGGTCGTGCCGGACGGGCCGCGCGCCGGCTCGCGCTGGGATCTGTCGCTGACGCCCTACGTGCCGGAGATCATCGACGCGCTCGGACCGGATTCGCCCCACAACATGGTGGCGGTCCGCAAGTCGGTGCAGACCGGCATCTCGGTGGCCGGCATCGCCCTGGTCGGTTCCTATATCGACCGTGCGCCCTGCCGCATCGGCTATGCCGTCCCGCGCGCCGACGATCTCGCCGAGTTCAACCGGGAAAAGCTCGGGCCCGTCATCGAGCAGACCAAGCCGCTGAAGGCCAAGGTCCGGTCGCAGATCGGGCGCTCGGGGCAGGGCTCGACGCAGTCGTCGAAGCGCTTCCCCGGCGGCTCGCTGGCGCTGCTGAACGCGGGCGCCGCAGCGGATTTGCGGTCCAAGACGCTGAAGGTCGGCATCGCCGACGAGGTCGACGAGTGGGAGTTCGACCTGGACGGCCAGGGCGACGCGCTCGACCTCTATCTCGGCCGCTTCACCGCCTTCCATGCCACAGCCGACTGGCGCTTCCTGGCGCTGTCGACACCGACGCTCGCCAAGACGTCGCGCATCAACGATCTGTTCGAGAAGGGCGACCAGCGCTTCTGGCACATCGCGTGCCCGGGGTGCTCGACCGAGATCATCCTCACCTATGAGCATCTGAAGCACGACGTTCGCCCCCCCTACCGCGCCTTCTATGCCGCGCCCTGCTGCGGTCGCCCGATCGAGCACCATGAGAAGGCGTCGCTGGTCCGCGCCGGTCGCTTCATCGCGACCAATCCGGACGGGCTCTATCCGTCCTTCCATGTCGACGCGCTGATCTCGCAGCTCACCACCTGGGATATGGTCGCGGCCAAGGCCGTTGCGGCCCAGGGCGACGAGCGCAAGGAGAAGACGTTCTACAATCTGTGGCTCGGGCTGCCCTACGAGATGCGCGGCAACGCGCCCGAGTGGGAGCGGTTGATGGAGCGCCGCGAGGCGGGCCTGAAGCGCGGCGTGGTGCCCGGCGAGGGCCTGATCTTCGTCGCCGGCGACGACGTCCAGCACAACGGCATCGTCGTCGAGGCGGTGGCCTTCTCCGAGGATCGCCAGAGCTGGTCGATCGACGCCGAGTTCCTTGACGGGACAACGGACGATCCGAAGGCCGGCGCCTGGCTGAAGCTCGAGGAATTCCGCTCGCGGACGTTCCGCGACGTATTCGGCCAGGATCGTCGGATCGAGGCGCTGGCGGTCGACGCCGGCGACGGCGGCCGCACCACCCAAGTGCTCGAATGGTGCCGTCAGCACGCCGGCGCCTTCGCCATTCGCGGCGTGCATGGCCGCGGCGTGCCGGCGATCGGTCTGCCGGCCAAGAAGTCCGTCACCCGCGGCGGCAAGCGCCAGCGCTATGGCTCGACGATGGCCTGGCCTGTCGGCACCTGGGGGCTGAAGTCTGACAATGTCACCGAGGCGTTTCCTCGCTTCTTCGGTATAGGGTTCGAGCCGGACGAACTCGTCAGCATAAGCGCTATTCGAAACGTATTCGGAGATTTCCTTCCGGTGATTCCCGCAGGAAATGAGCGAAGGAAGGGATCTTGGCGGCTTCAAAGACAAATCGATTATGATTGACGCGGTGCGTCGGCGCGACCGTCAGAGCTAGATCCTATATATGAGACAGTTCTGGCTGCGCCCGGCCCTCGTGGATAGGCATCCACATGCACTGTTCGTCCGCGTCGATCTCTGCACGCACCCGTGGCCATAGAGCCTATTTTCCGTTGGCAATTACGAATGCGTCCCCCGAGGGACCATCTCTGCGTGCGGCCCAATACCAGTCGTTCATGTACACCCTCCTGAATGGTCCGGACGAGGTAACTAGCATTGCTCGTCGACAGCAAGCGGGCCACGGTCCCACCCGGTCTATCCAATGAGCATGTAGGGTACCCCACGGGGGCCTCGGTTAAACTCTGGCATGAGAGGGCGGGACCGGTCCGAGAGGTCAAATTCCGCGCGCCCGAAAAACTCTCCAAGTGCCCGCAGAAGGCTGTCGTTATTTTCCGACTGGGCCACCGGAAACCAATCGCTACGCGGATTTAGCCAGAGAACACAGGAGAGGCATCTGGCTGTTCGGATTTCATCAGGAAGAGGCTCGCGTCTCAGGTTGTCCTGGAAGGCTAACGGAACAAACGTAAGGATAATCGCCTGCTCGTGGTAGCCTTCGGATGCCAAAGAGGCCGGCCACCATGACCGGCCTCTTGTGGTATCGTGTTAGAGAGTGCCAATCTCGACCTGCTCGTCGGCCGCATATTCCGGGGCCGACGATGCGTCGAACTCCGGCAACGCCTCAATATCTTCGTCGGTCATGCCCCGAAGGAGAAGTTCGTCGCCCCGCATGGACATTGCGTCCAGCGGCAGTGCGACCTCACGCTCGCCAAGACCGAGGAAGCCGCCTTCGGAGAGCACCGCGTAGATGCGCTGGTCAACGAACACCAGACGCTCGACCTCACCCAAGTCCTCGTCGGCGCCGTTGACGACGTTGCGACCAATGATTTCGGATGCGGCGACAGTCGTCGGTTGACCGGCTTCCATCGGCTCTTCGCCGGCGCGAAGGCTGGCGAACTGATCCTGGCCCTGCGCCGGGCCGGTGGCAGCGGCGCCCTCCGTTGCAGCGCCACCCTCAGCGGCGGTAGCGCCTTGAGTTGCAGCGACGCCCTGCGCTGCAGCAGCGTTTCCGTCCATCTTTTCTACCTGGATGTCCGGCTCGCCCGACTGGGTGTACTGAATGTTCGGCTCGCCGGTCTCGGAGAACTCTATCTTCGGCTCTGCCTGCTCGTAGCTGACAGCCGGCTGGCTTTCCTCGATGTTCACCGTAGCGCCGTCAGAATCGCCGCCCTCCTGGGTCACGATCGGCTGGCCCTGCTGAACTTGGATGTTTGCGGAGCCCTGCTCCTCGACATCCACCGTCGGCTCATCGACCGCGATCTGCGGCTGGCCCTGCTCGACAGAGACCTTAGGCTCCGCCTGACTGACCGAGACCTGCGGCTCAGGTGTCGTGACATTGACCTCGGGATCCGGCATGCGGACGATGATCTGCGGCTGCGGCTGATCGATCGTGATCGTCGGACGCGGCATCTCGACGCGAATGGTCGGCTGCTGCTGACGTACGATGATTTCCGGCTGCGCCTGCTGGACCGACACCGTCGGGTCTTCCTGGCTGACGGAAACCTGCGGATCGGCTTGGTCGACGGTGACCGTCGGCTCCGGCTGCGTCACGACGATACGGCCGCCGGTGGCGGTTAGATCGGCGCCTTCATTTTCCTGAAGTGCGCGTTCGGCTTCTGCAAGCCAAGGGGCGCAGACCGTCGCATCGTCCCGCTCGACGACCTGGCGGGCACCGACGACGAACTCTTCATTGAAGAGCTCGGCATTCTCATCGTTCAGGACGCGGAGTCCTTCACAGGCGTCCACGTTGCCAGCGGTCTGTGCGGCATCCTGCGCATTCGCGGCCCCTATCAGTGCGCTCGTCCCGAGCAGCGACGCCGCGATCATGGATGTAAAGCGATAGGACATTTTTCTAATCCCTGCCGTTGTTGATGGTGGTCGGTAAAGAGGCGGTGCGGGAGACGGTTCCAAAGAAAGCCGCTCATGGCTTTGGCGAGGCATGGGCGATCGATCGATCCTCCCTGAGCGCGAGGTGCAGAACGCGCGGTAGTGATTCAGGAGAATTAAGCATTCTCGTCCTTCATCGAACGTGGTGGACCGAAACCGAACTGGCGGCGATCCTCGGCGTCGCTGGAGCTCTTTGGCTAGGCGCTCTCTGGGTCAACGGCCATCACCGCAGAACGCCGGTGGTCCGATGCCTGGCGGCCGGGGCCGGCTGTATGATGTGGTCTTAGATAGCCGTCCTTCTCGTGACGCACGCATGGACGAGTGGCGTCGCATCGACGGGCATTGCCGCGTACGGCGCCCTCGCAGTCTTCGACCTGATGTCCTGCTAGCGGAGCGCGGCGGATGCCTATGACGCCCATGTCCTCGGAAAACTTAAAGACAGCTTGGCGGGACGTGGGAATAACGGTTGAAGGCATCAGCGCACTCGTCGCGGCCCTCGGGGTCATCGTCACCGTGCTCTACGGAATCCACAAAGCATCATCGGGGGCGACCAGGGCGGTGACGCAGGACAGTGGTTCCGACCTGCCGAGCATGGTCACCCGCTATCTCAATATGCTGTCGAACATCGACAAGAACCTCGGCGCCGCAGTCGACATGCTGAAGCGGAATGACGGCTCGCTGGAGCAGGCCGTCGAAGTGGTCAACGCGATCCGCCGCTCGCTCGACGGGACCAACCTCCGCCAGGAGAGCATGGTCGACGAGTTGGAGAAGATCGAGCGGACCATCTCCCGGATTGAGCAAGGGCAGGGCGCTGCTGCCCAGCACGTCGCCGCGATGAAGAGCCACGTTGAAGTGCAGGTGCAGATCCTCGCGCAAATCCGGGAGGAGATCAAAGCTCTCCGCGGCTCGGAGTATCAGCGGCACCGATCGAGCTAGCCTCTCCCCCGTCGTTGATCTGCCGCGCCCGCGCTGCCCTTGATTGGGTGGCGCGGGCTTTTTGCGTTGAAGCCACGCGATCCACGTTCACGATGAACATTTCGACCTGGTGGTCGTTCTCGATCAAAGGGAGGAACATCATGAGCGACTTGCCCAACGATAAAACTGATCCGCTGAAGCCGGGAGATGAAGCAGCCCCGGGGACTCCTGGAAGCGGAGAGAATGTTTGTCCCGCGTGCGCTGGCACCGGCCAAAATCAAGGAGAGCCCTGCTTGCGCTGCTTGGGAACTGGAATTGTACAGGAGGGGGTGGGAGGCGGCTGATTGATACCAACGACGGATCTATGACCCGCTACCTTGCGGTAAGATGAAGACTTCCGCGTGATCCGCCGCGTCACGCAGCCCCTTAAAGGACGCGTGGCGGAGCTTCCGTCGCCCCCGCGACGGCTCATCGCCGATGACCACGAAGCTGTCACTCTGGATGCACTTGATCTTCAGCCAGTCGCCGCGGCGGCCGGTCCGATAGGGCGCCTAGCGTTCTTCGCGATGATCCCTTCCAGTCCGTGCTCGCATGCGGTCCGCAGCAGGTCCGCGCCCTCCTACCTGGACCTCCTCCGATAGCCGGATCGTACCCGTCTCGTCCCGAAGGAGATCCTCGAGCAGATTTCGGCGTTCGACGAGCGCCATCCCTGAGATGTCGTGCTCGTCGAAATAGAGAAGGTCGAAGGCGTAGAAGATGACTTCGGCCCCGGTGATCCGCTTGCCGCCCCGTCCACCGAGCGCCTTCTGTAGCGCAGAGAAGTCCGACCGCCCCTGACTGTCGAGGACAACTGCCTCGCCGTCGAGGATGAAGGAAGGAGCGTCGAGTTCGACCGCCGCCTTCGCGATCGAGGGAAACCGCTGCGTCCAGTCATGACCGCCTCGGGTTAGAATGCGAGCGGCCATGCCGTCTACATGGACCGCCAGGCGGTAGCCGTCCCATTTGATCTCAAAAGCCCAGTCAGGCCCAGCCGGCGGCTTGGCAGCAAGCAGTGCGAGGCACGGATCGATCCGATCCGGCATCGGGTCGAAGGGAAGCTGCGGCTGCTTCGGATCGCGCCCCGTCGGCTTCCTGTCGCGGGCAATGATATCCGGCTCCTGCTGGAGACCGATCGACTTCGGAGGACGGGAACGCTTCGCCATCCCCCCATTGCGCCAGAAACTGCTTAAGAGTTGGCGATACCGAGCCCCGGCCGCTGCTATGCTCTCCTTCCGGCACTGCTTATAGGTCTTTCACCCTTGGGGACGCCGGGGCCGCAACGACGGTCTCTTCAAACGCCTGCGCGGCCTGCACTGCCGCCATTCTGAGCGGCTCGCTTTTGGCGGATTTGTCGTAAAGTCCAGGAGCGCCGAGGGAAGCGGAGAGGTATCGTTCCGTGGCCGTCCGAACCGAAGCGGCGGCTCGGTTTACCTCCGGCCCCTGCTCAACGCATGCCAGCGTGTTGGCGATGAATGCGCTCAGGTTCTTCCGCAGATCCCCTACAGCCGCCGCGTTCCGCCGCTCGAGACGGCTCGTTATGTATTGAGCCGAGTCACGGGCATTCTCGGCCATGCGCTATTCCTCCCAAGATTCATGTTCACGCTGCGTACATACAGATTTTCGCACGCACTTCACGGTACATGCGCGGGAACGATCCCGACTTCCTTGCATTTCAGCTGCCAGTGAACACCGGAGAAAAATCAATGCGACGCAATCCTCTCTATGCCGCAGCACTCGCTGCTGGACTTCTCGCCGCGACCGGCACTGCTGCTCTCGCTCAGGCGACAGCGCCAGATACTGAAACGGTACAGCCAATGACGAACCAGAACGACGACGACGACGGCTTCGATCTGGGGTGGCTGGGGCTAATCGGCCTCCTGGGCCTTGCAGGTCTGGCTGGACGTAAGCGCGACACGCATGTTGAGACGGTGACCCGCCCGGTTGATCCGGCAAACCGCCCGCGCGTCTGACCTCACCTGCCCATCACCGATATTCCAAAGCCGTCGCCCCTTCACCGGGCGGCGGCTTTCTTTGTTGCTGGCGCTACTTTCGTTGGACAGAGTACAGCGACGGCGGACGGCTATTTCTTCAAACGGCACTGGTTCAAAGTAACCACCGCCACCATCTAGCGCCGGCCCGGGCGAAGGTGTCGCAGGCGGGTATCCTCTCGCGTGACCGGAGCCTGACGTGGCCGACATGTTCTCCTTCCTTGCCGATCCCACCGCCTATGTCGCCCTTTCGACGCTGGTGGTCATGGAGATCGTCCTCGGCATCGACAATCTCATCTTCATTTCGATACTCTCCAACAAGCTGCCCGAGGGCCGGCGCCAGAAAGCCCGATGGCTCGGCATTGGCCTCGCATTGATCCTGCGGCTCGGCCTGTTGTCCACGGTCGCATTCATCGTCCAGCTCACCGAGCCGTTGTTCGAGGCCTTCGGTGACGGCTTCTCCTGGCGCGACATCATCCTCATCGCTGGCGGCCTGTTCCTCGTCTGGAAGGCGACCCGCGAGATCCATCACTCGGTGGATCCCGTGGACCACAAGGACACAATGGTCGGAAACGCTGTGTCGATCACCTTCGGTGCGGCAATCTTTCAGATCCTGCTGCTCGATCTGGTGTTCTCGGTGGATTCCATCATCACAGCCGTCGGCATGACCGATGAGATCGGCATCATGGTGATCGCGGTTGTCGCGGCGGTGGCGGTGATGCTGTTGGCGGCCGATCCGCTGGCGCGCTTCATCGAAGCCAACCCGACCATCGTGATGCTGGCGCTGGGCTTCCTGTTGATGATCGGCACGACGCTGATCGCAGACGGCTTCGGCTTCCACGTGCCGAAAGGCTACATCTACGCGGCGATGGCCTTCTCGGCGCTCGTGGAGTTCCTGAACATCCTGGCGCGTCGCAAGCGTCAAAAGGATGCGGCGCTGCACGGCGACGGAGGAACCGTCGCTTAGGCGTCACCCTGCGGCCGTGTCTCGACGCGATCTCGTCTCCGAAGTTTGCGCTCTAGGGCAAGAAGACCGATCCCGGCGCCACCAACATCCGTCGGACCAACAGCCCGCACTGACGGCGCTGGGTTGGGCCTGCCTACCGCTACGTCGTGCCGCTGACGTCGTTCTGCGAGTACGACACCATCGACGGCAAGAAGATGCGAACCTGGTTCGCTCGGGACGAGAGCCAACCCTTGATGGTCTTCGCCGGCATCTGGACGAACTCGGACCAGCGTGGGGAAGGTGAAGGAGGTGGAGGTGAACGCCGACCTCTACGGCTTCCTCACTACGGAGCCGAATGCAGCCGTCGGGCCGATCCACCCAATGGCGATGCCGGTGATCCTGACAGAGCCCGAGGAGATCGAAGCTTGGATGCGGGCAGATTGGGCAGAGGCGTCGGCGCTGCAGCGGCCACTGCCGGACGATGTGCTGCGGATCGTGGCGCGTGGCGAGCGGAAGGACGGGGAGGAGGCGGGGAGTTAGACAGTGCGGCAGCCGTCGGACTAGCTGGACGGCCCGGGTAATGGCGGGCATCCCGCCTGTTCGCGGACGGTCATCGCCTCGGCGAGGTGACTGGACAGCTGCACCATTCTCGTCTCGTTGGCGGGATGCGTCGACAGGATCGCGGGCAAGCCCCGACTAAGCGCGGCCATGCGCTGCCAGACCTCTGGTGCCGCACGGGGATCATAGCAGGCCTGTGCCATCAGGATCATCCCGATCCGGTCGGCCTCGCTCTCGTGCGTCCGCGAGAAGGGCCTGAGAATCCCATACTCCGCCCCCAGTCCGAGTGCGCCAAAGATGGCCGCCTGCGTGGCAGGATCGCCATCTGAGAAGAACAGGGAGGCCGCAAATTGGCCCAGCCGTGTGAACTCCTGCTGCGTTAGGCGCTCCTCCGGATGGCGGGCGATCACGTGTGCGAGTTCGTGTCCGATCACCGCGGCGAGCCCGTCTTCCAGCCCCGTGACCGGCAGCAGCCCGGTCTGGATCCCCAGGTTGCCGTTCGGTAGCGCGAAAGCGTTCGGCGACGGTTCATCCAAGACCGCGACATCCCAATGGTAATCGCGTCCGGCCAATTTGTTCGCATGCGGGGCGAGGCGGGCCACGATGCTCCGGACCGCATCGACCGCAACGCCATCGTCGACGACCGACTCCTGGGCCAGGACCTCATCGAATGCCCGCTCGCCTAGGGACGCAGAGGTTTCGGCGTCAACTCCGATCACGTGCCAGCGGTCGGTGTGCGGGACCGTCTCCCAGCCGGACACTAGCGTCCAGGCCGCGCTCAGGACGGCAAGAGCGAACGAGAAGATGTACACAGCGGACCCATCACGGAGTAAGCGCACAGGGGCGCTGATCGGCATTCATATAGGAGGCTTCGACAAGACAGGTATGGCCCCAGCCATACATCCCCGCTCCGGTCAGCGGTCCAGAAACCGCGGCGCCATGTCCGGCTAATGTCGGTAGCCCGTCTGGCGCTCGATCTCGCGCATGACGCTGTTCCAGTAGCGGCGGCGGTGGCGGGTAACATCATCATCGACCCAGCGCGCATCCTTCTCCGCCGCTCGCCGGCGGTCGCAGGCCTCCGACCAGGCGTCCCTGGTGCCGTGCATTGCCAGGAGCACGGTCACCTCCTGCCGGATTTCGGCGGAGGGTCTGAAGAGGCGGAGGAGCTGCCGGCGGATCATGCGCGAGCCGAGAAAGTGCCGGTGTCTGGGCTGATTGTCATGTCCGCCCGCACGCGGAGGCCGACTGTGGCGGCGACGCCGCCCTGGCGCAGTACCTCAGAACACGCCGAGAATGACCATCACCACAACGCTCAGGATGATGGAGATTATGATGGAGCCCAGGCAGCCGATGCCGTTGGAGAAGAAAAGGAACATCCATCGCACCCGCTGTTAATCGCCGTTCGCCTGCTTAAGAGTCTGCTTGCAGCGTCGTCACGCCGGCAGAATTGCTCTCTTCCCTCAGTGCCGCGGCAACGTCCTCAGAAGACAAGCCCAACACGTGGTGGCGCTCTAATAGCTGCGAAGTGGTGCTCGCGACATCGAGCGGTAGCAGATTTTCACTAGCATCTGAAATGATATCGGCAATGTCGACTGCCACCTCAAGATTGTGCCCCATGTCTATCTTCCCGACGTCGAGGGTGAATTCGCGTGCCGACGCTGAACATGTTGGCCGCCACGGAAAGTGCAGCATCACGGAGAAGGTTCCCCCATCTGGTGATGCGGATCCGCCGGATACTCTAGGCAAGTATGGGCGCTCTAGCTCCAACTGGAGCGGGGGCTCGCCTAATGTACTGATCCTACGGCCTGGGCTACGGCGGCGGCAAGTTTCGCCGCCCGAAACGGCTTGTCGAGCTTCAATAGCCCCTCGTCTGATCCTGGGGGCAGTTCTGCGTAGCCGGTGGTTAGTATCATCGGAGTATCGGGCCACCGGGTCCTGATGGCTTTGGCGAGTTGCGTACCGGTCATGCGCGGCATGGCGTGATCGGTGATGACCAAATCTACAGCTTCTTCGCGCTCAAGTACGTCGAGCGCCTCCGCTCCGGACGTCGCCTCGAACACGCGGTGTCCCATGTCCTCAAGCATCACTACCGTGTTCATCAGCACCAGCGGATCGTCGTCCACGGCGAGAATGGTCAAGCACACTGTGGCCGGCTCTGCAGGCTGCGGCTGAACCGACTCTTCCTGCGGATGGGTCGCTGCCGCGGCGACGGGTAGGTGAATTTCCGCCGTGGTGCCCTTTCCCTTTCGGCTCTTCAGCGTGAGGCCGCCGCCCGACTGCTCCGCAACGCCATAGACCATGGATAAACCAAGGCCAGTTCCCTTGCCGACACCTTTCGTGGTGAAGAAGGGATCCGTCGCCCGTGCAAGCGTTGTCTCGTCCATACCTTCACCAGTGTCGATAATTGCGAGGCAAACGTAGCTCCCGGGGCTCAGCCTACCTTCTTCGCCGGCGGAAACCTCCTTTCGGCGCGCTGAGATCGTGATGGTCCCACCGCCGGGCATGGCATCTCGCGCATTCACCGCGATGTTGAGGAGCGCCAACTCCAGCTGATTGGTGTCTGTCAGCACCGGCGGCAGGATCAGAGGGAACTGCGTCTGGATTTCGATCTCGGCTCCGACCGATCGCTCCAGCAGACCAGCCATGCCGGCTACGAGGACAGGTAACGAGACCGGACTCAACTCCAGGGTCTGGCGGCGGGCAAAGGCCAGCATGCGCTGCGTCAGCGCGGCACCGCGCTCGCCTGCAGCAATAGCGTTGTCGAGCAGGGGCGTGATCCGTCGATCCTCGGGAATCCGCTTGCGCACCATTTCCAGGCTGCCGAGGATCGCCATCAGAAGGTTGTTGAAGTCGTGCGCCATGCCCCCGGTGAGCTGACCGATCGCCTCCATCTTCTGCGACTGGAACAAAGCCTCCCGAGCCCGTTCCAGAGCTTCCTGATGTTCCTTGCGCTCGGTCAGATCACGCGTGACTTTGGCGAATCCGACGAGATTGCCATCCATGTCTCGGATGGGATCGATCACGACATACGCCCAGAAGCGAGAGCCGTCCTTGCGAACGTGATCCTCCCCCATTGAACGGGTCCATCCTGAAGTATGGTTTTGACCATGAAGGAGGACCGCGAGATGGCCCGAAAGAGACACAAGCCGGACGAGATCGTTACGAAGCTTCGGCAGGTTGAAGTCCTGCGCGGACAGGGAGTGGCGATGCCCGATGCCGTTCGCCAGATCGGCGTGTCGGAGCTGACCTTCTACCGCTGGCGCAAGGAGTATGGCGGGATGAGCCGTGACCAGCTCCGCCAGATGAAGGATCTGCAAAAGGAGAACGAGCGGCTGCGCAGGGCGGTAGCCGATCTGACGCTGGACAAGCTGATCCTTTCGGAGGCGTCCCGGGGAAACTTCTAAGCCCCGCGCGTCGCCGCGCCTGCATCGATTACGTCCGCTCGGTTCTGCCGAAGAAGGTCTCCGAACGCCGGGTCTGCCAAGCCCTTGGCCAGCATCGCTCGACGCAGCGGCGCCGGCCCCATGGCCGGGATGACGAGGGGCAACTGACCGAGGACATCGTCGAACTCGCCCGTCGCTATGGTCGCTACGGCTACCGCCGTGTCGCCGCGCTTCTGCGCAGCCAGGCGGGTTGGGTCGTCAACGACAAACGGGTCGAGCGCATCTGGCGGCGCGAGGGGCTGAAGGTTCCCGCCAAGCAACCCAAACGAGGCCGGCTCTGGCTGAACGACGGGTCCTGCATCCGCCTGCGTGCCGAGCGGCCTAATCATGTGTGGTCCTACGATTTCGTCGAGGACCGAACCCATGAAGGGAGAAAGTACCGAATGCTGAACGTGATCGACGAGTTCACCCACGAGGCGCTCGCCATCCGGATCGACCGCAAGCTCGATTCCACCGATGTCGTCGACGTCCTGACGGACCTCTTCATCCTCCACGGGGTGCCGGAGAACATACGGTCCGACAACGGCCCCGAGTTCATCGCCAAAGTCGTGCGGAAATGGATCGCCGACGTCGGGGCGAGGACCGCTTACATCGCGCCCGGAAGCCCCTGGGAGAACGGCTTCGTCGAAAGCTTCAACGCTCGCCTGCGCGACGAGCTTCTGAACGGCGAGGTATTCTACACTCTCGCCGAGGCCAAGATCATCGTCGAGAGCTGGCGGCGCCACTACAACACCGTGCGTCCGCACTCCTCGCTCGGATACAGGCCACCGGCGCCGGAAGTCTTCCTGCCGGCATTCGCCTCAGCGCCCACACCCCGCTCGCTGGCCCAACGGCCGACGATCCACTAACATTCAAACCGGACCCGTCAGTGGGGGCGGATCAGTCATGTTGGGAGATATCGATATGAGCGAAAAGCAACCCAAATCCCCAGGCGGCTGGGATGCAAAGATTAATGGCGAAGGCGCAACCAAGGACGCGGCCGGCAAGGCAATGGGCTATGAGGACGCTGACGCGCAGAAGCGGGAAGATCGCGTGGCGCGTGAGAAACGCGAAAAGCCAGGCTCCGGTTCAAACGAGTAGCAGAGTTTCGCTCTCGCCGGCGTTGTGAGTTTTACCTTGGCCCGATAAGCTTCATCTTGCCCCGCCGGAAACGGTACGAGGCAGGAGCGCACACGGCCCCACCAGCCCGCGCGCTTGGCGCCCTGCCTCACCTCTGCGCGGCAGGGCGCGCTTCAGCGCCTACCACCGCTACTCCACCCGTTTTGCAGCGTCCGTTTCATGCCGAGAGCCGGACTGACGCTCGATCTCACGCATGACGCGGCACAAACCGGATGTCTCACGTAGGATACGAAAGCCGGCGCTGTCCGAAGGTAACCCGGCGGTCCCTCACCGTCAGCCGAACTTAACGAAACCGCCGAAGCCGGGTGCTCAGGATCTCCTCGATTCGCCCGAGATCCTGTTCCGCACCATCTCGGCTCGGCATCTCCTGGAACTCGTTCTCTACCCGTTGCCACACCTCACGGATGCGGCACTGCATCTCCGTGCCTGCGGGAGTAATGCGGACGACAGTGCGACGAGCATCCCTTGCGTCTTCTACCCGCTCCACCAATCCGGAAAGGGCGAGGCGGGTCAGCATCCTGGAAACCGTGGATGGTCGGACGCGCAGGGTATCCGAGAGGGCCGAAACCCGCGTCGGTTCGTCGGGGTTGAGCGTTAAAAGCAGTTCGTCCTGCCCGGGATGAAGGCCGATTTCACCCAGTCTCATGCCCATCAACAACCGTATCGATCTGCTGATTGACATGAGCGTGGGCAGAAGCCCGATTGCCGATCGTGGCTTGGTACAAGGTGCTTGTTTCACGCTGGCTCCTGGGACCTGAAAGGCTGCGGATTGCCTCCAGTGGTAGCATAGTCTATCGCGTCGCCTACTCTACTTGATGGCAATACCTTGTCTGGCGCTCAATCTCACCGATCACGCTGTTCCAGTAGCGGACGCGACGCTTTAGCTCAGCAGGTTCCAGCCAGCCGACGTTCTCTTGAGCGTCCCGCCGACGCTCCTGCGCCATCAGCCATGCGCCTTCCGGACCATGTAGGGTGACAAGCGCTGTGACCTCCTGCCGGATCTCGTCGGAGGGGCTGAAGAAATGGCGAAGGCTCATGACTGAACGAACGGCGTGCCGGTGCCCTGCTTGATGGTCGAGTTCGCCCTTAGGCGCATGCTGACGTTCCGGCTCCCGCATCGGGCACATCGCACCGGCGCCTTCCAGCGGACATAGGTTTGATCGCGGCCCCACGTTCCAATCGCGCGGGAGAGGGTTAGGTCAAGATCTCGATGGCAGTCGTCGCACGCCCAGGCGATGCCCATGCCCGCGTCGGCCAGATCGCCGAGGGTAGAGATGGTGATGGAGCGGAGCACAGGCTTTAATCCCCCGCGACCTCCGCAGGCACCTCGCCGTGCCGCACGAGGATGATCGGCTCTTCCAGGACTTCGCCGGTCTCGACGTCGACTGTCTGCTCGACCGCCACCACGCCGACGAAATTGCCCAGCCGCTCGCCATCGCGGTCTGCCCGAAGCTTGGCCTCGGCTGCCGTCTTGAACTGCATGGTCTGCCCGTTCATCAGCCGGCGGCCCTGTTTCACGAGTTGCTGTACGACGTAGAGCTTCCTAGCGGACATCGATCATTCCTTCGGCCGGGTCGGTGCGCCCAGGAGCAAGGTCGCCAGTACCATGGGGATCTTGGCCGCTCTCGGTTCACCAAATCCATCTACGCCGCGTCAGCATATCCGCGCCACGAGCAGATGGCCCGATGGTGCGCACCTACGGGATCGGCGGCTGTGGCGTGGGCCGTCGTGAGGGGCGCAGTTCTTAGCTTCACATGAACGGCAACCAAGGCCAATTGCCCGAGAGGCTGACCTTTTCTCCCGGATAGACTCCCCACAGCTTGCTCTGATCAAGGTAGCCCGCGAGGGCCGGCTTCCCAATCTCGACCTGGCACCATTGCCCGTCGCACTGGAAATCGCGAAGCAGGACACCGCTGGCAAGCTTGGCAATAACGTGGCCATCGACACTACGACGGGACCTCAGACGCGCGTGGCCGTCAATCCACGGCGCGACCTCGGCGGTTCGCTCGCCGGACAGGAGAGCGTCGTGGATCCAGCCACTCTCTCCATCGCTGCCTCGGATGCGCCGCCAGTTCCCGAACTCCTGAAACACCTCGAGCGGTATTCCGGTGCGGACATAGGTCCAGACGATCCCGTGCGACACACCCGGGCCACGACGCACGTTCGCAGTATCCGCGTCGAGGGAAACGAAACGAGGAAGCGCGACTGCTGAGTTCGCCTCCGCGCCCTGAAGCGTTCCTTGCAGGAGGCTCGCGAGACAAATCGCTCCGACAAGGATCCGGATCATCTGGCGCCGCGATGATCCAAGGAGAAGATTGTTCAGCATGGTGATTCCTACGGCCCGCATCCCTATGCCCTCCTAACGGCAGAGCATTCCCGGCCCGTTGCGTGAGGAGCGTGTTTGGTTGGACGGAGATCTGACTGCTGGACGTCGCAAGCCTCAATTTCGCGATACAAGCCTTCTACGGAACGCTCCTTCAGAAGCCTGCGAGGAAATTATGAGCGACACCGAAGAACGAGTAAAAGCCATTGTTGCCGAACATCTCGGTCTGGACCCAACAAAAGTAGAGTCCAACAGCGAAATCAGCGATGACCTGGGCGCCGACAGCCTTGAGGTCGTTGAGTTAGTCATGAGGTTCGAAGAAGAGTTCGGAATCGATATTCCCGATGACGAAGCGGAAAAGATAGTCACTGTCGATCATGCCGTGAAATTCCTCGACTCCAGACGATCTTGATGCGCCCGCCGGCCGCCGGACGATATCCCGCGCGAAGGTCTCGAACGGCTGCTCCGTCCGGCCCTTCTCTCCCAGCTCAGGTGGAGAACAACCAGTGATCGATTGGATCAAGGCCAACTATGAATTGATCAGTATCGCTATCAACGGGGCGATGCTGCTCGTTTGGATCGGCTACCTTCAGATATTCGTCCGAAGTTTTCTCCGGCAGACCCGCCCGAAGATCCTGATTAACCGCGGCGGCGGCGCAACTCTCGAGGCTCCATGCCTCGTTAGCAACATGAGCAGCGACGTCATCTATGTGGAGAGCATAATCATCCGCCTCCAGACCGCCGACAACGACTGGACCTGTCCGGTCACCGAACTGGATGGGATCGAGGAGTGGGAAGAACCGTCGGACTTGAACCTACGGACGCGACAGGGCCCTCTGGATGCCGGCAAGGTCAGGAACATGGGGACGTTCCGGACAATCATTGAGCATGCACTACGGGCGGGCTCTCAGACTCCCGAACTGGGGACCGATCATTGGGAGCGACTGAAGCGCTTCGATGTCCGAGTAATCGCCACCTACGGTTCCGAAGACCTCCCCGTTGGAGCGAACCGCTGGTTTAAGCTGACTTGGGAAGGAGGAAAAGCGACCATGCGCCCCGAGACCGCCGGCACCCTGCAAATCCGCTCCCACCGTGAGCGCCGAAAGATATCGAAGATCCTGGACGCGGAGGTTCAGGACTGACGGAGATGGAGGAAGGTCGACGAATGGATGCGGGCGGAATGGGCCGAGGTGTGCTCGACGTGGCCGGTGCCAATGTCCGGCATAAGACGATCGGGCAGCAATTATGCGGCGTCCACCGCTGCATGCACGAGCCTAAAGCAATTCTTGCCGTCCAGACGGTAGGTTTGGGCAGGCGGCGGCGAGCGTACACAGCCCACAGCCGGCTCATTGAGCCCACGGGCGGCTAATCCCGAGGAGGACGCCCGTGCATGACACTTCCCGATAGCGCACAGAGAGAACCTCTCCCCCGCACTGCTGCAATTTGACCCCGCAGACCTCACTGTGCCGTTGTGGGGCTGTGGCCCGATCTGCTTTCGCCAATATTGGGCTTGCGTCGCCAGAATTCACACTCAGGCCAGCGCGGCCCCGATGGGCTGATCTTCATTTCCGTTCCTGCGATTTCCAACTTCGCCGTGCCGCCGCCTCTGCGGGCAGCTTCCTCGAAGCCTCGCGAAACCGCCGCCACCGCTACCTGCAGCTCCGTTCCGGCCAGCCCTGACAGTGCCCCGGCGCAAGCAGCTTGATACTCGGATCGCACTTGTGTCGTGGGGATCACTTCGAGGTTCCAGCCACGGGCGCGCAACCGGGCGCCATCAACCACCGCGTTACAGCGCAGCGAACTGGGGCACTCGACGACACTGAGATCCTCAGACCCCTCCGGCGAAAGTTCCGCAATTCCAAGGACTGCATCCTCGATGTTGGACCGAACAGTTGACTGAGTTTCGGCATGTGCGGCCTGTGGCAGAACACCGGCGAAAAGGCCGATCAAGACCGCCCGGGCCGGGCATTTGACAATCCGCGAGATTAGGCCGGACATGGTACTGTCAGGCCAATGAGACGAGGTTTCATGTTCGCTCTTTCTCTTGCTTAGGTTGCGCATCCGGCAAACGAAAACGCGATCACATTGCCCCTGTTAGTGGCTCCACTGCAAGACTCTAGGGCAAAGGAGCTCAATTCCCTAACTCTGCCAGGATCACGTCTCAGGAATGGGACGGTCCAATGAGCGACTACCCACTGCTATCCAACACTCACTAGGAAGCGATGCATGAAGAACCGCGATTGCCAGCGGCTGGAGCGCTATGACGCCTCCACGTCGAGCTACACGATCATGCAGATCACCGACGAAGATCGCCAATCCCAGGTCACGCTTGAGGACGGCGAGACGTAACTTCATGGCGCGGCTGCGCTACGACCGAGTGCCTCGCCGCGTCGATGCCGCCGAGGCGGTTCGCTATAGCTTTGAGCACATCCCGGACGACGAGGGCGGGGAGGTGCATGTCTACTCCAAGTTCGGAGAGGTCGACATCGACACCTTCCGTGGCGGCGAGTTCTCCGAGCTGCTGAAGGGGGAACGCCACATGCTCGTCTTCGATGATCGCACGGGAATTGTCGGCGAGCTGCGCGGCCCCGACCATATGATCATCCCGCGCCAGATGCTGATGACCGGCTCCGGTGACGAAGCCCAGAAGGGCTTCAAGTGCGAGTGGGCAACGCTCTACGGCGACGAGCTCGTCGTCGGTTCCCACGGAAAGGTTCGCCGCGAGGAATGGATCAAACGAATCGGGCCGCAGGGCTACACCGTCCGAAGCGAGGACTGGAGCGAAGCTTACCGCCGTATGCGCGAGGCATGCGGCGTCGGCGAGAGGGGCTACGTCATCCACGAGGCGGCGGAGTGGCACTCCCTATCGCGAGCGCTGGTACTTCTTTCCTCGGAAAGTCTCCACAGAAGCCTTCCACGAGTCGACCGATGAGCGCGAGAGGGGCAACAATCTGCTGATCGAGGCGGACGCGACTTTCTCGCACATCGAGGTCTGCCCGGTCGGAGCGCGGACACCCGAACGTGGGCCATCGTCGATCAAGCTGGTGCCGGGCCACCCGGACGAATTTATCTACATGAAGTCGGTGGAACTCGGAGGACTAACCGAGAGCTGGATTGGCGCCGCGGACGTCGCCGGCAACGTGTTGGCAGACGAGGAAAAGCTGGGTGACTTCAAGTGCGAGGGGATCGAGTTCGCCTGAAGAGGGCGTGACGCAGGCTCGGACGGTTACTTCTCGTCTCCCCCATCCTCCAGGCCCGGACACTCGCTGAAGCTCTCCGCCCACGGCTTCGGCTTCCTCTGACGAGCAAAACCATCGCTCACCAGAACTCTCGTTGTTCTGGGTCCGCCCGTAGTGTTCCTGGCTAAGGACGTGGAAGATCTGCCCATTGCGGCAGATTCTGCCTTTGATTGGGCCATTCGAAGACGGGCCTACGTGGGGAATAGTGGCTGACACGCGCGCCACGATGGCGCGCTCGCCTATTCGTCCTGACCCCTCTCAAGCTGGCGTGCCTGGTCGGCCAGACGCTGCCAATTCTTACGGGATTCCTCATGCCGCTGTTGCTGGCCCTCTGTCACCGCTTCCGAAGCGTCGATCTCGGCCGCGTCCGCCCTGGCTTGGCATACGGTGCTGCTGATCACCCTGCCTCGACCCGAACTCCCCATCAGTTCGATCTCCCGGATCTGACCATGTTGCATCCTTGAGCGAGGGCTCGACGGCTATTCGGATCAAAATCGGCCACTGCCCGTTGCCCAGTGTGTCCCCACTGCGAGTGGGCATCCGAAGCAACGGAGTTTCCACGTGTCTATTGAGAAAATGATCCACCTCCACCCTGACGTAGGTCAGGATTTGAACGAGGCCCTGGCGACGGCGGCCCGCCATTCCATGCTTTGTTCGCTGTTCTGCACGTCGTGTGCAGACGCCTGCCTGGCCGAAGAAATGGACATGCGCCAGTGCGTTCGCACCTGTATGGATTGCGCGGATATCTGCAGCGCCACGGCCCATCTTGCCGTGCGCCGGACAGGGCAGAATGTCGAACTGCTTCGGGCGCAGCTTGAGATTTGCATCAAAGCTTGCGAAACCTGCGCGGCCGAATGCGGGAAGCACGATCACGAGCATTGCAAGCTGTGCGCCACCATGTGCCGCGAATGCGCTGATGATTGCCGCAAGGCACTTGCGACCGTTCACTAAGTCGGTGGCCTCGTCTCGTTGTGTTGGCAATCGGGACGAGGTTGATGGCTACCTGTCGAGATCTTGGGTCCTCAACCAGACCGAGCGGCAGCTTACGACCCGAGGCAGACATTGCCACTTTCCCAGCCGATGACCCAAAACGAGCGGAAAGGCGACACTCGGTCAAGGGTCTTTGGCCTTCATGCGGCCAGAGCGGCAGCCCTTGCGCGGCGCTCTAAATCAGCCGTCATTGTGAAGAAGGGAGCAGGCCCGAGGCTTATCCTGGAGACGCCGAGCTTCACGAACTCGCGAATTCGGACCGGATCGTCCGGCGCCATCACGTTTATCGGCAAGCTCGCTCGTTCGCAGAGCTTTCGAACGAGCACTATGTCGGCCAGCCCAGGAACGAAGAACCCGTCCGCTCCCGCTTTGGCATAAGCCTTCTCACGCAGCAACGCTTCGTCCAGCAGGGCGGCGTGGTCGATGCTTGCCTCCGCCTTCAGGAACACGTCGGTGCGGGCATTGATGAAAGCGGGCACCCCGGCATCGTCGGCGGCCTTCCGAACCGCTTCCAGTCGCTCGACCTGCTCGCGAACGGAATAGAGTCCTAAACCGTTTACGACCTGATCCTCGAGGTTCAGACCGACGACGTTGAGTTGGAGTAGTCGCCGGACGTTTTCCGTGACCAAGGCGGGTTCAACGGCATAGCCGCCCTCGAAGTCCACGGTGACGGGCACGTTCACATTGCGCACAACTCGCCTCACCACCGCCAGCACGTCGTCCAACGGCATCTCCTCGCCGTCGCCATAGCCCTGTGCTGCCGCGACAGACCAACTCCCGGTAGCGATCGCCTTCGCTCCAGAACGCGCAACCACCGCCGCGCTGCCGGCATCCCAGATGTTGTAAAGGACGATCGGCTCGCCTCGGACGTGGAGGCGTCGGAATGCGAGCGCCTTTGCAGTGATGGAGGTCAACGGGTGGTCTCCTGATTCAGTATCTTAAGTTCGCGCTCGATCTCGATCAGGCGCTGTTTGCGCCATAGACCGCCGCCGTAACCGGTCAGCGCACCGTCCGACCCGATCACCCGGTGGCACGGGATTACGAGCGCGATCTGATTGGCGCCGTTCGCCCGCGCCACAGCTCGTGTGGCGCTCGGGCGCCCGATCCGGCGGGCAATGTCGCCGTAGGATCGCGTCTCACCAGCCGGGATCTCGCGCAAGGCGTCCCAGACCTGCTGGGTGAAGGCGCTGGCCGCTAGAGCCAACGGCGTCTCGAACCGATCGGACCGGGCCGCGAAGTAGGCCGCAAGCTCGGATGCCACCTGTTCGGCGGGCGCCGTCGCACCGATCCCGATCGAGCCTTGCGTTCCCGCCTGCAAGCGTTTGAGTTCCGCTGGCAAACCCTTGCGGTCCACGAACTCCAGAAGGTGGAGATGCTGACGGCTGCCGATTGCAATCATATCGCCCAGCGGCGTCGGGATCCATGTGGCTTTCAGATGCCTATCCATCCGCAGGTCTCCCGGCGCGCATCCCAGGAGCCGGGCGAACGCGGCGCGGAAGGCGCTGGGAGACTCGAAACTCGCCTCCTGTTGGGCCGTGATAACCTTTCCGCCGCCAGCCAGCATCTGGAAGCCCTCACGAAGGCGCCGCTGGCGCGCCATCTCGAGGAAGGTCATGCCGAACTGGCGTTTGAAGCTGCGGCGCACCGTGGTCGAGTCATACCCGAGCCGCTCCAAGTGTTGCTCGGACCAACGCAGGTCGGGCCGCTCGTCCAACGCGTGCAGAAGGGCGCCGATCATCGGATCAGACAAGGCAGCAGCCTGCATGGGATGGCACCTCTTGCAGGCTCGATAGCCGGCCTCGACGCATTCCCCGATCGTCGGGAAGAAGGTGCAGTTCTCTGCCTTCGGCTTACGGGCCGGACAGGTCAGGCGACAGAAGACGCCTGTCGAGGACACACAGACGAAGGCCTGCCCGTCGTAGTGAACCGCACCGGGTTTCCCGGAGGCCATTTGGTTTGAGTCCTACGCGGCGATGGGCATGGCCTCAAGCTGCGCGTAGTAGGCGGCTTCCGCTTCTGCGGGCGGGATGTTTCCGATCGGCTCGAGAA
>NZ_JAAAMJ010000011.1 GCF_010500835.1 Aurantimonas aggregata | reverse complement strand
AACCGGCTCCGACGCTTCGCTCGATGAAGGCTCCGCGCCTCCGCCGGTTGCTCACCCCGCCCCCCACGGCGTAACAGAAATCGCCGAGGCTCTAATTGCCGCTGGATGACAGCTCAGTGGCAGGTCAGGCCAACACCGGCTTGATTTTGCAATATTCCCTCGCAAGTGCATACGTTTCCCTTATAGGCAGCAATCGCTTCCCTGTTCTTGCAAAAAGGGAAATACCGCGCAACCACCTGATATTACGAAATTAAATTTGCTTGGAAAGCCACATCCTCTCGCCCATTTCCAAGAATTCCCTGTAAATTCCCGCCTATCAGCGAATGACCGGAGAGCGGTTCGCGCCAGACTGCGTCCACAGCCAGCCGGTCTTCAGCAATTCAGCGACATGCAAGTTCTCCGGGAAAAGCTCGTGATTTCCGGGGGTTACCGGTCAACCTGCCCCGGTAGGGGTAGTGCCGGAAGTGAACAATTCGTTGGCCGGGGATTCCAGCTATGGGAACCTTCAATGCTTCAGCAAATGACCAGGTGGAGCATAGTCAGCTTCTGCTGCGAACCATGCGACTGATGCCATTTAGCTAGCCCCAGAAACAGCGCGCTCTGCCAGGAAGAACATGCAACTTGCAGCCCGTCCGCGCCTTTTGCTCCGATCAGCAGAGAGGAGGCCACGATGGCGATCGACGGACTACGCGACTTGTACATTGCCGAACTGCAGGAGGCGCGAAGCTTCGAAGCGCTCTTGACAGAGGCGTTGCCGAAGATGGCGAAGTCGGCGTCGGAAGAACAACTGAGGCAGGCGTTCGAGCAGCACCTCGAGGCGACGCGAGAACAGCAGAGGAGCGTCGAGGCGCTCCTCAAGGAGGCCGGTGCGGATCCGAAGGCGCACGAAGACCAGTCGATGAAGGTGCTGATCGAGCAGTCGCAGAAGATGGCCGACATCGTCCTTCAGGGGCCGCTGCGCGACGCGGCGCTGATCGCCTCGGCCCAGCGCATCGAGCATTACGAGATCGCCGTCTACGGCACGCTCGCCACCTACGCCAAGATCCTCGGGCTCGACAACGATTACCAGATCCTGAGTGGCATTCTCGAGGAGGAAAAGGATGCCGACGACCTGCTGACGGACATCGCGATCGGAATGGTAATTCCCGCCGGGGCCGAAAAGGCGGCCGAGGGCTGATTCCGGCCTGCCGGGCCCTCCGGCGCTGGAAAGCTCAACCACAGAAAGAACGCGCCCGGGGAACATGTTCATGACCGATCGTCCCAGCCTTCCTTCCATCACCGCAGCCGAGTCCGCCGGCTTTCTCGCCAATGTGGGTCTTCCGACGTTGGCGAAGGGGGTCATCATCCGGCGACCGAGCATGGTAGGTCTCGCCAGCCGGATGGGGCTGGATGCGCGGGCGGTCCGGTTCATGCAGTCCTTGAGGGACCGACACGGGAGCGGACCGGTCCTCATCCGAAATCCGGTCCGAACCCAGGCTGTCCTGTTGTCGGCGCAGCATGTCCGCCGGGTGCTGGAGGGATCTCCGGATCCGTTTTCTCCGGCAAGCAGCGAGAAGCGGGCGGCGCTTTCGCACTTCGAACCACACAGCTCGCTCGTCACTGAAGGGCCCGAGCGGCAGGAGCGTCGCCGGTTCAACGATACCGTGCTGGCCAGCAAGTGCCCCATTCACCCGATGGCCCCGGCCTTCACGGCCATCGTCGAGGAGGAAGTGGCCGCTCTCCTGCGCGTGGCCGATCCGCTTGGGGAGTTGTCCTGGGATATCTTCTTCGAGAGCTGGATGCGGATCGTGCGCCGCGTCTTCCTGGGGGACGGGGCGGCCGGCGACACCGAGCTGACCGCGATGATCAACCGGTTGCGCGGCCGGGCGAACTGGGCCTTCGCGGTGCCCGAGAACGCCTCGCTACGGGAAGCCTTTCATCGGCGGCTTCAGAGCCATCTCGACCGTGGCGATGCCGGCAGCCTCGCCAGCCTCGCGGGAGGCGCTTCGGCAGGTGAGAACGGTAGCTATCCTTCGCACCAGGTGGCGCAATGGCTCTTCGCAGCCGATCCGGCCGGCATGTCGATCTTCCGCACGCTCGCGCTGCTTGCTGTGCACCACGACAAGCTTGATCTGGCCCGTGCGGAAATCGAAGCGGTTCCCGATGCTGGAGAGCGATCCTACCTGCGTGCTGCCGTCGTGGAGACGTTGCGACTGTATCCAACGACCCCGATGATCCTGCGCCAATCCACCCGCGTCACCGAATGGGAAGAGGGAATCCTGCCGGCCGGCGCCGGTATCCTCATCTACACGCCGTTCTTCCACCGCGACCCGGCGCGCCTGCCGGAGGCGCACCGCTTCTGTCCCGAGATGTGGCTGGAGCGGGATCCGGGCGACATGGCGCCGCTGGTTCCCTTCAGCGCCGGTCCCGGCGTCTGCCCGGCGCGTCATCTGGTGCCGCTGCTGGGCAGCGCCGTGATGGCGGCTCTCCTGCGCAAGCGACAGATCCGGCTGCTACGCTCGCAGGACATCGATCCGCACAAACCGCTACCGGGGACACTCGACAATTACTCGATGGTTTTCGGCATCACGCCCTGATCAGGAAATCTCCTGGTATGGGTGCTTTAAGATTTTCGAGGACAGCAAGCTGGCACCGCTGCTTTCGCCGAAAGGCGAACGCCTCTTCGATAAGTGCGTCTTGCGCGAATACACAACTCAGGCCAGTGCAGCCAGGCTCAGGTGCAGTGCTTTGCGGATGGTTGCGGCGACGATCTCTTTCGGCTGGCCGCCGAAGTGGCACTCGGTCACCTCGGCCGTTCCGCCAGCGAGAAGCGTTGCGATGTACACCAGGCCCACTGGTTTGCCCTGATCCGGCTCCGGTCCCGCGACACCGGTAATAGCGATTGCCAGTTCGGCCGCCTTTGCGCGCTGCAGCGCGCCCTCCGCCATTGCCCGGGCCACATCCGGATCATAGACCGTCCGGTTTCGGATGAGCGCGCTGGAAACCCCCAGGGCATCGATCTTCATCGACGGGCGGTAGGTGACGAAGCTGCCTTCGAGGACCGAGGAGCTTCCCGGCGCGGCGGCGACGCAGGCGCCGAGAAGCCCGGCGGTGCAGGACTCTGCGGTGACCACGCGCATGTCCTTCTCGGCGAGGGCGTGGGCCAAGCGCTGGCCAAGCGCTGCGATTTCTCCCGAGAACGAGGTGAGAGCATGGTCGTCCCGCAGCACGGCAGGTCGGAACAGCCGGTCGTCGATCAGATTCAGCATGCCCAGCCGATCCGCCCGCGGATGTTCGAGGACAACCGGGTTCATCCGCTTGAACCACGTCATGCGCAGCCGGCGCAAAACAGCGCCGATCGTCCGGACGGCCACCTGATCATCGTCCGCCCCCAGCACTTGGGGAAGCTCTTCCGCACTCAGCGAAGGGTTCTGGCGCAGCGCGTCCACGACCGCGAACACGGCAATGTCCCATTCCAGATAGGTCGCGCCGATCTGGGCCTCGTCTCCTTCGCCGATGCCGAGCCCGTCGGTCGGATTGGCACGCCATGTGCGCTCCGGCACGCCATATTCGCGCGCCATCCAGGGTATTTCCCATGACTTCAGCAGCGACTGCACCGGCGCAAGGTCGCCGACGTCGCCATGGAGCGTCCAGAAGCCCGCGCCGAGTTCCGAGAAGTTGTCGGTGCTCGCGACGAGGCCGCCCCAGCGATGCGCCTGATCGTAAAGAGTGACCATTCGCAGCCGCGCGCGGATATTGCCGCGCCTCGTACGCAGCGGCTCCGTGTCCGTAGCGGGGAGTTCCTTGTCCAGAGATCCCAGCCCCGCAACCACATCCCTGTACTGTTGCGACAGATCGAGATGCAGGTTCTCCAGGCCGAGGGCGCGGCAGGCTTCGGCACCGCGATCGGTCTCGGTCGGATCCTGCTCGATAGGAAGGTTGTAGCCAACCACGCGCCAGCCGGCCTCCTTCAGCAGCGCCGCCGTCACCGCGCTGTCGACGCCGCCGGACATGCCAAGAACGGCGGTCGAGACGCCGGCCTGCTCCCGGTAGCCGACGAGCTGCTTGATCAGCCGCTCTCCCACGGCCCGAAGATCCGCCGGCGGCAGGAACTGCCCCGACTCCACCTGCTCGCGCAGCCGGGCGTCGAACCACCGCGATAATGGCCCCCGGGACGTCTGCCGCGAGAGTTCAAGGATTTCATCCAAATGTTGCATCGTCCCGGTCTCCTAAGCCAGTTCGCCCAGAACCATGGCGGCAGGTCGCGGTTCCGACTGCTTCGGGACGAATGCCCGAGCCGCGCGCGCGGGCGAGCGTGCCATGCTGCCGAGGGTGCCCTGGAGCGAGAGAGGCAGTCGACGTCGTGCGCCGATCGCCTCTCCGTTCATCCCGTGCCGGCGCATCGGGGATCAGCGCTCGGTGCCCGGCTCGGCCATCTTGCGATGCTGTTCGGCGAGCAGGCCAGCCGGCGTGATGTTGGCGAGCGTCGACTGGAGCTTGTTCTTCCAGCCGCTTGCAGCGTCGCCGGATCCTTTCATCATGGCGTCGAAACCTGTCCGGGCCACCATGGCGGGATCATCCTTCTTTGCCTGACCCACGGGCGTATCGAGCATGTCGGCGCGGCGGAAGAACTCGGTGTCGGTGGGACCGGGCATCAGACAGGTTACCGTCACCTCTGTCTCCTTGAGCTCGTTGCGCAGCGCGAAGGCGAAGCTGTCGAGGAACGACTTCGTGCCGTTGTAGACGGCCTGGAAGCTTCCGGGGATGAAACCGGCGATCGAGCCGGTGATCAGTATCTTGCCGCGGTTCCGCGCCCGCATGTCGGTCCCGACCTTCTGGATCAGATAGATCGTTCCGGTGATGTTGGTGTCGATGACGCGCCGGACGCGGCCGAAATCCTGGTCGAGAAAGCCGTGGCCGAGTCCGACGCCGGCATTGGCGAGGAGCGCCTCGACCGGGCGTACGCCGATGGCGGCGTAGAGCCTGTCGACGCCCTCGATGGTGGCCAGGTCGGCCTGGACGGCCTCGACAGAAGCCCCGAGCCCCCGGAATTCTTCGGCGGCCGCCTCGATCTGCGGCTCGTCCGCGGCGACGATGAGGTCGAACCCTTCCTGCGCGCAGATCTTCGCCAGTTCGTAGCCGATTCCTGTCGATGCACCTGTCACGACGGCGAGGTAACGTTGAGTGGCTGACATCGTGTTCTCCTGCGAATTGGCCCTTCCAGCCACCGGTTTTGATTGCGGCCGGGGCTCATCCCACGGCTCGGCCATGTACCGGCTGTGGGGGCAGATTCCGGCTGCTCGCGTGTGCTACCCAATGAACCGGTGGTCTGAACTGTTGTTCCCGCGCCGGCGCCTGCAGGCTCGGGTCCATCGGACCAGCCCGTTGAACATGACGCCCTCTCAGATGCTCGGGAACGCGGGTCCTCTCGGGCAGCGAAAGCCGAACGGCCATGGCGCGTCCCGGCCACAGGCCATTTCTGCAGCAATCATCCTGGCGTTGGCTCTTTCGCCATGTCGGCGGAAACCGATCGGCGCTGACGAACATCAGGCCGCAACTTATCTCTGCAGGTGGCTAAGTGGTTGCTCGCTCGAGGAGGGGTCGCGCGCTTGCCGGGTTTCCCGTCATGATCGCACTTTTTCTGTCTGCAGAGCGTTCCTGCGGGTGCTGCGCCCTGCATGCGCCGGCGGCAAGGACAAACGGAGGGCGCCACTTGCGGGATGGCTGACCAGGAACGATCTCAGCCGTACCATTTCCAGAGGCACGTTAGGCTTTGACCATTCAGCTTCCGTTCGACAATTCCTATGCACGCCTGCCGGACCGCTTTCATGCACGCGTCACGCCGACCTCTGTCGGAACGCCGAGGCTCATCCGGGTGAATGCGGAGCTGGCACGCCATCTCGGCCTCGACCCGGAATGGCTCGCAGGTCCAGGCGGCGTCGAGGTACTTGCGGGCAGGCTGGTCCCGAACGAGGCGGACCCGGTCGCGATGGCCTACGCCGGACACCAGTTCGGCCAGTTCGTTCCGCAACTCGGCGATGGTCGTGCGATCCTGCTGGGCGAGATCATCGACAAGGACGGGACCCGACGCGACCTGCAGCTGAAGGGCTCGGGCCGGACACCCTTTTCAAGGGGCGGCGACGGCCGGGCGGCGCTCGGGCCCATCCTTCGCGAGTACATCGTCAGCGAGGCAATGGCCGCTCTGGGCATTCCGACGACCCGTTCGCTTGCCGCCGTCGCGACCGGTGAGCAGGTCGTCCGCGAGCGGATGCTTCCGGGCGCCGTGCTCGCGCGCGTCGCAACAAGCCATGTGCGCATCGGCACGTTCCAGTATTTTGCGGCGCGGGGCGATGTCGAGGGGCTGAGGACCCTCGCCGACTACGTCATCCATCGGCACTACCCCGAGGTGGCAGGGGCGAAACGCCCTTATCTGGAACTCCTCGACCGGGTGGTCACGCGACAGGCGGAGCTTGTGGCGAAGTGGCTGCTGGTCGGTTTCATCCACGGCGTGATGAACACCGACAACGTGTCGATCGTGGGCGAGACGATCGACTACGGACCCTGTGCCTTCATGGACGCCTATGATCCCGCCACCGTCTTCAGTTCGATCGACCGGCAGGGTCGCTACGCCTATGGCCGGCAGCCGGGGATCGCCGAGTGGAACCTGACGCGGCTGGCAGAGACCCTGCTGCCGCTCATTGCGGAGCAGCAGGAGGAGGCGGTCGTTCAGGCGCAGGCGGTGCTCGCCGCGTTCGCTCCCCGTTTCGAGACGGCATTCCATGGCGGGCTGGCCCGCAAGCTCGGGCTTTCGAGCCTGGTGGCCGAGGACGTGGCGCTCGCCGGCGATCTGCTGAAGGCGATGGCCGAGAACCGCGCCGACTTCACCCTCACGTTCCGGCGCCTCTGCGACGCCGCCGAGGGGCCCGAGGGCGACGCGGCGGTGCGTGCCTTGTTCGATGATCCCGCCGCTTATGAACGCTGGGCGGTGCGGTGGCGGCAGCGATTGCAGGCGGAACCGCGGGACGCCGGCGCCCGGCGCGACGCCATGAGGGCGGTCAATCCCGCCTTCATTCCGCGCAACCACCGGACCGAGGCGGTCATCGACGCGGCCGTCGAGCGGGACGACTTCAGCGCTTTCGACGAACTCATGGCGGTGCTCGCGCGTCCCTACGAGGATCAGCCGGAATATGCTCGTTATGCTAACCCGCCGGAGCCCCACGAACAGGTCAGTCAGACTTTCTGCGGGACCTGAAATTTAGCCTTCGGCGGCTTCATAGAGCTGAAGCTGCCGACGCTCCTTGACGACCCGCGCGGCGGGCCTTGCCGGCGGGGCAGCTCTGCCGTTGCCGGTGTCGGAGTTACGGTCGCGGCTCCGCCCGACGAAGGCCGCCGGGCGGGAAGAATTCATCTTTGCGGCGTTTCGGCGTGAGCGAGTAACCGGCGCCCCATATGTGTGGGCGCCGGTCGTCCCGCCTGACGTCAGTTCGCGGCGGCCTGCGCGTCGGCCAGCCACTTGTCCGTGTCGGCCTTGTTGCTCTCGATCCATTCCGCGGCCTGCTTCTGGATATCTTCCTCGCTGTTCTCGCCGTTATTCATAGCGGCGTTCTGGGCGAAGATGTCCGCGAGCGGGATCGACGCGGATTCGAGAAGCGTGCGAACGGCCGGGTTCTCGTTCAGGAACTCGGTATTGGCCACCGGCTGGATGTCGTTGGCCGGCCAGCCCATGACGCAGGGGTCGGCAACGCAGCCTTCGACGCCCGGCACCGTCGCGGCGTCGGCGAGGCTCATCTGGTCTTCGGGCAGGTCGACGCCCGGCGTCTCGATCCAGACGACGTCCTCGCCTGGCTTGAGCTCGTCCACCGTCCAGTTCGGGGTCCATGTGTAGAAGAGGATGGGCTCGCCCTGCTCGTTGGCAGCGATCGCATCGGCCATCGATGCCGAGTAATTCGCCTTGATGGCGTTGATCGAGTCGTTGAGGTCGAAGGCCTCCAGCTGGTGCGTGATGGTGACCTCGCAGCCCCAGCCTGGGGGACATGCGACGAGATCGGCCTTGCCGTCGCCGTCGCGATCGAAGGCCTCCATCACCTCGGGTCGCTTGAAATCCTCCAGCGACTTGATGTCGAACTCCTCGGCCGAGGCCTTGTCGACGAGATAGCCCTGCAGCGCGCCGCCCTTCGCGACATAGCCGATCTTCTCGGCCTGGCCGTCGAAGGCGCTCTCATAGGTGTTGTGCAGCGGGAACCAGCCTTCGACCCAGAGCGTCACGTCGCCCTGCCCAACGGCCTGGTAGAAAACCGGCGCGTCGAGCGTCGTCGGTTGTGCCACGTCATAGCCGAGCTTCTGGAGAAGCTGACGGTAGATCTCCGTCGAGAACCAGCCGGTATCCCAGGTCGGGCGCGCCATCGTGACCGTCACGCCGTCGCCCGGCATGTCCTGGGCAAGACCGGGTGTGGCCGCGGTGAGCGCCATGGCGGCGACTCCGGCGGACATGAGGACTTTCTGCAGTGTCCTGATCGTCATGGGCTTCTTTTTCCTTCGGTTGGTGGTTCGAGGGTTGAAGCGTTCGCTGGCGCGAATGCGGGTGGGGGCGGAGCCAGTGCGGGACGAAACGTCTCTGTCAGATCACTCCGCCGGTTCGCTTTTGATCGTGCGGCTGCCGAACGCCATGGGGCGCAGCAGCCGGGCAAGGGTGGCACGCGTCGAGCCGCGCGGCCGGCCGGGATCGGCAAGCCCCTGGGTGATGCGGTCGAGCACGATGGCGAGGAGCACGATGCCGATGCCCCCCACCGTGGCCGTGCCGACGTCGAGGCGTCCGAGGCCGGTGTAGACGGTCAGGCCGAGGCCGCCGGCGCCGATCAGCGCGGCGATCACCGCCATGGACAGCGCCAGCATGAGCGTCTGGTTGAGGCCGGCCATGATCGTGCGCAGCGCCAGCGGCAGCTGTACCTCCCAGAGCACCTGACGCGGCGTAGAGCCGAAGGCCTTGGCCGCCTCGATGAGGTCGCCGCGGACGTTGCGGATGCCGAGATCGGTCAGGCGGATGATCGGGGGCAGGGCGAAGATGATCGTCGCGATCACCCCAGGTACCATGCCGACGCCGAACAACATGACGATCGGCACGAGATACACGAAGGACGGGATCGTCTGCATGATGTCGAGTGCCGGCCGGACCATGCTGGCAAACCGGTCACTGCGCGCCGACAGGATGCCCAGCGGCACGCCGAGGAGCACGCAGAAGAATAGGGCGGTGATGATCATCGACAGCGTCGTCATCGTCTCGGACCAGAGCCCGATGACGTCGATCAGCACGAAAGCGAGGGCGGTGAAGATCGCGACGCCGCGGCCGGCCGTCCGCCAGGCGATCAGGACGAGGACGGCGGTGAAGACCAGCATCGGGACGGCGTTCAGGAACGCGTCGAGGGCCTGGAGGACGAAGGTGACCGGCTCCTGCGCGGCGCGGAAGAACGGACGGAAGTTCGGCACGACCCAGCCGCGGACGAAGGTCTCGATCCAGTTTGCCAGCGGCAGGGTGAGATAGTCGGACGGGCTGAACATCTAGCTTGCGCCTTCCTGCATGCTGGCGGCGAGCGGCTGCCTGTTGGGCCCGGGGCCGGGGCCCGGCGGCAGGTCTGCTCCTGACCCGGTCCTGTCCCGTTCGTTGCCGAGACCGACCTCCCGGCAGATGGCCCCCGGCTCGACGATGCCGATCAGCCGATCGTCGTCGTCCACCACGGCGATCGGCACCCCGTGCGATGCCAGCGGGTAAAGCGTGTAGATCGGGGCATTGCCGGACGTCCGGGGAAAATCTCTGCGGGCGACCGCCTCCAGCGACTGTCCGACCGCGGTTGCGTCGGTGAGGCTGCGATGCGTCAGGACGCCGAGCGGCAACCCTGCCTCGACGAGGTAGAGCGCATCTCGGCCAAGGGAGCGCATGGCGGCAAGCGCCGTCTCGCGCGTCGCGTTCGCTGAGTCGAGCGCGTGGGCGGGTTCCGTCACGCGCATGGTGCTGAAGACGCGCGAGCGATCGATGTCCTGGGTGAACGCCGCGACATACTCGTCGGCCGGCGCGCCGACGATCTCCTCGGCCGTCCCGACCTGCACGAAGCGTCCGCCTTTCATGATGGCAATGCGGTCGCCCAGCATCAGCGCCTCGTTGAGGTCGTGGGTGATGAAGACGATCGTCTTGTTGAGGCTCTGCTGCAAGCGGAGCAATTCCTCCTGCATGTCGCGGCGGATCAGCGGGTCGAGCGCGCCGAAGGGCTCGTCCATCAGGAGAATGTCGACGTCGGCGGCAAGCGCACGGGCCAGCCCCACGCGCTGCTGCATGCCGCCGGACAGCTGCTCGGGATAGGATCTGGCATAGGCGGAGAGCCCTACGCGCTCCAGCGCCTCGATGGCGCGAGCGTCGCGGGTGGCGGCATCGGTCCCCTTTACCTTCAGGCCATAGGCGACGTTGTCCATCACCGTCTTGTGGGGAAACAGCGCGAAATGCTGGAACACCATCGCGATCTTGCCGCGGCGGATCTGGATGATCTCCGCGTCGCTGCGGTTGGCGACGTTCTCGCCGTCGATCAGCACCTCGCCGGCGGTCGGCTGGATCAACCCATTCAGCATGCGGATGAGCGTCGACTTGCCGGACCCCGAAAGGCCCATGACGACGAAGATCTGGCCGGCCTCGATGTCGAAATTGACGTCGTGGACGCCGACGACGCTGCCGGTCTCGCGCAGGATCGCTTCCTTCGCGCTGCCGTTCTCCAGCATGCTGAGGGCATTCTCCGGCTTGTCGCCGAAGATCTTGGTGAGGTTGCGAACGCTCAGCTTGCTATGCGCCAATCGGTGGCTCCTCTCTGGATTGTGGATGGCGATCGTTCACTCCGAATAGCCGTGTCTTGAAAAGAAGCGATCGAGTTCGCGTGGTTGCGGCGCCTGTCCCGTGAAGATCTCGACATAGTTGGTGATCCGCCGCATCCGGACGGCGACATCCTCGCGGGTCTGCATCGAGAGGTAGCCGATCTGGACGAGGTAGATCGTGCGGGCCCGTACGTCGGCCGTCACCGGATCGACGCCGAAGCGCGCGCACATGGCGGTGAGGGCGTCGATCCGCAGCTGGTCGGAATGGCGGACCTCGGCGAGGATCTCGTCCGACTGGAGCGCCCAGCTCCTGACGGCGAACTCGAGCTGCGAGTCGAAGAGCGCGCTGTCGAACCAGCAGTCGAACACGTTCAGCATCGCCTCGGCGATCGACTCTGCGTAAGCTTCCGATTGCCTGACGATGTTGCCGGTGTTCTTGTCGCGCCAGCGCGAGATCAACTCTGCCAGCAGTTCCTCGCGGTCCTTGAAAAACCAGTAGAAACTGGTGCGTGCGAGGTTGAGCTTCTTGGCCAGCGTCAGGATCTTGACGGCATCGACACCGGATTCGATCAGCAGATCATAGGCCGCCCCGAGCCAAATCTCCGGCGACCCCCGCGCCGTGCTGTCGTTCACAAGCTGATCCATGCAGAGGAGCCTAACGAGCCCTCGCAGCGAGATCAAGGGGAGTGTACATCTGTGTCATTGTGGGAGACGATTCTGTCACCAAACTTGACACTGGTGTACATTGCGCTCTAATCGACGGCAGTTCGTCGGACAGGAGCCGTGTAGATGTCGAGTGATCCCCTCCTGCAGCCTTTCCAGCTCAAGCACCTGCGGCTGCGCAACCGCATCATGGTGACGTCGCACGAGCCGGCCTATCCCGAGGACGGGATGCCCAAGGAGCGGTACCGGGCGTATCACGTGGAACGGGCGCGGGGTGGCGTCGCGCTGACCATGACGGCCGGCTCCGCGGCCGTGTCGACGGACAGCCCGCCGGTCTTCAACAACATCCTCGCCTACAAGGACGAGGTCGTCCCGTGGCTGCGGGAGATGACCGAGGCCGTCCACGAGGCAGGGGCCGCGGTGATGATCCAGCTCACTCATCTCGGCCGCCGCACGCGCTGGGACAAGGGCGACTGGCTGCCCGTCGTCGCGCCCTCGCACCACCGCGAGGCGGCGCACCGGGCCTTTCCGAAGAAGCTCGAAGACTGGGACATCGCGCGGATCGTCCAGGATTATGCGGACGCGGCCGAGCGGATGCAGGCGGGCGGCATGGACGGCATCGAGCTCGAGGCCTACGGGCATCTGCTCGACCAGTTCTGGTCGCCGCTGACCAACGAACTCGAGGCGCCCTATGGCGGGTCGATCGAGAACCGCCTGCGCTTCGGCTTCGAGGTGCTGGGCGCGATCCGCGAGCGGGTCGGTCC
This sequence comes from Aurantimonas aggregata, assembly GCF_010500835.1. Taxonomy (GTDB): domain Bacteria; phylum Pseudomonadota; class Alphaproteobacteria; order Rhizobiales; family Rhizobiaceae; genus Aurantimonas; species Aurantimonas aggregata. The sequence continues at coordinate 127,718 of NZ_JAAAMJ010000011.1, read as the reverse complement.
CGACTTCATCGTCGGCGTGCGCTATACCGGCGACGAGTGCCTGCCGGGCGGCACCACGAAGGCGGACGGGCTCGAAATCTCGCGACGCCTGAAGGAAAGCGGCCTCGTCGATTTCCTCAACGTCGTTGTCGGCCACATCGATACCGATGCCGGCCTGACCGACGTCATCCCGATCCAGGGCATGGCCAGCTCGCCGCACCTCGACATGGCCGGCGAGATCCGCGCCGCGACGGACTTCCCGACATTCCACGCGGCAAGGATCCCGGACGTCGCCACGGCGCGTTTCGCCATCGCTGCCGGCAAGGTCGACATGGTCGGCATGACCCGCGCGCACATGACCGATCCGCATATCGTGCGGAAGATCATCGAGCGGCGCGAGGACGACATCCGCCCCTGCGTCGGGGCGAATTACTGCCTCGACCGGATCTATCAGGGCGGTGCCGCCTACTGCATCCACAACGCGGCGACCGGACGCGAGCTGACGATGCCGCACGTCGTCCCGCCGACCGCCCAGCGAAAGAAGATCGTCATCGTCGGCGCCGGGCCCGCGGGTCTCGAAGCCGCACGGGTGGCGGGCGAGCGGGGCCACGCGGTCGTCGTGTTCGAAGCGGCGAACGATCCTGGCGGGCAGGTCCGGCTCACGGCCCAGAGCCATCGGCGCAAGGAGATGATCAGCATCATCGACTGGCGCATGAGCCAGTGCGAGAAGCACGGCGTCCGGTTTCACTTCAATAGCTGGGTCGAAGCGGAAACGGTCGCGGCGGAAGATCCCGACGTGGTCATCGTGGCGACCGGCGGCCTGCCACACACGGAAATCCTGACGAGCGGCAACGAACTCGTCGTATCCGCCTGGGACATCATCTCCGGCGACGCCAAGCCGGGCGGCGAGGTGCTGGTCTTCGACGATGCGGGCGACCACGCCGGGCTTCAGGCGGCCGAGATTCTGGCCTCGGCCGGGTCGAAGGTCGAGGTAATGACGCCCGACCGCTCCTTCGCGCCGGAGGTCATGGCGATGAACCTCGTGCCCTACATGCGCTCGCTGCAGAAGCAGGACGTGACCTTCACCGTGACCTTCCGCCTCGAGGCCGTCGAGCGCAGCGGCAACCGCCTGATCGCCCATATCGGCAGCGACTATGGTGGGGTCGCCAAGCAGCGCCTGGTGGACCAGGTGGTCGTCAATCACGGCACCGTGCCGCTGGACGATCTCTATTTCGAGCTCAAGCCGTCGTCGCGCAATTGGGGAGAGGTCTCGCACGCGCAGCTGATCGCCGGCGTCCCGCAGACCGTCTCGCGCAATCCCGCCGGCGCCTTCCAGCTGTTCCGGATCGGTGATGCCGTCGCGGCCCGCAACACCCACGCGGCGATCTATGACGCCCTGCGGCTCGTGAAGGACATCTGAGCCTTCGCCGCGGATCGACGACGATCGGTCGTCGTGACGGCCGGCCGGCGGAGTATCGCTAGCGCTCGATCACCATGTCGCTGAGCGGCTTCGAGCAGCAGGGCAGGAAGAAGCCGGCGTCGATCTCGCGCTGGCGAATGCCGCCGCCATGCGTCATGTCGACCGAGCCGCTCGTCAGCTTCGACTTGCACGTGCCGCAAAGACCGTTCGCGCAGGAGGACGGCAGCTTCACCCCCGCCTTCCGGGCCGCGGCCAGGACCGTCTGATCGGCCAGCACGTCGATCGTCCGAGACTGCTTCGAAAAGGTCACGCTGAAAGTCTTGTCCGAAACGGTTTCCGCGATCGGCGCCGGGGCCTCCTCGATCACCGCCGCGTCGAAGCTTTCCTCAAGATAGTTCGCAGCTGGCACCCCCAACGCTGCGGCGATCCGTCGGGCCTCGGCCATGAAGGGAGCCGGACCGCAGCACATCACCCGTCGCTCGGCGATGTCGGGCACTGCCAGCGACAAGTATTCCGTCGAGATCCGCCCGGTCAGGCCGTGCCATCCCCGCTCGTTGGCGACGTCCTCGGGCAGGAAATGCAGTCGGAAACCGTCGAGTTGACCTGCAATCAAACCAAGCTCTTCCCGGAAGATCAGGTCCTTCGGGGTCCTGCCGGCGTGCAGGAAGACGACATCGCCCGGTTCGCCCCGATCGGCCATTTCCCTGGCCATCGACATGACCGGGGTAATGCCCGAGCCGGCCGACAGGAGCAGGAGCTTGGGGACCCGCGAAGCAGGCAGGGTAAACTGGCCGAGCGGGCCGACGGCCTTCATCCGGGTTCCCGGCGCGAGATTGTCGTGGAGCCAGTTCGACACGACGCCGCCCGCCACGCGCTTCACCGTGATCGAAACCGCGTCACGCCTCATGGGCGACGAGGAGATGCTGTAGCAGCGGCTGTGGCGCTCCATGCCGATCGACACCTCGATCGTGAAGAACTGCCCGGCGCCGAACGCGAAGTGCTTGCCTGCCGGCGAGACGAAGGTGAACGTCTTCACGTCGTGCGTTTCCGCCCGCACGTCGACGCAGTCGAGTTCGCAATCAACCTCGCGATCCCAGGATAGGCGTTCGACCGTCTCGCCCGTCGCGACGAGTGCGTCAGTAGCCATGGGCGCGCAGACGCTCGATGTACCAGGTGACGAAATTGTCCAGCTGTCCCTCGGTGAAGGTCGAGTAGGGGCCTGGCTCGTAGGCGGGATCGGCGATGCCGGCATGCGACCGTTCGACCAGCGCGGAATCCTGGTCCGTCGTCGCCAGCCAGACGCTGGTCAGCTTGTCGAGATCGTAGTCGACGCCCTCCACGGCGTCCTGGTGGACCAGCCACTTGGTCCGCACCAGCGTTCGATCGGCGGCGAGGGGAACGATCGTGATGACGACCGCGTGGTCGCCCATGAAGTGGTTCCAGGAATTGTGGCCCCACAGATGGGTGTCGCCCGCGTCCTTGCGCGTCATCGTGCCGAGCAGCCTGGCCGACGCGGCGGTGGCGTCGGGGGTCTGCGACTCGCCCGCGCCGGCGATGATCAGGCGCTGCGTGCGGAAATTCGTGGTGTTACCGGCGAGTTGCTCGATGGCGGCGGAGGGATAGCCGTCGGCTTCCCATTCCCGCGTGCGCGCGTCGTACAGCGCCTGATGCCGCTCGGCCTCTTCGCGATCCTCGGGGCTGAGACTCGCCGGGTCGAAGCCGAAGTCGAGATCGATGAAGGAGACGCAGAGTTCCGGATGGTTTGCCGAGCAGTGATAGCACTCGCGGTTGTTCTCGATCGTGAGCTTCCAGTTGCCCTTCTCGACGACATCGAACTGAAACGCGACCTTCGCCTGGCGGATGTCGTAGGGAGCGAGACGCGCCTCCATGACGGCCTCCAGCATGGCGACGTCGGCAGGGGGATCGTCCGACAGGCAGACATAGATCAGCCCGCCGATCGACTTGAAGTGGACCGGCTTGAGGCTGCGACAGGATTTGTCGAAGTCCATCCCCATGTGCGGCGCGTGGATCAGTTCGCCGCTGAGCTCGTAGGTCCACTGGTGGTAGGGGCAGACAAGTTTCGAGACGATGGACCGACCCTCGTCGAGCAGGCGGGCGCCGCGATGGCGGCACGAATTGCGAATGACCCGGATTTCCCCGTCGTCGTCCCGCAGCAGGATCAGACTGGCGCTGCCGATCTCGAGCGTCACCGCATCGCCGGGCTCTGGAACGTCGCACTCGAGACCGACCTGGATCCAGTGCCGATGGAAGAAGACGTCGAGATCGGCGGCGAAGACATCGTCCCGCGTATAGAGCCCGGCGGGCAGCGAGTGCCCTTCGGTCCGCGAGTCGAGGAGGGCGGAGATGGACGAGGGGAGCCGGTTCAGCATGGGATTACCTGATGGAGGGCATGCCGGATGATGGGCCTCCAAGCATCACTGCTTCAACGGCAGAAAGTTGCAAGCTTCGCATAACGTCATGTTATGGAAGAAGGTCTCGGTCGAGGGCTCGCGAAATGCAGTTCCGGAAGAATATCCCGTCGCTCACGGCGCTCGTGGCGGTGGAGGCGGTCATCAGGCGCAGAAGCTTCACGGCGGCCGCGCAGGAGCTCAACGTGACCCAGGCCGCGGTCAGCCGGCAGATCGCTGCGCTCGAGAAGGATTTCGGCACCATCCTCTTCGTTCGCGGTCACCGCTCGATCGAGCCGACGGCGGCCTGCCTCGCGTTGGGAAACATCCTCACGGACAGCTTCGCGCGGATGGCCGAAGGCGTCGACGCGCTCAGGTCTTCGAGGGAGAACGAGGTCGTCACCATTGGTGCAAGCCTCGCCTTCTCGGCGTTGTGGTTGCTGCCGCGGCTCGGCGAGTTTCGCCAGTCCTATCCCGACGTGCAGATCCGGGTCATCTCGCAGGACAGCAGGATCAATCTCGACGGTGGGGAGGTCGACATCGCGGTTCGCTACGGCCTGCCTCCCTTTGGCGACGGAACGGTGCTCGCTTCCTGCGGGGACGCCATCTTTCCGATCTGCTCGCCGGATTATTTCCGAAGGCTCCCGGAAGGGGACTTCTGGAACTCGTCCTACGACCAGATCGAGACCGACCAGCCGGACAAGACCTGGTATAGCTGGCACGATTGGTTTGCCGGCGTGGGGCATCCCATGGCGAGCCGAAGGCCCTCACTGCGGTTCAGTCACTACACGGAGACAATCGCCGCGGCGCGCGCAGGCCAAGGTGTCGCGCTCGGATGGAGCACGCTCGTCGATGCCTTCATAAAGGACGGAACGCTCGTCCGCATCGGCCATGCGGCCGTGGTACCGCCGGGGCTCTACAACGTCATGGTGCCGCTGAAAGCGAGGCGCAAAGGCGTCTGGGATCTTGCGGCGGGGTGGATGACGGGTGCGCTTCACGATCAAGCCCTTGTTGAGGAGGTTCATACGTTCGGGTCGAAATCGATCGGGTAGGAGGGAGAGATACAGCCGGGCGGCAAGGGGCTGATCATCATCGATCATACGGAAGCCCCGGCAGCTTTGCGTGGCCGCAAGATCGGCGAGCGACTGGTGCGGCAGGCCATTGAGGATGCCCGTCGTGAAGATATCGCCATCGTTCCGCTCTGCCCGTTCGCCGAAGCGCAGATCGACCGTCACCGCGAATGGCAGACGAATGGCAGGACGTGCTGCGTCGGTCATAGGCCGATGTCGGTGAAGTCCGTTCGATCGCATCGATCTTGGCTACGCCTCAGGCCGCGCAGATGTCCGGTGCGGCGACCGTCTCGTCCAGCTTGCCGGGCCATGATTCCATGAACTGCCGGACGACCTTCTGAAGCTGCTCGGGCCTGGCGCCGCCATTGGCCTGCACCACGAGACCGTTGGCGACGGTTATGACATAGCTGCCGAGGCTGTCGGTGTCGGTATCGCCGGGGAGGTCGCCCTCCGCCTTCCAGCGCTCCAGCCGTTCGCAGAGCCGCTGCAGGTTGGAAAACCGGCGCGCCTGAAGATCGTCCTTGACCGAGTCGCCTTCCGGGCTGCAGACCAGCGCGCCCTGAACCATCAGGCAGCCGGTGGGCGTCCCGTCGGGTGATTCCGCGCCGGTAAACAGCATCAGGAACCCTTCGATGGCGCGCCGGGACGAAGGCTGGTTCAGGATCGTGTCGAGATAGGCGACGCGCTTGTCGGCGTAGCGATCGACAGCCTTCCGGAACAGCTCTTCCTTGTTGCCGAAGGCGGCGTAGAGGCTGGGCTTGGTGATGCCCATTGCCTCGATGAGGTCGGCCAGCGAGGTGCCCTCGTAGCCCTGTCGCCAGAATAGGAGAACTGCCTTGTCGAGCGCCTCGTCGACATCGAACTCTCTGGGACGTCCTCTGGCCATGTCGCTTTTTCCCGGTCCTCATACTCTATGCCGTTCTTAGCCATCATATGGGGATTATCCGGGTTTTTTCAAAGCGTAACGGGGCGTCGAGGCGCCGCCCGCATCGACGGAAGGCGCCTCATGGATGGACCACGGCCGCCGCCTCCGGCTTCGCCCCGTCGACCCGCGCCAGCGGCCGCCCGCCGGAGAGCTTGCGCACCAGCACGTAGAACACCGGCGTCAGGAAGATCCCGAAGACGGTGACCCCCAGCATACCGGCAAACACCGCGACGCCCATCGCCGCGCGCATCTCGGCGCCGGGGCCCGTCGACAGAACCAGCGGCACGACGCCCATGATGAAGGCGATCGAGGTCATCAGGATGGGGCGCAGCCGCAGCCGGCTCGCCTCCACCGCCGCCTGCCGGGTCGCCATGCCGGAAATCTCCAGGTCGCGGGCGAATTCGACGATCAGGATGGCGTTCTTCACGGACAGGCCGACCAGCACGATGAATCCGATCTGCGTGAAGATGTTGTTGTCGCCCTGGTCGAGCCAGACGCCGACCAGCGCGGCGAGGATCCCCGTCGGCACGATCATGATGATCGCGAAGGGCAGCGTCAGGCTTTCGTACTGGGCCGCCAGCACCAGGAAGACCAGGAGCACGGCTAGCGGGAAGACGATCAGGCCGGAATTCCCGGCGATGATCTGCTGGTAGGTGAGGTCCGTCCACTCGAAGCCGACGCCCTTCGGCAGCGTCTCGGCCGCGACGCGCTCGACGGCGGCCTGCGCCTCGCCGGACGAATAGCCGGGCGCCGGGCCGCCATTGATGTCGGCGGCGAGGAAGCCGTTGTAGCGGCTCGCCAGTTCCGGCCCGGCCGACGGCTTCACCGTCATCAGCGCCGAAAGCGGCACCATCGCGCCGTTCGACGAGCGCACCCTCAGGCGGGCGATGTCGTCGGGCTGGCTGCGACTGCCGGCATCGGCCTGCACCCGCACCGAGTAGGTGCGGCCAAAGGCGTTGAAGTCGTTGACGTAGAGCGAGCCGAGATAGATCTGCAACGTGTCGAAGACGTCCGTCACCGAAACGCCCAGCTGATGCGCCTTGGTGCGGTCGAGATCGGCGAAGAGCTGCGGCACGTTGATCCGATAGCTCGAGAACATGCCGGCGAGTTCAGGCGTCGCGCGCGCCTTCGCCAGGAAATCGTTCGTCGCCTGGTTCAGCGCCTCGTAGCCGAGGCCGGCGCGGTCCTGGAGCTGCAGCTTGAAGCCGCCGATCGTGCCGAGACCCTGGACGGGCGGTGGCGGGAAGACGGCGATCGTGGCTTCCCGGATGCCGGCAAATTTCTGGTTGAGCGAGCCGGCGATGGCGCCGCCGGGCAGGCCCTCGCGTTCTTCGAACGGGGATTCGGTGACGAAGACGACACCGGCGCTGGGACTGTTGGTGAAGCCGTTGATCGACAGGCCCGGAAAGGCGACCGTGCTGCTGGCGCCGGGCTCGTCGAGCGCGATGTCGCTCATCTCCCGGATGACGTCTTCCGTCCGATCGAGGCTGGCGCCGTCGGGAAGCTGGGCGAAGCCGACGAGATAGCCCTTGTCCTGCGCCGGCACGAATCCGCCGGGCACTTGGTTGAACATGAAGACGGTCGCCCCGACGAGGGCGAAATAGACGCCCATGACGATCGTCTTTCTCGAGAACAATCGCCCGACCGAATTGCCGTAGGCCCGCGAGCCGGAGTTGAAGGCGCGGTTGAAGCCGCGGAAGAACCAGCCGAAGACGAAGTCCATCCCCCGCGTCAGCCGGTCCTTCGGCGCGTCGTGCCCCTTCAGGAGGAGAGCCGCGAGCGCCGGCGAGAGTGTCAGCGAATTGATCGCCGAGATCACGGTCGAGATGGCGATCGTGACGGCGAACTGGCGATAGAACTGCCCGGTGAGCCCCGAGATGAAGGCGAGCGGGACGAAGACCGCGACCAGAACCAGCGCGATCGCGATGATCGGGCCGGAAACCTCGCGCATCGCCTTGTAGGTCGCCTCGCGGGGGGCGAGGCCCTCCTCGATGTTGCGCTCGACATTCTCGACCACGACGATCGCGTCGTCGACGACGATGCCGATCGCCAGCACCAGTCCGAACAGGCTGAGCGCGTTGATCGAGAAGCCGAGCACGTAGAGCGCGCCGAACGTGCCGATGATCGAGACCGGGACGGCGATCAGCGGGATGATCGAGGCGCGCCAGGTCTGCAGGAATACGATGACGACGAGAACGACGAGGATCACGGCCTCGAGCAGCGTATGCACCACGGCCTCGATCGAGGCGCGCACGAACTGGGTCGTGTCGTAGACGATCTCGTACTCGACCCCTTCCGGCATGTTGGCCTGCAGCTCGTCCATCGTCGCGCGGATCGCGTCGGAGACGCCGATCGCGTTGGAGCCCGGCGACTGGAAGATCGGCAAGGCGACGGCCGGCTCGCTGCTGAGAAGCGAGCGCAGCGAATAGCTGGAGACGCCGAGTTCGACCCGGGCGACGTCGCGCAGCCGCACGACGGCACCGTTCGGGGCGGTCTTGACGATGATGTCGCCGAAGGCCTCGGGCGTGTTCAGTCGGCCTTGCGCGTTGACGGAAAGCTGCAGCTCGATGCCGCCGTTCGTCGGCGGCGCGCCGATCTGGCCGGCCGCGGCCTGGACGTTCTGCTCGCGGATGGCGGCCACCACGTCGCTCGCCGACAGGCCCTCCTCGGCGACCTTCTGCGGATCGAGCCAGACTCGCATCGCATAGTCGCCCGAGCCAAAGACCTGGACGTCGCCGACGCCGGTGATCTGCGCCAACCTGTCCTTGACGTTGATGACCGCGTAGTTCCGAAGATACTTGATATCGTAACGGCCGTCCGGCGAGACGAGATGCACCACCATCATCAGGTCGGGCGAGCTCTTGGTCGTCGAGATGCCGAGCGAGCGGACCTCTTCCGGCAGCCGGGGTTCGGCCTGGCTGACGCGGTTCTGGACGAGCTGCTGGGCCTGGTCGGGATCGGTGCCAAGGGCGAAGGTGACGGTGAGCGTCAGCGCTCCGTCGGCGGTCGCCTGGCTGGACATGTAGAGCATGCCCTCGACGCCGTTGATCTCCTCCTCGATCGGCGTCGCGACCGTCTCGGCGATGACCGTCGGGTTGGCGCCGGGATATTGGGCGCGCACCACGATCGAGGGCGGCACGACCTCGGGATATTCGGAGATCGGCAGCGCCTGCATGCCGAGCAGGCCGCCGATCAGGATGAAGACCGACAGCACGCCCGCGAACACCGGGCGATCGATGAAGAAATTCGAGATGTTCACGGGGATCTCTCCGTTCGCCGGCAGGGGCGTTTCGGCGGCAAGGCGCCCGGCAGGGCGGGCGTCACGACGGCAGGCGGATCATGGATGGCATCAAGGGGACGGGCGGCCCGGCTCGGGGGGAGAGCCGGGCCGCCCTCGACCGTCGCAACCTACTCGGCAGAAGCCAGCGCGACGGGTTCGGGATCGACGAGCGTGCCGGGGGTCAGGGACTGGAGCCCTTCGACGACGATCTGCTCGCCGGGCTTCAGGCCGTCTTCGACCACGCGCAGTCCGTCGACGGAGGCACCCAGTTGAATGGTGCGGTACTCGACCTTCTTGTCGCTGCCGACGACGAGGACGTATTTGCGGTCCTGGTCGGTGCCGACGGCCCGCTCGCTGATCAGCAGCCTGTTCTGTGGCCTCGGTTGTCCGAGCCGGATACGGACGAATTCGCCGGGGATGAGCGCACCGTTCGGATTGTCGAGCGAGGCCCGGATCCGCAAGGTGCCGCTCTGCGGGTCGACCTCGTTGCCGATGAGCTGCACGTGGCCGCGCACGGCCGGCTGGGTTCCCTGGGAGTCGAACCGCTGCACTTCCACCGGGATGTCGCCATAGGCGGGAAGCGGGCCGTCCTGGTCGGGCAGGGCGGATAGGATCTCGGCCACATCGCCGGCATTCACGTCGAATCCGGCATAGATTGGATCGACAGACACCACCGTCGTCAGAACGGCGGACGAGAGCCCCGCTGCCACGAGATTGCCTGCGGTGACCTCGATCTGGCCAATTCGGCCATCGATCGGCGTCCGGACCTCGGTGTAGCCGAGGTCGAGTTCGGCGGTCCTCAGCGCGGCCTTCGCCGCATCGGCGCTGGCGACCGCCTGGGCGGCGGCGCTGGAACGCTGGTCGAGCGTACTCTGCGACACGGTGCGGGAGGTCACGAGCTGCTCGGCGCGGCCGACTTCGAGCGCCGCGAGGTCGACCTCGGCCTCGGCCGCCTCGACATCGGCGCGCGCCCTTGCGACGGCGGCCTGGTAGGGTGCCTGATCGATGGTGGCGATGAGATCGCCCGCCTTCACGAGCGCGCCTTCACGGAAATGAAAGGACTGGATCGCGCCGCCGACGCGCGGCCTGATCTCGACCCGGCCGACCGCTTCCAGCCGCCCGGAATATTCCCGCCAAAGCGTCACCGATCGTGGTGTCACCGCAGTGACCGGAACCTTCACCGCCTCGGGAGCCGTGGCTGCCGCTTCAACGGCGGCGGCACGTCCCGTTTCGTTCAAGGCCGCAGTCGTGGCGCCCACGGCGATGGCGACCGCCAGGCTGGAACTCCAGAAGAGCTGCCAAAAGTTCGTCTGTCTCATCGGGATGCCTCGTCAGGGAAGGTAAGGAGCCGGCGCGGTCGGCGTGACCGTCGCTTTCAGGGATATCGGAGGTGTCTGCGCCGCATTCGCACCGCCGGACACCTGCCCAGGCCACCGGGCGCATAGGTCCCATGCGCCCGGTATCTCTGATTCATCGAGGCGGCACGGGCGGACCCCGTGCGCGGCAGGTCGCCGTCCGGACATCGGCCCAGGCCTCAGTCCGGGACAGGCGGTCTACTGACTGATACGACGCTGCACGCTTGCGCGGGCGGCCTCATCGGCCTGCCTGAGGGAGGCATCGGAGCCCGGAATGACGACCGTGGTGCGCTCAGCTGCTGGATAGCCGAAGGTCGTGTTCCGAACTGTCGACGGGGCAGCTGCGTCCGGATAGCCGGCCGCAACTTTCAGCCGCTCCGTGTAACCATTGGCGCGGCTCGTCGCGTCTGAGCCCGGCACGTACTGCGCCGAAGCGAGGGTCGAGCCGAACAGCACGAGTGCGACGGCGCTGGTTGTGATAATGCTGATCATTGTCCTGTCCTTTAACGTTCGTGCCGCGCTTCTCGCGGCCTGACCGGTGAAATCTGTACCGATCGGTAGGCAGCAGATGGATGCCGGCTTCGTGCGGTTCAAGGGTCACTATAACGATTGGTATAGAAATTTTTCTGCCGTCGCCTCGGACGGCTTCCAGGCGGGAGCCCCAGACGTATCGCCTGGCCGAGCAGAGGGAGGACGCCTCGCCGCGGAGGGTTCGGCGCGCTGGCACGCATCCTCATGCCGCACGGCCGTATCGGTGACCGGCAACGGGTCATCGCCCTGCGCCGGCCTCGGCAATGGAGCCACTACCCAGGCGCGGTCGGGCTGGCGGCGTTAGCATTCCATCGGAATGGACGGTTTGCCGGAAACGGGCCCGGCTTCGAGAAGGCTGGATTGTCGGGGCGACCGCTGCCGATCAGACCCGTTTGCATCGGACGTGGGCTACGACTGGAAGAACGGCGATCCGGCCGGATCAGGCGAGCTTGATGTCCGGACTACGGTTCCGCAATTCCTCCACGAGCACCCTCGTGTTCTCGGCATAATCGATGGGAACCTCGACGAGGTGGACGCCGCCGCCGGCGAAAGCGGCTTCCAGCGTCGGGACGAGGTCGTCGACCGACGCGACCCGCGAGCCCTTGGAGCCATAGGCCTCCGCGTACCGCACGAAGTCGGGATTGCCGAAGGTCAGCCCGAAATCGGGGAAGTCGTCGACCGACTGCTTCCAGCGGATCATGCCGTAGCCGTTGTCGTTCAGGATCACGACGACGAGGTTCAGGCCGAGCCGGACCGCCGTCTCCATCTCCTGCGAATTCATCATGAAGCCGCCGTCGCCGCAGATCGCCATGACGCGGCGCCCGGGATACAGCATCGCCGCCATCATCGCCGAGGGAAGCCCGGCGCCCATCGTCGCCAGCGCGTTGTCGAGCAGCAGCGTGTTGGCGACATGGGTGCGGTAGTTTCGGGCGAACCAGATCTTGTACATGCCGTTGTCGAGGCAGACGATTCCGTCCTCCGGCATGACGTTGCGCACGTCGTGGACGATACGCTGCGGCGTGATCGGGAAGCGGTCCTCCTCGGCGCGGTCGTTGATCCTCGACAGGATCGTCTGGCGCAGTTCCAGCATCGAGGGATCGGCGACGAGCCTGCCCTCGAGCCGGTCGGCGAGGCCGGTGACGGTCGCGCCGATGTCGCCGATCACCTCGGCATCGGGATGGTAGACCTGTTCGACCGCGGCGGACTGGTAGCCGATATGGATGACCTTGCAGCCGCCGGCGCTCTTCATCAGGAAAGGCGGCTTCTCGATCGTGTCATGGCCGATGGCAATGATCAGATCGGCATGGTTGATGGCCTGGTGGACGTGGTCTCCCTCGGAGAGCGCCGCTGTTCCCACATAGAGGTTCGAGCCGCCGGTGACGGCGCCCTTGCCCATCTGCGTGTTGAAGAACGGCAGCAAGGTGCGCCGCACGAAGGACGACAGCGTCTCGACGAGATGCGGCCGGTTGCCGGCCGCGCCGATCATCACCAGCGGCCGCCTCGCCGCCAGGATCATCCCTGCCGCCCGGTCCAGGGCTTCACGGGGCGCGATCGGCCGCTCCAGCGGATGGACCGGGATCATCGGGATTGCGTCGGTCTCTTCCGCCGCGACGTCCTCGGGCAGTTCCAGATGCACCGGGCCCGGCCGCTCCTCCGTCGCGACGCGGAAGGCGTCCCGGACCACCGAGGGGATGCTGGCGGCGTTGACGATCTGGCGGGTCATCTTGGTCAGCGGCCTCATCGAGGCGACGACGTCGACAATCTGGAAACGGGCCTGCTTGGCGGTCATGATCGCCTTCTGGCCGGTGATCATGATCATCGGCATGGCGCCGAGATGCGCATAGGCAGCGCCGGTCGACAAATTGAGGGCCCCGGGTCCGAGCGTCGCGATGCAGACGCCCGGCCGGCCGGTCAGCCGGCCATGGGTCGCCGCCATGAACGCCGCCGCCTGCTCGTGCCGCGTCAGGATCAGCCGAATCTTCGACGTGCGCAGCGATTCCAGCACGTCGAGATTCTCTTCGCCGGGAACGCCGAAGATGCAGTCGACGCCTTCGTTCTCCAAAGCGGCGACCAACAGGTCCGAACCCTTGCTCATTCTGCGATCCTCGTGATTGGCGTCTTCGACAAGGTCGGGCGTCCAGCACGTCGAGGCAAGGGCGCCAATGAAGGTCGCGCAGATCTAGAGCGTCGGCAGGACGGCGCGAATGTGCTCGCCCAGCGCCCTGGCCGCGGCCGACTCCTGTGCGCTGGCATAGGCGAGCGCCATGCCGAGCTCGGGCAGCGGCGGAAGATCCTGCGTGATGATCGACAGGTCGCCGGGCACGGCCGCCCGCGTGGTGACGCTGATCGCGTGACCGGAGCGGGTGATCGCGATCAGCCCCGCTAGGCTGTTGCTCGCATAGGCGAGGCGGTAGCGCCGTCCCGCCGACCGCATCGCGTCGGTGGCGGCTCGGTGATCGAGCGTCGACGGCGCGGAAAGCGCCAGCGGCAGGATGTCGTGGCCGAGGATCTCCGGCGCCGGCTGGTTGGCGACCCAGACGAAGCTGTCAGTCCGGATCACCGCGTCGCCGCCTGGATCCGGCGTCGAGATCAGCGCCATCTCCAGCTGGCGCCGGTGCAGCAGTTCGCGCAGGTCCACCGTCGGCGCGCAGACCATGTGCAGCTCGACGTCGGGGTGGTCCCGAAAGAAGCCCTTGAGCAGGCCCGGCACGAAGGCGATCGAATATTCCTCCGGGCAGCCGAATGTGATCGAGCCCCTGAGCCCGGTTCCCGCCATGTCGGAGACCGCCTCGTCATGGCGGCCGAGCAGCGCCTCGGCGTGGACCAGCAGTCGCTCGCCGGTGACGGTGAGGCGCACGCCCGACCCGGTCCGGTGCAGCAGCGGCTGGCCGATCATTTCCTCCAGCCGTCGCATCTGCATGCTCAGCGCCGACTGCGTCCGGCCGATCTGCATCGCCGCAACGCTGATCGAGCCCGTGCGGGCAACGATGGAGAAGCTGCGGAGCAGCTGGAGATCCAACATGATATCGATTCAGTTGATAGCGGATTGAAGTATTATCAATTCGATACGCGAGCGCAATCCGGTCCATCATCGCCGCTGATCGAACGCCGAGGTGAATGATGTCGCTGAACGCCGAACCCGCATTCTGGGAAGCCGCCAACCGGAACCTGACGCGCTATGGCCCGAGTTTCGAGAAGGTGATCATCGAGCGGGCGGAAGGCAGCTTCGTCTACGACGCCGACGGCACCAGGATCCTCGACTTCACCTCCGGCCAGATGAGCGCCGTGCTGGGGCATGGCCATCCCGACATCGTCGCGGCCGTCACCGAGCAGATGGGCAAGGTGGCGCATCTGTTCAGCGGCATGCTGAGCCGCCCGGTGGTGTCGCTCGCCGCGCGTCTTGCCGAGCTGGCGCCGGGGCTGGAGCGAGTGCAACTGCTGACCACCGGCGCGGAGGCCAACGAGGCGGCGCTGCGCATGGCCAAGCTGGTGACCGGCAAGTTTGAGATCGTCGCCTTCGCGCAGAGCTGGCACGGCATGACCGGCGCCGCCGCCTCGGCGACCTACAGCGCCGGCCGCAAGGGCTACGGCCCGGCGACAGCCGGCTCCTTCGCCATTCCGGCGCCGAACAGCTACCGCCCGCGCTTCACCCATGAGGACGGGACGCTCGACTGGCAGAGCGAACTCGACGACGCCTTCGCCCTGGTCGACCAGCAGTCGACCGGCAATCTCGCCGCCTTCATCGCCGAGCCGATCCTTTCGAGCGGCGGCATCCTGGAACTGCCCACGGGCTATCTCGCCGCGCTGAAGCGCAAATGCGAGGAGCGCGGGATGCTGCTGATCCTCGACGAGGCGCAGACCGGCATCGGGCGGACCGGCGACATGTTCGCTTTCCAGCAGGACGGCGTCACACCGGACATCCTGACCCTGTCGAAGACGCTGGGCGCCGGCTTGCCGCTGGCGGCGGTGATGACCACCGCGGCGATCGAGCAGCAGGCGTTCGAGCGGGGGTATCTGTTCTACACCACCCACGCTTCCGACCCGCTGCCGGCCGCCGTCGGGCTCAAGGTTCTCGACGTCGTCGAACGCGATGGCCTCGTCGAGCAGGCGGCGGCCCGCGGCGCTCTCTTGAAACAGGGCCTGCAATCGCTCCAGCAGCGCTTCGAGTGCATCGGCGACGTGCGCGGGCGCGGCCTGCTCCTCGGGCTGGAGATCGTCGCGGACCGGCATCGGAAGACGCCCGGCTTCGAGCTCGGCGCGCGGATCATGGACGAGGCTATGGCGCGGGGCATGAGCATGAACATCGTCAAGCTGCCCGGCATGGGCGGCGTCTTCCGCATCGCGCCGCCGCTCACCGTCTCCGAGGACGAGATCGCCCTCGGCCTCATGATATTGTCGGCATCGATCGATGCTTCCGTCACGGCGACGGGGTGAGCCGGCTGCCGCGCCGAGCTGCCCGCGACAGCCCGCGAAATCGCGATCCGTCGCTGGTCGGGTGGTCGTCGTCCCGGCCTCGTCAGGCCAGCCGGAACCGGATCGACTTGGCGCCGGACCACAAGGTGTCGCGCCCCAGTTCGGCCAGGCGATCGAGCTTGTCGGTGATCGTCAGGAAGTGGTTGCCGGCGAGCGGCCCGGCCTTCGATGCAAAGGCCGTCGGTCCGTAGGAGAGCAGGATTTCGGTCTCCGACACGCCGCCCGGATAGAGAATGACCTCGCCGGGGGCCGGGTGACTGGTCGCGTTCTCGTAGCCAAGGCCGAAATCCGTGTCGCCGAGCGGTATCCAGCAGGCTTCGCCGCTCCAGCGCACGTGGATGATGCGCTCCGCATAGGGCAAAACCTTCAGAAAGGCCTGGACCGTTTTCGGCGCACGATCCGTTTCCAGGCGGGCAGGGAAGCTCTCCCCGTCGATTTCGACGACGATCTCGGTCATGCGGTATCCTTTTCGTACGAATGATCTGTCGACGCGGCAGAACCGCCGTTCGCCACGAGGTGCTGGCGTTGCTTTCGATGCGAGCAGCGCCAGCGCATTTCCTGAGCAGGAAGCGGTTGTCGAAGGCGCGGCGTTCGGCGGCTATCCAGTCCGGGCGCTCGCAGCGGCAGGGATCGGGGCAGCAGATACTGCCCCGTTGAGCCGTTTCAAGGGCCGCAGGATGGCGCTCAGCAACGTCCTGCGCGCAGGCTGGCGAACCGTCCTGACGAGGCGCCCGAGCCACGATGGCAGCCGGCCGCGGGTGCCATTGCCGCGTCGCATGCCACCGCGCCCGGCAGGCCGCATTCGCTTCGCGCGACGCTGCCGTCGCCCTGTTTCCAGCCGGACCAGACGCCGTCGGGATTGCTCCCCTTCAACTGGCCGACCAGTACGCGAAGATGTTGGTTCTCCATTTCAAGCGTCCGCAGCCGGCGGATCGCATCGGGCTGCAGGCCGCCCAGTTGCTTGCGCCAGCGGTAGAAGGTGCGGACCGAGACATAGGCGGTGGCGCAGATGTGCTTGATGGGCACGCCCTGTTCCGCCTCTCTCAGCAGCGACATGATCTCGGCGTCGGTATGATTGGAACGTCTCATGCGAAACCTCCAAGGCAACGATACGGGAGGCCCGGCGCAAGGCCGGTCCTCCCGAAACGCCATGCAATCGCCGTGCCGGATCTGCCTTGGCAGCCGGCTTGTGCCCCGGCCTAGAGGAAGCTCTTGGCGAGCATCATGTGGATGCCCTTGTTGCCGTCGACGAGCTGGGTGACCCTGAGGTCGCCGGCGAGCGAGATCAGCATGTAGGCCTGATTGCGGGTGAGGTCGGTCCTGGCGCAGACATGCTTGACCATTTCGGCCACCGCCTGCTTGGCCGCGTCGTCGAGATCCTCGTCGAGGCCGATCGAGATCAAATGGGTCTTGGTCTCGGCGAAGGGCCGGTCGTAGGACAGATCCTTGCGAACCGTCAGCCGGAACGTGCCGGTGCAGCCGGTCTCCAGCGCGGTGATGCAGACCTCGCCGTCGCCCTGCACGCCGTGTCCGTCGCCGGCGTAGAACAGCGCGCCCTCGTTGAACACGGGCAGATAGAGCGTTGCGCCGGGCTTCAGCTCCTTGTTGTCCATGTTGCCGCCGAAGGCCCGCGGAACCGGCGAGCCGCAACGGCCCCATGCCGGCGGCGGGGCGACCGACATGATTCCGAAGAAGGGATCGAGCGGGATCTCCGTGCCCCAGGGCATGATGCAGACCTGCCGGTCGCGGTCGACGCGCGGGTGGATCGTCTCGTACTCGGTGAACTCGTCGGGCAGCGTGCCCAGGAGCGGCAGGATGGCGACGAAGCCCCAGTCCATGAAGACGCTGGTCTCGAGGATGTCGACCTGCAGGACGTCGCCGGGTGCGGCACCCTTCACGTAGACCGGGCCGGTGATGAAATGCGGGCCGGGCCCCTGCGTCATCTTTTCCAGCGCATCGAGATAGGCCTGCGGCACCATCTCGCGATTGTCCGGCAGGATGTCGGCGCCGCCGGCGGGAAAGGAGTGCAGCGTCACGACGTCGCCGGACTCGACCTCCAGCACCGGCTTCGTGGTCCCATCGATATAGCCCCAGACCATGTTCTCGTGCGTCGCGGGGATTTCGTAACTGGTGGACATGGCTCTGCTCTCTTCAGGGGTGATTTCAGATGCTGACGGCGCGCGACAGCTGGCTCTTGTCGAAATCGGCGCGGGCGGTCTTGATGCCGGTGCGACCGCGTTCGACGGTGATGGCGGCATCGGCGACGCCGAGCGCGAAGTCGACATACTGCTCGACCAGGAGAACGGTGATCTGCCGCTTCAGCGAGAGGATGACCTGCTCGATCACCTTGACGATCGAGGGCTGGATTCCCTCCGTCGGCTCGTCGAGCACGAGCAGTCGCGGCCTCGTGACGAGCGCCCGGGCGAGCGCCAGCTGCTGCTGCTGGCCGCCCGAGAGCTGGCCGCCGGTGCGCTTCCACATCTCGCCGAGGACCGGGAACAGCGACACCATCTCCTCGATCGAGCCGTCCCGGTCGTGGCCGTGCGCCCGCGCCGCGGCGAGGACGTTGTCGCGCACGCTGAGCTCGCGGAAGATCTCGCGGCCCTGCGGAACGTAGCCGATGCCGGCACGCGAGCGGCGATAATTCGGCCAATCGGTGATGGTTTCGCCGTCGATACGGATCTCCCCCGCGCTCGGCGGCAGGAGGCCGACGAGGCACTTGAGGATGGTCGTCTTGCCGGCGCCATTGCGCCCCAGCAGCGCGACGCATTCGCCGCTTTCGGCGACGAGGTCGACACCGCGCAGCGTCTGGGCGCTGCCGTAATGCTGGTCGAGGCCGATGATCTCGAGCTTCATGCTCAGCGCCCCAGATAGACTTCGACGACGCGCGCATCGTTGCGCACCGCTGCCATCGGCCCCTCGAACAGCGAGCGGCCCTCGTGCATCACGGTGATGCGGTCGGCGATCTTCTCGACGAAGCCCATGTCATGCTCCACCACCACGATCGCCCGATCGGGCGAGCGCAGCGATTTGACCAGCGCCGCGGTGCGCTCGCGCTCCTCGTCGCTGAGGCCGGCGACCGGCTCGTCGAGCAGCAGCACCTTGGGGTCGGAGCTGAGTACCATGGCGATCTCCAGCCATTGCTTCTCCCCATGGGAAAGCCGGCCGGCCGGCTCCTGCGCGCGCTCGGCGAGACCCACGGTCCGCAGGCTTGCCGCGACGTGCTCCCTGTCAGCCAGGCGGTCGTCCTGCCGGCGCCAAAGCCCGCCGCCGCGGCCGAGCCAGACATTCTCCTCCACCGTCAGGGCCTCGAAGACGCTGGGCTTCTGAAATTTCCGTCGCACGCCGCCAGCGGCGATGGCCTCCTGCGAGCTGCGCGAGAGGTCGACCTGACCGTCGAGGACGACGCTGCCGGTGCGGGCCCGGGTGACGCCGGAGATGACGTCAAGCAATGTCGACTTGCCGGCACCGTTCGGTCCGATCACCGACTGGACCTCGCCGTAGTTGATGACCACGGAGAAACCGTCGATGGCGCGGAAGCTGCCGAACTGCACGACGAGGGAGTCGACGACGATGGCGGGGGTCATGGCCGGCTGTCCCGAACCGGGCGAAGCCGGCGGGGAAGCCGCAAGGCGCCTGAGCGCACCGTCCGGAGCCGCTCGCCGATATCGGCAAAACCGTTCGGCAGCAGCAGGACGACGATCACCACGAAGCCGGAGAGGATGAACGGCCACAGTTCCGGCGCTCTGGTCGTCAGCCAGAACTTCAGCGCGTTGACGCAGACCGCGCCGACGACGGCGCCGGTCAGGTAGCCGCGGCCGCCGATCGCCACCCAGACGGCGATCTCGATCGACAGTTCCGGCGACAACAGGCGCGGGTTGATGATCCCGACCTGCGGCACGTAGAGCATGCCGGCGAGCGCTGCGATCACCGCCGACAGGCACCAGACGCCCAGCTTGATCGACAGGGTGCGGTAGCCGAGCGTTCTCAGCCGCACTTCGTCGTCGCGGCAGGCCAGCACGAGGCGGCCGAAGCGGCCCGCGAGCAGCAGCCGAAGACCGACCAGCACGGCGAGCAGTACCGCGAGCGACGCGGCGGCGAGCCCCACCGTCACCGCTCGCGAGCCGGCCGGAAAACCGAGGATGACGGCAAAGCCGGTCATGCCGTTGTTGCCGCCGAAGCCGGTGTCGTTCCGGAACATCAGGAGCATCGCCACATAGACCAGCGCCTGGGTGATGATGGCGAAATAGACGCCGCCGACGCGCGAGCGGAACGAGACGTAGCCGAACACGAAGGCGACCACGCCCGAGACGAGGCACAGCATGATCAGCGCGTAGGGGAAGCTCTCGAGGCCCCACCAGAAGGACGGGAACTCGCTCCAGCCCATGAACTGCAGGAAGTCCGGCAGGATTCCGGTGGCGGCGTAGCTGCTCTTCAGGAGATGCATCGCGGCGATATAGCCGCCGACGGCGAAATAGAGCCCGTGGCCGAGGCTGAGAATGCCGGCATAGCCCCAGATCAGGTCGAGCGACAGCGCCAGCAGCGCAAAGGCCGCCAACTGGCCGACGACGTTGACCAGGAAGGGCGACAGCCCGCCGAGCATGCCGCCGAACACCAGGACGCCGACGAGGGCTGCGGCGACGGCCGACAGGACGGCGAGGAAGCCGCTGCCGCCAAGACGTGCGGCGATCGGGCGGCGCGCTGCGGGAAGCACGGCGCTCATTTGCGGCGCCCCGGCGCCGGGAACAGCCCCTCGGGCCGCCACTGGATGAAGGCGATGATGAGCAGCAGGACGATGACCTTCGCCGCCACTGCACCGTAGATCGGCTCGATGAGGACGTTGATCTGCCCGATGCCGAGCGCCGCGATGACCGTGCCCATCAGTGTGCCGACGCCGCCGAGCACCACGACCATGAAGCTCTCGATGATGAAGTTCGTGCCCATCAGCGGATTGACGTTGTAGATCGGCGCCAGCGCGAGGCCGGCAAGGCCCGCCAGTCCCGAGCCGAAGCCGAAGGCCAGCATGTCGACCCGCCGCGTCGGTATCCCGATGCAGCCGGCCATGTCGCGGTTCTGGCTGACGGTGCGGATGTTCAGTCCGAGCGCCGTGCCTTTCAGGACGAGGGCCGTGATGGCCAGCACCGCGCCGGCGAAGACGATGGCGAACAGCCGGTTGTAGGTGACGATGAAATCGCCGACCAGCGTGAAGCCGCCTGAGACGTAGGACGGCGTCAGGATCTGCAGGTTCTGGGTGCCGAAGGTCACCCGCACCAGGTTGATCAGGAAGAGGCTTACCGCCCAGGTCGCCAGGAGGGTCATCAGCGGCCGGCGATAGAGGTGCCGGACGATGGCGATCTCGACCAGAACGCCGAGCGCTGCGGTGATGAGAAAGACGAAGGGGATGGCGATCAGGAGGTACCAGTCGACCAGCCCGGGTGCGAGGCTCCGCAACGTCTCCTGCACGACGAAGGCGCTGTAGGCGCCGAGCATGATGAACTCACCCTGCGCCAGGTTGATCACCCCCATCAGCCCGAAGATGATGGCGAGACCGACGGCGGCGATGAACAGGATACTGGCGTAGCTGAGGCCATTATAGAGCGTCGACAGCGTGTTCCCGATTTTCACCCAGCGCGCCGTGTCGGCGACGGCGGCATCGACGGCGACGCGGAAGCGCTCGTCGCTCGCATAGGCGGGATCTTCGCGCAGTCCCTCCAGCAGCAACAGGCTGCGCCGGTTGGGATGCTCGACGATGCCGGCGATCGCCGCCAGCCGCTCGTCCATGTCCTCGGCGGTCAGCGCCGAGACCTGCGCGAGTTCCATGATGGCCGCGCGCTGTTCGTCGGTGTCGACGCGCTCCGCCGCCCTTGCATAGACCGTCGGCGGGATGACGCTGGGGCGCCGCGACAGGAGCGAGATCGCCTCGGCGCGGGCGGATGCCGCGGGATCGGTGAGCAGCGTGAGGGCGGCCGAAAGGTTCTCGACCGACCCGCGGCTGCGCAGATTGAGGATCAAGGGCCGGCCGGTTGCCGCGGCGACCGGCTCTCCGGTGACGGCATCGACCGTGCCGGCGTCGGAGGTAAGGGTCGCGCCGGCGTCGCTGCAGCGAAGGCTACGCGTATGCAGGGCCGTGACGACGCCCGCAAGCCACTCGAGCTCGGTCGCCGGTGTCTCGGCAAGACCCTCGATGACGGCGTCGACCGCACCGACCATCGCGCTGCCGCCTCCGCAGAGACCGGCGACGATCCCGGCGCGATCGTTCGCAACGACCTGCGCGGCCACCGGCGCGCCCAGACCCAGGAGGAACCACAGGACGATCAGGTGGAACATGCCCAGCCGACCGCGGGATGAATTGACCAATGAAGCCTCTTCGGATCGGCGGCCGGCCAAGGAAGGCTGTCGACGATCCGTCTTGGGGGGATCCTCGGCGGGGTCAGCCTGCGTCGGCTGCCTGTCCCCGCCGACTGCTTGCGCCCTCAGGCACGGCGCGCTCAGCCGTAGGAGCTGAAAGGCTCGGGCTTCGGCGTGCCGTCGGACTGCCAGAGAATGTCGAAGCTCTGTTCGGCATTCAGCGAGCCAATGAAGACGCCGCGGCTGACGTAGTTGTTCTCGCCGTTCATCGCGATGTCGTAGCCGGAGGGATCGGTGAAGCCGATGCCGGCGAAGGCGCTGCGCACTTCCGGCACGTCGAAGGAGCCGGCCTTCTCCGCGGCGAGCGCCCAGAGCCTCACCGAGTCGTAGGCCGAGACCATCGGGTCGATGACCACGTCGGGGCTGTAGGGCACGTTGTTGGCGGCGACATAGGACGCCCAGTCGGCCTTGAACTTGTCGTTCTCGGGCGCTTCGGCGGCCTGCAGATAGGCCCAGCAATTGAGGTGACCCACCAGCGCCGCGGTATCGAGACCCTCGAAATCGGCTTCCAGCGCGTCGAGGCCGAGGACCGGGACGTCGGTCGCGAGAATGCCCTGGTTGGCGAATTCGCGGAAGAAGTCCGGGATCGAGCTGCCGACGACGGTGAGGATCACCACGGGCTGGCCGCCCGGCTCGTCGGCGAAGGAGCGGATCTGGTTGACCAGCGTCTGGAAGTTCGAGAAGCCGAAGGGCACGTATTCCTCGCGGATCGCCGAGGCCTCGATCCCCTTGCTCTCGAAATAGCCCTTGAGCTGCTTGTTGATGGTGCGCGGCCAGACATAGTCGGATCCAAGCAGGAAGAAGCGCTTGGCCTCGACGCCGTCCTCGCCCATCAGATAGTCGACCGCTGGCAGGACCGAACTCGCTGGCGGGGAATTGACGTAGACGACGTTCTTGGAGTTCTCGTCGCCCTCGAAATGCAGCGGGTAGTACAGCAGCCCGTCTTCCTGCTCGACGACCGGCAGCACCGACTTGCGCGACACCGACGTCCAGCAGCCGTATAGCGCCGCGACGTTCTCCTGCTGCAGCATCTGGCGCGCGGTCTGGGCGTAGAGCGGCCAGTCCGAGGCCGGGTCGGAAACCAGAACCTCGATCTGCTGGCCAAGGACGCCGCCGGCCGCGTTGAGCTCGGCAGCGGCCATCCTCACCACGTCGTTCAGCCGCCCCTCGATATTCGCCATGGTGCCGGAGGAAGAGAACAGGCAACCGAGCTTGACCGAGCCGTTCTGGGCTAGAGACGGCCGGATCAGTCCGGGCATTGCAAGCGAACCGGTGACACCGGCAGCGACCAGACCGCTGGTCCTGAGAAATGACCGTCTCGACAGTTTCTTCATGGCGTTACCCCAGATTGGCGATGCACCACAGTCTTGCTGAATGAAAATTACTTATCAAGATCATAATGTTAGCAGTTTTCATCCGGTTTTGTGCAGTTTGTGGGCAGGCTTAGGACACGCGTCAATTTTGCCACTCGCGCGGGGCGGGAGAGTATCCCGCTGACTCGGCCGGATGCCACATTGCTGCGCAATTGGTATCGCGCAAGTCGGTGCTGCCAAGGGTCTAATTCCAGGCCGAGCCCCAGCGCGTCGCGTCGAACCAACGGGCGGCAGGTCCGCGAAAATCTCCGTGCGAGTCATGAATCAACCGGCGCGGCCGGGACAGGCGCATGGCGCGGGCGACTGGCTTCGCTGGAGCGTCCGGAGTATGCCCTGTAAGGCTTGACGTATATTGGGCGTGAATTTACGGCAGGTCACCGGAGCAAGTCGGCACGTGCCAGACTATGGAGTTTCCTCATTTCATGAGTGATTTCGACCGACACGCCAGCATCACGCCCATCATCATGGCGGGTGGATCGGGTACGCGGCTCTGGCCGGTTTCCCGCGAGACGATGCCGAAGCAGTTCATCACCCTGATGGAAGATGGGCGCTCGACGTTCCAGGAGACGCTCCGCCGCGTGACCGGTCCGGGCTTCACCCGCCCGATCGTGGTGACCGGGAATGATTTCCGCTTCGTCGTGGCCGAGCAGATGAAGGCGGCGGGCGTGGAAGGCGAGATCGTGCTCGAGCCCCAGCGCCGCGACTCGGCGGCCGCCGTTGCGATCGGCGCGCTGATGGGCTTCGAGCGTGATCCGGAATCGGTCTGCCTCGTTCTCGCCGCCGATCATGTCGTGACGGGCACCGAGCAGTTCGTGGCCAATTGCACCGCGGCGGCGAAGGTCGCGCGCGAGGGCCGGATCATGACGCTCGGCATCGTGCCGACACAGCCTTCCACCGCCTACGGTTACATCGAGTGCGGGACGCCGCTCGGCGTCGAGGGCGCGTTCGATATCGACCGCTTCGTGGAGAAGCCGGATGCGGCGCATGCGCAGGAATATGTCGCGCAGGGCTTCCTCTGGAACGGCGGCAACTTCCTGTTTCGTGCCGACACGATGCTCGAGGAACTCGAGGCCTACGCGCCCGAGGTTCTGGCCGCGTCCCGCGCGGCGCTGGCCGGGGGTACGCGGGACCTCGACTTCCTGCGCCTCGACGCCGCCGCCTTCGCGCTCGCGCCGAAGATCTCCATCGACTATGCGGTGATGGAGAAGACGCGCCGCGCCGGCGTGATGCGCGCGACCTTCGGCTGGTCGGACATCGGCTCGTGGGATTCGATCTACGACATCAAGACCGCCGACGCCGACGGCAATGTCCTGGAGGGGCCTGTCTCGGTCTTGGGGACCAACGGCAGCCTCGTTCGCTCCGAGGGTCCGCTGACGACCGTGATCGGGCTGAAGGACGTGGTCGTCGTCGCGCTGACCGATGCCGTGCTCGTTGCGGCCAAGTCGGAAGCGCCGCGGGTGAAGGAACTCGTCGCGCAGCTCCAGGCCCAGGGCTATGGTGAAGCGACCGACCATCTGCGCATCCATCGCCCCTGGGGGTGGTACCAGCGCATCGATATCGGCGATCGCTTTCAGGTGAAGCACATCTGCGTCCATCCGGGTGGCACGCTCTCGCTCCAGCGGCATCATCATCGCGCCGAGCATTGGGTCGTCGTGCACGGCACGGCCCAGGTCACGATCGACGGCGTCGTGAAGCATTATCACGAGAACGAGGCGGCCTATCTGCCGATCGGCTGCACGCATCGCATGCACAACCCCGGCAAGATCGACCTCAAGATCATCGAGGTGCAGGTCGGCTCCTATACGGGCGAGGACGACATCGTCCGCATCGAGGACATTTACGCCCGGAGCTGAGGTGCAAGCAGCCTGACAATCGGTCGAGCGGATCGGCGGGCGGGGCACGGATCTCGTCCGGTCGGGCCGAGGCCTTGCGGCCTTGCTTGATCATCCCACGAAAGGCGGACGCCCGGCCTGCACAATGTGCCTCCGCAGGTCGCGAACAGGATCGGTCGCGTTTTGGAACTTTCCGGGAATGCCGGTCGGCCCTTGGTCGTCCATGATTACTTTGCCATCAGGGGAGGCGGGGAGCGACTGGTCCTGACGCTGGCGGACGCCGTCGGCGCGGATCTCCTGTTCGGCTATCGCAGCCCCGACAGCTACGACGACGCGATGTTCCCGGCGGGGACGCGCGATCTGAACCTGCCGATGGCGTTGCGGCGCCCGGGCCTGCGGGCGGCGGCGCTGGCCGCCCGCTTCGCGATGGAGCGCCGGCGCGTGGCGCGCCACGATTTGCGGGTCTTCTCGGGCGTTGCGGCGCCCTTCGCGGCGCCCGATGCCGGCGGTCCCGGCCGCAACATCTTCTATTGCCACACCCCGCCACGGTTCCTGTACGACCAGCGGGCGCACTTCGCGTCGATGCTGGGCGGTCCGGCCGGCGCCCTGAAGAAGGCCGGCCTGGCCCAGTTCCGCCGGGGCTACGAAGCGGCGGTCGGCCGGATGGAGGCGATTGTCGCCAATTCCGAAACCGTCCAGGCGCGCATCCGCTCGTTCCTCGGCCGCGACAGCACCGTCGTCTACCCGCCCTGCGACACGAAGAGCTTCGTCTGGGGCGGCCAGCAGGACTATTACCTGTCCACCGCACGGCTGGCCGGACTGAAGCGCGTCGACCGGATCGTCGATGCCTTCCGCATGATGCCGGACCGGCAACTCGTGGTGGCCTCCGGCGGCGACGAACTGGCGGCGCTGCGCCGCCGCGCCGAGGATGCGCCGAACATCACCTTTCTCGGCTGGGTCGAGGAGGACCGGCTGCGCCGGCTGATCGGCGAAGCCATCGCCACGATCTACGTGCCGGTCGAGGAGGATTTCGGCATGTCGCCGGTGGAGTCGATGGCCGCCGGCAAGCCGGTGATCGGTGTCGCGGAAGGCGGGCTGCGCGAGACGATCGTCGACGGCGAGACCGGCATCCTGCTGCCGCCGGATTTCCAGCCAGCCGATATCGCCGACGCTGTCGGCCGGCTGCCGGCGTCCCGGGCAGCCGCGATGCGCGCGGCCTGCGAGGCACGGGCGGAACTGTTCTCCGAAGAGCGCTTCGTCGCCGGAATGCGCGCCGTCGTCCTGGGCGCCGACGCCTGAAATGTTGCGAATTCGAGGTGCGATCCCGTTGGCGGGAATGCATGGGCGTGCAGAGGGCGGGACCGATTCGGACGCCAAAACCGATGGAGGACGCTTTATTTATTGCCGGATCGGCACGGAAACCGGTGAAACGACCTGCCGAACAAGGAACGGCAGGAGGTGACATACATTGCAGGCCGACCCGGTTGTGCAGGGCCTATCATGTAATCTATGGTTGCAATTATTCTTTTCTATCAGCGGGAAACCTAGCGTCCATCACCGTCTCGCTAGCGGCGGGGTACGGCAGCTGGACACCTCGAAGAACGGCCGTTTCAGGCGCGTGAGATCGGCTTTGATCATGTGCCGCGGCCCGCACGGCACCGACGCTCGGAAGTCTGTGCGTCTGGGTTTCTACCGAAGGCCGGCACGCTGCCCTGATAGCGCTTTCGCTGTCATGCGGGCACACCTCTCCCCTCGTGCCAGACGAAGCGCGTGAGATTGTAGGCAAGATTCGCCATGCCGATCTTCACCTCGGCGCGCACGATGCCGATGGTGCGGATGAACAGCCTCATCGGCCCCTTCTGGCGGGCGAAGACGTGCTCGACCATCGAGCGGATTGCCGACCGACGGCCATTGGCGCGGGATGTCCGTTCGCTCATCGGCCGCCCCTTCGGCTTCCTGCGGTGGATGTCCGAGACGTAGCCGTTCTTCTCCAGCCACTCCTCGTTCTTCGCGGACCGGTAGGCGGTGTCGGCCCACACCTTCGATCCGGTGTTGAAGCGGTCGACGACGGTGGAGAGTTGTGCGCCGTCATAGGCTGACGCGCTCGTCGCCGACCATCCGCGGATGAAGCCATGAGGGCGGTCGATCGCTGCATGGTTCTTGTAGCCGAAGGCTGGCACCGCAATGTCGATGTGCTGCGGCTTTCCCTCGGCCGCCGGCTTGGCCTTGGAGAACTTTACCGTCCAGCGGGCATCGCAATCCTTCTGGCGAAGCTTGGCCGGCTTGTCCTTCCAGGCCTCGGGCACCTCGCCGGCCTTGATGGCGGTCTTTTCCTCTTCGGTGTTGCGCTGCTTTGGCGCGGCGACGATCGTGGCATCCACGATCTGCCCACCCATGGCCAGGTAACCGGCCTTGTTCAGATGCCTGTCGAAACGGGCGAAGAGGTTCCCGATCGCGCCGGCGTCGGCCAGATGCTCGCGGAACAGCCAGATCGTCTTGGCGTCCGGCACCTTCTCGGCAATGCCGAGACCGAGAAAGCGCGTGAAGGAAAGCCGGTCCTGGATCTGGAACTCGGCCTGGTCGTCGGAGAGGTTGTAGAGCGCTTGCAGGACAAGGATCTTGAACATCAGCACCGCGTCGTAGGGCGGTCTGCCGCCCTTGGCCCCATCCGACCGCTTCAGAGCCTTCGATAGCGGCTTGCGGAAGATCTCCCAGGGCACGATCGCGTTCAGCTTCTCCAGCGGATCGCCGGCCTCGCTCAGCCGGACATACCGCTCGTCTACGTCCCAGAACCCTGGCTGTCCCCGCACGCCATCCTCCCGCTCTCGCTCATAAGGATGGAATCACAAAACGAGCCGAAGGGGGAGGTTTTTCGAGGTCTCCAGCTTTTCGATTTCTTGCCTTGAGGCAGCGGGATGGTTAAAGGGTGCTGTCGCCATTGATCAGAATTAGTGGCGCGAACGAACAACGGGGCAGTTCAAGGCATGACTAGACGCGCGCTCATTACCGGCATCACCGGCCAGGACGGGGCATACCTCTCGCAGCTGCTGCTCGAGAAGGGCTACGAGGTCTATGGACTGGTTCGCCGTTCGAGCACCGCCGACGTCAACGACGTGCGCCTGAAATGGCTGGGCGTCGACAAGGACGTGCGCATTCATGACGGCAATCTCCTCGATCTGTCCGGCATCATCCGGGTGATGCGCGATGTCGTGCCGGACGAGGTTTACAATCTTGGCGCGCAGTCTTTCGTCAAATCTTCCTGGCAGCAGCCGATCCTCACCGGTCAGGTGACCGGACTCGGCGTCACCAACATGCTCGAGGCGGTGCGGCTCGAGCGTCCGGAAGCGCGGTTCTACCAGGCCTCCTCGTCGGAGATGTACGGCCTGATCCAGGAGCCGATGCAGTCCGAGACGACGCCCTTCTATCCGCGCTCGCCTTACGCCGTGGCGAAGCTCTACGGCCACTGGCTTACCGTGAACTATCGTGAGAGCTATGGCATGCACGCCTCGAGCGGCATCCTGTTCAACCACGAATCGCCGCTGCGCGGCATCGAGTTCGTGACCCGCAAGGTCACCGACGCCGTTGCCCGCATCAAGCTCGGCATGGCCAGCGAACTGCGCCTCGGCAATATCGACGCCAAGCGCGACTGGGGTCACTCCAAGGACTATGTCCGGGCCATGTGGCTGATGCTGCAGCAGGACGTGGCGGACGACTATGTCATCGCGACCGGTCGGACGACCACGGTTCGGGACATGTGCCGCATCGCGTTCGAGCACGCCGGCCTGTCCATTGACGACCATCTGGTCATCGATCCGGCATTGTTCCGCCCCGCCGAGGTCGACGTGTTGCTCGGCAACCCCGCCAAGGCAAAGGCTGCCTTCGGCTGGGAGGCCGAAATCTCGCTGGAAGAGATGATCGTCGAGATGGTCGAGGCCGACCTGAAGCGCCTGAGCCGCTGAGAGCAGCGCCGGGCGTCGCCGCTACCAGCAATTGCCGAAAATGAGCAAAAACGTGATGGATCCCCAGCATCGAGTCCTGGTCACCGGCGCCGGCGGGTTCGTCGGAACGCTGCTCGTGCGCCATCTCGAGGCAATCCACGGCGGCGGCGCATCGTCGGTGGCGATCCTTGGCGCCGCCGAGGGCGAAGGTTTCGATATCAGCGACCGCGAGGCTGCCGATCGGGCGGTGCAGGCGGCCCGGCCGACCGCGGTCGTGCATCTGGCGGCGATCGCCGCACCGGCGGAAGCGCATCGTTCGCCGCGCCGGGCCTGGGAGGTCAACCTCTATGGCGCGATGAACCTCGCCGAGGCGGTGATGCAGCACGCGCCAGAGGCACGCTTCATCAATGTCGGCAGCTCGGAAGCCTACGGCGACGCGTTTCTGTCGGTGGAGGGGCCGATCAGCGAGGGCGCACCGTTGCAGCCGACGAGCGTCTACGGCGCGACCAAGGCGGCAGCCGACATGATGGTCGGGCAGATGGCGCATGACGGCCTCAAGGCCATCCGGTTCCGGCCGTTCAACCACACCGCGCCGGGGCAGGCTGATACCTATGTCGTGTCGGCCTTCGCGCGCCAGATCGCCGCGATCACGGCAGGCGACCAGGCACCGGTCATCTCGGTGGGCAATCTCGACGTTGATCGGGACTTTCTCGACGCCCGGGACGTGGTGCGGGCCTACGCCGCCGCGGCCCTCGACCCGGCCGCCCCGACGGGCCCGTCCAGCGTCTACAATCTCGCCTCCGGCAAGGCGTGGCGGATCGGCGACATCCTCGCGACGCTGATCGCACTGTCGGGGATGGAGGTCGAAATCCGCGTCGACCCGGAACGCCTGCGACCCAATCTGGTCCCCCGGGCGGTCGGCAACGCGCAGAAGGTCGCCGTCGACCTGGGCTGGCGGCCGGAGATCGCCTTCGAGGACACGCTGCGCGACGTCCTCGATTTCTGGCGCGAGCACGGCTGATCCTGCCATGCGCAGACCATGTTCCCATCGCAAGACACCGGCGCCGGGGTGCCGGATCGCTCATGCCAATCGCGTTCGGCTCCCCTCGCGATTCATCTAAGGACGCCGCATGCTCACCAGTCTCTGGCGTTACCGCTACTTCGTGGCGTCATCGATCCGCAGCGACCTGAAGGGTCGGTTCGCGCGCTCCAAGCTCGGCGCGCTGTGGTTCGTGCTGCATCCGTTGGCGCAGGCCCTGATCTTCGCCGTCGTCCTGTCCGAAGTCCTCGGCGCGCGTCTCCCGAACACCGACAACGAGTCGGCCTACGCGATCTATCTGCTCTCGGGCATGGCGGCCTGGAGCCTGTTCGCCGAGATCCTCAACCGCTCGATCACGATCTTCCTGGAACAGGCTGGCGCGATGAAGAAGATCGCCTTCCCGCGTCTCTGCCTGCCGGTCATCGTGTGGGGCAGCGCCCTGGTCAATCACGTGCTGCTGATCGCCGCCATCCTGGTGGTTTTCGCCTTTCTCGGGCATTTCCCGGGTCCGGCGGTGCTGGTCCTGCCGCTTGGGATCATGCTGATCTCGGCCTTCGCCTTCGGCATCGGCGTCCTGTGCGGCACGCTCAACGTCTTTTCGCGTGACGTCGCGCAGGTGATGTCCGTCGTTCTCCAGCTGTGGTTCTGGATGACCCCGGTCGTCTACCCTGCCAACGTCATCCCCGAGAATCTGCGCTGGGTGGCCGAACTCAATCCGATGGTGCCGTTGGTGCAGATCTATCAGAACGCCTTGCTGCACGATCTCTGGCCGGATCCGGCCAGCCTGGTCTATCCGGCGGTGGCCGCCGCCGTTGCGGTGCTCCTGTCCTTCGTGGTGTTTCGCCGCGCCAGCCCCGAACTGGTGGACGCGCTATGAGCGACATTCTTCTGGACGTCGTGCATGTCGGCAAGCGCTACACGACCTACGCCTCCAATCTGCAGCGTTTCGCCAACTGGTTCGGCGCTGGGATCAAGCCGTCTGCGGAGTTCTGGGCCGTCAGCGACATCAGCTTCCAGGTGCGGCGGGGCGAGTCTGTCGCACTGATCGGCCAGAACGGCGCCGGCAAGTCGTCGCTGCTGAAGCTGATCACCGGCACGGTGCGGCCCAGTACCGGTTCCGTGGCCGTCGCCGGATCGATCAGCGCGATCCTCGAGCTCGGCCTCGGCTTCAATCCGGAGTTCACCGGCCGCGGGAATGCCTTTCATGCCGGCGGCCTGATGGGCATTTCCCAGGCCGAGCTGGCGGCTCTGATGCCGCAGATCGAGAGCTTCACCGAGATCGGGGAATTCTTCGACCAGCCGTTCCGGGTGTATTCGAGCGGCATGCAGGCGCGCCTCGCCTTCGCCCTCGCCACGGCCCGGCGGCCCGATCTCCTGATCGTCGACGAGGTGCTGTCGGTGGGCGACAGCTACTTCCAGCACAAGAGCTTCGACCGCATCCGCAAGTTCCGGGACCAGGGCACCTCGATCGTCATCGTGTCGCACGCGATGGGCGACGTGCGGGCGCTGGCCGACCGCGTCATCCTCCTCGATAAGGGCAAGGTACTGAAGGACGGCGCGCCCGACGAAGTGGTGGATTTCTACAACGCACTGGTTGCAGCCAAGGAAAACAGCAAGCTGACAATCGAGCAGCGCCGCGATCAGGCTGGCTGGCTGTACACCAAAAGCGGAACGGGTGAGGTCACGGCAGAGAATGTGGGTCTTTTCGATGCTGAAACCGATGAGCCGGTATCAACCGCGATCGTGGGGCAAGCGCTTGTTTTGAAGCTGAAGGCAAGGGTTCATCAGGAGGTGCCACAGCTTATCTTCGGCTGCATGATCCGAGATCGTACGGGACATGTGATCTGGGGAACAAATACTTGGCACACAGGACAAACAATCGCAGCTTTGAAGCCCGGAGCCACGGCAAATATTGAGACACGGTTTGTTTGTAGTCTTGGACCTGGCTCCTACTCAATTACCCCGGCTTTGACGAAAAATAGCAGCCACCTTGATCAGAATTACGAATGGCAAGATAACCTTGTAGTGTTTGACGTGGTTAATGTAAGCGAACATTATTTTATAGGTACAACTGCCATTAAGGCTGGGATAAATATCGAATATCATGAGTGATATTACAACTTCCGATCCGAAAAACGATGATATATTTTATAGGTCCTTTGAAGAAAGGTTCCGAGGTTCGCGCCAGCTAATTAAGGGCCGACTTCAGGTATACAGACCTTTCCTCGGCGCCCTTCATGAGGCTGGACTAGCTGGCAAGGCAGTCGATCTCGGATGTGGTCGCGGCGAATGGCTTGAAGTATTGCAGGATGCGGGCTTCCAGGCCCAGGGCGTTGATTTAGACGAGGGCATGCTCGCGGCATGCTATGAGCGTGACCTTCCAGCTGTGTACGGTAACGCACTGGAATTCCTGAGCACTCTGCCTGATGTCAGCCAAAGCGTCGTATCAGGGTTCCACATCGCAGAGCACCTCAGTTTCGACGACCTTAGGAAAGTCGTGGAAGAGACATTCCGTGTCCTTACGCCTGGCGGACTGCTGATCTTGGAGACGCCGAATCCAGAAAACTTACGAGTATCGACGCTAACGTTTCATCTAGATCCCACCCATAATCGTCCGATACCTCCAGATCTAATGGAGTTTCTTGCAGTATACAATGGGTATAGTCGACATATTATTTTAAGACTTCAAGCTGAGATGGATTTGGATAGTTTCAAGGCTCGGGAAGATGTTGGACTGTCCATCGTACTGGAAGGGATCAGTCCAGATTATGCGCTCGTCGCTCAAAAGCCGGCTGACGAATCGGTAGAAAATTTTTTCAAGGAGAGCTTCTCCCGTGAGGTCGGCATCAGTTACGGCCGTGCTGTATCGAAATTTGATGAAAACATCATCTCCAGAGTCGATAAAGTAAGAAGGGACATTGATTTGGAGATCAGTAGAGGATTATCGGAAAAAATCGACGTTTTTCAGTCAGAAATTTCTGCTCAAGTAGATCAATGTGTTTCCAGTCAACTCAAGCGGGCGCGCGAGGAAATTGGTACGGCATTCAAGCTCTATGAAAGGCAGCTATTGTGGCAAGTCAGTAATGAGATGTCCGCAAGGATCAACCATCTTGAATCTGAGGTTGCCGGGCTGCGCGAGCTGTTAGGGAGGCAATCCGGCCGGTCGGACGCTATGGGGCGGTTGCTGCGTAAATTGCGACAAGGCTCCTCGGCTTGGCTACTGCTCAAGCCGGGCTCGCGACCGAGGCGCGTCGCGGGGCGGTTGGCGCGAGCCGGAGCCGGGTATCTCCGCGACAAGCCCCGTGCCAAGAGCGCCGCGATACGGCTGACGGCTCTGGTGCCTTCGCTCCAGGCGCGGCTTTTCCGCCTTGCTGCCGAACAGCGGGCCGCCATGCCGGAACTCGACGTTCTGACGGGCCGGGAGTGGTACCTCGACCCTGAGCCTGCTGTGCAGGCGAAATGGGCGGCACTGCTGGGCGACAGGCCCGCCACGAACAAGGCGGATGGCTGACATGCGTCTCTGGTTCGACGGGCAGTGCCTACAGACTGCCAGCAATCGCCGTGGCATCGGCCGCTACGCCATCGAGCTGATCAAGGCGATCGCCGAGAATCATCGCGACGTCGAGATGCGGATCTCCTTCAACGCCGGGATGCCGGTCGCGGCGATCTCGGCGCGCGAGGCGGTGCGGGCCTGGTTCCGGCCGGAGAACATCCACGTCTGGCACAGCGCTCGCGACAATGGCGAGGTCCTCGATGGCTACACCGGGCGGCGGCGCCTCAGCGAGGCAGCGCTTGCCCGCCATGTCGAGGCGCTGGCCCCGGATTTCGCCATCTCGACCAGTCCGTTCGAGGGGATGTTCGATCCCGCAGTCCCGCTGCTGAAACAGCCGGGTAGCGCGATGGCTGTCGCGTCGATCTTTTACGACGCGATCCCCCGTCGCTTTCCCGACCGCTATTTGTCTGCCCCTGCACACGCCGCGGCCTACGCCCGGCGTCTCGAAGCGCATCGGCCCTATGATCTGAATTTGTGCATATCCGAGTTCTCGCGCTCGGAACTCCTGGAGCTACTTGGCAACGTTCCGGCAGTGAACATCTCGGCGGGTATCTCTGACGTCTTCAGCCAGGCCCTTGCGGAAGACGAATTGGTCGCTGGCGACGCCCCGCGTGTAGCGTACATACTCTATGTTGGCGGCTTGGACTGGCGGAAGAATGTCGGCCTGCTGCCGGAGGCATTTGCCCGGCTCGACGCTTCGCTGCGCGACGGTTTCCGCATGGTTCTCGCCGGCGACTATCCCGATGCCGCGCTGGATGAGATCAAGCAGCGCTGGCAGGCGAGGGGGCTCAGCCTGTCCCAGATCATCTGCCATCGGCATGTCTCTGAGGCCGAGCTCGTCCGGCTCTATCGCGGCGCCAGCCTGCTGGTGCAGCCGTCCTTCATGGAAGGCTTTGGCCTGACGGCGCTGGAAGCCATGGTCTGCGGCACGCCGGTCGCCGCGTCCCGGGCCGGGGCGTTGCTCGAAGTCATCGGCGACGAGCGTCTCCTGTTCGACCCCTCGTCGGCCGATGAGCTCGCGGCCGTGATGACGCGGATCCTGACCGACGCTCCGTTCCGGGCGGAAATCATCGGGACGGCATCCCGTCGCGCGCAGCGTTTCACCTGGGCGCGTTCGGCCGACATTGCCATCGCTGCCCTGCGCGAGCGTCTCGAGGCCTTGTCCGCCAAGGCGGTGGAGCAAACACGGGAGCCTCGTGCGGAACGCTTGGGAGAGACTGCAGCGGACATCGATCTCGCGGCGATGATTTTCGCCCTCGCCGAGCCGGTCGCCGAGCCGGGCCGCCTGATCGTCGATGCCACTTCGACCATGCAGTCCGACCGGAAGACCGGCATCCAGCGGGTGGTCAACAAGATCTGCCACCGGATGTTCGCTGAGTCGACCGCGACCGAGCCTCAACGCGTCCTGTCCTATTGTGACGGGCCGGACGGCTGGTACGACGCCCGTGGCATCATCGATTTTCCGCCCGACAAGGCCGTAGCCGAGCGTCTGCGTCCTCGTCCGGGGGACACGATCCTGATGCTCGACAGCTCCTGGACATTCGAGAAGGGGCAGGCCCCCTTCTTCCTCTCCGCCAGACTTCGCGGCGCCGAAATCATCACCTGCCTCTACGATCTGGTGCCGCTGAGGACTCCGGCCTTCTGCGACAGCGGCATGCCGCCGGCTTTCGCCAGCTGGATTCGGTTGGCCCTCCGCTTTTCCACCGGCTTCGTCTGCATCTCCCGCGCCGTCGCGGACGAGTTCCACGCGCTGCTGCGCGCCATCGACTACCCGCATCCGATGAAGATCGGCTACTGGCGGCTGGGCGCCGACTTCGCCGCCGATGCCGCGGCCACCCCGGCCCCGGCAGGCGCGAGGGCCTACGGACCGCCCGTGTTCCTGATGGTCGGCACGCTCGAGCCGCGCAAGGGATACCGGGTGGCCCTCGACGCCTTCGAGCAACTTTGGGCCGAGGGCTCCGATGCCCGCCTGGTCATCGTCGGCAAGGCCGGCTGGGGCGTCGAGCCGCTGCTGCGCCGCATCCGCGAAAGCCCGGAACTCGGTCGGCGCCTGGTCTGGCACAAGGGCGTCGACGATGCCGCGCTAGTTCGGCTTTATGGCGAGGCCGATGCCTTGGTTGCGGCATCCCACGCCGAAGGCTTCGGCCTGCCGATCGTCGAGGCGGCGCATTTCGGCAAGCCGGTGATCGCCAGCGACATCCCAGTCTTCCGCGAGGTCGCCGGCGGTTTCGGTCAAGCGGACTTCTTCGAGGTCGGATCGCCCACGGCGCTGCACCAGGCGCTCCGGCGGTTTCTCGAGCGCCGTGCTGTGGGGGACGTCTCGGCGGGCGCATCCCGGGCGAAATGGCCCGGCTGGGCCGAGAGCGCTGCCGAGCTGGAGGCGGTCGTCCTCGATGGCAACTGGTATCTGACCTACGAGCCGCCGGAGGGCGCCGCCTATCGGCCCTTCACCGATCTCGGCGTGACCGCGATGTCGCGGGAGATCGGCGAGGACGACCGCCGGTTCGCTCTCGAGATCGTCGAGGAAGCGGCGCCCGGCCCGGGTGGCGACGGCCTGCGGATCGTCGTCGCGGTGACGAACCTCTCCGGTCATGTATGGTCGAGCGCCGGCGATGATACCGGCCGGTTCGGCATCAGGGTGGCCGCACGCCTGCGCACCAGCGACGGTGCGGCCCTCGCCGACAGCGTCTCGCGTTCGCTGATCCCGTACGTGCTGATCTCCGGGGATACGGCCGTCCTCGCCGTCCAGATCCCCCCCGAGGCGCGCTTCGGGCAGGGAATGAGCCTCGACATCACCGTGGTGCAGGAGGGCTGCGGCTGGTGGGATGGCGGGTTGCGCGTTACGCTCTGAGCGCCATCCCTTTAGTTGCGGCTGCTGGGACGGATGTCCGCGATCATTCTACTTGGCGTCAGATGGCACCGAGACCAGCTGCTGGACGGAGATCCCCAGGCGTCGCATGTCGCCCGAGCCGGGGATCACTTCGCTCACGAGGTGCAGGTCCGCCTCGACGACCAGACGATCGGCGGTGCAGCCGGCAAGCTCGATGTCGCGGGTCTCGCCGGGATGCAGGACGGTGTCGGCAGACACATCCCCGCAGGCGATCCGCACCTGCTTGTCGACCGGCAGGTAGTTCGCGACCGTCAAGGTGAGGTCCACCACGGCATCGCGCGGTTTCAGGAGCGGAACCGTCGCACCGTGGGCGATGGTCCAGCGGTGGGTGCCCTCCGAGTGGTTCCATTCCTCCGGCGCAAGATAGACGCCGGGTGCCTCGCGGCGCAGGTCGATCTCGAATTGCCCCCGCTGCTCTTCGCTGGTCATGATCCGCGCGACGAAGGCTTCGGCACGGGGGCAGGCGGGGAATGGGTGATGTTCCGCCCGCCAGCCGTTCGCCCGCAGCATCTCCATGAAGAATGCGCGCGTGAAACCAAGCTCCATCCAGCCGAAGCGGCGGATGCAGAAGGACGAGAGGCCGTCGAGCCGGGGTCCCCACGGATAGGGGACGGAGCCAGCCGCCTGCGGCACGATCGGCTCGCCGCAGAAGATCACCCTGCCGCCCGGCTCCAGCCGCTCCTGCAGCCGCTGGGAGAGCGCCTGGAAGTCGGCCGCGTGATGGAAGGCCTCGAAGAAGATGATGGCGTCGAAGCGCTGGCCCTCGAAGCCTTCGCCGAAAACCGCCCGCTCGGTATGGACAGTCAGGTCCATCAGCCGGGCTTGCGTCGCGACGCTTTCCAGTGACGCCGCGTCGATGTCGACCGCATAGGCCTCGCAGCCGGAACGCGCGAGGGTGAGCAGGATCTGCCCGCTGCCGGGCCCATATTCGAGGACCCGGTTCCCGGTCGCGCCGTTCATGTCCAGGAGCCGGAGGATATGGCCCCAGCTGAACAGCATCTCGGCGATGAAACCGGTGTCCCGGAACGACCAGGGCGAGACCTCGGAGAAGACGTTGGCGATATCTCCACCGCCGCTTTTCTCGTCTCGCTCCGGCCGGAAGTCGGCATGCTCGCCGCCGCGAATGTCAAAATAGATCCGCATCGCCAGGTCGCGATAAGCGTCGGAAAACGGATCGAGCGCCTGCATCTGGCTCACGAGCGGATGGTCGAGGATCACCCCCGAGAGCCGCCGATACTCCGCCGTGTCGGGTATTTCCATGTCGATGCCGGCAAAGAACGCGTCGACCGAAATGAGCTGTTCGGCTGGTGGAGCGGTATCGTCCATGAAAACCTCCTCATCTGGCGCTTGATCTTCTGCCAATTATCGAGAAGCCCGGTAATTAGGGGATGTTTACGCTTGGGAGTACGCATCCAGGGTCAATGACTGTCATGGACAGGGCGCCACCGACATTGCCTCGACAGCAAATGCCAGACTGCGGGTATCTGCCTCGTTTGGCGCATGCGGATTCGAGAAGGCGAGATCTATCTCCGTCTTTCCCGCAGCCCGCCCGAGGGGAACGGTCACCGTCCCTTGCCCATCAAGGCGTGTCTCGGACACCGCTTCGCCACCCACTGAAGCCGAAATCGTCTGCGCCCCTAGAGTAAAGCCGTCCATGCTTAGGCATTGATTGGGCTCGGATGATAGCAGGTAAAGAATCACCCGGCTGGCGGCGCCCTCGCTCCAGCGATGCGACCCTTCGAAGACGGACCAGTCCTCGAAGACAACCGTCTCTCCGCTCAGTATCAAGTCTTGTCCAGGCGACCCGTCAGATATCTGAGCGGGTGACGCCTGTTGGCCAAGAGGGAAGCCCATTCGATATACAACATCAACCGGGCGAACATTCGCCGAAGTGAACCTGTCAGGGACCGGAATCGTTTCGCTAAACTCAATTTTCAGGCCTCCTCCGTTAAGTGGCTTGAAAAATAGTAGGCGCGTCCCGCTCTTAATGGGCAAGAATCGGTAATCGGCGACAACCGTGAGTTCTTGGTTGCCATCCCCAAATACACGTGATGACCCTGGAAAATAGACATCGGTCCAACCGCCTTCCACTCCCACGAAATCAACGAAATCTATTTTCTCGTCACCAAGATCGAGGGTGATCTGCTGCCCCTCTCGCTCAATGAGCGAGGCGGGCCTCAACTGTTGCCCGGCATCGACGCTACTGACCACGAGAACGAGCAAGAGGCCTGCCGCCACAGCTGTCCGTCCTCGTCCCTTTTCCGAGGCATCCCGAGAGAACGACTGTCGCACGAAATACAACGCAATACAGAGCGCGACCGGCGCGAGCCACTTGAAATAGTGAATATTGAAGTATCGGAACGTCCCCGTGGGCAGGAGGTCCGAGTAACTGAAATAGATGACGAACTGCACACAGGCCGCCGCCGCCGCCGCGCGCATGACGATCGGCCCGGTGAACAGAGCAATCGGCAGGAAGACGGTTGCAGCAAACACCAGCGGAACCACGCTGAGCCAGTCGGCATCCTGTTCACCGAAGAAGATCTGAGATGCGAGCAAATGGGAGAACAGCCTGTCGGGCAGTATGTGCGGGTCGAACCCGATCGAGGTGACCGTGCTGAAATAACCACCTGCGATAGACCCATAGGTCACTGAGTTGAACAGCAGCATCAAACCGACGGGAACCAAGAACCCTGCGGCGCCGCCGACAATGGCGGCCAGCGCGCCTCGACGCCCATTTCTGTCAGCCGACAGCAAGGCGTACACCAAAAGGACGGCGTAGATCGCTGCGATGGGGGCGACGAGAGCGAGATCGGCGGGGCGAAGTGGTGCCTGCAGGCCGACGACGAGGCCGAAAAGCACAGCGTTCGTCATTGCTACGCCTGCTGTCCAGGAGTCCTGGTTGTGCCGCCTCACATAGCGGTCGAGCAGGAAGAGCGCACAGATAATGAGGAACGCGCCCAGCGTCGTCGTCCAAGGGATGACCCATTGGAGCCGGAAAGGCTCGTAGAGAAACATTCCCGACAAGCCACAGGCCGCAGCGCCCCACCAGCCGATATAGCGCCCAAACAGCATGACCAGCACGGCAAAATAGCCCACCGCTAGTGCCAGGTTCGGCAGATAAAAAGCGTGACTTTCGCTCAGGCGCAGGAATAACGAGCCGAGAAAGGGGTAGAGCGGTGGGTAGAAATGTTGCGAAGGGGAGAAATCCCCGTTCAGGAAAGCGGTGGCGGCTGTCAGATACTGGCCTTGATCGAACCAGCCCCACCAACCTAGCGGATATTCGCTGTTATTACCTGGAACTGACGAATAGAATAAATAGACAATGTTGTAGACTAGGAAGCTGCTGGCGCAGCCGAAGCCAATAGCCCAACACCTGCCGCGCCATGCGCCAAGATGAACGCGTGAAAGCCAGCCACGCTCCGACAGGGACCGAATTGCTCCCGGAATGTTACGCATTCTGTGAATAAAGAAACAGGTTCGATGAAAACGGCCCGAGGCCGATCCCGGTATAGCCAATCGTGCTGTTGGCCGGCGCCAGCGAACGCAAATGGGCGCGCGACATCATGATGAGGTTCTCCGGCTTCAACCAGCGCTCCTTGCCCGCGATGGTGCAAGCGAGCGCAAAGCTGCGGTCGAAGAAATGCAGGAAGGGAATGCTCGTGTGGTGCTCGATCGGAAAATAGCGGTGCGGCACCGTCAGGAACACGAGGCGTCCCACTCTGGATAGCTCGGCGACGAAGGCCCGCTGGTTGGCGACGCTGCCGACATGCTCCAGCACCGCGTTCGCCGTCACCACGTCGAAAGCGCTGTCGGGATAAGGAAGACGCTCGTTCGGAACGATGGTCGTATAGTTGATCTCGGGGAAGGCAGCCTTGAACGCGCCGCCTTTGCCGAGGCCGCAGGCGCTGATCTTAGCCGGATAGGCGTAGACACTCTCGAGCCAGTTGGCGCCTTTCACCTGGACGTCCGATACCCCGACGTCGAGTATGGTCGTTTCCGCGGACGGCCTCACGAGGCGAAGGAAGTCGGCGTGCATCTTGTTGCGGGCGCGGACGAGGAGCTTCTCCGCAATGCTGCGGTTTGCGATGACCTCGTAGTATTCCTTGTCGATCGGCTCGGCCATTTTCGTCACCTACTCGAGCCCATCAAGGCTGGCGTTCCATTTTCGGCGCATCTCGACCATGCGGGCGACGTCGCGCCGCCTGGCGGTTCGGCCCGTCACGCGGAGGCTCATCCCCGTAAATAGCGACTGCAATCCGACAAGACCGGCAACGGCCGCGGCCAGCGCGGTGGAGGGGTACGGCAGCAATCCAGTCGAGACGAACACGTAGATCACCCAGCTGCCGAGCAGCGCCGACACAAAAAGCGCCGCGCCGGCCAGGAGGCCGAAGGCGGAGAGGGGATAGAAGGCGATCCAGTTGAGGGCGGCGAACCAGATGATCCGAAATCCGTCCCTGAACGTGTTCAGCTTGGATTGCGACCCTTCCGGACGAGGCAGATAGGCGATCGGCATCTCGACGACCTTTGCCCGCATGTAGGCGGCGACGATATTCAGCTCCGTCTCCAGCTGGAAGCCGGAACTGCGGATGTCGAGCGCGCTGACGAACGGGCGCGACATGACGCGCAGGCCGGAAAGGACATCCGCGTAGCGCTGCCCGGCAAGGGAGGAGATGTAGCGTGTCAGGAACTTGTTGCCCGCGCTGTGTCCTGCACGGGTGTTCTGCGCCATGTAGGTGCCGCCGGAGATCCGGTCGCCGACCACCATGTCGCACCGTTCCCGCAGCATCTTGTCGACCAGGCGCCTGGCATCGGACGCCGGGTAGGTGCCGTCGCCGTCAGCCATCACGTAGATCTCGGCGTCGATTCGGCTGAGACCGGCCTTGATGGCGGCGCCCTTTCCCTGTCGCGTCTCGACCAGAAGGCAGCCGCCCCCGCTCTCGAGCTTGGCTGCGGCGAGCGCGCCGGTCCGATCGGACGAATTATTGTCGATGACGACGATCGTGGCGTCGGGAAATTCGTTCCTGTAGTCATCGATCGTGTGCTCGATCGCATGCTCCTCATTGTAGGCAGGAATGACGATGCACGTTCTGATGGGCAAAAGCAGGACCTCGATCGGGGGCGGAGGCACGTCGGCCTGCGCGTTGCCGTACCGTGCCGGAAGCGCCCAGGTCAATTATCCGCATCCGTCACGCGCGGTTATTTCGCGGCTCACCGCAGGACGTTGCGCTTGTGTCGCTTGATTGCTACGTCTCGCGCCTTCGCGTTGACGACAGGGAAGTCCTTCGCATGAATTCCAGTCGTTCATCTGTCGATCAAGCAGAGACGAGGCGCGCGCTGCTGGTGCAGATTGGGCGCTTTGCCCTGGTCGGCGTCGCCGGCTTCGCGATCAACGCCCTTATCGTTCATCTGGTCGTCCCCACGATCGGCCCCATCTGGGCCCAAGCCATCGCCTTCCCCGTCGCCGTCACGGCGACCTGGTTTCTGAACCGGCGCTATACGTTCGACCGGAGCCACAAGGGATGGCTCGCGGAGTGGGCGCAGTATGTCGGTGCCAACATCCTGGGCTGGCTCGCGACAAATCTCGCTTACCTGATCCTGATCCTTAGCATGAGCTATTTCTACGATCGACCGCTGTTCGCGCTGGCCGTGGGCGCTGCGGCGGGGATGGGCTTCAACTTCGTCGCCTCCAGGCGGCTGGTTTTCCTATAACGCGCCACAAGCGGATCAGCCCAGCCGCGGATTGAAATATGCCTGAACCCCGTCCACCACGACGTGGGGCACGCCGCCCGCGATGCCGAGGATAGCCGGTCGCTCCATTTCGAGCAGCCAGCCGGCATCGAGCATCATCCGCATGATGTCGCCCTCGATCGAACGCGAGTGCGTGCCGATGAGGACCCGCTTCACCAGCCGCTCGATGTCCTCGAAATTGTCGGCAAGGAAGGAGGTTTCGCCGCCCTGTATGTCTACATGCAGGAGGTCGACCGGCTGGCCGCGGGCCAGGTCATCGAGCAGCAGGGCGTAGTCGCCGGACGCCGTGGCCTCGGCGATCTCCGCCTCGCTGGCATCGAAGCGTGGCGCCGAGCCCCA
Source organism: Aurantimonas aggregata (assembly GCF_010500835.1). Classification (GTDB taxonomy): domain Bacteria; phylum Pseudomonadota; class Alphaproteobacteria; order Rhizobiales; family Rhizobiaceae; genus Aurantimonas; species Aurantimonas aggregata. The sequence continues at coordinate 85,157 of NZ_JAAAMJ010000011.1, read as the reverse complement.
GGTCGCGCCAGGGTTGGCAACGACCGGGAACAGCGCCTTGCCCCGCTTGGGGCTGCGATCCCGTGGACGACGCGGTAATCCGACTACGCAAAGCCGTTGGCCGCGAGAATGCGGCGGGCGGACGCCACATGGCCTTCGTCGCCTTCGATGCCAATGAGATCGAGGGCGAGACCGCGTGACCGGGCCGCCGCCCCCATGTTGTTCAGCCAGCAGCCCCAGCCGCAGGGCTAGACCTATCGCCGCAATGCCGCAACTGCTGAAAAGCCACGGTGACGGGAAACCGCCACGGGAGGCCATGGCTCCGGCACGTTCCCATTGCCCGCCGGCTACGATAAGGGTTCGACCAAACTGCCGCTGACGCCGCCGCACCAACAGAGAACGGCTCTTGAACTGTCCCGATAACGCCTGATGCGCGTCCTGCATTTCTTCAAGACCTACTGGCCCGACACGTTTGGCGGGATCGAGCGCACGATCGACGCGATCGCCCGGTCGACGTCGCCCTTGGGCGTGGAGACCACAGTGCTGTCGCTCAGCCGCAAGCCGCGGGAGCGCAGCGTGGAGTTTCACGGCCATCGCGCCGTGAAGGCGCGGCTCGACCTCGATGTCGCCTCGACCGGCCTGTCCCTGGGGGCGCTGGGCCAGTTCGCGCGGGAGGCTGCCAAAGCCGACATCGTCCACTACCATTTTCCTTGGCCGTACATGGACGCGGCGCATTTTCTCGTGCGGCACGGCAAGCCGAGCGTCGTCACCTATCATTCGGACATCATCAAGCAGCGGGCCCTGAAGCATGTCTACGCGCCGCTGATGCAGCGCTTCCTGGGGAGCGTCGACGCGCTGGTCGCCACGTCGCCCAACTACGCGGCGTCGAGCCCGGTCCTGGCGCGCCATCGCGACAGGCTGGAGATCATCCCGATCGGGCTGGAGGATGCCGCCGACGCCGACGAGACGCTGCCGGAGGGCATGGAGACGGGGCGGCCGTTCTTCCTGTTCGCGGGGGTGCTGCGCTACTACAAGGGCCTCGACGTGCTTCTCGATGCCGCGCGGCTGGTGCCCTGCGACATTGTCATCCTCGGCGCCGGACCGACGGAAGATCACCTCCGGCGACGTGCCAGTGCCGAGGGCCTGGCCAATGTGCGGTTCGTCGGCGCCCTGCCGGACCGGGAGAAGGTGGCGCTGATGCGCCGCTGCCGGGCCTTCGTGTTTCCATCCACCGAGCGGTCCGAGGCGTTCGGACTGGCGCTGGTCGAGGCGGCCATGTTCGGCCGGCCGATGATCGCGACCGAACTCGATACCGGCACGAGCTACGTCAACGCGCACGGCGAGACGGGGCTTGTCGTGCCGCCGAACGACGCGCCCGCGCTGGCAGCGGCGATGAACGAGATGCTCACGGACCCGGACCGCGCGCGGCGATGGGGGGAAGCCGGCCGGCAGCGCTACCTCCATCTGTTCACGGCGGCGACGATGGGCCAGCGCTATCACGCGCTCTACATGCGGCTCCTGGCCGAGCGTGAGCGCTGATACCGCGGGGCACCGCGGCGGCGGACTGTCAGCACGAGCGTTTGCGCGGCCTTACCCGGCGCTGTTTCCGTCCTTGCGCACGCCGTGCGTGGCGGTATCGCGGAACGGCATCGGGCCGGACCATGATTCGAGATTGCGGCAGTCGTCATCGACCGCCTGCTTCAGCCTGTCGACGGTGCCGCTGGCAACAAGTCCATCGCGCTCGGCGATCTCCGCCGCCTCCCTTAGCGTCGGGCTGGATGTCACCGGGATGCCGGCTTCTTCCATCGCCGCGATCGCGCGCTTGACGCGCGGCTTGAAACCCTTGGGCGTGACGTCCCGCAGATGCACCGAATGGATCCGCCCCGGATAGCGTTCGACCAGCTCGGCATAGATCGTCGCGTCGCTCTGGCCGGTGTCGCCGAACAGGACGAAGGTGAGATGCGGATACGCCGCGAGGATGCGGTCCGCGGCGCCAAGCTTGTGGGTCGCGTGGCTGCCGGTCAGCCACTGCGTCTTGTTCAGGCCGAAATCCTTCAGGAACATCGGCCCGTGCGGGATGTCGCAGAGCCGCATGAAATCCTCGAACAGGTCGTGGAGGTTCCACGGGCTGGAGGAAATGTAGAAGACCGGGTTGGTCTCCGGCCCGTCCTCGCCGTGGGCGAAGGCCTGGTAGAGGCAGGCGATGCCGGGAAAGGCGATGCGGCCTTCCGCCGAGTTCAGCGCCACCGTCCGCCAGTGCTGGATGAGCCGGCGCGCCCCGGTCTCGACGATCGTGTCGTCGATGTCGGAGATGATGCCGAAATTCGCCCTGGCCGACACGACCCGGATCTTCACCTGCGCCTCGCGCTGCTCGAAGCGATAGCCCGGCGCGTGCTCCAGACGCAGCGTGGCGGTCGTCCAGGGGCTGGCGAGATGGCTCTCGTCGATCAAGGTGTCGACGCGGAAGAAGCCCTCGCGATCGGTGCGCTCGGTCCCGGCCTGAGGCCCCAGCGTCCATTGCACGTGGGCCTCGTGCACCTTCTCGGTCTGGTAGCGCCGATAGGTGCGCCAGAGGGTCCTCCATCGCGACGTCGTCGGCGGTGCGCCGACCACCCCCTCGTCCTCGATGACCCGCCCTTCGAACCCGACCCGGCCATTGGTCGCGAGGCCGCGATAGGGGAGCAGGATCGGCGTCGTCGTCAGCCCCAGCCGCAGTCGCGTGCGCCGGCGAAAGCGATCCCACCCGACCGCGCTGCGCCCGACCACGGGCAGGAGGTATCGGCGGATCGGCATGCGGACTCCACGGTTGCTTCGGCTGGCGTGATGGCGGTTGGATCGAGACTCGCCATATGGTGCCGGGAGACGGGGCGGGAAGCACGAGGTCCGGCGGGCGGAGCAGACGCCTGCGCCCGTCGACACGATAACGCGGATACGCCGTGGGCAGGACATACCCCCCTCTGCCTCCCGGCATCTCCCCCACAAGGGGGGAGATCGACTGGCTTGAGCACTGCGTTTCTTGGAGATTGCACCGCCTCGTCGCTTCGATCCCCCCCTTGTGGGGGAGATGGGCGGCAGTCCAGAGGGGGTGAGCAGCGCTTGAATAGCATTCTCCACATAAACAGGGGCCGAAGCCGCTTGCCCTGCAAAGCAGCTGTGTGAAGCTTATTGCATCGGGTCGAACCGCCGCTGCACCGCCGAGGCAAGGCTGAGTGCGGTGATCATCGAGGTCTTGGGATTGTCCGGCGAAGGCTTGTTGGCGAAACGCAGGAAGGCGTCACCGGCGGCGCCGGTGACCGCGATCTCGTGCGTGTTCGTGGTGACGGACGGGTCCGCGACGACCCTGACCCTTGTCCGCTCGATGCCGGCGGCCAGCGCCACGGTCAGCCCGGCATTGAGGTTGCGCGGATAGAGCCTTGCGGCTTCCGGCGCGCTGCCCTCGAACAGCGTCACCTCCCGCGCTCGCGCCTCCTCCGCAAGGCCCGCTTCCGCCAGTTCCGCCGTCCAGGCGGCCGGCGGCTTGCGCGAGGTGTAAGTCACGGCGATGTCGCCCGAGAGCGCCGCAGCCGCCAGATAGTCGAGGCCGCCCACCGCGCCGGACGGCAGCACGAGATGCGAATGTCCCTCCCGGCAGGCCGCGACGACCGCATCCCCCGTCTCCGGCGACTGCAGCGCGCCGATCGAGGCGGCGACCACGTCGATGCCGGCACGCAGGCACTCCGGCACCATCGACGAGAAAGCCTCGGCGGAGGCCGCCTCGACGATGATTTGCGGCCCGGCGGCGAGCAGCGCTTCGAGCGAGGTCACGGCGGTCAGCCGCTCCGGCAGGTCTTCCTCCAGCGGCGACCTTGTCAGCACCGTCAGGCGATAACGCGCGTCGGCAAGCAGCAGCACCGCGCAGGCCCGCCCGGCGGCACCGTAGCCGATCAGGCCGATATGCCGCTCGGCCCCGTCAGCGGCAGTCTCGCTGGCCGCCGTCGCGCCTTCCGCCGTCATGCCCGGTCCACCGTGCCCCGCTCGTCCTTCAGGAGCCGCAGCGCAATGATCGACTGGTCGCGCCAGGAAACCTTTTCACCGAGCGAATCCAGCGGGATCTTGGTGCGGGTGTAGTCTTCCAGAAGGTCGATCGAGTGCGGCGTCACCACGTCGGCGAAGCCCAGCTCGTTGGCCATGTTGTTGAACAGGAAGCCGAAGTTTTCGAGATACTGCCTTATGCCGCCGGTGGCGTTGAGGTCGACGCCCTCGAATGGCCCGAGGAACGCCCAGCGCAGCCCAAAGCCCTGGCTGATGATCTTGTCGATGTCGGCCGGCGAGATCAGGTCCTCGTTGAGGCAGCGGAACATCTCGACGACGAGCGCCGCCTGCATGCGGTTCAGGACGAAGCTCGGAATCTCTTTCTTGATATGGACCGGCGTCTGGCCGCAGCGTTCCATGAAGCGGAAGGTCGCGTCGAAGACCCCGGGGCTGGTGAAGGGCGCGGCGCAGATCTCGGTGACCGGCAGGAGATGCGGCGGCGTCGCCGGGTGGACGACGATGCAGCGATCCCGGCAGCCAAGATCGCTGGCGAATTGCGACACCGGGAAGCTCGACGTGGTCGTGGCGAGGATCGTCTCCGGGCCAGTCAGCCGGTCGAACTCGGCGAAGATCGTCTTCTTGCTCTCGAGCTTTTCCTCGATGCATTCATGGACGAAATCGGCGCCGACGAGCGCCGCTTCCAGATTGTCGTGCACGACGATGCGGGCGAGCACGTCCGCCGTGGTCTCGCCAGGTGCGAAGAGGGCGCTGGACTCGTCGAGCGCTTTGCCGATCCTGGCCATCAGGCTCGCCCGATTATCCGGGTTGCGATCGTAGATCGCGACGTCGAGCCCCGAGCGGGCGTAGACGATCGCCCAGGAGCTGCCGATGATGCCGGAACCGGCGATGGCGGTTTTGGAGATGGTCATGTTTCCAGGCGATCTTTTCGGTAGAGGATCAGGAAGGCGCGCTGCAGGCGCGAATTGGCGTCGGTGGCGGCGTCAACAATGGCATGAACAGCGTCCCGGGAGTGGCAGGATAACGGGGCCATGACCGTTACCGGTTGAAGCGTCGGATGGAGAACGGCGCCGCCGCGGCCTCGTCGCCGTCCATCAGCGCCATCATGATCTCGGCCGTCCGCGCCGACCAGGTCAGGCCGTAATGACCGTGGCCGGTCGCGTAGAAGAGCCGCGGGTCGGCCGTCGAGCGCGAGAGCACCGGCGTCGAATCCGGCATGGACGGCCGCTTGCCGGCCCAGCGGATGGCATCGCGCGGATCGAGCCGCGGAAAGAAGCGCTGGGCGATGCGCGCGATGCGGTCGTGATAGGCCGGCCGGAACGGCGCGTCCGGGCCGGCATAGTCCGCCCAGCCGCCGATGCGCAGGCCTGGGCCGAGCGTGGTCGAGACGATCCCGTGATCGGCGAAGACGACCGGATGGTTCACCGCGATGGCGGGCGAGGGGTAGGTGAGGTTGTAGCCGCGCTCGGCCGTGACCGGCAGGTTTTCGCCGAGCTGGGCGGCGAAGTCGCGGGACCTGATGCCGGCCGCAACGAGTACGCGTGAGAAGGCCCGGTCGCTGCCTTCCGTGCGCACCGCGATCCCGGCTTCCGACGGCGCGATCGCCTCGACTCTCGTCTGGCAGAACACCGCGCCATGGCCGCGGGCGGCCTCGAACAGCCCGTCGACCACCGCTTTGGGATCGCTCACCTGTCCCCAATCGTGCGACAGCACGGCCCCGGCAAAACGGTCCGCCAGCGCCGGCTCGCGGTCGCGGAGTTCGTCGCGCCCGATGACGGTCGAGGCGTGCCCGGCCGCGGCCTTGCGCTGCCATCCGGCCCGCGAGGCATCCAGCGAGCGTTGCGTATCGTAGATATACAGCGCCGGGACGCGGCGGAAGCGATCGGCGATCCCCGCGTCCGCGAACAGCCTCTCGGTCGCCTCGACCGTGCCGTCGCAGAGGATGCTGATCGCCCGCGTGGCGGCCTCGAAGCGTTTCCCCGATCCCGTCCTCACGAAAATCGCAAGCCATGGCGCCAGCGTCGGCAGGTATCGCGAGTCGATCTTCAGTGGCCCGTCGCGCTTGGCCAGCATGCCGAGCGCCTCGACGGCGATGCCGGGATGGCTCAAGGGAAAGATGTCGGATGCCGCGATATGGCCGGCATTGCCGCGCGACGGACCGAGCTCGCCGGGCGTCCCGGTATCGAACAGCGTCACCGCCTCGCCGCGCTCGGCAAGACGGAAGGCGAGGGCGGTGCCGACCACGCCGGCGCCGATGATCGCGACCCCGTTGCCTGGGCTCACTTCAGGAGGTCCATGCCGTCGCCCCAGCAATCGGCGACGGCGTAGCCTTCGGGAAACGGATCCGACGGATCCAGCCCGATCTGGTGGAAGCCGTGGATCCAGCCGCGACCGGTGATGCGCGGCAGGATCGCCGGCCGGTCGCCGACGGTGGTCTCGCCAAGGATGCCGACGTCGAACTTGCTGCCGATGATCGAGCGCGCCTCGAAGCGATCGCCGACGTTCGCTTCGCCCCGCGCGACCATGCAGGCGAGGCGGGCGGAGTTGCCGGTGCCGCAGGGCGAGCGGTCGAAACGGCCGGGCGGCAGCACGGTGGCACCGCGTAGGTCGCCGCGCGCGTCGCGGTCGACGAACATCGTGTAGGAAATGCCGCCGAGGCCTTTGGTCGTCGGATGCTGCACGTCGAGCTGCGCATCGACGGCCCGATGCACCCGGCTGGCTATGTCGGCCAGCGAGCGGGCCGCTGCCGGGTCGATCGCCATGCCGAACTGCGCCGGGTCGATCAGCGCGTAGAACACCCCGCCGAAGGCGATGTCGACCGTCACCGGTCCCAGCCCCTCGACCTCGACGACCGCGTCGAGACGGTCGACGAAGCTCGGCGACATGTCGAGCGAGACGGAAACGCATTTTCCCTCGGCGCATTGCGCCACGGCCTTCACGATGCCGGCCGGGGTCTCCAGCCGCACCACCGTCTCCGGCTCGTGCATCGGCAGGATGCCGGTCTCCAGCAGGGCGGTGACGACGCAGATGCTGTTGGAGCCGGACATCGCATGCGCCCGGTCGGGCTGCAGGATGAGGAAGGCGGCGTCCGCGTCGGGGGTGGTCGGCGCGAACAGGAGGTTCGTGCTCATCTGCGCGTAGCCGCGGGGCTCGAAGCAGAAGAACCGCCGCAGGCTGCCGTCGACCTCGTTGATGTGCAGCATCTTGTCGAGCATCGTCTCGCCCGGAACGTCGAGCACGCCGGCGGTCACGACCCGCCCGACTTCACCCTCGGCATGGACCTCGATCATCGAGGCAGTCTTCTTCCAGCGCATGCAATCATCCCGCCGCGAGGCACTCCGGATGCCTATCCTGTCGCAGACGAGAGGCAGCATGTAAACCGTGTATGTTTTCTGTCGACAAGATGCGCTTGGCGCCTTAGCGTCTCTGGCAGGGCGCCTGAGCCGGCGACCACAAGAATGGAAGAGGCGACGAGCATGCAGATCTGCGATCACAGAGACGGAGCGGTGGAGAAGTGGCGCGACGGCGTCATGACCCAGATGCGGATTTCGGCTGTCGCCGGCGCCCACCAGATCTGCATCTTCGAGCAATGGTGCGAGCCTGGGCTCGGCGCCCCGACCCATCACCATGCCGTGGAGGAAGTGCTGGAAGTCATGGCAGGCCGCGCCGAGATCTGGGTCGGCGAGGATCGCCAGATGGTGGAGCCCAACCAGTCGGTGCTCATCCCCGCCGGCGCCAGACATGGCTTCCGCAATGTCGGCGAGGACATCCTGCATGTCCGCGCCACGGTCGCCTCGCCGATCTTCGAGGGCAGTTACGACGACGCCCGCGAACAGTCGCGCCGCTGGGTTCCGAACTTCTGATCGATGCGCCGGATGACGGCCGTCAGGATCGACAGCAGGACACGCTCGTGACCAAGCGCCCGAGGATCGATGAGGAGCCGCCGCGCAAGCGGGGCTTCGGCGCGCTGATGATCCGCGACCGGCTGCGCGACGAGATCCTGTCGCTGGAATTGCGGCCGGGTCAGTTGCTCGACGAAATGCGCCTCGCCGAGCGCTTTTCCGCCTCGCGCTCGCCGATCCGCGAGGCGCTGGTGCATCTGGAGGCCGAAGGGCTGGTCGACACGCTGCCCAACAAGGGCACGGTCGTCGCGGGCATGAATGTCGAGGAGTTCCCGCAATACATCGATGCGCTCGACCTGGTGCAGCGGGCGGTCACCCGCCTTGCCGCGGAGCTGCGCACCGATATCGCGCTGGAGAAGATCCGGCACGAACAGGAACGCTTCCGCGCCACGGTGCCGGCCAAGGATGCGCTCGGGATGATCCAGACCAACATGGATTTCCACCTGGCGGTGAGCGAGGCGGCGCGCAATCCGTATCTCCACGACGCCTACCGGCGGCTCCTCGTCGGTGGCCGGCGCATGCTGCGGCTGTACTATCGGTCCTATGATGACGACCTGCCGACCGAGCTGCCGGCCTCGCACGACCGGATCATCGAGGCGATCGAACGGCAGGACGCCGGATGGGCCGAGCAGCTCGCGCGCGAGCACGCCGAGGAGGTGCACAGCCGCTTCATCCACTTCATGGGCCAGCGCCGCACAAGGGAAATGTCGCTGGCGTGAGGCGGGCAGCCTGCGCGACCGTCATGGGGCTACGCGCCGGGCCGGCCACCGGCGATCGATGCGATACCCGGCGGGGCGGCGTCGCCACGCGCGCGCCCATAGGCATGTTCGACGATCCGGGCGAAGGATCGATAGAGCTGGTCAAGCCGCTCGAAACCACCACCATCCTGCGTGATCGCGCCAGCGCTGTCGGCGATCGCGACAAGCTGCAGGGCGACGTCCCGCCGGGGAATGTCGGCGACGAGCTCCCCGCGCATGACGGCCTGGCCGATCGCCGCGATGATCAGCCGCTCCAGCGTGATGCCGAAGCCGTTGATGGCGTCCTGCGCCTTCGGTCCGATCAGGTCGCGATCGACGCGCATCCGGGAGATCAGGCTCCAGGGATTGGTCGTCCTCCCCGTGGGATTGAAGACGAGGTAGCGCTCGCGGTTTGCCTCCATCATGCCGATGATCTTGTCGCTGAAGATTTTCTCGCTGGCCCAGTTATGCTCCCATCGGCCGAGCAGCGTGGTGATGTACTGCACCACCACGGCCTCGCAGAGTTTCTGCTTGTTGCCGTAATGGTAGTGAACGGCGGCACGAGTCGTCCCGAGCCGGTCCGCGATGTCGCGGAACCGGAAGCCCTGGTAGCCATGGCGTACCAGCAATTCGACCGATAGGTCTTCGATACGTTCCTTCAGGTCGCCGATCGTATCCCTCCCGATGCTTCGCGCCGACGTCTTTGGTGACGACGAGTGTCCGCCGACATGGACTCGTCGCGCTCCGGCCGGTCTCGAACCGTCTGAGGCAGCCGCCTCCACGGCTGCATATAGGGCGTCGGGTCGATTACCGGATGGTCCAGCCACCGTCGGCGACCAGCGTCGAGCCGGTACTGAAAGAGGAATCGTCGCAGGCCAGGAACAGGATGGCCCGGGCGATCTCCACCGGCTGGCCCAGCCGCTGCATCACCTGCCGGTCCTCCAGCAACTTGCGCAGGCCGGCGGCATCGGGCGAGTTCGCGAAGATCTTGGTGAAATAGGGGGTCTCGATCGTGCCGGGCGCGACGCAATTGACGCGGATCTTCGATTCCGCGTGATCCATCGCCATGGCACGGGTCAGCGCCGCGACCGCCCCTTTCGACGCAGTGTAGGCCGCCCGGTCGTAGATGCCGACGATCGCGCCGCCGGAGGCGGTGTTGACGATCGCGCCGCCGCCCTGCCGCTCCATCACCGGGATCGCGTGCTTGCAGCCGAGGAACACGCCCCGGACGTTGACTGAAAACAGCGCGTCCCAGTCCGCGACCGCGGTATCGACCACCGTCCCGGCGATTCCGTAGCCGGCATTGTTGACCAGGATGTCGAGGCGGCCGTAACGCTCGACGCAGGTCGCGACCATCGCCGCGACCTCGGCCTCGACCGACACGTCCACGGGGATCGCGCTTGCGGTTCCGCCAGCGGCGGTCAGCTCGGCGGCGACACGCTCGGCTGCCGCCTCGTCACGATCGGCGACGACCACGACGGCTCCTTCTGCCATGAAGAGCCTGGCGGTCTCCTGGCCGATGCCCGAACCGCTTCCGGTGATGATGGCGACCTTGCCGGCGAGCTTCATTCTGGCTTCCCTTTCAGTTTCGGCGCAGCGCGTCATCGCCCATGGCCGGCGTTATGGCTGCTGCCCTGCCCAGTCGGCGAGATGCGCCACGAAGGCGCGCGTGCGCGAGACGGGGAAGAAGTGTCCGCCGTCCGGCAGCATGGTGGTCGTCGCGGCGGGCAGTGCTTCGGCGAGCGCCCGCTGCAGGAAAGCCGGGACGATCATGTCGTCCTCGGCGCCGATGATGGAGACGGGCATGGTGATTGCCGGGAGGCTGGCGCTGCCATCGAAGGCGAGCAGGGCCGCAATCCGCTCGGCGACCACCTTGCGCTGGGTCTCGCCCTGCGGCGCATTTGCGACCGCCCGCTCGTAGGCCGACCAGTTCTCCTCCAGCCAGGCCGGCGCGAAGGAGATCAGCGTGGCGGTTGCCGCATAGGCAACGGGGTCTCCTTCGAGCAGCCGCAGTCGCGTCTCGAACAGCGCCGTCATGTATCGGCTCGGACGCAGCCAGGTGGCGCTCAGGCACAGCTTTCGAACCCGGTCCGGCGCCTTCGCAGCGAGGGTCTGGGCAATGCAGCCGCCGGTGGAATGCCCGACGATCACGGCGCTGTCGATGCCTGCCGCATCGAGCAGGGAGAGCACGTCATCGGCAAGCCGGTCGATTGTGGTCTCGGCCGTGCCGCGCGCCGAGCCGCCGATGCCGCGCTGGTCGAAGCTGAACACCTCATGGGCCCCGGCGAGGCCGGTCACGACGGGTTTCCAGAAACCGCCGGTGCCGCCGAGACCGCTGACCAGCACGACCGCCGGACCAGCGCCGTCGCGCGAGGCAGCAAGTGTCGCGCCGTCGGCGGTCGAGACGTCGAAGGCGGTCATTGCAGCGGCGAGAAGTCGGTGGGCGTCAGGATGCGGGTCGTCTGCCGCTCGATCATGCCGTCGACGCGCGCGAGATAGTCCTGCCACGCCGGGTCGGCGAGCATCGCCTTGCGCATCGCGGCCCGCTCGTCGAGGCTGTTGAAGCCCCAAAGGGCGACGACATGGTTGAGTTCGCCGATCTCGGTCGTGAAGTAGCTCACGAAGGTGCCGAGATACTTCTTCTGCAGCGCGACGCCGTGGTCGCGGTAGCAGGCGACGAAGGCGGCAAGCTTGCCGGGTCTGATGTGGTAGTCGCGTTCTTCGTAGATCATTGCATGTCCATGCTGTTGGGTCGGCCGGTTAGCCGTAGATGAAGCGCGGCATCCAGGTGGCCAGGGCGGGGAACAGGATGACGAGCGCCAGGACGATGACCTGGCAGCAGATGAAGGGGATCACGCCCCAATACATCTGGGTCAGCGTGATCTCGGACGGCGCGATGGCACGAAGATAGAAGATCGACGGTGCCATCGGCGGAGTGAGATAGCTCGTCTGCAGCGTCACCAGGAAGATGATCGCGAACCACAGCGGGTCGACGCCGTAAAGGGCGAGGATCGGCACCGCGATCGACATCATGATCAGCACGATCGAGATCAGGTCGAGCGCGAAGCCGAGGACGAAGGTGATCCCCAGCAGCAGCGCCACCACCGACCAGGCTTCCAGCCCAAACGAATCAAGGATGCCCCGCACGGCCATCATGCCGCCGGAGGCGAAGAAAACGCCGGAGAACAGCGAGCCGGCGAGGACGATGGCAAGGATCATCGCGGTCAGCGACACCGTCTGCAGCGAGGCGGCGAGAAGCATCCGAAACGTCAACCGGCGATAGAACAACGCCAGGATAAGCACCCCGAACGAGCCGCACGCTGCCGCTTCCGTCGGTGTCGCAAGGCCTGTGAACAGAGTTCCGAGCACCGTTGCGATCAGGACCATGGGCGGAACCAGCGCCGACAGGGTGAACGACATCTTCTCGGCGAAACTGCGAGGGTCGGGTTCCGTCTCGCCCGGCGCAAGCGACGGTTTCAGCGCGCAGGCGATGAGGATGTAGAGCATGAACATCGTCGACATCAGCATCCCGGGGACGAGGATGCCCGCGAGCAGATCACCGACCGGCAAGGCAGCGATCGGCGCCAGCACGATGACCGGGATCGACGGCGGAATCACCGTGCCGAGCGATCCGCCGCCGCAGACGGTCCCCGAGATCAGCGAATGATTGTACTTGCGCTTGAGCATCGCCGGGATGGCGAGCATGCCGACCAGCGTCTCGGTGGCGCCGACCACTCCCGATGCCGCGGCGAAGATCGTGCACATCAGCAAGGCCGCGATCGCCAGACCGCCCGGCAGTCGGCGTGTCCACATGTAGAGCGCGTCGAAAAGCCGTTCGGCAATGCCAGCGCGCTCCAGGATTGCCCCCATGAAGATGAAGAGCGGGATGGCGCCGAGCACGTAGTTCGTCGCGACCTCGTCCACCCGCTGGGCAAATTGCAGGATCACGATGTCGCCGAAGCGCATGAAGCCGAATCCGAGGGCGACCAGCATCATCGAAAAGGCGATCGGGATGCCGAGGATGATCAGCGCCAGCAGCGCCGGAAACATCCACAGGACGGTTTCGCTGGTCATGCCGCGCCCGCCTTCTCGTCGACCGTTATGTCGCCGGAAAGAGGGGGAAGGGGCCGGCCGAGGATGACCAGCAGCGCCTCGAGGACCTTGCCACCCATCTGCAGGGCGAACAGCCCGAAGCCCAGCGCATAGATGAGCCGGAAGGGCCAGACGAGCGGGTTCCAGGCCGAAAGGCCCGAGCCTTCGCCGGTCCGGTATGTGCGGATGACGCCATCGGCGAGCGTCATGGTCAGCCACACGAGGAGTCCCGTCATCGCCACGAAGGCGATGCAGTCGATCATCCCGACGAGCCGTCGCGGCAGATGGGCGTGGATGAAGTCGACATTGACGTGAGCGTTGTTGCGCAGCGCATAGGACAGGCCGAACAGGAAGATCGTGCCCATCATCATGTAGCTGACTTCGAACGCCCACTGGGTCGGGGCGTCGAAGACGTAGCGGCTGACGACCTCGTAGACCATGGCGAAGACGAGCGGCAGGAGGAGCAGGGCGGCGATCCTGCCGGACCAGAGCGAGACGGCCTGGATGCCGCGGATGAGGGCGGTCATGGGTGCCTCTTTGGGGCAAGAGGCAGGCGGGCTGAGCGGAGCCGGCCGCTGGTCGTGGCTGCGTGCAAGGGGGTTACTCGACGATGGGGATCAAAGGAGCCTGACGCGACGGGCACGCGGTCAAGCGCGAGGCGCTTGAGAAAACGGGGACCGAACACTCGTCTGTCGTGCGGGAGTGACGCGAATGCCGGACGGGTGCCGCAAGACACCCGTCCGGACCATCGCTGCGAGACTACCGGGCGCCCGGTGCGAAGCGGAACTCCGCCAGACCGGAAATCGAGTCGAGGAATGCGGCCTGGTCTTCGTAGACCCGCTTGAACCACTCATTGTCGCCGGACTGCTCCACGGCCCATTCGCGGGAGGCTTCGCCGACCGCCTTCACCAGGCTGTCGTCGACCTGCACCATTTCGGCGGGCGAGTCCTTCTTCATCGCCTCGTAGGCGGCGATGTCCATCTTGGCGTAGCCCAGATAGGATTCGAGCATGGCGAGCTTTCCGGCCATTTCCAGGAGCCCCTGGTCCTTCTCCGGAATGCGCTCCCAGGCGGCCTTGTTGTAGATGCAGTCGTGGACTGCGGCGCGGGAATGGACCCCCGGCATCATCATGTACGGCGCGATCTTGTCGAAGCCTTCCTGCATGTTGCCGCCCGGGCCACCCCATTCGATGGCGTCGACGACCTGCCGCTCGAGCGCGGAGAAGACTTCCGAGCCCGGCAGGATGACGGTCGAAACGCCGAGCTTCGGCGCGATTTCGGCCCATGCCGACGAGGTGCGCAGTTTCAGACCCTGCAGGTCCTCGACCGTGCGGACGGCCTTGTGCGCATGCATGAAGATCTCGGTCTCCGTCACGCCGCAAGGGATCGCCACCACGTCGAAGACGTCGTCGCGCCATTCCTTCCAGAGCGTCAGGCCGTTCCCGTTATAGAGCCACATCATGTACTCTTCCGGGTTCGGGCCGCCGGGCCAGCCCGCGAACATCGCGCTGGTACGATCGACCGACCAGTCGTAGCCGCCCCAGGCGTGGCCCATGTCGGCGATGCCCATCTGCACCGACTCGGTGACCTTGAGTGCGGGTCCGAGCGCGCCGGCCGGGAAGACGTTGATCTTGACGCGTCCGTCGGTCATCTGATCGACGATCTCGGCGTATTTCTTCGCCCCGATTTCCAGCCAGTGCCCACCGGCCCACGGGGTTGCCATGTTGAGCTCGACGGTCTCCTGGGCGGCCGCGGCGAGCGGCGAAAGGCCGATCGCAAGAGAGACGAGCGCTGCGCCGGTGGTGGTTCTCAAAGACTGCATGGAAACTTCCTTGTCGCGGTGAAGAGGCTGACGACGAGCGCGCGTCCGGCGCTGCAAGCAGGTGACGCTGGCAAGGCATCCGGGCGTGCGCGGTGGATTGGTGACCGAGGTCCAACCCATGGTTCCGGCCGCTTCGGAGGCGTCTGGCAGGCACTTACTAACATGGAAGTAAGTGAAGCGGAGCGTTCGGGAGCTGTCAATTGCCTAAATGATCGTCATGCACTTTTTATCGTCATAGACCCTGCCGGGGGATCGCTTGCTCTGCCCTCGGCGCGCAGGGTCCGCGTCGTGCTTGATCAGACCTGACCGAAGGCATCCCTTGCCGAGCGCCGAAGCCAGCCGTAATCTGGATCACTTCCCTCGTCGCGGAGGCCACGGCAGTGACGGTCCTGACGCCGATCATGCAAGGCGGGTTCTGCCGGGCCTTTCTGGTCTTGCTTTGGGTCCTTGTCGGAACGTCCTCCCCCTCCTCACAGCAGGCCCCGGCACCCGCCGCGCAGACCACGAGCGTCGCGCCGCAGAAGGTCGAGCAGCTGCTGCAGCTTCTCGACGATCCGGACGTACGCGGCTGGCTGGAGGCGAGGAATCTGCCGGCAGCTGAGCCGGAGGATGACTCGATCGCCACCGTCATCGGCGAGTGGGAGGCGCTGTATCGCGCCCGCCTTGCCGATCTGATCGCCGCGATCCCGCGGATCCCGGCTGAATTCGAGCGCGCCGCCGCCGTCGTTGCGCGCGACGTCAATGCCGGCAACCCCGGCAGGGGCCTTGCCATTCTCGCGCTCCTGATCGGCTTCGGATACGCGGCGGAACGGCTCGTCGGGCGCCTTGTTCGTCGCCGTGCAACGCCGACCGGCGGAGCGGTCCTCGATCAAACCCGACTGACCGTCGGGTTCGTGTCGCAATTTGTCCCGCTCGTCGTCTTCGGCGTGGCCAGCACCGGTCTTTTCCTCGCGTTGGACTGGCCACCGCTGTTGCGGAAGATGGTGCTGACCTATCTCGTCGCGGTCATCCTGATTCGCCTCGTGATCGTTTCCCTGCGAGTCCTGCTGGCGCCCGATCCAGTAGCCGGGCCCGGCTTGAGCACGGAGGTCCGTCGCGTGCCGCGCATCCTGCCGGTCAGTGCTGCTTCGGCGGGCTTCTGGAAACGCCGTCTGACGCTTGGTGCCGGTTACGGGCTGCTGGTCTGGGGGACCCTCAGCGTCATGCCGGCGCTGGGCTTCACCACCGATGTTGTCAGACTGGCGGCCCTTGCGTGGGGCCTCGGCCTGCTGGGCATCGCCGTCGAGACCGTCTGGCGTCGGCCGGATGCCGATCCCCTTCATGGCACCAGCCGGAACTGGCTGCTGACCCTCTACCTGGTCGGCCTCTGGCTGCTGTGGGCCGTCGGCATGTTCGGCGCCTTGTGGATCGGCCTCTACGCGCTGGTCCTGCCGCGGCTCATCGCCAATGCCGGCCATGCCGCCCAGACGGTGGCCGCGCGCAGGGGCGAGGCGACGCTGACCCAGGCGCTGACCAACGTCCTGATCGTGCGCGGCATCAGGGCGCTGGTCATTGCCCTGGCGGTCGGCTGGCTTGCCTCGGTCTGGCGCTTCAGCCCGATCATGTCGGCTCCGAACGACGTGCTGCAGCGCCTGGCGATCGGCATTCTACACGGCATCATCATCCTGCTCGTCGCCGACCTTCTCTGGAACCTCGCCAAGGTGTTCATCGCCCGCAAGCTCGATGCCGCTGCCAGCGAGGACGACGACGATCCCGAAGCAGCCGTGCACCGGGCGCGGGTGCGCACCCTGCTGCCGATCTTCCGCAACACGCTGGCGACCTTCATCCTGGTCGTCGCCATCCTGACGATCCTGTCGGGAATGGGCATCGCAATCGGACCGCTGATCGCTGGCGCCGGTATCTTCGGCGTGGCGATCGGCCTTGGTTCGCAGACCGTCGTCAAGGATTTCCTCGCCGGCATCTTCTACATGCTCGACGATGCGTTCCGCGTCGGCGAGTACATCCAGAGCGGCGGCTACAAGGGCAAGGTGGAGTCGTTCAGCCTGCGCTCGGTGCGGCTCCGGCACCATCGCGGCCCGGTCTACACCGTGCCCTTCGGCGACCTCGGCGCGATCCAGAACATGAGCCGCGACTGGGTGATCGACAAGATGGTGATTAACGTCACCTACGATTCAGACATCGACCTCGCCCGCAGGATCATCAAGAAGATCGGGCTGGAACTCGCCGACGATCCGGAGTTTGCGCCGAGCATCATCGAGCCGCTGAAGATGCAGGGGGTCGACAGTTTCGGCGACTACGCGGTGGTGCTGCGGATGAAGATGATGACCAAGCCGGGCGAGCAGTTCGTCATCAAGCGCAAGGCGCTCCTGATGATCAAGAAGGCCTTCGCCGAGAACGGCATCAAGATCGCCGTTTCCACCGTGCAGGTATCGGGCGGCAATGACGACGAGAACGCGGCGGCAGCAAGCGACTTGGTTCGCCGGCGTAACGCCGCCACCGAACCGGCCGCCAACACGGCCTGATTGAAGCGACGTCCGCCCGGCGGGTCCTTTGCTCTCCCCGCGGGCTCGGACCGGGACCGCAGGGAGATGGTTTCGAGCCTTGTGCCCGGGCTGGCTATTCCCCGCCTTCCAGGACGATCTTGCCCTTGGCGCGGCCGCTCTCGATCAGCCGGTGCGCCGCGCGCAGATTGGCGGCGTCGATGGGAGAGAGCCGCTCGGCGAGTGTCGTGCGCAGCACCTTGGCGTCGATCAGACGGGCGGTCTCGTTGAGGATGGTGCCCTGGCGCGCCATGTCCGCCGTCTCGTACATCGAGCGGGTGAACATGAACTCCCAGTGCAGGGACACGCTCTTCTGCTTGAGCAGCGACACGTCGAGCGTCGCCGGATCGTCGATCAAGGCGAACCGGCCCTGCGGTGCGATCAGCCGGGCGATCTCGGCGAGATGCCGGTCGGTCTGGGTGGTCGAGAAGACGAAGGCCGGACTGCCGATGCCGAGCGCTTCGATCTCGGCCGCCAGTGGCTTGCTGTGGTCGATGACGTGATGTGCGCCGAGCGCGAGGCACCATTCGCGTGTCTCCGGACGGGAGGCGGTGGCGATGACGGTGAGGTCGGTCTGCGTCCGTGCCAGCTGGATGGCGATCGAGCCGACACCGCCGGCGCCGCCGACGATCAGGATCGCCGGGACCGCACCGTTCACCGGGCGGGCGACGTCCAGCCCGGTCGAACAGCGCCTCCCAGGCAGTCAGCGCCGTCAGTGGCAGCGCCGCGACTTCCGCGTCGTTGAGCGAAGCGGGCTTCATGCCGACGATCCGCTCGTCGACGAGGTGATACTCGGCGTTGGTGCCGGGCCGCTGCAGGGCGCCGGCGTAGTAGACCGCATCGCCCGGCTGGAACAGCGTCACCGCCGACCCGACGGCCTCGACGATACCTGCGGCGTCCCATCCGAGCACCTTCGACTGGCCCGTTTCCGGCTGCGCCCGCATGCGCACCTTGGTGTCGACCGGATTGACCGAGACCGCCCGCACCGCGACGAGCAGGTCGTGCGGGCCGGGATCGGGACGCGGCAGGTCGAGATCGAGCAGCGCGCGCTCGTCGGTGATCGGAAGGGATTGCTGGTAGCCGATGGCACGCATCGAAAGACTCCTGGCTTGCGGGTGGGCCGGAGATACGCCGATCGGCCTCCAGGGCAAGAACGCCGGTGGCTCACGTCATCGCTACTGGATGACGGGCCCAGGCTCGGGCGGGCGGATTCCCGTCATCAAACGTTCATGTTATCGCTCGACTCGCTACTGCACCATATTGCTCGCAAGCCGTTCTCGCACCCGCCAGCCAAAAGAGCTGTCGCGGCGGCGAGGGCGTGTCGGGGCAGGCGCAATCATGCCGGATGACGATGGGAAGCCGTAATGGACACGGAACGCATGGCACCTTCATTGCGCGAACCCGGCCAGTGGCCGCTGCACCGGACGCGAATTCTCGACTGGCTGATGCTCGGCACCCGCGACGAGCGTTTCGCGGACAGGATTTTCCTGCAGTTGTGCGACCGGTTGCGGGCCGCCGGGATCCCGATCGTGCGCGCCACCCTGCAGTTCCGCATCCAGCATCCGCAATGGCTGGGCGCACGGATCCTCTGGCGCAACGGCATGGCGGAAGCCGAGATCCTGACCTATGAGCACGGCGCAATGGAAAGCCCGGAATATCTCGACAGCCCCGTCGCCGAGGTCCATCGCGGGGCGCCGGAGGTTCGCCGCCAGTTGACCCTGCCGCCCGAGGCCGGCGAGTATTCGCTGTTCGCGCAGTTGCGGGCGGAGGGCCTGACCGACTACGTCGCCTGGCCGCTGGAGCACACGCTCGGCCGCCGCCACGTCATCACCTTCGCCACCGACGTGCCGGGAGGGCTGACGGCCGAGGACGTTGCCTTCCTTCAGGATCTGCTGCCGGCCTTTTCTTTGGTCAGCGAAATCCGGCTGAAGAACCGCCTCGCGCGCACGCTGCTGGAAACCTATGTCGGACCGCACGCGAGCGACGAGATCCTCGCCGGCGCGATCACCCGGGGCGCCGGCCGCAGCGTATCGGCGGCGATCATGGTCTGCGACCTGCGCGACTTCACCGGCATTTCCGAACTCTGGCCGCGCGACGACGTCATCGACCTCCTCAACGAGTATTTCGACGCGATCTGCGAGCCGGTCGAACGCCGCGGTGGCGAGATCCTGAAATTCGTCGGTGATGGCCTGCTGGCGATCTTTCCGCTGGACCGGCCGACCGCCTGCGACGACCTGATCCAGGCCGTCGGCGAGGCGCGGGAATCGATGCGGATCCTCAACGCCGAGCACCACCGCCACGGTCGCGCGGTGCTGCGTTACGGCGTCGGCATCCATGCGGGAGAAGTGATGTACGGCAATATCGGCTCGCGCGGGCGGCTGGACTTCACCGTCATCGGACCGGCCGTCAACGCCGCGGCGCGCCTCGAGAACCTGACCAAGACGGTCAAGCGACCCGTCCTCCTGTCGAAGGCTTTCGCCGAGATCGCCAACAACCCCACGGCCTTCGAAAGCATCGGCGCGTATCCGCTGCGCGGCTTCGGCGAGGAGATGGAGGTCTTCGGCCTTGTCGGCGACCCCGCCGTCGCGTCGACGGAAGAGCTGCCATTGGTCGGCGCCGCCGAGTAGAGAAGGCCGCGCGGACCGGTCGGTCGGGCTTTGCCTGGACGCTCGCTCCGATCTCGACCGGCAACGGAACGCAAGAGGGAGCAGACAGTGAGCGAGACGCACGAGATGACGGCGGGCGGCATCAGCGCCGTGATCAGCGACCATGGCGCCGAACTCGTCAGCCTCCGGGACGCTGCCGGCGAAGAATTGCTGTGGCAGGCAGGTCCCGAATGGCCGCGCCATGCGCCGGTGCTGTTTCCGATCGTCGGCAGGCTCGCCGGCGACACGCTACGCCATGACGGACGCGCGTACCCGATCGGCCAGCACGGCTTTGCCCGCGATCGCCGCTTCGCCTGGATCGAACGCTCGGCGGCGCGCGCGGTACTCCGGCTCGAGGCCGATGCCGAGACGCGGCAGATGTTTCCCTTTCCGTTCGTGCTGGATGTTACGTTCGCCATCACTGCCGACACGCTGACGGTCACCAGCACCGTCAACAATCCCGGCGAAGACGCGCTCCCGTGCGGCGTCGGTGCCCATCCGGGGTTTCGCTGGCCGCTGGCCGACGGCGTCGCCAGGACCGACCATGTGATCGTGTTCGAGGCCCCGGAAACAGGGGGCGCGCTTGCCGTCGAGGGCGGCCTTCTGGGGGAGGCGAAGCCGCTCCCCTTCGATGGTCGGACGCTACCCCTGACGGAAGCGCTGTTCGAGCGGGACGCGCTGGTGATGCCCGGCGTCGCCAGCCGCAGCGTCCGCTTCGTGGCGCAGGCCGAAGACGGCAGCGTCGTCCGGGCGCTGACGATTGCCTGGGACGGCTACACTGATCTCGGCATCTGGTCGAAGCCGGGCGGCGCGCCGTTCCTGTGCATCGAGCCATGGTTTTCCATGGCCAGCCCGGTCGGCTGGGACGGCGAGTTCCGGGACAAGCCGGGCATCCTGATCCTGGCGCCAGGCGAAAACCGCGATTTCGCGTGGAGCGTGCAGATCGGCTGGTAGGGAAGCGGCCTGTCCGGCAACGACCTTTCGCCGCTGGGGGACGCCTGGTTCGCGCTTGTGCAAGCGATCGCGCTCCGATGCTTTGTCGCGAAGACTCCCGGGGATGACGGGCCTTGACGGGTCGGTCGCTGGACTCCCCTCGCGGCAGGTGATTAGGCTGGTGCCGCACTTCTCCGCCGGGCGACGGCGAACGGGCGACTGCCAGTCATTCGCCAGAGGAGACCCACATGAAAAATCTGCTAGCCGCCATGCTCGTGACGTTCGCCGTCGCAGCCCCCTTCGGCACGGCCACCGCGCAGGACGCGACTGCGTTGCCGGATCTCAAGGGCAACTGGGTCGGCACCAGCGAGACGATCCTTCTCGGCAGCGCGGCGCATCATGAAGACGGCGAGGCGGCGCCGCGTCTCAGCGAAATGGAGTTCACGATGGCGGTCGAAGGCCAGGACGGACGCCGTTTCTGGGGCACCTTCTCCTCGGCGAAGAGCAGCGAGACCTTCATGGGCGTCATCGGGTTCGACGGCAAATCGATCGTCGCACGGGATACGGACGGCCATATCGACGGCGCTCTGGCCGACGACGACACGATGGAACTGATCTATTCCCATACCGGCGATTCGACCGTCGTCGCTGCCACGACCTTCAAGCGGCAGAACTGACGCGTCCCTGCGCCGTCCGGCTACCGGTCGGCGCAGATAGAGGCTTCGTTACGGACCCGCTGCCGCGGCCCGCTTCTCGCTCATGATCTGCGTGAGCGCGTTGCGGGTGCCGAGAAGGTGGCCACGCATGATCGTCGCCGCCCACTCGACGTCGCGTGAGCCGATCGCCTCGATCAGGTTGCGGTGTTCGGTGAAGCTGCGCGCCACGTCCTGCCGGCCCAGATTGCCGTAGGTGTGGACCAAAAAGCCGATCTCCATCAGCCGTGTCGTCGACCCCGTCAGCGTGCGATTGCCGCTGGCTTCCAGGATGACGGTGTGGAAATCGCGGTTTAATGTCGACAGCCCCTCGACGTCGCCATTGCCGGCGATCCGGTCCATCTCGTCCTGCAGCCGCTTCAGCGTGTCGACATCCTCGTCGCGCCGGCGTGTCGCGGCCAGCCCGGCCGCGTGGCTCTCCAGCAGCGAGCGCACCTCGTAGATCTCGGCCACTTCCGCCAGCGTCCGGCGTTTCACCACGGCGCCGACCCGCGGGATCATGTCGACGAAGCCGTCGCTCTCCAGCTTCTGCAGCGCCGCGCGGACCGGTGTCCGGCTGACGCCGTAGCGCTCCGCCAGCATCTCCTCGGTCAGCCGTGCCTCGCCCGAGTGACCGCCGGCGAGAATGGCTTCCCGAACGCTGTCGTAGACGCGGTCGACCGTCCGTTCCTTCGCGTTCCGACGCCGTTCCGTCATGCACGTCCCCATAGGCCCGACATTAGTTATTGGATACATTGCACTGCAATATGTCCCCCTCAAATGCCGATATCCGACGTCAGTTTGACAAATTGGATACAATGCGTCTAGCCTCGATGTGACGATGCCAGTTCGGTGTCGTCCGCGCCGGGAGGGCGCGACTGCAAGGCGAGGGCGCGTCGGCGCCGTCGGGGGAGGATGAGCCGGCATGAGGCCACTCGAGGGCATACGCGTGCTTGAAATGGGCCAGCTGATCGCCGGTCCGTTCTGCGGCCAGCTGCTTGCCGATTTCGGGGCCGAAGTCGTCAAGATCGAGCCGCCGCAGGGCGGCGATTCGATGCGCCAGTGGGGCCGCACCGACGCTGACGGCAACCCGCTCTGGTGGCCGGTCATCGCCCGTAACAAGAAATCGCTCACCCTCGACCTGCGCAAGCCCGCCGCCCAGTCGATCGTCCGGGAACTTGCCTCTAGCACCGACATCATCGTCGAGAATTTTCGCGTCGGTCGGATGGAGGAATGGGGCCTTGGCTACGAGGACCTGCGGGCGATCAATCCCCGCCTGATCATGGTCCGGGTCACCGGCTTCGGCCAGACCGGACCCTATGCGGAACGGGCAGGCTTTGCCGCCGTCTGCGAGGCGATGGGCGGGCTGCGCTATCTCGGCGGTTATCCCGACCGGCCGCCGGTCCGCGTCGGCCTGTCGATTGGCGACACGCTGGCCGGCCAGAGCGGTTTCCAGGGAGCGCTGCTGGCGCTCCAGCACCGCCACAGTACCGGCGAAGGGCAGATGGTCGACGCCTCGATCTACGAGGCGGTGCTGTCGGTCATGGAAAGCGTTGTCACCGAATATGACCGCGGCGGCCATGTGCGCGAGCGCTCCGGCAGCTTCCTGCCGGGGATCGCGCCGTCCAATGCCTATCCGACCGCCGACGGCGACATGATCATCATCGGCGCCAATCAGGACAGCCTGTTCCGGCGACTGGCGGCGCTGATGGGCCAGCCCGAGCTCGCCGACGACGAGCGCTTCGCCAACCACCAGGCGCGCGGCCGCAACCAGGCCGAGATCGACCGGCTCGTCGGTGCGTGGACGGCGACCAAGACCGCGGCGTGGCTGGTTGAGGCGCTCGCTGCGGCCGGCGTGCCGGCGGGACTGACCTACCGCGCCCGCGACATGCTGAACGACCCGCATTTCCAGGCGCGCGAGTCGATCGTGCGCGTCGACGACGAGCGGCTCGGCCCGACGGCCATGCAGAACGTCTTTCCGCGCCTCTCCGCTTCCCCGGGCGAGGTCCGTCACACGGGGCCGCTGCTGGGCGAGCATACCGATGCCGTCCTGCGTGAATGGCTCGACTATGATGACAACCGGATCGCCGGACTTCACGGCGACGGCATCATATGACGGGCGGCAGCGCGCGGCACGAAACGGGTTCGGGAGGATCGACGTGAGCAGGCAGAAGCACAAGCGGCGCAGCAGGCCGGCATCGGCCCCCCGTGACCTGCCCGACATGGCTGGCTGCGCGACGGTCGGGCAGGAGACCCTGCGATGATCGAACCGGTCATCGTCGTCGTCATCCTGCTCGCGCTAATCGCGATCGGCGCCCCGATCTTCCTGGCGCTCGGGGCCGCGGGACTCACTGGGCTCTACATGGCCCGCGGCTCGATGGCGTTCTTCTTCGGCCCGACCTCGCTGTTCGGCCAGCTCAACAGCTTCGAATTGCTGGCCCTGCCGCTCTTCGTGCTGATGGGAAATCTCCTGGCGGCCACGCCGGTCGGCAAGAACCTGTTCCATGCGGCCGTGGTCTGGCTGCAATGGCTCCGCGGCGGCCTCGCCATCGCGACGGTCGGCGCCTCGACGGTCTTCGGCGCGGTCAGCGGTGTCTCGATTGCCGGTGTCGCCGCGGTCGGCTCGATTGCCATTCCGGAGATGCTGCAGCGCGGCTACAGCCGCAGTCTGGCGGCCGGCAGCGTCGTCAGCTCTGGCGCCCTGGCCATGCTGATCCCGCCGAGCGTCCCGCTGATCATCTACGGCGCCGTCTCCAACGTCTCCGTCGCCGACCTCTTCATCGGCGGCATCGTGCCGGGCCTGGCGCTCGCCTTCGCCCTCTGCGTCTACATCTACATCCGCGCCCTGCTCCATCCGGAGGAGGCGCCGTTGCAGGCCGTCGTCGACTACAGCTGGGGCGACCGCTTTCGCGCCATCGGCGGCATCTGGCACGCCCTGATCCTGATCGCCGTGGTGCTCGGCACGATCTATTCCGGCTTCGCCACGCCAAGCGAGGCGGCGGCCTTCGGAGCGCTCGGTGCCTTCGTCATCGCCGCCGTGATCTTCCGCAGCCTCGACGGCAAGGGCCTGCTCAAGGTGCTCGGGTCGAGTGTCCGGATCTCCGGCGCCATCCTGCTGATCATGGGCTGCGCGCGGATCTTCGGCGACTATCTCAACCTGGTCCGGGTGCCCGACGCGATCTCGGGCCTCCTGGTCGGCACCGACCTGCCGCCCGAACTGATCCTCTTGCTGATCATGCTGGTGCTGGTCGGGCTCGGCATGCTGGTCGACGCGGTATCGCTCATCGTGGTGACGACGCCGATCCTTCTGCCGCTGATCACCGCGCTCGGCTACGACCCGCTCTGGTTCGGCATCATCCTGGTGATGAACCTCGAGATCGCGGTGATCACCCCGCCGGTCGGTCTCAATCTCTACACGCTGCGGGCGGTCGCGCCGGTGCTGAAGATCGAGGAGATCATCCGCAGCGTCGTGCCCTTTGTCGGGGTGCAGTTCGTGATGCTGATGATCTTCGTGCTGTTCCCGGCCCTGACGCTCTGGCTGCCCAATCTGCTCAGGTAACAATCAAGAGGAGGAAACCACCATGACCATCGACAGACGCACCTTTCTGACCGCCACCGGCGCCCTCGCGGCCGGCTCGGCCCTTGGCCTTTCCATGCGCTCGGCCGCGGCGCAGGAGACGCTGACCGGCGTCACCTACCTGCCGCCGTCCTACGCCGACCTCGCTTATGGCTCGCAGGGCTTCGTCGACTTCGTCAACGAGAACCATGCCGACGCCGTCGCGATCGACTTCTACGATTCCGGTCGGCTCCTGTCGGCCGACGAACAGTTGCCGGCGCTGCGCTCCGGCAATATCGACTTCATGTTCCACACCACGTCCTACATCACCCGGTCGCTGCCGATCCTCGGCATCACCGGCCTGCCGGGTGTCGTCGGCCCGCTGTTCGAGAACCCCGACCGGATGAAGCGCGGCACGCCGCTGTTCCAGCTGGTCGAGGAGGAGCTGAAGAAGAACGGCCTGACGGTGCTGTCGCTCGGCGGCGGCCTGCTGGAGCCCGAGTACATCTGGAGCACCGATGCCTCGCCGGTGCGCAACCTCGATGACATTCGCGGCAAGCGGATCCGCGTCGTGTCCTTCGAGGCCACCAAGGCGGTCGAGGATTTCGGCGGCGGCGCTGTGCGGATCCCGTCCTCGGAGCTCTATCTCGCGCTGCAGCGCGGCACGATCGACGCGGCCGTCGCGAACATCTCGACGATCAACGGCCGCAGCATCCAGGAACAGGCCAAGCACGTCTACCGCCTGCCGGTCACGGCGTTCTCGATCGGCATCTTCGTCCAGACCGATCGCTGGGAAGCACTCGACGAGCCTGTCCGCAACGCCTTCCTCGCCGGCGCCGAGTGGTTCGACGAGAACAGCGCGCGTGCCGCCAATGTCGACTATTTCGAGAAGCAGTATTGGCCGGCCTTCGTCGAGCAGGGCATCGAGGTGATCGACCCGACCGAGGAAGAACTGGCGCGCTTCGCCGAGGTCAGCGCCAATGTCCGCACCAGCTGGATCAACGAGGTCGGCACCGAGGTCGGCGAGCGGGCGATCGCCCTCGCGATGGGCCAGGACGCCTAGGAGGCAACACTATGCTCGCCGTACCGATCCGGATCGTCGACCAGTTCTCGCGGTTCCTGCAGATCATCGGGCAGGTCATCCTCGCCTCGATGGTCCTGACGATCACCTATGACGCGACGATGCGCTACGCCTTCGCCGCGCCGACGTCATGGAGCCTCGAGGTCAACGGCTTCCTGCTCGTCTACGTGGCGATCATGACCGCTGCCGACGTGGAGCGGCGCGGCGAGCATATCGGCATCACCTTCCTCACCGAGGGGGTGGGCGATGGCGCCCGAAGGGTTCTGGCGGTTGTCGTCGGCCTGACGGGCGCCGCCTTCTGCGGGATTCTCACCTGGCGCGGCTACCTGATGGCGCACGACGCCTGGAGCTATGGCGAGCGCGTGTCGAGCGCGTTCGGCACGCCGATGTGGATCCCCTACGCCATGCTGCCCATCGGTTTCGGGGCGCTAGGCCTCCAGTTCATCTTCAACATGTTCCGGGAGAAGCCGGTCGGCGTCGGCGGTGCCGATCATGTCTGAGGCCGTGGCGCCGCCGTCCGTCGAGATCGTCGAGGTCGCGCCGCGCGACGGCTTCCAGTCGATCGCCGAGCCCTTGCCGACGGCGGAGAAGATCGCCGTCATCGAGGGGTTGCTCGACGCCGGCATCACCCGGATGGAACTCGGCTCCTTCGTCAGCCCGAAGGCGATTCCCCAAATGGCCGACATGGCCGAGATCGCGGCACATTTCCGCGGCCACGCCGGGGCAAGGCTCTCGGTTCTGGTGCCCAATGCCAAAGGCGCGGAACTCGCGCTCCAGCATGGCTACCCCGAGATCGTCTTCGTCGTTTCGGTCTCCGAGGCGCACAATCTCAACAATGTCCGCCAGACCGTGGCGCAATCGCTCGATCAGTTGCGGGCGATCGTCGCGGCGACCGCCGGTACCGAGGGGCTTCGCCTCAGGGTGGATCTCGGCACCAGCTTCGACTGTCCATTCATCGGCACGGTGCCGATGGACGATGTCGCGCGCGTCTTCCGCGCGGCGCTCGCCATCGCACCGTCCGCGGAGTTCGCGCTGTGCGACACGACCGGTCGGGCCGATCCGCTCACGGTGCGCAAGCGCTTTGCTGCCGTGATGGCCGACTCGCCCGAAACGTCATGGGCGTTCCACGGCCACGACACGTTCGGCATGGGCGTCGCCAACGCGCTCTATGCTTACGAGGCAGGCGTGCGGGTCATCGAGGGAGCCGCCGCCGGGCTCGGCGGCTGTCCCTTTGCGCCGGGTGCCACCGGCAACACCGCCACCGAGGATCTCGACTTCGCCTTTGCCGAAGGCGGTATCCGCACCGGCATCGACCGGGCGAAGCTGCTCGCCGTCGCGGACCGGATCGCGGCGCTGCCCGGCGGCAAGACCGGCGGCCATCTGCGCGCCGTACCGCGCCCCCGGGCGGTGGCCTAGCCGGAGACCGTCACCAGCGCAGGGCCGGCAGGATGTGGTCGACGGTCACGCCGGCCGCCGCGAGCCGTCCGTCGATCGCAGCTTCCTCGACATCGGCGAGGATACCGGTGCGCACCAGCGCCCGGGCCGCGCCGAAGCCGGCGGCGCCGGCAATGTCGTGGTCGATACTGTCACCGATGCAGAGGATCCGCCGCTTCTCGACGCCCGGTATCAGCGCAAGGGCGGCTTCGTAGATCTCCGGATGCGGCTTGCCGACGAAGGTGACCGGCCCGCCGAGCTCGGCATAAAGGTCTGCGATCGCCCCGGCAGACGGCACCAGGCCCGATGGCGTCAGCATGTGCCGGTCCGGATTGGTGCAGATGCAGGCGACGCCCCGTTCGGCGGCGGGACGCATCATCGCCTCGTAATCTGACATCGGGATCGTGTCGGCCTGGCTGCCGGCGATGACCACGAGGTCGGCGTCCGCTCCGCTATTCGTCCGCACGCAGCCGAGCCGGTCGGAGAGGTTGTAGTCGTCGAGGCTGGAGATCGTCAGGCATCGTATGCGCCGATCCTTCGGCAGCGGAAACACGCCATCCTCGCACAGCTGGATCGCGACGTCCCCCGAGGTGACGCAGGCGAGATAGGTCTCGCGCGAAACGCCGAGCCGCGCCAGCCGCGCCTCGTTGAACGCCGCCGGCCGACCCGAATTGGTGACGAAGACGACGGGCTTGCCCATCGCCGCAAAGGCCGACACCGCCTCGGCGGCGCCATCGTAGGCGCGCATGCCGTCGTGGACGACGCCGAACTGGTCGAGAAAGAACGCGTCGTAGTCGTCGGCGATGGCGCGGAGGCCCTCGGCCTCTGTCGTGCGTGTCATCTCTGCCCTTCGTTGCCCCGGGCAGAAGCTGCCGCGTCGCGTGCCATTGCCGGCAGGGCGACGGTAACCGACAGCGGCGGCGGAGGCGAGACACGGCCGCTGTCAAATAAACTTGTCGCCCCGCTTAGTCGTTCTTGACGTTCCGGTAGCGAGCTCCCGGTTCTGGCCGGCGCCCGCGCTATTCGGCCGCCGGCTGGAGCCGGTCGTCGCGGTCTGGCTTGGCGCGCTGCGGAAACTCGGTGACGCGCTGCCAGCTGGGCCCGAAGAGATCCGGTTCCGCGGGGCGCGCCGGATTGGCCACTGCCTCGTTGCCGTGGGCCGCGTCCTCGTCGGCCCTGTTGGGCTTCAGGAGCCGCGAGAACAGCCGCCCGACCAGATGGCTGAGGTCGTCCATCAGTGTGTAGACCGAGGGGATGAAGACCAGCGAAAGCACGGTTGACACCAGGAGACCGCCGATCACGGCGATCGCCATCGGCGCGCGGAATTCGCCGCCTTCGCCGGTCGCCATCGCCGCCGGCACCATGCCGGCCGCCATGGCCAGCGTGGTCATGATGATCGGCCGCGCCCGCTTGCGGCCGGCATCGATGATCGCCTCCGTCTGGCTCACGCCGTGCTTTTCCTGCTCGACGGCGAAGTCCACCAGCATGATCGAGTTCTTGGTGACGATGCCCATCAGCATCAGGATGCCGATCACCACCGGCATCGAGATCGCCGTATGGGTCAGCAGCAGCGCGCCGACGACGCCGCCCACCGACAGCGGCAGCGAGGCAAGGATGGTGATCGGCAGGAAGAAGCTGCCGAACAGCAGGATCAGCACGACCAGCACCATCATGATGCCGGCGCCCATCGCCGAGGCGAAGCCGGCGAAGACCTCGGCCTGGATTTCCGCGTCGCCGACTTCCTGGATCCGCACGCCCGGCGGCATGTCCGTGACCGCCGGCAGGGCCATGATGACCTCGCTGCCCTGGCCGATCTCGTAGCCCGGCATCATCGAGGTGCCGACCTTGACCAGACGGTCGCGGTCGTAGCGGTCGATCGTCGACGGGCCCTGGCCGAAGCTGATGTCGGCGACGCTCTCGAGCGGCACCGAGGCGCCGCTGCCGGTGGTCACACGCAGGCTGCGGATGGTCGACAGATCCTCACGCGCATCCTCGCGCAGTTGCACCCGGATCGGCACCTGCCGCGTGCCGACATTGAACTTGGCAAGATTCGCCCCGACGTCGCCGATCGTCGCGACGCGGACCGTCTCCGAGATGGTCTCCGGCGCGATGGCAAGGTCCGCCGCCTCGTCGAGGCGGGGGCGGATGCGGATTTCCGGCCGGGCGAAGGAGGCCATGGCCGAGGGGTTGGCGAAGATCGGCTCGCGCCGCATCTGGCTTTCGAGTTCCGCCGCCACCGCCGCCACCTTCGCGCCGTCGGCGCCGAGGATGCCGACCGACAATTCCCGCTCGCCGCGGTCGTTGACGTAGAACGAGCGGATGTCGGGGATCGCCGCCAGCCTGTCGGCGATGACCGGCTCGAGGTCGCCCTGGCTGCGGGTGCGCTCGAACTTGCGGGTCAGGTTGATCGTCAGCGCCGCCCGCCGCACTTCCAGCGTGCCGGTGGGACTGGATCCGCCGATGACGAGGACGCTGCGCACTTCCGGCAGTTCGCGAATGCTCGCCACCGCCTTGTCCGTCACGGCAAGGGTCGTTTCCAGCGTCGAGCCGGGCGGCAGTTCCAGCGAAACCACGATCCGCGAGGCATCTTCCTTCGGGATGAAGCCCGTCGGCAGGTATTTCACGCTGTCGATGGCCAGCGCGAACAGCGCGATGCCGGCGGCAAGGGTGATCCAGCGCCAGCGCACGGTCGCCCGCAGGAAGCCGGTATAGGCCCGCATCAGCACGCCGTCATGCTGCTCCGCCGGATGTGGCATGCCGATATAGGCGAACAGGATCGCCAGCACGACGGCGCCGCCCATGATCGCGAGCGAGAGATCGGCCGCCTGGTCGAAGGACACCGCCGGCAGCATGGCCGCAAAGCCAGCGACAGTGGCGAAGGCCGGGTTTTCGGCAGCGGCACCCGGCAGCGCGGCCAGCGCGAACAGGAGCCCGATGGCGATGCCCGCGAGCGGCGCGGCCACAAGCAGGTTGCGGCGGAGCATCCGGCCAAAGCTCGGGCCGGTCGTCGCGTGCGGATGGAAGAAATATGCTGCCAGCATGGGCGTGATCAGCCGCGCCACCAGCAGCGAGAAGAACACCGCCACCGCCACCGTCAGGCCGAACTGCTTGAAATACTGGCCGGCGACGCCGCCCATGAAGCTCACCGGCGCGAACACCGCGATGATCGTCATGGTGATGGCGATGACGGCAAGGCCGATCTCGTCGGCGGCTTCCATGGCGGCTTTGTAGGGCGGCTTGCCCATCGCCATGTGGCGTTCGATGTTCTCGATCTCGACGATTGCGTCGTCGACGAGAATGCCGGTCACCAGCGTGATGGCGAGCAGGCTGACGAGGTTGAGCGAGAACCCCATCAGGTCCATCGCCCAGAAGGTCGGAATCGCCGCCAGCGGCAGGGTGATCGCCGCGACGGCCGTCGCCCGCCAGTCGCGCAGGAACAGCAGCACCACGATGACCGCGAGCAGCGCGCCTTCGGCCAGCGTCTCCATCGCCGATTCGAAATTGCCGTAGGTGTAGGTGACGCTGTCGTCGATCTTGGTGAACTGCACGTCCGGATTGGCCGCGGCGAGCTGGTCCACCTTGGCGGCGGCGAGATCCGCGACGGTCGTGTCGCTGGCGCCCTTCGAGCGATAGATCGAGAACGCGACCACCGGCTGGCCGTCCAGCCGTGCGAAGGAGCGCGGGTCCTCCCACGAATCGACGACCTCGCCGAGTTCGCTCAGCCGCACCTGGCGGCTGCCCGGCAGCGAGATCTTCGCGGTACCGAGGCCGAGGACCGTGTCGGCCGAGGAGAGCGTGCGGATCGCCTGTTCCTGGCCGCCGAACTCGCCCCTGCCGCCGGAGAGGTCGACATTGGTGGCGCGCAGCTGCCGGTTGACGTCCGCCGCGGTGATGCCGAGCGCCGCCAGCCGGTCGGGATCGAGGCGCACCTGGATCTCGCGCTCGACGCCGCCCATGCGCTCCACCCGGCCGACGCCGTTCAGCCCCTGCAAGGCCCGGATCACGACGTCGTCGACGAACCAGGAGAGCTGTTCCGGCGTCTTGCCGGGGGAGGAGGCGGCGTAGGTGACGATTGACTGGTTCTCGACCTCGATGCGCTGGACGATCGGCTCCTCGATGGTGCGCGGCAGGTCCGAGCGGATCTTGGCGATGGCGTCCTTGACGTCGTTGGTGGCCCGATCGACGTCGATCTCCAGCCGGAACTCGGCCGCCGTGATCGACGAGCCGTCGGTGATCGTCGAGGTCACGTGCTTGAGGCCCGAGATGCCGGCGATGGCGTCCTCGACCTTCTTGGTGACCTGCGTTTCGAGCTCCGAGGGCGCCGCGCCGGATTCGGTGATCGTCACCGAGATCACCGGCACGTCGATATTCGGGAAGCGGGTGATTGGCAGCGTCATGAAGCTGACGATGCCGAGCGCGATCAGCACGACGAACAGGAGGATCGGCGGGACCGGATTGCGGATCGCCCAGGCGGAGAAGTTCCAGTTCATCCCTGCACCTCTGCCGATTGCATCTCCGTCGGGGTGACTCGGTCGCCGTCGCGCACGAAGGTGCCTGCCAGCGCCACCACCGCTTCGCCCTCCGCCAGCCCGTCGAGGATTTCCACCTCGCTGCCGGTGTTGATGCCGATCCGGATCGGCCGGCTCTCGATCGTGCCGTCGCGCACCACCTGGACGACCGACTCGTCCCCGTCGGTGACGACGGCGGTGTTCGGCAGGACGATGCCTTGGCTGCGGGCGATCTCGATGGCGCCGCGGGCGAAGCTGCCGCTGCGCAGAAGGTCCGAGGGCGGCAGCGCGATGCGGACCCGGCCAAGCCGGGTGGCCGCGTCGACCAGCGGCGAGACCAGCCGCACCGTCCCCTCGATCGTGTCGCGGTCGCCGGGCAGCGTCACCGTCACGGTCTGGCCCTTGGCCAGCGAATTCAGCACCGATTCGGTGACTTCCGCGTCCAGTTCGATGAGATTGTCGCGGGCGATCTCGAACAGGCCACCACCGGATGCCGAGGCGATGGCACCGAGCCGCGCCGATCGCGACAGCACGAGGCCAGCTGTCGGCGCAGTGATCACCGCCTTGGATTTTTTCAGCTCCAGCTGCCGCCGCTCGGCCTGCGTCATCGCCTTGTCGGCTTCGGCGACCGAGACGCCCTGATAGGCGCTGGCAAGCCGCGAGGCGGTCGCCGCCGCGGCGGAGATGCGTTGGTCGAGCACGTCGCGGCCGACAATGCCCTTGTCGGCCAGCGGCCGGGTTCGGGCCAGCGCGGCGTCGGCCTCGACCTTGGCCGACTCCGCCTCGGCGATCTGGCTCTGCGCCTGTGCCAGCGCGGCGTCGGCGCGGGCAACCTGCGAATCGTTGCGGGCGAGATCGGTCTCGATCATGTCGGTCTCGAGCCGCGCCAGCACCGCGCCGGCGTCGACGGTGTCGCCTTCGTCGGCGAGCAGTTCGTCGATGCGCAGCCCGTCCACTTCGGCCCCCACGACGACCGTCTCGCGCGGCACCAGCGTGCCGGTGACCACCACGGTCGCGACGATCTCGCGCGCCGTCGCCTCGACGACCGAGACGCTCGGCGGCTGGGGTGCCGTGGCGGGCGCATCGCTTTCCTGCGCGGCGCCGGGCGTCGCGGCGATGATCGCCGCGAGCATCAGCAGCAGAACCGGGGGGCGGAAGGACATGGTGGCCTCACTGGCGGGGCATCCCGCGAAATCAAAGGGTCTCGAAACTGCCGGATGCGCCGGCGCGGCATGCTTCGGAGAGACAGGCCCGTCAGGGCGCGCCCAGCAGTCCCTTGATGACCCGCCGCAGATACGGCTCGATCGTCTCGATGTCGGCGTCGTCCTCGATCTGCAGGCGCATGACCAGGCCGTCGCCGATGGCGAACAGCACGGTCAGAACGACGTCGATATCGATGCCAGGATCGATCTCGCCGTCCTCCTGCGCGCGCAGCAGCGCAGCGTGGAAAGCCCGTCGCACCTCGGCCTCGATCTCGTGGAAGCGCTGGCCGAGCGCCGTGTTGCGGATGCTCTCGGACCAGATCTCGACCATCAGCCCGCCGGTGTCGGGATCGAGAGTCTGGCGCAGATATTCCATGCCGACGGCGGTGATCCGGTCAACGAGGCTGCCCTCGCCGTGCAGCGCCGCGACGCAGGCGGCCGCGTCGATCCGCTCCTCCTCGGCGATCGCCTCGATGATTGCTTCCTTGGATGGATAATACCGATAGAGGGCCCCGGGGCTCATCTGCGCCTCGGCGCAGATCTGCTGCATCGACGCGCCATGAAAGCCCGATCGCGCAAAGCACGTCCGCGCCGCCGCCAGGACATGCATCCGGCGCTGGTCGTGGGCTGTCGGTAGGGTCGCCGCCGAGGCGTACGAATCGACGGGCAGGCTGCTGTTCATCGAGGCTTGCCCATGAAGCGAGAGCGAATGATCGTTCTCATACCGTATCGCGCTGCACGCGTCCATCCCCTGGTCAGCGTCCCGCCGTTGATCCCGAGAGATCAGGACAACGCGCGCAGGTCCGCCCGCAGCTGTGCCGGGTCGGTATCTGGCAGGAGGCGGTCTATCGCTTCGTGCGTCTTGCGCCACACGGGCAGGGCCGCCGCCAGCGTGTCCTGGCCAGCCGCCGTCAGTCGCAGGCGCCGACTGCGCTTGTCTTCCGGATCCCGCACGGCTTCCACCAGACCGCGCCGTTCGAGCGGCTTCAGATTGGCGGTCAGCGTCGTTCGGTCCATGCCGAGCAGCGGCGCAATGTCGCTGATGCGCGGCGGTGACGGCCGGTTGAGCGACATCAGCAGCGAGAACTGGCCGCTGGTGATGCCGTGCGGACGCAACGCCTCGTCGAAACGACGGGCGAGGGCCCGGGCGGCCCGTTGCATATGCAGGCAAAGGCAATGGTCGCGGACTTCGATGGTGACGGAAAGCGGCAGGTCTTCACGCATGTTCATGCACAAAATATGTTGACGTCAACTAAAATGTCAACGGACGGGCGCTCTGTCATTCTGCCGCAGCGGGCGGAAGGGCCGCCCGAAAGCGTCCGCGTCCGCCCGTCACTGCGGCGCGGGTGCGTCTTCTGCGAGCGCGGGATTGCGCATGTAACCGGGGCCGACGGTCAGCGGCTGGTCGGGCACGACGTCGTCGGCCATTTGCGACCGGACCGTGAGTTCATCCTCGAACAGAACTGCATTGTCGCCGTTCTGGATCAGCCGGACCGTCACCGTGTACGGCCGGTCCTTCTGGACGCCCCGCACCGGTGGTGTCCGCAGCGAGTAGCGCTTCGTCCGCGGGTTCAGCCGTTCGCTGACGCGAATCGGCGGGCCGCCGGCCGGATCCTCGAACGTGGCCTCCAGCAGCGACAGGTTGCGTACCGGCTTCTGGACCTCTGCCGTGAAGCCGTAGAACACCTCGGCGACACGGTAATTGAAGATGAAGCCGGCGCCGGCGATCTTCAGATAGGGCTTGTCGCCGATCGGCTCGCGCAGGACAAAGCCGATGGCGAGGAGAACGGCAAGCACGCCGAAGGCGCCGATGACGACCCGGGTCATCCCGGCCGGCCGGTTTCGACGCCGGCGGGCGCTGGCGCCGGGCGATGCTGGCCCGTCGCCGTTCACGCCTGGCCGGCGCTGCCCGCTGATCTGCGCTGGGTTCATGCCACGGCCCCGTTTCCGATTGCCCTGCATGTCGCAAGGTAACCAGCAAATCGGGCCGATTGGCAAGCCGCCTTCGCGCCCGCCGGGTAACGGTAGGTCGCCCCGCTCAGGTCTCGCCGGGATCAGGCGTCGATCGGCTTGCGCCCGACGCCGACATAGCGGAAGCCGTGCCGCTCGACCTCCTCCGCCGGATACACGTTGCGCAGGTCGACGAGCAGCGGCTGGGCCATCCGCCCACGCAGCCGCGCAAAATCGAGGGCGCGGAATTCGTCCCATTCGGTGACGAGAACCAGCGCGTCGGCGCCGTCAGCAATCTCGTAGGGGTCCTTGCCGAAGACGACGCCGCTGGTCATTTCCCGCGCCGCCTCGGCGCCTTCCGGATCGTAGGCGCGGATCGTCGCGCCCTTGTCCTGCAGCGCCTGGATGATGGCGAGGGAAGGGGCCTCGCGCATGTCGTCGGTATTGGGCTTGAAGGTCAGGCCGAGAATGGCGAGCGTCTTGCCGCGCACGTCGCCGCCGCAGGCCGCGACCACCTTGCGCGCCATGGCGCGCTTGCGGGTGTCGTTGACGGCGACCGTCGTCTCGACGAGCCGCATCGGGCTGTCGTGATCCTGCGCGGTCTTGACCAGCGCCACCGTGTCCTTGGGAAAGCACGAGCCGCCATAGCCGGGACCGGCATGCAGGAACTTGTCGCCGATGCGCCGGTCGAGACCGATCCCCTTGGCGACCTTCTGGACGTCGGCGCCGACCTGCTCGCAGAGATCGGCGATCTCGTTGATGAAGGTGATCTTCATCGCCAGGAACGCGTTGCCGGCATATTTGATCAGTTCGGAGGTCCGGCGCTCGCAGAAGAACAGCGGCGACTGGTTGAGATAGAGCGGGCGATAGACCTCGCGCATGACCTTCTCGGCGCGCGGGTCTTCCGTGCCAATGACGATGCGGTCGGGCCGCTTGAAGTCGGCGATCGCCGCCCCCTCGCGGAGGAATTCGGGGTTCGACACCACGGCGAAATCGGCGTCCGGGTTCTCCTCGCGGATGATGCGTTCGACCTCGTCGCCGGTGCCGACCGGCACGGTGGACTTGGTCACGACCACGGTGAAACCCTGCATGGCACGGGCGATCTCGCGCGCAGCGGCATGGACGTAGCTGAGGTCGGCATGGCCGTCGCCGCGCCGCGACGGCGTTCCGACGGCGATGAAGACGACATCGGCTTCGGCGACGGGGCCGGTGAAATCGGTGGTGAAGCGCAGCCGGCCCGCCGCGAGGTTCGACTGGACCATCGGGCCGAGCCCCGGCTCGAAGATCGGGATCTCGCCTCGTTCCAGCGACTCGATCTTGGTGGCGATCTTGTCGATGCAGATGACCTCATGGCCGAAATCGGCGAAGCAGGCCCCGGAGACGAGGCCGACATAGCCCGAACCGATCATTACCAGACGCATGAAAGTCCCAACGATCCTGTGCCGCCCGCCGAATCGGCCCATCGGGCGGCGATGCCAATCTGTCGGCCATAGCGATGGCCTGTTGCACTCTCGTGTCGCTTCGCAATTCAGCGGCGCCGACACGAACCGGGGAGATGATCGCGGCGAGCAGCTGGTGGCGGCGTGGCCATGGGATAGGAAACTATTCGGGAAACCCGCGGTCAACACGCGCCGGTGCGTGGACTGGTCGCGAGAGGCCAGGCGGGTCGCACGAGGGGGGCAGCGCCATGTCGGCCCTTCCAACCCCGGAACATTTCGGACCCCAGACAGCAAAAAGCCCCGCGTCCCGAGAGGGAGCAGGGCCTTACCAGGCGGACCACCCTTGGGTGATCACGCGCTACGCATCATGCATCAGACCGCCAGTACATCCGTGGTCGATCCAGTGCCGATGCGGCAGGCTCGCGGCTTTTCAGCCGCGCGCCAAACTTTAAGAGACGATCGACAGATTGTCGGCAGACATCTTGCCGCTCTTGCGGTCGGAGACGAGCTCGTAGGAGACCTTCTGGCCATCCTTCAATCCGCTCAGACCAGCGCGCTCAACGGCGCTGATGTGGACGAAGGCATCATTGCCGCCGGAATCCGGCGCGATGAAACCAAAGCCCTTTTGGGAGTCAAACCATTTTACGGTTCCCGTCGTCATGGGAAACCCTTTCATATATAATTCAGGCCGCTTCGCATTCGTCGCGGAGCGTTGTAGATCGATCTGTCAGGAGCGAATACTTGAACAAGGCGCTGCGAACAGCACAAGGCCAACCAGTCCGGCCGTCTATCGACCTTCTCTATATGCACGCCGCCGCCGGCGATTACAAGGATAATCGGCAGGCAACCGGAAATTCTCCGTCGCCGCCGCCATTCGGGGCGGTCCCGACGAGATTTGACGAAGTCGCTTGCGGCATCCCTGTGGCCCGGTTATATACCGCGCCGCAGGTCACGGAGTGTAGCGCAGCCTGGTAGCGCACCTCGTTCGGGACGAGGGGGTCGCAGGTTCGAATCCTGCCACTCCGACCAGCAACTTCCCGAGACGCTCTCTTTCTCCATTATTCGCCCAGACGTCGAGCGGCTCAAGCATCTGCGCGAGCACCCGTCACTCGGCAGCCGACCGTAAGGCAGTGCCGGCCCAGCCGGCAGCCAGGTCGACCGCCCGCTTGGCATTGATCCGGCCCCATCCATAGAAGCGGCTCCAGCCGCGGGCGTCATATGCGCCGTTCTCCTCGTCGATGCGGTCGCAGGATTCGGCCAGGATCGTCCTTACTTCGTCCCGGGTGAGCTTCGGATTGACCTGCAGCATCAGGGCCACGACGCCGCTGACGCCCGGACAGGAGCTGGACGTGCCGCCGAACTTGTTGGTGTAGAAGCCCTCGGCGTCCCCCGAGAGCGGGTGGCCGCTGTTGTATCCGCGCCTGCTGCCGACCCGGTCGGTCGTCCAGATGCCGGTCGTCAAAGGCGCCGGGCGTCCCGTCGGATTGTGCGGGGCGTCGTTGCTCGGGAACGTGCACCAGATCGCGTCCCCGTGGTCGCTGTAGCCGCTCCGGACCCCCCGATCGTTGCAGGCGGCGACCGCAATCACCTTGTCGTAGCTGGCATAGCCGTCTAGCCCGACATCCTCGTTGCCGTTCCCGGCGGAGAACACGATGACGCAGCCCTTCCCGCCACGACCCTTCGTAGCCGCGTAGTCGATGGCAAGGCGCGTGCTCGCGGGGATCGGCCAAGGCGTGTGGTGGGCGGGATCGTTGTCCTTCTGCCAGTTGCCGTCGGGCGGTCCCCAGCTGCAGGAGATCACGTCGGCGCCGTTATCCGCCGCCCATTGAAAGGCTTCCGCCTCCGCCGCCGTTCCGAGTGTCATTGAAACGCGTATGGGCATGAGATTGGCATCAGGGGCAACGCCGGACGCCCCGCGGACGCCGCCGGCGCAGGCAACGCCGGCGCAGGCCGTACCGTGGTTTTCGGGCTCCAGGGGTTTGGGATCCTTCGGCCGCGGATCGTCGGTCCGGAGGATGGCATCGCGCGGTTCGACGATTCTGCCTTCGAACTCGGGATGGTCGATGTCGAAGCCGTCGTCGAGGACCGCGATGGTGACGCCCTTTCCGGTGGCGACGGCGAGCGCGGCTTCGACGTTGGCATGGGCCACGACCGGCGTGTCGCCGATCTTTGTCTCAGCGAGGTGCCATTGCTCTGGATAGATCGTCTTGGACGAGCCTTCGCGGACGATCTCGGGATGGCAATATTCGACGCCTTTGCGTTCGAGCAGCGCCTCGGCGATGTCGAAGACCTTCTGGCCCTGCCCGTCGGCCGCAATGAACCAGGCATTCAGCGCATAGGAGACCTTGTGCTTCACCGTGACCGCGTGTTCGTCGAGGATGGCGAGGCAATCCGCCTCGCTCATGCGGTCGACGAACTTGATGAACAGGTTTTCGGTATAGGCGACGGGCGTGCCGGCCTCATCCACCAGCACCCGCCCGGCAAAGCGGACATCGGGCATTTCCCGCAGTTGCGCCTTGGCATCCGCGACCGCCGCCGCGGTCCCTTCCGGTACCCGATAGATGCCGACGTTCGCCTCGGGAAAACTCGCCGCCAGGCCGGTATCCGGCAGCGCGAGCTCGAGCGGGCCCGGAACCGGCGGGCGCCTCATGACGATAGGATGGTGGGTCCGAACCGCGATGAAATCGTTCGACTGCCGGAGCGGCGTCGCGGGCTCATCCTTGCGACCGAAATGCACCTCAGCCATGGCGACCTCCCATCACGAGCTTGTTTCGCACGAACGCCGCAGGCGAGCCCATGGCCCGCAAGCTGAAACCTGTCAGACTATCCCAAGGGTCTGAAACTCAGATTCGACGAAGTAAAGTATATATCTCAATCTATATTGGCGCGGGAACGCCTGTCAAGACGACTTTCCTTTACGGCAGGATCTGCACACCTCGCCTGGATTGGGGTGTCGGCGTAGCGAGGACCGGCCGAACCGGCCGCGGCCACCCCGCCGGCGGGGCAATTCCTTGCCCGGAAAACCGCACCAGCCAGGTTTTTTCGTATTGTCATGTGGGCCTCGGGCCATAGGTTGGCGCCTACGTCCTTGCGTCGAGCCGAGGGAAACACCACGACATGACGCCGTTCACAGCGCCCTTCGATCCCTATTGCGGTGCGCCGCCACCTCCCAGTGCGCTTCTTGCCGCCTGGAACGGCGATCCGGTGCTGATCGCCCTGATCGCATTCGCGACGGGCGCAGGCTTCTGGGCCTTGCGCGGCGAGGGCCAGGGTCGGGCGCGCCTCTGGCACGCCGGCGCGATGCTGATGCTGGTCGCGGCGTTTCTCTCGCCGCTCTGCGCGCTGTCATCGGCGCTGTTCTCGGCGCGGGTCGTCCATCACCTGCTGCTGATTGCCATCGCGGCGCCGATGCTGGCGCTGGCCTTCCCGAAACGGCGCGCCGGCGGAACGGCGTTGCTGTCGCTGCTCGTCGCCGTCCATCTCGTCGCCGTGTGGTTCTGGCACGCGCCGCAGCCTTACGAGGCGGCGCTGTCGAGCGACGCGATCTACTGGACGATGGAGATGACGCTGCTGGTCTCGGGCATCCTGCTCTGGCGCGAGCTCACCGCGCCGGCGGCACCGGTCGGGCGCGTGCTGTTGGCGCATCTGACGCTGATCGTGCAGATGGGCCTTCTTGGCGCCCTCATCACCTTCGCGCCGGAGCCGCTTTATGCGCCGCATTTCCTGACGACGACGCCCTACGGCCTGTCGGCGCTGGACGACCAGCAACTCGCCGGGCTGATCATGTGGGTGCCGGCCATCGTGCCGTATCTTGTGGCGGCATTGCTGGCGCTCGACGGCCTGATCCGTGACGGGTTTGGGCAGAAGGAACAGGCAGTTTGACCATCGTCTGGCTGAAGAGCCTTCACATCGCGGCGCTGGTGATCTGGTGCGGCGGGCTGCTGACGCTGCCGATCCTTCTGACCCAGCGGGAAGCCGCCGGGGACCGCGGCGCGGAAGTGGACCGGCTGCACCGGTTTACCCGCTTCGCCTATATTGCGCTGGTCTCGCCTGCCGCCTTCATCGCCATCGGCTCCGGCACCGCGCTCATCCTGGTGCGCGAGATCTTCACGGTCTGGCTGGCGATCAAGCTGGTCTGCGTCGGCTTTCTCGTCTTCCTGCACGTCTGGCTGGGCCTGCTCGTCCTGTCCGTCTTCAAGTCGGGCAAGGATTTCCGCCCCTGGCGCGCGATATCGGGGGTCGTGACGATCAGCCTCACGATCTCGGCGATCCTGTGGGTGGTGCTTGCCAAGCCGGACATCTCGACCGACTTCCTGCCATCGGTGTTCCAGGAGCCGGGTGGTCTTCGCCGGCTCGCTGCCGATGTCATTCCTGGTCTGACACCATGATCCCGACGCCATGATGAAGGATCAGCTTGCCCCCATGCCAGCCTGCCAGACCCGTGAACACGCTGGCCAGCGCCGACAGCGCCAGCCCGAGCGGCAGAACCGCATCCGGATCGACGAGGCGCAGGCCCCAGTTCATGCCGGCGATGGACAGCAGCATCATCGCCGCGATGGCGTGGGTCCAGCTGGCCGCGCGCTTGCGAATGCCGCGTACCAGCAGCAGTTCGGCCGTGCCTGCCATACCCGCCGCGACGCCGAGGCAGAAGGCGAAACCCGCCGACCAGACGCTTGCCCGCAGCCAGAACTCGTCGCCCGACCACCAGTAGAAGACGTCGCAACCGAGCGTCGCGATGACGAGGGCGATCGGGAAATGGACGCTCATGGCGTGGATCGGGTGACCCGCGACGGCCACGGCCGAACTCGTGTCCATCTCGCTGATCTGCTTCATCACCGGGCTGACGGGCGATTCGGTCTTGCTCATGGGTCGTCTCCGCGCGCTTTGTCGGGATGGCGGTCGGCGCGTCTTGCCGCCCTTGTCGTGCCAATTGGGCTCTCCGGCTGCGCTGGCAACCTCTCGGCGCTCGATCCGGCCGGTCCGGCGGCGCGATCGACTGCGACACTTTGGTGGGTGATGGCCGCCGGCGGGACGGCGATCTTCATCCTGGTCATGGTCCTCCTGACCATCGCCTTCCTGCGCCCGGGCATCGGCCGAGACGTCGATCCCAAGCGCTGGCTGGTCTGGGGCGGCCTGGTCTTCCCCAGCATCGTCCTCAGCGCCCTCTTGACCTTTGCCCTCCTGACCGGCGAGCGGCTGCTCGCGCACCCGCAGACGCCGGGCGTCGTGACGGTCGAGGCGCGGCCGCATCAATGGTACTGGGAGTTCCACTATCCTGGACTGACCGAGACGGTGACGAACGAGGTCCTGCACATCCCGGCCGGCGTGCCGGTCGACATCCGCGTCGTCGGGACCGACGTCATCCATTCCTTCTGGGTGCCGCGGTTGGGCGGCAAGATCGACGCCATACCCGGCCATGTCAACGTCATCCGCCTGACCGCGGACCGGCCCGGCACCTTTGGCGGGGTCTGCGCGGAGTTCTGCGGCACCGGCCACGTCGCGATGGGCTTTTCGGTGATCGCCCATCCCGAAGAAGGCTTCGAGCAGGCGCTGGCCGACGCGCAGGCGACACCCTCACCCGAAACGCAGGACCAGCCGTGAGCAACACCACCGCGACGACCGAACCGGTGACGCTGCACCACGAGCTCGAGGCGATCTGGCGCACGCCGCCGGGGCTCGGCCGGCTGTCCGCCGTCAACCACACGATCGTCGGCCGGCGTTTCATCATCGCCGCCTTCAC
Source organism: Aurantimonas aggregata (assembly GCF_010500835.1). Lineage (GTDB taxonomy): Bacteria > Pseudomonadota > Alphaproteobacteria > Rhizobiales > Rhizobiaceae > Aurantimonas > Aurantimonas aggregata. The sequence goes on along the minus strand of NZ_JAAAMJ010000011.1, from coordinate 42,877 downwards.
CTTCTTCGCGATCGGCGGCGTCCTCGCCATGCTGATCCGCGCCCAGCTGGCGACGCCGAACAGCGCCTTCGTCGGCCCGGACGTCTACAACCAGATCTTCACCATGCACGGCACGGTGATGATGTTCCTGTTCGCCATCCCGCTGTTCGAGGGATTGTCGATCTACTTCCTGCCGAAGATGCTGGGCGCGCGCGACCTCGCCTTTCCGCGGCTCTCGGCCTTCGGCTTTTATTGCTACATCTTCGGCGGCTCGATCCTGATCGTCGCGATGATCGCCGGCTACGCGCCGGACAGCGGCTGGTTCATGTACACGCCGCTGTCCTCGGGTCGCTATTCGCCGGGCATCAACGCCGATGTCTGGCTGCTCGGCGTCACCTTCGTCGAGATTTCGGCTGTCGCTGCGGCGGTCGAGTTCACCGTCTCGATCCTGAAGTTCCGCGCCCCGGGCATGTCGCTCGCCCGCATGCCGCTGTTCGGCTGGTACATCCTGGTGACCTCCGGGATGATGCTGGTCGGCTTTCCGCCGCTGATCCTCGGCTCGATCCTGCTCGAGCTGGAGCGCGCCTTCGACCTGCCGTTCTTCGACCCGACGCGGGGCGGCGATCCGCTGCTCTGGCAGCATCTGTTCTGGCTGTTCGGCCATCCGGAGGTCTACATCATCTTCCTGCCGGCGGCGGGCGTCATCTCGACGATCCTGCCGGTGCTCGCCGGGCGCGACATCCTCGGCTATGCCTGGATCGTCGTGGCGTTGGTCGCGATGGGCTTCTTGTCCTTCGGGCTATGGGTCCACCACATGTTCACGGTGGGCATCCCGCATCTGGCGCAGGCCTTCTTCTCGGCCGCCAGCGTGCTCGTCGCTATCCCGACGGCGGTGCAGATCTTCCTCTGGATCGGCACGCTGATGGCCGGACGGCCCCGCATGTCGGTGCCGATGCTCTATCTGCTTGGCTTCTTCTTCGTCTTCGTCTGCGGTGGGCTGACCGGCGTGATGCTCGCCATCGTACCGTTCGACTGGCAGGCGCACGACACGCATTTCGTCGTGGCGCATCTGCATTACGTGCTGGTCGGCGGCTTCGTGTTCCCGATGCTGGCTGCGGCCTATTACTGGCTGCCGCATTTCACCGGGCGACAGCCGCTCTACGGGGTCGGCAAGGTGGCGTTCTGGCTGATCTTCATCGGCTTCAACACGACCTTCCTGATCATGCATCTCACCGGCCTGCTCGGCATGCCGCGGCGCTACTACACCTACGCGCCTGAATTCGGCTGGACCGGGCTCAATCTGATCTCCTCGGTCGGCGGCTTCGTCATGACGATGGGCTTCGCGCTCTTCGCCGTCGACATGTTCGCGCAGGCGCGCTTCGGCCGGCGCGCGGCGCGCAACCCGTGGAACGCCGGCTCGCTGGAATGGGCGACGGCGACGCCGCCGCCGTCCTACGGCTTCGCCTCGCTGCCCGAGGTGTCGAGCCGTTCGCCGCTGCGCGACCGCCCCGATCTCGGGTCGGAACTCGCCGCCGGAAAGGGATTCCTCGCGGGCACCCGCAACGACTGGCAGGAAACGCTCGTCGTCGACATGGCGACCGGCAAGCCGCAGCATATCGCGATCCTGCCGCAACCGACCTTCCTGCCGCTGGCCACCGCCGCCGCCATCGGCGTGTTCGTGCTGTCGCTGCTGTTCAAGGTCTATCTGTTGTCGCTCGTCGCCGTCCCGGCGGTGCTGGTGATGTTCCTCCTGTGGACGCGGGCGACCGGCGCCGATGTCGACCGCGGCCCGCTGCCGGTCGGGCACGGTCTCGACCTGCCGATCCACGCCGAGGTGCCGCATCCGGCCTCCTGGTGGGCGATGCTGTTTCTGCTCGTCGCCAATGCCACGCTGTTCGGATCACTGGCCTTCGGAGCGCTGTTCCTGTGGCTGGTCGCGCCGGGCTGGCCGCCGCCCGCTCTCGTCGAACTGCCGCTGCTGAAGGCCTTGGGTCTCGCCGGTGCGCTGGTGCTCGCTTCCGCCGCCGGCCATCTCGGCCTCGCGCCGCTCAAGAAGCGCGACGAGGCGAACGATCTCGGTCTGATCCTCGCGGCTCTCGGCCATGCGGTAGCCGCCGGACTCGCCGTCTGGATCTGTATCGCAGACATTCCGGCGCCGACCTCGCACGCCTATCTCGCGGTCACGGCGGCGCTGGTCGGCTATGTCGCGCTGCACGCCGGGATCGGGCTCGTCCTGGCGTTGTTCACGCTCTATCGCAGCCGCGCGGGCTACGTCTCGTCGCGGCGCAGCGGCGATCTACGCACCGCCTGCCTCTGGCACGACTACACGGCGCTCACTGGCCTCGCGGCGGTGGCGCTGGTTTATCTGCTGCCGCTGCTCGTCACCTTCCGGGATACCCAGCCATGACCGCCCGGAGCACGGGCTCCAGCCTGCTGCTGCTGATCGCCGGGATGGTGATCTGGGGCTCGGCCTTCCTGATCCTCTACGCCGGACTGTCGGTCGGCTGCGAACTGGGATGGCAAGACGTGGCCCTCGGCCCGATCAGCCTGTTGCGGGCCATCCTGATCGGCCTCTGGCTGTTCCACCTCGCGCTAATCGCCGGCCTGCTGCGGTGGACTTACCGGCACAAGCAGGCGGCGGAGAGCGACGCCGAGACGGCCGAAGTCGATACGTTCTTCGTGGGCAACGTGCTGGTGGCGACGATCGTCGCCGCGGTCGCGACGGTCATCAACTACGCCCCGATTCTCGGCCTGTCGCTCTGCCTGTAGCAGCACGGGCTCAGTGGGTCTGGATGCTCTCGAGATAGGCGATGATCGCGGCGATCTGCACAGGCTCGGCGACGAATTCCGGCATGTCGGGATGACCGGTCACGATGCCCTCCGCCAGCGCTTCCTGAAGCGCGGAAACCGGGTAGCGCTCCGACAGCGTCCGGAAGGCCGGCGCCTCGGCATGCGGGCTCTCGCCCGTCCGATCGATGGCATGGCAGCGGCTGCAACGCTCTTCCAGCACCGCCCGGCCTTCGGCGATGACGGCAGTGTCCTGCGCCGCCGCGCTGGTGGCCAGGATCGCCGCCCCGAAGGCCAGCGGCAGAAGGCGGTATCGCCCGATCATGCTCATTCGCCCATCTGGCGCAGCGCGTCCCATTTCAGGATCTCGACACTGCGGGAATTGGTCAGCTTGATGACCTTGCCTGCCTTGAGCCGCGAGAACACCCGCGAGACGGTCTCGATGGTGAGGCCGAGATAGTCGCCGATATCCATCCGCGACATCGGCAGGTCGACGTGGCCGGATCCGCCCTGGCGTTCGGCCATGTCGATGAGGAAGGCCGCGACCCGCTCGATCGCGGTGTGCCGGCCGAGCACCAGCAGATGATCCTGCGCCCGCATCAGGCTGCGCAGGGCGAGCGGCAGCAGGTCGCGGGAGATGTCGGCGCCAGGAGAAAGGCGGAACCGGCGGAGCGAAGTCGACGTGATCGCCTCGGCGAAGAAATGATGCGCGTGATCGGCCTCGAAGCCGAAGATCTCGCCGGCGAGATGGAAGGCGCTGATCTGCCGCCGGCCATCGGAGAGCAGCCGATAGATGCGGATCGCTCCGAACTCGACCTGGTAGATCGCCTCGGCCCGCCCGCCATCGGCGTAGATCTCGGCGCCGGCGAGATAGAAGCTCAGAGGCTGCATCTGCGTCGGCGAGAAAACCGAGGGCATGCGCTCGTCGTCGCGCGGCGGAACCGCCGGGTGGAAGTGCGTAGCCGAATGGACGGTGCTGTGGGCGAGCATGGCTGTTCTCCAACGTTTCCCGATGGAGCAGCAATGACGGAGTCGGACCTCGGCCGGTATTCGGTTATATCCGTGCGGGAAACTACGTAGTCGCCGCCGGCAGGGGCCTGCCGCTGCCATCGTCAGGCTGGTCGGCAACCACGCCGGCAGGTCCCGGCGGCATCGTGTCCCGCGTCATCGCCTGCACCGTCCGGATCAGCGCGTCCCACTGCAGCGGCTTGACGAGGATCGCCAACTCGTCATGGCCAGCGCATCCCGGCGGCCGGTCGACCAAGAGGATGACCGGCCTGGCGAAACGCTTCAACGCCGCCGTCGCGGCGCCGCGACCATCGAGGACGTCCTCGTCGACGACCGCGCAGCTGGCCTGATCGAGGAGGCGCGAGCGCCGAGCCGACTCGAGCCCGTCATACGCGTGGACGGTCAGGTGTTCGGCCTCGAGCGCGAACTTGAGCGATCGCCGGAGGGCGCTGTCTGCGGCAATTACGAAAATCACGCCCATCGATGCCAATAACGATGCTCTGCGCGAGCGCCTCAAGGGCCGGACGGAATATCCGGCAACCCGTCCGTTACGCCATCGCGGCACCGCCAGGCTTTGCGGCAGATCAAATGCGCGGCGATCGCGTTGCGGCGCCTTGTGGTTCCAGTTCGGCGAGCAGCGCCATCCGGACCAGTTCGGCGAGGCTGCCCGCCTGCATCTTGGACATGATGTTGGCGCGGTGCACCTCGACCGTTCGGGGGCTGATGTCGAGATCGAAGGCGATGGTCTTGTTGGGAAGTCCCGCGACGACGCCGGACAGGACCTGGCGCTCGCGGTCGGTGAGTTGGTCCAGCCGTGCATGGATCGCCGGGACCGAATGCGCCTTGTCGGGGCGTGCCAGCAGTTCCACGGCGGCCTTGCGCACCGCGGCGACCAGCACCTCGTCCTCGAACGGTTTCTCGATGAAGTCGAGAGCGCCGGCCTTCATCGCCTCCACCGCCATCGGCACGTCGCCGTGGCCGGTGACGACGATCGCGGGCATCAGCGCCTGCGCCTCGTCCAGCCGCCGCAGCAGCTCCACCCCGTTCATGTCCGGCATCCGCAGATCGGTGACGAGGCAGCCCTTCTCGAGCGTCGGCGCGATGGTCAGGAAGGACGTCGCGGAAGCATGCACGCGGACGGTGAAGCCGCACATGGTCAGGAGGAACGCCAGCGACTTGCGGACCGCCTCCTCGTCGTCGACGATATGGACGGTGTAGCTACCGCTCTCCATGGATATCCTCGCCTTTCAGGGCCGGCAGCGAAAAGCGGAACGTCGCCCCGCCATGCCGATTCCGGCTGATCGATATCGTGCCGCCATGGGCTTCCACGATCCGCTTGGAGATCGACAGGCCGATCCCCATGCCGCCCGGCTTCGTGGTGACGAAGGGGCGGAACAATTGGGCAGCGACCTCGTCGGATATGCCGGGCCCGGTGTCCGACACTTCGACGATGACATCGCCCTGTCCGTTGAACACGGTTCTTACCAGAAGTTCGCGTCGCTGGCTGTCGCGCATCGCTTCCATGGCGTTGCGCATGAGGTTGATCAGCACCTGCTGAATCTGCACCCGGTCGACCAACACTTTGGCCGGCCCCTGCGCGAATTCGAAATCCGATCGGATCCCGCGCTCGCGCGAGCCGACGAGCGCCAGTGTTCCGGCCTCCTCGATGAGGCTGCGAATGTCCTCCGGCAGCTTCTGGCTCTCGCCGCGCGTCACGAACTCGCGCAGATGCCGGATGATCTGGCCGGCCCGCAGCGATTGCTGCGCGGTCTCCTCCAGCGCCTCGCGCATCCGCGAGGCGAGGCTGTCGTCCATGTCGCGCAGCAGCCGCACGCAGCCTTGCGCGTAATTCGCGATCGCCGACAGCGGCTGGTTGAGCTCGTGCGCGAGGGTCGACGCCATTTCGCCGAGCTCGTTGAGCCGGGCGAGCCGCGCCAGTTCTCCCTCGATTTCGTTGAGGCGCGCCGCCGATTCCTCGCGCTCGGTGAGGTCGCGGACGAAGCCGGTAAAGAGCGTCCGGTTGCCGACCCTGAACTCGCCGACGGCGAGCTTCATCGGGAAGGTGGAGCCGTCCTTGCGCCGCCCGAAGACCACGCGGTCGACGCCAATGATGCGCTTCTCGCCGGTTTCCATGTAGCGTTGCATGTAGCCGTCATGTTCGCGGTGATAGGGCTCCGGCATCAGGATGCGGACGTTCGTGCCGATCACCTCGTCCTCGCCGTAGCCGAACTGCCGCTTCGCGGCGGCATTGAAGGAGACGATGTTGCCGTTGGTCTCGATCACCACGGTGGCGTCCAGCACCGTGTCGAGGATCGAGCCGATATGCATCTCGCTGGCACCGAGCGCCCGGCTGGCTCGATCGGCGACGTCGACGCTGTGACGGAAGAGGGCGCCCGCTGCGACCATGACGAGGCCGGTTGCCGCAAGGGCCGCGGTGCTCCATGCCCCGCCCGCCGCGATGTCCGGGAATGCCAGCGCGCCGATGAGGCATAGGCCTAGAGCAAGAATGGCCGGTCCGGCGCCGCCGGAGATCGCCACGGCGAGGACGATCGGAACAGCGAGATACAGCCCCGGCTGACCGTGGCCGGGACCGGCAAGGGTGATGCCGATGGCAAGCCAGACGGCAGCCGCCGCCAGGGCAAGCAGATAGGCCGTCACACCCTCGGTGCGCACGCCCGCGGCCGCGCCGATCACCCGGTCGTTGGTGGCGAGATGGTCGATTGTCGACATGCGGCATTGCCAGGATGGGAGGGCAGGGATCAGCCCGATGGGATCGGGCTCAAGAACCAGCATTGCGCGGCCGGATCAAGGCTCGCGTCGCGTAAAGGCCGGTGACCGCTTCGTTCTTGACGCAGGTCAAGGTGTGGCCTGGCCGGGAACCTCAATGTGCCTTCGACGGGGCATCCGAGGCAGCGTCCCGAACGACGGGGAGTGAGGGTCGATGTACAAGACGATAGTGGTTTGCCTGAAGGATCCGCGCCGCACAGCCGCACTGACGGCGATGGCGCTGGCGCTGGCGGAGCGGCACGAGGCCCATCTCGTCGGCCTCTACGTCACGCCGGACGTCTTCGTCGGCGTTCCGACGGAGGTCTCCCTCGATTACATCCAGCAGGCGCAGAAGCAGATCGAGGCCGATGCCGCAGCGAACGAAGCGACCTTCCGCGGCCTCGCCGACGCCAGCGGTCTCGCCACGGAATGGCGGCTCGAGCCGGCACAGGGGCCCGGCTATGAAGCTGCCGTCACCCGCCATGTGCGTTGTGCCGATCTGGTCGTCACCGGCCAGCCCGAGGGTGGTGCATGGCGGGGCGGGGATCTGCTGACCGAAATCCTGCTCGATTCGGGTCGCCCGATCCTCTTCGTTCCCTATGCCGGCACGTTCGAGCAGCTCGGCGACCGTGTGCTCATCGCGTGGAATGGCGGCCGGGAGGCAGCGCGTGCGGCGTTCGATGCCGCTCCGCTGCTGCAGGCAGCGCGCCAGGTGCGCGTCCTGATGATCGACGCGCCGCGCGGCGCGTCGTCGGGTCCTGCCCCCGCCAATGACCTGGCCGTCGCCCTGGCGCGACATGGGATCCAAATCGAGGCGGCACGCACGAAGAGCGGCGACGTGGCCGCGGGCGACGTGCTGCTCAACGACATCTCCGATTGGGGCGCCGACCTCTTGGTGATGGGCTGTTACGGCCACTCCCGCTTTCGCGAGCTGCTGTTCGGCGGTGTCACGCGGCACATTCTGGAACACATGACCGTGCCGGTGCTGATGTCACGCTGACGACGGGCATCGGGCGAGGCTCTCTGCCAAGGCCGTTACAGCAATGCGGCGACGGCGACGGAGGCGGAAAGGGCCAATCCGGCCACGAGGGTGAAGGACCGGTTCCACACCACGCCGACGCGCCAGGCGCTGGTGTGACCGAGCCGGCCGACCAGCAGCGTGGTCGCCGTGAACGGCGACGTCGCGCCGGCCAGTGCCCAGCCGGCCGTCAGCGCCACGACGACGACGTTCGCCGAAACGCCCATGGCGGCCGGATCGGGTAGCAACGGCGCGAGCAGCGACACCGACAGGATCGGGTTCATGCCGAGCTGGCCGAGCAGCGGGATCAGCCAGACCAGCATGACCAGGATCGCCCAGGCGGGCAGCGTTGAAAGCCCCAGCGACTGCCCGGCGAAGATCGGCTCGAGCAGCGCCCCGCCGACCGTGCCGATGATCCCGGCCATCACCAGGAGCACGAGTTCCGAGTGGTAGGACGGCACGTCGACGAAGGCGATCCGGGCAAGCCGCTGACCGGTCGCCGCGGGCTCAGCATGGGTCTGGATGAGGATCCAGGCGACGGCGATCACCGGGACCAGCAGCATCACCACCGCGATGACCCTCAGGCCCGTCATCACCTCGAGGATCAGTACGCCCGCGAACAGCAGCAGCAGCAGCATGAGGAGCGGGCGCAGGTCCCGCCAGCTGCCCATCGGGCGCCGCGCCGGGGCTGGCTGCGTCAGCTTCGGCTTGAAGATCGTGTCCAGCGCCCAGCCGACGAAGGTGATCAGCACGGCGTTGACGATCGCGATCGGCGCCGCGCCGCTCCATGTCGCGCCGGGAACCACCGAGGTCGAGATGGCCATGGCGAAGGCCAAGGGTGACCAGGTGAGGGAGGCGACGAAGCCGCGCTGGATCGCCAGCAGCATGCGGCGGTTGCGGATTTCGCGGAGCTCGGCATTGGCCTCGCGGCTGGCGATGCTCTCCGTGAGGCCGCCCAGCAGCGAGATCGATCCGTAGCTGAGGATGAGCGCGAAGAGATGGCCGCCCATCGTCAGCGACAGATAGCGCTTGCCGGGCGGCTGGCTCGCCAGATACTGGCCGCAGCGCTCGATCGCCGGGGAGGCGGACGCCGGGTTGCGCAGCGAGGCGAGCGCGATGAAGAAGGCGGCGATGAACGCCCCCTGTTCCAGTCCGCGCAGCGACACCGCCTGCCAGTCGGGGCGCAGCGCGACCACCGCCGCGACCAGGATCAGCCCGACGGCGACGAAGCCCTGGCGCGACCAGTGCGCCCGCGGGGTGGCCAGCACCAGGAAGGCGACCAGACCCGCCGAGGCGACGAGCGACGCCGTCTCGCTGCCGATCCACTCGCGCAGGACGACGGCGATCGCCGTGACGATCAGCACAGTACCGATGGCGCGGTCGATCACGCGGGGGCTCCGGGAAGAGGGCAGGGACAGTATTCCTCTCTTAGCATCTCCGGCGCGCCGGTCACCGCCGCCGGTGCAATTTCCCGTGGGCAGTGCCGTTTGCGTTGAACAGACGGGGGCCGGGCGGCTATGACGGCGCAATGACTCTCACCGTCGCCACCTTCTACCGGTTCGTTCCCCTCGACGACCTGCCCTCGCTGCAGCCGGCGCTGCAGGCAGCCTGTGTCGAAAACGGCCTGCGCGGCACGATCCTGATCGCTTCGGAGGGCATCAACGGCACGCTTGCCGGTCCCGCCGACGGCATCGAGGCGATGCTGGGTGATCTCGACGAGCGCTGCGGCGTCCGCTCGGGTGAAGTGAAGCTGTCGCAGGCGGAGGAATGGCCTTTCGCGCGACTGAAGATCCGGATCCGCCCGGAGATCATCACCATGCGCGCGCCGGAAGCCGATCCCGCGGTCCTCGCCGGCACCTATGTGGAGCCGGCCGACTGGAACGCCCTCTTGGCCGATCCCGACGTGCTACTGCTCGACACCCGCAACCGCTACGAGACCAAGGTCGGGACCTTTGCCGGCGCCGTCGATCCCGGCCTCGACAATTTCACCGACTTCAAGGCCTTCGTGGAAAGCGCGCTCGACCCGGCGCTCCACACCAAGGTGGCGATGTTCTGCACCGGCGGCATTCGCTGCGAGAAGGCCTCGGCCTTCATGCGCGCCAAGGGCTTTCCCGAGGTCTTCCACCTCAAGGGCGGCATCCTGCAATATCTGGAGGACGTGCCCGAGGCAGACAGCCGCTGGCAGGGCGAATGCTACGTCTTCGACGGCCGTGTCGCGGTCGGGCATGGCCTCGCGCCGACCGGCTGGACGGCCTGCTTCGGTTGCGGCAACCCGCTGTCGCCGGAAGACCTGCGGGCGCCGGAATACGAGCCGGGCGTTTCCTGCCCGGCCTGTATCGACGACCTGACGCCGGAGAAGGCCGCTTCGCTGCGCGAGCGCCAGCGCCAGATGCTGGCCAGTTAAGGCCGCCTCAGGCGGCGATCGCCCGCGCCGGATCGACGAGGTCGCGCCCGAGCGATTCGGCGACGGCGCGGTTGGTGATCTGGCCGCGATGGACGTTGAGGCCCTGCAGCAGATGCGGGTCCGCAAGCAGCGCCGCCAGCCCATTGTCGGCCAGCGCCAGGCCGAAGGGCAGGGTCGCATTGTTCAGCGCGTGCGCCGAGGTGATGGGCACGGCGCCCGGCATGTTGGCGACGCAGTAATGTACGACGCCGTCGACCTCGAAGGTCGGCTCGGCGTGGGTGGTCGGGTGCGAGGTCTCGAAGCAGCCGCCCTGGTCGATGGCGACGTCGACGAGCACCGCGCCTTTCCTCATGCCGGACAGCATCTGCCGGGTCACCAGCTGCGGGGCCGAGGCGCCGGGGATCAGCACCGCGCCGATGATGGCGTCGGCGGCGAAGACCTCCTCCTCGATGGCGGTCTTGGTCGAGTATCTTGTATGGACGCGGCCAGCGAAGAGGTCGTCGAGCTCGCGCAGCCGCGGGATCGACCGGTCGAGAATGGTGACCGTGGCGCCGAGGCCGATCGCCATCTTCGCCGCTTCCTTGCCGACGACGCCGCCGCCGATGATCACCACCTTGCCGGAGGCAACGCCCGGCACGCCGCCGAGCAGCACGCCACGACCGCCCTGCGCCTTTTCGAGGGCCCGCGCTGCCGCCTGGATCGACAGCCGTCCGGCAACCTCCGACATCGGCGCGAGCAGTGGCAGGCCGCCGCGCGCGTCGGTCACCGTCTCGTAGGCAATGGCCGTGACGCCGGAGGCGAGCAGTCCTTCGGTCTGCGCCGGGTCCGGGGCCAGATGGAGGTAGGTGTAGAGGATCTGGCCCTCGCGCAGCTGCACCCATTCGTGCGGCTGCGGCTCCTTGACCTTCACGATCATGTCGGCGCCGGCGAACACCGTCGCCGCATCGGCGGCGATCTCGGCGCCGGCGGCCTCGTAATCGGCATCGCTGGCGTCGATGCCGGCGCCGGCGCCGGTCTCGACCAGGACGCTGTGGCCGTGCGCGACATATTCGCGGGCGGCCGACGGCGTCAGGCCGACGCGGTATTCATGATTCTTGATCTCTCGGGGGCAGCCGACGCGCATGTTGCTCCTTGCGGGGGTTGGCCGGTCCCGGCGCTCGCGGCATCGCCGCGCCACGGCTGAAGAACCGGCGTCGCTCGTTCGAGTGTGCGTCCCGCGGCGCCGGGACGCAAGCGCCGAGCCTCGTGCTTAGCCGGCTTCGGCAGCCGCGGCTGGCGTATCCTGGTTCAGGAGGCCCGCCGCTGCCGCGGCCTCGGCGAAGACGCGGCCGACGCCGATGAGGATCGGCCTTTCGTAGCCGATTTCGCCGACGAGGGCGGCCAGCCCGGCGAGCGTGCTGGCGCCGCGGGTCTCGTCGTCGCGGCTGAGATTGGCGGCGACGGCGACCGGGGTTTCCGGCGACAGGCCGTGGGCGATCAGCTGCTCGGCGATCCGGCCGGCCATCCGCCCGCCCATGTAGAACACGGTCGTCACGTGGTCGTCGGCGAGCGCCGCCCAGTCGAGATCGTCCGGCAGGCCGCCATTGCGGGAATGGCCGGTGACGAAGCGCAGCTGCTGGGCCCGGTCGCGGTGCGTCAGCGACACGCCGAAACTTGCGGCCAGCGCCGAGGCGGCGGTGATCCCGGGCACGATGGCGACGGGAATGTTCTCTTCCGTCAGCGCGGCGATCTCCTCGCCGGCCCGGCCGAAGACCGACACGTCGCCGGATTTCAGCCGCACGACGTGCTTGCCGGCCTTGGCGAAGGCCACCATCATCCGGTTGATGTCCTCCTGCCGGCAGCTGTCGCGGGCGGCCCGCTTGCCGACCAGGAAGCGGCGCGCCTCGCGCCGGGCGAGTTCCAGTACGGCATCGGAGATCAGGTCGTCGAACAGGATGACGTCGGCCGACTGCAAGGCGCGGACGGCCTTCAGCGTCAGGAGTTCCGCTTCGCCGGGACCGGCGCCGACGAGGGTCACCCGGCCAGTCGCCTCGCCGGAGACCGGGCCGCGCGCCAGTTCCTCGATCAGCCGGTTGGCGGTCGCCTCGTCGATCGGGCCGGGGTCGCGCGGCGAGAAGGCCGCGTCGGTGAAGCGCTCCCAGAAGGCGCGCCGCAGCGGGCCGGGCGCCAGCTTCTCCATCGCCGCGCCGCGTAGCCGCACCGCCATCTGCGCCCAGCCGGCGAGCGCCGGCGGCAGCAGCGTCTCGATACGGCGGCGAATGGCCTGGCCGAGGATCGGCGCGGCGCCATCGGTGGAGATGCCGACGACCACCGGCGAGCGGTTGACGATCGAGCCGAAATTGAAGTCGCAGAAGGCCCGCTTGTCGACGACGTTGACCGGCACGCCCGCCGCCCGGGCGGCACAGGCAAAGGCCTGGCCTTCGGCGTTGCTCTCTGTATCGGCGATGGCCAGCGCGGCATGGTCGAAGATGTCCACCGCCCATGGCCGGTCGTGATGGAGGATCGTTCCGACCGATGCGACCGCGTTCGTCTCGTCCGTGGCACCGCCGGAGGTCGCCAGGAGTTCGGCCATTTCCGGATCGATCTCGTCGACAGGCACGTAGAGGTCGACGCGCGCGCCGGCTGCGCGCAGCAGTTCCACCTTCCAGGCCGCGCCCGGCCCGCCGCCCGCCATCACCACACGGCGGCCGGAGAGCCCGAAGAACACCGGCAGGCTCGACAGCGGACCCATCCGCGCCGGTCGCTCCGACGAGCCGGTCAGGTCTTGCGCCGGTGTCTCGACGGGCTGGATATGCGGGCGCTCGGCCATGATCGCATCCTCGGATTCGCGTACTCGACCCATGGATAGACCCTGCTCGCCCGGCAGGCGAGATCAATTTTTCCGCGCCTGCCGCCGCCGGGAGATCATCCTTGGGGCGAAGCCCCGATGCACAGGACGATCGCCCCCAAAGGCCTCATTTGTCCGTGAGAGCGTCAGTTGCCCGCCGCGACCCGCAGCCATTCGTAGCCATAGGGGCCGAGGCGGATGCGGCAGGCCCCATCCGTCCGGTCGATGTCGATGCCCGACTGCAGCAGCGGCCGGACAGGCGCGCCGGCGACCGTTTCGCCGCAATCGATCGTCACCGGTTCTTCGCTGAGATTGTGCAGCGTCAGGACCCGGCCGCCCCGCCATTCGGCGAGCAGCGCGATCACGCTGGTCTCGCCGAGGTCGATCACCCGGCAACTGCCCCAGCCGATCTCCGGCGCGCTGCGCCTTGCGCGGATCAGGCGCTGGGTGACCGAGAACATCGAGGTCGGGTCGACCCGCTGGCTCTCCGCATTCACATGCGCATAGGCAAACGGCCCCTCCGACACGGGCTGGCGCACGCAGTCTTCCGCCGCCGCCGTCGAGAAGCCGCCATTGGGTTCGGTCGACCACTGCATGGGGGTGCGGACCGCCATCCGCTCCGGCAGGTCGAGATTGTCGCCCATGCCGATCTCGTCGCCGTACCAGATGACCGGGGTGCCGGGCAGCGAGAGCATCAGGCTCATCGCCATCTCGATGCGCCGCTCGTCGCCGCCGAGCATCGGCGCCAGGCGCCGCCGGATGCCGCGATCGTAGATCTGCATCGACTTCTCGGGGCCGAAGGCCGCAAACGCTTCCTGGCGCTCCTCGTCCGACAGCCGGCCGAGGTCGATCTCGTCGTGATTGCGCAGGAACGTCGCCCATTGCGACGTCGCCGGGATTTCCGGTAGCGCCTCGAGAAACTCCCGGACCGGTGCGCCATCGCGGCGCGCCAGCGCCAGGAACAGGCGCTGGTTCAGCGGGAAATTGAAGATCAGGTTGAGCCGGTCGCCGTCGCCGAAATAGTCGCCGGCTTCCTCCATCGGGATGTTCGCCTCGGCCAGCAGGATCGCCTTTGCCTGCCGCCAGTCGAGGAACTGGCGCATCCGGCCGAGATAGTCGTAGGGTGAGGCGCCCGTCTCGGAGTCGGCGAGGTCCTCGATCAGGAACGGCACCGCGTCGATCCGGAAGCCGGAGACGCCGAGCGCCAGCCAGAACCCCATGATCCGGTCGATCTCCTCGCGTACTTCCGGATTGGCGATGTTGAGGTCGGCCTGGTGCTCGTAGAAGCGGTGGAAGTAATATTCCTGCCGCTTGCGGTCGAAGGTCCAGGTGGTCTCCTGGACGCCGGGGAAGATGACGCCCTTGGCGTGGTCCGCCGGCCGCTCCTTCTGCCAGACATACCAGTCCTTGTATTTCGGGTGGCCGGCCCGGCTCGCCTGGAACCAGGGATGGTCGATCGAGGAATGGTTGACCACGAGGTCGACGATGACCTTCAACCCCCGGTCGCGGGCCGCATGGGCGAATTCGACGAAGTCGCCGAGCGTGCCGAGGCGGGAATCGACGCCGAAATAGTCGGAGATGTCGTAGCCGTTGTCCTTGTTCGGCGAAGGATAGAACGGCAGCAGCCAGATGCAGTTGGCTCCGAGCGCCTCGATATGGTCGAGACGGTCGGTCAGGCCCTTGAAATCGCCCACCCCGTCGCCGTCTTGGTCGTAGAATGCGTCGACGTCGACGCAGTAGATGACGGCGTTCTTGTACCAGAGGTTCAGCATCCGGCGCTCCATGGAGTTTGTCGGCCGGAACGCAGATAGGGCGGCAGCGCCCGACATCCGGCAGAAAGTCGGGGCAGCCGGCTTGGATCGATGGCCACAGCCGCTCGGAAGCGGCCGTGACGTGGATGAAGGTCTAGAGGCAGGGCGCCGCGAACGTCCCGCCCTGCCTGCTCGATCATCGCGTAATCAGGCTTGCAGAGCGCCCGCGAGGGCGCGGCCAACATCGGCGATCGCGGCGTTGCGGTCGTCGATCGTCGCCTCGGTCTCGGTGATGTAGACGCTGACGATCACCGGCTTGCGGTTCGGCGGATAGAGGATGGCGATGTCGTTCGCCGTGCCGTAGGCGCCGGTGCCGGTCTTGTCGCCGACCCGCCAATCCCGGGGCACGCCAGCGCGCAGCCGCGTGTCGCCGGTCTTGTTGGCAAGCATCCAGTCGGCGAACTGCCTGGTCGAGGCCGGGGAGAGGCTGCCGTCGACGGTCAGCGCGGCAAGGCTCGTCACCATGCCGTCCGGCGTCGTGGTGTCGCGTGGGTCGCCCGGCGTCGCCTCGTTGAGATCGGGCTCGATCCGGTCGAGACGCGTGGCGGTGTCGCCCAGCGAACGGGCGAACGCGGTTACAGCCGATGGACCGCCGAGGCTTGCCAGGATGAGGTTCGCCGCCGTGTTGTCGCTGAGGGTCACGGCGGCCTCGCAAAGCTCCGCCAGCGTCATGCCATCGCCGCCGACCCGGTTCTCGGTACCCGGGGAATAGGGGACGAGGTCGCTCTTTGCGAAGACGATCCGGCGGCCGAGGTCTTCCTCGCCGGCATCGACCCGGGCGAGAACAGCGCCGCTGGCGACCGCCTTGAACGTGCTGCACATCGGAAAACGCTCGTTGCCGCGGCGCGTCCATCTCTGACCCGTCTCGGTGTCGAGGACGGCGACGCCGAGGCGAGCCGTCAGGCCATCCTCGATCTCGGCGAGGCGCCGCGCGAAGCCGTCCTCGCCCGTTTGCGAAAAAGCGCGGGCCGTGCCGCCGAGGGTGAACCCTCCGGCCAGTGCCGTGCCAAGCATCATCGAAAAGCTGCGCCGCGTCAGCGTGTGTTTCACGTTGCCCTCCAGGGTCGATCATCGGGTGAATTCGGCAGTGCGTCGGCCAGCATCGATCGACGGCTCGCCGCAGCGGAGCCCTCGAAGAATTAATGACAATCGGACATGTCTGCCGCTTGCCCTGCCGACAAGGAAGAGATTACCTGCCCGGCGCAGCAGTCACAAACCACGATATTTGCCATCTGCCATGAATTGAATTGGGGCATCCATGGTCAGGCCATACTTGCCGCTCAATGCCCTCCGGGCGTTCGAGGCCTCGGCCCGGCATCTCAGCTTCACCCGCGCGGCGATCGAACTTCACGTCACCCAGGCGGCGGTCAGCCACCAGGTGAAGGTGCTGGAGACCCGGCTCAACGTGATCCTGTTCAAGCGCCTGCCGCGCGGCCTGATGATCACCGCCGAGGGCGAGGCGCTGCTGCCGGTGCTGCGCGACTCCTTCGATCGCATGGCGGACATGCTGGAGCGTTTCGAGAACGGCCATGTGCGCGAGGTGGTCATGGTCGGCGCCGTCGGGACCTTCGCCGTCGGGTGGCTGCTGCCGCGCCTGCCGGCCTTCCGCGAGAAATACCCGCATGTCGATCTGCGCCTGTCGACCAACAACAACCGCGTCGATCTCGCCGCTGAGGGCCTCGACTATGCGATTCGCTTCGGCCGCGGCGCCTGGCAGGGCATCGATGCGGTGCCGCTGTTCGAGGCACCGCTGTCGGTACTGTGCGTGCCGGCCATCGCCGACGAGTTGCGCCGGCCCGCCGACCTCACCAACCAGACGCTGCTGCGCTCCTATCGCAGCGACGAGTGGACCAGCTGGTTCGCCGCGGCCGGCATCGCCGAGCCGTCGTCGCTGCTGCGCGGGATCGTCTTCGATTCCTCGCTGGCGATGATGGAGGCGGCGCTGCAGGGCGCAGGCGTCGCGCTGGCGCCGCCGATGATGTTCGCCCGGCATCTGGCGATGGGCGCGGTCAGGCAGCCGTTCGAGATCTATACCTCGATGGGCAGCTACTGGCTGACGCGGGTGCAGTCGCGCACGCCGACGCCGGCCATGGAAGCCTTCGCCGACTGGATCGCCACCGCCGCCTGATCGATCCGGCTCCCGGACATCAAAGATGCGGCAGGCCGACGTAGTTCTCCGCCAGCGCCGTCTGCGCGGCGCGGGAGCCGGCGAGATAGTCGAACTCCGCCTCCTGAATCCGCTGGCCGAAGCCGCCATCGTCCTCGAAGCGGTGCATCATGGAGGTGAACCACCACGAGAAGCGCTCCGCCTTCCACACCCGGGCGAGCGCCGTGGCGGAATAGGCGTCGAGCAGTCCGTCCTCGTGTTCCTTGAAATGGGCGATCAGCGCCTGGCTGAGAAAATGGATGTCGGAGACCGCGAGGTTGAGCCCCTTCGCCCCGGTCGGCGGCACGATATGGGCGGCGTCCCCGGCAAGGAACAGCCGGCCGTGCCGCATCGGCTCGGCAACGAAGGAGCGCAGCGGCGCGATCGACTTCTCGATCGAGGGCCCACGCTGCAGCTGCGCCGCAGCGCGCTCGGGCAGCCGCGCCTGCAGCTCGTCGTAGAAGCGCTCGTCCGACCAGTCCTCCACCCGGTCGCCCACCGGACACTGGACATAGTAGCGCGACAGCAAAGGGCTGCGCAGCGAGCAGAGGGCGAAGCCGCGGCTATGGTGGGCGTAGATCAGCTCGTCCTGGACCGGCGGCATGCGGGTCAGCAACCCCAGCCAGCCGAACGGATAGACCCGCTCGAAGATCCGGATCTGGTCGGCGGGAATGGCCTGCCGGCAGACGCCGTGGAAGCCATCGCACCCCGCGACGAAGTCGCATTCGAGCCGGCGCTCACCATCCTCGGTGCGGAAGGTGACGAAGGGCGTCTCGGTGGTGAGGTCTTGCGGCTGGACATCCTCCGCCCCGTGCACGATCGGAACGCCGGCCGCATCCAGTGCGTCGTAGAGGTCGCGGGTGACCTCGGTCTGGCCGTAGACCGTCACCGTCTTGCCGCCGGCAAGGCCGCGCAGGTCGACATGCAGCATCTCGCCGCGCCACGCGATGTCGAACCCCTCGTGGACGAGGCCCTCGCGGTCCATCCGGGCGCCGACCCCGGCGAGGCGCAGCAGATCGACCGTACCCTGCTCGAGAACGCCGGCACGGATCCGCGACAGCACGTGATCGCGACTCCTGCGCTCCAGCACGACGCAGTCGATCCCGGCGCGGTAGAGGAGCAGCGCCAGCAGGAGGCCCGCCGGCCCGCCGCCGACGATGGCGACGCGGGTGCGCCGTGGAATGCGCCCGGGAGGCGGTGCTTCGCGCACGGCGGCGCCCGGTCCGCTCGCGAGCGTATCGACGCTCACGCCGCGCTCCGCCGGTGCGCCGCGGCCGTGCGGGCGTTGATGTCGCGCAAGGTCGTGAGCTCGAGCTCGGTCGGGGGCATGGTCTCCTCGACGCCCTCGCTGTAACTGACGTCCCAGCCACAGCTCACCTCGATCGCCTCGCGCGTCGCGCCCGGATGGATCGAGGCGACCTCGAATGCCTTGGTTTCCGGGTGCGGGCGCCACACGGCGAGGTCGGTAACCAGCAGCGTCGGCCCTTTCGTGGTGATGCCGCGGTCCTCGCGGTCCGTGCCGCCCCGGCCGTGGCCGAAGGAGGTGAAGAAGTCGATCGCCTTCACCATGCCGCGCTTCGACTGCTTCATGGTGATGAAGACCTCGCCGCAGGACGAGGCGATCTCGGGCGCGCCGCCGCCACCCGGCAGCCGTGTCTTCGGATGGGCGTAGTCGCCGATGACCGTCGTGTTGATGTTGCCGAACGGGTCGAGCTGCGCGGCGCCGAGGAAGCCGACGGTGATCCGCCCGCCCTGCAGCCAGTAGCGGAACATCTCCGGCACAGCGACGGTGGTCAGCGCCGTCTCGCAGAGTTCGCCGTCGCCGATCGACAGCGGCAGGGTGCTGGGCGCCGTGCCGATCGTCCCGGATTCGTAGATCAGCGTGATGTCCGGCGCATGGGTCAGACGCGCGACGTTGCACGCAGCGGACGGCGCGCCGATGCCGACGAAGCAGACGTCGTCGTTGGAGAGCGCCCGCGCCGCGGCGATGGTCATCATCTCGTCCGGGGTGAAGTCGCCCATCACATCGCTCCCCTCAAACCGGCAACGCGCTCGGCGAACACGTCCGGGCCGCATGCCATGACATGCGTGTCGATCCAGGCCCGGAACCGGTCGAGGTCGGCGGCGATCGCGTCCCATTCGAGATAGGCGGCGTTGTCCCTGCCGTAATAGCCGCGGGCATAGGACGGGTGCGCGCCGCCCGGCACAACGACGACGGACGTCACGGTCCAGTGCGGCAGGATCGTCAGGTTGGGGTGCAGCCCGTCGAAATCCTCGACGATCTCTTCCACTGTCACCACCGAGCGCTTCGCGGCCAGCACCGCCTCCTTCTGGACGCCGAGGATTCCCTCGATCAGCACGTTGCCCTTCCGGTCGGCCTTCTGGGCGTGGATGAAGGCGACGTCCGGCCGGATCGCCGGCACGGCGGCGAGTTCCTCGCCGGTGAACGGGCAGGTGACCGATTTTATGTTCGGGTTCACGGCCTTCAGCCCGGCGCCCTTGTAGCCGCGGAAGATCGCCACCGGCATTCCCGCCGCCCCGGCCTCGTAGGCATTCGCCATTGCCGCATGGGAATGCTCCTCCAGCGCCAGGGGCCGCGGCACGCCGTTCTCCACCGCGTCGCGCAGCCGTCGCAGCAGGCCGACGCCCGGATTGCCGGCATAGGAGAACACCAGCTTCCGGGCGAGGCCGCAGCCGATCAGCTGGTCGTAGATGATGTCGGGCGTCATGCGGATCAGCGTCAGGTCGCCGATGCCCTGCCTTATCACCTCGTGGGCGGCGGCGTGCGGGATGAGATGGGTGAAGCCCTCGAAGGCGGCGCTGTCGCCCGCCGACAGATTGTCGGCGACGGCGGCTTCGAGGGTCTGGAACTTTGCCATGGGTCTCGCTGGTTGGTGGTCAGATGTCGAAGAAGATCGTCTCGTTCGCGCCCTGCAGGACGATGTCGAACCGGTAGGTCGGCACCCCGTCCTCCTCGCTGCGCGGCGCGATGAGAGTCGCGACCCGCGCGCGATGCTCGATGCGCGACAGCACCGGATCGGCCTCGTTCGCGGCTGCCTCGTCGCCGAAATACATCCGCGTGTGCAGGCCAAGATTGATGCCGCGCGCGACGATCCAGACCGTCACGTGCGGCGCCTGCGGCCGGCCGTCCTTGAACGGCACCGGGCCGGGCTTGATCGTCTCGAACACGAATTCGCCGGTGGTCATGTCGCCCGCCGACCGCCCGAAGCCGGAAAAATGCGGATCGGCCGTCCCGCGCTTTTCCTGCGGCGACGGGTAGAGCCCCGCCGCATCGGCCTGCCAGATCTCGACCATCGCATCCTTCAGCACCGTGCCGACGCCGTCGAACACCCGCCCGACGATGCGGATCCGCTCGCCCTTGGTCTCCGCGTCGACCATCCGGGCGCCGAGATCCTCGGCGAACACGCCCTCGATGCCGCAAGTGTTCGGCGTGCAGCCGATATGCACGTAGGGGCCGGCGGTCTGCGAGGCGGTCTCCTTCAGGCGGTCCAGGGTCTGCACCATCAATTGCCCTCCAGCCGGTTCTCGAAGAGGGTCGAGCGGCGGCCGCGCAGGACGATGTCGAATTTGTACGCCCGCGCGTCCATCGGCACGCTGTTCGCCATGTCGAGCGGCGCGATCAGTTGTTCGATCGCCGCCCGGTCGGAGATCGTGCGGACGATCGGGCACTGCCAGATCAGGGGATCGCCCTCGAAATACATCTGGGTGATCAGCCGCTGGGCGAAGCCGAGGCCGAACACCGAGAAATGGATATGCGCCGGCCGCCAGTCGTTCGGCCCGTTCGGCCAGGGATAGGCGCCGGGCTTGACGGTCCGGAAGCGGTAGCTGCCGTCGGGCCCGGTGAGCGTTCGCCCGCAACCGCCGAAATTCGGGTCGAGCGGCGCGAGGTAGGTTTCCTTGCGGTGGCGGTAGCGCCCGCCGGCATTGGCCTGCCAGAACTCCAGCAACACCTCCGGAACGGCGCGGCCATCCTCGTCCAGCACGCGTCCGTGCACGATGATCCGTTGGCCGATCGGCTCGCCGCCATGGGCGAAATTGCGGGTGAGGTCGTTGTCGAGCTCGCCGATCAGGCCGTGACCGAAGACCGGGCCGGTCATCTCGGAAATCGTGTTGTCCAGCGAGATCGGCGCCTTCTGCGGCGAGCGCGTCACCGAGGTCTTGTAGCCCGGCGAGAAGGCCGGCGGATGCCGGCTCCGGTCGCGCTGGTAGAACGACCCGTCGCTCAAGCCGCGTCTCCCGCATCCATCTCGGCATAGACCGCCTTGGCGATCTTGATGGCATGGTTGGCGGCCGGCACGCCGGCGTAGACGGCAACGTGCAGCAGCGCCTCGATCACGTCCTCGCGGCTCGCGCCGGTATTGGCCGTCGCCCGCACATGCATCGCGACCTCGTCGTCCTGACCGAGCGCGGCGAGCAACGCGATCGTCACGATGGAGCGCTCGCGCCTGGTGAAATGCGGCCGCGACCACACCGCGCCCCAAGCGTTCTCGGTGATGTAGGTCTGGAAATCGGCATCGAATTCCGTCGCCTGCGCCGTGGCGCGATCGACATGCGGGTCGCCCAGCACGGCGCGACGGGTCGCCATGCCGAGCGCCAGCCGGTCACGGTCTCCACTCCCGACGCCCATGACACCTCCCATGCCGACTCCACCCGGCACCGAGGCTCGCAAATGTCACGGCCGATGGAAAGACAGGCTGATGGAATATCCTGCCTGGGAGTTGCCGCGCCGTTCGGTGGACAGCGCGGTACGCGTGGCCGGGCGAGGGCGGGAAGCCCGGCCGTCGGACCTTCTGCAGTCAGTCCTCGACGAGGATGGTGCCGGCGACCTCGATCCCGAAGCCGGTGAGGCCGACATAGGCGCGCTCGTGCGTCGCCAGTACGGAGATCGAGCGAATGTCGAGGTCCCGCAGGATCTGCGCGCCGATGCCGATCTCGCGCCAGCGCTGCTGCCGCTTGAGCGCGCTGCCGTGCATCTCGCCGTCGACGGGCTCGGGTGCCGCCAGCGGGCTGACCTGGTCGACATTCGGCTGGCGCAGCAGCATCAGGACGCCGTGGCCGTGGTTCTTGAGCTTCTCGACGGCGATCTCCACCCAGGTCCGCGTTCCGCTGGCGCGGCCGAAGAGATCGAGCACCGGCTGTTCGCGGTGGATGCGGGTCGGCACCTTCTCGCGGGCGCGCACGTCGCCGAAGACGGCGACGACATGCTGCATGTCGTCGAAGGGCGTTTCGTAGATGCGCAGCACGCCGTTGAGCCCGTCGATCGTCAGCGGCTCTTCCTTGACGCAGGTGACGAAGGATTCCCGCCGCACTCGATAGGAGATCAGATCCTCGATGGAAATGATCTTCAGCCCGTGCTCGCGGGCGAACGGGATGAGCTCCGGCAGCCGTTTCACCGTGCCGTCGTCATTGACGATTTCGGCGAGCACGCCGGCCGGTTCGAGTCCCGCCAGCTTGGCGAGGTCGGTGCCGGCCTCGGTATGGCCGGAACGGGTCAGCACGCCGCCGTCCCGCGCGATCAGCGGAAAGATATGGCCGGGCCGCAGGAAATCGTTGCCGGTGCAGTTGTCATTGGTCAGCGCTCGCGCGGTGTTGGCGCGCTCCTCGGCCGAGATGCCGGTGGTCATCCCTTCCCGATAGTCGACGGAGACGGTGAAGGCGGTGCGCATCGGATCGAGATTGTTGGCGACCATCGGCGGCAGGTTGAGCCGGTCGGCGCGGTCGGCGGTCATCGGCACGCAGATGATGCCGCTGGTGTGGCGGATCATGAACGCCATCTTCTCCGGCGTCGCCTTGGACGCCGCCATGATCAGGTCGCCCTCGTTCTCCCGATCGGTGTCGTCCACGACGACGACGAGCTCGCCATTGGCGATCGCTTCGATCGCATCCTCGATCCGGTCGAGCGGTGTATCCTGGTCCGTCATGCTTCCCGTCCATCTTCGCGGCGTCGCCGGTCAGCGCTATCTACGGGGCCTTGCCATCGACAGCAATGTCCGAGGGGCGAACGGCGCGTTCGCCCGTTCGGCTGACGCTTCGGACAGGTATGAGCGTGAGCCGACGCTTGCTAGAAAGAGTCGATGAGCAAGCAATCCGACGATCGCCCCGTTCCGACGGGCCCGGCCGAGATCCGCGTGACGCAGCCGGTCTCGCGCACCGTCGCGACGCTCGCCTTCAAGGGCGGGGTCTTCGCCGCCGCCACGCGCGACGTGCCGGAGGAGACCGCCGTCGCCATCTCGGTGGGCGGCTCGACCCACGCCGTGATGATGGCGACACCGTCGCACCTTCGGGAGCTGGCGATCGGCCTGGCGCTGAACGAGCGGATCGTGGAATCCGCCGCCGAGATCGAGCGGATCGAGATCGTCTCGAGCGACCTCGGCGTCGATTGCCGGATCTGGCTCTGCGAGGCCCGGGCGGCCGGCTACACCGTCCGCCGCCGCCAGATGACCGGCCCGGTCGGCTGCGGGCTTTGCGGGGTGGAATCGCTGGAGCTCGCGCAGCGCGCCCTGCCGCCGGTCGTCGCCGGGGGGCTGTCGCTGACGCCCGCCACCCTTGAAACTGCCGTCACCGCCATGGCGAAGGCGCAGGGGCTGAGCCGGCGAACCCGCGCCGTCCACGCGGCTGCCTTCCATGTGCCGGGGCAGGGGCTTGTGGTCGCGCGCGAGGATGTCGGCCGACACAACGCGCTGGACAAGGTCGCCGGCCACCTCGCCGAAGCGGGCATCGACCCGGCGACGGGCTTCCTCACCATTACCAGCCGGGTCTCGGTGGAATTGATCCAGAAGGCCGCGGTGATGGGCTGCGGGCTGATCGCCGCGGTTTCGGCCCCGACGGCGCTGGCGATCAGCGAGGCCGAGGCGGCGGGGATCACGCTGGTCGCGGTGGTGCGCAGGGCGGAGTTCGAGATCTTCAGCCATCCGGCGCGCATCACCGGTGCACCGGCTACGGGGGGCGCCTAAGCGTCGGGTAACGTGGACCTGGCTGATGCGGGCGCAACGTCGGCGGAATCGTGGCTGGCTGCCTCTTGCTCGTAAAGGCGGCGCCACTCGGCGGCCTCGGCGCTGGACTGCCGTGCCGTGGCGCGCGCATCGCGCAGCCGGAGCCGCAGCGTCATCGCCGTCAGCGAGACGACGAGGATCACGGCGAAGCAGCCTGCGGCAAACACCAGCCGCTTCAGCGGATCGGTGACGGGCTCGCTGCCGAACACCGCCGCGATCGCCAGGAATGTCGCGGCGACGAGGATCGTGAGGCTGCGCGAGAGGAGCAGCGACAACAGTACCAGCGTCAGTCCGATCGTGGCGACCACGGGATGGGCGAACGCAGCTACCTGCAACTCGCCCCACCAGGCCAGCGCCGTGGCCAGAATTGCATCCGATGGCATGACGGGCTCCCATGCGGCCCCGCCGCATCAGCGGCGTGGGCCCGGAGCAGGAGATTAGCGAGATGCATCGGGAGCGCCACTGGCGATGTCGCTCCGGCGAATGCCGGGCGACCGGATCTCACTCCGCCGGGTCAAGGTCCTCGGCCCGCGCCTGCGCTGCCTCGACCGCCGGCTGGCGGGTGAAGCCCTTGATCCCGGCATGGATGTTGCGGTCGCGCTCGATCTCGACGGGCGAGGTCGCATAGGCGGTGATCAGCTCGGCCAGCGAGCGCAGCGAATGGGTGTGGATGCGCTCGTAGCCGTGCGAAGCGTCGACGCCGAAGGTGATCAGCGCCGTGCGCACGTCGTGTCCGGCCTCGATGGCCGAAGCGGAATCGGAACGGTAGTAGCGGAAGATGTCCTTCTGGTAGCGGATGTCCTCGTCCTGGCAGAGCCGCACCAGCTTCTTGGTCAGATGGTAGTCGAACGGCCCGGACTGGTCGGCCATCGCGATGGTCACGCCGAATTCCGACGAGTTCTGACCGGGCGCGGACGTGCCGTTGTCGACGGCGATCATCGAGGCGACGTCCGGCGTCAGGATCGAGGCGGCGCCGACGCCGACCTCCTCGGCGATGGTGAACAGCCAGTGGATGTCGACGGGCGTCGCGGCAGCGGTCCGCTCCATCGATTCGATCGCGGCGAGCATCACGGCGACGCCCGCCTTGTTGTCGAGATGGCGCGAGACGATGAAGCCGTTGTCCATGAATTCCGGCTGCGGATCGATCGCCACCGTGTCGCCGACCTCGATACAGAGCCGGTCGAGCTCGGTGCGGTCGCGCGCCAGTGCGTCGACCCGAAGCTCGATATAGTCCCAGCCCACCGGCAGGCTGTCGATCTCGTCGTTATAGGTGTGGCCGGAAGCCTTCAGCGGCAGGATCGTGCCACGATAGGTCCCGGCTTCCGAAAACACGGTGACCCGCGCGCCCTCGGCGAAGCGGGCGGACCAGTTGCCGATCGGAACGAGCTCCAGCCGGCCGTTCTCCTTCAGCCGCTTCACCTGGGCGCCCAGCGTGTCGAGATGGCTGACGATGGCGCGTGCCGACGCGCGCCGCGAGCCCTGGCGCAGCGCCGAGATCGCACCGCGGCGGGTGAGCTCGACGGTCAGGCCGAGCCGCTCGAGCTCCTTGGCGACATGGCGGACGACCGTGTCGGTATAGCCCGTCGGGCTGGGTATGTTCAGGAGCGCCTTGAGCTGGTCCGTCAGATACTGGGCATCGATGGCGAGCCTTGGCACTACTCGTCCTTCCTCGGCTTCTGCCGTTGATTCCTGGCGGCGCGCACTGAAAACGGAATCGACAACGGAAACAAGAGGTCGATGAAGCGCTCTGCGGTCGGCTGCGGCTCGTGATTGGCGAGGCCCGGCCGTTCGTTGGCTTCGATGAAGACGTATTCCGGCCGATGCGGCGCCTTGACCATGAAGTCGATGCCGGTGACCGGGATCTCGATCGCCCGGGCCGCGGCCACCGCCGCCTCGACCAGCCGCGGATGCACGTCGCCGGTGACGTCGTGGATCGTCCCGCCCGTATGGAGATTGGCGGTCTTGCGCACGGTGAGCCGCTCGCCTTCCGGCGGGACGTCGTCGAGGCCGAACCCGGCGGACTTCACGCAGCGCTCGGTCTCGGCGTCCAGCGGCACCCGACTCTCGCCGCCCGTCGCCGCCGCGCGGCGGCGCGACAGGCGCTCGATCAGTTCGCGCACGCTGGTGTGGCCGTCGCCGGTCACCACCGGCGGCTGCCGCAGGGCTGCGGCGACGAGGCGATAGTCGATGACGATGAGGCGCAGGTCGCTGCCCTCGAAGCAGGCCTCGAGCAGCACACGGTCCGACTGCAGGCGGGCTGCCTCGATGGCGGCCTTGGCATCGGCAAGATTGTCGATGCCGACGGCGATGCCGCGACCTTGTTCGCCGCGCGCCGGCTTCACGACGATCTGCCCGTGCTTCTCGATGAACGCCTCGATCGCCGCCTCGTCGATATCGGCGTCGATCTGCTCGGGCACGGCGACCCCGGCCGCTTCCACGACACGCCGGGTGACCGCCTTGTCGTCGCAGATCGACATGGCGACGCCCGACGTGAGGTCGGTCAGGCTTTCGCGGCAATGGATCGACCGGCCGCCCTGGGTCAGGCGGAAGAAGCCGCCGGCCGCGTCCGTCACCTCGGCATGGATGCCGCGACGCCGCGCCTCGTCGACGATGATCCGAGCGTAGGGGTTCAGGCCATCGTAATCGGCGCCGGAGCCGGTGAAGAGCTTCTCGTTGATCTCGTTCTTCCGCTTCACCGCGAAATACGGGACGCGGTAGAAGCCGAGCTTCTCGTAGAGGGCGATGGCCATCTCGTTATCGTGCATGACCGAGAGATCCATGAACGCGCAGCTGCGCGCCTGGAAATGCTCGGCGAGCCGCCGCACCAGGCTTTCGCCGATGCCCGGATGCGTCGCCTGCGGATCGACGGCGAGGCACCAGAGCGACGAGCCGTTCTCCGGGTCCGAGAAGGCACGGCGGCTGTGGACGCCGGTGACCGTGCCGATGATCGCGCCGGTCGTCTCGTCCTCGGCGACGAAATAGGTCAGCGCCCGGTTGTCGCGGTTCGACCAGAAGAAGGCCGGGTGCACCTGCACCATGTGCCGGCTCTGGTAGATGCGGTTGACCTCCGTCGCGTCGAGTTCCGAGGACAGCCGGCGGATGAAATAGCCGCGCGGCCGCCGCGAGCCGGCGCGGTAGGTCGAAAGGTCCAGGCGGTAGGTGTGCGACGGGTCGAGGAACAACTCCTGCGGCGCATGGCTGAGCAGCACGTGCGGGTCGCGGACATAGAAGGCGATGTCGCGCCGGTCGTTGCCTTCCTCGCGCAGGCTGCTGACGAGTTCCTTCGGATCGTCGAAGGTCTGGGCGAACACCAGCCGCCCCCAGCCGCAGTCGAGATAGGCGTTCTCCTCCGGCCCACCGCCGTCAGCCCGCTGCTGGTTGATCGGCGCCTTCAGCGCCTGCGTCCGCATCCGCATCAGCCGGTGCTGCGAGGGGTTCTTCGGCCGGTTGTCCGCCATCGGAGACTACAGTCCCTGCTGCTGGAGCCACATCTCCAGCAGCGAGACCTGCCAGAGTTCGGAGCCGCGCAGCGGCGTGATGTGGTCGGAGGGTGCCGCGAACAGCGTGTCGAGATAATCCTGCCGGAACAGGCCGCGCGAGCGTGCGGCTTCCGAGCCGAGCGTATCGCGGACCATCTCGAGATACGGGCCGGAGATGTATTTCAGCTGCGGCACCGGGAAATAGCCCTTCTTGCGGTCGATGACCTCGTGCGGGACCACCAGCCGGGCGGCTTCCTTCAACACGCCCTTGCCGTCCTGCTTGAGCTTTTCCGACGCCGGCACGCGCGCCGCCAGCTCGACCAGCTCGTGGTCGAGGAAGGGCACGCGGGCCTCGAGGCCCCAGGCCATGGTCATGTTGTCTACCCGCTTCACCGGATCGTCGACCAGCATCACGTGCGCGTCGATCCGCAGCGCCTTGTCGACCGGGTTCTCGGCGCCGGGCTGGGCGAAATGGCGCGCGACGAAGTCGCGGCTGACGTCGCCCTCGGCATGCCATTCCGGGGAGATCTGCTGGCGCAGCGTCGCGTCGGAGCGGTCGAAGAACGCGCTCGAATAGGCCGCCAGCGGATCGTTCGAGCCCACCATCGGCGGGTACCAGTGATAGCCGCCGAACACCTCGTCGGCGCCCTGGCCGGACTGCACCACCTTGATGTGCTTGGAGACCTCGCGCGACAGCAGGTAGAAGCCGACATTGTCGTAGGAAACCATCGGCTCGGACATCGCCTGGATCGTACCGGGCAGGTGCTCCATCAGTTCCGAGCCGGGGATGAAGATGCGGTGGTGCTCGGTGCCGTAATGGCGCGCGATCAGGTCGGAGAACTCGAACTCGTTGCCGACCTCGCCATTGGCATCCTCGAAGCCGATCGAGAAGGTGTTGAGATTGGCCTGCCCGGCTTCCGCCAGCAGCCCGACGATCAGCGACGAATCCACCCCGCCCGACAAGAGCACCCCGACCGGCACGTCGGCGACCATGCGCCGGCCGACGGCGGTCTTCAGCGATTCCAGCACGAGGTCGCGCCAGTCGTTTGAGGAAAGCTTTTCGTCGCCCGGGCGGGAGCCGAAGACCGCCTCCCAGTAGACCTCGTCGGTGAAGCTGCCATCCGCCTCGATCATCCGCGTCGTCGCCGGCGGCAGCTTGCGCACGCCCTTGACGATGGTCAGCGGCGGGGGGACGACGGCGTGGAACGTCATGTAATGGTGCAGCGCCTCGCGGTCGATCGAGGTGTCGACGTCGCCGGTCCGCAGGATGGCCTGGAGCGACGAGCCGATGTAGAGGCGCTTGTCGTCCTGCGACAGATACAGCGGCTTGATACCGAAGCGGTCGCGCGCCAGCATCACACGGCCGCTGTCGCGCTCGTGGATCGCGAAGGCGAACATGCCGTGGAAGCGCTTGACGCAGTCCCGGCCCCAGGCGTGGTACGCCTTGAGGATGACCTCGGTATCGCCATGCGAGAAGAAGCGGTAGCCGAGGCCGGAGAGCTCCTGGCGCAGCTCCGGATAGTTGTAGATGCAGCCGTTGAAGGCGATGGTCAGCCCAAGGTCGGGATCGACCATCGGCTGCTCGGCCTTGTCGGTCAGGTCGATGATCTTCAGCCGGCGATGGCCGAGGCCCACCCGGCCGCGCACCACCTGGCCGGCCCCGTCCGGCCCGCGCCGCTCCAGGCAGGCGGCCATCTGCGAGATCCGTTCGGGCGACGCTGATTTTCCGTCGAACCGGACCTCACCGCAAATGCCGCACATGTCGTCTCCTGTCTGCTCGCTGCGCTCTATCCCCGGCCATATAGAAGCATGCTGCCTCATATGAACCGGGAAGCCGTCGTTTTTGCCGCGCTGCGGGAGAATGAGGTGTCGCAGCGCGCCGCTTGGGCGGCCGTCAGGGGCGCAGGAAAACCTTGCCGCGGTTCATCCCATCCAGCGCTGCGGCCAGACGATCCGGTGCCTCGGCCAGTGGAATCGTCTCGGCCACGTCGGTCTGCCAGGCGCCCGAAAGAAAGCGCTTCTGGACCTCGGTGAAGCCCTCGACCCGCTGCTCGGGCGTTGCCCGCGCCATCCATTCGGCCAGCCAGAAGCCTTCGATGACCTTCTTCATGAACACCATCTGGCCGAGCCCCGGCAGCTTCGGCGCCTCTGGCGAGAGCTTGCCGTAGATCACCCAGCGCGCGCCGGCCGGCATCGCGGTGAAGATGGTGGCCGCATCCTGGTCGGCGACGGCATCGAGCAGCACCCGCGGCTTCGTCTCCTTCATCGCCTGGACCAGCAGCTCGTCGAAATCCTCGCGAGCCGAATTCAGCACGGTGCCGGCGCCGAGGCCTTCGAGCATCGCGCGATGCTCCTCGCGCCGCACGACGGCGATCGCATGCATGTCGCGGTCACGCGCCAGCGACGCCATCAGCTTGCACAGCTGGCTGGCGCCGGCGGTCATGACGAAGGCGGACGATCCGTAGTCCCTGACGAGGTCGACCATCGCCCAGGCGGTCATCGGGTTGACGATCAGGGCCGCCGCGTCCTCGTCGCGCAGGCCCGGCGCCAGCGGCACCACGGCGGCCGCATCCGCCAGCGCGTACTCGGCCCAGACGCCCGTGCCGGTGCGCCCGGCAGCGACCGCGACGCGCTGGCCGATCAGCGTTCGCGAGGCCTCGTCCTCGCCCGCGGCGACGACCTCGCCCATCCCCTCGAAGCCGGCGGCGGCGCCCTGCCGGCGCGGCTGGCCATATTCGCCCTTGATGTAATGCAGGTCCGACGGATTGACGTTGGCGAGGCCGATCTTGATCAGGACCTGACGCGCGCCGGGCTTCGGCACCGAAATCTCCTCCAGCGAGACCCAGTCCTTCAGGTCGGTGATCGTCGGGCCGTCGGACGTGCCCGAATAGCCGTCATGTTTGAGGACGAGCGCGTGCATCGTGTCGGGCAGGGCGGCCATAGCATGTCTCCGGATAAAACGAGGTCTGTCCCGGAACGCGTCGGAGCGGCCGAGGTTCGAATGAGCCGCCAAATCGGCAGCCGGCCCCGCCCTATCGGCTACGGTACCAGGATCAGCTTGCCGGTCGTCTGGCGGGCGTGGATACGCCCGAGGATCTCCGCCGCATCGGCCAGCCGTCCGCGTTCGGTGATCACCGGCTGCAGCCGTTCCTCGGCGGTCCAGGCGATCAGCTCCGCCATGTTGGCGGCGGCCTGCTCCGGCTCCTTCTCGACGAAGGCGCCCCAGAACACGCCGACGGCGCTGAAGCCCTTGACCAGCGCAAGGTTCACCGGCAGCTGCGGGATCGTGCCGGAGGCAAAGCCCACCACCAGCAGGCGCCCATTCCACGCCATTGACCGCGCGACCGCGTCGAACGCGTCGCCGCCGACCGGGTCGAACGCCACGTCGATGCCCTTGCCGTCGGTCAGCCGCTTCAGGTCCTCGCGAAGGTCGTCGTAGCCGATGGCGACGTCGGCGCCTTCGCCGACTGCGAGCGACCGCTTGTCCTCCGAGGATGCGACGGCGATGACCCGGGCGCCCATCGCCTGGCCGATCTGCACCGCGGCAAGGCCGGTGGCGCCCGCCGCGCCCAGCACCAGCAGGGTCTCGTCCGGCTGCAGCGCTGCCCGCTGCTTCAGCGCGTGATAGGCGGTGCCATAGGCGCAGACGAGGGCGCAGGCGACACCGGCGTCGAAGTCCTCGGGCAGCTGGGTCGCCGCTGCTTCGGTGACCGCGACCTTCTCGGCATAGCCGCCGAACTGCAGCGATGCGACGACCCGGTCGCCCACCGCCAGCCGCATCACCTCGGCGCCGATCGCGATCACCCGTCCCGCGACCTCCATGCCGGGCACGAAGGGCAGCGCCGGCCGCGCCTGGTAAAGCCCCTGCACCAGCAGCCCGTCCGGATAGTTCACGCCGATCGCCTCGGCCTCGACGATCACCTCACCCGGCCCCGCGACAGGGTCCGGCATGTCGCGATAGGCGAGGGTCTCGATCGGCCCGTAGGCCTCGCAGACGATGGCTTTCATGATCCGGCTTTCGTTGTCGGTGTATCGTCGGCTGACGGAAAAAGGCGATCGGGGCCGATGCGATGGAAGAGAAGCGCTTGGCATACTCCGCTCATGCGAGCGATGCCATCGGCGAGCGCGAATTGGCCTTTACGTGGATCGTGCGCACGATCCACAAGCCTGAATGGATCCTGCCCGATCCGCGGCGTCCCGGCGTCGAGCGACGTTATCGAGCGATCCCCGAGCACGGCAATCGCATCCTTCGGGTGGTGGTGATGGAAAAATCCGACGAAATCCGCATAATCACCGCATTCTTCGATCGAAGGGCGCGCCGACCATGACCCTGACTGTTCGCTACGATCGCGAATCCGACGCGGCATACATCCGCTTTTCGCCCGAAGCCGTTCTCGAGAGCGAAGAAGTCTCCGACGGCATCGTCCTCGACTACGATGCGGACGGGCGCATCGTCGGGATGGAGGTGATGGAAGCCAGCCGCCATCTGTCGCCTTCCATGCTCGCCGAGGCCGCCTGACACGGGCTCCGCTCACACCTCCACATGCTTCGCCAGCTCCCACCGGGCCACCTGCCGGCGGTGCACCGCGTCCGGCCCGTCGACCAGCCGGAGCGTGCGCAGATGCGTCCAGAGGCGGGCGAGGGGCTGGTCCTGGCTGATGCCTTCGGCGCCGTGCATCTGGATCGCCTCGTCGGCGACCTTCAGCGCCATCCGCGGCGCCGCGACCTTGATCTGGCTGATCCACGGGGCGGCGGCGCGCCGGTCGCCCTGGTCCATCATCCACGCCGCCTTCAGGCAGAGCAGGCGCACCATCTCGATCTCCATCCGGCAATCGGCGATGATGTCGTGATTGGCCCCGAGATCGGCCAGTTGCCGGCCGAAGGCCTCGCGCCGCAGCGCCCGCTGGCACATCATCTCCAGCGCCACCTCCGCCTGGCCGATCGCCCGCATGCAATGGTGGATGCGGCCGGGGCCGAGCCGCCCCTGCGCGATCTCGAAGCCGCGGCCTTCGCCAAGGATCAGGTTCGCCTTCGGTACCCGCACGCCGGAAAAGCGGATATGCATGTGGCCGTGCGGCGCGTCGTCGTCGCCGAAGACGGTCATCGCCCGCAGCACCTCGACGCCCGGCGTGTCTGCCGGCACCAGGATCATCGAGTGGCGCTGGTGCTTCGGCGCTTCGTCGCCGGCGGTCCGGACCATGACGATGTAGATCGCGCAGCGCGGGTCGCCGGCGCCGGACGACCACCATTTCTCGCCATCGATGACATAGTCGTCGCCGTCGGCGACGCAGGCCATGGCGATGTTGCTGGCGTCGGACGAAGCGACGTCCGGCTCGGTCATCAGATAGGCCGAGCGGATCTCGCCCTCGAGCAGCCTCGGCAGCCAGGGCGCCTGCTGCTCCGGCGTGCAGTAGCGCTCGAACACCTCCATGTTGCCGGTATCGGGCGCCGAGCAGTTGAAGGTCTCGGCGCCCAGATGCGCCTTGCCCATCTCCTCGGCGAGATAGGCGTATTCGACCGTCGTCAGGCCGTAGCCGCGGGCCGAATCCGTCAGCCAGAAGTTCCACAGGCCCCGCGCCTTCGCCCGCGCCTTCAGCCCTTCGAGAATTGCCGTCTGCCGGGCGGTGTAGACCCATCGGCTTTCCTTCGGCACTTCGGCAAGGAATTCCTCGCTGGCCGGCGCGATCTCGTCGCGGACCATGTCCCGCACGGCGGCATGGAGTGGTTTCAGCCGGTCGGTCATGCCAAGCGCCATGATGGTCATGAGCCGAATTCCTCCTCGATGATGGCTTCGCTTGCCCCGGCGCCTCGCAAGGCGAATAGCGCCAGTTCGCGGACAAGGGCGCGGCGATCCGCTTCCGTCTCGTTCGGCTGTTCGCGATACCAGAAGACCGGCGCATTCAGCACCGCCAGGAACGCCTTGCCGGTGAGCGATGCATCCGCCCAGCCGGCCAGATCGCCCTCGGCGACGGCCTCGGCAAGAGTCCGGCGAAACAGCATTTCATAGCGGTCGCGCGCCGCGATTACCCCGGCCAGCCGCTCGCCGTCCTGGCCGGTTGCCGGGCCGCCCAGATGGCGGGCGACGGCCTGCAGGATCGCGTGCTGGAAATCGTTATGCTGCAGCATCGTCGTCAGATGCGCCTCGGCCATCGCCCGTAGCCGCGTCACCGCACGGTCGCGCGACGCGGCCGGCGCCGCCACCGCCGCGAAGTCGATCGCCATGCCCCGCTGGCACACATCGAGGAAAAGATCGTTCTTCGAGCGGTAGTAGTGATAGACGAGCCCCTTCGTCGCGCCGAGCCGGCGCGCCACGTCGTCGATCGACGCGGCGGCAAAGCCATGCTCGCGGAAGGCCGCTGCCGCCGCCGACAGGATCGCCGCCAGCGTCTCGTCTGCCTCGGCATGGGCCCGGGCGACGGTAAAGTCGCGTGTCGACCGGGACCGGCCGCCGGCTTTTGCGGTCGGGTTGCCTTCCCCGGAAGGGCGGTCGTCGGTCTCCATGGCGAAGTCTGGACATACCAACGGGTATGATGTCAACTGCCGATGAAGGGGGCGTGCTTTCCGGCTCTGGCAACGATCGCGCCAGGATGCGCTCGCCGGCTACCTGACGCCGCATGCAAGGGAGTGCCCATGGACATGCCGATCCTGCAACGCCTGTTCTCGCTGGAGGGCAAGACCGCGCTGGTCACCGGCGGGGCGACCGGCATCGGCCGGATGATCGCCACCGCTTTGGCCGGCGCCGGGGCGCGGGTGCTCATCGCCTCCCGCAAGGCCGAGGCCTGCGAGGCTGCCGCGGCCGCGATCAACGCCGAGGGCCATCCCGGCACGGTCGAGGGGTTTGCCGGCGACGTCTCGAGCGAGGCCGGGATCGCAACCCTCGCAGAAGCCGTCGAGGCGCGGACGGACCGGCTGGAGATCCTGTTCAACAATGCCGGTGTCTCCTGGGGCGCGCCACTCGAGACGTTTCCGCACGCCGCCTGGCAGAAGGTGATGGACGTCAACGTTGCCGGGCTGTTCACCGTGACGCAGCGCCTGCTGCCGCTGCTCGAGGCGTCGTCCACGCCGGACGACCCGGCCCGAATCGTCAATCTCGGCTCTGTGATGGGCTCGGCGCCGCTCGGCCAGAACGTCTATTCCTACGCCGCGTCCAAGGCCGCGGTGCATCATCTGACCCGCTGCCTCGCCAAGGAACTCGCCGGCCGCCACGTCACCGTCAACGCTTTTGCGCCGGGTCCCTTCCAGTCGAAGATGACGGCCTTCGCCACGGGTACGGACGAACAGGCGGCGGCGGTCGGGCGCGGCGTGCCGCTGGGGCGGATCGGCTCGCCCGACGACATTGCCGGTGCGGCGCTGTTCCTTTGCGGCCGCGGCGGGGCATATATCACCGGAGCGATCCTGCCGATCGACGGCGGCATCGCGGTGGAAACCGGACACGAACTCTTCGAGGAGGCCTGATGGCACTGGCATCCGTGGCGGAAACGGAGACGATGCTCCGCGCACGCCTGATTCCGATCGAGGCCTACCGGGCGCATCTCGATAAGGACGAATTCGTCTCAGACTGGCTCACTGTCGATCAGGAGATGATCGACCGTTTCGCCGCCGCGACCCACGACCACCAGTTCATCCATGTCGATCCGGTTCGCGCAAGGGAAGAAAGCCCCTATGGCGGCACGATCGCGCACGGATTCCTGACCCTGTCGCTGCTGTCGACGCTCGCCTACGATGCCTTGCCCGGCGTCATCGGGACGAAGATGGGCGTCAATTACGGCTTCGACAAAGTCCGCTTCCTCAATCCGGTCCGCGTCGGCACGCGGGTCCGCGGCCGCTTCAGGATGATCGGTCTCAACGAGCGGGCGGTGACGCTGCAGACCAGCTGGGATGCAGCGGTGGAGATCGAGGGTGGCGTCAAGCCGGCCCTTTCGGCGCAGTGGATCACCGTCGCCGTGCTCGAGCCGCCGGCGCAATGAGCCGCGAGTCCGCCGACCAGCCGATCGACGAACTGGCGCTCGGCCGCTATCTCGAGGCGCATGTCGACGGTTTCGAGGGCCTGGAACATCTGGTGCAATTCCAGGCCGGCCAGTCAAACCCCACCTACCGGATCGATGCGGCGAGCGGCATCTATGTGCTGCGGACCAAGCCGCCGGGACCGCTGCTGAAATCCGCCCATCAGGTCGACCGCGAGTTCCGCGTGATGCGGGCGCTCGCCGGCACCGCCG
This sequence comes from Aurantimonas aggregata, assembly GCF_010500835.1. Lineage (GTDB taxonomy): Bacteria > Pseudomonadota > Alphaproteobacteria > Rhizobiales > Rhizobiaceae > Aurantimonas > Aurantimonas aggregata. The sequence continues at coordinate 7,423 of NZ_JAAAMJ010000011.1, read as the reverse complement.
TGCCGGTGCCGCAGCCGCTGCATCTGGCGGACGAGCGGGCCTCGCCCTTCGGCCGGATGTTCTACGTCATGGAATATTGCGACGGCCGCATCTTCTGGGATCCGGCGTTGCCGGAGATCGACGATCCGACCGAGCGCGCGGCGATCTTCGATGCGATGAACGCCGCGCTGGCCGCCCTGCACGATCTCGATGTGGAAGCGCTGGGGCTCGAGGATTTCGGCCGGCCCGGCAACTATTTCGAGCGCCAGCTGACGCGCTGGTCCGAGCAGTACCGCCAGTCCAAGGTCGACCAGATCGACGACATGGAGACACTGGCGGCCTGGCTCGCCGATAACCTGCCGCCGGACGACGGCGCGGTGAGCCTCGTGCACGGCGACTATCGCCTCGACAACATCATGTTCGCCAAGGACCGGCCGGAGATCCTGGCGATCCTCGACTGGGAACTGTCGACGCTGGGTCACCCGCTCGCCGATCTCGCCTATCAGTGCATGCAGTGGCGCCTGCCCAATCTCGGCGCCTTCAAGGGCCTCGGCAATGTCGATCGCGCCGCCCAGGGCATCCCTTCGGAAGCCGACTATGTCCGGCGCTACTGCGATCGGCGCGCTCTCGACGCGATCGAGCACTGGCCATTCTACCTCGCCTTCTCGTTCTTCCGCCTCGCGGCCATCCTGCAGGGCGTCTACAAGCGCTCGCTCGACGGCAACGCTTCCAATCCGGAGAAGGCGGCGATCTTCGGTCGCAACGTGCCGGTGCTGGCCGGGCTGGCTGTCGAACTCATCCACGAAGACGCGTGAGCGGGGCGCCGGCTCGATTTTCGTGTTGGCCGCCCTTCATTGCCTCTGAGGCACCAAGCGAGAAAGGAAACGGCCATGGCGGCGCATCCTCCGATCTGCGATTTCGGCTGGCAGGCCGTGGATGCCGAACTTCCCGGCGTCGATGGGAAGACCCACCGGATCTTCGACCACAAGGGCCCGAACGGACTGCTGGTGGTCTTTATCTGCAATCACTGCCCCTATGTGAAGGCGGTGATCGACCGGCTGGTCCGTGATGCGGCGGAGCTGAAAGACCTCGGCATCGGTACCGTCGCGATCTCCTCCAACGACGCGACCGCCTACCCGCAGGATTCCTTCGACAACATGCGCGCCTTCGCCGACGCGCACGGCTTCGCCTTTCCCTATCTCTACGACGAGGACCAGAGCGTCGCGCGCGCCTATGGCGCCGTCTGCACGCCCGACTTCTTCGGCTTCAACGCCGATCTCGGCCTGCAATATCGCGGCCGCATCGATGCCTCGCGCAAGGAGGCGGCGCCGGATGGCACGGAACGCGATCTCTTCAACGCCATGCGCCAGATCGCCGAGACGGGCGAGGGACCGCGCGAGCAGGTTGCCTCGATCGGCTGCTCGATCAAGTGGAAGGACGCGGCATGAACTGGCCGAAGGCGGTTCTGTTCGATCTCGACGGCACGCTCATCGACTCGGCGCCTGACATCCACGCCGCGCTCAACGAGACACTCGCCAGCTACGGCGAGCCGCCCTTCACCCTCGCGGCTGTCACCGGCATGGTCGGGCGCGGCGTGCCGGTGCTGATCGAGCGCGCCTATGCGGCGCTGGGCAAGGACATCAATCCGGCCAGCCGCGACAAGGCGGTCGAGCGCTTCCTGGCGATCTACGAGCCGCGGGCGACGGAACTAACCACCCTGACGGCGGGCGCCAGCGAGGCGACGCGCATCCTGCGCGAGCGCGGCATTCGCCTCGGCGTCGTCACCAACAAGCCGGAAGTCGCGACGCGCGAGATCCTGGCGCATTTCGGCCTCGTCGACCTACTCGACATCATTGTCGGCGGCGATGCCGGGCCGGCCAAGAAGCCCGAGCCCGGCCTGCTTTTCCTTGCCTGCGAGCGCCTGGACCTGCCGGTGGACGACGTCGTCTTCGTCGGCGACAGCGAGAACGACGTGGATGCGGCCCGCGCGGCGGGCATGCGGGTGATCGCGGTACGGGGCGGCTATACCAGCCGGGCGCCGGAAACGCTCGGCGCGACGGCGCTGGTCGACCGGCTCGACGCGATCCCGGAACTTCTGGCCTCGCTCCGCAACGACGCCGGGTGACCGCCCGGCTCGCCCTCGAGAAGGGTGCGCCCCGATCGTCGAACCGATGGCTTTGCCTCATGGTTTTTGCATTGCACTCGGAACCGTTGTGGCAGAGGATAACGCGAAGTTGCGTTGTTGCTGGGACGCGATCATCGGATGCCGGCCGCCGTCGTTGATCCGGCGTCCGGAACGCCGGTTGCAGCAGTCAGTTGCCGGCTGCGTATTTCCTCATGATGCGTCCGTCTTGGAGTCGATAAGTCTGCCCTATCTTTGATGCAAAATCATACGGGAGGAGCGGCAATGCGCAGGAGCGACGAGGCGGAAATCATCCGCACGCTTGCCTACGAAATCTGGGAACGCGAAGGGCGCCCGACGGGTCGCGAACACGAGCATTGGGCCGACGCCAATCGCGCGTTCGCCCGGCTTTATCCAGCCGAGCCGGCAGCCGAAGGACAGAACGACCATCGCGCCAGCTGGGATCGGTCCGCCGCCGAACGCCAGGAAGCCGACGCCCTGCGCCGCGCCCTCTGGACGCCCGAACCATTCTCGCAGGAATTGTTCGGCACCGAAGGCCGCAAGGCCCCCCGCTGGCGTCGTGGCCGGGCAGCGCTGCCGGACGCAAATTCACAGACGTGGACGCCCGCGCCGCGGCTCTAGAATCCGGCCACGCGGCATGCGCGCGAACTCAGGCTTCGTCTTCGCGGTGAAGCTACCTGTACCGCTTGATCGGATGCGGGGATGGAGCCGGTTCTGACGGCTCCTGCCGCCTGTCCGCTCTGGGTTGAATGATGTTCGAGCTGTCCACAAATCCATCCGGCCGCAACCGGGGGTGCGATGCAGGCCTGCGGGCGGCAGAACGGAAGATCAGCGGGTCGGACGAGGCCCGGCGTTGCGTGTGGATGATCAGTCAGGGTGAACGTGTTCCGCTACGCCATACTCCCTGCACTGCTGCGTGAAGCGTTCGAGCCCGCGTTCGTAAAGTATTCGGTCGATCTCGGTCACGCTCTGCACGGCGGCGTAATCGTCGGCGGTGACGTCCAGTGCGGGCTGCCACTGCGGCGCGACGTTTTCTCGGATACTCGCGGTCGGTTCCGGCAACCCGATGACCCTGGCGAAAAGCGTGAGGCTCATATCGTGTTTTTCAGCGACGCCAACCGCAGCCAGGGCGTCCATCGATGTGAGAGCCGTTTCCAGCAAGGCTGCGGGACTGTCCAGCGCGTAAAGGCTGTTGGAGAAGGCAAACTGGACGGCAGCATGGGCAGTCGAGTCCTGCGCGACGAGTTGCCGGGAAAGCGCAAGGCTGGACAGAAACCGGGCCTGGGTGTTCTGGACGGATCGCGACAGGACCGGGTGCAGGCAGTACTCGGCCACCGTCCGGCCCTGAGCCAATTGGTGAAGCGGATGTATCTTCGCCCGCAGGACGTGCTTGATGAGGCTGATGGTCCGCGCCGTCGGATCGCGCAGGAGGCTGACGGTGGTCGGCCATGAGCGCAGCCAGACAGGCAGGAGCCCGCCGCAATGGCCATAGTAGACGCGCCATCGAGGGTCAGGTTCGGTCCGTACCAGATCATCCCAGAGTTTGTGGGGACACTGTTCTTCGCTGGGGAAGGAGTCCTGGAAAAATCGTGACGCGCTCATGCCACCCGACTTGGGGATGTGGAGAAAGTAAACCGTCCGGGGACATGTATTCATACCTATACCGCGATCCTGCATGAGCTTGGCGTCGAAAGAGTCAATGCGCTGCTCGGGTCTCTGCGCGAGCTTATCCCGGGTTCAGCGCTGGAGGCGAGCGCGAACATCGGTCGGGTTAGGTGCGTCCTCATATGTAGGGAAAGAAACCCTGCCGGACCACAGTGCCTGGCGAAAGGGCATCGAAGTTGACGCGGCTGATCTGTCGGAGAAATGGTGCCGCTTGCAGGACTCGAACCTGCGACCCCATCATTACGAATTATCCGAGAAACAGCCGAAATCAATGCCTTGGTTTCGCGGGGCGCGCCCGCGTCTCACGGCCGCAATGGATCGCTCGCAGATCCGTCAGTCTCGGCGCGTATCTACGTGCGGCCGCCGCTCGAGGACTCGGTCCATCCGCTGCCCGATCGCGTCGACAGATCCTCGCACGCCGGCAATGGCTTCCATGATGTGCTCTGTCGATTCCCGTAGGCCGACCTTGGTGACGTAGTGCTCAGCCACGTGGGTCTTATACTCGGCGAGCTGCGTCACTGACAGGTTGGCGATCGTGTGAGCACCGTCTGCGCGAAGCGTTGCATCCCGCTCGGCCGCCTCGGCGGCGCGGAGCGCGTCTGCCTTGGCCGCATCGATCTTGCCTTCCACGCGCCACCAGAACGCCGCCAGCGAGCCGACCAGAGCCAGGATGAAGAAAACGTTCGACTGCAAGTCAGCATAGTTCACGACGTGGGCCCGGCAAATCGCTTGTCGCAGGCCCAATAGGACGCGATAAAATTTGTAATCTGCGTCGGCAGGTTGGTGGCAACCAGGGCGAGAGCCACCAGAGCCTCCGGCGATTCCCACGCGTCCGGCAACCAACCGGCCGACGCGGCCAGGAACAGGATCGCGCCGGTCACCGTCGTGGTCGCCATGCCGGCGATCGCGCCCTGGACGGGCTTGTTCATCTGCTCGATCGGCGTCAGGCCATCAGTGGTCACGATCTCATTCCCCGTTGGTGGCAGGATCTCCGGCTCGAGCACCGTGCCGGCCTCCGGCAGCGTCGCCGGAGCCGGCAGATGCGGCGCCTGGCGCTGTTCGGCCGTCGACGCGTTCCATGCCTCGCGGGCGATGCGGGCCCAATGCTTGCGCGACGGATAGTGCTTTGCGCCGGCGCGCTCGAAGGCCAGCTCGAACGCCTCGACCTTGCGATCGAGGCCGTCGGCCGCGACCAGCTTGGCGATCGCCTTCCTCTCGGGGCCTTTTAGCTCGAGGAAGAGATAGGCGTAGTTCGCGCGGTCGCTGGCGGGGTCGAGCCGGTTGCGTGCACAATAGGCTTCGTAGGCGCGCCGGCGCGGGCCAGTCCATTGCGGCCAGCCGTAACCGCCGCGCGAGCCCGCGGCGGTCGGGGAGATCTCCTGTAGCTTGGTAAGGCCGCCGCTTTCATGGCCGAGATTGCCGAGGATCGCCGCGGCATCATCGACGCCGATTGGGAAATCCTGCATCAGCGTCGCCATGATCCATGGCGCCTTTGAGCGGAAGATCTGCTCGGAGGTCATGCTGCGGCTCCTCGTCTGCCAGTGGTGGCGATTGTGGCAGTGTAGCCGCAGTCGATCGGCCTCAAGTGCAGCGCGCGGTTTGCGCCAGCTTTACCGTATCGGGCGCTGTGGTAAGGGATGGGCTACTCGCGGAGCAAAAACTTCCGCAGAGGTTGAAGGCCGTGTCTGCTTCGCTAAGACGGCGGCGAAAACCGTAGCGAGCAAAATGGTACCGTACTGGATTCTCTTCGCCTGGCCCGCACTGGCTGCAATTGTCCAAAGTCGCCCGAATTTTGCGCGGGTGCCGCGCCTAACGGCAGCCGCTGCGGTCGGCGCTCTAGCTTTAGCTATATTTATCGGGCTACGACATAATGTCGGAGCAGACTGGAACCGCTATCTTTACCACTATTCGGTAGCTGGATACACAGACCTCGGTGACCTTCTTACAGGTCGCGACCCAGGATATGCTTTTCTAAATTGGATCTCCAATCAACTAGGATGGGGTATCCATGGGGTAAATCTTATCTGCGGTATTATTTTCGCGGCCGGACTTGTAGCCTTTTGTAGAGCCCAGCCTTTTCCCTGGCTCGCTATGGTTATAGCGGTGCCCTACTTGGTCGTCGTGGTGGCGATGGGATACTCCCGACAGGGAATTGCTCTTGGGTTGGTCATGTTTGCGCTGACCTATGTGCCGGAAGGGCGAGGTGTACGGGCCATAATACTTATAGTGGCCGCTGCTCTCTTCCATAGATCCGCTGCGATAGTACTGCCTTTTATTATTCTAGCTACATTGCGTGGACGGGCAGGGATCGTTATAGCTTTGGGGGGGCTGTTTGCGTTATTATTCTTTTCGTCTGAGGACGAAATTGATCGCATTCAATCATTGTATCTGGACCGTGGTCTTGAATCGGACGGAGCACTGATACGAGTCATCATGAATGTGATCCCCGCGTCTTTATTTCTTATACTCCAGAGGCGATTACCCTTCCGCCCGCGCGAACTGAAACTCTGGTGGTGGATTTCGATTGGCTCCTTCGCGACGCTGATCGCATGGTGGGCCCTTCCGTCCTCGACCCTTGTTGACCGCATCGCACTCTACATGCTCCCCATCCAGATAGCTGTATTGTCCCGAATGCCGCTTCTCGTTAAACAGCACACGTTGGGCGTTGTCGCGATTGTGCTTTATTCGATGGCAATATTGTTCGTCTGGCTCAACTTCTCTGCGTATGCGGAGTACTGGGTCCCGTACACGTTTTACCCACTAGTCGAACAGGTTTGATCGCGCCTTTAGGCAATTGTCTGCTCGATCAAAGACGCAGAACGGAAATTGGTGACACTCGGTATGCGGTGGCTCGACATCAAAGAACCTATCGTTCAGGCGGCCGGCTTCTCCCGAGAAGCCGTCCATATCCACGTCGGAATGGTGATATTTTTGGTTGCCTTAACCGTCTTCGGGAAGTTGAGGCACCGATGGCTCTTGGCTTGGCTCGTACTAGTGGTTTTCGCCTTGGGAAATGAAGCGCTCGATGCTGTTGACTGGATAAGATGGACGGGTGCGGTCAATCTCGGAAAGAGCCTGACTGACGTAGCTCATACAATTTTCTGGCCGTCCGTGATTGCCGCTGCAGCGTCCCCTGTCCGAAGGTATTGATTTCTCTTTCCGTATTTGGATGCAGCAATAATACCAACCTGCGTGTTTAGTATGGTCGGCAAGCCCGTGATTCCAGAAACCCTCTCAATGTGGAAGTGCCTTTCCATCATTGATACGAGGCGGCGATAGTCAAAGCCCTTATGATTATCCTGCTCAACCTTGTGGCTCATGCCGACGCTTTGATAAATGTAATCACTCAACGAATACGCGTGACCCTTCCCCTGTGTCACGCGCTTGTATATGTACTTCGAGGCGAAGACCGGTCCGATCTCGACAGGAACTGTTACGAGAATCTGTTTCACTGCATGAGCCATCGCTTCAATGTAGGCTTCGAGCAGTTCTGGTCTCGGGATGTGCTCTAGCCCGCATTATGCGTCATGGCTGGCGGGCCTAGCCCAAGCCTCTGATCCGGCGTAGTTTTTGGGTGCTGACGCCAAAAACTCCAGATCGGAGGGACCATGCCCGCCAAGGACGAGACTACGCCGC
>NZ_JAAAMJ010000010.1 GCF_010500835.1 Aurantimonas aggregata | reverse complement strand
ACTACGACGACATCGTCGCCCACTGCTGTGACGCTTGGAACAAGCTCGTCGATCAGCCCTGGAAAATCATCTCAATCGGAATGCGGGACTGGGCGCATGAGTTCTGATCAGCGCACGTTGGTATCAGACACTCGCCGGGCTGATGGTCGATCCTCGGAAGCGGCCGTTCGAGGCGGGTCGGCATCCGCTCTACGGCTGCGCCGCCCGTCGATGCCATGGTCACGACCGGATGGATCGCGAACGATCGGGAACTGACCTTCTCCGGGTGACCAGCCCCTGTGCCGACAGGTGGGACGGCACAGGGGCGTGCGGCTTAGGTGTTCAGGCCGCCGTCGACATTCAGGATCGCACCGGTGATATGCTTGGCTGCCGGACTCGCCAGGAACGCGACTGCCGCAGCGACGTCCTCCGGATCGCCATAGCGGCCGAGCGGCATCAGCGAACGCTGCCAGTCGGAGAACTGGCCGTCGGCCGGGTTCATGTCGGTGTTGGTCGAGCCCGGCTGGACGAGGTTCACGGTGACGTCACGTGGGCCCAGTTCCCGCGCTAAGCCGCGCGTGAAAGACTGAAGCGCCGACTTCGTCATGTAGTACACGGTTCCCGGATCGCCGACGATGCGCTCGGCGCCCGCCGAGCCGATCGAGACGATGCGCCCGCCCGCTTTCAGATGAGGGATAGCGGCCTGTGCGGCGAGGATAGGGGAGCGCACGTTCACACGGAGCAGCGCGTCGATTTCGTCCACGCCGAACTCGGCAATCGTGTTGTAGAGCGCGATCCCCGCGTTGTTGACGAGGATGTCGAGACCGCCCAGCGCGGCAACCGTCTCCTCCACCGACCGCTTGATGGAAGCTGGATCGCCGCTATCGGCCTGAATGGCCAGCGCCTTGCGGCCCTTCCCCTCGATCGTCCGGGCGACCTCGGCCGCCCGGTCCGCCGAACCGGAATAGGTGATCGCGACATCGGCGCCCTTCTCGGCCAACGCCACAGCGATTGCCGCGCCTATTCCACGCGAGGCGCCCGTCACCAAAGCGCGCTTGCCTACCAAGTCCTGCATGATCATCCCTTTCTGTGTTGATCGATACAAAAATAGGGCCCTTGTTGGCGGCGGTCAATCCAGTTATGTGTCGATCGATGCAAAATGATGGAAGTCGCATTACGAAGCTCTGTGAAACCAGACCCCGCGTTCGCGGGCGCCCCCGTGCGTTCGACCGCGAGACGGCGCTCGGCGCAGCAATGCGCCTGTTCTGGCAGAAGGGTTTCGAGGCGACTTCGATGGCCGAGTTGACGGAAGCGATGGGGATCGGGTCGCCGAGCCTTTATGCTGCCTTCGGTTCCAAGGAGGCGCTCTACGCCGAGGCGGTACGACACTACGTCGACAGCTACGAGCACCACGCCTGGACCTGCTTCCACTCAGCGAGAACGGCTCGAGAGGCCGTCGAGGCCTATCTTCTGGCATTGGCGGATGCGCTGACGGGATCGCTCTACGACAGTCCCCGGGGCTGCATGGTCACCTTGTCCTCCGTCGGGTGCGAGGGACATGCCGAGCTCGGCGCCTTGGTTCGTTCGGAGCGGAGCGTCTCGCTCGAGCGCATCAAGACACGCCTGGTCGAGGCGATAGAAAGCGGTGAGATCCCGGCATCGATCGACATCCATGCGCTCGGGCGCTTCGTGCAGACTGTTCAGAGCGGCATGTCCATCCTCGCGCGGGACGGCGCCAGCAGCCGGGAGCTGCGGTCGGTGGCCGAGACTGCTATGCTCGGATGGGACGCGCGAACAGTTCCGATCAGTCCTTGAACCGAAGCCCGGCATTGTCGGGAGGTATCGGGCCTGTCCGCTTTTGAAGATCCCGTCTCAGTAACAGAAGCCGGCGAGCCACCCTCGTCAGAAATGATTTCCGGCGGCGCTTCGGGCCGACAGCGGACCGGCAGCTTCTGGAGCTCCTTTGCGGATACCTGGCGTTCTGCTCACGACCCATCCACGACGTCGGCGACCGCCGCTACGCTACTCTAAAGCGGAAATTGCTATTAGATGCCGCGTGCAGTGCCGCAGTGTCATCCAATGCCGTTATGGAACATAGAACGTTGTATACAACTAGTCTTTGTTGGCGTCACGCACGAACGTGGCCAGTTCCTCCCCGAAGCGAACCGGCTCTTCGTAAAACGGGCTATGACCGCTCTCCTGATAAACTGAAAGCCGACTGTTCGGATGGATGGCCTGGATACGCTCCGACATGGCAATCCGAACCAGGCGGTCATGAACGCCATGCGTCAAAAGGATCGGGCCCGCATATGCTTTGAAGGCGGGTTCCAAGTCAGTTGTGTTGGATTGAAGGAACCCTTCGTTGGCCGCCCGTGCCGTCATGCCGTTGACGACAAGCATCCGCTGCATTTCGAGCTCCGTAGGAGGCTGATGGAAGCAGGCAGCGAGGAAGTCAACCGTCGCAGCCGTCCGCGTGGCGAGATCATGCGAAGTGCCCGTAACTGCAAAGGCCCCTGTCTCTTTGGTAAAAAGGTCCGGCGACAACTTGGTGACCGCATCCACTAGATTGACACCCGCAATCGCCTCGCCGCCATATTTGCGCAGGTAGGCGCCAGCCACGTAGCCACCGAGTGACCAGCCTACGAGTACGGGCCGTTGGAGTTTCGTCGCGCTGATCACGGCGGCAACGTCGTCCGCCCACTTGTCCGCTTCCGAATAGGCTTCAGGCATCTCGGGCTTATCTGAATCGCCGTGTCCGCGAAGATCGAAGCTCACGATCCGGAAACCACTGAGCGCCGGATCGGCGAGTTGCTTCTCCCAGCTCAGCCGGCTTTGCCGTAGTCCGTGGATGAGCAGAATCTCGGGCGCTTCTGGATTGCCCTGTACTTCCCCGACGAGGTTGGTGCCATCCTTTGAGCGAACGGCAAACGTCTCCCGGCCAACTGCATTTTTCGTTATTGAGAAGATGGCAGCAGTCGGGGAAGCGGGCGTAGCCTGGGCGTGCGGTGCGATGGCAGCCGTCCCGATCGCCAAAGCGACGAGGCCTGCGACGCCTGACAGGAACGCGCGTCGTGGGTTGGTCATTTGTTGTCTCCGAGTTGTTTACTGATCGCTAACTAACGCCATTGACACGGCCTGTCAAACTTTGTTTAGTGATCGGTATGCAACCTGAGAAGAAATCACGCGGCGGTCGACCTTGGAGTTTCGACCGAGACCAGGCTGTCGAGACGGCGATGCGCCTGTTCTGGCGAAGCGGCTATGAGGGCGTCTCGATCGGCGACCTCACGAAGGCGATCGGAATCGCCCCCCCGAGCCTCTACTCCGCTTTCGGGAGTAAGGAAGGGCTCTATAGGGAGGCGATCGATCGATACGAGGAGAGATACGGTTCCATTGAACTCGACTTTGGTGAAAACCCATCGTTGGCGGACGCCATGCGGACGCTGCTGGAGGGTGCCGTCCGGTCCGTGACACATCCCGACCGCGAGGGCGGGTGCATGGTCTCCAGCGGCATGATTGCATGTCATCCGGATCACGCCCCCCTGGCTCATGACGCTGCCGCACGGCGCGATGCCTTGCGAGGCAGGATCGGGACAGCGCTGCACCCCTTCTTGGACGAAGACACAGCGCAACGACTTGCCCGGCATCTGTCAGCCATCATGCAGGGCATTTCGATCCAAGCGCGGGATGGAGCCACACCGACTGAGTTGCAGGGGATTGTCGACGACGTCGTTGATGGCGTCGCTGCGCGTTTTCCCGCCTGATAACCAACAGCCCAGGGTCAGCGCGACGTACAATGTCTGCTTGTCCACAGTTGCTGCTCCGGAGCTGCCTGTCTGCATTCCACCCCAATCGGGAATAGTTTCGGTTACTCACATAAATTAACTGCGACGCTGGGACCGGGGGTGGCGCAGAGTATTGCCGAACGTGAGCCTTCGCACAACGCGTGCTACGCGGCCGCGGCGACGACCGTATCCCGACCGTTGGCCTTGGCTTGGTAAAGTGCCACATCCGCCGACTGGATTAACCCGGCGAGATCCCGCAGTTCCGCTCCCGCCCCTGCCGTCAACGTCGCAACGCCCGCGCTGATCGTCACGACACCGTGGCTGCTGCCGGAATGCGGAATCGCCAGTTCCCGGACTGCCTGACGCACGGCCTCTGCCCGCTCGAAGGCTCCGGCCGCGCTCGTGGCGGGCATCACCGCCGCAAGCTCCTCTCCGCCATAGCGCGCCGTAAAGTCCCCCGGACGCCGCAGGTTTCCCTCAAGCGCCCCGCCGATCCGGCGAAGGCATTCGTCTCCGGCTGGGTGCCCGTACGTGTCGTTGAAGGACTTGAAGCTGTCCACATCGATCAGGAGAAAGCTGAGGTCGGTCTTGGCGCGGACCGCCCTAGGGAACTCGGAGTCCAACTGCTCGTCGAGGGCGCGCCGATGGCTCGCCACCTCGGAGGCGCGCAAGCCCGCGCCGTAAGCGACCGAGAGCGCTGCCAGATGCTTCAGGCAGACGGTGGCGCCGAGCAGGCGGCGCACCTCGTCGGGGCTGAGAACATTGGGTAGGCTGCGGGGGTAGCGCAGGCGCACCAACTTGCGGGCGAGATCGGGTCGGTCGATCGTCTGGATAAAGAAGAAGCGTAGCGCCGAGACGATGGCGTTCATCGTCGGCACGCCGAGACCGGTCTCTTGGAGCGCAATATGGAAGCGGCGCAAATCCTCGGCGCTGGCCGTGTCGGGCGAGCGCCCGAGAAACGAGGCGAGGCGCCCGACGTCACGCAGATAGTTGCGCTGCGTCTCCATCGAGAAGCGGCGCATCGACATGTCGGCGATCAGGCGCTGGCGCAGCGGGCTGGCCGACGCTGCGGGAACAGGCAGGGTGTTCATGGGAAGGCTCCGTTCGAGTGAAGGAGCCAGGATCGTCCGCCCGCATCGGGCAACGCTCAATCAGCGCAAGGCGCTCATGTCAGTCCGCCAACGACGAAGCCGCCGCCCATCCCGCGGAAGCGGGTTCGTTCTTCCACCCAAAGCGGCCAATGCCGGACGCGACGAGCGCGCCTCATCCTTATCAGCACGATACCCGTTCGAACGTACTCGAATACCATCGTCTCACTCGGTGACGAAGGTGCCACACACTAGGGTCTCTAACCCCATGACCAACGCGCTCGTCCCGGAATTCGCCGTCACCGACTATCGCCGGTCGAGGAACTTCTACTGCGCTGTCCTCGGCTTCTCATGCGCTTACGAGCGCCCGGAGGAAGGATTCGGCTATCTCAAGCTGGGTTCGGCCGAGTTGATGATCGACCAGATCGGTCTGGGACGGACCTTCGGGGGAACGAGCCTCCCCGACACTTATCCCTTCGGAAAGGGGCTCAACGTCCAGATCCGCGTTCCCTCTTTGCGGCCTCTGCTTGAGTCGCTGAAGCGCAACCGGATCGCGCTTTACCTTCCCCTCGAGGAGAAATGGTACCTTGTCGGACCGATCGAGAAAGGCCATCAGCAGTTCGTGGTGGCCGATCCGGACGGTTACCTGCTCCGGTTCCATGAGGATTTGGGCTCGAGACCGGCGCGATGATGGCTTTTCGGTCGTGGGCAGCCGCTGTCGGTGCATTGTCCCCGGCCGCGCCGGTTCCCTCTAAGCCTGTCCGCGAGGCTCGGCCCGCATCGTGTCCCGACCGGCCGCCTTGGCCTCGTAGAGTTGGCGGTCCGCTCCCTCCACCATTGCCGCGGCGTCGACATAGCCCGAGCCGGCGGAGAGCGTCGCCACCCCGAGGCTCGCCGTGACGATGCCGAACTCGGATCCGGCGTGTTCACGGCCCAGCGAACGGATCGCGGAGCGGATGGCCCAGGCCCTGTCGGCCGCGCCCTCCGGAGGTGTTCCGGGAAGGATCGCGGCTAACTCCTCACCGCCGTAACGAGCGCCCACGTCGCCGGGCCGGTTGAGGCTCTGCCGGAAAACCGTGGCGACGAGACGCAGGCACGCGTCGCCTGCGGGATGGCCGTAGGTATCGTTGAAATTCTTGAAGCGGTCGATGTCGAGGATGATCAGGCTGAGATCGGTCTTGTCGCGGACAGCGCGCTTGAACTCGGCTTCGAACCGCTCGTCGAAGGCGCGACGGTTGGTCAGGCCCGTGAGAGCGTCCTCGAACGCGAGAACCCCGAGGCGACGGTTGGCCTCCTTGAGTTCCTCCTCGATCGTCACCCGCCGGGTGATATCGCGCACGACGAGCACCGCTCCGCCGCCCGCCAGCGGCCGTGCCGTCACTTCCACCCATTCCGCGACGGCATCCGGATGGCCGACGCGGAAGCGCACGTCGGAAACCCGATCGCCGCCCTGGAGCGTGGCGATCATCTCGACCACGACGCTGCGATCCTCGGGAACGCTGATCGCGGCTGGATCGGAGCCGAGCATGTCGAGAGGGTCGGTGCCCAGCACTTCGCGCGCTGCCGGTGACACGAAGGTGCACGTCCCCTCAGCGTCGAGCCGCACCACCACGTCGGCGGTGTTCTCGGCGAGCAGCCTGTAGATCGCGTCCCGTGCGGCGGCAGCTTGCTCCGCCGCCCGCACCGCCTGCAATCGCTCCGTCATCCGGTTGAGCTTGGTGCCCAGACGGCGGAACTCGGGGGCCTGCCAACGAGCGATCTCGACCCTCGTCTCGAGATCGCCGATGCCGATCCTTTCCGCCACCCTGGTCAGTCGGATGATCGGTCTGACATGGGTCCTCGTCCCGAGCCACCATGTCGTCAGGCAGGCGAGAAGGCAGACGAGGAGTGCCGTCGCCGCTGCCTTCATCGAACGGGCATATACCGGCGCGAGCGCGTCCGATTTCGAGACGCCGACCGACACGAAGAACCCCGTCGCCTCCGTTCCCGGCACCGCAGCGAAACCGAAGATCCTCTCGACACCGTCGAGGCCGACCGCATCCGTGATCCCGGATCGGGGACCCTCGACGGCGGCAAGCGCCAGCGCGTCGCCGGGAACGGCATCCGTCAGGCGTATGCCGCCTGCTTCGTCGACCGTGACAAAGCGCCCGCTTCGGCTGTCCAGCATCGATACGGTCGCACCGGCGGCCAGCTTGGTGTGATCGCTTATCGAGACGAGTTTCGCCAGATCGTAGCCGACGAAGGCAAATCCGATGCTTGGTGGGCTCCCGATCGCCATGCTCAGGATCGGCCGGTCCGTGACCATGCCCAACGTGAAATCACCGACGGCAAAACCATCGCCGCCGGCCTCTGCCACGCGCTCGAAGAGCCCGGTGTCCTCGAGCAACCCCGCCGCGCCCGCCGGACGGTCGCAGACCGACGTCCCTGCCTGGTCGACGATGCCGATGCTGTTGAACTGGGGGTTGGCATCCAGCAGACGCTCCAGCGCGGCGCCGCATCCGGGGCCGCCGGCGAGAATCGCAGGCAAGGAATATCGGAGCGTGTCGAGGAACACGCGGCTTTCCAGGAACGCTCTCGACTGGTGGCTGGCGGCTAGCTCGGCCGCAACCCGAACCTCCGCCCGAACGGCGGCGATGGTCTCGTGAAAGTCCGACCGGATTTCAACAGCGACCAAGACGACGAACGGGGTCACCGCCGCGAGGATCACGGCCAGCAGGCGGGGCCGGATGCCGACACGCTGTAACCGCGACACGAAAAGTCCCGGGGCCTGCCTCGTGGGTGCGACTGCCGGGAGTGCTGGCTGGGCATCTTCCGCTGGGATCGGTTCACGAAGCTCGAGCAATCTGGACGTTCCTTCGGACTCCGACGCACCGACGCCGATGGCCCGCTATAGGGGAAAAGCTCGCGCTTGATTGGACTTTCTCGCCGTACCCCGCCGCTCCATGGCAAGCTGGCTGGCAGGGCGGCGCAGAGCGCCTCGTCGTGCTGGTCTGTCCTCGGAGCGAAGCGCAGGCCGATCCGCCTGCCTATATCGCGGGCCGAAAACGTCCCTCTGCCGCCGGTCTTCCCCTAGATCGGCGCCACCGACTCCCTGATCTCCCCCAGCGCTTCCGTCCGCTGGGCGATGACGAAGGCCCGGCAGGACGGATAGGACAGATACCGGCCGACCTGGCCGTATTCGACCGCGTCCAGGTAGAACAGGCAGGTCTTGTCGCGATAGGCGAGCCAGGCGCGCTGCTCTTCGCGCAGCATCTCCTCGCTGGCCTCGGGGAGTTCATCGAGCAGCGCCTGCCACATCTCGTTCAGGCGCGCATCCTCGCGGTCGATCCATTCAGCGCCACAGGCGCCCATGTCCTGCATGCTGGCGTCGGCGTCGTTCAGACACGCGTCGTATTCGTCGTCGGCGCGCGCCGGCAGAGCGGCGAGCAGCAGGACGAGGATCAGCAGCAGTCGCATGGTGGTCTCCCCTTCACGTTCCTGAGGCAGCGCAACAGCCCGTTCACATCACCTGATACACCGGGCCCTCGCCGCCCTGCGGCGGCACCCAGTTGATGTTCTGGTTCGGGTCCTTGATGTCGCAGGTCTTGCAGTGGACGCAGTTCTGGCCGTTGATCACATAGGTCTCCTTGCCGTCCTCCCCGACGACCCATTCGTAGACGCCGGCCGGGCAGTAGCGCTGCGACGGGCCGGCATAGACGGCGTATTCCGAGGAATGCTGCAGCGCCGGGTCCTTCACCTGGAGATGGACCGGCTGGTCCTCCTCGTGATTGGTGTTGGAGAGATAGACCGAGGAGACCTTGTCGAAGGTCAGCACCCCGTCGGGCTTGGCATAGGTGATCGGCGTATGCTTCGCCGCCGGCTCGAGGCAGGCGTAGTCGGGCTTGCCGTGCTTGCGGGTGCCGAAGAACGAGAAGCCGAACAGCGAGTTCGTCCACATGTCGATCCCGCCCAGCGCGATGCCGAGCAGCGTGCCGTATTTCGACCAGAGCGGCTTGACGTTGCGGACCGGCTTGAGGTCGCGGCCGATGGCCGAGCCGCGCCAGGCATCGTCATAGGCGGCGAGCCGGTCGTGCGCGCGGCCGGCGGCGATGGCCTCGGCGGCCGCTTCCGCCGCCAGCATGCCTGATGTCATGGCGTTGTGTGCGCCCTTGATGCGCGGCACGTTGACGAAGCCGGCCGAGCAGCCGATCAGCGCCCCGCCGGGGAACACCAGTTTCGGCACCGATTGCCAGCCGCCCTCGGTGATCGCCCGCGCCCCATAGGCGATGCGCTTGCCGCCGGCGAGCAGCTCGGCGACGTCGGGATGCGTCTTGAAGCGCTGGAATTCCTCGAAGGGCGACAGATACGGGTTCTTGTAGTTGAGGTGGACGACGAAGCCGACATACACCTGGTTGTCTTCCAGGTGATACAGGAACGAGCCGCCGCCGGTGCCGCCGCCCAACGGCCAGCCGAAGGAGTGCTCGACACGGCCGGGCTTGGATTTCTCCGGCGCGATCTCCCAGAGTTCCTTGATGCCGAGGCCGAATTTCTGCGGCTCGCGGCCCTCGTCGAGGCCATAGGAGCGGATCAGCTGCTTGGCGAGCGAGCCGCGCACGCCCTCGCCGATCATCACGTATTTGCCGAGCAGCGCCATGCCGCGAGCGAAGGCGGCGCCCGGCTCGCCCTCGCGGGTGATGCCCATGTCGCCGGTGGCGACGCCGATCACGGCGTTGGCGTCGTCATAGAGGATCTCGGTCGCGGCAAAGCCCGGATAGATCTCGACGCCCAGCGCCTCGGCCTTCTCGGCCATCCATTTGCAGACGAGGCCGAGCGAGACGATGTAGTTGCCGTGATTGCCCATCAGCCGGGGCATCAGTGCGTTCGGCAGGCGGATCGAGCCCTTTTCGCCGTAGAGATAGAACCGGTCGTCGGTGACCTTCGTCCTGATCGGCGTCTCCTCGTCGCGCCACTCCGGCAAGAGGATGTCGAGCGCCGACGGATCGAGCACGTTGCCGGAGAGGATGTGCGCCCCGACCTCGCCGCCCTTCTCGAGCACCACAACCGTCAGCTCCGGATCGAGCTGCTTCAGGCGGATCGCCGCGGCGAGCCCGGCGGGGCCCGCGCCGACGATCACCACGTCGAACTCCATCGATTCGCGTTCCGGCAGCGTCTCGGCGTGGCTCATCTCGTCTCCCATTCTCGCATCCCCGGCCGGATCGCGCCGCCCTGGCCAGAAGCCGACAGACTAGCGCGATCCGATGTCTGGACGAGTTCTAACTTGATTGACGTGGGCGTCAATCGCACCGAATGCCTGCTGCTGTAACAGGTGAGCCGCTTGACCCGGCAAAGCGCGCCGGGAGAAGAGAGGCTTTCCGCCACCGCGAGGCTCCCCGTGAACGCTCTCTTCCTGGCCGTCGCCATTCTGTGCGAGATCGTCGGCACGACGGCGCTGAAATCAACCCACGGCTTCACGCGACTGCTGCCGTCGCTGGTCACGGTCGCGGCCTATGCGCTGGCGTTCTATTTCCTGTCGCTGCCGCTGCGCACGCTGCCCGTCGGCATCGTCTACGCGATCTGGTCGGGCGCCGGCATCGTCATCCTGGCGCTGGTCGACCTGTTCTGGTTCCGCACCTCGATCGATGCGGCGGGCTTCCTCGGCCTCGCGCTGATCCTCGCCGGCGTGCTGGTGATCAATCTGTTCTCGCAGACCGTGAGCCATTGAACGATCCCGCCCCGAACACGTCGCCTGCCGCGCCGAAATCGGCTAGGACGGATCCATGAACGCCGCACAGCCAGACATCGGCCGCGACGCCGCGATCGCGATGCTCGAATGGTATCGCGACGCCGGCATCGACTGCTTCGTCGGCGAGGCGCCGCGCGATCGGTTTGCCGAGACGCGGGCCGAAATCGCCGCGCGCGACGGGCGGCGGGCCGTGTCGTCGACGCCAGCCGTGCCGGCACCGGCGCAGCCGGCTCATGCGCCCGCCCCCACTTTGCCTGCCGAGCCCGCCGGCACCTTCGCCACCAGCCGCGCCGCCGTCCCGGACGACGTCGCGATTGCAGACGCCCGCGAGCGCGCCCGCTCGGCCGCGACGCTTGCCGAGCTGCAGGCGGCGCTCGACGCGTTCGAAAGCTGCAATCTCCGGATCACCGCCAAGTCCACCGTCTTCGGCGACGGCGCCGAGAGCGCCGAAATCATGTTCGTCGGCGAGGCGCCGGGCCGCGAGGAGGATATCGCGGGCGTGCCCTTCGTCGGCCGCTCCGGCCAGCTGCTCGACCGCATGCTGGCCGCCATCGGGCTCGAGCGGCAGAACGTCCGGGTGACCAACACCGTCCCCTGGCGCCCGCCTGGCAACCGGCCGCCGACGCCGGCGGAGACGCAGATCTGCCTGCCCTTCGTGCAGCGCCATATCGAGCTCGTGCGCCCGAAGATCCTCGTCTGCCTCGGCTCGCCTGCCGCCAAGGCGATCCTCGCCTCCGACGAAGGCATATTGCGGATCCGCGGGCGCTGGACGACCTACAGCTTCGGCCTCGGCGAGGCGGACACGATCGCCGCGACGGCGATGCTGCACCCGGCCTATCTGCTCCGCCAGCCGGCGCAGAAGAAGCTCGCCTGGCGCGATCTCCTCGCGCTAAAGGCCCGCCTGACGGAAAATTCGCCGCCGGACTGAGTTCCGTCCGATCCTCGTCATGATCGGCAGGCACAAGAGCCTCGCCAAAGCCGCCGTTAATCCCTAGAGCGGGCGAACGGCATTGCATTCCTGCCCGGCCGTCGAAGCCGGGCCCGTCGCAGACAGTCGCGCTGCCGCGCCATCCACTCCGTTTCGCCAAGGCCCGACATGCCCCTTCTGCCGATCGCCTCGCTGCTCGTATCCACCTTCTTCCTGATGGCGGGCGCCGGGCTGATGGGCATCCTCCTGCCGGTGCGCGGTTCGATCGAGGGCTGGTCGAGCTACCAGATCGGCGCCTTCGGCACGTCCTACGCCATCGCCTTCACGGCGGGCTGCATGATCATTCCGGCCATCGTGCAGCGCGCCGGCCACGTGCGGACGTTCTCGAGCCTCGCCTCGCTGATGGCGATTTCGGTGCTGCTGTGCGCCATCGTGGTCGATCCCTATGCCTGGATCCTGTTCCGGGCGCTCGCCGGCTTCGCGCTGGCCGGCTGCTACATGATCATCGAGAGCTGGCTGAACGAGCGCGTCACCAACGAGACGCGCGGCCGGATCTTCTCGATATACATGGTGGTGACGATGGGCGCGATGATGGGCGGGCAGTACGTCATGCCGCTCAGCCAGCCCCAGCTCACCGTGCCGTTCATGCTCTGCGCCATCCTGTTCGCGATGGCGGTCATCCCGAACGCCCTGTCCAAGGCGGAATCGCCGAAACCGCTGACGACGATCAAGATCAACCTGATCCCGATCTTCCGCAACTCCCCGGTCGCCGCCGTCGGCGTGCTGCTGGCGGGCGTCCTGTCGGGGGCGTGGAACAACATGGCGCCGGTCTTCGGCGAAAAGGCCGGACTGTCGACGACGGAGATCGCGACGCTGGTCGTCGCCGCCATGGCCGGCGGCATCGTCTTCCAGGTGCCGCTCGGGCGGATTTCCGACAAGGTCGACCGGCGCTACGTGATGACTGCGGCGGGCCTCATCGGCGTCGCCGCCGGCACCGCCGGCGTCTACCTCTCCGGCAGCAGCCCCGCGGTGCTCTTCGTCCTCGCCTTCCTGATCGGCGGCGTCGTCTATCCGGCCTATTCGCTCTCCGTCGCGCATGCCAACGACTACGCGGCCGATTCCGACTTCGTGAAGATCGCCAGCGGCATGCTGATCCTCTACGGCGTCGGCACGATGATCGGCCCGATCTACGCGGCGTTCCTGATGGAGACATACGGCCCGCGCGGCATCTTCCAGTCGATCGGCAGCGCCGCGGCGTTCTATGCCGCCTATTCCTTCTACCGGACCTACCGGCGCGAGGCGATGCCGATCGACGAGCGCCCGGACTTCCAGACCGTGCCCTTGGCGCGGACCCAGACCCCCGCCAGCTTCGCCCTCGACCCGCGGGCTGAGCTGGCGGATACGGCCGAGGAGCCGGCGGTGCCGAGCAAGGCCGCCTGATCGGTTGCAGCTGCCGATAATGGCATCGGCAGCCGCAACCGTCAGTCCGACGACGTGACGACGATCGGCCACCCTTGCCGAAGCCCACCCGGTGCGAATGCGCGCGGCGCACCGCCCATTGACCGCGTCGTCCGATCGGACGATGCTTTTCTGGAATGTTTACAAGCAACACCGGTGAGGCACTGATGCGGCGCGGCGGCCCTGCCACGGATACTTCCGCCGTCGCCCGGCGGACACTGCTCCAGGGGCTGGCGGCGACCGCGCTGGCTTCTGCCTTGCCTCGCCCGGCGATCGCCTCGACACGGACGGGGCTGGCCTTCGGCCTGACGCCGGTCTTTCGCAATTCCGATCTCGATCTTCTCGACAGGCTGCGCGCCTATCTGGAGAAGGCGACGGGTCTGCCGGTCGAACTGGTCAGCCGCCGGACCTACCAGGAGATCACCGCGCTGGTCGTTTCCGGCCAGGTCGATGCCGCCTGGATCTGCGGCTATCCCTTCGTGCAGTACGAAAACGAACTCTCCCTCGTCGCCGTGCCGGTCTGGCGCCAGCAGCCGCGCTACCAGTCCTACCTGATCGTCGACCGGAACCGGCCCGGCAGCGACTGGCGAATGCTTCGCGGCGACGTCCACGCACTGTCGGACCCGGATTCCAACTCAGGATACCTGGTGACGGCGGCGCTGCTGGCGGAAGCCGGCGAGAGCGTCGGGAGTTTCTTCCGCAGCAGCTTCTACACTTACGGGCACCGCAATGTCGTGCGGGCGGTGGCTTCGGGTCTAGCCGGTTCGGGCAGCGTCGACGGCTATGTCTGGGAGGTGATGCAGGAGCTGGAGCCGGAGCTCACCGGGCAGACGCGGGTGCTGCGCGCGTCTGAATGGCTGGGCTTTCCGCCGATCGCCAGCGCCAGGGCCGCCGCGGACAGTGCCGCGACACGGATGCTGCGCGACGCGCTGCTCGCCATGCGGACCGATCCGCTGGGACGCGAGGTGCTCTCCATGCTGCGGCTCGACGGTTTCGCTGCCGCGGAGCCCGATCTCTATGCCGGGATTGCGGGGATGGTCGATCAGCTCCGGCACGCAACCTGATGCCGCGGCGTCTCGCAGCCTCGTGGCCGCTCACCGTCAAGATTCCGACGCTCGTTGCGATGCTGATGGTGGCGGTCAGCGTTCTCGTCTCGCAGCAGGTGCTCAGCCGCCTCCAGGCGACCCAGGAAAAGCACCTTCAGGAGATGGGCAACGCCTATCTCGACGGCCTCTCCTCGTCGCTGATCCCGGCGCTGCTGCGCCACGACGTGTGGGAGGCGTTCGACACGATCGACCGTGCCAGGGGCATGTATCGCGGGCTCGCCCCCGCCGGCACGATCGTGCTCGACGCGCAGGCGACGGTCCTCGCGGCCTCCGATCCGCGCGCCGTGCCGACGGGCATTTCCCTGCCGGCGGACGTGGCCGCCCACTTTCCTCCGGGCGGCGGCTTTCTCGCCGAGGATGACGGGTCCCGCGCCTATCTCAGCCGCGACCTCGTCTTCCAGGATCGCACCCTCGGCAGCGTCTATGCCAGCTTCGACACGGCGCATCTGGCCGCCGAACGCCGCGAGGTGCTGCTGACGCTGATCGCCTCGAATGCGCTCATCACCCTCATCCTCGCCATTCTCGGCTATCTCGTCGTCAAGCGCATGGTCCGGCCGATCCGCATCCTCAGCGACCATCTGCAGAAGAGCGCCATGTCCGACGTGATGCCGGTCCCGGCCGCGCTGCAGACGGCGCGCGGCGAGACCGGGCGGCTGTTCCGGTCCTACGGCCGGCTCGTCGACGCGGTCCGCGAGCGCGAGGAACTCGCGCAGCGCCTCGCCGACGAGCAGCGCCTGGCGAGCCTCGGCCGGCTGGCCTCGGGCATGGCGCACGAGATCAACAATCCGCTCGGCGGGCTGTTCAACAGCCTCGACACGCTGAAGCGCCATGGCGACAAGCCGCTGGTCCGCAAGGCGACGATCGCGCTGCTGGAACGCGGCCTCGGCGGCATCCGCGACGTGGTGAAGACGGCGCTGGTCAGCTACCGGGCGGGCGGGGAATGCCGGCCGCTGCAGCCGGCCGATCTCGACGACCTGCGGCTGCTGATGCGCCCGGAAACCGAGCGCCGCGCGATCACCCTCGGCTGGACGAGCGAGATATCGGCAGGTATCCCGGTCGACGCGACGAAGATCCGGCAGACCTTGTTGAACCTGTTGCTGAATGCCTGCGCCGCCTCGCCGAACGGCTCGGTGGTGCTGTTCTCGGCCCGTCAGGCCGGCGCTCAGCTGGTGGCAACGATCGACGACAGCGGCTCGGGCCTGCCGGCGGAGGCCGCCCGGTTCCTGACATCGCCGGACGAGCCGCGATCCCCCTACGAGCCCCAGGCCGGCCTGGGGCTCTGGCTGGTCCGGCGGCTGGTGGCGGAGATGCGCGGCGAAATGGACGTCGCGACGAGTGCGCTGGGCGGAACGCGGATCGTTCTGCGGGTCCCGCTCCGTGAGGAAGAGGCTCTGTCCGATGTTGCTTGAGCGCCGCCGCATCGCCGTCGTCGAAGACGATCCGATCATGGGCGAGTCGCTCGTCCAGCGCCTGACGCTGGAAGGCGGCACCGTTCAATGGTGGCACGACGGCGCCCGCGCCGCGCGTGAAGTGGCCGCGTTCAAGCCGGACATCGTCATCTGCGACATGCGCCTGCCGCAGATCTCGGGCGAGGACGTGTTCCGGCAGGTGAGCGACAAGACGGCCGCCCCGTTCCTGTTCATCACCGGCTATGGCGACGTCGACCAGGCGGTGCGGCTGATGCGGGCGGGGGCCGGCGACTATCTGACGAAGCCCTTCAAGATGGACGCGTTCCTCAGCCGGCTCGACGGGCTGTTGCGCCCCATCGAGCCGACGGTCAGCGGCATTCTCGGCCTGTCGCCGGGGATGCAGGCGATCGAGACCCTGCTGCGGCGGCTGGCCGACCGGCCGGCCCCGGTGCTCGTCACCGGCGAGACGGGCGTCGGCAAGGAGGTCTGCGCCCGCTTTCTCCATGCCCAGTCCGGCAATGCGGGCGAACCCTTCGTGGCGGTGAACTGCGCGGCGATCCCGGACGATCTGCTGGAGAGCGAGATCTTCGGCCACGAGCGCGGCGCGTTCTCGGGCGCGGCCGGCCAGCATCTCGGCTACGCCGAACGCGCCGCGGCGGGAACGCTGTTCCTCGACGAGATCGGCGAAATGCCGCTGAAGTTGCAGGGCAAGCTGCTGCGGCTGCTGGAGAACCGCGAGATCGACCGCGTCGGCGGCGTGGCGCCGGTGCCGTTCCGTGCCCGCGTCGTCACCGCGACCAACCAGGCGCTGCCGAAGGCGGTCGCCGAGGGCCGTTTCCGCGAGGACCTGCTCTACCGCATCAACGTCGTCTCGATCGAGGTGCCACCGCTGCGCGACAGGCCGCAGGACATTCCCTGGCTGATGCAGCGCCTCTTCGATGCCCTGACGCAGGACGGCACGTCCCTGCGCGGCATCAGCTCGCTGGCCGAGGAGGCGGCGATCGCGCATGCCTGGCCCGGCAATGTACGCGAGCTCCGCAACCGGCTGGAGCGGGCCGTCGCGCTCGCCGACGGCGAGTGGATCGCGCCGGTGGACCTGTTCCCCGAACAGCCGGCCGACGCCGCCGAGCCCGCCGCCTTCGTCGCCTCGCTGGCGACGGCGCGGGACGCGGCCGAGCGCCGCGAGATCCTGCGGGCGCTCGATGCGACAAGCGGCCAGATCGGCGATGCCGCCCGGCTGTTGTCGGTCTCCCGAACGACGCTGTGGGAAAAGATGCGCCGCTTCGGCCTCGGCTCCTAGAGCCGTCGCCCGCGATGTTCGGGTTCGCGAACGGACGGCAGTGCAGCATGTCCGGATATCCGCACATGGACCCGCTCGCCCGATCCTGCCGCGGCGGTTTTTAGGGCGCTTCTAAACTGGCACGCGGCATGCAATGGCCTCCCGGACACCAGAGGGAGGTTTCCATGCAGAGATGCGACAAGAAGGTCGATATCGGCCGCCGCCAGTTCCTGCGCGGCAGCGCCGTTGCCGCGGCGGGCGCCGCCGCGACCGCCGCCTTGCCGGCGCAGGCCCAGACCGCAGCGCCGGCGCAGCT
This sequence comes from Aurantimonas aggregata, assembly GCF_010500835.1. GTDB lineage: Bacteria > Pseudomonadota > Alphaproteobacteria > Rhizobiales > Rhizobiaceae > Aurantimonas > Aurantimonas aggregata. Next base: position 136,784 of record NZ_JAAAMJ010000010.1, on the reverse strand, counting down.
CGCGCGGGTGGCCTATCCGTCGAACCGCCTCGGCAATGTCAGCGAGCTGATTGAGAACGACCCGCTCTACGTCGCCTATCCGGACGACGATGCGCCGGGCGTGCTCCTGAAGCTCGGCAAGGCGGTGCCCGGTGGCGCGGGTCCCGACAGCGACATCGTCGGCTTCACCACGAGCTGCCCGCATCAGGGCTTCCCGCTCTCCTACACGGCCGATTCCCGGACCTTCAACTGCCCCGGCCACTACTCGGTCTTCGACGTCGAGCAGGGCGGCATGCAGGTCTGGGGACATGCGACCCAGAACCTGCCGCAATACGTGCTGCGCGTCGACGACAAGGGCGACATCTACGCCGAGGGCGTCGATGAGCTGCTCTACGGTCGTCTGTCGAACGTTCTCTGAGGGAGGATCACCATGGCTTACAAGAGACAGATCGATCGCCTGCCGATCATCCCCGCCGACGCCAAGGTGCAGACCGTGGTCTGCCACTATTGCATCGTCGGTTGCGGCTACAAGGCCTATAGCTGGGACATCAACCGCCAGGGCGGCGTCGCCGCCGCCGACAACGTGTTTGGCGAGGACCTTTCGGTGCAGCAGTACGCGCAGTCGGCCGCTTGGTACGCTCCCTCGATGTACAATGTCGTCAAGCAGGACGGCCGGGACGTGCATCTGGTGGTCAAGCCCGACCATGACTGCGTCGTCAATTCCGGCCTCGCCTCGGCGCGCGGCGCCCGCATCGCCGAGATGAGCTACAGCCGCGCCCGCCAGACGCAGATGCAGCGCCTCACCGACCCGCTGGTCTGGCGCTACGGCCAGTTGCAGCCGACGAGCTGGGACGACGCGCTCGACCTCGTCGCCCGCGTCACCGCGCGCATCGTCAAGGACCGCGGCGAGGACGCGCTGGTCGTGTCGGCTTCCGACCATGGCGGCGCCGGCGGCGGCTACGAATTCACCTGGGGCACGGGCAAGCTTTATTTCGAGGCGATGAAGGTGCGCAACATCCGCATCCACAACCGCCCGGCCTACAATTCCGAGGTTCACGCCACCCGCGACATGGGCATCGGCGAGCTCAACAATTGCTACGAGGATGCCGAACTCGCCGACACGATCTTCGTCGTCGGCGCGAACCCGCTCGAGGCGCAGACCAACTACTTCCTCAACCACTGGATCCCCAACCTGCGCGGCAGCACCGCCAGCCTCAAGGACAGCGAGACCCCGGGCGAGGAACACCCCGCCGCGCGCATCGTCTTCGTCGACCCGCGCCGCACCGTCAGCGTCAACGCCTGCGAGGCCGAGGCCGGGCCGGACAATGTCCTGCACCTTCCGGTGAAGGCCGGCACCGACATGGTGCTGCTCAATGCGATGTTCACCTATATCGCCGATCAGGGCTGGGTGGACCAGGAATTCATCGACGCCCACACCGCCGTCGCGGGCACCGAAACCGGGGCCGACCAGTCCCAGATGCTGCCGCGCAAGCCCTCCACCAAGGGCCAGCCGGCGCCGCTGACGACCTTCGCCGACGCGGTGGAGCGCAACCGCACCAGCCTCGAGCAGGCGGCGGAAATCACCGGCCTCTCGGTCGACGACATCCGCAAGGCGGCCGAATGGATCGCCCAGCCGAAGGGCGACAATGCGCGCCGGCGCACGATGTTCGCCTACGAGAAGGGGCTGATCTGGGGCAATGACAACTATCGCACCAATGGCGCGCTGGTGAACCTTGCGCTGGCGACCGGCAATGTCGGCCGCCCCGGCGGCGGCGTCGTCCGCCTCGGCGGACACCAGGAAGGCTACGTCCGGCCGAGCGATGCTCACGTCGGCCGCCCGGCCCCCTATGTCGACCAGCTCCTGATCAATGGCGAAGGCGCGGTCCACCACATCTGGGGCTGCGACAACTACAAGACGACGCTCAACGCCATGCAGTTCAAGCGCACCTACAAGGAGCGCAGCGACAAGGTGAAGGACGCGATCAACTCGGTCCCCTATGGCGACCGCGAGGCGCTGGTGAACGCCATCGTCGCGGCCATCGACGATGGCGGGCTGTTCGTGGTCGATGTCGACATCGTCCCGACCAGCATCGGCGAGGCAGCGCACGTCATCCTGCCGGCCGCCACGTCCGGCGAGATCAACCTCACCTCGATGAACGGCGAGCGCCGCATGCGCATCACCGAGCGCTACATGGACCCTCCCGGCCAGGCGATGGGCGACGCGATCATCGCCGCGCGGCTCGCCAACAACATGGAGCGGGTGCTGCGCGAGATGGGCGACGCGGCCTATGCAGACAAGTTCCAGGGATTCGACTGGCAGACCGAGGAGGACGTCTTCGAGGACGGCTACCGCAAGAACGCCGCCGGCGGCGAGCACGTCACCTACGACCGGCTGCGCGCCATGGGCACCAACGGCTTCCAGGAACCGGCGACGGGCTTCGAGAACGGCGAGATCGTCGGCACCAAGCGGCTCTATGCGGACGGCCAGTTCGGTACGGATGACGGCCGCGCGCTGTTCCTCGTCGCCGAATGGGGCGGGCTGCAGGCCGAGGGCAAGGAAGCCGAGCGCGAGCGCTTCCCCTTCCTGATCAACAACGGCCGGGCCAATCTGGTCTGGCAGTCGGCCTATCTCGACAAGGAAAACGAGATGGTCATGGATCGCTGGCCCTACCCGTTCATCGACATGCATCCCGACGACATGGCCAAGCTGTCTGTCGCCGAGGGCGATCTGGTCGAGGTCTGGAACGATGTCGGCTCGACCCAGGCGATGGTCTATCCCACGCCCTCCGCCCGCCCTGGCGAGACCTTCATGCTGTTCGGCTATCCGAGCGGCGTGCAGGGCAACGTGGTCAATGCGGGGGTCAACGAGCTGATCATCCCGAACTACAAGAACACCTGGGCGAACATCCGCAAGCTGGCCGACAAGCCCGCCTCGGTCGATCACCTCTCCTTCAAGTCGAAGGAATACCGGATCTGAGGAAGCAAGGGCGGCGCAAGCCGCCCTTCTCTCGCGGCGACACGGCAATCGGGATGGCGGGCATGGCACGAACCGACGATCCGGGCGCCGACATCTGTTCGGATGCGCGGCGCCTGCTGACACCTTCGGAAGCAGCCGCCCGGGTACTGGCGACGCTGGTACCGATCGCCGGCGTCGAGCCGGTCCCTCTCGGCCGGGCGCGCGGCCGCATCCTTCGGGGTGCGATCGCGGCGCCACGCAGCCTGCCACCCTTCGATCATTCGGCGGTCGACGGCTACGCCCTCGCCTTCCGTTCCGCGGCCGACCCGGCCGCCGGTTTCAGGCTGGTCGGCCGCGTCGCGGCGGGCAGGCCGAGGAGCGACGAGGTTCGCCCCGGCGACGCCGTCCGCATCTTTACCGGTGCCGCCATTCCGCCCGGCTGCGATGCGGTGGTGATGCAGGAACATGCCGACGTCGTGGACGGGGTCGTCATGCCCCGCCGAAGCTACCGCGCCGGCGACAACATCCGGCTCGAAGGCGAGGACGTGCCGGCCGGCGCCGATCTGCTGCCGGGCGGCACGGTCATCGACCCGCGGCATCTGGCACTGCTCGCCGCGTCCGGACTTTCGCACGTGACGGTCGGACGGCGGTTGCGGGTCGCCGTCCTGTCCACCGGCACGGAACTGCGGGCGCCGGGCGAAACCCTCAGCGAAGGGGCGATCTACGATCCCAACCGCGTCATGCTGCTGGCGCTGCTCGATCATCCTGCCATCAAGACGATCGACGCCGGGATCGTTCCCGACGATGCCGCGGGGATCGCGGCGGCGATCGGGGATGCGGCGGCAACGGCCGATCTCGTCATCACCTCGGGCGGTGTCTCGGTCGGCGAAGAGGACCTCGTCCGCGGATCGGTGGAAGCCGCCGGCGGCTTCCTGACACCGCTCAAGATCGGCATGAAGCCCGGAAAGCCCCTCGCCTTCGGCCGCATCGGCGAAGCCTTCATCCTCGGCCTGCCCGGCAATCCGCTGGCCGCCCTGGTGGGCGCCATGATCATCGGCCGACAGGTCGTGGCGGCACTGGCCGGCATGGCCGCGCCAGCCTTGCAGGACCTGCCGGCGACGGCCGGGTTCGAGCGCCGTGTCACCCCGGGCCGTATCGAGTTCGCCCCTGCCTTGATCACCGGGCGCGATCGCGACGGCACCATCATCGTCGAGACGCTGGGGCGGGGCGGCTCGGCCCGGCTGATGCCGCTTGCCGCCGCCGACGGATTCTGTGTCATTCCGGCGGACGCCGAAAAGGTGTCGCCCGGCGACCGCGTGCGCTTCCTGCCGATGGACCGTCTCTGCCTGTTTGGCAGCGCCTGAGCCTGACGGGCGAACGGTCGTCGATGGCGCCGCCGGCAGGTCTTCGGGGGGCGGAAGCGGGCGATCTCGTGTCCACGTGACGCCGCTCCCGCAAAGTCCCAACGCCTTCCCGCCGACGGAGCGCAACTTTGGCCTCCCCCGCGCATAAGGGCTGATCCGTCAGCCGTCCGGACATTCATCGTTTTGTCATCCGGCTGTTGCGCCGCTGTCATTTGCACCGGCTATCCGGCCTCAGGGGTCATTAAAACGCCGCAGCCCCTCGGCTCTCCTCGACAGGGAACGCGACCCATGAACCTCAGGAAGCTCTCCGCTCACGCCTTCGCCACGGCTGGCGCCCTCGCCCTGCTGATCGGGACCGCGCAGGCCCAGTTCGCGCTCGACAGCCGCTTCACCGACAGCGACGGCGACCTCCTCGCCGACATTCCGACCGAGGCGAGCGAACTCGTCGATCCCGATACGCTGGTCTTCGCCTACACGCCGGTCGAGGACCCCGCCGTCTACGCCGGCGTCTGGGAGGGCTTCCTCGAGCACCTTTCGGAAGTCACCGGCAAGGACGTGCAGTTCTTCCCCGTGCAGTCGAACGCCGCGCAGCTGGAAGCGATGCGCGCCGGCCGCCTGCACATCTCCGGCTTCAACACCGGCGCCAACCCGATCGCCGTCGCCTGCGCCGGCTTCCGCCCCTTCGCCATGATGGCGGCCAAGGACGGTTCCTTCGGCTACGAGATGGAGATCATCGTCCCGGGTGATTCCGAGGCCACCGAGGTCGAGGATCTGCGCGGCGGCCAGATCGCCTTCACGCAGGAAACCTCCAATTCCGGCTTCAAGGCGCCGTCGGCGATCCTGGCCAGCGAGTTCGACATGACGGCGGGCGAGGATTTCGAGCCGGTCTTCTCCGGCTCGCACGACACCTCGATCCTCGGCGTCGCCAACAACGACTATCCGGCCGCGGCGATCGCCAATTCGGTGAAGACCCGCATGGTCGAGCGCGGCGCGGTCGAAGCCGATGCGACCAAGGTCGTCTACACCTCGCAGACCTTCCCGACCACCGGCTACGGCACCGTCTACAACCTGACGCCGGAGCTCCAGGAGAAGATCCGCGAAGCCTTCATGTCCTTCCCCTGGGAAGGCTCGAAGCTGGCTGAGGAATTCGGCAAGTCCGGCGAGGAGCAGTTCATCGAGATCAGCTTCAAGGACGACTGGTCGGTGATCCGCCAGATCGACGAGGCCAACGGCGTTTCGTATTCCTGCCAGTAAGGTCTGCTTCCAGGCCGGACTGATCTGACCGAACTGAGACGACGCGGGCCTTTCGCTCGCGTCGTCTCTTGCCGCCGGAGCCCATCCGGTGGACGGACCAATGCCCGCCGATTGCGGAAAGGCACCACGACATGCTGACGATCGAGGCCCTCGAGAAGCGCTACAAGACCGGCGATCTCGCATTGCGCGGCGTTTCCTTCTCGGTGGCGCCCGGCGATGTCGTCGGGCTGATCGGCCCCTCCGGCGCCGGCAAGTCGTCGCTCATCCGCTGCATCAACCGCCTGGTCGAGCCGACCGGCGGCAGCGTCCGCCTCAACGATCTCGACGTCACCAAGCTCGGCCGCGGCGAGTTGCGCAAGGTGCGCCGCCGGATCGGCATGATCTTCCAGGAATTCGCGCTGGTCGAGCGGCTGACGGTGATGGAGAATGTCCTCTCCGGCCGGCTCGGCTATGTGCCCTTCTGGCGCTCCTTTACCCGTCGCTATCCGCAGGCCGACGTCGACACGGCCTTCGCGCTGCTCGACCGGGTCGGCCTGTCCGATCATGTCGACAAGCGCGCCGACGCGCTCTCGGGCGGCCAGCGCCAGCGCGTCGGCATCGCCCGGGCCCTGGCGCAGAACCCGGAGCTGCTGCTCGTCGACGAGCCGACGGCCTCCCTCGACCCAAAGACCTCGCGCCAGATCATGCGGCTGATCGTCGAAATCTGCCAGGAGCGCACGCTCCCGGCGATCGTCAACATCCACGACGTCATGCTGGCGCGCATGTTCGTCGGCCGGATCATCGGCCTGCGCGCCGGCGAAGTCGTGTTCGACGGCCCGCCCGAGGCGCTCGACGACGCGGCGCTGACCCGGATCTACGGCGAGGAAGACTGGACGCAGATGCGCGCAGCCGCCGACGAGGATGCCGAGGACTCGGCCGCGGTCGCCGCCTTCGAGCAGGCGCGGGACGAGCGCCTGGAGACCCTGGCGTGACCTCGGCAGCTTCCAGGGCAACGGCAGGCCAGCGCACCTGGCGACGGCCGCCGGTCCTGATCCCCGACCGGCGCTGGCGGATCGCCATCTATGGCGGCGCGCTGATCTATCTCGTTGCGGCCCTCGCCACCGTCGACGTCGACTGGATGCGGGTGATGGAAGGCATGGACCGCGCCGGCCGGTTCATCCAGGGCTTCCTCGTCCCCGATTTCACCACCCGCGCCGGGGACATCTGGAAAGGCTTCGAGGAAAGCCTGACAATGACCGTGTGCGCCACGGTGGTCGGCATCCTGCTCTCGGTCCCCGTCGGGATCGGCGCGGCGCGCAATATCGCGCCAATGCCGGTCTATGCGGTCTGCCGCGCGATCATCGCCGTCTCCCGCGCCTTCCAGGAGATCGTCATCGCGATCCTCTTCGTCGCGATGTTCGGCTTCGGGCCGTTCGCCGGCTTCCTGACGCTGTCCTTCGCGACGATCGGCTTTCTCGCCAAGCTTCTGGCCGAGGACATCGAGGACATCGACGAGGCCCAGGCCGAGGCAATCCGCGCCACCGGCGCGTCCTGGTGGCAGCTGGTCAATTACGGCATCCAGCCGCAGGTCATGCCGCGGCTGATCGGCCTGTCGCTCTACCGCTTCGACATCAACTTCCGGGAATCGGCGGTGATCGGCATCGTCGGTGCCGGCGGCATCGGCGCGACGCTCAACACCTCGATGCAGCGCTACGACTACGACACCGCCGGCGCGATCCTCATCCTGATCATCATCGTCGTCATGCTCGCCGAATACGGCTCGAGCTACATCCGCAAATGGGTCCAGTAATGCCGGTTTCGCGCACACTCGACGGCCCGATCTGGCGCCGGCGCACGCGCCAGTCCGACTGGCTGCGCTATGCTGCCTGGGTGGCGCTGGCGATCCTCTTCGTCTTCTCCTGGGAGGTGATGAACCGCGGCACGCTGTGGGTCTTCGTCGAGGACGCGCCGCGGCAGGCGGCCGATCTCGCGTCCCGCTCCTGGCCGCCGCGCTGGGAGTACCTGCCGCGGCTCTGGCAGCCACTGTGGGACACGATCAACATGGCGACGCTCGGCACGCTGATCGGCACGATCATCGCCGTCCCGGTGGCGTTTCTTGCGGCGCGCAACACGACGCCCAGCGCGGTGATCCTCCGGCCGGCGGCGCTGTTCATCATCGTCGCCTCGCGCTCGATCAATTCGCTGATCTGGGCACTGCTGCTGGTCACCATCGTCGGGCCGGGGCTTCTGGCCGGCATCATCGCCATCGCGCTGCGTTCGATCGGCTTCATCGGCAAGCTGCTCTACGAGGCGATCGAGGAGATCGATCCGGGACAGGTCGAGGCCGTGAAAGCCACAGGCGCCAGCCAGGCGCAGGTCATCGACTACGCCATCGTCCCGCAGCTCCTGCCGGCCTTCGCCGGCATCACCGTCTTCCGCTGGGACATCAACATCCGCGAGAGCGCCATTCTCGGCCTCGTCGGTGCCGGCGGTCTCGGCCTGAACCTGCAGGCCTCGCTCAACATGCTGGCCTGGAGCCAGGTAACCGTGATCTTCGCGCTGATCCTGATCACCGTGCTGGTCAGCGAGTGGGTGTCCGCCAAAGTCCGCCACGCGATCATCTGAGCCGCAGGGCTGATGCCGCCCAACGGGCCATCAAGACCCGCATCGCGAAGGCCATCGTCCCAAGGCGGAGCATCGTCCCGTTGGCGCTTCCGGTACCGATCGCCGATGCCCTTCTCGTCATCGGCCATGCCGTCGCGTGGAAGGCGAAGCGGTCCAACGCAGCGATGAAATCAACAGGGCGAGAATGCGGGTTCTGACAGGCCGAATGCGTCGCTTAACCGGCGTGCCTTCGTCAATCGCACCGCTCCCCCGGAACCGGCGACCGCCGGGCATGTGGCGCGACAACGCCCGGATGCTGGCCGACCGCCTCGATCGCCGGGCTGTCCCATACCCTAGCAAGGCCTGCAATGGCCGCCATGGCCATCGCGCCGCCGAACGAAAAAGGGCGGCCCGACAAGGACCGCCCCTTTCTGTTCACTGTAGCGACGAGCGTCAGGCGATGCGACCGCCGCCCTGCTTGGTGATGGCCACCACGGACGGGCGCACCGGCAGGGCGTCGTCGAAATCGGGCCAGCGGGTCGACGGATCCTCGTAGTAGGACGGCCGGCCGAAGCCTTCCCAGTCGTCGCCGCCGTCGCCCGGATGCTGCACCGCGAGGAAGGCGGTCTGCATGTCCGGCAGGAACAGCGGGCCGCACATCTCGGCGCCGACCGGCACGCGGAAGAACAGCTTCGAGGTGCCGCGCGCCTCGCCGTCCGTGTCGACCGCCCAGAGGCCGTCGGTACGCCCGGTCGCCTTCGGCGAATTGCCGTCGGTCGAGACCCAGAGCCGGCCGTCGGCGTCGACGGCGCAGTTGTCGGGCATGCCGAACCAGCCGTTCTTGGTGGTCTCGGTCGAGAACGTCGCGCCGACTTCGGCGACGGACGGGTCACCGCACTTCACCAGGATTTCCCAGGTTCCGGTGGTGGCGGCGAAATCGCCGCCTTCTTCGGCGATCTCGACGATGTGGCCAAACTTGTTGTCGACGCGCGGGTTGGCCGCATCGGCCTCCTCGCGCTTGGTGTTGTTGGTCAGCATGACGTAGACGCGGCCATTGGTGCCGTTCGGCTCGATGTCTTCCGGCCGGTCCATCTTGGTGGCCTCGAGAAGGTCGGCGGCGCGGCGTGTCTCGATCAGCACGTCAGCCTGGCTCTCGAAGCCGTTCTCGGCGGTCAGCGGGCCTTCGCCGTGGACCATCGGCAGCCATGCCACCGTGCCGTCCTCTTCGAAGCGCGCGACATAGAGCGTGCCCTCGTCGAGCAGGTCCATGTTCGCGGCCCGGTCGGTCTCGTTGAAGGTGCCGGCGGTGACGAACTTGTAGACATATTCGAAGCGCTCGTCGTCGCCCATGTAGAACACCACGCGACCGTCGCTGTTGACGATCGACTCGGCGCCCTCGTGCTTCATGCGGCCGAGCGCCGTGCGCTTCTTCGGTACCGAGTTCGGGTCCATCGGGTCGACCTCGACCATCCATCCGAAGCGGTTCGGCTCGTTCGGCTCCTTCGACACGTCGAAGCGGTCGTGGAAATTGCCCCATTCATAGGATTCGCCCGGCACGCCGTAGCGGTCGTGATTGCCTGCCTCGGCGTGATCAGCGGCTACCGCGCCGATGAAGTAGCCGTGGAAGTTTTCCTCGCCCGACACCACCGTGCCCCAGGGCGTCGTGCCGCCGGCGCAGTTGTTGATCGTGCCGAGCACCTTGCTGCCCGTGGCGTCGGCACTGGTCTTCAGGCGATCGTGCCCGGCCGCCGGACCCGTCATCGCCATCTCGGTTTCGACCGTGATGCGGCGGTTGTTGGCGCCGTCGAGAACCACCTGCCACTTGCCCGCATCCTTGCGGATCTCGACCACCGTCATGCCGTGCGCCGCCATCTCGGTATCGACCCGGTTGCGGTCGGCCGGTGCGATCTGGGGCTCGCCGTCGGCGATCGTGACGATGCCCGGGAACATCAGATGTTCGTTGGTGTATTCGTGATTGACGACGAGGAGGCCATGTTCGGACGAGCCGTCTTCCAGCGGCACGAAGCCGACATAGTCGTTGTTGTAACCGAACTGGCGGGCCTGGCTCTCGGCGGTCTGCGCGTTCGGGTCGAAGGCCGGCGAGTCCGGGAAGATCGCGTCGCCCCAGCGGATGAGAACGTCGGCGTCATAGCCTTCGGCGACGTGGTGCGTCGCATCGACGCCGGCCTCGACCTCGGTGAAGTCGAAGCGGGTGCCGGCGGCGCCCTGCGCCTTGGCTTCGCCGGCCGCCATCAGCGCCATCGGGCTGACAGTCGCCGTGATCGCCGTCGCTGCCATCGCGCCGCGCAGGAAGTCGCGGCGCGAGAAGCGGGCGGCGATGATCTCGCCCATCGTGCGGTTGTCGGTCTTGTTGGTGCCCTCGCCGTCCGCCAGCTCGAGCTGGCTGGTACGGAAGACTTTGCGGTCTGTCGTGTGTTCGTTCATCGGTGACCCCTGTCGCAGAAGAGATTGCGAACCCTCGCGGCGCCGAGCGCCGGACTGGAATGGTTCCAGACTGAGGTAGCCGGGGAAGGTCACAGATGGATGACGGTCTGCGGCCTTTGCCGGCGGGTCATCCTGCCGACAGGGGCCAGCAGGCCTGACAGGGGCGCGCCTCTGTAAGGCCCAGCTCCCGCCTAGTGCCACGGCTTCTCGAACAGCGCGTCGTTGCGGCTGCGCCAGTCGGTGTTCGACAGCCAGGTGTAGTCCTGGTCGGGCATCAGCGGGATGGTCTTCACCTCGGTCTCGGGCATCGGCAGGAAGAACACGTCGCGTTCCTGCGAGACCTTGAGGAACCGGATCGGCGCGATGATGCTGTCGGTGCCGGGGATGAAGAAGCCGCCGGAGGCGATGACCGCGTAGCCGTCGTGGTCCTTGGTCTCGAAGACGACGTTCCTCACCTCGCCGATGATCCGGTCGTCGGAGCTGCGCACTTCCGAGCCGATGAACTCGTTGGCCCGCAGCCCCGGCGACAGCTCGGCGATGGCGACGAGCGGCGTCGCGCCGACGTCGTCGCGATGGCCTTCCGTCGCGCCGCGCCGGACCATGGGCTCGCGGGCGGCGAACTGCTGGTCCGCCTCGTCCTCGTCGTTGCCGCCCATGCTGGCCATCGACGGCTCGGAGACGAGCTCGCGGATGTTGCCCATGACCCGCGCGCAGTCGTCGGTGCGGCCGTAGGACCAGAGGATGAAGGCCGTATCGCGCAAGTGGCGGAGGTCGCGCACCATGTGGCGCCCTTCCGGCCCGCGCAGCTCCGGCTTCTGGATGATCGCCTCCTCCAGCCCGGAATCGGCAAGGTTGCACTCGGCCAGGGCCGAAGCTGTTCCGAGCCCGCCGAGAAGAGCGAGGGAGAGGAGGATCTGGGATCTCATGGCGGGTCCAATCGGAGGAAAATGAAGCTGGCGAGACGGCGTGTCGAACGGCTGGTCGAGCCGCGGCTTCGAGCCGGAGCGGCCTCGCGACACGCGAAACTAGCCCGGCGCAACTTTTGCGAAGCTGATGCCTTCGCTCAATAATTCGTGATCCATAGCCGCGACCCGATCATCGGGAGGAGGTCTGCGATACCGCCTTGGCGTTAGTTGCGAATTCCCAGCTCACGACCCCTCGACGGCCACCATCCCAGGGTCCTCAGCCATTCCCTCGTCGCCTGCGCCGGAACTGCAGCCGACACCAGCCCATTGCGCCCTGAAGGCACAGGAGATTCCATGGACGACATACTCATCTGGATAGGGATAGCCGTCTGCATCTCGCAGTCGGCCTTGTTCTCCGGTTCCAACATCGCCGTGTTCAGCCTCAGCCGCCTTCGGCTGGAGGCGGCGGCTGCGGCGGGGGACAAGAGCGCGTCCAGCGCCCTCGAATTCCGGCGGGACGCGAATTTCACGCTCGTCACCATCCTGATGGGCAATGTCGCCATCAACGTGCTGCTGACCATGCTGGCGGATTCGGTGATGACCGGCTTGCTGGCCTTCCTGTTTTCCACCGTCGTCATCACGGCGTTGGGCGAGATCGTGCCGCAGGCCTATTTTTCCCGCCATGCTTTGCGGGCCGTCGCCTTCTTCGCCCCGGTCCTGCGGTTCTACCGCATCATCCTGTGGCCACTCGCAAAGCCCACCGCACTACTTCTCGACGCATGGGTGGGCACCGAGACCGTGCCCTGGTTCCGCGAACGCGAGCTGCACAACATCCTGCGCTATCATGCCGTGAACGATGAAAGCGAGGTGGGTCGGATAGAGGCGATCGGCGCCACCAACTTCCTGGCGCTCGACGACCTCGTCGTCCGGGACCAGGGCAAACCGCTCGATCCCGACAGCGTCATGCGGTTGCCCTTCGAGGGAGCCGACCCGGTGTTTCCCGCCATCGGCGGCGCGCAGGATGATCCCTTCGTCGCCAGGCTGGCGGCCTCCCGCAAGAAGTGGATCGTCCTCACGGATGACGAAGGTCTGCCGCGCCTTCTGATGAACGCGTCCGCTTTCCTGCGCGACGTCCTGGTGCTGGGCGACCAGGCCTCTCCCCGCGCCTATTGTCATCGTCCGGCAGTCGTCACCCGGCCGACCGACACGCTCGATACCGCCCTTGGCATCCTTGCCCTGCGCCGCGGCCAGGAGGCCGGGCATGACGAGACGGTCATTCTCCTCTGGTCGCCGGAGGAAAAGCGCATGATCACCGGGTCGGACGTCCTGCGATGCCTGCTAAGCGGCATGGGTGAAAAGAAGGGCCTCGCGGCCGAGGCAGCGCCCGGCACCCGCGCTGCGGTCGGGGGAACATGATCCGCCGATCATGGCCAGCCGGAGGATCGGCGTCGGGCTTGCGGGCCGGCGCGATGGCGGGCGGCATCCGCCGAAACATCGCCGTAACGGAAATGTCGACGATCCCGTGGCCTGCGGCCGCTCCTTCCAGCCTGGCCTTTCTCGGAACGATCACGGGCAGCTCTCGTTGGCCATGGGACGATCCGGGCATCCAGCCCGAGAGGAGAAAACGATGAGCAACGAACAGACCGACGGCAAAGCCAAGGAAATTGGCGGCTCGATCAAGGAAAAAGCCGGCAAGCTGACCGGCAACGATCGCATGGAAGCCGAAGGCACCGGCGATCGCGTCGAAGGCAAGACCGAGAAGAACATCGGCAAGGCCAAGGACGCGGTGAAAGATCAGTTCAGCTGATCCTGCGGTGCTGATTGCGAGACGGGAGCGGTGGCGACGCCGCTCCCGTTTTGCTGTCTGCGTTCAGGCGTGATGCCGGCCGAGACGGCGATGCCGCCCCCGATCAGGGTTTCGAGGCCCAGCGCCTCGCCGAACAGGACATAGCCGGTGGGGAGGATCATCGCCGCGCGTTCGAACGGCGCGACGGTGGAGCCTCGGCGCAGCGACAGGCCGCCGGCGGTCACACCCTCACCAGGATGGCACCGGCGATGACATCGAAGAGATGGTCCGCGCGGGGCGCCAGCGAGGGTTGATCGCGCAGCCAGGCGAGTGCGCCGAGCAGCGCGAAGAGGTCGGTGCCGTCGAGATCGGCGCGGGCCTCGCCCGTGGCCTGGGCGCGCGCCAGGAGATGGGCGCCCGCCGCGCGCATGGCGTGGCAGGAGGCGTGCAGCGCCGATTCCGGGTCGGCGATCGCCGCGACCATCGACTCGATCGCGCCGCTGTAGACATGCGCGACGGCGACGGCTTCCCGCAGCCACACGGTCAGCGCCTGCCCGGGCGCGGCCGAGCCTTCCAGATCCCCCGCCCGTCGCGTGAGTTCATCGAAGCTCGCGCGCAGCAGCGCGTCGAGCAGTGCCTCGCGCCGCGGAAAATGCCGGTAGAGCGTGCCGAGCCCGACCCCCGCCTGGCGGGCGATATCGCGCAGGGACGCCTCGGCGCCCTGCTCGGCGATCACCGTGCGCGCCACGGCGAGCAGGTGATCGTAATTCTTCCTCGCGTCGGCGCGCATGGTTTCCCTTGACAAACGGGTCGGTGCTCCGCTTATACGGATCACTGCTCCGCTCATGCGATAGAGCAATTCCCGGCAAGGTGGAAGCGATGGCGACAGAAATGATGAAGGCGATCCGGCAGCACGGCTTCGGTGGCCCCGAAATGCTGGTCTACGAGGACGCGCCGGTCCCGGCGCTAGCGGCCGGCGACGTGCTCGTCCGCGTCCGCGCGGTGGGGATCAACCCGCCGGACTGGTATCTGCGCGAGGGCTACAGGATGCTGCCGCCCGAATGGCAGCCGAAGGTGGCGTTTCCCCTCATTCTTGGGACGGATATTTCCGGCGTCGTCGCGGCGGTGGGCGACGACGTGACGGCGTTCGCCGTCGGCGACGCGGTTTATTCGATGGTCCGCTTCCCGGAAGGCCTTGCCGGGGACAGCCGGGCCTATGCCGAGTTCGTCGGCGTCCCGGCGTCGGAGCTCGCCGGCAAGCCCGCCGGCATCGACCATGACCATGCCGCCGCCGCGCCGATGTCGCTGCTGACCGCCTGGCAGTTCCTGATCGAGCTGGGGCACGATGGGCCGAACCCGCTGCAGCCGCACCGGCACGAACCGGTCCCGCTCGAGGGCCGGACCGTGCTGGTCAACGGCGCCGCCGGCGGCGTCGGGCACTTCGCGGTGCAGCTGGCGAAATGGCGCGGGGCGCGGGTGATCGCGGTCGCGTCCGGCGAGCACGCGGCGTTCCTGCGCGATCTCGGGGCCGACGAATTCATCGACTACACGGCGACACCGCCCGAAAATGTCGTCCACGGGGTGGATCTCGTCCTCGACGCCGTCGGTGGTCCGACGACCGGCCGCTTCCTGCGCACGCTGAAACGCGGCGGCGCGCTGTTCCCGGTGTTCCCGCTGGGCTTCGATGGTACCGACAAGGCAGCAACGCTGGGGGTCACCGTCTCGACCACCCAGGTTCGCTCGAACGGCGCGCAGCTGGAGGAAGTCGGGCGCCTGCTCGACGACGGCACCGTCCGCGTCGCCATCGACAGCGTCTTCCCGCTCGCCGACGCCCGCAAGGCGCACGAGCGCGCCGCCGGCGGGTACATCCGCGGCAAGATCGTCCTCACGGTCGGATAGCGCGGACGCGCGTCATCGGCCGCCGCTCAAGCAGCGGCGGCCCCGTCATGGAAAGGAAGTCCGATGGGCTCGGATGCAAGGCTGCGCCAGGGAACGACCGCCTGGTTCGAGATGGTCGGAACGATGATGTGCGAAGCCGCCACGCGGGCGGCGCTGTCGACGGCGCTGAGCCTGTCGCTGGTCGAGCGCTATACCGAAGGGGTCGAACTCTCCGACGGCCTCGTCCAGGGACTTCGCTTCGACATCGTAGCGGGCACGCCGTCGTTCAGGGCCGGCGTGCAACCAAACGAGCGGGCCGCGGTGACGATCGAGATCACGGCGGCGGCGGCGCGAACGCTCAACCTGCTGCGCAGCGACGATCCGGCGTTTCACGCCGCCCTCGACGGGTTCCGGCGTTCGGGCGCGATGCGGGTCGACGGCGATCCGTCGCAATTCGGCCGCTGGCTCGAACAGCTGCACGATCCGATCGTCGCACTGACGCGCTAGGCGGGCGACAGGCCGGATGTGGCGGCCCCTCATCCCCCCGGCGGCGACACGCCCCTCGCCCGGTTGCGCTCGATGCCCAGCCGGTGCTCGCGCCAGATGATGAAGATACCCGCCGACACGACGATGCCGCCGCCGATGAGGGTCGCAAGGCCGACCGCCTCGCCGAACACGAAATAGCCGATGGCGATGGCGAGGATCATCGAGGTGTATTCGAACGGCGCGACGGTCGAGGCGTCGGCGTAGCGATAGGCGGAGGTGAGCAGCAGCTGGCCGACGCCGCCGCAGAGCCCTGCCACGACCAGGAACGCCGCCTGCTGCGGGCTCGGCATCACCCAGGGGAAGATCAGCGCCGAAACTGCCGCGATCGCCGAGCAGGTCAGCGAGAAATAGACGACGATCGTCGCTGTCGCCTCGGTGCGCACCAGCCGGCGGATCTGGATCATCGCGATCGCCGCGACGGTCGCGGAGATCAGCGCGGCGCCGATGCCGACCAGCTCGGCATCGTCCAGCGGCTCCGCGGTGACGGAAAGGCTGGGCAGCGTCACCACGACGATGCCGAGCAGCCCGACGATCGCCGCGCTCCAGCGATAGAGCCGAACCACCTCCTTGAGGAACACCGCCGCGAAGACCACCGTCAGCAGCGGCGCCGCATAGGAGATGGTGATCCACTCCGGATAGGGCAGCCGGGTCAGGGCGAAGAAGCCGAAGCCCATCGAGGTGACGCCGACGAGCCCGCGCACGACATGGCCGGGCAGGTCGTCGGTCTTCATCGCGGTGCCGAGGTCCCCAAGCCAGGCGAGGTAGATCGCCACCGGGATCAGCGCGAAGAAGGAGCGGAAGAACACGATCTCGCCGGCCGGGATCGCCTCGCCGCCCGTCTTGATCGCCGTCTGCATGCCGACGAAGACCACCACCGAAATGCATTTCAGCAAAATGCCGAGCATCGGGCGGGATACCCGCCCGTCCGCCGTCGAACTGTTCATGCCCTGCTATCCCCCTCGCGGCGGCTCTTGCCGCCGGGCCGTGCGATCGCTCGCTTCGACCGTCAGTGCGCTGCCTGCAGCGCCTCCCAGATCCGCAGCGGCGTCGCCGGCATGTCGATATGGTCGACGCCGGCCGGCCGGAGCGCATCGGCGACGGCGTTCATCACCGCCGGCGCTGCCCCGATCGTGCCCGCCTCGCCCGCGCCCTTGATGCCGAGGGCGTTGGTGGTCGAGGGAACGTTGCGGGTGCGGAAGTCGAAATTCGGCAGATCCTCCGCCCGCGGCATGGCGTAGTCCATGAAGCTTGCGGTGACCAGCTGTCCCTCGCCGTCATAGACGGCGTTCTCGATCAGCGCCTGGCCGATGCCCTGCGCGACGCCGCCATGGATCTGGCCAGCCAGCAGGATCGGATTCACCGTCACGCCGAAATCGTCGACGATCGTGTAGGCGACGATGTGGGTCGCGCCGGTTTCCGGGTCGATCTCGACCTCGCAGACATGCGTGCCGTTCGGATAGGTCGCCTCTTCCTGCTTGAACTCGCCGGTCGCCTTGCGGTCCGCGTCGCTCTTCGCGGCGGCCGCCAGCGCGGCGAAGTCGATCGACCGGTCGGTGCCGACGATGCGCGCCGTCCCGCCATCGAGCTCGATGTCGGCGACGGCAGCCTCCAGCTCGTCGGCGGCGAGCTTCTTCAGCTTGTCGGCCAGCGCCTGGCTCGCCCGGCGCACCGAGACGGCGCCGAGCGGGATCGAGCGCGAGCCGCCGGTGCCGCCGCCGGTCGGCGTCTCGTCGGTGTCGCCCTGGCGCACGTCGATCAGGTCGTAGTCGAGCTTCAGCTCCTCGGCGACGAACTGCGCATAGGCGGTCGCGTGGCCCTGGCCGTTGGTCTGGGTGCCGATCTTCAGCTCGACGCGGCCCTCGGCGGTCAGCTCGACATAGGCGGGCTCCGACCCAGGGAACGCGCAGGCCTCGACATAGGCGGCCAGCCCGATGCCGCGCAGCTTGCCCTCTTCCTTCGCGGCCGCGCGGCGGGTCTCGAAATCCGCCCAGCCGGAGCGGCGCAGCGCCTCGTCCAGATGGCCGGTGAAATCGCCGGTGTCGTAGAGCCGCCCGAACGCCGTGCGGTACGGCAGCTGGTCGCCGCGGATGAAATTGCGCCGGCGCAGTTCCACCCGGTCGATCCCGAGATCGAGGGCGCACTGGTCGACGAGGCGCTCGATCAGATAGGCCGCCTCCGGCCGGCCGGCGCCGCGATAGGCGTCCACCGGCACGGTGTTGGTGTAGTAGGCGCGGCAGTCGACGTCGATCGCCGGGATGTCGTAGAGGCCGGTCGCCATCGACATGCCGAACCAGGGGATCATCGGCCCGTATTGCGAGGCATAGGCGCCGAGATTGGCGGCCAGGTCGATCGACAGCGCGGTGAAGCGCCCGTCCGCGTCCATCGCCATCTTGCCGGTGACGATGTTGTCGCGGCCATGCGCGTCGCTGACGAAATGGTCGGTGCGGTCGGCGGTCCACTTGACCGGCTGGCCGAGGCGGCGCGCCGCGACCAGCACCAGCGCATGCTCGCGGTAAACAAAGGCCTTGGTGCCGAAGCCGCCGCCGACGTCGCGGGTGACGACGCGCAGCTGGTCGTTGTCGATCTTCAGCACGCGGCCCGCCAGGATGTTGCGCATCCCGTGGACGCCCTGGCTGCCGGTGGTCAGCGTGTAGCGCGGCTCGGCATATTCGCCGACCGCCGAGCGCGTCTCCATGTAGTTGCAGACGAGACGGTTCTGCGCCAGCGTGACGGTGGTGACATGCACCGCTGCGGCAAAGGCCGCCTCGGTCGCCGCCTTGTCGCCCTCGTGGAGGCGGGTGGCGAGATTGTCGGCGCTGCCCTCGGACGCAAGGATCGCACCCTCGGCGCGGGCGCTGGCGATGTCGGCGACGGCAGGCAGCGGGTCGTAGTCGACCTCGACAAGCTCGGCGGCGTCGCGCGCTTCCATGGCGCTGTCGGCGACGACGAAGGCGACGGCGTCGCCGACATGCTGGACGATGTCTCGCGCCAGCACCGGCGCGTTGCGCGGCGCGAAAGGCATGCCGTCGGCCGGCTTGATCGGCGCCATGCAGGGAATGTCGCCGAGATCGGCGATGTCCTCGTGGGTGAGGATCAGCCGGACGCCGGGTGCCGAGCGGGCGGCCTCGAGATCGGCAATCGTGAAGCGGGCATGGGCGTGCGGCGAGCGCACCACGACGGCGTGCAGCAGGCCTTCGCGCGTCTCGTCGTCGGTGTAGTGGCCGGCACCGCGGATGAAGACATCGTCCTCCTTGCGCAGCACCGAGGCGCCGAGGCCGAACTTGGGGGTCATGACGTTCATGCTGATGATTCCTCGCACGCGGTCCGCAACGGCGCCGCTCGAACCATGCGTCGACCGGTCCGCGCTGAAAAGCCGCCCGTCCCATTTATTGCGGCAGCGCGCCGGCGTCGAGGGCAGCAACGGCAAGCTTTGCGGTGAAACGGTTGGCATTCGTGCCGCGCGGGCCTACCTGCGTGACGATCAAAGAGGATACGCCCCATGCTGCGCACCGATGACGGCCCGACGATCAAGCTCGAGGACTACCGCCCGACCGACTTCGTCCTCCACTCGGTGGCGATGACCATCCGCCTGTTCGAGGGCAGCGCCGAGATCGACACGCAGCTGGTCCTCGAGCGTCGCGAGGGCGTCGGTGCCGATACGCCGCTGGTGCTCGACGGCGACGAGCTGACGCTGAGCGGCGTAACACTGGACGGCGCCGCACTGGCCGCCGACGCCTACACCGCCTCGCCCGAGCGGCTGGAAATCTCCGCCCTGCCCGCCGCCGGCCGCTTCACCCTCGCCATCGGAACGCGCATCGTGCCGGAGGAGAACACCAAGCTGATGGGGCTCTACCGCTCCAACGGCGTCTGGTGCACGCAGTGCGAGGCCGAGGGCTTCCGTCGCATCACCTATTTCCTCGACCGGCCGGACGTGCTGGCGCCCTACAAGGTACGGATCGAAGCCGACAAGGCGGCCGCGCCGATCCTTCTGTCCAACGGTAATCCGGCCGAGCACGGCGAATTGCCGGACGACCGGCACTTCGCCGTCTGGGACGACCCGTTCAACAAGCCATCCTATCTCTTCGCCGTTGTCGCCGGCGACCTCGATTCCATCCACGAGGAATTCACCACCGCCAGCGGCAAGCCGGTGACGCTTGGCATCTACACCGAGAAGGGCCGCGTCGCGCAGGCCGGCTACGCCATGGACGCGCTGAAGCGCTCGATGTGGTGGGACGAGCGGCGCTTCGGCCGCGAATACGATCTCGACGTGTTCAACGTCGTCGCGATCTCCGACTTCAACATGGGCGCCATGGAGAACAAGGGCCTCAACGTCTTCAACCACAAATACGTGCTGCTCGATTCCGACACCGCGACGGACGCCGACTATGCCGGCGTCGAGACGGTCATCGCGCACGAATATTTCCACAACTGGACCGGCAACCGCATCACCTGCCGCGACTGGTTCCAGCTCTGCCTGAAGGAAGGCCTGACGGTCTATCGCGACCAGGAGTTCTCGGCCGACGAGCGCTCGGCGCCGGTGCAGCGGATCAACTCGGTGCGGCGGCTGAAGGCGCACCAGTTCCCCGAGGACCAGGGACCGCTGCAGCACCCGGTGCGGCCGCGCGAATACAAGGAGATCAACAACTTCTACACCGCGACCGTCTACGACAAGGGCGCCGAGCTGGTTCGGATGATCGCAACGATCCTCGGCCGCGACGATTTCCGCAAGGGCATGGACCTCTATTTCGAGCGCCATGACGGCGATGCCGCGACGATCGAGGATTTCATCGCCTGCTTCGAGGACGCCGCCGGCGCCGACCTCACGCAGTTCGCGCTCTGGTACAGTCAGGCCGGCACGCCGTCGCTGGCGATCACCGAGGACTACGACGCGGCCAGCGGCACGTTGACGGTCGGACTGAAGCAGGCGCTGGAAGTCGGCGCCTCTGGCACCGGCGGCGCGCCGTTCCACATCCCCGTGCGCTTCGGCCTCGTCGGCTCCAACGGTGAAGACAAGGCGTTCACGGTCGCCCATGGCGCCGAGGTCGACGGGGATGTCATCCATCTCACCGGCGAAGAGGAGACCGTGGTCTTCGAGAATGTCGGCGAGCGGCCGTATCTGTCGGTGCTGCGCGACTTCTCGGCGCCGGTGACGCTGCATCACGAGCAGAGCCTGTCCGACCGGCTGGCGCTGGCGCGGCTCGATCCGAACCTCTTCAACCGCTGGCGGATTCTCAACGACCTCGTCGCCGAGGCCCTCGTCGAGGCCAGTCGCAAGCCACTGGCGCCCTCGCAGCCGCCTTTGCCGCCGGAGATCGTCGACGCGATCCTCGGCTCGGCCGGCGACGAGAGCATCGAGGCCGCCTATCGCGCCCAGGCGCTGGCGCTGCCCAGCGAGCCGGAAATCGCCCGTATGCTCGCCGAGAACGTCGATCCCGACGCGATCCACGCAGCCGTCGAGGCCGCCAAGCGGTTCATCGGCGAACGGGGCCGCAAGCTGTTCGAGGCCATCCGCGCCGACGCAAGGCCGGCCGCGGACTTCTCGCCCGATGCCGACAGCGCCGGCCGGCGGTCGCTCGCCAACGTCGCGCTCGGCTATCTGGCGGCGGCCAGCGGCGATCCGGCCCCCGCCGAGGCGCAATACGCGGCGGCGCGCAACATGACCGACCGTCTCGCCGCGCTGGCGATCCTCGTGCACCGCTTTCCAGCGGCGGACGCGTCGAAGGCGGCGCTGGCCGACTTCTACACCCGCTTCGAGGATGACGGACTGGTCGTCGACAAATGGTTCGCGCTGCAGGCGACGATCCCCGACGTGGCGGCGCTCGACACCGTCGCCGGCCTGCTCGACCATCCGAAATTCACGCTGCGCAATCCCAACCGTGTCCGCGCCCTCGTCGGCACCTTCGCGGGCGGCAACCAGCTCGCCTTCCACCGCGCGGACGGCGCCGGCTACCGCTTCGTGGCGGAGCGGATAGCCGAACTCGACAAGCTCAACCCGCAGATCGCCGCACGAATTGCGACCACATTTCGTTCGTGGCGGAGCTTCGAGGCGGGTCGGCGGCATGCCGCAAAGGCAGCGCTGGAAAACCTTGCAGCGATTCCAGATCTTTCCAACGACACCAGGGATATTGTGGGGAGATCGTTGCGCTGAGCGACGGTCTCATTGATTTCTTAATTCCTCCTCATTCTGACTCTGGACAAGGTGATTCGGGTCTGCTCAATTGGAAGTGATTCGGGATGTGCGGCGTCCCGGATCAGAGAATGCGGCCACGAGGGGTGAGACATGCGAGCGGACGCGTCAAGCGCGCCGGCAGGGGGACGTTTGTCCCGATTCGAGACCCTGCTGAGCGCTAAAGCCGAGATCGTCGGACACGCGAAGATCCTCGCCGCCCCTGCCTACGAAAAGCTTCTTCGCTCCGAGCGGCCCCTGCGCCGCAGCATCCCCATCCTGATCATCCTGTTCCTGACCATCGCCGCCGTCGCCCGGCTCTCGGCGCTGGTCGCCGAGCGCTACGAGATCGAGAACGACGTCGCCCGCGACCTGAAGATCGCAGCAACGCTGATGCGCGCCGAAAGCCAGTTCGCGCTGATGTCGGAAGGTCAGATCGACGGCGCGGCGCTGCTGACCAGCGAGGTCCCGCGCGAAGTCATCGAATACGGGCGCTTCGCGGTGATCAGCGACGCGACCGGCCGGATCACCGCGGCGATGCCCGGCTACGAGCGGCTGATCGGCCAGGACCTGCGGCTGCTGATGGGCGAGTCCCAGGCATTGCTGATGTTCGGCGAGCGCGCCGGCGTGCAGGAGACCGATTTCGAGGGCCACGATGCCTTCGTCGCCAGCGCCACGCTGGCCGAGGACGCCGGCACGGTCAGCTTCATCCAGCCCGCGACGGATCTCTTCGCCGGCTGGCGCCAGTCGGTGCACGTCAACGTGACGCTGTTCGCCCTGACCAGCATCATCATGCTGATGGTGCTCTACGCCTATTTCCGCCAGGCGACGCGGGCCGAGGACGCCGACGCGCTGTATCTGGAGACGCACCTGCGCGTCGATACCGCCCTGTCGCGCGGCCATTGCGGCCTGTGGGACTGGGATATCGGCCGCGGCCGGATGTACTGGTCGCGCTCGATGTACGAGATCCTCGGCATGAAGCCGAAGGACGACGTCCTGTCCTTCGGCGAGATCGCGCCGCTGCTGCACCCGCTGGACGGCAGCCTGTTCGACGTGGCGCGCCGGGTCGCGTCCGGGCGCATCGGGCATCTCGACCGCGTCTTCCGCATGCGCCACAGCAACGGCAACTATGTCTGGCTGCGCGCGCGCGCCGACGTCACGCGCTGCGCCGACAACGAGGTGCATCTCATCGGCATCGCCGTCGACGTCAGCGAGCAGCAGGAACTTGCCCGCCGGTCGGACGAGGCCAACGAACAGCTCAACAGCGCCATCGAGAACATCTCCGAGACCTTCGTGCTCTGCGACAATCGCGACCGGGTCATCCTCTGCAATTCGAAATATCGCGAGACCTTCGGCCTGACAGAGATGGACGTCGCCCGCGGCACGCCGCTGGAAACGGTGATGGCCAAGGCGCGGCGGCCAATCGACAGCCAGCTGGTGACGAGCCCCACCTTCGCCGCCGGCGAGCGCGCCTCCGAGGCGCTGCTGCCGGACGGGCGATGGCTCTTGATGTCGGAGCGCCGCACCACCGATGGCGGCTTCGTCTCGATCGGCACCGACGTCACCCAGCTGAAGCTGCACCAGGCGCGGCTGTCGGATTCCGAGCGCCGCCTGATCGCGGTGATCGAGGATCTCTCGACCGCCCGGCGCGACGCCGAGCGCAAGGCCGGACAGCTGACCGAGCTGAACACCAGCTTCGCCGCCGAGAAGGAGCGCGCCGAGACCGCCTCACGCGCCAAGACCACCTTCCTCGCCAACATGTCGCACGAGCTGCGCACGCCGCTGAACGCCATCCTCGGCTTCTCCGAGATCATGCGCGACGGCACGTTCGGGCCGATCGGCTGCCAGAAATACACCGAATATTGCGAGGACATCCACCAGAGCGGCCACTATCTGCTGCGGCTGATCAACGACATTCTCGACATGGCCAAGATCGAGGCCGGCCGCCTGATCCTCAACCCCGAGGATATCGATCTCGCCGAGACCGTCGCCGAGGCGATGAAGATCGTGGCGATCCAGGCCGAGAAGAAGCAGCTGACGCTGGCCGTCGCGGCGCCGCCGACGCTTCAGATCCGCTCGGACCGCCGCGCCACCAAGCAGATCCTCATCAACCTTTTGTCGAATGCCGTGAAGTTCACCGAGCCGGGCGGCTCGGTGCGGCTCGGGCTTAAGCAGGTCGGCGACGCCGTGCTGATCTCGATCGGCGACGACGGCATGGGCATCCCGCAGGAAGCCTTGCGAACGCTCGGCCGGCCGTTCGAGCAGATCGAGAACGAGTGGACACGGACCAACAAGGGCACCGGCCTCGGCCTCGCCATAGCGCGCTCGCTGGTCGAGCTGCATGGCGGCCGGATGCGGATCTCCTCGCGCGTCGGCATCGGCACGATCGTCGCCCTGCGCCTGCCGGTCGCGGGATTCGAGCAGAGTGAGCAGTCGGCGATCGCCATGGCTTCCGCCGCCTGACCAGCCTCAGCGCTGGCGCGTCGCGCCGGCCGGCGGACTCTCCGCGGCTTCTTCGTCCAACGGCAACAGCGTCTCGAAGGCCCGCCGCGTGGCGATGGCGTCGGCTTCGAGCTGCGGCTCGATCTCCTCGGGCGATTCCGCCCCGATGGTCCGTGCCAGGCGCTCGCGCAGGCCCGGCGGCAGCTCCGACACGTCGCCGACCCCGCCCGGCCCCAGCCGCAGCACCTGGATCACCGCGGTGAGACAGCGCATCGTCCCCGGCAGGTTCGCCTCGATGCAGGCGGCCGCATCGCCGAAATCCGCCGCGGCAAGAACATCGGCCGTCGGATGGCCGACGAGATCGAGCGGCGCCCGTCCGGTCAGCAGCGCCCATTGCGCCAGGAATTCGAGGTCGATCAACCCGCCGGGCCGCAGCTTGAGGTCGAGCGGACCCTTCGGCGGCTTCTCCCGTTCGATCCGCGCCCGCATCGCCGCGACGTCGCGGGACACGGCGGCAGGATCGCGGGGCTCGGCCAAAAGCTCCGTGATCGTTGTCGTGACCATATCGCGAAGCGCGGAATCGCCGGCCACGGGCCGTGAGCGGGTCAGCGCCATGCGCTCCCAGGACCAGGCCTCGACCTGCTGGTAGCGCCGGAACCGGTCGATATGGGTTGCCAGCGGGCCCATGTTGCCGGATGGGCGGAGGCGGAAATCCACCTCGTAGAGCACGCCTTCGCGCATCGGCGCGGTCAGCGCCGCGATCAGCCGCTGCGTCAGCCGGGCGAAGTAGACGTTCACCGGCAGCGGCTTCTCGCCGTCGGATTCCTCCGCCGCCGGATCGTGGTCGAAGAGCAGGATGAGGTCGACGTCGGAGCCCGCCGTGAGCTCGCGGCTGCCGAGCCGGCCCATGCCGAGCAGCGCGACGCGGGCGCCGGGCACCTGGCCGTGGCGCTCGGCGAACGCATCCGAAACGGCTGTCAGCGTCGCGTCGAGCACCACGTCGGCAATGTTGGAGAAGGCCGGTCCCGCCTCCGCGACATCGACGACGCCACTGAGCAGGCGCGCGCCGACCAGGAAGCGCTGCTCTGAGGCGAAGATCCGCAGCCGCGCCAAAACGTCCTCGTAGCCCTGCGCATCGGCCAGGAACGGCGCCAGTCGCGCGGCCATCAGGTCGCGATCGGGCACCTCGTCGAAGAAGGCCGGGTCGAGCAGCGCATCGAACACATGCGGTCGCGCGGCCATGGTTTCGGTCAGCATCGGCGACGAGGTGATGATCAGCGCCAGGAGGTCGAGGATGCGCGGGTTGGAGGCGATCAGCGAGAAGAACTGGATGCCCGCGGGCAGCCCAGCCAGGAACGTGTCGAAGGCGGCGATGGCGGCATCGGGGTCGCGCGCATCGGCGAAGGCCGTCAGCAGCATCGGCATCACCTTCGCCAACCGCTCGCGCGCGGCTTCCGAGCGCGTCGCACGGTAGCGGCCGTAATTCCAGGAGCGAACGATCCGCGCAATGTCGGCGGGGCGCGCATAGCCGAGCTCGGCGAGGCGGGCGAGGCTTTCCGGGTCGTCGTCGGTGGAGAGGAGGCGCTCGAAGCCGCCCTCCGGAACCACATCCGCGTCCCTGTCGCGCCCGTCGTTGAACAGCCGGGTGAAATGCCGGTCAACGCGGCGCAGGCGCTCCAGCAGCGCCGTCGAGAAGGCTTCGCGGTCCTCGTAGCCGGCCAGGCGTGCGATGCGCTCCAGCCCGTCCGCATCGTCCGGCAGCGTGTGGGTCTGCGCGTCGGCGACCATCTGGATGCAGTGCTCGATGCGGCGCAGGAACCAGTAGTCGTCGGAGAGTTCACGCTCGGTGTCGGCGGCGATCCAGCCACCGGCGGTCAGCGCCGCCAGCGCTCGGTCGGTGCGCCGCTGCCGCAGGGCCGGCGAGCGGCCGCCGGCGATCAGCTGCTGCGCCTGGACGAAGAACTCCACCTCGCGAATGCCGCCGCGCCCGAGCTTGACGTTGTGGCCCGCCACCGCGATGTCGTCGAAACCGCGGTGCTCGTCGATGCGCGACTTCATCGCCTGGATGTCGGCGATCGCGGCAAAGTCGAGGTAGCGCCGCCAGACGAAGGGCGTCAGCTCCTGCAGGAAGGCCTCGCCCGCCGCCCGATCCCCGGCGATCGGCCGGGCCTTGATCATCGCGGCGCGCTCCCAGTTGCGCCCGCTTCCCTCGTAATAGGTCATCGCGGCGTCCGTGGAGATCGCCAGCGGCATGGCGCCGGGGTCGGGGCGCAGGCGCAGGTCCGTGCGGAAGACGTAGCCCCCCGCCGTCCGCTCCCCGATCATCCGCACCAGCCGTCGCACCAGCCGGGAGAACATGTCCACCGCCTCGCCCGGATCGGCGGCGATGCCGGCGCCTGCGTCGAAGAACACGATCAGGTCGACGTCGCTGGAATAGTTCAGCTCGCCCGCCCCGAGCTTGCCCATGCCGAGGACGAAGATGCTGCAGCCGCGCTCCGGCTGGTCCGGATGCGGCAGCTTCAACTTGCCGGCGCGATGCGCGTCGGCGAGGCAGAAGCGCATCGCCGCCCCGATCGCCGCCTCCGCCAGCGCCGACAGATCGGCCGTGGTTTCCGCCACGGTGCTCGCGCCGAACAGATCGCGCAGCGCCACCAGCAGGCAGGTCTCGCGCTTGATGCGGCGCAGTTCCCCCATCATGGCGGTCTCGCCGAGATCGCCCCCGTCGAGGTGAGCGGCTTCGGCGATCAGCGCGTCGATCCGGGTCCGCGCGTCCTGGTCGAACAGCGTCTCCAGCCATTCGGGATGCTGCAGCATCTCGGCGTTGAGATGGGTGGAGAGGTCGAGGATCGCCGCGAGCGCATCGACCTCCGGGCCGCCTCCGGCGAGGAAGGCATCGAGCCGCGCCAGCTCCTTCGCGGCCGCGGCCTTGCGCAGGTCGGCGAGCCAGGCCGCCGCCTTCGCCGGGTCGAGCGGAACCGGTCGGATATCTCCGCCGATCGAAAGGCCTGGTCTGTCATCCGCCATCGTCGCTGCCGGTCCTTCCGTCGAGGGGAAACACCAGCACGACTCTAAGGCCGGGCGCCGCATCCTCAAGCGCCAGCTCGCCGTCATGGACGCGGGCAATCGCCTGGACCAGCGACAGGCCGAGGCCCGAGCCCGGCATCGTGCGGCTCTGGTCGAGCCGGTAGAACCGCTCCAGCACGCGCTCGTGCTGGTCTGCAGGAATGCCAGGGCCGTCGTCCGCGACCGACAGGACGCAGTTCCCCTCACTCGCCGAAAGGCGGATCGTCACCGTCGTCGGCCGTCCCTCGCCGACGGCGTATTTCAGCGAATTGTCGATGAGGTTGGACAGCGCCTGGGCGATCAGCTCGCGGCTGACGAGGGCCGGAACCGGCGACGGCGCATCGACGATGAGCCGCGCGCCGACCTCTTCGGCCAGCGGCTCGTAGAGTTCGCAGACGTCGGCGACGATCGTCGCGATGTCGATGCGGTCCTTGAGCACCGGGTGCGAGCCCGCCTCGACGCGAGAGATCATCAGGAGCGCGTCGAAGGTGCGGATCATCTGGTCGGCCTCGCCGATCATGCCTTCCAGCGCCTCGCGCGGCACGCCGCCGCCCAGCGCCGCCTCGGCGCGGTTGCGCAGCCGCGTCAGCGGCGTCTTGAGGTCGTGGGCGATGTTGTCGGAAACCTGCCGCAGCCCCTCCTGCAGCAGCGCGACGCGCGCCAGGAGCCGGTTGAGGTTTTCCGACAGGCGGTCGAACTCGTCGCCTGCGCCGGTCACCGGCAGCCGCTCTGTGAGATCGCCGGCAAGGATCCGGTTGCTGGCCGCCGACATCCGGTCGAGCCGCTGCAGCGCCCGTCGGCCGACGAACACCCAGGCCAGAAGCGCCGCCGCGCCCATCAGCGCCAGCGCCAGCGTTAGCGCCGAGCGGACGACCTGGCGGAAGCGCTCCTGCTCGGTCTGGTCGCGGCCGACGAGGATGCGCATGCCGTTGGGCAGGCTGACCACCTCGGCGACGGCGATGTGGTAGCGGTCCTCGGCATTGTCGGCGAAGCGCTCGTAGCCGAAGACGTTCTCGGTGAAGCCGCCCTTGTCGAGCACGCCGGCCTGCAGGCTCTCGACATTGCCGGCGATGATCCGGCCGGTGGCGTCGGTGGCGAGGTAGAGCGAGGCGCCCGGCTGGCGCGCCCGCCGGTCGATCGTGCGCACCAGGCCGATGATGCCGGCCGTCTCGTAGATCACCGCGAGTTCGCTGATCTCCTCGGCGATCGCCGCGCGGCTCTGGCTCTTCAGGATGTTCGAGGCCGTGGCGGTGACGTAGAACACCAGCACCACGGCGCAGACGGCGAAGAGCAGCAGGTAGACGGCGGACAGGCGGACCGCCGTCATCCGCATCAGGGCCTTCAGCCGCGCCATGCCCTATTCGCCGGCGCGCATGATGTATCCCGAGCCGCGCACCGTGTGGAGCAGCGCCGAGCCGAACTCGCGCTCGATCTTCGAGCGCAGCCGCGAGACATGCACGTCGATGACGTTGGTCTGCGGGTCGAAATGGTAGTCCCAGACGTTCTCCAGCAGCATCGTGCGCGTCACGACCTGGTTGGCGTGCTTCATCAGATATTCGAGCAGGCGGAACTCGCGCGGCTGCAGGATGATCGTCCGCCCCGCCCGCTTCACCTCGTGGGAAAGCCGGTCGAGTTCGAGGTCGCCGACCCGGTAGACCGTCTCGACATCCTTGCCGCCACGGCGCCGTCCGAGCACCTCGATCCGGGCCAGCAGCTCGGAAAAGGCGAAAGGCTTGGGCAGATAGTCGTCGCCGCCGGCGCGCAGGCCGGTGACGCGGTCGTCGACCTGGCCGAGCGCGGAGAGGATCAGCGCCGGCGTGCCGTTGCCCTTCTCGCGCAGTCCGGAGACCACCGAGAGCCCGTCGCGTTCCGGCAGCATCCGGTCGACGATGAGCACGTCGTAGCTGCGGGTGTCGGCCATGTGGAAGCCGTCCTCGCCGTTCGCCGCGTGCTCGGCGACATGGCCTGCCTCGCGCAGCGCCTTGACGAGATAGGCCGCCGCCTCGCGGTCGTCTTCGATGATGAGAATGCGCATGGAAACGGGAGAGGGTCGCTCGGCTGCGGGAGAAGACATGTCCGCTTCCTTATGTCGTCGATTGAACCCAAAAGAAAAGGCGGCGGTGCCGAAGCGTCCCGTTTCCGGGTCGCCGGCGCCGCCGCCCGCCGGTCGGACGAGGCCCCGAGAGGCCCCGTCCCCTTTCGCTGTCAGCCCTCGGTGATCGGCAGCGCCACGAAGCGGTTCTGGTCGCCGGTGCGCAGCTGGAACAGCGCCGCCTTGCGGCCGGCTTCCGACGCTTCCGAAATCGCGTCGCGAACCTCGCTCTGGCTGGTGACCTGCTTGCCGTTGACCGCGATGATCACGTCGCCGGGCTGGACGCCACGGTCGGCCGCGGTCGAGTCAGGGTCGACATCCGTCACCACCACGCCGGCGCCGTCTTCCGACGGCGTCAGCGTCAGGCCGTAGCCCGACAGCGACGACGGGTCGACCGAGGGCCGCGGCGCACCCGAATTCTCGGCCGAGGCCGCCTCGTCGAGGCTGGCGAGATTGCCGAGCGTGACCGCGATGTCCTGCGCCTCGCCATCGCGCCAGACCGTGATGTCGACCTCGGTGTTCGGCCGGAAGTCGGCGACCTTGCGCGACAATTCGCGCGGACCCTCGACGGTTTCGCCATTCACCGCGGTGATGACGTCGCCGGTCTGGATGCCGGCCTTGGAGGCCGGGGTCTCGGTCTCCGGAAGCGTGACGATGGCGCCCTGATCGTCGGCAAGGCCGACCGCCTCGGCGATGTCGTCGGTCACCGGTCCGATCTGCACGCCGAGCCAGCCACGATCGACATTACCGTTCTCGCGCAGCGACTGGATGACGTCCTTGGCGACCGAGGCCGGGATGGCGAAGGCGATGCCGACATTGCCGCCCGACGGCGAGAAGATCGCTGTGTTGACGCCGATGACCTCGCCGTTGAGGTTGAAGGCCGGGCCGCCGGAATTGCCGCGGTTGACCGCCGCATCGATCTGCAGGAAATCGTCGTACGGGCCGGCGCCGATGTCACGGCCACGCGCCGAGACGATGCCGGCCGTCACGGAGCCGCCGAGGCCGAAGGGATTGCCGACGGCAACGACCCATTCGCCGACGCGCACCGCGTCGTCGCTGTCGAACTCGACATAGGTGAAGGTCCGGGCCGCATCGTCGATCTTCAGCAGCGCGAGGTCGGTGCGGGGGTCGGTGCCGATCAGCTTAGCGTCGAACTCGGTGCCGTCATCCATGACCACCGTGTACTTGCTGCCGCCCTCGACGACATGGTTGTTGGTCACCACGTAGCCGTCGTCGGAGATGAAGAAGCCCGAGCCCTGGCCCATGGCGTTGCGCGGCTCGCGACGCGGGTTGATGCCAGGCCCGCCAGGGCCGCCGGGCCCGCCCGGCACGTCGAAGAAGCGGCGCAGCGGGTGATCTTCCGGCAGGTTGTCGAACGGCGTCGTCATCTCGCTGCGGCGATCGGCGGCCGGGGCGATGTCCTGGGTGACGCGCACCGACACGACGGCCGGCGAGACCTTCTCGACGACGTCGGCAAAGCCGAAGTTCTCGACCGGCGCTTCGACCTTCACCGGCTCGGCAAGAACCGGCGCGGTGTTGCTGACCATCCCGCCGACCAGGACCGACCCGGCAACGCCGGCGGCGAGGACGCCTGCCAGCATGCCCCGGCGTGTCTTCTTGCTGTTGACTTGGTTTCGCATCGGAGACCCTTTTTCCGTTGAATTCGTCCGCGGCTGGTCCGCTCGGATTGCGGATAGCGGCTGATGACGGGGAAAATAGGGATGCCGGGATTACCGGAGCTTTTCGGCCGGGTGAATTGTTCGTAAGGTTCGCGGAGCTGATCGACGCCAGCGCCGCGTGTCAGTTCGGCCGCCGGACCAGTTCGTCGAGCGCCGCCTCTTCCTCTGCCGACAGCGCCGCCGTGGCGCTCTCGCGCCGGCGCTGCCGGACGCTGAACACGGCAAAGGCGATGCCGCCCAAGAGCACGACTACGGGCGCGCCCCACAGTGCCAGGGTACCCCACTCGAAGCGCGGCTTCAGCAGCACGAAGGCGCCGTAGCGCGAGACGAGATAGTCGATGACCTCGGCATCGGTGTCGCCGGCAACGAGCCGCTGGCGCACCAGTACCCGCAGGTCCTTGGCGAGCTCGGCATCGGAATCGTCGATCGACTGGTTCTGGCAGACGAGGCATCTGAGCCCAGCCGACAGGTCCCGGGCGCGCGATTCCAGCGCCGGGTCGGCCAGCACCTCGTCGGGCTGGACGGCGAAGGCGGCGGGCATCGGCGCGCCGGGCAGCAGCATCAACGCCAGGGCGACGGCAGCGAGGAGACGGCGCAGGCGCGGCATCAGGCCGACGCCTCCGCGAGCTTGCGGCCGCGGCCACGGGCCGGCGCGCCGACCCGCAGCCGGCGATCGGCGAGCGAGACCATGCCGCCGACGGCCATGAAAATCGTGCCGATCCAGATCAGCGTGATCAGCGGCTTCCACCAGATCCGCACGACCGTGCCGCCGTCCGGAGCCGGATCGCCGAGCGAGATGTAGAGCTGCGAGAACCAGGTCGTGGTGATCCCCGCCTCGGTCGTCGGCATCTGCCGCGCCGGGTAGAAGCGCTTGGCGCTTTCCATCGACCCCGCGTCCACCCCGTCCCGCCGCAGCGTGAACGTGCCGACCTGCTCCTGGTAGTTCGGCCCGGTCCGCGCCACGATGCCGTCGAACTGCACCGAATAGCCGCCAGCGTCGACGCTCTGGCCCGGCACCATCGTGGTCACCGTCTCGGTCTCGAAGGCCGTGGTGGCGACGATGCCGAGCACCGTCACGCCCAGACCGAAATGCGCCAGCGCCGTGCCGAAGGCCGAGCGCGGCAGGCCGCGCAGGCGCGACAGGCCGACACGGAAGCCGACCTTGCCGAAATTCGCCCGACCGACGAGATCGACCAGGCTGCCGACGAGCAGCCAGACCGCCAGGCCGAAGCCGAGCGCGGCAAGGATCTCGCCGCCGGAGTTGGCCGCGACGGTCGCGAAGATGGCGAGCATCGCCGCGCCGACGGCGACATAGAGCCGCTGCGCCGCGGCCAGAAGGTCGCCGCGCTTCCAGGCGAGCAGCGGCCCGAACGGCACGGCGAGCAGCAGCGGCACCATCAGCGGGCCGAAGGTCAGGTCGAAGAACGGCGCACCGACGGAAATCTTCTCGCCGGTGACGACCTCGAGCAGCAGCGGATAGAGCGTGCCGATCAGCACTGTCGCGGCAGCCGTGGTCAAGAAGAGGTTGTTCAGCACCAGCGCGCCCTCGCGGCTGATCGGCGCGAACAGACCGCCGGACTCCAGCGACGCGGCGCGGAAGGCGAAGAGCGCCAGCGAGCCGCCGATGAAGATGCAGAGGATTCCCAGGATGAACACGCCGCGTTCCGGATCGACGGCGAAGGCGTGGACCGAAGTGAGGACGCCTGAGCGCACCAGGAACGTGCCGAGCAGCGATAGCGAGAAGGTCAGGATGGCGAGCAGGATCGTCCAGATCTTCAGCGCCGAGCGCTTTTCCATCACCAGCGCCGAGTGGAGCAGCGCGGTGCCCGACAGCCACGGCATGAACGAGGCGTTCTCGACCGGATCCCAGAACCACCAGCCGCCCCAGCCGAGCTCGTAATAGGCCCAGTAGGAGCCCATCGAGATGCCGGCCGTCAGGAAGATCCAGGCCGCCAGCGTCCAGGGCCGCACCCAGCGGGCCCAGGCGGCGTCGATACGCCCGTCGATCAGCGCGGCGACGGCGAAGGAAAACGCCACCGAGAAGCCGACATAGCCGAGATAGAGCAGCGGCGGATGGATCGCGAGGCCGATGTCCTGGAGGATCGGATTGAGGTCCTGTCCCTCCATCGGCGCCGGCACCAGCCGCGTGAACGGGTTGGAGGTGATCAGGATGAACAGCAGGAAGGCCGTCGTGATCCAGGCCTGCACCGCGAGGACATTGGCCTTCAGGCTGGCCGGCAGGTCGCGGCCGAACAGCGCCACCAGCGCGCCGAAGAACACCAGGATCAGCACCCAGAGGAGCATCGAGCCCTCGTGGTTCCCCCAGACGCCGGTGATCTTGTAGAGCATCGGCTTCAGCGAGTGCGAATTCTGGAAGACGTTGAGCACCGAGAAGTCGGACATCACGTAGGCGGCGGTCAGCGCCGAGAACGAGATGGCGAGCAGCACGAAGGAGGCGGTCGCCGTCAGCGGGCCGGTCTCCATCAGCCGCGCATCGCCGGTGCGCGCGCCGATCGCCGGCAGCACCGACTGCAGCAGCGACAGCGACAGCGCCAGGATGAGCGCGTAATGGCCGATCTCGACGATCATGAGCCGGCTCCGGAATCCATCGCGACCGGCGTCGCGTCGGGCTTGACCATGCCCTTGCCGTCCTCCCAGAGGCCGCGCGCCTTCAAATCGTCGACGACTTCCTTCGGCATGTAGTTCTCGTCGTGCTTGGCGAGCACCGTGTCGGCCATGAAGACGCGATCGGGCCCCAGCAGGCCTTCGGTGACGACCCCCTGCCCCTCGCGGAAGAGGTCCGGCAGGAGGCCGGTATAGGCGACGGGCACGCTTTCCAGCGTGTCGGTGACGCGGAAGGTGACGTGCTTCGTTCCGTCGCGGACGACCGACCCTTCCTCGACGATGCCGCCCAGCCGGATGCGCTGCGTCGCCGCCGGCGCATTGGCGACGATGTCGCTCGGCGAATTGAAGAAGGCGACGCTGTCCGACAGGGCCGTCAGCACCAGGCCCGCCGCAGCGCCGATGACGACCAGGATGGCGACGATCGAACTCAGGCGCTTGGCTTTACGGGTCATGGCTGCGTCTCCTCAGCGACAAGGCCGAGTTCCGCTCCCAATGCGGCGATTTCCCGGCCGGCGGCCGAGTCCGCGGCAAAGGAGCGCGAGGCGGTCTGATATGCTTCGCTCGCCCGGTCGTCCTCGCCCAGCACCCTATAGGAATGGATCAGCCGCTTCCATCCTTCGACGTCGTTGGGCTGGGTCTCCAGCCGCGCGGCAAGCTGCCCCACCATGCCCCGGATCATCGCCTGGCGATCGGTCTCTTCCATCGCGCTCGCGGCTTCCACATCCGCGGCGGTCGGTCCCGGCGCAGCCGCCCCGGCTTCAGCTGTCGGCGCCGGGGCGCCGCTGTTCTGGCGGGCATCGGCCAGAGCCGCGTTGGCGATCTGCATCCACGGCGCGTTGGGCGGGCTCATCTCGACCAGCTGCGCCCAGGCGACCCCGGCTTCCTCGTAACGATCTTCCTGCGACAGGTCGAGCGCCAGGAAGAACCGCGCCGGCAGGAACGCCGGATTGATCGTCAGCGACCGCTCGAACGCCGCCCGCGCCTCTTCGGTGACCTCGCCGTCGGCCAGCTGGGTCAATGCCTCGCCGAGGCCCGCTTCGCGCGGCGCCGAGGCGCCGAGCAGGCGGATCGCCTGGCGGAAGGCTTCGGCGGCTTCCTGCGGCCGCTCCATGCGCAGATAGATCGGCGCCAGCACGTCCCAGCCCTGGCCGTCGTCCGGTTCGGTGCGCAGCCGCTCCTCGGCCGCCGCGACCATCTGGCCGATATCGGGGTCAGGGGTCTGGCTCTCGCCCTGGCGCGAGGCCAGCGGCAGGTCGGGAAGGCCGGGGGCGCCGTAGAGATAATAGAGGCCCGCCGAGGTCAGCGGCACCAGCGCCACGACCGCGACCACCGTCGCCATGGCGCCGCGCCGCTGCCAGCCGCGTGCCCCGCCCTCGACGGCGAGCCTGGCCTTGCCGTCGGCGCGCAGCAGCCGGCGCCCGATCTCGGCCCGCGCCGTCGCCGCCTCGGCGGCCGGCATCGTGCCCCGCTCGACGTCGGCGTCCAACTCGCGCAACTGGGCGGCATAGACTTCGACGTCGTGCTCGGCGCGGGAAGCGACCCGGCGCGGCCCGTCGGCGAACAGCGGCCACAAGGCGATGAGCGTCGCGGCAGCCGTCATGCCGGCTGCGACAAACCAGAAAACCATGCCACCCTTATACGAACAGCGGGAGCGAAGCGGAACAGGCCCGGGAGGCCGCGCGTCGCGCCCCGCAGTTTCACTGCAAGACGCCGCGAGCCTCTATCAGAGCCGGCGCTGCCTGCCCATTCAATTCAAAGGGAAAACGGCTAGGTAGATTCCGCAGGTGGGGAGAGCATGGAGCCCGTGCTGTCGCTCCGACAGCCTCGAAGGGACAAGTTCCTTAGGCCGCTTTGTGCGCCCCGGCATCCTGAAGCAGCGCGAGAATGCTTTCCGGAGAACGCTCGATCAGCATCAGATAGGCGCGGACCCCGCCAAGCG
The DNA here is from genome assembly GCF_010500835.1 of Aurantimonas aggregata. Taxonomy (GTDB): domain Bacteria; phylum Pseudomonadota; class Alphaproteobacteria; order Rhizobiales; family Rhizobiaceae; genus Aurantimonas; species Aurantimonas aggregata. Next base: position 101,082 of record NZ_JAAAMJ010000010.1, on the reverse strand, counting down.
GCCGCGCCCGTCCCTGTTCCCACTCGCGGATCTGGTTGATGGTGAACCCGAAGGCCGACGCGAAGGCATCTTGCGACATTCCCAGCCGCTGGCGCATGTCCCGGACGTCGAGTTCGGAAGGGACATGAAGCTTCACGGGATCCAGGTCGCCGCGCGCGATCTCAATCGCTTCGCCCAGACCTTCTGCGATCTTGTCGAAAGCCGCCTTGCTCATCGCTCCTCACCCATCTTCGTCAAACGTTGCCTGTAAGCGTCGACCAGCACGGCTGACATCGCTTTGAGCTTGTTCCTCTCGCCGGCAGTCAGGCTGGCACGCTCGCCTTTCGAGAACACCGTGATGAGGAAGACGGGAACTGCCTCACCGGAATAGAAGGTGATGGTACGATAGCCGCCGCTCTTGCCTTTTCCGCGACCCGCCACGCGGAGCTTTCGACACCCGCCCGTGCCCTTCATCTCGTCGCCGGCGGCCGGGTTCTCGGCCAGGTAGTCGACGAGATCGTTGATCTCGCTTTCGCTCATACCCGCCAACCGAGCCGCGCGGTCGAATGCGGGTGTCAGGCAGACCGTGTGCATGCCCAAGAAGATACGTAAGTTACGTATCTTGTCAATCGAGAGACGCGCCGTCGAGTCGCGGGCTCCCCACCCTCACGCCACCGGCTTCCAGAACCCTTCCTGCGTCTTGCACGCGGTCCCGATCGCCTTAGTCGGCTGGGCGGTGCCCTTGAAGGTGTGCGAATAGCCGCGGCAATCCTGCGAGCCGACGCGGTAGAGCTGCGTCGGGACGACCTCGCCGCTGAAACCCTCGACGGCCCAGGCGACCGGCTGGCCGGCCTGCCCGAACTGCAGCGCCTGGAATTCGGCCTCCAGCGCCCGCGCGCGGGCCTGCGACGGCCAGGTGCCGGTCGTCTGGTCCTGGCCGATCAGGCCACCGTCCAGCGCCGTGACGCCGGCCGAGGTGGGCCCAAGCCCGCCGCCGCCCAGCCCGCCACTCAGGCAGCCGGCGAACGGCAGCAGCAAGAGCGGCACGGCGAGCTTCGACAGGGTGCGCATGGCATTCATCCGATAAGACATTCGGCAGGCGGAACGTCGGCTTCTTTGAACGGGAGTTCGTCGCTTCGCCCGGTCATGTCAAGCAGCGAACGAACCGAGCGCGCGCGGCAGCGCGATCTCGGCGCGCAATCCGCCCAGCGCCGAGCGGCCGAAGCCGAGCGACCCGCGATATTCCGCCACCATGTCGGAGACGATGGAAAGGCCGAGCCCGCTGCCTGGCACAGCCTCGTCGAGCCGCCTTCCGCGCTTCGTGGCGACGGCGATCTCGGCCTCGCTGAGGCCCGGCCCGTCGTCCTCCACGACGATCGCCAGCCGCTCCGGCGACGATGCGACGGCGCTCAGCCGCACCTGGCCCCTCGCCCATTTGCCGGCATTCTCGAGGAGATTGCCGACCATTTCCTCCAGATCCTGCTGCTCGCCGGCGAAGACCAGGTCGCGGGGCGCGGCTGCGTCGAATGTCAGCGCCAGATGCGGATTGAGTTTGGCGATGACGCGGGCGAGCCGCTCGAGCACCGGCTGCACCGGCGCGCGGAACACCGCGCCTTCCGACTGCGCCGCCACCCGTGCGCGATCGAGATAATGCTGGACCTGCTGGCGCATGCGCTCGCTCTGGTCGGCGATGATCCGGCCACGCTCGCCGCCGACCGCCTCCGCCTCGTTGACCAGCACCGCGATCGGCGTCTTCAGCGAGTGGGCGAGATTGCCGACTTGCGTGCGCGAGCGCTCGACGATGCGGCGGTTGTTGTCGATCAGCGCGTTCAATTCGACCGCCAGCGGCTCGATCTCGCTCGGGAACTGCCCGGTCAGCCGCTCCGCCCGGCCGGTACGCACCCGCGACAGCGCCCGGCGCACCTCGCCGAGCGGGCGCAGGCCGAACAGGATGGCGAGCACGTTGACCAGCACCGTTCCGAGCCCGACGACGCCGAGATAGAGCACGAGGGTCCGGTCGAACTGCGCCATGTCGGCCGCGAGCACGCTGGCATTGCCCATCACCCGGAACCGCGCCGCATGGTTCTGCGCGTCGAGCACGACTTCGGTCTCCAGGACCTTGAGCGTCTCGCCGTCGAGGCCGGGAATCTCGTAGGTCCGCCGATAGGCCGGGTCGAACGGCGCCTCGGCGGTCGGCACCTCAGGGATCGACAAGATGCCGAGCGAGCCGGAAGAGAGCCGGCCGCGGGTGTTCTCGCTCGCCGGCAGAACCTCCCAGTACCAGCCGGACAGCGGCTGGACGTAGCGCAAATCGCCGAGATCGGGGGAGCCGGACAGCGAGCCGTTCTGGCCGATGCCGACGCTGTTCACCAGATTGTAGAGCTGCGCCGTCAGGAGCTCTTCGAAGCCCCTGGCCGCCGTCTGCTCGTAGAGCTTGGAGATCAGCCCGCCCGCGACAACGAGCGCCACCATCGCCCACAGGCTTGACAGCACGATGACGCGGGCGGTGAGGGACCTACCGGCCCGGTTCAGCATCGCGCATCCTGTATCCCTGGCCGCGCACCGTCTCGATCAGGTCGATGCCGATCTTCTTGCGCAGCCGGCCGACGAACACCTCGATCGTGTTGGAGTCGCGGTCGAAATCCTGGTCGTAGAGATGCTCGATCAGCTCGGTGCGCGAGACGATCTGGTCCTGGTGGTGCATCAGATAGTCGAGCAGCCGGTATTCGTGCGACGTCAGCTTCAGCGGCGTGCCGTCGAGCGTCACGCGCGAGGCGCGCATGTCGAGTCGCAGCGGCCCGCAATGGATCTCCGATGAGGCATGGCCGGCGGCGCGGCGGATCAGCGCCCGCACCCGCGCCAGCACTTCCTCGACGTGGAACGGCTTGGTCACGTAGTCGTCGGCGCCGGCATCGATGCCGGCAACCTTGTCGCTCCAGCGGTCGCGGGCGGTTAGGATCAGCACCGGCATGACGCGCCCTTCGCGGCGCCAGCGCTCGAGCACGCTGATGCCGTCCATCACCGGCAGCCCGACATCGAGGATCACCGCGTCATAGGGTTCGGTGTCGCCGAGAAAATGCCCCTCCTCGCCGTCGAAGGCGCGGTCGACCACGTAGCCGGCGCCGCCCAGCGCCTCGGTCAGCTGGCGGTTCAGTGTCTGGTCGTCCTCGACCACCAGGATGCGCATGATCTTGTCCCCTGCTCCTGCCGTCCCTTCGCGGGGACCGCCGGTTCCTTCGAGTCCCTCGATCAGGGCCGGATGGTCACCGTTTCCTTGCGCGGCCTTCCGCCATCGGTGCCCGGCACCAGCACGGTGACCACGCAGACGGTCTGACCGCCCTCCTCGCGGCTCGACACCGACAGCACCTGCCCGCCGGTCTGCGCCGCCGCCTGGGCCGCAGCGCCCGAGCAGTCCACCTGCACAATCTCGAAGCTCTCGTCCGGGCGCTCCGACCAGTCGAAACCCTCGACCGTCTGCGCCGCCGGCGCTTGTCCGCCTGTCGCCGCGCCTGCCATGCCGGGCAGCATGATGATCAGGAGGCAGGCGATGATGGGTGGCGGTATGGTCATGAGGGCCTGGGAATGAGCCTGAGGGCCGCCGGGCGTGACGGTCTTGCTTCTACCTAGCAGCATGTCGCTGAACGACGAATGAATGTAGGCGGCGAACTTTCGCCCGCCGCCGTCTGCCCATGCTAGCGAAGCGTCTTCTGTGCCGCCAGCCGGCCGATGATCGCCACCACGGCGCCGATCGCCGCCGCCGCGCTGGTCAGCGCGACCGTCAACGCCTCATGGGTCGCCGCGTCGAGCGGAATGCCGAACAGGCCGGCGACCGCCGCGACAAGCGCGACGATGCCGCCCCAGATGCTGCGGGACTGGTACCAGGGTTTTTCCTCGGTCATGCGCGTCTCCTTTCGCTGGTTTTGGATGGTTTCCGGTTTCAGATCAGCCGACTTATCACTGTGCTCCGCGCCGTCCCGGCGCCCCATTGCGGGCTCACCTGCGCGACGCTCAGCGTCAGCGCGGCCGGCATCGTCCCGAAGGCCGCCGCCACCTCCCCGGCCGGCACGACGAGCGCCGGGCCGTCCGCCTCCCGCACGAGCAGCCCGCCGGCCCCGTCGGTGATCTCGATGCGGTACAGTTCGCGCTCCTCGCCGAGCGGCACGTCGATGCCGTCCCAGCCGTCGCCGCCGACACGGGTCCGCCGGATCCAGGCCGCCGTCAGGCTGCCGTCAGCCGCCAACGCCCAGCGCAGATGCACCGGCGACAGCGGCTTCACCGAGCGGCTGCCCAAGGCCGCCGAAAGCGTCACCGTCGCCGGATCGTCCAGCGGCCGGCCGAGCGGCGCGATTCGCCAGGAAAGGCTCCGCCCGACATCCCGGCTCGTCAGCCCGAGGTCGCCGGCGCCGGCGTCCAGCAGCACGAAGGCCGCGCCGACCTCCGCACCCAACGCCATCGCGTCCTCGGTCCCGCCCTGCGCCCGCAGCAGGCCGCGAAGCTCGAACTCGCCCGGTGCCACCTCCTCGGTCGTCTCGAACTGCAGCACCTCCCAGAGACCTGGCGCGCACTCGACGGCGCAGAGATTGCCGCCGTCCAGCATCGCCGCTTTCGAGATCGACGCCAACGCGCCGCGATGCAGCCGAACGCGCGGCCGGTTGGTCCGATCGACGATCCCGACCGGTCCCGCCGCCAGCGCCCGCGAGAGAATGCCGGCGGTCGCCGGGCGCGTCGCCGTCGCCCGCCGCTCCTGCGGCCCGTCGACGCCGGCGGCCGTGATCGCATAGGGAACCCACGGCTTCGCCACCACGGCGAAGCGCGCCCCGGCAATCCCCTCGCCGCCATCCGGCAGCGGCAGGTCGAGGAGATGCACCACCGGCCGGGACGCCAACCCCGGCCGGCCCGGCTGCGGCGCCGGTCCAGGCGCCCCCTGGTCGGGCATCGCCCGTCGGCGCGGCGGCAGGCGCCGTGCCTCGACGCGCCGTGCCGCGCCCGTCTCGATCCGCGTCACCAGCCACTCGCCCGACCGCTCGGCCAGCGTCACCACGTCGCCGGTCTCGAGCCCCAGCAGCGACGGCGCGACGGCAAAACGGGCGGTCTCGGACACGCCGGCCGCCTCCTGCAGCATCGCCGCCGCCAGCACCCGCGCCTCGCCTTCCTCCAGCACCACCGGCAGGTCGACGATCTCCTTGCGCGGATGCGCCGCCCCGGCCCTTGCCGCCTCGGCCGAACCCGGCTGGTAGGCGCGCGCCGGATCGAGAAAGCTCAGCGAGATCTCTTCCGCCGTCTCGCCGGCCTCGCCCCGCCGCCGCTCGACATAGGCGCCCTCGTCGTCGACGAACGCGTCGATCGCCGTCGCCGGCGACACCCGCGCCAGCGACCGGAACACCAGCCGCCCACCGGGCGCATGCGCCAGCGTGCCGGTCAGCCGCATCAGCTCTTCCAGCGAGCGCCGCGCCGTGTCCGGGCCCGAGACGACGAAGCCCGCGACCGAGGCCTCGACGCCCGAGACGTCGTAGTTGCCGATGCCATGGTCATCGAGGATCGCCGCGATCAGCGCGTCCACCGGCGCGTTCGCCAGCCTACCGCTCAGCCAGTGGCCGCGACGCCAGTTGTCGCCATCGCTCCAGATGTCGGTTCGGGCCGGAAACGCCGGATAAGCCCGCGCGTCCCAGGTCCAGAGATGCGCCCTTATGTAGCAGATGCACCAGTCTCGGCGGTCAGTCCGCTGAGGGGCGGTGAGGCATGATCGCGCTAGCTACGCTGGCCGCTGTAGTGGCGTACTCCGCTCTGGCCGCGACCGGAAATAACCTAACGCATCTTGGAGGCCATATCCCACCATCTGGCTTCGACATGGAACGGGTCGCCATTTTCAATGCTTGTGGAGCCTTGGATTGCGAGGACCTTGAAGGTGAAGCACTCATGGTTCGGGATAATGGTTCTGTAAACAACCCCGATGAACATCTTGTATTTGAGGCTCAAAAATTCGCCGGCAGAAGCAAAGTCCTTCTCATGCACCACACAATCCACCCGAATAGAGCGAACCTCGTTGGGTCCGAGTGCATCATTTCCTCCGCCCGTCCGACGAGATGTTGTGGCGCCATCGAACCATCGAGGCCCAAGCTTGGGATCGTTGTTGAAAAGCGAAACGATATCGATGTAAAAGCACAAATCCGTGGCCGGGGAGCGGCCGGTGTTCTCAATGCTGGCATCTACACTGACGAAAATATTGTCACTTTCGCGAAAGATCGGGCCGATCGAGTTAATCTTCACGATCAGCCATGCTCTAAGATCAGCACGACTATGCTGATCAGCGATGTCGTTGGCTCGCCTCGCTTGGTCGACGGCAGCGGTGTTGGCGTTCAAGGATCGCCAGACGAACACTATGCCGACGGCAGTGACCCCGACGCTAGCCAGCGTGGCCCACAATACACCCTCGGCCCAGTCCGCCATCTCCCGTTGAGCATTCAGATCTTCCTCGGCGCGTCTCTCTGCGCGATCTGCTTCGGGGGCATTTTCGGCGCACTCCCGCGCCTGCTCGACGCTGGGCAGCATGAGGCAGCTGCGATAGTGGCCTTCACGCTGAGCATAGGAAGCGTTTTCAGCCTCGTTTTGCTGATAGGCGCGCTGGTATCCCTTTGACGAAGCGACCGTGAAGGCCACCAACGCAATAAGTGAGAGGCCGATGGCGATGATTAGCCAAGTTGCAAATGTTCCGTCCCTAATGCGGCTAGACATTGAAGCAAGAATCCTGCGGTGAATTTCCCCCGGCTCACCTTATTGCGCAGGTTCCGTTCTGTCTCCTCAACCCCGATAGCCGCAAGCTTCTCAACGAGCTGCGCATAGGTCACGCTCCTGCGGGCCATCTCGCCCCGTAGAATGCCCTTCGCCTTCTCTTCCCAGTCCGTCCGCTCGACCATCTATATCGCTCCACTCGTTTCGCTACCGAGCATGTAGCGTCCCACGGGGCTTTTGTCATCATTTAAGGTGCTTAAGCCCTTGACACGATGATGCGATGTCATCATATCTAGTGCACAAGCACTGGAAACGATGACAATGGCACAGCACTTCCTTCTCTCCGCAAAAGCCCGCACCCTCTCGATCCGCGCCATCTACAAGGCCGGCGAGGAGAAAGCTTACGAGCAGTTCAAGGCGATCCGCTGGGCTTCCACCAACGGCACCCCGGTTTGCCCGCGTTGCGGCTGCCTCGACAGCTACGAGATCACCAGCCGCCGCCGGTTCAAGTGCGCCGCCTGCCATCACCAGTTCTCGGTGACGAGCGGCACGATCTTTCATTCCCGCAAGATGGGCTTTACCGACCTTCTCGCTGCCATCGCGCTGTTCGTGAACGCGGTTAAGGGCATCTCCGCCCTGCAGCTCTCCCGCGATCTCGATTGCCAGTACAAGACGGCCTTCGTTCTCTGCCACAAGCTGCGCGAGGCGATGGCGAACGAAACCGCCGGCTTCACGCTGGACGAGGAAGTCGAGATCGACGGCGCCTATTTCGGCGGTTCGATCAAGCCGGAAAACCGCAAGGAAGACCGGATCGACCGTCGCCTCAAAGAGCACCAGACCGGCACCCGCCGCGTTGTCATCGCCCTTCGCCAGCGCATGGGCCGGACCCTGACCTTCGTCCGCAATTTCGAGCACGAGGGCGTCGCCCTGGCCCGCGAGCTGGTCGCATCCACCGGCACCGTCTTTGCTGACGAGGCGACGCACTGGGACGTTCTTGAAGCCTTCTTCCCCACCGAGCGGATCAATCACTCGGAAGCCTATAGCGAGGGCCACGGCAAGCACACGAACTGGGTGGAAAGCTTCTTCTCCCGCCTTCGCCGCATGGTCGCAGGCCAGCACCACGGCGTGTCGCCCAAGTACCTCGCCGCCTACGCTGCGAACGCCGCATGGTGCGAGGATCACCGTCGCCGCGACAACGGCGGCAACGCCTTCGCGCTGGTCGGCAATGCGATGCTGTCGCCGATCAGCCGATCATGGTGCGGCTACTGGCAGCGGTGAACGACCAACGCGATCGTTAACGCAACTTCAATTGACACGGACTTAAAAGGAAACACATATGACGTGAGTTGACGGACCACATCCTCAGCCGGAATCCCTCGGGATCAGAGATAATATCATGTCGGAAAGATCATTTAAGGTTACGGTCATGTTTGAGTCTCGCCCAGACGGCGGGCTGCGAGCATGGAGCGATGACGTGCCCGGTTTGGTGCTTTCCCACACGGACATAGATGGAGTTCTGGCGGACATTTGCCCGGCCATGGAAACCATTTTGTCGGCTCGGCTGAAAGCGGAAATCGAAGTCGAACCCTTACGCAATATACGTGAAATTCTCGAAAATGGCGGCATTGTCGAGCCTCGCTCGTTCATGCCGACACAAAAAGAATACGTCGCATATTGCCACTGACCATTGATTGCTAATCGCCTCCTGTCCCGATCCCAATGGGAAGGTAAGCTCCGACGCTGGGGTTGCTCTCCCTTGGAGGGGAAGGGTCCGCTTAATACGGCAGAGTGGTGGAAGGGGCCTGATGGATACCCTTTCACCGTTCCGACAGAAGGCACCGATGACCGTTGCGAGTTCTGGGCACTCCAGAAGCTCTGCGATGAGTTTGGCCAGCACCCTTCCTCGCTAGAAGACTAGATCGCGCCATCGCTAGTGAAGATAATTTCACTCACACCCGCATCCCGCAGCGCATAGAATACGCTCCCGCGTTAGCCCCGCGCTGAGCGCCATACAACGTACAAAATCCGGTCGCCATACCTCAGCCTTGCAGACGCCACACCCGCGCGTCCCCATCCCAACCGTCCCGCACCACTCCGCCTTGTCGCTCCAGCCTGTGCAACATCTTGCGCACGGCTGACAGGACGGCGGCGGGTTCCGGCTCGTGATCGTCGTGTAGCTTGAACAGTGGCGTCACCGCTTCGGCAATCTGGGTGGTCGTGGCGGCTCCTGTAGAGCGCATAACGGCGAGCATGGTCCGATGCCGCGCCAGCACGTCCGCCCGCTTTGCGCGTGGCGTGGTGGCCCGCTGCAGCGGCTTCACCTTGTGCCCGTCCGTCACGCCGAACATCGCCAGCACCGCATCTAGGTGGCCCAGATCGCGATCCACTGCGGCCAGGTGCTCGACGGCCCGGACACGTTCCCCTGCCATCTCGGCGCGTGTGGTGAGCAGCCCGGCTATGGTAAGCTTGTAGCTGTCGGTTCGGGTGGCGCGGTGCTTTCGTTCCATGCGCCCATTATCGGGCTAGCCGGCTGTTCCGCCTACCGAAATGCTGGTGCATCTGCTACATAAGGGCGCAGAGATGGATCGCGCCGGGATCGACCATGTGCCCGCCATAGAGCGGCGAGACCGGATTGTTCGCCGCGGCGAAATCCGGTGACGCCGGGTCCCAGAAGCCGAGCTGCGCCTCGAGGAACCGCCGCTGCACCAGGTCGTCCCGCCCGCCGGCGGAGAAATGCGGCACGAAGCTTTCCGACGATTTCGGATCGACGAAGACATTGGGCTGGTTCGGCCCCCGGTGGATCGCCGGGCAGCCGAGTTCGGTGAACCAGATCGGCTTCGACATAGGCACCCAGGGCGAGGTACCCGCCACTTCCACGCCGCCGCGCCGCTCGACATGCGGGTACGCCCACCAGCTGGCGATGTCCTTAGGCCGGAACACCCAGGGCTTGCCCGCCGCCTCGTCGGTGATCGGCGTGCGCAGCCCGGCCGCCCGGTCGGCGTCGCTGGCATAATACCAGTCGAAATACTCCCCGCCCGCGATCCCCGCGCGCAGCGCCGGCAGATCGTAGTCCGACGGCGCCTCGTCCGTCCCCGCCGCGCCATCGCGCCGGTCGGCCAGCGGCAGGTAATTGTCGATGCCGACGACGTCGATCGCCGGCGACGCCCAGAGCGGATCGAGGTGGTAGAACACGTCGCCCGAGCCGTCCGCCGGCTGGTGGCCGAAATACTCGCTCCAGTCCGCGGCATAGGTGACGATCGCATCCGGCATCATCGCCTTCACCGCTTCGGCGATGGCGATCAGCCCCTCGACGAAGGGGAACCGCCCCTCGCCGTCCCGGATCTGCGTCAGGCCGCGCATCTCCGACCCGATGACGAAGGCATCCACCCCGGCCAGCTTCGCCAGATGCGCCTGGTGGAAGATCATCCGGCGATAGGACCACTCGTTCGGCCCCGAATAAGCGATCCCATTCGGCCCGACGCTGAAGTCCGACGGATCGGCCGCGCCGAGAAACGCCGCGATGGCCGTCCGTGCCGCTGCCGTACCATTCGGAGAACCCGGCCGGCCGGGCGCGATGTCTAGCGTCAGCCGCCCGCGCCAGGGAAACGCCGCCTGCGCGGTCCCGCCATAGGGGTCGCACAGCGTATTGCCCGGCGGCACGTCCATCAGGATGAACGGGTAGTAGGTGACGGCGAGCCCGCGCGCCTTCAGGTCGGCGATCGCCCGCAACACGCCGGCATCGCTCGGCGTGCCGCCGAAGGCCGGGCCGCCGTCGAGCCGGCTGATCAGCCGCGCGCCGCTTCGCCCGACGCCGCCGGCCCGCCAGCTCTCCTCCTCGTCCCGCGTCGCCAGCTCCACCCCCGGCCGCAGCCGGCAGTGCCCGGCCCGCAGATCGTCGCCGAACCACGAGACCACCAGCGCCGAGCGCCCCAGCGCCGGGCAGAGCGCGGAGAGCTCGTCCATCGCCGCCGACCAGTCGCTGGTTTTGTAGAGCATGTTGCGGTTCATCAGCCGGTCCTCGCCCGGCCCCAGCCGCTCGCGCACGGGGCGCGGGTCGAGCCCGTGCTCGCTGGCGCCGGGGATGATCGTCATCGCCCGGATCTGGTTCTCCAGCCTTCCGACCGGGCGCAGCACCTCGCAGGAGATCTGCGGGATGCGGTTGCCCCAGCGCTCCAGCGGCAGCCGCTCGAAGACCAGATAGGCGAGGCCCCGATAGGCCGGCGCGTTGCCCTGGCCCTGCCGCGCCTCGATCAGCGGATCGGCCGCCTGGCTCTCGTCGCCGGGATACACGCGGTGGACGATGTCGGTGAGGTCGAGCTCCTCCCCATCCGCCCAGATCCGCCGGATCCCGGCGATCGGCCCCTCGCAGAGCCCGACGGCGACATTGCCGTAATAGCTGTAGGTCGTGACCTCGGTGCGCGGGCCGCCGCCCTTGCCGCCCTGTCGCTCGGTGTCGGAATCCTCCTCGAAGCGCGTCGTCCAGATCACCTGGCCGGCGACCCGGGCGCTGCCATAGACGCGCGGGATACCGGCGCCCTCGTCGGCCTGCATGATGCGGCTGCCGGTCAGCCGCGGCCCCTCGCTGCGCGTCGTGCCGCCGAACAGCCAGGAATCGACCGAGGCGCCGGCCAGCGCCCCCGCCGCCCGGCCGAGGATCGCGCCGAACGGCCCGCCCAGCACGCCGCCGACGAGGCTGCCCGCCGCCTGCAACAGGATCGTCGCCATCGTCTACTCCGGAAATCGAAAGACGCCGGCGATCCGCGCCGACCAGGCATGCGGCAGCGGCGAGGAGACGACGGCGGCGCCCTCATACGCGTGGATCACCCGCCCGCATGTCTCCACGATGCCGCAATGGCTCGCCGGCCCGCCGTCCCGCCAGCGAAACAGCAGGACGTCCCCCGGCAGCCTGTCGGCCGTAGGGACCGCGACGAGATGCCGTCGTGCCGCTGCCATCAGCCGGTCCGGCCCGCCGCGCGCCGCCCAGTCGGTGCGATAAGGCCCCGGATCCTCCGGCTCGTCGCCGTAGAGCTCCCGCCAGACCCCGCGCACCAGGCCGAGACAGTCGCAGCCGATGCCGCGCCGAGAGCCCTGGTGCCGATAGGGCGTGCCGAGAAACCTCCGCGCCACGGCCAGCGCTTCGGCCGGTCGCCTCGGCGCGCTCATGGCACCACCGGCGCGCCGTCATGCACGCCGTCGCTCTTGGCGATCGAGAACACCTGGTCGCCGCCCGGAATATGCGGGAAGCCGCGAAAGTTCGCCTGATTGCCGAACCGGTCGCGGCAGGTCGCGAACTGCCGGTCGCAGCCCTCGGTCAATCGCAGCCGGTCGCCCGCCTGGAGCGCCGCCTCCGGCGGATCGGCCAGGGCCACCCGCACCGTGCCGAGCCCCGTCGCAGCGGCCGTCACGATCTCCGCCGCCAGCCCCGCCGCCGCGCCTTCGAGGAACACCGCCCGCCCATGGCCGAACCGCCCGGGATCGCCGCCGAGATCGCCGGCCACCAGCACTGCCCCGCTCTCGACGCCGGCGATCGTGACCTCGGTCGTGAAGGGCGGCTCCTGTGCCGGAAACCGGCAGCGATGGTCGCCGAATACCGCGTCGCAGCGGCGGCGATAGAGCCGTCCGCGCACCCGGTCGAGCGAAGCGGTCCGGCCGCGCAGTTCCGCAGCAAAGCCGGTCTCGCCGTATTTCACCTCGCCCAGTTCAGCGACGTCGAGCAGCAGATGCGACGCCGGGTCCTGCCAGTCGACGACGAAGATCTCGACCCTCGCCCCGTCGAACCGCCCGGCCCTGATGTCGGCCTCGCTGATCGCCGCCGACGACAGCGCGCCCTCGACTTCCGCGGTCGTCGCCGCCAGCCCCAGCGTTTCTTCCGCCTCCGTCGCGCCCAGCCCCGTCGCCGCCTCGAACACCGTCCCGGCAAAGTCCAGGGGCGCATCGTGATCGGTGAAGCCGAACACCGCGCCGTCCTGGCGCGTCAGCCGCCAGCCATGCGCCAGCGTCGTCGTCGGGCGCGCCAGATGCGCGGCCAGCGCCGCCGGAATGTCTCTCATGGCCTTATCTCGATCAGGGGAATGGAGGGGATGTCGCCGGCCTCGAAGGCCGCGACGTTGACGCTCAGCTGCTCGATGTCGAAGCGCACCGGCACGTCGAAGGCGAAGCCCGCCGTCACCGCCGCCCCGACCCCCGGCGGCGCCGCGAAGCTCACAGCGCCCGCGACCGTATCGACCACGACGCCCGCCGCGACCTCCGTTCCGTCCACCGCCGCCTTCACCGTGCCCGCCACCGGCTTCTCGATCGGCCGGTGATACGCCGCCTCTCCCTCGCCGTAGGACTTCCGCAGGTCGAAGCGCGTCGTCGTCCCGTCGCCGATGCCGAGCAACTGGTCGAACGCCCCGACCGCCGTGCCATGCGGCGCCGAATGCCAGTCCAGCGGATCGCGAAACCGGAACCCTGTCAGCCGCCCCCGCCGCGCCTCGAAGAACGCCAACACCTCGGCGAGATCGGCCAGGCTCCGCAGCCCCGACCCGGCGTCGTAGCGGCGCACCGAGTGACGGTGCCTGAGGTTGCGGTGCTCGAACCCGGTCGAAAGCCGCACGATCTCCACCCGCCGCCCCGGCCCGCCGCTCGTCCCGAAGGACAGGCGCAGCGGAAACCTGACTTCCTCGAACGCCGCGATAGCCATCGCTACAGCCCCCGCCGGCCGCGGCCTGTCGCCCGCGCGAGCATCGCCTGGATCTGCGCCTCCGAGCGGCGGAAGCTTTCCGCGTCTGGGCTCGTCACGTTGAACACGATGGACGGCCCCGTCCCGCCGCCGGAAGGCGCCGCGACGCCCAGCGTGCCATCCGCGCCGCGCCGCAGCGGCAGGATCGCCTCCGCCCCCGCCTCGCCCATCAGCCCGAGCCTTCCGCCGGTCGGAAAGAAGGTCGGCGCCCCGACCACCCCGCCTTGCGCGAACGGCAGGATGCGCGGCGCCTGGCCTGCCACCGCGCCGCCAATCCCGCCGAGCACCTGGCCGATCCCATTCGCCGCCAGATTGGTCAGCGGCCGCAACGCGGCATCGAGTGCGATCGTCGAGATTCTCTGCCCAAGCTGGCGCAGCACCGTGTCGAAGCTCCGCCCGCCCGACACCGCGCCGCGCAGGGCCGAGCTGATCGCCGTGCCGAAGCTGTTCGCCCGGCGCGTCAGGTCGTCCATCGCCTGCGCAAAGCCGCTGGTATCGGCGACGATGGCAACGCTCAGCGTCTCGTCATCTTCCATGGATCGTCCCTCAAGGATCGGGGAATTGTGCGATCAGCGCGGCCAGCTCATCGCGCAGCGGCGGTTGCCTGGCGGACACGCCGACGGGCCCAAGCGCCGCGGCCAGTTCGCGCGGCGTCATCGCCCAGAAGTCGCGGGGGGCGAGCCGCAGATGGCCAAGCCCCGCCGCCATCGCCGCGTCCCAGGGAAAAGCCGCGCCGGCGCCGCCTTCCGCCGGCGCGGCACTCAAGGGTTTGGGGGCGGGCTCTCCTCCGGCGCGCCGAAGGCCGCCGTCAGCAGTTTCGTCGCGACCCTCGCCGCCCCGGCCGCGCCATCCTCGATGCGCATCGCCGCCACTTCGGCCTCGCTCGCCGTTTCGCCGGCGCCCCTTAGCCCCGCGCCGATGATGCGGATAAGGTCGCGCGCCGACAGCCGTCCCTGGCCGAAGCGTTCGGCAAGGTCCGCGAGATTGTCGGCGGCGAAACTGTCCTCCAGCTCCGCCAGCGCGCCGAGCGTCAGGCAGAGCGTCCGCTCTCTGCCGTCGATGATCGCGGATACCTCGCCGCGCCGCCGGTTCACCGCCATCCTCAGAGCGCCGCGAAGACCAGCGCGCCGGCCGATTCCAGCGTCGCCTCGAAGCTCACCTCGCCATTGTGCTCGCCGCCATATTCCAGCGCCGTCACCTGGAACGGCCCGGTGATCGTGCCAAAATCCGGGATCACCGCCTGGAACGGCACGACGCGCGACGCAAAGAAGATCTGCCGAAGCGCCGCGTCCGAGGCCGCATCCTTGAAGATGCCCGAGCCCGACAGCGACGCGCGCTGCACCCCGGCCCCGCCGAGCAGCTCGCGCCAGCGCCCGGCGCTCTCGGCGTCGGTGATGTCGACCGTCTCGGCATTGAAGGCGATGCGCCGCGTCCTGAGACCCGCCAGCGTGACGAACCCGCCATTGCCGGCCTCGTCCACCTTCAGGAGCAGGTCCTTGCCTTTCTGGGCCACCATCTCGGAAGTTCCTCCTCTCGGCGCCGGTGCACCGGCCATGAAAAAAGGCGACCCGAAGGGCCGCCTGGATGTCACTGCTGATGATTGTTGGTCTCAGGGGCGCCGTCCGCGCGCCCCTCGGTCAGGCGACCGGTTCGGTCACCGCCCGGAACCGCAATATGCCGTGATAGGCCGTCGATTCCGGCTCGCGCCGCGCCTCGGCGAATTGCAGCTGGAGATTGATCAGATGGTGGCCTTCAAGCGCCATCGCCGTGTTGTTGAGCCGCTCGACCACCTTGTCCATGATCTCGTAGGTTTCCTGCTTGCCGCCGCCTTTCGCCCAGACATGCAGCGTCAGTATGTGCTCGGCGCCGTCCTCGGTGCCGGTCGACCAGTCGACGACCGCCGTCCGGCCGAGGGTGAGATAGGGAAACTTCGCCTGCTCGGGCCTGCGGTCGAACACTTTCGGACCGCCGAGCAGCGCCGTCAGGCCCGGATCGGAGGTCAGGGTCTGGAAGATCACGCTCTGCAGTTCTGCGCTCGGATGCGCCATGTTCACCATCCTCGCTCGCGTTCCGTTATGCCTTGTAAGATACGTTGATCGCCGCGCGGGGAAAGAGACCGACGCGGCAAATATTCTGAAATTTTCGTAACCCACCGATCGGCGTTTTCCCCTGCCCGGGATCACGGGCTTCCCTGCGACCTTCGGCCTCGGCAGGCATGGCCGCCGCCGCCTCCCGCAGCCAAGACGTCCGCGGCAGCGGCGCACCGCCGACCAACTCCCGCACCGCTCGCAGCCGATCCCGCAGCGCCGCCGCGTCCACCGGCCGAACCGGCCGCAATCTCGGCACCGTCACCCGCACGGCGATCCGCATCAGGCCGCCTCCTCGCAGCGGCAGACCAGGAACCGCCCGGTCTCGTCCGGATCGTGCACCGACCGGATCACCAGCCGCCGCGCGCCCAGCATGAACGAGCGCCCGCGCGTCACCTCCGGCGTCGCCCGGCAGATCACCCGGTGCGTGATGGTCGCCTCCCGACTGTCGAACCTTTCGCGATCGCGCGTCGCCACCGGCTCGACATGCGCCGAGATTTCGCGCAGCTCGACCCATTCTTCCGACGCCCCGCCTGCGCCGTCCGGCGTCAGCACCGCCTCCTGCAGCGACAGGCGCTTCCTGAAGAGCGACGGATCGAGAAACAGCGGCGTCATCAGAGCGACACCTGCCGATACGGCGCCAGCAGCGACGCCGCCCGCGCCGGGATCGCCGCCGGCTGCAGCTGCGGATCAACCGCCGCCCGCAGCTCGTAGGACGAAGCGACGATCATCCGCAGCGCGACGCGGATATTCTCCGGCACCGCGCCTTCGCCGTAGCCCGCCTCGAAATCCACCTCGACGCCGTTGACCGCCGCCGCCCGCACCGCCGGCGACAGCCGGATCGCCTCGATCCCCAGTGCCCGCTCGACGATCGCCTCGTCGGGGTCGAAGCTCACCGGCTCGCCCCCCGGCCCGTAGGCGGTGATCGCCACGATCCCTACCAGCGGCCGCTGGGTCGTCTCGATCCAGCCATGCGCCGGCACATCGTCCAGCGCCAGGCGGAACACCCGTTTCGCCAGCACCAGCCCGGTCATCGCCTCGATGCCCTGGCGCGCCGCGCGGATCAGGTCGCCGATCAGCCCGTCTTCGTCGTCGCGCTCGATCCGGCACCAGCTCTTGGCCTCGTCGAGCGTCACCGGCTCGACGCCGCCGCCGAGGTCGATCGTCGTCGTCATGGTCGTCTCCTCGAAATCAGAAGCCGGCCGGGCGCCATCGCCCGGCCTCTCGTCGTGGTTGGCCGGATCGTCAGGCGGAAAATTCGAGGAACTTGGCGGCGTCGAAATCCTGCACCCCGCCGCCAACCCGCTTGGTCGTGTAGAAGAGGACGTAGGGCTTGGCGGAATACGGGTCGCGCAGCACCCTGACGCCCTGCCGGTCGACAATCAGGTAGAACCGCGCGAAGTCGCCGAAGGCGATCGCCTTCGACCCCGCCGCCATGTCCGGCATGTCCTCGGCCTCGACCATCGGAAAGCCCATCAGCGTCGCCCGCGCCCCGACGCTCGACGGCGGCTGCCAGAGATAGTTGCCGTCGGCATCCTTGATCTTGCGCAGCGCCGCCTGCGTCCGCCGGTTCATCACGAAGCTGGCGTTCTGCCGGTAGCCGGCCTTCAGCGCATGGACGAGGTCGATCAGGACGTCCGCCGCCGTGTCCGGCGCGAAGCCGCCATTCATCCCGGAAGCGATGGTGCCGACCGAGCCCCAGGCCCAGGCCGCCTCGTCCACCGTCGGCACGGTCATGAAGCCCGCCGGCTTGTTCACCCCGTCGCCCGTGACGAAGGCGGCGCTCTCCTGCGCGGCGAAGGCCTGCTCCACCTCCTCGCCGATCCAGCGGTCGATATCCACCGCGGCATCGTCGAGCAGCGCGTTGGTCGCCGCCGGCATGGCGTAGAGCTCCATGGTCGGGAAGCTCAGCTCCGCCAGAAGCGGCGCCGTCGTCTGCGGCCGCGCCTCGGTCTCGCCGACCCAGCCGGTCTGCGCCCCGGTGATCGCGAAGGGCTTCTTCAGCACCGCCGCCGAGACCGTGCGCACCGAGGCGATCGAGCGGATCGGCGAGATCGCCGCCAGCCGCCTTCCGATCTCCGTCTCGGTCTCGTCCGGCACCAGGAAGCCGCCATCCGCCCCGGTCAGGCTCGACATCGCCTTTTCTTCCAGCCGCCGCAGCTCGCGCTCGTCGCCGGCTCGCACATAGCGCTCGAAGGCCTGCTTGCGCTCGCTGGGCAGCGCCCTGCCGCCGCCCTCGTTGCCGGCCAGCGGCGGGCGCAGCTGCTTCAGCGCCAGCCGCTCCATGCGCCGCTCCTGCTCGTCGAGCGCCCGGCCGATGCGGTCGACCTTCTCCTCGGTCAGCACATCCGCGCTCATGCGCTTCTCGATGGCGCCGAGGCGCTCGTCATTGGCCTCGCGGAACCCCTCGAACGCCTCCATGAAGTCGTCGAGGGAGTCGCGGCCGCCCGGCGTCGCCGCCTTGGTCATCGGGGCGGCGGGAGAGAACTCGTTCATGCTTGTCCCCGTTCTTCAGTTGGCGATGGAAGCGAGCCGGCGATGGCCGGGCGGCGAAAGGCGGGCGTGATCAGCCGCGCCCGGTCGTGCATCGGGAAGGTCACCAGCGAGACCTCCCAGAGGTCGATGGTCACCAGCCGGCGTCGCGTCGCGCCGACGCCGCGGCGGGCCAGCCGGGGTCGGAAGCCGATCGACAGACCGTCCAGCGCGCCGGTGGCGACCAGCTCGGCCGCCTCGCGGCCCGCCTGCGTGCCGAGCGCCAGCCGCCCTTCGACGTAAAGCCCTTCCCGGTCCTCGCGGATCTCGGTCCAGACGCCGATCGGCCGCGCCGGATCGTGCTGCCAGAGCATGCGGATGCCGCTTGTGCCGCGGCGCCGCACCGAGGCGCCGAAGGCGCCGGGCTCGATCAAATCGCCGGCCGTGTCGGGATCGCCGAACAGCGCCGCATAGCCGCGGATCGCCGCCCCCGGCTCGCCCATAGGCAACGCCCGCGCACGGCCGCTCATTTGTCGCCTCCGCCCGATCCCGGCCGGGCCCGGAACAGGCTCTCGGCAAAGCGCTGCAGCACGCCGAGCCCCCACCAGGCGCAGAGGCTGGCGACGGCCGAGCCGATCAGCGCCAGCTCGATCGCCGAGAGGCTGTCGTCGATGCGCATCCGCTCGGCCAGGATCAGGGCAACCGGTGGGCCGAAGACTAGCCCTGAGACGATCCCGGTCAGGAACCGCGTCGCCGCCTCGCGCGGTCCGCGCGGCAGGAGATAGGCGACCGAGATCGCCGATCCGGCAATGGCGCCGACGAGCTTCGCCAGCCACAGCGCCAGGTCGGTCGCCGGCTCCGCGCTCATCGCCTCCACTCCCCCCGCACGGCGGCGTGACGCCGCCGCGGATTGACAATCGCCCAGCCTCGCCGCATGGTCGTCCCGTCCTGATTTTGATGTCGATTTTTTAGCGGTGCCTCTGGCGCCGCTCCTTTTTTGCGCGTCCGGTTTCGCCCGTTCGCGCCCGAAACCGTCAGCCCTCGGCGCCGTAGCCAACCGCCTCGCGCTTCTCGGCCCGCGACAGGAAGTCGGCGGACGCCACCCGGTCCCAGCGCGCCTCGCGCTCGGCACTCAGCCCTTCCACGCGGTCGAGATCGACCGAAAGGCGCAGGCTGGGTGCCTCGAAATGCCCGCCCAACCAGTCGCCGATTGCCCCGGTGAGCCGCGTGATCAGCGGCAGCACGGTGAGGCGGAAGAAAGCGCGGTTCGCCTCGGCATAGTTCGCGTAGGTAAGGTCGCCCGGAATGCCGAGCAGCATCGGCGGCACGCCGAAGGCGAGCGCGATGTCGCGCGCCGCGCCGTTGCGCGCCTCGACGAAATCCATGTCCTTCGGCGACAGCGCCATCGCCTTCCAGTCGAGCCCGCCTTCCAGCAGCATCGGCCGCCCGGCCCGCGCCGGCCCCGAATAGCCGCTGTCCAGCTCGGCCTTCAGCCGCTCGAACTGCTCCGGCGAGAGGTTGCCGCCATCGGCCGGCTGGTAGACCAGCGCGCCGGAGGGCCGCGCCGAATTGTCGAGCAGCGACTTGTTCCAGCGCGACGCCGCATTGTGCAGCTCCAGCGCCGCCTGCGCCGCCGCCAGCGGCGCGTAGCCGGTCAGATCCGCCAGCGGATGGAACAGCCGCAGATGCAACAGAAGCGGCGGCCGCTCGCTGCCCGTCTCCGCCGCGATCCGCCGCAGCGCCGCCCCGGCGCGATATTCGTAGGCCTCCGGCCAGCCATCCTGGCCCTCGACGATGCGGATCCGATCCGGCCGCAGCGCATGCAGCGCCTGCACCTGGCCCTCCAGTCCCGCCGCCTCGAGATACGCGTTGCCCGAGAGCAGCAGGTGCCCGCACAGCGCCTCGATCAGCGCCGCCCCGTCGCTCCCGCCATTCGGCCGGCGCAGCAGCTCGATGATCGGATGGCCCGCCACTTCCTCGGCGCCGTCATAGAGGACCGTCGGGATCGCCGCCGCGCTCTCCGCGATCAGCCGCACCGAGCGGTACACCACCGGGTTCTGCATGAAGCCCGACCGCGCCAGCGCCGCATACCCCTTCTCGCGCCACGCCCCGTCCTCGCCGGCACCCGAAAACACCAGCGCACCGCCGGCCACACCCGCGCCCTTGCGCTCGCCGGGCCCGGCCGGACGCGGGTCGTCGCCGCCGAACCAGCCGGCGATCGTTCTCTTCAGGCGCATGGTGATCTCCGAATTCCCCCCGACGAAGCCTCGTCGGCGCAACAAAAAACCCCGCCGAAGCGAGGTTATGAAGGGTCTCAGATGGATGTGCGGTGGAGCCGCTCGCCCGCTCAGGCCCCCATGGAAGCCAGGATGTCCTGCGTCGGCAGGATCAGCTTCAACGGGCTGATCGGGGTCGGCTGAAATCCGAGCTTCTGATAAAAACCTGCGGCCTCGGCATCGAGCGCATCCACCACGACGGCGCGAAACGCCACCGCTTGCGACGCGGAAGCGGCATTCCGCAGGGCATTGGTCAGAAGCGCCTTTCCGATCCCTTTGCCGTGCAGGTCCTCGTGCACTGCAAGCCTTGCCAATAGCGCGATCGGGATCTCGCTCGGCGATCCGTGTGGCCGTTGCGAGCGCGGCATGTCCTTGCGCAGGATTATCCCGGCGCACAGCGCATAATAGGCCCACACACGCATCCCTGCGTCGCGCACGACGAAGGTCCGCGTGTAGTTCGCGCTCTGGTTGGTCAGCGCCCTGTCCGACAGCCACGCATCCAGACTCGGCCTTCCGCATCGAAAGTCCGAGAAATTGTGGCTTTCGGTAAGCGGCTCGGGGGCAAAGAGCCCTATCGCTTCGAAGTCGCCCACTGGCTGTCATCCCGAAGCAGCGCCGCCAGTTCTGGATGCACCCTAGCCGGCTGCGCCAGCGTCTCCGCCACAGAGTCGAACAGCGCCGCGTCGAGATGGAGGAACCGCTGATCCATCAGCTCCTTCTCGGCGCTCGCCGTCGCGGCCTCGATGACGAAGCTCGACAGGCTCTTGCCGGAAGCTTCCGCCGCCCGCTTTATCAGCGCCAGCTCGTCGCTGGCGATGCGGACATTGATGTTGCTGGCTTTCTTCACCGCTGTCATTGGCCGATCCTCCAAGACCGATCAGGCATCATCATGCGTGGTGCCTTCGCAACCTATGGCACAAGCGGTGCCGTATTGACAATGTACCCACGTCAGCCCGCGCGGCATAGATTTCCCGTACCGCCCCGCCACCGTTGATGCCGGGCCCCTCTCCCCGCTTGAGGGGCAAGAGAGGGGTATTCGCTTCCGCTCACCTCAGCGCCCGCCATCGACGCTCCCGCACCCCTCTCTTGTCTTTTCTGCGACCTGGTCCTCGGCCAGCCTCGGCCCAAGACCGCGAAAAGACTTTCTCTCCCTCAAGGGGAGAGAGAGCGGGTCATCGCCGACGCTGGCGCCGACCGCCCTCGCCCAGGCTCCCTCTCCCCCCTTGAGGGGGAGAAAGCGATTTCATCGGCTTAGTGCCGAAGGCGCTAAACGATAGAAATCGCAAGAGAGGGGTACGACCTCCGCCGCCCGACGGAACGACCCGCCGGCCGCGCCGTTAGCGGCTCGTCACTCCTAACGACCCGGCGGCCCATGTTCTTCTTCTTTTCCAACGGTCTCGGATGCCTCGGCTCGATCGTCGTGTCGGTGCTGATCACGCTGGTGCTGCTGTTCGTGTTCGGCTTCTTCTGATCCCGGGAACAGACCGTCGGTAGACGCCCTGTCGCCTTCCTGGCGTCGCGCCCCTCACAATCCCCTTACCCGCGGCTCGCGCACCGGCCCCATCAGCGCCGTCACCGCCCAGACCATCGCGTCCAGCCGGTCCGGCGACCGCCCGCCCGTGAGCCCATCCGGGCCGAAATCCGCCATCTCGTCCTCGAGCGCGGCGAACCGGCCGGCGTGCCGCACGCGCCCCTGCTCGTAGAGCGCCGCCACCGGCTCGGCGCGCACCCATTTGCCGCGGCTCGCCCTGACGGCGCGGAACGGCACGTTCGGGGCGCTCGCCCGGATCACCGCCTCGACCATGTCGCCGCCCTGGTTCACCTCGGCGACCATCCGGTCCGCCTCCAGCCGCTCGAACAATGTCACCGCCGCGCTTGCCCAGACATGCGGCTTCGCCCCTTGCACCGACGCGTCGGCGAGGATGTAGATCGTCCCGTCGGCGGCCAGCCCCGCCGCGACGATGCCGCAGGCGTCCGAGCGCGTCGTCGAGGAGGCCGGCGGATCGACGCCGACGACGATGCGCCGCAGCGCCGGCGCCGCCCGCACCCTGAGCCGCTCGATCGCGGCGACGTCGAACAGCGCATCCTCGCGCAGCTCCAGCAGCAGCCCGTCGAGTTCCTGCTGCCCGAGCCGCGAGCCGCCGTAGCGCGCCTGCATCGCCGCCATGAAGCCCGGTGCCAGGTGCACGGCGTTCTCGTCGGTGCGCATGTGCGTCGTCGCGGTGCCGGGGTCGGCGACCAGCCGCTTCAGAAGCGGGATCGGCCGCGGCGTCGTGGTGAACAACGCCCGCGGCCTTTCGCCCAGCCGCAGAGCGAACTGCAGATTGTCGAAGCACGCCTCGCCATGCACCCATTTCGCCAGCTCGTCGCCCCAGGCGGCGTCGAACTGGTATCCGCGCAGCGCGTCCGGGTCCTCCGACGAGAAGATCTGCGCCACCGCGCCATTGGCATAGACCAGCCGCCGCCGCGTCACCTCCAGCACCGGCCGCGCCCCCAGCGCCGCCCGCATCAGCCCGCTCTCGCCCTCGACCATCACCTCGCGCGCGTCGCCCAGCGTCTCGGCGATCAGCGCGATCCGCCCGTGCGGCCGCGACGCGAAGGGCGGCGTGCCCGCCGCCAGCGCATTCACCCATTCCGCCCCCGCCCGCGTCTTGCCCGAGCCGCGCCCGCCGATCAGCAGCCACTGCCGCCAGTCGCCCTCGGGCGGCAACTGGGCGGGCCGGCCGACGCGGTGCCAGGGAAACATCGCGCGCCGAATCGCGGCGGCCGGGAACCGGTCGATTGCCTGTGCGGTCTTGTCCCAGTACTCCGGCTCGCTGAGGGGACCGTCATGATCCACTGGCACGTCGTCGCAGAAAGCACTATCGGCTGCCCGACCATCGGCCGGCAGGATCATCGTCCTCCACCGGTTGCATCAACAGCGCTCACTTGATCGGCCGCCGCCCCTCCATCGCCAACCGTACCGGCATCGCCCGCCCCGTCCGCCAAAGCCTCCGGCCCGTACAGCAACTCGCCGCGCTGCCGCCGCGCATCGAGGCTGCGCAGCCGCGACAGGAGCTCGGCGCCGAGCCGCGCCGCCTCCGCATCGTCCTGCGGCCCGCCGGCCGCCGCCAGCGTCTCCAGCCGGCGCAACTCCAAGAGCTTCTCCAGCACCTTTGCCATCTGGCCGATATGCTCGATCCGCTCCTTCGGCCCCATCCGCTTCGGGGCGCCCGGCGCGGTCGCCTTCAGCTGGCCGGCCGTCCGCCGTCTCGAAACCGTCGGCGCCGCGTCCGCCGCCGCACCGCCAGCCGTCACCGTGGTGCCGGCCTGCCCAGCATTGGGATTATCATCCTCGATTCCGGCGACATCCGCCTCGAACGCCGCGATCTCGCGAACCAGCAGGGCCAGTAGCCGCTCCGACGCCAGCGCCATCGACACACTCCCTGCCCCAACTGAAGAAAACGGCGCTAGAAACGCAAAAGGCGCCCGAAACTTTCGTTCCGCCGCCCGCACATTTCCGACTATGCCTGAACCCTACGCGACCACCGTCACGGTGTCAAGGGATATTTTCCTATAATTGCTCACCCCCCTCTCCCCCCTTTGAGGGGGAGAAAGCGATTTCATCGGCTTAGTGCCGAAGGCGCTAAACGATAAAAATCGCAAGAGAGGGGTATTCTCCTCCTCCGCCGCCGTCCGCCCCGCCCGCCAGCAACGCTCCCGCACCCCTCTCTTGCCTTTTCTGCGACTTGGCCCTCGGCAAGCCTCGGGACCAAGACCGCGAAAAGGCTTTCTCTCCCTCAAGGGGAGAGAGGGTGGATCATCGCTGACGCCTCGGCCCAAGCGTCGCCGCTCTCGACGCCCTCTCCCCCCTTGAGGGGGAGAAAGCGATTTCATCGGCTTAGCCCAAAGGGCTAAACGATAGAAATCGCAAGAGAGGGGTACGCTTCTCCGACGCCCCTACGCCGCGTCCTCCAGCGGGTTCTCCCCCGGCCAGTCGACGATGTGCTCCTCGTATTCCTCCAGCTCCTTGCCGAGCTCGCTGACCGTCCGGCCCCGCGCCGAGATCCCCGCCTGGTGCACCGTCTCCGGGTCGCCTGAAACGAGATGGTGCCACCAGTAAAGGTCGCGCCCCTCGGCGACGAGCCGGTAGCCGCAGGTTGCCGGAAGCCACGAGAGTTCGCGCACCATCGTCGGGTCGAGCTGCACGCAGTCCGGCACCGTCGCCCAGCGATTCTCGTAGTCGCTGCAGCGGCAGCTCTGCCCGTCGAGCAGCTGGCAGGCGAGGTTGGTCCAGGCGATCTCGCCGGTATCCCAGTCCTCGAGCTTGTTCAGGCAGCAGCGCCCGCAGCCGTCGCAGAGCGACTCCCATTCCGCTGCGCTCATCGCCTCCAGCGATTTTTCACGCCAGAACGGTCTGTTGCTGGATTCACCCATCTTGGAAATGTGAGCCGATCATTCAGGACATTTTCTGTTTCCCGACGTATATGGGAGAAGCGGTAACACCTGAAGGGGCATTGGCGGTCGTGTGCGCCGGCGGGACCGTTCGCCGCAGTTTACGACCAAGAGTGACAGGTTGACGTTGCAGGATCCGTCCAAACCGACCCGGAAACGCCGCCAGCCCTCCGGGCTGATCGAGATCGACGCGTGGATCGATTCGAGCCTGTGGCGCTTCTTCCATTCCTTTGCCGCCTGGTGGGAAGGCGTCACCATCTTCTCGCGCAAGTTCCGCGCCCGCGGCATCAACCGCGTCGCGGTGGAAGTCGCCTGCGAGGGCCTGACGCTCGGCCTCGTCGGCTTCGTCATGCTGCTGGCGCTGGCGCAGTCGGCGATGAAGGTCACCGCCAACGGCCTGCCGCAGAATGTCGACTACGCGGTGATGTTCCTCGACCGCCACGGCAACGAGATCGGCCGGCGCGGCGTGCTGCGTTCCGATGCCGTGCCCATCGACGAATTGCCGGACCAGTTCATCAAGGCGCTGCTCGCCACCGAGGATCGCCGCTTCTTCGACCATTTCGGCATCGACTTCCTCGGCCTTCTTCGCGCCCTGACCGAAAACGCCCGGGCCGGCGGCGTCGTCCAGGGCGGCTCGACGCTGACCCAGCAGCTCGCCAAGAACGTCTTCCTGACCAACGAGCGCACGATCGACCGCAAGATCAAGGAAGCCTTCCTGTCGCTCTGGCTGGAGGCGAACCTCACCAAGCGCGAGATCCTCTCGATGTATCTCGACCGCGCCTATATGGGCGGCGGCACGTTCGGCGCGGCGGCGGCGGCCGAGTTCTATTTCGACAAGGACATCAGGGACGTCTCGCTGGCCGAGTCGGCGATGCTGGCCGGCCTCTTCAAGGCCCCGGCCCGCTACGCCCCGCACATCAACCTGCCCGCCGCCCGTGCCCGCGCCAACGTCGTCCTGACCAACATGGTCCAGGCGAATTTCATGACCGAGGGCCAGGTCGTCGCGGCGCGGCGCCAGCCGGCGGTCGCCGTCGATCGCTCCGCGATCCAGTCGCCGGATTACTTCCTCGATTTCGCCTTCGACGAGGTCCAGCGCCTCGCCAACGAGTCGGGCCTGCCCGAGCGCACCTTCGTCGCGCGCACCACGCTCGACATGGGCCTGCAGAAGCTCGCCGACGAATCCGTCGAGTATCACCTCCTGCAGTTCGGCAAGAACTACGCCGTCGACGAAGGCGCGATGGTCATCATCGGCGAGGATGGCGGCGTCCGGGCGATGGTCGGCGGCCGGGATTACGGTGTCTCCCAGTTCAACCGCGCCACCAGGGCGCAGCGCCAGCCCGGCTCGTCCTTCAAGGTCTATGTCTATGCCGCCGCGATGCAGCAGGGCATGAAGCCGACCGACACGATCGTCGACAGCCCGATCACCATCGGCAACTGGTCGCCGCAGAACTACGGCCGTTCCTTCGCCGGCACGGTCACCCTCAGCAATGCCCTGGCCCGTTCGCTCAACATCCCGGCAGTCAAGCTCGGCCAGAAGGTCGGGCTGGAGAACGTCACCAATCTAGCCCACGAGATGGGCATCGCCTCGCCGCTGCGCAGCGACAAGACGATGCCGCTCGGCACCAGCGAGGTCACCGTGCTCGACCAAGCGACCGCCTATGGCGTCTTCGCCAATGGCGGCATGGATGCCCATCGCCATGCGGTGATCCAGCTCACCGATGCGTCCGGCAAGGTCCTGTGGGACGCGCGGCGCGACATGCCGGAGCGCCACCGGGTACTGACGGAGGACGCCACGAAATCGATGAACGAGATGCTCGTCGCCGTGTCCGAGCAGGGCACGGCCCGGCGGTCGCAGCTCTCGATGACGCGCGTCGGCGGCAAGACCGGCACGACGCAGAGCTATCGCGACGCCTGGTTCGTCGGCTTCACCGGCAATTACATCGGCGCGGTCTGGTTCGGAAACGACAATTACCGCCCGACCAACAACATGACCGGCGGCACGCTGCCGGCCATGACTTGGCAGCGTTTCATGGAGACGGCGCACCAGAACATCGATCTGAAGCCGATCCCGTATCTCGAGGACCCGTTCCCGGCGGAGAAGGCCAAGGTCGCCGTCGCCGAGGGAGCCGAGCCGCCGCCGCGCCTCGAGACGCTGACCGGCGCGGCGCAGGATGTTCTGGCCGACATTGCGACGGCGCTCGACGAATTGCCGCCGCTCGAACCCGAAAAGCTTGCTTCCGCCCGCGCGACGGGCGACGACGCACAGCGTTAGGTCGTCCGCCGCCAGTCGGTTACCGGATCGGAATTTTCGGCGCATGCGCTTCACCCTCCTCGTCATCCTGGCGCTCGCCATCGCCATCGGCCTCGGCGGCTGGTCGGCCCGCTGGGCGCTCGATCAGTCGGCCGAGATCGGCACGGTGGCCGTCGGACCGTGGGTCGCCAACCCGACCGCCGGCGCGCCAGATGCCGACCCCTATTCGAAGGCAAGGCTTGCCAAGGTCGGCAATCTCACGCTCGGCCTCGGCGAAGGCGTCCAGTTCACGGCGGAGCGCGACGCGGCCGGGCGGCCGCTGCGGCGCGAGTGCCAGTACCGGATCGCCGGACAGGTGCCGGCCGCCCGCGTCTGGACCATCGCCCCCTACTCGGCCGACGGACGGCTGATCCAGCCGGGCTCCGGCCGGGTCGCCTGGCTGACCTCCAACAATCTGATGCGCGCCGAGGACAATTCCTTCCAGATCGCCATCGGCCCCCTGGCCCGCGCCGGCAACTGGCTGGCGACGTCGGGCACCGGCCCGCTGGTCCTCGCTTTGTCGCTCTACGACACGCCCGTAAGCGCCGCCAGCGGTGTCGCCAACGTCGTCCTGCCGGAACTGTCGCGGGAGAAGTGCCTCGATGGGTAAGCTGCTTCTGGCAATCGTGGTCGGACTGGTCGGCGCCGTGCTCATGCACATCGCCGTGATCTTCATCATGCCGACGGTCGCCGAGAACAACGCCTGGGGCCGGCTTTCGGGACTGGGCTCTATCTACGAGGTCGTCCGTGTCGAGCCGCTGCGGGTCGAGGGTCCTGATCGGATCGCACCGCCGGCCGGCTCGCAGCGGACCGACTTCGCCTTCGTCGATCCGGCCTTCATCGCCGCCAGTTGCCGCTTCTCGCTGGCCGACGGCCCGGTGCGGATGTTCGCCGCCCAGAGCGACGCGCCGTTCTGGTCGGCCTCGATCTACGATCGCCGCGGCGACAATCTCTACAGCATCAACGATCGCTCGGCCGTCGCCGGCACCTTCGACCTCCTGGTCGGCACGCCGCAGCAGATCATCGATGCGGCCGACGAACTCGGCATGGACCGCGAGTCGACCTCGATCCCGGTGGAGGTCAATCTGGTCGAGGGCTACATGACCATCCGGGTGCTGGTCGACGAGGAGAGCAAGCGCCCGTTCATCGACGCCTTCGTCCGGTCGCTGGCTTGCGTCCCGAACCAACCCGTCGCCGCCAACGTCGCGACGAGCCAAGGCGGATAGCGCCCGCCAGACGCGCTTCACATCGTCAGCGGATTGTCGCGCTTTGGCTTGGTGGCCTCTGCCGGTGCCACGAGGCGTTCTCGCCTGATGCAGGGCAGGAAGACGATCTTGCCCTGCCCGTCCGCCTGTCCGGCGCGTCTCGTGCCTGGATTTCCATGCGGCCGCGCGTCCCGCAATGCGACGATCTCTCCCATCACCGTGTCCTCCTCATTTGCGCCCCGGCGTCCTGCCGTAGGGTAAGCGGTCGTCGTCAGAAGACCGGCGCGGAGTTAACAGCTTGCTAATATATCTTGCATAATCCTTTCGACCGGGGAAACGCTCGATCAACTATCCGGGAATTTCATGAAGGACAAAGCGCCGCGCATCTTTCGCTCGCTAGAGAAGGAAGCCGGTCGCGGTGGGTTCGATACGGTCGTGCGCGCCGCCGTGGCAAGTTACGCCGCGCTTCGCAGCCCGAGCGAGCATCAGGCCCGCAGCCTCGGACGGCTGCTCGTGCCGGTCTGGGGCAAGCTCACCCTCGAGACCCAGTCCGGCATCGCCTTCACCCTCGCCGCCGCCCCGTCGCTGCCCCGCGCCGTCGTCGAGTGCCTGCTCGCCGCGCCGGCTGCCATCGCCGAGCCGTTCCTGCGCTCGAGCCGCTGCCTCACCGCCGACGATGTCGCGGCGCTGGCGGGCTCGCCCGACCCGCTTCTCCGCCAGATCGCGGCAGCGCGGGCCGATAGCCCGGCATCTTCTGCCCCACTGTCCCCAGCGGTCCGCGCCGAGACCGCGCCAGTCTTGGCGGTGACCGCTCCGGAGTCCGCCGCGGCCCTTCCCGCCGCAATCCCGAATTCCGCTGCCGAAGCCCGCGCAACGCTCCGCAAGCTTGTCCAGCCCGGCGCCGCGCCGAAAGCCAGGACCACGCCCGGCACCATCCAGGAGATCATCGCGGCGGCGCGATCCGGCGAGATCGGCCGGGCCTATCGCGGGCTGGCGCAGTTCCTCGATCTCGCACCCGACGCGATGAACGAGCTGGTCGCCGAGCCCGAGGGCGACATGCTCGCCTCGGCCCTGAAGGCGATGCGCGTCGGCAGTGGCGACGCGCTGACGATCCTCATGCTGCTGAAGCCCCGCATCGGCCTCCACGTCCACGCCTTCCAGGCAATGAAGAGCCGCTACCGCGAGCTCGACGCCGAGATCTGCCGCATCCGCCTGCGGATGCCAGCCCGGCCGGCCGGGACAGTGTCGCCTGCCCTGCAGCCCCGCGCCGCCGAGCTAGAACCGCGGCTGCGCTCGGCCGAGCCCCGGGCCGCCTTCGGCCGGCGGCGCACTGCCCCGTCAGCCGCGACCGGCACCCGCTAGGCCATCCGGCCGGGCCTGACGATTTCCGTCAGGCCTCGACGATGTCGAGATAGGTCGCCACGTCGTCGGCCTCGATCTCCACGACCCAGTAATCCGGATCGAAGCGCGCCTCGCGGGCGAGCCGCTGCTCCATGGCCGCATCGTCCATGGCGGGCTCGGCCATGAAGCGGCGCGACCCGTCCTCCTCGCCGAAGCTCTGCGGTGCCGGCCCGTAGAGCCGCACGCTGCCCGATCGCCCGCGGGCGATGACGAAGATCGCCCCGGCCGCCTCGGCGCCGCGCCTGACGACGGCGGCGAACTCGCCGGCCGCGAACAGCCGGCGCAGCAGCTGGGCAACGAAGAAGTCGCTGGTTACGCGCATCGCCGCAGCGCCGGGGTCACTGGATCGCGCCGATCTCGATCAGCCGCTCGAGGATCTTCGGATCGGGCGACCCGGTGACTTCCAGCCCCTCCAAAGCCTCGAAGGTACGGATCGCCGCCCGGGTCCGCTCGCCGACGATGCCGTCGGCCGACAATTCGGCGACCTGCGCGGCGTTGAGCCCGGCCTGGATCCGGCGCACCAGCTCGTCCTCGCTGAGCGTCGACAGCGTCGACAGCGGATCTTCCGCGATCTCGGTGGTCTCGTCCTGCACCAGCGGCCGGCTGGTCCGGCCCATGCGCTCTTCGAGACTGGCGACCGCCATCGCGTCCGGCACGCCCGGTTCGGACGCGCCGAGCTGGCGCACGTTCGCCAGCAGCTGCGGCGTCGCCGCACCATCGACGGGCAGCCCGTGCGCCTTCTGAAAGGCCTTCACGGCCGCCTCGGTAGCCGGCCCCGGCCTGCCGTCGATCGTCGCCTGGTAATAGCCGGCCGACGAAAGCGCCGACTGGACCTCCTCGACCAGCGGCACCGGCATCAGGCCGCTGTCGTTGCCGAGCGCTGCCGTCACGACTCCGGCCGAATCGCCCCGGGTCGCCAGCAGCGGCTGCGGATGCTTGCCGGGCTGCCCGTAGATCGCGTTGGCGGCCATCGAGCCGAACAGGATGCCGAAGGCGACAAGCCCGGCCGACAGCGCCGGGCGGCGCGCCAGCACGGCGCCGCCGGCCCTGGCGCCACGGCCGGCGAGCGACAGCAGCCCTCCGGCAACCGGCAGCAGCCGGCCACCGAGGCTAGGCCGTGCGGCGCGCTTCTTCGAGCTTCGGGATGGTGTTCGTTTTGGTGCGGGCATCACTCAGAGCTACGATGTTTTCCTTAGGAAGAGATGACGGTTCTTCGATCTTCGTGCAATCGCGTGGCAGGCGGATCGTCACCATCGTGCCGATTGCCGGCTGGCTTGTCATCGCGAAAGTCCCGCCATGCAGCTCGACCAGGCCCTTCACCAGCGACAGACCGAGGCCGGTGCCCTGATAGCGCCGGGCGGTGCCGCAGGAAACCTGTACGAATGGCCGGCCCAGCAGGTCGATATCGGCGTCTGCGATGCCGATGCCTGTATCGCTGACGCAGATCTCGATCGAATCGGCATCGGAGCGGGCTTCCAGCGTGACGACGCCGCTGTCGGTGAACTTCACCGCGTTCGACAGGAGGTTGAGCAGGATCTGGTGGCAGGCCCGGCGATCGGCGACGATCACGTCGACGTCGCAGGGCCGCAGGTCGAGCCGCAGGCCCTTCCGCTGCGCCTCGTCCCGCACCACGTCGGCCGCCACCGCCATCGCCTCGGACGGCGAGAACGATTCGGGCACCAGCTCGTAGCGCCCGGCCTCGATCTTCGAGACGTCGAGCAGGCTGTTGACCACCGACAGGAGGTGTTGCCCGGACTGGCGAATCAGCCCGACATATTCCTTCTGCCGCTCGTTCTCGAAGCCACCGAAGAATTCCTGGTGGAGAATGTCGGAGAAGCCGATGATGGCGTTCAGCGGCGTGCGCAGTTCGTGGCTGACCGCGGCGAGGAAATGGCTCTTCGCCGCCGACGACTGGTTGGCGGTCTCGAGCGCCGTCTGCAATGCGCGGGCGTCAGGGCGATCCTCGACCAGCGCCGTGACGGCGATGTCGACCGCCGCGCCGCCCGGCACCGCGGCCAGCACTGCCAAGCTCGGCCGCCAGGTGCCGTCGCGCCGGCGCAGCCGCAATTCGACGCGCCGCCGTCCGCTCTCGCGGCCGACCGCCTCGAGCGCTGCCGAGAGCCCTGACTGGTCGGCCGGATGGATCCGGAGGAACAGGCCCCCGGCCAGATCTGCCTCGTCTATCGCCACCAGCGAGCGGGCAGCGGCGGAAGCCAGAAGAATGTGCCCGTCGCCATCGACGCGCAGCCATGCGGCGTCGAAGAAATCCGCCGCCGCGGCGAGGTCGTGGCCATCCGCCGCGCGGCGGACGACGATGCGGGCCTGCCGGCGCGCCAGCAGCCGGCGAGCGGCAAATCCGGCATAGGCAAGAATGAGAGCCATCGCGAACAGGTCGGCGATCCCGAAGCCGAACACCGGGGTCCCACCGAGGAGGACACCCGCGACGGCCACAGCGGCCAGCGAGCCCGCCAAAGCCAGCGCCAGCTGCCGGCGCCGTGCCAGTAGCGCCTCGAGAGGCAGCGCCGCCAGCACCAGCAGCCAGCTTGCCGGGACGGCATCCAGCGCGAAGACCGCGGCGCCCGCTCCGCCGATCGCCAACGTGCCGTAGAGCCATGCCGCGGCGTCGATGCTGCGGCGGTTGGAGAGATACGCGGCGGCGGCCAGCATCAGCCCGGCCAGCACCAGCGGCGCCACGACGACGCTAACGTCCATGGCCAGCGCCGCGAGGATCGGCGACGCGACCGTCGCGGCCAGACCCGTTGCGATCAGGACACCGATCGACCAGGCATGCAGTCGCCGTTCGCGGGGCTCCCTGATGCCGGGTGCCACGAGCTCGTCCAGGCGCTCGCGAAGAAGACGGGCGACGGCGTTCGCCGCATTCCCATCCCGTCTCGCTCCCGACGCTTCGATCATTCGTTTACTCGTACTTAATTCACTGCGTGGGGAGCCGGAGATCGGCAACGATGCCTGCCCCGGCTTCGAGGCGATCATGGTCGGGACGGTTTAAGGAAGGCATAAACCGCCGGCGAACATCCGCTCCACAAGGCCAGTTGCGCGGCCAAGTCCTTGATTCGGGTGGCATCGAATGCCGATATGGTTAACGCTTCGCCGACGGCGCCAATTTGCCTCAAAAGCCTGGTTTCCGGGCTTCTCCGGGCATCTGATGACGTGGAGGACGCTTCTGCCGCGATCGGTGGCATTTGAGACAAACTTGTCGACACGTTTCAACGGGACCTTCTCGCCCCTCGTGCATTGTGGCTTCTAACAGCACAGACAAAGGCCGGAAGATCATGCCGGCTGGGGACGACATCCGGGGGTATCCCATGATCAGGTTCATCTTGAAGGCCGGCTTCATTCTGGGACTCATCGCGCTGCTTCTGCCGAAGGCCGACGACGGAAGGGCAGCAACGGACACCGCACCGCAATTCGACGTCTTCACCGCGATGATGGGTGCCCAGGCGGCGATCGCCGACCTCGCCGGTTTCTGTGACCGCGCTCCCGCCGCCTGCGCCGCCGGCGGCGAGATCGCCCAGTTCGCGGGCGAGCGCATCGGCGACGGCATTGCCCTCGCCTACAGCTTCGTCGAGGGCGATACCCGCCTGCCCGGCGCATTCAACCCGCACGACGACGACGTGACGATGGCGTCGACCACCGCCCCCGCGCCCCGCGATCCGCTTGCCACCGGCACCATTGAACGCGGCGCGCCGCTTGCCATGCCGGCCGTCGAGCGAATTGCCGAGCCGCGTCCCCTGCCCCTTCCCGCCACCGAGATCGGCATGGCCGCAGAAAACTCGGCGACGCGCGGCCCGAAGGCCCACGACCTGCCGATCCCGCGCCCCGCCCCCCGGGCCTGACATCGCGGCTTCCCGCGCCTATATGCGGGAACTGCCGGTGAATGGCGGTTCCTGACAGCGCGGGAGACAGGATGCAGACGATCGAGGACATCACCACGGACTTCGAGTATCTCGACGACTGGGAAGATCGCTATCGCTATCTGATCGAGCTTGGCCGGGCGCTGCCGCCGCTGCCGGAAGACGCGGTCAACGATGAGAACAAGGTCCGCGGCTGCGTCAGCCAGGTCTGGCTCACCAGCGAAGCCGATGATGCCAACCCACCGCATCTGACCTTCCGCGGCGAATCCGACGCCCATATCGTCCGCGGCCTCGTCGCCATCGCGCTGGCGCTCTATTCCGGCAAGACCGCGCCCGAGATTCTCGACATCGACGCCGAGGCGGTGTTCGGCCGGCTCGGCCTTCAGGACCACCTGACGCCGCAGCGCTCCAATGGCCTGCGCTCGATGGTCAACCGCATCCAGAGCGACGCGAAACAGGCGCTGGCGCCCGCCTGACTGCGCGCCCGCGGGGCGCCGCTGGGGCCGTTGGGGCGGCAGCCGCCCTTCACTCCGTCCCGCCGCCGATGGTCGGGCGGTAATCCGCCGTCCCCCAGCGCCTGATCACCGGCCGGTCGTTCGCGCGTTCCGGCTTGATCCCGTAATGGCGTGCCAGGACGCCGAGCCCTGCCTTCAGCAGCAGCTTGGCCGAGCGCGCCGGCCACTGCCGTTCCCGCTCGACGATCTCCAGCCCCTTCAGGAAGCAGCAGACGTCGAGCAGCACGCCGGAGAGTTCCGGCCCCACCGCCGCGATGGCGGCGTCCACCCGCTTCCGCGCGTCGATGGCGCTGTCGGAGAGGTCGCGGCTGCCTTTGCTGCCGCGCGCCTGCCGCGGCTGGCTGTCCCAGCGCTGGGTGATGCCGGGCATCAGCTGGCCGCGGGTGAAGTCGGCGCGCAGGCGCTCGCCGGCGATGGCTTCCGACGCGTCGAGAAACGGCCCGCCGGCCCGGCCCCCGCGCGTCGCCAACCTTGCGAGCGGCGACTCGTCCGGGTTGAAGCCCGCCCGCGCCGTCATCGGGCAACCCCCGCGTCATGTGCGTCGTCCGGCACCTGTTCCAGCGCCAGTCTGACAGCATGCGCCAGCCCTTCGAGCCGCGTCAGCATGGCGTCGAAAACCCTGTCGTCGCGGCGGTCCTCGATGCGGCGCACCGCATGCGCCACGCTGGTGCGGTCCCGCCCGAACGCTCCGGCAATCGCCGCCAGCGGCACCTGGAAGACCACATGGGCAAGATACATCGCCACGTGGCGCGCCTCGCAGACCGGCGCGACGGCGCGGTTCGGGCTGGCGATCGCCGGCACCGGAACGGCGAAGAAGGCGCTGGCGATCTCGCGCGCCAGGCGGCAGGCCAGCCGGTTCCGACACGTCGCCAGTCTGAGGAAAACCGGTCCGGCACCATGGCCGGCCGCTGCGCCGAGGACATCGCCGTCGGGGGATTGCATGGGACACCTCCGTTCGCACCACATGCATCGTCTATAGCGGCCCGCACGGCATATGTGAATAATTTCCTATGTCGTGGATCTCTGTGCCGCGCGGCTTGTGACGATACGCCAGCGGTCAGGCGCCATCGTCGCCCTCGAAGCACAGGGACTTTATCCCCATCGTCGCCAGACGGGCGACGCTTCGCCGGTTCTCGTCTGGAGCAGAAGATGGCCGGAAGTTTCGATACCGCCCCCCTCGACGCCGCGCTGGCAGCGGCCATTCGCCGCCATGCCGAGCGACAGCGGCGATCCGTGGCAAACGATCTGCAGCGCCTGGAGAAGGCCGTGCTGCTGCGGCGCCTCGGCCTCGACGACGCGGCGGTGCGCGTGGCCATCGCGGCCGAAAGCGCCGCCCATCTCCCCACCCCGCTCGGCGTCCGGCTCCGCGAGCGTGTCACGAGCGAACTCAAGCGCCTGACGCGCCAGGCCCGCGGCGCCGACCCGCGCTACGACATCAACCGTCACATTGCCGTCAGGCGCCTTGCCCACTGGCTCGATGGAGATCACCAGAAGCTGAATGGCGAGACCGACGAGCGCACCGCCGGCCGCGTGCTCAACGCCCGCTTTCGCCGGCACCGTGCCGCTGCTGCGAAAACGCGCCGGCGGCAGGGCTGAACGCCTCGCGACCCGTCCCGGCTGGAATTTCAACTGCCTGTGCGCAGCGCGGTGCAGCTTGACACGCTTCGCTGCGGCGCGGCACAACTTCCCCCACGCCGGTTCGGTCTCGCTTTGGGAGACGCTACGACCAACCAGCCGGCCGATCGATCTGGGAGGATCACCATCATGCGCTTCAAGACCCTGCTTCTTGCCGCCTCGTCGCTCGCCCTCGTTGCTGGCGCCGCGAAGGCGCAGGAAATTTCCAACGACGTCGTCAAGATCGGCATCCTCAACGACCAGTCCGGCGTCTACGCCGATTTCGGCGGACAATGGTCGGTCGAGGCCGCCCGCATGGCGGTCGAGGACTACGGCGGCACCGTTCTCGGCAAGCCGATCGAGATCGTCTCGGCCGACCACCAGAACAAGGCCGACATCGCTTCCAACACCGCGCGCGAATGGTACGACGTGCAGAACGTCGACGCGATCATGGAGCTGACGACCTCCTCCGTCGCCCTCGCCGTGCAGGGCCTGTCGCGCGAAAAAGAAAAGATCACCATCACCACCGGCGCGGCGACCACCGAGCTGACCGGCGCGCAGTGCAGCCCCTACGGTTTCCACTGGGTCTACGACACGCATGCGCTGGCCGTCGGCACCGGCGGCGCGCTGGTGAAGGCCGGCGGCGACAGCTGGTTCTTCCTCACCGCCGACTACGCCTTCGGCTATTCGCTGGAAGAGCAGACCGGCAATTTCGTCAAGGAGAATGGCGGCGAGGTGCTCGGCGCCGTCCGCCATCCGCTCGGCACCACCGACTTCTCGTCCTTCCTGCTGCAGGCGCAGAGCTCCGGCGCCAAGGTCATCGGCCTCGCCAATGCCGGCCTCGACACCGCCAACGCCATCAAGGGCGCGGCCGAGTTCGGCATCGTCCAGTCCGGCCAGCAGCTTGCCGGCCTCCTGTTCACCCTCGCCGAGGTCCACGGCCTCGGCCTCGAGGCGGCGCAGGGCCTGAACCTCACCGAAGGCTGGTACTGGGACCAGAGCGACGAAAACCGCGAGTTCGCCACGAAGTTCGAGGAAAAGACCCAGCGCAAGCCGAACATGGTCCAGGCCGGCACCTATTCGGCGGTCATGCAGTATCTGAAAGCCGTCGAGGCCGCCGGCACCGACGCCACGGCGGAAGTTGCCGCCAAGCTGCACGAACTGCCGGTCGAGGACGTCTTCGCCAAGGGCGGCACGGTGCAGGAGAACGGCCGCATGGTCTACGACATGTACCTGTTCCAGGTGAAGGCGCCGGGCGAGTCCGAGGGTCCTTGGGACTACTACACCGAAGTCGCCCAGGTTCCGGGCGGCGAGGCCTTCCTCACCGTCGAGGAATCCGGCTGCGACGTCGCGAGCTTCGCCAACTGATCCTGCGCCAATGGCGGGGCGGCACGTTGCCGTCCCGCCTCGCAGGTCCGGCGACAGACTGGACAGCCAGCCGTCCGGGCCGCAGTCTGAGCCGATCTCTGCCCGCATGATCTGCCGGAAATACACCGAGCCTCACATCGAGCTGGACGGGAGTGGCATTCGCCCATGAGCGCATCTTCGCAGGAGGTCATCCTCTCTGCCCGCGGCCTCACCAAGGAGTTCTTCGGCTTCAAGGCCGTCAGCAATGTCGATCTCGACATCAGGGAGAACACGATCCACGCTTTGATCGGCCCAAACGGCGCCGGCAAGACCACCGTGTTCAACCTCCTGACCAAGTTCCTGAACCCGACGGCCGGCACGATCCGCTTTCGCGGCCAGGACATCACGAAGCTGAAGCCGGCCGACGTGGCACGGCTCGGGCTCGTGCGCTCCTTCCAGATCTCCGCGGTCTTCCCCCATCTGACAGTTCTCGACAACGTCCGCGTCGCCCTGCAGCGCAAGGCGCATCTCGGCACGCAGTTCTGGCGCTCGAACCGCGTCCTCGACCGGCTGGATGGCCGCGCCGGCGAACTGATCGAAGCCGTCGGCCTGTCGGCCTATGCCGATCTCGACGCCGCCGAGCTGCCCTATGGCCGCAAGCGCGCCCTCGAACTTGCGACGACGCTGGCGCTCGACCCGCCGGTGCTGCTCTTCGACGAGCCGATGGCCGGCATGGGCGCCGAGGACATCGGCCGGATCTCCGACCTCATCCGACAGATCGTCAAAGATCGCACCGTCGTCATGGTCGAGCACAATCTCAACGTCGTCGCCGATCTCTGCGACCGCGTCACCGTGCTGGCACGGGGCGAGATCCTCGCCGAGGGCGACTATGACGAGGTCAGCGCCAATCCGAAGGTGCGCGAAGCCTACATGGGAACCGAGCATGAGTGAGATCCGGGCGGGCAGCCCCCTTCTCGAGGTCCGCGACCTGCATGGCTGGTACGGCGAGAGCCACGTCCTGCACGGCGTCTCGCTCGACATCCACGAAGGCGAGACGATCACCCTGCTCGGCCGCAACGGCGCCGGCAAGACGACGACGCTGCGGGCGATCATGAACCTGTTGCCGCGGCGCGAGGGCACGATCCGCATCGCCGGCCAGGACATGATGAAGGTGCCGGTGCACCGCACCGCCTATGCCGGCATCGGCTACGTGCCGGAGGAGCGCGGCATCTTCGCGACGCTCTCGGTCGCCGAAAACCTGATGCTGCCGCCGAAGGTCGCCGAGGGGGGCATGAGCGTCGAGGAGATCTACACGCTCTTCCCGAACCTCGCCGAACGGCGCAACTCGCCGGGCACCAAGCTCTCCGGCGGCGAGCAGCAGATGCTGGCGATCGCCCGCATTCTGCGCACCGGGGTGAAGATCATCCTCCTCGACGAGCCGACCGAGGGCCTCGCTCCGGTCATCATCCAGCGCATCGGCGACGTGCTGACCGAGCTGAAGAAGCAGGGCATGACGCTACTGCTGGTCGAGCAGAACTTCCGCTTCGCCCGCCGCGTCGCCGACCGCTTCTTCCTGATGGAGGATGGCCACATCCTCGAAAGCTTCCCGACATCGGAGCTCGATGCGAAGATGGACCGGCTGCACGACGTGGTGGGAGTGTAACCCGAAATGACCATGATCTTCGGCATTCCGCTTCCGGCGCTGCTCGGCCAGCTGCTGATCGGCTTCATCAACGGCTCGTTCTACGCCCTGCTCAGCCTTGGCCTCGCGGTGATCTTCGGCCTGCTGCGGGTCATCAACTTCGCCCATGGCGCCCAGTACATGCTCGGCGCCTTCACCGCCTATCTGATCTTGCACTATGCCGGGCTCGGCTTCTGGCCGACGCTGGTCCTCGCGCCGCTGATCGTGGCGTTCCTCTCGGCGATCATCGAGCGGACGATGCTGTCGCGGCTCTACGATCTCGACCATCTCTACGGGCTGCTCTTCACCTTCGGCCTGGCGCTGATCATCGAGGGCACGTTCCGCTACTATTTCGGCGCGG
Source organism: Aurantimonas aggregata (assembly GCF_010500835.1). Taxonomy (GTDB): domain Bacteria; phylum Pseudomonadota; class Alphaproteobacteria; order Rhizobiales; family Rhizobiaceae; genus Aurantimonas; species Aurantimonas aggregata. The sequence continues at coordinate 62,098 of NZ_JAAAMJ010000010.1, read as the reverse complement.
CTGGCCAGCCCTACCCGACGCCGCCGCTGCTCGCCGGCGGCACCAATCTCGGCTTCATGTTCCTGCCGAACTATCGCGGCTTCGTCGTCGTCGCCTCGCTCGTCGCGTGTCTCGCGACGTGGCTCCTGATCGAGAAGACCCGCCTCGGCTCCTATCTGCGCGCCGCCACCGAGAACCCGCAGCTGGTGCAGGCCTTCGGCGTGAACGTGCCGATGCTGCTGACGCTGACCTACGCGCTCGGCGCCGGGCTTGCCGCGCTCGCCGGCGTGCTCGCCGCGCCGATCTACCAGGTCAGCCCGCTGATGGGCACGAACATCATCATCATCGTCTTCGCCGTGGTGGTGATCGGCGGCATGGGCTCGATCCTCGGCGCGATCGTCTCCGGCTACGCGCTCGGCATTCTCGAGGGCCTGACCAAGGTGTTCTACCCGGAGGCCTCCAACATCGTCGTCTTCGTCATCATGGCGATCGTGCTGATGGTCCGCCCGGCGGGCCTGTTCGGAAAGGAGGCCTGAAATGACCAGCCTCGACGAGACCGGCACCGTCGTGCGGGAACCCGGCGCGAAAGCCCCGGCAAGACAGGGCTCGGCGCAGCGGCGGCTCGGCTGGCTCGGCGTCGCCGTGGCGATCGTCGCGCTGGCGGGGCTGATCGCCGTGCCGTTCTTCGTCTATCCCGTGTTCATCATGAAGGTGCTGTGCTTCGCGCTGTTCGCCGTCGCCTTCAACCTGCTGCTCGGCTATGTCGGGCTCCTGTCCTTCGGCCATGCCGCCTTCTTCGGCGGCGCCGCCTATTTCACCGCCCATGCCGCCAAGGTCTGGGGCTGGGAGCCGCTCTCGGCGATCCTCCTGGGCGCCGCCGGCGCCGGGCTGATGGGCCTCGTCATCGGGGCGCTGGCCATCCGCCGGCAGGGCATCTACTTCGCCATGGTGACGCTGGCGCTGTCGCAGATGGTGTTCTTCATCTTCCTGCAGGCGCCCTTCACCCATGGCGAGGACGGCATCCAGGGCGTGCCGCGCGGCCATCTGCTCGGGCTGATCGACCTCGGCTCGACGCTGAACATGTATTATTTCGTGCTGGCGGTGTTCGTCGCGGGGTTCTTCGCCGTCTGGCGAATCGTCAACTCGCCCTTCGGCCACGTCCTCAAGGCGATCCGCGAGAACGAGAACCGCGCCATCTCGCTTGGCTACCGGGTCGAGCGATACAAGCTCGGCGCCTTCGTCATGTCGGCGACGATCACGGGCCTCGCCGGCTCCACCAAGGCGCTGGTGTTCCAGATCGCGACGCTCACCGACGTCGCCTGGCAAATGTCGGGCGAGGTCGTGCTGATGACGCTTCTGGGCGGCATGGGCACGATCTTCGGACCCGCCGTCGGCGCGGCGCTGGTCGTCACGATGCAGAACTATTTCGCGACGTCCGACATCCCGGTGACGGTGATCATCGGCGTCATCTTCGTCCTGTGCGTGCTCTTGTTCCGGCGCGGCATCGTCGGCGAGGCGATCAGGCTGATGAAGCGGTAGCGGCCGGAGCCGCGCCGGCAGGCCTCAGAGCGGCGCCTGCAGCATCACCCGGACATTCGGCCCGTCGCCATATTCGATGGCGGCGTTGAGGCTCTGGGCCATCGCCCGGATCAGCTTGGTGCCGAGCCCCGTGCTCTTGGCCTGCTGCGGCTTGATCGTGCCCTTGCCGTCGTCCTCGACGATCAGCATGAAGCGCTCCGCCAGCTGCGCCAGCGACACCCGGATCTCGCCGGCCTCGCCCTCTTCGTAGGCGTATTTGCAGGCATTGCTGACGAGTTCGTTGACCACCACGCCGACCGAGACGGCCTTGTCGGTGTTCAGCCGGATCGCCTCGACGTCGAGCACCACATGGCGCGGCGAGGACGGCGTCGACCAGGTCTCCTCCAGCTCCTCCACCAGCACCTTGAGATAGTCGGCCATGTCGACCGTGGCGATCTCGTCGGACGTGTAGAGCCGGCGGTGCACCTGGCCGATCGCCCGGATGCGCTGCTGGGTGTCCTTCAGCGCGATGCGGGCTTCCTCGTTGTCGAGGCTGGAGGCCTGCATCTGCACGAAGGCCGAGACGAGCTGAAGACTGTTGGCGACCCGGTGGTTGGCCTCCTTGAGGAGCGCCGCCAGCCGGTCGTTGCTGGCCTTCAGCGCGGCATCGGCGTCGGTCTTCTCGGCGAGAAGCCGGGCATGCGCCAGCGTCTGCTCGAAGGTCGAGGCGAGAAGGTCGAAGAAATCCTCGCCGATCGTCTTCACCACGTAGTCGGCAGCGCCCGCCTTGAGCGCTGCGACCGCGACGCGGCTTTCCTCCGACCCGGTGACGTAGACGACCGGCGGCGGCGACGGCAGCGCCCGCACCAGCGCCAGCGTCTCCAGCCCGTCCATGCCCGGCATGTAGTGGTCGATGGCGAGGAGATCGAACGATTCAGCCTCGAGGCGCGCCAGGCCCTCCGGCCCGCCGGCAGCGGTCGCGACCTCGTAGCCGCGGCGCCGGAGGGCGCGCTGCGTCAGAAGCCTCAGTCCCTCGTCGTCGTCGATGTACAATACGCGGGGCAAGGGATCTTAGCCGCCAACCTCGGGGTCGGGGAGCTGGATCACCGACAGGAACAGGCCCAGCTGCCGGATCGCCTGGGAGAAGGCTTCGTAGTTCACCGGCTTGGTGATGTAGACATTGGCGCCGAGATCGTAGCAGCGCTGGATCTCGACCTTGTCGTCGGTGGTGGTCAGGACGACGACCGGCGTGCGCTTCAGCGGCCCGTCGGACTTCATCCGGGTGAGGATGTCCGTGCCGCTCATGTCCGGCAGGTTGAGATCGAGCAGCACCAGCGCCGGGCCGTTATGCGCCGGGCCGTCGGGAGCATCGTAAAGGAACTTGAGCGCCGAGGTGCCGTCGGTGAAGTGACGGATCGGGTTGGTGACGCCGGCACGGCGGATGTTCTTCTCGATGAGGCGTGCGTGACCCTCGTCATCCTCGATCATCACGATATTCACGGGGAGTTGAGCGTTCACGGCGTCCTCATGTCTCATGCAGCTTGGCTGTCATTGAAAGGCGGAAAGTCGCCCCTTGGTCAAGCGCCGAGTCGCAACCGATCATTCCGCCCAGTCGATAAGCCAGGGCGCGCACATGTGCCAGCCCGATTCCCTCACCCGGCTGATCTTGTGAGCCGGAGCGGCGGAACAGGTCGAACACCCGGTCGTGGTCCTTCGGATCGATGCCGCGCCCGTTGTCCTCGATCTCGAAGACCACCCGGTCGTTCTGCCGCTTGCCGCGCACCTTGATCACGCCCGGCCGCCCGGGCTTCAGGTATTTCACCGCGTTTTCGATAAGGTTGGAGAAGATCTGCTCGATCGCCACCCGGTCGCTGACGAGGTCGGGCAGCGGCTCGACCTTGACCTCCGCCCCGACCTCGGTCAGCCGGTGCTGCAGGCTGTCGACGATGCCGCGGACCATCGCATTCATGTCGATCCGCTCCGGCGTGATGACGCGGCGGCCCTCGCGCGACAGGCGCAGGATGGCGTTGATCAGCCGGTCCATCTTTTCGGTCGAGGAGCGGATGAAGCCGATCGCCTCGGGCAGGTCCTCGCGGACCGCCAGCCGCGCGTCCTCCGACACGGTCTCCGGCGCCTCGGCCTCGACCTTGTCGAGCATCTCGGCAAGCTGCTTGGTCGCCGCGTCGAGCTCGCTGGTAAAGCCCATGACGTTGACCAGCGGCGAGCGCAGATCGTGCGAGACGATGTAGGCGAAGCGCTGGATCTCATCGTTCGCCCGCTGCAGATCGGCGGTCCGCGTCTGCACGACGGATTCCAGATCGTCGTTGAGAAAGCGCAGCTTGTCGCGCGACTGGCGCAGTTCGCGCACGTTCTGCCGGGCGGCCCAAATCGTTCCGAGGGCGACGAGCAGCAGCAGCACGAAGGCGCCGGTCATGAACGCATAGGAGGTGGCGACGAAGGCCTGCTGGGAATCGGTGCGCTCGCGCAGGAGATCGGACTCGGCCTGCGACATCGCCCGCGCCACGTCGCGGATGCCGACGATCAGCGCGATGTCCTCGGCGCCGACGCGGCCGATATCCTCCGGCCGCAGGCCTTCGGCCTCCCGTTCGGCGATCGATTCGCGCAGCAGCGCCAGGTGCTCGTTGGTGAGCGACGTCAGTTGCCGGACGCGCTCGACCTGCGGCGGATTGTCGGCGACCATCCCTGCCATGTCGTCGAGGAGCGGCGGAATCTGCGCCACGGTCTCCTCGAACACCCGTCGGAATCCATCGCGCGGCTCGAGCAGAAAGCCGCGCCGCGCCGCTTCCGCCCGCTCGACGAGAACCCGGATCTGCGACAGCGTCACCTCCACCTGGTAGGTGTGCGTGACGGTCTGGCTGCTCTCCTGGGTCCGCACCACCAGCCAGGCGACGGCGAGGCCGAGCACGATCAGCAGGGCAAAGCCGGCGGTGATCGCCGCAACCAGCGACCGACGGTAAAGCCGCTCGGTAAACGTCATGAAGGCCTCTGCCGCAAAATTCGTCCGGGATGCCATATCGCGGCGGGGGCGGCGTCACAACTGGTATGCTAGCCGGGATGGGTGCCGCTGCGTGGCGAGCCGGGCCGATAGCGGACCGGCAGCTATCAAGCACTCAGGGGCGGAATCTGCCGATCAGTTCACGATCCGATGCGGTCGTACATCGGTCTTGCCATCAAAGTCACCTTGGGGCCAGGAGGGATAGTCCGCCATAGGGATCAAAGACTGCGATAGCTGTTGTCTGGCCGCGGCCTCAAGCCTACCAAAAGCGCGCCCCCAATGACCCGCTGATTATTGCCGATCCATGGCACCTTGCCAGAAGCACTTGAAGTGATAGCGTTAGGTGGGGGGAAATAATGGCTATCAGGAATATTTCACTTGGCTCGCTCAAAGTTAATCGGGCCAACGATCGTCACGGCGAGCTTGAAAACGAAACGGCTGCTATTGCGTGGCTCTTCAAAGAGCGCGAACAGCATATGCGCAATCTCGCGAAGGACATTGTCGAACAACAGGAGATTTTTGAGTTTCCCCTAGTCTGCCCCGAGGATGATAAGTTTGTGGTTTTCGACGGAAACCGGCGCGTGACATGCCTGAAACTCCTTGAGGACCCCCGTCGGGCAACGACTTCTGAGCTTCAAGAGTTTTTCCGAGAGCAACGGTCTAGATGGACTGGAAACTTTCCCAAAAGCATCCAGTGCCAAGTCGAAGCTGATCGGGATCGAATCGACGAAATTCTATTCCGTAGACATACAGGATCGCAAAACGGGGTCGGTCAAAGCACATGGGACGACCGGATGAAGGCCACGTTTGTGGCCCGTACTGGAAAAAGCAACGGTCCCAGCGTCGCGGACGAAATCGAGCAGCGATTGGCAGCCGCCAATCTCTTGCCTTCTCGAAGGAAATTACCTCGATCGACACTCAATCGCCTTTTGTCAGCCGAGCCTTTCAGAAACCGCGTCGGCATAAGCATGAAGAGGGGGCGGTTCGAGTATACCCATGATGAAACAGCGACCCTTGATGCTCTTGCCAGAATTGCGAGTGATCTCGCGAGCCGCAAAGTTGTGCTTGGGCATCTTTGGGACGTTGATGGCAAGGAAGCATATCTGAACAGGTTGGACAGCGAAGGTGTCCTTCCCGGCCCTCGCCACACCATTGCTGTCCCTGCGAAAGGTCCGCCCACGCAGCCCAAAGCCAAACCCACTGCCAAGGCCGTTCCCACCATACGATCGACCCTCATCCCTCCCAAGGATTTCGGGCTGACTTGGCCGGGTCGCCTCCAACGACACCATCAGATTTGGGAGGAGCTGCAGTTTCACCTCGAGCTCAGAAATCACCCGAACGCAGTATCGGTTCTCCTCAGAGTCCTTATCGAGCTTGCCCTGGAGAATTATATCAAGTCGGCAAACGTGCCGGTTCATGAGAACGACAAGCTTGCCAAGAGACTAGAAAAGGTTGGCCAACATCTGTTAGCGGCGGGAGCAATCGACAGCAAGCAGATGGATGTGGTTCGGAAGTTCCAACAAGGGGACAAGCTCGTTTCGGCAGATACTCTAAATCGCTACGTACACTCACCCAATTTCGCACCGTCACCAGAACATCTCTCATCAATGTGGGACAGCCTAGCGGACGTAATCGTACTTTGTCTAAAAGCCTAGTACCGCGGCTTTTGATTGATTGATTCCTGCTTTTGAAATTTCGGCAGAGAAAGCTTCTGGCTTGCCTGCTCCATGAGGAATTCGGCCATTCCCTTGCCATTGAACCAGTAAACGAAATCCACGGAGTTTTTGTCCGGATTGTCATCGCTGAACGCCGTGAAGCCCTCTAACAGTAAATCCAAGGCATCGTTGTCGCCGGTAAAATCGAACCATTCTCCCGAGTACCAGTAGCTCGAAAAACCGGCGTGCAGGCACCGTTCATGGTGCGACATTCCCCAAAACGGCTTTTGGCCGATTAGCGTCATGTCAGGCAGCCAGGTCTTTGCCGCTCTAAGCCAATTTTTACCCCGCTTCGACTTTCCAATTTTGTATTTACCGTGGTTCTCGACAATGTAGATGTAACCAGGATCTACCCGGCTGATCTGCCACACTGGCACAATTGTTCCGGCGTCTTTGAAAATCATCATTCCGCCCCCTTGCGGGCGAACGATCCAGCCCTGAATTTAGGTGAGAACCGGCGATCAAATTCCGGGTGGAGGGCGTCGTAAAGCCAATTGAGCTGCCGGACGAGTTTTTTCATAGCGGCATTGAACTCGCGTTGAAGTTCAACGAGGCCCTCCCGATAAAGTCGCTCAACAGGCAGCGCTCGGCCATTAGGCCCCACTGCTCCACTAAAGCGATGCTCAAAGAGGCTGGCGACAAGAAAAACTTGGTCATCCGAGCTGAAACGGCGTTCAAGTCCATGGTGAAAACGGCGGTTTCGCTCGTGGCGCAAGTCGCCTTGATCGTCAATCATGGCCACCAAATGAGCGAGAAGCTCTCCGGGAATCGACTTCTTTTTGAGATTTTGCGCAGTGCAAGCTTCGAAAGCGAGTGTGCATTCGAAAACTTGGCTGACCAGAATCATCGCGCAATCAACAACCGAAACGTAGCGGGCAAGGAACACGTCCGCACATATCGTCAGCCATTCGTAGCGCGAAACTGGAAACTGCTTGAAACTATCAGGCATACTTGATGGCCACAGCATACCTCCGACCATGTTAAGTGATTCTACGCGTCGGGTCAGCATTGAGAGAACTTGATTGACGTCGTAGGCATATTTGCAATCGTCGTGCTTAGAAAGTTCATCGTACGTTTCGAAATGAAGTCCGATTATGGAAAGATCATAAATGCGGCCAACAAACGCGTGGCCGTCGGAGGGAAGTACGTACTGTTTGAGAAATCTGGTCGACATTGAGCAAGCTTAGCTCATATCCAGGCCCTGTTAGGGGCGATTGCGCTCATCCTAGCTGAAAAGCCCGAGCCGAATCCACTCTGCAGAACTCGGTTGCGCAAAGATGGCATACCCACCCAGAGCCGACGCCAGTACGCACACATCCCCAGGGCTCAGGGGCAGCTTTTGGGAAATCTCGGACGCCAGTTGAGTGGCTAAAATGGGCGCGAAGTGGACCAATTGGCAGCGGTCCCCCAATGACCCCTCGCCCTCCCAACTCGGTGCCTCTGCCCATCCCTACTCCACGAACACCCGCGTCGCTGCCGCCGCCCCCGTGGCGTCCACGACCGATATGCTGAGGAAGCCCGGCTCGGCCGGTTGCCAGCTCGACTGGCGCTCGAGCGTGCCGAGGGTCACCGGGCGGCCGTCGACATACCAGGTGAAGGGCGGTCGGCCGTTGCGGACTTTTAGCGGCAGCGTGCCCGTCCCGGCGCTTCCGCCCTCGCCGAAGCCGACTTCCACCCGCGCGGCGTTCGGCGGGAAGACGATCTCCGGCTTCAGCCCGGCCTCCGCGCGCTCGGCGGCGCGGCCCATGCGGCGCAGCGGCGGCGGCAGGCCGCTACCTGCCGAGGCGAGGATGCCGGGCGGCGGGCCGGCCAGCCGCGCCGGAGGCCCGAGCCGAGCGAAGACGTCCTGCATCACCGGCACCGCGCTCGCCTCGCCGACGAGGCCTTCGACCGGCGCGCCATCCGGCCGCCCGAGCCAGACGCCGACGACGTGGCGGCCGTCATAGCCGACGGTCCAGGCGTCGCGGTAGCCGTAGGACGTGCCGGTCTTGTGGGCGATCGTGCCCGGCGAGCCCTTGGCGGTGGTGGTCGCGCCGGCAAGGATCGAGGTGACGTACCAGGCCGCCTGCGGCGACAGGATGCGCTTGCCGGTTGCCGCCGCCCCCGGCTCGATATGCAGGGGCATCGCGACGCCGCCATGGGCGATGCCGCCATAGATCGCGACGAGGTCCTCCAGCGTCAGGCCGATGCCGCCGAGCCCGATCGCGAGGCCCGGCAGCGAGCGGTCGCCCAGCTCGGGCTTGGCGCCCGCCCGCCGCATCCGGTAGACCAGCCGCGCCGGGCCGACTGCGCTGAGCAGTTCCACCGCCGGCAGATTGCGCGACAGCTGCAGCGCCCGCCGCGCGGTGATGATGCCCTGGAAGTCGCGGTCGAAATTCTGCGGCGTGTAGCCGGAAAAGCCGCCCGGCGAATCGTCGACGAGGCTTTCGGGATGCGCCACGCCGCGCTCGAAGGCGAGGCCGTAGATCAGCGGCTTCAGCGTCGACCCCGGCGAGCGCGGCGCCCGCGTCAGGTCGACGAAGCCCTGCCGCTCGCGGTCGAACAAATCCGGCGAGCCGATATCGGCGACGATCTCGCCGGTGGCGTGGTCGGCGACGACGATGGCGAGGCTCACCGGCTTCCGCAGCGTCGCGGCCTTCTCCTTCGCGTAGGCCTCGAGTCGCGCCTGCACGGCCTTGTCGATGGTGAGGTCGATGATCTTGCGGCCCGGCTCCGCCGCCCGCAGCCGCTCCGCCGCATGCGCCGCCAGCATCGGCAGCGGCCGTCGCGACGGCGGCATCGCCTCGCGGCGGGCCCGTTCCGCCTCGTCGGCGTCGAGCAGGCCGAGCGCTTCCATCCGGTCGAGCACCCGGTCGCGCGCCGCTTTGGCGCGTTCGGGAAACCGGTCGGGGCGGTAGCGCTCCGGCGATTGCGGCAGCGCGACGAGCAGCGCCGCCTCCGCCGCCGTCAGCCGCCGTGGCTGCTTGCCGAAGAAGCTCAGGCTCGCCGCCCGCACGCCCTCCAGATTGCCGCCGTAGGGGGCGAGTTCGAGATAGAGCGACAGGATCGCCGCCTTGTCCTGGCTGCGCTCCAGCGCGATGGCGGAGAGGATCTGCTCGGTCTTCGCCGCAAAGCTGCCGGTCGGCAGCCGGCCGAGCATCCGCGCCACCTGCATGGTCAGCGTCGAGCCGCCGGAGACGATCCGCCCGTGCCGCGCCGACTGCCAGAGCGCCCGGCCGAAGGCGACCGGGTCGACGCCCGGATGCTCGGCGAAGCGCTTGTCCTCCCAGGCGAGCAGCATGGCGAGGTAGCGCGGGTCGACGTCCTCGGCCCCGGCCGCCAGCCGCCATCCGCCGTCGTCGTTGGCGAAGGCCCGCAGCAGCGCGCCGTTCCGGTCGCGCACCTCGACCCCGGTCACCGGCGTCGCGAAGCCGGCGATGCGCGTCGCCACGGCCCGTTCGAAGGCCGAATAGAAGCTGCCGACCACGACGATGGCGAGGAGCAGCGCGAGCAGCCCGCCCTGCGCCCACTTCCTCAGCCGCGACATGGCAGCGGCTCCCTGCCCGTCACCGCAGCGGGCCGACGACGCTGACCCGGCTCTCGTCGGTGCGCCCGCGCCGGGTCGGGTCGTACATGTTCTCGACCAGGGCCGCCGGATGCACGAACTCGCCCGGCGAAACCGCCCGGACGATATAGGCGAAGCGCCGCGTCGCGGTGTCGCCGTCGCCCTGGTCGACGGCGGCGAGGAAGCGGTCGGCGCGGAACTCGGTATGCGCCGCCTCGCCGGTCAGTTCCAGCCAGTCGAGCGCCGCGACGTCGCCGCCGCGCAGGATCGCCGGATTGTCGATCTCGAAGCCCGCCGGCAGCGGATCGTCGATGATCAGCCGCGCCGGCCCGGAGTCCACCGGCGTCATCTCGACCACCGCCACCAGCCGGTCGCCCTGGCCGATCTCGGCCGGGTCGGCGAGGTCGCCCTCCAGCGTGTAGTAGCTGCGGCTGATCGCGTAGCCGTCGACCGAGGCCGGCGGCGCGATCGCCGGCACGCCGCGCAGCGTCACCTCCGCCGTCACCGGCGTCGCCGCCCGGTTGGCGAGGTCCAGTCCACTGGCGAGACCGGCCGCATCGAAGGCGCGCGAATAGACGCCGTCGATGTCCTCGCCGCCGACGGTCAGCTGCGGCGGGTTGCGGCCGAGCAGCGCGTGGGCGGCCAGCAGCGACCAGGCGTCTTCCTGCGTGCTGGTGTGGCGCGTCTCCTGCCGCGCCGCATTGACCCGCTGCACCAGCCCGTCGAAGGAGAGCCCGTCGACATCCGTCTCCAGCCCGAGCGTCAGGATCGCGGCATCGTCGCGCAGCGGCGTGCCGAAATCGGTGCGGCCCGGGATCGGCGTCATCCGGCTGGCGGACGCGTCGATCGCCGTACGGAAGATCCGCTCCGCCCGCACCCGGTCGCCATAGAGCGCCAGCGCCGCGGCGATCTGCGCCTTGGCGAGCGGCGTCCTGAAGTTGTCCAGTTCGTTGTCGGCGAAGTAGCGCAGATCGCCGATCGCCGCCCGGCCGTTGCGGGCGAGGACGTAATAGGCGTAGGCGACCGGGCCGAAATCCGGCTTTTCCGGCAGATAGGCGAGGCTGTTGCGCAGATTGTCGATCGCCAGGGTGAAGGCGGTTTCGGGCACCGCGTAGCCGGCTTCCCTGGCGCGGGTCAGGAAGTCGGTGACATAGGCATCCAGCCAGAGGTCGCCGTAGTCCGGCTGCCAGAGGCCGAAACTGCCGTTCGACGACTGGTTGGCGAGCACCCCGGCGATGGCCTCGTCGACCCGCTGGCGCACGTCGTCGGTGCGGCCGAGCCCGGCCGCGATTATGGTCGGGTCGAGATAGACCAGCGGCATCGCCCGGCTGGTGATCTGCTCGGTGCAGCCATAGGGGTAGCGGTCGAGGGCCCGCACGACGCCGGCGACGTCGAACTCGGCGGCGCCTGTCACCGTCAGCGTCGCGGCGCCGGTGCCGGGCACGAGGTCGGCGAAGATGTCCGGATCGAGCGCCAGCCGCCCGCCATTCGCCGAGAGCACGACGCGGCTCCGCTCGACGGTTTCGGGCGCGATCGAGCGCACCGGGATCGAGAAGGCCTTGGTCAGGACCGCCCCGTCCGGCAGGGTGAGCGCCACCTCGAAGGCGGCGTCGCCGATCGCTTCCGCCGTCACCGGCAGCATGAAGCGCTCGCGCGCCCCTTCGCCGAGGTCGAGGCGCGCCGCGGCCTCGCCGCCGAGCGAGACGATGCCGGTACCGCCCGTCAGTGACAGGCCGATTTCGCCGGTCGGGCCTTCCACATGGGTGACGTCGATGGCGATCCGCGAGGAGTCGCCCGGCGCCAGGAAACGCGGCCGGCTGATGGCGATCACCACCGGATCGCGCACCAGCATGTCGGCATGCGCCTCGCCGACGCCGGTCTTGCTCCAGGCGAGCGCCATCAGCTTCAGCGAGCCGTTGAAGTCCGGAATGTCGAGCGGCACGGTCGCGGTCCCGTCGGCGCCGACCGTGACGATGCCGGAAAACAGCGCCACCAGCTCGTCCATCGGCGGCGGGCTCTCGTAATTGCCGCTGGCGTCGCCGCCCGAGCGCACCGTGCCGGGCGCGCCCTGCATCCGGTCGATCAGGCGGGAATAGAGGTCGCGGATCTCGACCCCCAGCCGGCGCTGGCCAAAATAATAGCCCGACAAAGACGGCGGCTCGAAGCGGGTGATGTTGAGAATTCCCTCGTCCACCGCCGCCAGCGTGAGATACGCCGTCTCGCCCGTCTGAACGCCGTCGACCGTGACCGCCACGTCGACGCTCTGGCGGGGCTCGATCTCGGCCGGCGCCGCGATCGAAACGTCCAGCTGCCGCTCGCCCGGATCGACGCTGGCATGGGCAAGGCCGATCGCCCGTCCCGGCATGCGCTTGGCGTCGAGATCCATCGGCCGGTAGACGATGGCCGCAATATAGGCGCCGGCGCCCCATTCGGGGGTCACGTCCAGCGTCACCTCGCCACCTTCCGCGCCGATCTCGGCGGTGGTCGACGCGATCAGGCTCTCGCCCATCACCAGCACTTCCGCCGTCCCGGCAAAGCGCGGCTCGATATGCACCGTCGCGGTGTCGCCGACGGCGTAAAGCGGCTTGTCGAGCGAGACGCGGGCCATGTCGGGCGTGTCCATCGACGCCGTCGCGACGTACCAGCCGGCGTCGAAGCCGGCGCTCGCCGGCAGCGCCGCGTCGCCCGGAGCGGTCAGCGACAATTCGTATTCGCCCCATTCGACCGGCAGCGACAAAGACGCCGGGGTGTCTGCCGCGATGTCGATCGTGCCGCTGGCGACGCGCTCGCCGCTGCGCACCGGCTCGTAGTTCCAGCTGCCGGCGGTCGAATACCACTGGAAGCGCGTATTGATCTTCTCCAGCCGCCACTCGACGCCGGCGAGCGACCGGCGCGCCCCGTCCGCATCGATGGCGATCACGTCGAACCCTGCCTCGGCACCCTCGGCCACGGCGCCATCGAAGCGCGGCTTGAGGCCGAGCCGCGGCTGCGACCCCGCCAGCGGCAGCGTCATCGTCCGCTCCACCGGCCGGCCGGACGCATCCATGACCCGAACCTGCAGCGAGGCCGTCACCGGCTTCGTCGTCGCCGGCGGCTCGAAGGCCGTCATCGCCAGCGTGGCGTTGCCGTCCACATCCGTCGTCGCGCTCTCGAAAGGCTGGCGGGTGGCCGTCGTGTCGTCGCCGGCAAGGCCGAAGCGATAGCCGGGGAAGGCCTCGATCGCGTCGGATGCCGTCAGCACCGCCTCGCCGCCGACCTCCAGTTCGCCGGCCGGCGCGCCGAACAGATAGCGCGCCGAAACATCGATCGTCGGCGGCGAAGTCGGGTCGAGCGTCTCAACCGAGGCGGCGAGATCGAAATCGATCGTCTCCGGCTCGAAATCCTCGACGATCACGGTCTTCTCGGCCAGCGCCGGCTGCTTCGGATCGGTGTGCAGCGCCACTTTCCAGACGCCGCGCATGGCGTTGTCCGGCAGGTCGAGATCCCAGACGAAGCCGCCAGCGCCCTGATCGGCGATCTGCCGGCGGGCGAACTCGACGCCGTCCGGCCGCGTGACGATGCCGGTCAGCGTCAGGCCCTCGACCGCCTCGCCCGTGGCATTGCGGACCGTGCCGGTGAAGAAGGCGGTGTCGCCGGTGCGGTAGATGCCGCGCTCGGCAGTGAGGAAGATGTCGAGCGGCCCGGCCGGTGCCCTTCCGCCGACGCCGCGGTCGGTGAGGTCGAACGGCGCCTGCGTCATGTCGAGGAACACGAAATCGCCGCCGCCTCTGTCCGCCGTCAGCACCGAGGGCCGGTCGCCGCCGGTGCCGCGCAAGAGGCCGGCGGGAAAGCGCGCATGCCCCGCCGCATCGGTGGTGGCGGTGCCCAGCACCTGGTTGTTGACGGCGACGAGTTCGAGTGCCGCGCCCTCGATCGGGCCGGCGGTGCCGAGCGAGCGGGCGAGGACGTGGAACCCGTCCTCGGCGGCGAAGCTGGTCAGGCCGATGTCGCTGACGACGAACCACTGCGTCGCCAGCGTGTCCTGGTATTGCGGGCCGTTCTTCGCCTTGGCGGAGAGGATGTAGACGCCGGGCTCGATCGTCTCGGCGATGGCCGAGACCGGGATCGCCGTCGTCACCTCGGCGTTGGTCTCGCGGGCGACGTCGACCGTGCCGGTCCAGACGTCCTCGCCGCTGTCGCTCGCCACCTCGTCGATCTGCCATTGCGACAGGCCGCGCAGGAAGCGCGCGTCGCCGATCGTGCGCGACAATGCGCGGTCGCCGATCCGCTGCAGCCTCGCCTCGATCTGGTCGGTGTTGATCGTCGTGACCGGGATCGTCGCCTCGCCGCCGGCCGGCAGCACATAGGCGTTCGTCGTAAAGCGCACCGACGGGTCGCGGTCGCGGACATACACGCTGATCTCGGCCGGCCGGCCCAGCATCTCGCCGTCGATCGCGGTGATGCCGGCCCGCGCGACGATGCGGTAGCGCTCGCCATGGGTGACGCCGTCGACGCAGATCTGGTTGCCGCTCGCCGTCACCGGCAGATTGTCGCCGCCCTCGACGCTGACATAGTCGCCGGCGTTCTCCGAGCCGGTGATCGCCCCTGACAGCGTGTCGGAGAAGGTCAGGCAGATGCGCGGGTTGGCGGAGTTGTTGTCGACCGTGTTTTCGAGGATGCGGAAGCCGTGCTCGGCGATGACCGCGTCGAGCCGCGACTGCACGGTTTCGACGTCGGCGATCTCGAGGCTTTCGCGATAGCTGCGGATGGCGCTCTTCCAGTCCTGCTTCGCCTCGAAGCTCGCCCCCAGCGCCCGCAGCGCTTCCGCCCGCCCGGCGTCGTCGGACGCCACCAGATAGGCGTTGACGGCGCCCAGCTCGCGGAACCGGTCGTTCTGCGGCCGCTCGGAATATTGCTCGGGATTGTAATCCAGTGCCGCGTCCGCCAGCCCCAGCCAGGCGCGATGGTCGAGCGGGTCGCGCTGCAGCGCCTCGCGCCAGGCGCGGATCGCCTCCGGCAGCGACAAGGCCGCTGCGGCGCGGGCGGCGAGACTGTCGGCGGTGACCTCGCCGAACTGGCTGTCGCGGTCGGCGCCGGCGAGTTCCAGCCGCAGCCGGCGTGCCTCGTCGAGCGTCGCGCGTGGCAGGAAGGCGAGCTCGGCCTCGCGGGCGGCGATCGTGTCGTCGTCGACGGCGGCCGCGACGACGACCTTGCCGGAGACGGCGCCGGCCACCGTGCGCAATTCGCCGACCTCTTCCTTGAGGAAGCACCACTGGCTGTTGGTGTTGAGCGTGAAGGCCTTGCAGCGCCGATCGCCGAGGCAGGCGGCGGTGCAGAGGTCGAGGTCGACTTCCTTCAGGATGTCGTAGTCACGGCCGAAATAATCGGCGCCCTCGGTGGTGACGATGCGCCGCTCGGCAACTTGCGCCCCTGCGGGAACGGCGACGACCAGAGCGAGGACTAGCGCGGCCAGCGCCGCTGACCAACTGCCGATGACGCGCATGCCTGATCTCCCGCCGGGACACATCCCTTGGCGGAGACTATGCTGGCGGGCCGTCATGCGCCAGCCGGAATCCGCGCCACCCCGCACTCTCTCCCGCCCGCCGAAACGCCGTCGGGGGGGGGATTGTCTCAAGCGCGAAAGCCTCAGCCGGCGAGCTTTGCCAGCAGGGCGCGGCCCTCGTCGATCTGGTCCTGGTTGATCGTGTGGGCGTTGCCCGGATAGAGCTTCGCCGTCACGTTCGCGCCGCGCTTCTGCAGGTGCTCCGCCGTCTCGCGGACCCTTGTGGCCGGGATGAACGGATCGCGCTCCGAGCAGCCGAGGAAGACCGGCATGCCCGTCAGGTCGGCCGGCGTCTCCCGGTCCGCCACCGATGGGCCGATCAGCCCGCCCGAGAAGCCGAGCAGCGCGCCGACCCGGCCGGGGTTGCGCGCGAGAAATTCTGCCGACAGGCAGGCGCCCTGCGAAAAGCCCGCCAGCACCAGGCGCTCGGGCCCGACGCCCTGGGCCGCGAGGCCGTCAAGGATTTCATCGACCCGCCCGAGCGCTGCCGACAGCGACGGCTCGTTGGCGGCGATCGGCTCCATGAAGGGCCGCGGATACCAGGCGCCGCCATCGGCCTGCGGCGCCAGATAGGCGATGCCGTCCTCGCCGAGCGCCTGGCCGAGGCCGAGAATGTCCTCGGCCGAGCCGCCGCGCCCGTGCAGGCAGACCACCGCCAGTTTCGCGGTGGCGAGCGATACCCCCGCCGTCAACAGGCGGAGGCGGGCGGCGAACATGTCGTTGGTCATCGTCGTCCCCTTATTTCAGCGGTTTCAGGTTTGCCTCGATCGAGGCCCGCTTGCCCTCCAGGAACGGCGGCAGCGACAGGCTCTCGCCGAGGCTCTCCATCGGCTCGTCGACGGCAAAGCCCGGGCCGTCGGTGGCGATCTCGAACAGGATGCCGTTGGGCTCGCGGAAATACAGCGAGCGGAAATAGTAGCGCTCGACCTCGCCGCTCGACGGCAGGCGGAAGCCCTTCAACCGCTCCGTCCACTGGTGCAGCTCGTCGATGTCGGCGGCGCGGAAGGCGACGTGGTGGACGCCGCCGGCGCCCTGGCTCGCCTGCGGCAGGCCCGGCTCGACCGCGACGTGCAGCTCCGCCGCCGGCCCGCCCTCGCCCATCTCGAAGACATGCACGGTGGCGCCGCCATCCTCGTAGCTGCGCGCCTCACGCATGTTCATCAGCACCGTCAGGATCGGCGCGGTGCGCGACAGGTCCGGCACCGAGATGGTGATCGGCCCGAGGCCGCGGATCTGGTGCTCGGCCGGCACGGTGCTGGCGTCCCACGGGTTGGCTTCGCCCTTTCCGCCGTCGTCGACCAGCCTGAGGCGCTGGCCTTCCGGATCCTCGAAATCGAGCGAGGCGCGGCCGTCGAGGTCGCGGACCGCGCCGACGTCGACGCCGGCCGACACCAGCCGCTCGCGCCAGTAGGCAAGGCTGTCCGAACCCGCCACCCGCAGCGCGGTGCGCGAGATCGCATGGGTGCCGCGCCGCTCGCGCGGTGCCGGCCAGTCGAAGAAGGTGATGTCGGTGCCGGGCGTCGCCTTCCCGTCCGCGTAGAACAGGTGGTATGCGCTCGTGTCGTCCTGGTTGACCGTCTTCTTGACCAGCCGCAGCCCGAGCAGCTGCGTGTAGAAGCGCAGATTGCCCGGCGCGTCGGCAGTAATCGCGGTCAGATGATGGATGCCTTTGAGGGCGAGGGACATGGCCGTCTCCGTTGCGTTCGATTGCTGGCACCAGATAAGCGGGCTCGGGGCACCGATTGAAAGGGCACTGCGCGTGACGAATCGTCTTCTTGGTGAACGGCCGTTGTCTCGAACCGACCCAGCCAGCGCGTCTCCGCCGGTCGCGGCGCTATGCGGCCCGCGCCCTGCCCGGACGCCCTGCGCGGGCCGCCCGGCCGGCTGTCGCCCTGTCCCGGCGCCGTCTGAGACCTTCCCTCCCGGCCGCCGGCCTTCCTTTCCGCCGCTCTCCGACGGCCCTCCGGCGCTGTCCCGCCCTGCACCCGAGGCCCGCTCGATGAGCCGCCTGACGCTCGACGACCTCGCCGCGTTGATCCTTGCCCGCCAGGGCGCCGCCGGCCGCCTCGTCGTTGCCATCGCCGGCTCGCCGGGCTCCGGCAAGAGCACCACCGCCGAGATGCTGCGCGAAAGGCTGAACGCTGCGTCGCCGGGCCTTGCCGACATCTTGCCGATGGACGGCTTCCACTACGACGACCTCGTGCTGGAAGCCCGCGGCCACCGCCCCCGCAAGGGCGCGCCGCACACATTCGACGTCGACGGGCTGGCGATCATGCTGGATCGCCTCCGGGCCGACGACGGCCGCGCCGTCGCCGTGCCGGTCTTCGACCGCGCCATCGAGATCGCCAGAGCCGGCGCCCGCATCATCGAACCCGCCGCCCGGATCATCCTCGTCGAGGGCAACTATTTGCTCCTCGACCACCCCGACTGGAGGGCCCTGCGCACCCGCTTCGACCTCACCGTCATGCTCGACGTCCCCGAAGCGGTGCTCCGCCAGCGCCTCACCGACCGCTGGCTCGGCCTCGGCCTCACCGGCCAGGCGCTGACCGACAAACTCGAGGGCAACGACCTGCCGAACATGCGGCTGGTGCTCGGGGGAAGCGTCGCCGCGGACGTGGTGGTGGGGGATGGGTGAAAGCGCCGCGGAAGGCGCCCCACCAGCCTGGGAGGAGTGGTCTTCCCTGCGCGCCGTTCTGAGCCCCTTCGCGGCCGCGTCCCTTACGGCTGCTCCTCCCCTTCGCCGCCGACACCCTCGGCCGGCAGGGCGTAGGCGATGAAGTAATCGCCGATCGGCGTCTCCATGAAGTCGTGGCCGCCGGCATTGATCACCACGATCTGGCGCCCGCCCGCTTCGTAGGTCATCGGCGTGGCCTGCCCCCCGGCCGGCAGGGCGACATCCCAGAGCCGCTCGCCGGTTTCCACGTCGATGGCGCGGAAGAGATCGTCGGTCGCCGCGCCGATGAAGAACAGGCCCGACGCCGTGATCACGCCGCCGCCATTGTTGGGCGTGCCGAT
This sequence comes from Aurantimonas aggregata, assembly GCF_010500835.1. Taxonomy (GTDB): domain Bacteria; phylum Pseudomonadota; class Alphaproteobacteria; order Rhizobiales; family Rhizobiaceae; genus Aurantimonas; species Aurantimonas aggregata. Next base: position 43,769 of record NZ_JAAAMJ010000010.1, on the reverse strand, counting down.
CTCCAGCGGCAGCATCGACGGGATGCCGAAGGGGCCGTTCTTGCGGGCGGTGCCGAAGGGGCGGTCCCAGAGCACCTCGCGCGTCTCGAGGTCGATCGCCGCGATCCCGCCATAGGGCGGCTCGGAGCACAGCATACCGGTTAACGGTACCCGCCAGCCGGCATTGACGCGAATGCCGTAGGGCGTCTCCGCCTGCGGGCTGAGCGAACCGTGTGATCCTCCACCGACGTCGGGATCGTAATTGGGGTCGGTGATCGGCAGGACGCCCAGCTCCTCCACTTCCTCCCGCGGAACCAGCTGGTTGTAGTTGGGCATGTTGTTGTAGTTGGTGATCATGATGCGCTTCTCGGGATCGACCGCCACGCCACCCCAGTCGACCCCGCCATTGTATCCGGGGAATTGGATCCACGGCCGATCAACCGTCGGCGGCGTATAGACGCCGTCATAGGATGCCTGGCGGAACTGGATGCGGCACCACAGCTGGTCGAGCGGCGTCGCCCCCCACATGTCGGCTTCCGAGATCGTCGGCTTGAGCAGGTTCGGGAAGTCGGTCACGTAAGGCTGCGTCGGCGACAGGCGCTCCGGCTCGACGCCGCCCTGCGGCGCGGGCCGCTCCACGATCTCGACCAGCGGCTCGCCGGTCTCCCGGTTCAGGATGAAGAACTGGGCCTGCTTGGACGGCATGATGATCGCCGGCACATCACCCTCGGCCGTGGGGAAATCCACCAGGGTCCCCTGTCCGCCCAAATCGTAGTCCCACACGTCGTAATGGACCGTCTGGTAGTGCCAGGCGACTTCGCCGGTCTCCACGTCCAAGGCCACGATGGCGGTCGAATAGGTGTTTTCCGCTTCCGAGCGGTCACCGCCCCAGTAGTCGACGGCCGAATTTCCCATAGGCATGTAGACGAGCCCCAGATCGCTGTCGCCCGAGGCGATCGTCCACATGTTCGGGGTACCGGGCGTGTAGATTTCTCCTTCCGGCGGCAGGCCGGTTTCCCCCGGCCGCCCCATGTCCCAGGCCCAGTCAAGTTCACCCGTGACGGCGTTGTAGCCGCGGATGACGCCGGAAGGCGCTTCCCGCGTCTGCCCGTCGCTGACCTGGCTGCCCACGACCAGAACGTCACGCACCAGTGTCGGCGGCGAGGTGGGAGCATAGAAGCCGGGCGCGGTATCGCCGATTCCTTCCATCAGGTTAACGATGCCAGCATTGCCGAAGTCGGGGCACGGCTGCCCGGTCTCGGTATCGAGCGCGATCATGCGCGCATCGTGGGTGAGGTTGACGACGCGCGTCGCGCAGATATCGGTGCGCTCGGCCGTAGGATCCTCGAAATAGACCAGGCCGCGGCAGGAGGCGTTGTAACCGATCGCGTCGACCGGCGTCTGCGGATCGTAGGTCCAGAACTCGGCGCCGGTGGCCGCATCCAGCGCGCTGATCTTGTTCAGCGCCGAGCACAGGTAGAGGCGGTCGCCGACCTTGACCGGGGTATTCTGGTTGCCGAACGGTTCGTCGTTCTCGGGCAGATCACCGGTGCGGAACTCCCAGATCTTCTCGAGCTGCCCGACATTGTCCTTGGTGATCTGCGTCAGGGGCGAGTAGCGCAGCGCGTGGTGGGTTCCGCCATAGGCGGGCCAGTCCGTTCCGGTCTCCATGTTCACATAGGTGGGTTCGGACGCGGCCGTACCGGCAGCTTCCGCAGGGGGAACGGGAGCGGTTTCGGTGCCTTCCGCCTCGCGCTCCGAATTGAGCCCGTCGGGCGCGCCCGTGGTCCCCGCCGGCCCGGCGGGCTCGCCCGCGGTTGCCGGTGTGGCGTCGGGCACGATCACGGGAGTCTCGGCTCCAGCGGCCGGCGGCGAGACCGGCGCTTGCGGTTGCGCGGCTGGCTCTTCGGCTTCCTGGGCGACCGCGCTGTCGATGCCGTGGCCGGCAGTACCGACGGCGCCGAGCACACCCATCACGACCGCGGCCGTGGCACCAACGCCGCCCTGGTGGCGTCGAACCGAACTGCGCAGCGCCGGCAGCGTCGTCAACACCAGCAGCAGCACGACCGTCGGCGCCACCAGACGCGGCACCTGCGCCCAGGGATCCAGCCCCGCCTCCCACAGCGCCCAGACGATGGTGGCGAGATAGGTGACGATATATATCCAGACCGCCGTCCGCTCCAACCGGAACAGGAACCAAGCCGTCAGCAGCAGCCCGATGCCCGCCGGCAGGTAATACCAGGACCCGCCGAGCATGATCAGCCACAATCCACCGGCCGCAAGGGGCAGTCCGAAGATCACCAGCACGGCGGCCACGAACATGGTCCACCAGAACACGAAAGGCCGGTGCGCGGTCGGGGAAGCTTCGGACGTCATGCGGTTCTCCGTCTTTATGCTCAAGGGCCAACGCCCGAATGTTGCCACAGTTCCCTCCGCCTCGAATTCGATGTGCCGACCGAGGAAGATGGGGCCGCAGGCGTACTAATCTGCTTATCGTCTGGCGAGAGGTTCGCCATCAGATCGAGGGCACGGGGACAGGCGAGGCGAGTGGCGCGATCGCGGCAATCTGCCATCATCGGTTCGTCCTGAACCTCTTGGGAGGATGAGCATGACTCCACTCACCGGCGGCTGCCTCTGTGGCGACGTCCGCATCACCGCCACCGGCGCGCCCTATCGGGTGGGGCTCTGCCATTGTCTCGACTGCCGCAGGCTGAGCGGGTCGGTGTTCAACGCGTCGGCGATCTTTCCCGAGGCGGCGGTGACGGTCAGCGGCGAGACGCGCGACTTTGCCGGGCGCAGCTTCTGCCCGCGCTGCGGCGCCTCGGTGTTCGGGCGGAGCGAGGACGAGATCGAGGTGAGCCTCGGGGCATTGGACGAGCCGAGCCAGCTGACGCCGACCTACGAGCTCTGGACGATCCGCCGCGAGGCCTGGCTGCCGCCGGTGCCGGGCGCCCGGCAATACGAGCGCGACCGGGAATCCGACAGCCGACACGAGGCATAGCGGGGGCGCGAGCGGCGCGTGGTGGTCGCGGTCGGCGGGCGGCGCCTGGCCGGCGCGTCGCCCGGCCCGCCAAGAGGTATGGCCGCCATAGGGTTTGCAGTCGCCGCCGCTTCGGCGTAGGCCGACTGCGCCCGGCATCGGTGCCGGGATGCGTGACGGACGGTCCGAGATGAACACTGCCCCAGCCCAGTCGCTGAAGCCCCGCACCTATATGGCGGTCCTCGCGATCCTCGGCGTCGCGCATTTCCTCAACGACCTGATGCAGTCGCTGATCCCTGCGATCTATCCGATCATCCAGCGCAGCTACGATCTCGACTTCGCGCAGATCGGCCTGATCACCCTCACCTTCCAGATCGCCGGCTCGCTGCTGCAGCCGCTGGTCGGCGTCTACACGGACCGGCGCCCGGCGCCCTATTCGCCGGTCATCGGCATGGTGTTCACGCTCTCAGGCCTCATCGCCCTCGCCTTCGCGGCGAGCTACGCGGCGATCCTCGTCGCGGTGGCGCTGATCGGCATCGGCTCGTCGATCTTCCACCCGGAGGCGACGCGCATGGCGCGCTATGCGGCGGGCGGGCGGCAGGGCCTTGCGCAAGGCATGTTCCAGGTCGGCGGCCAGGCCGGCGGCGCGCTCGGCCCGGTCTGCGCGGCGCTGATCATCGTGCCGCTGGGCCAGCCGAGCCTTGCCTGGTTCACCGCGGCGGCGCTTTCGGCGATGCTGCTGCTGACCTGGATCGGCCGGCAGCAGGCGGCGATCAGCCTTCATTTCGCGGCGGTGAGGGAATCGCTCGCCGGCCATCAGGCGAATTTGCCGCGCCACGCGACGTCGACGATCGCCATCGGGCTCGTCGTCCTGACGCTGCTGATGTTCTCCAAGAACGCCTATGGCGAGAGCTTCCGCTCGTTCTACACCTTCTACCTGATCGAGCGCTTCGGCCTGTCGATCCCCGCCTCGCAGATGATGCTGTTCGTCTTCCTGATGGCCTCGGCGGCCGGCGCGCTGATCGGCGGCATCGTCGGCGACCGGATCGGGCGCTACCGGATCATCTGGATCTCGGTGCTCGGGCCGCTGCCGCTGACCCTGATCCTGCCCTATGCCGACCTGTTCTGGACGGGCGTCCTGACGGTGTCGATCAACCTAATCATGGCGAGCGCCTTCGCCTCGATCCTGATCTACGCGATGGAGCTGCTGCCCAACCGCATCGGCCTCATCGGCGGGCTGTTCTACGGGCTGAATTTCGGTCTCGGCGGCATCGCCGCGGCGATCCTCGGCGGCATGGCGGATCGCTACGGCATCGAGGCCGTCTACCATTTCTGCTCGTTCCTGCCGCTGGCCGGGCTGCTGGCCTGGTTCCTGCCCCGGATCGAGCAGGACCGACCGGGTGCCGCGGCCAAGCGCTGACGCGGCCGCGGACCGGCCCCTGCCGCTTCAGCCCCGCTGCAGCGCCAGCTGGGTGCCGAGGCCGACGAGGATCGCGCCGCCGGCGCGGCGGACGAGGCGCTGCGTGCGGCTGGAGCGTTTCAGCCGCTCGACCACCAGCCCGGCCAGCGCGACGCAGACGATGTCGGTCAGCGAAAACATGACGTTCACCGCGACGCCGAGCAGCGCCAGCTGCAGCCAGAGCGGAAAGGCGGCGCCGGCATCGACGAATTGCGGCAGGAAGGCGAGGAAGAAGATCGCCGTCTTGGGATTGAGGATCTCGACCGTGACGCTCTCGGCGAAGGCGCGGCGGGCGGAGCGCGGCGTCATGCGGGGCGTGTCCGCCTCGTCGGCCGGGACCGTCCGGAACAGCTGGATGCCGAGCCAGACGAGATAGGCGGCGCCGGCGAGCTTGACCGCGAGATACAGCGTGGGGACGGCGTGGAACAGCACCGACAGCCCGCCTGCGGCGGCGGCGATGTGGACGTAGCAGCCGAGATGCAGGCCGAGCACCGCCATCATCCCGGCGCGGCGCCCGCCTGCCATGGTCCTTGCCGCGGCATAGAGCATCGCCGGCCCCGGAATGACGGCGAACACCGCCGTCGTCAGAAGGAAGGCCGCCAGGATCTCGATGCTCGGCATGGTCGCACTCCCCTCTAAAGCCTGACGCCCGGCAGTTGGACCGCCTGGCGCAGCCAGTCGGCGATCTGCGCCGCGTCGAGTTCGTCCGCCTCGCGGATATTGACATAGCGCGTGCCCGCGACCTTCGAGGCCACCGGCGGCACCGGATCGAGGGATGTGCCCTGCATGAAGGTCAGCTGCACATAACGCCGGTAGCAATACATGGCGAAGAACCAGCCGTCGTCCTTGCCGTAGAGCGGCGTGTTCCACTTCACCGCCTTGCGGACGGCGGGAAACACGTCCTCGACGATCCGGTCGAGGCGCCGTCCGATGTCGCCCTGCCAGCCGGGCGCAGCGGCGATCCAGGCCTGGACGGGGCCATCGCCGTCGCCCTTGGGGATCTGCGGGTTGCCGCTGGACAGCAGTTTCGGCGGGGTCTCGTTCATCGGGCGATGCTAGCAAGGCCGTAAGCCGGGGGAAACCGGCGGCCGTCCCGGGCGGTGATCCGCCAGCCTACTCGGCCAGGCGGGCGGGATCGACCTTCAGCGTCACGATGAGGCCGCTTTCGGCCCAGTTGTAGTCGATCTTGCCGCGCAGATGGCCGGCGACGCTGCGCTCGATCAGCTTGCTGCCGTAGCCGCCGACGCCCGAGCGCGGCGAGACCTTCGGTCCGCCGCTCTCGGTCCAGACCAGCGTGACGGCCTCGTCATGCGCCGAGCAGGAGACGTCGAGCGTGCCGGTATCGACGGACAGCGCGCCATATTTCAGCGAGTTGGTGGCGAGTTCGTGGACGATCAGCGCGAGGATCGTTGTCGCCGAGTCGCCGACGCTCATGCGCGGCACCGAGACCCGGATGCGGCCGCTGAAGGCGCCGAGATCGTCGTAGGGCGCGAGCAGCACGGTCAAAAGATCGCCGAGCAGCGCGGAGGCCGCCTCGGTCTGCCCGGCGATCGGCCGGACGAGATCGTGGGCCCGGCCGAGCGCCGTCAGCCGCTGTGTCAGCTCGCGGGCCATGTCCTCCGTGGTCTTGGTCGAGCGCGAGGTGATGGCGGTAAGGCCGGAGGCGATGGCGAGGAGGTTCTTGACACGGTGGCTCATCTCGCCGGCGAGCAGCTCGCGCCCCTCCTCGGCCTGCTTGCGGCCTGTGACGTCGATGAAGATGCCGAACATGATCCGCCGGACCATGCCGACGTCGTCGCCCTGCCCGCGCGCCGAGATCCATTTCAGCTCGTCGCCGATCATGATGCGGAAATCGATCTCGTAGGCGCCGACGATCGCCCGCGTGGCGTTGAAGGCCGCCCGCACGCGGTCGCGGTCGGCCGGGTGGATATGCGCCGACAGATCCTCGAACTTGACGTCGGTGCCGCGCGGGATTCCCCACAGATCGTAGGCATGGTCGTCCATCGCCAGCGCGTCGGTGTCGACGTTCCACGACCAGAGCGTCACCCCGGCCGCCTCCACGGCGCGCACCAGGTTCTTCGGTTCCCAGAGAAGCGGCTTCAGGCTCTCGGCGGTGGTGGTCATCTCATCTCCAGCAGCCTGCGCGGCTCGGCAGGCAGGGCGGTCCTTGATGGCGCTATTTCGCAAGTCGACTATCAACTTGCAACCGCTGGTGAAGCCACAGCCGTTTTCCCTCTTCCCCCCGTGCCTTTCCTCGACAGACGTCCGGCGTCGGGACCCGGCCCCTTCGCCACGCCTAGCCGTTTACTTTCAAGCTGGCCTGGACCGCAGTCGAGATGCACCTCCCCCGTCGCCGGGGACCGTTCCGTGCCGAACGGTTCTCGTCAGAGGGGCGGTGCATCCCATGGTGTGGCACGAAGAGCCGCGAGGTCGCCCTGCTGCCCGAATATTCCCCAGTCGGCTTCGGGCACCTCCCGGATGACGACGTAGGCGGGGATGCGGCCGGTGAGTCCCGCGTGCTCTGCCAGCAGGTCGGTCGCACCCGCGATCAGCCTTTTCCTGCCATCGGCGTCGAGGCCGCCCTGCAAGACATAGATCACCAGGCTGATGATCTTCGCGGTCGCCGGCTTGCCGCCCATGAAGACCGCATCGGCCGGGTAATCGTTGAAGTAGACCCAAACCGTGCTGCGCACGAAGGCCGTGTCTGGGAGCGCCTCGCACGCGAGGCCATGGACGGTCAGCGCCGTCGCGAGTCTCTCGCGCGATACCGCGTCGAAAGTGCCCTCGGGCGCATGGATGATCATTTTCGGCATGGCTGTTTCCTGGAAGGTGACCCGGATGCTGTCGCAAGCGTCCCCGGGGTTTCGACGTCGGACGACGAGGGGACCGCACCGTGCCCAGCGGCACATGCGGCCCGGCAATCTGCGCGGCCTTAGATTCCCTGGCCGCCGGAGACCTCGATCCGCTGCGCATTGACCCAGCGATTGTCCTCGGAGAGGAGGCTGGCGATCATCGGGCCGATGTCGTCCGGCACGCCGACGCGGCCCAGCGCCGTCATCTCGGCGAAGTACTTGTTGAACTCCGGCGTGTCGCGGACGGCGCCGCCGAAGAAGTCCGTCTCGATCGCGCCCGGAGCCACCGTGTTGACGGCGATGCCCCGGCTGCCGAGTTCCTTCGCCATGTAGAGGCTCAGCACTTCCACGGCGCCCTTGACGGCCGAGTAGGCCGCCCATCCCGGGGCGGAGACGCGCGTGAGCCCGGACGACAGGTTGACGATGCGCCCGCCGTCGGCCAGCAACGGCAGCAGCGTCTGGGTCAGGAAGAAGACGCCCTTGAAGTGGACGTCGACGAGCTTGTCGAACTGCTCCTCGGTGGTGTCGGCGATCAGCGCATGGTCGCCGTGACCGGCATTGTTGACGAGGGCGTCGAAGCTGTCGCGCTGCCAAGTTTCTCGCAACGCCTGCCTCAGGCTTTCGGCGAAAGCGGCGAAGCTGGATACCTTCCCCGCATCGAGGTGCAGGGCGATGGCATTCCGGCCAAGGGCGCGGATTTCCGCCACAACGGCCGCGGCAGCATCCGCGCGGCTCTGGTAGGTGATGACGACGTCGCCGCCCTGACGGGCGATGCTGAGGGCGGTATTGCGGCCGAGGCCGCGGCTGCCGCCGGTGACGAGAGTGATCTTTGCCATAGGCTGGTTTCCCTGATGCAATTTCCGGATCGGCACGTCTTGGTGCGCCGAGACGGATATCGCCCCCGCCTCCTCGCTATTGTTGCCTGAAGCTCGCGGAGTCTTGCCTGAAACTCCAGAACGGCTAGGCAACGACATGCGCTTCCGCCTATCGTCCGGGCATGAACACGCTTCTGGACGCCATCCGGCATCACGCCGACACCCATGGCAGCAAGACGGGAATGGCTCCGACGCCCATTGCCGGCCTTTCGACCGTCCGCGCCGTGAGACCCAGCGGCCTGCTGCACGACATCTCGCGTCCGCTTGTCTGTCTCGTCGTCCAGGGCAGCAAGGCCGTCACCCTTGGCACAAGGCAGTTCGCGTTCTCCGCGGGGGAGTCGCTGCTGATAACCGCCGATGTCCCGACGGTCAGCCAGGTCACCCGGGCCAGCTCGGCCGCGCCCTACTATTCGCTCGTCATGGAACTCGACAGGACGGTGATTGCCGAGCTGGCGGTGGAGATGAGAGCCGTCCTCGTGTCCGAGGACGCGGCGGTGCGCGTCGATCCGACCGATGCGGAGGTGGCCGACGCGGCGCTTCGGTTGATGCGGCTTCTCGAGCGACCGCGTTCGGTGCCGATCCTGCAAGCGCAACTCATGCGCGAGATGCATTACTGGCTGCTGGCCGGCCGGCACGGCCAGGCCATCCGCCAGCTCGGAACACCCGACAGTCATGTGGCCCGGATCGCCCGGTCCGTGGCGGTCATCCGCTCGGCATATGCCCAGCCGCTGTCGATCCGGCAACTGGCGGCAGAGGCCAGGATGGGACCGTCCTCCTTCCACCAGCATTTCCGCGCTGTGACCTCGCTGTCGCCTCTCCAGTTCCAGAAACAGCTTCGCCTGATCGAGGCGCGACGGCTGATGATGTCCGAAGGCGTGTCCGCCAGCGCAGCGGCCTACGCGGTCGGCTACGAGAGCGTCCCGCAGTTCACGCGGGAATACGGGCGGCTGTTCGGCCTGCCGCCCGTCAGGGACACCAAAGCCGACTCGTCCGAGGGCAGGCGCGCCTAGGCGTCGGTCTTGCCGAACGCCCGAACACTCTCCGGCTTACTTTTCCATCGTGCAGGTACAAGCCAATCCTAGACCCGCCGCGCCGTCGTGCGGCTGCCCATCTGGTCGAGCGCGTCGGCGTTCCGTCTTCCCCATTCGTACAGCAACTCGACCGGCTCGACGAAGCGATTGCCGAGGTCGGTCAGCCGGTATTCCACCGCCGGCGGCACGGTTCCCTCGACATGCCGGGTGACGAGGCCGCTGGATTCCATCTCGCGCAAGGTCTGGGTCAGCATCTTCTTCGAGATGCCCGGCAGGCTGCGCTGCAGGACGCCGGTGCGGGCGCGGCCGTCGTGGCGGACATGCAGCGTGTGCAGGACCATGCTGGTCCATTTGGTGGCGAAGATTTCGAGCACGCGGCGCGGCGCGCAGTCCTCGCGCCACTCGCCCTCGGCGGATCCGGGTTGCACGTGGTTACCTCCAGGTGGCTAGGTCCCTGTTTGGTGCCGTCTAGCGGATGGCGCGGCCGCCGCCTAGCTCCGTCGTCAAGCGATCAAGGAGACAGACATGGCCAAGACGGCTCTCGTAGTGGGTGCAAGCGGCATCATCGGCAGCGCGACGGCGACGCTTCTCGTCCAGGAAGGCTGGACCGTGCATGGCCTGGCACGGCGCCCGGTCGAGCAGGATGGCGTGACCCCGGTCGTCGCCGATCTGCAGGATGCGGCCGGGACGGCGGCGGCCCTGGCGGACATCGATCCCGATGCGGTGTTCCTGACGACGTGGCTGCGCCAGGACAGCGAGGCGGAGAACATCCGCGTCAATGCCGCAATGGTGAAGAACCTGCTCGACGGGCTCCGCCCCACCGACAAGGCCCGCCACGTCGCGCTGGTCACCGGGCTGAAGCATTATCTCGGCCCCTTCGAGGCCTATGGAAAGGGCGCGCTGCCGCAGACGCCGTTCCGCGAGGAACAGGGCCGGCTCGACGTCGCCAATTTCTATTATGCGCAGGAGGACGAGGTCTTCGCCGCAGCGGCGCGCGATGGCTTCACCTGGAGCGTGCATCGCCCTCATACCGTTATCGGCAAGGCGGTCGGCAACGCCATGAACATGGGCACGACGCTGGCGGTCTACGCGACGCTCTGCCGCGAGACCGGCCGGCCATTCCGCTTCCCGGGCTCGACGGCGCAGTGGGAGGGGCTGACCGACATGACCAGCGCCAGCCAGCTGGCGCAGCATCTCCTGTGGGCCGCGACGACGCCGGCAGCGGCGAACGAGGACTTCAACGTCGTCAACGGCGACGTCTTCCGCTGGAAATGGATGTGGGTTGAGATCGCCGCCTGGTTCGGCCTTGAGCCGGCGCCCTTCGACGGCACGGTCGTCCCGCTGGCGGACCAGATGCAGGGCGACGACCAGCTCTGGCGCCAGATCGCCGCGCGCGAAAACCTCGCCGAACCCGATCTGTCGCGTCTTTCCTCGCCGTGGCATACGGACGCCGATCTTGGCCGGCCGATCGAGGTTGTCACCGACATGAGCAAGAGCCGGCGGATGGGCTTCACCGCCTACCAGCCGACCGACGACGCGTTCTTCGACCTCTTCGAGCGGCTGCGGGCCGACCGGCTGATCCCATAGGCCAAAGGGAGCGTTGCGGAAGCCAACCCCCTCTCTTGCCCTCAAGGGGTGAGAGGCCGTCGAGAGCGGCGACGCTTTGGCCGAGGCATCTGAGATGATCCACCCTCTCTCCCCTTGAGGGAGAGAAAGCCTTTTCGCGATCTTGGGCCGAGGCTTGCCGAGGACCCAAGTCGCAGAAAAGGCAAGAGAGGGGTGCGGGAGCGTCGACGGCGGACGCTTCGGGCGGCGGAGAAGAATACCCCTCTCTTGCGATTTCTATCGTTTAGCGCCTTCGGCACTAAGCCGATGAAATCGCTTTCTCCCCCTCAAGGGGGGAGAGGGGGCCCGGGCGACCGCCGTTTGCGAGGCGTCAGCGCCAAGCCGCCCTCTCTCCCCTTGAGGGAAAGAAAGCCTTTTCGCGGTCTTGGGCCGAGGCTTGCCGAGGACCCAAGTCGCAGAAAAGGCAAGAGAGGGGTGCGGGAGCATTAATGACGGACAGGGCGCTGCGGCATGCGGCCGCAGCGCTCTCCGATCATCCCGGGCGAGCCGGCAGCGATCCCCTTCCCTGCCGGCCGACTGGCGCTTTGCCCTTTTCGTTCACGTCAGCGACATGTCGATTGTGTATTCGTTGCGGGAACATAGCGCTGCGTCCGCGGTTATCCCTTTTGCATGGCGAGCGTCGGTCAGGCGCCAACGCAGGAAGTGCACCTTACCAAACTGTGACTATCGACCCCGCACCGAGGATGCTACTGCGCCCCGGTATCTTCTCTTCATGGCATGGACACCACCTTGGCCTCGATCGACACTACCAGGGCAGTTCCTGCCGCCACCAAACCACTTCCGTGGACCCGCGTCCTCGCCGGGTACCGCAAGCCCGATACGCGCCGCAGCGCGATCGAGATCGCGATCACGATCATCCCCTTCGTCATTCTCTGGGCGCTGGCAGCCTTCGCCTTCGTCAACGGCCATTACTGGGGCCTGATCCTGACGGTGCCCGCCGCCGGCCTCCTGGTCCGGCTATTCATGTTGCAGCACGATTGCGGCCACGGCGCCCTGTTCGCCCGTCGCAGCGCCAATGACTGGACCGGCCGGCTGCTCGGCGTCCTGACCCTGACGCCCTACGACTACTGGCGCCGCACCCATGCCGTGCATCACGCGACCACCGGCAATCTCGACCAGCGCGGCATCGGCGACGTCGATACGCTGACCGTCGGCGAGTACAAGGCGCTTTCCTGGTGGGGCCGCGCCCGCTACCGGCTCTATCGCCATCCCGTCGTGATGTTCGGCGTCGGCCCGGCCTATCTGTTCGTCTGCCAGTACCGCCTGCCGATCGGCCTGATGCGCGGCGGCATCCAGCCCTGGACGTCGACGCTGGCGACCAATCTCGGCATCGCGATCATCGCGGCGTCGCTGATCTGGACCGTCGGCCTCGTGCCGTTCCTCGCCGTGCAGCTGCCGATCACGCTGATGGCGGCGACGCTGGGCGTCTGGCTGTTCTACGTGCAGCACCAGTTCGAGGAGACGCACTGGTCGGAAGGCGAGGAGTGGAATTTCCAGCACGCCGCCCTGCACGGCTCGTCGCATTACGACCTGCCGGCGGTGCTGCGCTGGTTCACCGGCAATATCGGCATCCACCACGTGCATCACCTGTCGAGCACGGTGCCGTTCTACCGGCTGCCCGAAGTCCTCAAGAACCACCCGGAACTGCGCGACATCGGCCGCATCACGCTCTGGGAAAGCCTCGCCTGCGTCAAGCTCGTGCTCTGGGACGAGAAGGCCAAGCGGCTGGTCTCCTTCCGGGAAGCCGCCGTCGCCTGAAAACTGACGAACGGAGCGTCAGGTCCTTCAAGCCTTGACGCTCCGTCGCGCATGATACGTCTCTGCCGAAAACGGCAGGAGACGACGGATGCAGAGGATTCGAACCAGCCAGCTCGGCCTGGGCATCGGCCTCATCCTCCTGTCGGTGTTCCTGCTTTCCGGCGCCGACGCGGTGGTCAAGGCCGTCTCGGCCGACTTCCCGCTCTGGCAGATCTATGTCGCCCGCTCGCTGTTCGCCGTGCCGATCCTGCTGGGGCTTCTGGTGCCGGACGGCATCGGCAGGGCGTCCGGCATGCTGCGGCCCTGGGCGCTTCTGCGCAGTCTGTTGCTGACTGCCATGTGGATCGCCTACTACGCGGCGCTTCCGCACATGAACCTTTCACTCGCCGCGACCGCCCTCTACACCACGCCGCTGTTCATCGCCGCGCTGTCGACCTTCCTGACCGGAGACCGGATCGGGTGGCGGGGTCTCGCCGGCATCGCGATCGGCTTTCTCGGCGTCCTCGTGATCCTGCGCCCGACCGGCGCCGATTTCTCCGCCTGGATGCTGCTGCCGATCCTCGCGGCGCTCTTCTACGCGCTCGCCGCCATGGTCACCTCGATGCGCTGCGCCGACGAGAGCGCCCGGGTGCTGGCGCTGTCGCTGCACGGGTGCCTGCTGGCGACGGGCGTGGCCGCGGGATCGTTGCGGCATTGCTTCCGGAGCCCGCGGCCAACCCGTTCCTTTTCGGCCCATGGGCGCCGATGCATGGCGCCGACTGGCTGCTGATGCTCGCGCTTGGCTGCGCCATGGTGGTCGTCGCGATCGGCGTGGCACGAGCCTACCAGTCCGCGCCGCCGGCCATCATCGGCACGTTCGACTACGCCTATCTGCTGTTTGCCGCCCTGTGGGGCGTCACCGCCTTCGGCGAGCGCCTCGACGCGCTCGCCTTCCTGGGCATGGGGCTGATCATCGCCGCCGGGATTCTCGTCCTGTCCGGGCCGCGCCGAGCCGCGCGCACTGCCACAGAGCCGGCGGAGCGGCCGCAGGGCACCTAGAGCCGAAAGGCATATCCAGCCATCGACTGCGCCGGCCACTCCCAGCTCAAGCGGCCGCAGACCATTCCCGAGGAGACCCGCCTTATGACCCCCGAGCAGCTTGCCGCGCTCTACCAAACCTATCTCGACTGCCTCAACCGCCAGGACTGGGCGGCGCTCGGGCAGCATGTCGACGACGCGGTCACGCACAACGGCCGTCCCTTCGGGCTCGCCGGCTATCGGGACATGCTCGAGAAGGATTTCGCGGCCATTCCGGATCTTCGCTTCACGGCGGAAATGCTGGTCTGCGAGCCGCCGCGCCTTGCCGCCCGCCTCGCCTTCGACTGTACGCCGAAGGGGGAATTCCTCGGCCTTGCCGTCGACGGGCGTCGTTTGAGCTTCGCTGAGAACGTCTTCTACGAATTCGCCGGCTCGAAGATCGTCTCGGTCTGGTCGATCGTGGACAAGGCCGCCATCGAGGCGCAGCTTTGAACGGCCCGTCAGCGCGACACCGGCCGAAGCTGCGCAGGACCAGCGGTTCCGCTCACTGAGCCAGTTCCGCGTTCTCGATGCTGCTGCCGCCAGGCCGTCGGGTTGAGCCCGGTCACCCGCAGGAACTCCCGGTTGAAGTTCGACTTCGTGAGGAAGCCGGCATCGAACATGATCTTTGTGACCGGCTCGTCGGCTTCCGCCAGGAGTTGGCAGGCGGACTTCACCCGGTAGTCGTTGACGTATTGCGAGACGCTCATGCCGAAGCTGCGGTTGACCGCCCGGGACACATCCCGCGCCGGAAGCTTCAGCCGGCGGGCGATGCGGCCCAGATTGAGCTCGGTGTCGCGAAAGGCCTCGCTGTCCCGCATCAGCGCCTCGATCGCCGCGGCGACCGCTCGGTCTTCCGGCGTCGGCCGACTATCGGGTTCGATCGGCGCAGAGCGGCCGGTCGGTTCTTCCGCCACCGAACTGGCGCCGGCGATCGAGGCGGCATAACCGAGGACGAGTAAGGCGAGGACGTTCGCCACCGAGATCACCGCGCCGGAATGCGCGCCGCCATTCCATGCAAGATCCGCGCTGACGAGAATATCGATGATGGCCGAGCCGAGCAGCGCCAGGCCGGTGACCTGCAGCGCCCGATGGGAGCGCAGGGCGCCGTCGAGGCGGGACGCGACGAGCCCGTCGGGGCCGAGACGGGCGAGCCACAGCAGCGCGACGCCGTAGAAGAGAAATACCGCGATGATCAGCAGCCCGACCGGATCCGGCCAGGCCAGCATCAGGCCGACGACGGCGATGGCCGGCAGGCAATGCGGCCAGAAGCGCCGCAGCGTGGTTGTCCGTCCTTCTTCGGCGAGGCTCCGGAAACTCAGCCACGCCAGTGGCGCGATCAGCGTCGCCAGCAGTGCCATCAGCGGCCGCACCTCCCGTAGATCGTAGCCCCAGCGCAGTCCGATCAGCACCGACTGCACCGCATAGGCCGCGATCAGCAGGAGGAAGAGCCTCGGCGCGTCGCCCCGCCGCAGCGATTGCGCAAGGATCGTGACCAGAAGGACCGACACGACGAAAGGCAACGGCACAAAGATCATGATCGGACGAGGTCACCCGGGTGAAGGTTGCGCAAGCTTGACCTTTTTCCCGACGGAGGTCGACCCTGATCAGGATCGAGGTCGCCGGCAGCGCGGCGCTTTGCTCCCATCGCGAGAGCCAACCGCGAAGACAGGAGCCTCGCCATGAAAACCGCCCTCACCATTGCCGTCCTCCTTGCCGCCACGCCCTTCGCCCTCGCCGGGGACGATGGCCGCCAGAGCCTCGACGTCTCGAGCGTCACCGCGATCGCGGTCACCGGCGATGCCAGCGTGATCGACCTGAAAACCGCTCCCGACGGGCCCTTCGTGGCGACGCTTGCCGGACGGCGCACCGGCTGGTTCGCCCGCTGGTATTCGAGCTGGTCCACCGCAGACTGCCGGCCGTCGAGCCGCATGCGCCTCGACGGCACGACCCTCGTCGTCGACGTCACCTCGTCGTCCTGGTTCGACCTGTCCGACTGCACGGTGGAACTGATCGCCACCGTCCGGCCGCAGGCGTCGGTCTCCGTGGCGCAGGCAGCCTCGCAGGTGAAGCTGACCGGTGATTTCTCCACCGTCACGCTGGACAACGAGGCGGCGGATTTCGCACTGGACGGGCATGCGGCGGAAATCGCGCTGAAGAGCAAGGCGCTCCGCTCGCATCTCACCTTCGACAAGACACGGCAGAGCGAGACCGTCAGCATCGACGCCGAGGCGCTGGACGTCGACCTCGCCTTCGTCGCCGGAACCGCGATCAGCTATACGGTGACGGCCGCCGCCTCGATGGTCGACAGCGCTCTGGCGAACACGCCGGGGGCGAAACCCGCGATCGACATAAGGGGACAGTTCGTCCGGGCGTCGATCCGGTAAGCTCGAGCAGCTTCGCTGCCGGCGGGCGACATTCGCCACTTGTCGAGGCCCGCGGCGCGCTTCTGCCCGATCGGCTGGATCGCATTCCGGCTCCTCAGGCGGCATGCCGCACAATTGCTCGCTCGACTAACCGATTCCTCGCGGGAAGTGCTACAGCGTCGGCAGGGCCAAGGAGGCTTTGCATGCAGACGGTTCTGACCTGTCTTCAGGAACTGCACGACCCGCGTCTGCTGACGCTGGCGGGTTTCGTCTGCCTCGTCGGCGTCTATGCCTCCTTCTCCATCGCCCAGCATGCCGGCCGCTCCAAGGGCACCCATCAGCGCAACTGGGTCGTCGTCAGCATCGTCGCGGCGGGTTGCACGGCCTGGGCGACGCACATGATCGCGCTGCTGGCCTTCCGGCCAGGCATGCCGGCGGCGTTCGAGCCGGTCCTGATGACCCTGTCGCTGCTCGCCGCGATCGTCGGCATCGCCCTCGGCATGCTGATGTCGATCGGCCGGCGTGGCCGGCTGCGGCGGTTCCGCGCCGGCGTGGTGATCGGCCTCGGGATCGTCGCGTTGCATTACATCGGCCAGGCCTCCTACGTCGTCCGGGGACACGTCGCCTTCGATCCTGGCATGGTCGCGGGATCGATCGCCGTCAGCCTGATCGTCTTCGGCGCGGCGGTCGTCGTCGCCGGCGAGCGCAGCCAGGGCCTGCGGCCCCTCGGCGTGCCGCTGCTGATCCTCGCCATCGCCTTGCTGCACATCGGCGGCATGTCGGCGCTGCAGCTGACGTTCGACCCGCTTGTCGCCCTGCCGGCCCATTCGCTCTCGCCGGCGGTCGTCGCGCCCATCGTCGGCGCCGTCGCATTCAGCCTGGTCGTCCTCGCGCTGTTCGGGCTGCGCTTCGCCATCGCGGCGGCGGCGCGCCATCGCCGCGACCGGCAGCGGCTGCACGAACTCGCCAACATCGCCCTCGAGGGCCTAACCATCTGCGATGACGGGGTGATCGTGACGGCCAACGACAGCCTCGCCAAGCTGTCGGGCTACACGGCCGGCGACCTCGTCGGGCGCCCGGTCGCCGAGTTGCTGCCGGATCTCGCCATCGCCGACCTGGCGGACCGTGAGGAAGTCGAGGCAAGCCTTCACGGCGCCAACGGCGTCGTCGTGCCGGTCCGGGTGCTGCAGAGCGTGGTGACGCTCGGCACAAGGCCGCAGACCGTCCTCGCCTTCCGCGACCAGCGCGAGCGGTTGCGGACGGAATCACGGCTGCGCAAGCTCGCCTTCTTCGACCCGCTCACCGGCCTGCCGAACCGCCCGCGCTTCGTCGACCTCTTGGATGAGCGGGCGAAGACCTGCCGCCATGACCGCCGGCCCTTCGCCGTCCTCGCGATCGACATCGACCGTTTCAAATGGGTCAACGACACGCTCGGCCATGTCGTCGGCGACGCGCTTTTGCGCCGCGTCGGCTCGCGGCTCGGCGCCGTCGCCAAAGGGGCGAGCCTCGCCGGACGGCTCGGCGCCGACGAATTCGCGCTGCTCGTCGAGGGCGGCGCGGGCAGCGCCGAGGCGGCCGTCCGGGACGTCGTCGAGCTGTTGTCCCGTCCCTTCCTCATCGACGGCCGCGCCATCGACATCACCGCCAGCGTCGGCATCGTCATCGCCCCCGAGGACGGCGCCGATGCCGAGGCGCTGACGCACAATGCTGATCTCGCGCTGTCGGGCGCCAAGGGAGATGGCGGCAATCGCCATCGCTTCTTCGAGCCGGCGATGAACGAGGAGGCGCGGCAGCGCCAGATCCTCGAAACCGAGCTGCGGCAGGTGCTGGCGCGCGGCGAACTCGTCGCCCACTACCAGCCGCAGACCGATCCGCGGACCGGGTTGTTCCAGGGGGCCGAGGCGCTGGTGCGCTGGAACCACCCCGAGCGGGGCATGGTGCCGCCCGATCACTTCATTCCGCTGGCCGAGGAGATCGGCCTGATCGGCGCTGTCGGCGAATGGGTGCTGCACACGGCCTGCACCGAGGCCTGCAACTGGGCCGACGACCTCTCGGTCGCCGTCAACCTCTCGCCGATGCAGCTGCGCGACCGCAACCTCGCGGCGACGGTGCTGGCCATCGTCGAGGCCTCGGGGCTAGCCGCCCACCGGCTGGAGCTCGAGATCACCGAAAGCGCCATCATCGCCGACGACGAGACGACCTACGGCAATCTGCGCACGCTGCAGGCGGCCGGCATCCGCATCTCGATGGACGATTTCGGCACCGGCTATTCCTCGCTCAGCTATCTGCGGCGCTTCCCCTTCGACAAGCTGAAGATCGACCGTTCCTTCGTCCAGAACATTCCCGAGGATCGCGACAGCGTCGCCATCGTGGAGGCCGTCGCGATGCTCGGCCGCCGGCTCGGCATGACCGTGACGATGGAGGGCGTCGAGACCGAGGCGCAGCGCGCCTTCGCGGCGACGCAGGGCTGCGACCAGATCCAGGGCTACCTGATCAGCCGGCCTGTTCCCGCGGCGGTCATCCGGGCGATGTTCTCCGTGACGCTGCCGCACGGGCTGACGGCATGAACACGCTCCACCGGCTGCTCTACCGCAGCGAGGCGTCGATCGCCGGCTCGCGCCAGACCGTCGACGCCGTCGTCGACGGCATCGTCGCGGCCGCGCGGGAGGCCAACGCCGCCGCCGGCATTACCGGATCGCTGGTGTTCTCCTCCGGCATCTTCGTCCAGGCGCTGGAAGGCCCGCTAGCGCCGCTCGAAGCCATATTCGAGCGCATCTGCCACGATCTGCGTCACCGGCAAATGCAGCTCCTTGCCATGCACACAGCGAGCGAGCGGGCCTTTCCCGACTGGTCGATGGCGCGCAGCTTTGCGCCGATGGACCTCACCGGTCTCGGCACCGAATCCGACGTCCGCCTCCACCGCGCCAGCGCCGCCGAGGCGATCCGCGCGATGCGCGGCGCCATCCTCACCGGCACGGTCCAGGACCTGTACCCGCCCGCCCGCCCGGAAGGGCGCTGAGAAGCACCCGAAAGCCTCAGGCGATGGCCTGCCATCGGACGGCTCCGCCGTGCAGGAAGCAGGCTTTCGAGAAGCTGCCGAGATCGACCGCGTTGGGCAGGCGGATGTCGCCGATGCCCGGCATGGGGCTGCGTTCGGGGTCGAAGGATCGGTCGATCTGCGCGATGAACGCCAGTATGGCCCCACTCTCGCGGGAGAAGCCAGCGAGAGTGCGTATCTGGTCCGACAGCGCCGGCTTCTGCCGCTGCTGGTCGAGAATCTGCAGATAGTCGACGACGGCGACGGTGCCCGCGGGCGACCCGGCGAGATGTTGGACGATGGTGTCCGCGCAGATGTCATCGGCGGCGACGATCTCCAGCCTGTCTCCGACGCCCCCGCCGCCAGCCTCCAGCGATCCGATGCGCGCCCGCGTCTCGCGGTCGGAGTATTCGAGGGTGAAGAACACGGCCCGCCTGCCCTCGCGCGCCGCATCGATCAGCAGCTGCAGGCCGGCCAAGGTCTTGCCGTGGCCCGGGCGCCCCCCGAGCAGCAGGAGATCGCCATCCGACAGCTGCGACAGCATGGGCTTTTCCGGCGGATCGGCCGCCAGTCGGGACGCCAGCAGGCTCCAGGTCGCAAAGCCCTCATCGCGGGCAACTCGATCCAGCGCTTCGGCGAGCGTGATCGTCTCGTTGCGGGCAAGGAGCCTTGCCCGGCGTTTCAGCTGGTAGACAGGCGCGGATAGTCGCATCACCAAACCTCCATCACGAGCCGGACACGCAACCCCTCCTTATGCGGACGCTCGAACGGATGGTTCGACGGCGATCGTTGCCCCGTACGTGCAGTACTTCCCCGGATCGGAGGGAGGCGGCGCGGGCCGAGCCGTTGCGCGAAGGCTAGCGCAGCGGCGAGACCCGGACAAGGCGACGATGGCTGCTGGCGACGGCACCACGGTCATTTCTGCCGATCCCTCGCCGTCCCCTCGTCCCGCGACCGGTGATGCTGCCGCGAGGCAACACCGGCTCGTTTAAACGCGCCGTTCGGGCTGAGATGCGCCCACGACGGCTCTCCGCAGCCGAGGCCGTGGCATAAAGGCTGCGACGGAAGCCGGACGAGGGACGCACGATGGGGACACGAGGCCGGACGCCTGCGGCAGCAGTCTTCGCGCTTGCCGGGCTGCTTGCCTGCAGCGACGCGCAGGCGCAGGGCGGCGTCGCGTTCGAGCGGCAAGGCGTGCCCGAACTCCTCGTCCGCGACGGCTCGGGCGAGACGGTGTTCTCGATCCGGCCGACGGGGCGCGTCTATCTCGACGCCGTCGGCGCCGACGGGCGGGTTCTGGCACCCGGATCGTCGCTGGGCGGGATCTCGCTCGATCCGGCGGACGATCCCTATCCCTCGGACGATGTCGACCTGTCCGGCGGGCGCATCGGCGTCGACGGCGTCCTGTTGCGCGACATCGACTACGAATTCGAGCTCGATTTCAGCGGCGAGGAATGGACGGTCACCAACGCTTATCTCGCCTATGGCGGCGATCTCCTGCCGTTTTCGGTCTCGCTGGGCCAGTTCAAGCCTCCGACATCGCTCGCCGAGCAGACGAGTTCGCGCTTCACCACTTTCGCCGAGCGGCCGATGTTCACCGATGCCTTCGGCTTCGAGCGGCGGCTGGGGGTGGGCATCGACCGCGACGGCGAGAACTACAGCCTTGCCGCCGGCATCTTCCGCAACAACGTCAACCAGGACGGGCCGGAAGACGGACTGCTGGTGGCCGGCCGCGCGACCTGGGCGCCGGTCTACAACGGCGATACGGACGACATCGCCCCGACAGCGCTGCGCGCCGTCCATCTCGGCGCCTCGGCCTTCTACCGCAAGACCGGCGAGGCCGATGAAGTCTACGATTTCTACGGCGGCAACGTCACGGGGCCGCTGCCAACCGTCTTCGGCACGCGGCCGTTCCGCGGCGACAGCGACGTCTTCCTCGGGCTCGAGGCAGCGATGGTACGCGGGCCGTTCTCGATGCAGGCCGAATACGGCGTCGACCT
Source organism: Aurantimonas aggregata (assembly GCF_010500835.1). Classification (GTDB taxonomy): domain Bacteria; phylum Pseudomonadota; class Alphaproteobacteria; order Rhizobiales; family Rhizobiaceae; genus Aurantimonas; species Aurantimonas aggregata. The sequence continues at coordinate 22,750 of NZ_JAAAMJ010000010.1, read as the reverse complement.
GGTCCGGGCCGATTCGTCGCTGATGGGCGACGGGCCCGCCGGCCGTGCCGACGATCCGGTGTTCCACGGCGGCTACCTGGAGGCGAGCTATTTCGTCACCCGGAACGCGGCGCGGAACTACCAGGCCGGCACCGGCGATTTCGGCCGGCCGATCCTCGCCGAGGGCGCATCCTTCCTCGACGGCGGCTGGGGCGCGCTGGAGATCGCCGGCCGCCTCGACTATCTGAACCTCGACAGCGGCGGCCTGGCGGGCGGCGAGATCGTCGCTTATGGCCTCGGCGTCAACTGGTGGACGAGCCGTTACAGCCGCCTCGTCGTCGACTATTTCCGCACCGAGATCGACGGCGCCACGGACGTGTCGTTCGGCGAGGGCCTGCCGGCGGGCAACAGCGTCGACACGCTGCTGGCGCGCGTCCAGGTCGACTTTTAGGGGGCGCGGCGGTCGCCGGCTGGTGCACCGTGCTCCTGCGGCCGGTCGCTCATCGCCCCGATACGGCGCCGACCTAGATCGCCAGGCGCTCGCCGTTCAGCGCCAGCTTGACGACGACGCCCTCGTCGGACCAGTCGTACTCGATCGTGCCGCCGAGTTGGCCGGCGACGCTGCGCCGCACCAGCTTCGAGCCGTAGCCCTCGGCGCTTTCCGGCGCTTCCGCGGACGGGCCGCCCCGCTCGGTCCAGACCAGGGTGACCTCCTCCTCGTCGGTGCTGCCGGAGAGGTCGAGAATGCCGGTATCGGTCGACAGGGCGCCGTATTTCAGCGAATTGGTGGCGAGCTCGTGGATGATCAGCGACAGCGTCGTCGCGGCCTTCTCGCCGACGCCCATGCGCGGCACCGCGACGCGGATGCGGCCGCTGAAGGCGCCGAGATCCTCGTAGGGCGCCAGCAGCACCGACAGGAGGTCGCCGAGCAGCGCCGCCGTGCCCTGGCCGCTCGCCAGCGGGCGCACCAGGTCGTGGGCGCGGCCCAAGGCCGCCAGCCGGCCGGTCAGCTCCTTGGCCATTTCCTCGGCCGTCGTCGTCGAGCGCGAGGTGATGGTGGTGAGGCCGGAGGCGATGGCGAGAAGGTTCTTGACCCGGTGGCTCATCTCGCCGGCGAGCAGCTCGTGGCCCTCCTCGGCCTGCTTGCGCCCGGTGACGTCGAGGAAGATGCCGAACATCTGGCCGTTGTGCAGCGCCGCGTCGTCGCCGAGGCCGCGCGCCGAGATCCAGCGGATCTCCTCGCCCACCATGATACGGAAATCGATCTCGTAGGGCCCGACGATGCCGCGCGTCGCGGTGAAGGCGGCGCACCCGGTCGCGATCGGCCGGATGGATATGCGCCGACAGGTCCTCGAACCGGACCTGGCCGACCGCGTCCAGCCCCCAGAGCTCGAAGGCCCGCTTGTCCATGGCGAAATGGTCGTCCGCCACCGTCCACGACCACAGCGCCACCCCCGCCGCGTGGATGGCGCGGCGCAGGTTTTCCGGCTTGGACAAGGGATGGTGCGGATCGCTGAAGGGCATGGGGCACTGCTCACTACGGGGATGGAGCGCTTCTACCGCGTCTTGCCGAGCTGCGCGCGTTTTTCTTGGCGGGCCGTTACGGAAGGAAGCGCGCCCCTCTCTCCCCTTGAGGGGAAGAAAGCGATTTCATCGGCTTAGTGCCGAAGGCGCCAAGCGATAGAAATTGCAAGAGAGGGGTATGCTTCTCCGCGACGCGCCCCGCCCGCCATTAACGCACCCTCACCCCTCTCTTGCCTTTTCTGCGACTTGGCCCTCGGCACGCCTCGGGCCAAGACCGCGAAAAGGCTCTCTCTCCCTCAAGGGGAGAGAGAGTGGCTTAGCGCCGACGCTTCCGCAAACATCAATCGCCCAGGCTCCCCTCTCCCCCCTTGAGGGGGAGAAAGCGATTTCATCGGCTTAGTGCCGAAGGCGCTAAACGATAGAAATCGCAAGAGAGGGGTGACCGCGCAGCCGCCTACGCCTACGCCTCCGCGCCCCTTCCTACCCGCTCCCGTGCGACCGCAAGAACCCTGCCCGCCACCGCATCGATGTCGGCTAGCACTGCCTCATTGTCGAACCGCAGGATCAGATACCCGGCCTCGGCAAATGCGACATCGCGCCTGGCGTCTTTCGCCGCGCCCTCCGGCGTTCCCCCATGCTGCCACCCGTCCAGCTCGACCACCAGCCGCGCTTCCGCGCAGACGAAATCGGCGATGAAGCCCAGCATCGGCAACTGGCGCCGAAACTTCAGACCCCCGAGCCTTCCCGCGCGGACAAGATGCCAAAACCGGCGCTCGGCCTCCGTCGGGTCGGCCCGCATGGCCCTGGCAAAACGTCGGTGTCGGGACGGAACGAGACGATGCGGCGACATGATGCGCAGACCGAAGATTTGGTCGCCGAACCTACGCCGCATCTCGCATTCGCTGCAACCGTCGCCCTCTCCCCCCTTGAGGGGGAGAAAGCGATTTCATCGACTTGGGGCCGAAGGCGCTAAACGATAGAAATCGCAAGAGAGGGGTATGCTTCTCCGCCGCCGTCCGCCCCGCCCGCCAGCAACGCTCCCGCACCCCTCTCTTGCCTTTTCTGCGACTTGGTCCTCGGCAAGCCTCGGCCCAAGACCGCGAAAAGGCTTTCTCTCCCTCAAGGGGAGAGAGGTGGATCATCGCTGACGCCTCGCAAACGGCGGTTGCCCGGGCGCCCCTCTCCCCCCTTGAGGGGGAGAAAGCGATTTCATCGGCTTAGCGCCGTAGGTGCTAAACGATAGAAATCGCAAGAGAGGGGTATTCTTCGCCGCGGCCCCCTAAAACTCGATCCCCCGCTGCGCCTTCACCCCCGACCGGAACGGGTGCTTGATCATTTCCATCTCGGTGACGAGGTCGGCGATCTCGATCAGCTCGTCCTTGGCGTTGCGGCCAGTGACGACGACGTGCTTCATCGCCGGCTTGCCCTTCAGGAACTCGACCACCTCGGCGATGTCGAGATAGTCGTAGCGCAGGACGATGTTGAGCTCGTCGAGCAGCACCAGGTCGTGCTCCTCGTCCATGATCAGCGCCTTGGCGCGGTCCCAGGCGGCGCGGGCGGCGGCGATGTCGCGCTGGCGGTCCTGGGTTTCCCAGGTGAAGCCGTCGCCCATCGCGGTCATCGTCACCTGGTCGGGGAATTTCTCCAGCACCTTGCGCTCGCCGGTCTCCCACTTGCCCTTCACGAACTGCACGATGGCGACCTTCATGCCGTTGCCGAGGGCCCGGAAGACCAGGCCGAAGGCGGCGGTGGACTTGCCCTTGCCCTTGCCGGTGTGGACGATCAGCAGGCCCTTCTCGACCGTCTTGGTGGCGAGGATCTTGTCGCGCGCCGCCTTCTTCTTCTTCATCTTCTCGGCGTGGCGGGCGTCGAGCTCGGCCTCGCTCATGCCGTCGGTGATGCGGGTGCGTTCGGTCTCGCTCATGAAGTCCCTCCCCTGTTCAGTCGGAAGCCGGTGCGAGCTGCTTGGCGAAGAAGATCCGCTCTTCGCCCTTCGGATAGTTCGGCAGGCGCCCGAAGACGGCGTAGCCCATCTTTTCGTAAAAGCCCGGCGACTGGAAGGAATAGGTGTCGACCCAGGCGCCGGTGCAGCCCGCCGCCGCCGCGACGGCTTCGGCCTCCTTGAGCAGCGCCCGGCCGAGACCCTGGCCGCGCCAGCGCTCCGGCACGGCGAGGATCTCGACATGCATCCAGTCCCAGTAGAGCTGGGCGATCAGCCCGCCGTCGATGCCGTGCTCGTCGGTCAGCGCCAGCGTCAGATGGTGCGGCGAGAAGCTGAAACGCTTGACGGTCGCGGCCTCGGCGAAGGGCGCGGTGATCGCGGCGCGGCGGTCGCCGTCCAGCCCTTCGATCCGCTCGATGCGTACGGTCACGTCTAGCCTGTCTGCTCACGAAGGAGCGCTCTGGAGCGTTGCCGCCACCGAGTTCGAGCGCGGTTTCCACAGGCCCCGGTCGATGGCTTCGGCGAACCTGTCGCACAGGTCGCGGAAGGCATGCGGATTATGGTCCTGCAGGAATGCCCGCACCCGTTCGTCGATGACGAAGGCGCGATAGGCCGCCTCGAAGTGATGGTCGCGGACGGCGCCCGTGGTGGCGGCGAAGGCGAACATGTAGTCGACGGTGGCGGCGATCTCGAAGGCCCCCTTGTAGCCGTGGCGCATGACGCCGGCAATCCATTTCGGATTGACCACCCGCGCCCTGACGACCCGGCCGATCTCCTCCTCCAGCGTGCGGACCACCGGCCGCTCGGGGCGCGAATGGTCGTTGTGGTAGACGACCGGCCGCCGGCCGGAGACATGCTCCACCGCCGCGGTCATGCCCCCCTCGAACTGGTAGTAGTCGTCGCTGTCGAGCAGATCGTGCTCGCGGTTGTCCTGGTTCTGCACGACGGCTTCGACGGTCGCGAGCCGCGCCTCGAAGCCCTGCCGGTCGGCCTCGCCCTCCGTGCCGGCGCCGTAGGCATACGAGCCCCAGACGAGATAACTCTCGGCAAGATCTGCCTTGTCGGTCCAGCCCTTCTCGTCGATCAGCGCCTGCAGCCCCGCCCCGTAGGCGCCGGGCATCGAGCCGAAGACCCGGAAGCCGGCGCGCCGCGCGGCTTCGGGTTCGGGCACGCCCGAGGCGACCAGCGCCGCGCGCTCTTCCGCCATGCGGGAAGCGACGGGGTTTTCCTCGGCCGGCTCCTCCAGCGCGCCGACCGCCCGCGCCGCCCGGTCGAACAGCGCGATCTGGTCGGGGAAGGCGTCGCGGAAGAAGCCGGAAATGCGCAAGGTGACGTCGACACGCGGGCGGCCGAGTTCGGCCAGCGTGATGATTTCGTAGCCGGTGACGCGCCGCGAGGCGCGATCCCAGACGGGCCTCGCGCCGATCAGCGCGAAGGCCTGGGCGATGTCGTCGCCGCCGGTGCGCATGTTCGACGTGCCCCAGGCGGTGATGCCGATCGACCGCGGCCAGTCGCCATTGTCCTGCAGATGGCGCGTGACAAGCAGCTCCGCCGAACGGCGGCCGAGATCCCAGGCGGCCTCGGTCGGCACGGCTCTGGTGTCGACGGAGTAGAAATTGCGGCCGGTGGGCAAGACGTCCGGCCGCCCGCGCGTCGGCGCGCCGGAGGGACCGGGCGCGACGAAGCTTCCGGCGAGCCCCGCGAGCAGCCCGGCGATCTCGGCGGGACCGGAGCTCGTGACGGCGGGGCGCAGCCGCGCGTCGATCTCGGCAAGGACGGCAGTGGTGGCGGTCCAGTGGTGCTCGGGCGTGGTGTCGCCGGCGACGAGGCTTGCGGCCAGCAGTTCGAGGCGCTCGACCGTGTCGCCGTTGCTGCGCCAGGGGTCGGGGGACAGGGCTTGCAGGAGGGGTGGACGGGGGCCGGTCCATGCGGCGGCCATGTCGCAGTCGAGCGGGTCGAAGGGGATGGTGCTGCCCTGGTCATGATCGATCTCCCCCCTTGTGGGGGAGATGCCGGCAGGCAGAGGGGGGTGGGCTTCGCTGGCCTGCTCGGCCGGGACGGCCAGTTTACTAGCCGCAGCGCGTTTAGTCGGTTGCTCGGATCGGCTGAGGTTGGCGGGTGCCATACCCCCCTCTGTCCTGCCGGACATCTCCCCCACAAGGGGGGAGATCGGCTTGTTGCCGGCCTCAGCGCTTTTGGTCTGCTGCTCGGCGGACGAGGCAAACCCACAGTCCTCGCCCCCTTCGATCTTCCCCCTTGTGGCGGGGTCCGAAGGACGGGACGAGACGCGTGGCTCGTCCCCAAAGCCGGCAGGCAGAGGGGGGTAAGGCGCACCACCGCGCTCTGACGTCGTACGAGACAGCACATCCGCCGCCAGCGCCCGGTGCAGCGAAGCATCCGCCGCCGAAATCCCGCGCGGCAGGCGGGCGAGTGCCACGACGAGGTCGGTCAGCAGCCTGCCCTCCGGTGCCAGGCCGAAGACGTGCAGCCCGTCGCGGATCTGCATTTCCTTGAGGTCGCAGAGATAGGCGTCGAGCTTCGCCAGCGCCGCCGCCGCGCCGTCGTCGATCCCGATGCCGGCGTCGTGGTCGAGGCCGATGTCGCGGACGAGGTCGAGGATGCGGCCCTTCAGCAGCTCGAGGCGGCGCGGGTCGCTGCCGGCGGCCTGGTAGTATTCGTCGACAAGGGCCTCGAGATCCTTGAGCGGGCCATAGCTCTCGGCGCGGGTCAAGGGCGGCGTCAGGTGGTCGATGATCACCGCCGAGGCGCGGCGCTTGGCCTGCGTCCCCTCGCCCGGATCGTTGACGATGAACGGGTAAAGATGCGGCAGCGGTCCCAGCACCGCCTCCGGCCAGCATTCGGCCGACAGCGCCAGCGCCTTGCCGGGCAGCCATTCGAGATTGCCGTGCTTGCCCATGTGGACGATGGCGTCGGCGCCGTACTCGGTCCGCAGGAAGGCATAGAGCGCGAGGTAATTGTGCGGCGGCACGAGGTCGGGGGAGTGGTAGGTCTCCTTCGGGTCGATATTGTAGCCGCGCGCCGGCTGGATGCCGACGAGCGTCTCGCCGAAGCGCGCCAGCGGCAGCGCGAAGGCGAGGCCCTGCGGGCGCTCGACCACGGAGGGATCGTTCTCGGGATCGCCCCAGCGGGCGGTGGCTGCGTCCTGCAGGGGTTGCGGCAGCGTCGCGAAGAACCGGCGGTAGGCACCCAGCGACAGCGTCTCGCGGATCGTCCGCGCCACGGTGCCGGCATTGGTCGGCCCGGCCATCAGATGGTCGATCAGCGCGTCGCCGTTCGCGGGGATGCCCGAGACGGCGTAGCCGGCGTCCGCCATGGCGCGCAGCAACTCGATCGTGCCGGCCGGCGTGTCCAGCCCGACGCCGTTGCCGAGCCGGCCGTCGCGGTTGGGGTAGTTGGCGAGGAGGATCGCGACGCGCCGCTCCGCCGCTGCCTTGCCGCGCAGCCTTGCCCAGCGCGCCGCGAGCTCGGCGACGAAGGCGATCCGGTCGGGCAGCGCGCGATGGGCGACGATGTCGGTCTCGGTCAGCGCGTCCCAGTCGCCCGCCGACTTGAAGGCGATGGCGCGGCTCAGCACCCTTCCGTCGACTTCGGGGAGCGCGACGTTCATCGCCAGGTCCCGCGCCGACAGGCCCTGCGGCGAAGCCTGCCAGGACTCGCGCGAGCCGCTGGCGAGCACCGCCTGCAACACCACCGCGCCCTGCTCCTCCAGCACCGTCGGCACCCGCTCGCCGCCGGGCGAGGAGACGGCGAAACCGGTGAGGTTGATCACCACGGCCGGCGCCCGGCGGGCGAACAGCGCCCGCAGCGTCGCCACCGAGACCGGATCCTTGAGGCTGGAGATAAACACCGGCAAGACGTCGAGCCCGCGTTCGGCGAGCGCCCGCGCCAGCGCTTCCACCGGTTCGGTCTGCCCGCTCTGCGCCAGCGCCCGGTAGCAGACGATGGCCGCGAGGGGTTTTTCGGGGGCAGCGTTCTGCGCTCGATCTGGGGCGTGAGGCGCGTCCTGCGCCACTTCGACAGCTTTGAAGGACGTACCCCCCTCTGGGCTGCCGCCCATCTCCCCCACAAGGGGGGAGATCAGCTCATCGCGGGGCTCGGCATCTTCGACGTCAGGCTCGGCGGCTGAGGCAAACCCGCTGGCCTCACCACCGTCGATCTCCCCCCTTGTGGGGGAGATGCCGGCAGGCAGAGGGGGGTGGGCGTCGCTGGCCGGTTCGGCTGGAGCGGCTGGCATGCCGCCCTCCTTGCGCTCGAGTACTTCCTTCGTTGAACTGAGGTCGGCGGAGGACGTACCCTCCTCTGTCCTGCCGGACATCTCCCCCACAAGGGGGGAGATCGGCCAGTCGCCGACGCCAGATGCGGCCCCGAGTTCCAGCACCCCGGCCTTCAGCAGCGGCTGGGCGTCCGCCGGCGCTTCCCCGCCATCGAGCAGCGAGCGCAGCGACAGGAGGAAATTGTCGGCGTTGGCGGCACCTCCCTCGACGAGATAGGCCCAGAGCCGGTCGCGGATCACCGGCGACACGGTCGAATAGCGGTCGAGGCCGGGGTCCAGCTTGTCGTCGCCGGGCAGCACGACGAGCTGGCCGCCCGTCGCCTGCGCGTTGGCGAGCAGCGCGTCGAGGCCGTAGGGCCAGTAGGCGGCGCCGCCGAGCAGGCGCACGACGACCAGCTTGGCGTGGCGGAGGGTGCGCTCGACATGGACGTCGACCGACATCGGGTGCTTCAGCCGCAGGAGATTGGCGAGCCGGAGCGAGGGCGCCGCGTCGCCGAGGCGCCGTGCGGCGAAGGCGAGGCCGGCGATCTCGGTGTCGGCCGCCGACAGGACGACGACGTCGGCCGGCGACTGGCCGAGATCGATCGCCTCGCCGCCGTCGTCGATCGTGCCCTGTTGGGCAAGGAGAAGGTGCAAGAGCTGCTCCTACTCGGCGGCGTCCCGCGCCGCGTCGTCGGTCAGGCCGCGTATCGCCGCCGTGATCGCCCCGCAGGTCGCCGCGTCCAGCCCGTCATGCAGGCCGATGACCACGAGCCGCGTGGCGCGAGTCTCGCCGAACTTCCACGGCCGGTCGAAATAGGTCTCGATCCGCTGGCCGACGGCCTGGACGACGAGGCGCATCGCCTTGCCCGGCACCTCGGCGAAGCCCTTAACGCGCAATATGTCGTGGGTCGCGATCAGGCCGGCGAGGCCGTCGGCGAAAGCTTTTGGATCCACGACGCTGCCGGCGTCGACGACGAAGCTCTCGAACTCGTCGTGGTCATGCTCGGCGCCGTCCGCCTCGTGCTCGATCTCGTGATGCGACTTGCGCTCGGCGATGAGGTCCTCGGTGCCGGCGGCGATGCCGAGCAGCACGTCGGCCGGCAAATGCCCGGCTTCGGCGCTGACGATCTTGACGCCGGCCGCCGCCTGCCCGGCGATTTCGGCGCGCACACGCTCCAGCGTTGCCGCGTCGACGAGATCGGCCTTGTTGAGGACGATCAGGTCGGCGGCGCGGATCTGGTCCTCGAAGAGCTCCTCCAGCGGGTTGTCGTGGTCGAGGCTCGTATCGGCGATGCGGGCGGCGGCGACCTTGTCCTCGTCGTCGGCGAAGCGGCCTTCGGCGACGGCGGCGGTGTCGATCACCGTCACCACGCCGTCGACGGTCACGCGGGTCTTTACCTCCGGCCAGTTGAAGGCGGCGACCAGCGGCTGCGGCAGTGCAAGGCCCGAGGTCTCGATGACGATGTGGTCGGGCAGCCGGTCTCTTGCGAGCAGCTTGGTCATCGTCGGGATGAAGTCGTCGGCGACGGTGCAGCAGATGCAGCCATTGGTCAGCTCGATGACGTCGTCCTCGGTGCAGGTCTCGATGCCGCAGCCGGTGAGGATGTCGCCGTCGACGCCGAGATCGCCGAACTCGTTGATGATCAGCGCGATCTTCCGGCCGCCGGCATTCTGCAGGAGGTTGCGGATCAGCGTGGTCTTGCCGGCGCCGAGGAAGCCGGTGATGACGGTCGCGGGGATTTTCTGCATGGGTTCAACCCTTCAATTGGAGCGGCAGCCCGGCTGCGATGAAGATCGCTTCGTCACAGGCGGCCGCGACGATCTGGTGGAGGCGCCCGGCGTGGTCGCGGAAGCGCCGGGCCATGGCATTTTCCGGCACGATCGACAGCCCGACCTCGTTCGAGACGAGGACGACCAGCCCCTTCGGCCGGGCCCGCAGGCATTCGCCGAGGCGCTCGGACTCGGCGTCGACGTCGCGCTCGGCGAGCATCAGATTGGTGACCCACAGGGTCAGGCAGTCGACGAGCAGTGCCGTCTCCGGCGCCGCCTCCCGCTCGATCGCCGCAACGAGGTCGAGCGGCGCCTCGACGGTCCGCCAGGAAGCCGACCGGCGCGCCTGGTGCGCGCCGATCCGTGCCTTCATCTCGGCATCGAACGCCTGGCCGGTGGCGAGATAGACCGGTGCAAGGCCGCTCTCGACGATGCGACGCTCGGCGAAGGCGCTCTTGCCGGAGCGCGCGCCGCCGAGGACGAAGACCGAGCGGCTTGCCGCGCCTGGCTCAGCCGGCAAGGCCGACGATCGCCAGCATCTGCTCGCCGAGGATGATCGCCCCGGCGCCGGCGACGACACCGCCGCCGATCCTGAGGCCGAAATTCTCGCGCGCCGCGCGGCCCTCGCCGAGAAGCTTCACCGCGACATGGCCGGCGGCGATGGCAACGACGTACTGGATAGCGGCAAAGCCGACGAGATAGGCGATCACCGCACCGGATTCCGAGCCGACCACGGCCTCGCCATAGGCATAGCCATGGAACAGGCCGGCGACGGCGAAGAGCCCGCCGGTCACCAGCATGCCGTAGTTGCGGCCGGACAGTGCCAGGACGCCGATGGCGGCGACCGACAGCGCAATGACGAATTCGGCGGCCGGCAGGTCGAAGGCCATCAGATGCAGCAGCGTGCCGGCGACGGTCGCCCCGACGAACAGCAGCGGCGCGAGGAAACGGTGCGCGGTCAGCGCCGCCAGCAGGCCGACGCCGACGATGAAGGCGAGATGGTCCAGGCCGATCACCGGATGGGCAAGGCCCGACAGCAAGCCGTCGATGGCGCTCTGCGGCGCCATGCCACCGCCCGGATGGTGGGCGAAGGCGGCGGAGGGCAGAAGGGTGAGCAGCCCCGCGAAGGCGAGGCGATTGAGGTTCGGCATCAGACAACTCCCGTGTCCAGTTGATTTGGACGCAGGCATTCCGTCGAACCGGCGCGTTTCCCCCATAGCTCCACCGGACAAGCGGTCCGGCGGATCGAAACACGGGTCCGACAGGAACGCCCGTCCTGTAGGCTCTGGCGTTGGACGGCAGGTCTCCTGGCTCGCGGGTCATCGGTCGTCGCCTCGCCTTCCCGGAGCTTGAAGGCTCCAGTGGCTTTCCGGTCGGGCCAATGAATTGGCACGTCCGGTGGTGACGACCTCGCCGCTCTACAGTCGCGGGGTCGGCTGCGATATGGACCCCCTGATTGGGTCGGCCCGTCGCATTCCCTCTTCGCCCCAGCCGTTTTGCAGCCGGGGAACCGTCCTTCGACCGGCGCACGATTCCCCGTGCTCCCGGTCAGTCGGCGACAGTAACGATCGGTCTTGGCCGCGCAAGTCATTTCGCCGCAGCATCAAGGGCCCGAACGCCAAGCGGCCCGGGCGATGAAGCCCGGGCCGCTCGTCTGTCAGTCGTCGCGATCGCGGCTCAGCGCGCGGCGGTCTGCTCGCAGGCTTCGATATGCTTGGCGAGCGCCTCGTTGGAGAGGATGGCGCTGATCGACTTGATGTCGCGGTTCTGGAACTTCGGCAGTCGCTGCAGTTCCTGCAGGCGTTCGAGGAGCGTAGCTCGGCTCATGATCGATCTCCTTTGATATCGGCGCCTTCATGCCGCGTCGCGGGCGGCACGAAGGCGCGTTGGGCGGACGCCGTCAGGCCGCCCGCACACTCGCGGTCACGGGGATCTCGATATCGACCTCGAGGGTCGAGACCTGTTCCCCGCGATCCATCTTGACGATCACCTTCTCGCGGTCGACCTGGACGTGCTTGGCGATGACGGCGAGGATTTCCTCGCGCAGGAGCCCGACGAGATCGGAATGGCCGACCGACGCGCGCTCGTGGGCGAGCAGCACCTGCAGGCGCTCGCGCGCCATCGGCGCGGATGTCTGCTTGCTGAAGAAGCTGAAGAGGTTCATGCGGCCCTCCGCCCGAAGATCTTGCCGAAGATCCCCCGCTTCTCGCCGGGAATCGTCATCGGAACCTGCTCGCCGGCGAGGCGCCGTGCGGCATCCTTGTAGGCCAGCGCCGGGGCGCTGTTGCCGTCGCTGAGCGTCACCGGCGTGCCGAGGTTGGAGGCGCGCAGGACGTCCATGCTTTCCGGGATGATGCCGAGCAGCGGGATCGACAGGATCTCGAGGACGTCGTCGACCTTCAGCATGTCGCCGCGCTCGGCGCGGTTGGCGTCGTAGCGGGTCAGCAGCAGGTGCTTTTCCATCCGCTCGCCGCGCTCGGCCTTGGCGGTCTTGGAATCGAGCAGGCCGATGATGCGATCGGAATCGCGCACCGAGGAGACTTCCGGATTGGTCACGACCACCGCGACGTCGGCATGGCGCATCGCCAGCGTCGCGCCGCGCTCGATGCCGGCCGGGCTGTCGCAGATGATCCAGTCGAAGCTTGCCCGCAGCTCGTTCATCACCCGCTCGACGCCCTCGGAGGTGAGGTTGTCCTTGTCGCGGGTCTGGGATGCGGGCAGCAGGAACAGCGTCTCCAGCCGCTTGTCGCGGATCAGCGCCTGCGGCAGCTTGGCATCGCCCTGGACGACGTTGATGAGGTCGTAGACGACGCGGCGCTCGGCGCCCATCACCAGGTCGAGATTGCGCAGGCCGACGTCGAAATCGACCACGACGGTCTTTTCGCCGCGCTGCGCCAGTGCCGCCCCGAGCGCGGCGGTCGACGTCGTCTTGCCGACGCCTCCCTTGCCCGATGTCACGACGATTACTTTTGCCATCTTGTTCTCCTCATACCGACCGCGCCGTCAGGCGACGGTCTCGGCCTTGATCGTATCGCCTTCGAGCCAGACCTGGACGGCCTGCCCCCTGAGTTTGGCGTCCATGTCGTCGACCATCTTGTAGAGACCGTCGATCGCCAGAAGCTCGGCCTCGAGCTTGCGGCAGAAAATGCGGGCATCGGCATTGCCGACCGAACCGGCCATCGCCCGCCCGCGGAGCGCGCCGTAGATGTGGATCGAGCCCCCGGCGACGATCTCCGCACCGGACGCGACCGAACCGAGGATCGTCACGTCGCCTTCCGGGAAGATGATCGACTGGCCGGAGCGCACCGGCTGGGTGACGATGATCGAGGCGGCGGGCCGCTGCACCTGCGGCTCCGCCTTGGCCACGGGCGCCGTGCCGGCCTTCGCGTCGCTCGTCTCGGCCGGCGCGGCTTCGGCTGCCGGGGCCTCGAAATCGGCGGCGGGCCGCCCGCCCTTCATCGCCGGCGGCATGCCGATGCCCAGCAGCGACGATCGGGCACCCTCGATGCCCATGATGCGGACGCTGCGCTCGCCGAGTTCGCCGATCAAATCCTTCAGCTGCTCCTGGCTGATCTCCAGGCCCTCGACGTCGAGGACGATCGGACGGCCGAGGAAGAAGCCGGTGGAACGCGAGGCCAGATCGTCCAGCCGCGCCAGCCAGCCGTCGAAGGGCAGCTCGGGCGACAGGACGAGGGCCAGGAACGAGCGACCCTTCAGGCGTATCGGGCGGGTGTCGGTTAAGCTCTTGGTCATCTCGGTTAATTTTCGGTTAGAACTTCATGTAAACGGCGATCGGTTAAGCGATGGTTAACGGCCGGACCATGCGCCGGGCTGACGCCGACCACCGGCGACGCTACGCCGCCACGGCGCGATCGGCTTGCGGGACACGCGCAACTGCGCCATGACGCAAGGGAGCATTCCGCGACGGGGAGAGAGCCATGACCACCAGACGCAGCATCATTATGGCGGGCGCGGCGGCGATGCTGGCGTGGCTGCCGGCGGCGGCGAGCGCGCAGGAGCCGATCCGGCTCGGCGAGATGAACAGCTACACCGCGCTGCCGGCCTTCACCCTGCCCTATCGCAAGGGCTGGCAGCTGGCGCTCGACCAGATCAACGCCGACGGCGGTATCGACGGACGGCCGATCGAAGTGATCAGCCGCGACGACAACGCCCAGCCGGGCGACGCCATCCGCATTGCCGAGGAGTTCGTTTCCTCCGACCGCGTCGCTGTGATCTGGGGCGGCTTCTTCTCCAATGTGGGCCTCGCGCTCACCGATTTCGCCAAGCAGCGAAAGGTGCCCTACCTCGCCACCGAGCCGCTGGCCGACGCCATCGTCTGGTCGGCCGGCAACCGCTACACGTTCCGCCTGCGCCCCTCGACGGCGATGCAGTCGGCAATGCTGGCCGAGGAAGCCGCCAAGCTCGACGCCACGCGCTGGGCGATCGTCGCGCCAAACTACGCCTACGGCACCGACGCCGTGACGGCTTTCAAGGCCGAGCTCCTCAAGCGCAAGCCGGATGTCGAGTTCGTCGGCGAGCAGTGGCCGCCGCAGGGCAAGATCGACGCCGGCCCGACCGTACGCGCGCTGGAGGCGATGAAGCCGGACGCGATCTTCAACGTCACCTTCGGCGGCGACCTCGCCAAATTCGTGCGCGAGGGCGAAATCCGCGGCCTGTTCGAGGACCGCGACGTGGTCAGCCTCCTGTCGGGCGAACCGGAATATCTCGAGCCGCTGGGCGCCGAGGCGCCGGAAGGCTGGATCGTCACCGGCTATCCCTGGTACGCGATCGACACGCCCGAGCATAAGGCCTTCGCCGAAGCCTACGAGGCGGCCTACGGCGAACACCCCTATGCCGGCTCGCTGGTCGGCTACAACTCGATGCTGTCGCTCGCCGCGGCCCTGCGCAAGGCGGGCTCGGAAGACGCCGAGGCGCTGGTCGACGCGTTCGAGGAGCTCGAAGTGGTGGATGCGCCCTCCGGCACTTTCCGCTACCGCGCCTCGGACCACCAGTCGACGATGGGCGCCTGGGTCGGCAAGACCGCGGTCGAGGACGGCAAGGGCGTCATGGTCGACTGGCGCTATGCCGACGGCGCCGACTATCTGCCGACCGACGAGGCGGCAAGGGCGCTGCGGCCGGCCGAATGAGCCACCGGCCCCGCCTCGCCCGCCGGCGATGACGGCATGACGACGCTCGGCTTCTTTCTCGCGCAGCTGCTCGCGGGCCTCGCCGACGCCTCGGCGCTGTTCCTCGTCGCCGTGGGCCTGTCGCTGATCTTCGGCGTGACGCGGATCGTCAATTTCGCGCATGGCTCGTTCTTCATGCTCGGCGCCTATATCGCCTATTCGGCGGTGACGTATTTCCCGACCGGGCATCTCGGCTTCTGGGGCGGCGTGCTGATCGCCGCGATCGCCGTGGCGCTGATCGGCGGGCTGGTCGAGATCGTCGTGCTGCGCCGGCTCTATGCCTCCACCGAGCTCTACCAGCTGGTCGCGACCTTCGGTGTCCTGCTGATCATCCAGGATGCGGCGCTCGCCATCTGGGGGCCGACCGACCTCTTGGCGCCGCGCGCGCCGGGGCTCGGCGCCGCGGTGCGAATCCTCGGCGAGCCGGTGCCGCAATACGACCTGGTGCTGATCGCCGCGGGTCCCCTCGTCCTCGGCCTCGTCTGGCTGGCGCTCAACCGGACGCGCTGGGGCATCCTCGTGCGCGCCGCCACCGAGGACCGCGAGATGGCGGGGGCGCTCGGCGTCGACGAGGCGAAGCTGTTCACCGGCGTCTTCATGCTGGGCGCGTTCATGGCCGGCCTCGCCGGCGGGCTGCAGATCCCGCGCGAGACGGTGAGCCTGACGATGGATCTCGACGTCGTCGTCGAGGCCTTCGTCGTGGTGGTCGTCGGCGGCCTCGGCAGCATCGGCGGCGCCTATGCGGCGGCGGTGCTGATCGGCGTCGCCAACGCCTTCGGCGTCTTATTCTTCCCGACGCTGGCGATGGTGCTGCCGTTCCTGGTGATGGCGGCGGTGCTGGTGATCCGGCCGGTCGGCCTGTTCGGCAGCCAGGCGCTGGCGGCACCGGCCGCCTCCGAGCGCGGCGCGACCTTGCGGCTGCCCGGCCGCGTCCACGGCCTGCTGCTTGCCGCCGGCGTGATCGCCCTCGCGCTGCTGCCGCTGGCCACCCCCGGCTTCGCGCTGGTGCTGGCGACCGACATTCTCGTCGCGGCGCTGTTTGCCGCCAGCCTGCAGCTGCTGATGGGCGTCGGCGGGCTGATCTCCTTCGGCCATGCCGCCTATTTCGGCCTCGGCGCCTATGGCGCGGCGCTGGCGGCCAAGCTGCTCGGCCTGCCGATGCTGCCGGCGATGGCGCTCGGCGTCGTGGTCGGCGGCTGCGGCGCGCTTCTCCTCGGCTGGTTCTGCGTGCGGCTTTCGGGCGTCTATCTCGCCATGCTGACGCTCGCCGGCGCGCAGATCCTCTGGTCGACGGCGATCCAGTGGCGCGGCGTCACCGGCGGCGACGACGGCATTCTCGGCGTCTGGCCGGATGCCGCCTTCGCCTCCCGCCCGGCCTATTTCCTCATGACGCTGGCGCTGGTGGCGACCGGGCTCTGGCTGATGCGGCGGATCGCCCATTCGCCGTTCGGCTACGTGCTGCGGGCCGGGCGCGACGCGCCGCTGCGGGCCGAGGCGCTCGGCATCCACGTGCGGCGCTGGCAGCTCGGCGCCTTCGTCCTCGCCGGGATCTTCGCGGCGCTGGCCGGGGCGATCTTCGTCTTCTCCAAGGGCAGCATCTTTCCCAACGAGATGTCGGTCTCCCGCTCGGTCGACGCGCTCCTGATGGTGCTGATCGGCGGGGTGCAGTCGCTGTCCGGCCCGATCGTCGGCGCGCTGGTCTTCACCGGCATCGAGGACTGGATCAGCCGGCTCGACCACTGGCGTTCGATCTTCGGGGGGATGATCCTCCTGGTCTGCCTGTTCGCGCCGCGCGGCCTCGCCGGCTTCGGCCGCCAGATCGCCGACCGGCTGCGTCGGCGGCGCGGGCAGACGACGGCGCCGGCATGAGCGTGCTTTCCGTCGACCACCTCGCCAAGGCGTTCCAGGGCGTCGTCGCCGTCGACGATCTGTCCTTCACGGTCGAGCCCGGCGAAATGGTGGCGCTGATCGGCCCGAACGGCGCCGGCAAGTCGACCAGCTTCAACATGCTCAACGGCCAGCTGACGCCGGATCGCGGCAGCATCCGCCTGTTCGGCAAGGACATCACCGGCTGGCCCACGCGGCGCATCGCCCGCGAGGGCGTCGGGCGCACCTTCCAGATCACCCAGACCTTCGGCTCGATGACGGTGCGCGAGAACGTCCAGACGGCGCTCATCGCGCATCGGCGCCGCGGCTTCGACCTGTTCACGCGCGCCGTCGCCTTCGACCCGGCGGCAGCCGATGCGCTGCTGGCAACCGTCGGGCTGGACGAGGCGGCGGATCGTCCCGCCGCGCAGCTCGCTTACGGCGACCTCAAGCGGCTGGAACTCGCCGTCGCGCTGTCGGGAAAGCCGCGCCTGCTGCTGATGGACGAGCCGACCGCCGGCATGGCGCCCGGCGAGCGCCAGGCGCTGATGGCGCTGGTGCGAGAGATCGCCAGCGCCGCCGACGGCCCGAGCGTCCTCTTCACCGAGCACGACATGGACGTCGTCTTCGCCCATGCCGACCGGATCCTCGTAATGAACCGCGGCGCGCTGATCGCCGAGGGAGGGGCCGAGGCAATCCGCAAAGATCCCAAGGTTCGGGAAGTCTATCTCGGCGGCGGAGCCGGGTCGGGAGCGAGCATGGGGCAGGCCGATGCTTGAGCTCGACGCGATCGACAGCTTCTACGGCGAGGCGCACATCCTGCGTAGCGTGACGCTTTCCGTCGCCAGAGGCGAGGTCGTGGCTCTCGTCGGGCGCAACGGCGCCGGCAAGACCACGACGCTGAAAACCGCGATGGGCCTCGTCCGGCCCCGCAAGGGTCGCGTCACCTTCGCCGGGCACGACATCACCGGTCTCGCGCCCTGGCGCGCCGCCCGGCTCGGCCTTGGCTACGTGCCGGAGGAGCGGCGGATCTTCAAGGACCTGACGGTCGCGGAAAATCTCGAAGTCGGGCGAAAGGCTGGTGCCGACGACGCGGAAGGCTGGTCGGCGGAGCGGCTCTATGCGCTGTTTCCGAACCTTGCCGAACGGCGCGGCCAGAAGGGGGGCCGGCTGTCGGGCGGGGAACAGCAGATGCTGACGCTCGCCCGCACGCTGATGGGCAACCCGTCGATGCTGCTGCTGGACGAGCCGTCCGAAGGTATCGCGCCGGTGATCGTCGAGGCGATGGCCGAAGCGCTGCTCACGCTGAAGCGCGCCGGCCTCGCGGTGCTCCTGTCGGAGCAGAATCTCGGCTTCGCCCGGACGATCGCCGATCGGGTGGTGCTGCTGGAGACCGGCACCGTCCGTTTCGACGGCGATTTCGCCGCCATCGACGCCGATCCCGCCATCCTGTCGCGCTATCTCGCCGTCTGAGACGCCGTCAGGCGACGGCGGCGAGTGCGTCGCGTTCGGCCTGGCTGTCCGAGCGGTTGCCGAGCCGGACAACGGCCCTGAGCGGCAGATGGTCGGAGGCCATCCTCGCCTTTGGCGAGTTGTGGACCGCGATGCTGGAGATCAAATCGTGCGGCTTGGCGAGGACCCGGTCCAGCGCCCATAGCGGAAAGCGCGAGGGAAAGCTCGGGATCGCCGCTTCCAGCGGGCCGAAATGCGGCTCCAGCCCGGCGAGCGACGAGCGCTTGCCGAGCCGCCATTCGTTGAGATCGCCCATCAGGAGGGTCGGCATGTCGTCGCCCGGCCCGATGGCCTGCAGCAAAGTGTGTGCCTGCAGCGCCCGCGAACGGCGCAGCAGACCCAGATGCGCCGCGATGATCCGCAGCGGGCCGCTCTCCAGCTTGAGCTCGACGACCAGTGCCCCGCGCGGCTCGGCCCCCGGCAGGGACAGCTGGTGTGCGGCGGTGACCGTGCCGCTGCGGATCAAAAGCACGTTGCCGTGCCAGCCGTGGCCGCCCTGGGAGATCGGCAGTGAGATTGGCACCAGACCGGTCTGCCGCTCCAGCGAATGCAGGTCGAGCAGGCCGGCGCGCTCGCCGAAGCGCTGGTCGGCCTCCTGCAGCGCGACGAGGTCGGCATCGAGTTCGCGAATGACCGAAATCGTCCGGTCGGGATCGAAGCGGCCGTCGACGCCGACGCATTTGTGCACGTTGTAGGAGGCGATGGTGGTCGCCTCGCCGAGGCCCTTGCAGCTTTCGGAAACGAAGGACTGGCGCTCCTGGCGCAGCGTGGAGACGAGCAGGGGCCGGAGTTTCCTGGACTTTTCCGGTTGCGGCTGCTTGGTTCGGCGCATGCGGCACGACTCCGACGACGGTTTTCTCGGCTGATTTCAGACGGCAACGCATATGGGCCGACCGGGCGGGACGCAACCGATATGGTGACGCTCGCGCTTTGCTCCTATAAGGCGACGTGCCTTGGAAGCCACCCAACGAGCCCCGGACTCGCATGTTCCCTTACAGCCGCGTGCACTGCGGCAAAAGGCGAATGAAGACAGGAATGACGCAGAGATGAGCATCGTCGCCATCATCGCGGGATGCGTCGTCGTTCTGGTCCTCGCCGTCCTGATCTTCTTCTATGCCTTCGGCCGTGTCGCGCATGTCGATCCCGGCACGCCATCCTTCGCGCTGCCGCCCGAGGACGATGCCACGGCGCTAGACCGGGACGTCGCCGCGATGCTCCGCCGGCATCCGGGCGAAAGCGGGCTGATGCTGATCACCGGCGGCACCCGGGCCTTCGCCGCCAGGGTGCTGGCCGCCCGCACCGCCGGGCGGAGCCTCGACCTGCAATATTACTACTGGCTCGACGATTTGACCGGCGGGCTCCTGGCCAGCGAGCTCATCGACGCCGCCGACCGCGGCGTGCGGGTGCGGCTGCTGCTCGACGACATCAACACCCGCGGCAGGGACCGCAGCTACCTGGCGCTGGATCGCCATCCCAATGTCGAGGTGCGGCTGTTCAACCCGGCCAAGAGCCGCTCGAACGCGCTGCATCGCGGCGTCGAGACGCTGCTGCGCCCGTTCAGCGCCACGCGGCGCATGCACAACAAGGCGTGGATCGCCGACGGAAGGCTCGCCATCGTCGGCGGGCGCAATGTCGGCGACGCCTATTTCGACGCCTCCGACACGGCGAATTTTCGCGACATGGACCTCTTGGCGGTCGGGCCCGTGGTCGACCAGGCGGCGACTGTCTTCGACGATTTCTGGAACAGCAGCGCCGTCCTGCCGATCCGCAAGCTGGCGCGCTACGGCCGGGGCGACCTGCCCGAGCTGAAGGAGCGCTGGGCTGGGCTGATCGCCAGCGAGCGCGCAGCGCCCTTCATGCGGCGGCTGAGCGAGGAAGGCGGCGCGCAGAAGATGCTCTGCGACGCTTCAGTGTTTCACTGGACGCCGGAGGCGCGGGTGATCTCCGATCCCCCGGAAAAGGCTCATAGCCGTGGCCAGAAGAACTGGCTGTGGAACGAGATCAACCCGGTGGTGCTGTCTGCCCGCTCGCATCTGGAGATCGTCTCGCCCTACTTCATTCCGGGCTATCAGGGCGTCCG
This sequence comes from Aurantimonas aggregata, assembly GCF_010500835.1. GTDB lineage: Bacteria > Pseudomonadota > Alphaproteobacteria > Rhizobiales > Rhizobiaceae > Aurantimonas > Aurantimonas aggregata. The sequence goes on along the minus strand of NZ_JAAAMJ010000010.1, from coordinate 2,615 downwards.
TCGGCTGACCGAGCTGGCGGCAAGGGGCGTCGACATCACCGTCCTGACCAACTCGCTGGCGGCGACCGACGTCGCGGCGGTGCATGGCGCCTATGCCAACTACCGGGCGCCGCTGCTGCAGGGCGGCATCACGCTGTTCGAGCTCCGGCCCCGCAGGCGGCGCGACGACATCTCGCTGTTCGGCTCGAGCACGGCGAGCCTCCACACCAAGGCGTTCACCGTCGATGGCGAGGCCGGCTTCATCGGCTCGTTCAACTTCGATCCGCGCTCGGTGTCGCTCAACACCGAGATGGGCGTGCTGTTCCGGCAGGCTGCGCTGACGCGCGAAGTTCGCGCGGTGGTGATGGAGCAGATGGCGCCGCAGAGCAGCTATCGCGTGACGCTGAAGCACGGCTCGCTGGCCTGGCAGGATGGGACCGGGCCGGAGGCGCGGGAAGAACGCCGCGACCCCGAGACCACCGTCTGGCGGCGCATGGCGGTGGCCATCATCGGCTTCCTGCCGATCGAGTCGCAGCTTTAGGGCAGGCCAAGCGCGAGCGCCCAGGCGATCAGCCGGCGTTGGGTTCGCCGCCGTCGCCGAACCGTGCGCCCTGATGTTCGCCGAGGCTCGGTGCCGGGCGCTCCAGCGAGAGGTCCGCCGCGCCGAAGCGGATCGGCGTGCGCACGCCCGGCAGGCCCTCCGGCGCGATCTGCATGCCGCGATGGACGATCTGCGGATCGGCGAAGACCTCCGCGACGTCGTTGATCGGCCCGGCCGGGACGCCGACGGCTTCCAGCCCGGCGAGCAGCGCATCGCGCTCGAACCGACCCGTCGCCGTCGCCAGCGCGGCGACCAGCGTCTCGCGGTTGGCGACGCGCGATTCGTTGCTCCGGTAGCGCTCGTCGAGCGCGAGGTCGGCGACGCCCAGCACGCCGCAGAGCCGGCCGAACTGCCGGTCGTTGCCGCAGGCGATGATCAGATGGCCGTCGGCGACCGGAAACACCTGATAGGGCACGATGTTGGGATGGGCGTTGCCGAGGCGGCTCGGCACGATGCCGGAGGCGAGATAGTTCAGCGCCTGGTTGGCCAGCACCCCGGCCATGCAGTCGAACAGCGCCATGTCGACATACTGCCCCTGCCCGGTCCGCGCCCGGTCGGCAAGCGCCGCCTGGATGGCGATCGTGCCGTAGAGGCCGGTGAAGATGTCGGCGAAGGCGACACCGATCTTCTGCGGCTCGCCGGCCGGTTCGCCGGTGAGGCTCATCACCCCGCCCATGCCCTGGATCATGAAGTCGTAGCCGGCCCGGCCGGCATAGGGCCCGTCCTGGCCGAAGCCGGTGACCGAGCAGTAGACGAGGCGCGGGTTGACCCTCTTCAGGCTCTCGTAGTCGAGGCCGAACTTCGCCAGGCCGCCGACCTTGAAGTTCTCGATCAGGACGTCGGCATCGGCGGCAAGTCCGCGGACCAGCGCCTGCCCTTCCGGCGTGGCGAAATCGGCGACAACCGAGCGCTTGCCGCGGTTGCAGGCGTGGAAATAGGCCGCCGTCCGCTCGCCGTTCCGCTCGACGAAAGGCGGGCCCCAGCCGCGCGTGTCGTCGCCGGCGGGACTCTCGACCTTGATCACGTCGGCACCGAGATCGGCCAGTGTCTGGCCGATCCAGGGCCCGGCGAGGATGCGGGCAAGTTCGAGGACTTTCAGGCCGGCCTGGGGAGCATGGGTCATCGAACTATTCTCTCGTGAAAGCGTAAAACGTCAGCCATATGTTGACATATGTCGCCACATCGCTTACGTTTTGAACGTGATCGTATCAAACGACGGAGTGGGTTGCGGGGGTGATCAGGAGCTTTCGCAACAAGGCCCTCTCGCAACTCTGGGCGACTGGATCAACGGCCAAGATCGACAGGAGACTGCATCGCCGCCTGCTGGTCCGCCTCGATCGGCTGGATGCGTGCCTGTCGCCTGAGGAGATGAACCTGCCAGGTTTCGATTTCCATGCACTGAAAGGCTTCGATCCAACGCGGTACACCGTTCACATCAACGGCCCCTGGTGCGTCACCTTCGAGTTCGAAGACGGCGACGCCTACCGCGTCGACTTCGAGCAATATCACGACAAATAGCCGATGGGAGGTAAACGACGTGCCCGAATTCAAGGCAACCAGAGACCCGAATCGCTGCCCTTCCCATCCGGGAGCGCTGATCGGCGACCTCCTGGCCGATACGGGCAAGACCCGGATCGAGATCGCCGAGCGACTGGGGATCTCCCGCCAGCATCTCTACGACATCATGCGGGAGAAGAAGCCGGTTTCGCCGCAGGTGGCAGCACGCCTGGGCAAGCTTTTCGGCGATGGCGCGGCAGTCTGGCTGCGCATGCAGGCGGCATACGACGCCTGGCACGCGGAGCGAGACGTCGATGTCAGCGCGATCGAGCGGCTGGAGTCCGCCTGATACCAACGTGCGCGATAGCTGACTCTGTAGGGGTTCCCAAGGCGGGCGAAGTCTGAAGCCATGGCAAACGGAGGTTTGCCATGGCTTCAGCGATCCCGCTTCGTTCCGATTTCAACGGACCCGCTCTTCGAGAGCTGGCCAAGACGACAAAGCATGCGGCGCAGGCGCGTCGGCTTCTGGCACTGGCCG
>NZ_JAAAMJ010000001.1 GCF_010500835.1 Aurantimonas aggregata | reverse complement strand
CTACGACGACATCGTCGCCCACTGCTGTGACGCTTGGAACAAGCTCGTCGATCAGCCCTGGAAAATCATCTCAATCGGAATGCGGGACTGGGCGCATGAGTTCTGATCAGCGCACGTTGGTATCAGCGTGTATTCCAAAGAATTGGCAACAGCAACGCAAGTCGGAAGCGGGGATCAGTTCCGGCTTCTCAACGTTAATGAGCCCGAAGCCCGGCTCAGACGACCCGCGGTCGCGAGTATGAGCGCCGCGGCGGCGGAGTCGATATCCGCCTCTGCTCGGCGAATCCACTCGCCGGACAGCGCTATCTCGAATCAAGCGGGACGTGATAGCCGCCGCTTTGGCTGCTTTTTGCAACAGGTTGCAACGCGGGCTGTTCTTCGATCAGCACCGGAAGGAACGAAGGGTTCACTCGGTTAGCCCTTTCTTATGTGACCGGTTTTATCTGCTACGCCCTGTAGCTCGGTCTTGGCCTTATCCGAGCTGCCATGGGTCGGCGCGGACGGAGTTTCCTACTAGCCATAACGGAAATCACCCGAGCCTGATCACTTTCTACTGCAGTTCTCTACTGTGTATGGGGTTGATATCGTGTCTGTGATGCGCACCCCACCCCCCAATCCGCTATCGAAGAAATGCTAGATCTATTGCTAGCGGGGCATCGTTGTCGTCAGCATTTTCAATTCCGCACAGGCTGCTAATCTCACAACGGAAACGGTCGATGCTAATCATCGGTGATGAGGCGCGCGCCGGGATGAAGTGACTGGGCGTGCCGGCCCGCCCCGCTGACGCGTCATTTCTGTCTGCTTCAGCTTTTCACCGCGGCCGACGCACCGCCGTGACCGTGCCGGACTTGCCGCCGCCACAGTAGAACCGGTCGGTGCCATCGGACTCGAGGCCCGAGACGAAGGTGCCCGCCGGCAGCGCGACGCTTTCGATTACCTCGCCGGTCGTCCCGTCGAGCCGCCGCAACTCGCTCCCTTCGTCGTCCCGGGCGCCATGCCAGAGTTCGCCGTCGAGCCAGGTGACGCCGGTGACGAGCCGGTTGGATTCGATGGTCCGCAGGATGGCGCCGGTCTTGGGGTCGAGCTGGTGAATCTTCCGATCGCGATACTGCCCCACCCATAGCGCTCCCTCGGCCCAGGCAAGGCCGGAATCGTCGCCGCCGGGCGACGGAATCGTGTCGATCACGCTTCCGTCCGCCGGGTCGATCCGCTGGATGCGATCATCGGCGATCTGGAAGAGGTGCCGGCCGTCGAAGGCCGTGCCGGCATGGGCGAGAACGTCGATCGTGCGGACGATCTCGCCGCTCTCCGTATCGAGCGCGTTCAGCCGGTCGCCCGAGGCGAACCAGACGTGCGTTCCGTCATAGGTGACCCCGTTCACCGGGGCCGCCTCCGGGAATGGTCCGTAGGCGCGGACGATGTCGGCAGTCGATCGCTTCATCCACCCATCCTAGTCGCTTGGCAGCGGACCGGGGAGCAACAAGACTGTCGGGAAACCCGGCACGCTTGGCACCGTCCAGCGGCGCGACCGCGCACGGCCGAAGGATTGTACCTTGCCGGCGCGGGCTAGTGTATCGAGCGCCCGTTGCACGGTGCGCGAACTGGCGCCGAGCGCGATCGCCAGGGCCGAGCTCGACCACGCCTCGCCGTCGGCGAGCAGGGCGAGCAGCCCGGCATGCCTGTTCTCGACGGGCGGCGCCAGCACCACGACCGCGCGTTGGTGATGCAGCTTCAATGCGAAGCCGTTTTTCGTCGCGGTGATCTTGGCCAGGTTCCCCAGCGCTGCGCGAAGCCGGCCGATCTCCACCCGCAACCGGGCGCGGTGCGACTCGTCGACATGCCTTGCGCCGAAGGCGCGCTGCAGCAGCGTGCGCCGCGCCGCGTCGGCCGGCCAGGCTTCAGCCAGCGCTCGGGCGAGGGCAAACAGCACCGGCCGGGTCGCAAGGGAAAGCGTGACGTCTCCGGCGCGGATGCCATGCCGACATGCGTCGATGATGAGCGCCTCGGAAGCGAGGAGGTTCTCGACATCCTCGAGAAGGAGCGGGCGCTCTCTGCCGCCGGCAATCAGCCGCGCCGAAGGCGTATCGAGGGCGCGGGCGGCGGCCTCGACTTCCGCCACCAGAGCGGGAATACGCGCTTCCCGCGCGGCGATACCGGCACGGTCAAGCGCTACGCGGGCTGCCTTCGTGTCGATCCGCCTGAGGGCAATGCCCGCCGCGACCAGCTCGCACGCGGCCCGCGAGGCCGCCGGCAGCGACGCGGGATCGAGACCCGCCAGCGTGCGCTCGGCTTCGCCGATCCGGCCGACGAGCAGCTGGCGCCGGGCCTGGAGCGTGCGGGCATGGGCGGCATTGGATTGGTCGCCCCGGGCTTCGAGCGTTGCCCGCGCCGCCTCCAGTGCCGCCTCCGGCCAGGCGAGGTCGCGTGACACGAAGGCGATCTCGGCCTCGGCGACGGCGCAGCGCGCGCGGGCGATCGGCTGGCCGGGGCCGAAGCCGCGCGCCGCGCGCCGCAGCAACGCCGTGGCCCGCCCGAGATCGCCGAGCTGCGCCATGGCGATGCCGCGAAGCGCCAGCGCCGGCGGGTCGTCGCGCAAGGCAACACGGTTGAGCGCCGCCAGCGGATCCCCGCTTGCGAGCGCGCGCGCCGCGGCAGCGATCAGCAGGTCCATCGGCTTGCCGTCACACTTGTTACTCCCACCCATCGCGCTCCCGCTGCCAGGGTCGCGTCTGTCCAGCAACGGGGCCGGAAGCTCACGCGTCATCCGGGCCACGTCTCATTCGGAGGCAGCAATGACCATGACTAAGACACGCGAGATCGACCGGGAAGACGATGCGCCCGTGATGCACACGCCCCCCTTCGTGTCACCCCAGGAGTGGGAGGCCGCCCGCGAGCGGTTACTCGTCAAGGAGAAGGCGCATACGCGGGCCGGCGACGCCCTGGCTGCCGAACGGCGGCGGATGCCGTGGACGGAGGTGGAGAAGACCTATTGTTTCGACGGACCGCAGGGCGCGATGAGCCTCGCCGATCTTTTCGAGGGTCGACGCCAGCTGATCGTCTACCGCGCCTTCTTCGAGCCCGGCGTGCTCGGCTGGCCCGACAATGCCTGCCGTGGCTGCTCGCTGGTGGCCGATCAGGTCGCGCACCTGGCGCATCTGAATGCCCGCGACACGACGCTGGCCTATGTCTCGCGCGCGCCGCAGGCCGACATTGCGCGGTTGAAGGCGCAAAAGGGCTGGGCCATGCCCTGGTATACGCTGACCGACAGCTTCGATGCGGATTTCGGCGTCGATCTCTGGCATGGCCACAATGTCTTCATCCGCGTCGGCGCGCGAATATTCCGGACCTACTTCATCAATGTCCGCGGCGACGAGGCGCTGGGCACCACCTGGCAATTCCTCGACGCGACGCCGCTCGGGCGCCAGGAGACCTGGGAGGATTCCCCCGAGGGCTATCCGCAGACCCCGCCCTACAAATGGTGGAACTGGCACGACCTCTACGTGCCGGAGGCCCCGACCGATCCGGAATGGGCGATGGTATCGGACGCCGGGGTCGCCAGTTTCCGCGCCCTCGAGACGAGCGCGAAGCGATGACCAGCGCCTATGCGGCCCGCTTGCGCCGGGGCGCGACACGCGGCCCGGCCACCTCGGCCGCTGCATGGCTGTCGCTGGCAGGGTCGCCGACCTTCGCCGCTATGGCCCTGGCGACCGGGGTCGGCACCGGCCCGCCGGACATCTGCGCGGCGGGACAGGGCTCGTGGCTCGCCGGCATGGTCCCGATGTACCTGCTGATGAGCGCCTTCCATGCGGGGCCGTGGCTGACATTGGCCGCTGGCCGGCGGACCCGCCGGCCGTGACAGGTTTATGCGGGCAGCAACGGTCCTCCGTCAGCCGCAGCGGACTTGCGAAACGCGGTTCTCGTCATTGGTGTCGAGCGTCAGCCGGGTTCCGACGAATTCCTGCGTCACCGGCTGGTTCGGGAAGAGGATCCGCACGTCGGCCGCACCTGTCATGGTTTTGGCTTGCTCGGTGGTCTGCAGGTTGGCGATCTGGCCGACCAGCGGGCGCGCGGCGGCGGCATTGCAGGCGCCGTCCATCGGGCTGCCGGCGACACCGCCGATCGGTGCGCCTGTCATGGGGCCGCCAAGCCCGGGAGCCGGAGGCGCGGCGCGCTCGCTCGAGGTGCAGCCGGCGAGGGCGATGAGTGCCGCCGTCAACAGTGCCGGGCTCAGGGTCCGATTCATGCCGTATCCTTCGGTTGGTGAAGTCCATGCTGGCGGGTCGAGCGAACCGCCTGATCCTGCGAAGTCTAGTGCACATGTTGGTGAAGGCCAAGAAATCGCGACGCGGGGCTCCTTTGCGGGACGCGGGCGACGACTATTTCCGCCTCCCGAACGGCGACGATGCCGTCACCGTCAGTGTCCGATCGGAGATGTCAGATGAAATCCTTCCTTGCCGCATGCGCGGCTGTTGCCGGCGTCGCCGCTCTGCCAGGCATGGCCAGTGCCCAGGACGCCGACTGCGGAACCGTCAGCATCGCCTCGATGAACTGGGCGTCGGCGGAAGTCATGGCGGCCATCGACCAGTTCATTCTCGAGAACGGCTATGGCTGCGACGCCGTGCTGGTGCCGGGCGACACGATGCCGACCTTCACGTCGATGACCGAGAAAGCCGAGCCGGACGTCGCGCCGGAGATGTTCGTCAACCAGTTCCGCGAGCAGATCGACGCCGCCGTGGCGGACAACCGCATCGCCTATGCGGCGAAGGTGCTGGAGGACGGCAGCCAGGAGGGCTTCTGGATTCCGCAATACGTGGCGGACGCAAACCCCGAGATCCGGACAGTCTCCGACGCGCTGGCGCATCCTGAGCTGTTCCCGTCGCCGGAGGACCCGTCCAAGGGCGCGATCTACAATTGCCCGGCCGGCTGGGGCTGCCAGATCATGGTCGGCAATCTGTTCAAGGCCTATGGGGCCGCCGACAAGGGGTTCGATCTTGTCGACACGGGCTCTTCGGCAGGTCTCGACGGGTCGATCGCCAAGGCGTTTTCCGATGAGACCGGCTGGATCGGCTATTACTGGTCGCCGACGCCGATCATCGGACGCTACCCGATGAAGATGCTCGAATGGGACGTGCCCTTCGACGAAGCCGAGTGGAAGTCCTGCACCACCCAGCCGGACTGCGCGGCGCCCAAGATCAATGCCTGGACGCCGGCCGAGGTCTACACGCTGGTGACCAGGGAGCTGGCGGATTCCGCGCCGCAGGCGGCGGCCTATCTCGACCGCCGGGCCTGGGGCAACGACACCGTCAACAGGCTGCTGGCCTGGAAGGACGAGAATCAGGCGACCGGCGAGGACACGGCACTGTACTTCCTCGATACCGAGCCGGAGGTCTGGAAGGCCTGGCTCGCGCCGGAGGTCGCCGAGAAAGTCGAAGCCGCACTCTGAGGCAGCCTCATCAACGACAGCGCGCGCTCTCAGAGCGCGCGCTTGAACCCGACATGGCTGCGCTCGAAGCCGAGCCGCTCGTAGAAGCGATGGGCGGCCTCGCGTTTGACGTTCGAGGTCAGCGTCATCACGTCCGCGCCGCGGGCGCGGCCTTCTTCCATCGCCCGCAGCACCATCGCCTCGCCGATCCGCTGGCCCCGCATCGAGGGGTGAACCTGCACCGCCTCGAGGATGCAGCGGGTCGCCGCGCGGTAGGGCAGGCTGCGGGCGATGACGATCTCGAACGTGCCGACGACGCGGCCGTCCACTTCGGCGACGAACAGGAACTCGGTGGTGCTGGCCGCGATGCGATCGAACTGGGCCTCGTAGAGCGGCAGATCTGCCGCCGCGCCCGTGTCGATGGCGCCGCCAATGTCGTCTTCGGCCAGCAGCGCGACGATCGCCCGGACGTCGTCACGGGTTGCCGGCCGGATCATTGCGATGGTCATGCGAGCGACATGAGGCCGGCGATCAGCACCGCGACACCCGCACCGCCGAGCGCGAAAAAGGAGAGGGCGGTGCCCGCGACGCGCTGCCAGGGCGGCGCATCGGCGGCGGCGAAATGCCAGGCGTGGATGAACCGGCCGGCGATCAGCAACAGCCCCAGAAGGTGGATCAGCAGCGGCGGCGCGCCGGTGAGGGCGAGCAGCAGCATCGCGAGCAGCGTCGCCGGGATGAATTCCAATGCGTTGGCGTGGCCGCGCATGATCCGGATCATCCGCGGGTTGCCGCCGTCGCCCATGAAGACCTTCTCGGCCTGGCGAACCCGGCCGGTCTGGACCGCGAGCCAGACAAGGATGAGGATGGCGAGCCCCGCGTAGATCGCGACCGCCCCGATCGCGGCGTTCATCGTGTCGGTCATGTCCATTCGTCAATCTCCCGAGCCAAGCTTGCTGTGTCGGCAATGCCATACAGGCCGGCTGTCGAAAGTCGAGGCTGCTGGGTGGACGGTTGCCCGAAGTCGCTTCCGCCGCGACCGATGGCGGCAAGACAAGGCGGTGGGTTTTGCCTATCATCCGCCACACCGCAGCGAGGATCGCTCGGCTGGACGACGAGGGGGACCGCCATGCTGATCCTGGTGACGGGGATGATCATCTTCCTCGGGATCCACTCCGTTCGGATAGTTGCCGAACCGGTCCGCGACAGGATGATCGCCCGCCTGGGGGAAGGTCGCTACAAGGGCGCCTACTCGGTGCTGTCGCTGATCGGGATCATGCTCGTCGGTTACGGCTATGGACAGGCGAAGATCGGCGGGCTGCCGCTCTGGGACCCGCCGGGCGGCCTGCGGCACCTGGCGCTGGTGCTCGTGCCGGTCGCCTTCGTGCTGGTGACGGCCGCCTATGTGCCGACCGGCCATATCAAGGCGGCCGTGCGTCATCCGATGGTTCTCGGCATCGCACTCTGGGCGCTCGGTCATCTCCTTGCCAACGGCACGGCGGCCGACGTCGTCCTGTTCGGTGGCTTTCTCGCCTGGGCGATCGTCGACTACATCAACGCGCTCGGACGCACCGGTGCCGCCGCCAGGCCCGTGGCGAAAGGCTATGGCGGGGACATCGCCGCGGTCATCGTCGGCCTCGTGCTTTCGGCGATCTTCATCGGCGGGCTGCACGAATGGCTGTTCGGAGTCGCGCCGGTCGCCTGAGGGCGAATAGCGCCAACCCTTTCATAGCGGTGAAAAATCGTTAGAAGACGCCCATGACGTGCAGGCGTCCGCCGGAAAACGGCGGATCGCCCACGCAGCCTTATCGCGAAGAGTGGGTGGATGAGCGACGACAGTTTTATTCGGGAAGTCAACGAGGAGCTTCGCCAGGACAAGGTTCAGGAAGCCTGGTCGAAGTTCGGCCGCTGGCTGCTGATCGGCGTAGTTATCCTCCTCGTTGCGACCGCCGCCTATGTCGGGTGGGACCGCTACCAGGCGGCCCAGGCCGACGCATCGGGCGACCGCTATCTCGTGGCGCTCGATCTCGCCGCCGCGGGCCAGCCTGACGAGGCCGTCGCCGCGCTCGAGGCGCTGATCGCGGACGGGCATGGCGCCTATCCGGATCTGGCGCGGATGCGCATCGGTTCGGTTCGGGTGGCGCAGGGGCAGCCCCAGGAGGCGGTCGCGGCCTTCGACGCCGTTGCCGCCGATTCCGGTGCACCCCAGCCGATCCGCGACATGGCGGCGGTGCGCGCTGCCTATGTCCTCGTCGATAGCGGCACGGTGGACGACGTACGCGAACGGGTCGAGCGGCTTACCGGCGACAGCGAGCCGCTGCGCTTTCCGGCCCGCGAAGCGGTCGCGCTGGCTGCCTGGAAGGCGGGCGACATCGAGACGGCGTTCGGCCTGTTCCAGCAGCTCGTCGACGACGCGGGGGCATCCAACGGCATTTCCGCACGCGCCCGGCTGATGCTCGACGTGATCGCGGCGGGGGCGCCCGCAGCCGAGGGCGCTGCCCCGGCAGCGCCGCAGGCGGCGACGGAACAGCCGGTGCCAGCAGCGCCGGCGCCGGCGCCGGCGGTCGAAGCGCCTGCCTCGCCTGATGGCGGCGCCGTGGTGGCGCCCGAGAGCGTACCCACCGCTGAACCTGCTGCGCCAGCTTCTGGGGCAGCGCCATCGATCACGATGCCGACGACGGATCTCGGTCTTGGCGGCGCGGACGTGTTACCCTCAGAGGCCGCACCGGCTGTCGAGGATACGGCGCCCGTCGCCGATCAGCCGCAGGAGCCGGCATCCGACATCCCGCCGGCCCTGTCCGAGCCTGCTGCGCCAGCCGGCGAGCCGGTGGCACCGCAAGGCGGCGTGAACTAGAATTTTTCCGGCGACGGGCCCAAGGTCCGCCGCCCCATCGCTCCGGAGGAGCGCGGAGACCTCGATGGTCACCATTGCCATTATCGGCCGACCCAATGTCGGCAAATCGACGCTGTTCAACCGTCTCGTCGGCAAGCGCCTGGCGCTGGTCGACGACCGGCCGGGCGTCACCCGTGACCGCCGCTCCGGCGAAGCCTCGCTGATGGATCTCGAGTTCGAGATCATCGACACGGCGGGCCTCGAGATCACCGGCGCGGAAACGCTGGAAGGGCGCATGCGCGCCCAGACAGAGATCGCTATCGCTGCGGCCGACTGCGTCCTGTTCATGGTCGACGTGAAGGTCGGGCTGACGCCGCAGGATCTCGACTTCGCCGAGCTGTGCCGGCGCACCGCCGCCAAGGTGATCCTCGTCGCCAACAAGGCCGAGGCGCGCGGCGCCGAGTCCGGTGTGCTGGACGCCTATTCGCTGGGGCTCGGCGAGCCGATCGGCATTTCGGCCGAGCACGGCATGGGCATGGCCGAGCTGCGCGACGCGCTCGTCGAGGCGCTTGGCGAGGAGGCCTTTGCCGATCCGCTGGCCGAAGACGAGCCGGAATGGTGGGAAGAGGAAGCGCCGGAACTCGTCGCCGAAGGTGACGAGGGCGAGGAGGCCGAGGCGCCGCCCTACGACGACACCAAGCCGCTGCGGATCGCCATTGTCGGGCGCCCGAATGCCGGCAAGTCGACGCTGATCAACCGCTTTCTCGGCGAGGACCGCATGCTGACCGGCCCGGAGGCCGGCATCACCCGTGACTCAATTTCGGTCGAATGGGACTGGCGCGGCCGCAAGATCCGGATGTTCGACACGGCCGGCCTGCGCCGCAAGGCGCGGATCCAGGAAAAGCTCGAGAAGCTCTCGGTGGCCGATGCGCTGCGGGCGATCAAATATGCCGAGATCGTCGTCATCGTCTTCGACGTCACCATCCCTTTCGAGCGCCAGGACATGTCGATCGTCGACCTGATCGTGCGCGAGGGCCGGGCGCCGGTCATTGCCTTCAACAAATGGGATCTGATCGAGGACCGCCAGCCGGTGCTGGCGGAACTGCGCGAGAAGACCGAGCGGCTGCTGCCGCAGGCACGCGGCGTCAAGGCGGTCACCGTGTCGGGCGAGACCGGCGAGGGGATCGACCGCCTGATGAAGGCCATCGTCGAGACCCACGAAGTCTGGAACCGCCGGATCTCGACGGCAAAGCTCAACCAATGGCTGAGTCGGACGATCGGCCACCACCCGCCGCCGGCGGTCGCGGGGCGACGGGTTAACATCAAGTATATGACCCAGGTGAAGAGCCGGCCACCGACTTTCATGATTTCCACGTCGAGGCCGGAAGCCCTGGGAACGTCTTATACCCGCTATCTAATCAATGGCTTACGCGAAAGTTTCGGGCTTTTTGGGGTGCCGATCCGCCTCGGATTGCGCAAAACCGACAATCCCTTCGCGCCAAAACGCAAGCGTCCGTCTTGAAATCACCACGTTCTGTTAACCAAGAACTAAGGTTAATGGGGAATGTTCAACGACAGACGTTGAACGAAATGCCAAAGACGATGGGGATCTGAATGGGGGATGAGGGGCTGCAGGCTGCACCGCGCGTACAGGCACGGACACTGAAGCGCGCCCTTCGCGCAGCCGCCGTTTGCGCGGGGACGGTTGTGATCGTCACCGTCTCGACCGGCAGCATCGCCTATCAGGACATGACCAGCACTCTCGGCGGCGTCAAACAGGCAAACCGCTGGCAGGCCTATTTCGTTCCGTCGCCTGCCGGATCCATCGAGACAGCCGAGATCGCCTTTGCCGGCCCGCAGCGCGGGCAGCTCCCGGAAGGCGCCGGCGTCCGGGCCGGCGACGGCGCTCTCTTCACCCTCGACGCACCGCAGAAAGCCTTCGCGGCACCCGACGAAAGCCGCGTGCGCCGCGCCGAGAAGGGTGCCCGCGTCATCTCGCTGGCACCGGCCGAGTCGCTACCGCCCCGCGGCTTTTCCGCCGGCTCGATCCTGGAGCGGCAGAGCCTGCTCGGACCGCGCGTCATCGGCCCCGCCGAGCGGGTACGCCTGGCTTTCTCGAAGGTCACCCAGACCACCCAGGAAGCGATGACCGTCGCGATGAACTTCCAGCTCAAGGGCACGCCGAAGATCCTCGATGACGGGGATGTCATGCTGGCCTCGCTGAAGCCGTCCACCGACGACACCGGCGCCCTCGGCTACGCGCCTGCCAGCCGGACGTCCTCGCTCTTCGAGACCATCCTCAAGGAACAGCCGGAGGCGTTCGTCCCGCCGATCGGCGACAAGGATCATGCCTGGGCGGCGACGCCGCTGGCGGCCAGCGCGTTCAGCGCCAAGGAACAGAACTGCCTCGCCAACGGCATCTATTTCGAGGCACGCGGCGAATCCGCGACCGGCCAGGCGGCCGTCGCGCAGGTGATCCTCAACCGCGTGCGCAACCCGGCCTATCCGAAGACGATCTGCGGCGTCGTCTACCAGAACAAGAACTGGCGCAATCGCTGCCAGTTCTCCTTCGCCTGCGACGGCAGCCGTCCGCGCGTCGGCGACCGCAGCGCCTGGGCGCGGGCCAAGCAGGTCGCCGAACAGGTGACCAAGGGCGACATCTGGCTGAGCGACGTCGGCTCGGCGACCCATTACCACGCCACTTACGTCCGCCCGCGCTGGGCGAGCGCGATGGAGCGCGTCGACAAGATCGGCAAGCACGTCTTCTACCGCACCTTCAACGGCGGCTGGTAAGCCCCGCCGATACGGTCGGCGGACGCGCACGACGCTGCCGCTGCGCAACGCCTGCGAGCCGAGAAAACGTTTTCGCTCCGTCCGCTGATGCTGTAGAGCCGGCCATTCCCTCCCGCTTTCCTAACGGTCGGAAACCATGGCTCAGAACACCAAGCGTCTCCTCGAAATTCTGACCGCCCAGCCGGTCGTGCCCGTCGTTGCGGTATCGACTGCGGCAGAAGGCGTCGACCTGGCGCGCGCGCTCGTTGCCGGCGGCATCCGCTCGATCGAGGTGACGCTGCGCACGCCTGCGGCCCTCGACGCGATCCGCGCCATCTCCGAGGCGGTGCCGGAGGCGATCTGTGGTGCCGGGACTGTCCTGACGCCGAAGCAGCTCGACCAGGCGGAAGCGGCGGGTGCCAAGTTCATCGTCTCGCCCGGCGCGACGATGGAACTGCTCGACGCCGCGCGCTCCTCGAGCGTGCCGATGCTGCCCGGCTCGGCGACGGCGAGCGAACTGATGGCGATGATCGAGGAAGGCTACGAGATCCTGAAGTTCTTCCCGGCACAGCAGATCGGCGGCGCGGCGTTCCTGCGCTCGATCGCGCCGGTGTTCCCGTCGCTGCGCTTCTGCCCGACCGGCGGCATCTCCATCGACAACGTGCGCGACTATCTCAGCCTGCCGAACGTCATCTGCGTCGGCGGCTCCTGGCTCGCGCCGAAAGCCGCCGTCGCTGCCGGCGACTGGGACACCGTCACCCGCCTGGCCCGCGAAGCGGCGGCGCTGAGCGCCTGAGGCGGGCAGGCCGCAAGTACGCGAGGGCAGGCGACAGGGGCTGCCGCCTGCCTTCTCACCCCTCGAATTCCGCTTGCGTCGGCTCATGCGCGCGGCTAGGTTCCGGCCGTTGCGGGCGTAGTTCAGCGGTAGAACGCAAGCTTCCCAAGCTTGATGTCGTGGGTTCGATCCCCATCGCCCGCTCCAGCCCTCCCGCCAGCCGCAACCTCCGACGTCAGGCAGCCTCGGCCAGCGAGCGACCGGCAACCCGTTCGATCTCCTGCCGTGCTGCCTCGATGGCGGCCGCGCGGATGTCGGGGTCGATGGCAAGGCTTTCCGCCCGGACAAAGGTCACGTCGCTGATGCCGATGAAGCCAAGCAAGGTGCACAGATGCGGCTCCTGCGAGTCCATTGCCGCAGCCGGGCCCTCGGAATATTTGCCGCCCCGGGTTTCGATCACCAGCGCCCGCTTGCCCTTGATCAGGCCCTCGGGGCCGGCCGCGGTGTAGCGGAAGGTCTCGCCGGCGCGCAGCAGATGGTCGAACCAGGCCTTGAGCGTCGAGGTGATACCGAAATTGTACATCGGCGCGCCGATGACGATCAGGTCGGCATCGCGGACTTCACGGATCAGCTGGTCCGAGAGCGAACGGGCGGCTGCCTGGGCATCGTTGGCAGGCTCCCCGCCGCGAAGAGCGGTCGCTGCGTCCAGGCCGAGATGCGGAACCGGGTTCAGGCCGAGGTCGCGGGCGATGACGCGAAGTTGCGGATCGCTCGCACGAAGCGCGGCGACGGCATCGTCGACCAGCCCGTTGGAGACGGAGGCATCGCCCAGGGCGCTGCTGGCGATGGCGAGAACGGTAGACATCGGTAACCTCATGAATGCGAAAACGCGATGCCACCTAGCTAGCGGTTCAATTCGTGCATCAGAAGGCGCATAATCCACACTCCGATGTTGCACGTAACGGAACAGCTGGATGAACGAGCTTGAGGACATTCGCAGCCTCGTCGAGGTGATCGAGAGCGGCGGGCTCAACCGGGCCGCCGTCCGCCTGCGCGTTTCCAAATCCATCGTCAGCCGCCGTATCGCGCGACTGGAGGCCGATCTCGGCACGCGGCTGCTCACCAGAACCAGCCGCGGCATCAGCCCCACCGAGGCGGGACTCCAGTTCAAGGAGCGTTGCGAGCGGATCCTTGCCGAACTGGACGAGGCACGCGATGCCGTCGCGCGGGATGGCCGCGCCGTCGTCGGGCTTCTGCGCCTGTCGGTCCCGAATGCCCTCAGCGGCTGCCGCCTCACGCGCGTCTTTGCGGATTTGGTGCGGCTGCACCCGGAGCTCGAGCTCGACGTGTCGTTCGACGATCGGCTGACGGATCTCGTGGGCGAAGGGTTCGATGCGGCGATCCGCATGGGCAATCTGCGCGATTCCGGCCTAATCGCGCGCCAGATCGGCCGGTTCCATTCCATGGTCGTTGCCAGCCCGGACTATTTGGCCGAGCACGGCACCCCGCTGGTTCCGGAGGAACTGCCGAACCACGAGTGCCTGGTCTACAAAGGCCGGCGCTCACCGGAATGGCACTTCCGGTCCGGCGGCCGCGAGATTACGATCCGCCCGCGCGGGCGGCTGAAATCGGACAGCGGCGATGCGACGATCGAATGGGCGATTGCCGGCTTCGGCATCGTCGACGCGCCGTCGTTCCTGGTCGCCGAAGCGGTCGAGAGCGGGAAGCTGGTCCGGCTTTTCCCGGACTACGAGACGGGCGAGTATGGGATCCACGTCTTGCGCCCGCCTGGCGCCTATCTGCCGCGAAAGGTCCGGGTGCTGATCGATGCCCTGGCGGCCAATTTTGGTGGCCAGGAGACGTGAGCCGCCGCCCGCCAGAGAAGCGGCTCGCCCGGTCCGTGCTGTTAGGCCTCGTGCGACATCTCGACGATTTCCGCGTCGTCGGCCCCAGCCTTGACCACGTCGCCGACCTGCTTGCCGATGAGGCTCCTGGCGAGCGGGGCAACGTAGGAGAGAAGGCCTTCGGCCGGGTCTCCCTCGTCGATCCCGACGATCCGGAACGACTGGCGCCGGCCATCGGGCCGCTCGATCGTCACGCGGCTGCCGAACTGGACGATGTCTGCATCGTGGTCCGGCGCTGCAACCTCGGCGGTGGCGTGGCGGGCGCGCCAATAGCGCAGGTCGCGGTTGATCGTCGCCGCGGCGATCTTGTCGTCCGCTTGCCGGGCCTCCTCAAGGCTCGCCTCAAGCACCGAGATCTCCTTGTCGATCAGTTCCAGCCCGCGCGCGGTGACGATGTTCTGATGCTCACCCAACTCGCGGTCCGGGAGGACCTCGACCTGGCTGTCATTGGGTTCCTTGACGAAGGCGACGCTCATTTCAATCAATCCTGCTTTTGATCCCTTAATATAGGTCGCGGTGGGCAGTTTTCATCAGCAGGGCCCGACTGCCCCGCTATCGCGGGCGTCGTGGCCCGCTCATCCGTCAAGTCTCGAAGCGCGGATCGAGCCGATAGCGCGCGTCGTGCGGGCGGGCGCGGGCTGCCATGTCGTGCGGCGTCTTCTCCCACCGGTGCGGGTCGGTGACGAGCTGGGCAAAGGCGCGCAGGGTCGTCGCCGCGATCATCATCCAGTAGACCGGTACGAGCGGAAAGTACCTGACCAGGTTGCGCGCTTCTTCCCCGCCGATCGCTTGTCTGGAGAGGACCACGAACAGCGCGTAGCCACCGACCGCATTGAAGAGGTCGAGCGCCAGCAGCACGCCGAGAGAGATGCTCCCGGGTCCCTGCGCCACCAACCGGGCGAGTCCCGCGCCGGCCAGCCCGAGGAACAGCGGATGCGCGACGGACGATGCCAGCATTCCGACGAAAAGCAGCTGGAACGTCACGAAGCGACGGACCCCCAGTTCACGAAGCAGCAGCAGCGGCTGGCGCATGTGGACCAGATAGGTCTGCATCCAGCCCTTCATCCATCTGGTGCGTTGCCGGAACCAGACGGCCAGTCTCTCCGGGGCGTGTTCCATCGTAGGCAGATCGATGGTCTCGATCCCGTAGCCGTTACGCGATAGCCGCATGCCAAGGTCGGCATCTTCGGTGACGTTGTAGGAATCCCAGCCGCCGACATCGAGGAGGTGGGCCCGGACGAAGTGGTTGGACGTGCCGCCGAGCGGCATCGGCAGGCCGTGGCGGCCGAGCCATGGCAGTAGCCGGCGGAACAAGGCGGCGTATTCCAGCGCGAAGATGCCGGCGAGCCAGTTGTTGCCGCCATTGCCCACGACCAGGGGCGCCTGCAGGCAGGCAAGTTTCGGCGGTCCGCAGCGGAAGCGGGCATAGGCCTCGCGCAACTGGCCCGGATGGGGTACGTCCTCGGCGTCGTAGAGCACGAGAAATTCCCCCGCAGTCAGCGGCAGCGCGAAGTTCAGCGCCTTCGGCTTCGTCCGGGGCTCCGAGGGCGGCACCTTGACGATCTCGAATTGCGGGCGACGGCCGATCGCCCCTTCCACCACCCGTATCGTATCAGGGTCATCCGCTTCGCAGACGATCTTGATCTCCAGGCGGCTGACCGGCCAATCCAGGCGGGAAAGCGCATCGACCAGGCGGTCGGCGACTCCCGACTCCCGGTGCAGCGCCACGAGCACCGAGTAGAGCGGCTTCGGCTCGATGGGCTCGCTCTGCCGCGGCGTCGACCCCTTGCGCCCGAGGACGGCAGCCAGGCGCAGGCACAGACCTGCCGCGAAAAACAGGCCGGCGACGAGGTGGACCATGGCGAGCGTTGCGGCCTGAGCATGGATCATGGCTGCCACCAGGCCGCAGAACGTCAGGGTGAGGACCATCGCCTGCGCAGGCTCCAGCACATTGCGGGCGGATTGGCGCGGATGGGTGGCGGAAAGGCTTTCCCTCGCCGCGCGCAGCCGCTGCCTTTCGCTTTGCTGGGCAAGGGCCGCCTTGACGTCTCGGTCCGTGGTGACACGGGCTCGTCTGGCAAAGTCCGGCCGCGCGGCGAGGAGCGCGCCGAGGCGCGCCAGCCCGTCCAGCCGCGGCAGCAGGAACAGCTTGGTCTCAAGCCGCGCGTCGCAGGTCTTGACCAGCCGCGGCAGCGCCGCCCGGTCGCTGGCCGCGACGCCGATGATCCGGTCGCCTGAACCGATCGACTCGACGGAGAGGCCGAGGCGAGCGGCAATACGGGCGGCGATCGACTCGGCGTCGCAGATTCCCGCGGCGAGGAGCTCGGCGGCAAGGTCGGTGCCATTGCGGCCGGCTTCCCGCCGCGCTCCGGCGACAACCCCCGGTTCGATCCCTAGTATCGTCGCCGCCTCGTCGGACGATGCAGGCCCACCGGCCGTGCCCGTCGCAGCCGGTCGCGGCGGCGGCAAAAAGCGGCCACGCGCCCCATTGCGTAGCAGGGCTGGCGGCACATAAGGTCCGCCCGGCAAGGCCGGGTGATCCGAAACATCGTCGCGCATCGGTTCCACCTGATGGAAGACCGGAGCACGACCGACGGGCTCGCGTAGGCCGCGCAGGGCTTATCGTGGATGCGCGTTGACGCAGGGGAAACTAACCTATGAGGGAAAATCTCCCGCTGAAGTTGATTCTTCTCGTGCCGGTCCTCTGCCTCATGATGCTCCCTCTTACCGGAACGAGCAGCGCGCAGACGGTGGCGACGCCGAATTTCTACGACCAGCGCCAACGGATGACCAAGCCGGACCTCGGCGGTCGCCAGCGCATCCGGTTTCTGACGACCACGGACTATCCGCCGTTCAACTTCCTCGACCAGCGCGCGCGGCTTGCCGGCTTCAATGTCGATCTCGTCCGGGCGATCTGCGAAGAGCTCGACATCCAGGCGCGCTGCCAGATCGAGGCGATGCCGTTCGGGGACCTGATGGGCGCATTGCAGCGCGGCGAGGGAGAAGCCATCGTCGCGGGTATGGCCATGACGCCGACGACGCGCGCCAGCCTTGCCTTCTCGGAACCCTATCTGCGCTATCCGGCACGCTTCGTGACCCACAAGGACCGGCCGTTGCCGAGCCCGATCGCGGAAGCGATTGCCGGCAGGACCGTCGGGGTGGAGGCCGGCAGCGCCCATGGGGCAATGCTCGGCGCCTTCTTCCCGGACGCGACGCGACAGGAATTTGCAACCCGCAACGAGGCGCTGACGGCTCTCAAGGAAGGCCGCATCGACACGTTCTTCGGCGACGGGGTCGGTCTGTCGTTCTGGCTGGAGAGCGATGCCGCCGAGGCATGCTGCGTGTTCTCGGACGGGCCGTTCTTCTCCGATCGCTACCTCGGCGAGGGTCTGGCGATCGCCGTCGCCCCGAACGACACGACGCTGGCGCGCTCGATCGACTACGCCATCGGCCAGATCGTCCAGAAGCGGCGGTTCTCGGAACTGTTGCTCCGTTATTTCCCGGTCAGCCCGTTCTGAGGCTCGCGCGTCAAAGCCGCCGGTAGCGCACCCGGGCGGAGTGCTCGATCGCGCCGCTGACTAGTCTGTCGAGCTCGAAGCCGTCGCGCAGCATCTCGAGGAAGCGCAATTCCGGCTGCGATGCCGCGATATCGGAAGCGGCCACCTCGACGGCCAGCGCATAGGCGGTCTCGTACATGCGCGGCGGCACGGCCGACACGACGTTGGCGATGATCCGGTCGAGCCCATCCTCCCGAGCCAGCAACGCGCCGCAGTGGCGGGCGATCTCGTCGAGGCGGTCCATGTCGAAACCCTCGAAGACCGGCAGTGTCCGCAACAGGTCGCCGAGTTCGCGCAACTCCTTGTCGGTGATCGTTCCGTCGGCGGTGGCCATCGCCACCATCAGGTGGACGAAGGCTTCCTGCGGGCCGGGTTCAGTCATCGACGGGGTCTCCTTGCTGGGCACTGATCCTGAAGGGCAGCGCAGTTGCCGTCGGCTGGGCCGACCACGCTAGCCCTTCCGGTCTTCGGCCGGACCTTCGGGGCGTATGTCCGAAGCGCTGGCACGTCATCGCGATCTAGGCGCGGCCCGGGTTGCACACAACCCCGAAGCGGCGGCTTTGTTGACGGGCTCGCGGCTTCTTTCTAGACCGGGCATCCCTTCGCTCGTTCGCCGCGACCGGAACACGCCGGCGATGCCATGCGCAAGGGACAGAACCCGAGCAAGGACGACCCATGCAGAGCCCGATGGCCCCAATCGGCGACCGCCCGCCTCTCGACGATGCGCTCGCCTCCAACGCCTGGCCCTTCGAGGAGGCGCGCAAGCTCCTCAAGCGGTACGAGGCGACGGGCATGCCGGCGGAGGTGCTGTTCGAGACCGGTTACGGCCCGTCCGGCATGCCGCATATCGGCACCTTCGGCGAAGTCGCCCGCACGTCGATGGTCCGCCACGCCTTCGAGGTGCTGACCGAAGGCAAGGTCGCGACCCGGCTGCTGTGCTTCTCCGACGATCTCGACGGCATGCGCAAGGTGCCCGACAACGTGCCGGACCGCGCTTCCCTGGAGCCTTATCTGCACAAGCCGCTGACCGTCGTGCCGAACCCGTTCGGCAGCGAATACGAGAGCTTCGGCCATCACAACAACGCGATGCTGCGCGGCTTCCTCGATACGTTCGGTTTCGACTACGATTTCGCCAGCGCCAGCGACTATTACCGGTCGGGCCGCTTCGACGCGATCCTGAGGCGTGTGGCCGAGCGCTACGACGCCATCATGGCGATCATGCTGCCGACGCTCGGCGAGGAGCGCCGCGCCACCTATTCGCCCTTCCTGCCGATCTCGCCGAAGACCGGCCGCGTCCTCTACGTGCCGATGAAGTCGGTGGATGCCGAGGCCGGCACGATCACCTTCGACGACGAGGATGGCGTGGAGACCACGCTGCCGGTGACCGGCGGCAACGTGAAGCTGCAGTGGAAGCCCGACTTCGGCGCGCGCTGGGCGGCGTTGGGTGTCGATTTCGAGATGTTCGGCAAGGACCACGGCCCGAACATGGGCGTCTATGACCGCATCTGCGAAGCGCTCGGCGGACGGGCGCCCGAGCATTTCGTCTACGAGCTCTTCCTCGACGAGAACGGCCAGAAGATCTCGAAGTCGAAGGGCAACGGCCTGACCATCGACGAGTGGCTGACCTACGCGCCGACAGAAAGCCTGGCGCTCTACATGTTCCAGCGCCCGCGCCAGGCCAAGAAGCTGTATTTCGACGTCATCCCGCGTGCCGTGGATGAATATTACCAGTTCCTCGCGGCCTATCCGCGCCAGGCCTGGAAGGAACGGCTCGGCAATCCGGTCTTCCACATCCACTCGGGCAACCCGCCGGCGATCCAGCTGCCCGTGTCTTTCGGCCTGCTGCTCAACCTCGTCAGCGCGTCGAACGCCCACGAGCCGGGCGTCCTGTGGGGCTTCATCACCCGTCACGCGCCGGGCGTGACGGCGCAGAGCGATCCCGAGCTCGACCGGCTGGTCGGCTATGCGCTGCGCTACTACGAGGACTTCGTCCGCCCGAGCAAGGTCTTCCGGCTGCCCGACGCCGTCGAGCGCGGCGCCCTCGAGGCGCTGGACGCCAAGCTTGCCACGCTGGCGAAGGATGCCGACGGTGAGACGATCCAGAACGCGCTGCTCGACGTCGCCCGACCCATCGAGCGCTACCAGGACCTGAAGAAGACAGGGCCGCAGGGCGGCCCCGGTGTCACGGGCGAGTGGTTCCAGGCGCTCTACCAGATCCTCATCGGCCAGCAACGCGGGCCGCGCTTCGGCTCCTTCGCGGCGCTCTACGGCATCGACGAGACGCGGGCGCTGATCGGCGACGCGCTGGCCGGCCGGCTGGTGGCGCAAGGCTGATCGCAGGGCCGCCGGCGAGGTCTATCGCCACAGGCCGCGGCGCTCGCGTTTCGCCTCGGTCTCGGCGTCGACATAGCGGCCGTTCGCCTCGGCCTCGGCCCAGCCGTTGCGCACCAGCCATTCGCCGATATCGGCGCCGCCGAGGGTGCAGGCAGTCGCCACGGTTTCCTGTGTCTCGCCGAAATCCTCCGGCACCGCGCAGCGGATAGAACGCCCGCGCAGATAGGCGCGCAGTTCGGTGCGCGCCCGAATCCCGCAAGGCCATTCGGTCGCGCCGCTGCCGCAGCGGCGGCCCAGTTCCGGCGCCGCGAGGCCCGGCAGCGTGACGATGCTGTCGCCGATGGCGATCCGGCCGGCGTCCATCGCCACAGGCTGGGCGAGAAGCCGTATGCCGGCAGGGTCGTCGGTGTCCGGCGGTTCACTCTCAGGCTCCGCGGCGGCGGGCGGCGGTTGCACGCGCCGCAACGGTGCGTCGTCCAGGTCGCCACGCTGAGTGATCGCCGGCGGCGCGACATTGCGGCCGGGCCTGACGACGGCGCGGTCCTCTGCCGGATCGGACCTCACGGTCGGTTCGGCTTCCGCCGAAGCGGGCGCTTCCTGCGCAAGCTCGGCATCGGGCGAGGGCGCCAGGAGGAGAAACAGCGCTGCCAACGTGACGAGCCCGACGGCGATGCCGGCGTCGCGCTGCAGCCGATCGCCCAGGCTCACTGACTGGCCCAGAGAATCCGCGCCATCCACTCGATCTCGTCAAGGGCGAACTGCCGGTCCGGATAGTCGGGATTGGCCGAAGCGAGTTCGATCGTCCGGGCGGTCTGGCGCTGCAGGATCTTAGCCATCACCTCGCCGCCCTTCGTGCGCACGACGACCCGGTCGCCGCGGCGGATGGCGGAGGCAGGCGACACGATGACCACGTCGCCATCGCGGTAGAGCGGCATCATCGAACTGCCGGAGACCTCGAGCGCATAGACCGCCTCGTCGGGCTTGGCCGGCAGCGAGATCTCGTCCCAGCCCTGGCCCGCCGGGTAGCCGGCGTCGTCGAAGAAGCCGCCGCCGCCTGCCTGAGCGAGACCGATCAGCGGCACCGTGATGCCCTGCCGGTGGCTGTTGGTCTCGAGGGCCTGAGATTCGCCCCGCATCAGCCGGGTGAACTCGTCGATGCTGGCGCCGGTCGCCTCGATCACCTTGGCGATGGATTCCGTCGAGGGCCAGCGTGGCCGACCGTCGACGGCATTGCGCTTGGACTTGTTGAAGGTGGTCGGATCGAGCCCGGCGCGGCGCGCAAGGCCGGACGGTGACATCCGGTTACGCGCGGCCAGGGCATCGATGGCTGCCCAGATACGGTCGTGAGAAAACATGACGGACCCGCGATCGGCAGGAGAGGAATATATACCTTTGAGTATTACGGGGCTCGCCTTCCCCTGTCCATACCGCAACGTCAAATTTTCCGAAGACCCTCGAAATTTCCTGCGTCGATCGGTCAGGCAGGCTGTCGGAACCGGCCTCGAATTGTGGCATTGATGGCTGATCGGCGCGCATCATCGCGTACCGCAGTCGCGATAGGCCGCTGGGGAACCGGAAGGACATGGAATGACGGGACGGTTCGCCGCCCACACGGACGAGGAAACCCGGCAGCGCGCCAGCGAACCGGGACGGGGACGCGATGCGCTGCGGCCCTATTCGATCCCGTGGAAAGGCTGGAAGGACATCCTGCTGCGGATCTACGTGGCGTTCTGGGAGGACCGGGTGATGCTGGTCGCCGCCGGCGCGACCTTCTATCTCCTCCTGGCGCTGTTTCCCGCTTTCGCGGTGTTCGTGTCGCTCTACGGCTTCGTCAACGATCCGGCGACGATCAGCGGCCACATCGCCTTCATCGGCCGGTTCCTGCCGCAGGCCGGCACCGAGATGCTGCAGTCGCAGCTCGACACGCTGGTCGGCCAGGATCGGGCGTCGCTGTCGATCGGCTTCTTCACCGGCCTCCTGTTCGCCCTCTGGTTCGCCAACAACGGCATCAAGACGCTGTTCGAGGCGATGAACATCGCCTACGGCGAAATCGAGAATCGCAGCTTCATCTGGCTCAACGTCGTGGCGCTGTACTTCACGCTGGGCGCGATCTTCATCGGCATCGTGCTGATCACCGCGGTCGGCGTCCTGCCGGTGGTGATGTCGGTCGTCGGACTGTCGCGGTGGAGCGAGGTGCTGATCTCCACGCTGCGCTGGCCGATCGTATTCCTCCTCATCGTCGCCGCCATCGCGATGATCTATCGCTACGGCCCGAGCCGCAACCGTGCCCGCTGGAGCTGGGTGCTGTTCGGGGCCGTGCTGACGGCCGTGGTCTGGCTCCTCGCCTCGATCGGCTTCTCCTGGTACCTGCGGAACTTCGCCAACTACAACGCCACCTACGGCTCGCTCGGCGCGGTCGTCGGCTTCATGATGTGGGTCTGGATCTCGTCGCTGATCTTCATCATCGGCGCGGAGATCAACGCAGAGATGGAGCACCAGACGGCGGCGGATACGACCGACCTGCCGGAAAAGCCGCTCGGCCTGCGCGGCGCCCGCGTCGCCGACACGCTGGGCAAGAGCTCGAGCCGCAAGACGCACAAGATCGACAAGAAGCCGAGCCTGTTCCGCCGTTGGTCGAAGCGGCATTGACGCGCCGGCCGGGCTTCGGCTCAGCCGTCGGCGCCTTCGACGAAGCGCCTGAAGACGAAGCCGCGACTCCCGGAAGCCGCCACCTCGCACCACTGGGCGCAGTCGATGATCTCCACCGCGCTGCCGGCCGGCAAAACGGCGACGATCGTCGCGTCATTCTCGGGCCGCTCGCGCATGTTGACGCTGGCGTTGACCGTCGCCGCGCGCGAAGCGTCGGGGGCTTCGACCGAAGCAGTCTCTTCCTCGGCAGCAGCTTCCTCGGCCATCGTTTCGGTCGTCGCCGTATCGTCGCCGGTTGCGGTCTCGATCGTATCGGCCGCGGGCTGCGATGATCCGGCATCGCCCGCCGGCAGGACGCTGCCCGTCGTCAGCAGGCGGTCGGGCACTTCGGCCATGGCGAGCGTGTCGTCGGCAGGCGGCAGGCGCAGGGCAAGCGCCGCCGCTGCCTCATCCGTGATGATCGTCCCGGCTGTCGCCTCGCTTGCCGGAAGATCGTCGCTGGTGGGCCGGAGGCGCGTGGCGGTTTCGGTGGTGGCCGGCGGCGCGACCGCGGCCGGATCGCGGAGCGTCGTCGCAGGCGTGCCGGACGCGGCGACGGCCCCGATGTCGGCAACCGGCAGGTCGGTCGCTTCGATCGTTCCGGCGGCTGTCTGATCGGACGAAGCCGCGGGCGCCTCAGTCGTCATCTCGGCGACCTGAACGGGGGAGCCCGGGCGATCGTTGGACAGCGTCAGGGCAAGCCCGCCGAAGACCAGGCCGGCGATGGTCGCCACCGAAAGATAGGCGGTGACAGGACGGCGAGCGACGAAGTTGCGCAGACGGCCGCCGACAGGCCGTTCGGCGCCGGGGACCCAGAGACTGGTGGTGCCGCGCTGATTGAGGCGCCCGCCGAGGCCGGCCTCGCCGCGCGTGCGCTCATAGTCGCTGCGCCGCGCGATCAGGCGCTGCCGCAGGACTTCCTCCGTCGGTCGCACCCCGTGTTTCGATGAATCCCCCGTCATGCGTTGCTCCATGTCGCCCGTGCCGCAAGCGGCAGGCGCCGTTCGGCGCCGCGGTCGCAGACTGTCGTCGCGCCCGCCATCACGCCCTATCCCTTCAATTTGTCTTAAAACTTGCGAATATGGCCAATCGGCGTTGAACGCGCAGGATTTCTCCGGCGCGGTCGCAGCAAGCCGGCAACCCATGGTCGCCATATGCGAAGGGCGGACCGTTGCCGGCCCGCCCTTTCGTCATCTCGTCGTCCTGCCGATGCTCAGGCGGCGCGGGCCTGCGAGCCGCGGGGCGCGAAGCGGCGATAGAAGGTCTCGCCCTTGGCTGCCATGTCCTTCAGCAGCGGCGTCGGCTCGAAGCGTTCGCCATGCTTGGCCGCTAGCTTCTCGCAAAGCGCGACGAAGGCCTCGGTGCCCATACCGTCGATGTAGCTGATCGTGCCGCCGGTGTAGGGCGCGAAGCCGAAGCCGAGGATCGAGCCGACATCCGCCTCCCGAGGGTCGGTGACGACGCCTTCTTCCATCGTGCGCGCAGCTTCCAGCGCCATGGTCACGAGGAAGCGCTGCTTCAGCTCCTCGAAGTCGATCGTGTCGGCCGGCTTCTGTTCGAACATCTGCTTCAGCCCGGGCCACAGCGCCTTCTTGGCGGGCTTGGCCGGGTAGTCGTAGAAGCCCTTGCCGGCCTTGCGGCCGAGGCGGCCATCGGCGTTCATCTGCTCGACCATCTTGAAGTGGCGCGGGTCGACCGAATCCTCGCCCATGTCGCGCATCGTCGCCTTCATGATCTTCAGCGACAGATCGACGGCGGTCTCGTCGTTGAGCGCCAGCGGGCCGACCGGCATGCCGGCGAACTTCGCGGCGTTCTCGATCATCGCCGGCGGCACGCCTTCGACCAGCATGTCGTAGGCTTCCGACATGTAGCGAAGCACGCAGCGATTGGCGAAGAAGCCGCGCGTGTCGTTGACGACGATCGGCGTCTTCTTGATCGCCCGGACGAAATCGAGCGCGACGGCGAGCGCCTTGTCACCCGTCGCCTTGCCGAGAATGACCTCGGTCAGCATCATCCGGTCGACCGGCGAGAAGAAGTGGACGCCGATGAAACGCTGGGGATCCTCGAAGGCTTCGGCGAGGCTGGTGATCGGAATGGTCGAGGTGTTGGAGGCGTAGATCGCATCCTTGCGCAGCACCGCCGCGACCTGTTTCGTCACTTCGGCCTTGACGTCGCGATCCTCGAACACCGCCTCGATGACGAGGTCGGCGTCCTTCAGCGCGGCGTAGTCCGGCGTCGCAGTGATCCGGTCGAGCACCGCCTCCGCCTGCTCCTTGGTCGAGCGGCCCTGGCTGACGGCCTTCTCGAGCAGCGTGTTCGAGTGAGCCTTGCCCTTGTCGGCCGCCGCCTGGTCGCGGTCGATCAGGACGACCTCGAGCCCGGCCTGCGCCGAGACGAAGGCGATGCCGGCGCCCATGAAGCCGGCACCGACGATGCCGACCTTCTTCAACTCCGTCGCGGGCACGTTCTTCGGCCGGCGCGCGCCCTTGTTCAACTCCTGCATGGAGACGAACAGCGAGCGGATCATCATCGCCGCTTCGGTCGTCTGCAGCACCTCGGTGAAGTAGCGCTGCTCGATCCGCAGGGCGGTGTCGATCGGCACCAGCAGGCCCTCATAGACGCATTTCACGATCGCCCGGGCACCGGGATAATTGTCGTTGGTCTCCTTGCGGTAGAGCGAGGCGACAGCCGGCCAGACCTGCGCGCCCTGCACCGAGTAGACCGGACCCGAGGGCAGCTTGAAGCCCTTCTCGTCCCAAGGTTTTACCGGAGACAGGCCCGCCTTCAGCATCGCCCTGGCGGCATCGACCAGCTGGTCCTGCGGCACGACCTGGTCGATCAGCTTCATGCCCTTGGCCTTGGCGGCGGTCAGCGTCGAGCCCTTGAGCAGCATTTGCAGTGCCGACTGGGTGTCGGTCAGGCGCGGCACGCGCTGGGTGCCGCCGGCGCCGGGGAAGATGCCGACCTTGACCTCGGGCAGGCCCATCTTCGCGTCCTCGGCAGCGACGCGGCCATGGCAGGCGAGCGCCAGTTCGAAGCCGCCGCCCATGCAGGTGCCGTTGATCGCCGCGACAAAGGGCTTGCCGCAGGTCTCGAGCTTGCGCCAGAGCCAGGACATGCGGCCGGCGGCGTCGAACAGCTCCTTGATGGCGGCGTCCGGGTTGTCGCGTTTCTTCGTCTCGAAGCGCTCGAACATGCCGGAGAGCATCTTGAGGTCGGCACCGCCGGTGAACGAGCCCCGCTTGCCGGAGGTGATGATGGCGCCTTTGATCGCCGCATCACTTGCCACGGCGTCGACCAGGCGATCGATTTCGTCCATCACCTCCTCGGTGAACACGTTCATCGAGCGGTCCGGCATGTCCCACGTGATCAGCGCGATGCCGTCGGCGTCGGTGTCGATCTTGAAGTTGTCGTAGCTCATCTCTCGCTCCCGATGGTCAGGTGGCGCTTAGCCGCCTGAGAAATTTTACCGCGTGCGGCTATTGCGCACACAGCGATTGGTCAGACTCGTGAAACCAATGCGTGCTTACTAATTACCGCGTTGAAATTTCGACGAAATGGACGCTCATGCCCGATCACGCCTGCCCCGGCTGCCAAACATCCCGCCCCCTCGACTTCGATTTCTCGATGGCTTTCCAGCCGATCTACGACGTCGCGTCCGAACGCGTCTGGGGTTACGAAGCGCTCGTCCGCGGCCTCGAGGGTGAGGGCGCCGGCGCGATCCTCTCGAAGGTTTCGCCGGAGCAGCGTTATCGCTTCGACCAGGCTTGCAGGGTGAAGGCGATCGACCTGGCAGCCCGGCTCTTCGCGCAGTCGGACGACCTGCATCTGTCGATCAACTTCATGCCCAATGCTGTATACGAGCCGACCGCCTGTCTCCGTGCAACGCTTGCCGCTGCCAGAAAGAGCCAGTTCCCCCTCAGCTCGATCATGTTCGAGTTCACCGAAGGCGAGGCGGTGACCGACGTCGCGCATCTTCGCAACATCATCACCGAATACCGGAAGATCGGCTTCATCACCGCACTCGACGATTTCGGCGCCGGCTATGCCGGGCTCGGACTGCTTGCCGATTTCCAGCCGGACCTGATCAAGATCGACATGCATCTGGTGCGAGACGTCGACACCAGCCGGGCGCGCCAGGCGATCCTCGCCGCCCTGCTGGCCATTGCGCGTGACCTCGACATCGCGATCCTCGCCGAAGGCGTCGAGACGGAGGCGGAGTTCCTCGCGCTCAAATCCGCCGGGGTGACGCTCTTCCAGGGTTACTGGTTCGCCAAGCCGGAATTCGAGGCGTTGCCGGGTCTCGGCTCGGCAACGCTCGCTGCGCTGGAGCGCGGCCAGACGGCCTGAGCCGAGCGGCTCCCGCCGCTCGCCGCCACGCATCCCTCTCAGACCCGCTCGATGATGGTCGCCGTGCCCATGCCGGCGCCGATGCACAGCGTGACCAGGGCCGTCTGCTTGCCCTGGCGCTCGAGTTCGTCGAGCACGGTGCCGAAGATCATCGCACCGGTCGCACCCAGCGGATGGCCCATGGCGATGGCGCCGCCATTGACGTTCATCTTGGCCGGATCGATCTCGAAGGCCTGCATGTAGCGCAGCACCACTGCCGCGAAGGCCTCGTTCAGCTCGAACAGGTCGATGTCGGCCAGCTCCATGCCGGCGCGCTTCAGGAGCTTCTCGGTGACGTCGACTGGACCGGTCAGCATCAGGGCCGGGTCGGAGCCGATATTGGCGAAGGCGCGGATGCGGGCGCGCGGCTTGATGCCGAGGCTCTCGCCGCCGGCCTTCGAGCCGAGCAGCACGGCCCCGGCGCCATCCACGATACCCGACGAGTTGCCGGCATGGTGGACGTGGTTGACCGCCTCGATCTCCGGATGCGCCTGGATGCCGACCGCATCGTAGCCGCCCATCTCGCCGTGCATGGCGAAGGAAGCGTTCAGGCTGCCGAGCGACTGCATGTCGGTGGTCGGGCGCATATGCTCGTCGCGGTCGAGAATGGTCAGGCCGTTCTGGTCCTTCACCGGGATCACCGATCTGGCGAAGCGGCCTTCTTCCCACGCCTTGCCGGCGCGCTTCTGGCTCTCGACCGCATAGGCGTCGACGTCGTCGCGGGAGAAGCCGTATTTCGTCGCGATCAGGTCGGCCGACACGCCCTGCGGCATGAAGTAGGAGGGAATTCCCACCGACGGATCCATGATCCAGGCACCGCCGGACATGCCCATGCCGACGCGCGACATGGATTCCACGCCGCCGGCGATGACGAGGTCGTCGGCGCCCTGGACGATCTTGGCGGCGGCGAGATTCACCGCATCGAGGCCGGAGGCGCAGAAGCGCGAGATCTGCATGCCGGGCGCGGCGAAATCGTAGCCGGCCTCGAAGGCCGAGGCGCGCGGGATCACCGAGCCGGCCTCGCCGACCGGGTCGACGCAGCCGAAGATGATGTCGTCGACGGTGCTGGTGTCGATGCCGTTGCGGTCGCGCAGGGCCTCGAGCACCTTGGCGCCGAGCCGCACGGCCGGCACCTCGTGCAGCGCGCCGTCCTTTTTGCCGCGGCCACGGGGCGTGCGAACGTGATCGTAGATATAGGCTTCGGTCATGCTGACCTCCCGATATGTTCTTGAAATTGGGCGTGCGCCGTCAGGCTGCCTCGACCGCGATCCGGATTCTCTGGCCGAGCAGGGCAAGGGCATTCTCCAGGTCGGCGACACCGTTGACGGCATCCGGATCGAACAACGCCGCGACTTCCCAGTCCTTCAATCCGGACAGATCACGAAACCGGTCCGGAGTGACTGACTGCCGGCGCAGACTTTCGATCAGCGCGAGCTTCAGGACGTCGTCGGCGTGCGGTGTGACCATCGTTACACCTTCTGCCGTTCGCCGTGGCATCTCGCGATGCTCCGCGAGATAGCCGCGCAGTGCCAGGCCGAGCGCGTCGGCTGCAGACGCCAGTGCCTGGCGCCGGTCCGGTCCGGACGTGATCGCTTCGGGCACGTCGGGAAAGCTGACGACCACCCCGCCGTCGGGATCGTCGCTCAGTTCGGCCAGGTAGCGGTAGTCACGCATCGGTGTCATCCATTCCCAGTTGCTTGCGCAGCGAGCGGACCATCAGCGGCGTCAGTTCGCCGCTCTGGACCGTGGTGAAACGATCGCCGAGGTGGACCCGATAGTGGCTACCTTTGCCGCGCGTTTCAACGATCCGGAACATGATGCCCCGTTTTCTCGCATCGCGTCGGAGTTCCCGGAGGAACTGCTCCCGGTTCATCGTCCGGCTCCCGCCTGATCGCCTTTCCTAGAATGCGTCGGCCTCCATGGCCATCATCGAGTCCGCGCCTGCGGAGATGCGGGCGAGGTGGGCGGCGCTCTCGGGCATGATGCGGTCCATGTAGAAGCGCGCCGTCACCAGCTTCTTCTCCATGAACTCGGTCTGGCCGTCGGCGCAGGCGGCGATCTTGTCCTGTGCGATCTTGGCCATCCGGCCCCACATGTAGCCGAGGGCGACGAGGCCGAAGAGGTGCATGTAGTCGGTGGAGGCGGCGCCGGCATTGTCGGGCTTCGCCATGGCATTCTGCATCAGCCACATCGTCGCCTGCTGCAGGTCGTTGAGGCCCTTCTTGAGCCCCTTGGTCAGCGGCGCCATCTTCTCGTCGCCGCGATTTTCCTCGCAGAACTGGCCGACCTCGGCGAAGAACGCCTGCACCGCCCGGCCACCGTTCAGCCCGAGCTTGCGGCCGACGAGATCGAGCGCCTGGATGCCGTTGGCGCCCTCGTAGATCTGCGCGATGCGGGCGTCGCGGACGAACTGCTCCATGCCCCATTCGCCGATATAGCCGTGGCCGCCATAGACCTGCTGCGCCATGACGGCGTTGTCGAAGCCCTTGTCGGTCAGGACGCCCTTGATGACCGGCGTCATCAGGCCCATCCAGTCGTCCGCTGCCTGGCGCTCGCTCTCGGCCTCGGCGCGGTGCGACAGGTCGCCCTTCAGCGCGGTCCAGAGGATCAACGCCCGGCCGGCCTCGTTGATCGCGCGGATCGTCATCAGCATGCGCCTTATGTCCGGATGCACGATGATCGGGTCGGCTTTCTTGTCTGGCGCCTTGGCACCGGCAAGCGAGCGGCCCTGGATCCGCTCGCGGGCATAGGTCACGGCGTTCTGGTAGGCGACCTCGGAGATCGCCAGGCCCTGGACGCCGACGCCGAGCCGCGCCTCGTTCATCATCGTGAACATGGCGCGAAGGCCCTTGTTGGCCTCGCCGATCAGACAGCCGGTGGCTGCGTCGTAGTTCATGACGCAGGTGGAATTGCCGTGGATGCCCATCTTCTCCTCGAGCGCGCCGCAGCTGACTGCGTTGCGGGCGCCGGGTTTGCCGTCGGCATCGAGGACGAATTTCGGCACGATGAAGAGCGAAATGCCCTTCACGCCTTCCGGCGCGCCCTCGATCCGGGCGAGGACGAGATGGACGATGTTGTCCGACAGGTCATGCTCGCCGGCGGAGATGAAGATCTTCTGGCCCGAGATGGCGTAGCTGCCACCCGGCTGCGGCACGGCCTTGCTGCGCAGCAGGCCGAGATCGGTGCCGCAATGCGGCTCGGTGAGGTTCATCGTGCCTGTCCACGATCCCTCGATCATGTTCGGCAGATATGCCTGCTTCTGCGCGTCGCTGCCATGCGCCGAGATCGCCGCGATCGCCCCCGCCGTTAGCCCCGGATACATGGCGAAGGCCATGTTCGCCGAAGACATGAACTCCGACACCGCGGTGGACAGCGTGTGCGGCAGGCCCTGGCCGCCATAGGCGGGATCGAAGGGCAGGCTGCCCCAGCCGCCCTCGCGGAACGTGCGGTAGGCATCCTTAAAGCCGGTCGGGGTGGTCACAGACCCGTCGGCGGCGCGGTGGCAGCCCTCGCGGTCGCCGACCCGGTTCAGCGGCTGCAGCACTTCCGAGGCGATCCGCCCGGCCTCGCCGAGAATCGCCTCGACAACGTCCGGCGAGGCGTCGGCAAATCCCGGCAGATTGTTGTGGCGGTCGAAGCCCAGCAGATCGTTCAGAACGAACAGCGTGTCCTCGATGGGGGCCTGATAGCTCGGCATGAATTCCTCCGCGTCGTGTTGCGACATTTATGGATAACTTTGACGTAAACGTCAATATCTGAGACGCATGGTGATTGGCGTTCGCTGTCGCGGGCGGGACAAAATTACTGCGGTTTAGGGCCCCGTGGCTCGGGCGCGTGCCGGCCATCCATCACAGGAACCGGACCGGCGGAGGGCGAGAGCCGGCGGCTACGCGCGGAGTGGCCATTCGGCTAGGGAAGCTGCGGGCATGCATAATCGCACGGCCGCCGATCAGGCGCCCGAGAGAGGACGATGCATATCAGGATGATGTCGCGTGCTGCGGCTTAGTTCTGCCAGTCCCGCAGGGTCTGCTCGACATGGGCGATCGAGGCATCCATTGCCCGGATCGAATCCTCGATCTCGCGCTTCTGCTGGTGCAGGATCTCGTGCTGCTCCTGGAACCGCTCGAGGGCGACTTCGAGCTGCCGGCGCTTGCCGCCCGGCTGATGATAGATCTCGATCAGCTGCTTGGCTTCGGTCAGTGAAAATCCGAGCATCTTAGCCAGGAGGATCAGCCGGAGCCGAGTGCGGTCCTGGCGGCTGTAGAGGCGCGTCGTGCCCCGACGCTGCGGCGAGAGAAGGCCGCGATCCTCATAGAATCGCAACGTCCGCAGGGTCACGCCGAACTCGCGGGAGAGGTCGCCGATCTTGAACACCTCCTGCTGCGTGTCGTCGTCCGCACCGCGGCCCAGCAGGAAGTCGACATCGACCGCGATCGCTTCGTCCGCAGGTTCAGCCAGTTTCACGTTTGCCATCTAGAGAAGCCCGTATTCACAATGCGCCGTCGCGGCTGCGATCCGAACGGAGCACGCGCGAGGCCGAAGTGACCCGAATATCGCGCCAAATGCGGCTCTTACAAGACGCGTGGCAGGCTCGGGTCCAGCTTCGGACCGGATTGCACACGTAATCCCTAAGGAAGTCCAAACGGGTTTAACTGTTCATTCACCATGTTCAGTGGACTTTGGGGAGCACAAGTGTGGGCGCATGCTTGCGAACGGGGGCCGGTGACAGGCTCCAGCCGACCGGGAAATCTGCAATGGCCGAACAGACCAATACCCATTCCGTCGTGCGCAACGGCTCGGAGGAGACCTCGTCCCTCGATGCGTTGAGCCGGACGCTGGAGGAGCTCGAGTCGCGCCTGTCGCAGATGCGCGATGCCAAGACAGCCAAGCTGCCGCCCGCAGGTTCGGTCTCGCTGGCCAAGGCGACAGCACCGCAGCCGCGTCCATCGCTGTCCGACGCGGTTTCGCAGATCACCATGCGCCAGCGGGAAATGCACGCGGAAGGCGCTGCAGCAACACCCTCCACCCGGCGCCCGGCCGAACCCACGCCGCCCAAGCCGGTCAGGAGCCACCGCGGTCCAGGATCGACCCACCCGGATCGCGACCGCAGCCAGGCCGCCTCTTCCGACGTTACGCGGCAACTCGAACGGCTCCGTGCCGAACTGCGCGATGACATGGCCCGCAGTCTCGAGCCGCGCCTCGACCAGATCGGGGCGGCCTTCCAGGAATTGCGCCGGATGATCGGCGCCCATGCGAGCGCCGACGAGATCGCTGCCGAAATCGCCCGGGTCGACGACGGACTTTCGCGCATGGCCGACAACGGCGCCGATGGCGCCACCATCAGGGCGCTCCGCGACGATCTTGAAGCGATGCGGTCGCTCGTCGGCACCATGGCGCGCGAGGAGACGCTGGAGGCGGTGGGCAAGCGCTGGGACGCCTTCGAGACGGCGCTGTCCGGCCGGGCCGAGGACGACACGCGGACCAAGCGCGACATCAAGGACGAGCTGGAGCGGCTGCGGGTCTCCCTCGGGACGCTCGCCAGCGAGGAGCAGGTCAAGGCGGTCGAGCGCCGCTGGGACGAGTTTGAGAAGAGCTACCTGGCGGCTCCGGCCGCCGACGCCCAGCCGGGCCTTTCGGCGCTGCTGAAGACGGAAATGGCCGGCCTTCGGGAAAAGCTCGAAACGCTCGCCTCGGAACAGTCCGTGCGGGCGTTCGACGAGCGCTGGGGCGTGCTCGAGGAGCGCTTTGCCTCGCGCGACATGGAAGC
This sequence comes from Aurantimonas aggregata, assembly GCF_010500835.1. Classification (GTDB taxonomy): domain Bacteria; phylum Pseudomonadota; class Alphaproteobacteria; order Rhizobiales; family Rhizobiaceae; genus Aurantimonas; species Aurantimonas aggregata. Next base: position 901,806 of record NZ_JAAAMJ010000001.1, on the reverse strand, counting down.
CAAGATGGAAGCGATGGCGGAGCGGCTCGAGCAGTTCGAGACCGCGCTCGCACGGTTGCCGGAGACCTTGGCGATCGCGCCGCTGGAGCAGCGGGTGCACGCGCTGGCGCTCGGCATCGAATCGCTCGCCAGGCAGCAGCAGGAGGAGGCCGAGCTCGACCATTTCGGTGTGCTCGAGGAGCGCCTCGACGAGATCTCGCGGGCCATCGTCTCGGCTACCACCCGCACGCACACGATCGACATGAGCCCGGTCGAACGCATCGAGGCCCGGCTGCAGACCCTGACGGCACGCGTCGACTCGATGGCCGAGGACGCCGAGGGCGAGGTGCTGTCGGCGCGGATTTCGGAACTGGCGGACCGGATCGAGACGCTGTCCAACGAGGAAGGCGCGCGCGAGCTCGCCGAACGCATCGAGCATTTCTCGGTGCAGCTGGCGACGCTGGGCGGCGACAATTCGCCGCTTGAGATCGTCGCCGTGGAAACGCGGCTGCAGGCCCTGGCTGCCCGGTTCGAGGAACAGGCCGCTTCGCGTGTCGACGACGCGATGGTGCGCACGCTGGAGGCGCAGATCAGCCGGCTGTCGCAGATGATCGCCGAAAACGGTGTGCCGGCGGCGATCGCCGACCCCGAACTCGAACGACGCCTGAGCGCGATCGAGCGCCGCCTTGACGACAACCAGGAAGCGGTCATGGCTGCCGCCCGCCAGGCCGCGGACGAGGCGATCCGCCAGGTTCTGGCGAGTGGCGACCTGCACCAGGGCGAACATGTCGCGCGGCTGTCGGAAGATCTCCGCGCTCTCGACAAGCTCTCCCGCGAGACCGGCAGCCGCTCCCAGGAATTCTTCGAGACGGTGCATGGCACGCTTCTGAAGCTCGTCGACCGGATCGGCCGCATCGAAGGCGAGATGACCGGCGGGCGACAGGATGACTCCGTCCCTCCCGCGGCAGGGGTGTCGGCGGCGCCGGTTTCGCCTGCCGCCGCGGCAGTCGCTGCCGCTGCGGCGGTCCCGGCCGTTCAGGCCGGCGGCGGCCTGAAGGCCGTCCTCGCCCGCACGCTCAAGGGTCGCAAGGTCGCCGCGGGCAAGGCAGAGACGCTCGACCGGCCGGCCCGCTGGGACGATCCGGAACTGGTGCTGGAAGAGCCTGCAGAGGCGTCCCGCGCCGCGGCCGCCGTCGAGGCGCCGTCCCTCGACGCCGCCGACATTTTCGACAGCCGCGAGGCCAACCGGCCGCTCGCCATCGGCTCCGGTACGCCGGATATTGCGGCGCTGCTCGAACGCGTCCGGGCCCAGCAGGCCGGCCATTCGCGCGGCACCGAGCAGGCCGGCAAGGCCGACTTCATCGCCGCTGCCCGCCGCGCCGCCATGGCCGCCGCCGCCGAGACGGAGAGCCTGCGGGATGCCGACGCCGACCCTGAGAACGGCAAGGTCAGCCTGTCGGAACTCGTGTCGCGCCGCCGCAAGCCGATCGTCATGGCGATCGGGGCCGTGCTGCTGGCGCTGATGGCACTGCCGCTCGGCCAGGCCCTGATGGCCTCGCGCGACGACCAGACGGCTGGCCTGGCGCCGAGCAGCCCGGTTGCGGACTATGCCGTGCCGACGGAAAACGAGCCCGTGCCGGCTGTCACGCCGCCGCGTGCGGCGGAGCCGGCGCAGCGAGAAGCCGCGGGCGAAATCCCGGCAGCGCGGGACGTCTCGCCGCGGCAGACGCCGGTGCCGCCGGCAGGTCCTCTCGCCGCGTCCGAAACCGGCTCATCCGCCGCGCCGGCTGCCGGCGTCGGGGAGGCGCGCGCCGTCGTGCCGCCTGCCGTGCCGTCCGCTTCGCTGGCCTCCGGACCCCAGAATGCCGCACCCGCCGCCCTGCCGCTCGAGGCAGGCATCGAGCCGCCGGCGGGCATCGGCCCGGAAGCCTTCCTCACCGCGGTACGGGCCGGCGATCCGAAGGCGCTGTTCGAGACCGGATTGCGGCTGATGGAGGGGCGCCAGGGCGAGCCAAAGCCGCAAGACGCGGCCACGTGGTTCGCGCGGTCGGCCGAGCGCGGTTTCGCGCCGGCCCAGTACAGTCTCGGCACGCTCTACGAGAAGGGCAACGGCGTCACCCGCGATACGGTCGCGGCGCGCGATTGGTATCTGAAGGCCGCCGAGCAGGGCAATGTCCGCGCCATGCACAATCTCGCGGTGCTGTTTGCGACCGGCGTTGACGGCAAGTCCGATCCCGTCCTTGCGGCCCGCTGGTTCCAGGAGGCGGCCGATTACGGCATGACCGACAGCCAGTACAATCTCGGCATTCTCTACGCTCGCGGCGCCGGGGTGGAACAGGACCTGACCGAATCCTTCAAGTGGTTCTCGATCGTCGCGGCGGCCGGCGATGCCGACGCCGGAACGAAGCGCGACGAGATCGCCAAATCCCTGGACGCCGATCAGCTCGAGGTGGCAGAGGCCAAGGTGGCGGCATTCAAGCCCGCCATCCGGGACGAGACCGCCAACACGGTGGACGTGCCGACGGATTGGACGAGCGACGTCGACACCAGCCTGCAGACCTCTTCGGTCGACATGCAGAAGGCGATCCGCAACATTCAGGCGATCCTGATCAAGCTCGGCTACGATCCCGGCACGCCCGACGGCGTCGCCGGCGCGAAGACCACCGAGGCGATCCGATCCTTCCAGCAATCGGCGGGGCTCGAGGCCACCGGCAACATCGACGAAGCGCTCATTCGCGCGCTGCTCGAGCGAAAGGACAGCTGAGGCGCCACAATCGTTTGACAGGCGTCGAAGGTTCGGGCGAAGAGGGTTGGGACCCTTCTCTGGCTCCCTCGTGCAAAGAGCCGCCAGCTCGTGAACCTCTATCTCCCGATCGCGGAAATTTCCGTCAACATCCTGGTCATCATGGGGATGGGAGTCGCGGTCGGCTTTTTGTCCGGCATGTTCGGCGTCGGCGGTGGGTTCCTGATCACGCCGCTGCTGATCTTCTACAACATCCCGCCGGCGGTGGCCGTGGCGACCGGTGCCAACCAGGTCATCGCCGCGTCCTTCTCGGGCGCGCTCGCCCACTACAAGCGCGGCACGATCGACCTCAAGCTCGGGACCATGCTCCTGATCGGCGGTGCCGTCGGCTCGGTCGGCGGCGTGGCGCTGTTCACGCTGCTCAGGCGGCTCGGCCAGCTCGATCTCGTGGTCTCGCTCCTCTACGTCGTCTTCCTCGGCGGGGTCGGCGGCCTGATGCTGGTCGAAAGCCTACAGGCGATGTGGCGCCGCGGCGACGGCAGCGGCGAGGTCAAGCGGTCCGGCAAACACAACTGGGTGCACGGCCTGCCGTTCAAGATGCGGTTCCAGCGCTCCAAGCTGTACGTCTCGATCATTCCGGTGATCGGTCTCGGCGTGATGATAGGCGTCCTGGCGGCGATCATGGGCGTCGGCGGCGGCTTCATCATGGTACCGGCGATGATCTACCTCCTGCGAGTGCCGACCAACGTCGTCATCGGCACCTCGCTGTTCCAGATCATCTTCACCGCAGCGGTTACCACCGTCCTGCAAGCCGCGACGAACAACACGATCGACGTGGTGCTGGCCTTCCTGCTGATGCTCGGCGGCGTCGTCGGCGCGCAGTTCGGCGCGGAAGCCGGGCGCAAGCTGCGCGGCGACCAGCTGCGCGCCTTGCTGGCGCTGCTGGTCCTCGCGGTCGGCCTGCGGCTGGGTTTCGAGCTCGTCGTCACGCCGGAGGAGCCGTTCTCGATCAGCCTGCCGAGCGGAGAGACCGGATGACCCGCCGGTGGTCCATGATCTTCGCGAGGCCTGCCCGGCTGGTGCAGTCCCTGGCAGCGCTGTTCGCGCTTGCGGTCGTCCTGGCCGTGCCGGCGCGGGCGCAGCTGGCCCCCGAGACCTTCGAGATCGGCCTGTCGACCGAGGAGATCGGCATCACCTCCGACTTCACCGGTGCGCGGCTGGTCGTCTTCGGCGCCCTCGACAACGCCGACGGCCGCATCCTGCGCGAGCAACGCTACGACATCGTCGTGGCGCTGATCGGTCCGCGCCGGCCGGTGGTGGTGCGCGAGAAGGAGCGCACGCTCGGGCTCTGGATCAATCGCGGGTCGGAGAGCTTCGCAGCGCCACCGGCGTCCTATGCCCTGGCGTCGACCCGGCCGCTCGCCGACATCATGAGCGAGGCGAACCGGGTCAATCTGTCGATCGGGATCGCCGATCTGCGGCTTGGCGGTGGCGGCGAGCCGGTGGCCGATGACGACGGCCAGACCGTTGTGCCGAATCGCGACGAGTATGCCACCGCGCTCAGGCGCATCCGGGAGAACAACGGCCTCTACAACCAGCGCTTCGGCAGCGTGCAGTTCGTCAGCCCGACGCTCTTCCGCGCCGACCTGCAATTGCCCGCGGGCCTGCCGACCGGCGAGCATACGGTGCGGGCCTATCTGTTTCGCCAGGGCGTGTTCATCCGTGGCAGCACCGCGTCGCTGACCGTCGTGAAGACCGGCTTCGAGAGCTTCATCTCCGGTTTCGCCGCCGATCACGGTATCCTGTATGGATTCGCCGCCGTGATCCTCGCCATCTTCACCGGATGGTTCGGTCGCATCCTGTTCAAGCGCGACTAGAGTGCCACCGATGACCCAGACCGATCCCGCCGACACCCGTCCGTCTTCCCCCGCCGCGTCTCGTCACGAGCGCGACCGCGGCATCCGTGCGGCTTGGATCCTCGGCCTCGGCGGGCTCACACCCTTCGTCCTGATGACCGCGATGCTGGTCTATGCCGGCCGCGACTTCATCGCCTACCGGCAGCTGATCCTCGCCTATGCCGGCTATTCGGCGACGATCCTCGCCTTTCTCGGCGGCATTCGCTGGGGCGCGGCGCTCGACCCGGCGACGCGCCGACCGGCGACGCTGATCCTGTCGGTGCTGCCGGCGCTGGCCGCTTGGCTGGTGCTGTTCCTGCCCAGCCCCTGGCTCTTCGCCGGCTTCGCGCTGCTTTTCCTGCTGCAGGGCCTGTGGGACGCGATGGCGGCACGGGCGGCGGCGCTGCCCGACTGGTTCGGGCGGCTGCGGATGGTGCTCAGCGCGGTCGTCGTGCTCTGCCAGGTCGTCGCCTTCGTCTCGACCTACTGAACGCTTCGGCGGCTACCGGCAGAGCGAGCGGAAGGGGATTGGATAGATCTGCGCGATGCCGATGACGTAGGCCTTGGCGCGAACCGGGTCGAACAGGCCGTGGAAGGCCCGGTCGAGGACGTTCAGCCCGCCGGTGGTGACGCCGAAGGAGGGCATGATCATCCGGTCGCCATCGCTGGCGAAGCAGGCGCTGCGGCTCGATCGCCCGCCCGCCGAGACCTGCGCCACCGGATGCAGATGGCCGGCGACCTCGCCGATACGGGACGCCGGGCTCGGCTCGTGCCGGAAGGTCCACGAACCGACGCCGATCGTCTCAAGCGTCTCGCCGCCGACGAAGGCCGGGGGTTCGGGGTCGTGATTGCCGGCAATCCAGATCCAGTCGCGGCCGGTCATCAGCCGGACGAGGACTTCGCGGAACACGGCCGGCATGAACGCCGCGCCGTGCCGATCGTGGAAGGAGTCCCCCAGGCAGATCACCCGGGCCGGGTCATAGCGTTCCAGCGCCGCGCCGAGCAGGGAGAGCGTCGCAGCCGTGTCGTAGGGCGGCAGCATCATGCCGCGCCGGGCGAAGGCGGCGCCCTTTTCCAGATGCAGGTCGGAAACGACGAGCAGCCGTTCGGACGGCGCGTAGAGGACCCCCGACGGATCGCAGACCACCGTGGCGCCCGCCAACTGCATCTCGACGCCCGGACAGTCGTTCCGCCGCAGCCGCCGCGCCAGTGCATTCATTCGCCGAGTTCCAGATCGCAGGGTGATTCGCGTTTCGTTCCCATCCAAGCGAGGCCGGACGGCGAAAACAAGGGCAGCAATCGCCTTTGATACTCGCAGTCGTCGATGTCGCATCTCGCCAAGCTGCGTGCGACCTCCTATCATCGCTGCAGCGCACCACGTTCGTCCGGGGTGCGCCAACTGCGGCGCAGCCCGGCCGGGCGCGCCGCCCGATTGCTGCCGTCGCCGTGGCCAGGCGCGTGCCGATTGCCGAATGGCCCGATAGGAACATGCCGCATGCGCATCCGACTGGGCTGCGAGCTCGCCTACCAGCTGCCGGCACCGACGCCGATGATCATCAATCTCAACGTGCATTATTCGCGGGCGGGCTCGCTCGAACGGCCGGATCATCTCGTGACGACGCCGGCAGTCCCGATCACCAGCTACCGCGACAGTTTCGGCAACTGGTGCAACCGGCTGGTCGCGCCCGCCGGGGATTTCGTGCTCGGCACCGACGGCGTAATCCACGACCAGGGTCTGTCCGATCCGGTCGGTCTCGACGCCGTTCAGCACGAAATCGAGGATCTGCCCTCGGATACGCTGCAATTCCTGCTCGGCAGCCGCTATTGCGAGACGGACCTGTTGTCCAACGAGGCGTGGCGGCTGTTCGGCCATACGACGCCCGGCTGGGGCCGCGCCCAGGCGATCTGCGACTTCGTCCACAACCACGTGCGCTTCGGCTACGAGAATTCCCGCGCCACCCGCACCGCCGCGGAGACCTATTCGGAGGGGGTCGGCGTCTGCCGTGACTACACCCATCTCGCCGTCACCTTCTGCCGGGCGATGAACATCCCGACCCGCTACTGCACCGGCTATATCAGCGACATCGGCCTGCCGCCGCCTTACGCCTCGATGGATTTCGCGGCCTGGATGGAGTGCTATCTCGGCGGCCAGTGGTGGACCTTCGATGCGCGCAACAACGCGCAGCGTTTCGGCCGGGTGCTGATCGCACAGGGCCGCGACGCTGCCGACGTGCCGCTGACCCACACGTTCGGGCAGAACACGCTGACCGGCTTCAAGGTCTGGATCGGCGAAGAGGCGGCCGACGAGGCAAAATAGCGCATTCGATGCGAAGAGCGGGCGCGTCGCTCAGGGCTGCGCCCGTTTTTCGGCCGCCGCCAGCATCGCCGCGTGGACGCGCTGCTGCAGCGTAGCGGCTTGGGCCGCCACCGTCTGCTGCGCGTCACGCAGAGCGGCGCCGTCGAAGGGCTCGGCCTGCAACGCGGCAGTCATCACCCGGCGCGCCTGCCGCAATGCCGCGACGTCGGCGACGAAGTCGCCGCGGCCCGCTGCGAATTCGGCACGGATCGCACGGCGGAGTTCAGGCGGATAGTCGCCGAGCGCTGCCTGGACGAGGGCCATGCCTGGCCTCTCTGCCCGCCACTGGCCAAGAGCATAGCCGAGGCCGACGAAATTGCCGATCAGCGAGAGGAACAGTGCGACCGCGAGGGAGGGAATGATCCAGCGGCGCATGGTCAGGACCTTCCGGGCCAGAGCAGTGCCTCGCCGGGTCTGCCGAGTTCCGCACCCGCGAAGTTGCCTTCGGCGATGGCCAGCAGCAGATCGTCCGGGACGCCCGTCGGTTGAGTGGCGAGGGCGTAGCCGAGGCCGACGGCGATGAGCATGGTTGCAAGAGCCCCGGCGGCAACCGGCGCCGGCGTCAGCCGGCGCGCGAGGATGCTTTCAAGGCCCGCTGCGCGGGACGATCCGCTGGTGCCCGCAATGCGCTCCTGAACGCCGGCGAGGATTGCGGCGTCGTCCGGGATCGAGCGCGCGGCGCGGGTGACCAGTACGGCGAGCACCTGGTCGGCTTCGAGCCGCGCCCGCGCCGCATCGTCGGTCGCGACCAGAAACTGCGCGTCGGCGCTTTCGTCGGGCGGCCAGGAAGCGATGTCCGGCCCGTAGCGCAGCAGGCGATCGTCAAAAGTCTTCAAGTCCATGTCTCGGCTCCTGCCTGTCAGGGGTCGAGCTGCGTCCGCAGCGTGCGGCGCGCCCGTACCAGCAATTGTTCGTAAGCGCCGAGGCGGATGCCCATGGCGTCGGCGGCGCTGGCGTTGTCGAGCCCGCCCGCGGCGCCGAGGAGGATCGCCAGGCGCTGGCGGTCCGGCAAATCGGCGATCGCGGCGCGGGTCTTCTCCAGCGCGTCGCGACCTTCGGTCTGGCGCAGCGGATCGGGGGCTTCGCTCGGCGCGGTGTCCTCGCGGGTGCCGAGACCGACGAAGGCGCGCAGGGCGCGGCTGCGCTTGCGGTCGATGCAGCGATTGACCGCCATGCCGTAGAGCCACGTCGCGACCGTTGCGGTTTCCGGCCGGTAGCGGTCTGCGAAGCGCCAGGCGCGAAAGAAGACATCCTGTACGACCTCCTCCGCGTCGGCCGCATTGCCGAGGAAGCGCAGGCAAAACCCTTGCAGCCCGCCTCCGTGACGGGAGACGAGCTGCCTCAGGGCGCCCTGATCGCCCGCCGCCATGCGGCGGACGATTGCGGCGTCGGGCGCCCCGGATCGGTCGGAGCCAAGGACCGGATGGACGGGGAGATCCATCGGTGCGGGCTCCGGCCCTACGCGGTCGCGTGAGAGGTCCGGCATGGACGGTTTCCGGGCGTCTGCGGCCGATTGTCGGCCGGTGCGGATGCTAGCGGATCCAGTGACCGGTGCGAACGACTGTGTAGCCCCGCGGGCCGACGACACGGCTGACGCTCCGGGCGCGATAGGGCCCGGCCACGACAGCGCGATCCGCCACATAGGCGCGTCCCTTGGGACCGACCGCCGTCACCGAACGGTAGCAGCGATCGACATAGCCGGCGACGCAGCCCTGCGACACGGCGTAGCTGCCGCTGCGCGCGCCGTAATAGACGCGATCGGCGGCCTGGGCGGGCAGGGCCAAAGCGGTGCCGACGCAGAGCGCGGCGAGGGCGGTAAGGGTCTTGATCTGCATGGGTTCTCTCCTGGTTGGTGTGGGGTGGATGGAAGCGGGGCTGGGGCCGTCAGCGGCCAGCCAGCGCGTCCGCCGCAGCGGCAAGCTCTTCCTTGTCCAGCCGGCCGTCGCGGTTCCTGTCCGCGAAGTCGAACAAAGCTGGCACATGCATGAACTCGGCGCGCGTGATCCGGCCGTCGCGGCTGCGGTCCCGTCGTTCGAAGCGATTTTCGGCGACGGCCTGAGCGGCATTGGCGCGCCGGGCCAGCCGTTCGCGGGCGGCCTCCATCTCGGCGTGATCGAGCGAGCCGTCGCGATTGGTGTCGAGGCGCGCGAAGCGTTTTGCCATGGCGGCCTCGAACTCGCCGCGGTCGATGGCGCCGTCGCGACTGGTGTCGATGGTCTGGAACAGGCGGGACATCACCAGCGACTGGGCACTTGCGGCAGGGGCGGTGAGCGGCACCGCCAAGGCGGCGATCAGGATCAGGGTCGTCGGGGTTCGCATCGGGCTGGCTCCATTGCGAAGAAACGGCGCCGTCGTCGGCGTCCGGTCCCTGATACGCAGCCCGTGGCGCCGCCCTACGCGCGGACCTGGGAATTTATTCGAGCGCCGCCGCGATCATCGCGTCCTCGGCCGCCTGCGCCAGCAATTCGTCGCGCGCCTCACCGACGACCCGCTCGCGGCCGATCTCCAGCATGACCGGGACGGCGAGCGGCGAGACCTGCTTCAAATCCTTGTGGACGATGTGATGCTTGATGCGGCCGAGGAGGTCGGCGACCCGGGCGACATCGAGCAGGCCGGTCGCGGCGTCCGCCCAGGTCGCGCGCATCAGGATATGGTCCGGCTCGTGGCCGCGCAGCACGTCGTAGATCAGGTCGGCGGAGACCGTCACCTGCCTGCCGGTCTTCTCCTGGCCGGGATGGCGCTTCTCGATCAGCCCGGAGATCACAGCGCATTGCTTGAAGGTGCGCTTCAGCAGCCAGGAATCGGCCATCCATTCTTCCAGGTCGTCGCCGAGCATGTCCTCGTCGAACAGCGCGTCGAGGGAGAGGCGCCCGTCGGCGATCATCGCGCCCATCGGGCCGCGCCCCCAGATCGAGATGGCGTAATCGGTGGCGACGAAGCCCATCGGCTTGGCCCGGGCCTTCTCCAGCCGGCGGGTCAGCAGCATGCCGAGCGTCTGGTGCGCCAGCCGGCCTTCGAACGGATAGAGCACCATGTGATGCATGCGCCCGTTCGGGAAGGTCTCGACCAGCAGCTCCCCTGGGCCGGGAATCAGCGACTTGCGCTGCTGGATCTCCAGCCAGTCGGAGACCTGGTCGGGCAGCGCCTGCCAGCGGCCGGGATCGGCCAGCATGGCTCGCACCTGCTCGGCGAGATAGGTGGTCAGCGGGAATTTGCCGCCGGCATAGGCGGGGATCTTCGGGTCCTCGTCCACCGCCTTGGAGACCATGCACTGGTTCTCGTGCAGCGTCTCGAAGCGCAGCACGCGGCCGGCGAAGGTGAAGGTGTCGCCCGGCGACAGCGCCTCGACGAAGCCCTCCTCGATCTTGCCGAGGATCGGCCCGCCGCGGGCGATGGCGCCCTTCGACCGGCCGCGGATCAACCGCACCTGCAGCATCGGCGCCTCAAGGATCGTGCCGGCGTTCATCCGGTATTGCTGGGCGATGCGCGGATGGGCGATCCGCCAGGTGCCGTCCTCGGTCAGCTTGATCTTGGCGTAGCGCTCGTAGACCCGCAACGCGTAGCCGCCGGTGGCGACGAAATCGATGACCCGGTCGAAGGTCTCGCGATCGAGGTCGCGATAGGGGGCGGCGGAGATCACCTCGGCGAAGAGGTCGTCGGCGCGGAACGGCTCGGCCACCGCCATGCCGAGCACATGCTGGGCCAGGACGTCGAGCGCCCCGTCGCGCAGCGGCGGCGTGTCCTGGGCGCCGAGATAGTTGGCGTCGAGCGCCGCCTGGCACTCCATCACCTCGAAGCGGTTGGCCGGCACCAGGATCGCCTTGGAGGGCTCGTCCATCCGGTGGTTCGAGCGGCCGATGCGCTGGGCGAGGCGCGAGGCGCCCTTTGGCGCGCCGACATGCACGACGAGGTCGACGTCGCCCCAGTCGATGCCAAGGTCGAGCGTCGAGGTGGCGACGACGGCGCGCAGCCGGTTGTCGGCCATCGCCGCCTCGACCTTGCGGCGCTGGGCGACGTCCAGCGAGCCGTGGTGGAGCGCGATCGGCAGCGTGTCCTCGTTGATCCGCCAGAGCTCCTGGAACAGGAGCTCCGCCTGCCAGCGGGTGTTGACGAAGAGCAGCGTCGTCTTGTGCGCCTGGATCGCCGCGTAGATCTCCGGCATGGCGTAGAGCGCGGTGTGGCCCCGCCACGGCACCCGCTCCTTGGACGTCAGGATGCTGATGTCGGGCCGGGCGCCACCGGATACCGTGATCAGGTCCGACAGCGGCGAGGCATTTCGCCCCTGCGGCACCAGCCATTGCCGCAGATCGTCGGGCTCGGCCACCGTCGCCGACAGGCCGATCGTCTGGATCTCCGGCTGCAGCGCGCGTAGCCGCGCGAGCCCCAGCGACAGGAGATGCCCGCGCTTGGAGGTCACCAGCGAATGCAGTTCGTCGAAGATCACGTACCGGAGGTCGGAAAAGAACTGCCGCGCATCCTTGCCGGCGATCAAGAGGGCCAACTGCTCGGGCGTCGTCAGCAGGATGTCCGGGGGTTTCAGTTTCTGGCGCTGGCGGCGGACCTGCGAAGTGTCCCCGGTGCGCGTCTCCATGGTGATCTTCAGGCCGATCTCCGCGACCGGCTTTTCGAGATTGCGGGCGATGTCCGTCGCCAGTGCCTTCAGCGGCGAGACGTAGAGCGTATGGACGCCGCGTGGGCGGGTGCCGGGCTTCGGCCGGCCGCGCCGGTCGAGATCGACCAGCGACGGCAGGAAGCCGGCCAGCGTCTTGCCGGCGCCGGTGGGCGCAATCAGCAGCACCGACGCGCCGGCTTCGGCCCGCTGCAGCAGATCCAGCTGGTGCGGACGTGGCGCCCAGCCATGGCCGGCGAACCAGTCACCGAAGCGCTCGGGCAGGGGACCTGAGGGCGAAAGGGGGGCGGGGCGAACGGTCACGGCGCGAAGATAGGGTCGGCGCGGCGATTTTGCCCGCCGCTATCGTTGCCGGGCAAAAAGCGCGAAGCCGATGCCGCCGAGAACGAAGGCGGCGGCGACGACGAAGCCGAGGCTCAGCGTCTCGGACAGGAACAGTACCGCCCCGAGCGCGGCGATGACCGGCACCGAGAGCTGGACGATGGCAGCGGCGAGGGACGTCAGGCCCGCCAGCGCCCGGTACCAGACGATGTAGCCCAGCGCGGAGGCGACGCAGCCGGAGGCGAGCGCCAGGATCAGCCCCTCTGCGCTGACGCCGTCCTGCCACAGCGATACAACGACGAGCGGCACGGCGAGTGGCAAGGTGCGGATGAAATTGCCGGCGGTGGCCCGCATCGGATCGCCGGCCGCCCTGCCGCGCAGCGAATAGACGCCCCAAGCGATGCCTGCGGCGATCATCAGCAACGTGCCAAGCGGGTCGGGCCGCGTCACGGCGGGCGCGAGCCAGAGCACGAAGGCGGCAAAGGCGACGGCAAGGCCGGCCATCTCCCGGCGGCTGGGGCGTTCGCCCTGCACGAGGCCCCAGGCGATCATCGTCGCCTGCACCGCGGTGAACAGGACGAGGGCGCCGACGGCCGCGCCGAGCTCCACATAGGCGAGGGAAAACGCGATCGCGTAGACGAAAAGCGCCAGGGCGGAAGCCCAGCTGCCGCCGATAGTGGGTCCGCTTCCCGTCTCCCTGCGTGCCCTGAGGGCAATGAGCGCGAGAACGGCCGCGCCGGAGGTCAGCCGGATGCCGGTGAACCCTGCCGCGTCGATCGCGCCGTCAGCGAGCGCGAGGCGCGCCAGCAGCGAGTTGCCGGCAAAGGCGACCATGGCCACGGTGGTCAGCCAGAGCGTCGGTGACATTCTTGAATACGTCCGTTGGCCATGCCCGGCCATTTGCGCCGCGCGTCGCACGACCGTCAACGGGTCGCCGGCGACAGGGTCGGTGACCCAATTACGTCGTGCGGGGTGGGTCTGCGGCCGATCGCCCCTAGCTACTCGCTCAGACCATCCGAACCACGAGGCACCCGTGTGATGCGCTGGCTTGCTGCTTTCCTCATTCTCCTTGCGACGCAGCTGGCGACGAGTGCGCAGGAATCGGGCGGTTCACCGCGCTTTCTCGAGATCGACTCCCTGAATTCGGGGTTGCCGCCGGTCGAAACCTATATCGATCGCGATACGCCGCAGGGGACGATGGAGAGCTTCATCCTCGCGGCTGAACGGGACGATTGGGACACCGCGGCGCATCTGCTCGACCTGTCGGGGGTCGACCCGGCGATACAGCCGGAGATGGGGCCGGCGCTCGCCGCGCGGCTGAACGAAGTCATCGAAGGCGCCATGTGGCTCGACTGGGGCGACCTGCCGGACCGGCCGGATGCGCTGGCCGACAATGTCGCCAGCGAGAACCCCCTGGCGGGAGAGCCGCGCCGGAATATAAGGCTGGCCATCCTGGAACTGCCGGACCGGCCGGTCCCGGTCCGAATCGCGCGCGTCAAGCCGGCGGACGGTGATCCGGTCTGGGTGTTTTCGGAGCAGACGGTCGGCAACATCCTCGCGTTGCACGAGGTATTCGGCCCGACTCGATTCGAGAGGGCCTTGCCGCAGTTCCTGCAGGAACGTGCCTTCTGGACGCTGGCCTGGTGGGAGGTGATCGCGCTGCCGATCATCCTGCTGCTTGCGATCGGTGCGGCGGCGCTCGCCTATGCCGGCATGAACCGGGCCAAGCACAACCAGCCGTCGCAGATCGCCGAGAACATCGTCGACACGATCCAGATGCCGGTCGCGCTGATGGTCTGCGTCGGCACGTTCTCGTTGGTGAAGACGTGGCTGTTCACCTTCTCCGGTGCCGTGAACATCTTCCTCACGCCGCTGCAATCGGCACTGTTCATCATCGCGCTGGCGCTCATCGCGGTACGGATCGTCGACGCCGTGCTCGATCGTGTCGTCCGCCGCAATATGGAAGAGCTCAGCGACTCCGAGGCCGCCGACCAGCGCAACCTCTACACCAACATCTCCGCCGCACGCCGCGTCGCCATCGTCATTGCGTTCCTCGTCGGTACCGCGCTCGTGCTGATCCAGATCAACGCGTTCGAAACCCTCGGTTTCTCCATTCTGGCGTCAGCCGGCGCCATCGGCCTGATCCTGGCGTTCGCGGCGCGGTCCGTCCTTGCCGACATCATGGCGAGCCTGCAGATCGCTCTCGCCAAGACGGCCCGGATCGGCGATGCCGTGCTCTACAAAGGCCAGTGGTGCTACGTCGAGAAGATCAACTTCACCTATGTGCAGCTGAAGAGCTGGGACAACCGGCGGATCATCGTGCCGGTCTCGGAACTGGTCTCGAACAGCTTCGAGAACTGGACCAAGCAGGATGCCAGCCTGATCAAGAGCGTCGAGTTGCGCCTCGACCATCGCGCCGACGTCGATCGCCTGCGCGAGGCGTTCCAGAAATTCATCGACGAATCCGACGACGTCATCGACAAGGATTCCGCCAAGGTCCAGGTCATCGGTCAGGATGTGAACGGGATGCTGGTCTGGTTCCTGGCGTCGGCGGAAGATCCGGTCAGCGGCTGGGCGATGGTGTGCCGGCTGCGCGAAACCATGCTGAAGGAGGCGGCGCGCCTCGATGCGGAAAGCGGCAACGGTCCTTCCGAGGGCACGCCGTTCCTGCCGCGCGAGCGCGAGATGATCGTCGGGGGCCGGGACGCCGCCTGACTTGTCGCGTCAGGCAGCGATGTAGCGGTCCGGCCGGTGATTGACCGCGAGGAACAGATTGAGCACCACCGCGCCGAGCACCGAATAGGCGATGGCGGCGGGCTCCGCCACGGTGAAGGACAGCGCCAGGATCGCCAGGTCGATCGCCAGCTGCGTGTACCCCGCCTTCCAGCCGAGCCGGTCCTGCAGGTAGATCGCCAGGATGCCGACACCGCCGAGGCTGGCGCGATGGCGGAACATCGCCAGCAGGCCGAACCCGATCAGCAGTCCGCCAAGCACCGCGCCGATCAGCGGGTTGACCGTGCCAAGCGTGAAATAGTCCGGCTGCAGCGCCGTCATGGCCGAGAGCAGGGCAACAGCGAGGAAGGTCTTGATCGTGAAGTGCCAGCCCATGCGGCCGATGGCGAGACCGTAAAACGGCAGATTGACCAGGAAGAAAACCAGGCCGACATTCCAGCCCGTCGCGTAGGAGAGGATCAGCGCCAGCCCGGCGGTACCGCCTGTCAGGAAACCGAGATGCGCGAGGATCGACAGGCCCATGGCTGTCAGGATCGCCCCGGTGAGGATGCCCTGGGCATCTTCCAGCGGGGAATGATGCGTCGCCGTCGCCGACCAGGCGCCGAAGCTTCTCGCCATGGTCAGAGCGCCCCGGTCGAAGCTGGGAGGAAGTGCGGCATGGGACGATCCTGAGGGGACGACGGCGATTCGACCGCGATCATAGTCCGTTGCAGTGCGAAAGAAATCCGATGCGGGTCGCCTCGGCGGAATTTCGGCTTAACTAAGCCGGCCGGATATTCCACGATACGCCAAGGACCCCATGCGCCCCGACGACCTGCTGCGCCCGACCGAGGCCGGCCTCTACTGTCCGCCCGGCGACTTCTACATCGACCCGGTGCGCCCGGTGCCGCGGGCGCTCGTCACGCACGGCCATGCCGATCATGCCCGGCCGGGCAGCGAGAAGGTGCTGGCGACGCGCCAGACGCTGGCGATCATGGCGCTGCGCTACGGCGAGGATTTCTGCGTCGAGCGCCAGGAGGCGCCGCTCGGCGAGACCATCACGATCAACGGCGTCGACGTCAGCTTCCACCCGGCCGGCCACGTCCTCGGCTCGGCCCAGATCGCGGTCAGCCACAACGGCCTGACGATCGTCGCCTCGGGCGACTACAAGCGCCGGGCGGATCCGACATGCCTGCCGTTCGAGCCGGTGCGCTGCGACGTCTTCATCACCGAGGCGACCTTCGCGCTGCCGGTGTTCCGCCATCCGGAGACGGCCGACGAAGTCGCCAAGCTGCTCGCCTCGCTGCGGCAGTTTCCCGAGCGGGCGCATCTGGTCGGGGCCTATGCGCTCGGCAAGGCGCAGCGGGTGATCCGCCACCTGCGCGACGCCGGCTATGACAAGCCGATCTACATCCACGGTGCGCTGAAGAAGCTCTGCGACTTCTATCAGTCCGAGGGCATTGACCTCGGCGAGCTGCGCCCGGCGACGATCGAGGCCAAAAGCGGCGACGGCACGATCAAGGCCGACTTCGCCGGCGCCGTGGTCGTCGGCCCGCCCTCCGCGTTCGCCGATCGGTGGGCGCGGCGCTTCCCGGATCCGGTGTCGTGCTTTGCCTCCGGCTGGATGCGGGTGCGCCAGAGGGCTCGCCAGCGCGGCGTCGAGCTGCCGCTGATCATCTCGGACCATTGCGACTGGGACGAGCTGACCCAGACGATCGACGAGATCGCGCCGCAGGAGGTCTGGGTCACGCACGGGCGGGAAGAGGCGCTGGTCCGCTGGTGCGAGCTGCGCCAGCTGCGCGCCCGTCCGCTGCATCTCGTCGGCTACGAGGACGAGGCAGAGTAGCGCCGAAGCGGTCGAAACGCGCTGGCTTCAGCGTTGGCGGTGGCGGCCGACGGCATTGCCGAGGCCCGCCCCCAGGGCGAGGCCTATGGCGATTCCCACCGGAATATCGTCGAAAGCCAGCGCGCCCAGCAGGGCACCCAGCGCAAGGCCGAGCGCCATTCCCAGCCCGATGAATGTCCAATCGTCGCTCATCGCGATCTCCCTTCTGCCAGGAAAGTGCAATCTTAGTCTGACGATGATGTGGCGGAGCGGCAGCGCCGCAGTCAGGACCGGGGGTCGCGCCCGTCCCTTGACCTGCTGATGCGGCAATCCCTGTCGGAGAGGTCGCATGCCGCCAGCCCGGTGTTGGGGGCGCGACGACGCTCGACGCGCGGCGGCTGTTCGACCGGCCGCGGCCGATCGACCTCGACCGGGCGGTCTCGCCGACGGTCGTCGCGGTCGTCGCGGCGCTCGCGCCTGTACGTCTCGCGTCGATCTTCCCGCCGATCGCGATAATAATCCCGCCGAGGCCCTGGCCTTGCGCGGTCGACGACCACAGGCCCACGATAGCGATCGCCGTATGCCGGGCCGCGGTACCCGTCGTTGTAGACCGGGCCGCGATAGCCGTCATCGTAGTAGCCGCCGCCGCTTTCGACGCAGCCGGACAGCGCGGTGGCAGCGACCAAGGCTGCGAAGAGAGTGGATCTGGCAGACATCGTTGTCCTCGGGTTCGTGGGCGGCATGACAGCGCGCTACGGCCGGTCCGGCGATATCGGTCTATCCCGGCAGGCCGAAGCGGGCATGGCCGCTCCGTCGCCGTGATAAATAAGCGCGATCAGTCGCGCGGCGAGTCCGTCGCGTCGGTCGACTCGGAGCCGGCATCCGTTTCCGGCTGCTCGGAGGCCTTGGCGGCCTTCTTGGCGTCGAGCTTGGCGGCCTTCTTGGCGGCCTTCGCCTTATCGCGTTCCTGGCGTTCGAAATTGAAGTTTGGTTGTCTGGCCATGGGCTATCCTTTCGGTTCAGGCCCCGCTTTGGACTACCCGAGCCGTTCTGTGAAGACACGAACGGCTCGGCCGGGGGCTTTGGCACAGAACGAGCGGGGCGTCCGAAGAGACGCTTCGGCGTTCGCGATCAGCCGCGATGCTTCTCTTCCTGCTCGCGGATCACGGCGTCGGCGTGCGCCTCGTCGCGGCAGAAGATCGGCGGCTGCAGCTGGCCGCTGCGATTGATCTTCACCATCCATTCGCCGCGAGAGTCCTTGTGCTTGGTGAAGCTGTCCTGCGCGGTGGTCTCGAACATCGGGGCTCTCCGGTTTCAGTGTCGGCAGCCTATCCCAAGCGACGAGAACCCGCCACGCGGATCAACGCCCTGGCGCGCGCCCATGCCAGCACCAGGGGGCATCGGAAGGCACGCGCGCCGCCATCGTGCGAAGCGTTCTCGCGAACCCTATGCGGGCCTCGACGGCTGCGGACGCGCGCCGGCCCGGGCTGGGGGCAGATCCGCTGGCGGAAGCGTCGCGGAGTGGCGCCTCGCTGTGCCCATCCTCGATCGCCTGAGCGCCGTTCAGCCGTCGATCATCATCGTTTCGGGGTCGTGGAAGCGCGTCCGGTCGCCGAGGACGTAGTTCACCAGGTGACCCGCGTAGTAGGCATAGCCCGCCACCGAGGCATGGAAGCCGTCCGGGCCGAAGCCGGCCGGCTCGACGCGCGGCAGCGTGGTGGAGACGACGATGCCGCGCTCGGCGCAGAGATTTGCGCCACGCTGGCGGATGATGCGGGCGCGCAGCTCCAGAACGTAGGCGAGGGCCGGCGGCAAAGCCGGCACGCGCTTCAGGTCCACCGGCGGCGACCAGACGATCCGTGCCTCCGGCCATTTGGCCCGGAGTGCATAGAGCAGGCTGCCGAAATTCTTCTTGAACTTGCGGGCACCATGCCAGTTCTTGGCGTCGTTGGTGCCCATCATCAGGACGATGTGGGTGAAGGCTTCGGGGGCGAGATTGGGCACGACATGGTCGCGGACCTCCGCCGAGACGGCGGAGTTGGCGCCGGCGGTGCGCCAGAACACCGAGAGGCCGGTCAGCGCATAGAGCCGTTCCGCAAGCTTCGGCGCAAGGCTATCCTCCATTCGCTCGACGCCGATCCCGGCCGCCGAGGAATCGCCGAGGACCAGCAGTCGGATCGCGGCCTCATCCTTCGTCTCGGTGCCGATGCAGCCGGTGCGCGGGCCGACCGGCGGCAGCAGCCGCTCGATCCGGCGTCGCGTGGCCAGGCCCTGCCAGACATAGACGGGCAGGAGCAGCCAGGAGATGAGGCCGGTCTTGAACGAGGCGGCGAGCCCGCCGGGGTCGAGTTCGCCCCAACTGGCCGGTCCGCCGGAAAACGATGATTCGGGTGGCATCAGGCCTTCAGGACCTCGACGCCGGGGAGGGGCTTGCCCTCCATCCATTCCAGGAAGGCGCCACCGGCCGTCGAGACATAGGTGAAGTCATCCGCGACGCCCGCCTGGTTCAATGCGGCCACCGTGTCACCGCCGCCTGCGACAGAAACGAGCTTGCCCGACTTCGTCAGTTCCGCCGCATGGCGTGCCGCCGCCATGGTCGCCTTGTCGAAGGGCTGGATCTCGAAGGCGCCGAGCGGACCGTTCCAGACCAGCGTCTTCGCCTTGTCGAGCCAGGCAGCCACAGCCGCGACCGAGTCCGGACCCGCATCGAGGATCATGGCATCATGCGGGACGTTGTCCACGGGCACGATGTCGCTGGCGGCGCCCGCCTTGAACTCGCGGGCGACGACGGCATCGACCGGCAGCACGATGGCGCAGCCGGATTCCTTGGCTGCGGCGAGGATCCGGTGCGCGGTATCGGCGAGGTCGTGCTCGCAGAGTGACTTGCCGACGTCCTTGCCTTGCGCCGCGAGGAAAGTGTTGGCCATGCCGCCGCCGATGACCAGCGCATCGACGCGGCCAACGAGGTTCTGCAGGAGGTCGATCTTGGTCGACACCTTGGCGCCGCCGACCACCGCGACGACCGGGCGTTCGGGATCGCCGAGACCCTTCTCCAGGGCTTCCAGTTCGGCCTGCATGGTACGCCCGGCATAGGACGGCAGATGCCGCGCCAGGCCTTCGGTCGAGGCATGGGCACGATGCGCCGCCGAGAAGGCGTCGTTGACGAAGATATCGCCCAGCGAAGCGAGGCGCGCGACGAAGTCCTCGTCATTGGCCTCCTCGCCGGCATGGAAGCGGGTGTTCTCCATCAGGACAACGTTGCCGTCCTCAAGGGCACCGACGATGCCTTCCGCGACGGGGCCGACGCAGTCGTCGGAGAAACCGACCGGCTGGCCGAGCATGTCGGAGAGGATCGGCGCCAGCGGCTCCAGCGACATTTCCGGGTTCGGCTTGCCCTTCGGGCGCCCGAAATGCGCCAGCAGGATGACCCGGCCACCCTTGTCGACGAGTTCCCTGATCGTCGGCAGGATGCGTTCGATCCGCGTCGTGTCGCCGACCTCGCCGTCCTGCATCGGGACGTTCAGGTCGACGCGCAGCAGGATGCGCTTGCCGGCGACGTCGACGTCGTCGAGGGTCTTGAATACTGTCATGCCGTCTCCTCCTCGGGGTCACCGTATCCGCGGGATACGGGTCGTCGGCCAAGCATCGCTTCCGCAATGCCGGCGCTTTCGCCGCTGTCCCGGTGCCCCTCGGACCGACGCCTCACCGTGCCCCAGCGGCGATGTAGCGCGAGAGATCGGCGAAGGGCAATCGCCTTGCTGGCAAACCGCGGCGGCAGCGGTGTTACGGCTTGTCGCCGGCTTCGCGCGAGACCAGCCGCCGACCCACCGTCAGGATCTCCCGCAGATTGAGGAACAGCGGAATCTTGCTGCCGCGGCCGGCCTCCGGCTCCAGCGACAGGCCCGCGGCGACGACGGCGCCGTCGAGGCCGGTCTCGCGGACGATCAGCTCGATCGGGCGCACCGAGACGCGGTCGCCATATTCGGCGCGGCCGCCGAGACGACGGATCATCATGTCCGAGATGGTGACGTTCCTGTCCTCGTCGCTCAGCTTTACGCCGTAGGCGGTGGCGAGCCCGCTGGCGGGGGAGGAGGGATCGACCGAGAACTCGCCGAAGAATTCGGCATCGTCCGCGCCGACCGGGGCGGGGCTGGCGAACAGCCGGTCGAGGAGCCGCGGATAACGCGGCGAGATAAACAGATAGACGTAGTCGCCGGCGCGCAGCCGCCCGGCATACTGGTAGCGCATCGAGATGCCGTCGCGGACCACCAGCGACGGGCGGGCCCAGCGCGGCACGCGCTCGCCGCGGGCGACCGGGCTGTCGGCGACGACGCGGTAGGACAGCAGCTCGTGATTGGCGGTGCCCGGCAGTTCCAGCTCGACCTTTTCGACCGGGCCGATGCGCGGCGGGATGATCAGCCCCAGCCGGCGGGCCAGCAGGCCGATCGTCCAGCCCTGCACCAGCAGCGAAGCGAGGACGATGATGAAGGCGGCGTTGAAGAACAGCCGGGCGTCGTCGAGGCCGCCGATCAGCGGGACGATGGCGAGCAGGATCGACACCGCGCCGCGCAGGCCCACCCAGGAGATGAAGGCTGTCTCGCGCCGCTGGAAGTCGAAGGGCAGGAGACACAGCCAGACGGCCATCGGGCGCGCGACGAAGATCAGGAACGCCGCGAGCGCCACGGCTGGCAGCAGGATCTCGCCGAATTGCGACGGCGTCGCCAGAAGGCCGAGGATCAGGAACATGACGATCTGCGAGAGCCAGGTCAGCCCGTCCTGGAAGCGCTTGAGGCTGGCGGCATGGCGCAGCCCGCTGTTGGCCGCATAGAGGCCGGCGATGTATACGGCGAGGAATCCCGAGCCGCCCAGCGCGCCCGCGACGCCGAAGACCAGCAGCGCCAGCGCCAGGGTGAAGACCGGCAGGAGTCCCCGGTCGATCGCCAGCTTCGCGACCAGCGTCCGAATCAGCCACCCGCCGGCGAAGCCGAAGATGATGCCGAGGCCCATCTGCTGCAGGAAGCCGACCGCCACGTCGACGCCCAGTGCCTCCAGCCCCCCGCCGCTGGCCAGAAGCTCGACGAGCGCGATGGTGAGGAAGATCGCCATCGGGTCGTTGGTCCCGGATTCGATCTCGAGCAGTGAGCGCACGCGCTCGCGAATGGCGATGCCACCGACGCGGAGCAGGAAGAACACCGCGGCTGCGTCCGTCGAGCCGACGATCGCCCCGAGCAGCATGCCCTCGAGCAGTGGCAGGCCGAGCAGCCATGACGCGGCGAAGCCGAACAGCACGGCGGTGAGCAGCACGCCGACGGTGGCCAGCGCGATCGCCGGCACGGCCGCTTGCCGGAACGACGCCAGCGAGGTGCCGAAGCCGGAATCGAACAGGATGATCGCCAGCGCCAGCGAACCGACGAAATAGGCCAGGCCGGCATTGTCGAAGGCGATGCCGATTCCGTCGACGCCGGCGAACAGGCCGATCGACAGGAACAGCAGCAACAGCGGAGCGCCGAAGCGAAAGGCGAGAAGGCTCGAGAAGGCTGCCAGCAGGATGAGGACTGCCGAGACAAGGACAATGACGTAGAGCGATTCGAGCATCGGCGCGGTGCTTGACCCTTCGGTGTTGGGAGGGCGAGCCCGTCGGCTGCCCGGACAGTGACCGCAGCCCCCAAGGCAGATGCTCGCACTATGTCTTTCGATATAGCCGGAACCGCTCGAAAAACTACCGACGTATCGGTTGAAAACCGCCTGAGACCAAGTCGTGGGCGATCGCTCGCGATGCCATCTCGGCGGCTGATCCGCCGGTGCTCCGGCAGGGTTGCCGCCATGCCCGCGTCCCCGGATGACAGCCCTGCGGTTTCACGCTAGATCAGGCGATGCGGATTTTCAGGCTCATACTGGGAGACAGGGTGGCGGGAGCGGGCGCGCTCGTGTTGGCCATTCAGCTTCTGGTGCTGCAGGCCTTCCTCTCCAGCATGACCTGCGGCATGTCGGTCGCCGCGGCATCGCCGGTGATCTGCCACGGTCTCCAGGTCGAAGCCGTCGCCGACGCGCCGGCTCCGCATCGCGATCGCTCCGGCGGCATCTGCCTCGATTGCCCCTGCGGCATCGCCTGCTCGGCGACCGCCGCCGTCCTCGCCGAATTCGCCCCGGAAGAGGGGCTCGGTGCGGCGTTTTCGCTCCTTGCCGGCGCCAGCCCAATCTTGGCCGATGAGGGCGACGCGGACCGGGTCTCGCCGACCCTCGCGCTCGCCCCGGATCCCACGGGACCGCCAGCCTTCTCCATCTGACAGCGTATCCATCGGCCGGCCGCCTATCGCGGCAGGGCCGTGATCCCCGTTCATCTGGAGAATTCCCATGTCGTTTTTCAAGTCGCTGCTCGTCGGCGCTGCCCTGACGGCCCTCGCCACCACCACAGTCACCGCGCACGACTACCAGGTCGCCGACATCCACATCGGCCATCCCTGGGCGCGCGCGACGCCGCCGCAGGCGAAGGTCGCTGGCGCCTATCTTTCCATCGAGAACAACGGCCAGACGCCGGACCGCCTCGTTGGCGGCTCGACCTCTGCGGCGCGGGCGGTGGAGATCCATTCGACCGAGGTCACCGACGGGGTCATGCGCATGCGCCAGGTGACGGATGGCCTGGACATTCCGGCCGGCGAAACCGTCGCGCTCGCCCCGGGCGGGTACCACCTCATGCTGATCGACCCGGTGGAGCCGCTGCAGGATGGCGCCCGCGTGCCGCTGACGCTCGAGTTCGAGACGGCCGGGCCGGTCGAGGTCGAGCTTGCGGTGGAAGCCATGGGCGCGCCCGAGCCGGATCATTCGGCGATGGACCACTCGAGCATGCCGGCCGATGACGTGGCCGTCGATGTCGAGCCGCAGGATGACGGCCACGCCGGCCACTAGGCCGGGCTGATCCGGCCGCCGCGGCTACCGCCCGGCGGCCCTCGCATCCCATGAATTCACGCAGCCCGCGATTTCGGCGGCAGCTTCCGGCTGCCGTGAGGTTGGCCGCTGCCCGTGTCACCCGTTTGTCCAAAGGATTGCAACCATGTCCCGTCTCGTCGCCGGGCAGGCCGAGGACGCCGCGCGTTCTCTCGCCTCGCCCGATCTCTACCGCGCCGTCTGGCGCTGGCATTTCTACGCAGGGCTCTTCGTCCTGCCGTTCCTGATCACCCTGTCGATCACCGGGGCGCTCTATCTCTTCAGGGACGAGATCGACGCCCTCGTCCACGCCGACCTGAAGACGGTCGAGATCCGCCAGGACATCGCGCTCGCTTCGCCTTCCACCATGGTCGCGGCGGCGATCACGGCCCATCCCGGCAGGGCGGTCAAGTACACCGACCCGGCGACACCCGGCAGCTCGGCCGAGATCACCGTCAATGCCGACAGTGGTGAGCGGTTGGCGGTCTATGTCGATCCGTATGATGGCGCGGTGCTGGGCGCGCTGGCCGATCGCGGCACGGTGATGTGGACGGTCCGCTATTTGCACAGCCTGCGCTATTTCGGGCCGGTGGCACGCGGCATCATCGAGATCGCCGGCGGCTGGGTGATCCTGCTCGTCGGGACGGGGATCTTCCTCTGGTGGCCGCGGGGCCAGAAGGGTGGCGTCGTCTCGGTGCGGGGCAGGCCGCGCAATCGGCTGTTCTGGCGCGACGTCCACGCGGTGACCGGCAGCGTCGTCGGCTGCTTCATCGTCTTCCTCGCGGTGACCGGCATGCCGTGGTCGCAGGTCTGGGGCGGCAAGGTCAACGAATGGGCCAACGGCGCCAATTTCGGCTACCCCCCCCGCGTGCGCACCGACGTGCCGATGTCTGGCAGCAAGCTTTCCGACGAGGGGCTGACGGCGTGGTCGATGGAGCAGGCGCAGGTCCCGATGTCACCGGGCGCCGCGGCGGCGACGCAGCCGATCGGCCTCGACCGGGCGGTGGCGATCCTTGACGATCTCGGTCTCAATCGCGGCTATGCCGTCAACATTCCGGGCAAGCCTGAGGGCGTCTACACCGGCTCGGTCTATCCGGACGACCTCTCCCGGCAGCGCGTCGTGCATCTCGACCAGTACACCGGCGAGTCCCTGGTCGACATGAGCTACGCCGATTACGGACCCGGCGGGCGCTGGCTCGAATGGGGGATCAATGTCCACATGGGCCAGCAATACGGGCTGCTCAACCAGCTCCTGCTGCTGGGGGTCTGCGCCGGCAACGTCCTGCTGGCGGTGTCGGCCGGCGTGATGTGGTGGAAGCGACGCCCGAGCGGCTCGATGGGCGTGCCGCCGATGCCGCAGGACCGCCGCGTGTTCCGCGGACTGCTCGCCATCCTCGTTGTCGGCGGTATCATCTTCCCGCTTGTCGGCGCCTCGCTGCTGGTCATGCTGGCGCTCGACCGGGCGATGACCCGGAGGCGGCCGGCGCTGGCCTGATCACGGCGCTGAACGCGAAAGGGGGCCGCCTCGTACAGGCAGCCCCCTTTTCTGGAAGAACGAACGGATCGGTATGGTCAGCTGGCGTTGGCCATCGCGATGGCGGTGTCGGACATGCGGTTCGAGAAGCCCCACTCATTGTCGTACCAGGACAGGATGCGCACGAAATTGCCGTCCATCACCTTGGTCTGGTCCATGTGGAACACCGAGGAATGCGGGTCGTGGTTGAAGTCATGGCTGACATTCGGCGCATCGGTCAGGCCGAGAATGTTCTTCAGCGGGCCGGATTCGACCGCGGCGCGGATTGCCGCCTGCACTTCCTCGACCGTCGTGTCGCGCTTGGCGACGAACTTGAAGTCGACCACCGAAACGTTTGGCGTCGGGACGCGGATGGCGACGCCGTCGAGGCGGCCCTTCAGCTCCGGCAGCACCAGCGCGACCGCCTTGGCGGCGCCGGTCGAGGTCGGGATCATCGACAGGGCGGCGGCGCGGCCACGATAGAGATCCTTGTGCATCGTGTCGAGCGTCGGCTGGTCGCCGGTATAGGAATGGATCGTCGTCATGAAGCCCTTGTCGATGCCGATGGCGTCGTTGAGGACCTTGGCGACCGGCGCGAGGCAGTTGGTGGTGCAGGAGGCATTCGAGACGATCCTGTCGTCCGCCGTCAGGCTCTGGTGGTTGACGCCGTAGACGATGGTCTTCTCGGCGCCGGCCGTACCCGACAGGGGGCCCGAGATCAGCACCTTCTTGGCGCCGGCGTCGAGATGCGCCGAGGCCTTGGCCGGATCGGTGAAGATGCCGGTGCATTCCATCGCCACGTCGACGCCGAGCTCGGCCCAGGGCAGGTTCTTCGGATCACGCTCGGCGGTGACCCGGATCGGGCCGCGACCGACGTCGATCGTCTCGCCGGAGACCGTCACCGTTCCGGGGAAGCGGCCATGCACGGAATCGAAGCGGATCAGATGGGCGTTGGTCTCCACCGGGCCGAGATCGTTGATCGCGACGACCTCGATGTCGGTGCGGCCGGACTCGATGATCGCCCGCAGGACATTGCGCCCGATGCGGCCGAAGCCGTTGATGGCAACGCGAACTGTCATGGATCCGTCTCCTGTGATGGGTGCCCGGTGAGTGAAAACGCCGGTAATCTCGGTCGCCATGGGCTGTACAGTCCCCGGCGGCGCGGATCAACATTCGCGTCGGTCAGCTTTTCTGATGACCGTGATGATTTCCGCTGATGCCGGGAAGGCTGGCGCGGTTCCGGCGGTCGCCGCGATGTGAGCGCCGCCCGGCCGCCAGCGCTACGGTCAGGCTCCGCGGCGGGCTTTCACCGCCTCGACCACAGCCGCGGCGGTGATGCCGAAATGCTCGTAGAGCGCCGGGGCGGGCCCGGATGCGCCGAAGCCGCTCATGCCGACGAAGATGCCGTCGCGGCCGATGAGGCGGTCCCAGCCTTGCCTGATGCCGGCCTCGATGGCGATGCTGAGTGTCGTACCGTCGCCGAGGATCACGTGGCGATATTCCGGGCTCTGCGCCTCGAACAGCTCGAAGCAGGGCACCGACACGACGCGGGTCAGGACGCCCTCGCTCTCCAGTTCCGCCTGCGCGGCAAAGGCGATCTCCACCTCCGAGCCGGTGGCGAAGATCGTCACTTCCGCTTCGCCCGAGGCCGGGCTGATCTCGTAGGCACCGCGAGCGCTGTAATTCTCGTCGTGCTGGTCGAGGCGCAGCGTCGGCAGGTCCTGGCGGCTGAGGGCCAGCACCGAGGGGGCATGGCGCGACTGCAGCGCCAGCTCCCAGCACTCGACCGCTTCCACCGCGTCGGCCGGCCGGAAGACCTGCATCTGCGGGATCGCCCGCAATGCCGCGAGATGCTCGACCGGCTGGTGCGTCGGACCGTCTTCTCCGAGGCCGATCGAATCATGCGTCATCACGTAGATCACGCGCTGCCCCATCAGGGCCGAAAGCCGCATGGCGGCACGGCAGTAGTCTGAGAAGACCAGGAACGTGCCGGAATAGGGGATGAAGCCGCCATGCAGGGCGATGCCGTTCATCACCGCCGCCATGGCGTGTTCGCGGATGCCGTAATGGATGAACCGTCCGGCATAGTCGCCCGGCGCGATCGCCTCCATCTGGCTGGTGCGGGTGTTGTTCGAGCCGGTGAGGTCGGCCGATCCGCCGAGAGTCTCCGGGACGATGGCGTTGATGATTTCGAGCGCCAGTTCGGATGCCTTGCGGGTCGCGATTCTGGGACGCTCCGCGTTGAGCTGGCGCTTCCAGCGATGGATCGCCTGGCCGACGCCGCTCGGCAGGTCGCCGCGGACCCGCCGCAGGAACTCGCCGCGGATTTCGCCATCGACGGTGGCGAAGCGCTTTTCCCACTCCTTGCGCCGGGCGCTGGAGCGAAGCCCGACGAGCCGCCATTTGTCGAGGATGGCCGCCGGCACCTCGAAGGGGCCGTACTCCCAGCCGAGCGCCTTGCGCGCTGCTGCCAGTTCCTCGGTCCCAAGCGGTGACCCGTGCACCCTCGAGGTTCCGGCCTTGCCGGGCGCGCCGTAACCGATCGTGGTCCTGCAGGCGATCAGCGTCGGCCGGTCGCTCGCCCGCGCCGTCTCGATCGACGCGGCGATCGCCTCCTGGTCGTGGCCGTCGCAGGCCAGCGTGTTCCAGCCGCTCGCGGCAAAGCGCGCGGCCTGGTCGGTGGAGTCGGATAAAGAGACCTTGCCGTCGATGGTGATGCCGTTGTCGTCCCAGAGCACGATCAGCTTGTTGAGCTTCAGATGCCCGGCGAGCGACAGCGCCTCCTGGCTGATGCCCTCCATCAGGCAGCCGTCGCCGACCAATGCGTAGGTGGTGTGGTCGACGATGTCGTCGCCGAACCGTGCGTTCATGGCGCGTTCGGCCAAAGCCATGCCGACCGCGTTGGCAAGCCCCTGGCCGAGCGGGCCGGTGGTGGTCTCGATGCCGGCGGCATGGCCGTATTCCGGATGGCCCGCGGTGCGCGCGCCGAGCTGGCGGAAGCGGCGGATCTCCTCGAGATCGATGTCGTCGTAGCCGAGCAGATAAAGCGCGCTGTAGAGCAGCATCGATCCGTGCCCGGCCGACAGCACGAAGCGGTCGCGATCGGGCCATGCCGGCTGCTTCGGATCGAAGGTCAGGAAGCGCGTGAACAGGACGGTCGCGATATCCGCCGCGCCCATCGGAAGCCCGGGATGGCCGGACCCGGCGGCCTCGACCGCGTCGGCGGAAAGGAAGCGGATCGCGTTCGCCATCGAACGCTGCATCTCGGGTGTGGTCATCGGTCCGCTCCATCGGCGGCCACGCTGGCCGGAACGGGCGGCAGACATCACATGCCCTGTGGGGTGTCAACAAACCGGCCCCGGGCGCAGCCCCGCGCTTTTCATCCCTGCCACGAGCCGCTAGAGCTTGGAGAAATGCCGGAACGGCTCTGCCGCTTATGCGGCTGGACCGGTCCGGGACCGACCACAGGGGGACGAAGCCATGCCGCTGGATGATCCGTTCGAAGCGGCGCGCCTGCGCCTTCGAACTGCGATCGAGCGGCTGGAGCACGCCGTCGAGGCCCGGCTCGAACGCGAGACGGTGGTGCAGGGCGCCGAAGTCGAAATCCAGCGCATGACCGCCGACCGGGGCCGGCTGGCGCGCGAGCTCGATGCCGCGCTCGCCCGCAACGAGCGGCTGACGCAAGCCAATCGCGAAGTGTCGCAGCGGCTGGTCGACGCCATGGAACGCGTCCGCGGCGTCCTGGAACAGCACCGGTGAGAGAGTAGGAAATCGCGATGCCGCAAGTCGTGGTCAGCATCGACGGAAAGACCTACCGCATGGCCTGCGGCGAGGGCGAGGAGCCGCATCTGACGGCGCTTGCCGCCGAGGTCGATCGCAAGATCGCGGAACTGCGCGACGGCTTCGGGCAGATCGGCGATCTCCGGCTGACGGTCATGGCGGCGATCACCGCGACGGACGAATTGTTCGAGGCGCGCCGGCGGATCGCCGAGCTCGAAGGCGGCATGGAACAGAAATCGGTCGATACCGGCGAACTCGAGCATGTCCGCCGCCGCGAACGGGAATCCTTCGTCGAAAGCCTCAACGAGACTGCCGCGGCGCTGGAGCGCATCGGCACGCGGCTCGGCTCCGCCTGAGCACCTCCGTCCACCTGGCGGAAGCGCGCCTGCCAAGATTGCTGCGCCGCGACAGCCCGCTATGTCAGCGCCGATGAGACTGTCCCGATTCTTCCCAATCCGACGCCTGAGATCCACGCTCGCGCCCGTTGCCGCTTCGCTGCTCGGCCTGTGGCTCGCCGGCTGCGCGGCAGCGCTGAACGCCGCCACCAGCGAAGCGGGTTACGAGCGCATCGCTGACCTGCGCTACCAGGACGGCGAACGGGGCACCTACGACCTCTACGTCCCGGACGGCGCGGGCAGCGACACGCCGCTCGTCGTGTTCATCCACGGCGGCAGCTGGGCTGACGGGTCGAAGGACATCTATCCGTTTCTTGGCCAGGCGCTGGCCAGCGAAGGCATCATCGTCGCCATCCCGAACTACCGCCTCTATCCGGCAGTGCGGTTTCCCGGCTTCATCGAGGATGCCGCGACAGCGACGGCGACGATCGCCCGCGACCTCGAGGGCGGCGACCACGGCGTCCCGGCCGGGCAGCGGAAGGTGTTTCTCATGGGGCATTCGGCCGGTGCACAGATCGCCGGGCTGCTGGCCACCGACGAACGCTGGCTGGCACGGGAGTCGTTTCCGGCAAGCGGGCTCGCCGGCTTCATCGGCCTCGCCGGACCCTACGACTTCCTGCCGCTGACCGAGGTACGCTACCGGCAGGTGTTTCCCGCCGAAACGCGGGCAGAATCGCAGCCGGTCGCCTTCGTCGACGGTGGCGAGCCGCCCATGCTGCTGATCGCCGGCGAGGCGGACACGGTCGTCGATCCGAAGAACACGCGCTCGCTGGCTGCAAAAGCACGAGCGCAAGGCGTTTCAGTGGAGGAAATCATGGTTCCCGGCGTCACCCACACGGGCGCGATCACGGCTTTCGCGACGGCCATCCCGTTCCAGGAAGACGTGATCCCGGCCGGGACCATCGGCTTCATCCGGCGGCACGCCCGATGAGCCGGGCCCAGACCGATCTCGCCGGTTTTGCACCACGCGCGCTGCCGGGGACCGAGCCGATCGAGGGAAGCGCCGTCCGGATCGAGCCGTTCACCGACGAGCGGCGCTTCGATGAACTGTACGATGGTTATACCACGGACCAAAGCGGTCGGATCTTCGAGTTCATGGCCTTTGGCCCGTTCGTCGACCGCGAAAGCTTCCGCAGCTTTGCCGCGCGGACCTATCTGGGCGACACGATGCGGTTCCACGCGCTGGTGCCGGCCTCGACGGGCAAAGCCAGCGGCGTCGCGGCGCTGATGCGGGCGGATCCGGCGAATGGCGTCATCGAAATCGGTCATATCTGCCTGGCGCCGTCGCTGCAGCAGACCGTGTCATCGACCGAGGGGCTGTTCCTGATCATGCGCCGGGCCTTCGACCTCGGCTACCGGCGGCTCGAATGGAAGTGCGATGATCGCAACCTGCCGTCGCGCCGCGCCGCCGAGCGGTTCGGGTTTCGCTACGAGGGCACGTTCCGCCAGCACATGATCGTCAAGGGCCGCAACCGCGACACGGCTTGGTTCTCGATCGTCGACAGCGAGTGGCCAGCCTTGCAGGCGAGCTTCGAGGCGTGGCTCGATCCGGCCAATTTCGATGCAGCCGGCCGGCAGATTCGGCGGCTGGAAGATGTGCGGGCGGCTATGGCCATTTGACCGGCGTCACTGGGCAGGCCGAAGCCGGTTCTGCCTCAGCCTCGCGCGGGAACGATCGTCATCATCGTGTCGATCGGATAGATCGACTCGAAGAGCACGCCGTCGCCGGGCATGAAGCGCAGGACCATGCGGCCGTCGGTGTCGGCCATCTCCAGCGCGCCATCGTCGCCCGAGCGCCACTGCGACACCTGCCGGAGTTCCGGGGAGCTGACGCAATCGGGGCCGAGCGGAGCCGGGGTGTAATAGGATGGCAGCGCATCGGGCCGCGCCATCTTGCAGTTCGCCCCGCTGCGCAGGTCGATCAGCCGGATCGCGCTCGAGCGCTGGTCGCTCGGCGCAGCCGGGCCGATGCCGGCGGTGCGAATCCGGTCGACTTTCGATTCCTCGGTGCCGATTTCGGCGACGACCGCATGCGTGCTCTCGATATAGAAGATGAGCGCTGCACCTGCGATTCCAGCGCCGACTACCGTTGCGGCGAAATTCATGACGAACACTCCAAGCATCGTTCGTCCGCATTAACGACCAATAGGCTTAACCGAAGGTTGACGCGGGAAAGAAATTTTAGGGATTTACCAATCCGGCCAAGCTCTTGCTGGATTGCTGCGGCGCACTAGTGCGTTCGCTTCCAGCCTTGCCGGGCCTGGACTTCGCTTCCAGCCGGAATGGATGACAAGCGATCCAGTCGCGCCTAAGGTCCGGCCGCTCGGTCATCCCGACCGTGCCTGTCGCGACGAGGTCCATCCATGCCAAGGCTCCTGCTCGCTACGCTCCTGTCTGCTTCCGTCATCTCAGGCGCCGCTCACGCGCAAGCGCCCGCCTGCGCCGCTGCGCTCCCGGCCGAGGCGAAACTGATCTACGACACTGTCGCTGCCGCACCGGCCACCGGTTCGCTGCGCGACCGCGTCACAACGGCGACCAAATCGCTCGTCGCGGCCGGCCAGGTCGGGCGCATGTCGGCGCGCTCCTCCGCCACGGCGGCGGGCGAGTGCCTGAAGCAAGCCGGGTAAGTTCGAAAAGAGTACCGCGCCGGCCGGGATGACCCGGCCGGCGCGGCGACTGCCTCAGGCGCTGCGCGCCAGGCCTGCCTCGACCGATTCCGTCACCGGCGTCAGCGGCTTCTCGCCCTGGAACCACGCCTTGAGGTTGTTGATGACGAGTTCGCCCATGGCGCGCCGCGTGTGGCGCGATGCGGAGGCGACATGCGGCAGCAGCACCGCGTTGGGCAGGGCGATCAGCGCTGCCGGCACATGCGGCTCCTTGTCGAAGACGTCGAGACCCGCCGCACGGATCGTGCCGTCCTTGAGCGCCTCGATCAGCGCCGGCTCGTCGACCGTCGAGCCACGCCCGATATTGATGAAGATGCCGTCGGGGCCGAGCGCCTTGAGGACGGCGGCGTTGACCGCCTTTTCCGTGGAAGCACCGCCGGGCGCGGCGATGATCAAAGTGTCGACGGCGGCAGCAAGGCTCTCGAGCGTCGCGTGATAGGGATAGTCGACATCGTCCCGCTCCGAGCGGTTGTGATAGGCGATCTTCACGCCGAAGCCTTCGAGACGACGCGCGATCGCCAGGCCGATGCGGCCGAGGCCCATGATGCCGGCCGTGCGGCCCTGCAGCGTCGCGCCGGTCAGCGGATAGTTGCCCTTGCTCTCCCAGAGACCGGCGCGCAGATGCTGCTCGGCCGCGCCGAGTTCGCGGACGGTCATCAGCAGCAGACCGAGCGCAGTGTCGGCGACTTCCTCGGTCAGGACGTCCGGGGTGTTGGTGACGACGATCTTGCGCGCGGTTGCAGCCTTCGTATCGACCGCATCATAGCCGACGCCGAAATTGGCGATGATCTCGAGCTTCGGCAGCATGTCCATGGTGGCGCCGTCGATCGGGCCCATCTGGGCGATGCCGCGGATGCTGTCGCGCCGCTCCGCAGAGAGCCGCGAGAGGTCGCGATCCTCGACATGCTCGACGTCGAAGGTCTGCTTCAGCGTCTCGAGCGTGTCCGGGTTCAGCCGGCCGGGGACCAGAATGGTCAAGGATGCGAAGTCGGTCATGGGTTTCCTTCCCTTAAGATGATGTCGGCCCGGCCATCATGACGGCCAGGCATATTCGCTGGATTGCCGGATCTTGAGCTCCGGGCGGATAAGGACGGTCTCGTCGATGGCGGGCTCGCCGCGGAGGCGATCGAGCAGCGCGCCGGCGGCGCGGCGGCCGACCTCGCGCTGGCCGTTCGACACGGTGGAGAGCGACGGCATGGCGATCGCCGCCTCGTCGATGTCGTCATAGCCGGTGACGGCGATGTCGATGCCGGGCCGCAGCCCGGCGCGCGACAAGCCGTACATCAGGCCGAGCGCCACGAGGTCGGAAAAGCAGACGATGGCGGTCGGGCGCGGCTCGATCGCGAGCACGGTCGCCGTCGCGTCGAAGCCGGAATGGCGGTTGCGGGGTCCCTCGACCCGCCATTCCGGTCGGAAGGCAATTTTGGCCCGCTCCAGCGCGGCGAGATAGCCCGCTTCGCGGTCACGCCCGGTGGACGTCATCGCCGTGCCGCCGACCATCGCGATCTCACGGTGACCGCGCTCGATCAGGTGGTCGACCGCCAGACCCATGCCATAGGAATCGTCACCGCGAAATCCGCGGACGCCGGAGCCCTCGACCGTTCGGGCGATCAGCGTCACCGGCAATTCGTTGTCCTCGGCGAGGCGGATGTCGGCGGCGGGTGTTCCGAGCGCCGGCGACAGGATCAGCCCGTCGGCGCCGAGTTGCAGCAGCGTGTCGACGAAGGAGCGCTGCTTGGACAGGTCGTCATGGTGGTTGCAGAGAATGAACGTCTGGCGCTGGCGATCGAGTTCTTCCTCGACCGCCATCAGGATCTCGCCGAAGAACGGGTTCATGATGTCGTGCACGCAGACGCCGACGATGCCGGACTTGGAGGTCCGCAGCGAGGCGGCGCGGCGATTGTAGATATAGCCGAAGTCGCGTGCCGCCTCCTTGATGCGCTCGCGCGTCACCTCGGCCACGAGCGGGCTGTCGCGCAAAGCGAGGGAGACGGTCGCCGTCGACACGCCCAGCGCGTCCGCGATCGTCGAGAGTTTGACCTTCTGCGCCACCTAGACTCGTTCGGTTCTGTTCATGCGGATGCCCGGCCGATCTATGGCAAAGACGGCCCGGCGGGGAAAGGCCGCCGGGCAGCAGGGCAGGGATTGATGGCCTATTCCTCGTCCGGAACCATCGCGGGGAGGGGCGTGCCGTCGAGATTGGCGGTGACGCGCTGCAGCAGTTTGCGCATCAGCTTGCGCTCCTTGTTGGAAAACCCCTTGAGGGCGCGCCGCTCGACGGCCTTCTGCGTGCTGCGCACCGCGTCGACGATGGCGAGGCCCTTTTCGGTAAGGTGGGCGTGGCTCTGGCGGGCGTCGCTGTCGGAGTTGCGCTTCTCGACCAGCCCCTGGCTGCCGAGCCGGGCGACGGTCTTGG
This sequence comes from Aurantimonas aggregata, assembly GCF_010500835.1. Lineage (GTDB taxonomy): Bacteria > Pseudomonadota > Alphaproteobacteria > Rhizobiales > Rhizobiaceae > Aurantimonas > Aurantimonas aggregata. Next base: position 867,651 of record NZ_JAAAMJ010000001.1, on the reverse strand, counting down.
TGATGGTCGGCGGCCGCACCGCGAGGCGCTCGGCAAGATCGCGCAGGGCGATCCCATCCTCCTCGCCGATCGCCAGCAGGACCGCATCCTGGCCGGGATAGAGTTCGAGCGAGGTCAGCCGCTGCGACAGCGCCGTGCGGGCCGCCCGGCCGGCGAGGCTCAGATGGGCGGTGACGAACTGCTTCTTCTTCTTGACAGCCATCGACGTTCCACCCGATTGCGCGGGACCGAGAGGGTCACCGCCATTTTGCAAGGCAAAATGACGTGAGGCGGCTATGTTGTCCACCTTGCCGGCGCCGCGAGGTTTCGCTGCGCCGGCGTAGCGTCAGAGCAGGCAGGAGGAGGCGCGCGCATGCGGCCGATCTACGAGGAGATGACCAGCGCCGAGCTCGCCGCCGAGCGGGGATCTCTGTCCGACGCGGTGGCCGTCATCCCCATCGCCGCCGTGGAGCAGCATGGGGCGCATCTGCCGCTCGGCACCGACGCCATCCTCTCCGACGAAATGGTCGCGCTGGTTCTGTCGATGCTGCCCCAGGATCGTCCGGTGACGTTCCTGTCGACGCTGCGAATCGGCAAGTCGACCGAGCACGCCGATTGTGCCGGCACGCTGAGCCACGACTGGCGAACGGCGACAGCGGCGCTGATCGAGATCGGCGCGGGGCTCGCCGCCAGCGGCTTTCGGCGCTTGGTGATCGTCAACGCCCATGGCGGCAACACGCCGATCATGGATACGGCGGCGCTCGAGCTGCGGCGGGCGCACGGGCTGATGGTGGCCACCTGCTCGTGGCTGCGCTTCGGCTATCCGGACGGGCTGCTGCCGCCGGAAGAGATCGCTACCGGCATCCATGGCGGGGCGGTGGAGACGTCGCTGATGCTGCATTTCCGGCCGGAGCTGGTCCGCAGCGAGGCGATCGGGGCTTTCCCGTCGCTGCAGGACACACTGTCAACCGAGGCGATGCACCTGCGGGCGCACGGAAGGCTCGGCTTCGGCTGGATGGCGCGCGACCTCAATCCGGCCGGCGTCGTCGGCGACGCACGGCTGGCGACGGCGGATATCGGCGCCGCCATCGCCGCGCATCAGGCGGCTTCGTTCCTCGCCTTTCTCGACGATGTGCTGGCCTTCGACCTCGATCGGCTGGCGCCTGGAGAGCGAAACTAGCGATCAGCCGTCATTGGACCCCGTGCATTCGCCGGAGCATGGTCCTATATGCTGCCCGTCCCAAGACGGAGGCTTTTCATGTCCGACACTGCCAGCCCGACCCTCGATCAGATCCCGGTCACCGTGCTGACCGGCTATCTCGGTTCCGGCAAGACGACGCTGCTCAACCGCATCCTGTCCGAGGACCATGGCAAGCGCTACGCCGTCATCGTCAACGAGTTCGGCGAGATCGGCATCGACAACGACCTGATCGTGGAATCCGACGAGGAAATCTACGAGATGAACAATGGCTGCGTCTGCTGCACGGTGCGCGGCGACCTGGTCCGGGTGGTCGAGGGCCTGACCCGTCGCAAGGGCCGGTTCGACGCGATCATCGTCGAGACGACCGGCCTCGCCGACCCGGTGCCGGTGGCGCAGACCTTCTTCATGGACGAGGACGTGCGGGCCAAGACCCGGCTCGACGCGGTCGTGGCCCTGGTCGATGCCAAGCACCTGCCGCTGCGGCTGAAGGATTCGCGCGAGGCGGAAGACCAGATCGCCTTCGCCGACGTCGTCCTCCTCAACAAGACCGATCTTGTCACCGAAGCGGAGCTCGCCAAGATCGAGGCGACGGTGCGCGCCATCAACCCCTACGCCGTTATCCACCGCACCGAGCGCGCCGCCATCGACCTGAAGCGCGTCCTCGGCCAGCGGGCCTTCGACCTGAAGCGGGTGCTCGACGCCGATCCCGAGTTTCTCGAGGAAGCCGAAAAGGCGCATGACGACCATGTCTGCGGTCCCGACTGCGACCATGATCACGGGCACGACCACCACGGGCATGACCACCACGGCCACGATCATCACGGCCATGACCATCATGGGCACGATCACGATCATGGCCCGGCGGCGATCCACGACGTCACGGTGACGTCCGTCTCGCTGCGCGGCGGCGAGGTCGACCCGAAGAAGTTCTTCCCATGGATCCAGGCGCTCACCCAGGAGCAGGGCCCGAACATCCTGCGGCTGAAGGGCATCATCGCGATCGCCGAAGATCCGGACCGCTACGTGGTGCAGGGCGTCCACATGATCGTCGAGGGCGACCACCAGCGCCCGTGGCGCGCTGACGAGAAACGCGAGAGCCGGCTGGTCTTCATCGGCCGCGAGCTCGATGCCGAGGCGCTCTCGGCTGAGTTCGAGGCCTGTGCGGCGCGGCAGCGGGCCGACGCCTGATGCCGTCCATCGCGGCTTATGAGTTCGCCGATTTCGTCCAGACCGCCGCCTTCCTGAAGGACCAGCCGGTCTTCGCCCTCGCCGACGGCACAGTCCGCTTTCCGGCGGGCGGCGAGCGCTCGGTCGTCGCGCATGAAGGCGGGCTGCTCTCGGCCCGCCTCGACATGGATGGGGCGCGGCTGCTCTCCGGCGGTGAGGACGGCCGCGTGGTCGCCATCACGTCCGGCGGGCAGGCCGAGGAACTGGCGTCGATCGGCTCGAAGTGGGTCGGCGCCGTCGCTGGCGGGCCGAGGGGCGCCGTCGGCTTTGCCTCCGGACGCAATGCCTATGTCCGCCTCCCGGACGGAACGCTCAAGACCGTTCCCCATGCCCGCACGGTCGAGGACATCGCCTTCGCGCCGAAAGGCCTGCGGGCCGCGACGGCGCATTACGACGGCGCCTCGCTGTTCTTCCCCGCCACCGGAGCCGAGCCGGTATCGCTGGAGTGGAAGGGTGCCCATCTCGGCGTCCTCTTCTCCCCGGACGGGCGCTTCCTCGTCACGCTGATGCAGGAGAATGCGCTGCACGGCTGGCGGGTCGAGGACGGCAAGCACATGAAGATGACCGGCTATCCGGGCAAGGTGAAGGACTGGTCGTTCTCCGCCAAGGGCAAGTTCCTGGCGACCAGCGGCGCGCCGGCCGCGATTCTTTGGCCGTTCTCGGGCCGTGACGGCCCGATGGGCAAGGCACCGCTGGAGCTCGGCACACGCGGCGATACCATGGTCACCGCCGTCGCCTGCCATCCGAGCGAGGACATGGTGGCCATCGGCTATCAGGACGGCATGATCCTCGCGGTCCGCTTCGCCGACGCCAAGGAAGCGCTGCTGCGGCGAGGCGGCACCGGGCCCGTGCGGACCATGGGCTGGGATGCGAAGGGACGGCTGCTCGCCTTTGGCAGCGAATCCGGCGAGGCCGGCGTCGTCGACATTTCCGGTTGAGCGTCAGCGAGGGGCGGTCAGCCGCCGCCCGTCGCTTCCAGCCAATGAGCCTTTAAGCCGCGGCCTCGCGCGCCGGCACGTCATCCTTCAGCCGCCCTGTCGCGGTGACGAGCCCGGCCGCGCCGGCCAGCCCGCCATCCTGCAATTCCAGCGCCAGCAGCCGCCGCTGCTCGAACGGGCCGGGCATGGCAAGGGCGCCCGTCGCCTCGGTCGAGAAGCCGAAGCGGCCGTAATATTCCGGATCCCCGACGAGCAGGATCGCGCCGTGCCCGAGCCGCGCGGCCTCGGCGGTGGCGTGGCGCATCAGCGCCCCGCCGATGCCGGAACCATGAGAGGCCGGATCGACCGCGAGCGGGCCGAGCAGCAGGGCCGGCACCGGCGCGCCGCCGCGCATCCCGGCGGCGATCGCCCACAGACGGACCGTACCGGCGAGGGTGCCGTCGGCGGCAAGGGCTGCGAGGCTGAGGCCTTGCGCCGGCAGCCGGCCGCGGCGGAGCGCCTCGGACGATTTGCGGGTGCGGCCCGGGCCCATCGCGGCGTCGAGCAGCGCCTCGCGCGCGGCGACGTCGCCCGGCTGCTCCGGCCGGATGGCAAAGAAGGGTGGGGCCGCTTCGAAGAAGGCGGCATGCTGGAATGCGGACATGAGAACCCCCAGGACATGCGGAGGCGAAAGGAACGAGCCGGCAGCGCGGCGCGGGCGAGAACCCGGCGCCGCAGCGCCGGGTCAGCGTCGGAGCATGTCGCTCCGTCGTCGTTCGAGACGGATGGTCATGCCGCTCAGATCACGTAGGCGCGCAGCGGCTCGAAGCCGTTGAACGCTACCGACGCATAGGTCGTCGTGTAGGCGCCGGTGCCCTCGATCAGCACTTCGTCGCCGATCGTCAGGGTGATCGGCAACGGGTAGGGCTTCTTCTCGTAGAGCACATCGGCCGAGTCGCAGGTCGGGCCGGCGAGAACGCAGGGCTCCATGAGGTCGCCATCCCGTGCGGTCACGATCGGATAGCGGATCGCCTCGTCCATCGTCTCCGCGAGACCGCCGAACTTGCCGATGTCGAGATAGACCCAGCGGTTCTCGTCGGTCGCGGACTTGCGCGACACGAGCACGACCTCGGCCTTGATGACGCCGGCGTCGCCGACCATGCCGCGGCCCGGCTCGATGATCGTCTCCGGCAGGCGGTTGCCGAAATGCCGGCGCAGGCTCTCGAAGATCGCGCGGCCGTAGGCTTCGGCGGCCGGCACGTCCTTGAGGTAGCGGGTCGGAAAGCCGCCGCCCATGTTGACCAGGGTGAGCACGATACCCTTCTCGGCCAGCGCCTCGAAGACGAACTTGGCGTCGCCGATCGCCGCATCCCAGGCGTTGGTGTCGGTCTGCTGCGAGCCGACATGGAAGGAAATGCCGGTCGCGACGAGTCCGAGCCGGGCGGCTTCGACGAGCACGTCGATCGCCATCGCCGGCACGCAACCGAACTTGCGCGACAGCGGCCACTCGGCGCCTTCGCCGTTGGTCAGGACACGGCAAAACACGCGAGCGCCCGGCGCCGCGCGGGCGACCTTCTCGACTTCCTCGACGCAGTCGACGGCGAACAGCGACACGCCGAGAGCGGCAGCGCGCTCGATGTCGCGCTCCTTCTTGATCGTGTTGCCATAGGAGATGCGCCGCGCGGTCGCGCCGGCCTCGAGCGCCATCTCGATCTCGGCGACGGAGGCGCAGTCGAAGTTGGAGCCGAGCGAGGCGAGGAGACGCAGCACCTCGGGGGCCGGGTTTGCCTTCACCGCGTAGAAGATCGCCGAATCCGGCAGCGCCTTGCGGAAGGCGTGGAAATTGTTCTCGACGATGTCGAGATCGACGACGAGGCAGGGGCCTTCGGGACGACGGGTGGCGAGGAAGTCGAGGATGCGCTGCGTGGCCATGGGGCTCTCCGAGAACCGAAAGGTCGACAAGAAGCGACCGCCTGGATTCCCCCCGTGCCTGCCGAAACGGCATGACCGGGCGGTCTCCTTGCGAGACGCGACGATGGCCGGTTTCGAACGCGTCGCGTCCGTCGCCGGAGTCAATCTGCCATGGCATGGTGGGCTTGGACCCGCCGCACTTCAGGCAATGATGGTGTGCCTCTTCAGTATTCCTGGCGATGGAGACCAGGAGAGACCAGAAAGGCCCGGACCGTCGTTGCTTAAAGGCGTCCTCGATTCCGCGATGCGGCGAAATCGACTGGATGTGTTACGTCCAGGTACCGTCCCGGTGACCTCGCATTTGAGGGCCGGGGGACGCCCACGGGCACGTGCGACATGGGGCAAGGCGCGATGTATGCGGGCGCCCTGTCATACACAAGTGGGAATTTCCGCCGCCGGTTGATTTTTTATCCCTTCCGGCGGAGGAAGGGCGCGCGCCGTGGACCGGCGGCCACACCACGCAAGCCTGGAGCAAGGTGCATTCGATGGACACGCTGACGCGGATGCGCGCCTTCATCTCGGTCGTGGAGAACGAGGGCTTCTCGGCGGCCGCCCGCAAGACCGGCCGATCCAAGGCCCTCTTGTCGAAATACGTGCGCGAGCTGGAGGACGAGCTCGGCGTCCTCTTGATCAACCGCACGACGCGGCAGATCGCCCTGACGGCGGCGGGCGAGGTCTATCTGTCGCGCGCCTCGGCGATCCTGTCGGACCTCGAGAGCCTGAACGAGGAAGCGCGGGAAGCGACCGGCGAGGCGAAGGGCACGATCCGCGTCTCCGCCGCCCGCACCTTCGGCGACGCCGAGCTGGGGCTCTCCCTCGTCGATTTCGCCAAGGACCACCCGGACATCAGCCTCGACGTCCATCTCGACGACAATTTCATCAATCTCGTCGAGGAAGGCTTCGACGTTGCCATCCGCATGACCCGGCTCGCCGATTCGGCGATGATCGCGCGCCGCCTGGCCTCGCTCGACTTCGCCATCGTCGGCAGCCCGGATCTCCTGAAGCGGCTCGGCCGGCCGACCCACCCGTCGCAGATCGCCGGCTTCCCGGCGGTGATCGATTCCAACTCGCGGATGTTCTCGAACTGGATCTTCCGCGATCCCGAGACCAAGGAGACGATCCCGGTCACCGTCTCCGGCCAGTTCACCGCCAACAGCCCGGTCACGGTACGGGCGGCAGCGATCGCCGGGCTCGGCCTTGCGCTCAGCCCGACCTTCGTCGTGCGCAAGGACCTGGAAGCCGGCCGGCTGGTCACCGTGCTCGACGACTACATGCCGAGCGAGGCCGGCATCTACGCCGTCTTCCCGCATCGCCGGCACCTCCCGGCGCGGGTGCGGCTGTTCGTCGACTATCTGGCGGCATGGTTCCGCAAATGCGACGGGCGCTCCAAGCACGAGGATTGAGCGGAAGCCTGCCAGCTTTTACGCAAAGTTCAGCGCTCGGCCGGTAACCTGCCGGCCATGCGCAACCTGATCCTCGCCACCCTGATTTTCTCTGTCCTCACCGTTTCCAGCGTCGCACTCGCCGCGACCGGGGAGGGGCCTGCCGACATCAGCTTCACCGCCGAGGGCGATCCCGGCACGATCGTGATCCGGACATCGGAGCGCAAGCTCTACCTCGTCACCGGCAACGGCCGGGCGCTCGCCTACGACATCGCCGTCGGCAAGCCGAGCGAGCAATGGTTCGGCAAGAGCTGGGTATCGAAGAAGCGGCCGAACCCGACCTGGACGCCGACCCCGTCGATGCGTCAGAAGAATCCGCGCCTGCCGCAGTCGGTCGGGCCTGGCCCGAAGAACCCGTTGGGCGAGCGCGCGATCAATCTCGGCTGGGGCGCCTACCGGATCCACGGCACCAACAACCCGCGCTCCATCGGCAGCGCTGCCTCGGCCGGCTGCTTCCGCATGCGCAACGAGGACGTCCGCGACCTCTACGAGCGGGTGAATGTCGGCGCGCAGGTCGTTGTCCTGCGCTGACCGCAAGAGGCGGCCGCATCCTTCAAACTTCGGCCATTCTTGTCGTGTCTTGGGAAAGGTGACTCCGGAGGGGATTCGACCTTTGAACCAGTGCAGGATGCTCGGCGCAGCGGCGTTGACCGCGATCGTGGGGACGGCGGCTCCGGCCCTCGCTCATCCGCACGTCTTCGCCGAGGCCAAGGTCGAGATCGTCGGCACGCCCGATGCGCGCCTCGCGGCGATCCGCAATGTCTGGCGGATGGACGAGTTGTTCTCCTCCTCCGTGCTGGTCGATTTCGACAAGAACGCCAACGGCACGCTCGACCAGGACGAGCTCGTCGAGATCGGGACGACGGTCAAGGAATCCATCGCCGAATGGGATTTCTACACCTTCGTCGAGACTGCCGGCCGATCGGTGAAGCTGACGCCGCCCGACATGATCCACACGCTTTATGAGGACGGCCAGCTCCTGATGTTCTTCGAGATGCGGGCGGCCGAGCCGGTCGATCTTGCCGCGGGCAAGCTGACGGTCGCGAATTTCGACGACACCTTCTTCGTCGCCTTCGACGTCGCCAGCGAGGCCGACTTCCAGCTCATCGACATGCCGAAGCAATGCACCAAGCAATATGTCGTGCCGGATGCCGACGCGGCGGCGCAGCAGTGGATGGAGTCCGTCGCCAGTCTCGGCCCGGACGAGTCGCTGCCGGAGGACGGGATCAACTATTCGCAGGCTCTCGCGACACGCATCGAGGTCTCATGCGGCCCCGCCAGCTGATCCTGTTCGCCCTGTTGGCGGTAGCGCTCGCGGCGGCCGGACCGGCGCTGGCGCGCTCGTCGCTCGGCATCGGCAGCGCCGAGGTCACGGCGCAGCCATCCGGCGGGTTGCTGGGCGGGCTGTTCACCCAGATCGCGGTCTATCAGCGCGAGTTCTTCACGGCGTTGCGCGGCGCGCTGATCGATCTCAAGGACGACGGGCTGGCGCTGCCGTTCCTGATCGGCCTGTCCTTTGCCTACGGCGTTTTCCACGCCGCCGGGCCCGGACACGGCAAGGCGGTGATTTCCGCCTATGTGTTGGCCAACGAGGTGGAACTGCGGCGCGGCATCATGCTCTCCTTCGTATCGTCGCTGCTGCAGGCCGTCTCGGCGCTCGTCATCGTCGGTACCGGCTGGTTCATCCTGCGCGGCACGGCGGTCTCGATGACCGATGCGACAGACTTTCTGGAACTCGTCTCCTACGCCCTCGTCGCCGGATTCGGGGCCTGGCTACTGGTCCGCAAGCTCGCAGCCCTCGCCGGCGACTGGCGCAAACGGGGCGGCTCGCTGTCTTTTGCGCCTGCCGGCGGGTACCGCGAGGGCGGCGCAATGGGCGCGCTCGCCTTCGCGGCCCCGGAGCGGAACGAGGCATCCGGCGGGACCAGGCTGATGCGACCGGCATCGGGCGCGTTCGCCGCCGAGATCTGCACCGATTCCGAGGATGATTGCGGTTGCGGGCGCAGCCACATGCCCGACCCGAAAACGCTCTCGGAAAAGGTCACCTTCGGCTCCGCCGTCTCGGCCGTGTTCGCGGTCGGCCTGCGGCCATGTTCCGGGGCGATCGTCGTCCTCACCTTCGCGCTGGTGAACGGCCTCTATCTCGGCGGCATCCTGTCGGTTCTCGCCATGGCGCTCGGGACGGCGATCACCGTCTCCGTCATTGCGGCCATAGCCGTGTTTGCCAAGGGGTTTGCGCTGCAGCTTGGCGGGTCGCGCTACCGCACGGTGACGACGGTTGTGGAAATCGCCGGTGCGCTGCTCCTGCTGATCCTCGGCCTGCTGCTTCTCGGCGGGGCCCTGCAGACGGTTTGACCGGCTACCGGCCAATCCGCGACAGCAGCCGCTGCACGCGGGGTCGCCCCTTCAGGAACAGCAGGTAGGACCGTTCGAGCCACCGGAGCACCAGCGGATTCCTTGCGGCAAGCCCGAGTGGCCTCAGGCTGGGGATCGCCCGCCACATGGCGGCGAACGCCGCGGCGCCCGATAGCAGATCGCCATTCTCGGCGGCGTGAAACCGCGCCAGCAATTCGCCTCGGTCGATCGGGCAGGCGGCCTCGCCGTCGGCAACGTCGACGAAGGTGATGGCGCGGCGGCGATCCAGCCGGCGCATGAAGGCGATCTCCCGTCGGCAAAGCGGACAGGCGCCGTCGAACCAGACGGTAAGGTCAGCCACGAGGCGCATCCGCACGCGCCGATGCATAGGCCCGGCATGCCGCGGCAAAGGCGTGGAAGATGGCTGCGGAGGCCGCGTCGCTCTCTGCCCAGTATTCCGGATGCCATTGCACGCCGAGGGCAAAACCCTTCGCGCCCTCCACAGACACGGCTTCGATCGTGCCGTCTTCGGCCGTCGCCTCCACGGCGAGCCCCGGCGCCAGCCGGTCGATCGCCTGGCGGTGCAGCGAGTTCACCCGGATCTCGTCGTCGCCGACGATCGCCGCCAGCGCACCGCCTGCCGCGACGCTGACCGGATGCCGGACAGCGAAGCGCTCCCGCTGCTCCTCATGCTTGATCGCCCGGTGATCCATGCGACCTTCACTGTCCTGGATCTCGGTCGCCAGCGTGCCGCCCAGCGCGACGTTCAGTTCCTGGTGGCCGCGACAGATGCAAAGAAGCGGCAGGTCGATCTCGATGGCACCGTGGATCAGTGCCTCGGTGAGCCGGTCGCGCGCCGGATCGAATGGCTCGTGTGCCGTCGATGGCTCGACACCATAGCGATCCGGATGAACGTTCGACGCCGATCCGGTCATCATCAGCCCGTCGACGCGCGAGAGCAGCGCCGCGACGTCAAACTCGTCGGCCAGTGCCGGCACGATGACCGGGATGGCACCGGCCACCCGTGTCAGCGCCTTCAGGTAGGTGTCCGGGGTGGCGTGCCAGCGATAATTCTCGAACGCCCGGACATCGGCGGGCACGGCGACGAGGATAGGGAGGGACATAGCTGGCTTTCGCGATTGCTGTGATCGCCAGATAAGCGCGCCCGGTCATCTTGTCGACGCCACCGGCCGAGGTGCTGGACAGTAATTTTCGGCCTGTTTTGCGCTGTAATACCTGCCGATAGCCGGCCAACGGTGCGGAACCATCTCACCGTTCGGTGATTGGTATTTTGAGCCGGACGAGCCGGAGCGGCGAAATTATCGCGTGTCCGTCTGTCCCAGCGCGACACGAGGCAGGAAGTAACATGAACAGTATCATCTATCTCATCGGCCTGATCGTCGTGGTCCTCGCCGTCCTTTCACTCCTGGGACTCAGCTGAGGAGACCGACAATGTCAGACATCAATAAAGCAGCGCCCGACCGGGCGCGCGAAGATATGGACAAGGCGCGTGATCGCGCCGGCCAGGAAGCGGGCGCTGCCCGTGAGGAAGCCCGCAAGCTGGGCGAGACCGTCCGGCAGCAGGCCGGCGATTTTGCCGGCAAGGCGAAAGAGCGTGCTTACGACGAAGCCGAGACCGGCAAGGAAACCGTAGCCGGTGGCCTCGACGATTTCGCCGCGGCCGTTCGCAAGGCGTCCGACGAATTGGGCGACCGCGACCAGTCGATGGCATCGAAGCTGGTTCGCGAGGTCGCAGGCGGCCTCGAGGACGCTTCGCGTAGCATCCATGGTCACAGCATCGAGGACCTGACGCGTTCGGTTGCGGGCTTTGCCCGTCGTCGACCAACAACGTTCCTCGTCGGTGCCGCTCTTGCCGGTGTTGCGCTTGGTCGCTTCGCCCGTGCATCTGGCGAGCATACCGCGCAGGATTACGGCGATGATTATTCGTCGCAGGCGGGTCGGCCGGGTTCGGCGGCAGGCGCCAAAGGCTACGCGCCGACTTATGGCGATCAGCCGCGCCCTGTCGAGGGCGCCCATCCCGTCGGTATCGACCCGGTGACGGGCAAGCAGCGTCACCAGGATCCGGCCGTCGGTTCGGCGTCCAAGCCGACGACGACCAGTTTCTCGGGCGGCAACGATCCGGTGACCGGCAAGCCCCGTGCGGCGACGCCCGCATCCGGCGCGACGTCGACCCCCGGCATGACCCCCAAGACCCCCGGAGGCAGCAATGTCCGTTGAACCACGCGAATCCCGCTCAGTCACCGACCTGATCACGGACCTGATCCGCGAGACCGGTGAACTTGTACGGACCGAAAGCCGCCTCGTGCGGGCCGAGATCTCCGACAAGGTGCGGCAAGTCGAGATGGGTGGCGGCTCGCTTGCCGCCGGCGCCATCTGCTTGCTCGTCGCTCTCTTCGTCCTTGCGCAGGCCCTGATCGTCGCGCTCGGCAACGTCATCGGCGACGCCTGGGCCGCACTCCTCGTCGGGGTCGTGATTGCCGCCATCGGCATGGCGCTTCTCGCCAAGGGACGCCGCGACCTCGCCCCCAGCAACCTCATGCCAGACCGTTCGACCAACCAGTTGAACAAGGACGGCCAGCTCGTGAAGGAGCAGATCCGATGAGCGACAACACAACCCGCCTCGAGAAAGAGGCCGAAACGCATCGGTCCAAGCTCGACTCCACCCTCGACGAATTGCGCGGTCGCCTGTCGGTCGGGCAGATCGTCGACGAACTCTCCGGCTATGTTCGCGAAGGCCAGGGCGCCGACGCCATGAACAATTTCGGCCGGCAGGTTCGCGACAATCCGCTGGCGCTCGGCCTGGTCGGCGCGGGCCTCGCATGGCTCTTCCTCGGCGACGGAGTGCGCTCGGAAAGCCATCGTCTCGCCAGCCGCTACGGCGACTGGCGCGATGATCGCGAGTACGACGATTTCGAGGGCGCGTTCCCTGCTGGGTCGGCAGACGCTGGCGCCATGCCGCGTGGTGGTCGTCCGATGCCGGCCTATCCGCAGGGCGGGACGCCCCCGGTCGGCGGCGTCGCCACCGGATCCACGACGAATGTCTCGGGCGGCAGCCACGGCTCCGTCGGCGGCACCATCAAGTCGGGCGCTTCGAGCGCTTCCGGCGCCGTCGGTAGCGCCGCCGGCTCCGTGAAAAGCGGCGCGTCGAACGTTGCGTCGTCCGTCGGAGACGCGGCAAGCCGTGCCGGCGGTGCTGCAAGCGACGCCGCCGGTTCGGCGACGGACGCCATGCGCCGTGCGTCCCACGACGCCACCGACGCCGCCCGTCATGCGGGCAGCGCGGCATGGGAAGGCGCCCGTCACGCCGGCCAGGGCGCCTATCGCACCGGCCGTCGCGCGCAGCGCACGGTGATCGATGCGATGCACGACGAGCCGCTGGTCTTCGGTGCCCTGGCACTGGCGATCGGTGCTGCGATCGGCGCCGCACTGCCGGCGACCCGTCGTGAGGACGAACTGGTCGGCGGCATGCGCGACAAGGTGCGTGACGATGCCGTGGCCTATGGCCGCGACACGCTGCACCGCGCGGAACATGTTGCTGGCGCGGCCTATGAGGCAGCCAGCGAGGAAGCGGACGCCAAGGGCCTGAAGCCCGATACCAAGTCGGGCGAGACGCTTGCCGAGAAGGCAGGCAGCGTTGCCCGCGCGGCGGGCGAGGCGGCCAAGGACGACGCCAAGAAGCAGGATCTGACCTGATCCTTCTTTGAGGTCCGATGAAAATCAGGCGGCGGTCCTTCGGGGCCGCCGCCTTTTTCATGGCCGCAGCACGTCCGGCAAAAGCTGGGAGGCGGGCGCGAAACCCCCGCTTGCGTTTCGGAAGCGCCTGACTAGGATCGCGCGCAAGACGGCGACCAATCTGCCGCAGTTACACACGCCGCCCCTTCGGGCGGCGCGTTCATTCCCGGGAGGCGACAATGGACAGACGCAAATTCATCGGCGGTGCGGCCAAGGGCGCGATCGGCGCCGGCGCCGTCGGCATCGGCGCGGCGAGCCTGGCGGCTCCCGCGATCGCGCAGGACCGGCCCAAGATCACCTGGCGCTGCACCTCGTCGTTCCCGAAGTCGGTCGACACGATCTACGGCGCTTCCGAGCTTCTGACCCGCTATGTCCGCGAAGCGAGCGACGGTCAGTTCGAGATCCAGATGTTCGCCGCCGGCGAGATCGTCCCGGGCGCCCAGGTGCTCGACGCCGTCCAGAACGGCACGGTCGAGATGGGTCATACCGCATCCTACTACTATGTCGGCAAGGACCCGGCCTTTGCCTTCGGCACCGCCGTGCCGTTCGGGCTCAATGCCCGCCAACTCAACGCCTGGTTCTATGAGGGCGGCGGCAACGACCTGATGAACGAGTTCTTCGCCAAGAGCGGCATTTATGGCCTGCCGGCCGGCAATACCGGGGCCCAGATGGGCGGCTGGTACCGCAAGGAGATCAACACGCTCGACGATCTGCGCGGCCTGAAGCTGCGGATCGCGGGTCTTGCCGGAAGGGTCGTCGAGAAGCTCGGCGTCGTGCCGCAGCAGATCCCCGCGGGCGACATCTACGCGGCGCTGGAGCGCGGCACGCTCGACGCCGTCGAATTCGTCGGACCCTATGACGACGAGAAGCTCGGCTTCCAGCAGGTCGCGCAGTACTACTACTACCCCGCCTGGTGGGAAGGCGGCGCGGCGCTGCACATGATGTTCAATCTCGAGCAGTGGAATTCGCTGCCCCAGGCCTACAAGGCGATGCTGGAATCGGCCTGCCAGGCGATCAACGGCTCGATGCTGGCTTCCTACGACTATCGCAATCCGATGGCGTTGAAGCGTCTTGCGGCTGCCGGCGCCCAGCTGCGCCCGTTCAGCCAGGAGATCATGCAGGCGAGCTTCGAGGCGGCAAACGAGGTGCATGCGGAAATCTCCGCCACCAACGAGGACTACAAGAAGCTGCTCGACAGCCAGAACGCCTTCAAGCGCGACGCGTATCTCTGGGCGCAGATCTCCGAGTACAGCTTCGACACGTTCATGATGGTCCAGCAGCGCCAGAACGCGCTCTGACATCCATGCGGAAGCCGCTCGACGCGGCTTCCGGTTCTCTTTGGGGAACAAGCGACGGGTGCGTTGCAAAATGCGTAGGGATGCCTACGATCAGGCTGGGCTCGCCGGTGAAGCCGGCGGGTAGGGAGCCACGCATCAGGGAATCCGTCGCCGGGTTTCGCATCAAACCAGCCTCAGCAATTCGTCGCCACCTGCTCCGAGACCGGGTGGGGCACAGGGAGTCCGTCCTCATGAACCGTCGCAAGTTTATCCGTAACAGTGCCGTCGGCGCATTCGGCGTCGCCGGTGCCGGCGCGCTGGCAGCTCCGGCCATCGCCCAGTCGCTGCCGAAGGTGCAGTGGCGCTGCACCTCGTCCTTCCCCAAATCGCTCGACACGATCTATGGCGGCGCCGAGGATCTCGCCAAATACGTCCGTGAGGCGACCGACGGCAATTTCGACATCCAGGTCTTCGCGGCCGGCGAGATAGTCCCGGGCCTGCAGGCGGCGGACGCGGTTACCGACGGTACCGTCCAGATGTGCCACACGGCGTCCTATTACTATGTCGGCAAGGACCCGACCTACGCGCTCGGCGCGACGGTGCCGTTCACGCTGAACGCCCGCGGCCTGCATGCCTGGCTCTATTACGGCGAGGGCATCACGCTCCTCAACGAGTACTTCAACGGCCAGGGCCTGCAGTACATGCCGGGCGGCAACACCGGCACCCAGATGGGCGGCTGGTTCCGCAAGGAGATCAACACCGTCGCCGACCTCAACGGGCTGAAGATGCGCATCGCGGGCCTTGCCGGCCAGGCGATGCAGAAGCTCGGCGTGGTGCCGCAGCAGATCGCCGGCGGCGACATCTATCCCTCGCTCGAAAAGGGCGTCATCGACGCCGCCGAGTGGATCGGACCCTATGACGACGAGAAGCTCGGCTTCGTGAAGGTCGCGCCGTATTACTACTACCCGGGCTGGTGGGAGGGGAGCCTGGCGCTCTGCTTCTTCACCAACAAGGACGAGTACGACGCCCTGCCGGACGCCTACAAGAGCCTGCTCGCCACGGCCGCCCGCGCCTCGACGATCGAGATGCTCGCCGAGTACGACTACAAGAACCCGACGGCGCTGAAGACGCTGGTCCAGCAGGGCGCGCAGCTGCGTCCGTTCAGCCAGGAGATCATGCAGGCGAGCTTCGACGCCACGCAGGAGGTCTATGCCGAGATCAACGGCCAGAACGAAGCGTTCAAGAAGATCTACGACTCGATGGTGGCGTTCCGGAACGATACCTATCTCTGGCAGCAGGTTGGCGAATACACGTTCGACACCTTCATGATGATCAAGCAGCGCGAGGGCGCGCTGGTCCCGCAGCAGGGCGGCTGACATCGCCTGCAGCGTCGAGATGATGAAGGGCCCGGGGCGGAAACGCTCCGGGCCTTTTCGTTGCGGCAATGCCGTCGCGCGTGTCCGGTTAAGCTTCGGTTAACCATAAGGGCGGAGAGTTTTACGGATCGGACGATGGAAGGGATCCTGCGCCGTCGCGGCAGCACTCGTCCCGGCAGCGCCCGGTCGGGCGGCAGAACCGCCCCGCAGCATTCACCCGGCGCGATGCCCTTCGACGAGGTCGATCATGCTCTCCGTTATCTCCGTGGGATCCCTCAAGGCTTCCGGCAGCGCCACCGTCGCGCTGACACTGGCAAGCGTTGCCGCAGCCGCCGACATTCCGGTGGTGCTGATCGATGCGGCGGGGCAGGGGGAACTCGCGGGGTGGGCCGCCAAAGCCGCGCATCCGGCCCATCTCTCCTACGAGCAGGCCGCCGACATTGCCGCCATCGAACGAGCGCTTCGCCAGGCGCGCCGGAGCGGCGCGGTCGCCATCATCGACGCGGGCGAGGACGAGGCGACCGTTCGCGCCGCGGCGGGCCTTGCCGACCGCGCGCTGATCCCGGTGCGGTTCTCGCCGATCTCGGCCTATTCGGCGCTGGTCACCGACCAGATGCTGGCTGCCGATGCGCGGCGCGACCGGAAGGCCGGCGACCGCTGCTTCGTCGCCAGCGCCATCACCGTGATCGGCAGCGGTGTTGCCCGGAGCATCGAGGCGATCATCGGCACCAGCGGTACGCCGCGCCTGCCGATCGGGTTGTCGCAATGCGCGGCGCATGCGGCGCCGTTTGCCCTTGGCGGGACGATCTTCACGCTGGATGACGTCGCGGCTGCCGGACTGGAGCGCGCACGGGTGGAAGCGGCGCGCTTCGCCCAGGCCGTCGGCATTCTGGGCGCCGCCGTCGAGTCGCCGCCGGTGCGCCGGTTCGAGGCGCAGCGCCAGGCCGCCTGACGAGGTCTCGGCCGATCGGGCCGGCGGCCCTGAGGCCACCGGCGATTTGCTCTTACTGGAAGCTCGGCGGCTGCGACAGGTCGATCGGCGCACTCTGCCCGGCCGATGCCGGCGGCGTCGGCGAGGACGGTTGCTGGGAAGCCGGCGGCGCGACGGGCGCCGGCGCTGCTTCGCCCGGGGCATTGCCGAAGTCCAGAGGCGGCAGGCCCATCGACGGGGCGGCTGCCGGCGCCTGCTGTGATGCGCCACCGGCTGCGGGCGCCTGCGCGCCGCCTGCCGGAGCGCCCACGGGCGGCATGCCGAGCGGCGGCAGCCCCAGCGGGTTGTTCTGTGGCGAACCGACGCCCGAAGCCCCACCCAGCGGCGGCAGGCCGCCCTCGCCGCCGAAGTTGGGGATCTGCAACTGGATCGCCGACGGGTCCAGTACGGGCGCCTCGGATTTGTAGCGCATGACCATCTGCGGGAAGAGGATCGTCAGACCCACCATGACCAGCTGGATGCACACGAACGGCACGGCGCCGCGGTAGATCTGCCCGGTCGTGACAGGCTCCATCCGCTTGCCGGTGATGCGGTCGAGATAGGGCACGCGGGCGGCCACCGAGCGCAGGTAGAATAGCGCGAAGCCGAAGGGCGGATGCATGAACGAGGTCTGCATGTTCAGGCCGAGCAGCACCCCGAAGAAGATCAGGTCGATGCCGAGGCTATCCGCCGCCGGTGCCAGCAGCGGCACGATGATGAAGGCGAGCTCGAAGAAATCGAGGAAGAACGCCAGGAAGAAGACCAGGATGTTGACGACGATCAGGAAGCCGGTCTGGCCGCCGGGGACCGAGGTCAGCAGTTCCTCGACCCAGATGTGGCCGTTGACGCCGTAGAAAGTTAGCGAGAACACCCGGGCGCCGATCAGGATGAACAGGACGAAGGCCGACAGCTTGGTCGTCGACTCCATCGCCTGGGTCATCAGCGAGAGGTTCAGCTTGCGCTTGCCGAAGGCGAGGGCCAGCGCGCCGACGGCGCCCATCGCGCCACCTTCCGTCGGCGTCGCGATGCCGAGGAAAATCGTGCCGAGGACGAGGAAGATCAGCGCCAGCGGCGGGATCAGGACGATGATCACCTGCTGCGTCAGGTAGGACAGCAGCGGCAGCTTCAGCGCCTTGTTGAGGACGGCGACGAAATAGACCGCGAGGATGGCGATCGTGGCGCCCCAGATCGCCGCCCCTTGCTCGACCTGCCCGTCAAGTAAGGTCGTCGCCAGATACGCCAGGACGACGGCGCCGGCGGCGGCGAAGATCAGCGAGGTGACGCCATGGCCAAGGGTGCGTGCTTCCTTGGGCAGGGCCGGCGCGGCATTCGGATTGAACATGGTGACGAGGAAGACGTAGCCGACATAGAGGCCGGTCAGGACCAGCGCCGGGACGAGGGCGCCCGAATACATGTCGCCGACCGAGCGGCCGAGCTGGTCGGCGAGGACGATCAGCACCAGCGAGGGCGGGATGATCTGCGCGAGCGTCCCGGACGCGACGATGACGCCGCTGGCCAGCCGGCGGTCGTAGCCGTAGCGCAGCATGATCGGCAGCGAGATCAGGCCCATGGCGATGACCGAGGCAGCGACGACGCCGGTCGTGGCAGCCAGCAGCGCGCCGACGAAGATGACAGCATAGGCAAGGCCGCCGCGCAGCGGGCCGAACAGCTGGCCGATCGTGTCGAGCAGGTCCTCGGCCATGCCGGAGCGCTCGAGGATCAGTCCCATGAAGGTGAAGAACGGGATCGCCAGCAGCGTGTCGTTCGACATGACGCCGCCGAAGAAGCGGTCGGGCAGCGCGCCGAGCAGCGGCCAGAACAGGTTGATGTCGTTCGACAGCGGCGCCAGCTCGACTCCGATGATGAAGAACAACAGACCGTTGGCGGCCAGCGAGAACGCCACCGGGTAGCCGAGCAGCAGGAAGATGATCAGCGAGCCGAACATGATCGGCGCGAGATTGTGGGCGACGAACTCGATCATCGGATCACTCCCGGTCCACCGTCTCGTGGCTGGTTCGATGGCGGCGGATTGACCGGCGGCTCGGCGCCGCCCTCTGGCCGGTCAGGCGCGAGTGCGACCATTTCGGTAACCTCGGCATGTGCCGACCCCATCGGTGTCGTATCCTCGATGCCGAAGAACATCACGCCGACACGCTTGATGAGTTCGGAGATGGCCTGCAGGAACAGCAGCGCGAAGCCGGCGAGCAGCAGGGACTTGGCAGGCCAGAGGATCAGTCCGCCGGCATTCGGCGAGGTCTCGCCGCGCATGAAGGACTGCAGCACGTAGGGGTAGAGCAGCCAGAGCATCAAGATCGTGAACGGCAGCAGCATGAAGATGTGGCCGAGCAGGTCGATCCAGTCACGCGTCCGCTTCGACACGGCGTTCGACACGATGTCGACGCGGATGTGTTCGTTCTTCAACAGCGTCCAGGCGGCGGCGAGCATGAAGATCGCGCCGAACAGATACCATTGCAGCTCCAGCCAGGCATTGGAGGAGATGTCGAAGGCCTTGCGGATGATTGCGTTGCCGGCGCTGACCAGCACCACGAGGAGCACAAGCCAGGAGACGCCGCGCCCGACGAAGGTCGTCACGCGATCGATGCCGCGGGAAAAAGCCATGAGCGCCGACATTGTGCCTCGCCTCCCTCGTATGCCCTGCCGATGGACCGTCCGCGCGTGTGGAACACACTACGGCGCCTTCCTCACCTTCCTTGGCGCCGGGCGGCGCGGTCGAAAGGGTGAGGATGATCAGGCGTCGTTGTCGCGATGGTGCCCCGCATCGCCCGGATGTCCGGGATGGGCGTCCGTTAAGGAAATTCCGGCGCCTGTGCAAGGGCACTTCAATTCGCCGCGACAAAGCATGTCCCTGGAAGGCGACCGGTAAAAGGTTTTGACCTCGCCGGCCGGCCGTCCCAGAACGGTCGGGGAAACAGGACGCTGATGGCGGGGTTCGGCTCGCCGGCACTTGCGGGAGGTGCCGTCATGGCCACGCGCAGGATCAAGCTGGACGACAAGGACGATCTTGAAATGCCTGGAGCCATGCGCGTCGCGGAAGCTGCAGAATAGTGGAGCGTCCCGTCCCGAGGCCGATCACCGCGGAATGGCTGTTTCGCGCCGCCGCGCATTATCTCGAGCGCTACGCCTCCACCACAGCCAATCTCCGCCGGGTACTGGAGCGCAAGGTGATGCGCCGCGCCCATGCGCGTGGCGAGGACGCCGCCGAGCACCTCGGCCTGGTGGAGACGACCGTTGGGCGCTTCGTGGAACTCGGGCTCGTCGATGACCGGTCCTTCGCCGAGGGCCGGCTTGCCAGCCTTCGCCGGCGCGGCACATCACGACGGATGACGACGGCCAAGCTCCTCGAGAAGGGGGTCGAGAAGGCGCTGGTGGAGGAACTCGTCGCCGCCGACGAGACCAGCGAGCGCGTGGCGGCGCATGCCTATGCGAAGCGCCGACGGCTGGGGCCGTGGCGCAGCCGCCAGCGCGAGGAGCGGCGGGACCGCGACGTTGCGGCGATGGTTCGCGCCGGTTTTGCGTTTCCCGACGCCGCGGCGGCGATCGACAGCGAAGCCGACACCGGCGAGGCTTAGGGAAACCCCTACGGAGCCCCGATGCCGCCGGACGGCCGCTACCGAGAGGACGGAAGTCTGGATCCAGGAGTCGGAACCCGTTTGAAGTCAGCACGTTAGCCTTACCAACACCGACCAGGAACTGGATGAGGCACTCCGCGACTTCGCGTGGGGAACGCATCGCTCTGGTCGATCAAGAAGGAACAGACATCATGCCGAACATCAATCAGGCCAAGATCGCCATTCTCGCCACCGACGGCTTCGAGCAGTCCGAGCTCTTCGAGCCGCTGGAGAAGCTGCGCCAGGCCGGCGCCGAGGTCCATGTCCTGTCGACCAAGTCAGGCTCCATCAAAGCCTGGGACAAGGACGACTGGGGCAAGACCGTCCCGGTGGACAAGCTGCTCTCCGAGGTGCGCGTTTCCGAATATGACGGCCTCGTCCTGCCGGGCGGCCAGATCAACCCGGACGTGCTGCGCGCCGATCCCAAGGTCGTCAGCTTCGTACGCGAGTTCTTCAACTCCAAGAAGCCGCTTGCCGCGATCTGCCACGCCCCGTGGCTGCTGATCGAGGCGGACGTGGTCCGGGGACGGAACGTCACCTCCTTCAAGTCGATCAGGACCGACATGGTCAACGCTGGCGGCAATTGGGAAGACACCGCGGTGGTGGTCGACGAGGCGCTGATCACCTCGCGCAACCCGGGCGATCTGCCGGCCTTCATCGCCAAGATCATCGAGGAAGTCGAAGAAGGCCGCCACGAGGACCGCAAGGTCGCTTGACGGCTTCACGCTTCCGACAAAGCTGACCAATGACGAAAACGGCCGGTGCCCTTGGGCGCCGGCCGTTTTCGCGCGTCCGGCATCTGTGGCCCAGGTTCCGGGCGCCGTTGCCAGCGCCGAGCCAGTTCGTGTATGTGCCAGACCAGCGCATATGGAGACGATCGCATGGCTGGTTCGCCCGAATTCGACATCAACCACCCCGCCGAGATGGATTACCCGGAACACGAGCGGACCTATTCGCGGTTCCTGGCAATGACCAAATGGGGCTCGGCCGCCATCATCGCGATCCTCGTCGGCATGCTCGTCGGTCTGATCATGGGAGCCGGCGTTATCGCTTCGGTGTTCTCGTTCCTGATCGTCCTGGTCATCGCCTGGGTCATCTTCCGCTAGATCTCGGGAGGCCTGGGAAGAGCGCCGAATGACCGGCTTGCGCTGATGGCGAGCAGGCGCTCCTCAGGTTCCGGACGCAAAGAAGCCCGCGGACGGATCCGCGGGCTTCTTGCGACGTAGTCGGTTATAGCGGCGTTACTGCTGGATGATCGTCGTGCGCCGCTCGATCACCACCGGCTGCGGGGCAACTGCCTCGAGCGTGAACTTGGTCACGCCGATCGCGGCGTTGATGCCTTCCTGAGCCTGGATGCTGACCGGCTGCAGCGTGTAGCTGTTGTCGGCACCGCCCACGAGGATATTGGCGCCGCCGCCCACGATGGCCGACGCATCGGCGCTGGCGCCGACATAGGTGCCTGCCAGCGCGCTCGGCTGATAGCCGCCGTCGCCTGCCGCCACCACGGCCCAGCTCATCACCGTGCGACCGGTGACGCCGATATCGAGGCCGAACGTGTCGAGCGTCGCCGCATAGCGCTCGACCGGGCCGCCGTCGGCTGGCGTGAAGTCACAGACCAGATCTTCCGACGATCCGATGATGAAGCCGGTGTTGCCGTCGCTGTTGCAGCCGAGAAGGCCGACTTCGGCAGCCGACGCGGCGCCGACGGCGAGAGGAGACACGGCAAGGACCGCCGCAACGGCGATGGACGAGATGGCGAATTTCATGGGAATTATCCTTTTGACGTAATGCCCGCTTCAGCGGCAGAACCGCCGAAGCCAGAAGGAGTTCCCGAAATTGCAAAGACGACCACCGATTGCCGGCGGACGCCTTGCCTAGCGGTCAGGCGCCGGCGCCGGGACCGCTGGTGCGGCCCATGCCGTCCTTGGCAGGGCGGTAGTTGGGATCTAGCTGCGCGGCGCGGGTATAGGACTGGAAGGCGCGCGCGCGATCGCCGCGACGCTCGAAGATCACCGCCTGGTTGGTCCAGTACTCGGCCTTCTTGTCGTCCAGCTTCAGCGCCGCGTTGAAGTCGGTGAAGGCGTTTTCCTCGTCGCCGAGCGCGAGATATGAGACGCCGCGGCCAGAGTAGGGCTCAGGCGCTGTTGCCTGCAACGAGATCGAGGTGGAGAAATCCTCGATCGCCTGCTTGTGCTGGCCGTCGAGCTGGTAGAGCAGGCCGCGATTGTGGAAGGCGCGCGGATCGGTGGTGTTGAGGTCGATCGCCCGCTGGAAGTCGGCGAGTGCCTCCTGGTTGCGTCCGGCGACGCGGTAGACATTGCCGCGGCCGATATAGGCGGAATCGTAGTTTGGATTGATCTGCAGGGCGGCGTTGTAGTCGGCCAGCGCCAGGGCCGGCTGGTTCGTCTGGCGGTAGATCAGCGCGCGATTGGCGTAGGCCTGGTAGAAGTTCGGGTCCAGCCGGATCGCCGCGGCGAAGTCGGCGATGGCCGCATCGTATTGCCCGGCACGGCCATAGGCGGTGCCCCGCACGTTGTAGACTTCCGGATCGCTCGGGTTGGCGTTAACCGTCTGCGTCAGCGAGGCGATGTTCTGGTCAAGACCCTGGTTCTGGTCGAGAGCGATGGCCTGGACCAGTGGCGCGTTCGAACCGTCCGACTGGCAGGCGGCGAGCGTGCCGAGCATCAGCAGCCCGGCGATCCGCGCCATTCCGCTGGCGGAAAACCCTGCAGCGGTTTCAGGCATCGGGCGGGCGTCTGCCCGGACGGTTCTCGGCAACTGCGGCATTGGCTGATACTTCCCCCAAAGGTGGCATGCGGACACGAGACCAGGGCAGCGCGCGTCTGCCCGGGCCCGCCCGTGATCGATCCCGACGCTTCCCCTCTGGACCCGGACTTATGCAACAATCAAGCAGAAAGGCGGCGGGCCCTGCCCACCGCCTTTCTGCTAAATTCCGATATCGCCGAAAGGATGGCGGCTACTGGGTCTTGCCACCTGCCAGCAGGCCTTCGCGCTGGGCGCGCTTGCGAGCCAGCTTGCGGGCGCGGCGAACCGCCTCGGCCTTCTCGCGGGCGCGCTTCTCCGAGGGCTTCTCGTAGTGGTTGCGCATCTTCATCTCGCGGAAGATGCCCTCGCGCTGCATCTTCTTCTTCAAAGCGCGAAGAGCCTGATCGACATTGTTGTCGCGGACGAGTACCTGCACCTTGCGATCCGTTCCTGGGGTCCTGGCGAAGGTCGGCTCCCACTGGCCTTACCCCCCGCGAAGACACGTCTTCGAGAGCGATTTGCCCTTAACAGACCGGTTGCTGCTTGTCGAGATGGCTTGGCGAGGGCCTGTGCGTTCCGATCGATGCCTGGTACGGCCGGCTATCGCGAGCCCTCGGCGGCGGCGGAAAGGTCAGCCTCGACGACGTTGCGGGCGGAGAATTCGGCCGCCCGGCGGAAGGCCTCGTCGGAATCGCCGCGAAACGACAGGACCCGGCTCATCGCGCTGCGGCGCTGCGGGACATCGACGAGGTCGAGGCGCCCGGTGCCGATCAGGGTCGATATCTTCTGGATCGCGCCGAGAAGCACGTAGTCGGCATTCACCCGTTCGGCCGCGTTGACGGCATCCTCGACGCTTAGCGAGCCGACGCCGCATTCGGGCAGCGGACATTCGAGGGCGACGACCTCGAAACGGCCATTGGCTGTCAATTGCTCGCGCAGCACCGTCTCGAACAGGTCGACCCGCTGCTGGTGCTCGGTGGCCCGGTCGCCTGGCTCGCCCGAGGTATCGAGATAATAGAAA
This sequence comes from Aurantimonas aggregata, assembly GCF_010500835.1. GTDB lineage: Bacteria > Pseudomonadota > Alphaproteobacteria > Rhizobiales > Rhizobiaceae > Aurantimonas > Aurantimonas aggregata. The sequence continues at coordinate 843,767 of NZ_JAAAMJ010000001.1, read as the reverse complement.
TCGGCCAGCGCGATCCGCGGCAGGTCGGCGGCGTTCGTCGGCACCGCCGATGCAACTGCAGCGAACCCCGCCACGAGGGCGATCAGGAGTGATGGGCTTTGCATGGGGTCCTCCCTGTTAGGACCGGATCTAGGATCCGCGGCTTTCCGCCTTTGTTTTGGCCGACGGTAGCGGTGCTCCGGCAGCGTGTCACGCGTCTTGGTCCGGGTCATCGCGGGCGTCATTGCGCTGTCGCGATGCGCCAATGCACCGAGACGGCTGCCAAGTTTGCGTATCGCATGGCTTCACGCGAGCGGCGAAGTCGTGTTTACGGAACGGAAGACAGAGACCGGGCGTCGCGCGCCCACGGATGGCGGACAGGGTGACATGAGCGATATCAGGCGGGACAGGGATCGGACGGCGGCGCTGGCTTCGAGCAGCGTCAGGCGCATTTCGTGGGGTGCCATCGCCGCCGGCACGCTGCTCGCGCTTGCCATCCAGTTCATGCTCGGCCTGCTGGGTCTCGGCATCGGGCTCTCCACCATCGATCCCGTCGGCAGCGGCAATCTCGACGCCAGCGCGTTCGCCTCCGCCGGCGGCCTCTGGACCGTCGCCGTCGTGCTGATCGGCCTGTTCGCCGGTGCCTTCGCCGCGGGTCGCTTCGCCGGCCAGCCGGAGAAGAGCGACGCGGCGCTGCACGGCGCCGTGACCTGGGCGGCCTCGACGCTCCTCGTCATCTACCTTTTGACCAGCAGCGCCTCGGTCGTTCTCGGCGGAGCATTCGGCGCCATCGGCAACTCGATCCAAGGCCTGGCGCAAGCCGCGCAGACCATGGCGCCGGGAACTGTCGATGGCATGGCCGGTCCCCTTCGCGGCGAGGCCGAGCAGATGCTGCGCCAGGGCCGGCAGGCGCCGCCTGCCGCCGTGACCGAAGCCGAGGGCGAGACGCCTTCGGCGGAGGCCCCGCAACAGCCGAGCAGCGCGGAAGACATTGCCACGGCCATCGCCGAGGTCGTGGCCGGGATCGACGAGGCCGCGACGCCCGAAGAGCGGCAGGCGGCCGTGGACGCAATCGCCCGGGAGGCCGGCATTGCCGAGTCGGAGGCCCGACAGCGCCTGCAGCGCTTCCAGCAGCAATACGACGAGGCCGTCCGGCAGGCGCGCCAGGCGGCGGATGCCGCGGCCGGGGCCGTCTCGACGGCATCGTTCGGCGCCTTCATCGCCCTTCTGCTGGGCCTCGTCGTGGGTGCCCTCGGCGGCGTTGCCGGGCGGCCCCGCCGCATCCTGGTCTGAGCCTCCCGCCGAGCAACACCACGCAGCGAAACAGCGCCCCGTTGATCGAGATCAATGAGCGCGACCGTCGCAATAGGTGATCTCGCACATGCGGGATCACCAGGAGCGATACGATGTTTTCAGCCAGGACGATCCTACTCGGGATGGGCATTGCCGCGTGGGCGACGGCATCCGGCGCCAACGAATTGCGCGAGACGGCGACCATGCTGTTCGGGGTGGTGCCGACCGAGGTCACGGCAGTGCGCGGGGCAGCAGTCACGCCGCAGCGGGTCGAGCTCGGACGCATGCTGTTCTTCGACCCGCGGCTGTCGAGCAGCCACATCATCAGTTGCAACACCTGCCACAATGTCGGGACGGGCGGCGCGGACAATATCCGGACCTCGATCGGCCACGGCTGGCAGAAGGGGCCGCGCAACTCGCCGACCGTCCTCAACTCGGTCTTCAACGTCGCGCAGTTCTGGGACGGCCGTGCGCCCGATCTTCGCGAGCAGGCGAAGCGCCCGGTCCAGGCCGGCGTCGAGATGGCGAGCACGCCCGAACGCGTCGTTGATACGCTGAAGAGCATGCCGGACTACGTGCGTGCCTTTCAGGAAGCGTTTCCGGGCGAGGGCGATCCCGTCACCTTCGACAACATGGTGATCGCCATCGAGGCGTTCGAGACGACGCTGATCACGCCGAACGCGCGCTTCGACCAGTTCCTCACCGGCAACGACGATGCGCTCGACGAGGAAGAGATCCGCGGGCTCCAGGTGTTCATCGAAAGCGGTTGCGGCGCCTGCCACAGCGGCTCGAATTTCGGCGGGCAGGACTACTTCCCGTTCGGCGTGGTCGAGCGCCCGGGCGCCAGCATGCTGCCGCTGGGCGACAAGGGCCGCTTTGCCGTTACCCAGACCGCCGACGACGAATACGTCTTTAGGGCAGCGCCGCTGCGGAACGTCGAACTGACGGCGCCGTATTTTCACAGCGGGCAGGCCTGGGACCTCGAGCAGGCCGTGGCGATCATGAGCACCAGCCAGCTCGGAACCGAGATGGCGGAGGACGACATCACCGCAGTCGCCGCCTTCCTGCGCACGCTGACCGGCGAGCAGCCGGCGGTCGAAATTCCGATCCTGCCGCCGAGCACGATCGACACGCCGAAACCCGACTACATGGGAGCGCCGCAATGACCGGGGCCAACACGAAGATCTTCAACAGAAGCCGCGCGATGGCGGTCGGACTCGCCGCTCTTGCCGGGCTCGCCGCCAGCGCCGCGACGGTTGTCGCGGAAGAGCATGTGGTGGAAATGCTTAATCGCGGCGATAGCGGCATCATGGTGTTCGAGCCGGCGCTGGTCAGAGCCATGCCGGGCGACACGGTACGTTTCGTTCCGGTCGACCCCAGCCACAATGCGGCGAGCGTCGAAGGCATGATGCCGCCGGAAGCCGAGACGCTGGCAGGCGGGATGAACGAGGAGGTCGTCTACACCGTCGAGCAGCAGGGCGTATACGGCATCCACTGCACGCCGCATTATGCCATGGGGATGGTCGCGCTGATCCAGGTCGGCGACGATCTGTCGAACCTTGCGGAGGCCAAGGCGGCCGCGGCCAAGGCGCCCGGTCGGGCAAAGAAGGCCTTTGCCGGCCTGTTCGACGAACTCCAGGCCACAGAATGAGGATTGACGCCGGCTTCCGCCCGGCGTTCGCCCCGCCATCACGCCCATTGCGGCGACTGCGTCATCGGCAGTCGCATTCTGAGCAAGGTCCTGCGGCATCCCGGCTAGAGCTGTAAGCGCGTCCCGCCATTGCCTCCCCGGCAGGCGCGACGCTACACCAGAGCGTTGGCTCGGCATTTGCCGGGCTCGGACATGCGGATGCGAGGCGACAGATGCGACGATTTTCGGCCTTCGCCGTGGCGCGCGAGGCAATGCGCGGCCATTCCGGCTGGACCGAGCAATGGGCCTCGCCTGAGCCCAGGCGCCAGTACGACGTCGTCATCGTCGGTGCCGGCGGCCACGGGCTCGCCACCGCCTACTATCTCGCCAAGGAGCACGGCATCACCAACGTCGCGGTGATCGAGAAGGGCTGGCTCGGCGGCGGCAACACCGGCCGCAACACGACGATCATCCGCTCGAACTATCTCTACGACGAGTCCGCGGCGCTCTACGACCACGCGGTGACGCTCTGGGAGGGCCTGTCGCAGGACCTCAACTACAACGTCATGTTCTCGCCGCGCGGCGTGCTGATGCTGTCGCACAACGAGCATGACCGGCAGAGCGCGCAGCGGCACATCCACGCCAACCGGCTCAACGGCGTCGACAACGAATGGCTGACGCCGGAAGAGTGCAAGGCCTACTGCCCGCCGCTGAACATCTCGCCGAACACCCGTTACCCGGTGATCGGCGGCGCGCTGCAGCGGCGTGGCGGCACGGCGCGGCATGACGCGGTCGCCTGGGGCTATGCCCGCGCCGCCTCGGCCCGCGGCGTCCACATCCTCCAGAACACCGCGGTGACCGGCATCCGCCGCGACGCCAGCGGCGCCGTCGCCGGCGTCGAGACGTCGCGTGGCTTCATCGGGGCCCGCAAGGTCGGCGTCGTCGCCGCCGGCCACACCTCCGTGGTTATGGATATGGCCGGCGTCCGCATGCCGATCGAGAGCTTTCCGCTGCAGGCGGTGGTCTCGGAGCCGGTCAAGCCGTGCTTCCCTTGCGTGGTGATGTCGAACACCGTCCACGCCTATGTGTCGCAGTCGGACAAGGGCGAGCTGGTGATCGGCGCGGGCACCGACCAGTACCCGTCCTATTCCCAGACCGGCAGCCTCTCGATCTTCAACCATACGCTGGACGCGATCTCGGAGATGTTCCCGATGTTCCGGCGGATGCGCATGCTGCGCACCTGGGGCGGCATCGTCGACGTGACGCCGGATCGCTCGCCTGTCCTGTCGAAGACGCCGGTGAAGGGGCTGTACGTCAATTGCGGCTGGGGCACCGGGGGCTTCAAGGCGACGCCCGGCTCGGGCCATGTCTTCGCCCATACGATCGCGCTCGACGAGCCGCATGCGATCAACGCCGCCTTCAGCCTCGACCGCTTCGAAACCGGCCGCTTCATCGACGAGGCGGCCGCCGCCGCCGTCGCGCATTAGGTAGAACGATGCTGCTGATCCACTGCCCCTATTGCGAAGACGACCGGCCGGAACTGGAGTTCCGCCACGCCGGCGAGGCGCATGTCTCCCGGCCCTCGCAGACCGTCGAACCCGGCCGTGCGGTTGCCGAGGCGTTGTATCTGCGCACCAACACGCGCGGCGTGGTCTTCGAGCGCTGGCGGCACGTTCATGGCTGCGGCCGCTTCTTCAACGCCGCGCGGCATTCGGTGTCGGACGCGTTCCTCGCCTTTTACAAGGCCGGGGAGAAGCGGCCCGATATCGCGCCGGACGAAACCGGCCCGGTTGCCGGACCGAGCAACCCGGAGCCGCGCCCATGAAGTCGTTCCGACTGCCCGGCCTCGGCCGGCTCGCCGGCGCCAGGCGTGTCACCTTTACGTTCGACGGCGACCGCATCACCGGCCTCGAGGGCGACACGCTCGCCTCGGCGCTGCTCGCCAACGGCGTGCATCTCACCGGGCGTTCGTTCAAGTATCACCGGCCGCGTGGCATTCTGGGCTCCGGCCCCGAGGAGCCGAATGCGCTGGTCGAAATCCGCCGGGACAGTGGCCGGCGCCAGCCGAACATCCGCGCGACGATGCAGCCGCTCTACCAGGGGCTGGAGGCGCACAGCCAGAACCGCTGGCCATCGCTCGCCTTCGACGTCGGCGCCGTCAACGGCCTGTTCTCCCGCTTCCTCACGGCGGGCTTCTACTACAAGACCTTCATGTGGCCGAAGAGCTTCTGGCACAGGGTCTACGAGCCTTATATCCGCTCCGCCGCCGGCCTTGGCCGGGCGCCGGAGGAAGTCGATCCCGACCGCTACGGCAACCGCTTCGCGCATGTCGACGTGTTGGTGGTCGGCGGCGGTCCGGCCGGCCTTGCCGCCGCGCTCGAGGCCGGCGAGGCGGGCGCCGACGTCCTGATCTGCGACGAGGGGCAGAGCTTCGGCGGCTGGCTGAAGGTCGAGAGCGCTGTTCGGATCGACGGCATGCCCGGCATGGAATGGGTCGCGAACGCGCTCGCCCGGCTCGAAGCGATGCCGAACGTCCGGGTGATGCCGCGCACGACGGGCTTCGGCTACTACAACCACAACATGGTCGCCTTGGCCGAGCAGGTCACCGAGCATCTGCCGCATCCCGATCCGGCCCTTCCGCGCGAGCGGCTCTGGCAGGTGCGTGCCAAGACCGTCGTGCTGGCGACCGGCTCGATCGAGCGACCGCTGGTGTTTCCGGACAACGACCGGCCGGGCATCATGCTGGCAGGCGCGGCGCGGCTCTATCTCAACCATCACGGCGTGACGCCGGGCCTCAGGGTCGCTGTCTTCACCGCTCATGACGCGGCCTACGAGGCGGCCTTCGACCTGCGCCGGGCAGGGGTGGACGTGCCGGTGATCGTCGACCTGCGCGCCGAGCCGGGCGCGGGGCTTTCTGCCACGGCGCGCTCGCTCGGCATCGAGGTGCTGGCCGGCTACGGCGTCAAGAGCGTGCGCGGGAAGAACCGCATCCGCGGATTCACAGTCGAGGACCTGCGCACCGGCGGCGACAATCGCGGCTTCGACTGCGACGCGCTGCTGATGTCCGCCGGCTTCACGCCCTCGGTGCATCTGTTCTCGCAATCGCGTGGCAAGCTCGCCTTCGATCCGGCCCTGCAGGCCTACGTGCCGGGCGAAGCGGTGCAGAACTGCCACAGTGTCGGCGCGGCCAGCGGGCTGTTCGACCTGGCCGAGACGATCAGCCAAGCGCGTGCCGCAGGCCGGTCGGCGGCGACAGGCGAAGCTGGCAGCGGAGCACTCGTCGCCGTGGAAGGCGCGGCCCTGTCGGGCGGCGGCATGGCGGGCTCGACGCCGGCCGCGGGTCCCGGCAAGGCCGTGAAGGCCTTCGTCGACTTCCAGAATGACGTGACGGCGCGCGACATCCGCCTCGCCGTTGCCGAGGGCTTCCGCTCGGTCGAGCACATCAAGCGCTTCACGACCAACGGCATGGCCACCGACCAGGGCAAGACCTCGAACATCCACGGCCTCGGCGTCGCCGCCGAGGCGCTGTCGCGGCCGATGCCGGCGGTCGGCCTGACAACCTTCCGCGCGCCGTTCACGCCGGTGACCTTCGGCACGATCGCCGGCCATGCGCGGGGCGAGCTCTTCGATCCGACCCGCAAGACGCCGATCCACGACAGCGCTGTTGCCGAGGGCGCGGTGTCCGAGGATGTCGGCATGTGGAAGCGCGCCTGGTATTTTCCGCGCGGTGCCGACAAGCATGCCGCGATCGACCGGGAATGCCGGGCAGTGCGCGACGCGGCCGGGCTGTTCGACGCTTCGACACTGGGCAAGATCGAGGTCACCGGGCCGGACGCCGCGCGCTTCCTCGACCTGATCTACGCGACGCCGCTGGCGAGCTTGGCGGTCGGCAAATGCCGCTATGCGCTGCTCCTGAACGAGGCGGGATTCGTCATCGACGACGGCATTATCGCCCGCTTCGCCGAGGATCGCTTCCACGTGACGACCACCACCGGCGGCGCGCCGCGGGTGCTGGCGCATATGGAGGATTACCGCCAGACCGAGTTCCCGGACCTTGCCGTCTGGACCACGTCGATCACCGAGCAGTTCGCGGTGATCGCGGTGCAGGGCCCGAAGGCACGGGAGATCATCGCGCCCTTCGTCGAGGGGCTCGACATCAGCGCGGCGGATTTTCCGCACATGGCGGTCGCCGAGTGCAGGTTCATGGGGGTGCCCTGCCGGCTGTTCCGCGTCTCGTTCACCGGCGAGATCGGCTACGAGATCAACGTCCCGTCGGATCACGGGCGGGCCGCCTGGGACGCGCTGCGCGAGCGCGGCCGAAGCTTCGGCGCCGAGCCCTACGGCACCGAGTCGATGCACGTGCTGCGCGCCGAGAAGGGCTACATCATCGTCGGCCAGGAAACCGACGGGACGGTGACTCCCGCAGACGCCGGACTCGGTTGGGCGGTGTCGAAGAAGAAGCCGGATTTCGTCGGCAAGCGGGGGCTCGAACGGCCGGACCTCTTCGCACCGGGCCGCAAGCAGCTGGTCGGGCTGAAGACGGCGAACCCGCTGACAGTGCTGGAGGAGGGCGCACAGTTGGTCGCCGATCCGAACGAGCCCGTGCCGATGACCGCGCTTGGGCACGTGACCTCTGCCTACCATTCGGCGACGCTCGGCCGCTCCATCGCCATGGCCATGGTGCGAGACGGCCAGAGCCTGATGGGGCGGACGCTCTACGTGCCGATGCCGAAGGAGACGATCGCCGTGGAAGTGACGTCGTCGGTGTTCTTCGATCCGGAAGGGGAGCGGCTGCATGGCTGACGAGAAGAAGCCCACCAAGCCGCGCGCCGCGCCGCGGAAGAAGCCGGCAGCTGCTGGCTCCGCGGCGCCGTCACGCGCCGGCAAGGCGGCGAAAAGGCCTGCCATGCCCGACCCGGCGCCCATTGTCCCGGCGGACACGGCTTCGGCCAACGTTAGCCCGGCCGTGCGCCGCCTGTCGCCGCTCGATGGCCGCTATGCCGGCGGTCCCGGGGCGACGCTGACGCCGCTGGGTTTCCGCGGGCGGCTCAGCCTGCGGGCCGGTCCGGGCGCGCTCGACGCGGTTGGCGCAGCGATCGGATTCGCCCTGCCGACACGGCCGAAGTCGAGCGCCACCGGCGACGGGGTCGCGGCCCTTTGGCTTGGCCCGGACGAGTGGCTGCTGCTCGACAATCGCGCCATCCCGGATGGCGATGGATCGCCCGCGACGATGTCGGCCGCCCTTGCCGGCGTGCCGGGGATCTCGATCGTCGACGTCTCGCATCGCAATCTCGGGATCGTCGTCGAAGGTCCGGCGGCCGAAGCGATCGTCGCGGCGGGCTGCCCGCAGGATCTGCGGCTCCGCAGCTTCCCGGTCGGCGCCGCCAGCCGGACGGTTTTGTCCAAGGCCGAGATCGTCCTTTGGCGCACCGGCGAGGCCCGCTTCGAGATCGAATGCTGGCGCTCCTTCGCCGACTATGTCTGGACTTTCCTGGAAGAGGCGGCGCGGGCGCCTTCCGTCTGAGACCGTCAGGCGGGCCGCATCGCCCGCCGGTAGGCGTCGCGGTCGACGACCCGCTCGACATAGGCCTGGATCGCCGTGCTGTCCTGCAGGCGCGGCGCGCCGAAGCTGCCGGCCCAGGAGAGCTGAGAGCCGATATAGACGTCGGCGGCGGTAAACTGCTCGCCGACCAGGTAGGGCGTCCGCGACACCGCCTGCTCAAGCGTGTCGACCACGTCGTTGTAGCTTCCCCAGCCGACGGCCATCTTGGAGAGGGGCGCAGCGTCCTTGCGCATCATCGTCTCGGTCAGCGCCGGCTCGAAGCAGCTGCCGCCGAAGAACAGCCAGCGGTAGTAGCTGCCGCGCGCGGGGGATGCGGGCTCCGGCGCGAGCCCCGCCGCGGGATAGGCCTCGGCGAGCCAGGCGAGAATCGCCGCGGTCTCGGTCAGCACTGTGCCGTCGTCGAGGACCAGCGTCGGGATCTTGCCCATCCGGTTGATGGCGAGGAATTCCGGCTTGCGGTTGTCGCCCGCCTCGAAATCCACCAGCACCGTCTCGTATTCGGCGCCGACCTCTTCGAGCATCCAGCGCGCCGTCGCCGCGCGGCTCATCGGATTGTAGTAGAACGTGATCTTCCCCGGCATGTCATCCTCCCTCTGCCGCATTCGGAAATGGCTCGGCCTCGCGTCCGCGGTCGATGAACGCGCGCAACGTCACCGGGTGGCGCCGTCTGTCAGCCCGGCACGCCGTCCGCCTCGCGCTTGGCCTTCAACGCCGTCGCATACCATTCGAACTCGTCGAGGAATTTGACAGCGGATTTGTCGATCCACGGCTCGTTGGATGTCCCGTCCTCCTGCAGCGCCTTGCCGATCGACGGGATGGCGAGGACCGAGGGCAGGCTCGACATGCCCATCTCCGCGAGGACCGGGCGCAGCGCGATCGCGTCCCGCACGCCGCCGAAGCGGCCGGCCGAATAGCAGACGATGCTGGACGGGCGGTAGAAATACTCCTCTAGAAAATAGTCGAGCGTGTTCTTCAGCGCCGCCGGTATCGAATGGTTGTACTCGGCGCTGACGATCATGAAGCCGTCGGCGCGGCGATAGAGATCGGCCAGCCGCTCCAGCTTCTCCGGCGCCTCGCCCCGCGGATATTCCTTGTACATCTTGTCGAGTAGCGGCAGGTCGAGCTCCATCGGGTCGACCAGCACCGGCTCGTGGCCCCGCTCGCGCAGCTTGGCGATGATGAAGTTGGCCGCCTTGATGCCCTGGCGCTCCGAGCGCACGGAACCGAGGATGACGGGAACGAGCAGGGACATGGGCAACGCCTTTATGTTGGGCGCTGATGGTCCGACGCTCAGCCGAGGGCGTCAAGCGCCAGGATGTGATTGTCCCATTCGAGATCGGCGCTTGTTGGCCGATCGTCTTCCTCGAGACGGATGACGTCGCCGCCACCGCTGGTCGCCAGGAAGCCGCTGCCGTCGGGTGCAAGGCCGCAGCCGTCGCGGATGGCGTGGCGGCTGAGGATGTCGCCGGTCGTTGCCGCCAGGATCAAGGTCGTGTTGCCGACTGGCGAGGACACCGCCACGCGTGCGCCATCGCGGCTGGTCGCGACCGAACCGATATAGTTGCCGAGGCCCGCAAGGTCGGTCGGCGCCATCTCGGTCAGGGTGAGCGCTTGGCCAGCCTCAGCGAAGCCGACGAGCGGCGGCGCGTCGCCGGCCGGCCCCTGGTACTGGCCGCCGAACCAGACGCGCTGCCGCGCGTCGATGGCGATATGGTGCAGCGACAGCTTGTGCAGGCTCTGCGGCAGCAGCTGCTTGTCGATGAGGTCGCCGCTGCGCCGGTCGATGAAGGCGATGGAGGGCTCCATGGTCGGGATGTTGAGCATCTGCCGGCCGTAGTCGGGATGCGTCTCGATCCCGCCATTGGCGACGACGATGGTCTCGCCGTCCGGCATCAGCAGGGCTTCGTGCGTGTCCATGCCGTGCGAGGCGAACTCGCCGATGCGCCGGTAGCCGGCTGCGACGTCATAGACGCCGATCATGCCGCGGGCGCCGTCATAGTCGTTCTCGGTGGCGTAGAGCAGCGCCCCGTCGGGCGAGAAGAAGCCGTGGCCGAAGAAGTGCCGGCCCCCGGGAGATGTCAGCGTCTGGAGGGTCCGCCCGCTCGCCGGATCGAACACGACGGCGAAGGTGCGCGGCCGGCGGGCGAAGACGACGGCGCGGCCGCTGATCCTGTTGAAGGCGATGTCGTGGCCGCGCTCCGGCAGGGCGACGGTGGAGACGATCTCGCCGCGGTCGGAGAACACCGCGCAGCCATAGCTGCCGTCCGGCCGTCGGCAGGATGCGCCGAACAGCGCATCCGCGCGATCGAGCGCGGCGGCCGAACGTGGTCCCAGCCCGGCGACGAAGGCGGCCCCGGCGCCGGCCAGGAAGCTGCGGCGGTCGACCAGCGGACCGGGGCCAAGGGGGAGGGGCTGAAACGCCATGCCGTATCGCCTCAGTCGCCGTCGAGGGACGAAAAGCCGCTGGACAGGCCGAGCGCCGGCGAGAGCTGCGCGTCGAACAGGTCCTGCAGGCTGCCGGTGACGATCTGCAGGTAGGTCAGCGCCTGGCGCTGCGGTGAGGCAACTGCATCGGTCAGCGGTTCGGACAGGCCTGCCAGCGTGCGGTCGGCGTTGGCGAATTCGAAGTCGATCGAGACGCCCATATAGGCCTGCGGCGCCGGCAGCAGCTTGGCGAGCCCGGACGTGGCGAAGAGATCGCGAAGGCCATCGAAATTGCCCTGCAGCGAATCCAGCGTCAGCCCGGAGCGGCGGAAGAGAAAGAGGTTGGGCTTGGCTTCCGCAGCGCTCCCGCCCACCGCCGGGTTGAGCCGCAGGTCGCGGCTCGCCTCCAGCCCGTGGACGAAGGTCCCGACGATCGCTTGCAGCGAATCCGTTGGGCTGCGATAGGCGGTGTTTTCCGGCGCTGGCGCGGTCAGCCGCGCGGCAATGCCGGTCTCGTCGGCCCAGGCGGCGTCGATGGAGGCGGCGATCGATGCGAGGTTCTGCGCGATGGCGCGGCCGTAGGTGCAGCGGAACGCACCGTCTTGCGTCGACAGCGTCTCGGCGTCGGTGCCGTAGAGCACGAATTCCAGCGCACCCAGGCCCTGCACGGCGACGGACTTGTCGGCGAGACTGTCGGCACTGGTCGCTGTCGGGTCCTCCGTCCCGAGAATCGCCTGCACCTGACGCAGCGCGATGCCGCGCCGGTCCGGGAAGAACAGGATCTTCTCCAGCCGGTTCTCTTCGACGACCGGGCCGAACCGGACGAGCTCGATGAGCGACCAGGCCCGCACGAGATCGCCGAAGCGCTCCTCGGCCGCCTGGCGGCTCTCGGTTCCCGGCGTGTCGCACAGTGTCGCCATGGCCGAAGCCGTCGCGTCGGCCTGCTGGCGGAAGGCGGCGTAGCCCGGACGGATGAAGCCGTCGATGGCGTTGCGGACAACGGTGAGGGAGGCGGCCGGATCGGCGGTCCCGGTCACCGGACCGGCTTCCTGCCCGGCCGCAGGTCCGGCGGCGAAGCAGAGCGCGAGGCCGAGGGCCGCGAGGCGTTTGATGTGCGTTCTCACAAGGACTCCAGAAAGGCGTGCAGGGCATCGCGATCGGCCTTGGCCATGGCGGCATAGGCGTCGCGGGCGGCTTCCGCCTCGCCGCCATGCCAGAGAATCGCCTCAGCAAGGTTCCGGGCGCGGCCGTCATGCAGGAAGAACGTATGCCCGTTCACCGTCTCGGTCAGGCCGATGCCCCAGAGCGGCTGTGTGCGCCATTCCCGGCCGTCGGCATCGCCGACGGGCCGTCCGTCGGCCAGACCCTCGCCCATGTCGTGCAGCAGGAAGTCCGAATAGGGCCAGATCAGCTGGAAGCGCTGGGCTTTGTCGGGTGCCTTGCGGGAGGTGACGAATTTCGGCGTGTGACAGGAAGCGCAGCCGGCGCCGTAGAACAGCTGCTTGCCCTGAAGGACGGTCGGGTCGGCGACGTCGCGGCGGGCGGGCACGGCGAGGTTCTGCGAATAGAAGCTGACGAGATCGAGGATCGGGTCCGGCGCCTCGACCTCCCCCAGGCGCGGCTGGACGCCGGAGGGTGCGTCGCGGCAGGCCTGCTGGGCGATCGAGCACTCGCCGAAGGCGTCGGTGACCAGAGGCGTCGAGATGCCGATATCGCCGGCAAAGGCTTCCGCCGTCTGCGACTTGATCGTCGGAACGGTGGCTTTCCAGCCGAAGCGGGCCAAAACCGGCGCGCCGTTTTCGGGATCGCGGGCCATTGACGCCTTGCCGGAAATACCGTCCTCGTCGGCATCCTCTGGATCGGCGCGCGCCAATATGTCGGCCGGCTCGATCTGCTCGATCAGGCCGAGGCCGATCATCGGCGGGGCGATCCGCGGCGACAGCATCACTTCCGGATCGAGCGGCCCGTAGGCGAGGTTCTCGACCCGGTAGCTCGGCCGGCGCAGGCTGACGACGGTGCCGTCGGCGAGGGTGACCGGCTCCTCAGCGTAGTCGATCGCCATGCGGCCCTCGCCCTTAAGGCCCTGCACGGCGAAATGCTGCAACTGGCCGCCATAGGTCGGCTCGGGAATCCGGGTCAGCTCCCGGTCGGCAAGCTTCTGGTGTTCTTCCTTGCTGCGCGGCGGGACCGAGAGGCGCAGGAACATCGAGACCGAGGTCTCCCCCTCTGCCGGCGGCCGGCCACGCCCGTCCTTCAGATGGCAGCTCTGGCAGGCCCGGGCGTTGAACAGCGGACCCAGCCCGTCAGACGCCTCGGTCGAGGACGGGGAGGAGACCCACAATTTGCGGAACAGCGCGTTGCCGACCTTGAAGCGGTCTTCACCTTCGAAGGTCTGGTTGGCGGAGATGTGGCTGAAGGAGTCGCGGTTGACCAGCTTCTGGGACGTGGCTGCGCCCGCCGGCATCGCCTCGAACGCTTCGGGGCGAGAGAAGTCGGTCGCGGGGGCGGTGACCTTCTCAACCCGGGCGCGATCCTTCGGCGTCAGGTCGCCGCGGACCGGTCGATCGAGACTCAGGGCCGCGGTCAGGCTCAGCACCGCCGGCAGCACGATGGCCGCAGCGATCACCGTCATTCTTGCGGCAAGCCGCATGGGTCTCTCCCGATCGCCTTGCCGGATCTCACCGGCCATGCGGGGCGGCAGGTCCGTGCCCGCCGCGCCCGGTCCGGGATTACTGGAAGACCGCGTCGACGTTGTCGAGGCTGTCGGAACCCTCGATCGTCACGTTGCCGAGATCGAGCGCCGCGACGGCGCGCTCGATCGAGCGGGTCTGCTTGACGAGACCGTCGATCGCCGCCTGAACGCGGGCGTTTCCTTCGGCATTGCCCTCGCCGATCTGCTGGTCGTAGGCCTCGCCGTTCTCGGCCGCCGCGGCCATCAGCCGCATCGCCTCGATCGTCGCGTCGAGATCGGCGCGAAGCTCCGCGTCGACGGCTGCGTCCTTTGCTGCCACGAGGTCGGACACCGATGGGCCCTCGACGATCGTGCCGTCGGTGCGCTCGTAGCGGCCGGTGTAGACGTTGCGGATGCCGATCGCGTCGTAGAGATGCGAGACGTGCGTGTTGTCGGAGAAGCAGTCATGCTCCTCCTCCGGATCGTGCAGCAGCAGGCCGAGCTTCATGCGCTCGCCGGCAAGTTCGCCGTAGGAGAGCGAGCCCATGCCGGTGAGCACGGCCGAGATCGCCGCGTCCGGCGCATCGGTCAGCGCCTTGCGCGCAGCACCGTCGGCCCGCCAGTTGCCGACCATCTCCTCGAGGTCGGTGACGAGGAGGTCGGTCGCTGCATCGAGATATTCGCCGCGTCGATCGCAATTGCCGTTGGTGCAGTCGTCGCCCGGGGCATAGTCGGTGAAGGGCCGTTCGCCGGCGCCGGCTTCGGTGCCGTTGAGGTCCTGGCCCCACAGCAGGAACTCCACCGCGTGGTAGCCGGTGGCGACATTGGCCTCGATGCCGCCGGCCTCCTGCAACTCGTCCTGCAGCAGCGCCGGGGTGATCGTCGTCGCGTCTATCGTCTCGCCGGCGACCGACAACTGGGGGTTGGCGATCAGATTGGCCGTGTAGAGGCCGTTCTCGTCGGATTCGCTGCCGTAGCTCTGGTCGACATAGTCGATCATGCCTTCGTCGAGCGGCCAGGCATTCACACGGCCTTCCCAGTCGTCGACAATCGGATTGCCGAAGCGGAACGCCTCGGTCTGCTGGTAGCTCGGGCGGGACTGAAGCCAGGCCTCGCGGGCCGCCGTCATGGTCGCCTCGCTGGGATCGGCGATCAGCGCATCCGTCGCCGCGTCCAGCGCCTTGGCGGCGGTCAGCGCATCCTCGTATCCGGCAAGGGCGATGTCGGCATAGGTCTTGACGACGGCGACAGGGTCAGTCTCTTGCGCTGCCGCGGGCGCTGCACTGGAGATGAGCAGGACCGAAGCAAGACAGGACGCCAGGCGCGCGCTGTTTGTGGCGATGATTGTCATGGAGAGCCTCCCGCCGGACAGGCGCCGGCTAAGTCGTTTTCGCAAAGGACGCACCAGGGTGCGGTTTCTCTGCTTTGGCTACGACCGGGCAGGGCAGCTGTCAACAAAGTAAGCAAAGTTTAGAAACGTTCGATAGTGGGACGTTACTTTATGGAATCATTCCAAAGAGCGAGCCTGGTCTATCCTTTGGTGACGTCCCGCAGGATCAGCAGGAAGGAAGGCTCCAGATCGAAGCCGGTGACGGCCGCGGTGGAGACGGCGTTCTGCTTCCAGTTCGCCACGAACACCCAGGGTGCATCCTCGTGGACGATCCGCTGGATCTGCTTGTAGAGCGCACCGCGCTTTGCCTGGTCCGTGGCGCGGCGCGCTTCCCCAAGCAGGCGGTCCACCTCCGGGTTCGAGTAATAGCCGGCGTTGAAGCCGCCATTGTCGGGCATGGCGTCCGAGCGGAGGGCGAGAAACGGCAGCGTGTCCGGATCGTTCGTCATCCACGCCATCTCCGCCATGTCGGCCTTGCCCTCGAGGCCCGGATTGACGTTGGAAAGGAAGGTGTTCCACTCGTAGGTCTCGATGCGGGCGTCGAGGCCGACTTCGGCGAGGTCGGCCTGGATCGCCGTCGCCATGGCGACCGGATCGAGCATGCCCGAGCCGCCTTCGGCGACGTAGAAGGTCAGCGTCGCACCTTCCGCCCCGGCTTCCTTGATGAGCGTGCGGGCCTTTTCCGGATCGTGCGGGTAGGGCTCCACTGTATCGTCATGGGCCCAGTCGAAGGCTCGTGGGATCGGCCCGGCGGCGACCGCGGCCGAGCCCTTCAGGACGTCGTCGACGATCGCCTGCTTGTCGATCGCGTAGTTCACTGCCTGGCGCACCCGCTTGTCGGCGAACGGACCTTCCTTCGTGTTGAGGATCAGGAACCAGAGATGCGGGCCGGCTTCCTCGTGGACGACGAAGCCCGGGTCGGTGCGAAACATCGCGAGATTGTCGGCCGGCGCCTCGACCATCAGGTCGATCTCGCCGCCCAGCATCTGCGCCGTGCGGGTGCCGGGGTCGACGATGGGCCGGAACTCGACCCCTTCGAGAGTCGGTGCGTCGCCCCAGTAATCATCGTTGCGGCCGAGAACCACTTTTGCGTCCGGCTCCCATGCATCGAAGCGAAACGGACCCGTACCGACAGGGTGCTGCCCAAACTCGGTGCCGGCTTCGGCCACCGCCGCGGGCGAAACGACCAATCCGGTCGGATAGGCCAGCGCCGACAGAAAGGGCGCGAAGGGCTCGCGCAGCGTGAACTCGACGGTCAGCGGATCAACGGCGTTGATCGTGTCGATGGCGGAGAAGAAGAACGCCAGCGGGAACGGGCCGGTATCGTGAAACGGATGATCGGTCTGGAGCATGCGCTCGAAGGTGAACTTTACCGCTTCGGCGTCGAAGGCCGTCCCGTCGTGGAACGTTACGTCCTCGCGCAACTGGAAACGGTAGGTCAGCCCGTCGTCCGAAATGGTCCAACTCGTCGCGAGCGCCGGCTCCACTTCCATGGTGCCCTTCCTGAAACGCACCAAGCCTTCGAAGACATTCACCAGGATGCGGAAATCATTGGTCGCCGTGACGGCCTGCGGATCCAGCGACTTCGGCTCGGCGACCTGTCCGACCACGAGCACGTCTGGCGGCGTCTGGGCCGCCGTTGGCGCAGCAAAGGCCAGAAGGGCGACCGTCATCAACGTGGTGAACCATTTCATCGAGGATCTCCGGTTGGCAGGCGGGGTGGCATCTCCCGCCATCTCAATCAACCGTCAGGCTGAAATGAGGCCCGGGGAAGCGCAGAACCATTCGAGTCCCGCGAAGCCCGCCCCGGCGCCTGCCGCACAAAGCCCCGGAGTCACTTGATGAAATTGAAAAAATACGTGGCGACGGCCAGGATCAGGCCGACGATGGCAACTGGAATCAGCACGCTCGGCGGCTGTCGGACCGTGCCGTCGCTCGATTCGTCCGGTCCGGCAGGTGGGGGAGGGAAGTGAAAGCCGCGGCGTCCCAGTTTCACGGTCGGCGTCCAGGCTTGCTCGTAGCCCTCGACCGGCGCGGATGGTGGGTGCTGCTCGTCGGCCTCTGCGTCATTCGCGGAGAGTTGAGGCGTCTCAGCCGAATCCGCTGCATCGGCACCGGCCGGCTCGGTGCCGGTATCGCCGGCGAACATCAATGCCGTGTCGTCGCCAAATCCCTCGGGAAAGGCCTTCGTGCCTTTCATGCGGCAGCACCTCCAGTTGCGAAATCGGCAGAACGGCGGAAGGTTCCGAAGCCTGCCACGCCTCGGCATGGAAGGCTTTCGGCGGGTCCGCGACCGAACCCATTCCCTTCAACCGATTTTAATGTTGCGGAAGGCCGTCGCGAGTCTGGACGGGGCGGCGACATCCCACCACAACGTGATCCTATCACGAGGGCTCGCCCCGCAGGCAGCCGAGGCAAGGAAAAGACATATGCTGAGAACCGAGGTCGTCCGTAACATCCTGTCCTGGTACGAGGGCGAGACGCCCGGGTTGAAGGCCAATCTGTCCCGTCTCCTGATGCATGGCCGCCTCGGCGGCACGGGCCGTGTCGTCATCCTGCCGGTCGACCAGGGATTCGAGCATGGCCCGGCCCGCAGCTTTGCGCCCAACCCCGCCGCCTACGACCCGCATTACCTCTACGAGCTGGCGATCGAAGCCGGCGTATCGGGCTATGCCGCGCCGCTCGGCCTGCTCGAGCAGGGGGCAGACACCTTCGCCGGGGAGGTTCCCCTGATCCTCAAGATGAACAGCGGCAACGGCCTGGTTTCCGGCAACGACCAGGCGCTGACGGGCAAGGTCGAGGACGCGATGCGGCTCGGCTGCGTCGGTGTCGGCTTCACCATCTATCCCGGCTCGGACATCTCCTACGAGATGATCGAGGAACTGCGCGACCTCAGCCTCCAGGCGAAGTCGCGCGGCCTGATGACCGTGGTCTGGTCCTATCCGCGGGGCGGCAAGGTCACCAAGGAGGGCGAGACCGCCCTCGACATCATCGCCTACGGCGCGCACATGGCGGCGCTGATGGGCGCGACGATCATCAAGGTGAAGCTGCCGACCGACCACATCGATCTCGAGGCCGCCAAGGCGACCTACGAGAACAACCACATCCCGCGCGCGACGGCCGCCGACAGGGTGCGCCATGTCATGCAGGCATCCTTCGCCGGCAAGCGGCTGGTGGTGTTTTCCGGCGGCGCCGCGAAGAATACCGAGGAGCTGCTGGAGGAAGTCCGGGCGATCCGCGATGGCGGAGGCAACGGCTCGATCATCGGCCGCAACTCCTTCCAGCGCCCGCGTGCCGAGGCAGTCAAGCTCCTCGGCCAGGTGATGGACCTCTACGCCTGATCCTTGGCTCCGGGCGCCGAACGTGTCCGGAGTCCCATGGCGGCGATCGGGATTGGGCTGCTTTGGTGACAGGATGCGGTGATGCAACGCCCTGCACCGGGGCCCAAAATCAAAACGGCCGCCTCGCGGCGGCCGTCATGATAGCGAATGCAATCGTCGTAGCGGATCGCCTGCCTTACTGGCCGGCGGCCGCCGCCAGCGCCGCGGCCGGGTCACGCGTCGCACCCGACTCGTCGAAGGTCGCGAGATAAGCGATCACGTTGGTGAGCTCCTCGGGCTTCTTCAGGCCGGGGAACACCATCTTGGTGCCCTTGACCACCGCCCGCGGGTCGGCGAGCCAGGTGCTCATCAGCTCTTCGTTCCAGACCGGCTTGTCTTCAGCCCATGCGACGAAGGGGGCCGAGAAGGAATAGCCTTCGACCACGCCCGGCTTCTCGCCGATGATGCCGTTCAGTTCCGGCCCGATCTTGTTGGCCGCGCCCTCGCCGACGGCGTGGCACGCCCGGCACTTGTTGAAGACCTTCTCCCCGGCAGCGGGATCACCCGCCGTCTGCGCTGCCGCCACATTTGCCGTCGCCAGCATCGCCGCTGCGGCCACCATCAGAATTCGCATGTTTCCTCCACGCTCTTCGAGCTCAGTTCATCCTACCGGCAGCATCATATGTAACCCTTCTAAACAATGGCAATCGTCGAGCCGGGCGGTGAGCGGATTTGCCCTGAGAACGCGCACCATGAGACGGCTCGCGGCACCGCCATGGCTCCACCGTCGCGACCTTCGGCCGCATGGGCGCCGCGGCGCCGGACGCGCCGACCGGTCGCTCGACGCCTGCAATGGATCACGCGTATGCGGACAAAATCTGTGCAGATGCCTGCGCAGGCCGGCGGCAGCAGGTCATGAACTCACTGAGTAGGAACCGATTCCGCCTCATTCCGGACACCTTCGTTAAGCCCGAGCGTGAACGAATGGCTTTCGTAAACCATGGATTTTAAATCCCAATCAACGATCTGCAGTTACAAACCATTCACGACGCCGTGCCGGAGAGTATCTCGTTGCACATCGGCAACACGGCTGAGGAGAACAGATTCCTGCCCTTATTCGGGCACGGAGCCAGCCCATAACCCTCCCGAACCCGCACTGCCGGGTCCGGAATTCGGACGGTACGAGGACTAGCGTCCGAAACAGAAAGTCGCTCCGGCGACAGAATGGAGTTCAGTCATGAAACGTTTTGCATTGCTTCTCGCCTCGACGGCGTTCGTCACCCCGGCACTCGCCGCCGACGTGATCTATGATGAGCCGCCGGCACCGGCACCGATGATGATCGAGCCTGTCGCCACCACGACGACCTGGACCGGCCTCTACATCGGTGGCCAGGCCGGTGTTGCGTTCAGCGGCAGCGACGCGATCAATCTCGACCCAGGTTCCGACGGCGCCTTCGGTGACGGCACGTTCGACAGCGGCGACGACGACAACGCCGGCTTCATCGGCGGCGCGCATATCGGCTACGATCACCAGTTCGCCAACAACATCGTCATCGGTGCCGTTGCCGACATCAACTACATCGATGCCGACACCAACCGCACCTATTCGATTGCCGGCAACAACGTCAGCGTCGAAGAAGAAGTCGACTATCTCGGCACGGTCCGCGCTCGCGTCGGCTATGCCATGGATAGCGTCCTGGTCTACGGTTCGGGCGGTCTCGCCTATGCCGGCTACGATCGGAACAGCAACTTCCCGAACGCGCCGACCGGTGATCTCAACGGCTACACGCTGGACGACAACGACGCTGATGGCGACATCGGTTACGCCGTCGGCGCCGGTGTCGACGTGATGGCGACGCAGAACATCTCGTTCGGC
Organism: Aurantimonas aggregata; assembly: GCF_010500835.1. Lineage (GTDB taxonomy): Bacteria > Pseudomonadota > Alphaproteobacteria > Rhizobiales > Rhizobiaceae > Aurantimonas > Aurantimonas aggregata. The sequence goes on along the minus strand of NZ_JAAAMJ010000001.1, from coordinate 823,621 downwards.
GTCGAGTATCTCTACACCAACCTCGGCTCGAACGACTATTCGGTCAGCGCCTCGAACGGCACGAACACGGTCGACTTCACCAGCGAGTCGAACGACGACGATCTGGACTTCCACACGGTCTGGGCCAAGGCCTCGTATCGCTTCAACTAAGGCGTTCACGCCACGCCGGGCGCCCTAGCCCGGCACTGTTGAGCCCCGTCGGATCACTCGATCCGGCGGGGTTTTTCGTTGGTATAAGGCGATGAGGCGGCCACCGCCGCTACAGCGGCGGCAGGCCCAGATCGGCGCGCCGCGGCAGGTCTGCCCCGCGCCGCGAGCAGGTGACCGCCGCGGCCTTGACGGCAAGATCAAGCAGCGCCGCGAGGGCATCCCGGTCCATGGCGTGCAGCGCTTCTCGCGACAGGGCGCCCGACTCGGCGAGTCCCGCGAGGAGGGCCGCCTGGAACGTGTCGCCGGCTCCGACCGTATCGACCACCGCAATGCGCTGCCCCTCCGCCGAAGCCGAAACGCCGGCGCTGGTGCGAGCCACCGCGCCGCGCTCACCGAGAGTCAGCACCGCCATCCCAGCACCCGCCGCCAGCCACTCGTCGAGTACGGAATCGAGGCTGCGGCCGGGATAGAGCAGGCCGAGATCCTCCTCGCTGGCCTTCACCAGCGCCGCCAGCGGCACGAGCTCCGCCACCTTCGCCCGCCAGATGTCGAGATCGGGCTCGATCGAGGCGCGGACGTTGGGATCGTAGGAGATGAAGCGCCGCTCGTGCTCCTGGCGCGCCAGTCGGGCGAGCGCCGAGGCCGTCGGCTCGGTGACGGTCGAATAGGAGGCGAGATGGATGGCGCGGACCGTATCGGGCAGTTCCGCGGGCACCTCGCCCGGCTCGATCGAGCGATCGGCCGTGCCGTCGATGTAGAAGGCGTAGGCGGGTGACCCGTCGGCTCCGAGCGAGACCATCGCCAGCGTCGTGTTGCGGTCGGTGGGGATGAGGAACTGCCCGTCGATCCGCTCGCGTTCCATGAAGGCGCGGATGCGCGTGCCGAACAGATCCTGCGAGATCTTGGTGAAGTAGCCGACCGGATGGCTGAGGCGGGCGAGGCCGAGCGCCACATTCAGCGGCGAGCCACCGACGCGTCCGGCAAGGCTGATCGCGGCGACGTCTTCGCCATCCTGCGCGAACAGGTCGAACAGGGAATCGCCGCAGCTGAGGAACATGGCAGACCTCCCATCCGTCTCTGACACAACCTGCCGCTAGCAGGATTGCGGTTGACCGAAAAGGGCCGTGCGGCGGGTTTGCGGCGCCGCCCTTTCTTCCGTGCCCGTCACGCCTATGATCCCGGCGCATAGGGGAGCATAGGAAACCATGGCATTTCAGCGCGTGAACGGCATCGTCCTGCACTACAGCCTGGAGCGCCGCGGGCCCGGTCCGACCCTCGTCTTCGCCAATTCGCTCGGGACCGATTTCCGCATCTGGGACCCGCTGCTCGCCGAACTCGGCGATCAGTTCACCGTGCTGCGCTACGACAAGCGCGGCCACGGGCTCTCGGAAGCGACGCCGCCGCCTTATGCCATGGACGACCATGTCGCGGACCTGAACGCCTTGCTCGACCATCTGGACATCCACGATCCGCTGGTCGTCGGCCTGTCGATCGGCGGGATGATCGCGCAGGGTCTCGCCGCTCGCCATCCGAAGCTCGCCCGTGGCCTCGTCCTGATGGACACCGCCCATCGCATCGGCACGGACGAACTCTGGAACCAGCGGATTGCCGCCGTCGAAGCCGAAGGGATTGCGGCGATCGCCGAGGGGATCCTGGCGCGCTGGTTCACGCCGGCCTATCGCCGGCCGGAGAATCCCGACTTCGTCGGCTATGCCAACATGCTGCTGCGGACCCCGCGCGAGGGTTATCTCGGCAGTTCCGCGGCGCTGCGCGACACCGACTACACGGCGGATGTTGCCGGGCTCGACCTGCCGGTGCTCTGCATCGTGGGCGACCAGGACGGGTCGACGCCGCCGGACTTGGTGCGCTCCACCGCCGCGCTGATCCGCGGCGCCGAATTCGTCGTCGTCGAGAATGCCGGTCATCTGCCCTGCATCGAGCAGCCGGCGGTGACCGCGAAGCTCATCGAACGGTTCGCGGCGCAGATCTTCGGCACGGCGGCCCGGCCATGACCGCCTCGGTGTTCGATCATCCGATTCTTGCCGGCCTGCTCGGCGACGAGGAGGTCTCGTCCTATTTCACAGCCGCTGCCGAGCTGGAGGCACTGCTCGCCTTCGAGACGGCACTGGCGGAGGCCGAGGCCGAAGAGGGGATCATCACTCAAGCGGCCGCCGCGGCGATTCGCGAGAGAGCCCGCGATTTCACGCCGGATCTGGCCGACCTCAAGAGCGGCACCGCCCGCGACGGCGTTGTGGTGCCGGCGCTGCTACGCCAGCTTCGCCAGGGGCTCGGGCCTGAGGCGGCAGCCGCGCTGCATCACGGCGCCACCAGCCAGGACGCGATCGACGCCGCGATGGCGATGCGGCTGATGGGCGTGTCATTGGTCATCGACCGCCGGCTGGCGCGGCTGGGCGATCGTCTCGCCCAGTGGGGCATCGAGGCGGGCGATGCCGAGGTGATGGCGCATACCCGCATGCAGGCGGCGCGACCGACGCGGTTCCGGCGCAAGCTGTCTTCCTGGGCGGACCCTCTGGTGCGCTGTCGGCTGCGCCGCGAAGAGCTGACGCTCAGAGCTTTCGTGCTCCGCTTTGGCGGTGCCGTGGGCGACCGGTCCGAGCTCGGCCACCAGGCAGACGCGGTGGCAGACCGCGTCGCGGCGTCCCTCGGCCTGTTTCCGGCACCGGGCTCGCTGCATTCCGAGCGCGACGGGATCGTCGAGATCGGCCATTGGCTGTCGCTGGTCACCGGTGCGCTCGGCAAGTTCGGCCAGGACGCCGCGCTGGCGCTGCAGTCGGAGGTCGGCGAATTGCGGCTCGAGGGCGGCGGATCCTCGTCCGCGATGGCGCACAAGCAGAACCCGGTCGGCGCCGAGATGCTGGTGACGCTGGCGCGTTTCAACGCCACGCTGGTTTCCGGCCTGCATCATTCGCTGGTGCACGAGAACGAGCGCTCGGGCGCCGCCTGGACGCTGGAGTGGATGCTGCTGCCGCAGATGGCCATGGCCGCGGGTGCAGCAACCCGGATAGCCGAGGAACTGCTCGAGAACCTGTCGCTGGCGAAATCCTGACATAGGCCAGGCCGGACCTTCCGGGCGACGCCGGCGCGCGGCATAATGGCGCGTCACACCCCGGAGGAGCCCGTCATGACGCGCATCGCCATCGCCTTGACGCCCGATTTCGCCGATTGGGAATGCGCGCTGCTGATGGCCGTGGCGCGGGCCTATCTCGGTGTCGACGTCGTGACCGCGTCGCCGGACGGCGGCGTGGCGGCGTCGATGGGCGGGCTGCGCGTCACGCCCGATCTCGGTTATGAAGGCCTCGACCCGGCCAGCTTCGATGCGCTCGTCATTCCCGGCGGGCTGTCATGGGAAAGCGGCACGGCGCCTGATTTCGGCCCACTCGCCCGAAGCTTCCATTTGGAGGGCAGGGTCGTGGGGGGCATCTGCGCTGCAGCAAGTGCATTGGCGGCGACCGGCCTGCTCGACCGGGTCGCCCATACCGGCAATTCGCTGGCATCCCATCGTGAGCAGGCGGCCTATCGCGGCGAAGCCTATTATCGCGACCAGCCGCAGGCGGTGTCGGACGGACGGGTGGTGACGGCGCCCGGCAACTCGCCGGTGAGCTTCGCGATGGAAATCCTCAAAGCCCTCGACCTCTGGGGGCCGGAGGCCGAGGCGGAGATCGCCGCCTTCGCCCGCGAGCATCGCTGACGGCGTCAGGCACCGAGAAGCGAATAGGTGCCGAAGGCCGGCACCTTGACCGCCAGATGCCGCGGGTCAAGGCCGGCGACGAGGCCGAGCAGATTGATTTCAAGCCCGGACTGCCAGCCGACGACGAGGCCGGCGTAACCCCAGAGTGACAGCCGAACCTCCCGCCGATCCGGATCGAAGGCAACCAGCCGCCCATCCGAAGGATAGTCCCGCCCGACGGCGGCAACCGGCAGGCTCGCGTCGATGCCGGGTACCGCCCGCATCACATGCGCGACGAAGCTGTTGGAGTTCGGGCCGGGAAACATCGTGTAGCCGCCGGCCTCGGCGAAGGGATAGTCGGCGATCGCCGCCCGGACCTGCGGAATCAGCCGCTCGGCATCGGCGCCGGTGACCCCGACGATGATTTTCGGCACGTTCGAGTACCAGAGCCCGTCGGCGGCGCGATGGTTTTGGCGGATCGGCATGCCCCAGCCGACCTTGTCCCAGCGCTCGTAGGCGCCGGCGTCCCTGTCCTTGACCACGATCCAGGAATGCTCGGAGACCGCGCCCTTCATGCCGCCGGTGCGGGCGGCGAAGATATACAGCGCCGCGTCCGGCTGCTCCTGCGGCGCCGGCAGGATGCGCGCGGAACTCCAGTCGGCCTGGCGCCAGGACGACGGGTGATCGCCCGACCACCAGAGAAGCGCGGCAAGGGCGGCCGGCAGCAGATAGACGCCCGCGATGACGAGGAACAGCATTTTCAGCAAGGGGGCGGTCTCGATGCGATGTGGCGTAAGCGGGCGGGGGCTGGTAGGGCGAAGCGCGAATTTCAAAGTGTAATGTCAAGGTAGTACATGGCAAACCCGGTTCTCGTGGAAGTGACCCGCGGCACGATGGTCGAGAGCGCCCATCGCGGCGCTTTCGCGCTGGTCGATGGCGCAGGCGCGCTGGTGGCTTCCGCTGGCGACGTCGAGCGGCCGGTGTTTCCGCGCTCGGCGATCAAGGTGTTCCAGGCCATCCCGCTGATCGAGACCGGCGCTGCCGCGGCGTTTCAGCTGACGCCGGCGGAACTAGCGCTCGCCTGCGCCTCGCATTCCGGTGAGGAGGGCCACGTCCGCCAGGCGGCGGCGATACTGGCCAAGGCCGGCCTCGACGCTTCGGCGCTGGAATGCGGCTGCCACTGGCCATTCGACGCCCCGGTCGCCCGCGACCTCGCCCGCCGCGGCGAGACGCCGACGCCGCTCCACAACAACTGCTCCGGCAAGCATGCCGGCTTCCTCTGCACGGCGGTGCATCGCGGTGAGGATCTGACGGGCTATGTCGGCCGCGACCATCCGGTGCAGCTGCGGGCCAGGGCGGCGATCGAGGATCTCGTCGGCCAGGCCCTGACCATCGACGCCTGCGGCATCGATGGCTGCTCGATCCCGACCTTCGCGGCGCCGCTCAGGGGCTTCGCCCACGGCTTCGCCAAGCTCGTCAGCGGCCACGGCATCTCGGCGCAGCGGGCGGCAGCCGGCCGCAGCCTGATCGACGCCTGCATGGCACATCCTTGGGAAATGTCCGGAACGGGACGGTACTGCGAGACGCTGATGCGTGCAGCACCGGGACGCGTCTTCGCCAAGACCGGCGCCGAGGGGGTGTTTTGCGGCGCCCTGCCCGATCTCGGACTCGGCTTTGCGCTCAAGATCGACGACGGCGCCACCCGCGCCAGCGAAGCGCTTGCCGCCGCGGTGATCGCCACCGCGCTACGGGACGAGGATGCGGCGCTTGCGAAGATATTCGACGGCCTCGCGCGGCGGACGCTGCGCAACTGGGAAAAGACCGAGGTCGGCGAGATTCGGGTGACGACGCCCGCCTGACGACGGTGTTCACGTTTGCCGCTGGGCCGCGATTACGTGCTTGACGGGCTGTAGAACAGGCGTAGGCTGATCTCTGCGTCCATGACGCAGCGGGAGGTAACTATGGAACCACCTCAGCACGCCGCCGCCTAGACAACAGGATCTGTTGTTCGGGATCCTGTCCAGCGGCTTCTTACTGACATGCCTCGGGAGCGGCTTATGAGCCGCCGGAGTCGTGGAACAGGCTCTCCCTAGCCGCTCCCAAGGTACTCATCCTGCCAGGCGGCGCGCCAATCATGCGCGCCTCGCCAGCCGCGGCTCAGCTCCAGTCGCTTTTCGGCGTCTCGCTCTTGCGGCTCGTCGCCGTACCGGCGCTCGCCGTGCGCCGCCCGCGAGCCGGTGCCGCCGGCTTCAGCCGGATGCGGACGCTGCCGCCCTCTGGATCTTCCACGTCGAACAGCCCGGTCGAGCGGACCAGGTCGCTCAGCTTCTTGAAGCCGTAGGTGCGCGGATCGAAGTCCGACGCGATGTTGAGCAGCTGCTTGCCGAAGCTGCCGAGATTCACCCAGTTGTCCTCGGTGTCCATCTGGTCGATCACCCGCTTCAGGAGATCGGCTGCCTGCTGCGGCTTGGCCAGCGGGGCCGGCGCGGGCTTGCCGTCGTCCTTCTCTGCTGCGATCCGCTGCGGCAGCAGGTTCTCGGTATAGATGAAGCGCCGGCAGGCCTGCCGGAAGCTCTCCGGCGTCTTCTGCTCGCCGAAGCCGTAGACGTCGACGCCCTGCTCGCGGATGCGGGCGGCCAGGCGGGTGAAGTCGCTGTCGGAAGAGACCAGGCAGAATCCGTCGAAACGGCCACTATGCATCAGATCCATGGCGTCGATGACCAGGGTGATGTCGGAGGCGTTCTTGCCGGTCGTGTAGGCGAATTGCTGCTGCGGGATGATCGCGTGGCGCGACAGGATGTCGGCCCAGCTTTTCGAACGGGGGCTGGAGAAATCGCCGTAGATGCGCCGGACGCTGGCCTCGCCGATCTTGGCGATTTCCTCGAACAGCCCGTCGGCGATGCGCGCCGAGGCGTTGTCGGCGTCGATCAGCACGGCAAGGCGATGCGTGCGGTCGGATCGGGTGAGGGACATCGTCGTTCCTTGCTTTGGCGGCCGACTTGCGATGCCGGTCTCGTGCGTCTTTCGCAATACCCCGCTGGGCAACGCGCCACAACCGGCGGCCGCGCCGGGTTGCTCGTCTCAGTCGAGCGGTGTCGCGCCGAAGCCGAGGCGGTCGAGGATGGCCTCAGCGACGGCAGTGGGCGCCCGTTCGCCGGCTCGCACCGCCGCCTCGCCGGCTTCGAGTTCGGCCCGGATATTCTCATCGGCGAGGATGCGGCGCCTGATACCGTCGTCGATTGCCGCCTTCAGCCAGTGCACGCGCTGCTCGGCCCGGCGCGCGGCGAAGCTTCCGTCGGCCTCGTGAATCGCGCGGAATCGCTGGATATCGTCCCAGAGCGTGGCGAGACCCTCTCCACCAAGGCCTGAGACGGTGAGGACCGGCACCTGCCAGGCGGCAGAGCGCGGCGTCAGGATATTCAGCGCTGCGCGGATTTCGGCCGCCGCCGCCTTGGCTCGCATTGCGTTGTCGCCATCCGCCTTGTTCATCGCGATGATGTCGGCGATCTCAAGAATGCCCTTCTTGATCCCCTGCAATTCGTCGCCGCCCCCGGCGATCATCAGCAACAGGACCAGATCCACCATCTCCGCGACGACGATCTCCGACTGGCCGACGCCCATCGTCTCGACGATCACCACGTCGAACCCCGCCGCCTCGCAGAGCAGCATCGTCTCGCGGGTTCGCGCCGCGACGCCGCCGAGCGTGCCGGAGGAGGGGGAGGGACGGATATAGGCCGCCGGGTCGACGCTGAGCCGCGGCATGCGGGTCTTGTCGCCGAGGATCGAGCCGCCGGTACGCGCCGACGATGGGTCCACGGCGAGGACCGCGACCTTGTGGCCGGCTTCGGTGAGCATCGTGCCGAACGCGTCGACGAGCGTGGACTTCCCGACGCCTGGAATGCCGCTCAACCCGATGCGGATCGATGGACCGCACGCCCCGGCAAGCCGGTCCAGCACGGCGGCGGCAGCCGTGCGGTGATCGGCGCGGGTCGATTCCACTAGCGTGATCGCGCGGCTCAGCGCCGTGCGGTTGCCCTGCCGCACGCCGTCTGCCAAGGCCTCGGGGTCAAGTCGCTTGTCCATGCCGTCTCGCTGCTTGGGGTGGCTAAGTGGTTCTGTCGACAATGGCTTCTCGGGCCACTGGGATTTTTTCCCGACTGCGCCGAAACCGCGCACGCGGCTTCCACAATGGAACGAGCTTTGATAGCTTCGCGTATTGTGGGTACCATCGGAGCGATCGGCCTCCTGTCGTTTGCCCGCAACTTTGGGAGAGATACCATGGCCTGGAACAAGCCCGTTATCACGGAAGTCTGCGTCGCAATGGAAATCAACGGTTACATGCCGATCGAGTTCTGATTGCCGACAAGCATCGATAGCCGCGGGCGGGTGGAAACCCGCCTGCGGCTTTTTGTATTGGGGTCTGCCGCGGGAGGCGGTTATCCTCAATGGAACTGCCTTTGCCCCGTCTGCCGGCTCTACTGGAGTGGCGATACCCGGGTGACCGCCCGGACGCAGTCGTCGATCGCGGCGAGCGCCGACGGTGTCCACTGGCTCCTTCTCAACGCATCACCCGATTTGCGCGAGCAGATCATCCGGTCGCCGCCGATTGTGCCATTGGCCGGCGCCGACGACGCGCAAAGCCGCAATTCGCCGCTCGGTGCGGTGCTGGTGACCAATGGCGACGTGGATCATGTCGCGGGGCTTTTGACCCTGCGCGAGAAACAGAAATTTCAGCTCTTCGGAACGGCCGGCGTTCTCGACGTCATCGCGGCGAACCCGGTGTTTTCGGTGCTCGATTCTGCCTGCGTCGAACGCAAGCCGGTGGTCATCGGCGAGGCCTTCGAGCCGGTGCCGGGTCTCGAGGTGGAAGTCTTCTCCGTGCCGGGAAAAGTGCCGCTGTATTTGGAAAAGGGCGAGGTCGACGTCGGCGAAGAGGGCGAGATGACGGTCGGCGTGCGTCTCACCGCCAATGGCCGGACGGCCTACTACATTCCCGGTTGCGCCGCCGTCACCGAGGGCTTGCGCGAGCGCGTGAGGGATGCCGACGTGCTGCTCTTCGACGGAACGGTCTTTGCCGACGACGAGATGCCGCGGGCGGGCGTCGGGCTGAAGACCGGCCGGCGTATGGGCCACGTGCCCATCGACGGCGAGGGCGGCAGCCTGAACGCGTTCGGGGGTTTGGGTATCGGCATGCGTGCCTATATCCATATCAACAACACCAATCCCATCCTGGTCGACGGCTCGCCCGAGCGGCAGGCGGTCGAAGCTGCGGGATGGCAGGTGTGCCATGACGGAATGGAGATCGCGCCATGAAGGCGATGATGGACCGGCAGGAATTCGAGGCGGCCCTGCGCCAGATTGGCGCCGAGCGCTATCATCACCTGCACCCGTTCCAGAAGCTCCTGCAGGACGGCCAGCTGACGAAGGTCCAGGTCCAGGCTTGGGCGCTCAACCGCTATTACTACCAGTCGCAGATCCCGGTGAAGGACGCCTCCATCCTGGCCCGGCTGCAGACGACGGCGCTGCGCCGCGGATGGCGTCAGCGCATCATCGACCATGACGGGCAGGAGGCATCCGACGGCCAGCCGGCGCAGCGTGGCGGCATCGAGAAGTGGATCGCGCTCGCCGACGGCGTTGGTCTCGACCGCGACTACGTGGAGTCGGGCGAGGGGATCCTGCCGGCGACGCGCTTCGCGGTCGACGCCTATGTGCATTTCGTTCGCGAGAAGAGCCTGCTCGAAGCCATCGCCTCGTCGCTGACGGAGCTGTTTTCGCCAACGGTGATCGGCATCCGGAGCAAGGGAATGCTGGCGCATTACGATTTCATCTCGCAGGAGACGCTGGCCTATTTCGACAAGCGGCCGGTGCAGGCCAAGCGCGATTCCGACTTTGCGCTCGCCTACTGCCTCGACAATGCGCGGCGGCCCGAGGATCAGCGCGCCGTCATGGATGCGCTGCGCTTCAAATGCGAAGTGCTTTGGGCCCAGCTCGATGCGCTTTATTTTTCGTATGTCGAGCCGGCGATGACGCCGCCCGATGCGTGGCGGCCCGGTATCGGCATGAAGGCGGATGCGCCATGACCGCGTTGCCCGACGGCACTATCCCGAAACTGCCGCATGGCGTCCGGCTGCGCGAGGACAAGGTCCGCGGCGAGTTCATCCTCGTCGGGCCGGAGCGGATCTTCAACGCCGACGGCGTCGCGCGGGAAATCCTGCAGCGGGTCGACGGCAGGGCCTCGATCGGCGACATCGTCCGACAGCTGGGCGAGGTCTTCGCCGCCGACGAAGCGGTGATCCGCCCGGATGTCGAGAGCTTCCTGATCGATCTGCGCGACAAGCAGATGGTGACGCTATGAGTGCAACCCTGCTCGACCGGCGCCCGGAACCCGTAGCCCGGGCCGCCCCGCCGCCACCGCTCGGCCTCCTGGCGGAGCTGACGCATCGCTGCCCGCTGCGTTGCACCTATTGCTCGAACCCGCTGCAGCTCGACGGTCGCTCGTCGGAGCTCGACACCGAGACCTGGAAGCGGGTCTTCACGGAAGCTGCCGAACTCGGCGTGATCCATATCCACCTGTCCGGCGGCGAGCCGACGGCGCGCCGCGACATCGTCGAGCTGACCCGCCATGCCGCCGATGTGGGTCTCTACACAAACCTCATCACGTCAGGCATCGGCGTCTCGGACGAGAAGCTCGACGCACTGCTCGAGGCCGGCTGCGATCACATTCAGCTGTCGCTGCAGGGTGCCAATGCGGAAGTCACCGAACTCGTCGGCGGTTATCGCGGCGGCTTCGAGAAGAAGGAAGCCTTCGCGCGCGCCGTCGTCGCCCGCGGCTTTCCCCTGACGCTCAACGCCGTCATCCACCGCATGAACATTCATCAGGTGCCGGCGATGATCGAGAAGGCCGTCGAGTTCGGCGCGCGGCGGCTCGAGATCGCGCATACGCAATATTACGGTTGGGCCCTGAAGAATCGGGCGCAGCTGATGCCGGTCCGCGAGGATGTCGACCGGACGATCGTCGAGGTCGAGGAAGCGCGCGAACGTCTGAAGGGCCAGCTGGTCATCGACGCGGTGTTCCCGGACTACTACGCGCGCTATCCCAAGCTTTGCAACGGCGGTTGGGGCGCGCGCACGTTGAGCGTCACGCCGGCGGGCAAGGCGCTGCCGTGCCATGCCGCCGAGACGATCAAGCATCTGGAGTTCTGGTCGGTCCGCGATCACTCGCTGGCCGACATATGGGCGGAGTCGCCGGCCTTCGAGGCCTATCGCGGCACCGGCTGGATGAAGGAGCCCTGCACGTCCTGCGAGCGTCGGCACGTCGACTTCGGCGGCTGTCGCTGCCAGGCTTTGGCGTTGACGGGTGACGCAGCCAATACGGATCCGGCCTGCATCAAATCGCCACTGCACCAGGAGCTGGGCGATACGGCGACCATCGAGGCCTCGTCCGTCGCGGATCCGCTCGCCGTGGTCTATCGCGGGTTCCGCGCCAGCTGATCGACGGCAGGCAGTCGTGCCGTCGGCTCAGATATCCTCGAGGCGGAGCTTGGCCTGTGCCGGGGCGTGTCCTGCCAGATCGACCGGTATCGGATAACGGCGGAAAGAGCGGCCGACATTGTCGTTCGCCAGCACGGCGTGCCGGTTGAGGAAATCCGTCGAGCGCGACACGCCGAACAGCGCCTCGCGCTCTTCGGGATCGGAGGAGAAGATCGGGAAGCGGGTGTAGACCTTCTCCCGGATCGTCTCCGTATCGTTCGACATCAGGCAAAGTGGTTTGACCAGACCCAGATAGTCGCGCGGCTGGGTACGCGGCTCCAGCTGGAAGACGCGGCGGTAGAACGGCGTGTGCTCGAGCCGGGCCGTGGCGATGATATGGTCGGTATCGAAATGATCGGCTGCCATGGCCGCCAGCCGCAGCGTGGCGTAGGGCATCAACGCCGTTGCCGCCCTGACGCGCCGGTCGACGACAAACCGCGTCGGGTCGACGAAGGTTTCGCCGCGTCCGGTGATCTCGCCCAGAACGTCGGAGAAGGCCGTGGTGCTCGGCGTGTCGGGATATTCGGGTGTCGCGATGTGAAGCCGGATCGAGCTGATCAGCCTGTCGCCGTGGCGGATGGCGAACAGGAAGCCGTTGCTCTGCTCGTCGAAGGGATCGGTAAACCGGGCCTGGTCGCTCGGCATGATGGCCGCTTCGGACAGGTAACAGTCGTAGCGCAGCCGATAGACCGCTTCACGCTGCTCGTCCGTCACGACGCGATCGTACTCGAGATCTTCCAGCAATGAAGAGACCTTCAGGGCGAACAGCCCTGCCCGGTTGTCAGTCGTACTCATCGGCACACGCGCCCCCGCATCTGTCGAAACAAGGTACAATTGTACCGATTTTTTGCAATGCATTAACCATGGTCAGCCGGACAAAAAGTCAGCTGTGGTTAATGTTTACTGGGCCGCTTGACGAGCGATCGGCGCGACAGGCAATGCGCGGCGAATCAGGTCCAGTGCACCGCGAGCGTTCAGGGGATCGCCGAAAACGAAGCCCTGCAGCTGGTGGGCGTTCGGATTGCTGGTCAGGAGATCGAGCTGATCCAGCGTTTCGACGCCCTCGACCACGGTGATGAGGTCGAGCTCGGCGATGAAGGCGATGAGCCCGCGCAGCAGGGTCTCGCGGCGTGCATCGTCGAGCACGCCGGTCAGGAAACTGCGGTCGATCTTCACCTTGTTGATCGGCAGGTTGTTGATGTAGCCGAGGTTGGAATAGCCGGTGCCGAAATCGTCGATCGAGAAGCGCACGCCGAGATCACGCAGTGCCCTGATCTGCCGCATCGTCTCGCTGTCGCAGCCGACGAAGAGGTTTTCGGTCAGTTCGACCTCGAGACGGTGTGCAGGCAGTCCGCTCTCCGCGAGATTGCGCAGGATCATGTCCTGGAGATCTGCCCGCTGCAGCTGGCTGGGCGAGATGTTGATGGCGACCGCCACATCGCCGGGCCAGCTTGCCGCGACCCGGCAGGCGATGGCGACGGTCTTGTCGGTCACGCTGGAGATAAGGCCCGATTCCTCTGCGATCGGCAGGAACTGGGCGGGCGCCACGATGCCGCGGGTCGGGTGCTGCCACCGCACCAGCGCCTCGAACGACACCACCTGCATCGTGCGTGTCCCGATGATCGGCTGGAACACCATGTAGAGATCGCCGTCCGTCTCGAGTGCCTTGCGCAGGTCGGTCTCGATCGCCAGCCGTTCATGCTCCGCGTCGGCCATGGCAGTCTCGTAGAAGGCGAAGCTGTTCCGGCTGTTGTGCTTGACATGATAGAGGGCGACGTCGGCGCGTTGGAGCAGATGCTCGGCGCTGGTCGCATCTTCCGGGAAGATCGCGGTGCCGATCGAGCAGCCGATATTCGCGACCGTGGCACCAAGATCGTAAGGCTCGTTGCAGGAAGCGATCAGCGCGGCTGCCAGATCCGCCGCGTCCTGACGCGAATCGACGCCGTACTGGAGAATGACGAACTCGTCGCCGGCATGGCGGGCGACGACGCAGGATTCGCCCGCGACGGCGGTGAAGCGTCGCGCCGCCTCGAGCAGCAGCCGGTCGCCGGCGCTGTGTCCCAGCGTGTCGTTGACGCGCTTGAACTTGTCGAGGTCGAGAAAATGCAGGGCGAAGGGATGATCCAGCCGCTCGACGCCGGCCGCGATCATGCGCTGGGTGGCAGCGCGGTTCGGCAGGCCGGTGAGCGAGTCGCGGTGTGCGAGGTCCTGGTTGATGCGCGCCGTGTTCAGCGCATCGAGGAACGTCTTGCCGACCCGACGCGAATTCGCGAGGACGGACAGCATGAACACGCCGAAAAACAGGCCGCAAACGAGATACCAAGCCGAATTCTTTACCAGGAACGCCAGCGCGACCGGGATCGCGAGAGCCACCAGCTGCAGCGATACCGTTGCGGGACTGGCGAAGTTCCGCCCCTGGATACCGACCATGAAGCCGACGGCTGTCGAGAGGGCGATCAGCTCGCTGAGCGAATCGGAGTCGAACCAGAACACGGCGGTGGTCCACGATCCTACGGTGAGGACGTGCAGGGTGCCGAGAATCGAATAGAGCAGGAGATAGCGGTGCGGATCGGCGAGGCCTTGGGCGTCGCGCGTCTCGAAGCGCAGCATCGTCGCCACGCGGAAGCAGGTCAGTACCGTCAGCAGGCCGCAGACGAGCCAGAGCGCCGGGTGCCCGATGCGGGCGCCCGTCAAAGCCGTGCCGGCGATTACCACGAACGAACCGATCGCAAACGAGCCCACATCGCCGTAGAGGGAGCGGACCGTCTGGAGTTCGTCCTGATATTCTCTGGTTTTTGCCTTCGCGGAAGGGCCTTGCATGGTCTCCGGAGCCGAGTGATCCTGCGGCAGATTCGCCGTAAACACGAAATTATCGGTTAACGGTGCGGTGGCGTCCAGTTCTGAGGGTGCCCGGGATCCGGATTTACCATTCCATCTGCAATGGCAGGTTGAATTGCTCAGGAGCTTCCCCATCTGGCATAGCAGATCGGCAGACTGTGGATAATCTCATCTATACTCAGTCAAAGCCAATTCTTTATTCTAAAGAATATCATCGGAACGATCGCCGAGACTATCATCATGAAAATTGCCAAAGGATATCCGTATGTCCAGGTAAGTTCCGGCATGTGTACGAAGTTCATGCCGTAGACGGAAGCAATCAGCGTCGGCGGCAGGAACGCTACGGCCGCGACGGAGAAGATCTTGATGATGGCGGCCTGCTCGATGGAAATCATTCCCACCGTAGTATCGAGCAAGAACACCGTCTTGTTGGACAGGAACGCGACGAAGTCGTTGAGCGAATGGACGTCTCGAGCCATTGCCTTGACGCGCGGCTTGGCGTCCTTGGCCACGGATTTACGCCCATCGAGCGCCAGTTGCAGGAACGGCAACAGCCTGTCGAGCGTCGCCAGGCTCTCGCGGATGCGCGAGGTCAGGTCGCCGACGGCGCCGATCCGCCGCAGTAGCGACTTGAAGTCGCCGGTCTTGGTCGGCTTCTTGCGGTCCGACGAGGAGAAGATGTCGTCGCCGATGCCGTCCAGGTCGGCCGAGACGGTCTCCAGAATGTCCGCGACCCGGTCGACGACAGTTTCCAAGAGGCCGATCAGGATGGTTTCCGCCGTCTGTAGCCTGCCGTTGCCGGTGGTCGGCTTCTCCGGGGCCTCCGGCGCCATGCGCGGCACCTCGCGGCACAATTTGGCGGCGAATATCGAAAAGCTCTTCGGCTCGCTGTAGCGCAAGGTGATCAGCCGCAAGCCGGCGAGGATGAAGGTGACGGGCGCAAAGGACGGCTTGCCGCTGTCCAGCCCGAACACCACCGAGGCCGTCATGAAGGTGGCGCCATCCTCGGCATAGAGCCGGCTCGACACCTCGATCTCGCGCATTTCCTCGCGCGTCGGCATCTCGATGCTGCAAAGCGCCTCGACCGCCAGCTCTTCTTCGCGGCTGGGATTGATGACGTCGATCCAGATCGCGTCGGCCGGCACGCTGTTCGCGTCGGCCGTCACGGCGCGAATCTGGGCCTCTTCCGGGACATAAGCCCTGATCACATGCGCCTCTTTATCGAGTTGTTCGGGGTTGCAGCGAGCCGCTCTATTCCGCGGCGATCTTGGCGTGACCGAGGCGAGCCGACAGATCGCCGATGAGTTGCTCGGCGGCCGTTGCGACCACCGTTCCGGGCAGGAAGATCGCCGCCGCGCCGGCCTGTTTCAACGTCTCGACGTCCTGCGGGGGGATGACCCCGCCGACGACGATCATGATGTCGCCGCGGCCTTCGCGCTCGAGCGCTGCCTTCAGTTCCGGCACCAGCGTCAAGTGCCCGGCGGCGAGCGAGGATGCCCCGACAATGTGGACGTCGTTCTCGACCGCCTGGCGGGCCGCTTCCTCGGGGGTCTGGAAGAGCGGGCCGATGTCGACGTCGAAGCCGAGATCGGCGAAGGCCGAGGCGATGACCTTCTGGCCCCGGTCGTGGCCGTCCTGGCCCATCTTGCAGACGAGGATGCGCGGCCGGCGTCCTTCGGCTTCCGCGAAGGTGTCGCTCAGTGCCTGGACGCGCGCAATCTGCTCCGACATGGCGCCGGCCTCCCGCTTGTAGACGCCGGCGATCACATGCGTCCTTGCCACGTGCCGACCAAACACCTTTTCCAGCGCATCGGCCATCTCGCCCACGGTCGCCTTGGCCCGGGCGGCGGCGATTGAGAGTTCGAGGAGATTGCCGTCGCCGCGCTCGGCGGCTGCGGTGAGCGCGGCGAGCGCCGCGTCGGTGGCGGGCTGGTCGCGTTCCGCCTTCAGCCTCTGCAGCTTGTCGATCTGCTGGCGCCGGACATCGGCATTGTCGACGCGCAGCACGTCGATCTCGTCGGTGCCGTCGGCGACGAACCGGTTGACGCCGACGACGGTCTGGGCGCCGGAATCGATACGCGCCTGCGTCCGTGCCGCGGCCTCCTCGATCCGCAGCTTCGGCAGGCCCTTGTCGATCGCCGCCGCCATGCCCCCCATCGCCTCGACCTCCTCGATGTGGCCGAGCGCCTTCTCGGCGAGCGCGTGGGTGAGATGTTCGACATAGGCCGAGCCGCCCCATGGATCGATCAGCCGGGTGGTGCCGCTTTCGCGGGAGAGGACATGCTGGGTGTTGCGGGCGATGCGGGCGGAGAAGTCGGTCGGCAGGGCCAGCGCCTCGTCGAAGGAATTGGTGTGCAGCGACTGGGTGTGGCCCTGGGTGGCGGCCATCGCCTCCACGCAGGTCCGAACGACGTTGTTCATCACGTCCTGCGCGGTCAGCGACCAGCCCGAGGTCTGGCAGTGGGTGCGCAGCTGCAGGGCACGCGGATCGCCCGGCGCGAACTCTCTCTGCATCAGGCTCGCCCAGATCAGCCGGGCGGCCCGCATCTTGGCGACTTCCATGAAGAAGTTCATGCCGGTCGCCCAGAAGAACGACAGGCGCGGGGCGAAACGGTCGATGGCAAGACCCGCCGCTACCCCGGCCCGGGCGTATTCGATGCCGTCGGCGATCGTGTAGGCGAGTTCCAGATCCGCCGTCGCCCCGGCTTCCTGCATGTGGTAGCCGGAGATCGAGATCGAGTTGTAGCGCGGCATGTTCTTCGCGGTGTAGGCGAATATGTCGGAGATGATCCGCATCGAGGATTTCGGCGGGTAGATGTAGGTGTTGCGGACCATGAACTCCTTCAGAATGTCGTTCTGAATGGTGCCCGACAGGTCCTTCTGGGCAACGCCCTGTTCCTCGGCGGCGGCGACGTAGAGCGCCAGCACCGGCAGTACCGCGCCGTTCATCGTCATCGACACGCTCATCTCGCCGAGCGGGATGCCGTCGAAGAGCTGGCGCATGTCGATGATCGAATCGATCGCCACGCCCGCCATGCCGACATCGCCGGCGACGCGCGGATGATCGGAATCGTAGCCGCGGTGGGTGGCGAGATCAAAGGCGACCGACAGGCCCTTCTGGCCGGCGGCGAGGTTGCGCCGGTAGAACGCGTTCGATGCCGCGGCCGTCGAGAAGCCCGCATACTGCCGGATCGTCCATGGCTTTTCCACGTACATGGTCGGGTAGGGCCCGCGCAGATACGGGGCGATGCCGGGCCAGGTGTCGAGGAAGGGCAGGCCGGCGATGTCGTCCTCGCCATGGGCGCCGGCGAGCGGGATCCCCTCGGGCGTCTCGCGAAACCGCTCGCTACGCGCAGCTTTTGGCGCGTTTGACGGCGGGGTCCAGGCAAGGCTGGAAAAGTCGGGGATGCGGCTCATGCGGCGACCTCGGCTTCCTCGTCCAGCCGTCGCGGGCGGAGCGGCGCGCAACCCTGCTCACCATTCCAGCCAGGCTCTGCCGGCGCCGCCGTCGCCAGGATTGCGTGGGACCGCTCGGCTTCGATCGGGTAGATCGTCGCGCCGACGATCACGGTGCGCTTGTCGGTCAATGCCTGCTGCCGGGCAGCGGCTGCATCGAGGATGCGGTTCTGCAGCGCGCCGGCGGCAAGGCTGTCGATGATCCCGCCTTCGGCTTCGATCCGGCGGAATTCGTTCCAGCCGGCTTCCGCGGTCAGCTCGGTCAATGCCTCGATGCCGCCCGACCCGCAAGCGGGATCGTCCACGGCGTCAAGGCCGGCCTCTTCCTGCAGGATGACCTGGACATTGCGGGCAAGCCGCCGCGCCACCCTGTTGGCAAGGCCGAGCGGGGCGGTGTGCGGCAGGACGGCGATACTGTCGGCGCCGCCGGTGGCGGCGGCGAAGGCGGCGATCGTCGCCCGCAGCATGTTGGTGTGGGGGTCGCTCGCCGAGAGCATGCGCCAGGCCGTCTCTGCGTGGAGGCGGGCGGGCGGCGGATCGGCCTCGCCGCAGGCTTCCAGCAGCCGGGCCCAGAGCAGCCGCAGCGCCCGCAGCTTGGCCATCTGCTCGAACTGCATCTGGTCGACGGCCAGGGTGAAACCGATCGCCCCTGCGGCTTCGGCGATCGACAGGCCGGCCGCCTCCATCGCGCGCAGATCGTAGAGCGCGGTGGCGAGGACGGCGCCGAGTTCCTGGCCGGAAGTCGCCCCGGCATCGTTGTAGATCCGGCCGTCGGCCTCGGCGGTGCGGCCCGAAAAGCCGCGTTCCCGCAGCGCTTTGGTCTCACGGCCGAGCCGGCGGCGATGGTCGCTCTCGCTGCCGGGGAAGCGGCCGGAAAAGGCGAAGCTGCCGCTGTCGTCGAGGCTCACATCGACGGATAGCGCCGCAATGTCATGTCCGCTCGCGGTCGCAAGGCGGACGATCGCTTCCAGCGCCTCGATCGATTGAGGATGCGGCTCGATGCGCAGCGCCGCGATGTCGAGCTGGACACCGGACAGCGCAGCGGCAAGGCCGTCGAGCGGCAGGCCGAAGCCATGGGCCGAGGCCCCGCCCGCGAGCGTCATGGCGAGTCCGTTGGCACCGCCTTCGAGGTCCGCGATCGCCTGTTCTCCCGCACGGGCCGGGTCGATGTCGTCGACGCGTGCGACGATCGACCATCTCCCGGCCTCGAGCCGGGCGAGGGGAGAGGCGTCCCGACGCCGGCCATAGACAGGGCCATAGCGAAAACCGTCTTCGGAGATCGTGGCGAGCGTATCGACGCCGCGGCCCGCCTTCTCGACCAGAGCACGCCAGTCGGCCTCGGTCGCGGGCGGAAAGGCATCCGGCTCGATCCTCGTCGCGCTCATCTCTCCTCCCTCTGCCACGTTGCGGCGCTCGAACGATCCCGGCCTCCCGCCGGCACCATCGTTCCCAGAGCAGATAACGCGTCGCGGGCGAAAGCGAAATCGCCGATTGTCCGCGCGTGTCGTTCGGCAGCGCGTCAGTGGGTGAGTACGGCCTCCGGCGGCGTGACCAGTTTCCAGACCACGCCGGTCTCGGCGTATTCCATGTCCACCTCGCCGCCCAGGCCCCTGGCCGTCATCTTCTGGATGACCAGCGTGCCGAACCCCGATCGTTTGGGCTCTGCGACCGGCGGTCCGCCCGCCTCGCGCCATTCGAGGGTGAAGGCCTCGTCCATCGTCCAGCGCACGTCCACTGCGCCTTCTGCTACCGAGAGCGACCCGTATTTGGCCGCGTTGGTGGCGAGTTCGTGCAGGGCGAGGCCGATGGTCTGGGCAGCGGTGGGATTGAGCCAGATCTTCGGGCCGGAGATGGTGATATGGTCGCCATCGGCGCCGAACGGCTTGAGCTGGGCGAGGACGAGGTCGTTGATGTCGGCGCTTTCCCAGCCGCGGCCGGCGAGGAGGTCCGCCGAGCGCGCCAGCGAGTTCAGCGCCTCCGACAGCGTCGCCAGCAGCTGCGTCGTGTCGGAGCTTTCCTTGGCGGCCCGGCGGGCGATGGCGGCGATGAGCGCATACTGGTTCTTGGCGCGATGCGTCATCTCGCGCATCAGGAAACGGCTCTGCTCCTCGGCCTCGCGGCGATCGCGCGATGCCTGCGCCAGCACCATCGACACCTCGCCGATCTCGGCGATGTCGGTCTGGATGATGGTCGCTGGACGTCCCTGGCCGATGGCCTCCGCCTGCTTCGACAATTGCCGGATCGGCGTGGCGATCCGACGGCCGAACACGACGCCGAGCAGGATGGAGAAGGCGACGAGCAGGAGACCGGCGCTGACGAGCATGAACCAGGAGCGCAGCGCCGGCCGGATGATGACCTTGTTCGGAACCGCGACGGTGGTTGCCCAGCCGGATAGGCTCGATACCATCGACCCCTGGATGTGGTCGTCGCTGGCAGCTCCGAGCGTCTCGGCGATCGAGGGGTTGTCGTAGGAGACCCCGTCCTGCGGCTGGATCTGGCCGTCGCTGGTGATCGCCGCGAAGACCCGCCGGTTCTGGCGGTCCTTGATGATGGCCGACCACTGGCTCGGGAGATTGCGGTCGGCGATGACGGCGCCAAGCGCATCCACCGACTTCTGCAGCACCAGCACATAGGGAACCCGCGTACCCCCGGTGACCGGCACCGCGACGTGAAAGACGAAGCGGCCAACGGATTCGGCGAACATGACGCCGGACACTTCCGGACGGCGTGTCTGGAAGGCCATCTCGATCGTGGCCGTGTCGCCCAGTGCCTGGCCAACGGGCGTTGCGGCGCCGTCGGTGGATACGACCACGGAGAGATCCGGAGCGATCAGCTCCGCCGTGGTCCGGGTGCCTGCCAACGCCGCGACGGTCCGTTCGCGGAATCCGTTCAGATCACCGCGTGCCAGCGCAGGCGAAGACGCAAGGACACGACCCGTGGTGATCATGCCGTAGATTTCGCGGTCGATGGCGCTGGAGATGATGTCGGCGGTGTCGTTGACCTGCGCCGTGACGATCTCCTCCTGCTGCCGGGAGAACTGCAGGATCAGGAAAGCGCTGAACAGCAGCGCCGGGATCAGCACGATGACGGCGAACACGACGAGATGTGCCAAAAGAGGCGGCCGACGCCACAGCCGGGCCAGCCGGGCATTCCGCAGCGAGCCCGGCAGGATACGGCCGGTACGTCCACCTCGCGATCGCACGTTTGCCGCTGGCGTATCCACGGTCATCGACCTTGCGTTCCCCCCGCGGCGCCGCATCAGGAGCGCCACGCTCCACCGTTAAATATTGAAATTATACCGTTTCACAGCATACGCGAGGCTCGGATCATTATCCATGGGAATAGGTCCGAGGGGCGGCACGGTGCCGCCCCTGGGGTTGCCCCGTCGTGCCACGCGCAGCGCGTCGCGGCGGTGATTGGCGTCACACGAACTGCGCCAGTCCCGGCACCGAAGCGATGACGCGGTCGACCGTGTCGGCGCCGGCATGGATCTTGGAATAGGCGACGAGGTCCTGCGCGACGGTCTGGATCTGTCCCATGTCGAGCCCCATGCCCATCAACCCGGCGCCGAGCGCCATGATGCCGCCGCCCGAATAGGCATCGCCGCCGGTCGCCGCCATGGCGTCCTCGGCGCCGGGCGTTTCCTTGATCATCGTGCCCACGGCGGGATCGTCGCTTTCCGCCGACAGGAAGGCGAGGATGCTCCCCACCGCACGCTTGGCGGTTGCGGTGTCGAGGCCGGTCTCGGCGGTGATACGTGTCAGCAGTTCGTCCATCATGTCCTCGATCACGTGTGCATTGCCCTGGCCGGGGGCCAGGCGAATCGATGCGAACTTGGCAAGCCGGTTCCGCGGATGCAATCGCCAAGATCGGGCGCCGCTACGCTTGTGAGCGTGGACCCCGCTCCGGTAAGCTCGGCGATTGATCTGGGGGAAGCGCATGCTGGAAGCGGGACGGATTTTCATTGGCGGCAGCCGCGACCCGCAAGGCGACGTGAAGCAGGGCGAATATCTCGATTTGCGCCTCGCCAACCGCCACGGGCTGGTGACCGGCGCCACCGGCACCGGCAAGACCGTGACGCTGCAGATCCTCGCAGAAGGTTTCTCCGAAGCCGGCGTCCCGGTGTTCTGCGCCGACATCAAGGGCGACCTCGCCGGCATGGCGGAGCGGGGCGAGCCCAAGGACTTCCTCGTCGAGCGGGCCCGCCAGATTGGCCTTGAGCCGTACTACCACGACCTGTATCCGGTGGTGTTCTGGGACATTTTCGGCGAGCAGGGCCATCCGGTCCGCGCCACCATCTCCGAGATGGGCCCGCTGCTCTTGTCGCGGCTGATGAACCTCACCGACGCGCAGGAAGGCGTCCTCAACATCGTCTTCAAGATCGCCGACGAGGAGGGGTTGCTGCTCCTGGACCTCAAGGACCTGCAGTCGATGCTGGCGCATGTCGCCGAGAATGCCGACAGCGTCTCGCGCCTCTACGGCAATGTCGCCAAAGCCTCGGTCGGGGCGATCCAGCGCTCGCTGCTCGTCCTCGAGCAGCAGGGCGCGGCGAACTTCTTCGGCGAGCCGGCGCTGGCGATCGCCGACCTCATGCGCACCGACCGGGACGGGCGCGGCATCGTCAACATGCTCGCCGCCGACAGGCTGATGATGAACCCGCGCCTCTACGCGACCTTCCTCCTGTGGCTGCTCTCGGAGCTCTTCGAGGAACTGCCGGAGGTCGGCGATCTGGAAAAGCCGAAGCTGGTGTTCTTTTTCGACGAGGCCCATCTCCTGTTCGACGGCGCGCCGAAGGTTCTCGTCGACCGGGTGGAGCAGGTGGTGAAGCTGATCCGCTCGAAGGGTGTCGGGGTGTATCTCGTCACGCAGAACCCTCTCGACGTTCCCGACGGCGTGCTGGCGCAGCTCGGCAACCGGGTGCAGCATGCGCTGCGCGCCTATACGCCCCGCGAGCAGAAGGCGGTGAAGGTTGCGGCCGAGACCTTCCGGCCGAACCCCGCATTCGATAGCTACGAGGCGATCGGCCAGCTGGGAGTCGGCGAGGCGCTGGTCTCGACGCTGGGCAAGGGCGGCGTGCCGTCGATGGTCGAGCGGACGCTGATCCGCCCGCCCGCCGCCCGTCTCGGGACGATCACGCCTGACGAGCGCGCTGCCGTGATCGGCCGCAGCCCGGTGGCCGGTCTCTACGACCATACGGTCGACCGGGATTCGGCTTACGAGATGCTGGTCGGACGCGCAGAGAAGGAGTTGCAGCAGGAGGCCGAGCAGCGCCGGCTGGAGCAGGAGGAGGCGGGCGAGCGTCGGATTGGCGAGGCCGAGCGACGAGCAGATGCAGCTCGTCGGCGGGAGGAAGAGGGGCCGGAGGCTGCGCCGCCGCGGACGCGGACCGGCTTCCAGCTTCCCGATTTCGGCGGCGACGACAATGAAGAACGGGCCGAGCCCCGCAGGCGTGCGCCTGCCCGGACGCGCGGCTATCAACGCCAGACGGTGACCGAGACGATCATGAAGCAGGTCGGGCGGACCGTCGCCTCCACCGTGACCAACGCCATCGTCAGGGGCATTCTCGGTAGCTTCAAACGCGGGCGGTAGTCTTCAGGGCGGAAGGACAGCCGGCGATTGCCGGCCGGACTTTCAATCCCTCGCGCCAGAACCCATTTGAGGGACGACCAACGCGGGAAGGACGATCATGAACCGGAAGTCGACGCTTGCCTCCTACATCCTCTGGCTGCTCTGCTTCGGCGGGATATGCGGCCTCCACCGCTTCTATCTCGGCCGGCCCTGGACGGGACTTCTCTGGCTGCTGACGCTGGGCCTTCTCGGCATCGGACAGATCATCGACCTGTTCCTGATCCCTGGCATGGTCCGTGAGGAAAACCTCGAAAGCCGCATCGACATGATGGAGCGGGAGCGCCAGCGCGTCCTGTAAACT
The DNA here is from genome assembly GCF_010500835.1 of Aurantimonas aggregata. Lineage (GTDB taxonomy): Bacteria > Pseudomonadota > Alphaproteobacteria > Rhizobiales > Rhizobiaceae > Aurantimonas > Aurantimonas aggregata. Next base: position 800,030 of record NZ_JAAAMJ010000001.1, on the reverse strand, counting down.
ACGGGCAGCGCACCCTTCGCGGGGCGCGCCCAGTCGCGGAGTGAGGTGTCGTGATCCGTCACCTCACGCGTGGCTGTCTCAGACGCTCAGACCGCCCTGGCGCACCACCACCGGCGAGCCGCTCGGCACGCGCTCGTAGAGGTCGATGATGTCCTGGTTCATGAAGCGGATGCAGCCGGAAGAGCCGCTGGTGCCGATCGTCCAGTATTCCGGCGTACCGTGCAGCCGGTACAGCGTGTCCTTGCCGCCCTGGAACAGATAGAGCGCCCGGGCGCCCAGCGGGTTGGCGATGCCCGGCTCCATGCCGTCGGCATACTGCGCCAGCTCCGGCTTGCGGGCGATCATTTCGCGCGGCGGTGTCCACGTCGGCCATTTGCGCTTCCACTGCACGACCGCCCGGCCGGACCAGCCGAAGCCCTCGCGACCGACACCGACGCCGTAGCGCATCGCACGGCCGCTCGGCATGACGACATAGGCAAAACGCGAGGCGGTATCGACCACGACCGTGCCGGGCCGTTCGCCGGTCGGATCGGCGACTTCCTGGCGATAATATAGCGGGTCGACCCGCGACAGATCCGGGGCGGGGATGACATGACCGTCGTCGACGACGCGGCTGTACATCCGTGCGTAGCGAGGGTCAACGCTTCGAAAGAGACCGCCGCCGCCGGCGGCGCCAGGATAGGCTACGCCGACGATGCTGGCGCGCGGGCCGGAGGTGCAGCCGGCCATCAGTGCCGTGGCCCCGATGCCAAGGCCAACCAGAAACTTACGTCGGGAAGGGGTGAGGTCGTCGGTTTGCGTCATCTGGTCCAGCCTTGCTCTGCCGAGCTTCCCTTTGGGCGCCCGGTCGGTCGTCGTTTGCCAGCAAACTGCCGGTCGGTTGCAAAAGTTCCCGGTTCACGCCCAGTTGAGCCGCCGCAGGTCAAAGCCACCCGGGCAATCCGCGCAGATCCGGCAGGACGGCGTTCGGCTGGAGGTCGACATATTCGTCCGGCTCACCCGTCCGGTTGATCCACACGGTGTGGAAGCCGAACCTCGTCGCCCCGGCGACGTCCCAGCGGTTCGACGACTGGAACGACACGGCGTTCGGGTAGAGCCGGAACTCGGTGGTGACCAGGTCGTAGATGGCCGGTGCCGTCTTGTAGGCGCCGCAGTCCTCGGCGGAGAACACGCCATCGAACAGATCCTCGATACCGGCGGAGCGCATCGCCCGCAGCAGCATGTCGCGCGAGCCGTTCGACAGGATGGCGAGCTTGGCATCCCTTGCCTTGAGCGCGCGCAAAGTCGCCGGGACCTCCGGGAAGATGTCGAGGTCGCGATAGGCGTCGAGCAGCTTGGCTCTGAGGCCCTTGTCTGCCTCGGGCACCTTCTGGAAAGCGTAGTCGAGGGCATCTTCCGTCAACTGCCAGAAGTTTCGGTCCACCCGGCCCATCAGGCTGCGGACCCAGGAATATTCGAGCTGCTTGCGGCGCCAGATGTCGGAGAGGAGCCGGCCGGATTCGCCGAGGTCCCCGGCGTGCCGGGCTGCAGCGGCACCCGTGTCGAAGAGCGTGCCATAGGCGTCGAAGACATAGACGGAATGCAAGCAGGACCTCCTGGACGGGCAGGGCATGAGCGACACCCGGGTCATAGCCCCGCGGTCCGCCGCGGAAAAGCGTCTGCCCCCGCGATCGCGAAATCACGCCGTGACGGCTTCTCCTTCTCGCGCTAACAGTGCCGACGCAACCGTTGCACGCGCCACTGGCGCGATTCTGACCGGAGCGTTCTGTCGATGCCACAAGAGATGACCCGCACCCGCAGCTATGTCGACGGCAGCTGGCACGACGGCAATCCGCCGCTGATCGGCCCCCGCAGCCACGCGATGTGGCTGGGCAGCACGGTGTTCGACGGCGCTCGCTGGTTCGACGGGCTGGCGCCCGACCTCGACCGGCACTGCCAGCGGGTCAACCGTTCCGCCGAGGCGCTCGGCCTGAAGCCGACCATGGCGGCCGGGGAGATCGAGCGGCTGACCTGGGAGGGCCTCAAGTCGTTCGACGGCGCGACTGCCGTCTATATCCGGCCGATGTACTGGGCGGAGGAGGGCGGCTACATGGGCGTGCCGGCCGAGCCGGAATCGACCCGTTTCTGCCTCTGCCTCTACGAATCGCCGATGATCTCGCCGGCGGGTTTCTCGCTCACCGTCTCGCCGTTCCGCCGCCCGACGCCGGAGACCATGCCGACGCTCGCCAAGGCCGGATGTCTTTACCCCAACAATGCACGGGCAATCCTGGAGGCGCGCTCGCGCGGCTTCGACAACGCGCTGGTCCTCGACATGATCGGCAACGTCGCCGAGACCGGCACGTCGAACATCTTCATGGTCAAGGACGGCGTCGTCCGTACGCCGGTACCGAACGGCTGTTTCCTCAACGGGATCACCCGCCAGCGGATCATCGCGCTGCTGCGCAACGACGGGTGGGACGTCGTCGAGCGGTCGCTGACGGTGGCGGATTTCGCTGCCGCCGACGAAATCTTCTCGACCGGCAACCATTCGAAGGTGGTGCCGGTGACGCGGATCGAGGACCGTACGCTGCAGCCAGGCTCCGCCTATGGCCGCTCGCGCGAGCTCTACATGGACTTCGCGCGGCAGGCCGCCTGAACGCGGCAATCCCGACAGGCGGTGGCAGGCTCATACTTCGGCCCTAGCTTCCTCCACGCCGAATTCGGTGCGTCGACGACCACGCTGGTTGCCGCCGCGCCAGGTCACGAACACCAGAAGGAGACTGCACTATGGCTTTCACCCTGCCGGAACTTCCCTACGCCTACGACGCGCTGGGTCCCTACATGTCGAAGGAAACCCTCGAGTTTCACCACGACAAGCACCATCAGGCCTATGTCACAAAGGGCAACGAACTGGCCGAGAAGGCCGGCATGGCCGACCTTCCGCTCGAAGAGGTCGTCCGGAAATCCTACGGGACGGACCAGGCGCTCTTCAACAATGCCGGCCAGCACTACAATCACATCCATTTCTGGAAGTGGATGAAGCCCGGCGGCGGCGGCAAGAGCCTGCCCGGCAAGCTGCAGACGGCCTTCGACAGCGACCTTGGCGGCTATGACAAGTTCAAGGCCGATTTCGAGGCGGCGGGCGCTGGCCAGTTCGGCTCCGGCTGGGCCTGGGTCGCCGTCAAGAACGGCAAGCTCGAGATCATGAAGACCCCGAACGGCGAGAACCCGCTGGTGCACGGCGCCGAGCCGATCCTCGGCGTCGATGTGTGGGAGCATTCCTATTACATCGACTACCGCAACGCCCGGCCGAAGTACCTCGGCGCCTTCGTCGATAATCTGGTCAACTGGGACTACGTGCTGGAGCGCTACGAGGCAGCGACAAGCTGATCCTGTCCACCGACAGGATACGACCTCAGAAGGCCCCGCGGACTCCCTGTCCGCGGGGCCTTCTGCGTTCAAGGCAACGCATTCGTGAGCAGGGCAGGCAAAAGGGTGATTGAACGATTCCAGAAACTCGGTTCAACTCAATTCCTCAGGTCCGCTGGACGCGGCCCTGGCTCAAGGGAGGAAAGCATCTCATGCAGGCCCGTTTTCTCACCATCGCCGTCGCGCTCGCGACGCTCGGCGCTTCCCTCGCCGCCTTGCCGGCCGGCGCGCAGAACACTGATCCGATCAAGCAGCGTCAGGAGCTGATGAAGGAAAACGGCCGTTCCGCCAAGGGTGCCGGCGAGATGATCAAGGGCGAGGCGGCGTTCGACCCGGCCACCGCCGCGACGATCTTCACCGAGATGCACGACGTCGCCATGGAATTCGGCGAATACTTCCCCGAGGATTCCAAGACCGGCGAAGACACCGAGGCCGCACCGGCGATCTGGGAGCGTCCGGCCGAATTTCAGGCCGCGCTTGTCAAGTTTCAGGAAGACACGCAGGCGGCGATCGACGCCGCGCCGCAGGATGTCGAGGCCTTCAGGCAGGCCTTCGGCCGCGTCGCGGAGAACTGCAAGGGCTGCCACGAGGAGTTCCGGATCGACAAGGACGGCTGACCGCGGAGCGAGCGCCGATGTCGTCTGCCGACGGGCAGGGTGAAGGCGAGGCCTCGCCCAGCCGCTCGGGCTATCTTGCGCCGATGACGGAGATCGGCCGGTGATCGAGCGGATACTCACCACCGTCTTCGTCCTGGTGCTGGTCGCGGCCGGGGCCGTGTACTGGCTGACAATCCCGCAGCATCTTGATGCTGCAAGCATTGGTGACGAGGCGTCGGCGGATGCGGGCAATGGCGAGCGGCTGTTCTGGGCCGGTGGCTGCAGTTCCTGCCATGCCGCGACGAGAGCCGAGGGTGACGAGGCCCTGCGCCTCGGTGGCGGCGCGCCGCTGACGACGGATTTCGGCACGTTCCACGGCCCCAACATCTCGCCGGACCCTGAAGACGGCATTGGCGCCTGGAGCCTTGCCGATTTCGCCAACGCCATGCAGCGGGGTGTCGATCCCGAAGGTCGGCATCTCTATCCGGCGTTTCCCTACACGTCCTACATCAAGATGCAGCCGCAGGAGATCGCCGACCTCTGGGCGTTCATGAAGACGCTGCCGCCCGTCGAGGAGCGCGCGCCGGACAACGACCTCGCGTTCCCGTTCACTGTCCGCCGCGGCATCGGCCTTTGGAAGCTGCTGTTTCTGGGCGACGACCAGCCGATCGTGGCGCTGCCCGCGGACGCACCGGAAGCGGCCTTCGTCGGCCGGTCGCTGGCGGAGGGGCCCGGCCATTGTGGCCAGTGCCACACGCCGCGCTCGCTCGGCGGCGCTGGAGGCCTCGAGGACGATCGCTGGCTCGCCGGCGCGCCCAATCCCGAGGGCAGGGGCCGTGTGCCCAACATCACGCCGTCTGACTCGGGCATCGGCTCGTGGTCGGCGAGCGACCTCGCCTATTATTTCGAGACCGGCTTCACGCCGGACTTCGACTCCGTCGGCGGCGCCATGGTGGCGGTGCAGCGCAACCTCGCGCGGCTGCCGGACGAGGATCGCACCGCCATCGCCGCCTATCTGAAGGCCGTGCCGGCGCTGGACAGCGAGGACGCCACGCCCACGCAATAAAGCTCACTGGTGGCTATGCGGCCTTGCCCATCAGCTTCAGCGCGAAGGCATAGATATAGGCGACCTCCTCCAGCTTGGAGAACCGCCCGGAGGCGCCGCCATGGCCGGAATCCATGTTGGTGCGCAGCAGCACCGGATTGTCGTCCGTCTTCATCTCGCGCAGCCGCGCGACCCATTTGGCCGGCTCCCAGTAAGTCACCCGCGGGTCGGTCAGCCCGGCCAGCACCAGCATCGGCGGATAGGCCTGGGACCTGACGTTGTCGTAGGGGCTGTAGGTCGAGATCACCTCGTAATCCTCGCCCGAGACAATCGGGTTGCCCCATTCGGGCCATTCCGGCGGCGTCAGCGGCAGCGTGTCGTCGAGCATGGTGTTGAGGACGTCGACGAACGGCACGACGGCGATGATGCCGCCGAACTTCTCAGGCGCCATGTTGGCGACGGCGCCCATCAGCATGCCGCCCGCCGAGCCGCCTTCGGCGACGATGCGCTCGTGGCTGGTGTAGTTCTCGGCGACGAGATGGTCGGCACAGGCGATGAAGTCGGTGAAGGTGTTGGCCTTGTTGCGCCGGCGTCCACCGTCGTACCAGGCAAAGCCCTTGTCCTTGCCGCCGCGCACATGGGCGATCGCCCAGATGAAGCCGCGATCGACCAGCGACAACGCATTGGCGTTGAAGGAAGCGGGGATGGCGATGCCGTAGGAGCCGTAGCCGTAGAGCAGGCACGGCGCGGTGCCGTCGAGCTTGAGGTCCTTGCGGTACAGCAGCGAGATCGGCACCAGTTCGCCGTCGGCGGCCGGCGCGAAGATCCGGCGGGTGACGTAGTCCTCGGGATCGTGGCCGGAGGGAACTTCCTGCGTCTTCAGCAGCGTGCGTTGGCGCGTGCCGACATCGTAGTCGTAGGTCTGGGTCGGCGTCGTCAGCGAGGAATAGGTGAAGCGGATCGTGTCGGTGTCGAACTCGTAGGTGCCGGCGAGACCGAGCGAATAGGCTTCTTCCTCGAAGGCGATCGCGTGCTCCTCGCCGTCCGAGAGGCGCTTGACGACGATGCGCGGCAGGCCGTCGCGCCGTTCCATCCAGATCAGGTGACGCTTCAGGATCATGTGGCTGAGGATCAGCCGACCGTCCTCGTGGGGAACGTATTCGCTCCAGTCCGAGCGGCGCGCTGCGTCGGTCGGCGCGGTGACGATCTTAAAGTCGTGGGCGCCGTCGGCATTGGTGAGGATGTAGAGCGTGCCGTCGCCCTCATCGACGTCGTATTCCACCGCCGTCTCGCGCTCGGCGACGAGCCGCGGCTCGGCGGCCGGGTTGTTGGCGGGGATCAGCCAAGCCTCGGACGTCTCGTGGTCGTGGATGTCGATCACCACGAACTCGCCGGACTGGGTCTTGCCGACACCCATGAAGAAGCCGGTGTCGGTTTCCTCGTAGATCAGCGCGTCGTCGTGGGGATCGGTGCCGATCCGGTGGAAGAACACCCGGCTCGGGCGATGGTTGGAATCGAGGCGGGTGTAGAACAGCCCGTTCGAGCGCGCCGACCAGACGGCGCCGCCGCTGGTGTCCTCGATCCGGACGTCGAGATCCTTGCCGGTCTCCATGTCGCGGATGGAGACGGCGTAAAACTCCGAGCCCTTGTCGTCATAGGACCACGACAACCAGCGATGATCCGGCGAGTGACTGACGCCGCCGATCGAGAAATACGGCCGCTCGGCGGCTTCCCTGGCGCCGTCGAGAATGACCGCGGCCGCGTCCGCGCCGCCATCGCGGGGCCGGCGGATGACCCTTGGATATTCCGCGCCCGTCTCATAGGCGATGCCGTAGGCCCACGGCCCGTCGGGCGCGGGGACGGAAGAATCGTCCTCCTTGATCCGCCCGCGCATCTCGGCAACGAGCGCCTCGCGCAGTTTCTCCGTGCCGGCCATCACCTCCTGCTGGTAGGCATTCTCGGCGACGAGATGGTCCCGGATCGCCGGCTCGAGAACCGACGTGTCCTTGAAGACGTCCTGCCAGTTCTCGGCCCGGAGCCAGCCATAGGGGTCCGAGCGCTCGCGACCATGGCGGATATCGGTCCGCACCTGCTGCGAAGCCACGGGCGGCATGAGCTTCGCGGCGTCGATCGGTGATTGCTTCATGTGTCGCGCTGGCCGGAAGGTTTGGGGAGTAGCCTGTCGTCCGACGGATCGAACCGGTCGGCTCATACTAGCCGGAATGGTTTCAATACAAAACCTGTTGTTTTGCCGACCACTAATCCGCGTGAGGGTCGCAGCTTGACGCAGATCGCTTTTCCGGGACGGGAGCGAGAGAGGGGAGATGGCCGAGTCTGCAAGCCGTGTCGCGATCAATTCTGTGTCAACCGGAAAAGCTTGTAGCCACGGTTTTGCCTGACTAAGAGAGGGCCAGCAACGTCGCCCCGAGTGGCGAGATCGGATCGAGGGGTGGACGCGCCGGATGACAGGCATCGAGGCAACGAACGGATATATCGCCCTCGCACTGCCGTTTCTCGCTGCGGCCTTGGCACCTCTCCTCACTCGCGTCCTCGGCCAGCATGCGGCCTGGCCCTTGGCCCTGGCCCCCGCAGCAGCGTTCTTCATCCTGTTCGGCGCGGTACCCGGCGTTTCGGCCGGCGACGTGTTCCTGTTCGGCTTCGATTGGATCCCGTCCTTCGACATCCGCTTCTCGTTCCGGCTGGACGGGCTCTCCACCGTCTTCGGGCTGCTGATCACCGGCATCGGCACGCTGATCGTCCTCTATTCCGGCGGCTATCTCGCCGGCCACAAGGACCAGGGACGGTTCTTCTCCTTCATCTTCCTGTTCATGGGTGCGATGCTCGGCCTCGTTCTGGCCGACGATCTGATGACGCTGTTCGTCTACTGGGAGCTGACGTCGATCACGTCGTTCCTGCTGATCGGCTTCGACCATCACCGGGAAGCGGCGCGGCGCGGCGCCATCCAGGCGCTGGTGATCACCGGCGGCGGCGGCCTCGCGCTGCTGGCGGGCCTGATCATCATCCGCGAACTCACCGGCCTTGCGTCGATGACCGAGGTGCTGGCGGCGGGCGACGCACTGCGCGACAGTGCGCTGTATGCGCCGATCCTGATCCTCGTCCTCTGTGGCGCCTTCACCAAGTCGGCGCAGATGCCGTTCCACGTCTGGTTGCCCAACGCCATGGAAGCGCCGACGCCGGTTTCGGCCTATCTGCATTCGGCGACGATGGTGAAGGCCGGCATCTACCTTCTGCTGCGCTTTCATCCGGCACTCGGCGACACGGCGCTCTGGACGACGATCCTGCCGGCCTTTGGCGCGGTGACGCTGGTTGTCGGCGCGCTTCTCGCGCTGCGTGCCACCGACATCAAGATCACGCTGGCCTACACGACGGTCGCCTCGCTGGGTCTGCTGGTGATGCTGATTGGCGTCGGCACCGAAACGGCGATCATCGCCGCCGTGCTCTATCTGATCGCCCACTCGCTGTTCAAAGGCGGCCTGTTCATGGTGGCGGGCTCTGTCGATCACGGCGCCCATACGCGCGAGATCGACAGGCTTGGCGGTCTCGGCCGGGCGATGCCGATCACCTTCGCCGCGGCGATGCTCTGCGCGCTGTCGATGGGCGGCGTCACGCCCTTTGTCGGCTTCCTCGCCAAGGAAGAGATCTACCACGCGCTGGAATATGCCGATCCGTACTACATCGCGCTGATGATCGCCGCGATCGTCGGCAATGCGCTGATGTTCGCCGCGGCCTTCATCGTTGCGCTGAAGCCGTTCGTTGGCCGGATGCCCGAGACGATCGACCATCCGCACGAGGGCACATCCACCATCTGGCTCGGCCCGCTCGTTCTCGGAATTGCCGGCCTCGTCGGCGCCATGTTCTATACGACCTATCACCAGCTGTTCTCCGGTCCGATGGCCTCGGCGGCGGTCGGTGCGCCGGTCGAGATCGGGATCGGCTGGGTGCCGCATCTGAACCTCGCCTTCGCGCTGTCGATGGCGACGGTCGCGCTCGGCGTCGTGATCTACCTGTTGTCGGCGCGGCTGCGGTCCGGCATCGCTGGCTTCCTGGCCGCGGTCGGCTGGGGTCCTGACAAGGGATTCGACCAGGCGATGCGCGGGCTGATCCGTGGTGCCGTCAGGATCACAAGGCTGCTGCAGCCCGGGCAGCTCGACCAGTACATGGCGGTCACCATCGCGGTGATCATCGCAGCCCTGTTCGGCCCGCTCATCTACACCGGCGGCTGGCCGGCAATCCCCGAATTCCCGCGCCTGCATTTCTACGAATGGGCGGTCTTCGCGCTCCTGTTGGCAGGCATCCTGCCCGTCGTGCTGGCGACCAACCGGCTGACCGCCATCCTCTCGCTCGGCATCCAGGGCTTTGCCGTGGCGCTGATCTTCATGCTGCTCGGGGCGCCGGATTTGTCCTTCACCCAGTTCATGGTGGAGACGCTGTCGGTGGTCATCCTGGCACTGGCGATGACCCGGCTGAAGCTTTCGGTTGCCGATCACCGGCCGCTGCGTGACAAGATCCGGGCCGGCGTCCTGGCGATCGCCGCCGGCTCCGGCTTTGGGCTGTTCCTCTTGTCGATCGCCCAGCGGCCCTTCGATCGCACGCTGTCCGACTTCTTCGAGCGCTACAGCTACGCGATCGCCCACGGACGCAACATCGTCAACGTCATCCTGGTCGACTTCCGCGGCATCGACACGATGGGCGAGATCGGCGTGGTCATGGTCACCGGCCTGGCCGTCCTGGCGCTCATCCGGATCCGCGTCGGGCCCAAGGGCGCGCGCTATCCCGACCCGCTGGAGGAGACGCCGTGAGGACGATCATCTTCCGCACCGTCGCGCCGTATCTCACGAGCCTGATGGTGCTGTTCTCGATCTTCGTGCTGCTGCGCGGCCATAACGAGGCCGGGGGTGGCTTCATCGGCGGGCTCGTCGCCGCCTCGGCCTTCGGAATCTACGGCATTGCCTGCGGCGTCGGCCCGGTGCGGCGGGCGATGTATTTCCACCCGATCTCGATTGCTGCTGCCGGGCTGATGCTCGCGGTGCTGTCCGGTGTCGCCTCGCTCGTCGTGTCGTCGCAGTTCCTGACCGGCCTCTGGGCGTTTCCCGAGATTCTCGGCAGCGAGGTCGCGATCTCGACGCCGCTGTTCTTCGACATCGGCGTCTATCTCGTGGTCGTCGGCGCCATCAGCTCGATCGCCCTCGCTCTCGAGGAAAGGGATACCGACTGATGGAAACCGTCCTTTCCCTCGCCGTCGCCTGCCTGTTCGCCGCCGCGGTCTACCTGCTGACCTCCCGGCGCATTATCCGGATGCTGCTCGGGGTCGTGCTGCTCGGCAACGCAGTCAACCTGCTGATCTTCACCGCCGGCCGCATCGGTCCGAGCGCGCCGCCGATCATTCCCGGGGGGTTGTCTGTTCCGGCGGGCCTGATCGCCAATCCGCTGCCGCAGGCGCTGATACTGACGGCGATCGTGATCTCGTTCTCCTTCTTCGCCTTCCTGCTGGTGCTGACCTATCGCACCTACGAGGATCTCGACACCGACAACACCGACGAGATGCGTCTCGCCGAACCCGAAGACGAGGGGCTGCCGCCCCTTGGTTACTAACATGGAGGCGACAAGCCCGAGCGTGGAATACAGCCTTGAGATGCTGAAGGCGGAGGCGATGGTCACCGGACCGGTCGCTGCGTCCGACTATCTGATCGTCCTGCCCGTCCTCGTCTGCTTCATCTTCGGGGCAGGGCTGCTGATGATGCGCAAGCGCGTGAGCCAGCAGGCCTACTTCGCGATACCGGGCCTCGTCCTGTTGTTCGCCATCGATGTCGCCGTGCTCCTCAAGGTTGCCGCCGAGGGGCCGTGGACGATGATGATGGGTGGCTGGAAGCCACCGTTCGGCATCGCCTTCACCGTCGACATGATGGGCGCGCTGTTCCTGGCGGTCTCGGGCTTCGTGGCGCTCGCCTGCGGCATCTATGCGGTCGCTTCGATCAGCAGCACCGAGCGGCGTTACGGCTTCTTCCCGTTCATGTTCCTGATGATGGGCGGCGTCTCGGGGGCGTTCCTCACCGGCGACGTGTTCAACCTCTATGTCTGGTTCGAGGTTCTGCTGATCGGCTCGTTCGGCCTGCTGATCCTCGGATCACGGCACGACCAGCTCGACGGCGCCACCAAATACTGCTTCCTCAACCTCGTCGGCACGACGCTGTTCCTGATCGCCACCGGCTATCTCTACGGCGTCTTCGGCACGCTCAACATGGCGGACATCGCCATCAAGGCGGCGGCGATGGAGAACGACAGCGCCGTCTACATCATCGGGGTCCTGTACCTTGCCTCGCTGTCGCTGAAAGCTGCGGCGTTCCCGCTGAATTTCTGGCTGCCGGCCTCCTACCACACGCCGCGCTTCGTCGTGTCGGCGCTGTTCGCCGGCCTCCTGACCAAGGTCGGCGTCTATGCGCTGATCCGTCTGCTGCTCATGCTGTTCCCGGCGGAACATGCCGGGCTCGCGCCCGTCATCGCCTGGATCGCCGGCCTGACGATGATGGTCGGCGCGCTCGGCGCACTGGCACAGACCGACATCAGGCGGCTCCTCAATTACATGGTCATCGCCGGCATCGGCACGATCATGGCGGGACTTGCCCTGCCGCAGATCGCCGAGGTGATGGTGGCGCAGGCAGGCCCGGCCGGTGAACTCGCGGCGGCGGCCTCGACGGCGGCGGGCGCGATGCAGACGGGGCTTTCCGGTTCGATCTACTACGCGCTGCATTCCATCGTGGTGATGACGGCGCTGTACCTGACTGCCGGCGTCGCGGCATCGCTGACCGGGTCGTCCTCGCTCGCGCAGATGGGCGGGCTGTGGCGCAGCACGCCGCTGCTGGCAGCGCTGATGCTGGTCTTCCTGTTCGCCGTTTCCGGGCTGCCGCCGTTCTCCGGCTTCTGGCCGAAGGTGGCGCTGGTGCGGGCGACGATCATCGCCGACATGCCCTGGCTCGCCGCGGCGATCCTCGTCTCCGGCTTCCTGATGACGGTCGCCAGCGCGCGGGTCTTCGCCCTGGCCTTCTGGCGCCCGGTGCCGGAGGCCGTGGAAGTCGCCGGCGCTGAGGGAGCCGCCGTGCCTGCGCCGCATCCCGCCGCCCCGGCACCGGGACTCTATGGTCCATGGTCGCTGGTGCCGCTGCTCGGCCTGGTGGTGTTCGTGTTCGCGGCGGGCCTCTCGCCTGAATGGCTGGCACGCTTGACCGACGTGGCAGCGGCGGGGGTCATCGATCCCTCGGCCTATCTGTCGTCGGTGTTCGGAGACGCCCCATGACAATGCTGCTGTTCAACCTCGTCCTGGCGCTGATGTGGGTGGTGGTCTCCGGCTCCTTCACCCTCCTGAATCTCCTGTTCGGCTTCCTGCTCGGGGGCGCGGCGCTGTATCTGATCCGCGAAGAGGGCAACATGAGCTATGCCGGGCGGGCGCGGCTCGGCTTCTCGCTGTTCCTCCTGTTCCTGCTCGAATTGCTGAAGTCGGCATGGCGGGTCGCCGTCATGGTGCTCAGCCCGAACATGAACCTTAAGCCCGGAATCCTGGCGTTCCCGCTTCGGGTCAAGAGCGACGCCGAGATCACGCTGCTCGCCAACATGATCACCCTGACGCCGGGCACGCTGTCGATCGACGTCTCGGAAGACCGCTCGACGCTCTACATCCACGCCTTCGACTGCTCGGATCCGGACGCGGCCAAGGCCGACATTCGCGACGGGTTCGAAGCAAGGATCCTGCAGGTGTTCCGATGACCCTGCATGATTTTGCGGTCTCGTTCTTCGCCCTGGCGCTGACCGGCGGGCTGATCCTGCTCTGCATCGCCTTCCTCCTGACCGTAGTCCGGATCCTGCTCGGCCCGACGCTGCCCGACCGGGTGCTGGGGCTGGACGTCCTGACAAACGTCGCGATCGGCTTCATCGCGGTCATCGCCCTCGACAGCGGCTACACGCTCTATGTCGACGTCGCGATCGGGCTCTGCCTCGTCGGCTTCCTGGCCACAGTCGCCTTCGCGCGCTTCATCCTCTCCCGGGGCAAGACGGAATCCGCGATTCGCGAGGCGCGGGTGGGAGTCGATGCCGAAGCCGGCCTAGAGGGAGGCCCACGCCCATGATCGACGATCTTATCCTGATCCTCGCCGGACTGCTCGTCCTCGCGGGCTCCGCCTTCGCCGCGATTGCCGCCCTGGGCATCCTTCGGCTGCCGGACGTCTACACGCGCATGCATTCGGCCTCAAAGGCCGGTGCCGTCGGGGCGGGGATGCTGCTCCTGGCGCTGGCGCTGACCGCAGACTCGACACCCACCGCGCTCAGGGCGCTGGCGGCCGTGGTATTCATCCTGCTGACGGCGCCGCTCGCCGCGCATCTCCTTGCCAAGGCGGCCTATTCGGTTGGCTACAAGCTCGGGCCGGAATCGGTTCTCGACGAGATGCCGCCGCCGCGGCCGACGAATGTCGGCACCGACGCGCCGAACAGCGCCCGCAATCCGTCGCCGCAGCCGGCGATCGATCCGTCGTGACGCGCGCCTGCTCCGGGATCGTGTGATGGCCGGGCTGCTCATCCTCTTTGCCGGCCTGTTCGGCGCGGCCGGCGTCGCCGGCGCGGCGCTGGCGGCGCATGGCGGCGAGGTGCGGCTGGTGGCGACCGCCGCTGCCATCGCGCTCGTCCATGCGCCGGCACTGCTCGGTCTTGCCGCGTTACGACCCTTACTGGGTCGCTGGGCGGATCTTGGCGGCGGGGTGATGATCGCCGGGACGCTGCTCTTCTCCGGCGATCTCGCGGCCCGCGTGCTGCTCGGCGACCGGCTGTTCGCCAATGCGGCGCCGATCGGCGGCGGGATGCTCATCGCGGCGTGGCTGATCATCGCCGTGTCGGGGCTGGTGCGCGGAACGCGGGCCGTTCATGGCCGTGGAGGCGACGATGACCGGGTTTGATGCGGGCCTGTTCGCAGGCAAGACGGTCGTCGTGACCGGCGCCGGCCGCGGCATCGGTGCTGCCGTCGCGCGGGCATTTCTCGGCTGCGGCGCGACGGTTGTCGCCCATGCCGGACGCTCGCTCGAACATGCCGAGGCAGACCTTCTCGCCGACCTGCCGCCGGCGCAACGCGATCGACTGACGCTGCTGACCGGCGATCTTGCCGCCGTGGACGGTGGGGAACGGCTTGCGGCGGCGATTCTGTCGGCCGTCTCGGGCCCGATCCACGTCCTCGTCAACAATGCCGGGACCATGGGCGGGCGGATCGCGGCGGTGGAAGTGACGCCGGCGCAATACGACAAGGTGCTCGACCTCAACATCCGCTCTGTGGTGGCACTGACCACGGCGCTGCTGCCGGCGCTGAAGGCAGCGGGCGGGGCAGCGATCGTCAACACCTCGTCGATCTCGGCGACGATCGGCGGCAGCCCCGGCTCGTCGCTCTATTCGGCGTCGAAGGCCTTCATCTCGACCTGGACGCGGGCGCTGGCCAGAGAACTCGCGCCGGACGGCATCCGCGTCAACGCCGTCTCGCCCGGTACGATCATGACGGATTTCCACCGGCGCTATTCCTCGCCGGAAAAGCTGGCGGCAACGGCGGCGACAATCCCGCTGCGCCGGCTCGGCACCGCCGAGGAATGCGCGCCAGCCTATCTGTTCCTGGCGAGCGACAGCCTGTCGGGCTACGTCACCGGGCAGGTCATCGAGGTGAATGGCGGCCAGTTCATGGGCTGAAACGGCGCCGCCAGCCGCTTCGGCGGCCTACCAGCCGGCCGTGCCCGGCGGTCCCTTGAACGGGCCCGCGACATGGCTGGTGATCCAGCCGCCGTAGAAGCTTCCCTCCTGCGGGACGACCTTCTCGCCGTCGACGAAGCAGGCGTCGACCCGTCCCGGATAGAACGCCAGATAGTCGGTGGCCGGGGCGAAGTCCGGCGCCGGGCGCGGATACGACCATGCCGCATCGTGCGCGTCATGCCCTTCCAAGACGAGATCGAAATACACCGCGCCGCCCTTCCACTCGCACAGCGTCCGCGCCGAAGACGGCTTCAGGATGCCGGGCGCGACGTCGTCGGGCGGGAAATAATACGACGGCGGGTGGCTGGTCTCGATCGCGCGAAAGCCGCGCCGCGTCTCGGCGATGGTTCGGCCGGCGAACTGCACCACGAGATGAAACGAAACAGGCTCGAGCCGGGCAGGGCGCGGGAAGTCCCAGACGCTTTCCTGGCCGGGGCGGACCGGATCGGGGGTGACGGGCAGGCGCTGGGGGCGGGTCAATCGCATGAGCCGAGCATAGCGCGCGGCGCTCCCGTGTCCCACGCGACATATCGCCGGGCGGGCGCCGGGGCGCTCGCCGTACTGATCACATCGAGACGATCTCGCGGGTCGCGTCGAAGGCGATGTCCTTGTTACGGTCCATCATGAAGCGCAGGTCCCAGCTGTCCTTGCAGAGATAGACCGGCCGCCCGTCGCGGTCGCGCGAGACATGGGTGATGTTCTCGCGGATGAAAGTCTGCAGCGCCGCCTCGTTCTCCGAGCGGATCCAGCGCGCGACGTTGAACGGCACCGGCTCGAAGGTCACATCGGCCTTGTATTCGCCGGCGATGCGCGAGGCGAGCACGTCGAGCTGCAGCGGCCCGACGACACCGACGATCCAGTCCGAGCCGATCGACGGGCGGAACACCTGGACGAGGCCCTCCTCGGCAAGGTCTTCCAGGCCGCGGCGCAGCTGCTTCAGCTTCATCGAGTCTTCCAGCCGCACCCGCCGCAGCACTTCCGGCGCGAAGGCCGGCAGGCCGGTGAAGCGGAAATTCTCGCCCTCGGTCAGCGTGTCGCCGACCCGCAGTGTGCCGTGGTTCGGGATGCCGATGACGTCGCCGGCATAGGCCTCCTCGGTCAGCGCCCGTTCCTGGGCGAAGAAGTAGATCGGGTTCGAGACGGCCAGCTGCTTGCCGGAGCGCACGTGGTCGAGCTTCATGCCGCGCCGGAAATGGCCCGAGCAGAACCGCACGAAGGCGACGCGGTCGC
This sequence comes from Aurantimonas aggregata, assembly GCF_010500835.1. Taxonomy (GTDB): domain Bacteria; phylum Pseudomonadota; class Alphaproteobacteria; order Rhizobiales; family Rhizobiaceae; genus Aurantimonas; species Aurantimonas aggregata. The sequence goes on along the minus strand of NZ_JAAAMJ010000001.1, from coordinate 783,962 downwards.
GGTGCTTGGGGTCCATGTTGGCCTGCACCTTGAAGACGAAGCCTGAAACCTTGTCGCCGTCGGGATCCACCGGGCCCTTGTCGGAGGGCTGCGGGCGCGGCGAGGGCGCATGTGCGGCGATCAGGTCCATCAGCTGGTCGACGGCGAAGTTCTGCAGAGCACTACCGAAGATCACCGGCGTCAGATGGCCCTGCCGGTAGGCGACGGGATCGAAATCGGCATAGCCCTCGGCGGCGAGTTCGGCGGAATCGCGGAAGCCTGCGTAGATATCGGCTGGCAGCGCCTTGATCAGCGCCGGGTCGTCGAGGCCGCCGTCGTAATGCACGGTCTTGTCGCTGCCGGCGAACAGGAAGTCGTTGTCCGCAAGATTGTAGCAGCCCTTGAACAGCCCGCCCTGGCCGACCGGCCAGACCAGCGGCGCGACGGTCAGCGCCAGCTGCTCCTCGATCTCGTCGAGCAGTTCGAACGGGTCGATTCCCTCCCGGTCCACCTTGTTGATGAAGGTGATGATCGGGATGTCGCGCAGCCGGCAGATCTCGAACAGCTTGCGGGTCTGGGCCTCGATGCCCTTGGCCGCGTCGATGACCATGATGGCGCTGTCGACGGCGGTCAGCGTGCGGTAGGTGTCCTCGGAGAAGTCGCTGTGGCCGGGCGTGTCGAGGAGGTTGAAGGTGATGCCGTCGCGCTCGAAGGTCATCACCGAGGAGGTCACGGAGATGCCGCGGCTCTTCTCGATGTCCATCCAGTCGGACTTCGCCCGCCGGCCATTGCCCTTGGAGCGCACGGCGCCGGCCATCTCGATGGCGCCGCCGGCGAGCAGCAGCTTCTCGGTCAGGGTGGTCTTGCCGGCGTCAGGGTGGGAGATGATCGCGAAGGTGCGGCGGCTGTGATGCCCGGCAGCTTCTTCCTTCGGCGCTTTGGCCGGAATCGTCTCGGAAAAGGCGGTCGCGCTCAAGATGTCATTCCCTGTGTGGCTCGCGGGCAGGGCCGATGCGCCGAGGACGGATGAGCGTCGCATCGGCTGCGCCGCGTCCGTTACTCACGCAATATTGCCGGCAACATGCGGGAAATAGTCGTTTTCCGCGGCGATTGCACGTCGCGGGCTGTTATTTCCGCAAAATCGGCGCGAGAACGCCCCAGCGACGGCACTTGAGCCCGACGAAGGCCGGGCGAACGTCCTCGAGCTAGTCCCGAGACTCGCGCTACCGTCGTTTGGAGCGGCGTTCCAGGAACGTCAGCAACAACGCGGCCGGCACCGCGAAGGCGAGGCTGCCTACTGAGTGCCGCTTGCGCTCTTCCCGCCGTGGGCGTTCATCCGGCGTGTCGTCGGCGCCGCCGTCGTTCGGCCCGTCGGCGACCGTGTCGGCCATCCGCGCCCCGCGGTTTCCCATTCTCTCGTCCGGCGGGGTGGTCGTGTCCCGGGCGGTCTGGTGCTCCATCTCGCTGTTCAGTTCCGCGCCGACGATGAGGATCGTCACCGCCAGCCAGATCCAGGTGAGGAAGCCGATGAGCGCGCCGAGCGAGCCGTAGGTCTCGTTGTAGGAGCCGAAATTCGCGACGTAATAGGAAAACAGTGCAGAGACGGCGACGACGACGACCACGGAGAGGATGGTGCCGGGGGTGATCCACTCCCACCGGGCATTCTCCCGGTCCGGTCCCCAGCGAAACAGCGCCGCCGCCGCCAGCGAGGCAAGCATGATCAACCCGACGAACGAACCGATCCGGATGAGCCATTCGGCCGCGTTGCCGAGACCGACGAACCCGAGGACGGTCGGGACGACGACGACCACGCCGATCATGCAGATGACGCCGACGATCGCCGAGAGCGTGAAGATCAGCGAGATCGCCGTGACCTTGATGAAGCTGCGCGTTTCCCGCTCGTTATAGGCGACGTTCATCGCCTGGAAGAGCGACTTCATGCCGGCGTTGGCGCTCCAGAGCGCGATCGCCAGCGAGATGGCGAAAGTCAGGCCGAGCGTCGTGCGACCGCCCTCGGCCAGCCGCTCCATCTGCTCGTTGAGGATCTCCATCCCGCCGGCCGGCACGAACCCGCTGAGCGCCTGGGCATGTTCCTGGACCGTCCCCGGATCGGCGAACAGCCCGTAGACCGAGATCAGCGCCGACAGGCTCGGCACCATCGCCAGCAGCAGGTAGTAGGTGACCCCCGCCGCGATGAGCATGACGCGGTCCTCGTTGATCTCGCTGTACACCCGCCAGAGGATTTCCTTCCAGCCACGCGCGGGGATGTCGGACGGCTTCGTGGCATCGCGGCCGCGGGAGGACTGGTTCATGGTTTTTCTCGGGGCACGTCAAAAGAATGGGCGACAGAAGTGGGCATAACTGTACCGCATGCACAACGGCAGGCGCCTCCTGCCGTTCCGCTGAGACTGCAACCCCTGCTTAGTCGGCTATCGGGCCGGCCACGGCGCTATTTTTGATCGTCCGGTCAAAAATTTGACGGCTTCGGAATTTCGGACCATTCTAAACTTCGCCCGGTCCGGCGTCTGACGAGCCGGCAAACCGACGCGCCTGGGGAGTGCCGCGATGAACGAAGCCCACCCGATCCGCCCCGATATTGCCGCCGGACGGATCGACCGGATGACGCTCGGCCGGAACTTCTCCGACATTCACCCACCGCTGGAAGCGCACGAGGCGCTGGTCGAGGCCGATCGCTGCTATTTCTGCTACGATGCGCCCTGCATGACGGCCTGTCCGACCTCGATCGACATTCCGCTGTTCATCCGCGAGATCCAGGCCGGCAACCCGACCGGCGCGGCCAAGACCATCCTGTCATCGAACATCCTCGGCGGCATGTGCGCCCGCGTCTGCCCGACCGAAACGCTCTGCGAGGAGGTCTGCGTGCGCGAGGTTGCCGAAGGCAAGCCGGTGAAGATCGGCCTCCTGCAGCGCTACGCCACCGACATCCTGATGGAAAAGGACGGTCATCCGTTCGTCCGGGCCGAACCCACCGGCAAGCGCGTCGCCGTGGTCGGCGCGGGGCCCGCGGGCCTTTCCTGCGCCCATCGCCTGGCGACGCTCGGCCATGACGTCACGCTCTACGACGCGCGACCGAAGCCCGGCGGCCTCAACGAATATGGCATCGCCGCCTACAAGGCGACGGAGGACTTCGCGCAGCGCGAGGTGGAGTTCATCCTGTCGGTCGGCGGCATCACGCTCGAGACCGGCAGGCTCCTTGGCCGGGATATCCACCTGGGCGAGCTTCGCCGCGATTTCGACGCGGTGTTTCTCGGGCTGGGGCTCGCCGGAGTCAACGCGCTCGGCGCCGAGGGCGAGCACAGCCGCGGCAGCCGCGACGCGGTCGCCTGGATCGCCGAACTGCGCCAGGCGAGCGACATGGCGGCGCTACCGATCGGCCGCCGCGTCGTTGTCATCGGCGGCGGCATGACGGCCATCGACGCGGCCGTGCAGGCCCGTGCGCTGGGCGCGGAAGAGGTGACCATCGCCTATCGCCGGGGCCAGGAAGCGATGAACGCCTCCGGCTACGAGCAGGAGATCGCCCAGACGCGCGGTGTCCATATTCGCTGCAACCTGCAGCCGAAGCGGGTCGTGGCCCATGGCGGCCAGGTCGTCGGCATCGAGCTGGAGCGGACCGATGTGGACGCCGAGGGGCGCATTGCCGGCACCGGCGAATTGCTGACGATCGCCGCCGACCAGGTGTTCAAGGCGATCGGGCAGGCCTTCGAGCCGGAAGGCGTTTCCGCCGAGGGCGCTGCCGTTGCGCTGGAGCGAGGCCGCATCAAGGTCGACGCCGAGCGCCGCACCAGCCTTTCCGGCGTCTGGGCGGGCGGCGACTGCATCGCCGAGGGCGACGATCTCACCGTCGTCGCCGTCGAGGACGGCAAGGTCGCCGCTGCAAGCATCCACGCGGCGTTGTCGGCGCCGGTAGGCCTGCTGTCGCGGGCTGTCGAGGCGGTCAAGACCGCCATCCCCGGCAGGGCGTGAGGAGCAGGACCATGGCCGACCTTTCGACGTCCTTCCTCGGGATATCCTCGCCGAACCCGTTCTGGCTCGCCTCGGCGCCGCCGACCGACAAGGAATACAACGTACAGCGGGCCTTCGAGCAGGGCTGGGGCGGGGTGGTCTGGAAGACGCTCGGCGAAGACCCGCCGCTGGTCAACGTCAACGGCCCGCGCTACGGCGCGATGTGGGGGCCGGACCGGCGGCTGCTCGGCTTCAACAATATCGAGCTGATCACCGACCGGGCGCTGGACACCAACCTGGAGGAGATCACCCGGGTCAAGCACAACTGGCCGGACCGGGCGATGGTCGTGTCGCTGATGGTGCCCTGCGAGGAGGCGCCGTGGCAGAAGATCCTCGCCCTCGTCGGCGAGACCGGCGCCGACGGGGTGGAGCTGAATTTCGGCTGCCCGCACGGCATGAGCGAGCGCGGCATGGGCTCGGCCGTCGGCCAGGTGCCGGAATACATCGAGATGGTCGCGCGCTGGTGCAAGCAGCACTCGGACCTCCCGGTCATCGTGAAGCTGACGCCCAACATCACCGACATCCGCTTTCCCGCCCGCGCCGCCCAGAAGGGCGGCGCCGACGCCGTTTCGCTGATCAACACGGTCTCGTCGATCATGTCGATCGACCTCGACAATTTCGCCCCGACGCCGACGATCGACGGCAAGGGCAGCCATGGCGGCATGTGCGGGCCGGCGGTCAAGCCAATGGCGCTGAACATGGTCGCCGAGATCGCCCGCGATGCGCAGACGCGGGGCCTGCCGATCTCCGGCATCGGCGGCATCACCACCTGGCGGGACGCCGCCGAGTTCATTGCGCTCGGCTGCGGCAACGTTCAGGTCTGCACGGCCGCGATGACCTACGGCTTCAAGATCGTGAAGGAGATGATCTCGGGCCTCTCCGACTGGATGGACGAGAAGGGCTACCGGACCATCGAGGATTTCCGCGGCCTCGCCGTCCCCAACGTCACCGACTGGCAGTATCTCAACCTCAACTACGTCACCAAGGCGCGGATCGACCAGGATCTCTGCATCAGATGCGGGCGCTGCCACATCGCCTGCGAGGACACCTCGCACCAGGCGATCACCGCGATGGTCGACGGCGTCCGGCATTTCGAGGTGATCGACGCGGAGTGCGTCGGCTGCAATCTCTGCGTCAATGTCTGCCCGGTCGAGAACTGCATCACCATGGAGCAGATCGCCGGCGTCGACCCGCGCACCGGCAAGCCCATCCCGGACGAATACGGCAACTGGACGATGCACCCGAACAATCCGATGGCGAAGGAGAAGCAGCAATTCGCGGCCGAACCGGTCGTCCTGCCGGACGCAGCGGAATAGGGTAGCGCCCGTCGTCCAGGCGAGCGCCATCATCGCTCGTGTCGGTGCTGCGACGCAGCGACAAGGAAGGCGAAGGTCAGAAAGCGTAACCGCGAAGTAACCTCGCTGCGGTAGGGTCGCACCACACGCCTGCCGCTCCCGCGTCCGGCACGATCCCTCAACGCGAGAAGCGGCGCCGATGTCGATCAACTCGAGGCTTATTGCGGGCGGCGTCGGGTTTGCCCTGCTGGCGGCCGGCTTTGCGGGATTCTCCTACCAGTCGCAGCGTACATCGATGGAACTGGCGGCCCGGCTCTACGAGCGGGGCCTCGATCCGATCATCGCATTGCAATCCGCCGAGACGCGGGTCCAGTCGCTGCATGCGCGGCTTTCCGCGGCGGCGGACGCGGCGACGCCGGGTGGGGAGCCTGGGCTCGAAGCCAGCGAAGCCGACGATTTCCGTCGCACGATCGCCCAGACGGTGAGCGACCTGGAGACCGTTCTCGCCACCGAGATCGCGTCCGAGAACCACACGGCGGTCCGCGCCTTGTTCTACGATCTGACCCGCCTCCAGGCGACGAGCGGCAACCTCTCCCCGCGTCTGGCCCGCACCCGGCTGGAGGCGTTTTCGGAACGGCTGGCGAGTGCCGGCTCGGCGATGCGTGCGGAGCTGGATGGACTGCGGTCCGAGGCCGATGCGCGGATCGAGCGTTCGGTCACCAGCATGGTTGCGGGCTTTGCCGTCGTCCTTCTCGCTCTGGGCGGTTTCCTTCTGTTTCTGATGCGCTCGGTCGGCCGCCCGTTGCGCCGGCTCTCGGCGCTGGCGCATGCGCTGGCGAACGGCGAAACGGTCGACCTCATCAAGCCGGAAGGCCCGTCGGAAATTCGCGACGTTCTGGCAGCGCTCAGGGCCCTGCAGGCGCGCTGCGCCAAGCTGGAGGGCGCGAAGACCAGCGAGACCGGCTTCCTCGCCGACCAGATAGCGATGCAGCAGACGCAGCTGGAGGCTGCGCTCAACAACATGACTCAAGCCCTGTGCATGCTCGACGGCGACAAGCGCCTCGTCGTCTGCAACGACGTCTTCACCGAGCTGTTCGGGAAGGTCGCGCCGGGCACGCCCGCTCGCGTCTTCTTCGACGATTCCGAACTGGCACTCCAGCTGCCCGAGAACGGCACGTCGACGCACCTGCACGAGACGCTGGACGGCCGTACGATGGAGGTCAAGCGCCGCGGCATCAAGGACCGCGGGCTGCTGATCACCTTCGAGGACATCACCGAGCGACAGGGTATCTCGAAGCGTCTGGAGCATCTCGCCAACCACGACGGCCTGACAGAGTTGCCCAACCGCCGGCGGTTCGGCGAAGTCCTCGACAGCCTGCTGACAAAGGGTCTCAAGCCGCTCGGCCTGATGGTCGTCGACATCAGCAGCTTCAAGTCGATCAACGACAATTACGGGCATGCCGCAGGCGATGCGCTGCTCAAGGCATTCGGCCAGCGCCTCCTGAAAATCGCGACGCCGAAAGCAACGGTCGCGCGGCTCGGCGGCGATGAATTCGCGGTAATCGTGCCGGGTCTGCGGACGCCCGAGGATGCCGACGCCTTGGCGCAGAAGATCCTGGCGAGCTTCGCGGAGCCGTTCGATGTCGAGAACCGCCGGATCGTCGCGACGGCGCATGCCGGCATCCTGTTCGTGCCGAGCGGATACCGCACGCCGGGTCTCGACGCCGATTTCGCGCTGCAGAATTGCGATCTGGCCCTCTATCAGGCGAAGGAAGGCGGCCGGCGGCGGCCCTATCGTCGCTTCGTTCCGGCCATGCGCGAGCGGCTGCAGCGGCGACGAGAGATGGAGCTCGACCTAAAGGCGGCTCTCGATGAAGACCAGATCGAACTCTTCTACCAGCCCTTCATCGATGCCGGGCAGCGCCGCGTCAGCGGCTTCGAGGCGCTGCTGCGCTGGCGCCACCCCGGCCAGGGAACGATCGCCCCTTCCGTCTTCGTGCCGCTCGCGGAGGAGTCCGGCCTGATCGAGCAGCTCGGCGTCTGGGCGCTGGAAAAGGCCTGCCACCAGGCAGTCCAATGGCCATCCGATCTGACCATCTCGGTCAATCTGTCGGCGGTGCAGTTCCAGAGTGCGACGCTCGTCGACGATGTCCGTCGGGCGCTCGCAGAGTCGGGTCTCGCCGCCTCGCGCCTGCAGATCGAGGTGACGGAGTCGCTGTTCATCGACGAAAGCGACAAGGTGCTGGCGATCCTGACCGAGTTCCGCCGCATGGGGCTGACGATCTCGATGGACGATTTCGGCACCGGCTATTCCTCGCTCGGCTATCTCAGCCGCTTCCCCTTCGACAAGATCAAGATCGACCAGGCCTTCGTGCGCGACATGCGCAGGCCCGAGAACATCGCCATCGTCCGCTCGGTGATCGGCCTGTCGAGAGCCTTGCAGATGCAGGTCATCGCCGAGGGAATCGAGACGGAGGAGCAGATGCGGATCCTCTACGACGAGGGGTGCCGGGAGATGCAGGGCTACTACTTCTCCCGGCCGCGTCCGGCCGGTGAAATCCCGCTGATGCTCTCGGAAATCTCGAGCCGATGGGACCAGGAGTTCGCCGTCGATGCGGCACCCCGCGCGGAAGCGGCCGCCGCCTAGGCGCGCTGCACCGCCAGCCTTGCACGGCCTGCGGAGACGGCGCGCCAGCAGGGCGCCGCCGCCTTCCTTCTGTCAGAGGGTCGCGGTGTCGAACATCAGCAGCTCGACGCCGCCATCGGCGAAATTGCCGAGGTCGGCCGCTGCTGCCTGACCTTCCGGGGTGGCAAGACCCGCCTCGATGTCGGCCAGCGAGCCGAAGCTCAGCGTCGCCACGAGATGATAGTCCGTCGCTCCGGCCGGTCCTGCCACGGTTCCGTCGCTGATGTCGTAATGGGAAAGGCCCGGGATTTTCTTCGCCAGCGGCGCGTGGGTCCGCAGGTAATAGGCGTCGAATGCTGCCGGATCCTTCGGGTGCTTGTAGAGCACGATGAGCTTTGCCAAGACGTTAGTCCTCCCATGGCGCCGGTGCCCTGACGCGGCGCGATCATGGCTCGAACGCGACAGGCCGGCAATCCGGCCGACGTCATGGTCGCGGTTTCAGCCCGTTGAGCACCAGCGTCAGGACAGCCTGCGCCGTTTGCTCGCGAAAGCCGGGCCGGTCGACCTGGCTCCCGATGATCGCCCGTATTTGTACGTCGAAATCTGCGTAGTGCTGGGTGGTTGCCCAGATCATGAAGATCAGGTGATGCGGGTCCACCGGTGCCAGCCGGCCGGCGCTGACCCAGTCGCGGATGATTCCGGCCTTTTCGTCGACCAGCCGCTTGAGCCGCGTCCTGAGGAAGTCCCCCACCACCGGCGCGCCCGAGAGGATCTCGTTGGCGAAGAGGCGCGAGGCGGCCGGCTTTTCCGCCGACATGGCGAGTTTTGCGGTGATGTAGCGACGCAGTTCCTCGACCGGGTCGCCATCCGGGCTGATCGCGGCCAAAGGGGCGAGCCAGTCGGCAAGCGTCGCTTCGAGAACGGCGCGATAGATGTCCTGCTTGCGCCGGAAGTAATACAGGAGATTCGGCTTCGACATCGCGGCGCGGGCGGCGATCTGGTCCACCGTCGAGCCCCGAAAGCCGTGGATCGAGAACACCTCAAGCGCCGCATAGAGGATGATCTCGCGATTGATCGACTGGATCCGTGTCGACTGGCCTTCCTTCGGGCGGCCATTCGTGCCGCCCTTCATCGGGTCGACGGCCAGTTCGACTTTCAGGTCCACGACCATCCTCCCGAGGCTGCCCGATCTGCTTGCACTGCGAGAGACTGCGCAGATACAGGGCGTGGCGCTTGACCGGTTCCTGGTGAACTTCTAGCCTCCCTTTTGACCATTTAGTCAAGATTTACGGGCGCTCCGGATAGGGGCAGCCCCACCAAGGCGGCAGCAGATGAACGAGCACGCGGCGATCGCGCCCAACAACCTCGAAGCCTTCTGGATGCCGTTCTCGGCCAACCGGCAGTTCAAGCAGGCGCCGCGCATGTTCGTGGCGGCGAAGGACATGCATTACACCACCGCCGAGGGGCGGCAGGTCATGGACGGGACGGCGGGCCTTTGGTGCGTCAATGCCGGCCATTGCCGGCCGCTCATCGTCGAGGCGATCCAGCGCCAGGCGGCCGAACTCGACTACGCGCCGGCCTTCCAGATGGGGCATCCGAAGGCCTTCGAGCTCGCGTCGCGGCTCGCCACGATCGCGCCGGCCGGGCTCGACCACGTGTTCTTCACCAATTCCGGCTCGGAATCAGTCGACACGGCGCTGAAGATCGCGCTCGCCTATCATCGCGCCAAAGGCGACGGCTCCCGCTTCCGCCTGATCGGGCGCGAGCGCGGCTATCACGGCGTCAACTTCGGCGGCATATCGGTCGGCGGCATCGTCGGGAACCGCAAGATGTTCGGCACGCTGCTGACCGGCGTTGACCACATGCGCCATACGCACGATGCCGAGCGCAACGGCTTCTCGCGCGGCGAGGCCGAATACGGCGCGGAGCTTGCCGACGATCTGGCGCGGATCGCGGCGCTGCACGATCCCTCTACCATCGCCGCGGTCATCGTCGAGCCGGTGGCCGGCTCCACCGGCGTGTTGCCGCCGCCGAAAGGCTATCTCAAGCGCCTGCGCGAGATCTGCGACCAGCACGGAATCCTGCTGATCTTCGACGAGGTGATCACCGGCTACGGACGCATGGGCACGGCCTTCGCTGCCGATTATTTCGGCGTCACGCCCGACATCATGGTCACCGCCAAGGGCCTGACCAACGGCGTCATCCCGATGGGCGCGGTCTACGTGAAGGACGAGATCTACGAAGCCTTCATGGGCGGTGCGGAACACCTGATCGAGTTCGCCCACGGCTACACCTATTCCGGCAATCCGATCGCCGCAGCCGCCGGGCTCGCGACGCTCGAGACCTACAAGGAGGACGGCCTGTTCGAGCGGGCGAAGGCGCTGGAGCCGGTGTGGGCCGAGGCGATCCACTCGCTGAAGGGCGAGCCGCACGTCATCGACATCCGCACCATCGGGCTGATCGGCGCCATTGAGCTCGAGCCCATCGCCGGCGAGCCGACCAAGCGGGCTTTCGCGGCCTTCCTCAAGGCCTACGAGGCGGGGCTCCTGATCCGCACCACCGGTGACATCATCGCGCTGTCGCCGCCGTTGATCATCAGCGAGGACCAGATCGGCGAGATCGTCGAGACCTTGCGGACCATTCTGAAGATCCTCGACTGATCCGCGTTATCGACCGCCAGCAGCAAAGAGTGAACTCATGAGCCTTGCCACCAATCTCCAGATCGACGGCGATCGCCTCTGGGACACGCTGATGGAGATGGCGAAGATCGGACCGGGGATTGCCGGCGGCAACAACCGCCAGACGCTGACCGACGCGGACGGCGAGGGACGGCGGCTGTTCCAGTCCTGGTGCGAGGCGGCCGGCCTGACGATGGGCGTCGACACGATGGGCGACATGTTCGCCCGGCGCGAGGGCACCGACCCGGACGCGCTGCCGGTCTATGTCGGCAGCCATCTCGACACGCAGCCGACCGGCGGCAAATATGACGGCGTGCTCGGCGTACTGGCCGGGCTGGAGATCATCCGGTCGCTCAACGATCTCGGGGTGAAGACCAGGCATCCCATCGTCGTCGTGAACTGGACCAACGAAGAAGGCTCGCGCTTTGCGCCCGCCATGCTCGCCTCCGGCGTCTTCGCCGGCATGCACGACGAGGCCTGGGCCAAGGAGCGCAAGGACGCCGGCGGCAAGAGCTTCGGCGAGGAGCTGAGGCGCATTAGCTGGGAAGGCGACGAGCCGGTCGGTCAACGCAAGATGAAGGCCTTCTTCGAGCTGCATATCGAGCAGGGACCGATCCTCGAGGACGAGGGTATCGACATCGGCGTCGTCACCCACGGCCAGGGCCTCTACTGGCTCGAGGTGACGCTGACCGGCAAGGAGAGCCACACCGGCTCGACGCCGATGTACAAGCGCCGCAACGCCGGGCTCGGCATGGCGCGGGTGATCGAACTCGTCCACGAGGTGGCGATGTACTACCAGCCGGACGCCGTCGGCGCGGTTGGGCATATGGATGCCTATCCGAACTCCCGCAACATCATTGCCGGTCGAACCACCTTCACCATCGACATCCGCTCGCCCTCCAAGGAAACGCTTGATGCCATGCGCGAGCAGATCGAGGACGGGATCGACTTGATCGCCGAAGCGCTCGACATCGATGTCTCGATCGACGAGGTGGGGCATTTCGATCCGGTGACCTTCGACGCCGGATGCGTCAAGGCGGTGCGCGACGCGGCCGAGGCGCTCGGCTATTCGCATCGCGACATCGTCTCGGGCGCCGGCCACGACGCCTGCTGGATCAATCGCGTCGCGCCGACCGCAATGGTCATGTGTCCCTGCGTCGACGGCCTCAGCCACAACGAGGCCGAGGAGATCACCACGGAATGGGCCGCCGCCGGCGCCAACGTGCTGATGCGCGCGGTGGTGGAGACGGCGGGGATCGTGGAGTAGGATCGGGCGTCGCACAGGCGGAGGTGCCAGGATGGGAAGGCCGAAGGAGTTATCGGACGAAGAGCGGTCGGCGCTTCTGGCGAAGGGTTGGCGACCGATGGAGGTGTGGGTCATTGATCGGGACAATGAAGCCTATCGGGCGGAAGTCGGACGTGAGCTGGATGCCACCACCGAGGCGGACCGCAACGACCCCGACATCGATGCATGGGTCGTCGGTGTTCGCGGCAATCTCTGGGATGATGATGAGCCTTGAAGCGCGGCGACATCTTCACGGTCTCGACGCGGGGATTGGCTGCAAAGCCGCGTCCGGCGATCATTCTGATGGCTGACGAGTTTCTGCGATCGGATCGTCCGATCATCGTGTGTCCCTTGACGAGCGAGGTCGTTGACGCGCGGCTCGGCCGCATACGGATAGAGCCGTCGGCCGAGAACGGGCTGCATGTCATCTCGGAAGCGATGCTCGAGCGTCTCGGAGCGGCGCTTCCAAGTGAGTTGGGACGTCGTATCGGTCAGCTGAGCAGGGATGATCTGGATCGCCTCAATATCGCGGTGATCAATATCCTGGGCTTGGCGCCGGCCGCCGCCATCGTATCAGCGATAGGGAAATTTTCATGACCACAGTCATCAAGGGCGGCACGGTCGTCACGGCCGATCTCACCTACAAGGCCGACATCCTGATCGATGGCGAGACAATCGCCGCGATCGGGCCGGACCTTGAAGGCGATACGGTCATCGACGCCTCCGGCGCCTATGTGATGCCGGGCGGTATCGATCCGCACACCCACATGGAGATGCCCTTCATGGGCACCTATGCGGCGGAGGATTTCGACACCGGCACGGCGGCGGCGCTGTCGGGCGGCACGACGATGGCGGTGGATTTCTGCCTGCCGAGCCCGGGCCAGGGCCTGATCGACGCGCTGCAGCAATGGTACCAGAAGGCCGGCAAGGCCCGCACCGACTACTCGTTCCACATGGCGATCACCTGGTGGGACAGACAGGTGTTCGACGAGATGCCCAAGGTGGTCGAGCAGGGCATCAACACCTTCAAGCATTTCATGGCCTACAAGGGCGCGCTGATGGTCAACGACGACGAGATGTTCGCGTCGTTCCAGCGTTGCGCCGAACTCGGCGCCATGCCGCTCGTCCATGCCGAGAATGGCGACGTCGTCGCCTCGCTTCAGCAGAGGCTGATGGCCGAAGGCAACAACGGCCCGGAGGCGCATGCCTTCTCGCGGCCACCCGAGGTCGAGGGCGAGGCGGTCAACCGTGCCATCATGATCGCCGACCAGGCCGGCGTGCCGCTCTATGTCGTCCACGTCTCCTGCGAGCAGGCGCACGAGGCGATCCGCCGGGCCCGGGCGAACGGCATGCGGGTCTATGGCGAGCCGCTGGTCCAGCATCTGGTGCTCGACGAGGGCGAATATTTCAACGCCGACTGGGACTATGCGGCGCGGCGCGTCATGTCGCCGCCCTTCCGCAACAAGAAGCACCAGGATTCGCTGTGGGCGGGGCTCGCCTCCGGCTCGCTGCAGGTGGTGGCAACCGACCATTGCGCCTTCACCACCGAGCAGAAGCGCATGGGGCTCGGCGACTTCACCAAGATCCCCAACGGCACCGGCGGGCTGGAGGATAGGCTTCCGGTGCTGTGGACGAGGGGCGTCGCCACCGGCCGGCTGACGATGAACGAGTTCGTCGCGGTGACCTCGACCAACATCGCCAAGATCCTCAACATCTACCCGAAGAAGGGCGCGATCCTGCCGGGCGCCGACGCCGACCTGATCGTCTGGGATCCGACGGCGACGAAGACGATCGCCGCCAGCCGGCAGAAGTCGATCATCGACTACAACGTCTTCGAGGGCGTCGAGGTCACCGGCCTGCCGACGATCACCCTGTCGCGCGGCCGCATCGCCTGGCAGGACGGCGAAGTCCTTGCCGAACGCGGCGACGGCCGCTTCGTCGAGCGGCCCGCCGGCGCCCCGGTCAACAGGGCGCTGTCGACCTGGAAGGAGCTCACCGCGCCGCGGCGGGTGGAGCGGTCGGGCATTCCGGCGAGCGGAGTATGATGAATCTTCAATTATGATGCGCGAATTCGAATTGTTCGGCTTTCCTGATCCCATTCGTACTCAATGCCTGTCGCAAGGCCTTGGTCAATAAGATGGCCCTCAAATGTCTGGTCGAAGCCGCCGTCAAGCCAATGCACAAACAACGTTTCAGCCAATTTATCAGCATCGCGACCGACGAACGTGAAAGTGACACTTCGCATTACATCCGTTTTTTTTTTGCATAGCGGTGATCCTTTCAAAAGGTTGCCATCGATAAATATTCAAAAATAACGGACAGAAATGCAAGAGGGTTGCTTTAAGGGCAATTAGCCCGATTGAATTCTGCTGGAGAAATTGCGTAGGAGAGCCGGCCGAGCTTTTTCCAGTGCCCGGCCGGCGCTATCTCCGTCACAAAGGCGGCAGGCGTCTTACTTGGCGGCCAGCATTTCCGAGACGTCGAGCAGGACGAACTCGTTGTCGGCCGCCTTGTCGAGCGTGCGGCCCGACGAGAACGGCAGGTTGTTGTCCATCGCCACCATGATCTCGGTGTCCGACACGGCCATGACGTTCTCGATGGTGAAGAACGGGAAGGTCATGACGCCTTCGAGGTCGCGCTTGGACGCCGTCTCGATGCGGCTCTTGCCGTCCGGATCGGCGATGTCCATCAGGTCGATGTGGCCGATCCGGCGCACGAAGCCGTCTTCATCGACCGAGGCTGTGTCGATGAGGACGATGCGCTTCAGCATGGCCGGGCTCGGGAAGCAGTCGGGCTGCGCCTCGCCTTCGCATTTCAGCGACGGGTCGCCCTCGCCATTGTCGCGCTCGATCACCAGCGCCCGCGTCTCGTCGATGAAGTTGAAGTCGCCGATCGCCGTCGCGCCCTCGGCGAGCGCGAGCTTGAAGCCTTCGCCGGTCCATTCGCCCTTGGCGGGATCGAAGGCGAGCACCTGCAGGTGGTTGCCGACGGGCGCGCCGTCCTCGCCGAGCAGCGGCTTCTCCAGCATCGCCCAGAGCAGGTTGGTGCCGGGCTGCAGGGCCATGCCCTCGTAGCCGCCCGAGCGCGGAACACGCCAGTCGGTGCCGGCCTTCGACATGCCGCTCATCTGCGGGTGGTCGACGCTCTTCAGCGGAGCGCCGTCCATCATGGTCTGGTGGACGGAGATGATTTTTCCGCCCGTCGTCGCGCGGATGAGATAAGGGCCGAACTCCTCGCCGATCCAGATGTCGCCGTTGACGAGCTGGATGCTCTCGGGATCGAAGTCGGCGCCGGTCAGGTAACGCTGCTCGGTGCCCTCATAGGCGATGCGGAAGGGGATCTTCTTGTCCGGATCGGAGAGGAAGATCGTCTCGTTGACCGCCACCGAGCCGGCCTCGAAGTCCGGCGTGACGCGATGGAAGAAGAGCAGCGCGTCCGGGCTGTTGGCTTTCGTTCCGAAGCCGTTGTCTGTCAGGACGTAGGTCGAGCCGTCCTCGGCGCGCTCCATGGCGAAGCCGGAGAAACCCTGGATCGGCTGGCCTTCGAACGGCACCGACAGGCCCGTCGTGCGCTTGCCGTGCTGGGCGCCGGTGTCGCCGGGCACGGTGCCGATGGCGTCGACGCGGCTGCCGGTGGTGAACTTGCCGGAGATCCGGGCGTCTTCCGGCGCATCGGCGGGCGCATCGATGAAGGTCGCGGCGGGCAGGAAGGCGTGTCCGACGAGATTGGCCGGGAAGACCGTCTCGGCCTGCGCGCTGCCGAGGCAGACGGCGAGCGCGATCGCCGAGACGGAAAGGGTGTTTCTGATCATGGTCGTGGCTCCAGGCGGAGATAAGTTGCGCGCCAGAGCTAGGACCGTTCCTTGAAGCGCCGGTGACGATTTTGCGGCGCTTGCGTGACAAACGCGGTCACGGTGCAGACGCCGCGCCACCCGGCGATCACCCGGGCACAAGCGCTTCCAGATCGGGCCGCAGCACGACACTTTCCTGCTCGTGCGGATCGGTGCGGGCGATGACGGCCACGCAGGGCTCGGAGCCGGCATTGTAAGGCAGATGCGGCACTCCGGCGGGAATGTAGAAGAGCGCGCCCGCCGCGACCGTCTCGTGATGCTCGAGCCGCTCGCCCCAGTACGTGCCGGAGACGCCGCTGACGACGAAGATCGCGGTCTCGTGGTTCTCGTGGAGGTGGGCCTTCGCCCGGCCTCCCGGCGGGATCGTCAGGAGATGCATGCAGATTCCGGAGGCACCGACGGTTTCCCGTGCAATTCCCTCGAAATAGCTGAAGCCCTGCTTGCCGTCATAGGTCGAAACCGGCCTTATGATCCGGCATTGCGGACGGTCGGATGAGGGGGGCGAGGATGCGATCATCGGAAAGTCTCCTTGCGTCGACGCAGGAAACGCCAACCGGGGCGCTGCGGCAAGACGGCGACGCCGTCCATGCGGCGTCAGGGAGCGGGCCGGTCATCGAGGCCCGCGGCCTCGACCTCGTCTTCCAGACTGGCGATTCGCCGGTGCACGCGCTGAAGGATATCGACCTCGACATCTTCAAGGGCGAGTTCGTCTCGCTGATCGGCCCGTCCGGCTGCGGCAAGACCACGCTGCTGCGCGTCATCGCCGATCTCGAACAGCCGACCGGCGGCAGCCTCAGCGTCAACGGCATGACGCCGGACGCGGCGCGGCAGGCGCGGGCCTATGGCTACGTCTTCCAGGCCGCGGCGCTCTATCCCTGGCGTACGATCGAGAAGAATGTCGCGCTGCCGCTGGAGATCATGGGCTTCGACCGCGCCCGGCGGAAGCAGCTCGTTGATGCCAATCTCGACCTCGTCGGCCTCGCCGGCTTCGGGCGCAAGTTTCCCTGGCAGCTGTCGGGCGGCATGCAGCAGCGCGCCTCGATCGCCCGGGCGCTGTGCTTCGACCCCGATCTCCTGCTGATGGACGAGCCGTTCGGCGCGCTCGACGAGATCGTCCGCGACCATCTCAACGCGGAACTGCTGAAGCTCTGGGCGAAGACGCGGAAGACCGTCGTCTTCGTCACCCATTCGATCCCCGAGGCGGTGTTCCTGTCGACCCGCATCGTCGTGATGAGCCCGAGGCCCGGCCGCATCCACGAGATCATCGACTGCGACCTCGGCCCCGACCGGCCGCTGGAAATCCGCGAAACCCCGGAATTCCTCGCCATCGCGCACCGTGTCCGCGAGGGCCTGCGGGCAGGGCACGGGTATGATTGAGGTGGAGGGGCAACCATTGCCGGCTAGCCCTTCTCCCGATCCGGGAGAAGGTGCCCCGGAGGGGCGGATGAGGGCGTTTGGCAAGCCGCCCGCCTATGTGGCCGCGCGATCGAGCTGCGCATGACCGCCCCGTCCACCTCCATCGCCGAGCCGGGCGCTGCGATCGGCTATGCCGCGCCGCTGACGCGTCTTCGCCGCCGCATGGCCGAAGGCCATGCGCTGCCGGTGCTGACCGTCCTCTTCGTCATCCTCGTCCTCTGGTATCTCGCCGCGATCGGGATGAACTGGGCGACCGAGACGGTGAAGCTCGAGCGGGCCGGCGAGCCCTATGGCATCACCGGCACAATCGCCGCCACATGGTCGGCCGAGCGGCCGGTGCTGCCGGCGCCGCACCAGATCGCCGTCGAGCTGTGGACATCCACCGTGGACGTGAAGCCGAGCTCGCCGCGCTCGCTGCTCTACCATTCCTGGGTGACGCTCTCCTCGACGCTGCTCGGCTTCCTGATCGGCACGGTGCTCGGTGTTCTGCTCGCCGTCGGCATCATCCATTCGCGCACGCTCGACAAGAGCCTGATGCCCTGGCTCGTCGCGTCGCAGACCATCCCGATCCTCGCCATCGCGCCGATGGTCATCGTCGTTCTCAATTCCGTCGGCGTCACCGGGCTGCTGCCGAAGGCGTTCATCTCCACCTACCTGTCGTTCTTCCCGGTGGCGGTGGGCATGGTGAAGGGCCTGCGCTCGCCGGACGTGATGCTGCTCGACCTGATGCATACCTATTCGGCCAAACGCACGCAGACGCTGGCGAAGCTGCGCTGGCCGGCCTCGACGCCGTTCCTCTTCGCCTCGATGAAGGTTGCCGTCGCTGCCGCGCTGGTCGGGGCGATCGTCGGCGAGCTGCCGACCGGCGCCGTCGCAGGGCTCGGGGCGCGGCTTCTCGCCGGCTCCTATTATGGCCAGACCATCCAGATCTGGTCGGCGCTGTTCGCCGCCGCGATCATGGCGGGGTGCCTCGTCTGGCTGGTCGGGCTCGGCGAGCGCATCGTGCTGCGGCGCATGGGAACGCGATCATGAGCGCCGCAGGCGTCACCGCATCGCGGCCGGCGGCGATCGCCCTCAATGCCGCGCTGGCGGGGGCGGCGGGGCTCTACGCGCTGTCGCTACTGGACGGCGGCAGCGGCCGGCTGCTGCTCGCCGTCGCGCTCGGCTTCTGGCTGCTGGCCTGGCGGCTGACCGCGAGTCTGGCGGCGCTGGAGCCCAAGGGCAGGGCTGCCCGCGCCCTCATCACCATCGCGCTGCCGGCGCTGTTCGGGCTGACGCTATTGCTGCTGTGGGAGCTTCTTGTGCGCGGCCTCGACGTGCCCAGCGTGCTGCTGCCGCCCCCTTCGGCGATCGGCGCGCAGATCGCCGGATCGCTGTCGATCCTCTGGGCGGATTTCCGCCAGACCTTCCTGAAGGCGGTGATCGCCGGCTATGTCCTCGGCTGTGGCGCCGGTTTCGTCGTGGCCGTGCTGGTCGACCGCTCGCCGTTCCTGAAGCGGGGTCTGCTGCCGATCGGCAATCTCGTCTCGGCGCTGCCGATCATCGGCGTCGCGCCGATCATGGTGATGTGGTTCGGCTTCGACTGGCAGTCCAAGGCCGCCGTCGTGGTGGTGATGACCTTCTTCCCGATGCTGGTGAACACCGTCGCCGGGCTGCAGGCAGCCGGGACGATGGAGCGCGACCTGATGCGCACCTATGCGGCAAGCCCCACGCAGAGCCTTCTCAAGCTTCGCCTGCCGGCGGCCTTGCCCTTCATCTTCAATGCGCTGAAGATCAACACGACACTGGCGCTCATCGGTGCCATCGTCGCCGAGTTCTTCGGCACGCCGATCGTCGGCATGGGGTTCCGCATCTCGGCCGAGATCGGCCGCATGAACACCCCGATGGTGTGGGCCGAGATCACCGTCGCGGCGCTGGCCGGCTCGCTCAGCTACGGCCTCGTGGCGACGGTCGAGCGGTGGTCGACTTTCTGGCATCCCTCCTATCGCAAGGGATAGGCGGCAAACTCAATGCAGCAAAGGAGAAGGCGTATGAAGAGACTTCTGGCAGGCGCGACGATCGCGCTCGCGTCCATGGCCACCGGGGCGCTGGCGCAGGATGCTGTGACGCTGCAGCTGAAATGGGTCACGCAGGCGCAGTTCGCCGGCTACTACGTCGCCCAGGAGAAGGGCTTCTACGAGGAAGCCGGCCTCGACGTCACGATCAAGCCGGGCGGCCCCGACATCGCGCCGGTGCAGGTGCTCGCCGGCGGCGGCGCCGACGTGGTGGTCGACTGGATGCCCTCGGCGCTCGCCGCGCGCGAGAAGGGCGTGGCGCTGGTCAACATCGCCCAGCCCTTCGCCCGTTCCGGCATGATGCTGACCTGCCGCAAGGAGACCGGCATCGAGAGCCCGGAGAACTTTGCCGGCAAGACGCTGGGCGTCTGGTTCTCCGGCAACGAATATCCGTTCCTCTCCTGGATGTCGAAGCTCGGCCTGCCGACAGTGGGCGGCCCGAGCGGCGTCACCGTTATCAAGCAGGGCTTCAACGTCGATCCGCTGATCCAGAAGCAGGCCGACTGCATCTCCACCATGACCTACAACGAATACGGCCAGGTGCTCGACGCCGGCATTCCGGCCGAGGAGCTGGTGGTGTTCAACTACACCGACCAAGGCGTCGCGACGCTGGAAGACGGGCTCTACGTCCTCGAGGAGGACCTTCAGGATCCGGCGACCGTCGACAAATACGCCCGCTTCGTGAAGGCCTCGATGCGGGGCTGGGAATACGCCGCCGAGAACCCGGACGAGGCGGCCGAGATCGTCATCGACAACGACATGACCGGTGCCCAGACGCTGGCGCACCAGCAGTTCATGATGGGCGAGATCGCCAAGCTGCTCGGCGATGATGCCGCGCTCGACACGGCAGCTGCCGAGAACACCGTTGCCGTGCTGATGGGCGGCGGCTCCGACCCGGTGATCACCCAGGAACCCGAGGGTGCCTGGACCAGCGTGGTGACCGACAAGGCCGCCGAGCTGGAATAGGCTCAGGCCGCATGAAGACAGAAGGCCGGGGAACTTCCCCGGCCCTTTTCTTGCGCCCTCAGTAGCCCCAGACGTCGCGGGCGACGGAGACGCAGCGGTCGAGCTTGCGCCACTGGTCGTCCTCGGTCAGATCGTTGCCGTGGGCGGTGGAGGAAAAGCCGCACTGGTGCGAGAGCGCGCACTGGTCGAGATCGACGAACTGCGCCGCCTCGTCGATGCGCCGCTTGACGGCATCGCCGGTCTCCACCGTAGCGGATTTCGACGACATCAGTCCGAGCACCACGGTCTTGCCCTTCGGCATGTGCCGGAGCGGCGCGAAATCGCCGGAGCGCTCGTCGTCATATTCGAGGAAGAAGCCGTCGATCGCCATCTCGTTGAACAGGATCTCGGCGACGGGCTCGTAGCCGCCCTTCGCCACCCAGGCGCTCTTGAAGTTGCCGCGGCAGAGATGAACCGAGACGACCATGTCGTCGGGACGGTCGCGTATCGCATCGTTGACCATCCGGCAGTAGAGCCGGGTCAGTTCGTCCGGGTCGTCGCCGCGCTTGGCGGTGCGCTCGCGGATCTCGGGGTCGCAGAGATAGGCGAGATTGGTATCGTCCATCTGCAAATAGCGGCAGCCCCGCTCGGCGAGGTCGGCGATCTCGGCGCGGTAGGCGGCGGCCAGATCCTCGTAGAACGGCTCGAGATCGGGATAGGCCGAGCGCGAGACGGCGTCCCGCCCGCCGCGGAAATGCAGCATCGACGGGGCCGGGATCGTCACCTTCGGCGTGCGCGTGACCACCGACTTCAGGAAATCGAAATCCGCGCCCTGGATCGGCCTGGCATATCCGATCGTCTCGTTGACGTGCATCGTCGGCGGGGCAAAGCCCACTTCCGTCCCGTCGTCCTTGCGGAAATGCGCCTTGAACTCGCCATAGGTCACATCGACCCCGTCCAGCTGTTCGAGGAAGTCGACATGGAAGAACGTCCGGCGGAACTCGCCGTCGGTGATGCCCTGCAGGCCGACCGATTCCTGCCGGCGCACCAGCTCGGTAATGCATTCGTCCTCGATCTCGCGAAGGATTTCGGCATCGAGCTTGCCGTCGGCGTATTGCGCTCGGGCCTTCTGCAGCCGCTCGGGACGCAGGAAGCTGCCGACATGGTCGGCCTTGAAGGGGGGTCTGGTCATGATGGTCCTGTGCGGTCGTCTGCCGGGAAGGCGGTCGCCATGCGCGTCACGGCGGCCGGCCCCGGCGACGCATATAAAGATCGGCCGGGGTCTTTCCACCGGCGCCCGGTGTGCGATCATGCGGCACGAGAGCCCTGGGATGGGAAAATCACGGGCGCGCAAGGGAAGCCTTGGCATCCTCACGCGCCGTCAGGACGTCGGCGGTGCGTGGCCGGGCAAGCCGGGAGGGCTTCCCGAAACAGCGTTCCGCAATAATGTCGTCCGCGACAGGCCGGAAGGCCGTATCTGGGAGGATATCATGCTCAAGACACTGATCAGACTGCCGCTCGCCACGGCGCTGCTCGCCGTCGTGGCCGGCGGTTCGCTGGCTCAGGAAGTGACGCTGCGCGTCCACCAGTTCCTGCCGGCGCAGGCGACGATTCCCGCCAACGTGCTGGTTCCCTGGGCGGAGAAGATCACGGCGGAATCGGAGGGGCGGATCGCCGTCGAGTTCTACCCCTCGATGCAGTTGGGTGGCACGCCGCCCGATCTCTTCGACCAGGCCCGGGACGGAGTGGCGGACGTCGTCTGGACGGTGCTCGGCTACACGCCCGGGCGCTTCCCGAAAACCGAGACCTTCGAGCTGCCGTTCATCATGACCGACGCGGTCTCGACCTCGAAGGCCTTCCAGGAGTTCGTCGAGACAAACGCCGCCGACGAGTTCGACGCGGTGCATCTCCTTGCCGTTCACACGCACGGGCCGGGCCTGTTCCACACCAAGGCGCCGATCGGCGAACTGGAGGACCTTTCCGGCATGAAAATCCGCGGCGGCTCGCGGATCATCAACGACCTCCTGACCAAGCTCGGCGCGACGCCGGTCGGCATGCCGGTGCCGGCCGTACCGGAATCGCTGTCGAAGGGCGTGATCGACGGGGCGACGGTGCCGTGGGAGGTGACGACGCCGCTGCGCATCGCCGAGCTCGTCCGCCATCATACGGGTTTCACCGGCGAGAACGGCCTCTACACCCAGACCTTCGCCATCATCATGAACGCCGACACCTATGACGGGCTGCCGGAGGGCCTGAAGGCCGTCATCGACGCGAACTCGGGCATGCCCCTCGCCACGATGGCCGGCGAGGCGATGGAAGCGGCAGACGCGGACGGCCGGCAAAAGGCGCTCGATCTCACCAACGAGGTCGTCGCCCTCGATGAGGCGGAGACCGCGCGCTTCAAGGACGCTTCCGCGCTGGTGATCGAGGAGTGGGTGGCCGGCGGAGAAGGCCGTCAGGCACTGCTCGACAGCGCGACGGCGCTGATCGCCAAATATTCCGGCGAGCGAGCCGAAACGCCCGGCGAGGGCGCCGAAAAGGCAGCCAATTGAGCCTTTCGGGGCGCTTGCGCCGCCACGATCGCGCGGCGGCGGGGCGGCCGTCGCGCCCGACCCTGCCGCGATGAGGGAGACGTTTCGCCCCGAAACCGGGCCCGAGGCCGGCACGCTCGGCGCCGCGGTGGAGCACGGCGCCCGCTGGCTCGCCTATGCCAGCGGGGCCTGTCTGTTCTTTATCGTCGTCCTCACCTGCGCCTCGATCATCGGCCGGGCGATGCTGACACTCGGTCTCGGCTTCGGCCCGGTTCCCGGCGACTTCGAGCTTGTGGAGATCGCCGCGGGTGTCGGGGTATTCCTGTTCCTGCCGCTCTGCCAGCTGAAGCGCGGCCACGTGACGGTCGACATCCTGTCCGGCTGGTTCGGCAGGTGGGGTGTCGCGGTCAGCGACCTGATCGGCAACCTGTTGATGTCGATCGCCGCGGGCGTGATCCTCTGGCGCCTGATCGCCGGACTGCAGGACAAGCTCGGAACCGGCGAGGAGAGCTTCATCCTCGGCATTCCAGTATGGTCCGGTTACGCGCTGTCGCTGGTCGGGGCGGTCAGCTTCCTCCTCGTCTGCCTCTACACGTTGTACCGGTCGTGGGCGGAGACGACGTCCGCCGCGCCCGGCCAGGCCTGAGGCACATTTGTCCAATCTCGAGATCGCGCTCCTGTCCTTCCCGATCCTGCTCGCGCTGATCTTGGCGCGCATGCCGATCGGGCTTGCCATGCTGGTCTGCGGCTTCGTCGGCAACTGGATCGTCATGGGGCGCCTGACGCCGATCCTGGCGCAGCTGAAGACGCTGCCTTTCACCACCTTCGCCAGCTATTCGCTGTCGATCATCCCGCTGTTCCTGCTGATGGGCCAGTTCGCCGCCAAGGGCGGCATGAGCCAGGCACTGTTCCGGGCGGCCAATGCCTGGATGGGCCACCGCCGCGGCGGCGTCGCCATGGCGGCGATCGGCGCCTGCGCCGGGTTCGGCGCGATCTGCGGCTCGTCCATCGCCACCGCCGCGACGATGGGCAAGGTCGCGCTGCCGGAACTGAAGCGCTACGGCTACGAGGGCGGCTTCGCCACCGGGGCGCTGGCCGCTGGCGGCACGCTCGGCATCCTCATCCCGCCCTCCGTCGTCCTGGTGATCTACGCGATCCTCACCGAGCAGAATATCGCAAAGCTCTTCCTCGCCGCGTTCGTGCCGGGGATCCTGGCGATGATCGGCTACATGATCGCGATCGCCATCTATGTCCGGCTTAAGCCGGAATCGGCCGGTACCGCGGCGAAGGCGAGCCTTGCCGAGCGACTGCGGCTGACCCGGGACGTCTGGCCTGTCCTGCTGGTCTTCTTCCTCGTCGTCTTCGGCATTTATTTCGGCTGGTTCACCCCGACCGAGGGCGCCGCGGTGGGCGTTGCCGGCACCGGGCTGATCGCCTTCCTCAACGGCGGGCTCAGCCGCGCGGACCTCGCCGAATGCTTCGTCGACACGGCGATTGCCTCCGGCATGATCTTTTTCATCATCCTCGGGGCCGGGGTCTACAACTCGTTCCTCGCCCTCAGCCAGTTGCCGCAGGCCTCCGCCGCCTGGGTGATCGCCCAGGGCTATTCGCCCTTCGTCGTGCTGACGGTGATCCTCCTGACCTATCTCGCCTTCGGTTGCGTGATGGACTCGCTGTCGATGATCCTTTTGACCGTGCCGATCTTCTTCCCGATCGTCACGGGGCTGGATTTCGGTCTGCCGCCGGAGGAGTTCGCGATCTGGTTCGGCATCCTCGTGCTGATCGTCGTGGAGGTCGGGCTGATCACCCCGCCGGTGGGGCTCAATCTCTTCGTCATCAATTCGATGGCCAAGGACACACCGATGAGCCGCACCTATCGCGGCGCGATGCCCTTCGTCGCAACCGACATCGTCCGCACGGTGATCCTCGTCCTGTTCCCGGCGATCACGCTGTTCCTTGTGCGCGGGCTCTACTGACGCCCCACGGCAGCATCATTCCGCCGGCGCGGCCGCCGGTCGCGCGGTTCCGTCGGCCAGCGGATCGTCGTTCAGCGGGCTCGGCGCATGTCGGCCGCGGCGGCGCTTGACCCAGGCCGAAAAGGTCTCGCCGAGGATCAAAAGGGCGGGCGTCAGCACCAGCGTCAGGACCGTCGCGAAGGCCAGGCCGCCGGCGATCGCGGTGGACAGTTCGATCCACCACTGCGTCGACGGCGCGCCGAAGGCGATGTCGCGGCGGATGAAGTCGACATTGGCGCCGATCACCATCGGCACGAGGCCGAGCACGGTGGTGATCGATGTGAGGAAGACCGGTCGCAGCCGTTGCGCGCCGGTGCGCATGACGGCCTCCAGCGGCGACTGCCCGGCGCGGCGCAGGTCGTTGTAGGTGTCGATCAGCACGATGTTGTTGTTCACCACGATGCCGGCCAGCGCGATCACGCCGATGCCGCCCATGACGACGCCGAAGGGCCGACCGGTCAGAAGCAGGCCGTAGAACACGCCGGCCGTCGAGAAGACGATGGCGGTCATCACCAGGAAGGCCTGGTAGATCGAGTTGAACTGCGTGACGAGGACGATGAACATCAGGAAGATCGCCGCCGCGCCGGCCCCGGCCAGGAAGGTCGCCGCCTCCGCCTGGTCCTCGGCCTCGCCGCCGAACGTATAGTCGATCCCCGGCGGAAGCTCGGCCGCGGCCAGCGCAGCGTTCAGCGCCACGGTCTGGTCGTTGGCGAGGATACCGGGCGCCACGTCCGCCTCGATCGACATGACCCGGCGCTGGTCGATCCGGATGATCGTGCCGACCTTGGGCGCCGGTTCGAAGGAGACGAAGTTGCGGATCGGCACGAGCCCCTGCGCGGTGCGGATGCGCAAATCCTCCAGCCGTTCCAACGTCCGGTCGCCGGCGGGGAAGCGGACCCGGATCGGCACCTCGCCGTCGCCGCCGGCATCGTCCGGGCGGTAATTCGAGACCTCGATGCCGACCGTGAGCAGCCGCACGGCCTGTCCCAGCAGCGAGACGTCTGCTCCATAGCGGGCCGCTTCCTCGCGGTCGACCTGCACCTGCCATTCGACGCCGGGCAGGGGGCGTGAATCGGTGACGTTCTCGAAGCCGCCGATCTCGTCCATCAGGCCGCGCACGGTCGCGACACCGGCAGCGAGCGCGTCCATATCGCTGCCCAAGAGCTTGACGTTGATCGGCTTGCCGCTGGAGGGACCGCTTTCCTCCTGCTGCACGGTGACGTTGACGCCGGGAATGTCGGCGACGCGCGTGCGGATGTCCTCGAAGATTGCCGTCGCCTTGCGGCGCTGGTCCCATTCGTCGAGCTCGAGCTGGATCGTCCCGATGACGTCGGCCCCGAGCTGGCGCGCGCCGCCTTCACCGATCGTGCGGGCATAGACGCTACGCACTTCCTCCATGCCGAGCAGGCGGTCCTCCACGCGGCGGACCAGCGCGTCGCGCTCGTAGATCGAGAAATTGTCGCGGGCGCGGATCTGTACCTGGGCGAATTCCGGCTCGATCGAGGGGAAGAACTCGACGCCGCGACCGTATTGGGCAAAGCCGTAGAAGGCGCCGACGAGCAATGTCGCGGCGATGAGGAGCGTCGCCAGCGGCGCCTTCACCGCGCCGCGCAGTACCTTCAGATAGGTGCCTGTCGCGCCGCCGATGCGCGACAGGTCGCCGGTTTCGGCGTCTTCGAGCGCCTGGCGCTGGCGGGTCGACATCGGCTGTGCCTTGCCGATCATGCCGCCCAGCACGGGAATGAAGATCAGCGCCATGAACAGCGAAGCCGTGAGGGTGATGATCACGGTGATCGGCAGGAACTTCATGAACTCGCCCACCATGCCGGTCCAGAACAGCAGCGGCAGGAACACCGCCAGCGTCGTGACGGTGGAGGCGATGATCGGCCAGGCCATGCGCTGGGCGGCCAGCTTGTAAGCCTCGCGCGGCGTTGCGCCTTCCATCAGCCGGCGGTCGGCCAGCTCGGTGGTGACGATCGCTCCGTCGACCAGCATGCCGACCACGAGGATCAGCGAGAACAGGACGATAATGTTCATGGTGAAGCCCATGAACCAGAGGATTGCGATGCCGGCGAGGAACGAGCCGGGGATCGACAGGCCGACGAGGATCGAGGTGCGCAGGCCGAGCGCCGCGACGATGACGATCATCACGAGGACGATCGCCGAGATGACGTTGTTCTCGAGGTCGCCGAGCATCGTCTCAACCTGCTCGGACTCGTCCTGCAGATATTTCACGCCGACGGTTTCCGGCCATTCGGCCTGGTGCCGGGCGACGACCTCGCGCACTGCGGCGACGGTCTCGATGATGTTGGCGCCGGAGCGTTTCTTGACCTCCAGCGCCAGCGAGGGCTCGCCGTCGATGCGGGCGAAGCCGCTCGGGTCCTCGAAGGTGCGCCGCGCCACGGCAACGTCCGCGAAGGTGATGACGGTGCTGCCGTCGACCTTCACCGGCATGTCGAGGACGTCCTGCATGTCCTCGATCAGGCCGGGAACCTTGACGACGATGCGGCCGGCGCCGGTGTCCATCGCACCCGCCGCGATCAGCCGGTTGTTGCGGCTGATCTGGCTGACCAGCTCGTCGAAGGAGAGGTCGTAGGTCTCGAACACGGTCGGCTCGATCAGCACCTCGAGCAGCTCGTCGCGATCGCCGCCGATATCGACTTCCAGAACCCCGGCCGAAGCCTCCAGATCGTCCTGCAGCTCGTTGGCGATGTTGACCAGTGTTCGCTCGGGGATGGGGCCCGACAGCACGACGGTGAGGATCGGAAACAGCGAGGTGTTGACCTCATTGACCACCGGCTCATCGACCTCGTCGGGCATGTTGGGTCGCGCCCGGTCGACCGCGTCCTTGACGTCGGTGAGGGCGCGGCTGGCGTCGAAGCCGGCCTCGAATTCAAGCTGCACCGAAGCAAAGCCCTCGGCGGCATGCGACTCCATCTCGTCGAGCCCGGTCAGCGAGGACAGCTCGGTCTCCAGCGGGCGCACCAGCAGCCGTTCGGAATCCTCCGGCGAGATCCCGTCCAGCACCGCGGTGATGTACATCACCGGGATCGGGATATCCGGCGAGGACTCCTTCGGGATCGATTGGTAGCCGATGATGCCGGTGAAGAAGATCAGCACCAGGAACAAAAGGACCGTTCGCGATCGGTCGAAGGCAGCCTCGATGATCCCGTTCATTCGGCACCTGCCGGGGCGTCGTCGGCAAACAAGGCCATGGCCAGCGCGGCGCTGACCTCGCCGGTGACCTCGAGCTCGTTGCTGCGCTGGAACTGGCGGATCGCTTCCTTCGTCGATTCCCCGAGAACGCCGTCGACCGGTCCGACCTCATAGCCGAGCGCGGCCAGCCGCTGCTGCAGGAGCCGAACCGGCATGCCTTCGCCGCTCACCCCGATCGTCTCGAGCAGCGATGCCGTTTCCGTCGGCGCCACGTCGGCGGCAGAAGCGCTTGCTTCCGGCACCACGACCGGTTCGACCGAGCCGGTGGTGGCCTCAGCGGGCCCTTCATCGGCAGCCAAAGGCGAGTCCGGCGTCGCGAGGGAGGGGGCCGGTTCCGGGACCTCCTCCGTCGGATCCGCCTCGATCACGCGGACCGTCTCGCCGGAGGAGACGAAGCCCTGGCCGACCGAGATGACACGCATCGCTTCCGGCGGCCCAGAGACCCAGATCCCGTCTGTTTCGGCCCGGACAAGATTGATGGGGTGGAAGACCACGGTCTCGTCCTCGTCGACCGCCTTGACGCCCAGCGTGCCGTCCGGCCCGAGGGCGAGGAGGGCGGCGGACAGGAAATGCGCCGGGATCTCGCCGACTGGGATCCGCACCTGCGCGGAGATACCAGCCGGTATGTCGCGATCAGGATTGGCAATGGTGATCTCGACGGGAAAGGTGCGCGTCGAAGCGTCCGCGTTGGCGGCGACGTAGCTGACCGTTCCCTCGCGGGTCTCGCCGGTGATGAAGGTGACGGCGGCCGGCTGGCCGGCGCGAACCCGGCCGACGCTCTGCTGCGGGATCTGGATGTCGACCGAGAGCGGGTCGTTGTCGATCACCGTGCCGACTTCGGCGGATGCGGCGACGAATTCGCCGAGATCGAGATCGAAATTGTCGAGGACCCCGGTGATCGGCGCGCGGATTTCTGTGTCGCCGGTGGTCTGCTGGATGGCCGCCAGCGCCGCCTGCGCGGTCGCGAGTTCCGCCTGCGCGGCCTCTACCTGCGCGGCGGTGGCGTAGCCTCTTTCCGCCAGACCCGAGACGCGATCATATTCGCCCTGGCGGCGGGCCAGCTCTGCCTCGGCCTGGGAGCGCTGGGCGACGCGGTCGTCGAGCGCGATGCGAGCGATCAGCGCACCTTCCTCGACAAAGTCGCCCTTGGCGACGGCGATGTCCTCGACCGTGCCGCCGACCTTGGCCCTGACGGGGGTCATTCGGTCGGGAGAGACCTGTCCTTCGGAGGCGACGAATTCGGTGACGGTGCGGGCACGCGAAACGAAGGCCTCGACGGTGAAGGGCTGGCGCTCGATGCTGCGCGGCGCCTCGGCGTCGGTCGATGCGGTCGGGTAGTAATAGCCCGAACCCATCCAGCCGACGAGCGCCAGCACGAACAGGGCGGCGATCCAGCCGGACCAGGATTTCGGTTCGCGCGTGTTCTGCGGGGTCGCGGCCGTCGCGTCGACGGTCTTCGGCTTTTCGGTCATGACTTGTCCCGTCCGCCGGCATCGAGGCTGCTCAGCTGTGCCGACAGTTCGGTCAGCGAGGCCAGCGTGGTTTCGAAGAAGATGCGCGCCTGTTCGAGCCGGGCGCGTTCGACGCCGGCTTCGGGCGGCAGGTCGTCATGGGCGGTTGCCAGCGTCGCCAGCGTCTCGCTCATGCGTGCCGCCACCCCGCGCAGCATGTTGACGTAGGGCTGGTCCGCCAGGCGATAGAAATCCTGCCGCTGTCCGGGAACCCGCACGCGTGCCAGGAGGCCCTTGTCCTCGAGCAGTCGGGCATTGGTCGAGATCGAGGCACGGCTCACCTCCAGCCTTTCGGCCAAGGCGCCGAAGCTGACGAGATCGGGTTCGATGATCATCAGCCCGAAGATCCGGCCGGCGATGCGCGGCATGCCTTCGGCCTCGAGATGGTCTCCCATCCGTTCGATGAGGCGCGATGCCGCGGCGAGGCGCTGCTGGCCGGGCAGGGTCGTCTGGTCGAGAGCGATGTTCATGCCGCGCAGATACGCACGGCGCATCGTTCAGTCAAGACTGAACGATGTCGCGGGAGCCGGGCCGCTTCAGGTGGCGGGCTCGAAACCCTTCTTCAGGCGACGGCTGAGATCGGTGAAGGGTGCCTTGCTCGATTCGTCGCGCGGGCCCTGGACGAGGCTCTCGTAGACCAGCGGAACGAGGTCCACGGCCTGGTCGAGCGTCTGGTCGCTGCCGCGCTGGTAGCCGCCCAGGAGCCGCAGGTCGCGGGTGTCCTCGAAGCGCGAGATCATGCCGCGCAGCCGCACGACGAGTTCGCGCTCCTGCTCGTTCCAGGCGCGTTCGGCAAGGCGGGAAATCGACTTCAGGACGTCGACCGCCGGGAAGCGCCCCTGTTCGGCGATGGCACGGTCGAGGACGATATGGCCGTCGAGCGTGCCGCGGATCGCGTCGGCGATCGGGTCGTTGTGATCGTCGCCATCGACGAGGACGGAGAACACCCCGGTGATCGTGCCCGACCCCTCGAGGCCCGGCCCGGCGCGCTCCAGCAGCTGCGGCAGTTCGGAGAACACGCTGGGCGGATAGCCGCGTGCCACCGGCGGCTCGCCGGCCGCCAGGGCCACGTCGCGCGCCGCATGGGCGAGCCGGGTGATGCTGTCGACGATCAGCAGGACGTTCTCGCCCCGGTCCCGGAAATACTCGGCCACGGCGGTGGCGGTGCGCGGGGCGAGGCGGCGCATCATCGGGCTCTCGTCGCCCGTCGCGACGATCGTCACCAGCTTGGCGAGGTCGCCGGCCATCGACTCCTCGAGGAATTCGCGCACCTCGCGGCCCCGCTCGCCGACCAGCGCCATGACGACGGTGTCGAAGCCCTCGGCCCGCGCGAGCATGCCCATCAGCGTCGACTTGCCGACGCCTGAGCCGGCGAAGATGCCGATGCGCTGGCCTTTCACCAGCGGCGTGAAGATGTCGATCGCCCTAACGCCGGTCGGCACCGGATCGCCGACCCGGCCTCGCCTGAGGGCTGGCGGCGGCGGAGCGTCGGCGTAGCGCTCCTCGTCGCCGGTGGCGAGCGGGCCAGCGCCGTCGCAGGGCATGCCGAAGGCGTTGAGGACGCGGCCCTTCCAGGCTTCGCAGGGCGCGAGGCTGAACCGGCCGAGGCGGCGCGCCGGCGCCTTGACGCCGCGGTCGAAGCGGTTGCCGAACGGCTTGACGGTCAGCGCGTCGGCCTCGATCCGCACGACTTCGCCCAGTTCCTCGCCATCGCTGCCCGGGCAGGCGATGCAGTCACCGAGACGCACGAAGCGCGACAGGCCGGCGACGCGGAAGGATTGCGGCGAGACGTCGACGATCTGGCCGGAGATGTCGAGGCATGGCGCGTCGAGCGGCGCGATCTCGAAGCCGGAATCGCTGCGGCTCACGACATCGTCCCGAGGCTCTTGACCGCCTCATCGAGGGAGCGCTCTGAGCCCTGGACGAGGTTGGAAGCGCTGTCGAAGGCGCGCTGCAGGGCGATGAGCCGGCTGATCTCCATCACCGGATTGACGTTCGAGCCCTCGACGAAACCCTGCACGATCCCGGCGTTCTGGAAATCGAGGACCGGCTGTGCGGCCTGGTCGGGGATGACGCCGGAATTCTCGAACCGCGCCAGACTGGCTCCTGCGGGCATGGCGAAGAGGCCGACAGCCCCGATCTGCTGGCCGTTCTGGGTGATCATGCCGTCGCGGGCGACACCGATCGGGCCGGCATTGGCGTTGATCTCCAAGGGAGCGCCGCCGACGTCGAGCACGGCATAGCCGTTCATCGTTTCCAGGCCGCCATCGGCATTGATCCGCATCCGGCCGTCGCGCGTGTAGACCGGTCCGTTCGGGCCCTGGAAGGCGAAATAGCCTTCGCCGGACGCGGCGAGGTCGAGCGGATTTCCGGTCAGGGTCAGCTCGCCCGAGCGCGTCGAGAGATAGGTCTCGCCTTCGGAGGCAAAGCTCACCGGCTCCGCCGCGGTCCGCGAGATCAGCTGCTCGAACTTCACCTCCTCGGCGCGGAATCCGGCGGTTCGGCTATTGGCGATGTTGTTGGCGATCGTCTCGAGGCGCTTTTCCATCGAAAGCTGGGCCGAGAGGGCGACGGGAAACGATGTCTGCATGCTCGGGGCTCGGTCTGTTCGTATCGGGAGGAAGCAGGCCGGCGCTGCCGGCGGGCATCCGATGATGCTTCCGCGAAGTGTCGGCGAGCATCCTTGTCCGAGCCTGTCACGGGCTTGCTTGCGAGATGCCGCCCCTCGGCGGTGCAGCAAGGCTCGCACAAGCGCCTTTACCTAGGGATTTGCTCAGTCATCTGCTTGCGAGGATCGCATGGGAATTGTACTTGGCCTGATCGTCACGCTCGGCTGCCTGCTCGGCGGCTATGTCGCTATGGGCGGGCACCTGGGCGTCCTCGTCCAGCCCTTCGAATACGTGATCATCATCGGATCGGCGGTCGGTACCTTCCTCGTCGCCAATCCGACCAAGGTGGTGAAGGATTGCGGGCGCGCCATCGGCGAGGCGTTCAAGAACAAGGTGCCGCAGCAGCGCGACTACCTGAACCTCTTGGGGCTGCTGCACCAGCTGATGCGGGAGATGCGGTCGAAGTCGCGCAGCGAGGTCGAGGCGCATATCGACGCCCCCCAGGAATCGGCGATCTTCCAGGCCTTTCCGACGGTCCTGAAGGACGTCCCGATGACCAACTTCATCTGCGACTACTGCCGGCTGATCATCATCGGCAATGCCCGTCCGCACGAGATCGAGGCGCTGATGGAGGAAGAGATCGCCACCATCACCTACGACACGATGAAGCCCAAGCATGCGCTGCAGGACGTCGCGGACGGGCTTCCCGCCCTTGGCATCGTCGCCGCGGTGCTCGGCGTCATCAAGGCGATGGGCGCGCTCGACCAGTCGCCGGAAGTGCTCGGCCATCTGATCGGCGCCGCGCTCGTCGGCACCTTCGCCGGCATCTTCTTCTCCTACGCCGTCGTCGGACCGATCGCGACCAAGGTGAAGTCCGTGCGCGAGAAGAAGTGCCGCGTCTTCGTGATCGTGAAGTCGACCCTCATCGCCTACATGAACGGTGCCATGCCGCAGGTCGCGCTGGAATACGGCCGCAAGACCATCTCCGCCTACGACCGGCCGACAATCGATCAGGTCGAGAACGAGACCATCGGCGCGGGAGCCTGATGCGATGAGCGACGTCGCCTCGGCCACGGAAACGTCCGACATCTCCCAGCGGCTGCGCAGCGCCGCCGAGATCGACCCCGGCCGGTTGCCGCGCCTCGTCCAGATGGGCGAGGGCTGGGCCGAACTGATCACCCGGGGCCTTTCGCGGCTGGCTGCCGACCGGCCCGTGGTCAGATTTTCGGAAGTCGAACTCGACACCGCGCCCGAGCCGCCGGACGAGGGCCAAGGCGGCGATCTCATCGCCATGCTGGCCTCGCCGCGGTTCCAGGGACCAGGTTTCGCCGTCGTCGCCCGATCGACGATCGAGGCGCTGATCTCGACCTTCTTCGCCGCCGAGCCTTCCCCCGACAAGGTCCTGACGCGGGAGCCGACCGAACTCGATCGCGGGCTCGTCGTGCTCGCGATCGACACCGTCGTGGCCTGCGCCGGCGAGGTCTTCGCGCCGGTCGCGGCGCTGGACCTTGTCCGCGGCGACCTTGTCGATCAGTCGGACCTCGCCGCCAGGCTCGAGGACGGCTCCGGCCGCTTCGTGCAGTTCCGCTTCGAGATTGAAGTGCGCGGCCTCTTGGCGCCGCTGGTGGTGGCGTTTCCGGAAGAGTTATTCGCGCCGCATCGCCGCTTCCTCGCCGAATCCCAAGACGCCGCGCCGGTGGACAGGGACGAGGCCTGGTCGCGCGGGATCGAGGCAAGCTTTGCCCAGAGCGATCTGCGGCTGGAAGCGCTGCTCGCCAAGAAGAAGGTGCCGCTGGCGACCGTCGCCGCCTTCCGCGTCGGCGCGACCATTCCCCTCGACGTCGACATCGCCAGCCTGATTTCCATCGAGTGCGAGGACCGTCCGCTGTTCCGCGCCAGGGTCGGGCGGTCCCGCGACAGTTTCGTGATCAGCGTCGAAGAACGCGTCGATCCAGCCCAGGAGTTCATCGATGACATCTTATCTGATTGACCTCGTGCTGCTCGCGGCACTCGTTGTCACCGCGTTGCGCAGCGGCCGTGTGTACCGCGAGCTGCGGTTGCTGCGCGCCGCCGGCAGCGAGCTCGGCACCGCCCTGGATGACGCCGATCGCTCCATCAACCGCGCCGCCCAGGCGGTCGTCGTCCTCAAGCACGAGGGGATCCAGACGCTCCGCGCGCTGGAAGCGCGGATCGAGGAGGCGCGCGAGGAGGGTGACCGTCTGGATCGGCGCATGGAGCGCGCCGAATGGGCCGCGACCCGCCATGGCCTCGCCGACCGCACGGCGGCGTAAGGGCCACGAATGCCGGCCGGCACAGGCTTCGCGAAAGTCTTGTTGGCTAAGCCGTAGAGAAGGCGGGCAGCGCAGAAACTGCGGCTCCCGACGACCCGATTTCCGAGGATGATCCGATGAGCCATATCGAGGCCGACACCGAAGCGGCGGCATTCGAGACGAAGCAGCCGGCGCGGCCCGGTCCGCTCGACATCGACATCGTGATGGACGTGCCGGTCACCATGCAGGTCGTGCTCGGGTCGGCGACGATGACCGTCGCCAATATCCTGAAGCTTGGTCGCGGTGCCGTCGTCAAGCTCGATACCAAGGTCGGCGACCCGGTCGACGTGGTCGTCAACGGGCGTCTGGTGGCGCGCGGCGAGATCGTCATCCTCGACAACGAGGACCAGCGCTTCGGCCTGACGCTGACCGAGGTCGCGACGCCCGGCGCGCAGTTGAAGCCCAAGCAGCGGGTTGCCTGATTCCTCATGTCGATGATCGCCGCCTACCAGGACGAAGATGTGGCGCTGCCGGGCAGCCGCCGCGCCCGCGCCGCGATCCTTCTGCTCGCCATGGGCTCGTCGGGCGCCTCGAAGGTGCTGAAGCATCTGGCGCCGGGCGAGATCAAGC
The DNA here is from genome assembly GCF_010500835.1 of Aurantimonas aggregata. Lineage (GTDB taxonomy): Bacteria > Pseudomonadota > Alphaproteobacteria > Rhizobiales > Rhizobiaceae > Aurantimonas > Aurantimonas aggregata. Next base: position 749,029 of record NZ_JAAAMJ010000001.1, on the reverse strand, counting down.
TCTTGCGCGACGCGGCGGGCGGGCTGGACGCCATCTCCCCCGAGCAGATCGACAGGATCGTCGAGATCTTCCACGAGGCGTTCCGCAAGGGGCCCGGACTGGCCGGGCCCGAGCGGCAGATGAACGAACTCCTCCAGAAGGCGCTCTCGGAGGATGAATTCGGGGCGCTCTTCCCGGAAGCGACGGCGGAGTTCGCCCTCGAAATGCGCGAGGACGCCCCCCGCACCGTCTGGGACGCGGTCGCCGATCTGCAGGGCGAGGTCCTGGCGCCGCAACTGGCGAAGGAACACCCGCATGTCGTGGCGATCCTGCTCTCGAAGATCCGCGCCACCACCGCCTCGGCCATCGTGCGCGAATTCGATCCGGGTTTCCGAAACAGCGTCATGCGACGGATGCTGGCCCTGAAGCCGCTGTCGCAGCCGGTGCTGACGCTGTTCGAGACGCATGTGCGCCTCGCCTATCTCGGCACCCAGGAGAGCCCGGAGAGCACCGGCAGCCACGCGATACTGGCGGACATCGTCAACCGGCTGGAGAAGCGCCAGGCGGACGAACTGCTCGATGCGGTGCGGATCGTGCGGCCGCGCGACGCGGAGAACCTGCAGAAGCTGCTGTTCAACTTCAACGACCTGCCGGGCTTGCCGCAGAAGTCGCGCCTGACGCTCTTCGATGCCATCCCGACGGAAATGTCGATCCTCGCCTTGCGCGGCGCGTCGCCGGAGATGCGGGAATGCGTGCTGTCCTCGCTCGGCGCCCGCGCGCGCCGCATGGCCGAGGCCGAACTGTCGCAGCAGATCGATACGCAGGAGAGCGAAATCGAGGGCGCGCGCCGCCGGATCGCCGACGAGGCGCTGCGCCTCTCCGGCGAGGGTCGGATACAGCTCCGCGCGATCGACGCGGCGTAGTCCTGGCCGCGCTCGACAGTTTCGGCGATCGCCGCACCGACGGAAAAGCGGGAAGACCTTGCGCCTTCACCGAACGTCAACGGGTTCGAGGACTAATCGACGTTGAGTGACAGTCAGGACAAGGCGTCGCTCACCGAAGAGCCGACCGAAAAGAAGCTTCGCGACACGATCGAGAAGGGCAACCTCCCGGTCTCGCGCGAAGCGCCGATCCTGGCTTCGCTCCTGGCGACGATGGCATTCATTGCCTTCCACGCCAGGGACGCGGCCCAACGCCTCCTTCTGACCCTGGAGACGACGTTCGAAAATCCGCTGCAGTGGGAACTGGAAACCGGTGTCGATGCCCTACACGTCCTGCAGATGGTTGGCATCGAAAGCGGCCGGTTCATCCTGCCCGCGGCGATCTTCTTCGTCATTGGCGGCGTCGCCTCGTCGCTCCTGCAGAACCCGCCACAGATCAATATCGAGCGGATCCGTCCGAAAACCTCCCATATCTCGCTCTCCGCCGGCTTCAGCCGGATCTTCGGCTTGCGCGGGCTGACGGAGTTCGCCAAGGCCATGTTCAAGTTCATCACCATCGGCATCGTCGTCGGCATGCTGCTCGTCTCGGGTTTTCCGACGATGATGCGCACGATGTATTCCGACCCGGTCCTGATGCCGGAACTGATCCTCGAATTGACCATGAAGCTGCTCTCGGGCGTCTCGATCGCCACGATCGTGCTCGTTGCGGCGGATCTGGCGATGAGCCGCATCCACTGGCGCCGCGACCTGCGCATGTCGAAGCAGGACATCAAGGACGAGAACAAGCAGGCGGAAGGCGACCCGATGGTCAAGGCGCGCCAGCGCCAGGTGGCGCGGGACCGGGTGAAGAAGCGGATGATGGCGGCGGTGCCCCAGGCGACGCTGATCATCGCCAATCCCACCCACTACGCGATCGCGCTGCGCTACGTCCGGGAAGAGGGCGGCGCGCCCATCGTCGTGGCCAAGGGCGTCGACCTGATCGCCCTGAAGATCCGCGAGATCGGCGAAGCGAACGACGTGCCGATCATCGAAGACAAGCTCTTGGCAAGGTCGATGTACGACAGTGTCGAGATTGACCAGATGATTCCGCCGGATTTCTTCAAGGCCGTCGCCGAGCTCATCTACTATCTCCACTCCCGTACGGGCTCCAAGATGGGAGTTGCGACAGCCTGATCATGCTGGATATCAAGAAACGCAAGACGATGGTCCGCGAGCGCGCGCTCGCCGAAGGCCTCAGGGAGTTCGTCGCCGAGCTTCGCCTTGTCGAGGTCGTCGATTACATCGCCTTCCTGCGACTCGAACGGTACGGCAATTTGGACGACATCGTCGCCTCCTCGGCCGAGCCGTATTTCAAGCCAGGCGTCCTGCGTTTCGCCAATTCCGGCGATGTCTTGATGGGCTGGGGCGAAGTGCCCGTCATCTGCCTGGCGCTGGAGTTCCGCTTCGAGGATGTCACGGCGCATTTCCGGCTGGAACTCGGCGCCTCGACGGCTGCCGTGGACATCACCTACATCGCCTTCGACGGTCCCGAGCGGGACGCCGACTGTCAGACCGAACGCCTGTTGAAGGCGATCGGTGACGCGCGCCTGACGCGATAGTTTATTCCCTCACGGGACCATCTGCATCTTCCGACAGCCATCTCCTTGATCCCGTTCGGTGCGACTGCATCCCATGGATGCGCGTCCGCCGGCGAAGCCAGTAACCCTGGTTGCAGTGCCGAAGAAGCAGGCCGATCGGTCAAGCTTCGGACAAGCGCCCGACCCTAGACATTCACCGACGCAAGCAACACGCGCGGTACGCATGGACCAGGTCTATCTTTTCGGCATCGCTTCCCAGCGCAGTTCCTGGCTTGCGAACCGCCAGACCGTGGTTGCCGAGAACATCGCCAATGCCAGCACGCCCGGCTACACGAGCAAGGACATATCGTCTTTTTCGGAAGTGCTCGACACGACCGGATTGCAGCTCTCGCAGTCGAGCGACATGCATCTTGCTTCGCTCGGCCGGCAGCGCGGCGCGGATACAACGGTTTCCGAAAACAGCTGGGACGTCCGGCATTCCGGCAACTCGGTGATGCTCGAGCAGGAAATGCTGAAAGCTGGCGAGATCTCGCGCAGCTACGCGCTCAACACGTCCGTGATGAAGGCTTTCCAGCGGCTCCTCATCATGTCGGTCAAGGGTTAGTTTCGATGTCCGATCCGCTTCTTTCCTCCCTCCGGATCGCCGCCAGCGGGTTGCAGGCGCAGTCCACCCGCATGCGCATCGTCTCTGAGAACATCGCCAACACCCAGACCACCGGCAAGACGCCGGGCAGCGACCCCTACCAGCGCAAGACGGTCAGCTTCGCCAGCGAACTCGACCGCCTGACCGGCGCCGAGATGGTCAGCGTCCGCAATGTCGGGCGCGACGAGGCGCCCTTCGTCGTCGAGCACGACCCCGGCAATCCCGCCGCCGACGAGAACGGCTACGTGAAGATGCCGAACGTGCGGATGCTGGTGGAAATGGCCGACATGCGCGACGCGAACCGCGCCTACGAGGCGAACGTGCAGGTCGTCAAGCAGGCCCGCGAAATCATCAACATGACCATCGATCTCCTGAGGAACTGACCATGATCTCGGCAATCGGCTCGGCCTTTCCCCGCATCCAGACCAGCCCGCTGCAGGGGGCGTCCACCGCCGGCGTCGGCGCCGCGACCACGGTCGCGGGCGCCGATTTCGGCACCGTGCTGTCGCAGGTCGCCACCAACGCCATGGACGCCGTGAAGTCGGCCGAGGCGACGTCCATCCAGGGCATCCGCGGCGACGCGTCGACACAGGCCGTGGTCGAGTCGGTGATGGCCGCCGAGCGCACGCTGCAGACCGCCGTCGCGCTGCGCGACAAGGCCGTCAGCGCCTATCTCGAACTGTCGCGCATGTCGATCTGAGCCTGCCTGCCTGACGCCCTGACCGAGCCTGCCCGCATGGGCAAACCGCCACCCACCGAAGGAGACGACCCGTGCGAGCCCTGGCCATTGCCGCGACCGGCATGAATGCGCAACAGACCAATGTCGAGGTCATTGCCAACAACATCGCGAACATCAACACCACCGGCTACAAACGGGCCCGGGCGGAGTTCACCGACCTGCTCTACCAGATCGAGCGGGCCCAGGGCGTGCCGGCGAGAGGCGGCGAGGGCGTGGTGCCGGAAGGCGCGCAGCTCGGCCTCGGCACGCGGCTGTCGGCGATCCGCAATATTCATCTGCAGGGCACGCTGAACCAGACCGGCAACCGGCTCGATCTCGCGCTCAACGGCCAGGGCTGGTTCCAGGTGCAGGGGCCGAATGCCGAGGTGATGTACACCCGCGACGGCGCCTTCAACACCAATGGCGAGGGCCAGCTGGTGACGCTCGACGGCTTCGAGGTCGAGCCGGCGATCAACGTGCCGCAGAACACCACCGAGGTGATCATCAACGAGAGCGGTCAGGTCTTTGCCCGGGTCGACGGCGCGGCGGATCTGGAGGAAATCGGCCAGCTGACGCTCGCCAGTTTCGCCAACGATGCGGGCCTCGCCGCGCAGGGCGGCAACCTCTTCAAGGAGACGGTCGCCTCCGGTGCCCCCATCGTCGGGGTTCCGGGCGACCCCGGCTATGGCGTCGTGCAGCAGGGCTACCTGGAAGACTCCAACGTCGACCCGGTGAAGGAAATTTCCGAGCTGATCTCGGCGCAGCGGGCCTACGAAATGAACTCCAAGGTCATTTCCGCGGCCGACGAGATGGCGAGCATCGTGTCGAAGGGCCTGCGCTGAGCCATGGACAACACCCGCGGTCCCGCCCCGATCCTCGTCGTCCTCTATGCCTGCGTCGTCGCGCTCGCCGCGGTCTTCCTGCTGTCGGTGCCCGTGCGGGCGTTCTCGGCGGAGCTCGACATGCCGGTGCCGACGGCGGTGGTCTATCCGGGCCAGAACGTCTTCGAGCGCGGCCTCGACCGCAAGGCCTACATCGTCAAGGACGAGAAGCTCGCGCTCTACGTCGCCGACGAGGCGATGCTCGAGGGGCGGGTCGCGCGGCGGACCCTTCTGCCGGGCCGGCCGATCCTCCTGTCGGACCTGAAGCTTGCCGACCTGGTCAGTGCCGGCGCGGCTGTCACGCTGGTCTACGAAGCCGACGGGCTGGTGATCACCGGCCTCGGCACCGCCCTGCAGTCGGCGCCGGTCGGCCAGGTCGTTCGCGCCCGCAATGCCGATAGCGGCGTCATCGTCTCCGGCGTCGTCGCGCCCGACGGCAGCATCAGGATTCGCGGATGATCCGGTCCCTCCTGGCGCTCGCGATGCTGATGGCGACCGCGGTCGCCGCCGTTCCGGCCGACTACACCGGCTACGGCACGCCGGTGCGCGAGCACGTCGCACCGGTGCGGGGCGACCCCGGCGGCGCGGCGGGGTCGGTGCGCATCAAGGACATCGTCACGATCCGCGGCGTGCGCGCCAACCAGCTCGTCGGCTACGGCCTCGTGGTCGGCCTGCAGGGGACGGGTGATTCCATGCGCAATTCCCCCTTCACCGAACAGTCGATGCAGTCGATGCTCGACCGGATGGGGGTCAACATCCGGTCGCAGTCGGCCCGCAACAAGAACATCGCCGCCGTCACCGTCACCGCCGAACTGCCGGCCTTCATCGGCACCGGCTCGCGCATCGACGTCACCGTCTCCTCGCTCGGCGATGCCAGCTCGCTGCTCGGCGGCACGCTGGTGATGACGCCGCTCTATGGCGCCGACGGGGAGATCTACGCGGTAGGCCAGGGGCCGCTCGCCGTCAGCGGCTTTTCCTCCGAAGGCGACAGCGAACGGCTGACCCAGGGCGTGCCGACCACCGGGCGGGTGCCGAACGGGGCGCTGATCGAGCGCGAGGTGCCCGGCCACTTCAACGATGACGGCAAGCTGGCGATCGAACTCGTCAACCCGGATTTCAAGACCTCGATCCGCGTCGTCGACATCGTCAACGACTATGCCCGCAAGCGCTGGGGCCGACCGGTGGCGCAGGAGGAGGACTTCCGCACCATCCATCTCAAGCGTCCGACCGACGTGTCGAGCACGCGCTTCATGGCCGAGATCGGCGATCTGCGGATCGCGCCGGATCAGGTGGCGCGGGTGGTGATCGACGAGAGCACCGGCACGGTGGTGATCGGGCAGGACGTGCAGATATCCACGGTCGCGCTGACGCACGGCAATCTGACGGTCCGGATCAGCGAACTTCCCTCGGTGTCGCAGCCCGCCCCCTTCAGCGATGGCCAGACCGTCGTGACGTCCGAAACCATCGTCGACGCGTCCCAGGACGGCGGCAATTTCGCCTATGTCGGCGGCGCCGATCTCGAAACCGTGGTGCGCGGCCTGAACCGCATCGGGCTCAAGCCGACGGGGATCATCGCGATCCTCCAGGCAATCAAGACGGCTGGTGCGCTCCAGGCCGAACTCGTGGTGCAGTGATGACCAAGAACGCCCTGAAAACCACCGCGGGGTTCGGCTGGTGTGCCCTGGCCCTGGCGCTGGCATGGCCCGCAGCCGCACAGGATGCCGACGCAGTCGCGGCTTCGCCCGCACTGCCGCCGCAGCAGATCAGGATCATCGACCCGGCCGGCGATCTCGTCCCGCCGGCGCCGGCCACCGAGGTGGAGCAGTACTGCCTCAACATCGCCGACAAGGCCCAGGACGCGCGCTACTCCCTGCAGGAGAGCCGGATGAAGGACCTGGAGGTCGCGATCAGCCAGCAGATCGATGAACTCGAGGTCAAGCGCGCCGACTACGAGACCTGGCTGGCGGAGCGCCAGCGCTTCCTCGACAGCGCCTCGCAGATCGTCGTCGACATCTACAGCCAGATGAAGCCGGACGCGGCAGCGCCGCAGCTCGCCAATCTCGATCGCGATTCCGCCGCCTCGGTGCTGGTCCGCCTGAAGTCGCGGCAGGCCAGCGACATACTCAGCGAGATGTCGCCGACCGTCGCGGCGGAAATCGCCAAGCGCATCGTCGACAAGACGTCGGCCGGCACCGCCGCGGACATCGAGCAGGTGGCGGAGAGCCGGTCATGAGAATTCTCGCCCTCATCGCGCTCGCAGCGCTCGCCGGCTGCTCCACCAGCCGGGAGGACTTCCTGCGCGAGCCGGCCATGTCCCCAGTCGGGACCGGCCTTTACGAATATCCCGCGCTCGCCGGCGCTCCGACGGCGTTTCCGGCTTCCGGACCGCAGACGCCGCACTCCCTCTGGAGCGACAAGCAGGCGCAGTTCTACCAGGATCCGCGGGCGCTCGACGTCGGCGACATCGTCACGGTGAAGATCCGCATTCGCGACCAGGCCTCGCTCGACAATAATTCCGAGCGCTCCCGCCGCTCGGGCATCGGCAGCGGGCTCGATCTCGCCGGCCAGCTCGGCGACTACACGCTGCCGACCGTCGGCGTCGATCTCGACGCGGACGGCAGCTCGAACATGGCCGGCAAGGGCAAGATCAAGCGCTCGGAGGACATCGATCTCTCGGTCGCTGCCGTCGTCACCCAGAAACTGCCGAACGGCAATCTCGTCGTCAGCGGCCAGCAGGAAGTGCGGGTGAATTTCGAGGTGAGGGTGCTGGCGATGGCCGGCATCATCCGGCCCCGGGACATTCTCCAGAACAACACGATCGACTACGACAAGATCGCCGAGGCCCGCATTTCCTATGGCGGCCGCGGTCGCATGACGGAAGTCCAGCAGCCGGCCTGGGGCCAGCAGGTCTACGACGTCATCGCGCCGTTCTGAACGCCGGAAAGCCCTGTGGCGTATGCTCGTGCGGCAAGTCTCGGGCCAGCCAGAACGGCTATCGCTCAGTGATCGGCAGGATGGTTCCATGAAGGCATCGCCACCGATTTGCCGAGCGAAGAGGGTTCGTCGAAATGGCCGATGCGGGCACATGGGGCGAAGAGGCTGGCGCGAAGAAGCGCTCGATGATCCAGACGGTGATCGCCGTGGCGATCCTGACCCTGGTGGCAGGGGCCGGCGGCACCGCCGTTGGCTGGCTCACCGGCGGCAACGCCGTCCCGGCGCCGTCCGAGCCGGTGGCACCAACACCCGATCCCGCGCTCTCGCCCCGGTCCGATATCGCCGCCGCCGAGGGCAGTGCCCTGCCGCTGCGGCTGATCACCTTGAAGCCCGTCGTCACGAACATCTACGCCCCGGCGAATGCCTGGCTGCGGATCGAGGCCTCGATCGTCGTCGAGGATGACGGCAGCATCGACGCCGAAATCCTCGCCGCCGAGATCGAGGCCGATACGCTGGCCTTCCTGCGCTCGCTGCAGCTGGCGCAGGTGGAAGGCACCCGCGGTCTCCTGCATCTGCGCGACGATCTGCGCGAAAGGGCGAAGCTCCGCTCGCCGGCCGTCGTTGACTATCTCATCCAGGCGATGGTCGCGGAATGAAGCGGCTCTTCGTCTTCCTCTGCGCGCTGCTCGCGTCGTTTCCGGCGGCGGCCCAGCTCGCCGACACGTCAGGTCTCGCCGGCCTCATCCCGGACGGCGGCTCGGCGGCCTCGGGCCGGATCATCCAGCTCTTCGGTCTCGTCACGGTGCTGTCGATCGCGCCCGGCCTCCTGGTCATGGTCACGTCCTTCACCCGCATCGTCATCGCCCTGTCGATCCTGCGCACCGGCCTCGGGCTGCAGACGACGCCGGCCAACCTGATCCTGATCTCGCTGTCGCTGTTCATGACCTTCTTCGTCATGGCGCCGACCTTCGACCGTGCCTGGCAGGACGGCCTGCAGCCGCTGCTGAACGAGGAGATCGACGAAGAGGAGGCGTTCTACCGCATCTCCGACCCGTTCAAGGACTTCATGCTGAGCCAGGTCCGACCGGCCGATCTCGCCCTCTTCGGCGATCTTGCGGCCACCAACAGCCGCGACCGCGTCGAGCCGGAGCCGCAGGGCGCCGAGGATGGCGACGTCGACCTGAGGGTGCTGGTGCCGGCCTTCATGATCTCGGAACTGCGGCGCGGCTTCGAGATCGGCTTCCTGATCGTCCTGCCGTTCCTCGTCATCGACATGATCGTCGCGACGCTGACCATGTCGATGGGCATGATGATGCTGCCACCCACCATCATCTCGCTGCCGTTCAAGATCCTGTTCTTCGTGCTGATCGACGGCTGGAACCTGCTTGTCGGCTCGTTGGTGCGGTCGTTCTTCTGACGCTGCTTTCGCGACTTCGGCGCAGCAGGTTTTACCTTCGGTTAACCTTAAGATTTTAGGTTAATGGAAACGCAGAGGGCATGAAGCATCGATGCGGGAAATCCGGCACGGCCCATGATGGGCGACGCTCGCCAGCAAGGGTAGGACTATGACGAGTATCAATACCAACGTCGCTGCGATGACCGCGCTGCAGACGCTGCAGTCGACCAACCAGATGATGGACGAGACGCAAAACCGCATCTCGACCGGCTTCCGCGTCTCCGAGGCGAAGGACAACGCTGCCTACTGGTCGATCGCCACCGGCATGCGCTCGGACAACAAGGCGATGTCGGCCGTGTCCGATTCGCTCGGCATCGGCGCGGCGACGGTGGATGCAGCCTATACCGGCATCAACTCCGCCAAGGACGTGCTCGACGAGATCAAGGCCAAGCTGACGACGGCGACCGGCGAAGGCGTCGACCGGAGCAAGGTCCAGGACGAGATCTCGCAGCTTCAGGAACAGCTCCGCACGATCGCCGCATCCTCGTCCTTCTCCGGCCAGAACTGGCTGAGCAACACGGAGGCAGGGACGGAAAAGTCCATCGTCTCGTCGCTGTCGCGGGATGCCGAGGGCAAGATCAGCATCGGTACGATCAAGGTCGACATCGAAAGCATTCGCCTGATTTCCGGGGGTGCCGGTATTCTCGACAAGTCGATCGACATCGACCAGTACGCGGCGGCGACGGGCACCTCGACCGTCGACACGGGCGGCGCCATCGACATCGGCACCGACACGGTCTCGTTCAGCATCTCGCAGAACGGCGCCGCGGCCCGCACGGTCGAGATCACTGCCCAGACCCTCATCGACGCCGGACTGACGACGACCGAGATCAAGTCGGATTCGGACCTGAAGGCGGTCTACCGCCAGGCCTTGAGCGACGCGGGTATCGACGGTATCGACGTCTCGATTGCAACGACGGCTGTCGCAGGCCCGCCGGCGGTCGCTGTCGGTGACGTGTCGTTCACGTCGCTCGAAGCCTTCACCGTCGGACCGGCAACGTCTACGGCCGCTGGCGGCGGCGCTGGCACCGTCGGTGTTGCCGGTCTCGGCCTCGGCGTCAGCGGCACCAACCTTCCGGTGGATGCCATTGCCTCGGGAGCCTTCTCTACCACCATCCTCGATATCGACATCTCGGCCACCGGGCTCACGTCGGAGGAGGTCCAGGCCTACATCAAGGTCGTCGACGAGGCGCTGTCGCAGGTCACCACGGCAGGTTCGAATCTCGGCGCCGCCCAGAACCGCATCGACATGCAGACCCAGTTCGTCTCCAAGCTCATGGATACGATCGACAAGGGCGTCGGCACGCTGGTCGATGCCGACATGACCGAGGAGTCGACCCGCCTCAAGGCACTGCAGACGCAGCAGCAGCTGGGCGTCCAGGCGCTCTCGATCGCCAACACGTCCAGCCAGGCGATCCTGCAGCTCTTCCAGAACTAAAACCGGCAGGCAGATCCAGCACAACCCGAGAAGCCGCTCCCCCGGGGGCGGCTTCTTCGCGTCGCGCCAGTCGCAGCACTTCCGGCATCAACCATCGATTAACCATGGCCGCTAGGGCCGCATTTACCACGATGATCGGAACAGCCGGCGCGGGGGCACCCGGCCGCCGATCTTAAGGAACTGGAAGGGGAGCCCCACGCAAGGTCCGGCCATAGCGAAGTGGCCGGCAGGAACTGCGGTCACAGGCATGACGCCGACTCGTTATCCCGGTCGATCCGGACTGTCCCAATTGTACTTGCGTCACGGGACTCAACTAATGACCTCCATCAACACCAATACCTCGGCGATGACGGCTCTCCAGAGCCTCCAGTCGATCAACTCCTCGCTCGACCAGACCCAGGCCCGCATCTCGACCGGCTACCGCGTCTCCGATGCGAAGGACAACGCCGCTTACTGGTCGATCGCGACCACGATGCGTTCGGACAACAACGCCATGTCGGCGGTGTCGGACTCTCTCGGCATCGGCGCGGCGACAGTCGACGCGGCCTATACCGGCATCAACGCCGCCAAGGACGTCCTCAACGAGATCAAGGCAAAGCTGACGACGGCGACCGGCGAAGGCGTCGACCGCAGCAAGGTCCAGTCGGAAATCACCGCCCTCCAGGACCAGCTGAAGACGATTGCCGAGTCGTCGTCCTTCTCTGGCCAGAATTGGCTCAGCAACACCGAGGGCACGACGGAGAAGTCCATCGTCTCGTCGCTGTCGCGTGACGCCGACGGCAAGATCGGCATCGGCACGATCAAGGTCGATATCGAAAGCCTCCGCCTGATTTCTGGCGACACCGGCATCCTCGACAAGGCGATCGACATCGACCAGTTCGCTGCGGCGACCGGCACGTCGACCGTCGAAGCGGGCGCCATCGATATCGCTGGCGAGACGATCTCGTTCAGCATCTCGCAGAACGGCGCCGCCGCTCGCACCGTCGAGATCAACGAGCAGACGCTGACCGATGCCGGCCTGACCGGCACCGAGATCAAGTCGGACGCCGACCTGAAGGCGGTCTATCGCCAGGCGCTTAACGACGCCGGTATCGCTGGCGTCGATGTGCAGATCGACGGCGCTGGCGCCGTCTCGTTCACGTCCCTCGAAGCTTTCACCGTCGGACCCGCAGCCACGACGGTTGATGCCGACGGCAGCGCCGGCGCGATCGACGTGACGTCGCTCGGTCTCGGCGCGAGCGGTGCCGACCAGCCGGTCGTGGCAGGCGCCGGCACCTTCTCGACCTCCGTCCTGGATATCGACATCTCGGCCGGAACCGTGACCTCCGACGAGGTCCAGGCCTACATCAAGGTCGTCGACGAGGCGCTCTCTCAGGTCACCACGGCCGGCTCCGATCTCGGTGCGGTGCAGACCCGTATCGAGATGCAGACCAACTTCGTCTCCAAGCTCATGGACACGATCGACAAGGGCGTCGGCACGCTCGTCGATGCCGACATGACCGAGGAGTCGACCCGCCTCAAGGCGCTGCAGACCCAGCAGCAGCTGGGTGTCCAGGCGCTGTCGATCGCGAACACGTCCAGCCAGTCGCTGCTGTCGCTCTTCCGCTAAGCGACCCGGCAACCAGCATGAGATCGGGCCCGGCCATCATGGCCGGGCTCGATTGCGTTTCGGGTAAGGGTCGAATGACCACGCTGTCGCGCAAGTATGTTTGCGACGTATCGGCCGTCGCTGAAGCATCGCCCGTCCCCGATGCTCGCTTTTACCGTTAACCCTTTGTTAACCGGGGCTTCGCGCAAGCTTCGGACGGCATGTTCCCGGCGAGATGTTGCGTTGCATCGGAACGGGTAGGGGACGAACATGGCGCTTGCCATCGGTGGACAGAGCCAGCAGCTGCTGGCCAATCTCGGCGCGCTAGGCCCGAAGAAACTCGGCGCCCTCGGACTGATCGGCGTGCTCGTGGTCGCGCTGGTCGGGCTTGGCAGCTATTTTCTCTCGCGCCCCGACATGGAGACGCTCTATTCGGGTCTCGACCGGACCGACGTCACGCGCATCGGTGCGGCGCTGACGGAAGCGGCGATCCCCTTCGACGTCAACATGACCGGCGATGCCATCCTGACGCCGTTCTCGCAGACGGCGCCGGCCCGCATGCTGCTGGCCGAGAAGGGGCTGCCGCGCTCCGAGAACGCCGGCTACGAGCTCTTCGACAATCTCGGCTCGATCGGCCTCACCTCGTTCATGCAGGAGATCACCCGCGTCCGGGCGCTGGAAGGCGAGATCGCCCGCACCATTCAGACGCTGAAGAACGTCCGCGCCGCGCGCGTCCACATCGTGCTGCCGGACGAGGGCTCGTTCCGCCGCGAACAGCGCAAGCCGTCGGCTAGTGTTGTGATCCGCACCGAGAGCCCGGAGGACTTCGGCTCGGCGCAGGCGGTGCGCTCGCTCGTCGCCTCGGCGATCCCGGGCATGAACCCGAACGAGGTCACGGTCCTCAATTCCGACGGCACCCTGCTGGCGACCGCCGATGATTCGGTCTCCGCGGCGCCGACCAAATTGTTCGGCATCGAGAAGATCGTCTCCAATAGCGTCGAGGAATCCATTCGCCGCACGCTCGCGCCCTATCTCGGCATCGGCAATTTCCAGACCAGCGTCATCACGCGGCTGAACACCGACCGGCGGCAGGTCAGCGAACGGCTGTTCGACCCGGACGTGCGCGTCGAGCGCTCGACCCGCACCGTGCGCGAAAGCGGCTCCAGCCAGAATACCCAGGGCGAGACGCCCGTCGGGATCGAGCAGGATATCCGCGCCGTGGACGAGGCGCCGGCCGGTGGCGGGGGCGGCGAGACCTCGCGCGACGAGAACGAGCGGCGCGAGGAACTGACCAATTACGAGATCAACGAGAAGACCATCTCGACCACTAGCGATGGCTATGCGGTCGAGCGCCTGTCGATCGCCGTAGTCGTCAACCGCCAGCGGCTGAAGGACGCGATCGGCGCGGATGCCACCGATGCGCAGGTGGACGAGCGCATCACCGAGATCCAGGCCCTCGTCGCCTCCGCGTCGGGTTTTTCCGAAGCGCGCGGCGACCAGATCAAGGTCACCGCTGTCGACTTCATGGCCGATGGCAGCGAGCTGGAGCCCTTGCCAGGGCCGGGGCTCGGCGAGATGTTCGTGCGTCAGTCTGGCACGCTGATCAACGCGCTCACCATCCTCGTGGTCGCCGTCCTGGTGATCTGGTTCGGCCTGCGGCCCGCCGTCCGCGCCATCGCGGGGACAGGGACCCAGCTGGTGGAAGCCGATCCGTCGGATCTCGACCTCCCTCTGCCGGGCTTCGATGGCCGTGACGTCGATCTCGGCACCGGCGCCGCGCCAGCTTCCGGGGGTAACGGTCGGGTTGCCGGGTTGGACCCGGCCTATCTCGAGGATCTGTCGAACAGCCAGGCGCGCTCGCCGCAGGCGCGGCTCGCCCGGCTGATCGAATTCGACGAAGCGCAGGCGGCGGCGATCCTCAAGCAGTGGATCCATGAGAAGGAAGCGGCTTAAGTCATGATCCCTCTCGCACAATATCTCACCGAATTCGACGAGCAGGACGGCACGCCCTTCGCCGGCCGCAAGAGCCCGGCACCGCACCCCCGACGCCCGCGTCAGCCGGAATTCGAGCATCTGATGCTGGTGGCGAGCCGCGCCTTCGATCCCGATCCCTCGGCCGACATCGTGCCGTTTCCGCTGATTGCGCTGCCCGAAATGGCACTGCCCGAGGACGCAGCGACGACGGCGCGGAAAGCGGTGCCCGCGCCAGCGCGCGCGGAACCTGCCGATGCCGATGCGGGCCAGGATGAAGGGCCAGACGAAGCGGCCGCCGTCGTTGCCGGGCCGAGCCAGGAAGAGCTTCTGGAGGCGGCGCGCGAGGAGGCACGCGCCGAAGCCCGCGCGGCGGCCGAAGCCGAGCATCAGGCGGCGCTGGCCGAAGCCCTGCGCGCCGAACGCGAAAAGGCCGCGGCCGAGCAGGCTGCCGCGCTCGAGGCCGCGCGGGCGGAATGGGCGAAGTCGGAGGGCGAGCGCCTGGCCGGGCTCTTCGACGAGCGGCTCGACCGCATCGAAACCGTCGTGCATTCGTCGCTGGCGAGCGTGCTGCGTCCGATCGCGCTCGACGCGCGCCGCCGGCAGACGGTGATGGAACTTGCCGGCGCGGTGCGCACCCTGACGCTCGACGGCGCTCCCCTGAAGGTGCGCGCAAGCGGGCCTGCCGATCTTCTCGATGCCCTGGCGGCACAACTCGGCAGCGGCAGCGCGATGGTGGCGTTCACGCCGGACAAGGACGGTGTCGATGTGCGCATCGAATGCGACCAGACGGTCATCGAGACTCGCCTCGCCGGATGGCGTACGGCGCTGGAAGAGGCACTGGCGTGAGCGAACAGGCGGGCGCCGGACATCTGGAGCGCCAGGAGATCATCATCGTTCGCCGGCGCGCGCCGGTGGACGAGGGCCATCATGGCGGCGTCTGGAAGATCGCCTTCGCCGACTTCATGACGGCGATGATGGCGTTCTTCCTGGTGATGTGGCTGACCAACACCTCGGACATGGCGACGCGCAAGCAGGTCGCGCAGTATTTCAATCCGATCAAGCTGACCGACACCGCCCCCGCCTCGCGCGGCGTCGAGACCAAGGACGACGGCGCATCGCGTGACGACAACGAGCGCGGCGTCAGCCGGGTCGACACCAATGGCGACACGCATGGCAAGCCGCTGGCCGGGGAGCAGCAGGGCGGCGACGAGCAGGCGATGTTCCGCGACCCCTATGCCGTGCTGGCCGAGATCGCGTCCGAGAGCAGCGCGACCAGCAACACCTATGACAACGGCGTGCCCGACGGATCGGGCCTGCCCGGCATGAACGGCGGCGACGCCTATCGGGACCCGTTCGATCCCGCCTCCTGGCAGATCGCCCGGAACACGGTGGACAATGGCGGCATGCTGGAAGAGGTGCCGCCGGCGGAATTCCGGACCGCGGTGATCCCCGTCGATCCGGCTATCGAGGCCGGCGAGGAGGCCATGCCCGTTCCCGATGACAAGGCTGCGACGGGCGAGGAAAAGACCGGCGAGGAAAAAGCCGGCGAGGGTGGGCCCGGCGACGTCGCCGACGCGGTCAAGGCCGACCTCGAGATCGAACTCGCGAAAGCGGGGCAGTCCTTGCCGGCGAATCTCGAGATCAGCGAGGGCGAGGGCGGCGTGACGATCTCGCTCGTCGACGATGCGGTGAGCGGCATGTTCGCCATCGGCTCCGCCCGCCCGACCCCGGAGGCAGTGGCGATGATGGAGAAGATCGCCGCGGCGCTGGCCAAGCGCGAGGGCGAGGTGGTCATCCGCGGCCACACCGATGCGCGCCCCTTCGCCAGTGGCGAATACGACAACTGGCGGCTTTCGACGGCGCGGGCCCACATGGCCTACTACATGTTGGCGCGCGGCGGCCTCGACGAGAGCCGCGTCCGCGCGATCGAGGGCTTCGCCGACCGTGAGCCGCGCGACCCGGCCAACCCCGAGGCGGCGATCAATCGTCGCATTGAGATCCTGCTGACGGTTCCCTCTGCATGAGCGGCGGCCGCCTATCACGATTCGCTGCTGTCGCGGTGCTGATGATGCTCGCGCCCTGTCCGCTTGCGTTTGCCCAGGAGAGCAGGCCGGCGATGGCTTCAGAGGAACCTGGCGCTACCGCGGCGCGGGTCCGTCAGGCGGGCGAAACGGCCCGGCAGGCCGCAACCACCGACGAGGCCTTGCCGGATCTGGCGGGTGAGGCCGGCGCGACGATGGAGCAGGGCCCGATGCCCTACGAGATCGTCCGCTCGCTGCAGTTCCTTCAGGATCAGGTGGCGCGCGGCAACGGCGCCGCCATCCGGGTTCAGTCGCGCCTGCTGCGGCGCTACGGACCGACCTTCGCCGAGTTGGCGCCGGAGGTCTGGCAGGACCCACGCAATCGCCGGGCGGCGGCATTGTTCGTGCTGAGTGGCGGCCCGCCGCCGGTGCTGCGCAAGGTCATCGAACGCACGTCACCGGAGGGCGAGGACCGACTGCTCCTCGAAGGCGCGCTCGCCTATGTCGAGAACCGCTCCGCCGAAGCGATCGAGAAGCTCGGCGCCATCAACCTCGCGACGGGAGAAACCGGCCTCGTGGCGCAGGTGGAACTCGCGCTGGCGCAGTTGCAGCAGGAATCCGATCCCGACGTGGCGCTGGCCCGGCTGAAGCGGGTGATGCTGGCGGCCCCGGGCACGTTGCTCGAAGAGGCGGCGCTGCGCATGGGGGTGATGCTGGCCGAGGGGACGGGTGAGCCGGAGGCGGCAAACCGCTTTGCCCGGCAGTATTTCGAGCGGTTCGCGAAATCGGCCTATGCCGGGAATTTTCGTGCTCGTTTCGCTTCGGTCTATGCGGATCGGCCGGCGGGGACGGAGGAGGCGACAGTCGCCGCCATCGTCGATGCCACGTTCACGATCCCGTCCGAGCAGCAGCTGTCGATCTTCCTCGCCGTCGGGCGCCGGGCACTGGTGACCGGCAATCTCCGGCTTGCGGCGATGGCCGCATCGCGGGCCCTGGCCTTTCCCGCGATGACGCGCGAAGACCGGGTGCGCGCCACGCTCTACGAAATCGCGGCGACCTTGACGGAGCGCGATTTCGTCGAGGTCCGCACGACGCTCGAGGCGATCGATCCGGCGCTGCTCCACCCGGCCGACCAGAAGCTGCGCACCGCCGCCGTGAGACTGCTCGAGCAGATGCGCCAGCCCCTGCTCGCCGGCGCCACGTCGGTTCCGAACGACGATGACGAAGATGCGGTGCCGTTGCCCGCGGCCGACATGCTGGCCCGGGGCGAAGCGCTCCTGGAGGCGATGCGCGGCGACCAGAAGAGACGTGCTCCATGACCGCTGTGCCGAAGCAAATCGACGTTGTTTCGCAGCCTGCCGCGCGCCGCGCGGCGGCCCGTGACGAGCGCAGCGGCGGCGGTGAAGGGTTCGCCGTCGCGCTCGGCGCCCGCGAGGACAGGCAGCCTGCCACCACGGTTGGCGACGCTGCCGCCGACGCGGCGTCAACGGGCCGCGGACCGGCGGACGGTGACAGCAATGCCGCCCTCGCCAGCATATCGCCGTCCGAGATGACGCCGCCCCTGGAAGGCCGTGACGGGGCGCCTGCCGATCCCCGGCCCGAGGGCCTCGCCGCCATCCTCGCGGCCTTCGAGGCCGGTCCCCGGCATTCTGCTGCAGCCGCAGGGCCGACCGGCGAGAAGGCCATGGCGACACCGGCGGGCAGCATCCCCGATACCATCAATCCCACTGCGCGCCCCGTCGCTGACCTCGCCGACGGGCCGCGAGAGATCAGCGCCCCGAGAGATCCGTTTGCGGGACTGCCGGACAGCATGCCTGACGACGCGCGGACGGACCTGTTCCGGCGCCTCGATGCGACGGCGGCCGCGGTGTTCGATGGCGACGCCGCGCCGCTGCGCTTCGCCGCCCGGGGTCACGGAGCGCCCGGCAACCAGGTCCGGGCCGACTTCGTGTCGATGCGAACCGACTTCGCGCCAGCCGGACGGGGTGACGACAGGGGCGCCGTGGCGGCCACGTTCGCGGCACGAAACGGCGCGCTTGGCCGGCTCGTCGCGGACGATGCCGCGCAGCCGAGCGCTGCTTCCATCGATGCAGCGGACGACGCTGTAGCAGGCGTTCGCGCAGGTGCCACGCAGGACGGTTCGCGAAAGGTCGCCAATGCCGGCGCCACCGCAACGGTAGACGCGCTTTCGCCTGGCGTCAGGCCCGGCTCTGTCCGCGACGAAGCCAAGGGTGGCGACGCCGCCACCGAGAGACATCCCGCGACGAAGACGGAAAGTTCGACCGTATTCCCGGAGCCCGCCGCCTCTGCCGGCCCTTCCGCTCCAGGCACGATAGCCACGGTACCGCCGATGCGTCAGGTCGCCTCGGCCCTGGGCAGTGCGTTCGGTGAGTTCCGCGCTGCTCCGGACAGCGCCGAGACCACCGGCAATCTGCGGCTGCGCGCCGGCGGTGCGGCGCTGAAGACGGTGCAGATCCAGTTGCAGCCGGCGCATTTCGGCAAGGTCGACGTGACCCTGAAGCTGATCGACGGGCAGCTCGCCATCCAGCTCATGGCCAGCGAGCCGGAAACGGTCATGCGCCTCAAGGACGACACCGAAGGGCTGAAATCGCTGCTGAGCCAGTCCGGCTTCGCCGTCGACGACGCGGCGATCAGCATCGGCCTGCGTGATCCAGGCCAGGCCCGTGCCACGTCGCCCGGCTTTGCTGACGGCACGCCGCATGGCGCTTCGGCCGATGGGGGGGCGCCGAACGGCGACGCGTCGCAAAACCCGTCAGGGGGGCAGCGTGGCGCGGCCGGGCAGGGCGGTGCGAGTGGCGATGGCCAGGGCACGCGCATCACGGCGGATGCCCAGACAGCCCGCAGCGATCTCGATCGTTCGGTCTATCTCTGAACTAGGATCTTCGTTCGCCCGGCCATAGACCGCCCGCCGCCCTACGGTACGCGGCTGGCCCGGACCTGTCCCATTAAGGAATTGGTAACGAAAAAAATTCGCGAATCGGATTCGATACTTAGCCGCTATCCGCCGATTATGGTTAACGGATCACTAAATTTCAGGATAGGCGCAAGACTCAGGTCAGGTTACCTCTTTTCGCAGAGCAAAACGGCGGGGCCGGAGGGGTTGAGATGATCGTTGTAGTGGACAATCGTGAGCTTGTGACGAGCGGCTATCAGTCCCTTTTCGGCCGTGAAGGCGTCTCCGCTGCCGGGTTCCAGGCAGACGATTTTCGCGAGTGGGTCGAGACCGCGCCGGACGCCGATATTTCGGCGGTCGAAGCCTTCCTGCTGGGCGATTTCGACGATCGCGCCATCTGCCCCCGCTTCATCCGCTCCCGCTCCAAGGCACCGCTGATCGCGCTCTCCGACAGCCGCAACCTCGACGGTACGCTCGATCTCTTCGCCGCCGGAGTCGACGACGTCGTCGCCAAGCCGGTCCACGTCAAGGAAATCCTCGCCCGGGTCGGCGCCATCCGTCGCCGCGAGGCGATCGAGCAGGCCCGCACGATCGTCGGCGAAATCTCGGTCTACCAGGACGGTCGCGACGCCGAAGTCGCGGGCAAGCCGATGGCACTGCCCCGCCGCGAGCGCCGCATCCTGGAATATCTGGTCGCCAATCGCGGTCGCCGGGTTTCCAAGCAGCAGCTGTTCAGCGCCATCTACGGCATCTTCGACGAGAACGTCGAGGAGAACGTCATCGAGAGCCATATCTCCAAGCTGCGCAAGAAGCTGAAGATGCGCCTCGGCTACGATCCGGTGTCGTCGAAGCGCTATCTCGGTTATGGCATCGGTGTAGAATAAAAAGCGATCGTTACTAAAGTATTAAAAGTTCAAGCCGCGTCGGATTATCCGATGCGGCTTTTTTCTTTATAAAATCTACTTCGCAATGCGGGAGAGCCAACAGCCAGAGGCAAGCTTCGCTTTCTAATCATGGCGCGGAACAACGCGGCACGGAGCAGCAGATCATGAGCATCAACGGCGTCTTCAGAACCAGTGTCTCCGGAATGAACGCTCAGGCAAACCGCCTCTCGGTCGTTTCCGACAACATCGCCAATTCTGGTACGACTGGCTACAAGCGGAACTCGGCCGAGTTCTCTTCGCTGGTGATCGCGCAGGGCGGTGGCGAGTACAATTCCGGCTCGGTGACCACCCAGGTTCGCCAGTCGGTCAGCCAGCAGGGCAACATCGCCGCCAGCTCGTCCGGTTCGGACCTTGCCATCCAGGGCGATGGCTTCTTCGTCGTCCAGGATGCTGCCGGTCGCGAATTCTATACTCGCGCCGGCTCCTTCGTGCAGCGCACCGAGAACAACGTCACCTATCTGGTCAATTCCGCTGGATACCGGCTCAAGGATACGACCGCGCTCGACGGCAGCGCCGGGCCGATCACGCTGCCGGTCGGCGAGATCGTCGCGCCGCAGCGCACGACCCAGGCGAACTTCGCCTTGCAGTTCCCGGAATCGGCGGCCGTGAACGATACCAAGAAGTCGTCGATGGTCATTTACGACGACGTCGGCAGGGAGATCGTTGTCGACGTCAACATGACGAAGACGGCGGCCAATCAGTGGACGATCACCTATGACGACAGCCTGGGGCCGCAGACCAGCGTCATCGACTTCAACGCGGTGACCGGTCTCGGCACGGCCACGCCCGCGGCAATGGCCTACACCTTGCCGGGCGGGGAGGCGATCCCGATCGGCCTCGGGCCGTTGACCGAATACGCCACCGACTTTTCCGCGCGCCTCGTCGGCAACGGCAACCCGGCCGGCACCTTCAGCGAATTCGCCTTCGGCGAGGACGGCACGCTCAACGGCATCATGGATTCCGGCGCCATCATCGAACTCTACCAGTTAAAATTCGCCCGCTTCCCGAGCCCCGATCAGCTCACGGCAGCCGCCGGCAACGTCTACAGCGCCAGCAACGCTTCGGGCGTCGTCGAGGTCGGCGACCCCGGCATGAACGGTTTCGGCAGCCTCGTCCCGAGCGGCCTCGAGCAGTCGAACGTCGATCTCGCTTCCGAGCTGACCAGCATGATCGAGTCGCAGCGCAGCTACAGCGCCAACTCGAAGGTGTTCCAGACCGGGTCCGAGATCCTCGACGTCCTGGTCAACCTGAAACGCTAGGGCCGCCCACCGACTAGCCCCGCATCGGACCCGCCAGCGCCATGTCACTTCTGTCCGCCTTCTCCAATGCCCGCGCGTCGCTTTCGACCGTGTCGAGCCAGACCGCGATCGTCTCGCGGAACATCGCCAACGCCGACAACCCCTACGCCTCGCGCAAATATGCCAACCTGTCGACAGGGCAGCTGGGCGGCGTCAGGATCGTCTCGATCGCCCAGTCCGGCGACGCGGCGCTGTTCCGCTCGCTGCTCGTGTCGACCTCGGCGCTTGGGGCAGCCGATGCGAAAGCCTCCGGGCTGGATCGCATCCGCGACGTGATCGGCGACGTCGATGCGCCGACGTCGCCCGCTGCAAGGCTCGCGCAACTCAAGGCGGCGTTGTCGCAATATGCCGTCTCGCCGGAGAGCGGGCAGACCGCCGAGGCGGCCGTGGCCGCGGCGCGGGACATGGCCAACGGGCTGAACGAGGCGAGTGCCGCGGTCCAGGCAACCCGCAAGGATGCCGACGACAAGCTTGACCAGGCGGCGAAGTCGATGAACGCGCTGCTGGCCGAGTTCGAGACCGTCAATGGCCGGATCATGTCCGGCACGTCGACCGGCGCGGACGTCACCGATTTCCTCGACCGGCGCGACCAGATCATCCGCGAGCTGTCGCAATATGTCGGGGTCAATGTCCAGACGCGCAACGGCAACGAACTCGCCCTCTACACCGATTCCGGGATCACGCTGTTCGACAAGGCCGCCCGCGCCGTCGAGTTTACCCCGCAGGCGGCCTACGATCCGAACGTGGTCGGCGGCGCCTTCAAGATCGACGGCGTGGTCATTTCCGGCGCCGCTTCGCCGATGCCGGTCAAGAGTGGCAGCCTGGCGGGGCTGCTGACCCTTCGCGACGAAACCGCCGTGAGCTTCCAGGGCCAGCTCGACGGGATCGCCTATGCGTTGATCGACGGTTTCGCCGAGACCAATCAGGCCGACCCGGCCGATACCGGGCGATACGCCGGCCTGTTCACGTCGAACGGCATGACCACCGTGCCGGCTACGGTCGCCGGCGCCAGGGGCCTGGCCGGGACGATCCAGATCGCCGCGAGCGTCGACTCGACGAAGCCCGGCGGCGATCCGATGCTGCTGCGGGACGGCGCCATCTCCCATCCCGGCGATCCGGCCTTCCGCTACAACACCAACGGGTCCAGCGGCTTCACGGAGCGGCTGAACGCCCTCATCGCGCAGTTCTCTCTGCCTCGCGATTTCGACGTGAACGCCGGTGCCGGCGTAAGGGCGACACTGTCGGAATACAGCGCGGCATCGATCGGCTGGCTGGAAGGCCAGCGCGCCACGGCTGTCGACGAGGCGGACTATCGGTCGGTGCTGTTGTCGCGGACGCAGGAAAGCCTCTCGGACAAAAGCGGGGTCAATATCGACGACGAGATGACCCGGATGCTTGATCTCGAGCGATCCTACCAGGCTTCCAGCAAGCTCCTCTCGACGGTCGGAGAGATGATCGACGCCCTTCTGGCCATTCGATAGACGGAGACTTTCGTGAGCAACTTCCTCGTTTCCAGCTACTCGCTCTCCTCGGCGCCGCGATCGGCCGTCTTCCGGATCCAGGACGAATTGCGGACCGCCCAGAAGGAGGTCACCACCGGTCGCCTGGCCGATGTCGGCCTCGGGCTCGGCGTGCGGACCAACCAGACCGTGTCAATCCGCATCGAGCGGGAGAACAACACGCGCCTGCGCGAGTCCAATGCGCTCATCGGCCAGCGCTTCGACACGATGCAGACCGCGCTCGAATCCATGGCCAAGACCGGCGAGGCGCTCCTGGCGTCGCTGATCTCCAACGGCGCCAGCGACCCGGGCATCACCGCCAGCGTGCAGCAGGCGAAAGCAGCCCTGCAGCAGTATACCGGGGCGCTCAACAGCGCCGCCGGATCGCGGTTCCTTTTCTCCGGCGCCAGCAGCGACCAGCCGGCGATTGCCTTCGAGGCGGTGGGCGGCGGTCCGGCCAGCGGCTACGAGCAGAACTCGACGGCCCAGCAGGCCACGGCCGCGGCTTTCCAGGCGGCATTCGGCTTCGCGCAGGACGATCCGGCGGTCGCGAACATCCCAGCGGCAGACCTCGAGGCCTTCATCGACGGCGACATCGACGACCTGTTCGAGCTTCCTCCGGCGGGCAACTGGGACAACTGGTCGAAGGCCGACGGCTCGTCGGTCTACAACCGCATCAGCGAGAGCGAGACGCTCGACGTCTCCTATCCGGCTTCCAACGAGGCCTTCCGCAACATCGCCAAGGCCTATGTCATGATCGCCGATCTGGGGGCGGAAGGCATGAGCAGCGACGTACGTCAGGTTCTCACAAGCCGGGCGATCGAGACTCTCAGCCAGGGCCTCGCCCAGCTCACCGAGATTCGCTCCGAGATCGGCGGCAAGCAGAGCCGGCTCGATGTGACGGAAGCGACGCTGAAGAGCCGCAACAGCGTCCTGACCCTGTCGATCGCCTCGTTCGAGGAGGTCGATCAGTACGAGGCCTCGACCAGGGTGACCACGCTGATGACCCTCCTGGAAACCTCCTATTCGCTGACCGCCCGCATCTCGCGGCTCAGCCTCCTGAACTACCTCTAGGCGTCCTGCGCGCCGAAGACGCAGCACCCGCGAGGACTGATCCGGCCGCCATTTCGGCGAGGCCGGACAAGACAGATCAAGACCCCGGACCAGGCTCGTGGGAGGCGGTTCGGACAAGCAGCAAGGGATTGGAATGTATCAGTTCTCATATGCGGAAGTTACGCAGGACGTCGAAGTCGACGCCCGTGACCGCGAGCGTCAGGCTCTCGATCATTCGATCGCGATGCTCGAGCGCGCGGCCGTCAGCGGTCCGCGTTCCCGCGACGCGATCGAGGCGATCTACACGACGCGCAGCCTCTGGGCGATCCTCGTCGAGGACCTCGCCGGCGCAGACAACGGATTGCCGGACGAGCTGCGGGCCGAACTGATCTCCGTCGGGTTGTGGATCATGCGCGAGGCCGAAGCCATCCGGCTCGGCAAGTCCGAGAATTTCAAGGGGATCATCGAGATCTCCACGCTCATCCGCAACGGGTTGAACTGACATGGCGACGCTGCGGATCTCGCTCAGGCCCGGCGAACGGATCTTCGTCAATGGCGCGGTGCTCAAGGTCGACCGCAAGACCACGCTGGAATTCCTGAATGACGTGACGTTCCTGCTCGAGAGCCATGTCATGCAGGCGGACGAGGCGACGACGCCGCTTCGCCAGCTCTATTTCGTCATCCAGATGATGATCATGGATCCCAACGACAGCGATGCCGCCCGCCAGCTGTTCCTGTCGTCGCGCTCGCTGATGCTCAAGACCTATCGTAACCGCGACATCATCGACGGTCTGACCGAAGCTTCGGAACTGGTCGAGCGCAATCGCTGCTTCGAGGCGCTCAAACGCGTCCGCTCGCTGATCCCGCTCGAGGACGAAAGTCTCGGCAGGACGGCCGATGCATTCCCCCCGCCCCAGTCCGGGCGAACCGAATTGCGGCTGGCCGCAGGAGGAGCACGATGAGCGTCAGCGGCATTTCCGGAACCACGTCCTACCAGGCCGCCCAGACGACGGCCGAGAAGAGCTCGACGCTCGACTACGACTCGTTTCTCAAGCTGCTGGTCGCGGAGATGTCGCACCAGGACCCGCTGAACCCGACCGACTCGACCCAGTACATCTCGCAGTTCGCGTCGTTCTCCTCCGTCGAGCAGGCGATCCAGACCAACAAGAAGCTGGATTCGCTGATGACGGTCTCGGCGCTGACCCAGGCGAACTCGCTGATCGGCCGCACCGCGACCTCGGCCGACGGTTCGGTCACCGGCACGGTCGAGGCGGTGCGGGTCGTCGATGGCGGCGTGCAGGCCGTGCTCGGCGGCGGCAAGACGCTGATGCTGGAATCCGGCACGACGGTGAAATGAGACCATGAACGAAGCTGACGCACTCGACATCGTCCAGTCCGCCATCTGGACCATCGTCGCCGCCTGCGGCCCCGCCGTCGCCGCGGCGATGATCGTTGGCGTGGCGATCGCGCTGTTCCAGGCGCTGACGCAGATCCAGGAGGTGACGCTCACCTTCGTGCCGAAGATCCTGGCGATCTTCATCGTCATTGCCCTGACCGCCTCGTTCACCGGCGCGCAGGTCTTTGCCTTCACGCAGGAATCCTACTCGCGCATCGAGCATGGCTTCAGCTGAGCCGTACCAGTCCGCTTGATCCTGTCGGCGAGGTCGCTGCCTCGCCGCGGCTCCCGCTTTCCCGAGCCTTGCGGCCCCCGCGTCAGCGAAACCTTCCTCTCTGCTACGCGCTTACTGAACAGCCCGAAGCAACCTTCGTTTGCGAAACCTCAGCCTCGACGCCCGCCGCGACTGCCGCACGGGTCATGACAGTTGAGTTCGGGAAGCTGCGATGTCCGCCGATATTCTGAAGCCTCGTCGGGTCGAAGCCCCCAGCGTCACCGGAGGTCGCGACATCGGCTTCGCGATCGCGGTGGTGCTGGTCCTCACGGTCCTGTTCATTCCGATCCCGTCCTTCCTGATCGATATCGGCCTTGCCTTCTCGATCGCGCTTTCCGTGCTGATCTTGATGGTCGCGCTCTGGATCCAGAAGCCGCTCGACTTCTCGGCATTTCCAACGGTTCTGCTGCTCGCCACGATGATGCGCCTGTCGCTCAACATCGCGACGACGCGCGTGATCCTGGCCGAAGGACATAACGGCGTGAACGCGGCCGGCCACGTCATCGGCGGCTTCTCGCAATTCGTCATGGGCGGCGATTTCGTCATCGGCATCGTCGTCTTCCTGATCCTCATCATCGTCAACTTCCTGGTCATCACCAAGGGCGCGACCCGCATCGCCGAGGTCGGCGCGCGCTTCACGCTCGACGCCATTCCCGGCAAGCAGATGGCGATCGATGCCGACCTCTCTGCTGGACTGATCGACGAGCGCCAGGCGCAGGCGCGCCGTCAGGAACTGGAGGAGGAAAGTTCCTTCTTCGGTTCGATGGACGGCGCCTCGAAATTCGTCCGCGGCGACGCGATCGCCGGGCTGATCATCACCGCCGTCAACATCTTCGGCGGCATCATCATCGGCATCACACGGCACGAAATGGATGCCGCCAGCGCGGCGGATGTGTTCACCAAGCTGTCGGTCGGCGACGGGCTGGTGACGCAGATCCCGGCGCTGATCGTCTCGCTGGCGGCCGGCCTGCTGGTGTCGAAGGGCGGCAATCGCGGCGCGGCGCAACTCGCCGTCATCGGCCAGCTCGGCTTCTACCCCCGCGCCATGGCGGTGTCGGGCGTCCTGATGGCGATCCTCGCCTTCCTGCCCGGACTGCCGTTCATCCCGTTCTTCATCCTCGGCGCAGGCCTCGGCTTCCTCGCCTACATCATCCCGCGCCAGCGTCGGGACGAGCTGCGCAAGGTCGAGCAAGTCCGCAACGAGGAAGAAAAGCTCGCCGTCGAGGCCGAGCGCACCTCGGTCAAGGAATCCCTCAAGATCGTCGAGATCGAGCTCGTTCTCGGCAAGCAGGCTTCGGCGCATCTCGTGCTGAAGCGCGACGAGCTTGCCCATCGGGTCCAGAAGATGCGCCGGCGCTTTGCCGCCCGCTACGGCTTCGTGGTGCCGGAAATCAAGCTGTCGGACGACCTCTCGGTCGATTCCAAATCCTACCAGATCAAGATCCACGGCACGGTGGTGGCGGCCCAGCAGTTGCGGCTCGGCGACCTGATGATCGTACTCGGCGATGCGGGCCAGCCCGACATGCCGCACGACATCACCAAGGAGCCGGCCTTTGGCATGCGGGCCGCCTGGATTTCGGGAAGTTTTGCCGAAGAAGCCCGCCGGCAGGGCTTCGAGCCGATCGACACGCTGTCGATCGTTCTGACGCACCTCTCCGAGGTGATCCGCAACAACCTCGCGCAGCTCCTGTCCTACAAGGACATGCGGGCGCTGACCGAGCGTCTGGAGCCGGAATACAAGCGGCTGATCGACGAGATCATCCCGGCCCACATGTCCTATTCGGGCCTGCAGGCGGTGCTCAAGCTGCTGCTTGCCGAGCGCGTGTCGATCCGCAACCTCAACCTGATCCTCGAGGCGATCGCCGAGATCGCGCCGCATGTGCGTCGCTCGGAACAGATCGTCGAGCATGTGCGCATGCGCATGGCGCAGCAGATCTGCGGCGATCTCCTGCACGACGGCAAGCTCGGCGTGCTGCGCCTCGGCAACCAGTGGGACCTCGCCTTCCACCAGGCACTCAAGCGGGACGGCAAGGGCGACGTCATCGAGTTCGACATCGATCCGCGCGTCGTCGAACAGTTCGCGACGGAAGCCACCAAGGTGATCCGCGAGAAGATGGACCAAGGCGAGATGTTCGTCCTCGTCGCGGCGCCGGACGCGCGGCCTTACGTGCGCATGATGATCGAGCGGATCTTCGTCAACCTGCCGGTGCTCTCGCATGTGGAGATCGCCCGCGGCGTCGACATCAAGACGGTCGGGTCGATCTCGTGACGCCGGAGCTGTCGGAGCTCTTCTTCGCGCTGTTCCTGATCTTCTGCCGGATCGGCGCCTGCCTGATGCTGCTGCCGGGGTTTTCGTCCTCGCGCATCCCGATGCAGATCCGGCTATTCCTGTCCTTCGCGATCTCGCTGGCGCTGTCGCCGGGACTGCTGCCGACGATCCAGCCGCTGGTCGCGGCCGCCGATGACAACGGCCGGCTGGCGCTGATGGCGAGCGAGCTGCTCAACGGCATGTTCATCGGCCTGCTAGGGCGCAGCTTCATGATCGCCCTGCAGTTCGCCGGTCACGTCATGGCCAATTCGATCGGCATGGGCATGGCGATGGGCGGGGCGATCGAGGACAACGAACCGGCGCCGGCGATGGTCACGCTAGTGACCCTGACGGCGACGACGATGATCTTCGTCCTCAACCTGCATGCCGAGATCGCCCGGGCGCTCGTCGCCTCCTATACCGCGATGCCGACGTCGGCCGGCTTTTCGGTGCGCGGCAACCTCGCCAGCATCGCCGATAATCTCGACGAGGCCTTCCTGCTCTGCCTGCGGATTTCGAGCCCCTTCCTGCTCTATGGAATCGTCGTCAATTTCGCGATCGGGCTCGCCAACAAGCTGACGCCGACCATCCCGGTGTATTTCATCTCGCTGCCCTTCGTCCTCGCCGGCGGGCTGGTGCTCTTCGCCTACACGATTGGCGACTTCCTGGTGATCTTCCTGCAGTCCTTCGAAGCCTGGGTGCTGGCCGGATGAGCGCGGAGCACGAGCGGCTGCGGCGCCTCGACCGGATCCTCAAGGTCCAGCGCCAGAAGCGGCTGCTGGAGGAGTGGCGCCTCGTCCATCTGCGCGAGGAAGGCGCCGCCATCGACCGCACGACGGCCGAGCTCATCGCCAGCCTCGGCACCGAATCCGCGCTGCACGGCCTGTTCGTCGGCGCGAAGGTCAATGGGCTGCGCCGCAACGACGTCGCCCGCCGGTCCAATGCCGACCTGCAGGCGGCGACGGAGACGCGGATCCGCTCGGCGCGCCGCTCGGAGAAGGGGGTCGAGAAGGTTCGCGGCGAGGCTGCCCAGCTGTCGGCAGCGGAAGACGAGGCGAGTGCCCTGCGATCGACCATCGAAGGCCATCTGGCGCGCGGCCGGACAAGCTTCGAATAAGCCCGCGGCGCTACAAGCCGAGACGACGATCGACGCAGCAGCGCGACCAGGACCGATGACGATAGCGCCCCTGACATCCACCAGCCCGTTGACGCAGACCGCCGCCGCGCCGAAGCCATCCGCCACGCGCGCCAGCGCCGCCGCCGGCGCGGACTTCACGACGGCGCTCGACGCCGCCGGCGGCGCTGCCTCCCAGGCTGCGGCCGTCTCGGCCCCCATCAGCCCGCTCGTCGCCCACCAGTCGCGCGTCGCGCCGCCGCTGGAGCAGTTCGAGGGCTTCGTGCTGCGCAGCTTCGTGGAGTCGATGCTGCCGACCGAGGCGTCGAGCTATTTCGGCAGCGGCACTGCCGGCGAGGTCTGGCGGTCGATGATGGCCGAGGAAATCGGCAACGAACTCGCCAAGGGCGGCGGCATCGGCATCGCCGACGCCATCGCTGCCGACCGCAGCAGCCAGGCGCTGCCCGGCAAGAGCGGCGACAAAGCCCTGAACGACATGCTCCGCGACAGTGACGTCGCCCGGGCCGGCGCAGCGCGCCTCGATACAACCAGATAGGAGATCAACTCTTGAACATCGCGCTCGCCAAGGCCGTCGACCGGCTCGAAGAGATCCTCGCCGCGGAGACCGCCGCGCTCGACCGCGGCACCGCCATCGATCTCGCCGAGATCACCGGCCGCAAGAACCAGAGCCTGCTGGAACTCACCCGGCTCGCCAAGAGCGTCCCGGCGACGCGCGATCCGGCGCTCGACCAGCGGCTCGGCCGCCTGAAGGACGTCGTCGAGGCCAATCGCAACATGCTCGAGCTGCACGTGCGTGCCAGCCACGACATCTCCGCCCTGATCTCGCGATCGATTGCCGAATCGGAGTCCGACGGGACCTACAGCGCCGCG
Source organism: Aurantimonas aggregata (assembly GCF_010500835.1). GTDB lineage: Bacteria > Pseudomonadota > Alphaproteobacteria > Rhizobiales > Rhizobiaceae > Aurantimonas > Aurantimonas aggregata. The sequence continues at coordinate 719,188 of NZ_JAAAMJ010000001.1, read as the reverse complement.
CTCGGCCGTCGGGACCTGCCGCGTTGATCAAGCTCATCGCCGTCGGCCTGTGGGTGGCGATCGTGGCGCTCGGGTCGAGCTACGTCATGGCGTCCATGGCTGGTGGCGGCAGTGCGGCGGATGCCGCCGAGGAGCCGAGCTATTTCGCCGGCCTCGACTATCGCACCACCGACAACATCACCATTCCGATGATCACCGATGCGGCGATCCAGGGCTATATCCTCGCCCGCTTCGTCTACACGATCGACGGCCGGACGGTCGCCCAGCTGAAGGTCCCGCCGGATCCGTTCATCCTCGACGAGGCGTTCCGCCGCCTCTACGCCACCGAGGGCTTCGACTTCGCCAAGCCTGAGCGTTTCGATCTGCCGGCTCTGACCAAGGACATCCGCGACGCCGTCAATGCGCGCTATGGCCAGGAACTGGTGCGGGAAATCCTGGTCGAGCAATTCGACTACGTCGCCAAGTCCGAGGTCCGCAACGGCGCTTGAGGCGGACCGCCGCGATCAGTCCGGCAGGGCGTAATAACGCCCGGTCAGGCGTGCAATCTCGGCAGGGCTGGCGGCCCGCGCGGGACCGGCGAACCGCACGCCCATCTCCATTGCCTGCGTCCAGACGATCGAGGCCGCCCGCAGCGTGCGGTCGGACTCGTCGAAGACGGCGATGCGCGCGGGCAGGGGAATCGCTTCGTAGCGCAGGATCCGGGCGCCGTTCGCTGAGCCGTCGAGGGCGGTGCCGTCCTGGATGAACCGACCGCTGGCGGTGACGAGCTTGACCGGCCGCAGGCGCGTGCGCCGGCGATGCGCGTTGCGGCTTTCCTGGCCGGTCGGGAGCAAAGGCGGTTCCATGGCGCAGGATAGGCGCCGATTGTCGAAGAAATCGTGAAAACGCTTCTGGCGATCGTTCCGATCATCGAGGCCGGCCGCGCTCTTACCATGCGTTAACGCGGCAATGCGAAGGTACCTGCACACCGGCCTCGGGGAGCCGGTGGCGCGGAGCGACCATGTCCAGCATCGACCCTTCGGCGTTCGGCAACGCCGCACCAGCGACCACCGCGTCGGATCGGCTGTCGCGTGTCCTCGCCGTCATGGTGCTGCTGCTGTCGACGGGTTTCTTCTCGGCGGTCATCGCGATCTCGCACACCGATCCCGGCTATTTCGACCGGCTGCTTATGTCGGCGGCGCAGGGCCGGCTGGATCCGATCGAGACCGGTTCGACCGAAAAGGCCGACGACAACGGCATCACGCCGCTGCCCGTACCGCATCGCGTCCGGTCCACCGAACTCACGCCGCAGGACTTCCAGATCGTCATGGTCTTTGGCGGCGAGGCCCATCTCGCCTCGCCGGGCGAACTCTGGCGCGTCAGGGTGGACTCACTGGTGCCGGGGCTCGGCAAGATCCTGGCGATCGAACCCGGCGAGAACGGCGGGACCGTCCGTGCCGAGAGGGCGACGCTGACCGGCGTGCGGACGGACTGAAGCCGAAGGAGCGCTCCGCCTATTTCTTCTCGAGCAGGATCTGGCCCTGCTTGCGGAGCTTGCCCTTGATCTTGTCCGCAAGGGCGGCCAGCATCATCGGCAGGTCGACCTCGACATGCACGGCCTCGTCCATGACGTCGAGCCGGCCGGTCACCGTCTGACCCATGACGCGGGCCTTGAAGTCCAGATGATCGCCGTCCCAGGTATCCTCGAACTTGACCATGCCGCCCAGCATCTCCTGGCGCAGCCTGCCGAATCCCTCGTCGATCCGGGCCCGGGCCGATGCACGGCCGAGCTTGTGGGGAATGTCGACCTTGATCGTTTCGGCCATTGGGGGCGTCTCCTCGTCTCGATTGACGCCATATGGCGTCACTGCGCTTCCGGTGCAATCCGGGTGCAACGCCGACCGGGCCGGGTCAATCCGACAAGGGTCGGGTGAGGGGGCAAAGAAAAAGGGCGACCTCGCGGCCGCCCTTCCATCCATTCCGTTAGGCCGAAGCCTCAGGCCGATGCGACCTGCGAACGTCCGCCGCCGCCACCACCGCGCTGGCGGCGATTGCCGCGACCGGTGCCCTTGGGGTCGGAGTTGCGGTTGCGGTTCTCGCCGGCGTGGGCGCCCGCCGGGCGCTGCCCGCCCGGCTTCTGCCCGTCGCGGCGCTGGCCCTGCGGCTTGCCCGAGCGGTTCGGCGGCCGTCCCGTGCGGGCCGGACGCGTCGGCTCGGCGGCAAGGTCGATATTGCCGAGGAACTCGGTCTGCACGACATCGAAGGTGATGCCCGTCAGCCGTTCGATGCTGCGCAGCTTTGCGCGCTCCGACGGATCGACCAGCGCGATCGCCGCGCCGGACTTGCCGGCACGCGCCGTCCGACCGATGCGGTGGACGTAGCTTTCCGGCTCTTCCGGCAGGTCGAAGTTCACCACGTGGCTGATGTCGTCGACATGGATGCCGCGGGCGACGATGTCGGTCGCCACCAGCACGCCCGTCTTGCCCGAATGGAAGGTCGCAAGCGCCTTCTGGCGGGCCGCCTGGCTCTTGTTGCCGTGGATCGCGCCGGCCTCGATGCCGGCCTTGCCCAGATCCTCGGACAGCTTGTTGGCGCCGTGCTTGGTGCGGGTGAAGATCACCACCTTGGTGAATTCCGGCTTCGACAGCGCCTCGATCAGCCAGAGCTTCTTGGCCTTCTGCGGCACCAGATAGACGCTCTGCTGGATCTTCTCGACGGTAATGACTTCCGGGGTCACCTCGAAACGGACCGGGTTGGTCAGGATCTTGGCGGCGAGATCGGCGATCGAGCGCGGCATGGTCGCGGAGAACAGCAGCGACTGGCGCTGCTTCGGCAGCATGCCGACGATCTTCATGACGTCGCGCACGAAGCCCATGTCGAGCATCCGGTCGGCTTCGTCGAGAACGACGTGGCGCACGTCCGTGAGCGAGATCGCGCGCTGGTCGATCAGGTCGAGCAGGCGGCCGGGGGTGGCGATGACGATGTCGACGCCGCGGCGCATCGCGTCGATCTGCGGACGGATGGAGACGCCGCCGAAGATGACGTGGTGGCTGACCTTGGTGCCGGCCGTATAGGCCTTGACGTTCTGGGCGATCTGCGAGGCGAGCTCGCGGGTCGGGGTCAGGATCAGCGCCCGCGGGGTCTTCGGCATCGGCCGGCCACCCTTCTCGAGAATGGCGTTGATGACCGGCAGGGCGAAGGCCGCGGTCTTGCCAGTGCCGGTCTGGGCGATGCCGAGAACGTCGCGGCCTTCCATCACGGCCGGGATGGACTGGGACTGGATCGGGGTGGGCTGGCTGATGTCGAGCCGCGCAAGCGCGGCGAGAAGCGTATCGGCGAGGCCGAACGCCTGAAAATCATTATGGGTCAAAAATATGCCTTGCGGGATTGCGGACGGAGGTCCGCCAAGAGGCCGATCGTCTTCGCGCTGGCGGACGGATCGACGGGCCGTGTCGAAATGCGAGCACCTTCGCTGAAAGCCAAGGGCCGATCCGATTGCGCTGGCAAAGATCCCGACGAAGCTGATGTCAGGAGACAAGCAGGCGCTGCGCTGTCACGGCGTTACAGTCGTGCATATCGGCTGTTTGCTGCGCTGCGTCAAGGCGTAATCGCCTAGCGCCAGGTGAGGTTCTCGCTGATCGCCTCGCGAATCCGCTGCAAAATCCCTGCCTGCTCCACCGCCTGGGCCGCGTGCAGCGGCACCTCGCGCAGCGTCTCCTCGCCGCGCGCGAAGCGGATCCAGCCAAGCCGCTGGCCGGCGACGACGGGTGCTTCGACCGGGCCGTTGTCGACCACCGTCCGCTCGACGCCGGCGAGGCTGCCGCGGGGCACGAGCAGGCGAAGCTCGCCCTCGGCGGTCATCGGGACGCTGGTCGCCACCCCGCCGCGCACGACGGCTTCTCCGACGGTCTCGCCGGCCTTCAGCAGCACCACCTCCTCGAAATCCTGCAGCCCGTAATCCATCAGGCGCTTGGCCTCTCGGGCCCGCTCGTTGGCGCTCTCCATGCCGCTGATGGCGAGGATGATGCGCCGTCCGTCGCGCTCGGCTGAGGCAACGAGGCCGTAGCCCGCCTCGGACGTATGGCCGGTCTTCAACCCGTCGGCGCCGAGCGCCAGCAGCGGGTTGCGGCTGCGCTGGGTGATATCGTTGAAGGTGAAGCTCTCTTCGCTAAACAGCGGATATTCCTCGGGGAACGTCCGGATCAGGAAGTCGGCCAGTGTTGCGAGGTCGCGGACGGTGACATGCTGGTCCGGATCCGGCAGGCCGTGCGGGTTGGCGAACTGCGACCCGGTTAGGCCGATCGTCTCGCCCAGGGCGTTCATCTTCGTGGCGAAGGCCTCGACCGATCCGGCAATCCCCTCGGCGGCGACGATGGTCGCATCGTTGCCCGACTGGATGATGATGCCCTTGATGAGATCGTCGACGCTGACCTCGGAGTTCAGCGGCAGGAACATCGTTGACCCGCCGGAGGCCGCGCCGCCGGTGCGCCAGGCATATTCGGAGACCATGTAGCGGTCGTCGCGCGAAATCGTGCCGGTGCTCAATTCGGAGAAGATCACCGCGACGGTCATCAGCTTGACGAGGCTCGCCGGCGCGATGGTCCGGTCGGCCTCCTTCTCGAAGAGAACGCGACCGGTGCCGAAATCGACGAGGATGGCGGTCGGGGCGGTGGTCTCGAAGGCTCCGGCCTGCGGGCTCCCCACCACGGCCAAGGCAAGTGCTGTGGCAAGGCAGAGCGTTGCACGGCTCAGGCATATGCCCAGGCTGGCCGTCGCAGCGCGCATCCGGTTCCACCCGCCCCGCATGCTGTCCCGTTCTCTGGCTATGCCATGCATGCGCACTCTTCCCGCCTCGTCGGTGGTGGCGACCAAAGGTCGCCGTCCCCCGCTCCTGCCCCCGCGTTCAACCTGAACGAGAGGCGCCGTGCGGGTCAACGGAAATCCGGCAGATACACGAAGCTGTTGGCCTGCAGAACCGGCGTCCGTCACCTTTCGGCTTCGGCCCGGATCATCTCCAGCTCCAGCCAGTCGTCCTCGGCCTTGGCCAGCGCCGTCCGCTCGCGCGTGAGTTCGGCCGCGAGCGCCTGGAAGCGCTTGGGGTCGCGGGCGAAGAGCGCCGGGTCCGCCATCACCGTCTCGGTCTTGCGGATCGCCGATTCCAACCGGGCGATCTCCTTCGGCAGGCTATCCAGCGCGAATTTCTGCTTGAAGGTGAGCTTGCTGCCGGCGGTCGTCGTCGCGGTGCCGTGGCTGGAGGATGCCGTCCCGGCACTGCCGCGCTTGCTGCCACGATCGCGCCCTCCGCCGGCCTTCGCCGCGCCGCGGCGTTGCGATGCCATGTCGGTGTAGCCACCGGCATATTCCAGCCACTGCCCGTCGCGGTCGGGCGTGATGACGCTGGTGACGGTCCGGTCGAGGAAGTCGCGGTCATGCGAGACCAGCAGCACCGTGCCGGGATAGTTGGCGATCAGCTCCTCCAGCAGGTCCAGCGTCTCCATGTCGAGATCGTTGGTCGGCTCGTCGAGGACGAGGAGGTTCGCCGGCGTCGCCAGCGTCTTGGCGAGCAGCAGGCGCGCGCGCTCGCCACCGGAAAGGTTGCCGACCGGCGTGCGGATCTGCTCCGGCGAGAACAGGAATTCCTTGAGATAGCCGATGACGTGGCGCGCCTCGCCGTTGACCATGACCTGGTCGCCGCGCCCGTCGGTGAGCGAGTCGGCAAGCGACAGCGTGTCGTTCAGCGCCGCGCGCTTCTGGTCGAGGAAGGCGAGGTCGAGATTGGTGCCCATCCGCACCTTGCCGGAATCCGGCTGGATCTCGCCGATGAGCATTTTGAGGAGCGTCGTCTTGCCGGCGCCGTTCGGCCCGACCAGCCCGACCCGGTCGCCGCGGGCGATGCGGATCGAGAAATCCTTGACCAGCTCGCGCCCGTCATAGGCCTTGGAGATCCCCTCCGCCTCCATCACCAGCTTGCCGCTCTCGCGGGTCTCGCCCGCCTGCATCGCCACCTGGCCGACGGCGCGGCGGGTGTCGCGGCGGTCCTGGCGCAGCGTGTGCAGCGCTTCGAGGCGGCGCTGGTTGCGGGTACGCCGCGCAGTGACGCCGTAGCGCAGCCAGTGCTCCTCGCGGACGATCTTGCGATCGAGCTTCTGCAGGTCGCGCTCTTCCTCCTCCAGGGTCTTGTCGCGCCAGGCCTCGAAACTGCCGAACCCCTGGTCGAGCCGGCGGGCCGTGCCGCGGTCGAGCCAGACCGTGGCGCGGGTGACGTTCTCGAGGAAGCGGCGGTCATGGCTGATCACCACGATGGCGCTCTTGATCTGGCGCAGCTCGCCTTCGAGCCACTCGATGGTCGGCAGGTCGAGATGGTTGGTCGGCTCGTCGAGCAGAATGACGTCCGGCTCGGGCGCTAGCGTGCGGGCCAGCGCAGCGCGGCGGGCCTCGCCGCCCGACAGGTTGACCGGGCGCATGTCCGGCGAAAGGCCGAGCGCGTCGAGGCACATGGTGACGCGATGCGGATCGTCGGAAGGGCCGAGGCCGGAGGTCACGTAGGCTTCGACGGTCTCGAAGTCCCCGAAATCCGGCTCCTGCGGCAGGTAGCGCAGCGTCGTGCCGGGCTTCAGGAAGACCTCGCCGCCATCGGCCTCGACCTGGCCGGCGGCGATCTTCAGGAGCGTCGACTTGCCGGAGCCGTTGCGGCCGACCAGCGCGATGCGGTCGCCCGGCAGGACGTTGAGTTCGACGCCGGTGAGCAGCGGCGTGCCGCCGAAAGTCAGTCGGACGCCATCGAGGCGGAGCAAAGGAGGAGGAGCCATGGCCGGCTTCTAGCGGGGATGCGTCCAGGGGGGAAGGGCCGGCCTCAGGCGGCGCGACCGGCGCCCGTGAGTTGCGCGACCTTTTTCATGTGCGTCACGCTGGCCTTTCCGCCCGTGGTCTTGGTGAAGAGATCGAGCGAGGCGTCGCCGTCGTCGTCCACCGGGGTGAGGGCGCGGTCCATGTAACGGCGCGTCGCCGGGTCGTTCGTGATCCACAGCGCCGTGGCCGTCAGCCGGACGATCGTGGCGGCGAGGCGCAGATGCTTGACGACCGTCTCGACGGCGTAACGTGGCCAGAACACCAGCGGATGCTCCCGCTTCATCTCTGGCCGGCGCTCGGACGGCCGCTTGAGCCTTACGAGGCCGCCCTGCAGCGGATGGACGTTCTCCAGCTGCACCGTCGTCGCGAACGCTACCAGCACCTTCACCAGGCTCGCCACGGGCACGCCCGTCGCCACGGCGCGGCGGATCAGCGTGCGCATGTGCCGCGGCGTGTAATAGAGCGACCAGGCCTCCCGGTAGATTCCTTCCCATTCCGCCCGCGACATCTTCGGATGGGCGGTGCAGACATGTTCCACGTCGTAGATGTTGAGGTCGGGATCCATCGGCTCTTGCCTGCGCCAGAGGGCCTGGTGATCCTCCGACCCCGGCAGCGGCGTCAAAACGAAGAACTCGATGATGTCGAGCGGCAGCTCGTCCTGGATGATGGCGATGTCGCGCCGGATCGTTTCCGGCGTGTCGGCTGGAAAACCGAGAATGTAGCCGGCCAGGGTGATGATGCCCTGCGCCTTCCAGTCGAGCAGCATCTTGCGGTATTCGGTGATCTTGTTCTGCCGCTTCTTGGCGGCGGCAAGATTGTCCGGATTGACGTTCTCCAGCCCGATGAAGACACGGGTAACCCCGGCGCGCTTGGCCTTTTCGACAAAGTTCTCGATCTTGTGGCAGAGCGTGTCGACCTGGATCATCAGGCCGAGCGGGATGCCGTCCTTCTCGCGCAGCTCGATGAGGCGGTCGAAGATCGGCTCCCATTCCTTGTTGCGGGCGAAATTGTCGTCGGTGATGAAGAATTTGTGGATGCCCTGCGCCCAGTTGAGCCGCACCAGCTGCTCGACGTCGTCGGCGGTGCGGAAGCGCGACTTGCGCCCCTGGACGTTGATGATGGTGCAGAACGAGCACTGGTAGGGGCAGCCTCGGCCGGCATCGAAGCTGGAGCTCAGCCCGAGCGTCTGCGAGACGTACTGCTTCGGCAGGAACGGGGGCGGGGCGCCCTCGATGCTCGGCAGGTCGTTCATGAAGTCGTAGAGCGGGGCGAGCTGGCCGGCCGCCGCATCGCGCAGTACCGCGTCGAGACGACCTTCAGCCTCGCCCGCGAACATCGCGATGCCCATCTCGCGGCAGGCGTCGAGCTCGACGGCTCGCCCGTCCAGCATGGCAAGGCACCCGGAAACGTGGAACCCGCCGATGGCGACCGGAAATCCGCTCTCGCGGAACGGCCGGGCGATGTCTAGCGCGCGGGGATACTGGTTCGACTGGACGCCGACCAGCGCGACCAGCCCGAACCCGTCCTGCCGGCGCAGCTTTTCGCGCAGCGCATCGATGTCGACCCGCGTGTTGGTTTCGTCGATCACCGTGATGTCGATGGCCACGCCCGGCCCGAGCACTTCGCGCTCGGCGCAATCGAGGGCGATGCCGTAGAGGGCCGCGAGCGAGTTGGACGGGATCATCGCCCGCCACCAGCGGATGACGTAGCCGTCGTCGTCGTAATGCGACGGCTTGATCAGGATGAGCTGGAAGCGGCGGTCGTCCCGAACTGGCATGCTGGACATCGTTGGCCTCGCACTGGCCGGGTCACGGCGCTGCAGCACAGCATGGCGCCAAATGTCCGTCCCGGCAACCGCGCCGGCGCGCAGGGCGCAAGAAGCGCCCCGACTCAGGCGGTCGTCCGGCGAGCCTCGGCAGCGCCGCGTCAGGCTCCCTGAGGCCTCATGCCGTCCTCTTCCCTGCGCCGGCGATCGGCTTCCTGCCGTTCGGCCGCGGCGATATCGCGCTGCAGCTGCGCGGTCTTGTCGGCATTGGGCGAGGAGAACCGGCCGAGGATGAGATAGGCCACCGGCGTCACGTAGAGCGTCGAGAGCGTCGCGAGACCCAGTCCGCCGACGATGACGTAGCCCAGCGCGATGCGCGCCTCGGCGCCCGCGCCGGACGCGAAGACCAGCGGCAGCCCGCCGACGACCGTCGCGATCATCGTCATCATCACCGGCCGAAGGCGGATCAGCGACGCCTGCTCGATCGCCTCGTGCACGCTCAACCCTTCCTCGCGCAGCTGGTTGGCGAACTCGACGATCAGGATGCCGTTCTTCGCCATGATGCCGACCAGCAGCACCAGCCCGATCTGGCTGTAGAGATTGAGGCTCATGCCGAAGAAGCTCAGCGCGAAGATCGCGCAGGCAACGCCCAGCGGCACGGTGGCGATGATGATGAAGGCCGAGACGAAGCTCTCGAACTGCGCCGCGAGCACAAGGATGATGATGATGATCGCGAAGGCGAAGACCAGCGCCATGCCGCTGTTGGTCTCGTCGATCGTGGCGGCTTCGGCGAGCGGGATCAGCCGCTGGTTGTCCGGCAGGATCTCGGCGGCGAAATCCTGGAGGTCCAGCCAGCCGGCCTGGATCGAATAGCCGTCCGGCAGCTGTGCCGACAGCGCCACCGCCCGCGCGCGATCCTCGCGGTTGAGCGTCGGCGCGATGGGGCGCTCCTCGACGGTCGCCACCGTCGACATCGGCACGATGCGGCCGTCGCTCGCCTGGACGAAGATGTTGCGCATGTCGCCCGGATCGTTGACCGGGTCGCTGGTCGAGATCAGCTTGATCGGCACTTCCTTGTCGTCGACGTAGGTCTGGCCGATCTCGCGGCCGTCGAGCAGCGCCTGCATCGCCGTGGCGAGGCCGTCGATGTCGATGCCGAGATCGGACGCCCGCGCCCGGTCGATCATCACCGAGAGCTGCGCCTGGGTGGCGTTCTCCGACAGGCGCACGTTGCCCCAGCGGCCGTCGGCCTGCATCGCCTCGAGCAGCCTGTCGGCGGTCAGCGCCAGCTCCTCGAAATTCTGGCCGGCAACCGCGAACTGCAGGCCGCGTCCACCGCCGCGGATGCCCAGCGAGTTGGGCTGGATCGCGAACGCCCGGACGCCGGCGATCTGCTGGACCTTGCCGTTGATCTCCGCGACGATCTCCTGCTGGGTCCGCTCCCGCTCGGCCCAGTCGGCCAGGGTCACGACCAGAAACGCCGAGTTTGCCGAGCCGCGGCCGGAAATCGCGAAGACGTTGGTCGCCTCGCCGCTGTCGACATAGGGCAGCACGACGTCCTCGATCCGGCGCAGCTGGCCGTTGGTGTAGTCGAGGCTCGCGCCCTGCGGTGCGTCGATGCTCATCAGCACGACCGCGCGGTCCTCCGTCGGCGTCAGCTCCTGCGGCATCGACAGGAAGGTCATGTAGGCGAGGAAGGAGAACCCCCCGGCGACAACGACGATCAGCAGCGGGAAGGCGAGGCAGAACCGCAGCGTGACCGCATAGAATCCGGCCAGCCGGCGGCCGATCCAGCGCATGCCGTTCTGGAAGAAGCCCGGCGCGCGTTCGTCCTCGCGGGCTTTCAGGAAATGCGCCGCCAGCATGGGGCAGAGGGTCAGGGCGATGAAGGACGAGATGACGACCGCGATGGCAAGGACGAAGCCGAATTCGCGGAACAGCCCGCCCGCCTGGCCCGGCAGGAAGGAGATCGGCACGAACACGGCGGCCAGCGTCGCGGTCGTCGATATGACGGCGAAGAACACCTCGCGCGTCCCGAGCACGGCAGCCGCCTTCGGCCTGGCGCCCATGTCGCGGCGGCGCACGATGTTCTCGAGCACGATGATGGCGTCGTCGACGACCATGCCCGTGGCCAGCACGAGCGCCAGCAGCGTCAGGATGTTGATCGAGAACCCGACGAGGTAGATGAAGGCCATGACGCCGATCAGCGCGATTGGCATGGTGACCGCCGGGATGATCGTCGCCCTGACATTGAGCAGGAACAGGAAGATCACGAAGACGACGATGACGACGGCGAGGCCGAGGGCGATCTCGACCTCGTGGATGGCGCCGTCGATGAAGGTGGCGTCGTCGCTGGTGACGCGGATCGTCACGCCGTCCGGCAGCGTCCGGTTGAGGTTTTCGACCTCGGCGCGAACCCCCTCGGAAATGTCGAGCGTCGAGGAGCCGGCCTGGCGCACGACGCCGAGCCCGACGCCGGTCTGGCCGTTGACCCGCTGCTGCGAGGCCGCATCGTCCGGCCCGAAGCGGACGGCGGCAACGTCGCGCAGCCGCGTGCGGTCGTCCAGGAAGATGGCTTCGAATTCGGCCGGGGAGGAGACGTTGGCATCGGCCCGGACGATCAGGTCCTGCGTCGGCGAGGCCAGCGAGCCGGCCGGCACGTCCATCGCCGCGTTCTGCAGCGCTGTCGAGACATCGCCGAGGGTCAGGCCCCGGGTCGCCAGCTTGTCGGGGTCGATGTCGACATAGATCAGCCGCTCGCGGTCGCCGTAGACCTGCAGGTCGGCGACGCCTTCGACGGCGGCAAGCTGGTCGGCGATGCGGTCGTTGACCAGCGTGGTGAGGTCTTCGATCGGCATGCCCGGCGCGGTGATCGCCAGGCGCATGATCGCGTCGGCGTCGGCGTCCGCCTTGACGATCCGCGGCTCGTCCGCGCCCTCCGGCAGCACGTCGGAGATGCGGCTGACGGCGTCGCGCACGTCGCTGGCGGCGACGTTCAGGTCGGTGGAGTCGGTGAACTCGATGGTCGTCCGGCTGTCGCCGAAGCGCGATCGCGAGGAGACCGAGGAAATGCCCGAGACGCGGGCGACGGCGCTCTCGATCTGGTCGGTGATCTGCCGGTCCACCGTCTCCGGAGAGGCGCCGTCGAAGGTGACGGAGACGCTGATGACCGGGCGGTCGACATTCGGCAGTTCGCGGATCTCTACGGCGTTGAAGGCGGCGAGGCCGGCGACGACGATCAGGAGGTTGATGACGATGGTCAGCACCGGCCGCCGAATGAACAGACTGGTGAAGGCGGTGATGCCGTCGGGCTTGGAATCGGGCGACACCGGCTGCGTCATCGGGTGGTCGTCCTCGCGTCGTCGGCGGTGCCGGAGGCCGGCAGCTGCGCGGCCGCCGCGCGGCCGAGCGGAGCGGGAGCCGACGCTTCCTCTTCCAGCGGCGTCTCCAGCGCGACCCCCTCGGCAGAGGGTGTAGCCTCGGCGCTGGCAGGCAGCTGCCGCACGCGCTGGATCTCCACCGGGCCGCCCTCGCGCACGGTCTGCAGGCCCTCGACCACGACGAGGTCGCCGTCCTTCAGCGTATCGGAGGCGGCAAGGATCCGGTCGATGTTGCGTTCGACGATGCGAACGGGCGCCTTGATGGCCTTGTCGTCGACGATCTTCCAGACGATCGGTCCGTTGCGTTCCCAGACGACGGAAATCGGGTCGACCGACAGGAATGTCTCGCCATCGAGCTCCAGCGAGACGGAGAACGACATGCCGGGCCGCAGCTCGTCCTCGGTGTTCTCGATCATCGCCTCGGTGCGCAGCGTCCGGCTCGCCTCGTCGAGACGGCTGTCGATGGCGACGATCCGTCCTTCATGGATGCGGTTCGGTCGCGCCGTTGCAACCGCTTCGATGGGCGCGCCGATCTCCAAGTCCTGCACGAAGCTCTCGGGCGTGAAGAACACCACCTTGATCTGGCTGCGGTCGTCGATCGTCGCGATCACCGTGTCGTTGCCGACGAGGTCGCCGCGGTCGGCACTGACGATGCCGACACGGCCGGCGATCGGCGCGCGGATGTCGCGCTTGCCAAGGGCGATCTCGGCCGTCTGCAGGTCGAGGCGGGCATTGTCGCGCTCCCGCGCCACGTCCGTGACCTCGACCGCGGTGATGGTGTTGGAATTCTGCAGGCGCTGGAAGCGGCGGAGCTTGTCCTCGGCGGCCTCGACGCCGAGTTGGGCGCGCGCAACCGCGACTTCCTCGCTCGCCCTCTCGAGGCGGGCCAGGATCGATCCCGCTTCCACCTGGTCGCCGGACTGCACCGGCACCTCGTCGATGATGCCGGTGGTGTTGTCGGGATAGACCACCACAGACCGGATGGCTTCGCCCGTGCCGATGGAGCGCATTGCCGTCCGGGTGACGCCGGTTGCGACGGTGTCGGCAACGACGATGGTCGCGCCGCCGCCGCCGCGGCGCGGATTGCCAGCCGGAGCCTCGGCCGCTTCAGGCGCCGGCTCGCCAGCTTCGGGTGCCACCAACAGGATGGCCGTCCGCACAAAGCCGGGCAAAGCCATGTCGGATGCCAGCACGGTACGCCCGGCGCCCGGATCCCATTTGAGATAGGCCACCGCGGCAACAATCAGGACGAGGGCGGTGACGAGCACCTGCTTCAGGATGGCCATGGACACCTTGTATGTTGCGTCGGCGTGTTGCGGTGCGAGAGCCGCCCCAAAATGCAAGATAGCGGATATTCGGGCGAGAATGCCGTTGCTTTGATTACGAAGTGTAACCTTGGCGGGGCTGGAGATCACAAGCGCGGCATCGTCGCAGCATGTTGCGCTGCAAAAACGAAAAAGGGCCCGCCGAAGCGAGCCCTCTTCCTCGACAAAGTGTCGAAGCTTAGTTGGCGGTTGCCGGCGTACCGGCCGCGCCGCTCGACTGGATCCGCATCGTGTCGCGGTTGTCGGCGTAGCTGTCCGCATCATACTCGGGAGCGGCTTCGAGCTGCTCCTGGGTGAACTGCGTATAGAGATACAGCGAACCGCCGGCATCCTGCATGAACTGGAGGTTGTCCATGCTCACCGCGACCGGCTTGGCACCGATCCCGAGGAAGCCACCGACGTCGACGATGACTGCATCGACCTGGCCGTCGGCGCTGAGGGCGATGTCGGCGATGTCGCCGACCGACTCTTCATTCGGACCGTAGACCGAGGTGCCGAGCAGATTGTCGGCCGTCAGTTCGGTTTGGTCGGTGACCGCCATCATGCCTTCGCGCTCGCCACCGGTCGAGGCCGTGGTGGTGGTGTCGGCTGTGCCAACGCCGGGCGTGACCACGTCGGTCTCGGCCTGGGTCGTCACCGTTCCGTCGACGGGGGCGACGACGTCGGTTTCGACCGGCTCGGCGACCGTCAGCTCGTTGGTGTCATCGGTCGCAACCGCCGAGGTCGCAGCCGGCTCGCCAGCAGCCATCGTGGCATTGTCATCCGATACTTCGAAGGACGGCGCCTGCTCGAGCTGCTCGCGCGTCATCGCCGTCGCAACGACCAGATCGTTGTCGTCATCACGCGTCATCTGCAGCTGGTCGAACGGGACAGCGACGTCCTTTTCGCCGATGCCGAGGAACCCACCGACACCGATGACGACGGCATCGATACGGCCGTTCGAGGCCATGACGAGGTCGCTGATCGTACCGATCTCGTCGGCGTCGTCACCTGCACCGCTGCGCACGTCGGAGCTGATGAGATTGTCAGCGAGGTACTGGTCGGGGCCGACCTGGGATGCGTATTCGCCGTCGGTTGCTGCGACCGTACCGGTCGTAGCGGCCGGCGGGGTCACCGCAGCCTGATCCGTGCCCGCCACCGGAGCGATCTCAGTCCCGGCCATTCCGGTCGCCGGTGCCGTTTCAGTGCCACCGACAGCGACGGCATCGGCTGCTGCAACCTGGTCTTCGGGCTCGACGAATGCCGGGGCCTGGGCCAGCTGCTCGACGCCGACGTTCAACACGGCACGCGGCTCGTTGTTCGCGTCCATCGACCAGGTGATCTGGTCGAACGGGATGGCGACGATGCGGCTCTCGCCGTTGACCGCCATATCGACGACGGCGGCAACGACCTGGCCGTCAGCGTCGATCATGAAGTTCTCGATCCCGCCGATGCTCTCGGCGTCGGCAGCCGCGCTCTGGTAGATGGCGAGGTCGATCAGGTCGCTGGCGAGATGCTGGTCGGCCGTGAGCGACTGCATGTGGTCGCCCTGGGCCATCCCGGCGTGCTCACCGGCAACCGGCGTGGTGGCCGCTGCATTCGAATCGATCGTCACCGCTGCGTCCGGCGCGACAGGAGCCGCGGTCACTGGCGCTGCTTCCTGGGCGTAGGCCGAAGTTGCAAGAATGCCGGCGAGGGCGGTGGTGGCGAAAAGCTTGCGGATCATGGAATTTGTCCTTGTCTATTCTAGGGATAGACGCGGCCGCAGTCACGAATGCTGCAGGAGCCTTCGTGACGCGCCGCCTATGGAGATAGAACCGACTCGACACCTTTCGGTTCCGCCAGTCGGACCTTTCTTCGCTGAAATGCCGACGTTACGGACAGACGGCGCCCCCTGTCGCAAGCGAGGATCAGGCGAAGACCAGCACGCCGAAGACCAGCATCAGCAACAGGCCGATCAGCACGATGAAGATCAGGATCTTGGCGATGCCGACCGAGGCCCCAGCCACGCTGCGGAAGCCGAGCAGGCTCGCGATCGCGGCCACGATCAGCAAAATGACGATCCATTCGATCATGTCGTGCTCCCATTTTCGTGCCGCGCGTTCGCGCGACCTCGCCGCCAGAACGGCACGGCGCCGCGACGGTTCCATTCGACAACCATTGCCACGCCCGCATTGCGCGGATTGGCGCGTCCGCGTTATGCGCCTATGTGCAACGACGACGACGCGGTGCCATGTCTCCTGCGGACGACTGACCACCTTTCCGAATGGGGACATCGATGAAGATTCTCGCGCTGCTCAACCAGGATGGCGGCACGTTGAAAACGATGGACCTCGATCAGCTCTCGGCGCTGATCCGTGACGAATTCCAGGTTCATGGCCACGAGATCATCGTCGAGCACTGCGCGGGAAAGGCCATCGTCGATACCATCCGGAAGGCCTCGGAGCGCACCGACATCGACGTGCTGATGGTCGGTGGCGGCGACGGGACGGTTTCGGCAGCGGCCATGGCGCTGACCGGCAAGCCGATCGCCCTCGCCATCCTGCCAGCCGGCACGATGAACCTCTTCGCCCGCACGCTGCAGATTCCACTGGATCTGACCGATGCGATCGCGGCCCTGTCGTCGGGACAGGTGCTGGCCGTGGACGTCGGGACGGTGAACGGCGAGCCCTTCGTCCACCAGTTCGCCGTCGGCCTGCACGCGCGGATGGTCCGGATGCGCGAGGGCCTGACTTACCGCTCGCGGGTCGGCAAGATGTTCGCCACCAGTCGCGCCGTCTTCCTGGCCTTGCGCCAATTGCCGTCAGTGGAACTGTTAATCGAGATCGACGGCGCCCAGCAGCGCATCTCGAGCCCTGCCGTCGCCATCTCCAACAATCTCTACGGGGAGGGGCACGTGCCCTATGCGGACGATCCGCGCGGCGGCGTGCTCGGCGTCTATATCTGCCGGGTCAAGGCGCCGCGGGCGGTCATGAAGCTCACCTTCGACATCATGCGCGGGTCCTGGCGCCAGAATCCACATCTGGAAGTGCTGACGGCGCATAAGGTGGCTTTTGAATACAACGGCCGCCACCACGACAAGCGGGCGGTCCGCGATGGAGAACTCACGCGGCTCGAGCCGAGCATGGTCGTGGAGATCAAGCCGCTGGCGCTGAATGTACTGGTGCCAGCTGAAGCCAGCTATCACGCTACCGAGGACGCAACGCATGCGGTCTCGGCGAACTAGCCGAGTACCGCGCTCTCTCCAGCTGTTGGCACCCGCCGGTCAGCGGGGCGGCTTATCTTCGTCTTCGGACCAGTCGATCTCGTCCGGCGATTTTGCGTCGGAACGCCCCTCGGGATCGAAACCCGTTTCTTCGACGGCAGAATAGTTGTGGCCGCCGTCTGCGAGGAGGTTCAGCGCTTCGCTGATCTGCATGCCCAGCGGATTGAATTCGTCACCCGCGTCGATCGTTTCCCGGTAGCCGACGCGCTGGGACAGTTCCTCGAGCCGCGCCTGCTTTTCCTCGACCAGCATCTCCGGGTTGTTGAGGATGTCCTCGATTTCGGCCTGTGTGATCGGCTGGCTGATGCCGGGCTGATCGGCGTCGCCACCGACATCCATATCGGCGGCGATCACCCGATCCTTGCCGCCGTTGCCTGAATTCGACATGAAACGCTCCGTCTGGGCTGGATGATCGAATGAGGCAGCCGAGCCCGAGGCGAGATCGGCTGATGCGACAGTTTACTGCGCTGGCGCGTCCTCGGCCGGCGTCACGGTCGTACCCGTTGGCTCGGCCGTGTCGGCGGCTGGTGCCGTGGTCGTCGATTCACCCTCGATCGCCATATCGGCGTCGGGCAGTACCGAACCGTAGATGCCCAGCCCGATGAAGATGACGGCACACAGCGCCAGGCCGATGATCAGAATTTTTAGAACGGGCGTTCCCTTTTCGCCCTGGCGGGCGTCTTCGGGATTGAGTTTGGGCTCTGGCATGAGTTGGGTCCTGCAAATGAGATAAGTTCATGGCGGGCCCGGTAAGGCACCTCATGAGAATAACGGGCGAGATGCCTAACGGATGCGATCACGATAATTGGAGATCGCCCGCCAGAGGGCGAAACCCGTTGCGCCGGCAACCGGCACCAGAAGGAGCGTCTTGTTGCGACGAATGGAGCGGAACAGCAGCGGCGCGTTGGTCAGGGCGGCGACCCCGGCAATCGAAGCAACGTCGCGTTGCAGGCGATCATCTGCCCGCCGGCTCGGGGTGCGCTGGACCATGATGGTCATGATCCAGAATACCACGAACACGAGCAGGAACACGCCGGCGAAACCGAGCGCCGTCGGCAGAGCACCGAAAGTCTCTGCCAGGAAGATGAACAGCGCGAGGATAAGGAAGATGGCGGTGAGCAGGCCGAACAACGCCATGACGGCGTAAAGTCCGGCCAGTCGACGCATTCGCACGAAGTACGTGCCGGCCTCGCCCGTGATCAGCCTGGTGATGAGCTGCAGGACCATGTTCAGCGGCGGAACAGACGCGCGTAGATGTAGCCCGCGGCGGCTGCAATCAGGACAGCCTTGATCGGCTCGGCGCGGACCCTCTCGCTCAACTGCTCTTCCAGGTCCGAAGCGGCGTCCTGTGCCTGGCGCATGTAGCGCTCGCCGCGCTCGCGTACGTCGTCACGCAGCGCAAAGGCCTGCTGGCGGGCGCCGTCGGCACGATTGGAAGCCTCGGCCTTCAGGGCTTCGGCAAGGCCGCTGACATCCTCGCGGAGCCGAGCCAGCTCGGCCTCGATGTCATGCTTGCCCTCGTTCGTCCCGGGACCGCTCGGCTTGCCAGCCATCTTGACGTCGTTCGAACTGATATCGGAAGCCATGGAGCACCCCATTGAGAAAACTGAAGGACAGGCGTGGGGCGGGAGGACCCGCCCGCTACCGGTGTTGAATGAAACTGCTTTGCAGCCGGACGGTTCCCGCCCGGTGCGCGGTTTGTGAAGAGATCAGGCCGCCGAGACGCCTATGATCTGCGACGAAATCGAATCCGGGCCGTATTCGCCATCGCCATCGATCCCGAGAATTTCGGCGATGCGGGTTCGAGCCCGCGACACGCGGCTCTTGATCGTGCCGACCGCGCATTTGCAGATCTCGGCAGCTTCCTCGTAGGAAAAGCCCGACGCGCCGATGAGGATCAGCGCCTCGCGCTGGTCGTCCGGCAGCATGTCGAGCGCCCTGCGGAAATCCTGCAGGTCGAGATGCCCCTGCTGTTCGGGATGGCCGGCCAGCTGCATCGCGTGGATGCCGTCGACATCCTGGACCTCGCGGCCCTTCTTGCGCATCTGGGTGTAGAACTCGTTGCGCAGGATGGTGAAGAGCCACGCCTTCAGGTTGGTGCCTGGCTGAAAGGTATGCTGCTTGTCCCAAGCCTTGACGAGAGTTTCCTGAACCAGGTCATCGGCTCGATCGAACGAGCCCGACAGCGAGGCGGCAAAAGCTCGAAGGTTGGGAATGATCGCGATCAGTTCCCGGCGGAAATCGTGCTGTTCGCTCATCAATGAACCTACTTACGGTCCGCATTCTTCGACGCCGATTCCGCCGCGTCCAGCGCGTCCAGAAGCGACAGGAAGCGGTCCGGAACGGGTTCGCTGGCGACGTCGTCGTAGTACGCCCTCAACCGCTTACCGATTGCGGTCTGCACGCCGTACTGGGGAGCGGGCGTCGGCGATCGCTGCTGCTGCTTATCCTGGAACATCTGATCCTTCGTGTCGCGATCATCCATAAACGGTCTCGGTATGTGTATGTCGTGTGTCACTCGCTCGTGACATGCCGCGCAGTAGCGCCGTACGACGACTGTTACATAAATTCATTGCTGCGCTTCGCAAGCCTGCCCCTCCACAATGCTCCCGACATTGACGCGTCGTCGCAAGAGCATCCGAAGGCGTGAACATCCGTCACGAGCCAAAGTTCCGACCGACGTGAGGAACTTTTTCGCCGTCGGGGCATTCAGCACCCATTCGTGCCTTATCCTTAGGTCGACACGAGGGGAGTTTTCATGTCGATGTCATCCCGCATAGCGCCTCACATTCCTTATCTCCGGCGCTATTCCCGGGCCCTCAGCGGTTCGCAGGCGAGCGGCGACGCCTATGTCGCAGCGGTCCTGGAGACGTTGATTGCTGATCCAAGCCTTTTTCCGGACGACCAGACCCCACGCATCTCGCTCTACAAGCTGTTCTCGTCATTGTGGCAGTCGGTCGAGGTGAATATCCGCGAGGATGCCCCGACCTCGGCTTGGGAGGAAAAGGCTTCGCGCAATCTGCGCGCCATTTCCCCGCTGCCACGCCAGGCCTTCCTGCTGGTCGCGGTCGAGGGCTTCACGACCGACGAAGCCGCCCTGATCCTCGGCCTCGGCGACGCGGAGTTCTCCCGCCTGATCGATCAGGCGAGCTCCGATATCGGCCGTCAGGTCTCCACCGACATCATGATCATCGAGGACGAGCCGCTGATCGCGATGGACATCGAGCAGATGGTGGAGAGCCTCGGGCACACGGTGACCGGCGTCGCGCGGACTCACAAGGAAGCTCTCGCCCTGTTCGACAAGCAGAAGCCGGGAATGGTCCTTGCTGACATCCAGCTTGCCGACGGCAGCTCGGGCATTGATGCGGTCAACGACATCCTTGCGAAGGTTTCCGTGCCGGTGATCTTCATCACCGCCTTCCCCGAGCGCCTGCTGACGGGCGAACGGCCGGAGCCGACCTTCCTCGTCACGAAGCCCTTCAACCCGGACATGGTGAAAGCGCTGATCAGCCAGGCACTGTTCTTCGAGTCGGACAGGAAGGCCGCGGCTTAGGTCGCGGTCACCGAGCCGATCATGGCGAGCCCAGGCAAGTATCGGATTTGGCAGGCAAGCCATGGTCGGGCCCGCACAGTCGCGGCGCGACGCGCCCGCGCAGATCGTCATCGCGTGCGACGTGTTCGCGGCGCACCATCCGCCAGGCCGCCAGGCCGGGAACCGCTGACATCGCGCAGGGCGTATTCCGCCGTCGCTATTCGTCGCGGTCGGCTCGGCTTGGCGCTTGATCGCACAGCGCATTTTTCGAGCGTCGGCTAATGTTGGCAGACAAGGTCATGCGAGCGATAGGCAACACGGAGATGTCCGTGTTCGCCCAAGATCGCGAGCTGCGTTACTGCTGGGTGTCGAACGGCGGCGATTCGTGGCTTGCCGACGCGCGGGAAGGCATGGGCGACGCCGACATCCTCTCCGGCGCGGCGAGCGAACGTTCCACCGCGATGAAACGGGAAGTGCTGCGCAGCCTTCGACCTGCCCGGTTCGAGCTGTCGATAGCGTCCGGCTCGGCGGTGCGCTGGTATGATGTCCGCATCGATGTCGACCGCGATCGGCAGGGGGAAGTATGCGGCATCATCGGGACATCTTTCGAGATAACCGAGCAGAAGCGTCGGGAGGAGACCCTCAAGACGCTGCTTCGCGAGCTCTCGCACCGGTCGAAGAACCTCTTGGCGATCATCCAGAGCCTCGCCAGCCAGACGGCGCGCCATTCGGTGACCGTTCCGGAATTCCTCGTCCGCTTCCGGGGGCGGATCCAGTCACTGTCGTATTCGCAGGACATTGTCACCGACGCCGATTGGCGTGGCGCCGACCTGCTGAGCCTCGTGACCATGCAGGTCGAGCGCTATGCGCCAGACGGCATGGATCAGATCGAGGTTGAGGCTCCCGACGTCTATCTGTCACCAACGGCTTCGTTGCATGTCGGGCTCGCGCTTCACGAACTCGCGGTCAATGCGGCATCCTATGGCGCGCTGTCGGTCCCCGGGGGCCAGGTCTCGATCACGGCACGGTTCCAGACGACAGACGATGGTGAAAGCCTGCTGCTGGTCTGGCAGGAGCGCAACGGGCCGCGCGTCCGGGCGGAGCGGGACGCACGCTTCGGAACATCCACGCTGGAACGGATCGTGCCCAACGCGGTCGGCGGCGAAGCCGGACTAGAGTATCTGCCGGGTGGTATTCGCTACACGCTGACCATTCCCGACGCGCAGTACGAGATCATCTCGCGGTCCACCGTCGAGTCCGCCTGAGGCCCAACGGCCCTTGCAAACCAATGTCTTGTAAACCTCACACATTCGTGACGGCGCATGCCGGCGGTCGCGGAACGAATCTCCTGACCGGTCATTTAAGTGACCAAAGGAGAGGTTTTCATGGAACACGTTGCTGCTTTCATGTTGCTTGTTGGCTGCTCGAGCGACGCCACGCTTTGCAAGGAAATTCCGGTCCCCGTCCCGGCCTACGAGACGCTGGCCGAGTGCCAGAGCGATCTGCCGCTGCAGATCCGGCTGAGCGGGTCGACCGACCGTCGCGTCCTGGGTGCCTGCAAGGCGGTCGACGAAGAGGTCTTCGAACAGTCCGCTTCGATCGACTGGGCCGTCAGCCGTTCTGGCCAGCTTCTGATCACCTTCGACGCCGAGCCGCAGATCGTCGCCGCACGCTGAACGCTTTCACGCGTGACGGAACGAAAGTCATCCTTCATCGTTTCACGCTGGGACGACGAGTTTTAGTGAGAGGTTGGGAATGATCAGAAAGCTTTCATTGGCAGCGGTCGCGGCGTTGACGCTCGCGGCATCGGGCTGCACGACGGAAGACCGCTACACGGCAGGGGGCGCCGGTATTGGTGGTCTCGGCGGTGCAGCGATCGGTGCCGGTATTACCGGTGATGCGCGCGGCGCACTTATCGGCGGCGCTATCGGCGCCGGCACGGGCGCGGTCGTCGGCAATGTCGTGGGCCGCTCGCAGGAGCGCCCGGGTTACTGCCGCTATTCCGACGGCAACATCTACCGCTGCCCGGCAGGCTACTGATCGGCTGAGCCGATCACTGCAGGAAATGTTTCGAAGGGCCGTCGGGGTGAGATCCCGGCGGCCTTTTTCGTGTCGAACTTGGCTGCGCATGCCGGTCGAGGCTAAGGATGTCGGGCATCAAAAGCGGGGACACATGAAATCGCGACCTCACCTTTCGCGCATCACGACGCCGAAGCCGAACAGCCGTACGGTGCCGGCCTGTGTGCTGCTGTTCTGTTTCACGGTCCTCTCGGGCTGCTCCGGCGCCGGTTTGCCGCCTGTCTTCGGTGCCGTGTTCGGTCTTGAGGGAGCGGATGTCGCGCCGTTCACCGTCGGGACCGTGCCGGATCCGTCGCCGTCTCCCGGTGACAATATTCTTGGTCTTGCGGCTAACTTTCCCGGGCAGTGCATCTATCGGCGGGCCGACAACCGCCGCTTCCGCGCGGCTTGCCCGGACGGCTACAAGCTTTAGGCGCCTTTCGCTTCCGACGCCTCGGCCAGCAGCGCGACGAAAGCCCGGCGGAAGCCGCCCGGGCCGGCCGGGTCGAGCGCGAAGGCGACATGCCGTAGCCGATCCCCGCGCCCGATCTCGAATCCCGACCGGTCGACCGTGACGATCCGCCATCCGTCGTGGGGCTCGCCGTGGCGACGCGCGATCTGGTCGACGGCATCCCCGTGATCGGCGTTCATGTGGTCACGCGCGCGGATGCCCGCTTCTTCGAGACCCGCGACGGGCTCGTCGATCAGGTCCGTCGGCTCCAGCGCATAGGCGCGGCCGAAGCCGCCATTGAGCGCCGCGTCGACCGGCTCAAGGCGGACAAAGCGAAAATCGGCGAAATCGGCGTAGAGCGCCGCCTTGGGATGGCGCGACAGAAAGCGCTCCCGCATTGCCGGTCGCTCGGGAGCAGCGGCGTTGATGGGCGTGGCCGTCGCGCTGAGCGACAGCCGGGGATGCGCCAGCGGATCGCCCTTGCCGACGTCGCCGACGAGCAGCGAGCAGCGCAGGTCTGCGGCGAGGGCGGCCGCGTGCGCCGACAGGTCTGAGATCAGGATCATCGGGTTGCCGCACGCATCCGTCGCGACGAGGACCCTGCTTGCCGCGGGATGCCCCGTCGGGCCGATGACCGCCAGCGCGCCATGGCGAGCCTCGCGCAGCAGGCGCCGCCCCAGCGCACGGACTGTGTCGGCCACCGGCTGGAGCAGCGACACCGGCCGGGATGATCCGGCATTTCCGGGAGCTTCGTCGGGTCCATCGTCCATACGCCGATGATAGGCCAGATGCCGACGGGACGGCACCCGGATCGGGGTTCTTTACGACAATACGGGGTGGCAGGCGTTGGAACTGCCCATCAGGCGGGTTATCTGCGGCGGCAAGGGCAATAGCCACAGTAGGAGACACGAATTGAGCGACGCACAGAAATCCGCGATCCAGGCGCTGCTGCGGGGGCTCGATGCACCCGACGGACAGGGCGACGTCGTCTCCCGCGGCATGGTGTCGGACATCTTCATCGCCGACGGCAAGGCCTTCTTCTCGTTGTCCGTACCGGCAGCGGAGGCCGAGCGGTTCGAGCCGTTCTGCCGGGAAATCGAGCGGCGGGTCGTGTCGATTGACGGAATCGCCAGCGCCCTCGTGGCGCTGACCGCCGAGAAGGCGGCAGGCGCGCCATCGCGCTCGCCGCAGCCGGTTCCCCCGCAGCAACCGGGCAGGCCTGGCCAGGCGATCCGCGCCGGTGCAGCGCCCGCGGGCGGTCCTGGCGCCCCGCGCCCTGCGGGTTCGAAGCCGGGCGTTCCCGGCATCGACCGGATCATCGCGGTCGCCTCCGGCAAGGGTGGCGTCGGCAAGTCCACCACCGCCGTCAACCTGGCGCTCAGCTTCGCCGCGCTCGGCCTGAAGGTCGGCATTCTCGACGCCGACATTTATGGCCCTTCGATCCCGCGCCTGCTCAATCTGAAGGAAAAGCCCCGCTCGGGCGGCGGCCGGACCCTGATCCCGCTCGAGGCCTACGGGCTGAAGGCGATGTCGATGGGGTTCCTCGTCGACGAGGAAACGCCGATGATCTGGCGTGGTCCGATGGTCATGTCGGCGCTGACGCAGATGCTGCGCGAGGTCGAGTGGGGCACGCTGGACCTGCTCGTCGTCGACATGCCGCCCGGCACCGGCGACGCCCAGCTGACCATGGCCCAGCAGGTGCCGTTGGCCGGTGCCGTCATCGTCTCGACACCGCAGGACCTGGCGCTGATCGATGCGCGCAAGGGTCTCGCGATGTTCCGGAAGGTCGACGTGCCGGTGCTCGGCATCGTCGAGAACATGAGCTACTTCATCGCGCCGGACACCGGCGCCCGCTATGACATCTTCGGCCATGGCGGCGCAAAGGCCGAGGCGCAACGTCTGGAAGTCCCGTTCCTCGGCGAGGTGCCACTGGAGATGGTGATTCGCGAGACCTCGGATGCAGGACGGCCGATCGTCGTCGCCGAGCCCGACAGCCGGCACGCTGCGGTCTATCGCGACATCGCCGCGCGGACGCTTGCCGAAATGGATCGCGACGCAGCGGGCGGCGCAAAAGCGCCGATGATCGTTTTTGAGTAGGTGTTCAAAAATTAAGCTTGCAAGGAAAACACAAAGATTGTCGGATGCGCGCTCCCGGCGGGCGCTGTTGCCCGCCTTGTCTTTTTCGGGAGTTCACCCATGAAATTGTTAACCCGGCTCCTCGCCGCCACCGCTCTGACGCTGGCGCTCGGATCCGCCGCGTCGGCCAAGACGCTGGTCTATTGTTCGGAAGGCTCGCCCGAGGGCTTCGACCCCGCGCTGTACACCGCCGGAACCACCTTCGATGCGTCCGGCCACCCGATCTACAACCGCCTGACCGAGTTCAAGAAGGGCACCACCGAGGCCGAGCCGGGCCTTGCGGAAAGCTGGGAAATCTCGGACGACGGCCTGCAGTACACGTTCAAGCTGCGACCGGGCGTGAAGTGGCATTCCAACGAGACATTCACCCCGTCGCGCGACATGAATGCCGACGACGTGATCTTCTCCTTCGAGCGCCAGGGCAAGACCGACAATCCGTATCACCAGTACGTGGCCGGGGCGTCGTGGGAGTATTACAACTCCATGTCGATGCCCGAGCTCGTGACGTCGGTCGAGAAGGTCGACGACATGACGGTCCGCTTCACGCTCGCCCGTCCTGAAGCGCCGTTCATCGCCAACCTGGCGATGCCGTTCGCCTCGATCCTCTCCAAGGAATATGCCGACCAGCTCGCCGAGACCAATCAGCAGGCGCAGCTGAACCAGGCTCCGATCGGCACCGGACCGTTCGAGTTCGTCGCCTATCAGAGCGATGCCGTGATCCGCTACCAGTCCTTCGACGACTACTGGGGCGGCGTGCAGCCGATCGACGACCTCGTCTTCGCCATCACCACCGACGCGTCGGTGCGCCAGCAGCGCCTGCTCGCCGGCGAGTGCCACATCATGTCCTATCCGAATCCGGCCGATCTCGAGAGCCTGCAGAACAATGCGGACCTCACGGTGATGGAGCAGGAAGGCCTGAACATCGGCTTCCTCGCCTACAACACGCAGCAGGCACCGTTCGACCAGCCGGAAGTGCGACGCGCGCTCAACATGGCGATCAACAAGCAGGCGATTATCGACGCCGTCTACCAGGGTGCCGGCGAAGTCGCCAAGGCGCCGATCCCGCCGACGATGTGGTCCTACAACGACACGCTGGAAGACGACAACTACGACCCCGAGGCGGCCAAGGCGGCGCTCGAGGAAGCCGGCGTGACCGACCTGTCGATGAACATCTGGGCCATGCCCGTGTCGCGGCCGTACAACCCGAATGCCCGCCGCATGGCCGAGCTGCTGCAGTCGGATTTCGGCGCGATCGGCGTCGATGTCGAGATCGTCACCTATGAGTGGGGCGAGTATCTCGAGCGCTCGTCGCAGGTTGATCGCGATGGCGCCGTGCTGCTCGGCTGGACCGGCGACAATGGCGATCCGGACAACTTCCTGGCTGTGCTGCTCGGCTGCGACGCCGTCGGCGGCGCCAACCGCGCGCAGTGGTGCAACGAGGAATTCAACGCCCTCGTGCAGGAAGCCAAGTCCAAGCCGACGCAGGAAGAGCGCGCCGAGCTCTACGAGCAGGCGCAGGTCGTCTTCAAGCGCGAAGCGCCCTGGGCGACCATCGCCCATTCGGTGGTCTACGTGCCGATGCGCTCGAACGTCACGGGCTTCGTCCAGAGCCCGCTCGGCGACATGACCTTTGACGGCGTCGACATCACCGAGTAAAGCGCGGCTATCTGTGGAAAAGGAGGAGGGGTGGCGACAGCCGCCCCTCCTTCGTTTAGGGGGCTTGCTCCGCGCGCTCCCCGGCGCTTGGGCGCATTTCGTCGCCCGCAAAAACGTGTAGAACGGTTCCATGTTACGTTTTCTCGTCGGTCGTCTCGCCGTTCTGGTGCCTACCTTCATTGGTGTCGCACTGGTGGCCTTCTTCTTCATCCGCCTGCTGCCCGGCGATCCGGTGCTGATCATGGCCGGAGAGCGGGGTCTGACGCCCGAACGCCATGCCGAACTCTCGGCGCTGCTCGGCTATGATCAGCCGATCTACCTGCAGTTCTGGAATTTCCTCACCGGGCTGTTCCAGGGCGATTTCGGCCAGTCGATCACGACGCGGCGGCCGGTGCTGGACGAATTCCTGACGCTGTTCCCGGCAACGCTCGAACTGGCCTTCTGCGCCATCGTGCTGGCCATCGTGTTCGGCATTCCGGCTGGCGTGTTCGCGGCGGTCAAGCGCGGCTCGTGGTTCGACCAGTCGATCATGGGCGCCGCCCTCGTCGGCTATTCGATGCCGATCTTCTGGTGGGGTCTCCTGCTGATCATCTTCTTCTCCGGCGTTCTGCAATGGACCCCGGTCTCCGGTCGCATCTCGCTGCTCTATTATTTCCCGTCCACCACCGGCTTCATGCTGATCGACTCGCTGCGCTCCGGCCAGGCCGGCGCCTTCACCTCGGCGCTGTCGCATCTGATCCTGCCCTCGGTGGTACTGGCGACCATCCCGCTGGCCGTCATTGCCCGGCAGACCCGCTCGGCCATGCTGGAAGTCCTCGGCGAGGATTACGTGCGGACGGCGCGGGCCAAGGGCCTCGGGCAGTGCCGTGTCGTCGGCGTCCATGCGCTGCGCAATGCGCTGATCCCGGTGGTGACGACGATCGGCCTGCAGGTCGGCGTGCTGCTTGCCGGCGCGATCCTGACCGAGACGATCTTCTCCTGGCCCGGCATCGGCAAGTGGATGGTCGACAGCGTGTTCCGCCGCGACTACCCGGTCGTGCAGGGCGGGCTGCTGCTGATCGCCATGATCATCATGTTCGTCAATCTCGTCGTGGATCTCCTCTACGGCGTGATCAATCCCCGCGTCAGGGCGCAATAGGAGGCCTTGATGAGCCATATCGAAGCACAGGAAGCCGCCGAAGGCGTCGGCTCCGAGATCCCCGATCGCGAGCCGACGAAGAGCGCGCGCCGCGTCATGCTGGCGGAATTCTGGTTCTACTTTTCGGAGAACAAGGGCGCCGTCGGCGGCCTCGTGGTGTTCACGCTGGTCGTCCTCGCGGCGCTGTTCGCGCCGCTGATCGCGCCGCATTCGCCGACGCTGACCAACACCAACGCCCTGCTGGTACCGCCGGCCTTCCAGGACGGGGGGCAGATGACCTATCTGCTCGGCACCGACCCGGTCGGGCGCGACATCCTCTCGCGCCTGATCTACGGGGCGCGCTATTCGCTGTTCATCGGCGTCGTGGTCGTGGTCATCGCCGTGTCGACAGGCATTTCGCTCGGCCTGATCGCCGGCTATGTCGGCGGATGGGTCGATACGGTGATCATGCGGGTGATGGACATCATCCTCGCCTTTCCGTCGCTGCTGCTCGCGCTGGTGCTCGTGGCGGTGCTCGGACCCGGCCTGTTCAACGCGATGATCGCCATTGCTCTGGTGCTGCAACCGCATTTCGTCCGGCTCACCCGAGCCTCGGTGATGGCCGAGAAGCAGCGCGAATACGTCACCGCGGCGCGCGTCGTCGGCGCCGGGCCGCTGCGCCTGATGATCGTGACGATCCTGCCGAACTGTCTCGGGCCGCTGATCGTCCAGGCCACCCTGTCCTTCTCGAATGCGATCCTCGATGCCGCGGCGCTCGGCTTCCTCGGCATGGGCGCCCAGCCGCCGACGCCGGAATGGGGCACAATGCTCGCCGAGGCGCGCGAGTTCATCCTGCGAGCATGGTGGGTCGTGACCTTCCCGGGCCTGGCCATCCTCATCACGGTGCTCGCGATCAACCTCGTCGGCGACGGGCTGCGCGACGCGCTCGACCCGAAGATGAAACGAAGCTGATTATGCCACTTCTCTCGATCCGCAATCTCTCCGTGACCTTCGCCACGGCGTCCGGCCCGTTCAAGGCGGTCGACGGAGTCGATCTCACCATCGAGCCCGGCGAAGTCGTCGGAATCGTTGGCGAGTCCGGCTCGGGCAAGTCGGTCGCGATGCTCGGCCTGATGGGGCTCCTGCCGCCGAGCGCCACCGTCACCGCCGACGAGATGACCTTCGAAGGCCATGACATGCAGCTCATGGCCGGCCGCGAGCGACGCAAGATCATCGGCCGCGACATCGCGATGATCTTCCAGGAGCCGATGGCGAGCCTCAACCCGTGTTTCAATGTCGGCTTCCAGATCAAGGAAGCGCTGAAGGCGCATACCGATCTCGATCGCAAGGCGCGCCAGCACCGGGCCATCGAGCTGCTGCAGCAGGTCGGCATGCCGGAGCCGGAGCGCCGTCTCTCCGCCTTCCCGCACCAGCTCTCCGGCGGCATGAGCCAGCGCGTGATGATCGCCATGGCGACCGCCTGCAACCCGAAGCTCCTGATCGCCGACGAGCCGACGACGGCGCTCGACGTCACCATCCAGGCGCAGATCCTCGATCTCCTGCTCGACCTGCAGAAGTCGCACGGGATGGCGATGATCCTGATCACCCACGACATGGGCGTAATCGCCGAGACGGCCGAGCGCGTCGTGGTGCAATATGCCGGGCAGCAGGTCGAGCGCCAGAAGGTCGCGAGCCTGTTCGATGCACCGCATCATCCCTACACGGCGGCGCTGCTCGCCGCGATTCCCGAGCGCTCGACCGGCGACCGGCTGCCGACCATTCCGGGCGTCGTGCCGGGGCAGGGCGACCGGCCGAATGGCTGCCTGTTCAACCCGCGCTGCCCGAAGGCCGACGATCGCTGCCGCACCATCGTGCCGCCGCACCAGCCGCCGTCGCTCGGCGAAGCCCTGTGCCACTACCCGATGAACGCGCCGGCCGAAGCGTCCTATGCGCAGGGAGCTGCCCGATGAACGCCATCGTCACGGCCAAGGACGTCAGCCAGGTCTATGAGGTCCGGCGCGGCATGTTCGCCAAGCAGCTCGAGCTGAAGGCCGTCAAGGAGGCGAGCTTTTCGGTCGAGGAAGGCGAGACGCTGGCGATCGTCGGCGAATCCGGCTGCGGCAAGTCGACCCTCGCCCGTATGCTGACGATGATCGAGACGCCGTCGGCGGGCGAACTCGACATCGACGGCGTCCGGATCACCGGCAAGGACAAGGGCGACGCCAAGCGTCTGCGCTCGACCGTGCAGATCGTCTTCCAGAACCCCTATGGCGCGCTGAACCCGCGCCAGAAGGTCGGGACGATCATCGAGGAGCCGTTGAAGATCAACACCAGCCTGTCGCGCGCCGAGCGCCGGGCGAAGGCCGAGGCGGCCCTGGCCGAGGTCGGGCTGCGGCCCGAGCATTACGGCCGCTACCCGCACATGTTCTCCGGCGGCCAGCGCCAGCGCATCGCCATCGCCCGCGCGATCATCCTCGAGCCGAAGATCCTCGTCCTCGACGAGCCGGTCTCGGCGCTGGACGTGTCGATCCAGGCGCAGATCCTCAACCTCCTGGCCGATCTGCAGGATCGGCTCGGCCTGACCTACGTCTTCATCAGCCACGACCTCTCGGTGGTTCGGCATGTCGCTGACCGGGTGATGGTGATGTATCTCGGTCGGCCAGTGGAAATCGCCCCGGTCGACGCGCTCTACGCCGACCCGCTGCATCCCTACACGCGGGCGCTGTTGTCCGCGACGCCGGCGACCGATCCGACAAAGAAGGTCGAACGCATCCGCCTCACCGGCGAATTGCCGTCGCCATTCAACCCGCCGCCGGGTTGCTCATTCAATCCGCGCTGTCCCTATGCCAACGAGCGCTGCCGGACCGAATTGCCGGTGCTGAAGCGGCATGGTGCGACTGAAGTCGCCTGTTTCGCGGTGGATGAAGGTCGGCTGCCGCCGGCACGGGCCGAGACACTGATCCAGGCCTGAGCCGTCTGGCTCGGCTGGATCTTGGCATCACGACCGGGCGCGGCGACCAGCGTTGGATGGCACGAACTTTTCGGCAGCGAGAAAGAGCAGGATCGTGAGTCCGGCGGCGCCCATATCGTCGCCCATGACTCCGATCGCCCCGGGGAGCGTCTCCAGCCAGTCCAGCGGCCAGATCTTCGATCGGTCGATCACTAGATAAATCGGTGCGGCGAGCAGAAGGCGCTGCCATCGGGCAGCGCCGAGGATCGAGGCGATCAGAAGGAATCCTGCGACCTCGTCGACGACGATGCGTCTGTCGTCGCCGGTGCCGGTGGCGTCTTCCCAGAAGACGACGCCTGTCGTCCCCAACCCCGTGGCCACTACCAGAAGCGCGACAGGCCATTCGCGGCGTCGCAGCAGCAGGACTAGGGCGAGGGCCGTTGCGACGGCCAGCCCCGCCCGGAGCGGGTTGATCAGTCCGGCGCCGAACCATGTCGACAGCCAGAGCGCAGGACTGGACCATGGGAGGCCGTCTGGAACGTCCAGCAGCCCGAGCGTCGTGTCCAACGCGGTTAGAAGATCAGCATCAGCAGTCCGACGACCACGAGAAGCCCGATGAGAAAGACGATGCCGACGGCGCTGGCGAAGAACTTGAGCATGACTGATCCTTGCAGGTAGGGGATTTGCGGCCGGAAATCGGCGCGCGATGGTGCTGGGGAACCAACGCCCAACCCCGCCAGCCGTTCCGGCGAAGCAGCCGGGCACGGGCCGAAGGGGTGCCAGATGGAAAGCGTTATTGGTCGACCTGATGGCGCTCCAGCGCGTCGACGATTTCCTGGGCGCCGATCTGGCCGAGGATCTGGCCGTTGCGCGAGACGACGACGGAGCCGCGGCCCTTGCAGACCGACTCCATCACCCGGCGCAGCGGGGTGTCCGGTTCGGCCATGCCAGCGACACGGGCCGGCGCGTCGCCGGATTCGCGATCGATCGGCCGCATGACGTTTTCGGCGGTCAGGACGTTCAGCGGGTTCATGTGCATCACGAAGTCGGCGACGTAATCGTTGGCGGGACGCAGCACGATGTCCTGCGCGGTGCCGATCTGGATGATCCGCCCGCCCTCCATGATGGCGATGCGGTTGCCGAGCTTGAAGGCCTCGTCGAGATCGTGGCTGACGAAGATGATGGTCTTCTTCAGCCGCTGCTGGATCTCCAGGAGCTCGTCCTGCAGCCGGGCGCGGATTAGCGGGTCGAGGGCCGAGAACGGCTCGTCCATCAGCAGGATCGGCGCGTCGGTGGCGAAGGCGCGAGCGAGGCCGACGCGCTGTTGCATGCCGCCGGAGAGTTCGCCGACGCGGCTGTCCGCCCAGTCACCGAGACCGACCAGTTGCAGCTGGTTCATCACCCGTTCGCGGCGCTCCGCCTTCGGCTCGCCGGAGAGTTCCAGTCCCAGCCCGACATTGTCCGCGACGGTGCGCCAGGGCAGCAGCGCGAATTGCTGGAACACCATCGCGACTTCGCGCCGGCGCAGCTCGCGCAGTCGCTTCGTGCCGCAGTCGCGCGGGTCGACCTGCCCCTTGCCGGTATCGACGAGGACCCGGCCGCGGGTCACGGGCGCAAGCCCGTTGACGGCGCGCAGCAGCGTCGACTTGCCGGAGCCGGAGAGGCCCATCAGGACGGCGATCTCGCCTTCGAAGACGTCCATCGAGGCGTCGGCCACGCCAAGCGTCGTGTTGGTCGCCTCGCGGATCTCGGCGCGGGACTGACCGGCATCCGCCAGCGGCAACGCCAATTCCGGGTTCTTGCCGAAGACGATCGAGACGTTCTGGAAGGAGACGATGGGTTTGGTCATCGCGGCGACTCCTCGACCCGGAAGAAGCGGTCGAGAATGATCGCCAGGAGCACGATGGCAAGGCCCGCTTCGAAGCCGTTGCCGACATTGATCGAGTTCAGCGCCCGCAGCACCGGCACGCCGAGGCCCGGTGCGCCGACGAGGGCGGCAATCACCACCATCGACAGCGACAGCATGATCGTCTGCGTCAGGCCGGCCATGATCTGCGGCAGGGCGTAGGGGATCTCGACCTTGAACAGCCGCTGCATCGGCGTCGCGCCGAAGGCGTCGGCCGCCTCGATGAGCTGCTGCGGCGTCGAGGCGACGCCGAGGCGGGTCAGGCGGATCGAGGCGGGCAGGGAGAAGATCACCGTCGCGACGAGGCCGGGGACCATGCCGAGGCCGAACAGGATCAGCGCCGGGATCAGGTAGACGAAGGTCGGGATGGTTTGCATCAGGTCGAGGATCGGCCGCAGGATCACGTAGATCCATTCGCGGCGCGCCGCGGCGATGCCGAGCGGGACGCCGATGATCATCGACGCCGTGGTCGCCGCCAGCACCAGCGCCAGCGTCTGGACGGTGGCTTCCCAGAAGCCGAGATTGATGATCAGCAGCAGCCCGAAGAGGGTGAACAGCACCACCGGAATGGAGCGGCGGGCGAACCAGGCGATGGCGCAGAAGACCGCTACGATCACGAAGGGATGGGGCCATTCCAGCAGGAACAGGATGCCGTCGATGAAACCGCCCAATCCCGTCGTCAGCCCGTCGAAGACGAAGGTGAAGTTGTCCGTCAGCCAGTCGACGAAGGCTTCGGCGTAGTCGCCGATCGGCAGCGGGTTATCTTCCAGCCATTCCACTTGGGATGTCTTCCTTCTTGCGGGGTCCGGGCCCGTTCATGCAGGCAGGGCCGGTTCATCCGGCCCTGCAGTCGTCGGTCAGTCGGGGATGGTCAGGAAAGACCGAGCGATTCTTTGACGGCGGGAAGGCCTTCCTCGCCGTCCGTCGTGGTGACGCCCTCGAGCCAGGCGTCGAGGCGGCCCGGATTGGCCTTCAGCCATGCCTCGGCCGCGTCGTCCGGATCCTCGCCGTCGTCGAGGATGGCACCCATGATCTGGTTTTCCATCTCGAGGTCGAAGGTCAGGTTGGTCAGCAGCTTGCCGACATTCGGGCACTCCTCGGAATAACCCCTGCGGGTCACCGTGTAGACCGTCGCGCCGCCGTAGTTCGGCCCGAACGTGTCGTCGCCGCCGGACAGGTACTCGATCTCGTAGGAGGAATTCATCGGATGCGGTGCCCAGCCGAGGAAGACGATCGGCTCGTCGGAGCGCGTCGCGCGGGCGACCTGGCTGAGCATGCCCTGCTCGGACGAGGCGACCAGCTCGAAGTCGCCGAGGTCAAACTCGTCCTTCTCGATCAGTCCGATGACGAGGCTGTTGCCGTCATTGCCGGGCTCGATGCCGTAGATCTTGCCGTCCAGCTCGTCCCGGAACTTGCTGATGTCGGCGAAGTCCTTGAGGCCGGCGTCGAAGAGATATTTCGGCACCGCCAGCGTGTACTTGGCGCCTTCGAGATTGGTGTGCACCTGCACGATCGACCCGTCGTCGAGATATTTCTTCAGGTCGTTGGACTGTGCCGGCATCCAGTTGCCGAGAAACACGTCGAGGTCGTTGTTCGCCAGCGAAGCGAAGGTCACCGGCACGGAGAGAATCTTGACGTCCGCCTCGTAGCCGAGCCCGTCGAGGATCTGGCCGGTCACGGCTGTCGTCGCGGTGATGTCGGTCCATCCCACGTCGGAGAGACGGACGGTCGAGCAGCTGTCGGCCTCCTGCGCAACTGCCGGGGAGGCAGCGATCAGAGCACAGAGCGAAAGCCCCGCAACAACGTGGCGAGAAATCATGATTGTCTCCTTATCTGAGGCACCAGTTCGCCGCGTCGAGCCCCCGTCGGCGCCGGATCGGGTCCATTGGTGCTGAGTATTGCGCCATGTTCCAGGCTTGCGCAACATTGCATCTGTGGCGGTGACGTCAACCGTCAGAAGGCGATGGCGGCGGTATTCTTCACCTCCTCCATCACGGCGTAGGTGTGCGTTTCGCGGACACCTGGCAGCGCCAGCAAGGTCTCCGAGAGGAAGGCGCGGTAGGCCGCCATGTCCTCGACCCGGGCCTTGATCAGGTAGTCGAAGCCGCCTGCCACCATGTGGCATTCCATGATCGCCGGCGTCGCCTCTGCGACGCGCTTGAACTCGGAGAACACCGCGTCGCTGGTGCGATCCATCTTCACCTCGACGAAGACGATCATGCCGCGTCCGAGCTTCTCCGGCGCGAGCCGCGCCGCATAGCCGAGGATGAAGCCCTCGCGGGTCAGCCGCTTGACCCGCTCGGTCGTCGCCGTCGGCGACAGATGCACGCGTTCGGCGAGTTCCAGATTGGTCAGCCGGCCCTCGCGCTGAAGCTCGCGGAGAATACTACGGTCTTTTTGGTCGAGTTCCGTCATTTCGTCGCTTTAGATCGACTCCGGCTGCGCTTGTCACCACCTGAATGGCATTTTTTAGCGAGAAGCACTCTCGGCGAGCCTGCTAGAATGCCGCCGACCCGCTTCTGGAGAACGCGATGCCGGCCCTGACTCCGCCCTTCACCGCTCCCTACGCGCCCGACGACACCGCCGCCGTGGCGGCGCTGCTCGGGGCCGCCGGCCGCTGGACCCACGACGAGACCGCGGTAGACCGCCGGGCCCGCGCCCTGATCGAGGGGATCCGCAACTCATCGGGCGGCATTGGCGGCGTCGAGGACTTCCTGCGTGAATTCGGCTTGTCGAGCCGCGAGGGCCTGGCGCTGATGATCCTCGCCGAGGCGCTGCTGCGGGTGCCCGACGCGGCGACGCAGGACCGGCTGATCGAGGACAAGATCGGCGCCGGCGACTGGGCCCATCACGACGGCGACGAGGACCGCATGCTGACCGCCGCTTCGGCCTGGGCGCTCGGCATCTCGGCGCGGATCATCCGGCCGGGCGAGACGCCGCAGGGCGTCATGCAGACGCTGGTGAAGCGGCTCGGCGCACCGGCGGTGCGCACCGCGACGCGGCAGGCGATGCGCTTCCTCGGCCGGCATTTCGTGCTGGGCGAGACGATCGGCGACGCGCTCGACCGGGCACGGAGCTTCGAAAAGAAGGGCTACCGGCACTCCTACGACATGCTGGGCGAGGGCGCCCGCACCGCCAAGGACGCCGCGCGCTATTTCAAGTCCTATGCTGACGCCATCGAGGCGATCGGGCGCAAGGCCGGCAACAAGGCGCTGCCGGACCGGCCCGGAATCTCGGTGAAGCTGTCGGCCCTCTATCCGCGCTACGCCCCGACGCACCGCGAGGCGGTGATCCGCGACCTCGTGCCGAAGGTCGTGGAGCTGGCGGACAGGGCCAGGGGCTACGACCTCAACCTCACCATCGACGCCGAGGAGGCCGAGCGGCTGGAACTGTCGCTCGACGTGATCGATGCGGTCGTCGCGGCCGCGGACTTCAAGGGCTGGGACGGCTTCGGCCTCGCGGTTCAGGCCTACCAGAAGCGCACACTGGCGGTGATCGACCATCTCGACGCACTGGCCGCCGCTTCCGGCATCAAGATGATGGTGCGGCTGGTGAAGGGCGCCTACTGGGACACCGAGATCAAGCTGGCGCAGGAAAAGGGCCTTGCCGGCTATCCGGTCTATTCCCGCAAGCCGGCGACTGACCTATCTTATCTCGTCGCGGCGCGCGCGTTGCTCGACCGGCGCTCGCGGCTCTATCCGCAATTTGCCACCCATAACGCGCTGACGGTCGCGACGATCATGGAAATGGCTGGTCCCAACCCGACGGGCTTCGAGTTCCAGCGCCTCCACGGCATGGGCGAGGCGCTCTACGAGACGCTGCGCAAGACCAAGGGCGGTAACATCGCCTGCCGGATCTACGCCCCGGTCGGCGGCTATCGCGACCTGCTCGCCTATCTCGTCCGCCGCCTGCTCGAGAACGGCGCCAACTCGTCCTTCGTCGCCCAGGTCGGCGACGAGGACGTGCCGATCGAGACGCTGCTGCAGCGCCCGCGCGACCTGCTTGCCGACGGCCCCGCCCGCCATGGCAAGATCGCCCTGCCGCGCGACATCTTCGCGCCGCGGCAGAATTCCGCCGGCGTTCCCTTCGGCGAGCGCAAGGCATTGGCTTCCTTCCTGGCCGAGCGTGACGCCGCCGGCCCGCTCGATGTGACCGCCCGTTGCTTGTGGTCGGGCGCCAAGGCCGACGCGCCGGAGACCGTCCGCTCGGCCGTCGACGGCACGGCGATCGGCAGCGTCCATGCGCTCGGCGCCGAGGCGGCCTCCGCCCTCGTCGGCGAAGCATCCCGCCATGTCCGCAAGGCGGAAGTCGTGCCTGCCGCGACGCGGGCAGGCTGGTTGCGCAAGGCCGCCGACCTGATGGAGGCGCGACAGGGCCTGCTGATGAATCTTCTGGCGCGCGAAGCCGGCAAGACCGTCGACGACGGCATTGCCGAGATCCGCGAGGCGGTCGATTTCCTGCGTTTTTACGCCGCCGAGGCCGAACGGCTGTTCGGCGCGCCGACCTTCCTGCCCGGCCCGACTGGCGAGGAGAACGTGCTGCAATACCGCTCGCGCGGCGTCGCTGTCTGCATCTCGCCGTGGAACTTCCCGCTGGCGATCTTCACCGGCCAGGTCGCCGCGGCGCTCGCCGCCGGCAATGTCGTCATCGCCAAGCCGGCCGAGCAGACGCCGCTGATCGCCGCGATCGCCGTCGGCCTGCTGCACGAGGCGGGCTTCCCCGCCGCCAGCCTCTATCTCGCGCCCGGCGACGGCAAGGCGGGGGCAGCCCTTGTCGCGCATCAGGCGACGGCGGCCGCCGCCTTCACCGGCTCGACCGAGACGGCCTTTGCCATCAACCGGGCGCTCGCCGCACGCAACGCCCCGATCGCGCCGCTGATCGCCGAGACCGGCGGCATCAACGCGATGATCGTCGATGCGACGGCGCTCCCCGAACAGGTGGCGGACGACGTGGTGATGTCGGCCTTCCGCTCGACCGGCCAGCGTTGCTCGGCGCTGCGGCTCCTGTTCGTGCAGGAGGAGGTTGCCGACGCGATGGTCGAGATGATCGCCGGCGCCGCGGCGGAGCTGACCGTCGGCGACCCGCGCGACATCGCGACGGACATGGGCCCGGTGATCGACGCCGCGCAGCACGCCATGCTGAGCGAGCATCTGGACCGCATGGGCCGCGAGCAGCGCATCCGCTTCGCCGGCACGCTGCCGGCCGGCCTGCCGCCTGAGGGACACTGGATCGCGCCGCACATCGTCGAACTGGACCGGGCGGAGGCGCTCCCCGGCGAGATCTTCGGTCCGATCCTGCATGTCGTGCGCTGGAAGGCCGGCGGGCTGGACGCGGTGTGCGACGCCATCGAGCGGACCGGCTACGGCCTGACGCTCGGTATCCACAGCCGCATCGACGACGTCGCCCGGCGGGTGCGCGAGCGCCTCACCGTCGGCAATGTCTACATCAACCGCAACATGATCGGCGCCATCGTCGGCTCGCAGCCCTTCGGCGGCTCCGGTCTTTCCGGCACCGGGCCGAAAGCCGGCGGGCCGAATTACGTCCTGCGGTTCGCGCGCGAACAGGTGGTGTCGGTCAATACCGCCGCGGCCGGTGGCAACGCGAGCCTTATTGCAATGGAGTCGTAGCAAACGAGTAACAGACAGCGGACACAACTTGCGCTACATTCATGACGTTGCGGTAACAAGACCTGCTGAGGCCCGCGAGATCCTCCCAATCGCTCGAGCCTCGCAATGCCGCGCACTGCCTGGTTCTCGGACATTTCCTCCCGATGTCGCGGACAGGCAGACTGACAGACGAGGAGCCCGGTGCGCCCTGCGCCCGGGCTTCTTCGTTGCGCTGCGAAATCTTACCCCTGCATTGAGAATTCTTCACCGCCCGGGCCGGTAGCGTTTCCGTCGTTCGCTCCCTATGGTCCGCCGCAACAAAAAAATCGGAATCGGGAGACAACCACTTGGCCGAGTTCAAGTCCGACATCGCGATCGCACGTGCCGCGAAGAAGAAGCCGATCCGCGAGATCGCCGCCCGCCTCGGCATCGACGAGGCCGACATCGTGCCCTATGGCCACGACAAGGCGAAGATCTCCGCCGGCTTCATCAAGTCGCTGGAAGGCCGCCCGGACGGCAAGCTGATCCTCGTCACCGCGATCAACCCGACACCGGCCGGCGAGGGCAAGACCACCACCACGGTCGGCCTCGGCGACGGGCTCAACCGCATCGGCAAGCGCGCCGCGATCTGCATCCGCGAAGCCTCGCTCGGACCCAATTTCGGCATGAAGGGCGGCGCGGCCGGCGGCGGCTATGCGCAGATCGTGCCGATGGAGGACATGAACCTTCATTTTACCGGCGACTTCCACGCCATCACCACGGCGCACAATCTGCTCGCCGCGCTGATCGACAACCATGTCTACTGGGGCAACGAACTCGACATCGACACCCGCCGCGTCACCTGGCGCCGGGTCATGGACATGAACGACCGGGCGCTGCGCGGCATCGTCGCTTCGCTCGGCGGCGTCGCTAACGGCTATCCGCGCGAGAGCGGCTTCGACATCACCGTCGCCTCCGAGGTGATGGCGATCCTCTGCCTCGCCACCGATCTTGCCGACCTTGAGAAGCGCCTGGGCGCCATCGTCGTCGCCTATCGCCGCGACAAGACGCCGGTCTTCGCCCGCGACCTCAAGGCCGACGGCGCCATGGCAGTGCTGCTCAAGGACGCGATGCAGCCCAATCTCGTGCAGACGCTGGAGAACAACCCGGCCTTCGTCCACGGCGGCCCGTTCGCCAACATTGCCCATGGCTGCAACTCCGTCGTCGCCACCACCACGGCGCTGAAGCTCGCCGACTACGTCGTCACCGAGGCCGGCTTCGGCGCCGATCTCGGGGCCGAGAAGTTCTTCGACATCAAGTGCCGCAAGGCCGGGCTGAAGCCCGCCGCCACCGTCATCGTCGCCACCGTCAAGGCGCTCAAGATGAACGGCGGCGTCGCCAAGGAGGATCTCGGCACCGAAAACGTGGCGGCAGTGACGGCCGGCTGCGCCAATCTCGGCCGGCACATCGAGAACATCCGCCAGTTCGGCGTGCCCGCCATCGTCGCCATCAACCATTTCGGTACCGACACAGAGGCCGAGCTCGCCGCGATCAAGGCCTATGTCGCCGAGATGGGCGAGGAGGGGGTGGTCTGCCGCCACTGGGCCGACGGCTCGGCCGGCATCACCGAACTCGCCGAGAAGGTCGCCGTCCTCGCCGACAGCGGCGCCGCCCAGTTCGCCCCGCTCTATCCGGACGGGCTCGGCCTGTTCGAGAAGATCGAGACGGTGGTCAAGCGCATCTATCGCGGCGCCGAGATCACCGCCGACAAGTCCGTCCGCGACCAGCTGACCGCCTGGGAGGAGGCCGGCTACGGCGAGCTGCCGGTGTGCATGGCCAAGACCCAGTATTCCTTCTCGACCGACCCGACCCTGCGCGGCGCGCCGGACGGCTTTGCCGTCCATGTTCGCGAAGTCCGCCTCTCCGCCGGCGCCGGCTTCGTCGTGGCCATCTGCGGAGAGATCATGACCATGCCCGGCCTGCCGTCGAAGCCGGCGGCCGAGACGATCCGGCTGAATGAGGCCGGTGAGATCGAGGGGCTGTTCTAGAGCGCCGTATGCGTCCATGTCGCGCTCAGCTGCCTGATGCGATTGGCACCGAACCCCCAACACGGCGTCCTCCTCGGGCTTGACCCGAGGACCCATGCCAAGTCCTCGACGCCGCCAAATCGGCGCCGAGGATGCGCTACCTGCTTCAGGTTTGTTGGGATCCTCTGCGCGGTTTTCGCGGGGTCAGCGCCGAGGAATGGGTCCTTGGGTCAAGCTCGAGGATGACGCCCGTGGGGAAGGGCGAGGCTCATCGCGGCCCCCGCGAGATCGCGTGCCTCATGCACTCGCTCGCCAGACTGCGGATCAGTTTGGCGCCGACGGCGTTGCGTCCTAGGCGTTTTGCTGTTCGAAAGGCTCATCAGCCCGCGTTGATCTTCCTCACACCGAGTACGCCTCCGTCATGCCAAGATTTCTCCGGTTCCTCGCCGGTCTCGCCTTCCTTGCCGCCTTCAGCCTGCCGGGTCCGAGCGCTACTGCGCAGGAGGTCGGGGTCGTCGAGATCGCGCCCTATGCGACGCAGGACGGGGACGGCAACTGGAGCGGGCCGGCGGTCGACCTGTTCCGGGAGGCAGCGGACGCGGCAGGGCTCTACTACAGGCTGGTTGCGGCCGGCAGCCAGCCGGAGATCGGGTCGATGCAGGCGGTCTTTCCGGTCTACGCCGAGCCGCAGGTGTCCGACACGGTCCGGCGCAGCCTGCCGTTCCATGTCGACCCGATCGGCCTGATCGGCGCGCCCGGCACGTCGAGCGCTTCGGGCTTCGTGGAGGGGCTCGCCGGCCTCTTCAATCTCGGCTTCCTCAAGGTCGTCGGCATGCTCAGCGTCTTGTTGCTGGTGGTCGGTACGATCTTCTGGCTGGTCGAGAAATCCGGCAACGGCGACCTCGCGGCACGCGAATCCAGCATCAAGGGTATCGGCGACGGCTTCTGGTGGGCCGGCGTGACGGCGACGACGATCGGCTACGGCGACCTCGTGCCGAAGACGCTGGGCGGACGCGCCGTGGCGATGATCTGGATGCTGTTTTCCATGGCGCTGACAGCTATCCTGACCGCCTATCTGGTGTCGCTCACCG
Source organism: Aurantimonas aggregata (assembly GCF_010500835.1). Classification (GTDB taxonomy): domain Bacteria; phylum Pseudomonadota; class Alphaproteobacteria; order Rhizobiales; family Rhizobiaceae; genus Aurantimonas; species Aurantimonas aggregata. Next base: position 678,137 of record NZ_JAAAMJ010000001.1, on the reverse strand, counting down.
GCCAAAAGGGCAGCGGCCCCAGCCTCGAGGATGCGATCGCGGATCAGCGCGTCGGCTTCGTCGCGGACGGGGCAGTGCCCGAAAGCGACCTGAAAGCGGCTCGGACGCTCACCAGCTTCGACAGCCTCGATCGGGCCATGACGGCGCTGGAGGCGGACGAGATCGACCGGATCGCCTATCCCTACCAGGCCGCCAGGAGCGCTGCCGGCGAAAAGAGCGTGCAGCGCTTCGCCGGTACCGTCGCCATGCCGCTGTTCCACGTCGGGTCCGAGCGGCTGCGCATCGAGATCGACCGGATCATCCTGTCGCCCGAATGGCAGCGGCGGATGGAGGACCAGTTCTCCTCGCGCTAAGGGGACCCGAAGCCGATCACAGGCCGCGCCCTGCCGAATGCTCTCGCGCTCGGAGGGCGCGCGCCCTATCCTTGCCGGCAGATTTTCCTGCCATGACGAGCCTCCCATGTCCGCGATCTCCCTCTCCGCCGTCACCAAGCGCTTCGGCGATGCCGCCGCCGTCGACGGCGTGTCGCTGGAGATCGCGGCGGGCGAGTTCGTGGCGCTGCTCGGCGCGTCCGGCTGCGGCAAGACCACACTCTTGCGGCTGATCGCCGGCTTCGACACGCTCTCCTCCGGGGCGATCCGCTTCGATGGCACCGTGATGGCGGGTGAGGGCCGGCATGTGCCGCCCGAAGACCGCAATGTCGGCATCGTCTTTCAGTCCTATGCGCTCTGGCCGCACATGAGTGTTGCCGAGAATGTCGGCTATCCGCTGCGGGTGCGCGGCATCAGGGGCGCGGCGAAGGCCGACAAGGTCGCCGAGGCGCTAGCCGCCGTCGACCTTTCCGGCTTCGAGGCGCGGCGGCCGGCCGACCTCTCCGGCGGCCAGCGCCAGCGCGTGGCCTTGGCGCGCTGCCTTGCGATGGACCCGGCGGTGGTGCTGCTCGACGAGCCGCTGGCCAATCTCGACGTCAATCTTCGCGCCTCGATGGAGGACACGTTCAAGGAATTCCACGAACGCACCAAGGCAACGATGGTCTACGTCACCCACGATCAGGCCGAGGCGATGGCCATGGCCGACCGGGTTGCGGTGATGGAGGCGGGCAGGGTGCTGCAGGTCACAGACCCGGTGACGCTCTACGGCGAGCCCGCCAGCGAGGCTGTCGCCCGCTTCGTCGGCAACGGCTCGGTGGTCGATTGCCGCGTCGTCGGCCCGGCGGCATCCGGCAGGGCCCATGTCGCGCTGTTCGGCCACGAGGCCGACGTGCGGGCCGATCCCGCCACGCTGGCGCCGCTTGGCACTACGGCGCGGCTCTGCCTGCGGCCGGAACATCTCACGCTCTCCGACGGCGAGGGCTTTGCCGCGCGCGTCGCCAAGGCGACGTTCAAGGGCTCGCATGCCCTCTTGGAAGTGGCGCCGGCGGCAGCGCCGGCGCAGCTGCTGCCGGTCTGGGCGCCGCGCCTGGTCCCGACGGGAACCGAGGTCCGCATCGCGATCAGGGATGGCTGGCTTTTGCCCGGCGCCGCCATGCGGGTTCCCGCCGCGCGCGCCGCCTGAGCAGTCGTCAGTCGGTCCAGGGCAGGACGCCGCGCGGCAGCCGGCGCGCCGCCAGCGCCGTCACGCCCATGATCGCGACGATCGCCACCACCGTCACCGCGGCCACCGCCGAGGCCAGCACCGTCGCGCCGGAATCGTCGAGGTTGAACACGACGACGCCCAGGGTCTCGTTGCCGGCCGACCAGAGCAGCGCCGAAACGGTGAGCTCGTTGAAGCTGGTCATGAAAGTGAGGATGGCGCCCGCCGCCGCGGCCGGCGCCAGCAGCGGCAGCACTACGGTGCGCAGCCGGAAAAGATAGCGCGCGCCGGTCATCCGTGCGGCTTCCTCCAGCGCCCGGTCGGTCTGCTGCACGGCGCCGATCACCGGCCGTAGCGACAATGTCAGGAACCGCGCCAGATAGGCGAAGAAGATGATCCAGATCGTGTTGTAGAGGCTGATCCCGACGAGCGGCAGCGGCACGACGAACAGGAGGATCGCCGCGACGCCGAGCACGATGCCGGGCAGGGCGTAGGGCACTTCGGCGGTCATCGCCATGACGTCGAGGAAGCGGCTGCGGCGCCAGACGATGAAGGCCGCGAACGGCACGCATACCGCCATCAGCACCAGCGCCGCGCCGGCCGCCAGCAGGAACGAATTGCGGAAGGCGCGGATCGTCGAATCCTGGCGCAGAAGCACCTCGGCGTAGTTGCCGAGCGTCAGGGTGTCGGCGGTCAGCGGCACGCCATAGGCGGGCACCAGCGAGGTGGTCAGGAGGGCGACCAGCGGCACCACGAGGATCGCCACGATGATCGTCCAGGCGAGGATTTCGGCCGGGACGCGCCATCGTCCGAGCGCATAGCGCAGCGCCTGCGAGGGCGCGCCGACGCTGCGATAGTCGCGCTTGCCGATGACCAGGGCCTGCACCGCGAAGCCGACGAAGGCGAGGGCGCCGACGACGATCGACAGGACCGCGACGTCCGAGATGATCGCCGGGCCGAAGCTCGCCAGCCGCTGGTAGATCAGCGTCGGCAGTACGGTGTAGCCGGCCGGGATGCCGAGCAGCGCCGGGATGCCGAAATTGCCGACGGCGGAGACGAAGGCCAGCGCCCCGCCGGCGACCAGCGGCGGCGTCATCATCGGCAGCACGATCGTCGAAAGGACGCGCAGGCGTTTCGCGCCGCAGGCCCGCGCCGCCTCGATCATCTCGCGCGGCAGGCCGCGCAGCCCGGCGCGCACGGCGAGGAACACCAGCGGCGCGTGCTGGATGCCGAGCAGGAGCACGATCCCTTGGGCGCTGTAGAGCGGATTGGGCGAGCCCAGCGGCGGCGCCAGGCCCAGCGTGATCAGCAGCGGGCTTGCAGGGCCGGCAAGCTGGGCCCACGACAGCGCCGTCACCTGCGGGGGGATCATCAGCGGCAGGAGGAAGCAGAACACGAGTGCGGCCTTGCCGCGTATGTCGGTCAGCGCGACCAGAAGAGCAAACAGCGTGCCGAGGCAGAGCGAGATCGCGGTGCCGAGCGTGGCGGTGACCAGCGAGTTCCAGGTGGCGGTCCAGGTCGACCGGGCGGCGAGTACCGAGCGGACATTGGAGAGGTCGGGCGTGCCGCCGGGAAAGAACGCTTCGAAGGCGAGGCGGGCCACCGGCAGCACGCTGACGAGCCCGACAAAAACGACAAGAACGGCGAGAGTGATGCTCTCGCCGTCCAAACGTCTGGCACTGTCGGTAATGCGGCTCAGCGTCAGCCGCCGAAGATCTCGCCGAAGCGCTGCTTGTTGGCTTCCTCGTCGGCGAGGGCCTTGGCGGCATCGAACGGCATCAGCTTGATCGTCTCGCGGGCCGGGAAGCCGGCCGGGCCTTCGATCCCGTCGCGGGCCGGCAGGTAGCCCTGGCTGGCGGCGAGCTTCTGGCCTTCCTCGCTCAAGAGGAAGTCGACGAAGGCCTTGGCGGCTTCCGGGTTCTGGGCGGTCTTGAGGATCGCTACCGGCTCGGTGACGGCGGTGACGCCTTCCTCGGGGAAGACGAAGTTCACCGGTGCGCCCTTGGCGGCTTCGCGGATCGGCAGATAGTCGACGATGACGCCATAGGCCTTCTCGCCGCCGGCCACGGCCGTGAGAATGCCGCCATTACCGCCGGCCGCCGTCGCGCCGTTGGCAGCGAGCGACTCGACGTATTCCCAGCCGAGATCGGCGTTCTGGGTGATCGCCGCCAGATGCACGAGCGCCGCGCCCGAGGTCAGCGGGCTCGGCATCGTGACCTGGCCCTTCGCCTCCGGCTTGGCGAGATCCTGCCAGGACGCGGGGGTCATTTCGGAACGGGTGTTGTTGACGATGCCGGTGGTGATCAGCTTGGTCGAGAAATACGTCCCGTCCGCGTCGTGCAGCCCGGCCTCGTAGCCGGTCGTGTCGGCTTCGGCATAGGGCATCAGGCGGTCGTCGCGCTTGAGGCCTTCCATGGTGACGCTATCGGCGATGAGCAGCAGGTCCGGCTGCGGCGCGCCGGCGGCGAACTCGGCCTGGAGCTTGGCCATCACCTTGGTCGTGCCGTCGCGCACCCACTGGACGTCGACGTCGGGATACTTCGCCTCGAAGGCATCGACCGTCGCCTGCGCGTCCTCGTTGGGCTGGCTGGTGTAGAGCACCAGGCTGCCCGACTGGGCGAAGGCGGAGCCGGAGAGCAAGGTGGCGGCGAAGGCGGCCAGGAGGCTGAGCTTGCGGATCATCGGACGGTTCCTCGGATAGCGTTCGTCGGGCGAAAGGCCCATCGGCCGAGCGACTAACGCATTGCCTGTGACAGCTTGATGAAGGTCCGACAAGTCAGTCGACGACATCCCAGGGACGTCGTCGACTGGCCGCGCCCGGGCGAGAAGTTCAGGGCGCGGGCACGGTTTGGGCGATGCTGCCGGGCGCTAGGCGCCGCGGCGATCCGCCGGCAGCGGCAGGTACTGGCAGAGCCACGTCTCCGTCAGCACCTCGCCGTTGCGCACGAGATAGAGCCGCAGATCCACCGGCTCGGTGCCGTCGGCCGTCAGGTCGAAGGTCGATCGCCAGGCGGTGCCGACCTTCACCGAATAGGCGTCGATGCGCGACAGCGTGCCGCGCGAGGCGGTGACGACCGCCTCGACGCCGCTCGTGTCGCGGGCGAGCGCCGCCACCTTGCCGCCGTCGAAGTCCACCGCGAATTTCGAGGCGTCGGCGGGGCGCGGCTGGCCGGGTATGCCGCCGCGGCCCATGCGGGTGGCGCTGACCGTGGCGACCTCCGGCGGGTAGGGATCGTCCTTCGACCAGGTCAGCCGGTAGTCCAGCGCGATCTCGTCGCCGCGGCGGAACGGTTTTTCCGGGACCCATGTAGCGACGATGTTGTCGTGGATCTCGTCGTCGGTGGGAATCTCGACCAGCTGCACGCTGCCGGCGCCCCAGCCGCCCTTCGGCTCGACCCACAGGCTTGGCCGGCGGTCGTAGAACACCCCGTCGTCCTCGTAGTTCGAGAAATCCCGGTCGCGCTGCATCAGGCCGAATCCCTTCGGGTCGCGGTCGGCGAAGCTCGAGGTGATGACCCGGGCGGGATTGTTCAGCGGCCGCCAGATCCGTTCGCCGGCGCCGGTCCAGATCGCCAGCCCGTCGGAATCATGCACTTCCGGCCGCCAGTCGATGCGCCGGTCGCGGTCGGTCTCGGAATACCAGAACATCGAGGTCAGCGCCCCAAGGCCGACGCGGTCGATGTCGGCGCGGGCGAAGAAGCGGGTCTGGATGTCCATGATCACCCGGCCGCGCTTGCCGACCTCCATTTTGACGACGCCGGTCATGCGCTGGCTGTCCAGCGGGCAGGTGATCGACAGGTCGTGCTCGGGCGAGCTCGGCGGTCCGAGATAGAAATCGGTGAAGCGCGGAAACTCCTCCGGCGTCGGCATGGCGACGTCGACCGCGACGGCGCGTGCCGACAGGCCGTATTGGTTGAGCTCGCCGGCGCTGCGGAAATAGCAACCGCCGAGGAAGGCCAGCCAGTCCGCCTGCGCATTCGGCTCCATCACCCGGAATCCGGCAAAGCCGACATCGTGCGGCAAGTCGCGCGCGGGGCTGTCCGAGGGCATGTCGAACAGCGCCTCGTCGTAGACCAGCTTGCGGGACTGGCCGTCCTCGACGACGTGGATGTTGACCGGGACCTGGAAGTAGCGGCCGAGATGGAAGAGGCCGACAGGCGCCTTGCCGCCCGCGACGTCCAGCGTCGCCTCGGCGCGGTACTTGATCTTCCAGTGGGTATCGAAGTCGATCCGGTCGAGGATGCCGCCGCCGCGCACCTGCGGCGGCACGTAGGGTGCGGCAGCGAGGCGCCGGGCGTTGTCGGCCAGGGCCTCGAAGGAGAACGGCCTGGCCGCTTCGAATTGCAGCGGTCCGTCAGCCGCGTGCGCGGATGCAGGGAGTCGTACGACACCCAGTGCCGTCAGCCCCGCGAGGATCTCGCGGCGCGTCATTGCAGAAGTCATGCTGTGCCCCTTCGCTCACAATGGAGCAGAGCCGGCACGATCCTCATCGTCCCCTCCGGCACCCCTCCGGCAAGGCGTGCGATACCGACGCGTCATTGGGGCAGGAGCGTGGCGGATATGTCGCACCGGTCAGCGAAGCATGCCGACGCGGTTAGCGAAGTGGCGGCTGGCGCTCCCTCGGGGCTTCCCGAGGAGCCTTGCCCTCGGCCGCCGGCTCGGCTATCGATCGTGCCATGGACACGACGATGATCCTCGCGATGAACTGGTGGCGGACGCGCTCATAGCGGCCGGACCATCACGCATGTGATCAGTACCTCAAGGCCGCCTCGGATCATCCGGCGGCCTTTTTGCTTTGTCGCCAGGGGTCCGGGTCGGAGACCCGCACCGAACCGCCCCAGGACCCGGAGAAGACTCATGGTGATCGAGCAGACCGAAGACGAGCGCGAGCGGTATGTCACCGCCGGCGGCATCGCGATTACCCGCAGCCGGCAGGTGGTGGCCTACGAAGGTGCGATCGAGCCGTATTTCGACTGGCTCGATGACCGCCGCGGCGCGGTGCTGTTCTCCAACTACGAATATCCCGGCCGCTACACCCGTCAGGACGTCGCCTTCGTCGATCCGCCGCTGGTCATCGCCTCGCGCGGCCGCGCACTGTGGATCGAGGCGCTCAACCCGCGCGGCGAGATCCTGCTCGGCTTTGTCGCCGATGCGCTGGCGGACCATGCGGACATTGCCCGGCTCGATCGGCAGGCATCCCGCATCGACCTCACTGTCCGCACGCCTTCGGGGGCGGTGACCGAGGAAGAGCGCTCGCGTATGCCGACCGTCTTCTCGGTGCTGCGGTCCATCGTGTCGCTGTTCAAGGCGGACGACGACGGCCAGCTCGGCCTCTACGGCGCCTTCGGCTACGACCTCGCCTTCCAGTTCGACCCCGTCGCCGAGGTGCTGCCCCGCGCTCCCGCCGGCCGCGACCTTGTCCTGTATCTGCCGGACGAGATCCTCTCGGTCGATCATTATTCGGCCAGCGCCGTGCTCACCCGCTATGCCTTCGCGCAGGGCGGCGTTTCGACCGACGGCGTCGCCGGCGGCAGCGAGCCGGCGCCCTTCGTGCCGGCCGAGCGCATTCCGCCGCGTGGCGACCATCGTCCCGGGGAATATGCCGAGCTGGTGCGCTCGGCGAAGGAGAAGTTCATCCGCGGCGATCTCTTCGAGGTCGTGCCGGGCCAGGTCTTCTACGAGCGGGCCGAGCATCGCCCGTCGGAGATCTCCCGCCGCCTCAAGGCGGTAAACCCGTCGCCCTATTCGTTCTTCGTCAATCTCGGCGACAACGAGTTCCTGATCGGCGCCAGCCCCGAAATGTTCGTGCGGGTGAACGGTCGGCGGGTCGAGACCTGCCCGATCTCCGGCACGATCAAGCGCGGCGAGGACGCCATCGCCGATTCCGAACAGATCCTGAAGCTGCTCAACTCGAAGAAGGACGAGTCGGAGCTGACCATGTGCTCCGACGTCGACCGCAACGACAAGAGCCGGGTCTGCGAACCGGGCTCGGTCAAGGTGATCGGTCGCCGGCAGATCGAGATGTATTCGCGCCTGATCCACACGGTCGACCATATCGAGGGCCGGCTGCGCGACGGCATGGACGCCTTCGACGCGTTCCTCTCCCATGCCTGGGCGGTGACGGTCACCGGCGCGCCGAAGCTCTGGGCCATGCGCTTCATCGAGAGCCACGAGAAGAGCCCGCGCGCCTGGTATGGCGGCGCCGTCGGCATGGTGCATTTCAACGGCGACATGAACACCGGCCTGACCCTGCGCACGATCCGGCTGAAGGACGGCATCGGCGAGGTGCGGGCCGGCGCGACGCTGCTCTACGATTCCAATCCGGAGGAAGAGGAGGCCGAGACCGAGCTGAAGGCCTCGGCGCTGCTCGGCGCCATCCGCGAGGCGGGCGCCACCGCCCCGGTCGGCGGCGACCGGCACACCGCCAAGGTGGGGGAGGGCATCCGCATCCTCCTCGTCGACCACGAGGATTCCTTCGTCCACACGCTCGCGAACTATTTCCGCCAGACCGGCGCCACCGTCTCGACGGTCCGCACGCCGGTGCCGGCGGACGTGTTCGAGCGGATCGACCCGGATCTCGTCGTCCTTTCGCCCGGTCCCGGCCGACCCTCGGACTTCGACTGCAAGGGCACCATCGCCGCGGCGCGTGCTCACGGCGCCGGGATCTTCGGCGTCTGCCTCGGCCTGCAGGCGTTGGCGGAAGCCTATGGCGGGTCGCTGCGGACGCTGCACCTGCCCGTACATGGCAAGCCGTCGCGCATCCGCGTGTCGCGGCCGGGCATCATCTTCGAGGGTCTGCCCAGCGAGGTCACGGTCGGGCGCTACCACTCGATCTTCGCGGATCCGGTGCGCCTGCCGAAGGAGTTCGAGGTCACGGCCGAGACCGACGACGGCATCGTCATGGCCTTCGAGCACCGCAGCGAGCCGGTGGCGGCGGTGCAGTTCCATCCCGAGAGCATCATGAGTCTCGGCGGCGACGCCGGGATGCGGATGATTGAGAACATCGTCGCCAAGCTGCCGCGACGTGCCCGCGTCAAGGCAGCCTGAAACCGTGAGCATGTCCGCCCCAGAGCCGAGGGACGCCGGCGCGACCCTCGTCACGCGCATCGCCATGGTCTCGGTGGTGATCGCGGTCGTCGTGCTCGGGATCAAGTACGCGGCCTATCACGTGACCGGCTCCGTCGCGCTATTCTCGGACGCGATGGAATCGATCGTCAACGTCGTCGCCGGGCTGATCGCGCTGTGGGCGGTGTCGCTCAGCTACAAGCCGGCGGACAGCGACCACCCCTTCGGTCACACCAAGGCCGAGTACTTCTCGGCGGTGGTCGAGGGCGTCCTGATCGTCGTCGCGGCGATGCTGATCCTGCGTGAGGCCTGGGGCGCCTACCTGGTGCCGCGGACGATGGAGGCACCACTCACCGGCATCGCCATCAACGCGGTCGCCACCACGATCAATGCCGCCTGGGCGGTCTATCTCATCCGCCGCGGCGCCGAGCGGCGCTCGCCGGCGCTGGCGGCAGACGGTCGCCACATCATGGCCGACGTCGTCACCTCCGTCGGCGTGATCGGCGGCCTGCTCATCGCGACTGCCACCGGCTGGTCTATCCTCGATCCGCTGATGGCAGCGCTCGTCGCGCTCAACATCCTGCGCGAGGGCTATCTTGTGGTGACCAGTTCGCTCTCCGGGCTGATGGACCAGGCCATGCATCCGGGCGAGGAGGCGCAGGTCCGCGATCTGATCTCCGCCAATGCCGACGGTGCCCTTGAGGTGCACGACCTGAAGACTCGGCTGGCGGGCCGCGCAATGTTCATCGAATTCCACATGGTGGTGCCGGAGGAGATGACCGTCGGCGCCGCCCACGACATCTGCGACCGCATCGAGGACGCCCTGAAGCTGAGTTTCGACGGAGCACGGGTCTTGATCCACGTCGAGCCCGAGGCCGAAGCGAAGCAGACCGGTGTGCCTGTGCTGTAGCGCCGTTTTTCGCAGTCTGGCTGGCGAATTCTGTTGCATTGCGCGCCGGAGTTTACGCTATGTTCCGGCGCGGCGAACATTCTGCGAAAACGGGACATGACGGTAGCTGTGGCTGCTCGGTCGAGCGGTGCGGCTTCCGCGGTGTCGCGTCACGGATGCGGGAAACGAGGGGAAGTCTTGACAGGGTCGGCGCCATCCAGGCTGAGGGGAATTCAAACGTTCCTGGCCCGCACGTCGCTCGGCGAGCGGCCGGTGCTGCGCTGGGTATTCGCCGTCGCCGCCTTCGTCATCGCCTTCACGCTTCGTTACGAGCTGGATGATCGGCTGCCGATCGGCTTTCCCTATCTGTCGTTCTTCCCGGCAATCATCATCACCGCCTTCTTCGCCGGAATCCGGCCAGGCATTCTCGTCGCTTTGGCTGGCGGCGTGGCGTCCTGGTACTTCTTCATCCCGCCCTTCGACTCCTTCGCGCTCACCGGCGGTTCGGTGCTGGCGCTCGGCTTCTACGTGTTCATCGTCACGGTCGACATCGTGCTCATCTACTGGATGCAACTCGCCCTGCAGCGCGTCACGGTCGAGAAGGAAGCCGCGAGCCGTTATGCCGGCGAGCGCGATCTTCTGTTCCAGGAGATGCAGCACCGGGTCTCGAACAATCTCGGCGTCGTCTCGGCGCTGCTCAACGCCCAGTCGCGCGGCACGACAAATCCGGAAGCGACGGCCGTGCTGCAGCAGGCCTCCGCCCGCATCGGGCTGATCTCCAAGATCCAGCGGCAGCTGCACGACCCCGGAAAGCAGACGCTCGACATGGGCCCCTATCTGGCCCAGCTCGGGCCGGACCTGCTCGAAGCGTCGGGCGTCGAGGGCGTTCGCTACGAGGTCGACGTCGAGGCGGTCGAGCTTTCCGCCGACATGGCCGTGCCGATCGGCCTGATCGCCACCGAGCTCATCTCCAACTCCATCGAGCATGGCCGGGTTTACGGAAAGGGCGGCGTGATCCGCGTCACGCTGGGACGTGATGGCGCGGGCAAGGACGGCATGGGCGTGCCGGTCTTCCTGCGCGTCGCCGATGACGGACCTGGCTGGCCGGAGGGTTTTTCGCCCGCCGCCTCGCGCAATCTCGGCATGCGCATCGTCGTGTCGCTGACCCAGCAGGTCGGCGGGCGTCTCGATATCAGCAACCAGGATGGGGCGGTGTCGACGCTTCGCTTCGTCTCGCGGCCGGCGCCGGACCTTACCGGACGCGCCGCCTGAGACGGGCATCCGCGGATGCCGCCATGAACAGCGATGCTTTTTTGCTTGCTTCGGCGCTGTTTCCGGTTAGCTTTGCGGCCATGAACCTTGCCTGCGCCCCTTTCGCGTCTTTCGCTGCTGCCGCCTCCGTCGGCAGCGCGCGCTCGGCCGGCCTGCTTCTTGGACTGCTTATCGGCGGCCGTCGGACCCGTTGATCGAAGGGGCGTCCGGCGGTCGAGCCGGCGCGTAGGACGAGCTTCCCGGCTCCCGCGCTCTGCCCCTCAATCTTTACAACATCGTTCCAATTGCCGATGACCCGGTCCGAAGCGCGCTCTGTCGCCGCCGCCGGCATCCGCCCGAGATGAAGGTCAGATCCATGTCCGTCAGTTCCACCGTCGAACCGGTCGACGAAGCCGCCAAGCCGACAGGCCGAACGTCGCCGATGCCGCTCGCATCCCGCAAGTACCAGCCCTACGGCCAGATCGACCTGCCCGACCGGACCTGGCCGTCGAAGACCATCACCGCCCCGCCGGTCTGGTGCTCGGTGGATCTGCGCGACGGCAACCAGGCGCTGGTCGATCCGATGGGCCACGACCGCAAGGCGCGGTTCTTCAGGCTCCTGAAGGAGATGAACTTCAAGGAGATCGAGATCGGCTTCCCGTCGGCCTCGCAAACCGATTTCGACTTCGCGCGCTGGTGCATCGAGGAGGGCGACACGCCAGACGACGTCTCGTTGCAGGTGCTCGTCCAGTGCCGGCCGGAGCTGATCCAGCGGACCTTCGAGGCGCTCGAGGGTGCGGTCCGGCCGATCGTGCATTTCTACAACTCGACGAGCGAGCTGCAGCGCCGCCTGGTGTTCCAGAAGGACCGCGCCGGGATCAAGCAGATCGCCACCGACGCGGCCAAGCTGATCTCCGACATGGCGGCCAAGGCCGGCGGCGGCTACCGGTTCGAGTATTCGCCGGAGAGCTTCACCGGCACCGAGCTCGAGTTCGCCGCCGAGATCTGCAACGCGGTCGCCGAGATCATCGGGCCCTCGGCCGACAACAAGCTGATCTTCAACCTGCCGGCGACCGTCGAGATGTCGACGCCCAACATCCATGCCGACCAGATCGAGTGGATGTGCCGCCAGCTCGACAACCGAGAGAACCTCATCGTCTCGCTGCACCCGCACAACGACCGCGGCACCGCCGTCGCGGCGACGGAGCTCGGCCTGATGGCCGGCGCCGACCGGGTCGAGGGAACGCTGTTCGGCAATGGCGAGCGCACCGGCAATGTCGATCTCGTGACCCTGGCGCTGAACATGTTCACGCAGGGGATCGACCCCGGCCTCGACATCACCGACATCAACAACATCAAGGACGTCTACGAATACTGCAACCAGCTGGCGATCCCGGAGCGCCACCCTTACGTCGGCGAACTCGTCTACACGGCGTTTTCCGGCTCGCACCAGGATGCGATCAACAAGGGCATGAAAGCGCGCAAGACCGCCAACAAGGAGCTGTGGGAAGTTCCCTACCTGCCGATCGATCCGAAGGATGTCGGGCGCAGCTACGAGGCGATCATCCGGATCAACTCGCAGTCCGGCAAGGGCGGCATCGCCTATGTGTTGCAGGCCGATTACGGCCTGAACCTGCCGCGCAATTTGCAGATGGAATTCCGCGAGGACATCCAGCAGATCACCGACGAGGAAGGCCGCGAACTGCCGGTGAAGCGCATCTACGACCGCTTCATCGAGCTTTACGTCGAGCAGCCGGACGCGCGTATCCGCTTCCTCGACCATCACACGCTGCCCGATCCGGCGCATCGCGGCGAGCGGCTGCTCGAGGCGACGATCCTCGACGGCGGCGAGGAGGTGACGATCACCGGGCGCGGCACCGGGCCGATCGACGGCTTCATCGACGCTTTGTCACGCCATCTCGGCATCGCCATGTCGGTCGCCGACTATTCCGAACACTCGCTGCAGCACGGCTCCAACGCCTCGGCGATCTCCTACATGGACATCGAGTACGAAAGCGGGGCGCAGGGCAGCGGGCGGCTGTTCGGCGCCGGCATCAACAAGAACATCGTCACCGCCTCGCTGCAGGGCATCGTCTCGGCTGCCAACCGCATCGTCGGAGCGGTGAAATGATGGTGGAAGGCGGCGTCCTCCTCGTCCGCGCGCTGGAAGTACAGGGCGTCACCCGCGTCTTCTGCGTGCCGGGGGAGAGCTATCTCCCGGTGCTCGACGCCCTTGTCGACAGCGGCATCGACACCGTCCTCTGCCGGCAGGAGGGCGGTGCCGCGATGATGGCGGAGGCCGACGGCAAGCTCACCGGCCGGCCCGGCATCGCCTTCGTCACCCGCGGCCCCGGCGCGACCAACGCCGCCTCGGGCGTCCACGTCGCCGCCCATGACCTGACGCCGATGATCCTGTTCATCGGCCAGGTGCCGACCGAGTTCCGCGGCCGCGGCGCCTTCCAGGAAGTCGACTACGACAAGATGTTCGGCGGCATGGCCAAGGCGGTGTTCGAGGCCGCCACCGCCGCCGAACTGCCCGACCTCGTCGCCGAAGCGTTCCGCATCGCCCTCGACGGCGCGCCGGGACCGGTGGTCGTCGCGCTGCCGGAGGACACGTTGTCGGGCGAAGCGGCGGCGGACATCCCGAGCCGCGTCGAGGCGATCGAGATCCATCCCGCCGAGTCCAAGCTCGAGGACCTCTGGGCGATGCTCGAGGGCGCGACGGCGCCGATCCTCATCCTCGGCGGTTCGCGCTGGACGGACGGCGCGATTGCCGACATCGAGGCGTTCGCGACGCATTTCCATCTGCCTGTCGCCTGTTCCTTCCGCCGCCAGTCGCTGTTTCCGAGCCTGCACCCGAACTACGCCGGCGATGTCGGCATCGGCATCGCGCCGGCGCTGAAGGCGCGGATCGCGGCGTCCGACCTCGTCATCGCCATCGGTGCGCGGCTCGGCGAGATGCCGAGCCAGGGCTACACGCTGTTCGACGTGCCGGCGCCGCGGCAGCGCCTCGTCCATGTCCTGCCCGACGACACCGAGCTTGGCCGGCTCTACCACCCGGCGCTGTCGATCCTCGCCGATCCTGTCTCCTTCGCGCGCAAGGCCGCGCAGCTGGCCGCCCCCGCGACGGTTGCCTGGTCCGGCGAGGCGGAAGCGGCGCACGCCGCCTATCTCGCCTGGTCGACGCCCGAGCCCGACGCCGCCGCGCGGCCGGGCTTCGTCGACATGAACGGCGTGATGGCGCATCTGGAAGCGGTGCTGCCCGCCGACAGCACGCTGACCAACGGCGCCGGCAACTATGCCGGCTGGCTGCACCGCTACCATCGCTTCACCGATCGCGCCGCGCAGCTTGCGCCGACCTCCGGATCGATGGGCTACGGCCTGCCGGCGGCGGTCGCGGCCAAGCTGCGCCATCCCGAGCGGACCGTCGTCTGCTTCGCCGGCGACGGCTGCTTCCAGATGACGATGCAGGAGTTCGGCACCGCCTGCCAGGCCGGCGCGGCGGTCGTCGTCCTCCTCGTCGACAACAGCCAGTACGGCACCATCCGGATGCACCAGGAGCGGCACTATCCCGGCCGGGCCTCGGCAACGGCTTTGGTCAATCCGGATTTCGCGGCGCTCGCCCACAGCTATGGCGGCTTCGGCGTGACGGTGACCGAGACCGCCGCGTTCCCCGCCGCGATGGAAGCGGCGCTGGCCGCCGGGGTTCCGGCGCTGGTGCATCTGCGAACCGATCCGGACCGCATTTCCACCTCCGCGCGCCTGCCCTTCGCGCCGACGCGAGACGCCGCAGGGTGAGCGATCCGGCGCGCCTCTTCGCGCTGGAAACCGGCGAAGGCCAGGGCGTGCCGATCGTCTTTCTGCACGGCTTCGACGGGCGGGCAGCCGTCTGGTCGGCGGTCTGCGCCGCGCTCGGCGACGTCGACCGCCGGACCGTCGCCTTCGATCTGCCCGGCCATGGCCGCTCGCTCGGTTATCCCGGCGCCGGGCCGGCTAAGGTCGCGGCCCGCGCGGTCTTGTCCGAGTTGGACCAACGGGGCATCGCGACAGCGCATCTCGTCGGCCATTCGATGGGCGGCGCCGTCGCCGCGTTGATCTGCCTGTTTGCACCCGAACGCGTGTCGTCGCTGACGCTGCTGTCGCCGGGCGGCTTCGGACCGGAGATCGGCATCGACCCGATCAGGGCCGTGATGGAAGCATCGGCGGGGCAGGAGCTGTGGCGCGCCGTCGGTTTCATGGGTGCACCCGGCTGGACGGCGCCGGTGGATGTCGCCGCCGCCGGTGTCGGCGAGCGGACGCCGCAAGCGCGGGCGGCGATGCGCCGGATCTTCGACCAGCTGTTCGACGGCGGCTGGCAGGGCGTGCTGCCGCTGGCGGCGATCGCGGGCAGGCATCGTCCTATCCGCGTGCTCTGGGGCGATGAGGATCCTGTCACGCCGATCACCCAGGCGAACGACCTGCCACCCGGCTTTGCCGTCCACCGCCTCGACGGCGTCGGCCACATGCCGATGCTGGAGGCGCCCGAGGCCTGCGCCGCGCTCATCCGCGCCGCCGTCGCCGACGAAAAATCGCCCTCCAGCGACTGATCGCCATGGCCGTGGTTCCTTCCGCCCGGAAAGCTGGGTAAGATGAAGAACGCGTTAACGAAGCGGATTCGAGGATGCCGGTCATGGGCGAAGGCAAGGACAATGCGGCGTCCCTGATGGGCACGAAGCGTCTATCCGATGCCGTGCGGCAGGCAAAGATCGCCGCGGCGCACCGGTCCGACGTGATCGTCGACATCCGCGAGGCCGATCGTGCCCGGCTGGAAATCCTGGCCGAGGAGCTGCAGCCGCTGCTCGACGAGCTGCCGCCGGGCGAGGACCTCTTCGATTTCACCATTTCCGGTGGCATGCATCCGCGACTGTGGATCGACGGCACCGCCAACGTCATGATGGCGCGGGACCGGCGCACCTATCGCCTGGTGCGCGAGACCCGTCTCGGCCGCGTTGTCCTGATGGAGGCGGCCGAGCCGCGGGTGATCGCCGACCGGGTCACCGACTACGTGGCCGAACGCATCGTGGAGCGCGACAAGGCCTTCGCGGCCGAAGACGGGCTGAACGAGCGGATGATCGCCCCCCCGCGCCCTGCCAAGGCCGTTAGCGACGAGCCGTTGCGTGCGCCGGCAGCACAGAGTCGCGCGTCGGATTTCGTGGTGGCGCTGACATGGCTGATGATCGGCGTCGTCATCGGCGCCGGCATCCTGCTCGCCATTGCCTCCTACCAGGGCGTTTCGATCGGCTGATCGATGGCGGGCGACGCGGGCCGCGGATGCGCAAACCCCTCTCTTGCGATTTCTATCGTTTAGCACTTGCGGTGCAAAGCAGATGAAATCGCTTTCTCCCCCTCAAGGGGGGAGAAAGCGCTAGCTTCAGCGATGATCCCCCTCTCTCCCCGTGAGGGAGAGAAAGCCTTTTCGCGGTCTTGGGCCGAGGCTTGCCGAGGACCAAGTCGCAGAAAAGGCAAGAGAGGGGTGAGGGACGTCGTTGCCGGTGGGCGCTGAGGCGCGTGGAAGCCAAATGCCCCTCTCTTGCGATTTCTATCGTTTAGCACCTGAGGCGCTAAGCCGATGAAATCGCTTTCTCCCCCTCGAGGGGGGAGAGGAGGCGCTACGTCGGCGGCGATCCGCCCTCTCTCCCCGTGAGGGAGAGAAAGCCTTTTCGCGGTCTTGGGCCGAGGCTTGCCGAGGACCCAAGTCGCAGAAAAGGCAAGAGAGGGGTGAAGGACGTTGCCGGTAGGCGTTAAGTCGATGAAATCGTTCTTCCCCTTCAAGGGGGAGAGAGGAGCCTGGGTCGAGGGGGAACCCGGAACAGAGAACGCAGTCGTCATCTGCCGCTACGTCAGGCCGCGCCCTGCGGTTCGCGCGCCGCTCTGGCGTCCTCGCGAGGCTTCGCCTGCACGGCCCGGCCGTTCGACAGCAATTCGCGCTCCCGGATCCAGTCGATGCCCGGTGCCTCCTTACGGGCGCCCCGCTCGCGCTGGACCAGCGACCACTTGCCTGGTCCTCCGTCTATCTCGAACAGATTGTAGCGCGATGCCGGGTTGGTGCCGCCCGGGCTCTGGCTCGCGGACGGCACCCCGACGACCGGGACCATGTGATCCGGTCCTTTCAGCCAGTGCAGCGTGTCGAGATGCGTATGGCCGTGCAGCACCAGATCGGCGCCCACCTCGTGGATCACCTTGTAGAAGAACTGCTTGCCCACGAGCCGTTTGTGCCAGGCCGCCGCACCGGAAACCGGCGGATGGTGGATCAGCACGACGCGGAAATGACCGGTCGCCCGGCAATTGTCGAGGAGCCGCGCGAGGTGCAGCGCCTGGCCGCGCCTGAACGTACCGGTCGCCAGAAATGGCGCCGTGGCCTCGGCGGTGGAGACGCCGAAGATCGCGACATTGTCGCGGACCCGCAGATAGGGAAAAGAATTGCCGACGGCCGACAGCGGATTGTCGCCCAGCATGTACTCGTGCCACTCCTTGTAGGCGCGCCTCAGCGCGCCCGGCACGTAGGCGTCGTGATTGCCGGGCACGACCGAGACGTCGCGCGGCAGCCCGAGTTCCTCCAGCCAGATACGCGCCGCGATCGTTTCCGTCTGGGTCGCGAGATTGACCAGGTCGCCGGTCACCGCGATGTGGTCCGGCGCCTCCTGCTTGATGTCCTGCACGAGGTCGGTCAGCGTCTCGCCGAACATCACGCGTCGGCGATTGCGGTGCCAGTTGACGTAACCTGTCACCCGCTTGGAAGCGAGTTCCCGGATGGAGAGTGACGGCAGCGGACCAAGATGAATGTCGGAGAGATGGGCAAGGCGAAACATTCCTGCCATCCTAGTTGATCGCGCCGCGATTGGTAGGGTTCGGCGCTTGGGAGAATCGATGCTGTTCGAAAAACCGTTGATCCGGCTTCTGCACGGCGTGCATCTCGTCGCCCGGCCGGTGACGCTCGGGGTGCGCGCCGCGATCTTCGATGCGGACGGTCGGATCTTCCTCGTGCGGCACACCTATGTTTCGGGCTGGTACATGCCCGGCGGCGGCGTCGAGCCTGGCGAGACCGCCATCGAGGCGCTGACGCGCGAGGTCTTCGAGGAAGGCAACATCGCACTCGAGGCGCCGCCCCAGCTTTTCTCGGTGTTCTTCAACCGCAACGCCTCGAACCGCGACCACGTCCTGCTCTATCGCTGCGGCGCCTTCAGCCAGGCGACGGGCAAGAAGCCCGACGCGGAGATTGCCGAGACCGGCTTCTATGCACCCGACGTGCTGCCCGCCGGGACCACCGACGCGACGCGTCGGCGGCTGGCCGAGCTGCGCGGCGAAGCTGAAACCGACCATTACTGGTAGCGGTCAGTCGGCGGCACCACCCGGCTGCAGGCGCTCGCGCCCATGCGGCCGGGTAAGATCCTGGTCCGGGCCGAGCGGCACGATGCCGGTCGGGTTGATCATCCGATGGCTCGAATAATAGTGACCCTTGATGTGCTCGAAATTGACCGTCTCGGCGATGCCGTCGGTCTGGTAGAGCTCGAGCATGTAGCTGAAAAGGTTCGGATAATCGGCGATCTGCCGCTGGTTGCACTTGAAGTGGCCGTGATAGACCGCGTCGAAGCGGATCAGTGTGGTGAACAGCCGCCAGTCTGCCTCGGTCGGCGCGTCGCTGGCGACGAGGTAACGCTGGCGCGACAGCCGGTCCTCCAGCTGGTCGAGCGCGCCGAACAGTTCGTGGAAGGGCCGTTCATAGGCCTTCTGCTCTGTGGCGAAGCCGCATTTGTAGACGCCGTTGTTGACGCTGTCGTAGACCATGGCGTTGACCGCATCGATCTCGGCAAGCAGCGCCTCCGGCGTGATGTCGACCGATGCGTCGCCCCACTCGTCGAAGGCCGTGTCGAGGATGCGGATGATTTCGGCGGACTCGTTGTTGACGATCGTGCCGGTCTCCTTGTCCCACAGCACCGGCACGGTGACGCGGCCGGTGAACTGCGGATCGGCCTCCAGATAGACCTCGTAGAGTCGCTGCTTGCCGAGCACGCTGTCGGGGATGGCGCCCGGACGATCGGAGAAGGTCCAGCCGTCGTCGCCCATCAGGAAATCGACGACCGAAAGCGAGATGACGTCCTCGAGCTTCTTCAGCCGGCGGACGATCAGGGTCCGATGCGCCCACGGGCACGCGAGCGAGATGTAGAGATGGTAGCGGCCGGATGCGGCCTTGAACGCCTTCTGGCCGTCAGGGCCGGGGGCGCCATCCGGCGTGATCCAGTTCCGGAACACCGTCTTGGTCCGCTCGAAACTGCCGCCGGTCGACTTGGTATCGTACCATTGATCCTGCCATTTGCCGTCGACCAGAAGTCCCATTGCGCCAATCCCGTTCTCGTTTGTCTGAGTTCCTGCCAGTCTAACAGGACTTGTCTCCCGCTGTTCCGGCTTGCGGCGTGACGGAGCGTCAACGGGCAAGGCGCCCGTCGCCAATGCTGGACCGCCTCTCGATGGAGTGATATCAGCACCGCTGACTGCGAAAGGGCGTTCGATGATCCTGCTGCGACGACGATACCGGCTGCGCGCCCCAGCGCTCTGATCGCCGTCGTTCGCCGCAGGTCCGAGGACCGAGGCGGCACCCCAAAGGCCTGCCACCCTGGTTCCCATCCATGTTCGATCTCGCCGCCGTCCGGTTTCTGCCGGAGCATCCCGACCATGCGCCGGTCATTTTGGCGATCACCGACGAGGCCTTCGGCCCCGGTCGCTTCGTGCGCGCGGCCGAGCGGGTCCGCGAAATGGCGTCGCACGATCCGGCGCTGTCCTTCGTCGCCGAGCACGACGGCGCGATCATCGGCTCCGTCCGCCTGACCCCCATCGCGATCGGCACCGCGCCGTCGCTGATGCTGGGACCGCTGGCCGTGCGGCCCGACTACAAGAACCGCGGGGTCGGCAAGGCCCTGATGAAGCTCGCGGCGGACGCGGCGCGCGAGGCGGGCGAGCGCTCGGTCATCCTCGTCGGCGACCCGCCCTATTACGCGCCGCTCGGCTACCACCCGTTGCCGGCCGGTTCGGTGCTCATGCCAGGTCCGGTGGATTTGTCGCGGCTGCTCGGCCTGCCGCTCGCCGACGGCGCGCTGGCCGAACTCGCCGGCAGGGTCGGGCCGCGGCTGGCCTGACGCTGACGTCCTACCGCCCTTCGCGATACCAGGTCGCCGACAGCGCCATCAGCAGCACGGCGAGGCCGAGGAAGCCGGCGAAGAGCGGGGTGCGCTCGACGCCGCGCAACACGGTCTCGTCCGTCGTCCTGAGGCCGATCCAGTCGCGGCCATTGGCGTCGGCGCGGCCGCTGACCGGCACGATGCGCGGCACGGCGGCGTCGTCGCCGAGCCGGCGGACGCTGCCGCTGGTGGCATCTGCGAGCGGCGCGAGCTTCTCCTCGGTGGAGATCGCCTCGCGATATTCCCGCGGATTGACCGGACCGACATTGGCCAGCGCCCGCAATTCGCCGTTCGCTGCCTGGAACAGGCCGAGTTCCTCGGTTGCCAGCCGGCCTTCCCAGCGACCCTCGCCCGCCGCCAGCATCGGCACGGTCACCGCCCCGCCGGTGGGCGTCAGCACGGTCGCGGGGCCCGGATCCTCGCCGATGGTCTGGCGGGTGATGACGAGGTCGGAGCCGCTGGCCTCGGCGTCGAGCGCCTCTTCCTCGAGCTCCGGCTCCTTCATCAGCCAGTGGGCGAGGCGGCGGAACAGCGCCACATGCGGGCCGCCGCCCTCGAAGCCGCGCGACCACAGCCATTCGTGATCCGACAGGAGCAGGGCGATGCGCCCTTCGCCGACACGGTCGAGGACCAGCAGCGGCTTGCCGTCGGGCCCGTCCATGACGGTCTCGCCGCGCGGCTCGTCGACGTCGATCGAGCGGAACCACGGGCTCCAGTCGGGCGGCTCGCTGGCCGAGCCGGGCAGGTCACGCGTCACCGGGTGCTTGCGCCCCAGTTCGGATAGCTCCGGATGGAACGCCTGCTGGTCGATGCCGCCGGTCGGCAGCGCCGGCAGGATCGACTGCAGCGGCGTCGTCGCGACGCTCTCGTCGCCGGCATATTCGGGGCCGGCGGCGATCAGGATGGCGCCGCCGTTTTCGACATATTGCGCGATGTAGTCGAAATACAGCGACGGCAGGACGCCGCGTTCCTGGTAGCGGTCGAAGATGATCAGGTCGAAATCGTCGATCTTCTCGACGAACAGCTCGCGCGTCGGGAAAGCGATCAGCGACAATTCGTCGATCGGCGTGCCGTCCTGCTTTTCCGGCGGGCGCAGGATGGTGAAGTGGACGAGGTCGACCGCGGCATCGGACTTCAGGAGGTTGCGCCAGGTCCGCTCGCCGGCATGCGGCTCGCCGGAGACCAGCAGCACGCGCAGATTCTCGCGGATGCCGTCGACGACGGCGATCGCCCGGTTGTTGACCGGGGTGATCTCGGCCGGATCGCGCGCGACGGACAGCTCCAGGATGTTCTTGCCGGCGCGCGGCAGCTGGAAGGTGAGGGCGGCGTCACTGCCCGGCCGCGCCTGTTCGCGCGAGACGAGGTCGCCATTGACGAAGACCTGCACCTCCACCGGCCTGTCGGAGGCTTGCGGGCCCTCCTCGACGACCCGGTAGCGCAGCGTCTGGTCCTCGTCGACGAGGCCGAAGCGCGGGCTGGTGGTGATCTCGATGCGCCGGTCGAACTCGTCCTCGCGGCCGGTGATCAGCCCGTGCACGGGCGCATTAAAGCCCAGCGCCTGGGCTTCGGCCGGAATGTCGTGGATCTGGCCGTCGGTGATCATCACCGCGCCGGCGACGCGGGCGGGCGACACGTCCTTCAGCGCACCGGACAGCGCGCCGAACAAGGCGGTCGTCGCATCGTCGCCCGGCGTCGCGCCGGAACGCGCCTCGACGGTGCGGACCTCGAATTCCGGAAAGCGCGCGAGGCTCTCCTTCAGCGCCGCTTCCGCGGCGTCGGCCTGGGCGGTGCGCTCTTCGATGGTCTGGCTCTGGCTGCGGTCGACGACCAGCGCCACGACGCTCTTCAGCGGATCGCGCTCCTCCTCCAGCACGACCGGATTGATCAGCGCCAGCAGGATGGCGGCGATGGCGACGACGCGCACCAGGGCGCCGCGCATCCGTGCGAGCAGCAAGGCGAGCGCCAGGATCACCGCCGGCACGGCGAGGATGGCGATCACCGTCCAGGAGAACAGCGGGGCAAATTCCACCGACCAGGTCACTGGCCCAGCCTTTCCAGCAGCGCCGGCACGTGCACCTGGTCGGCCTTGTAGTTACCCGTCAGCACGTACATCACGATGTTGACGCCGGCCCGGTAGGCGAACTCGCGCTGCGCCGGGTCGGCGGAGTCGGTGGGGAACAGGAACAGGCCCTGGTCATCGACGGCCCAGGCGCTGGCGAAGTCGTTCGAGGTGATCATGATCGAGGAGACGCCATCGCCTCCGCGCGCCGGCCGCGCCGTGCCGTCGGCATCCTGCACCAGCGATTCCACCCAGAGATCCGAGCCGGTGTGGCGGCCGGGGAAATCGTCGAGAATGTAGAACGCCTTGGTCAGCACGTGGTCGTCGGGGACCGGCTCCAGCGGCGGAATGTCGAGATCGGCGAGGATGTCGCGGAGCCGGCGCTGCCCGGCGGAGACTTCGGTGCCGGACAGACCCGCCAGCGTCTCGTCGGCGACGTCGAACAGCACCGTGCCGCCTTCCTTCATGTAGGCGTCGATGCGGCTGATCGCGGCCTCGGTCGGCATCGGCGCCGCCGGGTCGACCGGCCAGTAGATCAGCGGGAAGAAGGCCAGCTCGTCGGTGGCGATGTCGACGGCCATCGGCACGCCCGGCTCGAGCGCCGTCTTCGCCGCGACATACTGGCTGAGCCCGGAGAGGCCGGCGCGGGCGACGTCGTCGACGGCCGGAAGACCGGTCTCGACATAGGCGAAATGCGTCGATTCCGTCGCCAGGATGGCGCGCTCGACATCGAACGGTTCCGCCGTCTCCGGCGGGGCCGGCGCTGCGGGCGTTTCCTGGGCATGCGCCGAAGGGACGGCGGCGAGAAGCAACCCGGCGGTCGCCAGCACGGCGATGGCCGGCAGCGCGGTTGCCCGGCGGCGCGACAGCGTGTCGCCGATCCGCGAGAAGGCGCCGTTCAGCCACAGCAGCGCCAGCGCGTCGAGGGCGAAGAGCACCAGCGCGGCGGCGAACAGCCAGGGCGCGAGATTAAACGCGCGCTCGCCGCCATAACCCCGCGCCTCGATCGGTGCGCCCAGGTCAAGTGCCGGCAGCGGTCGCAGTTCGGCGCCCGCGGGCAGAAGATTGAGCGCCATGTAGCCTTCCTCGTTGCCGTAGAGCCCGGGCGGGTTCTGGCGGGTCACCGGCTGCACACCCTCCGCGACGGGCTCCAGCGGCTGGACTTCGGCGCCGGGGCCGGTGAGGCGGCCCTGGCCGTCGAGGACGCGATAGGGCGGCAGGCTGTCGGCCGCCGTCCGCCCTTCCGTGGTGCCGCCGCTGGCACGCGACAGCGTCACGATCCGCCGCAGCATGTCGACGAAGGCGCCCGAGATCGGCAGGTTCGACCAAGTCGCCTCGGCGGTGACGTGGAAGAGCACGATCGTGCCGGCGCCGATGCTGGAAGCGGTCACCAGCGGCGTGCCGTCGGAGAGGCTCGCCCAGGTCCGCTCGGGCAGGTCGGCGGAGGGCTCGGCCAGCAGCTGGCGTGCCACCGTGACGTCCGCCGGCACCTCGATGCCGGCAAACGGCGTCTCGGCGGCCATCGGGGCGATCGTCTGCGGCTCCGACCAGGACATCGCGCCGCCCAGCTGCCGCTCGCCGGCGCGCAGGCGCACCGGCACCAGCGGATCGTCGCCGGTGGTTGCGGCGAGGCGCGGCCCGGCGAAGCGGACGAGATACCCGCCGCCTTCGACAAACCCCTGCAACGCCGCTTGGGCGCGCTCCGGCATGACGCCGATATCGGCGAGCACGATCATCGAGGGGCGGCGCTCGACCAGAGCCGGGATCGCCTCGCCGAGATCGGCGCTGTCGGCCCGGACGATGTCGGCGAAGGGCTCGAGCGCGCGGCTGATGTAATAGAGCGGCGACAGAAGCGGCTGCGCGACGTCGGCGGACTCGCCGGAAACCAGCCCGACGCGGCGACGGCGGAAACTGTCGTCGACAAGCCGGACGGCGCCGGCCTGCGACGCGCCTTCGACCTCGATGCGGGCGATGTCGTTGCGCAGTTCCACCGGGATCGCGAAGCGGGCTTCGGCCGTCGCGGCGCCGTCGGCAAATTCCAGCGGCGCGCGGCCGACTTCGCGGCTCTGCGAGTCCAGGGCCCGCAGCGCGAGATTGGCCGCCAGCCCGCTCTCCGCCGGGCGAACCGCCTGCACGACCAGCGCCTCGGTGGAATTGTCGGCGCCGGTGAGGCCGACCAGCCCGTCGACATTCGGCGCGTAGACGATGGCTTCGCCCGGCGCCAGAGCAGCCAGGCTGCGCGCAGCGGCTTCGGTGCCCTCGCTGTCCAGCCCGTCGGCAAGGAATACCAGCGAGCCGGGCGCGTCGCCGGCGAGCGCCGTCACCAGCCGGTCGGCCGCCGCGACGCGGTCGGTCGGGATCGGGCGTGGTTCGGCGGCGGCCAGCCGTTCGAGCGCCGTGTTGGCCTCGGCCGGCGTCGCGTCGTCGTCCGCGGCTTCGGCGGTGAAGGCCAGCGCCACCGGACGCCCCTGGTCGCCGGCCCGCTGGATGAGCTCTTCGGCGGCGTCGCGCCGCGCATCCCAGTCGCCGCCACTCGCCCAGCCATTGTCGACGAGCAGCGCCAGCGGCCCGGAGCCGGAGAGCAGGCCCTCGCGCGGGTTCAGCGTCGGCGCGGCCAGCGCCAGGATGATCAGCGCCGCCAGCAGCAGCCGCAGCAGCGTCAGCCACCACGGGCTCTTCGACGGCGTCTCCTCGCTCTTGAGGACACGCTGCAGGATCCGCAGCGGCGGAAAGGTCTCGGTCTGAGGCCGCGGCGGCGTCAGCTTCAGCAGCCACCAGATCACCGGCAGGGCCAGCAGTCCTGCCAGTACCAGCGGTGCGCCGAAGGAGAGGGCGAGGCCGCCCATCACGGCCGACGGCCCGTCGGCTGCGGCGCGCCGCTCAGCCGCGCGTGAATGGCGACGAGCGCCTCGGACGCCGGCCGGTCGGTCCGGTGCGGGATGAAGCTCCAGCCGAGGCGGCGGCAATGCTCGGCGATATGGTCGCGGCGGGCATTGTAGAGGGTGACGTATTCGGTGCGCAGCGTCTCGGCGCGTCCGGCGGTGAGCTTGGCGCCGGTCTCCGGATCCCGGAACTCGGTGCGGCCGGCATAGGGGAAGGCTTCCTCGGCCGGGTCGGAGATCATGACCACATGGCCGCGAATGCCGCGGCGGGCGATGCGGTCGATCCGCGCCACGATCGCGTCGACCGGGTCGAGCAGGTCGCTGACGATGACCATTTCAGAGAAGCGCTTCAGCCGGTCGTCCGGCGGGAAGGCATCGTCAGGACGGCTGCCGAGCAGCGTCGCGGCAATCCGCTCGGCGGCGTTCCGTGCCGAGATCGGATCGACGACGCCCGGATAGCCGATGCGCTCGCCAGATCGCGACAGGATCTCCGCCAGCGCCAGCACGAGGACCAGCGCCCGCGATTCCTTCGACACCGGCGCGGTCTTCGACTGGTACTGCATCGAGGAGGACGGATCGGCCCAGACCCAGACCGTGTGCGCGGCCTCCCACTCCTGATCTCGCAGATAGACATGGTCGTCGCGCGCCGAGCGCCGCCAGTCGATGCGCGACACCGCCTCGCCCTCGACGAAGGGGCGGAACTGCCAGAAATTTTCGCCGACGCCGCGTCGCCGTCTGCCGTGCCAGCCGGCGATCACCGTCGCCACGACGCGCCGGGCCTCGACCAGGAGATCGGGCATCAGCACGGCGCGCTGCCGGGCCCGGACCAGGGCGTCCGGTGCGGCGGTGAGTTCGACGGTCGAGCCGATCGGCATGGGCAATCCTAGGCCGCGTCGCGCTTGAGCGACGCGATCACGTCGCGCACGCCCATGCCCTCGGCGCGGGCGGCGAAGTTCAGCGCCATGCGGTGCTGCAGGATCGGCTCGGCCAGCGCCATCACGTCGTCGACCGAGGGGGCGAGCCGGCCGTCGTAGAGGGCGCGGGCCCGGACGCAGGTCATCAGCGATTGCGAGGCGCGCGGGCCGGGACCCCAGGCGATGTGCGCGTCCGCCTCCTTGTGGCCGTTGCCCGGCCGGGCCGAGCGGACCAGGGAGAGGATCGCGTCGACGACGCTCTCGGCCACCGGCATCCGCCGGATCAGCGCCTGGATCTCGCGCAGCCGGTCGGCGGTGACCACGCCTTCTGCCGACTGGTCATGGCCGCCCGTCGTCTCCAGCAGGATGCGGCGCTCGGCTTCGAGATCGGGATAGGACACGTCGACCTGCATCAGGAAGCGGTCGAGCTGCGCTTCGGGCAGCGGGTAGGTGCCCTCCTGCTCCAGCGGGTTCTGGGTCGCCAGCACGTGGAACGGGGCGGGGAGATCATGACGCTCGCCGGCGACGGTGACGTGGTATTCCTGCATCGACTGCAGCAGCGCCGACTGGGTGCGCGGCGAGGCACGGTTGATCTCGTCGGCCATCAGCAGCTGGGCGAAGACCGGTCCCCTGACATAGCGAAACGAGCGACGGCCATTCTCGTCCTGGTCCATCACCTCGGTGCCGATGATGTCCGAGGGCATCAGGTCCGGGGTGAACTGGATGCGGCGGGCGTCGAGGCCGAGCGCGACGCCGAGCGTGTCCACCAGCTTGGTCTTGGCGAGACCCGGCACGCCGACCAGCAGTGCATGGCCGCCGGCAAGGATCGCGATGAGCGCCTGTTCGACGACGGTCTCCTGGCCGAAGATCACCCGCCCGACGGACTGGCGGATCGCGGCGATGTCGGAAAGGGCGGTTTCGGCCAGCCGAACCACTGCGCCTTCGTCGAGCGTTGTCTCGTGGGGCGCGAGAATCGTCATGGTGATGTCTCCGTCGAGAAGGCCGCTATCCGGCGCTGCAGCGCGAAAGAGGCGCCGCCGCCGCTTGCCGCCTCATGAAAACCGCCGCGACCGCTCCTGGCAAGCAAGGAAAGGACAACTATTTCGTGACTGCGAAGGCGGGCCAAAATAAGACCGGCCCGGATGGCGTGCACCGCGTTGCAACACAAGGGCGTTATGGAAAATCAAGCATCTAGCAGCGGTGGCCCGAGCCTCGAAGCGCTGGTGTCACGGGCCGAGCGCGCCGGCAAGGGGGCGCCACCGGTGGACAGCTGGGACCCGCCCTTCTGCGGCGATATCGACATGGTGATCCGCGCCGATGGCACCTGGACCTATGGCGGCTCGCCAATCGGACGCAAGCCTCTTGTCCGGCTGTTCTCGACCGTCCTTCGCAAGGACGCGGACGGCCGTACCTATCTGGTGACCCCCGTTGAAAAGCTGGGGATCACGGTCGAGGATGCGCATTTCCAGGCGGTGGAGATGAGCCGCGACATTCAGGGTGGCGAGCCTATCCTGACGTTCCGGACCGAGGTCGGCGACGTCGTCATCTGCGGACCTGACCGACCGCTACGCTTTGCGGAGGGCGGAGAAGACGGTGCCTTCCGCCCCTACGTGACGGTCAGGGGCCGGCTCGAAGCCCGGCTGACGCGGGCGCTGGCCTACGATCTTGCCGACTTCGTCGAGGAAGACGCCACCGGCCCGTTCGTGCGCTCCGCCGGCGCCCGTTTCGCCATCGGCAAAGGCGCGGCGTGACCGCATGGGATGACGCCTATGCAGGCTTTACTGCCGCCGATCTGCGGGCGCGCATGGAAGCCGTCGGACCGGCATCGGCGCCGGAGCGGCAGTATGGCGACCATCTGCTCAACCCGGACCTCGTCCAGCTGATGGAGCGCGAATCGGCGCGCGAGGCGGCGGTGCTCGTGCCGATCGTCGATCGCGGCGAGGGCGCGACCGTGATTTTGACCACGCGCGCCTCGCATCTGCGCCAACATTCCGGCCAGATCGCCTTTCCCGGCGGCTCGGTGGATCCGGGCGATGCCTCGCCGGAAGCCGCCGCCATGCGCGAGAGCCTCGAGGAAATCGCGCTCGATCCCGTCCATGTCGAGCCGATCGGGCGGCTGCCGCTCTACCGCACCACCACCGGCTTCAAGATCACCCCGGTCGTTGGCCTCATCCGGCCGGGCTTTGCGCTAAGCGCCAATCCCGTCGAGGTGGAGGACGTGTTCGAGGTGCCGCTCGGCTTCCTGATGAACGAAGCGAACCACCGCCAGGAAAGCCGGGTCTGGCAGGGACGGACCCGGCACTACTATGTGATGCCCTTCGGCGAACGCTTCATCTGGGGCGTCACCGCCGGCATCATCCGGACGCTCTACGAAAGGCTCTACGCATGACCACCCAGCGGATCGACGACGCGCCATGGCTCAAGACGGCGTCGCTGCAGGCGCTGCTGGCGGCGTTGTCGTCGGACGGCGAGGCGGCGCGCGTCGTTGGCGGCGCGGTGCGCAACACGTTCATGGGACACGCGGTCACCGACGTCGACGTGGCGACGACCAACCATCCCTCCGAGACCACCAGCCGGATCGAGGCGGCCGGGTTCCGGGCGATCCCGACTGGCGTCGAGCACGGCACGGTCACGGCGGTGACCCCTGATGGCGTCTTCGAGGTCACGACGCTCCGCCGCGACATCGAGACCGACGGGCGGCGCGCGGTCGTCAGCTTCGGTCGCGACTGGCAAGCAGACGCCGAGCGCCGCGACTTCACGATCAACGCGCTCTATTGCGAGGCGGACGGGACGGTGGTCGACCTGGTCGGCGGCCTCGCCGACATCGAGACGAAGACGCTGCGCTTCATCGGGGACGCCGAGGCGCGTATCCGCGAGGACTATCTGCGCATCCTGCGCTTCTTCCGCTTCTTCGCCTGGTACGGCGAGGGCCGGCCGGACGCCGGCGGCATCCGGGCGGCGACGCGGCTGAAGGAGGGGCTCGACGGGCTGTCGCCCGAGCGGGTCTGGAAGGAGCTGAAGCGGCTTCTCACAGCCCCCGACCCGTCGCGAGCGCTGCTGTGGATGCGCCAGACCGGTGTCCTGACGCGTATCCTGCGGGAAAGCGAGCGCTGGGGCATCGACGCCATCCACGGGCTGGTCGACGCCGAAGGTGCCTTTTCCTGGCCCGCCGATCCGATGCTGCGGCTGGCGGCGATCGTCCCGCCCGATGCGGCACGCCTGGCCGAGCTCGCCAGGCGGCTGCGGCTCTCCAACGGCGAGCGCGACCGGCTGCTGGCTTTCGCCCATGCCGAAGCCGTCACGCCGGAGACTGACGACCATGCCCTGCGCACCCGGCTCTATTTCGGTGACCGCCAGGCTATCGCCGACCGGCTGAAGCTGGCACTTGCCGCCGAGCGGGCGAGGGCCGGCGTGACGGCGGACAGCCTGACGCGCATCGCCGCGCTGGTGCGCCAGCTCGAGACCGCGACGCGCTTCGCGCCGCCGGAGTTTCCGCTGAACGGGACCGATCTGCAGGAAGCCGGGATCGCGCCGGGTCCCGAACTCGGCCAGACGCTCGAGCGGCTTCGCCGACTCTGGGCCGAGAGCGGCTTCACGCTGGGCCGGGAGTCGCTGCTGGCGAAGCTGTAGGTTTCGTAGGCTCCTCGCGGCCATGAAGAAGGCGGGCTCGAGAGCCCGCCTTGCATGCGGTGCAGCCGGCCTCAGTTCGACAGTTCCTGGGTCTTCTGCCGCATCGTGTCGAGCATCGTTGGCGTGATCTTCTCGACCCCGAGCTGCTTGGCCTGGACCACCGCCCGGCGGAACACTTCCGCCTGGGTTTCGGCCCGAATGACGCGCTGGCAGCCGGGGATGACGCCCGAACAATCGAGTTCGTACATGGTCGATCCTCCCTTTTGACTAGCCTCCACTAGTCCAGGTTCAACCGCGCGACCTTCAACTGGTTCATCTTTGGCGAGAAAATGTGCAGGTCGTGGCTAAGAGTTGATCAGCTCACGGCCACTTCACGACAGGCGGCATCGACGAGAGGATTGATGCGACGTTGCCGCCGGTCTTGAGCCCGAACAACGTGCCGCGGTCGTAGAGAAGGTTGTACTCGACGTAGCGGCCGCGGCGGATCAGCTGCTCCTCGCGATCCTCCTCGGTGAACGGCAGCTCGACGTTCTGCCGCACGATATGCGGGTAGACGACGATGAAGGCCTTGCCGACGTCGCGGGTGAAGGCGAAATCGGCGTCCCAGCCGCCTTTCTCCTGCGGCGAATGCAGCCAGTCGTAGAAGATGCCGCCGACGCCGCGGGCCTCGCCGCGATGCGGCAGGTAGAAATACTCGTCGCACCATTCCTTGTACTTGCCGTAGTCGGCGACGCCCGAATGGCGGTCGCAGACGAACTGCAGCGCCTTGTGGAAGGCGCGCGTGTCGGCATCGTCGTCGCTGCGCCGGCGCTCCAGCGTCGGCGTGAGGTCGGCGCCACCGCCGAACCACTGGCGGGTGGTGACGACCATGCGGGTGTTCATGTGCACGGCGGGGACGTTCGGATTGCGCAGATGCGCGATCAGCGAGATGCCGGAGGCCCAGAAGTTCGGGTCCTCGTCGGCGCCGGGGATCTGCTTGCGGAACTCCGGCGAGAACTCGCCATGCACTGTCGACGTATGGACGCCGACCTTCTCGAACACCCGGCCGTGCATCATCGACATGACGCCGCCGCCGCCGTTGCCCTCGCGCGACCAGGGCGTCCGCTCGAAGCGCCCGGCAGCCAGCCCGGTGCTCTCGCCATGGCGATCCTCGATCTCCTCGAAGGACGCGCAGATCCGGTCTCGCAGCGTCTCGAACCAGGCCTGCGCCGTCGCCTTCTTGGTCTCGATGTCGTCCGGTAGCCCCTCGGGCAGGTCTGGCCGTTGCATGTCTGCGCCACTCTCGTCTGGTTGGCCGCGCGCGTCTCCCGGCGGCGGCTCCTTCGCGTCCGCTACGAAAGTTGGACGCGCATTTTCTTTCGGCAATCGCATCTGGCGGGCGAACGCGCAATGCCGGCACGAGGCGCGCGGGCCTCCGCATTGATTCGCAAAGCCCGCAGCGCCACGCTATCTTGGGGATAAGTTGGAACGATCGGAGCCACGGAGGCTGCGCAGGATGTCACGGCTCTCTCGCCCGCCGCTCGACGGCCTCAGGCGGCAGCTGCATCGCAGCCGCATCGACCGCGCCGGTGGTGGCAGCGGCGACAGCTTCGTGCGCGAGACCTTCACGCTGCCGCGCGACGCTGCCCGGACCAAGGCGCGCGAATGGTTCGAGCGCTACCCGAAGGCTGCCTACTGGACCTCGGTCGAAAGCTGGCGGCTGCTGCCGGGCGACGAGGTGGAGTTCACCATGCGCCGCCTGCCCAGCGCCGACTGAGCCGCGAGCCGTTAGGCTCAGGCGACGGCCTGCATCCCGATATAGCCCGCATAGAGCGCCAGCAGCAGCGCCCCGGTCCACCGCCCGATCGAGCGGAACGCGAAGAGATAGATCAGCATTGCGGCCGCGATTGCGGTCATCAGCGGGCCGTCGAAATAGGCGAAGCGCTGCGAGACGCCGATCGGGGCGATGATGGCGGTAATGCCGAGAATGGAGAGCAGGTTGAAGATGTTCGAGCCGACGACGTTGGCGAGGACCACTTCGGCGTGCTTGCGCCAAGCGGCGATGATGGCGGTGGCGAGTTCCGGCAGCGAGGTCCCGAGGGCGACCACGGTCACCCCGATGACCGCCTCGGAAATGCCGAAGCCGCGGGCGATGCCGACCGCGCCGTCGACCATCAGGCGCGCGCCGACGACGAGCAGCGCGAGGCCGAGCAGCGCGGCACCGATCGCTACCAGCAGCGATAGCGGCTTCTGCGCCTGCTCTTCATCGAATTCGCTTTTCGCGATCGCGCCGCCGTCGTCGCCGTTGGCAGCCTTCACCCGGCGCGCCTCCAGCGCGTATGTGACCCCGAGATAGAGGGCGAGGGCGGCAACCAAGGCGATGCCCGTCAGTCGCCCGATCTCGCCGGTGAAGAAGATCGCCGTCACCACGATCGACGCCAGGACCATCACGACGAGGTCGCGGCGGATCGCCGGGTCGTTGTTGGAGACGGGGACGATGAGCGCGGCGACGCCGACGATCAGCAGCACGTTGGCGATGTTCGATCCGGCGACGTTGCCCACGGAGATGTCCGGGGATCCGTCCAGCGCCGCCTGAATGGAGACGAGCAGTTCCGGCGCGGAGGTGCCGAATCCGACGATGACGAGGCCGACCACGAGCTTGGATATGCCGTAGCGGTCGGCGATCGAGACGCTGCCGCGGACGAGGAATTCGCCGCCGCCGAACAACAGGACGGCGCCAACGGCCAGATAGACCCAATCCCACATCATCGGCATTCAAGCTCCATTTCCGTCAGGCGAAATTCAGGTGAATCGAAGGTTCGCCACGCCGTATGAAGGAGGCGGCAATGGCGGCAGTCCCCAAGATGGGAAGGCGGCCGCGCTTGCCAACCGCTGCAACGGCCGTTGCTTGTCAGCGGCCGGCCGACCACCGCAACTGCCGCAGCGCCTCGCCGGCCACCATCGCCACCGAGACGGCGAGGTTGAGGGACCGCGTCCCCGGCTGCATCGGGATGGTCAGGCGGGCATCGGCCGCGTCGTGGACGCTGTCCGGCACGCCGGCGCTCTCGCGGCCGAACAGCAGCGTGTCGTGCGCCGTGAAGGCGAAGTCGGTGTAGTTCGTCTCGGCCTTCGTCGTCAGCAGCACCAGCCGTCGCCCGCCGTTCTGCCGCGCTGTCTCGAAGGCCTCGATGTCGACGTGGCGGACCAGTTGCGACATCTCGATATAGTCCATGCCGGCCCGCCGCAGGGCCCGGTCGGAGAGATCGAAGCCGGCAGGGCCGATGACCTCGACGGGCAGGCCGAGACAGGCGCCCAGCCGCAGGATCGTTCCGGTATTGCCGGCAATGTCGGGCTGGAACAGCGCGATGGATGGCCGTGGCGACGCGTCCCCCTCCGGCTGGTCCGGGATCCCGGCCACACTGTTTTCGAAATCGATCGTCATAGGAGGTTCGTCCAGATGGCTTAGGCGGCGAAAAGGGCAGGGCGTGAATCTTTGCAAACCCTGCCTATATCCTGGGAGCCGCGCCCGCCACGCGGCAACAGCATCGGAATTGACCCGACCATCGCGCCTGCCCGAAAGGCGCAGCGGCGCCAGCGACGCCGTCACTCATCCGCCTAGCGATCCGGCGCCAACCGGTACCTTGCGGAACATCGATTGGAAGTACGTCCATGTTCTCCTTCTTCGAAAGGATGGTCGAGCCGTTTCCTGAACGCGCGGTCGCGACGCCGCCCAGTGGCGGCATCGTGCAGTTCATCTGGTTCTATGCTCGTCCGGTCTGGCCGCTCTTCCTGGCGATGGGCGTCCTCACCGCTTTGGTGTCGATTATCGAGGTGTCGCTCTTCGCCTTCCTCGGCCAAATCGTCGACTGGTTCTCCGGCGTGTCGCGCGAGACGTTCCTCGCCGAGCGCGGCTGGATGCTCGCCGGCATGGCGTTCGTCATCCTCGTGGCGCTGCCGGCTTTGATCTTCGTCGAGGGTCTCGTCACCTTCCAGGCGCTGTCGGCGAATTTCCCGATGCGGTTTCGCTGGATGGTGCATCGCTGGCTGCTCGGCCATTCGATGGGCTTCTACCAGGAGGAGTTCGCCGGACGGATCTCCACCAAGCTGATGCAGACGGCGCTCGCCATCCGCGAGACGCTGATGAAGTCGATCGACGTCTTCCTCTATGTCGCTGTCTACTTCACCGGCATCATCGTGCTGGTGGCGGCGGCCGACTGGAAGCTGGCGGTGCCCTTCGTCGGCTGGATCGTGCTCTACGGGGTGATCCTGCGGGTCTTCATCCCGCGCCTCGACCGCATTTCGGAGAAGCAGGCCGACGCGCGGGCCGAGATGACCGGCCGCGTCGTCGACGCCTATGCCAACATCGCCACCGTCAAGCTGTTCGCCCACACGCGGCGCGAGGCCGATTTCGCGCGCGGGTCGATGCGCGGCTTCCTCGGCACGGTCTACGGCCAGATGCGGCTGGTGAACCTGTTCTACGTCTCGCTCTACTTGCTGAATTCGCTGCTGCTGTTCGCCGTCGGCGCCCTGTCGGTGTCGCTCTGGCTGGACGAGCTGGTCAGCGTCGGGGCGATCGCGGCGGCGATCGGTTTGGTGCTGCGGATCAACGGCATGTCGCAATGGATCATGTGGGAGGTCGCGGGGCTGTTCGAGAATATCGGCACGATCCGCGACGGCATGGCGACCTTCGCCAACCCGCACACGATCACCGACCGGCCGGACGCAAAGCCGCTGGCGGTGCCGCGCGGCGAGATCGCCTTCGAGAACGTCTCGTTCCACTACGGCAAGGGCGGCGGCGTCCTGCGCGACTTCAACCTCGTCATCCGTCCGGGCGAGAAGATCGGGCTGGTGGGCCGGTCCGGCGCCGGCAAGTCGACGATCCTCAACCTGCTGCTGCGCTTCCACGACGTGGAATCCGGCCGCATCCTCATCGACGGGCAGGATATCGGAGGGGTCCAGCAGGAGACCCTGCGCGAGAACATCGGCATGGTGACGCAGGACACCTCGCTGCTGCATCGCTCGATCCGGGACAACATCCTCTACGGTCGTCCGGGTGCCAGCGAGGACGACCTGCGCCGCGCGGTCGAGCGGGCCGAGGCCGCCGATTTCGTCGACGAGCTGCGCGACAAGAACGGCCAGCAGGGCTTGGACGCCGAGGTCGGCGAGCGCGGCGTCAAGCTGTCGGGTGGCCAGCGCCAGCGCGTCGCCATTGCCCGCGTCATGCTGAAGGACGCGCCGATCCTGCTGCTCGACGAGGCGACGTCGGCGCTGGACTCCGAGGTCGAAGCGGCCATCGCCGCCAATCTCTACCGGCTGATGGAGGGCAAGACCGTCATCGCCGTCGCCCACCGCCTGTCGACGATCGCGGCGCTCGACCGGCTGATCGTCCTCGACAAGGGCCGCATCGTCGAGGAGGGCAGCCACGCCGAGCTGGTGCAGGCCGGTGGGTTGTACGCTCAGCTCTGGGCGCGGCAGGCCGGCGGCTTCCTGCCGGTGGAACCGGTCGACGATCCCGACGCGGCGGCGCTGAGGGCCGCCGAATGATGGATCGTTTCCTCCAGCGCTTCGAGAACTGGCTGGACCCGTTCGAGGACGAGGGCGAGAGCCGCGAGGACGCGCGGCTCAACCGCACCGGCCATCTCGAGCCGCTGCCGGACGAAACCAATCGCTTCATCTGGCACTTCGCCCGGCAGGCGAAGTGGCCGCTGCTCGGGCTGCTGATCACCGGCGGCCTGACCGGCGGGATCGAGGTGGTCATGTTCACCGGCGTCGGCTGGCTGGTCGACGCGCTGGGTCAGTCCTCGCCGGAGACATTGTTCACCGACCATTTCTGGCTGGTCGCGGGCCTGGCCTTCATCACGCTGGTCGGCCGCTCGCTGATCCTGTTCCTCGCCTCGGTGCTGGAGGAGCAGGTGGTCTCGCCGAGCTTCTACAACCGCATCCGCTGGCAGAGCTACCGGCGGCTGATGGAGCAGACCTACACCTTCTTCCAGAACGACTTCGCCGGCCGGCTGGCGCAGAAGGTGCAGCAGGTCGGGCAGGCGACCGGCGACTTCATCACCACGGTGCTGCAGACCTTCTGGTCGTTCGTGACCTTCATCGTCCTGACAGTGACGATCCTCGGCGCCATCGACTGGCGCATGGCGGTGGTGCTCGCGGTCTGGGCGCTCGGCTATGTCTGGATCGTCCGCAATCTCCTGCCGCGCATCCGCGAGAACGGCCGGGCCGCCGCGGAGGCCCGTTCGGTCGTCTCCGGACGGGTGGTCGATGCCTTCACCAACATCCTGTCCGTGAAGCTCTTCGATTCCGATCGCCGCGAGGACAGCTTCGTCAAGGAAGGCTTCCAGAACCTCGTCGACACGACGCGGCGGATGACCCGCGCGCTGACCGAGGTCCGCACCGCCGTCGCCGTGCTCAACGGCTTCATGATGACCGGGGTGGGGGCCGTCGCGCTCACCGGATGGCAGTCCGGCAGCGTGACGACCGGCGGTGTCGCGACGGCGCTGGGACTGGTCCTGCGGCTCAACCAGATGTCCGGCTGGATGATGTTCAACATCAACGGCCTGGTGCGCAACTACGGCACCATCCAGGATGCGGTCGCGACGGTGACGCGGGTGCCGACCCTGGTCGATGACGCCGAAGCGCAGAAGCTGGTCGGCGGGCGCGGCGAGATCCGCTACGAGGACGTGACCTTCCACTATGGCAAGGGCGCCGGCATCATCCAGAATCTCTCGCTGACGATCCGCCCCGGCGAAAAGGTCGGTCTGGTCGGGCGTTCCGGCGCCGGCAAGACGACCCTCGTCAACCTGCTGCTGCGGCTCTACGACCTCGAGGGCGGGCGGATCCTCATCGACGGGCAGGACATCGCGAAGGTCACCCAGGCCTCGCTGCGGTCGGCGATCGGCGTCGTCACGCAGGATACCTCGCTGCTGCACCGCTCGATCCGCGACAACATCGCCTATGGGCGTCCGGGATCGGAAGACGGCGACATCCTCTCGGCGGCGGAGCGCGCCAGCGCCGAGGAATTCATCCCGACGCTGCGCGATCCGAAAGGCCGCGAGGGCTATGACGCCCATGTCGGCGAACGCGGCATCAAGCTCTCGGGTGGCCAGCGCCAGCGCATCGCCATCGCGCGGGTGCTGCTGAAGGACGCGCCGATCCTCGTCCTCGACGAGGCGACGGCCGCCCTCGACTCCGAGGTGGAGGCGGCGATCCAGGACAATCTGACGAAGATGATGCAGGGCAAGACGGTCATCGCCATCGCCCACCGACTGTCCACCATCGCGGCGATGGACCGGCTGATCGTCCTCGACAAGGGCCGGGTCGTCGAGGAAGGCACCCATGCCGAGCTCGCCGCCGCGGGCGGCCTCTACGCCAGCCTCTGGGCGCGCCAGTCGGGCGGGCTCCTCTATGCCGATACGGATAGCGATGCGGAGCAGGGGGCCGCCGCGGCGGAGTAGGCCTGGCAGAACGCGGAAGCGCGTTCGTCGGCCAAACTGCAACCCTGGGGCGCCTAGGCGGTTACGCTTTCGCACGATCATTCATTTCACAGAACGATAAAGCGAGAATCCATGGCCCGTACCCGACGCGAAGAAGACCGCCTGCTGAGTGCCGACGAGCGCGAGACCGTTGCCCAGACGCATCATCCGGTGCTGGCGGAGCTCAGCGACACCGATCTCACCGCGTTGATCAAGCGGCTGCGCGATCGCCGTGACCGCGCCCAGGGGATTGCCCGGCAGCAGCGCCGCGAGATGCGCGGCAAGGCCGCCCCTGCGGGTACTCGCGCGGCCAGCGACAACACGGGCAGCCAGGAGAAAGGCAGCGTCCTGTCGGCCGCGCTGAAGCGCGTCAACAAGGAGAGGACTCGCCGCAACGGCGCCGAAGCCAAGAGCGAACTGGTCCGCAACGCTCGACGCGCCCTGAAGCAGGCCAACGCGGCGAAGGCGAGCCGGCCCGAGCGGCCGACGTCGCGAACCGCCGACGAGGGCATGCAGCCGATCACCAACGACGGCATCGCCCCCTCCGGCAATTTCGATGCCGAAGGTGGCCGTCCGGTGCTGGAGCGCAGCCGCAAGGTGCGTTGACGGGGGCGCGACCGGGATCCCATCCAGCGGACGTCGGTTCGCTCTCGACGTCCCAGACGTCTGCCGAACGGCCTATCGAAGTCGTGTCCCGCGGCGATGGCTATCCCGGCTATCTGCCGCCGCGCGACAGAACGACCTTAAAGCCCTTCTAGTCTGGACAATGGCCTGGCATCCCGCATAGAACCGGCGAAAATCGTCATCGCCTTCGGGGCGTTGCGGCCGTCGTGCCGCGTCGCCCCTTGCCGCATCGGCCGGAATCGGCAAGAAGCGGTCGATCCGCGCGAGACCAGTCAAGGAGTGGCAGCCGCCGTGAGCGTCAACGACACCGCCGAACCGACCCGTCGGGACTTTCTCTACATTGCGACCGGTGCCGTCGCCGCGGTTGGTACCGCGGCGTTTCTCTGGCCGTTCATCGACCAGATGAACCCGGACGCCGCGACCCTCGCGCTGGCCGAAATCGACGTCGATGTCAGCCAGGTCGCCGAAGGCCAGTCGATCACCGCCAAGTGGCGTGGCAAGCCGGTGTTCATCCGGCAGCGCACCGCCCAGGAAGTCGAGGAAGCCCGCACCGTCGACCTCGGCGATCTCAAGGATCCGATCGCGCGCAACGCCAATCTCGCGGGCGACGCGCCGGCGACCGACGAGAACCGTGCTGCCGAGGGCCGCGAGCAGTGGCTCGTGATGGTCGGCGTCTGCACCCATCTCGGCTGCATCCCGCTCGGCCAGTCCGGCGACTATGATGGCTGGTTCTGCCCGTGCCACGGCTCGCACTACGACACGGCCGGGCGCATCCGGCAGGGGCCTGCTCCGACCAACATGGACATCCCGCCTTTCACGTTCACGTCCGACACCACCGTCCGCATCGGCTGATCGGTCAGAGGGTACACATCATGAGTGGTCATTCTTCCTACGTACCGTCCAACGGGATCATGCAGTGGATGGACGCGCGGCTGCCGCTGCCGCGTCTCATGTACGATTCGTTCGTCGCTTATCCGGTGCCGCGCAACCTGAACTACGCCTACACGTTCGGCGGCATCCTCGCGATCTTCCTGGTCCTGCAGATCCTCACCGGCGTCGTGCTGGCGATGCATTACGCGGCCTCCTCGGCGCTGGCCTTCGAGTCGGTCGAGAAGATCATGCGCGACGTGAACTGGGGCTGGCTGCTGCGCTACATGCACGCCAACGGCGCCTCGTTCTTCTTCATTGCCGTCTACCTGCACATCTTCCGCGGCCTCTATTACGGCTCGTACAAGGCGCCGCGCGAGGTCCTGTGGATCCTCGGCGTGATCATCTTCCTCCTGATGATGGCGACCGCCTTCATGGGCTACGTGCTGCCCTGGGGCCAGATGTCCTTCTGGGGCGCGACGGTCATCACCGGCTTCTTCACCGCCTTCCCGCTGATCGGCGAGCCGATCCAGCAGCTGCTGCTCGGCGGCTTCGCGGTCGACAACGCCACCCTGAACCGCTTCTTCTCGCTGCATTACCTGCTGCCGTTCATGATTGCCGGCGTGGTGATCCTGCATGTCTGGGCGCTGCACGTCTGCGGGCAGACCAACCCGACCGGCGTCGAGGTGAAGTCGTCGAAGGACACCGTGCCGTTCACGCCGCATGCGACGATCAAGGACGGCTTCGCCATGATCGTCTTCCTGGTGGTGTTCGCGTATTTCGTCTTCTACATGCCCAACTACATGGGCCATGCGGACAACTACATCCCCGCGAATTCGCTGAAGACCCCGTCGCACATCGTGCCGGAATGGTACTTCCTGCCCTTCTACGCCATGCTGCGGGCCATCACCTTCGACATCGGACCGATCGACTCCAAGCTCGGCGGTGTCCTGGTGATGTTCGGCTCGATCATCGTCCTGTTCTTCGTCCCCTGGCTGGACACGTCGCGGGTCCGCTCGTCGGTCTTCCGGCCGATGTACAAGATCTTCTTCTGGATCTTCGCGGCGAACGCCGTCTTCCTCGGCTGGCTCGGCGCCAAGCCGGCGGAAGGCATCTACCCGATCCTCGCCCTGTTCGGGACGATCTACTACTTCGCTCACTTCCTGATCGTCATGCCGGTGCTCGGGCTGGTGGAGAAGCCGAAGAAGCTGCCGAACTCGATCACCGAGGCGGTGCTCGCCAAGAGCGCGGCGCGCGGGCATCCCGCCGGCGCGGCGGCTTCCCCGGAAACCCACGGCTGACCTGACGGTTCGAGAGAGACATATCCATGAAAAGACTCCTGTCAGCCCTTCTTGCCGCCGGCCTGCTCTTCGGCCCGGTGGCGGTGGCGACCGCCCAGGATGGCGGCCAGGGCCCGGTCGAGAACGACGCGGCCGAGATCGAGGCTGCGGCAACGGGTGAGGACCCGGCTGCCGAAGTCGCCGAGGAAGGCCACGCCGAGACGCCTCACTACCCGCTGAAGCGTCCCGAGGAGCTGAGCTGGACCTTTGCCGGCCCGTTCGGCCGCTGGGATCTCGGCCAGCTGCAGCGCGGCCTGAAGGTCTACACCGAGGCCTGCGCCGTCTGTCACTCGATGAACCTCGTCTCGATGCGCTCGCTGACCGATCTCGGGTACAGCGAGGAGCAGGTTCAGGCCTTTGCCGCCCAGTACCAGGTGCAGGACGGGCCGGACGACACGGGCGAGATGTTCGAGCGTCCGGGCACGCCGTCGGATCGGTTCCCGGCCCCGTTCCCGAACCCTGAAGCTGCGGCCGCCGCCAATAACGGCGCCGTTCCGGCGGATTTCTCGCTGCTCGCCAAGGCCCGGGCCGTCGAGCGCGGCTTCCCGACCTTCGTCTTCGACATCTTCACGCAGTACCAGGAGGCGGGACCCGACTATATCCACGCTCTCATCACGGGCTACGACGAGGAGGCACCCGCCGAGCTCGAGATCCAGCCGGGCACCTACTACAACCCGTACTTCATCGCCGGTCCGGCGCTGGCGATGCCGCCGCCGATCTCCGACGACCAGGTCGAGTACACTGACGGCGCACCGCAGACGGTGGACCAGTATTCGCGCGACGTCGCGGCGTTCATGATGTGGGCGGCCGAGCCGCACCTCGTCGAGCGCAAGGCGACCGGCTTCGTGGTGATGATCTTCCTGGTCATCTTCGCGGTGATGATGTTCCTGGTGAAGCGTCGGGTTTGGGCGAACACGCCGCACTGACAGGCGCCGTTTCATACGAAATGACGAAAAGGGAGCTGCGGCTCCCTTTTTCTTTGCTGGCTGGTCGTGCGAGGTTGCGGCCGCCGCAAGCCGGTGATCAGGCGACTAGGAGATTGACGATGTACATCGCGATGAACCGCTTCATGGTTCTACCCGGCTCGGAAGCCGATTTCGAGACGCTGTGGATGAGCCGCGAATCGAAGCTGCCGGAGGTGCCGGGCTTCGTCGAGTTCCACCTGCTTAAGGGACCGGAGCGGGAAGGGCACCGGCTCTATTCCTCGCACACGATCTGGCAGGACTACCCCTCGTTCGAGGCCTGGACGAAGTCGGAGGCGTTCCGCGCTGCCCATGGCGGCGCCGGCAGCACCAAGCCACTCTATGACGGCCATCCGCAGTTCGAGGGCTTCGAGGTCATCCAGACCATCGGCAAGGACGCCTGACATGACGATCGACGCGGCGCCGGCCCTTCGCGACCCGACGGATTTCGGCGCCGCGATCCGGACGATCCCGGATTATCCCAAGCCCGGAATCCTTTTTCGCGACATCACCACACTGCTCGCCGACCCGGCGAGCTTCAGCGCGGCCGTCGATGCGCTGGTCGCCGGCCACCGCGACGACCGCGTTGATCTCGTCGCCGGCATCGAGGCGCGCGGCTTCATCCTCGGCGGGGC
Source organism: Aurantimonas aggregata (assembly GCF_010500835.1). Taxonomy (GTDB): domain Bacteria; phylum Pseudomonadota; class Alphaproteobacteria; order Rhizobiales; family Rhizobiaceae; genus Aurantimonas; species Aurantimonas aggregata. Next base: position 636,778 of record NZ_JAAAMJ010000001.1, on the reverse strand, counting down.
GCTGGCGCACCAGCTGTCCGCCGGCTTCGTCCCGATCCGCAAGAAAGGAAAGCTGCCGCACGACACGGTGCGCATCGCCTATAGCCTCGAATACGGCGTCGACGAGATGGAGATGCACCGCGACGCCGTGCGGCCGGGCCAGCGCGTGCTTCTGACCGACGACCTCATCGCCACCGGCGGCACCGCCGAGGGTGCCGTCCGCCTGCTGCGCGAGCTGGGCGCGGAGATCGTCGCCGCCTGCTTCGTCATCGACCTGCCGGATCTCGGCGGCCGCCGGAAGCTGGAAGCGATGGGGGTCGAGGTGCGGACGCTGGTGGCCTTCGAGGGCCACTGATGCCGGCGGACCGGGGCGCCGCCGGTGACGGCACGCCGCACTTCGACGACGGCTTCTACGCAGATTTCCTGACGCTGCTGCGCTGGCGCCGCGACGTCCGCGGCTTCGACCGGCTTCCTGTGCCCCAATCCGAACTGGCGCTGGCGCTGGAGGCCGTCGATCTCGCCCCGTCGGTCGGCAACAGCCAGCCCTGGCGCTTCGTCACCGTCGCCGATCCGCAGCGCCGCGCGGCCGTCCGGGCCAGCTTCCTGCGCTGTAATGCCGAGGCACTGGCCGGCCAGCCCGACGACAGGGCACCGCTCTACGCGCGATTGAAGCTGGAAGGGCTGGACGCGGCACCGGTGCACCTCGCCGTCTTCTGCGACGAGGGCACGAGCCAGGGCCATGGGCTCGGCATAAGAACCATGCGCGAGATGCTGCGCTATTCGGTGGTCACCGCAATCCATAATTTCTGGCTCGCCGCCCGCTGCCGCGGCCTGGGGGTCGGCTGGGTCTCGATCATCGAGCCGGACGTCGTGACCGCGGCACTGGACGTACCGCCCGACTGGCAGCTGGTGGCCTATCTCTGCGTCGGCTATCCCCGCGCGTTAGACGACGTGCCGGAGCTGGAGCGCGAGGGCTGGCAGGCACGCAGCGACGGCCGTCTGCGTCTGATCCAGCGCTGACACGCGGTTGCCGCCGGCTGCGGACCCGTCAGTCGGTGCCGTAGAACGCCGCGGCGTCGAAGGAGAACACCGTCTCCCCGGATTGATTGACGCCCTCGCAACTGAACTCGATCACGCCCCAGCCCGGACGGCTCGCCGACTTGCGCTTGGCCGTGACGTGCTGGGAGAAGGTCACCGTGTCGCCGGCATAGACCGGCTTCAGCCAACGCAGGTTCTTGAGGCCGGGGGAGGGGCCGGCCTTGGGGACAGGGTTGCCGGCCGCGACGAAAGCCCTGATCCGCGCCGTCTGGCTGTCGACATTCAGCCGCATCCAGACGGCCGTCGTGTGCCAGCCGGAGGCGCAGAGCCCACCGAGCACCGAATGGCGCGCGGCGTCCTCGTCGAGGTGGAAGGGCTGCGGGTCGTACTTCGCGGCGAAGCGCTTGATGTCGGCCGCCTCGAAGCGGTGCGAGCCGATCTCGACCCTCTCGCCGATGACGATCGTGTCCCAGTAGCTCATGCGGCCACGCCCGCGCGGGTGAGCAGCAGCAGCGTGTACTCGCTCTCCAGCACCGCCTCGTCGCGCTGGTTGCGCAGCACGGTGACGATCTTCGCAAGACCCAGCGCCGGCCGCTTGGCCGACAGACGACGCGACTCGACCCTCGCCGTGCCGGTCAGCACGTCGCCGGGCCGGACCGGCCGCAGCCATTTCACATAGTCGACGCCGGGCGAGCCCTGGGAGCTGGAATCGAGGACGTAGCCGTCCGCCATCATCCGCATCATCATCGCGCAGCTGTGCCAGCCCGATGCCGACAGGCCGCCGAGCAGCGAGTCGCGCGCGGCTTCCTCGTCGAGATGGAACGGCTGCGGATCGAATTCGCGGGCGAACTCGAGCACTTCCTCCAGCGTCACCGCATAGGGCCCGAGCGGCAGTTCCAGCCCCTCGGTGAAGTCTTCATAGGTCCGCATCGAACGACCTCGCGATGGTGTCGACCGCATCCCGGAGGGCAACAACGTCGAGCCCGCGGGCTCGACGCGCCCATCTCCGATCAGTTGTTGAACTTGAACATCAGCACGTCGCCGTCCTGGACGACATATTCCTTGCCTTCGTCGCGGGCCTTGCCGGCTTCTTTGGCCGCGACCTCGCCGCCGAGGCCGATGAAGTCGTCGAAGGCGACGGTCTGGGCGCGGATGAAGCCCTTCTCGAAATCCGTGTGGATGACGCCCGCGGCCTGCGGCGCCTTGGCGCCGCGGCGCACGGTCCAGGCCCGCGTCTCCTTCGGTCCGGCGGTGAAATAGGTGATCAGGTCGAGCAGCTCGTAGCCGGCGCGGATCACCCGGTCGAGGCCGGGCTCGGTGAGGCCCATCGATTCCAGGTAGTCGCCGACCTCGGCTTCGGGCAGCTGCGCGATCTCGGCCTCGATGGCGGCGGAGATGACGACGCTCTTGGCGCCCTGGCGCTCGGCCATGGCGGCGACGGCGGCGGAATGGGCGTTGCCGTTGGCGGCGTCCTCTTCCGCGACGTTGCAGACATAGAGGACAGGCTTGGAGGTCAGGAGGTTGAGCGCCTTCAGCTCGCGCCGGTCGTCCGCGTCCATGCCCGCCAGCAGCACCCGCACCGGCTCGCCGGCCTGCAGCTTGGCGAGCGCGGCTTCCATGACGGGGAGCGCCTGCTGGGCTTCCTTGTCCTTGCCGGCGGCCTTCTTGCGCGTCGCGACGATGCGCCGCTCGATGCTTTCGAGGTCCGACAGCATCAGCTCGGTCTCGACCGTCTCGGCGTCCGCCACCGGGTCGATGCGGCCTTCGACATGGGTGATGTCGTCGTCCTCGAAGCAGCGCAGCACGTGCACGATCGCGTCGACCTCGCGGATATTGGCGAGGAACTGGTTGCCGAGCCCTTCACCCTTGGAGGCGCCGCGCACGAGGCCGGCAATGTCGACGAAGGTGATGCGGGTGGCGATGGTGTTCGCGGACTTCGCGATGCCGGCAATGTCCTTCAGCCGCGCGTCCGGTACCGGCACGTCGCCGGTGTTCGGCTCGATCGTGCAGAACGGATAGTTCGCGGCCGCGGCGGCCGCCGTCTTGGTGAGGGCATTGAACAGCGTCGACTTGCCGACGTTCGGCAGCCCGACGATCCCGCATCTGAAACCCATGGGTCAATCCTTGTCTCTTGCTGGCGGAGGGGAGGGCTTGTCGCCGCTCAGTCCTTGCCGCCGAATATTCGCTTCAGCATCTCGGCCATCGGGCCGCGCTCCGGGATCTTGACCTGGGGTCCCGCGCCCCGAGCCTGGCGGACGTGGCTCTGGCCCTTCGGCTGAGCCGGTGATGGATTGGCGCTGGCCGAGCCCTTGGCGCCCGATGGTTCGGTCGCACCGGTCGCCATGGCGACCTTGTTCATGAACACCGCGTCCTCGCCCTTCGCCAGGCTGTCGGCATGGCGGGCGACGGCCTCCAGGAACGGCGCCAGCCATTCCCGGTCGACCTTGGCGAAATCGCCGAGGACGTGCGGGGTGACCGCTTCCTTGCTGCCCGGATGGCCGATGCCGAGGCGGACCCGCCGATAGTCCTTTGAGCCGAGATGCGCGTCGATCGACCGAAGCCCGTTATGGCCGCCATTGCCGCCACCGGTCTTCACCCGCAGCTTGCCGGGCGGCAAGTCCAGCTCGTCGTGGATGACGACGACCTGCGACGGCGCCAGCTTGTAGAAGCGCACGGCATCACCGACCGAGCGGCCGGATTCGTTCATGAAGGTCTGCGGCTTGAGCAGCACCACCTTCTCGCCGGCGATCTGGCCTTCGGCGATCTCGGCGGAGAATTTCTTCGACCAGGGGCCGAAGGCCGGGTCGCGGGCGATCTCGTCGACCGCCATGAAGCCGATATTGTGTCGGTTGCCGGCATAGCGGGAGCCGGGATTGCCCAATCCTGCGATCAGCAACATGGCCCGGCTCCCCTGTGTGTCGTCGACGATCGGCGTCGAACGATCAGTCTTCCTTGTCGGCTTCAGCCTCGGACTCGGCTTCCGCCGACTCGGCTGCTGCCGCGGCCTCTTCGGCCTCATCTTCCTCCGAACGGAGCGCCGCCGGCGCCGCGATCGTCGCGATGGTGAAATCGCGGTCGGTGATGGTCAGCGTGACGTTCTTCGGCAGCGTCAGGGCCGAGGCATGGATCGAATCGCCGATCTCGAGCCCGGTCAGGTCGATGGTGAACGCTTCCGGGATGGCCGTCGCCGGGCTTTCGATCTCGACCTCGTGGCGCACCACGTTGAGGACGCCACCGCGCTTGAGGCCTGGCGATGCTTCCTCGTTCTCGAAATGCACCGGCACCTCGACCGTCACGCGGCTCTTCTCGGAGACGCGCAGGAAGTCGACATGCATCAGAAAGTCGCGGACCGGCTCCAGCTGGTAGTCCTTCGGCAGGACCTGGATCGACTGGCCGCCGACCTCGATCGTGCCGACATGCGTCATGAAACCACCGGCGTGCAACGCCAGGAAGGTTTCCTTGTAGGGGATGGCGATCGGCAGCGGGTCCTGCTTGTCACCATAGATCACTGCGGGAATCATTCCGGTGCGGCGAAGATGTCTGGCGGCCCCCTTGCCGACCTTCTCGCGCGCCTCGGCCTTGACCGTGAAGGTCTTGCTCATGGCTTGTTCCTTTTGTTCGTGAGGGGTCGAGTGGGCGCCGTGCCCGAAACGACGAAAAGCGGACCCGTCAGGGACCGCTTAACTCCGCGCTGCCTCCAAGGGTGTCCGCGCGGACGTTGTGCCTATAGCCCAGCTGCGGAAAACGGGCAAGCCGGCGCCGGTGTCGGGCGTGGCGGCATGCCGGGTTTTCTCAGTCGAACAGGCTGGAGACCGATTCTTCCGATGCGGTGCGCTGGATCGCCTCGCCGAGGAGATTGGCGGTGGTGATCACCCGGATGTTCGGCGCCTCCAGCACGGCCTTGGTCGGCTGGATCGAATCGGTGATCACCAGTTCCTTGAGGCTCGAGGCGCTGATCCGGGTGACGGCGCCGCCCGAAAGGACTCCGTGGGTGATGTAGGCCGAGGCGCTGTTGGCGCCGGCCCGCATCAGCGCATCGGCGGCGTTGCACAGCGTGCCGCCGGAATCGATGATGTCGTCGATGAGGATGCAGTTGCGCCCGGTGACGTCGCCGATGATGTTCATCACCTCCGACTCGCCCGGCCGGTCGCGGCGCTTGTCGACGATGGCGAGCGGCGCGTCGAGCCGCTTGGCGAGCGAACGGGCGCGCACCACGCCGCCGACATCCGGCGAGACGACCATCAGGTCGTCGAGGTCCTGGTGCTCCTTCACGTCGCGCGACAGCAGCGGCACGGCGAAGAGATTGTCCGTCGGGATGTCGAAGAAGCCCTGGATCTGCCCGGCATGCAGGTCGAGCGTCATGACCCGGTCGGCGCCGGCCTCGGTGATGATGTTGGCGACGAGCTTGGCCGAGATCGGCGTGCGGCCGCCGGCCTTCCGGTCCTGCCGCGCATAGCCGAAATACGGCAGCACCGCCGTGATGCGTCTGGCCGAGGCCCGCCGCATGGCGTCGATCATGATGAGCAGTTCCATCAGGTGATCGTTGGCCGGATAGGAGGTCGACTGGACGATGAAGACATCCTCGCCGCGGACGTTCTCCTTGATCTCGACGAACACTTCCTGGTCGGCGAAGCGGCGGACCATGGCCTGGCCCAGCGGGATCTCCAGATACTGGGCGATGGAATCGGCCAGCACACGATTGGAGTTGCCGCCGAACAGTTTCATCGCGTTGTTTCCGCTGGCGGGACGGCGACGCGGTACCTGGCGCTGCATGCGCATCCTTCCGCTGATGCCCATCGAAGGGCCGATTGATGGACGGGCTCATAACAACATCGGGCGAAACATCAACCCGGAGTCTGTGCCTGGCGGCGTGATCAGGGCAAAGGCTTAGCCGGCTTGCCCCACCAGCGCGGCGGCGTCGCGCAGCGTCCGGTCGGCGACGGCATCGAGCTGCGCCTGGCCGATATCGGCCCAGGGATCGCTCGACGTGCCCGGCACGCTTTCCTGGCCCTGGATGCGGTGGATGCGCTGGTCGTTGGGGTCGAGGACGTCCCAGACATAGACCAACGTGGTCGACGAGCCGTCGTTGAAGGCGGAGAAATAGCCCTTGAGTCGCACCGGCGTCGCCGGGCCGCCGGCGGGACGGATCTCGACGCCCGCCGTCGCGGCACTGTCGGAGAGCGAGCGGGCGAGCATCACCGCCTTGTCCTCCGGCGCGCCGGTCAGCGGCAGGAACTGGATTTCGCGACTCGCCAGCGACCCGCTGGCCGACGCCGGCGCGGCGGGCGGCGGAACGGCTGCCATCTGCACGGACTGCGCCGGCGGCGGAGCCGGCTCGTATGTCTGCTGCGGCGGCGCGGGCTCGTATGTCTGCTGCGGGGGTGCTTCTTCGTAGGTCTGGAAGGGCGCCTGCTGCGGGGGCATCGCGGGCGGTTGTCCCATCGACGGCGGCGGCAACGGTGCCGGCTGGCTGACGAAGGGCTCCGGCGCCGAGGCGATCGGGGCCGGCGGCTGCAGTGACGCGTTGTTGGTGGCGACGTTGTAGGCCGGTGCCGGCGCCACCGTCGGCGAAAAGCTCATGCCGGGATAGCCGACATCGACGCTCGGCACGGGCGCGTCGGCCATGCCGATCATCGGATCGACGCCGGTGCAGCTCGCCAGCGTCGCGCACAGACCGGCTGCGATGATCGGCCTGCGAAGGGTGGTGCGGGCTTCCACGGCACGCTCCCTGCCTTGGGTCTGATCCGCGCTCGTCGAAGCGAACGCCTGACCCTTCGTGGCAGAGAATCGTTAAGATACCCCTTGGCGCCCGGGGTTTTCCGTCGTCAGCCGCGGATGACCGCCAGGTCCAGCGGCAGCCGCGACAGCGGCTCGGGCGCGCCGGCCGTCGTCAGATAGGTGCGCCCGAGGGTCATCGCCGTCTCGGTGTCGGAGTCCATGATGATCATGTGCGCGAACAGCGTCATGCCCGGCACGATCATCTCGGCATTGCCCGAGTAGAACATCGGCATGTCCATCCAGGACGGCGCATAGCGCGCGCCGAGCGAGTAGCCGCAGGCGCTGAGGCGGTGGCGCGCCAGCTCGTGCGCCTCCATCACCGCCGCGTGGGCGTCGAACACCTCGCCGAAGCTGTGTCCGGGCTGCATGACCGCCTCGACGGCGTCCAGCGCCTCGCGGGCGGCGGCATGCAGCTCCCGATGCCGCTCCGTCGGCGTGCCGATGATCACGGTGCGCATCAGGGCGGCATGATACTGCGATTTCACCCCGGCCCATTCCAGCGTCAGCTGGTCGTTCGCATCGAGCTTTCGGCGGCCCGCCTTGTAGCGGCAGAGCAGGGCGTCGCGGCCGGAGCCGATGATGAACGGATTGGCCGGATAGTCGCCACCCTCCGCCAGCACCGTCCCCTGCATCGTCGCGAGGACCTCGGCCTCGTCGGCGCCGGGCCGGATCAGCGGCAGCGCCGCCTCGTAGGCGGCATCGGCGAGCCGGGCGGCCTCGCGGACGATCTCGATCTCCGCCGGGCTCTTCACCGCCCGCAGCAGCGGGATCAGCGTCGAGGCATCCTTCAGCGACGCAAAGGAGCCGAGCCGCTCCTCGACCGAGCGGCCGTTCGCCGCCGTCAGGCCGTGCGTCGCCCACTCGACGCCGATCTTGGCGCCGAGGAGGCCCATCTCGTCCAGCATGTCGCGCAGTTCGATCACCGGCTCAGCGTTGCCGCGGTCGCGCCAGACGGTGATGTTCTCGATGATCGAGGTGTGGCGGGCCTGGCGAAGGTCGGCCGAGCGGCTGAGCAGCCGCATGTCGCCATCCGCCTTCACCACCAGGCACTGGAAGAAGCAGAAGCCGAACGTGTCGTAGCCGGTCAGCCAGTACATCGAATCCTGCGCGAACAGGATCATCGCGTCGAGCTTCTGCTCGCCCATCTCGACGACCAGCCGGTCGCGCCTCGCTTCGTATTCGTCCCGTCCGAAGTGCAGCATGGTGTCAGTCCCGCAGTGCGATCGCGGAAAGCTGCCGACCGTAGTCGGGCTCGCCGCGGTGGGTGGTGCGCCGGAAGGAGAAGAAGCGATCCGGTTCGGCATAGGTACAGACGCCGACGAAACTCGCCGTGACGCCGCTGTCGAGTAGCCGGGCGACGATGAAGCCGGGCAGGTCGAACTGCCGCTTGTCGGCAGCGCGCCCCGGCGCGAAGAACCGTTCGCGCGACGCGTCGCCGTCGAGGAACTCGTCCATCATCGCGACGCCGACCTCGTAATTGGGCTGGGTAATGGTCGGCCCGAGCACGGCGGTGATCGCGCCCCGCTCGGCGCCGGCCGATTCCATCGCCGCGATGGTGGCCTCGAGGACGCCGCCCAGCGCGCCGCGCCAGCCGGAATGGGCTGCGCCGACGACGCCGTTGCGCGGATCGGCAAACAGTACCGGTCCGCAATCCGCCGTGAGGACGCCGATGGCAAGGCCCGGGCGGCGGGTGACGACGCCGTCGGCCTTGGACCGCTCGCCCTCGAACGGTCCGTCGACGACGATCACTTCCGGCGAATGGATCTGCCACGGCGTGACGAAATCACCGTCGCCGAGGCCCATATAGGCCATCGCCCGCGCACGGTTTTCCGCGACGGCGGCTCGGTCGTCATCGGATCCGAAGCCGACGTTCAGCCCCTGGTAGATGCCTCCCGAAACGCCGCCGCGTCGGGTGAAGAAGCCGTGCCGGACGGCGCTCGCCGCAGCCAGCTCAGGCGCGCTGACGACGTCGGAATCGGTAAGGCGCACAGCGGGTTCTGGTCGGGATTCGGACATGGCGCGGGATGGTGGTCGAGGGCCGGGGGGAAGTCAATCGGCCGCGTCGAGGCCGAAAGGCGGTAGAGACAACGATTCAGATGACGCGCACAACACCTTGAAAAGGCGTCCCATTTCGCCTTTGTTCGCGCCCGCGAGGCGGCGCGCCGCCGCTTCGATCGTAGCGCGGTTTTCAGCGTCCGCCGGGGTCCCCAGCGCCTCGGCGCGTTCGCGCAGGCCCAGCGAAAGCAAGAAGGCGCCCTGGGTCACGACAGGCGAGACAGCGAGGCCGCGATCGCGGAAGGCAGCCGCGATCGGTGCGAAATCCACGTGGCTGGTGATGTCGCATTCGCCCGGGCGATCGAGCGGATCGGCGAAGGCGTGGCCGTGGACGGCCTGCAGCGTATCGCCGAAGCCGGTGGCGGCGTGGCCGTAATCGATGAACAGGCCGGCGCCGCCATTGAGGGCCAGGCGCTCCGCCAGTTCGGCGGCCAGCGCCTCACGGGCCGGTGACCATTCGAGCACGGCGCCGGCCAGTGGCGACGCGCCGGCCACCCGCGCTTCCGGCAGGTCGTTGGCTCGACGGTTGAGCACGAACTCGAAGCGGCCGCTGCCGGAGATGGTGACGCAGCGCTCGCGCCAGGCCTCGCCATCGAAGACGAACTGGCGCATCGCGATGGCGTCGAAGAGCTCGTTGGCGATGATGATCGCGGGCGTCGCCTCCAGCTCCCTGACCTGCCGCACCCGGCGGATCGGCAGGTCGAAGCGCTCCAGCGTCGCCGCCTGAACCGCAGCCAGCCGGTCGCTGGTCTCGACGAGCCGGACCGCCACGGCCCGCATGCAGTCCGGGGCGATCCGCCCGATGGTGCGCAGCATGTCGGCCATCAGCGTGCCGCGGCCGGGACCGATCTCGACGAGCAGGAACGGGGCGGGGGTGCCCAGCGCCCGCCAGGCGGCCACCACCCAGGCGCCGATCAGCTCGCCGAACATCTGGCTGACTTCCGGCGCGGTGATGAAGTCGCCGGCCCGTCCGAACGGCTCGCGGCTGGTGTAGTAGCCGTGCTCGCGGTCGAACAAGGCGATGTTCCAGTAGCGGTCGAGCCCGATCGGGCCCTCGTCCGCGATCACCGCGGCGATTTTTCGCGCAAGCGGGTTCACGACCGCGGAGCGTCCTGTTCTGTCATCGCATCGGGGACGGGGGCATAGGCGCGGAGCCTGGCGGTCGCCATGGCCCAGATGCCGATCAGCAGCATCGGGAAGGAGAGGATCATCCCCATCGTCATCCAGCCGCCGTAGAGATAGCCAAGCTGCACGTCCGGCATGCGGAAGAACTCCACGAAGATGCGGGCGCAGCCATAGCCGAAGATGAACAGACCGGCGGTGAAGCGCGGCCGGTGCAGCGTCTTGAACTGATGGGTGGCGATGCGCAGCACGATGAACAGGACGATGCCCTCGAGCAGCGCCTCGTAGAGCTGGCTGGGGTGGCGCGGCAGGGGGCCGCCATCGGGGAACACCATCGCCCACGGCACGGTCGACGGCGCGCCCCACAGCTCGCCATTGATGAAATTGGCAATACGGCCGAAGAACAGGCCGAAGGGCACCGAGGCGGCGACGATATCGGTCAGGCTCCACAGCGGCACGTTGCGCACCCGGCAGAAGATCGCGATCGCCACGACGACGCCGATGAGCCCGCCATGGAACGCCATGCCGCCCTCCCAGACCCGGAAGATCGCCAGCGGATCGTCGACGTAGCGGGCGAAATCATAGAACAGCACCGATCCGAGGCGCCCGCCGATGACGATGCCGATGGTGATGTAGAGGATGAAGTCGTCGATGTCGGTCTTGGTGAACGGCGAGACGCCGTTGGCCCACAGTCGCGTGTTGCCGGCGAGATAGCGCCCGTAGAGCCAGCCGCAGAGGATGCCGGCGACATAGGAAAGACCGTACCAGCGCAGTTGGATCAGCCCGAGATCGAGGAAGACCGGGTCGATCTGCGGGTAGGTCAGCACGCCGAAGTAGGGAAGGGTAAGCATAAGGCCGCCATTGTCTGGTCGCCGGCGCCGGGCGCCGCGGGAAAGGCGGCGCGACATTGGCCAGAGCTTGCCGCGAGGGTCAAGGCATTCGGGGCTTCGCCAAGCCTTCGCCTCTGCCACCATTGCCTTCCCGTCGGCCCGTCTCTACCTCCCGGAGGAATGCAATGCGCGCGAGGGCGCCAGAACGGAGATCCTCCATGTCCAGTACAGGCCCCGGCCGGCAAGGCCCGAACCGCATGCTCGACGAGTTCGCGCGGATGATGACCGACGCCGCGGGCGCCGCCCAGGGCGTGCGCCGCGAGATGGAGACGATGTTCCGTGCCCAGGGCGAGCGGCTGATGAACCAGATGGACATCGTCCAGCGCGAGGAGTTCGAAGCGGTTCGCGACATGGCGGCGAAGGCCCGGACCGAGAACGAGACGCTGAAGCGCCGGCTTGCCGATCTGGAGGCGAAGATCGCCAATCTTCCGGGCGCTGCTTCCGGTTCGGAGACGACACAGAGCCAGGGCTGAGGTTCTCCACAGGCTTTCAACAGCTTTTCCCCGCCGTCGCCGCGGCCGCGGTCGGGGCGGAAAGCGCTTTGCGGCGAGTCGCTTAAGACTCGCCGTCGATGCGGCGCGCGAGCCGCAAAATCCGATCAATGGTGAATAAACCGTTCACGCCCTTAGCGCGAAGACTCCCGGTCTATATGCTGATTCATAAGGGTGATTCGGCGCCGGTCGGCATCGGGCACCCAGCTTTGGAGGGGTGTCGGAGCGGACCGACCCTCCCCGAAGCGGATACGGGGACGCCGGGGCGAACGAATGAATCTGACCGACTATGCAAGTTTGCGGCAATCCAACCCGGTCGACGTGATCGAGTGGGTGGCCGCGTCGCGGGAATGGGCCTTCGAGCGCTCCTGCGATGACGAGATCGCCGTCGCGGTGGCCGGCGTCTGGACCGACTATGCCGTCTCCTTCTCCTGGCTGGAGAATATCGAGGCGCTGCATCTCGGCTGCGCCTTCGACCTGAAGATCCCGGCGCATCGGCGCGCCGAGGTGCTGCAGCTTCTGGCCAAGATCAACGAGACGCTGCTGGTCGGCCATTTCGACCTCTGGCAGCAGGAGGGCGCGGTGATGTTCCGTCATGCGCTGCTGCTGTCGGGCGGGGCCGAGCCGACCAGCCAGCAGGCCGAGCGGATGCTCGCCATGGCGCTGGAAAGCTGCGAGCGCTTCTACCAGGCCTTCCAGTTCGTCATCTGGGCCGACAAGCCCGCCGAGGAAGCGATGGCCTGCGCGATCTTCGAGACGGCGGGAGAGGCCTGATGGCGATCGCCGCGCGCATCCTCCTGCTCGGTGGCGGCAACATGGGCGCCGCGATGCTGGCGGGCTGGCTGGACAAGGGCGTCGATCCGGCGAACGTCGTTGTCGTCGATCCGCGTATCGGCGAGACGCTGCGGCCGCTCGTCGAGGAGCGCGGCGTCCGCCACGCCGAGCAAGTCCCGGCCGAGAGCTTCGATGTCGTCGTCCTGGCGGTGAAGCCGCAGATGATGGGCGAGGCGCTGGCGCCACTGGGTACTACGCTGGGGCCGGAGACGTTCGTCATCTCCGTCGCCGCCGGTACCACCATCGCGACGATCGAGGCCGGTATCGGCGAATGCGCCGTGGTGCGCGCCATGCCCAACACGCCGGCGCTGATCGGCCGCGGCATTACCGGCGCCTTCGCCAATGCGCGCGTCGACGAGGCCGGACGGGCGCTGGCGGATGCGCTGCTGGCCGCCAGCGGTCCGGTCGAATGGGTCGACCGCGAGGAACTGATCGATGCCGTCACTGGCGTCTCGGGCAGCGGGCCGGCTTACGTCTTCCATCTCGCCGAATGCCTGGCCGACGCCGGCGTCGCGGCGGGACTGCCCGCCGATCTCGCGATGCGCCTCGCCCGCCACACCGTGGCCGGGGCCGGCGAGCTGATGATCCGTTCGCCCGAGCCGCCGGAGAAGCTGCGCCGCAACGTCACCTCGCCGAACGGCACGACGCAGGCGGCTCTCGACGTGCTGATGGCCGAAGACGGGCTGGCGCCGCTGATGCAGCGCGCGGTCCTCGCCGCCCGCGACCGTGCGGCCGCCCTGGCGAAGGAATGAGCTGATGGGGACGGAAGAACCGGCCGCCGAGATCGCCTTCCCGGACTTCATGAAGGTCGATATCCGTGTCGGCACGGTCGTCGAGGCGGCGCCGTTCCCCGAGGCGCGCAAGCCCGCCTACCGGCTGGTCATCGATTTCGGCGAGACGATCGGGCGCAAGAAGTCCTCGGCCCAGATCACCCGTCACTACACGCCGGAAACCCTGATCGGCCGCAAGGTCGTCGCCGTGGTCAATTTCCCGCCGCGTCAGATCGGCCCGATGCGTTCGGAAGTGCTGACGCTGGGCGTTCCCGACGCCGACGGCGAGGTGGTGCTGCTGCAGCCGAGCCACGACGTCCCGAACGGCGGCCGGATGTTCTGAACCGCCCCGCGGGCTGATCGTCCCCGACGTCAGGCCGGGATGCGCACCAGCGCCCGCAGGCCGCCGAGCTTGCTGTCCGACAACAGGATGTCGCCGCCATGGCTGCGGGCGATGTCGCGGGCGATGGCGAGGCCGAGTCCTGTGCCGCCGCTGTCGATGTTGCGGGCGGTGTCGAGCCGCACGAACGGCTTGAATACTTCCTCGCGCTGCTCCGCTGCGATGCCGGGCCCGTCATCCTCGACGCTGACGGTCAGCCAGCGGCCCTCGTGGCTGGCGCGGATCCGCACCCTTGTGCCGTGGCGCATGGCGTTGGCGACGAGATTGGTGATCATCCGCGCGAAGGAGTCCGGTCGCACCGCGATGCGCGGGTCGCCGACGATGTCCACCGAGATCTGCCGCCCCTGCAGCTTGGCGTCGTTGTGGAACTTGCCGAGCATCTGGGCGAGGTCGCATTCCCCGACATCCTCGCCGGCCTCGTCCTTGGCGAAGGCGAGATAGCCCTCCAGCATGCGCTGCATCTCGTCGACGTCCTGGTTCAGCTCGTCCTGGTCCTCGCCCTCGCCGAGCAGGGCGAGCTGCAGCCGGAAGCGCGTCAGGATGGTGCGCAGGTCGTGGCTGACTCCGGTCAGCATTGCCGTGCGCTGCTCCATCTGCCGCTCGATCCGGTCGCGCATCTGGATGAAGGCGAGCGAGGCGCGCCGCACCTCGGAGGCGCCGCGCGGCCGGAACTCGCTCGGCATCGGCTGGCCGCGCCCGAACCCCTCGGCCGCCGCGGCAAGCGCCTGGATCGGGCGGATCTGGTTGCGCAGGAACAGGATGGCGATGATCATCAGCACCAGCGACGTGCCGACCATCCAGACGAGGAAGATGTGGGTGTTGGAGGCATAGGCCGAGTTGCGCGGCGCGAACACCCGCAGCACCTCGTCGGCGAGCTGGATGCGGATCTCGACGATCTTGGAATTGCCCACCGTGTCGATCCAGAACGGCCTCCCGATCTGCCGCGTGATCTCCTCGCTGAGGATCCCGTCGAGAATGTTGAAGAACGGCTTCGGCGCCGGCGCCGGCAGCGGCTCGGGGGCGAGGATGCTGACATTGAGGCCGAGATGCTCGCGGGCGATGCGCAGGATGTCGCTGTTGTCGGCGCCGACGGGCCGTTCCTCGACCATGGCGGTGATCGCGGCGATGTCCTGCACCACCGATTCCGACAGCCGCTTGGTCACCAGCTGCCAGTGGCGTTCCATGAACACCACGGTCACGACGCTCTGCAGGATCACCACGGGCGCGATGATGATGATCAGCGAGCGGGCGTAGAGGCCGGTCGGCATGTAGCGCTGGACGATGCGCGGGATGTGCCGCAGCGGGCCGCGCCAGATCCGGATGCTCGGCAGGTGCCAGCCATAGCGGCGCCCGCGCGGCATCCTGTCCGCCCACGCCCGCCACCATGACCGGCCGTCGGTCCGCCGCTTGGGGATCTGCGGGATGAGGCGCTCGAGCAGGGTCACGTCCGGCTCAGTCCACGTTCAGGCGGTAGCCGATGCCGCGCACGGTCTGCAGCCACAGCGGATTGGCCGGGTCGCTCTCGATCTTGCGGCGCAGGCGGTTGATCTGCACGTCCACCGTCCGCTCGCCAACCTCGGTCTCGTCGCCGAGCAGTTCTTGGCGTTGGATCGTCTCGCCCGCCTTGCTCGCGAACAGGGTCATGATCTCCTGCTCGCGGTCGGTGAGGCGGATAATCTCAACGCCGCGCTTCAATTCGCGCCGCGACAGGCTGAAATTATACGGTCCGAAGCGCACGTGTTCGAGCTTCTGGACCGGCGTCGGCGTGCCGCGCTTGAGGATGTTGGTGATGCGCAGCAGCAGTTCGCGCGGGTCGAAGGGCTTCGGCAGATAGTCGTCGGCGCCAGCTTCCAGCCCCTCGATGCGCTGCTCGGTCTCCGATCGGGCGGTCAGCATCAGCACCGGAGCGGTGCGGGTCTCGCGCAGCGAGCGCACCAGGTCGATGCCGTTCTCGCCGGGCATCATCACGTCGACGACGAGCAGGTCGAAATCCAGCCCGCCGAGGATCTTGCGGGCTTCGGCGGCATTGGCCGCCACTGATACGCGAAAGCGCTTCTCGGTCAGGAAGCGCGACAGCAGCGAACGGATGCGGCGGTCGTCGTCGATGATCAGGATGTGCGGGGCATCGTCGCCGAGCGGCTCGATGCTGGTCTGGGTCGCGATGGCAGCGTCGGTCATGCCGGATCTTTCCTGTCGATGCCCTGCTTCTTGAACCATTCCTGCGTCGCCCTGCGGTCGGAGGCCATCTGCATCAGGAAGCTCCCGATCGGCGCGGCGTCGGTCGGCGCGGTGGTGCCGAGCGCGGCGTCGATGCGGCGCGACTGGGCGCGCGACAGTTCCAGCGTCAGATCGCGGCCCTTCTGCGTCGGGTAGAGGCAGCGCTGGCGCCGGTCCTCGGCGCCCGGCATCTGCCGCACGAAGTCTTCCTCGATCAGCTGCCGCAGCACGCGCGACAGCGACTGCTTGGTGATCTGCAGCAGTTCCAGGAGGTCGGCGATGGTCATGCCGGGATCGCGATTGACGAAATGCAGGATGCGGTGATGCGCCCGGCCGAAGCCGTATTGCTCGAGAATCGAATCCGCGTCGGCGGTGAACTCCCGATATGCGAAGAACAGCAGCTCGATCATGCGAAAGTCCAGATCGCCCCGCGTCGGCAGGGGATCGCGGACGATGACGGCGCTGGCATCCGGCAGGCTCGCCTTCGCAGGCGGAGAAATTTCCATGATAATAGGTCAGTACCATTGACGTAATTTGCGTCTATTGTTACACCGGCCAGCGTACAGGGGAAACCGCCGCCTGCTGCCGTCTCCGCATCCGGCTCCGTGCCCGATCGCGCATTGACGACGATCGATCCGCGACGGACAGTCTAACGCAACAAGAAACGATCAGGGAGGACGCCTTGACGGCGTCGCGCAATCGATGAGCAATGTTCCCTTCGACCAGCTGGACGGCGAGATCTGGTTCAATGGCGAGTTCCTTCCCTGGAAGGACGCCAAGATCCACGTGCTGACCCACGGCCTGCACTATGCCAGCGCCGTTTTCGAGGGCGAGCGCGCCTATGGCGGCACGGTCTTCAAGCTGCGCGAGCACACCGAGCGGCTGATCGAGTCCGGCAGGCTGCTCGGCTTCGAGATCCCCTACAGCGCCGATGCGATCGACGCTGCGACCAACGAACTGCTCGAGCGCCAGGGCTTCTCCGACGCCTATGTCCGGCCGATTGCCTTCCGCGGCTCGGAGATGATGGGCGTTTCTGCCCAGAAGAACCGCATCAACGTCGCCATCGCGATCTGGCAGTGGCCGAGCTATTTCGACCCGGAGCAGCGGATGAAGGGCATCCGGCTCGATCTCGCCGAGTATCGCCGCCCGGACCCGCGCACGGCGCCGTCCAAGGCGAAGGCGACCGGGCTCTACATGATCTGCACGATCTCCAAGCACGCCGCCGAGGCCAAGGGCTATGCGGATGCGCTGATGCTCGACTGGCGCGACCAGGTGGCCGAGGCGACCGGCGCCAACGTCTTCTTCGTCAAGGACGGCGTCATCTACACGCCGCTCGCCGACTGCTTCCTCGATGGCATCACCCGCCGCACCGTCATCGCCCTGGCCAAGCGCCGCGGCATCGAGGTGCAGGAGCGGGCGATCCTCCCGGCCGAGCTCGACGGTTTCGACGAGTGCTTCCTGTGCGGGACGGCGGCGGAAGTCACGCCGGTCTCCGAGATCGCCGACTGGCGCTTCACGCCCGGCGCGACGACACGGCAGCTGGTCGAGGACTACGCCAACGAAGTGCAGCCGATGCGCGCGGCGGCTGAGTAGGCGTGGCGTTCATCGTCATCGTGAGTGCCGGGGTTTCCCGGCACCCACAGGATTGCGGTCCTGCCACGCGCGGTAACCGACCGTGATCCCCTGGGAGCACATCGACAGCACGCCGGTGCCGGGTGGCAGCGGCGAGCTGCGCCTGATGCGGCGGGCCGCCGAATTCTCGATCATGCTCGGCGGCACCGAACTGATGAACAGCCGGCTGAGCGGATCCGAGGAAGCGCTCGCCCGGCTCTCGCTCGAGCAGGTCCCCGGCCGGCCACGAACGTCGGTACTCGTCGGCGGGCTCGGCATGGGCTTCACCCTTCGCGCCTTGCTGGCGGCGATGGAGCCCGACGCGCAGATCACGGTCTCCGAACTCGTGCCGGCCGTCGTCGAGTGGGCGCGGGGGCCGATGGCGTCGATCTTCAAGGGGTGCCTCGACGACCCGCGCGTGACGATCGCGATCGAAGATGTCGCCGATTGCATCGCCAAGGCGCCTGACACCTATGACGCGATCATCCTCGATGTCGACAACGGCCCGCAGGGGCTGACGAGCCGCGAAAACGACCGCCTCTACACCGTCGCGGGCCTCGGCGCGGCGCGCGCCGCGCTGCGGCCGGGCGGCGTCCTGTCGGTCTGGTCCTCGGGCCCCGACAGCTACTTCACCGGCCGTCTGCGGCAGGCGGGCTTCGTCGTCGAGGAGGCACGCGTGCGGGCCAGCAGCAAGGGTCGCGGCGCCCGGCACGTCATCTGGCTGGCGCTGCGACCGTTCAGCTGACGCGCCTGCCGGCCGCGTTGCATGGCCCACCCGGGCCCGCTATGCGTCGCGGCAGGTCGCTTCGGTGGCCTTTCCTAGACGCGGCATGAAGGCCTCTCCTTGACCCAGCTCAGCGCCCAGATCGTTCCGGTCACGCCCTTCCAGCAGAATTGCTGCATCCTCTTCGACGTCGAGGAGAAGGTCGGCGTCGTCGTCGATCCCGGCGGTGACGTCGATCGCATCATGGCGGCCATCACCGAGTCGGGCATCCGGATCGAGGCGATCTGGCTGACCCACGGCCATATCGACCACGCCGGCGGCGCCATGGGCCTGAAGGACCAGCTCGGCGTCGAAATCATCGGCCCGCACCGTGCGGACGAATTCCTGCTCGCCGGGCTGGCGGACCAGGCCAGGATGTTCGGCGTCGGCGGCGCGGTGCGCAACTGCACCCCGGATCGCTGGCTGGAGGAGGGCGACGTCCTAGGCTTCGCCGGCCACCGCTTCGAGGTTCTGCACACGCCCGGTCATGCGCCGGGCCATGTGGTGTTTCACAATCGCGCGGCGAAGTTCCTGCATGCCGGCGACGTCCTCTTTGCCGGTTCGATCGGCCGCACCGACCTGCCGGGCGGCGACCATGCGGCGCTGATCCGCTCGATCAAGGACAAGGTCCTGCCGCTCGGCGACGACGTCGGCTTTCTCTGCGGTCACGGACCCGGCGGACGCCTCGGCGACGAACGCCGGACGAACCCGTTCCTCACCTGAATTTTCCCTGCTCGGCTTACCGCACGCCCGTGAGAGGCTAGTCGCTCCCGGTGCAGAAACGGCGCCGGCCGTCCGCGGCGCGATAGGTCCCGAGATCCGGGTCGAAGCTCGCATGGGTGCGCGAGCACCATGCCATCCAGCCCGGCGACCACGGCTCCAACGCATTGGAGGGCTGGCTGGCGGATGGGCTGATCGCGTCGGTCGCGGCGCGGTCGTAATCCTGCGCGATGCGGATGATCTTCGAACCGCCGGCATAGATCACCTCGATCCCCGAGGCCGGGATCGGACGGCGATCGAGGCTTTCGCTGGCGACGTCGATGATCTTCGGCCCTTCGGCAAGGCCGGCGGCGCCGAGATTCAGCGAAGCGGGCAGGATCGGCAGATGCCGTCGGTCGCCGAGGTCGGAGTAGACGACGGTGAACGAGCCGTGGGTCCGGTGGGTGCTGCGGGAGGGATAGGGGTCGCGCCAGCCGCGATCGCGGCGGCGGAACTTCAGCGTTCGCAGCGTCCGACCCGGTGCGGAGATGCCGCCGCCATCCTCGAGGAATTCCTCGCGATCATCGGTGAAGTAGACGTCGGGGCCTGTGCTGATGCCACCGCCATCCTCGAGGAATTCCTCCCGATCGTCGGTGAAATAGACGTCCGGTTCGGTGCTGATACCGCCGCCGCCGTCGAGGAACTCGTCCTCGGCGCCCAACCTTTCGCCGCCGAATTCGTCGAACAGCGGGCTTGGCGGGACGAAGCGGTCATCGCCGCGGCGATCCCGCTGCCGGCCGCGCTCGCGCGTCACGTCGGCGCTGTCCAGCGCCGCGGGGCCGGGGACGCGATCCTGGGAAACTGCCGGCTGGCCGACCAGCAAGGTGGAAAGGATAAGCGCACCGCCGGCGACGGCGCATCTGGATCGAAACATGGCAGGCTCCCGTCTCGGATGAGATGTTCGGGATGACCCCTGCAGGGTCCGTGCCAGGTGATTCCGTTTCATTTTGAAACAGGATCACGGCCTCTGCCGAGGGAAAAGCCCGCCGCTGCTCCACGGCGCGCTTTCCATAACTTATTCGTCGCTGCGTCCTGCGGTAGCAGGACGCGGGCTGTCTCAGCTGGCGGACTGCAGGTTGACGGCCTTCGGGCCTTTGCCCCGCTTGTCGGGCTCGGTATCGAAGGAGACCTTCTGGTTTTCCTCGAGCCCCGGCAGGCCGGACGCCTGCACCGCGGAGATGTGAACGAAGATGTCCGCCCCACCATTGTCGGGCTTGATGAATCCGAAGCCCTTCTCGGTGTTGAAGAATTTGACCGTTCCGGTCTGTGCCATCGTCGGAATCCTTATCCTGGCATTACGTGTCGCCGTCTCTGGCGGTGGCAGGCAAGTCTTGACTAGGATAGGAACCGATACATCGCAGGACAGCACTCTCGCACGGCCCGCTCGGGAGATGCGCCCCCGATACGCAATTCGTCCTTGACCCGTGTTCGCGAAATTGCCCGAACCTTCTTTCAATGATATCCCGCCGCAAGATTGGCAAGCAAAACTTTGTCGATCTGCTTCACGTTTCGTTTCGGGACAGGCCTCGTTCCCGTTTATCGGTGCCGCTTACCTGCCATGACCATATTAGTTGCCGGCTTCTCTTCGTTTCCGGGCGCACCGGACAACCCCACCGAGCATCTGGTCCGAGCTCTTGCAGCAGACGCCGCGTATGCGGCGGGCGCGGATCTTGCGACCGTGGTCCTGCCGGTCGAATGGGAGCGCAGCTGGCCGGTGCTGGAGGCGGCCATCCTCGACGCCAAAGCCGATACGGTCCTGCTGTTCGGCCTCCATCGCCGGGCCGAACGGCTGCGGATAGAGCTTCTGGCGCGGAATCGGCGCGAACTCGGCCGGATCGACGCCGTCGGCGGCTTTCCGTCCGGGCCGGCCGTGCTGGATGGCGCCGATATCTTGCCACTCGCGCTGCCCTGGACCCACGTGGCGCGGACGCTGCGTGCGGCGCGGGTGTCGTTCGAATGGTCGACCAATGCCGGCGCCTATCTCTGCAACGACACGCTCTACCGCCTGGCCTTCCATGCCGAACGGCTTGGCGTCGACCGCTTCGGCTTCTTCCACGTGCCGATGACCGACGAGCTGGTGGTGGCATCGGGAGCCGAGACGGGGCCGGAAATCTTCTGCAGCCTTGCCGGGGCCGATCTCGAGCGCGCCGCCCGGCATCTGGTCGCGGTGCTTTCGGCGAACCGAACACTCGCGTGAGGAAAGGGGCGTGGGCATCGGGGGCTTCGTCAGGCCGGCTGACGGGAACGTGAGGGATCGGCTTATCCCCGGTCGCCGTTCCGGGGTGACCATATCCCTTTGCCTGCCGCGATGACGTGCGGCCTATCCCGGAGAACGTCCATGTCGCTTCGCCTGCCTGCCATCCTCCTCTCGCTGACCCTCGCCGCCGCACCCGTCTTTGCCCAGACGGCGGTGCCGGAGGACGCGCCCATTCCGCAGGACGGCGTGCTGATCCAGGAAGGGACCGGCGTTCCGATCGGGGACCAGATCGACACGGGCGGGCTGCCCGGCGTGGATTTTGAGGATACCGATGCTGACGGGACCGTGCGCGGTCCGGGCGGCCTGCAGAACAATACCGGCGCGGCTGGTACCGACGCGCCGGATACGTCCGGCTACAATCCCGATCCGATCGACGCCCCGCTGCCCGAGGGCGAAGGCGTGCCGCTCCCGGACTGAGCCGCGGCGGTGCCTTCCGGATGCCCGCTTGCTGACGTATGGAGGCGGCATGATGACGGAGACGGAGCAGACGATGGGCGGCGAGATCGACGAGGCGGCCTTGGCCGAGGCGTACAACCGGGCACTGACGCTGGAAAAGGCCGGTGACGCGACGGGTGCCGCGGTGGCCTATCGCGAGTGTCTTTTGCTCGACCCGGACGACCACGGCGGCGCGGCGATCCGGCTCGCGGGGCTCGGGCAGGGCGAGACCCCGGCATCTGCCGGCGACGCCTATGTCGCGACGCTGTTCGACCAGCACGCGGACGCCTTCGAGGATATCCTGGTCCGCCAGCTCGGCTACGGCGTGCCGGCGCTGATCGCCGAGCGGCTGGGCGAGATCGCGCCCGGCCCCTACCGGCGGCTGCTGGATCTCGGCTGCGGCACCGGCCTTGCCGGCGAGGCGCTGGCCGATCGGGCGGAGACCCTCATCGGCGTCGATCTCTCCGAGGGCATGATCGAGAACTGCTTCGACAAGGACGTCTACGACCAGCTGTTCATCGGCGAGGCGGTCGGGTTTCTGGAGGATTTCGACGAGGAGGAGCCGTTCGACCTCGTCGTGGCGGCCGACGTGCTGCCGTATCTCGGCGACCTCGATCCGCTGTTCGCCGGCGCGGCGCAGCGCATGGCGAGCGGCGGGGTTTTGGCCTTCTCCACCGAGACGCTTTCCGACGAAGCGTTCGGCGCCCGCGATTTCATGGTCGGTCCGCATCAGCGCTTCCACCATCGCGCTTCCTACGTGCAGGACCGGCTCGGCGCGCACGGCTTCGACACGCTGTCCTGCGAGGACATCACGGTTCGCCGGCAGGAAGGCCAGCCGGCGCCGGGCCACCTCATCCTCGCCCGGCGGCGCTGATCGCGGGCGCCTTGAAACGCTGCAACGGGCAGGCGAAAATGCCGCCTCACTCCTTCGGACAAGATCCCATGACAATTCGCCTATCGCTTTTCCTCCTGGCTGCCCTGTCGGTTGCCGGCTGTGCCTCCAAGCCGGTGAACGACCCCGAGGGGAAATGGGCCAAGCAGGCCGCGCAGCTCGACAATTCGCTGTTCTACTAAGCCGCCGATGCTGCTTCGCATCCTGACGGCCCTGGCGCTGCTCGCCGGTGCCGTGCCGGCAATGGCCGAGCCGGGCGATCTCGCGGTGCCGGGCTGGCGCGCCGGGCCGGCGGCGCAGGCGACGCTCGAGGCGCCGCAGCGCTACGACTGCACCGGCCAGGCCTGTCCCTCGGCGGGGCTGGCCTGCCTCTATGCCGTCGCGCCGCCGCGGCCGGCGGGGTCGCGCTGGCTGACGGCGGAAGACGTGATGAATCCCGAGGTGATGCCCTGGGCGGACTACGAGGTCTGGCTCGCGGGCGCGGCGCGGCAGCTGAAGCCGGCGCTGGCGAGCGACCGGTCCCGCACCGGCTTTGCCGAGCGCGGCGTGCCGGCGCTGCAGGCGCTGGGCGGCCGCGACGTGGTGCGGCGCGACTACGGGCTGCGCACGCGCGTCGGCTTCGTGGCGATGCCGGCGTTCCTGTGGGGGGTGAAGGGCCGGCTCTACACGCTCGCCTGCGCCACGGCGCCGGAGGCGCGGCAGGCGGCGCGGATCCCGATGATCGGGCTGATCGAGGCGCTGGCAACGCTGGAGCCCCAGGAGTAACGATCCCGGGAGGCGCGACGTGATGCGCAACGGCCCGCCCTCGGCGGCGTTCTCCGGGACGATGTCTCATGGAGAATGCCCGATGCCCGCCTTTGCCATTGCCCTGATCCTGTCCCTGGCGCTCGCCGGCTGCGTCTCGAGCGGCGCGCCCGGTTCCCGCGGCTACGAGAACACCCCGTCGGGCGGCATCGTGCCCGGCCAGCGCGGGCTCTGAGGCCCGCCGACGAAACCCTCGGGCGCCGCGGCGCGTTGTAAGACGAAGGAGACCGCCATGATCCGCCCCCTCTTGCTCGCCGCCCTGATCGCCATGCCGACGCTGGCCGTGGCGCAGGATCGTGTCGACGACGACGGCTACGCCACGGTCGGCGTCGCGCTGTCGGACCGCGAGAAGGCCCGCTCGGTGCCGGTGCGCCTGCCCGACGGGCGGGTGGTGCTGCGGCCGCCGAGCCGCGGCATCCCGTTCCTGTTCGGCTTCGGCGACAATGACGGCGCGCCCTCGGCCCGCCCGACCGTCGGCGGCGTGACGCCCTCGGCGATGGGCGCCTCTCCCTCGGGCGGCATCGTGCCGGGGCAGAAGACGCCGTAAGGCGGATTTTCCATACGCGGCGTCATCCTCGGGCCCCGTCCCGAGGATCCAGCTGGCCGGCGCACGCGCCGTCACAGTTGCGTCAGCCGCGGGCGCGGCGCCGGGGGCTCAGGGAACTCCGTTTGGCGCGGCGGCGGGGGAGCGGCGTCCGACGCGGCATCCGCCCCGCCCTCGCTTTGCGCCTCGCACGCCGCCGCCGCTGCCGCGATCCTGCCGCGGGCGGCGTCGACCCACGCCTTCTCGCAGCGGAGGGTGATCTCGTCGCGGAAGTGCTGCGGCTCGAAACGGCGGAAGACCGCGTAGGGGAAGACGAACTGGACCACTTCCGGCAGCCGCTCGAAACAGGGGGCGGCGCCGTGCGGGTTCGCCGCGCCCGCCGCGTCGCCGCGGCGCTCGCCGAAGCGGCAGCGGCCGGCGCGGCGGCAGGCGCCGCGCTTGCAGAACAGCGTGTATCTCATCGCCAGGGTCGGCAGCAGGCTGTTCGCGTGCCCCAGCTCCGAGGGCGCGAGCGGCCTGCTGCGCGGCCGCCATTTCTTCGACCGCCGGGCCGGCTTCGGCGCCCCGACAAGGGCGTCCTCGATCAGCTTGAAGTACTCGCCGGCGATCCGGCGGCTTTCGGCAATTTCCTCCGGCGTCAGCGGCGGGTCGATCGGCGCGTCGGGCATGGTCATCCTCCTTCGGGTTTGGGGCTCCTTGACTGCGGGCGTGCGGAAGCGTCGCCGCGCCCGAGCGGGCCGGCGGTCTGCTTCATGCGGCCGCCCTGGCGGGCGGCGGATCGCCGACGGCACGCCATCGGCTTTTATGAAGAGCGGCACGCCGTCGGCGATCCGCGCGGTGTCTTGTCGGTCCGATGGAAAGAGAGAGAGTCCTCTGCCCAGCCCTTTAAGCTCCTCGCGAAGCTCGTCGCTGGCTGGGACCCGTGCCAGCCCTCAAGCCCCTCGCGGGGCTCGTCGCTGGCTGGGACCCGTGCCCGGCCCCTAAGCTCCTCGCGAAGCTCGTGGCGGGCGGGGACCCACACCCCCTTCCGGCCGGCTCTTCGCCCTTGCGGGCTCAAGCGGATCGATCCGCGGCCCCCTCGTAGTGGGGGACGGTCCGGCGACGGTTCGGCCCGTCCGGGTCGGCGCCTCTCCGGAAGAGGCACCGGCGCGGACACCGCTCGCCGCCCCCGGGCGATCCCGGCGATCGTCCGTGCCCGCCGTGGGCGGCGATGGGGGGATTATGCGGGAGGGGTGAGGGGGTGGGGATAAGTGGGGCGCCGGCTGTGCAACCGCGACGAGTGGTAGGGTACCTAATTATCCATAGGTCCACGCGTCTACAGCGCACTTATTGGCTAGACTGGAGCCTCAAATACCGAGTCGAGTACGTTCATCTCCGCTTGCCATTCGGTAAAATCTACCTCAGCTATCGCTGTTGCGTGCGCATCCACACGGTGCCTGTTCACCACATGCATAGCGCCAGCTATATCGCCTTCGCCGAACGCGTCCGTCGCAAAATTACCCAGATACTGAAGAGTCTTAAGAAGATCTATGAAATACAAAGGACTCCCGCCTTGTGAAAAAACAGCTCGGGGAGTCAGTGTCTTGTTTTTCTCCCATGTACGAGGAAAGGATAGCTGACAAAGCTCTTGCCATTCCTCCCTCGACATTCGGTTTGTTTCATAGAATAAATACTGTCGGATGGAGCGCTCGATCCTGTTTCGACCTTTACTTATCTCAATCGATGCATCTTGCTCATTAAATACATTAGGATTATTGTCGCCTTTGAAGGCGTCGGAGATTGATGAAAAGGAAAGTTCGTAACTTGATCCTTCCTTTTTTATGAAGCCGTAGCCAATCAAGTGCTCAAGCAACTCAGGATATTCTGTTGAAAGGCCCTCGAAATTCTCAACTTTTCCTTGGGAAAGATACGAGAGCATATCAAATTCAAGCGGATAGAACCTTTGCAAGCTAAGAAGAATATCAGAAATATAAGATTTCATTGGGTGCCGATTTTTTGACACGGCACTCTCCAATTCCTTTCGCCCAACCTGCTGAGGACGTCCTGCTCCTAACTCGTGATGTATTTTCGAACAGAGCTGTCGAGTGAAAAATGGGTGACCACCATATTCTCCACAAATTTTAGAAAGAATAGATGAAGAAAAATCCATCCCCATGAAGAATCCAAGCTTCTTTATCATGTCAAATACATCAGATTCGCTGAGAGGAGTGATAAAGGTCTTTGGCGCGAATAGATAAACAGGATTGTCAGCGCCGTCTATTCTAGGGCTTTCGAAAAGAGTTGGGTTTGTCCCGACAAAGCAGAATGTAAGCTTGTATTTTCTCGTATTCTGAAAATATGAACGGAGGATTTGCCAAAAATATAGAGTGTCGTATCCTTCGTTCCAGTGAGGTGATGACGCCGTATTTGGAGAGATACACTCGATCTCATCGAATATAAGAAGAATATCACTGCGGGCCTCGGACAATAAGCTATCCATGCTCGCTTTAAACTGGTCCGATATTTCGAACGCTTCTCCAGTTAACTCGACTTTTTTTGATTTGAGGCCTAAGCTCACACGAATTTCATTGATGATGTGGGACAGGAGCTCTGCATAGCCCCTCGCATGAACCGACGGATCCTGGCAGTCTATTGTAATGGACTTATGACCAAATACCTTAGCACGCCTAGTAATAGCGTATATGGTTGACGTTTTTCCGCTTTTCCGCAGGCCGAACAGGCTGCTGTTTTGCCCAGATTTATGCAGATCTATTACATGATTTATAAGGTTATCTCGTCCAAAATAAAAATATTCATGCCTCAATGGGGACTGATACCCAAATATATCTCTCACAACGTAGTTTGACCTTATCCTTTGAATAATAAAGTCATTCCGAGAATGTCGGAAATCATCATAATGGAATGGAACGATTATTGGATATTCCGGGTCCTGTGATAGATAGTGACGGATACTGGTCTCAATGTTTCTGTCCGCGCTCACCAAAAATCGAATTGAATTGTCGATACGTGCGTCGTGAAATTCTTCTGCAACCCGATCATATGCGCTAAGCGTTCTTGCTTCGAATGTCTCATAGTCGGCGAACAGCACAATAAACTCTCGCTCTACGTTCAGGACAACAGAAAATGTCTCCGCCGGTCGCATCAGAAACGCGCGGTATATACTGTTTCCAACTTTTACGGGGTCTAGATTTCTCGTTACATAGAAATGTTCGGCAAATCTGGATATAACTTGGCGTTCACTAAGGGTAAATGGGTCGTATCTAAAATGCTTGTTTACACCTGCGTGGGTAGCCATTAGTGTATCCTGTAAGCTGATCTACAAAATCTGGGAATGTTCCTAGATATGGTTCTCACGCCGATTGTACCCTCAGGACACAGAATAACAAGCTTCGGCTCCCTCGCATCCCATATATCCTCTTCGGAGACGGGAGAATCATCTCATTCAGGGGATAGATGAGAGCGGGATGTCTTCGAAGCGCAGCGACGGGTGGTCGGGGTCAGCCTTGAGCAGCGGGGAGTTCCTATCGGCCTGGCTGCGAACCGGGGCAGGCAGGGCGCCGTAGGCTTTCCAGAAGGAAGCGGCCGGGTGATGGATCACAGACGGCGCGTCCGCCCCGCCCGCAAGTCCGCGAGGGCGGCGTCGGCGAGGGCGTCGAGCGTGCTGGCCGCGGCGTCGTGCCCGATCGCCGCGTCGAAGCGGTCGGCGTCGTAGGCGTCGAACCACGCGCGCAGGCGCGCCAGTTCCGCCCCGGAGAGGGCGGCGATTTCGGCTTCGATCTTTTCCCCGCTGTCATAGGCTCGGCACCGTCTCTGGTCGGAGTATACAGGGGTGGGCGGGATTTTGAAGCCCGCGCCGCCCTACTGGCCCGGGCGGCCGGTCTTGCCGGGGCGGCGCTTGCGGCGCTGGTCGGCGGGGTCCTCGTAAGAGCCGCGGCCGACGCGCTCGCGGCGGATCGGGGCGGGGGAGTCGGGGTCGGTGCCTCGTGGATCTGCCGGATTGCCGCCAGCGTTGGTGGGCGGCACGCCCCCCTCTGTCCTGCCGGACTTCTCCCCCTCGAGGGGGGAGAGGGGCAGCTTCGCCGTCGCGGGCTTCTTCGGCGCCGGCTTGCCGGTCGGCTTTTCGGTGCGGCCGACGGTCATTTCGTC
This sequence comes from Aurantimonas aggregata, assembly GCF_010500835.1. Lineage (GTDB taxonomy): Bacteria > Pseudomonadota > Alphaproteobacteria > Rhizobiales > Rhizobiaceae > Aurantimonas > Aurantimonas aggregata. The sequence continues at coordinate 608,993 of NZ_JAAAMJ010000001.1, read as the reverse complement.
GAGGGAGTTCTTGCGGAACAGCGAGGGCGTGGCGGGGACGGCCGTGTCGGTGCCGGGGCCCATGGCGTCGAGCGAGGGTTTCTGGAAATAGGACGGGCCGGGTGCCGGGTCCGCGGGCGTCTCGCCGGCCGGGGCCGGGCGGGAGAGCGGCGCGGGGCGGCGGTCGGAGCCTTCGCCGCGGGGCTTCAGCGGTTCGCCGCGTGGGCCGAAGCGTTCGCCGCCGGCGGGGGAGCGGTCGCGCTTGGTCTTGCGGCCGTGCTTGGAGCGGCCGGTGACGGGGGAGACGGCGTCCTCCTCGAAGGCGATCGCGTCGGCGGCGGTGTCGCCGACGCCGCCGTCGCTGAGATGGGCGTCGCCGGCGGGGACGCCGCCGAATTCGAGTTCCTTGGCGCGCAGGCGCTTCAGCTCATCGCGCAGGCGGGCCGCCGTTTCGAAATCGAGGTCGGCGGCGGCCTCGCGCATCTGGCGCTCGAGATGTTCCAGATGGGACTTGAGGTTGTTGCCGACGAGGGCGCCTTCCTTCGCGCCGGGGCCGACGTCGATGCGGACGTGGTCCTTCTCGTAGTAGCTGTCGAGAATGTCGGCGATATGCGCCTTCACCGAGGCTGGGGTGATGCCGTGCTCGGCGTTGTAGGCCTCCTGCCGCTCGCGGCGGCGGCTGGTCTCGGCGATGGCGCGCTCCATCGAGCCGGTGGTGCGGTCGGCATAGAGGATGACCTTGCCGTCGATGTTGCGGGCGGCGCGGCCGATGGTCTGGATCAGCGAGGTCTCCGAGCGCAGGAAGCCTTCCTTGTCGGCGTCGAGAATGGCGACGAGGCCGCATTCGGGGATGTCGAGCCCCTCGCGCAGCAGGTTGATGCCGACGAGGACGTCGAAGGCGCCGAGGCGGAGATCGCGGATGATCTCGATGCGCTCCAGCGTGTCGATGTCGGAGTGCATGTAGCGCACGCGAATGCCCTGCTCGTGCAGATATTCGGTAAGGTCCTCGGCCATGCGCTTGGTGAGCACGGTGGCGAGCACGCGGTAGCCCTTGGCGACGGTGTCGCGGATCTCGCCGACGAGGTCGTCGACCTGGCTGCGGGCGGGGCGGATCTCGACCGGCGGGTCGATCAGGCCGGTGGGGCGGATGACCTGCTCGGCGAAGACGCCGCCGGCCTCCTCCATCTCCCAACTACCGGGCGTGGCCGAGACCGCGACGGTCTGCGGCCGCATGGCGTTCCACTCCTCGAAGCGCAGCGGCCGGTTGTCCATGCAGGAGGGCAGGCGGAAGCCGTATTCGGCCAGCGTCGCCTTGCGGCGGAAGTCGCCGCGATACATGGCGCCGATCTGCGGCACGGTGACGTGGCTCTCGTCGATGAAGACCAGGGCATTGTCGGGCAGGTATTCGAACAGGGTCGGCGGCGGGTGGCCGGGCTGGCGGCCAGTGAGATAGCGCGAATAGTTCTCGATGCCGGGACAGGAGCCGGTGGCCTCGATCATCTCGATGTCGAAGCGCGTGCGCTGCTCGAGCCGCTGGGCTTCCAGCAGGCGGCCGGCCTTCTCCAGCTCGACGAGCCGGTGCTTCAGCTCCTCGCGGATGGATTTCACCGCCTGGTTCAGCGTCGGGCGGGGCGTGACGTAATGCGAGTTGGCGTAGATCTTCACCGACTTGAGGTCGCCGGTCTTCTGGCCGGTGAGCGGGTCGAACTCCTGGATCTGCTCGATCTCGTCGCCGAACATCGAGATGCGCCAGGCGCGGTCCTCCAGATGGGCGGGGAAGATCTCGATCGTGTCGCCGCGGACGCGGAACGAGCCCCGCTGGAAATCCATGTCGCGGCGCTTGTACTGCTGGGCGACGAGGTCGGCGAGGAGCTGGCGCTGGTCGAGCCTATCGCCGACGGCCATCTGGAAGGTCATCGCCGTGTAGGTCTCGACCGAGCCGATACCGTAGATGCACGAGACCGAGGCGACGATGATGACGTCGTCGCGCTCGAGCAGCGCCCGGGTCGCAGCATGGCGCATCCGGTCGATCTGCTCGTTGATCGAAGATTCCTTCTCGATATAGGTGTCCGAGCGCGGCACGTAGGCCTCGGGCTGGTAGTAGTCGTAATAGGAGACGAAATACTCGACGGCGTTGTCGGGGAAGAAGTTCTTGAACTCGCCGTAGAGCTGCGCCGCCAGCGTCTTGTTGGGGGCGAGGACGAGCGCCGGGCGCTGGGTGTGCTCGATGACGTTGGCGACGGTGAAGGTCTTGCCGGAGCCGGTGACGCCGAGCAGGACCTGGGTCTGGTCGTGCTCGGAAATGCCGGAGACGAGGTCTTTTATGGCGGTCGGCTGGTCGCCCATCGGCACGTAGTCCGAGGCGATGCGGAAGGGCACGCCGCCCTCCGACTTGTCCGGCCGGGCCGGGCGGTGCGGGATCCAGACCTTGCCGTCCTTCAAGAGCGGGTCGCCCTCGGAGATCAGCCGGGTCAGCGCCTCGACCGTGGCGGTGACGCCGCCTTCCGGCAGGCGGCCGGCATCCTCGAGGCTGACGTCGAGCCCGGCGACCGGGTTGAGCCCGGCGGCGGCGCGGCGCTTGGGGTCGCTGGTGCTGCCCATCGACGTGCCGCGGGAGGATTTCATCGGCTTGTCGGCGGCGGCGCGGGGCTTGAGCTGCTTCGGCGGTGCCGGGGTGGCGGCGGCCTCGCTGGCGATGGCATCGGCCCAGCCGGAAACCGGCCCATCGAGCGGCGTGCCGGCGTCGAAGCCCGTCTGCGGCGCCTCGCCGAAGCCGTCCGTCCGGCGCTCGGCGGCGTCGGAAAAGTCCTGCAGCGGCCCGCGCCGCGCCGGCGCGCCGGGGTCGAACGGCGCCTCGTCTGAAGAGGACTTGGCGGGGCGGGTCTGTTTCGGTCGGGAAGCCATGCGCCGCATATAGAGAGGCAGAGGCCGGCTTGGAAGAAGCGGGTCGCCACCATCGAGGCGGCGACCGTGGCGCGGGGCGCGCCGGCGGTTACTGCGGGTCCTGCTGCGACGGGATGACGCCTTCGGCCTCGGCGTCGCCGCTGGTGTCGACGGCGGGGTTGGCCGAGCCGGCGCCGCCGGTCGGGCCATCGCCGCTGCCGACCTCATTGGGCTGGACGGCGGGCTCGTCGCAGGCGGCAAGGCCGAAGCCGGCGGCGAGGATCAGGGCGGTGAGGGCAAGCGGACGCAGGGTCATCGAAGGGCTCCGTGGAAGCGGGTTTGCCTCTCAACGGGGCGGGCGCCGCGGGGTTGCGTGGTCGGTTCCCGGCCACCGAAGGCGGCGATCACGATTGCGCGGGATCGGCGTCGCGGGGGCGGTTTCGCCCGGCGATTCATCCTTCGCTTACCAAACCGGCTTAGGGTTTTGCTCATCCGCTCGAGTTCCGCGGACGACGAAAGGCCAACGCATGGTATCGCGTAAACGCGTCTGGCGCATCGCCGCGCTTGCCGTCGCCGTCGCGACGGCAAGCCATCTGTCCGGTGCCCTTGCCCAATCCGATTTCGCTCCGGTGCCGCCAGGCGCCGTGCCGGGCGGCGGACAATTGACGTGGGGCGGCCGCCTGCCGGCGCCGGGCGAGGGCTATGTGCCGAGCGCGCCGCGGCTCAGCGACCAGGGCTACGAGGCGCTGGTGGATCACAGCTTGGCGCAGCAAAGTGCGGCGCCGAGCCTGATCCAGAACGCGCCGGCAGCGCCGCCGCCCGGCTGGTCGCTGACCGAGGACCTGCTCGGCGGCGGGACACAAGCCGCTGCGCCATCCGCGCCGATGCAGTCGCAGCCGCTGGCCGCGCCGCCGCCGCTGGCGGCGCCGGTCAGCATCGACGATTTGGCTTCCGGCCAGTACGCCCCGCCGCCGCAGGGCGATCCCTGGGCCGGGCTGAAGCAGGCCGAGCCGCAGGCCGCGCCGCCGCCCCAAGTGGCCCCGGCCCCGCCGCCCGTGATTGCGCCGGCGCCGCAGCGCGCCGTCGCGGCGCTGGAGCCGGCGCCGGTGCGTCCGGAGGCGACCGTGCCCGGCCGCGGCGCGCTGGAGGACCAGACGCCGAGCGGCTATCGCGCCATGCCGCGCGCCGAGGCGATGTGCCGGGCGACGCTGCGCAAGATGGGCGTGACCTTCGTCGACGTCGCACCGATCGGCAAGGGCAGCGGCTGCGGCATCGCCCATCCGGTGAAGATCACCGCGATCGCCGAGGGCGTCGCGATGAAGCCGGCGGCGACGCTGAACTGCGCCTCGGCCGTCCGCATCTCGAAATGGGTCGAGGACGAGGTCAAGCCGGCGGCGCGCTGGAAGATGTGGAAGCGCCCGACGGCGGTGCTCAACGCCTCGTCCTATCGCTGCTCGCGGATCGCCGGATCGCGCACCGTCTCGGAACACGCCAGCGGCAACGCGCTCGACGTGCGGGGCTTCCAGTTTTCCGACGGATCGCTGTTCGACGTCGAGAAGAAGGGCTTCTTCTCGTTCCGGCAGAAATCCTTCCAGAGCGCGGTGCGGGAATCCGCCTGCCGCTATTTCGGCACGGTGCTCGGCCCCGGCTACAACCACGCGCATCGCGACCATCTGCATCTCGACGCCAAGAACCGCCGCCGGGTGGTCTGCAAGTAGCCGCTGCCGGACTGTCGCTCAGGCGACCGGCGCCTCGGGCGGCACCGGCATCGGACGACCTTCCTCGTCGATCGCCACCATGACGAAGGAGGCTTCGGTCACCTTGATGCGCTCGCGGGTCAGGTGGCGCTGCGCCCAGGCCTCGATGGAAAGCGAGATCGAGGTTCGGCCGACCTTGTCGATGACCGAATAGACGCAGAGCGTGTCGCCGATCTTCACCGGCTTGCGGAAGGTCAGGGCGTTGACCGCGACGGTGGCGACGCGGCCATGCGCCCGCTCGGCGCCGCGTATGCCTGCGGCAAGATCCATCTGTGCCATCACCCAGCCGCCGAAGATATCGCCATTGGCATTGGCATCGGCCGGCATGGCCGGCACCCGCATCGTCAGTTCGCCCTTCGGCTGGTCGTCGTCGGCCATCGTCCCCTCCGTCCTGTCGGGAGTTTGATAGCAGAAGCGGCGGCGCGCGGCATGGGGGCCAACCGACCTGCGCGGGAAGCGCGCGACGAGGCTTGCCGAAGCGCTCCCGCTTCCTGTTGCCCCCGTTCGATGCCCGTCAAAAGAACAGGCCGGCCGAGTGGCCGAGACCAGACCGCCCTAGCGGCGCTCGGCCAGAAGGTTCATCGCCGAGGCGGTGGCGGCGGAGCGGTTTTCGACGCCGAGCTTGCGGAAGATTGTTTCGAGATGCTTGTTCACCGTGCGCGGGCTGAGGGCGAGGATCTCGGCGACGTCGCGGTTGGACTTGCCCCGGGCGATCCACAGCAAGACCTCGGCTTCGCGCGCGGTGAGGCCGAAGCCGTCGCGGAGCGCCGCGGCGTCAGTTTCGTCGCCCTCTACCCGCGACAGCCGCAGCAGGAATTCGTCCGCGCCGATCTGCCCGAGCAGGGCGAAGCCGAGGCCCGGATTGCCGGGATGGCGCGCCGCCTCGCCGCGCCGCAGCCGCTGCAACTCGCCGGCCAGCGCGCCGGGCAGCGGGTCGGCCTCGCCTTCGCCGGTCAGCAGCCGGCGCGCCTGCGGCGTCATCCATCGCACCGTGCCGTCGCCGTCGACGGCGAGCAGGAACCGCCCCGTCGTGTCGAGCGCCAGGCGCGCGGCGCGGGTCATGCGGGCGTTCTCCTGGTGGACGCGCATCCGCGCCAGGATCTGCTCGATCACCACCGGCTTGGTGACGTAGTCGACCCCGCCGACGGCGAAGGCGTGCACGATATGCTCGGTCTCGCTGAGCCCGGTCATGAAGATCACCGGCACATGCGCGAGCGAGGCATCCTGCTTCAGCCGGCGGCAGGTCTCGAACCCATCCATGCCCGGCATTACGGCGTCGAGCAGCACCACGTCCGGGGTGATCCGCCGGGCGATGGCGATCGCCTTGCCGCCGTCGAGCGCGACGAGGACGGTGAAGCCCTGTTCCTCGAGCGCCGTGGTCAGGAACTCGATCGTCTCGGGCGAGTCGTCGACGACGAGGACGATGCGGCGCGGGTCGGCGCCGTCACAGGGCATCGTCGAGGCCCTCGATGAAGCCGATGCAGGCGTCGAGGTCGAAGCGATCCACGCGGCTGCGGATGCGGGCGACGAAGCGTTGGGTGCGGGGTTGCCGCGAAGCGAGGTCGTCGAGCTTGGCATGGATCCCTCTGACAAAGCCGATTTGCAGGAGTGAGACGAGGTCGCGCAGATCCCCCCGGTCGGGGATCTCGAAGGCTTCGAGTTCGATTTCGCCTGGCACCGAGGCGCCAGCCGGCGTGTCGTCGTAGAGCCAGGCGACCCCAAGCAGCCGGCGCACGCTTTCGAGCAGCATCGGCACGGCCAGCGGCTTGCCGACCCAGTCGTCGCAGAGCCGCATGTCCGGCGAGGCGGGACGCGCGTCGGCCGACAGCATGGCGATCGGCGTGTCGACGCCGCTCTCGCGCAGCCTTGCGGCGAGTTCCCAGCCGTTCATGCCGGGCATGGTGATGTCGACGATCAGCAGATCCGGCTCGGCCAGCGGCACCAGCTTGAGGCAGGCGGCGCCGCCTTCGACCGTGAGCACGGTAAAGCCGAGCGGCGACAGGATCTCTTCCAGAAGCTGCCGGTGCGCCGGCTCGTCGTCGACGGCGAGCACCGTCATCCGCCGCCCGGCATAGCCGATGATCCGCCGCTCGCGGGATACGGCGATCGGCGTCGCGCTGATCGAGGGGAGGAACAGCCGCACGGCGAAGATGCTGCCCTGGCCGGGCGTGCTGGTGACGCGGATGTCGCCGCCGAGGATTTCGGTGAGGAGCTTGGTGATGGTGAGCCCGAGCCCGGTGCCGGGCACGGCGCTGGCGCCGCCCTCCAGCCGCTCGAACGGCTCGAAGATGCGCGTCAGGTCCTTCGTCGCCATGCCCGGGCCGGTATCGATGACGCGGAACTCGGCGACCTGGCTGCGATAGCTGACGCGGAGCGTGACCGAGCCGTCGCGGGTGAACTTGATGGCATTGGAGAGGAGGTTGATGAGGATCTGGCGCAGCCGCTTCTCGTCGCCGCGCACGAAATCCGGCAGCGTCCGCTCGACCTCGAACTGGAAGCCGATCCCGGCTCCGTCGGCCTGCAGGCGGAACATCTCGACGATTTCGCCGAGCAGGGGCCCGAGCGCGATCTGGTCGCGATAGACCTGCAGCTTGCCGGCCTCGATCCGCGAGATGTCGAGCAGGCCGTCGATCAGCCCGGCGAGATGCTCGCCGCTGCGCCGGATCACCTTGACCGCGCCGCGGCGCTTGCCCGGCAAAGCCGGGTCCTGCTCGAGGATCTGGGCGAAGCCGAGGATCGAATTCAGCGGCGTGCGCAGCTCATGGCTCATGCCGACGAGGAAGCGCGTCTTGGCAAGGCTTGCCGCCTCAGCCTTTTCCTTGGCGAGCTGCAGCTCGGCGTCGGTGCGCCGGTGCGCATCGATTTCCTGGGTCAGGAGCAGCGTCTGCCGGCTGGATTCCTCCTGGGCAACGCGGCGGCTGGCATGGGCGAGCACGAACAGCCAGGAGGCGACGCCGGCGACGATGACGAAGACCGCGAAGACCCGTACCAGGATCGCCGTGATCGTCGCGGCATTGTCGGGCTCGTCGAGGCTCGCCTGGAAGCCGATCAAGGCGAGGATGCTGCCGGTGACGGCCAGCATCGTGACGAAGATCACCAGATAATGGCCGCGCGGCGAGTCGGCGAAGCCAGCGAGGCGTTCCGAGACATTGCGGCGCAGCGCCCCGACCACCTGCTCGCGCACCCGGCTGTCGGTCTTGCAGAGATCGTGGCAGCGCGCGTCGAGCGAGCAGCAGAGCGAGCAGATCGGCCCCGAATAGGCCGGGCAGGAGGCCATGTCCTCGGCCTCGAAATGATGCTCGCAGATGCAGCAGGCGATCGTCGGCAATCCGGCCCAGTCCTCGCGCGGCCGGCGGGCGATATAGTAGCGGCCGCGTGTCGCCAACGCGATCAGCGGCGAGGCGACGAAGGCGGTGCCGAGCGCCGCGAAGGCGGCGAGCGCGCGCATCGTCTCGCCGAACAGGCCGGTGTGGCAGAGGCTGGCGACGAGGATGCCGGCGCCCATGGCGCCGAAGCCGACGGGGTTGATGTCGTAGAGATGCGCCCGCTTGAACTCGATGTGCCTGGGCGAGAGGCCGAGCGGCTTGTTGACCACGAGGTCGGCGACCAGCGCCGCGACCCAGGACACCGCGAGGATGGCGTAGAGGCCGAGGATCTCCTCGAGCGCGCGCAGGATGCCCATTTCCATGAGCATCAGCGCGATGGCGACGTTGAACACCAGCCAGACGACGCGGCCGGGATGGCTGTGGGTCAGGCGCGAGAAGAAGTTCGACCAGGCGATCGAGCCGGCATAGGCGTTGGTGACGTTGATCTTCATCTGCGCGATGACGACGAAGATCCCGGTCGCGGCGATCACCAGCGCCTCCTGGGAGAAGACGTAGCCGAAGGCGACGCGGTACATCTCGGTCGGGTGCTGGGCGGTCTCCGCCGGCAGGCCCTGGCTGACGACCAGCACCGCCAGCAGCGAGCCGGCGAGGATCTTGACCGCCCCGATCAGGATCCAGCCGGGACCGCCGGCGATCAGCGCGCTCCACCAGCCGATCTGCGTCTCGCGCGTGCGGCGCGGCATGAAGCGCAGGAAATCGACCTGCTCGCCGATCTGCGCGGTCAGGGCGAAGAGGATCGCCGTGGCGCTGCCGAAGAGCAGGACGTCGAAGCCGCCGCCGGCCGGGCTGCGGACGCCCTCATAGGCCTGCCATTCCTCGAGCGGCAGCGCGCCCTGGGCGGCGAGGAAGACGAAGGGTGCGAGGTTGAGGACGATCCAGGCCGGCTGGGTCCACATCTGGAACCGGCTGATCAGGGTGATGCCGTGGGTGACGATCGGGATCACCGCGACGGCGCAGACGACGTAGCCCGCCCAGAGCGGCAGGCCGAGCATCATCTCCAGCGCCATCGCCATGATGGCTGCCTCGATGGCGAAGAAGATGAAGGTGAAGCAGGCGTAGATCAGCGAGGTGACGGTGGAGCCGAGATAGCCGAAGCCGGCGCCGCGGGTCAGAAGATCGATGTCGACGCCGTATTTCGCCGCATAGAAGCTGATCGGCAGCCCTGCGCCGAAGATCAGCAGCGCGACGACGAGGATCGCCGGCAGGGCGTTGTCGAAGCCGTAATGCAGCGTCACCGTGCCGCCGATGGCTTCCAGCGCCAGGAACGAGATACCGCCGCAGGCCGTCATCGCGAGCTGCCAGGGCGACCAGCGGCGGCCGCGCTTTGCGGTGAAGCGCAGCGCGTAGTCCTCGAGCGTCTCGTCCGCGACCCACTGATTATAGCTCCGGCGAACCCGAAGTATGCGCTGCGGCGCCGTCATTCCATTCGCGGCCTCCAGGAGATGCTTGAGCCCTGCATCGGCAGTCCGATTTCTTCAACAAGAGAAAGATAAATTACTGTCATAAATCAACAAAGTGCGATGCAATCAGCAATTGTTTCCGTGAGGCGTTATTCGCACGCGAATAATCGCGTCACGTCCGATATTTCCCCGCGCCACGCATGATTAGCGCATGACATCTTCGCCAAGTCACGCAGTTTCGGAATACGTGATTTGACGTATTGTTGCGGCGCAAGATCGGAGCGGATGATCCTCCCGTGAACCGACCCGTCCGACCCAGATGGCGGACCAACCAACGCTCACCACAGGGGGATCAGATGAAAGACCGCATGTCCGGCCCGGACGGGCCCAGCTCCGTCTATCGACGCAAGCTTCTGCTCGGCTCGGCGGCTCTCGCCATCGCCGCCATGGCACCCCGCTTCGCCTGGGGCCAGGGGCCTGCCACCGCCGAGGTCAATACCACGGGCCTTGCCGTCACCGACGACACCGTCACGGTCGGCATCCTGCATTCGGTGACCGGCACGATGTCGATTTCCGAGACCGGCTCCGTGCAGGCCGAGAAGCTCGCCATCGAGCAGATCAACGCCATGGGCGGCGTGCTCGGCCGCAAGATCGAGTTCATCCAGGAGGACGGCGCCTCGGACTGGCCGACCTTCGCCGAAAAGGCCAAGAAGCTGCTGGTCGAGGACAAGGTCGCATCGGTCTTCGGCTGCTGGACCTCGGCCTCGCGCAAGGCGGTGCTGCCGGTGTTCGAGCAGTATAACGGCATGCTCTACTACCCGACCTTCTACGAAGGCCTCGAGGAGAGCCCGAACGTCATCTACACCGGCCAGGAGGCGACGCAGCAGATCCTCGCCGGCATCGACTGGGTGGTCGAGACCAAGGGCGCCAAGAGCTTCTATCTGCTGGGGTCGGACTATATCTGGCCGCGGACCTCCAACAAGATCGCCCGCAAGCACATCGAGAAGCTGGGGCTCGAGGTGGTCGGCGAGGAGTACTACCCGCTCGGCCACACCCAGTTCAATTCGGTGATCAACAAGATCAAGCTGCGCAAGCCCGACGTGATCTACGCGATCGTCGTCGGCGGCTCGAACGTCGCCTTCTACAAGCAGCTGAAGGCGGCCGGCATCGACATGACCAAGGAAGCGCCGCTGGTCCTGACGATCTCGGTGACCGAGGACGAGATCCGCGGCATCGGCGGCGAGAACATGGTCGGCGCCTATGCGGCGATGAAGTACTTCCAGAGCCTCGAGAACGACAACAACCAGAAGTTCGTCGATGCCTTCAAGGCGATGTGGGGCGAGGACATCGTCGTCGGCGACGTGACGCAGGCGGCCTATCTCGGGCCCTGGCTGTGGAAGGCGGCGGTGGAGAAGGCCGGCAGCTTCGACATCGACAAGGTGCGCGAGGCCTCGCCCGGCATCGAGCTCGACACCGCGCCGGAAGGTTACGTCAAGATCCACGAGAACCATCACCTCTGGTCGAAGACCCGCATCGGCCACGCCCAGCTCGATGGCCAGTACGAGGTGGTGTTCGAGACGGCGGAGCTGATGGAGCCCGACCCGTTCCCGGAAGGCTACCAGTAAGCGCGAGCCGGTTCCCCGGTCCCTTTGCGGGGCCGGGGCATCCTGCGCCTTTCCCCCGATCACGCCCTTTTCTCGAACTCCCGGAGATACGGATGTTCGCCGACTACAGCTGGAGCGAACTCGGCTCGATCTTTGCCATGCAGGGCTTTGCGGGGCTCGTGCTCTTCTCGGTGCTTCTGCTGATGGCGCTCGGCCTTGCCATCATCTTCGGCCAGATGGGCGTGATCAACATGGCGCACGGGGAGTTCATGATCCTCGGCGCCTATGTCACCTATCTCTGCTCGAACTTCTTCCAGGCCTTCGCGCCGGCATTGATGGGGATCTCGTTCTTCATCGCCATGGCGCTCGCCTTCGTGGCCAGCGGCGCCCTCGGCATGGGGGTCGAGCGCTACCTGATCCGCTATCTCTACAAGCGTCCGCTCGACACGCTGCTCGCCACCTGGGGCCTGTCGCTGATCATGCAGCAATCGTTCCGCACGATCTTCGGCCCGCGCGAGGTCGGCGTGACGCTGCCGGACTGGATGATGGGCTCGATGCCGGTCACCGACATGGTGGAGATACCGATCAACGGCCTGATCGTCATGGCGATCACGCTGCTGATCACCTTCATGGTCTATCTCATCATGTTCCGCTCGCGCTGGGGGGCGCAGGTGCGGGCCGTCGTCCAGAACCGCACCATGGCCGGCGCCGTCGGCATCGACACCGAGCGGGTGGACTGCGTCACCTTCGGCCTCGGCTGCGGCATCGCCGGCATCGCCGGCAGCGCCTTCACCATGATCGGCTCGACCGGCCCGAGTGCCGGCCAGCTCTACATCGTCGACACCTTCCTCGTCGTGGTGTTCGGCGGCGCCGCCAGCCTGCTCGGCACGGTCGCCTCGGCCTTCACCATCTCGCAGGCCCAGTCGACGCTCGAATTCTTCCTCTCCGGCTCGATGGCCAAGGTGCTGACGCTTCTGACCGTCGTCGCGATCATCATGCTCAGGCCGCAGGGCCTCTTCGTCCTCAAGGTGCGTCGATGAACCCGATGAAAAGCCTCGCCGCCGGCGGCCGCCAGACCGAGATCGTCGGCTTCGTCATCCTCGCCGCCGTGCTCCTGGTGCTCCTGCCGGCGGTCACGGACGTCTTCCGCCTCAACCTCTACGGCAAGTACCTGACCTACGCCTTCGTCGCCGTGGGCCTGGTGCTCTGCTGGGGCAGCGCCGGCATCCTCAGCCTCGGCCAGGGCATCTTCTTCGGCCTCGGCGGCTACTGCATGGCGATGTTCCTCAAGCTGGAATCCTCCACCCCCGAGGCCACCGCCATCCAGTCGACGCCGGGCATTCCCGACTTCATGGACTGGAACCAGATCACCGAACTGCCGTGGTTCTGGGAGCCGTTCCATTCCTTCGGCTTCACGCTTCTCGCCGTCGTCCTGGTGCCGGTCGCGCTCGCCTTCATCATCGGCTTCGCGATGTTCACGCGGCGGGTCGGCGGCGTCTATTTCGCCATCATCACCCAGGCGATCGCGGCGATCCTCACCATCCTGATCATCGGCCAGCAGGGCTATACCGGCGGCGTCAACGGCATCACCGACCTGCGCACGCTGCTCGGCTTCGACATCCGCTCCGACCAGGCGAAGTTCGTCCTGTATTTCGTCAACGCCATCCTGCTGCTCGGCTCGATCGTCCTGGCGATGATCGTGCGCCGCTCCAAGCTCGGCCGCATCCTCGTCGCGATGCGCGACAAGGAGGATCGCGTCCGCTTCTCCGGCTACAATGTCGCCGGCTTCAAGATCTTCGTGTTCTGCTTCGCCGCGGCGCTGGCCGGTGTCGGCGGCGCGATGTTCACCCTGCAGGTCGGGTTCATGTCGCCCACCTTCGTCGGCATCGTCCCGTCCATCGAGATGGTCATCTACTGCGCGGTCGGGGGCCGGCTGTCGCTGATCGGCGCGGTCTACGGCACGCTGCTGGTCAACTGGGCCAAGACCTCCTTCTCCGAAAGCTTCCCCGAGCTCTGGCTGTTCGCCATGGGGGCGCTGTTCATCGCCGTCGTGCTGGCCTTCCCGAACGGTCTCGCCGGCGTCTACTCGGCGCATGTCGCCCCGCGCCTGAGGCGCCTTTTCGCCCGCTCCGCCGCGGCGCCCAAGGCCAGCGACATGGCCGGTCCGGGTGCCGCCACCCCCTCCGCCGCCGCGGCCGAATAGGAGACGGTAACATGACCACCGACAACGACTTCCTCCTGTCCGTCGAAGCCCTCACCGTCTCCTTCGACGGGTTCAAGGCGGTGGACGACCTCTCCTTCTATGTCGACGAGAACGAGATCCGGGTGATCATCGGCCCCAACGGCGCCGGCAAGACCACGGCGCTCGACCTGATCTGCGGCAAGACCCGCGCCACATCCGGATCGATCCGGTTCCGTGGCAAGGAACTGACCGCGATGAAGGAGCACCAGATTGTCCACGCGGGCGTCGGGCGCAAGTTCCAGAACCCGTCGATCTACGACGATTTGACGGTCTTCGAGAATCTCGAGATCTCCTATCCCAAGGGCCGCTCGGTCTTCGGCGCCCTGACCTTCAAGCGCGATGGCGTCGTGACCTCGCGGGTCGAGGAGGTCGCCGAGATGATCTTCCTCGCCGATCATCTGGAGGAGCGGGCCGAGTTCCTCAGCCACGGCCAGAAGCAGTGGCTGGAGATCGGCATGCTGCTGATCCAGGACCCCGAGCTCCTGATGCTGGACGAGCCGGTCGCCGGCATGAGCGTCTCGGAACGCGTCAAGACCGCCGAGCTGCTGCACCGGATCATCGTCGGCCGCTCGGTGATCGTCATCGAGCACGACATGAAGTTCGTCGAGGACATCGCCCACCGGGTCACCGTGCTGCACCAGGGCCGGGTGATCTCCGAAGGCACCATGGCGCACGTCCAGGCCGACCCGAAGGTCGTCGAAGTCTATCTCGGGCATTGAGGGACCGAACATGCTGAACGTCGCCAACCTCCACGCCGCCTACGGGTCGAGCGAGGTCCTGCACGGGCTCAATTTCGACGTCGCCAGGAACGAGATCATCGCCATCATGGGCCGCAACGGCATGGGCAAGACGACGCTCATGAAGTCGCTGATGGGCATCGTGCCGGCGACCGGCGGGACGATCACCGTCGACGGCAGCGACATAACCAGGGCCAAGAGCCACGAGCGGGTGAAGGGCGGGGTCGCCTACGTGCCGCAGGGCCGGATGATCTTCTCCACCATGACGGTGCGCGAGAACATCGAGACCGGGCTGACGGTGACCGGCGAGCGCGAGGTCCCGGGCGACATCTACGAGCTGTTCCCGGTGCTTCTCGAAATGCGCAAGCGCCGCGGCGGCAATCTCTCCGGCGGCCAGCAGCAGCAGCTCGCCATCGCAAGGGCGCTGGCCTCGCGGCCGAAGGTCCTGCTCCTCGACGAGCCGACCGAGGGCATCCAGCCCTCGATCATCCGCGAGATCGGCCGCACGCTGAAGAAGATCCGCGACGAGAAGGGCCTGTCGATCGTGGTGTCGGAGCAGGTTCTCTCCTTCGCCCTCGACATCGCCGACCGCGTCCTCGTGCTCGAGAACGGCGCCATCGTCCACGACGAGCCGGTCGCCTCGGTCAACGAGGCGAAGATCGCGCGATTCTTGTCGGTCTGACCGGACCCGCACCAGCCACACGCACCATCCAGCAAACAGGGGGACAGCACATGACCGACACGCTCATCAAGGTCGACCTCGACACATCGCCTTACGACAACGAGATGATCCACAATCGCTGGCACCCGGACATCCCGATGGCCTGCTGGGTGGAGCCTGGCGACGACTTCAAGATCGAGACCTTCGACTGGACCGGCGGCCAGATCAAGAACGACGACGACGCCGCCGACGTGCGCGACGTCGACCTTTCCCAGGTGCATTTCCTGTCCGGCCCGATCGGCGTCAAGGGCGCCGAGCCCGGCGACCTGCTGGTGGTCGACATCCTCGACATCGGCGCCTTCGACCACAGCCTCTGGGGCTTCAACGGCTTCTTCTCCAAGCAGAACGGCGGCGGCTTCCTGACCGAGCACTACCCGCTGGCGCAGAAGTCGATCTGGGACTTCGAGGGCATGTTCACCAAGTCGCGCCACATCCCCGGCGTGCGCTATGCGGGCCTGATCCATCCGGGCCTGATCGGCTGCCTGCCCGACCAGAAGATGCTCGATACCTGGAACAGCCGCGAGAAGGCGCTGTTCGACACCGACCCGACCCGCGTGCCGACGCTGGCGACGCTGCCCGACGGCGGCCCCAGCGCCCACATGGGCAGACTGAAGGGCGAGGCCCGTGACAAGGCCGCGGCCGAGGGCGCCCGCACCGTGCCGCCGCGCGAACATGGCGGCAATTGCGACATCAAGGACCTGTCGCGCGGCTCGAAGGTCTATTTCCCGGTCTATGTCGACGGGGCGGGGCTTTCGATGGGCGACCTGCATTTCAGCCAGGGCGACGGCGAGATCACCTTCTGCGGCGCCATCGAGATGGCCGGCTGGCTGCACATCAAGGTGTCGCTGATCAAGGACGGCATGGCCAAATACGGCATCAAGAACCCGATCTTCCGGCCCTCGCCGATGGCGCCGAAATACGACGACTTCCTGATCTTCGAGGGCATCTCGGTCGACGAAGGCGGCAAGCAGCATTATCTCGACGTCCACATCGCCTACCGGCAGGCCTGCCTCAACGCCATCGAATACCTGAAGAAGTTCGGCTATTCCGGCGCCCAGGCCTATTCGATCCTCGGCACCGCGCCGGTGCAGGGCCATATCTCCGGCGTCGTCGACGTGCCCAATGCCTGCGCCACGCTGTGGCTGCCGACCGACATCTTCGAGTTCGACCTGATGCCGGGCGTCGACGGGCCGACGAAATATCTCGACGGCTCGGTCGACATGCCGCTGGCGCCGGATCTCTGAGATGCCGTTCTACGATTATGCCTGCGACGATTGCGGCACCTTCACGCGCCTCCGCCCGATGGCGGAGGCCGCCGAGGCGTCGCCCTGTCCCGATTGCGGCGACGCGGCGCGGCGGGTGATCCTCACCGCGCCGCGCTTGTCGATGATGGATGCCGGGCGGCGCAGCGCCAGCGCGACCAACGAGCGGAGCGCCCACGAACCGAAGCGCGCCTCCGGCGGCCACGGGGCCGGCTGCGGGTGCTGCGGCCCGAAGCCGATGGGCTTTTCCGCCCCCGCCGAAAACGCCGCAAAGGGGTTTCCATCCAAACGCCCCTGGATGATCAGCCATTGACGGAGCTGGAGAGGGCCTTGTCACCCCCAATCCCGAGTGCGGCGGCCGGCCGCCTCCGGTATGCCATCACATCCTGCCTATAAATCAGGCATGATGCGACGCGAGGCATGAACGCTTGACTCAGTCTCCGCCCCTGCTAGGCTGACTCCACATACCGGCCCTGGACGCCGGACGGCATTCGAGCCTCGTACGCCCGTCGATCCATCTCGACGGGCTGCGGGGCTTTTTTCATGGGATCGACGTGAAGCGACGCATCGAGATCGGCATCCTCTACTCGCGTTCGGGCAACTACCAGTTGCTGTCCGACGCCTGCCGCGCCGGCGCCATGAGCGCCATCGCCGCGGTCAATCGCGACACGGCGCTCGGCGTCGCGCTCGTGCCGGTCGAGCGTGATCCCGAGGGCCGCGTGGAACGCTACGCGCCGCTCTGCGAGGAAATCCTGCGCGACACCGAGGCGCGCCACGTCATCGGCTGCATCACCTCCTGGAGCCGCAAGGAAGTCATCCCGGTGCTGGAGAAGACCGGAGGGACGCTCTGGTATGCCTGCCCCTACGAGGGGTTCGAATCGAACGATCACGTCGTCTACATGCATGCCTGCCCGAACCAGCATCTGGTGCCGCTGCTTGGCCATGTGGTGCCGCGCTTCGGCGCCGACGCGTTTCTCATTGGCTCGAACTACATCTGGGGCTGGGAGACCAATCGCGTCGCCCGCGACCTGGTCGGCGATGCCGGCGGCCGCGTGCTGGGCGAGCGCTATCTGCCGCTCGGCGACACCGACGTCTCCCGCCTGATCGACGAGATCCGGGCGACCCGGCCGAACTTCGTCCTCAACCACCTGATCGGTCCATCCTCCTACGCCTTCTTCGCCGCCTATGAGGAACTGGCGCGCGAGGACCCGTATTTTGCCGCCGCGTCCTGCCCGATCCTCTCGTGCAACCTGACCGAGATCGAGCTGCCGGCGATCGGCGCCGCGGCCGAGGGTCACATCGCCGTCGGCCCATATTTCCACGACCGAACAAAGCCGTGGCCGGACCACGCCGCGGAGCCGGCATTCGCCGCGCGCCCGTCATCCTTCTTCGCCGCCGCCTACAGCGCCGTTCTCGTCCTTGCCGACCGGCTTTCGGCTGACCTTGACGGTCAGACGGCGCAACGGGTCCCGGACTTCGCCGGCCGGCTTTTCGCGACGCCCTTCGGCGAGATCGCCATCGATCCGCAGACCCAGCATGCCAGCCTGCCGGTCCGCATCGGGCGGGTGAGGGAAGGCGGGTTCGACGTGGTGGAGGAGAGCGCCCGGCGGGTCGATCCCGATCCCTACCTGTCGCGTTACGACCCGACGCGGGTGTTTCCGCGCCCGGTCCTGAGGGCCGTCTCGTGACGCGCCGCAGCCGCATTCCCAATCTCGGCGGGGCGAAGGCCTACGTGCTGCATCCCCCGCATGCGACGACCGCCGCGCTGGTGCGGCAGTTGGCGGCGATCGGCCTCGACCCGGTCGAGTGCTGGCCGGAACTGCCGGCCGAGGCACTGGTCGCCGACTTCGTCTTCTTCGATGCCGATCTTGGCTACGACGGGCAGTTTCCCTGGGCGCCGGGCGAGGCGCCGGTGCCGATGATCGCGCTGATCGGCTCCGAGGCGCCGGGCCGCATCGAATGGGCGCTGTCGCACGGCGCCCATTCCCACCTCGTCAAGCCGGTGGCCAATTCCGGCATCTATTCGGCGCTGTTGATCGCCCGGCAGGGCTTCGAGGCCCGGCAACGCCTGGCCGAGGAGGTGCGCGGCCTGAAATCGCGGGTCGCCGAGCGCCAGACCATCGTGCGCGCCGTCGTGGCGCTCGGCGCCGGCGGTGTCGGCGAGGAACGGGCCTATGCCCAGCTGCGGGCGCTGGCGATGAGCTGGCAGACGACGATCGAAGAGGCGGCGCGCCGCGTCCTGGCACTCGAGGAGGGAGGGCGCGATGAGCGGGCAAATCGTCTCTGAACCGTTGACCCCCGCGGTCCCCGCGCCGAAGCCGGCGGGCGTGCTGGCGCAATTGCTGCGCCGGCCGCTGGCAGTGATCGGCCTCGTGCTGATCGTCCTGACCGTCGGCGGCGCGATCGCCGCGCCGTGGCTGACGTCCTACGACCCGAACGACCAGCTCTTCGACGGGCTGACGCTGGAGGGCGCGCCGATGGCGCCCGGTGGCGCCTTCCTCCTCGGCACCGATCTGCTCGGCCGCGACCTGTTGACCCGCATGCTCTACGGCGCCCGCACCTCGCTGATCATCGGCGTCGTCGCCAATGGCGTCGCGCTGATCATCGGCACGCTGGTGGGCGTCACCGCCGGCTTCTTCCGCGGCTGGATCGGCACGATCCTGATGCGCTTCACCGACCTGATGATGGCGTTTCCGGCGCTGCTGCTGGCGATCTGCCTCGCCGCCGTGCTGTCGCCGAGCCTGTGGATCGTCGCGATGGTGATCGCGCTGGTCAACTGGGTGCAGACCGCGCGCATCGTCTTTGCCGAGACCAGCTCGCTCGCCGAGCGCGAGTTCATCGACGCCGAGCGCGCCATCGGCGCCTCGACGCCGCGGATCCTGTTCCGCCACATCCTGCCGCACCTGCTGCCGACGATCATCGTCTGGGGCACGCTCGGCATCTCGACCACGGTGCTGCTGGAGGCGACGCTCTCCTATCTCGGCGTCGGCGTGCAGCCGCCGACCGCCTCCTGGGGCAACATCATCTTCGAGAACCAGACCTATTTTCAGGCAGCGCCCTGGCTGGTGTTCTTCCCCGGCGCGGCGATCCTTTCGCTGGCGCTCGCCTTCAACCTCGTGGGCGACGCGATGCGCGACATCCTCGATCCCACCCAGCGGGGGCGGCTGTCATGATCGCCTATCTCGCCCGCCGGCTGATCCAGTCGGCGCTGATCCTGCTCGGCGTCTCGCTGATCACCTTCGCGCTGCTCTATCTGCTGCCGGCCGACCCGGTGCGCCAGATCGCCGGCCGCAGCGCGACGGCGCAGACCGTCGAGAACATCCGCCGCGAGCTCGGCCTCGACCAGCCCTTCCTCGTCCAGTACGGGCGCTACCTTCTCGGCCTGGTGCAGCTGGATCTGGGCCGCTCCTATTTGCAGCGCTCGGAGGTGTCCGAGCTGATCGCGGCACGGCTGCCGGCGACGCTGCTCCTGATGCTCGGCGCCATCGTCTGCGAGCTCGTCCTCGGCCTGACCATGGGCCTGGTGGCGGCGCTGAAGCGCGGCACGGCGACCGACCAGGCGCTGATGGTCGGCTCGTTCGTGGGCGTCTCCGCACCGCAATTCGTCGTCGGCCTGCTGCTTCTCTACGTCTTCTCGGTGCGCCTCGGCTGGTTCCCGATCGGCGGCTACGGCACCTTCGCCCACCTCGTCCTGCCGTCCGTGACGCTCGGCATTCTCGGCGCCGGCTGGTACTCGCGGATGATGCGATCGTCGATGATCGACGTCCTGCGCCAGGACTACATCCGCACGGCCCGGGCCAAGGGCCTCGCCCGCTACACGGTGCTGTTCCGCCACGCCTTGCCCAACGCCATCCTGCCGGTGATCGCGATGATCGGCATCGACATCGGCCTGTTCATGAGCGGCATCGTCGTCGTTGAAAGCGTCTTCGGCTGGCCCGGCATCGGCCAGCTCGCCTGGCAGGCGATCCAGCGCGTCGACATCCCGATCATCATGGGCGTCACGCTGGTTTCGGCCTGCGCCATCGTGCTCGGCAACCTCCTCGCCGATCTCGTCTCACCCTTCATCGATCCAAGGATCAAGCTCCAGTGACCCCTCAAGGAAAGGAAGACCGCATGAAAGCCTGGCTCACCTCGACCGTCGCCGCATCGGCTCTCGGCCTCATGCTGGCGGCAGCGCCGGCGATGGCGCAGGACGCCGCCTCGGCGCCCGCCGCCGACGCCTACACGCCGGACCCGGACGCCAAGGAAGGCGGCGCCATCGTCATTACCTACAAGGACGACGTTGCGACGCTCGATCCGGCGATCGGCTACGACTGGCAGAACTGGTCGATGATCAAGAGCCTGTTCGACGGGCTGATGGACTACGTGCCGGGCACCACCGAGCTGCGGCCGGGCCTTGCCGAGAGCCACGAGATTTCCGAGGACGGCCAGACCTTCACCTTCAAGCTGCGCTCGGGCGTGAAATTCCACAACGGCCGCGAGATGACCGCCGAGGACGTCAAGTTCTCGCTCGACCGCGTCACCAATCCCGCCACCCAGAGCCCCGGTGCCGGCTTCTTCGGCATGATCGAGGGCTATGAGGCGGTGGAGTCCGGCGAGGCGGACAGCCTGTCGGGCGTCACCGTCATCGATCCGACGACGGTCGAGATCAAGCTGTCGCGGCCGGACGCCACCTTCCTGCACGTGATGGCGCTGAACTTCGCCTCGATCGTTCCCGAGGAAGCCGTCGCCGAGCACGGCGCCGATTTCGGCCAGAACCCGGTCGGCACCGGCGCCTTCAAGCTCGGCGAGTGGACGCTCGGCCAGCGCGTGGTGTTCACCAAGAACGCGGACTACTGGCGCGACGGCCTGCCCTATCTCGACCAGATCACCTTCGAGATCGGCCAGGAACCGATTGTCGCGCTGCTGCGCCTGCAGAGCGGCGAGGTCGACATTCCGGGCGACGGCATCCCGCCGGCCAAGTTCCAGGAAGTCATGGCCGATCCGGAGCAGAAGGCCCGTGTTGTCGAGGGCGGCCAGCTGCAGACCGGCTACATCACCATGAACGTCACGATGGCGCCCTTCGACCAGAAGGAAGTCCGCGAGGCGGTGAACATGGCGATCAACAAGGACCGCATCGTCCAGATGATCAACAACCGGGCGCTGCCGGCCAACCAGCCGCTGCCGCCGTCGATGCCCGGCTACGACGAGAGCTACGAGGGCTATGCCTACGACGTGGAAGCGGCGAAGGCCAAGCTCGCCGAGGCCGGCTTCGCCGACGGCTTCGACACCGAGCTGTTCGTGATGAACACCGACCCGAACCCGCGCATCGCCCAGGCGATCCAGCAGGATCTGTCGCAGATCGGCATCCGTGCGGAGATCCAGTCGCTGGCCCAGGCCAACGTCATCGCCGCCGGTGGCGAGAAGGACGCCGCGCCGATGATCTGGTCGGGCGGCATGGCCTGGATCGCCGACTTCCCCGATCCGTCCAACTTCTACGGCCCGATCCTCGGCTGCGCCGGGGCGATCGCGGGCGGCTGGAACTGGTCGTGGTACTGCAACGAGGAGATGGACAAGCGGGCGGCCGAGGCCGACTCGATCGTCGATCCGGCGCGCCAGGAGGAGCGGGCCGGGATGTGGTCGAAGATCTACACCGACATCATGGCCGACGCGCCCTGGGTGCCGGTCTTCAACGAGCAGCGCTTCACCATGAAGTCGCCGCGCATGGGCGGGGCCGACAATCTCTATGTCGACCCGGTCCACATCCCGATCAACTACGACTACGTGTATGTGAACGATGTGCAGTAACTGCGACTACACGATCCACAGCCGCCACCATCATTTCGGCTGGGACAACACGTTCCAGCCGGCCCAAATCGTGGCGCCGGGCTCGACGATCGAATTCGAATGCCTCGATTCCTCCGGCGGTCAGCTGACCGCCGGGTCGACCGTGGCCGACGTCGAGGCGCTGGATTTCGGCAAGATCAACCCGGTGACGGGGCCGATCTTCGTCGAGGGCGCCGAGCCGGGCGATGCGCTGAAGATCACCATCGAGGCGTTCAAGCCCTCCGGCTTCGGCTGGACCGCCAACATTCCGGGCTTCGGCCTCCTGGCGGACGACTTCAAGGACCCGGCGCTCACCATCTGGAAATACGATCCGACGACCCTCGAGCCGGCTCTGTTCGGCAAGGAGGGACGGGTGCCGCTGAAGCCCTTCGCCGGGACGATCGGCTGCGCGCCGGCCGAGGCGGGCCACCATTCGGTAGTGCCGCCGCGGCGCATGGGCGGCAATCTCGACATCCGCGATCTGTCGGCCGGCACGGTGCTGTACCTGCCGGTCGAGGTGGCGGGGGCGCTGTTCTCCGTCGGCGACACCCATGCGGCCCAAGGTGACGGCGAAGTCTGCGGCACGGCGATCGAAAGCCCGATGAACACGGTGCTGACGCTCGACCTGGTCAAGGACGCGCGGCTGCAGATGCCCCGCTTCACCACCGCCGGGCCGGTGACGCGGCATCTCGACGCCAAGGGCTACGAGGTGACGACCGGCATCGGGCCCGACCTGATGGCGGGGGCGAAGATGGCCGTCGCGCAGATGGTCGATCTCCTTTCGGCCCGCTACCAGATGGATCCGGTCGACGCCTACATGCTGGTCTCGACCTGCGGCGACCTGCGCATCTCGGAGATCGTCGACATGCCGAACTGGGTCGTCTCCTTCTACTTCCCGCGCTGCGTCTTCGAATGACGACAGGCTTGGTCCCCGTCGGGCGGAGGGGGGTATTACCCCCCTCTGCCCTGCCGGGCATCTCCCCCCCAAGGGGGGAGATCGGCCCCATATCGGAGGCGTTAATTCGTCTTCGACGTTTCAGGATGTTCGCAGGAATCATGCCAGCGATCTCCCCCCTTGTGGGGGAGATGGGCGGCAGCCCAGAGGGGGGTGTTCGGCACCCCAACTACGCATGGTCGTGACCACCCATCCCGATTCGCATGAGACATTGCGGGCCGACACGGTCCTGCGCGTCGAGGGCCTCACCGTCGAGGTCGGCGGCGAGGCGGGGCCGCGGCCGGTGGTGGCGGACTTCTCCTTCGACCTCGCGCGCGGCGAGACGCTCTGCATCGCCGGTGAGTCCGGCTCCGGCAAGTCGATGACGTCGCTGGCGATCATGGGGCTGCTGCCGAAGCCGGGGGCGCGGATCGGCGCCGGCCGGATCCTGCTCGGCGACACCGACCTGGCGCAGCTTTCCGAAGGCGAGATGCGCAAGGTCCGCGGCAAGCGCGTCGCGATGATCTTCCAGGAGCCGATGACCTCGCTCAACCCGGTGCTGACCATCGGCCGGCAGCTGACCGAGGCGATCGAGGCGCATGAAGGCGTCGGCCGCAGCGAGGCCCGCCGCCGCGCCATCGCGGCGCTCGACGCCGTCCGCATTCCGGAGGCGGCCAGCCGCCTCACGCAGCATCCGCATGAGCTGTCCGGCGGCATGCGCCAGCGCGTGATGATCGCGATGGCGCTGGCCTTGCGCCCCGACGTCCTGATCGCCGACGAGCCGACGACCGCGCTCGACGTGACGGTGCAGGGCGAGGTGCTGGAACTGCTGCGCGACCTGCAGCGCGATCTCGGCACGGCGATCATCCTGATCACCCACGACATGGGCGTCGTCGCCGAAATGGCTGACCGCGTCGTCGTGATGCGCCACGGCCGCATGGTCGAAACGGGAACCACCGCGGCGATCTTCGCCGATCCGCAGGCGGCCTATACGCGCGAACTGCTCGCCGCCGTGCCGCGCATGGGCGAGGGGCGGGCTCGCGCCGCGGCCCGTGTCGCGCCGGCTGCACCGCAGCCGATAGCGATCCCGGTCCCGGTGGTCGACGTCAGCGATCTCACGGTGCGCTTCGACATCCATGGCGGGTTCTTCGGCCGGGTCGACCGGCGGGTGCATGCGGTGGAGGGGATCAGCTTCTCGGTGGCGGACCGCGAGACGCTGTCGCTGGTCGGCGAATCCGGCTGCGGCAAGTCGACGACGGCCAAGGCGCTGGCGGGGCTGGTGCCGTATACCGGCGACATCGTCGTCGCCGGCCGCAACATGGCCGGCCTGCCGCGCCGCGAGACCAAGGCGCTGCGGCGCGACGTCCAGATGATCTTCCAGGATCCGTTCGCCTCGCTCGATCCGCGCATGACGGTGGGCGAACTCGTCGCCGAGCCGATGCTCATCCATGATATTGCCGAAGGCCCCGAGCGGCATGAGCGCACGGCCGGCCTGTTCGAGCGGGTGGGCCTGTCGCCGTCGGACATGCGGCGCTACCCGCACGAGTTCTCCGGCGGCCAGCGCCAGCGCGTCTGCATCGCCCGTGCCCTGGCGCTGCGGCCGAAGCTGATCGTCGCCGACGAGAGCGTCTCGGCGCTCGACGTCTCGGTGCAGGCACGGGTGCTGGAACTGCTGCGCGAACTGCAGGACGAGTTCGGCATCGCCTATCTGTTCATCTCCCACGACATGGCCGTGGTGGAGAACATCTCTGATCGGGTGGCGGTGATGTATCTCGGCCAGATCGTCGAGATCGGCACGCGCGATCAGGTCTTCGGCAATCCGCAGCACGCCTATACGCAGCGGCTGATCGAGGCGGTCCCGGTGCCCGATCCCGCCATGCGGCGCCGGGCGTTTCCGCGGCTCGATCGCGACATTCCGAGCCCGGTGCGCCGCATCGGCGAGGAGCCCAATCGGCTCGTGCTGCAGGATTTTGGCGGCGGGCACCTCGTCGCGGCTTGATCCGCGACGAGCGCAAGCGGATTGCCGGACCGACTGACGCGGTCGACCACCTGCACGGACGGGCCGCGCAGCACGCAGCCTTGCGACGCGCTTCCGCTGCGGCCGCATCGGCGGCAGCCGCATCCCGGCCCCGCCGCCGATGCGGCCGCACCCGCTTCGTGCGGAGGGCTCGATCTCGCCGGCCCGGAACCCCGGCCCGTTGGCGCGGCAATACCTAAACCTTGGCGGTTCTCGCCACGCGCAGCGGCACGATCTCCACGGCCAGCATGGCGCCGAAGATCAGGATGCAGCCGAGGATGCCGATGGCGGCGATGCGTTCGCCGAGCAGCAGGGCGGCGAAGAGGGCGGCGAACAGCGCCTCGGACGACAGGAAGATCGCCGCCTGGGCGGCGGTGGTGTGGCGCTGGCCGATGGTCTGCAGCGTGAAGGCGAGGGCGGTGGAGAACAGGCCGCCATAGAGGATCTCCGGCCAGGCGGCGGTCAGCGCCGCGAGCGTCGGTGCCTCCAGCACCAGCATGCCGACACCAGCGAGCACGGCGGCGACCGCGAACTGGGTGAAGGAGAGGGTCAGTGGCCGGCCGGTCGGGCCGGCGAAGAAGCCGACGGCGATGATCTGCAGCGCGAAGAAGACGGCGCAGGCGACCATCAGCCAGTCGCCGAGGCCAGGGGCTGCGACGCCGCCACCGCCGAGCAGCACGATGCCGGCGAAGGCCGCGAGGGCCGACGGCCAGACCACCCAATGCGGCCGGGCGCGCAGAAGGACGAAGGCGAGAATCGGCGTGAAGACGACGTAGAGCCCGGTGAGGAAGCCGGCATTGGTCACCGAGGTGGTGACGATACCGATCTGCTGCAGGATCGCGCCGGCAAACAGCATCAGCCCGACCAGCACGAAGCCGGTCCGCGCGGAGGACGGGAGCGGCGCGGTCGCCCGGCGCGCCTCGAGGATCGCGAAGGGTACCAGGGCGATCGCCGCCACGGCGAATTTCGCTGCCGTGTAGGTCCACGGGCCGACGGCGTCCATCGCCGTCGACTGGGCGACGAAGCCCATGCCCCAGACGGCACCGGCGAGCAGCAACAGGAGATTGGCGCTGAGGCGCGACATGGGCAGGGCGGTCCGGTGGACGGGAGAGGTCGTGGCTAGCCGAGGATAAGGGAGGGTGCAAGGCTGGGGCGGAAACAGCGCTCGAACCAGAGAGGCACCAAAGGCGAGAACCACGCATCGAGGGCACGCGGCGCCGGGATCAGGCGGCTGATCGCCGAGGGCGATCTCTTCGCGCTTCATTGCCTCCCGCACTGGCCGGCAAACGCCGAGGTCCGGCAGCGTCAGCCGAGCGATAAACCCATTCCGTCAGGCGTGCCTGCTCCGTCACGCCTCTGCCACGGCGATCAGGGCGGTAGAGGGGATCGGCAGGACCGGCCGGTCGCCGGCCAGCCGCCGCACCTCGGCGACCACGGCCGCCTTGTCGGCGTCGTCGAGGCTGGTCCAGTCGGGCGACATGCCGAAGAGCGTGTCGGGTGCATCCAGCGACACGACGTCCAGCTGGAAGTCATGGGTGACGGTCTCGATATGCGGGTCGTGATAGCCCGCCGCGACGAGCGCGCGGGCGAAATCGTCGGGATCGCTCATCGCCTTGACGCCTTCGGGCATCGGCATGCCAGCGCGCCCGGGAAACAGTTTGCGTCTGACGTCGCCGAGCAGCAGGAAGGTCGCCGCGCCCTGTTCCTGCCAGGTGGCGACGACGCCGTGGCCGCCCGGCCGCGTCACCCGGCGCATTTCGGAAAGGCCCTTCTGCCAGTCGGGAAACATGATCACCCCGAAGATGGAAAAGACGGCGTCGAAACTCGCGTCGGGCAGGTCGAGCGCCTGACCGTCCATGACCCGCGTCGCGACGTTGGGCAGGCCCGCGGCGGCGACGCACGCCACCATGCCGGGGGAAAAGTCGGTCGCCAGCACCTGCGCGCCGCTCCGCGCCGCCGCCAGGGCCAGGGCGCCGGTCCCGGTCGCGACGTCGAGCACGTGGCTTTCTGGGCTCAGCGCGACGCGCGCCAGCGCCGCCTCGGCAAACTTTGCGGTGAAGGGATGCGCGGTCTCGCGGTAATGGGTCGCTGCCTTGTTCCAGTGATCGGGGTTCTCGAACGCGCGCATTCCGTGGCTCCATCAAATCATGTAACTTATGGAGTATCATGATGAAGCATGATTGCCAACGGGGCGGGGTGCATGACAGATCAGCGGATGCGAAACGACAGCCGTCTCTCCCGGATGCTGCACGTGCTGCTCCATATGGCGCGGCACGAGGGGCCGATGACGTCCGAAGCGATTGCGGCGATGCTGGGTACCAATGCGGTCGTCGTCCGCCGCACCATGGCCGGGCTCCGCGACGCCGGCTACGTGCGCTCGGGCAAGGGGCATGGCGGCGGCTGGGTCATCGCCTGCGACCTCGAGCGCGTGTCGCTGCTCGACGTTCACCGCGCCGTCGGCGGGCCCCGGCTGTTTGCGATCGGCAACGAGCATTCCAACCCGGACTGCGCCGTCGAACAGCTGGTCAACGCGGCGCTGGAAGGCGCCCTTGCCGAGGCGGAGGCGCTGCTGGTCGCGCGGCTGGCCGGCGTCAGCCTGGCCGAACTGAGCCGAAGCTTCGACGCGCGCTGCGCCGCCGCGCCGTCGGGCCATGTGGAAGAGCAGGCGAGGGGGCCAGACCGCGATCGCGCGGCGGATCGGTAGGCAAGGGCGCGCAGCTCGCGTGTTGTCGGGCTTTCGACGGTAACGCTCGTCCGATCCCGGCGAGATGTTCCGCGCCGCTCGGCCCTGGCACAGTGCTCGCGCCCAATCAGGCCTGCCCGGGCCGAAGGCCGGGCATGGCGCGGAGCACGTCGAGCACCTTCGGATCCATCTGGGCGACGTTGAAGCGCATCATCGCGGGGGCGGTCCGGGCGACGCTGAAGACGTTGCCGGGGGCGAGGACAACGCCCTGGCGCAGTGCCGTCCGCGCCATGTCGGCGGCATCCTGGCCGTCCGGCAGGCGGCACCACAGGGTGAAGCCGCCGCGCGGCAGCGTCCACGGTTCGACGCCGAATTCGGCGAGCGCGGCGATCGTCTCCTTGCGCCGGCGGGCGAGGCGGGTGCGCAGGGCGGCCATGTGCTTGCGGTAGCTGCCGTCACTCAGCATCGCGTGCACGAGTTCGGCAGCGAGCGGGCTCGCCCCGCCGAAGCTGGTGGCGACCTGCAGGTCTACCAGCCCCTCGATCCAGTCGCCGCGCGCCGCGATGTAGCCGACGCGCACCGAGGCCGAGAGGGTCTTGGAGAAGCTGCCGATCCGCACGACCCGGGCAAGGCCGTCGAGCGCGGCGAGGCGCGTCGAGGGCTCGGGCTCGAAATCGGCGAAGATGTCGTCCTCGACGATGGTCATGTCGGCCGCGGCGGCGGTCGTCAGGATGCGGTGGGCGACCGGCGGCGAGAGGGTCGCGCCGGTGGGATTGTGGATGGCGGAATTGGTGACGTAGAGGCGCGGCCGGTGGGTCGCCACGGCCGCTTCGAAGCGGGCGATGTCCGGCCCGCTCGGAGTCCACGGCACGCTGACGATGCGCACGCGGTGGGCGCGCAGCAACGCCTGGAAGTTGAAGTAGCAGGGATCGTCGAGCAGCACCGTGTCGCCCGGCTGCAGGAAGAAGCGGCAGAGGAGGTCGAGCGCCTGGGTGCCCGAGCCGGTGAGGAGGATCTGGTCGGCGCCGGCCGCGACGCCTTCGGCCGCGAGCTGGCGCGCCAGCAGCCGGCGCAAGGCGAGCAGGCCGCGGGTGGGGCCGTAATCGGCGAGGATGGCGTCGTCCGCCCGGGAAAGACCGCGCAGCGCCTTTCGCAGCGAGGCGTGGGGCATCCAGTCGGCCGGCAGCCAGCCGCAGCCGGGGCGCAGGACGTCAGGGCCGGCGTCGAGCGACTGGCGCGACACCCAGAACGGGTCGAACTCGCGCTCGAGACGCGGCTCGACCTCGGCGAGCAGCATCGGCGGCAGGGCGCCCGCGACGAAGAAGCCGGCACCCGGCCGCGAGCGGATCAGGCCTTCGGCGGCCAGCCGGTCATAGGCCTCCACCACCGTCGAGGGCGAGACGCACATCTCCGCTGCGAAGCCGCGTACGGAGGGCAGCTTCTCGCCGGCGGCAAGGGTGCGCGCGGCCATCCGGCGGCGGATCTCGTCCATCAGCGCTTCGGTGCGCGTCGGCGATCGGTTGGGGACGGGCATCGGCAATTGTGCGGGTCTCGTGAGCCATACAGATTGTTGTAACTGTACGGCACTGTCGCTGTCGGTGCCAGCCGACGGGCCCTAGGAGGGTGGCTCGAACAGCGGAGCGACATCATGGAACGGACCTATGCGGGCTGGGGCAGCGGGCTCCTCGGCGTCATCATCTTCAGCGGCTCGCTGCCAGCGACGCGCGCCGCCATCGGCGATTTCACGCCGCTGTTCCTGACGTCGGCCCGCGCGGTCATCGCGGCGCTGCTGGGGGCCGCCCTGCTCCTGGTCCTGCAGCAGAAGCGGCCGGCGGGAGGCGACCTCGTGCCCCTCGCGATCGTCGCACTGGGCGTGGTGATCGGCTTTCCGCTGCTGACGGCGCTGGCCCTGCAGCACATCACCGCGGCGCGCTCGATCGTCTTCGTCGGGCTCCTGCCGCTGGCGACGGCAGGCTTTGCGGTGCTGCGCGGCGGCGAGCGGCCGAGGCCGGCGTTCTGGCTGTTCTCGATCGTCGGCGGCGCGGCTGTGGCGGGCTTCGCACTGGCCGAAAGCGGGCCGGGCGCGCTGGCCGGCGACCTCTTGATGGTCGCGGCGATCCTCCTCTGCGGCCTTGGCTATGCGGAAGGCGCGACGCTGTCGCGCAAGCTGGGAGGCTGGCAGGTGATCTCCTGGGCGCTGGTCGTGGCGCTGCCGGCGATGGCCGCCGTGGCCCTGGCGACGCTGCCCGCGACGTTCGCCGACGTCGGCCAGCCGGCCTGGCTCGGGCTCGCCTATGTCTCGGTGTTCTCGATGCTCGTCGGCTTCGTGTTCTGGTATCGCGGCCTGGTGCTCGGCGGCATCGCCGGTGTCGGCCAGTTGCAGCTGCTGCAGCCGTTCTTCGGGCTGGCGCTGGCGGCGCTGCTGCTCGGCGAGGCGGTGCCGGGCACGATGATCGCGGTGACCGGCCTGGTGGTTGCCTGCGTGGCGGGCGCCAAGCGCTTCAGCCGGTAGCGATGTTTGCCAGGCAGGACGCGTCGCCCGGTACGCCTTGGCCGATCAAGTCGTGCTAAGGCCTTCCGTCCAGGCGGCCAGGCGCTTGGCGTTGGCGCCGAAATCGCCCTTGCCGAGTTGCGAGCGCGCGTAGAGGCGCAGCAGCGTATGGCCGCTGGCGTCGGGCCCGGCCTCGACATCGACGGTGTCCGGAAAGCGCAGCAGTGCCGTGCGGACGACGTAGCGCCGGTAGGTCGGGCTTGCCCGGTCGTCGACGCGCTCGACATTGCGGTCGTCGGCGAGCCGGACGTCGAGCCGGCGCAGCAAGGCCTCGGGGGGCTCGGCATAGACCGGCAGAGCGCGGTCGACCGTGGCGGAGACGGCGCCGGGCGAGGCGGCGAGGGCGTCGTTGGGAACCTTGCGGCGCTCAAGACGGGCGAAGTCGATGCGGCCCTGGTCGGCCGGGCCGGCGAGGCGGGTCCACAGGGTTTCGAGCGGCGAGGCCATGGCGAATGTCTCCCTGAATGGGCGGGTGGCGCGCCGCCGGCGAGTGGGCCGCGACGTCGCGGCGACGGAACGATCGAGTCTGCCTCCCGTTGCGACGGTAGCGAAAGGACAGCACCGCGGCTGCGGCTGTCCCGCCATATCACTGGGAGACGACCATGAAACTCTTTGCCACCACAAGCCTTGCGACCGCCCTCCTGTTCGCCGCGCCGGCTTTCGCGCAGGACGCAACGACCGCGCCGACCGACACGACCGCGCCGACCGCGCCGACCGATACGCCCACCCCGACGGCGGCCCCGACCGAGGGCGCGGCTGCCCAGACGGCAGACGGGATGGAGCCGGTGACGGTCGAGATGCAGCATGCCGACGGCAGCTCCGCCGGCACGGTCACGATCACGCCGACGCCGCACGGGCTGCTGCTGGCCGCGGACCTCTCCGGCCTCGGCGACGGCGAGCGCAGCTTCCACCTGCACGAGACCGGCGTCTGCGAGGGCGACTTCACCTCGGCCGGCGGGCACTACAACCCGACCGACAAGGACCACGGCTACATGGCCGAGAACGGCCCGCATGCCGGCGACATGCCGAACTTCACGGCGACCGACGGCACGGCCCAGTTCCAGACCTTCAATCCGATGGTCGCGATGTCCGGCGGCGACGCGCCGCTGAACGATTCCGACGGCACGGCGATCGTCGTGCATGACGGGGCGGACGACTACGAGTCGCAGCCTTCCGGCGATGCCGGCGACCGCATCGCTTGCGGCGTGGTCTTCGCGGCCGAGTAAGCGTCCGAGCAAGCCTGGGGGCGGCGCGCGGGCTTCGGGTCGCGCGCCGCTTTTACAAGACGCTCAGAGGTCGGGCAGCCAGCTGCGCGGCCGGTAATTCCCCAGCGCCGGAATCCGGGCAAGCCAGGCGCGGATGCCGGGATAGGCCGCCAGGTCAAAGCCGCCTTCGTCCGCGACATGCGTGTAGGGATAGAGCGCGATGTCGGCGAGGCTTGGGGCGTCGCGGATCAGCCAGTCATGACCCGCCAGCCGCTCCTCCATGACCGCCAGGGCCTTGTGGCCACCGGCGAGCGTCGCGGCGAGCCGCTCCGGCGTCGCGACATCGGCCATTTCGGGATAGACGAGCAGCGAGCGCCGGACCGCGATGCTGGGTTCGTGGCTGTACTGCTCGAAGAACATCCAGGCGAGCATCTGCGCCCGCTCGAACGCGTCCTGCGGGACGAAGCGCGTGCCGTCGCCGAGATAGGCCAGGATGGCGTTCGACTCGGGCAGGAAGCGCCCGTCCTCGGTCTCGAGCAGCGGCACCTTGCCGATCGGGGTCTTCCGCCGGAACGCCTCGGAGGACGTCTCGCCGTCCAGCCAGCTGACCTCGCTGTGCCGGAACGGCCGGCCCAGCAGCGCCATCAGGAGGCGCGGCTTGTAGCAATTGCCGGAATCGGCCATGCCGTGAATGGTAATCATGGGGTCTCTCGTCTTGCGGGGAGCGGAAGATCGGCGCCAATCGCCGGCAGGACCAATTCATTCTGCTGACGCCAGCGATCCGGGCTGATGATCGATGGACCGGGTGGTAACGCCAGATGCCCGGTTCCTCGGCCTTTCGCGGCTGTCGAGCAGGCATCGAGACCGGGACGGGCGTGACCGGGCCCCTGCCGCCCCGCCTTGCACCCAAATCCGTCTGCGCCTAGGGTCCGCGCGCCTTTTTGGCTCCCCTGGGCACCCCTAAGCAGAACCGGAGTTTCAGACCCATGGCATTTCTTGCCGCCGCCCTCGACCGCGTCAAGCCGTCCGCGACCATCGCCGTCACCCAGAAGGCGCGCGAGCTGAAAGCTTCCGGCCGCGACGTCATCGGACTCGGTGCCGGCGAGCCGGATTTCGACACGCCCGACAACATCAAGGAAGCCGCGATCGACGCGATCCGGCGCGGCGAGACCAAGTACACGCCAGTCTCGGGCATTCCGGAGCTGCGCCAGGCGATCGCGACGAAGTTCAAGCGCGAGAACAATCTCGACTACAAGCCCGAGCAGACGATCGTCGGCACCGGCGGCAAGCAGATCCTGTTCAACGCCTTCATGGCGACGCTGAACCCCGGCGACGAGGTGGTGATCCCGGCGCCCTACTGGGTGAGCTATCCGGAGATGGTGGCGATCTGCGGCGGCACGCCGGTGTTCGTCGACACGACGATCGAGACCGGCTTCAAGCTGACGCCTGAGGCGCTAGACGCGGCGATCACGCCGCAGACCAAGTGGTTCCTGTTCAACTCGCCGTCGAACCCGTCAGGCGCCGCCTATACGCGGGCCGAGCTGAAGGCGCTGACCGACGTGCTGATGCGCCATCCGCACGTCTGGGTGCTGACCGACGACATGTACGAGCACCTCGTCTATGGCGACTTCACCTTCACCACGCCCGCTGAGGTGGAGCCGGCGCTCTACGAGCGGACGCTGACGATGAACGGCGTCTCCAAGGCCTATGCGATGACCGGCTGGCGGATCGGCTATGCCGCCGGCCCGGTGGCGCTGATCAAGGCGATGGACATGATCCAGGGCCAGCAGACCTCGGGCGCCTGCTCGATCGCGCAATGGGCGGCGGTGGAGGCGCTGAACGGCCCGCAGGACTTCATCGCCACAAACCGCTCGATCTTCGAGGGGCGGCGCGACCTGGTCGTCTCTATGCTGAACCAGGCGCGCGGCATCGAGTGCCCGTCGCCGGAGGGGGCGTTCTACGTCTATCCGTCCTGCCGCGGGCTGATCGGCAAGAAGACCAAGGCCGGCAAAATGATCGAGACGGACGAGGATTTCGTCGGCGCGCTGCTGGAAGCCGAGGGCGTCGCGGTGGTGCACGGCTCGGCCTTCGGCCTCGGCCCGAACTTCCGAATCTCCTACGCGACGTC
Source organism: Aurantimonas aggregata (assembly GCF_010500835.1). Taxonomy (GTDB): domain Bacteria; phylum Pseudomonadota; class Alphaproteobacteria; order Rhizobiales; family Rhizobiaceae; genus Aurantimonas; species Aurantimonas aggregata. The sequence continues at coordinate 575,699 of NZ_JAAAMJ010000001.1, read as the reverse complement.
CGAGGCGCTGCTGGAGGAAGCCTGCTCGCGCATCCAGCGCTTCTGCGCCAGCCTCGACTGACAAGGACAGGATCGGCGGGCGCCTGGCGTCCGCCGACATCTGCTGCCGGTGCCTGCATCCGGGCAAAAAAAAGCCGGGCTCTTGCGAACCCGGCTTGAATTAGAAAGGGGGTTTTCGGGAGGAAAACAAACCCCTTGGGAGGAAACAGTCGGGCGAAACAGCGGGAGGAGGTGCTGCTCGCGGTCGACTGCTTACCAACATATTCGTTCGCAGTTGCGAAGCCAGCCGTATTTCGACATGTCAGCCATGCGCCTAATGCATCGCTATGCGGCAGGCATGCATTTCTGCCTAGTTGGCAGGCATTCTGGTCGCTCAGGGAGCAATCTGGCGGCTTCGTCGCGGTTGCCGTTAACCTTCTTATACCAAAGTCTGGGTGGCCGGCGGTTTCGTCCGTTCGCCGTCTTACCCGAGCCCCCCGGCCGCCTTAATCTCCGGTTAACGATGCGATCGGATCGGAGCCGGTCCTGGCATTAGCAAGGCAGGAGGACCAGGCACGATGGGGGCATCCCATTCCTACACGCTGCGCGGGCAGCAGACCCGGCTCGACCTGACCACCAAGGTCACGCTGGCGGTGCTGGCGCTGGCGAGCGGCGTCTACACCTATCTCGGCGTCCGCGAACTGCTGAACGGCACCGCGACGACGGTGTTTCTCGGCGCGGTGATCTATTCCTCGGCCGTCTCGGTGGCGATCTACGCCTTCTGGTCGTTCCTGATGCGGTTCATGCCGCATGTCCGCCAGCCGCGCAGCCGGGCGATGCTGTATCTCGCCATGGCCATCGGCTCGGCGATGATCATTGCGATGTCGTCCTGGCTGAACGCCGCGGCGCTGGCCGGCTCGGCCGCGATCGAGCAGCATCTGGCGGTGACCACCGAGGAATACCAGCAGAAGCTCAACGAGGCGCACGAGAACGCGCTGGCGGCGCAGAGCCTCTTGCCGGACATCCAGCTGGCTTCGCAGCGCTTCGCTCGCCTGTCGGACCAGGAGGCGCAGTCCGGCGCGCTGACCGGCACGTCGGGCTCCGGCACGGTGGTGCAGTATCTGCGGCAGATGTCGAACCAGCTCACCGGCCTGCAGGGCGAGATCGAGGCCTCGCGCACCGAGGTGTCGGCGCTGTTCGACGAGGGCGGCGTGCGGCTGGGCGCGATGCGCCAGCTGGTGTCCTCGCAGGGGCCGATCGCCGGTCGCTCCAACGACTATGCCGAGCAGGCGGTGGCGCTTTCCGGGCTGATCACGGCGCTGCAACAGACCTCGGTCGCGCCGGCCGTGCGCCGCGCCGCCGAGGATCTCGGCCGGACCTTCATCGCACCGATCGCCGATGGCAGCGACGCCGATCTCCGGACGCGGCAGAACGAGGTCGTCGGCCGGGTCGAGGCGGCGGTGCAGGCGCAGAGCGCGGCGCTCGCCGGCGCGGCGGACGAGATCCTGGCGCGGCCGGTGGTGGAGGCGCTGCGCTTCACGCCGCTGTCGGCGCCGGAGGCGGTGATCCGCTATGCGCGCGACTTCCTGCCGTCCTGGGCGGGGGCGATCTCGATCGACCTGTTGCCGGCGGTGCTGATCTTCATCCTCTGCATCGTCCAGGACGCGATAAGGCGCGAGGACGGCGAGGATACCGGCGAGTTCGAGACGCAGGACATGAGCGCTGCGGAACTGCTGCGGGCGCTGCGCATCCAGAAGCGCCTGCGGGCGATGGATGCCGTGGAGGAGCGGGAACTCGACGCCGCGGTGGCGGAGGACGAGGAATTCGTCCAGCGCAACGACCCGGCCGGGCCGACGCCGTTTCCGAAGACGGTGGTCCGGTAGCGCCTTGCGATGATCGGCTCCGAGACACCGCCCGGACGCTTCGAGCGCCTCGTGACCCGGCTGCCCGAGGGGGCCGTGCTGCGCGGCGTCTTCGTGTCGCTGCTGGCGGTTTCGGCGGCGATCGTCTTTCTCGACTATCGCGACCTTTCGGCGGCGACCGAGGACGCCGAGCGGACGATGCGCACCGAGCCGCTGCCGCTGCAGCGGCCGGAGCCGGGCGACCAGGTCCGCCCCTATCTGCCGCGCACCATCCCGGTCGGGCCGGATCGCGGCGAGCCGGTGCTGCCGGGCCATGACGGCCCCGTCGGCGGCGAGGCGATGGCGGGGCCGATGCGCTTCATCGCCGCGCCGGGCGGCGCGGTGACGGCGATCGGGCGGATCGAGATCGGCACCGGGGCGCAGCTGACGGCGTTTCTCGCCGATGAGGGCATTCGCGCGGGATCGACCCTGCATCTGCATTCGCCGGGCGGCTCGGTGGACGACGCCATCGCGATGGCGCGCGAGATCCGGCGGCTGCGGCTGTCGACCTCCGTGCCGGACGACGGCTACTGCGCCTCGGCCTGCCCGCTGGTGCTGGCCGGCGGCGTGACGCGCGACGCGGGCGAGGGCGCCTGGGTCGGGGTGCACCAGGTCTATGCCGTCGACATTCCCGGCATGCCGGAGCTGCGCGACGTCGGCGCCTCGATCTCCGAAATCCAGGCGACGATCGCCCGCTGCCAGGAACTGCTGGTCGAGATGGGCGTCGATCCGGCGGTGTGGATCAAGGCGATGCAGACGCCGCCGGAAGAGCTCTACGTGCTGACGGAGGAGGACCTTTCGACCTACCGCATGGTGCAGGCCGAGCCGGACCCGGCGCTGTTCATCGGCCCGCCAGCGCCGGACGCGCCGACGGAGGCGGGAACGGCGGCGGTCACTCCAGAAGCTTCACCAGACGCAGGATGATCAGCGTCATCGTCACGGCGATGATCGCCAGGACGTAGTCGCCGAGGCCGCAGGCAAGGCCGACCGCGCCGGCGAGCCAGAGCGAGGCGCCGGTGGTCAGCCCCTTGACCTGACCGCGCGCCTGGATGATCGCGCCGGCGGCGAGGAAGGCGACGCCGGCGGTGATTGCCTCGACGATGCGGACCGGGTCGGAGCGGATGTCGTCGCCGTCGAAGCTCTGTATCAGCTGCACCATCAGCAGCGTGAAGACGCAGGCGCCGATGCCGACCAGCATATGGGTGCGCAGCCCGGCGGAGTGGTCGTGGCGCTCGCGCTCGAAGCCGATGGCACCGGTCAGGACAGCGGCCGTCGCAAGTCGCGACGCCTGGGTGAGGGCGGTGGACCACAGGCCCGGCTCGATCAATTCGTTCATCGTCCCCTCCAGAAACGTCCGATCGGCAGAAAAACGCCGGTTCAGCCCGGCAGTTTCGCCCCGAGCCAGTCGATCAGGCCCGCGACCGCGGTCGCGCGGTAGGACTCGATCTCGTGCAGCGTCTCGTGGCGCGCACCCTGGACGATCTCGACCGTGACGTCGTGGCTGGCGGCGAGCCGCAGCCGGCCGGCGAGCTGGCGCGCCGCCTCGCCGTAGCCGGTCGCCGGGTCGCCGGTGCCGGCGAGCAGATGAACCGGCAATCCGCCCGGCAGCATCGACAGGCCAGCCTCCGAGCCGCCCTGGAACATCAGGGACAGGACGTCCTCCATCATCGAGATGCTCGGCGAAAAGCCGCAGAGCGGGTCGGCGATGTAGGCATCGACCGCCCGCGAATCGTGGGACAGCCAGTCGAACATCGTTCGGCGCGGCTCGATCGCCTTGCCCCAGGCCTCGAAGGTGGCGCGCTGCAAGAGGCGGCTCGGCACGTCGGAGCCCTTCAGTGCCTTCTCGACCTTCAGCGCGGCGCGGCCGACGCGCTCCTCCAGCCCGGTCGACAGGTCGGCGTTCCAGACGGCGAGGGCGGCCAGGTCGCCGCCATGCCGCTCGGCGTAGTTCATTGCGATGATGCCGCCCATGGAATGGCCGAACAGGGCGACCGGCAGGCCGGGATGACGGGCGACGGCGTCGAGATGCACCGCGCGGCAGTCGACCATCACCTTCTCGGCGCCGCCCTTGCGGGCGAAGCGGCGCAGCACGGCATCGGCCGCGACGGTGGAGCCGTGGCCGCGGTGATCGTGGGCGAAGACGTGATAACCGGCCTCGGCGAGTTCGCCGGCGAGCCGGCCGTAGCGGCCGGCATGTTCGGCAAGGCCGTGGAAGATCAGCACGATGCCGCGCGGCGCGCCGACCGCCTTGCGGGCGTAGACATGCACGGCGGCGCCGGAGCGGCTGTCGATGGTGGCGTGGTCGTCGAACATCAGCCTCGCCGATACCGCATTGCTGGCGGCGGAGATAGGGTCGGGCGGGCGGCGCGACAGGTGGGGCCGGGACGGCCATCTCCTTGCTCCTGCCCCATCGGCTTGCTAGCGCGGGGGATGCGTATGATCTCGACCGTTTCGCTGGGCCTTGCCGTCGTCACCGGCCTGACTGCCGTCCCGGCGCTGGCCCAAGTCCCGATGACCGGCCGCTTCATCGCGGAAGTCTACTGTCCTTCGGTGCCGGAACTCGGCACTGTCGACAATCCGGGCGCCATCGCCACCGAGCCGGGCCGCGAATATCGGCTGCTGGCGCGGACGGCGGCGCCGGCGACGCATTACCTGATCGAGATTCCCGGTGCCGAACCGCCGCTGCGCTGGGTGGCGATCGGCTGCGGCCGGGTCGAGACGGAGGGCCAGGCCGCCAGTCTCGGACAGGCAGATCCCGCGCGCCGCGCCTGATGCCAGCTGGGGACGCGTCGATGTTATCAATCTGCCGTCGGATGGCTGTAAATCTTGGGCCAGGATCGAATCCGACCGGAGATGGGCGATGAGGCGGTATATTCCGTTGCTAGCGGGGCTGATGCTGCTGCCGGGGCAGGCCGAGGCGCAGGTGCCGCTCGACGGCTTCGTCGTGGCGCGGTCCGCGTGCCCGGCGACGCCGGCGATCCGCAACGCGGCCAATCCCGGCAATGTCAGCCTCGTCGTGGAACGCGCCTACCGGCTGATCGGCGAGAACCGCGCCGACGGCACGCATTACCTGATCGAGGTGCAAGGCGCCGAACCGTCCCGGCGCTGGATCGCAAAAGGCTGCGGCGACTGGGTGGCGATGGTCGCGCCGAGCGACGGCACCGGCGGGAGCGTGTCGAACGATGGCAGCGGGACAGGCGTGCCCGGCGACAGCGAGCCCGTGGCCGGCGGTGGCCAGACGGATGGCGCGGCGCACGCCGATCTGGTCATCGCCATCAGCTGGCAGCCGGCCTTCTGCGAGACGCGTCCGGGCAAGCCCGAGTGCGCAGAGCAGACCGAGGGCCGGTTCGACACGACGAATTTCTCGCTGCACGGGCTGTGGCCGCAGCCGCGCGGCGTCGAATATTGCGGCGTCGCCGCCGCCGACCAGGCGAGCGACCGGGCCGGGCGCTGGAGCGACCTCGCGCCGGTGGACCTGTCCGCCGCGACGCAAACGGCGCTCGCCGAGACGATGCCCGGCACACGCTCGGCGCTGGAGCGGCACGAATGGGTCAAGCATGGCACCTGCTACGGCACCGACGCGGAGGAATATTTCGCCGACTCGCTGACCGTGATGGCGGCGGTCAACGGCTCTGCCGTGCGCACGCTGTTTGCCGAGCGGATCGGTGAGGATGTGACGCAGGCCGAGATCCGCGCCGCCTTCGACGCCGCGTTCGGCGCGGGCGCCGGCGAGCGTGTGCGGGTGACCTGCGCCAACGATGGCGGCCGGCGCATCGTCACCGAGCTGACGGTCGGGCTGGCGGGCGAGATCAGCCCCGATGCCGACATCGCCGCGCTGATCCGGGCGGCCCCGACGACCGACGGCGGCTGTCCCGGCGGCGTGGTCGACGCGGTGGGGCTGCAGTAGCCGCGGTGGCGGGAAAAGCCTGTTCGGCGGTCTGGCCGGGCTGACCGGGCAGATCCGGTCGCGGGGAACGATGCATGGCCGCGACGATTGACCCAACAGTCAATCAGCGGAGCCGAGCCATGTCGCAATCCGATTTCTCCTGGTCCATCCTCTTCATGCGCGCCGGCTATGCCGGGCGTGGGCTGGTCTATCTCGTCGTCGCCGGGTTCTCGCTCTACGCCATCTGGGTCGGCGGGCAGGCGCAGGGGACGTCCTCGGCGCTGGAGCAGCTAGAGAATACCGGCTGGGGCATGGCGGTGCTGTTCCTGATCTTTCTCGGCATGGTGGCCTATGCGATCTGGCGCCTCATCGATGCGATCTACGATCTCGAAGCCTATGGCAGCGAGGCCAAGGGGATGATCGCGCGCACCGGCATGCTGATCACCGGCATCATCCACCTGGCAATCGGCATCTCGGCGTTCTCGCTGCTGTTCATGGGCGGCGGCGACAGCGGCGGTGGCGGCGGATCGTCGATCACCGGCGCGGTGGCGACGGTCATGGGCCTGCCCGCCGGGCGCTGGATCGTCGGCATCGTCGGCGCGATCGTCATCGCGACCGGCGCCTATTATCTCCACAAGGCGTGGAAGGAGAAATACCGCCAGCACATCCGCGCCAACGAGTTCACGCTGCGCTGGAACTTCATGCTGAAGGCCGGGCTCGGGGCGCAGGGGCTGGTGATCGCGATCATCGGTGGGCTGTTCGTCTATGCGGCGTGGCGCGCCAATGCGAACGAGGCAGGCGGCGTCGGCGAGGCGTTCGACTGGCTGACGGCGCAGCCCTACGGCCAGTTCCTCGTCGTATTCGTGTGTGTCGGGCTGCTGGGCTTCGCGCTGTTCTGCTTCGTCAATGCCGCCTACCGGATCATCCCGAAGGCCGAGGGCGACGACATCGAGACGCTGGGCGCGCGGCTTGAGGCCAAGGCGCGGCAGGCGGTCGGCTAGGACCGTGCTTCAAGGCGGCGGGCGGCGTGGGTTCGGCGGACGGCGCGATGACGCTGCCCGCCAGATTCGAGGATGGAGGGGGCCGGCCGCAGGCCGTCAGTTGGCCCGCAGTTCCTCGTAGGAGACCATGACGTGCTCGCGAAAAGCGGGCCGTTCGGTCAGGGCAGCGTAGTAGCGCTCGATCGCAGGGTGCGGGGGGCGCTCGATGGGCAGGTCGAAATAGCGGTAGAGCATGTAGCCGAACTGCATGTCGGCGAGGGTGAAGTTGGGGCCGGCGAGGAAGCCGTGTTCGGCGATGCGCGCCTCGGCGATGTCGAGTTTCGGCTTGAGCGCCCGGACCGCGGCGCCGATGGCGCGCTGGTCGCGCTCGGCTTCGGGCACGCGCACGATCTGCCAGAACACCGGACCGCTGAAGTTCTGCCAGATGTTCAGCTTGGCCCACTCGCCCCATTTGTCGATCTGGGCGCGTTCGGAGAGGTCAGCCGGCCAGAACGGCGCTTCGCCGTAGCGGCTGGCCAGATAGCGCGTGATGACGGCGGATTCGAACAGCGGCGCGTCGTCCCCGTCCTTCAGGACCGGCACGAGGCCGTTGGGGTTCATCGCCAGGAATTCCGGCGTGTCGTTGCCGCCGTATCGGTGGCCGACATCGTGGCGCCGGACTTCCAGCCCCAGCTCGGCGATGCACCACATCACCACCTGCACATTCGACGACGTCCGGCGTCCCCATACTGTCAGCATTCGTGTCTTTCTCCCGATCCTGCCATCGTGCCGCCGTTGCCCCGCGGCCGCCGATGGCTTACGTACGGCACAACTTTTCCATCATTCCGACACGGAGCGACCGCGCGCCATGGCACGCCAGTTCATCTATCACATGTCGGGCCTGACCAAGGCCTACGGCACCAAGAAGGTTCTGGAGAACGTCCATCTGTCGTTCTACCCGGACGCCAAGATCGGCATTCTCGGCCCCAACGGCTCCGGCAAGTCCACCTTGCTGCGGATCATGGCGGGGACGGACGACGAGTATACCGGCGAGGCCTGGGCCGCCGAGGGCGCCAAGGTCGGCTACCTGCCGCAGGAGCCGCATCTCGACGAGTCCAAGACGGTGTTTGAGAACGTCATGGAAGGCGTCGCCGACAAGCAGGCGATCCTCGACCGCTACAACGAGCTGATGATGAACTACTCCGACGAGACGGCGGAGGAGGGGGCGAAGCTCCAGGACGTCATCGACGCGCAGGATCTCTGGGACCTCGAAAACCAGGTCGAGATGGCGATGGCCGCGCTCGGCTGTCCGCCGTCCGACGCCAATGTCGTCGGCCTCTCCGGCGGCGAGAAGCGGCGCGTGGCGCTCTGCAAGCTGCTGCTGTCCAAGCCCGACATCCTGCTGCTCGACGAGCCGACCAACCATCTCGACGCCGAGACGATCCTCTGGCTCGAAAAGCACCTTCGCGAATACGCGGGCTCGGTGCTGATGGTCACCCATGATCGCTACTTCCTCGACAACGTCACCGGCTGGATCCTCGAGCTCGATCGCGGCCGCGGCGTTCCCTACGAGGGCAACTACTCGGTCTATCTGGAGAAGAAGGCCAAGCGCATGCAGCAGGAAGGGCGCGAGGACGACGCCCGGGTGCGTGCGCTCACAAGAGAGCGCGAGTGGATCCAGCAGGGCGCCAAGGCGCGGCAGACCAAGTCGAAGGCCCGCATCCAGGCCTATAACGAGCTGGTCGAGGCGGCCGAGAACCGCAAGCCTGCGGACGGGCGGATCGTCATCCCGACCGGCGAGCGGCTCGGCAATCGGGTCATCGAGGTCGAGAACCTGACCAAGAGCTACGGCGACCGGGTGCTAATCGAGAACCTGTCGTTCAAGCTGCCGGCCGGCGGCATCGTCGGCATCATCGGGCCGAACGGCGCCGGCAAGTCGACGCTGTTCAAGATGATCACCGGGCAGGAGAAGCCCGATTCCGGCAAGATCGATATCGGCGAGACGGTCGATCTCGGCTATGTCGACCAGAGCCGCGACCATCTCGACGGCTCGAAGAACGTCTGGGAGGAAATCTCCGGCGGCGTCGACATCATGAAGCTCGGCAAATACGAGATGAACTCCCGGGCCTATGTCGGCAACTTCAACTTCAAGGGCCCGGACCAGCAGCAGAAGGTCGGCACGCTTTCCGGCGGCCAGCGCAACCGCGTGCATCTCGCCAAGATGCTGAAATCCGGCAGCAACGTCATCCTGCTCGACGAGCCGACCAACGACCTCGACACCGAGACGCTGACGGCGCTCGAGGATGCGCTGGAGGAATATGCCGGCTGCGCCGTGGTGATCAGCCATGACCGCATGTTCCTCGACCGCCTGGCGACGCACATCCTCGCCTTCGAGGGCGACAGCCACGTCGAGTGGTTCGAGGGCAATTTCGAGGATTACGAGCAGGACAAGATCCGCCGTCTCGGACCGGAATCGGTCAACCCGAAACGGCCGACCTACAAGCGCCTGACGCGCTGATCCGGGCCCTTGCCGGGCCGGCCTTTGGAGGCTGGTCCGGCATCGTTCTGCGTTGATTTCCAGATGCGGGAGTCTGCTGGGCGTTGCGACGGCCGCCTGCTATGGTGACGGCTACCGGGGCAGGAGCAATCGCGATGGATCGGCGCAGCAACGGGGTTGCGGCATTGCTGGGCGCGGGCCTCCTGCTCCTCGGCCAGACGGCTGCCGATGCGAGGCCGGCGCAATGTTTCGCCACCGACGACGGTCATTTCGCCTGCGACTTCCGGACGACGGATTCTGCCGGCAGCTTCACCATCGTCGGGCCCGAAGCGACGTATATCGTGCTGGTCGACAGTCCCGGCCGTGCGTTCGGCTTCGTCAATCTCGGCAACCGCAACATTCCGCTCGCCGGCCCCTTCGTTCGCGAACGCGCCGATCCGGCCTGCTGGGCGAACGCCGAGACGGGAACCCGCATCTGCGCGTGGGGAGGCCGCCCGCGGTGCCACAGGCAATCGATGGCTGTGATTCGTTCAGGCGACACTCAGCAAGTGTTTTCGGCACGAAAATGTCAGCCCGATCGATCGTCATGAAGCGACTGATTTCGCATGTATCTGAGTGGCCGGCTTAACCCTGAAATCAGTGTTGGCCTAACGATGTGTTGCGGACTTCGAAATAGTTTTCGATAACTCCTTCCCAGACGAGACGGTCGAGACCAGCGACGCGCATGAGCATTCCAGAATTCCAGCGGATCTTCGACGTCCTGCCGACGCCCTACATGGTCGTCGACCGGGAGCTTCGTTACGTCGCTGTGAACCTGGCCTATGCCGATGTCGTGCTGCGTTCGGCGGACGAACTGGTCGGCAAGCCGCTTTTCGAGATGTTTCCCGACGACGGCGAGAGCGGGCGCCGGCTGCGCGCCTCGTTCGCGCAGGTCATCGCCGACGGCGAACCCGACACGATCGCCTTCATCCCGTATGACATTCCCGTGCCGGCGGAGCGCGGCGGCGGCGTCGAGCGGCGTTTCTGGACTGCCACCCATACGCCGATCCTCGGTGCGGACGGGCAGGTCGAGTTCGTCGTCCAGAACACGATCGACGTGACCGACATCGTCCGCATCAAGGAAGCCGAGACGCTGCCGTTCCGCTCGATCCCGGGCGAGCTGGCGCTGCTGCGCCACGCCCAGGAGGTCGAGGAGGCCTATCAGGAGAAGGTCTCCGAGAGCGAGGAGTTCCGGCGGCTGTTCCGCCAGGCGCCCGGCATGATCGCGGTGCTGGAGGGCCCGGACCACGTCTTCACCTTCGTCAACGACAGCTATCTGCGCTTCATCGGCAACCGCAACCTGATCGGCCTGCCGATCCGCCAGGTGCTGCCGGACATCGCCGGGCAGGGCTATTTCGAGATGCTCGACCGGGTGTACGCGACCGGGCAGACGGTTTCGGGCGAGGGCGTGCGGCTGATGCTCCAGAGCGGCCCGGACACAGAGCCGATCGAGACCTTCCTCGACTTCTCCTACAATGCCATCCGCGACGCCGACGGGCAGATCAGCGGTGTGTTCGTGCAGGCGACCGACCGCACCGAGTCGGTCCGTGCCGCCGAACGGCAGCGGTTGCTGATCGACGAATTGAACCACCGGGTGAAGAACACGCTGTCGACGGTGCAGTCGATGGCCCGGCAGAGCTTCCGCAACATCCGCGACCCCGAGGAGGCGCGCTATGCCTTCGAGGCGCGGATCATGGCGCTGAGCCAGGCGCACAACGTCCTGTCGGCGCGCCGCTGGGAGGCCGCCGGCCTGTCGGTCCTGCTGACGCAGGAGCTGTCGGTGTTCTCCCCGGATCGTGTCCGGATCGGCGGGCCGGAAGTGCATCTGTCGGCCAAGTCGGCCATCGCGCTGGCGATGGTGTTCCACGAGCTCGCCTCGAACGCGGCACGCTATGGCGCGATGGCCGGCGAGGATGGAAAGCTTTCGGTGACCTGGACGACCAGCGGCCGCGGCGCGCGCCGGATGCTCGACGTCGTCTGGCAGGAGAATACGCCGACCGCCGAGCCAAGGAGTTTCGCGCCCGGCTTCGGCATGCGAATCCTGAAGCGGATCATCGAGGGAGAGCTGTCGGGATCGCACGCTCTTGACCTTCTCGACACCGGCCTCATCTGCCGGTTCCAGGTAGCGCTCTCCGAGGTCGAAGATATTGAAAGTTCAGCCGCATAGGCAGTCTGGTGATCTGACCGGGGTGAAGGTGTTCGTCGTCGAGGACGAAAGCCTCGTCGCCATGCAGCTCGAAGACATGCTCGACGACCTCGGATGCAATGTCGTGGCGACCGCCATGCGGGTCAGCGGCGCACACCGGCTGATCGATTCAGGGCTCGAGATCGACGTGGCGATCCTCGACGTCAATATCGGCGGCGAGACCGTCTACCCGGTGGCCGAGCGGATGCGCGAAGCCGGCATCCCCATCGTCTTCGCCACCGGCTACGGCCGCGGCGGCGTCGAGGAGCGCTGGCACGACTGCCCGATCCTGCAGAAGCCCTACACGATCCAGCAGATCGAGACCTCGATCGACACCGTCCTGCGCTAGGCCCGGCAAGGGCCGGTCATTCGTCGCGCGTGCCGGTCAGCAGCATCACCAGCGCCCGTTCGCTGATCCCGAGGGTCGCGACCGCGGCGTGCGGGTAGCTCAGTCGCAGCCGCTCGTGGCGGGCGGGCTCGGCCAGCAGCATCAGCCGGACACCGGCGGCCGTCAGCGCCGCATCGACGTCGCCGTCCAGCGTTGCGCCCGGTTCCAGCGCCACCACGGCGAGCGAGAAGCGCCGCCGGAGCAGCCGGTCGAGTGCCGTCGCCCGGTCGGGAACGATCGTGGCGCGAGCCCCGGCTTCCTCCAGCGCGTTCGCCGTTCGCATGGCGCGTCTGGCATCGGGGTCGACGACCAGCGTCTCACTGCCGGCCAGGAGGCTCGCCCAGGAGAAATTGTCGAAACTGTCGAGACCGGTGCTCATGGCGCGAGCAGAGCACCCGGCCGGGACCGCCGCAAGCCAATGGCGGTCGTGCTGCGTTGCAACGCGGCAGGCCGCGCGCTATCGAAATGGTCATCGACCGGTGGCGGTACGGCGCGAATTGGCCCGGCACCCGGCATAAGCGGATGATTCAATGGACGTTTTCGTCAAGACCATGATGGACAGCTTCGGGCCGTTCGGCATCGCGATGCTGATGTTCCTGGAGAATATCTTTCCGCCGATCCCCTCCGAACTGATCATGCCGCTGGCCGGATACGAGGCCGCGGCGGGCCGGATGTCGATTGTAGCCGTTATCGTCGCCGGGACGATCGGCTCGCTCGCCGGCGTTGTGCCCTGGTACTATGCGGGGCGCCTGATGGGCGGGGTGCGGCTGAAGCGGCTGGCGGCCCGGCACGGGCGCTGGATGACGCTGTCGCCGGGCGACGTCGATACGGCCAATGACTGGTTCGGCCGGCACGGCGTCGCCGCGGTGCTGTTCGGCCGCCTGGTGCCGACGGTGCGGACGCTGATCTCGGTGCCGGCCGGCATCGCGCGCATGTCGATCGGCACGTTCCTGATCTTCTCGGCCATCGGCAGCGCGATCTGGACGGCGCTGCTGGCCTTCGCCGGCTATCTGCTGGGGCAGAACTACGAGGCGGTGGAGGGCTATGTGGGGCCGGTGTCGAACACCGTCCTGGTGGTGATCGTGGTCTTCTACGTCTACCGGGTGGTCACCTTCGAGCGCGCCCACGCGTCGGAGTTCAAGCCCGGCGATGGAAAGGCCTGACCATGGCGAGCAGTGCGGTGGGACAGGAGACGCTGGATCTCGGCGAGACGGTGCAGCCGCAGCGCTTGGCGCCGCCGGAGCGCAAGCGGGCCTTCCGGCTTGCGGGCAGCGCGACCGCGCTCTACCGCACCGACGGCAGCGGCTTCGAGACGACGCCGGTGGACGCGCTCGAGCTCGGTTATGACGGGCTTGCGGGCGACCGCCATGGCGGCCTGACGCGGCGGGCCGGCGGGCGCGAGCCCTGGTACCCGCGCGGCACCGAGATCCGCAACGAGCGGCAGGTCTCGCTGCTCTCGGCCGAGGAACTGGCGGAGACGGCGGAAGCCCTCGGCATCGACGAGATCCGGCCGGAATGGGTCGGCGCCAATCTGCTGATCGCCGGCATTGCGCGACTGACCTTCCTGCCGCCGCGCACGCTGTTGATGTTCGAGGGCGGCGTCACGCTGAAGATCGACGGGGACAATGCCCCGTGCCGGGCGGCCGGGCACGCGGTGGCACGGCATCATGCCGGGCGCGCCGACATCCCCTTCGCCTATGTCCGGGCGGCCAAGCACCGGCGCGGGCTGGTCGGCTGGGTCGAGAAGCCGGGGCGGATCGAGGCCGGGGAGCGGTTCGAGGCGCGCGTGCCGGAGCAGTGGATCTACGGCGCCTAGTCGTCCGGGTCGGATTCGTCCTGCTCATCAGCATCCGGCGTGTCTTCCGGCGAGGTATCGTCCGAAACGTCCGGATCGAGGCGCCGTGTCGCGCCCCAGCGATCGAGCACCGCGTTGATGTCGTCGAGCACGAAATAGCGCGCCGCGTCGCGGTCGTAGCCGTCATCCATCAGCTCGTCGTAGTCGGTATGGGCGTGCCTGATGTGCGAGATGGCTGCGAGCCAGATGGCGCGCTCCGAGGGCAGCGGGCGCATGTGGCGCGAGCGCGCCGCCGCGCGGATCGCCTCGGCGTCGATGAACGGCGCGCGCGGGATCAGGGCGGTGAGGGCGCGGGCGATGCGCTTCTGGCGTTCGGTGGCCACCAGCGATCAGGGGGCGGGCGGGGCGTCGACCGACGCGAGGTACGGCTTGAGGTCGAGGAGCGGCGTGCCGTCGAGGACGTCGATCGCGTCGATGGTCAGGATGCCGGCCTCGATATCGATCGCCTCGATCCGCACCAGATGCATGCCGATCGGGTTGGGCCGGACCGGCGAGCGCAGCGAGAAGGTGCCGCGCGGGCCGGCGGCATGCCGCGGCACCTGCAGCGCCAGGTCGCGGGTGGCCTGGTCGAGCCAGGTGAGGAGATGCACGTAGGCGCCCGTCGCCAGGCCCTGCAGGGCCGGCCGGAAGGCGGCGTCGATCTCGACCGTCGCCGTCTGGCCGCGCTCCCGCGCCGCGCCGATGTTCTTCGGGCAGGCGCTGCGCTCGGCCCAGGGCGAGCGGATGCGGCCGATGAAGACCAGGCCGGCATCGTCATAGGCCGGGGCGGGTGCGGCGAAGCGCACTTCGCCGGGACGGGCGCCGTCGGCGGCGGGTCGTGGCGTGGCCAGATCGGTCATCGGGCGGCCCGCGTCGGAGTCGGGAAGCCGGGAGCCGCCGACAAGGCGGTCCGACGATCCAACTTCAGCTTGCAGCGATCACCGTTTCGATATAAACATATCTTTATATCGTGATTGGAAGTCTTCATGCTGGACATTCGCAAGCTCTCTTTCGGATCCTTCGTCGACGCGCTGAAAGCCGTCGCCGAACCGACCCGGCTGCGACTCGTCCTGCTTCTGGCGCGCAACGATCTCACTGTCAGCGAGCTTACGTCGATTCTCGGCCAGTCGCAGCCGCGGATCTCGCGGCACCTGAAGCTGCTGGTCGAATCGGGGGTGCTGCTGCGCTATCAGGAAGGCGCCTGGGCGTATTTCCGGGTCTCCGACGAGGCGACCATGTCCGGGCTGGTGCGCACGCTGGTCGGCTGGGTCGACGACGGCGATCCGGAAATCCGCCGCGACCTCGAGCGGCTGGAATCGGTTCGCGCCGACCGCGCCCGCCGGGCCGCCAGCTATTTCGCCAGCAATGCCGGGCACTGGGACCGGATCCGGGCGCTGCATGCCTCCGACGCCGAGGTGGAGCGGGCGCTGCTCGACGCGCTGGGCGGCAAGCGGATCGGCACGCTGCTCGACATAGGCACCGGCACCGGCCGGCTCCTGGAACTGCTGGCGCCGCGCTGCGAGCGGGCGGTCGGCGTCGACGCCTCGCGCGAGATGCTGGCGATCGCCCGGACCAAGCTCGACCAGGCCGGCATCGCCAACGCGCTGGTGCGCCAGGGCGACGCCTATCATCTGCCGGTGGAGCGTCAGTCCTTCGACCTCGTGACGATCCACCAGGTGCTGCATTATCTCGACGATCCGGCCGCGGCCGTCGCCGAGGCGGCGCGGGCGCTGGCGCCGGGCGGTCGGATGGCGATCATCGACTTTGCGCCGCATTCGCTGGAGTTTCTGCGTGCCGAACACGCGCATCTGCGCCTCGGCTTTTCCGACGAGGCGCTCAACGCCTATCTGGAGGAGGCGGGGCTCGAACCGGTCTCCATCCAGCATCTCGTCTCGACGGGCGAGCAGACCGGCGAACTCACCGTGACCCTCTGCATCGCCCGCGACCCGCGCCTCCTCGTCGCCGAATCCACACTTTCCATCCAAGCCAGCTGAGAAGAACCTGCCATGAGCCGCACCAGCCCGCTTTCCCCTTCCGGGATCAACGTCTCCTTCGAGTTCTTCCCGCCGAAGTCGGAGAAGATGGAGGAAAATCTCTGGCGCTCGATCGAGCGGCTCGCGCCGCTGGGGCCGCGCTTCGTCTCCGTCACCTACGGGGCCGGCGGCTCGACCCGCGAGCGCACCCATTCGACCATCGAACGAATCCTCAAGGAGACCAGCTTGACGCCGGCGGCGCACCTGACCTGCGTCGACGCGTCCCGCGAGGACGTCGATGCGGTGGTGCGCCAGTACTGGGAGACCGGCGTGCGCCATTTCGTGGCGCTGCGCGGTGACAGCCAGGCGGGCGTCGGCGGCGAATATGTCGCGCGGCCCGACGGCTATCGCAACGCCGTCGAATTGGTCGCGGGGCTGAAAGCCTTCGCCGATTTCGAGATCTCGGTCTCGGCCTATCCGGAGAAGCACCCCGAGAGCCCGGATTTCGCCACCGACATCGACCTCCTGAAGCGCAAGGTCGACAATGGCGCGACGCGCGCCATCACCCAGTTCTTCTTCGACAACGACGTCTACGAGCGTTTCGTGGAGCGGGTGCGCAAGGCAGGGATCTACATCCCGATCGTTCCCGGCATCGCGCCGATCCACGATTTCACCAAGATCGCCCGCTTCTCTAGTGCCTGCGGCACGAAGATCCCGTCATGGCTGGCCGAGCGCTTCGACGGGCTGGAGAACGACGAGCAGACCCGCAGCCACGTGGCGGCCGCCGTCTGCGCCGAGCAGGTGCTCGACCTCACCAGCCGGGGCATCTCGGACTTCCATTTCTACACGATGAACCGGGCGGACCTAGTCTATTCGATCTGCCACATCCTTGGCCTGCGCGCCGGGACGGCGGGCGGTGCACAGGCCGAGGGCAAGGCGGAAGCCGCCTGAGCGCAAGTCATCCGTCCGAACGTGAAAAAGCCGGGGCGAACCCCGGCTTTTTCGTCTCTCGGCCATCTCGAAGATGGCCCCTGTCGCGCTGTTCAGGTCAGGGCACGATGCCCACGACCAGAGCGCCGACGAACGCAAATGCGGCACAGATAAACAGCAGGTTCATGGGACGTGTCAGTTCCATGGAAGCGCCTCCTCATCTGACGACGAGGGAGACGTTAACGGAGATGAGGAAATCGTAAAGGCGGTTTCGTTGCTGCACTGCAGCAGGAAATTCTTCCTCACGGCCGCCAGGCCCTGCGGGCAATAACGATGCAGCGCGAAGCCGGACGCTGTATTTTTTTGGCACAGATCCGGACCGAAGCGGCCGTCGGGCGATTCCGGCGACCGGCTCAGGCGCGAAGCCGCGCTTCCAGCAGCGCGCCGATGGCGAGTGCCTCGGCGTCGCGGCCGAAGCGGGTGACGATGCTGATGCCGAGCGGCAGCCCGGCCGTCGTTGTCAGGCCGGGCACGCTGACGCAGGGGTTGCCGGTGAGGGTCCAGAGCTTGTTCAAGGCGGGATCGCCTGTCGATCCGAGGCCTTCGGGAGCGGCGCCGAGCGCCGACGGCAGCAGCAGCGCATCGACTGTCTCGAACAGGCTCGTCGCCGTTCGACGCCCGATCCGGGCGGTCCGCCGCGCGGCATCGTAGTCTGCCGGGGAAATGGCCGCGCCCTCGTCGAGCTGCGCCAGCACGCGCGGCGCGATCGCCGCGCGGTGGGTGCGATGCTCCCACATCAGCGCGTGCGCGGCCTCGAAATTCTGGACGGCGCCGTGAACATCGCGCGCCGCCGAGAGCGCCGCGGGTTCGGCCACCTCCACCAGCGTCGCGCCGGCAGCTTCCAGGGCGCGGGCGGCGCGGTGCCATGCAGCCTGCATCTCTGGTTCGATCAAGGCGTCGACGCTGCTTCGGTAGAGGCCGATCCGCAGCCCCGCGGCATCTGCGAGGGGGGCACGGGCGAGGTCGCGGCCGGTCAGACGAGCGGCGAGCAGTGCGACGTCGGCGACGCCGGCGGCGAACAGGCCGGCCGTGTCGAGCGACCAGGCAAAGGTCTTCATGCCGACGGTCGGCAGCAGCCGGAAGCTCGGCTTGTAGCCGGCGACGCCGCAATAGGAGGCCGGCCGCAGCACCGAGCCGCCGGTCTGCGAGCCGCAGGCGCCGGCGACCATGCCGGCCGCGACCGCCGCGGCCGAGCCGGATGAGGAGCCGCCGGGCGTGCGGGATATATCGTGGGGATTGCGAGTGCCACAGGGATCGAGCGAGGCGAACTGGGTGGTCGCGGTCTTGCCGAGGATTGCCGCGCCGGCCTTGCGCGCCATTGCGACCAGGGCGGCGTCGGCGACCGGGCGGTGCCTGGCATAGAGCGGCGAGCCGTGCTCGGTCGCCATGTCGGCGGTGTCGAAGATGTCCTTGACGCCGAACGGCACGCCCGCCAGCGGCCCAGTCGCGGCGATGGCCGCAGCAACGCTTTCCGCCGGCGCGCGGCGCACGAAGGCGGCGATCTCGCCGTCCAGCGCGTCGATCCGCTCCTCAGCTGCGCCGATGATCCGGGCCGGCGTGGTCAGGCCGGCCTCAATGTCGGCGACGAGGCGGGCGAGACCGAGCGGCTGGACGTTCATGCGGGAAGCTCCTAGGGATGACGCGCCCTCTTTAGGGTCGGCGACGGCAGCACGGCAAGGCCGGTCGCCCGGTCCGAGACACGACGCTGCCCCGCAACATTCGCCGCAGCCTGAGCTGCTTCGGCGATGCCCGTCCGACAGAATCGCAGGAGCTTTCCTTGCAGAAATTCAAGACGGCCAAGGACGCCGCGCTCGCGCTTCGGCCCGACGTGCCGGTCTACTGCTTCCGACCCGAGGTGCTGAAGGCCGACGCCAGGGGCTTCATGGCGGCTTTCGCCGGCGACACCGCCTATGCGGTGAAGACCAATGGCGAGCCGATGGTGCTCTCGACCCTCGCCGAGGCGGGGGTGAAGATCTTCGACGTCGCCTCGCCCGGCGAGTTCGCCGCCGTCCGCGCGGCGCTGCCGAAGGCCGAGATGCTCTACATGCATCCGGTCAAGGCGCAGTCGGACATCAGGCTGGCGCTCGAGACCTACGGCATCCGCGTCCTGTCGCTCGACCACGAGGACGAGGTCGCCAAGATCCTGCGGATCGTGCGGGCGCTCGACCTCGATCCGGGGACGATCACCCTGTTCGTGCGTATCCAGACCAGGGGCCATGCCGCCTACGAGCTGTCGAAGAAGTTCGGCGCGGCGCCGGCCCATGCGGTCGAGCTCCTGCAGCGCTGCCACAAGATCGGCTTCAAGGTGGGCATCTGCTTCCATGTCGGTTCGCAGATCGAGGACCCGGACACCTACGAGCGGGCGCTCGCCTCGACCGACTGGGTGCGCAACCGTGCCGACGTGCCGCTCGCCGGGCTCGACGTCGGCGGCGGCTTTCCGGCCGAATACGGCCACGATCCGCGCCGCAAGAAGCGCGAGATGCCGGGGCTCGGGCAGATCATGTCGCGGCTGGACGGCGACATCAGGGAATGGGGCTTCGACGAGATGCCGCTGGTCGCCGAGCCCGGCCGGGTGATCGTCGCGCGGGCGTTCTCGCTGATCGTCCGGGTGCTGCTGCGCAAGGGCAAGCGGCTCTACATAAACGACGGCATCTGGGCGTCGCTGTCGGATTCATGGACCGGCAAGATCACCCTGCCGGCGCGCTTCATCCCGGACCCGGCGCGGCAGAGCCGCAACGGCGACCCCTCGAAGATCGAGGCGTTCAAGGTGTGCGGGGCGACCTGCGACAGCGTCGATATCCTGTCGCGGCCGTTCTGGCTGCCGGAGACGGTGGATACCGGCGACTGGATCGAGATCGGCCATATCGGCGCCTACTCGCTGTCGCTGCGCACGCGCTTCAACGGCTTCTATCCGGACACGTTCGTCGAGGTGACGACGCCGTTCGACGAGGGCGAGGCGGCCGAGGGCTATGCGAGCCTCGAGACGATGGCGGATTGAGGCCGACCGCGATCAACGGCGCCTGACGGGGACCCGTGTGGGCTGGCGGAGACGGTAGCGGCTTGTATCATGGCGGCGGCGACGGAGCCGGCGTGCCAGCCGACGCGGTTGTATGATCGCCGGCAATGCGCGGAGACATCATCCAATGCGTTCAGGGCATCTCACACCCGACCTGCCGCCGGTCTGGGCGATGGCGACCATAGCCGCCTCGGTCCTTGCGGCCTGGCTCGTCCCGATCGCCCGTTTCGGCTCCGCATGGAGCACCGGGCTCGGCATCCTGCTCGCCGTCGTCGGCATCGCGATCATGGCATGGTCGGCGCTGTGGTTCCGCCGGAAGAAGACCGAGATCATGCCGCGCCAGACGCCGACGGCGCTGATCGTCGAGGGGCCTTACCGGATCAACCGCAACCCGATCTATACCGGAATGGCACTTGTGGTGCTGGGGGTCGCGTTCTGGCTCGGCGCGCTGTCGGCGGTGGCGATCGCGATGATCTATCCGTTCGTGATCACTGCCCGCTTCATCCGCGGCGAGGAGGCGGGGCTGCGCCAGGCCTTCGGGTTCGAGGCCGAGCGCTATTTCGCGCGCACCCGCCGCTGGTAAGGCGCCTCAGCGCCGTTTCGGCGTGATATCCTTCATCGGCCGCTCGCGCATCGTCTCGCCGAGGTCCGTGTCGGCCTCGCCGAAGTGCTCGAGGATGATGTTGAGATTGCGCCGGTGCGCCTTGAAGAACACGTCGGCGACGTCGCCGGCGAGCGGCACGACGCCGATCGCAACGTCGAGCCCGAGATTGCCGAGCATCTTCACGATCTTGCTGGTCGGAAGCCCGAGCTGGCGCGCCTCGTTGACGATGTAGAGCCCGATCGCCCCACCGGCGACGTCGCCGACACCCGGGATCAGGCCGAGAACGGAATCGCCGCCGAAGCGGATGCCGGTGCCGGGAATCCGGATCGCCGTGTCCATCAGCCGCGCGATGCGGCTGACGCGCCGCAGGCGCCTGACGTGGTCGGGATGAAGCGGGGTCTGGGTCGGTTTCATGCGTCGTCGGCTCCTCACGGAGCGCTCACTGCTCCGTGCGCGCATATGGGGAGGACACGGCGAAGACAACAGGCGCAGTGAGAACGACGTGCCCGGCGCGAGCGCCTTGCCGCCCTTGGAGCTGGCGGCAAGGCTCCGCGGAGGCGGCGTCAGAGCGCCGACAGCAGGTCCGGCGTCGGCCAGCCGTCGGCGGGCAGGCCGAGGCGGATCTGTTCCTGGCGGACGGCGGCTCTGGTGTTTTCGCCGATGATGCCGTCGATGCCGCCGGTGTCGTAGCCGAGATCGC
The DNA here is from genome assembly GCF_010500835.1 of Aurantimonas aggregata. Classification (GTDB taxonomy): domain Bacteria; phylum Pseudomonadota; class Alphaproteobacteria; order Rhizobiales; family Rhizobiaceae; genus Aurantimonas; species Aurantimonas aggregata. The sequence continues at coordinate 554,727 of NZ_JAAAMJ010000001.1, read as the reverse complement.
TCAGGCGCTGCTGCAGCTGCTTGGTGGTCTCGAGGTCAAGGCCCGGCTGCGGATTGCCCATGTCGACCGGCGGGGCGCCGGCAAGGCGGGTCGAGAAATAGGCCGCCGACAGCGAGTAGACGAGCGACTTGTTCCACTCGAGATAGATGTCGAAATTCGGGAAGGCGAGGAAGGCCGGACCGCCCCGGCCCATCGGCAGGATCAGCGATGACGGCAGGTCGTCGGTCTCCAGAGGCGAGCCGTCCGCCTTGGTGACGCCGAGCGCCGCGAAGGCCGAGCGGGGCTCCCTGTTGACCAGAGCGGCCCGTTCCCACGGGAAGTCGGACGGGACGGCGACGGCTTCGAGCCAGGGCTCGCCGCGCCGCCAGCCGAGCGACTGGATGTACTTGCCGGTGGTGACGAGAACGTCGGCGGCGTCCTGGCGCAGGTCGACCCGGCCGTTGCCGTCGCCGTCGGTGCCGAAGGCGATGTATTCCTCGGGCAGGAGCTGCGTCTGGCCGAGCTCGCCGGCCCAGGCGCCCTTCATTTCCGCCGGCGTCAGGTAGCCGCGGTCGACGATCTCGATCGCGCCGAGGAGGTGCGGGCGGAAGAGTTCCGGCCGGCGGCAGTCATGGGCGAGGGTGGCAAGCGCGGCCAGCGTGTCGAAATTGCCGAGCACCGCGCCGTAATCGGTCTCGAGGCCCCAGAAGGCGGCGATCACCGGACCCGGCACGCCGGTCTCGTCGAGCACGCGGGACAGGACGCCGGCGTGCTTGTCGAGATTGGCTTTGCCCTGGCTCAGCCGGTAGCCGTTGACCATCCGGGTGGCGAACTGCTCCCAGTCCTGGGCAAAGACGCCCTGGGCGCGGTCGGCGGCGAGCACCTTCGGATCCTGCCGCATGTTGGCGACGGCGGTGTCGACGGCGGCGGGCGACAGGCCCTTCGCCAGCGCCTCGGTCCGCACGCCCTCCAGGAACTGGCCGAAATCGCCGCCGCACTGCTGCGCGGCGGCAAGCGAGGTGCCGGCGAGGAGCATCGACAGGGTCACGGCGATATGGCGGGCTGCGGGCATGGGGCGATCCTATGGGCAAGCGTGTCGGTCGGCAGGGCTGATGCTGTCCCGCTAGCCGGCCATGATGGCAGTTTGAAGAACGTGCCTAGCCGGCGGTGTGGGTCTGCAGCCACCTGATCCAGTCGGCACGCGTGCCGGCGAAGACGTTGCGGTCGACCTCGCCCCTGATGCCGGGCACCGTGCCGCTCTCGGTATATTGCCAGAAATGGAAGTCGCGGTCCTCGTAGACATTCTTCGGATGATCCCGGACGGCGCGCAGCCACATCTGGTGCTGGCGGAAGGCGCCGACGAGGCGTTCGCGATGGACGTCGATCGGGATGTAGAGGATCGGCCGCTTGCCGTAGTGCCTCTCGAGGACGTCGGCCATGGCGCCGACCTCGCGCACGATCTCCTCGGTCGTCGGCCGACGGGTGCAGGTCGGCGAGAAGGGCGTCCACTCGATGTCGATCACCGGCGGCAGCGCGTTGCGCTCGCGCGGCACGTTGCGGATGAACCAGGCGGCCTGCTCGACGCCGGGACGGCAATGATACCAGAAATGATAGGCGCCGCGCGGCACGCCGGCGGCACCGGCGTTGCGCCAGTTCTCGAGGAAGCGGTCGTCGAGGATGTCGCCGCCTTCGGTCGCCTTGAGCCAGGCGAAGGCGGTGCCGCCCTGGCGGGCGGCATTCCAGTCGATCGTGCCCTGGTATTTCGACACGTCGATGCCGTGCACCGGATAGGCATGGGCGCTGTCGGCGCTGAAGCCGGACGGGGCAGGGGCAAGGCCGAGATCGTTGACGTCGAGCGAGGCGGAGCGGCAGCCGGCGAGGGCCAGTGCGGCGACCCCGGCGAGCATCAGCAAGCCGCCGCGAAACGGCCGACGCCGCCGCGTCGCCGTTTCGGGCCGTTCCGGGCGGCTGTGCCAAAGGGTGCAGCTGCGGATCGCAGAAAGAAGTCTCATCGTAACTCCGGATCGTCCTGCGCGAAACATTCCGACGGCAGGCTGTCGATGACTAGGACCGCCGCGCCACACATCGGGGTGTGATTGTCGAAGTCGGCGTCTGGGGCATCATTTCACCACGGATGGCTGGACCCGGGCTGTCCCGCCGCGCGGCGAATTTCGAACCTGCAGGAAGCGCCGGGCTGACGTCGATGTCTTGCACGGACATGTTCCGTGATCGGTTTCCGCCTGAACCTAAGGCGATCTGGCGCGTTTGGGTGCAGAACACGATTTGTTTCTGAAAGGACTATCCATGAAAACGCTCCTGCTGGCCGCCAGTGCCGCCGCTCTCCTGACCCTCGGCGCCTGTTCCGACGACGAAGTCACCGAGACCGAAACTCCGGTCGTCACCGAGAGCGAGCCTGCAGTGGTGGCAGAGCCCGAGGTCGAGACGGTCGATCCTGTCGAAGAGACGGTTGATCCGGTCGAGACGACGCCGCCGGTTGACACGACGACGACGACCCCTCCGGTAGACACGACGACCACCCCTCCGGTTGATACCACGACCACGGACGAGCCGATGACGCCGCCCGTCAACGACGCCGACAATCTCGGCGCGACCGACGACGACGATGCGGTTACGACCGTCCCGCCGGCAAGCGTGCCTTCGGCCAACTAATCGGGATTTCGGTCGGGGACGCTAGGTTTCCGGCACGCCATTCCCAGCTTGACGGGGTCGCCAATCGGCGACCCCGTTTGCGTTGCAGCAGCGCTTCGCCGATAATTGCGTCCGTCAGAAGCGGTGACTCGTCCGGATGCAGATACTCTCCAGCCTCAGCGCCCTGTTGCAATCGGTCCCTGCCGGTGGCCGGGCAACGCTGGAGGCCATCCTCGAATCGATCCGCTCGCTGTTCGCGGGCGACAGGGAGACGCGACGCGGCGTCGCCTTCAGCGTCGCGGTGATTGCGCTGTCGGCAAAGATGGCCAAGGCCGACGGCGTCGTTTCGCAGCGCGAGATCGCCGCCTTCCAACAGATCCTCGAGATCCCGCCGGCGGAACTTCGCAACGTCTTCCGACTCTACGATATCGCCAAGGGCGACGTCGCGGGTTTCGAGTTCTACGCGGCGCGCCTGCAGGCACTCTGCCGGGAGGAGAACGGCGACTGCGAGATCCTGACGGACGTGCTCGACGGTCTGTTTCACATCGCCAAGGCCGATGGGCTGGTGCACGAGCACGAGCTCGCCTTCCTCGCCGAGGTGGCGAAGCATTTCGGCCTGACCGACCGGGAATTCGCTCGCTTGAGCAACCGGCACATCCTCGGCCCCGACAATCCTTACGCCGTGCTCGGGATCAGCCCCGATGCGCCGCGCGAGGAGGCGCGTGCCCGCTATCTGACGCTGGCGCGGGAAAACCACCCGGACCGGCTGTCGGCGCGCGGCGTGCCGGACGAGTTCATGTTCATCGCCAACGAGCGGATGAAGGCGATCAACGAAGCCTATCACGCGATCACCAGCCGGGACGCCGCTTGACCCCTGACTCCCCGCTCGTCGACGCCGTGCTTGCCTCGCCCAACCACAACGAACGCCGCGTCCCCGGCGGGCCGGACATGCTGATCATCCACTATACCGGCATGGGCACCGGCGACGATGCCGTGCGCTGGCTTTGCGATCCGGTGAGCGCGGTGTCGTGCCACTATCTCGTCCACGAGGATGGGCGAATCGTCCAGATGGTGCCGGAGGCGCGGCGGGCCTGGCATGCGGGCGCGGGTGACTGGCGAGGGCAGGCGGACATCAATTCGCGCTCGATCGGGATCGAGATCGTCAATCTCGGCCATGAGTACGGCTATCCGGATTTTTCGGACGTGCAGATTCGCGCGGTTGTCCAATTGTGCGCAGATTGTGCCACGCGCTGGGCGATCCCGCCCGAAAGATTGCTCGGACACTCGGATGTCGCGCCGGCCCGCAAGGCAGATCCCGGCGAAAAGTTCCCCTGGGATCAACTTTTTTCTGCCGGGCTGGGGCATCTCGTCGAGGCATCGCCGATCACCGGCGGGCGCTTCTTCGGGCTCGGCGACAAAGGCGAGCCGGTGGCCGCCTATCAGGGATTGCTGGCCGCCTACGGATATGGCGTGCCGATCGACGGGACATTCGGCGAGACAACGCGTCAGGCGACGATCGCCTTCCAGCGGCACTTCCGCCGGGAGCGTGTCGACGGGATCGCCGACGCCTCCACGGTCGAGACGCTCCACCGGCTTCTGATGCGCTTGCCGCGGTCGCCGTTTCGCCGCTCCGTCCCCACGGCTCAGGCGACAACTGATCCGTTGGATATTTCAGCCTGATACAGTCCGTGACGGCGCCGTCATAATGGCGGTTCTTTTGCCCCGCACATAGCGGTCCTCGCAGCCGCAGCATTTCTGCGGCGGGGGGATAGTGTCGCTCTTTCAAGGGGTTGGAGCGACAGGCAACATCTTGGGGTATCCATGAAAAGACTGACTGCCGCGGCTCTCGCCGCGACGATCGTACTCGGCCTGACGACCGCTTCCACGGCCGATTCTGTGAAGGGAAATGCCGAAGCGGACAACGTTCAGGTCGCCGCCGTCGAGCGCTTCGCCGACCGGCCGTATGCCACCATCATCGCAGCCCACGCGAAGGCCCACGGCGTGCCGGTGGCGCTCGCCCACGCGGTGGTGCAGATCGAAAGCAGCTACCGGTCGACGGTGACCGGCGCGGCCGGCGAAGTCGGCCTGATGCAGATCAAGCCCGCCACCGCCCGCGGCATGGGCTATCGCGGCTCGACCAAGGCGCTCTACGATCCGGCCACCAACATCAAATGGGGAATGCGCTATCTCGCCGGCGCCATGCAGCGCGGCGACGGCAGCACCTGCGGCACGATCCTCAAATACAATGCCGGCCATTACGCCAAGCGGATGAACCCGATCTCGAAGCGCTACTGCTCGAAGGTCCAGCGGGAAATGGCCCGCGCCTGAGCCGGGAGGCGGGCCACCGGGACGCGTTTGCCGCCCGGGGCCCGTCATGCGCTTTTCCATCGAACGGTTGACATTGCACGCCGCGGCGAACACCTAGGCGTCGCCAGTCGGCCGTGCGACCGCTCCCGCCATATGTCGAAAGACGGCGGGGGAGGAAAGTCCGGGCTCCACGGAGAAACGGTGCCGGATAACGTCCGGCGGGGGCGACCCCAGGGAAAGTGCCACAGAGAACAGACCGCCCCGCCTTCAGTGCGGCTTGCCGGCCTTCCAGCCGAGCGCGCCGCAGTGATGGCGGGGTAAGGGTGAAACGGCGGGGTAAGAGCCCACCGCGCTTCCGGCAACGGCGGCGGCACGGCAAACCCCACCGGGAGCAAGACCGAATAGGGACGACGCGGAGCCTGTCGCAAGACAGGCGCCAGCCCTTCTCCGGGCCGGTCGTCCGGGTGGGTTGCTCGAGGCGGCGCGCAAGCGCCGTCCCAGAGGAATGGTCGCACGGCGGCTTCATCGCCGCTCGACAGAACCCGGCTTACAGGCCGACTGGCACCACATCATCATCGAGAAGACGACCCTGGCCGGGCGCCGGGTCGCTGCCGCGCGACGACGTGGTCCGGTGATCCATGGGATGCCGCGCCACCGAATATAGCGCCGCTGTCATGAAGTCCCCTTTTTGTCTTCTTCTTCCGTCGCTTACGGCGATCCCGTGCGGCCGGATGAGCGCGTGTGCTGCCGTAGCGACGAAACCGGGATCGTTTACGAAACATCAACGTTAATAAGGCATTAACACTGGCGTTCTAAGACTTTCCGGGAGAGCGGAGCAAGCAACGCGACCGCGTTTCCCATTGACGCCCATGGATGCCCATGCTATCCCAATTCTCACCAAACGAGGGGCGCGGCAGCCCCGTTTTCAGACATTCAGTTCCGCTCATCGGGCTTCTCGAGGCGGGGGAAATTCATGGTGGGCGCCGTCCGCCAGGGCACCTTCGTGCCTGCGGGTCGGCGGCAAGGCGGGGGCTTTGATGGAATGCGAACTGGTCGCTCCAGGACAGTCGGCGGCTGATGGATCGGTTCCTTTCCAACTTCGTGCACAATATCGACGCCAAGGGCCGGGTGTCGGTGCCGGCCGCCTTCCGGCAGGTGATCGCAGCCCGCGGCATCCACGACCTCTTCGCCATGCGTTCGCTGACCCATCCGGTGATGGACGTGGGCGGGCCGGAGCTGATGGAGCGGTTCGAGCGCCGGATGGATGCGCAGGATCCGTTCAGCGAGACCTTCCAGGACCTGTCGATCTTCGCCTTCGGCGACGGCACCTATCTGAAGTTCGATTCCGAGGGGCGGATCATGATGACGGACTTCATCCGCTCCCATACCGGCATCAGGGATCGCGTCGCCTTCGTCGGCGCGCGGGACTATTTCCAGCTCTGGGAGCCGGACCATTTCGAGGCCTACCGGAACGAGGCGCGCGAACGTCTTCTTGCCTCGCGCTCCGGTGGTGCCGCGTCGGCGAGAGCGCCGGAATGACGACGGGCGGCGGCGGGGTTGAGGAACCCACCGCTGGCGGACCAGCCCGTCATCTTCCGGTGCTTCTCGCCGAGGTTCTTGCCGCCCTGCAACCGGCGGACGGCGACATCGTCGTCGACGGCACGTTCGGCAATGGCGGCTACACGCGCGCCATCCTGGACGCCGGGGCATCGGTCATCGCCATCGATCGCGACCCGTCGGCCGTCGCCACGGCGAGGGAGCTGGCGTCCGGCTATGACGGCCGGCTGATCCCGGTCGAGGGACGGTTCGGCGATCTCGGCGCCATCGTCGCGGCGCATGGCGGCAGGGTCGACGGCATCGTTCTCGACATCGGCGTCTCGTCGATGCAGATCGATACGGCGGAGCGGGGCTTTTCCTTCCAGAAGGACGGGCCGCTCGACATGCGCATGGGCTCCTCCGGGCCGACCGCGGCCGACGTCGTCAACCGGCTGAAGATCGGCGATCTCGCCCGGATCTTCGGCTTCTACGGCGAGGAGAAGCAGGCCGGGCGCATCGCCCGGGCGATCGTGGCGCGGCGCGACGAGCGGCCGTTTACGCGCACGCTCGATCTCGCCGGCGTCGTCGGCAAGGTCGTGGGCCGCTCGCCCAAGGACAAGATCGACCCGGCGACGCGGAGCTTCCAGGCGCTGCGCATCTACGTCAACGACGAGCTCGGCGAGCTTGCCCGGGCGCTGGTGGCGGCCGAGCAGGTGCTGAAGCCCGGTGGCCGGCTGGTCGTCGTCAGCTTCCATTCGCTGGAAGACCGCATCGTCAAGCGCTTCCTGCGCGACCGCTCGTCGCCGCCGTCGGGCTCGCGGCATCTGCCGAACCTTGCGCCGGTGTCGCAGACCTTCGTGGCGCGCAACAAGGCCGTCGCCGCGAGCGAGGAGGAGGCGCGGCAAAATCCGCGCGCCCGCTCCGCCAAGCTGCGCAGCGGTATCCGCACCGACGAACCCGCCCGAACCGGCAGCGACGCGCTGGAATTCGCCGCGCTGCCCTCCCTTGCCGATCTACCCGAGAGCGGAGACTGATCCGATGCTGAAGACGATCGATGTCGTGCTGATCGCGGTGATGATTTCCGCCGCCGCCTGGACCTACCAGATCAAGCACCAGGCCGAGACCACCGAGAGCGAGCTTGCCAAGGTGGAGCGTCGGATCGCGCTCGAACGCGAGACGATCCAGCTGCTCGAGGCCGACTGGAGCCTGCTCGACCAGCCGCCGCGCCTGCAGCGCCTCGTCCATGCTTTCGAGGCCGAACTGCAGCTGAAGCCGATGCGGCCGGACCAGGTCGTCGAGCCCGACGAATTGCCGGCCCGCCCGGTCAACCTCGTTCCCGATCAGAACAACACGCTCGGCGGCTATGCCGACAACGGCGAAACGGTGGTGCGGTGATGGACGTCAAAAAGCTCCTCCGCCGCAAGCCGGCCGCCGAACCCACGCTGCCGGACTTCGACCCGTTCGGCCGCCGGCGCCGCCTCGGCCCGCCGAAGAACCGCGGCCGCATCACCATCGCCATCGGGCTGTTCGTGGCGATCTACGGCGTCATCGGCGGCCGGCTGGTGATGTGGGGCGTCGAGCCCGTCAACGTCGCATCGGCCTACGGCGCGCGCGACCAGATCATGGCCGCCCGGCCGGACCTCATCGACCGCAACGGCGAAGTGCTGGCGACCGACATCCGTACCGCCTCGCTGTTCGCCGAGCCGCGGCGGATCATCGATCCGGACGAGGCGAGCGAACTGCTGCTCAGCGTGCTGCCGGATCTCGACCCGAAATGGCTCTACCGCCGGCTGGCCAGCAAGGCCGGCTTCGCCTGGCTGCGGCGCGAGCTGACGCCGGGCCAGCAGCAGGCAATCCTCGATCTCGGCATTCCCGGGATCGGCTTCCGCACCGAGAAGCGGCGCTTCTATCCCGGCGGCAGCACCGCGGGCTTCGTGACCGGCCATGTCAATGTCGACAACCAGGGCACGGCGGGCATGGAGAAATACATCGACGACCAGGGCTATCGCGCCCTGCAGAATGCCGGCCTGGCCGTCGGCACGGAGCTCGAGCCGGTCAAGCTGTCGATCGATCTGCGCGTCCAGCACATCCTGCGCGACGAGCTTGCCGCGGCGATGACCCGCTACAAGGCGATCGCCGTCGGCGGCGTCGTGCTCGACGTGAACACCGGCGAGGTCGTCGCGATGACCTCGCTGCCGGACTACGACCCCAACGATTCCAAGCAGGCCCTGGACAAGGACCGGATGAACCGGATGTCCGCCGGCCTCTACGAGATGGGCTCGACCTTCAAGACCTTCACCACCGCCATGGCGCTCGACTCCGGCAAGGTGAAGATCACCGACTCCTTCGACGCGACGCGGCCAATCCGGATCGGCGGCTTCACCATCTCCGACTTTCACGGCAAGAAGCGCGTGCTGTCGGTTCCGGAAGTGTTCATCTACTCGTCGAACATCGGCACCGCCAAGGAAGCCGAAGCGGTCGGCATCGAGGGGCACCAGGAATTCCTCACCCGGATGGGCCTCCTGTCGCGGATGCAGACCGAGTTGCCGGAGGTGGCGACGCCGACGCAGCCCAAGGTCTGGAAGCAGATCAACTCGGTGACGATTTCCTTCGGCCACGGCGTCTCGACGACGCCCCTGCAGACGGCCGTCGCGGCGGCGACGCTGATGAACGGCGGCAAGCACGTCCCGCCGACCTTCCTGCCGCGCACGAGAGCCGAGGCCGAGGCGCTGGCGACGCAGGTCGTCGACCCGAAGACCAGCGAGCAGATGCGCTATCTCTTCCGTCTCAACGTCGCCGACCAGCGCGGCTCCGGCAAGAGTGCCGAGGTCAACGGCTACATGGTCGGTGGGAAGACCGGCACGGCGAACAAGGTGGTGAACGGGCGCTACTCCGACACGGCGAAGTTCAACGCCTTCCTGGCAGCATTCCCGATGAACGATCCGCGCTACATCGTGCTGGTGGTGATCGACGAGCCGAAGCGCGAAGAGGGCAAGCCCTACGCGACGGCCGGCTGGAACGCGGCCCCGACGGTCGGCGCGGTCATCCGGCGCTCGGCGACGCTGCTCGGCGTGCGGCCCGACTTCGGCGACGAGGCCAAGTCGCTGCTCGTCTCGTATTAATACCACAGCCGGAACGAACTGTTCCGGCAGGTGGAAAGCGATCTTCACCGAGCGACCGCTTGGCGATAGAAGACCGAACAGCCGGCCAAGGTGAGGCCGGCTTTTCGGTACAGAGCGGAACATGGTTAATGAAGCTTTCCCAACTCGCAGAGGGCCTTGCGGCGAAATGGACGGGGAACGACCCCGAGATCGCCGGACTCTCGAGCGATTCGCGGGAAATCCGGCCTGAGTTCCTGTTTGCCGCGATCGCCGGCTCCAAGGCCGATGGCGCCCGCTTCGTCGCCGACGCCGAAGGCCGCGGCGCTGCTGCGATCCTCGCCGGCTCCGATGCGGCGATCGAGACGTCGCTACCGCTCGTGCGCGCCGAGGACCCACGCCGCGCCATCGCGCTGATGGCGGCGCGCTTCCATGGCGCGCAGCCGGCACATGTCGTCGCCGTCACCGGCACCGCCGGCAAGACCTCCGTCGCCACCTTCGTCCGACAGATCTGGGCAGGTGCCGGATTGTCCGCCGCCTCGATCGGCACGACCGGCATTGTATCGCCCGGCCGCGACGAATACGGCTCGCTGACAACGCCGGACCCGATCGCGCTGGCGAAGCTGATGGCCGAGCTGGCGGGCGAGGGCGTGACGCACGCCGCGATGGAAGCCTCGAGCCACGGCCTTGACCAGAGCCGGCTCGACGGCGTGCGGCTGGAAGCGGCCGGCTTTACCAATCTCGGCCACGACCACATGGATTATCATCCGGACATCGAGGACTATTTCGCCGCCAAGATGCGGCTGTTCACCGCGCTGCTGCCGAGGGGCGCGCCAGCCGTGGTCTTCGCCGACGACCGCTGGTCGGGCCGGGTGGTCGAGGTGGCGACCGGCGCGGGCGCGCGGGTGATGACCGTCGGGCGCGGCGGGAATTTCCTGGCGCTGAAGCGGCTGGAGCACGAGCGCCATCGCCAGATCGGCGAGATCGAGGCGGAGGGCCGCATCCATCGCATCGTCCTGCCGCTGGCCGGCGAATTCCAGATGTCCAACGCGCTGGTCGCGGCCGGCCTTGCCATCGCCACCGGCGTGCCGGCGAGCGACGCGCTGGCGGCGCTGGAGACGCTGAAGGGCGCATCCGGCCGGCTCGACCTCGCCGGCACCACTCCCACCGGGGCGCCGGTCTTCGTCGACTATGCGCACAAGCCGGAGGCGCTGGAGAACGTCCTGGCCGCGGTGCGCCCGTTCACCACCGGCCGGGTGGTGGCGGTGATCGGCTGCGGCGGCGACCGCGACAAGATCAAGCGGCCGATGATGGGCGAGATCGCCGCACGGCTCGCCGACATCGTCATCGTCACCGACGACAATCCGCGCTCGGAGGATCCCGCGACGATCCGCGCCGAGATCATGGCGGCATCGCCCGGGGCCACCGAGATCGGCGATCGCCGCGAAGCGATCTTCGAGGCTGTGCGCTCGGCGCAGGCCGGCGACACGGTGGTGATCGCCGGCAAGGGCCACGAGGTCGGCCAGACGGCGGGCGGCGTGACCCAGCATTTCAGCGACCATGAAGAAGTCCGCGCGGCGATCTCGGAGGCCGGCCGATGAGCACGCCACTCTGGGACATGCCCGCGTTGATCGCGGCGATGGATGCGCGGCCGGTCGGCGACCTGCCGCAATCGATCACCGGCATCTCGATCGACACCCGTACGCTGGAGCCGGGCGAGGCGTTCTTCGCCATCAAGGGCGAGCAGTTCGACGGCCACAATTTCCTGATGGCGGCGACCAAGGCCGGCGCGGCGCTGCATGTCGTCTCGGAGCAGAAGCTGCCGGCTCTCGGCAGCGTCCTTGCGCCGCTGCTGGTCGTCGACGACGTGCTGAAAGCGCTGACGCGGCTTGCGGAAGCCGCCCGCGCCCGCTCGCAGGCGACGATCATCGCGGTCACCGGCAGCGTCGGCAAGACCACTACCAAGGAGGCGCTGCGGCACGGGCTGTCGGCCTGCGGCAGCGTCCACGCCAGCGCCGCCTCGTTCAATAACCACTGGGGCGTGCCGCTGAGCCTGGCGCGCCTACCGGCGGACGCGCGCTTCGCGGTGTTCGAGATCGGCATGAACCATCCCGGCGAGATCCGCCCGCTGGTGAAGCTGGTGCGCCCGGACCTGGCGATCGTCACGCTGATCGCGCCGGCCCATCTCGGCCATTTCCGCGATCTCGACGAGATCGCCGACGCGAAGGCGGAGATTTTCGAGGGGCTGGTCGAGGGCGGCACCGCGATCCTCAACGGCGACGATGCGCAATGCGGCCGGCTGGCGACGATGGCGCGGGCCGCGGGGGTGAGCCGGATCGCGACCTTCGGCGAGGCGGCCGGGACCGATTTTCGCCTGACAGGCTTCGCGCCATCGCCGGAGGGCGCCACGGTGACGGCGACGATCGCCGGCGAGGAGGTGCGGGTCGAGCTTGCGCCGAGCGGCCGGCACATGGCGCAGAACGTGCTCGCCGTGCTCGGCGCGGCGAAGCTCGCGGGCGCGGACGTCCAGGCCGTCGCGTCGGCGCTCGGCAGCTGGCGCGCCGTCAAGGGACGCGGCGCCCGCCACCGCCTGCCACTGAAGGAAGGTGGAACCATCACGCTCATCGATGACAGCTACAACGCCAACCCGGCCTCGATGCGCGCCGCGCTCGACGTCCTGAAGACCGAGACGCCGGGCGAGGGCGGACGGCGGATCGCCGTCATCGGCGACATGCTGGAACTCGGCACGCACGCCGCCTCGCTCCACGCCGATCTCGCCGGCGCCATCGAGGCGGCCGGGGTGGACCGTGTGTACATGGCCGGCGACGAGATGAAGGCGCTCGACGACGTCCTGGAGAACCGCGTGCCGCGCGAGTGGCATGACGATGTCGACGAGCTGCTGGCGAGCCTCCTCGGCGCATCGCGCGCCGGCGACGTCATCATGGTCAAGGCCTCGAAGAGCATCGGCTTCGGGCCGCTGGTGGAGCGGATCATCGCCCATCACGCCCCCGCCGGCGATGCGGCGTCGCCATCCTCGCCGACAACGTCCGGAGCCGACGCATGATCGCCTATCTCGGACAGTTCGGGGCGGAATTCCCGATCTTCAACGTCTTCCGCTACATCACCTTCCGCACCGGCGCGGCGATGATCACCGGCTTCATCGTGGTCTTCCTGTTCGGCCCGGCGATCATCGCCAATCTGCGCATCCGCCAGGGCAAGGGCCAGCCGATCCGCGCCGACGGGCCGCAGACGCATTTCAAGAAGGCCGGCACGCCGACCATGGGCGGGCTGATGATCATCAGCGGCTTCCTGGTGGCGACGCTGTTGTGGTCGGACCTGTCGAACCTCTATGTCTGGACGGTGCTGATGGTCACCGTCGGCTTCGGCGCCATCGGCTTCTACGACGACTATCTCAAGGTCACCAAGCAGAGCCACAAGGGCTTTTCCGGCAAGTCGCGCCTGGCGCTGGAGTTCCTGATTGCCGGCACCGCGGCGACGATGATCGTCTATGCCGGCACCGGCAGCTTCGCGTCCTCGCTGGCGTTTCCGTTCGTCAAGGCGGTGCTGCTCGACCTTGGCTGGTTCTACGTCGTGTTCGGGGCCTTCGTGATGGTCGGCGCCGGCAACGCGGTGAACCTCACCGACGGGCTCGACGGGCTGGCCATCGTGCCGATCATGATCGCCGCCGCGGCCTTCGGCCTGATCGCCTATGTCGCCGGCAACGTGAACTTCTCCACCTACCTGCAGATCCACTACGTCGCCGGCACCGGCGAGCTCGCCCCGCTCTGCGGGGCGGTGATCGGCGCCGGGCTCGGCTTCCTGTGGTTCAACGCGCCGCCGGCGGCGATCTTCATGGGCGATACCGGCTCCCTTGCCATGGGCGGCATGGTCGGCACGATCGCGGTGGCCACCAAGCACGAGCTGGTGCTGGCGATCATCGGTGGCCTGTTCGTGATCGAAGCGCTATCGGTGATCATCCAGGTCGGCTGGTTCAAGCTGACGGGCAGGCGGGTCTTCCTGATGGCGCCGATCCACCACCATTTCGAGAAGCTCGGCTGGACCGAGAGCCAGGTCGTCGTGCGCTTCTGGATCATCGCCTTCATGCTGGCCTTCGTCGGCCTCTCCACCCTCAAGCTGCGGTAGGGCGATGATCGCGGCCCAAAGCTTTGCCGGCAAATCAATCGCGCTGTTCGGCCTCGGCGGTTCGGGCCGCGCGACCGCCCTGTCGCTGGTCGAGGGCGGCGCCAAGCTGACGGCATTCGACGACAATCCGGACGGCGTCGCGGCGGCGGCGGCGGCCGGCATTCCCACCGGCGACCTGCACAGCGCCGACTGGTCGGGTTTCGCCGCGCTGGTGCTGGCGCCGGGCGTACCGCTCACCCACCCGCGGCCGCACTGGACGGTGGAACTGGCGCACGCGGCGGGCGTGCCGGTCATCGGCGACATCGAGCTGTTCAGCCGCGAGCGCCGCGTCCGGGCCCCCGAGGCGCCGCTGATCGCCATCACCGGCACCAACGGCAAGTCGACCACGACGGCGCTGATCGCGCACTGCCTGCGCTCCGCTGGTCGCGATACGCAGATGGGCGGCAATATCGGCGTCGCGGTGATGACGCTGGAGCCGCCGGCGCCGGCGCGCCACTACGTACTCGAATGCTCCTCCTACCAGATCGATCTCGCACCGACGCTGGCGCCTTCGGTCGGCATCCTGCTCAACCTGACGCCCGATCACCTCGACCGGCATGGCACGATGGGCCAGTACGCGGCGATCAAGGCGCGGCTGGTGGCCGGGGCCGACACAGCGGTGGTCGGCATCGACGACGCGCATTGCCGCCGCATCGCGGACGAGCTGGACAGCGAGGGCCGCGCCGTCATCCGCATCTCGCAGGCGAACGATGCGCGGGCCGCGGTCGGCTTCGACGGCACGGCGCTGCTGCGCCGCATGCCCGGCCTGCCGGAGGTGTCCTTCACGCTCGCCGGGATCGGCTCGCTGCGCGGACGCCACAACGCCCAGAACGCCGCGGCCGCCGTGGCGGCGCTCAGCCTCGCCGGCCTGTCGCCGGACGAGATCGAGGCGGGCCTGCAGAGCTTTCCGGGGCTGGCGCACCGGATGGAGACGGTCGGCCGGCAGGGCGCGGTGCTGTTCGTCAACGATTCCAAGGCGACCAACGCCGATGCCGCGGCGACGGCGCTGGCCAGTTTCCCGCGCATCCACTGGATCGCCGGAGGACTCGCCAAGGAGGGCGGGATCGCGCCGCTGGCGCCGTTCTTCCCGAAGATCGTCAAGGCCTACCTGATCGGCGAAGCGGCGCCCGCCTTCGCGGCGACGCTTGGTAAACGAATTCCTTACGAAATCTCCGATACGCTCGACGTTGCCGTGCGGCATGCCGCTGCGGACGCTGCCGCGGGCGGCGGCGAGGAGGTCGTCCTCCTGTCGCCGGCCTGCGCGAGTTTCGACCAGTTCCGCAATTTCGAGGTGCGGGGCGACGCCTTCCGGGAAGCGGTCGGTCGTCTGCCCGGCATAGAGATGGTCCAGAGGGGATGAGCATGACGAGCCGGACCAAGCGCAGCCTGGTCAGCGACTGGTGGTGGGGCGTCGATCGCTGGTTCCTCGCCGCCTTCCTGACGCTCCTGGTCGGCGGGCTGGTGCTCTCTTTCGCGGCCAGTCCGCCGGTCGCCGAGCGGATCGGCCTCGAACCCTTCCACTTCGTCAAGCGCCACGCGGTGTTCCTGCTGCCGTCGCTGGCGGTGATGTTCGCCTGCTCGCTGCTGTCGCCGCGTGGCGTCCGGCGGACGGCGCTGCTGGTGCTGGGGGCGTCGCTGTTCTTCATGGTGCTGGCGCTGTTCTTCGGCACCGAGATCAAGGGCGCCCGCCGGTGGATCGAGCTCGGCCCGCTGAACCTCCAGCCGTCGGAATTCATGAAGCCCGCCTTCGTGGTGATCTGCGCCTGGCTGTTCGCCGAGAAGGAGCGCCGGCCGGACATTCCGGGCAACCTCTTCGCGATGATCCTGCTGCTGGTCGCCGTGGCGCTGCTCGTCGCCCAGCCCGATCTCGGACAGACGATCCTCGTCGCCGCCGCCTGGGGCGGGCTGTTCTTCATGGCCGGCATGTCGTGGCTCTGGATCGCGCTGCTCGGCGGCGTCGCTCTCGGCGGTTCGGCGCTGGCCTATTTCGCCTTCCCGCACGTCGCCAGCCGCATCGACCGCTTCCTGACCGGCGAAGGCGACACGTTCCAGACCGACACGGCGCGCGAAGCGATCATGCGCGGCGGCTGGCTGGGGCAGGGACCCGGCGAAGGCACGGTCAAGCGCATGCTGCCGGACAGCCACACCGACTTCGCCTTCGCCGTCATCGCCGAGGAGTTCGGCATCATCACCTGCATGGCGCTGGCGGCGATCTTCGCCTTCATCGTGGTCCGCGGGCTTTCGGTGGCAGGCCAGCAGCGCGACGTCTTCAACCGGCTGGCGATCTCCGGCCTGGTCCTGCTGTTCGGCCTGCAGTCGATCATCAACATGGCGGTGAACCTGCAGCTGATGCCGGCCAAGGGCATGACGCTGCCGTTCATCTCCTATGGCGGCTCGTCGATGCTGGCCATCGCCATGTCGGCCGGGTTCATCCTGGCGCTGACGCGGCGCCGGCCGGAAAACCGCTCGCACACGGACCGGCTGGTCCAGCGGACCTATCAGCTGCACGGCGCTTGACCATCGAGCCGGGGCGGGGAGCAATGTCTCCGCTCCGATGGCGGCCGGGCCTTGGCAAGGGCGCAAGCGGGCCATAGGTCGAGGCGACATTCCTTTCCGCGCCGGCCGCAAGGCCGGCCAAACGTCCGGTGCGCATGACGACCATCCTTCTTTCCGCCGGCGGGACCGGCGGCCATCTCTTCCCGGCCGAGGCGCTGGCGCACGAACTTGTCGCCCGTGGCCACGACGTGCAACTCGTCACCGACGACCGGGCCGGGCGCTTCGCCGACCGGTTTCCGGTCGAGACGGTGCATCGGGTGCGCTCGGCGACCTTCGCCTCGAAGAACCCGATCAAGGTGCTGTCGACGCTCTGGACGCTGTGGCGCGGCTTTCGCGAGGCCGGCGCGCTGGTCCGACGCATCCGTCCGGCGGTGGTCGTCGGCTTCGGCGGCTACCCGACCGTGCCGCCGCTGATGGCCGCGACCCGTTCGGGCCGGCCGACGCTGATCCACGAGCAGAACGCGGTGATGGGCCGGGCCAACAAGTTCCTCGCACCGCGCGTCGACCGCATCGCCGTCGGGATCCCGCAGGACAGGCTCGATCCGGCCTATGCCGGCAAGGTGACGGTCACCGGCAATCCGGTGCGCCCGGCGGTGATCGCGGCGGCCGGAACGCCCTACCGGGCCGCCGGGCCAGACGAGCCGTTCAAGCTGGTGGTGTTCGGCGGCAGCCAGGGCGCGCAGTTCTTCTCCGAGGCGATCCCGGCGGCCATCGAGCTGCTGCCCGAGGCGCTGCGGCGCCGGCTGGTAATCACCCAGCAGGC
Organism: Aurantimonas aggregata; assembly: GCF_010500835.1. Classification (GTDB taxonomy): domain Bacteria; phylum Pseudomonadota; class Alphaproteobacteria; order Rhizobiales; family Rhizobiaceae; genus Aurantimonas; species Aurantimonas aggregata. The sequence continues at coordinate 537,657 of NZ_JAAAMJ010000001.1, read as the reverse complement.
GCGGGCGGACGACGAGGCCGCGGTGTGGCGCTTCTACGAGGAGCGCGGCATCCCCGCCGAGGTGGCGCCGTTCTTCACCGACATGGCCGAGCGCATCGGCGGGGCGCATCTGGTGATCAGCCGGTCCGGTGCCTCGACGGTCTCGGAGATCGCGGTAATTGGCCGGCCATCGATTCTGGTGCCGTATCCTTACGCGCTCGATCACGACCAGGCGGCCAACGCGGCACGGCTGGAATCCGAAGGCGGCGCCATCGTGGTGCGCCAGGCGGAGCTGACGCCGGCGCGTCTCGCCGAGCTGGTGGTGGGGATCGCCGAGGACCCGGCGCGGGCGACGGCGATGGCGGCGGCGGCCCGCGCCACCGGCATTCCGGATGCCGCGCGGTTGCTCGCCGACCTGGTTGAGTCTATGCCGCGCTCTGACGAAGGGCGCTGAACGGCAGCTTCCTGCCAGAGCAGTCGAGGGGGATGCGCATGAAGATGCCGCCGAATATCGGGCCGGTCCATTTCATCGGAATCGGTGGCATCGGGATGAGCGGCATCGCCGAGGTGCTCGTCGATCTCGGCTACACCGTGCAGGGCTCCGACCAGTCCGAGAACGCCAATGTCCAGCGCCTGCGCGAGATGGGCGTGACGGTGCATATCGGGCATGCGGCGGAGAATCTCGGCAAGGCGGAGGTCATCGTCGTCTCGACGGCGATCAAGCGCGCCAACCCCGAGCTGGCGGCGGCGCGCGAGCGGCTCCTGCCGATCGTCCGGCGTGCCGAGATGCTGGCCGAGCTGATGCGCTTCCGCTCGGCGATCGCCATCGGCGGCACGCACGGCAAGACCACCACGACGTCGATGGTCGCGACGCTGCTCGACGCCGGCGGGCTCGACCCGACGGTGGTCAATGGCGGCATCATCAACGCCTACGGCACTAATGCGCGGATGGGCGCCGGCGACTGGATGGTGGTGGAGGCCGATGAATCCGACGGCACCTTCCTGAAGCTGCCGGCCGATATCGCCGTCGTCACCAATATCGACCCCGAACACCTCGACCATTACGGCACGTTCGACAAGGTTCGCGACGCGTTCCGTGCCTTCGTCGAGAACGTGCCGTTCTACGGCTTCGCGGTGATGTGCCTCGACCATCCCGAGGTGCAGACGCTGGTCGGCGAGATCGAGGACCGCCGCGTCATCACCTATGGCGAGAATCTGCAGGCGGACGTCCGCTTCGAGAATGTCCGCTACGAGGCGGGTAACTCGCTGTTCGACGTGACGATCCGCGATCGCATCACCGGCGAGACGCATGTCATCGACCAGCTCAAGCTGCCGATGCCGGGCCGCCACAACGTCTCCAACGCCACCGCGGCGATCGCGGTCGCTCACTGGCTGAAGATCCCGGCGGATTCGATCCGCACCGGCCTGGCGGCCTTCGGCGGCGTCAAGCGGCGCTTCACCCTGACCGGGACGGTCGGCGACGTGATGATCTACGACGACTATGGCCACCACCCGGTGGAGATTCGCGCCGTGCTGGCGGCCGCGCGCTCGTCTACGAAGGGGCGGGTCGTCGCCGTCGTGCAGCCGCACCGCTACACGCGGCTGCAGTCGCTGTTCGCCGATTTCGCCGCCTGCTTCAACGACGCCGACACCGTGGTGATCGCCCCGGTCTATGCCGCCGGCGAGGAGCCGATCGAGTTCGTCACCTCCGAGATGCTGGTCGAGCGGCTGAAGCTCGGCGGCCATCGCGACGCGCGGCTGATCGACGGGCCGGAGGAGCTGGCGCCGCTGATCCACCGGCTGGCCCAGCCGGGCGACATGGTGATCTGCCTCGGTGCCGGCTCGATCACCCAGTGGGCCTACGCGCTTCCGCGCGAACTCGAGGCACTGGCCGCGGCCGATGCCTGAGATCGACGGCGCCAGGCTGCTCGCCCGCCTCGGCGATGGGCTGAAGGATGTGCGCGGGCGGCTGACGCCCGATGCCGGCATGGACAAGATCACCTGGTTCCGCACCGGCGGCCCGGCGGAACTCCTGTTCCAGCCGGCCGACGAGGCGGATCTCTCGGCCTTTCTCGCGGCGCTGCCCGAGGACGTTCCGGTGATGGTGGTCGGCATCGGCTCCAACCTCCTGGTGCGCGACGGCGGCATTCCGGGCGTGGTGATCCGCCTTTCGGCGAAAGGTTTCGGCCAGGTGGAGCGGTCCGGCGAAACGACGATCACCGCGGGCGCTGCCGCACCCGACAAGCGGGTCGCGGCGGTGGCGCTGGAGGCGGGGCTCGGCGGCTTTCATTTCTATCACGGTATTCCCGGCGCGATCGGCGGGGCGCTGCGGATGAATGCCGGCGCCAACGGTGTGGAGACGCGGGAACGGGTCTGCGAGGTGCGCGCCGTCGACCGGCGCGGCGACGTGCATGTCCTTAGCAACGACGAAATGGGCTATTCCTATCGCCACTCCGCGGCACCCGGCGACCTGATCTTCACCAGCGCGGTGTTCGAGGGCTTCGCGGCCGAGCCGGAGACCATCCGCGCGCAGATGGATGAGGTCCAGCACCATCGCGAGACGGTCCAGCCGATCCGCGAGAAGACCGGCGGCTCGACCTTCAAGAACCCGCCGGGCACCTCCGCCTGGAAGGAAGTCGACCGCGCCGGCGGCCGCGGCCTGACGGTCGGCGGGGCGCAGATGTCCGAGATGCACTGCAACTTCATGATCAACACCGGCACGGCGACCGGCCATGACCTGGAGCTGCTCGGCGAGACCGTGCGGGCGCGCGTGCTGGAAACGTCGGGCATCAGGCTCGAGTGGGAGATCAAGCGGCTGGGCCGGTTCGCCGAGGGGCAGGGCATCGAGCCGTTTCTCGGACGCGGCTGAGGCGGGCGGATGATGCGGCGACGTAAAGTCTGATTCACATCAGGCGGCTGGGTGAATTTCCTCATCGTTAACTATAAGCAGAAGTTCACTGTCGACTTCGACAAGGCCGGCCGGAGCGAGTGCTGGAAGGCTCCGCCGCACAGGTGTGGCTAGGCACCCTCTCCCCCCTTGAGGGGGAGAAAGCGATTTCATCGGCTTAGTGCCGAAGGCGCTAAACGATAGAAATCGCAAGAGAGGGGTACTTGGCTTCCGCGCGCCTCACCGCCCGCCGGCAACGTCCCCACCCCTCTCTTGCCTTTTCTGCGACTTGGGTCCTCGGCAAGCCTCGGCCCAAGATCGCGAAAAGGCTTTCTCTCCCTCAAGGGGAGAGAGGGCGCCTCACCTCGGACGCAACGCCCGCCCGCTCGCAACGCCCTCCCGCCCCTCTCTTGCCGCCACGTTTCCGCCTATCTTCCGACAGCATTACGATTTTCTTGCTTTCGCCCCAATCGGTTAACTCCTGCTTAACCATCGGACTGCGATGAATGGCTTGAAGCCTTCGTGCAGTTTGGAAACGGGCGTCCATGGCCAAGAATGTCGCGGTATTGATGGGTGGATTTTCGTCGGAGCGGCCGGTGAGCCTGCGCTCCGGTGCTGCCTGCGCCGCTGCGCTGGAAACCGCCGGCTACAACGTCACGACGGTCGATGTCGGCCGCGACGTCGCGACGGTGCTGTCGGAACTGCGTCCGGACGTCGCGTTCAACGCGCTGCACGGCCCGTATGGCGAAGACGGCACCATCCAGGGCATCCTGGAATATCTGCAGATCCCCTACACCCATTCGGGCGTGCTGGCCTCGGCGCTGGCGATGAACAAGCAGATCGCCAAGACCATCGCGTCGGCCGCCGGCATTCCCGTCGCCGAGGCGAAGGTGATGCACCGCCACGAGGCGGCCAAGGCGCACGTCCTGTCGCCGCCTTACGTCGTCAAGCCGGTGGCGGAAGGATCGAGCTTCGGCGTGCTGATCGTCCGCGAGGACCAGGAACATCCGCCGCAGCAGCTCTACGGCGCCGACTGGCCCTATGGCGACATCGTCATGGTGGAGCGCTTCGTGCACGGCCGGGAATTCACCTGCGCGGTGATGGGCGACGTCGCGCTGGAGGTCTGCGAGATCATCCCGGAAGGCCACACCTTCTACGATTACGATTCCAAATATGTCGCGGGTGGCTCGCGCCACGTCGTGCCGGCGGAAATTCCCGCGGCGGTGACGCGGCGGATCCAGGAATGGTCGCTGACCGCGCACCGGGGCATCGGATGCCGCGGCGTCTCGCGCTCCGACTTTCGTTATGACGACCGGTTCGGCGAGGGCGGCGAGGTCATCTGGCTGGAGATCAACACGCAGCCCGGCATGACCGAGGTTTCGCTGGTGCCGGATATCGCTGCCGCCTCCGGCCACAGCTTTCCGGAACTGCTGACCTGGATGGTGGAGGACGCGTCATGCGGGCGATGAGCGACGACTACCGGCCGCTTCGGGCGCCGGGCCGGCTGACCCTCCATGTGGTGCGTTTCGCCCGCCGGGCCTCGAGCAGCGCCGCGGCGCTGGCGCATGCGCCGCTGCCCCGCTTCGGCATGATGGCGGCGCTCGTCATCGGCTCCAGCGTCGTCTACGGCATCTCGACCGGCGGCCACACCGTCACCGTCATCGACGCCTTCGCGCAGCCGCTCGGCTTCTCGATCAACCGGATCGACGTCGAGGGCAACGACGAGACCTCCGAGATCGACGCCCTGCAGGCGCTCTGGATGACCGGCTCGCAGAGCCTGTTCTCGCTGGACCCGTCGGCGGCGCGGGAGACGCTCGAGGCGATGCCCTGGGTCGACCGCGCCTCGGTGGCGAAGGTCTTTCCGGACCATGTCCGGATCACGCTCTCCGAGCACCGGCCTTATGCGGTCTGGCAGCGCGGCACGGAATTCCTCGTCGTCAACCGCGAGGGCAAGGAAATCGTGCCTTACGCGCCGGGGCGCTATGCGGCCCTGCCGATCGTCGTCGGCACCGGCGCCGCCGGTTCCGCCGCTGCGCTGATCGACGAGATGGAAGTGTTACCCGAGCTTCGCGCAAGGGTCAGGGCGTACATTCGGGTTGGTGACCGCCGGTGGGACCTGCGGCTCGAGAATGGCGTGACCATACGGTTGCCGGAAAATGGGGCGGTTGAGGCCCTGGCGGAGGTAGCACGGATGGATCGGGAGCACGGATTGCTATCACGCGACATCGAGGCCGTGGACGTGCGGCTGGCCGACCGGATGGTGGTCAAGCTGACGTCGGAAGCGCTGGTGCGCCGCAACGCCGCGCTCGAAGAGCGCGAGAAGATCATCAAGCGTAGCCGGAAGGACAACCCGGTATGAGTTTGTTTTCACGAGGCCGGGGCGACCTGCCGCGCATCAGCGCGCTGCCCAAGCGCCGTTCACGGGTGATTTCCGTGCTCGACGTCGGCTCGGAGAAGGTCACCTGCCTGATCGCCCGGCTGCGGCCGCGGCTGCCGAGCGAGATGCTGCCCGGCCGCACCCACGCCATCGAAGTGGTCGGCGTCGGGCACCAGCGTTCGCACGGAATCAAGTCGGGCGTGGTCGTCGATCTCGACGCCGCCGAGCAGGCGATCCGCCATTGCGTCGAAGCCGCGGAGCGGATGGCCGGCCTGACCATCGAATCCCTCATCGTCTCGGTCACCGCCGGGCGGCTGAAGAGCCTCCGCGGCCATGCCGAGATCGACACCGACGGCGAGATCACCCGCCTCGACATCGCCAAGGTGCTGGGCGAGGCTGCCCGGGTGACGCTCGACGACAACCGCGTGGCGCTGCATTCGGTTGGCTGCGACTATTCGATCGACGGGGAGGGCGGCGTCGAGCAGGTCCTCGGCATGAGCGGTTCGCGGCTCGGCGCGTCGATGCACATCCTGGCCGCCGAAGAGACGCCGCTGCGCAATCTCGAGGCGGTGATCAACCGGGCGCATCTGATGGTCGAGGCGTTCGTCGCCACGCCCTATGCGAGTGCGCTGTCGACGCTGGTCGAGGACGAGGCGGCCATGGGGTCGGCCTGCATCGACATGGGCGGCGGCGCGACCACTATCGCGATCTTCCAGAACGGCCGGTTCGTCTACGCCGACCAGGTCGCCATGGGCGGCCACCACATCACCATGGATCTCGCTCGCGGCCTGTCGATCCGGCCGGCCGACGCCGAGCGCCTGAAGGTCATGCACGGCTGCACGCTGAACGAGCTGATGGAGGACGGCGAGACCGTCCAGGTCGCGCCGCTCGGCGAGGACGGCAACGAGGCGCCGATCACCGTCGCCCGGTCGCTGGTCGCCAAGATCATCCTGCCGCGCGTCGAGGAGACGCTGGAGCTGGTCCGCGACCGGCTGGCGGCCTCGGGGCTCGGCCATGTCATCGGCAAGCGCGTCGTCCTGACCGGCGGCGCCAGCCAGCTGGCTGGCCTTGGCGAGACGGCGCGCTCGATCCTGCAGCGCAATGTCCGGCTGGGACGCCCGGTGGGTGTCTCCGGGCTCAACCCGTCCCACAAGGGACCGGCCTTCGCGACCGCGGTGGGCCTCCTGATCTACCCGCAGGTGGCCCATCGCGAATACGTGGCGGAAACGTCGATCGGCGCTTTCGCGGTCGACGAGAACACCAGGACGGGACGGATCGGCTCCTGGCTCCGTCGGAGCCTCTGACGAATCCCCGCGGCGCAAGCCGCCGGGTTGCCAAAAGAAAACGGTGCGCCGTGCGCCGGCAAGCATGGATCTAGGGATCGGCCGCGCGGCGAGACGGCCCGAACAGTGGAACGAGGAACGAACGATGAGCATCACCCTCAACAAGCCGGACATCACCGAGCTGAAGCCCCGCATCACCGTCTTCGGCGTTGGCGGCGGCGGCTGTAATGCCGTCAACAACATGATCAATGCCGGCCTCGAAGGGGTCGAGTTCGTGATCGCCAACACCGACGCGCAGGCCCTGCGTTCGTCGCGGGCCGAGCGCATCATCCAGATGGGCGTCGCCGTCACCGAGGGTCTCGGCGCCGGCTCGCAGCCGGAAGTCGGCCGCGCGGCCGCCGAGGAGTCGATCGACGAGATCTGCGATCACCTGCTCGGCTCGCACATGTGCTTCGTTACCGCCGGCATGGGCGGCGGCACCGGCACCGGCGCTGCACCGGTCGTGGCGCGGGCCGCCCGCGAGAAGGGCATCCTCACCGTCGGCGTCGTCACCAAGCCGTTCCACTTCGAGGGCCAGCGCCGGCTGCGGATCGCCGACCAGGGCATCGAGGAACTGCAGAAGAACGTCGACACGCTGATCGTCATCCCGAACCAGAACCTGTTCCGGATCGCCAACGACAAGACGACCTTTGCCGATGCCTTCGGCATGGCCGACCAGGTGCTCTACTCGGGCGTTGCCTGCATCACCGACCTGATGGTCAAGGAAGGCCTGATCAACCTCGACTTCGCCGACGTCCGTTCGGTGATGCGCGAGATGGGCAAGGCGATGATGGGCACCGGCGAAGCTTCGGGCGAGGGCCGTGCGATGGCCGCCGCCGAGGCCGCCATCGCCAACCCGCTGCTCGACGAGACCTCGATGAAGGGCGCCAAGGGCCTGCTCATCTCGATCACCGGCGGCCGTGACCTGACGCTGTTCGAAGTCGACGAGGCGGCCACCCGCATCCGCGAGGAAGTCGACCAGGACGCCAACATCATCCTCGGCGCCACCTTCGACGAGAACCTCGAAGGCGTCATCCGCGTCTCGGTCGTCGCCACCGGCATAGACAAGGCCGATGGCTACGTCGCCGCCGAGCGGCCGATGATCGCCCAGACCCAGGCCGTCGCGGCGCCCGCTGCCGCCCAGCCGCGCGCCGTGCCGGTGGCCCAGCCGGTCACACAGCGTCCGGCCGAGGCCCATGCGGCCCCGAGCTTCGCCGCGGTCGAGGAGGATTTCTCGGCGGACGAGATCGAGGACGATTTCACCGCCGCCCTCGAGGCCGAGATCGCCCAGGTCAGCCCGGCGACGGCCGGCGAGCGCCACGCCGTGCAGTCGCCGCGCATGCCGCGGGTCGAGGACTTCCCGCCGACGGTCCGCGCCGAGATGGAAAGCCGCGCGGCGTCCGTCGACGGTCACGAGGATCGCGGGCCGATGGGTCTCCTGCGCCGGCTGACCACGGGCCTGTCGCGCCACCAGGACGAGGAGGGCGCCGCCGAGACGCGCCGGCCTGCCGCCGAGCAGCCGCGGCGTGCCCCGGCCGAGCCGAGCCCCTATGCGCCGCGCCGCGTCGCAGCGGAATCAGCGGCTCGTCCGGTCGCCGCGCAGCGGCCCCAGAGCGACGACGATCAGCTTGAAATCCCGGCCTTCCTGCGCCGCCAGGCCAACTGATCCACGCACGTTGCAAGATTGACACAAGGCCCGCCGGGAAACCGGCGGGCCTTTTCACGTCTAACTTGTTGAAAATGCCGCCTTTTGCGATGCGTTAACCAGGCTTCTGGTAACAACGGGTAAGAAAGCGTGATTTGGTCGCCGACGGGGCTCGTTCTAGGACTTTCTGTGCGTTCAACGGGTTTGTGTCGTGTCGGTCGTCGGGGGGCGATCCGCAGGTAACGACAGCCAGCCGGAATGCCGAGGGGACGCCAGCCACACGATGGAAGTGCGCTCCGCCTCGATCTGCATGGTGGGAAAGGTTTGCCGGTAGTGTCAATGTTTCAGCAGACGATAGGCTCGCGGATCGCATTCGACGGTGTCGGCGTCCATAGCGGCCTGCCCGTCCAGCTCAGCCTGCTTCCGGCCGAGGCGAATACCGGCATCGTCTTCCACCTCTTCGATGGCAGCGAACTGCTGCACGAGATCAAGGCGACCTCCGCCAACGCCGCCCTCATCGACCTCGCGACCGTGGTCGGTGACCCGCGTGGCGCGCACGTGTCGACGATCGAGCATCTGATGGCCTCGCTCTACGCGATGGGCGTCGACAACATCGTCGTGCAGATCGATGCGCACGAGACCCCGATCATGGACGGCTGCGCCGCCGCCTTCATCGCGGCGATCCGCGAGGCCGGCACCGTCAGCCAGGCTTGCCGGCGCCGCTATCTGCGCGTCCTGAAGCCGGTGACGGTCGAGATGAACGGTGCATGGGCCGAGTATCGCCCGCACAACGGCACGCGCTTCGAGATCGAGATCGAATTCGACAGCCCGGTCATCGGGCGCCAGAGCTACAGCGCCGACCTCACGGCCGAGCGCTTCGCGCGGGACCTGTCGCGGGCCCGCACCTTCGGCTTCATGAAGGATGTCGAGCGGCTGTGGGCGGCGGGCTTCGCGCTTGGCTCCTCGCTCGAGAATTCCGTGGTGATCGGCGAGGACGGCCGGGTGATCAACCCGGAAGGCCTGCGCTACAAGGACGAGTTCGTCCGCCACAAGACGCTCGACGCGATCGGCGACCAGGCCCTGGCCGGTGCCCGGGTGCTCGGCTGCTACCGCTCCTATCGCGGTGGCCACAAGCTCAACGCGCTGGCGCTGCAGGCCCTGCTTGCCGACCATCGCGCCTATGAGATGATCGAGATGCCGTCGCGCCGGGTCGATCCCGTCCGCCACGCGCCGCTGGTCGCCGTTGCCGCGCCCGCCTATGGGCCGCAGACGCTCTGAAACGGGTCGTCCTGACGCAGCAGTCACAAAAAAGACCGCTTGGTGCGGCTTGAGCGTTGCCGGCATCAAAGGTCGGGCGTACACATGCCGGGCCTTTTGAAGGCAGGGGGTCGACGCATATGAGCAATCCGCAAACATCTCGGGCCGTCCCGCGCTCGCGCAAGGCGACGCTCGGACTGGCGACCGTTCTCGGGCTGGCCTTCGGCGGGCTTTCCGGCTGCATGTCGTCGGGCGGCAGCGACGTCGACGCGCTGGCGCTCGCCGCGCAGACCGAGCCGCCGGACGTTCTCTACAACCAGGGCCTGGCCAATCTCGAGGGCGGGCGCCTGAGCGAAGCGTCGGCCAAGTTCGAGGCGATCGATCGCCAGCATCCCTATTCGGAATGGGCCCGCAAGGCGCTGGTGATGGGCGCCTTCGCCAGCTACCGCAGTGGCAACTACGAAGAGGCGATCACCTCGGCGCGGCGCTATCTGTCGCTCTACCCGGGCTCCGAGGATGCCGCCTACGCCCAGTACATCATCGGCCTCGCCTATTACCGGCAGATCCCGGACGTCACCCGCGACCAGAAGGAATCGGCTCGGGCTGCCGCCGCCATGCGCGAGGTGATGGAGCGCTATCCCGATTCGGAATATGCCGAGGACGCCCGCACCAAGGTGCGCATCGCCCGCGACCAGCTGGCCGGCAAGGAAATGCAGGTCGGCCGCTATTATCTCGAGCGGCGCGAATATCTGGCGGCGATCAACCGCTTCAAGAACGTCGTCGACGTCTATCCGGAATCGCGCCAGGTCGAGGAGGCGCTTGCCCGCCTGACCGAGGCCTATTACGCGATGGGCCTGACCAGCGAGGCGCAGGCCTCGGCATCGGTGCTCGGACAGAACTTCCCCGATTCGCCGTGGTACCGCGACACCTACCAGTTGCTGCAGACCAAGGGCCTGGCGCCACGCGAAGGCGGGGCGAACTCGTGGTTCGCCAACGCCGGACGCATGATCACCGGCGCCTGAGCAGAGTCCATCGAGACGGTCGCGCTTGTGGCCTGATGCCAGGCACGACTCGGTAGAGACACGACAAAGGCCGTCTTCCCCGGAAGGCGGCCTTTGGTGTTTTCATGCCCTGCGGTTGGCGACAGGATGCCCTATCTTCGCATCGCTGTTGCTATCGCGGCGGCGCTTCACTACCGACAATCGGGCCATGCTGGTTCACCTTTCGATCCGCGACATCGTTCTCATCGAACGGCTCGATCTCGCCCTTGCGGCGGGACTTTCGGTGCTGACCGGCGAGACCGGCGCCGGCAAGTCGATCCTGCTCGACGCGCTGTCGCTCGCGCTCGGCGGGCGGGGCGACGGCGGACTGGTTCGCCATGGGGCGAAGCAGGGCGAGGTGACGGCGGTCTTCGACATCGCCGGCGATCATCGCGCCCGGGCGATCCTCGTCGAGAACGGCATCGAGGCCGATGGTGACGTGATCCTGCGCCGCGTCCAGAACGCCGACGGGCGCACGCGGGTCTTCGTCAATGACCGGCCGTCCAGCGTCGCGCTCATGCGCGACCTCGGCCAACTGCTGGTCGAGATCCACGGCCAGCACGACGACCGCGCGCTGATCGACCCGGCCGCCCACCGCCTGCTCCTCGACCAGTATGGTGGCCTGCAGGTCGAGGCCGAGGCGGTGGCGCGCGCTTATGCCGCCTGGAAGGATTGCGAGCAGGCGCTGCGTGAGCATCGCGCCCGCGTCGACGCCGCGCAGCGCGAGGCGGATTTCCTGCGCGCCGCGGTGGAGGAACTGTCGGACCTTTCGCCGATCGCCGGCGAGGAAGAGGAACTCGCCGAGCGCCGCCAGACGATGATGCGCTCGGAGAAGATCGCCACCGACGTCAGCGACGCCAATGAGGAACTGTCGGGACACGCTTCGCCGATCCCGCCGCTGGCGGGGCTCCTGAAGCGTCTCGCCCGCCGCCGCGACGAACTGCCCGGCCTGCTCGACCCGGCGATCGAGCGGATCGATGTGGCGCTCGACGCGCTGTCGGAGGCGCAGATGGCGCTGGCGGCGGCGTTGCGTGCGCTGGAGTTCGATCCGCGCGCGCTGGAGCAGGCCGAGGAGCGGCTGTTCGCGCTTCGCGCCGCGGGCCGCAAGTTCAACGTGCCGGTCGACGATCTGCCGGAGCTGACCGCCCGGATGATCGGCGATCTCGCCGATCTCGACGCCGGGGAAGACCGGTTGCACCGGCTGGAAGCGGAGGCGATCGAGAAACGCGCCGCGTTCGCGACGATCGCGGCGGCGCTGTCGGAAAAGCGCCAGGTCGCCGCGCGGCTGCTCGAAGGCGCAGTGATGGCGGAGTTGCCGGATCTCAAGCTGGAACGGGCCGCCTTCATCGTCGAGACGGCGACCGACCCGGAGCGGCCGTCCGCGGCGGGCATCGACAGCGTCGAGTTCTTCGTGCGGACCAATCCCGGCACGCGCCCCGGTCCGATGATGAAGGTCGCGTCGGGCGGTGAGCTGTCGCGCTTCCTCCTGGCGCTGAAGGTGGCGCTGGCCGACCGCGGCTCGGCGCCGACCTTGGTGTTCGACGAGATCGACACCGGCGTCGGCGGGGCGGTGGCGGACGCGATCGGGCGGCGGCTGGCGCGGCTGGCGGGCTCGGTGCAGGTGCTGGCGGTGACGCACGCGCCGCAGGTCGCCGCGCGTGCGACCAGCCACCTGCTGATCTCGAAGGCGACGGCCGACAGCGGCGAGGACCGGGTCGAGACGCGCGTCGCGACGATGGGCGAGGCGGGTCGCCGCGAGGAGATCGCGCGGATGCTGGCCGGCGAGAGCGTCACCGAGGAAGCGCGGGCGGCGGCCGCCCGGCTGATCGGCGCGGACGGCCGTTGAGGAGGCGGGGCGATGGCGCATGACAGCGTGATCCTCATCGCCGGCGCCGGGCCGGTCGGCCTTGCCGCTGCGGTCGAACTGACCCGCCGCGGCCTGCCGGTGCGGATCATCGATGCCGGCGAAGGGCCGACGCCGCCGGAGCAATCACGCGCGCTGGGAATCTTGCCGACGACGCTGGCGATCCTTTCCGCCTCGGGCGTGACCGAGCGGCTGCTCACCGAGGGCGCCCGGATCGGCGGCGCCGACATCGCGCGCGACGGACGCAAGCTGTTCTCCATCGAGCTTGCCCGCGCCCGCACGCCGACGCCCTTCATCCTGTCGCTGCCGCAGGGCCGGACCGAGCGGATCATGATCGACTGGCTGGCGGCGCGGGGCGTCGCGGTGGAATGGGGTCTCGGCCTCGACGACATCATCGACACGCACCGGCCGCAGGCCGTCCTGACGAACGGCGAGACGGTCGCGGCGCGGGCGGTGATCGGCTGCGACGGCATCCATTCGCGGGTGCGCGAGGCGGTCGGCATTCCCTGGCGCGGCGAGGGCTATCCGGGGGAGTTCTCGCTGGCCGACGTGCGTTTCTCGGCACCGATCGACGCCACCCGCGCCGAGGTCAACATCCGCAGCGGGATCGGCGCGTCGGCGCTGCTGCCGTTCGGAACGCACAGTGGGCGGTTCATCGGCGTCGGCGGTTCGCCGGAGGCGCTGTACGAGGGCGTCGAGGGCATCGAGGCGGTGACCTGGACGTCGCGCTTCACGGTTGCGTTCCGGCGTGCGGAACGGATGGCCAAGGGCCGGGTGTTCCTGGCGGGGGACGCCGCCCACGTGCATTCGCCGGTCGGCGGGCGGGGCATGAATCTCGGTATCTGGGACGCGGCGACGCTGGCTTTCCTCCTGGCCGAGGGCCGCGAGACCGAATACGAGACCAAGCGCCTGCCGGTGGTGGACCAGGTGCTGAAGGCGACGCGCCAGATGACCGACACGGTGAGCCAGCCGGGCGGCGCGGCCCTGCGGCTGCTGCCCTTTGCGATGCCATTGGCGGGGCGCGTGCCGACCATCGCACGGCGGATCGCCGAAAGGGTGCTGGCGCTCGACCTGCCGCAGCCGGAATGGCTGGCGGCCGATGCCGGACGGAACAGGGACGCAGGATGAGCGACACGCCGGTCGAGAAACTGACGGAGGGGGACGCCGCGGCGGAGCTCGAACGGCTGGCCGGCGAGATCGCCGCGCACGACCGACGCTATTATGCGGACGATGCTCCGAGCGTTTCGGATGCCGAATACGATGCACTGCGCCGGCGCAACAGCGCCATCGAGGCGCGCTTTCCGGGGCTGATCCGCGAGGATTCGCCGTCGGCGCGGGTCGGCACCGAAGTGTCGGAGAAGTTCGGCAAGATCCGTCACTCGATCCCGATGCTGTCGCTGGATAACGCCTTTTCCGACGAGGACGTGGCTGATTTCGGCAAGCGGGTCAGGCGCTTTCTGAAGCTCGACGAGGCGGCGCCGCTGGGCATCACCGCCGAGCCGAAGATCGACGGCCTGTCGCTGTCGTTGCGCTACGAGCACGGCGAACTCGTCTCGGCCGCGACCCGCGGCGACGGCACGACGGGCGAGGACGTCACCCGCAACGCCCGCACCGTCGCCGACATCCCGAACCGGCTGAAGGGTGATGTGCCGGACATCTTCGAGGTGCGCGGCGAGGTCTATATGAGCCATGCCGGCTTTGCCGCGCTCAATGCGAGCCAGGCCGAGGACGGCAAGCCGATCTACGCCAACCCGCGCAATGCCGCGGCCGGCTCGCTGCGCCAGCTCGACGCCGGAATCACGCGGCGCCGCAAGCTGAACTTCTTCGCCTATGCCTGGGGCGAGGCGAGCGCGGTGCCGGGCGAAACGCAGATGGACGTCGTTAAGGCGATGAAGGCGATGGGCTTCCAGACTCTCGACCTGATGAAGCGCTTCGAGACGATCGACGGTCTGATCGAGCATTACCACCAGATCGAGGCGGGCAGGGCGGGGCTCGGCTACGACATCGACGGCGTCGTCTACAAGGTCGACGATCTCGCCCTGCAGAAGCGGCTCGGCTTCGTCTCGCGCTCGCCGCGCTGGGCGATCGCCCACAAGTTCCCGGCCGAGCAGGCGACAACGGTGCTCCGCGACATCGAGATCCAGGTGGGACGGACGGGCGCGCTGACCCCGGTCGCCAAGCTCGATCCGGTCACCGTCGGCGGCGTTGTCGTGCAGAACGCGACGCTGCACAATGCCGAGGAGATCGAGCGGCTGGACGTGCGGGTCGGCGACACGGTGCAGATCCAGCGCGCCGGCGACGTGATTCCGCAGGTGCTCGGAATCGTGGCGGAGAAGCGCCCGGCGGGCACCGAGCCCTTCGCCTTCCCCGACACCTGCCCGTGCGAGCTGAAGACGCCGGTGGTGCGCGAGGAGACGGCGTCGGGCGCGCAGAGCGTCGTGCGCCGCTGCACCGGCGAGTTCGCCTGCCCATTCCAGCGCCGCGAGCACCTGAAGCTGTTCGTCTCCCGCAAGGCCTTCGACATCGACGGGCTGGGCGAGAAGCAGATCGACCTGTTCTACGACGATCCAGATTTCTCCGTGCGCACGCCCGCCGACATCTTCAAGATGCGGGGCAAGGATGCGGCGGGCCTGAAGAAGCTGAAGGACAAGGAAGGCTTCGGCGAGGTTTCGGCGCGCAACCTCTTCGATGCGATCGAGGCGCGGCGGACGATCGCGCTCGACCGGCTGATCTTCTCGCTCGGCATCCGCCATGTCGGCGAGGCGACGGCGAAGACGCTGGCGCGCGCCTATGGCAGCTTCGAGGCCTTCCACGAGGCGGCGCTGAAGGTCGCCGAGGGCGACGCGGAGGCCGCCGCCGAGATGGACGCGCTGGAGGATATCGGCGGGGCGGTGATCACCGCAGTGGCGCGGTTCTTCTCCGAGGAACACAATCGCCGGCTGGTCGAGGAGCTGGTGCGGGAGCTGACCATCGAAAGGGTCGAGAAGCCGGCAGCGACCTCGCCGGTCTCCGGCCAGACCATCGTCTTCACCGGCTCGCTGGAGCGGATGACGCGCGACGAGGCGAAGGCGATGGCCGAGGCGCTGGGCGCCAAGGTGGCGGGTTCGGTGTCGAAGAAGACCGACCTCGTCGTCGCCGGCCCCGGTGCCGGCTCGAAGCTCAAGAAGGCCGCCGAGTTCGAGATCGAGGTGATCGACGAGGACGCGTGGTTCGTGCGGATCGGGCGGGGCGGCGAGGCGGGCTGAGCCGCCGTCGCCGTCCGATTATCCGGCCGAGGCGACCCGTGCCTCTTCCTTCGCGACGATCCGGTAGTGGATCGGCTTGAAGCTGCCGCCGTTGCTGGCGGGGGCCGAACAGGCGGTGAGGCCGATAACGAGGTCCATCTCGGCCCGGAAGGCGATGTGATCGCCGGCCTTGCTGAGCGGCGGCAACACCTTGAAGCGGCCGGTCTTGCCGTCGACGGGCACGTTCATGAAGCAGTTGAAGGCGACCGGAATGGCGTCGGCGGTCACGCCATACGGCGCAAGGGCCGCAGCGAGATTGCCGTGGCAGCCCTGGTGCGGCGGCTCGTTCTCGTAGCAGAGACGGAATGTCGCTTCGCTGCACGGCGTCAGCAGGAAGTCGTGGCGGCCGACCGTGTCCTCGACGATCTCCAGCATGACGTTCGAGCGGTTGGAATAGAGCTTGTCGCCGGTGGTGAGGTAAATACGCTCGGCGTAGTCGAGCGTCCGGCCGGAGGACAGCATCTCTTTTATGTCGTCAAGCGAGACCGCGAGCAGATCGGCAACCTGGCCGCCTTCGGGATCGATGACGATCAGCTCCTCGCCGGCCTTCAGCTCGAAGGCGGTGCCGCTGCGGGGCGCGATGTGCCGGCTGCGTCCGTTGTCGCTCACGATGCGCGCCTGACGTCTGGGGTTTCCTCGTTGGCGACGGGCAGGACCGTCTCCTGCTTGCGGGAGAACGGGCAGGTCCATTCGGGGCCGACGGCACGGCCGCTATACTGGCGCGCCTCGGAGATCGTGCCGTGGCGGGCCAGCATCGGGTTGGGCTCGCCAGCGAGCTTCACGTCACGGTCGATGATCGCCTCGCGGAGCTTCTCGTAACGGTTCGCCTCGCGCAGCATCTCGAACTGGTTGTGCAGGTTGAACACCATCGTGGGGTGGGCGAAGCGCCGCGCCGGCCGGCTGGCCTTGGGATGCAGGCCGACGACGAAGAAGGCCTCGCCGCCGAAGCTCAGCGAGAAATGCTGGTCGGCCGGGTCGGAACTGACGCGCGGATCATGCTTCTGGCCGCGCCAGGCATCCTTGTCGGCAAGCGACTGGATGCGCGTCCACAGGCTCTGCTCGAATGCTTCCTCGGTCAGGTCGTACGGGCCCTCGAAGATCACCGCGAAGCTGGTGAACAGCATCGGCTCCTGGCTGTATTCCCAGGCGAAGTTCATCAGCCGGTCCTGGATCTCGACGTCGTTCCAGGCACTGTCGATGCTGCGGGCCGTGTGGATCGTCATGCGGCCGCGCTGCAGCGCCGACTTCGCCCCGACGCAGGGAAAGCCCTGGTCCATGATGAAGCTGCGCAGCTCGGCTTCGAGCGGGTCGGCCTCGGGCGGGGACGCGGTGATGTCGTCGTTGACGCTATGGGTACTGGGCATGGGGAGAGGAGCGCCTCGTTCAGGGGACTCCGAAACAGGCTGCATCCCGGATGGTTCCGGTATTCGCTTGCCAGCTACGACTCCAGGCAAAGGCCAGACGGTCGCACGGAGGTGGCAGCCGCAATTGCCCGCGGCCGCCATTGAAAGCTACTTCCGCAGCCGCTCGGCGTGCCAGCCGAGATGGTCGGCCATGAAGGTCGAGATGAAGAAGTAACTGTGGTCGTAGCCCGGCTGGCGGCGCAGCGTCAGCTTGATGCCGGCATCGCTGCAGGCCTTTTCGAGGCGTTCCGGCTGCAGCTGCGCGGCGAGGAAATTGTCCGCCTCGCCCTGGTCGACCAGAAGGTCGGCGACCCGCGCGCCGTCCTCGATCAGCGCCACCGCGTCGTGCTTGCGCCAGGCCGCGCGGTCCTCGCCGAGATAGCCGGGGAGGGCCTTCTGGCCCCAGGGCACTTCGCTCGGTGCGACGATCGGAGCGAAGGCCGAGACGGCCTTGTAGCGGTCCGGATAGGTCAGCCCGATGGTCAGCGCGCCGTGGCCGCCCATGGAATGGCCGAGGATCGACTGGCGCGCCGTATCCACCGGAAACTCCGCGGCGAGGAGCGCCGGCAGTTCCTCGGTGACGTAGGACCACATGCGGTAGTTTTTCGCGAAAGGCTCCTGCGTCGCGTCGACATAGAAGCCGGCGCCGAGGCCGAAATCATAGGCGGCTTCCGCATCGTCCGGCACGCCGTCGCCGCGCGGGCTGGTGTCCGGCGCGACGAAGATCAGGCCGAGCTCGGCGCAGGCGCGCCGGTACTCGCCCTTGTCCATGACGTTGGCATGGGTGCAGGTGAGGCCCGAGAGATACCAGACCACCGGCAGCTTCGCGCCCGGTGCATGATCCGGCACGTAGACCGCGAAGGTCATGTCGGTGCCGGTGGCGGCGGACGCATCGCGATAGACGCCCTGCGTGCCGCCGAAGGCTTTCGCCGTCGAGACGGTCTCCATCAGAACACCACCACGGAGCGGATCGACTTGCCCTCGTGCATCAGGTCGAAGCCCTTGTTGATCTCCTCCAGCGTCAGTGTGTGGGTGATCATCGGGTCGATCTGGATCTTGCCGTCCATGTACCAGTCGACGATCTTCGGCGTGTCGGTGCGCCCGCGCGCGCCGCCGAAGGCCGAGCCCTTCCAGACTCTTCCGGTGACCAGCTGGAACGGCCGGGTGGCGATCTCCTTGCCGGATTCGGCCACGCCGATGACCACCGAGACGCCCCAGCCGCGATGGCAGGCCTCGAGAGCCTGGCGCATCACCGTGGTGTTGCCGGTGCAGTCGAACGTGTAGTCGGCGCCGCCGTCGGTCAGGGCGACGAGGTGCTGGACGATGTCGCCGTCGATCTCCTTCGGATTGACGAAATGCGTCATGCCGAAGCGGCGGCCCCACTCTTCCTTGTCCGGATTGATGTCGACGCCGATGATCTTGTCGGCGCCGACGAAGCGGGCGCCCTGGATGACGTTCAGGCCGATGCCGCCGAGGCCGAAGACGACGACGTTGGCGCCCGGCTCGACCTTGGCGGTGTTGACCACGGCGCCGACGCCGGTGGTGACGCCGCAGCCGCAATAGCAGGTGGTCTTGAACGGCGCGTCCTGGCGGATCTTGGCGACGGCGATCTCGGGCAGGACGGTGAAGTTCGAGAAGGTCGAGCAGCCCATGTAGTGATGGATCGCCTGGCCCTTGTAGGAGAAGCGCGTGGTGCCGTCCGGCATCAGGCCCTTGCCCTGGGTGGCGCGGATCGCGGTGCAGAGATTGGTCTTGCCGGAAAGGCAGGACTTACACTGGCGGCACTCTGGCGTGTAGAGCGGGATGACGTGGTCGCCGGGCTTCACATAGGTGACGCCGGCGCCGACTTCGCGCACGATGCCCGCGCCCTCGTGGCCGAGGACGGATGGGAACAGGCCCTCGGAATCGAGTCCGTCGAGCGTGTAGGCGTCGGTGTGGCAGATGCCCGTCGCCATGATCTCGACCAGTACCTCGCCGGCCTTCGGGCCTTCCAGGTCGAGCTCGACGATCTCGAGCGGTTTCTTGGCCTCGAACGCCACGGCGGCTCTGGTCTTCATGCGTCTCTCCGAAATCTTGGTGCCGGGCTTCTGCTAGCGGTTTCGGGCCGGCTTGCAAACCCTGCGGCGGCTGCTGCGGGATGACCAGATCGGAGTCCGATCGGCGGCCGCTGCCGCATGGCAGCCGGGCCACGGTGACGGGAGAACTCGTTGATAAGGCGCGATGACGGGTTGCGGCAGAGTCGGGGGAAGCGGAGATTGGCTTTCTACGAACGGGAATCGCTCATGTCCTTCAGTCCGCCGCGCTGCCTGCGCACCGGCCTCTTCACGCTGCTTATGCTCACGGCTCCCGGTGGGGTCGCGCTGGCGGCGCAGACCGTGGAGACACCCCTCGCGCCGGGCGTCACGACCCCGGCCCAGGCGCTGGCGACGCCGATCATCGCGGCCAACGACGTCGCGGCCGTCGCCGAGATCGCCCGCGGTTACGGCGAGGCGGAGGAGACCACGGCGCAGAACGGCGATCCGGTCATCGTCGGCCAGATGAACGGCATCGGCTATCAGCTGTTCTTCCTCGAATGCGCCGCCAACCGCGACTGCAAGGTGCTGGATTTCTACGCCATCTGGGACACGCCAGGGGTCGAGCTTGCTGTCATCAACGACTGGAACCGCATGCAGCCGTTCAACAAGGCCTATCTAGGCGAGGACGGCCTGCCGGTGATCGAGCTGAACCTGTCGCTGGTCGGCGGACTGACGCGGCCGCAGCTGGTCGATGCCTTCGATCGCTGGGCGGTGGCCCTCGCCGAGTTCCAGCGCACGGTCGTCGAAGGCGCGCTCTAGCGCCATCGTCGGCTGTCCGGCAGGCCCAAGCTTCCGCTTGCCTCTGCCGGGCGCCGGGCGTAATCCGCCTCTCGGGCCGCCAGCCGGCTCTCCCGCCGCATCGATCCCAGCCGAGTGTCCGCTTGACCCAATCCACCCGCCTGGAGATCCGCGCCGCTCTGCGCCAGCTGCTGCCGGTCATGCTGGCGGTGATGCCTTTCGGCATGGTCTACGGTGCGGTCGCGGTCGCCGAAGGCCTGACGCTCTGGCAGGCGATGGGCTTTTCGATCGCGGTCTATGCCGGGGCCTCGCAGCTCGCCGCGCTGCAGATGATCGGTGTCGCCGCGCCGATCTGGTCGGTGCTGCTGACGGTGGTCGCGCTGAACTTCCGCCACGTGCTCTATTCGGCATCTGTCGGCCGGCATCTCACCCGGTTCAGCCCGCTGGAAAAGGCTGCGGCGTTCTTCCTGCTCACCGATCCGATGTTCGGGGCAGCCGAGGCGCGGGTGCTGCAGCGGCCGCTGACCAAGACGTTCTACTTCGCCTACGGGATCCTGCTCTACCTCGTGTGGATCGGCTCGACGCTGATCGGCGCGGTGTTCGGCTCGATGATCGGGGATTCGGAGAAATACGGGCTGGATTTCGTCCTGCCGGTGTATTTCCTGGCGCTGCTGATGACCTTCCGTGGCCGCAGCGCCTTCTATCTCGTGGCGCTGAGCAGCGCCGCGGTTTCACTTATCGTCTTCGCGACGCTCGGCCCGCCCTGGCACGTCACGATCGGCGGGCTTGCCGGCGTTCTGGTCGCGGCGATCGCGCCGCCGAAGCGGCGGGCCGAGATGGCGGACGGCGATGACTGAGATCTGGCTGATTATCGTTCTGGCCGGCGCCCTGACCTACCTGACGCGGGCCGGCGGGCATCTGCTGCTGGCCCGCTTCGGGCGGATTCCGCCGCGCCTCGACGCGGCGCTGAACGCGGTGCCGGCCGCCGTGCTGACGACGATCGTGACGCCCGTGCTGGTGGCGGGCGACTGGCCGGAGCGCGTGGCGATCGTCATCTGCGTCGCGCTGTCGCTGCGCCTGCCACTGATTGCCACCGTGGCGATCGGCACGACCATGGTGGCGCTGGCCCGGGCCGCGGGGTTCTGAAACGCGGCGGGAAGCCGTAGCGTCCCGCCGCTGAAGCTCAGGCTTCCTGGATTGCCGAAAGCTTCCAGTCGCCGCCGCGCTGGCGCACGAAGGTCCACAGCTCGGTGGCCTCGGTCGGCGCTTCGGGATCGCCTTCGACGATTTCGCCGGTCGTGCGATCACGCATCACGTCGATGCACGAGAAGCGCATGGCGACGCTGGCATAGTCGCTCGGGCCTTCGCGCCATGCCTCGGCGAGATCACCCTGCTCGAGCTTGACGTCGAGCACGTCGTTCTTGCGGCCCGACGTGGCGTTGTCCGACAGTTCCTCGGCGAGATAGGACATCACCTCCGGCGTCGTCAGCTGGCGCAGTGCCGCGTAGTCCTCGCGGGAGAAGGCAGCCTGCACGGCGACGAGGCGCTGCTCGAAGGTCTCGAGATCCTGATCGGTGATGCCGATCTCGTCCGAGCCGCTGGCCACGGGCGCGGCCGCTGCGCTGGGGCCTGCGGCACCGGCAGCTGCGCCGGCGCCGGCGCCCGAGCCGATCGATGGGATGCGGAAGCTGCCCGCGCCGGCGGCCGGCGGCGCGTCGTCATAGGCGCGGCGCTCGTTGCGATTGCCGGAGGAAGCTCGGGCCGGGGTCGGCGCCGAACGGCCGCGGAACAGCCGGATCAGCAGCATGGCGCCGAGGCCGATCAGCAATGCCTGGACGAGCAGCGCCAGGAAGCCGCCCATGCCGCCAAAGCCGGTTCCCAGCAGCATGCCGAACAGCCCGCCGAGCATGAGGCCGCCGAGCAGGCCGCCGCCAAGACCGCCGAACATGCCCGGACGCCGTGCCTGCGCACCAGCCTGGCCGGCGGCGGCGCCCGGCTGGGCAGCGGAAGGCTGGGTCATCGTGCGGTTGACCGGCGCGGTGACGTTCGGCGCGGTCTGCGTCGCCGGAGCGCTCTGGAACGTCCGCCCGCCGCGGCTGCCGAAGCTGCCGCCGCGCCGCGCGTCGGCAAAGTCGACGGCGACGAAGGAGAAGACGAGGAAGAGACTGGCAAAAAGGGCGCCGAAGCGCAGGCGGCTGGGCATCAAGGGGATCCGTCAGGTTGTCGTTAGGAGGACATATGGGAAGGGCCGGCGGTAGGCGCCACGGCTCGGGTGAATAATCACAAGAGACGCCTAACGCGAGAGCGTGCGCGTCGCCGCCTCGATGCCCTGGAGCGTCATGGGATACATGCGGTCGTCGGTCGCCTCGCGGATCATCGCGATGGACTGCGTCCAGTCCCATTGCGCCCGCGGCACCGGGTTCAGCCACGCCATGCGCGGCCACTGGCGGGAAAAACGCGACAGCCAGACCGATCCCGGTTCGGCGTTCCAGTGCTCGACCGAGCCGCCGGGCATCACGATCTCGTAGGGGCTCATCGACGCATCGCCGACGAACACCGCGCGGTAGTCCGGGCCGAAGCGGTTGATCACGTCCTGGGTCGCAATCGTCTCGGCATGGCGGCGGCGATTGTCCTTCCACAGCCGCTCATAGGGGCAGTTGTGGAAGTAGAAGAACTCGAGGTGCTTGAGCTCCGACCGCGCCGCCGAGAACAGCTCCTCGACGACCCGGACGTGGTCGTCCATCGACCCGCCGACGTCGAGGAAGAGCAGGACCTTCACCGCATTGCGCCGTTCCGGGCGGGTCTTGACGTCGAGATATCCGTGCTCGGCCGTGGCGCGGATCGTGCCGGAGAGGTCGAATTCCTGCTCGGCGCCGTCGCGGACCCAGCGCCTGAGCCGCTTTAGCGCGATCTTGATGTTGCGGGTGCCGAGCTCGACGCCATCGTCGAGATCGCGGAACTCCCGCCGGTCCCAGACCTTGACGGCGCGCCGGTGCCGGCTCTCGGCCTGGCCGATGCGCACGCCTTCGGGGTTGTAGCCATAGGCGCCGAAGGGCGAGGTGCCGCCGGTGCCGATCCATTTGGAGCCGCCCTGGTGGCGGCCCTTCTGCTCTTCCAGGCGCTGCTTCAGCGTCTCCATCAGCCTGTCGAAGCCGCCGAGGCTTTCGACCAGCTGTTTCTCCTCGTCGGTGAGGTGCTTCTCGGCGAGGCGCCGCAGCCATTCCGCCGGCAGTTCGCGGGGATCGAGGCCGGCGTCACCCGCCGCGGCAACGGATTCGACGCCCTTGAAGACTTCGGCGAAGACCTGGTCGAAGCGGTCGATGAAGCGCTCGTCCTTCACCAGCGTGGCGCGTGCCAGGTAGTAGAAGCCCTCGACGTCGAAGCCGACGAGATCGGCGCGCATCGCGTCGAGCAGCAGCAGATGCTCGCGCAGCGTGACCGGCACGCCGGCGGCCTTGAGCTTGAGGAAGAGGGTCAGGAACATAAGCCAAGCCTAGGGCAGGCAGCGGGTCGTGTCATCGGCGAAGCGCCCGCAGGCTTGCCAGGCGCCGGCGCAACCGGCCACATGGGGCCCTGGAGGATGTTTCATGCGGCTGTCGCTCGTCCTGGCTTTGATCGCCGTCGCCGCGCTCGCACTCGGCCTGTACTGGCTGTGGACGCCCGAGCGGTCGCGCGCCGAACTGGAGGCGGCCTATCTCGATGCGCCGGGAGACATGGTCGAGGTGGACGGCGTGTGGCTGCATGTCCGCGACAGCGGGCCGCGCGAGGCGCCGGCGCTGATCATGCTGCACGGCTTCGGCTCGAGCCTGCACACCTGGGAGCCCTGGGCCAAGGCGCTGAGCGATCGCTACCGCGTCGTGCGCTTCGACATTCCGGGGACGGGGCTCTCGGGCGTTGATCCTACCGGCGACTACACTGACGAGCGCACGCTCGCCGTGTTGGGGGCGCTGATGGACCGGCTCTCTATCGACAAGGCGACGCTGGTCGGCAACTCCATGGGCGGGCGCTTTGCCTGGCGGTTTGCCGCGGCGCATCCGGAGCGGGTGGAGAAGCTGGTGCTGATCTCGCCGGACGGTTTCGCCAGCCACGGGCTCGAATACGGCAAGCGGCCCGACGTGCCGGCCATGGTGCAGCTGATGCGCTACGTGCTGCCGCGGGCGATGCTGCGGATGAACCTGGTGCCGGCCTATGCCGACCCGTCACGGCTCTCGGAAGAAACGGTCGACCGCTATTACGACCTGCTGCTGGCGCCTGGTGCCCGCGACGCCACGATCGCCCGGATGGGGCAGGTGGAACTCGTCGAGCCGCCGCCGTTGCTGGCGACGATCTCCGCGCCGACCCTGCTCGTGTGGGGCGAGAAGGATGCGATGATCCCCGTCGCCAACGCCGCCGACTACCAGGCGGCGCTGCCGGACAGCCGGCTCGTCGTCCTGCCGGATCTCGGCCACGTTCCGCACGAGGAGGCGCCTGCCGAGGCGCTGGCACCGGTCGCGGCGTTTCTCGACGAGGGGCGGGCGTGAGGTTTCTCCGTCGCCGTGCAGCGGGATAGCGTGACGGCGCGGCGCTTGTCGCAGCTGCGCCAATGGCGTATATGAGACCGTGGATGTACGAGGTCGAAATCGGCGAGACGGAGCGTTTTCGGATCGATTGCGGGCTCTACGGGCTGGAGGCAGAACGCTACGAGCAGGCGTTGCGTATCCTGCGGTCCGATCCTGTGATCGGCAAGCAGCGCCCGGATTCGCCCGCCCTATGGGATTGGTCGTTTCGGTCGCTGCGGATTACCTATGCACTGTCCGACCAGATCGACCGGATCGTCCTGTTGCGGGTGGTGCCGCTGGAATCCCCGGTGGCACGGCCGATCCAGGCGGTTCTGAAAGCGATCCGCGTGATCAACGACGTGAAACGGCTGTTTGGACTTTGAGGCGATGACGAAGCGTGTACCGGTCGAGACCCAGGAAGAAGCCGACGCACATCTGGTCGAATCCCTCGAGCAGGCGCTGAAGTGGTTCGAGGGAGATGACTCCGATGTCGTCGTCCACCGCTTCACGGTGGCAGTGCCGGACATTGCGAAGCTGCGGCGCAAGCTCAAGCTGACCCAGGACGCCTTTGCCGGCAAGATCGGCGTGCCGGTGGCGACGCTGCGCAACTGGGAGCAGGGGCGGCGCTACCCGACCGGGCCGGCGCGCGTGCTGCTGAACGCGCTCGAACGCGAGCCGAAGGCGGTGATGGCCGCCATCGCCGCCTCGGAGACGGTGGAAGCGGCGGAGTAGGGAGCGGCAGGAGGCCGGCCCGTTCGTGACTCCCCACGCCGAAGACGGCCGCAATGGAGCCGACGGTAGACGGCTCCCGCCAACATCTCCCCCGCGTCATCCCCTGGCTTGACCGGGGACCCATACCTCGGTGTTTCCGACGCACGTTCGTCTCAGGAAAGGCGCCCTCTTCGTCACCGATTGGGCAGCTTCGGCGGCTGGCAAGGGGCCCCGGGGCAAGCCCGGGGATGACGCCGCGAGGGAGGGGGCGGCCTTGCCGGCGACGGGATGCACCCCTCTCTTGCCTTTTCTGCGACTTGGCCCTCGGCAAGCCTCGGGGCCAAGACCGCGAAAAGGCTTTCTCTCCCTCAAGGGGAGAGAGGGCGGATCATCGCCGACGCCGCGCGCCCTCTCCCCCCTTGAGGGGGAGAAAGCGATTTCATCGTCTTAGGGCCGCAGGTCCTAAGACGATGAAATCGCAAGAGAGGGGTTGCTTCCGCAACCGCTACGCCCGCCGGCGACGCCCACCATCACCCCGGCACATTGATCTCGCCCGTCAGATACAGCACCGCCTCGCCGGCGACGACCACCGTGTCGCCGTCGAGTTGGCAGCGCAGCGTGCCGCCGCGGCGCGAGACCTGGCGAGCGAGGAAGTCGGTCTTGCCGAGCTTCTCGGCCCAGTAGGGCACCAGCGAGCAATGCGCCGAGCCGGTGACAGGGTCCTCGTCAATGCCGGCCTTGGGCGCGAACATGCGCGAGACGAAGTCGATGCCCGAGCCGGGCTCGCCCGCTGCGGTGGCAACGACATTGAGCGGCGGGAGCGCGGCGAGGGCGCGGAGATCGGGCGCAAGCGCGGTGATGTCGGACTGGCTGGCGAACACGGCGAGCCAGGACGTGTCGCCGGGTACCGCGAAGATCACCGCCTCGCTCGGCCGGGCACCGAGCGCTGCCGCCAGCGCGTCCAGGCCCGCGGCGTCGACGGCTTCGACCGTGTGGCGGCGCGGCAGCCGCATGACGAACCAGCCGTCGTCGTCGCGCGTGACCGTCAGTTCGGCGGACTGGCGCGTCACGAAGGTCAGCGTCGGGGCGGTCTCGCCGAGGCATTCGGTGAGGACATAGGCGGATGCCAGCGTCGCGTGACCGCAGAGCGGCACCTCGACCGCCGGGGTAAACCAGCGCAGCTCCCAACGCGCGTCGCCGGCCGGCACGAGGAAAGCGGTCTCGGCGAGATTGTTCTCGGCCGCGATCGCCAGCATCGTCGCGTCGGGCAGCCAGGCTTCGAGCGGTACGACGGCCGCCGGGTTGCCGGAAAACAGCCGATCGGTGAAGGCGTCGACCTGGTAGAGGGGAAGCGTCGGCATGGTGATCTCGCGGGTGTTGGACAGGCAGGGCTTGTGGCCCCGCCCGAGCGGCGCGACCAGCGAATTCTCGTGATGGCCGCGATCACCGGCGCTGATGGCCGCCGGGGCCCGGTTCAGGTCTTGCGCTGGTACTTGATGAAGGGCGTCTTCTCGCCGATCCGGTCGTAGAGCTGGCGTGCCGTATGATTGAAATCCTGCGTCATCCAATAGACGCTGGGGCAGCCCTCTGCGTCGGCGGCGGCATAGACCGCCTCGATCAGCGCCCGGCCGACGCCGGTGCCGCGCACGTCCGGATCGGCGTAGAGATCCTGGAGATAGCAGACATTCTCGACGCGCCAGCCGTGGCGGTGGAAGAGGTAGTGCGCGAGGCCGACCGGCCGGCCATCGACCTCGGCGATCAGGCAGCGATACTCGCTGGCCTCGCCCGACAGCATCCGCGCGAAACTGCTGGCGTAGACTGCTTCGGAGACGCTGGTCCCATAGAAGTCGAGATAGGCCGTCCAGAGCCGGCGCCATTCGGCTTCATCGGCGGGGGCGAGGGGGCGCATCGACACGGCGCTCATCCCCGGCCTCGCGACATAAATGCCAGCCGCTCGAAGAGATGCACGTCCTGCTCGTTCTTGAGCAGCGCGCCGGCCAGCTTCGGCAGGCCCTTGCTCGGGCTCTCGCGCAAATCCTTGGCCTCGATGTCCTCGGCGACGAGCAGGCGAATCCAGTCCAGCGCCTCGGAGGTGGAAGGCTTCTTCTTCACGCCCGGCTGTTCGCGGATTTCGTAGAACTGGGTGAGGGCGGCGCGCACGAGGTCCTGCTTGATGCCCGGATGATGGACGTCGACGATCCGCGCCAGCGTTTCGGGATCGGGGAACTGGATGTAGTGGAAGAAGCAGCGGCGCAGGAACGCGTCCGGCAGCTCCTTCTCGTTGTTTGAGGTGATGATCACGATCGGCCGGTGCTTCGCGCTGATCGTCTCGTCGGTCTCGTAGACGTCGAACGCCATGCGGTCGAGCTCCTGCAGGAGATCGTTGGGGAACTCGATGTCGGCCTTGTCGATCTCGTCGATCAGCAGCACCACGCGCTCCTCCGAGGCGAAGGCCTCCCAGAGCTTGCCGGGGCGGATGTAGTTGCGGATGTCGTTGACCCGCGCATCGCCGAGTTGGCTGTCGCGCAGCCGCGAGACCGCGTCGTATTCGTAAAGGCCCTGTGCCGCCTTGGTGGTGGACTTCACCGTCCACTGGATCAGCCGCAGGCCGAGGGCCGCGGCGATTTGGAAGGCGAGCTCGGTCTTGCCGGTGCCGGGCTCGCCCTTGACCAGCAGCGGCCGCTCCAGCGTGATCGCGGCATTGACTGCGACCATCAGATCCTTGCCGGCGACATAGCTCTCGGTTCCGGTAAAGCGCATGCGTGTCGTCCCTTCCATGTCCGGCCAACCATAGGTGCCGTGCCAAGCGATGCAAGCCGAAGCGTGGACGCGATGTTTGCACTGCAGCACTTGGTCGAAAGCGCGGCAGGCGCTATCTCGGCGACGCCATGCGCGGGCTCCTCTCGCGCTTTGGGGACCAGTGATGCGCCAGACCCGAGACTCCGAGGCCGCTGCCGCGGCCCTTTCCGCCGACGAGTTGGCGGTGCCTGCGCCGCGCGGCCTCGGGACGGTGCTGACCGTGCTGTTCGCCGCCGCATCCGGCGCGCTGGCGGCCAATCTCTATTACGCCCAGCCGCTGGTCGCGCTGATCGGCGCCGATACCGGTCTTCCAGTCAGCGCCGAGAGCTCCCTCGTGACGCTGGCGCAGATCGGCTACGCCGTCGGCCTGGTGCTGCTGGTGCCGCTCGGCGACGTCCTCGAGAACCGCCGTCTGATCCTCGCCACCATGGCCGCCAACGTCGTGGCGCTGGCTGGGCTCGCCTTTGCGCCGGGGCTGGCGCTCCTGTTCACCGCGATGCTGGCCGTCGGCATCACCTCGACGGCGGCGCAGATGATCGTGCCGCTGGCCGCCAATCTGGCGCCGGCCGAGGAGCGCGGCGCGGTCGTCGGCAACGTCATGAGCGGCCTGCTGCTCGGCATCCTGCTGGCGCGGCCGCTGTCGAGCTTCCTCGCCGAGTTCGTTGGCTGGCGCGGCGTCTTCGGCCTGTCGGCCGGCGTCATCGCGGCCCTCGGCCTCGCAGCGCTTTTCCTGCTCCCCGAGCGCCGGCCCGAGGGAACGCGCGGCTACGGCGCGCTGATCGCCTCGCTCGGCCGGCTGTTCGTCAATCAACCGGTGCTGCGGCGGCGGGCGCTCTATCACGCCGCGATGTTCGCGGCGTTCTCGCTGTTCTGGACGGCGACGCCGATCCTCTTGCTGCGTGAGCCCTACGGCTTCAGCCCCGGCGGCGTGGCGCTGTTCACCCTGGCGGGGGTGCTCGGCGTCCTTGCCGCCCCGATCGCCGGCCGGATGGCCGATCGTGGCTACACGCGTGCGGGAACGGCCGTCGCGATCGGGACGGCGGTGCTGGCGTTCGGGCTGGCGCTGTTCGGCGAAAGCTCGCTGGCCGCCCTTGTCGCCGCCGGCATCCTGATCGACCTTGGGGTGCAGGCCAATCTCGTCCTCGGCCAGCGGGAGATCTACCAGCTCGACGACACGATCCGCAGCCGGCTGAACGCCGTCTACATGACGACGTTCTTCCTCGGGGGCGCGCTCGGCTCGGCGCTGACCAGCCCGGTGCTGGAGGCGTTCGGCTGGCAGGGCATCTGCCTGATCGGCATCGCCATGCCGGCGACGGCGCTGGCGTATTTCCTGGTGGTCGACCGCCCAGCGTGACGGGTGACGCCAGGATACTGGCGAGAGGCGACGGAGCGGGGTATGATCCAGCCATGAACCCGCCCGTGTTCCCTCGGACCGCGAAATTCACGCTCGGCGGCCTCCTTGCCGGGATCGCCATCGTGTCCGCCGTCGCCACCTTCGGCTGGGCGCGCCACGGCGAGCAGATCTTCGTCGCGATGCTGCAATCGGGCTGGATGACCTGCTTCTGAGGCCACGCGCGCATTCGTGAGCGGCGTTGGGCGATGGAATATCGCGCGCCTGGCGCCAGTCGTGCTATCGCCGGTCCACAACACCGACAGACAAGGAGCGGACCCCGGAATGGCGGGATCCGACGACAGCCATGAGCACCACCACCATGATCCGCACCGGCCTCTGGGCCATGGCGGCGCTGATCGCCGGCGCCATGGCTGCCGTCTTCTTTCTGTATGGTTCGGCGGGAACGGACGGGTCGGCCGTCGCCGAGGGGCCTTACGGCTCGTCCTTCCAGCTCGTCGACCAGGATGGTGCGCCAGTGACCGAGGCCGATCTTCGCGGCACGCCCGCCGCGGTCTTCTTCGGCTTCACCCATTGCCCGGACGTCTGCCCGACGACGCTCTACGAGCTCTCCGGCTACCAGAAGCAGATCGCGGCCGAGGGCGGCGAGCTGAAGGTGGTGTTCGTCACCGTCGATCCCGAGCGCGATACGCCGGCGATCATGAAGGACTACGTTTCGGCGGTCTCGCCCGACATCACCGCGCTGACCGGCTCGCCGGAGAACGTCGCGGCGATGCTGAAGGGCTGGGGCGTCTATTCGCGCAAGGTCGGCGAGGGCGAGGACTACACGATGGACCACACCGCCACGACCTTCCTTCTCGACGCCGACGGTGCGCTGGCTGGCACGCTCGCTTATGGCGAAAACCCGGAGACGGCCAAGGCCAAGCTCGAACGGCTCACCGGCGTCTGAGCCGCGCGGTCGTTACGATCGCCGACGGCTCTTCCCACGCTGCCCTGCCGAGCTAGTTTCGGCGCATCATCTGAATTCACGAAGCGTGGAAAGCGGGGTGCCGGAGCGGTACCGGCGTCTCGCGGCTGACCCTGGAACCGTTTTACATGCACGATCTCGCCCTACAGCTCGCGATCATCGGCGTTGCCGGCATTGCTGCGCAATGGATCGCCTGGCGCCTGCAGATCCCGGCCATCGTGCTGCTGCTGGCGGTCGGCCTGGTGTTCGGGCCGCTCACCGGCTTCATGAACCCGCGCGCCGATTTCGGCGAGCTGTACACGCCGCTGGTGTCGACGGCGGTGGCGATCATCCTGTTCGAGGGCGGGCTGACGCTGAACTTCCGCGAGATCCGCGAGACCTCGACGGCGGTCCGCCGCATCGTCACGGTGGCGGGACCGCTGATCTGGCTGATGACCGCGCTGGCGGCGCATTACATCGGCAATCTCAGCTGGCCGACGGCGATCATCCTCGGCGGCCTGCTCGTCATCACCGGCCCGACGGTGATCATGCCGCTGCTGCGCCACGCCAAGCTGAAGAACCGGCCGGCCTCGATCCTGCGCTGGGAGGCGATCGTCAACGACCCGATCGGGGCGCTGTTCGCGGTCCTCGCCTTCGAAGTCTACCTGGTCATCCACACCGGCCACCAGGCCGAGAACCTCGTCTTCACCGTCCTGTTCGCTCTGGTGATCGCCATTCCGGGAGGCATCGCGGCCGGCCGCTTCCTCGCCTGGATGTTCTCCCGCGGCGAGGCGCCGGAATATCTCAAGGCGCCGATCCTGCTCGCCGCTGTGGTGGGCATGAACTCCGTGACCAATCTCGTGCTCGAGGAGGGCGGGCTGCTGACGGTGACGGTCATGGGCATCACCATGGCCAATTCCCGCATCGCCAGCCTTGCCGATCTGCGCCGGTTCAAGGAGACGATCACCATCCTCCTCGTCTCCGGCCTGTTCATCATCCTGACGGCCTCGCTGCAGCCAGAAGTCATCGCCAGCCTCGAATGGCGCGTGCTCGGCTTCCTGGCCGTGGTGCTGTTCGTGATCCGGCCGCTGGCGGTGTTCCTCGCGACGATCGGCGCGGGCCTCTCCTGGCGCGAGCGGGCGCTGGTTGGCTGGATCGCGCCGCGCGGCATTGTCGCGACGGCGGTCGCCGGCCTGTTCGGCTCGACCCTTGCCGATCTCGGCGTCGTCGATGGCGACCGGATGATCGCCTATGTGTTCGCCGTCGTCGCGGTGACGATCCTGCTGCACGGCTTCACGCTCGGGCCGTTGTCGCGGCTGCTCGACCTGCGCTCGTCGGACAGGCCGGGCATCCTGATCGTCGGCGCGTCGCGCTTCACCGTCGCACTGGCGCGGCGCCTGAAGGCGCAGGACGTGCCGGTGCTGATCGCCGACGCCAACTGGTCGCGGATCTCGCGGGCGCGGCTCGCCGAGATCGATGCCTGGTACGGCGAGGTGCTGTCGGAGGCTGCCCACCACAACCTCAACCTGTCGCAGTTCGATTATCTGCTCGCGGCCACCGACAACGAGGCCTACAACGCGCTGGTCTGCACCGATTTCGGTCCCGAGATGGGGCGCTCGGACGTCTACCAGATCGGCAAGATCGCCGACTCCGATCGCCGTGCGATGAACTTCACCATCGGGGGCCAGCCGCTGTTCCAGCCAGCCAAGGGCTTCGCCGAACTGCGCGATCTCCTCGTCGACGGCTGGAACTTCCAGGCGACGCGGCTGACCGAGGAATTCGAGTATGAACGATATCTGGAGACCCGGGCCGAGGGCACGCATGTGATGCTGTGGATCCGGCCATCGGGCGCACTCGTCTTTGCCGCCAGCGAGGGCTCGGGCACGCCGTCCGAGGGCGACACGATCATCTCCTTCGGTCCCAAGCGCGCGGAACGCGAGCAGGAGAAGATCGTCAAGGCGACGACGACGGAACGCGAGGCGCGCGCCGAGAAGGCCCGCCAGACCGCCGACGCGGTAAAACCCGGGGAGGTCGCCGGCTGATGGCGCAGGTCCGCTACCATCTCGTCGCCGGCAAGGCCGAAGCCGAGCGCATCTACGCCGCGCTGGACGCCGCCTTCGAGGACGAGGGCGCGCCGGTGGCGATGTCCGAAGTCGACGAGGCGGCCGAACGGTTCGAGGTCTCGGCCTATCTCGATGTCGCCGATGGCGAGGACCGGATGCGGGATGTCGCGGCCGCGCTCGGCCGTGAGAGCACCGACGGGATCAGCCGCGAGGACCTGCCGGACCGCGACTGGATGGCCGATGTCCTCGCGGCCCTGAAGCCGGTGCGGGCGGGGCGCTTCATCGTCCATGGCGCGCATGACCGCGACAAGGTGGCGGCCAATGATCTCTCCATCGAGATCGAGGCCGGCCAGGCCTTCGGCACCGGCCATCATGGCACGACGGCCGGCTGCCTTTCGGCCATCGGCCGGATCGTGACGCGCCGGCGGCCGCGCAACGCGCTCGACCTCGGCACCGGCAGCGCCGTGCTGGCGATCGGCATCGCCAAGCTGGCGCGGGTGCCGGTGCTGGCCACCGACATCGATCCGGTGGCGGTGCAGGTCGCCGCGGCGAACGTCGCCGGCAACCATGTCACGCCCTTCGTCAAGACGGCTGTGGCCACCGGCTTTCGCGCGCGCGCCATCGCCGACCGGGCGCCCTACGACCTCATCGTGGCGAACATCCTCGCCGGACCGCTGATGCGTCTCGCGCCTGAATTCGCCCGGCACCTCGCATGGGGCGGCGACGTGATTTTGTCGGGGATTCTCGTCAGCCAGCGCGACCGGGTGCTGGCGAGCTTTCGCATCCAGGGCCTCTACCATCGCCAGACGCTGGTCCGCGGCGAGTGGGTGACGCTGCACCTGACGCGCTGAAGCGCTTAGCCCAACGCCAAACGCCGGCGGGTGACCGCCGGCGTTTCAGAATATCGTCAAAGCTTTGGGCTGGAAGCCCGGCGCCTTATCGGCGCTCGGGGGCCTGGCCATCGAACAGCGATTCGTGCGCGTTGCTGCCGAAATCGTCGAAGCCGTGGATCGAGTGATGCTGCGCAATGTAGCGCCGCGCCTGCCGCTCGCGCGCCTCGATGACGCGGTCGAGGACGTTGCGCATGAAGCCCTTGGAATTGCCGGACTGGCGAAGCGACAACTGGGTGAAACTGGTGGCCATGGGTGGTCTCCTGGGTGAAACGAGTGCCTCCCGACAGGTTTGAATATGCGGCTTTGCCGGGCGCTCCGGTAGAGTCGTTCCTGCATAGGTCCATCCCGCCTGCTGCAATGCAGCATGATCGCGATGTTAAGCCGGCGTTAAGCTTTCCGGCCGCGGCCCGGGCGCCTATGGTGCGGCCGCCGCGCGGGTGTGGCGCCGGCGAATTGGTGACGGCGGAAGAGTGAGAGTGATGTTCCAGAATTTCGATGCAGCGAGCGACAGCAGCGGCTCGGCAGAGCGGGTCGGACGGTTGCGGGCAGCCCTCGCCGAGGCGGGGCTGGACGGCTTCCTCGTGCCGCGGGCCGACGAGCACCAGGGCGAGTACATCCCGGATTCGGCCGCGCGTCTCGAATGGCTTACCGGCTTCTCGGGCTCGGCCGGGACGGCGCTGGTCCTCGCCGACCGGGCGATGATCCTCTCCGACGGCCGCTACACGCTGCAGGTCCGCACGCAGGTCGATCTGGCGGTGTTCGAGCCGGTGTCCTCAGTGGAGACGCCGCTGGCCGAGTTCCTCCCGGTGGCCGCCGCCGGCAAGCGGATCGGCTACGATCCGTGGCTGCACACGCAGGGCGAGATCCGGACGCTGACCAAGGCGCTGGAAAAGACCGGCGGGACGCTGGTGCCGACGCGGGGCAACCCGATCGACCGGATCTGGAACGACCGGCCGGCGCCCCCGAAGGGCGCTGCGATGGTCCACCCGGAGCGATTCGCCGGAAAGGCGGCGGCGGACAAGCTGGCGGAAATGGCCGAGAAGCTCGCTGATGCCAAGGCCGACGCGACACTGCTGACCGATCCGGCGTCGATCGCCTGGAGCTTCAACCTTCGCGGCTCCGACGTGCCGCACACGCCGCTGATGCTGGCCTTCGCGATCCTGCGGCGCGACGGGCGGCCGACGCTGTTCGTCGATGCCGAGAAGCTGGATTCGGCCCTGCGCGACCATCTGGCGCCGCTCGCCGATATTGCCGCGCCGGATGATTTCGAAGCCGCGGTGCGGCGCGAGGCGGCGGGCCGGGCGATCGGCGTCGACCCGCAGCTCGCTGCGGTGCGGCTTGCCACCCTCGTCGAGGAGGCGGGCGGCACGGTGGTCGAGATGGCCGATCCCGCCCGGCTGCCGCGCGCCATTAAGAACGACGGCGAAATCGAGGGCGCACGGGCGGCGCAGCGCCGCGACGGCGCGGCTGTCACGCGCTTTCTCGCCTGGATCGACGGCCAGGCGCCGGGCAGCGTCACCGAGATCGGCGCGGCCGAGAAGCTCGAGGCGCTGCGGGCCGAACAGGGCGAGCGCGACGGCCAGTCCCTCCGCGAGATCTCGTTCGACACCATCGCCGGTGCCGGGCCGAACGGCGCGATCGTGCATTACCGGGTCAACCGCGAGACCGACCGGACGCTGGAGGCCGGCAGCCTGTTCCTGCTCGACTCAGGCGCCCAGTACCAGGACGGAACCACCGACATCACCCGCACCATGCCGATCGGCGAGCCGACCGACGAGATGCGGCAGAAATTCACGCTGGTGCTGAAGGGGATGATCGCGATCTCGACGGCGCGTTTTCCGAAAGGCACGCGCGGCGTCGATCTCGACCCCCTGGCGCGCATCGCCCTGTGGAAGGCGGGATGCGACTATGCCCACGGCACTGGTCACGGCGTCGGCTCGTTCCTCGCCGTGCACGAGGGGCCGCAGTCGATCTCCAAGCGCGGCATGGCGGTGCTGGAGGCGGGCATGATCCTCTCCAACGAGCCCGGCTACTACCGCGAGGGGGCCTACGGCATCCGCATCGAGAATCTGGTGCTGGTGGAGCCGGCGGCGCCGATCGAAGGCGGCGACCTGCCGATGCACGGTTTCGAGACGCTGACGCTGGCGCCGATCGACCGGCGGCTGGTCGCGCCGGCGCTGATGAGCCCCGAGGAAATTGTCTGGCTCGACGCCTATCATGCCGGCGTCGCGGCGGCGCTGGCGCCGCTGCTGTCCGATGAGGACGCTGCCTGGCTGGAGGCGGCGACGCGGCCACTGGCAGCCACCGCCTGACGCAAAAAAGGCCGGGTCGCCCCGGCCTTTTACGATAGCTGCTTCAAGTCGGCTCAGCGGCAGAGCTGGCGCGGGCCGTGATAGGGCTGGAACGTGCCGGAACGCGCATCGAACGAGCGATAGCGTGCCGCGCAATAGCGGTACCACTCGCCGCTCCACGGCCGCGGCGAGCCGTAGGCCGGCGCGACGCGATAGCGCGGCACCGGCTCGACATAGCGCGGCTGGCTGGCAATGGCGGCACCGAGGCCGAGCCCGACAATGCCGCCGATCACGGCTGCAGCGCCGGCATCGCCCCCGCGATAGCGACGGCCGCCGTAGTAGCGACGGTTGTTGTAGTAGCCGCGACCACCGCGATAGTGCCGGCCGCCCCGATAATGCCGACCGCCACGGTAGTGCCGACCGCCGCGCCAACCCGGATCAGCCTTGGCCGTGCTCACTCCGACCAGCGGGGATAGGGGCAGCGACGTGGTCGCGGGGGCAAAGGTCAGCGCCAGTGCCAGCGCCAATGACTTGAATGCCAGGGACTTGGGGAACTTCATGCCGGCCTCCTGCAGGAACGATATCGTTGGCTTAATTAATGCTCCGGCGGATGAATGGCTCCTGAACGACCGGATTCTCACGAAAGAGTGGTAACCGCGTGCCTCGACCGATCGCTCTTGCAAGGTTGGCGTCGCGCGACAAATGGGCCCACCCGGCGTTGTCGCCGGGCGACTTGGGGCCGGTTCGCCCGGCAGGAAGAGCGCATCATGCAACCGCCGACCCCGCACCTCGTCTATTTCGCCGATCCGATGTGCTCGTGGTGCTGGGGCTTTGCGCCGGTCGTGGACGCCATCGCGACCCGGCATCCTGATCTGCCGATCCGGCTGATCCTCGGCGGGCTGCGCCCGTTCACCGAGACGGCGATGGACGAGGCGGCCAAGGCGCGAACGCGCCGGCACTGGGAGCACGTCGCCGCGGCCTCCGGCCAGCCCTTCGATTTCGGCTTCTTCGAGCGCAGCGGCTTCGTCTACGACACCGAACCGGCCGCCCGCGCCGTCGTCACCGCGCGCCGGCTGCAGCCGGGCCGGGCCTTCGCGCTCAACCGAGCGATCGCCCACGCCTTCTACGCCGGCAATCGCGACGTGACCCAGGCCGACACGCTCGCCGATCTGGCCGAGGAGATCGGCTTCGACCGCGACGGCTTTCTCGCCGCGTTCGAGGAAGATGCGACCAAGGCTGAAACCCTGCAGGATTTCGCCACGGCCCAGCAGGCCGGCGTCACCGGCTTCCCGACGCTGCTGGCCGGGCCGCAGGCCGACGGCAGCTACCTTCCGGTCACGGTCGGCTACCAGGACCCCGAAGCGGTGCTGGCCCGGATCGGCATGTGGCTGGAGCATCAGCTGGAGGATGGGTGAGGGGCGGCGGGTCGCGGAGAAGACTACCCCTCTCTTGCGATTTCTATCGCTTAGGACCTGCGGCCCTAAGACGATGAAATCGCTTTCTCCCCCTCAAGGGCGGAGAGGGCGCACGGCATTTGCGGTGAGGCGCCCTCTCTCCCCTTGAGGGAGAGAAAGCCTTTTCGCGGTCTTGGGCCGAGGCCTGCCGAGGACCAAGTCGCAGAAAAGGCAAGAGAGGGGTGCGAGAACGTTGGCGCCGGGCCGGGCGGACCGCGGAGGAGAGAACCCCTCTCTTGCGATTTCTATCGGTTAGCCCCTCCGGTGCTAAGCCGATGAAATCGCTTTCTCCCCCTCAAGGGGGGAGAGGTTCGTGACCGCCGACCGCTACGCCCCTCGACCCGGTAAGGGCGGAGAGGGATCTCGCTCACACCGGCTCGACGAACCCCTCCAGCACGCGTTTCTGGCCGGCCTTGTCGAAGTCGACCGTCAGCTTGTTGCCCTCGATGTTGGCGACCGTGCCGTTGCCGAACTTGAGGTGGAAGACGCGGTCGCCTTCGGCGAAGCGGCTGGCGTCTGGGATGACGGATTTGGCCACCAGCTCGCCCTCGATCTCGCGCGGGCCGCCCTTGCTGGCGGAGGAATAGAGGCCGAAGCCCTGGCGCGGCGGCTGGTTGTGGCCGCGGCCGGCGCGGGCGGTGCCGCCTTCGCCGTAGTTGATCTCGCGGCTGCGTCCGCCCGACCAGCCGTCGCCGCCCCGACCGCTCTTGCCGGTGTTCGTGAAGCCGGCGTTGGCCGCCTGGGCCCGGCGCCAGCCGGGGGTGGTGTAGGCGGCTTCCTTGAAAGCCGAGGCGCCGTCCCAGCGTGAGGCGCCGTAGCCGCCATAGCCGCCGTAGGAGGTGTTGGCCTCCATCACCTCGACATGCGCCTCGGGCAGTTCGTCGAGAAAGCGCGAGGGAATGGTCGACTGCCAGAGCCCGTGGATGCGCCGGTTGGAGACGAACCAGATCTTCACCCGGCGCTTGCCGCGGGTGAGGCCGACATAAGCGAGCCGGCGCTCTTCCTCGAGGCCCGAGCGGCCGCCCTCGTCGAGCGAGCGCTGGTGCGGGAACAGACCCTCTTCCCAGCCGGGCAGGAACACGGTCTCGAACTCCAGCCCCTTGGCCGAATGCAGCGTCATGATCGAGACGG
This sequence comes from Aurantimonas aggregata, assembly GCF_010500835.1. Lineage (GTDB taxonomy): Bacteria > Pseudomonadota > Alphaproteobacteria > Rhizobiales > Rhizobiaceae > Aurantimonas > Aurantimonas aggregata. The sequence continues at coordinate 499,609 of NZ_JAAAMJ010000001.1, read as the reverse complement.
CGTCCATCTCGGCATTCTGCTCGGTGTCCATGACCAGCGCGACATGCTCGAGGAAGGAGGGCAGCGACTCGTACTGCTCCATCGAGCGGACGAGTTCCTTGAGGTTTTCCAGCCGTCCCGGCGCCTCGGCCGAGCGGTCGTTCTGCCACATCTCGGTGTAGCCGGATTCTTCCAGGATCTGCTCGGCGAGCTCGGTATGCTTGACGGTGGCGAGCAGCTCCGACCAGCGGCGGAAGTCCGAGACGACACGCCGCAGCGTGGCGCGGGGCTTGGGCTTCAGCTCCTCGGTCTCGGCCATCTCGCCGGCGGCGGCGATCAGCGGGACGGCTCTGGCCCGCGCGTAATCATGGACGAGCCGGATGGTGGCGTCGCCGAGCCCGCGCTTCGGCGTGTTGACGATGCGATCGAAGGCGAGGTCGTCGGCCGGCTGGCAGACGCAGCGGAAATAGGCCAGCGCGTCGCGCACCTCCATCCGCTCGTAGAAGCGTGGGCCGCCGATGACGCGGTAGTTGAGGCCCATGGTGACGAAGCGGTCCTCGAACTCGCGCATCTGGAACGAGGCGCGCACCAGGATCGCCATGTCGTTGAGATTGTGGTTCTCGCGGCGCTGCAGATCCTCGATCGCCTCGCCGATGGCGCGCGCCTCTTCTTCCGAGTCCCAGCCGGCATTGACCTCGACCTTGGGATCCTCCGGGTTGGCCGCGTCGGTGAACAGCGTCTTGCCGAGTCGATCCTCGTTATGGGCGATCAGATGAGAGGCGGCACCGAGGATGTGGGCGGTGGAGCGGTAATTGCGCTCCAGCCGGATGACCGTTGCGCCCGGAAAATCCTTGTCGAAGCGCAGGATGTTGTCGACCTCGGCGCCGCGCCAGCCATAGATCGACTGGTCGTCGTCGCCGACGCAGCAGAGATTGACGGTGGCGTAGCTGACGCCGGCATCGCTGCCTTTCGCCGACATCAGCGCCTGTGACTGGCCGATCTTGCCTGACGCGTCGTCCCGCTGCTTCGGGCGCTGGGCGAGGAGGCGCAGCCAGAGATACTGGGCGACGTTGGTGTCCTGGTACTCGTCGACGAGAATGTACTTGAAGCGGCGGTGGTACTCGGCGAGGACGTCGGGATGCGCCCGGAACAGGGCGATCGGGTGCATCAGCAAGTCGCCGAAATCGCAGGCGTTGAGGGCCATCAGCCGCGCCTGGTAGGCGGCGTAGAGCTCGCGGCCCTTGCCGTTGGCGAAGGCGCGGGCGTCGCCCTCGGGAATGTCCTTCGGCGTCAGGCCCTTGTTCTTCCAGCCATCCATCATGTTGGCGAAGGTGCGCGCCGGCCAGCGCTTGTCGTCGAGATTCTCGGCCTGGATCAGCTGCTTGATCAGCCGGATCTGGTCGTCGGTGTCGAGGATGGTGAAGTTCGACTTCAGCCCGACCAGCTCGGCATGGCGGCGCAGGATCTTCACGCCGATCGAGTGGAAGGTGCCGAGCCAGGGCATGCCCTCGACGGCGCCGCCGACCAAGAGGCCGACGCGGTTCTTCATCTCGCGCGCCGCCTTGTTGGTGAAGGTGACGGCGAGGATCTGCGACGGGAAGGCGAGGCCGAGATTGAGGATATGGGCGATGCGGGTGGTCAGCACCCGGGTCTTGCCGGTGCCCGCGCCGGCCAGCACCAGCACCGGCCCCTCGGTGGCTTCCACCGCCGCCCGCTGTTCCGGATTGAGCCCGGCGAGATAGTCCGGGGTGCGCGTGCCGCGGGCTGCCATGGCGCGTGCGGCAATGCCGCCGGTCGCCGCCGGTGCGGCCCGGCCTGATTCGTCAAAATCGGTCATCGTTCTTTATGTAATGGATGGGAGCGGGAACACTAGGGGAACGGCCCGTCGCCGGTCGATGCGCCGCGCCGCGCGGGCTTGGCGACCGGGTGTGCCACGGCTATCGTGAACGAGGTTCGCATGACCGGCGAGGCGCGAAGAAGGCCCGCAACACGCGGGATCGGCCGCGAGGAGATCCGCATGACCATGAAGATCACCCAGGCGATGATCGACGCCTATGACGAATATACGCATCTGACGCTCGACCGGCGCGGTTTCATGGCACGGCTCACCGGTCTTGCGGGATCCGCGGCGGCTGCTGCGGCGATCCTGCCGCTGATCGCGGCGTCGTCGGCACGGGCCACCATCGTCGATCCGCAGGATGGGCGGCTGTCGACGGTCTGGGCGCGTTTTCCCGCCGGCGACACCGAGATGCGCGCCTATGTCGCCAAGCCGGCGGACGGCGAGGGACCGTTCCCCGGCGTTCTCGTCATTCACGAAAATCGCGGCCTCAACGCGCATATCCAGGACGTGGCGCGGCGTCTGGCGCTGGAGGGCTTCATCGCCGTGGCGCCGGACTTCCTGTCGTCGGCGGGCGGCACCCCGCCGGACGAGGATGCGGCCCGCGAGATGATCGGCGCGCTCGACGCCGAGCGAACCGTGGCCGAGGCCGTCGGCTCCCGCGAATGGCTCGCCGCGATGCCGGGCTCGACCGGCAATGTCGGCGCGGTCGGGTTCTGCTGGGGCGGCGGGCTGGTCAACAGCCTGGCGGTGGCGGATCCGGCGCTTCTGGCGGGCGTCGCCTATTACGGCCGCCAGGCCGATTCGGCGGACGTGCCGGACATCGAGGCGGCGCTGCTGCTGCATTATGCCGGGCTCGACGAGCGCATCAATGCCGGGATCGAGCCCTATCGGGAAGCGCTGGAAGCGGCCGGCGTGACGCACACGATCCACGTCTATGACGGCGTCAACCATGCCTTCAACAACGACACGTCGGCGGCTCGTTACGACAAGGCAGCGTCCGACCTCGCCTTCGAGCGGACGGTGACGTTCCTCACGGCGCAATTGGCCGAAAACTGACCGGCCGCCGCCGATCGGCTTTGGCGGGTCGAAGGTCCCTCGGTGGCCTCATCGCAGCTTGCGGCGACATTGGGAGCGGCTTCCATTGAAAATTCATGATGTTGCCGGTTCAGGCAGGCTTGCTGCGATGTGGTAACGCGCACTTAATCGCCAGCGCGCACTTGATACCCGCTGACTTGCAATCTGACGGGAATCGCATGCTCGCCCACAAAAGACACCGGAAAGTCGGCTGGAGCCGCCCGTTCCGGACGGCGTTTGTCGCCCTGACGGCTGGCCTGCCCGGTGTCGCGCGGGCGATGGCCGGCGACAAGCCGACCGCTCAAAGCCTGACCGCTGCGGCCCGCGGCATCGATACGCTCCGGCGAGGGTGGTCCGCTTCAGCAATGACGACCCGTTACCGCACAAGATCGACGTGGAGTCGCCGGGCAAGGCGACCGGCGCGACCTTCACCGAGCCCGGCGTAGTCGAAGCGCTGTGCGGAATTCATCCGTCGATGAGCCTTCGGGTGGAAGTGGTTGAATAGAAAGATTCTCATGCCAGACCGGCATCCCATCACGCGTGCATCGGGTCGTCCATGTCGATCAAGCTGAAGCTGCTTCTCGGCTGTCTCTGCCTGACCATGGTGACCATCGGGCTCGGCGCCTTTGCGCTGAAATCGCAACGCGATCTGGGCGTCCTGGCCGAACGCATCTATGACGAGGCGCTCGTCTCGATGAGCCATCTGCGCTCGGCGCAGAACACGCTGCTGAAGCAGGAAGCGGTCTACCGGGTCTTGGCCAGGGTGGGCGCGGCGTCGGGCGGCGGGGCCTTGAGGCCGCTCTTGCCGCCGCAGCCGATGGCGGCCATCCTGCAGGATCTCCAGGTCGCGTCCGAGCGGGCCATTTCGCCCGCCGGAAAGGATCGGACGAACGAGATCCGCCGGCGAATGATCTTGCTGGCGAAGGCGCCGGCAACGATGCCGCCGGGGGCGATGTTGGAAGAACTCCGCGCGATCGACACGCAGCTCGACGTCGCGGTCGAGATATTCGCCGGCGACGGATACCGGTTCCGCCGAGAGGTGAGGGATCACATCGACGGTTCGGTGAGCGGCGCCGCAATCGCCTTGATCGGGGCGATCGCCATCGCCTTGCTGATCTCGCTGCTGCTGTCTCGCGCCATCGTTCCGCCGCTCAACCAGGCGGTTGCGATTGCCCGGTCGATCGCCGGCGGCAGGCTGGACAACGAGATCCGCCCGAGGGGCGTCAGCGAGACGTCGAAGCTCCTGACGGCACTGGCCTCGATGCAGGAAAGCATCTCGGAGAAGCTGCAGCGCATCCGCGACCTGATGGCGGCACAGGCCGACAGCTACAATGACCGCATCCTGCAGCAGCACGCCCGCTTCGACGCCGCCCTCAACAACATGTCGCAGGGCCTCTGCATGTTCGATGACACGCAGCGGCTGGTTGTCTTCAATCGTCGCTTCGTCCAGATGTTCGGCGGCATCCAGCTCGGGGTGGAGGCCAAGGACGTGCTGATCGACCCGGAGCTCAGCCATGTCCTCACCTCCCAGACCGAAGCGTCCTACAATCAGGAGCTGCCGGACGGGCGGATGATCGCCATTTCGCACCAGCCGATCGAGCGGGGCGGCTGGGTCGCCACCTTCGAGGACATCACGGAGCGGCATCACGCCGAGCTCAAGCTCAGCCACATGGCGACCCATGACGCCCTGACCGGCCTGCCGAACCGCGTCCGGTTCCGCGAGCGGCTGGAATCGGTCGTGCGCAAGCCGCACCGCGCGCGCCGCGTCGCGATCCTGTCGCTCGATCTCGACGGGTTCAAGGCCGTCAACGACACGCTCGGCCATCCGACCGGCGACAAGCTGCTCCAGGCCGCGGCCAAACGGCTGTGCGAGAGCGTCGGCAAGGACGACCTCGTGGCCCGCCTGGGCGGCGACGAGTTCGTCATCGTGCAGTCCGCCAGTCAGCCGGAAGTGGCGTCGGAAGCGCTGGCGCGGCGGATCATCGACGTGCTCAGCCGGCCCTTCGTGATCGAGGGTTCCGAGATCGTCGTCGGCGTCAGCATCGGCATCGTGCTGCCCGCCTACCTGCATGCCGCCGGCCCCGAACTGAATGTCGACGCGGTGATCAAGAATGCCGACCTCGCGCTCTACCGCGCCAAGGCAGAGGGGCGCAGCACCTGGCGCTTCTTCGAACGAGAGATGGATGCCGAACTGCAGGCGCGCCGCGCCATGGAGATCGATCTGCGCGCCGCGCTGGACCGGGGCGAACTCGAACTCTTCTACCAGCCCTTCGTCGATGTCGCCCGCCAGCGGATGTCGGGTTTCGAGGCGCTGATGCGATGGCGCCACCCGACCAAGGGCTTCGTTTCGCCGGCCGAGTTCATCCCGGTCGCCGAGGAGTGCGGCCTCATCCATGCCATGGGCGCCTGGGCACTCGAGACCGCCTGCGGCCAGGCGGCGGAGTGGCCGGAAGACCTCGCCGTGTCGGTCAACCTGTCGCCGGTGCAGTTCAAGAAGCCGGGTCTCGCCGACGACGTCGAGCGGGCGCTGGTCGCCTCGGGGCTTGCCCCGCAGCGACTGCAGCTCGAGGTGACGGAGTCGCTGCTGCTCCAGGATTCGGCGTCGGTCATCGCCACGCTCAACGGTTTCCGGGATCGGGGCGTCGGCATCTCGATGGACGATTTCGGCACCGGCTATTCCTCGCTCGGCTACCTCAACCGCTTCCCCTTCGACAAGATCAAGATCGACCAGTCCTTCGTGCGCACCATCGAGGCGAACGAGAGTCGCGCAATCATCCGGGCGGTGATCGGGCTCAGCCGGGCGCTGGACATAACGGTGATCGGGGAGGGCGTTGAAACACGCGAGCAGCGCGATGCACTGGTGTCGGAAGGCTGCACCGAGATGCAGGGCTATTACTTCAGCAAGCCGCGGCCTGCCAACGAGCTGGCGCAGGTGCTCATCGAGTTCGAGCGCCGGCACGAGGTGGCCGGTGGCCTGGAGCCGGACCGCGCGGGACGCCTTGCTCTGGCTGCGGTCTAGTTTCGGAGCGCAACGGCCCCGATAGCCTGCGGGACAGCGACCACCGACGTAGTCCCGGCCCGTGAGGCGTTGGTTTCAGACCTGCGTGCCACGAGACAGCCCGGTGATACGCGGGTTCGGTGTATCGAAGGCGAAGGCGAGGCCGGATGGGCGTATGACGACATGGCCGTGCCGGTCGTGGACGACGCCGGCGTGCACCCCAAAGCCGGCATCCTCGAGCTCCCGTTCGGCGCGCGCCGCACAGTCGAGCGTTCGCACGCGGCGATCGAGCGTCGCTAGAACGTATGCCGCCGCACCGACGATGACGACGGCCGCGAACCATGCGAGGCCGGCCGTGCCGAAGCCGAGGGCAGGGCCGGCGAGAAACAGCGCGGTGCCTCCCAGCGTGGCCGCCAGCACCTGACCGTCGCGTCGGGCGGTCTGCTGCCGGGATTCCTGCAGCCAGTAGAACCGGTCGACCAGGAGGCCCAGCCGCAGCGCCGCATCCGCTCTCGATTTGCCCACGCGATCCTCATCATTTGTGGCGAGCGGCGGCGATTAACGGAAGATTCATCAATTGTCGAATCGCGGCAGCCGTCCGGGAGCGGCTGCCGCCGACGGCAAAATTCGGCGGACGGGCACCTGCGGCCTTTGCGCCATGGAACGGCCCTGCTGCTATGGTTGGATCCTGCCGAATCCCCATCGCTTCGGTCCGTCGGGCGGAGGCTCCCCCCGCCGGTCAATCCTAACGCAGGGCACGCTCTTGTTCGACGTCGCGGCGATCATTCTCGTAGTGGCCAGCCTGCTGCTGATCGTCGCGGCGCTGCAGCCTGTCGCGGCTCGCTTCCAGCTGCCGTCGACCATCCTCCTGGCGGGCGTCGGCGTGGCGCTCGGCTTCGTCGCGGCGTTCCTGCTGCAGACGTCGGCCACCGACGCGTTCAACGGAATCGTCTCGCCGATCGTGAACCTGCCGGTCCGCTCCTCGATCTTCCTCTACGTGTTCCTGCCGCTGCTGCTCTTCCAGGCGTCGATCATGATCGACGTGCGGCGAGTGGTGGACGATGCGGTGCCGATCCTGGTGCTGGCGGTGCTCGCCGTGGTGCTGGCGGCGGCGGTGATCGGCTTCAGCCTCAACGTGCTGTTCGGCATCTCGCTGGTGGCCGCGCTGCTGCTCGGCTCCATCGTGGCGACGACCGATCCGGCGGCCGTCGTCGCGATTTTCCGCGAACTCGGCGCGCCGGCGCGGCTCACCCGGCTGGTGGAAGGCGAGAGCCTCCTCAACGACGCCGCCGCCATCGCACTGTTCTCGCTGCTCCTCACGGTCATCGTCTCCAACCAGCCGCTGGAGGCCTGGGACGGGCTCATGCGTTTCGGTGCAGCCTTTCTCGGCGGCGCGTTGGCGGGTTTCGTCGGCGGCTATGCGCTCAGCCTCGCTTTGCCGCTGATCGGCGGCATCCGCTCGGCCGAGGTCACGCTGACGCTCGGCGCCGTCTATACGATCTACATCCTGTCGGACCAGTTCTTCGGGGTCTCCGGCGTGGTGGCGGTCGTGGTCGCCGGCCTGGCCGTGTCCGCCATGGTCCCGGCGCGTATCGCGCCGAGCAACTGGCGCTATCTGCGCGACGTCTGGGAACAGATCGGCTTCTGGGCCGGATCGCTGGTCTTCCTGCTCGCCGCCATCCTGGTGCCGCGCATCCTTTCGGAGGTGCGGTTCCAGGATCTGCTCATCGTCCTGACGGCCGTCGCGGCAGCTCTCGCCGCCCGCGCCGTGGTCCTCTTCCTGGTGCTGCCGGCGCTCAGCGCCATCGGCGCCGCCCGGCCGGTCAGCCTGCCCTACAGCGTGACGATCTTCTGGGGTGGCCTGCGCGGCGCCGTTACGCTCGCGCTGGCACTCGTCGTCACCGAGAACGCCTTCGTCGAGCCGGAGCTGAAGCGCTTCGTCGCGGTGACAGCGACCGGCTTCGTGCTGTTCACGCTCTTCGTCAACGGCCTGACCCTGCACCGGGTGATCCACTGGCTGAAGCTCGACAGGCTTTCCCCGGTCGACAGCGCCGTGCGCAACCAGGTGCTCGCGTTGACCCTTGCCGAGGTTAAGGACACGCTGGAGCTGACGGCCCGGCGCTATGGCCTCAACACCGAGGCGAGTGGAGCGGTGATTGGTACCTACGGCTCGCGGATCGAGGAAGCATCAACTCTCGACATCGAGAAAGTGCTGACCGACCGGCAGCGGGTCACGCTGGGCCTGATCGCGCTCGCCACGCGGGAGAAGGAGCTGATCCTGCAGCATCACGGCCGGGGCACGATCGCCGTCGACGCGGTCGGGGCCATGCTCAGCCATGCCGAGCGCCTGGTCGAAGGGGCGCGGAGCGACGGGCGCGTCGGCTACAACCGGGCAGCCCGCGACAGCCTCGAATACGGCCGCGGCTTCCGCATCGCCTACGTCCTGCATTTCCGCTTCTCGATCGACCGCTTCCTGACGCGGCGGCTGATCCGCCGGTTCGAGACGCTGCTGGTTCTCAGTCTCCTGACGACGGAGCTGCTCGAATACATTCCGCAGCGTATCGCGCCGCTGCTCGGCGAGCGCATCGGCGCGATCCTCACCGAGATCGTCAAGAGCCGGAACGAGGCGGCGAACAATGCCCTGCAGGCGCTGCGCCAGCAGTATCCCGAATATGCGACGGCGGTGGAGGAGGAGTTCCTGTCGCAGCTGGGCGAGCAGCAGGAACTCAGCCATTTCGACGATCTGTTCGAAGAAGGCATCCTGGCGCTCGAGATCCACCAGGATCTTCGCCGCGCGGTACTGGTGCGCGGGCCGCTGCGGAAAAGAAAGCAGCTCGACCTGAAGTTGAACACGCTCGACATGATCCGCTCGCTCGAGATCTTCCGCCATCTCGACGAGAAGCGGGTGAAGCGGCTGGCGCGGCGCCTCAAGCCGCGGATCGTGCTGCCGGGCGGCTATCTCGCGCGCAAGGGCGATCTGCCGGCCGGCCTCTATTTCATCGCCTCGGGCGTCGTGGAGGTACGGCGCGAGGACCAGACCATCACGCTCGGGCAGGGCGAGTTCTTCGGCGAGATCGCGCTCCTGACGGGTCGGCCACGCGGCGCCGACGTCGTGGCGCTGACCTATTGCAACGTGCTGGTGCTTGCCGCGGAGGATTTCGACCGCTTCCTCAAGGCCTATCCGAAGGTGCGGGAAGAGATCGAGAAGACCGCCCTGCGCCGGGAAGAAGACAATGCCGGGCATCGCGTCGCTGCCGCCGAACGAGCCTCGGACAAGGCAGCCGACGAGACGCGGCGGGCAAAAAGCGAACTGGTGCCGGCCTCGGACTGAATTTTGCTGCCGTTATCCAGCGGAAGATGAAGGCGGTTTTTCGGGCCGTGAAAATGCCGTGGTGTCTGTTCACGTGCTCTTAGCGCCGAAATGCTATAGCCTGGGGTTGCAGAGACATTTCGTTTTGGCAAATCCAAGGAGATGGCCCGTGCAGATCAGCCCGTCGAGGGCGTTGATCGCGGCATGCGTGCTCGCGATGCTCACACCTGCACAAGCCGAGACGCTCGGGACACCGACCGGCGAAACCATCCTGACCGTCTCCGGCAAGATCGCATCGACCAATGTCGATGGCACGGCGCAGTTCGACCGCGCCATGCTCGAGGCGCTCGGCACCGTCAGCTTCGAGACGCGGACGCCCTGGCGCGACGGCGTCACGCGGTTCGAGGGCGTGCCGCTCGAAACGCTGATGACGGCGGTCGGCGCAAGCGGCGAGACCGTCACCGCGACGGCGCTGAACGACTACGTCACCGACATCCCGATCAGCGACTTTGCCCGGTTCGCCCCCATCGTCGCGCTCAAGCGGGACGGCGCATACATGACAGTGCGCGATCACGGTCCGCTCTTCATCGTCTATCCGTATGACAGCGATCCCGACCTGCAGAACCAGACCTATTTCAGTCGGTCCGCCTGGCAGCTCCGGACGCTGGTCGTCGAATAGGCGTGCCACAGGCAATGTCCCTCCGGACCCTGAAATGGTGCCTGGCAGCCACGGTCTGCTGCTTCGCGGCCGCGACCATCTATCTGTCCTACGTCATCGTCGAGCGGCAGACCGCCCTGCACAATGTCTCGCGCTACAATGCGGCGTGGACGGTCAGCCAGGGCGTCTCGGAATTCATGCGCCTCGAGCACCGGCTGGCGGCCTATGCGCTGCCCGGCCGGAACGTCAGCACGGATGAACTGCGATTGCGGCTCGACATCATGTTCAGCCGGCTCGACCTGTTCGAGAGCGAGTCCGAGTCGGTCGGGCATGAGCGCAGCCTGCGCCATTTCATCGAAAGCGATCCGTCCCACGCCGCCACGATCGGTAATCTGCGAGAGGCTCTGCAGGCCGTAGAGGTCCTGATCGCCAATCCGCCGGTCACTGTCGCGGATGCGACCGCAGCTTTGGCGATCCTCGAGCCACTCGATGCGCAACTGACGGCGCTGGCGGCGAAGGCCGCTTCCCACGGCGCCAGTCTTGCCGGCGAAGACCAGACGGCGCTGCAAAGACTTCACGGGCTGTTCACCGCGCTTGCCGTCGGCCTGATCCTCTGCGGCGTCGCGCTCATCGTCCTGCTGCTCAGCCAGAACGGGCTCCTGACGCGTGCCCAGGATCGCCTGCGCAACCTCGCCGATCGCCTGCAGGCGACGACACGCAGCCTGCAGGCGCAGAACGAACGCTTCGACGCGGCGCTGGAGAACATGTCCCAGGCGCTGTGCACCTTCGATCGCGGCGGCCGCCTCGCGGTGTTCAACGAGCGTTTCGCGGCCTTGACCGGCCTGCCGGAGGACGAACTCTCCGGCGCGACCACCGAAGAGATCATCGAACGCAGCGCCGTCGGGGCATACCCAACCGCATTCCAGCAAATCAGCACCCGGCAGCGGCCGCTGGTGAAGCAGAAGCGCGGCGCCCTTTTCACCCAGGAACTGGAGGACGGCAGGGCCTTTTCGGTATCCCACGAGCCGTTACCCGATGGCGGATGGCTCGCCACCTACGAGGACATCAGCGAACGGCGACGGGCCGAGGCGCGGATCGCCCACATGGCGCATCACGACCCGCTGACCGATCTGCCGAACCGCACGCTATTTCAGGAGCGCCTCGATGCCTCGCTCGCGCGATCGCAGGGCGAGGAAGGAAGGACAGCGGTTTTCCTGCTCGATCTGGACGGCTTCAAGGACGTCAACGATACGCTCGGACACCATGCCGGCGACGAGCTGCTCAAGGTCGTCGCCAAGCGACTGCAATCCAGCACGGGGGCGAAACGGATGGCGGCAAGGATCGGCGGTGACGAGTTCGCGGTGCTCGACGAGACCGCAGACGGAGCCGAAGCCAACCTCGAATTCGCCCGGCGCCTGATCGCCTTCCTGTCCTGTCCCTACGCCTTCGAAGGCAAGCAGATCGACATCGGCGTCAGTGTCGGGATCGCCGACCATGCCGAGGAGACAGGGCATCCAGACGACCTGTTGAAGCGCGCCGACCTGGCGCTCTACCAGGCCAAGGCCGACGGCAAGGGACGCGCGCGACTGTTCGAGCCGGCGATGGATGCCCATCTTCTGGTCCGCAAGGCCTTCGAAGCGGATCTTCGCGCCGCCCTGCAACGCGGCGAGATTTCAGTTCACTACCAGCCGCTGCTCGACACCGCGACGCGCAGCATCTGCGGCTACGAGGCGCTGATGCGGTGGCAACACCCGACGCGCGGATGGGTTTCGCCCGCCGAGTTCATCCCGGTTGCCGAAGACACCGGCCTGATCGACGCCCTGGGCGAATGGGTCATGCGGCATGCCTTGCAGGAGGCGGCCGGCTGGCCGGATCATTTCACGGTGGCGGTGAACCTGTCTGCTGTGCAGTTTCGCGGTGCCACGCTTTCTCGCATGGTGATGTCTGCACTGGCAGCGGCCGGCATCAGTCCGGGCCGGCTGCATCTGGAGATCACCGAATCGGTGCTGCTGGCGGCCAGCGAGCAGACCCTCTCGACGCTGCACCAGCTCAAGGAACTGGGCGTGCGGATCGCCATGGACGATTTCGGTACCGGCTATTCCTCGCTCAGCTATCTGCGGTGCTTCCCCTTCGACACGATCAAGATCGACCAGTCCTTTGTTCGCGACCTGAGCACTGGGCCCGAGGCCCTGTCCGTGGTGCAGCTGATCATCAGCCTGGGCGCCAGTCTCGGCATGGAGACCACCGCCGAGGGCGTCGAGACCGAGGCGCAATATGCCTGCCTGCAGGCGCTCGGCTGTACTCACATGCAGGGATACCTCTTTGGCCGCCCGAAGCCAGCCAGCGAACTGGGCCATGTCGGCGCCGGCATGCCGCAGGACGGCACGCCGGATTCCGGGCCATCGCAGACGTTGCTGGCCGGTCAAGGGCACTGAGCGCCGCGGGCGACTTTCCAGGGCTAGTCGCGCGCCATCGCGATGCTACGCCCCATACGGTCCGGCCGCGGCAGCTGCGCGTGTTCCGCCGCCATCGCCTTAATGCGCTCGTAGACATCCCCCGGGAAAGCTGCGGCCTTCGGTTTGTCGCCGCGCTGGTCGATCGAGAGGCTGAGACCTTCCAGCGTCGCGGCGCGCCAGCCGTCCTCGTGCAGCATCTCCTGGAAGATGTGCAGGCGCTTGGCGTCGAGTCCGACGATCTGCGCGGTGACCCTGACGAGCGAACCCGGCGGCACCTCGCGCAGGTAGCAGACGTGGGTCTCGACCGAGTAGGTGGTCATGCCGCGTGCCGCGCGATACGCCTCGCCCAGCCCGACGGCATCGAACAGGCCGTCGATGCCCCGGTCGAACAGCACGTGGTAGTAGGCGAGGTTGAGATGGCCGTTATAGTCGATCCACGCCGGCTCCAGGGCCATGAGGTCCGAGCGGAACGGGGCGGGGAGGCTTTCGGTCATCGCGGTCTCGCATTGTCGGGTCGTCGTCCTACCCGCTAGAAGCCAGAGGCGGGGCGTTGCGGCAAGCGGCCTCGGCCGATACGCAGAACTGGCGACGGAGGAAGAAACCATGGCGCTTCAGGACATACTCGCCGAACGGCCGGTCAAGCGGGGCGGGATCGGCAGTGCCGTCGCCATCCTGCGGCAGCGATTCGGCGAGCGGCTGGTCACAGGCGAAGATGTGCGGCGGGCGCACGCCCACTCCACCACCTACCTGCCGAACCAGATGCCGGATGCAGTGGTGTTCGCCGAGACCGAGGCGGAGGTGCAGGAGATCGTGCGGATCTGCGGCGACCACGCGACACCGATCGTCGCCTTCGGCACCGGTTCGTCACTGGAAGGCCACATCAACGCGCCGCAAGGCGGCATCTCGCTCGATCTCTCGCGCATGGACAAGGTGCTGGCGGTGCACCCCGAAGATCTCGACTGCGTCGTCGAGCCGGGTGTAACCCGCGAGGCGCTGAACGCGTATCTGCGCGACACCGGGCTGTTCTTCCCGATCGACCCGGGCGCCAATGCCAGCCTCGGCGGCATGGCGGCGACGCGGGCGTCGGGCACCAACGCGGTGCGCTACGGCACGATGCGCGACAACGTCATCGGCCTGACGGCGGTGATGGCCGACGGGCGCGTCATTCGGACTGCAAGGCGCGCCAAGAAGACCTCCGCCGGCTACGACCTGACGCGGCTCCTTGTCGGCTCGGAAGGCACGCTCGGCATCATCACCAGCCTGAACCTGAAGCTCTACGGCATCCCGGAGACGATCCTTGCCGGCGTTTGCCCGTTTCCGGACGTCGACAGCGCCTGCAATGCGGTGATCCAGACGATCCAGCTTGGCCTGCCGGTCGCCCGCATCGAGCTGCTCGACACCCAGTCGATGCAGGCGACGATCACCTATGCGCAGCTCGACCTCGAGGCACGGCCTTCTCTGTTTCTGGAGTTCCACGGCTCTCCTGCCGGGGTGGCCGAACAGGCGGAACTCTTCGCGGCGATCGCCGCCGAACATGGCGGCGGACCGTTCCGCAGCGCCGAGCGGGCCGAGGACCGGGCGAAACTGTGGAAGGCCCGGCACGACCTCTACTGGGCGGCGCAGGGGCTGCGGCCGGGGGCGAAGGCGATCGCCACGGACGTCTGCGTGCCGATCTCGCGGCTCGCCGAATGCATTGCCGAGACCCAGGCCGACATCGAGGCGTCCGGGCTGCTGGCGCCGATCGTCGGCCATGTCGGTGACGGCAACTTCCACACGACGCTGCTGCTCGACGTCGCCGATCCGCGCGAGATCGCGGCGGCGGAAGGGTTCATGGCCCGGCTGGCCGAGCGAGCCGTCGCCATGGATGGCACCTGCACCGGCGAACACGGCGTCGGCCAGGGCAAGCGAGCCTATCTGCGCCGCGAACTCGGCGATGCGGTCGACGTGATGCGGGCCATCAAGATGGCCCTCGATCCGAAGGATATTCTCAACCCCGGCAAGATCTTACCCTGATCTATTCGGGTTCTTGGCCTCGACAGGGCCGGTCTGTTCCGGTCATGGTTGCACGGCAGCAAAGCCTGCCAGCCACGGCGGGTCAGGGCAGGGCAAGCGCAGGCGGCGATCATCGCCCGCGCAGCTGAGACGGCGAGCGATCGCGCGCGATCCAAGCAACTGAAGAAAGGAGCCGAAACCTGGTCAGAGCCTTCGTCTTCTTCGGTGGTCTGCTGGTGCTCGCGCTGGTGGCGGCGCTCGTGGCACCGATCTTCATCGACTGGACCGCCTATCGTGCCGATTTCGAGCGTGAGGCCTCGGCGATCCTCGGCCGGGACGTCGTCGTGCGCGGCGATGCGTCGGCGCGCCTGCTGCCGTTTCCCTCGGTGACCTTCGAGGACGTCGAGGTGAGGAGCGAGGCCGGCGCACCCCTGATGACGGTCGATCGCTTCCGGATGGACGCCGAACTCGCGCCCTATCTGTCGGGCGAGATCTTCATCTATTCGATGACCCTCGACCGGCCGCAGCTTCGCCTGCCGATCCGGCCGGATGGCGGCGTCGACCTGGTGGTGGCGAAGCCGGCAATCCCGTCCGGCGCGACGGTCGTTCTCGACAATGTCTCGATCAATGACGGGACGGTGGTCATCGAGCAGGGTTCGACCGGCCGCCGCCACGAGCTCGCCGACCTCAACGCCACGCTGTCGGCCACGTCGCTGGCGGGTCCCCTCGACGGACGCGGCACGTTCCGCACGAATGGCCAGACGGTCGCATTCGGCGTCTCGACCGGAACCCTGCAGGCGGATGGCGGGCTGCCGCTGCATGTCGAGGTCGCCAACGGTTCGCTCGCCGCGGAGATCGTCCTCGACGGGGCGGCGCGCATGGAAGCGGGCCTGCCGCGCTTCGAGGGCACGGCGCGGCTGACCCGGCCGTGGCAGCCGCCCGAAGCAGCGGTCGCCGGAGCGAACGACCCGTTCCAGCCGGCCGTGGTGGCGGAGACCGAAATGGCCGTTGCTGCGACGCTGCCGCTGCGCGCCACCGGCGCGATCACGCTATCGCCGAGCACCGCCGCGTTCACGGACATCCGGCTGCAGGCGGGCAGCAGCGAGCAGCCTTATCTCCTGACCGGCGAAGGCCGGCTGAGCTTTGCCGGTGTGCCGCGCTTCTCGCTGGCGCTGGAGGGCGAGCAGGTCAATGTCGACCAGGTCGCCAGCGAGGCGGGTGCCGCGGCGTCGGAAGCGGCGCCGGCGCTGGCCCTTGCCCAGCGGGTCGAGGCGATGCGGCGGGTGCTGGCGGAGATTCCCCGGCCGGGCATGGCGGGGACCATCGAGATCAGCCTGCCGGTTGTGGTGGCCGGTGACACCACGATCCGCGACGTCGCCTTTGCTGCGAGTCCGACGGCGGACGGTTGGGCGTTGCCGCGCTTTACCGCCGAGCTGCCGGGCCGCACGCGGCTCGAGGCGGACGGCATCGTCGGCCTCGACGAAGCCTTCAGCTTTCGCGGCGATCTGCTGCTTGCCTCGCAGCAGCCATCGGGCTTTGCCGACTGGCTGAGCGGCGCTGTCGATCCGGCGATCCGCACGCTCGGCCGTGCCGGCCTGTCGGCCAGTGCCGAGCTGACGACCGAGCGGCAGGTCTTCGAGGATCTCGAGATCGACATTGGCGGCGACCAGCTGGCCGGACGTCTGGAGCGCTCGAGGACCGGGGAGGAAACGACCATCGCCGCCGACCTCTCTGGCGGCGCGGTCAATCTCGACGCACTGCAGGCGCTGTCGCGGCTGCTCACCGGCAGCGCCGACTCGCTCGCCACCGCCAACCGCTTCGACGTGTCGCTGAATGCCGGTCCCGTCAGCTATGCGAACGCCGCGGCGGACCGGATCGAGGCGGACGTCGTCTATGACGGCGAGACGCTCGCCGTCGAGACGCTGGACGTCTCCGGGCTTGCCGGCGCATCGCTGACCGCCGCCGGCCGACTGACCGATCTGACCGGCGCTGCGGCCGGCGAGCTTGCCGTCACCCTGGCATCCGATGCGCCGGAAGAGTTCATCGGCCTGCTTCAGACGCGCTTTCCGGGCGTGCCGCTGCTCGAAGCGCTCGGACGCCGCGCCGATCGGCTGGCGCCAATTGCGCTGGCCGGCGAAGTCCGCACGATCGAAGGCGGCGATGGCGGCCGGCCCACCCTTTTCGTCCGCCTCGACGGCACTGCCGACGGCACCAAGATCGATCTGTCCTCCGCCATCGAGAACGGACTTTACGCGCGCCAGGAAAGCGGCCGGTTCGGCGTCGACCTGCGGCTGGAGAACGACCGGCCGACCGTGTTGCTGGAGCAACTCGGCATAGCAGCCATCGATATCGCTGCGCCGTCGCCGCTGGAGGCGGAACTGTCGCTCTCGGCGGCAGCAACGGGGCCGGTCGTCACCACCGCGACGCTGCGGGCGCCGGGCAGCGAAATCAGCTTCGACGGGGTCGTCGAGGTCACCCCGGCCGGGATCAACGGCGTCGAGGCGTCGGTGTATATCGAGAGCGAGGACGCGTCGCCATGGCTGCTGACGACCGGCGTCGACCTCGCCCAGGGTCTTGCCTCGGTCCCGCTCGATGTCAGTGGCGGCATCGTGTACGGCGGGGGTGACTGGGCCTTGAACGCCGTGTCGGGCACCGTCGCCGGCACCGATATCGGCGCGAACCTGGCAAAGGCGGACGGTGGGGCTTTCACCGGTAACGTCCGATTCGGCAGCCTGTCGCTGCCGTGGCTCGCGGAACTCGTCTATGGACGCGGGATCGACGAAGGCAGCAGCGAAGCCCGCTGGCCGAGCACCGCCTTTGGCCCGAGCCGGTTGCCGGAGGCCTCGTTCCAGGTCGCGCTTCAGAGCGATTTTCTCGATCTCGGCGGTCCGGTCCTGGCCGATTTCTCCGCGACGGTCGCCGGATCGTCCGGCACGCTCACCCTCGACGAGGCGGCCGCTACCGGCCTCGGAGGCAAGCTCGAAGGACGCCTCGAACTGCGCAACGCCGCCGGCATCGGCGGCCTTTCGCTGGAAGCCCGCTCGGACGACATCGATCTCGAAACGCTCTGGCCGGCGCTCGTTGCCGGAGAAAGCGATGCAACGCTCGGCGGCGAGATCCGGATCGAGGGAACCGGCCAGTCCTATGCCGCGATGGCCTCGGGCCTGACAGGGGCAGGGCGGGTGACCGCCCGCGACATCGCGTTGCCGAACATCCCCGAGACGGTGCTTCCCCCGCTGCTCGCGGCGGCGGATGCGGAGGGGTTCGCGCCCGAAGACGACACGGACGAGGCGCTTACCGCGCTGTCCGCCGGGCAGCGCTTCCGCGCCGACGAACTGGCGACGGAGTTTTCCGTCGCGGCCGGCACCGTCCGCTTTGCCCCCGTCACCTTGCGCCAGGGCGAGGCGACGCTGTCGCTGGCCGGCAGTCTCGATCTTGCGGCGCTGACGGTCGCGGGCGATCTTTCGCTGCTGGTCGATGCCGGCGACGACCGGGTGGCCGGCGCCGACCCTTCGATCGCCTATTCGCTGGACGGACCGCTGGCGGCGCCCGCCCTGTCGATCGATACCGCGGCGCTCACCAACTATCTGTCGGTGCGGGCACTCGAGCGCGAGCAGGCGCGGGTCGAGGCGATGCAGGAGAATTTGCAGGAGCGGCTGCGCCTGCGCCGCGAGGCGCGGTTCTATCGCTGGCAGGAGGCCGAGGCAGCACGGGTCGCCGAAGAGCGCCGACAGGCGGAAGAGGAAGCCGAGCGCCAGCGTGCCGAAGCGGCGGCAGAGGCCGAAAGGCAGGCCGCGGCCGAGGCTGCGGCGGCAGCTGCAGCGGCCGAGGCAGCCGCCGCAGCAGCTTCGGAAGCTGAAACCGAGCGGCAGCGAGCGGCGGAGACGGCCCGGCAGCGCGAGGCGGAGGCAGCAGCCGCGGCCGAGCAGCAGCGCCGGCAGGCGCCGGAGCCGGCCGCGCCCCAGCCGCCGGCTGCAGCCGGGCAGGCGCTCGATTTCGACCGCCCGCTGTCGGGGGCGCCACCGCCGGAGGACGACGACAATTTCCTGCCCGGTGTGCAGGATCCGCTGCGCTTCTGATTATGGGATTTTAGCGATCCGGGGCTTCAGCCTTCGAGACGGGCCAGCGCCTCGTCGAGGATGAACAGCCTTATGGCGGAGGAAAGATTGGTACCGGGCCGACGGGCCGCGTCGATCTCGGCGATCTGCGCCGCCAGTGACAGGCCGCGCTCCCCGGCGATGATCCGCAATCGTTCCCAGAACCGGTCCTCGACACTGATCGAGGTGGCGTGGCCCCGGATCGATACGGACCGCTTGGTGATCATTGCGGTGGCGGCTCCTCGGCCGCCGGGTCGTCAGGGGAGGTCGAAGATGCCGGCCGAGAAGTCCGTTCCGGCGCGAGCGCCGCGCCGTCCAGCGCGCGCGCCTGCCGCGCGGCCTCGATCCGGGCCGTCTGGCGCAAAGCCTTCGGCATGCCGTGGCGCACGCGGTTGTCCTCGGCCTGACGTTCGGCCGCCAGCCTCTGGCGATCCTTGCGGGCGCGCCGGAGGTTGACGATATCGGCCATCGAAAGACTCAGGGTTTCTTGCGGAAGGCGTCGAGGGAAACCACTTCAGCTTCCTTCTTCGACGCGGGATTGCCATCGGAATCGACCGGTTCGTCCGACTTGTTGCCGGCCGCAGCAGCCGCCTTGCCCTTGCCGGGCAGCTTGGTCGGTTTGGCGGCACGGGCCGGGGCGATCGACTGGGGCTTGGCCGGCTCGCCGGTTTCCTCGCCGACGAGTTCCGGCTGCTCGTTGGCGGCATCCATGCCGCGAACGTCGAACTCGAGCTCGAAATTCACCGCCGGGTCATAGAAGCCGCGAATGGCGCTGAACGGCACGAGCAGGCGCTCGGGAATGTCGGAGAAGGAAAGGCCAACCTCGAAGGCGGTGTCGTTGACCTGCAGGTCCCAGTACTGGTGCTGAATCACGATCGTCATCAGTTCCGGATATTTCTCGCGCAGTCGCGAGGAAATCCGCACGCCGGGCGCCGAGGTCAGGAAGGTGATGAAGAAATGATGGTCGCCCGGCAGCCCGGTCTTGACGACTTCGCCGATGACCTTGCGGATCACGCCGCGCAGCGCGTCCTGCGCGAGAACATCGTAACGGATGAGATCCTGGCCCATTGCGGTGTCCTGAACTTACCTGTGCGGATCCGCCGGCCGTGCCGCACGCATCATAAAAAAGTGGAGGCTTCTGTTGCCAGGCGCCTCCGAGCCCCGCCTAGAAGTGCGAACCCCCAGGACTTGAATTGAAGCGTTCGCGCAGCTTACGCTGCGAGACGTGCTTCCGCATAGTTGTCGTTTGCAACTATAAAACGGCCCGATAACGGCGGTACCATTCCGAGCGAAAGTCCGATTTTTACACCCTCGTCGATCCTATTTCGCCCCCGCCTGGCCCCATCGTGACACTACGATGAAGCCAGGTGGAGGCGCCGGGTACCGCCCCCGGGTCCGAAAGGCTTATTACATCGGCCGTTTATCGCCGTAGCTGACCGAAGCCAGCGAACGGAATATAAGGTGCTCTGCCTGCCGTGAAAAGGGCAGGACTTCCGAAGCCAACAGGAATCGGTCAAGGTCGTCCGGATACGCCGGTGGCGTGGCCGCCCGGCACCAATGTCATCGGCAGGCTCGCTGCCTGCGGTAACACCGCACCCGGCTCGTCGCTCATGGCGTCTTCGCGGCGGTGTCGTTGCACCAAAATCGGCCAGGGCATCGGCCCGAACATGCCGGCCTGTCGCCGGAGGGAATCACCTGCATGCGTCAGTATCTGGATCTCCTGGGCCGCGTCATGGAGACCGGCACCGACCGTCCGGACCGCACCGGCACCGGCACGCGCTCGGTGTTCGGCCACCAGATGCGGTTCGACCTGTCGGCCGGCTTTCCGATGCTGACCACCAAGCGGCTGCACTGGAAGTCGATCGTCTACGAGCTCCTGTGGTTCCTGAAGGGCGACACCAACATCGCCTATCTCAACGCCAACGGCGTGCGGATATGGGACGAGTGGGCCGATGCCGACGGCGAACTCGGCCCGGTCTATGGGGCGCAGTGGCGTTCGTGGCCGGACTATCAGGGCGGGCATATCGACCAGATCGCCAGGGTGGTCGAGCAGATCCGCAGCAACCCGCATTCGCGGAGGCTGATCGTTTCGGCCTGGAACCCGGCGCTGGTCGACGAGATGGCGCTGCCGCCCTGCCACTGCCTGTTCCAGTTCTACGTCGCCGACGGCAGACTGTCGTGCCAGCTCTACCAGCGCTCTGCCGACATCTTCCTGGGCGTGCCCTTCAACATCGCTTCCTATTCGCTGCTGACGGCGATGGTGGCGCAGGCGACCGGGCTGGAGCCAGGCGAGTTCATTCATACGCTCGGCGACGCGCATCTCTACGCCGACCATTTCGAGCAGGCGCGGCTGCAGTTGACCCGTGAGCCACTGCCATTGCCGACGCTCAAGCTCAATCCGGCCGTCACCGACCTCTTCGCCTTCGCCTTCGACGACATCACGCTCGAGGGCTACGAGGCGCACGCCCATATCAAGGCGAAGGTGGCGGTGTGAACGACGACGTCATCCTTGCGCGCCCGGCCCTCGTCGCGGTCGTCGCGATGGCCGAGAACGGCGTCATCGGCCGCGCAGGGGCGATGCCATGGCACGTGCCGAGCGACCTCAAGCGCTATCGCCGCCTGACCATGGGCAAGCCGATGATCATGGGCCGCAAGACGCTGGAATCGATCGGCCGGGTGCTTGATGGTCGCGACACGATCGTGCTGACGCGGAGCCCGACCGTGCCGTTCGAGGGCGCGATCGTCGCCGATTCGCCGGAAGCGGCACTGACGCTGGCGAGGGAGCGCGCAAAAACACGCGGTACCGACGAGATCGTGATCGCCGGTGGCGGCGAGATCTACCGCGCCTTCATGGACCGGCTCGACCGCCTGCTGGTGACGCAGGTCGACGCAGCACCGGAGGGCGACGCGTTCTTCCCGCCGATCGATCCGGGCCTTTGGGAGAAGGTGTTAGACGAGCCCGCCGAGCGTGGGGAGCGCGACAGCGCGCCGTGCCGCTTCATCGTTTTCGAACGCCGGGTGGCTCGAGCGGCTTCGTTCGAGGGCTGAATCGACCGACCGCAGCCAGCCCTGCGCCGATAGCGGCGTTCACCATCTGCAGGTGTCGGCGGAGCGAAATGGTCGCGGCCGCGTTGAAAGCAGTTTTGTCAGTTCTTATAAGGGCTGTAATGGATCCGATGTGGGGAAGGGAGGACCGTCCCCCGCGTCCATCTCGCGAAATCTGGAAGGATATCGATGCCCTGGAGCAATCAGACCGGCAATGGCGGCTGGAAGGGTAATGCCGGCGGAGGCGGCCCATGGGGCCAGCGCCCGCAGCAGCCCCGTCCGAACAACGGCGGCTCTCCCGATCTGGAGGATATCCTGCGGCGGGGCCAAGACCGGCTGCGTCGCGCCATCCCCGGCGGCGGTGGTGGTGGCGGTGGTGGCGGCGGCAGCACGGCCGGCATGGCTGGGTGGGCGTTGCTCATCGTTGCCGGCCTCGCCGTGCTCTGGCTGTTCAAGTCGGTCTACACGGTTCAGGCCGACGAGGTCGGCGTCGAGATGCTGTTCGGCAAGCCGAAAGAGCAATTGTCGGAGCCGGGCCTGCACTTCATGTTCTGGCCCCTCGAGACGGTCGAGACGGTTCAGGTCGTCGAAAGCCAGATCACCCTGGGCAGCGGTCAGCAGGGCGAGACCTCCGGTCTGATGCTCTCCGGCGATCAGAACATCGTCGACGTGCAGTTTGCCGTCCTCTACCAGATCGACAATCCGCAGAACTTCCTCTTCAACGTCGACGATCCCGCTGCCATGCTGCAGCAGGTCTCCGAGAGCGCCATGCGCGAAGTCGTCGGGCGTCGCCCGGTTCAGGACGTCTTCCGCGACGACCGCGCCGGCATCGCCGAAGAGGTTCGCGCCATCACCCAGGACACGCTGAACGAATACGGCACGGGCTTGCGCATCAACGCGATCTCCATCGAGGACGCGGCGCCGCCGACCCAGGTCGCCGACGCGTTCGACGAGGTCCAGCGCGCCGAGCAGGATGAGGATCGCTTCATCGAGGAGGCGAACCGCTACCGCAACCAGCAGATCGGTCAGGCACGCGGAGAGGCGGCGCAGATTCGCGAGGATGCCGCAGCCTACAAGAGCCGTGTCGTGCAGGAGGCAGAAGGCGAGGCGCAGCGCTTCTCGTCGATCCTCACGGAATTCGAGCAGGCGCCGGACGTGACGCGCAGGCGGTTGTTCCTGGAGACGATGGAAGGCGTGATGCGCGGCTCGAACAAGGTCATCATGGAGCGCGGTGCCACCGGCGAGCAGGGCGTGCTTCCGTATCTGCCGCTGAACGAGCTCCAGCGCCAGGCGCCAGGCGCCGCCCAGACTCAGGGCGCCAACCGTCCTCCGGCAACGGCGACGCCGGGCACCGCGGCAACCAACCCGCAGACGGGAGCGAACTGATGGCCAACCGTTTTTACGGCGTCTTGATTGCGGTCGCAGTCGTCCTGTTGCTCGCCTGGAACTCGATCTTCATCGTTAACGAAAAAGAGCAGGCGGCTGTCGTGCGCTTCGGCGAGATTCAGCGGGTTGAGTCCGAGCCGGGCCTCTATTTCAAGCTGCCGTTCTCCTTCGCCGGCGCCGACAATGTCCGCAAGATGCCGGATCGGCTGCTGCGCTTCGACCTCGACGACATCCGCGTCCAGGTCTCGGGCGGCAAGTTCTACGAAGTCGATGCGTTCCTAGTGTACAATATCGCCAATCCCGCACTCTTCCTGCAGTCGGTCTCGGGTTCTATTCCGCAGGCCGAGCAGCGCCTGCGCACTCGTCTCGATGCGGCGCTTCGCCGGGTTTACGGCCTGCGCGGCTTCGAGGCGGCCCTGTCGGCCGAGCGCGGCGACATGATGCGGCAGGTTCGCGACCAGATCCGGCCGGACGCCGCGTCGCTCGGCCTGGAACTGACCGACGTCAGGATCCGACGCACCGACCTGACTCAGGAGGTCTCGCAGCAGACCTACGAGCGCATGCAGGCAGAGCGACTGGCGGAAGCCGAGCGCCTTCGGGCCCGAGGCCAGGTGGCGGCGCGGGAGATTCGCGCGGGTTCCGACCGTGAAGTGGTGGAGACCGTAGCGGCCGCCCAGCGCGATGCCGAAATTCTCCAGGGTGAGGGCGACGCCGAGCGCAACGGCATCTTCGCCGGCGCCTTCGGTGCCAACCCCGAGTTCTTCGACTTCTACCGGTCGATGCAGGCCTATCGCGACTCGCTGGCCAACTCGGGCACGACCCTTGTGCTGTCGCCGGACTCGGAGTTCTTCCGCTACTTTCAGACCGACGGCGGCACGATGGGCGGCGCAGCGGCCTCGACCGGCCGGCCGGGCGCTGCGCCCGCCGGGCCGGAAGCTGCGGCGCCTGCGTCACCGCAGACGGGCGAGGCGCCGGCTCAAAGCACCGACGCCGCGACGATCCCGGTTCCGCCGGCATCGGCCGATGCGCCTGCAACGGGCGATGCCGCGGCGCCGGCGGCGATCGATCCGCTCGCCGATCCCGGTTCGGACGAGGCGGCGGCGCCAGCGACTTCGGCGCCTGCCGCAGAAGCACCGGCAGCAGCGGCTACGACCGGTGATATCGGCGGCGCCGACGTCTCCGAGTTCAATTCCGGAACGGCGCCGGCTGCCGCCACACAGTGAGCGATCTTGTCGTCGCCCTCGGGTCTCCTCATGGTGATCGAGGGCGGCGCCGACTGCCTGTTCCCGGTCCGATGAGGGAGATGGTACGGCAAATCCTGACCATACCGGACACGACGATGCGCACCGGCGGCCTGGCTGCCATGGTGCTCGGCGTGGGCGTCGTCTGGCTCGCAAGGCATTGACCGCCGATATCTTCGGCACGTGGCCTGACTGGTTTCGAGCCGATCACGGCCACGTCAACCACCTGCAAACAACTTGATTCGGTCGCTTTTTTCCGCTCCGCTCACCAGCCGTGACGCGCCTTTGCAGCTATGCGCGGCGCCGGCGGCGACAGATGCGGACATGCCGCCGCCATTCCAGATGATCCGCCTGCAGGCGTACGACGATTCGGCCGCCGCCTTCCCGATCCGAGAGGACCCGCGATGAACGCTCGCCTGCGCCGCCTGCCGCTCCTGTCCCTTGCCGCCGCCTGGCTGGCCACGTCTGCCCTGATGCAGCCGCTTCCCGTCGCAGCGCAGGCTGTCGAGCCATTGCCGGCGCCGGAACCGTCCGTCCCGGCGCTGCCGGCACCGCCGGTCGACGAGGACGCGCCTGCCGCCCCGACCGTCGCACCGGTGGCGCCGCCTGCCGCCGCGCAGTCGGCATCGCGTGGCCCGGCCTCGGTTGCCGATCTCGCCGAATCGCTGCTCGACGCGGTGGTGAACATCTCGACGTCGCAGACGGTGGATCGCCCGGGTGGCGGCATTCCCGAACTCGAGGCGCCTGAGGGATCGCCGCTGCAGGATTTCTTCGACGATCTGCTGCGGGGCGATGACGGCGTCGGCGACCGCCGCGTCCAGTCGCTCGGCTCGGGCTTCGTCGTCGATTCGTCCGGCGTGGTAATCACCAACAACCACGTCATTGCCGATGCCGACACGATAACCGTCAACTTCGCCGATGGCAGCCGGCTCGACGCCGAATTGCTCGGGACGGATCCGAAGACCGATCTCGCCGTGCTCAAGGTCAATCCGCCGGAGCCGCTGGCGTCGGTGGAGTTCGGCGATTCCGAGGCGCTGCGCATCGGCGACTGGGTGATGGCGATCGGTAATCCGTTCGGCCTCGGCGGATCGGTCTCGGTCGGTATCGTCTCGGCGCGCGGCCGCAACATCAACGCCGGCCCCTACGACAATTTCATCCAGACCGATGCCGCCATCAATCGCGGCAATTCCGGCGGCCCGCTGTTCGACATGAACGGCCGGGTGGTCGGCATCAACACCGCGATCATTTCGCCGACCGGCGGCTCGATCGGCATCGGCTTCTCGATCCCGGCACAGCTGGCCGTCAACGTCGTCGATCAGCTCCGGGAATTCGGCGAGACCCGCCGCGGCTGGCTCGGTATCCGCCTGCAGGCGGTCACCGACGACATCGCCGAAGGGCTCGGCATTGCCGAGGCGAAGGGCGCCGTGGTCATGGGTATCGTGCCCGGCGGGCCGTCGGACAATGGGCTGCTCAAGGTCGGCGACGTCATCGTCCGGTTCAACGGCCAAGAGATCGAGACGTCGCGCGACCTGCCGCGCATCGTCGCGGAGACCCCGGTGAGCGAGACCGTCACCGTCGAGCTGTTGCGCAAGGAAGACACCGCGGCCCCGGCGGAGCCGCTATCCGTCGAGGTGACGCTCGGCCGGCTCGAGGACGGCGAGAGGCTGATGGCCGAGAGCGAGGCGGCGAGCGACCCGACCGCCGATACCGACAGCGACGCGTCCGACGACGACGCGACGCCCTCGGCGACCGTCGTCACGCTCGGCCTGACGCTGTCGGAGATCGATGCGCCGCTGCGCGCCCAGTACGGTCTCGGCGACGATGCCGAGGGCGTGGTGATCACCCAGGTCGAGCCGACTTCGAGCGCCGCGGAGAAGGGCATCGAGGCCGGCGCGGTTCTCCGCGAAGTGGCGCAGGAGGAAGTTTCCGAGCCGCAGGAAGTCGCGGACAAGATCGCGGAGCTCAAGACCAACGGGCGGCGCAACGCGCTGCTGCTGCTGGCTTCGGCGAGTGGCGACCTGCGCTTCGTGGTCGTGCCGATCGACTGACGGGGCCGGCGCGGCGCTCAGTCGCGGAATTCGTCGCGGCGGTAACCCTGCAGGAAGAGCAGGGCGGTGAGGTCGCCATGGTCGACGCGGTGGCGGGCCCGCGCGGCGACCGACGGCTTGGCGTGTAGCGCGACGCCGGAGCCCGCCAGCTCCAGCATCGGCAGGTCGTTGGCGCCGTCGCCGACGGCCAGGACGTCGGCGGTCGCGACCCCCATCCGGCCGGCAATCTCCTGCAGAGCCTCGACCTTCGCGGCGGCGCCGAGAATCGGCTCCGCGACCGCACCGGTCAGCTTTCCGTCGGCTGCCAGAAGCCGGTTGGCGCGGTTCTCGTGAAAACCGAGGCGCCCGGCGATCGGGCCGGTGAAGACGGTGAAGCCGCCCGAAACCAGCGCCGTGTGCGCGCCGTTCGCCCGCATCGTCGCGACCAGCGTCGCGCCGCCGGATGCCATCGTGATGCGCTCGGCGATGACCTTGGCGACCGTCGTCTCGGGAAGGCCTGCGAGCAGGGCGACGCGCTCCCGCAAGGCCGGCTCGAAGGCGATCTCGCCGTTCATGGCCCGGGCGGTGATGGCGGCGACGCGGTCCTTGATGCCCACCTCGGCAGCCAGCTCGTCGATGCATTCCTGGTCGATCATGGTGGAGTCCATGTCGGCGATCAGAAAGCGCTTGCGCCGTCCGGCCCGCTCCTGCAGGACGCAGTCGAAGGCGGAAGCTGCTGCGATCTCGGTGATCTCGTCACGCTGAGCATCCGAAACCGGCGTCTCGAAGCCGACATCGACTGCAAATCCGTCGTCGAGCCAGACCGCTCCCTGCGGCGACGCCCCGAGGATGCGAGCGACAGCGTCGCTGACGGCCGCGGGAAGTCCCGGCCCCTTGGGGGCGGCGATGAGCGTGGCGACGAACATGGAGATACGGTCCGGACATGGCGGCTGTGGAGGCGGTTCTGATAGCCGGGCCAACGGCGAGCGGCAAGTCGCGCCTGGCACTGGCGCTGGCCCGACGGCTGGACGGGGTGATCGTCAACGCCGACTCGATGCAGGTCTATGACGGGCTGTCGATCCTGACCGCGCGACCAACGGCGGCGGAGATGGCGGCGGTGCCTCACGAACTCTATGGCCACGTAAACCCCGCGATTGCCTATTCGGCCGGGGCCTATGTGCGCGACGCCGCCGCCAGCCTTGCCGCCGCCAAGGCCGCCGGGAAGCTGCCGATCGTCTGCGGCGGTACCGGCCTCTACTTCAAGGCGCTGCTCGGGCTGCTCGACACGATGCCGCCGGTGCCGGCTGCCATTCGCGAACGCTGGCGCGGCCGGCTCGCCGCCGAAGGCGCTTCGGTATTGCACCACCTGCTGGCCCAACGCGATCCTGCTGCCGCAGAGCGCATCGCGTCCGCCGACGGGCAGCGCATCGTGCGGGCGCTGGAGGTGGGCGAGGCGAGCGGCCAGACGCTGTCGGCGCTTCAGGCGGGGCAGGGCGCAGGCCCGCTGAGCGACGCGCGAACCATCAAGGTCGTGCTGACCCCGGCGCGCCCGGTGCTGCGCGAGCGGATCGCGCGCCGGTTCGGCGAGATGCTCGGCGAAGGCGTGCTGGCTGAGGTTGCGGCGTTCCGTGCCATGCAAGGTGCCATGGACGGATCCGCCGCAAGGGCGATCGGCGTCGACGAGCTCGGCGCCGTCATCGACGGCGCGCTGGATATCGCCACCGCCCGCGAACTGGCGGTGACCCGCACAAGGCAATATGCCAAGCGCCAGGAGACCTGGTTCCGCCACCAGTTCGGGCCGGACTGGCAGCGCCTGGAAGAGGCCGATCCGGATCGCATCGCGGGCATTTGACCGATCATCTTAAACGGCGCTTCACGCCGATGCGCTAGGTTTTGCAGAACGCGCTCCCGGAACCTCACCATGATCATGAGCAAAGCCGAACTGACGGTTCTCCTGTTCCTGGGAGCCATCGTGACGGCCACTGCCGGGCTCGCGGCCTTCTATGCCGTGGCGCATCCGGCGCTCGGCGCCGCCGGACTCGCCGAAGCCCAGCGCACCGGTACCATCCTCTTCTCCGGCACGATGGCCGCGATGCTGGTGGCGGTGGCGATCGGGCTGTTCTGGCTGTTGCCGACGATGCGCCGGCAGTTCCGCGAGCAGAACAAGCTGCAGTCGCTGACCGGCATCCTAACGCAGCGCTCGCAGGACCTCGAGACGGCGGCCCTGACCGACCCGCTGACCGGGATGAACAATCGGCGGTTCTTCGACGCCGCGCTCGGGCATTTCCTCGCGGAGTTCGCCCGGATCCAGCGGCCGATCGGGCTGATGATCCTCGACCTCGATCACTTCAAGGCGATCAACGATACCTACGGCCAGGACGTGGGCGACGAAGTGCTGAAGGCGATCGCGGCCTGTTTGTTCGAGTTCACCCGACACCACGACGTGGTGGCGCGGCTCGGCGGAGAGGAATTCGCCATCGTCGCGCCGAACCTCCATGCCGCCGAACTTGCCCAGCTGGCCGAGCGGATCCGGAGCGCGATCGCGGCGCTGCCGCTCGATCTCGGCACGATCCGCATCCGCGTGACCGTCTCCATCGGCCTTGCGGTCTCGATGCCGGACGACGATTGCACCGGCTTCTACAAGCGCGCCGACGTCAATCTCTATGCCGCCAAGCAGGCCGGCCGGAACCGCGTCTGTGCTTGACACCGTCACATTTCCGTCAAGAACCGCGGAACTCAAGCGGGTGTTGGTGCGTCTCGCCAAGAGCGCACAGGGAGCAGGCATGACGACCACAGAGGCAATCATCAGGGATCATGGCGACCGCATGCGGTATGCGGCGCGGGCCGGCTACGCCGCTCGGGGCGCGGTTTTCCTGATCATTGGCTATTTTGCCTTCAGTGCGGCTTTCGCCAGCGGCGAGGCGATGGGCGAGAAGGACGCGATCGACGAGATGGCTGGCTCCGGATTCGGGACGATCCTGCTGATCGCCCTGGTTCTGGCACTCGCGGCCTTTGCCGCCTGGCGCCTGTTCCAAGTGTTCTTCGATATTGACCGCCACGGCACCGGTGCCAAGGGCCTCTTCATCCGAACCGGGCTCACGATCAGCGCCTTTGCCTATGGCGCGCTCGCTTTCTATGCCGCGACGCTTTTGATCGGCATGGCCTCGGGCGGCGGTGGTAGCAACGGCATCGTCGCGGCGGCCTACGAGGCCGGCATCGGCGTATGGCTGACCTACGGTATTGCCGCCGGCATGGCTGCCGCCGGCGCCGCGCATGTCTTCAAGGGCGCGAAGGCAGGCTTCGAGAAGTACATGAACATCCCCGCCGACCGTCGCTGGCTCACGCCGGTCTGCCAATTCGGCCTGATCGCCCGGGGCATCACCTTCTTCATCCTCGCGGGCCTTCTCGTCACCGGTGCCGCGTCCTACCGCAGCGGCGACACGCCAGGGATTGACACGGCCCTGACGGCGATGGCGGGCTGGTCCTACGGCTGGTTGCTGCTTTCTGCGACCGGCCTCGGCCTGATCGCCTTCGGCGTCTACGCCTTTGCGGAAGCCGCCTATCGGCGGATCAATGTCGAGGCGGCGGCATGAAAGGACCGAAGCCGTATGCGGCCGCGCGGATAAAACAGGCATTGACGCAGGCCGTGCGGGAGCCTAGCTTCCGGGCATGATCACGACGACGACCATCATCGTAGTAGGAGTGCGCACACGCGAGGCGGCCTGAGGCCGCCCGGCGAAAGCCACGTGTGCGCGAACAAGGGCCCCCGAAGGGCCCTTTTTTATTGCCCGAAATCCGGCGCGACGAGCCGGAACGGGCACGACAAGCGGTCCGGAACAAGAGACGGAAGAGCACGACGATGAACGCGACTGGCGAGACATTCGAGATGACCGGCGCCGAGATGGTGGTCCGGGCGCTGAAGGAAAACGGCGTCACCGACCTCTTCGGCTACCCGGGTGGGGCGGTGCTGCCGATCTATGACGAGATCTTCCAGCAGGAGGACGTCCGCCACATCCTGGTCCGCCACGAGCAGGGCGCCGGACACGCCGCCGAGGGCTATGCCCGCTCGACCGGCAAGTCGGGCGTCATGCTGGTGACGTCGGGCCCGGGCGCCACCAACGCGGTGACCGCGCTGCAGGACGCGCTGATGGACTCGATCCCGCTCGTCTGCATCACCGGCCAGGTGCCGACGACGCTCATCGGCTCGGACGCCTTCCAGGAATGCGACACGGTCGGGATCACGCGGCCCTGCACCAAGCACAACTGGCTGGTGAAGGACGTCAACGACCTGGCGCGGATCCTGCACGAGGCGTTCCACGTCGCGACCACCGGCCGGCCGGGCCCGGTCGTCGTCGATATCCCGAAGGACGTGCAGTTCGCCACCGGCATCTACACGCCGCCGCCGGCGCAGCCCAAGCACGAGAGCTACCGGCCCCGGCTCGATCCCGATCGCGAGCGCATCGAGGCGGCGGTGGCGCTCTTGGCAGGTGCGCGCCGGCCGATCATCTATTCCGGCGGCGGGGTGATCAATTCCGGGCCCGAGGCCTCGCAGCTTTTGCGCGAGTTCGTCGACCTCACCGGCTTTCCGATCACGTCGACGTTGATGGGGCTGGGCGCCTATCCGGCTTCTGGCAAGAACTGGCTGGGCATGCTCGGCATGCACGGCACCTACGAGGCAAACCTCGCCATGCACGGCTGCGACGTCATGCTGTGCATCGGCGCGCGCTTCGACGACCGGATCACCGGCCGGCTCGACGCCTTCTCGCCGAACTCGCGGAAGATCCACGTCGATATCGACCCGTCCTCGATCAACAAGGTCGTGCGCGTCGAGGTGCCGGTCATCGGTGATGTCGCTCATGTCCTGCGCGACCTGATCGCCTGCTGGAAGGGGCAGGGGGCTTCGGTCGACGCGCCGTCGCTCGACGCCTGGTGGCAGGACATCGACGGTTGGCGCGATCGCAACTGCCTCGCCTACCGGCCGAACGACGACGTCATCATGCCGCAATATGCGGTGCAGCGGCTCTACGAGGCGACCAAGGACCGAGAGACCTATGTCTCGACGGAAGTCGGCCAGCACCAGATGTGGGCGGCGCAGTTCTACGGCTTCGAGGCGCCGAACCGCTGGCTGACCTCGGGTGGGCTCGGCACGATGGGCTATGGCCTGCCGGCCTCGATCGGGGCGCAGATCGCCCATCCCGATGCACTGTCGGTCTGCATCGCGGGCGACGCATCGGTGCTGATGAACATGCAGGAGATGTCGACGGCGGTTCAGCACGGTGCCAACGTCAAGATCTTCATCCTGAACAACCAGTATATGGGCATGGTACGGCAGTGGCAGCAGCTCCTGCACGGCAACCGCCTGTCGCACTCCTACACCGAGGCGCTGCCGGACTTCGTCAAGCTGGCGGAAGCCTATGGCGGCCACGGCATCCGCTGCGAGAAGCCGGGCGACCTGGACGGCGCGATCGAGGAGATGCTGGCGGTCGACAAGCCGGTGCTGTTCGACTGTCGCGTTGCCAATCTCGCCAACTGCTTCCCGATGATCCCATCGGGCAAGGCGCATAACGAGATCCTGCTGCCCGACGAGGCGACGGACGAGGTGGTCGGCCGCGCCATCGACGCCAAGGGCCGGGCGCTGGTCTGAGGCGACGATGGCGGCCAACCCGACCTTCGCGGCGACCCTTCACCCCGGCCTCTCGGGCCGGGGCAGGGCGTGCCGGGCGGCGCGCGCCCGCTCAGGTCGGGCGCTTGAACTCGACGTTGCGCCCGTCGGAGCGGATCTCCAGCGTGAACGGCGTGCCGCGGACGTCGCGCCCTTCGTAGACGAAGAAGCTCGTGTAGTTCTGTCGGCTCGACAGCGTGACCGCCTCGATTTCGGCCTCGGGCAGCAGCGCCTCGGCGATCCGCGCGACACCGTCGGGTACGGTATCGGAACTGATCGCCCGGTCGATCTGCAGGATGGTGCCGTCCGGCGCCACGGCGACCGAGACAGTCTCGCCGCGCAGCGTCCCACGCAGATCGAAGCGTTCGCCGTCGCCCTCGATGGCGACGCTGGTGAATTGCGCGCCGGGGAGCGCAAGCTCGGCGTTGCCGATCACCACCAACGGCACGGCGACCATGTCGTCGTCGGCGCGATCGCTGGCGCCATCCGCGAGCC
The DNA here is from genome assembly GCF_010500835.1 of Aurantimonas aggregata. Lineage (GTDB taxonomy): Bacteria > Pseudomonadota > Alphaproteobacteria > Rhizobiales > Rhizobiaceae > Aurantimonas > Aurantimonas aggregata. The sequence goes on along the minus strand of NZ_JAAAMJ010000001.1, from coordinate 467,349 downwards.
GCTCTTCGTGCTTGGGCTCGCCGTCAGCTTGGGGTGCACCGGTCGCCGCCGCGTCGGCCTCGGCGATGGCCGGTTTCCGCTCGGCAGCTTCGTCATTGCCGGCCATGGCTGGACGGCTCGTCCCGACAGGTTCCCCGATGGCCTCGCTCACGGAGACATCCGGGGTCTGGCCGGCAACCCCGGCGGCATTGATGCCGGTCTCGCGGGCGCCGGTGTCGCTGGCGGCATTCCGGGTTTCAGGCGACCCGGTGAGGTCGGCGGGCGTATCTGCGAGCGTTTCGGCGCCGTCCAGCGCGGCGGCGGCTCCCGCCACGCTCTCGGCGATCACCGCCTCCGCAGACGGCGCGTCGCCGGCGTCTTCCGGCTCGATCGCGACGGCGACCAGCGATCCGTCGCGGCACGTCAGGCGGTAGGTCCCGTCCTGCCCATCGACACTGAGCGTCAGCGCGAAGCCGGCGTCGGTCAACGCTGGGATGCATTGTCCAGCCGGCGCCTGTGCCGCCGCATCGAGGGACATCGCGGCGAGCGCCGCAGCCGCGCCCATGATTGTGACCTGTCGCATGGTGAAGTCTCCCGTCTTGCCCTGGCGGGCGGCTGGTGCCCGACACTGCCACGGGAACATGCCATCACGGTGACCGACGTCCAGCCCATGGACGCGGTCGCCTTCCTCTCCACCGCGCACGGCCGTCGTGCCGCGCAACCGCGAAAGTGCCGAGTCCGACCATGAACAGCCCCGTCCCGCCGCCCGCCTCAGCCTATTTCATCACGCCGGAAAAGGAGGCCATCGAGTCGCGCATCCTGGCGATCATCGTCGATAACGAGCCGGGCGTCCTCGCACGGGTCATCGGCCTGTTCTCGGGGCGGGGCTACAATATCGAAAGCCTGACGGTTTCGGAGACGGAGCACGAGAAGCATCTTTCGCGGATCACCGTGGTGACCAAGGGCGCGCCGCACGTGATCGAGCAGCTGAAGAGCCAGCTCGACCGCATCGTGCCGGTGCACCGGGTGGTCGACCTCACCCGCGCTGCCGGCGAGGACGGGGAAAGCGGTCCGGTCGAGCGGGAGCTCGCCATCGTCAAGGTAGCCGGGCAGGGGGAGAAGCGCGTCGAGGCGCTGCGGCTCGCCGACGTGTTCCGGGCCAAGGTGGTCGATTCCTCGATCGAGCACTTCGTGTTCGAGCTGACCGGGCGGCCATCCAAGCTCGACAAGTTCGTGGCCATCATGGCGCCGCTCGGCCTCGTCGAGGTCTGCCGCACCGGCGTCGCGGCGCTGTCGCGTGGCAAGGACGGGATGTAGTTCCCAAGCCGTTTCCTCACCGTCAGCGCTGCTGACCGATCGATCCGACCATGAGCACCGACGTCCTCCTTGCCCTTGCAGCCTTCGCCTTCGTCTCGTCGGTGACGCCGGGGCCGAACAATTTCATGCTGCTCGCCTCGGGGGTGAATTTCGGCTTCATCCGGACGATCCCGCATATGTGCGGGATCGCCTTCGGCTTCTGCCTGCTGCTGCTGGCCGTCGGCTTCGGGCTGGGGACCTTGCTGACGGCCTATCCGCCGCTGCATCTGGCGCTGAAGATCGTCGGCGGGGCCTATCTGCTCTATCTCGCTTGGCGCATCGCGACGACGCGGACCGTCAAGGAACAAGGTGGTCGGGAGGCGCCGATGACCTTTCTCGAGGCCGCGGCGTTCCAGTGGGTCAACCCGAAGGCCTGGGTGCTCGCGGTCACCGGCATGGCTGTCTACACCGACCCGGCGCGGCCGTTCGCGACCGTTCTTCTCGTCACGCTGGTCTTCGGCCTGGTGAACTGGCCGAGCGTGTCGATATGGGCGGCGTTCGGCGTGATGCTGCGGCAGTTTCTGGCCGATCCCGTTCGGCTCAAATGGTTCAATATTGCTATGGGTGTTCTGCTGGCGTTCAGCCTCGTGCCGTTACTTCTTTAGTCATATAGTCATATAGTCATATAGTCATATGGTCGGATGGCTTGGTTCGCGGCCGGGCGGGACTATCTCCCCGCGCGATAACAGTCTCGTGAGGAACATGATGGAACGAACCGAGCGGTTCGCGGCGTCGCCGAGCGAAGAGCGACGCTACCGCCTGCTGGTCGACGCGATCACCGATTACGCGATCTACATGCTCGATCCGGATGGCGTCATCGTCAGCTGGAACGCCGGCGCCCAGCGTTTCAAGGGCTATACCGAACCGGAAATCCTCGGTGAGCATTTCTCGCGTTTCTTCACCGAGCCGGACCGGGATGCCGGCCTGCCGCAAAAGGCGCTTGCGACCGCCGCCGCGGAAGGGCGCTTCGAGACCGAAGGCTGGCGGGTCCGCAAGGACGGCACCCGCTTCTGGGCGAATGCGGTGATCGATCCGATCCGTCTGTCGACCGGCGAACTGGTCGGCTATGCGAAGATCACCCGCGACCTCTCCGAGCGCAGGGCCGCCGAGGAAGCCCTGCGGCAGAGCGAGGAGCAGTTCCGCCTGCTGGTCAACGGCGTCACCGACTACGCCATCTTCATGCTCGACCCGGAGGGTCGCGTCACCAACTGGAATTCCGGGGCGCAGCGGATCAAGGGCTACCGGCCCGACGAGATCGTGGGGCAGCATTTCTCCCGTTTCTACACCCCGGAGGATCGGCAACGCGGCGAGCCGCAGCGGGGCCTGACGACAGCGCTCGTGGAGGGTCGTTTCGAGACTGAGGGCTGGCGCGTCCGCAAGGACGGTACCCGTTTTTGTGCCCACGTGGTGATCGAGAGGATCACCAGCGATGCGGGCGTGGTCATCGGCTTTGCCAAGATCACCCGCGACGTCACCGAGCGGGCCGAGGCGCAGCGGGCGCTGGACGAGGCCAACGAGGCGCTCGTCCAGTCGCAGAAGATGGAGGCGATCGGCCAGCTGACCGGCGGTATCGCCCACGATTTCAACAACCTCCTGACGGCGGTGCTCGGCAGTCTGGAACTGGCGCGCAAGCGGGTGGCGGACGACCCGGCGGTGCTGGGGCTGATCGACAATGCGCTGAAGGGCGTCGAGCGCGGCGCCTCGCTGACGCAGCGCATGCTCGCCTTCGCACGCCGGCAGGACCTCGAGCCTCGGCCGGTCGATTTGCGCGAGCTGGTCGAGGGCATGAGTGCCTTCCTGCAACGCTCGCTCGGCCCGCAGGTGACGATCACCGCGCGCTTTCCGGAACGGCTGGCGCCGGTCCAGGCCGATCCCGTCCAGCTCGAGACGGCGCTTCTCAACCTGTTCGTCAATGCCCGGGACGCCATGGACGCCAGCGGCGAGATCGTCGTCGAGGCCGGCGAGGAGATCGTCACCGACGCGGTGACCGATCTTCCGCCGGGGCGCTATGTCCGGCTTGCCGTCATCGATACCGGCGAGGGCATGGACGAGGCGACGCTGGCGCGTGCCGCCGAGCCGTTCTTCACCACCAAGGGCATCGGCAAGGGGACCGGACTCGGCCTCTCCATGGTGCACGGGCTCGTTCGGCAGTCGGGCGGCCGGCTGGTGATCAAGAGCCGCAAGGGAATCGGCTCGACGGTCGAATTGTGGTTGCCGCAGTCGCTGGACGTACCGCCCGTGGTGGCGCCCGAGCCCGAGGTGACGAGGCCTCCCGCTGCGATGGGTCCTATGGTCATCCTCGCCGTCGATGACGACGGCCTTGTCCTGATGAACACCGCGGCGATGCTGGAGGATCTCGGGCACACGGCGCTGGAAGCCTTTTCCGGCAACGAGGCGCTGGCGCTTCTGCGCGCCGGCCAGCGCGTCGACCTGGTGATCACCGACCATGCCATGCCCCACATGACCGGCAGCCAGTTGGCCGAGGCGATCCGCGCCGAATGGCCGGGCATCCCCATCGTGCTCGCCACCGGCTATGCGGAACTGCCCCCCGGGGGCGACCGGTCGCTGCAGAAGCTGGCCAAGCCCTTCGGCATGCGCGAACTCGAGGCGGCGGTCGCCGAGGCGATGGCAGGCGCGCCGCGGATGCCGGTCCAGCCCCATGCGACGGCCGGGGGCGAGGCGGCTGGCAACGGTCGGTGATGTCTCGTGGCGATGAGCTGATGCGTTTCCCCGCGCCGGGGTGAAAAGCGCTTCCCGCCCGTATAGACATCGCATCAAAGGATTCGCGCGTTTGGGCCCGAATCCGCGACGGAGATCAGCTTGAAGCTTTCACCCCAGCAGGACGACGCGCTGGTCGCGGTGGCGCGCTGGCTCGAAGCCGGCGAGACCCCGATCTTCCGCCTGTTCGGCTATGCCGGCACCGGCAAGACGACGCTGGCGAAGCATTTCGCCGAAGGCATCGACGGCGCCGTGCAGTTCGCCGCCTTCACCGGCAAGGCGGCGCAGGTGCTGCGCTCGAAGGGCGCCCGCAGCGCCCGGACGCTGCATTCGCTGATCTACCGGCCACGCGGCGAGGAGACCGTGTCGGACGAGGCGAGCGGCATTTCGCGCGTCTCGCCGACCTTTTCGCTCAACCGGCAGAGCCCCGTCGCCAAGGCAAAGCTCGTCATCGTCGACGAATGCTCGATGGTCGACGAGGCGCTCGGCCGCGACCTCATGTCCTTCGGCACGCCGATCCTGGTGCTCGGCGATCCCGGCCAGTTGCCGCCGGTCTCGGGCGGCGGCTTCTTCACCGAGGCGGAGCCGGACTTCCTGCTCAGCGAGATCCACCGCCAGGCGCGCGACAATCCGATCATCGAGCTGGCGCTGCATGTCCGCGAGGGCAAGGAACTGATGTACGGCGACTGGGGCACCGCCAAGATCATCTCCAAGCGCGACGTCGAGACGGAGAAGGTGCTGGCCGCCGACCAGGTGCTGGTCGGCACCAATCGCACGCGCCGGCGCTACAACACGCGGCTGCGCGAGCTGAAGGGCTTCGAGGGCGCGCTTCCGATGGCGGGGGACAAGCTAGTGTGCCTGCGCAACGACCCGCCCAAGGGCCTGCTCAACGGCTCGCTCTGGCAGGTCCTGACCGCCTCGCGCGAGACGACGAAGCCGGGCATCAACCTGATCGTCAAACCCGACGACGACGACATCGACCAGGGCGCGGCGAAGATCCGTCTGCTGAAAGCGGCCTTCGAGGAGCCGGACGCCGAAGTGCCATGGTCGACCAAGAAGCGCTTCGACGATTTCGACTATGGCTACGCGCTGACCGTCCACAAGGCGCAGGGCTCGCAGTGGAACGACGTGATGCTGTTCGACGAGAGCTGGGCCTTCAAGGAGACGCGCGAGCGTTGGCTCTACACGGCGATCACCCGGGCCGCCGAGACACTCACCATCGTCAAATGAAAAGCGGCGGCGCCCGGGGCGCCGCCGCTTTTGTCGATCTCTTTCTGTCCGGCTGGCCGTAGCCGCAGGCTGTACCCGCCGCCCTCAGCAGCCCGCGGCGGAAAGATAGGCCGTGCCCGCCTCGATACGGTCGAGGGTGATGGTGCAGCCGTCGCCGACATCGGCGGAGGCGCCGGCGGCAAGCTGCTGGCGGCCCGAGCCGACGACGTAGATCGTCGCCTCGGTGTCGGTAACGCCCGAAAGGAACACCCGGTGCTCGCCGAAGCTGGCGGTCTGACCGGTGCTGATGCCGGTCGGCTCGCCGGCAGCGGGGGGCACAGCGGCGGCAGCCGGCGCTGCGGGAGCAGGAGCCGGGGCGGCGGCGGGCGCAGCGGGTGCCGGAGCCGCAGGAGCCGGCGCTTCCGCCGGCGCCGCTGCCGGAGGAGCTGCGGCCGGTGCGGTTGCCGGCGCCGCAGCTTCTGCCGGAGCGGCCTCTTCCGCCGCGGGGGCGGCAGCGGCGTCGGCACCACAGCCTTCCGAGCTCAGCGTGACGGCGCCGTTCGCGATGCTGTCGACGGTCACGGTGCAGCCGTCGCCGGCGTCGAGAGTACCGCCGACCGCGACCCGCTCACGCGAGCCGCCTACCGGAAAAAGCGTCGCTTCGTTCTCGGTGAGTCCCGAGACGAAGATGCGGGTTTCGCCGAAAATCGCGGTGCCGCCGATAGGGGTGGCGCCGGTGTCGGCTGGCTCGGCAGCAGGGGCTTCTGCGGCGGGCGCCGGAGCCTCGGCGGCAGGGGCGTCGGCAGCAGGTGCTGCGGCTGTGGCGGGCGCTTCCGCCGCCGGTGCTTCCGCTGCTGGCGCTGCGGCAGCCGGAGTGGCCGCTTCGGCCGGCGCGGCCGTGCCGCAGCCTTCCGCCGACAGATAGGCGGCGCCAGCGGCGACACCCGCCAGCGTCACCGAGCAACCCTCGCCGACGTCAACCGACTCGCCCGCTGCCACATCCTGCGGCTCGCCGCCGGCAACGGCCAGCGTCGCGGTGCCGGCTTCGGCCGAGATCGCCGACAGGACGACGGGGCTGCCGCCATAGATCGCCGACTGGCCGGGAAGCAGGATCGCGCCGGTATTGCCGATCTCCGCTGCCAGCGCGGCGGGATCGCCGGCGCCTGCCGCGGGGGCGGATGCCTGACCCTGGACGGCCTGGGAGATGGCGTCGGTGCGGGCGGCAAGATCGGCGGCGAGCTGGTCGACGCGCGCCTGGAGCGCATTCACCGCCTCGGCGACGTTGCCGCCCGTCTGGCCGGCCTGCTGCTGCAGGCTCTGCGACAGCGCGTCAGTGCGGGCCACCACGTCGGCCCCCAGCTGGTCGACGCGGGCCTGCAAGGCGTTGACGGCATCGGCAACGCCGGTGCCTGCCGTGGCCACATCCGCCGGCACGCGCTGGCTCAGCTCGGTGACATGGGTCTGGATCTGGGCAATCGGCGCCTCCAGTTCCGCGATCCGCTGCGACGTTCTTTCGTTGACGTCGTCGATATCGGGACCGGCCCACCAGCCGATCAAGAGACCGACGAGACCTGCGATAACGATCGGGATGAAACGTGATCCGCCCATGGCAATCCTCCTTGCGTGCGTTGCGCGTAGTGACTAGCCCGCCGGCACCGCTGTCAACCGGAAATCCTCCCGATCGCTGCAGCGCGGTAGCCGCACCGACGCACGGGGGGCCGGCGACGCAGGGGGTTCCGGCTGGCATCGGCCGGCGCGACGACCGACCAATTCTGTGCTACCTGCGCGCCATGATCCGCCGATAAGGACCCTCATGCCCGCCGAACTCTCCGTCAATCTCAATGCCGTCGCGATGCTGCGCAATCGCCGCGACCTGCCCTGGCCGAGCGTCGTCGACATGGGGCGCATCGCGCTCCGGGCCGGCGCCCACGGCCTCACCGTGCATCCGCGACCCGACCAGCGCCATATCCGCTTTGACGACCTGCCGGCGCTGCGCCAGCTGATCGACGAGGAGTTTCCGCAGGCCGAGTTCAACATCGAGGGCTATCCCACCGAAGCGTTCCTCCGGCTGGTCGCCGCGTCGCGGCCGGAGCAGGTGACGCTGGTGCCGGACGCCCCCGCGCAGCCGACGTCGGACCATGGCTGGGATTTCGTCGCCGATCAGGACATGCTGAAGACGGTCGTGGCCCAGCTGAAAGCGCAGGGCGCCCGCGTATCGCTGTTCGCGGACGCCGAGCCATCGGTGATGCCGGCGGCTGCCGCGACCGGTGCCGAGCGCATCGAGCTCTACACGGGCCCTTACGGCGCAACCTTCGAAGATCCGGCCGCCGCCGTCGCCGAGGTCGAGCGCCTCGGCCAGACCGCCGACGCGGCGCGTGCGGCGGGGCTTGGCGTCAATGCCGGCCACGATCTCACCGTGGCGAACTTGCCGGCGCTGGTTGCCCGCATTCCCGATCTCGCGGAAGTCTCGATCGGCCACGGCCTGACAGCCGACGCACTGGAATACGGTATGGCCGAGACGGTGCGGCGGTTCCGCATGGCGCTGGGACAACAGGCAGGGTAGCCGCGACCGCCGCAGTTTCCCGTTGGCATTGCCGGAAAGAGCGCCCGGCGGCACACGCGGCGCGATCTCGTCCACCGTCGGCGAGCAGGGGCCGGTCAGCATGCAGGCGACGCTGCCGCACTTCCGCGCGGCCGGACGCCGGAAACGGCGGGGTTAACGACCAGACACAGAAATCATTAGGATTTTTCCGGTAAATCCAGCGGACATGAGGTCTCTGAAGCGTTCTGTGCCTGTCATCGCCCTGTGTGCCGTGTTCCTGGCACTCGCCGGTTGTGCGTCGAAGCCCAGCCAGATCAACAATGTCTGCGCGGTCTTCGCGCAGAAGAACGGCTGGATCGGCAATTGGCACAGCGCGGCGCAGAGCGCCGAGCGCAAATACGGCGTGCCGGTGCCCGTGCTGATGGCGACGATCCGCATCGAATCGGGGTTCGAACAGAAGGCGCGCCCGCCACGCCGCAAGCTGTTGGGCTTCATTCCGTGGAAACGGGCCTCGACGGCCTATGGCTATTCGCAGGCGCTGGACGGGACCTGGGACGAATACCGCGACGCCACCGGCAGCCGCTTGGCACGCCGCACGAGCTTCGCGGACGCTGTCGAGTTCGTTGGCTGGTATCACCGCCGCAGCCATGACCAGAACGGCATCGCGCTGAACGACGCCTACAACCTCTATCTCTCCTATTATGCCGGTCACGCCGGTTACCGGCGCGGCGTCTGGCGCAATAATTCCGGCATGCAGGCGGCCGCGCGGCGCGCCGCCGACATGGCCCGGAGCTACGATCAGCAACTGCAGGGCTGCAACCTCTAGCCACTTTCCCCTTCTGCCCCGCCATCTCGCCTCTTGCGGGGGCGACGCGGATCGACTAGAAGCCGAACCGTAACGTACGGTACGGACGAGCCAGCACGCATGAACGCCCTCGAGCAGCAGGAAGAAGAGTTCTCCACCCGCCAGGGCGAGGTCCTCGACGCCGTGCTGTCGCTGCTGGTCGAAGGCCGCGAGGCGCTGACCATGTCGGCGGTGGCGCGACGGGCGAGCTGCTCGAAGGAGACGCTGTACAAATGGTTCGGCGACCGTGACGGGCTTTTGACCGCGACCGTCCGGTGGCAGGCCTCGAAAGTGCGGGCGGGCAACTGGGACCGGCAGAAGCTCGATGCCTCGTCGCTGGAGGAAAGCCTTCGCGCCTTCTGGGCCAACTGGCTGAGCGTGATCGCGAGCCGGACGTCCATCGCGCTCAACCGGGTGGCGGTAAGCCAGGCGGGCACGGCCAAGAGCAATCTCGGCGCCATCGTGCTGGCCAATGGACGCTTCGCCATCGGGGAACGGCTCAAGCCGCTTCTCGAGGCGGGCAGGGAAGCCGGCCTGCTCGACTTCGACGACGCGGAAGAGGCCTTCCGCACCTATTTCGGCCTGGTCGGCCGCGACCTGCAGATCCGTCTTCTTCTGGGTGATCGCGTCGAACTGACCGAGGCCGAGCGGACGCGCGAGGCAGCACGCGCCACCAAGCAGTTCTTCGCGCTCCACGGGGCGCGAGCTTCTCAAACCTGACTTCAAAACGGAAGGAACCACCCATGCGCGTCTATTACGATCGTGATGCCGATCTCAACCTCATCAAGTCCAAGAAGGTCGCGATCATCGGCTATGGCAGCCAGGGCCGCGCCCATGCGCTGAACCTGAAGGATTCGGGCGTCACCGAACTGGTCGTCGCGCTGCGCGAAGGCTCGGCCACCGCCAAGAAGGTCGAGGCCGATGGCCTCAAGGTCATGTCGGTCGCCGAGGCGGCCAAATGGGCCGACCTGATGATGATGGCGACCCCGGACGAGCTCCAGGCCGACATCTGGAAGCAGGACATCGAGGGCAATATACGCGACGGCGCCGCCATCGCCTTTGCGCACGGCCTGAACGTCCATTTCAACCTGATCGAGCCGAAGAAGACCATTGACGTCGTGATGATCGCGCCGAAGGGTCCGGGCCATACCGTGCGCAGCGAATTCCAGCGCGGCGGCGGCGTGCCCTGCCTCGTCGCCATCGACCAGGACGCTTCCGGCAACGCGCTGGATCTGGCGCTGTCCTACGCTAGCGGCGTCGGCGGCGGCCGTTCGGGCGTCATCGAGACGACGTTCAAGGAAGAGTGCGAGACGGATCTCTTCGGCGAGCAGGTGGTGCTTTGCGGCGGCTTGGTCGAGCTCATCCGCGCCGGCTTCGAGACCCTCGTCGAGGGCGGCTACGCCCCGGAAATGGCCTATTTCGAGTGCCTGCACGAGGTCAAGCTGATCGTCGACCTGATCTACGAAGGCGGCATCGCCAACATGAACTACTCGATCTCCAACACCGCCGAGTGGGGCGAGTACGTCACCGGCCCGCGCATCATCACCGCCGAGACCAAGGCCGAGATGAAGCGCGTCCTGCACGACATCCAGACCGGCAAGTTCACCTCGGACTGGATGATGGAGAACAAGGCCGGCCAGTCGCGCTTCAAGGGCATCCGCCGGATGAACGACGGCCATCAGATCGAGGAAGTCGGCGAGAAGCTGCGCGGCATGATGCCGTGGATCAAGTCCAACGCCCTCGTCGACAAGGAGCGCAACTGACCGGATCGCATCCGCCCGCGATCTGATCCACGGGTCTCTTCCTTGCCCGTCCTCGCGGCTTCGCCGCTGCGGGCGGGCGGGGGATCAAGTCCAAAGCCCTCGTCGACAAGGAGCGCAACTGACCGGATCGCATCTGCCGGCGATCTGATCCACGGGTCTCTTCCTCGCCCGTCCTCGCGGCTTCGCCGCTGCGGGCGGGCGGGGGATCAAGTCCAAAGCCCTCGTCGACAAGGAGCGCAACTGACCGGATCGCATCCGCCCGCGATCTGATCCACGGGTCTCTTCCTTGCCCGTCCTCGCGGCTTCGCCGCTGCGGGCGGGCGGGGATCAAATCAAGCGTCCTCGTGGACAGGGAGCGAGCCTGACTGAATCGCATCCAACGGCGATCTCAGTCGCTGAACGAAGGCGGCGGCCGGCCTTAGATGGCCGCCGCCTCGTTGCCGGCCTATCGAAGTTTCCACTCCGCCTTCAGCATTCGCAAAGGTTTCGTTGCGATGATCGCGCGTGCGAAACCTCACGGAGGCCATCATGGGAGCGCTTCCCGAGCTCGAGCCGGACGGATCGGAACGCCGTGTCGCGCCGCGCATGCGGACGCTGAAGCGGGCGAAGATCATCTTCAACGGCGGTTTCTCGACCTTCGACTGCATCCTGCGCAACATCTCCGCCACCGGCGCGCTGCTGACCATCGACGAGGCGGCGCATCTGCCGAAGGAGTTCCAGATCCGCATCGGGGAGGAGCGCGACGAGCGCCCGGCCAAGCTGGTCTATCGGCGCGGCATGTTCGCCGGCATCCGATTCCTCGACATCGCCGCCGAGGCGGACGAGGAGCGCAGCCCGCCGGTGCGCCACGACGCCGGTGATTCGACCGATCGCGGTATCCGGCGGATCGAGCCGGAGAACTTGCCCCGCTCGCTCGTCCGGCTGATGCCCTGGACGCTCCGCTGACGGCAGGAGAGACAAATACCGGCCGCGATTTGCGATGGATCGGATTAGGGGTGGACAGCTTTGCCCCTTCCGACTATATCGCCGCTACCGAGCGCTTCGGCGCCGTGGGTGATTAGCTCAGTTGGTAGAGCAGCTGACTCTTAATCAGCGGGTCGTAGGTTCGAACCCTACATCACCCACCAAATTTTCTGCAAAGATTGCAAGACATACGTCGGATAGGCTTCTCGGGGCCGGAGACCCTCGGCCCCCAGTTTGTCGTTTCGGTTGCTTTACGTCCGACTCTGGCCCAACCCGACAATGACGCAGTTGGCCTCATTACACCGAAAAGCCATATCATGCCGGGAGTCGACCTGGAAAGCGGAGCGTGCACCGCTGCCAGCAATGCGGTCTTGGAGCGCATAATGGCGGTGGCATTCAAAAGCGCATCGCTCCTGGTTGAAGGGAGCGCTGAGCAGCCGGTCTCGTTTCGACCCACTGAGGACCTTCGCAGGCTGGCGCGGGATGCTCGAACGCTGCCATTCGCGGCGGGAGCGATCGACGACGATTGGCTTTAGAAGTTTACGCGCGCCCCGGAGGCTGTGCTTGGCAGTTAGGGGCGGCGGCCGAAGCCATCGGATGAATGGGATGCCGTGGACGTAGGCTGCCGACAGATCAGTACCGCTGAAGCATGCGGGGCGGCGAAGACCGGCTGACCTGTGCTTGAGACGTTACCGCCAACCGGCCTCCACCGTCAGAGACGCGTGAAACACAGGCTCGCCCTCCTCATCTCGCACCATGATCTTCAGCACGTGACGGTCTCCGGGCATGGCTAGATCCGCAGCCAAGCCTGGAAGAGCATCAATGGCGGTCTCTCGCACGGCATCCCTTGTCTCGCACTCGATTCCCTCCTCGTCGGGAGCGAGGGCTCCATCCTCGTCGATGTCGAAATAGAAGCGGGGCAAAAGGTACCTCGGCGCACAGTTGATCAGAAGACGCATCAGCGCCGCGTTCGATCCGTGCAACCTTGGAGAAGTTATTGGCTGACTAGCGGCGGGAGATCGGGTCGGGGTGCAGGTATGCGAACCTTTGCTGAGAACATGCCGAGGAACTGGCAGCGGCGGTTCGGGCCGCGGTCCTCGGGATATAGGCCCTCTCGTCCGCTTAGACGCTGGCACCTTCGAGAGGAGTTTGATCCTGCAACTGCCGCATTGGCGTCCCTATCTGCTCGTCCCCATGCAGATAGGATAGGTTGAAGCCAGCCTCGGCGCAGAGGCCTCGCCAGTCGTGCACCGAAAGCAGGTTCTGGCCGAGAGTGATCAGCTTCCTTCGACGCAGATCCTGTAGCGCCCGATTCACATAAACGACCGTCAACCCCGTCGCGTCGGCCAGTTGCTCTTGCGTCAGGGGGAAGGTGCAGGTCGCTTCGTCGGCGAAATCCATCGATTGCTGGTATGCGAATATCTCGCACAACAGGTGGGCGACCCTCTGGTACCCCGGACGCTGCCCGACATTCATCACCCACTCCCGCGCGATGGCGGCGTCGGCGAGGCTCCTGGCCAGGAACGCCCGGGAGATTGCCGGACGCCTTTCCATGAGATCGAGCACCTCGTCCTTGCGTGCCACGGCGACGGCGCAGTCGGTTGCCGTCTCGATGGAATGGTCCGGATCGTCGAAGAAGTGCGAGGACAGGTCGCAGATATGGCCGGGCATGAGAATGCCGACGATCTGCCTGCTTCCGTCCCTGGTCGCCTTGTGCCGGAGAGCCAGACCGCTCTCAAGGATACTTACGAGGTCGGAACGCTCGCCCTCCCGCCGAAGGAAGGCGTGCTTTCCGACAACTATCGCTCGGGAAAAGACGTCGAACAGCGCCTCCAGATCTTCGTCCGAGATTGGCAGCGCCAGCCGGACGGGACCACGAGGAAAGTTCAACATTAAGCTACCTCCAACAACGAGCGTGAGGTGATTATTAAGTCCCTAAGCCGCGGAAATGAAATAGCTTTACGGGCAAGCGTCCGATATCGAACATTTCCAGCGCGGCGGTTGTAACGCATGGTCATGTTGATTAGTTTCGTATGATCGCGTGCAGGTTTAACCGGGCGCTCGCGACCGTGAGTCCGTCATGCTCCCGCCCCAGTCGGAGGCGGCATGATGCTCGATTTCTCTTTTCAGAATTGCAAGAACACGCTGCTCCGTTCCCTGCCGGAGGATGACTTCAGTCTCCTCGCCGAGTGCCTTGAACGGTTTGAATTCGCTCAGCGCGATGTCCTGTTTCGTCCGGGTGAGTCCGTCGAGAGCATCGTGTTTCCCGAGAGCGGCATCTTTTCGCTGGTGATCCACGGCTCCGATGAGCGAGGGATCGAGGCGGGGCTTTTCGGGCGGGATGGCATGAGCGACGGCTGGATCGGGGCTGGGATCGACAGCGTGCCGCTGGAGTGCTTCGTCCAGGTTGCGGGAACTGGCCTGCGGATGAAGTCCACCGATCTCGCGAGGCTCGCGGAGGAGAGGCCGGCGATTCTCCGGATGCTGTTCCGCTGGGTTCACATGCTCGGTCTCCAGACCGCGCAGACGGCCCTCGCCAACGGCAACTACAATGTCGAGGAACGCCTCGCCCGCTGGCTGCTGATGTGCCAGGACCGCCTCGGCAGGAACGAGATCCAGCTAACGCACGATTTTCTGAGTGTGATGCTTGCCGTTCGGCGTTCAACCGTGACGCTCGCAATTCACCTGCTGGAGGGCTCGCGGCTCATCTCCGCGAAGCGTGGCAACATCACGATCCTGGACCGGGAGGCTCTAATGGGGATCGCCGATGGGAGCTACGGCGCGGTGGAGGCGGAATACGAGCGATACATCGGTCCGTTGCGTTAACGCGCCTGAGCCGGCGTTCGCGGGATCGGGAAGGCGAGCTAAGCGCCGAGACCTTCGCTGGTGACCTGCAACGCAGCCGAAAAGGTCAGGGTGAGAACGGTGTTCTTGGACTCATCCGTCACGCTCAGCAGCCATGCCGCGTGGTCCTTCTTGTCCAAAAGGTTACCCCGCACCCTTTCGGTCAGGAACGCGACTGCTTCTCCCCGAACACCCGCCATGTCCGAATGCTCGGAGCCGACGTTGTCCGGCAGGTCAACGCCATCATGGAGATTGAAGAAAAATCGGGCCAAGGGGCTCTCCTGCACGTTCGGCAAGAGTAATCAGCTCTCAGCCGCCCGCGCCGGAAACCAAAAGCGGGCGATGACCGGAAATGGGGCTTCAAAGTGACTGGAGCAAGGCGAGAACGCTAGTCCGGCGGCGCATCTTCAAGCCCACCCCTATTTGACCTCCAGCAAGCCTTGCAGCGCGGCTACGACCTCATCGTGCAGATAAGGCTTGTCGAAGAACCGGGCGTTCGGGGGAAGCATGCCCACTCCCGGCCGTATCCGGCCCGACATGACGATAACCGCAGCTTCAGGGCATCGTTCATGGACGATCTGGGCGAGCCCTAATCCATCCGGCGTCCCGGGCATTTCGATGTCGGTAAGCAGGGCCGTCAGATCTTCGTCCTTTTCCAAGGCGTACAGGCCCGCGGCCCCCGTTGCGGCCTCGATCACCCTAAATCCCGCTTCCTCCAAAGCATCCACCAACCCCATGCGGATCATGGGATCGTCCTCGACTACGAGAACGAAGGGGCTGCGACCGGAAAACATGAGCAGTTTTGTCCTATTTCTGTACCAAGTCCCGGCCAACTGGTTTTGATCCCGAATCAAAAAGAAATAAGTCGCTTATGGGTGGGGAAACTGGGGGTGGGAGACTGCTCGGGGGCAGTTGAAGGCGCAGACCATGGCTTCTAAGCGCGCCGAGGCGGAACTAGGTGCTGTTGGCGCTGAGCAGCAAACGCTCAGCCGATCTGGCGACCGCTTTCGCGTTGATGATGGCTATGGCAGCATTCTGGTGCCTTCTCGACCGAGCGCACCGACCGCTTTCCATCTGTGGACGCCCCCTTGGGCGCAAGTGGTTTCTGTTGGGTTGGCACGATGTCGGATGCTGCCATCTGTCCGGCCTCTGATGCAGCGTGTCGCTGCGGGCCCGTATGGGAGTTCGCAGACCGGAACCAAAACACCCAGAGCGTGCTCGATGGCACGGTGGAAAGCACTGGTTCTTCCGGCCCCGTCTCGCCGACTGTTGTGCCATACTCTCCTTCGACCGACCTCGCGTCCCGACGGCCTCTGACGACGACCCCGGCTTACGCCGCGACCGCCATCGGAGATCGATAAGTTCCGCCCTTCGCCAGAAGGGCCCAGACGATACGCGCCATCTTGTTGGCCAGCGCCACCGTCACCAGCATCCGCGGCTTGCGCGCCAGCATCTGTTCCAGCCACGATCCCTTCGCGGTCCCGCGCCGCGTGGCCTGGATGATCACGGCGCTAGCCCCGATGATCAGAAGGCGCCGCAGCGTTCGCTCGCCCATCTTAGAGGTCGCGCCGAGCTTCTGCTTGCCGCCTGTCGAGTGCTGCGACGGCGTCAGTCCGAGCCAGGCAGCGAAGTCGCGCCCCTTGGCGAACGTCTCGGCTGCTGGTGCCATGGCCAGCAGCGCCGTCGCGGTGATCGGCCCGATCCCGGGAATGGTCATCAACCGCCGCGCCGTCTCCTGCTCGCGGGCGCGCTGGGCGATCTCCTTGTCGAGAGCAATGATGCGCTCGTCAAGATCGGCGAGGAGGTCGAGCATAACGCGGAACATTGAGACTGCTGCCGGCGGCAGGGAGGCCCCCAGCTCGTCGTCGAGCAGATCACTCAGCATCGAGACGTAGGCAGGCCCCTTCGGCGCAACCCAGCCATACTCGGTCAGGTGACCGCGAATGGCATTGATGAGCTGGGTGCGCTGGCGAACGAGGAGGTCCCTGGTCCGGAACACGAGCGCCGATGCCTGCTGCTCCTCGCTCTTAACGGCCACGAAGCGCATGGTTGGTCGCTGCGCCGCCTCGCAGATCGCCTCGGCATCCACCGCGTCGTTCTTGTGCCGCTTCACGAACGGCTTCACGTAGGCAGGCGGGATCAGTCGAACCTCATGGCCCAGCGCCGTCAGCTCGCGAGCCAATGGTGGGCCCCGCCGCACGCCTCCAGCGCCACGATGCAGCGTGGCTGCGCGGCAAAGAAGGCCAGCAGCTTTGCCCGCGTCAGGCGCTTGGAGAACACGCCGCGGCCGCGCTCGTCGGCGCCATGGGCGTGGAACACGGTCTTCGCGATATCCAGGCCGATCGTGGTAACCTCGGACACGGACGCCTCCTGTGAATGGTCGAAACACCCCATTCTGGCACAACGATGCCGTCGGGGGCGTCCACCCCATCACCCAGGTCTGACATCATCGCTGCTGTCGGACGACGCCAAAATGCGACCCGCAGCTCGGCTACGAGGAGAGAACGTCTGGCCCGGAACGTCCGACATTCGGGTATGTGGCGTGGTTTGCAATGTGCTCGCAAGCTATTGAAATGATTTCGTCTGGAAAAGCCCGGTTTGGGAAAATCAATAGTGATTTCAAAGGCTACAGGGGCCTCTTAATCATCGGGTCGTAGGTTAGAACCCTACATCACCCACCAAATTTTCCTTTGACCACAGACGCTTACGACGAAGTCCGGTGACCTGAGGTCAGCGACCTGCCACTATAGGTCAGCTGCGGGTCACCACAAAGGTAGTTTGCGCGCTTCCCGGCCCGCCAGTGACGCGCCAGCTTCCTTGGCGGACGCGAGGGCCGATCGCCGTGACCGTATCTGGGGCATTGCGGTTCCTCGCGGGGTATACCAAAATTGCCTGGAAAATCCAAGGCCATTGGAACCCGAGGGACTGTGATGAGTCCGGAGCTTCTGACCATCGCGACCGCGCTAGGGTTGTATGCGGCGGTCGTCGTCAGCCCGGGGCCGAACTTCGCGCTCATCTCGAGGCTCGCGATCTCGGGAGCGCGGCCCACGGCCGTCGGAGCCACCTTCGGCCTCGCCATCGCCGCGACTATCTACGCGGTTGCTTGGATCCTGCCCGCTCTCGGTTCGCGGGGATTCATCGATCGGCGAGGTCGGCATCGCTGACGCGCGGGCAGGCCTTGATGGGCTGGTCGCTGTCGGGCTGGCAGGCAGGAATGCCGCAAGCGGGAACCCCGGATCGGCGGGTGCCAAGGTTGAACCCCATTGGCCCGTCCCAGATCGTCCTTTTGCCGCGTGAATGGGACGCCGAGCGCGCCAGACGGCTCCCGCGACGTCGCGGATCGCCCATTCCGGCTCAGCCCGTTCGCCCGCCGGCCGGAGCCGGCGGGCGAACGGGAACGTCAGGAAGCCGCGGCGGCGTCCATCCATTCCTTGTGCCGGGATTCGTCGGCATAGGCCTTCTGGAAGAAGGTCCGGGCTTCCGGCGTCGCAGCATCGTTCTTGGCTGCGTGATCGTAGGCCATCTTGGTCTCGATCTCGTTCGTCGACATCGCCTTCAGGATGGTCTTGTCGCCGACGAGAGAGGCGAGGGCGATCTTGCCGGTGGTGAGATACTGCTTGGCGTCGCCTTCCTGGGGTGCCGCCGTGCCGATGGCGCCGGCCAGTCGGGTCAGTTCCATGACGTGGCTCTCGTGATCAGCCTTGAACTCGGCGATCTTTGCCTTGGAGGCCGGATCGTCCAGCTTCTCGATCGTCGACTCGTAGGCCGCGATCGCGTCGTGTTCGAGGATGAGAAGGTTCTGGACGAGCTTCTCGAAGGTGTTTTCAGTGCCGACTGTGGTGACCATGGGGTCCTCCTTGCCTGTTGATGCACAGGAAAGGGTCCAGCCGTTGTATCCGTTCCCCGGCCGGGCGACGAGATGGCCATGACGGCCGCCTTGTCAGGGAAACGACTGCTACCACTCGACGCCGATCTTGCCGAAATGGCTGGCGCCCTGTTCGTAGCGGAAGGCTTCGGCCAGGTCGGCGAGCGGGAAGCGGCGATCGATCACCGGGCGGACGCCGTTCGCCTCCAGCGCCCGGACGAACGCCTTCTGCTGCCGACGGCTGCCAACGATGAGGCCCTGGATCCGCGCCTGCTTGCCCATCAGCAGGCCGGTCGGCACCTCGCCGGAAAACCCGGTCAGGACGCCGATCAGCGCGATATGGCCGCCGATCCGCACCGCCTCGATCGACTGGGCGAGCGTGCCCGGCCCGCCGACCTCGACGACGTGGTCGACGCCGCGGCCGCCCGTCCAGTCCCGCACGGCGCGGCCCCATTCCGGCTCAGTGCGATAGTTCAGCGTGAAATCGGCGCCGAGGGCGCGCGCCCGCTCGAGCTTATCGTCGGAGGACGAGGTGATGGCGACGGTCGCGCCGAACATCTTGGCGATCTGCAGCGCCCAGATCGAGACCCCGCCGGTGCCGAGCAGCAGCACGGTGTCGCCGGCCTTCAGGCCGCCATCGTCGACCAATGCCCGCCAGGCGGTGACGCCGGCCGTGGTGATCGACGCGGCCTCCACCGCGTCGTAGCCCTTCGGCGCATGGGTGAAGGCGGTCGCGGGCAGCACGACGTGTTCGCGCGCGAAGCCGTCGATGCCGTCGCCGGGGGTGCGTGAGAAGTCCACCACCGCCGGCGCGCCGTCCTGCCAGTCCGGGAAGAAGCAGGAGACGACCATGTCGCCGGCGGTAAATTCGCCGACGCCGGTGCCGACGCTCTCGACGATGCCCGCGCCGTCGGCGAGGAGGACGCGCCCGTCCTCGGTCGTCATCTGTCCACTCGCGACCGCCAGGTCATGGTAGTTGAGCGAGCCGCCATGCAGCGCGACGCGGATTTCGCCGGGACCCGGCTGCCCCGGATCGACGCGGTCCTCGCTGCGGATTCGATCGACGCCACCGGGTGCCTGCAACGCCATCGTCTTCATCAGTCGTACTCCAATGCGCATCGGCGCCCGTGGGCGCCGTCAAACGCGACAGATATGCGATTCCGCCGAGACGTCTACGAGCCGGGAGGCTACGGGCTGTTCACCGGGTCTGCAGAAGAGTGTGCCGTCGCGTCGATCCAGACGCGCTGGTTCAAGCGACGGCGGCGCGGCGCTCCCGCAGCAGCGTGGCGATCGCCATGCCCGCCAGCATGGCCGGCAGGAAGATCAGCGTGCCGGGGGCGCCGAGGGCGAGCGAAGTCCAGGCCGGGCCTGGGCAGAAGCCGCCAATGCCCCAGCCAATGCCGAAGATCGCGGCGCCGACGAGGAGGTCGCGGTCGATGTCCTGGCGTGTCGGGATCTGGAATTCGGCGAGGATCAGCGGACGCTGCAGGCGCGACAGAACCACGCGGTAGCCGATGAAGGTCGTTACCGCCGCGCCGCCCATGACGAAGGCGAGGCTGGGGTCCCAGCGGCCGAATATGTCGAGAAAGTTGAGGACCTTTGCCGGGTCGGACATGCCGGCGACGACGAGGCCGACACCGAACAGCAGGCCGGCAAGGAAGCCGAGGAGAGGGCGCATCAGGGGCTCCTTCAGACGAGGTGGCGGAGGACGAAAACCGTCGCCGCGGCAAAGATCATGAAGGTGACGACCGAGGCGAGCGAGCGGGTCGACAGCCGCGCCAGTCCGCAGACGCCGTGGCCGCTGGTGCAGCCGGATCCGGTGATGGTGCCGAAGCCGACGAGCAGCCCGGCAATCGCCATCGCGACGAGATTGCCCGGGACGGTCTGCTGCACGGGCTCGCCGGTGACGGAGAGGATGAGCAGCGGCGCGGCCACGAGGCCGCCAACGAAGGCGATGCGCCACGACCAGTTGTCACGGCGTCCCGGAACGGCGCCGGTGGTGATGCCGGAAATGCCGGCGATGCGCCCGAACAGCGCCATCACCAGGACGGCCGACAGGCCGAGGAGGATGCCGCCGGCGAGCGAGGCGAAAGGCGTGAAGGGGGTGATGGTGTCGAGCGGCATGGGACAACTCCGAAGAGCGGGCGGAAACGGCTTTCAGCCGAGCAGCGTCTGACCGCTGCGGAACAGCATGTAGAGGGCGACGGCGACGATCAGGCCGGCGAAGGCGACGTTGAGGGCGCTCTTGCGGCCGGACAGCCAGCGGGCGATGAACGCGCCGGCCACCCCGCCGGCGAGGCCGCCGGCGACGAAGACCAGCGCGAGCGGCCAGTCGACCAGGCCGGACAGCGCGTAGTTGGCCGAGGTGGTCAGGCCGAAGGCGGTGATGGCGACGAGCGACGAGCCGATCGCGGTCAGCATCGGCATGCCGGTCGAAGCGATGAGGCCCGGCACGACGAGGAAGCCGCCGCCGATCCCGAAGAAACCGGAGAAGATGCCGGTGGCGCCGCCGTAGCCGAGCACCTTCGGGCCGTTACGGCGATTGCATTCGGCCGCGGGATCGCCGATGCGGCCGCGTTCGCGGAACATCAGGACGGCGACGCCGATCATCAGGATGGCGAACAGGAACAGCAGATGCTGCCCGTCGACCGCCTTGCCGACGGTCGAGCCGAGGACAGCGCCGAGGATGCCGGCGCCGCTGAAGAGGAGGGCGCAGCGCCACTTCACGTTGCCGAGCCGTGCATGGGTGACGAGGTTGCCGGCGGCATTGGCGGCGACGGCGAAGGCGCTGGTGCCGATCGCCATGTGGGGGCTGGGCACCCCGACGAGATAGACCATCAGCGGCACGGCGAGGATCGAGCCACCGCCGCCGAACAGCCCGAGCGACAGTCCGACCAGCGAGCCCGACAGCGCGCCGAGAAGATATTGTGTCAGGCTGAGGGTCATCGTTGCGAACTCGGGCCGCCATCGGCGGACGCATAGGGGATCAGGAGGCGGCGCGGCGACGCTGGCGTTGACCGTTATTAGTCGACGACCGGCAGGCCGCAGTCCCGCCAGGCCTGGATGCCGCCCTCGATGGGCCTCGCGTCGTAACCCATTTCGATCAGCGTCTTCGCAGCCAGGGCGGCGCGGGCGCCGGAGGCGCAGAGGACATAGACCGGCGTCCTTTCGCCATGAGCCTGCGACAGTTCGGGATGAGCGCTGCCCGCCGTCGGATCGGCGCGTGCTTCCAGGAAGCCGCGCGGCACGTGGACGGCACCGTCGACCTGCCCGGTCTCGGCCAACTCGTGCGCCTCGCGCACGTCGAGAATCAGCGCCTCGGATGCATGCGCCTCGTCCGGCTGGACAACACCGGTCGTCGATCTGGCTTCGGCAACGAAGTCCTTCATGGTCTTGCTCATCGTGGTCTCCTCAGAAGCGGTCGACAGGGATCTTCAGGTAGCGATGGCCGTCGCTTTCGGGCGGCGGCAACCGGCCGCCGCGCAGATTGACCTGCAGCGCCGGCAGGATGCGAGCCGGCAGCTCGAGGGTCGCGTCGCGCGCGTCGCGGATCTGCGTGAACTGGCTTTCGACGCTGCCATCCTTCACGTGGATGTTGTCCCTGCGATGCTCGGCGACGGTCGCCTCCCAGCGAATGTCGTCGCGCCCCTTGGCGCCGTAGTCGTGACCGACGAAAAGTCGCGTCTGCGGCGGCAGCGACAGGATCTCCTGGATCGACTGCCAGAGCACCCTGGACGAGCCACCCGGGAAGTCGGCCCGGCTGGAGCCCATGTCGGGATACATCAGCGTGTCGTGGACGAAGGCCGCGTCGCCGACGACATAGGTGATCGAGCCGAGCGTGTGGCCGGGCGACAGCATGACGCGGACGTCGAGTTCGCCGATCGCGAAACTGGCGCCGTCGTCCCAGAGCACGTCGAAGTCCCGTACCGGATCGAACGCATCGGGCAGATTGTAGAGGCCGCGCCAAAGTTCGGCGATCTCCACCACCTTCTCGCCGATGGCCATCGGGACGCCGAGCTTCTCCTTGAGATAGGCAGCCGCCATCATGTGATCTGCATGCGGATGTGTGTCGAGGATCCACTGGACGGTCAGCCCCTCCCGTTTCACATGCGCCAGGATCTCGTCGGCACTCTCCGTCGAGGTGCGGGCCTCGGCCGGATTGTAGTTCAGGACGACGTCGATCAGCGCCGCCTTGCGGGTCGAAGGATCGGCGCAGACATACTGGATCGAGCCGGAGGCTTCCTCGTAGAAGCCCCAGATATCGGGCGAACCCGCTCCGCGGGACGGGCTGTGGCGGGTCAACATGCGACAACTCCTCTGTTTCGGCTGCAATCGGGTGGAAGCCACTTGGACCGGCTGCCGTCCAGCGCTATATATTTGTTATGACTAAATTAGACAAGTCTAATATTATGCCTGTAGCCATTGCCGGCTCCGACGCGCGTGCACTGGATGCGCGGGCGGGAGAGGTGGCGGACATGCTGGCGCTGATGGCCAACGCCCACCGCCTGCGCATCCTTTGCCGGCTGGCCGAGGGTGAAGCATCCGTCGGAATGCTGATCGAGGAGGTGGGCCTGAGCCAGTCGGCGCTGTCGCAGCACCTGGCGCGGCTGCGGGCCGGCGGCCTCGTCACCACGCGACGGGCAGCGCAGACGATCTTCTATTCCCTCGCCAGTGCCGAGACCCAGGCGATCATGGCCGCCCTCTACGAGGTGTTCTGCGGACCAGAGCGGGCGGCGTCCCTCGAGCGGGAGCAGGCAGGCGGGTGATCGCAGTCTCGTGTCCCGACGTGCGCGTTCGTCGCTGGGTGCTGCGTCCGGCGACGTGGTAGGAACCGCTATTCTCGTCGGCGAAGAGGAAGCCTGATTGACGTCATCCCCACTATGGAAGTCCATCCTCCTGGCAGCGGTCCTGGGCTTCGCCGCGACAGCTGGCCACGCACAGCAGCCGGTCCCCAGCATCGAGACCCAGGTGATGCGCTGCTGGACGGCGCCGTCGGCCCAGGCCGCGACGTCGGTCCGGCCCATCACCTTCACGCTGCACCTCGATCCGGAGGGGAACCTCTTGGAGGCCACCACCGACTATGAACCGGCCAACGCCGTTGAGCGGACGCTGCGCGACGCGGTGGTTCGGACGCTACGGCGCTGCCGGTCGTTGCGCCCGCCCGCGGCGCCCTATGAAGAGTGGCGGGAGACCGAAGTGACGTTCGACCTGGTCAGGGCCACGCGGGCGCCGGGCATCGTGATGCCGGATTGAGCTTTTGCGCGTCAGCGCGCGGTCGGCGTCCGGCAGGTGCTCGCACCGAAGAGCGCATAGGCGGGACAGAAGCGGACCACCGCGGTCACCACCAGGATCAGTGCCACGGCATACGCGACGTAAGACCATGGCGCCGCCAGATAGGCATAGGCCGCGATCGCAGCGACCGCCGCGAGGACGATGCGCACGACGCGATCTTCGGTTCCGACGTTGGCATTGCGGAAAAGGGCCATGTGAGACTCCCAAGGGTTGCCCGTCCAGTGGATTGGTCCGCCGGAAACGGGGGCACGGTGGAAGCATCGTCCAACCCGGGCAAGTCGCATTGATCTCGATCAACGGCGTGACGGCGAAGCGCCCTGGCGGATGGCACCTTGGGCGCACCTGGCGGAAATCCGCCGGGTGCGAAGGTTCGGTGACAGAGTCGCGGCGCGATCAGCGCAGCGAGGTGCCCTACCAGGCGAGGGCCGCGCTGTCGGCACGTGGATCGCCGGCCGCCTGGACGCCGCCATCGGCGCTGCGCACGATCGCGCCGGCGTGGCCCGCCAGATCGCTGTACGGCTCGATCATCTCGATCTCGTGGCCGGCGGCGCGCAGGGCCTCGACCAGGGCCGGATCGAAGCGCGACTCCAGCTTGAGGCTGGTGGTGGAGTCGCCCCAGGTCTTGCCGAGCAGCCAGCGCGGGGCGGTGATCGCCGCCTGCAGGTCCTCGCCGAAGCAGACATGGCGGGTGAATACCGCCGCCTGGGTCTGCGGCTGGCCTTCGCCGCCCATGTTGCCATAGGCCATCACGCGTCCGTCGTTGAGGACGGCGAGCGCCGGGTTCAGCGTGTGGAACGGCCGGCGGCCGGGCGCCAGCTGGTTCGGGCCTGGCTGCAGCGAGAAGCCGGCGCCGCGGTTCTGCAGCATCACGCCGGTGCCGGGATCGGTCACGCCCGATCCGAACTCGAAGAAGACGCTCTGGATGAACGAGACGACGGTGCCGTCCGCGTCGCAGGCGCCCATCCAGATCGTGTCGCCGGGCTTGGCGACATGCGGCCAGGGCAGGGCGGTACGGCGGTCGATGCGGCCGGCGAGATCGTCGAGCAGCGACGCCTCGAGGAGATCCTGCGCCGGCCGGGCCATGGTGTCGGGATCGCCGAGCTCGGCATTGCGCAGGATGAAGGCCTGCTTGGTCGCCTCGACGAGGCCGTGAATGTGATCGAAGCCTTCGCCGGTCTTCACGCCAAGCCGGTCGAACAGAGCCAGGATCATCAGCGAGAAGGCGCCCTGCGTCGGGGCTACCATGTTGTAGAGCGCGCCATGGCTCGTCGTCACATGCAGCGGCACCTCGCGGGTCGCCTGGTAGCTCGCGAAGTCGCTCGCCCGTAGCGGACTTCCCTGGGCCTCGGCGAAGGCGGCGATCGAGGCCGCCGGCGCCCCCTCGTAATAGCTGCGCAGGCCGTTGTCGCGCAGATGCCGGAAGGTCCCGGCCAGCGCCTTCTGCTCCAGCCGTGCGCCGGGCGCCGGTACCTTGCCGCCGTCGAGATAATGTTCGGCAAAGCCCGGCACGTGCTCGAGCTCGGCGAGCTTCGCCGCGGTGATCCGCGACTGGCCGGTGCTGACGGCGATGCCGTTCTCGGCGAAGCCAATGGCGTCTTCCAGCAGGGCGCCGAGCGGCAGGCGGCGGTCGGCCGGCACTTCCTCCAGCGCCAGACGCCAGCTGTCGATCGCGCCGGGGACGGTCAGGGCGGCAAGGCCGCCGCGGCTCGGGATCGCGTTCGGATGGCCGTGCTCGGCATAGAAGCCGGGGGTCGCCAATGCCGCAGCGCGGCCGGCGCCGGAGATCGCTACGGGTGCCTGGCCGGGCCTGGCGATCAGCCAGAAGGCGTCGCCGCCGATGCCGTTCATGTGCGGATAGACGGTGGCGATCGTCGCGGCCGCCGCGACCATCGCCTCTATGGCGGTGCCGCCGGCCTTCATCACGTCGCGTCCCGCCATGGCGGCGAGGCGATGGGGCGCGGTGAAGGCCGCGTTCAGTCCGTAGGCAGTGTGTTGCATGAGATTACCAGCCGATTGCGTCGGGCAGCCAGAGAGCCAGCTGCGGGAAGAGATAGACGAGGAACACCGCGAAAAGCTGAATCACGATGAACGGGACGACGCCCCTGTATATCTCGATCGTTCGCAATTGTGGTGGTGCGACGCCCTTCAGGAAGAACAGCGCCCAGCCGAAGGGCGGCGTCAGGAAGGAGGTCTGCAGGTTGATGGCGACGAGGATCGCGATCCAGGCCATGTCGGCGCCGGCCGCGTGGAAGATCGGCAGGAACAG
The DNA here is from genome assembly GCF_010500835.1 of Aurantimonas aggregata. Classification (GTDB taxonomy): domain Bacteria; phylum Pseudomonadota; class Alphaproteobacteria; order Rhizobiales; family Rhizobiaceae; genus Aurantimonas; species Aurantimonas aggregata. The sequence continues at coordinate 441,708 of NZ_JAAAMJ010000001.1, read as the reverse complement.
CGGCAGGGCGATGTAGGAGATCTCTATCCACTCGAGGAAGAAGCCGAGGACGAAGATCAGCGCCAGGAGGAACAGGATCTGGCCGTCGAGCCCGCCCGGTACCATCGCGAAGGCGTCCTGCACCAGCCGCTCGCCGCCGAGGCCGCGAAACGCCAGGCCGAAGGGCTGGGCGAAGATCAGGATAAGGAACACCATGGCGCTGGTGACGAAGGCCGAGCGCGTCACGTCGCGCATCATCGTCAGCGTGAGCCGGCCGGTACCGAGGGCGAGCAGGATCGAGCCGAGCGCCCCCATGGAGGCGGCTTCCGTCGGGGCGGCGACGCCGCCGATGATCGAGCCGAGCACGACGAAGATCAGCGCGATCGGCGGCAGCACCACCTTGACGACCTGGCCGGCGAGTTGCCGCCCGGTCAGCGCCTCGCGCTCGGCGAGCGCGATCGGCGGCATCGACTCGGGCCGCAGCACGCCGAGCACCAGGATGTAGGCGATGAACATCCCCGACAGGATCAGGCTGGGGATCAAGGCCGCGGCAAACAGCGTGCCGACGCTTTCGCCCATGATGTCGGCGAGAAGGATGAGAACCAGGCTCGGCGGGATGATCTGCCCGAGCGTGCCCGAGGCGCAGATGACGCCGGCGGCGACGCCGTGGTCGTAGCCGCGGTTGAGGATCGGCCCGAGCGCGATCAGGCCGAGCGTGACGACTGTCGCGCCGACGACGCCGGAGGCCGCGCCCATCAGGATGCCGACGAGGATGATGGCGAGCGCCATGCCGCCGCGCAGGCCGCCCATGGCAAGGCCGATGACCTCCAGCAATCGCTCGGCGATCCGGCTCTTCTCCAGCATGATGCCCATGAAGATGAACAGCGGCAGTGCCAGCAGCGTGTAGTTGGTGACCGTGCCGTAGATGCGCGCCGGCAGCAGGTTGAACAGCATCGGCCCGAAGCCGATCCAGCCGAAGAACAGGCCGGTCGCGCCGAGGCAGACCGCCACCGGCACGCCGAGCAGCAGCAAAGCGAAGAAGGCGCCGATCATGCCGAGCGCCAGGATTTCCGTGAAGGGCATGGTTTATTCCGGACGCAGGTCTGCGGGAGCGATCAGCCGGGCGATGTTGACGAGCGTCATGCCGGCGGCCTGGATCGCGAGGAGGAGGAAGGCCACGGGCAGCAGCCCCTTCAGCAGATAGCGATGGGTGAGGCCGCCGGGGTCGGGCGAGCCCTCGTTCATAGCATGGCTCTGGATGGCGTAGCGGGTCGCGAACCAGGCGAGCGCCAGGCTGACGACGAGAAGGCCGATCGTGCTGAGCAGGTCGACGATCAGCCGCGTGCGCGGCCCGAAGCGCTCGTACAGCATGTCGACGCGCACTTCGGCGCCCTGGTTGATGCCGTAGGCCATGCCGAACAGCGCGCCGAAGGCCATCAAATGCCATTCAAGCTCCTGCGCGGCGACGCTGCTGAGGCCGAGCAGATACCGACCGAGCACGTTGCCGGCGACCAGCAGCACGAGAAGGACGGCCGACCATGCCGCGACATGGCCGATGACGCGGACCAGGCGCTCGGCCTGGTCCGCGATCTTGATCAGGCTTATCGCCATGGCGTCAGGACTTCAGCCCGAAGAGCGGCTCCTCGGAGCGGCCGGCCCAGGCGTCGTGCTCTGCCTTGAAGGCCATGTAGGAATCGTGGACCTTCTTGAGCGCCGGATCATTCGCAGCGGACTCTGCCAGGACGGTATCGGTCGCCTCGCGCAACGCCGCGATGATGCTGTCGGGCAGCACCTGCGCGGTGACGCCCTCGTTGTCGACGAGATCCTTGAGGGCCTCGGCGTTGACCGCCTCGCACCAGGTGTAGCTCTCGACCGTGCAGGCCTTCGCCGCGACCTCGACGATCGCCTTCAGATCGTCCGGCAGGCTATCCCAGGCGGCCTTGTTGACGAGAAGCTCGGTGACGTTGTTCGGCTCGTGCCAGCCGGTGGTGTAATAGTACTTGGCGGCGTTCTGCAGGCCGAGGCGCCGGTCCTGGTAGGGGCCCACGAATTCGGCGGCGTCGATCACGCCGCGTTCCAGCGCCGGGAAGATCTCGCCTCCCGGCAACAGCCGGACGTCGACGCCGAGCGAGGCGTAGACCTTTCCGGCCAGGCCCGGGATGCGCATCTTCAGGCCCTGCAGGTCCTCGACGGTCTCCAGCGGCTCGCGGAACCAGCCGGTCATCTGCACGCCGGTATTGCCCATCGGCATCGCCTTCAGGCCGATCGGCTCATAAAGCTCGTCCCAGAGGGCCTGGCCGCCGCCATGGTAAATCCAGGCGGTCTGCCCGGCGAAGTTCATGCCGAAGGGCACGGTGGTGAAATACTGCGCTGCCGGAATGCGGCCGGCCCAGAAATAGGCGTTGGCGGCGTTCATCTCGACCGTGCCGCTCTGCACCGCGTCGAAGCCTTCGAGTGCCGGGATCAGCTCACCCGCCGCGAAATGCTGGATGGTCAGGCGGCCGCCGCTCATCGCCGCGACCGTCGCGCAGAAATCGGTCGGGCTGCCGGGGCCTTCGACGTAGAAGGGCGAGCCCGGCCCATAGGCGTTGGTCATCTTCCAGCTGAAGCTCTCCTGAGCCCGCGCGATCGAGGGGGCAGCGAGCGGCAACGTTGCGGCGGCGACGGCGGTACCGGTGATGAACTGACGACGCTTCATGCGTGGCTCCTTTGCGTATGGACGAGATCGGGTCTCGACCAACGATGTGAGCAAGCGGCGTGCCAAGCGGGCGATAGCAGTAACGCCGAGGAAGTGGACGCAGGAGCGGCCGGTGGTCGTATACAATCGTGGCAGACTGACCCGGCCGATGACCACGAAGGATGCAGGTGGTGCTGGCAGCGCCCTTCGGCGCGGTTGAGTGCCGCCTTGCCGCATGGCGAGCAACACCCGGCCGCGAGCCACCGGCGGGAGTCGCCCCAATCAGGCGTACAGTTCCGCCAGCCCCAGCAGCCGGGCATCGTCCCTCGGTCGGCCGATCAGCTGCAGGCCCATCGACCGATTCGACCGGTGGAAGCCGGCGGGCAGGCTGATGACGGGGCAGCCCGACAGCGTTCCCGGCGCAACGACCTCCATCCAGCGATGGTAGCTGTCCATTGCTTGTCCCGCGATGTCGCGCGGCCAGTGCCACTCAGCGTCGAAGGCGAACAGCTGCGCCGAGGGCAGGGCCAGGGCGTCAAACGCCTCGAACAGGCGCAGGCATTCCAGATACCACGCGGTGCGGGTACGCGCGGCAGCGTACAGCGCCTCTACGCCAAGGCGGCGACCGCTCTCGATCTCCCAGCGCATCTCCGGCTTCAGCAGGTCACGTGTCGCAGGGTCGTCGTAAAGCGGGCCGTATTTGCCGGCGATGGAAAATTGCCTGAGCACGACGAAGGCGGACCATAGGCGCTCCCAGTCGAATGCCGGCGTCACCGGTTCGACCGTGCAGCCGGCGTCGGCCAGCCGCGCCAGCGCCCGTTCGCAGACATCGAGTACGCCAGCCTCCATCGGCAGGTGACCGCCGAGATCGCCGAGCCAGGCGATCCGCCCGGGACGGGCATGGACCCCGGGTTCCCAGCTAAGGCCATCCTGCAACGCCAGCGGCGCACGGGGATCGGGCCCGGCCTCTATCGCCAGCAGGCCGGCGAGATCGGCGACGCTTCGGGCCATCGCGCCGTCGGTGGACAGCTGGGAATAGAACAAATCCTCCGAACCGGCATTCGGCACGCGTCCCTGCGAGGGCCGCATGCCGTAGACATTGTTGTAGCCGGCCGGGTTGCGGAGCGAGCCGCCCATGTCGCTGCCATCGGAGACGGGCAGCATCCGCAGCGCCAGGGCGGCCGCAGCGCCGCCGCTGGAGCCGCCGGCGCTGAGGCGCGGGTCGAAGGCGTTGCGGGTGGTGCCGAAGACCGGATTGTAGGTGTGCGAGCCGAGGCCGAACTCGGGGGTGTTGGTCTTGCCGATGATGATGGCGCCGGCCGCGCGGATGCGCTCGACGGTCAGGCTGTCGGCGTCCGGGACGAAGTCGGCATGGATGGGCGAGCCGAAGGTGGTGCGAAGGCCCCTTGTGGCGGCAAGATCCTTGATGGCGATGGGCAGGCCGTGGAGCAGCCCGTCCGGCCCTTGCGCCCGCAGCCGCTCGTCCGCGGCATCGGCTTCGGCGAGGATGGCGTCCCGATTGCGCAGCGACACGATGGCGTTGTGGGCAGGATTGACGCTGTCGATGTGTTCGAGGAACGACGTGGCGATCTCGCGCGAGGAGACCTCGCCCTTGGTCAAGAGGGCAGCCAGTTGCGTCGCCCCGAGCCGGCAGAGCGCCGGGATCGCCACCCCTTGCGGTGCGACCAGTTCGCCAGACGCGTCGAAGGGGGAAGTGACGGGCGCCGTCAGGATCCCATCTCCTTGCCGGTGATCTTCACCAGCAGCCCGGCCATCAGCCGGGAACGCTGGACGAGGCTCTCGACGCTGATGTACTCGCCCAGCGTATGATAGCCGCCGCCGACGAGGCCGAGCCCGTCGAGAGTCGGCAGGCCCATGGCGCCGGTGAAGTTGCCGTCCGAGCCGCCGCCGGAGCTGCCGTGCGAGAGGGTCGTGCCGAGCGTCGCCGAGACTTCCTCGGCGATGGCGTAGAGCCGCATCGTGCCTGGGCCGGGCTCCCAGACCGGGCGGACGACGCCGAGCGTAACGGCAAAGCCGGTGCCGTCTTCCCGGGTTTCGTTGAGCGCCAGCATGCGGTCGGTTCCGCGGTCGAGGTCCTCCTGGCGCTTGGCCATCGAAAGCGCCTCGGCGCGGCAGGTGGTGGAGACGCAGTTGACCCACTGGCCGCCATGCACGACGCCGACGCTGAAGGTGCAGTCCTCGTCGGTCATGTCCTCGATCGCCAGGATCTGGCCGGCCATCTCGCGGATCGCCGAGCGGCCTTCCTTGAGCGACGCGCCGGCGTGGCTGGGACGGCCCGTGGCCGCCAGGTTGAAGCGGGCGATGGCGTAGCGGCCGGTGACGACGCCGTCGCCGTTGATCGCCGGCTCCGGGACCAGGATGACCTTATGTTTCGCGGCCTCCGCCTCGATCAGCGGGCGGGTGCCGGGGCTGCCGATCTCCTCGTCGCAGGTCAGCAGCACCGACACCGGCAGGGATGTCTCGATGCCGGCCTGGATCAGCGCCCGCACCGCCTGCAGCGCGGCGAAGGTGCCGCCCTTCATGTCGAGGATGCCGGGGCCGTAGCAGCGATCGCCGTCGCGCCGGAAGGGCAGCTTCTCCAGCGTTCCGATCGGATGCACCGTGTCCAGATGCGCCATGATCAGGATGCCGGGCTCGCCCTTTCGCGGATGCGGGAAGGCGGCGCGCAGGCAGTCGCCGAGGCCGGCAGGGCCGTCGATGCGCTCGACCGTGGCGCCCATCGCCGTGAGATCCTCGGCGGCCAGCGACATCATCCGGTTGACCGCGGCGACGTCGAAGGTCGGGCTCTCGCATTCGATCCAGCGACGCAGGCCCTCGAGCAACCGGTCGGCGTCGAGGTCGAGTTCGGGCAATGGCGCGTTCATGTCGGTTCCCCCTGTTGTCCTGTCCAAATGCGCGCCGTCGCTCAGGCTGCGCCGAGCCGCCGCTCGACGATCCGCGCCAAGAGGCTGGCGCCGATCGGCAGGATGCCGTCGTCGAGGACGAAGCTCGGATTGTGCAGCGGCACGGTGCCGGCGTGGCCGACCCAGCAATAGGCGCCGGGCACCGCCTGGAGCATGTCGGCGAAATCCTCGCTGCCCATCGTCGGGCGGGGCTCGGTGAGGACGTTCTCGGCGCCAACGATGTCGGTCGCGGCTTCGGTGAAGTAGCCGGTCTCGGCCGGGTGGTTGTCGAGCACCGAGAAGATGTCGCGGATGTCGACGTCGATCTCCACCTCGAAGGAAAGCGCTGCGCCGGCCGCGATCTTGCGTAGGCGGGTGCGGACCATCTCGCCGATGGCGTCGTCGAAGAAGCGGATCGTGCCAGCCAGCGACGCCTCCTCCGGCACGACGTTGTAGGCAGAGCCCGAATGGATCTGGGTGATCGACAGGACGGCCGACTTCGTCGGGTCGGTGTTGCGGCTGACGATGCTCTGCAGCGCCGCGGCGAGGTGCGTTGCGACGACGATCGGATCACGCGACTTGTGCGGCATGGCGCCGTGGCTGCCGGCCCCGGTAATCTTGATGTCGAAGAAGCTGGCGCCGGCCATCCCCTTGCCGGGGAAGATCGAGATCTGGCCGGGTTCGAGGTCGGGGGAGTTGTGCAGGCCGTAGATTTCGTCGCAGGGGAAGCGCTCGAAGAGCTTGTCCGCGAGCATGGCGCGGGCGCCGCCGAGGCCTTCCTCGGCGGGCTGGAAGATCAGCACAGCGGTGCCCGCGAAGTCGCGCGTCTCGGCCAGATAGCGCGCGGCGCCGAGCAGCATCGTGGTGTGGCCGTCATGGCCGCAGCCGTGGAAGCGGCCGGGGATGGTCGAGCGGTAGGGCAGGTTGGAGAGCTCGTCCATCGGCAGCGCGTCCATGTCGGCGCGCAGGCCGATACGGCGGCCGGGCCGCTTGCCCTCGATGATGCCGACGACACCGGTGCCGCCGATGCCGCGATGCACCGTCACGCCCCACTCTTCCAGCTTGGCGGCGACGACGCCCGAGGTGCGCTTCTCCTCGAAGCCGATCTCGGGATGGGCGTGCAGGTCATGGCGGATGGCGACGAGGTCGCCCTTGAAGGTGTCGATGAGTGGCAGGGCGGTCATGGCAAGCTTCCTTGGCAAGAATGGTGGCGGCGTCTCAGCCGAAGGCCGGGCCGCCGGGGGAGAGGCGCATGCCGTGGCGCAGGCGCGTGAACGGGAGCGCCGCCGGGTCGACCGGCATCGGCCCCGGCGCGGCGCAGACGAGGATGGTCTCGGCGATCGGTTCGAAATCGGCGCGGAAATGCACCGAGCTCTTGTTGACGAGGATCGCCTGCTCGGTCGGCTCGATGCCGACGAAGCGGTACATTTCCTGGTCGGCCATCTGCGCCTTGCGCGAGCCGACGACGATCCTGACTTCACCGATGCGCAGGCACGCGGAGGGGCCGAGCTGCATGCGCGCCCCGCCATAGAAGGGCCCCGCGGCGACCAGCTGCCCGTCGGAGAGGGATTCGACGATGAACGCGGCCTCGAAGGGCGCGTCACCGGCGATGCCGGACTTGCCGCCGAGGCCGAGCGAGACCGTGGCGCCGACGCCGGCGCGGTGCGCCTCGGCGGCCGCCTGCGGGTCGACGATGACGCCGATCGCCGCGCGCTGGGCGTCGGCCGTGACCAGTGCGCGAAGCATGCCGGTCGTGTCGGAGTCGCCGCCGGCGCCGGGATTGTCCTGGGTGTCGGCGATGACCACCGGGCGACGGGCATTCGCGGAAAGGGCGATGGCCTCGGCGACGCCGGCATCCGGCGCGAACACTTTGCCGGCGAAGTCGGTCTCGCGACGGCTGATGGCGTCAAGCAGAGCATCGGCGGCGCGGTCGGCCGCTTCCTGGGTCGGCGCGTAGGCGACGATGCTCGGCCCGCAATCGGCAAAGTCGGCGGCCGGGAATCCGGTGAGCAGCGAGATCGAGGCGATACCGTCGGCCTCGAATGGCGGCAGGGACGCGTAGAGGCTGCGGCAGGGCTCCATGCCGGTGCACTGCCAGGCGATCGGGATGAGGAACGGCACCTGGCGGAAGGCCTTTGCGTCGCGCTGGCCGTCCAGCCGGCGTCCGAGATAGGCGGCGGCGCGGCGGCCGGTCTCGGCCATGTCGACATGCGGATAGGTGCGATAGGCGATCAGCGCGTCGGCGGCGTCGACCATCGTCTGCGTGACGTTGGCGTGCAGGTCGAGGCTGGCGACGATCGGCACGTTCGGGCCGACGACGGCGCGCACCCGCGCCAGCAACTCGCCTTCACCGTCGTCGACATGCTCGGCGACCATGGCGCCGTGGAGGTCGAGATAGACGCCGTCCAGCGGGCCGGCGGCCTCGATGCCGGCGATGATGCGCCCGGCAATGTCTTCGAACGCCGCTTCCGTGACGTGGGCCGAGGGGCTGGCGGCGCACCACAGGGTCGGCACGAGGTCCCAGCCTTCGGCCTCGGCCGCCTCGACGAAGCCGCATATCCCCATGTTGACGTCGCGTGTCGCCTCGATCAATGCCGCGCCTTCGCTCAGCGCCGGCCAGCCGCCGCCCTCGATGAAGGCGTCAATGCCCGCCTTGCTGGGGCCGAAGGTGTTGGTCTCATGCATGAAGCCGCCGACGGCGATGCGCGGTTTGGTCATCTTGGGGTCCTAGATGCGGGGGTCGGCGGCGAGCGTCGCGGCAAGCGGGCGAAAGTTCGGAAAGTCCCAGTCGCGGCCGGGGGCGGCCTCGATCAGCTCGCGCGTGTAGTCCTGGCGGGGGTGGCGGAGGACGGCCTCCGCCGGGCCGTATTCGACGACGCGGCCCTTCTGCATGACGGCGACGTCGTCGCAGATCTGCGCCGCGACCCGCAGGTCGTGGGTGATGAAGAGAATGGCGACGCCGAGCCGGGCCTGGATGTCGTCGAGCAGGTCCAGCACCTGCGCCTGCACCGACACGTCGAGCGCCGAAACCGCCTCGTCGGCAACGAGCACGTCCGGGTCCATCGCGAGCGCCCGCGCGATGGCGATGCGCTGGCGCTGACCGCCCGAGAACTGGTGCGGGTGCCGGTCGAGGACGTCGGCGGGCATGCCGACGAGCTCCAGCAGCTCGGCCGCGCGGCTGCGGGCCGCTGCGCGCTTGGCGCCGTAGTTGATCGGCCCTTCGGTGATGCTGTCGCCGACGGTGATGCGCGGGTTGAGCGAGCGGTTGGGATCCTGGAAGATCATCTGGATGCGCTTGCGGTACGGTCGCAGCGCGTTGCGCGAAAGGCTGGAAATGTCCTTGCCGCCGACGCGCACGCTGCCCGCGGTCGGGTCGATCAGGCGCATCACGCAGCGCGCCACGGTGGATTTGCCCGAGCCGCTCTCGCCGACGATGCCGAGGGTGCGGCCCCGGCGCAGGACCAGGTTGACGTCCTCGGCGGCGACGGTTCCGGGCCTGGCGCGCAGGAAGGATTTCTGCCGGTAGACCATGCCGAGCTCGACGGTCTCGAGCACCGTCTCGTAGCTCTTGTCGGCGCGCGGCGAGCGCGGCAGCAGCGCCGGGACGGCGGCCAGCAGCGCGCGGGTATAGGCCTCTTTCGGGTCGCTGAGAATGGTCTTCGTCGCGGCCGTCTCGACGATGTCGCCATGGTGCATGACGCAGACCCGGTCGGCGATGTCGGCGACGACGCCCATGTCGTGGGTGATGAACAGGACGGAGGTGCCGAGCTCTGCCTGGAGTTCACGCACCAGCTTGAGGATCTGCTTCTGCGTGGTGACGTCGAGCGCCGTGGTCGGCTCGTCGGCGATCAGGAGCTTCGGCCGCAGGATCAGCGCCATGGCGATCATGATGCGCTGGCGCTGGCCGCCGGACAGCTGGTGCGGATAGGAGCCGTAGATCCGCTCGACGTCGGGCAGGTGCACCTGCTCGAGCATCTCCAGCACACGCCGGCGCTGCTCGCCGGCACCGAGGCTGGCATGCGCCTTCAGGACTTCCTCGATCTGCCGGCCGACGGTCAGCACCGGGTTGAGCGCCGTCATCGGCTCCTGGAAGATCATCGACATGCGGGTGGCGCGCAACTGCTTCAGGCGCCGCGGACCGGCGGCAAGAACGTCCTCGCCCTCCAGCCAGATGTGGCCGCTCCGGGCGACGAGGGCGCCCTTCGGCAGAAGGCCCATGGTGGCGAGCGAGGTCACCGACTTGCCCGAGCCGCTTTCGCCGACGAGGCAGACGGTCTCGCCGCTGCCGATCTCCAGCGAGATGCCGTTGAGGATCGGCACCGGGTAGCGGCCGCCGGTCTCGACCACGAGGTTCTCGATGCGCAGGATGGGGGTGCTCATCGGGCGGCTCCACGCTGCTTCATGCGGGGGTCGAGCAGGTCGCGGGCGGTATCGCCCAGGAGGTTGATCGACAGGATGCAGATCGAGAGGAACAGGCCGGGCCAGAAGATCAGCGAGGGCTTCAGCTGGAAGTAGACCCGGCCCTCGGACATGATGTTGCCCCAGGACGGCGTCTCGGTGCCGATGCCGGCGCCGAGGAAGGACAGGATCGCCTCGGTCAGGATCGCGGAGGCGCAGATATAGGTGCCCTGGACGATCAGCGGCGCCAGCGTGTTCGGCATCAGATGCCGCCACATGATCTTCGGCAGGCTGGAGCCGACGGCGATCGCCGCCTCGACATAGGGCTCCTCGCGGGCGGTCAGGACGACCGATCGGACCAGCCGCACTACCCGCGGGATCTCGGGAATCGTGATCGCGACGAGAACGGTCCAGAGGCTGGCGCCGGCCAGCGACACGACGGCGATGGCGAGGAGGATGCTGGGGATCGCCATCAGCCCGTCCATGATCCGCATCAGGATCGCGTCGAGCGGGCGGAAGAAGCCCGACAGCAGTCCGAGCGGCAGGCCGATCCCGACGCTGACGACGGCCGCCCCGATGCCGACGATCAGCGAGATGCGGGCGCCGTAGACGATCCGCGAGAACAGGTCGCGGCCATAGGCATCGGTGCCGAGCAGGAACATCTCGCTGGCCGGCTGCAGCCGCTTCGACGGATCCATCTGGATCGGGTCGTAGGGAGCGATCAGCGGCGCGAAGATCGCCAGCATCACGATCAGGAACAGCATGATGGCGGCAAGGGTCGCTGCAATGCCGATGCCGCGTCCGCCGGTGAGGGATGGGAAACGCCGGCGCACCAGCGGCTCCGCCCGAGCCTCGACTTGGGTCATCAATAGCGGATCCTCGGGTCCAGGAATGCGTAGGAAAGGTCGATCGCGAGGTTCACCAGCACGTAGATGCCGCTGGTCAGGAGGATCAGGCCCTGGATCACCGGATAGTCGCGGGCGAGGATCGCATCGACGGTCAGGCGGCCGAGGCCGGGAATGTTGAAGACGCTCTCGGTGACGACGACGCCGGAGATCATCAGCGCGAAGCCGGTGCCGATGACGGTCAGGATCGGCACAGCGGCGTTGCGCAGCGCATGGCCGAACAACACGGCGTTTTCGTCCAGCCCCTTGGCGCGGGCGGTTCGGACGTAGTCCTCGCCGAGCACGTCGAGCATGGCGGCGCGGGTCATCCGGGTGATCAGCGCGATGTAGATCGAGGCGAGCGTCAGGGCGGGGAGGATCGCGCGTTCGAGGAACGGTCCGACTCCTTCGGAGATGCTGCGGAAGCCCTGGACGGGGAGGAGCTTGAGCTCCAGTGCGAAGATCTGGATCAGGATGTAGCCGATCACGAAGACCGGGATGGAGAAGCCGACGACCGAGGCGGTGGTGACGAGGTTGTCGATCCAGCTGCCATGCTTCCAGGCCGCCAGCACGCCGAGCGGCACGGAGATCAGGATGGTCAGGGTGATGGTCAGGAGCGCGAGGCTCACCGTCGGCTCGAGGCGCTGGCCGATCAGCGTCGTCACCGGCGTACGCGAGATCAGCGATGTGCCGAAATCGCCGGTGAGGAGCTGGGTGCTCCACGTGACGAACTGCGTGTAGAGCGGCTCGTTGAGCCCCAGCGCTTCCCGGATATCGGCCAGCTGCTGCGGCGTCGCCATGTCGCCGGCGATGATCGCCGCGGGGTCGCCCGGCGTCAGGCGCAGCAGCAGGAAGACGAACAGGGCGACGACGATCATCACCGGGATGGCGGCGAGCACGCGGCGCACGAAATAGGCGAGCATGGCGTCAGGGCTCCACGGCAGGAGGAATGCGGGCCGGACAGGCGGGCGGCTTTCGCGTCTCGCCTGCCCGGAAGCGGCCTACTCGGCCTTGGAGATGTCCCAGAACAGCGGCACGGGAGACTTCCGCACGCCGGACAATTCGTTGCGCCATGCCGACGGGCTCAGATACTGGCCGAGCGGGATGTAGTTGACGACCTCATAGGCGTGCTGGTGGAGCCGCGTCGCGATCTCCTGGCGCTCCTCGTCGCTCGTCGCCTGCACGAACTCCTTGCGCATCGCCTCCAACTCCGGATCGTCCGGCCAGCCGAACCACGCCTTCTCGGTGCCGCCGCCGTTGAGCATCGGATTGATGATCGGGTTCCACACTTCCGGGATGACCCAGTTGGTGAAGAACATGTTCCAGCCGCCATCGGCGGGCGCTGCCTGGCTGGCACGGCGGGTGACCAGCGTCTGCCAGTCCATCGGCTGCAGGTCGACGGTGAAGCCCGCCTCGCGCAGCAGCTGCGCGGCGACCACCGGCTGCGGGCTGACCGAGGAGACGTCGGTCGGCTGCATCAGCACGATCGGCGTGCCGTCATAGCCGGCTTCCGCGAGCAGCGCCTTTGCGCCCTCGACATCCGAGCCTTCCATCATGGTTTCACCACCGGCGTCGGTCGCCAGCGGCGTGTCGCAGCCGTACATGGAAGCGCAGACGCTGTAGTAGTCGGGGTTGCCGATAAGCGCGCCGAGCACGTCGGTCTGGTTCAGCGCCAGCATAGCTGCGCGGCGCACGCGCACGTCGTCGAAGGGCGCATGCAGCCAGTTGAGCCGGCCCATCGTCTGGTAGCCGAGCGTGTTGAGGACGTCGACGGTGATGTCCTCGCTGCCCTCGAGCAGCGGCAGGAGGTCGATCGGTGGCTGCTCCATGTAGTCGATCTCCCCGGAGGTCAGGGCGTTGATCCCGGTCTGGGCGTCCGGCATGTTGACCCAGACGACGCGGTCGACCAGCACGTTCTTGCCGCCGGCGGTCCAGCTCGCCGGTTCGGAACGGGGGACGTAGTCCTCGAACTTCTCGTAGACGACGCGCACGCCCGGCTCGTACTCAGCGTCCATGAAACGGAACGGCCCGGAGCCGATGTGCTCGGCGACGGCTTCCGTCCCCGGCGTCGACGCCATCCGCTCCGGCATGATGAAGGCCGGCACGGCCGACGGCTTGGCGATCAGCTCGATGACGTAGGAGAACGGCTCCGAGAGCGTGAGGACGACCGTCTTGTCGTCGCTCGCCTCGATGCTCGCGGTGTAGCCCATCAGCATCTGGCCGCCGCCGTCGCGTTCGGCCCAGCGCTTCAGCGAGGCGACCACGTCGGCCGCCTTGACGTCGGCGCCGTCGTGGAACTTCAGCCCGTCACGCAGCGTGAACGTGTAGGCCATGCCGTCGCCGGAGACGGTCCACTCGGCCATCTGCGGCTGCGGCGCCTGGTTCTCGTCCACCGCCAGCAGGGTGTCGTAGATCATGTAGCCATGGTTGCGGGTGATGTGCGCCGTGGTGATGATCGGGTCGAGCACGCGAAGGCCCGAATGCATCACGGCGCGGATCTCCTGCGCGAAGACGGGGGAGGCGACGCCGATACTCGCCAGCGCGATGGCCGAGGCCAGCAGATGCCTGCGCAGGCTTCCTTGCGGGACGGCCGTTCCGAGGGATCGAAGATGCTTCATGTGCCCTGCTCCTTTGTTGCGGTGGGATTGCGTGCGAGGCCGCCTGCGGCGGACCTGCGGCTCATGGATGGTCACTGGCACCCGAAGGCTCGGCGACCGCGTCTCCCCAGGGCGACATGATCTCGGTGGCGCCGAAATTCTGGGCGCCGCGACGCATCACGCCGGCGGGGCAGGCGAAGGAATTCGGATAAACCGTGCGCGGTGCCGTCACGACGCGGCGGGTTTGGCCGAGCGCGGCGAGGATCTCGGGCGACAGCGCCTCGTCGGCGATCACCGCCGGGCCGCCACTGGCGTCGATGCGCGGGTGATGGAAGGCCGCGTCGAGGTCCAAGCCGAAATCGATCAGGAAGGACGAGAGCTGCGCCACCGCCGGCAAGATCTTGCGCCCGCCCGACGCGCCGATGGCAAAGCGTGCGTCGGCCGTCTCGCCGATGACCGGGCAGACATTCATCAGGCAGCGCTTGCCGGGGCCGAGCGAGTTCGGCTTGCCCTGCTCGGGATCGAACCACATGATGCCGTTGTTGAGCAGGAGGCCCGTCGAGGGCGAGACGACCCGCGAGCCGAACACCGACAGCAGCGTCTGCGTCATCGCCACCATGTTGCCGTCGCGGTCGACGACTGAGAAATGCGTCGTGCAGGTCGGGCTGTGCGGCGCCTCGTTGTCGCCCATGCCGGCGAGGCGGTCCTGGTAGGCGCCCGCGAAGGCATCCGCATAGGCCCCGAAGCTGTGCCCGTCGGGCTGATCCAGACCCGTCATGTCGCCTTCGCCGAGGCGCGCGAAGACGTCGGCGAAAGTCGGGCCGGCGGTGAGGTTGCCCGGCAGGTAGAAGCCGCCGTCGCGATAGGGCGTGCGGGCGATTTCGGCGATCGTGGCGTGATAGGCGGAGAGGTCCTCGGCAGAGAGCGATCCGCCCTTGGCCTGGACATCGGCGGCGAGCCTGCGGCCGATCTCGCCATCGTAGAATTCGCGGTGGCCGCGTTCGGCAAGGACGGCAAGGGTCTCGGCCATGGCCGGATTGGGGACGCGCCGGTCGACCAGGGCGGTCCAGCCCGGCACCGGCGGCCACATGCCGTCCTCGAGGAACAGCGCTGCCGCATCGGCGTCGCGGGCCAGCGACCGGGTGTTCGACGCCAGGATCAGCGCCGCATACCAGTCGATCCGGAGCCCTTCCCGGGCAAGAGCGATGGCGGGCTCGAGCAGCCCCTGCCAGGGCCGCCGCCCGAAGCGTTGATGGGCGATGCCGATCCCGTCGACGAGCCCCGGCACGGCAACGGCCGTGGCGCCCTCGACGTTGCGATCGTCGACGACGGCCTTCCAGGGAAACAGATCCGAGGCGACCCCTTCGCCCGACAGGGGGTAGTCGGCCGGGTCGAGGCCTGCCGGCGCGCGCATGCCGTAATGGACGCAGTAGGCCTTCTGCTCGGCCTCGCGCCATATCATCATCGCGCCGCCACCGGCCGGGCCGCTCATCCACGGCTCGAGCACGCCCAGCGCAAAGGATGTCGCGACAGCGGCATCCAATGCGTCTCCGCCCTCGGCGAGAACGGCAGCGCCAGCTTCCGCCGCGAGCCGGCTCTGCGCCGCGACGATCCCGGCTTTCGATCGGATCGCCGGTTTGCGGATCGTCTGCGAGCGGGAGAACGCGTTCATCGGGCTGGCCATCCGCCAACGGTTCGAACGCCCGAGCGGCGATGCTCGGCTGGCGATTTCGACGAAGCCCGGACTGCCGCAGGTATCATAATGTGATATCCATCACTGTAATATGCTAAGCTACGCATCAGGTCACGAAGTAGTCAACACCGCACCCTGCGCATAATTTGTGCAGCGCATCATGACGGAACGGCAGATGGATACGATCACTCCCAAGCAGGACACGCTGTTCGTCTCATCCCTCGAAAAGGGAATGCGGGTGCTCGCCGCCTTCGACGAGGCGCACACGGACATGGGATTGCGCGAGTTCGCGCTCGCCACCGGGCTCGACAAGAGCGCGACGCAGCGCTTCGCCAACACCTTCCATCGGCTCGGCTATCTGGAGAAGGATCCGCAGACCCGGCGCTATCGGCCGGCAATCAAGTTCCTCGAACTCGCCAACGCCTTCCTGTTCGCGGACGAGACGGTGCGGGCGGCGATGCCACGGCTGATCGACCTGCGGCAGGCACTGGGCGAAACGGTGAATCTCGCGCTGCTCGACGGCGACAGCATCGTCTATGCCGCCCGCATGCCGAATGCGCGCACCAGCTACGCCGCGACCATCGTGGGCCGCCGTGCCCCGGCGCTGAATACCTCCAGCGGCCGGGCCATGCTCTCGCTGCGACCGCCGGAGGAGCGCCGCCGCTGCGCCGAGGAATGGCCGATGAAGCGCTATACGCAGAACACCGTGATGGACCGGATGGCGGTGCTCCGGCTCATCGACGAGGCGGCCGAGACCGGCTATGCGATCGGCTACGACGAGCTGCTGATGAACGAGGTCGGAATCGCCGCCCCGGTGCGCGGCAACCGGCGCGCGGCCGCGATCCAGTGCTCGGTGTCCGGCCTGAAATGGGATCGCGCCCGGATCGAGGCCGCCCTCGTGCCGCAACTGGTGGATGCCGCCAATTCGCTGTGACGAAGCGGTTTCGCGGCTCCCGTGCGCACCACCCTGCGCGCGGGCTCGGTCAATCGAGCGGAACGCTCTCTTTCAGAGCAGCGGGCTCAGAAGGCGGGCGAGGTTTTCGGCAAAACGCCTTGGCCGCGAACGGCGCTTCCAGTCCTCCAGCAGCAGCTGCCGACTGCCCGTGATCGCCCGATCCTGGGTTGCGTCGAGCATCATCGTCGTCGCCTCGTCAGGGATCAGCAGGCTGACCTCCTCGTTCAACTGGAACGAGCGCAGGTCGACATTGCTCGAGCCGATGATCGACAGGCGCCCGTCGATGCTGACATTCTTGGCATGCAGCAGATAGTTCTCGAACAGATAGATCGAGACCCCGGCCGCCAGGAGATCCTCGTAGTAGGATTCCTGCGCCAGCCGCACGAGCCGCTGATCGGCGACGGCCGAAACGATGATGCTGACCCTGACGCCGCGCAGCACCGCAGTGCGCATCGCGCCCATCAGTTCTTCCTCAGGGATGAGATAGGGCGTCGTCACCACGACCGAGTGCTGCGCCGTGTGGATCAGCCAGACCAGCAGCGTGGCGAAACCCTCCAGCGCATAATTGGCGCCGCTCGGCAGGATCTGCGCGACGACGGCGCCGGCAGGCGCCGGGACGTCGACGGCATTGCAGAGCATGGTTTCGGTCTCGAGGAACCAGTCGGCGACGAACACCGCCGTCATCGCCGCGACGACCGGGCCGACGACGCGCACGACGAGTTCCTGGTTGGTGACGCCCGGCCGGAAATCCTTGGCGACGATGTTCTGCGAGCCGGCATAGCCGATCGCCCCGTCGATGACGAAAAGCTTGCGGTGGTTGCGCATGTCGCCGCGGGTGCGCCGGTGCAGCAGCCGGTAGGGCAGGGCCTCGCGGACCTCGACGCCGGCCGAGCGGAGGCGCGAGACGGTGCCGCGGCGCCAGCGATGCGACCCGACCGGATCGAGCAGGACGTGGCATTTGACGCCGCGGGCGACGGCCCGCGCCAGCGCGTCGATGACCTTCATGCCCGTCGCGTCGTCGGCGAAGATGTAGACCAGCAGCCGCACGGAAAAGCGCGCTGCGTCGATGTCGGCGACGAGCCTGTCGATGGTCTGGTCGTATCCGTCCATCAGCTCGATGGCGTTGCCGCCGATCGCCGGGAACCCGCCGACGCTGTCGGCCAGATCCACCGCCTTGCGGTTCTGTGCATTCGGGATCCGCAGCCCTGCGGGGCGCATGCGGGCGTTGGTGTCGGCGAAGAACGGTGCAAGCCGACGGAAGCGTTCGGCGCGCCATTGCGCAAAGGCGGGACGGCCGATCGCGGCATA
Source organism: Aurantimonas aggregata (assembly GCF_010500835.1). Lineage (GTDB taxonomy): Bacteria > Pseudomonadota > Alphaproteobacteria > Rhizobiales > Rhizobiaceae > Aurantimonas > Aurantimonas aggregata. The sequence continues at coordinate 424,314 of NZ_JAAAMJ010000001.1, read as the reverse complement.
GATGAGGACGCCGGGTATCGGCAGGAAGAAGATGAAGAGCAGCCAGCTCCGGGCAGATGGCGAGTTGCGCCGGCGCGGCACCACGGCGAGCATCGCCAGCCGGATGATCCATTCGCAGACCAGATAGATGAGACCCAGATGGTCGGTGACGGCAGCGATCATGGCGCCACCATAGCCGCGCCGCCGGCGGCGAGACAGGGGCATGATCCTGACATGAACGGCGACGTCCGGTCACCCGCCGGTCCACCAGAGGGTCGCGGCGGCGACGCCGGCATAGCGCACGACCTTGCCGATGCTCACCAGCACGACGAACGGCAGGATCGGCGTTCGTAGGGCGCCCGCGACCACGGTCAGCGGATCGCCGATGATCGGCACCCAGGCGAACAGAAGCGTCCACAGCCCGTAGTGCCCGAACCAGGACGCTGCCTGCCCGTAGGCCTTTTCGGACACGGGAAACCAGCGCCTTCCCATGAAGCGGGCGAGGAAACGTCCGCAGAGCCAGTTGGCGAGCGAGCCGGTGACGTTGCCGAAGGAGGCGGCTCCGACGAGCAGGATCGGCTCGCCGTAGCCGTTCGCCAGCAGCCCGGACAGCAGCGCCTCCGACGATCCCGGCAGCAGCGTCGCCGCCAGGAACGAGGCCAGCATCAGCCCGCCGTAGAGCCCCGGATCACCCATGGTGATGCCCTATCCGCGGGCCGCCGCCGGCGGTTATTCCGCAGCTTCCTGGTAGTCTTCCATTGGGGGGCAGCTGCAGACGAGGTTCCGGTCGCCATAGACGTTGTCTACGCGGTTGACCGGCGCCCAGTACTTGTCGACGCGAAACGCGCCGGGCGGGAAGCAGGCCTGCTCGCGGCTGTAGCTCCGGTTCCACTCGCCGACGAGATCTTCGACCGTGTGCGGCGCGTTCTTCAGCGGGTTGTCGAGCCTGTCGGAGCGGCCCTCCTCGATGGCGCGGGCCTCCTCGCGGATCGCCAGCATGGCGTCGCAGAAGCGGTCGAGCTCCGCCTTGGTCTCGCTCTCGGTCGGCTCGATCATCAGCGTGCCCGGCACCGGAAAGCTCATGGTCGGCGCGTGGAACCCGCAATCGATCAGGCGCTTGGCGATGTCGTCGACGCTGACCCCGGCCTTTTCCTGCAGGATCCGCGTGTCGAGGATGCATTCATGCGCCACCCGGCCGTTCTCCGCCGCATACAGCACCGGATAGGCATCCCTCAGCCGGCGGGCAATGTAGTTGGCGTTGAGGATCGCGACCTTGGTCGCCTGGGTTAGGCCGGCGCCACCCATCATCAGGCAGTAGCTCCAGGAGATCGGCAGGATCGATGGCGAGCCGTAAGGCGCCGCCGAGACGGGCCCGGCCTCGCCGCCGGTCGCGGGATGGCCCGGCAGATGCGGCACCAGATGCGCCTTGACGCCGATCGGCCCCATGCCTGGCCCGCCGCCGCCATGCGGGATGCAGAAGGTCTTGTGCAGGTTGAGATGGCAGACATCGGCGCCGAAATCGCCCGGCCGCGCCAGCCCGACCAGCGCGTTCATGTTGGCGCCGTCGAGATAGACCTGGCCGCCATGCGCGTGGACGATGTCGCAGAGCTCGGCGACCCGTCTCTCGAACACGCCGTGGGTCGAGGGATAGGTGATCATGCAGGCGGCAAGTCGCTCGCCGTGCTGCTCGGCTTTCGCCCGAAAATCGCCGACGTCGATGTCGCCGTTTTCGGCGGTGCGGACCGGCACCACCTTCATGCCGGCCATCTGCGCCGAGGCGGGGTTGGTGCCGTGGGCCGATGTCGGGATCAGGCAGACGTCACGCTCGGCGCCGCCATTCTCGCGGTGATAGGCGCGGATGGTCAGCAGGCCGGCATATTCCCCTTGGGCGCCGGAATTGGGCTGCATCGAGACCGCGTCGAAGCCGGTGATCTGGCAGAGCTTGGCGCAGAGATCGTCGATCAGCGCCTTGTAGCCGAGCGCCTGGTCCGCCGGCACGAACGGGTGCAGCTCGGCAAATTCCGGCCAGGTGATCGGCAGCATCTCGGCCGTGGCGTTCAGCTTCATCGTGCAGGAGCCGAGCGGGATCATCGAGCGGTCGAGCGCGAGGTCGCGGTCCGAGAGCCGGCGCATGTAGCGCGTCATCTCGCTTTCCGCCCGGTTCATGTGGAAGACCGGGTGGGTCATGTAGGCGGTGTTGCGCAGCAGCTTTTCCGGCAGGCGGTAGGTGAGCGGGAATTCATCCACCGTCATGTCGCCGCCAAAGGCACGCCAGACCGTCTCGATATTGCCGGGGCGGGTGCGCTCGTCGACGCTGATGCCGATCCGGTCGTTGCCGATCTGGCGCAGGTTAACCCCGCCGGCGACGGCGGCATCGAGGATCACCCGCTGCAGCCGGCCGACCTCGACCGTCACCGTGTCGAAGAACGCATCCGGCTCCACCTTGTAACCGAGTTTCTCCAGCCCGGCGGTGAGGAGGACGGCGCGCTGGTGGACACGCTGGGCGATCGCCTTGATGCCGGACGGTCCGTGGAAAACGCCGTACATCGCCGCCATCACCGCCAGCAGCACCTGCGCGGTGCAGATGTTGGACGTCGCCTTCTCGCGGCGGATATGCTGCTCGCGCGTCTGCAGCGCGAGGCGGTAGGCGCGGTTGCCGCGCGAATCCACAGAGACGCCGACGAGGCGGCCGGGCATGGCGCGCTTGTGCGCATCCTTGACCGCCATGAAGGCGGCGTGCGGTCCGCCGTAGCCCATCGGCACGCCTAAGCGCTGCGCCGAGCCGATGGCGATGTCGGCGCCCATCTCGCCCGGCGTGCGCAGCAGCGCCAGGGAAAGCGGGTCGGCGGCCATGATGGCGATCGCATCGGTACGATGAAGCGCGGCGATGACATCGCCGAAGTCGCGGACGTGGCCGTATGTGCCCGGATACTGGACGATGGCACCGAAGACGGCGGTCGCATCGAGATCAGCGAAGGGATCGCCGACGACGACCGACCAGCCGAGCGGCTCGGCGCGGGTGCGGATCACCGCGATGGTCTGGGGATGGCAGTTCTCGTCGACGAAGAAGACGTCCCGCTTGGCCTTGGCGACGCGGTGCGCCATCGCCATCGCTTCCGCCGCCGCCGTTGCCTCGTCGAGCAGCGAGGCGCTGGCGACATCGAGGCCGGTGAGATCGGCGATCATCGTCTGGAAGTTCAGCAGGGCCTCGAGCCGGCCCTGGCTGATCTCCGGCTGGTAGGGCGTATAGGCCGTGTACCAGGCGGGGTTCTCGAGGATGTTGCGCTGGATGACCGGCGGCGTGATCGTGCCGTGATAGCCCTGGCCGATCAGCGACACGAGGTTGCGATTCATGTCGGCGGTCTCGCGCAGCGCGTCGAGCGCCTGGCGTTCGGTCATCGCCGGGCCCCATTCGAGCGGCGCCTTCTGGCGGATCGAGGCCGGCACCGTACTGTTGATGAAGGCGTCGAGACTGTCCGCGCCGACGACCTTCAGCATCGCTTCCATCTCGGCCGGGGAAGGGCCGATATGGCGGCGGTTGGCGAAGTCGTAGGGCTCGTAGTCGGTGTATTCGAAGGTCATCGGATCAGGCCTGCCCGACCATCGCGTTGTAGGCGTCCTCGTCCATCAGCTCGGCGGCGGCACTGGCATCGGCGAGCTTCATCTTGAAGAACCAGCCGGCTTCGCCCGGGTCGCTGTTGACGATCGACGGGTCGTCGACGATCGCCTGGTTGATTTCGACGATCTCGCCATCGAGCGGCGCGTAGATCTCCGAGGCGGCCTTGACGGATTCCACCACGGCGGCATCGTCGCCCTTGGCAAAGTTCGTGCCGACGGCCGGCAGCTCGACGAAGACCAGATCACCCAGCTGCACCGAGGCGTGCGGGGTGATCCCCACCGTCGCCACGTCGCCCTCGATCCGCAGCCACTCGTGTTCCTTGGTGTATTTCAGCATTGGAAAATTCCTTCAGTGTCTACCGGCGCTTGTAGCCGGGCGTGACGAAGGGCAGGGATGTGACGGTGACGGGAAGCCGCTTGCCGCGGACCTCCGCAAAGAGCCGGGTGCCCACTCCCGCCTGCTCCGTCGGAACGTATCCCATGGCGACCGGCGCCTCCAGAGACGGCGCGAAGCCGCCCGAGGTGACGCGGCCGATCGGCTCGCCACTCGCCTCTTCGGCAAAGAGCGGCGTCTCGGCGCGGATCGGCGCCTTGGTCTCGGGACGCAGGCCGACGCGCCGCCGCGCAGCGCCCGCCGAGAGCTGCTTCAGGATGATGTCGGCGCCGGGAAAGCCGCCCTGGCGATCGCCGCAGGCGCGCCGGATCTTCTGGATGGCCCATTCGAGCGAGGCCTCCACCGGCGTCGTCGTGGTGTCGATGTCGTTGCCGTGCAGGCAGAGACCGGCTTCCAGCCGCAGCGAGTCGCGCGCACCGAGCCCGACGGGGGCGACGCCGTCGATGGCGAGCAGCGCCTTGGCGAGGCGTTCCGCGTCGGCCGCCGGGACGGAAATCTCGTAGCCGTCCTCGCCGGTATAGCCGGAACGCGAGACGATGCAGCCGGCACCGACCAGGTCGACCGCGCGAACGTCCATGAAGCGCATGGCAGCGACTTCCGGCGCAAGCGTCGCGAGGGCAGCCTCCGCCGCCGGTCCCTGCAGGGCGAGCAGCGCCCGATGCGGCAGGTTCTCGACGATGCAGGTGGTGGCGAGGCCAGCTTCGAGATGCGCCAGGTCCTGGTCCTTGCAGGCGGCGTTGACGACGAGGAACAGGTGGTCGCCACGGTTGGCGATCATCAGATCGTCGAGTATGCCGCCGGAATCGTCGGTGAACACGCCGTAGCGCTGACGGCCTTCGGCGAGACCGGCGACGTCGACGGGCACCAGCGTCTCCAGCGCCAGCGCCGCATCGCGCAGATTGCCGGAGCGCGGCCGGATCGCGATCTGTCCCATGTGCGAAACGTCGAACAGCCCGGCGGCGCTGCGGGTGTGAAGGTGTTCCTTCATGATGCCGGCAGGGTACTGCACCGGCATCGAGTAGCCCGCGAACGGCACCATCCGCGCGCCGAGCGAGACGTGCAGGTCGGTGAGCGGTGTTCGCTTCAGATCCGTCATGGGCGCCAGCTCCTTGTGAAAGTCGCGATTCGTCCCTCGGACGATAGGCAGGATGGTGGGTAGTCGCAGTCGGGCTGCGCGTCTACCCCGGAGCCGTGGTTGCCAGCGCGGCCATCACGGCGCGCCGGCAAGCCAGCACCGCTTCGTGATCATCGGTCGGCGCCCGGCCTGCGGCACGCGTCGTGTGCAGCAGCGTCGCCACCGCCTCTGCGACCGCCGTCAGGCTGACCGGCGCCATGCCGATGCGGGCAGCAAGTTGGCTGCCGAAGCGCAGGCCATGGCTACCCGGCTCGCCCGGAACCGGGCAGCGGCCGACGAGCAGGTGGCCCCGCTCCAGCGCCGCCATTGCCGCCTTGGTCGCATCGAGGTCGCCGATCGGCACCACGACCTGATGGCTCTGGGCGGGCGCCTCGGGGAGGAGGACGGGCAGGCCGGCCGCCGCCAGCGCCGCTTTCAACGACGTGGCGAGGTCGACGGTCCGGCGTGCGTAGGTCCCGCCGTCGCGGAACTCGGCGAGGGCGCCCGCCAGGGCCGGCAGGCGGGAGAGGTCCTGGTTGGCGAGGAGTGCGCCGTCGACGAAGGCGGCGAAGCGCGCGCCCATCTCCGGGTCGGTGCCGGCGACGATGGCGCCGGTCGGGCCGGCCAGGGTCTTGTAGGTCGACATGGTCAGAAGATCGACGCCGGCGCGCAGCGGGTTGGGGAAGACGCCGCCGGCGGCCAGCCCGGCGACGTGGGAGAGATCGTAGACGGTCAGCGCGCCGGTTTCGCGGGCAGCGCTGACCACGGGCTCGAGCGTGTCGGGCCCGAGCATCACGCTGCGGCCGAGCATGACGAGGCGCGGCCGGTGGGCGCGGATCAGGGCGGCGGCGGCGGGCGCGTCGAGGCACTGGCCGGCGGCATCGAAGGGCAGGTCGACGATGTCGAGGCCGAAGAGCGAGGGTGTGCCGCCGCGGCGCTGGCTGAGATGGCCGCCATCGCTGGCCGCCGGGGCGAGTATGGTGTCGCCCGGCGTCGTGAAGCAGGCGAAGACGGCGAGATTGGCGATGGTGCAGCTCGGCAGACGGCAGTCGGCCCAGGCCGCCTCGAAGACCTCGCAGGCGAGCCGGCTGGTCAGGATTTCGAGCGAGGCAGCGAAGTCGCTGCCCGGCTGCTCCTTGTCGTGCGGCGGGCCCATGTAGGGCATCAGGCTGAGCGTCGCGTCGAAGGCGGATTCCAGCGCCGGCGTCAGGATGTTGGCGCCGGCATAGAGGATCAGCCGCTCGTGGCGGAGGCGATGCGCCTCGCCGCGTACCCGTTCGGCGAGTTCGGCCTGCAAATCGTCCGCGGCCGAGCCGGCGATATCGTCGAAGCGATCGGTTCGGGTCATGCGCGTCCTGCCATCAACGGCCGGCCGCACTCTCTCGGACCGCGCCGGAGGCGAGGAAGCCGTCGACGGCGTCGTCGTCCCAGCCATATTCCGCCAGGACTTCGCGGCTGTGCTGCCCCAGCAGCGGGGCCGGGCGCGTGACACCGCCGGGCGTGCCGGAAAACTTGATCGGCAGGCCGATCGCCTTGACGGGGCCGGCCTTCGGATGGGTGGTCTCGACCACCATCTCGCGATGAAGCGTCTGCGGATCGCGGTGCATCTCGCCGACGTCGAGCACCGGCCCCGCGGGCACGCCCGCGGCCTCGAGCTGCGCCAGCCACTCGGCCGACGTCCGGGTCGAGAAATGATCGTCGAGGATTTCGGCAAGGGCGGGGAGATTCTGCATGCGGCCGTGATTATTGCCGAAGCGCGGGTCGGATGCCAGTTCCTCGGCGCCGATGACCGACAGCATCCGCTCCCAGTTCTTCTGGTTGGCGGCGCCCAGATTGATCCAGCCGTCGGCGGTGCGGAAGGCCTGGTAGGGCGCGTTCAGAGGATGCGCCGAGCCGAGCGGTCCCGGTGCCACGCCGGTGGCGAAGGCGATGGCCGATTGCCAGTAGGTGTGGGTGATGCCGGCCTCGAACAGCGAGGTGTCGACCCTCTGGCCCTCGCCGGTCTGCAGCTTGCGGGCATAGGCGGCGGCGCAGCCGAGCGCGCCGAGAATGCCGGCGGTGATGTCGGTGACCGGCGCGCCGGACTTCACCGGTGGGCGGCCGGCGCCCTCGCCGGTGATCGACATCAGTCCGCTCATCCCTTGCGCGATCAGGTCGAAGCCGCCGCGGCCGGCATAGGGGCCGGTGCGGCCGAAGCCGGAGATCTCGCAGTAGATCAGCCCGGGATTGGCCTTGCGCAGCGTCTCGTAGCCAAGGCCGAGCTTCTCCATCGTGCCCATGCGGTAGTTCTCGATGACGACGTCGGCGGTCTCCAGCATGCGCCGCAGCACGGCCTTGCCGTCCTCGCTCTTCAGGTCGAGGACGATGCCGCGCTTGTTGCGGTTCATCATCATGTAGGCGGCGGATTCGCCGTTGATGTCCGGCGGCAGGAAGCGGCGGGTGTCGTCGCCCTCCGGCTTCTCGACCTTGACGACGTCGGCGCCCATGTCGGCGAGCATCATGCCGCAGACCGGGCCGGCCATGATATGGGCCAGCTCGACGACCTTCATGCCCTCGAGCGGGCCCTTGGCGGCAGCCATCAGCGGCCCTTCCATTCGGGTTTGCGCTTGCCGAGAAAGGCTTCCATGCCCTCCTTGAAATCCTCGCTCATATAGGCCCTGACCACGAGGTCGCGGTCGTTGGCGCCGGCGCCTTCGACGCGCAGCCGCCGCAGCGCTTCCTTGTTGGTGGCGAGCGTGATCGGCGCGTGGCCCGCCAGCAGCGTGGCGAGTTCCCCGGCGCGGGCGAGCAGCGCCGCGTGGTCGGCGACGACCTCCGACACCAGGCCGCAGGAAAGTGCTTCCTCGGCTCCGAGGAGGCGGGCGGTGAAGATGATCTCCTTGGTGCGGCCGGGACCCATCAGGCCCGAGAGGCGCGACAGATTGGCGATCGACAGGCAGTTGCCGAGGGTGCGGGCGATCGGGAAACCGAAGCGCAGATCCGCCGTCGTGATGCGAATGTCGCAGGCTGCCGCGATGCCGGCGCCACCGCCTGTGCAGGCGCCTGATAGCGCCGCGATGATCGGCAGCGGGCAGGCTTCCACCGCGCCCAGCACGACATCCATCTTGTGCTCGTAGTCGAGCGCGTCCTGGTCGGTGGAAAAGCCGCGGAACTGCGTCATGTCGGTGCCGGCGGCAAAGGCCTTCTCGCCGGCCCCGGTGACGACGAGGCACTTTACCGAGCCGTCGGTCGGCACCGTCCGGCAGATATCGGCCAGGCCCTCGTACATGGCGAAGGTCAGCGCGTTGCGGGCCTGCGGCCGGTTCAGCGTGATCCAGCCCGTCGTTCCGCGGATTTCGTAGAGGAGTTCGTCATGACTCATCGGGCTACCTGTAGAAATATTCGACCAGGAACATCGGGACTGCCGGCACATAGGTGCAAAGCAGGAGCACGAACAACAGCACGCCGACAAAGGGCAGGTTCGCCTTCGAGACCTCCCATATGTTCGCCTTGGCGATCGAGCAGGCGGTGATCAGCACCGAGGCGACCGGCGGGGTCTGCTGCCCGATGGCCAGGTTCAGCGTCACCACGAGGCCGAAATGCACCGGGTCGATCCCGGCCTGCTGGATCAGCGGCACGATCACCGGCACGACCAGAATGATCGCCGCGGCGGAGTGCAGGAAGAACCCGATGATCAGGAAGAAGACGTTGAGAATCAGAAGGATCAGATACTGGTTTGACGTGATGTCGAGGATGCCTGCGGCCAGCTGCTGTGGCACGCGCGCCTGGGTCAGATAGCTGCCCATCAGGATCGAGGCGGCGACCAGCAGCATCACCACGGCGGTCTGGATGCCACCCTCGAGCATGGCCTGCTTGAGCTGGCGCCAATCGACCTCGCGGTACCAGATGCCGACGAGGATGGCCGCGACGACGGCAAGGCCGGCGCCCTCGGTGGCGGTGACGAAGCCGCCGAAGATGCCGCCGAGGATGATCACCGGCAGCGAGAAGGTCGGCAGCGCCTCGACGAAGGTCCTGCGCAGCTGGCGGAGGTTGAAGGCCTCCTCCATCGGCAGATTGTACTTCACCGCGTAATAGTAGGCGACGCCCATCAGACCGGCGGCACCGATCAGGCCCGGCACGATGCCGGCGACGAAGAGCTGCTCGATGCTGGTGCCGGCGGCGACCGCATAGAGGATCATCGGGATCGACGGCGGGATGATGATGGCGAGCGAGGCCGAGGACGAGGTGATCGCCGCCGCGAAGGGGGCGGGATAGCCGCGCTTCTTCATCTCCGGAATGATGATCGAGCCCATGGCCGCCACGTCGGCGACGGCCGAGCCGGAAATCTCGGCGAAGAACAGCGACACGCCGACATTGACCATCGCCAGCCCGCCCCGCACGAAGCCGATGACGGCGGAGACGAAGGCGATCAGGCGCCGGGTGATGCCGGTGGCGTTCATGATGGCGCCGGCCAGCACGAACATCGGGATGGCGATCAGGGAAAACGATCGAGCGCCGTTGTACATGTCGAGCGCGATGGTCACGAGCGCGGCGCCGCCGTCGCTGATGAAGACCGCGAGCACGGCCGCCAGCGCCAGCGCGATGGCGATCGGCACGTTGATGCACACCATCGCGACGAGCGCGATGAAGATCACGAACATCATCATGGGTGATGGCCCTTGTCGGGTGAGGCGCCGTGCGCCATCGGCGGGTGCTCGACGGAGCGTCCGGCCATCACGTCGCGCCAGTAGTCGGGGACGCTCAGCAGCTCTGCGACGATGAACAGGATCGCACCGATCGGGATGATCGACTGTGTGAGGGCGACCGGGACCCAGGTCAGGCTGACGAGTGTCTCGCCCTGGAGGATGGCGAGAACCTCCAGCCCCGACCATGCGAGCAGCACGAAGAACAGGATCACCAGCCCCTCGGAGAGGATGACCGCTGCCTTGCGGGCCGGCAGCGGCAGCGAAAGCAGCACGTCGTCGAAGCCGATGTGGCTGCGCTTCAGGGCCGCGAGTGCTGCTCCGTAATAGGTGATCCAGGCGAGGAGGACGCCGGCGATCTCGTCGTACCATGAGAGCGACGCACCGAGCTTCCGATAGATCACCGCGGCGACGACGACGGCTGTCAGGCCCACCATCAGCCCGATCACTACCCAGGTCAGAAACTCGCCCAGGATTCTTGCCAGCTGGCGCAATTTCGCCTCCCGCGTCCGCCGGACGCCGTTTCATCGTCGATGCAGGGAGAAGGGTGCCGGCCGACGCGTCGACCGGCACCCGAAGAAAGGACGCGGATCGCCGAGATCAGGACCCGGCGGCGAGCGCCTGGATGTCCTCGACCAGCTTCTGGCCGCCTTCGACCTGCGTCCCGAACTCCTCGTAGATCGGCGCGGATGCCTCGATGAAGGCGTCCTTGTCGGCCTCGTTCACCGCGACGCCGGCTTCCTCGATCTTGCCGACGAGTTCGTCGTCCATCTGCTGCGAGCGCTCATAGGCGAAGTCGCTGGACTTTGTGGCGCAATCCTGGATGGCGGTCTTCAGCTCATCGTCCCAGCCGTCCCAGTTCCGCGAGGAGGTGGCGAGGAAGGCCGGCGAATAGACGTGCCCGGTCATCGACATGAACTTCTGCACTTCCTGGAAGCGGCCAGAATAGATCTGGGCGAGCGGGTTCTCCTGGCCGTCGATGACCCCGGTCTGCAGCGCCGTGAAGACTTCCGAGAAGGCCATCGGCGTCGGGTTGGCGCCGTAGCTCTGGAACATCTTCACCCGCCACTCGCCCTTCGGCACGCGCAGCTTGATGCCCTGCAGGTCGGCCGGGACGTTGACCGGCTTGGCGTTGCTGGTCACGTGGCGGAAGCCGTTCTCCCAGAAGCCGAGGATCTGGTAGCCGCGGCCCGCGGCGGCTTCGACGAAGGTGTCGCGCTTTTCGTCGCGGACCTTCTTCATGTGCTCGCGGCTCTTGATCAGATACGGCATCTCGAAGACGCCGAAGATCGGCGACACCGAGCTCATCACCGACGAGGGCACGGAAAAGTCGATCTGTCCGAGCTTCAGCTTCTGCAGCATCTCCTCGTCGCTGCCGAGCTGCGAGGAGCCGTACACCTGCACGGTCGCCGTGCCGGTCGCGGCGACGCATTCTGCGAAATTCTCCGCCGTCGCCTCGTAGAGCGAGCCGGGGTCGCCGACATGGCCGAGATCGAGGGTTTCCTGCGCCCCGGCGCCCGCGGTCGGAGCAAGCAGCGCCGCCGCGGCGACGCCGAGCATCAATCTGCGTATCGTCATTGGTCTTCCTCCCGTTATTGTCGTTGGCGGACGGCTCCTCAACCGCCCGTTGGTCTTCTCCGCCTATTCCGCTGCCTGCCGCGCCTCCGTTGGTGCTGCCGCGGCGAGAACCGCCATCGCCGCGTCGACACCGCCAGACCGGTGCTTCACCCCGGCCAGCTTCAGACCCATCTCGACGCCTCCCAGCGTCCCGACGAGCGTGAGGTCGTTGAAGTCGCCGAGATGGCCGATCCGGAAGATCTTGTCGGCGAGCTTCGACAGGCCGGCACCGAGCGACATGTCGAAATGCTCGAGGATCGTCTTGCGGAGCGCATCGGCTCCCTTGCCGTCCGGCATCAAGACGGCGGTGAGGGCGCCGGAATGATGCGCCGGCTCGGCGCACAGGATCTCGAGGCCCCATGCGTCGACCGCCGCGCGCGTCGCCGCGGCATGGCGCTGGTGGCGGGCGAAGACGTTCTCCAAGCCTTCCTCGTCCAGCATCTCCAGTGCCGCGTCGAGGCCGTAGAGCAGGTTGGTCGCCGGGGTGGAGGGGAAGAACCCGTTCGGGTTCATCGCCAGCATCTCGTCCCACGCCCAGTAGGAGCGCGGCATCTTCGCGCCGGCCTGGGCCGCGATCGCCTTGTCCGAAAGGGCGTTGAACGAGAGGCCCGGCGGCAGCATCAGCCCCTTCTGCGAGCCGCCGACGGTGACGTCGACGCCCCATTCGTCGTGGCGAGAGTCGATCGAGGCGAGCGAGGAGATGGTGTCGACGAGGAACAGGGCGGGATGGCCCGCCGCGTCGATCGCCTTGCGGATGTCGCCGATCGGCGAGACGCAGCCGGTGGAGGTCTCGTTGTGGACGACGCAGACCGCCTTGATCTCGTGCTCGGTATCGGCCTTGAGGCGCTCGCCGATCGCCGCGGCGTCGGCGCCGTGGCGCCAGTCACCGGTGATGAACTCGGTCCGCAGCCCGAGCCGTTCGGCCAGCTTCTTCCACAGTGAGGCGAAGTGGCCGGTTTCGTACATCAGCACAAGGTCGCCCGGCGACAGCGTGTTGACGAGCGCTGCTTCCCACGCGCCGGTGCCCGATCCCGGATAGATCACCACCGGATTGGCCGTCTTGAAGACGCTGCGGATCCCGGTCAGCACCCGCTTCGCCATGGCCTGGAAGTCAGGCCCGCGATGATCGATCGTCGGCATGTCCATGGCGCGGAGGACGCGGTCGGGAACGTTGGTGGGGCCGGGGATCTGCAGAAAATGCCGGCCGGCTCGGTAGGTCACGATGGCGTCTCCTCAGGATCGGCGCTTACGCGCAAGTGATCCGCTTGCTCTGCTGCGCTCTTGCCGGCGCTGCGAATTTTTGCCATCCAATTGGATTATGAATTCATTATGCGTGTCAAGCGGGCAGCGTCATTATCGCTGCCGGGGGAGCCTGCCGACATGGGCGAGATGATCCGGCCGGGTCTGGCGCGCCGGCTGTCGCGGGAGATCGTCGGCGACGTACATCTCGACCGCTTCACCCGCGGCCGCTACGCAACGGATGCCTCGATCTACCAGATCATGCCGGCAGGCGTCGTCGTGGCGAAGACGACCGGCGACGTCGCGGCGGCGCTCGATGCGGCCCGCGAGGAGGGGCTGGCGCTGACCATGCGGGGCGGCGGCACGTCGCAATGCGGCCAGACGGTCACTTCAGGGCTGATCGTCGACACGTCGAAATACCTGAACCGCCTGCTCGAGCTCGACGTCGCCGGGCGACGCGCGCTGGTCGAGCCGGGCATCGTCCTCGACGATCTCAACCGGCTGCTCAAGCCGCACGGCCTGTGGTTTCCCGTCGATGTCTCGACCGCCTCGCGGGCGACGATCGGCGGGATGGTCGGCAACAATTCCTGCGGCGCCCGCTCGCTGCGCTACGGCACGACGCGCGACAACGTCATCGCCATCGATGCGATCCTCGCCGACGGCACGGTGGGCCATTTCGGCCGACTTGACCAGAACGCCTCAGGCGAGCCGCCGCGCGACCTCGTCGCCGCGATGCTGGCACTCGGCCGGCGCGAGGCGGACGAGATCGCAAGGCGCTTCCCGGCGGTGCAGCGGCGGGTCGGCGGCTACAATCTCGACGCGCTGACGCCGGCCTTCGAGCCAGTGAATCTCGCGCATCTCCTCGTCGGCTCGGAAGGCACGCTCGGCATCTCGACCGCCATCGAGATCGCCCTGTCGCCGCTGCCGAAGCCGACAAGGCTGCTCGGGGCCTGCCATTTCCCGACCTTCTGCGCCGCGATGGAGGCGGCGCAGCACCTGGTGGCGTTGAAGCCGACCTCGGTCGAACTCGTCGATGCGACGATGATCGGGCTCGCCCGGCGGATCGACATGTTCGTGCCGACGCTGGAGGCCTTCGTCGAAGGCGATCCGGCGGCGCTGCTGCTGGTCGAATTCGCCGACGAGCCGGACGAGAACGCCGCCAGCATGGCGGCACTCGAGGACGTGATGGGCGGCCTCGGCTACGGCTTCGGACGCGGCGCGGCGCACGAGGGCGGCGTCGTCGCCGTGTCCGACCTGAAGCTGCAGACGGCGATCGCCGAGTTGCGGGCCGCCGGCCTCAACATCATGATGTCGATGAAGGAGGAGGGAAAGCCGGTCTCCTTCGTCGAGGACTGCGCGGTGCCGCTGGAACACCTCGCCGACTACACCGACCGGCTGACGGCGATCTTCGCGAAGCACGGCACGCGCGGCACCTGGTATGCGCACGCCTCGGAAGGCTGCCTGCACGTGCGGCCGCTCCTCAACATCAAGCTCGACAAGGACGTCAAGGCGATGCGGGCGATCGCCGAGGAGGCGTTCGCCATGGTGCGCGAGTACAAGGGCTCGCATTCCGGCGAGCATGGCGACGGCATCGTCCGCTCGGAATTCCACGCGCAGATGTTCGGCGGCCGGATCGTCGCCGCCTTCGAGGAGGTGAAGGCCGCCTTCGATCCCGGCAACCGGCTCAACCCCGGCAAGATCGTCGCGGCGCCGAAGATGGATGACCGCAGCCTGATGCGCTATCCGCCCGGCTATGCGGTCGAGGACCTGCCCACCGGCTTCGACTGGTCGGCGTGGCCGGGATCGGCGGGCGGGCTGCAGGGCGCCGTCGAGATGTGCAACAACAACGGCGCCTGCCGCAAATCCGCCGGCGCCGTGATGTGCCCGAGCTACCGCGTCACCCGCAATGAACGCGACGTCACGCGCGGCCGCGCCAACACGCTGCGGCTGGCGCTGTCCGGACAGCTCGGGAAGGACGCGCTGCTCTCCGACGAGATGGCCGAGACGCTGCAATTGTGCGTTTCCTGCAAGGCCTGCCGGCGCGAATGTCCCACCGGCGTCGACATGGCGAAGATGAAGAGCGAGGTGCTCTACCAGCGGGGCCGGGCGAAGGGCTATTCGCTGAAGGACCGGCTGATCGCCGGCCTGCCGCGCTATGCTCCGTTCGCCGCGCGGTTTTCCGGTTTGGTCGGACTGCGCGACCGGATCCCGGCGCTGGCGGCGTTGTCGGAGCGGCTGTTCGGCCTGTCGAAGCGCCGCTCGCTGCCGCGCTTCCGGCGCGACTGGTTCCGCGACGTCGAAGGCAGGGTGGCGGGGCGACGGCCGGAAACGAAAGGCGTCGTGCTCTTCGCCGACACGTTCGGGCGCTGGTTCGACCCCGAGACCTTGCGTGCGGCGGTGCGCGTGCTGGAGGCGGCGGGCTATGCCGTGAAAATTGCAGGTGTTCCGGAAGGCGGCCGGGCGCTCTGCTGCGGACGGACCTATCTTGCCGCCGGCATGCTCGACCGGGCGAAGGCCGAGGCCGAGCGCACCATCGCCGCGCTGCTGCCGGAAATCGAACGAGGCTGGAGCATCGTCGGGCTGGAGCCCTCGTGCATCTTCACGCTGCGGGACGAATTCCTGGCGCTGGTGCCGGGCGCGGCGGCCAAGCAGGTCGCCGAGCATGCGCTGCTGTTCGAGGAGTTCCTGATGCGCGAGGACAAGGCCGGGCGGCTTGCCTTGAAGCTGCGCCCGATCGGCCGCCCGGCGCTGCTGCACGGTCACTGCCACCAGAAGGCGTTCGGCGCCATGTCGGCGGTGGAGGCTGCGCTGCGGCTGATTCCGGACCTTGAGTTGTCGGTCGTCGAATCGTCCTGCTGCGGCATGGCCGGCGCCTTCGGCTACGACGCGGCGACGATCGACGTGTCGATGGCGATGGGCGAGCTGTCGCTCTTGCCGGCAGTGCGGGCGGCGCCCGCCGACGCGGTGATCGTAGCCGACGGAACGTCTTGCCGCCACCAGATCGACGACGGTACGAAGCGCCAGGCGATCCATGTCGCACAGGTCCTGGCCGCGGCACTGGACCCCGCCGCAGCGCCGGCCACGCCCCCCCTTCGAGCGGAAGTCAGCTCATGAGCCTTGCCGATACCCGCCTCGACGGCCCGCTCGCCCGGCCGGCGCTCGCGGTCGAACTGACCGACCGGCTGCGCCGGATTATCATGGAGGGCGAGCTGGCGCCGGGCGAGAAGGTGCCAGAGAGACTGCTGACGGAGCGCTTCGGCGTTTCGCGCACGCCGATCCGCGAGGCGATCAAGGTGCTGGCGCATGAGGGCTTCGTGACCTTGCTGCCCAATCGCGGCGCGGTGGTCGCCGCGCAGAGTCTCGCCGAACTCACCGAACTGTTCCCGCTGGTCGCGGTGCTGGAAGGACTGGCCGGGGAACTCGCGGCGACGCACGCCACCGATGCGGAGATCGTCGCGATCTCGGATGATACGGTCCGGCTGCGGGCGGCCTACGAAGATCGCGACCGCCCGGCCTATTTCACCGTCAACCAGGCCATCCATTCCGCGATCCTCGCCGCGGCCCGCAATCCGACGCTGGTCCAGCATCACGCGATCCTGGCGCGCCGGGTCTACCGGGCGCGCTACCAGGCGAATCTGACGCCGGAACGCTGGCTGGCCGCCACGGCTGAGCACGAGGCCATCGCGGCGGCGCTCGAGGCGCGCGACAGCGGACGTCTCGGACGGCTGCTGCGCGAGCATTTGACCCACAAGCTCGAGGCGCTGGCGACCAGCCTCACCGAATAAGGGGAGGCGACTTCATCGCCATCGTGGCGAGGCCGCAGATTATCCTGCCGCAGACGCGTCGCGCTCGTCTTTCGGGATCTTGGCGGGACTCGCGCGGCTGGAGGATTGCTTCCCCGCGCGGCGGCCGAAATCGCGCAGGATCGCCTGCAGTTCCGGTTCCTCAACGAGTTCACTGGCGCGCTGCCAGTTGTGCCACAAGCGGTGACGCTCCGCCCGTTCGGGCCATTCGTCGAGAAGGCGCGAAACCGGTAGGGGGAAGACGGTGACTCGGCAGGCGATCGCGCCGGTCTCGGTTCGTTTCTCGTAGTCGAACGTCCCGAGCGGCGTCTTGTCGGCCTTGCCGACGACGCCCGCCTCTTCGTAGGCCTCGATGGCCGCGGCGCGGTGCGGCCGCCGGTTCTTCATCGGCCAGCCCTTGGGGATCACCCATCGTCCGGTGTCGCGCGAGGTGACCAGCAATATCTCGATGCCGTCGGTACCAGCCCGAAAGGGCAGGGCGGCGAATTGCTTGCGGCGTTTGGTCTTGGGCATGGCGGCATCCGGCTCCGTCGGCGGTGTCCGAATCAAGAGCGCCACCAACCTTACAGGGCGATGCAGCAATCAGGAACGATATTGAGTGTTGAAGTCTTAGATAGTGTCGGATTGCTCCACAACAATTCCCCCGTTGCGCAACAGTTGCGTAGCGGCAGAAAGACGGCATCAGTGTCTGATCCGGCCAAATCAAGACGATGGGCTTGCACAGAGGATGCCCGCCATCCACTTACCATCCACACGGATGGAGGGAATAATTATGGCGACGGTGATCGAGGCGGTCAAAAATCCTGTCGAAAGCGAGAAGATCACGATCAATCTCGGCTTTGTCGATCTGGGGCAGATCGAGCTCTTGGTGAAGGAGGGCTTCTACTCGAACCGGACGGACTTCATCCGCACCGCCATCCGCAACCAGCTCGAGCGGCACGAGGAGGCGGTTCGCCAGTCCGCGGCGCGGCGCTCGCTGGATCTCGGGCTGCGACGGGTGACACGCCAGGATCTGGAGAGCTTCAAGGCGCGGGGCGAAACGCTCGCACTCAACGTCTTGGGGCTCGCGATCATCGATCCGGACGTTTCCGCCGAACTTGCACTCGACACCATCGCCTCGCTGCACGTGCTCGGCTCGTTGCAGGCGAGCCCCGCCGTCAAGGCAGCCCTTCGCGGCCGCATCGGCTGATCGGCCGCGTTCAAATTCACCCCAGGAAGGGGAAGGCATATGAAGCCATTATCTGGAATCGAAATGATGGAAGTCATGCGGCTCACCCGCAAAGGCAGGCTGAACGAGGCGATGGCCCTCCTCGGCGGCACGCGCGGCGCAATGACACCGTCGGCACCGGCTGATAGTGCTTCTTCCGCCCGAACCGCCCCGTCGGCGTTTCCTGCCGGGCTCACCGAGCGGTGGCGCCGAATGGCGGACGCCGGCGCCGTCAGGCGGACGGGCGCCGAGCCGGCCGCGAAGAATGCGGTTCCGGTGCCGGAGGGGGCGCAGTTCATCACGCGGCTGTTCGCCAACACCGCCGGCACGCGGGACTACAAGCTCTACGTTCCAAGCAAGCCTGCCGAGCGCGACCGCGCCCTGATCGTCATGCTGCACGGCTGCACCCAGTCGCCGGACGATTTCGCCGCCGGCACGCGGATGAACGAGCTGGCCGAGGAAGCCGGCTTCCTGGTCGCCTATCCGGTGCAGTCGAAGGCCGCCAACAGCTCCAAATGCTGGAACTGGTTTTCCGCCGCCGATCAGGAGCGCGAGCGCGGCGAGCCGTCGCTGATCGCCGGCATCACCCGGGAAGTCGTCGCCGAGTTCGGCGTCGATCCGAAGCGCGTCTACGTCGCCGGCCTGTCCGCCGGCGGCGCGCAGGCTGCGATCATGGGCGCCACCTACCCGGATGTCTTCGCTGCAGTAGGGGTGCATTCGGGTCTTGCCTGCGGCGCGGCGCGCGACGTCACCTCGGCGTTCTCGGCGATGCGCAAGGGCGGTGCGCCGTCAACGGTACGCGGCGCCGGTGTGCCGACCATCGCCTTTCACGGCGACGGCGATGCCACCGTCAACAAGGTCAACGGCGATCAGGTCATCGCCCAGGCCAAGGCGGGCAACGACTTTACCGCCGACCGGGACAAGGGCACGTCGCCGGGCGGCGTCGGCTACACCCGCACCCGCTTTCGCGACAAGCGGGGCCAAGCGCTGCACGAGCACTGGCTGTTGCACGGCGCCGGTCATGCCTGGGCAGGCGGCAGCAGCGCCGGCACCTATACCGACCCGCGCGGGCCGGATGCGAGCCGCGAGATGCTGCGCTTCTTCCTCGAGCAGGATGGTCCTTCGAACTGATCGCCGGCTTGTCGGCGCGCGACGCTGGCGAGATGATGCGAGGCGCGCGGCGCGGCGGCGCGCGAGAGAGCAGGAGGCGATCCATGGGCGGGGAGGGGCAGGGCGAGACGATCGACTTCGTTCGCCAGGCGGCGTTCGAGGGCGTCGATCCGGCTGCTCTCGATGAGGTCACGACACATATTTCGGTTGTCCAGATCGGTGGCGACCGGGCATTCAAGCTGAAGCGGGCAGTCAAGCTGGGCTATGTCGACTTCGCGACACCGGAGCGCCGGGTCGCCGCCTGCCAGCGCGAGGTCGAACTCAATCGTCGCACAGCGCCCATGCTCTACAAGGGCGTGCGCCGGATCGTCCGCGGATCGGATGGGTGCCTTGCGCTGGACGGCGAGGGGACCCTGGTGGACGCCGTCGTCGAGATGGCGCGGTTCGACGGTGACGGGCTGTTCGACCAGATGGCGATCGATGGCAGGCTAACCGCGCCGCTGATGACGCGGCTTGCCCGCCATGTCGCCGGCTTTCACGCGGGGCTACCCGCGGAGCGCGGCACTGGGGGAGCCGCGGTGATGGCGGGCGTCCTCGACATCAACGAGCGCGCCCTGGCGACCACTACGGTGTTTCCCACTGACGAGGTCGCGGCGTTCAACCGTCGCTTCCGGGCTACGCTATCGGTGCACGCCGCGCTGCTCGACCGGCGCGGCGAGACCGGCAAGATCCGCCGCTGCCATGGCGATCTGCATCTGCACAATATCTGCCTCGTCGGCGGCGAGCCGACGTTGTTCGACTGCCTCGAATTCGACGAGGCGATGGCTACCACCGACATTCTCTACGATCTCGCCTTCCTGCTGATGGATCTGTGGCACCGCGGGCTCGAGGAAGCGGCCAACCTCGTGCTCAACCGCTATCTGGACGAGATCGACGAGACGGAGGGCCTGCCGCTTCTGCCGTTCCTGATGGCCGTCAGGGCCGCCGTCCGCGCCCACGTCACGGCCACCCAGGCTGTTGAAGGCGGTACCGGGGCTGCCCGCCTTGCCGACGAGGCGCGGGCGTATTTCGATCTGGCCCGCGAACTGCTCGAGCCGCGGGCACCGCGCGTGGTCGCCGTCGGCGGGCTTTCCGGCTCCGGCAAGTCGACCGTCGCGGCAGCGATCGCGCCCGAAATCGGCCCGCCGCCGGGGGCGCGGATCGTCTCCAGCGACCGGCTCCGCAAGCGGCTCTTCGCCGTCCCGGTCGAAACCCGGCTACCGGCCGAATGCTACACTGCGGACGTGTCCGACCGTGTCTATGATGCGATGATCGAAACGGCCGAGCGGATCGCCCGACTGCGGCACGGCGTGGTCGCGGACGGGGTGTTCGACCGGCCGTCGGAGCGTGCGCGTATCGCCGCCGCTGCGGAAGCGGCAGGGCTGTCCTTCACCGGGCTGTGGCTCGAAGCGCCGACCGATCGGCTGCTGGAGCGGGTGGCCCGGCGGACCGCTGACCCTTCGGACGCCACCACGGACGTCGTCCGGGAGCAGGTGGCGCGGGACCGTGATCCGGTGGAGTGGGAGGTTCTGCCGAGCGAGGCCTCGATCGAGATCGTCGCCGACCGCGCCCGTCAGCTGATCGTTAGGCGGTAACCGTCGTCCAGAGCCTCAGCCCTGGGAGTCTGCGGCCGGTTCGTCGAGCGCGCCTCGGTCGCCGAACGCGGCAGGGGCCGGCCGTCATATTCCTCGTAGCCGAGCGACAACGCCATGCAGGCCAGCTCGACGGTCTTCGGGATCTCGACCTTCTTGCCGTCGCGATGGCCCTTTTCGTAATACTGGATGACGCGCTTCTTCAGTCCGAGCTTTTCGGCTGCGTCCTTCTGCTTGAGCTCGAGCGACTTGCGCCAGCTCTTGAAGGTCTCAGGGGTCATATTCTCTCCGTCCGCCAGCGGCACGCCGGGATTTAAGTCTGGGGTGAGCTTTCGCCCCGCACAATCGCTTGTTCCGGGGCGTCGGCGACGCGCCGGCCTTCTAGGCCGGGCCCGGTCGGGCTGCAAACGAAAAATATGCACCGAGTGCGCCAAAATCTGTTGACATAGCGCACGAAGTGCACATCTTTATTCGCATGAGACGCGGCTTGCCGATGGCCGCCCAAGCGGAATCCGAAGGGTTCCCCTCGGCGGAAAGGCACGCTGCTTCTGGTTCTTGAGCACAAGAGGAGCGGTAGAATGCTTGCTGATATCATCGTCGGTCGCTCTTCCTACGGCGGCGACCGAGACCGGGACGACCTGCATCGTCACGCCACGTTCAACTGCGGCGTGCGGGCATGGTTCAAGCGCATGATGGCCCGGATAGGCTGGAAGTAAACGCCTGAAGAAATGACTGAAACGACAGCGGCGCCGGATTGCATCCGGCGCCGCTGTCGTTTCGGGGAGGAGAGAGGCGTCCGCGCGATCAGGCGGCGGCGGAGTCCGCGCGGTGCGCGTCGATCATCCGAAAGAAGCGCTGGAAGAGATAGTGCGAGTCCTGCGGGCCGGGCGATGCCTCCGGATGATGCTGCACCGAGAACACCGGCCGATCGGAAAGGCGCAGACCGCAATTGCTGCCGTCGAACAGCGAGCGATGGGTTTCCTCGACGCCCTGCGGCAAGGAGCCGGCCGAGACGGCGAAGCCGTGATTCATCGAGACGATCTCCACCTTGCCGGTGGTGAAGTCCTTGACCGGGTGGTTGGCGCCGTGGTGGCCCTGATGCATCTTCTCGGTCTTGCCGCCGAGCGCCAGTGCCATCAACTGATGGCCGAGGCAGATACCGAACACCGGCACGTCCTTCTCGATCAGCGCCTGGATCGTCGGCACGGCATATTCGCCGGTCGCCGCCGGATCGCCCGGGCCGTTCGACAGGAAAACCCCGTCCGGCTGGTGCGCCATGATCTCGTCGACGGTGGCGGTCGGCGGCACCAGCACGACGCGGGCGCCTTCGCCGGCCATCAGCCGCAGGATGTTGCGCTTGGTGCCGTAGTCGACGGCGACGATCGTGTAGCGGGGCTCGCCTCCCTTGGCGTAGCCGCTGCCCCAGACCCACGGCCGCTCGTCCCAGACCAGCGTCTCGGTCGTCGCGACGTCCTTGGCGAGGTCGAGCCCGACGAGGCCGCTCCAGGCGGCAGCGCGCTGCTGCAGGGCAGGGATGTCGAAATTGCCGTCCGGGTCGTGGGCGATCACCGCGTTGGGCATGCCCTTCTCGCGGATCAGCGCGGTGAGCGCCCTGGTGTCGATGCCCGACAGGGCGACGACGCCGCGCGCCTTCAGCCAGGCGTCGAGATGGCCGGATGAGCGATAGTTCGACGGTTCGGAAATCTCGGCACGGAAGATCGCGCCGACCGCGCCGGCGCCGTTCAGCGGCACCATGTCCTCCTGGTCCTCGTCATTGGCGCCGACATTGCCGATGTGGGGGAAGGTGAAGGTGACGATCTGGCGCGCATAGGACGGATCCGTCAGGATCTCCTGGTAGCCGGTCAGGGCGGTGTTGAAACAGACCTCGCCTTCGATCGCGCCGGGCGCGCCAAGGCCGAATCCCTCGATTACCGTGCCGTCGGCGAGAACCAGCAATCCGGTCGCCTTCCGCTTCGTCCAGCCTTCGGTCATGATGTCTCCAAGCTCTTTCGTCCGCAGGGGTCCGCCTGTCGCGCGTCGCTCTCCCGCAGCCCCGATATCGGCGCAGGGCAGCTATGAGACAAGGGACTTGTGGACCGGTGGGGAAGTCTCTACATCCGCCTTCGGTTGCACCGCAAGAGGCTGGCGCGACCCCAGGACGTCCCGCGGCCGATCGGCCCAAGCGGCAACGCCCGATGCAATCGAGAGACACGACAGAGTCACATTGAGCCGAAGCTGCGGCATTGCGTCCAATTCGGCTTTACCTTCTTCTGCAACAAGTATGCATTACGCTGACGCGGCCCCGTTCGCCGGGACGCGGGCATCGATGCGATAAAAAACGAAAGCCTGACAATGCGCGAGCAACTCGCGGAAGCCCTGACCGCCGCTACCAAGAACCAGGAGCGCCGCCGCGTTTGTACGCTGCGGCTGATCAATGCCGCGATCAAGGATCGCGACATCGCCCAGCGTTCGGCCGGCAGGGACCCGGTGGGCGACGATGACATCCAGCTGATTCTCGCCAAGATGATCAAGCAGCGGATCGAGTCGGCGAAGGCCCACGACGAGAATGGCCAGCCCGATCTCGCCGCGCAGGAGCGCGAGGAGATTGGCGTCATCCGGGAGTTTCTGCCGCCGCAGCTCGGCACCGGCGAAATCGAGCAGGCCTGCAAGAAGGTCGTCGAGGACACCGATGCCAGGGGCCTGCGGGACGTCGGCCGCTGCATGAACGCGCTGAAAGAGCGCTACCCGGGTCAGATGGACTTCAACCAGGCCTCGACCCTGGTCAAGGGCATGCTGCGTTAGAGCGCCCTTATGCCCCGGCGAGGCCAGGCCTCGGGGCGATCAGAAGAACAACACCCAGACCAGCGGCAGGAGCAGCGCCGTCGCCAGGGCGTTCAGCCCCATGGCGAGGCCCGAGAAGGCGCCTGCCACCTCGCTCTCCTGCAAGGCCCGCGCCGTGCCGATGCCGTGCGAGGCAGTGCCCATGGCGAGACCCCGTGCCGCCTCGTCGCGGACTCCGAGCAGGTTGAGCACGACCGGCCCAAGAGCCGCGCCGATGATTCCCGTCAGGATCACGAACACCGCCGTCAGCGACGGCAGGCCGCCGAGCTTTTCGGCGATGCCCATCGCCACCGGTGCGGTTGCCGATTTCGGTGCCAGCGAGGCAAGGCTGACCGCATCGAGCCGCGTCAGCGCGCCGACCGCGAGGGCCGAGGCGATGGCGGTGAGCGAACCGGTGAGGAGGCTCGCCGCGATGGCGAGCGCGCTGCGCCGGACCCGGTCGAACTGCCGATAGAGCGGGATCGCCAGCGCCACGGTCGCCGGGCCGAGCAAAAAGTGGATGAACTGCGCCCCCTCGAAATAGGTCTGGTAGCTCGTGCCCGTCGCCGTCAGTACCGCGACGACGAGCGCCACTGTGACGAGCACCGGGTTGAGCAGCGCCGTCGAGCCGGCCTTTTGATGAAGCCAGACCGCGCCCTGATAGGCGATCAGCGTCATGGTCAGCGCCAGAAGCGGGCTCGCCGCCAGATAGACCCAGACATCGACCAGCGTTTCACCCATCGGAGCGCTCCTTGCGGCCGGGGCCGAGCCGGTTCATCACCAGCGCCGTTACCGTGATGGTCGCCAGCGTCGACACCACCAGCGTCAGGCCGATCGACAGTGCCTCGCCCTCGAGCCGGCCGGCATGCATCATGATGCCGGCGCCGGCCGGCACGAACAGCAGCGACAGGTTGGCGAGCAGCCCGTCGCCGACCTTGCCGAGGCTCACCGGCACGCTTTTGCGCAGCAGCAGGAACGTGAACAGAAGCGCCATGCCGATGACCGGTCCGGGCAACGGCAGGCCGAGCGCGACGGTGATCGCTTCGCCGGCGAGTTGGCATGCGAATATGGCGGTCAGAGCCTGGAGCATCGGACACCCGGATCGTGAGAGGTCGCGTGAGCGTTAGCCGACCTCAAGGCACGGCGAAATGGGCATCACGGTCTTTCAGGCCAGGACCTGCCGCAATCCGCCTATGCTCGGGACATCGCTTCGCCCGGTTGATCTCGCAGGTGCGAAGTGGCATGAACGCCGGACTGCAAGGACCCATTGAATTGGGTGGCTACGCCGGGCGCCCATCCCTCGGCTAACTTCAGACCGACCCGTCGCACACCGGCCGACGCCTCGCTCTCCCGCGCAAGTCAAAAAGAACCCCAATGTTTTCCCTAGAAACACTCCGCCACGAGTGGTTCGGCAATGTCCGCGGCGATCTGCTCGCCGGGCTCGTCGTCGCGCTCGCGCTGATTCCCGAGGCCATCGCCTTCTCCATCATCGCCGGCGTCGATCCGAGGGTCGGGCTCTACGCCTCCTTCTCGATCGCCGTGCTGATCGCCTTTACCGGCGGACGGCCGGGCATGATCTCCGCCGCGACGGCGGCGACCGCCGTCCTGATGATCACGCTGGTTCGCGACCATGGGCTGGAATATCTGCTCGCCACCACCGTCCTGGCCGGATTGCTACAGATCGCGGCGGGCTTTTCGGGGCTCGCCAGTGCCATGCGCTTCGTCTCGCGGTCGGTGATGACCGGCTTCGTCAACGCCTTGGCGATCCTGATCTTCATGGCGCAGATCCCCGAACTCGTCGGCGTTCCGTCGATGACCTACGTCATGGTCGCGGCAGGGCTGGCCATCATCTATCTGTTCCCGCGCCTCACCACGGCGATCCCGTCGCCGCTGGTGACGATCGTCGTCCTGACCGCCGTGTCGCTGTTCTTCGGCCTGGACCTGCGCATCGTCGGCGACATGGGCGAACTGCCTTCGACGCTGCCGTTCTTCCTCATTCCGAACGTGCCGCTCAATCTCGAGACGCTGATGATCATCCTGCCTTATGCGGCGGCGGTGGCGGTGGTCGGCCTGCTCGAGTCGCTGATGACCGCGCAGATCGTCGACGAGCTGACCGACACCGGCTCCGACAAGAACCGCGAATGCGTCGGGCAGGGCATCGCCAACACCGTGACCGGCTTCTTCGGCGGCATGGCCGGCTGCGCGATGATCGGCCAGTCGGTCATCAACGTGAAGTCCGGCGGCCGCGGCCGGCTGTCGTGCTTTGCGGCCGGCGTCTTCCTGCTGTTCCTCATCGTCGTGCTCGGCGACTGGGTCGCGGTGATCCCGATGGCGGCGCTGGTCGCGATCATGATCATGGTCTCGATCGGGACGTTCTCATGGGTATCGCTGAAAGACCTGCGCGACCATCCGCGTCGTTCCTCGGTCGTCATGCTGGCGACCGTCATCACCGTCGTGTGGACGCATAACCTCGCGATCGGCGTGCTCGTCGGCGTCATGCTGTCGGGCGTGTTCTTCGCCTGGAAGGTGGCGCAGATCTTCCGCGTCACGTCCGATCTGTCGGAGCATGGCCGCACCCGGACCTACCGCGTCGAGGGGCAGGTGTTCTTCGCCTCGACCGACCAGTTCGCAAATGCCTTCGACTTCAAGGAATCGCTCGACAAGGTCGTCATCGACGTCGGTGCGGCGCATATCTGGGATCTCTCCGGCGTTGCGGCCCTCGACCGGGTGGTGCTGAAGTTTCGGCGGGAAGGCGCCGAGGTGGAAATCCTCGGCCTCAACGAAGCGAGCGCGACGATCGTCGACAAGCTCGCCATCCACGACAGGCCCGGGGCGATGGACAGCCTCTCGGCCCACTAGGGAGGATTGCCATGAACAAGATCATCGCCTGCATCGACGGGTCGAACTACGCGACGAGCGTCTGCGACCACGCAAGCTGGGCCGCCAAGCGGCTCGACGTGCCGGTGGAAATCCTCCACGTGCTCGGCCGGCGCGAGGTCTCGAGCCGGCCGTTCGACCTCAGCGGCAGTCTCGAACTCGGTGGCCGTGAGGCGTTGCTCGCCGAGCTCGCCGAGCTCGACGCGCAGAAGGCCAAGCTCGCCAACCGGCGCGGTCGGCTGATCCTCGAGCAGGCGGCGGCGCGCGTGAAGGCCGACGGCGTGTCAGAGGTGACCGAGCGGTTGCGCAACGGCGAGGTCACCGACGCGATCAAGGAGATCGAGCCGGAGGCGCGACTGGTGGTCATCGGCAAGCGCGGCGAGGCCGCCGACATGGCCAAGGGCCATCTCGGCTCCAATCTCGAGCGGGTGGTGCGTTCGATGACGAAGCCGCTGCTGGTCGCTTCGCGCGCCTTCCAGCCGATCGAGCGCTTCATGGTGGCGTTCGACGGTGGCCGCAGCTCGCCGATGATCGTCGAGCGGCTGCTGGCGAGCCCGCTGCTCAAGGACGTCGCCTGCCATCTGTTCATGGTCGGCGACGGCAGCGGCGAGGCCGGGCAACGTCTCCACGTCGCCCGCGAGCAGCTCGCTGCGGCCGGCTATGACGTCACGGTCGGCGTGGAGAGCGGCGATCCGGAAACGGTGATTGCCGAGAAGGTCAAGCGCGACGGTATCGGCCTGCTGGTCATGGGCGCCTACGGCCATTCGCGGATCCGCAACCTGATCGTCGGCTCGACGACGACGGCGCTGATCCAGGCCTGCACCGTGCCGGTGCTGGTCATCCGCTAGCCACTCTCCGAGACAAGATGGGGGTTGCGCCGCTGCCGGTGCGATCCCCATCCCATTCCCCGTCCGAACGCGCTATCACCGCGCCATGCGCTTCCCGCCCGCCTTTCTCGACGACATCCGTGCCCGCGTTCCGATTTCGGACGTCATCGGCCGGCGCGTCGCGTGGGACCGGCGCAAGTCGCAGCCGGGGCGGGGCGACTACTGGGCCTGCTGCCCGTTCCACGGCGAAAAAACCCCGTCCTTCCACTGCGAGGATTCCAAAGGCCGCTACCATTGCTTCGGCTGCGGCGTCTCGGGCGACCATTTCCGCTTCCTGACCGAGCTCGAGGGCCTGTCCTTTCCCGAGGCCGTCGAACGGCTGGCCGGGGAGGCCGGGCTCGCCATGCCCGCGCGCGACCCGGAGGCCGAGCGGCGCGAGGAGACCCGTGCCACGCTGGTCGACGCGCTGGAGCACGCGTCGCGCTATTTCCAGGCGATGCTGCAGGAGGCGGATGGCGCCAAGGCACGGGCCTATCTGCGCGACCGGGGTCTCCACCCGCAGACCCAAAAGGCCTTCGGGCTCGGCTACGCGCCCGACTCGCGCAACCGCCTGAAGGAATTCCTCGCCCAGAAGAATGTCGGCAAGGCGGAGATCGAGGCGGCAGGCCTCGTCGTCCACGGCGAGGGCATCGCCGTCTCCTACGACCGGTTCCGCGACCGGATCATGTTTCCGATCCTCGACCTGCGCGAGCGGCCGATCGCGTTCGGCGGCCGGGCGCTGTCGTCGGACGTCTCGGCGAAATACCTCAACTCGCCGGAATCGGAGGTCTTCCACAAGGGCCAGGTGCTGTTCAATCTCGCCCGCGCGCGGCGCGCCGCCAAGGCTGCCGGCACGCTGGTGGTGGTCGAGGGCTACATGGACACGATCATGCTCGCCCAGGCCGGGATCGAGCACGCCGTCGCGCCGCTGGGCACGGCGCTCACCGACCGTCAGCTCGATCTGCTCTGGCGCGTCACCAGCGAGCCGATCCTCTGCTTCGATGGCGACGCCGCGGGCGTCAAGGCCGCGCACCGGGCGGCCGAAACCGCTCTGCCGGCGCTCAAGCCCGGCCGCTCGCTGCGCTTTGCGCTCTTGCCCGAAGGCAAGGATCCCGACGACCTGATCCGCGAGGGCGGCGCCGAGGCGATGCAGGGTGTCCTGTCGGCGGCCCGGCCGCTCTCCGACATGCTTTGGTCGCGCGAGACCGCCGGCGGCGACTACGACACGCCGGAGCGGCGGGCCGATCTCGAGCACCGGCTGAAGGCGACGCTGCGCCAGATCGGCGACGAGAGCGTGCGCCGCCATTATCTGGCGGATGCCGACGAGCGGCTGCGGAGCTTCTTCGGCGCGGCTCGCGAGGCGCGGGGCGGCGGAAGGCGGCAGGGCGGCGATCGTGATCGAGTGCAGGGCGGGCGCCCCGGCGCGCGGGGCGGTGGCGGCAGTCCCCAGGGCGCGCGGCGATCGGCGATCTCGGAGCGGCTCGCCCGCTCCAGTCTGACAAGGCCGGGCAAGGCGCCCGAGGCGGCCTTGCGCGAGGTCGCGATCGTGCTCGGCTTCATCAACCATCCGGTGCTGATCAACGAGGCCTTCGACTATTTCGCCGACCTCGCATTGCCGGACGGCGAACTCGCCAAGCTGCGCACTGCGGTGCTCGACGCCTATGCCGAGGCGCAGACGACGTCGCGCGATGCGCTGCTGGTCGCCATCGACGCGCGCGGCCTGAGGCCGGTCTACGACCGGCTGCTGCAGCGGCTGCGCGACCTGCGACTCTGGCCGTTCCTGTCCGACGCGGCACCCGAGGACGCGATGGAGGCGGTGCGCCAGGCGCTCTATCTCTCGCACCGCTCGCTGGCGCTGCGGCAGGAACTGCGAGACGCCGAGGCAGCGCTCGGTCGCGACCCGACGGAAGCTGCCTTCGCCCATCTGATGGAGGTCAAGCGCGAACTCGACCAGGTTGACGGCACGGAAGCGCTGATTGAGGGCTTCGGCCTCTTGTCGGGACGGCCTGCCACCTCAATATAGGGAAAACAAAACCCTGCGAGGCCGACACCGGCTGGTCGTCCATTGCCTTCAAGCCGTTGACACATCATATGAGGCCGGTCGACAGGGTGGTTCGATCCAACCTGACCTTGATTTATTGCCCACTCGCCCCTTCTTGAGGGCGCTGCCGCATTCGGGCCCTGTCCCGGAAGGCGAGCGCATCATGGTTAGGCGAGTGTTAACGGCTGCCGCCGTAGACTCTCCCGCACGGTGCGCCGCTGGATGAGCGGTTCGAGACGGCGGGACGTTCATGGCGCCCGAACTGGAGAATAGAATACATGGCAACAAAGGCCAAAGAGAGCGAGGCCCCGATCGAGGAGCGCGCCGACGCGACACCTGACGGTCCCCTGCTCGACCTGTCCGATGATGCCGTCAAGAAGATGATCAAGGCCGCGAAAAAGCGCGGCTTCGTCACGATGGAAAAGCTGAACTCGATGCTGTCGGCGGACGATGTCACGTCCGAGCAGATCGAGGACATGATGACCATGCTCAGTGACATGGGCATCAACGTCGTCGAAGACGACGAGGAAGCGGAAGGCGAGGAGACCGCCGAGGCGGCGGAGACCACCGAGGTCGCCGAGACCGGCCCGACGCAGGTCGCCACCACCCCCAAGAAGGAAGCCGGCGACCGCACAGATGACCCGGTGCGCATGTATCTGCGCGAGATGGGCTCGGTGGAACTGCTCAGCCGCGAGGGCGAGATCGCCATCGCCAAGCGCATCGAGGCCGGCCGCGAGACGATGATCGCGGGTCTCTGCGAGAGCCCGCTGACCTTCCAGGCGATCATCATCTGGCGTGACGAGCTCAACGAGGGCAACATCATGCTCCGCGAGATCGTCGATCTCGAGGCGACCTATGCCGGGCCCGAGGCCAAGCAGCCGACCGCGCCGACGCCGGGCGAGGCGGCCCCCGTCGCCGAGGCGCCTGCAGCAGCCGCTCCCGGCAGTGACGACGACGACGACGAAGACGACATGGATAACTCGCTGTCGCTGGCGGCGATGGAGGCCGAGATCCGGCCGCAGGTCATGGAGACCTTCGACCAGATCGCCGACGGCTATCGCCGGCTGCGCAAGCTGCAGGACCAGCAGGTCGAGAACCGCCTGGCCGCCCAGGGCACGCTGTCGCCGAGCCAGGAGCGGTCCTATCGCAAGCTGAAGGAAGACCTGATCGCGGCGGTCAAGAGCCTGTCGCTGAACCAGAACCGCATCGACGCGCTGGTCACCCAGCTCTACGACATCAACAAGCGCCTCGTCGGCAACGAAGGCCGGCTGCTGCGCCTCGCCGAATCGCACAGCGTCAAGCGCGACGAATTCCTGCACGAGTACCAGGGCTCCGAGCTCGACCCGAACTGGACGCGCCACATCGCCAATCTCTCCGGCAAGGGCTGGCTGAAGTTCGTCCAGGCGGAGAAGGAGAACATCAGGGCGCTGCGCCAGGAGATCCAGAACCTCGCCACCGAGACGGGCCTGGAGATCACCGAGTTCCGCCGCATCGTCCACATGGTGCAGAAGGGCGAGCGCGAGGCCCGGCAGGCGAAGAAGGAAATGGTCGAGGCGAATCTGCGGCTCGTGATTTCCATCGCCAAGAAGTACACGAACCGCGGCCTGCAGTTCCTGGACCTGATCCAGGAGGGCAATATCGGCCTGATGAAGGCCGTGGACAAGTTCGAGTATCGCCGCGGCTACAAGTTCTCGACCTACGCCACGTGGTGGATCCGGCAGGCGATCACCCGTTCGATCGCCGACCAGGCGCGCACGATCCGCATCCCGGTGCACATGATCGAGACGATCAACAAGATCGTCCGCACCTCGCGCCAGATGCTGCACGAGATCGGCCGCGAGCCGACCCCGGAGGAGCTGGCCGAGAAGCTGGCGATGCCGTTGGAGAAGGTCCGCAAGGTCCTGAAGATCGCCAAGGAGCCGATCTCGCTCGAGACCCCGGTCGGCGACGAGGAAGATTCGCATCTCGGCGACTTCATCGAGGACAAGAACGCCATCCTGCCGATCGACGCGGCGATCCAGGGCAATCTGCGCGAGACGACGACGCGCGTGTTGGCATCGCTCACGCCGCGTGAGGAACGTGTCCTGCGGATGCGCTTCGGCATCGGCATGAACACCGACCACACGCTGGAAGAGGTCGGCCAGCAGTTCTCGGTGACGAGAGAGCGCATCCGGCAGATCGAGGCGAAGGCGCTGCGCAAGCTCAAGCACCCGTCGCGGTCGCGCAAGCTGCGCTCGTTCCTCGACAGCTGATGTCGTTCCTCAAGAAGCTCTTCGGCGGTGGCGGCGGCTCCAGCGAGCCCGCCGCCCCGCGCATCGCCGCAACCGAGACCTACGAAGGTTTCGCGCTGGCCGCGACGCCGATGCCGGAAGGCGGCCAGTTCCGCCTTGCGGCCACGATTACCAAGACTGTTGCCGGGGAGGAAAAGATCCACCGGCTGATCCGCGCCGATCTCTTCACCTCCGAGGATGAAGCGGCGCAGGCCGGCCTGCGCAAGGCGCGGCAGGTGGTGGACGAGCAGGGCGAGGGGATGTTCGGCTGACGCCGGCATCAGGGCAGCCGGTGCTTTCCCCGGCGGCCCGCCTCGGCTAGGTCTCTCCCGACGAACTGGGGAGAGACATCGTGACACTCAAAGACAAGACCATCTTCATGTCGGGCGGCTCGCGCGGCATCGGCCTGGCGATCGCGCTTCGGGCAGCGCGCGACGGCGCCAACGTCGTCGTCGCGGCCAAGACTGACAGCCCGAACCCGAAGCTGCCCGGCACGATCCATTCGGCCGTCGAAGAGATCGAGGCGGCGGGGGGCAAGGGCCTCGGCGTCGTCTGCGACATCCGCGACGAGGCGCAGGTCGAGGCCGCGGTGGCGGCGGCGGTGGAACGCTTCGGCGGCATCGACATCTGCATCAACAATGCCTCCGCCATGGCGCTGACCGGTACGCTCCAGACCGAGATGAAGCGCTACGACCTGATGAACGGCGTCAACGCGCGCGGCACGTTCCTTGTCTCCAAGACCTGCATCCCGCATCTGAAGCAGGCCGAGAACCCGCATATCCTCAACCTCTCGCCGCCGCTCGACATGAGCGCCAAGTGGTTCCGCAACCATGTCGCCTACACGATGGCGAAGTTCGGCATGTCGATGTGCACGCTCGGCATGGCCGAGGAATTCCGCAAGGACGGCATCGCGGTGAACTCGCTGTGGCCGCTGACGGCGATCGACACGGCGGCGGTCCGCAACGTCCTCGGCGGGGATGCCATGGCGAAGATGAGCCGCTCGCCGGAGATCGTCGCGGACGCTGCCCACGCCATCCTCAGCCGGCCGTCGCGCGAGGCGACCGGCCAGTTCTACATCGACGAACTGGTGCTGATGGAGGAAGGCGTGAGCGACTTTTCCGTCTACGGGCCGCAGGGCGGCGGCGAGCCGGTCGCCGATTTCTTCGTGCCGGACTGGGTGTTCGACAAGGTGTCGAGCAAGGTCAGCCACATGCTCGGCTGAGGGACGCGGGCGAGGGGACGCCGGCGGGCTGAATGCTGCATGAATGGCGGCTTCGGCACCGGTTCAGCGCTCTGCGTCTAGGGTCAATCCTGTCGAACCCGCCGCGCCCTGCGGCCGACCCGACAGGAGATGCCCCGATGTTCTCGACCCTCGCCCGTTCGCTCGCCGTCGCCGCCACGCTGACCATCGGCGCCATGGCCACCGCCGCCCCGGCTGCCGCCGACAGTTTCCGCTTCGGCGTCACCATCGGCAATGCGCCGGTCCATCATGTCCGCGACCACCGCCCGCACCGGCCGGCGCTCTGCGCGCCGGGCCAGGCACTGCGCAAGGCCGAGCGGATGGGCGTGCGCCGCGCGCATGTGCGGAACGTCAATCGCCGCGCCGTGGTGGTCGCCGGCCGCTCGCGCGGCGATCATACCCTGGTGCGCTTCGCCCTCGCCCCGGGCTGCCCGGTGATCAGCTTCCGCCGCTGAACCAGTTCTGAAACAGCCGGGGGGCGGGTGCTGTCGCATCCGCCCCCTTTGCTTTGCGTGGCACCGGGACGGCTACTCGCCGATGGCGAAGACCATGCTGACGCTGGCGTTGAAGCTGTTCTCGCCGGCCTCGACGGGCACGCTCTCCGCGGCCCCGTTGGCGCGCATCTTCATCGTCGCGAACGGCATCGGCGGCGGCGCCATACCGACATTCTCGTGGATTTGGCGAACCGTCCCGAGCGTCACGCCGGCGGCTTCGGCGATCAGCCGGGCCGTGGCGGTGGCGTCGGCGACCGCGTCCTTCAAGGCCGCATCCTCCACCGGGCCTGGCTCGGCGAGATCGAAGCGGATCTCGCCGCCCTGGTTGACGCCGAGCGTCACCGCCTGGTCGAGGATCTCGCCGAGCCGCGCCAGGTCGCGCACCCGCACGGTCAGCGTGTTGCGGACCTCGTAGCCGACGATCGTCGGCGGCTGCTGACTGCCCTCGGTATTGTCGTAGCGATATTGCGGATTGATCGAGAAGCCGGATGTCTGCAGGTCGCGGTCCTCGGCGCCGAGTTCGCGCATCCCGCCGCTCACTTCCCGCATCGCTTCGTTCGCCTGGTCGAGGGCAGCGCGCGCCGTCTCGGCCGTCCGCAGCACGGTGAAGGTCGCGAGCGCCTGGTCGGGCCGGGCGCTGGCCTCGCCGGTGCCGGTGACGGTGATCGTCGGCGGGGTCGGCGAGCCGGTCTCCTGCGCCAAAGCCGGCAGCGGCGCGGTCAGCATGAAAACGAGGGCGAGGGCGGTATGGGTTCGGCGCATGGGACAGTTCTCCGATTCGGGTCGAGGCGCCGTTTCTAGGCAGGCATTGCGGCGGCAAACCGTCCGTCCCCACCTTTGCGGCAGCAGCCGACGCTTCCTTCCACACCGCGCTTGAGGCGCCGCCGCGATTGCGCTACGGCGTCAGGCGTGGGGCCTGTAGCTCAATTGGTTAGAGCCGGCGGCTCATAACCGCTTGGTTGCAGGTTCGAGTCCTGCCGGGCCCACACACCAATTGCATCGTGCAGAAACGTATGAAACTGGGCGCAATAACTCGGCTCAGAAACGTCAGCATTCTCCGTTGTTTA
Organism: Aurantimonas aggregata; assembly: GCF_010500835.1. Taxonomy (GTDB): domain Bacteria; phylum Pseudomonadota; class Alphaproteobacteria; order Rhizobiales; family Rhizobiaceae; genus Aurantimonas; species Aurantimonas aggregata. The sequence continues at coordinate 390,245 of NZ_JAAAMJ010000001.1, read as the reverse complement.
CGTGAGCCAGCCTGAAACTGAGCCGAATCAGCCATCCTTTGCAGGCTTTGAATCCTCCAGCGACGGCCTTCGTGTGAAGAGCTGCCGCCAGCGGTGCCCTGAAAAGACATCGACTCGCGTCAAGCGATCTCGACGATCTGGGCAGCTTCGACGAGCGTTGAGATTTCCGTATGCAGATCCACGCCATGCCCCGCCGCGGAAATGGATATCACGAGGGAGTAACGCGCCCGATCACCCATTCGACGCTGGCCGACGTGGGACTTCCACCAGCCGGTGACCGGAACCACCGCGATGGCGCCGTGCCCGGCCAGGTCGACGGCTCGTCCACGCCATAGGTCGCAGTGGAGGGATCCAGCCTGCATCGCGTTCGGGCCGAGCAGCCAGCAGCTCGTTTCCTCGGGGCTCGCTGTACCGTCCTTTTCCTGCGCGGCCGATACGCGGCTTCGGAACTTCGGCATCGACTCGCCCCGCTTCTTCAGCGCGAAGCGGAGCCCGAAGGATCTGTAGGTATCGGGCCGCGTCGCCGCCTTGCCCGTTAAGTTCGGCTCGACGAAGTACGACAACGTCACCTTCATGGTGACGATCTCGTTCTCCAACTGCTCAAGGGCGGCCCGCGGCCACGGCAGGTCGTAGAAATGCATCTCGTTGAACACTGCGGTCCGTCCGTCCGGTGACGGCGCGAACGGCTGGATCTCCGCCTCGGCGACGAGCGTTACGTCGTTCCTAGCGGACTGTAACGCACGCTCGAGGTCGGGAACGCCGTAGCCGAACTCCCGGAGCAAGTTTTGTCTCGCGGCGACAGGAGAGCTCACCACGCGGTCGCGCCAGCGGGATGGGCGTCTGTCCCGAAGCTGACGCCCCGGGGCGCCTTTGATCACGCGCCTTCTGAACGAGCCGCTTCAGCTTGTCGGCATCATCGGCTCGCCCGTTCCGTGCCTCTTGGGCCGCGAACTGAAGCGCGATCGACAGGAGCTGTTCCTCATCGCCATCGATGTGTGAGTTCAGGAGCGCGAGTATCTGCTTCATCGACATGCCCGCCTCCTTTCCGATCGATCCCATTCAGTGGACCACATGATCATATAACGTTGCGTTCACGTAACGCACCCGCGCCGGGCATCCAATGGTAAAGGCATGGCGGTCCCGGACGCGACAATGGTGTGAGTCCGCTTTGCCGGGCAAGCGGCGTCGAGTTAACCGGGTCATCCGGCTGGCCGCCTCGGTGGACATGCTCGCCAAAAGCGTACTGCCCGGGCAACGACAGTCCCCGTCGGAGAACTCGTACGAATGTTGCCGGGTTGACCCTGGCGCCCGTTTGTTGCCCGCGATAAAACGTGACTGTGTCACTCTTGTTTTAGCCGCCGCGCGGCAATACGGAGGGGGGCTTTCCTTCGTGGACAATGGATATGAACATGCTGAACAGGAGCCTCGTCGCTCTGGGTGGCCTCGCGGTGGCCGCCCTCTGCACCTCGGTGCGGGCCGAGCCGACAAGCTATCCGCTGACGATCGAGAATTGCGGGCAGACGGTCACGTTCGCACAGGCACCGGAACGGGCCGTAGCGCTGGGGCAGAACAGCGCCGAAGTCATGCTGCTGCTGGGGCTGGAGGACCGGATGGCCGCCACCGCGTTCTGGCCGAACAAGGTGCTGCCCGAACTTCAGACCGCCAACGACAAGGTCGAGGTTCTGACGGTCGAGTTCCCGACGCTGGAGTCCGTTCTGTCGAAACAGCCCGACTTCGTCGCCTCGATGCTGACGACGCTGATGGGGCCGGACAGCAAGGTCGCCAAGCGAGAAGATTTCGAGAGCCTCGAAATTCCGACCTATCTGTCGCCGAGCGCCTGCTCCACGACGCTGGACGCCCATGACGCCTATGGCAGCCGCGGCGAATTGTGGACTATGGACCTGCTCTACAAGGAGATCGAGGAGCTTGCGCGCATCTTCGACGTGGGCGACCGCGGGCAGGCCATCATCGAGGACTTCAAGGCCCGTGAATCCGCACTACGTGCCGAGTTCGAGGACCGGGAGGATCTGACCTTCCTGTTCTGGTTCTCCAGCCCGTCGCCCGCAGACGACGCCTATCTGGGCGGTGGCAACGGGCCCTCTGGCTATATCGCCGACATTCTGGGCGGGTCGAATGCGGTGAAGACCGAGGCCGAATGGCCGACGCTCGGCTGGGAAGGCATCATGGCCGCCAATCCCACCGTCTTCGTGGCCTCGCAGGTGGATCGCAACCGCTGGGAGCTCGACAACGCCGATGCGAAGGTGGCCTATCTGACATCCGACCCGACCGTCAGCCAGATGGACGCGGTCAAGGCCGGACGGATCGTCGTCATGAGCGGCGCCGCGATGAATCCGAGCATCCGCACGATCTACGGCGCCGAGCAGGTCGCCGAGCAACTGCGGACCCTCGATCTGCCGTGACCACATCGGAAGAAGCGGAACGAGGGGCCGGCGGGCTCGTCCTGTTCCTGGCGCTGTTTCTCATCGCTCTCGCCTTCGCGGTCGCTCTGGCGACCGCCATCGGCGATTACAGTATCGGGCTCGGCACGGTGGTTCTTGCCATCACCAATGGCCTCGGCCTGACCAGTGCCGACATTCCGCCGATCCAGGAAAGCGTCATCTGGGACCTGCGCCTCAGTCGGGCGCTGGTGGCCGCGCTCGCCGGCGCAGGTCTGGCGCTTTGCGGTGCCATCCTTCAGGCGCTGTTGCGCAACCCGCTGGCCGAGCCCTTCGTTCTCGGCGTTTCGGCCGGCGCCTCCACCGGGGCAGTCTGCGTGATCGTTCTGGGCATCGGCGCGGGCGGCCTGTCGCTTTCGATGGGCGCCTTCGCCGGCGCCTTTGCCGCTTTCGCCGTCGTCGCGATCCTGTCCAACGGCGCGACGAGCGGACCCAATCATACGATCCTCGCCGGCGTCGCCGCAGCGCAGCTCTTCAACGCGCTGACCTCCTACATCGTCACCACCTCCGGTAACGCCCAGCAGGCACGCGACGTCATGTTCTGGCTGCTTGGCAGCTTCGGCGGCGTGCGCTGGCCCGACTTCCAGCTTCTGGTCGTGGTGGTGGTCCTGGGTCTGGGCATCTGCCTGTGGATGGCCCGCGCGCTCGACGCCTTCACCTTCGGCGACGAGGATGCGGCGGCGCTCGGCGTGCCGGTAGCGCGCATCCGGCTGGTGCTGTTCGCCGTCACCGCCATGATCACGGCGACGATCGTCAGCATGGTCGGCGCGATCGGCTTTGTCGGCCTCGTCGTCCCGCATGCGGCCCGTTACGTCGTGGGCCCGACGCATCTGCGTCTGCTGCCCGCCTGTGCGGCGGTCGGGGCGGTCTTCATGGTTCTGGCGGACATCGCCTCGCGCGTCGTCGTCACCCAGCAGACGGTGCCCATCGGCGTCGTCACGGCGCTTGTCGGCGTGCCGTTCTTCGCCCTCATCCTCTACCGCTCGCGGCCCCAGGCATGACGATCGTCGCGGGCAACCTCGTCTGGGGCGTCGGCCGCAAGACCATCGTGCGGGACGTCTCCCTGTCCGTGCGCAGGGGCGAAACCCTCGGGCTGATCGGCCCGAACGGATCGGGAAAATCGTCGCTCCTGCGCCTTCTCGCCGGGTTGAAGCGCCCGCGCTCGGGACGGGTGGAAATCAACGGCCGGGACATCGCGGGGGTCTCGCGCCGCACTATGGCGCGGCAGGTCGCTTTCGTGCAGCAGAACGCCGCGACCGATACCAACGTCTCCGTTCGCGACGTGGTCAGGCTGGGGCGCACCCCGCACCGCTCGGCCCTTGGTGGATGGTCGACCGCCGACGAAGCGGCCGTTTCGGCCGCCCTGTCGCGGGTCGACATGCACCAGCGACGCGCACAGGCCTGGCAGACCCTGTCCGGCGGCGAACGCCAGCGGGTCCATATCGCGCGGGCACTGGCGCAAGCGCCCACGGTCATGTTTCTCGACGAGCCGACCAACCATCTCGACATTCACCATCAGATCGAGATCCTGCGCATGGTGCGCGATCTGGATCTGACCAGCATCGTGGCGCTTCACGACCTGAATCTCGCGGCCATGTTCTGCGACCGGATCGTGGTGATGCAGGAAGGCGCGTTGGTCGAATGCGGCGCGCCGGCGGACGTGCTGAGCCAGGCACTGCTCAAGAACGTCTTCCGCATCGAGGCGGAGGTCGAGCTCGCCGGGTCCGGCCGCCCGCACATCCGGTTTTGCAGCGATTGAGCGCCGCGCGCGAAGAGTTTCGCCTTCCGATCGCCGACGAGTCATTCGGCATCTGGCTGCGCATCGGTTCCACATTGGCCTTCGCGGCGATGGGCGTTTGCATCAAGGCCCTGAGCGGTTCGGTGCCGCTCGGGCAGATGGTGTTCTTCCGCTCGGCGGTTGCCCTGCTGCCTTTGGTGCTGTTCTTGTGGTGGAGCGGCGATTTCCCGCGCGGTCTTGCCACGCGCCGACCACTTGGCCATGTCGCGCGCTCCCTTCTGGGTGCGTGCGCCATGTTCACCGCCTTTGCCACGATCAGCCTTCTTCCGCTCGCTGAAGCGACGCTCCTGTCCTATCTGGCCCCGGTGATGCTGGCGCTTCTCGGGTGGGCGCTCCTGGGGGAGGGCCTCGGCCCGCGACGGATCGGCGGCATCGTTCTCGGTCTTTGCGGGGGCGCCGCCTTCTGCCTGCCGGCCCTTTCCGGAAACCTGGCCGATGGCGCGCTTCTCGGTGTTCTGTTGGGGCTGGCGACGTCGTTCCTTACCGCCGGCGCGCTGATCCAGGTCCGCCGCCTGACCCTCGCCGGCGAAAGGGCAGGCGCGATCGCCTTCTGGTTCGCCATCGTGTCGGCCGTGGCGGGGCTGGCGACCCTGCCGTTCGGCTGGGTCATGCCCGATGTGCACCAGGCGCTGCTGCTGTTCGGCGCGGGCCTTGCCGGCGGGATCGCGCATATCCTGATGACGCTGTCCTTTCGCCATGCGGAGGCCGCTGCCCTCGCACCGTTCGAATATCTCTCGATCCTGTGGGCCGCTGCCGCGGGCGGCCTCTTCTTCGCCGAGGTTCCGAACTGGGCGTTCCTCGTCGCCGCACCGCTGGTCCTCGCCGGCTCTCTCGTCGCCCTGCCGAGGCGACGGGGGCCGCCGGCCTGACGGCGCAAAGGGCCGCCTGTTGCGGCAGTGCGTCAGAACCGGAGACGGATACGATCACCTACTGGATGAGCTGGCATGATGGAGCTGGAATGGATGCAGGTCTGACCTGGGTCCGCACCCGACCTATCTCAGCCGGCAGTCTCCACAAGGGGTCGGAGCCGGCAGGCAGGTCATCCATGTCGAGTACCTCGGAGCGGATGTTGCCCATGCCGGCGCCCAGCGCGCGTTCGCGTGCCATCTCGACCATCCGAGCGTCGCGGTCGATGCCGAGCACGCTTCCACCGAACCCGATAAGGTCCGCGGCGATTAAGGGCACGCCGCCGGTGCCGCACCCGACGTCGAGGATCCGCATTCGCTCGGCAATCCCTGCGTCGCGCAGGAGCCGAAGCGTGAACTCGCCGCCGATCGCTATGCTGTCCTCCTTACCCGAATACGAGCGAGCGGTGCAGCGAGACACCCGCCGTGACCCCGTCGCTCGTCGCCCAGGCAACCATGTGCGGGGCGCGGGCGATGTCGCCGGCGGCATAGACGCCCGGAACCGTCGTCAACCTGTCTGCATCAGTCCGGATGAGCGGGCCGAGAGGGCCCTCATCGACTGCGCAGCCCAGACGCTCCGCAAGGTCGCTGTTAAGCCGTGTAGGCGCCGCGATGTAGAGCGCGTCGACTGGCACGTTGCGGCCATCGCCAAGAGCAAGATGCGAAAGATCGCCATCGTCTCCCTCTAGCGAGGATACGGGCGCCGGCTCGATCCGGACACCGCGTCGCGCCAGCTCGTCCTGCGTCGTCACTTCCGGCATTTCCCTGCCGTCGAGGAAGAACGTCGTTGGCCCCCATTCGGCGATCAGCATCGCCTGGTGCGCCGAATGCGGCGCGGTCTGGAGGACGCCGAGGCGCTGCGCGGCAAACTCGTAGCCGTGGCAATAGGGGCAGTGGAGCACGCTCTGGCCCCAGCGTTCGCGCAAACCCGGATGGTCCGGCAATAGATCAGTGAGACCGAAGGCCAGCACGAGCCTCGCGGCCTCCAGCGTCTCGCCGCCGTCGAGAACAACGGCGAATCCATCGTCAGTCCTCCGGGCATCGAGAGCGGTCGCCCCGATGAGCGACAAGCCTGTATAAGCAGTAAGCTGCTGGCGGGCGGCCGACAGGATGGCGCGAGGCTCCGAGCCGTCCTGAGCGAGGAAGCCGTGGGAATAGGCCGCGAAGCGGTTGCGGGCGCGCCCGCGTCGATCACCGCGACGGAGCGGCGCCCGCGGGCAATGTAGGTGGCCGCCGAAAGCCCGGCAAAGCTTCCGCCAATAACGATCGCATCATGCCGCATGGGGTTCGTCCTTGAAATCGCAATGACTGGTGCGTCTCGTCACGCGAGCGTGGAAGTCGGCGCTGAGAGCAGCGAGCGTGACCTCGCCGAAGCGCTTGAGGAGGAGGGCTTCTGCTTGGGCGAACGTCTCGTCCATTGCCGCGTTGACGGCCTCTTCGACAAGACAACCCGGAGCCTCGGTGCGGTTCCCCATCGCGAAGATGCCGGGTGACCCGAGCGCCTCGTAGATGTCCCGCAGCGTCACGGTCACGAGGTCCTTCGCGATGGTCCAGCCGCCCCCGTGCCCCTTCTCGGACCGAACTAGGCCTTGCTCGCGCAGCCCGGCCATGGTGCGGCGGATGACGACCGGGTTGGTCCGCATCGCTTTGGAAAGTTGCTCGGAAGTGACCGGGCCGTCGGTCTCGGCCATGTGGAGGAGGACGTGCAGGACGCCCGACAATCGACTATCTCGTTTCATGAAACTTTCATTGTTACATGTCGGCTGTAGAGTCAAGCTGGCTGTTATCGATCACTAGCCGCAGCGTCCAAAATAGGGTAGGTAGCTATGCTATGGCGCATCTCCCGAACAATTCCGCGAAACTCGTCGCCCGGATCCGTCGGCTCCAGGGACAACTGGAGGCGATCGTCCGTAGCCTCGAAAACGACGCTCCGTGCGGCGACGTCCTCCAGCTCGTCGCTTCCGTCCGCGGCGCTGTGAATGGCCTTACGATCGAACTGATCGAAGAGCACGTGCGAAACCATGTGGTCGACCCCGAGCATGAGGATGACCCGGAGAAGGCCAAGGGCGCGGCGGACTTGATCGCGGTCGTGCGGACCTACCTGAAATGACGACGGGGGAGACGCCGGCTCTGCCGACCCATGGCACGCCACACGGTCACGTCTTCTTGGGGGACGCCCACAGCCGGAACGAGCGCCGCGTCTGGCTCGTGATAGCGCTTACCGTTTCCATGATGGTGATTGAGATCGTGGCGGGGACGATCTACGGCTCCATGGCCCTGGTCGCGGACGGGCTCCACATGTCGACGCACGCCGCGGCTATGCTGATCACCGTCGGCGCCTACGTCTTCGCCCGCAAGCACGCCCATAACTCCCGCTTCACGTTCGGGACAGGCAAGATCGGGGATCTCGCAGCGTTCGCCAGTGCGGTCATCCTGGCTTTGGTTGCACTCCTCATCGCCTACGAAAGCTTCCTGCGCCTTGCGTCGCCCGTGCCCATCTCGTTCGGGGAGGCGATCTCGGTGGCGATTGTCGGACTTGCGGTAAACCTCGCAAGCGCATGGCTTCTAAGGGACGATCACCATCACCCTGGTCACGATCACGCTCATCATGATCATCGCGCGGCTATTGCCGGAGGCGGCGACAATAATCTCCGCGCCGCCTACCTGCATGTCCTTGCCGATGCCCTGACCTCCATACTTGCCATCGCAGCACTCAGCCTTGGCAGCGTTTATGGCTGGATCTGGCTGGACCCGGTCATAGGCATCGTCGGCGCCCTCGTCATCGCGCGCTGGTCATGGGGGCTGGCGCGGGATGCCGGGGCGGTGCTTCTCGACTATGTCCCGGAAGGCGAAGACCTGCCCGACGAAATCCGCCAGGCGATCGAGGCCGACGGGGACCGCATCGCCGATCTCCATGTCTGGCAGGTCGGCCCCGGCCACCACGCGGCCATCGTGTCGATAGCGACCGCGCATGCCCGTCCTCTGGAAGCCTATCGGGCCAAGGTGGCCCACATCCACGATCTCTCCCACCTCACCGTGGAAGTCGAGGTCCAGGCAGGGGCTGCATAGTGAAGGGACGTAGCCGGCCAACCTCAGCCATCCGGTCCCTTCAGAAATATACTGCCCGCGCCACCCCCTCTGGTAAATCCTCGTGGATCGGCAGCTCGCCTCCGGGAACGGCGGGCCCGCGCTTGGGCAGGGGTGTGAGAACGTCCATCTCGCCCTCGACTTCGGGGCGTGCCTTCGTCGTAGAGGGCCAACGTAAGAAGTCAGATATCAAGAAGCTTGCGCACACCGCCACCCATCAGGAATCCCGCCATGGCGCCACCTCACAGCTTGCCCGCGGCAAAGGCCGCGGCGAGATCGGCGGGCGTGACCTCCGGAACGGTCTTGTGGATTTTGGCGATGCGCGGCGCGGTGCCGGCGACGAGGATACCGATCACCGTCTCGATATCGGGGCAGTCCAGGTCGCGGCAGGTGAGTTCGGTGACGGAGACGGCGACGTCGTCGGAGAGATCGAGCAGCCGCCGCGTCTCGGCCTTGAGCGCGGCGACGGCCTCTGGATAACCCGGCTTCTGCCTGCGGGCGAGCGGATTGACGAAGCCGCTCATCGCCCGATGCCCCGCAGATCCAGGAGACCGAGCCTGCCGCCCTCCGTCCCGTAGCCGAAGAGATGACCGCCGGCGTCGAAGCCCAGATCGGTGATGCGGTCCCCGTCCGCTGCCCGTACGGGGATGACGGCGTCGTCGCCGCGGCGGGCGAAGACGACAGCGCCGTCGGCATAGCCGACGGCCACCGCGTCGCTCACCGGATGGCAGCTCACCGCCGTGACCAGCGCCTGCGCGAAGGCGATCGGTGTCGCCTGCTTGCCCATCGGCCCTTGCTTTCCCCGGAATGGCCAGAGCACGGCGCAGTCGGCACCGGAGGTGGCGAGCCAGGCACCGCCCGGCGACCAAGACAGCGATCGCGGCTTCGAGGGGTAGCCGCTCATCCGCATGTCGGCCCCGTCCTCGATCCGCCAGCCATGCAGGACGTTCTCGTTCATCGCCGAGACGACGTACCGACCGTTCGGGCTGAAGCTCACGGCGATGTGAGAGCCCATCCACGCCAGCAAGCGGTTCGCCGACGGTTTGGCCTGCATATCGGCGAGCGTCACTCCGCCGTAATGGGCAATGGCGAGGCTGCGGCCCTTCGGCGCGAAGGCGAGACCCTGGACGGTTGAGTTTGTGGCGATCTCCCGCCGCGTCCCGTCGCTCCGGATCGCCGTGACCGCCTTGCCGGAGGAGAAGGCGATGCCGCCCCATGGCGCGGCTGCGACCGCATCCACCCATTTGCCGCCGGTCTCTGCCACCGGATGGGCGCCGGAGAGTCCGACCCGGCAGACAAGGCCGTCGTCGCCGCCGGTCAGGATCGTACCCGCCTCGGCATGCGTCGCCACGGCAAGGATCGGGCCGGAATGCGCGACGATGCTTTCGGGCTCCGGGACACCGGGCTCCCAGAACCTGACTGTGCCGTCGCCGAGCGCCGCGGCCATCGCGCCAGAGATGAAGCGGACGGCTGAGACATGCGCGCCCGTCGCCACTTCCTGGCCGATGTGCTGCGCCAGCGGCGCTTCGCCCATCGGTGCCGGACGCGCGGCCTGCATCAGGCGCGGCACGACTCGAAGCCCTGGCTGAGGATTTCCCTTGGCAGGTCGCGGCCGATGAAGACCAGGCGACTCTGGCGCCGCTCCCCGTCCTTCCAGGGGCGCTGGTGGTCGCCTTCCAGCAGCATGTGGACGCCCTGCACGACGAAGCGGTCGTCGTCGTCCTGCATCGACAGGATGCCCTTCATCCGCAGGATCTCAAGGCCATAGCGCTGCGTGACGTCCTGGAGCCAGGGCAGGAGCTTGCCCGGATCCATTGGCGTGTCCGACAGGAGCGACAGGCTGGTCACCGCGTCGTCGTGCTCGTGCTCGTGGAAATGGTCGAGGAAGTCGGGCTCGACCTCGAGCACGCGGTCGAGGCTGAAGGCTTCGCGGCCCAGCACCTCGGCGAGGTCGATCCCGCAGCGGCTGGTGCGGTGGATCTTCGCATATGGATTGATCCGGCGAATGCGCGCTTCCACTTCGGCAAGCTGCGCCTCGTCGACCAGGTCGGTCTTGTTGAGGAGGATCACGTCGGCGAACGCCAACTGTTCCTGCGCCTCATGCGCCTCCTCAATCGCGCCGAGAAGATGGACGGCATCGACCACGGTCACGATCGCATCGAGCCGGGTCTTTGCCCGGACGTCCTCGTCAACGAAGAAGGTCTGGGCGACGGGGGCCGGGTCTGCAAGGCCCGTGGTCTCGATGATGATGCCATCGAAGCGGTCCGGCCGGCGCATCAGGCCGCTGACGATGCGGATCAGATCGCCGCGCACGGTGCAGCAGATGCAGCCGTTGTTCATCTCGAAGATTTCCTCGTCGGCATCGACCACGAGGTCGTTGTCGATGCCGGTCTCGCCGAACTCGTTGACGATCACGGCGTAGCGCTTGCCGTGCGCCTCGGTGAGGATGCGGTTGAGCAGCGTCGTTTTGCCGGCGCCGAGATAGCCGGTGAGGACGGTGACGGGAGTCTGCGTGGACGGCGAAGGGGAAGCGGACATGGTGGTCTCCATCAGGGGGCGTGTGTCGCGGAAAGGTTGACGGGAAGCTCGACGCCGGGCCGCTCGGCGCCGGCGAGGGAACTGGCGGTGAAGACGAGGCCGACGCCGACGAGGGCGACGGCCAGGATGATCCCGGCCAGGGCGGCGGCAGGGGCCACGCGCAGCGGCTTCTTCTCGCCGGTGACGGCATCGAAGAGCTGGCGAAGCGCCTTGGGGTCGATGTCGTGGGTGATTGCCACGATGCGCGTCCGGCGGTCGTCCGAGGGCCAAGCATCGAGGCGATTCGGGGGATGAACCGCATGCTGCACGCAGTGGACGACGAGCGGCCGCTCGGGATCGTCCTCGAGGCATATGAGGCCCTTGAGGCGCAGGAGCCGGATGCTGGCCGCCGCCTTCAGCACGAGGAAGAAGGCGTCGAGGTCCTTCGCGCCGATCGGGCGGTCCGCGATCAGGCAGGAGGTCAGGATGCCGCCGTCGCCGTGTCGCGCGACGTTGGCATGGGCGGCTCCGCTCGCCGCTTCCGCGGACAGCGCCTGTTCGAGCGCGAGCCAGCCCTCGACGTCCGGGCCGACGTCGTGCGGCGCATAGCTCCGGGGGGCAAATACCCCCGCGAGGTCGAAACCGCCCTCGTTGCGATCGAGAAGCGTGGCCGAAGGATTCAGCTCCCGCAGCCTCTGGCGGAGCAGATCGATATCCGCCAGGCTCGCCGGGTCGCGTGCCAGGTCAGTCTTGGTGAGGACGATGCGGTCGGCGAAGGCGACCTGCTTCATCGCCTCGAAATAGCGCTCGATCGTCGCCTCGGCGGTGACGATGTCGATGGTGCAGACGACGCCGGCTAAAGTGAACGTTCGGCCGACGCCGTGGTCGCGAAGGCCCATGGCCGGCGCGCCGCCCGGAACGATCTGGTTGATGACGGGCGCGGGATCGGCAAGGCCGGTGGTCTCGACGATGACCCGGGAGAACGAAGGAACGGCGCCGCTGCGCGACGCGTCGAGGAGTTCGGCGAGCGATGACCGGATGTCGCTGCCAATCGTGCAGCAAAGGCATCCGGTCGTCGTCACCATCATCTCCTTTTTGCCGACCTGGACGAGATCATGGTCGATCGAGATGTCGCCGAACTCGTTGACGATAACGGCCGTGTCGGCGAAGGCAGGGTCGCAGAGGAGCGCGTTGAGGAGCGTCGTCTTTCCGGAGCCGAGGAAGCCGGTGAGGATGGTGACGGGGACGTGGTCAGACATGCGCGTCCGCCCTTTCCCGGCAGGCGGCGCAATAGCCCCTCAACTCGATCGAGGCTTCGTCGGTGGCAAAGCCGTGCCGCTCTCCCGCCTCGCGCAGCCTAGCAAAGGCCGCCGGCTGGACGAGTTCCTCGGCAACCCCGCAATCCCGGCAGATCGCGAAGACGGCGCTCCCGCCGGCATGTTCGCTCGGGTGACGGCAGACGACGTATGCCTTGAGGGATTCGAGGCAATGCACGCGCCCCTCCAGCACCAGCCGTTCGAGGGCGCGGTACACCGTCAGCGGCGCGGTGATCCCCTGGCCACGTAGTGCTGCCAGAAGCGCGTAGGCCGAGAGCGGCGTGCGGGCCGCCTTGAGCACCTGGTAGACGCGCTCGTGATTGCGCAGGGTGTCCATCAATCGTCCCATGCTTCCTCGCAAAGATCCGGCGGCACGGGACGCATGGCCTGGGCCGGTGTCCCGTGCCTGGGGCAAGTCGGGATCAGCTCGTCTTCAGCGCGGCGACGATCTGCTCGATGTTGTGCTGGAACATGTCGAGATAGGTCGGGGCGGGGCCGTCCTCGCCCGACAGCGCGTCGGAGTAGAGCGTGCCGCCGACCTTGGCGTCGGTCTCCGCCGCGATACGGTCGACTAGCCGCGTGTCGCTGATGTTCTCGACGAACACCGCGGAGATGCCGTCGTGCCTGATCTGGTCGATGATCTTGGCGACATCGGCTGCCGAGGCTTCGGCTTCGGTCGAGACACCCTCCGGAGCGATGAAGGTGACATCGTAGGCCTTGGCGAAATAGCCGAAGGCGTCGTGCGAGGTCACCACCTTGCGCCGGTCCTCGGGAATGGCGGCGAGTTCGGTCTTCACCCTTTCGTCCATCGCCTTCATCTCGCCGATATAGGCGTCGCCCCTGGCGCGGTAGTCGGCGGCGTTGTCAGGATCGGCGGCCACCAGACCTTTGACAATGTTCTCGGCATAGACGACGCCGTTCGACAGGCTCTGCCAGGCATGCGGGTCGTTCGCACCGTGATCGTGGCCCTCGTGCCCGGCGGCTTCGCCCGCCTCGTGGGCATGATCCTCATGGCCGGCTCCCGCATGTTCGCCCGCGGCGTGATCGTGGCCCTCTTCCTCTTCTGCGAAGGGGATCGGCTCGATGCCGGTGGTGGCGACGATCTCCTCGCCCTTGAACTCCGCCGTATCCACGAGGCGCGGAAGCCAGCCCTCAAACTGCAAACCGTTAACGACGAGGACGTCCGCAGCGCCGACGGCGCGTGCGTCGGACGGCGTCGGCTCGTAGACATGGGCGTCGCCGTCGGGGCCCACGAGCGTCGTCAGCGCGACGTGATCGCCGCCGATCTGCTCGACCATGTCGCCGAGGATGGAGAAGGAGGCGACGACCTTGACCTGTTCCTGCGCGCTCCCCTGCGAGGCGAGGGCGATCAGGGAGGCGCCGAGCGAGAGTGTCAGTATCTTAGTGCGGAAACGCATGGAATGTCCTTTCGTGGGATCAGTGATGGTAGTGGGGGCGGAGAACGGCCCGCGCGGCGACGCTGTCGAAGCGCCCGAGCAGGACCGAGACGGCGTAGACCGCGCTCGCCGACAGGATGATCGCCGGCGAGGCGGGCAGGTCGTGGTGGTAGGATACGAGGAGCCCGACCATCGCGGCGGCAAGGCCGATCGCCGCGGAGACGGCCATCTGGCCAGGCACCGTCTCGGCCCAGAAGCGCGAGGACGCTGCCGGCAGCATCATGATGCCGACGACCATCAGCGTGCCGAGCGCCTGGAAGCCGCCGACGAGGTTCAGGACGACGAGCGTCACGAACAGCATGTGGACGATCCCGCCGCCACCGCCGACCGACCGCAGGAACCCCGGGTCGAGGCATTCGGCGATCAGCGGGCGGTAGAGGAGGGAGAGCGCCGCCATGGTGACCGTGGCGATCGTCGCCATCAGCAACACGGCGGGATCGTTCAGGGCCAGCACGGTGCCGAAGAGGACGTGCAGGAGGTCGATGTTCGAGCCGTGCACTGAGACGAGCATCACGCCGAGCCCGAGCGATGAGAGGTAGAAGGCCGCGAAGCTCGCGTCCTCCCGGAGCGGCGTGAAGCGCGAGACGAGCCCGGCCAGCACCGCCACTGCCAGACCGGTGGCCAGGCTGCCGACCGTCATGGCGAAGAGCGAGAAGCCGGCGAGCAGGAAGCCCACTGCGGCACCCGGCAGGATCGCGTGGCTCATAGCGTCGCCGACGAGGCTCATGCGCCTCAGGACGAGAAGCACGCCCAGCGGGCAGGCGCCTAAGGAGAGGGCAAGACATCCGACGAGCGCGCGGCGCATGAAGCCATAGTCGAGGAACGGCGCGACGGCGTAGTCGAATGCGGCGGCAATCAGGGTCATGCAGCCCTCCTTGCGCCGCGGGGAGCCCCGAAATGCGGATCCTCGTTCCACGTCTCGCTCAGCGCCCGGGCCTCCTTCAGCCGCTCGGGCCGAAGCACGTCGTCTGTTTCGCCCCAGCCGACCAGTTCGCGGGCGATGAGAAGCGTTTGCGGGAAGTGCTCTCGCACCAGATCCATGTCGTGGAGAACGGCGATGACGGTGCGCCTCTCGCCGTGCCAGCGGCGGACGATGGCGAGCAGGTCGAGCACGGTGCGCGTGTCGATGGCGGTGAATGGCTCGTCGAGCAGCAGCAGGCGCGAATCCTGGACGAGCACCCTGGCGAAGAGCGCGCGCTGGAGCTGCCCGCCGGAGAGGGTGCCGATGATGCGGTCCTCGAAACCGCTCAGCCCGACCGCCTCTATCGCCTCGAAGACACGATCGAGTGCTTTGCCCTTGATGCGGCCGAAGATGCCCGCCTCGCGCCACGCACCCAGCGAGACGAGATCGGTCACGCTGACGGGGAAGGATCTGTCGAGTTCGCTGGCCTGCGGCAGATAGGCGATATCGCGGCGGCGCACGCCGCCGAGATGGACCCGGCCTTCCGAAGGCGGGAGCAGGCCCATGATGCCCTTCAGGAGCGTCGACTTGCCGGCGCCGTTCGGTCCTACGATCGCCGTCAGCGAGCCACCCGGGAAGCTGCCGGTGACGTGGTGGACGGCCGGATGGCGGCGGTAGGCGAGGGTCAGGTCGTCGAGGCGGACGACAGGCATGCTCACGGTCGAGTTCATGCGAAGAGATCCAGCGCGAAGGCGACCGCGAGCCACAGGAAGACGATGGGGATCGCTGCCAGCGTCAGCCGCTGGGAAGCCGACTGACGCAGGGCGGAAGAGCGGCGCGGATTGGGCACGCTTGGGCTTTGAAAGGCGGTCATGCTTTTTCTTCTCCGCCCATCACGGACGAGGTTTCAGATCGCGGACGGCATTTCCCGGATCGGCAGCGTTCTCATCCGCGCAGCCGGCGGCCCGAGAACTGGCTCCTGGGCACGAACCTGGAAGGACGTCACAGGCATCTTTATGTTATAAAATTACAGTACAAGATGCAAGTGGATGGAACGTGTCGCCCGCCGGCGAGGATCAGGCGGATTGACGGTCCGGCTCTCTGACCGAGACGTCGCCGTCCAGCCGGATTCGACGATCGGCCACCGCGTCGACCAAGGCCTCGTCGTGGCTGATCAGGATGATCGCGCAGCCGTCCCGGTCCGCTGCGTCGACGATCAGTTCGATCATCTCCTTCTGAGTGACGAGATCGAGACGCGAGCTTGGCTCGTCCGCGACGATCAGCGCCGGCTTGAGGAGCAGTACCCGCAGGAGCGAGAAGCGCTGGAGCTCCCCGCCGGAGACTTGGCCGGGACGGCGATCGAGCAGCGCCGGATAGAGGCGCAGGCGCTTCATGAGTTCAGGAATCTTCGACGCATCCAGCCGATGCAGCGCGGCGAGGTCGCCAAGGGTGCGGCGGAGCGTCCGGCGCGGCGGGAAGGCCGCGACGGGGTCCTGGTAGAGCTTCTGGAAAGCGGCGGGCGGCAGGCTGGCTTGACGCTGCACCATGCCCGCATCCGCGCGGACCAGCCCGAGCGCCACGTCGCCGAGGGTCGACTTCCCGCAGCCGCTCGGGCCCGTGAGCCCGACGATCTCGCCGGGACCCACCGCCAATGAGAGGCCGGAAAACAGGGTGCGGCCACCGCGCGAGGCGGATACGTCGCGCAACGCAAGAACGTTTCCTTCCGTCGCCACTGAGGGATCTGCCGGACTTCGTGTTGGCCAATGGCGCGGATCGGCGGCGAGCAGCATCCGGGTGTATTCGTGCTGCGGCGCCGTCAGCACGAGATCCGCTTCGCCGCGCTCGACGATCTCGCCCTTCAGCATGATCGCTACCTCGCCGCCCAGGCGCCGCGCCACTTCGACATCGTGGGTGATGGTCAGCAGCGCGCCGCCATCCGCCAGGCCCTTGCGCAGGAGATCCACGACCTCGCCGATCCGGGCCGCGTCGAGGCCCTTGGTCGGCTCGTCGGCGATGACGATCGGCGCGCCACCGGCCCGCGCCACGACGAACGCAAGGCGCTGCGCCATGCCGCCGGAAAGCTGGAACGGATACTTCGCACCCGCTTCCGACAGGCCGACGCCGGCGAGACCATCGGCCGCCGCCCGGTCCGCCTCCGCGTCGCCGAGCCCAGCGACGAACTGGTGCGTCTCGGCGACCTGCGGCAGCGCACGCATGGTCGGATCGAGGCTCAGCCATGGCTCCTGCGGGAGCACGGTGATGCCGCGTCCCCAGAGCGCATGGCGGCCGGAGGCACCCGCATCCTCCGAGACGTCGCCGATCGTGACGTGTCCCTCGGCCGACAGCCCGTCCGGCAGATTGCCGACGATGGCCTGCGCGAGGAGGCTCTTTCCCGATCCGGTCTCGCCGATGATGGTGAGCGGCCGCCCCGGGACCAGCGCGAGACTGGTCGGCGCGACGATGCGCTGCGATCCGGCGTGCACCGATACCGCTTCGATAGTGAGGACCGGATTCATCGGGCGCGGTATCCTGCAAGGAGGTTGAGGGACAGGACGAGCAGGAACACCGCCAGGATCGGCTGGAGCAGCACACCGGGTGCCTCGGCGTAATAGGGCAGCAGTTCCGTCATCATCAGGCCGAGTTCGGCGGTGGGGGGCCTGAGGCCGACCGAGACGAAGCCGAGCGCCGCCACCGCCATGATCGCCGTCGCCGCGCCGAATGCGCCGACAGTGAGGATGACCGGCGAAAGCTCCGGCCAGAGATGGTGCCGGACGATGTAGGCCGGGCCGAAGCCGAGGAGACGCGAGGCCTCGACGGCCGGCGAGGCGAGGATCGCGCGCGAAGTCGCCCGTGTGATGCGGAAATACTCGATCCACAGGACCAGCGAGATCGCGCCGTAGATGGCGAGAAAGGAGCCCGGGAAGATCGCGCTGATCAGCAGCACGAGAAGCAGCCCCGGCAGGGACAGGAAAACGTCCGCCACGATCGACAGCGGCCGATCGATCCACCCGCCCTTCCAGGCGGCGAGAATGCCGAGTAGCGTACCGGGAATACCCGCGGTCAGCACGCTAAGCACCGCGAGGCCGAGCGAAAGCCGAAGGGCTGCGCCGAGCCGGGCGAACATGTCGCGCCCGAGATGGTCGGTGCCGAACGGATGCGCCTGGCTTGGCCCTGAGAGGATCGCCCCGTAGTCCTGACGTGCCGGATCGCTCGACGCGAGGATCGGTGCGAGGACGGCGAAGAGCACCAGCAGGAGGAGCAGCGCTGCCCCGACATGGGGCAGCCGTCGCGGCTGGTCCGGGGTAGCCGGAAGGATTTCGGCGAGGCTCATGCGGCGCTCCTTGCGCGCGGATCCAGTTGCGCGTTGACGATGTCGACGACGGCGTTGAGGACGACGAACATCAGCCCCATGGCCAGTGCGGTTCCCTGCACCATCGGCAGGTCGCGCTGGACGATGGCGTGGACGAGGGCGTGACCGATGCCGGGCCAGGCGAACAGCGTCTCCACCACCACCACGCCCTCGATGAGCATGACGAGCTGGACACCCAGATAGGTGACGACCGGCACCGAGACGTTGCGCAGGCCGTGGCGCGGAAAGAGCTGGCGCTCCGGCAGGCCCTTGAGCCGGGCGAAGGCATAGAAGGGCGCCGCGACCACCTCCGCTGTCGCGTCGCGGGCGACGCGGGACGAGATGGCGGCGAGGCCGAGCGCCAGCGTTACCGAAGGCAGCACGAAGTGGATCGCATCGCTATGGCCTGCGGCCGGCAGCAGGCCGAGCGACAGGGCGAAGACCAGGATCAGGAGCAGGCCGATCACGAAGGGCGGCAGCGCTCGCACGGTGACCGCTGCCACGAGGAGAAGACGGTCGAGGACGCCGCCCGCCTTTCGCCCGGCCAGCATGCCGAGCGGTGGGCCGATCAGCAGCGACAGCGCCACGGCGAAAAGCGCCAGCGTCACCGATGCGCCGAGCTGGTGGGCGATTGCTTCGACCACCGGCTCGCCCGAGACGAGCGAGCGGCCGAGATCGAGGGTCAGGATGTCCCAGATCCAGCCGCCGAAGGCGAACCACCCGGATTGATCAAGCCCGAGCTCGGCGCGCACCGACGCCGCGTTCTCCGCCGAGACGAGGTCGTAGCCGTAGCGACCAGCGGCGATGCGATACGCCATGTCGCCCGGCAGAAGCCGCATCAGGACGAAGGTCAGCGCGCCGACCGTCAGCGCCACGAAACCCGCCTGGAGGAGACGGTAGCCGAGAAGCCGGATCATGGCTTCCACCGCATCCCGGAAAGACCGAAGTTGCGCTCGAACGGATCGATCCTCGCGCCTTCGACGCTCTTGGTGACGGCGGCGGTCTGCTCGTACCAGACGACGGGGATGACCGGCAGGTCGCGCTGGAGGATCGCCGTGATCTCGCCGCGCAGCCGCGCCTGTTCGCCGGCGTCGGAAGCCTTAAGAAGCGCCTGCATTGCTTTATGGAACGCCGGGTCGTCCCAGTTCATCGCGCCCCAGTCCGAGCCGCCTTCCTGGAAATCCCCGAGCAGGGTGACGAAGGGATCAGGCACCAGCGAATAGTTGCGGGCGGCGAGCGCGAGCTGGAGCGTGCCGTCCTGGTGCCCCGCAGGAATCGAGGAGGAGTTGGTGACCGACACTTCCACGTCGATGCCGACCTGGCGGAACTGGTCCTGGAGTGCCGTCGCGATCAGCGGCAGTTCCGGACGGTCGGCATAGGTCAGCAGCCGGAGGCGCAGCGGCTCGCCGTCCTTCTCCAGGATGCCGCCGGCGCCCGACGTCCAGCCCATTGCCTTGATCCGCTGGCGCGCGCCCTCGGGATCCGTGGCAAGGGGCGTCAGCCCCTTGTCGTGCCAGGCCTCTACGCTGGGCGGGAAGAGCTGCGTGGCGCCGGTGCCGGGCGCGCGCAGCAGCGCCGCGGCGAGCCCCTCGCGCTGGATCGCCTCGCTCAGCGCGGCCCGCCCTTCCGCCGTGTCGAAGGGCGGCAGGCCGGCATTGACCTTGAGCTGCATGACGCGCGGCAACGGGACCTTGAGCAACTCCACCGCGTCGTTGGCATGGAGGCGGGCGACACTCGGCGGGTCGAGCTGGAAGGCGAGGTCGGCGTCGCCGCTCTCGGCCATCAAGGTTCGTGTCTCGCCGCGCCCTGCCGCCAGATAGGTCGCGGCCTCGATCGCCGGCTTGCCGTCCCGGTAGTCGGGGAAGGCCTCGACCGCGAGGCGCTGCGGCGCCTCGAAGAGCGTCAGCCGGTACGGCCCCGTGGCGATGATGTCCTTGACGGTGCCGTCGTCGGCAAAGGATGAAGGCGCCAGGATGATCGTGGAGAAGTGGGCCAGCAACGCGGTGAGCGGTGCGAAAGGCTCGGCCAGGCGGATCACCACGGCGCCGTCCTCGGCGGACAGGCTCTCGATGCTGGCGCGCTCGAGGACGCCCGGCTTCCCGCGCGCCTTCTCCAGCGAGGCGGCCACCGCCTCGGCGGTCAGCAGCGTGCCGTCGTGGAAGCGCACCCCCTCGCGGATCGGCAGCGTCCAGACCAGCCCGTCCTCAGAGACGTTCCAGGCGGTGGCAAGGCCCGGCTGCGGCCGGCCCTCGCTGTCGACCTCGAGCAGCGTCTCGGCGATCTCCATGCGCTGGAAGATGAATCCCGACAGCGACGGATCGGCGCCGCCGATCTCGAACGGCGCGACGATGTCGAAGACGCCGTCCGGGGCGGCGAGCGCCGGCATCGAAACGAGGAGGGACAAAGCAAGGGCAAGCGGGCCGAGCACGCGGGTCAGGGGACGTCGGATCATGGATGGTCTCGGGTGTTGGAGAGAAGGGAAGCGACTCATGCGGCGCGGGCCGCCCAGTTCGGGAAGGGATCGGGCAGCCGTTCCCACAGGGCGGGCTCGAAACGGTCCTCGGGCACCAGGCAGGCATCGAGCCGGGCCCGGACCATTGCCTCGTCCATCGGATCGGTGCCGATGAAGACGATCTCTTGGCGCCGGTCGCCCCAGAGCGGATCGAGCTTGGGCGCCATCAGGCGGTGGAAATCGGGATCGTCGGGCCAGCGCTCGTTCGGCACGGCCGACCACCAGAGCCCGCGCCTCTCAGTCCGCACCTGTGCGCCGGCCAAAGCAAGTTCGCCGACATGGTTCGGGCGCGTCGCTAGCCAGAAGAACCCCTTGGCACGTAAGACGCCCGGCCATGGCTCGCCGATGAAGCGCTGGAGCGCCGCCGGCTGGAAAGGGCCCCGGGCCCGGTAGACGAAGGAGCGGATGCCGTATTCCTCGCTTTCCGGCACATGCGCTGCAAATCCGTGCAGTTCGCGGTACCAGAGCGGATGGGTATGGGCCTTGTCGAAGTCGAACAGGCCGGTGCCCAGCACCGCGCCGAGCGGCACGTGGCCGTGGTTGCACTCGACGACCAGCGCCCCGGCGTTCAGCCCCCTGACGATGGCGCGGGCGGCGGCGAGCGCCGCAGGGCCGGCGAGCGCGGCCTTGTTGAGGACGACGACGTCGGCGAACTCGATCTGCTCGACGAGCAGGTCGACCAATGTGCGCTCATCGCCCTCGCCGAGGGATTCGCCGCGATCCCTGAGGAAGTCGCTGGAGGCGTAGTCCTTCAGGAGGTTGGCGGCGTCGACAACGGTGACCATCGTGTCGAGGAGGGCGACGTCCGACAGGCTGAAGCCGGCCTCGTCGCGGAACTCGAAGGTGGCGGCCACCGGCAGCGGCTCGGAGATGCCGCTCGATTCGATCAGCAGCGCGTCGAAGCGCTGCTCGGCCGCCAGCCGCTGCACCTCGGCGAGGAGATCGTCCCGGAGCGTGCAGCAGATGCAGCCATTGGTCATCTCGACCAGCGTCTCCTGCGTGCGCGACAGGTCGGCGCCGCCGTCGCGCAACAGCGCCGCGTCGATATTCACCTCGCTCATGTCGTTGACGATGACGGCGACCCGCAGCCCCTCGCGGTTGCCGAGGACGTGGTTGAGCAGCGTCGTCTTGCCGGCGCCGAGGAAGCCGGAAAGGACGGTGACGGGCAAACGTTCCATAGCAAGCTCCGTGGTCGGGATGGAGCTTAGTAATGTTATTTTATTACGACGTCAATCGTGGATTCAGCGCTGCTGGTTTCGTCCGAAGTGGGCGAGGATCCGTCGCACCATGACGAAGGTGACGGTGACGGTTCAGGGTAGGTTCCAGTCAAGCAGCATCGAACGTGTGACGAGCGCGACAGCGTGCGATGCGAGCCGTCCGCTTCTGACAACTTCAAAATCTATCGGGAACGTCTCAGAAGGGTCGAAAGCGGCCGATTCTGAGGCAGCATATTCTGCCTCGCCCCTTGTGTCGTTGACCTCAATCGGTTTCGGCGACGTTTGATTCCGCCTCGAAAGACAAGGTGCCTAAAAACGCCTCCAGCGAGGCGACTTCACTATCGTCTAGGTACACCCCGTTGATCGGCTCGGCCGCCCACGCCTTGAGGCGCTCGTAGAAATCTGCCCTCTGAACCGGGGACATCGGCAATTATTGCCGGTTCAGATCACGTAACGGACGCAGCGACTTCGGGGCTGCGACCCTGGCATGTGGCTCAGATGCCCCCTTGACATCGGTCTCCGGGACAAGCCGCGTGGTAATGTCGAGCTTCAGGTCTCGGAGGAGATCGCAAAGTTTTTCCGGCGCCGATCTCCAGAAAATCATCCGGGCGGGGCTGGCGCCCTAAGATGACGGTAAGCGACTGACGCTCGACGGTGAAGTTTTCGAACTCCGGTCGACGTCGCCGTTCCTCTCGCGACGGCGGTGCATGAACTGACGACAAATGCCGCGAAGTACAGCGCGCTTTCGGTCCCGCAGGGGCGTCCGACGGTCAGATGGAAGACGGAACGCCCGCGAAGCGACAGCACGCCGCATCTGGAATGGATCGAGAACAACGGTTCACCCGTCGCTCCCTGACCCGGCGCGGGTTCGGCTCGACCTTGTTGGAGTGCCTCCTGGGCGGGCAACTCGGCGGCACGGTCGATGTGAGCTATCCGCCAGAAGGTGCAAGGGTGCGCATTCAAGCTTCGAACTCGAAAGCATCGGTTTCTTCGTAGGATCGCGGTGTGCGACGCGCGTCGCACGCTCGCAAAGGTCGGGCAAACCCGCCGAAAGAGCCGATCCGCGCCGCGACGGGCACTGTCTCTGCCCTGCCATCGGCGCCGAATCGTCACCGCAAACGTGCATCTCGCTGATAGGCTTTCACGATCCGTGGTAAGGATCGGGGGGAACGGCGGTCATTCGCCGGTGCGAGGGGTGAACGACCATGAGCCTATCGAACGCGACGCTTCCCGATGGCCGCGCCGTCCATTGCGTCAACGACTACGAGGTCGGCTTCGGCTGGCACGAAATCGTCTCGGACGACCTGACCCAGCATGGTCTGACACTCCCGGACAGGGGCACCTACGTCGATGTCGGTGCGAATATCGGCTTGTTCTGCCTGCGGCTGCGCGACCTGTGCCCGCGCGCGCGAATCTTCGCCTTCGAGCCGATGCCCGCCGCCTTCGGGGCACTGCAGCGAAACGCCGAAGACATGGGCGGGCCGGTCGAGGCGCGCCGGTTGGCGCTCGGCAGTGCCGCCGGAGAGATCGTGTTCGATCATTATCCTGCCATCTCGGCGCTCTCGACGGCCGATCCAGCCATCGGGCACACGCTGGCCGGCGGCCTTCGCGACCTCCTGTTCGGCGATGGGGCGAGCCCGGAAATCCGCGCCATCATCGACCGGACGGGCGCGCATGAGCGGCTCGACGATACGGAATTCGTCGAGCGCCTGTTCCGCACCGAGGCGATCACCGCCGAGGTCGACACGCTCGACAATGTCGTCGCGCGCTACGGTATCGGGCCGATTGATCTGCTGAAGATCGATACCGAGGGGCAGGAGCGGGCCGTGCTGGACGGGATCGGCCCGGCCTTGTGGCCGCAGATCCGGCAGCTCCTGGTCGAGGTGCATCGCGGCCCGGAGGAGCGGGACCAATTCCTCGCCGAGCTGGAGGGCCATGGCTTCAGCGCGGTCGTCGAAAGCCACCCGATGGCGCAAGGTGGCGCGCCGGTATCCCACATCTACGCCCATCGTCCTTGAGCGTCTGCCGTCCGGTTTCGGGCCACGCACGTCCCTGAGGGGCGCTCTGCATCGAAAGGTCTGGCGGGAGCGCGACCTTCGGTGTTCTATTCGTACCAACCGTCGCCGGAGCATCCGTCATGTCAAGCAGCCAGCAGGCTACCGAAAACTCCGGCGACGCTGCGGGCCCGCCTGACGCCTCGCCGCTCTCCTTCGGGATCGACTGGTGGGCGATGCTGGGCGACCCGAACTATCTCACCGACCCCTATCCCGAGTTGAAGCGGATCCGGGAACTCGCGCCGATCCATTACGACGGGGTCTCCGGCATCTATTTCGTCCCCGGCTATCGCGAGTTCGCGATGATCGCGAAGACGCCGCTGATGGGGCGTGACACCCGCTTCTGGGCGAGCGGCTGGAGCAGCCCGGAGAACCAGCTGCGCGACCCGCAGACCTATGAACTATTCACCGAATTCCAGCCCCAGATGATCAACGCCAACCCTCCGCATCACCGTCGGATGCGCGGGGTCTACGAGAAGGCTTTCCGGCCCGGCGACATGGTCCGCTATCTGCCGATGATCGAAGCCGAGTGCCGACGTCTGCTCGACAGGCTGCCCGCGGATCAGCCCTTCGACTTCATGACGGCATTCGCCAATCCGCTGCCGCACCGGATCTCGCTGCAGCTCTTCGGCATCCCGATGGAGATGGACGAGCCGATCGCCGAGTGGATTGCAGCGCTCAGCTGGCTCGGCAACATCGTCATGACGTCTGAACAGAAGCGCGCCGCGCAGCGAGCCCAGACGGAGTTCAAGGCTTTCGTGCGGAGCCATCTGCGCGCACTTCGAGACGAGCCCGGCGACGGCTTCGTCGCCTTGTCCCTGGCCGCCGCGGAAGCCGGCGTCATGGACGAGGAGGAGACCGTCAACAACGTCGTCATGCTGATCTCGGGCAGCCGCACCACGCTGACGCTGCTCGGCAACGGCATGCTGACCCTGCTGCAGCATCCCGACCAGTTCGCCCGGCTGCGGGCCAATCCCGGGCTGATGCGTCCGGCGATCGAGGAGATGCTGCGCTACGAACCCGGCAGCAGCCTGATACCCCGCGCCGGCATCAAGGAGTTCCGGTGCGGCGACGCCGTCATTCCCGAGGGATCGCTCGCGATCGGCCTGGTCGGCGCGATCAACCGCGACCCGGCCCTGTTCGACATTCCCGATGTCTTCGACATCGGCCGGCGGCCCAATGCCCAGGCGGCGTTTGGCGGCGGCCCGCATGTGTGCATCGGCAAGGCGCTCGCCCGCATGACCGCCCAGGTAGCCTTCACGGCGCTGATGAACCGGTTCGACCGGATCGAACTGGCGGGAAAACCCGTCTGGTGGACCGATCGCAGCGATCAGCGGGGGCTGCAGTCGCTGCCGCTGCTCATGCGCGAGGCCTGACACCAGCTTGGAACGGTCTTGTGTTCGCTCCGCGAATGTCTCCACGCAGCAGGCTTCAGGGGCCCCTCCGTCATGACCCGATCCGACGTCGCGAATGCCTATGCCCCGGACTTTCCGCCTGACATTTCCGGGGTCGACTGGTGGGCGATGCTCGCCGACCCGGCCTATCTGGCCGATCCCTATGCGGCGCTGAAACGCATCCGCGATCTGGCGCCGGTGCATCAGGACCCGGTATCCGGCATCTACTTCGTCCTCGGCCATGACGCATTCCGCCGGATGGCCACGGCACCGGAGATGGGCCGGGACACGAGCCTCTGGCGCGACGGCTGGAACTCGCCGGAGAACCGGCTGCGCGATCCGCTGAGCTTCGAGCTGTTCGGCGAGTTCCAGCCGCAGATGACCAACGCCAACCCGCCGGAGCACCGCCGGATGCGAGCGGTCTACGAGAAGGCGTTTCGCGAGGCTAGCCTGGCATGGCTGCGCCCGGCGATCGCGTCCGAATGCGCGGACCTGCTGGATAGCCTGCCGCTCGATGCGCCGGTCGATTTCATGGCGGCCTTCGCCAACCCGCTGGCCCGGCGCGTGACGCGCGTTGCCTTCGAACTTCCCGCCGAAATGGACGCGCAGGTGGCCGAATGGGTCGCGGCCCTCAGCCTGGTCGGCAACATCATCATGTCGCCCGAGGAGAAACGGGATGCGCTCTCGGCGCTGCGTGCCTTCAAGGCCTATCTGCGCGACCGGCTGACCGCCGGGATCGACCCGAACGGTCTGCTGGCCCTGGCGCAGGCGTCCCATGCGGACGGCACGATGGACGAAGAGGAAAGCCTCACCAACCTAGTGACGCTGGTTTCCGGCGGGGCCGCGACGGCGACGCTGCTCGGCAACGGCATGCTGGCGCTGCTGCGCCATCCGGCCGAGTTCGGCAGGCTGCGGGCCGATCGCGCGCTGGTCGGCTCGGCCGTGGAGGAAATGCTGCGCTACGAGCCCGGCGGCAGCTTCATTCTCCGCGTCGCGATCCGCGACTATCGGTGCGGTGACATCCTCGTTCCGGCGGGCTCGCTGGCAATCGGCCTGGTCCCGGCGATCACCCGCGATCCCGCGCAGTTCGACGATCCCGACCGGTTCGACATCGGCCGGCGGCCGAACCCCCATCAGGTCTTCGGCGGCGGGCCGCATATCTGCCTCGGCAAGGCGCTGGTCCGGATGACCGCCGAGGCGGCCTTCGCCAGGCTGGCGGAGCGGTTCGGTCGGATCGAACTCGCCTGCAATCCCGTCTGGTGGACGCATCGCAGCGACCAGCACGGCCTGCATTCCCTCCCGCTTCGGTTCGGACACGCATGATGAACGACGCTACAACCGAGGCGATCGACTGGTGGACGCTGCTGACAGACCCCGGCTACCTCGCCGATCCGCATTCCCATCTCAGGCGCATCCGTGAACTGGGCCCTGTCCACCATGACGCGGCCACGGACATCTATTTCGTCCTCGGCCACGAGCCGTTCAACGCCATGCTCCGGGCGCCGGAAATGGGCCGCGACACGCGGCGGTGGACGAATGGCTGGGATCGGCCGGGCAGCAAGGAGAGCGATCCGCTGAGCCACGCGCTGTTCAGCGAATTCCACCGCCAGATGGTCAACGCCGATGCGCCCGACCACCGCCGCATGCGCGACGTCTGGGAAAAGGCCTTCCGCCCGGCGGAGATCCCGCCGCTGAAGCCGATGATCGAGGCCGAGGCCCAAGCCTTGCTCGACGCCCTGCCGAACGACGGGCCGGTCGAGTTCATGACCGGCTTCGCCAACCACCTGCCGCTGCGGGTCGCGCGCAATCTCTTCGAGATTCCGGCCGAGATGGATCCGCAGCTGGCGCTGTGGAACGGCGCGCTAATCAGGATCGGCGACATCATGATGGGGCCGGGCGAGAAGCGAGAGGCGCTCGATGCCCTGCGGGCCTACAAGGCCTATCTGCGAGCCCATCTGGCAGCACGCCGCGACAATCCGGGCACCTGCTATGTCGCGCTGGCGTTGCGGGCGATGGACGCCGGGCTGATGGACGAGGAGGAGACGCTGAACAACCTCCTCGGGCTTGCTTCCGGTAACGAGACGACGGTCAATCTTCTCGGCAACGGGCTTCTGTCGCTGCTGCGGCACCCCGAACATATGGCGCGGCTGCGCGCCGAGCCAGAGCTGATGCGGTCGGCCATCGAGGAGATGCTGCGCTTCGAGCCGGCGATCAACTTCATCCTCAGGGTGGCGATCGCTGATTTCGATTGCGTCGGCACCACCATCCCGGCCGGATCGCTGGTCATCGGCCTGATCGGTGCGATCAACCGTGATCCGGCCCGGTTCGATGATCCGGACGGCTTCGATATTGCGCGCCGGCCCAACCCGCAGGCGATCTTCGGCGGAGGCCCGCATGTCTGCATCGGCGCGGCGCTGGCGCGGCTGCAGGCGCAGACCGCCTTCACCGCGCTGCTCGAACGCTATCCGCGGATCGAACTGGCCGGCGAGCCTGTCTGGTGGACGGACCGGACGAACCAGCGCGGGCTGGCACATCTGCCCTTGCGTCTGGAGTGAGCGCGGACGCGATCTCTGGGGTCAGCGGCAAGCCTTCTGCAGATCCGCCAGCCGTTTCAGGTTTCCGCCGAAGGGGCTCAGTAGCGCCACCGCCCGCGAGGGGGATTCGGCCGAGAGTTCCTGCCGCAGGATCGCGGCGAGGCTGCCGGTCGGGCTGAGATCGACATAGAACGCGCCGCCGGCAGCCTCGATCGCGGCGATGGTGGCGCGCAGGCGCATCGGATCGCGGACGATCCGCCAGGTCGCGCCGTGGTCGGCTGCTTCGATCGGGCGGGCGAGACAGGCCGACCAGACCGGCCAGAACGGCGATTGGAACGACAGGTCCGCAACCGAGGCGTTATAGCGTTCCCGCGCCGCCTCGACCCAGCGCGAGTGAAAGGCGAAGGGAACCGGCAGGCGCTGGAAGGCGACGTCCAGCCGGCGCAGTTCGTCGGTCACGCGCTCCGTGTCGGTCGCCAGGCAGGCGAGGACGCAATGGCGTTCGGCGTTGGTTCCGGCGACCTCCGTCACCTGGCTCAGGACGTGTGACCGGGCGCGCAGGCTCTCCGGCGCGAGCACGGCAATGAGCGCGCCGGGGGGCGACGTGGCCGCAAACACCGCCGGCTGCCGCGCCACGGCATGCAGCGCCGTCTCGAACGGGATCATTCCGGCAAGGCTCATGGAGACGAACTCGCCGAGGCTGACGCCCAGCAGCATGTCCGGCCGCATGCCCATGGCCTGCAGCATCTTGGCGGTGGCGAATTGCGTCATGAAGAGTGAGGGATGGGTGTGTTCGAGCCTGTCGAATTGATCGCCGATGCTCTTGGCCCGGTCGTAGATCCTTTCCAGCGGCGAAAACCCGTGGGTGCGCCGCAGGATCTTCTCGCCGATCTCCATCCATTGACGGAATACCGGTTCTGCGCCCATCAGGTCGGCCGCCATGTGATGGTATTGCGATCCCTGCCCGGCGAAGCAGAACGCCACGGGAAGGGACGGGGAAGGGGGAACCATGGGGGAGACCTTGGTCGGAGATCCGGTCGCTGGGCGCTTCTTGTCGCACGGCCCGGCCGCGAACGGAAAGCTGCTCGTCGACGGCGACCGGGTCGCCGCCTGGTACCTGCCGCTCGCAGAAATCGGGCCAGCCGACTGGCTGCTCCTGGAGTCGCTGCTGATCCCGGCGGAGCGGGCGCGGGCGGCGCGGTTCCATTTCGAGCGCGACCGCCTTGTCTATATCGCCGCTCATGCGCTGGTGCGGGGTCTTCTGAGCTTCTGCACCGGCCACCCGGCGCGGGACTGGCGGTTTGCGGTCGAAGCCCATGGCAAGCCGGAACTCAGCGTCCCTGCCGGCGCGCCGCGGCTGCGCGTCAACCTCTCGCACACCAGGGGCCTGGCGGCGGCGGCCCTGACGATCGACCACGATATCGGCGTAGACGTCGAATGGCTGGCGCGGACTGTGGAAACGGCAACGCTTGCCATGCGGGTCCTGTCTGAGGCGGAGCGTCGGGTTCTCGCGGCAGCACCGCCGGCGGAAAGGGTGGAGACCTTCCTGACCTTCTGGACGCTCAAGGAGGCTTACGTGAAGGCGATCGGCAAGGGCCTGTCGCAGCCGTTGGAGGCGTTCTCGTTCGATCTCGACAGGCTTACCATCCGGTTCGACGATGAAGCGGGCGACGATGCCGCGCATTGGCGCTTCGACGCCCGGCGCCCCTCGGCCGATCATCGGATGGCGCTCGCCGTGCGCCATCCGGACCCGTCGCGGCTCGACGTCGATGTCGGCCCCGCGCCGCTCGCCTATCTTCGTGGACTGGCCGTCTGATCGTCAGGCGGCGTCGGCAGGATGGTCCGCAGATAGGGCGCCATGCCCCGGCTCTGGTCCCATTGGCGCGGATAGCCGAAGGAAACCTCCTCGAAGCGCGTGCCGTCGCGCCAGTCGGTCCGGCGGACATGGAGATGGCCGGAGACGACGACGCGGGCATTGTAGCGCCGGTGCCAGTCGTCGGTCCGGCGGGTGCCGCACCACGGCGTGAAACGCGGCGCGCGGGGGATGTGGATGAGGTCGCCGCGCAGCGGGAAATGGTTGACCAGGACGGTCGCCATGCCGGCCCCGATCTCGGCGAGGCGTTGCTCGGTTTCGGCGATCCGGTTGTCGCACCACGCATCCCGGGTCGGCCACGGGGCCGGGTCGAGAAACATCTCGTCGGCGCAGACCGCGCCTTCCTCCCGGGCCCAGTCGACGACGCCCGCCCGGTCGATATGTGCCGGCCGGAAGCTGTAGTCGTAGAGCAGGAAGAGCGGCGCGATGATGCAGGGACCGCCAGCGCCCGACCAGGTCTGGTACGGGTCTTCAGGGGTTACCACGCCGTTGTCTCGGGCGAGTTTCACCAGCGCGCGATAGCGCGGCTCGCCCGCCAGCGCCGGCCGGCCCGGCTCGTGGGGGATGGCCCAGAGATCGTGATTGCCGGGGACCCAGAAGACTTTCGCAAACCGGTTTGTCAGCGCCTCGAAGGCAAGGCGCATATGGTCGAAGCGTTCGGCGACGTCGCCGGCGACGATCAGCCAGTCTGCGCCGTAAGAGGGCAGCGCGAGGAGGGCGTCACGGTTGGCCTGGCTCGCCAGATGCAGATCGCTGATCGCCAGGAGTTTCATCGCTTCGGCAGCCCCGAATCCCGTCCGCGCTCTTGGGCGCGAGGGAGGCTTTTCATGCGGAGCCGATCCTGTCCACCGCCATGGCCGCATGAGCGAGATGCGGGTGAGCAACCGCATGCGCGCGTTTCGTTTCGCAGCGACTTCTCCGATGCGGCTGTGCCATATCATAGATCGACATCCTGCCGCTGCGTCCGCATTGTCTGCCGGACCTGCGGTCGGGCACGATCGAGGAGGGGGAGACATGAGCGAGGCGAGGCGTGACGGCGACATCGACTGGTGGTCGATCCTGTCCGATCCGGTCTTCCTCGCCGATCCCTACCCCGTGCTGCGCCGGCTGCAGGCGAGGGGGCCTATCCATTTCGACTCCGCCAGCGGAATCTATTTCGTCCTCGGCCACAAGGCCTTCTCGAAAGTGGCGAAATCGACGGCCATGGGGCGCGACACGCGCCGCTGGACCAACGGCTGGTCTTCGCCGGACTACCGCCTGAACGATCCGGTCGGCTATAGGCTGTTCAGCGAGTTCCAGCCGCAGATGATCAGCAATGACGGCGAGGATCACGCCCGCATGCGCAAGGTCTACGAGCCGGCCTTCCGCAGCCAGGCGATGGCGGCGATGGCGGAGCTGATCGAGATCGAGACGCAAGCCCTGCTCGACGCCATGCCGGACGCGGGCGAGACCGACTTCATCGCGGCCTACGCCGCGCCGCTGCCGCTGCGGGTCCTGTGCAAGCTCTTTGACATTCCCGCCAGCATGGACGAGACGATCAGCCGGTGGAGTGCGTCGCTGATCCGCATCGGCGACATCTTGATGCTGCCGGAGCAGAAGCTCGAGGCCTTGGCGGCATTGAACGAGTTCAAGGACTTCCTGCGCGAGCAGATCGCCGCGCGCCGTGACGCCGACGAGGACAATCTCATGGGCATGGCGATCCGCGCCCATGACGGCGGCACGCTGGACGAGGAGGAGACGCTCACCAACCTCGTCTCGATGCTGGTCGCCGGCCACGAGACGACCGTCACGTTGATCGGCAACGGCATGCTGCTGCTGCTGCGCCATGACGAGGAAATGGCGCGGCTGCGGGCGGACCGCCGGCTGATGCGCACGGCGATCGAGGAGTTTTTGCGCATGGAGCCGGGTGGCAACATGATCCTGCGTGTGGCGCGGGAGGATTTCGCGGTCGAGGGCACTCTCATTCCGGAAGGTTCGCCGGTCATCGGCCTGATCGGCGCGATCAACCGTGACCCAGCGCGGTTCGACCGCGCCGACGCGGTGGATATCGCGCGGCCGTCCAATGCCCAGTTCACCTTCGGCGCCGGCGCGCATTTCTGCATCGGTGCCCCGCTGGCCCGGCTGGAGGCGCAGATCGCGTTCTCCGCGGTGCTCGACCGTTACAGCCGGATCGCGCTTGCCGGGCCGCCGGCGTGGCGGCTTGACCGGATGAACGCCCGCGGTCTCGCCAGCCTGCCGGTCCGCCTGGAGCGCGCCGCTTGACCCGACCGGTCGGCATCGAGGCGATGAACGTCTTTGGCGGCATGGCCTGTCTCGACGTGCGCGAGCTCTGCGACTATCGCGGCCTCGACATGCCGCGTTTCGAGAACCTGCTGATGCAGGAAAAATCCGTCGCGCTGCCATACGAGGACCCGATAACCTTTGCCGTCAACGCGGCGAAGCCGCTGCTCGATGCGATGACGCCGGAAGAGCGCGGCCGCATCGAGATGGTGATCACCTGCACCGAATCAGGCATCGATTTCGGCAAGTCGATCAGCACCTATCTGCACCGGCATCTCGGCCTTGAGCCGAACTGCCGGTTGTTCGAGATCAAGCAGGCCTGCTACTCGGGCGCGGCCGGGCTGCAGATGGCGGTGAACTTCGTGCTGTCGCAAACGTCGCCAGGCGCCAGGGCGCTGGTGGTGACGACCGACATTTCCCGTTTCGCGCTGGCCGACGCCGGTGCGGTCGAGGAATGGGCCTATTCCGAGCCGAGTTCGGGTGCCGGCGCCGTCGCGATGATCGTCTCCGAGACGCCGGCCATCCTGCAGATCGATCCTGGCGCCTACGGCAACCACGCCTTCGAGGTGATGGACACCTGCCGGCCGGGTCCCGATGCCGAGGCGGGCGACGCGGATCTGTCGCTGATGGCCTATCTCGACTGCTGCAACGGGGCCTTCAACGATTATGCGCGCCGTGTCGAGGGCGCCGATTTCCGCCGAACCTTCAACCAGCTGTGCTTCCACACGCCGTTCGGTGGCATGGTGAAGGGCGCGCATCGCCATCTCATGCGCAAGCTCTACAAGGCGCCCATCGCAGAGGTCGCCGCCGATTTCGACCGGCGGCTGGCGCCGAGCCTGGCCTACGGCAAGCGCGTCGGCAACACCGCGGGCGGATCGGTCTTCGTTGCGCTGGCCGGAACGATCGACACGATCGCAATCGCCGAACCGCTGCGCGTCGGGCTGTTCTCCTACGGGTCGGGCTGCTGCTCAGAATTCTTCAGCGGCGTCGTCACGCCGCAAGGCGCGGAGCGCCTCCGGTCGATGGCCATCGCCGAGACGCTCGACCGACGCTATCGGCTGACGATGGCGGAATATGTCGCGCTGCTGTCCAGCCCGGACGTTGTCCGCTTCGGCACGCGGGACGTCGAACTCGACCACGGCGTCGTGCCAGGCGCCTGGCCGACCGCCGGCAAGGGCGATCGCCTTGTCCTCGACAGGGTCGTCGGCTACCACCGGGAGTATAGCTGGGTTTGAGCGATCCGAGCGACGATCGCGGCCCGCGCCGGGGGAACAGCTTGGACAGCAACCAGATCGTCGCGCTCATCGTCGCCGAAATTCGCGAGACTGTGCCGGAGCTGTCGGGGCAGCCGATCGCCCGTGCCGACTCCTTGGCGGATTTGGGCGTCGATTCCATCGAGCGCAGCGAGATCATCCTCGCCGTGATGGAGCAACTGGGCCTGAAGATCCCGCTGGTCGAGCTGCACGGGCCCCGCAATATCGGCGAGCTGGCCGACCTACTCCATGCCAAAAGCGCCGCCTGATACCCCGTCGATCGTCGTGACGGGCATCGGCGTCGCCTGTGGCCTCGGCCATGGCAAGGCGGCGTTCCGCGACGGGCTTTTCGCGGGCAGGGACCTCTTTTCGCACCTCGCTCGGCCCGGTCGCGAAGCCCCGGAGGGCGACAGTGCCTTCGTCGGCATCGAGATGTCGGAGCCACCGGCAATCCTGCCGGCGCGTCTCGCCCGAACCACCACCTTCGGCGAGCGGGTGGCGATCGCCGTGCTGGACGAGGCGTGGCGCGAGGCCGGCCTGGAAACGATCGATCCGTTGCGCATCGGGCTCGTGGTCGGGGGCACGAACCTTGCCGCGCGGGAGCAGGCGCTTGCCGCCGCGAGCTTCGCCGGCCGGCTCGCCTATGTGCCGCCGCGCCACGGTCACATATTCCTCGACACCGACATTGGCGGGCTCTGCACCGCGACCTATCCGATCCGCGGCTTCGCCTACAGCGTCGGCGCCGCCTCCGCGAGCGGCACGGTGGCGATTATCCAGGCCATGGATGCCATTCGTAGCGGCCGCGTCGACGTCTGCATCGCGCTGGGGGCGCTGCAGGACGTGTCGGCGCACGACCTCCAGGCGATGCGCGCCATGGGCGCCATGGGAACCACGCGTTTCGCCGATAGGCCGGGCGCGGCGTGCCGGCCGATGGACCGTGGCCATGACGGCTTCATCTATGGCGAAGCCTCCGCCGCGCTCGTGCTCTGCCGGTCCGACATGGCCGGCGACGCCAAGGCCTACGGAACGCTGCTCGGCAGCGCGCTCGTTGCCGACGGCACGCGCGGGCCGGAGCCGGACTCGCAGGGGCAGGTGCGAGCGGCCACGAACGCCCTGACCGAAGCCGGGCTGACTGCGGCCGACATCGACTACGTCAACGGCCACGCCACGGGCACGCCCGCCGGCGACGCGGCCGAGCTTGCCGCCTACCGGACGCTCGGCCTGACCGGCGCCCGGATCAACGCGACCAAGTCCATCCTCGGCCACGGGCTGGCCGCCGCCGGTGCCATCGAGGTCGCCGCCGTGCTCATCCAGATCGAGGCCGGGCGCCTTCATCCGACACGAAACCTCGACAACCCGCTCGATCCGCGCTTCGACTGGGTCGGTGCCGTTGCCGTTCCGCACGCCATCCGCCATGCGCTGAAGCTCTCCTTCGGCTTTGGCGGGACCAGCGCGGCGCTGGTGATCGGCGCGCCCGACAAGGAGAGCCGGCAATGACGTACGAGACGCTGCAAGTGTCGACCGGCGACGGGATCTGCCGCATCGTCTTCGATCGCCCGGCGGCCGGCAACGCCATCAACGCCCGCATGATCGTGGAATTCGCCGCGATTCTCGCCCAATGTGAGGGAGCGGGACCCGATGGCGTGCCGATTGCGATCGTCGTGATCGAAGGCGGCGACGACGTGTTCTGCGCTGGCGGCGACTTCGATGCGGTCGCGGCGGACGGCGCGGCGGGGGATCCCGAACCGCTCTACGACGTCTGGCGGGCGCTGGCCGAAGGTCCCTTCGTCAGCATCGCTTTGGTGCGCGGTCGCGCCAATGCCGGCGGCGTGGGCTTCGTGGCAGCCTGCGACATCGTCATCGCCGAAGAGCCGGCGCGGTTCGGACTGTCCGAGCTGTTGTTCGGCCTGTTCCCGGCTTGCGTCCTGCCGTTTCTGGTCCGGCGCGTCGGCCATCAGCGGGCCCATTACATGACCTTGATGACGCGGCCGGTCTCGGCGGCGGATGCGGCGGCGAGCGGTCTCGTCGACGTCCTCTGCGACGACGTCGCGCGCGAACTGGTTCGCCATCTCGATCGGCTCAAGCATCTGCGCAAGCCGGCGATCGCCCGCTATAAGACCTATATGGCGACCTGCCGCGGTGACCTGGATGCCGGCAAGGCATCGGCGCTGGCGGCCAACCGTGCCTGCTTCGACGACCCGGCGGTGATCGCCGGGATCCGACGCTACGTGACGGAACTGAAGCTGCCCTGGGAGGCGTGAGCCAGCTTTTCTCGCGTCAGGTCGACGATTTTCTCCAGCGGCGGCAGGACGCCTTGGCGGCGACCCTCGCGGCTGACGAAAGCGCGGTGGAGGAGACTGATCGACAGGAGGAACAGGAAGGTCTGGTTTTCCTTCGTGCTGATCTCGCAAGCCGGTTTCGTCAGCACCTTGGTTGCCAGGCGCTGGGCGAAGCGGGAGTCGAGAAACGGGATCTTGCCGAGTTCCTCGGGGCTGAGCACCAGGTCCAGATAGTCCGGACGCACGGCCGCGAAGGCCGCGCCGTCCGGCGCGCGGTAGGGAAATTTCGGCTTGTCGACGATCCTGTCCGGCAAGCGGTCGCGAAAGGCCTCGCGGAGCAGGCGCTTCTCGCGAAAGCCGTCGTCGAATTTCAGGTTCAGGGACGATGCCAGCGCCACGATGTCGGGATCGAGGAACGGGCAGCGGTTCTCGACGCCGTGGGCGAGACTCATACGCTCGCCCTGGGTGGACAGCAGATAGCCGGGCAGGAGCGTCTGGTATTCCAGCCATTGCGCCCGTTCGGTCGCCGACAT
Source organism: Aurantimonas aggregata (assembly GCF_010500835.1). Classification (GTDB taxonomy): domain Bacteria; phylum Pseudomonadota; class Alphaproteobacteria; order Rhizobiales; family Rhizobiaceae; genus Aurantimonas; species Aurantimonas aggregata. The sequence continues at coordinate 354,530 of NZ_JAAAMJ010000001.1, read as the reverse complement.
GGCCGAATAGGCGCTGCAGTTCCTGGTCAGCGCGGTGATCGCCGCAAAGGGCGAGCCGGCATGCTTCAGGAGCCGGGTCGAGAACAGGCCGTTCTGGAAGCGCAGCTCGTGCGAGAAGAGGCCCGGCATGTGTTCCCGCGAGAACTGCTGGTAAAGGCCGGTCAGCGCGGCGATATCCTCGGGCCCGTAATGGCCGAGATGCGGATAGAGCGATTGCAGCCGCTCGCGCCGGACGTCCTCCGCCATGTCGCTCCAGGCCGCGCGCAGCAGGGTCTCCTTGAACAGATCGTAGCCGAGAAAGGCCTCGTCCGCGCCCTCGCCGCTGAGGATGACCTTGATGCCCTCGTCCCGGGTTCGCTGCGACAGGATGAACATCGGCACGAAGGCGCTGCGAAAGGCCGGCATTTCGGCATGGAAGACGGCGTCGGGCAGGGCATGGGCGATGTCGGCGTGGCTGATCCGCTCGGCGTGATGGCGCGTGCCGAGATGGGCCGCCACCAGGCGCTGGTCGGCGGATTCATCGAACTCGGAATCCTCGAACTCGACCGAAAAGGTCGAGAGCTTTCGTGTCGAGAAGTCGCCGGCCAGCGCGGCGACGATGGCAGAATCGACCCCGCCGCTGAGATAGACGCCGACCTCGACATCGCTGCGCAGGCGCAACTCCACGCTGCGGGCGAGCCGCGTCCGGATCAGTTCGACAGCCTCGGCCTCGCTGGCGACCGCCGGTCCAGCGTCGAACCGCAGCTCGGCATAGGTCCGGGCGGTGACCGAGCCGTTGCGGAGACTGAGCCACTGCCCCATCGGCAGGCTTTCGATGCCGATGAAGCCGGATTGATCCGGCAGCGGCGTCGTCTGGCCGAGTATGGATGACAGCTGCGCCGGGTCCTGTTCGAAGGCAAAGCCGGGGATCGCGAGAAACGCCTTCATCTCCGACGCGAACAGCAATGCCTTCCCGTGGCGGGCATAGAAGAGCGGTCGTTTGCCGAAACGATCGCGGGCGAGGACCAGGTCCTTCGTCCAGCTGTCGTAAAGCGCGAAGGCAAAGCCGCCGTTGAAGCGGCGCAGGCAGTCCGGGCCCCAAATGATCCAGGCGTTCAGGACGACTTCGGTATCGCAATGGGTCCGGAACGTGCAGCCGAGCGCCCGAAGGGTCTCGCGCAGTTCGCGGTAATTGTAGATCTCGCCGTTGTAGCAGAGCCAGTAGCGGCCGGTGTCGTCGCCGAAGGGCTGCGCCCCGCCCGCCGGGTCGAGGATGGCGAGGCGGACCGTGCCCATGGCGAAGCCGTCGTCGACAAGATAGCCCGCACCGTCCGGCCCGCGATGGCCGATATTTGCGAGTATGTCGCTGATGTCAGCCGACAGGGCCTCGGCGGGCCGGGCCGGATGGACGATGCCGGCGATGCCGCACATGATTTTCCGCCTGTTCTACGTCAGCCGGCCGGATGGCCTGCCGTCTTCAGCGCCACCGCCCGCTCGATCTGCGTCAGGCTGACCATGACACCGCCCGTCATCTCCTGCTCGGTGAACTTGATCGCGAATTCCTTCTCGAGAAACCGAATCAGCTGGATGTAGCCGAAGGAATCCATAACGCCTTCCTTGAAGAGGTCGGCGCTTTCCGGAAAGCTTTCGTCGAACTCGATCAGGAATTGTTCTTCGATGAAACGGCGAACCTTCGTCATGGTCTCGGGTTGCTCTCGGGAAACGTGCGGGTTGGGGTCGCCGGACGAAGATCCGTTCGCCGCCTTTCAGGGCAAGGAACAGCGTAGGGAAACATTCGGCTGAACGACAGGGCTGGAGCGCGTATTTTTACGCCGGGTCAGGCTTTCCCTGCAGGACGGCGGTCACGCGGTCCCGATCGGCCGGCAATGCTCCGGACGGCGTCCGCCGTTGCCGCATAAATAACGGATTTTAATGAGTTTTATCGCAGGCCGGCCCGTGGTTGTCGCTTGCGTCGGGGCAGGCCTCCGCATAGCATGTTAGCCAGCATGGGCAGGGCTGCTTACCGCGCAAGCGCAACCGCCGGAGCCGAAGGCCAGGCTCTCCTTGCGGCGTTAACATCGCTGACATGGTTCGCTAATAGACCGATGGGGCATTCCGGAAGGTTTCCATCCGAGGGGGAGTCAGGATGGCCGGTCGTCAATGAATATCGTCCGCCTCCTTCGGGGGGGATTGCCCGCCAATCGTCGTTTCATCTTTGTCATCACATGCCTGTCCGGGCTGGGAAATGCCGGTCTCGTTGCGCTGATCAACCAGGCAGCCGAGCATGCCCTGCTCGGGCGGGCCGTCGGCTCGCAACTTCTCGTTGCCTATCTCCTGACGCTGGCATTCTTCTTGCTCGCCAACCGCGCCTCGCTGCAGCAGACCAACCGGTTCGTGCAGTCGCGTCTCGAGGCAACCCGGCGGCGCCTTGTCGCCAAGATCCTGCGGGCCGATCTCAGGACGCTCGAAACCCTCGGCCCAAGCGACATCTACCTGACCGTCGCGCAGGAAACCGACCATCTGTCGCAGACATTGCCATTGCTGATCGGAGCGGCGCAGAGCGCGTTCCTGCTGCTTTTCCTGCTCGTCTACATCGCGACCCTGTCGTTCGTGTCGTTCGTCGTGGTGGCCGGGTTCATCGCACTCGGGATCATCGTCTTCGTCGGGCGGCAGCGGGCGCTCAGCGGCGCGCTCGCTGAGGTGCATCACCGCGAAGCGGCGATGCTCGAGACCCTGTCGCACTTCACGCTCGGCTTTCAGGAAATCCGCCTGAACGCCGACAAGAACGATGCGATCTTCCGCCATTTCGCAGAGGTGACGGGCCGGCTGAAGACCGTGGTGGTCGGGCTGGGTGGGCGCTGGGTGACCCTCCTGCAGTTCAGCAACGCCTTCGTGTTCCTGCTCGTGGGCGTCGTCGTGTTCGTGCTGCCGGTCTTCTTCTCCGGCTACACGGACACGATCTACAAGATCGTTGCCGCGTCGGTCTTTGCGATCGGGCCGATGGCGGCCATCACCTCGGTCGTCCGCCTCGTCGGCCGGGCAGAGGCGGGCCTCGGTCACATCTATTCCCTGGAGCAACGGCTCGACGAGGGCGCACCGGCAGCCGTGGCGCCATTGCCGCGCCAGCGCTCGCCGTTCAGGGCGTTTGCTTCCATCGACCTGGTCGGGACGACCTTCCGCTATGTCGACGCGGACGGGATCACCACCTTCACGGCGGGTCCGCTCGAACTCTCCATCAAGCGCGGGGAGATCGTCTTCATGACCGGGGGGAACGGCAGCGGGAAGTCCACGGCGCTGAAGCTTCTGTGCGGGCTCTATGCACCGACGGGCGGTCGCATCGTCTGTGACGATGTAGCGATCGACGAAGCGAACCGGCAGGAATATCGGGAAATCTTCTCCAGCATCTTCATGGATTTCCACCTCTTCGACCGGCTTCACGGGCTGGAGGACGTCGTGCCGGAAGAAGTAGATCGGCTGATCGCGCGGATGGAGCTCAGCGACAAGGTCGGGTTCCGGAAGGGGCGCTTCACGACCAGCGACCTGTCCACGGGCCAGCGCAAGCGCCTCGCCATGATCGTCAGCCTGCTTGAGGACCGCGAGGTCTATCTCTTCGACGAATGGGCGGCCGATCAGGACGCGCATTTTCGCGAGGTCTTCTACACGGAGATGCTGCCGGACCTCAAAGCTCGCGGCAAGACCGTGGTGGCCGTCACCCACGACGACCGCTACTGGGACCGGTGCGACCGGCGCGTGGCGCTGGATCTCGGCATGATGTTGCCCGCAGGGGGCGCCTAGCGATGGCGCTGCTCGACTTCATCAGGGGCGCCGACCGGCGCCAGCTCCGCATCATGCTGCTTCTTACCCTCGTGGCAGGGCTCGCCAATGCGGCGCTGATCGTCATCATCACCACGGTCGCGGGAATCGTGGCGCTCGGCAATCCGCCGGGTGTCGTCGCCTGGGCCGCCTTTCTGTGCGCGTTCGGTCTCTATTACGGCGCCAACCAGTTCGCCCTCGTCCGCTCCATGGCGATCATCGAGGAGCTGCTCGACGCCAAGCGGCTGGCGATCGTCGACAGGCTGCGCAAGACCGAACTCCTCGTCGCCGACCGGCTGGGACGCGGCCGCCTATACAATCTGGTGGCCAAGGAGACCAACCACCTCTCGATCACCTTCCCCCTGATCATCGACGCCTTCCAGCAGACGATCCTCCTGGCGGTGGCGCTCGCCTTCCTGCTCTATCTTTCGCCGGCCGCCTTCGTCCTGTTCCTGGCGACCGTGCTGGCCGGCGTCATAGGCTACAAGGCGAGCAACAACCGCTTCGTGGAGATCCTGCAACTGGTCGAGCGAATGCAGGCGGAAATGCTGGATGCGATCGTCGATGTCATCCACGGATCGAAGGAACTGCGTCTCAACACCAGCCGCACCGAGAGCGTCGCCAAGGCCTATCGCCGACGGTCGAACATCCTCGAGCGGTTGCTGGTGCGGTCCGTCGAGCACTGGGTGGCGCTAACGCTCCTCGTCTATCTCGTCACCTTCCTGATGCTCGGCGTCGTTGCTTTCGCCTTCCCGGCCTATGTCACCGGCAACAGTGTCATTGTCTTCCAGATCGTCCCGGTGCTGTTGTTCTGCATGGGCACCCTGTCGAAGACGGTGGCGCAATCACCTATGTTCGTTCGGGCCGAAGTCGGGCTGCAGGCGATCCTGGCGATCGACCGCGAATTGTCGGCCGCGCCGAGCGTCTCGCCGGAGGAAGCCCGTGAAGAAGCCATGGCGTTTCACGATTTCTCGCAGATCGGCTTCAGCGCGCTGCGCTTCAGTTACGATGTCGCTGATCCGGAGGCCTATGCGATCGGCCCCCTCGATCTGACCGTCTCGCGCGGCGAGGTGATCTTCCTCGTCGGCGGCAATGGCAGCGGCAAGTCGACGGCGCTCCGGGCGATGACCGGTCTCTATCCTGCGCAGTCGGGTTGGATCGAGGTCGATGGCAAGGCGGTCGTCGGCAAGGCCATCGCTGGCTACAGAGAGCTCTTCTCGGCGGTCTTCGTCGACTTCCATTTGTTCGACCGGCTTTACGGTCTGGAAAATATCGACCCCGCGCGCGTCAACCGCCTGATCGCCGTCATGGGGCTTGCCGACAAGGTCACGTTCGCGGATGGCCGCTTCAACCAGCTGCATCTGTCGACGGGGCAGCGCAAGCGATTGGCCCTGATCGCCGCCGTTCTCGAGGACCGGCCGGTCTACGTCTTCGACGAATGGTCGGCCGAGCAGGACGTGCATTTCCGCGAGTATTTCTACAACGATTTCATTCCGGAGCTGAAGGCGCAGGGAAAGCTCGTCATCGCGACCACCCACGACGAGAAATACTGGCCGGTCGCCGACCGCGTCGTGCGAATGGACCTTGGACGGATCGAATGGATCCGGGACCGGTCCCAGCTGGTGACGCCATGAAGGCCTTCCTGTTTCCCGGCCAGGGCGCGCAGCGGCTCGGCATGGGCGGGGAGGCATTCGCCGCGTTCCCGGACCTCGTCCGACAGGCCGGCGACGTCCTCGGCTTCGATGTCGCCCGATTGTGCCGCGACGGACCGCCCGAGCGGCTGAGCCAGACGCAGTTCACCCAGCCGGCGCTCTATGTCGTCAACAGCCTGCGCTATCTCCGGCATGTCGAGGAGACGGGGGACCGCGCCGATTTCCTGCTCGGCCACAGCGTCGCGGAATATGTCGCGCTCTTTGCGTCGGGCGTCGTCGATTTCGCCACCGGCCTGCGGCTCGTCGCACGGCGCGGGTCGCTGATGGCCGAAGCGCGCGGCGGCGGCATGGCGGCCGTGCTGGGGCTCGAGGCCGAAACGATCGCGGATCTGCTTCGCCGCGAGGATCTCGCCGACATCCATCCGGCGAACTTCAACACGCCGCGCCAGATCGTCGTCTCCGGGCGCAGGGAGGCGATCGTCGCCGCAGAGAGCCTCTTCCTCGCGGCCGGCGCGACGCACTACCTTCCGCTGCCGGTCAGTGGCGCGTTCCACACGCCCTTCATGGCCGAGGCGCAGCATCGGTTCGCCGATTTCATCGCGGATGTCCCGCTCGCCCCGCAGCGCGTGCCGGTGATCTCCAACGTCACGGCCCGGCCGCATGTCGATGCCGATCTGCGCGCCCGCATGGTCGAGCAGATCACCCGGCCGGTGCGCTGGAGCGAGAGCCTGCGTTACCTCCTCGCCAGGGGCGTCGGCTTTGTCGACACGGTGGAGATCGGGCCGGAAGGGCCGCCGGTGGTCCGGCCGATGTTCAAGCGCACCGAGCTGGAAGCCGGCCCGCTGGGCGCGGCCGAACTGGCACGCCCGGTGGCGCCGGTCGGCGGGGCGCCGCATGCGCTGCCGACGGAAACCGATGCGAACGCGGCCGTGGCCGAACCGGCCGAAGCAGCACCGCCACCGATGGGCTCGCCGGATACCACCGAGAACGGTGAAAGCGTCCCTGACGCTGCAGGCTACACGGCCGGCCGGGGCCGGATTTCCGTGGAAAGCCTCGGCTCGCGCGCCTTCTGCGAGGCGTTCGGGCTGCGCTACCCCTATGCCAGCGGCGCGATGTACCAGGCCATCGCCTCGACCGACATCGTCGTGCGGATGGCCCGCGCCGGGCTTCTCGGCATCTTCGGCGCGGCGGGATTGCCGACGGAAACGGTCAGGGCGGCGATCACGAGGATCCGCGCGGCCATTCCCGACCGCGCGAGCTTCGGCGTCAACTTCATCGCCCACGTCAATCGGCCCTATCTCGAGGACGAGATGACCGACATGCTGATCGCGGAGGGCGTTCGGGTCGTCGAGGCCTCGGCCTTCATGGAGGTGACCGCTGCCCTGGTGCGCTACCGGGCCAAGGGGCTTCGGCGCGAGGCAGGCAAGGTGCGCGCCGACAACCGCATCATCGCCAAGGTCTCCCGCCCGGACGTCGCGGCACAGTTTCTCGCCCCGGCGCCAGCGGCGCTGGTCGACCGGCTGCTGCAGGCCGGCGCGATCGACGCGGGGGAGGCCGAGCTTCTGCGACGGGTGCCGATGGCGGACGCGATCTGCGTGGAGTCCGACTCCGGCGGGCACACCGACCAGGGCATGCCCTTCGCCCTTATCCCGCCGATCCTCAAGCTGCGGGACACGGCCGAGGCGCGTTTCGGCGATTTCGGCCGGCTCTTCGTCGGCGCGGCCGGCGGCATCGGCACGCCGGAAGCGGCCGCCGCGGTGCTGGTGCTGGGCGCCGACTTCATCGTCACCGGATCAATCAACCAGTGCACGGTCGAGGCGGGGACCAGCGACGCGGTCAAGGATCTCCTGCAAGGGATCGACGTCTACGATACCGCCTATGCGCCGTCGGGCGAGATGTTCGAGCTGGGCTCGAAGGTACAAGTGCTGAAGAAGGGCGTCTTCTTTCCCGCCCGTGCTGATCGGCTCGTCGGGCTCTACCGCCAGCACGAGAGCCTCGAGACGATCGAGCCGAAACTGCGGGCGCAGATCGAGGAGCGCTATTTCCGGCGCAGCTTCGAAGCGGTCTTCGCCGACGTGGCGAAAACCTACCCGGCGACGGAGATCGCGCGGGCCGAGCGGCTGCCCAAGCACCGCATGGCCCTCGTCTTCAAGCGTTATTTCAAGGACACGACGAACTGGGCGCTGGCCGGCGACCTGGAGCACAAGGTCGACTTCCAGGTCCATTGCGGCCCGGCGCAGGGCGCCTTCAACCAGTGGGTCGCCGGCACGCCGCAGGAATCCTGGCGCGAACGCCATGTCGACAGTATCGCCCTGATGCTGCTGGAACAGACCGCCGATCTCCTCAACCGGCGTTTCGACGCCATGGCGCGCTAGGGGAGACGGTGATGGCAAGGCGGCCCCCACGCGAACCCATCGCCATCATCGGGCTCGGCCTGCGGCTGCCGGGTGCCGACAGTCTCGACGGGTTCTGGAACCACCTCGCCGCCGGGCGCTCACTGATCGCCGAGGTTCCGGCCGGGCGCTTCGACCCCGCCACGGTGACCGCCGAGGCCGGCAAGGGCGCGGGCCGCGTCTGCGGCGGCTTCGTCGACGACGCCGACTGCTTCGACGCTTCGCTGTTCGGCATATCGCCGCGCGAGGCCGCGTGGATGGATCCGCAGCAGCGCTTTGCCCTGGAAATGGCCTGGCATGCGATCGAGGATTCGGGCTACCGCGCCGCGGACCTCGCGGGTAGCCGGACGGGCGTCTACATGGGCGTGTGCCACTGGGACTATGCCGAACTCCTGGAGAAGTACCTCGCCAGGGTCGACGCCTACACGCCGACCGGCATCGCCTTCTCGATCATCGCCAACCGGATCTCGCATTTCTTCGACTTCCACGGCCCGAGCATCACCAATGACACCGCCTGCGCCGCGTCGATGACGGCGCTCTACCAGGCCGTCCGGGCGCTGCAGGAGGGCGACTGCGACATGGCGCTGGCCGGCGGGGTCAATCTGATATGGTCGCCCAACCATTTCGTCGCCTTCGCCAAGGCGGGCATGCTGTCGAAGAACGGAGAGGCCAAGGCCTTCGACGACCGGGCCGACGGCTATGTGCGCGGGGAGGGCGGCGCCGTGTTGCTGCTGAAGCCGCTGTCCAAGGCGCTGGCGGACGATGATCCGATCCACGCGCTGGTTCGGGGCGTCGGCGTGAACCACGGCGGGCGGACGAACTCGCTGACCGTCACCAGCCCGGCCGCGCAAGCCGAACTGATCGCAGGCGTCATCCGCGTGGCCGGGGTCGGGCCGCAGACGATCAGCTATGTCGAGGCGCACGGCCCGGGCACGCCGCTCGGCGATCCGATCGAGATCGCCGGGCTGAAGCAGGCCTTCGCGGCGCTTGCCGCCGAAGCGGGCGTGACGCTCCCGCCGGACAGCTGCGGCATCGGCTCGGTAAAGACCAATATCGGCCATCTGGAGGGCGCCGCGGGCGTCGCGGGCATCGTCAAGGTGCTGGCGGCCCTGCGCCATGGCCGGCTGCCGGCGAATGTCGGCTTCGGCCAGCTGAACCGGCTGATCGACCTGTCTGAGACGCCGTTCCGGATTCAAAGCGAGGCGACCGACTGGCCGAGTGCGGCAGGCGAACCGCGGCGGGCCTGTGTCAGCTCCTTCGGGTTCGGCGGCAGCAACGGCCATGTCCTGCTGGAAGAGCCGCCGGCCACCCTAGTGGAAACCGATGCGGGCTCGGTCTTGTCGTGGCATGTCATCCCGATCTCCAGCGCGACGGAGGATGGCCTGCCGGCCTATGCGGCGCGGCTCCTGAATTTCATCGAAGGTCACGACGATACGGCGATCGCCGACCTCGCCCGAACTTTCCAGACCGGGCGCACGGCGATGCCCGTCCGGCGCGCCTTCGTCGCCCGCGATGCCGAAAACCTTGCTGAAGCGCTGCGTGCCTTCCTTGCCGATCCCGCCGGTCCGCTGCAGGAACTTCCGGCAGGGGACCTCGACGGCGCGAAAGCTCAGGATCTCGCACGACGCTTTGTCGCCGGCGAGGAAGTCGACTGGGCCGCGAATGGCCAGGCCGTCGGCCGGCGGATCGCCGCGCCGCTCTATCCCTTCGCACGCGAGCGCCACTGGATGGATCTGTCGACCGGCACCAAGGATCAGGACGCGGTCCGCCACCCGCTCGTCCACCGCAACGTCTCGGGCCTGGACGGCGCCGGCTTCGAGACGCGCCTTTCGGCCGACATGTTCGTCCTGGCGGACCATCATGTCGGCGGGATCGCCGTCCTGCCCGGCGTCGCCTGCCTGGAAATGGCGCGCGCCGCGGCAAGCATGGCGGGCGCGTTGGCGGGAGCGGCCTGCGCCATCGAGACGATCGTCTGGAGCCGCCCCATCCAGGCGCCGCAAGGACAGGGCGTCGTCATCGAGACCCGGTTGAACCGCGCTCCCGACGGCGGCATCGGCTTTGCCATCATGGCAGGCGAGGGCGCGACCGCCGCGTCGCCGAACGTGCAGGGAATGATCCGACCGCTGTCGGAACCCGGCGCCGACCGGATTGATCTCGCCGCCTTGAAGGCGCGCATCCGGCAGGCGGTCAGCACTGAGACCTGCTACGCCCGGCTCGGCGCCGGCGGCGTCGCGCATGGTCCGGCGTTCCGCGCGCTGGCGCAGGTGAGCTGCGGCGAGAACGAGGCGCTGGCGCTTCTGAAGCTGCCGCGCCGCCTGCTGCCGACCTTGGATTCCCTGCAACTGCATCCGGTGCTGCTCGATGCGGCGATCCAGGCCTGGGTGGCGATCGGCGAGGCGCCGCCGCCCGGTGCCGCCGTGCCCTTCGCCTGCGCGCGCATCGAGGTCCTTGGCCCCTGCGAGGCGACCATGTGGGCGCATGTGCGCCTGCGTCCGGGCAAGGGCGACGCGACTCGGCGGCTCGACATCGACCTCGTCGACGGCACCGGTGAACGGCGCGTGATCTTCCACGACCTCGCTCTGCGGGTGATCGCGCCCGGCGCCGCCACCATCACCGGCGCCGCCGCTTCCGTGCCGGCCGCTGCGGGCGAGGAAGCATCGCCGGTGGTTCTGGCGCGGGGCGCCTGGCAGGACGCGCCGCTGAAGGGCATCGAACCGGCGACGGCAGCCCGCCCGCGCGTCCTCATCGCGGGTTGGGACGACGAGACGGCAGCGGCGCTGGCACGGCGCACCGGCCTGCCGGTGGAGGCGCTCGACGACGTCGACGGGCTTGGGCTCGCGGCGGCGACGGAAATCCTGTTTGCCTGCCTCCACGGCGTCGTCGGCGACGTCATGCGGTCGCGCCCGCGCGAGCCGGTCCGCCTGCTGGTCCTCGCCCGGGAAACGCTCGGCCCTGCCGCGACGGCGCCGCTTGCCGCGCTGTTGAGGACGGCGACGCTGGAGAATCCGAAGATCGGCGGGCGCCTGGTCGCCCTGGCCGGCGAGGCCTGCCTCGACCGGCTGTCGGCGCTTGTTCTGGCGGAAGCGAGCGCCGCCGACACCCTGACCGAGCTGCGCTACGAGGCCGACAACCGGCGCCGCGCCTGGATGCCGTGGGTCGACACGTGGGGCCCGTCCGGCGCCACCTATTCGGCCGATCCGGCGGGGGTCTACTGGATCACCGGCGGGCTCGGTGGGCTCGGCCTGATCTTCGCCGAATGGCTGGTGGCACGCGGCGCGCGGACCCTTATCCTCAGCGGCCGGCGGGCGGCGCCCGAGCCGGCCGCGGAGGCACGGCTGCAGAAGCTTCGCGCCGACGGCGCCCGGGTCGAATACGCCGCCTGCGACCTCGCCTCGGAGGCGGCGACGGCGCGCTTCACCGCCCGGATCGCCAGGGACTACGGCCCGCTGAAGGGGATCATCCACGCGGCCGGAGTGCTCGACGATGGCTATATCTTGTCTCAGGACGTTGCCGCTGCGGCTTCCGTGTTCGCGCCGAAGATCGCCGGCACGGTGCATCTCGACCGGGCGACGCGCCAGGCGCCGCTCGACTTCTTCGTGCTCTGCTCTTCCGTCGCCTCGGTCTTCGGCAATCCCGGCCAGGCAATCTATGCCGGCGCCAACGCCTTCATGGACGGTTTCGCCGAGGCCCGCGCCGCCGACGTTTCGGCGGGAAGGGCCTTTGGCCGGACGGTTGCCGTCGCCTGGGCGCTCTGGCGCGATGGCGGCATGTCGGTCGACGCCGCGACGCTGGCCGCGATGCAGCGGCGGCTCGGGCTGTCGCCGATGCCAAGCGCAGCGGGGCTTGCAGCGCTCGACGCCCTCTTGACCGGCACGCCCACGGCCCGCACGACCGTCCTCTACGGCGGCAGGACGCGGATCGACGCGATGATCGCCGGCTACGGCCTGCCCGCATCGGGCACGCCGCCCGTCGCGCCGGCGCAGGAACCCTCGGGCGATGCGGAGGCGCTCCTGCAACCGACGATCGAACATGTCCGCGCGATCCTGGCCGATGTGCTGGAGATGGACGCCGCGCGCATCCGCGTGAACCAGGCGCTCTCCGAATACGGTCTCGACTCCATCGCCATCGTCGAGACGACGAACCGCCTGGAAGAGGCGCTCGGGCCTTTGTCGAAGACGCTCCTGTTCGAATATGTCGATCTCGAAGCCATTGCGGGCCATCTCGTGGCCGAGCACGCGCCGGCGCTTCGACTGCTTTTGGAGAGCGACGCCGGCTCGCTGGCGGCCATGGAACCGCCTGTTGCGGATGCGCCGGTCGCCGCGCAGAAGGCGCCGCCCGCTGCTGCCGCGGCGGCCGGTGCCGGCGATCGCGTCCGATCGGCGTCTATACCGGTCAGTGCCCAGGCTCATGCAGCCGACGGCCAGGACGGCCCCCACGACATCGCGATCATCGGCCTGTCGCTGCATGTGGCAGGTGCCGACGACCAGCAGAGCTTCTGGCAAATGCTCTCGGAAGGCCAACACGGCTTCGAGCCGGTCCCGGCCGAGCGCTGGGACAACGGCGCGCTGCATCATGGCGAGCGCGACGTCCTTGGCAAGACGGTGGTCCGGACCGGCGCCTTCCTGAAGGACATCGACAAGTTCGACCCGCGCTATTTCCGCATCTCGCAGGCCGAGGCCGAGCTGATGTCGCCGGAGGTGCGGCTGTTCCTGCAGGCGAGCGTCGAGGCGTTCGAGGATGCCGGCTATTCGCGCCAGACCATCGCCCGGCGCCATTACGGCGACGTCGCGGTCATCGTCGGGTCGATGACCAACGAATACGATCTTTACGGCTTCCAGAACATGCTGATGCGCGGGGCGCTTGCCAGCGGCAGCTACACCGGCACCGTGCCGAACATGGTGTCCTATTACTACGGCCTCACCGGCCCCTCCTATTTCCTCGACACGATGTGTTCGGCGTCCGCGACGTGCGTCCACGAGGCCGTGCACATGCTGCGGGCCGGGCGCTGCCAGATGGCGCTGGCCGGCGGGGTCAGCCTGCTGCTGCATCCGCAGAAGCTGATCGCGACGTCGCAGGAGCATTTCACCGCGAAATCGGCGGAGGTCATTCGCGGCTACGGCCTTGGCGCCGAGGGTACGATCCTCGGCGAAGGTGTCGGCGCGGTGGTGCTGAAGAGGCTGGTCGACGCCAGGCGCGATGGCGATCGCATCTACGGCGTCATCATCGGCACGGGCATCAGCAACGCCGGGGCGCGCAACGGCTTCACCGTCCCGAGCCCGGCCCAGCAGGCCGCCGCGATCGACAGCGCGCTCTGCGATGCCGGGATCAGCGCGGCGTCGATCGGCTATATCGAGGGGCACGGCTCTGGCACCGCGCTCGGCGACCCGATCGAGATCAAGGCGCTGACACAGGTGTTCCGCAAGGCGACGGACGGCGTCCAGGTCTGCCCGATCGGCACGGTCAAGGGCAACGTCGCGCACCTGCTCGCCGCGTCGGGGCTTGCCGGCATCGCCAAGGTGTTGATGCAGCTGAAGCACGGCCAGCTCGCGCCCTCGCTGCATGCTGAGACGCTCAACCCCGACATCCCCTTCGCGACCTCGCCCTTCTACGTCCAGCGGGAACTCTCCGCCTGGCCGCGCCTTGTCGACGACGCCGGCCGGGCGATGCCGCGGCGGGCGGGCGTCACGTCAATCGGCGCCGGCGGCATGAACTCTCATATCGTCATCGAGGAGTCCCCCGAGCCGGCGCCGCTGCCGGTCGCGGATCTGCCCGAACTGCTGGTATTTTCCGGGCTCGACCCGGCCCGGCTGCGCGCTGTCCTGCAACGCTTCGCCGCGCATCTGCGCGAGGGGCCGCCGGCGCGCCTCGCCGACCTCGCTTATACGCTGCAGGTGGGCAGGAACGAGCTGTCCTGCCGCCTCGCGCTGGTCGCCGCCGATTGCGCCGATGCGCTGGCTGCCATCGACGCCTTCCTCGCCGGCACGCCGCGGCCCGGCACCCTCTATACGCCGTCGATCCTCGACGCCGATCCGCCGCGCGACCGCGCCGCGCTCGAGACCGCCTGCGACGCGCGCGATCTCGGCCGCGTCGGTGCCGCCTGGTGCGCGGGAGCCGCGGTCGACTGGGACCGCCTCGCCGGCGGACGGGCCCTGCGCCGCGTGTCGCTGCCCGCCTATCCGTTCGAGAAGGTCCGCTGCTGGTACCAGGAAGCGCCGGACGCCCCCTCGGTGGTTCATCCGATGGGCGCGCGGTCGAAGCTGCATCCCTTCATCGGCGTCAATCTCTCCGACGCTGGGGGCCTGCGCTATCGCACCCCCATTCATCTGGCGGAGCTGCGGGACTACGTCTTTGCCGAGAACGGCCGCGACGCGGTGCTGCCGATGGTCGTGCCGGAGATCATGGCGGCGGCGGTCCGAATCGCCGGTCTCGGCGAAGGTGGCCGGCTGGCGGACATCGTGGTCGAAGCCGCAACGGACTGGCCGAATGTGCGGGAACTGACGATCCGCATCGAACCCGGCACGGGCGGCCACCGGATCGCGATCGGGACGGTTGGAGCGGCGGCGGAAATGCGCCCTTGGGCGCATGGCACCTTCCTCGCCCCGCATGACGGGTGTGCCGTCGTCGATCCGGAAGCAATCGATGTCGCCGGCCTGCGTGCGAGCGCCGACCGGACGCTTGGATCGGTGGAGATCCGTGCGGCGCTGAAAGACCGGCATCTGGGCTTTGGGCCGTTTCTCGACAGCCTCGACCAGGCCTGGTTCCTGCCCTGCGGTGGCCTGCTGGCCAGCCTTCGGACGGACGCGCCGCAGCAGGATCATTTCAAGCAAGACACGCGCCTGCCGGCGCCCGCATGGGGCGCCGCCTTCCAGGCGCTGCTCCTCGCCATGCCCGATTTCACCGGCAGCGGGCCCTGGTCCCTCGACGGCGCCGCCTTCGCGGACGGGGCGGTTGCGGACGTGCTCTGCCGCCCGTCGGGGCAGGGCCGCCTGGATATCCTGTTCCTCGGCGAAGGCGGCCGTGTCGTCGCCATGCTTTCGGGCTTTGCGCCCGCCGGCAAAGCGATGGCGGATGCGCCCGCAAGCAACCCCGCCATCCCGGAGCAGCAGGACGCCTCGCTCGGCCTGCTCGCAGGGGATCTGCGCCAACGGGCGGCGGCAATCCTGAAATTCGCAGCATCCGATATCGGACTGCGCGAGCATTTCCACGATCTCGGCTTCGACTCCATCTCGCTGGCCCGCTATGCCGCCGATGTCAGTCTGGCCCATGGCATAGACCTGTCGCCGGCGATCTTCTTCGAGTGCGAGCATATCGCGGCGCTGGCGGCCCATCTCGCCGACCGGCACGGCGTCGTCGTTGCGGTCGCCCCGGAAAAACCGGTCGGGCCGGTGGCGGCACGCGCCGCAGCCAACCCCGCCGACAGGATCGCCGCGCCGGCTAGGCCTGGACCCGCCGGCGCTGGCCGGCCGCAAACGGCGTCATGGCAGGAGGCGGACGACCGGATCGCCATCATCGGCATGGCCGGGCGTTTCCCCGGCAGCCCCGATGTCGAGAGCTTCTTCGACCATCTCCTGGCCGGCCGCGATCTCACGTCCGACCTGCCTCTCTATCGCTATTCTCCTGCCTATACCGCACGGCTGCGAGAGGGCGGCTTTGCGCTGCATGGCGGCTTCCTCGACAATGTCGACCGGTTCGACGCCGCGCATTTCAAGATCTCGCCGGTCGAGGCCGAGCGCATGGACCCGCAGCAGCGCCTGCTGCTGGAGACCGCCTGGCGGGCATTGGAGGATGCCGGCCTCACGCCGCAGGACCTGCCGCGCGACACCGGCGTCTTCGTCGGCATCAGCGCGCTCGACTATGCCGCGCTTTGGCGGGCCGAGGGCTTGCCGGTCGATGGCTATCTCGCGACGGGCAATTCGCTGGCCATGGCCGCCAACCGGCTGTCGCACCAGTTCGATCTGGGCGGGCCGAGCCAGGCCGTCGATACGGCCTGCTCCAGCTCGCTGATCGCCTTGCTGCGCGCCCGCGACGCGCTGCGTCTCGGGCAATGCTCGGCGGCGATCGTCGCCGGCGTCAATCTCTGCCTCTCGGCCGACGGCTTCGAGGGGCCGCATCTGGCCGGCATGCTGTCGCCCTCCGGTCGGTGCATTACGTTCGGCGCGGCGGCCGACGGCTATGCGCGCGGCGAGGGCGCCGCGGCGCTGCTCGTCAAGCGGCTCGGCGATGCCGAGCTCGACGGCGACCGCATCCTGGCCGTTGTCGCCGGCGGCGCGGAGAATCATGGCGGTCGGTCGGGCGCGCTGACCGCCCCTAACGCCAAGGCGCAGGCGCGCCTCGTCACGGCTGCGATGGCGGGAATCGACCCGCGCAGCGTGTCCTATGTCGAGGCGCATGGCACCGGGACTGGCCTCGGCGATCCGGTCGAGATCAACGGCCTGCGCCGCGCCTATGAAACCTTGCTGGACGGCGGCGAGGCCGGCCCGCAAGGCATCGGGCTCGGCGCGGTGAAGTCGAATATCGGCCATCTTGAAGCCGCGGCGGGGCTTGCCGCCGTGATCAAGATCGTGATGGCGATGCGGCGAAACCTGTTGCCGCCGACGCTGCACGCGACGCCACCCAATCCGCACATCGATCTTGCCGGCAGCCCGTTCCGGCTGGTCACCGCGCCGGAAGCTTGGCTGCCCGCGCCCGACGGCAGTCCGCGCCGCGCCGGCGTCAGCAGTTTCGGCTTTGGCGGGGCGAACGCCCATGTTGTGCTGGAGAGCCACGACCGGCCAGATCGCCCGGGACGCGCGCCGTTGCCGCCACGCGCCTTCGCGACCACGCGATTCTGGCTTCCGACCGCCGAGCGGGGAGAGCCCGATCGGGACACGGCACGCTTCGCCCCGATCTGGGTGCCGAGGGACGCGGAGGGGCCGGCTTTCCGCGGCCGGCGCATCGTCATCGGCTGCGGGGTCGGGGTTGCCGCCGTCCTCGGCGCCGAAGTCGAACAGCTCGCGCTTGGCGGCGCCGATCTCGGCCAGGATTATACGAATGCTGCCGTGGCGCTCCTGGACCTCTTGCGCCGGGAGATCGCGGCGCCGGGCCATGACGCCGTCCTGATCCAGCTCGCCGTCCCGGCGGAAGGCGCCGGCCTGGTCTTCGCCGGGCTCGGCGCCATGCTGGCGACGGCATCGCTGGAAGAGCCGCGGATCGGGACGCAGCTGGTGGAGATCCCGCCGGGCAGCGCGCCACACTGGGTCGCTGGATGGCTGGCCGACGCCGCGCGCGACCTTGCCGGCTCGCCCTGCCGCTACGAGAGCGGGCGACGCCATGTTCGCGCGTGGCAGGCGCTCGACGAGGTGACGCCGGCGCATCGCTGGCGCGACGGCGGCGTCTACCTCGTCACTGGCGGCATGGGCGGTCTCGGCCGGATCGTTGCCGAGGATATCGCGCGCACCGCCCGCCGGCCCGTCATCGTCCTGGCCGGCGCCCGCCCGGTCGATGCCGATCGATCGGCTTTCCTGGAGCAGCTGCGCGACCTCGGCGCCGTGACCGCCTATCGGCAGGTCGACATGGCGGATGCGGCTTTGGTCGACGCGCTGGTCGCCCAGATCGTCGAGGTGCATGGTGGGCTGAACGGCGTCGTTCATGCCGCCGGAACGCTGCGCGACGGTTTCCTCGTGGGCAAGACCGCCGACGATCTGCGCGCCGTGCTCGCGCCGAAAATCGCTGGAGCGCTGGCCCTGCGCGAGGCCTGCCGGGGGCTCGACCTCGACGCCTTCGCGCTGTTTTCATCGCTCGCCGGCGCCTTCGGCAATGAAGGCCAGGCCGACTATGCGGCCGCCAACGGATTTCTGGATGGGCTGGCCCGGACCTCCGACGGGGCCATCCTGTCGATCGACTGGCCGCTCTGGCGGGACGGCGGCATGCGCGTCGATGAGCCAACAGAGGCGGCGCTGTTCGGCCGTATGGGGCAGCGGCCGCTGGGACGTGAAGCCGGGATCGGCGCGCTGCATCACAGCCTGGCGGCAGGCCAGCCGCAGGTCGCCGTCATCGCCGGCGATGCAACCCTTATCGAGGCCTTCTTCGCGGCGGATGGCCGACCGGCCGCTTCGACGCCGCGATCCGATCACGCCGTGTCCACCGATCTCCTGCCGGCAGTCCGGGCAAAGCTGGGGGCCTTGTTCGGTCAGGTCAGCGGGCTGGCGCCCGAGGCCATCGATCCGGCGGCGGCGCTGGAGAATTACGGCATCGACTCGCTGATGATCACCCGGCTCAACGCCGCGCTCGGCGACAATTTCGCGGGCCTGCCGAAGACGCTGTTCTTCCGGCACCGGACGCTCGCGGCGGTTGCCGATCATCTGCTTGAGACGCAGCCAGCCGCCTGCCAGGCTTGGACCGATGGACGCGAAGCCATGGCCGGGGTGGCTGTTACGTCGGCGGCCGGCGCCGCGTTATCCGGTGAAACGCAGATCGCCGCGTCCGCGCCGGCCAACGAGCCGATCGCCATCATCGGCATGAGCGGCACCTATCCCGATGCGCCGGATCTCGGCGTGTTCTGGGACAATCTGGTTGCCGGGCACGACGCGGTGCGCGAGCTCCCCCCGGAGCGCTGGTCGCTGGACGATGTCTTCGAGCCCGATCCCGACGAGGCCGTCGCACAGGGCAAGAGCTACTCGAAATGGGGCGCCTTCCTCGACGGCTTCGCCGATTTCGATCCGCTGTTCTTCAAGCTCTCGCCGCGCGAGGCGGCGGCGATGGACCCGCAGGAGCGGCTGTTCATGACCTGTGCCTGGCAGGCCTGCGAGGACGCCGGCTACACGCCGGCGCGTCTCAAATCGGTCTGCGGCGACGGAACCCGGGCCGATGTCGGCGTCTTCGTCGGCGTCACCAAGACCGGCTATGCGCTGCACGATCCGTTCCGGACCGAGAGCGGCGCCACGGTGCGGCCCACCACGTCCTTTGCCGGCATCGCCAACCGCGTCTCGCATCTCCTCGACCTGTCGGGGCCGAGCCTTTCTGTAGACACGATGTGCTCGTCATCACTGACGGCGATCCACGAGGCCTGCGAGAATCTGCGCGCCGGACGCTGCGCCATGGCGATCGCCGGCGGGGTCAATCTCTATCTCCATCCCGCCACCTACGTGGAACTGAGCGCTGCGCGGATGCTGAGCCCGACCGGCCTGTGCCGCAGTTTCGGCGCCGGAGCCGATGGCTTCGTGCCGGGCGAGGGCGTCGGCGCCCTGCTGCTCAAGCCGCTGTCGCGGGCGCTGGCCGACGGCGACCGCATCCATGCGCTGATCCGCGGCAGCGCGGTGAACCATGGCGGGCGGACCCATGGCTATACGGTGCCCAATCCTGTCGCCCAGCGTGACGTGATCCGGTCGGCCCTGACCCGCGCCGGCGTCGATGCATCGGCGGTGAGCTATGTCGAGGCGCACGGCACCGGCACCGATCTCGGCGATCCGATCGAGATCGATGGCCTGACCGAGGCCTTTGCGGCGGACGGGGCCGCGCCGGCCTCCTGCGCCCTCGGGTCGGTGAAATCCGCCATTGGCCATCTGGAGGCAGCGGCCGGGATCGCCGGCGTCACCAAGATCGTCCTGCAGATGAAGCACCGCATGCTGGTACCGAGCCTCCATGCGGCAGCGCCCAACCCGGCCATCGATCTGGCGTCGACGCCCTTCGTGCTCCAGCGGCAGGCTGGGCCCTGGGAAGGACCGCGGATCGCCGGTGTCTCCTCCTTTGGGGCCGGCGGCGCCAACGCGCATGTCGTCCTGGAGGAATGGATCGAGCAACCGGCGAAGCCGGCGCCTGACGCTTCCGCGCCGCGCGCGCAATTGTTCGTCCTGTCGGCACGCAATCCTGACCGTCTGAACGCGGCTGCCGCGCGCCTTCTGGCTTTCGTCCGCGAGACAGGATCGAAGCGGACGGCCGCGCCGGATGCCGTGACAGCGGCGCTGTGCGAGCGACTGGCCGAGATGCTGGACGTTCCGGCGTGCGACATCGATCCCGCCGAGGGTTTCGACGCGCTGGGCCTGGAAACCGCGCATCTGCCGATGCTGACGCGGTGGATCGCGGCGGAATACGGCTTTACGCCCGATCGCTCGGATGTGGGCCTTGCGGGTACAACCGAGCGTCTGGCTGCGATCATCCAGGCCCATGCGGCGCCGGCACGCGGCGACGGGGATCTGGCCGACATCGCCTACACGCTGCAGGTCGGCCGTGAGGCGATGGATTGCCGGCTGGCCATCGTCGCCGGAACGACCGCGGAAATGGTCGGCAGGCTGGAAGCCTGGCTGGCCGGGCGCAACGACGATCCTGCCATCGTCGACAACGCCCGCCGTCCACTGCGCCGCAGCCTGCCCGGTGAAGGGGCCGGCTTGGATAAGCTCCAGCAGACCTGGGAGAGCGGCCGCCTCGACACAGTCGCCGACCATTGGGCACAAGGCGGCTTTGTCGACTGGCACGCGCTGCGCCATCGGGATCGTGCCCGCATCGTGTCGCTGCCGACCTATCCGTTCGAGACCAACCGCTATTGGATCCCCCCTGGCCGGCCGGTTGCGAATCCGGCCGGGTCGCCAGACGGCCCAGACGATCTGACGGCGGCGATCACGGTGGGTGCCGGCAATGTCGCGCTCGCGGCGGAGATCGCGGCGCTGGAATCGGCGATCGCTGCCATTCTCGCGCCGGTGCTCGAAACGGTGGCGCATGCCCCAATCGCGCCCGGCTTCCGGCCGTGGATCGCGGCGGCAAAGGACTTGTGCCCGACGGCGGCGGACCCGAGTTCGCTGGCGGAGGCCTGGGCGTCCTGGACGGCATTGCGGCAGACAGGCCTTGCGGCGGCGCAGATGACCCTCGCCGAAGCCACCCTGCGCGCGCTGCCAGACATCCTGACCGGACGACGCCGGCCCACCGACGTGATCTTCCCGGAGGGCCGCCAGACCCTCGTCGAGGCTACCTACAAGCAGAATGCCGTCGCCAGGCGGTTCAGCCGAACGCTGGCCGTGGCCGCAGCGTCCGCGGTGCAGGCGAAACGCGATCTCGGCCGCAAGCTGCGCATCCTGGAGATCGGCGCCGGTACCGGTGGCACGAGCGAGCCGGTGTTCGAGGCGCTGCGCCCCTGGCAGAGCCTGATCGGGGAATACGCCTATAGCGACGTCTCCCGCGCCTTCCTGATCCATGCCGAGCGATCCTACGCCGATCGCGTGCCGGGCCTGACCACCCTCTTGTTCGACATCGAGAAACCACTGGCCGATCAGGCGATCGATGCGGGCTGCTATGATCTGGTGATCGCTGCCAACGTGCTGCACGCGACCGCGGACATCCATCGGACGCTGTCGCATGTCCGCGAGACGATGGGGCCGGGCGGGATCCTGCTGCTCAACGAAACCGCGATGCCGACGCTCTTCACGCACGTGACCTTCGGCCTCCTGGAGGGCTGGTGGCGGTTCGCCGACCCCGAGCGCCGCATCGCCGGCACACCGTCCTTGAGGCAGGAGATGTGGCGCGAGGCGCTGGCGGAGACGGGCTTTGGGTGGCTCGCTGGCTCCTCGGCCGCGGAACGCGCCCTCGGCCAGCAGGTCATTGCCGCCCGGGCGACCGGTGCGCCGGGGCATGACGGGGCGATCCCCGCCTCGGTTCTGCGACACTCACAAGCATCGAAGAAGGAAGCGGCTCCAGGCGGTCAGGTCGAGGACCGGGCGGAGCCGCAGACCGCATCGTCCCTGCGCAGCTTGCTACTCGGCGCTCTGGCCGAGACCCTGAACGTCGCGCACGCCCACATCGACGTCGAGCGCAGCTTCGCCGATTACGGGCTCGACTCCATCCTCGGGGCGGAGTTCGTGCACCGGCTGCGCAAGGCGCTCAGCATCGATCTCGACCAGACGGGCCTGTTCGACTTTGCCAGCGTCGAGCGGCTGGAGGCCTTCCTGACACGCCAGTACCCGGGTGTCGCCGCGCGGTCGGCGGTACGGCCGGAGCCGGAAGCAGCCCTCGTCGCCGTGCCGGCACCGCAGCCGCCCTGCCAGACCATCGGCAAGGAGCGCGGCCGGGAGCCGATCGCCATCGTCGGGGCCAGCGGGCGGTTCGCCGGATCGGAAACCATCGAGGCGCTCTGGCAGCATCTGTCCGCCGGGGACGACCTGGTGCAGCCGGTGACGCGCTTCGACCTCGCGCCCTTCTACCGCGATGCCGAGCCCGGCACCTACGCAACCCACGGCAGTTTCATCGACGGAATCGACCGGTTCGACCCGGTGTTCTTCGGCATCTCGGGCGTCGAGGCGACTTACATGGATCCGCAGCAGCGCCTGTTCCTGGAAGAGGCCTGGAAGGCCTTGGAAAACGCCGGGCACGCGGGCGAGGACATGGTCGGGCGACGCTGCGGCGTCTTCGTCGGCTGCGCCCACGGCGACTATCAGGAACTGTTCGACGCGCAGCCGCCGGGCCAGGCCTTCTGGGGCAACACGACATCGCTGATCCCGGCGCGGATATCCTACTGGCTCGACCTTAAGGGCCCGGCGGTCGCCATCGACACGGCCTGTTCCAGCTCGCTCGTCGCCATCCACATGGCCTGCCAGAGCCTGTGGAGCGGGGACAGCGACATGGCGCTGGCCGGCGGCGTCTTTATTCAGTGTTCGCCGCGCTTCTTCCGCTATGCCAATGCGGCAAAAATGCTGTCTCCCTCAGGACGCTGCGCGGCTTTCGGCGCCGGCGCAGACGGCATTGTCCCTGGCGAGGCGGTGGGGGCGGTGCTGCTGCGCCCGCTGGCCGAGGCGCTGGCCGACGGCGACACCGTGCTCGGCGTCATTGTCGGGTCGGGCGTCAACCAGGACGGCACCACGAACGGCATCACCGCGCCGAGCGCCGCCTCGCAGGAAGGGCTGATCCGGCAGGTCTACGCGGAATTCGCGATCGATCCGGCCAGCATCGACCTCGTCGAGGCGCATGGCACGGGCACGGTGCTCGGCGACCCGATCGAGCACGCGGCGCTGGTCCGGGCCTTTGCCGATGGCGGCTCGCGCGACGGCCCGACCTATCTCGGCTCAGTGAAGTCCAATATCGGCCATGCCACCACGGCGGCGGGCATCGCGGGCCTCGCCAAGGTCCTGTCGAGCCTGCAACATCAGACAATTCCGCCGACGCTGCATTTCGGCGGCGGCAATCCAGCCATCGATTTCGCCGGCGGGCCGTTCACCGTCAACGAGGTGCCGGTCGCCTGGCCGGCGGGGGCCGGGCGCCGGCGCCGGGCCGCCGTCAGTTCCTTCGGCTTTGGCGGCACCAACGCCCATCTCGTCGTCGAAGAGGCCGGGCAGGCGGCGTCCATTCCCGAGCCCCGGCGCACCCAGCTGATCGTCCTGTCGGCGCGAAGCCCGGAGCAGTTGCGGGCCCAGGCGGCGGCGCTGTGCCAGCATCTCGACGGATACCCGGAGATCCTCCTGGAGGATGTCGCCTTCACGCTCGTCGCCGGTCGCCGGCATTTCGCGCATCGGCTGGCGGTGGTCGTGGATGATCGGCGTGGCCTCGTCGTGGCGCTCGGCGCCTGGCTCTCGGGGCAGCCGCAGACCGGCGTCGACGTCGGCGAAGCCAGCGGCGCCGGCCTCGATGGCCTCGCGGCGCCGGCGATCGCCGATCCGCAGCGCCGCACGGATCTGCAAGGGCTCGGCCGGCATTTCACCGCCGGCGGCCGGCTGGACGCCGGGGCGCTGTTTCCGACGCCGCGCCGCCGGGTGCCGCTACCGACCTATCCATTCGCCGGCAGGCGCTTTTGGGTGACGGCCAGCGCACCCGATCAGGGCGACCTCGCCCCTTCCGTGCCGGTCGGCCTCGGGGCCGGAGAGCCTCACGGCACCGGGAGCGAGCAAGAGTCGGCTGCTCCGGCAAAGCGCGCCGGTCCGATCGTGCGGCTGGCGGAGACGGGGGCGATCGCTCTCGCTCGGACGCCGTCCGTCGCCCGTGCGGCCAATGTGACGCTGTCTCCCCTAGTCTTGTCCTCGCAGCCCGGGGCCATCGGCGTCGTGGAGCGCACCGGAGACGACGCGGGCGTTCGCGTCCTGACGCTCTCCGGTGTCTGGGGGCGGCCGATGGCCGAGCAGCTGTCGGCGGAGCTGGTGGCGGCCGGCAGCGATGCGGCGGTGCGCGCGGTGGTGCTTGGCGGCGACATGGACTGGCGCGACCGAAGCGGATCGGCGTGGGATCCCGAGGCGATCGTGACCTGCGCCGTGCCGGTCGTGGTCGCGGTCCGCGGCACCGCTGCGGGTCAGGCGGCCCATCTCGCGCTGCTGGCAGACTTCCTGGTGCTTGGCGAAGACGCCCGGCTGGTCGACGTCCCGCTCCCCGGATCGGCGCTGACGGAACGCCTCTCGGCACGCCGGCTCGGAACGGCCGACCCGCGCGCTGGCAACGACCTGGACGCGGCCGCCCTGGCCCGCGCCAATCCCGGCATCGCCGTCGTCGCCACGGAAGATGTGGCCGCGACCGCCTTGTCCGTGGCGCGCCAGATGGCCGAGGCGCCGCGGCTGCCGCTCGTGCTGCTGAAGCGGCATATGCGCCGGGATCTGCTGCCCGTTGCGGAAGGCCTTGTCCTCGGCTTGTCCGAGGCGGCAGCCGATACGGGCCTTGTCCCCGCGCTGATCCCGTCACGCCGCGTTCCGCTCGCTTCCGCGGTCGTCGAGCTCACGCTATTCGACGACGGCGTCGTCCTGCTGCGCATGACCGAGCGCGCCGGGCGCAACATGTTCACCCCGGCCCTGATGGACGGCCTGGAAAAAGCCTTCGCGACGATCCCGCGACTGCCTGAGGCGAAGATGGTCGTTCTCACCGGACACGAAACCTACTTTGCCTGCGGCGGCACGGCGGAGGGCCTGCGCGACCTGCAGAGCGGCGACAGCCATTTCACCGACCGCCAGATCTATGCCCTGCCGCTCGCCTGCGACCTGCCGGTGATCGGCGCCATGCAGGGCCACGGCATCGGCGCCGGCTGGGCGCTCGGCATGTATTGCGACACCGCGTTCCTCGCCACCGAGGCGATCTATCACAGCAATTATCTCTGGTACGGCTTCACCCCCGGCGCCGGGGTGACCTTGGTCCTGCCGCATCGTCTCGGCGACGATCTCGGGCGCGAGGTGCTGTTCACCGCGCGCGAGTATCGCGGCCGGGAGATCGGCGCACGGACGCGAGGCGTCGCAGTGCTGCCCGCCTCGGAGGTCCTGACGGCGGCGCTCGACCGGGCGCACGCATGGGCCCGGCTGCCGCGCGACGAACTGCTGGCGAAAAAGGCGAGGGCGGCGAGGCCCTTGCGTGCCGCGCTCGGCAGGGCGCTCGAACAGGAACTGGCGATGCACGCCGAGACCTTCATCGGCAACGAATCCGTGCGCGCAAGGATCGCCGAGAAATTCGGCGATGCCGCAGAAGAGGCCGCGTCCTGCGCTCCGACGGCCTCTACATCGACAAGCGGCACCGATCTGGCCGGCGCGGTCGTCGCCTCGCTGGCCGAGGCGCTGATGATCGACAAGACCGACATCGCCCCCGGCGACAGCTTCGTCGATCTCGGCCTCGACTCGATCCTCGCCGTCACCTGGATCCGCCAGCTGAACGGGCGCTTCGGCATCACGCTGCCGGCGACGGCGGTCTATGCCCACCCGACCGTCGCGGCCCTGGCCGCCCATGTGGCAGGGCTGGTGGGGGACAGGCCGTGCGAAGGCGCCGGGGCAGACCTGCCGACGCCGGTAGCGCAGACGCCGCCTGCCGCCATCCTGCCGCCGCAGCCCGGGCGATCGGGCCGACGCGCCATCCTGCGGGCCGGGATCGTCGCCTCGCTCGCCGACGACCTGATGATCGATGCGGCCGAGATCGAGGATCGCGCCGCCTTTCTCGAACTCGGGCTCGACTCCATCCTCGCGGTGACCTGGATCCGCGGGCTCAATCGGCGTTACGGCATCGATTTCCCGGCGACCGTGGTTTACGCCCACCCCTCGGTCGGCGCCTTGGTCGACCATGTCATGGCGCTTCTGCCACAGCAGGAGACGTCCGATGCGGTGACGGCTGCGCCCGACGCGCCGGCACCCGCCGCGGATCGTCCGGTTGCCGGCCCTGCAGCGGCAGCGGAATCGCGGCCGGCGCCGGACGACCGTCTCGGTTCGCCGGCAGGCGCCGACGCCATTGCCATTATCGGTGCCGCCGGAAAATTCCCCAGGGCCGCCGATCTTGCAGCCTTCTGGGCAAACCTTGCGAACGGGCGGGACTGCATCGGCGAAGTGCCGGCCTCGCGCTGGGAGATCGACCGCTTCTACGACCCGGATCCGCAGGCACCTGGCAAGACCTATTGCAAATGGATGGGTGCCCTCGACGGGGAGGCGGCGTTCGACGCCCGCTTCTTCGCCATCACGCCGCTTGAGGCCGAACTCATGGACCCGCAGCAGCGGCTGTTCCTGGAGACGGCCTGGCACGCCATCGAGGACGCGGCGATCGATCCCTTGCGCCTCGCGGGCAGTCGCTGCGGTATCTATGTCTCGTCCGGACCATCCGGCTACGAAGACCTGATCGAGGAGCGCAACACCTACAGCCTGCTCGGCAGTTCCGGCTCGGTCCTTGCCGCGCGCATCGCCTATCTCCTCGACCTACGCGGGCCGTGCCTTTCGATCGACACCGCCTGTTCCAGCTCGCTGGTGGCGCTGGCGCAGGCCTGCGTCAGCCTCGCGTCGGGGGTCTGCGACATGGCGATCGCGGGGGGTGCCTGCGTCCTCGTCGGGCCGAACATGTTCATCGACACGGCCAAGGTCGGCATGCTCTCGCCGCAGGGTCGCTGTTTCTCCTTCGACGGACGGGCCGACGGCTTCGTGCCGGGCGAGGGGGTCGGCGCGGTGCTGCTGAAGCGGCTCGACGACGCGATGCGCGACGGCGATCCGATCCATGCGGTGATCCGTGGCTGGGGCGTCAACCAGGACGGGCGGACAAACGGTATCACCGCGCCGAACCCGAAGGCGCAGACGGCGCTCCTGAGGGAAGTCTACGATCGGTTCGGCATCGATCCGGCGACGATCGGCCTCATCGAGTGCCACGGCACCGGCACGAGACTGGGCGACCCGATCGAAATCGAGGGACTGGCGGGGGCGTTCGAGGGCGTGCCGGCGGGTGATCGCTGCGCCATCGGCTCGGTGAAGAGCAATGTCGGCCACCTGCTTGCCTCGGCCGGGATCGCCGGCGTGCTCAAGGCCATGCTGGCGCTGGAGAACCGCCAGATCCCGCCGTCGATCAACTGGGAAACGCTGAACGACCATATCGAACTCGCCAATACGCCCTTCACCGTCGGCCGCGACCTTACCGCCTGGGCGGCGCCGGCGGGCTCGCCGCGACGGGCGGGCGTCAGCGCCTTCGGCTTCAGCGGCACCAATGCGCATGTGGTTCTGGAGGAATCCCCGCGCGGTGCTACGGTCGGGCAGAAGGGACCGTGGATCTTCGTGCTCTCGGCGCGCGAACGCGACAGGCTGGTGGACTATGCGAGCACCATCGAACGCTTCGTCGCCGCCCGGACCGACCTCGACCTCGGGAATCTCGCCCTGACGCTGCAGAGAGGCCGGACGGAATATCCCGAGCGTCTTGCCTTCGTCTGCTCAGAGCGGGCGACGCTGTTGCGCGCGCTGGCCTCGGTCGTCGCGGGCGAGCCGGTCGCGGAGGTTCATTTGTCGGGCCCCGATCGGCAGGCTGCCTCGATCATCGGCACGGACGAGGAGAGCGCGGCGCTGGTATCGGCCTGGCTGCGATCCGGCGACCGGGAGAAGCTGTCGAAGGTCGCCCGTCTCTGGGTTGCCGGGCTCGACGTGGCGTGGCCGCCCATCGCAGGCGCCTCGCGCATCCATGTGCCGGGCTATCCCTTCGCGCGCACCGAGTTCTGGGTCGAATCAGCCCAGGGGCCGGCTGCCGAGAGGCCGACCGCAGTCCCGCCGGCCTCCCTCCTCGGCGGGCACCCCGCAACGGGCGAGATCGGCCGGCAGGTGATCCGGATCGAGGGGGACGAGGCGTTTCTCACGACCCACACGGGCGGCGAGCGGCGTCACATGCTGGGGCTGTTCCTGCCGGAACTGGCCAGAACGGCGCTGGAGCGGTTCGGCGGTTCGCCCGTCCATCGCCTCGAACAGCTCGTATGGGGCATGCCCGCCACCATCAACGGCCGGCCACGCGACCTGACGGTGGTGGTCAACGCCGACGCCGAAGGCCTGCTCTACCGGGTGGAGGCCGATGGCAGCGGACTCTGCCATCTCGGTGCCGCTGCGCCTCTTGCGGCCGCCATGCCCGACCGGGCGACCCTGCCGCTGGACGAGACGGACTGGGGCGGCGATGCCCGCGAAGACTTCGCGCGCTTTTCCCGTCTCTGCGCAGCGGCTTCCGGCCCGCCGACGCCGGAGATGGCGGCGGTGACCGTGCTCCGTCGTGAGGGCGACACGCTGACGGCACGCCTGCAATGGCCACGCGGGGTGACGCCCCAGGGCCATCTGTTCGACCCGTTCTGCCTCGATGCCGTCTGGCGGCTCCTGACCTTCCGGGCCGATCGCTGGAGCGGATCGGCGCCCGGCGCGGCGCAGCTGGCGTTCCCGCTCAGAATCGCGGCGATGACCGGCTTTGCGCCGCTACCGGATGGCGCGATCGTGCGGATTTGCGGCGAGGCGGGGTCTTCGCAGGGCGAGGCGTCCCGGGTGGCGGTCTTCAATCCGCAAGGGCGCGAATGCCTGCGGCTGGAGGGGGTCCGGACCCTGCCGCTGGAGGCCTGCCGTGATATCCCGCTGGACGAGGAGGAACCCGAATGGGCGACATGACGGCCAGAGTGGCGATCATCGGCGGCGGCCCGACCGGCATCGGCGTGGCGCGGGAACTGATCGCGGGCGGCGTCGCGTTCGATCTCTACGAGGCCGAGGCGGACTTCGGCGGCGTGTGGAACGGCGAGGCCGCCTGCGGGCGGACCTATCGCTCGCTGCACCTGATCTCGCCGAAATTCAACACGCAGCTGCCCGACTTCCCGATGCCGGAGGACTATCCGCCCTATCCGGACCATCGCCAGATGCTTCGCTACATCCGCGCTTGCGCCCGGGAGTTCGGCCTCTACGAGCGCACCCGCTTCAACGCGGCGGTCGAGACCCTGGTGCCGGAAGGAGATGGATGGCGGCTGACCAGCACCGCCGGCCACGACGCCCATTACCGGCTGGTCGTCGTCTGCAACGGCCTGCAGCGCGTCCCGCGCTTTCCCGATCCGGCCTATCCCGGCCGGTTCGAGGGCGAGGTTCTGCACGCGCACGACTACAAGTCCGCCGATCAGCTGCGCGGCAGGAAAGTCCTGGTGGTGGGGGGCGGCAATTCCGGCTGCGACATCGCGGTCGACGCCATCCGCACCGCCGAGAGCGTCCATCACAGCACGCGGCGTGGCTACTACTACCAGCCGAAATTCATCGACGGCAAACCGACGCCGCAATGGATGTTGGAACTCGGCAACAAATTCGCCAGCAAGGAGGAGACGCTGGCCTATATCGAGGCGGTGTTCCGTCTCGCCGGCTATGACGGCGCCGATTACGGCCTGCCCCGCCCGGACTATCCGCTGGACGGCGCGCATCCGGTGATGAACTCGCTGCTGCTCTACCATATCGGCCATGGCGACGTGGTGCCGAAGGGCGACGTGGCGGGTTTTCCCGGCAGCACCGCCCGCTTCGTGGACGGCAGCGAGGCGGCGTTCGATCTCGTGCTCTACGCCACCGGCTACCGGCGCGATTTTCCGTTTCTCGACCCCGGCCTGCTGCAGTGGAAGGGCGACATTCCGGACCTCTTCCTGCATTCGACGCCGCGCAATCACGACAACCTCCTGTTCATGGGGTTCATCAATGCGGCGGGCGGTCTCGGCGACGGGCTGAAGACGCAGGGCCTGTTCGTCCTGAGCTATGCAAAGGCCCTGTTCGGCCGCACCGCCGGGCTAGAGCGCTTCCTGGCGGCGAAGCGGACCGACGCCCCCGACCTCGGCCAGGCCTATTTCATCCAGTCCTATCGCCACCAATGGGAGGCGGATCTGTGGAAGCTGCTCGGCCACATGCGGCGCTATCGCGACATGCTGGCCGACAATGGCGAGACGAAAGCGGCGGCTGAATGACCCGTCGGGGCGATCTGCGGGCCTGGGCCAGAGAGAGACTCGATCGCGATCTGATCGAGCGGGCCGGCGCATGCCTGGCCGAGACCCGTGCCACCGCTCCGCCCGCGCAGCCGGAAGCCGCGGCGCCGGCGCCCGGCCCGTCGGCGCGCCTGGCGGAGGACGTGTGGCGGATCGCGGCAAAAGCCCTGCGCATGCCGCCGGACGAGCTCGACCCGCGCGAGAACCTCGCCAATCTCGGCATCGACTCGATCGCCATCACCGAAGTGATGGTGCAGATCTCGCGGCATTTCGGCCTTTCCGTCGCGCCGACCGTTTTCTTCGAGGCAAGGCACCTCGAGGATCTCGCCGCCATCCTATTCGATCGCCATGGCAAGGCGATCGCCGCGCGTTACGCCGAGAAGGAGGTGTCGGCGGACGCCGCATCCCGGCCATTGCCAGCCGTTGCGCCAACGGTACCCACGCCTGCAAGCCCATCGGTTCCCCAGAGCTGGATCGCCCGGCACCGCCGGTCGGCGCGCACCGCTCGACCAGCTCCGGTCACCCCGCAAGCCGGAGGAGAGGCGGTTGCAACCGCCGGACCGGTGCATGCGCTTGCGGCAGTCGCGCCCGATAACGCGCCGATCGCGATCATCTCGATGGAAGGCAGGTTTCCGCAAAGCCCGGACCTCGAGGCCTTCGCGGCGCATCTGCGGGACGGCGACGACTGCATCGAGGAAGTGCCGCCATCGCGCTGGGGCTGGCAGGCCGTGCATGGCGACCCGAAGAAGGGCGCCTTTACGGACGTGCGATTCGGCGGCTTTGTGCCGGATGCGGACCGTTTCGACGCGGGTTTCTTCAACATTTCGCCGCGCGAGGCCGAACTGATCGACCCGCAGCACCGGCTGTTCATGGAATGCGTCTTCGGCCTGATCGAGAAGGGCGGCTACGCGCCGGGCGCGCTGGCCGGCCGGAAGATCAGCGTCTTCCTCGGCATCAACCTCCTCGACTATACAGACATGATCAATCGCGCCGGCATCATGGAGGCCCTGCAGCTGACCGGCCTCGGTCACGCCTTCTGCCCGAACCGGCTTTCCTTCCTGCTCGACATTCACGGCCCGAGCGAAGTCGTTGATACTGCTTGCTCTAGCTCGCTCGTCGCCATCCACCGCGCGGTGATGAGCATCCGGCACGAGGGCTGCGAGATGGCCATCGCCGGCGGCTCCAACCTGATGCTCTCGCCGACCCAGCACATCATGTTCTCCAAGGTCGGGATGATCACCCCGGACGGGCGCTGCAAGAGCTTTTCCGCTGCTGCCGACGGCTATGCCCGCGCCGATGGCGTCGGCGCGGTGCTGCTGAAGCGTCTGGATCTGGCCGAGCGCGACGGCGATCCGATCCTTGGTGTGATCCGCGGCTCGGTCGCCCATCATGGCGGCGGGGCGACGTCGCTGACCGCACCCAACCCGAAGTCGCAAGCCAGGCTGATCGTCGAGGCGCATCGCCAGGCCGGCGTCGACCCGCGCAGCATCGGGCTGATCGAGTGCCATGGCACCGGGACACCCCTGGGCGATCCGGTCGAGATCGAGGGGCTGAAACTCGCCTTCGCCGAACTCCATCGCGACTGGCAGCTCGACCCGCCGACTGCGCCGACGATCGGCATCGGATCGGTGAAGTCCAATATCGGCCATGCCGAGACGGCGGCTGGCGTTGCCGGGCTCATCAAGATCCTTCTCGCCATGCGCGAGACGACGCTCTACCGGACCCTGCATTGCGCGGAACCCAACCCGCTGCTGGATCTCGCCGGCACGCCCTTCCATCTGCTGACGCAGGCAGCGCCCTGGAAGCGCCCGGTCGTCGATGGGGCGGAGCAGCCGCTTCGAGCCGGGCTCAGCTCCTTCGGCGCGGGCGGTGCGAACGTGCATCTGGTGATCGAGGAATACCGGCCGACGACGGTAGCCCGACCCGCCCCGCCGCCGGGCCCGCATCTGTTTCCCGTCTCGGCGAAGAGCGAGGCGGCCCTGCGAGACGGGGTCGCGCGGCTGCGGGCCGCGGCCGGGACGGCGGATCTGCCGGATATGGCGGCGACGCTACAAGTCGGACGCGACGCGATGCGGGTGCGGGTCTGTTTCGCGGCAGCCGATCGGGCCGAACTCCTCGGAGCCATGGACGCGTTCCTGACCACGGCGCCCGGATGCGCGACGATCGGCATCCTGCCGGCCGGACGACGGCCGGCGGGTGACGCCCTCGATCCGCGCGGCAGCGACCCCGCCACGGTCGCGGCACATTGGACGGCGGGCGGCGCCATCGACTGGCAGGCGCTGCATGCGGAGCGCCCGCGCCGTCGCATCGCACTGCCTCCCTATGCCTTCCAGCGCAGCCGCTATTGGCTGACGCCGGAAGCTTCGAAGGCCGCGACACCGGCACTGCTCCGGCCGGACCCGATGGGCGATGACCGCTACGCTCTCGTTTTGACGGGACAGGAGACCTTCCTCGCCGATCATCGTGTCGCCGGTAGCCCGGTCCTGCCGGGCGTCGCCTATCTGGAGCTGGCGCGGGAAGCGGCCGTGCAGGCGGGCCACGAGCGGCCGTCGCTTCGCCAGGTGGTCTGGACGGCGCCACTGCGCGTCGATCGTCCCGTCACCGTGATCTGCGAGATCCTGCCGGGCGAAGACGGCCGCGGGCGGGTCGAGATATACAGCACCGCCGAGACCGGCGAGCGCACGGTGCACGCCCAGATGCGGATCGCGCTCGCCGGCGAACCCGTCCGGCGGACCGTCGACCTGGCGGCCCTGCGTGGCGCGCCCGCCCGCCACCGGACCCCATCCGACATCTACGCCACTTTCGACGCCATCGGCCTCGTCTATGGCCCGGCCCATCGCGTCATCGTCGATCTAGCGATCATCAAGACGGGCGAGGGAAGCGACGCGGTGCTCGCCGAACTCGCTCTGCCCGAGGCGCTGCGGACGACGATGAACGACTTCACGCTGCATCCGAGCCTTGTCGACGGCGCGCTCCAGTCCGCCATCGGCCTTGCTCAGGCGGGCGGCGGCACGGCGCTGCCCTTTTCCATCGCAGGCGTCGAGATCCTCGGTCCGTGCGAAGCGCGGATGTGGGCGCATGTTCGCGCCAGCGATGCGCAGTCTCCCGGCGCGCAGGCTATGGACGTCGATCTGGTTGCCGCCGACGGCAGTGTCAGGGTTGCGATCACCGGCTTCGTCACCCGCCAGTCCCTTGCAGCGACACCGGCGATGGCGGCCGAACTTCTCCCTTTCGAGCCCCGATGGGTTCCGCTGACGGCGTCGGACGCGCCGCCCATGTTCGGCCGGCGCGTCGTCTTGCTCGCTGACGGCATCACCAGCGCCGAGGGCCTGGAGGCTGCCTTGCCGGGAACGGCATGCGTCCTGCTGGATGCGGGCACGGCGTTGCCTCTGGCCCAGCGTTTCAAGCATCTCGCGACGCAGTTTCTCAGCCATGCGCAGACAATTCTCGCCGAGCGCGGCGACGCTCCGCTGCTGCTGCAGATGGTCGTCGAATCGGGCTGCCCGCCGCTGCTCTCCGGGCTCGCGGGGATGATGCGCAGCCTCTGCCGCGAACAGCGTCAGGTGCACGGGCAGGTGTGCGGCAGCGATCCTGGTGGCGACATGCCGGCCTTGGCCGCCGGCCTGCGCGAGGCGGAACACGCGCCCGCCGGCGCCTTGCTGCGCGCCGCGCCTTCGGGGGTCTCGATCGAGGCCTGGGAGGAGGCCGCGATCGTCGCGGCGCCGCCCGGCTGGCGGCAGGACGGCGTCACCCTGATCACCGGCGGCTCCGGCGGGCTCGGCCAGATCCTGGCGCGGGACATCCTCGCCGCCGCGCCACGCGCCACGGTGATCCTGGCCAGCCGGCACGCGCCGGCGGGCGGACTGGCAATCCTGCTGCGGGACAACCCGACCCTGCATCATGTCACGGCGGATCTTTCGGACCCGGTGTCAGTCGCGAGGCTGGTCGACCAGGTGCGCCACGACCAAGGCGGACTCGACGGTGTGATCCACGCGGCCGGCACGCGCGACGACGGCGCCTTCCGGGACAAGAGCGCAGCGCAGCTCGGTGCCGTCCTTGCCCCCAAGGTAACGGGCGTTCTGGCGCTCGATGGGGCCATCGGCACCGCGCCGCTCGATTTCTTCCTGCTGTTCTCCTCGATTTCGGCCGTCACCGGAAATGCCGGGCAGGCCGACTATGCCGCCGCCAACGGCTTTCTCGACGGGTTCGCCGAAGCCCGCGAGGCGCGGCGCCAGCGCGGCGAATGTCATGGACGGACGCTGTCCATCGCATGGCCGCTCTGGCGCGAGGGCGGCATGCGGCTGGACGAGGCGCAGGAAGCGCTGATGCACCGTGTCACCGGCATGGTGCCGCTCGGCACCGCCGCCGGCCTCGGCGCGCTCCATGCGGCCCTTGCCGGCGATGCGCCGCGCCGGATGATTGCCGCCGGCGACCCAGCGCGTATCCGGCGCTTCGTCGGCGCATTGCGGCCGGCAGAGGAAGGCGCGCCGGTCGCCGAGACGAAGGATGGCCGCGAAGCCGGCGTGCCGGCGGCCGGGGCGCCGGACCCACGGGACCTCTACCGGCCGATCCTGGCCGCGCTTCTGGTGGAGGCCGGGACCCAGCTGAAGGTCGCGGTGTCGGATCTCGAGGCCGATGTCGAACTCACCGAATACGGCTTCGACTCGATGGGTTTTACCCAGTTCGCCAATCGGCTGAACGACCGCTTCTGCCTCGAACTGACGCCGACCCTGTTCTTCGAGCATCCGACGCTCGAAGGACTTGCCACCTGTCTGAGCCGCAACGCGGGCGGGGCCATGATGAAGGCGCTGGGCCTGGCGCCCCGGCCGGCGGCACCGAATGCCATGGCGCCGGCCAGCGCGCAGGCCGCGCCACCGCCCGCGCCCGTCGGGCTCCAGGCATCGCCGCGCCTTTCCGAAGCGAGCGACACGGCGCCGGATGCCGTCGCCATCATCGGCATGAGCGGGCAGTTTCCCGGCGCGCCGAATGTCGACGCGCTGTGGCAGGCTCTCAGTGAAGGGCGGGACTGCATCGGCGAGGTGCCGCCGGAGCGCTGGGACTGGCGCGACTATGCCGGCGACCCGCACTCCGGGCCCGGGCGGGGCAATGCCCGTTGGGGCGGCTTCATCGACGGCATGGCCGCCTTCGACGCGGCGTTCTTCGGCATTTCGGCGCCCGAGGCGCGGATGATGGACCCGCAGCAGCGGCTGCTGCTGACCGAGGCCTGGCGGGTCATCGAGGATGCCGGCTACGCGCCGTCGTCGCTGGCGGGATCTCGCACCGGCGTCTTCATCGGCACCGCCGACACCGGCTACAGCCGACTGGTCGCCGATGCCGGGACTACCATCGAGGCCTACACGATGACCGGGCTCGCCCCCTCTCTCGGGCCGAACCGCGTCAGCTATCATCTCGACTTCCACGGCCCGAGCGTCGCCGTCGAGACGGCCTGTTCCAGCGCCCTCGTCGCCGTTCACCGGGCGATCGAGGCGATCCGCTCGGGCCACTGCACCGCGGCGATCGCCGGCGGCGTCAACGCTCTGTTGCTGCCGGAGGCCTTTGTCGGCTTCTCCAGGGCCGGCATGCTGTCGCCGGGCGGGCGCTGCAAGCCGTTTTCCGCTGCTGCCGACGGCTATGCCCGCGGCGAGGGCATCGGCCTGGTGCTGCTGAAGCCGCTGGCCGTGGCCGAGGCCGACGGCGACCGCATCCTTGCCGTCATTCGCGCCAGCGCGGAAAACCATGGCGGCCGCGCCGCTTCGCTGACGGCGCCCAATCCGAAGGCCCAGGCCGATCTCCTGCGCGCGGCCTATAGCGTCGCGGGGATCGATCCGCGCAGCGTCACCTATATCGAGGCGCACGGCACGGGGACGCCGCTGGGCGACCCGATCGAGGTCGAAGCGCTGACGGCGGCCTTTGCCGACCTCTCGCGCGACGCCGCGGCGACGTTCGGGCCGGCACCGGCGCAAAGCTGCGCGATCGGCTCGATCAAGTCCAATATCGGCCATCTCGAGCTGGCGGCCGGTGCCGCCGGGCTGATCAAGGTCCTGCTGCAGCTGCGCCATGGCACGATCGCCGCAACGCTGCATTGCGACGAGTTGAACCCTTATCTGAAGCTCGGCGGCGGACCCTTCCACGTCGCGCGGCAGCAAGCGCCGTGGATCGCGCCGGTGGACGCGGGCGGCAGGAACCTGCCGCGCCGCGCCGGTGTCAGCAGTTTCGGCTTCGGCGGTTCCAACGCCCATCTGGTGCTCGAGGAATATCGTGGCCCGGCGGCAGCGCCGGCGCAGAGCGTTGGCGACGATGGGCCGAGCCTCGTCGTCCTGTCGGCGCGGTCGGCGCCGCAGCTGAAGCAGATGGCGGAGCGGCTTTTGGCGTTCCTGGCGGAGCCGGGGCGCGACATCGCGCTCGCCGATTTCGTCCATATGCTGCAGGTCGCGCGGGAACCGATGGCGTTTCGCCTCGGCTTCCCGGCGAACGATCTGGCCGGGGTGATCGAGCGACTGTCGGACTTCCTGGAGGATCGGTCGCCCCCGGACCTCCATGTCGGCCAAGTGAAGACCAACCGTAGCCTGATGGCGGTGCT
The DNA here is from genome assembly GCF_010500835.1 of Aurantimonas aggregata. GTDB lineage: Bacteria > Pseudomonadota > Alphaproteobacteria > Rhizobiales > Rhizobiaceae > Aurantimonas > Aurantimonas aggregata. The sequence goes on along the minus strand of NZ_JAAAMJ010000001.1, from coordinate 317,990 downwards.
GGAATCGGACGGCCCGCTGCGGGATGCCGCCGCCGGGCTGGCGGATCGGGGACGGGCGGAAGACCTGCTGGCGCTCTGGGCCGGCGGGTTGAACGTCGACTGGTCCGCGCTCCGACGCGGCCGAAGTGGCCGGCGGATCGCGCTTCCGGGCTATCCCTTCGCGACCACCCGGCATTGGGTGACGCAGGCGACTGCCGGGGCCAGCACCTTCGCAGCGGCCATTGCCGCCGTCGTCTCCGGGGCCGGAGATCGGCAGGACGTGGTCCCGCCCGTTGCCGCGCGAGCAGGGGGCGATCCTGTGGCGTCCGGCATCGCCAGGCTGGCGCACGTGCTCGGCCGCGTGACCGCCATCGCCGCGCGGACCCTGGAAGTCGACGCCGCAGCCCTCGACGGGGAAACCGAGCTTGGCGACTACGGTTTCGATTCCCTGATGATGACGAGCTTCGCGTCGCGACTGAATGACGAACTCGGCCTGTCGCTGACGCCGGCGGACTTCTTCGAGTTCGGAACGCTCAAGCGGCTGGCGGAACATGTCGCGGGCGCGCTCCCCCCGGATGGGCCGGCGCTTGCCGAACCGGAAGCCGCCCCCCACAGTGCTTCGGCTATGCGCCGCGACGTGGAAGCGATTGCCGGGCCGGCGCGGCGCCCGGTCGCGGAGGCTGCCCGTCCCAACGACGAAGACCCGATCGTCATCGTCGGCCAGAGTTGCAGTTTTCCGATGGCGCGGGACGCCGACGAGTTCTGGGACAACCTCCTGGCCGGCCGCGACTGTATCAGCCCCGTGCCCGCCGACCGATGGTCCTGGCAGGCGCTCGACGGCGATCCGAAGCACGAGGCAGGCAAGACCGACATCCACTGGGGCGGTTTCATCCAGGGCGTTTTCGAATTCGACCCGCTGTTCTTCGGCATCTCGCCGCGCGAAGCCCGGCTGATGGACCCGCAGCAGCGATTGATGCTGATGCATGCCTGGAAGGCGATCGAGGATGCGGGGCACTCGCCGCGCAGCCTCGCCGGCCAAAGCGTCGGCGTGTTCGTCGCTACCGCGTCGAGCGGCTATCGCGATGGGATCGACGCCGATCCGGCGGGCGAAGGCTATCTCGCCACCGGCTCCGTCGCGTCCGTCGGGCCGAACCGCATCAGCTATTTCCTCGATCTGCACGGGCCGAGCGAACCGGTGGAGACAGCCTGTTCGAGTTCGCTCGTCGCCCTGCACCCGCGCGGTGCAGGCGATCCGCGGCGGCGACTGCACCATGGCCCTCGTCGGCGGCGTCAACACGATGGTCACGCCGGAGGGCCATATCGCCTTCGCCAAGGCGGGCATGCTGGCCCCGGACGGGCGCTGCAAGACCTTCTCGCCGGATGCCGACGGCTATGGCAGGGGCGAGGGCGTCGGCATGATCCTGGTCCGGCGCCTGTCGGACGCCGAGCGGGATGGTGATCCGATCCTGGCGATCGTGCGCGGCACCGGCATCAACCATGGTGGACACGCCCAGTCGCTGACCGCTCCCAACACGCGGGCGCAGGCGGATCTGTTGCGCAGCGTCTACGCGCGCGCCGGGGTCGATCCGCGCAGCGTCGGCTATGTCGAGGCACACGGCACGGGCACGGCGCTGGGCGATCCGGTCGAGATCAACGCGCTGAAGTCGGCGTTCCGGTCGCTTCCGGAGCGAGACGAAGGCATCGCCGGCGTGGGTTGCGCGATCGGCGCGGTCAAGACCAATATCGGCCATCTGGAGCTCGCCGCCGGGATGGCCGGGGTGATCAAGGTGCTGAAGCAGATCGAGCACCGCCAGATCGCGCCGAGCCTCCACTGCGAGGCATTGAACCCGTTCATCGATCTCGGCGACAGCCCGTTCGAGATCGTGCGCGGCCAGCGTCCCTGGATGCCGGCTCGCGATGCGTCCGGTGCGGCGCTGCCGCTTCGGGCAGGGGTCAGCAGCTTCGGTTTCGGCGGCGTCAACGCGCATGTGATCCTGGAGGAATACCGGCAACCGGCCCCCCTGCCGGTTGCGGCGGCGCCGGGCGCGCAGCCACCGGCGATCGTTGTCCTGTCGTCGCGCGACGGCGAACGTCTGAAGGAGAGTGCTCAAAATCTCCTCGCGGTGCTGGACAGCGGAAGAATCGGTAACGCCGATCTGCACGACCTGGCGCACACGCTTCAGGTCGGTCGCGCCGCCATGGCGGAGCGCCTGGCCGTCGTCGCAGCCTCCGTCGCGGCGCTGCAGGCACAACTGGGTCACTTCCTGGCGGGGGAGAGCGCCGCTGATCTGCATTTCGGGCGTGCCCACGTCAACGCGGATGCACTGTCGCCTGGCGCGAAGCCGGCCGACATCGCGCGCCACTGGGCGGGCGGCGGCACGGTGGACTGGCGCGCGATCGATCCCGCACCGCGCCGCCGGCTCAGGCTGCCGACCTATCCGTTTGCCCGCGATATCTATCGGATCGATGGAGACGGGGCGTCGAAGGCAGCGACGCGCGCAACGGCCACGCCGGCGGCCGAAGCGTCCTTCACCGATACGAGGCTGGAGGCCGACGCCTTCTATCTGCGCGACCATCGGGTGCAGGGCAGCCGGATACTCCCCGGCGCGATGAGCCTGGAGCTCGTCCGCCGCGCAGCCGCCGGGGTTGACGGCGTGGGGACGGCGACGCTCTCCGGCCTGACCTGGCGCCGGCCCCTCGAGCTGAACAGCGGCACGATCGACGTCCGGGTCGAGACGACGGCAACGAGGACGGCAAGTTCCGGCTTCCGCCTGGTCGCGAGGGACGATCCGCAGTCGGATTATGTGCGTGGCACGGTCGCGGCGACGACCCCGGCGGAAGCGCCGCAGACGATCGATCTCGAGTCGTCGAAGGCCGCCTGCCGACGCGTACACGATCCAGATTGGCTCTACGCGGCTTATGCTGCGCTCGGCATCGCGTATGGGCCGAGCTTCCGTTCCGTTGTCGGCCTCTGGTCCGGCAACGGCCAGGTATTGGCGCAACTGCGGCTGCCAACGGCAGAGGCGTCCGGCTGTTATCTGCATCCGGCCATGCTCGACGCCGCCTTTCAAGCAGCGATGGCGTTGTTCGTTGATGACGACGACGCCCAGCTGGCCCTGCCTTTCGGCATCGAGCGGATGGAGGTGTACGCCCCGACCACCGGCGCGATGTGGGCGCATCTGCGGACCGTCCCCTCGGGCGCGGCGATCCGGAAGCTGGACATCGATCTCGCCGACGAATCGGGCCGGCTTTGCGTCCGCATTGAGGGGTTCTCCCTGCGCCGGCTGGCCACGTTGCCCGAAGGCCGAACGTTGCCAGGCGTCGCTCCGGAAACCGCAACGCCGGGGCGGGACGTCGCGGAGACCTATTTCGTCGGGTTGGTCGCCCACGCTTCCGGCATGGACGCCGCGGCCATCTCGGTTTCGGCGCCGCTGGAGGAATACGGCATCGACTCGATCATGATCACGCGCCTGACCGATCGGCTGGAGGAGGATTTCGGACAGCTGTCGCGGACATTGTTCTTCGAGCACCAGACGCTCGGCGCGCTGATCGGCCATTTCCGCGAGCGGCATGGCGCGCGTCTCGCTTCGGTCGCCGGCGCCCAGCCAGAGCGCGTCGCGCGTTCCGCTCCCCCTCAGGCCGCGTCCGGAAGCAGCCGGAAAATCTCGGGCAGCGGCGAGCCGATCGCCATCATCGGTCTCGCCGGTCGCTATCCCGGTGCGCGGACGCTGCCAGAATTCTGGCGGAATCTGGCCGCGGGGCGCGACAGCGTTACCGAAATCCCCGCCGACCGGTGGGACCATCGCCGCTTCTTCGATCCGCAGCGGCAGGCGGGCAAGACGACCAGCCGCTGGGGCGGCTTCGTCGACGGCCACGACCGGTTCGATCCGCTGTTCTTCAACATCGCGCCGCGCGACGCCCAGTTCATCGACCCGCAGGAGCGGCTATTCCTGCAATGCGCCTGGGAGACGCTGGAGGACGCCGGTTACACGAGAGATAGCATCGCGCCCGGTGCCGCGGGGGGCGGCGACGTCGGCGTCTTCGTCGGTGTCATGTACCAGGAATATCAGCTCTACGGCCCGGAACGCAGCGCGCAGGGACAGCCGATGGCGCTGACGGGCAGCGCCGCCTCGATCGCTAACCGGGTTTCCTATTTCTGCAATTTCCAGGGGCCCAGCCTTGCCGTCGACAGCATGTGCTCCTCGTCGCTGACGGCGATCCATCTTGCCTGCGACAGCCTGCGGGCCGGAAGCTGCGCGGTCGCGCTGGCCGGCGGCGTCAACCTGACGCTGCACCCGAACAAGTACCTGGCTTTGGCGCAGGGCCGCTTTCTCTCCAGCACCGGGCGCTGTGAGAGCTTCGGCGAAGGTGGCGATGGCTATGTTCCGGCCGAGGGCGTCGGCGCTGTCCTGTTGAAGCCGCTGCGGCAGGCGGAAGCCGACGGCGACCGGATCCATGGCGTGATCCTCGGCTCGGCGCTCAACCACGGTGGCAAGACCAACGGCTACACGGTTCCCAATCCAGCGGCGCAGGCGGCGGTGATCGCGGCGGCGATGGCCAGGGCGGGCGTCCGCCCGGGCGAGGTCAGCTATGTCGAGGCGCACGGCACGGGCACCAGCCTGGGCGACCCGATCGAGATCGCGGCGCTTTCCCAGGCCTATGGCGGCGAACGCGCGGGCAGCGTCGCGATCGGGTCGGTCAAGTCCAATATCGGCCATGGCGAGAGCGCCGCGGGCATCGCAGGGCTGACAAAGCTTCTCCTGCAGATGCGGCACAGCCAGTTCGCGCCATCCCTGCATGCAGAGACGCTGAACCCTAACATCGCCTGGGACGAGACACCGTTCCGGGTACAGCGCGAACTGCAGCCGTGGGAGCGGGAAGCGGGTGGCCTGCCACGGATCGCCGGCCTGTCCTCGTTCGGGGCCGGCGGGTCGAACGCGCATGTCATCCTCGCAGAGTATCGCCATGCCGATGAACCGGCCGCCGAGCCCCGTCCCGACATCTATCCGCTGTCGGCGCGCAGCCCGGAGCGTCTGCAGGCGGCCGCCGAGAGCTTGCTGGCGGCGCTAAATGACCTGAACGCAGCGGACCTGCCTGCCGTGGCCCACGTCCTGCAGGAGGGCCGGGAAGCCTTCGAGGAGCGGCTCGCCATCGTTGCCGGCAACAAGGACGAACTGGCCGAGAAGCTGGGCGGAGTTCTCTCGGGCCGGGAAACTGCCGGGACGGTTCGCGGGCGCGCCCGGCGTGTGGCGGGGGAGGACGGTCATGCTCCCGGGCCGGAGGCCATGGCCGAAGCATGGGTCCGGGGCGTGGCGATCGACTGGGCGGCTCGGCGTACGGGCCTGCGGCCGCGGCCGGTCAGCCTGCCGACCTATCCTTTCGCCACGGAGCATTGCTGGCTGCCGGATGCCGCGGACGCGGCGCCCTTGCCAACCCCGGCCGCCGCCAGCCGGCTAGGCCTGCCGCTTCTCTTCGCGCCGGTCTGGCAGGAGCGGCCGCGCCGGTCGGCGGTACTGCCGCCGGAAACGTCGCGGCTCGTCATCCTTTGCGGCGTCGACGACGCCAGCTTCCACGACGCGTCGCGCGCCCGGTCGGTCGATATCGTGCGGCTGCAGGCGTCGGCCGGCAGCATCGATGAACGCTATGCCTTCTACGCGGCTCGGCTGATGGAACTGCTGCAGCGGCTGGCGCGCGACCGGCCGGCGGCGGCCGTCGTTCAGGTCGTCGTGCCAGCCACGGGCAGGGACGCTCCGCTGGAGGGCCTGGCCGGCATGCTGCGTTGCGTGTCCCTGGAGCATCCAACGATCGCCTGTCAGCTGGTCGCGGTCGAGACGGGGGTCGACGGTCTTCCGACCCGGCTGGCCGAGGACGCCGCGCACGCGGCCGGCGACCGCGACATCCGCCATCTCGCCGGGCGCCGTCTCGTGCGATCCTGGCGGGAGGCAACGCCCGGCGACGCCGCCATCGCGTCGCCCTGGAAGCACGGCGGCAGCTATCTCCTCACCGGCGGCGCCGGTGGAATCGGCCTGCATGTGGCCGGCGCCATCGCCGCGGCCGGCGGCCATGTCGCGCTCTGGCTGACCGGCCGTTCGCCCCTCGACCCGGGTATCCGCCAGCGCCTGGAGGCGCTGGAAGCGGCCGGCGCAACCGCCCGCTATCGCCGCGTCGACCTTCTCGACGAAGCGGCCATGTCGGCCCTGCTGCGCGAGATCGAATTGGCCGACGGGCGCCTGGCCGGGGTCTTCCACGGCGCGGGTATCTCCCGCGACGGACGTTTCCTCGGCAAGGATGCGGCGACGCTGCGCGCCGTGCTGGCGCCAAAGGTTGCCGGCACGCGGATTCTCGACGCGGCGATCGGCGATCGACCGCTCGACTTCATGCTGCTCTTCGCTTCGGCGGCCGGGGCGGTAGGCAATCCCGGACAAGCGGACTACGGGGCGGCGAACGGTTTCCTCGATGCGTTCGCCACGGCGCGCAATGCCGAGGTCGCCAGGGGCTTGCGACAGGGCCGGACGATCGCCGTCGACTGGCCCTATTGGCGCGACGGCGGGATGCAAATGCCCGACAGGGCCATAGCGGCCATGGCCCGCGAAGTGGGCGCGCGGCCGCTCGAAACCGGCCCGGCGCTCGCGGCGCTCGCGGCCGTCCTCGCGATGCCGGACGAGCAGCTGCTCGTGCTCGATGGCGATCACGACCGGCTGCGCCGGCTCATGCGTCTCGCGGATGTGGCGCCACCCCCGGCCGAAGCTGCTTCTGCAGCCCCGGTGGTGGCGGGTACTGTCGCCGACCCGGCGGGCGCTGCCGACCGGCGGGCACTCGTCGCCACCATCCTGTCCTGCTTCTCGGCCGTTCTCGGCATCGCCGAAAGCCGCCTGTCGCTCGACGACACGATCGATCGCTTCGGCGTCGACTCGGTCTCCGCGACGCAGATCGTCGAGGCGATGGAAGCAAGGCTCGGCCCGTTGCCGCAGACGCTGCTGTTCGAGTTCCCGACGATCGGCCGGCTGGCCGATGAGCTGCTCGCGCGGCAGGCCGCTGCGGTGGCGACGACTCAAGAGCTCATTGTCAACGCGAATACCCCGGCAGTTGAAGGCCTGCCAGCAGGGGCTTTTCAGGATCAGGAGGCCGCGAGCAGCCGGGACATCGCGATCATCGCCGTCGCCGGACGCTATCCGGGCGCGGATACGATCGAGGCCTTCGGTGCGGCACTTCGCGCGGGGCGCGACGGCATCACCGAGATCCCGCCGGATCGCACGGAGCTCCTGCCACGCTTCTCCGAGCGTAAGGGCGAGCCCGGCGCCAGCTATTGCCGATGGGGCGGATTCCTTTCCGATGTCGACCGGTTCGACGCAGCGTTCTTTGGCTACAGCCCTCGCGCGGCCGCGCTGGCCGATCCGCAGGAACGCCTGTTCCTCCAGACCGCTTGGCATCTCCTCGAGCGCGCCGGCCATACGCGCGCGCATCTTGCCCACCACTACGAGGCGCGCGTCGGCGTCTTCGTCGGTGCGATGTACAACCAGTATCCCGCTCTGGCCGTCGACTCCGACAGTCGCGCAATGCTGGCGCTGTCCTCCTATTCCGGCATCGCCAACCGGACCTCGTTCTTCTTCGACCTGCAGGGGCCGAGCATCGCGGTCGACAGCATGTGCTCGGCCGGCCTGCAGGCCGTGCACCTTGCTTGCCAGAGCCTGCGCGCCGGCGAATGCCGGCTGGCGATCGCCGGCGGCGTCAACCTGTCGATCCATCCGGCCAAATACGAGGCGCTCAGTCGCGGCGGGCTCGTCGGCAGCGATGCCGGGAGCCGGCCCTTCTCCGGCGGCGACGGCTACCTGCCGGCGGAGGGCGTCGGCGCGGTCCTGTTGAAGCCGCTGCGGGACGCGCGACGCGACGGCGAACGCATCCTCGGCGTGATCAAGGGCAGTCTCGCCAATCATTCGGGCCATTCCGCCGGTTACGCAGTGCCCAGTGTCGACGCGCAGGTGCGTCTGCTGGACGGTGCGTTCCGCAGGGCCGGCATCGACAAGGCGACGATCGGCTATGTCGAGGCCGCCGCCAACGGATCGTCGCTCGGCGATGCGATCGAACTGCGCGCCTTGACGCGGGTCTTCGCCGAGGCGGCACCGGCCTCGATCGCGCTGGGATCGGTGAAGGCGAATATCGGTCATGCCGAGGCGGCTTCCGGCCTGGCGCAGCTGACCAAGGTGCTGCTGCAGTTCGACCAGAAGAGCCTGTTTCCGTCCCCGGGGCTGGGTTCCGCATCAGCAGCAGACGCTTTCCACGGCACGCCCTTCACGCCACAAACAGAGTTGCTGCCCTGGGCTGCGCCGGTGACCGGGGGTGAGCCGCAGCCGCGGCGGGCGACCGTCAGCGCCTTCGGCGCAGGCGGATCGAACGTCCATCTCATCCTGGAGGAAGGGCCGATCCCGCCTGACTCGATTGCCGAGGCGCTGGGGCCACGGTTGTTTCCGGTCTCTGCACGCACCGACGCCCATCTCGCCGAGCTGCGCCTTCTGCTCGCGGATCATCTGGCCGCCACGCCGGGCCTGTCGATGGGAGCCTTGTCGCGGACCCTCATCGAGGGCCGCGAGGCGTTCGATTGCCGGATCGACATCGTCGCGACGGACCAGGTGGAGCTAGCCCGCAAGCTCGCCGATCAAGGCCACCGGGAGAGTCCGGAGACATTGGCTACGGCGTTCGTGGAAGAGGCGGCCCTCCCGGCGATGCTGGTCCTGCCCGGCTATCCTTTCGCGCGCGAACGCCATTGGCTGCCGGGCGCCGCGCCCGAACAGGCGGGCGCGGGCGCATCGGCAGCCCTTCCGCCGCCCGCTGCTTCGCCGCCAGCGGCCGAGCCCGGCGAAACGCCGCTCCGGCTCATCAGCCGGACCCTCGCTGCCGAACTCGGCCTCGCCATCGAGGCCATCCAGCCAGACGATCGCTTCGACGCCCTCGGCGTCGATTCCATGATCCGCATGCGGCTGATCTATGCCGTCGAGGCCACCAGTGGGCTGATAGTCGATCACCGGACGCTCGCGACGCACCAGACCCCGCGCGCCCTTGCCGCGTTCGTGGAGGGCGAGGAGCTCCCGCTTCCCGTGGCGACGGTCCCTCGCGCGCCGGATCGGGGCAATGGCCGGGCCTTCGCCTGTCCGCTCGGCGAGAGCCAGAAGGGCCTCTGGGTGCTGCAGCGCCTCGTGCCCGAACGCGGCGACTACAATGTCCCGCTGGCCTTCACGGTCCGCTCCGTTGATGCATCGGCCCTCGACGCGGCGCTGGCGTGGCTGACGCAGGAACATCCGCTGCTGGCGTGTCGTATCGTCGATGACGGAAAGGACGTCGCCCTGGCCGCAAGGTCGGATGCCGTCCGCGTCCGCGCCGTGGCGATGCCGAAGGAAGTGGAGGCCGCGGAATTCCTGCGGCAACGGGTCCTCGCCCCGTTCGATCTCGGCCAGGGCGTGTTCCGGGCCGAGCATGTCAGCGGCGGCCGGCTGGCGATGGGCGAGAGCGTCGTCCTGCTCGTCGCCCACCATATCGTCACCGACGGTCTCTCCAGCGCCCTCATCGCGCAGCGATTCTGGGCCGCCTACGACCATTTCGCCACCGGAGCCGCCTTGCCGGAGCCGGAGCTTGGGGCGGACTATGCCGACTTCGTCGCCTGGGAGACCGCCTTTGCCGCATCGGCCGAGGGGCAGGCGCAGAAGGCCTATTGGCTGGATCGGCTCGCAGGCCCCCTGCCGCAACTAAGGCTGCCATCGCAGGCGATCGCCTGCCCGCAAGCGACCGCCGATGGTCGCGTCCTCGAATGTCGCTTGCCGCCGGCCATGACGGAACGGCTGCGCGAGGCCGCGGCGCGGCTCGGATGCGGCGCCGCGGCCTTCTACCTCGGCGCGTTCGCGACGCTGCTCTATCGCTACACGGGGGAAACGGACCTCGTCGTCGGGGTGCCGACCTTGCGGCGGCCGTCGCGCCGCTTCGCGTCCACGGTCGGCTACTGCGCCAACATGATCGCGCTGCGGCTCGCTCTCGATCCGGCGCGTCCCTTTGCCGATCTGGCCGCCTCGGTTCAGGGAGCGCTCGCCGAGGGCTTGGACAACGCCGACTATCCCTTCGCCGCAATCGCCCGCGAACGGGGCGGGACCGCCACCGGGGAACCACCCTACCAGGTGACCTTCGCCTACCAGAACTTCGGTTCCGAGGCAGGGGACATGTCGCCTTTCGCGCGGGGCGGCGTATCGCATATGGCCCATATCCGCCAGATCGGCGACACGGCGCTCGGCCTGGAGGTCCAGGACGATGCGAGCGGCGCGCTGCTGGTCGTGACCTATGACGGCAATCGCTTTTCCGACGGCATCGTCGAGGCCATGGTGGCGCATCTGCGCCGCATTCTGGAGGTCGCGATCGCTCCGGTGGCGCCGGCACCGTCCGTCCTGCCCATGCTGACCCCGCCGGAGATCAACCGTTCGCTGCACCATTGGAGCCGCAGTGGGGCCCTGCCGGCCGCCGCGCCGCCAATCCACGAGCAGATATTCGCCCAGGCGGAACGGACGCCCGCGGCAATCGCGATGGCCGCGGGCCCGACGCGCCTAAGCTACAGGCAACTGGTCGCCCGCGTCCGGCAGATCGCGCGGCTGCTTCGCCGGCAGGGTGTCGGGCCGGGTGACGCCGTTGCGGTGCTGCTGCCGCGCGAGCCGGATATGGTGGCGGCGCTCGTCGCGGTCATGAGCATCGGCGCCGTCTGGGTCCCGGTCGATCCCACCTATCCCGACGCGCGCGTTTTAATCATCCTGCGTGATATCGGCGCGGTGCTGGTCCTTTGCCGCGGCTCGACGGCGGAGCGGGTCCGGGAGCTGGAAGGCGAGCCGTTCCCCGTGGTCGATCTCGACCGGGCGCGGCCCGGCCTCCTCGAACGGTTCGCCCGGCCCGTCGCGGTGACGGTCGGGCCCTCCGACCCCGCCTATGTCATCTACACTTCCGGCTCGACCGGGACACCCAAGGGCGTCGTGGTGTCCCATGGCGCGCTCTCCGAGCACTGCCAGGTCATCGCCCGGCAATACGAACTGACGGCGGGCGACGGGGTGCTGCAGTTCGCCTCGAGTGCCGTCGATACGGCCATCGAGCAGATCCTGCCGACACTGGCGGCGGGAGCACGGCTGGTCCTGCGGCCGGACCAACTTCCGACATCGGAAAGCTTCCGGGCCTTTCTGGCCGAGGCGCAGGTCACCGTGGCCGACCTGCCGCCGGTCTACTTGCAAGAGCTCTTGGCTTCATGGGAGCGCAGCGGCGCCGATCTGGAAGCGCTGAAGCTGCGCCTGCTGATCGTGGGCGGCGAGACCCTCGCCCCGGAGGTCGTCGCCCTGTGGGCAAGAGGCCCGCTTGCGCGGCGGCGGCTGCTCAATGCCTATGGTCCGACGGAAGCGACCGTCACGGCACTGGTGCATGAGGTCAGGGCCGGTGAGCAACTCATTCCCATCGGCCGGCCGCTGCCGGGAACCGAGATCTACATCCTCGACCCGGATGGCAACATGGTCCCGGACGGCATCGTCGGGGAGCTCCATATCGGCGGTAGGCGGCTTGCCGCCGGCTATCACGGGCGCGCCGACCTGACCGACCGGGCGTTCCGGGTTCATCGTCTCGGGGACCGGAGCGTGCGGCTCTACAGGACCGGCGATCTCGCCTGCTTCCGGCCGCGCAGCGGCGGGGTGGTCGAGTTTCACGGCAGGGCGGATGCGCAGGTGAAGGTCCGCGGGTTCCGCGTCGAGCTGGGCGAGATCGAAGCCGCGATCGGTGGCGCATCGGGTTGCCAGGAAGTCGCCGTCCTTGCAGAACGCTCGCTCAGCGGAGACGCCTCGCTGACGGCCTATGTGGGAGCCTGCGCTTCCGACTTCGACGAGCCCGGGGTACGGCAGCTCCTTTCGCAAAGGCTCCCGGCCCACATGGTGCCGTCCGTGATCGTGCGCCTCGACCGGCTGCCGACCACGACCAGCGGAAAGATCGACCGCGCCGCGTTGCGCAATGTTGCCAGGCCGGACGTCGCCTCGGCCGCGCCCCGCGCCCCGCGCGACGCGCTGGAGATGCAGATCATGGCGATCTGGATCGACGTTCTCGGCCTGGATCCGCAGGCCGCTGCGATCGGCATCGACGACGATTTCGCGTCCGTGGGCGGCAACAGCCTGCTGGCAGTGCGACTGCTCGGCCGGCTCGAGAACGCACTGGGAAGCGCGGTCTCGGTCGCCGATCTAGCCCATGCCTGCACGATCGCCGACCAGGCGCGATTGCTGCGCCAACGGGGATACAGGGAACGGGCGCGTGCGCCGGTAGACGTCGAAGCTCCGCCGTCCCTGTCGGCGAGAGCCCCGCAAATCGTTCTGCTGCAGCATCCGACCGACGGCGGATACGATGCGAAGACGCCGCTGTTCCTGATCCACGCGATTGCCGGGACGCTGACCTGCTACCAGACGCTGGTCGCGGAGCTGAATACAACCCGGCCGGTCTACGGCATCCGCGCCGTAGGGCTGGAGTCGGGCGAAGCCTGCGACGGGCGGAGCATCGAGGATCTTGCGGCTTCCTATTGCGATCAGATCCGGGCGGTCCAGCCGCGCGGGCCGTATCGGCTCTGCGGCTGGTCATTCGGCGGTGTCGTCGCGTACGAGATGGCGCGGCAATTGCAGCAGGCCGGGGAGGCGGTCGCGTTTCTCGGGCTGATCGATTCCTACACGCCGGACGAGCTTGCCGGACCAACGGGCAGTGCGGGCGACGACGGCGTCGGGCTCCGGGCCCGGAACTTCCTGCGCGACCTGTTCGGAATCGGCGTCGCGCCGGCGCCCGGCCAGGACGTCGTCGATTTCGTCATGGGCCTGCCGCAGTTGAGCATGGTTTTGCCGGGCGCAAGTGCGGACGACATCAGGCGCCTGTTCGCGGTCTTCTGCGTCCATTACGAGGCCTTCGCGGCCTACCGACCGGGAACGTCCGACACGTCGATCACCCTGGTGCGGTGCGAGGGAACGTCGGGCGGCATCGGCGGATGGCGCGGGGTCGCCCGCTCGCTGACGTTGCACCGCGTTGCCGGCGATCATTACGGCGTGCTTGTGGGGTCTGGGCTTGCCGAATGGCTTCCGATCCTGCGCGCGGCCTTGGATGGCCGCGATGATTGACCGTCGCGGGATGCCCGTCTCGGGCCTTGGCCGGCACCGCATGCTGGCGGTGGGGCGTCCGACCCCGTATAGTCTTCCCTTGTGCCGAGTTCCCCAAAGCGAGTCCGTCGAATGACATCGGATGAAGAGTTCGACGACTACGAGAGGGTGCTGCGCAGCGACCGCAGCCGGCGCGTCCGTCTGTATCTGCTGGTGCTTCTGATCGGTCTCGGCGTCACGTTCGCGGTGCTCTGGCACCGGATCGTCATCACCGTCGAGTCCGGTGAGGCGGGTGTTCTCTACCGATGGTTCACCGGCACCGAGATGAACCAGATCTACGGTGAGGGTCTGCACCTCATTTTCCCGTGGGACCGGATGTATGTCTACAACGTGCGCCTGCAGACCAAGGAGCGCGCCTACACGATGCTGACCCAGGGCGGACTGCCGATCGAACTGGAGATCGCCGTCCGCTATCAGCCGGACCTGCGGCTGCTGCCGCTGCTGCACGTCACGGTCGGCCCGGAATATCTCGACAAGATCGTGTTTCCGGAAACCGAAGCGGTACTGCGCCGGGCGGTCGGCCAATACACGCCGGAACAGGTCTATACGAGCGGACGCGGCTTCCTCGAATCCATCGTCGTCAGCAGCCTGACCAGCGTCGAGGACCGCTACGTTATCATCGACGACGTCCTGGTCCGCAGCGTCGAACTGCCGGCCGCCGTACGTCTGGCGGTCGAGCGCAAGTTGACCTTGTCGGAAGAGGAGAAGTCATACGAATACCGGCTGGGGATCGAGCGCCAGGAGGCCGAGCGCAAGGCGATCGAGGCCGAGGGCACCAGGCGTTACCAGGACATCATCCGGCAGAGCCTGAACGAGGATCTGCTGCGCTGGCAGGGCATCCAGGCGACGCGCGACCTCGCGAACTCACCCAATTCGAAGACCGTCGTGATCGGGTCGGGCGCTGACGGGTTGCCGATCATTCTCGGCGGCGATCGGTAGGGATGATGGCGGACCAAAGCGACCCGGTGCCGGTACGAGGGAAGCCGATCGTTCGGCGGACATGGCCTTGGCTGGTCTTGGCGGCATCGATCGCAGCGCTCGGCCTCCTGGCGGTCGCGGAACTGACCGGCACCACGTCGTTTCACACCCGCTCTCCCCGTCTCGCGACGCTTTTCGGCCCGCCTGACGATCGGCTGAGGGTGGTCGCGGTCTACTCCTCGGATGACGACGAGAAGAATTTCGTCCGCGGCGCGCGAATGGCGGTCGATAGGCTGAACGAGGACGAAGGTGGCGTTCTCGGTCGCCAGGTCGTGCTCGAACTCGTCGCCGAGGAGGCCCATTCGGAGGATCGGGCACTGGAGCGAACGGTCAGCGAGACGCTGGATCTCTCCCACAGCATCGCCCGCACAGACAATCTCCTGGCCGTCGTCGGGCATGAGTGGTCCGATACGGCCGTGGCCGCGAGCGCGGTCTACAGCCGCGGCGACGTCCTGTATCTGGCGACCCACGCTACCGCGCAGTCGCTGACCAACCACAACTTCCAGACCGTCTTCGCGCTGCAGCCGAACAATGGCACCAACGCCGAGATGATGGCGAACTACGCCTTGAAGAACAGTCTGAGTCGCTTCATCGTCCTGTCGGACAAGACGGACTATGCCAAGGAGAGCGCCAACTTCTTCACCGCCGCCGCCACGAACGCCGGGGGCGAACTGGTGTTCCGGGGCTATGTGTCGAGCAGCCAGCGTTCGAACGACCAGTTGCTGATGTTCATTCTCGAAAACAACGCTTTCGCCCGGACCGATTTCGACGCGATCTTCGTCGTCTCGTCCTCCCTGGCGGAAACGGCGGATTTCATCACCCGGGCCCGGGCGTTGGGGGTCCGCGTACCGATCCTCGGCATGGAATACATGTTCTCGGCCAGCATCGAGAAGGCCGTCGGCAAGGCCGCGATGCTGGATGTCGTCGGCGTGTCGCTCTACGATCCCGCCAACATCTCCGAGCGGGCAAAGGCTTTCTCCACGGCGTTCCGCACGGAATTCGGCGCCACGCCGGATCTCGATGCGGCGCTCGGCTATGATGCGGTGACCCTGCTCGGCGACGTCGCCAAGCGAGCCGGAACCGTGGAGGCCAGGGCGATGGCCGACACGATGAAGGTCGCCCGCTACAAGGCGTCACCCTTCACCGGCGTCAGCGGCCCCTTGCTCTTTGACCGCACCGGATTGGTGACCGACACGGAAGTCTTCATCGTGCGCCACGACGGCGAGGAATTCCGTGCGGTGGCGAATTACAAGATTCCTCTCCAATGGGATAATGTGCCTTCGGACCACCAGAAGGTGGACAGCGGTCTGCCGGCCGCGCTGGACTAGATTGGATCGACAGATGACGATGCTGGTGAATCCTTGGGGTTTCCTGATCTGGGCGGTTGCGAGCTGGGTCATCGGCATGCTCGGCCGCGATACGCGGTTCGGATTCGCCGGAAACTTCCTCATCTCGTTCTTCTTCAGCCCCCTGGTCGGGATCATCGTGCTGATCGCCGCCGACCGACGGAGACCGGTCGAGCCCCGGAAGCGCTTCAAGGCTTGAGGGAACGCGACGCCCCGCAGGGCGACATCCGCCTGCGGCGCGTCAGAACGAAAAAGCCGCCGCCGGTCAGGGCAGCGGCTTTCGTCATTTGTGCCGGGCGCGGTGCCCGGCAGGCGGGCGTGTCAGGAAGCGGCTTCTTCCTTGAAGCCTTCCTTCCGCGCTTTGCCTTTGACCTTGCGAGCGAGATCCTTGCCGCTCTCGAACTGCTCCTTGTAGAACGCCCGCATCTTGCTGGAATCAAAGTCGAGCAACGTACCGCCGTCCTCGTAGTGACGGATGATGGACCGTCCCACGGCGTAGGTCGATGCGCCGGCGACGACGGGCAGCGAGACCATCCCGACCATCCAGCCGATGCCCGGGATCAGCTTCGTCGCGCTGGCCGCGACCATGTACCCGGCGCCGTAGCCCAGCACGCCCCCCGCGAGGGCGTATATCACCTTCCGGCCCGCGCTTTCGGAGAACGGCCGGCTGTAGAGATGCGACAGCTTCTGGATCATCCGCAGCTGGATCGCGACCACGGCGGCGATGTCGAAGAAGGCGACCGGAACGATACTGGCCGCTGTCGCCGCCAGAACGTAGTCCTTGATGAGGTTATCGGCGACCAGTTCGTGCTTGGTATCGTCGAGTTCGTCGAAGTCAGCTTCGAGGGCGGCTGCCTTCGCTGCGGCGTCCGCATCGCCGCCCGGTTCTTCTGCTATTCGCGCCGTCGCACTGTTCGCCATCGATTGCCTCCCAAGGCTTCTGCCGGGTCGAAGAACACGCGGCGACAAGGATTTCGTGCGGAATACACGAGCCATGTAATTGCCTAGCAAACGTACTCTTCCCTACCGACAATGGGAAGGGTTACCGCAAGCAAATTACTGCTCAGCCGCCACCGCAGGGCGTGCGGTCCGGCGCCCGCTCAGGCCGGCGCAGCGGAAGCCGCGGCATGCCGCGCGGGTCGGGATTCGGACAGGCTGTTGAGATAGGCCTCGCCGATGATGCGGACGAGCACCGCCGCCGAGATGGAGCCGACGACCATGCCCAGCATCTGCGCCGCCGGCACGAGCCCGAGCAGTGTCGTCGCCGTCAGCCGGGCGATGCCGGGCGCGGCGACGCCGGCGAGGAGGGCGGTTGCCATTCGCCGACTGCGTTCGGGGCGCAGGCGCCGCCCGTGCAGGTGCGCCAGCTTGCGCAGCATCCGGTCGACGATTGCCGAGATGGCGGCGATATCGACCAGCGGCAGCGGGATCAGTCCGGCGAAAGCCGCCATATTGGAGTGGCGCTCGATGACCAGCCGGGCAGCGGCGGTCCGAAACGCCATCCGCGCTTCCCGCCGCACGCGGGCGTCGACCGCCGCAGCGGGCGGAGGCGCGGCGGGTGCCGGATCCGATGGCGCGATTATCGTTGCATCTGGGGTCGCGGCGCCCGGCGTTCCGGCCTTCTTCCGGCGCGGCGCCGGGATCGACGGGCGAGGGGGCGGGACGACTTCGGCCGGGCGGAGGTCTTCCAGCGTCTGGGAGGATGTCCGCGGAAGCTTCCTGCTCATGCGCTCATGGCCCTGCTTGCCCTATCCAGCAGCGGCTCGATCTCCTCAGCGATCGCGGCAATCTCGCGATCGGCCGGATTGCCCGGCATGACCATGCTGGGAGTCGCGCCGAAGAGGCCGGCCTCGGCATAGGCTACACGGTTGAACATCTCGCCGTCGAGCAGCGGAAACCCGCCATCCGTCAGTTCCTCGCGGACATGCCGGGCGATCACGCTGCCCCGCGTCGTCTGCGTGAGGACGCAGCGGAAGGTCGGTGTCCATCCGGGAACGCCGTGCATCAGGGTCTTGACGGTATCCATCATCCTGTCCACGTCCAGCGGCGAAGCCTTGACCGGGATCAGCACGAGATCGGCTGCGGCCAGGGCGGCGACGGTGATCTCGCTGTCGAAGCCCGGCGTGTCGATCACGGTCACGTCTTGGCCGCCGGATCGCCGCCGGACGGCGTTCCAGACATCGGCGTTCGCCCGCTCGAACAGTGCGACGCCCCCCAGCGCCTTGGGGCGCTCGGCGAGCCGCATCGCCGAGCGCTGCGGGTCCGCGTCTACCAGGAGCGTGGTCCTGCCCTTCAGATGCCAGTGGACGGCGAGACAGCAGGCCAGCGTGGTCTTGCCGCTGCCCCCCTTCAGCGATGCGACGGCAATGACGGATCCACCCATACGGTTCACATCCCGCCGTTTTCCTGTTGGCCAGGGACCTCGCGCCGGCAGGCCAGGTGGCCGCGACGCATGTTCAGACCCTGCCCCCCTTGGCTTGCCCGCGCCTTGCCGCGGCCGGCATCGATGCCCCTCGATCGGTTCGTAGGGCGATCGCGCCACGTTTGACGACCCTAAGGCGACGACGGCGGCGCGGCCAGGATCGACTGGATGCGCTGCGCCGCGTTGGAGCGAAGATTTTCGAAGAACAGTGCATAGTCATAGCCGTGATAGACGCCGGCGGGGAAAAAGCTCTGCTTCACGCGGTTCGGATCCTTGACCACCACGGCCAGCCCGCCATCGGCAATCTCGGCGGAGGCAAAGCCCGGCAGCGTGTCGGACGTGCCGTCGGGATTGAAGAAGGTCGATCCGAGATTGGCGCTGGCGGGCGCCAGCCCCGTGTTCCGCGTCCAGGTCAGCGGATTGACGACGACGGCGCCGGGCAGGATCATCGGCGCTTTGCCCTGCTTGCCGGGAGCGACGGAGTTGTAGCTGACGAAGCAGCCGGTCTGGTCCGGGGTGTCGCAGATCGTCATCGCCGGATTGGCCCGAAGGTCCTCGTCGGTGATCGACCAGCCGATTAGATACCCGGCGACCAGCTGATCCTCAATGCCGAGCCGTCCCCAGTTCTGGACGAGCAGTTCGGTCAGCACGTAGGAGCCCTGGCTGTGGCCGGCGAGAATGAACGGGCGCCCCTTGTTGTGATGCGCCATGTAGTTTCGCATCGCACGGCCGACGTCGTCGGCGCCTTCGGCCACCAGCTTGGCCCGCGCCCCGTCTTCGAGGCCGAAACCCGCGAGATTCATCTGGCGGTAAAGCGGCGCGTAGAGGTTGGCCTGACCGGAAAAGACGCGCGCCTCGGTCGCAACCGTCTCGGCGGCTGCCTCGACGAGGTCTTGTCGGGAAATGTCCATCAGCCAGGCCGACTGGTCGGTGAGCACCGACGGGTAGACCCAGATGACATCGACGGCGAAGCGGTCCGGGTCGTCCGGAATGGCGAGCCAGCTATCCTCGTCGTCGTAGTCGGGCGCCGACGGTATCACAGCCTGCGCGGCGGGCGGCAAACGCTCCTCGCCTGTCGCAAGGGCTCGACTGCTCGTCTGGATCGCCAGAAAGGCGAGGATCGCAGCGGCAAACAGGATCGGGCCTGATCGCGCAGCCCCGCCATCGATGAAAGAGTGCATGGCCGACTCCCCATATCTGCAGGCGGGCCATCGATTTCACAAATGACGGCAGCGTCTGACTGACCCAGCATCGAGACATACCCCTATTGACGCAGGAGTCCATGTGGGTGGTGGAGGGCGTGCCACGCCGGCATCGTTGCCTGGGATGCCGCGTCCGTCGCGGTCGGGCTCGTCTTTGCAAAACCGGAGGGCTCTTCTGACAGAGAGAGGAGCTTGCGATGGGCAAGCGACATCGCCGATTCGCCAAGCGCTGGCGATGTGGTTCGGTAAAGGCATACCCCAAATGAACCGACGCCGAAGGCGGCTATGGGTGGAAGAACGAACTGTCGGCTCTCAGGTCTGATCATGAGAAAGTCGACATCGGAATGTTGAGGCTGAAGGATGCGTGATGCTCCTGCAATTCCGCCGAATTTCACATCCGACGCCAGTATTACAAGAGAGGAAAACGCCGCCCACCAGGGATCCCTTATCGCGGCATCAGGAGTGCAAAGGGCGGTTGCCGCCTTATCTGTCGAAGCCAACGGATCAACCGATGCGAGGAAAGTGCTGATGTCCCGTGAGAACCTGATAGAGGCGGAGGCGCTCGACCAGTCGGTTTGGCTCGTGCTCGATGTCCGGGACGAAGCGGACTACCGCGCGGGCCATTGGCCCGGCGCCGTGCTTGTGCCGCTGCGGGACTGGGAAATGGCGGGGAAGCAGGCCGAAACCGGATTAGCCAACACCGCGCACTGGGACACGCTGATCGGGGAACTCGGGATCGACGGCGATCGGCCTGTGGCGGTCTACGACGAGGGCCGAATGACCGAGGCCGCTCGTGTGTGGTTCATTCTGCGGCATTTCGGCGTGACGGCATCGGTAGTGGACGGCGGGTGGCGGGTCATCCGCTCTCGGCCGGGTTTCCAACCGGACGACACCGTCACTGAACCGCGGTCGGTGCCGTTCCAGGGCAAGCGCGGTGTCGGACCGGTTGGGCTGGTCACACGCGACGACGTGAAGGCTGCCTTGGGAACGCAGACGCGCATTCTGGATGCTCGTACCGCTGACGAGTTCGACGGCGTCGACATGCGCGGAAACGCCCGAGGCGGTCACCTGCCAGATGCCCGACGCGTGGGACATGCAGACCTGCTCCAGCCGGACGGTCGCCTGAAGTCGGCTGTCGACATCAAGACCATTCTGGAGGAATCGGGATTTCAGCCGGGCGATCGGATCATCACCCATTGCGACGGCGGTGGTCGGGCCGCCCTGGCGGTTTTGGCGGCCGTCGAGGCCGGGTATGTGAAGGTAGATGCCTACTACCTGAGCTTCTCGGACTGGTCCAAGGACGAGGCTTGTCCGATCGCGTCGGAACGGCAAAGCGCGTCATCCGATTGAGATATAGTCAAGCTACCTTTAGATCGGTTATCGTTATCGAGATCCGATTGTGAGGGCAGGTTTTGCGGTACGTGAGGAATGGAACATCAGGAGATCCTGTCCGGCCTCGTCCGTCTCCACGTGCTGCACCATGCGGCGGAGGGCGATCTCTACGGTCACTGGATGATCGAGGAACTGGCTCGACACGGTTACAAGGTCAGTCCCGGAACGCTCTACCCGATGCTCCATGCGCTCGAGCGCAAGGGATATCTTACATCGCGCACGGAGCGAGCGGGTCGCACGCAGCGTCGCATCTACCGGGCCACGCCCTACGGCGTCGAGGCACTGGCGCTGGCCAGGGGCAAAGTCGCGGAGCTGTTTCGTGAAGTCGCAGATGGCCGCAACCGTTCCTGACGCTCCGGGCGAACTCGGCCCACGGGGCGGAACGGCCGGAGAGGTCTTTCGGGCTTTTCTGAAACTCGGGCTGACGTCGTTCGGCGGGCCGATCGCTCATCTCGGCTACTTCCGCGACGAGCTGGTAACGCGCCGCAAGTGGATCGACGAGGCTGGCTACGCCGACCTCGTTGCCCTCTGCCAGTTCCTGCCCGGTCCGGCGTCGAGCCAAGTCGGGTTCGCGCTTGGTCTGCTGCGGGGCGGACCGATCGGCGCCTTCGCCGCTTGGGCGGCCTTCACGCTTCCCTCCGCCTTGCTCCTCGTCCTTTTCGCCTACAGCGCGACGGCGTTCGACGGCCGGCTTGGCGTTGGCCTGCTTCACGGATTGAAGATCGTCGCGGTCGCCGTCGTCGCGCAAGCGGTTTGGGGAATGGCGCGATCGCTCGCGCGGGATCGCGAGCGGGCAAGCATCGCGCTGGTTGCGGTGTTGCTGGTCGTGACCCTCGCCGGTTCGGTCGGGCAGGTCGCGGCCATTGTCGTCGGGGCGCTGGGAGGGCTGTGGCTCTGCCGTCATGCTCCCGCTGCAACGGTCGGGCATCTGGCGTTCCCCGTATCCAAACGAGCCGGGCTGATCGCCCTTGCTCTGTTCTTCCTGCTGCTAGTCTCTCTGCCCCTTCTTGCCGCCGCCAGTTCATCACAGGGCGTGGCCCTGCTGGACGCCTTCTATCGGGCGGGCTCGCTGGTATTCGGGGGCGGACATGTGGTTCTGCCCTTGCTCGAGGCTGAGGTTGTCCGGCCCGGCTGGGTCGGCCCTGACGCCTTCCTGGCGGGATATGGCGCCGCGCAAGCCGTGCCGGGTCCTCTGTTCACCTTCGCCGCCTACCTCGGCGCCGTAATGGGACCGGAGCCGGATGGCTTGGTCGGAGCCGTCATCTGTCTTGTCGCGGTGTTCTTGCCGGGCTTCCTGCTGTTGATTGGCGCCTTGCCGTTCTGGGATGCGTTCCGAACCCGTCCGAAGGCGCAGGCCGCCATGCGGGGCGCCAATGCGGCCGTCGTCGGCATTCTCGGGGCGGCGCTCTACGATCCCGTCTGGACGAGCGCCGTTCTCGGTCCATACGATTTCGCCTTGGCCCTGGCGGGATTTGTGCTGCTGACCATCTGGAAGGCGCCGCCATGGATTGTGGTCCTGCTCATGGGGTTAGGTGGGATGAGCCTGAGCCTGACCACAGCGACCGTCTAGTTTCTCGCTAGGCGTTCTCGCCGACCCCATCGTGACGTCCGTTTCCCGGCGATGAGCCACTATCCAAGTGCGCAAGTGGGTGCGTGAAGCTGATCCGGCGTTGGACAAGTGGATTGAGTGAGGAGATCAGCACGAGCGCAAGTGCAAAAGACGGTTTGAATAGTTTCTTGCAACCGGTATCAAATAATTTCCCTCAGGATGCAAAATCAAAACAGGCTCACTTGGATGGGTACGAAGTCTTCGCGGATCAAGCGGAGAAACCCTTAATGCCTTGCAAGGCAGGCTTCGCGAGTTCTCCTGCAGAGCCAGCCGACCATTGTGAAGTGATCCATTTGGATGGCCAAGTGATCCCTTTCAGACGTCAATGTGCTCTATTTTCAGACCACGAGAAGCGTGTAGGAGCCGGGCGGTGCGGTCTATCCTCAGCCAGCATTTTCGCGACACGCAACCTCACGCGGTTTCCAAAAAGGATCGTTGGAGATGCCCGTTTTAGAGCTTTCAGACGCCAGCCTCTATTATCTACAGGAGGGAAGGGGGCCGGACATTGTCTGGGTCCCCGGAGGGGATAACGTTGCAGCCGATTGGGCCGATCAGTTTGACTTTTTCTCCAGCCAATTTCGGAACACGTCCTTCGATCCGCGAGGCGCGGGTCAGACGGTCAGCCGGCGCGATCCGCCGTGGTCCATCGCCGATATGGCAAGAAATTGCGCTGATCTGATCGGGGCCGTTTGCGAGCCACCTGTTGTCGTCGTGGGGCTGTCGATGGGATCGCTCGTGACGCTGCAGATGGCTTTGGGTTATCCCGACCTCGTAAGTCTAGCCATTCCGATGGGGGCCGCCCAGAAGCCGACGGGCTTTTGCCGTGACTGGATGATCGCCGAGGTCGAATTCCGCAAGAATGGAGGCCGGCTCCCGCTGGAGTTCGCCATCCACCACTACGGGGCATTCATGTACCCGTCAGAAGTGCTCGGGAATGACCAGCTGTGGTCAAAGCTGCGTCCGTTTGTGGAGCGGAGCTATGGCGACCGTGCCGGGGAGTTCCTGGTCGCGCAATGGCAGGCATGCATCGATTTCGACGTGACGGACAGGCTTCCTAGCTGCAGAGTTCCGATCCACATCATCGGGTTCTCCCAAGACCTGCAGGCACCGCCCCGTTTCGGTGAGGAGGCTGCGCAGCTCGCCGGAAACGGCCATTTCCATTTGCTAAACGGTCTGGGGCATCTCTCGCTCGCGGGTCATAAACCCGAGGTCGTAAACGAGTGCATTGCCAGGATCATCGCTGATGCATCCCAGTCTGATCGCCGATAGAGACACCCGGTTCGTTCATGTTTGAAACCAGGTGCAATAAAATCAGCTAAGCG
This sequence comes from Aurantimonas aggregata, assembly GCF_010500835.1. Lineage (GTDB taxonomy): Bacteria > Pseudomonadota > Alphaproteobacteria > Rhizobiales > Rhizobiaceae > Aurantimonas > Aurantimonas aggregata. Next base: position 294,553 of record NZ_JAAAMJ010000001.1, on the reverse strand, counting down.
GTTCCAACACGGGTTCCAACGCGATACTATAACCGTTTGAATTAATTGTATTTTATTGGCTAGGTAGTTTTCCTGCCGGGCCCACCATATCGTTCAGACCATTACGCGCCGCCAATTCATATTGCCGCGCGAGAGTTGCGAGAGTTGCCGGAGCGGTTCCAGATCTGCTGGCATCGAGGTCGTGTCTTCGGCGGGGCAGCTCAACGAAAGTGACTCAGGGCTACCCCCAGCACGGGGCTTTTCAAGCATCCGTCCTTGGCATTTTGCCCGCCGCGTTCGCGCCCGCAGTAAGGGCATGCCAGCCACACTCCAGGTGAATTCTGCCGCGGGCATGAAAAACCGCGTCCGACATTTGCGCAATGCTCTATCCTATCCAGGCTTTGACCCGTCAAAGCACGGCTAAGAGCGCGCGATCATCAGCGGATTATTTCGTCAGCAGAATGGGGCGTTGCTTTCGTATTCCGATGTTACTTCAACGAAATAATTTACATTCCAAGGGGCTGGAATACGATGAGAAGAGCAATTTATTCTTTGACGCTCGGCGGGTTGGTCGCCATGGGCAGCGCGTTCGGCGCGCAAGCGGGCGATGTGACGAGCCCGGCTGCAGCCGTCTCCCCGTCGCTGGTGCCGAATGCGGCGTTCTTTGCCGGCTTTGGCGGCAGCTTCAATTCGGTGAAGTTCACCGACCAGAACGTCTATGCGCAGGGCGTCGCGGCGATCTTCGCCAATGAGGAATTGTACGCGGTCGGCGCCGCGGGCGGATCGATCAGCCCGGGCTTCGGGACCGAATCGGTATTCGCACCAAGCGTGCAAGCGGGTTATTTCAGCCATTTCGGCGACAGCCAATGGCTCTGGGGCGCCAAGTTCTCCTATAATTATCTCGGCGCCGAGGCGACGAGGGAGAACCTCGCCGTGCCGCAGGACGGCGGGTTCACCGGCGGCAACGTGGCATCGTTCACCGGCGCCGACTCGTCAACCGTAAGGCAAGCGAAGACCATGGCATATTTGTCGTTCGGCGAAGAAAGCGACTTCGTGGCCTAAATCGGGCGAAAAAGCGGATCGCCTTTTGCTGCTTAGGCGCCTAACGTTCCATGGCCCCGTATCAGGGAGCTGGGGGAAGCCATGACAATTCAATCTGTTCGGCCGTTCAAGGCGCGCGCGCGCTCGCTTGGCTTCGTCGCCTTGCTCCTGGGCAGCAGCGCCCTGACGCATCCGGTTCAGGCGCAGTCCGTGAGGTCGGTCGAGCCGACATCGTTCCAGACATTGAATTTCGGCACCAACGGCACCTTCCTCACAGGCATCCGCGACGACAACATCGTCGGCAATTACACGATTCCTTCGTCGGGCCAGACCGGCGGGCTCTACTACAACATGACCAGCAAAGCCTGGTCGCCGATGCCGGAGGCCACGGCCAACGGCGCGAATTTCCCCGGCGCCATCGGCTCGTCGCCCTACGGGCCGCATTTCGGCAACCCGGACGGCGTCCTGCGCGTGGTCGGCAGCTACAAGACGGAAGCCTCGAACCCGTTCGATCTCAGCTATCTCTACGACGGCGCTGCGGTGCCGGGACAGCAGATCACGAACCTGATCTATCCCGGCGCGGACACCGAGTTCACCATCGCGCACAGCACGTTCGGCAACCACGTGGTCGGCAATTACGACACCCGTTTCGCGACCGGCAACGCCTTCATCTACGACATCAATGCCGGCACCTACACGACCAACAACGTTCCCGGTGCGATCAGCACCACCGCCTACGGCATCTATGGCAACAAGATTGCCGGCGGCTACGGCGAGCTGTTCGTCGACGGCGTGCTCCATGCGGAGCACGGCTACATCTACGACATGGAAACCGGCACCTATGACACCTATGACCATCCAGGTGCCGTCGCCACGCATTTCGAAGGCATTACCGGCGCCGGGCAGCCCGGCGAGTACAACCTCGTCGTGAACTGGGTCACCGCGGACGGCGTCGTGCATCCGGCGGTGATGCATGTCGACGCATTCGGTGTGCATACTTGGCACAATATCGACATCCCCGGCGCGCTGGTCTCCTCGAACTCCGCCTATGGCGACAATGTCGTCGGCATCTATGTCGACGCGAACGGCATCAACGGCTATCTCGCCACCATTCCGGGAATCTACAATCCGACCCGCAACACCGGCACGCTGATCTCCGACGCCGACAATACCGCGGTGCTCTCCGGAGTCCGCGGCGAGGACCTCATCAACAGCGGCACCATCGAGGTCAGCGGCACGGCCGGCATCGGCATGCGCGGCGAGACCTATGGCGTGCTGAAGAACACCGGCACGATCACCGCGACCGGCCTTGCCGGTGCCGCGGCGGATATGCACGGCCGCGACGGCACGTTGCTCAACGAGGGCATATTGTATGCCACGCCTGTCGCCGATGCCCTGCGCACCGGACCGACCAGCGCCGGCACGATCATCGTCAACCAGGGTGTCATCGACGGCCGGATCGCCGCCACGGCGGGCGTGGGCAAGCGGTTCGAGAACAGCGGCCTGATCAGCGTGTCCGGAACCGGCGTTCCGATCACGCATCTGTTCGGCGGCACATTCGTGCAGACCGCGGCCGGCACCTTCAACGTCCGGATGCTCGACGAGGGAGCCGACACGCTCCAGATCGTCGGCACGGCCCGGCTCGCCGGTGCGTTGGGCGCTTCCTTCCAGACCCTCGACTTTGCCGAGAGCTACACGATCGTCGGCGCGACGCAGGGGATCACCGGGACGTTCGATACGGTGTCGATCACCGGCCTGCCGGACCTGTTCGCAGCCAGCCTCGACTATGGTGCGAACACGGTGACGCTCGGCCTCACCGCCGATATCGCCAGCCTGCCGGGCATGACGCGGAACCAGAACGCGGTCGCCTCCGCACTCGATGGCTACATCAACACCACAACGAACGGCATGCTGACCAGCCTGCCGACGGCGCTGGCCCCGCTCTACAGCCTCACCGCCGGCGAATTGCCGGGCGCTCTCTCTGCTCTGTCCGGCGAAGCCTATGCGAGCCAGCAATCCGTGCTGACCGGCAACAGCCTCTACACCCGCCAGGCGCTGCTCGGGCGTCTGCGCCAGGAAACCTACGCCGGCCAGTCCGGTCCGATGGCGGCCCTTTCCAATGGCGGCCCGGCGCTGGCCTATGGGCCGTCGACCACCTTTGGCGCACCGACGCCGAACATGGCGCCGAACGGTGCTGCCCCGACCTTCGACGGCACCGTCTGGGGACAGGCCTTCGGCGGCTGGAGCGATTACGACGGCGGCAGCGGCATCGCCGACGTGGACGCCGATATCGAGGGCATCATCGCGGGCGCCGACGTGACGGTCGAGAACTGGCTCCTCGGTGCGGCCATCGGCTACTCGCGTTCCACCGCCGACACCGACGCGCTGGCAAGTTCATCGGACGTCGACAGCCTGCTCCTGGCGCTCTATGCCGGCACCGGCTACGGGCCTTGGAACCTGCGCCTCGGCGCCAGCTACGCCTTCAACCAGATCGATGCGTCGCGAACCATCGCCTATCCGGGCTATGGCGAGCGGGCCGAGGCGGAATATGACGGCGGGACCGCCCAAGGCTTTGCCGAGATCGGCTACGGCTTCGCACTCGGGCAGCTGGCGATGGAGCCCTTCGCGGGGCTTGCCTACGTCAATGTCCACAACGACGGCTTCACCGAAACGGGCGCCGCGGCCGGACTGACCAGCGCATCGAGCTCCACCGATGTCGGCTATTCCTCGCTCGGTCTCAGGGTTGCGACGGACATCGCGCTTCCCAACGGCATGGCGTTGAAGCCCAATGCCTCGCTGACCTGGCAGTACGCCTTCGGTGACACCACGCCCGAGGCGCGGCTGGCCTTCGCCGCTGCGCCGGCCGCGGACTTCACCGTGTTCGGCACGCCGCTCGCGCAGAATACTGCGCTGGTGGAAATCGGTGCGGACCTCGCGCTCAACGAGCGGACGAGCTTCGGCGTCTCCTATCTCGGGCAGTTCGCCGACGACGTTACCGCCAATGCGGTACAGGCCAATCTGCGGTGGCAGTTCTAGCCGACACGCGACGGGATCCGCGGCCAGCTGGTCGCGGATCCCGGTTCGCCAGGCGTTACGACTTTTAGGTCCAGGGCGCGGGGAAGGTTCGGCGAGCCCTGACTCAGCACGTCGCACAGATCGTCGAAGCGCATCGGCTTGCCGAACAGGAAGCCCTGCACCCTCAAGCCAGCCGAGTACCGTTACCAGGCCTTCAGGGCGTTCCGCGCCAGCGCGTACCTACTCGGCATGGATCCGGAGGAGCTGCGGCACAAGCAGCAGATCATTCAGGCGACGCTGCCGCCCAAGCGGGCCTCGCGGCTCGATCGCTGGAACAACTAGCCGGCCGACGAGCCCTCGTCTGCCGGGCGATCGTCGAAGGCGCTGCCGGCATCTGACTGGTTCGGGCGTCCGTCGATCGGGGGCAGGGCCGCCTCGATGCGTTCGCGGAACGGCTCGAACTGTGCGGGCAGTTGCAGCGATCCGCCGAGTTCGGCCATCGTTTCGTCGACGGTGAAGCCCGGGATGTCCGTGGCGATCTCGAACAGCACGTGGCCCGGCTCGCGAAAATACACCGAGCGGAAATAGTTGCGGTCCAGCGGCTCCGTGGTGGTGACGCCGTGGTTCTCGGCGAGGCGCTCGACCATCGCGGCTTCCTCCGCATCGTCGGCGGCGCGGAACGCGACATGGTGCACCGAGCCGCCACCCTGGCGCGGCTTGAGGAAATCGCCGACGGCACGGATGTCGACGATACCGCCGAACGGCGCGCCGCTGTCGAAGCGGGTCAGGAAACCCTCGCTGGCGCTCTGCCTGAAGCCCAGCACGTCGGTCAGGATGGCGCCGGTCGGCCCCGCGTCCTCCAGCAGGAGGCTGACGGAGTGCAGACCGCGGAGCGCGTTCTCGGCCGGGATCCCGCCCGCGACATAAGCCGGCTCGGCCTCGATGCCGGGCACCGCGACGAGGGCGAGGCGCGTGCCGTCCGGGTCGCGGAAGGGCAGGACCGTCTCGCCGAAGCGCTTCTCCAGTCGCTCGTGGGCGACGCCCTTGTCGATGAAGCGATGCGTCCAGTAGCCGATGGCGCCCTGCGGCACGCGGAAGGCGGTCTCCTGCGTCTCGCCGATGCCGAGACGGCCGGGCGCGACATTCTCCCACGGAAAGAAGGTGATGATACTGCCGGGCGTGCCGGTCTCGTCGCCGTAATAGAGGTGGTAGGCGCCGGAATCGTCGAAGTTGACGGTCTTCTTGACCAGCCGCAGGCCGAGGACCCCCGTGTAGAACGCGACATTGCGCGCGGCCGCCCCGGCGATGACGCTGACATGATGGATGCCTCGGTTTGTCATTGTCGCATCTGCTCCGGTTGGCTGGGCGCTCGGTTCGCGGCTCAGGATAGACGCATTCCCGCCGTGTCGGAACGGTTCGGGCGAGGGGCGTCGGTCTCCGGTGACCGGCTCTATACGGACTTGTCGCGTCCTGCATTGTTTGCATGGCTGTGCGGGATCATGCGCCATCCCAGATTTGCCGTTGCCCGGCCGGCCGGCGGATGGAACACTGTGACCGAAGCGGCGATCTTGGCGCGGCCTTCCCAACCGAGGACCATCCGCTCCCGTGGATCTGCCGGATCTGATCGCCCGTTACGGGCTCCTTGCACTCCTTGTCGGCTCTGGTGTCGAGGGGGAAACGATCGTCCTCCTGGGCGGCCTGATGGTCCACCGCGAACTGTTCGGGTTCGGGCCCGCCGTGATCGCGGCCACGGCAGGGTCGTTTATCGCTGATCAGGTCTTCTTCGCGCTGGGGCGCCGGTACCGCGATACGGAATTCGTCCGGCGCATTCGCGACAAGGCCGCCTTCAAGCGCGCCCTGCAGACGTTCGAACGCTACCCGAACAGCTTCATCTTCGGCTTCCGCTTTCTCTACGGCTTGCGGACGGTCAGCCCGGTGGCCATCGGCACCACGAGCGTCTCGGCGTGGCGTTTCCTCGCGGTCAACGCCGTGGCTGCCTGCGTCTGGGCCATCACTTTCATCTCGCTCGGCTATCTGTTCAGCCGGTCGATCGAGGCGGTCATGGGTCAGGTCGGCTCGATCGAGCATTGGGCGATCGGCGGGGCGGTCGTCGTGCTCCTCGTGGCACTTGCGATCCGCTTCGTGCGCCGCCGCCGCGCGTCTTAGGTCAGTCGCCGGCGGTCCGCCCGCCGCGAAGCATGGTGCGGACAAAGGCTTGCAGGTCGAAGCCGGTCGTGGGGAAGCGTCCGTAGAGGTGCCGGTCGAGCGCGGACAGGGCCTCTCGGCGCGTGGCAAGGCGCGCGCCCGCCGAATGGGCGACGAGGCCGCGTGCCGCCAGCCGCGTCGCCGGCATATCGCCGCGGCGCGCGGCGCGGCGGAGCGCCAGGGCATCGCGATCGGGCATGATGCGCCGGGCCAGCCCGGCCAACTCGGCGCGGCTGCGCAGTCGGCGGCCCGGCAGCAGCAGCGCCAGCACTGCGAGGAAGCTGCCGGCGCCGGCCAGCAGCGCGGCGTTGGCGGTGAAGAAGCCAGCCATGCCGCCGGCTGGCGGCTCGGCCATCGCGGCGAACGCGATGCGTTGGGAATTGAGCACGATATCGCGCATCTGCCGCGTGGACGTGTCGAACCAGGGGATGTGAAAGGCCTCCAGTCGTCCCGGCTCCGACCCAACGGGGCGCATGCGCCATTGCCACACGACCGTCGAGACAGGACCGTCTTCCGTCAGCTCGACGCTGCGCTGTTCCGGCGCCACGAAGGAGATCAGCCACGGCGCCAGCATCTTCGGCGGCGGCGGAAGCGCGTTGGCCGGAAGGCCGGTCGCCTCGATCCGCACCGTCCGCGTCGCGGTCTCGCCATTGCCAAGCATCGCCGGATCGCGATCCCATTCGTCGCTGTAGGTCAGAGAGCGGGCAGGCAGCCACCAGGCGCCGGCATCGGCCGGACGCGGCTCGACCGCGACGGTCACCGGCGGCGACACGACGTCGTGGACGAAGCGTTCGCTGTTGCCGGCGACCAGCGTCAGGTGGTGGATGAAGGGCGCGATCGTCAGCGCGCCGGCGGCCTCCGGATAGAGCGCCATGCGCCGCTCGAAGACGGTCAGCTGGCGGCCCTCGATGCGCTGCGTCGTCCAGCTGTCGCGGCCAAGCTGCACCCAGCCGAAATTGCGAAGGTCGGGCTGTTCCAGCCGCTCGAGGCCGATGGTGACGTCGTAGAGACCGCGCACGGTGATGAGGATCATCTCGCCCTCGAAGGGCGTTGCCGGGAGGGGGTCGATCTCCACCGTCAGCCGCGCGTCGCGCGAGGTGATCTCCGGCGCGGCGGCGGCCGGCATAGTGAAGGCGAAGACGAGGATCAGGATCCGCAGCGCGAGAGCTACCATGCCGTGTCCTCCGGCGGGTTGGCGATGCCGAGATCCTCGCGCCGCTGCTGCTCGGCCTTGAGCCGCAGCTTCAGATAGAGACCGGGATCGTCGGCAAGCGTCGTCAGCCATGCCTCGCTGGCCGCTACCGCCTGGCCGGTGCGCGGTCGCACCACCGAGCGCTGCTCCGCCAGCGTGAGCGTGCTGGGGGGCGCCTGATCGGGCTGGGCCGCGTCGGCGTCCGGCGCGTCGGCCGTCGCCGCGATGCCGTCGATCGTGTTGGCTTCGCCGATCACCGGGTCGACGAAGCGGGCGACGAGATCTCGGTTGAACCGTGCATCGGCGTCGGTGGCATCGAGGAACAGCACGGCTTCGAAATAGGCGACGGACTCGTCGTAACGCCCGAGCGCCGCCAGCGACATGGCGCGGTTGTAGGTGGCGGCGCGTCCGGCTTCGCGGAACGCATCATCGGCCGCCGCGTAGTCGCCGGCCTCGAACAGCGCGACGCCCCGTGTCACGGGATCATCCGCCAGTCGCGCGGCGATGCCCGGCACACCCGCCGACAGCGCCAGCCGGGCGAAGGCGGCCGGGCCAGCGATGACGGCCGCCAGAATGGCGGCGGCGACGAACGCCAGGGGAAGGAGGCGCCGCATCTCAGCTCGTCCTTCGGAACAGTCCCAGCGCCGGGAACAGCGCCAGGATGAGGAGATAGCGGCCGTAATCGGTCACGAACAGGACAGCGTAGTCGCTGGATTCCAGCCGGCTCGCCGCGCGTTGCCCGATGCCTTCGGCGACGCTCCAAGGCTCGTTCGCCGCTGCATAAAAACCGTCGCCGGCCTCTGCCATGCGCTGCAGCCCGGCCGGGTCCGGCACCGGCATGTCGCCAGGGCGCTCTGTCGGCTCGACGAAGATCGTCGAGACATGCATCCCGGCCGCGCGCATCGTCTCGGTCTCCGCGACGGTGGCGGGCCCGAGGCCGTCGCCGTCGGTTATGAGGACGACGTCGCCGTTGAGGATGTTCGCGTCGGCGAGCGTCTGGCGGGCCAGCGCCAGCGCACGATCGGGGCGGCTGCCGGTGGCGGGCACGGTCTCGGCGTCGAGGACCGCAAGGGTCGAGCCGAGCGCCTCGGGATCGGTGGTGAAGGCCGTCGCGACGAAGGCGTCGCCGGCAAAGACGATGAGCATGACCGGCCGCGCCCCGGCACGCTGCAGCACCAGCTGGGCCGCCGCCTTCGCATCTTCGAGCCCGCCGCCTTCGGCGACCGAGCGGGATACGTCCATGGCGAGGACGATGCCGTCGAGATTGCGGAACGTCGGGGGGTTGGCGTCGCGCATGCCGGGCCCGGCAAGGCCCAGCACGATCGGCGCGGCGATCAGGATCGGCAGCCATGTCCGCCGGGCGGTGCCCGGCACGACACTGCCGAGACGCTGCATCGCCGCCAGCAGCCGCGGATCGACGGCCCGCTCCCAGCCGGCGAGGCCCCGCGACCGGCGCGCGACGATCATCGCGACGAGGGCGATCAACGGCAATGCCAGTAGCCAGTACGGTCGGAGCAGCACGAGGGCATCGCTCATGCCATGCGCCTTCCGCCGAGGATCAGGCCCAGCGACAGGAGCAGCGCCAGAATGCCGGGATAGATCCAGTAGGCGCGATGGATCTGCGCCGCCGGGCGGTCGAAGGCGCTGGTCTCCAGCGCGTCGATCGCGCCGGTCACCGCCTCGAGGTCGGCGGTGGTGCGGACGCGAAACGTCTCGCCGCCGCTCTCCTGGGCGATCGAACGCAGCGTTGCCGTGTCGACCGCATCGCGGGATTGCGGCGCGGTCTCCAGATCCTCCGGCCCGAGCGCGATGGTGTGGACGCGGATGCCGAGCCGGCTGGCCAGCGCGCCGGCGTCATCGGGCTGCACGGTCCCGGCATTGTTGGCGCCGTCGGACAGGAGGATCACCACGCGTGAGGCGGCATCGGAGCGTTCCAGCCGTTTCATCGCGAGGCCCAGGCCGTCGGCGATGGCGGTGGAGCGGCCGGAGATGCCGATCACCGCCTCGTCGACGGCGCGGGCGACTGATTCGACGTCGAAGGTCAGCGGCGCGGCGAAATAGGCAGTCTCGGCGAAGATCACCAGGCCCACGCGGTCGCCGGCGCGGCTGCGCACGAAGCTCGATGCGACCCGCTTGACGGCGTCCAGGCGTGAGACCGGCGCGCCGTCGAGGACGAAATCCTCCTTCTCCATGCTGCCGGAGAGATCAATCGACAGGACGATGTCGCGGCCGCTGGTCGGCAGCGCCGCGACAGGCTCGAGACGCTGCGGGCCCGCGAGGGCGACGACGAGGGCCAGCCACAGCAGTGCCGGTAGCAGCCGTCGGGCACGCACCCTGACGCCATCGGCCGATCCGGCGGTGAGCCGCTCGGCGATCGAGGCCGGCACGATCAGCGCCCCGGTGGCGGCGCGGCGTGGCGGCAGCAGCAGGAGCGCCAGCAGCGGCAAGGGCAACGACAGGAAGGCGTACGGAAAGGCAAAGCTCCACATGCTCATGCGCCCCGTCCCGACCGGGGCAGGGAGCCGGCGAAGGTGAGAATCGCGGTGTCGATTGCGTCCGGATCGTTGGCGCCGCCGGGCCGGTAGAGCGCGTCGCCTATCGCAGCCTTCGCCCGTGTCAGCGCAGTGGCAGTATTGGCGGGCCGGCGGCTTGCTTGTTCCTTGCCCGTCGACAGGCGGTCGAGCAGCACGGCCTGGCGGAACAGCCGTTTATCGGTCGGCAGGTCTTTGGCCGCGGCCAGTTTGCGCCGGGCAATCGCCAACGGCGTCTCCTGCCGGCGGGTGGCAAGCCGCAGGACGGCCAAGAGCACCAGCGCCGCCAGAATGCCGAGCGCCACGGCGGCAAACACGTCCGGCCACGCGAAGGCCTGCAGTTCGGGCGGCAGGCGCACCGGGCGCAATTGGGCGAGCAGGTCAGGATCGGCCGGCATCGACACCCTTTGCCAGTTCGACCAGTGACTGCGCCATCGCTTCGGGATCGGCATCGGCATCGATCGTCCGGACCTCGGCGCCCAGATGTTCGAGCCGTGCGATCCGCGGATCGGGATCGGATCGCTCGCGGCCGGTGACGAAGGCCCAACGGAGCGCCGAGCCGGCTCCCGACAGATAAGGATAGGCGCCGCGCGGCGGAGCGGTCTCGAACCGGTCGCGGACGAGCAGCGCCACCAGCCTGGCCCGCCGGCGAAGTGCGGCCATCAGTGCATCGAACTCCGCGCCCGGCTCGTCGAGGCCGGTGGCGAGAAAGAGCGTGCCGTCGCGGGGAACGAGCGACACCGTCGCCTCCAGGGCCGTGGAAAGGGCGGGTTCAGTGCGGCGTCCGGCAGCAGCGGCTTCGATCGCCTCCGCGTGGGCTCGCGCCAGGCCGCCGGCGACGGCGGCCATACCCCGTTCGCGGCCCTGCGGCGCGATGTAGAGGGGTGCGCCGGCGCCGATCGCGAAGATGCCGACCCGCCCGCCGGCCTCGATCACCCGCCAGCCGGCGAGGGCGAGGGCCGTTGCCGCCGCCACCGACCGCAGCCGGCCTTGCGTGCCCCATAGCATCGAGGGTCGGAAGTCGGCGACCAGCAGCGCGGTCTTCTCCCGCTCGTCGCGAAAGGTCCGCACATGCGTCCGGCCGGTGCGCGCCGTCGTGGCGGCATCGACGTGGCGGCTGTCGTCGCCCTCCGAGAACGGCCTGACGTCGACGATCTCCAGCCCGTTGCCGCGGCGCTTGCCGGCAAAGCCGCCCGGGCGGCCGGTCGGCGCCAGCCCGCGCTCCGGGATGTGGCGGACGAGATGGCGCAGCCGGAACAGATCGTCCGCGTCGACCTCGGCGCCGCTGTTCGCCGCCTGCGGCAGGATGCGGCTCATCAGAGCGGCTGGACGATGTCGAGCAGTCTTGTGACGAGACTGCGTGCCGTCACCCCGTCTGCCGCCGCCCGCCATGTCGGCACCAGCCGGTGGGCGAGAATGTCGGGCGCGAGCTCGGCAACGTCGTCAGGGACGGCGTGATCACGGCCATGGAGGAAGGCACGGGCCTTGGCGGAGGCGGCGAGGGCGAGCGTGCCGCGCGGCGAGACCGGATGCTCGATAGCCCGGCGGATTTCCGGCGCCGGCTGCTCCTCGCGCGTCGCCATCACCAGGCGCACGATATAGTCTTTGAGCGCCGGGGCGAGATGGACGTTGGCCGCCGCGCGGCGCGCCGCGACGATCGCGGCGGCGGTGACCGGGTGCGGCATGCTCGGCGCCGCGCCGCTGGCCTCGCGCTCGACGAGGTCGAGGATCGAGAGTTCGGAGGCGGCGTCCGGCATGTGCACCAGCACATGCATCAGGAAGCGGTCGAGCTGCGCCTCGGGCAGGGGGAAGGTGCCCTCGTGCTCGATCGAATTCTGGGTGGCGACGACCATGAAGGGTTCGGGCAGGGGATAGGTCACGCCACCGGCGGTCACCTGATTTTCGGCCATCGCCTCGAGCAGTGCCGACTGCACCTTCGGCGGCGCGCGGTTGATCTCGTCGACCAGCACGAGGGAGTGGAAGACCGGCCCTTCGACGAACTCGAAGACGCCGCGCTCGGGCCGAAACACCTGGGTGCCGGTGAGATCGGCGGGCATCAGGTCTGGCGTGCACTGGATGCGCGAGAACGAGGATTCCAGCCCGTCGGCCAGCCGCTTGACGGCGCGGGTCTTGGCGAGGCCGGGAGGGCCCTCGATCAACAGATGACCGCCGGTGAGGAGGCCGATCATCAGGCGTTCGACGAGCGGCTGGTGACCGATCAGCCCGGCTTCGACCGCCCGCTGCAGCGCCGCGAGCGCGTGATCCCCATCACGGTCCGCGATAGCGACCTCGCTGGAGCGTGGCTGGACGGGTGATAGATGCATGGCACTGCCGATCCTGACGGATTTTCTTCAGCCCGTGGGTCGGTGCCACTTCCCCCAGACTCACCCATTATGTCGCAAGCCTCCGCGCAAGGGTAGGGGACGCTTTCCCTTCCTTAGCATATCTCCCGCCGGGTGGCCGGCGATGAATCGAACTGGTACCGCGTATTCCATGTTCTTCACGGCCGACACGCATTTCACCGATCCCCGCATCCTGCGCATCGACCGGCGACCGTTCCCCGATCTGGCGGCGCATGACGAGGCGCTGGTCGCATACTGGAACGAGACCGTAGGCGAGTATGACGTCGTCTGGCATCTCGGCGACTTCGCGCGCGGCGACGCGGCCGCCAAATCGGCGCTGCTGGCGCGGCTGAACGGGCGCAAGCAGCTGATCGTCGGCAACAACGACGACAGCGCCACGACCGAGGCGAGCGGATGGGAGAGCGTCCAGACCTACAAGGAAATTACCGTCGATGGCCGATTGCTCATCCTCTGCCACTACGCGTTCCGGACCTGGAACCAGATGGGCAAGGGCGCCATCGACCTGCACGGGCATTCGCACGGCAAGCTGAAGCCGCAGACGCGCCAGTACGACGTCGGGGTCGATGCGTGGGACTTCAGGCCCGTGACGCTGGCGCAGATACTGGGGCCGCGACGTCGGCGGATAGACCCGGCCGCTACTCAGAGGCCGGGCTGAACCGATCAATCAGCGGCGGGCGTCAGCTGTCGACCTCGGAGACGTCGTCGCCGCTCCAGTCGGCGCCGACGAGGTTGTTGCCCGGCTCGCCGACCCGGACGCTGGTCGTGCTGTAACGCTCGTAAGCGGGACGCTGCGCTTCCGACAGGGCGAATGACGCCACGACGGCGATGATGCCCGCTATCAGAATTCCCGAAAGGATGGCTTTCACTGGTTCACTCCGGGGCTGTCTGGGGTCGTCGCCGGGGCGGCGGGAGCGGCCGTCTGCTGGTACTGCAGGTCGAGGGCGGCGAGCGTGATCAGCGCCGGCGGCATGTCGACCCCCTCGCGGCGCATCGACCGGGCAGCCTCCTGGCATCCCGCGATATCGTTCGCGTCGGCGAGGGCCTGGCCTTCCTCGAGCGTCATGGTCGGCGCCTTCTTCTCGACCTCCGGCGATGCCGGTATCGGCGCGCTGAGGCCGGAAGTCTGCGGCGCATTCTGGCCCGAGCCCTGGGCTACTGGCGCATTGCCGTCCTGGGGTGCCTCGACCGCGGCGCCGGCCTGGTTGGACGAATCCTGAGCCGAGCCGCCTTCTGCCTCCTCCGCTGCTGCTGGCTGTCCATCGGCGGCCTGTGGCTGCGCCTCGCTGTCCAGCGCGCCTTCTTCGACAGGTGCCTCGGCGTCGCCCGGCGCAGCCGGCGGTGCCTCGGCCGTGTCAGTCGGCGCCGCCGGTTCAGGCTGGCCGGACGCGGCCGGCTGACCCGCAGCCTGGTCGGCCGGCGCTGCCGCTGCCGGTTGGCCGGATGCGGCCGGAGCCGCCTGGCCCTGTGCGGCCGGAGCCGCAGCCTGACCCGATGCCGCCGCCGGCGCGGCAGGCGCGGCCTGGCCTGCCGGTGCAGCAGCAGTCTCGGGCGGCTCGGGCGTCAGGAATGTCACCAACTCCGTGCACAGATTGGCAGGGCCGGATGTGGCCGCCGAGGCCTCGGCTGTTCCCGTTGCTGCCGGCGCGGCGGCGGCAGGTGCCTGACCGGCGGCGGCGGGCGGTGCGGGCGTCTGCGTCGCAGACGGTGTTGCCGCTGCGGGCGGAGCCTCTGTCGCCGCGGCAGGCGGCGCCGGGGTGGTCGCAGCCGGCGGCGTCTGCGCCAGCGCGAGCGGGGCGGCCGTCGAGGCGGCGAGAAGCACGATCAGTCTGGTAAGGCGCATCTTCGTCACTCCGCCGGCGTCGCATCGGGGCGCAGCTGTGCGCCCTTCGCCGTCTTGGCCTGCTCTTCCTCGACCCACAGGCTGTGGTGGGTCGTGGCCCAGCCGAGATCAACCTTGCCGCTGCCCATGGCGTCGTAGGCGCCCTTCATGCCGAGCGAGCCAATGTAGATGTGGGCGATCATCACCGCCACCAGCAGCACCCCGACGGTGGCGTGAATGTATTGCGCCGTTTGCATGCCGTTGATGTCCAGCGCCGAGAACGGGAACAGCATCAGCAGGCCGGTGATCGACAGCGCCACGCCTCCGAGCGCCACCGCCCAGAAGACCCCCTTCTGCCCGGCGTTGAAGCGGCGGGCAGGGGGATGATGGTCGCCGACGAAGCCACCGTACTCCTTGATCCAGCGCAGGTCGGTCTTCGACGGGATGTTGTCCTTGATCCACACGACGATCATGAAGATCACCCCGAGCATGAACGCCCAGGACACGTACACGTGGATGTACTTGCCCCACTGGCTCATCGAGGCGAAGGCGTCCGGGCCCATGATGGGAGCGAGCAGCCGCTTGCCGAAGATGTAGTTAAGGCCGGTCAGCGCGAGCAGGATGAAGGCAGTGGCCGTCATCCAGTGGTTGAACCGCTCGAAGAAGCTGAAGCGCAGGATCTTGCGGCCGGTGAGTTCGCTCGGTTCCGTCAGGATCCGACCGCGGACGAAGTAGAAGATCGCCAGGGCGCCAAGCATGCCAAGAATGGCAATCCCGGCGATCCACGGCAGCCAGCCCTCGCGGAACGAGCGGTATTCACGTCCCTGCGGCTGTTCGAGAACGGCGGACTTGCTGTCGGGAATGGAAACGCGGCCGTCGATGCGTCCGCCCTGCAGCGCGTCCATGAGCTGACGCTCGGTCGGGGCGGCCGCCGTCGGATCGGCACCGCTCGGGTCGACGCCGTCGGGCAGGGCGCCGCCCGGCGGGTCGATGGACTCGGTGCGCGCCGGCGTGTTGCCGCCTTCGATCTGCGCCGTCGCCGGCAAGGTGGCGAAGGCCGCCAGTGCGAGGGTCGCCCCGAGGGCGAGGGTGCGGATGATTTTCATCGCCGTCTCAGGCCCCCAGCGTTTCGCGATAGGCCGTCTGCCAGCCCCAGGCACCGGTGCCGTAGCCGCGCATGGCGACGCGCTCCTTGTAGATCGTCGCGATGATCTCGCCGTCGCCGGCCAGCAGCGACTTGGTCGAGCACATCTCGGCGCACATCGGCAGCTTGCCCTCGGCCAGACGGTTCTTGCCGTATTTCGCGTACTCGATCTCCGAGTTGTCGGCTTCCGGGCCACCGGCGCAGAAGGTGCACTTGTCCATCTTGCCGCGCGAGCCGAAATTGCCGGCCTGCGGATACTGCGGTGCGCCGAACGGGCAGGCGTAGAAGCAGTAGCCGCAGCCGATGCACAGATCCTTCGAATGAAGGACAACACCGTCTGCGGTGGTGAAGAAGCAGTCGACCGGACACACCGCCGCGCAGGGCGCGTCGGTGCAGTGCATGCAGGCCATCGACACCGAGCGCTCGCCCGGCTTGCCGTCATTGAGCGTCACCACGCGCCGGCGGTTGATGCCCCACGGCACGTCGTGCTCGTTCTTGCAGGCCGTCACGCAGGCATTGCATTCGATGCAGCGGTCCGCGTCGCAGAGGAATTTCATCCGTGCCATTGTCTTGTCGCCTCCTTAAGCCGCTGCGATCTGACAGAGCACAACTTTGGTTTCCTGCATGCCCGTGACCGGATCGAAGCCGTAGGTCGTCAGGGCGTTGACCGACTCGCCGAGCACGATCGGGTCGGCGCCGGCGGGATAATGCGGCCGCCAGTCTTCGCCCTGGTAGTGGCCGGAGAAGTGGAAGGGCATGAACGCCACGCCCGGTCCGACCCGCTCGGTCACGAGGGCCTTCACCCGCGTCCGTGCGCCGTTCTCGGTTCCCGAGACCCAGACGACCTGGCCGTCGGTGACGCCGCGGGCGGCTGCGTCCGCCGGATTGATCTCGACGAACATTTCCTGCTGCAGCTCGGCGAGCCAGCGGTTGGAGCGGGTTTCCTCGCCGCCGCCCTCGTACTCGACCAGGCGGCCGGAGGTGAGGATGATCGGAAATGTCTGAGCGACGTTGCGGTCGACGGCCGACTGCTGCACCGACATGCCGATATTCGGAATGCGGAACTGCATCTCGTCGGGACGCGTCGGGTACTTCGCGACCAGATCCGGCCGCGACGTGTAGATCGGTTCGCGATGGATCGGCACCGGGTCAGGAAGGTTCCAGGCGACGACGCGGGCCTTGCCGTTGCCGTAGTGCATCACGCCATGATCCATGCAGACGCGCTGGATGCCGCCGGACAGATCCGTCGCCCAGCTGACCGCATCCGGCTTGTCCGCGCCGATCCGCAGGATCGTCGCGCGCTCTTCCGGCCGCAGATCGGTGTCCCACCCGAGCTTGCGCAGGATGCCGTAGTTGATCTCCGGATAGCCGTCGGTGAGTTCCGAGCCTGCCGAGAAGGAATCCTCGGCCAGAAGCGTCTCGCCGTTCCGCTCGACGCCGAAGCGGGCGCGGAAGGTGCCGCCGCCTTCCCAGACCGGCACGTCGGTCCGGTAGAGGATCGGCGAACCCGGATGCTTCATCTCGGGCGTTCCCCAGCACGGCCAGGGCAGGCCGTAATATTCGCCGCCGACGTCGGGCGTGTCGGCCGGCGCGCGCAGGGTGACGAGGTCGAACTTGTCCTGGTTGCGCATGTGCGCCTTCAGGCGCTCCGGCGACTGGCCGCAATAGCCGGTGGAGAAGCCGCCACGATTGATCTCGCGGAGGATGTCCTCGGCGACGACGTGGCCGTCCTCGACCCCGATGTTCTTGAACATGTCGGCGCCGAAGCCGAGCCTGGTCGCGAAATCGTAGATGACGTCATAGTCGTTGCGCGCCTCGAAGGCCGGCTCGACGATCTTCTCGCCCCACTGCAGCGAGCGGTTGGATGCCGTGCGCGAGCCGTCGCATTCCAGCGACGTGGCGATGGGCAAGAGGTAAGTGCCGTTGCGCCGGCCCTTGATGGCGCCGAAGGTCGTCGCGTGCGGGTCGGCGACGACCAGCAGCTCGAGCTTCTCGAGCGCCTTCATCATCTCCGGCATGCGGGTCACCGTGTTGCCGCCGTGGCCCATGATGAACATGCCGCGCAGCGCCGAGCGCTGGTCGATGTCGTCCTCGGGCAGGTTCACCCCGTCGAACCACCGCGTCGAGGTGATGCCGGGGGTCTCCATGTTGTCCTTGCGCGAACGGGCCTTGCGCCCGCCCTTCGCCGGCACCTCATCGAAGCGGCCCTGCAGCCAGTCGTATTCGACTTCCCAGACGCGCGACCAGTGCTTCCAGCCGCCTTCGGTAAGGCCGTAATAGAGCGGCAGCGAGGTGACATCGAGCCCGAGGTCGGTCGCGCCCTGCACGTTGGTGTGGCCGCGGAAGATGTTGGCGCCGGTGCCCGGCTTGCCGACATTGCCCGTCGCCAGGCAGAGGGTGCAGTAGGCCCGCACATTGGCCGTGCCGACGGTTTTCTGGGTGGCGCCCATGCACCAGATCAGCGTCGACGGCTTCTCGTGGCTGAAGAGGTAGGCGATGCGCTTGAGCTGCTCGCCGGACACGCCGGCGACCCGCTCGACCTCTTCCGGCGTCCACTTGGCGACTTCCTTGCGGACCTCGTCCATGCCGTAGACGCGGGTGCGGATGAATTCCTGGTCTTCCCAGCCGTTCTCGAAGACGTGCCAGAGAATGCCCCAGATCACCGGGATGTCGGTGCCGGCACGCAGCCGCACGTACTCGGTGCCGTGCGCGGCGGTGCGGGTGAAGCGGGGATCGATGACGATCAGGTTTGCGCGGTTGAGCTCCTTGCCGGCCAGCACGTGCTGCATGGCGACCGGATGCGCCTCGGCGGGGTTGCCGCCCATGATGATCATGGTCTTGGCGTTGCGGATGTCGTTGTAGGAATTGGTCTGGGCGCCGTAGCCCCAGGTGTTGGCGACGCCGGCCACCGTGGTCGAGTGGCAGATGCGGGCCTGGTGGTCGACCGAGTTCGTGCCCCAGAAGGCACCGAACTTGCGGAAGAGGTAGGCACCCTCGTTGGTGAACTTCGCCGAGCCGAGCATGTACATCGAATCGGCGCCGGACTGTTCGCGGATCTCGACCATCTTGTCGCTGATCTCGGCGATCGCCTGCTCCCAGGACAGTCGCTGCCACTCGCCGTCGACGAGCTTGAGCGGATATTTCAGTCTCCGGTCACCGAAGACGATCTCGCGGATCGCCGCGCCCTTGGCGCAATGCGTGCCGCGGTTGATCGGGCTCGACCAGCTGGGCTCCTGCCCGGTCCAGACGCCGTTCTGCACTTCCGCGGTGACCGTGCAGCCGACCGAGCAATGGGTGCAGATGTTCTTCTTGATGGTGATCTCGACGCCGGGCATCGGTGCCGGAATCGCGGCATCCGCCTTGCGGACCGCACCGGGCATCATCGAGCCGAAGGCCGCGAGCCCGCCGACGGCGATACCCGAATGCTTCAGGAACGTCCGGCGGTCGACGCCGGGCGAACGAGCCGCGATTGCCGAGGGAACTGCGCGGCCGGGCTGGCCGTCTTTGCGCTTGGTCAGCATGGCCGCCTCACTTCCTGTCGAGGGTTTCGTAGCCGTTCGTGCGGTAGAAAGCCTGCACGTCGGCACTGTCCGGCTGGTATTTGGTCCGCGTCTCGTCCTCGCCGGGGTCGTAGGCCTCGGCATCGGTCACCATCGCCGGGGTCATGACCGCAGCGGTCGCGGCCAGGCCGGCGGCGCCCGTGGCGCTGCGCAGGAACGTCCGGCGATCGATGGGCTCGCGCTTCTGTGTCGTCATCGTTTCTCTCCCGAAATCCGGCGCGCGGGCCGGATCATGCGTTCTTCGGCCATCAGGCCGCGAGGGCCAGGGCCTCGGATTCGATCGTCATGAATGTCCGGCCAAGAACGGCCACATGCTTGTAGAAATCGGCTGCCGCGGCCGAGCCGAGGTCGTCGAAGAAACGCGGCGCCCAAGGCTTGAAGTGTGCATTGAAGAACTGCGACTCGGCGCCTTCCGGTGCTTCGAAGGAGCCGCCAAGCAGGCCGGCCATGATCTCGCAGAGCACGGCGATATGGTCCTCGAGTTCGATCAGGTCAGGCGAGCGCTCGACGCCGAGGACAGCCAAGTCCTGGCGGAGCCGGGCCAGCGGCTTCTCCTGCAGGAACCCGGTCAGATAGAAGGATTCGTAAGGGACGATCTCGCCGCGGCCGACGCCGATGAACAGGTTGAAATACTCGCGTTCCAGCGCTGCGGGCCTGGCGGTGCGCGCTGCTTCCGCCAGAGCGGCATGGGCGCGCCCGAGCGCGCTGGAGTCACCCTGGAGACCGGCAAGGATTTGCAATGTCGACTCGGTGGGCGCCCGGGCCAGCAGCGTTGCCAGCAAAGCGTAGTGATGGGCGCGGAAAAGGTCGAAGGACTGCTGGCTTTCGAGCGCCTCGGCGCTGCCAGGGCCGAGCATTGCTGCCGCGACACCGCGATGTAACTCCGTCATGTCAGCACCTGGAAGTGCCTGCAGCCGACGCATTCGATCATGGAACGATCCTAAAGGCCTAAAGCATGTGCGCCAAGCCCTTTTTGTAGTCATTCCAAACAGGTTCGCGCTGATTTTCAGGTTGGCAGGGCGCCACCGTGGCGCGTCACCCGGGGCAGCGACAATTCATCGCTGGAGTCCGGCGTATCGCAAGCGTCCGTCGTCTCGGTTGGTGATGCGGGAGTCACGGGCTCGGTGAGCGTATCTGGCGCCGCTCCCGTGCCGCGATCAGGCTCGGGCCCGATCAATTCTTCCCGCTCGGCGATCGCTTCGGGTTCACGCATTGGTGTTTCCGGAGCCGGCTCATAGAGGCCGCGGACCATCTTGCCGACATCGGTGGTCGCCGAAAGTGGCCCCGAAACCGGCATGCCGCCCGGTACGTTCCAGTCCCAGGCATAGTCGCGGGCGTCGCCGACATAATCGCGGATCGACGGATCGAGGCTCCAGATCCGCCGCATGGCGCGGTTGCGCAAGGCGAGCGGAACGCCCTGGCGCAGGAAGCCGGCGATCTCCGACCAGTCGGTCACCGCATCCGGCTCGGGGAGCGCCGCAAGTTCTTCCTCGGTGATCGGCTCGACGGGTGCGTCGGCCTCGGCCGCGACAGGGGCCGTCGAATCCTCGGCCTCCGGCGGGGGGACAGCAGCCTCGCCCGTCTTCGGGGATGCCTCTTCCAGCTTGCGGCGCGACCAGCGCGCGAAGAATTCATTGCTCATGGATGCCATGTTTGCGCGATACCGGCACATTGCAAGCGTGGCGTCCCCTCCTTCGCCGCGGCTTCCTCCAGCTGATCCCGTATTCGAGGCCCGCCGATGATCCGCCTGCTGTCTCTGGCACTTGCCGTGTTCCTCGCGATCCCCGGCGTCCATGCCGCGGAGCTTCGGGGTCATGGCGGGCCAGTCCGCGCGCTCGCGGTCGGCGCCGACGGCGCATCGGTGGTCTCGGGCAGCTTCGATTCGACGGCGATAAGCTGGTCGCTGGGGACGAGTTCGACCGAGCAGGTCCTGCGCTTCCATGACGGCTCGGTGAATGCGGCGATCCTGCTGCCGGATGGACGAGCGGTTACCGGCGGCGAAGACGGACGTATCGCCATATGGGCAATAGGAGCCGCAAAGCCATCTCGCATCCTCGAAGGCCATGAAGGCCCGATCGTCTCCCTGACGCTGTCGGCGGACGGTCAGCGCCTCGGCTCGGCGGCCTGGGACGGTACGGCGCGGATCTGGCCGCTGGCCAGCGAGTCGCCGCCGAAAATCCTCGAAGGACACACCGGCAACGTCAATGGCGTGGCGTTCCTCGCATCCGGCGAGATTGTGACGATCGGCTACGACGCGACCTTGCGGATTTGGCCCGAGAACGGCGCGGCTCAGGTCGAGACCTTCCCGACGCCGCTCAATGCGCTGGCCGTGGTGCCCGGTAGCGAACTCCTGGCCATCGGCGGCGCCGACGGACGACTGCGTCTGGTGGGGGAAGACGGAACGATAAGGGCAGAGGCCGAGATCTCGCCGACCCCGGTGATCGCCGTCGCCAGCGACGGACAGCGTATCGCCGCCGCGGGCCTGCGCGGCGCCATCGCGATCCTCGCGGCGGCTGACCTCGCACCGGAGCGGACACTGGTCGGCCCCGGCCTGCCGGTCTGGTCGCTCGCCTTCGTGCCGGGCACCGACGAGCTCCTGACCGGCGGCAATGACAGCGTCATCAGGCGGTGGAACGTCGCGACCGGCGCCAGCCTCGATTCCGGCCTGGCGGGCAGCCCCGTCGATCCGTTGGCGGAATACGCCGGCGATCCGGGCGCCGGCGTCTACCGTGCCTGCGTCGCCTGCCACACGCTGCAGCCCGGCGAGGGGGTACGGGCGGGGCCGACGCTGCACAGAATCATGGGCCGGCCGATCGCGTCGCTGCCGGACTACGACTACTCCGATGCGTTCTCCGGCCACGACATCGTGTGGACGCCGGAGACCGTGGCGCGGCTCTTCGAGATCGGCCCGCATGCCTATACGCCGGGCACCAAGATGCCCGAGCAGACGATCAACCGCGCCGCCGACCGGGACGCGCTGGTCGAGTTTCTGGAGCGGGCGACCCGCTGAGAGATCAAGTCAGCGCGATCACGCATCTCATTGAACTGGATCGGTCTTGTAGTCGTCCGCGGTGCGGGTCCTGGGGCGCTGCGCGCCAGCATAGGGGTCGATGCCCTCGTTGAGCACCGCCTCGACGCGGCAATCCTCGCACATGCGGATGGCGTCCAGCCGGCGGGCGTTCTCGCCGGAGAACATCCAGTGCGAGCCTTCCAGCTTGGCGATGACCCGCTCGATCGTGCTCTTCGTGCCGAACGGCTTGGCGCAGTTGATGCAGCAGAACGGCTCTTCTTCCTTCAGCGTCTTGCGGGGCGATGCCCAGGCGGCGAAGTCGAGCTGCGGCCGCAGGGTGATCACGTCCTCGGGGCAGGTCGCCTCGCAGAGGCCGCACTGGACGCAGGCGCTTTCGAGGAAGCGCAGCATCGGCCGATCCTCGCCCGCCGACAGCGCGCCGGTGGGGCAGGCGGTGACGCAGGAATGGCAGAGGGTGCAGCCATCGACGTCGACATCGACGGCGCCGAAGGGTGCGCCCGCTGGCAGCGCGACGACCGGGACCGGTGCCGGCGCCACCTGGTGCAGCATGCCGAGGCTGAGCTCGAGCAGGCCGCGCTTGGTGCCGACCGGCTTGAAGCTCGCGGGCTCGGGGCTGGGCGTGCCGAGCGGCTGCTGTGCCAAGCCGAAGAGCACTTCGGCGGGCTCGTCGGCGTGGACGATGCCGCAGGCGCCGTCGCCGTAGCCCAGCGCCTTGGCCGCGTCGGCAGCCAGCGCCACGGTGGCGCCCAGCGTCACGATGCCGTTGCGAGGCTCGCGCCTTGCCAGGATCCGTACTGCAGAAGCGCCATAGGCCAGCGCGGCGGCGAGGCTCTCCAGGCCGATCTGCTTGATCTCGTTGACCGGGAAGGGAAGGACATTGGGCGCCAACGCATCGCCGATCGCCTCGATCAGCGGGCCACCGACATAGCCATCATGGAACAGCACCACGGCATCGCGGCCGCCGGCCGCTCGGTATTCGAGCAGGAGCGTGCGCAGGCGGTCGAGCTGCACGTCGACCGTCGGCAGGGTATAGGTGGCAGCGCCCGTCGGGCAGACGGCGGCGCAATTGCCGCAGCCGGCGCAGACATGGGCGTCGATCGTGACGTGGTCGCCGGCCGGCGTGATCGCCTCCATCGCGCAGGCATCGAGGCAGCGCGTGCAGCCGGTGATGCCGGAGCGCGAATGGGCGCAGAGTTCCTTGCGGTAGGCGACGTAGACCGGCTTGTCGAACTCGCCGACCAGTTCGCCCGCTTCGGCGATCTTCGCCGAAACCGCCTCGGCCACGAGAGGATCGGCCTTGAGATAGCCGTCGCGTGCTTCATGCGCCGGAAACAGCGGCGCCTCGCCCGACAGGTCGAGGATCAGGTCGCAGCGCGATACCGCGCCGTCGCGCAGCACGCCGAAGGCGACGCCACCATCGGCCGCCGGCCGCGGCGGCGCGAAGCCGTCGACGACGACCTCGTAGGCACCGAAATGCCCTGTCGCGGAAGCGACGCACCCGCGGGCGACCGGAAAGGGCAGCGGTGCCGGGATCGTGAT
Organism: Aurantimonas aggregata; assembly: GCF_010500835.1. Classification (GTDB taxonomy): domain Bacteria; phylum Pseudomonadota; class Alphaproteobacteria; order Rhizobiales; family Rhizobiaceae; genus Aurantimonas; species Aurantimonas aggregata. The sequence continues at coordinate 271,134 of NZ_JAAAMJ010000001.1, read as the reverse complement.
GGTGGTGGTGTCGGACAGCAGCACGGTGACGTCGAGAGTCTCCGCCAGGCGCTGCCCTGCCTCGATCGCCCTCATGTCGCGCCCGTAGATCAGCACCACGCCGTCGCTGTGCAGCGACAGCAGCGGCGGTTCGGGAAGGGTCAGGGCGGAAAGGGCCGAACGGGCTATGTCTCGCGGAATGACGTCCGCTTCGGTAATGGTCACGGTTCGGAGAGTCTCCATGGCGCGGTGGAACTGCGCGTTGCCGCTAGACTAGAACGATTATAATCTGGCGCAAGTCGATAATTTCATATGGATTTCATGTCCCAATCCTACAATGCCGCGCTCAGCCTGCCGCCGCCGTTCCAGCTGGTGACGCTTCGCGAGGCGGGAGATGCCTACGCCCACGCCCAGTCGATCGCCGCCTCGGACGGGGCCGGCACGCTGGTCTGGGCACGGCGATTCCACATGGCCGAATTCGCCCTGGTGCTCGAGCCGGAAGAGACGCTGGCCACGGCACGGCGCGTCGTCTATGCGGCGGGCAATGCCCTCGCCGACGCCCTCGCCATCCATGCGCCACCGCAGCAGCCAATCGGGTTCGACTGGCCGGGCGGCCTGCGCGTCGATGGCGCGCTGGTCGGCGGCCTGCGCCTCGCCTGGCCGTCCGATGCGGCGGAAGACGCCGTGCCGGACTGGCTGGTGCTCGGCTGCAGCGTGCGGATGATCGTCATGCGCGCCGGCGAGCCGGGGTTCCGGCCGTTGCTGGGCGGCCTCGACGAACAGGGATTCGAGGAACTCAGCCCCTCGGTGCTGATCGAGGGGTTCTCGCGGTATTTCCTGCGGGAGATGAACGAGTGGAACGCGGAAGGTTTCGAGACGGTGCAGAAACGCTGGCTGCAACGCGCCGAGGACGGGACTGCCGTCCTGCTTGACGAGGACCGGCTGGCCGAGGCGCTGCGCATTCCCGCCTGGCTCGATCCGGAGACGGGGGAACCATGGCTTTGAAGCTGCCGCGCACCATCCGCCTCGACCCGTCGGACACGTTCGTCTTCGCCCGCGCCGCCGAGCCCGGCGAATGGGCGGTGTCGGGATCGTTCTGCTTCTTCAACGATGAGATTTCCGCGCTGGGCGGCCAGGAACGCCAGGCCTTCCGCTCGGGCTTCCTGGGGATTTCGAGCTTCGCCTGGTCGACGCTCGTGGTGGTGACGGACGCCAGCGAGGCAGACCGCGAGGCGGCGCTCTCCGGGCTTGCGGCGCAACTCGTCGACCGCCTCGGGGCGCCCGACATGGCGACCGCCCGCGCCGCCGCGGCCGAGGAGATCGCCTTCGCAGCCTCGCTCTGCGACCATCCGGTCAATACGGTCCTCGCCGTGCAGCGGTCGATGGAGGAGGAGGGCATCCGCGAGCGCTTCCGTACGCTGCAAAAGCGCGAGGGCCTGGTCGAACACAGCCGGGCCTTCGACATCGTGGAGGTGGACGAGGCCGACTATGTCGAGCATGTCGACCTTCTCGCACTCCGGCAGGACAAGGCATGAGCGATTTCTGGGTTTCGTCGGGCCATCATCTGCTCGACCGCCACGAGGACGGCTGGCTGGTCCCGACCGACGCGTTCCTGAAGGCGTATTTCGCCCGGCCGGAACTGATGCCCCCGGAGGATGCCTGCGATGCCGAAAGGTCGCTGCACGCGAAGCTGTTGGCCGATCCGAAGCGGCCGGTGGCGGCCGACGAGATCGCCGCGCTGGCGGACGCGGATGCGCGCGAGAACTGGGACGTGATGCTGGCTTTCCGCGACCGGCTGCTGGCGCACCCGACGCTGGAAGCGGCCTATCTCGATCTGGTGCGGGGCGGGATGAGCGGCACGCCGCCGCTCTTCATCAACCAGCTGACGCAGGTGATCCTGCGCAACGCGCTGGAGGGATGCTCCGACGCATTCGTCCTGCGTTCGGCGGAGCTGTTCTTCCGGCCGCAGCGCAGCAGCGTCCACGAGGGTGCGCTGCTGCTCGCGGACGCCGAAGTCGTGGAGTTGCAGGAGGAGAGCCGCCGCAACACCGCGCCGCTGCTGGTGATGTTCAGCGGTCCGGCGATCACCGAACTCGACATTCTCGACGCCGAGAACGAAGCCTCCTACGGCCACCGCAACGAGGCGTTCGACCTGGTGCTCAGCTTCGGCGGCGGGCTCGCTTCGCGCGCCGGCCTCGCAAGGGCCATCGAGATCTGGGTGCGCCATCTCCTGGGCGTTGCCGTGAGCGTCGAGCCGGTGGCGAAGGCGGAGGAAACCGACTGGGCCTGGTTCGTCGGGCTCGACGTCGATTCGATGCGGGTCGGCAACCAGCTCTGGCGCGGCGAGGCGACGCGGGATGCCGACCTGGAGCGGATCATCGGCCTGTTCGCGCTGCGCTTCAAGGACCCGGCCGAGGCGTTTCCGTCGATCGGCGACCGGCCCGTCTGGCTGTTCCTGTCGACGACGCCGGACGGCATGGTGCGGATGAAGCCGCAGAACCTTGTTGCCGGTTTGCCGCTGCGCGGCCCGGCGGAGACCAGCTGATGGCCGATACCCCCGCCTTCCGTGTCGGTGTCGTCGTCGAGCGCCGGCCGTCCTCGAGCCCATGGGCCGAACATGCCTGGCGCATCGCCGCGATCGTGCCCGAGGCGCCGGGCACCCCCGACGGCCAGGTGCTCGGGCAAGAGGGCGAGGTCGCGCTGATCTATGCCGGCTCGACCGAGGTCGAGTTCCACCGCGTCGAGACGGCCAATTACCGCGACAATCTGAGCTCCGGGCAGGCCGGGCTCTGGGTGACGCTGGCGCTTTTAACGGAGGCGCCGGGGATCCGGCTGGTCGCCGTCACCGCCGATCCGGCCGAGGGCGAATCGATGACGGAGATCGGCGACCAGCTCGTAGAGGTCGCGCCGATGCCGCCGGAAATCGCCGAAAGCCTCGCCGAGTTCGTGCGGGTCAACCATGTCGAGCGCAAATTCTTCAAGCGCCGGCGCGACTGACGATCGGTTTGGTTTGGAGCCGGTCCGCGGCGGCTTTTTCAGGCCGGCTTCGCCAGCTTCTCGATTACGAAGACGCTGCGCTCGCCGTCGCGCTCGGTGCTCTCCAGCCGGTGCGCCATCTCGCTGACGAGATGCGGGATATCGAGCAACGCCAGCGGATCGGTGCAGCGGACCTCCAGCCGGTCGCCGGGTTGAAGGGCGCCCAGCGCCTTGCGGGTCTTGAGCGCGGGCAGCGGGCATTTGAGGCCCGACAGGTCGAGTATGGTGGTGGTCATGTGCCGGCGACGATGGCCGAGCCGCCGGGCGCGGTCAACCGCGAGGCTGGTATCACCAGGCCACTCACAGCAGGCTCGCATAGGGCAGGAAGTCGACGGTGTCGCCGGGCGCGACGCCGAGGCAGTCCTCCCGCAATTCGGCCAGCCCGTCCGTCTCGACCAGCGAGGAGAGGAGCCCGGCGCCCTCGCGCGGAAACTTGACGGCTTCGGCAGCGCCGTCATCCGCCCGGCGGATGGTGACGCGGACGTATTCGCGCCGGCCCGCCTTCTTGCGATACGAGAACGCTGCGCGCAAAGGCGTCGCCACCAGCGCCGGCGTACTTGCCCCGGCCAGCGCATGGATCGCCGGACGGGCAATGCGCGCGAAGGTGACGAAGCCGGCTACGGGGTTGCCAGGCAGGCCGATGAAGGCGGTGCCGTCGATCACGCCCATCGCCACCGGCCGGCCCGGCTTGATCGCGACGCGCCAGAACACCAGCGTGCCGACGCTCTCGACGCTGGCTTTCACATGGTCGGCCTCGCCGGTGGAGACGCCGCCGGAGGTAAGGATGAGGTCGTGGCCGGCGGCGGCATCGCGCAGGACGCCGGCGATGCGCTCGCGGTCGTCGGCGAGGATGCCGAGATCGGTGACGGCGCAGCCGAGGCGGCGCAGCATCGCGCCCAGCATGAAGCGGTTGGAATCGAAGAGCTGCGCCGGCCCGCGCGGCGCGCCCGGCCCGACGATCTCGTTGCCGGTGGAGAACACTGCGACGCGGACCCGCCGACGCACGCCGATCTCGGTGAAGCCGAGCGCTGCGGCCATTGCCACGTCCTGCGGCCGCAGGATCTGGCCGGCCGACAGGACCACCGTCCCGGTCGCGACGTCCTCGCCCGCCGGGCGGACATTGGCGCCGCGCTTCAGGCCCGCCGGGAAGATGACGCGCCCGTCGGCAGCGACCCGCACGTCCTCCTGCATGAAGACGGTGTCGGCGCCCGCCGGCATCGGCGCGCCGGTGAAGATCCGCACCGTTTCGCCGCCGGCGAGCCGCCGCTCCGACGCCATGCCGGCCTGCAGGCGCTCGGCGACGGTGTAGGTGGTGTCACCATCACCCGGCAGGTCGGCGCCGGCCAGGGCGTAGCCGTCGACGGCCGAGTTGGTGAAGGGCGGCAGCGGGAAGGGCGCGGTGAGGTCCTGCGCCAGGACCCGCCCGTCGGCCGTATCCAGCGGCACGGTCTCGCAACCTTCGACCGCCGGCAGGCGCGCGGCGATGAGGGCGACCGTCTCGTCGACGGTTCGCATCGGTCCGCCAAAGGCGAAGCAGTCGTCGGAAAGTTGCGCCATGGCTCCTTCGGTCGTCTTCCTGATGTGATCGGCGTTCGAGGCCTCTGGCGCCACCCGCCGATTGCGGGACGGCCTGCCGGCATCTAGGTAAGGGCCATGCAGCACACAACGATCCGACCCGATGCGCCCCTCGTCCTGCCGGACCCGGACCTGCCGCTTCTGACGCAAGCCGTCACGGGTGTCGACCATAATGGCGTTACCGTCGACATTAGGGTGCCGGTGGAGCGGACGCTGACGCTCTATCTCAACGCCCAGGAGATCGTCACGATGATGACGATCAACGACTATCCTGAATATCTGGCGCTCGGCTATCTGCTCAACCAGAACATGCTCAAGCCGGGCGACGTCGTGACCGGCGTCGACTATGACGACGACCTGCAGGTCGTCGTGGTGCGGACCGAGGCGGGCACGAATTACGAGCAGAAGCTGCGCAAGCGCACGCTGACCTCCGGCTGCGCCCAGGGCACGGCCTTCGGCGACCTCATGGAATCGATGGAAGGGGTGGTGCTGCCGCAGGCGGAGCTGCGGACCTCCTGGCTCTACCATCTGACCCGGACGATCAACACGACGCCGTCGATCTACCTAGCGGCCGGATCGATCCATGGCTGCGTGCTGTGCCGCGGCGACCAGCCGCTCTGCTACATGGAGGACGTCGGCCGCCACAACGCTGTCGACAAGATCGCCGGCTGGATGTTCCGCAACGACGTCGATCCGGCCGACAAGATCATGTACACGACCGGCCGGCTGACCTCGGAGATGGTCATCAAGACGGTGCGGATGGGCATTCCCGTGCTCGTCTCGCGCTCCGGCTTCACCGCCTGGGGCGTGGAACTGGCGCAGAAGGCCGGGCTGACGCTGGTCGGGCGGGCCCGCGGCAAGCGCTTCGTCGCCGTCGCCGGCCAGGAGCGGATTGTCTTCGACCTCGACATCGAGGCGACGCCGGAGGCGCCGCTGGCCGACCGCAAGGGCTATCGGCCTTGACGAGCGCCGATTACCCCGCAACGCTCGGGGTCATCCTCGCCGGCGGTCTCGCCCGTCGGATGGGCGGCGGCGACAAGCCGATGCGGACGGTCGCCGGGCGGCCGATCCTCGACCACGTCATCGAACGCATCGCGCCACAGTGCGAGGGGCTGGTGCTGAACGCGAACGGTGATCCGGCGCGCTTCGCCGCCTGGGGCCTGCCGGTGATCGCCGACACGGTCGAGGACCATCCCGGCCCGCTGGCAGGAATCCTCGCGGCGCTGGACTGGGCCGCGGAACACCGGCCGGACGTCGAATGGGTGGCGAGCGCGCCGGGCGACTGCCCGTTCCTGCCGCGCGACCTCGTTGCGCGTCTCCATGAAGCGCGCATCGCGGCCGACGTGCCGCTCGCCGTCGCCACATCGGGCGACCAGGCGCATCCGGTGGTCGGGCTCTGGCAAGTCGGGCTGCGGCAGGATCTGCGGCAGGCGCTGGTCGAGGAGGGCCTGCGCCGCGTCGACCGCTGGACTGCCCGGCATGGTGTCGCCGCCGTGTCCTGGCCGGTCGATCCGGTCGATCCGTTCTTCAACGCCAACACGGTCGAGGATCTCGCCGAGGCAGAGCGACTGGCGGCCAGCCTGCCGGGCTGAGTTCAGGCTTTCGCGAAACCGGCCTCCCGAAGCGCTGCGGCGCTCTCCGGCGACGCCAGCGCCTCGAGGAAGGCGATGACGCCTGGCCGCTCCCGGCGCGCGGTGACCAGAGCGAAGTCGTAATGTTCCTCGATCAGCGGAATGAACGCCAGGCCGGCAGCTTCGGCGACGGGCGCGATGGCGATGCCCCAGTCGGCACGCCTCTGTGCCACCGCTGCGGCGACGGCGTTGTGCGACTTCGGCTGGTTGAAATAGCCGTCGGGACGCGCGGCGCCGAGCAATCTGTCGATCAGGATCCGTGTTCCCGCCCCCTGGTTGCGGTTGACCATCAGGCAGTCGGGGTCGGCGAGTGCGGCGGCGACGGCCTCCTCGGCCGAACGGTCCTCAAACCGCCGGTCGCCTGGCCGATGGACGATGCCCTGCATGCGCCGCCAGCCGCGGACCAGTTCCAGCCCCGGCGCCAGGAACGGTTCGTTGTAGGTGCCGGTCTTTTCGTCGAACAGGTGGATCGGCGCGAGATCGCATTCGCCGCGCCGTGCGGCGGCGAGGCCACCGAGGCTGCCGACCGCCAGCGTGCGGACCAGCAGACCCTTGGCGGCCAGCGGCGCCACGACCCGGTCGAGGCCGACGCAATGGCTACCGATCAGCACGAGGTCGGGGACCCGGAGTTCCGGGGTGAACAGCGTGACCTTCGCCCGCGAGCCGGCCGGCAGATGATCGGCCAGCGCCTCGATGCGCAGGAAGCCGTCGGCCTGGGCGAAGGAGGTGATGGCGCCGGAGCCCTTGCCGGTCGGATAAGCGACCAGTCCATCGGCGCCCTCGACCAGCGAGGCCATGACGAACTCGGTGCGCCCGAGCTCCGAGCCGATCCGCACCGGCACCGTCGCCTCGACCGAATGCTCCGCCCGCGGCGGCAGGCCGGCCATGCGGCGCAGCACCGGCGCGATCATGTCGTGGAAGGTGAACATCGCCGAGGTCGGGAAGCCCGGCAGGATGACCACCGGCTTGCCGTCGCAGACGGCGAGGCAGAGCGGCTTGCCCGGCTTCAGCGCGACGCCGTGGGCGAGGATGCCGGGTGAGCCGAGCCGGGGCACGATGCGGTGGCTGACGTCGCCGGCGCCCTTCGAGGTGCCGCCGGACAGAATTAGCATGTCGTGGGAGGCCAGCGCATCGCGCATCGCCGTCTCCAGCGCCACTTCCTCGTCCGGGAAGGCGCCGAGGAAGTCCGGCTCGCCGCCATTCTCGGCGACCGCGGCGGCGACGATCGCGCCGTTGACGTCGTAGATCGCCGCAGGCCGGAGTGTCTCGCCGGGCGGCACGAGTTCGTCGCCGGTGGAGAGGATCGCGACGCGGGGGCGGCGCGCGACCGGCACGGCGGCGATGCCGCAGGCGGCCAGCATGCCGATCTCGCGCGAGCCGATGAGCGTGCCGGCCCGCAGCAGCATTTCGCCGCGGGCGATGTCCGAGCCGGCATAGGAGACGAACTGGCCGGGATTGGCGGCACGGCGAATCTCGATCCCGTCCGCCTCGTCGGACGGCTGGGTGTGCTCGACCATGACGATCGCGTCGGCGCCGCGCGGGACGGGCCCTCCAGTGGCGATCGGCGTCGCTGTGCCCGGCCGGACGGGCAGAAGCGGCTGGGTGCCGCAGGCGATGGTCTCGTCGTTGAGGCTCAACGTCGCGGGCAGCGACTCGCCGGCGCTGGCAAGGTCGGCGGAGCGCACTGCGAAGCCGTCGACATTGGCGCGGTCGAAGGGCGGTACGTCGATCGGCGCGACGATGTCCTCTGCCAGCGCCGCGCCGAGCGCCGACGCGAGCGGCCGCAGCTGGGTCGTGCCCCGTCGCGGAAACAGCGCAGCCTCGAAGCGGGCCAAGGCCTCCTCTCGCGAGAGGATGGCCAGGAACTGTTCCTGCTCGTGGCTTTCGCCGCGGGCGGCTGCCGCTGGCGGCAATGGAGAATGCGTCATGCGATGCTCGTAGCAGAAACCGGCAAGGCCGCCACCGGCGTTCCCGCCGCATAGCCTTCGCTGTCGCCCGGCACGGCGAGCCATGCGTCGGCCTCGGCCAGCCGGTGGAGCGGAAAGCGCCCGGTCGCCAGCGGCAGCCAGGCCTCGTTCGCCGCTTTCAGCAGGACCAGCTCGGTCACGCCGACGGCGGAGGCGATCTTGCGGGCGAGCGGCAGGACGCGCCCAGGCGGGCAGATGCGGCCGGAGAGGCGGTCGATGACCGGTAGGGCGAAGGTCCAGAACGCTGCCAGCGCCTGGTCGGGCGCGCCGGGCAGGGCGATGACGGGCACCGGCCCGAGCCGGCCGACCGCCGTGGTGGTGCCGGGCGCAAGCGCGATGCCGTGCGCCAGCAGGATGCCGCTTGCCGCCAGCGCCTCGGCGGTGACGTCGCCATTGCCGGCGCCGGTGCCGCCGACCAGCACGATGATATCGCCGGTCGCTGCCTCGATGGCGCTGCCGATGGCGGCGATGTCACGGGCAACGGCGGTCCTCGCCGCGATCTGGGCGCCCGCAGCACGGGCGCTGGCTGCGACGAGGTCGGCGGAAACGGCACTGCCGGTGTCGCCGCCGACGTTCAGAAGATGCAGTTTCGGCCGGCGGACGGGCAGATCCGTCAGGCCGGCCTGCCGGGCGACGAGGATGTCCACGGCACTGATGGGGCGCCCCGCAGCGACCGGCAGGAAGCCCGCCGGCAGATCCTCGCCGCGACGGGCGACGCCGTGACCGGAAACCACCTCGCCGCCGATCTCGACCAGCGGTCCGGTGCGATCGACGAGCCCAGCCTCGACCACGCAGTCGCAGCCCGCCGGCAGCGGATCGCCCGCTTCGACCCAATGCAGCGGGCCCGCCGGCACAACCGGCGAATAGGGCGAGGCGCCGAGAAGATCGGCGGCCGCGAAGGCGAAGCCGTCGATCGTCGCCGTGTCGGCGGCCGGCAGCGGGGCGGCCAGCGGCGCGGCCTCCGCCGCCACCCAGCCGAGCGCTTCGGACAGCTTCAGGCTTGTTGCCGCGATCGGCTGCAGCCCTTCGGTCAGAAGGGCCAGCGCCGCCTCGACGCGGCTCAGTTCAAGGGCAGGAGTCGGTATGACCATCATCGCCCATGATGGGCCGGGCGGTGAAGGCTTGGCAACGGCGCGCTCAGGAGCGGCTCTCGGCGGCGTTGGGGAAAAACAGAGGCTGGCCGCCGATCTTGTAGTCGGCGATGGCGGCCTGGCCTTCGCCGGAGATCAGCCAGTCGACGAAGGCCTGGCCCGCTTCGCTCTTCACATGCGGAAACTTCTCCGCGCTGACCAGCATGACGCCGTACTGGTTGAACAGCCGCTTGTCGCCCTCCACCAGCACGTCGAGATCGCCGCGATCGCTGAAGGAGAGCCAGGTGCCGCGGTCGGCGAGCACGTAGGCTTCCATGGCGCCGGCGGTGTTGAGGGCGGCGCCCATGCCCTGGCCGATCTCGCGGTACCAGTCGCCGTTCGCGGCCTCGATGTCGATGCCGGCATCCTTCCAGAGCCGCAGCTCGGCGGAATGGGTGCCGGACTTGTCGCCGCGCGACACGAACGGCGCCTTGGCGGCTTCGATCGCCTGCAGCGCCGCGGCGATGTCCTGGGTGCCGGCGATGCCGGCCGGATCGCTCTTCGGGCCGACGAGGACGAAGTCGTTGTACATGACGTCGAAGCGCTCGACGCCGAAGCCGTCGGCGACGAACTGTTCTTCCTGAGGCTTGGCGTGAACGAAGAGCACGTCGGCATCGCCGCGGCGGCCGGTCTCGAGCGCCTGGCCGGTGCCCTGGGCGACGACCTTCACCGTGATCCCGGTCTCCTTCTCGAAGAGCGGCAGGATGTGGTCGAACAGGCCGGAGTCCTGCGTCGAGGTCGTCGAGGCGACGACGATTGAGCGATCCTGGGCGAGGGCCGGATGGCCGGTGATGGCGGCGAGAAAGGCCGCGCCGGCAAAAGCGAGGGTCGGAACGAAGTGTCGCATGACGGTTCCCTGGGTTGATCTCAGATGACGAGGTCGCCGCGCAGGAAGGCGGCAGCCTCCGGCGTGGACTGGCTGTCGAAGAACGCGGCAACGGGCTTCTGCTCGCGCACCGTGCCGGCGGCCATGAACAGCACCTCGCCGGCAAGGCGCCGGACCTGGCCGAGATCGTGCGAGGCCATCAGCACCTTGATGCCGGAGGCGGCCGCTTCCTGGATGATCGCCTCGACGGCGCGGCTGGCGGCGGGGTCGAGATTGGCCGTCGGCTCGTCGAGCAGCAGCAGTTCCGGCTCGCGAGCGAGGGCCCGGGCCAAAGCGAGTTTCTGCTGTTCGCCGCCGGAGAGCGAGCGGGCGGGTCGGTCGGCATGGTCGCTGAGGCCGACCCGCTGCAACAGCGCCTCGGCCTTTGCGGCCCGCAAGCGACGCGGGCAGCCGGCCTGCGCCAGCCCGTAGACGATGTTGGCGAGGGCGGAGCGGCGCAGCATGACCGGCCGCTGGAACAGCATGGCGCGGCGGACCGGGGACGAGTCGATCCGGCCGCCCCAGGTGACGCGGCCCGTCGAGGGGGTCATCAGCCCCATGCAGAGGCGCAGGAGCGAGGATTTGCCGGCGCCATTCGGCCCGACGATCACGGTCGGCTGGCCGGCGCGGATGGTCAGCGTGACCCGGTCGAGGATCGCCGTCCCGCGGGCGACAAGCGAAACGTCGTGCAGGGACAGTGGCAGGTCGGTGCGGGCCAGCGCCTTCATCCGGTCACCCGCTTTTCCGACCAGCTGCGCAGGCTCCAGGCGAGCGCGTTGACCACCAGGATCAGGCCGACGAGGATCGCGCCGAGGCCCATGGCGAGGGCAAGGTCGCCCTTGGATGTCTCCAGCGCGATGGCGGTGGTCATCGTGCGGGTGAAGCCGTCGATATTGCCCCCGACGATCATCACCGTTCCGACCTCGGCCGCGGCGCGCCCGAAACCGGCGAGGAGGGCGGTGACGAGGCTGATGCGGCAGTCCCACAGAAGCGTCGCGACGCGGCCAGCCGGCCCGACATTCATCGCGGTCAGTTCGTCGCGATACTCGTGCCAGAGATCCTCGATCGTCTGGCGGGCGAGGGCAGCGATGATCGGCATGACCAGAAGCGCCTGCGCGATGATCATCGCCTGCGGGGTGAACAGGATGCCGAGCGAGCCGAGCGGGCCGGAGCGCGACAGCAGCAGATAGACCGCAAGCCCGACCACCACCGGCGGCAAGCCCATGAAACCGTTGAGAACGACGATTACCGCGGTCCGGCCGGGAAACCGCGTCAGCGCCAGGACGGCGCCGAGGGGAAAGGCCACCAGCGTCGCGAGCGCGACGGCGGACAGGCTGACCAGCAGCGACAGGCGCACGATGGCGTAGAGCGCGGGGTCGCCGCTGAGTATCAGGTGCCACGCACCGAGAGTATCCGGCATGACGCCTCCCTTGAGGCTTTCTTCTGCAAGGAATCCGTGTATGTCAATTCACGGAATTCGCGCATGTAAATGCAAGGATATGCCGATGGATCTGCTGACGACGGGCGAGGCCGCCGACTATCTCCGGCTCGGTGAGCGCAAGCTCTACGAACTGGTCGCGGCGGGGGCGATCCCGTGCTCGAAGGTTACCGGCAAGTGGCTGTTTCCTCGCCACGAGCTGGATCGCTGGGTGGTCTCCGGCTTGGCGCGGCCGGCGGGGATGGTGCCGGGCGAGGCGCCGCCGATCGTCGGCGGTAGCCAGGACGATCTGCTCGAATGGAGCCTGCGCCAGTCGGGCTCGGGGCTCGCCTCGCTGACCGAGGGAACGGAAGCCGGCGTCGGCCGGCTGCTGCGCGGCGAGATCGCGGCGGCGGCGATCCATTTTCACGGGGCCGCCGACGAGGACAACGTCGCCTTTGTCGAGCGCATGCCGCATCTGCATGACGCGCTGCTGGTCGGCCTCGTGCGCCGCGAGCAGGGGCTGCTGCTGCCGCCCGGCAATCCGAAGGGGCTCGCCAGCCTGGAGGACGTGATCGAAAGTCGGGCCCGGCTCGCCGTCCGGCAGAAGGGCGCCGGGGCGCAGATGCTGCTCGACGGAATGCTGGCACGGCTCGGCGTCTCGCCGGCCGACCTCGAACGGCTCGAGCCGGCCTGCCTCAGCGGTCCGGACGTTGCGGCGGCCATCCGCGAAGGGCGGGCCGATTGCGGCATCGCGACGCGGTCGGCTGCCCGCGCGGCCGGCCTCGATTTCGTGACGCTGACCTGGGAGAACTTCGATCTCCTGATGCGGCAGCGGACCTACTTCACCCCGCCGCTACAGGCGCTGGTCGCTTTCCTGGCCGGCGAGGCGATCCAGCAACGCGCTGCCGACCTCACCGGCTACGACCTGACGCCGGCCGGATCGATCCGCACCTTCGCCTGATCGGACAGCGTCGGGACGAGCGGCGTCGCGGCGCGAAGGCGGACGAGGCCGAGGACGGTGTCGATCGTCGGCGTCGGGCTTTCGGTGAGGCGCCCGAGCTCCTGCACGGCGGCGACCAGTGCGTCGATTTCCATCGGCCGGCCGAGCTCGAGGTCCTGCAGCATCGAGGTCTTGTGCTCACCGACTTCCGCCGCGCCGGCGATGCGCTTGTCGACGTCGATGGGAAAGCGGATGCCGAGCTTTTCGGCGATGGCCTGCGCCTCCAGCATCATCTGACGGGCGACGGCCCTGGTGCCGTCATTGCCGCAGATCGCGGCGAGGGTGGCGCCGGTGAGGGCCGAGATCGGGTTCAGCGAGACGTTGCCCCAGAGCTTGATCCAGATCTCCGAGCGGATCTGCGGGCGCACCGGGGCACGGAAACCCGCGGCCACCAATGCTCGTGACAGCGCCAGCGTGCGCTCGCTCTTTTCGCCGGAGGGCTCGCCAAGGGGCAAGCGATCGCCCTCGGTGTGGCGGATGATGCCCGGGGCCTCGATGTCGGCGGCAGGATGGACGACGCAGCCGATCGCCCGCTCCGGGCCGATCGTGTCCCAGATCCTGCCGCCCGGATCCACCGCCTCGACCCGGTGCCCCTCATAGGGGCCGCCGCTGCGGTGGAAGTACCACCAGGGCACGCCGTTCTGGGCGGTGACCACGGCCGTATCGGGACCTAGCAGGGTGACGAGGCCGGGCAGGATCACCGGCACCGAATGCGCCTTGAGCGCGACGAAGACGTAATCCTGCGGCCCGAGCTCGGACGGATCGTCGGTCGCCTGCAGGGCGACGTTGGTTTCGCCGGCCGCATCGCGCACGGTCAGGCCGTTCCGGCGGATCGCCGCCAGATGCGGGCCGCGCGCCACGACGCTGACCTCCGCATCGCCGGTCGCGGCAAGCTTTGCCGCGACGAGGCCGCCGATCGCGCCGGCACCGAAGATGCAGATCCTCATGCCGGCGCCGCCGCCTTGCCGAGACCGAGCTTGTCGGCAAGGCCGATGCGCTGCAGCTTGCCGGTGGCGCCCTTGGGGATCTCGTCGAGGAAGACCAGCCGGCGCGGCACCTTGAAGTCGGCGAGCTTCGTGGCGCAGAAATCGCGGATCTCGCGCTCGGTGGCGTTCATCCCCTCACGCAGCACCACCGCGGCGGCGACCTCCTCGCCGAGCTTGTCGTGCGGCATGGCGAAGGTCACGACCTGCTGCACCGCCGGGTGGTCCATCAGCACGTCGTCGACTTCCAGCGGCGAGATCTTTTCGCCGCCGCGATTGATGATCTCCTTCAGCCGGCCGGTGAGGCGGACGAAGCCGTCCTCGTCCATTGTGCCCTGGTCGCCGGTGTGGAACCAGCCATGCGCGAAGGCTTCGGCGTTGGCCTTGTCGTTGTTCTCGTAGCCTTTGGTGACGTTCGGACCGCGGATGCAGATCTCGCCGACCGCACCGGCCGGCAGCACCGTGCCGTCCTGCGACAGGATCGCCACTTCCGGCCCGGCGGCGGGACCGACGCTGCCGGGCTTGCGCTGGCCGGGCGGCAGGAGGTTGGAGGCCATCTGATGCGCCGCCTCGGTCATGCCGTAGGATTCGATCACCGGGCAGCCGAAGGCAGCTTCCAGCTCGCTCATCACCTGCGCCGGCAGCGAGGCCGAGGAGGAGCGGATGAAGCGCAGCTTGGCCTTGTCGACGCTGTCCTGGTTGCGTGGTGCGCGGGCGAGGATCGCCTGGTGCATGGTCGGGACGGCCGTGTACCAGGACGGGCCGGCTGCATCCATCCACGCGAAGAACTTCAAGGCGTTGAAGCCCGGCGTGCAGACGACGGATGCGCCGGCCGAGAGCGACGACAGCACCGCGGCGATCAGGCCGTGAATGTGGAACAGCGGCATGATGTTGAGGCAGCAATCGCCCGGTGTCAGCGCCAGCGTCTCGCGGATGTGGCGCGCCGAGGCCTTCACATTGCCGAGGCTGAGCGGCACGATCTTGGGGCGGGACGTGGTGCCGGAGGTGTGCAGGACGAGCGCGATGTCGTCGTCGTTGCTGTAGCCGCGACGCTCGGTCGTCCCCACCGCTTCGCCTTCCAGGGTGAAGGCGCCGGCGGGCGCGCCATCGGCGACGCGCAGCCGCAGCACTGGGATGCCGAGCTTCGCCGCGACGGCTTCGGCCGCCTCGTGGCCGGCGGCATCGACGATCAGCGCCTTGGCGCCGAGATCGTTGAGGTAGAACTCCAGCTCGTCCGCCCGGTAGGCCGGATTGAGCGGGGCGGTGGTCGCCCCGGCCGCGACGGCGACGAAGCAGGCCGCCATCTCCGGGCCGTTGGGCAGGACGATCGCGACACGGTCGCCACGCCCGATACCGAGCGCGTTGAGCGCGGACACCGTCGCGGCGACCAGCTCGCCGAGGCCGGCAAAGCTGAGCGACGGACGGTCCGGCGCGCCGATGGCAGGATCGGCGGGAGCGCCCCGCCCCAGGAGTTCGAGCATGTGGTTGCCGTCCTTCAAGTTGCGGAAAACCGGCGGCGCGGGGCGCCGCCGGTCGGTGCGGCTTCGATCGTCAGGACACGGTGACGCGGAGATCGCCGATGCCGTCGATATGGCCTTCCATGACGTCGCCGCGCTGGATGGCGCCGACGCCGGCGGGGGTCCCGGTCATGATCACATCACCCGGCGCGAGACGGAAGAGGCCGGAGAGATAGGAGATCGATTCGGCTACCTTCCAGATCATCTGGTTGAGGTCACCGCTCTGGCGGGTCTCGCCATTGACCTTGAGCCAGATTGCACCGGAATCGGGATGGCCGATCTCGGAAGCCGGCACCACCGGTGACACCGGCGCGGAATCCTCGAAGGCTTTGCCGATCTCCCAGGGCCGGCCCATCTTCTTGGCCTCGCCCTGCAGGTCGCGGCGGGTCATGTCGAGGCCGACGGCATAGCCGTAGACATGCGACAGCGCGTCCTCGACCGCGATGTCCTCGCCGCCCTTGGACAGGCAGACCACGAGTTCGATCTCGTGATGCACGTCGGAGGACATCGCCGGGTAGGGGAAGCTGTCGCCGACGACGAGATTGTCGGGGTTCTTCTGGAAGAAGAAAGGCGGCTCCTTGTTCGGGTCGTGACCCATCTCGATAGCGTGGTCGGCGTAGTTGCGGCCGACGCAATAGACGCGCCGCACCGGGTAGCGCTGGCTGGTGCCGACCACCGGCAGGGTCGGGGTCTTCGGGGCGGCGAAGACGTAGTCCTCGCCGGTGTCCGGACGGTTGGCGGTCACGGATATGTTCATCAGCTTCTGGCTCCTGCGTAATATTCGATGCGGGTTTCAAGCCGGGCCACGAGCCCGGCCAGGGTGAGGGCGAGGGTGAAGAGGATCAGGATGAGGGCCCAGAAATGCGCCATCAGGAAGTTGTTCGAGTAGAGGGTGAACAGCGCGCCGACGCCGATGATCGAGACCAGCAGCTGACCGATCACCACGCCCTTGACGCCGCGGATGACGCCGAGCCGGACGCCGGAGAGGATCTCCGGCAGTGCAGCGAGGAAGACGATCTTCAGTCGCTCGAACTTCGACGCGCCGAAGGAATGCGCCATCTCCATCAGCGATCCCGAAACGTGCCGGACGCCGGCCCTGGTATCGAGCGCGATGATGAACACCGAGAACATGAAGACGGTGACGATCACGGTGGGCGTTCCCATGCCGAACAGGATCATGAAGATCGGCACCAGCGCCGACAGCGGCGCCGAGAGGAAGATGTTCACCCACATGTTGAGGAGACCGTCGACCGCCGGCACGAGACCCATCAGGAACCCCATCGCGATGCCGACGACGATCGCCAGCGAGAGCCCCATCACGTAGGAATAGACCGTGATGCGCATCGCCTCGGCGAAGCTTGCCGAGGTCACGACGTCGCCGAGCGCGGCCAGCACCTCGGTGAAGGGCGGGAAGAGCATCACCAGCTCGAGCCGGCCGACGATCTCCCAGATCGCCACCCAGACAAGCAGCGAGGCCATCTTGGGCACCTTGTAGCCATAGAGGGTCATCGCATCTACTCCACGTAATGCTTCAGGCCGTGCCAGATCTCGTCCACCGTATCGAGATAGACTGGATCGCGGCGGATCGCCTCGGGATCGTCGCCGCGCGGGATGTCCGGCTCGATGATCTGCGATACGCGGCCGGGGCGGGGCGACAGCATGATGATGCGGTCCGAGACGTAGACCGCTTCCTCGATCGAATGGGTCACGAACAGGAAGGTCTTGTTCTCGACCTCTCGCAACCGGATCAGATCCTCCTGGAACTTGCGGCGGGTCTGCTCGTCGACCGCCGAGAAGGGCTCGTCCATCAACAAGACGTCGGCATCCACGGCGAGCGCCCGGGCGAGCCCGACGCGCTGGCGCATGCCGCCGGAGAGTTCGTGCGGGTATTTCTCCTCGAACCCGGCGAGCCCGACCTCGGCGATGTAATGCCGCGCCTTGTCCTCGCGCTCGGCCTTGGGCCGGCCCTGCATCTCGAGGCCGAAGGCGGCGTTGCGCAGCACGGTCGCCCAGGGCATCAGCGCGAAATCCTGGAAGACGAAGGCGCGCTCGGGACCGGGACCGGTGACCGGCCGGCCATGCACCAGCACCTCGCCCTGGTTGGGTTTCAGCAGCCCGGCGACGATCTTCAGGAGCGTGGTCTTGCCGCAGCCGGACGGGCCGAGCAGGCTGGTCATCTTGCCCGTCTCGAAGACGAGGTCGATGGATTTCAGCGCGACGACGTCGCCGTAGATCTTGGAGACGCCGCGGACCTCGATGATCGGTGGAGCGGCAGCGGCGCCGGAAGGCAGCGGGGACGGCGCTCGCGCCGTGGCGGGAAGGATGGCGGCATTACTCATCAGGCGCTCCGCGTCTCGGGCCGGAAGAGGGCCGTTTCGACGTATTGAAGGATGGTGACGGCCAGCACGGCGAAGAGGATGATCGAGGCGATGGCCGCGTACATGTTGTCGTAATTGGCCACCGACCGATGGAAGGTGATGAGGTCACCGATGCCGGTGGGGGTGATCAGCAACTCGGCGAGGACGACGCCCGAGAAGCCTTCGGCGACGCCGAGGCGCAGGCCGGCGAACATCATCGGGCTGGCGGCGGGGAGGATGATCCGGAAGATCTGCTGGCGGCGGCTGCCCATGAAGGACTGGCACATCGACACCAGCGAGGGCGGTACGTTGCGCACCGCCTTGTAGCTGTTGATGGCGATCACCGGCATCGCCAGCATCACCACGGCCAGCACCTTGGACGTCAGGCCGATGCCGTAGACGAAGGTGATCAGCGGAATGAGCGCGCTCATCGGCGCGGCCTGCATGACGATGAACATCGGCAGGGTGAACCACTCGAAATCCTTGCGCAGGCCCATCGCCACGCCGGACGAGATGCCGACGGTCAGCGAGATCACCAGCCCGATGAGCAGCGGCTCGATGGTGCGCAGATAGGCCGCGCCCATCGTCCCGTCCGCGACCATGGCGAAGAAGGCGCCGAGCGTCGCGGAGAAGGACGGGAAGGCGAAGTTGAAGTTCGAGCGGCCAGCGATCTCCCAGGCGAGGAAGAAGATGGCGAGCGACACGATGCGCCACGTCCAGGAGGCGCTTCCGGCACGCCGCAACAGGCCGGGCGGCTCGCTGCCCTTGTCGAGGCCGACTTTATCAAAGGTAGTGTTGGCGGTGGACATGGCGGCCTCACCCTCGTTGTTCTGGACGCGCGCGTAGGACGGCGCAGTGCCGCGCAGGACTGCGGGTGGCATCGGTCACCTCGGAAACGAAGCGGTGCGCGCCGTCGCCTGGACGGCGCGCGATTGCTCGACGTCAGTTGGCGGGGGCCGCGTCGGCTGCCCCGGCTTCGGCGGGCGCCGCCGTGCCGGCCGCCTTGGCTGCTTCGAGCGGGCCGAAGTTCCAGTAATCGTCGACGTTGACCTCGCCGTCGGCCTCGACCTGTCCTGCCGCCGCGAGAAACTCGATGTCGTTCTGAACGTCGGCCGGCTCGCCGCCGTCCAGCGGATAGACGCCGCCTTCGACGGACTCGGTGTAGTAGGGCGTGATGTCGGCCGCGGCCTCGTCCGGCAGGTCGGGCAGGAGATCGTACTCTTCGCGCAGCTTGGCGACGATCGTCGGGTCGGCGTCGATCTCGGCCCAGGTCCGCAGCAGTTCCTCGACGAAGACCTGCACGTCCTCGCTACGCTCCTCGAGCAGTTCGTTATTGGCGTAGAGCGCCTCGTCGGTGGCGTTGACGCCCTCGACCGGCAGACGGATGAACTTGCCGCCGCCCTCGCTCTCCAGGAGGCGCATGCCGGCGGAGTCGACGATGGTCGCGTTGACGTTGCCCTGCAGCATCGCGCCGGTCCGGACTTCCGCGCCCGGCACGTAGCTGATGTTGGAATACTTGATGCCGTTGACCTGCTCCATCAGGCGCATCAGCGCCTCCGTGCCGGAGCCGCGCGAGTGGACGGTGACCTCCTCGCCGTCGAGGTCGGACCAGTCCTTGTACATCTCGCCGTTGACGACCGGGAAGAACAGCAGCGTGCTCATCCGGTAGAACATCCGCACGGGGGCCTGCGAGTTCTTGAGGAACGCGTAGGGAGCGCCGACGCCGATATCGGCCTGGCCGCCGACCACTGCCTGGACGGCGACGTCCTCGGAATTGAAGAAGGTCAGCTCCATCGGCACGCCGCGCTCCTTGGCGCGTTCGATGGCGATGAGCAGGTTGAGGCTCTCGACGCTGGCGATATCGCCGAACGCCACCTGGATCGGATCTTCCTGCGCCATGCCCGGCGCGACCGGCGCGAAGCTGGCGACGGCGAGGGCGATGGCGCCTGCGCAGGCTTCTGCGAGCGTTATGCGTCGTGATGTCATGTTGGCCTCCCGATGGTAGCCGGGCTAAGCCGCCGGCCTTGGCTCTCCTCGCCGATCTCCCGTCGGCTTTCTCCAATTTCTGGATTGGTTAGAGTAAATGCTACGATTGGTTAGGCGTCAACCCGCATTTGTACGCTTCTGCGAATTGCGCTAAGGCGTAAGCCAAACCAATCTAACTATTGGTCAGAGGGTTGATGAAGTTATGACCGGCCATGAAGGGCATCTCATGAGCGTGGACAACGGCCGGGGCGCGGCCCTGGTACAATTGCGGGCCTGGCTGGCGCAACGGGAGCTGCCGGGCAATTCGCGGCTTCCCCCGGAACGCGAACTGGCCGAGATCGTCGGGGTGTCGCGCGGCGACCTGCGCAAGGCGCTGGCGACGCTGGAAGCCGACGGGCTGCTCTGGCGTCACGTCGGCAAGGGCACGTTTACGGGGGCGCGTCCGACGACGGAGATCGACTCCATTGCGGTCATCGCCAACCAGACGAGCCCGGCCGAGGTGATGCGCGCCCGCCTGGTGCTCGAGCCGGAGCTCGCCCGCGAAGCGGCTTTGCATGCGACGGCCGACGACATCAGGGCGATGCGGCTCTGTACCGACGGTGGCCGCGCCGCCGAGACCTGGCGGCAATACGAGAACTGGGACAACCGGCTGCACCGCACCATCGCGGAGGCGGGCCGGAACGCCCTGCTGCTCTCGGTCTTCGACACGATCAACGCGGTTCGCCGGACCGTCGTCTGGGGCCGGTTGCGCAACGACAAGCTGCTGCCGCCCGCCGACCATCACAGCTTCGGGGACCACGACGCCATCGTCGAAGCGATCGAGAACCGCGATCTGTCCGCCGCCGCCAGCCTGATGCGGACGCATTTGCAGCGCGTGCAGGCCAATCTGATCGAACGGCATCAGGCGGCGCAGGACTAGCCATCGGCTCGGCAGGGACGCCGCGAGTACACTTTCGCCCGCGCGACGCTACCGCCCGTCGCTTCAAGTCCCGACGGCAAACACGGTATCCTCGCCGATCTCCAGCGATTCGGGTCAGCATGAACACGTCCAGCACCATTGACGCCGGTGTCGTCATCGCCGGCGGCGGCCAGGCCGGCTTCCAGGTCGCGGCGAGCCTGAGGCAGCTCGGTTTTGCCGGACCGGTGACCATCATCGCGGCGGAGGACCGGCTGCCCTATCAGCGGCCACCGCTGTCGAAAACCTACATCAAGACCGAT
Source organism: Aurantimonas aggregata (assembly GCF_010500835.1). Lineage (GTDB taxonomy): Bacteria > Pseudomonadota > Alphaproteobacteria > Rhizobiales > Rhizobiaceae > Aurantimonas > Aurantimonas aggregata. Next base: position 250,470 of record NZ_JAAAMJ010000001.1, on the reverse strand, counting down.
GCCGGCTTCGACAGCCTGCTGATCCGGCCGGACAGCTTCTACGCCAAGAACGACATCACCGTGCGAACCGGCGAGCGTGTCGTCTCGATCGACCGGCAGGGCTCGACGGTGACGCTGGATAGCGGCGAGCAGCTGGCCTACGGCCATCTCGTGCTGGCCACCGGCGCGGCCAACCGCACGCTGCCCGTCGCGGGCGCGACCCTGCCAGGCGTTCACGGCCTGCGGACGGCGGCCGACGCGGAGGCTTTGCGCGCGGCGATCGACGCAGCCAATCGGCTGGTCATCGTCGGGGGCGGTTTCATCGGGCTCGAGGTCGCCGCGGCGGTCCGCTCGCTCGGCAAGGACGTCGTGCTGATCGAGGCCGCCGACCGGCTGATGGGCCGAACGGTCTCGCGCCCGGTCTCGGCCTTCTTCCTCGACCAGCACCGGGGGATGGGCACCGAGATCCGGCTTGAGACCGCGCTGGCCGCAGTGCTCGGCGACGACCGCGCCGAAGGCGTGCTGCTGGCGGACGGGACGACGATCGCCGCCGACATCGTGCTGATCGCTGCCGGCGTCGTGCCGGAGGACCGGCTGGCTCGGGACGCGGGGCTCGCGACCGACAACGGCATCGTCGTCGACACGTTCATGACCACGAGCGATCCGCGGATCTTCGCCATCGGCGATTGCGCGGTCTTCGAAAGCCCGTTCACCGACCGGCCGGTGCGGCTGGAATCGGTGCAGAACGCCGTCGACCAGGCCAAAACCGTCGCGGCAAGGGTCATCGGCCCGGGCGAGCCCTATCGCAGCGTGCCGTGGTTCTGGAGCGACCAGGGGCCGTTCAAGCTGCAGGTCGTCGGCCTGACGGCGGGGTCCGATCACGTCGAGCTCGGCCGGCTCGGGGAGGAGGGGCGGCTCATCGCCTATTGCTTCCGCGGCGATCGGCTGCTCGGCATCGAGACGGTGAACCGGCCTGGCGAGCACATGCTCGGCCGGCGTATTCTCGGGCAGGACCTGACGATCGCGCGGGCCGAGGTGGCACGCCACGATTTCGACCTCAAGGCGCATGTGGCGAGCCTGTCCGAACGCTGAGACGGCATTTGGCCGCTCGGTGTTCGGGAGGCGCCGACCGGCCCGTTGATCCTGATCAAGGCCGGCGGATCGTTCCGGGCGCCTGATGCAGGCGCCCCCGGGATCCGGATTGACGGCGCGAGCCGACCTTGCCCGACGGGACAGCAACAGATCGGGAGGAACTGCCATGACGTCGACCGCCGAGACGAAAGCCACGCCGGAGCTGACGCCGAATTTCCGGCATGTGCGCCTGGCACTCGCCCGCGAGAAGGGCCATCCGGACGGTGACCGGGAGCAGGGCTATGACCTCCTCGTGCCGCTGGATGCCGAGGGACGGCTCGATGCCGCCGAATGGAAGACGCATCAGGCGGCCTGCCGCGTCCGGCGCTTCGCACACGGGCAGACCGAACTCGTCGGTCGCCTGCGCCGCAAGCCGGGCGGCACCTGGTATTTCGACTATGCCGAGGGTGACGAGGACGACGAGGTCGGCTTCCGCCTCGGCGAGGAGCGCTTCGTGCCGGGCGAGTATGTCTCGATCCGCAGCGACGGCGCCATGCACACCTATCAGGTCAAGCTCGTCGAGCGGCTCTGACCCCGACGGGCGAACAACCGGCTGGTCGAGCCCTGTTCCGGCACCCGTCAAGCGCCTGGTGCCGCTGAGGCACCAGGATGGCAATCTGCATGGGAGCCATCAGAAACCATGTTGAAAAATGGTCTAACGCCTCACGTCATCGGCAATTGACAGTTTTCGGCAATCAGAATTAGATTTTTTCGCGGCGAACAGACGGCTAATTTTTGGTTGGAGTTTGCGTGATGAAGAAATTCCTTGTGGCCGCGATGTTGATTGCGGCATCGATGATGCTCGGTGTCTCGAGCGCCGCGGCAGGTCTCGTAGCAAAAGTCGACATTTCTACTCAGACCATGACGGTTATTCAGAACGGCAAGGTGGTTTACCGCTGGCCGGTGTCGACGGCGCGCAAGGGCTACGTGACGCCGACCGGCAGCTGGCGGGCCAAGCGCATCCACCGCATGTGGCATTCGCGCAAATACGACATGTCGCCGATGCCCTATTCGGTCTTCTACCACCGCGGCTATGCGATCCATGGGACCGGCGCCGTCAGCCGTCTCGGCCGTCCGGCGTCGCACGGCTGCGTGCGCCTCCACACGGCAAATGCGAAGACGTTCTACGCGTTGGTCCGCAAGCACGGCATGGGCAACACCCGCGTCGTCGTGCAGCGCTAGGCTGGTTGCGCAGTCACGTCAGGTCGGTCGGCTCGCCGTGGCTGGCGCGGGAAGCGGACCGCCCAGGACTTCAGGGCGCTAGTCGCACCACACGTTCGGCGAAGGGCGCGCCGTGAGGGCGCGCCACCGAGACGGTTACCCTGTGACCCATCCGGCGCACCCGGTCGGCGTCCTGGACTGCGGCCCGCAGCGCATCGACACGTCGGTCGAAGGTGCCGTGGGGGGTGTGACAGAAGGAGATCGTCCAGCGCCTGCCGAGCGGCTCGACATTGTAGCTGAGTTCCGAGGTATGCATGTTCATGCCTCCCGTACTGCGAACCTCAATGGCACATGAGGAGCGGAATCGGACATGATTTCAAGAGGTCACGTGTCACGCCGCCCAGAATCATCTCCCGCAGCCGCGAACGGCCGTAGGCACCGGAGACCAGCAGCTCGGCTCCGACGATCTTCGCCTCGTTGAGCAGCGCGTCGGCCGGCCGGTTCCATTTCGGCAGATGCCGGACCTCGACGGTGACCCCGTGGCGGGCGAGATGGCGCGCCATGTCGGCGACCGGCTCGCTGTGGCGTTCCTCGCTCGCCGTCGCTTCCGCGACGGACACGAGGAAGACCTCGCGGGCCCGCTTGAGGAAGGGCAGGGCAGCCGCGATCGACCGCGAGCACTCGGTCGAGTCGCGCCAGCCGATGACGATCGTCTGCGGGTCCCGCGGCTCGCTCGCATCCGGCGGCACGATCAGCGCCGGGCAGCCGGCGTCGAAGAGCACGGCCGCAATCATGTCGGCGAGCGATCGGTCGTCGTCGGGCCGCCCGAGGACGACGAGGTCGAGCGTTCGGGCCAGTCGTGCGGCGGCGAAGGCGAGTTCATGCGGCATGCCGTCGACGCGCCGTAGGGCGCAGCCATTGTCCATGTGCTCGAGGCGGGCGCGGATCGCCTTCTCCGCGACATCGCCGGCAGCGCGGCCTTCTTCCCAGATCTCGACCGCAACGCGCTCGTAGCCGGCCCCGACGGGGATGAACGAGGTCGGGATTGGGTTGGCGAAGAAGCCCTCGACATGCGTGCCGAAGATATTCGTCAGCATCTGCGCGTAGGCAAGTCGGGGGGCATCATAGCCGGAACCGTCGAGATGGACGGCAAGGTCGGCGATGCGATCGAGGGCGGGCGCCGTCTGCGCCTGCCCCGTCGCATCGGAATAGGGGCCCTGGTTGAGAAGGCTGCTCATAGTCGATCCTCTCGCTCCCTCACGCGGAGCGAGGTCCGAAGGCCATACCCGGCGTGCAAATGATCGGTGTCGTCGAGGGCGGGGCCAGATGGTTTCCCACCATTGGACGGCCCGCGCCTGACGATATGCCGCACTATCGCGCGCACGCGACGAACGAACGTTGATCGGGATCAATTCGGATGAGACTTCCCGCCAGGACGGTCCGGCGAAGCCGACGCTACTTGCGACGCTTCCGGGAGGGCTTGCGCGACTGCCAGCGGTCGTGGAACCACATCCACTGCTCGGGATGCTCGCGCACCCAGCCCTCGACGACGTCGTTGAGCAGCTGGCATGTCGCCTCGACGTCAACCGCGCCGGCCGCGTTGCGCGGCAGGTCTAGCCGCGGCTGCAGCTCCAGGCGATAGCGGCCGTTCGGCAGCCGGATCGAGCGGGCCGGGTAGATCTCCGCATCGTACTGGCGGGCCAGCTTCGGCAGCAGCGGATTGGTCTTGCAGGGCCGGCCGAAGAACGTGGTGCCGACGCCCTTCTGGAATTTCTGGTCGACCAGCATGCCCACGGCACCGCCGCGCTGCAGGATGCCGGCCAGCGACCAGGCGGCCCCGGCCTTGGATGGCACCATGTGGCCGCCGGTGGTCCGGCGGGCCGACAGCACCTCCTTGGCGATGTAGCGGTTGTTCGGCTGGCGAAACAGTGCGGTGAATTCCAGCCCGAAGGCGGCGGCGCCGATCGGCAGCAGCTCGAAGCAGCCGAGATGCCCGGTGAAGAAGATGAACGGGCCCTTGCGCTCGCGCAGTTCGATGAAGGTCTCGATGCCCTCGACCTCGATCCGGCCCTCGCCGGGCCGCTCGGGATCGAAGTCGAAGAGATCGTCGAGAAAGACGTATTCCGCGGCGATGCGGCCCATCTGGCCCCAGTTCGCCCGCGCGGTCTTTTCGACCCAGGCTTCGTCCCGCTCGGGGAATGCCTGGCGGAGATTGTCCTTGGCGAGCGTGTGGCGCGGCGTCAGGGGTCCGATCAGCCGCGAGGCCCGGTCGGCGAAGGCCAGCCCCGCCTCGGCGGGCAGCAGCCTCAGCAGCCGCAGGATCGCGAAGAGGATCTGCGCCACGACATAGTCGCCGGCCCGTTTCAGCCGCAGCAGCAGCCGCGTGGCCTGAGGACTCATGAGCCGGCTGCGTCCGCGCTCTCGCGGTTCACGTGCAGGATGATCTTGCCGAACACCTCGCGGGCTTCCATGCGCTTCAGCGCCAGCGCGATGCCGTCGAAGCCGATCTCGGTGTCGATCACCGGGTGGACGATGCCGCGCGCCATCTTCTGCATGGCGTCGCGCATGTTCTCCATGCGACAGCCGAACGAGCCGAACAGCTTCAGCTGCTGCTGGAACAGCATCATCAGGTTCATGTCGGTCGACACGCCCGACGTCGAGCCGCAGGTGACGAGACGGCCGCCCCGCTTCAGGCAGAGCATGGAGCCGGGCCATGTGTCCTTGCCGACATGCTCGAAGACTACGTCGACGCCCTTCTTGCGGGTCAGCTTCCGCGTCACGCCCTCGAAGCGGTCGGTGCGGTAGTTGATGACGTGGTCGGCGCCGAGGGCTTTCGCTCTTTGGATCTTGTCGTCGGAGCCGACGGTGGTGATGACCGTCGCGCCCTGCTTCTTGGCGAGCTGGATCGCCGCCGAGCCGATGCCCGAGCCGCCGGCGTGGACGAGGATGGTCTCGCCGGGCTCGAGCCTGGCATTGTCGAACAGCATATGCTCGACGGTGCCGAACGTGACCGGCGCCAGCGCCGCGCCGATCGCGTCGCAGCCCGGAGGAGCGGGAACGAGCAACCGGGTCGGCAGGTTGACCTTCTCCTGCGCAAAGCCGTCGAGATGGAAGCCGTGCACGCCGGAGACGTGCTCGCACAGATTGTCGCGGCCCTCACGGCAGGGGCGGCAGAGGCCGCAGGTCTGCGCACCGTAGATCGCGACGAGCTGGCCGGGCAGCACGTTGCCGACGCCGGGCCCGATAGCCTCGATGACGCCGGAAGCCTCGGCGCCGACGACGAGCGGCATCTTGCGCTTAGCGAACGCCATGCCGCGCCAGCCCCAGACGTCGATGTGGTTCAGGGCGACCGCCCGGATGGCCACGGTGGCTTCGCCGGGGCCGGGGGGCGGTGGGGGTGGAAGGTCGACTTCCCGCAGGTCGCGGTCGCCGACGAGTTGCAATGCCCGCATGGGTCTATCAGCCTCGAATGCTGGCTTCGGCGATGGTCAGGCGCGGGGTTCGCGGCCGATGACCAGGCAGGCGTTCTGCCCGCCGAAACCGAAGGAATTGGAAAGGACCGCGGCGATGTCGGCCGAACGCGCCTGGTTCGGCACGGTATCGAGCGGGATCGCCGGGTCGGGGTTCTCGTAGTTGATGGTCGGCGGCAGCACGCCATGGCGCATCGACAGCACCGAGAAGGCGGCCTCGATGGCACCGGCCGCCGTCAGCGTGTGGCCGATCATCGACTTGTTGGAGGAGATCGGCGTCGAGGCCAGTGCGTCGCCGAAGGCGGCGGCAAGGCCCGTCGCCTCCATCCGGTCGTTCTCCGGCGTCGAGGTGCCGTGGGCGTTGATGTAGTCGATGTCGGACGGCTCCATGCCCGCATCGGCAAGGCCCGCCTTGATCGTCGCGATGATCGGCGAGCCGTCCGGCTTCGAGCGCGTGCGATGGAAATCGTCCGCCCGCTCGCCGCAGCCGTGGATGACGCCGAGGATGGTCGCACCCCGGGCTCTCGCGGCGGACAGCGATTCCAGGACAAGGGCGCCGGCGCCCTCGGCCATGACGAAGCCGTCGCGATCCTTGGAGAACGGCTTGGAGGCCTTCTCCGGAAACTCGTTGTTCGTCGACAGCGCCGAAAGCAGCGAGAAGCGGATCAGCGATTCCTGGGTGATCGAGCCGTCGGTGCCGATCGAGATCGCCCGTTCGGTCTCGCCGCGGCGGATCGCCTCGACGCCGAGCTGGATCGCGCTGGCGCCGGAGGCGCAGGCGGTCGAGAGCGTGATCGGCAGGCCGCGCGTGCCGAGCCGGTCGGCGAGCAGCTCGGAGATCCGGCTGCACTGGGTCAAATGGTAGATCGACGGGTCCGGCCGCCGCCGGGCGATCTGCAGCAGGCGATCGTAGCCGGCTTCCTCTATGTCGGCATCGTCCATCCTATCGATGGCCAGGCGGTGCTGCCATTCGAGCTCGACGGGGGGCGCCGCCAGGAACAGCGGTCCGGCGAAGTCGTCGTCCGGCAGGCCAGCCATGCGGACGGCCTCGGCGCCCGCCGCCTCAGCCATGGCATAGGACAGGCCGGTGGAGGTCGCGGCCTCCGGTCCCATGAAGTCGACGGAGCCGGAAATGGTGGTGCGAAGCCCCTCGGTGGAGAAGCGGTCGATCCGGTGGATACCGGAACGGCCGGCGGCAAGCGCGGCCCAGTTGTCCTCCACGCCGCGACCGAGCGGCGAGACGATGCCGATGCCGGTGATCGCGACGATCGGGCGGCCCATGAAGTCGTTTCCGCTGACGCTCATGTCCTCATCCTCACAATCTGCGCCCGTCCACCGCCTCGAGCAGGCAGACGCCCTCGGCATGGAGATGGCCGATGCCGGTGACCACGGCGTGCTTCGGCCGCGTGTCGGTCGGCCGTTCCTCGCCGCTGTCGAAGGGCGGCGGCACGATACCGCGCGCCAGAGCGCCCGCGGCCAGCGCCACCCCGGCCGGCACCTGCGCCTCGAACGAATGGCCGATGATGGTTCCATAGGCCCGCAGCGCGGCGTCGGGAAGCCAGCCGCGCAGGACGCTGCGTTCCACATCGGCGAGCGCGGCGATGCCGGTCGCGCCGGAGAAGATCATCGTGTCCGCGCCGTCGCCGTCGATCTCGGGAAGCATCCGCTTGATCCGGGCTTCGGTCGCCGCTGCCGTGTCGCGACGCCCACGGTCGCCGGAGACGGAAGCCAGCCTTGCATAGGCAGGCGCCGAGCGGGCCGCGGCATGTTCTGCCGACTCCAGGATCAGGAAGGCGCCGACACTGCCGACGGTGATGCCGTCATGCGGCGCCGAACGGGAGAATACCGGCCGCCACTCGTCCCGCAGCATCAGCCCGGCGAGCTCGAAATTCAGGATCAGATCCTTGCGCTCTGCGGAGAACGCGCCGCCCACTAGGCAGATGTCGCTCTGGCCGGCCGCGATCCGCGCCCGCGCCGAGGCGAGGGCGGAAATGCCCGCCGCTTCCTCGCCCATGAAGGTGCGGGACGAGCCCGTCACCTTGTGGACGATCGAGATGTTGCCGGCGAGAAGGTTCGAGAGCTGGGCGAGAAACAGCGTCGGCCGCAGTTCCGTCGACAGCGTGTCGTTGATCACCTGCTCGCGGTCGTTGGCGCCGCGTGCCCGCTCGATGACCATGGCGTCGACGGTCGCATCGCGCTCGCCGCCGCCCGCCGCGACGACCATGTCGATCTTGGCGCGGACGGCTTCGTCGGCGGGAATGCCGGCGTCCTCGAGGGCAAGCCCTGCAGCATAGGTGCCGAGCTTCTGCCAGGTCTCCATCTGGCGCTGGTCGCCACGCTTTGGGATCTGGCTGGACCAGTCCATCGGCGGCAGCGGATGCACGAAATACGGGGCGTAGCCCTCGGCATCGATGTGCGGCTGCGGCCCGCGGCCGATCAGATCGAAATGCGCGCCGATGCCCTCGCCGAGGGACGAGACGAGGCCGATCCCGGTGATGACAACGTCCCTTGGACTGTCGCTCATGTCTTCATTCCAGTTTCGAGGTCTGCCGCTCCCTTCGGCAGGACCTGCGATCCCTTCATGCCGATGACCACGACGCGCCGACGCGCGGGCAGTGGTTCAGGCGGTCTTGGCGGCCCGCAATTCGTCGATCTTGGCGCAGAGGTTCTTCAGGACGAAATATTCCTCGGTCGGAACGTCGCCGTCGTTGACCTGCTGGGTCCATTTCTCGAGCGGGATCTTGATCCCGAATTCCTTGTCGATGGCGAAGACGATGTCGAGGAAATCGAGGGAATCGATGCCGAGGTCGTCGATCGTGTGGCTTTCCGGCGTAATCTGGTCGCGGTCGATTTCACTCGTTTCCGCGATGATGTCCGCGACCCGGTCGAAGGTTGAAGACAATGGGGAAATCCTTGAACGTTGGGAGGTATGCTGAATCCGGCGCGAACCTATAGGGAATTCGCCCGGAAAAGCAAAGCGAGGATCACCCGCCGTCGCCGGGACCCGCGATATGCGGCACTTCATCCTAGCATTCGCTGCCGGTACCGGCGCCGTGGCAGCGCACGAAATGCAGGACGCGCGGCCCGGAGGCAACGCCTGCCGGCGAGCGCCGTGACTTTTTCACCTATCGGTGACGCAACGCCTTGGCCCGCCCAGCATTCTCGAATGTAAGCATCAGGCAAATACCCGCGTCGCGGGCCCAAGGGAACCACATCATGACCGCGACAGGAGACAGCGACAGAAGCCTCTTCCTCAGCAGCCGACTCATCCGCGCCGCGACCGCCCTCGGCCGCGTCACGTCGCAGGTGCACAAGGGCCAGCACGGGCTGACGCTGCCCGAATTCAGCGTGCTGATGATCCTCGGCGGCGAAGACGGCGCCCAGACCTCCTCGTACATCGTCGAGACCACGGCGATGGACAAGACCAAGGTCAGCCGAGCGGTCTCCTCGCTCGATCGGCGCAAATGGCTGCAGCGGACACGGGCAACGTCGGATCGCCGCTTCGAGTATCTGGCGCTGACGCCAGCCGGCAGGGCCGCCTATGCGCAACTGGTCCCGAAGGTCGAGACGGCCGAGAATACCGTGCTGAAGAATCTGACCAAGGAAGAGATCAGCGGTCTGGAACGTGGGCTCGCCGGTCTCGACCGTGCCTTCGGGGAGCGGCCTTGAGCAGTTTCGTCCGCCGCGCGAATCGCGCTCCCGCCGTCTGCGGAAAAGCCGACGGCTAGATCGGGTCTTCGCCAGCCTCGCCGGCCATGTTCTCGCGCGTCGGCATGCGACGGATCTCCGGGATCACCTCGCGGGCGAAGAGCGCGTGAAGCCGCTGCAATTCCCTGACCGGTGCTTCGTGCTCGTCGATCCGGATGTCCCAGAGCGGATACTCTTCGGTGTCGACGACATAGATCGTCGCCGAGCGCTCGCCCTTGCGGTCGCCGCCCGCCAGATCGCCGGCAACGACGGCCGCCAGGAGACGGTCGGCGAGGGGTTGGCCAGCGGCACTGTCGTAGGCGCCGGCGGCGTCGACCAGGACGTTTTCCCCGACGAGCCGATTGCCCTGCAGGCTGTAGCCTTCGCCCTCGATCGATCCGGCCCAGTCGAGGCAGTCGTCACCGGTCCAGACGGCCGTATCGCCATGCCGGTCGATGATGGCGAACTGCCGGTCCTGGATCGCGGGATCCATGCCGATGAGGCGGTTGCGGGCCTCGCGGGCCGGCATCCCGTCGCGCAGACAGGCAAGGCCGTCGATGCCGAGATAGGGGTTGACGCGCGCCTGGGTGGCCACGGCACCGACACCCGCCGCGGCGTGGGTGAGCAGCTTGCCGACCGCCGGAACGCCGGTGGTGGCGGCGATGCCGAACTGGCCAGTCTCGGGGCAGCGGGCGACGATGGAAAAGGTCACGGCGCGTCTACCCAGCGGTCGCGACGGGCGTCGAAGCGCCGGCGCCGATCGTCGAACCGGCCGTGGCCTTCCTGGCGGCCCCAGTCATCACCGCGGAAGCTGCCGCCGCTCTCCCAGCGCCCCCGACGATCATGCCTGTCATCGTAGCGCGTGCGATCCCCCCTGCGGGCGTGGTCCCCGGGGCGGTCGCGCCGGCGGTCGTGTCGCGATTCATCGCGGTGACGGTCGCGCCATTGCGGACGGTCGTAGGAGCCGCGGTGGTGCCGGCGCCAGTCGTCGCCGCGGCCGAAATAGCGATGATGGCGGACCTCGCCACGCCACGACCGCTGGTCGCCGCGGTACTGCACCACTCGATCAGAAGCGTCCGAGCCTTCCCGGAGGCCTGCCGCCGCCGCTCGCGCAGGATCTCCCACAGCCGTCACGGGCATGGCGGCCAGTGCCGGCCCGATCCCGGTCAGCATCAGCACCAGCAAGGCTACTCGAACCATCGTCGTCTCCCGTCGCCAGGCTTTGTTCGGACCAAGACATGGGCGCGCCGGTGCCGGCTGTCATCCGAAGGCCGGCGCAGCGGCGGGATTTTCCGGCAGGGCAGTTAACAAAGCGCCCCTTTGGTCGCCGGGCCAGTCCGGATGCCAACAGGTGCGTTCCATGATATGGCCGGACCAAGGGCCGGCGGAAGCCGCCCGGCAAAGAGTATCCAAGGCCGCCGCGCGGCCCATCGCCACCAGCTAACGGGCGTGCATTCCAGCATGACGGTATACGCGAATATCGGCAGTCGCTTTGCGGTTGCCCCGATGATCGACTGGACGGACCGCCACTGCCGGTATTTCCACCGGCAGCTGACGCGGCGGGCGTTGCTCTATACCGAAATGATTGTCGCCGACGCGATCATCCGGGGCGATCGCGACAAGCTGCTCGGCTTCGACGCGGCCGAACATCCGGTGGCGCTGCAGATCGGCGGGTCGGACCCGGCGAAGCTGGCCGAGGCTTGCCGGATCGCCGGTGCCTATGGCTATGACGAGATCAACCTGAATGTCGGCTGTCCGTCGGACCGCGTCCAGTCGGGCGTCTTCGGCGCCTGCCTGATGCTGCAGCCGGATCTCGTCGGCGAGTGCCTGACGGCGATGGTCGAAGGGAGCCCGGTGCCGGTGACGGTCAAGTGCCGGATCGGCGTCGACGACCAGGATCCGGAGGAAGCGCTCGACCGGCTGGCGGACGTGGCGGTCGCGGCCGGCATTTCGGCAATCTGGGTGCATGCCCGCAAGGCCTGGCTGCAGGGGCTTAGCCCGCGCGAGAACCGCGATATCCCGCCGCTCGACTATGACCGGGTGCACCGGCTGAAGCGCCGGCTGCCGGACGTCTTCGTCGGGCTGAATGGCGGGCTTCAGACGCTCGATGCCGCCGTCACAGAGCTCGACCATGTCGACGGGGTGATGCTCGGCCGCGCCGCCTACCAGACGCCGGACCGGCTCCTCGACGTCGATGCCCGCGTCTTCGGCGACGAAGTACGGCCGGTCGACTATCCCGCCATCATCGACGCCATGGCGGACTATGCCGGCCGGCATATCGCCCAAGGCGGCCGGCTGGGGCAGGTCACCCGTCACATGATCGGCCTGTTCAACGGCATGCCGGGTGCGCGGCGCTGGCGGCAGATCCTGTCGGACGGCGCCGTCAAGCCCGGCGCCGGTCCGGCCCTGTTGCACGAAGCGTTCGCCGCCGTCCGGGTTGCTCCGGCCGAGCGGGATGCGGCGTGAGGCTGCCTGCACGCGTTCACTGCGCGCATGACGGTGGACATCCCGCGGCGTGGGGTGCCTCGCGGCACCTAGTGGCCTAAGAGACCTGATGTCGTTCGATCTCGCGTCGCTCCTGGCGCTGCTCATCCCGATCCTGATCGCCGCCGCTGCGGGCGGTTTCCTCGCCGGCTTGTTCGGCATCGGCGGCGGGGCGATCTATGTTCCCATACTCTACCAGACGTTCGAGACGCTTGGCGTCGACCACGCGGTGACGATGCATCTGGCCGTCGGCTCGTCGATCGCGATCATCGTGCCGACGTCGGTACGCTCGCTGGTCGCCCACTGGCGCAAGGATGTGGTCGACTGGCGGCTGCTGCGCGAATGGACGGTGGCGGTCCCGCTCGGCGCCATCGCCGGCGTCGTCTTCGCCACCTACGCCTCGTCCGAGACGCTGCGCGGGATCTTTGCCGTGCTCGCGACGATCCTCGGCATCAAGATGCTGTTCGGTCGTGTGCCCTATGTCGTCGCGCAGGATCTGCCGGGCCTCGCCGGTCGCTCGGTCGCCGGCTTCGCCATCGGCGTGTTCTCGGCCCTGATGGGAATCGGCGGCGGCGTCCTCAACAACACCTTCATGACGCTGTTCAACCGCCCGATGATCCAGGCGGTGGCGACCAGCGCCGGCGTCGGCGCGCTGATCTCGATCCCCGGCCTCGTCGCCTACATCGTCGGCGGCTGGGGCGATCCGCTGCTGCCGCCCTACAGTTTCGGCTTTGTCAGCCTCGCCGCCGTCGCGATCATCGCCCCTGCCTCGATCCTGGCCGTGCCCGGCGGCGCGGCGCTGGCGCACCGGCTCAGCCGGCGCCAGCTGGAGATCGGCTTCGGCTGCTTCCTGCTGCTGGTTGCCGCACGCTTCATCTACAGCCTGCTCTGAGGCCGCGCCGGACATTCCCGGACAGCTAGTCCGTCATGATCAGCCGGTCGCCGCGGAAGTCGAACGAGGTCAGCGTCGACAGGAAGCTCATCCCGAGCAGCACGACCCCGAGGCCTCGCCCCTCGATGACCGCCGCGTCGACGTCATGACGGACGATGTCGCCGATCCGAACGGTGTCCAGCCGCAGCGGTGCCGCGTTGGCGACGCCGTTGGCCGTCATCACCTGCTGCGAGAAGCGCAGATTGTCGGTGCGGAGGCCGAGCGACTCGGCGGAAGCGCGGTCCATCGCGACGACCGAAGCGCCGGTATCGACCATGAAGGACACCGGCGCGCCGTCGATCGAGCCGTCGAGATGGAAATGGTTGTCGACGCCGCGCGTCGCCATGAACTGCCGGCCGTCGGAACCGGAGACCGCCACGACGCTGCCGGGCACGAGCGCCGCCATCAGCCTGTTCTTCAGCGCGTTCAACTCCGGCGCGGAGGCATAGAGGCCGATCAGCACGAGGAAGGCGAGGCCCCAGATGGCCGCGGCCTTCAGGGCGAAGCCGAGGCGGGTACGGACCATCAACAGGGCGGTCGAGGCGAGCGCCAGCCCCCACGCGCCGTAATAGGCGAGGCGGGCGAACTGGCCGTCCGGCAGCCCGGCGATCTCGCCGTCGCCGTTGAGCACCAGCACGAGGCAGGCGACGCCAAGCAGCGCCAGGATGACCCAGAGGAGAACGTCCCTACGCATCGTCGGCGCCCCCGGCAGCACCCCGGGCGCGCGCGAGCGCGCTGCGCCGCGTCTCCCGGCGTGGTGGGCGGGTAAGGGTGGCCAGCCGCTCGGGCAGCACGATCATCAGGTCGCGCCGCTCGGCCGGGCTGAAGCCCGTCCAGCCGGCGATCTCGTCGCCGGTCCGGCCGCAGCCGAAGCAGTAGCCGCTCGTCGGATCGATGGTGCAGACGAGGTTGCAGGGGCTTTCGATGGTCATGCCCGTCCTTGCTTGCGGCGTTCGGCCGCCTTCGCCACAGATATGGCGAGCCGGCGCCGAACGGGCAAGCGTCCCGCTCCTGACGATCCTGTCAGTTTGTCGTCAGCAAAGATGATGTCACTGGGGGTGCCGACCGCCGATCGTCAGGCGATTTCGTCGAGCGCTTCCATGACTTCCAGGACGCGAGAATTGGGGAAGATCGCGATCGCCTCGGTTCCTTCGCGCAGGCGCGACTGCAGCTCGAACGTGCCGTCATGCATCTTCACCAGCGCCTGCACGATGGGCAGGCCGAGGCCGGTTCCCTGCTCGGCGCTCTTGATGGCGACGGAGCCCTGGCCGAAGGACGAGAGAACGATCGGGATCTCGTCTTCCGGGATGCCCGGCCCGTTGTCGCTGACCGAGACATACTGGCCGCCGCCGGCCGTCCAGCCTACGCGGAGCAGGATCTTGCCGCCGCGCGGCGTGAACTTCACCGCGTTGGAGAGGAGATTGATGACGATCTGCCGGAGCGAGCGTTCATCGGCCCACATGGCGGGCAGGTCCTTCTCGAACTCGGCGCGGACCTCGAGTTCCTTGGCATCAGCCTTGACCCGGATATAGGCGAGGCAATCGCGGGCGATGGGCACCAGCTCGACGGCTTCCTCGTTGAGGTTGTAGCGCCCCGCCTCGACACGGGAGAGGTCCAGGATCTCGTTGATCAGGCCGAGCAGATGCTGGCCGGAGGCGTGGATGTCGTCGACATATTCCTTGTAGGCGGGGTTGCCGACCGGGCCGAGGATTTCCTTGCCGATGACTTCGGAGAACCCGAGAATGGCGTTGAGCGGCGTGCGCAGTTCGTGGCTCATCGTGGCGAGGAAACGGGACTTGGCGAGATTGGCGTCCTCGGCGCGCCTTCGCGCCTCGTCCGAGACGATCTTCGCGGTCTCGAGCTCGGCGATCAGGTCGTCCTTCTCGGCCTGGTGCTTCATCCGGTCGAGGGCGCTACGCCGCAGCCGCTCCGCGACGATGGAAAAGAACGGCACGGCGCCGAGCAGCACGACCTGCATCGTCCCGGTCACCGGCTGCGGCGACGACATGATCGCGACCACGACCAGCAGCCCGGTCGGCACGAAGGTCAGCGGGACGACCCCCTTCAGCGTGTAGGAGATCATCGCGATCATCGCCACGGCGAGGAAGATCACCGTGAACTGGAAGATCTCGAAGCGCATCGGCCCGCAGGCTTCGCAGGACAGCGTGGCGAGATACGCCCAGGACAACCCGGCGACGACGTGGCCGAGCAGGAAGAGCCGGCTCCAGCGCCGGACGTCGATGCTGTCGCCGGGGCGGGCGGAAAAGCGCCGGGCGATCAGGACGAGCCCGAGATGGCTGGCAAGCGCGAACAGCGTCCACATCATCGCCATCGCCGGCCCGGTGAACACCGAGAGCGCAGAGCCGGTGAGGATCACCGGCAGCGGCAGCACGACCGCCGCCGCCTGCACCGAGGCCGCATGCTGCGCCAGCAGTTCGCGGCCGTAGCTGTCGGACACGCCACCTCGCGACGACAGCTTCTCGCGCGTCCGCCGCAGCGTCCGGTTCAGGTCGGCATTGCCCGACGCACGCCGCGAGACGAGCTGGGAATCGTAGAGCGGATGGGCTGCGATGGACATGAAACTCGATCGATCGCCTGGATACGCGGATGACGACCGATCATGTTTCGGGAAGCTTAAAAAAATGCCTTAAGGAAGAGCGAAAATGCCGATTGCCTGTGGAAAATCCGACCTGACTTCGGCGACGGTCGGTCGGCACGGCAGCGCGCCGGCGCTTCAGACCCCACGCGACAAGGGTCTTGGCAGGCCCGCCGCACTTGCCTACTCATCGGGAAGCATTCGGGAGGATGAAGCGATGAAACTGTTCGACGGCGGCCGTGCGCCCAACCCGCGGCGCGTCCGGGTCTTCCTGGCGGAAAAAGGTATCGAGGTGCCGACCGAAGCGGTCGACATGGGCCAGTTGGCGCATCGATCCGACGCGATGGCCCGGCTGAATCCGCTGAAACGGCTGCCGGTGCTCGAACTCGACGACGGGACCGTGCTCACCGAATCGATCGCGATCTGCCGCTATTTCGAGGAGCTGCATCCCGAGCCGGCGCTGTTCGGTACTGGCGCCCTGGGACGGGCGCGGGTCGAGATGTGGAACCGCCGGCTGGAGCTGGGGCTCTACATGGCGGTCGCTTCTGCGTTCCGTCATACCCATCCGGCGATGGCGGCATGGGAAGTGCCTCAAATTCCCGCCTGGGGCGAGGCGAACCGACCCAAGGCGCAGGAATTCCTGGAACTCTTCGACGCGCATCTGGCGGACAACCGCTTTGCTGCGGGCGAGAATTACAGCGTCGCCGACGTCACCGGCCTGATCGCCTGCGACTTCATGAAGCCGGCCAAGATCGCGATGCCCAAGGGACTCACGAACGTTGCGCGGTGGCATGCCGAGGTCTCGTCGCGGCCGGGCGCGGCGGCTTGACCGAAAGCGCGTTCCCGCAAACGCCCGAAGCGCTGTACCGGACGATCCGCGGCTGCCGCATCTGCCGGGACGCGCCGCTCGGGCCGCCGCTGCCGATCGAGCCCAACCCAATCCTGGTGATCTCCTCGACGGCGCGGCTGGTCATCGCCAGCCAGGCGCCGGGCAATATCGCCGACCGGACGACGATTCCGTTCAACGATCCATCGGGGATCAGGCTGCGGCAATGGCTGGGGATCGGGCCGGACATCTTCTACGATCCCGCCCGGCTGGCGATCGTGCCGATGGGCTTCTGCTTTCCCGGTAACGACACCAAAGGCGGCGACCTGCCGCCCCGCCGGGAATGCCGTCCCGCCTGGCACGAGCTGGTGATGGCCTCGATGCCGCAGGTCGAGCTGGTGCTGGCGATCGGGCTCCACGCCCAGCGCTTCCACATCGTCGAGGGCGCCGGCCGGAGCCTGACCGAGACCGTCACGGACTGGCGAACGATACTTGCAGGACGCGGGCGCTTCGCGCCGGTGCTGCCGATGCCGCATCCGTCCTGGCGCAACACCCCTTGGCTGAAGCGCCATCCATGGTTCGAGGCCGAGCTGGTACCGGAACTGCAGCGGCGCGTGGCGCAACTGGTCTGAGACGTGGCAATGCGCGCAATGCCGCCGCGCCCTGTTGTTTTCGCCGAGCCTTGTCTATCACTCGAAGGAACGACGGGAGTGGTGCGGCAATGGACCGGCTGGACAAGAAGATTCTGAGGCTGCTGCAGGAGGATTCGACGTTGGCGGTGGCCGACGTCGCCAAGCGCGTCGGGCTGTCGACGACGCCCTGCTGGCGCCGCATCCAGAAGCTCGAGGAAGAGGGCGTCATCAAGCGCCGCGTGGCGATCCTCGACCCGGTCAAGGTGAATGCCCGCGTCACCGTGTTCGTCTCGATCCGCACCAACTCGCATTCCAACGAGTGGCTGAAGCGCTTTTCCGAGGTGATCGGCGAGTTTCCGGAAGTGATGGAGTTTTACCGCATGAGCGGCGACGTCGACTATCTGCTGCGCGTCGTTGTGCCGGACATCGCGGCGTATGACGCTTTCTACAAGCGGATGATCGCCAAGATCGAGATCCGCGACGTCTCCTCTTCCTTCGCGATGGAGCAGATCAAGTACACGACCGAGCTGCCGCTGGACTATCTGGTGCTCGACAAGGAGCCGCGCGGGGACTGAGTCGCTGGCGCCGATAGCCGAGTCGGCTGAATTGGCTGGGACAATGCTTTCATGCGTCGCGCGAGCATCTTCAGGTGTGCCCGCGCGACGGAGATAGCGCCTTACCGATTGAGTCGGGCAAGCAACGCCGACGTGTCCCAGCGCTTGCCGCCCATTGCCTCGATCTCGGCATAGAACTGGTCGACCAAAGCGGTGACGGGCAGTGTGGCGCCGTTGCGCCGGGCTTCGGCGAGGCAGATGCCAAGATCCTTGCGCATCCACTCGACCGCGAAGCCGTGCTCGTAATGGTCGGCGATCATCGTCTTGTAGCGGTTCTCCATCTGCCAGGATCCGGCAGCGCCCTTGGAGATCACGCCGATGACCTTCTCGATGTCCAGACCGGATTTCTGGCCGAAGGCGATCGCTTCCGACAGGCCCTCGACGAGGCCGGCGATGCAGATCTGGTTCATCATCTTGGTCAGCTGGCCGGAGCCGGCCGGACCCATCAGGCCGACCATCCTGGCGTAAGCGCTGATGACGGGCTCGGCCGCCGCGAAGTCGGCCTCGTGGCCGCCGCACATCACGGTCAGGGCGCCGTTCTCGGCGCCGGCCTGCCCGCCCGAGACCGGCGCGTCGATGAACTTGAAGCCCTTCTCGCGGGCCGCCGCGTCGAGTTCGCGGGCAAGCTCGGCCGAGGCGGTGGTGTTGTCGATCAGGGTCGCGCTCGACTTCATCCCGGCGAAGACGCCGTCGTCGCCGTAGACGACCGAGCGGACGTCGTCGTCATTGCCGACGCAGGTGAAGACGAAATCGGCGCCGTCGGCGGCTTCCCTGGGCGTTGCGGCATGGGCACCGC
The DNA here is from genome assembly GCF_010500835.1 of Aurantimonas aggregata. GTDB lineage: Bacteria > Pseudomonadota > Alphaproteobacteria > Rhizobiales > Rhizobiaceae > Aurantimonas > Aurantimonas aggregata. Next base: position 232,163 of record NZ_JAAAMJ010000001.1, on the reverse strand, counting down.
CATGTTCGCCAGCCCATTTCTGCGCCTTCTCCGCGCTGCGGTTGAAGACGGTGACGTCGTGGCCGCCCTTCGCCTTGAGGTGACCCGCCATCGGGTAACCCATCACGCCCAGTCCGATGAATGCTGTCTTCGCCATGCCGGCTTTCCCCCCTCGATCGATGCTTGTGTCGGGCCGATAGTGCAGCGGCCCGCTCGCTTTTTCCATGTTATCCGGCGTGGAGTCGAGACGCGCTACCGCTTCAGGTGCCGTGTCAGCCGGCGCTCGGCGAAGTTCGTCGCGTGACGCAGCGCCTCGACGATGGAGAGGTAGAGCAGGGCCGCCCAGACATAGGTCTGGAAATCGAAGGTGCGCGAATAGGCCTGCCGGGTCTCGCCGAACAGGTCGTAGACGGTGATGATCGCGACGATGGCCGACGCCTTGATCATCAGGATGATCTCGTTGGCGTAGGGACGCAGCGCGACGATCATCGCCTGGGGCAGGACGACCTTCCAGAAGATCACCCCGCGCGACAGGCCGAGCGAGCGGGCGCCTTCCCACTGGCCGCGCGCCACGCTCTCGATGGCGCCGCGCAGGATTTCCGCCTGATAGGCCGCGGTGTTCAGCGACAGCGAGAACAGCGCGCAGTACCAGGCCTCGCGGAAGAACCCCCAAAGCCCGATCGCCTCGAAGAACCCGCGGAACTGCCCGAAGCCGTAATAGACCAGGAATATCTGGGCGATCAGCGGCGTGCCGCGGAAGAAATACACGAACACGAAGGCCAGAGTCCGGGCCACCGGGTTCTTCGCCATCCGGCCGAACGCCACCGGCACCGAGACGACGGCACCGACGACGAACGAGATCAGCACTAGCGACAACGTGATCCACAGGCCCGAGAGGTAGGATGGCCCGAAGCGGACGAAGAGGCTGGGGTCGAAGACGCTGGCGAGATAGATGACCAGCCCGACGCCGACGAGGATCCAGAACCCGACCGCGACGATGCCGGCGGTGCCGCGCTTGGGCCGGGGGGCGACCGGCGCACCGGAATGAAGCGTCGCGGCACTCATCGCACGGCCTCACCGCGCTTCGTCCAGCGATCGATGCCGCCGATCGCCACCGACGAGACGATGGTGAGGACGAGATAGAGCATGATCGCGACGCCGAAGAACAGGAAAGGCTCGCGGCTCACCCGCGCGGCGATGCCGGCCTGGCGCAAGATGTCGGCAAGGCCGATGACCGAGACGAGGGCGGTGTCCTTGAGGAGGTTCATCCAGAGATTGGAGAGACCGGGCAGGGCGATGCGGATCAGCTGCGGCACGATGATCAAGAGCATCACGCGCCAGCGGCTGAGACCGAGCGCCATGCCGCCCTCGGTCTGGCCGCGCGGGATGGCGCGGAAGGCGGAGAGAAATACCTCGCTGGCGAAGGCGGAAAAGACAAGGCCGAGGGCGAGCATGCCCGAGACGAAGCTCGACAGCGCGATGTCGGGAAGGCCGCTCGCGCTGCTCAGCGAGCGTAGCGCGCTGTTCAGGCCGAAATAGACCAGGAACAGCGTCAGCAGCTCCGGCAGGCCGCGAAAGATCGTCGTGTAGATATTGGCGGAAAGATTGAGCAGCCGGTCCTCCGACTGCTTTCCGAGCGACAGCAGGAAGCCGGCGACGAGGCCGATCGGCAGCGTCGCCAGCGACAGCGACACGGTGACGAGGACGCCGGCGGCGATGTCGTCGCCCCATCCGGTCTCGCCGAAGCCAAGGAGAACCAGCGCCTCCTGCATCAGGCGCGCCCCTCGATCCGGTGCGTCTCCGTTTGATCTACGGATCGTTCGCCTGCGGATAGCCTTGCGGCCTGCCGGGACATGGCTAGTGTCTGCCTCCCGATCACGGAGTACTTCTCGTCATGACGATGTCCCGACGCACGCTGCTTGCCGGAGCGCTTGCCGCGCCCGTTCTGGTCAAACTTGCGCTTGTCCCGGCGAACGCGCAAACCGCCGCCGCGGGTGGCGTCTCCCAGGTCGTCGCCATCCAGCGCCTCAAGGTCGGCGAGGCGACCGTCACGGCGATTTCCGACGGCTTCCTCGCCATCGAGACCGCGCTGCTCTCCAACGTCACCCCCGAGGCGGCCAACGAGATCCTCGCGGCCGCCTTCGTGCCCGCCGTCTCGCCGGTGATCACCGGCGTCAACGCCTATGTCGTACAGATGGCAGATCAGACCGTGCTGATCGATGCCGGGGGTGCCGGCATGTTGCCAAGCCTTGGACAGCTGATGCCCGGCCTCGAGGCAGCCGGCATCGCTCCGGATGCCGTCACCGCGGTGCTGCTGACGCATCTGCATCCCGATCATATCGGCGCGATGCTGGTGGATGGTCAGCCGGCTTTCCCGAATGCCGACGTCCACGTCCACGAAATCGAGGCCGCCTTCTGGACGAGCGCGGACAACCGCAACGCCGCACCCGAAGAGTTCAAGCCGTTCTTCGACGCCGCCAGCGCGGTGGTCGAAACCTATGGTGATCGCGTCAAGACGTTCACCGGTTCGGCGGAAGTGGTGCCCGGCATCACCGCGCGCGAGCTCTTCGGCCATACGCCGGGCCATTGCGGCTTCCTGGTCGGCAGCGGCGAGGACAGTCTTCTGGTGTGGGGCGATATCGTCCATGTCGCGCCGGTTCAAATCGCAAGGCCCGACATCGGCGTCGCCTTCGATGCCGACCCCGAGACGGCCATCGCAACACGCCAGGCGATCCTCGCGGAGGTGGCGACGGAGCGTACCCGCGTCGCCGGCATGCACATCTCGTTCCCGGGCGTCGGTCATGTCGTGAAGGGCTCGCAGGACGGAACCTACGTGTTCCAGCCGTCCCCCTGGACCTACGATCTCTGATCGCATCGTTGCCTGAAGCGCGGCGTCACAGGACGCCGCGCTTCTCTCGTGACCCAGTTTCACTCGCCGTAGACGTCGAAGTCGAAATACTGGTCCTGAATCGTCTTGTAGGTGCCGTTCTCGCGGATCGCGGCGATCGCCTCGTTGAACATGCCCTTGAGCTTCTCATTGCCCTTGCGCAGCCCGATCCCGACGCCGCTGCCGTAGATGGCCGGGTCGGCCGGCAGCGTGCCGAGGATCTTGCAGCAGGCGCCGGCTTCGCTGTCGAGCCATTCCGACAGGACCACGACGTCGTCCATCACCGCGTCGACGCGGCCGCTCTCGATGTCGAGCTTGTACTCTTCCGCGGTCGGATAGCGCCGGATGTCGGCGTCCGGAAACAGCGCTTCGGCGGCCTGGGCGTGGGTGGTCGCCGTCTGCGCGCCGATCGCCTTGCCCGACAGTGCCTCGGCCGTGGCTTCCGTGATGTCGGAATCCTTCGGCACGGCGATGGCCGGCGGGGTCTGGTAGTATTTGTCGGAGAAGTCGATCTGCTCCTGGCGTTCCGGCGTGATCGACATCGAGGCGACGAGCGCGTCGAAATTGCCGTTCTGCAGCGCCGGGATCATGCCGTCCCAGTCCTGGGTGACGAAGGTGCATTCGACCTCCATCTGGGCGCAGAGCGCCTTGGCGATATCGACGTCGAAGCCCTTGAGCTCACCAGCCGCGTCGAGAAAGTTGAAGGGCGGGTAGGCGCCTTCGGTCCCGATCACCACGGTTGACCAATCCTTGTCCGCATCGCTTTCCTGAGCGGCGGCAGGGCCGGCGAGCAGGGCAGCGACCGCGGTGGCGAGCGCGAGAGTTCGGGTGAATCGCATGGAGACCTCATCGTTGTTGTTGGCGGTCACGCTGCTCGGACGCCCGGAAAAGCAGCATGCCGCGAAGACAGGCGATGCTGCCATTTTTTCGTCGTGCAAGGCAACCGTGACGAGGCCGTGTCCGCCGATATCTCAGCCGGTGGTCCGTACCCGCTTGGCGAGCAGCGTGCAGACGAGGCCGGCGATGCCGAAGCCGAGCATCAGCAACGCCATGCCGAAGGCGCCGCCAGCGCCGGTAGCGAGAATCGCGGCCAGGATCGAGGCGACCGCGCCGAGGCCGATCTGGCAGGCACCGAGTAGCCCTGCCGCCGCGCCCGCTGATTCCGGTCGGACACTCACGCCGCCCGCGGTCGCGGTCGGCAAGACCAGGCCGTTGCCGAGTCCGACCAGCATCATCGGCCCGAACAGCGTCAACGGGGACAACAGGCCGGCGCCGATTGTCACCGCTCCGACGATGGCGGCGAAGACCGTCAGCACGGTACCGGCGACCATCATCGTCTTGATGCCGAGGCGTTCCGAATAGCGGGCGGTGCCGTAATTGCCGGCGACGTAGCCGACCGAACAGAGGATGAACCAGAAGCCGTAGCCAGCCGGCGTCATGTGAAGCACCTCGACGGCGATGAACGGCGCGCCGCCGAGAAACGCGAAGAACACCGCCGAGGTGAGGGCCGAGGCGCCGACATAGATCCAGAAGGCGCTCGATCGAAGCAGCAGCGCATAGGAGCCGAACTGCGAGAAGAACGGCTTGCCGCGCTCGCTGTTGGTCTCCGAGAGGTCGAAGGCGAGCAGGCCGACGGTGAGGACGCCGACGCCGCCAAGCAGCCAGAAGACGCTGCGCCAGCCGAAGGCGGTGTCCATCAGGCCGCCGAGCGCGGGGCCCACCATCGGCGCGACGGCGAGTCCCATCGTCACGTAGCCGATCATCGCCGCGGCGCGCTCGCGGCTGTAGACGTCGCGCACGATCGCCCGGGAGAGGGCGATGCCGGTGGCGCTGGCCGACTGCACGATGCGGCCGGCGAGGAAAAGCCCCGGTCCCTCGGCGGCGAGGCACATCGCCGTGCCGACGAGGAACAGCACCATGCCCCAGAGGATCACCGGACGCCGGCCGTAGCGGTCGGAGAGCGGCCCGGCGATCAGCTGGATGAGCGCCGTTGCGATCAGATAAAGCGACAGGCCGAGTCCGATGGTCGGCCCGTCCGCCTGGAGGTCACGCGCGATCGAGGTCATCGAGGGGATGAAGATGTTGATCGCCAGCGGCGACAGCGCCGAGGCGATCATCAGCGTGACGAGCATCGGGCGCCGGGCGATGGTGGTCTGGTCGGTCATGCGGACTTTCCTGCGGGATCGAGCGGCGAAGCAGCGGGCTGGCAGCTTCGGGTCGGGACGGTGATCATCAGTGCACCTGCGGCGTCGGCGGGAGCTTGACGACGCCGCGCAGGCGCTCGCGATACAGCGTGTAGAGGCCGCTCGCCACGACGATGGCCGAGCCGATCAGGGTCAGCGGCGAGGGCAGGTCGCCGAAAAGCAGATAGCCAATGACCAAGGCATAGAGCAGGATCGAATAGCGGAACGGCGCGACGAAGCCCATGTCGCCGGTCCGCATGGCCTGGACGATGAAGATGTAGCCGACCGCGATCGCCGCCGCCGCGACGGTCAGGCTGACAAGGATCGATGCCGACACGGGCTGCCACCCGCCGGAGAATGGCACCAGCAGCCATCCGAACAGCCCCACGGCGATGGCCGTCACCAGGGCGATGAAGATCGACGGCACCGTCCGGTCCATCCGGCGGGTGGAAAGGTCGCGGACCGCCGAGAAGGCGACAGAGGCGAGGACGGCAACCGAATAGACCGTAAATCCCTCGGTGCCCGGCCGGACGATGATCATCACGCCGATGAAGCCGACAATGATCGCCGACCAGCGTCGCCAGCCGACCGGTTCGCCGAGGAACAGGGCGGCCCCCAGCGTCACCACCAGCGGCAACGCCTGGAAGATGGCCGAGGCGTTGGCGATGGGCATCTGGCCGAGGGCGGTGATGTAGGAGAGCGTGGCGAGGATGTCGGCGGCGGTTCGCAGCAGCAGCCGCGGCGACAGCGCCAGCCGTACCGGGCCCAGTGCCCCCAGCTTCCAAGCGAGAACCGCGAGGAACAGCGATGCGGCGACGCCGCGTATCGCCATGATCTGCGCCGGCGGGATGTCCGTCGAGGCGATCTTGACGAAGGTGTCGTTGACGACGAACCCCGCCATGGCCAACAGCATGAACAGGGCGGCGCGGAAATTGTCGCTGTGCAAGGTGACGGCCGGGAAAACTGCGGAAGGGACGATCAGTCTCCCTTACGCTCACCCCTGCCGCTTGGCGAGGCCACATTGCGGTTGTCTGCCGCGCGATCCTGCAGAAGTGACAATCTCTGCCAGCCGGCGAGGACTATGAGCCGCTCGACGGACCCTGCAGGGACATCGTCACGGGACCGACCAGCGGATCGTAGGTGGCGCGCAGTGTCTCGGGATAACGGATCGACACTGAATGCACGAGATCGCCGCGGAAGATGTAGCGCTCGTAGAAGATGCGGCCGTCCCGGTAGCCCGACACGACGACCCAGCGCCGCCCGGAGCGGTCGTAGGTGACGTCATCCACCGAGCCGCGGTCGCGCACCACGGTGCGAGGCGTTTCGCCGTCCTGGCGCGGTCGCGCGTAGATGAATATCTCCGCCCCTTCGGGCGACGTCCAGCCGAGGCCGTCGCCATTGGTCGGCGCCGGTAGCTGATCGGGAAACAGCTCGGCCGGGAAAGTGGCGGTCGTCCCGAAGCGTTCGTTTCGGTAGGTCACGTCCTCCGCCAAGGCGGGGCTCGCGGCCGTGAAGGCGAGGGTCAGCCCGGCTGCCGCCAGAGCCAGTCGTCGAATTGCCACGGAATCATCCTCCGGTCACGCTCATGTGCCGTGAGACCGAAGGTTTCCGCGTCGCGCGGTCGATGACGAAGTCATGGCCCTTCGGCTTGCGGCCGATCGCCTCGTCAATGGCATTTGACAGCAATTCGTTCCCTTCCGAGGCGCGCAATGGCGCGCGGAGGTCGGCGGCGTCTTCCTGGCCGAGGCACATGAACAGCGTGCCGGTGCAGGTGATGCGGACGCGATTGCAGCTTTCGCAGAAATTGTGGGACATCGGCGTGATGAACCCCAGCCGCCCGCCGGTCTCTGCGACCTCGACGTAGCGGGCCGGGCCCCCCGTCTTGTACGGGATGTCGCGCAGCGTCCAGCGCTCGGCAAGGTCGGCGCGGACCTGGGTCAGCGGCAGATACTGGTCGGTGCGGTCCTCGTCGATCTCGCCCATCGGCATGGTCTCGATGAGCGTCAGGTCGATGCCTTCGCCATGCGCCCACTCGATCATCGAGGGGATTTCGCCGTCGTTGAAGCCCTTGAGCGCGACGGCGTTCAGCTTGATGCCGATGCCGGCCGCCTGGGCCGCGCGGATGCCGGCCATCACCTTGTCGAGTTCGCCCCAGCGGGTGATCTGGCGGAACTTGTCCGGATCGAGCGTGTCGAGCGACACGTTCAGGCGTCGGACGCCGCAATCGGCGAGCTCCGGCGCGAAGCGCGCGAGCTGCGAACCGTTGGTGGTCAGGGTCAGCTCTTCCAGCGCGCCGCTTTCCAGATGGCGGGACAGCGAGCGGATCAGGTGCATGATGTTCTTGCGCACCAGCGGCTCGCCGCCGGTGAGTCGCAGACGCTTGACGCCCTTCTCGACGAAGCAGCTGGCCAGCCGGTCGAGTTCCTCGAGCGACAGGAGATCGCGCTTCGGCAGGAACGTCATGTCCTCCGCCATGCAGTAGACGCAGCGGAAATCGCAGCGATCGGTGACCGAGACGCGCAGATAGGTGATACTGCGGCCGAACGGATCCATCATCTCCGATCCGAACGGAACGGGCGAGACGGCGGGGTCGAGAAGGCGGGTGATATCCATTGGCCGGAATGTGGAAGCCCCGCCACCCTGGGTCAAGCCGCTAACCGCAGTCGCCGACACACAAAGCCGGCACGCCGGCGAAAAGCCGAAACGCATACGATAGGACCGCATCCGCAATGACAGCATCCCAGCCCCCCGAGGAAATCCGCGTCAGCCCCGACCGCCAGACCCTGATCCTGGTCCAGCCGGGCGGTACAAGGGACGAATTGTCGGCCGAGATGCTGCGGGTGATGTCGCCGTCGGCGGAGGTGCAGGGCCATTCGCCGGAGCAGCGCAAGACGATCGGCGGCAAGCGTGACGTGCGGATCACCGACGTCCGGCCGATCGGCCGCTACGCCGTCCGCATCGTCTTCGACGACCGCCACGACAGCGGCATCTATTCCTGGAGCTATCTCGCCGAACTCGCCCGCGACGCGGCACAGCGCTGGCAGACCTATCTGGACGAGCTGGCGGCGAAGGGGCTGCGGCGCGATCCGTAATGGTCTTGTCCGACCCGGCGCTGCGCGTCACTCAATAGATCGTCTGGCGCATGCGCTCGGGATAGGCGGCATCGTAGGCCGCCGCGTCGACCTCGCGGTCGAGCGCCGCGAGGATCTCGCCGGTGCTCGGCAGCTGGCTGCGTTCGATTCGCGTGCCCGGGTCCCACAGGTGGGAGCGCACCAGCGCCTTCTGGCACTGGAAGTAGACCCGCTCGACATGCACGCGCAGCACCGAGCGGGGCGCCTTGCCCTGGATGGCGAAGCTTGCCAGCAGTTCGGGATCGACGTCGATCTCGGCCGTGCCGTTGACCCGCAGCGTCTCGCCGACGCCCGGCACGAGGAACAGCAGCGCGACGCGCGGATCCGCGACGACGTTGCGCAACGTGTCGACGCGGTTGTTGCCGCGCCGGTCCGGCAGCAGCAGCGTCTTCTCGTCGGCAACGGTGACGAAGCCGGGCGCGTCGCCGCGCGGCGAGCAGTCGAGCCCGCCGGGACCGGCGCTCGCGACCAGCACGAAGGGCGCATGCTGGACGAAGGTTCGGTAGTGCGCCGAGAGGTGATCGATCTCCTTCATCAGCGAGCCGCGGACCGGCTCGCCGTAGACAGCCTCGAGATCGGCAAGCGTGCGCAGGAGGGTCGTCGCCATGGTCGGGTCCTCGGAGGTCTTATGCCGTGTCAGCGCTCGAAGGGCGGCAACGCGTCGAAGGCGCTCTTCAGGGCGTCGGACCAGCCCTCGGAGATCGTCTGGTAATAGGGATCGTTCTTGTCGAAGCGGCGCTTGTAGCCGGCCTTCAGGCTGTCGGCCTCGTAGAACTGCATGTCGATCGGCAGGCCGACTGAGAGGTTCGAGCGAATCGTCGAATCGAAGGAGACCAGCAGCAGCTTGGCGCATTCCTCCAGTGACATCTTCGGATCATAGGTGCGGATGATGATCGGCCGGCCGTATTTGTGCTCGCCGATCTGGAAGAATGGATTGTCGGCACCGGCCTCGATGAAGTTGCCCTGCGGATAGATCAGGAAGATCCGCGGCTTGCCGCCCTTGATCTGGCCGCCGAGGATGAACGAGCCCGAGAACATCGCGTCGGCCGACTGGCCGGCGGGTGTCGTGTAGGAGATCACTTCCTTGACGGTCTCGCCGACGAGCTTGGCGGTCTGGAACATCGAGGGCTGGGTGAGGATCGACGGGTTGCGCTCTGCCGGCGCCAGTCCGCGCTCGTCGAGCAGCGAGATGGTCGCCTGGGTCGTCGCGAGGTTGCCGGCGCTGAGCAGGCACAGGAAGCGCTCGCCCGGCACTTCCCAGACCTTCATCTTCGACACGACGGAGATATTGTCGACACCGGCGTTGGTGCGGCTGTCGGACATGAAGATCAGGCCCTGGTCGACGGAGAGACCGACGCAGTACGTCATCGCTTTTCGATACCCCCGAATCGCGCCGGACTCGCCGCTTCGCGCCGGGGGATCATTAGACGATGCGGCTGAAGCCGCAATCGCTGGCGAACCGATTCCCTCGATCTTCACCGCAATCAGGACGATTTGCCTCGCCAAGGCCTGCGGTGAGCAATCTCTTCCGTCAGGGGTAGAAGCGATAGCTCTTGGCAATCTCCACGGCGAGGCGGTTGTTCTCGACGATGAAGCTCTCGAGAAACTCGTGCAGCCCGCCATCGATGATTTCCTGAACCGACGTCTCGGCAAAGCGCCGGTTGAGCCCGGCGGCGGTCAGGTGACAGGGGTGGTGGGATTCGTGGTTGCGGTTGAGATAGGTCAGGCTCTCTTCCAGCGCCTTGTAGCAGTAGGCGAGCGAGCGCGGCATCCGGCGGTTGAGCATCAGGAAGTCGATGATGCTCGTCGCCTGGTAGTCGTTGTTGTACTCCCACGCGTAGGAGCGATGCGCCGAGACCGAGCGCAGGATCGAGACCCAGTGGAAATTGTCGAGGGACGAGCCGACCGAGGAGTGCTCGGGCAGCAGCACCCAGTATTTGACGTCGAGGATCCGGGCCGTGTTGTCAGCCCGCTCGACGAAGGACCCCGTGTTGCAGAAGTCGAAGATCTCGTTGCGCAGCATGGTGCCGTAGAAGGCGCCGCGGATCAGCGCCGACTGCCGCTTGACCATGTCCAGCACCGCCGGCAGCTCGCGCTGGCTGACGGGCGCGGCGAGGCGCTGCTTCACGATCAGCCAGCTTTCGTTGACGGTCTCCCAGAGGTCGCGGGTGAGGGCGGTCCGCACCATGCGGCCATTGCTTCGCGCCGTGTCGAAGCAGGAGCGGATGCTCGACGGATTGTCCCGGTCGCGCAGCAGGAAGTCGATGACCGAGTCGGCATCGAAGTCGTCGTATTTTTCCAGATAGGCATTCTCGACCCCGGCCGAGACCAGCACCGACTGCCACTCGTCCGGTTCGGCGGACAGGTTGGTGAGCGATATGCGCAGGCCCGCCTCCACCAGGCGCGCCATGTTGTCGGCGCGCTCGATGTAGCGGAACATCCAGAACAGCCCGTTGGCGGTGCGTCCGAGAAGAGCCATGATCTAGAGCCTCTGCAGGGTAAAATGGTCGGTCGTCGCGGTCATCGGATCATCCTCAGTCCCGCAGGACCCAGGTGTCCTTGGTGCCGCCACCCTGGCTCGAATTGACCACGAGGGAGCCTTCCTTCAGCGCGACGCGGGTCAGCCCGCCCGGGATGATGTGGACCGTGTCGGAGACCAGCACGAAAGGCCGCAAATCGACGTGGCGCGGCGACAGCCCTTGGTCGGTTAGGATCGGCACGGTCGATAGCGCCAGCGTCGGCTGGGCGATGTAGTTGCCGGGACGTTCACGCAGCTTGGCGGCGAATGCCTCGCATTCGGCCTTGGTGGACGCGGGGCCGACCAGCATGCCGTAGCCGCCCGAGCCGTGCACCTCCTTCACGACGAGCTCGGCAAGATGCTCGAGCACGTAGGCGAGACTGTCCGCATCGGCGCAGCGCCAGGTCGGCACGTTCTCCAGCAGCGCCTTGCGGCCGGTATAGAATTCGACGATCTCCGGCATGTAGGAATAGATCGCCTTGTCGTCGGCGATGCCCGTCCCCGGCGCATTGGCGATGGTGATGCCGCCATTGCGGTAGACGTCCATGATCCCCGGTATGCCGAGCACCGAGTCCGGCCGGAAGGCCTTCGGATCCAGATAGGCGTCGTCGACCCGGCGATAGAGCACGTCGATCGGCGTGTAGCCTTCCGTCGTGCGCATCTGGATGCGGCCGTCGATCTCTCGGACGTCGGAGCCCTCGATCAGCTCGACGCCCATCTGGTCGGCCAGGAAGGCGTGCTCGTAATAGGCCGAGTTATGGATGCCGGGGGTGAGCACGGCAACCACCGGCTTGTCCTTGCACGCCGGCGGCGCGACGGCGGCCAGCGAACGGCGCAGGTGATGCGGGTAGGTCTCCACCGGCCGCACGCGGTTCTGCGCGAACAGCTCGGGGAACATCTGCATCATCGTCTCGCGGTTCTCGATCATGTACGAGACGCCGGACGGCGTGCGGGCATTGTCCTCGAGGACGTAGAACTCGTTCTCCGCAACCTGGACGATGTCGGTGCCGATGATGTGGGTGTAGACGCCGCCCGGCGGCCGGAACCCCTCCATCTCGGGCAGATAGGCCTCGTTGCCGGTGATCAGGCTCTGCGGCAGCTTGCCGGCCTTGATGATCTCCTGGTCGTGGTAGATGTCGTCGAGAAAGGCGTTGAGCGCCTGGACCCGCTGCTCGATGCCTTCGGCGAGACGATCCCATTCCGCCTTGGCGATGATCCGGGGCACGAGGTCGAAGGGAATCAGCCGCTCGGCCGCTTCCTCGTCGCCATAGACATTGAAGGTGATGCCGGTGCGGCGGAAGAACTCCTCCGCCTCATGCGCCTTGGCGCCGAGTTCCTCGGTATTCTGGGCACAGAACCATTCATGGAAGCGTTGATAGGGCTGGCGGACGGTCCCGTCAGCCAGCAGCATGTCGTCGAATGGCTTCACCGTTGCCCCCAGCTCGTTCACTTCCCTCTAAAGAGAAAGCCGGAGGCCGGAAAATCAAGCCTTTCGAAAGGACGGGTTGCAGATTGCCGCAGCATTGCGCAGCCTGGTGGCACAATTGCCGTTGCCAGAGGCAGATCGTGCCCGTTCGCAGGGCTCAAGCGCGGATCCCGAGGCCGGCGAGGATCCGCAGGGCCTCGCCGAGGTCGTTCCGGGTCGCTGCGGCGGTGAGGCAGATTCGGATCCGCGCCGCCGACTTCCGGCCCACGGCGAACATGCCGGCCGGTACGACGCCCACGCCTGCCGCCCGGCATCTGTCGACCATCTCGTCCGGATCCCCCTTGACCCGCAACCAGGCGTGTGGCGCCGGGAGCTGGTCGGTCGGGCCGAGCAGGGCGAGCATCTGGCGCCAGCGGGCGGCGATCTCCGTGCGCTGCCATTCAACTCGCGCCTGGGCGACGCCGCTGTCGATCCATTTCGCGCCGATGAGCATCGAAAAGGGCGACATCAGCCACGTCGTCAGGGGCAGGCTTTCCTGCAGCTTCTCGAGGTCGGGGTCATCGCCAGCGACGAAGCCGAAGCGCAGGCCGGGCAGGACGGTCTGGGAGAGGCTCGACACGATGACGCCGCGCCGGCCGAGTTCTCCCGACAGGGGCGGCAGGGCGCCCAGCGGACCGTAGACGTCGTCCTCGATCACGGTCAGGTCGTGGCGCGCGGCCACCGCCGCCACCGCACGTCGCCGCGCTTCGCCCATCACCGCGCCGGTGGGATTCTGCAGGGTCGGCACGAGAATGGCGATCCGCGCGGCCGAGCCGCCGGCCGCAGCGTCCAGCCCTTCCGGCGTCACGCCTTCCCCGTCCTGCTCAATCGGCACGAGGCGCAGGCGCAACTGTTTGGCCACCATCTTGATGCCCGGGAAGGTGAACGATTCGACGAGGATCGGGTCGCCGGGACGGGTCTTTTCCAACAGCAGCGCCTGCAGCGCAGCGTGAGCGCCGGCGCAGGGGACGATGATCCGGGGCCGCCGTTCCATGCCCCGCCAGGCCAGCCAGTCGCAGATGGCAAGGCGGGTGCGCTCGATCAGGCGCTGTTGCGGATAGCCCGCAAGCTGCGCGTGGTCGCGCGGCGTGAGACTCGCCAGCGAGGCGGCGAGGGAATCGTCGCCGGGCGGCGCGGCGGGAACCGCCGTGGTCAGATCGTAGACCGGCGGCGCGGCGGGGGGCGCGGCAAACAGATTGGCGTCGAGGCCCGGCTTCAGGACATAGGTGCCGCGCCCGACTTCGCCGCCGACCAGCCGCTGGCGGGCCGCCTCCTGATAGGCGCGGCTGACGGTCGAAAGCTTGACGTTGAGGCTCGTCGCCAACTCGCGCTGCGGCGGCAGGCGATCGCCTGCCTGCAGCGTCCCGGCAGCGATGTCGGTCACGATCTGGTCGACGATCTGCCGGAAGCGGATTTTGCCATTCTCTAGTTGCGGTTTCCACATCGAATCAGTGAGCCTGAGATCGGTGGAATTTTAAAGCTGTCATTAGCAATACAATTCAGAACTTTAGAGGCGATTGTAATCGCGATATCGATTTCCGCAAGTTTGCGGGCCAGCGCAATTGGCAGAATTCGCGCACCATCGCCACTACGACTAGAGTGGACGGAGGCGTTATTACGAGTTTGTGATCGGCTGCTAAAAACACGTGCATGCGTTCCGGCCGCGTCGCCTCCAGGGCGAAGAATGCGGCGTGTCCAGGCAATGTGAGTTGGCAGGCCCGGCGCAGTCGAAGGCCAAGGTCGCACAGCCGTGCCCCGGCGTCCGCGCAAGGCCGCGGACCGTCGGCGGCCGTAACGGGTTCAACGATTCAGGGCGAAACCAGCCGAAGCAGGTGCGCGAGGTCCTTGAAGAAGATCTTGATGTGCGCGGCGGGCCGCGCCGGCACCAGCTTCTTGTTCATGTAGGCCTCCCAGGTCAGGCGCTGCACGTCCTTGTCGCGGCAGATGGCGACGAAGCGTTCGCGCTGCCGGTCGGAGCGGTACCAGAAGGTCTGCATGATGCCGAGGATCCAGAAAACGCGACCATGCTCGCGCATGAAGGCCTTGCGGGCCGTTGCGAGCGCCGGTGCGTCGCCGGTGGCGAGGCCGGCTTCGGCGACCATCCTCGCACTGATCATGGCGTAGTAGATGCCTTCGCCGGATGCCGGTGCGACAACGCCGGCGGCATCGCCGGCGAGGATGATGTCGCGGCCGTTGTCCCAGCGCTTCAGCGGCTTCAGCGGGATCGGCGCGCCCTCCCGGCGGATCGTCTCGACCCGGTCGAGCCCGGTGGTGGCCCGCAGTCGCGCTACGGCCGGCCGCAGGCCATAGCCCTTCTCTGCGCTGCCGGTGCCGATGCTGGTGGTCGCACCATGCGGGAACACCCAGCCGTAGAAATCCGGCGAGATCACGCCCTGGTAGTAGACGCCGCAGCGGCGGGGATCGAAATCAGCCTTGCTGGCGACGGGCGAGCGGACGATCTCGTGATAGGCGAAAACGAACGGCATCCGCTCGGCGCCCTCGACGTTCTGTCGGCCGACCGCCGACCGCGCACCATCGGCGCCGATCACCAGCCGTGCCGTGATTTCGCCAAAGGCTTCTTCCTTCGCAGGGCTGGCAGCGCGGTAGCGAACGACCGCGCTGCCGTCGGCATCTCGCTCGATCCGCTCGAACGTTCCGGTAATCCGCCGGGCGCCAGCAGCGGCGGCGCGGACGCGCAGCCACTCGTCGAAATGCTCGCGATCGACCATGCCGACATAGCCGCCGCCCTCGATCGGCATCGGGACACGCCGTTCCGACGGCGCGACCATCTGCGCCGACGATATCCGCGCGACGATGAGTTCGGGAGGAATTTCGAAATCGCTCACCAGCCGCGGCGGGATCGCTCCGCCGCAGGGCTTGATCCGCCCATCCCGGTCGAGCAGCACGACCGAATGTCCGGCTCGCGCCAGCATTTCGGCGGCGGTTGCGCCCGCCGGGCCGCCGCCGACCACCACGACATCCACGCTGTCCATGCCGCCACCCTTTTCGTTCATGCGGGCACCGCCCGATCGTTGCCGGCGCTCGCGGCCGTCGAAACCTGGCGGGCGCCGGTCACCGAGATCGCCCCGAGGGCGAGGGCCGCCGAGACCAGGAACAAAGCGGCCTCGAGGACGAAGACGACGCTGTAGGCCGCGTCGGCCCGGCCGAGAAAGGCCGTCGCCGCGTCGACGAGAACCGTTCCGGCAAAGCCGCCGGCGCCGAAGGCGATCGCCTGCGCCGCGCCCCAGAGGCCCATCCGCACGCCTTCGCGGGCTCTGGTGCCTTGGCCGGCGAGCGCCATCATCGAGCCGATTGCCGCCACCGCGAAGACACCGTTGCTGAGGCCGAGGGCGAAGACCGCTTCGCGCAGCGGGAAGGCGCTGCCGCCGGCCGTGGCGAGCATCGCCAGACTGGCGGCGGAGCCAACGCAGCCGAGGACGCAGAAGCCGCGCAACAGGCCCGGAAAGCGGCGGGACAGCAAGGCGCCGGCCAGAGCCACCAGAACCATGCCGAGGACGACGCCGCCATGCTGGACGCTGGACAATTGCGTCGTCTGGCCCGGCGTCATCGCGAAGACGATGCCGGCAAAGGGTTCGAGGATGAGGTCCTGGGCGCTGTAGGCGAGCATCGAGACGAAGACGAAGATCGTGAAGCGGCGCGTCTGCCGTTCCTGCCAGACTTCGCCGAACGCCTGGCGGAAGGCTGGACGCTGTCGCGCCGCGGGAAGCCGGGCCGTCGGCGACGTGGACTCGATGCCGTGGACGGCGGCGATCGCCAGGACCAGAGCCAGGCCGGCCACGACCGATGTCACGACGACCAGCCGCAGTGGCGAATTGGGATCGAGAAAGCCCCCGGCGATCCCGGTGGTCACCGCGAAGCCGGCGATCATCATGATCCAGATCAGGGTCGCCGCCGGGGCGCGGCGAGTGGGGGCGACGCTGGTGGCGACGAGGGTCAGCAGGTTCGTGCCGGCCGCGCCCACGCCGGCGCCGATGAGGAGGAAGGCAATAGCTGCGGCCAACGTCCCGGCAAGCGGCGAGGCGGACATCAGCGCCGTCGCTGCGGCGGCGCCGACCGTGCCGATTGCCAGGACGACCATGCCGCCGATGATCCAGGGGGTGCGGCGCCGTCCGCCATCGGCGCCGTGGCCGAAGCGGGGACGGAGCATCTGCACCGCATAATGCAGGGCGACCAGGGCGCCGGCCAGCATGGCAGGCAGCGCCAGTTCCACCACCATGACGCGGTTCATCGTCGCCGTGGTTAGCACCACCATCGCGCCGAGCGCCGTCTGGACCAGAGCGAGGCGGACGATCTGCAGCCAAGACAGCCCCATCGCTCTCAGCCCCCGATCACGCTGCTGACGGCAAATGCCGAGACCATCATGCCGGCAACGTAGAGGCTGGTGCCGGTAGCGTTGTACCACGGCGCGCGCTCGCGGGGTGCGGCCAGCAGCCGGCGCATCAGCGCCAGCTGGGCGACGATCAGTCCAGCGACGATGAGCGCGTAGATCGGCGCAGACCAGAGGAAGAGCAGGGCGACGACCAGCAGCTGCGGCGTCAGCATGACGACACAGGCGAGGATCGCGGCAGTGGTGACGCCATACTGCACCGGCAGGGTGCGGACGCCGAGCGCCGTATCACCTTCGACCGACTTGAAGTCGTTGAGGGTCATGATGCCATGCGCGCCGATGCTGTAGAGCCCGGCGAGGAGGATGATCCGCCCATCGGGCAGGCCGCCAGCTACCACGGCGGCGCCGGTGAACCAGGCGAGGCCTTCATAGGCGATGGCGACGGCGGCATTGCCCCACCAGCCATTGCGCTTGAGGCGAAAGGGCGGGGCGCTGTAGGCCCAGGCCAGCCCGCAGCCGGCAATCGCCGCAACCAGCACCCAGGGGCCGAACAGAGCCGCGACGAGGAGCGACAGCAGCGTCCAGACGATCGCCAGGTACAGACCCGATCGGCCAGGCATGCGGCCGGAGGGGATCGGCCGCTGCGGTTCGTTGATCGCGTCGACATGCCGGTCGAACCAGTCGTTGACGGCCTGGCTGGCGCCGCAGAGCAGGGGGCCTGACAGGACGATCCCGGCGATGACGATCCAGAAGACGTCGCTGCCATCGGCGGGGGCCGAGGAGCGGGCGGATATGGCGCCGCAGCCGAAGGCCCACATCGGGGCGAACCAGGTGATCGGCTTCAGGAGCTCGAGCGCCGCCGAGGCGGTCGGACGCGTCTGTCGGGGTGCGTCGAGGATCAGGCGGCTCATGTCCCGAGGCTATGCGGGAGATCGTAGAGTGTCAATCAATCTTGACACATTTGGCCCTGGCTTGTGACAAATTGCCGGATCACCCCGGATGGGGCATATCCTGTAGCTTCCTGCGTAGCGTCAGTTGACGGAATTGTCGCCGGAGTCGGGGGAGGGATCGCCGATGCCGTAGCGCCGGAGCTTGGAATAGAGGCTCTGGCGGCTGAGGCCGAGCATCTCGGCGGCCGAGGCGCGGTTGTTGCGGGTGAGATCGAGCGCGGCCTCGATGCACAATTGCTCGATGATGTCGGCAGTTTCGCGAACGATCTCGCGCAGCGGCACCCGCCCGACGAGACCGGTCATGTCGTTGGCCGACCGCAGGGGCTGGGTGGCGGAGGCAAGCTGTGGGGCGCGCGCCGCCCTTCGCAACGAGAAGCCGTAGAACTGCTGGTCGCTCTCTTTCAGGATCGACCCGCTGAGTTCCACGTCCACCAGACCGCCGTGCTGGGTATGGAGCGTGGTGGAAAAGCTGCGCACGACGCCCTCGGCATCGACGGCGGTCTTGACCACGGCCATTTCGACGCCGCGCCGGCCGATGATGTCGCCCAGAGACTTTCCAGTGGCCTGACGCCCTGTGGCGATCTCGGCCAGATCAAGGAAGCTCTCGTTGGCCGCGACGATCTTCAGGTCGTTGTCGACGACGACGATCGCGTCGGGCAGTTCGCGGCCGGCCTTGGCGATCAGGTCGTGGGCACCCGGCGACAGGCTGTCGTTGCCGTTGCGCCCGAACCGGAGGGAAAGGCGGGTTGCGCCATGCTGGCGATAAAAGCGTGCCGATATGCCGGTGGCGCTGTCGTCGTCGCGCAAGGCGAGGTCGGCGATCTCGATGTCACCGGAGGCGCGGGCCGCGGCGACGAGCTTGTCGAGGTCCCGCACGCTGCGTTCGGCGAACAGCGATTCGATCGTGACACCGGCGACCTGGCGCCCGTCGCTCTCCAGCATCCGGCGGGCTGCTGAATTGGCTTCCAGGATCTTGCCACTGGCCGCGTCGGCGATGACGATCGGGTCGGACGAAGTGTCGAAGAAGACGCGGTACTGGGATTCGGCGTTCTGCAGGCGGGCGTAGTCGCTCTCCATCGCCAACTGCGTCTCGACCAGCTTCTGCTGCAGGATCGAGATGGTGCGCAGGTCGCGGCCGAGTGCGAGGCGCGCGCCGTCCCTGGCCAGCGACAGCATCGCGTAGCTGATCGGCAGGTCCGGCCCGCCGGGCATGGGATGGTTGATCTCGCGGCGCGGCGCCGCTTCGCCCGGATTGCGGTCGCTGAGCATGCGGCCGACCTTGGAGCGGCACTCGACCGTCACGACGTCGATGAAGGGCTGGCCGATCCAGCTGGCGGGCACGTCGCCAAACAGTTCAGCATCGCGGACGGCGACGTCTGCGATGATCCCCTTGGAGTCGATCAGGAGCGCAATATCGGTCGATGCCGTCACCATGTTGGCGACGAGCGTTGCCTCGAGATTAGCGAAGGAGCGTCCCGGATCGGAAAAGGCGCTGCCGGAATTGTTGTAATTAATTCCCATGTTACCCGCTATTTATGCCAAGTCCCTCCGGGATTGACTGGTAACTGCTCACTGCGCAGTCGTGGCGCGGGCATAACAAATCCGCCTTCGCTATGGCTGCTAGCGCGTCCGTCTCAACCAAATCCGCACCATAGCCATCTAGCGGTTCCCGGGTCGCCTGAAAAGCCCAGCCGCCCAGAAACACCCGCAGATCGGGCGATCGGGAGGCCGAGCGTAACGAGGCGACCGAACCGGCCATCCCCTCCAGCATCCGCTCGCTGCCGACGCTGAGGCCGATCGCATCGAATTGCTGGGTGGCAACATCGTGGTGCAGCTCTTCCCAGGTTGCGGCCGGCTCGACCAGCGTCGCCCAGCCTGCCCTGAGGAACATCTCCGCCAGGACGAAAAGCCCGAACGTATGCTGCTCGCCCGGAACCGGCGCCAGCAGCAGGCGCCGTGTCGTCCGCTGCGAGGTCACGGCCAATTCGCTCGCCAGGCGCCGCATCATCTGCTGGAGGTGCGAGGACTTGGTGGTGACGTCGACGAAGCTGAGCCGGTCCTCCTCCCAGAGCACGCCGATCTGCCGGATCGTCGGCGCCATCACGTGGAGAAAGATCGCGTCGAGTTCGAGCCCTTCTTCGACCAGATCGACCAGGAACTGCCATTGCGCCTCCTGTCGGTCGGAGAGGACCAGGCCGAGAAACCGGTCGGCATGGGTTCGACGCCGAAGGGTCTCGACCGCTGCCGACGAGGCGCGGGACGTCTGGTGGGCATCGTAGAGCCGCGGGATCACCATCGACACGATCGCCTGGGCGAGCCGGTTTTCCCAGCCGCTCTCCGGGGGCGGCATCGGACGGCTCCCCGGCTGGTGACGGCGAGCTGCGAGTGTCAATCGCGCTTGACGTGTAGGAATGGTGGGATCGGGTCGCAGCGTGATCGCGGCCCAGCCCATTCTCACGCAGACTCCCAGCCATCGGTCCCTCCCGCCGGCGTGCCAATTACTTCTTATGGTCGAATGCCAGAATTCCCGCGCCATTCCCGGGTCGGGGACCGCCGGGCCGGCGGCAAGGCCGAGCGGCTCGAGCAGGCGGCCGATGACCATCGGGTCGGCGGGAAACATCTCGCCGAGCAGGGCGACGCTCGGCCGGCCGGTGCGGGGCGCCCGGGGCGCGGCGACCGGACCTTGCTCGGCCTCGCCGCGGGCATAGGCGAGCATGGCGCCGGCGAGGATGTCCTTGGCCTCGGCATGGGTCGGCACGCCGAAGCCCGGAACGTCGATGCCGATGATGCGGACGCCGTCGATCGATTTCGGAAGCAGCCGCAGCGGCACGCCCGAGGCCGTCGGCACGCAGAGATTGGTGACGACGATGGCGTCGTAGAGATCCGGGTCGGCCAGATTGTGGACCGCCTCGCGGATATCCTCGAAGAGCTTGCCGGTGACCAGCGTCTCGGAATTGAACGGCACGTAGCCGACGGTGCGGCGTGCGCCGTAGAAATGCGCCGTGAAGGTCAGGCCGTAGACGCAGCAGGCCGAGCCGGAGAGGACGGTCGCGGTTCGCCGCATTCTGAGGCCGACGCGCAGCGAGCCGAAGGCCGGGCACATGGATTGCGGCTGGTCGTGCGGTCCTTGCGGATAGTCCTTGGCATATTGGTCGAGGATCTCGCTCTTGCCGGCTGCGGCGGCCGCGGCGCGCATCTCGGCCTTGCCGGCATGGCAGGACGCATCACCCTCGCGCGGTGCCGGGGCAGCGGGGCTCGTGCCGTCCGTCATGTCGGTGTTGCCGGGTGCCTGATCGCGCGGGCCGTAATCCATTGTCATGCCCCCTCACGCGTCGTCGTAGACGACTTCGAGGGACGGGCGGACGGCAACCGGCTTGCCGCGCATGTCGGCCTGGCTTGCCGGCTGCAGCACGACGTTGCGGCTGTTCTCCTCGCTGGAGAACAGGGACAGCAGGCCGTCCTGCGTCAACGGCGTCGGATGCACCGGCGGCGCGTCGGCGACGTTCTGGGCCAGCTCCTCGAAGAGCGGGGCCCAGCGGCCGCCGGGGATCCCGACGATCTCGTAATTGGCGCTCTTGCGGCGGATATCGTCGTCGGCCGGGATCGAGGAGAGAACCGGGATGCCGACCGCCTTGGCGAAGGCCGCGGCCTCGCCTGTGCCGTCGTCCTTGTTCACGACCATGCCGGCGACGCCGACATTGCCGCCGAGCTTGCGGAAATATTCCACCGCCGAGCAGACATTGTTGGCGACGTACAGCGACTGCAGGTCGTTGGCGCCGACGACGATGACCTTCTGGCACATGTCGCGGGCGATCGGCAGGCCGAAGCCGCCGCAGACCACGTCCCCGAGGAAGTCGAGCAGGACGTAGTCGAATCCCCATTCGTGGAAGCCGAACTTCTCCAGCAGCTCGAAGCCGTGGATGATGCCGCGCCCGCCGCAGCCCCGGCCGACCTCCGGGCCGCCGCGCTCCATGGCAAAGACGCCGTCGCGCTTGAAGCAGACGTCGGAGACGTCGACTTCCTCGCCGGCGGCCTTCTTGCCGAGGAGGTCTGGATGATGGTCGGGCAGGCCTTGCCGCCGAACAGCAGCGAGGTCGTGTCGGATTTCGGATCGCAGCCGATGAGCAGGACGCGCTTGCCCTGCTGGGCCATCATGTAGCTGAGATTGGCGAGGGTGAAGGACTTGCCGATGCCGCCCTTGCCGTAGATCGCGATGATCTGGGTTTCCTTGGTGACCGACCGGAGGCAACGGCTGCCAGCGGCTCGGCGGCTTCGGCGCGCAGGCGTTCGACCATCTCCTCGGTGGAGCCTCGTGCGGCGCGGGTCTCGCTCAGAGCGGTCATTGTGTGGCTCCCCATTCCAGGATCATCTTCAGGCAGGAGACGTCCTCGAACGCCGTGCGGTAGGCTTCGCCGGCGTCGGCGGGCCCATGTCTGTAGGTGACAAGGCCGGCCAGCGACAGGCGGCCGCCAGCGACCATCTGCGTGACGGCCGCCATGTCCGCCGGCAGCCATTGGGCGGCGACGCGGATGTGCGCCTCGCGCATGAAGGCAGGCGGGAAGGCGAAGCTGAGCGGCGCCTTGTAGAAGCCGGCGAGGACGATCTCCCCGCCGCGGGCCAGAAGCGGTATCGACAGGTCGAGAATGTCGCCCGTGCCGCTGACATCGAGGATCGTGCCGTAGTCCGAGCGGGCATCGTCCGAGGGCTGGCAGATATGGTAGCCGTCCGCGCCGGCGTGGCGGCGGGGCTCTGTTTCCCAGACGATCGGGTTGCCGCCGAGCGCCAGGGCGATCCGCGCCGAGAGGCGGCCGAGGACGCCGTGGCCGATGATGAGTTCGGGGATGGCGTCCGCCGCAATGATGGCATGGTGGGCGGTGGCGGCCAGCGCCAGCAGCACGGCATCGGCGCTCATCGACTCGGGAATGCGGGTGACGCGACGGCCGGGCGCCAACAGCTGCGATGCCGAGGCGCCGAACAGGCCGCGGGCGTCGACGAAGCCATTCGAGCCGGGCACGAAGACGCGGTCGCCGATGGATAAATCGCTGTCGCCGTACGTCTCGACGACATGTCCGACCGCCTCGTAGCCGGGAACCAGCGGATAGCCGAGGCCGGGAAAGGGCGGCATGTCGCCGGTGAAGAGCAGGCGCTCGGTGCCGGTGCTGATGCCGCAATACTCGACCGCCACCCGGACGTCTCCCGCCTGCGGCTCGCGCAGGCCGATGCGGCGGACTGCGAGGTGGCCGGGCTGCTGGAAGAGGATGGCGTCGCTGAGCATCACGGGGTCCAGGAATCGGGTAGGCTTACTGTCAATCTAACTTGACACATACATCTGTCAAGAAAATGCGACGCTGCGGCGCGGTATTTCCGCGGCGACGATCTTCGTGGCGACGGGGAGGGAGGTCGGGATCTCGCGGGCCCGCGTCAGGCCGGCGCGTTTCATCAGGCCGGCGATCTCGTCGGGGGTGCGTGGGCGGCCGCTGCCCATGGCGCGGAGGTAGAACCCGAAATACGCGTCGGCGACCGGTCCGCTGTGGCGATCGCCGCTCATCGGCTCGGCGATCATCACCACGCCGCCGGGTCGCAGGCCTTCGCGGAGGCGGGTGAGCAGCGGGACCACCGACTCGTCGTCATGGTCGTGGACGATCCGGACCAGCGTCGCCAGGTCGTAATCCTGCGGCAGGGGGTCGGTGAAGAAGTCGCCCTCGTGCACGGCGATCCGGCGGCCGTTGCGGGAGCCGGGCAGGCGCTGGCGGGCGACCGCCGCGACGGCCGGCAGGTCGAAGAGATGCAGTTCCGCGTCGGGATGGCGGGCGGCGAAGGCGGTGAGGAACCGGCCGCTGCCGCCGCCGACATCGAGGACCCGAGGCGCTCGCGTCGCGGGTCTCCCGCCTTCGTGCCGACGACGCGGCCCTGGCGCAGCGTTCGTATCGCCGCGCCCGAGCGGCCGGACGGGCGGCGCACGAGATCGAGGCGGGCCTGGCTGGCGAGGCGCGCCAGCAGGCCTTCGGGCAGCCGCGCCTCCGCCACGTCGACGACTCGGTCGGACGGCGGCTCGCCCCCTTGCGCGTCCTCTTCGATGTCGTTGCCGCTTGGCGGCGGCGGCTCGTCCTGCGGCGCATCGCCCTGCGATGCATCCGGCTCCTGCTCGTCGTCGGGTTCCGAAGTCGTCGGCAGCCGGGTGGCACGGGGAACCAGGACAAGGCGAATCGCCGCCTCGATATCCTTCTCGCCGACGATCGCGCGGCCGGCCAGGGCGGCGGTGGCGCGCGCCACGCGCAGCGCCAGCATCGGGGCCCGCAGCGAGGCAACGCCGAACGCCCAGGCAGCCTGGCAGAGAAGGGCGGCCGCCTCGTCGCCGGTCTCGGTCTCGAGCAGTCGTTGACGCGCGGCCGCGATCGCGATGCGGTCGCTGGACCGCGCATCGCCGCGACGGGATCGGCCCCATCAAGTTCGATCGACAACGCCAGCCGGTCGCAAAGCGCGCTTGCCGGCGCCTCGTCGGTGCCGATGCCCTCGTCGAGCGCGAGAAGGCCGATCCGCGCCGGGATCTCGGCGGATCTCGGCGGAAAGCCCGTCGCGTTCGATGCGCACGACGCCCGTATCGAGGCACTGGACGAGGAGGCCGCAGGCCTGCGGCGCCATCCGTTCGGCCATCGCCGCCACGAGCACGCCTTGATCGGCCGTCGCGAGCAGGCCGGCCCTCGAGACCGGGCGCCCGGCGGCGAGCGTCGCGGCGAGGTCGATGCCGCCGGTGAGGGCATCGGTCGCGCAACAGGCCGGCATGCGTCGGACAGGTTCGGCCACCGGAAGCAGTTCGTGAAGTCGGCTCATCAGCCTGTCGCGGGCGAACCCGGCCCGCGAGCGCAACCGCAGGCCGATGCGGGGATCGAAAGGGTCACCGCCTCCACCACCTCGGTTCATAGGGCTGCAGCGAGGTCGACGGGCGCTTCAGGAAATTCGTCCGCGGGACTGGCGGGAAAGGCAGTAACGGCGGAGAGGGCCGCCGGGCTCACGCCGCCGCTTAGAGTTCGCCGACGGCGCGTTCTACCCGCGCCGCCGAGCCTGCCTCGTCGAGCGGATCGCGGCGCAGCCGATGCGACGGCGTCAGCGGGGCGAGGCGGGCGAGATGCGTCCATTCGACTATCGTGTCGCCCTCCAGCGCCGCCAGGGCCCGAGCAGCCCTCATCAGTGTCAGCTCGCCGCGGAGCCCGTCGGTACCGAGGCGAAGCGACAGCTGCGCGGCCTTCTCCAGCGTCGCATCGGGGACTTCGATCGTCCGCAGGCGCTGCCGGCCTGCCAGGATCGTCTCGCGCACGACGGCGTTGGCAGCGTCGTAGCAGGCGGCAAAGCTCTCCGGATCGCGCTCGAAAGCGTCGCGTCGCTTGACTACCTCGATGCGGGTCGCAAGGTCGGTCGGGGTGGTGACTTCGACGGAGAGGCCGAAGCGGTCGAGCAGCTGCGGGCGGAGTTCGCCCTCCTCGGGATTGCCACTGCCGATCAGTACGAAACGCGCCGGATGGCGGACGCTGAGCCCCTCGCGCTCGACGACGTTCTCGCCGGAGGCCGCGACGTCGAGAAGGAGATCGACGAGGTGATCCTCGAGCAGGTTGATCTCGTCGATATAAAGGAACCCGCGATTGGCCCGCGCCAGCAGCGCCGGCTCGAAGCGCTTTTCGCCCGCCGTCAGCGCGCGCTCGAGATCGAGGGCGCCGACGTTGCGGTCTTCGGTCGCGCCGAGCGGCAGGTCGACGACCGGCACCGGAACGGGCGTGGGTTTCGTCTGGCCGGTCCCGCCATCGCGGCATGTCTCGCAGGCTTCGCCGGCGCGCGCCGGATCCAGCGATAGGCGCAGTCGCTGGCCTGCATCGGCGGCAGCACCGCCGCCAGGGCCCGCACGGCGGTGGACTTGCCGGTGCCACGGTCCCCGAAGACCAGGACGCCCCCCACCGTGGGATCGACGGCTGCAATGGTCAGTGCCAGGAGCATGGCGTCCTGACCGACGATGGCGGAAAACGGGAACACGGTTTTCATGCAGACTAAGCTAACCGTAAACTTGGCTTTTGAGAAGTACTGTAAAGCCAGTTTGACATATTTCTCTGGCGCCGGCGATCAGGCGTCCGCGACGCCTGGTCGGGGGCGCGAGGCGATGCGGAAACACATGAGGCCGATGAGGCTCGAGATGCCGCCGACGGTGAGCGCCAGATCGTAGCCGCCGAGTTCCCAGAGCAACGATCCGGCAAAGGGCGACAGGGCGAAAGCGGCCAGATACGGCACCGCAATGGAGCCACTGATCGCGCCGAAGTTCGTCTCGCCCAACACCTCGCGGATCATCACCGGCTTCATGATGCTGATGATGCCGTGGCCGCTACCCTGCAGGACGACGAACAGCGCGACGAAGATTGGCTCGACTTCGGCCAGCAGCAACGACACGGTCGCGAGGAGAATGGCGGCGAAGCAGCCGGTCGCGACGGCGCGGCCCGAGACGTGCTTCTCCGAGGCCATCAGCGCGAGGCGTCCGGCTACCTGCATCGGGCCGATCATCGAGGCGGCAAAGACCGCGGTGCCGGCGCCGATGCCACGATCGGCAAGGATCGGCAGCAGGTGATTGATGACGATGCCGTGGTTGGCGCCGAGGAGCGAAAAGCCCGCCGCCAGCGACCAGAACACTGGGCTTTTCCAGATGGCGGGTGGCGGCACAGTCGTCCGTGCCGATCCGGAAGGGGCGGCGGCCGGCTGCCGCGAGCGCCACTCCTTTTCCAGATGGCTGGTGCCGAGCCACAGCAGCGGTGCGCCCACCGCCGCCACGAGGACCGCGAAGGTCCAGGTGGCCGCGTGCCAGTCGCCCGATTCTGCGACGAAATGGTTCAGCGGAAAGGACAGCGTGCCGGCAAAGCCGGCGACGAGGGTGATCAGGGTGATTCCCCGCCGGGCGTCGATGCCGCGCGTGCGGGTGACCAGGGCGAAGCAGGGTTCGTAGAGGGTGCCGCCCATGGCGATGCCGATCAGCAGCCAGAGAGCGGCGAATATCTCGACCGAACCGGCGAAGGGCAAAAGGGCCAGGGTCGCGGCGCCGAACAGCGCGCAGCCGGTCATCATCAGCGGCCCATGCCCCCGGTCGATCAGCCGACCGGTGAGCGGCGAGACGACGGCCGACACCATCACCGCCGCGGCGAAGGCGGCCGTCAACAGCGTCTTCGGCCAGGCCTCGGCCTCTTCCCATCGCAGCAGCAGCGCGGGAAAGAGGTAATAGAGGCCGGCCCAGACGATGGTTTCCCCGACAGCGACGCAAAGCAGTGCACGGGAGAGGGTCATCGAGGCAGCAGCCGGATTGAACCGGTCACGCTGCGGCGCGCAGAAATGCCCGGCGCCGAGACCGTTGACCGCCGAACGGGGCAGCGCCCGGGCCCGCCCTCCCAACCTTTGCTGAGGCACCAGAAAACCATGGTGCCGGCACTACGCTGCCGGTTCGGCAAGTCAATCGGATTCAAGGGGGAGCAGCTTTCACGGGTCATGCCGGGCGAGGACTGTGGTCGCCCTGCAGGTGCCCGGGTGCGCGAGGCTCGAAGGCCGGCGTAATCCGTGCTAGGCGCCGCGGAACCTGCCGCTTGCCGGCTCCACCGGCGCCTTCTCTGCCTTCGGCGCAACAAGGGGATGACAGATGCGTCTTGCTACCTACCCAAGCCTCGACGACGCCAGCGTGATCGTCACCGGCGGCGCCTCTGGCATCGGCGCCGAGATGGTGCGGGCCTTTGGCGAGCAGGGCGCCAAGGTCGGCTTCGTCGATATCGACCGCGAGGCCGGAGCGGCACTGGCCGCAGAGCTTGCCGGCAGCAAGGGCGGAGTCGCCTTTGAACCCTGCGACCTTCGCGACATCGCCGCGCTGCGCAGCGCCTTTGAGGCACTTGCCGTAAAGCACGGTCCGGCGACGGTGCTCGTCAACAACGCCGCGCGCGACGACCGCCATGGCTGGCAGGACGTGACCCCGGAGTATTTCGACGAGCGGATCGCCACCAATCTCCGGCACATGTTCTTCGCGATCCAGGCGGCGGCGCCCGGCATGATCGGTGCCGGCGGCGGCTCCATCGTCAACATGGGGTCGAACTCGTGGTGGGAAGCGGTCGGCGGCATGCCGGCCTACACGACCGCCAAGGCGGCGGTGCACGGTCTAACCCGATCCTTCGCCCGCGACCTCGGCGAGCACCGGATCCGCGTCAACACGGTGGTGCCGGGCTGGATCATGACCGAGCGCCAGAAGCAGCTCTGGGTGACGCCGGAATCGATCGAGAAGCACCGCCAGCGCCAGTGCCTGCCGGACCTGATCGAGCCGTTCCACGTCGTGCGGATGGTGCTGTTCCTGGCGTCCGACGACGCCGCCATGTGCACGGCGAACAACTACATGGTCGAAGCCGGCTCGATCTGACGCGAGGCCTCGCCGGCAGCGGCCGGCGGGGGGAAGGGAGCGGGGGGAGCGTCCACCGGAAGCGCGGTGGCGCATGAACCGGGGCGAGGCCGAAACGACCGGACGCTCGAGCGTCGCGCTCAGCCGAGGTCGCGGCCGACGCCGCCGATCTCGAGTTCGTAGACCACGTGCTTTTCCTCGAAGCCGGCCAGCCGGTAGAGTGCCCGCATCGCCTCGTTGGAGGTGGCGGTGCGGCCGACGATGCGCGTGTAGCCCGCCGCCGTGGCGTGGGCGAGAACCGCCCGCAGCAGCATGACGGAGGCGGCGGATCCGGCGCGTTGGCCGTCGACGTAGAAGGAACGGAAATCGGCGTAGTCGTCGCCGGTTATGAAATTCTGCCGCGGCGCGACCCAGGCCCAGCCGACGATCACCCCGTCGCGCTCGGCGACTTTCGTCCAGTCGCCGCCGTATTTCACCAGCTTGCCGAGTTTCTTGCGGTAATGCGCTAGGTCCGTCACCGCCTCGTCGGCAAAGGACCGCCGCGCGATCGCGGCTTCGAACTCGGCGACTTGCTCGATGTCGCGCAGTTCAAGGTCGCGCAGGACGAGTTCGCTCGGCTTCGGTTCGGCTTGCGTTGGGGCGGTCATGCGGGGAACTCCGGTCTGCTGTGCGGCCGCGCAACCGCGGCGCGCGGACTTGAAGCCCGCCTGCCGCCTCACTATAGGGCAGCGATCCGGCTGAAAAGCGGGCCAAGGCCACGCCGAACGATCAGCTGCAACCAAAGGATGCAATCATGCGAATTCGCCAGGTCGTGGCCGACATGCGCGACTGCTCGTCCGCGATCGAGGACGAGGCGCTGCTGCGCGACGCCGCCCTGGTCGGTGCCCGGGCAGGCGGCGCCACCGTCATCGGCGAGCACGCCCAGCGCTACGTGCCGCACGGCCTGACGCTCGTCGTGTTCCTCGCCGAATCCCATATCATGCTGACCACCTGGCCGGAGTTCAGGATGGTGCTGGTGGACGTGCTCCTGTGCAATCCCGACATGGACGAGGACGCCGTCGTCGACGAGATCGGCCGGCTGCTTTGCCCGGATGGGCTGGTGGAGAAGAGCTACGTGACCCGCAATATAGAGCCGCTCGAGCATTGAACGACCTGACCGACGCCTGGTGGCGCTTCGTCCCGGCGCCGCCGCCCGATGCCGACGCCCTGGCGCTAGCCGCCAGGAGCGGCCGCGGCGCGATCTCTCGGGCGCTGCGGGACGCGCGCGCACGGCTCGGCACCGGCCGCACGGTCAAGCTGCTGCGGTCTGTCGACCGGACGGCGGCGCTGCGGCCGATTCGGGTCTACTTCGCCGCGTCCTACCAACCGCGCGTCATCACCGAGGCGCTGGCGCTGGCCTTCGCCATTGCCGGACTGGATCTCGAGCTCGTCGCCGAAGAGGGGCTGGTCCCGGGTGAGGGCGCGAACGACGCCGAGGCCGGCTTCGACTGCGCGATCGTCTCGGTAGTCCCCTTGGATGGCGAGGGCAGCGCGTCCGGAGAGGCGGTGCTGGTGGCGGCCGAGAAGCTGGCGGCGAACTTATGCTGTCCCGTCGCGGTCATACCGGGCAATGCCCGCAGCTTCGAAAATACCAGCGAATTGCCGGCAGGCGTGTCGGTCTGCCCCGTCGCGGGAGCGCTGACGGACGACGAACTGCTTTTCGACGCGCGCTTTGCCGGCAGTCTCGGTACAATTCCCACACCGCGCGGCGCCGATTCCATCGCCGACACGGCGGCCGGCTTTGCCGCAAGGGTCTCGGGTCGTGCGCCAAAGCTGGTGGTGACGGATCTCGACGACACGCTGTGGTCTGGCGTGCTGGGCGAGACGCCGATGACCCCGCTCCGGCCCGCCTATGGCGCGGCACTGGCCGCGCTGGCTGCGCGCGGACAGGTGATCGCGGCGGCCAGCCGCAACGATCCCGCCGCGGTCGATGCCGCGCTGGCCAAACTGGCCACCGAAACCGCACGACCGCCTTTCGCCCATCTCGCCGTCGGCTGGGAGGACAAGCCGGTGCTGGTCGGGGAGGTGCTGGAGGCGCTCGGGCTGGCGCCGGGGCACACGATCTTCGTCGACAACGACCCGGTGAATTGCGCCAGCGTGGCAGCCCGGTTCCCGGACATGGACGTCCGGCGCTTCACCGGCGAAGAAGCGGATGTTGCCGCCATGCTGCTCGCCGATCCGCTGCTTGCGGCTACGGAGTCGCCGGCAGCTGCCGCCGATCGTTCCACCTTCTACCGGCGCCGCGCTGCGGTCGAGGCGGCGCGCGAGGAGGCGCCCGACGACGCGACGTTCCTCGAACGGCTCGGCACACGACTGACCGTCGTCGCGATCACCCCGGCCAATGTTCCAAGGGCGGCGGAACTGGCGCGGCGGGTGAACCAGTTCGTACTCACCGAGGTCCGGCCCAACGAATCGGCGCTCGCCGGGCGCGGCAGCCCGTTCGACTTTCTCGTCCGCCTCGACGATGTCTTCGGCAGCCACGGGCTGGTCGGCTTGGTGCTGGCGCGGCGCGCGGGCGACGCCGTGGTGATCGACAATCTGTTGCTTTCCTGCCGGGCGCTGCAGCGGCGCGTCGAGTTCGCGATGCTGGCGATCCTGGCGGAGCGGGCGCATGCCGCAGGGGCCAGTCGCCTGGTCGGAACGATCGAGACGCTGGAGCGCAACGCCCCGGCCCGCGGCCTGTTTGCTGCGGCCGGGTGGCCGGAGAGTGGAGGGCGGTGGGTACTGCCGCTCGATCCGTCCGGCCCGGCGTCGCACTGGCCGGCCGGGGTGACACGCGACACGCAGACCGAGAGCGAGGAAGCTTGATGAGCCAATCCACGAGCGAGCCCGTGGCGACCAGGGTGATCGGCATTGTCGCGGACGTGCTGGCAACGGACTCGGCCGGGCTGCATGATGACACCCGCGCGGCAGACGTCGAGGGATGGGATTCCTTCGCGCTGGTGCGGATGGTCTTCGCCATCGAGGAGGCGTTTCCGGTCCGCTTCACCCTGGCCGAAATCGAGGGCGTCGACGGGATCGCACCGTTGATCGCGGCGGTCCGGCGGAAGGTCGAGTCCGCCGCCTGATCCCGGCGGCTTCAGCCGGGCCGGCCGCCACGCTGGCGTTCGAGGATTTGGCCGTCGCAGCGCGGGCAGCCCGCCGCCTTCAGCGCCTCGATCGTCGCGAAGCGCTCGCCGGCCCCGACCGGCGTCGCGAGGCCGCATTCGGTGCAGCGGTAGGCGCGCTCGCGTGGTCTGACCTCGCCGGTATAGATGGCCGCTCCGAACCGTTCTCCGGCCATTGCCGAGCGCGTGCGGTTGGTGGTTTCGAGTTCGAGGAACTGGCCGGCGGAGCCGAGGATCGAGGCCCCGCCATAATGGTTGAAGGACGGCCGCATCCGCAGGATGGCGAGGCCGAGATCGCCCAGCCGCTGTTGCAGGTCGAGCCGGTCGTCGGGGGCAAGGTCGGCGAAGGAGAGGAACAGCTTCAGCCCCGGCCCGGCCGCCAGCGCCTCGATGCCGCGCGAAACGAACAGCGCCATGCCGTCCAGCGTATAGGGTGGGTCGGTGGCGAGGACGTCGAACTGGCCGGCGAGCGCTTCCGGCAACGGATCACGCAGATCGTGCGCGATCGGCTCGAAGGCGATGCCGTGCTGGCTGGCCCCGCGCTCCAGATGGGCGATGCGGCCGGGGTCGAGTTCCAGCACGGTAAGCCGGCGCGGCTGCGCGTCCAGGGCTTGCGCGACGAGGCCGATCGCCACCGAGAGCGAGTCGTCGTCGCCGATCAATAGGATGCGCCGGCCGGCCAGGGCGCCGGCGCGGTGCATCGCCAGCGCCCGCCGCAGCGCCGTCTCGGCGGTGCAGGGCGCCTGGTCGAGCGTGACGTCGACGGCCGGACCATCGGCGACATGCGCCTCCATCGCCGGCAGAAGCGGAACGAGGAGGGGCTCGAGCCCCTCGCCGGCGTCGTCGGGCTGCCTCGCGGGGGTCCGGCGCTGGCGCTGCACGGGCGCGTCGCGCGGCTCAGCCGGTTTCAGCGTCAGGCCCAAGGTCTCGGTAGCAAAGTCGCGCCCCGTGTCCGTCAGCCCGACGCCCTGTCCGCGCTCGAACAGGCCGCGGGTTTCGAGTTCCCGCCGCACGGCGCTGACCACCGGCAACGGCATCCGCACGAGCCGCGCCAGGTCGCGCAGGGCCAGCGGTCCCTCCGTCGCCACGGCGCGCACGATGCCGGCGACGCCCTCGCGGCCCTCGCGAAGGCTCGTCGCCGCGGCGACGTCGGCGAGCACGTCCGGTGTGGATGCGGGAGAGGGGGTGCCGTCTTCGAGGTTCGATGTCATGTGGCCATAGAACCGACCATGCGGCCGCTGTCCATCGGCAAGCTTCCCAAGCCCGCAGCCGCGTGATCGCGGACGGGCGCGAACAGTAAGGCAGGCGAATATTTCGAAGGATGGGCTCGCTTTTCCGTGGGCGAGGGGGCAAAGCGGGGAACGTGCCCATCCCCCGATCGCGGTGATCCCTTTGCACAAGCCGAGCGGCATCCTAGCCGGCATCTGCCTGACCATACTCTCCGGGCTGTCGCTGGCGTCGATGGACACGGCCGGCAAGTTCCTGACCGGCCGGCTGCCGGTGATGGAGGTGGTCTGGGCCCGTTATTTCTTCCACACGCTGGTGATGGTCGCGTGGCTCGCGCCGACCACCGGCATGCGGTTCCTGCGGACGAAGCGGCCGGGCCTGCAACTTCTGCGCGGCGGCACGCTGCTGATCGCGACGCTGCTGATGTACACGGCCTTCTCGCGCATTCCGCTGGCCGACGCCACGTCGGTGCAGTTCTTCGCGCCGGTGCTGGTGACGGTGCTGTCGGTGGTCTTCCTCGGCGAGCGGATCGGCATCCACCGCATCGCGGCGGTGCTCGTCGGGTTCGGCGGGGTGCTGCTGATCGTCCAGCCGGGATTTTCAGACACCGATCCCTATCTGCTGCTGCCGCTGGGCGCGGCGGCGATCCTGTCGGTGTATTTCCTGCTCACTCGAACGCTGTCGGGCGCCGACGACAGCGCCTCGACGCTGTTCAACACCACGGCGGTGGGCGCGGTGTTGCTGACGCTCGCCGTGCCGTTCGTGTGGCAGTGGCCGACTCCGACGGAATTCGTCCTGATGGTGCTGGTCGGCCTCCTGGGCGCGATCGGGCATTTCTGCCTCGTCATCGGCTTCTCCTACGCCTCGGCCTCGGCGCTCTCGCCCTTTCTCTATTCGCAGGTGCTGTTTGCCAGCATCTTCAGCCTGGTGCTGCTCGGCGACCCGCTGCGGCCGAGCCTCATCGCGGGCGCGGCGCTCCTGATCGGCAGCGGCATCTACATCTGGTGGCGCGAGAACCGGCGCTAGCTGGCGCTCGCGGCCGCTGAAGGAGCGGCCAGCCGCGCAGACGCTTACCCCCGCCGGCGTGCGGTCAGGCACAGCAATCATGGCGCCGCGGGCTCGGTCAGCGGGCAATGCGCAGGCTAGAGATCTCCTCGGTGATCGAGCCGAAGGCCGCCGCCAGCTGCTCCTTGCTCTGGGCGTCGTAATAGAGCTTCACCGTCGGGTCGGAGATGCCGTAGGACGCGCAGTTCTCGAGGAGCTTCTTCACCGAGCTGCCATCGCGGACGTCAAAGGCGATGGTGAAGATCAGGATGCCGTCGGTGCCGTCCGGGTAGCGGCCGTCGCTCTTGGCATTCTCGCAGATCTGCGCGGTGGTCTCGTTCATCGCCTCGACGTAGCGATTTTCGTTGGCGGCCTTCGTCGTCTTGGTCGTGGCGTCGAACATCCGGCCGGTTCGCGTCCCGCCGTCCTTCCAGATCTGGCCGTAGCCGAAGGCGCCGTATTCCGACCGGTTGGAATTGTTGCTCGAGGAGTAGGTGTTTTCGCCGTCGGTCATCACGACAATAACCTTCAAATTGTCCTTGGCATCCTTGGCGCGCCCCTCGGTGAAGGGCTCGCCGGGCGAGACGACATGCCAACCCCAGATAAGGCCCTGCGGAATGTTGGTGAGGTTGTGCGGCTGCATGGCGTTGAGCGCCGCATCAACGACGCTCTGCTGGGCGCTGAGTGGCGTGATCGGCGTGGTGTCGCAGCCGATATTGGTCTGTTCGGTTGATCGGTTACCGCTGGCAGAAAAGTATTTGTTGATGTCGCTTTGCGATTGAAAATATCGCTGCGTCGACTGGGTCGGATTGATGTTGCTGGAATCGGTTAGGTAGCTGTTTTTCGGGGAGGGGTTTTCTGGCTCGTCTGGCGCGAACATCGGCACGAACAGCGTCTTGCCATTGGCGGACAAGGTGGCGATCGTTCCCGGCGCAGGCGCGTCGTCAGAGGCGGCGAGTCCCGACGGTCGTGCCTCGATGCAGCCTTCCCAACCAGCGGGAAAGCGCTTTGCGGATGCGGCCGGGACGTCTACCTCCACCCATTTCTTGCTTGCGCACGGCCACCACAGAATGGGGACGCACACCTCGCGCCATTCTTTCCTCGTGCCGCCCATGACGGCGGCGTTTTCCCACAGCCACTGCCGCGTCAGCCACGTCCCGTCCGATATGAGTCGCCAACGATTGCCGACGGGCTCGGCGAGCTTTTCGCCGGTGCTGCTGTCAACCCAGTTTCCCCAGTCGAGATTCTCGTGGTGGATTGGCGAGTCGCCGTAGCGGTCCATCCAGGGGGCGTCGATATTGTCTTTGCCGACATTGACCGACCCGGAGAACGGCACGACGCCGATCATCACCGGCGGCTTGCCGGGCGCCGTCTCGTTGATCTTCATCAGCGAGGCGGTCAGGTCTTTCGCCGCATCCTTCAGCGTGTCGATCTTGCGCTTGCCGCCGACCGTCCAGGCCATCGACCCGGAATTGTCGAGCACCAGCGCCATCTCGATCGAGCGGTTCTGCACGACGATCTCGCTGGTGGCCGCGAGCGGGAACTGCCGCCAATCGACCTGTTCGTTGGTGACCAGCGCGAGGAGATCGCCGAACCAGGTCGGCTGCTGGCGGGTGGCGGTCACCTTGAGGACGGTCTCGCCGTCGACCACGGAGATGCCGTCATACTGGAACTGCGTGTAGCCGCGGGTGTCCTCGCCGGCGTTGTGGAAGAAGTAGGCGGTCGCGACGCGCGAGAGGTATGCCGCATCCTGCGACTGGCCGTATTCCTTGGCGGCGGCCAGCGCGGCGGTGTCGGCCGCCTGCTGCAGGTTGCGTTCGGCGCCATAGACGGAATTGAGGTCGACGGCCGCCGCCATGCAGCAGGCCAGCAGCGGCAGCGTCAGCCCGAAGATGACGGCAACATTGCCGCGGCGATCGTGCCAGGCGGCGCGCAGGTCGGGAAGCTTGGTCATGGCGCGGGTCGCGAGTTGTTCCAGGGACATGCGGTCTTTCCTTGCACGTCAGGCATCAAGAGCCGGTGAATGCATTCGCGCTAATTTTCCCAGACGATCTCTTTGCTGAGCCGCGGTCGGAACGTGTAGCTCTTCTTCACGGTGATATCGTCGAACCAGCCGCCGAAGCCGAAGAGCGCGTCGTAGTCGTAGGAGACGTCGGCGACGATGAGGTAGGTCTTGGCGTCGAAGACAAGTTCCTCCGGCACCGCATAGGGCTGGGCCGGCGTCAGGGCGTCGCCGATATTGGCCTTCGACCAGTGGACCACGCCCTTGCCGTCCGGCTCGACGGCGACCGTCGTGATCGTCATCTTCAGCTTCTCCGACGGAAACGGCGTCATCATCGCGGTCGAGATGTCGAAGATGTTGGTGATCGCGACGTCGTTCATCGTCTTCGTCCGGGCAACGAGATTGCCGATCGTCTCGGCGGTCGAGTCGACCTTCTGGACCATCTGGAACGCCTGGGTCGCCTCGAACCAGCCGAAATAGAGAAGCAGGGCGAAGGGCAGGACGAGGGCGAATTCCACCGCGCTGGCGCCATCGCGCTGCCGGGCGAACTCGTCCAGTCGGCGGGGCAGGCGGAAGCGGATCGGATTGCGCATCGTCATTTGCCTCAGCACGTCGTCCGGCTGCTGGCGAGATCGCCGAACGGCTCGTTCATGAAGGCCGACATGCCGAAGATGACGGCGTTTCCGTCGGTGTCGGTGGCGAGATTGCTGAGGAAGGCGGCCGACCAGGGCCACTCGTAGAACACCCGCAGCACGGTGATCGAGCTCGCACCGCCCGGGTCGAAGCAGAAATCGCTGTCGTCGATCCGCCGCAACTGCATCGGGGCGTCGACCGGGATCGCCTTGTAGGTCGGGAAGGTACGCAGGTCGATCTTCAGCTTGCTGCAGTCGAGGATGAAGTCGACTTCCGTGCAGATGCGCTGGCGAAAGACTTCCTCGCTGATGTCGGCCTTCTGCACCTGACCGGTCAGCACCTGCCGCGCCACGCCGTCCACCGCCGTGTTCAGGAGGACGCCGACGGCCGAGATCCCAGCTGATTCGATGATGGCGAAGATCATCGCGAAGAGCGGCAGGCCGACAAAGGCGAATTCGACCGCCGCGACGCCCGAACGGTCGCGCACGAAGGCCGACCGAAGTAATCGCCGGAGAGGGGAGCGTAATCGCAGCATCGGTCTGCCATTGGATGAAACACGGCAAGATCATGCACGCAGAGTCGTTACTTTTCCTTGAGGGAAAGCCGGCGAATTCGAGCGATCGGCACCGCCGATGATGCCCGGATCTTCGAGCGCTCCTGAGCGCGGCGCTGGCGGTGCGGCGTTCCCAGACTGGACCGGGCCGCGCGAACGAGCCGGCGCCCCGCCTTGATCAGGATCAAGGCGAGCCCGCCCCCCGACTGCCACAGGATCGATGAAACACACCGCGCCGCGACGGGGGGCGACACTGTCGCGCCGGCGGAATCCTGGAGAGGACACCGATCAATGCGGAATCAAGTCGAGGCGATCCTTATCGGCGTCGCTGCCTTTGTGGCCATGCTCGGGGCGGCCTTCGCCCGGGATGCCGAATTCGCCGCCCATGCCTGGGTCCTGTTCTTCGTTCTCGCCGGGGCGACGGTCGTGCTGCTGCGGCGCATCGAATTCGCCCCCGCCGGCCCTGTACCGCCGCGCTCGCCGGACACCGGCTACATGGACGAGGTGGTCCGGTACGGGGTCATCGCGACGTTGGCCTGGGGTATCGTCGGCTTCCTCGTCGGCGTGGTGGTGGCCTCGCAGCTGGCCTGGCCGATCCTCAATATCGAGCCGTGGTTCAATTTCGGCCGGATGCGGCCGCTGCACACGTCGGCGGTGATCTTCGCCTTCGGTGGCAACGCCCTCATCGCCACCTCCTTCTACGTCGTTCAGCGCACCACGCGGGCGCGGCTCTGGGGCGGCAACCTGGCCTGGTTCGTGTTCTGGGGCTACCAGCTGTTCATCGTGCTTGCGGCCACCGGCTACCTCCTCGGCATCACCCAGAGCCGCGAATACGCCGAGCCGGAATGGTACGTCGATCTGTGGCTGACGGCCGTCTGGGTCGCGTATCTGGCGGTGTTCATGGGCACGCTGATCCGCCGCAAGGAACCGCATATCTACGTCGCCAACTGGTTCTACCTGGCCTTCATCGTCACCATCGCGATGCTGCACGTCGTCAACAACCTGGCGCTGCCGGTGTCGCTGCTCGGCGCCAAGAGCTATTCGGCCTTTTCCGGCGTCCAGGACGCGCTGACCCAGTGGTGGTACGGCCATAACGCCGTCGGCTTCTTCCTGACCGCCGGCTTCCTCGGGATGATGTACTATTTCATCCCCAAGCAGGCAGACCGTCCGGTCTACTCGTACCGGCTGTCGATCATCCACTTCTGGTCGCTGATCTTCCTCTATATCTGGGCCGGTCCGCATCACCTCCACTACACCGCGCTGCCGGACTGGGCGCAGACCCTCGGCATGGTGTTCTCGGTGATGCTCTGGATGCCGTCCTGGGGCGGCATGATCAACGGCCTGATGACGTTGCAGGGCGCCTGGGACAAGCTGCGGACCGACCCGATCCTGCGGATGATGGTGATCTCCGTCGCCTTCTACGGCATGTCGACCTTCGAGGGGCCGATGATGTCCATCAAGGCGGTCAACTCGCTCAGCCACTACACCGACTGGACCATCGGCCACGTGCATTCCGGCGCGCTCGGCTGGAACGGCCTGATCACCTTCGGGGCGATCTACTACCTGGTGCCGAAGCTCTGGAACCGTCAGCGGCTCTACAGCGTGCGCCTGGTCAACTGGCACTTCTGGCTCGCGACGCTCGGCATCGTCGTCTACGCCGCGGTGATGTGGGTCGCCGGCATCATGCAGGGCCTGATGTGGCGCGAGTACGATGCCGAGGGATACCTCGTCTATTCCTTCGCCGAGACGATCGCCGCCATGCATCCCTACTACATGCTGCGGGCCTTCGGCGGGCTGCTCTACCTCGCCGGAGCGCTGATCATGGCCTTCAACATCTACCGCACCATCCGGGGCGACGTCCGCGAGGAGGCCCCGATGGGCCGCCGCGCCGCGGTCGCCGTGCCCGCAGAGTAAGGATCAGCAGCCATGGCTCCCACACAGAAGAAGTCCCTGCTCAAGCACCACGGCAAGATCGAACGCAACGCCACGCTGCTGCTCGTCGGATCGCTGCTCGTCGTCTCGGTGGGCGGCATCGTGGAGATCGCACCGCTGTTCTATCTCGAGAACACGATCGAGAAGGTGGAGGGGATGCGGCCCTACTCGCCGCTCGAGCTGGCCGGTCGCAACATCTACATCCGGGAAGGCTGCTATCTCTGCCACAGCCAGATGATCCGGCCGTTCCGCGACGAGGTCGAGCGCTACGGCCACTACAGCCTCGCCGCGGAGTCGATGTACGACCATCCGTTCCAGTGGGGCTCCAAGCGGACCGGGCCGGACCTCGCCCGCGTCGGCGGCCGCTACTCCGACGAATGGCACGTCCAGCACCTGACCGACCCCCGCTCGGTGGTGCCGGAATCGATCATGCCGACCTATGCCTTCCTCTCCCGCGACCTCGACATGGCGGATCCTGCGGGTCACCTCGTCGCCAATCGCGGCGTCGGCGTTCCCTATACCGACGCGATGATCGAGAGCGCCCGGGCCGATCTGAAGGCCCAGGCCGATCCCGACGCCGACACGGCCGGTCTGCTCGAACGCTACCCCAAGGCGGTGGTCAGCAATTTCGACGGCAATGCGCAGCATCTCAGCGAGATGGATGCGCTGGTCGCCTACCTGCAGATGCTCGGAACCCTCGTCGACTTCTCGGTCTACGAGCCCGAACAGAACGACCGCTAGGAGCGCCGGCATGGATTACCAGACGATGCGGAGTTTTGCCGACAGCTGGGCGCTGCTGGGCATGACGCTGTTCTTCATCGGCGTCGTTCTCTGGGTGCTGCGACCCGGCGGGCGCAAGAGCGCCGACGACGCCGCGAATATTCCGTTCAAGGAGGATTGAGATGGCCGACGAGAAAGAAATCGACGCCGCCACCGGCGTCGAGACCACCGGCCACGAATGGGACGGCATTCGCGAACTCGACAACCCCATGCCGC
Organism: Aurantimonas aggregata; assembly: GCF_010500835.1. Taxonomy (GTDB): domain Bacteria; phylum Pseudomonadota; class Alphaproteobacteria; order Rhizobiales; family Rhizobiaceae; genus Aurantimonas; species Aurantimonas aggregata. The sequence goes on along the minus strand of NZ_JAAAMJ010000001.1, from coordinate 192,770 downwards.
GCTGGTGGCTGTGGACGTTCTACGCGACGATCGCCTTCGCCGCCGTCTACACCGTGCTCTATCCTGCCTGGCCGCTGGTCAACGGTGCGACGACGGGCCTGCTCGGCTGGTCGAGCCGCGCCGATCTGCGGACCGAGATTTCCGCCGTGGACATGCTGAACGTCGACCGCGAGACGGCGATCCAGACCACCGAGGTCTCCAAGATCGCCGCCAGCCCGGAACTGCGCCAGTATGCCGTCGCCGCCGGTCGCGCCGCCTTCAAGGTCAATTGCGTCCAGTGCCACGGCTCGGGTGCCCAGGGCGGGCCGGGCTATCCGAACCTCAACGACGACGCCTGGATCTGGGGCGGCACGGTGGACGACATCTATCTGTCGATCCAGCACGGCATCCGCTACGGCGCCGACGACGAGACGCGCTATTCGGAGATGCCGGCCTTCGGCCGTGACGGCATCCTCGATCGCACCCAGATCGCCGACGTCGCCTGGTATGTCCGCCAGCTTTCGGGCCAGGAGGCGGATGCCGCCGGGGCCGAACGCGGCGCGACGCTCTACGCCGAGAACTGCGCCGCGTGCCATGGCGAGGCCGGCGAGGGGATGCGCGAAATGGGGGCCCCGCGGCTCAACGACGCGATCTGGCTCTACGGGGGCAGTCAGGCGGAAATCGCCGCCCAGGTCGTCGCGCCGCGACACGGCGTCATGCCGGGCTGGGAAGACCGGCTGGGCGAGGGGACGGTGAAGGAGCTCGCCGTCTACGTCCACAGCCTCGGCGGCGGCGAGCAGGCCGCCACGCAGTAGGCATCCAGGCCAGCGGCGCTCTCGGCATTCGTGCCAGGTGTCGCTGGTCTGTCTCCGCCATCTGCGGAGGCGGCTTGACGCAGATCAAGGTGGCCTCGCGGCCGCCCCTCTATGCGGGACGGTACCGGCACTATCGTCGCCGGAGACGAGGGTCTCGACAATCCCATGCTGCACCAGCCCGACATCGACAGGATCGACGTCCAAGCCGTCAATACCGCGGCCCGGCAACAGAGCCAGCCGCTCTATGCACCCCGCCAGAAGATCCATCCGAAGCGGGCCGAGGGACGGTTTCGCCGGCTGAAATGGATCATCATGGCCGTGACGCTGGCGGTCTACTACGTCACGCCATGGCTGCGCTGGGACCGGGGCGCCTACGCTCCCGACCAGGCGGTGCTGATCGACATCGCCAACCGCCGCTTCTACTTCCTGTTCATCGAGATATGGCCGCAGGAGTTCTTCTTCGTGGCCGGGCTCCTGGTGATGGCCGGGGTCGGGCTTTTCCTGGTCACCTCGGTCGCCGGAAGGGCGTGGTGCGGCTATACCTGCCCGCAGACCGTCTGGACCGACCTCTTCCTCGTCGTCGAGCGGTTCTTCGAGGGCGACCGCAACGCCCGGATCCGCCTCGACAAGGCGCCGCTGAGCTTCGACAAGGTCCGCAAGCGCGTCCTCAAGCACGCGACGTGGCTGGTGATCGCGGTGGCGACCGGCGGCGCCTGGATCTTCTATTTCGCCGACGCCCCGACGCTGCTGCGGGACTTCCTCACCGGCTCGGCGCCCTTCGTCGCCTATGCGACCGTCGGCATCCTCACCGCCACCACCTACGTGCTGGGCGCGCTGATGCGCGAGCAGGTCTGCATCTACATGTGCCCCTGGCCCCGCATCCAGGCGGCAATGCTCGACGAGGACTCGCTGGTCGTCACCTACAACGACTGGCGCGGCGAGCCGCGCACCCACGGCGCCAAGAAGGCCGCCGCCGCCGGCATCCCGGCCGGCGACTGCGTCGACTGCAACGCCTGCGTCGCGGTCTGCCCGACCGGAATCGACATCCGCGAGGGGCAGCAGCTCGCCTGCATCACCTGCGCGCTGTGCATCGACGCCTGCGACGGCGTCATGGACAAGCTCGGCCGCGAGCGCGGCCTGATCTCCTACGCGACGCTGCGCGACTACGACGCCAACATGGCGATCGCCACCGACCCCGCGACCGGCGCGATCGATCCCGCCCGCGTGCGGGGCCCGGACGGCCGCTTCACCGCCAGCCTCAAGCATTTCGACTGGCGGGTACTGCTGCGCACGCGGACGCTGGTCTACACCGCGCTCTGGACGGCGATCGGCGTCGTCCTGATCACGGCGCTCCTGTCGCGGGACCGGCTGCAGGTCACCGTCCAGCACGACCGCAACCCGGTCGCTGTGACGCTCAGCGACGGCTCGATCCGCAACGGCTACACCGTCAAGCTGCTCAACATGATCGCCGAGCCGCGCACCATCACGCTGCGACTCGAGGGCCTGCCCGGCGCGGCGATGCAGATACCCGACATCGCCGACACGGCCGGAACCGCGTTCGACGTCCCCGTCGAGCCCGACCGGCTGCGCACGCTGCGGGTCTTCGTGGCGCAGAAGCCGGACGCGGTGCAGCCCGGCGCCACCGATTTCCGCTTCGTCGTCGAGGACGCGTCCGCGTCGGAAACCGACAGCTACACCGCCATTTTCGAAAACCCGGAGCGTTGAGATGATCGACCGTCTGCTCGGCACCAACCATTTCACCGGCAAGCACATGGCGGCCGTCCTGGCGCTGTTCTTCGGCACGATCATCGCCGTCAACTTCACCATGGCGTTTCTCGCGACCTCCACCTGGAGCGGCCTCGTCGTCGGCAACTCCTACGTCGAGAGCCAGCGCTTCAACACCGTGACCGAAACCCGCGAGCGTCAGGCGGCGCGCGGCTGGTCGATCGACACGCGCTACGCCGACGGGCGTTTCGTCGTGGCGCTCACCGACCGCGAGGGTCGACCTATCCACGACAGCACCGTCACGGCCACGATCGGCCGGCCGGCCTCGGCGCAACTGGACAGGACCGTGACCCTGCAGCCGCTGCGCGAAGGCGGCTACGGCGGCGAGACCGAGCTCGCTTCGGGGCTCTGGGAGGCCGACGTCATCGTCGAGACCCCAAGCGCCGAGAGCTGGGAGAAGCGGGTCCGCTTCCATGTGGAGGCAGGCCAGTGAGCTGTTGCGGCGGCGGGCTGGCGGCCGGGCTCGCCGGCGAGACCAGCGATCCGGCGCGTCTCCTGAAGGCCGAGGAACTGGCGCATGCCGGCCGGCAGCAGGATGACGGCACGGTCCAGTACGTCTTCGCCGTCCCGGACATTTCGTGTGGGCGATGCATCTCGACCATCGAGACGGCACTTGCCGGGCTCGACGGCGTCGTCGCCGCGCGGGTCAACCTGACGATGCGGCGGGTGACCGTGGTTCTCGACACACCGGACCGCCCGGCGCTGATCGTGCCGGACACGCTGGAAGGCGTCGGCTACCGTGCGACGTCGATCGACCTCGGCGACCTCGACGCGCTGGGCCAGCAACGGGAGTCGGCGCAGCTTCTGAAGGCGCTGGCGGTCGCGGGATTCGCCGCCGCCAACATCATGCTCCTGTCGGTCTCCGTCTGGTCGGGCGCCGATGCGGCAACGCGCGACCTGTTCCATCTCGTCTCGGCGCTGATCGCCGTGCCGACCATCGCCTATTCCGGCCAGGTGTTCTTCCGCTCGGCCTTTGCGGCGCTGCGCGCCGGGCGGATGAATATGGACGTGCCGATCTCGCTCGGCGTCCTGCTCGCGCTCGCCATGAGCCTCGCCGAGAGCCTGACCGGTGGCGAGGAGGCGTACTTCGACGCGGCGGTGACGCTGCTGTTCTTCCTGTTGATCGGCCGGTTCCTCGACCAGCGCATGCGCGAACGGGCACGCAGCGCCGTCACCGGCCTCGCACGGCTGGCGGCCAAGGGTGCGACCGCCGTCGAAGGCGACGCGCTGCGCTACGTGCCGCTGGACGAGGTCCGCCCCGGGATGGTCCTGCGGGTGGCGGCCGGCGAACGGGTGCCGGTGGACGCCGAAATCCTGCGCGGATCCAGCGCGCTCGACCGCTCGCTCGTCACCGGCGAGAGCGAGCCTTCCGCGGCGATCGTCGGCGACCGGATCGAGGCCGGGACGCTGAACCTCACCGGCCCGCTCGACATGCGGGCGCTAAAGGCTGCGAAGGATTCCTTCCTTGCCGAGATCGTGCGGATGATGGAGGCAGCGGAGGTCGGGCGCGGACATTACGTCCGCATCGCCGACCGGATGGCCCGTATCTATGCGCCGGCGGTGCACGTCCTCGCCGCCGCCAGCTTCCTCGGCTGGCTCGTCGCCACCGGCGGCGACTGGTACCACGCGCTCTACATCGCCATTGCCGTACTGATCATCACCTGTCCCTGCGCGCTGGGTCTGGCGGTGCCGGTCGTCCACGTGATCGGCGCGTCGCGGCTGTTCGAGGCCGGCATCCTGATGAAGGACGGCTCGGCGCTGGAGCGGCTCGCCGAGATCGACCGCGTGGTTCTCGACAAGACCGGCACGCTCACCACCGGCACGCCGCTTGTCGTGCGGTCGGACATCGGCGAGGGGGCATCGACGGCCTGGGCGAGGGCGCTGGCCAGCCAGTCCACCCATCCGGCCTCGCGGGCCGTGCGGGCGTTTCTCGGGGCGGGCCCGACCCTGCCGCTGGTCGATATCAGGGAAGTCGCCGGAAGCGGCATCGAGGGACGCAGCGACGACGGACGCCGCGTGCGGCTCGGCCGTGCCGACTGGGCGGCGGAAATCGCGTCGCCCGGCGGAGCGCTGCCAGGCGACGGGCCGGCTTTCGCCGTCGAGGGCGGACCCTCTGCCGGGTTCGTGCTCGCCGAAACGCTGCGCGCCGACACGGCGGCGGCCATCGCGGGGCTGACCAAGGCGCGGCTCGACGTCGAACTCCTTTCCGGCGACGCCGCCGGGCCGGTCGAACGGCTGGCGCAGGGGCTCAGGATCGAACGGTTTGCTTCCGCGCAGACCCCGGCGATGAAGATCGACCGGATCCGCGCGCTGCAGGCCGAGGGCCATCGCGTGCTGATGGTGGGCGATGGGCTCAACGACGCGCCGAGTCTTGCCGCCGGGGACGTCTCGATGGCGCCGGCCTCGGCCTGCGATGCCGGCCGGCAGGCTGCGGATTTCGTGTTCACCCGCGACAGCCTGCTGGCGGTGCCCTACGCGCATCGCATCGCCCAGCGTGCAAAGGCTCTGGTCCGGCAGAATTTCGGGCTGGCGATCCTCTACAACTGCTTCGCCGTGCCGCTGGCGGTGGCGGGCTATGTCACGCCGCTGGTGGCGGCAATCTCCATGTCTTCCTCCTCGATCATCGTCATCGGCAACAGTCTCCGGCTCACGCGGGGCGGCAGCGAGCGGCGACTGGCACGTCGGCCGGTTGCGCAGGTGCCTGCGCCGTCTGCCAGCGGCGAACCCGTGCCGGTGGCGGCAACCGCCTTGCAGGAGCAGGCCGCATGAACCTCCTGATCGTGCTCATTCCGGTGGCGCTGGGGCTCGGGGCCCTCGGCCTCGCGGCGTTCCTCTGGAGCCTCAACAGCGGCCAGTTCGACGATCTCGACGGTTCGGCGGAGCGGATGCTGGAGGACGACCGGCCGCTGCCCTGAGGCCCTCGCTTGCCGGGCTCCGGCTTTCCGAGAGCTCCGAGCAGCACCTTGCCACCAACAGCGGAGGGAACGCACCCCGCCGCGAAACGTCTCGCAGTGACGACATTCGTCGAAACCCGATCGGCCACATCGTGCCGACCGGACAATCAGGAGTTTACCGATGATCCTTGCCAACGGAACGATCGTGGCCGTCGTGGACGGAAAGAACCTCAAGCTCTTCCACAACAAGGGGACCGAGACCCAGCTCGACCTCGCGCCGATGGCAGACCCGACGATCGACGCCAGCAACGCCGGGTCGGGCGGGCGGCACCAGAGCTCGTCGGCCAATCCGGATTCGCATCGCGGCGACGAAGACGCCTTCGCCGCGGCAAGTGCCGAGCATCTCAACCAGATGGCGCTCAAGAACAAGCTCGAGCATGTCTTCATCATCGCCGATCCGCGCACGCTCGGCGAGATGCGCAAGCATTATCACGCGAACCTCAAGGGCAAGATCGTCGGCGATCTCGCCAAGGACCTGACCGGCCATTCGGTCGACGACATTGCCGCGGCGGTCCAGAAGGCCTGATCAGGGCGTCAGCGACGATCCGCCCGGCGCGGGCTCGAAAGAGCTCACGCCGGGCGCTGACGATCTCCACCGAGCCGGTGTCGTTTACCCGTGATCGCGCCTTTGCCGCGTCGGTGGGCACATTGCACAGCATTCGCTCCGCGCCTGCCGATTCAATCCGCAGGCCGGCGCCGCCACCCCGCTTGACCGCCTCATGGCCTTCCGTCAGTCTGTATTTGTGTAGACAAATGGAGGGGCGACGAAAATGGATTTGCTTTCTAAGACAGGCTGCGCGGTCGGTTTGGTGCTTGCCGGGCTTTCCGGCGCCCAGGCGCAGACGACGAGCATCAATCTCGGCCTCTCCGGCTGGACCGGCTTCGCGCCGCTGACCCTCGCCAAGGAGGCCGGGATCTTCGAGAAGAACGGTCTCGACGTCACGCTCTCCAAGATCCCGCAGGCGAGCCGCCACCTCGCCATCGCCTCGGGCGACATCCAGTGCGCGGCGACGACGGTCGAGACCTGGGTCGCCTGGAACGCCAACGGCGTCGCGGCAACGCAGATCTTCCAGATGGACAAGAGCTACGGCGCCGACGGCATCGCGGTGCGCGGCGATGTCGAGACCTTCGCGGATCTCAAGGGCAAGACGATCGCGGCCTCGACGCCCGGCACCTCGCCGTATTTCTTGCTGGCCTGGATGCTCAACGAGAACGGCATGTCGCTCGACGACGTCTCGGTGGTCAACATGGAGCCCGGACCGGCGGCGCAGGCTTTCGTCGCCGGGCAGAACGATGCGGCGATGAGCTACGAGCCGTATCTGTCGACGGTGCGCGACGCGCCCGATTCCGGCAAGATCCTCGCCACCACGCTGGACTACCCGGCGGTGATGGACACGGTCGGCTGCACGCCGGCCTTCCTGGAGGAAAACCCCGAGGCCGCCAAGGCGCTCGCGGAGAGCTATTTCGAGGCGCTGGAGATGATCGAAAGCGATCAGGCCCGGGCCTACGAGATCATGGGCGCCGACGTGAACCAGACAGGCGAGCAGTTCGCCGCCTCCGCCTCGCATCTGCGCTGGCAGGACCGCGAGGCCAACAAGACGTTCTTCGCCGGCGAATGGCGCGAGTTCTCGGATGCTGCCGCCGACCTCCTGCTCGACATCGGCGTGATCCGCGAGAAGCCGGAAATCGACGGTCTGGCCGACCCGAGCTTCATACAGTAAGGCATCCGCCTGTGTTCCGCGGCGACCGGTTTTGACCGGCTGCCGCGGCTTTTGACCCACCAAGCGCCGGACCCCGCACGATGATCCGACCCTTCCAGCCGGTGGACACGCGCACCCGCGTCGTCCTCGGCTTTTCGTTCTTCGTGCTGTTCGTCGCCCTCTGGTCGCTCGCGACCTACGGCGGCTTCGTGTCGCGCACCTTCCTCGCCGACCCGCTGACCATGCTGGGCGACGGCTGGTACCTGCTGTCGCAGCGCGGTTTCCTCGGCGACATCGGGATCACCATCTGGCGCGTCGTCGGCGGTTTCACCATCGCGGCGGCTCTCGCCGTGCCGATCGGCATCGCCATGGGCACCTACAAGCCGGTGGAAGCGCTGCTCGAGCCCTTCGTCTCCTTCGCCCGCTACCTGCCGGCCTCCGCGTTCGTGCCGCTGCTGATCCTGTGGGCCGGCATCGGCGAGACGCAGAAGCTGCTGGTCATCTTCATCGGCTCGTTCTTCCAGATCACGCTGATGGTGGCGGGCGCCGTCGGCTCGACCCGCCAAGACCTGGTGGAGGCGGCCTACACGCTGGGGGCGAACGACCGTGGCATCGTGCGCCGCGTCCTCGTGCCGGCGAATGCGCCGGACATCGCGGAGATCCTCCGCCTCGTGCTCGGCTGGGCCTGGACCTACGTCATCGTCGCCGAGCTGATCGGCGCCTCGTCGGGCATCGGCTACATGATCATCAATTCGCAGGCGCTGATGGCAACCGGCCAGATCATCTTCGGCATCATTGTCATCGGGCTGATCGGCCTGATCTCGGACTTCCTGTTCAAGTCGATCAATCGCTGGCTCTTCGCCTGGAGGCTGGCATGAGCGAGCTCGTCATTTCCGGCCTCGGCCGGGTGTTTCCCGGCGTGAAGGGCGGCGCCCCGGTCGTCGCGCTGCAGCCGACCGACCTCACCGTGCCGTCGGACGATTTCGTCACCATTCTCGGGCCGTCCGGCTGCGGCAAGTCCACGCTGCTGCGCATCATCGCCGGCCTCGACCGGCCGACCACCGGCACCGTGACGCTCGACGGGGAGGCGATTACCGGCCCCGGACCGGACCGCGGCATGGTGTTTCAGTCCTACACGCTGTTTCCCTGGCTGAGCGTCGAGGACAACATCGCCTTCGGCCTGCGCGAGAAGCGCATGGGCGAGGCCGAGAAACGCGAGATCGTCGGCTTCTACGTCGATCAGGTCGGGCTCAAGGGCTTCGAGAAGCACTGGCCGAAGCAGCTTTCGGGCGGCATGCAGCAGCGTACCGCGATTGCCCGCGCGCTCGCCAACGACCCGAAGATCCTGCTCCTCGACGAGCCCTTCGGCGCGCTCGACAACCAGACGCGCGGGCTGATGCAGGAACTCCTGCTCGGCATCTGGGAGCGCGAGCACAAGATGGTGCTGTTCGTCACCCACGACATCGAGGAGGCGATCTTCGTCGGCTCGCGGGTCGTGACGATGTCGGCGCGACCCGGCCGGATCAAGTCGATCCTGCCCGTCGACCTGCCGCATCCGCGCCACTACAAGATGAAGTCGAGCCCGGAATTCAGCGAGATGCGCGCCCGGCTGACCGAGGAAATCCGTGCGGAGGCGATCCAGGCCGACCGCGGCGAACTGGCCCGCTCATAGGCGGGACGTCAGCCGGTGGCTCTGCGGGTGCACCATGCGCACGGCGGTGATCGGCCGCGCGAGCAGCCAGGTGCGCCGCTCGCCGACGAACACCGGTTCGCTCTCTGCGACATCGAGGATTTTCGCCTCGCGCGCACTCGGCAGGGCGGCGAGGAAGGTGAACTCGGCGCGCGAGAACGGCGCGGCGCCGACCAGCCATTCGTTCGGCCCCAGGGTCTCGAAGCTCTCTTCCATCGCCTTCGGCGCGGCCGACGGATTGATCAGCCGATCCTCGAACTGATACGGGCGCTCGTCGGCCAGATGCAGGCATTCCAGGTGCAGGACCATGTCGCCGAGTGCAACGCCCAGACGTTCGGCGTCCCGTGCATCCGCCGCCCGGGCCTCCCGCGCCAGCAGGGCGTAGCGATAGGCGGCGCCGGCAGCGGCGACCTCCTGGGAGACCAGCGGAATGGCGAAACGGGCTTGGCGGACGGGATGCAGCGCGACGCGCGTCCCCACCTTGCGCTTGCGCTCGATCAGCCCGGCGCGCGCCAATTCCTGCAGCGCCCGGTTGACGGTGGCCCTGGCTGCGCCGAACTCGGCGGCCAGGGCCTCCTCGCCGGGGATCAGGGCGCCGGCCTTCCACGTCTGCTCGCCGATGCGTCGGGCTATCTCGTCCTTGATGACGCGGAACGAGGAGCGGGGGCCGGGCTTCACAGGCGCCCCATGACATTGGCCAGCACCGCGCGATAGCGCCGGGTCAGCGCGTCGGCGTCGATATGCCGACCCTCCCGCACGATGTGGCGCCCGGCCGACCAGACGTCGGTCACGGCCTCGCGACCGCCGGTGAAGATCCAGCCATCGAGGATGCCGTCGCCTTTGCCGGAGCCGGCGAAGCGGGCCGGGTCGAGCGCCGCGAGATCGGCAAAGGCGCCGACCCGGATCGCGCCCGCCTCGCGGCCGAGGGCACGGGCGCCGCCCTTGAGTGCCCCGTCGTAGAGGCGGCGGCCGACGGAGCCGCCCGGCTCGGCGAGCACGGCGCGGCCCTTGTGCTTCAGCCGCTGCGAATATTCCAGCTGGCGCAGCTCCTCGGCGGCGCTGATGCGGATGTTGGAATCCGAGCCGATGCCGAAGCTGCCGCCAGCTTCCAGGAAGGCGACGCCCTCGAAGATGCCGTCGCCGAGATTGGCCTCGGTGACAGGGCAGAGGCCGGCCACCGCGCCGGAACGGGCAAGCGCCTCGGTTTCGGCTTGCGTCATGTGGGTGGCGTGGATCAGGCACCAGCGCTCGTCGACCTGGAAATTCTCGAGCAGCCACTCGATGGAACGGCGCCCGGTCGCCGCGAGAACCTCCTCGATCTCGGCCTCCTGCTCGGCGGCATGCATATGGAACGGTCCGTCCGGCAGGGTGGCTGCGAGGATCCTTATGTCGTCCGCCGGGGCGGCCCGCAGCGAATGCGGCGCGAGGCCGAGGCTTGTGTCGGCGGGGAGCGGGGCGAGGATTTCCTTCGCCCGCTCGACCAGTTTCAGGAACCGGCCGAGATCGTTGCCGAAGCGCTGCTGGCCGCCGGTCAGCGGCCGTCCGTCGAGACCACCGGTGCGGTAATGCACCGGCAGCAGCGTCAGGCCGATGCCAGTTGTCGTCGCCGCAGCCGCGATGCGGGACGAGAGTTCGCCGAGGTCGTCATAGGGTGCGCCGTTCGGGGCATGATGGAGATAGTGGAACTCGGCGACGGCGCCGAAGCCGGCCTCCAGCATCTCCATGAAGGCAAAGGCGGCGATCGTCTCGATCTCGTCCGGCGTCAGCACGTCGAGAAACCGGTACATCAGGACGCGCCAGGTCCAGAAGCTGTCGCGCCCCTCCGGCCCACGGGTCTCGGTGAGCCCCGCCATGGCGCGCTGGAATGTATGGCTGTGGAGGTTGGACAGCGCCGGCAGGAGGACAGGCACCGCCTGGTCTGCGGCCTCGTTCTCGCCGGCGGCATCGATCGCGGTGATACAACCATCGTCGCCGATCGTGACGAGGCCGTTTCGCGCCCAGCCGTCTTCCAGCAGCAGCTGTTCAGCCCTGATCCGCATCGGCTATCCTCACCCCCGCCGCGATTGACACTATATGTCTATACATAATAGGTTTTCGGCTCAACCGAAACCGACGGATGCGCGCCATGGCCAGACGCCTTCTCACCGAGCTGACGCTCGCGACCATGGAGCGGTCGGGCGCGCCCTACGGGCTGGTGACAAATGCCGCGGTGGCGACGATCGACGGGCAGATCGTCTTCGCCGGCCCGGCCGCCGACCTGCCGGCCGAATGGCACGGCAAGGAGGCCGAGGGTCTCGGGCAGCGGCTGGTGACCCCGGCGCTGATCGACTGCCACACCCATCTCGTCCATGGCGGCAGCCGGGCCCGGGAGTTCGAGCTGCGCCTGGCTGGTGCCAGCTACCAGGAGCTTGCGGCGGCGGGCGGCGGCATCGTCTCGACCGTCTCGGCAACGCGGGCGGCCAGCGAAGACAGCCTGTTCGACAGCGCCTCGCGGCGCCTCGACGCGCTGCTCGCCGAAGGCGTGACGACGGTGGAGATCAAGTCCGGCTACGGCCTGACCGTCGCGGACGAGTTGAAGATGCTGCGCGTCGCGCGCTGGCTGGGTGCCGAGCGCGACGTGCGCGTCCTCACCACCTATCTCGCCGCGCATGCCGTGCCGACCGAATACCAAGGCCGGCCCGGCGACTACATCCAGGCGGTGGTGCTGCCCGGCATGGAGCAGGGCGCGGCAGAGGGGCTGATCGATGCGGTCGACGGCTTCTGCGAGGGCATCGCGTTTTCAGTCGACGAGATGGCAATGGTCTTTGAGCGCGCCAGCGCGCTCGGCCTGCCGGTCAAGCTCCATGCGGAGCAATTGTCCGATCTCGGCGGTGCCGCGCTCGCGGCCCGGTATGGCGCGCTGTCGGCGGATCACCTGGAATATCTGTCGCAGGAGGGGGTCGATGCGCTGGCGGAGGCCGGCACGGTGGCGGTCCTGCTGCCGGGCGCGTTCTATACGCTACGCGAGCGGCAGGCACCGCCGGTTGCGGCGCTGCGCGAAGCCGGCGTGCCGATCGCGCTTGCCACCGACTGCAATCCCGGCTCGTCGCCGCTTGCCTCGCCGCTGCTCGCCATGAACATGGGCTCGACGCTGTTCGGCCTGACGCCGGAGGAAGCGCTCGCCGGCGTCACACGCGAGGCGGCCCACGCCCTTGGTCTGGCAGATGAGCTCGGCACGATCACGCCCGGCAAATGCGCCGAGTTCGCCGTCTGGGACGTCGAGCATCCGGCCGAACTCGCCTACCGGATCGGCTTCAACCCGCTGCACCGGGTTATCCGGGACGTCGCGGCATGACCATCGTTCTCACGCCCGGCCACGTCACGCTTTCGACGCTGGAGCGCATCTATCGCGGCACCGAGCCGGTGAGGCTCGATCCCGCCTGCCGGCCCGGCATCGAGGCCAGTGCGGCGCGCATCGCCGAGATCGCTGCCGGCGAGGACGCCGTCTACGGCATCAACACCGGTTTCGGAAAGCTCGCCAGCGTGCGGATCGCGCCGGGCGACGTCGAGACGCTGCAGCGCAATCTCATCCTGTCGCATTGCTGCGGGGTGGGCGACAATCTCGCTCCCGAGATCGTGCGGCTGGTGATGGCGACGAAGCTCGTGTCGCTCGGGCGCGGCGCGTCGGGCGTGCGCCCGGTGATCGTCGAACTGATCGAGGCGATGCTGGACAAGGGCATCCTGCCGGTCGTGCCGGGGCAGGGCTCGGTCGGCGCTTCCGGCGATCTGGCGCCGCTGGCGCATGTCGCGGCTGCCATGATCGGCGAGGGGGAGGTGGTAGTCGACGGCACCGTGCGCCCCGCCGCCGAGGCGTTGCGCGCGGCGGGGCTCTCGCCGGTGACCCTCGCGGCCAAGGAAGGGCTCGCCCTGATCAACGGCACGCAGGTCTCGACCGCCCTCGCGCTGGCGGGGCTGTTCCGCGCCTTCCGCGCCGCGCAGGCGGCGCTCGTCACCGGCGCGCTGTCGACCGACGCGGCCATGGGCTCCTCCGCGCCGTTCCATCCGGAGATACACACGCTGCGCGGCCATCGCGGGCAGATCGAGGCGGCAGCCTCCCTGCGCGCCCTGCTCGAGGGCTCGCAGATCCGCGACAGCCATCTGACCGGCGACGAGCGGGTACAGGATCCCTACTGCATCCGCTGCCAGCCGCAGGTCGACGGCGCCTGTCTCGACGTGCTGCGGCAGGCAGCGGGAACGCTGGTGATCGAGGCGAACGCCGTCACCGACAATCCGCTGGTGCTGTCCGACGGTTCGGTGGTTTCCGGCGGCAATTTCCACGCCGAGCCGGTGGCGCTGGCCGCCGACCAGATCGCGCTGGCGATCTGCGAGATCGGCGCGATCGCCCAGCGCCGCATCGCGCTGCTCGTCGATCCGGCACTGTCCTTCGGCCTGCCGCCCTTCCTGACGAAGCGCCCCGGCCTGAACTCGGGGCTGATGATCGCCGAGGTCACTTCGGCGGCGCTGATGAGCGAGAACAAGCAGATGGCACACCCGGCCAGCGTCGATTCGACGCCGACCTCGGCCAACCAGGAAGACCACGTCTCCATGGCCTGCCACGGCGCGCGGCGGCTGCTGCTAATGACGCAGAACCTCTCGGCGATCATCGGTATCGAGGCGCTGACGGCGGCGCAGGGCATCGATCTGCGCGCGCCGCTGGCGACCGGCACCCGCCTGCTGGCGGCCCACGCTGCGATCAGGGCCGTCGTGCCGACGCTCGAGGACGACCGCTACATGGCCGGCGACCTGGACGCGGCCGCCGAGCTGGTGCGCTCGGGCGCGCTGGTCGCGAGCGTCGGCGACGTGCTGCCGGGGCTGGACTCGTGAGGCACATCAACGGCGCAATCGATCTCCCCCCTTGTTGGGGAGATGCCGGCAGGCAGAGGGCAGTCTCGAGGGGCGCCCACCTCGTATGGTATCGCTTTCTAAACCAGCGACAGGACGCGGGATCAGGGCGAAGGCCGCGCGGCATCACCCCCCTCTGGGCTGCCGCCCATCTCCCCCACAAGGGGGGAGATCAATCGCTGCGATGCTCACCGCTTCCTGGATGCGTCGCATGAGCCCGGTAGAGGTCCACCGCGGCTCGTCGCCGGTCGTGCTCGGGCTGCCGCATACCGGCACAGTGGTGCCGGACGACATCCGTGCCTGCCTGAACGACGAAGGCATGAAGCTGCGCGACACGGACTGGCACATCGACCTTCTCTATGAGGGCCTGCTGCCGGGCGCGACGACGGTGCGCGCGACCTTCCACCGCTACGTCGTCGACGCCAACCGCGATCCGGGCGGGGCGAGCCTCTATCCGGGCCAGGCGACGACGTCGCTGGTGCCGCTGACCGATTTCGACAACCAGCCGATCTGGCGTGACGGCAGGGCGCCGGACGATGCGGAAGTCGCGCGGCGGGTGAAGCTGTTCCATGCGCCCTACCATGCGGCGCTGGCCGCCGAGATCGCCCGCGTCAAGGCGATCCACGGCGTGGCCATCCTCTACGACTGCCACTCGATCCGCTCCCGCGTCCCGTATCTGTTCGAGGGAATCCTGCCGGACTTCAACATCGGCACCGATGGCGGGCGAACCTGCGACAGGCTGGTGGAACTGGCAGTTCGTGGCGTGTGCGAGACGGCGGACGGCTACACCAGCATCGTCAACGGTCGCTTCCGCGGCGGCTGGACGACACGCCACTACGCCGCGCCGGGCGAGGGCGTCCACACGATCCAGATGGAACTCGCGCAGGCGACGCATCTGGCGAGCGAGGCGCCGCCCTTTGCCTATGACGAGACCCGTGCGGCTCGCCTGCGCCCCGTTCTCGCCGAACTCCTGCGCCGCCTCGAAGCGCTGGCGCCCGCACTGAAAGGCTGACCCGATGACGCTTCCCGACCGCCGCCACAACGCCCGCACCGTTCGCGCGGCCCGCGGCACCGAGCTGTCGGCCAAAAGCTGGCTGACCGAGGCGCCGCTGCGCATGCTGATGAACAATCTCGACCCGGAGGTCGCCGAAAACCCCAACGAGCTGGTGGTCTATGGCGGAATCGGGCGGGCGGCGCGCACCTGGGACGATTTCGACAAGATCGTCGCGGCGCTGCGGACGCTGGAGGAAGACGAAACGCTGCTGGTGCAGTCCGGCAAGCCGGTCGGGGTCTTCCGCACCCACAGGGATGCGCCGCGCGTCCTGATCGCCAATTCCAACCTCGTGCCGCACTGGGCGACCTGGGACCATTTCAACGAGCTCGATAAGAAGGGGCTCGCGATGTACGGCCAGATGACGGCCGGCTCCTGGATCTATATCGGCACGCAGGGGATCGTGCAGGGCACCTACGAGACCTTCGTGGAAGCCGGCCGCCAGCATTACGGCGGCGACCTCACGGGCAAGTGGGTGCTGACCGGCGGTCTCGGCGGCATGGGCGGCGCCCAGCCGCTGGCGGCGGTGATGGCCGGCGCCTCCTGCCTGACGGTCGAGTGCAACCCGGACTCGATCGATTTCCGCCTGCGCACCCGCTATGTCGACGAGAAGGCCGAGACGCTCGACGAGGCGATGGCGATGATCGAGCGCTGGACCGCCGCCGGCGAGGCGAAGTCGGTCGGCCTCCTCGGAAACGCCGCCGAGATCCTGCCGGAGATGGTCCGCCGCGGCATCCGCCCCGACATCGTCACCGACCAGACCTCGGCGCACGACCCGATCAATGGTTATCTGCCGGTCGGCTGGTCGATGGCCGAATGGCGCGCCCGGCGCGAGAGCGACCCGAAGGCCGTGGAAAAGGCCGCCCGCGCGTCGATGCGCACCCATGTCGAGGCGATGCTGGCCTTCCATGCGGCCGGGGTGCCAACGCTCGACTACGGCAACAACATTCGCCAGGTCGCTAAGGACGAGGGGCTGGAAAACGCCTTCGATTTTCCGGGCTTCGTGCCGGCCTATATCCGCCCTCTGTTCTGCCGCGGCATCGGCCCGTTCCGCTGGGCGGCGCTCTCCGGCGATCCGGAAGACATCTACCGCACCGACGCCAAGGTGAAGGAGATCCTGCCCGACAACCATCATCTCCACCGCTGGCTCGACATGGCGCGCGAGCGCATCGCCTTCCAGGGCCTGCCGGCGCGGATCTGCTGGGTCGGGCTCGGCGACCGTCACCGGCTGGGCCTCGCCTTCAACGAGATGGTGCGGAACGGCGAACTCTCGGCGCCGGTGGTCATCGGGCGTGACCATCTCGACTCGGGCTCCGTCGCCTCGCCCAACCGCGAGACCGAGGCGATGAAGGACGGCTCCGACGCGGTCTCCGACTGGCCGCTGCTGAACGCCCTGCTCAACACCGCCTCCGGCGCCACCTGGGTGTCGCTGCACCACGGCGGCGGCGTCGGCATGGGGTTCTCTCAGCACGCCGGCATGGTGATCTGCTGCGACGGGTCGGAAGACGCGGACCGGCGCATCGCGCGCGTCCTCTGGAACGACCCGGCCACCGGCGTCATGCGTCACGCCGACGCCGGCTACGACGAGGCGCTCGACTGCGCGCGGGAGAACGGGCTCAACCTGCCGGCAATCCTGTAGGCGGACGTCGCCGGCCGAATGGCCGCGACTTTGGCGCCCATTGAAGTCCGCGACACGGCGGCGATAGGCTGACCGGCCATGCCGGAGGGTGCCCGTGGACTTCATGAACCTCCTCAAGTCGATCGAGGCGCTGCTCTACGAGCTCGTCTCCTGGCTTGTCTTCTATCCGCTGACCCTGTGGCGATGCGTCCGTCAGCCACTCCGGATGATGGCCTATGCCAGAAGCGAGCTGGCCGATTTGCCGGACGAGCAGTTCATCGATGCGCTCAGCCCGCCGATCTTCCTGTTCCTGACGATCGTCATCGCGCATCTCCTGGACCTCGGTTTCGGTGCCTCGCACGTGGCTGCCGGCGGGGTCTTCGCCGATACCCGCAATCTCCTGATGTTCCGGGCAGTGGCCTTCAGCCTCTTCCCGCTGCTCCTGGCCGTGCAGGCGGTGCGGCAGGAAGGGCTGGCCCTGAACCGGGCGACCTTGCGGCCGGCCTTCTACAGCCACTGCTTCATCGCGGCACCCTTCGTCCTGGCGATCGACCTGGCGATGACCGTCGGCATTCGCGACGGCACCACGGCGCGGATCCTGGGCGCATCGATCTTCCTCGCCGGCCTTGCCTGGTATCTGGCCGCGTTGACGCAATGGTTCGTCGTGCATCGCGGGACCAGCCGGCATCGGGCCTTCGGGAGGGCGCTGCTTTTCGTTCTGCTGGGCGCTGTCGCGCTCCTGGTTGCGCTGATCCTCGCCGCCTTGTCCATCCTGGCCAGCGACGGCAGAGGGCTGCAGTAAGGCTGCGGCGCGTGGGCGAATGACCGTGAGGCGGGTCGGCTCCTTTGCCCTGCTTGACCGGCAGCACAGGTTCGGCCCATCAGTCCTGCGGAAAGCGCTAAGCCGAATACCGCATCGCGCTCGGCATGCTGAGGAGCGGCGACATGGCACGGAAGATACGAGACGCCAGCTGGCTGGTGGACGAAGCGGCGGCCGAGGCGCCGGCGGAGCCGTGCTGGCTGTGCGGGCGGCCGCTCGGCAAGACCGTCGATCGCTTCCATCCCATCCCGAAAAGCCGGGGCGGCCGCGACACGGTGCCGGTCCATCCGATCTGCCGGGAGACGATCGACGCGAACTTCACGGCGAGCGAGCTGGTCCGCCACGCCGAAAGCGGCACGCCGCTCACCGACAACGAGACGGTCGCGCGATTCGTGAAATGGGTGGCCGGCAAGCCCGCCGATTTCCACTCCGCCACCAAGACAGGGCGGTAGGACGCGGCAGCATGTCGTTGGTCGAAGGGTGATGGGCGCAGTCACACGCGATCCTGTCTCGAAAAGGAGCTTTCCGTCCGAGTCTCCGTCAGATGCAGGATCGCAGTCCGCATGGTGAACGATACCGGCAGCGCGGGCTTCCGTAGGTCCGGCTCGACAGAGCAGAGGCCAAGCGGACATGCGCGCCAGCAACACCATGTCGTGGCGCTGCCGGCGGCAGGCCGGACGCTCCTTTCAGGCAAACAGCCGCTCGCGCTGACGCAGAGGACCTTGCACAGGCGCTGAACGGGGACTCCTTCTTCGCCGCATCGACCTAGCGAGATGATGCCGCTCTCGGGAACACGATGGTCTCGACGAGCTCACCCGGCCGAAACAGGACGTCGCGCTGTGGGAACTCGACCCGGTCGAGGCGCACGGCGAGCGCACGGGAGCCATCCTCCGGAGCGAACGAAGCGAAATATCCTTGCAGTTCTGGGAAGAGAGATCGGGCATCATGCCGCCTCCGACCGGGCGAGAGCAGGAAGGAGCGGCCGGGTGGGCCCCCGAAACCCTGCACACGAAAAGGAAACTAACGCAAACAATCAGGCGTTACCACCTCGACAGGGGATGCTCGCTAACAGACCCTTCGCTGTAAAGCCATTTCGTTTCAGTGGCATAAGGCGTTTAGGATCACCTCACGCTCGTTCCTGGAGGTAGCTCGATGTTGAACGTTGATCGCGGCCCCGTTCGGCTGGCTCTGCCTGTCCCAGACGAAGACCTCGGTGCACTGTTCGACGTTTTCTCCCGTACGATAGTGGTCGGAAAGCACGCCTTCCTGCGGCGACAGGGCGACCGTTCCGACCTCGTGACGATCCTTCGGAGCGGTGTGGCGGTGCGGCACAAGGCGAACAGAGAGGGAAACAGGCAGATCGTCGGCATCCTCATGCCCGGCCATATCTGCGACCTTTCCTCGCTCTTCTTCGACGATCCGGACCATTCCATCGAGACGGTAACCGACTGCGCCGTTGCCGTGGCACGCAGGGACCAGGTGCTCGACCTCATGGACAAGCGTCCGGCAATTTCCCGAGCCTTCCTCGCCAGAAGCCTCGCCGATGCCGCGATCGCGCGGGAATGGGTGATGAATGTTGGGCAGCGTCCGGGGTACCAGAGGGTCGCCCACTTGTTGTGCGAGATTTTCGCATACCGGCGCGCCATGGATTTCGCCGATGATGCGACTTGCACCTTCCCGCTGACGCAAGAGCAATTGGCCGACGCGACGGGGCTGACGGTCGTTTATGTAAATCGGGCGCTACAGGATCTGCGTCGAAAGAAGCTAATTACTCTCCGCCAGAGCCTACTCACGGTGCATGACTGGCGAGGCCTTCGCACCGAGGCCGACTTCAGCGCGTCCTATCTGCACGGCGACGAGCAGATAGGATGCCAGTGAGGCAATGGCAGGGCCAACTTCTTCTCTTGAGGAGCCAGCGACTGAGCGGAGAGGAGCTTATGTCCCCAGTGCCGCGGCCGAACCCACCAGCCAGTTTCCGCGGCATGGCCCTAAGGGAAGGCCGCCGGACCTGCACCCCGGACCCGATCCACGCCTCCACTGTACGGAGATCCACTACGCCCTAGGCAGCGCGATCTCCTCAAAATTGTCGGCGAGACGATGCAGGGCCGCGAGCATCTCGGGTCCCGCCATGGCTCGGCCGTGACCGGTGACAATCAGGCTCGGCTCCAGCGAAGCGAGGAGACTGACGGATGCCGCCGCTGCCGCCCAGTCGGGCGTGAAATAGCGCGGCGGACCGTGCATCTCTGGCTGCTGGACAGCAACCTCGTAGGCCGATTCCTGTCCCGTGGTGATCACGGCGTCACCGGCAATCAGCGTCCTGTCTGCCTCTCGCCAGAGGGAGACGTGACCGGGCGTGTGGAGCCAGCGCCAACCCGGAAGATGCGGCACGGTGCCGTCGTCGGGCAAAGATCTGAGACGGGCTGAGACGTCGATCGGCGAGCGGGGAAACAACGGGGCGAGTTTCGGCATGATGCCGCCTTCCGCGCCCGCATCCGGTGCCGGGTAGGATTGCTGTCCCGTGAGGAAGGGGTGCTCGAGGTCGTGAGCATAGATCGGCACGTCCCACTCCTCGCCCAGTTCCTTTAGAGCGCCCACATGGTCGAAATGGCCGTGGGTTTGGATGATCGCCGCAGGGCGCGATGTGCCGAAGCGCGAGGCGATGCCGGCAGCGATCTGACTTCCGGTCCCGGCCACGCCCGTGTCGATCAACACCCAGCCGCGGTCCCGGGCGTTCGCCGGGCCGATGAAGGCGACGTTGACCATCGCCGCCCGCAGGTACGCAAGGTCAGGCAAGACTGCGCGAACATGCGCTGAATCGACCTGCTCGGGAGCGCGAGCACTCTCGGGTAGCGGAAGCTGGACAGTCATCTCGTTTCCTGTCGCATGAGGCCATCAGTCGGCTGCAACGAACGTCCCGCCTGTTGGCTCCCTCCGCGCGCCGGCAGATCCCGCACGCAACTAACGAAAAATTCCTTCCGCGGCTGAACCGCCGGCAAAGAAAGGACCGGCACACGGCAGAACCCGCTCCGATGGCTCAATTGAACCCGCACGCAGCCGCTGGCAGGCAGGAAGAGGCAGCGCCGTTCGCTCGAAGCCCGGAACATCCGCAGCCCTGGAAGCTTTCTCATCCTGCTCAGCATGAAGGAGATCGTCATGTCCAAGACCAACGAACACCTCGACGACGCCAGCGGCGGTGGCGGTATCGGCGACATTCCCGCACAGCCCCGAGAGGATCGTCTCACCTCGGTGGAGCGCAATGATCCGGTGACAGACGGCGAGGCTGACAGCGGTCACATCGAGGGCGCGGCGCTGGCGGTCGACAAGGATGCCCCGCTCGACGGTGAGGATCCTGACGATACGGCTGACGAAACGCTCGGAGAGACGCCCTGACGGCTTGTGGTCACGCAGATATGGGGGGGCATGCCGCCCCGGCGCGAAGAAGGGTCTCGGGCCGCTCGTCGCACGGCTGAATTTTCGCTCCAGCGGTGCTGAATCACCGCACTACGACGTGATGCTCCTGCCGTAGCTCCCTGATCCGGCGGCGCACCCTCGGTGTCCCTCGGACGCCGGCCCCGCAAACAACCGCTGAATATCGACTTACGAACGAAGCATTGGAGGTTCCCATGGACGATCTACCCGGACAGACCCCTGGTGGGTCAACAGCCACGTCGCTTCGCATCGAACGCGAGCCGCGTCCCGTCGTGATCCGACGCCACGATGCAGTCATGGCCGCTACCAGGGATGCGCTTCTTGTTCACGGGCTCGGCGAAACGCCGGTCTATTTCGTGCCCCGGCGGGACGTCTACACGGAGCATCTGGTGGAGACCGGTACCCGTCCGGGTCTCGGCGGAAGGGACTCGAAATTCTGGTCCGTCACCGCGTCGGGCGGCGGGCTTGAGAATGCAGTCTGGATGTTCCTGATGCCGGAAGGAGAGACCGAGCCGCTTCTGGATCATTTCGGCTTCGACCCCAATCCGTTCAACATCACCGTCGACTGACAACTGCCGAAGGCGATTTGAGCAGGAGGCCTGCCGGCTCGGGCAATCTTCCCAACGAGACTGGCGATGCCTTGCCAGAGTTGGGCCGCTTGTCGGGACGGGCGGTGCCGTAATCTGTTTCCAGCTTGAGGGAGCAGCCCGGGCATGACCGGATCGCACTCCAGCCGGGCACATCGGTCAATCGTGACGCGGCTGGCGCATATGGAAGGGTTTTGTTTATGGAACGAAGCGGCTTGCGCGGTCATGTCGTCGTCGTCACCGGTGCATCCAGCGGGATCGGACAGGCGACGGCGGAGGCATTCGCCCGGTCCGGAGCGAAGCTGGTTCTGGCTGCGCGCGGGCGGGAGGCGCTGGAGAAGGTGGCGGAGGGCTGCAGGAACTTAGGGGCGGAGGTAGTCGCGGTGCCAACCGACGTGACGGACTCCGCGGCGGTGGCTGCCTTGCGCGACCGCGCGCTCTTGCTGGGCGGGCGGATCGACGTCTGGTTGGCCAATGTCGGCGTCGGCGCTGTCGGACGCTTCCATGAGGTGCCGATGGAGGCCCACGAGCAGATCATCAAGACGAACCTCGTAGGGCACATGAACAGCGCCCACGCCGTGCTGCCGGTCTTTCTGCGCCAGGGCAGCGGCACGTTCATCAACATGATCTCGCTCGGCGGCTTTGCGGCCATGCCCTTCGCGTCTGCCTACAGCGCCTCGAAATTCGCTTTGCGGGGCTTTTCCGAAGCCCTGAACGCGGAACTGGTCGACCATCCGAACATCCATGTCTGCGACGTCTATCCGGCGTTCATCGACACGCCCGGCATCGGGCATGCCGCCAACTACGTCGGGCGCAAGGTCACCGCACCGCCTCCTGTCTTCGATGCACGAAAGGTGGCCGACGCTGTCGTCCGCCTGGCAAGGCGGCCTCGTCGCACGACCACTGTGGGCTGGGTCACCAATGCCGCTCGTGTCGGTCATTTTCTGGCGCCAGATTTCACCATCGGCCTCGTGAAGCGGATCACGGAACGATCGCTTTCGCACGCGACCCCGATCGAGCCGACCAGTGGCAATTTGTTCGGCCCTCCCGCCATCGCAGGCGGTATCGATGGGGGGCTGCGCTCGCCGTCGCAGCGGCGGCAGGGGACAATGGCTGCCGGCGCTGCGCTCGCGGCCGGCGTGGGGCTCCTGCTGCTGTTGCGGTCGCGCCGCTGATCGTCAAAACTTCGACGGCCTCCGTACGGCATAGGAGAAGATCGTGTCAGCGACAACGTCTCCCGGTTCCCGATGGGCAGGGTATCTGCTCGGCTTCTCGCTGGGCGGCTTCTTTGATGGCATCCTGCTGCATCAGATCCTACAGTGGCATCACCTGCTCAGCGCCATCAACTCCGACGACCTGAGGTTCCAGGTCGCCGCCGACGGATATTTCCACGCGTTCATGTACGTTGTCGCCGGGGCAGGCCTCTGGATGCTCTGGCGTTCCTGGCGGGGCGGCGGCGCAGTGTCGGGGATCCAACTGACTGCGGCCTTACTGCTCGGCTTCGGCGCCTGGCACGTGCTCGACAGCCTCTTGTCGCACTGGCTCCTGGGAATCCACCGCATCCGGATGGACAGCGCATCCCCATTGTTCTGGGATCTGCTGTGGTTCGTGGTGTTCGGCCTCGTTCCCATTCTGCTCGGCTGGTGGATGGGCTCGCGCCCGACCGGCGGTTCGCCCGGAAAGCCGTCGGTCGTCGCCGCGGCACTGGCGACCCTCGCGACCGTGGGGGCTGGAACACAGGCCTTGCAACCGCCTCGGGACCGTGAGTTTACGACAGTCCTCTTCGCGCCTGGAACGGCCCCGGGCGCTGCCTTGGAAGCGATGTCGCTGGTCGGGGGCCGCCTCGTCTGGTCCGATCCGAGCGGCGAATTACTGGTGATCGAGACCGATCCCGGCACATGGACATCGACGCTCTATCGGCACGGCGCCATTCTGGTCAGTGGTGCCGGTCTGCCGGCGGGCTGCTTCGATTATCTGCGGGTCTGACGTTCGACCACCCGCGCAAGATGCGCGACCGCAGATCCGCCCGTGCCCGTCGACGCATGTGCCTGCGTCAGACGCCCTTTTCCTTCGCCTCGGCCAAGGCGAGTTCCAGCCCTTCCAGCAAGATGAAGATCAGGCTTGCGGTGAATCCGGCCACCAGCCAGCCGAACGGCCCGTCCAACAGAAGGCCGCACAGATACGCCGCACCCGTCGCGCAGCCGACCGACAGCAGGTTGAGCATCCGCCCGAGCAGTTTGACCGTGTCGGACCGCTGCGGGTCTTCGCGAAGCAGCAGCAGCGTCAGCAGTTCTGCGACCATGAACGCGCATACTGCGCCTCCGGCTCCGGCAAAGATCTCGAGCGGGCCGGGCGCTGCAATCGTGGCGAGGAGCGCGTAGGTGCCCGTGATGGTTATGGAGAAAGCGTAGGCTGACGAGTTGTCCATGACGCTGAGGCGCAGATTCTTCAGCAACAGTCGTTTGGCCGTCATTCGTCTGCCTCTGCTTTGCTAGCCGCGCGTCGTGCTCAGGCTGTGCGGGTGTGATCGGCGGGGTCCTAATGCGCCCGGCGCTCCCGCCGCAGTGGACCGAGCGGACTCATACGCGGCTTCCGCCCCAGGATCTGCGGTCGAGGGGTTCTGAGATTCCTCAACAACAAGGTGCTCACCGCGCATGATCAGCGACAAATGCGCAGACACCGACTTCGCTCCCGACGATCTGCACTTGCCATGCCGATTTCGACGTTGGCGAAGGCACCGGCGTCCCACCCGTCCAGGATTCTTCCTTCGCCACCAGGCCGGCGTCAGAGTCCCTTGGGGAAAGGTCTGATCGTCGGCTAACTTATTGTTCCGGAACATCAAAAATCGGCGTGCGTTGGGGTGCCATGTGGGCAACGAGCCCCTCAAGCACAGGATCATTCCAATGAACCGATATTTTGTCACCACAGCCCTGGCTGCCGCGCTGTTCGTCCCGAGCGTCGCTTCGGCGCAGACGGCCGCCCCGGCCACCCAGCAGCAGGCCGCGCTGACCGCCGCAGAATTCGTGCCGACGGCGACGTTCTCGAACCGCTTCGAGATCGAGTCCAGCGAACTGGCGCTGGAGCGTACCCAGAGCGCTGACGTACGCCATTTCGCGCAGCGCATGGTGCAGGATCACACTGCCGCCGGCGAGGCGCTGATGCAGGCAGTGGAAGCCTCCGGTGCCGATCTCGCGGTGCCTGCGGGCCTGGACCAGCGCCACCAGCAGATGGTTGATCAGTTGCAGGACCTGCCCGAAGGCCAGTTCGACGCGGCGTATCTCCAGATGCAGCGTCAGGCCCATGATGAGGCGGTTGCTCTGTTCGGCGCCTACGCACAGGGCGGCGAAGCCGGTCCCATCCGCGAGTTTGCCGCGACGACCCTTCCGGTTCTCGAGCAGCACCATCAGATGGTCATGACCACGGGTGCCGATGCGATGGTCACCGGGTCGACGTCGGCAACGACGTCCGGCGCCACCGAAGGCTCGATGTCGTCGCAGGAATCCGGCGCGTCGACGGCGGCCAGCGGTCAGGGCGGTGCTGATCCGGCCGAGTCGACCACCCCTTCGGGTGGTGTCGTTCCGGGGCAGAACCCGAACTAGGCAGCCGCTGCATATGCCAATTAGCTGGGCCGCCCGAAGGGGGGCCCAGCGATCGAACTGGCCTGCTGTCGGTCTGATGGAGACAAGGTTGGCTAACGCTCCCGTCGCTCGAAGTCTCTTGGGCTAAGCTAACCCAAGCTCGCTCTGCGCGTCGGATTATACAAGCGCTCGATATGGTCGAACACGTCTGCCTTCGCCTGATCGCGTTTACGGTAAAATTTCCGCGCCGTCCTTTCGGAAGCAAGAGACTCTCCGTCGCAGCATTGTCTCAGGGGGTTACCGGTTGGCAAAGTTTTGAACCCCGGTGGCGGGTCTCAGGTGCCCGCCGGTCGTTACCCGTGCAGTCATCCTCGTGGTCGAGCCGCCCCTCCGGCCACCCGCCGGTCTTCAGGAGTCAGGTGACACGATGGACTAGATGTTCGCGTCGCTCGTTCTCGTTGCTCCTGTAGCCGCCGCTCCCAACGCATAGAGCAGGGCGGTCCAAGCGGCGGCTCGAGCGTGCCTTCGTCCAGAAGAGATCGCCGGTGCCTCGTCGTAGCGCAGCTCGCTCTTGATCGGGGCGCTGTCGGAGGGGCGAAGGCTGGAGTTTGTCACGTCGCATGCCTCCTTCGCCTGCGGAGAAGGTAGCGGCTTGGTGCAAATTCCGAGGGTGTAAGATGTTCGGCCCAATGGAAGAATGGTGGGCGCGACAGGGATCGAACCTGTGACCCCCTCGGTGTGAACGAGGTGCTCTCCCGCTGAGCTACGCGCCCGGACCGCGCGGCAAGGCGCCAGCGGCAAGGTGCCGGGGATATAGTGCCCGAACGGCCCATTCGTCAACAAGCGGCTTGCCAGGAACAGATGCGGTCCGCCCCGTCTAGCGCCGCAGCGCCGCCCTGGCCACGATCTGGCGAGCGAAGGCGGCGTCGAGCCGGGCATAATCGTCGATCACCACCGTCGCCCCGGCGCGGGCCTCCGGGTCCGGCGCATACCCGAAATCCACCAGCACCGAAGCGACTCCCGCCGCGCGGGCCGTGGCGATATCGGTGATCGTGTCGCCGATCATGATCGATCCGGCCGGTTTGCCGAAGCTCCTGTCGATGGTGCCGGTGAGGTGAAGCGGATCGGGCTTGCGGCGGGCGAAGGTGTCCGCACCGCAGATCGCCGCGAAGCGGTAGGCCATGCCGAGTTCCGACAGGAGCAGCACGGCCAGCCGCTCGTGCTTGTTGGTGCAGACGGCCAGCGTGAAGCCCCCGGCGGCGAGGCGCTCCATGGCGTCGAGGGCGCCGGGGAAGGGGCGCGACTGCACCGCGATGTTTGCCTCGTAATGCTCCAGGAACCGTGACAGCTGCTCGTCTTCCTCGGTCTCGCCGAGCGGGCGGCCGTCCCAGCCATAGGCTTGACGCAGCATCACCCTGGCGCCGTGGCCGGCATGCGGGCGCACGAGGTCGAGCGGCACGGCGTCCATGCCCGCCGCCGCCAGGCAGTAGTTCAGGCTGGCAGTGAGATCCGGCGCGGTGTCGACCAGCGTGCCGTCGAGATCGAAGACAGCGACATCCGTCATGTCAGGGTTCGCCTTGCGCTGATCGCCGCGATCCTGCGGCGTCGACCGCTCTGGCCGGACTTGGTCATGACGTCAACCGCCGGGGACGGCAATCGACACCTTGCGGTAGACCGGCTAGACGAGCGGGCAGAACGCGCAGGAAACGGGGCCGTCATGGCGGACATGCAGGAACTGAAGCGACAGGCCGCGAAAGCGGCGCTCGACCGTGTCGAGGACGGCATGCGGCTCGGCATCGGCACTGGCTCGACCGCCGAGGCGTTCATCCGTCTCCTGGCCGAGCGCGTCGAAGGCGGGCTCGGCATCGTCGGGGTGACCACCTCGGAACGTTCCGAGGCGCTCTGCCGCGAGCTCGGCGTGCCGACGGCGACGCTGGAGGCTGTGCCGCAGCTGGACGTGGCGATCGACGGTGCCGACGAACTCGATGGCCGGTTGCGGCTCATCAAGGGCGGCGGCGGCGCGCTGCTGCGCGAAAAGATCGTCGCGGCGGCGTCGGACCGGATGCTGGTGATCGCCGACGCCTCGAAGCAGGTAGAGACGCTCGGCGACTTTCCGCTGCCGATCGAGATCAACGGCTTCGGGCTGATCGCGACCTTCCTGGCGATCCAGAAAGCGTCGCGGGCTCTCGGTCTCGATCCTGACCTGACCCTGCGCCGGGTCGGCGAGGAGCCTTTCATCACCGATAGCGGCCACCTGATCCTCGACGCAGCCTATGGCCGCATCGAGGATCCGGAAGCACTGTCCGCGGCGCTGCATTCGGTACCCGGTGTCGTCGAGCACGGGCTGTTCCTCGGACTTGCCACCGAGGCGATCCTGGCTTCCGCAGATGGGGTTTCGATCCTCAAGGCGTGAAGCCGACGGCGGCGAGCCGACTTGTCAGGCCATGCGGCGATCCACTAGACCCGGGGCCAAGGGACGAACGGGCTGGCTGCTGCCGGCCCTGCACGGGCACGAGGCACGGGCCAGCCGGCCAGTCTTTGTCGTGATAACGTGATAAGCCGATGCGATCCGATGCGGGGCATCGCCAGATAACGGAGACTAACGCTTGATGAACTTCAGCCAATCGACGCGCCGGGGCCTGTTTGCGGCCGCCGCCTTCGTGCTGATGGCGCCGGCATCGGCGATGGCGCAGGAGGCTACCGCCTCGCACATCGCCGCCGCCCGCGACGCCATTGCCGCCATCGACGCGACGGCGCAGTTCGACAACATCCTTCCGAATGCGGCGACGCAGATCAAGGCCGAGCTGATCCCCAACAGTCCCGACCGCCAGGACGAGATCTCGGAGATGGTCGACGAGCGGGCCATCGAGCTGGCATCGCGCCGCGCCGCGCTGGAATCGGAAGTCGCCCGCGTCTACGCCAACCTCTTCACCGAGGAAGAGCTTCGCGCCATCGCCGACTTCTACCAGTCCGAGGCGGGCCAGAAGCTGCTGGCGCAGGGTCCGGCGGCGACGCGGGACATGCTCCAGGCGGTCGAGGTGTGGAGCAACGGCATCGAACGCGATCTGCGCCAGAGCGCGCTCGAGGGCATGAACGAGCTCTACGGCGGCGAAGCACCCGCCGATGGGGCGGCGCCGGCCGATCCTGCCGCTCCCGCGACGCCGCAGTAAGAACGGGTGCCGACTTGAGCGCATACGACTACGATCTCTTCGTCATCGGTGGCGGCTCGGGCGGCGTCCGTGCGGCGCGCCGCGCTGCGATGCTCGGCAAGAAGGTCGCCATCGCCGAGGAATATCGCTTCGGCGGCACCTGCGTCATCCGTGGCTGCGTGCCGAAGAAGCTGTTCGTCTATGCCTCGCAGTTCTCCGAGGCGTGGGAAGATGCCCGCGGCTTCGGCTGGAACTTCGGCGAGCGCCGCTTCGACTGGTCGCGACTGATGGCCAACAAGGACCGGGAGATCGAGCGCCTCGAAGGCATCTATCACGCCAATGTCCAGAAGACCGGAGCGCAGATCCTTGCGTCGCGCGCGGTGATCGAGGGGCAGCACGAGATCCGGCTGCTGGCGACGGACAAGGTGGTCACGGCCGACAAGATCCTGATCGCCACCGGCGGCCGTCCCAACCCGTTTGCCGACCTGCCGGGTGCCGAGCACTGCATCACGTCCGAGGAAGCGTTCCATCTGGAGCGCCTGCCGGGGTCCGTGGTGATCCTGGGCGGCGGCTATATCGCAGTGGAGTTCGCCAACATCTTTCTGGGCCTCGGTGTCCAGACGACGCTGGTCTATCGCGGCCAGGAGATCCTGCAGGGCTTCGATGACGATCTTCGCCACGGCCTGCACCAGGCGATGGAGCACAAGGGCATGTCGGTGCGCTGCCGCGACACGCTGATCAAGGTCGTGCAGAAGCCGGACGGGCGCTTCGAGGCGCATTGCGAGAGTGGCGACATCCTCGATGCCGACGAGGTCATGCTGGCGATCGGCCGCAAGGCGAATACCGAGAATCTCGGGTGCGAGAAGGCCGGTGTCGAACTCGACGCCCGTGGCGGCGTGGTGGTCGACGAATATTCCCGCACGACCGCCGACAATATCTTCGCCATCGGCGACGTGACGCATCGCGTCCAGCTGACGCCGGTCGCCATCCACGAGGCGATGTGCTTCGTGGAGACGGCGTTCCGGGACAATCCCACCCGTCCGGATTACGACACGATCGCCACGGCCGTATTCTCCCAGCCCGAGATCGGCACCGTCGGATTGACGGAAGCCAACGCTGCCAAGAGCTTCGACGAGATCGAGATCTACAAGGCGACGTTCAAGCCGCTGAAGAACAGCCTGTCGGGCCGTGACGAGCGGACCATGATCAAGCTGGTCGTCGATGCGGCCAGCCGAAAGGTGATCGGCGCCCATATTCTCGGGCCCGACGCGGGCGAGCTCAGTCAGGTGCTGGGGATCGCGGTCAAGGCCGGCGTGACGAAGGACCAGTTCGATTCCACCATGGCGGTCCATCCGACCATGGCCGAGGAACTCGTCACCATGTACGAGCCGAGCTACCGGCTGCGGAACGGTGAGCGCATCGCGGCCTGATCCAGCGCCTCAGTGCGCTGGCGGGACGGTCCCGGCCAGCAGGAAATCTGCCACCGGCTGCCAGAGGGTCGAGCGCAGATTGCGCTTGAAGAAGCCGCTGTGGCCGATCGCGCGCTGCCCTTCGGGCGCCGACAGCCAGCGTTCGGTCAGGTCGGCGTTGGGAAAGCGCCGCAGCAGCGCCGAAACGGCGGCCGGCGTGCCCCACGGGTCGTCGGCAATGCCGATCGACAGGAGCGGCAGCCGCACATCGGCGAAGCGGGAGGTTTCGGCCACGGCCGGATCGTCGAAGAAGAACGCCTCGCGCCGGCACCAGCGCGCCCAGTCCCGGAAGATCGGACCGGCGAGGGCGGTGCCCAGCCCGAGCGAGGCGGGGACCTGTCCGAGCAGGTAGGTGGCCGGCACGCCGGCGAAATTCATCCGCGCGAAGACCTTGAGCGGTTCGCGCGTCCGGCGATAATAGCCGTTCAGCGAGGCGACCATCGCGTAGCGCTCGAACTTTGCTGAGACCCCCGACAGCCCGATCGCCAGTCCGCCGAAGGAATGGCCGATGCCGACCAGGCGGGTCGCCCCGGTCTGATGCTGCAGCGCCTCGAGCGCGGCGGGAAAGTCCCGCGTGCCCCATTCCTTCATGCGGTGCTGGCGCGCGCCCGGCTGGCGGGCCGCCGCGCCGAGGCCGCGATAATTGTAGGTGAGCACGGCCTGGGCGCCGCGTTCGAGAAGATATTCGGCGAAGGCTCGATAGAAGCGCCGCTCGACGGCCGCCGCGGACGACAAAAGGATCGCCGGTGCATCGGTGTCGGCGTTCTCGCCGACGAACAGCGTCGCCGGCAAGTCGACGCCGTCGTCGGTGCGAACGGTCAGGTCCCGGCGCCGCACGGGCGTCGGAGAGGCAGTCGATACGGCTTCGGTCATGGAGCAGACGTGGGCATGCCGGCGCAGACATCAATGGCCCGTCCGCCAACTGTGCCGGTCGGCCCTTCCGGCCGTCGCATCGCGCGAGCGAATGGCGCCGGGGCTGTTGAACTTGCTGACGGTTCCGGTAGAGCAACGGCATGGACATTCACGAAGACCATCCCGACCTGGCAGAGCTGGCCGAAAAGGGCGAGATCGTCGCCTATTTCGGCTACGGGTCGCTGGTCAATCGGCGGACGCTGCGCACCAAGTTCCTCGGGATCCGTCGGGCGAGCGCGCATGGATGGCAGCGCTTCTGGCTGCCCCGTGGCGAAGACGGCGACATGGCGCTCCTTTCGGTGCAACCGACCGAAGACCAGGCCATCGAGGGGGTGGTCGTCTACGACCGGGTGGAGCATCTGCCAGCCGTCGACGAGCGCGAGGCCGGCTATGCCCGCCGGATCGTCGATCTCGGACGGCTCTCGGTCGAGCGGCCGCCGATTGCCGACGTCCCGGTCTATATCTACGAGGCGCACCGGGGTACCCCGGACGCCGCCGAGACGCAGTCGGCGATCCTGCAGAGCTACCTCGACGCAGTCATGCAGGGCTTCCGGACGCTCTATGGAGAAGACGGGCTGCGTCGCTTCGTTGCCGGAACGGAAGGCTTCGAGACAGCAGTCCTGCAGGATCGCGACCAGCCGCGCTATCCGCGCTCGGTCACCCTGTCCGATGGGGAAGCTGCGCTGTTCGACCGGCTGGTCAGCGAGCGCGGCGCGCGATTTATCACCCCCGGCTGAGAGCGCGGCGAGGCGGTATTTGCCGCGAAAGATGACAAAACCGCCCGGAAGTGCTTAAAGCCCGCGCAGGTGGCGGCCCGATCGTATTGCGAGCCGACCCATCCTATTTCGACCCCGCGACGCAGAGACAGACGACCGGCAAAGCGTCCGGTCAGGAGACAAGACCATGGCGAAGGACTGGAACCCGGCAAGCTGGCGCTCGATGCCCATCGAGCAGGTCCCGGATTACCCGGACCCGATGGCGCTGGCAGACACCGAGAAGAAGCTCGCGACGTACCCGCCGCTGGTTTTTGCAGGTGAGGCGCGCAAGCTGACCCGTGCGCTGGGCGAAGTCGCCGAAGGCCGTGGCTTCCTCCTGCAGGGCGGCGACTGCGCCGAGAGCTTCGCCGAGCACGGCGCCGACAACATCCGCGACTTCTTCCGCGCCTTCCTGCAGATGGCCGTCGTCCTCACCTTCGGCGCCTCGCAGCCGGTGGTGAAGGTCGGCCGTATTGCCGGACAGTTCGCCAAGCCGCGCTCGTCGAACAACGAGACCCGCGACGGCAAGACGCTGCCGTCCTATCGCGGCGACATCATCAACGGCATCGAGTTCGACGAGGCCTCGCGGATTCCCTCGCCGGAGCGCCAGATCGAGGCGTACCGCCAGTCGGCGGCGACGCTCAACCTGTTGCGCGCCTTCGCCCAGGGTGGCTACGCCAATCTCGAGAACGTGCATCAGTGGATGCTCGGTTTCGTGGGCGGGAGCCCGGAGGCTGAGCGTTACAGGGCGCTGGCCGACCGCATCTCCGAGACGATGAACTTCATGCGGGCGATCGGGATCAACTCCGAGAACCACCCGTCGCTGCGCGAGACCGATTTCTTCACCAGCCACGAGGCGCTGCTGCTCGGCTACGAGGAGGCGCTGACGCGCGTCGATTCCACCTCCGGCGACTGGTACGCGACGTCCGGCCACATGATCTGGATCGGCGACCGCACCCGGCAGGAGGACAACGCCCATGTCGAGTTCTGCCGCGGCATCAAGAACCCGATCGGCCTCAAATGCGGCCCGTCGCTGGAGCCCGACGCACTGCTGCGGCTGATCGACAGGCTGAACCCGGAGAACAAGGCCGGGCGCCTGACGCTGATCACCCGCTTCGGGCACGAGAAGGTCGACGCGCATCTGCCGAAGCTGATCCGCGCCGTGGAGCGGGAAGGGCGTAAGGTCGTGTGGTCCTGCGATCCGATGCACGGCAACACGATCACGCTCAACCACTACAAGACGCGGCCGTTCGACCGGATCCTGTCGGAGGTCGAGAGCTTCTTCGCGGTGCATCGCGCCGAGGGCACCCATGCCGGCGGCATCCATATCGAGATGACCGGCAAGGACGTGACCGAATGCACCGGCGGCGCGCGGCCGGTGCTGGCCGAAGACCTGTCGGATCGCTACCACACCCATTGCGATCCGCGGCTCAACGCGAACCAGGCGCTGGAACTCGCCTTCCTGGTGGCCGAGCTCCTGAAGGACGACCACGCGGCCGCACCGTCGCAGCAGCAGGCGGTCATCCGCTAGGCTTCAGCCTCCACCTGCGGCGGACGGATCTGTGAACGATCCGTCCGCCGCAGGTCGCGTGACCGCAGAGGCATGCGGGTACTATTTTGATCGGGTCCCGACCGGAGCCGACGCCATGTCCCCGATGCCTAGCCTGTTCATCTCCCACGGCTCGCCCGACGTGGCGGTCGCCGAGACCGAGGCGACGCACTTTCTGCGCGGCCTTGCCGCCGCATTGCCGCGGCCGCGGGCCATCGTCGTCGCCAGCGCGCATTTCGAGGCCGAGGGCAAGATCCTCGTTTCGGGCGACGCCCAGCCTGAGACCATCCACGATTTCGGCGGCTTCGACCGCAGCCTCTACGCGATCCAGTACAAAGCGCCAGGCGATCCGACGCTGGCAGCCAGCATCGCATCGGCGCTCGGCGAGAGCGGGTTTGCTGCCGAAGCGGTGACCGACCGTGGCTTCGACCATGGCACATGGGTGCCGCTCAGCCTCGCCTACCCGGACGCGGACATCCCCGTCGTGCAGGTCTCAATCGACCCGGGCGAGGGGCCAGCTTACCATCTGAAGCTCGGCGCGGCGCTGGGCTTCCTGCGGGCCGACGGGGTACTTGTCATCGGGTCGGGTTCGTTCACCCACAATCTGCGCGAAGCCTTCGCCCGGATCCGCCAGAACGACCGAAAGGCCGCGACGCCGGAATGGGTTTCAACCTTCTCGGAGTGGATGACCGACCGGCTCGTCGCCGGGGACCGGTCGGCGCTGGCGGCCTATCGAACGAGTGCTCCATTCGCGCGCGAAAACCATCCGACCGACGAGCATCTGATGCCGCTCTACGTCGCGCTCGGGGCCGCAGGCGCCGCGGCAAAGGCGACGAAGCTCCACGCAAGCCATGATTTCGGCGTGCTGGCGATGGAAGCCTTCGCCTTTGCCTGAGGCGAATTATCCAGCGATACGAAACGGAAACCGGCGGATGCTGCGACAATGATTCAAGCCATCGACCTCGACACCCGACCCGGCCTGCCCGCCGATCTGCGCCAGCTGCTCGAGCGCTATCCGCGCGACGTCTGGGACGGCCACGCCAATCTCGGCAACACGGCGCGCTTCTGGCTACAGCGGCACGATATGTTCCGCGAACTCGGCGGCGCGCTGCAGGATGGGCTGTCGCAGCACCGTGAAGGCACGGTCGAGCTCGATCCCTTTCGCCGCTGGTTCGCGCCGCGCCTGCAGTTCTTCCTGACGCAGCTCGAGGGGCACCATCAGATCGAGGACCAGCATTACTTTCCGGCGTTCCAGCGGGCGGAGCGCAAGCTGGCGCACGGTTTCGAGCTGCTCGAGGCCGACCACGAGGTGATCCACCACGACCTCATGCAAACCGCCGAGACGGCCAATCGCTTCCTGGCGATCGAGGTCGCCGCCGGCCCGCGGCCGAGCGACGCGGCCCGCCGCGCGGCGGATGGCTACGCCGATGCGAGCGAGCGGCTGTTGAAGCGGCTGATCCGGCACCTCGAGGATGAAGAAGACCTGATCATTCCTCTGATCCTCGATCGGGGAGAGGCTGCGATCGGGATCTGACGGCAGCGAGTTCCGGCTGGGTCTCGTCAGACGCCGCGGTGGCGTCGCGTCGGCGCCTGCGGATACGCTTCGTCAGCGCCGGACCCCACTGACGCCAGGCGAACCAGCTTGCGAGCAGGACCGCGATCACCGCCAGGGCGATGCCGACGCCTTGCTCCATCACTTCCAGCTGCGCGAAGACCGACCCGATCGAGTAGCCGAAGACATAGCCGAGCGTGGTGAAGATGCCGGCCCAAAGCCCGGCTCCGATCAGGTTGAGCAGCGCGAAATGGACGACCGATATGCGCGACAGGCCGAGCGCGATCAGCCCTGGCATCCGCAACCCGTAGATGTAGCGGTTGACGATGACGAAGAATGCCGGGTACCGCTCGACGAGGCGGATGGCCCGGGCGAACTTGTCGTGGTCGCGCCAGCGCGCCACCCATCGATGGTTAGAGGCGTAGCGGGCGAACAGGAAGACCGAGAGGTCGCCGATGCACGAGCCAACGAAGGCAAGCGCGATCATCATCTCGAGCGGGTATGAGCCGCGATAGGCGAGGAAGCCGCCGATGATCGCGAAGACCTCACCCTCGAAGAAGGTGCCGGCCAGGACGATGATCGGCCCGAATTGGCCAATGAGGCCCAGAATTTCGTACACCATGGCTCCGACCGTCGGGACAGGAATTACCGCCGGCAACGGACCGCGGCAGTGTCTGGTTCATTGCGGCGGCTTGTTACAGAGTTTTGCGGCGCAAAGAAGTGGCTTCGTTCGGGGGCCTGACGAAATACGCCCGCGAAATTGCCGCGCCACCCGGCGAGGTCAGGCTTCTCGGCTGCGAGAGGATCGCGCTTCTCCCGGTCATTCGCAAGCCTCAGGACAAGCCACGCTCCATTCGTTCCAGGCGTTCGGATATCGCCGCCAGCGTCGCGGCGAGGGCGGCCAGTTCGGCGCTCCGCAGCGCATCGACCTTTTCGTGCAAAGCGAGAATCTCGATCTCGGCCTTGAGGTTGACCTGATAGTCGTGGCCGGCGTCCAGCCGGTCGCGGGCCGCGGCCCGGTTCTGCGACATCATGATGATCGGTGCCTGGATGGCGGCGAGCATCGAAAGGATCAGGTTGAGGAAGATGAACGGATAGGGATCGAACGGGTTCGTCGTCAGCAGGAGCGTATTGGCGACAGCCCAGACGACAAGGAAGGCGAGAAAGGCGAGAATGAAGCCCCAGGAGCCGCCGATGATCGCAATCTTGTCGGAGAGCCGATCGCCTAAGGAAAGCTGCGCCTCGAAAGCGGCATTGCTGTCGGCGGCGATCGGCTGCCGGGCGTGGGCCTGCTCCAGGATCCGCCGCTCGACGGGTCGCAACCGATCGAGCGGTCGGCCGAACCAGCGCACCGCGCCCGCCTCGAATTTCACTTTCGACATGGTGGTTCTCTCCAAGGTCGGCCGAAGCCGGGCTCGCGCCGTCACCGGGAGATTGATATGAGCCGGATCGACGGTTGAACAGATGACCGGCGAGAACACCAACGGGATGTTCGAAGAAGGACTTGGCGTGCAGAACCTGACCGACCGCCTGACGCTTGCCGTCGCGCAGCTCAACCCCGTCGTCGGCGACGTCGCCGGCAATCTGGAGCGTGCCCGTACGGCGCGGGCGGAGGCTGCGAGCCGGGGGGCCGACCTCGTCCTGTTCACCGAACTGTTCATTGCGGGCTATCCGCCAGAGGATCTCGTGCTGAAGCCGGCATTCGTCGATGCCTGCCGGGAAGCCGTCGAGGCGCTGGCGCTGGAGACGACGGATGGCGGGCCGGGGGTCATCATCGGCTGCCCGCTGCGCAACGACGAGGGTCTCCATAACGCCGTCGCGGTCCTCGACGACGGCCGGATCCAGACATGGCGGTCCAAGGTCGACCTGCCGAACTACGGCGAGTTCGACGAGAAGCGGGTGTTCCAGGCGGGCCCAATGCCGGGTCCGGTGAACTTTCGCGGGCTGCGGCTCGGCATCCCGGTCTGCGAGGACATCTGGGGCGATCTCGGCGTCTGCGAGACGCTGGCGGAATCGGGCGCGGAGATCCTGCTGGTGCCGAACGGCTCGCCGTTCTATCGCGGCAAGCTCGACGTGCGCCATCAGGTGGTGCTGCGGCAGGTTATCGAGACCGACCTGCCCGTCGTCTACGCCAACGCCGTCGGCGGCCAGGACGATCTCGTCTTCGACGGCGCCTCCTTTGCCTTCCACGGCGACCGTAGCCTCGCCTTTCAGCTGCCCGAGTTCGACGAGGGCGTGTTCGTCACGCAGTGGGCGAAAACGGACGATGGCTGGGTCTGCGAGGGCGGGCCGGTGGCATCGCTGCCGGACCCGGACGAGGCAATCTGGCGGGCCTGCGTCCTCGGGCTGCGCGACTATGTCGACAAGAACGGCTTCCGCTCGGTCGTGCTCGGCCTTTCCGGCGGCATCGATTCGGCCATCGTCGCGGCCATGGCCGTCGATGCGCTGGGCGCGGCGCGCGTCCATTGCGTGATGCTGCCCTACCGCTACACCGCCGAAACCAGCCTGGAAGACGCCGAGGCCTGCGCCAAGGCGCTCGGCGTTCGCTACGACATCGTGCCGATCGCCGAGGCGGTGGAGGGCTTCGGCCATGCGCTGGCGCCAATGTTCGCGGGCACCGAGCCGGGCGTGACCGAGGAGAACATCCAGAGCCGGGCACGCGGCGTCATCCTGATGGCGATCTCGAACAAGTTCGGCGCGATGGTCGTCACCACCGGCAACAAGAGCGAGATGAGCGTCGGCTATGCGACGCTCTACGGCGACATGAACGGCGGCTTCAATCCGATCAAGGACCTCTACAAGACCGAGGTCTTCCGCCTCGCGCGCTGGCGCAACGCCCATTGCCCCACCGGTTCGCTCGGGCCGGATGGCGTCGTCATTCCGGTGCGGATCATCGACAAGCCGCCTTCGGCGGAACTGCGCGAGGATCAGAAGGACGAGGATTCGCTGCCGCCCTACGGGGTCCTCGACGCGATCCTCGAGCATCTGGTCGAGCATGACGGCGGCGTCGACGAACTGGTGGCGCGGGGCTACGACGCCGACACGGTGCGGCATATCGAGCGGCTGCTCTATGTCGCCGAGTACAAGCGCCGCCAGTCGGCGCCGGGGACCAAGGTGACGCGGAAGAATTTCGGCCGCGATCGGCGCTATCCGATCACCAACCGGTTCCGGCACGGAGCCTGACGATGCTGGAAATGCCGCCGCTCGACTCGCTCGCCATCGCCTTCACCGGCGTCGGCCTGTTGTTCTTTTTGCGCTATTTCCTGGCGATGCGGCGGATATGGAAGGTCGTCGGCTATCGCCCGAGCTTCCAGTTCGGCGACTTCTTCCGGGCGACGCGGCACGAGGCGTTCGGCCCCGACCTCGAGCCCGAACGGCGCTATGCGGCGCGGCAGCTGATGCTCGGCACCGGCCTGGTTCTGTCGGGGCTGGTGCTGTTTGCCTGGCTCCTGGCGACCGGCGCGCCGATCCGCTTCGATATCTAGGCCAGTTGTCGTCGGCCGGTGAATGACATGCCGGGCAGGGCCGTCCGATTGCCAGCGCCTCGCACGTTCTCTAGGTCAGGGCGATGACCGTCACCGTTCGTTTCGCGCCGTCGCCCACGGGCCACCTGCACATCGGCAATCTGCGCACCGCGCTGTTCAACTGGCTGTTCGCCAGGCGGGAGGGCGGCCGATTCGTCCTGCGCTTCGACGACACCGACCGGGAGCGGTCGCGGCGCGAATACGCCGACATGATCGAGACCGATCTCGCCTGGATCGGCATCTCGCCGGATCTCGTGGTGCGGCAGTCGGAGCGGCTGGCGCTCTACGAGGCGGCGGCGGAGCGGCTGCGGGCAGCGGGCCTGCTCTATCCCTGCTACGAGACCCCTGACGAGCTCGACCGCAAGCGCAAGCGGCTTGCCGCCCGCAACCTGCCACCGGTCTATGGCCGCGAGGCATTGCGGCTGACGGAGGCCGAACGCGCGGCGCTCGCCGCCGAGGGGCGGCGCCCGCACTGGCGGTTCCTGCTGCCGAATTTTGGCGACGATCCGTTTTTTCCGACGCGCACCGAGATCCACTGGGACGATCTCATCCGCGGTCCGCAGACGG
The DNA here is from genome assembly GCF_010500835.1 of Aurantimonas aggregata. GTDB lineage: Bacteria > Pseudomonadota > Alphaproteobacteria > Rhizobiales > Rhizobiaceae > Aurantimonas > Aurantimonas aggregata. The sequence continues at coordinate 154,406 of NZ_JAAAMJ010000001.1, read as the reverse complement.
TGGATCTCGCCTCGCTGTCGGACCCGGTTCTGGTGCGCGAGGACGGCAGCTTCCTCTATACGCTGCCGTCCATCGTCGACGACGGCGATCTCGGCGTCACCCATGTCATCAGGGGCGACGACCACGTCACCAACACGGGCGTCCAGGCGGCGATCTTCGCGGCGCTCGGCCTCACGGTCCCGCGCTTCGGCCATCACAACCTGCTGACGGCGCTCGGCGGCGAAGGCCTGTCGAAGCGCTCCGGAGCGCTGTCGCTCAAATCGCTGCGGGAGGAAGGCTACGAGCCGATGGCCGTCGCCTCGCTGGCGGTGCTGGTCGGCCATGCCGGTGCCATCGAGGCGATGCCGGACCTGGCGTCGCTGGGCGAGCGCCTCGCCTTCGACGAGGTCTCGGCATCGTCGTCGAAGTTCGATCCCGCCGAGCTCGACCGGCTCAACGCCGAGATCGTGCACGGGCTGGACTATCCGGCGGTTGCCGACCGGCTGGCGGCGATCGGCGTGCCGCCGGAGCAGGCGCCGACCTTCTGGGATGTCGTCCGAGGCAATTGCGCCAAGGTCGGCGACGTCGCCCAGTGGGTGCCGGTGGTGTTCGGCGACGAAGTGCCGACGCCGGACCTGTCCGAGGAAGACCAGGCGATGGTCCGGACGGCGCGCGACCTGTTGCCGGCGGGCGAGATCGACGCCGGCACGTGGCGCGCCTGGACCGGCGCGGTGAAGGAGGCGACGGGTCGCAAGGGCAAGGCGCTGTTCATGCCGCTTCGCCTCGCGATCACCGGTGTCGACCATGGGCCGGAGCTTGCCGGGCTTTTGCCGCTGATCGGCCGGGAACGACTGCTGTCACGCCTCGGCTAAGGCGTGATGCAGGCTTGAGGCACGTGCCTCAGGCTTTGGCTTCCGCCTGCTGGACGGCCTGCGCCGTCGCGATCGCCGCCATGTTGACGATGCCGCGCGACGTTATCGAGGGCGTCATCACATGGGCGGGCGAGGCCGCGCCGAGCAGGATCGGCCCGATGTGCAGCGCCTCGGTCATCGTCTTCACCACGCTGAGCGTGATGTTCGCGGCGTCGAGATTGGGGAAGATCAGAAGATTTGCTTCGCCCTTTAGGGTCGAATTCGGCATCAGGCGCTTGCGCATTTCCTCGTTCAGCGCGGCGTCGCCGTGCATCTCGCCGTCGACTTCGAGGTCCGGCGCCTGCGCCCGGATCAGAGCCAGGGCCCGGCGCATCTTGCGCGTCGCCTCGGTGTCGTCGGTGCCGAAATTGGAGTGCGAGACCAGCGCGCCTTTCGGCTCGATGCCGAAGCGCCGGATCGCCTCCGCCGCGAGCAGCGTCATCTCGGCGATGTCCTCGGCCGAGGGGTCGCGCTGGACATAGGTGTCGAGGAAGAACTTCGTGCCCTGCTGGAAGATCAGGCCGCTCATCGCGGCGAAGCGGCGCACGCCCGGCGTCATGCCGATGACCTGGCTGATGTCGCGCACATGCGGCGGGTAGCGGCCTTCGAGGCCGCAGAGCAGCGCATCGGCCTCGCCGCGCGAGACCGCAACGGCCCCGATCACCGTGTTGTTGGTGCGCACGATGGTGCGCGCCGTGTCCGGGTTGACGCCCTTGCGGCCGACCTTCTCGAAATAATGGTCGACATAGTCGCGGTAGCGCGGATCGTCCTCCGGATTGACCACCTCGAAGTCGGTGCCCGGCCGGATGCGCAGGCCGTAGCGCTCGAGCCGGCTGGCGATGACGCCGGGCCGGCCGACGAGGATCGGCAGGCAAACCTTCTCCTCGAGCAGAACCTGCGCGGCGCGGAGCACCCGCTCGTCCTCGCCGTCGGAGAAGATGACCCGCTTGCCGGAATTGCGGGCGATCTGGAAGATCGGCTTCATCATCAGGCCGGAGCGGAAGACGAAGCGGTTCAGCCGGTCCATGTAGGCCGGCATGTCGGTGATCGGCCGGGACGCAACGCCCTCGGCCTCGGCGGCCAGTGCGACGGCCGGGGCGATCTTCAGGATCAGCCGCGGGTCGAAGGGCGAGGGGATCAGATAGTCCGGCCCGAAGACCGGCGTTTCGGAGCCATAGGCCCGCGCCGCGACTTCGGACACTTCCTCGCGGGCGAGCGCCGCTATGGCGTCGACCGCGGCCATCTTCATTCCCTCGGTGATGCCGGTGGCGCCGCAATCGAGGGCGCCGCGGAAGATGTAGGGGAAGCAGAGGACGTTGTTGACCTGGTTGGGGAAGTCAGACCGGCCGGTGCAGATCATCGCGTCCGGCCGCACAGCCTTGGCGAGTTCCGGCATGATCTCCGGCGTCGGGTTGGCGAGCGCCATGATCATCGGCCGCTCGGCCATCGACTTGAGATACTCGGGCTTCAGGACCCCGCCGGCCGAGAGGCCGAGAAACACGTCGGCTCCCTCGATCGCCTCTTCCAGCGTGCGCTTGTCGGTCTGCCGCGCGTAGACCGCCATCCAGCGGTCCATGCGCTTCTCGCGCCCCTCGTAGACGACGCCCTCGATGTCGGTGCAGGTGATGTTCTCGCGGCGCGCGCCGAGCTCGACGAGCAGGTTCAGGCAGGCGATGGCGGCGGCACCGGCGCCGGAGGTGACGATCTGCGCGTCCGCCAGGTTCTTGCCGGCGAGCATCAGGCCGTTGCGGATCGCCGCCGCGACGATGATTGCGGTGCCGTGCTGGTCGTCGTGGAAGACCGGGATCGCCATGCGCTCGCGCAGCCGTGCCTCGACCTCGAAGCACTCCGGCGACTTGATGTCTTCGAGATTGATGCCGCCGAAGGTCGGCTCAAGCGCAGCGACGACGTCGCAGATGTGGTCGATCTCGCGCGCCTCGATCTCGATGTCGAAGACGTCGATATCGGCGAATTTCTTGAACAGAACCGCCTTGCCCTCCATCACCGGTTTGGAGGCGAGGGGACCGATGTCGCCGAGGCCGAGGACGGCGGTGCCGTTGGAGACCACCGCCACCAGATTGGCCCGGCTGGTGTAGACCGCGGCCAGCGACGGGTCGCGGGCGATCTCGCGGCAGGGGGCGGCGACGCCGGGCGAATAGGCCAGCGCCAGGTCGCGCTGGTTGCCGAGCGGCTTGGTGGCGCGGATGGCGAGTTTCCCGGGCGTCGGATAGCGGTGGTAGAACAGCGCCTGCTCGTCGAGGTCGGCGGTGGTCATGCCCGTGCCGCCCGTTTCGTTCTCCGACATGCAAACTCCCCTGCTTTTCCGGCGGCTGTCCCACGCCGCCCGCGGCTCCTTCTAAACGATCACCTGCGGCTGGCAACCGACCCGCGGCACCTGCCGCAACGGGAGCGCGTGCCATGCGTCACACGCATGCAATCAGAATCAGTCATTTCCAGCTCTTAGCGAAGGGGACCGGTGAGGCAGGCACAGGATGGCGACCATGCATCAGTTGACGACGGCGCGTCACTTCAGGACGCTGTTCATCTCCGACGTCCATCTCGGATCCAAGGCGGCGCAGGCCGAACTCTTGGTGGATTTCCTTCGCGTTCACGACGCCGAGAAGATCTATCTCGTCGGCGACATTGTCGACGGCTGGCGCCTCAAGCGCTCGTGGCACTGGCCGCAGGCCCACAACGACGTGGTCCAGAAGCTCCTGCGCAAAGCACGCAAGGGCGCCTCCGTGATCTACGTGCCAGGCAATCACGACGAGTTCCTCAGGGATTTCCCTGGCCAGCATTTCGGCGGCGTCGAGGTGAAGCTCACCGACATCCACGTCACGGCGGACGGGCGCCGCTTCCTGGTCATCCACGGCGATGCCTTCGACGTCGTCGTCCGCAATGCCCGGGTCATCGCCTATCTCGGCGACTGGGCCTACGATGCCGCAATCGCCATCAACGTGGTGTTCAATGTCGTGCGGCGCCGGCTCGGCTTCCCCTACTGGTCGATTTCCTCCTGGGCCAAGCTGAAGGTCAAGAACGCGGTCAACTTCATCGGCGCCTTCGAGACGGCACTGGCGGAGGAGGCACGAAAGCACGATTGCGAGGGCGTGATCTGCGGCCATATCCACCACGCACAGCTGACCACGCATGATGGCATCGAATACGTGAACACCGGCGACTGGGTGGAAAGCTGCACCGCGGTCGCCGAGCGCCACGACGGGTCGTTCGAGCTGATCCGCTGGACCGAGACCGCCCGCGAGAGACTGCCCAAGGGTGAACGCGAGGCGTATGCTGCCGATACCGCTCCATCGTCGGCGGCCGAGGCGGCCTGAAAGCAAGGACCGAAGCCCATGAACCGCTTCCTGATCGCCACCGACGCCTGGCAGCCGCAGGTAAACGGCGTCGTGCGCACGCTGTCCAGCCTCTGCGACCAGCTGCGCGACCGCGGGGCCGAAGTGCGGGTGGTCAGCCCGCTCGACTTCCGCACCGTCGCCTGTCCCACCTATCCGGAGATCCGACTGGCACTCGCCTCCGCCGACCGCCTGGGGCAGATCATCGACGAGTTCCAGCCGACGGCGATCCACATCGCGACGGAAGGCCCGGTCGGCCTCGCAGCGCGGCGGGCCGCCTTGCGCAGCGGACGGCGCTTCACCACGAGTTTCCACACGCGATTCCCGGAATATCTGCGCAAGCGGGCGCCGATCCCCGAAAGCCTGACCTACGGCTTCCTGCGGCGGTTCCATGCCCCGGCATCGGCCTGCCTGGTGCCGACCGAGTCGATGCGCCGCAAGCTGGTCGATCTTGGGTTCCGCAATCTCGTCACCTGGACGCGCGGCGTCGATCGCCGCCAGTTCCATCCCGCCGAGCCGATCGCGCTCAACCTGCCGGGGCCGATCTTCCTGACCGTGTCGCGTATCGCGCCGGAGAAGAACATCGAGGCTTTTCTCGACCTCGACCTGCCGGGGTCGAAGCTCGTCGTCGGCGACGGGCCGATGCTGCCGGAGCTGATGCGGCGCTATCCGCACGTGCATTTCGCCGGCGCCCAGACCGGCGAGGCGCTGGCGCGCTACTATGCTTCCGCCGACGTCTTCGTCTTCCCTTCCAAGACCGATACGTTCGGGATCGTGCTGATCGAGGCGCTGGCCTGCGGCGTGCCGGTGGCGGCTTATCCGGAGCCGGGTCCGATCGACGTGATCGCCGGGTCGAATGCCGGGCGGATCTCGACGGATCTGCGCGAGGCATGTCTCGCGGCGCTGTCGCTGCAGCGCAGCGATGCGCTCGAACGCTCCAAGGCCTACAGTTGGGAGGCCTGTGCCGACGTCTTCCTGCAGACCTCGCTCGAAGCGCAGGCCGAGCCGGCGCTGCGCCTCGCAAGCTAGAGGCTCAGTCGGCCAGCATCGACGGGGCCGGGGTCAGCCCCAGAGGTCCGGGCTCGGCGGGGCCACGGTCGAGCCGTCATAGACGAGGCCGTGTGGCCGGTCCTTCGCCAGCAGCAGCGGCCCGTCGAGGTCGACGAACTCGGCAAGCTGCGCCAGCAGCACGGCAGGGGCCATGGCCAGGGACGTACCCACCATGCAGCCGACCATCACCCCGAATCCGAGTTCCTGCGCCCGCGTCACGAGCCGCAGCGCCTCGGTCAGGCCGCCGGTCTTGTCGAGCTTGACGTTGACGAAGTCGTAGCGGCCGCGCAGCGCCTTGAGGTCCTCTGTGGTATGAACCGACTCGTCGGCGCAGATCGGCACCGGATGCGGTATCTCGGCGAGGATGGCGTCCGCGCCCTTCGGCAGCGGCTGTTCGACCAGCACGGCCCCGGCCGCCGCGGCAGCCTGGAGATGGGCCCCGACATTGGCATCGGTCCACCCTTCGTTGGCGTCGAGGATGAGCCGGGTCCCGTGGGTCGCCGCATGGATGGCGGCCATGCGCTCGAGATCGCCCTCGGTCCCGACCTTGATCTTCAACAGGCTGCGCTGGGCAACCCTGGCGGCTTGTGCCATCGCGGCCGGCGCGTCGATACCGATCGTATAGGCGGTCTCGATGGGGCGGGGCGCCGTGCGGCAGATCAGCTCTGCCACCCGCTGCCCACTGGCCTTTGCCTCGATATCCCAGAGCGCGCAGTCGAGGGCGTTGCGCGCTGCCCCGGCGGGAAGCAGCATAAGGAGATCCTGCCGCGACGCGCCCTGTTCGATGTCGGCGCGGACGGACTCGATCGCCGCGATGACGCTGTCGACGCTCTCGCCGTACCGGGCATAGGGCACGCACTCGCCGCGCCCGCGCACTTCGCCGTCGGCGATCTCGCAGACGATCACCACCGCTTCGGTCTTGGCGCCGCGCGAAATGCGGAATTCGCGGGCGAGCGGGAAGTGCTCGACTGTGACCGAAACACGACGCGGCATGGCTTATCGATCCCTCTGGGCGGCGGAACGGCGGAGAATCCATGACAAGAGGTCAATAGATGATTAATCCTTGGCCCCCAGTACGAAGCGCCGCGAACAGGGCGATCCGCGCCTCGCTATGTCCGGCACTTCGAAGGAAGGTCAAGCACTCGCCCATGCCCGAGAGTTCACCAGCACGTACGGCCGGCGCGACCGGGCGGCGTCACGCTGTTCCGCCTGCGCTCGATCGCGAGCAGCGGGACGGCCGCGTCGTGCTGAAGGCGACCGGTGACTGGCTGGCGCGCACCGTCGGCTCGCTGGAGCAGACGGTCGGCGATGTCGGCAAGTCGGACGCTGCCTCGAGTGCCGTCGTGGACTGCGGGAGCATCGGTCGGATCGATACCGCCGGCGCGTTCGTCATCGAGCGGCTCGCCCGCGACCTCGGCGGACAGTCGAAGCTCGAGGGCGTGGCGGAGCGCGACACGGCCCTGTTCGATGCGGTGCGGCGCGCCATGGACGCCGAGCGGCCGGACGTCGTGGCGCCCAAGGGCAACGTCCTGGCCGGTCTGCTGGACGCTGTCGGGCGCGGTGTCGTCAGCATGTATGACGAGATCGTCATCGCGCTCAACATCATCGGTGGCGCGATCTTCGGCGCCGGACGCCGGCTCAGCGGACGGACGCAGATCCGCTCGGCTGCGATCTTCAACCAGATCGACCAGATGGGGGTCAAGGCGGTCCCGATCATCATGCTGATGAGCTTCCTCATCGGCGCGATCATCGCGCAGCAGGGCGCCTTCCAGCTGCGTCGCTTCGGCGGAGAGGTCTACGCGGTCAACCTCATCAGCATTCTCGTCCTGCGCGAGATCGGCGTGCTCCTGACGGCGATCATGATCGCCGGACGATCCGGCAGCGCCATCACCGCCGAGATCGGCTCGATGAAGATGCGCGAGGAGGTCGACGCGCTCCAGGTCATCGGGCTCAACCCGATCGGGGTCCTGGTGTTTCCGCGCCTCGTCGCGCTGACCATCGCGCTGCCGTTGCTGACCGTCCTCGCCAATCTCTCGGCGCTGCTCGGCGGCATGCTGGTGCTGAACGTCTATTCAGGCATCTCGACGGCGAACTTTATCCAGGGGATGCAGTCCTCCATCGACCTGTTCACGGTGTTTTCGGGCCTGATCAAGGCGCCGTTCATGGCGATCATCATCGGGCTCGTGGCGTCCTCCGAGGGCATGAAGGTCGGTGGCAGCGCCGAAAGCCTCGGCCTGCACGTCACCGCCGCGGTGGTGAAGGCCATCTTCCTGGTCATCCTGATGGATGGGATATTCGCGATCTTCTATGCCTCCATTGGTCTCTGATCCCGCTCGCCCGAACGGGGCCGCCGCCGCTTCGCAGGATGACGACATCATCATCCGCGTCGAGGACGTGACCGTGCGCTTCGGCGAGAACACGATCCTCGACAACCTCTCGCTCGACGTGCGACGCGGCGAGATCCTCGGCTTCGTCGGCCCGTCGGGTTCCGGCAAGTCGGTGCTGCTGCGGACCATTCTCGGCCTCAACCAGAAGCAGGGCGGGACGATCGACGTGTTCGGGATCAACTACCCGGAGGCCAGCGACGACGACCGGCTGGCGGTGGAACGCCGCTGGGGAGTCCTGTTCCAGCATGGCGCGCTGTTCTCCTCGCTGACGGTTCTCGAGAACATCGAAGTACCGATGCGAGAGTATCTCGACCTGTCGCCGGCGCTGATGCACGAGTTGGCGCGGTTGAAGCTCGATCTCGTCGGCCTGCCGCAGGATGCGGCCGGAAAATTCCCCTCCGAACTGTCGGGTGGCATGATCAAGCGCGCCGCCCTTGCACGGGCATTGGCGCTCGATCCGGACGTCGTGTTCCTCGACGAGCCGACATCAGGTCTCGACCCGATCGGCGCTGCCGATTTCGATCAGTTGATCATGACGCTCCGGGACACGCTGGGCCTCAGCGTGTACATGGTCACCCACGACCTCGACAGCCTGTTCCAGGCGTGCGACCGCATCGCCGTGCTCGGGGACGGCAAGGTGCTGGTCGAAGGTCCGCTGTCGACCATGCTCGCCTTCGACCACCCGTGGGTGAAATCGTACTTCCACGGCAAACGTGCGCGCACCATCGTCGCGCCGGAAAATGCCGGGCATGCCCAAGAGGGGATTGTTTGATGGAATCCAAGGCGAACTACGTCCGCGTCGGTCTCTTCACGCTCGTCGTCCTCGTGCTGGCGTTCGGTTTCGTCTATTGGTCGATCTTCGCGTCCCAGGGCGACTCCCGCGTGCCGCTGCTGGTCCGGATCGAGGGTTCGGTCACCGGCCTGCAGCAGGGCAGCCAGGTGCTGTTCAACGGCCTGCCGGTGGGCTCCGTTCAGTCGCTGCGCATCGATCCCAACAATCCCCGTGTGGTCATCGCCTCCACCCAGGTCGATCCGGACCTGCCGATCAAGGAAACGACGCAGGCCAATATCGGCTTCCAGGGCCTGACGGGATTTGCGTTCATCGAGCTGAAGGGCGGCGCCGCCGACGAGCCGGACATCATCAAGGAAGCGCAGCAGCAGGGCACCGTGCCGATCATCAGGGCCAATCCGTCGGACATCACCGATATCCTGGCCACGGCCCGCGACATCGCCGACCGGGCGAACACGATCCTCGGCGAGTTCGAGAGCATCGTCGCCGGCGCCGGGCCCTCGATCAGCGTGACGCTCGATAACGTCTCGAAGACCTCCGAGAACATCGAGCGGTTCACCTCGAGCCTTGCGGCCAACTCCGACGACGTCGACCAGTTCCTGCAAAGCCTGAGCCGGCTGGCCGACACCGCGAATACGGTGGCCGCGGGTCTGCCGCAGGCGATCGAAGAGGCGCAGGCCATCCTCGCAGCGGTCGATCCGGCCGCGATCCGCACCACGGTCTCCAACATCGCCGCCATGTCCGAGACGCTGCGGGCCCAGTCCGAGAACGTCGAGAGCGTCGTCGCCTCGGTGCGGACCGCGGCGGACAGCATCGGCGGCGTGGGCGAGATCATCAGCCGCAACACGCCGCAGATCGACCGCTTCCTCGCCGGCCTTGGGCCGATCACCGAGACGGCGACGCGTGTCGCCGAGCGTCTGGACACCACGCTGGAAACGGCCAACCGCGTCGTCGCGGCCGTCGATCCCGCCACGGTATCCACCGCTATCGACGACATCGCCGCGACGGCCAGCAACGTCTCGTCGCTGACGCAGTCGATCTCGACGCAGCGCGAGGCGATCAATTCGGCGATCGCTGGGGTCGCCAACTCGGCCCAGAACGTCAACCGCATCACCACGACGATCGCCGGGCGCAGCAGCGAGATCGACGGTCTGCTCGCCGGGCTCGGACCGATCACCGAGAACATCACCGAAGCCAGCCGCCAGGTGAACGAGACCGTGGCCTCGGCGGACGCGCTGATCAACTCGATCGATGCGACGACCGTCAATGAGGTGATCGGCGACGTGCGCAACGTCACCTCGGCGCTCAGCGCCAAGACGCCGGAAATCCAGTCGATCATCGACGGCGTCGACCAGACGGTTCGGACGCTCGAGACTGCTCTCGAGGGGTTCTCCCAAACGCGCGCCCAGGTCGACACGCTGCTCGCCAGCATCGATCCGGGCCAGGTCAACCGCGCGGTGGAGAACGTGTCCTCGGCGACCGACAACGTCGCCCGGGCGGCAGACTCGATCGCCGGCGTCGCCGACTCCATCGGCGAACGGCGCGAGGACATCAACGACATCATCACCAATGTCGAGCTGACCAGCCAGCGCATCAGCGCCGCGTCTCAGCGCATCGACAGCGTCGTGACCTCGGTCAACGACCTCCTGGCCGGCGCCAGGGACGGTACCAGCCTCGGCACCGACGTCGCCACGACGCTCCGGTCGATCCGGTCCGCCGCCCAGTCGATCCAGGCGGAGGTGACGCCGATCTCGGCCAATCTCCAGCGGTTCACCGGCCAGGGCCTGCGCGAATTCCAGACACTGGTGCGCAACGTGACGCAGTCGGTCGGCCGCATCGACCGGGCCGTCGACGATTTCTCGAACAACCCGAGCCGACTGATCTATGGCGGCGACGCGGTGCAGGAATATGACGGTCGAACCCGGCGCTAGCGGCGCCTGTCGACGGCACGTTGACAGCTGCGGTGACGGGTGCGAGCAAAAGGTCGCGACGGCGACAGGAACAGGCAAGACATGATGCGTTCAACGACCCGACCGGTCCTGCTGGCGTTCCTCGCGGCGTCCCTTAGTTCCTGCCTCTCCTCGCCGCCGCCCGCGACCTTCGAGATCTCCGCTCCGGCGATGGTCCAGAACGTTGCCGGCCAGAGCCGGGCGCAGATCCTCATCCCCGAGCCGACCGCGATCAAGACGCTGGACAGCGAGCGGATCGTCGTGAAGCCGACGCCTTTCTCGGTGCAGTATCTTGCCGGCAGCCAGTGGAGCGACCGGCTGCCGCGCATGGTGCAGCTGCGGCTCCTGCAGGCCTTCGAGAACACCGGCCGGATCGGCGCCGTTGGGGTGCCCGGCCAGGGGCTGGCCATCGACTACCAGATGGTCATGGAACTGCGGAAGTTCGAGATCGAGGCAGTCGGCCCGACGCGGGCGGTGATCGAGATTTCGGTCAAGGCGCTGAACGACCGCAACGGCAGCGTTCTGCGTACGCAGGTCTTCGCCGTCCAGGCGCCGGTCACCGGCACGGCCAACGCCGATTATGTCGCTGCCCTCGACCGAGCCTTCGAGCAGATCTCGGCCGAGATCGTCCGCTGGACGCTGGCGCTGATCTGACGACGCCATAGGCGCCATTCTCTCTGCCTGACATGCCAAAGCCGGTGACGAGCGGAAAGCTCATCACCGGCTTTGTCTTGCCGTATTTCAGGCCCGCCGCTTCGGCCGCACCGAACGCTCCGCCTGACCAAGCCCTAATGTCTGCCTCGAACGAAGACGGCGGCCGCTCCCTTCGAAGCGGCCGCCGTTCGTCGTTACCGATGGCGCGAAGGCCAGCTCTCTCAGCTGTCGAAGCGCCCCGAAGCGTGGGCCAGCATGGTGTAGACCTTGCCGGTGTCTGACGTCAGGTAGGTGTGTGTCGTCCGGTTCTCGGGATCGTTCTTGGAGACGTCGCCGAGCAGCGTCTCGAAGTCGCCGATATAGCGGTCGACGGCCTCGCGGAAGGTCGCGTCGCGCTGATATTTCCGGCGGATTTCGTCGAAGGTCTGCTGGCCCTTCATCGTGTAGAGCCGGCGGGTGAAGACGTTCCGCTCGCCCTTGCGATACCGGTCCCAGAGCTCCACCGAGGCGTTGTGGTCGATGGCCCGGGCAATGTCGACCGACAGCGAGTTGAGCGAGTCGACGACATGCTCCGGAGAGCGCTCGGTCGGCTGCGAGGCGGCGGGTGCCGGCCGTGCCGGGGCTGCAGCAGCGGGAGCCGCTTCCTCCTCGTCGCGCGAGGCGCGGCGCAGCAGATCCGAGACCCAGCCGCCGCCGGGACGCGATGCCCCGGCCTGCGGGCCCTGTGGCTCGGCGGGCCGTGCCGACGGACGCAGCTGCGACGGTTGCGTGGTCTGCGCCCGCTCGGCGCCGCGCATCTCGGCCGGGCCGGTGCCTGATGCCGTGCCGGCGGTCGACGACGGTGCCCGTGCCGGGGCGTCGTAGTTCGACCCCCGGAGATCACGCGCCAGATTGCCATCGGTCATGAACGATGCGGCGATCTGCGCCTCGACGTCACGCTCTTCCTCTTCGCTGAACAGCGCCTGGTCGGCCGGTTCCGAGGGCTTCGGTGCCCGCGGGCTCTCCGGCGCCTGCCGCTGCTGCTCGACACGCTGGGGCGCCGGGCGGGACGGTGCTTCCACGGTGGCCGGACGCTGCGCGGAACGCTGCGACGACACGTCGAAGGCGCGGCCGGACTGCGAGACGATGTCCGAGAGATCCTTCAGGGCGCGGATCTGGTCGGCGACGGCCCGACGCATGGCCTCGGTGGTCTCGCGGGTCTCCTCCGGCAGTTCGAAGACGCCGCGCCGGATCTCGTTGCGGGCGCTCTCGAGCTCCTCGCGGATTTCGGCGGCGGTCCGGCGCATCTCCTCGGTGGCGCCGTGGAAGCGCTGGGTGGCGTCCTCGACGACCGACTGGATCGAGCTGCGCATGGCCTCGGCGGCCGCCCGCGAGCGTTCCTCGGCACCCTGCATCTGGGCATCCGCCTCGCCGAGCTTCTCGCCGACTTCCGACGAGAGCCTTGCCGAGACCAGACGCGAGCGCTGCTCGGTCCGCTCGAACAGGCCTTCGATGACCTCCTCGAAGGAACGCATCAGTTCGCCGATCTCCTCCGACCGCTTGACCAGTCCGGACGACAGCTCCTCGATGCCGCCATGGCCGTTCTCGAGCGTCGAGCGCAGCGTCATCTCGCTGGCCTCGATCAGCTTGACGGCGTCGCCGAGGACAGCCCCGTGTTCCTGGAAGCGATCGGCAATGCCGGCGACCTTCGAGAAGGCGCTCATCGACAGATGATCGAGGCGCTCGACATTGCTTTCCAGCAGGCGTGAGGAGAGCGAGATCGAGTTCGAGGCCTGCTCGGCGCCCTGGGTGAAGCGGGTGCCGGTTTCCTGCAGGGTCGCGTCGATCGCCCCGAGATTGCTGGCCGCTTCCTGGACGAGGCCGCGCAGCGATCCGCTGGTCTGGGCGAGCCGGCCGATCAGGCCGCCGACTTCGCGCTGCAGCTGGTCGCGCATCTCGGCGACCAGGCCGACGGCGGTCGAGGTCTTCTCGTCGAAGGCCCCAAGGATCTCGCCGGACGACGCGCTGAGGCTCTCGATCGTCTCGCTGGCACGGCGGCCGAGCGCGGCGACGAGGGCGGCGTTCTCCTCGCGCATCCGGTCGGATGCGTCGCGGGTGCTGCGTTCCAGCAGCCGGGCGAATTCCGAACCGTTCTCGCCCAGCTGGTCGAACATCGGCCGCGCTTCCTCGTCGAGGACGCGGGAAATCTCCGACGTGCGGGCGCTGAGCAGCGCGGCCAGCGTCCGGGTCTTCTCGTCGATATCGTCGCCGAGGATCTTGGCGCGGGCATCGATCTCCTGCTCGGACCGGGCGAGCCGGGCTACGAGTTCCTCGCCGACATTGCCGGCGCTCTCGAGCAGCTGTTCGCGCGCCCGGTCCGTCTCGACGCGGATGGCGCCGGAGATCGAGGCGAGCTGGCCGGCGAGTTCGCCGCCCCGCGTCAGGATCTCGGTCCGGGCCTGGTCGGCATCGCGCAGGAAGGTCTGCGATGCCTCGGCGAGTTGGTCGTGGATCGACCGTGTCGCTTCCTCCAGGTCGGTGCGCAGCGGGTTGGCCGCCAGCATTTCCGACAGCCGCTCGGTGACCGCACCCAGTTCCTCGGTGAAGCGCTGCGAGCGCTGCTCGAGGGTCTCGGCGACACGGTCGGTCTCGCTACGAATCTGGTAGGAGGCGCCGGTGAGCCGGCGGGCGAAGCCGTCGGTGTTCTGCTGCATGGCGGCCTGGGCCGCCTCGGTCATCTCGCGCATCCGCTCGGCGGCGCTCTCCACCTGCGTGGCGATCTCGCCGGCATCGGTGACGAAGCGGTCGCGGCCTTCCTGGCCGGCCAGGCGGAGCCTTTCGCTCGCCTCGTCGACGCTGGCGGCGAAGCTGCCGCTATTGCGCTCGAATTCGTTGGCCACGGCGATGGTGATGCCGGCCAGACTGTCGGCCAGCGCCGCGCGCTGCTCGGCGAGGCCGTTGCGAACGTCTTCGGCTTCGGACTGCATCCGGCCGGAGAGATCGGCGATCGACCGTGCCAGTTCTTCCGCCTCGGTGGCGAAGCGGGTGCGCGACTGCTCGGACAGCGAGCGGATGACTTCCGCCGCGCCGCTGATGTTTTCCGCGATCCGGCCGCCTTCGTCGACCAGCGACGTGCTGGCCTGCGACGCCTTGGTCGACAGATCGTCGGCCAGCGCGCCCAGACGCTCGGCGAGACGGTCGGCCTCGCCGGACAGGCGCAGCCGGGCCTCCTCGCTAGCGGTGAGGAAGATACCCTCGATCCCGTCGACGCTCTCAGCAATCTTGCGCGTCTCGCCTTCGAGGCTCTGGCGGGCCCGGGCGGCTTCCTCGCCCATGGCGGCCGTGGCGCTGGCAATCGTCTGGCGCAGCGTGTCGGCGATGGTGGCGGTGCGGGTGTTGAGCGTCCGCTCCACATTGCCGAGGCCGCGGTCCAGCGCCGTCGAGATCGCCTCGGTACGTTGGTCGAGCGCGCCGGTCAGGCTCGTCGAACCCGTCTCCAGCGCCGCGAGCAGTTCGTCGCGACGGATTTCCAGCGAGGTCGAGACGTCGCCGACGCTCTGCTCGATGACACGGCGGACGTCGTCGGCGCGGTCGCCGAGGGTCGCGGCCGCCGAACGGGCAGCCTCCTCGACGATGCCGGCGATGCTGTCACGGCGCTCCTCGAGCGCCGAAGCCAGCCGCAGATCGGCCTCGATGATCGCCTCGGCAATGCCGGCGACGCGCTCTTCCATGGCCGCCGCGATCGAGTCGCGGCCATTGTCGAGTTGTTCGCCGATGCGGGCGGTGCGCTCGTCGAGGCCGGCGAGCAGCGTGCCCTCCGATCCGTCGATGACGCCCTGCAAGGCGGCCAGCCGGTCGTCGAGCCCGTCGACCAGAATGGCCCGTGCCTGTTCGATGACGCCGCGGAGCGCCGCCGTGCGGCCGTCGAGGCTCTCGCCGACGCGCATCACCCGCTCGCCGATCTCGCTGGCCAGCGTCTCGGTGCGGAGGTCGAGGTCGCCGATGAGCGTGCCGTGGCCGTCCTGCATGATCGTGCGGATCGCTTCGAAGCGGCCGTCGAGGCCATCGCGGAGCGAGATCTCGACCTCTTCGGCGGTCGAGCGCAGCTTGCCGACGCGCTCGTCGAGACCGTCGACGAGGAGGCCGAGCGCGTCCTGCACGGCAGCCAGATGCGTGCCGGCGTCGATGGCGATGCGCTGGCCGAAGCTGCTGGTGCGCTCGTCCATCTCCTCGCGGAGCCGTTCGGTGTTGCGGTCGACCTCGCCGACGATGGCGAGGCGCGAGCCGTCGATGACTCCGCTGAGCGACTGGACGCGCTCGGCAAGTTCCTCGGCGACGTTCTTGACCGCCTCGTCGAAGCTGCCGGAGATCCCGGCAATGCGCTCGTCCAGCGAGACGAGGAGGTTCTGGTGGGTCTCCTCGGACAGGCTGCGGAGGACGCTCGCCCGCTCGTCGAGCGTCGTGCGGATCGCCTGGTGACGCTGGTCGAGACCGGCGAGGAGGTCGTCCTGCGCCGTCGACAGGATCGTGTGGCTGGCGGCGAGGCGGTCGGCGAGGCCCATGGTGAGCGCCCCGGTCCGCTCGTCGATGCCGCCGATGAGGCGGGCGGATTCGTCCTCGATCGAGTCGTGGAACTGGCCGACCCGCTCCGACAGCAGGCTGGCGATCGCCTCGATCCGCTGGTCGAGGCCATTGACCAGGCCGTCGCGGCTCGCCGCCACCAGGCTCTCGATGGCGTCGCGCCGATCGTCGAGCAGTTGCGCCAGCGTGCCGGTCCGGTCGTCGATGCCGCGGGCGAGAGCCCCCTCGGCACCGCCGATCAGATCCTCCATGCGGGCGACGGTGTCTTCGATGGCGCGGGTCAGGCCGGCGCTCTTCTCCTCGAGATTGCCGAGCAGGCTCTGCTGGGCAAAGGCGAAGGTGGCTTCGAGGTCCTCGCCGTGCCCGACGATCGCCTTCTCGATCGAAAGGACGCGCCCGTCGAGCGTCTCGCGGAAGCCGGCCGTGCCGCGATCGACGGCGGCCTCGATCTCGTCGCGGCGCTGCGAGAGAAGGTCCTCGAGCCGTGCGGCGGCGCGCTCGATGGCGGCGTCCATGTCGCCGGCCTTCTGGGCGATGCTGTCGATCCGGCCGTCACTGGCCAGGTCGAAGGCGAGCAGGCGGTCGTCGACGGTGCCGGCAAGCTGGCCAGTCCGCTCGTCCATGAGCGAGGCGAAGGTGGCGATGCGCTCGTCGAAGAGGTGGCGCAACTCGTCGGTGCGGCCTTCGAGCGTCGCCTGTGCCAGGGTGACGGCGTCGCCGGCCTTCATCGTCAGCTCAGCCTGGCCGCTGGCGAAGGCATTGGCGATGTCGCGGGTGCGATCGGCGAGGGTGCGGGCGAATTCTAGCGAGCGGCGCTCCAACGCGTCGGCGATCCGGTCGCCGGAGCGGTCGATGGCGTCGCTGCGCTGGTCGAGGGCCGCGACGAGGGAGTCGCCACGCTCCGAGAGCGCCCGCTCGATCGTTTCAATGCGGTTGTCGAGGCCGCCGAGAATCCGGGTATTGGCATCGTCGAGCAGGCGGCTCGCCCGCTCGGTGCGCTCGCCGAGGCCGAGCTCGAGCGTCTCGATGAAGCGCTGGGAGTCGGCGTCGAGGCGCTCGCGGCGGTCGTCGACGGTTTCCACCAGGTGGGTCAGCAAGAACTGGTTCTTGTCGCCGATCTCCCGCATCCGCTCCTCGAAGGCTTCTTCGAGGCTGGTGAGGAAGGTCTGGCCCTCCATCGCGAGGCCGATGGAACGGCCGTCGAGCGCTTCGGTGAGGTCGGTGAGGAAACGCTGGCTCTCGCCGGCGATGTTCTGGCCGCGCGTCTGCATGAGGCCGGAGACGGCGTCGCCGGTGGCGGTCAGCTGCGCGGTGACGTCATGGCCGATTTCGGAGAGACGGCCGACGATGGCGCGGGAGCGGGAATCGAGATCCTCCATCCGCTCGTCGAACTGCCGGCCGACATCCTCGCCGGTTGTGATCAGGCGATGCGTCGCGTCGTCGGCGCTCTGGCCGAGACGTGCGACGAGGCTTTCGGTGTGAGCCGTCAGGCTATCGTTGGCCTTGCGGCTGCGGTCCTCGAAGGCTTCGACGAGATTGCCGCTGCGGGCGGCGAAGTCCTTGTTGAGGACCTCGCTGCGCTCGTCGAGCAGGGCGGTGAAGCGGTGCGAGGCATCCTCGATGCGCTGCAGGATCTGGTCCGACGCCCGGTCGACGTCCTCGACCAGACGCTGATGCGAACCGACGACGGTCGAGCGCAGGCGCTCGCCGTGCGTCAGCATCGCCTCGCGCTCGGCGCCCAGATCCTGCACGAGGGTGCGGATCTTGACCTCGTTGTCGGCATAGGCCCGCTCGAGCGCGCCGACTTCCTTGTGGACAATGTTCTCGAGGTCGGACGTGCGCGCCAGAGCGCGCTCGACGCCTTCACCCAGCGCCGCCACTTCGCGGCGAACGGCCTGGCCGACGCTCATCACGCGTTCGGTGGCGACCGTTTCGGGCTCGGCGAGGCGCAGCGCGACTTCGGCTAGCGAGCGGCTCATCAGGCGGAGTTCGGCCGAACGGCGGACCATGACGGCGAAAGCGAAGATCAGCAGCACCGGCACGAAGGCGATGGCGGCCAGCAGGGCGATCTCGCCCTGGCGCGACGGATCGGCGACGCCTTCGCTCAGCGAGGCGATGTCGTAGAGGCTGTAGGCGAGGAACCCGGTGAAGCCGAGCCAGGCCACCGAGACGGCGAGGGCGATCCACAGCGGCGCCTTCGAGGCGCGGCGGGTCAGCAGCGCGTCGGCCATGACGGTCGAACGGCGTTCTTCGTCGTTCGCCGGGGGCTGGGCATAGGCGCGGGGGGTGTCGCTGGCGGGAACGGGGCGATGGACGGCTGCAGCGGGCGCAGCCGCCGGCGTCCAAGCCTCATCGCCGGCTTCGCGGCGAAGGCCAACCGTCTGCGAAGGGTCTGCCGCGGTCACATCGACGCTGTCGAGATCAGATGGGCTTGCCGCTTCGCTCGCCTCGAACGTGTCCCCCTGGTCGCCGCGCAACTGACCGGCGGTTTCGCTGATCTGGCGCTCGAACTCATCCAGCGAGAACTCGATCTCGGCGTGCTGGACGGACTCGTCTTCCATCAGCGTGCCCGACGCCTCACCTGTCTCGTCGTGGATCTCGGGCTCCCCGAGATCGGCCCTGAGGGCAGCCTCGAGTTCGTTGACTGCCTCGTCCGAAAGCTGATCGATAGGATTGGTCTTAGACATGGCCGTCGCGCCTCAATACTCGTTACTACGGACCCACTCCGGCGAGGGTCGCCAAACAGACGTGCACGAGGGGTTGGAAGCCCCGTCCGATTCCGGCATGCTGGCCATCGGCGGTAGGCGCATAGCCTCCAGCCGGCAGTTTCGCATGATCCATGGTAGATAGCGACTGCATCGAAAGAAACCGTAAAACCGCCGGATACCTACAAGTTTAAACATAAGGTTAACGGCTTTACGAAAATCCGACACGTTCTGGCCGCAGGCCCTGCCGCACCGCCGGTCTTCTGACCTGGCCATCGTTAACGGCGGTTGCCGATCGGCTCATTCCGCCGTTTCCGATTAATCCTTCATACATGCTGTCGCCAGATGATGGGACGTTCCGGTGTCATGCCGGCACGTCCCAGGACCGCGGCAGATGCCGCCGTCGGGCGATGAAGGAGACGGGGATGCTTCTGGCGGCACTCAAGCCGGAAAAGTCGAAAGTCGGCGATGCGGCCGCCGGCGCGCCATGTCCGTCCCGGCGCCGGCCCATCGACCTCGTCCATCTGGCACGCCAGACCTGCGGCGACCGGGCGCTCGAAGCCGACGTGCTGGGCATGCTGGGCCGTCAGCTCGACACCTTGATGCGGCGTCTCGACGGGGCGCGCGAGGAGGACCGACGCCAGATTGCCCATTCGCTCAAAGGAACGGCCCGCAATGTCGGCGCCTTTCGGCTGGCCGACTCCGCCGAGCGATACGAGACCGCGCTCCGGGACGAGACGGCGCTGGCGCAGCTGCGCCTCGAGGCCGAGGCAGTCTCCAGCTTCGCCCGCTCGCTGATCGACTGAGCGAAACGAAACCCCGCAAGGGGCCTCGCAAGAGTTGACTTCAAGGGCCTGCCGACCTTAACAAACCGGCTGCCTGCCGCTTTCGGCAACGGGTTCGCCCGTTGGTCGGCGGGCGGGGCGCCGGATGGCTCATCCACTCCCGTCTCGTCTCGTTTCCCGCCGTGGGAGGGGCGACGTCATCGCCCGCAATCCTGGAACGAGAGACCTCATGGCCAAGCTCACCTTCGTCACGCATGACGGGCAACGCTACGACATCGACGCCCCTGTCGGGACGACGGCGATGGAAAACGCCATCCGCAACGACGTGCCGGGGATCGAGGCGGAATGCGGCGGCGCCTGCGCCTGCGCCACCTGCCACGTCTATGTCGATGAAGCCTGGACGGCGAAGACCGGCGAGCCGGAGGCGATGGAAGAGGACATGCTCGACTTCGCCTTCGAGATGCAGCCGAATTCGCGGCTCTCCTGCCAGATCAAGATCCGGGACGACCTCGACGGGCTGGTGCTGAGGGTTCCCGAACGCCAGGCCTGACGGCGCAGAGCCACCTGCTTATCCAGAGCATTCCAGCGAGCGTCGGTTAGCGGACGTATTCCTGCATGGTGCGCGACAGCGCCCGACGCAGGCGGAAATTGACCTCGCGGCCCTCGATCGTGTCGAACTCGATCTGGGCGCGTTCGTGCGAGGCGAGATAGCGCTGGGTGATGTTGTTCACGTCGGCTTCCATCGCCGCGCAGCTGGGCTGCGTCCGCAGATTGCGGATCGCCATCTCCATCCGCTTCAGCCATTCCTTGGCGATGTCCGCATGGCGGTTCTCGTGCCGACGGATATCCTCCTCGAGCGTTCGCCAGACCATGACCGTCTCCGGTGCCACCCGCTTCGGCGGAGTCCAGCGGGGCAGGGTCATGTTGAGCGTAAGGCTGAGATTGGTCTGGTCGACCTGACAGCCGCTGGCATCCCGTTTGTAGGTCACCTGACCGTCGAACTTGACCTCGGTCGCGCCGGGATGGCGCAGGCCGGTCTCGGCGACATAGGGACCGCTGCGGCTGAGATCCCGATCGAGTTCCTCGAGCGTCGAGCCCTTCACGGCGAAGTAGGTGGTGCGCTGGGTGACCTTGGCCGCCTCGGCGGGCAAGGCATGGGCGAGCCCGACGCCGAGCGCCAGGACGCCGATCAACGGCAGGCCCCTGTTCGTCCGCATTCTGCAACGATCCTTTGCCTGTGAGGCGGCTGGCGATAGCATGAAGGATCACGCTAACCCATCGCCGCCGCAACACAAGCGGCCTCGCGCACAATTGCGCGGCGCCCGGTGGCGCGTTACCCACGACGCCGAACAGCATCATCTGGCGGGAGCGTCCATGGACGTCATCGAACCAAGGGGCGGTACCTGGCAGGTCGGCCATGGCCGCAGCGTCGAGCTCGGCGGGGTGGCCTGCATCATGGGCATCCTCAACGCGACGCCCGACAGCTTCTCCGATGGCGGACGCTACGCCAGTGTCGAGGCTGCCGTGGCGGAATCGCTGAAGATGGTCGCCGAGGGGGCCAGCATCGTCGACATCGGCGGCGAGTCGACGCGGCCCGGAGCGACGCCGGTGGACGCTCTTGAGGAGCAGCGGCGGATCCTGCCGGTGATCGAGGAACTGGCGCGCCGGTCCAACTGCCTGATCTCGGTCGACACCTATCGCTCGGAGACCGCACGGCTGGCGGTCGATGCCGGGGCCCATATCGTCAACGACGTCTGGGGCGCGCAGAAGGATCCGGCGATCGCCCGGGTTGCCGCCGAGACCAGGTCGGGCCTCTGCATGATGCACACGGGACGGGAGCGCGAGACGCTCCCCGATGTCATCGAGGACCAGTTCCTGTTCCTGCGCCGCTCGCTGGAGATCGCCCGCGGGGCGGGCGTTGCAGACGGTGCCATCGTGCTCGACCCGGGTTTCGGCTTTGCCAAGGACGGGCCGGAGAACATGATCCTGATGGCCCGCTTCGCCGAACTGATGAGCTTGGGCTTCCCGCTGCTCGTCGGCACGTCACGCAAGCGCTTCGTGCGCGGCGCGATCGGGCGCGCGGATCCAGAGCCCGACATCGCCTCGGCGGCAACGTCGGTGCTGCTGCGCGAACGCGGGGCGGATATCTTCCGGGTGCACAACGTGCCGGCCAACCGCGACGCGCTGATGATCGCCGATGCCATGCGCCGCGCGCTCCAGGGGGAGCGCTGGTGAGCGTGACTGCCTGCCTCGGGCTCGGCGGCAATATCGGCGATCCGCGGGCGACGATGGCGGCGGCCTTGCGCCTGATCGACGGACGGGCCGATTGCGATGTCGTTTCAGCCTCGCGGCTCTACCGCACGCCGCCCTGGGGCAAGACCGACCAGCCGTGGTTCTTCAATGCCTGCGCCATGGTGTCGACGACGCTGTCGCCGCGCGACCTCTTGGAACTGTGTCTGGCGACCGAGCGTAGCTTCAAGCGCGAACGCCGGGAACGCTGGGGGCCGCGCACGCTCGATCTCGACGTTCTCGATTACGGCGAGCGGCTCTACGCGGACGACGCGCTCATCCTGCCGCATCCGCGCGTGACCGACCGCGCCTTCGTGCTGATCCCGCTGGCCGAGATCGCGCCAGGTTTGCGGATCGGCAACCGTACGGTCGCCGAGTGGGCCGCAGCCGCGAATCCTGAGGGCATCGAGCCCGCGAGCGTCGACGGGGAATGGTGGCGGGAGCCGGGCGGGGACTCGTGACCCCGGCCCGGTTTCTCGGTGATGTTACTCGGTGAGGGCGCTCTGGCGGACGGCGCCTGTGCGCTTGAGGTTCATGCCGATGACCGGCACGAGATCCGAGGCGACGCGGACAGAGACGGTGATAGCCATCGTGTCTTCGTCGGCGAGCCTTGCGATCATCGCGCCCTTGAGCTGCTTGCGGTCGAGGCTGACGACGATCCGATCGGCACCGACGTCGCCGGAGACGATGTCGAGGCCCTTGCCCTTGGCGCCGTCCTGGAACGCGCCGGTGTAGCCCTTGCCGCCGCGGGTCACCTCGGCCCGCATCGGCTGGGAGAACAACCCGACCCGGCAGGAGCCGTCGAGCGCCATGCCGACGCTCTTGGCGTGCTGGGTGCCGGCGAAGTCGCAGATGAACTTGGTGCCCTTGTACTTGCCGGCGACGATCTCGCCGGGGCCGGACCAATGGCCGACGACCTGGCGGAAGAACGTCTCGTCGTTCTCGGCGAAGGCCGGCGAGGCGAGGCCGGTAGAGGCGGCGATCGCGAGAGCGAGACCGGCCTTCAGAATGCGGGACATGGGCGGGACCTTCCTGACGGGCGCAAGCGGTTGTTTCACCAATCTTTATCGCTCGTAAGGGTTAAGAGAGCCTTGCCAAGGAGTTCACAAATCGTTCGGACCGGCTTCGGCCGGACGCCGGCGAGCGGCGGACCCGCCGCCGATCGAGACGAGTTCGGAGAGGATGTCGCCGATGCGCGGACGCCGGGTCCGCAGGAAAGGCAGCGGCCGACACAGATCCATGGCGGCAAGGCCGACCCGGGCGGTCAGGAGGCCGTTGACGACGCCTTCGCCCATCCTTGCCGAGAGTTTCGCGGCAACGCCGTGGCCGAGCAGCTGCTGCATGACGCCATCGCCGATCGCGATCGAGCCTGTCACGGCGAGATGCGCCAGAACGTCGCGCGTCAGGCGGATCAGGCCGAGCGTGCCGGGCCGCGCGCCATAGAGCTCCGACATGTGGCGGATCAGCTTCACCGTTTCGAACAGCACATAGGCGACGTCGACCAGCGCCTTCGGGCTGACGGCGGTGACCACCGAGACCCGCTTGGCGGAGGCGAGGACCAGGGTGCGGGCAGCTGCGTCGAGTGGCCCGAGCAGTTCACGCTCGGCGAGCGCGATCAGGTCGGCGCCGTCAATGACCTCGTCGTCGAGTTCGGCGAGGCGCGCCCGGCCATGGGCGGTCTCCGGCCGTCCCGACAGGAGGGTGGAGAGGGAGCGCACCACGGTCCGCGCGTCGCTCGCCGAATTCGCCTCGTACGCGGCAAGGCCGTCGCGGCGCTCGCGGTCGACCGCCGACAGGCGCATCAGGCCGATCGCCTCGCGGGCAGCAAGGCCTACGGCCCCAATCACCAGCAGCACCGTGACGCCAACCGCAAGCCAGCCGAGCCAGTCATAGCGCGCAAAGAGGTCGCGGATCAGCGCATCGATCGCCAGCGCGACGCCGAGCGACACCAGCACGCCGAGGGCAGCGATGAAGAGCTTGCCGAAGGAAAAGCGGCGCCGGCGCCTTGTCGCGGGTGCGGCCTCCAGTGCTTCCAGGGCCTGGCGTTCGATGGCGTCGTCGGGCTCCAGCGCGACGCGCGACAGATCGTCGATCGCCCGTGGAGCACGCGTCGGGACGACACGCTCCTCTACAGGGGAAGCCCGGGCGAGGCCGGCTTCATCGAGGCGATACGCACCGGGACGGCGGGTGGGCCGGGAGTCGTCGTCGTTGCTCATGCCAGCCGGTCTCCGAGGAGGAACTGCAGCGCGCGGTCAAGGCGGATATGGGGCAGCGACAGCGTCAGCCCCTCGGCCGTGCGCTCCAGCCGCGGCGGGCGGAACCGCACGAAACGGATGCCGTCCGCCGGCTTGCCGGCGTTCGGCAGGAACAATCGGGCCGGGTCGCTCGGCAGGTCGCCGGGGAACACCGCTGTCTCGGTCTCGCCGTCGAACGTGTCCCGGCCGATCGTCTCGCCGGCGGCAGGGGTGCCGACGATCACCGGCAGACGGTCGTCGCCGTCCGTGACGGTCGCCTCGCGGGTCGCCCGTACGGCCGCCAACGCCAGCACATCGGTCTCGGCGCCGGAGAATTTCGCCCGGGCGATGGCGTCGTCGAGCAGCCGGCGGACGATCGCCTCGAGCGGCCGGTGGCTGTCGCGGTGCAGATGGTCCGCCTTGGTCGCCGCGACGAGGATGCGGTCGATGCGGCGTGTCAGGAAGGAGCCGAGCCAGCTGTTGCGGCCGGGGCGGAAGCAGCCGAGGATGTCGGCGAGCGCGGTTTCGAGGTCGCGCACCGCCTCGGGGCCGGCATTGATCGCCTGCATGACGTCGACCAGCAGGATCTGCCGGTCGAGCCGGGCGAAATGCTCGCGGAAGAACGGCTTCACCACGACGGTCTTGTAGGCCTCGTAGCGCCGCGCCAGGAGCGCCGCGAGCGAGCCCTTCGGATAGGTCCGGCCGGGCTCGACCGGCAGCGGCGCGAAGGTCAGCGCCGGGGAGCCCTCGAGGTCGCCCGGCATCAGGAAGCGGCCGGGGGGAAGCGTCGACAGGGCGGTCGAGTCGTCGCGGCAGGCCTTCAGGTATTCGGCAAAGGCGGTGCTGAGCGATTGGGCAGTCGGCTCGTCGGCCGGCTGGCCGAGATCGAGACCGTCGACCAGCGCGAGGAACTTGCCCGCCATGGCCTGGCGCGAGGGCAACCGGGCCCGTTCGAGCGCCTCGGCGGAGAAGCGCGCGAAATCCTTGTCGAGCAGCGGCAGGTCGAGCAGCCACTCGCCGGGATAGTCGACGATGTCGAGCGACAGCCGGCCGCCGGAGAACATGCGCGACCAGCCGGAGGCGGATTCGTATTCGATGGTGAGGCGCAGCTCGGAGATCGCCCGCGTGGATTTCGGCCAGGCGCGGTCCTCGAGGATGGTGCGGATATGCTCCTCGTACTGGAACCGCGGCACGGCGTCGTCCGGCTGCTCCTCCAGGTAGCTGCGCATGATCCGGCCGCTGGCCTGCGCCTCGAACAGCGACAGGCGCCCGCCATGCAGCAGATTGTGGACGAGGGCGGTGATGAACACGGTCTTGCCGGCGCGCGACAGGCCGGCGACGCCGAGCCGCAGGTTCGGGTGGAAGAGGCCGGTGGTGCGGTCGGCGAAATTGTCGAGGACGAGCCGCGCCTCGTCGGCAAGGGAGGTCATGAACGCGCGGGTATCCTCTACTCTGGCTGCGAGGTCGATATAGGAGACCTGTGCCGGCGCCGAAAGCCCGACCCGTCAGCCGTCGCCGAACTCGGCGGGAACGAGCAGCCGACGAAGCCTGCCGGCACCGGGGGTGATGTCAGCGAGGGTGGTGCCGAATTCGACGATCGCCAGGCCGCAGGTGGGAAAGCCCGCCGCGAGTGTCTCAAGCGCTTCCGCCTCGCCGTCGCCGGCGAGGGAGACGGTGAATTCCTCGATGGTCGGGTTGTGGCCGATGATGAGGACGCCGCCGGCGTCGCCCACGCGGCATGCCTCGGCATAGTAGGCGTCGACGCCAAGGGCATAGAGCGAGTCGGAGAGATGTTCTGGCGTTCCGGCCGGCAGCGCCGGGCGCACGAGGTCCAGCGTCTCGGTGGCGCGGGTCGCGGTGGAGCTTGCCACCGCATCGATGCGCCATTCGGCTTTCGCCAGGAAGGCCCCGAGCCGAAACGCGTCGTCGCGGCCGCGCTCGTCGAGCGGGCGCTGGTGATCGCGCTGACCCGGCAGGGCCCAGGACGAATGCGCATGGCGCAGGATGAAGAGACGGCTTCGCGGGTCAGCAGACATGCTTGTTCGAGTAAGCCGAATCGGCCGCCGCGGCAATCGGGGCGCGGCACCGGCGACAATCCCCGCGCGAGCCGCAAGCGACGCACCAGTATCGGTGGATAAGGCGCCGGGCCGGCGCGCGCGTCATCCACGTGTCACGCTTCGTGGTGGATATGCGCGCTGAAAGGCGAACGAATTCCGCGCGTTAGTTTTTCGAGTCACTTTCAGGTTGTCGCGGATGAAGCAACTTGTTCGCTTGCGGAAGCGTCGTTATAAGCCCGGCTGCGGAACGGAGGTGCCCAATGAGCGAGACACTCAAGATGGATGCGACCCTGTCGGAAGACGGCCCGTTCATGAATGATCGCCAGAAGGAGTACTTTCGCCGAAAGCTGCTCGCCTGGAAGGCCGAGATCCTGCGCGAATCACGCGAGACGCTCGAAGCGCTCGCCAACGAGAACAGCAGCCAGGCGGACGCCGCCGACCGGGCCTCATCCGAGACCGACCGGGCGATCGAGTTGCGGGCCCGCGACCGCCAGCGCAAGCTGATCTCCAAGATCGACGCCGCGTTGGAGCGGATCGAGGACGGGACCTACGGCTTCTGCGAAGAGACCGGCGAGCCGATCAGCCTGAAGCGCCTCGACGCGCGGCCGATCGCCACGATGTCGCTGGAGGCGCAGGAGCGCCACGAGCGGCGCGAGAAGGTGTATCGGGACGAATAGGCCGACCGGCCCATAAAGGGCCTCGGCGTCTGACACATCCGGGGCCTCCCGGGCCTCCGACAGGGACCACCAGACGAGTTCTCGGTGCGACGGTCTTGGGTTGAGGCCGTTCCCTGAAGCTTCGGTTTAGTGCTGCGTGTCCGGCAGCCTGCCAGCCAACCGCACGGTCGTCACGGTGCAGGCTGCGACACCTGCGCCAGTGCCTCTCAGCCGCGGTCGCGGCGATCGCTCTCCCCGAAGCTGAAATCACCCAGCAGGCGTTCCATCTCCTCTTCGAGCGTCAGCTTGCGTGCCGGCGATTCGGCATTTGCAGCGGGCGGCGTCGATTGGCGTTTCGGCTCGGGAGCGGGTTCCACGGTCGTGGTCGCAGCCGAAATTGGCTGAGGCACGGGCTCCGTCAACTGCGGCGCGCTGGCCGGACCATTATCGGCCTCCGGGCGTGAAGGCGTCGCTGCATCTGATGAAACCTCTGGCGCATCGTCGCGTGACAGTTCCAGATCGAGTTCAGCCGACAGGAAATCCTCGAGGCTCGGCTCTTGCGTCGCCACGCCGGCCGGCTCATCACGCGACGCGGCGGGCTGCACAGGCACGACTGGCGGCGCGGCCGCGACAGGCGGGGCGATAGCCGGCTTCGGCGGCGCCACCGGCGCTTGCACATCGAGCGGCGCGCCGCGGTTCTGGATGGCGGTGGCGAAGCTGCGCACGGAGAGCGGGCGTCGCTCGAGTGCTGCTTCGGCCGGCTTGTCCAGCGTCACCACCGGCGCGCTGGCGGCCGGCGCGCGTGGCAGGCTCGTCGACGGGGAACGGCTCAGGCGCTCGCGCAGCTCGGCGCGCTGCCGCGACATATCGGGCGTGGGCTGCGGGTCGGGCATCGCCAGCGACGGCTCGATTCGACCGGTGCTCTGAGACGATGCGGCGGGCGTCGGCTGCCGTGCAGCTGCCTCTTCGCGCTGCGCAGCCGGCAGTGTCGGGGTCGCCATCGACCGCGGCTGTACCGGCGGGGCCGGCGGGACGGGCGGGCGCGGCGGAAGCCGGACGGCCTCTGCCTCGGGCCGGCGCGCATCGGGCAGCGGCGCCGCGTCGCGCTTCGGAGCCGCCGGACGCGGCGGCGCGACCACGGGAGCCGGCGCTGGCGTCGCGACGGGGCTCGGTGCCGCTTCGGTGCGAGGTTCGGGGGCGTTCGTGTCGCCGTTCTGCGCTCCATGCCGCGGCTCGTGCCGGGCCGGCGCGGGCGGCGGAGCAACATGCGGGCGGCTCTGGCGCTCGTCACCGTTGGACGGGGCATCCCAGCGGCGTGCCGCCGGCGCGTCGTCAGGGTCGGGCAACCGGTCCAGTTGCGGCTCGGTGCGCGAACGGGCGGCTGGTACGCGAAGGATGTTCCCCTCCAGCAGGATATCCGTCTGGCCGCCGACGAGCACCAGATGCTCGACCTCGTCGCGCCGCACCAGCACCAGCCGGCGCTTCTCGTCGATCCGCGCCACGTCCATGACCGCCAGCCGCGGTGCCCGCGTCTTGAACCCGCCACCACCGATGCCGCCAAAGGCCTTCTTGGCGAGCAGGATCACCACGATCGCCAGAAGGCAGACGACGAGGGCCACGATCGCCACCCAGACGATCGGGGCGAGGCTCTCCCCGACGATATCGACAAGCCATTGGGGCATGGGCTGCAGCTCCTGCGGGGCGGGAGGGACGACCGCAGCCTAAAAAGCTGTGGCCGGGCCGAGTTGAACGAAGAGGTCCCAAACTCAAGCATAGGACCAGCTTGGCTGTTCATAGTGCGTCATTGATCGCGCGCGAAGGCGGAAGCGGGCTTTTTCGCGATTGCAGGCCAAAGAAAAACCGTTCAAGCGACATCTCGCCTCGGTCTGGCTTTTGATTCAGTATCGCGCGCGCCCAACATGGCGCATGCAGGCGAGGGGCAGAATGAACGGAGTGGCCATGGGAACGGTCGAGAAGCCTTTGATCGACCGGGCCGCGGCGGCCTCCGGCGTGCGCCGCCTGCTGGTGCTCGGCGGCGGGCTGATCCTTCTGGCGGCGCTGCTGGCGCTGTTCGGCCATGCCTATGGCGCGATCGCGCTGGTGATCATCTTCGGGGCGCTGGCCATCGCCGGCATCGCCGCGATCTTCGCCACCGCCCTCGGCTTCGTCCAGTTCACCGGCCGAATCGCCGAAGGCGCGATCGCCAAGGATTTCCTCGACACGGCACGAACCGGAACGTTGATCGTCGACCGCAAGGGTCGGATCATCTACGCCAACCGCGCCTATGGCGAGGCAACCGGTGCTACGACGGCAACCACGGTGAAGACGCTGGAGCGGCTCCTGGCGCGCGAGCCAGAGGCATCCGAGGCGATCTACGCGCTGGCGAACCTCGCGCGGGAAAATCGCGCGGGTCACCGCGAGTTCCGGCTGCCGCGCAGCCTGTCCGGCGGCGAAGCCGCCCCGACGGCTCACTGGTACCGCGCCTCGGTGCGGCCGCTGGCGACATCGAACGGCCTGCTGCAGGCATGGCAGATCCTCGACATCACCGCCGACCGCAAGCACGAGGAAAGCTCGTTCCAGGACCTGCAGCACGCGATCGACTATCTCGACAAGGCGCCGGCCGGCTTCTTCGCAGCCGATGCCGATCATCGCATCGCCTATTTGAACGCCACGCTGGCCGGCTGGCTCGATGTCGACCTCAGCGAATTCAAGCCGTTCAGCCGCTCGATCCTCGAATTCGTGCCCGAAGTCTCGCATGGGTTGCTGTCGCCGCGCCTGAACGTCGGCGCGTCTGACGCGCCGACAGTAATCGATCTCGATCTCGTCACCGAGCGGGGGCAGAGCCTGCCGGTCCGGCTGCTCCGACGCAGCGCCGAAGGCGACGCGGCGGCGCCGGGCATCGTGCGAACGCTGGTGCTGAACCGCGGCGGCGACAACGAGGCGCCGGGCTCGCTGGAAGTCGCGGAGGCACGCTTCACGCGCTTCTTCAACTCCTCGCCGATGGCGATCGCCGCGCTGGACGAGCACGGGCGCGTGGTGCGGGCGAATGCCGTCTTCGGCCAGCTGTTCGGTGCAGAGGCAGCCGCCGGCGGCGCCGAGATCGAACGCAGCCTGCGCGAGAACGGCCGCGAGGGGCTGCGCCAGGCGCTGGCCGCGGCGACGACCGGGCGGGCCGGCATTCCGGCGATCGACGCCGAAATCGAAGGCGAGCCGCCGCGCTCCGTCCGGCTCTACATCAGCGCCGTGCCCAAGGCGGGTGGCGATAGCGACGAAGCGGCGATCCTCTACGGCGTCGACATCACCGAACAGCGCGTCCTCGAGGACCAGTACGCCAAGAGCCAGAAGATGCAGGCGATCGGCAATCTTGCGGGCGGCATCGCGCATGATTTCAACAACGTGCTGACCATCATCACCGCCTCGGTCGACTTCCTGCTGCTCAATCACCGCACCGGCGATCCGTCCTTCCAGGATCTCCTGCTGATCAAGCAGAGCGCCAACCGCGCCGCCTCGCTCGTCCGCCAGCTGCTGGCCTATTCGCGCCGCCAGACGATGCGGCCGAAGATGCTCAGCCTGACCGACGTGATCGCCGACATGCATCTGCTGCTGAAGCGGGTCAGCGGCGACAACACCAAGCTGGAACGGCGCCACGAGCGCGATCTCTGGCCGGTGATGGCCGATATCGGCCAGTTCGAGCAGGTGATCACCAATCTTGTTCAGAACGCCCGTGACGCCATGCCGGGGGGTGGCAGGATCACCATCTCGACGCGGAACGTTGCCGCCGACGAGGCCCGACGCTTCGGCTATGCCGAACTGACCGAGGGCGAGTACGTGCTCGTCGAGGTCGCCGATACCGGCACCGGCATGCCGGCGGAGGTCGCCGAGCGGATCTTCGAGCCGTTCTTCACCACCAAGGAGATCGGCAAGGGCACCGGGCTCGGCCTGTCGATGGTCTACGGCATCGTCAAGCAGTCCGGCGGCTTCATCTTCGTGGAATCGACGCAGGGCGAGGGCACGGCCTTCCGGATCTTCCTGCCGCGGCACATCCCGGCGCAGGTCACAGCCATCAAGAGCGAAGGCGGTTCCGTCGCCGCCAGCAACGCCAAGATGGATCTCTCCGGCACCGCCTCGATCCTGCTCGTCGAGGACGAGGACCATGTGCGCGCCGGCAACGTCCGGGCGCTGAAGATGCGCGGCTACGAGGTCCACGAGGCCGCATCCGGCATCGAGGCGCTCGAGGTGATGGAAGAGCTCGAGGGCCGCATCGATCTCATCGTCTCCGACGTCGTGATGCCGGAAATGGACGGGCCGACGCTGCTGCGCGAGATGCGCCAGAAACGACCGGACCTGAAGTTCATCTTCGTCTCGGGCTACGCCGAGGACGCGTTTGCCAAGAACCTGCCGGAGGGCGAGAAGTTCGGCTTCCTCGCCAAGCCGTTCTCGCTGCGCGACCTTGCGGTCTCCGTGAAGACCATGCTCGACGAATAGCGCCCGTCGAGCCGGCGCCTCAGCCGCGCTCGTGCAGCGCCACGGCGATCCGGGCGGCGAGGCGGGCGTTGTTCTCGACCAGGGCGATGTTGGCCGCCAGCGAGCGTCCGTCGCTGAGCTCGAACATCCGCTGCAGCAGGAACGGCGTGACCGCCTTGCCGGCGATACCCCGGGCTTCGGCGTCGGCCAGCGCGGCGCCGATCCAGCCGTCCACCGTCGCCTGCGGCAGCGCATCTTCTTCCGGAACCGGATTGGCGATGAGCATCCCACCTTCGATGCCGAGGCTCGTGCGCGCCGCCTGGAAAGCCGCGA
Source organism: Aurantimonas aggregata (assembly GCF_010500835.1). Lineage (GTDB taxonomy): Bacteria > Pseudomonadota > Alphaproteobacteria > Rhizobiales > Rhizobiaceae > Aurantimonas > Aurantimonas aggregata. The sequence continues at coordinate 123,253 of NZ_JAAAMJ010000001.1, read as the reverse complement.
TCTGTTCCGGCGTGTCGAGCCGTAGCGGCGCCGGGATGCCGGAGCCGCGCGACCAGAAGGCCGGCAGCTCGTCGGCGCCGTGGCAGACGACGGGAACGCCTTTGGTCTCCAGGACTTCGTAGGTTTTCTTCAGATCCAGAATCGCCTTGGCGCCGGCGCAGACGACCAGAACCGGCGTGCGCGCCAGCTCCTCGAGATCGGCCGAGATGTCGAAGCTCGTTTCGGCGCCGCGATGCACGCCGCCGATCCCGCCGGTCGCGAAGACGCGGATGCCGGCCAGCGCTGCGGCGATCATCGTCGCCGCAACGGTCGTCGCCCCGGTGCGCCCGGACGCGACGGCAAAGGCAAGGTCCGCCCGCGACAGCTTCATGGCGTCGCGCACGGTTGCGAGGCCCTCCAGCTCCGCCGCCTCGAGCCCGATGCGGAGGCGGCCGTGCAGCACGGCAATGGTCGCCGGGACGGCGCCTTCCTCGCGGATGATCGCCTCGACCCGCCGGGCCATGGCGAGGTTCTGCGGGTAGGGCATGCCGTGCGTGACGATGGTCGATTCGAGCGCCACCAGGGGCTGTCCTGCCTCTTTCGCGGCGGCGACTTCGCCAGAGAGGCCGAATTGGGGAGCTGGTGTCATCAGAAGGTCCTTTCCTGCTGACGCGGGGCGGGCATGCCGGCTAGGCATTCATCGACCAGCCGCGCCATTTCGGGCGGCGGGAACGTCTCGGCGGCGACCCGCAGCGACGAGGCGGCGATGCCGCGGCGCACGCACTCGATCCAGGGATGCCTGGCCAAATGGCCGGCCAGTGCGACGGCCGCGAGCGTGTCGCCGGCCCCGGTGACGTCGCGCGGCACCACCGTCGGCGGCTGCTGGAAAAGCACCGTGTCGCCCTCGATGATCGCCACGTCGCGCGGACCGTCGGTGATCACCGCTCGGCTAACGCCGATTTCGGCGAGGAGTTCGGCAAGAAGCAGGGGACTCGTCGCCGCCGTCGCCTCGACGAGGCTGGCGGCTTCGGCACGGGAGAGGAAGACAGCGGTAAGGACCGGCAGGATGGCCGTCAGCCGGCTGACCTTGGCTGGCGAGACGCCGATCGCGATGATCGGGCGCTGGCCCGCAGCCGCCATGAGCGCGGATAGGGTCGCCGGCGGCAGATTGGCATCGACCAGCAGCGCGTCGCACCGCGCCAGTGCCTTGCGGACGTGGACCCGGGTGAAGACGCGGGGCACCAGCCTGTCGTAGAGCGCCATGTCGGCAATGCCGGCGACCAGCTCGCTGCGATCGTCGAGCACGGCGGTGTAGTTCGGCGTCCGTCGGTCCAGCCACGTCACGCTGACATCGTCGAAGCCGAGCTCCGCAAGGGCGCGGGCGATCCTCTGGCCGTCGGCATCCCCGCCCCGGGCGCCGTGAAACGCCACGTGACAGCCAAGCCCATGCAAGGCGACCGCTGCGTTGAAGGCGGCGCCCCCCGGAACGTCGAAGAGATGCCCAGGGTTGGACGCACCGGCAACGAAGGGCACGTCCGCCTTGGCGCGGCGATCGATGTGTGCGGCGCCGGCGACGAAGATGGCGGGCGACCGTGCGGGGGCGGGGTTCATTGAACCTTAAGCATTGGCCGGGGTGAGCGGCGATTCGCGGAGTCCTGCGAAAGCAGAACAAAGCAGGACAATCGGCTTGCCAGAAGAGAACAAACGCGGTACAAATTCGCCCAAGCCGTCATTGCACCCCGATCCAACGCGTGAAATAAGGTCCCGTCTTCATGGCACAGAACTCACTCCGTCTCGTCGAGGAAAATTCGTTGGACAAGACCAAGGCTCTCGATGCCGCGCTTTCGCAGATCGAGCGGGCGTTCGGCAAGGGCTCGATCATGCGGTTGGGCGAGAACGAGAAGATCGTCGAGATCGAGACGGTCTCTACCGGCTCGATCGGCCTCGACATCGCGCTCGGCGTCGGCGGCCTGCCGAAGGGCCGCATCGTCGAGATCTACGGCCCGGAAAGCTCGGGCAAGACGACGCTGGCGCTGCACACGATCGCGGAAGCCCAGAAGAAAGGCGGCATCTGCGCCTTCGTCGACGCCGAGCACGCGCTCGATCCGGTCTATGCCCGCAAGCTCGGCGTCGATCTGGAAAATCTCCTGATCTCGCAGCCCGATACCGGCGAGCAGGCACTGGAGATCACCGACACGCTGGTCCGCTCCGGCGCCATCGACGTCCTGGTCATCGATTCGGTCGCGGCGCTGACGCCGCGGGCCGAGATCGAGGGCGAGATGGGCGATTCGCTGCCGGGCATGCAGGCGCGGCTGATGAGCCAGGCGCTGCGCAAGCTCACCGGCTCGATCTCGCGTTCCAAGTGCATGGTGATCTTCATCAACCAGATCCGCATGAAGATCGGCGTCATGTTCGGCTCGCCCGAGACGACGACGGGCGGCAATGCATTGAAGTTCTATGCCTCGGTCCGCCTCGACATCCGCCGGATCGGCGCGATCAAGGATCGCGACGAGGTCACTGGCAACCAGACCAAGGTCAAGGTGGTCAAGAACAAGCTGGCGCCGCCGTTCAAGCAGGTCGAATTCGACATCATGTATGGCGAGGGCGTCTCGAAGACCGGCGAGCTCATCGATCTGGGCGTCAAGTCCGGCATCGTCGAGAAATCCGGTGCCTGGTTCTCCTACAACAGCCAGCGACTCGGCCAGGGGCGCGAGAACTCGAAGACGTTCCTGCGCGACAACCCGGCGATCGCCGACGAGATCGAGCTGTCGATCCGGCAGAATGCCGGGCTGATCGCCGAGCAGCTGCTCGTCGATACCGGCGACGGCGACAGCGCCGCAGCCGACGATTGATGCTCCTCCGATCCCGCCGGCAGTCATGCTGCCGGCGGGATCGCCGCGTTCGCCTGATAGACACCTGTTTGCGGCCTCTGTACAAAGCGCCCTTCGGTCGGCGTGGCTGGCGTCGCGTGACGCTGCCCGCCATTGTCCCCGCAGGTGCTTCGAAGGTCTTTCATGAGTGGCGTCAACGAGATACGGTCCGCGTTCCTGGACTATTTTGCGCGTGAAGGTCACGAGAAGGTGGCGTCGTCGCCGCTGGTGCCGCGCAACGACCCGACATTGATGTTCACCAATGCGGGCATGGTGCAGTTCAAGAACGTCTTCACCGGGCTCGAGAAGCGCGACTACCAGCGCGCCGTCACCTCGCAGAAATGCGTGCGGGCCGGCGGCAAGCACAACGATCTCGATAATGTCGGCTACACCGCCCGGCACCACACCTTCTTCGAGATGCTCGGGAATTTCTCCTTCGGAGATTATTTCAAGGAACGGGCCATCGAGCTCGCCTGGAACCTGATAACCCGCGAATACGCGATCCCGGCCGATCGGCTGCTGGTCACCGTCTATTCGGAGGACGAGGAAGCGGCAGTGCTCTGGCGCAAGATCGCCGGGCTGTCCGACGACCGCATCATCCGTATCGCCACCTCCGACAATTTCTGGTCGATGGGCGAGACCGGCCCCTGTGGTCCGTGCTCGGAGATCTTCTACGACCACGGCGAAGGGATTCCCGGCGGACCGCCCGGAAGCCCCGACGAAGACGGCGACCGTTTCATCGAGATCTGGAATCTCGTGTTCATGCAGTACGAGCAGCTGAGTGCGTCGGAGCGGGTCGACCTGCCGCGCCCGTCGATCGACACCGGCATGGGGCTGGAGCGGATCGCGGCGGTGCTGCAGGGCGTCCACGACAATTACGACATCGACCTGTTCCGGGCGCTGATCGCCTCGGTGGAATCGGCCGTCGGCTCGCGGGCCGAGGGTGACGCGGTGGCGAGCCACCGGGTGATCGCCGACCACATCCGCGCGACGGCGTTCCTGATCGCCGACGGCGTGTTGCCATCCAACGAGGGACGCGGCTACGTGCTGCGCCGGATCATGCGGCGGGCGATGCGGCACGCCAAGCTGCTTGGAGCGCGCGAGCCGGTGCTCTACAAGATCCTGCCGACGCTGGTCGCCGAGATGGGCCGGGCCTATCCGGAGCTCGTCCGGGCCGAGGCGCTGATCTCCGAGACGCTGCAGCTGGAGGAAAAGCGTTTCCTGCAGACGCTCGACCGCGGCCTGTCGCTACTTGCCGACGCTACCGAAGGAATGAACGCCGGCGAGCGGCTTTCCGGCGACACCGCCTTCAAGCTCTACGACACCTACGGCTTCCCGCTCGACCTGACGCAGGACGCGCTGCGGCCGCGCGGTATTGCGGTGGATCTCGACGCCTTCAACACCGCGATGGAGCGCCAGAAGGCCGAGGCCCGCGCCAGCTGGGTCGGCTCCGGCGAGTCCTCGTCCGAGAATATCTGGTTCCCGGTCCGCGACCGGGTCGGCGCGACGGAGTTCCTTGGTTACGACACCGAGCGGGCGGAGGGCGCCGTTGTGGCGCTGGTCGCCGACGGTCGCGAGATCGAGACGGTGGAAGCCGGCACGGACGTCGCGGTCATCGTCAACCAGACACCGTTCTACGGCGAGTCCGGCGGGCAGCTCGGCGACAGCGGCACGATGCGGGGCGAGGGCGCGGAGATCGCCATCGCCGACACGCAGAAGGTGGCCAACGGGCTGTTCGTGCACCGCGGCAAGGTGACCAAGGGGCGCGTGCGGGTCGGCATGGCGCTGGATCTGGAAGTCGACCACTGCCGCCGCACCGGCATCCGCGCCAACCATTCCGCCACCCACCTGCTGCACGAGGGGCTGCGCGAAGTGCTCGGCTCGCACGTGGCGCAGAAGGGCTCGCTGGTTGCGCCGGATCGGCTGCGTTTCGACTTCTCGCATCCCAAGCCGTTGGTGGCGTCGGAAATCGCTGAGGTCGAGCGGTTGGCAAACCGGATCATCCTGCAGAATGCGCCGGTCGACACGCGGCTGATGGCCATCGACGACGCGATCGCCTCCGGCGCAATGGCGCTGTTCGGCGAGAAATACGGCGACGAGGTCCGGGTCGTCTCGATGGGCACAGCCGAAGAGGGTGCCAAGGCCGGCAAGGCCTATTCGATCGAGCTGTGCGGCGGCACGCATGTGCGCGCCACGGGCGATATCGGGCTGGTGCACGTGGTCGGCGAGAGCGCCGTCGGGGCCGGCGTGCGCCGGCTGGAAGCGCTGACAGGCGAGGCCGCGCGGGCCTATCTCAACGAGCAGGATGGGCGGGTGCGGCGGATGGCGGCGGCGCTGAAGGTGGCGCCTGCCGAGGCGGCGGAGCGGGTCGAGGCGCTTGTCGAGGAGCGGCGCCGGCTCGAACGGGAACTGGCCGAGGCGAAGAAGCGCCTGGCGATGGCGGGCGAGCCAGGCGCCGGCGAGGGGGCTGCAGCGCCGAAGGATATCGGCGGCGTGGCGTTCCTCGGCCGCGTCCTCGACGGCGTTGCCGGCAAGGACCTGAAGGGGCTGGTCGACGAGGCGAAGGCTCAGCTCGGATCGGGGATCGTGGTTTTCGTCGGCATCGCCGAAGGCAAGGCGTCCGTCGTCGTCGGCGTCACGCCCGACCTGACTGCCCGCTTCGATGCCGTGGCGCTGGTCCGCGAGGCCAGTGCTGCGATCGGCGGCAAGGGCGGCGGTGGCCGTCCCGACATGGCGCAGGCCGGCGGCTCGGAGACCGGCAACGCAGCCGCCGCCGTCGCGGCGGTCGAGGCCGTGCTGGCTGCCGCCTAGGCGAACGCAAAACGCCGGCCCAAGAGGGCCGGCGCTTCTATTCATTCAGTCTTCGGACATCAGTCCGTTGCCGATGGTCAGTCGTCCATCGGCATGGTGGCGACACCAGCCGCGTCGAGCGACAGCGTCATGCGGGCGCCATCCATGGCGAAATTCTCCAGACCGATGACGCGCTCCTCGTCACCGTAGCCTTCGCCGTCGAAGTCGACGACGAAGGCCGTCGGCGTGTTCGCGTCGGTGCCGACGACTTCCTCGATTTCGCCGATCTCAGTCCCTGCCGCATCGTAGACGTCCATGTCGTCGAGGTCGTCGACGGTCACGTTGAAGGGCGGGACCATCACGCTGTCGTCGACGTCCACCAACCCGGCGGTCTGGGCGAAGGCGGTGCCGGCAAAAAGCCCGGCCGAGAGCAGGGCGACGTGAAAGGTCTTGGTCGTGAAAGCGGTCATTCGGATACTCCTTGTTCGGCTAAAGGAAGTGCCCGAGCGTCCCGAAAGTTGCATGATTTTCCTGAGTCCGCCGCTATCGCAGCTTTCTCGCCTGCGTTCGCCGACCGGCAGCCGGACATGAAAACGCCCGGCTCTTGGCCGGGCGCTATCTGTTCAGTCGACCTCGGCGACGCGGCTTACGCCATCGCCTTCTGGAGGTTCTCGTCGACCTTGTCGAGGAAGCCGGTGGTCGACAGCCACGGCTGGTCCGGACCGATCAGCAGCGCCAGATCCTTGGTCATGTGGCCGCTCTCGACGGTCGCGATGCAGACGCGCTCCAGCGTGTCCGCGAAGGCCTTCAGCGGCGCGTTGTCGTCGAGCTTGGCGCGATGGGCAAGTCCGCGGGTCCAGGCGAAGATCGACGCGATCGAGTTGGTCGACGTCTGCTCGCCGCGCTGATGCTGGCGGTAATGCCGGGTCACCGTGCCGTGCGCGGCCTCGGCCTCGACGGTGCGGCCGTCCGGCGTCATCAGCACCGAGGTCATCAGGCCGAGCGAGCCGAAGCCCTGCGCGACCGTATCCGACTGCACGTCGCCATCGTAGTTCTTGCAGGCCCAGACGTAGCCGCCCGACCATTTCAGGTTGGAGGCGACCATGTCGTCGATCAGGCGATGCTCGTAGATGATCCGGGCTTCCTTGAACTTCTCCTCGAACTCGGCCTCGTAGACCTCCTGGAAGATGTCCTTGAAGCGGCCGTCATAGACCTTGAGGATGGTGTTCTTGGTCGACAGATACACCGGATAGCCGCGCTGCAGGCCGTAGTTCAGGGAAGCGCGGGCGAAGTCGCGGATCGAATCGTCGAGATTGTACATGGCCATGGCGACGCCGGCGGCGGGCGCGTCGTAGACCTCGTGCTCGATCGTCTCACCGTCCTCGCCGACGAACTTGATGGTCAGCTTGCCCTTGCCGGGGAAGCGGAAGTCGGTGGCGCGGTACTGGTCGCCGAAGGCGTGGCGCCCGACGATGACCGGCTTGGTCCAGCCCGGCACGAGGCGCGGCACGTTCTTGCAGATGATCGGCTCGCGGAAGATGACGCCGCCGAGAATGTTGCGGATCGTGCCGTTCGGCGAGCGCCACATCTTCTTCAGGCCGAATTCGGCGACGCGGTCCTCGTCCGGCGTGATGGTGGCGCATTTGACGCCGACGCCGTGCTTCTTGATGGCGTTGGCGGCGTCGATCGTCACCTGGTCGCCGGTCTCGTCACGGTGCTCGACGCCGAGGTCGTAATACTCGAGGTCGATGTCCAGGTAGGGGTGGATCAGCTTGTCCTTGATGAACGTCCAGATGATGCGGGTCATCTCGTCGCCGTCCAGTTCCACGACCGGATTATCGACCTTGATCTTTGCCATCGATGTCTTCCCCAGAAACTAAGATGCGGCCACGTGGCCGCTTGACAGCCGGTTGCAACGTGCCTCCCGACGCTTGCTGCGCCCTATATCACCGGTATCGGTGGAGGCAAAGCAGCGGCGCGCTATGATCGCAGCCGTCAATGTTTCGTCGGAGCGGCGCCGACCGGTGTCGCCATCCCCCCGAAGGAGTCCGTCATGCCCGAAACGCTTCGCGTCGAAGCGCCCTGCGGCCCGGTGAGCGGCATCGTCAAGGACGGGATCGCACGGTTCCTCGGCATCCCCTACGCCGAGCCGCCGCTGGGCATGGCCCGGTTTGCCCGGCCGCGGCCACGGCGGGCCTTCGACACGGTCTTCGTCGCCAACAAATACGGGCCGGCCGCGCCGCAGCGGCGGGCCATGCCGGAACCGCTCGGACGCATCGCCGGCACCACCAGCACCTTCCAAGAGGACTGCCTCAACCTCCACGTCTGGACACCGGACATCAACGGCAAGCAGCCGGTGCTGGTGTTCATTCACGGCGGTGCGTTCATCATCGGCTCGGGAGCGCAGTATCCCGGCGACGATCTTGCGCGCCGCGGCGACATTGTCGTCGTCACGATGAACTACCGGCTGGGGTTCTTCGGTTTCAACGCCTTCGCAGAGATATTCGAGGGCGACGATCGGTTCGCGGCAAATGCCGGCCTGCTCGACCAGCGGCTGGCGCTCGAATGGGTGCGGAACAACATTGCGGCCTTCGGCGGCGACCCCGAGCGCGTCACCATCGCGGGGGAGTCCGCGGGCGCCGCATCGGTGGCCTTCCACCTGGTGTCGGAGGCGTCGCGCGGTCTGTTTTCCCAGGCGGTCATCCAGTCGGGAACCCTCAACATGTTCCAGCCGCGGCAGACGGCCGAAGCGGTGCACCGCGAGGCGGTGAAGGCGCTTTTGCCCAATGGCGACCGAGAACGACTGTTCCGGATGAGCCACGGCACGTTCAGCGCGGCAACGCGGCCACTGGCGGCGAGGAACTCCGGCATCCTCACACGGCCGTATTGCGATGGCGTCGAGATGCCCGAGGCCGATCTCACCACGCTCTATGCCGCGATGAAGAAGGTGCCGATGATCATCGGTACAAATCGCGACGAGTTCTCCTTCTTCAGCGAACTGCCAGTGTTTCCGTTCGAAACGGAGAAGCCTGCGATGCAGGCCTGGATTGCCGGCGTTGCCGGTGCCGAAGCCGCCGAGCGCATCGCACGGCTCTATTCATCCGGGCGGGACGGGCGGATCGCCTTCGGCACGGACTTGCTGTTCCGCATGGCGGCGATCCACCAGGCCGAAATCCACTGCCGCGATGCGCCCACCTTCATGTATCGGCTCGACTGGGAGACGAAGGGCCTGCTGAGCCGGCTCGGCGCGACGCATTCGGCCGACCTGCCGCTGATCTTCGAGGACTTCCTGAAGCCGTTCCGCAGCGTCTATCTCGGGATCCTGCCGGACCACCACCGCCAGGCGCTGGCCGATCGGATGCGCGCCCACTGGGTCAGCTTCGTGCGCGATGGCCGCCCGGCTGACGGCTGGCCGGCCTACGAGGCCGAGAAGCGCGAAACCAAGGTCTTCGGAATCAGGGACCGGGTGCTCGCCGATCCGGAAGCCCTGCGGCGCGTCGCCTGGGAGGGGGTGGACGGCTTCGCGCCCTGATCGCCGTGCTTGGCGTGGCGCGCGAAGCGGGGTATTTGCACCCGAAAAGGGGCCGCGCTTGGCACAAGAACCAGAATATCCCGCCGCCGAACCGACGGCGACCGTGACCGATCGGCCGGGGCCGGCCGTCGTCCTCGTCGAGCCGCAGCTCGGCGAGAATATCGGCATGGTCGCCCGGGCGATGGCGAATTTCGGCCTGATCGACCTGCGCCTCGTCAATCCCCGCGACGGCTGGCCGAGCGAGAAGGCGCGGGCCGCTGCCTCGAGTGCGGACCACGTGATCGACGCGGTGCGGCTGTTCGACAGTGTCGAGGCGGCGGTCGCCGATATTACCTATCTCCTCGCCACCACGGCCCGCCCCCGTGACAGCTACAAGCCGGTGCGCGGGCCGGAAACCGCCGCTGGCGAAATGCGCGCCCGCGCCGCCGCCGGCCAGAAGGTCGGCATGCTGTTCGGGCGCGAGCGCTACGGCCTGTCGAACGCCGAGGTAGGCCTGGCGGACGAGATCGTCACCTTTCCCGTCGATCCGGCCTTCGCTTCGCTCAACATCGCGCAAGCGGTGCTCCTGATGAGCTATTCCTGGCGGGCGGCCGGGGCCGACGACGCGACGGCCCCGCGCTTCACGGCGCCTGAGGCGCCGCCGGCGGAGAAGGCTGACCTGCACCGGCTGCTCGATCATCTCGAAACGTCGCTGTCGCGCACCGGCTATTTCCACCCGCCCCATAAACGCGAGGCAATGGTGCAGAATCTCCGCACGATGCTCACGAAGGCGGGGTTCACCGAGCCGGAAGTGCGGACGCTGCGCGGCGTGTTGCGGGCGTTCGATTACGAGATGGGCGAACGAGGCCGGTCCGGCCGGGAAACGACGGGTTGAGCGCGCCGATCCTCGTCTTCGATTCCGGCATCGGCGGCCTGACCGTGCTGCGCGAATTGCGCACCCACATGCCGGACCGCAAATTCGTCTACGTCGCCGACGACGCCGGGTTTCCGTATGGCGACTGGCAGGAGGACCGGCTACGGGAGCGGATCGTCTCGCTGTTTAAGGACCTGGTGCCGCACTATGCGCCGCAACTGGCGGTGATTGCCTGCAATACGGCGTCGACGCTGGTGCTGGAGGATTTGCGCGCCGCCTTCGACATCCCCTTCGTCGGGACGGTGCCGGCGATCAAGCCGGCGGCCGAGCGGACCCGCTCCGGGCTGATCAGCGTCCTGGCGACGCCGGGGACGGTGCGGCGCGACTATACGCGCGACCTGATCGGCCGTTTCGCGGGTCATTGCGCGGTGCGGCTCGTCGGCTCGAGCGAACTCGCCCGGCTGACCGAGCAGTCGATCCTCGGGGGCGAGACCTCCGATGACGCGATCGCTGCCGAGATCGCTTCGTGCTTCGTGGAGGAGGAGGGGCGCCGGACCGACATCGTCGTGCTGGCCTGCACCCACTACCCGCTGATCGCCAATCGGTTCCGGCAGCTGGCGCCCTGGCCCGTGGACTGGCTCGATCCGGCCGAGGCGATCGCGCGCCGCGCCCGCTCGCTGAGCCCGGCGGCGGACGACATGCCCGAGGGGTTCGACCAGGCGCATTTCACCAGCGGCGAGGCATCCTATGCGATGCGCCGGCTGATCCGCGGGTTCGGCCTCGAATTCTCCAGCGAACGCGACTGACAAGACGTCTGCCGCGCCCGCCGCGTCCGTGATGGTCAGCGTCCGACGAGGTCGGCGAAGCGCTCGTAACGAAGGTCTTCCTGGACGCGCAGATCGTCCTCGGCATCCCAGAGGTCGTCCCGAAGTCGTTCGATCTCGCGGCGCTTCTCGCGCCGTTCCTCGTCGTCGTCCCGGATCTCGTCGATCTCGTATCGAAGCACGTCGATCCGGCTGCGCAACTGGTCGCGGCGCTGCCGCGCGTCGTAGACCTTCTTGTTCGCGTAGTAGGGGGCCTCGAAGCCGTTCTTCAGGCCGAGCGGGCAGGAGTCGGCGTAATAGCCTCCCTCCGCGCCGAGCCGTGCGCCATTGGCCGGGGTGCAGAAGGTGGTGATCCCCCCGTCCCAGCCGGCGCGCCAAGCCGCCGCGTCCGGTGTGATGCCATGTTTCGAGCAGGCCGCCTGATGCTCGGCCACGAAGCTGATCGGCTTGCCGCTGGCGCCGTCGGTTTCCCCGAGCCGACGCCAGTCGCTGGTCACGCATTCCTCTTCGGAGAGGGTCGCGCACGCATTAAGTGCCAGCACCACCCCGACGAAGAGCGGCACTGACCACGTCGTTTTATTCACGCCAGAAACTCCCCTTCCCATACGTCAGGCAAGGGGTGGCATCGTCCTCAGGAAAAATCAATCATGCGCAGCCGGACGCGAGCGGCCTTCGGCGTATCGCATACGCCAAAGGCGGTCTGAATGATCAGCCGCGTTGGAAGGAGAGGTCCGACACGGTGACGTCGCTGCCGTCGATGGACTCGATCACCTGCATGCGGAACGTGTCGTTGCCGGTGTTGCGGATCAGCATGCGCGCCTTGTTGTCGTCGTAGATCACGCGGCCCCAGGTGACCTGGAGATCCAGCGTGTCGCCCTGGCGCGAGCCGACGAGCTTGGCCGGGCCGCTGGCGGAGCCCGTATAGGTGCCGGTGTAGTTGCCGCTCGCTGGATCGATCTTGAGCTGCGCGCCGATCTCGCGGCTCATGATCAGCATCGAGCGGCACGTGCCCTGAAGCGCAAAGGCGGTCTCGCCCGAACGCGTGCCCTGAACGCTGCAGTTGACGTTGGTTGCGGTCGGCAGTTGCTCGACCTTTACCGAGCCGCCACCGCTCCAGCCACCATCGTAACGGGCAAGATAGTTCGCACCTTGCGCAAAGGCGCCGCCGGCAACGGCGGTGGCGAGGACGGCGAGCGTCGTGACGAGGATGGGCTTCATCGCAGGGTTTCCCGTTCGGAATGTCATTTGATATCTTCTTCTTAGCCGTCAGTTAGGGCGCGATGATGGCCATGGCGACTGTGCAAATGCGGCGATGCGGGGAACGGCCCGGTTCTCCCGGCGTTGAGGGACCATTGAATGGAAGGGCCCGCATCTCATGGACATCCTACGCATTATCCTCGCCATCATCCTGCCGCCGGTCGGCGTCTTCATGCAGGTGGGCTTCAGCAAGCACTTCTTCATCAACATCATCCTGACGCTTCTCGGCTACATCCCGGGCGTCATTCACGCTATCTGGGTCATCGCGAAGTACTGAGCCGTAACGGCACGGTTGACTTGAGCGCTGCAGGCTCTTAGGAACTGCCCGACCGGTTGGACTCGCTCCAGCCGGTTTTTTTCGACGTGTCCCGTGGACGGCATCGCATCGTGCCCATGCTGTCCTGTCAGTCCGCATCCGCGGGCAGAGGAGGGCGCGTTTCCTCGGAGAGCCGACGGATCGTCCGTTCGGCCTCTTTCTGTTTGAAGGAAATGCGATGAGCAAGCGCGCATCAGCGAAGTACAAAATCGATCGCCGCATGGGCGAGAACATCTGGGGACGTCCGAAGTCCCCGGTGAACCGCCGCCAATATGGCCCGGGCCAGCATGGCCAGCGGCGCAAGGGCAAGGTGTCGGATTTCGGCGTCCAGCTCCGTGCGAAGCAGAAGCTCAAGGGCTATTACGGCGACGTCACCGAAAAGCAGTTCCGCAAGATCTACGAAGAGGCCGCGCGTCGTCGTGGTGACACCTCGGAGAACCTGATCGGCCTGCTGGAAAGCCGTCTGGATGCCGTCGTCTATCGGTCGAAGTTCGTCGCGACGGTCTTCGCCGCCCGGCAGTTCGTCAACCACGGCCACGTCAACGTCAACGGCCGTCGTACCAACATCCAGTCCTATGTCTGCAAGCCGGGCGATGTGATCGAGATCCGTCCGAAGTCGAAGCAGCTGGCGATCGTCCTGGAAGCCTCGCAGCTCGCAGAGCGCGACGTGCCGGACTATCTCGACGTCGATCATCAGAAGATGGTTGCCACCTACACCCGCGTTCCCGGCCTCCACGACGTGCCGTATCCGGTGCAGATGGAGCCGAACCTGGTCGTCGAGTTCTACTCGCGCTGATCGGTACGCTCTCTATCGAATGCCAAAGGCCGTCCCTCGGGGCGGCCTTTTGTTTTGGGCGAGCGGCGGCTACACGGGACCCGGATACGAGGACGGACCGGTGATGCTCGACAGCGATCTTGGCGACACGACAGCGGCGGCCGATAGCGAGAACGCCGAGATCGGCATCGGCGCCCACCTCCTGTTTCGCGACGCGCCGGACTCGGTGACGTTCCGCAAGCTGCGCAAACGCCTGCTGCGCGAGATGCGCGAGGCGATCGAGCGGCACGCGATGGTCCGGCCCGGCGCTCGCTGGCTCGTCGGCATATCGGGCGGCAAGGACTCCTACGCGCTGCTGGCGCTGCTGCACGACCTGAAATGGCGCGGGCTGCTGCCGGTCGATCTCCTCGCCTGCAATCTCGACCAGGGCCAGCCGAACTTTCCGAAGCATATCCTGCCGGATTTCCTCGACCGCTTCGGCATCCCGCATCGCATCGAATATCGCGACACCTATTCGGTGGTCACCGAGAAGGTGCCGGCCGGGGCGACCTACTGCTCGCTCTGCTCGCGGCTGCGCCGTGGCCATCTCTACCGCATCGCGCGGGAGGAGGGCTGCGAGGCGCTGGTGCTCGGCCATCACCGCGACGATTGCCTCGAGACCTTCTTCATGAACCTCTTCCACGGCGGGCGGCTGTCGGCGATGCCGGCAAAGCTCCTCAACGACGAGGGCGATCTCCTGGTGCTGCGGCCGCTGATCGCTTCGGCCGAGGAGGACATCGCGAAGTTCTCGGCGGCGATGGCCTTCCCGATCATTCCCTGCGACCTCTGCGGCAGCCAAGACGGGCTGCAGCGCAACGTCACCAAGGAGATGCTGGCCGGCATGGAGCGGCGCTTCCCGGGCCGCAAGCAGGTGATGATGCGGGCGCTGGCGAACATCCGTCCGGGCCATCTGCTGGACCCGGCGCTGTTCGACTTCGCCGGCCTCGCGCCCAACCCGAACCTCCAAACGGAAAGCTGCCCGTGACCGCATCGATCGACATCGACCGCCTCGCCGAGATCCTGCGCGAGGCCGCCATCGCGGAGATCATGCCGCGTTTCCGCAATCTCGGCGCGAGCGACATCCGCGAGAAGACCTCGGCGACCGATCTCGTCACCGAGGCGGACGAGGCCGCCGAACGCTTCATCGCCCATCACTGCCGGGAGATCGCCCCGGACGCGCTGTTCGTCGGCGAGGAATCGGTGGCCGCCGATCCGGCGCTGCTCGATCGCCTCGACGCGGCCGAGCTTGCCATCGTCGTGGACCCGGTCGACGGCACGGCGAATTTCGCAGCCGGCCTGCCGCTCTTCGCCGTCATGGCGGCGGTCGTTTCCAGGGGCGAGACAATCGCCGGGATCATCTACGATCCGGTCGGCGACGATTTCATGCTGGCCGAAAAGGGCGCCGGAGCCTTTCAGCGGACGCCGACCGGTCCGGCGCGAAAGCTCGGTACCGCGGCTCCGCTGCCGCTCGCCGAAGCGATCGGCTGCGTCAGCGCGACCTATTTCCCGCCCGACGAGAGGACGGCGCTGCTGCCGCGTCTCGGCGCGCTGAAGATCGTCGGCAACTATCGCTGCGCCGGCCACGAGTACCGCCTGCTCGCGTCCGGCGGCTCGCATGTCTCGATCTATTCGAAGCTGATGCCCTGGGACCATCTGGCCGGGTGCCTGCTGGTCGCTGAGGCGGGTGGCCATTTCGCGATGGCCGACGGATCGCCCTACACGCCGCGCCACCGCGATGGAGCCATCATCGCCGCCTGCAGCACCGGCGTCTGGGCCGAGGCGCAGGAGCGGCTGCTCCTGGCCTAGGCCTCGCGAGTCACTCGGCCGGCTCGCGCTCGAGATCGACGCTCGTTTCCGGCGCCGGGTCGTATTTCGCGTCGAACAGCCGGCCCTCGGCCAGATAGACGCAGATCAGCGAGCCGGTCGACAGGATGATGAAGCCGAACAGCATCGGCAGCACCGTGCCGTCGTAGAAATAGCCGATCACCGCGCCGAACAGGCCGCCGCCGAAGGTCTGCATGAAGCCGAGCACCGAGGACGCCGTTCCGGCGACATGGCCGAGCGGGTCCATGGCGAGCGCGTTGAAATTCGTGCCGATGAAGCCGAACAGGCCGAAATTGATCGTCATCGCGATCAGGAAGAACCAGAACGGCGCCGCACCGCCCATCGCGAACGCGACGGCGAAATGCAGTACCGCGACGAACATGAAACCGATCAGCGCGCCATGCGACAGCCGGCGCATGCCGAGCCGCTCGACGAGCCGGGAATTCGCGAAGGACGCCACCGCCATGAAGATCGCCGTGGTAGAGAAGGCGACGGTGAAGATCGGCCCGAGGCCGTAGACGCCGGTGTAGATCTGCTCCGCCTGGTTGATGAAGCCGAACAGGACGCCGAAGATCAGCGCCGTCGAGACCGTGTAGCCGAAGGCGACGCGGTTGGTGAGGACGATGCGGAACGCCTCGGCGGTACGCTTGAAGGTCAGTTCACGCCGGTCCTCGGGGGCGAGGGTCTCCGGCAGCCGAAGCGCCGACCAGATGGTCACGGCAAGGCCGAAGACGGCGATCGCGACAAAGACCTCGCGCCAGGACCCGAACAGCATGATTGCCTGGCCGATATTCGGCGCGATGACCGGGATCGCCATGAACACCATCATGACCAGCGACATGACGCTGGCCATGCGCCGCCCCCCGAAGCAGTCGCGCACGACCGAGATGGCGATGACGCGGGTGGCCGCTGCGCCGATCCCCTGGACCGCGCGCAGGGCGAGGAGAACGCCAAAGGTCGGCGAGAAGACTGCCGCGACAGAGGCGAGGATGTAGATGGCGAGGCCGAAGAACAGGATCGGCCGACGGCCGAAACGGTCCGACAGCGTGCCGTAGACGATCTGCGCGCCGCCGAAACCGAGGATGTAGGCGGTGATGACGAACTGCCGCTGGTTCGGATCATCGACGCCGAGCGCCGCCCCGATATCCTGCAGCGAGGGAATGAAGATGTCGATGGCCGCTGCGTTCAGCGCCATCAGACAGGCGATCAGCGTCACGAGCTCCCAATAGGGCATCCCACGCGTCTGGGCATTCTTGGACAGGTCAGACATTCTCGGCCTCGCAGCGCTCGATCGTCGCGGCATGCTGATCGGAACGATCACTGGCTGTCGCAGGATGTTTTTTGGAGCGCGCACCTGTCGCCTTCAGCGGGGCGCGCTTCTACAGGTTTATGGTGCACCGCAAAATTTGCAAGTGTGCCTTACGTATCTGCCGGATGACGGACTGTCGCCGTTTCCCGAACGGGAAAAGCCCGCGCTGTCCGCGCGGGCCTTTTGAATTACCTCGCGGTGAACCGGCGGCCGTCAGCCGTTGGCGGCGGCAGGCGCCGTCGTGGCGACACCCTTCTCGCCGAAGAAGGACTGCAGCTCGCCGGCCTGGAACATCTCGCGGATGATGTCGCTACCGCCGACGAACTCGCCCTTGACGTAGAGCTGCGGGATCGTCGGCCACTGGCTGTAGTCCTTGATGCCCTGGCGCAGATCGTCGGCCGAGAGGACGTTCACGCCCTTGTACTCGACACCGAGGTAATCGAGGATCTGAACGACCTGGCCGGAAAAGCCGCACTGCGGGAAGGCCGGCGTGCCCTTCATGAAGACCACGACGTCGTTGGTCTTCACCTCGTTGTCGATCCATTCGTTGATGGCGGTCATGGCGTTTCCTGTCTCGTGAATGTCCGGGCGGCGGGGCCGGCTCCGTGCGTCAGCAGCCCGCCCAACCCGTCAAGATATGGCTGTCGGCGACGAACTCATCGCTCGCGTCGTTCCCAACATACTATTTCGGGGCGCTGGTTTGAAGGGCCAGGGCGTGCAACTCGCCGCCCATGTTCCCCTGCAGGGCCTGGTAGACCATCTGGTGCTGCTGGACCCGCGACTTGCCGCGGAAGCTCTCCGAGACGACCTCGGCGGCATAATGGTCGCCGTCGCCGGCCAGATCCCGGATGCTGACGACGGCATCGGGGATCGCGTCCTTGATCATCGTCTCGATGTCGCGGGCGTTCATGGGCATGAAGTGTTCTCCGTGGGCGACCGGACTCGCCGTTCCCGTCGATGATAGGGTCCGGTCACGCCGCGATCAATGCGAAGCGCATCCGGCAAATCGACTCAGGCCGCCGCCGCGGGCTCGACGATCTCGCCCGACATGTAGGCCGGGAACCAGGATTCGTGCGCGACGACCAGGTCGCCGACCGGCACCGAGAGCCTGCCCTCGATGACGAGTTCGGAGCCGCCGGCGGTGCCCAGATGGCGAAGCGGCACGTCCGCTTCCGCCGCCATCAGCTTGATGCCCTCCGCGTCGGCTTCGGTCACCGCGATGACGTAGCGGGCCTGGTCCTCGCCGAACAGCAGCGCATGGCCGTGACCCTCGCCGGCGCCGACGCGTGCGCCAAGCCCCGAGGCCATGCACATCTCGGCCAGCGCGATTGCGAGGCCGCCATCCGACAGATCATGGCAGGTGGCGACGCGCCCGGCCTGGATCAGGCCGCGGACGAAATCGCCGTGGCGCTTCTCGGCGACGAGGTCGACCGGCGGTGGTGCGCCTTCCTCGCGGCCGTCGATCTCCCGCAGATAGATCGACGCGCCGAGATGCGTCCCGTCATGGCCGACGAGGAAGAGCACGTCGCCATCGCGCAGGCCGCCGATCGTCGCGGTCTTGGTGCGGTCCTCTATCAGGCCGACGCCGCCGATGGTGGGCGTCGGCAGGATCGCGGTGCCCTGGGTCTCGTTGTAGAGCGAGACGTTGCCGGAGACGATCGGGAAGGCGAGGGCGGTGCAGGCGGCGCCGATGCCCTCGACGGCCTTGACGAACTGGCCCATCAGCTCGGGCTTTTCGGGATTGCCGAAATTGAGGTTGTCGGTGGCGGCCAGCGGTTCGGCGCCGACGGCGGTCAGGTTGCGCCAGCACTCGGCGACGGCCTGCATGCCGCCCTGCAGCGGATCGGCCTCGCAGTAGCGCGGCGTCACGTCAGAGGAGAAGGCGAGCGCCTTGGTGGCGTGGCCATCGACCCGCACGACGCCGGCATCGCCGCCCGGCCGCTGCAGCGAGTTGCCCTGGATCAGCGTGTCGTACTGCTCGAACACCCAGCGCCGCGAACAGAGGTCGGGCGAGCCGAGCAGCGTCAACAACGTCGCGCCGAGATCGGCCGGCTCCGCCAGGTCGCTCGCGTGGATCACCCGCGCAGGCTTTGGTTCGATCCACGGCCGGTCGTATTCCGGCGCGTCGTCGCCGAGCTGCTTGATCGGCAGGTTAGCGACTTCCTTGCCCTCCCAGAGGACCCGGAAGCGCAGATCGTCGGTGGTGCGGCCGACGACGGCGAAGTCGAGGCCCCATTTGACGAAGATCGCCTCGGCCTCGATCCGGCGCGCCGGGTCGAGCACCATCAGCATCCGCTCCTGGCTTTCCGACAGCATCATCTCGTAGGCGGTCATCCGCGCCTCGCGGACCGGCACCTGGTCGAGATTCAGCTCGATGCCGAGATCGCCCTTGGCGCCCATCTCGACGGCCGAGCAGGTGAGGCCCGCGGCGCCCATGTCCTGGATGGCGATGACGGCGCCGGTCTGCATCAGCTCGAGGCAGGCCTCCAGCAGGCACTTCTCGGTGAAGGGATCGCCGACCTGCACGGTCGGGCGCTTCTCCTCGATGTCGGCATCGAACTCGGCCGAGGCCATGGTGGCGCCGCCGACGCCGTCGCGGCCGGTCTTGGCGCCGAGATAGACGACCGGCAGGCCGACGCCCTTGGCTTCGGAGTAGAAAATCGCGTCCGTCCGGGCGAGGCCCGCGGCGAACGCGTTGACCAGGCAGTTGCCGTTGTAGCGCGGGTGGAAGTTCACCTCGCCGCCGACGGTCGGCACGCCGAAGGAATTGCCGTAGCCGCCGACACCGGCGACGACGCCGGCGACGAGGTGGCGGGTCTTCGGATGATCCGGCGCGCCGAAACGCAGCGCGTTCATCGCCGCGATCGGGCGGGCGCCCATGGTGAAGACGTCGCGCAGGATGCCGCCGACGCCCGTCGCCGCGCCCTGGTAGGGCTCGATGAAGGACGGATGGTTGTGGCTCTCCATCTTGAAGACGACGCAGAGCCCGTCGCCGATATCGACGACGCCGGCATTCTCGCCCGGACCCTGGATGACCCGCGGGCCCTTGGTCGGCAGCGTGCGCAGCCAGCGCTTGGAGGATTTGTACGAGCAGTGCTCGTTCCACATCGCCGAGAAGATGCCGAGCTCGGTCAGGCTCGGCTCCCGGCCGATGAGGTCGAGCACGCGCTGGTACTCGCCGGGCTTCAGCCCGTGCGCGGCGATCAGCTCCGGGGTGATCTCTGTCTCGGTGGTCATGGCGTGTCCTGCAGCATCGAAAGGCGGGCCGTTACCGGGCCTGTTAGCATCTGGCGCGGCTGGGACAAAGTCCCGCGTGGGCAGGGCGGGCATGCCGGCCGAGACGGTCTGTCGCACCCATCGCCCGTAGGCGCGTCGTTCGATCGGTGGTCTCCTTCCGCATGGGCACACGGGAGGACCTGATGGGTATGCATCCTCGGCAGCGCCGCTTTCCCTTGGCGACCCTCGCCCTGCTGGTCGCCGCGGGGCTCTTCGTGCCGGCCGACTGGGCCGCGGCAGTGTTCTCCGGCGAGATGAGCCCGACCGTACGCTCCGGGGACAGCGACTACGCCGACGGCGTCGAGGCGTTCGAGGCCAAGGACTGGCCGGCGGCGATCACCGCCCTCGCCAAGGTGGTCGAACGGCGCCCGCACCACGACAATGCCTGGTCGCTGCTGGGCTATTCGTTGCGTAAGTCCGGCAACCACGAGCGGGCGCTGGACGCTTATGGAAGAGCCCTGTCGATCAACCCGCATCATCGTGGCGCCATGGCCTATCTGGGCGAAGCCTATCTCGATCTCGGCCGTGTCCGGGACGCGAAGATCCTGCTGATCCGCCTCGCCGGCGAATGCCGCCGCATCGCGCTGACCTTTTCCGATGGCAACTTCCAGAACGGCTGCGGCGAGTATGCCACCCTCAAGCAGTCGATCGAATCCTACGAAATCGATCCCGAAGCGCGAGTGGAGCCGGTGGCGCAGCGCTGGTAATTAGGGAGAAGCGCAAAGCGGCTCAGGCAGCCCGCGCCGTCACGTAAGCGACCTGGTCGCTGCGGCAAATTCCGGTGTCGGCGGCACGGCGCAGCACCAGCGTGTCGTCGTCAACCTGCGAGATCGGTTCGCCGTCGAGCCGGCGCGTGAAGATGATCAGCGCGTGGTCGTGGCTGCCGGAAGCGGCCGGCGAGCGCAGGCAGACCCCGTAGCCGTCATGACCCGGCGTCGGTACCAGCGTCGCCGAGCGCTCCGATGGACGGCGGCGGTAGATCCCGGCGGCGGCCGAGGTCACGTAGGCGATCTCGGCCGACCGGAGTGGCGCGCCGACGGCGTCGGCTGGATCGGAGGCAGGCAGCGTAGAAACCTGCATGGCTTGCGGAAGCACGTCGACGATAGGCGAGGCTCCGCTCGCCGCGCAGGCCGACAAGCCGCAGGCGGCGAGCATCACGGCAGCCATTCTGCGAGGAAAGCTACGGGTCATCGCCTTAGGCTTCGCAGCCATTGGCACCGCTGCGCCAGCGGGCGAGATCGGCGGTGATCCGGGCGGAGACCGGCTCGTTCATCAGGGGGCCGTAGGTGTCGATGGCGCCAGAGCCGCTGCGCCCTTCGACCACCAGCAGCGGCCGCGCCTCGATCTGCCCGCGCGGGACCAGCAGGAACCTTGGCCGGCCGGAGAAGGAGGAGAGTTCCGGCGCCAGGCTGTAGGCGGCGAAGGCCGGATCCTTCGACTTGAACCAGCAGCGGTTGGCGTTCAGCGTCAGCCGCTCCAGGCGGTCGAGTCCGGCGTCCGCCTTGGCCGCTGCCGGAGCATCGGCCGGTTCCGGTGCGCTCGCACACGCACCCAGCGCAAGGCCGAGGATCGCAAGGGCGGCGATGGTCAGGCCGGAAGGCTGCTTCACGCGGCCAGACTCGAGGCGGTCATGCCCAAGGCGCTCTCGAACAACGCCCGGCCATCTGTGCCGCCATGCTCCGGCTCGACGAGATTTTCCGGATGCGGCATCATGCCGAGCACGTTGCCGGCTTCGTTGACGATGCCGGCGATGTCGCGCATCGCGCCGTTGGGATTGGTGCCCGCCGCGTAGCGGAAGACGATGCGATCCTGGTCTTCCAGCGCCGAGAGCGTGTCCGCATCGGCGTAGTAGTTGCCGTCGTGATGGGCGACCGGGCAGCGGATGATCTGGCCCTTGTCGTAAAGCCGCGTAAAGCGGGTCGCGGCATTCACCACTTCGAGCTTCACCTCGCGGCAGACGAAACGCAGCGTGTTGTTGCGCATCAGCGCGCCGGGCAGGAGCCCCGCCTCGCAGAGGATCTGGAAGCCGTTGCAGACGCCGAGCACCGGCACGCCTTTCGCGGCGGCGTCGGCGACAGCGCGCATGACCGGCGAGCGGGCGGCGATCGCCCCGCAGCGCAGATAGTCGCCGAAGGAGAAGCCGCCCGGCACGACGATCAGGTCGACGTCCGGGATGGTCGTCTCGGTCTGCCACACGGTGAGCGGCGTGCGCCCTGTGATGGCGGTCAGCGCCGCGATCATGTCGCGGTCGCGGTTGAGTCCGGGAAGGAGGACGACGGCGGTGTTCATGGCTTCACGGCAACCGTTGGTGAGGCAGGCCGGCTCGGCCTGGAATGGGAGACAGCGGCATCATCCCTGGCGAAGATGGTGCCGCCGAGGCGAAGCGCGGCTCAGGTTTGCGGATCGTAAGGCGCCAGGGGCTCCGCCAGTGCTCGGAGATCCAGGCGGCGGTCTATGCGGTCGAGCCGCACGTCCTGGCGCCCGAGCACCATGTAGTTGTTGTGGATGTCGTGCTGAACAGAGACCAACGTGCCGCGGATCGAGACAAGCTCCGATTTGATCTCGCCTATGTCGAGCCGAATGTCGGCCATCTCCTGCTGCAGGCGCTTCAGGACCTCGAAGAGCAGCTCGTTCGTGACCTCGGCCATCACACCCTCCGGCCCTACGCGATCTCCACAGTGTAGTTCTCGATGACTGTGTTCGCCAAGAGCTTGGCGCACATGTCCCTGAGCGAAGCCTCGGCGGCGGCGCGGTCCTCGCCGTCGATCTCGACGTCGAACACCTTGCCTTGGCGCACGGCGCCGACGCCGGAGAATCCGAGGGCGCCGAGGGCGCCCTCGATGGCCTTGCCTTGCGGGTCGAGGACGCCGTTCTTCAGCGTGACGACGATGCGGGCCTTAATCAATTGCTCTGCTCACGATATACGTCTGTCTCTTGAATACACCAGCTTCAATGCCGGTACCGGCTGCTTGGCGGGACGTCGCCGCCTTACTTGACCAGTACCGGCCCCGAGGGGCGGGGCGGCTCGTTTTCGTTCATGATCCCGAGCCGGCGGGCGACTTCCTGGTAGGCCTCGACGAGGCCGCCCATGTCCCGGCGGAAACGGTCCTTGTCCAGCTTGTCCTGGGTCACGACGTCCCAGAGCCGGCAGGAATCCGGCGAGATCTCGTCGGCGACGATGATCCGCATCATGTCGCCCTCGAACAGGCGGCCGGTCTCGATCTTGAAGTCGACGAGCTGGATGCCGACGCCGAGGAAGAGGCCGGACAGGAAGTCGTTGACCCTGATCGCCAGGGCCATGATGTCGTCGATCTCCTGCGGGCTCGCCCAGCCGAAGGCCGTGATGTGCTCTTCGGAGACCATCGGATCGTCGAGATGGTCGGCCTTGTAGTAGAATTCGATGATGGAGCGGGGCAGCACCGTGCCCTCTTCCATGCCGAGCCGCTTGGCGAGGGAGCCGGCCGCGATGTTGCGGACCACCACCTCGAGCGGAATGATCTCGACTTCCTTGATCAGCTGCTCGCGCATGTTGAGCCGCTTAATGAAGTGCGTCGGGATCCCCATCTTGTTCAGATGCGAGAAAATATATTCGGAGATGCGGTTGTTGAGGACGCCCTTGCCGTCGACAACCTCATGCTTCTTCTTGTTGAAGGCGGTGGCGTCGTCCTTGAAGAACTGCACCAGCGTGCCAGGCTCCGGGCCCTCATAAAGGATCTTGCCCTTGCCTTCGTAGATACGGCGGCGACGTGTCATTTATGGAACTCTATCGTGATGGGCGCGCCGACCCCGGAAAATCCGGCGCAAGAAACGGCTGACGATCGTGCGGGTGAATAGACCAAACGGGACTTCATCACAATCACCGCGGCAGCCGACCCGAGGGAAGTCGTGCCCTTCATGGGGTTTATCAAGTGTTCTTTCGCGACGCGGGCACTGATTCCCGCTTCAAAAGCGCCGCCACACTCCGTATGTCAGTCGCAAGGCTCATGCTTGATCGGGCCGATTCCCTTGTGAGGAGCAACGCCATGTCGATGACCGACCGCGAGCGCGATTTCGAGAGTCGCTACGCCCATGATCAGGAACTGCGCTTCCGCATCGAGGCGCGGCGCAACAAGCTGCTCGGTCTCTGGGCCGCCGAAAAGCTCGGCAAGAGCGGCGCCGACGCCGATGCCTATGCGCAGGAAGTCATCAAGGCCGATTTCCTGCAGCCCGGCGACGACGACGTGTTCGACAAGATCCGCAAGGATTTCGACGCGGCCGGCGTCCAGGAATCCGACCATCAGATTCGCCGCTGCATGAGCGAGTATCTGATCGAGGCGGAGAAGCAGGTCCGGGCCGCCTGATCGCCATGGCACTGTTCGATCTTCGTGGCGCTCTGACGGAAGGTCCAGGCGTCCTGTCCGCCTGGCTGGGCCTGACCGACCCGGTGGTGCAGGAAGCGTTCCTGCGTGCCGGGTTCGATGCCGTCACCTTCGACATGCAGCATGGCCTGCAGGACACCGCGTCCTTGCGCGACGGGATCGCGCTGGCCGTCCATCTCGGCAGGCCCGCGCTGGTCAGGCTGCCGGTCGAGGATCGCGCGCTCGCCGCGCGAGCCCTCGATTTCGGCGCTTCGGCGGTGATCATGCCGATGATCGAGACGGTCGAGGATGCCCGCGCCTTCGTCGCGGTGGCCAAGTATCCGCCACTCGGCCAGCGCTCCTATGGGCCGACCCGGGCCGCGGAACTGCACGGCTACACCGATCGCGCCGACTATGTCGGCGATGCGCGGAACCAGACGATGGCCTTCGCGATGATCGAGACTGGCAGGGCGCTCGCGTCGCTAGAGGAGATTATGGCGATCAACGGGCTGGACGGGGTCTTCGTCGGCCCGTCGGATCTGTCGATCGCGCTGTCCGGCAACGGTACGCTCGACCCGCGCGGCGACGCGAATGAAGCGGCCATCCGTCAGGTTGCCGCCTCGGCCGTAGCCCACGGCAAGATCGCCGGCATCTACGCAGCGACGCCCGATGACGCGAAGCGCTACCGCGCGCTCGGCTACCGGCTGATCTGCGTCGGGTCGGACTCTGGCGTCATCATTGCCGGGGCACGGGATCTCGCCGACGCCTCACGCGGCTAGCCGCTCAACTCGATACGGTCAGCCGCGACATGAACTGGCCGAAGGTCAGCAGGCCTTCGGGCCAGGGGCCATGGCCGCTGTCGGCGTTGATGTGGCCGGCCTCGCCGGCGTCGACGAACAGCGAGCCCCAGGCGCCGGCGATATCTTCCGCTGCATCGAATGAGGAGAAGACATCGTTGCGGCTGGCGATGACGACGCTCGGAAACGGCAGCGGATCGCGCGGATAGGGACCGAAGGTCATCAGGTGGCGCGGCCGGATCGCGTCGTTCTCGACATCCGGGGGCGCCACGAGAAAGGCGCCGGCGACGCGCTTTTGAAACTGCGGGATCGCCTGGATCGCTGTGGCGACTCCCAGCGAATGGGCGACCAGCACCACCGGCCGGGTGGACTCGTTCACCGCATCGGCGACGACGCGCGTCCAGTCCTCGCGAACCGGCTTGCTCCACTCCGCCTGCGGCACACGGCGGGCCGTCGAGAGCCGATTCTCCCAACGGGTCTGCCAGTGATCTTCGGGGGACCCCTTGTATCCGGGGATGATGAGGATGTCGGCTTCGGCAACGCGCATGGCGGGGAAATGCAAATTGCGACGCGTGAAGTCAACCGCGACTCGGCGCTGACGCGACGGATCAGTTGGCCCCAGCGGGATCGACCGGCTCTTCGCTGACGGCTGACGGCGAGATTTCATCGCCGAGGCGCGTCGCGTCCTCTGGAGTCGTGGTGAAGAAGACGAAGTACACGACGAGCGCGAGCACGATGCTCGCGGCAGCGATCCAGATCGTGTGGTTGCGGCGGGGCGGCTTGGATGGATCGGACAACGGCGTTCTCCTCGTTTCTGCGAAGGATCGCTTCGCGACGACCCTTCTGAGAAAAGGAGCCGGGCGAGCCCCGGTTCCCTCGCGAGGTCCGCCTGTTTTCGCCTCAGCCGGCGCGGCCGAAGACCCGCTGGAAGATCGTGCCGACATGCTTCGTATGGTAGCCGAGATCGAACTTCTCGCGCAGCTCGGCTTCCGGCAGCGCTGCCATGACCTCCGGATCGACGAGCAGCTCGGTCAGGAAGTCCTTGTCCTCCTCCCAGACCTTCATCGCGTTACGCTGCACCAGCCGGTAGGAATCCTCGCGCGAGGCGCCCGCCTGGGTCAGTGCCAGCAGTACCCGCTGCGAGTGGACGAGACCCTTGAACTTGTTGAGATTGGCGAGCATCCGATCGGGATAGACTAGCAGCTTGTCGATGACGCTCGTGAGGCGGGCGAGACCGAAATCGAGCGTCACGGTCGCGTCGGGCCCGATATAGCGCTCGACCGAGGAGTGGGAGATGTCACGCTCGTGCCAGAGCGCGACGTTCTCCATCGCCGGCATCGCGTAGGAGCGCACCATGCGGGCGAGGCCCGTGAGGTTCTCGGTCAGCACCGGGTTGCGCTTGTGCGGCATCGCCGACGAGCCCTTCTGGCCCGGCGCGAAATACTCCTCCACCTCCAGCACCTCGGTGCGCTGGAGATGGCGGATTTCCGTTGCGAGGCGCTCCATCGAGGAGGCGATGACGCCGAGCGTGGCGAAGAACATCGCGTGCCGGTCGCGCGGGATGATCTGCGTAGAGACCGGCTCGGGCGTCAGGCCCATGGCCTTGGCGACATGCAGCTCCACGCGCGGGTCGATGTTGGCGAAGGTGCCGACCGCACCGGAAATGGCGCAGGTGGCGATCTCGGCCCGGGCCGCGACCAGGCGCTCGCGGCAGCGGCTGAATTCCGCATGGGCGAGGGCGAGCTTGACGCCGAAGGTCGTCGGCTCGGCATGGATGCCGTGCGAGCGGCCGATGGTGACTGTGTCGCGATGCTCGAAGGCGCGGCGCTCCAGCGCCGCCAGCAGGCCGTCGAGATCGGCGAGAAGGATGTCGGACGCCCGCGCCAGCTGGACGCTGAGACAGGTGTCGAGGACGTCCGAGGAGGTCATGCCCTGATGGACGAAGCGCGCGTCCGGCCCGACGATCTCCGACAGATGGGTGAGGAAGGCGATGACGTCGTGCTTGGTCTCGCGCTCGATCTCGTCGATGCGGTCGACGTCGAAGGTGGCGGCGTTGCCCTTTTCCCAGATCGTCCGCGCGGCACTTTCGGGGATGACGCCGAGTTCGGCCAGCGCGTCGCAGGCATGCGCCTCGATCTCGAACCAGATCCGGTACTTCGTCTCCTGCGACCAGACGGCGACCATGTCGGGGCGGGAATAGCGGGGGATCATCGGCGGGTCACTTTCGGCGCGATACAAGGATATCGCGCCCTCTAACAGACCGGGAAGGGCACCTCAACGGCGCAGGGCTCCGGCCTGGAAGGGACGCCGCCGCCAGGCCGGATCAAAGCAGCCGATCCCGCCTGCTGGCGCCGCGCGATCGGACGTTCAGTCGAGGCGCGTGCAGGCGAAGCTGTCGCCACTTGCGGGTGAGAACCAGCCCATCGTGTCCCCGGTGAAACCCGACAGCGTGATGAGATAGTCGTCGGCGAAGAGCAGTGTGTAGGAGCCGTCGCTGCCCTCCTGCACCTCCTCGATCGCCAACGCCTCCGAGCCGGTGTCGTAGGTGGTCGGCGTGAAGGTAAAGATCTCGACTTCGCAATCCCACGTGCCGAGGAATGGCAGGTCGTCTGAAGCGCTGGCTGTTGCCGGCACAAAGGCGAGCAGGGCGGCGGCAAGGAGGAAGCGGCGGTAAATCATCGGTCGGCTTTCTGATGGCGCCGGGGGCGCGGAGGGTGAACTCAAAGTTCTGACCAGGTCCGCAAGGTGTCGTTGCGGGTGGATGTCGCGGCAAAAATCCCCCGCGCAATGGCGCGGGCCATGGTGGCGGCTGCCGCGGCGCCGAGTTCGGCACGCTGGCGCGGATCGAGCACGGCGGCGCTTCCGCCGGTCGCTACGCCGAAGACGAGGTCACCATCGAGATCGGTATGAGCCGGCCAGAGCGCGCGGGCGTAGCCGTCCTGTCCGGCGATGGCGAGGCGACGGGCGCCGGCCTTGTCCAGCACGGCGTCGGTCGCGACGATGCCGATCGTGGTGTTGCCGCCGGGTCTTGCATCGAGCTTGGTGCGGACGCCGACCCCGTCTGCCGGCCATTTGGCGGGTTGGCCGAGACCGCCGAACTCGCCATCGACCTCGAAGGGCGCGGCCCAGAAATGCCGGCTCGAGCCGATCAGCGGCGATCCGACGGCGTTGACCGCGACGAGAGCTGCAACGGTGACGCCGCTTTCCAGCAAGGTAGAAGCCGAGCCGAGCCCGCCCTTGACGGTCGCCGTGGTGCATCCGGCACCGGCGCCGACATTGCCGATCGCAAAGTCCTCGGCGGCGTTGGCGGCTGCTGCATAGCCGAAATCGCGATAGGGCGGATAGCGGCCCCAGGCCTTGTCGCCGCCATTGGCGAGATCGAAGAGGATCGCGCCCGGGACGATCGGGATGCGCGTACCCGCCACCTCGAAGCCACGCCCGGCCTCGGCGAGGAACGCCATCACGCCTGCTGCGGCGTCGAGGCCGAAGGCCGAGCCGCCGGAAAGCACCAGTGCATCGATCGCCTGAACCGTGCTTTCCGGCTCCAGCAGCGCGATCTCGCGGGTGCCGGGCGCTCCGCCGAGGATCGATACAGAGGCGACGGCCGGCGGATCGAAGATCACCGCCGTGGTGCCGCTCTTCAGGCCCCCGTCGTCCGCATGGCCGACCCGTATGCCCGCAACGTCGGTGATCAGGTTGCGGGACCCCGCCCGCCACGCGGCCATGGCTCAGCCGCCGGCTTCGTCGATGAAGCGATCGCCGCGCCAGACCAGGACGCGGGTGAGGTCGAGATCGGAATCGCCCTTCGCGTCGAAGCGGATGGTGCCAAGCTCTGTGGCGAAGGCTTCGGACTGGAGCACGACGGGAATGGTCCGACCGCTCGCGCGGGCCGTCCTGACGGCGGCGACGGCGATCTGGGTCGCCGCGAAGGCGGGACCGAAATAGCCCTTCGGTGCCGTATCGTCGGGTGGCGGCGCGTCGGCGCTGCCACCCAGTTCAGGAAAGCGCGGGCGTGGTGCGACGGCGACGATGCCGTCCGGCAGCGGCACGTCGATGCTGGCCTCGTCGAGCAGTGACTCGCCGCCGACGATTTCCAGATCCAGGCCGAGTTCCGCCGCGTCGCGGGCGATGGTCGCAACGTCCGGTCGGTCGCCGGCGATGAAGTAGCGCGTGACGCCGGTCCGCTCCAGGCGGCGGGCGAGGGCGAACTGCTTTTCCTCGGCAGGGCGGTAATTGTCGATAGTCTGCGGCACCATGCCCCGCTCCTCGAGCAGGCGCCGCACGGAATCGGTCAGGCCCCGCGCGGTGATCGAGCCATCCTCGATGAGGCCGAAGGGCTGATCCCGCCAGCGGGCGGCGAGGGTTTCGGCGACCTTCATGGCCTCCGCATCGGAGCGCGGGGCGATCCGCCAGACGAGATCGCCGGTGCGCTCGCGGCGGTCGGTCAGCCGGTTCGCCCTGACGCCCACCGCCAGCGTCGGGATGGCGGCTTGCCGCAGGACCGGCAACGCCGCCTCGAGCGCTTCGGCGCAGAGGAAGCCGACGACGATCGCGACATTCGTCGCCACGAAAGTCTCGGCCGCCTGGCGGCCGCCTTCCGCCGAGCAGGTCGTGTCGGCGGTGACCGTCTCCACCCGGCCATCGGCGCCGGAGAGGCGCGCCACGGCAGTCTCGACGCCGCCGGTCAGCTGCTCGCCGAGAATGGCCTCGCTATCAGATAACGGTGCGGCGACGCCGATGACGATCGATCCCGCCGGCTGCTGCTGCTGCGCCGAGGCGGGAACCGCAAGGCAGGCAGCGGCAAGGAGGAGCGCAGGGCGGAGCAAGCGGCTTGGCTTGGGTAAGTCGGACATGCGGCGACCTTATCGCGGCGTGGCTGCCATGACGAGGCCGTCGAGCCGTCGTTCATGGCTGTGGCATACCGCGTTCTGCTCCCTTGCCGCGCGCTGAACGTGCCGTATCCGTGCTCCGGCTGAAGCCCCCCGTGCGAATCCCCGCCGACCGCACTATCTTGGGCGTGAACGGTACGGGATCCGGCCGCAATGCATGGAAGACGGTTTGCTGACCACATCGACGATCGACCGCGACAGCTTTCGCCAGGCGATGAGTCGCTTTGCCTCGGCAGTGCACCTGGTGACGACGGATGGGCCGGCGGGACGCCGCGGCGTGACCGTGTCGTCCGCCTGCTCGGTGTCGGACGACCCGGCGACGCTGCTCGTCTGTCTCAACACCTCGAGCCCGGCCAACGACCGCTTTGCGGAGAACGGCAATTTCGCGCTCAACCTGATGTCGGGCGCCGACGAGAGGCTGGCGCGGGCCTTTGCCGGCGAGGGCGGTCTCGAGCCGGACGAACGGTTCGCGCTGGGCGAATGGGATATCCTGCAGACGGGCGCCCCGGTGCTCCGCTCGGCGCTGGCCGGCTTCGACTGCCGGATGCGCGACACCCGGCTCGTCGCAACCCACCGGGTGATGATCGGGGAGGTCGTGGCGCTGCGCACCGGGCCACCCGGGCCCTCGCTCGTCTATCTCGACCGGCGCTTTCGCACGCTCTAGCCTGACGCATCTGCCCCGGATCCACAGGAAGCCCTCATCGTGACAATCCCACTGCCGGCATCAATCGACGAAACGGAACGCCTGCTGGATGGCGCCGACTACGTCGCCGACCGGGCGCTCGCCACGGTGCTGTTCCTGTCGCTGAAGATGGGACGGCCGCTGTTCCTCGAAGGCGAGGCGGGCGTCGGCAAGACCGAGATCGCCAAGGTCCTGGCGCAGGCCTTGGGCCGGCCGCTGATCCGGCTGCAGTGCTACGAGGGGCTCGACGTCTCCTCGGCGCTTTACGAATGGAACTACGCCGCGCAGATGATCGAGATCCGTCTGCGCGAGGCCTCGGGCGACACGTCCCGGGATGCGACGCGATCGGAGATCTTCTCCGAACGCTTCCTGATCCGCCGGCCGATCCTGCAGGCGCTGGAGGGAGAGCCGGGCCGCGCGCCGGTGCTGCTGATCGACGAGCTCGACCGCACCGACGAGGCATTCGAGGCGTTCCTGCTGGAAATCCTGTCCGACAACCAGGTGACGATCCCCGAGCTCGGCACGATCCGCGCCGCCGAGCCGCCGATTGTCATCATCACCACCAACCGCACCCGCGAGATCCACGACGCGCTGAAGCGGCGCTGCTTCTACCACTGGGTGGACTATCCCGATGCCGCCCGCGAGCTGGAGATCGTCCATCGCAAGGCGCCACGCGCCAATGCTGATCTCGCGGCCGAACTCGTCGCCTTCGTCCAGCGTCTGCGGACGATCGACCTGTTCAAGGCGCCGGGCGTCGCCGAGACCATCGACTGGGCCAACGCCCTGACCGAACTCAACGCGGTGGCGCTCGATCCCGCCCACGTCTCGGACACGCTCGGCGTGCTGCTGAAGTACCAGGACGACATCCAGCGCATGGAGCGGGGCGAAAGCCGCGAGATCCTCACCGAGGTTAAGCGCGAGCTGGCGGCCTCGTGACCCTATGAGCGACCTCTTGCCGACGCGCGCCGATCCTGAAGGCCGGCTGGCCGACAACGTCGTCTATTTCGCCCGGGCGCTCCGCAAGGCTGGGCTGAGGCTCGGCCCCTCCGCGACGATCGACGCGATCGAGGCGGTGAAGGTCGCCGGGCTTTCTTCGCGCGACGATTTCTACTGGACCCTTCACGCCGTGCTCGTCACCCGCCACGAGGACGACGCGGTCTTCGACGAGGCGTTCCGGCTGTTCTGGCGCTCGCGCGAGCTGATCGAGAAGATGATCGCGATGTTCTCGCCCACGGCGCCGGCCCGGCCGTCGACCGAGAAGAAGCGGGCCGGCGAGGCGCGGGCGGCCGAGGCAATGTTCGAGGACGCCGAGCAGCGCCTGACGCGTCAGGAGAAGCCGCAGCTGGAGATCGACGCCAGCCTCACCGTCTCCGGCGACGAGGTGCTTCGGCGGAAAGACTTCGCGCAGATGACGCTGGCCGAGGTGGCGGAGGCCAAGCGCGCCATCTCGGTGCTACGCCTGCCGGCGGACAAGGTGACGACCCGACGATATCGGCCGGACCCGCGCGGCGCGCGGATCGACCCGCGAGCGATGATGCGGGCGTCGATGCGGACCGGCGGCGATCTGGTGCTGCCGAAGTTCCGCTCCCGCCGCGAGATCCATCCGCCGCTGGTCGTCATCGCCGACATTTCCGGCTCGATGAGCCAGTACACGCGGATCTTCCTGCATTTTCTCCACGCGCTGACCGAGAAGCGGCGGCGGGTGCACACGTTCCTTTTCGGGACGCGGCTCACCAACGTCACGCGGCAGATGCGCCGCAAGGACCCCGACGAGGCACTGGCCGACTGCGCCGACGCGGTGCGCGACTGGTCCGGCGGCACCCGCATCGGCGCGGCGCTCGGGGCATTCAACCGCGACTGGTCGCGGCGGGTGCTCAACCAGGGTGCCGTCGTGCTGCTGATCACCGATGGCCTCGAACGAGATTCGGTCGAGGACCTCTCGCACGAGATGGAACGGCTGCATAAATCCTGTCGGCGGCTGATCTGGCTCAACCCGCTTCTGCGCTTTGACGGCTTTGCCGCGCGGGCGAAGGGCGTGCGGGCCATCCTGCCGCATGTCGACGAGTTCCGGTCGGTGCATTCGCTGGAGGCGATGAGCGCGCTCTGCGACGCGCTGTCGGGCACCGGCGGCAGCAACGCCGACCCGAAGCTCTGGCTCGAGGTGGCCGAGCGTTCGATCGCCGCCTGATTGGCGTGTCGAAAGTTGTCGCTGGCTGAAGGAGACACGCAATGTCTGAAACGATCGAATTCGACGTCCTGAAGACGGCGGAAGCCTGGGCGGCGGATGGGCGGCGCGTGGCGCTCGCCACCGTGGTCGAGACCTGGGGCTCGGCGCCGCGGCCGACAGGCAGCCATCTGGTGATCGATTCCGACGGCAATTTCGAGGGATCGGTGTCCGGCGGTTGCGTCGAGGGCGCGGTGGTCGCCGAGGCCGCCGACATCATCGAGGCCGGCGAGCCGCGGATGCTGGAATTCGGCGTCGCTGACGAGACGGCCTGGCGGGTCGGCCTGTCCTGCGGCGGGCGCATCCGGGTCTATGTCGAGCGGGTGAACTGATGGACCGCGCGCTGCTCGCCGACCTCAATGTGGAGCGCGGTGCGCGCCGCGCCGCGGTGACGGTCACCGATCTGGCCAGCGGCCGGCAACGGCTGGTGCGCGAGGCGGAGCTCGCCGACGATCCGCTCGGCGAGGCGATCGGCCGCGCCATCCGCGCCGGCAAGTCTGGCATCGTCGCGACGGATGGCGGCGAGGTCTTCCTCAACGCGCATCTGCCGCCGGCCCGGCTCGTGGTGATCGGCGCCGTGCATATCAGCCAGGCGCTGGCGCCGATGGCGAAGCTCGCCGGCTACGACGTCGAGATCATCGACCCGCGCACGGCCTTTGCCACGGCCGACCGTTTTCCAGGCGTGGCGCTGCATGCCGAATGGCCGCAGGACGTGCTGGCGGCACGGCCGCTCGATCCTTACACGGCGGTCTGCGCGATCACCCACGACCCGAAGATCGACGACTATCCGCTCATCGAGGCGCTGAACGTCGGGTGCTTCTATGTCGGCGCGCTCGGCAGCCGGAAGACCCATGCCCGGCGCGTCGAGCGCCTGATGGAAGCTGGGCTTTCGCCGCAGGCCATCGAACGGATCGAGGCGCCGATCGGCGCCGATATCGGCGCCTCGGCGCCCGGCGAAATCGCCGTCGCCATCCTCGCCTCGGTGATCGCAGGCTTTCGCAAGCGCAAGATGTTCGCCGAGCGTCGCGGCGAGACGGCGGCAGCATGATCTTCGGCCGTGTCCCGCTCGTCGAAGCCGAGGGCGCGATCCTGGCGCATTCGCGCACCCTGCCGGACCGCCGCCTGAAGAAGGGCACGCGTCTCGGCGCCGATGATCTGGCCGCCCTGCATGCGGCGGGCGTGACGGAAATCGTCGCCGCACGGCTCGAGCCGGGCGATCTGGACGAGGATACAGCGGCAGCGGCGATCGGCGATGCACTCGGCGGGTCCGGGATTCGAGTGGCGGAAGCGGCGACCGGGCGGAGCAACCTCTACGCCGGGTCGGCCGGGCTGTTCCTGCCTGACCGTGCCGTCGTCGATGCGCTGAATGCCGTCGATCCCGGAATCACGCTGGCGACGTTGGCCGAATATGAGCCAGTGGAAGCCGGCCGGATGGTGGCGACCGTCAAGATCATCCCGCTTGCCGTCTCCGGCGCGGCCGTCGATGCCGTCCTTGCTCTGCTGCGCGAGAAGCCCGCCCTGCGGCTCGCGCCCTGGCGGCCGCAGCGCGTGGCGCTGATCCAGACCGAGCTGCCGGGGGTGAAGCCGAGCGTGCTCGACAAGACCCGCCGCGCGACCGAGGCGCGGCTCGCACCGACCGGCAGCCACATCGTCAACGAACAGCGCTGCCCGCATGAAACGGCCGCGCTCGCAGCCTTGCTTGCAACCCCAGGCGACGCCGACCTCACGCTGATCTTCGGCGCCTCGGCGGTGATCGACCAGGGTGACGTCATCCCGGCGGCGATCGAGGCTGCCGGCGGGGCCGTCGAACATCTCGGCATGCCGGTCGACCCGGGCAACCTGCTGCTGCTCGGCCGTCTCGACGGGCGGCCGGTGCTTGGCGCGCCGGGCTGTGCCCGCAGCCCGAAGGAGAACGGCTTTGACTGGGTGCTGCGCCGTCTCCTGGCAGATGTGCCGGTGACCGGCGCCGATATCCGCGGCATGGGCGTCGGCGGGCTGCTGATGGAGATCGCCTCGCGGCCGCGGCCGCGCGAGGCGGAAAGCGCCGAGGCGGATCCGGTCGTCGACATTATCGTCCTGGCGGCCGGCAAATCCAGCCGCATGGGTGGACCGAACAAGCTGCTGGCGACATTCGGCGGCATCCCGCTAATCCGCCGGTCGGTGGAGACGGCGCTCGCCGCCCGCAACGCCGGGCGGGTGCGGGTGGTGGTCGGGCACATGCGCGAGGAGATCGAGGCGGCGCTGGCAGGGCTCGATGTCGACATCGTGCCTAATCCGGCCTTCGCGGCCGGGCTGTCGACCTCGCTGAAGGCCGGGTTCCAGGCCTCGACCGATGCCGACGGCGTGCTCGTCATGCTGGCCGACCAGCCGCTGCTCGGGGGCGCCGACCTCGACCGGCTGATCGCGGCATTTACCGGGGAGGGCAAGGGCGCCATCGTCGCCGCCACCGATCGCGGCCGTCGCCGCAACCCGGTCATCCTGTCGATCGGCTTTGCCGACGCCATCGCCGGGCTTACGGGCGATGTCGGCGCCGCGCCGGTCATCGCATCGCACCCCGGGGCGTTGACCGAAATCGAGATCGGCGCGGCGGCCGGCACGGATGTCGACACGCCCGAAGCGCTGGCGGCGGCGGGCGGCATTGTCGCCGAAGTGCTCGCAAACTGAGTCAGAAGACGGACGCAAGCTACTGATAAATGTGCGTCGTGAAGTCACACACTCTTGTCTGGGATGCGCTCTGGCATGGCTGCCATCACCGTGGGCTGATATCCCCGTCGTCCAACGAAGCTGCGGCCGACATTCGTTTCCCTCTTCCTGATCGGCGCGCTGTGTCGCACTTGCCGGCGACGGGAAGGCTCGCATCTGCGGGCTGAAACGGAGCACGGCATGGCAAGATATCTCATCGTTGGCGGACAGGGCGGGGTCGGCGAGGCGATGGCGCGCCGGCTGGCGGCGTCCGGGCATGACCTCGTGCTGACCGGACGGTCGGCCGAAGGTGTCGAGGCGCTCGCTGCCGAACTCGGCGCGGAAGCGCTCGTGCTGGACGTCCTCGACGACACCAGCATCCAGCACCTCTCGGCCGTGGCGGCCGATCCGCTCGACGGGCTCGTCTATGCTGCCGGGACGATCACGCTGAAGCCGTTCGATCGTCTGGGCGATGCTGACTTCCTCAACGATTTCAGAATCAACGCGCTGGGCGCGGCGAAAGTGATTCAAGTCCTGCTGCCGGGCCTGAAGGCAGCGCCCGAGGGGGCGAGCGTGCTGCTATTCTCCACAATTGCCGTCGACCAGGGCTTTGCCGCTCACGCCTCGATCGCCATGGCGAAGGGTGCGGTGGTCGGCCTCGTGCGTTCGCTGGCGGCGGAATTCGCGCCGCAGATCCGGGTCAATGCCATTGCGCCGTCGCTGCTGGATACGCCGCTCGGCAAGACGGTGGCGGGTACGCCCCGCATGGCGGAGGCAGTGGCAGGGCTCCACCCGATCCCGCGCCTCGGCACGTCCGACGACATTGCCGCGATGGGCGAGCTGCTGCTGTCCGGCGGCTCATGGATTACCGGACAGGTGATCGGCGTTGATGGCGGCCGCTCGAGATTGCGCACCCCGCGCGGCTGAGCGTTTCGCCGCACCGCATCCGGCTTGCGGGAAGCCGGCGCGTTAAGCCATTGTTAACCGCTTGCGCCGCAGCCTTTGCCTGCCGGCCTCCTGTCCGGCTGGCGCCGCGATGGAGTGCGCCGATGACCAGGACCGCCGACCCGCAATTTGTCCGCATGCTCGGGGGCTACGGCCTGACGAGCGCCGAGGTGCTCTACCGGATGCCGGATCACCCGAGCTTCCTGCAGAGCTTCTTCTGGCAGTTCGAGGATCTCGCGCCGGACTATCCAAGGCTGAAGCAGTTTCTCGACCATTGGGAACGGGAAGTGGAAGCCGCGATCCACTCGGTACGGGTGATGCACGCCGGCCTGATCAAGCCGCGCGAGGTGCGGCTGGTCAAGGATGGCGGACTGCTCCACTAGGCCAGTGGTTCACCGGGTCGCGTCCTCGGCGGCGGTCTTCAGCGGATTGAACTCGAAGGTGGCGCGGATGACGCCGTGGTCGTTGGTGCCGAGATCGCGGTGGTGGTCGAAGTTCAGGTGATCGTTCTGGACGACGAGATCCTTGAAGCTCCAGATGCGGCGGCGGCTGTTGTCGTAGAATTCCTGGCTGACGAGGATCTGGTCGAGCGACTCCCGCTCGTTCTGGAAGACGTGGGTGTAATAGACGTCGCGGGTGCTGCGGTACTGCTGCAGGGTCTGCGCCGTATAGAGGTCGGTGTCGCCGCCGCCGGTCTGGAAGCCCATGAGGTAGCGCGGCTGGCCGGTCAGGATGTTCAGCGTGTTGCTCAGCAACCCGTCATTGACGTCGCCGAGGACAACCACGGGGTCGTTGGTGCCCTTCATCAGCTTCGTCAGGATCATCCGCAGCGCCGTCGCCTCCGCCGTCCGCCGGATCGTCGACAGTCCGGCGCCGATGGCCTCGGCGTAGGGCGAATGCACCGATTTGTCGTACCAGGGCTCGCGGAAGACCTGCGTCGGCGCCTTCGACTTGAAATGGCAGACGAAGACATGGATCGCCGGGGAACTCGCCACCGGCCTGATCCGGACGTGCAGGACCGGCCGCGAGAAGCGGGTGACGGAGACGGCGATGTCGCTGGTCTGCTCGTCGTCGCCGCCGCTCTTCAGGATGAAATCGTCCGGAAAGTTCTCGATCCATTCCGGATCGCCGGTCAGGATCTCGCTTTTCACCGCGCCGGCGCAGACGATCCGCTTGCCGTCATGGCCGGGTGGAACCAGGGCCGTATAGGTCTGCTCCATTCCTGCCGCGCTCAGCACGTCGACGAGGGCATCGCCGTGCCAGAGCTCCTGGAAGCCGTAGACGTCGGACCGGAGCGACCGCAGCTGGCGCGCGGTGTAATCGACCTTGGCGTCGTACTCTTCCAGCGTCCACGGCTTGCTCGACTTGTAGAGCGGCAGTCCGGGCCGGTTGAGATTGAGGAGGTTGAATGTCGTAAAGCTTAACCGCGCCCTGGCCATGTCGATTCCAGTGTAACGAAACGACGATATGCTTAGGATAGGCGCAGCATCACCCTGCGGCAAGCGGCACTTTTGTATTATTTCTTTGCTTGAGGCCCGCCGAGCGGGGTTCAGAGCAGCCGGAGGCCTTTCAGGCTGGCATGGCCGGCCTTGCCGATGATGATGTGGTCGTGGACCTCGATGCCGAGCGGCCGCGCCACCTCCGCGATGGTCCGGGTCATGTCGATGTCGGCGCGGGACGGGGTCGGGTCGCCCGACGGGTGGTTGTGGACGAGGATGATCGCCGTCGCGGAGAGTTCGAGCGCCCGGCGGACCACTTCGCGCGGATAGACCGGCGTGTGGTCGACCGTGCCGGTGCCCTGCACCTCGTCGGCGATCAAGGCGTTCTTCTTGTCGAGGAACAGGATGCGGAACTGCTCGCGGCTCTCGTGCGCCATCGCCGCGGTGCAGTAGTCGAGAACCGCCGCCCATGACGACAGCACCTCGCGCCGCCGCACCGCCGAGCGCATCGCCCGCTGGTTGATCGCGGCAACGATGGAGAGGTCGAGCGCCACCGCGTCCTTGACCCCGGCCACCTCGGTCAGGCGACGGCGCGGGGCGTTGAGCACTTCGGCCAGCGACCCGAACCGGGCAATCAGCGCCTTGGCGATCGGCTTGACGTCCCGCCGCGGGATCGTCCGGAAGAGGATGAGTTCCAGCAGCTCGTAGTCGGCGAGGGCGTCCGCCCCCGCGGCGACAAAGCGCTCGCGGAGCCTGTCGCGGTGGCCGTCGTGATGTGGGGTCGGCGAAGCCGGCTGCTCATGTGTCGGGGTCGCGGATCCACGCCGACCGGACCCGGCTTCCGAGAGACCGGAAGGTTCGGTTTCTTCCTCGGAGCCGGCGGGCGACATGGCTGCTAGTCGGCCGCGCCGGCCGGCTCGCCGAGGGCGATACCCGGCGTGTCGAGCCCGCCCGGCGACAGCGTGAAGACCTCACAGCCCGTCTCGGTGACGCCGACCGTGTGCTCGTACTGCGCCGACAGCGAGCGGTCGCGGGTGACGGCGGTCCAGCCGTCGTTGAGGATCTTCACGTGCGCCCGGCCGATATTGATCATCGGCTCGATGGTGAAGATCATGCCGGGGCGCATCTCCGCGCCTTCGCCGCGCCGGCCGTAATGGAGGACGTTGGGCGCGTCGTGGAACAGGCGGCCGACGCCATGGCCGCAGAAGTCGCGCACCACGGAACAGCGCTCTGCTTCGGCAAATGTCTGGATCGCCTCGCCGATGTCGCCGATATGGCCGCCCGGGCGCACCTGCTCGATGCCGAGAAGCAGCGACCGATAGGTGACGTCGCAGAGCCTTTCGGCCGCCCGCTTGAGCCGGCCGACCGGATACATGCGGGAGGAGTCGCCATGCCAGCCATCGACGATGAAGGTGACGTCGATGTTGACGATGTCGCCTTCCTTGAGTGGCTTGTCGTTGGGAATGCCGTGGCAGACGACGTGATTGATCGAGGTGCAGACGCTCTTGGTGTAGCCGCGATAGTTCAGCGTCGCCGGCACGGCGTCGTTGGCGACGGCGAAGTCGTAGACGAAGCGGTCGATCGCTTCCGTCGGCAGCCCCGGCTCGACGATCGCCGCCAGCTCGTCCAGGCAGCGCGCCGTCAGTTGGCAGGCGCGGCGCATGCCCGCGAAGGCCGCCGCGTCGTAGAGCCGGATCGCGCCGGTATTGCGCGTCGGATTGGCTTCGGCTTCGAGATAGGTGGTCATGGGCGGGCCGGTCGACGATCAGAGTGGGATGGCGGGACGAAATTGCTCAAGCTGATGTCGCATCGAACCCGACTTGCTTCAACCCCCGAGGTAGAGGCGCCTAGGAGGCGAGGTCAGGCCATGACCTTGACGTACGAGCCGGGGGCGTCTTCCAGCGCTTTGAGCTTGCGGCCGCCGGGCTTGCGCGCCTTGACCCTGGTGCCGGATTGCGGCGCCAGCCATGCCTGCCAATGCGGCCACCAGGAGCCCGGCGTCTCGCCGGCCGCGAGCAGCCAGTCCTCGTAGCCGAGACGGGCCTCGGGCGAGGGGCCGGTCCAGAACTGGTATTTGTGCCTTGCCGGCGGATTGACGACCCCGGCGATATGGCCGGAGCCGGTGAGGACGAAGGTGACGTCCGACCCGAAGGCGAGGCTGCCGACATAGACGCTGCGCGCCGGCGCGATGTGATCGTCCTTGGTGGCAAGGTTGTAGATCGGGATATCCACGGTCGACAGGTCGATCCGGCGGCCGCCGATCTCCATCCGGCCCTGCGACAGCCGGTTCTCGAGATAGCAGTTGCGCAGATAGAAGAGGTGGTTGGCCTTCGGCATGCGGGTGGAATCGGCGTTCCAGTAGAGCAGGTCGAAGGGCAGGGGCTCCTTGCCCTTCAGATAGTTGTTGACGAAATACGGCCAGATGAGATCGCCGGACCGCAGCATGTTGAAGGCCGTCGCCATCTGCGAGCCGTCGAGATAGCCCTTGGCTTCCATGGAGCGCTCGATCAGCTTCAGCTGCGCCTCGTCGACGAAGACCTTGAGGTCGCCGGCATGGGTGAAGTCGATCTGGGTCGTCAGGAAGGTGGTGGAGCGGATGCGGTCGTCACCGCCCGCCTTGAGATAGGCCAGCGAGGCACCCAGCAGCGTGCCGCCGACGCAATAGCCCACGGCGTTGACCTCGCGCTGGGCCGTCGCCGCCTCGATCGTGTCGAGCGCGAAGACGATGCCCTCCTCGATATAGGCCTGCCAGTCCTTGTCGGCCTGCTTTTCCGCCGGGTTCACCCATGAGACGACGAAAACCGTATGTCCCTGGCTCACCAGCCAGCCGATCAGCGACTTCTCCGGGTTGAGGTCGAGAATGTAGAACTTGTTGATCCAGGGCGGCACGATGAGCAGCGGCCGCTTGAAGACGGTCTCGGTCTGCGGCGCGTACTGGATGATCTGGCAAATATCGTTCTGAGCGACCACCTTGCCGGGGGTCACGGCCATGTCGCGGCCGACCTTGAACGTCGAATAGTCGGCCTGGCGCAGCTTCAGCGTGCCGTGGCCGGCGGCCATGTCCTCGGCGAACATCTTCATGCCGCGCACGAGGTTGTCTCCATTGCTGGCGACGGTCTCGCGAAACAGTTCGGGATTGGTGACGACGAAGTTCGAGGGCGAGATCGCGTTGGATACCTGCCGGACATAGAATGCCGCCTTCTGGCGGGTGTGGGGGTCGAGCCCCTCGGCCTTGTCGACGAGGTCGTCGGCCCATCTGGCGGTCAGCAGATAGGCCTGCTTGATGAAATCGAAGAACGGGTGGTTCTGCCATTCGGCGTCGACGAAGCGCTTGTCGCCTGTCGCGGGCGCGACCGGCGGGACGTCTGCCTCGCCGGCGAGGCGCCGGATCGAGTTGTTCCAAACCGCCATGTAGCCGGCGAAAAGCGTCGTCTGTGCCTCGATGGCTCTAGCGGGGTCGGTCAGCCAGTATTCCGAGACCTTGGACAGGGTGGTGATCAACTCGCTCATCGGCAGCGGGCTGCTGTCGACCTCGCCCTTTTCCCGCGGCTCCACCCAGGCGGCGGCCGCCTTGCCGATCTGCTCGAGCATCCGCGCCATGTTGCGTGCGAAGGCTTCCGGGTCCCGAACGACGTAGTCTTCGCCGATCGGACCGGAGCCCTTGCCGTCGTGCGGCTGTTTCGCCGTCATCGTTCTGCCTCCCGTCATGGCCGTGCCCGGCAACCCGCGCGCTGTCCGCCCCATCACCCGGCCGGAAGATCATCTGGCAGGCTGAAGCGCTCTCTTCGACAATCGCGCCGTGTCGCTTTGTAAACGGTCACCCTCTAGGATATGAGACAAAGCGCTGTTTCAAGAAGGCCCTTCTGGCAATGATACCGCTTTCCCTGCTGCGAACCCTTGCCGTCTGCTGCGCCATCGTGCCCGCAGCCGGTTGCCAATCGTTCTTCGGCGACGACGAGGACACCTCGGTCGGCGCCATGCGTCTTGCCGCGGCACCGTCCGTGGCGTCGGCGCAGCGTCGGGACGAGGACGGCTATCCGCTGCTGGGCGCCATGCCGAAGGCCGCGGCGCCCCAACTGACGGATGCCGAGTCGCGGGTCGGCCAGGCGCAACTCGGTGCCATGGCGCAGCGGCGCGCGGCGATACCGCCGGCAACTGGCGCGGCGCAGGTCGCGCGGCTGCAGGCGTTGCGCCAGCGACAGGCGGCCGAGGTCGACGCGGCTTTGGCGCGACGGCCCGAGGCCCAGCAGCCGAGTACGACACCCCGGCAGAGCCCCGAGGACGTGCTGCGCCAAATCGAGGCCGGGCAGTAGACGCAGGTCGTCAATTGCGCCATTCCCGCGAACCAGTCGGGAGACGAGCACCATGGAAGAATTTCACAAAGTCCGCAGACTGCCGCCTTACGTGTTCGAGGAGGTCAATCGACTGAAGGCGGCGGCGCGCGCCGGCGGGGCCGACATCATCGATCTCGGCATGGGCAATCCGGACCTGCCGACGCCTGCCTTCATCGTCGACAAGCTCTGCGAGGTGATCCGCGACCCGCGTTCGCACCGCTATTCGGCGTCGAAGGGCATTGCCGGCCTCCGCAAGGCGCAGGCCGCCTACTACCAGCGGCGCTTCGGGGTGAAGCTCGACCCGGCGACGCAGGTCGTGGCGACGCTCGGCTCCAAGGAAGGCTTCGCCAACATGGCGCAGGCGATCACCGCGCCGGGCGACGTGGTGCTTTGCCCGAACCCGACCTATCCGATCCACGCCTTCGGCTTCCTGATGGCCGGCGGCACGATCCGCGCCATCCCGGCCAAG
The DNA here is from genome assembly GCF_010500835.1 of Aurantimonas aggregata. GTDB lineage: Bacteria > Pseudomonadota > Alphaproteobacteria > Rhizobiales > Rhizobiaceae > Aurantimonas > Aurantimonas aggregata. The sequence continues at coordinate 80,811 of NZ_JAAAMJ010000001.1, read as the reverse complement.
CCCGACGCCGACTTCCTGGTCGCGATCGACCGCGCAGTCCGCTATTCGATCCCCAAGCCAATCGCGATCATCCTCAACTATCCGGCCAATCCCACCGCCTTCGAGGCAGATCTCGATTTCTACCGCGAGATCGTCGCCTTCGCCCGAAAGCATTCGATCGTCGTCCTCTCCGACCTCGCCTATGCCGAGATCTTCTTTGACGGCTCGCCGCCGCCCTCGATCCTCGAGGTCGACGGGGCGATTGATGTCGCGGTCGAATTCACCTCGATGTCGAAGACCTTCTCGATGCCGGGCTGGCGCATGGGGTTCGCCGTCGGCAACGAGCGCCTGCTGGCGGCGCTGGCGCGGGTGAAGTCCTATCTCGACTACGGTGCCTTCACGCCGATCCAGGTGGCGGCCACGGCCGCACTCAACGCCGGGGACGAGGTGATCGAGGAGGTGCGGACGGTCTATCGCCGCCGCCGCGACGTGCTGGTGGATTCGTTCGGGCGCGCCGGCTGGCAGATCCCGTCGCCGTCCTCGACCATGTTCGCCTGGGCGCCGCTGCCGCCGGCCTATCGCGACATGGGTTCGCTGGAATTCTCCAAGCTGTTGATCGAGAAGGCGGATGTCGCCGTGGCGCCGGGGATCGGCTTCGGCGAGCATGGCGACGACCATGTCCGGATCGCCCTTGTCGAGAACGAGCATCGCATCCGGCAGGCGGCACGCAACATCCGCCGCTTCCTTGCCACCGGCGCGGAAGCCGGGCAGAAGGTCGTTTCTCTGGCCGAGCAACCCTGAGCGGGTGCGCGGCCGCGACGCCAGAAACGATCAGGTACCCATGAACAGTCCCTTGCGGCTCGGCCTCGCCGGGCTTGGAACCGTTGGCGCCAGTCTTGCCCGACTGATCGAAGCCAAGGCCGAGACGCTGGCCAACCGCGTCGGCCGGTCGATCGAGGTCGTCGCCGTCTCGGCGCGCGACCGGTCGAAGGACCGCGGCATCGACATTGCCGGCCTCGCCTGGTTCGACGATCCCGTGGCGCTGGCGTCCGAGGCCGAGATCGACGTCTTCGTCGAACTCGTCGGCGGCGCTGACGGGCCCGCGCACGAAGCGGTGAAGGCCGCGCTCGGCCGGGGCATCCCGGTGGTCACCGCCAACAAGGCGCTGCTCGCCCATCACGGCGTGTCGCTTGCGCGTCTCGCCGCGCGCAAGGGCACCGAGATCCTATTCGAGGCGGCGGTCGCCGGCGGAATCCCGATCATCAAGACGATGCGCGAGGGCCTTTCCGGCAACAGCGTGAGCCGCGTCTACGGCATCCTCAACGGCACCTGCAACTACATGCTGACTCGTATGGAAGCGGAAGGGATCGCCTTCGACGACTGCCTGGCCGACGCCCAGCGGCTCGGCTACGCCGAGGCCGACCCGACCTTCGACATCGGCGGATTCGATGCCGCGCACAAGCTGGCGATCCTGACCTCGCTCGCCTTCGGCTGCGAGATCGATCTCGACAGCGTCTTCATCGAGGGAATCTCCGCGGTCACCAACGACGACATCGCGGCGGCGGCCGAACTCGGCTACCGGATCAAGCTGCTGGCCGTCGCCTGCCGCACCGATACCGGCATCGAGCAGCGCGTCCACCCGACGATGATCCCGTCGAGCTCGGCCATGGCACAGGTGAACGGCGTGACCAACGCCGTCGCCGTCGACAGCGACCTACTCGGCTCGATCTTGCTCGCCGGTCCCGGCGCCGGTGGCGATGCGACCGCCTCGGCCGTCCTGTCGGACATCATGGATGTTGCCGGTGGGGTGCTGCCGCCGACGCTCGGCCTGCCGCCGGCCAAGCTCGCGCCCTACAAGCGAGCCCGGATGCGCGCGCATGAAGGCGGCTACTACATTCGCCTGTCGGTCTACGACCGCGTCGGGGCCTTCGCCTCGATCGCCCGGCGCATGGCCGAGAACCAGATCTCGCTGGAATCGATCGTGCAGCGCAAGCTGCCGGGTGCCGTTGATCCCTCCACCGCACCGGTCGTTCTCGTCACTCACGAGACCACCGAGGCCGCCGTCCGCAAGGCGCTGGAGGCGGTGTCGAAGGACGGTCACCTGAAGGGCGAGCCGAAGATGATCCGCATCGAGTCGCTCAATTAGAAGCTGGCGGCATCCTGTGGCTGAGAGATGCCGCTGGATCATCGCGACAGACCGGCCGGCGCATGCGGCGTTGCGCCGGCGACATTGCGCTTTCACACGGCCGGGACATATCAGGCGCAGGCTGAAGCCGGGGCGAACATCCGGACGCCGCACGAGGGAGACGGGGACATGAGCGACGGCAACACAGGCGGCGAGATGCTGGACCGGGTCCTGACGCTCGAGATTGCCCGGGTCACCGAGAAGGCGGCCGTCGCGGCGGCCCGGCTGCGCGGGCGCGGCGACGAGAAGGCCGCCGACCAGGCCGCTGTCGACGCGATGCGTTCGGAGCTCAACCAGCTGGCCATCGACGGCGTCATCGTCATCGGCGAGGGAGAGCGCGACGAGGCGCCGATGCTCTACATCGGCGAATCGGTCGGCACCAAGGCCGGGCCGAAGGTCGATATCGCGCTGGATCCGCTCGAGGGCACCACGGTCTGCGCCAAGAACCTGCCGAACTCGCTCGCCGTGATCGCCATGGCGGTGCGCGGCAGCCTGCTCAATGCCCCGGACGTCTACATGGAGAAGATCGCCGTCGGCCCCGGCTATCCGGACGGCATCGTCAATCTGGCGCTGTCTCCGGAGGAGAATCTTACGGCGCTGGCCAGGGCGAAGGGGGTGAACATTACCGAGATCACCGCCTGCATACTCGATCGCCCGCGTCACGCGCAGCTCATCGAGACGGTGCGCGCGGCGGGCGCCGCGATCCGCCTGATCGGCGATGGCGACGTCGCCGGCGTGATTCACACGACCGATTCGGAAGAGACCGGAATCGACATCTACATGGGCATCGGCGGCGCGCCGGAAGGCGTGCTCGCGGCGGCGGCGTTGCGCTGCACTGGCGGCCAGATGCAGGGCCGGCTGCAGCTCAACACCAACGAGAAGCGCGCCCGCGCGGAAAAGATGGGGATCAGCGATCCCTACCGGATCTACACGGCCGAGGAGATGGCCTCCGGCGACGTGATCTTCGCCGCCACCGGCGTCACCGACGGCAACCTGCTCGACGGCGTGCGTTTCTACCGCGACCGGGTGACCACCCACACGCTGGTGATGCGCTCGCGCTCCCGCACCATCCGCGAGATGCGGGCGCAGCATTACGACCGGGCGAAGTTCACCGCCTGATCGCCGGCTCTTGCACCCGCCGACCGTCGCCGCCAGAACGGGGGCAATGCCTGAAACCCACCGCACTTTCCTCGGCGTCGATTCGTCCCTCGGCGGACGGCGCTGGCTGAACGCTCTCGATACGCGCGCCGAGGGGGCGGCGCTGCGTATCGCGCAGCTTCACGGCCTCCCGGACATCGTCAGCCGGGTCCTCGCCGGCCGCGGCATCGACGACCGCCAAGCGCTGGCATTCCTCGAGCCGCGGCTGCGCGACCTGATGCCGGACCCGGCAACGCTGACCGACATGGATGCGGCCGCGGCGCGCCTCGCCGACGCGATCGACGCAGGCGAGACCGTCGCGATCTTCGGCGACTACGACGTCGACGGCGCGGCTTCGGCGGCGCTGCTCTGGCGGTACCTCAACCATTTCGGCGTCACCGCCACGATCCGCATTCCCGATCGCATCACCGAAGGCTACGGGCCGAACCCGGAGGCGATGCGAGAACTCGCCGCCGACGGCGCGACGCTGATCGTCACCGTCGACTGCGGAACCGGCAGCTTCGAATCGATCGACGCTGCCCGCGACCTCGGCGTCGACGTGGTGGTGCTCGACCATCACCAGACCGGCCCGGAGCTGCCGGCGGCGAGGGCGGTGGTGAACCCCAACCGCCAGGACGACCTCTCCGGCCTTGGCCATCTCTGCGCCGCTGGCGTCGTGTTCATGAGCCTCGTCGCCCTGTCGCGGGAACTGCGGCGACGCGGCCGGCCAGCGGCCTCGCTGCCCGACATCTTCGCCATGCTGGACCTCGTCGCGCTGGCGACGGTCTGCGACGTCGTCCCGCTGATCGGGCTGAACCGCGCCTTCGTCGTTCAGGGCCTCCGGGTCATGCACGCGCAGCGCAATGTCGGGCTGGCCGCGCTGGCGCGGGTGGCGCGGCTGTCCGGGCCGGTCGAGTGCCATCACCTCGGCTTCCTCATCGGGCCGCGGATCAACGCCGGCGGGCGGATCGGCGATGCCTGGCTCGGCAGCCGGCTGCTGTGCCTCGAGGAGGCCTCCGAAGCCGACGAGCTGGCGGCGCGCCTGCACGGGCTGAACGAGGAACGGCAGGCAATGGAGCAGGTGATGCTCCAGGAGGCCGAGGCCGAAGTGGCGGCGGAGATCGGCACCGGTGAGGGGCCGGCCGTGCTGGTCGCGGCATCGGCCGGCTGGCATCCGGGCATCGTCGGCCTCTTGGCCGCGCGGCTGAAGGAGCGCCATCGCCGGCCGGCTTTCGCCATCGCCTTCGATGCGTCGGGCCGTGGTACGGGTTCGGGACGGTCGATCCCGGGCTTCGACCTTGGCCGGCTGGTGCGCGAGGCGGTGGCGGCGGGCATCCTGGTCAAGGGCGGCGGCCATGCCATGGCGGCCGGGGTGACGATACAGAAGGAACGGCTTGGCGATCTGCGCGCCTTCCTCGAGGCGGGCGCTGCCGCCTCGGTCGGCGCGCTGCGCGAGGGCGACACGCTGAAGCTCGATGGCTCGGTCAGCGCGGCCGGCCTGACGCCGGCCCTCTACGCCACGATCGCACGGGCCGGGCCGTTCGGCGCCGGCCATGGCGAGCCTGTCTTCGCGCTGCCGCGGCACCGCATCGGCTCCTCCTCGATCGTCGGTAAGGGACACGTCCGCGCGACGCTGTCGGGCGCCGACGGCAGCAGCGTCTCGGCGATCGCCTTCAAGGCGGCGGAAACCGCGGTGGGTCGTCGGCTGCTGGAAGCCCGCGACCGGCCGGTGCATGCGGCGGGGACGCTATCGCTCGACCGGTTCCGCGGCCGCGAGGAGGTGCGCTTCCGGATCCTCGATCTGGCCGAAGCCTTCGACTGAACCGGATTGCCGGCTGCCGCCCGCCGCGGGGACGGCAATCGGCCCGGCGGCATTCTGGTCGCGCCGCTGCCGGGCGATCGCCTCGATGCGCTTCCTGAGCGCCGGGTGCATCGCCAGGAAACGCCGGAAATCCGCGGCCGACAGGCGGAGCAGGGCGCAGTAGGCGATGGCGGTGACGTCGGCCTGCCGGCGCTGGTCGAAGAGCAAGGCCATCTCGCCGAAGATCTCGCCGCGACCGAGCCGGATCAGGCTGGCGCCGGTGTCGATCTCGACGGCACCGGACGAGATGAAATAGGCGGCGTCGCCGACTTCGCCGCGCCTGATGATCCGCATGCCCGGCTCGGCGAAGAAGGGCCGCATCAGCGGCGCCAGATCTTGCCGTTCGCGCCCCGACAGTTCGACGAAAAGCTCGCTCCGCTCGATCAGCGTCGCGGTGTCGAGCCCGAGATCGAGGGCCGGACGGCGGAAACGGGCGTTGCCGCGGGCGGTCCGGCCCGCCAGCACGTCGCGCTCGACTTCGCTGCTGATCACGCCGGAACGACGAAGCCGCTCGATCTCGACGAGTTCGACCGCCTGCGCCGCACGAACCACGAAGCTGCGCTCCAGTTCGGTGACGTAGGCCGGGTATTGCAGCCGGACGGCGGCAATCTCTCGTTCGAGCAGGCCCAGCCGCTCGACGAGCACCTCGGCGGCCTCCGCGATGGTTGCCGACCCGAGCACGGGCCGCAGCTCGCGTTCGGCGACTTGCGGCAGCGAGCCGACGACGAGCGAGGCCTCGATCAGCATTTCGAACCGGATTGCGAGGCGTCGCGACAGGAGCCGGCTGTAGCCGAGGCGGCGCTGCAGGGCGAAGGCGATCCGGTCGACCGGGGCAAAATCGATCTCGGCGGCGTTGGCGGAACGGTAGCCCTCGATGCCGCCGCTTCGCGCCAAGTCGAGCCGGCGCCGCGCATCTGCGGCCAGCCGCCGCGCGATGGGGGGCGCCACCGTGCCGTCGGCGAAATGCTCGAGGATCATCTCGCGCTCGCGCGCCGTCAGCGCGACCAGCGCGATCGCCGTCCGGGCGGGCTGCGGCAGGTCGCCGACGGTCGACCCGGGCGGCGGAATGCCTGCCGTGTCGCTCGGCTGGGCGAGGCTCGGCTGATCGTCTGGCGCGTGGCCGAAGCGGCGGCCCATGTCGTTGGCAAACTGTTGGACCCGGCCGCCGGCGACATCGAGCGCCAGATCGCGGACCGAGCGGTCGACGTCGTTCAATCGGTCGAGGCCGAGCCGCTGGATGAGCGGCCGCAGCGTGGTGCCCTGGACGAGCAGCGTCATCAGCGTGAAGCCGGTGGCAAGCGTTACCACGAAGGTCGCGATCGGACGCGGAATGGCGGGGTTCTCCAGCACCGCTAGTGCCAGAGCGAGGGTCATCGAGCCACGCAGGCCGCCCCACAGGACGACCACCCGGTAGGGCACCGAAATCGGCGAGGACAGGCCGAAGCGCGTCAGCAGCGGCAGCATGTCGAACAGCACCAGCGCCCGGGTCAGGAGCGCGGCGACGAAGACGACGAGCAGCAGCACGACGTCGAAGGGCCGCAGGTCGGACAGGAGCCGCGGCAGAAGCAGCGCGGTAAGGACGAAGATCAGGATCGACGACCACGAGGCGAGCTGTTCCCAGGTATCCGACAGATGCCGCCACAGGACGCCCGTCACCCGTCCGGGCGCCAGCGAGGCAAGGGCGACGCCGGCGGTGGCCACGGCCACGACGCCGGAGACGCCGACCACCCGCTCCGCCACCCAGAAGGAAAGATAGGGAAGCGCGAGGCTGAGCGACGCCGTGGTCACCCGGTCCTCGCCGATCAGCTTCAGCAGCTGGATGAACAGCCAGGCGGCGACGAAGCCGAGCAGCACGCCGCCGATCGGCAGGAGGATGAGATCCTTGATCGCGCCCATCGTTCCGACCGAGCCGGGTGCGATGATCGCGGCCGAGAAGATCAGTGCGAGCGAGATGGCGGCGGCATCGTTGAACAGGCTCTCGCCCTCGACGAGCCGGGTCAGCCGCTCGGGCGCGCCGACATCGCGGAAGATCGCGATCACCGCGACGGGGTCGGTCGTTGCGACCAGCGATGCAAGCAGCAGGCAGGCGAGCAGCGGCATGCCGGCGACTGGCCACAGGAACAGCGCGACGCCGAACGTCGCCACCACGACCGCCACCAGCGCCAGCAGCAGGATCGGCAAAAGATCCTCGCGCACCCGGTGCAGATCGACCTCGAGGGCGCTCTGGAAGATCAGGGTCGGCAAGAAGACGTAGAGGAACAGGCTGGAGCCGATCGGCAGGTCGACGATCGCGGCGGCGAGCTCGACCGGCAGCAGGCCGCCCGGATTCTGCAGCGAATAATGGCAGGCAAAGCCGAGCGTCGCGCCGCCGACGGCCCAGACGATCGAGACTGGAAGCCGCAGCCGTGTCGCGAGTGGGCGGGCCAGCGCTCCGAGGGCGACGAGCGATGCGATCAGAACAACAACGCTGGAGACGTTCATCCGGCCGGCCGACTTCCTGATGCGATCCCGCTCGCGTCGAACCGGGCGAGCGGCCCATCGCATGCGACACTCTGGTACAGGACCGGCGGTTTCTCAAGCGGGGCGGCGCTGGCCACCACCGCGGTTAAGGAAGCGGTTACCCGCCGACGGGATAGTGCGGCTTCCGGTTCACAAAGGAGAAACCATGGACGATACGGCAGGAATCGCAGGCGGCCAGGTGCGCGCCTTCGTGGAGCGCGTCGAGCATATCGAGGCGGAGATCCAGGAGCTGAACGAGGGCAAGAAGGAAGTCTTCGCAGAAGCCAAAGGCGAGGGATTCGACGTCAAGATTCTCAAGGAAATCATAAAGTTGCGGAAGCTTGACAAGGAAGAGCGCGAAGAGCACGAGACACTGCTCGACGTCTATCTGCGGGCGATGGAACAGGCGCCCGCGGCCGCCAACGCCGCCTGATCCTCGACGTCGGGGCGGGCTCTCGTCCGCCCCGCGACTCGCTCAGCCGAACGCCTTGAACGCGACCAGCGTGAACGTGTCGGCGACACCGTCCACCGTCTGCAGCCGCTCGGTGACGAAGTGTCCGATGTCCTGATCGTCCTCGAGGTAGAACTTGGCGATCAGGTCGTAATTGCCGGAGGTGGAATAGACCTCGGAGATCTCGGCGACGTCCTGCACGAGCGCGTCGGCGACGCCGTAGGCCTTGCCGGGGCGGCACTTGAACTGGACGAAGATGGTCTTCATGAGCGCTCGCTTCGACGCCTCGCGCGGCGCCTGATGTCGGTTGTGGTGGGGGCGACCGTTTCAGCCGGTGCCGGTGCCCGTCAAGGTCGCGACGAGATCGCTTGCGGGATCGAGCAGTTCGTCGACGACGTCGAAATGATGCCGGCCCGGCGCCTCGACCGCGCGGACCCGCGCGCCGAGCCCGTGCCAGACGTTGGCAAGCAGCGCGTTCTGGCGGCGGAACTCCGGCAGCTCGGCGCCGCCGGCGAGGCACAGCAGCCGGACACCGTCACGCGGCTCCAGCAGCGCTGGGCTTTCCGCGCGGGCCGTTGCGAGGTCGAGGCGGAGCACGTCGTTCATCGCGGTGCGCAGCAGCGGGCGGAGATCATGGACGCCGCTGATCGAGACGACGCGGTCGATTCGTTCCGCGGTGGCTGAATTGATCGGCGCATCCGTGCAGAGCATGCACGATACTAGGTGGCCGCCGGCAGAATGACCGGCGAGGCTGATCGGGCCATCGATCTCGCCGGCCACCGTGTCGAGGAAGGCACCGATCTCGCGCGTGATGGCCGGAATCGTCGTCTCCGGGCACAGCGTGTATTCCGGCAGGGCGACCGCGAAACCGCGGGCGAGCGCGCCGCCGGCGAAATGCGACCAGGCGGCAATGGCCTGGCCCTTCCAGTAACCGCCATGGACGAAGACGACGAGCCCCGCCGGCGCGCCTTCGGGCAGGAACAGGTCGTAATGCTGGCGCGGCTGGGCGCCGTAGGGGACTGCCAGCCGGGCCCGGCCGGCCAGCGTCAGGCGATCGCGGAACGTGGCGGCGTCGGCGAGCCAGCGTGGACCGTAAGTGGCAGAGTCGAGGATCGCGGCGCCGTTGGCATAGGCGGCGTCGAAATCGCCGATCGGCTCGCCGCCGGTCCAGATCGTGTCGTGCTGCATGGCTGGCTCGCCTACGCGTATCCGCTCGTTCAGAAGAACGCCTGGAGGCCCGTCTGCGCCTTGCCGAGGATCAGCGCGTGGACGTCGTGGGTGCCCTCGTAGGTGTTGACGGTCTCGAGGTTTTGGGCGTGGCGCATGACGTGATACTCGCCCATGATGCCGTTGCCGCCGTGCATGTCGCGAGCCGTCCGGGCGATGTCGAGCGCCTTGCCGCAGTTGTTGCGCTTGACGAGACTGATCATCTCCGGAGCCATCTTCCCTTCGTCGAACAGCCGCCCGACCCGCAAGCTCGCCTGGAGCCCGAGGGCGATCTCGGTCTGCATGTCGGCAAGCTTCTTCTGGACGAGCTGCGTCGCCGCCAGCGGGCGGCCGAACTGGGTGCGCTCCATCGTATAGGAGAGGGCGCGCTTCCAGCTGTCCTCGGCAGCACCCATGACGCCCCACGAAATGCCGTAGCGGGCCCGGTTGAGGCAGCCGAACGGTCCCTTGAGGCCGCTGACATTCGGCAGCAGCGCCTCCTCAGGCACCTCGACACCGTCCATGACGATCTCGCCGGTGACGGAGGTGCGCAGTGACAGCTTGCCCTCGATCTTCGGGGCGGTGAGGCCCTTCATGCCCTTGTCGAGGATGAAGCCGCGAATGGCGCCGTCATGCGCCGCGGATTTCGCCCAGACGACGAAGACATCGGCGATCGGCGAGTTGGAAATCCACATCTTGGCGCCGGACAGGCGATAGCCGCCGTCGATCTTCTCGGCCCGGGTCTTCATGCCGGAAGGGTCGGAGCCGGCATCCGGCTCGGTCAGGCCGAAGCAGCCGACCCATTCGCCGCTGGCGAGCTTCGGCAGGTATTTGCGGCGCTGGTTCTCGTCGCCATAGGCGTGGATCGGATACATGACCAGCGAGGACTGGACGCTCATCATCGAGCGGTAGCCGGAATCGACCGCCTCGACGGCGCGGGCAACGAGGCCGTAGGAAACGTAGGATGCGCCGGCGCAGCCGTAATCTTCCGGCAGCGTCAGGCCGAGCAGGCCGAGCGCGCCCATCTCCTCGAAGATCGGCCGGTCGGTGGTCTCGTTCTGGTAGGCCGCCACGACGCGCGGGCGCAGCGATTCCTCGGCGAAGGATTGAGCGGTCTCGTAGATCAGCCGCTCGTCTTCAGTCAGCTGGTCGGTGAGGCGGAACGGGTCGGACCAGTCGAACGCGGCCATCGAATGGCTGGGGGCGGGCGCTGCGGCGGGGGCGGTCGACATGGCGTTTTCCTTCCTGCTGTCCTTGTGGCGGGGCAAAGGCTCTGGCTGCGAGCAGCCGGCCGCCCCGCGCGGGTCCCGTCAGCCATAGTCCCCCTCACGCCGCGGCGAAATAGCAAACACTGCCGCAGGCACGGCGCAATGGCCGTCAGACGTGGAGGAAGCGGTCCTTCACGTCCGGGCTGGCGCGCAGTTCTTCGGTGGTACCGGTCCAGGCAACCCGGCCCTTCTCGATGACGACATGGCGGTCGGCGAAGCGCGATAGCGCCTCGACATTCTTGTCGATGACGAGGATGGCCGCTCCCTCGTTCTTGATCGCGGCGAGACAGGTCCAGATCTCCTCGCGGATCAGCGGTGCAAGCCCCTCGGTCGCCTCGTCGAGCACGACCAGTCGCGGATTGGTCATCAGTGCGCGGCCGACGGCGAGCATCTGCTGTTCGCCGCCGGAGATCTGGTCGCCGTGGTTGCGCCGCCGCTCCTTGAGCCTGGGGAACAGGCGGTAAACGGCCGGGAGGTCCCAGTGGGAAGTGGCGCTGGCGCGGTGTGTGGCCACGAGATTTTCCTCAACGGTGAGGGTCGGGAAGATCTGTCGTCCCTCCGGGACGAGGCCGAGACCACCGCGGGCAATCAGATGCGGTTCCTTGCCGGTGACGTCCTCGCCGTCGACCATAACCCGACCTCCGGTCGGCTTGAGCAGGCCGAAGATTGACCGGACCGTCGTCGTCTTGCCCATGCCGTTGCGCCCCAGCAGCGTCACGACCTCGCCGGCTTCGACGTCGAAGTCGATGCCGAACAGGATGCGCGATTCGCCGTAGGCGGCTTCGAGGCCCTCGATCCGCAGCATCAGCCGACCTCCTCGCCGAGATAGGCGGCGCGCACCTCGGGGTTGCTGCGGATCGCCGACGGCGCATCGGTGGCGATCAGCCTTCCGTAGACCAGCACGCTGACCCGGTCGGCGAGGGCGAAGACCGCCTCCATGTCGTGTTCGACGAGAACAATCGTGTGCGTCGCCTTCAACTCCCGCATCAGCGCGACGAGCACGGCCGATTCCTCGTGGCCAGTGCCGGCAAGCGGCTCGTCGAGCAGCAGCAGCCGGGCGCCGGTGGCGAGCGCGATGGCGATCTCCAGCTGGCGCTTTTCGCCATGCGATAGGCTGCCGGCGCGGCGATCGGCGCGATCGGCCAGCCCGACGCGGGCGAGCGCCGCAATGGCAGCTTCGTTGAGGTCGGCCTCGCGGGCGGCCGGCGTGAAGAACCGAAAGCTCGAGCCGGAGCGCGCCTGGACGGCAGCGGCGGCGTTCTCGAGGACGCTGAACCCGTCGAGGATCGAGGTGATCTGGAAAGAGCGCGCCATGCCCTGATGGACGCGCTCGGGCACGCCGAGTCGGGTGATGTCCTCGCCGGCGAAATGCACGCTGCCGGCATCGCTCGAAAGGCTTCCCGACAGCTGGTTGATCAGCGTCGTCTTGCCGGCGCCGTTCGGGCCGATGATCGCGTGGAGTTCGCCGTACGCGACCTCGAAGCTGATGTCGTCGCTGACGGGGAGCGCGCCGAAACGCTTGCTGAGGCCGCGAACGGAAAGGAGTGGGCCGCTCAACGCCGGGCTCCGCCGGTGACACGCGCCGCGAATCCGGCAATGCCGCCGCGGCTGAACAGCGCCAGCAGGACAAGGACGATGCCAAGACCGAGCCGCCAGTGCTCCGAGAAGCGCGCCAGCCAGTCCTCGAGCAGCAGGAAGGCGACGGCGCCGACGATGGGACCGACCAGCGTGCCCATGCCGCCCAGCACGACCATGACGATCAGCTCGCCGGAGCGCTGCCAGCTCATGAAGGCGGGCGCGACGAACTCGGCCTGGTTGGCGAGGAAGACGCCGGCAAGCCCGGCAAGGGCCCCGGCGATGACGTAGGCAATGAGCTGATAGGCGAAGGGCGCGAAGCCGATGGCTTCCATGCGGGTCCGGTTGTCGCGCGTGCCGCGCAGCACCCGGCCGAAGCGCGATGCGACGATGGCGCGAAGTGCGAGAAACGCCACGGCGAGGCAGAGGAACACAGCGTAGAAGAGCATCAGGTCGCTCTCCAGCAGGTCGGTGCCGAAGAGGGTCGAACGCGACGGCAGTGAGATGCCGTCGTCGCCGCCATAGGCCGAGAGCGAGACCATGAAGAAATATGCCATCTGGCCGAAGGCCAGGGTGATCATGATGAAGTAGACGCCGCGCGTCCGCAGCGAGATCGCCCCGGTGGCGAGGGCGAAGAGGCTTGATGCGGCAATCGCCACGACCGCCTGGATGAGGACGTCGTCGATGCCATGGACGGCGAGGATCGCCACGGCATAGGCGCCGATCCCGAGAAAGGCGGCGTGGCCGAACGACACCAGCGCGCCGTAGCCGAGGATGAGGTCGAGCGACATGGCGGCGAGGCCGAAGATCATCACCCGCGTCGCGATGACCAGCAGGAACGGGTCGTCCAGCATGTGCGCGAGCAGCGGGAACAGCGCGAGCCCCGAAAACAGCAGTCCCGCGGCCGTCGCCGCGCCGGGTCGCCCGACATAGGGGCGCCGCGCTGGCTGGTGCTGCGGGGAAGCGAGAGGCCGCGCGTCGGCCCTCATCGCGCCGCGACCTTGACTGGGAACAGGCCGGTTGGGCGCAGGAACAGCACCGCCGCCATCAGGATGTAGATCAGCATCGGTGCCAGCGTCCGGCCCGTCTGGGAGGCGGCCGCCGGATCCATCAGCGTGCGCAGCAGGATCGGCCCGAAGGTCCGGCCCAGCGTGTCGACGAGACCGACGATGATCGCCGCGACGAAGGCGCCGCGGATCGAGCCGACGCCGCCGATGACGATGACCACGAAGGTCAGGATCAGGATGCTGTCGCCCATGCCGGGCTCGACGGAGAGGATCGGCGCGACCAGTGCGCCGGCCAGCGCCGCCAGCATGGCGCCGAGGCCGAAGACCAGCATGAACAGCCGCTTGATGTCGACGCCGAGCGCCGAGACGATCGGTGCATTGCTGGCGCCGGCCCGCAGCAGCATGCCGATCCGCGTGTGGTGGACGAGAAGGTAGAGCCCGAGCGCAGTCGCAAGGCCCGCGCCGATGATGACCAGCCGGAAGAGCGGGTAGCGCATGTTGCCGATCAGCGGGATCGAGCCGGAGAGGATATCGGGGATCGGCACGCTCAGCGGCGCGGCGCCCCAGAGGATCTTCACGCCCTCGTTGAGGATCAGGATCAGGCCGAAGGTCGCCAGCACCTGGTCGAGATGGTCGCGCTCGTAGAGCCGCTGGAAGATCAGACGTTCGAGCAGGATGCCGAAGGCGAGGGCGACGGGCAGGGCCAGCGCCAGGCCGAGGAAGAAGTCGCCGGTATAGGCGGTGAAGGTCGCCGCGAGATAGGCGCCGACCATGTAGAGGACGCCGTGGGCGAGGTTGATCAGATCCATGATGCCGAAGATCAGCGTCAGGCCCGCCGCCACCAGGAACAGCAGGATCCCGAACTGGAGACCGTTGAGGGTCTGAAGCAGAAAGAGATTGAACATCCGGCTCCTTCGGGGACGATCACGGGTCGCCCCCGGTCAAGACCGCCGGCGGCGCGCCGACGCTTAGCGGTCGGCGCGCAGGGTCTGCAAGTCCGACGTGGAGCGGCCAGTCGTCAGTTCATCTGGCAGGAAGCGGCATAATTGTCGGCATAGTCCTCGAAGATCGTCTCGGCGATCTGCGTCTCGAACTTGCCGTCCTCGCGCTTGGCCGCTGTCACCAGGTAGAAATCCTGGATCGGGAAGTGGTTCGGGCCGAAGGCGAAGTCGCCGCGGAGGGAAGTGAAGTCGGCGGCCGCGAGCGCGGCGCGCAGCGCATCCTTGTCGGCGAGATCGCCGCCGACGGCCTTCACCGCGCTGTCGATCAGCAGCGCCGCGTCGTAGCCGTGCATGGCGTAGCTGCCGGGAACGGTGCCGTATTTCGCCTCGTAGGCCGCGACGAATGCCTTGGACTGCGGATTGTCCATGTTCGGGGCCCAGTTGGAGCCACCGAAGAAGCCAACCGCGGCATCCTGCGTCGCCGGCAGGGTCGTCTCGTCGACGGTGAAGGCGGAGAGAAACGGGATCGTCTCGAGCCCCGCCTGGCGGTACTGCTTGACGAGGTTGACGCCCATGCCGCCCGGCATGAAGGCATAGACCGCGTCCGGCTGCTCGGCGGCGATCTGCGCCAGTTCGGCCGAGAAATCGAGCTGGCCGAGCGGGGTGTAGATCTCGTTGACCACTTCGCCTTCGTAGGAATTCTTGAAGCCGGCCAACGCGTCCTTGCCGGCCTGGTAGTTCGGGGCGAGAAGGAAGACCCGGCCGAAGCCCTGATCCTGGGCATATTTGCCGAGCACCTCGTGATTCTGGTCGTTCTGGTAGGAGACGGCGAAGAAGTTCGGGTTGCACTCGGCGCCGGCAAGGTTCGAGGGACCGGCGTTCGGGCTGATCAGGAAGGCGCCGGCGTCGGTGACCGGCTTGGCGATCGCGCCGGCGATGTTGGAGAAGATCGGGCCGACGACGAAATCGGCGCCGTCGCGCTCGACCAGTTCCTTGGCCTTGTTGACCGCCACGTCGGGCTTGAGTTCGTCGTCGACGATCTTCACGTCCGTCGCCACCCCTCCAAGCGTTCCGCCCATCTCCTCGACCGCCAGCAGGAAGCCGTCTCGCGCCTGCTCGCCGAGTACGGCTGCCGGACCGCTGAGATTGACCATCACGCCGACGGTCAGCGTCTCGGCTTGCTGCGCCACGGCCGCGCCCATCAGCGCCGTGGTCGCGAGGAGGCCGAGTGTGGCGGATCGAACGAACTTCATGCCTGTATCTCCCGACAACGGCGCATTTTCCTGCTGAATTTCCGGTGCGCCACCGGCCGGCGCGGATCGTGCAGAATTGTCGCCGCCAAAACAATAGCGGCCGGGGAGACGGCCGGTGCTTTCCGGGGCGGCAGCCCGTCCGAGGCAATATCGGGCGCTTGCGCCGCACCGGAGCCGCGACTAAGGAACCGGACGACCAACGGCCTAGATGCGATGCAACACGGGATGTCGTCGATGGATTTCGAATCCGCCCGCACGAAGATGGTGGACAACCAGATCCGCACGACGGACGTGTCCAGTCATGCGATCCTCAAGGCCTTCCTGCAGGTGCCGCGCGAGGAATTCGTTCCGGCCTCCCGCAAGCCGCTCGCCTATATCGACGAGGACGTGCCGCTCGGCGGAGGGCGCTACATCATGGAGCCGTCGCCCTTCGCCAAGCTGCTCCAATTGGCCGCGGTCCGGCCCGACGACGTCGTTCTCGATGTCGGTTGCGGCACCGGTTACGGCTCGGCGATCCTCTCCCATCTTGCCGGTTCGGTGGTATCGCTGGAGGAAGATCCAGAACTCGCCGCCCAGGCGACCGACAATCTCGGCCGGCTCGATTATGTCACCTGCGTCGTGGTGGAGGGGCCCCTGGCGGAGGGTTACGCCTCGGAGGCGCCCTACGACGTGATCTTCTTCGAGGGATCGGTCGAGACGCTGCCGGAGACCTTTTTCGAGCAGCTGCGCGAGGGGGGCCGGATGGTCGTCGTCGAGGGGCTCGGCAACGCGGCGGCGGCGCGGCTCTACATCAAGGACGACGAGGGGACCGTTTCCCACCGTTTCGGGTTCAATTGCAGCATCCGGCCGCTTCCTGGCTTTGGCAAGGCGGCAACATTCCAGTTCTAATCCATGTAGTCGTTGCACATTTGCCCCGCCATGCCGAGAAACTGCTGCTCATCGTGGCTAGCGGCTTGATCTTCAGCAGGTGAAACTGATCAATGTGCCACAGACATGGTTGACGGATTCGTACCTTGCGTACGGCTTGAAGCGGTCGCGGTGTATCGAGGGCTCGGGGTAAACGTTTTGCAAAAGAAGCTCTGGATCGCTCTTGCTCTCTCGGCGGGGACGCTGTTGTCGACCGGCCATGCGGTGGATGCCGAGACGCTCACCGGTGCGCTGGCCAAAGCCTATGCCAACAGTCAAGGCCTGAATGTTGCCCGCGCGCAGTTGCGTGCCACCGACGAGAACGTTCCACAGGCTCGGGCCGGCATGCGGCCCTTTGTCAGTGGTATCGGAACGGCCAATGCCAGCCGGAACAGAACCACGTTCGGCGACGACATCTCCACCGCCAGGGGGCGGACCGGTTCGATCGGCTTCGGCGTCGAGATAAGCCAGACTATTTTCGACGGGTTCCAGACACCCAACAACGTCGCAGCGGCTCAGGCGCAGGTGCGCGCCTCCCAGAAGAACCTGGCCAATACCGAGCAGAACACGCTGTTCGACGCCGTCGCCGCCTACATGGACGTGCTGCGCGATCGGCAGATTGCCACGCTGCGGCGCCAGAATCTCGGCTTTCTCCAGGAGCAGGTCCGCGCGGCGGGCGCCCGCTTCGAGGTCGGCGAAGGCACACGGACGGACGTCGCCCAGGCTGAATCGCAGCAGGCTCTGGCCACAGCTTTGCTGAACAGCGCCCTCTCGCAGGTCGCGGCGAGCGAGGCGACCTATTTCGATGTGATCGGTGACCCGCCGACCGATCTCGAGCCCGGCCGGGCGCCGATGGATGTCCTGCCGAAGTCCGTCGATTCCGCCTTCGCGATCTCGCAGCAGGAACATCCTGCGATCCTCGCCACGCTGGCAGCGGTGGACGCCTCCGCCTTCCAGGTGAAATCTGCTGAAGGTGCACTGCTGCCGCAGCTGAGCGTGGTAGGCCAGGTCAACGACACCTATTCTCTCAGCAAGTCTGAGGGCGGCGATCTTCCGGGCGTGGACACGTCGGCGGGACGGCCGAGCGTCAACACGCAGAACGAGGTTTCCGCGACCATCGGGGCGCAGCTGACGATCCCGATCTATCAGGGTGGCCGCGCCAGCTCGGTCGTCCGCCAGTCCAAGGAAGTGCTGGGCCAGCGCCGGATCGAGGTTGACAACGCACGCGACCAGGTTCGCGCCGCGGTGGCGACGTCCTGGGCCGAACTGCAGGCCGCCCGCGCCAACATCACGGGCTTTCAGGCGCAGGTGCAGGCGGCAAGATTGGCGCTCAACGGCGTGATTGAAGAGCGCAATGTCGGCCAGCGCACGACGCTCGACGTCCTGAACGCCCAGGCCGACGTGATTTCGGCACAGATCCTCCTGGTCGGCTCGCAGCGCGACGAGGTGGTTGCAGCCTACGGCCTGCTGTCGGCGACCGGCTGGCTTTCGGCCGAACGCCTGTCGCTCGCCGGCCGCAAGTATGATCCGCAGGATCACTACATCCAGGTCGAGGACAAATGGTTCGGCCTGCGCACGCCGGACGGCCGCTGATATCGGGCGTCTTCGCCGGGCATGAGTCCGGCTGGCCACACGGCCTGCAGTAAGTTGGTGATAGTCCCGTCGGACGACATTCCGGGATTCACCTTGAGGCCACCGAAGCTTAGGCTCCACGCACGATTCGCTCGATAGGGTGCCGCCCTGTCGTGCAACCTGCGGGAGCTTCCCATGAGCAATGCCCTTCCGGCCCCCGATCCGTCGATGGACGAAATCCTCGCGTCGATAAAGCGCATCATTGAGAGCGGGGACGAGAAGGTCGCCAGGCGTTCTCCGACGGATGCCGGAAGCCGGGCTGTTGTTTCGTCGTTCCCCGCCAGCTATGCCGCGGCGCTGCGACCCATGGCCGACGAGCATCGCGACGAGACGCTCGATGATCAGGGCGCAGGCCATTCCCATGCCCGGTCCGAACTGCGGGACCGCGATGAAGATTTCGCGCAGCGTCTCCCCGATACCAGCGAGGCTTTCCTGACGCCGGACGAGGAATCGGCGATCAGCCGGGCCGCATTCGGCAGCAACCGGTTCGACGACGACGCCTTCGAATCCGAACTGGTCCAGCTGATCGGCGACGGCGACGAGGGTGCCGACGAAGGTTTCGCTGACGCAGATCAGGCGGACGACTGGGACGGACTGGCCCGCTTCGAGGCCGCCAACAGCGACGAGGCAGGCCGTCGTCGATCCCCCCAAGAGGATCAGGACGAGCCCCCGTTCGGGCCTGCGGGGGCGCTAGCCGACCCCGCCGAGACTCACCGGATCATCTCCCAGGAAGCCGGCGCGCGCGTCGCCGCCTCGTTCGAGGATCTGGCTCGGGCGATGCGGGAGGACCAGATGCGGTCGGTGGAGGATGCGGTGCAGGACATGCTGCGTCCGATGCTGCAGGAATGGCTCGACGACAATCTGCCACGCCTTGTCGAGCGGCTGGTGCGCGAGGAAATCGAGCGCGTCGCGACCGGCGGTCGCCGCTAGGAAGAGACGCTCCGGGACGCGCGAATCAAGCCTCCGGACCGTCCGCCAACCGGGCGCTGCGTTGACAGTGCCGAAAGCGAGGCTGTAACCGGTGGCGACGCGCAACGCTCCCCCGGACACAGCATGATCGAGAAAACCTACGACGCCGCGGCCATCGAGCCGCGCATTGCCCAATGCTGGGAAGACGCCGGGGCATTTCGCGCCGGTGCCGGCGCGGCTGAGGGGGCAGAGCCCTTCTCGATCGTCATCCCGCCGCCCAACGTCACTGGCTCGCTGCACATGGGCCACGCGCTGAACGACACGCTGCAGGACATCCTGGTGCGGTTCGAGCGGATGCGCGGCAAGAACGTCCTGTGGCAGCCCGGCCTCGACCATGCTGGCATCGCGACGCAGATGGTCGTCGAGCGCCAGCTGGCGGAGCGACAGGAGCCAGGGCGCCGCGCCATGGGGCGCGAGGCCTTCGTCGAGCGGGTCTGGCAGTGGAAGGGCGAGTCCGGCGGGGCCATCCTCGGCCAGCTGCGCCGGCTCGGCGCGTCCTGCGACTGGTCGCGCGAGCGCTTCACCATGGACGATGGCCTGTCGAAGGCCGTCCTGCACGTCTTTGTCGAGCTCTACCGCAAGGGGCTGATCTACAAGGACAAGCGGCTGGTCAACTGGGACCCGAAGCTGCTGACCGCGATCTCCGACCTCGAGGTCGAACAGAGGGAAGTGAAGGGCCATCTCTGGCACTTCCGCTATCCGCTTGCCGACGGCGTTACCTACGAGCATCCGTACAATCTGGACGAAGAGGGCAACCGCACCGCCTGGAAGCCTTCGGACGGAGAACCGGCGGGCTACGAGACGCGCGACTATCTCGTCGTGGCGACAACGCGGCCGGAGACCATGCTGGGCGACAGCGGCGTCGCGGTTCACCCCGAAGATCCGCGCTACGGGGATCTCGTCGGCAAGCACGTCATCCTGCCGCTGGTCGGCCGCCGCATCCCGATCGTTGGCGACGAATACCCGGACCCGGAAGCCGGGACAGGTGCGGTCAAGATGACGCCGGCACATGATTTCAACGATTTCGAGGTCGGCAAGCGCCACGACCTGGCGATGATCAACGTCTTCACGGTGGCCGCCGCCATCACGCTCGAGGAGAACGAGGACTTCCTCGACGGGCTGGAGCGCAGCGAGGCGCTGGCCGAGACGATCGTCGAGCTGGAAGGCCAGGACCGCTTCGTCGCCCGCGAACGCATCGTCGTCATGATGGACGCGCTTGGCCTCCTCGCCGGCGTCGAGGACCATCCGCACACGGTGCCGCATGGCGACCGCGGCGGCGTGCCGATCGAGCCGTACCTGACCGACCAGTGGTATGTCGACGCCAAGACGCTGGCGCAGCCGGCGATCTCCAGCGTGCGCGAGGGCCGCACCAAGTTCGTGCCGAAGAACTGGGAGAAGACCTATTTCGACTGGATGGAGAACATCCAGCCCTGGTGCATCTCGCGCCAGCTCTGGTGGGGGCACCAAATCCCGGCCTGGTACGGGCCGGACGGCGAGATCTTCGTCGAGAAGAGCGAGGAAGAGGCCGTCGCCTCTGCTTTGTCGCATTACGTGACCAACGGGACGATCAGCGACGACGAGGCCCGGGCCATGGCCGCCGACCCCGCTCGCCGCGACGGTTTCCTGCGGCGCGACGAGGACGTGCTCGACACCTGGTTCTCGTCGGGCCTCTGGCCGTTCTCGACGCTCGGCTGGCCGGAGAAGACGCCGGAACTGGCGACCTATTATCCGACCAGCGTCCTCGTCACCGGCTTCGACATCATCTTCTTCTGGGTAGCGCGGATGATGATGATGGGAATCGAGTTCATGGGTGAGGAGCCGTTCCACACCGTCTATGTCCACGCTCTCGTGCGCGACAAGACCGGTGCCAAGATGTCGAAGTCGAAGGGCAACGTCGTCGACCCGCTGGAGCTGATCGACGAATACGGCGCCGACGCGCTGCGCTTCACGCTGGCGATCATGGCCGCGCAGGGCAGGGACGTGAAGCTCGATACCCAGCGCATCGCCGGTTATCGGAATTTCGGCACCAAGCTGTGGAACGCCACTCGCTTTGCCGAGATGAACGGCGCGGTTCACGGCGCGGCGGTTAATACCGAAGCGCTGACGCTGCCGCTCAACCGCTGGATCGTGACGGAACTCGCCCGGACGGCCGAGGAGACGCGGGCGGCGCTGGAGGCGTACCGCTTCAACGACGCCGCGGCGGCGCTCTACCGCTTCGTCTGGAACACCTTCTGCGATTGGTACGTGGAGCTCGCCAAGCCCGCGTTGGCGGGAGACGATGTCGCCGCCAACGAGGTCCGGGCGGTTACCGGCATGGTGCTCGACCGTATCTTCGCGCTGCTCCATCCGTTCATGCCGTTCGTCACGGAGGAACTCTGGGCGGCGACGGTCGAAGGACAGCGCCCGCGGCTGCTGTGCCATACGGAATGGCCGGCACTCGACTTCGCCGATGCGGAGGCCGCCGACGACATCAACTGGCTGGTCGACCTCGTCAGCGAGATCCGTTCGGTCCGCTCCGAGATGAACGTGCCGGCGGCAGCCGAGGCGGCGCTGGTCGCCATCGGCGCCGATGCGCTGGCGATGCAGCGGCTCGAACGGCACGGGGCGGCGCTGCAGCGGCTGGCGCGCGTCACGTCGGTTTCTGCGGCGGAGCAGGCGCCTGAGCAGGCGGCGCAGATCATCGTCGGCGGCCTGACCTTCGCGCTGCCGCTGGCGGGGATGATCGACATTGCCGCGGAACGCGTGCGTCTCGAGAAGGCGCGGGTGAAGGCCAGCACCGAGATCAAGCGCATCGACGGCAAGCTCTCCAACGAGCGCTTCGTCGCCAACGCGCCTGATGAAGTGGTCGCGCAGGAGCGCGAGAAGCAGGCGGCCTACCGGGCCGAGGAAGAGAAGCTCTCGGCCGCTTTGGAACGGCTTCGCTGAAGCGCCCCGCCTGCCTCGGAGGTGTCACAGTTCTGACACGGTCGGGGCAGGATCGGTTCAGTCGCTAACCGGCTTCATGCGTTCGGCGCCCGGGTGGGGGCCGAACGGCCCGCTTTCGAGCATTCATTATCCAGAAATTACAGCGTGTTATGCTGTGTTTTTGGTCGCAGGCCACTCGTCCAGACTGCTGTTGCTGGATTGCCGCAATTGTGGCCCTCACGTAACGAAGTGTGTTCCCGACCGGCATTTTCTCGTTTACGTTCGCGTCAACTGCTGATGGGCGGAGGCGCGCAGCAGAGAAAATGTGTGAGGGGGAAACTATGTCATATTTCCGCATGATCATGACCGGCGCAACGATCGCAACGATCGCGCTGTCCTCGACGGCACTGGCCGGGGGCTTCCAGCGCGGTACCGCCGACACCGACATCCTCTACGAGCCGGGAACGTTCAACATGCGGACCGGCGTGACCTACATCTCGCCGCAGCGTGGATACGAATCGGTCAACGGGGTTGGCGGCGATTTCGGCGATTTCACCGGCAACTACACCATCCCTTCCTACTCCGTCGGGTTCGGCGGCGACATGTTCGGCTGCGCCGGCACCTACACGGAATCCTTCGCGGCGACAGCCGACTACACGGACACGCTGGATGGCGCCCTGCCGCGGCAGGTAAGCTCGACGCAGAGCACCTCGAACGCCGACCGGCTCAACTTCGCGGGAGCGACCTCGACGTCCCGCACCCGGACGATCGGCTTCGATTCCAATGAATTCGGCCTGACGTGCCGGGTCAGCTACACGGCCGATATCGGCCGATTCAGCTTGCTGGGCGGCGTGTTCGCGGAGGATTTCAGCTTCGAGGGATCCAGCTACGGCAACCGGTTCATCAATGGTCAGGTCGCGCAGACCGGCCCGTCGGGTCAGCTCTTGGTCGGTGGGCTCACCCGGGCCGTACCCGGCGCTCAGATCACCGTTCCGTCGCTGGTCGAGGTCGACTCACAGGGCGGATACAAGGCTGGCTACCGCGTCGGTTTCGCCTACGAAAAGCCTGAAATCGCCCTTCGCGCGCAGGTCCTCTACCGATCCGAAGTCGAGCACGACAATGTCAACGGCACCGGCACGGTGACGATCACCGATACCGCCTACGCCTCCCTGAATGGCCAGGCCATATCGGTCCCGATCCCGCTGCAGCTGGGGATCAACGCAGCCGGCGCCCAGGCTGGCCTCGTCACCGGCCGTGTCATCGACGTCGAGTCGAGCCTCAACACCGCGATCAGCCCGCAGAGCCTGACGATCAACGCACAGACCGGCATCGCCGAGGGAACGCTCCTCATCGGTTCGTTCCGCTGGACCGACTGGAGCACCAACAAGTCTGTCGTCAGCACGATCTACAGCCCGCAGACCGGCGAGTCGTCGAGCTACTCGCCCTATAACTGGCGTGACGGCTATACCGCATCCATCGGCATCGGCCGGGCCTTCAACGAACAGATCTCGGGGGCGATCGCCCTCGGCTACGACCGCGGCGTGTCGACCGGTTCGGAAACGACCTACACGGATCTCTACACCGTCGCGGGTGGCGTCTCGTTCAAGGCGAACAAGTGGAGCGAACTGCGCTTCGGCGGTGTCGTCGGCTATTGGACGGATGGCGACCAGTCGATCAGCGACGGGGCATATTTCGACGGCAGCGTCGGCGAAGACCTCGTGATCGGCGGCAACGCATCGTTCAAGTTCACCTTCTGAAAATTCGCTGAAATCACGAAGCCTCGTTGGTGGAAGGGCGCGTCTATGGGCGCGCCCTTTTCGCGTTGAAGGTTCCGGCTTCGTTCCACGAAAGACCGGATGTGTGATTGACGCAACACTATTGCAACGCTGCATCCCCTATAGTCGGTGACGGAAAATCCGCCGCGTTACCGCCACAAAACGCCGTCACCCCGGACGGAGCGCGGAGGTGCGGCTCGGTGCTTTGTGAAGAGTTGGGAGAGACGATGGACTCGCACGTTTTCGACAAGAAGAACCTGCCCAGCCGCCACGTGACGGAAGGGCCTTCGCGTGCGCCGCATCGCTCATACCTTTACGCAATGGGTCTGACCAAGGAAGAGATTCACCAGCCGCTGGTGGGTGTCGCTTCCTGCTGGAACGAGGCCGCTCCCTGCAATATTTCGCTCATGCGCCAGGCCCAGGTGGTCAAGAAGGGCGTCGCTGCCGCCCGCGGCACGCCGCGCGAATTCTGCACCATCACCGTCACCGACGGCATCGCCATGGGCCACCAGGGCATGAAGGCGTCGCTGGTTTCGCGCGATCTCATCGCCGACTCGGTCGAGCTGACCATGCGCGGTCATGCCTATGACGCGCTCGTCGGGCTGGCCGGCTGCGACAAGTCGCTGCCCGGGATGATGATGGCGATGGTCCGGTTGAACGTCCCGTCGGTGTTCATCTATGGCGGCTCGATCCTGCCCGGAACTTTCCGTGGCCAGCAGGTGACGGTTCAGGACATCTTCGAGGCGGTCGGCAAGCATTCCGTCGGCGACATGAGCGACGACGATCTCGATGAGATCGAGCAGGTGGCCTGCCCCTCCGCCGGATCTTGCGGCGCGCAGTTCACCGCCAACACGATGGCGACCGTCGCCGAAGCGATCGGCCTCGCGCTGCCCTATTCCTGCGGCGCGCCGGCGCCCTATGAGATTCGCGACCGCTTCTGCTACGCGTCCGGCGAAATCGTCATGGAGCTGCTCGCCCGCAACATCCGGCCGCGCGACATCGTCACCCGCAAGGCGCTCGAAAATGCTGCTGCCGTGGTGGCCGCGACCGGCGGTTCGACAAACGGCGCGCTGCACCTGCCGGCGATCGCGCATGAATGCGGCATCGAATTCGACCTGTTCGACGTCGCCGAGATATTCAAGAAGACGCCCTACATCGCCGACCTCAAGCCGGGCGGCAAATACGTCGCCAAGGACATGTTCGAAGCCGGCGGCATTCCGCTGCTGATGAAGACGATGCTGCAGCACGGCTACCTGCACGGCGACTGCATGACCGTCACCGGCCGGACCATCGCCGAGAACATGGAAAAGGTGGCCTGGAACCCGCACCAGGACGTGGTGCGCGAGGCGAACAACCCGATCACCGTGACCGGTGGCGTGGTCGGCCTGAAGGGCAACCTCGCCAGCGACGGCGCGATCGTGAAGGTCGCCGGCATGAAGAACTTGCGCTTCTCCGGCCCGGCACGCTGCTTCGATTCGGAGGAGGCCTGCTACGCGGCCGTCTCCAAGCGCGACTACAAGGAAGGCGAGGTGCTCGTCATCCGCTACGAAGGGCCGAAGGGCGGACCCGGCATGCGCGAGATGCTGTCGACCACCGCAGCAATCTACGGCCAGGGCATGGGAGACAAGGTGGCGCTGATCACCGATGGGCGCTTCTCCGGCGCGACGCGCGGCTTCTGCATCGGCCATGTCGGTCCGGAGGCGGCGGTCGGCGGCCCGATCGGGCTGCTGCGCGATGGCGATATCATCACCATCGACGCCGTCGAGGGCACGCTTGACGTTGCGCTATCGGATGACGAACTGAAGCTGCGTGCCGAAGCCTGGCAGCCACGCGAGACGGACTACCAGTCGGGCGCCATCTGGAAATATGCCCAGCAGGTCGGGACGGCCCGCAAAGGCGCTGTGACGCATCCAGGCGCCGCCGCAGAGAAGCATTGCTATGCGGATCTCTAGACGAATCGCTCTTTCGGCGTCGTTCGCCGGCGCCATGCTGTTTTCGGCAGGCGGCGCAGCGGCACTGGATCCGGCTGCCCGGGTGAACCCGGAGGCAGGACCGCTGGAGCTGTTCTCCTTCGGCTTCAAGGCCTATCAGCGTGGCGAAAAGCTCGAGGCGTTCGAGGCCCTGCGCTACGCCGCTGACAAGGGGCATCCTGGCGCCCGCTGGAAGCTCGGCAAGATGTACGCCGACGGCGACGGCGTGCCCGAAAACGACTACGAGGCCTTCAAGATCTTCGAGCAGATCGTTCGCGATCAGGACGAGGATGGCGGCGGCTATACCAACGCCGCCTATGTCTCGAGCGCCGTCGTCGCGCTTGGCGACTACCTGCGCCGGGGCATTCCGAGTACCCCGGTCGGCTCGGACCTGCCGCGCGCGCGGCAGTTCTATTTTCATGCCGCTTCGTTCTTTGGCGATCCCAAGGCGCAGTTCGAACTGGGCCGAATGATCCTGCAGGGGGAGGGCGGCAAGGCCGACGCACGGCAGGCGGCGCGCTGGCTGAAGCTGGCGGCTGAAAAGGAGCATGTCGGCGCTCGGGCGCTGCTCGGCTATCTGTTGTTCGATGGCGAGAAGATTTCCCTGCCGGCGCAGCCCGTGCAGGGTCTCGGCATGCTGACCCTGGCGCTCAAGAGCGCGTCGACGACCGACGCGCAGTGGATCCGTCCGTTGCAGGAAGAGGTCTTCGCGATGGCCTCGGAAGCCGATCGACGCACGGCGCTGGCCTATGCGGAGCAGCAGCTGGCATCGGCGGGCAGCGCCTCCGTCGCCAAGAACTGACGGGCCGCTTCCTCTCCTCGGCCGTCAGGCGAGTTCGATCAGCACAGGCACGTGGTCTGAGGGCTTTTCCCAGCCCCGGACATGGCTGTCGATCCCGGCCGACACGAGTTGGACCTGCGCTTCCGGCGAGAGCAGCAGATGGTCGATGCGGATGCCGTTGTTCTTCTGCCAGGCGCCGGCCTGATAGTCCCAGAACGTGTAGGTGCCCGCCGCGTCGGTCGACGCGCGCAGCCCGTCCGCGAGGCCGAGATTGAGCAGCCGCCGGTAGGCCGCCCGGGTCTCCGGCTGGAACAGCGCGTCGTCGCGCCAGACAGCCGGATTGGCGGCGTCCGCCGGCTCGGGGATGACATTGTAGTCACCGGCGAGGACCAGCATTTCCTCCCGCGCCAGCGACTGTTTCGCGTGGGCGATGAGCCGGTCCATCCAGGCGAGCTTGTAGGTGAATTTTTCCGTGCCGATCGGATTGCCGTTCGGCAGATACAGCGAGGCGACACGCAGCGTCTGGCCGTTGAAGTCCCATACGCCTTCGATAAACCGTGAATGCTCGTCGGCCGTGTCGCCGGGCAGCCGCGGCTCGATCGACAGCGGCTTCTGCTTCGACAGCAGCGCGACGCCGTTGAAGCCCTTCTGGCCATGCGTCTCGACATGGTAGCCGAGCGCCTCGATCGGCTCGCGCGGGAAGGTCTCGTCGACGCTCTTGATCTCCTGCAGGCAGGCGATGTCGGGCGAGCGCGCAGCGAGCCAGGCAGTCAGGCCCTCGATGCGCGCCTTGACGCCGTTGATGTTCCAGGTGGCGATGATCACGTGTGGGTCAGACCGAGAAGCTGGTGCCGCAGCCGCATGCGGCGACCGCGTTCGGATTGCGGATCTGGAAGGACTGCCCCATCAGGTCGTCGACAAAATCCACCACCGAGCCTTCGAGATAGGCCAGCGAGACCTGGTCGATCAGCACCCGGGCGCCGTCGCGCTCCAGCACCAGATCGTCCTCCTCGCGCTCGTGCGTCAGGTCGTATTTGTAGGAGAAGCCGGAACAGCCGCCCCCTTCGACGGAGATCCGCAGCGAGTCGGCGTCCGCACTGCGGGCGAGAATCGCCGCGATGCGCCGGGCGGCGGTGTCGGATATCGTGACGGGCAAATTGATCGTGTCGCTCATCTGGTACATCGGCGCAGCGGCTTTCGCCGGGGCCGCTCCTTGTTCGCGGGCTCTTCCCTAAGTATGGAGCGGGGAGAGGCCGGTCAATCGGGACACATCGTTTCCCATGCAAGTGAACACGATCGCACAGATCGGAATGGGCGGTCTGGCGCGCGCCGCCTATGCCGTGCAGCCGGAGGAAACGCGGGGCCGGCTGTTCGCCGAAGCGGCCAGCCCGACGCGCACACCCTTTCAGCGCGACCGCGACCGTATCGTGCACGCGACGGCGTTTCGCCGGCTGAAGCACAAGACGCAGGTCTTCGTGGCGACCGAAGGCGACCATTTCCGCACGCGGCTCACCCATACGATCGAGGTCTCGCAGATCGCCCGTGCCTTTGCCCGGGCCCTGCGTCTCGACGAGGACCTCACTGAGGCCATCGCGCTCGTCCACGATTTCGGCCACACGCCGTTCGGCCATGCGGGCGAGCGGGCGCTGGACCGGCGGATGCGGCCCTATGGCGGCTTCGACCACAATGCCCAGTCGCTGCGGATCGTTACCGCACTGGAACGCCACTACGCCGAGTTCGACGGGTTGAACCTTGCCTGGGAAACGCTGGAGGGCCTCGTCAAGCACAACGGGCCCCTGGTTGGACCGAATGCACCCGAAGCTTGTCCAGTGCCACGGCCGATCGCCGATTTCGACAAGTTGTTTCCGCTCGATCTCGCCAGCTTCGCCAGCCTCGAAGCCCAGGCCGCGGCAATCTCGGACGACATTGCCTACAACACCCACGATCTCGACGACGGGTTGCGGGCCGGGCTGATCGATCTCGACGACCTTGCGGGGCTCGACCTTGCCGGGGCGATCCTCGCCGAAGTCCGCGCGGCCTATCCCGCTCTCGATCCGGCCCGCACGGCGCACGAGATCATGCGGCGGCACATCACGCGGATGGTGGAAGACGTCATCGAGACGACGGTCAGGGGGATCGGTGACCTGGGACCCGGCGACGCGGCAGCGGTTCGCGGCGCGGACCGGACGCTCGTCGCCTTCTCGGCGCCGATGCGGGCGGCCGTCGACCAGACGCGACGCTTCCTCTTCGAGCGGGTCTATCGCCATGACAGCGTCATGCGCGTCATGCGGACCGCCGAAGGGATTGTCGAGAACCTCTTCGACCGGCTGATCGAGCGCCCGGACCTGATGCCCGGGGCCTGGAGTGTCGCCTCCGATCGTCTCAGCGACGACCGCCTGGCGCGCCGGGTGGCCGACTATCTCGCCGGCATGACCGACACCTATGCCCTGAGCGAACACAGCCGGTTGTTTGACGCCACGCCGCGTTTGCGCTAGCCGGCCAGTCTCCCTTCAGGCCCGATCGGCACAGGCGGCAGGCGATCCAGCAGGTCGTACCAGGCCGGACGACCGGCCCGGACGCTCCGGAATCATGCAAGGCAATCGGATGAACATCTTCGCTGACTTCGAGAACCGGGTGAGACACGCGGTGGAAACAGTTCTGTCGGATGGCGAAATGCCTTCTCAGGACCTCTCGCGCGTGACCGTCGAGCCGCCGCGGGACGCGACCCATGGAGACCTGGCGACCAACGCCGCGATGGTGCTGGCCAAGCCGCTCGGGGCAAAGCCGCGGGAACTGGCGACGAAGATCGCCGCGCGCCTCGCCCGCGATCCGGATGTCGAGACGGCCGAGGTCGCCGGCCCGGGCTTCATCAATCTCCGGCTGAAGCCGGGCTTCTGGTCGGCGCATCTCGCCGACATCCTGACGGCGGGTACCGACTACGGGCGCGGCAAGCCGACCGGCCGCAAGGTGAACGTCGAATATGTCTCGGCCAATCCGACCGGCCCGATGCATGTCGGCCATACACGCGGCGCCGTTGTCGGCGACGCCATCGCCAACATCCTCGCCTTCGTCGGCGCCGAGGTCACCAGCGAATACTACATCAACGACGCCGGCGAGCAGGTGAACGTTCTCGCCCGCTCGGCCTTCCTGCGCTACCGCGAGGCGCGGGGCGTGACGATCGGCGAGATCCCGGCCGGGCTCTATCCCGGGGACTACCTCAAGCCGGTGGGCGAGGCGCTGGCCGCCGAATACGGCGACCGGCTGGCCGCGATGGACGAGGCCGAGTGGCTGCCGCTGGTCCGCGAGCGGGCGATCACGGCCATGATGGCGATGATCCGCTCCGACCTGAAGCTCCTCGGCGTCGAGCACGACGTGTTCTTCTCCGAGCGCAAGCTGCACGACGAGGGCCTTATCGGCGCGGCAATCGAGGATCTGCGCGCCAAGGGCTTCATCTACCAGGGAGCCCTGCCGCCGCCGAAGGGCCAGGTTCCGGAGGAGTGGGAGGATCGCGAGCAGACGCTGCTTCGCTCGACCGAGGTCGGCGACGACCAGGACCGGCCGCTGGTGAAGTCCGACGGCGCCTACACCTACTTCGCCGCCGACGTCGCCTATTTCCGGGACAAGTACCGGCGCGGCTTCGAGGAGATGGTCTACGTGCTCGGCGCCGACCATGGCGGCTACGTCAAGCGGCTGGAAGCGGTGGCGCGCGCCGTGGCCGGCGAGACGGCGCATGTCGACGTGGTGCTCTGCCAATTGGTGAAGCTGTTCCGCAACGGCGAGCCGGTCACCATGTCGAAACGCTCCGGCAGCTTCGTCACGCTCGCCGACGTGGTCGAGGAGGTCGGCCGCGATCCGGTCCGGTTCATGATGCTCTACCGCAAGAGCGATGCGCCGCTCGACTTCGACTTCGAGAAGGTGACGGAGCAGTCGAAGGACAACCCGGTCTTCTACGTGCAGTACGCCCACGCCCGCGCCGCCGCGATCTTCCGCCAGGCGGCGGAGACCGGCATCGCCGCGCCCGACTTCGCCCGGGTTGGCGAGATGGATCTCGCGTGCCTGACCGACGAGGGCGAACTCGGCCTGATCCGCAAGCTCGCCGAGTTCCCCCGGCTGATTGCCTCGGCCGCAGAGGCCAAGGAGCCGCATCGGCTGGCGTTCTACCTCTACGACGTCGCGGCGACGTTCCATGCCCAGTACAATCGCGGCAAGGACTTGCCGCACTTACGGTTTGTTAACCCTGACGAGCCAAAAGTGACTGAGGCTAGACTGGCCCTGGTTCGGGCAGTTGCCATCGTCATCAAATCAGGACTCGGCCTCGTTGGGGCCGACGCTCCGGAAGAAATGCGGTGAGCCATCACGCTTTGGTCAACTTCCTCTCATAGCGCTGGAACACGGAGGCCTTGGGCCTCCGGCGCGAGGGGAACAGGCGGGGACGATGTCGATGGGGGAATTGACGGACGACGAACGCGGGGTCGGCAGACAGGCCGAGCCGTTCGATGACGATCCTTTCGCGGAACTCGCCAGGTTGATCGATACGACGGAGGCCGAGCGGCCTGCGGTCGCGCCGGCACCGCCCCTGGAGGAACTACACTTCGAATCTGTTTCGGACCCTGAGTTCGATCTCGACATGGACGCCTTCGCCGGCGCGCTCGACGAAGAGCTGGCGCGCGATAGCGTCAGCTCGGCCGCAGTCGTGGCGGCAGCGCCACCGGTCGCTTCCGCGGTTCCCGCCCCGAAGGCTGCGGCGTCCTATTCCAGCTGGTTGTCGCCTGCACCGCGCATGCCGGTCGTGACGGTACCTGCGGCTCCCTCCGTTTCGTCGGCAGCGCCATCTGCCCAGGCCGCAGCCGAGGAGCCGGTCTCCGACCCGGTCCTCGAGGCAGCGTTCCGCGGGCTTTCGGCGCCCGCCAATCCGCGAGACTCGAAGTACCAGGAGAGTGAGGCGTTCGCACCGGCTCGCAAGGCGGACGCTGCGGCCCATGAACCCACCGCCCAGCTCTTCGACGATTTCGATGCGTTGATCGCCAGTGAACTTGCGGCCATGCAGAAGCCGGTACCGGCCGTTCCCGCCGCCGAGGCTACCCCGGTCTTCGCGATGTATGGTTCGGCCGAAAGGGATGCGCCGGCATCCGGCCATGAGGACTATTCGCAGGCGGATCCCGAGGTGCGTCAGGCAGCCCATGCTGCCCGTCGACAGGCGGGGTCCAGCCGGCGCGTAGGCTTTGCCGCGACCGGTGCCTCGCCGGGCGCAGCGCGGCAGCCAATGTCCCGGCGAATGATGAGCGTCGGCGCCAGTCTGCTCGTCATCGCGCTGGTTGGCGGTGCGGGCGCCTACATGCTCACCGGTGACGGCGGAAAGGTCTACGACGCGCCACTCATCGTTCAGGCGGACCCTGAGCCGGTCAAGGTAGCGCCGAAGGATCCGGGCGGACGGGCGATCCCCAATCAGAACAAGGCCGTCTACGAGCGCGTCCAGAGCGCCGACGCTGCCATCGAGCCCTCCCAGCAGACTCTGCTGACTGCGGCCGAGGAGCCGGCGGAACTGCCGCAACCGGAACCCGAGCCGGCTTTGTCGGATCTGCCCGGCGTCGACCTGAACCCCATCGGGACCGCGTTGGCAGCCGAACCCATCCGCGTTGCCGATGCGGGCGACAGCTCGCCGATCGCGGTCCTGACGCCGCGGCGTGTGCGGACGCTGACGGTAAATCCCGATGGCACGCTGGTGGCCACAGAACAGGTGCCGTCGACGTCGCTGCAGGAACTGCGCGGCGAGAACCCGGCTCTGATCGAGGCGGCGTCTCGTCCGATCGGTTCCCTGGAGACTGGCGCGCCGGCGGCGCAGGCCGCCTCCGACACGGCGGCAGAAGGCGATCCCGCGCCTGGCATCCCGATGCCGTCGATGAAGCCGGGAACCGAGCCGGCTGCCCCGGTGCAGGTCGCGGCCGCAGCGCCCGCAGAGCCGCAGCCGACCGCCGTCGTGACGGAAGCGGCTCCCGCTGAAGTACCGGCGGCCATCGAGGCGCCTGCGCCGGAGCCGGTTGCGACCGAAGTCGCAGCCCTCCCGGCGGCGACGCCGCCCGCTGCTGCCGCAGAGGGCAGCTACTACGTCCAGATCTCGTCGCACCCGTCCCGGGAGGCTGCCGAGGACTCTTCGCGGACCCTCGGCCAGCGCTTTTCCGACGTCATCGGCGGTCGCAGCCTGGTGATCCAGTCGGCCGACATTCCGGGCAAGGGCACCTATCACCGCGTCAGGGTCGCCACCGGTTCGAAGAACGAGGCCAACGATCTATGCCAACGGTTGAAATCCGCCGGCGGCAGCTGCTTCGTGTCGCGCTAGGCGCCGCGACGCTCGGCCTTCTCGGCCGGTCCTCGGGGCCGGCCTTTTCCCCCACATCATCATCGGGCGGGCCGGCCGGCCGCGATTGCGGCTCGGCGTCGTCCCCGGAGTGCAGCATGAGCGGATCGAAGGCGTGGATTGCCGCGCCCCTGGGACAGCGTCTGTCGGCGGAGGAGCGTGCCTTCTTTGCCGGGGAGCGGCCTTACGGCTTCATCCTGTTCGGTCGCAACATCGCCAGCGGCAGCCAGCTGTCCGATCTCGTCGCGGAACTGCGTGATGTCGGCGGGCGGGAATCGACACCGATCTTCGTCGACCAGGAAGGTGGGCGCATCAATCGCCTGAAGCCCCCGCTGGCGCCGAGCTATCCGACGCCCGCCGACATCGGGAAACTCCATGCGGCGGACGCCGAAGCCGGCGAGCGAGCTGCCTGGCTGCAGGGGCGGCTGCTGGCCGCCGACCTGATGCCCTACGGGATCAATGCCGACTGCATTCCCTGCGTCGACGTGCCGGTGCCGGGCGCCAACTCCGTCATCGGCGATCGCGCCTATGCCGAGACGCCGGCGGCTGTCGCCGCGCTAGGCAAGGCGGTGGCGGAGGGGCTGATGGCGGGCGGCGTGCTGCCGGTGATGAAGCACATACCCGGCCACGGCCGCGGCAATGCCGACAGCCACCACGCGCTGCCGGTCGTCGCCACGAGCCGGGACGAGCTGGCGCGTACCGACTTCGCGCCGTTCCGTGCGCTTCGCGCCCTCCCGGCAGCCATGACGGCGCATATCCTCTACAGCGACATCGATGCGTCGGCGCCGGCCACCTTGTCGCCGAGCGTCATCGGGGACGTCATCCGGACCGAGATCGGCTTTGACGGATTGTTGATGACAGACGACATGTCGATGAAGGCGCTGGCCGGTGATCTCCTCGATCTCGGGCGGAGGGCCCTCGAAGCCGGCTGCGACGTGCTGCTTCATTGCAACGGCGAGATGGACGAGATGCGCCGCATCGCCGCGGCCGCCGGGCCGCTCAGCGGCGATGCCGAGCGCCGGGCGCGCGATGCCGAAGCCGTCATCGCGCGAGGGATCGCCGGCGCCAGAGACGACGCGGCATTTCGCGCGGAATACCAAGAGTTGATGAGCCGTATTGCCTGACATGTTGCCGCCACAGGCCCGAAGGCGTAGCGAAGGCCCCGTCGGCGACACGCACGCTGATGGCAGCGAGCGAGCGGGCCAGGACTTGCAGGACCACGATACCGTCTCATCAAAGACCAGCGGCCGAACGAGTGCCGGCGTCAGCTTCGCGGCGCGGCTCAGCTTCGAGAACGTCTCCCACGCGGCCGGCTCCGTCCAGATCCTCGATGGCATCGACCTGACGGCCGAGCCCGGCGAGGTGCTCTGTCTTCTGGGGCCTTCCGGCTCCGGCAAGACGACGATGCTGCGGGTCGCCGCCGGGATCGAGCGGCAGAGCGCCGGGCGGTTGGTCCTCAACGGTCAGGAGATTGCCGGCGACAAGGTGTTCGTGCCGCCGGAGCGGCGCGGCATCGGCCTGATGTTCCAGGATTTCGCGCTGTTTCCGCACATGACGATCCTCGACAATGTGCGCTTCGGCCTGACCGCCATGCCGGGGGCCGCCGCCCGGAAGGAAGCGCTGGTCGCGCTCGAACGGGTCGGGCTCGCCAGTGCCGCCGGCCAGTATCCGCACACGCTGTCCGGCGGCGAGCAGCAGCGCGTCGCGCTCGCCCGGGCGCTGACGCCGCGGCCGTCCGTCTTGTTGATGGACGAGCCGTTTTCCGGTCTCGACAGCCGCCTCAAGGACGTCGTGCGCACCGACACGCTGCAGATCCTGCGCGAGAGCCGGGCGACCGCGATCATCGTCACTCATGATGCGGAGGAGGCGATGCGGCTCGGGGATCGCATCGCGCTGCTGCGGGACGGGCGGATCGTCCAGACCGGCACTGCGGCCGAACTATACAGCCGGCCGGTCAATCTCTTCGCCGCCGGATTCTTCTCGGAGCTCAACGTCGTCGAGGGCGAAGTTCACGGCGGACGGGTCGTGACGGCGCTCGGACCCGTCGCAGATTCGTCATCATCCGACGGTACGCGGGTGACCGTTGCCCTGCGTTTAACAGGGCTGCGGCTCGACGAGCGGCCCGGCGGCGTATCGGGACGGATCACCGCAAGGCGCTTCCTCGGCGGCGTCGACCTGATGACGGTGGCCATCGAAGGGCTCGACAAGCCGCTTCGTTCGCGGATGCGGGCCGGAATCGTGCCGGCGACCAAGCGGGATGTCGTTGTTTCCGTTGATCCGCAGGACGTTATCGTGTTTGAAAAGTCCGCCGACGATCGTTAGCATGGCGAAAGCGAGCGCGCTCACGCGCTCATAGGAGATTTGGTTATGGGTAGCTTCAGCATCTGGCACTGGCTCATCGTCCTCGCCGTCGTGCTGCTTCTCTTCGGTCGGGGCAAGATTCCCGAGCTGATGGGCGATGTCGCCAAGGGCATCAAGAGCTTCAAGAAGGGCATGTCGGAGGAAGAGACCGAAGCCGCTGCCCAGGAGCGCCGCGCGCTCGACCATCGCGAAGGCGATGTCGTCGCCCGCGACGTGAAGACGGAAAAGTCGGTCAGCTGACAGGTCGATCGGCGGCGGAGGGCGCGGGGCGTGCCGCTCCGCCACCGTCTCGCGTCGTCGCCTTCGAGTTAATGACATGTTCGATATCGGCTGGACCGAGCTACTGGTGATCGCGGTCGTCCTTGTGGTCATCGTCGGCCCCAAGGACCTGCCGCGGATGCTGCGGACGTTCGGGCGCACCACCAAGCAGGTGCGTTCGATGGCGTCCGATTTTCGCCGCCAGTTCGACGATGCGCTGCGCGAGGCCGAACTCGACGAAGTCCGCCAGACGGTGGCCGACGCCAAGAAGTTCGACCCGACCAAGGACGTGCGCGCGGCGATGAATCCGATGAAAGCGATCGGCGATGAAATACGCTCATCGCTGACCGCGGCGACCAAGGCGCCGGAGCCGAAGGTGCCGTCGCCGACGGCCCCGGCAGAGCCTGCCGAACCGGATAAACCCGGCTCTACCGCGCCGACAGAAGCGAATACCGATGCCGGCGCGGCGTCGACGAGCGAGGCCAAGGCCCGCAAGACCGAGGACGCCGCGTGAGTGCACCCAAGGACGATATCGAGGCCTCCTCCGCCCCGCTGATGGAGCATCTGCTCGAGCTGCGGCGTCGGCTGATGTGGAGCATCGGCGGCTTCATGATCGCCTTCATCTGCTGCTTCTTCTTCGCCAAGGAAATCTTCAATTTCCTCGTCGTGCCCTACCAGACGGCGACTGTCTGGGCCGGGATAGACGACCGCCAGGTCGAGCTGATCTACACCGCGCCGCAGGAATTCTTCTTCACCCAGGTGAAGATCGCGGCGTTTGGCGGCCTGTTCCTGGCCTTTCCGATCATCGCCAGCCAGATCTACAAGTTCGTCGCGCCCGGCCTCTACCGCAACGAGCGCCACGCCTTCCTGCCGTTCCTCGTTGCAACGCCGGTGCTGTTCCTGATGGGGGCGATGCTGGTCTATTATTTCTTCACCCCGATGGTGATGTGGTTCTTCCTGTCGATGGAACAGACCGGCACCGGCGGCCAGGCGGCGATCCAGCTGCTGCCGCGGGTTTCGGAATATCTGTCGCTGATCATGACGCTGATCTTCGCCTTCGGGCTGGTGTTCCAGCTGCCCGTCGTGGCGACATTGCTGGTGCGGGCAGGCCTCACGACAGCGGACGGCTTGGCGTCGAAGCGCAAATACGCCATCGTCATCGCCTTCGTCGCTGCGGCGATCCTGACGCCGCCCGATCCGGTCTCCCAGATCGGTCTTGCCCTGCCCACGATCCTTCTCTACGAGGTGTCGATCATTGTGGCGCGGATGATCGAGAAGAAGCGGGCGGCCGAGGCGCTCGGCGGCGACGGGGCTCAAGCCGAGAGCTGAGACCCGCGACCCGTGTCCCGTCGCATTTCGACGGGAACGGGAATTTCATGCTCGACATCAAGTGGATACGGGAAAATCCGGAAAAGCTGGACGAGGCTTTGGCGCGTCGCGGCGCTCCGCCTGCCGCCGCCGACCTGATCAAGCTCGACGAGGCGCGCCGGGAGCATCTGAAGCGCCTGCAGGAGCTTCAGAACCGGCGCAACGAAGCCTCCCGCGAGATCGGCAAGGCCAAGGCCACGAAAGACGAGACGCTGGCCGAGCGGCTGATCGCCGAAATCGCCGAGATCAAGGCCGAGATCCAGGATGGCGAGGAGACCGAGCGGCGTCTCGACGGCTCTCTCGAGGACGCGCTGGCGCGGATTCCGAACCTGCCGTTCGACGACGTTCCGGTCGGCAAGGACGAGGCAGACAATGTCGAGCTTCGCCGGGTCGGCGAGCGTCCCGACTTCGCCTTCAAGCCACGGGAGCATTACGAGCTCGGCGAGGCCATGGGCCTCATGGACTTCGACCAGGCCGCGAAGATTTCCGGCTCCCGTTTCACCATCCTGAAGGGCGCCCTTGCGCGGCTGGAGCGGGCGCTCGGCCAGTTCATGCTGGACCTCCACACGAGCGAGCACGGCTACCAGGAAGTCGCCGTACCCTTATTGGTGCGCGACGAGGCGCTGTTCGGCACCAGCCAGTTGCCGAAATTTGCCGAGGACCAATTCCATACGACGGAAGGCCGCTGGCTGATCCCGACCGCGGAAGTGCCGCTGACCAATCTCGCCCGCGAGCGCATCATCGACGTCGCCGAGCTGCCGATGCGCGTCACGGCGCTGACCCCATGCTTTCGCTCGGAAGCCGGATCAGCGGGACGCGATACGCGCGGCATGCTGCGCCAGCACCAGTTCAACAAGGTCGAGATGGTCTCGATCACGACGAGCGATACGTCCGTCGACGAGCACGAGCGCATGACCGGCGCCGCCGAGGAAGTTCTCAAACGCCTCGGGCTGGCGTACCGGGTGGTGACGCTGTGCACCGGCGACATGGGCTTCGGCGCCCGCAAGACCTACGACATCGAGGTCTGGCTGCCGGGGCAGGGCGCCTATCGCGAAATTTCCAGCTGTTCGGTCTGCGGCGACTTCCAGGCCCGCCGGATGAATGCGCGCTACCGCGCCGAGGGCGAGAAGGCGGCGCAGTTCGTCCATACGCTGAACGGGTCCGGCGTCGCCGTCGGGCGGGCGCTGATCGCGGTAATGGAGAACTACCAGAACGAGGACGGCAGCATCACCGTCCCGCCGGTGCTCCGGCCCTATATGGGCGGAATTGACCAGATCGGGGGACCCGGCTGATGCGTCTTCTCCTTACCAACGACGACGGCATCCACGCCGAAGGGCTGGCGGTCCTCGAACGGATCGCCCGGACGCTGACCGACGACGTCTGGATCGTCGCGCCCGAGACCGACCAGAGCGGCCTGTCGCATTCGCTGACGCTGTCCTCGCCGCTGCGGCTGCGCGAGGTCTCCGAGAAGCGCTACGCTCTCTCGGGAACGCCTACGGACTGCGTGATCATGGCGGTGAAGCGCCTGATGGACTCGCCGCCGGACCTCGTCCTTTCCGGCGTCAATGCCGGCCAGAACATCTGCGACGACGTCACCTATTCGGGCACTGTCGCCGGCGCCATGGAGGGCACGATGCTCGGCCTGCGCTCGGTGGCGCTCAGCCAGGCCTTCACGCCGGGACGCGATCGCGAGGCGCTGTGGGAGACGGCCGAGCGCCATGCACCCGCCGTGCTCGAACGATTGGCCGGCTTCCCGCTGCCGCGCGGCCACCTGATCAACATCAACTTCCCGGCCGTGCCGGCGGACGAGGTGGCCGGCGTTTCGGTGACGCGGCAGGGCAAGCTCGACTATTCGCTCGGCATGGAAGAGCGCCGCGACGGCCGGGGCTTTCCGTATTTCTGGCTGACCTTCGGCCGCCAGGCCGGGGCGGAAGTCGAGAATTCCGACATCGCCGCGCTGCAGGCAGGCCGCATATCGATCACGCCGCTGCAGCTCGACCTGACCGCGCACGAACTGCGCGACGATCTCGGCGCGCTGTTCGCATGAACCCGGAGGGCCGTGACCGCGAAGATCTCGCGGCCTTCCTGCTGGCCTTGCGCTCGCAGCGGATCGGCGGACCGACCCTGCACCAGGCGGTGGCCTCGGTGCCGCGGCGACTGTTCGTTCCCGATGGCGTCGAGGATGCCTACGAGGACCGCGCTGCCCCGCTGGCCTGCGGCGAGACGATGCCGGGTGCGATCGCGGCAGCGCGTCTCGTGGCGGCGCTCGAGCTCGAGCCGGAACACCGCGTCCTCGAGATCGGCACAGGCAGCGGCTACGTGACCGCGCTTCTCGCCCGCATGACGGCGCACGTCTCCTCCTTCGATCGCTTCCGCGGGCTGGTCGAGCCAGCCGGCGCGCGCCTGAAGCAGGTCGGGGTCACCAACGTCTCGCTCTTCCTCGAGGACGGGCGGGACGGCTTTCCCGGCGGGGCGCCCTTCGACCGGGCAATCGTCCATGCCGCGTTTCCGAGCGTGCCCCGCCAGTTCCTCGAACAGCTCGGCATGCAGGCGGTGCTGATCTGCGCGATTGGCCCGGGCGACGGCGAGCAATCGCTGGTTCGGCTCCGAAAGGTCGGGAGCCGATTCGAGCGCGAGGATCTCTGGCCCGTCCGTTACCAGCCTCTGGCCTTCGGAACCGCCGAAGTTCTCTGAGCGACGAAGCGCGGCCGATCGCGACGGCGCGCCATGCATCCGACAGAGCTCGAGGCGGTGGAAAACTACTGCTTTCGTGCCGCGGCGGCACAGAATCGACGTCCGTCTCCAGAGACTTAACCCGGCAGTAACATTAACGCGCTTCAATGCTCCCGAGAGTGAATTTCTGCGTGCAAGGGACGGCGATGCGTATCGATGTGCTGAAACCTCTACGGCTCCGTATGGTGCGTTCCGCTGCGATGGTTGCCCTGGCGGGCCTCGCGGCCGGATGCAGCTCCGACGTGGCTCGATTCGACGACGGCTTCTACACCGGAGCGGTGCCGCGGGCGGGGATGACCCAGACTGCTGCCGCGCAGCCCTACCCGGGCGGCGTCGACCAGCTGAACACCGGCGCCATCGGCACGCCAGCCTACCAGCAGACCCCGACCTACGGCGCCAGCGCCGCGACGCCGTCGGTGCAGAGCGGATCTCTGCCGCCGCCGCCCGCGCCGAACTACGGCTCGAATGCCGGCTCGACGTCGATGGCCGCAGCGCCGGTCGGCGCCAGCGACGCCAACCGCGGAGCGCCGCCCTCGACGCTGCAGGCACAGGCATCCCAGATGTCGGCCCCGCAGCGCCGCCCCTCGAACGACCAGCGTACCGCGTCGTCGGCTCAGGGCGGTTCGGTGACGGTGAGTTCCGGCGATACGCTCGCCGCGATCGCCCGTCGCACCGGGACATCCGTCAGCGCGTTGAAGCAGGCCAACGGCCTTAGCGACGATTCGATTCGCATCGGCCAGTCGCTGACCGTGCCGGGAGGCGGCTCTGCCCCGACACAGGTCGCCAGCAACCAGCCGGCTGCCGCGGCGACGCAGACCCCGACGGAGAAGACCAAGCCGGCGGTAACGCCGGTCGCCTACACGCCGCCGGCGACGGCCGAGAAATCCGGCCGCCCGTCCACCGAACAGGCCGCCGCGCCCGCAGCACCGGCCGCCGCACCCACCAGCACGGTGGCGCAGGAAGCCGAGCAGCAGGTGGCCGCCATCGCGCCGACCTCCACCGGCATCAGCCAGTTCCGCTGGCCGGTCCAGGGCCGCGTCGTCAATCGCTTCGGCGAGAAGGTGGGCTCGCGCCGCAACGACGGCCTGAACATCTCGGTGCCACGCGGCACCTCGGTGAAGGCCGCCGAGAACGGCGTCGTGATCTATGCCGGCGACGGCCTGAAGGAATTCGGCAACACGGTGCTGGTCAAGCACGACAACGGCATGGTCACCGTCTACGGACATGCCGATACGCTCTCGGTGCAGCGCGGCGCGACCGTCAAGCGGGGCCAGGAAGTCGCCAAGTCCGGCATGAGCGGGGACACGGACGTTCCAGTCCTGCACTTCGAGGTTCGCAAGGATTCGACCCCCGTCGATCCGACCAAGTTCCTCCAGTAAACGCCGACCTCCAGGCGTTCGGCCCGGTTCCGCTCCACCAGGGGAGGAACCGGGCCTCTTTGTTTCAGGCTGCCGGCGCGTCGAGCGTCCGGCCCATCCGACCGGCGAGGTCCTGGACGAACTGGAAGGCGACGCGGCCGGACCGACTGCCGCGGGTCGTCGACCATTCCAGCGCTTCGTGGTGCACGGCGGCCTGGTCGGCCTCGATGCCGTAGGCTGAAAGATAACCGTCGATCATCGCCAGATAATCATCCTGGCTGCATCGGTGAAAGCCGAGCCATAGGCCGAATCGGTCCGACAGCGAGACCTTTTCCTCCACCGCCTCGGCCGGATTGATCGCCGTCGAGCGCTCGTTCTCGATCATGTCACGCGGCAGCAGGTGCCGGCGGTTGGACGTCGCGTAGAACAGGACGTTCGCCGGTCGTCCTTCGACACCACCTTCCAGTGCTGCCTTCAGCGACTTGTACGACGAATCGCCGATGTCGAAGGAAAGGTCGTCGCAGAACAGCAGGAACGGGTAGGGCGCGGCACGCACGAAGCCCATCAGGCGCGGCAGGTCGTCGACGTCCTCGCGGTGGATCTCGATCAGCTTCAGCCGCGGCTTGCCGGCGGGCAGCGACGCGTTCACCGAAGCATGGGCGGCCTTCACCAGCGACGACTTGCCCATGCCGCGGGCGCCCCACAGCAGGACGTTGTTGGCGGGCAGCCCGCGCGCGAAGCGTGACGTGTTGTCGAGCAGGATGTCGCGCGAGCGGTCGACGCCCTTGAGCAGTTCGATCGGCACGCGGTTGACCATCTGGACCGGCACGAGGCCCGCCGGCGGCTCGAACACGAAGCAGTCGGCAGCAGCAAAGTCCGGTGCCTGGGGCGGCGAGGGAGCAAGCCGCTCGAGGCTGGCGGCAATGCGCTCCATCGTCTCCCGCAGCCGGGCAAATTCTTCGACATCCATGGCGTCTTCGATCAGTCCTGGGCTATGTCCGTCGCGTGAAACGGACGCCTTGTTGCATTCGGGGCGACCGTTCGTATATTCCGCGCACTCCGTAAAGGGCTTCCCGCCCTCGATTCCGAAGAGGTTCCCGATGTTCGTGTCCGAGGCTTTCGCGCAGAGCGGCGTTTCCGCTGCCGGTGGAAGCGATCTCC
Organism: Aurantimonas aggregata; assembly: GCF_010500835.1. GTDB lineage: Bacteria > Pseudomonadota > Alphaproteobacteria > Rhizobiales > Rhizobiaceae > Aurantimonas > Aurantimonas aggregata. The sequence goes on along the minus strand of NZ_JAAAMJ010000001.1, from coordinate 38,918 downwards.
TGATCAGCGTGCTGCCCTTCGTCGCCGTCTTCGCCATCATGTATTTCCTCATCATCCGGCCGCAGCGCACGGCGATGAAGAAGCGCGAGGCGATGCTGAGCAACATCCGTCGCGGCGACACGGTCGTCACCGGCGGCGGCATCATCGCCAAGGTGACGAAGGTCATGGATAACGGTGAACTCGAGGTCCAGATCTCGGAGCAGGTCCGCGTCCGGGTGCTGCAGACCATGGTCAGCGACGTCCGGGTCAAGGGCGAGCCGGCGGCTGCCAACACCAAATAGCCGTGATTGTTGAGGATACGGCGCCGATGCCGTAGCTTCGACTATGTCTCGGCCTCGGCACTTGCCGACCGTGTGGACGGAATGCCACGGACGGACGCTGCCACCCGCACGTCCGTCGACCCGCTTGGATCCCTATGCTGTATTTCTCGCCCTGGAAGAAGTTTCTCGTCCTGCTGATGGTGGCCGTCGGCATTCTCTATGCGGCCCCAAACTTCTTCCCGCGGCAGATGCTCGATCAGCTGCCCTCGTTCGTACCCAAGCAGCAGGTGACGCTCGGCCTCGATCTTCAGGGCGGATCCTATATCCTGCTCGAGATCGACCGGCAGTCACTGCAGGGCGAGCGCGTCCAGACGCTGAGCGACGACGCGCGCCAGACGTTGCGCACCGCGCGCATCGGCTACGCGGGCCTCTCCGACACGGGAACCACCGTTACCGTCCGGTTGCGTGATCCGGCGCAGGCCGACGCTGCGATCGAAGCGCTCCAGCCTCTGGCGACGCCTCTGTCGTCGGGCATGATGGGGACCGCCTCCGTTGCCGAGGTTGATTTGGCGCAGCCGCAGCCGGGCGTCATCACGCTGACGCTTACCGATGCGGGCGTGAACTACCGGCTGACCAACGCCGTCGCGCAGTCGATCGAGGTGGTGCGGCGCCGCGTCGACGAGCTGGGCACCACCGAGCCGCTGATCCAGCGCCAGGGCGACGACCGGATCATGGTGCAGGTGCCGGGTCTGGAGGATCCGCAGCGGCTGAAGTCGCTGCTGAACCAGACCGCCAAGCTGAGCTTCCGTCTCGTCGATCAGTCCGCCTCGGCGGACGAGGTGGCGCGCGGCACGCGGCCGCCCGCGGGTTCGGAACTTCTCTACACCAACGACAATCCGCCGCTGCCGATCCTGGTACAGCGCCAGATCATGGTCTCCGGCGAGAACCTGACGGACGCCCAGGCGGGCTTCGACAGCCAGACCAACCAGCCGGTCGTCAACATCCGCTTCGACAGCCAGGGCGCCCAGCGTTTCGGCGCCGTCACGCAGCAGAACGTCGGCAGCCCCTTCGCCATCGTGCTCGACGAGCAGGTGCTGTCGGCGCCGAACATCCGCGAGCCGATCCTCGGCGGCCAGGCGCAGATCAGCGGCAATTTCACCGTCCAGACCGCCAACGATCTCTCGGTGCTGCTGCGCGCCGGCGCGCTGCCGGCGACGCTGAACATCATCGAGGAGCGGACGGTCGGACCCGGCCTCGGCGCCGACTCGATCGCGGCCGGCGAGACGGCGGGCGTCATCGGGGCAATCCTCGTCGTCGTCTTCATGCTGGCGGCCTACGGTTTCCTCGGCGTATTGGCGAACATTGCGCTGATCGCCAACGTCCTGATCCTCTTCGCTATCCTGACCGTCATCGGCGCGACCCTGACCTTGCCCGGCATCGCCGGCATCGTGCTGACCGTCGGCATGGCGGTCGATTCCAACGTCCTCATCTTCGAACGCATCCGCGACGAGCGGCGCCAGGGTCGGTCGGTGATCCAGTCGATCGACACCGGCTTTCAGAAGGCGCTCGGCACGATCGTCGACGCCAACATCACGACGCTGATCGCAGCCGTCGTCCTGTTCTTCCTCGGCTCCGGCCCGGTTCGCGGTTTCGCCGTGACGCTGGCCATCGGCATCGTCACCACGGTCTTCACTGCTTTTACCCTGACGCGGCTGCTCGCTTCGGAATGGGTGCGGCGGCGTCGGCCGAAGCAGTTGCCGCGCGGCTTCATCAAGCTTGTCCCGGACGTGACCGCGATCCGCTTCATGAAGGTCCGCCTGCAGGTCTTCGCCCTGTCGATCTTCCTGTGCCTTGCTTCCATCGTCATGCTGTTCACGGCGGGACTGAACTTCGGCATCGATTTCACCGGCGGCACGGTGATCGAGGTTCAGGCGAAATCCGGAACCGCCGATGTCGGCGACATCCGCGAGCGGCTCAACGCGGTCGGCATCGTCGAAAGCCAGGTCCAGGAGTTCGGATCCGAGACCGAAGCTCTCGTTCGCTTCGGCACGGCCGAGGGTGGCGATACGGCTCAGGCGGCGCTCGTCCAGTCCGCGCAGCAGGCGCTTGGCGACGACTACGATTTTCGGCGGACCGAGGTCGTCGGTCCGACCGTGTCTGGCGAGCTGGCATGGGCGGCGGTGACCGGGGTCCTCGCCGCGCTGTTCGCCATCCTCGTATATGTCTGGATCCGCTTCGAGTGGCAGTTCGCGGTCGGTGCGATCATTGCGACGATCAACGACGTGATCCTGACGTTGGGCTTCCTCGCGGTGACCCAGCTGGAGTTCAACCTGTCGACCGTTGCGGCGATCCTGACTATCGTCGGCTACTCGCTGAACGACACTGTCGTCATCTACGACCGAATCCGCGAGAACCTCCGGCGCTTCAAGAAGATGCCGATCGGCGAGCTGCTCGACCTCTCGGACAACGAGATGCTGGCGCGAACCGTCATGACGACGTTGACGACCCTCCTGGCACTGCTCGCTTTGTTCATCTTCGGTGGGGAGGTGATCCGTTCCTTCGTCGCGTCGATGCTGTTCGGCGTCGGGGTCGGCGCGCTGTCGACAATCTTCGTGGCGGCGCCGGTGCTGATCTTCTTCAAGCTGCGCCCGGCGGATTTCGCGGCGAAGAAGGAAGAAGAGGAAGCCGAGCGCGCGGGTTCGGCAGCAGGCAAGGCCTGACCGCCGGATGGCGCCTGGGATCGAAATCCGTGCCGCCCATTTCCCCGGGCGGGCACCCATCGAGGCGTATGGCAATGGCGGCTTTCGCTTTGCCGACATGTCGCATCGCGGCTCGATCCTCTGCCTGCCATCCGGGATCTATGGCTGGGACGCGACGGCCGAGCAGCCCTTCCACGGCGAGCGGCTGCTCAAGGTGTTCGAAGAGGCCGATGGCATCCGGTTTCTCCTGTTCGGCACCGGCCGCGACATCCGGCGACTGCCGCCGGCGCTCGCCGATCGCCTGCGCCAGGCCGGCATCTCCTGCGATCCGATGTCGACGGGCGCCGCGGTTCGAACGTTCAACATCATGCTCTCCGAGGGCCGGCCGGTGGCCGCCGCTCTCATCGCGGTGGATTGAGGCGCGCGCCTCGTTGACTCCCGGGAGCCGTACGGCATGAACGCCGACGCCGCCGAGTGCCTGCGCCTGGTCGAAACGCACGACCGCGACCGCGCGCTCTCGCTGGCCTTCGCGCCGGCCGAGGCGAGGGGCGATCTCGCAGCGCTGTACGCCTTCAACTATGAAGTGGCGCGGGTGCGCGAGCAGGTCAGCCAGCCGCTGCCCGGCGAGATCCGGCTGCAATGGTGGCGCGACACGATAGAAGGTGCGTCGCCCGGCGAGGCGGCGGCCAACCCGGTGGCGGCGGCGCTGCTGGAGACGATCGATCGCCATCAGCTGCCGCGCGATGCCTTCGACCGCATGCTCGAGGCGCGGATCTTCGATCTCTACGACGACCCGATGCCGTCCCGGGAGGCCTACGAGGCCTATGCCGGCGAGACGGCGTCGGCCCTGATCATGCTGGCGAGCCTGGTGCTGTCGCGGGACGAGGCGGGCGATGCGGCGAATGCTGCGGGACATGCGGGTGTGGCGCAGTTGGTCGCCGGAACGCTGCTGCTCCTGCCCATCCACCGCGCGCGGGGCCAAGTGTTCCTGCCGGGCGACCTATTGCAGGCGGCGGGCTGTACGACGGAAGAACTGCTGCGCGGCGACAGGGAACCCGCAGCGCGCGCGATCGCGGCGATGGTCGCTCTCGGCAGGGAGCACATCGCGGCATTCCAGTCGCATGCCGCCGGGATGCCGCTCGCCCTTCGCCCGGCTTTCCTGCCGGCCATTCTCGCCGCCCGATATCTCGACCGGATCGAAGCGGCTGGGCCCGGGGCGCTCGAGCGCCCGGTCCAGATCGCGGCGCTGCGCAAGAGTTTCGACTACTGGCGCTGGATGCGGCGCTAGGACCGAACAGGACCGGTCCGCGGGGACCGGCCGGAAGGACAGGCTGTCAGGATGGCGAGCGGGATGGTCCCCACAGGATCGGCACGAATCAGGCGCCTGACGGCGGCGCTGGCGCGCGGTGCGGGAACGGCCGCGGCGCGTTTCCCGGTGGCGACCCTGCTGATCGTCGCGATTTCCCTGTTGTCCAACCTGGCGGTCCGCGAACGCTTTATCCCAAACGAAGCGGATTTTCCCTGGCTGCTGGCCTCGCTCTATGGCGCGGCTGCAAGCGCCGTCGTGGCGACGCTCGCGGCCGAGGCGCGTTCACTCGCTGCACCGCTGCGACACGGCGGTGCACTGGCCGTGTCGGCGGTGATCGGTTTCGCCGTCTGGTTCGGGCCGCGCTTCGGCATCTTTCCCCCGGCACTGATCGCGGCCGTGACGCTCGCGGTGCCGCTGTCGCCGTTTGTCGGGCGCGGCGACGGCATGCGCTTCTGGACCTATACGCTGTGGACCTTCGTCGGCGTCGTCCTCGCATTCCTGTCGGTGCTGCTGTTCACGCTCGGCCTGTCGGCGATCCTCGAGATGATCCGCTTCCTGTTCGCGGTCGGGCTGTCGGGCGACGCCTATGAGCACATTTTCGTCGCCGCCTTTACCCTGGTCGGTCCGCTGTTCGCGCTGGGGCGCGTGCCCACCGGTTTCGACGAAGCCCTGCCGGGACCGGAGGATCGGCTGGTTGCGGGCGTCCGGATCATGGTGGGCTGGATCGCAGCGCCGCTGGCGCTCGTCACCGCACTGGTTCTCCACCTCTACGCCGTGAAGATCCTGTCGACGGCGAGCCTGCCGGCGAACGAGATCGGCTGGATCGTCACCTTCTTCGCGCTTCTCGTCCTCTCGCTGCGGATCGCGATCGCGCCCTTCCTCTCGGAGTCGACGCCGCCGATCCGGCTGTTCGGACGGAGCTACGTGGCGATCCTCGTCGTGCCGCTGGTGCTGCTGGCCATTGCCGCGACCATCCGCATCGCCGCGGAAGGGGCGACGCTGCCGCGCTATTACCTGGCGCTCGGCATCCTGGCTGCCGGTCTCGTCGTCGCGATGCAGGCGGTGAAGCGGTTGCGCGGCGACATTCGCGTCATGGCGGGTGTCCCGCTCGTGCTGCTGGCCCTCTCCTCGTTCGGACCCTGGGGCGCAGCCAGTACCGTCGGTCGCAGCCAGACGGCGCTGATCGTCGCGGAGGCAGGCGGGGCCGCGGGAGCCGCGACGCTCAGCGACGCGGATCGCGATCCGGTCGCGCAGCGGCGCTTGCGATCGCGACTGCGGGCGCTGGAAGAGGCCGGGCAGATCGCGCGCGTGCTACCCTATCTCGATCCGGCCTTGCGCGAGCGTGTCGCGGCGGCGGAGACGCGGGTGACCGATACGGCGGCATTCGACGTCCTGATGGTGGGGCTCGGCCTGTCACGACCATCTGCCTTGCAGACGGTCCGAAGCTTTACCGCTGCAGCGGGTGTCATCGTCGAAACCGACGGCTTCGATCGCGCCACGACCGAGCTGTCGGTCGCGGCGATGGCTGCGGGTGACGCACCTGTGGAGCCAGTTCCCGTGGCCGGGCCCGTCGCCTGGATCGAGGGGGACCGGCTCGTCGTGCGGATCGGGACCGTCGATGATCGGTTCGATCTTGCACCAGCCGTCGCGCAGCTTCCCGAAGCGGTCTTTGCGACCGAGCCTGAGCGACTTGTCCCGCCGGTGCTGGATCTGGAGGGAGCCGCCGGGCGGCGGCTCCGCGTGGTGCTGCGGCAGCTTATCCAGGAGGGCAATGACGGCGCCATCAGCGCCGCGACAGTGATCCTGTTTTTCCGCGCCAGCGAATGGGAGCCGATTTAAGCCGGTTCGGGCCGACCTAGGCCGGGGGCCGCTCGACGCCTATTCGGCCGCGTCGGCGAGCGCCTGTGGCGACAGCCACGCGGCGAAGTCGCCTAGCGCCCGGGCCGACATCGCCTTCTTGCGGGCGGCCGATTTCTCCTTGCCGCGGAAACGCTTCAGGCCTTCCGGCTTCTGGATCGTGCCCGGCTCAAGCGGCGGGAACAGCCCGAAATTGACGTTCATCGGCTGGAAGGAGCGCTTGCCGCCTTCTTCCTCGTGGGCGAGGTGGCCGCCGGTGATGTGGGCGAGCAGAGCGCCCATCGCGGTGGTCTGTGGCGGCGGCGCCATCTCCGCGCCGAGTGCCTCCATCGCGGCGAAGCGTCCGGCGACGAGCCCGATCGCGGCCGATTCCACGTAGCCCTCGCAGCCGGTGATCTGCCCGGCGAAGCGCACATGCGGCAGCGCCTTCAGGCGGAGGCGGGAGTCCAGGAAGACCGGCGAGTTGAGATAGGTGTTGCGGTGCAGGCCGCCGAGCCGGGCGAACTCGGCATTCTCGAGCCCCGGGATCATCCGGAAGATGCCGGCCTGGGCGCCGTATTTCAGCTTCGTCTGGAAACCGACGATGTTGTAGAGCGTGCCCAGCGCATTGTCCTGGCGCAGCTGAACCACGGCATAGGGCTTGATGTCCGGCTGGTGCGCATTGGTCAGGCCCATCGGCTTCATCGGCCCGTGACGCAGCGTCTCCGGGCCGCGCTCGGCCATCACCTCGATGGGCAGGCAGCCGTCGAAATAGGGCGTTCCCTCCCATTCCTTGAACTCGGCCCGGTCACCCTCGACCAGCGCCGCGACGAAGCGCTCGTAGGTTTCCTTGTCGAGCGGGCAGTTGATGTAGTCCTTGCCGGTGCCGCCGGGGCCGATCTTGTCGTAGCGCGACTGGAACCAGGCCTTGTCGAGGTCGATCGAATCGAAATGCACGATCGGCGCGATGGCGTCGAAGAATGCCAGCGCGTCGGCGCCCGTTGCGGCGCGTATCGACTCGGCTAGACCCGGAGCGGTCAGCGGCCCGGTGGCGACGATGGACGAGCCCCATTCCGCCGGAGGCAGCCCCTCGACCTCGCCGCGTTCGATGCGGATCAGCGGATGTGCCTCGATGGCGGCGGTAACGGCAGCGGCGAATCCGTCGCGGTCGACCGCCAACGCCCCGCCGGCGGGCACCTGATGGGAATCGGCGGCGCGCATGATCAGCGAGCCGGCCAGCCGCATCTCGGCGTGCAGAACGCCGACGGCGTTCGACTCGGCGTCGTCCGAACGGAACGAGTTCGAGCAGACGAGTTCGGCGAGGTGCTCGGTCTTGTGGGCTTCAGTGCCGCGGGTGGGGCGCATCTCGTGCAGCACCACGGGCACGCCCTGCTCGGCGATTTGCCATGCGGCTTCCGAGCCGGCGAGACCGCCGCCAACGATGTGAATGGGTTTGTTTGACATGGGCCGAGTCTAGCAGCGCAACGCGCTTGCCGAAAGAGCCGGCAATTCGAACGTGCGTCCCGACAAACGAAGACGCCCGCCAGGGGGAGGACCTGACGGGCGTCGCTACTGAACCTGCGCTGGGAGGAGGATGCGCAGGCACCAATCCGCTCGGACCCGGGAGGAGGTGGGTCGTCGCGAAACTTGTTTCCCGGCACGCTCGCCGGGGGGAGGACCCGGCGAGCGACCAAGAAAAACCCGCGCGCTTTGGGAGGAGGATGCGCGGGTCGACATTCACCTAAGCCTAGGGAGGAGAAGGCTTTCGGTGAAATCTCTGCAATTCTGAGCGCCCGCCGGGGGGAGGACCCGGCGGGCGACTAGGATGAGACTGCCGATTGGGAGGAGGAGTGGCAGCCCCGTATCCGCTAGGACCCGGGAGGAGGTGGGCCGTCGCGAAACTCGATGTCGTCAGGCGTCAGCCGATTGCGCGGCGAGCCAGGGAAGGAATGTCGGAGCGCGAGATGCCCAGATCCGAAAGCTCGCGCTGCGAAAGCCGGTTCAACTCGTTGACCGTTTCGCGGTAGCGCCGCCAGTTGCTGTAAGACCGCATGAGGTTCATGTCGTGTCGCCCGGATAAAATTTCAATCGATTGAAGCGCCGTTGGTGATTTGTCTGCGCCGCTTCGGTGTCAGGAAGTTAGGTGGCTGCGAGCGGCCTCGCTAGACGCGAATGCGCATAACAGCCTTGCGCTTGGTGCAATGCAGCATGGTGATGGTTCGCACAGTCGAATCAGCAGCTTGGGCGGGTGGCGCCGGATCCGCACGACGAGGGTGGTGCTGACCGGCGATGCTCCCCACCTGCAGCTCTACAGGCAGGTGACGCCGCTTCATTAGCTAAACCGGCGGTTTTCGGCACAAATGGCCGGGTTTTCTGCCGCGATTTGCCCTTTCGTGCCCCGGATGCGGGTGATATAGAGGCCGGCGCCTCGCGTCGCCCTATGTCGGCGCTCCTGCGGGTGTGGCGGAATTGGCAGACGCACTTGGTTTAGGTCCAAGCGCCGAGAGGCATGGGGGTTCAAGTCCCTCCACCCGCACCAGTCTGCTGCTGACGAATTCGTGACAAGCCCGACCGCGTGACGGATCGGCTCTTATCAAGACCAAGAAGGTATCGAGAATGCAGGTAACGGAAACCAAGGCCGAGGGCCTGAAGCGCGAGATCCAGATCGTCGTGCCGGCTTCGGACCTTGAAGCGCGCCTCCAGACACGGCTCTACGAAGCCAAGGACCGGGTGCAGCTGAAGGGTTTCCGGCCGGGCAAGGTGCCGATCTCGCACATGCGCAAAATGTACGGCAAGTCGATGATGGCGGAGATCGTCAACCAGATCATCAACGAGACCCCGCGCAACGTCATCGCCGAGCGCAACGAGCGCTCCGCCATGCAGCCGGAAATCGTGATGACCGAAGACGAGGGCGAGGCCGAGAAGGTCCTCGACGGCAAGTCCGACTTCAGCTTCACGCTCTCCTACGAGACGCTGCCGACCTTCGAACTGAAGGACACGAGCGGCATCAAGATCGAGCGGCCGATCGTCGAGATCGCCGACGAGGAAGTCGACGAGCAGGTCAAGCGCATCGCCGATAGCGCCAAGACCTACGAGCCGAAGGACGGCAAGGCCGAGACCGGCGACCGCGTGACGATGGACTTCGTCGGCAAGGTCGACGGCGAGCCCTTCGATGGCGGTACCGCGAGCGACTCCAATCTCGTGCTCGGATCCGGCCAGTTCATTCCGGGCTTCGAGGACCAGCTGATCGGCGTTGCCGCCGGCGACGAGAAGGTCGTCGAGCTGACCTTCCCCGAAGATTACGGCGCCGCGCATCTCGCCGGCAAGGCCGCGACCTTCGACGTCACCATCAAGTCGGTGGCGGCCCCGCTCGAGACCGAGATCGACGACGAGCTGGCCAAGAAGCTCGGCATCGAGTCGGTCGCACGCCTCAAGGAAGTCGTTCGCGAGCAGATCGAGAGCCAGTACGGCGTAGCGACCCGCCAGAAGGTCAAGCGCCAGCTGCTCGACGCGCTCGACGAGACCTACGATTTCGAGCTGCCGGAGAAGCTGGTCGAGGCCGAGTTCGGCAACATCTGGACGCAGGTCCAGAACGAGCTGACGCAGGCCGGCAAGTCCTTCGAGGACGAGGACACGACCGAGGACGAGGCGCGCGCCGAGTATCGCCGTCTGGCCGAGCGCCGCGTCCGGCTCGGACTGGTGCTCTCGCAGATCGGCGAGAAGGCCAACGTCCAGATCACCGACGAGGAACTGCAGCGGGCGATGTTCGAGCAGCTCCGGCGCTATCCGGGCCAGGAGCAGCAGCTCTACGAGTATTTCCAGAAGAACCCGGACGCACTCGCCAGCCTGCGCGCGCCGATCTACGAGGAGAAGGTCGTCGACCACCTCCTGGCCGAAGCCGACGTGACCGACAAGACGGTCACCAAGGAAGAGCTGATGGCCGAGGACGAGGACGACAAGGCGATGATCGCCGGGTCCTGATCCTCGCCGATCGAGACGTCATCATAAAAGGGCCGGCGCAAGTCGGCCCTTTTCGTTAGGGCGCCTCAGTCTCGTCAAAGCGCCTCGAAATAGGATGGGCTTCCGGTACGAACTGCCGGCGAGGGGATAGGGTGCAGCCCGCGCCAGACCCCCACCGGCATCCGAGGCAAACACGGTTCTTCCTGCATGACGCTCTTTCACCCTGCCGCCTTCCTTGCCGGTCTCATGGCCGTGCTGCTGTGGACCAGCGCCGTGCCGGCGCAGATGCCGAGCCTGTCGCTCGGGGCCGGGACGGACGAGGCGACGACGGAAAACGAGGCATCGCTCGACGATCTGATCCGGATCCTCGAGAACGACGATACACGAGCCAGGCTCATCGAGTCGCTGAAGGCGGCCGCCTATCGTGCGCCCGTGGAAGCGGCGGGCGATCCGGTCGCCGAGGCCGCCGCCTTGACGTTGCCAGGCCAGATTGCCGTCTACTCCAGCGCCCTGATCGGCAGGCTTGGCGAGACCTGGACGCATCTGAGCGACAGTGGCCTGGCGTCGCTCGACATGCTCTCCGGCGTCGGCCGCATCAACATTCCCCGGATCTTCGACGCGGTGGCGCCGGTCGGCCTGGTCGCCGTCGTCGTCTTCCTGATCCTGGCGGTCGGGCGGCTTGCCAAGACGCCGATGTTCCGTCGGCTGGCACGCGGCGCCGAGCATGCGGGGCCGCTGCGCAAGCTGGCCCTGCTTGTCGTCTCGGGTCTGGCAGACGCCTTTTCGATCTTTCTCTGCGGGGCCGGCGGTTTTCTCGCCGCGACGATCTTCAACGATGGGCGCCCGGGCATCAACCAGGCGCTGTTCCTCAACGCGTTCCTGCTGATCGAGACGATCAAGGTGGCGGTAGCGGCGTTCGTGTCGCCGCGATACCCGGAGCTGCGCCTGACGCCGTTCTCGGACCGGCAGGCCCGCTACTGGTATTTCTGGATTTCGCGGCTGATCTCGATCCTCGGCTACACCTTCCTGTTCGTGGCTCCGATCGTCCAGCAGTCGTCGAGCGCAGCCGCGGCGGACGCGGTTCGCTTCGTCGTGGTGCTGCTGACGCTCGGCCTGACGATCGGGCTCATCCTGCGCAATCGCGGCGTCGTCCGCGAGCGGCTGAAGCGCGCCAAGCACCGCGGCGACAAGAGCTTCGGTGCGCGCATCAACGCCTTTCTCGGGCAGGTCTGGTGGCTGCTCGCCATTGGCTTCGCGCTGACCGTGTTCGTCGTCTGGCTGCGCAGTCCGGAGACCGGCCTGACGTTCCTGGCGACCGCTTCCCTGAAGTCGATCGCGGCGATGGCCATCGGCGGGCTGATCGTCTCGGTCCTGTCGCGGGTGATCGCCAGCGGCATCCCCATCCCGCAATCCGCCAAGGACCGGCTGCCGCTGCTCGAAAAGCGGGTGAACTCGTTCATTCCGAACGCGCTGACGGTAATCCGGGTCGTCGTGATCCTGATCGTCGTCGCGTACATATTGGAGGTCTGGAACCTGCTCAGCGTCAGTTCCTGGCTGGCGACGTCGCTCGGGCAGCTTTTCGTCGGCAGTGTCATCGGCGCGGGCATCGTACTGGTGCTCGGCGTCGGGGTCTACATCGCCGTGTCCTCATGGGTCGAGTATCGGCTCAACCCGCATTACGGCACCGTCCCGACGGCCCGCGAGCGCACGCTCCTGTCGCTGTTCCGGAATGCCTTCACCATCGCCATGGTGGTGATCGTGACGATGCTGGTGCTGTCGCAGCTCGGCATCAACATCGCGCCGCTGCTCGCCGGTGCCGGCGTGGTCGGCCTCGCCATCGGTTTCGGCGCGCAGAAATTTGTCCAGGACATCATCACCGGGGCTTTCATCCAAATCCAGAACGCGATGAACGAAGGCGATATCGTCGAGGTCAACGGCATCTCGGGAACGGTGGAGCACCTGACTGTCCGGTCGGTCGGACTCAGGACGGTTGAGGGGACCTGGTACCTGATTCCCTTCTCGTCGGTCGACCAGGTCGCGAATTTCTCCAAGGACTTCGCCTATTACGTCGCGGATGTCGGCGTCGCCTATCGCGAGAACATCGGCGACGTGAAGCAGATGATGCACGACGCCTTCGACGAGCTGAAGCAGGGCGCCGTCGGCGAGAACCTGATCAGCGAGTTCGACATGTGGGGTGTCCAGGAGCTTGGCAATTCGGCCGTCGTCGTTCGCGGCCGGGTGATGACCAAACCGGGAACCCAATGGGGCATCGGCCGTGCCTATCGGGAGATCGTCAAGCGGATGGCGGACGAGCGCGGCATCGAGATTCCGTTCCCGCAGACGACCATCTGGTTCGGCGAGGACCGCAAGGGCAGGGCGCCGCCGGTGCGTGTCGAGGCGCAGGACGCGCCGGAGGGGCCTCGGCCGGTCGAGAGCCTGCCGCCGTCATTGGCGCCCGCCGACCCGCCGGAACGCGACGGCACCTCGCAGCATGGCTCGGTGGACGCCGTCGGCAAGCCTATTCCGCCGGGCGAAAGCGACATCGACAGCTCCGGCGACGGGCGCGGCTGATACCGGGGGTGGAGTGCCGGCTATGCGGCATGACCCCAGTCAAAATACCGCCGCTGTCAACCCGCCTTGCACTGGCCGATTGCAAAGCCCTATCTACGGGGTCGCAGGCCCGACCTGATTCTGTGGCGCCATCACCCGGTGGCCGTCATCCGACCTAGCAGCGAGACGCTTCCATGACACATCCCGTCGAAACCGCGATGAACCTCGTCCCGATGGTGGTCGAGCAGACCAACCGCGGCGAGCGCGCATACGACATCTTCTCCCGGCTGCTCAAGGAGCGGGTGATCTTCATCACCGGCCCCATCGAGGATTCGATGGCGACGCTGGTCTGTGCCCAGCTGCTGTTCCTCGAGGCCGAGAACCCGAAGAAGGAAATCGCCCTCTACATCAACTCGCCAGGCGGCATCGTCACCAGCGGCATGGCGATCTACGACACGATGCAGTTCATCCGTCCTGCGGTCTCGACCCTGTGCATCGGCCAGGCCGCATCGATGGGCTCGCTGCTGCTCTGCGCCGGCCACAAGGATATGCGCTTCGCCACGCCGAACGCCCGCATCATGGTGCATCAGCCGTCGGGCGGCTTCTCGGGACAGGCGTCAGACATCGAACGCCACGCCCAGGACATCATCAAGCTGAAGCGCCGGTTGAACGAGGTCTATGTCGAGCACACCGGCCAGGACTACGAGACCATTGAACGGACGCTCGATCGCGACCACTTCATGACGGCGGAAGAAGCGCGGGAATTCGGCATCGTCGACAAGGTCTACTCCTCGCGGGTGGCCCTCGAGACCGAAGTCAAGAGCTGAGACGCCACGTCCCGGCCACACTTGCGGGCGGATAATGCCTGCCAGGGTGTTAAGCGCCACTCAAGCATTCGCGCCTACGCTGTAATGTGCGACAATGTGCGGTGCGAAATCGCAGGTCTGCCCCGGCAGGTCCTATGCGAGCCGGTGAAGTGGCGATAGGCTCGACGCGGAAGCGATAAACGGATTCCCTGGAGGGGACCGGATCGGAAGGAAAGACGAATGAGCAAAACGAGCGGCGGCGATTCCAAGAACACGCTCTATTGCTCTTTCTGCGGAAAGAGCCAGCACGAAGTCCGTAAGCTGATCGCCGGGCCGACGGTTTTCATCTGCGACGAATGCGTCGAACTCTGCATGGACATCATCCGCGAGGAAAACAAATCCTCGATGGTGAAGTCGCGCGAGGGGGTGCCGACGCCGCAGGAGATCATCGCGGTCCTCGACGACTACGTGATCGGCCAGTCCTTCGCCAAGAAGGTCCTGTCGGTCGCCGTGCACAACCACTACAAGCGCCTCGCCCACGCGGCGAAGAACAACGACGTCGAACTGGCGAAGTCCAACATCCTGCTGATCGGCCCGACCGGCTGCGGCAAGACGTTGCTGGCCCAGACGCTGGCGCGCATCCTCGACGTGCCGTTCACGATGGCCGATGCGACGACGCTGACCGAAGCCGGCTACGTCGGTGAGGACGTCGAGAACATCATCCTCAAGCTGCTGCAGTCGGCCGACTACAATGTCGAGCGGGCGCAGCGCGGCATCGTCTACATCGACGAGATCGACAAGATCAGCCGCAAGTCGGACAACCCCTCGATCACCCGCGACGTGTCCGGCGAGGGCGTGCAGCAGGCGCTGCTGAAGATCATGGAAGGCACCGTGGCTTCCGTCCCGCCGCAGGGCGGCCGCAAGCATCCGCAGCAGGAATTCCTGCAGGTGGACACCGCGAACATCCTGTTCATCTGCGGCGGCGCGTTTGCCGGCCTCGACAAGATCATCTCGGATCGCGGCCGCAAGACCTCGATCGGCTTTGCGGCGAATGTCGCCTCGCCGGACGAGCGGCGCACCGGCGACGTCTTCCGCCAGGTCGAGCCCGAGGATCTCTTGAAGTTCGGCCTGATCCCCGAGTTCGTCGGTCGCCTGCCGGTCCTGGCGACGCTCGAGGATCTCGACGAGCCGGCCCTGGTGCAGATTCTGGAGCAGCCGAAGAACGCGCTGGTCAAGCAGTATCAGCGGCTGTTCGAGATGGAGAATGTCGAGCTGACCTTCCATTCGGACGCGCTGACGGCGATCGCCCGCAAGGCGATTGAGCGCAAGACCGGGGCGCGCGGCCTGCGGTCGATCATGGAAGCGATGCTGCTCGATACGATGTTCGACCTGCCGACGCTGGAAGGCGTGCAGGAGGTCGTGATCTCCGAGGACGTGATCGAGGGGAATGCGCGGCCGCTCTACATCTACGCGGACCGCAGCACCGAGAAGGAGAACGTCAGCGCCTGACGTTCCTACAAATCGGGATTCTCTGAGGACGGACAGGAGCCCGTCCCGGCTTCCCGCCGGGGCGGGCTCTTTGGTGACGGTTTGATGACCAGTGCGTAGTGCCGCAACCGCTTGAATGGCAGGGGCTCCCTGCCCAGATAGTGATCATTGAGGCGTTCGCCGCGGATGCTTGATGAAGGTCTGCCGCGGACGGCCTGGACGGCGTGATGCCGTAGAAAGGAACACCATGTCCCATACATCCGAACGTTCCGGCGGGGGCGAAGCGAGCCTCTACCCGGTGCTGCCTCTCCGCGACATCGTCGTGTTCCCGCACATGATCGTCCCGCTCTTCGTCGGCCGTGAAAAGTCGATCAAGGCGCTCGAGGAAGTGATGGGCGCGGACAAGCAGATCCTGCTTGCCACCCAGAAGAACGCCAGCGACGAGGACCCGGCCGCCGAAGCGATTTACGAGGTCGGCACGGTGGCGAACGTCCTGCAGCTCCTGAAGCTTCCCGACGGCACCGTGAAGGTGCTGGTCGAGGGCATCGATCGCGCGCGGATCGAAAGCTTCACGGCCCGCTCCGAGTGGCACGAAGCCTATGCCGACATCATCGAGGAAGCCGACGAGGATCCGGTCGAGATCGAGGCACTGGCCCGCTCCGTGGTCTCGGAGTTTGAAAACTACGTCAAGCTCAACAAGAAGATCTCGCCGGAAGTCGTTGGTGCTGCAGGGCAGATCGACGATTATTCCAAGCTCGCCGACACGGTCGCTTCGCATCTGGCGATCAAGCTGCCCGAGAAGCAGGAGATGCTGAGCCTCGTCAGCGTCCGCGAGCGGCTGGAGCGCGCGCTCGGCTTCATGGAGTCCGAGATCTCGGTTCTCCAGGTCGAGAAGCGCATCCGCTCGCGCGTCAAGCGCCAGATGGAGAAGACCCAGCGCGAGTACTACCTCAACGAGCAGATGAAGGCGATCCAGAAGGAGCTCGGCGACGGCGAGGACGGCCGCGACGAGATGGCCGAGCTGGAAGACCGCATCAAGAAGACCAAGCTCTCGAAGGAAGGCCGCGAGAAGGCCAACGCCGAGATGAAGAAGCTGCGGCAGATGTCGCCGATGTCGGCCGAGGCGACGGTCGTCCGCAACTACCTCGACTGGCTGCTCGGCCTGCCGTGGGGCAATCGCTCGCGCATCAAGATCGACCTGAAGAAGGCCGAGGAGATCCTCGACACCGACCATTACGGTCTGGAGAAGGTCAAGGAGCGGATCATCGAGTATCTGGCGGTGCAGAGCCGGCAGTCGAAGCTCAAGGGTCCGATCCTGTGCCTCGTCGGCCCTCCGGGCGTCGGCAAGACCTCGCTGGCGAAGTCGATCGCGCGTGCCACCGGCCGTGAGTATGTCCGCATGGCGCTGGGCGGCGTGCGCGACGAGGCGGAGATCCGCGGTCACCGGCGGACCTATATCGGCTCGATGCCCGGCAAGGTCATCCAGTCGATGAAGAAGGCCAAGAAGACTAACCCGCTCTTCCTGCTCGACGAGATCGACAAGATGGGCCAGGACTTCCGCGGCGATCCGTCGTCGGCCCTGCTCGAGGTGCTCGATCCGGAACAGAACGCCACCTTCATGGACCACTATCTCGAGGTCGAATACGACCTGTCGGCAACGATGTTCGTCACCACGGCGAACACGCTGAACATCCCGGCGCCGCTGATGGACCGGATGGAGATTATCCGGATCGCCGGCTACACCGAGGACGAGAAGGTCGAGATCGCGCGCCGGCATCTGCTGCCGAAGGCGATCAAGGACCATGCCCTGAAGCCGGAGGAGTTCTCGGTCAGCGAGGACGCCCTGCGCGAGATCGCCCAGCGCTACACCCGCGAGGCGGGCGTGCGCAGCTTCGAGCGGGAACTGACGAAGCTTGCCCGCAAGGCGGTGACGCAGATCCTGAAGGGCGAGGCGACGAAGGTCGAGGTCACGGCGGCGAACCTGTCAGACTATCTCGGGGTCACCCGCTATCGCTACGGCGAGGCGGAATCCGAGGACCAGGTCGGTGTCGTCACCGGTCTGGCGTGGACCGAGGTTGGCGGCGAGTTGCTGACGATCGAAGGCGTGATGATGCCGGGCAAGGGCAAGATGACCGTGACCGGCAACCTCAAGGAGGTGATGAAGGAGTCGATCTCGGCGGCGGCGTCCTATGTCCGTTCGCGTGCGCTCGACTACGGCATCAAGCCGCCGCTGTTCGAGAAGCGCGACATCCACGTCCACGTGCCGGAAGGCGCGACGCCGAAGGACGGCCCGTCCGCGGGCGTCGCAATGGCGACGGCCATCGTGTCGGTGCTGACCGGCATCCCGGTTCGCCGGGATATCGCGATGACCGGCGAGATCACGCTGCGGGGTCGCGTCCTGCCGATCGGCGGCTTGAAGGAGAAGCTGCTGGCGGCGCTCAGGGGCGGCATCAAGACGGTGCTGATCCCGGAGGAGAACGCCAAGGATCTCGCCGAGATCCCGGACAGCGTGAAGAACCGGATGGAGATCATCCCGGTCTCGCGCATGGGCGAGGTGCTCAAGCATGCCCTCACGGAGCCGCTCGTGCCGGTCGAGTGGTCCGAGAAGGAGGAGCCGATGACGGGGACTCCGCTGGTCGACGACGGCGCAACGGCTGTTGCCCACTGAACGCAACAGAGCCGATTATCGAAAATGCCGCCCTCCGGGGCGGCATTTTTTTAGCAAAGTCCCCGGAATCCGGCACTTTGCCGTTGCCGAAGCGTTGACGATCCGCGAAAGTCGACCACCGTGCTCACGGAGTCGTTACGACTTTCGAATCAGGAGGGTATCCAATGAACAAGAACGAACTCGTGTCTGCCGTGGCAGACAAGGCCGAGCTGTCCAAGCAGCAGGCAGGCACCGCCGTGGACGCGATCTTCGAGATCATCCAGGGCGCAATGGCCAAGGGCGACGACATCCGCCTCGTCGGCTTCGGGACGTTTTCCGTCTCGCACCGCGCAGCCTCCAAGGGCCGCAATCCCTCGACCGGCGCCGAGGTCGACATTCCGGCGCGCAACGTGCCGAAATTCGCTGCCGGCAAGGGTCTCAAGGACGCCGTCAACAACAAGTAGGCTTAACCGCCAGCAAGCGTCGAACGGCCGGGCATGTCCCGGCCGTTCGCGTTTGGGGGGTAGGAAAGGTCGGGGGAGGCTTGCAGGCAACGATAAGGTGCCGCGCAAGAATGCGCCGCCGGCGGCGTTCTGATGGCTTCTACGGGGAATGGTGGGCGATGACAGGTTCGAACTGCCGACATCCTCGGTGTAAACGAGGCGCTCTACCAACTGAGCTAATCGCCCGCCGGCTCCGTCTAGGACTTTGCCGCTCCGCTGGCAAGAGTCGGTCAGGGCAGGCAGGGCGGCAAGAACCGCTCGCCCGGCGCGATTGCCCTGTGATTTGCCGCCGTGATTCGCGCCTGAGCGCTTTCGACCCTCTGCTGCCCGTCAGGAAAAACCCGCCCATTTCGGCCGTTTATGACGGGTTGGCGACGGTCGCCGACTTGTGCCGGCTTTCTCGCCGGCTTTCGCTTGACAGCCCCCGGGGATGCCCGTAAACGACCGCTCACAAGCCGCCACAAGCGGTCGAGCGCGGGTGTAGCTCAGTCGGTTAGAGTGCCGGCCTGTCACGCCGGAGGTCGCGGGTTCGAGCCCCGTCACTCGCGCCAGTTTCTACCTGATCCGTATCGATCCCCTCCCAAAGCATTCATCGTCGAAGCCGTGGACGCCGCAGTCATTCCTGCGGTCATGACATTGCGTTGGTCCCCGTTTCCGGGCTGACCATGCCCTTCGCGTTCCCGGCGAGCCTCCGCCGAAGCGGCGGTCAGATGCCGGAGCCCTGCTCCTCCTCGAAATCGCTTTCCAGTGCCGGGTCCGGCCAGAGCGGCGACGTGGCCGTCTCGCGGTCGGCCGTCGGCTCGGGGAAGGGCATCCATGCCAGCAACTCGTCGTCCTGATAGGCGACCGGCGAATCGGCATCGGTGTCCGTCGCCACCCAGGCTTTCTCGGGGGCGCCGCGGACGCTGGTCCAGCGGACTGTGTCGACCTCGGCAGGACCCTGTTCGCCCGAGCGGACCGTCACGAGGATCCGCGCGCCGTCGCGTCGAACGCTCGACATCGGCTGCCAGGCGGTGGGTTCGCGTTCTTCCATGATGCTTTCTCCTCTATGGCGGCGTCGGGACGCAGGCTGGCCCGCAGCGCTCGGCGGGCGGGAACGCAAGCCTAGCCGAGGTAGCGGCGGAGCGCGACGTCTCGTGTTCCGGGTAAAGCCTTCCCGGCACCGCTTCCGCCGCCGCCGGGCTTCTTGCTTCGCTGCGGAGAAGGGGATAGTTCTCGCCGCATTGCGGCAGACATTGCCGAGACGCTGGCCGCGGTGCTTCGATCCGATACGGATCGGTAGACGCACACGTTTACCGCGACGATCCGCCCGTTGCGGGCGTTCCGCGGCAACCCGATATGAGGCTTCGAGGCGATGGACCTGCTTCTCGCATCCTATCTGCCGATCGTGATCTTCGTGGGCGTCGCCCTGTTCATCGGTCTGGCATTGCTGGTTTCGCCGTTCCTGGTGGCGTTCAGGGCGCCGGACGACGAGAAGCTCTCCGCCTACGAATGCGGGTTCGACGCGTTCGACGATTCGCGGATGAAGTTCGACGTACGGTTCTACCTGGTGTCGATCCTATTCATCATCTTCGATCTCGAAGTGGCGTTCCTGTTTCCCTGGGCAGCGACCTTCGGGACGCTGGGCTGGTTCGGCTTCTGGTCGATGATGGTGTTCCTCGGCGTGCTGACGATCGGCTTCATCTACGAATGGAAGAAAGGCGCGTTGGAATGGGATTGATCAAGGGTTCCGAGCCGCTGCTGCTGCGTTCGCCGGCTGTCGATGCCGGGGCAGCTCCGGCGCGGCCGCTGGCGCCGGCTCCCGCCGATCCTTTCGTCACCGACATCAATGACGAGCTGGCCGACAAGGGCTTCCTCGTCACCTCGACCGACGAGCTGATCCACTGGGCCCGGACCGGGTCGCTGATGTGGATGACCTTCGGTCTCGCCTGCTGCGCCGTCGAGATGATGCAGATGTCGATGCCGCGCTACGACGCCGAGCGCTTCGGCTTCGCGCCGCGCGCCTCGCCGCGCCAGTCCGACGTGATGATCGTCGCCGGCACGCTGACCAACAAGATGGCCCCGGCACTGCGCAAGGTCTACGACCAGATGCCGGAGCCGCGCTACGTCATCTCGATGGGCTCCTGCGCCAATGGCGGCGGCTACTACCACTATTCCTATTCGGTGGTGCGCGGCTGCGACCGGATCGTGCCGGTGGACATCTACGTCCCGGGCTGCCCGCCGACCGCCGAGGCGCTGCTCTATGGCGTGCTGCTGCTGCAGCGCAAGATCCGGCGCACCGGAACGATCGAACGCTGAGCGGGACCTCCATGCGCGAATTTGCGACCACCGACCTGGCCGACTACGTCGCCGAGACCCTCGGCGAACACCTGATCGACCGCCGCTTCGCCTTCGGCGAGCTGACGCTGACGGTGGCCCCGGAAGCCATCGTGCGGGTGCTGAGCTTCCTGCGCGACGATCCGCAGACGCAGTTCGTCAATTTCGTCGATCTGTGCGGGGTCGACTTCCCGGCCCGGGTCAAGCGCTTCGAGGTGGTCTACCACCTCCTGTCGCCGCGCCAGAACCAGCGCATCCGCGTCAAGATCTCGACCGGCGAGGACGAGCCGGTGCCGTCGATCTGCGACGTCTTTCCCGCCGCCGACTGGTACGAGCGGGAAGCCTACGATTTTTACGGCATCCTGTTCACCGGCCACCCGGATCTGCGCCGGATCCTCACCGATTACGGCTTCGAGGGCTATCCGCTGCGCAAGGACTTCCCGCTGACCGGCTTCGTCGAGGTGCGGTACGACGACGAGAAGAAACAGGTGGTCTACGAGCCGGTGGACCTGCGCCAGGAATTCCGCAGTTTCGACTTTCTCTCGCCCTGGGAGGGGACGGAGTACGTCCTGCCGGGAGACGAGAAGGCCAAGCAGTAGGTTTGGAGGAGGGCGAGATGAGCCAGAAGCGCCTGCATGCCAAATGCCTCTGTGGCGGCGTCCGGATCGACGCCGACTTCGAGGAGCTCGAGATTGCCGCCTGCCACTGCGATGCGTGCCGGCGCTGGACGGCAGGACCCTTCCTGACCGTCGAGGGCGCCACGAACGTCGTTCCGGCGGGCATCGACGCCCTCGGCATCTACCGTTCGTCGGAATGGGGCGAGCGGGGCTTCTGCCGCAATTGCGGAACACCGCTGTTCTGGCGAAGCGTCGATGGCGAGCATTACGCGCTGTCGGCGACGGCGATAGACGATCTCGGCGAGCCGCCATTTGCCCGGCAGATCTTCGTCGACTCCAAGCCGCACTGGTACGCCTTCGCCAACCAGACCGAGATGCTGACCGGCGCGGAATTCTTCGCCAAAGTCGCGCCCACGCAGGAAGAGCCGCATGGCTGAGATCGACGTCCGCAACTTCAACATCAATTTCGGCCCGCAGCATCCGGCCGCGCACGGCGTGTTGCGCCTGGTGCTCGAGCTGGACGGCGAGGTGGTGGAGCGGGTCGACCCGCATATCGGCCTCCTGCACCGCGGCACCGAGAAGCTGATCGAACACAAGACCTACCTGCAGGCGATCCCGTATTTCGACCGGCTCGACTACGTCGCGCCGATGAACCAGGAACATGCCTTCTGCCTCGCCATCGAACGGCTGGTGGGTGTCGACGTGCCGAAGCGCGGACAGCTGATCCGCGTCCTCTACAGCGAGATCGGCCGGATCCTGTCGCATCTGTTGAACGTGACGACGCAGGCCATGGACGTCGGCGCCCTGACGCCGCCGCTGTGGGGCTTCGAGGAACGCGAGAAGCTGATGGGCTTCTACGAGCGAGCCTCGGGTTCGCGGCTTCATGCGGCCTATTTCCGTCCGGGCGGCGTCCATGTCGACCTGCCGCCGCAGCTCATTGACGACATCGGCGCATGGTGCGACCCGTTTCTCAAGACCTGCGACGACATCGAGGGGCTGCTGACCGAGAACCGCATCTTCAAGCAGCGCAATGTCGATATTGGCGTTGTGACGCTGGAGGACGCATGGGCGATGGGCTTCTCCGGCGTCATGGTGCGCGGCTCGGGCGCGGCCTGGGACCTGCGCAAGTCGCAGCCCTACGAGTGCTACGAGGAGATGGATTTCGACATCCCGATCGGCAAGAACGGCGACTGCTACGACCGCTATCTCATTCGCATGGTCGAGATGCGCGAGTCGGTGAAGATCATGAAGCAGTGCGTCGAGCAGCTTCAGGGAGCGCACCGCGTCGGGCCGGTCTCGGCTTCCGAGGGCAAGGTCGTGCCGCCGAGCCGCGCCCACATGAAGCGTTCGATGGAAGCGCTGATCCACCACTTCAAGCTCTACACCGAAGGCTTCCACGTACCGGAAGGCGAGGTGTATGCCGCGGTCGAGGCGCCGAAGGGCGAGTTCGGCGTCTATCTCGTCGCCGACGGCACCAACAAGCCGTATCGCTGCAAGATCAAGGCGCCGGGCTTCGCTCACCTTCAGGCGATGGATTTCCTTTGCAAGGGCCACATGCTGGCGGACGTGTCGGCGATTCTCGGCACGCTCGACATCGTCTTCGGCGAGGTCGACCGCTAGCAACGACAAAGGCGGTATGCGACCGCCGGTTGGCGGTTCGCTCGTTGCCAACGAACAAGCCGTCGCGACAGGTTTCACGGCGTCGCGGCGGTCTTCCAACCACTACCTGCTGCCATCATCCGAAAGCCGAGGCGGCCGCCAAAGGGCCTGCCCGTGCGGCTTTCGGCCACTGGCCTTTTGTCATTCATGTGATAGAACGCGGCGCAACATCGCAATGTTGAACCGGTTCTAAGTCGAGGTCCGATGTCTGTCAGACGTCTCGCGGAAGATACCGTCCAGCCCGCCGGGTTCGCCTTCTCCGAGGCGAACGCGCGCTGGGCCGAGGCGACGCTCCGCAAATATCCCGAGGGCCGTCAGCAGTCGGCAGTAATCCCGCTCCTGATGCGCGCGCAGGATCAGGATGGCTGGGTCACCAAGGCGGCTATCGAGTATGTCGCGGACATGCTGGCGATGCCGCTGATCCGCGTCCTCGAGGTCGCGACCTTCTACACCCAGTTCCAGCTGAAGCCGGTCGGCACAAGAGCCCATATCCAGGTCTGCGGCACGACGCCCTGCATGCTGCGCGGCGCCAACGACCTGAAGGACGTCTGCCGCAGCAAGATCCATCCCGAGCCGTTCCACACCAACGCCGACGGGACGCTGTCCTGGGAAGAGGTCGAGTGCCTCGGGGCCTGCGTCAACGCGCCGATGGTCATGGTCTTCCACGATACCTACGAGGATCTGACGCCGGAGCGGCTGGAAGAGATCATCGATCTGTTCGAGGCGGGTAGGGGTGCGGACGTCGCGCCCGGCCCCCAGAACGGCCGCCATCTGTCGGCGCCGCTCGGCGGCCTGACCAGCCTCACCGGCGACTATGACGACCTGATCGCCGATGGGCAGACGGCAAGTGCCGGCGGTTCGGAAGCCAGCGCGCACGGACCGGCATCGGGCGCTGCGCCGCAGGGCAGCGGTGCCGGCTCGGCTGTGACCGAGGACGATTCCAAGGCGGGCCGTCCCGACAGCTACGCCGAAGAGACCGATCCGAGCATTTCGGCCCCCGGCAAGGCCGATGCGGCGAACGATTCCCATGCGGCCGAAGAGGACGTGACGGACGAGCTGGTCGACGCGGCCGCACGCCCGGGATCCGGCCAAGAGGGAGGTACGGTCGATGCGCGCCCCAGCGACCAGGCCGATCGCGACGCAGCCGAGTCGGATCAGGTGTCCGGTGACACCCCGGTGGCCGAGGCGCCGGCGGGTGGCAATCTGCGTGCCCGGGAAGCCGATGCCGAGGCCGCGACGATCGCCGGCAAGTATCGTCCCGACGAGGGCGTTGCGCGTGATCGGCGTGCCACCACGCCCGGTCTGGTGAGTGACGTGCCGCTTGACCCGTCCGAGATCGAAGGCGACCGAACCGATACGTCGGATACGTCGCCGGGGCCCGCGGCGAAGGATCACTTCGCCAGCCGGGGCGAGGGCGGTGACGCGGCGAAGGAGGCGGGCGAACGGCCCACCGACCTGTTGCCCGAACCGCGCGGCGACAAGGATGATCTGAAGCGGATCAAGGGCATCGGCCCGGTGATCGAGAACAAGCTCAACGCGCTCGGCGTGTTCCACTACTGGCAGATCGCCGAGTGGCGCGAGGCCGAGCTGGTTTGGGTCGACAACTACCTGAACTTCCGGGGCCGCGTCCTGCGCGATCGCTGGATCGACCAGGCGCGCGCGCTGCAGGGCGACGTCGCGGGCCGCGCATGACGCGGGCGAGGAGACGATAGATGCTTCAGGATAAAGACCGCATCTTCACCAACATCTACGGCCTCAGGGACAAGAGCCTGAAGGCCGCGATGAAGCGTGGCCATTTCGACGGCACCGCCGAGATCATCGGCAAGGGCCGCGACTGGATCATCAACGAGATGAAGGCGTCGGGCCTGCGCGGGCGCGGCGGCGCCGGCTTTCCGACCGGCCTCAAATGGTCCTTCATGCCGAAGGAGGCCGATCCCGCCCGCCCGCATTACCTCGTCATCAACGCCGACGAATCCGAGCCCGGGACCTGCAAGGACCGGGAGATCATGCGCAACGACCCGTTCACGCTGATCGAGGGCTGCATCTACGCCGGTTTCTCGATGGCGGCGCACACCTGCTACATCTACGTCCGCGGCGAATATGTCCGTGAACGCCAGGCGCTGCAGCAGGCGATTGACGAGTGCTACGAGGCGGGCCTGCTCGGCCGCGACAACAAATGCGGCTGGGACTACGACATCATCGTCCACCACGGCGCCGGCGCCTATATCTGCGGCGAGGAAACGGCGCTTCTGGAAAGCCTCGAGGGCAAGAAGGGCCAGCCGCGGCTGAAGCCGCCGTTCCCGGCCAATGTCGGCCTCTATGGCTGCCCGACGACGGTCAACAACGTCGAGTCGATCGCCGTTGCGCCGACGATCCTGCGCCGCGGCGGCGCCTGGTTCGCCGGCATCGGTCGGCAGAACAACACCGGCACCAAGCTCTTCTGCATTTCCGGCCATGTCGAGCGGCCGTGCACGGTGGAAGAAGCCATGGGCATTCCGTTCCGCGAACTGATCGAGAAGCATTGCGGCGGCATTCGCGGTGGCTGGGACAATCTGCTGGCAGTGATTCCGGGTGGATCTTCGGTGCCGCTCGTGCCGGCGGCGGACATCATCGACGCGCCGATGGATTTCGACGGGCTGCGCGACATCAAGACCTCGCTCGGCACCGCCGCGGTGATCGTCATGGACCAGTCGACGGACATCGTCCGGGCGATCGCGCGGCTCTCGTATTTCTACAAGCACGAGAGCTGCGGCCAGTGCACGCCGTGCCGCGAGGGCACAGGCTGGATGTGGCGGGTGATGGAACGCCTCGCGACGGGCAACGCGCAGAAGCGCGAGATCGACATGCTGCTGGACGTGACCAAGCAGGTGGAAGGTCACACGATCTGCGCCCTTGGCGACGCGGCCGCCTGGCCGATCCAGGGCCTGGTGCGTCACTTCCGCGCCGAGATCGAGCGGCGGATCGACGAGTTCTCGCGCAATGCGCATGAGGTTCGCCCCGTGCTCGTAGCGGCCGAATAGGCAGGATCTGGCAGATGACCAAGCTGAGAGTCGACAATATCGAGGTCGAGGTGCCCGACCATTTCACGCTGTTGCAGGCGTGCGAGGCCGCCGGCGCCGAGATCCCGCGCTTCTGCTTCCACGAGCGGCTGTCGATCGCCGGCAATTGCCGCATGTGCCTTGTCGAGGTGAAGGGTGGACCGCCGAAGCCGGCGGCCTCCTGCGCCATGGGCGTGCGCGACCTGCGCCCGGGGCCGAACGGCGAACTGCCGGAAGTCTTCACCACCACGCCGATGGTCAAGAAGGCCCGCGAGGGCGTGCTGGAATTCCTGTTGATCAACCATCCGCTGGACTGCCCGATCTGCGACCAGGGCGGCGAATGCGACCTGCAGGACCAGGCGATGGCCTTCGGCGTCGATCGCTCGCGCTACCAGGAGAACAAGCGCGCGGTCGAGGACAAATATATCGGCCCGCTGGTCAAGACGATCATGACGCGGTGCATCCACTGCACCCGCTGTGTCCGCTTCACCACCGAGGTCGCCGGCATCTCCGAGCTCGGCCTCGTCGGCCGCGGCGAGGACGCCGAGATCACCACCTTCCTCGAGCAGGCGATGACCTCCGAGCTGCAGGGCAATGTAATCGACCTCTGCCCGGTCGGTGCGCTGACCTCGCGGCCCTACGCCTTCCAGGCACGGCCGTGGGAGCTGTCGAAGACCGAGACCGTCGACGTGATGGACGCGGTCGGCTCGGCGATCCGGGTGGATACGCGCGGCCGCGAGGTCATGCGGATCCTGCCGCGCACCAATGACGAGATCAACGAGGAGTGGATCTCCGACAAGACCCGCTTCGTCTGGGACGGCCTGCGCACCCAGCGTCTCGACCAGCCTTATGTCCGCCAGGACGGGCGGCTGCGACCGGCCAGCTGGGCGGAGGCCTTCGCTGCCATCAAGGCGCGGGTCGAGGGCGTCGACGGCAGCCGCATCGGTGCCGTCGCCGGCGACCTCGCCGCGGTCGAGGAGATGTGGGCGCTGAAGCGTCTGGTGGCCGAGCTCGGCTCGACCAGTCTCGATTGCCGGCAGGACGGCGCACAGCTCGATCCGGTCAATGGCCGGGCGTCCTATCTCTTCAACACCACCATCGCCGGCATCGAGGATGCCGACGCGCTCTTGATCATCGGCGCCAATCCGCGTTTCGAATCGTCGGTGCTCAATGCCCGGATCCGCAAGCGCTGGCGGATGGGCGGCTTCCCGATCGGGGTGATCGGCGAGGCAATCGACCTTCGCTACGACACCACCTATCTCGGCGCCGGCAGCGACACGCTCTCCGACATCGAGGGCGCCAGCAAGGGCTTCTTCGACGCGCTGATGAAGGCCGAGCGGCCGATGATCATCCTCGGCCAGGGCCCGCTTGCCGGGCGTGACGGCGCCGGCGTGCTTGCCATGGTCGCAGCGCTTGCCCGCCAGGTCGGCGCGGTCAGTGAGGGCTGGAACGGCTTCAACGTCCTGCACACCGCCGCATCGCGCGTCGGTGGGCTCGACATCGGCTTCGTCCCGGGCGAGGCCGGACAGGATTTTGCGGCGATGACGTCGGGTGGCGTCGACGTGCTGTTCAATCTTGGCGCCGACGAGGTCGACATCGCGGCCGGTCCGTTCGTCGTCTATATCGGCACGCATGGCGATCGCGGTGCGCACCGCGCCGACGTGATCCTGCCGGGCGCGGCCTATACCGAGAAATCCGGTACCTGGGTAAACGTCGAGGGCAGGGCACAGGTCGGCAGCCGCGCCTCCTTCCCGCCGGGCGACGCCCGCGAGGACTGGGCGATCCTTCGGGCCCTGTCGGCGGTGCTGGGACGCACGCTCCCCTTCGATTCCCTTGCGGCGCTGCGGCAGGACTTGTATCAGTCGCACCCGTGGATGCAGTCCGATTTCGTCGAGCCAGCCGACCCTTCGGGCGTCCTGGCGCTCGCCGACCGGGCAACCACGCTCTCGGGTCTCTCCTTCGCTTCGCCGATCGGCGATTTCTACCTGACCAATCCGATCGCTCGTGCCTCGAAGGTGATGGCCGAATGTTCGCAGCTTGCGCATGCCGCGCAGCTCGAAGCCGCAGAGTAAGGGACGGCGACCGTGGCAGACATGTTTTCCCTCTACGTCATCCCGGGCCTGATCATCCTGGCGCAGAGCGTCCTGTTCCTGGTCGTCCTCCTGGTGCTGATCGCCTACATCCTGCTCGCCGATCGCAAGATCTGGGCGGCCGTGCAGCTGCGCCGCGGCCCAAACGTCGTCGGGCCCTGGGGCCTGTTCCAGTCCTTCGCCGACCTGTTGAAGTTCGTCCTGAAGGAGCCGGTGATCCCGGCGAGTGCCGACAAGATCGTCTTCCTTCTGGCGCCGCTGGTGGCGGTGACGCTGGCGCTCGCGACCTTCGCGGTGGTGCCGGTCGCCAACGGCTGGGTGATCGCCGACATCAATCTCGGCATCCTCTACGTCTTCGCCATCTCCTCGCTCGAGGTCTACGGCGTCATC
This sequence comes from Aurantimonas aggregata, assembly GCF_010500835.1. Classification (GTDB taxonomy): domain Bacteria; phylum Pseudomonadota; class Alphaproteobacteria; order Rhizobiales; family Rhizobiaceae; genus Aurantimonas; species Aurantimonas aggregata. Next base: position 10,750 of record NZ_JAAAMJ010000001.1, on the reverse strand, counting down.
ATGGGCGGCTGGGCGTCGAACTCGAAATACGCCTTTCTCGGCGCGCTGCGCTCGGCCGCGCAGATGGTGTCCTACGAGGTCTCGATCGGCTTCGTCATCGTCACCGTGCTGCTCTGCGTCGGGTCGCTCAACCTGACCGACATCGTGCTGGCACAGCAGGTCGGCATCGGCACCATGCTCGGCCTGCCGGGCACCTTCCTCGACTGGCACTGGCTCGGCCTGTTCCCGATGTTCGTGGTTTTCTTCATCTCGGCGCTGGCCGAGACCAACCGGCCGCCCTTCGACCTGCCGGAGGCCGAATCCGAGCTCGTCGCCGGCTTCATGGTCGAATACGGCTCGACGCCGTACATGATGTTCATGCTCGGCGAATATGCGGCCATCACCCTGATGTGCTGCCTCATGACCATCCTGTTCATGGGCGGGTGGCTGCCACCGTTCGCCTTCGCCCCGTTCACCTGGGTGCCGGGCGTCATCTGGTTCCTCGCCAAGGTTGCGCTGTGCTTCTTCATGTTCGCCATGGTGAAGGCCTTCGTGCCGCGCTACCGCTACGACCAGCTGATGCGGCTCGGCTGGAAGGTCTTCCTGCCGATCTCGCTGGCGATGGTCGTGATCGTCGCCTTCGTGCTGCAGTTCATGGGCTGGGGCCCGGTGCGTCTATGAGCGATCCGGCCTTCATCGGTGCGCTGGTTGGGCTCCTCATCGGCGTCGCGGATTTCTTCGTCCTCGGCTACATGCGGGACATGATGGCGCGTCGGCGCGCGTCGGAGCCGGTTGGCCCTGGCCTCGCCCTGAATATCGCGCGGTTCACCCAGTTGATCCTCTTTCCCATCGTCGGCTGGTTCGTCGGACCGGTCGTTGCCTCGAGCTTGGGAGGCTAGGTTTTCATGAACGCCATCGCCCAGACCGTCCGGTCGCTGTTTCTCGTCGAGTTCGTCAAGGCCTTCGGCCTGTCGATGCGGTACTTCTTCGCGCCGAAAGCGACCGTGAACTATCCGTTCGAGAAGAACCCGGTGAGCCCGCGCTTTCGCGGCGAACACGCGCTGCGCCGCTATCCGAACGGCCAGGAGCGCTGCATCGCCTGCAAGCTCTGCGAGGCGATCTGCCCGGCGCAGGCCATCACCATCGAAGCCGGCCCGCGTCGCAACGACGGAACGCGCCGGACGGTGCGCTACGACATCGATATGGTGAAATGCATCTACTGCGGCTTCTGCCAGGAAGCCTGCCCGGTCGACGCGATCGTCGAGGGGCCGAATTTTGAGTTCGCCACCGAGACGCGTGAAGAGCTCTACTACGACAAGGAACGGCTGCTCGCCAACGGCGATCGCTGGGAGCGGGAACTCGCCCGCAACATTGCGCTCGACGCGCCTTACCGCTAAGCGGCGGGGGCCTCTCCGCCCCGGTCGACCACCCGAATTCGCCTGCGGGACCGGCTTCCGCCAGCACCTGACTTTCCGAGAAGGCGGCCTGCGGGCGGCCTAAAGACCACCACAAGGAGCCCGATCATGCTGGGCCTTCCGGCACTGTTCTTCTACGTCTTCGCGCTGATCGCGGTCGGTGCCGCCGTGATGGTCGTGTTCGCGCGCAATCCGGTGCACTCGGTGCTGTTCCTGATCCTGACCTTCGTCGCGGCAGCCGGGCTGTTCCTGCTCGTCGGGGCGGAGTTCCTGGCGCTGATCCTCATCGTCGTCTATGTCGGCGCCGTCGCGATCCTGTTCCTGTTCGTGGTGATGATGCTCGACCTCGATTTCGGGCGGATGAAGCAGGGGGCGCTGAAATACGCGCCGATCGGGGCGATCATCGGCATGGTCCTGCTCGCTCAGCTGATCATCGCGGTGACCGGCAGCTACTACGATCCGCAGCTTTCCGCCGCGACGGCAATGCCGATGCTGCCGCTCGCGGCCATGTCGAACATCGAGCAGCTCGGGACCGTGCTCTACACGCGCTACGTCCTGTTCTTCCAGCTGGCCGGGCTGATCCTCTTCGTCGCGATGATCGGGGCGATCGTCCTGACGCTGCGACACAAGGAAGGGCTGAAGCGCCAGTCGATCCCGACGCAGGTCGCGCGCAATCCGGCTACCGCCATCGAGATCCGCAAGGTCGAGAGCGGCAAGGGCATCTGAGAGCGAAGGAATTGGCAATGGAAGTCGGTCTCGGACACTACCTTACCGTCGGAGCGATCCTGTTCGTCACGGGCGTCTTCGGCATCTTCATGAACCGCAAGAACATCATCACGATCCTGATGTCGGTCGAGCTGATCCTGCTCGCCGTCAACATCAATTTCGTGGCGTTCTCGGCCTTTCTCAACGATCTCGTCGGGCAGGTCTTCGCGCTCTTCATCCTGACCGTCGCGGCGGCCGAGGCCGCGATCGGCCTCGCCATCCTGGTGGTCTTCTTCCGTATTCGCGGCTCCATCGCCGTCGACGACGTCAACACGATGAAAGGCTGATCGAGCGTGTATCAGATCATCGTCCTGCTGCCGCTCGCCGGCTTCCTGGTCGCCGGGCTGTTCGGCAACGCTATCGGCGCCAAGGAGGCCGAGTACATCACCTCGGCCTTCCTGGTCGTCGCCGCGGCCCTTTCCTGGTTCGCCTTCGTCACCTTCGGCTTCGGCAACGGCGAGACGCTTCGGGTCACGCTGCTGACGTGGATCCAGTCCGGCGGGCTGGACATTTCCTGGTCGCTGCGGATCGACAGGCTGACGCTCGTCATGCTGGTGGTGGTGAACACCGTCTCGGCCTTGGTGCACATCTACTCGATCGGCTACATGCACCACGACCCGCATCGGCCGCGCTTCTTCGCCTATCTGTCGCTGTTCACCTTCGCCATGCTGATGCTGGTGACGTCGAACAACCTGGTGCAGATGTTCTTCGGCTGGGAAGGCGTGGGCCTCGCGTCCTATCTTCTGATCGGCTTCTGGTACAAGAAGCCGTCGGCCAATGCCGCCGCGATGAAGGCCTTCATCGTCAACCGCGTCGGCGATTTCGGTTTCATCCTCGGCATCTTCGGCATCTACGTGCTGTTCGGATCGGTCAATCTCGACACGATCTTTGCCGGTGCGGCCGACCTCATGGCCCAGATGGGCGGGGAGGGTGCGGAAGCCGCCGCGGCGACTGGCGCGCCTGTCCTGAGCTTCGCCGGCTATTCACTCGGCATGGGCGCGGCGCTGACCACGGTCTGCCTGCTGCTGTTCATGGGCGCCATGGGCAAGTCGGCGCAGCTCGGCCTTCACACCTGGCTGCCCGATGCCATGGAAGGCCCGACCCCGGTCTCGGCGCTGATCCATGCGGCGACGATGGTCACCGCCGGCGTCTTCCTCGTTGCGCGGATGTCGCCGCTCTTCGAGCTCAGCCACACCGCCCTGACCGTCGTCACCTTCGTCGGCGCGACCACGGCGATCTTCGCGGCCACGGTCGGCCTCGTGCAGAACGACATCAAGCGCGTCATCGCCTACTCGACCTGTTCGCAGCTCGGCTACATGTTCGTCGCGCTCGGCGTCGGCGCCTACAGCGTCGCGATCTTCCACCTGTTCACCCACGCCTTCTTCAAGGCGCTGCTGTTCCTCGGCGCCGGCTCGGTGATCCATGCCGTTTCCGACGAGCAGGACATGCGCCGCATGGGCGGGCTGCGGAAGCACATCCCTAAAACCTACTGGATGATGGTGATCGGCACGCTGGCGCTGACCGGTTTTCCGTACACCGCCGGCTACTTCTCCAAGGATGCGGTGATCGAAGCGGCCTTCGTCGGCCACAACAGCTTCGCCATGTATGGCTGGGCCCTGACCGTGCTCGCTGCGCTTCTGACCAGCTTCTATTCATGGCGGCTGATCTTCATGACCTTCCACGGCAAGCCGCGGGCCTCCGCCGACGTCATGCACCATATCCACGAGTCGCCGCCGGTGATGCTCGTGCCGCTCTACGTCCTCGCCATCGGCGCGCTGCTTGCCGGCATCGTCTTTGCCGACTCCTTCATCGACGGCGGCTACGACGCCTTCTGGCGCAGTGCCCTGTTCACCGGGCCGGAGAACCACGTTCTCCATGACATGCACGAGATCCCGTTCGCGATCGTCTTCCTGCCGACGGTGATGATGGCACTCGGCTTCGCGCTGGCCTGGCTCTTCTACATCCGCTTTCCGGAACAGCCGCGTCGCCTGGCGGAGCGCCATCGCGGCCTCTACCAGTTCCTGCTCAACAAGTGGTACTTCGACGAGCTCTACAACTTCCTGTTCGTGCGTCCGGCGATCGCGCTCGGCCGCATGCTCTGGAAGACCGGTGACGGGCGGATCATCGACGGGCTCGGGCCCGACGGCGTCTCGGCGCGGGTGCTCGGCGTCACCAACCACGTCGTGCGGCTGCAGACCGGCTATCTCTACCACTATGCCTTCGCGATGCTGATCGGCGTCGCCGCGCTCGTCACGTGGATGATGCTCGGGGGAGTCAATTGATGACCGACTGGCCGATCCTCTCGACCGTCACGTTCCTGCCGCTGGTCGGGGCGCTGCTGATCCTGTTCATCCGCGACGACAACGACCTGGCGCGCCGGAACATCCGTGCCGTGGCGCTATGGACGACGGCGTTCACCTTCGTCCTGTCGTTGTGGATCTGGGTCGACTTCGATCCGACCATCGCCGGCTTCCAGATGGTCGAGCAGGCCGACTGGCTGGGCGGCGGCATCACCTACCACATGGGTGTCGACGGCATTTCCATGCTGTTCGTCATCCTGACGACCTTCCTGATGCCGATCTGCATCCTCGCCAGCGTCGAGTCGGTGCAGTTCCGTGTGAAGGAGTACATGATCGCGTTCCTCGTCCTGGAAACGCTGGTCATCGGCGTCTTCTGCGCGCTCGATCTCGTGCTGTTCTACGTGTTCTTCGAGGGCGGCCTGATCCCGATGTTCCTGATCATCGGCGTGTGGGGCGGCAAGCGGCGGATCTACGCCAGCTACAAGTTCTTCCTCTACACCTTCCTCGGCTCGGTGCTGATGCTCGTCGCCATCATGGCGATGTACTGGGACGCCGGCACGACCTCGATCCCGGATCTCCTAGCGCATGACTTCCCGGCGTCGATGCAGCCCTGGCTGTGGTTCGCCTTCTTCGCCTCCTTCGCGGTGAAGATGCCGATGTGGCCGGTGCACACCTGGCTTCCGGACGCGCATGTCGAGGCGCCGACGGCGGGCTCGGTGATCCTGGCGGGTATCCTTCTGAAGCTCGGCGGCTACGGCTTCCTGCGCTTCTCGCTGCCGATGTTTCCGCTGGCTTCCGCCGACTTCGCGCCGCTGGTGTTCACCCTGTCGGTCGTCGCGATCATCTACACCTCGCTGGTCGCGCTGGTGCAGACGGACATCAAGAAGCTCATCGCCTACTCCTCCGTCGCCCATATGGGATTCGTGACGATGGGCATCTTCGCCGCCAATCAGCAGGGCGTCGAAGGCGCGATCTTCCAGATGCTGTCGCACGGCCTGGTCTCGGGCGCGCTGTTCCTCTGCGTCGGCGTCATCTACGATCGCATGCACACCCGCGAGATCGCCGCCTATGGCGGGCTGGTCAGCCGCATGCCGAACTATGCGGTGGTGATGCTGATCTTCACCATGGCCAATGTCGGTCTGCCGGGGACCAGCGGCTTCGTCGGCGAGTTCCTGACTCTGATCGGCGTGTTCCAGGTGAATTCCTGGGTGGCGATCTTCGCCGCCACCGGCGTGATCCTGTCGGCCGCCTACGCACTCTGGCTCTATCGCCGGGTAATCTACGGCGTTCTCGAGAAGGAGAGCCTGCGTTCGATCCTGGATCTGTCGCGGCGCGAGAAGATTCTCCTGTATCCGCTGGTGATCCTGATCATCTTCTTCGGCGTCTATCCGATGCCGGTCTTCAACGTGACAGCCGTCTCCGTCGAGAACCTCGTCGGCGGCTACACGGCAGCGCTCGAAGCCGCCTCGGCGGTCGCTCGGGCACAGTAACAGCGGGAACGGAACGCCTATGCTTTCGGACATGTTGGCCACGAGCCTTCCGATCGTCGCGCCCGAACTGATCATGGCGGTCGGCGCGATGCTGCTGCTGATGTACGGCGTCTTTGCCGGGGAGCGCAGCGCCCAGACCGTCACCGGTCTGTCGGTGGCCCTGATCATCATCGCCGGGCTGTGGCTGGTGCTGGTGACGCCGCTCGGCGTGGCGTTCGGCGGATCGTTCATCCTCGACCCGTTCGCCGTATTCATGAAGGTGCTGGTGCTGATCGGCGCTGCGGCGGCGGTGGTGATGTCCGTCGGCTTTGCCGAAAGCGAGCGCTTCAACCGCTTCGAGTTTCCGGTGCTGATCGTCCTGTCGACCACCGGCATGATGATGATGGTCTCGGCCGGGGACATGATCGGCCTCTATCTGGGGCTCGAGCTGCAGTCGCTGGCGATCTACGTGCTGGCCGCCATCAACCGCGATTCCGTGCGCTCGACCGAGGCGGGCCTGAAATATTTCGTCCTCGGTGCGCTGTCGTCGGGCATGCTGCTCTACGGCGCATCGCTGATCTACGGCTTCACCGGCCAGATCGAATTCCACGCGATCGCGGCGTCCGTCGCGCTCGGCGAGCGTTCGCTCGGCATCATCGTCGGCCTGGTCTTCGTCCTCGCCGGTCTCGCCTTCAAGATCTCTGCCGTGCCGTTCCACATGTGGACACCCGACGTCTACGAAGGCGCGCCGACGCCGATCACTGCCTTCATGGCCGGGGCGCCGAAGGTCGCCGCCATGGCGCTGCTGACCCGCTTCACCGTCCAGGGCTTCGGGCCGCTGACGGTCGACTGGCAGCAGGTGCTGGTATTCATCTCGATCGCCTCGATGGTGTTCGGGGCGTTCGCCGCCATCGGGCAGCGCAACATCAAGCGGCTGATGGCCTACTCCTCGATCAGCCACATGGGCTACGCCCTCGTTGGCCTGTCCGCCGGTACGGCCGAGGGCGTGCGCGGCGTGCTGCTCTACATGGCGATCTACCTGGCCATGACGCTAGGCAGCTTCGCGGTCATCCTCGCCATGCGGCGCAAGGACGGCATGGTCGAGGACATCGACGACCTCGCCGGCCTGTCGAAGACCAATCCGGCGATGGCGCTGTTCCTGACCATCCTGATGCTGTCGCTGGCCGGCCTGCCGCCGCTTGCCGGCTTCTTCGCCAAGTATTTCGTCTTCATGGCGGCGGTCGAGGCGGGGCTCTACGCGCTGGCGGTGATCGGCGTCCTCGCCAGCGTCGTCGGCCTCTATTACTACCTGCGGATCGTCAAGGTGATGTGGTTCGACGACGCCTCGGAGGACTTCGTTCCGATGGCGACGGAACTGCGCGTCGTCCTCGGCGTCTCGGCGCTGTTCATCTTCCCGGTCTATCTCCTCGTCGGCGGCCCGATCTTCGCCGCCGCCGAGGCGGCGGCCCGCACCTTCTTCTGACGGTGGAAGGGGCGTCTTCAGGACCGCGGCGTCTGGCGCTCGGCGAGGTCACCTCGACCAACAGCGTGGCGCTGGAGGCGGCGCGTTCCGGCGATCCGGGCCCGCTCTGGGTCACCGCCGAGCGGCAGTCCGCCGGGCGGGGCAGGCGAGGGCGCAGCTGGGCCTCCGAGCCGGGCAATCTCTACGCCAGCCTGCTGCTGATGGACCCGGCGCCGCTCGAACATCTGTCGAAGCTGCCCCTCGTCGCCTCGCTCGGCATTCGCGACGGGCTCGCTTGGCTGTTGCCGGACGCGGCGGCGGTCGCGGTCAAGTGGCCGAACGACGTTCTGATCGGCGGCGCCAAGGCGGTCGGCATCCTGCTCGAGAGCGAACGGTTGCCGGACGGGCGAATGGCGGTGGTGATCGGTTGCGGGGTCAACGTTTCACTGATACCCGATGAGGCTCCCTATCCGGTCACCTCCCTGGCGCGGGAAGGGGCTTCCGACCTGGCACTCGATACCGTCTTCGACGCCGTGGCCGAAGGCCTCGCCGGCGCCTTGTCCCGGTTCGATCGGGGGCGGGGCTTCGACGACGTTCGCCGCGAATGGCTGGGCGTCGCGGTCGGCGTCGGCGCCGAATGTCGCGTCGCCATGGCGGATCGGACACTGGCCGGGCGGTTCGAGGCGCTCGACGAGGACGGACGGCTGATCCTCCTGCGGGAGGACGAAACGCGCATGGCGATTTCCGCCGGCGATCTTTTCTTTCTGGAGGCAGACGCCCGCAAGGCGCCCTCCGACACGACGGCTCCTGCCGCCACGACGAATTTGGACTGAGAACGAAACCCATCGAGCGCGGCTTCCCGCGCCGTGACATGACGCGAAAGAAGAACATCCTTGAGTGAGCTATTGTTCGTGCCGCTAGGCGGCATCGGCGAGATCGGCATGAATCTCGCCCTCTACGGCTATGGTCCGGAAGAAGACCGCGAGTGGATCATGGTCGACTGCGGTGTCTCCTTTGCCGGGCCGGATTTCCCGGGCGCCGACCTGATCTTTCCCGACACGCGGTTTCTCGAGGAAGAGAAGCATGCGCTGAAGGGTATCGTCATCACCCATGCCCATGAAGACCATTACGGCGCGCTGCTCGATCTCTGGCCGCGGCTGAACAAGGTGCCGGTCTACGCGACGGCGTTCACGGCGGCGCTGCTCGCGGCCAAGCGCGAAGGCGAGGCCGGCGCGCCGAAGATCCCGGTCGAGATCTTCGCCGCCGGCGACCGGTTCAAGGTCGGCCCGTTCGAGATCGAGGCGATCAACGTCACCCATTCGATCCCGGAACCGGTCGCGCTGGCGATCCGCTCGCCCGCCGGCACGGTCGTCCACACCGGCGACTGGAAGATCGACGCGACGCCCGTCCTCGGCAAGCCGACCGACGAGAAGCGCCTGCGCGAGATCGGCGACGAGGGCGTTCTGGCGATGATCGCCGATTCGACCAACGCCATGCGCGAGGGCATCAGCCCCAGCGAGAAGGAAGTCTCCGCTTCGCTCGGCGACATCATCCGCGCCGCCAAGGGGCGCGTGGCGGTAACCACCTTCTCCTCCAATGTCGGGCGCATCCGCTCGATCGCGGCCGCCGCGCGCGACGCCGGGCGCCAGGTCCTGCTGATGGGCCGGTCGATGCGGCGAGTCTGCGACGTCGCCGGCGAGCTCGGCTATCTGGAAGGCATTCCGCCGTTCCTGGGCGAACAGGATTTCGGCTACATCCCGCCGGAGAAGGCCGTGATCATCCTCACCGGCAGCCAGGGCGAGCCCCGCGCCGCGTTGGCGCGCCTGTCGCGCAACGAGCACCCCTCGGTCTCGCTGTCCAAGGGCGACCTGGTGATCTTCTCCTCGCGCTCGATCCCCGGCAACGAGAAGGGCATCATCGAGATCAAGAACGCCCTGGTCGAACGTGGCATCGAGGTGCTGGAGGACGGCGCCAAGCTCGTCCACGTGTCCGGTCACCCGCGGCGCAGCGAAATGCGCCAGATGTACGAGTGGGTTCGGCCGAAGATCGCCATCCCCGCCCATGGCGAGGCGGCGCATCTGGCGGCGCACGCGCTGCTGGCAAGCGAACTCGGCGTGCGCGAGGTCATCCCGGTGCGCAATGGCGGGGTCGTCCGACTGTCGCCGGGTGCCGCCGCGATCATCGACGAGGTCCCGGTCGGCCGTCTCTACAAGGATGGCCGCCTGATCGGCTCGGCCGAAGAGATGGGCATCAACGAACGGCGCCGGCTGTCGAATGTCGGGCAGGTTTCGGTGCTGGTCGAATTGACCGCCAAGCTGCAGATGCGCGAGGATCCCGACCTCGTCGCGCTCGGCATGCCGAAAGACGATGCTGGCGGCGAGGAGATCGAGGAGATCATGATCGACGCCGCCGCGGGCGCCGTCGAGAGCATCCCGCCCAACCGGCGCAAGGACCTCGACCTCGTGGCGGAATCGGTTCGGCGGGCCGTCCGCGGGGCAGCCTTCGAGGCCTGGGGCAAGAAGCCGATCGTGACGGTGTTCGTCACCCGTTCCTGAGGAAGCGCGATGCTCGGTCGCCTGAACCATGTGGCGCTCGCCGTGCCGGATCTTTCCGTCGCGGTCGAGCGCTACCAGGCAATGCTCGGTGCCGAGATATCGGCACCGCTGGCGCTGCCGGAGCATGGCGTGACGGTGGTGTTCGTCGATCTCGGCAACACCAAGCTCGAACTGCTTGAACCGCTCGGCGACAATTCGCCGATTGCGGCCTTCCTGGCAAAGAGCCCAAAAGGCGGCATGCATCATGTGTGCTACGAAGTGAGTGACATCAGGGTCGCCCGGGACCGGATCCTGGCCGCCGGCGGCCGGGTGCTCGGCGACGGGGAGCCTATGATAGGGGCCCATGGCAGACCGGTGCTGTTCGTGCATCCGGGCGATCTGTTCGGCACACTCACCGAACTAGAGGAGGCGTGACGATGGGCTGGATCTCGGCGCTCGCCGTTTATTTCATCATCTGGTGGACGTCGCTGTTCGTCATTCTGCCGCTCGGCCACCGTTCCCAGATCGAGAACGACCAGGTGACGCTTGGCACCGACCACGGGGCGCCGTCGAACGCGCGGATGGGCCGCAAGTTCATCCAGACGACGATTCTGGCCAGCGTGGTCTTTGCTGCGTTCTATCTGGTGACGCAGGTCTGGGGCCTTAGCCCCGACGACTTCCCCAATTTCATCCCGCATAGCTGATACCAACGTGCGCTGATCAGAACTCATGCGCCCAGTCCCGCATTCCGATTGAGATGATTTTCCAGGGCTGATCGACGAGCTTGTTCCAAGCGTCACAGCAGTGGGCGACGATGTCGTCGTAG